>CAVOIA010000022.1:0-12971 GCA_963695845.1 uncultured delta proteobacterium | reverse complement strand
TCACGGTCTCTCTTCGTTCAGGTTCATATTTGGCGATATAAACCTATGAAGGAGACCGTGACTTTTTTTCAAGTGATTAATCGGCGGATTGCCTAAAATGCAACACCGGTGGACAAATGACGCAGTCGAGCGTCATGTGCTCCGACGAGCAATTTGGGGCCCATTCTCGCACATGACGCCCCCCTGCTCACACCGTGCCATGCAAATGTCTTTCAGTTAATCGTGATTGGAAAATCGGCTCCCATCCGGGTCGTGCCACAACTTTTGAACGTTACGAATTATTTAGATAAAGTAATTGAGATGAATAAGGCCGAGGATATAGACATTAGCGACTATAGCATATCACCGATTGTATCATGGGCCGAAGACTCGAATGCAGAAATATATTATCTAAGAGTATATGATAGCTCAAATAATGAGATTCATCGAAGCCCACGTTTGGAGAGTCCTTCTTATCAGATTCCTGAAAATGTAATGGATTATGGTAATATTTATTATTTTCGTCTTCTTAATCAAAATTATGATGATTGCGATATTTATGATTGGGGCCAATGTATAGAAAACAGGTCAAGCACCTGGGTCAAATTTATCCCTATGAATGCGTTAAAACTATCAGGGATAGAAATTGTCAAGGGGATTGATATTTGCGACATCAGATGGGGTACAACGTTTATTGGTAAAGTATATGAAGGCTCCTTAGAGGTCGGAAACTGGTGGACGGTGATTCGACATACAAATACTGAAAACATTGAAGTTTGCGGTGGAACAAACAACCTGTTGAAAGTAAAACTTGTCGTGAATCTTTATGACGGTAACCGTTTGGTTCTTGGCCTTAGTGACCATGATAATGAAGAAGAGGTCGTTTGGGATGCCATAGCTCCTTTATGCGGTCCTTCATGCAATGATGAATCCTGTGCTTGTCCAAATAATCCTGATTTAATTAGGTCTTGGATTTGCGAAGAAGGGAAGCCTGAAGGCTACGGACCTGTTGCAACTATTGAAAATCTTGAACTGAGAGAGAAGTTTGGGACAACTATGGATATTGAAAGTGCATCTTTGACAGGGTTTCTTTGTCATAATTGGGCTTTTATTCCCCGTGTAGCAGCCACTTTGAATATCGTTTGGAGTGAATAGTACAATATAAATCTAAATGGCGGAGTTATTATTCACTCCGCCTTAAAGCCTTTAACACGTGTAATTATAAATGCAGGTCATTGTTTGTTAAATTACGAAAACGGGCCTAATCTGAAACTGTGATGCCTCTCCAACGAATCAAATGGCTTTACATGGTCCACACGGTCAAGATGATCTCAATTAATCACTACCACCGCACACCAGCAATCTTGGATAAAATGGTTGACACTCTTATTGCTGGATAGCTATTCTTAATATTGGTTCTTATGAACCGCATTGATTTTACTTGCTTCATCTTTCCTAAATCTCTCTACAGCCAAGTAATCTTTATTACATCTCTACCAATAGGGATGCGCAGTGATATTCAATTTCATGGTGTGCTTTTCATCACCATTTTAAGGGTTTTCCGGGGAGGTGATAATAGAGCGACAAAATAAGCAGTTCTGATTAAGGGAGGTTTTTAGGTTTGCATTCTAATCACATGGGGGGAGAGATCATGAAAAAAAAGCAATTGCTGAAAGGGTTGTTAATTGCATTAATAATTGTATGCTTTAGTTGTCCTACTATGGCTGGCAAAGCGAAGATTAAACCTGGAGGCCCGTTCGTCCCACCGAATCAGGAAGTTAACTTGTCGGCTATTATGACCTTCGACGAAGTCGAGGCCGAACTGCTCAAATTGGAAAAACGAAGCAAGGGCCTGCTGGTTGTCGATATTGCCGGCTATACCCAGGAAGATCGACCCATTGTATATTGCTAAAATGGGCTCAGGACCTGTGCGGATGTGGATTCAGGGCCGCATCCATGGCAATGAACCGTTTGGCAACGATGTCTGCCTGGAACTGATCAAGAGTCTGCTCAGCAGTGACAGGAAAATACTCGAAGAAATAGCCTTTTATATCATTCCTTCCTACAATCCCGACGGCAGCGAACGATTCTGGCGGGGCAATGCAACGCCCACACAGTGGGATGACGATGGCAACCCAACGGCCGGTGTCGATCTAAACCGCAACTGGTGGCGCGATGGCGATGATGATTATTCCGAACTGGAATCGCAGGCTTTCTATTGGGCCTGGGCGGACTTCAAACCCCACTATGCCCTCGATATCCACCATCAGGGCACATACTTTGTGGAAGATGAAAATGGCGAAGACACCAATCTGATGACTACGCTTTCTATCGGAAAAGTGTACCAAAAATGGGAAAATAAAAATGTACCACCCTGGGGCTCATTGAATCTCCGTTTTCCCACTCTCGGCCACCGGAGCGGCGGTGCCGGCGGAGGCGAAATCGTTCTTTGAAAAACTGTGCCCGCGGAGCCGGTAGCTGTGCCCCTTGATGTTGACCACCCGGCAATGGTGCAGCAGCCGGTCGAGGATCGCCGTGGCGATGACCTGCTCGCCGAACAGTTCCTGCCAGTCCCCGAAGCTCTTGTTCGAGGTGATCAGGGTTGATGCCCGCTCGTAGCGGTTGGAGACAAACTGAAAGAACAGGTACGCTTCCCGGCTGTCGATGGGCAGATAACCCACTTCATCGACCACCACCAAAGCTGACGTCAGGTACGCTCGGTGCCGGGACGGGGGCTCCTTGAGTTTGCGCATCAGGGTGTCCATGGTGGTGAAATAGACCTTGAACCCGTGATGGCAGGCCTTGGTCGCCAAGGATATGGCCAGATGGGTTTTGCCCACACCCGGCGGTCCCAGGAAAATGACGTTCTCCTGTTTGCCGATGAAGTCCAGATCGAAAAGGGCCATCACCTCCTTTTTGTTCAGCTGGGGGTGAAAGGTGAAATCGTACTCCTCGATGGTTTTGGCCGAAGGCAGCCCGGCGGTTTTCATGGCGGTCTGCACACGACGTTTCTCCTTGGCGGCGACCTCCTCTTCCAGCAGCTGGTCCAGAAACGCCAGATAGGAGCCCTTGTCGGCTTCGGCTTGGGCAACCACGCTGTCGAGCATCTCGGCGGCCTGGGTCAGTTTGAGCCGCTTGAGGTTGTCCTGGAGGCGGTCAGCGATCAGTTGGTCCATGGGCCACCTCCCTGGGCGAACTGCTCATACACGGAAAGCGGGCGGTAGAGCACCTGGGGGAACAGGCTGGCGTTGACCAGCCCTCGCGTCGCTTTTCCTTTACGGCGACCATATTTTTGTTGCTTACGCTGTTCGCGGCGTTGGTTGTAGATTTGGGCGGTGATGTCTGCATTGGTCACCCAGCTGCCCTTTTCCCTGGATTCTTCATGAGTGACCAGCAATCGGTCGTCATCGTAAAAGCGAATGATACCGTCCTTGATTTTCAGCAGGATCCTTTTACCGACCACCTCCGGGGGCACCTGATACCGGCTGGCGTTATAGGAGATGGAGCAGTCCTTGTAGACCTTGCGGTACTCCTTGATGGAGGTGTCGTAATCGCTGGCCGGGCATGGGCTCAGGCTGTCCAGTTCCTTGTGCCAACGCATGTCCACCATCTGGCCGTGGGTGCCGTGCTTGCGGCAATTGGCGGTTTGGTTCAGCCATTCGATAAGATCCCGGTTGGCCTGCTCGATTGTGGTAAAGGGGTATCCACGCCAGAAGTCTTCCCGGATATAGTCTATCGGCCGCTCCACCTTGCCTTTGACCCAGGCACTGTAGGGCGGACAGGCTAAGGGTTTGAAACCATAATGTTGAGCGAAATGCGAGAACTCAACATTGAAAACGGCTTGCCCCCCGGTTCGGTTGATTACGACATGCTTCATGTTGTCATAGAGCATCTCCATGGGAATCCCGCCCAGGTAGCGAAAGGCATGGATGTGGGCGTCCATGAAGGTCTGCAGGATGCAGCGGTCGACGAACATGGCGAACATGGCCCGGGAGAATCCCAGGACCAGGACGAACAGATAAACCGTGAAACTGCCGCCGTGGGAATCGGCGATCTGGAAGTCGGCCCAGTCCATCTGGCCTTGGAGTCCGGGCACGGTCTCGAAACGGATATAGGCCTGGCGCCGGAGTTTGCTTTTAAGTCCACACACGTGGAGTTTGACGGTGTCGTACCCGCCGGTATACCCCAATTGCCTGACCCGTTTGTAAATCCAGGTGGCGCGGTAATCGTCCTCTTCCAGGAAATCGTCGATGACCTGGTAGTAAGGAACCAGAATGCTCTCCCGGCGCTTACCCTTTTGGTACTGGGGCGTTTGCCCCACTTGAATGTGCTTTTTAACCGTGTTTCGATGAATGCCGAGTTTTCTGGCAATGGCCCGTTCGGAATGCCCTTGCCGATGCAATGAGACAATGTCCATGTACACCTCCCAAGAAATCATGGCGATGCCCTCCTTTAAAGAAGGAATCTACCATGGCTTGCCTTTCAGGGGTGGTACACTTTTCATTCCCATTTTTGGTACATTATCGCATTCCCGTCGACAATCGGCATTCCGGTGTGGCCTCAAGATTTGGAAGAATGGGTCTGGAACGACAGTCGGCGTATGGCGGTAGCGGCGTATGATGCCACCAAAGATTTGGGTTTCTGCAACCCGACACGTTATCCGCTCATTAACATTTACACCGCTGTAGTATCATCAATGATGTTGGGAAACCCTGGTCCAGATGGGTATGACGCCGAGTGGGAATCTGCTGCCATGTTTTTAGAAAATCGTGGCGGAATTGGTAATAAGAGCAGGGGTAAAATTATTAGGCAGAGTGTGGTGGCGGTCCATGCGATTGTTGATGCTATTGCATATGGGGAGTTGTCTTCGATTGACCCTGACCGCTGGGAAGAGATCCCAGACCGTGGCGGTATTATAAGAACTTCTGACAAATGGCCGGATGAATGGGCTGATTAGTAAGCTCATTCCAGGTTATGCACACAGAATTTCACCTTTGAGGGCAAGGTCAGAAATGGCCTTGCCTTTTTCTGTGATAGCTCCAAATCATCACCAGTTTTGGTATGGTCCCAATAACAAGGATGATCTCAATTAATCACAGAACGAGAATCATCACATTTGACACGAAATTTCATTCGTGATTTATAATTCATATTCCCAGTCCCATAAAGTGCCCAGTGTTCACAGTCAGCTCATTTCTGTTTTGATATCGATCAATTTACCTGAATTTCTGGTTACTTGCTGAGCCTCCAGTCCAAAAGTTCCTGTCGCAACAGTCATTTGCCATATTTGAGCTTTATCCTGAAAATTCGGTGAAAATAATGGATCACCCTCTAAAGTTATGCACAGGTGGCTCCTGATAGGTTGAGTCCTGTCAGGGGCATTTACAATATCACGGTGTAATCCATGACAAACGACATGATTAGGGGGAGAAGCTATGAAAAGGGTTAACATTGTATTGATTATAGCTTCAATTGCTTTGGTCCTTTCCGTATTCGCTGCAAATGCTGAAATGGCAAAGGAAGGTAGTGGTGAGTATCGTAGTGGCGTGAGTGGGACATTTGAAATCCTTCAATTGAGTGAAGGTCAAGTTCAAATCAATTGGGATCAAACCGGAGTGATGGTTGATGCACCTGAAGACAGTCCTTTCCTTAACGCATCCTTTCGGGCTCTTGGTACCACTCATTCAATTAATGGAAAAACCAAAGATAACGGTTCACTCGTATTCGTTTGCCCCAATGGTGATCAAATTTTTGGTATAGTTGATACTGAAGGTGATAGAGTTAATGGACCATCGAAGGGAGGTGTGATCATAATTGGTGGCACAGGAGATTGTGCTGGAATCGAAGGAAAAGTTGAACTTATGCCACGCCCAACGGTGCAGTCATCCAAAAAAGGAACCTATCAAAATATAGGGATTGGTAAAATATCTTGGAAGCTTCCCTAAGTTGACATAAAGCAATGAGGTATGGCTATCTTTGGCCCTGCCTATGTTATATTTACTCCAACACATTGCAACAAAAAGATGTCTACAGGTTTCGATTTTCGATAAACAGAATTTGAAACGACTGCAGAGTCAAGATGATCTTAATATATCAACGCCTTGGCATCATTTCATCCCGTATTGTTAACTTAACCATCATTCCGCAAATGGAGCTCCTAACGAAAATTATAAATGATCGATAGCGAAAACTGACGTTTTCTGAAGTTGCAGACTGCATACTGATCCTCAACGCCTCCTCTGGCTTACGAAGCGGAATAAGTTCTGTCTTTTTCGATAGGTGTGAAGCCATAAACATCAACACTCACAAAGGAGGGAAAAGATGAAAAGATTGAGCATTTCATTATTGGTGGTCGCATTGGGATTGGTGTTTGGGCCGCTCGCCACAAATGTTGAAGCAGAGACCATGAATTTCAAGCTTGTTAGTATGTATGATAAGGCAGAGAGAGTTAAAGTCCCTGAAGTGGAAGGAGTTATGATTGGCGTATTGGACAGAAAAGGCTTGAGTCTTTTCGATAACGGCGAGATTGCCACTACAAATTGCAGAGGAATCTTCGACACGAAAAAAGGATTTCAGGGATATTCTTCATTGTTCTTTGAGGATGGTTCCACAATCGTCTTGTCATGGAAAGGACCGACAGATAATTCTCCTTCAGAAAAGTACTGGGAATATGGTATTGACGTTGAATTTGTCGAAGGAACTGGTCGGTTCAAAGGAGTCAAGGGAAGCGGTTCTTACAAAGGAAAACAGCCTCTATGGGATGACGATTACAAAGCGCAGGGTTTCACCTACTATGAGTTTAGTGGGACCTATACTCTGCCTTCCCAATAACCTTTCAGAGATTTGAATCAAGAATTTCTTTCTAACATAGCCAGATAGACGGCAGGGTCATTGCGCCCTGCCTTTTTTGGTGATAGCTCCAACGCATCAACAATCAGCCCCAATTACAGATGTCCACATTCCTTCCTTCTGAAAAGGTATAGATCCGCAGTACAGATACCCAGGATTATCATGCCATGGGACACAAATGGTGGTCAAATCAGCTCGTGAAAACAACGGTGGCTGTTTCGCCATCCTGGAAGGGGGTTATAACCACGATGTCATCGGCCAAAATGCCGCTGCTCTGATAGAAGGTCTCAGCCCGTGATCGTCAAATGCTAAAAAAAGAGCCAAATCCTTCGTATTTCCACTTTTAAGGTGGGGAGTGAGTTGAAAAAGCGGGTGGATCTTTGAAATACGAGAAAAACATTTGTGTTTGGGTGGTGTGCTGAAGATCGGGAGATGCTGGAGTGAATTGAATGGTCATTTTTGCTGACGATGGTTCAGGCATACCTGTTATCAGCGTCTTACAAATGTGATTTATAGAGCACGGCTTTTTGAAGAAATGGTCTGCAATTCCTTTTTCCAGGAGGAGTCCGCCAATTTCACCATCTCCCCCGGTCATCACAGCAATCGTCGAATCTGGTGATTGCCTGCGTATCCGGCATGCCAATGCTGCACCGTCAAATTCACCCGGCATCCGAATATCGGTGAGGACTGTGACCATACCTTCTTTCATGAATAGATTCCAGCCATCAGGGCCGTTCTCTGCTGTAAACACCCTCTTGCCATAGAACTCAAATCCTCTGGCAAGGACATTCAGAACTGTTGTGTCATCATCGACGATTAAGATTGTTCGGCCAGGCTCTCGATTTTTTGGTTTGGTGATCGGCATTGCACACTGCCCCGCTTCCACTGAATTGTCAGATCATCTCAACCTGGCTACACCGGTCCGATAGTGCCTACCGCAACAATTGTGCCGATAATGGATGTCTATGAGTAAAACGATATGGTGACAATGGGTTATGATGGCAGGACAGGACTACTGGTTGTGTGGAATAGACCGACAATTGAAGGAATCTGGACCAATTTTGTCAGGCGTTTGCCCAAATTTGGCCTGGCTAATAAAACATATATTCGATACTCCGATTGAGGTCTACCAAGAGTAAATTTCCACAAGATTCCGTCTGCCAGATTGTTTGGGGTTACCCAAGATATAAATTCCATTTCTCTTGACACTGAAAAAACAAACGATATAGCATGGTGTTTAATTTCCGACGTAGATTCTGTTCCTCCATAGATTACTGGTTTCTAAGTCAGCTGAAGATCCAATAGAAATGCCCTCGGAATTGTGTCCTACCAGCTCCTAATGTTACGTGCCCATCATGTGGGAATAATGAATATTTAAAGTTCCAATCAATTTCAACGCTTTAACAGAGGAGGTCGATAATGTTTTTGGGCAAAAAGATGTGGATTACATCAACGGCTATGACATTGGGTCTGTTTTTCTTGATATCGATAGCAAATGCAGAACAACCTTATGACATTACCACCTGCGGCTCGGGGACCAATGAAGTACTGTTCTCAAGTAAAGATTTTACCGTTTTTAACTTGGAGTCTAAAGGAATTACCACCAGCAATCATGAAAACAAAGCTTTTGATAACAACACCTTCCATTGTATGGGTATTATTCAGGTCGCTAATGGAAAACCGGAGGGTAGCATGTTCTGCAAATTCTTGGATCCTGATGGAGATGTCACTATAGGGATCAGCACTGTTAATGGTCCAGAAGCGACGTGGGAGTTTGTTCATGGAACTGGGAAATGGAAAGGTATTTCGGGAGGAGGTAAAAACTGGCCAATTACGAAAGGGAAAGCAGTAGCACCGGGGACTTTCCAAGGTTGTCGTAAAGCTACAGGAACTTATCAATTGCCGCAATAAGCAGCGATCGGTTCTTAGTTCTTCAATGATGTTGGGAGCCATAAATAGGCAGAGCCCCGTGAGAGGCTCTGCTATTTACCGCCATGTCAGCGGATTTTATTCTTGTTGCCTATTATTTCGAAGCTCTGCCGTTTATGCTGCCATTAGACTTTACAGGAAGCTTCAGATGATACATCGCTTATGCAGCTGTTGATGAAATACCCCAGTACAATGAGCGTTAGTAGAATTCCAATCATAGGGCACCGTCCTTTAAGTTATCCTGCCACATCAATCCCCGGATCACATCCCAAGTTCTTATCTTTATCTTCACATTCGAAATTGGCTTCACGGGTATCAACGTGTCCTTCATTCTTGTCTTCAGTGTAGTCTTGCACTTTATTTTCGGTCATGATGGCACCTCTTTGATTTGATGCTTTGTTGTTGATTGTGTTTCGTTTCGAATATTAGAAGATACAGCATAAACGAATTTAGTCAATGTGACCGTTGACCGCGTGGTGATAGATGAAGCAATCAATTTATTGGTAGAGGCCTGTGATCCGGCCAGTGATGGCCTAAAAAATAGGCTGATGAAGCAGAATTAAATATTTTCGGGTCGGCGGAAAAATCATGTTCGACTTGACCAACATAGACCAAATCGTCTTAGATATCCTGGCTGGCATGCCCATGAAGGAAAAGGCGATCATCACCAACTTGGACGAGGATAAGGTTCCCTATCTTCAATATGCCTTCGATGTCTGTATCAGGGGCCAGATTGGAAAGGATGACGAAATGAGCAGGATGTCATGCACCGAATCTGGGAGGTGCTACAGGATACTCATAGGTTGAGGTGCGTGAAACAACCCAAATAGGGAGTTTTACAAAAATACAATGGGCCGCATTTTAGTGCGACGAACGATATAGGTCGTTTTCTGGGTCAGGCAGTGATTCTTGCTTCAGATTTTTTCAACATTGGTAGGAAAACCGTTCGTTCGTTTGGATACAGTTCTATATTATTCTGCTTACACTGATAAGCACATTGTCCACAACCAATACATTTGTCGCTATTGAGAGAAACCTTCCCATCCTTTAATTTCATAGCAGTGGTGGGACAGTATTTTTCGCAATCACCGCATCCTTTACAGACTGCATCGTGCTTAATTTGAGCGGTAAAAGAAGCGTTATACTTTAACGGAAATGCACCCATGTTGTACGGCTTTAAAATACTACAGCAATCCCAGCAGCAATTGCAGACGTTTATTACAGGTTGACTTGGATCATCTTTTTCGTGAACTACCGAATGAATCGCCCCTTTATCCCGAACTTCCCTAAAAATTTCTATGGCTTCAGTTTTTGAAATTTTTCGACCATAACCTAAGCTTGCCCACGCTTTCCCTAAATTATCAAACCCAAAACATGATTCTTGGATGTTATCAAATTCGCACCTCGAACCTACTAGAATGCTACTATACCGACAAACACATGGGAAAACATATATTTCATTCTGGCTACCGTATTCTTCTAAAATATTATTTATCAAAAAGGTAGGATATACCCTGGCACCTGAATACGAAATCTTAACATTTATGGGAATTTCCTTACATTTATGAAGCTCTTTCGTTCCCACATTCATTAAGGCGGTATCTTGATTCGGTGTTAAAATATTACGCAAAATAAAATTCTGTACATTACGTAATGGGAAAAAATTGAATTTTAAAAAAAACTTAAAATATTCATTCCATTTTTCAGAGAATGCCTTTTCTTGAGGTTTTCCTTTGAGATAGTATATTATTACTTCATACCATCCAACTGCTATCGCGTTTAGTCGATAGTGTTCATGCCCACTTTCATCATATTCAATGTAAACAAATCCTTTTCGTTTAATTGTGTCAAAAAATTCCGGAAAATTTTCATCTGACATCCTACTTGCAGTTGCGGCCTTTTTGTATGTATACAAATCGGTGCCCATGCTAATCAGGTAGTCAAGCTCGTCATCAGTAGATACGAGATCAATCATCTCGATAAGGGGCGGAGCGATTGGAACAAGCCGCTGGTTCTGTTTGTTCATCATCGACAACAGGGTTTTTATCTTTTTTTTTCTGACCGGACTTATTTGGCTCTTAGGCATTTTGAAACCTCTAAATTCAATAAAAATGCTTTAATCCTTTTCAATGGGCGTTCCATGCCGCCTCATCAATAGCATTAAAGGGCCTCACTGAACAGTCAAAATCCGAAGCTGCAGATGTTGTTGACATCTTTTTCAATGGAATGCCAGCTGCATTGGCAAACGGTGACAGGGTCGAGATCCGGGGACTGTTCTCGTAATTCGTGATGGAATACGATGGATACACCGGACGGAACCCGAAAACAGGTGAACGAGTCAAGATTGCCCCGAAGAAGCCGCCCTTCTTTAAGGCTGGGAAGGAACTGAAGGAACGGGTTGATCGGTGAGGGAAAGAAATATAGATTGTATAATTCGAGAGTAATCCAATAGATTTAATTTAGAAATAGAGGAAAAAAATGAAAACAATCGGCCTCTTGGGTGGTATGAGTTGGGAAAGCACGGCGGATTATTATCGCATGATCAACGTAGGCATCAAACAAAAGCTTGGAGGACTACATTCGGCAAAAATCGCTATGTACAGTGTAGACTTTGCCCCCATCGAGAAGCTTCAACACGAAGGAAATTGGGAAGGTACTTCCGAGATTCTCATAGATGCAGCCCGTGCTGTGGAAGCTGCCGGAGCTGATTTCTTGCTTGTTTGTACCAATACCATGCATAAGGTAGCACCAAATATTGAAAGAGCGATAAAGATCCCACTTCTTCATATTGCCGATGCAACTGCGGAGGTATTGCTTGATCAGGAGATCAGAAAAGTTGGTTTACTCGGAACAGCCTTCACAATGGAGCAAGACTTCTACAGAGGCCGGTTGGCTTCCAAATTCGGGTTGGATGTCCTGATTCCCTCTCAAAAGGACAGACAAATCGTCCATGATGTAATTTACCGTGAACTATGCATGGGCATATTAAACCAAGATTCAAAAGATCAATATCTGAGAATAATAGACGAGCTTGGAGAAAACGGTGCTGAGGCGGTAATTCTCGGCTGCACCGAAATTGGCATGCTGGTTAAAGAGGCCCACACACCCATTAGACTCGTCAATACCACAGCAATTCATGCGGAAAAAGCGGTGGAGTACGCTATTACTGCATAATATCGGAAAGGGTACCCAGCCTCGCATGATTGCAGATAACACATTGCAAGGCCGCAAGGTCAAGACAATTTTGATTTATGGGCTGTCGGGAGGTTTCCTTCTTTTAACAGCTAAAGATTACAATAGATTTCGTGTTTTTTGCTCGTTTAATTGAAGAGTTTGAAGATGGGGGCATGGGAACCTAAAAGTGACAGGGCTCCATTGCGGAGCCCTGCTGAATAGGAGAAGGGCAATAATCTTGCCCCTTCGAAGATTTTATCGGCCTTTTGTCGTTAACCTAAAGCAGCCGTTGAACCGGAGCCTTTTTTATTGCAAGCAAACGGGTATCAGCGGTTTTGTGAATCGTTGCCATCCTGATATGGATCTCAATCAACCTGTAACGGTATAATAGTTGGTCATAAGCCATCCATGAACCCATGGCGTCTTTTTGCTGCCCCAGAATCTTTTGATGCCACAAAAAAGGCAGAGCCCCGTTAGAGGCTCTGCCGTTACCGCCATGTCAGCGGATTATTAATTTTGTTGCCTAATTTTTCGAAGCTCTGCCGTTAAGCATGTCCTCAGATCTTACAGGTGGCGCCAGAAGTGCGGCCAGCTATGCATCTGTTGATGAAGTAACTAAGCGTTATCAATGTAATTGCAGTTCCTATCATAGGGCACCGTCCTTTCAGTTAACCCGCAACATCGATTCCCATGTCACATCCCAGGTTCTCATCTTTTTTTTCACACTCGAAATTTGCTTCGCGAGTATCAACGTGTCCTTCATTTCTGTCATCGCTGTAATCCTGCACTTTATTTTCGGCCATGGTATCACCTCATTGGTTTGTAGTTTTGTTGTTGGTTGTGTTCCGTTTTGCTTAGACAGAATGTACAGCACCGATGGATTTACGCAATGTGAGCCGGTTGGCTGGTGGATGGTAGGTGAAAGCTAACAGTTGGTTTAGGCGGGCTTGTTGCCTGGGCTGAGATGGCCTAACCCCAGGGCGTCGCAATTGAATCCGAATTTTCCAGGCAGGGGAAAATGTAAAACGCCAACGGTTGTT
>CAVOIA010000021.1:0-23338 GCA_963695845.1 uncultured delta proteobacterium | reverse complement strand
GCCGCCTTGATGGAATCGCGCTGGTCCACCTTGGTGTCGAACTGCAGCCTTTCAGCCGACAGGTCCACTTGCAACCCGTCCAGGGCACTTTCCGCAATCCCGTGGTAATCCGGCATATAAGCAATGCGATGGATACCGGCGGCTTGAAGGCCCAGAAGGAGGCGTCGCACGATACGGTTCTTTTTCCTGGTTGTCGAACATACTGCCGTAAGCGACAAGCCGCCGGATATCCTTTCCCGAGGCCGGATTGGCGATAATATTCCGACCAATGACATATTCCAAACCCTTTACTTTTTGGTCTACTTTTAAGGGGAAACCGCGGATTTTGATGTTCGATTCCCTGTTTTTCAGTAGTTCTTCAAATCCATCTTGGATGATATTCCAGCTTGATCTTACCCGGTGATCGACGGTTCGGCCTTTATGCGACCGTGAGCCAAAAGGGCGATGGCCGTGTGGAACTCGCCCAGCAGTAGGCCGAAGACGCCGACGACTTCTTCTTTGAAGTGCCAGATCATTGTGATAAATACTACAGTTTTCAAAATACCAACAACAACTTCTGCCCGCCGCGTTTCGCACACTGGATCAGGGTTCTGACCGTCTGGGCCTTTCCGATGCATCGATGGCCACATCGACGCCCTGTCCATCGTTTTGGTGCCGTTCTTCAGCGCACATCCGTCTCTTTGGGGTCCAGAACGATGGCACCCAGTTCTTGGCTTTTGCTTTCCTGTCTTGGAAAGTTCGATCGCATAACTACTGCTCGCGCCTGGCTGGAGCCACCTGAATGGTTGACCAGACCGATGGTCCCGGCACCCCAGACCCGCCACGGTATCACCCACCAGCACTTTCCCTGCCAGATAGTAAATCCTAAGGTAGCGGTTCAACCAGGGCTCCAGCCTCGTTGGAGAGTTCGCGAACGATTTGAAACAGGTATAAGGCAGATTCACATCTAGCGAATGCACCATCGGCCATCAACCGGTAAAGGCCAATTTTTCGCAAAGACTGTAACAGTAAACCTACACATAACATTCACCACAATGCTGGGCAGCATACGGTAGCCAATTCGTCACTTTGACATTGGTAACCCCTTCGCCAATTTCCACGAATCACCGCTAGAATTCGTAACCCAAGGATGGGGGCGCTTCTTACCCGGTTAGCGGGTGGGTTCCTGCGTAGGAATAAAAATGGGTCCGACATCCGTATTCATGCAGGTCGGAATCCGCAGATCTCGGTTTTGGAAGACTTGTATTTTCGTTCTCACCAGGAACCAGTGCGGGGGGGCTGCGGAACATCTTACCTGACATACTTTTTTTTACCGTGCCGTCACCACTTTCATAATTTCTTCCTTTTTATCCCTCTGCTTTTTTTTTTTGCAGGGGTAAGCTGACCCGTTTTACCAAAGGTTTAGTTGTTCGCTGCAAAGGAACTGCCCAAGAGTCAATGCGTGCGACGTAACACCTCCGTATTCGTTGATGGCCTGGGCAGTGACGTGTTTGGACGTGGCGAAGTTCGGCCAGGTCACCCATGTCTTCAGCATCTCGGCCTACCCTTGGGGAAGTCGGGTCTCCTGGTGGCGTTTCCACAACTCCTCCATCGACTCCGTCTCCCACTTCTCTGCGAGCCCATCCGTCGTCCACATTCTGTGCCAATGATTCCCGGGCGAATCGCGTCACATCATGCGTCCGCTGGAGTTCTTTCGCAAGGAGGAGAGTGAATCCAGCCACCACAACTTCGAGCGCTATCGTGCGCGAGATCAGCAGGAGCATGCCCATCTTGCCAGCGATGGAAGCAACATGATGATTCGCCCCCAACCCTGCTTCATGGGCTCTTGTTCAGCCTTCAGCAAGAAACACCTTTGGCGTTGACATTCTGACGAAGTCCCAGTCTCTTCCCGTCAATTCAGCCGCGGACTTGATGCTGATCACGCCGGCGTTGTTCACCGCGATGTCGAGCTTGCCGAGCTTTTCCACGGTCTGATCGACCATGCTTTGATTCAGTTCCACTTGATCACTCAGTATTTGATTGCCGCTGCCCAGCGACCCATGGCCTTCACATCCACTCCACCTTTTCCGCATTCTCCTCAAGAATGATATCGACCACCGCCACATTGGCATCCCGCTTCCGCCAGCCGCTTGACAATGCCTTCACCAAGGCCTTGCGCCAGCCCACCAGTTCCCAGTCGGCCACCTTTACCTTCTAAGGGTAATGACATGTTCAAGCCTCTTTAATGTTGAGATGCCATCGAGTTTCAGCTCCCTAAAGTCCATCCACTTCAGTGTCTTACCCAAACCGCTATCCGGGCAAGACACCCTTCAGGTGAATTTAGGCCATCACTTTCTTGACTGCATCGATGAGCTGTTGCTCGCTCGGTACGTAGGCTTTCTCCAGGGGCAGAGAAAAGGGAACCGGGCAAGAGGTGCGGCCGCCCCGCAGATCGGTGCATCCAGGTAATCAAAGGCTCCTTCGGCCGCCCTCGACGGCTATTTCGGCCCCTGATCTCCGGCGAATTCTACCTCTTCAGTGCAAGATCACCAGCCAGTAGGTTTTTTTTAACCGATTCGAAAATCGTCTTCCCATCCAGCGGATAGAGCGTACGCAGGTCCACCACCTCCAGGCTGATCCCGTCGGCGGCAAGCTTTTCAGCCGCACCCAACGCCGTATGGACCATGTAGGCCGTCGCCACGACGGTGACGTCCGTACCTTCGCGCTTGATATGGCCTGGCCGAAGGGGATGGTGTAATCCCCTTCAGGAAACCTGCCTTCCATGGCATAAAAGCGTTTTCTGTCCAGAAAACCACCCGGTTGGTCGTCGCGAATCGCCTCGATCAAGAAGCCCCTTGGCATCATGGGGCGTGCTGGGCATGACCACTTTTAAGCCCGGAAGATGCATGAAGCAAGGCTTCCAGGCATTCGAAGTGCTGGGCGGCAGACCCAATCCCGGCACCACAGGCCGCGCGCAAGACCAAGGAATTTGGCTTTGCCGCCAAACGTGTGTTCATTCTACCTACCTGGTTATGAGGCTCATCCAGGCACACGCCGATGAAATCGACGAACATCAATTCACACGCGGGCCGTAGCCAACGCAAGCCGCGCCCACTGATGTTCCCATGATCAGCTTCAGTAATGGTCATCTTAACCACTTTTACTCCGAACTTCCAGCAGGCCAGCCATTACACCGAGAAACGTCCACCAAAACCCCCACATACCTCACCAGCGACGTGAACAGTTGGGATCACATTGCATTTCAATTACGTGGGCGCTATTTATCGCTTGTGCAAAAGTCATAGTCGGCATTTTAATCCTCCTTTTTGAATTTTTGTCTTTGGCTTGAAGACTCGATACTTAATTAACGGAACGTTGAAATTAGAAATTAGAAATTTGGTCTGCATGCATTTTGTACGATTGATGAATGCATTCAATTTTGGGCCAAGTTTATCAACTATTGCTTTGTATCCTGTCGCGTTTTGCTCAGATTATCAAAGTCGTGCCAGACCATATCTGATAGCCCTTCTGCCAATTGGTAGACATCCAATTCGTAAACGCGTTTCATCTCCCGATTTCTATTTTCAAATTTCAAGTTTCAATCCGTGAACGCCTAGTCTATCGATTCCGTTGTACAGTTCGGACACATCGGGGAACGCGCTCTTCTTCGGCAAATTGTTCGGCGGCGGCCAGGTCTTTCTGAAGCACCCCTTTAATCTCCTCAAGCTTGCTCTGGGTCAGTATCTCCATCTCCAGCAGTTTTTGTTCCAGCCGTGGAATCGGATCTTTCTCTTTCCACTCGTCGACTTCCGCATCGTCACGATAAGCACAGGGATCACCCTCAAAATGCCCCCGGTGGCGATAGGTTTTGCATTCAATCAGAGACGGCCCCTTGCCCTGGCGTGCATGGTTGATTCCTTCGGCGGCCAGCTTCACAGACCACGACAACATCATTTCCGTCCACAACCACACCCGGGTATGTCGTATCCCGCCGCGCGGTCGGCCACGTTGGGAACACACATGGAGTTGAGCGTGCAGGAAGAGATGCCGTACATATTGTTTTCATTTACCGAGAGAACACCACCGGCAGCTTTCCAGCAGGCGGCCAGGTTCATGGCCTCATGGGTGGTGCCCTGGTTGGAGGCGCCGTCGCCGAAAAAGCAAACCGCCACACCGCCCTTCCCAGATACGGCAGGCCGCGCCGCTGCCTGAAGCCAAAGGCGGGCCGCCGCCCACGATCGTTGGCGCCCATAATGCCAAGATCCAAATCGGCGATGTGCATGGAACCGCCCTTGCCCTTGCAATAACCGGTCGCTTTGCCGAACAGCTCAGCCATCATCTTTTTGATATCGCCGCCTTTGGCAATGAGATCACGTGGCCACGATGGGTGCTGGTAATGTAATCCTTGTCGGTCAGATTTGCGCACACGCCCGTTGCAACGGCCTCTTCGCCCACATACAGGTGCACAAAACCCGGAATTTTGCCTTCTGCAAAAAGCTCGGCGACCGATTTTCAAAGGGTTCGATTCTGACCATGGTGGTATACATTTTAATCAATTGCTCATTCGTCAGGTCCATTGCGTCCCTCCTTCTGTTTCATGGTGATAACGGAACGATCAGACATTTTGGATTTACCGGTATAGGGTGATCGCCTCCTTTCTCGAACAAACAGGATTCTATTTGTCCCAATGGAAACCGTCACCGCCGCATTGGCCACGACGATTTGATCGACAGTCGGTGCCAAGTGGGCACGCCAATCCGCACAACCATCCGCCGATCACCGAGCGGGCGGTTTTCAGCCGCCAGCAGTGGCCTTGACCTGCTCCAAATCCACTTCATCCGGCCTTGGAGAGGCTATCAGAATATCCACCTGTATGGCCTGCAGGTCCTCGATGCCCATAATTTCCACCAATCCGCACAGACAGCTTCTGGAAATGGCGTCTTTTACCGCCCGGCAAGCCGCCTTGGTAACGTCTTCCCCGTGCAGATCCGCCCCTGTGCCGAGTTCAACAATAAAACGTTTGGTTCCCATCAGCTTGCCTTCTCTAATTTGATCGTTTCCGGATGCGATTTGACCCACTTCCATCATCTCCCCGGCACGATATGAACTTATTACCAACGGGCCGGAGGCCACGATGTAAATCCCATGCCGCGGGCAGTTTTCTGTCGGCCCACATCTCAAATTCTTCCGGCGGGACATAACGCGTCACCGGCACATGATCTTTGGACGGTGCCAGATACTGCCCTAAGGTAAGCGACATGCAGCCGGCATATTTTAAGTCCATAAGGGTTTTTTTGACTCTCGCTTTTCGTTTCGCCAAGTCCCAGCATAAGGCCCGATTTGACCTTAAATCCCTTGCCTGCGGCGTATGACAAAACACCTAATGAGCGCCGGTATTCAGCAATAGGGCGAATTTTGGCATACTGTCGCGGCACCGTTTCGATGTTATGATTGAACACGTCCGGTCGGGCTGCGCATACCGTGTCCAGGGCCGGGATGGACCCGTTAAAATCCGGTACCAAAACCCCACCGTCACGTCGGGACATTGTTTGCGGATCTGTTGGATGGTCCTGGCAAACTGCCCGGCGCCGCCGTCGGGCAAATCATCCCGGGTCACCGAGGTGACCACCGCGTGCCTTAACCCCAACTGCCGCACTGCCATGGCGACCCGTTTGGGCTCCCCGTCATCCGGAACATCGGGTGCGCCTTTGTCCACTGCACAAAATCGGCACCTGCGGGTGCAGCGTGTTCCCAGGATCATGAAAGTGGCCGTGCCCTGCTGAAAACATTCCCCCTGGTTGGGGCAATGGGCGCTCTGCGCAGACGGTGGCCAGTTGCAACCGCGCCAGCCACTTTTCCATACGATCCTTAGCCTTCAGGTCAGTCGCCGAAGTAAAACCAGCCATTGCGGACGCCTGCGCGGTTTGGCGTTTACCTGCTCACACGAAGTGTAATGGTGCCGGCTGCAAAAACAGTCAACCAAACGCTTTTTCACATCCACTAGATCCACCCGAGCGCCCATCTCACGATCCATGGAAGTTATTTTCTCACCTGGCTGACCGCAGGGGTTCGATCAGGTCGAACCTCCAGGGTCCATGCAGACGTTTAAGGCAATGCCATGGTAAGTGACCCATTTTTTCACTGCCAGGCCGACGCTGGCGATCTTGGCCCCGTTCACCCACAAGCCCGGTTTTCCGTTTTTACATTCAGGAATCAGTCGGTAGCCCCGCAGCACATCGGCAAGGGTATCGAGCAGCCGCTTCAAAAAAGCGTGCAGGTCTTTGTCGCTGACCTTAACGATGGGATAAACCACCAGTTGCCCGGGCCCATGAAACGTGGCCCGCCCGCCCCTGTCAACCTTCTGAAGAACGACACCCTTTCGATTCAGGGCCTCTTTGGCAATGCAAAGATCGTTAAGGCTTCCGCTGCGGCCAAGGGTCACCACCGGCGGGTGTTCAACCAGCACCAGGCGATCCGGGCTGTGTCCGTTTATCCGTTCGGCAACCATTTGGTGCTGACGGGCAAGGGCCCGGCCGTAGTCAAGCACTCCCCAATCGATGATTTGAATCTCTCTCAATTTGCGACTCTCCATCGAGTTATAGGCTTTAAGAATATTAATTATGCAAGGATAGAGGGATGAAGCCCAATGGTAATAAGGCGACGACCGATAACACAGTCCAAATTAATTACCTTATTGCCTGATATCAGCCCCTGGGCAGATATAGTGCCCAGTTCCCGGCATCCCGAGCCGCGTCGACCACCGCTTCCGAAAAGGTGGGGTGGACCCGGATGCTCCGGGCCAGTTCTTGAACCGTGGCTTCCAGTTGTATGGCCAGCACCGCCTCACCGATGATCTCGGTGGCATTGGATCCGACGATATGCACGCCTAAAATTTCACCATAGCGGGCATCCGAAACGATTTTGACGGCACCATCTACCTGGTTGCGAACCATGGCCAGCCCGTTGATGGCATACGGAAAAACGCCGGTCTCCACATCAAAACCCTTTTTTTCCGCATCTTCTTCCGAAAGTCCCACCGCACCCATCTCAGGCTGCGTCCACAGGCACCGGGGAATAAGATTAAAGGGATAGCGGTTATTTGCTCCCATGGCATTTTCAGCGGCAAAAACAGACATGGACGACGCCCCGTGGCTGAGCATCCAGCCGCCGGTTGCATCGCCAATGGCAAAAATCCCTTCAACCGAAGTCTCCAGCCTGTCGTTTACCCGGATACTTTTATCTTCATTCAAGGTTACCCCGAGCTTTTCCAAACCCAGGTCAAAGGAATTCGGCACCCTTTTGGAAACCAGGACTTTTTCCACCTCGACACTGCGCTCCTTGGGGCCGGAAAGTTTACAAGTCGTCTCTGTTTGGGTCGTTTCGACAGACGATAGAGATGCGCGCGGAACAATATCCACACCCTTTTCCCTTAAGGCCTGGGCAATTCTCTGGCTGGTGTCTGAATCTTCTTTGGGTAAAATTCTGGCCGACTCGGCCGCCATAACGACTTTACTGCCGAAGGCATTGAGCAAAAAGGCCATTTCGACTTCGATATAGCCGGATCCGCAGACCAGTATCGACTCGGGCACCGCCGTCATTTCCAACACGTCGTCGGTGGTCATGGCCGCTTTTGTTAACCCCGGTATCTTCGATGCGCACAAGGAGCTGCCCGAGGCGATAATGATTTTTTTTGTTTCAATGATACGACCATCCACATCCACTTCCTGCGGGCTTTTTATAACCGCGCGTCCTTTAACGACCTCAACGCCGTTGTTTTGTAAAAGCGCTTCCATCCCCATGCGGATTTCCGCCGAAACACCGCTTTTTCTTTCCCTGAGGGCCTTAAAATCAATCTCTGCAATGGAGGCATTGATACCGAACTCTGCTCCTGTCTTAAATCGGTCAATCAAATCTCCGGCCCTTAGCCAGACCTTGCTGGGAATGCATCCCCGGTTCACACAGGTGCCGCCTGTTTCGGCACATTCAGCCAAGACAACCTTTGCTCCCAACTGGGCTGCACGGATCGCCGCTGCATAGCCGCCTGATCCGCCGCCGATGATCATCACATCATGCATGGTGTTACCTCAATTAAATACGAATTTATGGTTGATATGACTTGTGCAATCTTGGACTCAGATTGAATCCTGTGCTTTGCTATTGGATTCAATCTGATCATATTTTGGCATTAGGCCATGATCAGCGTGGGCTGCGCCAAGCGGCGAGCCAAATCCTTTAAAAAAGTCATGGCCGGCGCACCGTCAACGACCCTGTGATCAAAGGTGAGGCTGAGCGTCATCATGTGGCGGATGGTGATCTCACCATTAAATACGGCCGGTTTTTCGATCACACGGCCAACGCCCAGGATTCCGGTCTCCGGCGGGTTGAGCACGGGTGTAAATCCATCCATATCGAGCATGCTGACGTTACTGATGGTAAAGGTGCCGTTGGTGACATCTTCCACGCTCAAAGCCCCCTCGCGCGCCTTTTGCGCCAGTTGCCTGACCTCCCTGGCGATTTGTAACAGATTTTTCTTTTCGGCGTTGCGCAATTTCGGGACAATCAGCCCTTCTGAGAGGGCGACGGCAATACCCAGATGAACGGTGTCATGGACCAGGATCTCTTCTCCGACCAGGGTGGAATTCATGATTCGATGGCTCATCAATACACGGGCGGTTGCCATGACAATGATGTCATTGTAGGAAATTTTAACGGATTCATCTTTTTTATATTCCGCCCGCATCAGATCTCTGAATCTAACCATTTCGGTGACATCCACCTCAGTGAAAGCGGTGAGTTGGGCCGCGTTTTGCAAACTGGCGTGCATATTGTCTGCGATGACCCTGCGTATGCCTTCAAAAGGGATCACCTTGACCGGGCAAGGTTCCTCTTGCGGGGCAACCTTTACCGCCGCAAGGGCACGCTCGACATCTTGCCGGGTAATTTTACCATTTTCCCCCGTTCCGGTAATTGTAGATATGTCAAGGCCTTCCTGTTTGACCATTTCCGCGGCTAGGGGGGTGATTTTGGGTGCCGGCGGTCCCTCTTCGTGGAATTTTAGAACATCCCCCTCTTTTATCTTTCCATCAGGACCGGTGCCCGTTACCAATGCCAAATCAATATCCAACTCCTTGGCCACGCGACGAGCCGATGGAGTGGCCAATATTCGCTTCTCTTCTACCACACTGGTTTTTGCTTCAGCGGACGGGGGCTTTCCCGCCTCTGCCTTGACTTCAACCACTTCACCCGCATGGATACCCTCGATGCGTTCAGGTTGCTCCCCGGCCTGCGCAATAACGGCTAATATCGTCCCCACCGGTACGGTCGATCCCTCTGGAACCACAACCTGAAACAAAATCCCGGTTCCCGGTGATTCGATTTTGTTGGTAATTTTTTCCGTTTCAACTTCGAATAAATTTTCTCCCTTCTCGACGGAATCACCCTCATGTTTATACCACTTCGAAACTTTGCCCACTTTCATCGTCATGCCCATTTTTGGCATTGTTACATTAACGCTCAATCTCCAGTCCTCCTTTCAATTGCATGGAATCAAACATTATATTTTAACCCATTCCTTATGATACTATCCGGAGCATCTTGCATGTAGGATTCTCTACTTTTAAAGGTTAGAGCAAACGCCATACCACACAGACCGCAAATTCGTTGTGCAAATCATAAACAGCATTCACTAACTATTGTAAGAGTCTAATAATATGGATGAAAAAAAGTTTCAAATATACGGGTTCGGAAATTCTAAAAATAGCCCATTAAAGAAGGGTGGAGAACAAAAAATATTACCAGTGTTCGTATTTCGAACGGTAACGGATCGGATATAATAGAACAGACGGGCTTATATTGGAGATTTTTAGTGTTGTCATGATTCGGAACAGTGTTAGATTTTCGAACAGTCTTTCAGGTAGAAAACAATGAGTTCGTGAATTGTCGATTGCCCGTTTAAATTGCGTTGCATGCAGCAGGCCCCAAAATCTGGGTAATGTGTTGTCTATCAAACCGGACTTTTTTGGCGCCAAATCAACATTTTCTGGAGTTTCGCTCGGGACAGCGGTAAAACCAGCCGCTTGTTTCAGACACAGGTTTTAGCAATCATCGATGATGAGTTGGAGAGGGAATGAACAAATACCAATGTTTATGGATATAATGGATTTATTGAAGAGGTCAAGGGTCTACTATGATGGGTTAGCCACTTAATGCTTGATCAATGGGCTTCATTCAAGCTTTGTCAATTGTATCACACTAAAACAAGACTTCCGGAACCTTGTGGTAACTTACAATCCAGCTGGTTGAAGGACTCTTACTTCAATAACAGATAGCCACATTTTTACAAAAACGTCATTTTTGGATCGCAGAATGCCAAGAGGCCCTTGATAGACGGAAAAACAAGGCAATTTAGGAACACGATAGCGGCGGGACCATAGCAGCTATCTTTCTTGATTATGATGCTTTACAGCTTGAATTAGGCCGGAGATTTCTTCACAGGGCTGCCCCGACGGGCGGCGATCATCGCCAGTATCAGAGAGAGTCCCATTCCGATTATCGGCAGGCTTTTAGGCCAGAATCCGGGAATGAGCATGGTAAAACCATCGATAACCGGGGTGATTTTTGGCAGCAGACCAAAGATGCCGCCGGTGAGCACCGCCGCAAAAGACCATTCCGGAGCCAGCGTCTTTTTTTTGATCATCATGAGTGCCACAAAGAGGGCCGGGACTATTCCTGCGGTGTAGAATTCAAAGGCCTCTAACAGCAGTCCGATGATATCCCAGTTTCCCCATATGGCGGTAAGATAACCCAGGGCGCCGAGGAGAAGCACCAAGACCCTTGTTCTGGTCATGCCCCCACGGGAGCCGGTGGATCTTCGGTTCAGCAGATCGTGTTCGATGATCGAGCCAGTCATCACCAGACAGGTATCTGCGGTTGAGATGATCGCCGAAAGAATGCCCAGAATCAGAATCAGTCCGCCGGCCTTTGGCAATTCGTTGAGAAAAATGTGGCTCAGCACCCCAGTTTTCCCCGGATCGATTCCACGGGCTTGGGCCCATAGTCCGATTAGGACGATCAGAAACGCAAAAATCAGGACGCCAAATCCGGCAATCAGGCTTGACCTTCGGGCTGTTTTCGGGTTTTTTGCAGTGAACAGCCGGCTGAACATCATCGGGCAGATAAAGTAGGAACCCATTACAATGGTCAGATAGTAGAAGAGGTCTCGGGCGGTAAAGCCTTCGTTGGTCAATTGGAAAGAAAGCGAACTGAAATCAACGGGTTTGGATGTGTAAAGAAAAAGGACCGTTAAAAGAACTGCCGCAACCAAAAGAGCGAACTGAAAAAAGTCGGTTTTCAGGATCGAAGCCTGTCCGCCGAGAAAAGAGTAGACCACGGTAATCGCAGCGGCAAGAGCGAAGACGCCGTGGGAATCAACTCCGGTCAGGGCGGTGAGAACCTTGCCCGCGGCGATAAATTGGGCTGCGATGATTCCGATCCAAGTAATAACAATAATAATGGCCACCAGAAACCGGGTTTGGGATCCCATGGTCTTTTGGGCAAGATCCGGCAGGGTTACGGCTTTTGAAGCCCGAACGCGCTCCGAAAGAAGCCAGGACTGAAGCAATAGCCCGATGCCGCCGACAGCGAGAAACCAGATCGCTGGAAATCCCTTGGAAAAGGCTTTGTCGACGAGGCCAACGGTGGAGCCACTGCCGATCATCGACGCCATCATAGAGACGGTTACGATGGCCAGGTTTTGACGGCGACCGGCTAAAACATAATCATTAAAATCCTGAACTTTTCGAAAATCAATGATTCCGATTGTTAATAAGAAAATGAGATACACGATCACCACGATCATAGCGTATCTTTCTTTAGTGATAAAAAGTGGGGTTCAAGTTCAATGGGCTAAAAAGCACGGTTTCTGGATTTCCTGGAACAATTTGCCATATAAGCTCTCTCTTGTTTCACACCGGGCAAACGAATCCTACTCCGTTTGTGGCTAATAGAAAACATATACCAGATGAATGGATAAAGTTCATGCCCAAAGAGAGCGTGCTGACCGGTATCACTACGACCTGCACACCGTGCTTGGGAAACTATATAGGCGTTATCCGACCAGCCATCGTCGCCAGCTAGGATAGCAATGTGATAAGTTTATATTTCCTGACCGATTACCACAGCCTTTGAAACCTTTTGATCACGGCAATATTATTCAGTGCAGGATAGATCACAAAAACTGAATCTATTTGGCGATACACTTTCGCCAGATAACTTGCCATCGAATTTAAGTATTAGGGATCACGCAGAATTTGCATTTAGCAACTGGATATCATAGACTTTCATAGAAATTGGTTTTTACAAATTCTTTTTTTCAAACCAATAAAATAGTCCTACTCCAGCAAGTACGAAAACTATTACAACGATCCAGTGATTAATCCCAAGTATTCCCGGCAGGGTAATCTTGCCCAGGTCTCCCCAGGTCAAGACAGTTCTCTTCATCAAAGGGTAGCTTTCTGCGTATACCGCTGCCCCTGCCACCATGCCCAAGAGACCCCATAGGCCGTCCCAGCGTCCTTCACCGATAGCACCCATGGATGTACCCGGGCAGTATCCCAATAGACCCCATCCAAGACCGAAAATCAGGCCGCCGATAATCGTGGCCCCCAGGACTGTCGACTTGATGGACAGTTTGGCCAGGCTCAGGTCATTGAGCAAATAGATCCCCACGCAGCCGACAAAAATGGCCGTCAGCATGAACTTCAAAATAGTCATGTCCATCAGACGCAAGGCACCAATTTGCTTGTCGTATCGCAGCACCTGCCCCCGCTGCAGGAAAAAGCCGAACAGAACCCCGGTAACCAGACCGTAAATCAGCTGACTCGTCATTTGCCACCTTCCCGGTACAAGAGATTAGCGCTCACCATCCCGCCGATGAAAAAGCAAAACAGCGCAATGAACCCACTGACCGCCAGCTGAGCCAGACCGCTCAGTCCATGGCCGGACGGTCAGCCACCAGCCAGGCGTGCACCAAACATGGCGACCAGGCCGCCAAGAAATGCAACGATTGCCCTTCCGGTAATACCGGAGCCGAAACGGTCCTGCCACATGTCCGGTATCGCCTGCAGCTTAAACGTTCCGGAAAATCGGGAGGCTGCCAAGGACCCGATAAATATACCGACAACAAACATCCACTGCCAATCGATCTTGGGGGCAGTCTTAACAAAGTAATCCATTTGGCCTACTCGTTTTGCGCTAAATATTTTTTCGATCAACCCTGCCGATCTCACAAAAGACGTTGATGCCCCAAAATATTTGCCAGTGAACCAGACCGATAGTACCAGCACAAGCCCTGCGCAAGCACCGGCAATATAGGGGCTCCAGTAGTTTTCTTTACCCGCCTGATGCATATAGAAACCTCCTTTCAAATCTTCCTACAGTATAAAATTCACAAAACCTCAACAGCCAAGCCTTTTAAAACCAAATACCTATAATGCGTGCGGTCGCATACCTATTTATATTTTTTGGGGAGTTGGAAGTAGATGATTCGGAAGCTATGGAGTAAATCTTTTGCCAATAGGTCCCAATCATCATGTTTAGAAATATCCATTTTTGAACCATATTTGCAATGCCAAATCGTGTGTGATAAATTTCGAAACCTGCTCACAGCTTCCTCCTTACATTTGATGTTGCGGAAACAACTCGGTGTAAGGGTACCAGTAATCGACCAGAACGGCCATTCCCATTCAGAACCGGCTCAGCCAGCCACCCAAATCAAAGGCCAAACGTTTTTAGATCGATCTAAAATATTTGTAAGAAAGGAAAAACTAATGAGTCCAAATCAATTGCCCGAGGAAAGCGAACAGAAACAGAAAGACTTTTATATCAAGTTGCGAGATAAAATCAATGCTTGGTATGATGAAAAAATAGATAAGAAACCGGAATATGCGGACTACATTCTACTCGTTCCTGACTTTTTTTATCTCTTGGTCAAGCTCACCTTGGATGACCGTATCCCGGCGATCGACAAAGCTAAATTTGCCGGAACGTTGGCCTATATCTTCAGCCCCATAGATTTCGTGCCGGAAGTATTCTTCGGCCCTCTGGGATACATAGATGACTTGGTTTTGGCCTGTTACGTGCTCAATCTCTACATTAATCAGAAGGAGGAGTCGAATCGGCTGGTCGTAAGCGAGTTGTGGCCCGGGAGTCAGGATATTTTGGGTACGATTCAATCGGTATTGCAGAAAGCGGATAAATGGATCGGTTCCGGAGCTTTGACTAAATTAAAGGAAGTTTACGAGACCATTTCAAAAAAAAAATAAAATAACCAACCGTTCTACCTGGAAAAATTGTATGAACCACCGAGCTGTCTCTCTTGGTCCGCGGCAACGGTGGCACGGCCGACCGCAGGCAGCGACCACGGAAGAGCAGTTCGTACGTTTCCCCCATCGATTCATCATCCGAAAAACGAGCCTGCGGCACCATAACCGATAGCTGCAGAAAGCCGTTTGCCCCATGCTACCCATCTACTATTCCGACATCTTCCCCATTGCTCTTCCCGAGGGCCACCCCTTTCCCAAAGACAAATATGCGCTTCTAAGGGGCCGGATTGGCGACCATTGGGCGGATCGCGTACGGATGGAAGTTCCGCTGCCGGCTTCCGATGAAGACATACTGCGAGCCCACAGCTCGGATTACCTCCAGCGGTTCGTCAGCGGTGACCTGTCGCCCCGGGAAATCCGCCGCGTAGGTCTGCCCTGGTCGAAGCCGATCGTTAAGCGGACCCGCTATGCTGTGGGCGCAACCATTTCCGCCTGCCGGGCTGCATTGGCCCAAGGGGTGGCCGTCAATCTCGGTGGCGGCACGCACCACGCTTTCCCCGATCGTGGGCAGGGGTTCTGCTGGCTCAACGACACGGTGATCGCCGCCCGGACCATGCAGGCCGAAAAGCGCGCCGGGAAGGTTCTGGTCGTCGACTGTGACGTCCACCAAGGGGACGGTGTGGCCGCCATGACCAGTGACGATCCGACGATCTTCACCTTTTCGATTCACGGCCGAAACAACTTCCCCTTTCGCAAACAGATCTCCGACCTCGATATTCCGTTGGATGACGGTACCGGGGACAGCGCCTACCTCGACGCGCTGGAAAGCGGCCTGGATAGGGTGATACAGCGGTTTTCCGCCGACCTGGTGGTCTACCTGGCCGGTGCGGATCCATACGAAAAGGATCGCTGGGGCCGCATGGCGCTGAGCAAAAAAGGACTGGCCACAAGGGATCGCCAGGTCATCGGCCGTTTCACCCGTGCCGGGCTGCCTGTGGCGATCACCATGGCAGGTGGTTATGCGCCGGAAGTCCAGGATATCGTCGATATCCATTTTGGCACCATCGAGGCTGCGATCAAGGCCATCTTCCATAGCATCGCCTTTCGTCGCCCGGCCGCCTTTTAAAGGTGACCGTTCAGCGTGCCAACCCGCCATACTGGCGTGCCTGCCCAAAAACGCCTGAGTGCGTGCATGCCTCTGACCGCTTGATTTCCCTTGATTTCCACCCGAAAATTGTGTTGGCTGGGTTGGCAGAAGATAACGACCGTAGGGAAAAAGCGCATATGGACGCAATTACTGACAATGCCAACTGCTACCAGCCGACCGATCTTTTCACCAAGAAGCTCAAGCAGGTCCAATCAAGCGATCCGGCAGGATATCAGCGCATCCGCAAGGTAATCGACCGCTTGCTGGTGGAGCCGGCTCAAGCCGACGGCAAGATGGCCGGCGTGTACAACGGGCGCTTCAAGAAATATGTGGGCCGCCGAGATTACCGGATCATTTACTACTGGTGCCAGTTGTGCCGTAAGGAGAACCGCCGACTCGACAAGAACTGCGACGACTGCCAGACGATCCCCGACAACAGCGTGATCTTCTTCGACCTGTATCACAAGAAGGATCAGAAGAAATTTAAAAAGATGTGACTCATTGGAAATCCATTTATCGGGACCGCTCTTATCTTTATAATCATCTAAAAGGCGACTCCCAATCGCAAAGAACATTGCGAGCCGTTATAAGGGCTTAATTACCACCAACGTATCATAATGAGAAATTTATATTGATCGCCAAGGAAAAGCAGGTTGCAGCTAACAGCTTGTCCAATACTTGACCCAATTGGGTTTGCCACTGATATAACGAAAAATAAGTCGTTTTAGTGTAACTATTCAGCAAAAAAGTTGAAAAAGAAGTAAAAAAAGCTTGACAGGGTTTTTGTGTAAAATCCTGAATTTTAGATGTTCGCGACAATTTTTCATATTCTATCACTCAGACGAACTGACAGCCCGAAAGGAGGACCTTTAAGGTAAACAAGCAGCCGCGTTATGTCCAAGATTTTTAGACACGGTGACGTCGATTTGAGAGCGAAAAATTCGGATTTCAAAACCTGTGTTATAGTACTTACAAAGAAAACACAGGAATCGAACCGAATGAAAATCGAAAACATTGACATCCAGGCCACCATTGAAAAGGCGCAAGCCCTTGTGCAGAACGACGAGCACTTGTCGGCGGCCACGAAATCGATGTTCGAGATTTTGATTCTGGTCATCACCCTGCTTGCCAATCGGTTGAATTTGAATAGCACAAACAGCAGCAAGCCGCCATCGAGCGATCCGAACAGGAAAAAGCAGGCCCAAAAAAAGAGTAAGAATAAGGCCGGCGGCCAAAACGGTCATGTGGGCACCACCCTTAAAAAAGTCGACAACCCGGACAGGGTCAAGGAGATTAAGGTCGATCGGCGGACGCTGCCTGCGGGACAATACCGGCAGGTAGGATTTGAATCCCGCCAGGTGTTCGATATCGATATTTCAAGGCTGGTGACCGAATATCGGGCACAAATCCTGGAGAATGAAAAAGGACAACGGTTTGTGGCCCCATTTCCCAAAGGGGTGACCCAGGCGGCCCAATATGGTGCACAGATCAAAGCCCACTCGGTCTATCTGTCGCAATATCAGTTGATTCCTTATAACCGGGTTCAGGAGTATTTTGCCGATCAGCTTCAAATACCGATTGGCGAGGGGTCGATTTTTAATTTCAACAAAGAGGCCTACCAACTTTTGGCGGACTTTGAAGACCGAGCCAAGAATGAATTGGCTGCGGCCAAGGTAGCGCATGCCGATGAGACCGGTATCAATCTCGGCGGCAAACGATATTGGCTGCATTGTTTATCCAACGATCAATGGACCTGTTATCATCCCCATGAAAAAAGGGGTACAGAGGCCATGAATGAAATGGGCGTCTTGCCGATGTTCTCGGGGATTTTGTGTCATGATCATTGGAAGCCTTACTTTACCTACGATTGCACCCACGCCCTTTGTAACGCCCATCACTTGAGGGAGTTGGAAAGAGCCTGGGAGCAAGACGGCCAAACGTGGGCCCAGCAGATGAAAGCGTTGCTGGAAACGATTAACGGTGAGGTCATTGATGCCGGTGGCGCCCTGGATGATAAAGGAACAAAAAAATACCGCCAAAAATACCGAAATCTGCTTAAACAAGCCGAAATCGAATGCCCGGAACCGATAAGGGACAAGAAAAAGGGCAAAAGAGGCCGGATTAAAAAATCGAAATCCAGAAATCTGTTGGAACGGCTACGGGATTATGAAAATGATGTGCTCCGGTTTATGGATGTTGATTATGTTCCGTTCACGAATAATTTGGGTGAAAATGACATCCGTATGACCAAAGTCCAACAAAAGATATCTGGATGTTTTCGCTCGATCGAGGGTGCCCAGATCTTCTGCCGTGTCCGAGGCTACTTGTCGACTTGCCGTAAACACGGGGTGTCGTCAAGTCATGCACTGGGTTGTTTGTTTAATGGAAACCTACCGGATTTTCTTCAGCAGGAGTAGTATTGTCCCTATTTTACGCTGAATAGTTACACCAGGTTTTCCCCTCCAAATTAGAGCCTTCAATACAAATTCCGGTCTGTTCAGGCTTGGAATTTGCTTGACGGAGCGTTTTTCTGACACAAACCAGTGAACGATATTTCTTAATCAGCCTTCTGTGGAAAATGATTCTGCGACTCTAAGAGGTGTTGAGTCAGAGTCGTTCCCCGTCGAATAAGGCGGTATGCGCATATAGTGTTGAAGCTCTTGAATTGCCTTAATTTTCTTGCAGTCTTGCATACACAAATCTTTGGGCATGTCCCATTTTAAACATTCCCTACATGGCGAAGAAATCATCTTTCCTCCTTCGGGTAGCGCAGCATTATCAACAAAAAGCAAAGTGGAGGCGGAAGGCAAAGACCAATATAGGACAGGAATTAAATAGTGGGTGAGTTGGCGGTGATGGTTGTTGATGCCATGCCATGACCGTTGGTACCATTATTAAATTTCACCCTGAAGAAACTAGTATTTGAAAGGTCACTATATGACAAGATTGGATAAGTAATGGGATATTACGGGGGAAAAACCCTTATTGTAGAATGCTTTTGCGATAAGGTCTCAGGTTCATGCGCTGCTACCTACGACAAAGTTGTTAGCTACAGGGATTGCGTTCCTTAAAGCGAAAGGACAAATTACAGATACATTGAGATCATATTAGATTCGCGGCCATGTCAAGAACCATGATGTCCAAAAGAAATCTGGAAAAGCCACATCATTGCAATGAGTTGGAGTCATCCATGAAAAATTGAAGTCAAAGTAACCTTTGATCCCAATAAGTAATCGCAGGTTGTTTATAATTCCAGAGACCACTATATCTTGATGTGTAGGTTTTAATTACAGTTCCTATATTATATTTTCAGGCACTGCTGTCCAAAATAATCAGGAAATCCGTAATCGCTCTTTGATATTTCAGCCATTTAGCCGCTGAAAACGGCCAAGCTCAAAATCAGGTTCCCATTTTCAGTTGATGCTGTCCAAGACCTTTGAATGGAAGTAGATATTGGACAGACTCGGGTGTAATCGGAAGAACATCGAAGGGATGGTCGATCCATTCCCATAAATCCCGGTAAGTAAACAGATTCCAGCGCAGAAAGGCCACCAGGTTCGACAGCGACCAACCGAATTTGGACTTGAAGCTGAGATACTTGATCAGCAGCATGGCGATCAATGCTGTCCAAATCTGGATGAACAGCGCATTTTCAGTGGTGCCGACGAAGGTTTTCACTTTCAGATTCTGCTTGAGGGCCTTGAAAAACAGCTCGATCTGCCAGCGGTCTTTGTAGATGGCCGATATGGTCGTGGCGCCAAATTCCAGATGATTGGTCAACAAGACGATCTCCCGACCCTGCTCCTTGTCCCATACCACCACCTTGCGCAGGATGTGCGGGCATCTTTTCTGGGCATAGTAGCCGTTGAACCGGATCAGTTCATCGGCAAGAATATTGCGGTTGTACGGGCACACTGCGTTGTCTCGATGACGGTGTAATCGGCGTTGTCCTTCAGACGGGTAACAAAGAAGATCTGGTTTTCCGTCCAGTAGGCAAACAGCTGGTAATCATTGTAGCCCCGGTCCATGGCCACGATGGAATAAGGAGAAAGCGGGATCTGACGGGCGATGGTGACATCGTGCTTCTTGCCATTGGAAATATACGCGTATGTGGGCAGATAGCCGTCATGATCCAACAGCAGGTGGAGTTTCACGGCACCTTTGGTGCGGCGAAACTTGGCCCACGGAAACAAGGACAGACACAGCGAGATGGTGGAACTGTCCAGCGACAGCAGCTTGTTTTTGAAACGGAAGCGATGTTTGCCTGGCCCTGCCATCTTGCAGATGTCCAGCGTCTGGTAAAACAGGTCGCGATACAATTGCCAGGGGCGATGGGCATTGGCATAGGACAAGGTGGATTTGTTGGGTGCCTTCTTTACGCCCAGATGACGGAGCTTTCCCAGGCAGCAGGACAATCCGCCGCAGATTTCGCGTAAACTCTTGGCTTGGGCGAGTTGGCAGAAAAGCATGGCTACGAAATGATCCCAGCTGCTGAAGCCTTTGGCATACCGCTCGGCTTGATGACGATAGACCAGGTTGAAAAATTGTCCACGATGAAACAAAGCAACCAGTTGACTGAACAGACTTGCATGTCGTACCATCGGTCTGCCTCCTTGTTTTGGCTAACGGTTTTTTGTGGCGATTAAACCATGCCTCACAAGGGGGCTTTTTTTCAAGTGCTCAGTGAACTACTTCCGTTGAAAACCCTATTTTGGACAAGAGTGATTTTCAGGTAATGGCCAAAAGTCATAAATAGGATAATGAACTGCAAAAGCAACCATATCACAATCTTGATTAAATTGGCCATTGAGTGCCTTGATTTTAAATTAGGTTATTTTCACCATATAGGTTAAGGATAGGTTAAGGTTTCGCAGAACAAAATGTTGTTCGGACTACCCAGATATAGGTTAAACGGTTCTATACACATGTGCCACAGAAATTCAGTTATAAGCGGTTTCTACATACAGTAGTACGCTATTTTTTTGGGGCTTGGGGAATAGAGAAGAAAGTCTACACACTGGCTCTGCCCGAAAACAAAGAGAACTCCTCACGAACGCTCTACCACCTTCTTCCTGATGCGTTTTGTATATCTCTTGGGTTTTGGAGCTTTGAATGAATCAACATCTCTTTCTTCTGACAGGAAGAAATGCCAATGGCGGCTTTCCCTGAAATCTGCAAGATTGTGTTATGCCAAGCAGCATAAGGTATTGAGAAATAAGGCTGTCAAAGAACGTTCCCGAGATCTTTCTCTGAATCGCCAGGTGTCTGATCGCCCTTTCTGCCATGTTGTTGTTCCAGGGTATGTTATCTTCACTTAGGAAAGTAAACAAGCTGTTTCTATATCGTTTGAATCGTTTTTGATATTTGATCGACGCCTCAGACACGTACGTTTTGGAATCGATGTTATTAATGAAGAACCGGTCAATTGACTTTCTAAATTTGTTAAGATGCCTTCTCTTGGATCCATATTGCTGAATTGTGTTAAAAAGTGGCATGATCAAATCCTTCACTCCCAGAACAAATTGCTCAAATTCCTCATTGAAAGGTTCTTTCCAAAGGTCATCATTGAGATCCCGTATCAAGTGTGACCAACATTTTTGCTGTCTACATCTCGCAGAATCAAATCCTGGATAAAAGTCGGAAACCAGTACACCATCGTAGTTAGATATGAACTCATGCACGATGGATGCCTCCCTTGTTTGAGTTTTCCGGAATACCACGTGTTTCCCATCCGTGAACACCCACACATAGCCACGCTCACCTTGGATATTGATAGGTGTATCATCCACATGCACAAATGGGCTCTCCAAAATCCGGGTGATTAAGATCTCTTCACTTGGCAGGTAAGATCCTGCAAAATACCTTATGAATGAGGATACTGTTCCTTGACTAATTCTCTCCGCAAAGAGATCCTCTAATGTTTGGATAATTGCTTTATAGGGTTCTCGAAGAACAACTCTTTGATATACAACCCATGCCATGAAGGAATGGCTGAATATGTGCTTACCAAGTTTTACAATTCTTGGTGGCAAGAAATAAGAACCACATCTTGTACAATATGCCTTGTAGCCCACATATCTTACAATCCTCTTTCTGCACCCCATCTTAGTGAAATGGAGATCTATTATGACCTTCTCTGCTATACTATCTGATGTTTTGAGCCATTTACACCATCTCCTTCGCGCTGGGCATTTCCCTCTTCTTGCCCTAACTCTAATCACTGTTCCGGTGTTTGAAGGAGTCGATTCTTCTGTAAGTCTTGCGGCCTTTTTGCGCGCCAGGTCTCCTTTTCTCAGTAGCTTTACTTTTCTCCCTTGATCTCATACTTATCTTCTTCATATTATAGTCCGCATGCGCACTTTGGAGAATCTGTCGCAGTTCTTCGTGAATCTGTCTACCAACATCCGTTGTCATTCTCTTTGGATGTTCCACGAAATCGATATTCCACTTTGAATCTGCCGTTTCTATGATATCTGAAAGCTTTTTTGTTAACAAACTTAGTGCTTTGCAGTCTTCCTTGTTGTATCTGAGCAGAAGCTGCCGATGTTCAAGATTTCGACTTTCATCCCAACGATATCTCCATACCAAGCTCTGCAAGCCGGAGGCATCGGGATGTGTCCACGTCGCACCAAGAAATTTCCCCAATTCCTTAAGGGAGTTAGATCGTACTGGAAAATAGACTTTACCGTATATGAGCGAGTTTACATTGACCAGCCGCCGTTCTACAGTCCCGGAACCTGCCCCATGGCGTTTCTCAAGTTGGCGAATAGCCTTTGAATCGTAAGCACCATAGTGAAAGATTGGCGCATCAGGATATCTGCATGCCATCTTAATAAAACCCTCCCAAACCTTATGCTCATCTTTCTTGGAGTCTGCCCAGAAAAAGTAATAACGCTGCCCCTTACATGTGGAAACAAGTAGTCCAATTAGATAGTAGAAATCCTGATCTGGTACGCCTTCAATGTCCAAAAAAAGCTCAGTTTCATTTCTCGGTAGATCTGGAAGCTCTTGGAGGTAAATTTTGTCAGTGCGTATTGCTAGCGCCCGGAGTTCCGGCAAGTAACGCAACGGAATCTGTGGCTTCTTTTTTTTCTTTCGTTGCTTCCTTGGTTTGAACAAGAATGAAAGCTGATGAATTGTGAAAATACCTTTCTTTTGATATCTCTTGAGGACTGCTGGTGTTACCCCTCCCAACAAGGATAGATCGTCTTTTTCTACCGCCTGTGCTTTGCAGTCTCTCTGGAAGCAGCAGCAGGAACAATGTTTATGAAGGGCGATTGAAGGCCGTTCTATCTTGGGATTGCGAATCCACTTGTCTAATTGTTTCAGGACTGTTTGGACATCTTTGTAGATAGGCCCAAGCTTGATTCTGTGTGTGCTGTTCGCATTTCCGACAATGGTTCCTGATACCGGTGCGCCCTTTTGGAGTTTTGACAAAACATAACCGATGAAGGCCAGTTGAAGTTTCTGCTCCTTGCTTATTTTGTGTGTTCCAACTACAAGTGTCGGCTTATAGAGAAACTTGCGATTGAGGGACTCATCACCTTCTCTTGTGATTGCATCTGCGTGCGCTTCCAATTCACCGATTCGCAAGGTAGCGTTTAGCAGGATTGGGATTTCCTTTCGAAATCTGCTAAGATTATAGGGTACCGCCTTTGGCACCTCCTTCCTTGTTCTATTATAGTATTGCGCTCTGTTCTTCTTGGCTTTCTCCTCTAATAGAGTGACGTATTCGTGGATAAGGCCTTTCTTCCTTCCAGACAACAGTGAATGGGCCTTCAGCTTGCACTGGTTTGCGGCGATTATGATCTCAGCGGTTATCATGTTTCTACTCCCATGGATTGAAAGTTGTTGCAAGGGCGTCTGGTGTAGAGGGAGCGACCCACTTTCA
>CAVOIA010000020.1:0-211387 GCA_963695845.1 uncultured delta proteobacterium | reverse complement strand
TGTCTCGCGGAGTCGGCCAAACACATCATCGATGGCCATTTCTCCGCCGGCGCCATGTTGCCCAAGGTTGAAGCAGCCATGCAGTTCGTCGGCAGCGGCGGGAAGCGGGCGGTGATAACCCGGGTCGACCGAATCGTCGATGCCGTCGCCGGGAAGACCGGCACGGAATTTTTGATGGAAAAATAAAGATTTCTATCAAGTACAGTGTAAGGTTGTTTTATAAACTCTAATATGGAAGGGAGTCTTCTCGATGAAAAAGCTTATTATGCTGTTCGTGACACTTGCCCTGGTAGCTGTGCCGTTGAGTCCGGTTTTTGCTAAAACCGTTATAAAACTGGCCAATGCCGGACCTGATGCACCGGATAATCGGACCGTAAAAGCGGTTAAGATATTCCAGTATCAGGTGGAAAAAGGAACCAACGGAGAAGTAGAAGTACAGGCGTTTCATGCCAGTAAACTCGGCGATGAACGCGAAGCCCTTGAAGGTTTGCAGATGGGAACCATCCAAATGGGAATCCTGTCCTCAGGTCCTGTACCGGGATTTCTCCAGGCAGTTATGCTCTATGACATTCCATTTTTGTTCAGCAGTGCGCCGGCGGCTTGGGAGTTTTTTGAAAGTGACACTGCCAGTGAATTCAATGAAGCATTTCTGAAAAAAACAGGTGTACGAATCCTAGCCACCACGGAAAACGGTTATCGCCATTTCACCAATAACGACCGTCAGATAAAGACACCCGCGGACATGAAAGGCCTCAAGATTCGAACCATGCAGAATCCTGCTCATATGGCCATGGTAAAAGCCCTGGGAGCGGATCCCACTCCAATTCCCTTTAGTGAGTTGTACATGGCCCTGCAGCAGAAGGTCGTTGACGGTATGGAATGCCCCATAGTCCTTATTCATGACATGAAATTTTATGAAGTTCAGAAAGATATGGTACTCGACGGCCATCTGTATAACCCGCTTTTTATATTTATCAACAACTACTTTTTCTCTAAGAAGCTCACCGCCGAGCAGCAGAAGGTCGTCAGCGACGCTGCTAAAGTGCTGGCGCGCACTCACAATGGTTTCAGCCAGGAAGCAAATCTCAACGGGCTCGCCGCACTCAAGGCAAAGGGCATGGAAGTTTACAAACCCACCTTGGAGGAGCAAGCTCAGTTTCGCAAATTGGCCCAGCCTGCTGGCCTCCAATTCATCACTGAGAAAATCGGCAAGGAATGGGTGGATAAGGCCCTGAAAGACGCAGCCAAAGCGGAAGGTGTGGTCGGTGACAAAGCAGAGGCCATCATCGATGAGAATATCGAATATGCAAACAAGATGCTTTCGACAATCAACTAACTTTTAAAAGTGGTCTATGATTGGAACCGGGCTTCCTGGCGCACTTAGCCGGGAGCCCCACCCATTTTGCGGAAAAAAAATGAAGAACATCGCGCTGATGCTAAATCGTTATCTTCTTTTGCAAGCATCTTTTTGTAAGCTAATCCTTATCGTCCTCGGCATTATCATGACCATACTGATTTTGCTTCAGGTATTTTTCCGGTTTGTTTTTTATGTACCTATTCCCTGGAGTGAAGAGTGCAGCCGTTATCTGATGATCTGGATGGGGATGCTCGGAAGTGTCCTTGCCCTTCAGAAAGGCCGCCACATAGGGGTCATGGTGTTGATGGAAAAAATACCGGAAAACCTCCTTAGGGGAGCAACACTCTTTGTGCGAATAGTTACCATCGCGTTTCTTTCCGTTTTACTTCAACAGGGTGTCAATTTTACCATGTTGAACATGAACCAGCTGTCTCCTGCGATGGAATTATCCATGATGGTTCCCTACTGTTCTCTTCCCGTGGGAACTGCAATGATGATACTTGTCATTGTCGGGGACATCCTGGACACCTTTTTCCCAGCAGATACCGTGCTGGAATAATCCGGTACCTCCCAGGTCTGCAAGAGACTCAAATCATGATAGCAACACTATGTGCCGTTTTTCTGATAACTCTAGTCCTCGGCTTTCCCGTGGCCTTCTGTCTTGGCATCACGTCCCTGACCGCATTGGTTATCGGCGACGTCCCCCTGGTTGTTATGACCCAGAGGCTTTTTACCGGAATTGACTCTTTCCCCCTGATGGCAGTTCCGTTTTTCGTTCTCGCCGGCGAACTGATGAACCGGGGCGGAACCACACAGCGGCTTATCGATTTTGCCAATGTTCTTGTGGGACGGGTTCCTGGAGGTCTTGCCCACACCAATATTCTGGCGTCTATGTTTTTCGGCGGGATCAGCGGATCCGCCGTGGCAGACTCTGCTGCCATGGGTACCATTATGGTGCCAGGAATGATCAAAAAAGGCTTCCCACCCGGCTTCAGTGCAGCCGTAACCGCGGCATCCTCAACCGTGGGTCCCATTATTCCTCCATCGATCCTCATGGTAATCATGGGGGTTACGACAGGCATATCAATCGGCGGACTGTTTGCAGCCGGTATAATCCCAGGCATCCTTCTCGGCTTATCCATGATGGTTCTCAGTTATGTTATGGCCATCCGATATTCATTTCCTAAAGAAACCATGCCCTTGAGTCCTTTGATCATCTGGAAAGAATTTGTTGCCGCCATCCCTGCTCTGCTGGCTCCGCTCATCATTCTCGGCGGCATTCTTGGAGGAGTGTTCACACCTACGGAAGCTGCAGCGGTGGCAGTGCTCTATGCCTTTGTCCTTGGGATGTTCGTTTATCGGGAGCTATCTTTCAAAGATATGGCCGACGTGTTCATCCAGAGCGGCATCACCACTGCCGTTCTGCTGCTCATCATCGGCATGGCAAATATTTTCAGCTGGGTACTTACGTCGGAACAGATTCCCACCAAAATTGCCCAGGGCTTGCTTTCCCTGACCAGCAACCCTTATGTCATCCTCATGTTGATCAATCTCTTTCTGATTTTCATCGGGATGTTTCTCGAGGGCGGCGCCGCCATAATCATCCTGGCTCCTACGCTCCTCCAGGTAACCAATACCGTGGGCATCGATCCCCTTCATTTCGGATTGGTCATGGTCCTGAACCTTGTAGTAGCGCTGCTCACACCGCCTTTGGGGGTCTGTCTATTCGTGGTATGCGGGGTTACAGGCATCGATTTTTCAGTGATTGTCCGCGCTGTCATCCCCTTCCTGTTGGTGGAGTTCGGTGTCCTGCTTGTGGTCACCTATTTTCCATGGCTTATCCTATTAATTCCTAAACTTCTCGGCTACGTATAAAGGTATTTATGCAAACACCAACAATGTCAAAAAGCATACGTGATCTCAGATACAGTGTCATCAGGGAAATGGCAGGCATGGCAGCTCCGATGGAAGGCGTGATCTCCTTAGGTATCGGTGAACCTGATTTTAATACGCCCACCTCGGTTACGGAAAAGGCATTTGAAGACGCAAGAAACGGGCACACCCATTATACCCCGTCTCAGGGAGACCCGGAGCTACTTGAAAAACTTTCCACGACCATAACCGCCGAAACCGGAACCCGGGTCAGGCCTTCATCGGTTCTGATAACCCATGGTGGTATGGGTTCGCTCACGGCAGCTCTGAGAACCATTCTCGAACAAGGCGATGGTGTTCTCCTCGTGGAACCCCATTTCCCAGATTACATGGCCCATATCACCTTTGCAGGAGGCGTAGCAGTCAAAGCCCGCACCAGGTTTGAGGACCGGTTTGTACCCCGTCCCACAGATCTGGAAAAAGCGATTACCTCGCAGACCAAAGTAATGATTCTCAATTCTCCCAATAATCCCACGGGCGCGGTCATTCCGGGAGACGTCCTCGACCGCATTTCACAAATCGCCATCAAACACAATCTCTTTGTCCTGTCCGACGAAGTCTATGATCGCATCCTCTATGAACCGCCTTTCGAATCGATATATACCCGACCGGGAATGGCCGAACGTACCCTGGTCATCAAATCCTTTTCAAAAAGTTATGCCATGACCGGCTGGCGAATCGGATACTGTTACGGCCCACGGACTATTATCGAACAAATGCTCAAAGTGGTGAACTATTCCACGTCGTGCGCCAGTAGCATCGGCCAGCGGGCAGCCATTGCTGCCCTCGACATGGATCCGTCGGTTGTGGAGCAGATGAAAAACAGATTCGCTGCCCGTGTTGAACTTGTCTGTTCCAGGCTGAATGCTGTCGACGGCGTCAGGGTTGCGCACCCCGGGGGCAGTTTCTACGTGTTCGCCGATATAAGCCAAATCACTCGGCAATCCCGGGAATTCGCCATCCGGCTCCTTCAAGAGGAGAAGGTGGTTGTGGTTCCGGGATACGCTTTCGGTGAGTCCGGGGAGGGTTGTATCCGGATTGCCTGTACCCGTAGTAGAGCCGTTTTGGAAAAAGCCATGGACCGAATCGAAGCTTTTATAGGACGCTATGAGAAAATCTGACATAAAGGCTTCGCTTGTCAGAGAATTTGAAGCCATCCTCGGAAAAGAGCGTTGCCTTACCAGCCCGGAAGATCTGAACAGTTATTCTTTTGATCTCTTTGCCAGGGCTTTACCCGAGCTTGTCGTGCTTCCCGAGACCACGGACGAGGTTGCTCGTATCCTTGCCCTTGCCCATGACCACAGGATTCCGGTAACGCCCAGAGGCTCGGGAACCTCTCTTACCGGCGGCCCCGTTCCCCTGGAAGGGGGCATTGTCATGGCCATGACGCGCATGAACAGAATCCTCGAGATTTCCACCGAAGACAGATTGGTGGTCCTACAGCCCGGCGTCATCACCGGTGACCTTCAGCGCGCAGTCGCGAAGCACGCGCTGTTCTACCCACCCAACCCAACATCTGCCGACTATTGTACCATCGGCGGCAATGTCGCCACCAACGCGGGCGGCGCAAGTGGCGTGAAATACGGGGTTACCCGGAATTACATCATGGAGATGACCGTTGTCCTGGCGGACGGGCAGATCATCCGGACCGGCAACCGATGCATCAAAAGTGTCACCGGGTTTGATTTTAAAAGTGCCTTCTGCGGCAGCGAAGGTCTGTTGTGTGTTATCACGGAAATGACACTGCGCCTGATTCCGGCCCCTCAAGCCATTAAAACATCCCTCGCCTACTTCGATACGGTTGAGAAGGCAGCCATGGCCGTCTTTGACATTATTCGGAAAGGCCTGGTTCCGTCCTCTATGGAACTCATGGATGACGGATTTCTAAGGGCGGTTTCGACTGTGTACGGGCTCGAATTTCCGCCATCTGCGGGTGCCGCTCTGCTTTTGGAGTTCGATGGATACACCGAATCCATCAACCGGAGCCAGGAAACGGTCAAGACCATCTGCATGGAGAGCAAGGCGCTTGATTTTATACTGGCCGAGGATGAGCGCCAGCGTGAGGCTCTGTGGAAAGCGCGTAAAGGCGGAACCGCTGCCCTGGCCAGGGCTGTAACCTTCATGCAGACCCTGGATTTCAGCGTGCCTCTGTCGCAGTTGAGCCGAGGCGTCCGCGGCCTCCAGGAGATTGCCAGGACCCACAGCCTGGAGATGGTGCTCATCGGTCATGCCGGTGACGGTAACCTCCATCCCATGTTTATTTACGATCCAGACGATGCCAGACAAAAACAAGCATTTACCACGGCCGAAGCAGAGATGTGCCGATTCATCCTTTCCATCAGCGGCACCTTGTCTGGCGAACATGGTATCGGCATTGAGAAAAGCGCTTTCGTGGATCATGAATTATCAACTGCAGAAACAGATCTTGGAAAAAAGTTGAAAACCCTTCTTGATCCTCATCACATCCTTAACCCTGGGAAAAGTGGTTTCTGATGAAAATGGAGATAGTTGCGCGGGAGGAGGCGCAATGTGAGCGTTGTGGACGGTGTCTCCATGCCTGCCCATCCTACCGCCACCTGGGGATAGAGACCTTTTCACCCAGGGGGCGTCTGGATCTTATCCGGGCCAGGGAATGCGGGGATTTGTCTCCGGGACCGAGGTTCAAGGAGTCCATGGATAGTTGCCTCCAGTGCCTGGCCTGTTCCAACGTCTGCCCCAAGGGCGTGGAAAGCGCCCAGCACATTCGCTGGGAGAAGACCTGGTCGATCCGGAAAACCTCTCATCCCGGCAGACTCCTGGAGCGGATAATCTTGAAAATGATCCTCTCCAACCGTCATGCACTCTATGCAGTCACAGCTTTGGCGGCACGGTTGCAGCGATTGTTTATGATGGGCCACGCGTCGACCGCTCGACATCTGCCCCTGTTTCTACCGGAAATCATTGCGGGAAGGAAAATTCCCCAGATCAGCCTAAAATCTTTCAGTTCACGATTTCCGGACCAGATGGAGCCGCCTTCCGGCATCCGCCCCAGGGGAAGCGTCATCCTCTACACGGGCTGCTTTTTCGGTTATGCCGACTTAGGCCCTGCATCGGCCGCCGTCAGAGTTCTTTGCGAGAACGGATTCACGGTACGGATCCCTCACGCTCAGACATGCTGCGGGGCCCCTGCTCTCATGGGCGGGCATCCCGATATTGCCCGTAAAACGGCTGAAACCAACCTGATCTCTCTGGAGGGTACCGATCCCATCATCACCATCTGCGCCACCTGCGGCAATGCCCTGAAAAACGATTACTCGGAAATGCTTGGGGAAAAAAGCAATTACCGGTATAGACCCGAACGTCTTCCCGGCCGCGTCCACGACATCATCGATTTCCTTCAGGATCTGCCGGACCTGCGGCTGGGTGCCATACCCGTCAACAGAAGCTTCACCATCCACGATCCCTGCCATCTGAACCACGGGATGCATGTTTCCCAAGAAATGCGAGATCTTCTTTCCAGGATTCCGGGACTGGTCCTCTCTGAAATGGAAGACGCCCAGGTCTGCTGCGGGGGCAGCGGGCTCGGCGCCCTGAAAAATACGTATCTTGCCAACAAGCTTGGCCGCTCAAAAGCCGAGGCCATTGCGGAAACCGGCGCCCATCTGGCCGCCTCCCCCTGTCCTGGCTGCCTGCTCCAGATCCGCGACCATCTCTCTCGTATTGCCAGCCCAGTCAATGCAGTTCATCCGGTGGAGCTTTTGGCCATGACCTTTAAATCATCGGGATGACAAAGTTTTCAAGGTCACAAAAGAAACTGTTGCCCGTGTCTCAGCTCCGTCAAGCTGAGCAAAGCACACAGGAACGGTTTCGGATATGACTTAAAGGATAGTTAAACCATTAACGTAACTGTATGTTGCCAGCGGCGTTCTAAAACTGTCTTCTTCCTGGCGGTTTGAAATAGTCCAAGTCCTTCCCCGGCTATTTTCTTCCATTATGTAAATTTAAAACGATCTTCTTCTCTTTTTCTTCTATCATTTTCTTGCCGTACCCGATTATCCAAACCGATCTCAATTCCTGTATCATTGGTACGCAGGAGGGCCGCGACCGATGCCAGGGATTAAACGTAAAAAATGCCGTCATTGCCTGATCTTATTCGTTCCCGATCCACGAAATAGAGATCGGCAAAAATACTGCCATAGGCCTGAATGCCGTAAGGCAAGCAAGGCCGCCAGTCAGAGGCGATGGCTCCAAAAACCAGACAACCGCGATTACTTTAGCGGTCCGGAGAATGTGCAGCGGGTTCAACGCTGGCGAGACGACAACCCTGGCTACCGGCTCCGAAAACCGAAAATCACCTCCGATGCGTTACAAGATCCCTTAATCCAACAACCTTTTGAAACAATTGACAATAATAGCGATTTTGCAAACCATGCGTTACAAGATCTCTTAACGCGACAACCTTCCGTTTTAATTGGCATTATTGCCCAATTAACCGGATGTGCGTTACAAGATGACATCGCCATGGCCGCCCGTCGCATGCAACAATTTGGCGACGATATCCTTAACCCTCAATGTGAAGGAGGCCGCCATGGTAACCAAGCATCCCATTTACCCAGATCGTATCCGTAAAATCCCCAGACAGTTCAGCTGGCTCGATCACCGGTTGGTCAGCGAACATTACATCGACCGCTGCACGCACCGGGCGGCGGCCTTGTATCTGTTTCTGGTGACGGTCGCCGATGCAAATGGCATGAGCTATTATTCCACACAAACCCTTGCCCGGCGCCTGGGCATGGATGAGCAGGCAATCCGCCAAATCCGCAACGAATTAATCAGCCTCGGCCTGATTGCCTATCGAAAACCCTTGGTTCAGGTCCTGGCCATCGACGCCGAACCGATCCGGCAGACCGGCACCCTCCAATCCGTTGAACAGATCTTCAAGCACCTCGGGGAGGGCAGACAATGATCGATTACGCCCTTTTCAGCAAAATCAGGCATCTGAACCAACACGACGGGTTGACGGCACAACAGATCGCCCGGGAACTGGCCATGGACGCGAGAACCGTCAAAAAATGGCTCGACCGAACACGGTTCAGACCCAGACAAAGTTCCCCGCGAGCCAGTAAGCTCGATCCTTTCAAAAGCGATATTGTCCGCCTGCTCCAAGCCCATCCCTACACGGCAATCCAGGTTCTTCAACGCCTGCGCGAGCAGGGCTTTGAGGGCGGGTATTCCATCGTCAAGGAGTATGTCCGCAAGGTCAGACCGCCCAAGACCCGCGCCTTTCTCACCTTGTCCTTTGCTCCGGGGGAGTGCGCGCAGGTCGATTGGGGCTCTTCTGGGTCCGTGAATGTCGGCTCTACCCGCAGACGGCTCAGCTTCTTCGTCATGGTCCTTTGCTACAGCCGGTTGATGTATGTCGAGTTTAGCGTCTCCCAAACCATGGAGCATTTTTTGGGTTGTCATCAAAACGCCTTTGAGTTCTTCGGCAGGGTTCCCCAACGAATCATGGTCGACAATCTTAAAAGTGCCGTGCTCAAGCGCATTGTGGGAACGGCGCCGGTGTTCAACCCCAAATACCTGGACTTTGCCACTCATTACGGTTTTACCATCGCGGCCTGCAATGTGGGCAAGGGCAACGAAAAAGGGCGTGTGGAAAACGGTGTCGGCTATGTCAAAAAGAACCTGTTGGCCGGATTGGATATCTCCGATTTTACCGCGATTCATCCGGCAGCCCGGCACTGGCTCGACACGGTGGCCAACGTGCGCATCCACGGCGAGACCCGCCAGCAGCCGATTGTGCGTTTCGAAAATGAGCGGGCCTATCTCAACCCGTTGCCCCATCACCGCTTCGACATTGCCACCGTCTCCCAGGTCCGGGCATCGAGCCAGTTCCGCGTGGCGCTCGATGCCAACCGCTACTCGGTGCCGGCCGAGTATGCCGGCCGACAACTGACGTTGAAAACCTACCCCGACCGGATCTGCCTCTATCATGACAACCAGCTGATCGCCCGCCATGCGCGCAGCTATGACCGCTACCAGGATATCGAGGATCCGGATCACCCCAAACAGCTGTTGCTCTGGCGCAAGAAGGCCCGTGAACAGAACATCGTCATGCGCTTTTTAGCCCTGTCGCCAAAGGCCGGGCAATATTATCAAAAGCTCGAACAGCGCCGTATGAACCCGTTTCATCACATCCAAAAAATCGTGGCCTTGAGCGAGATTTACAATCCCGAAGGGGTCGCCCGGGCGCTGGAAGACGCCTTCACCTTCCAGGCCTTTTCCTGCGAGTATATTGCCAACCTGCTCGAACAGCGCACACGCTGTCTGCCAAAACCCGGCGCCTTGCATCTGACCCGCCGCGAAGATCTGTTGGAACTGACGGTGGAATCGCCTGATCTGAGCATCTACCAAAAGGAGAGATCATGACCGACACGCAACTCCCGGACCCTCCCCTTGAACTCAATCTCAAATACCTGAAACTGCCGTTTATGCGTGAGCAGTATCATCCGCTGGCCCAACAGGCCGCCAAAAACAGTTGGTCGCACGAAGACTATCTGGAAAAACTGGCCGACGGCGAAGCGGCGCTGCGAAAAGATCGTTCCACCAAACGTCGCATCAACCAGGCACGCTTTCCGGTGATTAAAACACTGGACCAGTTCAATTGGACTTGGCCAAAAAAAATCAACCGCCTTCAGGTTCAGCAACTGTTCCGGTTGCAGTTCGTCAAGCAGCCGGCCAATGTCATTTTTTTGGGTGGCGTGGGACTCGGCAAAAGCCATCTGGCGTCCGCCCTGGGCTACGAGGCCTGCCTCAAGGGGTATACGGTGCTGTTTGCCACCGCCATCGATGTGATCAACACGCTTTCGGCGGCCCAGGCGGCGGGAAGGATGAAACAGGAACTGAAAAAATATACTCGCCCATCACTATTGATCCTCGACGAACTGGGTTTTCTACCCATCGACAAGACCGGGGCCGACCTTCTGTTCCAGGTCATCAGCCAGCGCTACGAGCAAGGCGCGCTTGTCATCACATCCAATCGCGCCTTCAAAGATTGGCCGGAAATTTTCAACAACGACAGCACGCTGACGTCGGCTATTCTCGACCGGTTGCTGCACCATGCCGAAACCGTTCTCATTCAGGGAAAAAGCTTCCGGATGAAGGAACAAATCGAATTATGATGGTTGTGTGAAAACGTTGCCGGGCTCACTCGGAGTGGGTTCCGGCAACCAAAATCCTCATTGATTGGATCATGCAATTTTAAATCGCCGAAAATAGAACATTTTCAAACCGCCGCTAACAAAACACGGCTGGCCAAACAAAGATGAACTTAAAAACACCAATATTGACACCCCTGAAACTATGTATCTTCGCATGGTTCACCTCTCCAATAGCTAGTGTCCATCCGGGGCTACTAACCGTTTGATATAAATAAAAAATGCGCATTTTATGCTGGCTTTTTCTCATCTATTGTAGTATAAGGTATTTTCCCAAGTACCTAATAACACTACAATAAAAACAAAAAGGCCAAACACAAAATGCGCAAGAAACAACAAAAACAAATGCCGCTGATCGAACCTGTTTCCGGTCATCCCCAGGAAGTGGAACTGGAGCTCATCAGCCAGATCATCGATCGTACGCCTACCATTTGCGGATATGTTCTTCAAGACCTCAATGAGGGCAAGGTCAGAAAACGAAACACAGGGGCCGAAGGCATGAGCGCCGAACAGGTGCTCCGGGCGGCGGTCGTTATGCGGCTTTTCGACTTCACTTATGAACAGCTGTCTTTTCATATCTCCGATTCCCGGGCCTTGCGGCGGTTTTGCCGAATCGGCATCGCCGATAAAGGATTCGGTAAATCCGCACTCAATGCGAACGTCAAAAGGATTTGTCCGGACACCTGGCAGCGCATTTCGCAGGACCTGTTGGCCCACGCCGAACAAGAAAACATCGAGAAAGGACGAAAGGCCCGCATCGATTGTACCGTGGTCGAAACCAATATCCACAAACCCTTTGACTCCATCCAGCTTTTCGACTGCGTCCGGGTGTTGACCCGCTTGCTGTACAAAACCCGTGACGATCTGGGCATCCAGGTGGTCTTCACCGACCACCAGCGCCGTGCCAAGCGCAGAATGGTCGGCATCCAGTATGCCAAGACAATGAACAAACGCCTTGCCTTGTACAAGGACCTGCTCAACGTCACCCAAAAGACCATCGGTTACAGTTTGCAGGCCGAAAAGCGGTTGTTCAGGCATCATTCGGCAAGCATCGAATCGTTGGCATTGCTCAACGACATCCAACACTATGGCGATCTGGCCCAAAAGGTCTACGACCAGACCTTTCGGCGTGTCATCCAGGGCGAAAGCGTTCCCGCCGATCAAAAGGTGGTCTCGATTTTCGAAGAGCACACCGACATCATCGTCAAGGACAAGCGGGATACCTACTATGGCCATAAAATCTGCCTGACCGGCGGCGCCTCCAACCTGATCCTGGATTGCGTGGTGCTTGAAGGCAACCCCGCCGACAGCGAGCTGGTGGAACAGATGCTGGATCGCCAACAGCAGATTTACGGTCGGTACCCGTTGAAAGTCGCTTTGGACGGCGGTTTTGCTTCCAAGGACAACCTGGCCAAGGCCAAAGCGCGAAACATCAAGGACGTCTGCTTTGCCAAAAAGCGCGGCCTGAAAGAAACGGACATGTGCCGCAGCGAGTACGTATACAAGAAACTCAGACAGTTTCGAGCCGGAATCGAATCGGGCATCTCCTGGCTCAAGCGCGGCTTCGGTCTGACCCGCTGCACCTGGAAAGGGTTTCGTTCTTTCAAGTGCTATGTATTGTCGTCGATTGTCGCCGCCAACTTGCTAACGATGGCGCGCAAGAAGCTGGCGCCTGTTTAAAAACGGGATTTCTCGTTCGGCGCAGCAACCCAATGGATCGGTGCGCGCGAAAAGGGTTCTATATGTGCATATGTCCATAAAGCAGTGCGGCCATTGTCGTAAGTACGTAGTCGTGAAGGAGCACTCATTTTTTTTGTCGGCGATGAGAACTCAAAAGTGCTGTTTCTGGATCGACACTAGCTATAAACGATCTTTAAATGCGGTAACAACGAGTTAAATTAAGCAACCAAAAAGCCTCTAAGGAGCATAAATATCCCTTAGAGGCTTCGTATCGGAATCTTCTGAAAACACCTTATCATGGTTTTCACCGGCAAAGATGATGGAGGAAAATTGAATTTGTTTTGGCGACTGGTTACGATTGCTGTTCGGTGGGCAGGGAGGTCAACTCAGAATATTTCAGGCAACTATGGCGGTGATCGGAACAAGACGGCATTGAACATGGAAACTTTGAGCAACCGATTCCACTTATCGCCTGATCAATATTAAACTCCCATTCTTGCACACTGTCAAATAATACTCCAGAAGTGTGATTTATTTTGGCCTCGCATCGAACAACATCTCTCTTAAATAACAGCAAAGGCGATTTTTCCTTTTCCTTGCATTTATGAGTATCTTCTACGCATACTCCACGCTTATGCAAGAATTATGCTGCAGAAGTGTGGCAATAAATATTGGCAAAAAGGCAATAATTAAAGCGCCTTCTGGGATTGCCACTGCGTGGCAATCGGTCGTCGTGTAATTTTATACTCAGATTGTGGTATGTTTTACATAAAAAATAGGTAAAAATAGAGCGGTTCGTAACACAAATCGGTGCAAAAGTTTGGGCATTTGAAGGTCTTCAAGACAGTGGTAAAGAGCAGCAATATACATGTGAGTTGAGCGATATCCGTAATCTATGTGACTGACTACCTTGGCCTTGGTATTTAGACCTTCAACCCAGGGATTTTTCAACCAAATGAAACGGGTATGTGTCACCAGGTCTTTGTGATCTTTTCCCTTTTTACGGACTCCATCCCGACGAAACTGGTCCACGGCACTCATCAAATGAATGACGATATGAAACTTGTCGAAAACGATTGTCGCATTGGGTGCGTACTGTTGAACGACCTCGATATATGGACGCCAAATGTCGCAACAGACACCTTTTAACCGGAGGCAGCCTTGAGGTCTATAAACTTGAAAAATTCAGCCAACGTGTCTTTGCTTCGGCCCGGTGCACTCCATATCAAGGTGCTGGTTTTAAGATCGTAAACATTGGTCAGGTACTGATGCCCGCGTTTACGCGAGATTTCATCGATACCGATTACGGTTAGATCGGAAAGATCTCTATTTTGCAGAGCAAAATTAACGACGTGGTGATCAGCGGAACATACGGTTCCCCGGGAACAATTGAACAATTCGGCGACCTGTTTCCACGGCAGCATGCTGGCCCACGTGGCTAAAAAGCCATAGGCCGTGGTCATGCGTCGTTTTCCGGCAGCCCAGGGCATATGTTCGATAAAAAAATTTCCTATCATCAGGAGCAATTTCAAAGGGTCAGGCCGATATTAAAAGTGTAGTTCTAAATCGGCAAGCTCATTCACCGTCACCGGCTTGATAGGAGGGCGTACATGGAAATAACCCACTTGGGGAACATCCATTTGGGAATGATCAGCGATCATCTCCGATACAGTTAATCCGCACATGCGTCCCTGGCAGAGCCCCATACCGACGCGGGTTTGGGTTTTGAGTTGGTTGGGCCCCACAGCTCCTAGCTCCAGCGCTTGGCGGATCTGTCCGGCAGTGACCTCTTCACAACGGCAAACAACGGTTTCATCATTCTCTGGTATCAGTAACTCGCGTCGCGGAGAAAACAGGCGATCCAAAAATGGTCGAACTGCCCGCTCCCGAGCGAGACGTCTCTTGAAAATAGCGGCTTTTCGGTTACGTTCCCTCACGGAAATACGCTCCAAAGCACAGGCCGCTTCAAGGGCTGCCAGATGTCCTGCAGCCTCCGCTGCCCTAGCGCCAGCTATACCCGCTGTGTCACCTGCAACGCCAATTCCCGCTGCGGACGTATTACCCCAAACATCTGTGACCGGCTGCCAGTAGCGCTGGATTGAATCCCATTGATGTTCGCATTTCAGCAAGCTGGTGAGCTGGGTGTCGGGCACAACACCGTTGTGCAGCAGCAACGTATCTACTTTTAGCTCTCGAACCTGCCCGTTGCCGGAAAATCTGATCCATCGGACGGTTTCCGAACCCACAGCCTCAAGACGTTTTACATTGCGATAGACGGGAATCCGGTTGTGTCGGATGACCCATTTCAGGGCCAAGCCCTTAAGGAGATACTCCGGTGCTAAACAGGCTTTGGGTAGGCAAGGTATAGCCCCAATAAAGTTGGAATGTGGTGTGGTGTCCAGAAGTGCTTTGACCGATGCGCCCGCCCGCAGCAAGCGGCTGGCAGTCAAGAGCAAAAGCGGACCGCTGCCTGCCAGAACAATTTCCCCGGAGGGTATGATACCGTCCGCTTTTAGCATAACATCGGCTGCCGTGGCGGCCATTACTCCCGGTAGGGTCCACCCGGCAATGGGGAAGGGGCGCTCCTTTGCACCTGTGGCGATAAGAATCCGCTTACCCTTTACCTGCCGGGCATTGCCCCGGACAGAATAGCAAACGCTCAGGTCTGCATCGATCTGCCAGACCATCGCTTCAGATACGTAGTTCGAGGCGGCTTGGCGGAAACGCTGCGCAAGGATTCTACCGTGCGCGTAACCCTTCCCAAGGATAGCATTTACCTGCGGTTCCACCTGTTCGATATTGCGATACATCTGGCCGCCAGGATGAGGTGTTTCTTCCAAAACCATCACGGAGAGCCCAAACTTTACTGCCTGCTGTGCAGCGGTCATTCCAGCGGGACCCGCCCCGATAATGATAAGATCGTAATTGGCGTTCATGGGCGGATCTTTCTGGCGCCTTGCTGCAGCTTTACGCGCATCCCCTGACGCACAGTGGTTTGGCATGCCTGCCGGTTGGGGATCCCGTCTATCTCCACCAGGCAGTCAAAACAGGTTCCCATCATACAAAAAGGGGCCCGCCGCGCTCCGCTGACAGGGGTGGTGCGGACATAGACGAACCCGGCAGTCAACATAGCCGCGGCCACGCTGCTCCCAGCGGGTGCGGTAATCTTCTTTCCCTCAATGGTGAGTTTCACCCCTTTCAAATTGCTGTCGTCAATTCTTTTGAACATGAAATCTCCTGGAAGTGAAGGCTTCCAACACCTCTGGTTTTTGGCCACTGATGATCCAACGGGGAATATGTTCGGCATAGACACTGGCCAAGGTGACCCCGCTGTGCGAAGTGAGCACAAAGGCACCCGGATATTTTTTTGATTCTTCGTACACAGGAAAACCATCGGGCATCAGCGGCCGCAAAGCAGCCCAAGTACGAACAATGCGCAGGTTTCCCAGACAGGGAAAAGTCGCCCGCGCCCTTTGGGCGATAGCGCGCATGACAGGAATGCTTACGGAGGTATCAAAGCCCACCGGCTCGTTGGAGCTTCCAAAAAGGAAACTGCCTTCCGCGGTTTGTCGTATGGAGCCCAAGGGATATGGCAGCGCTGGACGCACTCGCTCGGTAACCAGGATTTGACCCCGTTCAGGTCCCACCGGAATTTTCATTCCAAGTATCTCCGCCAGGGGGGGGATTCCCAAACCGGCTGTCAATACGATGCGGGGTGCGCGGAACAACTCCTTTTGGGTATGCACCTTAAAAACACATCCGTCGTGGAGGATATCGGTTACTTTGTGCCCAGGGAAATAATTCCCGCCTGCCGCTTGAAAAGCACCATGCAACGCGCGCAACAGGGCCAGAGGATTGACGTGTCCGTCGTGAGGACAATAGGTGGCGCCCAGAACCGCCGAGCCCAGTTCCATCTGCGGAATCATAGACTGCAGCGCCTGGCGATCGATGAACTCACAATCGTATGGGTAGGTGGTGGTCTGCCGACGCAAGGCGTTCAACCCCTGCTGAAGCGCGGTGCACTCGGCTTCGCCGATGCAAACTTCGAGGCCACCGGGCTTAGAGTAATTCAGGGATAGTCCGGTTCTTTCTTCCAATTCATTTACAAAATCGGGCCATTTCCGGATCGCCTCAAGACACCAGTCCACATAGGGCGGCATTCCTACCCCTTTTCCCTGAAACCAGACTAATCCGAAATTGCCCCGGGCACCGCGCAGTGCCATATCGCCCTCATCGATCAAAGCCACGGCAACACCCAGTTTGGACAGCCCGAAGGCTGTCGCCGCTCCAATATTTCCTCCCCCGATAACAATCACATCCGGCGACGTTCGTTTCATTCACAACTCCCCACCGATAGCCTCGGATAAGCTGCACTGTCGGCCAGCGTCTATCCCAAGATTATCTTGCTTTGGCATCCATCAGTGCGTTTTCAGGTTTACGTTCGCGCAGATGCGGGTTGAGCCAATTTTCTGTAACCAAGAGACCTCGGCTGATGAGAAAATTGATCGACAGGTAGATAGTGCCAGCAATAATAAAAACCTCCACCGGCCGGTAGGTAGCCGCAATGATTTTTTGGGCCATGCCGGTAAGCTCGATAATAGTGATAGTAGAGGCCAGAGAAGTGGCTTTGACCATCAGGATCAGCTCATTGCCATACGCAGGCAGCGCCTGACGAATGGCCACCGGAAAAACGATGCGGCGAAACAGCAAAAGGCCGGACATACCCACCGAACGAGCAGCCTCGATTTGACCCCAAGATACAGATTCGATACCACCCCGGATAATCTCACTGGTATAGGCGGTTGTGTTCAACGTCAGAGCAAGGATGGCGCAGAACCAAGCCTCCCTAAAGAGAACCCAGAAGCCGATCTGCTCAAAGAATGATCGAAACTGCCCTGACCCATAGTAAATCAAAAAGATCTGCACCAGCAGCGGTGTGGATCGAAAAATATAGACATAACCCCGGGCCATGGTCGACAGAATCCAGGATTTGGATAACCGTGCAACGGCCAATGGAATGGACAGGAAAAAACCGATGGTGACGGAAACCACCGCCAAGATCATGGTTTCATCCACGACTGAGAGAAGTTTAGGGAAGGACTCGGCAATCAGTTCAAAATCCATCGGTTATCTCCGCACGCCACGACTGGCCCATTTCTCGGCCATGAGAAATCCCCTGTTGGAGACAGAGGCAAGAAAAAGAAACAGAATAAATGCCGTAATATAAAACGTGAACGGCTGCCTTGTGGAAACCGCACCAAAGGCTGCGGCGCGCATGATCTCGACCAGACCAACAATGGAAATCAGGGATGTTTCCTTAAGCGTAAATTGCCAGATATTACCAAGGCCCGGCAAGGCAAAACGGGCGGCCTGGGGAACCAGGATACGGCGGAAACGCAATGTGGTACTCATACCCATGGCTTTGGCGGCCTCAACCTCTCCCTTGGGAATCGTCAATACGGCTCCCCGGATAACCTCGGTTGAGTAAGCCCCGGCGCTGAGTCCGATACAAAATACGCCTACGATGAAAACCGGCGGGTCAATGTAGCCCTCAAAGCCGAAAAGTCCTTTGGCAATAGTACGGAGAAACATACCGCTGCCGAAAAAGACAAGATAAATCACCAGAAGCTCGGGTATCCCTCGGAGCATGGTAGTGTAAATTTCTCCAACAAGGCGAAGCAACCAGAAACTGGATAGTTTTGCAGCGGCGAAAATGGTTCCAAAAACCAGGCTGAGCAAAAAAGCGCAGGTGGCCACAGTAAATGTCATCAACATACCGAGCACAAACTCGTCACCCCAGCCAGCATTACCCCAGCCAAGTAAGGAAAAGTCCATTGGTTAAATCCATACCCTCATTGTGGGAAAGTAATGGCTCACGAAATCGTGGAATTCCAGTTCCTTGTGTCTATCAAAAGCAACTTACAAAAATGAAACGGGTGTTATCCCGACAGGTTAACACCCGTGAGACTATTCAGATATGAAAATCCACCGCAGCACTTATGTGTCGTTTAGGATCATCGCTTGGCAAGGACTATAATGGACAATGAACTATTCTTTCGGCGAACCGTCAAAACCAAACCATTTAACAGCCAACTTGCCCAGAGTGCCGTCAGCGATCATCTCGTCAATTGCTTTATTGAACATCTCAACCAAATTGGCGTCTTCCTTGCGGATACCGACACCTACGCCCGGGCCAAGAGGGCCTCCGGTCATCTGCGGGCCAATCAGCACAAGATTCTTGCCCTCTGGCGTGTCGAGCAGTGGCTTGAGATAACTCAGTGAGGATAAACAGGCATCAATCCGACCGGCAGTCAAGTCTAGAATTACGTTGTCCATCTTATCATAAGAGGCAAGTTTGACCTTGGGAAGCATTGTGTTCATGACGTTTTCATGGGTGGTCGACACCTGCACACCGACCTTCTTGTTTTGCAAGGCCGCATCCAGTTTTTCGAATACTGCTTTTTCTTCTACATTGAGGTCAGCCAGTGTTATATTCGTTAATTCCGTATTGAAACCAGCCAGTGCGCTATCTTTGGTGGTTGCGAAAATTATCGGTTCGTAGATGTAAGGCTTTGAAAAAGAAATCACCTCCTGCCGCTTTTCGGTAATGGACATACCCGCCATAATGGCGTCATACTTTCCGGCAACCAGAGAGGGAATGATTCCGTCCCAAGCCTGCTCAACAATGGTGCATTTGCTTCCCATTCGCTTGCAGAGCTCTGCATATAGATCGACTTCAAAACCCACTAAGTTCCCTCCTGCATCCTTGAAATTATAGGGTGCATAGGCTCCTTCGGTGGCGATCTTAATTGAATTGTAATCCTTTGCAGCCACAGAGCCTGTCCCTACAAACGCCCACAGTGTAAAGGCAGCCAGAAATAACTTTGAACATTTCTTCATAGTCCCTCTCCTTTTCATGGGTTGTTTCGCTCCTGGGGCGTCGATAATCTGCCTGCCATCAGAGCACGGTTGATAGAAATTGACGACAACGTTGTGAAATCGGATTTGAAAAAACCTGTTCTGGGGGGCCTTGCTCTTCAATGATCCCTTGATCCAAGAAAATGGTTGAAGTCGAAACCTTTCGGGCAAACCCCATCTCGTGTGTGACCACGATCATGGTCCGCCCCTCGGCCGCCAACCCTTCGATGACTTTAAGCACTTCTCCCACCAGTTCCGGATCAAGCGCCGAAGTAGGTTCATCAAACAGTAGAACCGCCGGTTTCATGGCCAGGGCACGGGCAATGGCGACCCGCTGCTGCTGGCCGCCGGAAAGCTCGGACGGGTAGCTTGCGTGCTTATCGGCAATGCCCACCTTGGATAGAAGTTCCATGGCCTCCTCGGAAATCGCCTTCTTGGATCGTTTGAGCACATGAACCGGCCCTTCCATGACATTTTGCAGCACCGTCATATGGGACCATAGGTTGAAACCTTGAAACACCATACCCAACTGCATCCTTATACGATCGATCTGTTTGCGGTCTACGCCCACAGTTCTTCCACTACCGTCGGTCTTGACCCTTATCTCTTCGCCACCCACAACGATCCGTCCAGAGTTGGGGGTTTCAAGAAAATTGATGCAGCGCAGAAATGTGCTCTTGCCGGATCCCGAGCTGCCGATAATAGAAATGATGTCGCCGTTGGCGGCGGTCACTGAGACCCCCTTGAGCACTTCAAGCTCTCCGAAGCGCTTATGGATATCCTCTGCGATCAAAGCGGTTACATTGGTGATAGCCATTGGCATCGCCCCTCTTTTCTAACCATCCTGATTTTTATTTTTTTCCTGAACCAGTTTTTCTACTATGCGATTTTTGGCTCTCAAAATATGTTTGCGCATCATTGCAGCCGCTTTTTCCCCGTCTCTGTTCTTTAAAGCCTCAAAGATTTCTATTTCATCAGAAATCGACAAGTCGTCACCCAAGTAATCGCTCATTTTCCTGCGAAACAAAGATATCTTACCATGCAAGATCACGAGCATTTCAGACAGATTGTGATTTCCTGAGATGGTGCTGATGATCTGATGAAAATGAACGGCTGCCGTATAATGTGCCATTTCATTTTTGGATTCAGCCGCCGCTTTAAGCTCATCAACACAACCCTCCAATAGAGATAGGTCGCTTTCATCAGCGTTCTCTGAAGCTTTTTCGGCAGCTAAAGATTCCAATGCGACCCGAATCTCATAAATCTCAATAGCCTCTTGAGGAGAGATATTTTTTACAAAGGTACCTTTATTTTTAGTGATCTCAACCAGGCCCTCCTTTTGAAGCTGTCGGCAGGCTTCCCTTACCGGAGCTCTGCTGATCTCTAACATATCGGCCAGTTGATTTTCGTTGATATGCTGCCCAGGATCCATACGGCCGGATAGAATCAATTCGCGGATCTGGTCATAAGCAATTTCTGTAAACGAAACGTTACGCAAGAAATTTAGTTTATTATTGGTTAGTTGATTTATCATGATAGGTCATCCTGACATATGTAATAATTTATTAAATGTTAATTGTCGACAATTTACAATAACTGTAACTAATGTCAAGAAAAAGGCGAATTGTTGCGGACGAAATTGAAAAAGGACGAGAGTTGGAGAAAGCGGATCCATTTGGTGTTGGGTTTATTTCCTTCGGTGAGTCGGTTCAGAAAAGTGAGGATGTGTTCCGGGGTGACATGGTCGACGGGTCCATCACCGAATTCTTTGATATACCGCTCGATGACGGCCCGGTAGGATCGCACCGTATTTTTTATTCGAATGGGTCTTGTGGTAGTCGATTCAAAATTTTGGCTGCTCGTGATAATTTCATGGCATTCCTCCTTGGGTTGAAGGGTCGACTATTGGGGTAGCACCCAAGGTAAGCGTATGATTTCCAGTTGCTAAATGCTAATTTTGATTGACCCCTGATACTCATCGTCCCAAAGTCATACCGTTCTATGGCGGAGACCGCCGGCGAGGCCTTCCAATTATGCCCGATGCTCACCGCGACAACGACTGGCTGGTGGCGCCGTGGCCCATCGATAGCTTCGGTGTTCACGAGAGAAGGCGGAATGGTTCGCCGAACGGCTGGGTTCCTTTCCCCTGCAGGCCTTTTTGATACCCTTTCCTGGCGAATTCGATCCCTCCCCCGCGAGGGCATCCCTCATCACTCTATTGATGCCCACGTGGACATAAAAATGGCCGACCACCATATCTGGTAGTCGGCCATTTTTCGGTGTTTAGTTGGATTTCATTTGGGTATCACAGAGGGAAACTGCACATTTCATAACTAAAAGTAGTGACTCTCTTTTTTTGGTGCGCGCCCAGAAGATTTGACAAAGGTTGTTCTCTGATCATTCGCGTTCAAGGTAGGCCGCATGTGCGCGTTGCTTCATGTCTCCCCCTCTGAAATTTACGCCCGGCTCACTCGGTCGGAGAGCCGCAGTCGCATCGACATATCAAACATACCTGAACAGCAAGCTTTAAGGCCGGCTCCAGGAGCTTGCTGGCAATCAATTTCGGCAGAACATTCAGCACACCTGCCCTTACTGACAACGAATCCACTATCGCCTGACCCCGCACGGTGTCCAACATTTCCCGACCGATGGAGAATATTTCATCGGCATATCGGAAAACCAGACGTCCCAGATCGGTGGGTCCAAGATTTCGGCCAATATGGTTAAAAAGCTTGCCGCCCAATATCTCTTCACGTTTCCCTGGCTGGGAGCTAATGGTTGACGGCGCCAGTCTGAGGCGGAAGGAGGCAAGGTTCAGACTGCCATGGCGCACAACAGCCCATAAATAACAGAGATGATGATGATGATGACTAAGCTGGTCTGTAATAAAATTTAGATTCGTTTTTTTCGAACAATAATAACACTATTTTCTAATTGCTAAAACTTTTTATTGTATTATTATGGCTTTTACGAAACGTTTTTCCAAATTTAAAATGGAGAATCCCCTGAAAAACAAAGATAGTTACCAGCATTTCGAACTGAATGCAGACATGACCAGCCAAATCATAAACCGGGCAAGATTCGCCTTTTACCGATTTGGCAACGAAACTGGCGACCTGCAAGAGAACGACACTCCTTTTTAGGCGAGGTCTGACATGGTTGCAATGCTTGCAATCGAAGGAAACTGTGCCTTTTAATGCGGGACTTTTACCGGACCAGGCGAGGCCTCTGCGGCGAAATCGTTTTCAGCACCAGCATGATCGGTTGCCAGAAGATAATTGCCGATCCGTCCAATTCCGGACAAATAATGACAATGAAATTGAATAACCAGTAAAGTTTAATCAAGGAGACAGTACAGATGAAAAATCCGAGTAAATCAGCCTCAAAGCTTAAAGAACTTATCAATCATGCTATCCAAGACCTTGAAGTAACACCGGATGAGTATATGAAAATCATGGACTTGGCTCACGATGATAGTCATATCGACAGGGAGGAAAAGGCCTTGCTATCTCAATTTCAGGGAATGTTAAATAACGGGACCATCAAGCGGGTAAAGGGCTAAATAGGTTATCCTGCTCTCTATGAGTGGGGGTTGTCTTGCTTATTGTCGTCGCATTCTTTCCCGTTGGCTATTTCACCAATGTTTTCTCGCGTGAACTCGTCACACGTTTGCCAACTGTTGAACCCCAGCGCACGAAATCGCCAACTGAGGGCTTCAGAGTCAAGGCACCCAGGGTGAATCCGTAACCATCTATTGCGAATCCTTGGCAACGCTGGATCTCAAGTCCTGCGGCTTTCCCGGAAGGGGTAACAATGCAGTAAAATTGTTCCTGTCCCTTGAATCACGGTATACAACATCCACTAAACCGGATATGTAATCGGATGTTAATTATGAAACAAGAAAGAGACATTGAAAAAACATATCCAAAGAAAGATTTTGTCGACAAGTTAAGACGTCTGGCAGATTCGATTGAAAATGGAACAAAATTTGAGATTAAAATTGCAGGGGAAAGAGTATACGTTCCAGCGAGAGCGGTATTCAGCATTGAACATGAAAGAGAAGGTAGAGAAGAAGAAATCGAATTCCAAATTAGATGGGAAAATGAATAGTTAGATTGTGTAATTTTTGTGAAGCCTACAAGAAAAGCTTTTTTCTTTGGTAATAGTTGAAAAACAGGAGTCCCAGACACCATGGCTGACATGAACAAAATACTTGGCCAATTGCTCGGCAGTGGCACAGCTGGAAGTTTTGCGGGTGGACTGGCCGGCGGAATTGCCGGTAATCTGCTGACCAGCAAGTCGGGCCGAAAAATTGGAAAAAATGCGCTCAAGATGGGCGGGATTGCCGCCGTCGGTGCGCTGGCCTTTGCTGCCTTCCAGCGTTATAGCACCGCCAAGGCTGCCGGCCCCGGGATTTTGCCGCAAACTGCCAAAGCAGAACTCGTTCCGGCGCCTGAGGGTTCGGCTTTTATGCCGGCCAAAAACGATTATGCAGGTCAAGAAGCATTGGGGTTGACGCTGGTCCGCGCAATGATTGCGGCGGCACGCTCAGACGGAAGACTCGATGCCCACGAAAGCCAAGCCATTTACCAGCGAATTGAGTCCTTAGGGCTGGATCCCGAAAACCAGGCGTTGCTGGTGGCGGAAATTGGCCGCCCGGTAGACATGGATTCAATAATTCGCAGTGCTGCCAGCGCCGAAGTGGCGGCTGAAATATACATAGCCTCGTTGCTTGCCATCGATGTGGATACCGCGGCTGAGCAGTCATATCTGGCCATGCTGGCTGCACGTCTGAATATTCCGCCTGAGTTGGCCACAGAGTTGCGCAGTCAAGTTGAGGCGCAAACGAGGATTTAAACAATTAACACAGTGTGGGTTCCCGAATAGCATCTTTATTGCCCCCCCATTCTTCCATACCCGAGTCAACCGCGATCATATAACCGAAACCCGAATATCAATCCCACGGGCGTCCTGCAATTTCGGCAGGTCGCCTTTTTTAGGCCCAAAGATAGGAGCCCTACAAATGGCCTACACACCTGATCTCAGCCAACATGCGCCCTTTACCCTGCAACGGATTACCTGGGTCATGAATGCCCCTGATCGAAAAAACAGGTTACGAATAACTGCATTCTATATTTTCAGTTAAACAGGGATTGATAATAAACTTCTGGTTTTGCTACTATTTTCGTCGATTTGCACAAATTATCCTCAACTTGCCTGCAACCGATAGACAGATGGATTAAAAATAGACGAGATAGCTGATCGAGGCGGAAGTAGTGGGATCATCGAAGGCTTGATTTTGCGAAACACGAATCCGCAGACCACTTCGTGGCGTCAAATCGATGGACTGTTCCACCGCCAAGTCATAAGTCAGACGCGAACCGCCCAGGAAAAAGGCCTGTGTGCGGGCGAAAAGCGCCATACGCCAACGGTCGGTCAGCTCGACAATGGCACCGCCGCTCGGCCCGGCGCCCAGGGCCAGTTTCTCGCCAAAACGGTCGCTGATAAGCCCCGTCGCTTCGGCAAACATGAAGATGGTTGCATTTTGCGCGACTGCATAGCTAATCCCGGCACCGACATTACTGTAACCGGTGATCGGTCGGTCATCTTCATCGAAGCGAAATCGCTTTAGCCCTACACGGGCCTTCCATGACAGCGGTTTTATAAAACGGTTTCGAATCGGGATGGATATGATGTCGATGACATTCAGATACTCCAGTGAGAGGTTATTATTGCTGGTATAGAAACGTGCAGCCACATTGAGAAACTCGAGCTGGGCGCCGTCGATGTAGCCTCCGGGCGGGTCGAGCAAATCGTGCAGCACCGGCCGCAGGCTGAGCTGGAAAAAGTCCAGACCGTCTTCACCGCCATAGCCGATTTCGGCACGACTGCTCGGATGCCCCAGATCCGGCCTTACAGACGGCGCTTCAATGCGTGGTGACTGCGGCGGTATATCCAGTTTGCTTCTGGCTTTTAGTATGGACGTCAAACGGGGGTCGTTTTCGGCCGTATCTTCTTTCTCTTCAGCGTGCCGATAAGCCACATATTCCATCGCCAATTCAAGGATCTGTGACTGATCCAATGGGGAAAGATCTTTTTGTGAAGCCGAATCGACCGGGCATTGGGCGTCGCCGATGCATTTGGCAAGGTTCTGTAACTTGGGTGCCAGGTTCCTTGTCCGCGCCTGTAGCACGGTTCGCCGCGAAGGGCGGAAGGTCACGGATGAAACCAGATCCTTGACTTCGACGACTGACCGGACAGTATCCGCCGGCACCACCCAGAGTCCAAACTGATCCCGTAAATGCAGGCTTGGACGGGCGGCCTCTAATAAGGAAAGTAGGTGATAAGAACAATTCTCATCCAGAAAATAATAATCAAAGTACGCGGCTTTGAGTTCCCACGCATGCATCAGCATGCGACGCACCTCTTCGTCGGTCAGGGCGAGGCGGTATTCCCAAATGTCACGATTCTCCACATCCCCATACCGCTTCACCTGAACGTAATACGGCGCGACGGAGAAGCTGCCCGGGTAGCCGCCGAACAGGCCTTTCAAAGCAAATGAAAATCCGCGTTCTTGCTCGGTACTGGCGGCATAATTAATGGTAAAGTCGAGCAAACGGTTTTGCGCGCTGCTTGTTTGGGTATCGATACGGAGGAGTGTATGCCCGAACATGGAAGCGGGGTTGTTCAGGTAGGCCACCGGGAAAACAAGCGTTACCGCTTCCGGGTCCATATCGGCCAGCCAGTCGTCAAACCTGGGGCAGGCATATTCCTGAAGGCGATCAGTATCAAAGCCCAGTTCCTGCTTCAGCCACTGGTAACGCGCAATGAATTCACACTGGGGATGTTCGCCTTCCCCGTCGCGCACAGCCGGTGCGAAAAAACTGGCCAGCGTCGCGTCGAGTTCAGCCCGGGAATCGAATTTGCCTGAGGGGCTCAAAAAAAAGGACGGATCATCAACCTGGCTTTTTACGCCTGCGCCAAAACGCCGTGGCCGGTAGTGCATCAACACCTGCCATTCGCGTCGCTCCCACAACCGCTTGGCCTGCGCAGACTGTTGCAGTTCGAGCAAGTAGGTATCGGCGCCATTCATCACGGCAGCCGAAGCACACCGGTACAAAAATAACATTGATAAGTTAAGAAATAGACAAGTGGCAATCACCGTCGCCGTGGGTGAGCCTGCGCATCCCATCGGCCGTGTTCGCCAGTGGCCCCTCCGGACCCGAACCACAGCCTATTGGAATAAGATAGGATGGGTGGCGAGTTGGTCGTCGAGCCGCGCCAGCAGGTCCTCGGCAGTTGTTGGTTCGGAACTAAACAGCGTGCTGAAATTCGCTTTGGTCAGGGCGAAGAATTCCGGCTGGTGATGAGACGGCACACCCAGCAGGGTCGCCAGCGATGTGAGATGCTCGCCACCACCGACGGCCATGTCTGTCTTAATCCGTTCGAGCTGTACACGCGAAAATGCCAAGGCTTGTTCTCTTTGAGCCGACTCACCAGAACCTCCCCCCGGACTGGTGCTGGAGGTGAATTTACTCGATGCATCGATCGTGTTTTGGAATGTCTGGGTCGACGATTCGGTGGTTTTCACTGTAACCGCGCAGGCACAAGTGATAATCAGCACGCCCAGCAGGGCCATCAATCGAACCAACAAATGAATGTTAATACATTTCATGGCATTCTCCCTTTAGATTTTCTAAGGTTATCATTTCGAGCCTTGTATGCTAAGCGGCACAATACTCCAAGGCACCTGTTTGGCTCGTGAGAAAAATGGCGCCTTCTATAATATTGGACAAATCGTCGCTGACCTGGGCAAGCATGACTTTTTCTACTTCCGTCGCGATGTATTAAACTCCTGGCAACGCTACCACTTCGACCAGCATTGCCGTTGATCAACCGAACGAACTGACCAAGGAAAAACCATTCGGCAGTGATTAACGATCAGGCTTTACGGTATCGGCCTCTGAAGCTACCTGGACGGGCGAGTGTAACCATACCATATCTTGGTATTGTTCGATATCCGGATGTTTTAAATTTGCTCTAATTGTATATGATTGTCAAGTGCTGGAACAGCTTGTCTTCAAGTAAATGAAATGTTTTGATATAAATCACCATACTTAGCGGCTATAAGATAAAATGGCACCTTACAAATACACTTGTTTAATTGCCAGTACCCTTACGATAGTATCGGGAATCACTCTTCAATGGGCGTCGCCGAGGCATTGCGCGGATGCACGACCAAATAAAACGCTTCACCCAAACAAGTAAAACCTAAGATTGAATGACATTGGAGGACAAATGAAACCTGCACCGGTGAAGCCATAGATTACATTTGATGATCTGCCGAAACTCGGCATCAGGGTCGGTACAATTGATTCGTTCTATCCTTGACCGAATCGATCCGGTGAAAACATTTTGGTGTCGAACTCAGAGGATACGTCAGCCATCAGATCCGCTAGTATTTCTCCAAGAACGGGTGCGAACTTGAAACCGTGCCCGGCAAGTGCGGCACCATAGACATTTTCCGATCCGGGCCTTTTTCCGAGATAAAAATGGCCATCGGGTGTCATGGTGTACATGCACACTTCCGAAGTCATCGGGCAATGGTGAAGGCCGGGTAAAAAGCGTTCCATTACATCTTTTATGCCGTCGACCTCATCCGGCAAAACCGTTCGATCAAGTGTCATTGGATCACAATCGGCAAGTTTGTTGTGAAATGCGATCTTCATTTGAGATGAAGGACCAATCACCGGCAGAATATAAAACTCGGTATGGTCTTTCGGAGCCTTCGAAGGTTCACGATCGGGTACCTGCCAGAAGGAGACCGGGAAATGTCCCCAGTGAAGGCTTGGATCTTCTGGAACTTCTAACCAATGCACAGGAACCCGTTTTGGCTGCAGCGGATTTCCAGGCAAATCAAGCAGCACCCTGGTCCAGGCGCCTGCCGATATGAGCACTCGAGCGGCTTCATAAGCACTGCGCGCAGTATGGATGCGCACATGACCATGGTCCTCCGACCACCGATTCACCGGTTCATCGAACGCCAGATCGGCCCCCGCTTTTTCGGCCTCGGCCAAAAAGGTTTCGATGCTCAATTCCGGAAACACGATGCCGGCCGCCTTCTCCAACCCGGCGACAAACAAATCAGGCAGAGCCAGTTGCGGCCATTTTTTGCGGACTTCGGATGCGTTGAGGAACGCGTGGGGAATATCGTATGCCTGTGCACTGGCCATAAACCCCGCAACAGCAGGGCTGTCTGGGGGACCGATGGTCAGGTTGCCAGTTTCGACGAGCAGCTCCCGCCCTGAATCTCTTTCCAGTTTTCTCCATAGCTCCCAGGATTTCAGCGCCATGGGCACATAGGCGGTACCCTCCAGATAGGCTCTACGCACACTCCGTGAGGCGCCGTGATGACTGCCCATGGCGTGTGGGGGACGATGTTTATCGATACCCAGGACGCGAAACCCCCTGCGGGCCAATGTCATGCAGGTTGCCGAACCGGCCGTGCCTAAACCGATAATGATAAAATCATATGGGGGCATGCGATCTCCTGACGTTTTCCGGTTAACCAGATTCGGGTGCCAATCCGTTGAGCGTAGCGTCCGCCGCCGCTTTTTGTCAAACCGCGCAATCGTTGGCCGCTGGGACCATATCCCCGTCCTCTTGGCCATTTTGTCCGACACTCATGGTGAGGGCGGCGACAAGCCGTCCAAGGCCGGCTCAAGGCGAAGAAGGCGGCCGTCGGATTCATCCGTGAGAACGTAAATCAGCCCATCTGGTCCTTGACGAACGTCTCTCACGCGATGGCCGATACGCAGGGCGGTTTGTGCAATCACCTGGCCGGATTGATCCAGGTCTATTCGTCGGATATCCTGGGATTTGAGGCCTCCGACAAATAGATCGCCCTGCCACTGGGCAAAGCGATCGCCGGTGTATACCATCAACCCGGAGGGGGCAATGGCCGTCATCCAAACCACGTCTGGATCCACCATCCCGGGTTTCGAGACGTGGTCTGAGATTTTAAAACCGCCCAGGTACTCACGGCTGAAGGTGGCCTCCGGCCATCCATAATTGCCCCCCTTGTGGATGCGGTTCAATTCATCGCCGCCCAAAGCTCCATGTTCCGATGCCCACACCACGTTGCGCAGCCAATCGTAGGCCAACCCCTGGATGTTCCGGTGGCCATAGCTCCAAATCGTTTTCTCGGCATCCACCCCGTCGACAAAAGGATTTCCCTGCGGCACCCCACCGGTGTCATCCATACGCAGTATTTTCCCCAAATGGTTGCTTTTGTTCTGAGCTTGTTTGCGAATCCAATCACCCGCAAGCCGGACCGGTGGATTCCCGCCATCCCCGATGGATACCAATAAGCTTTGGTCAGGAAGCCACAGCAATCGCGAGCCGAAATGTTGGGTGCCTGATTTGTGAATCCCGACTTGAAAGATCACCGTCCAGTTTTCAAGGCGATAACCATTGAAGGTGGCCACGGCGACACGCGTATGATTCGCCTTGGACGTGCCGTGAGCATAGGTAAAATAGATCCGGCTGGTTTCCGCATAACGGGGGTGAAGACTGACGTCGAGCAAGCCACCCTGTCCATCGGCAAATACATCAGGGACGCCAGCGACTGGATCAGCCAAAAGCCGTCCATCCTTCACCAACCGCAACCGCCCAGGCCGCTCGGTAATCAACAGATCACCATTTGGCAGCCATGCCATCGACCACGGGTGTTCCAGCCCGCGCAGCAGCGTAACGCTAAGAAAATTTCCCTCGGCAGGCACGTCGCCGTCAATCACTACCGGCTGGGCCGCAATACCCGGTGTGGCAAATGCTGCCAATAAAACCATTACTGTAAGAAAAATCCACGATCTCATACGATTATCCTTTTGACGTGTCGTCCTCGCAGTCCACAGGCCGCCGATCATGGGTCTCATGCCCTTGTGAACAGGTGCCACAAACAAACGAATTCGAAGCTAGTGATCGTCGTCCACAGCACAATTCCGATACCTACAACTGCAGCTGAGATGTCCTTAATCACCTTTATCTTGGAATTTACACTGGTTTCAATGAAATCGCACAACACCGCGATCGTACTGTTGAACAATTCCGCCATCAGGACCAGGGCCGTTGCCGTAAAAATGAAGAAGAAATCGATCCATTGGCGCAGAACAAAGCAAAGGATCAAAACCTTTATAAACAAAAAGGGCTTATAGGCAAAACAAAAATCGAACCGAGCGGCATAGCAGATGCCCTCCAGACAGACTTTTATTTTTTTACCGGGTGGCAACCGGGCTCACCGATTCCAAAAAACGTGTTGCGCATGGTGCGATGTCCCTTGAGCGTTCGCTCGAATCAGACAGTGATGCGCTGCCGGCCGTCAAATTCTATGCAGCAGGAAGGCAACCCCATAGGCCCAAACGATGGGGAGCAGGATACCGGCAATGACATCCGAAGCAAAATGGACCTGCAAATAGACTCGGGAAAAGGCGACACAGCCAATCAGCGCCATTGCCACTCCGAACAGGCCGAACCAAGTGATGGCGGCAAAAAAAGCGTCCATACAAGTGCTCCGATGCTGGCTGGCCCAGATTATCACCTGCATGTCGATGGCCGAGATGACCATTTTTGCTCCAGTTTGGTGTATTCTGCCCAGCAATCGCATGTTCTGTTTTCGCCGGTTGGCGATAGAGTCGATCAACCTTGCCCGACAGCCATGCGCTATCGGTTAGATTAACAGTTTTATCCTACCAATGGCCTCTTATGTCGATAATATTGAATTCTTGCATTTGCTGCTAACTTTTTAACCATGATGCACAAATCTGTAAGTTACCATCAGTCTTTAATGTTGAGCCAATAGTAAAGGATAAGTTTATGAGACCATGCCGACGACTCATCGCCATTACCATGAACGTTTTCATGGCATTTACATTACTTGCTCCACTCCAAGGTATTGCGCACGCCAGGGAAATCCAGTTTGACGAACGCGTCAGCGCGGGGAATCACACCCTGGTCATCAAGGGCACCGGTGTGTTGAGATATTTAAGGTTCATCGAAGCCTACGCAGGTGCCCTTTACACCCTGCCAGGTTTAGATCCCCGGTCAGTTCTGACCGACACACCAAAGCGGTTGGAGGTCGAATACTTTCATGCGATCAAAGGCGAGGACTTCGGACCGGCAACCTACAAAGGAATGGCCAAGTTCCTCACTGATGAAGAGATTGGTCGCCTGCGAGAGCGCATCGACTACCACAACAGCTTGTACGTAGACGTCGAGCCCGGTGACCGTTATGCCATAACTTATCTTCCGGGCGTTGGCACGGAGCTATCCTTGAACGGCCAGCCCCTTGGCGTCATCGAAGGGGAAGATTTCGCCTCGGCCCTGTTTGCCCTTTGGTTGGGAGATCAGCCGTTTGACAAGCGCTTCAAAGCCGACCTGCTCGGCCTGGATGGGTGATTCGACTATGGCATCGACACCAACCAGGATACGAATCGCATATGCCATGCCGGCCTTTGCGCTGGCCATGGTTGGCATCCCTGTGTACGTGTATTTGCCCAAGTTCTATACTGACGTGATTGGGGTCGACATCGCCACGGCCGGCGTCATTCTGTTCAGCGTGCGCCTTTTCGATGCCGTGACCGATCCGATCATGGGAATGCTCTCTGACCGCACCCGTACCGCTTTTGGACGACGTCGGCCCTACATTATCGGTGGATCGATACTGATCGCCGTGGCGCTGATGTTCCTCTTCAACCCGATGGACCTGACGCCTGTGTGGAACACCATTTGGTTTGGCGCCTGGATCTACGCCCTCTTCCTGTTCTGGACCTTGGTTGCCGTGCCTTATGAAGCACTCGGTCCGGAAATCACATTGGACTATAATGACCGCACGGCACTTTTCGCGTGGAGAGATGGCTTTTTAATTGCCGGCACGCTGATGGCTGCGGCGTCACCCGCCCTGGTTCAGGCGCTGTTCCAACTCGATGAGAGCCCCATGGGCGAACGGTCGAAGTTTTTCTGGATTTCGGTGATATACGCGCCACTCGTCGTTGTTTTATGCTTGTGGTGCGTTTGGCGGGTGCGTGAACGACCCACCACAAACGTGCACGCCAATCCCCTTATCGGATGGCATGAGTTCAAGTCGGTATTTGAAAACCGTCCATTCATGATTCTGCTGGTGGCCTACACGATTAGCGCGATCGGCAGCAACCTGCCGGCCACGCTTATTCTTTACTACGTTGAGTATGTACTCGGTTCAAGCCAGGCGGACTTTTTTTTGCTCCTTTATTTCATGACCGGTATCCTCCTCCTGCCGGTCTGGGTCCGCCTGGCCAACCGATTTGGGAAAAAAAATACGTGGATCGCTGCCATGGCCATCAACAGTGGTGCATTTTTAATGGTTTTCTTTTTAGGACAGGGAGATGTATGGGCCTATGGTGCCCTGGTCTTTGTTTCGGGCATCGGCTTTGGGGCGACACTTGCCTTGCCGTCGGCGATCCAGGCCGATGTGATTGACTACGATGAGTTGAAAACCGGTCGCCGCCGCGAAGGCCAGTACGTGGGGTTGTGGTCGATCGCCAAGAAGATGACCGCTGCCATTGGCGTGGGGGTGGGATTGGCTGTGTTGGGAGCCGTTGGATATACACCCAATGCGCCTCAGAGCGAATCGGTCCTCATGGCCCTTCGTGTACTTTACGCATTCGTGCCGTCCATCTGCAACCTGCTGGCCATAGTGATCGCCCTCTACTACCCGATCAGTGGTAACGTTCATGGGCGTATCCGGGACGCCATCGGGCGCAGACAGGCCGGTCAACCTGTGGCGGATCCGCTGTTAGCCGGGGATTAGGCAAAACCCTATCTATGCCGGTATAATTCTCAGCAAAACTACCATAGTGGTGACAAGGATTTGAGCATGGAGTCATTCTTACCTATTTTAGGCGTAAATCTAGCCACCTTAATGGCATTGATGACAGTCGGATGGATAATCAGTGTCCGGATTCACAACGTAACCGTTGTCGACAGTCTGTGGGGGTTGGGTTTTGTATTGGTGGCCCTGAACACCTATCTCCTGGGAAATGGGTTCGACGGCCGTCGCATACTGGTGCTGTCGCTGACGATCATTTGGGGATTGCGCCTGGCGGCCCATCTGACCTGGCGCAATTGGGGGCAAAATGAAGATCACCGCTACGGTGAGTGGCGTCAAAAAAGCGGTCCACGTTTCTGGTGGATCAGCCTGTTCAAGGTTTTCTGGATGCAGGCCATTTTCTTGTGGATCATTTCTCTGGTACTGCAACAGGCGTTGGTGGCATCCCAACCGGCCCATTTCACGATCCTGGACGTGGCCGGCGCCATCATTTGGTCTATCGGTATGGTCTTTGAAGCGCTTGGCGACTGGCAGTTGGCAAGGTTCAAAGCCAATCCAGACAACCGCAACCGGGTCATGGACCAGGGGCTGTGGGCTTGGAGCCGCCATCCCAACTACTTCGGTGAATTTCTTATCTGGTGGGGCTTTTTTGTCATTGGCCTTTCTACGCCAGATGGGTGGTGGACGATTACCAGCCCCGTTATCGTTTCGTTCGTTCTATTGAAAATGACCGGTGTGCCACTGACTGAAGCAGCCTTGAAGAAACGACGCCCCGATTATGCCGCCTATGTCCGGCGTACGAGCGTTTTTTTTCCACGTCCACCTTTGAAAGATAAGCCGTAATTCGTTGGATGGTCCAATGAAAGTACTCACCCAACTTGCCGATCAGCCCTGGTTGCCTGATTCTGTGATTCGTTTTGGTATCCGGCGCATCATTGACATGCGCACAGCGGAAGAGGGGCGTCGCCGGGATGCGGAAAAAGCTGCTTTTGTAGACCGTTTGCGGCAGAGCCCGGTGGCGCTGTTTACCGACCACGCCAACTCCCAGCACTACGAGGTGCCGGCGGCCTTCTTTGAACACGTTTTGGGGCCGTACCTAAAGTACAGCTGCGCCATGTGGAACACCGGCGTGAGGGATCTGCAACAGGCAGAGACCGAGATGCTGGCATTGACCGTTGAGCGGGCGGATCTTGAAAACGGACAACGTATATTGGAATTGGGTTGCGGTTGGGGGTCACTTACTTTTTTCATGGCTGAAGCCTTGCCCAACAGCCGTATTACTGCGGTATCAAATTCCGAATCCCAGGGCCGCTTCATTGATTTGCGTTGCCGTGAGCGCGGTATCACGAACGTCCAGGTCATCACCGCCGATATGAACCACTTTTCCATCGATCAGCGTTTTGATCGGATCGTTTCGGTAGAGATGTTTGAGCATATGCGCAATTGGTCAACCCTGCTGGCACGCATCGAATCCTGGTTGGCCGACCATGGACGGGTATTCATTCATATCTTCAGCCACCGCCAATTTGCCTATGCATACGAAACTGAGGGCAGCAGCAATTGGATGGGGCGCCATTTTTTCACCGGTGGGATCATGCCGTCCGACGATCTGATCTACCGGTTTCAAGATGACTTGTCCGTAGAGAAGCACTGGCGCATCGATGGTCGCAACTACCAAAAGACCGCCGACGCCTGGTTGGCCAATATGGATGCCAACAAAAAGAAGATACTGCCGATTATGGCAGGCGTATATGGTGCATCCAAAGCGAGAATCTGGTTTCAGCGCTGGCGGATCTTCTTCATGGCCTGCAGCGAATTGTGGGGTGCTAAAAAAGGCAAACAGTGGCTGGTTTCCCACTACCGGTTGAAAAAACCAGGTCTGTGAAAGGGAAAATAATTCATGATAGCAACAGCACGCTGAGACAGGCTGTGAGCCCCGATAAAACCGAAAGCCACGCCAAATCCTCACCAGCTCAAAACCAATCTAAAACTGAATGATTGGTCCAGTGGTGATTGGCATGATTTTCGTATTTAAAACTGCCCCGCTTAAACAAAAAAATAGTTACGCATGGTGATATTATGCAAGTAAAAACAGTATTGTTTGGGATAATCACCCTTTCATTCGTCCAGGGGTGTCAGACCCTGCCCCCGATAAAAACCGTTGACTACGTTGAGCTGGAACGTTTTATGGGTTCCTGGTACGTTATTGCCAGCATTCCGACGTTTGTGGAAAAAGAGGTTTATAACGGTATCGAATCCTACCGTCTAGACGAAGACGGTACTGTTGAGACGACGTTCTCCTTCAACAAAGGTGGTTTTGACGGACCAGTCAAAACATATCGCCCGCGCGGATTTATTCGTGATGCCGAGTCCAAAGCAGTCTGGGATATGCAATTTATTTGGCCTTTCAAGGCTGAGTATCGCATCATGTACGTAAACGACGATTACACCCAAACGGTGATCGGTCGCACGAAGCGCGATTATTTATGGATCATGGCCCGTGATCCGTCCATTCCCACGGATGACTACGACCGCATAATCCAGTTCGTTTCTGACCAGGGCTATGACGTGTCCAAGATCAACAAAGTGCCCCAAATACAGGGGATACGTGATTAGATCGATTTCTGGCGACGGATGGAATCGTCGCCGTCCAAACTATTGTCATCCATGATCAACGCTGTCCATCTTGAACCATCTATGTAAAAGTGTCTATCATCGGGGCTTCAGCCATTCTTTACTCCTTTTAACTTTTCCAGTTCTCTCGGGCGTTTTGGACGCGCTGGTGCTAAAAAGAAAAAGCTCCTTGGGCCATCGGCTCAATTCGGTTGGCCTTTTTCTCAGTATAGCTTATCTTGCCTGGACGATTAGTGCCGGTGAATTTGTCGAACGCAAGGTGAGAGAAAAGCTTGCCCGTCAGGAGGTATCCTATTCCCAGTTCATAGCTTCTCCGATGCCGTTCACCACGTTGTTATGGCGGGTCGTCGGCATTGATGACGAGCGCTATTTCGAAACCTATTTTTCGCTTTTCGATCGGAATACACCACTGTTTGTCGATTTCTACCCCAGAAACGTGGCCTTGATGACAGGCATCGAAGAACACCCTCCGGTTGTCAAACTTAGGTGGTTTACCAGGGGATATTATGCATTTTCTCATGTTAACGAGGATGTCGTCATGACCGATCTGCGCATGGGGTCGGAACCGGACTATGTCTTCCGATTCAAGGTTACTAGGCTGAACGATGTGCATCCCATCCCCACCGACGATGAAAGATTGAAAACCAACCAGGATTGGCGGCGTCTGGCTTGGGTCTGGAAAAGAATTTGGAACGCTAGACTTGAACGCTGAACATAATCGTTCTATTATCCAGCTGGTCCAAAACTCAGCGATCAAAATAATACCCATTGCACATAACCCTGTTTAACGAAAACGAATCCCACGATGTTATCCGATCTCAGACAAACCCATCCGCTGCGCGGCCTGCGCCCGATTTTCATCGCTGCACTTGCGGGACTGTGGATCCTTTGCCCTGGGGCCTTCAATTCCGCAGCACAGCAGCCGCTCCATCACGAACTTGAGGTGGAAATCCTTCACGATGCCAAAACCCTGCGCGGCATTGACACCATCCATATCCCCCGGGGTACGTTGCGCCTACGCGTGGCCTTTCGACCCGGTGTACGCATCCTTGCCGTGGGGGGCGCCGCGTACACACACGAAGGTGGTGTGCTGCAGTTGAACATAGAGCCGACAGATCCATCTCCGAATACCGTGATCCTGCGCTACGAGGGTGTCTTCGACGACCCCTTCGAGCCCGAGCCATTTTCCATGGACAACCCCGGCCAAGGTGTCATGGGTACCATCACCCGGGATGCAGCCTTCTTCCTGGCCGGCAGCGGCTGGTACCCGTTGATCTTGGAAGATATTTCCGAGAGCTTTCGGGTGTCGGTGACCGCGCCGAAGGGCATCTATGCGGTGATGGAAGGCAGGCTCGAAACCCACGCCGACGACGCCGACAGGAGCCGTTCGACGTGGTCGGTGGATCGCCCATCGGGGCCGCTGGCCATGTTTGCGGGGCGCTACGTCGTCAACGAACGCATGCATGACAAGGTGCGCATCGCCACTTACTTCTTTGCGGCCAATGCCGGGCTTTCAACACGTTATCTTGACGCCGTGGAGCGTCACATCGGCCGTTATGAAGCACTTCACGGGCCCTATCCGTTTACCAAATTCGCGGTGGTGGAAAATTTCTTTCCCACCGGATACGGTTTCCCATCATTTACGCTGCTGGGCAGCCGCGTGTTGCAACTGCCCTTCATCCCCGATACCAGTCTCAGACACGAGGTAGCTCACTGCTGGTGGGGCAACGGCGTGTTTGTGGATACTACCGGGGGTAATTGGTGCGAGGGGCTGACCACCTACGTGGCCGATTACCTTTCCAAGGAGGAGCATTCCTTGGAGGAGGCCCGGGACTATCGCCTGCACACGCTCGAAAAGTACGCGCTTCTGGCCGCAGGAGAGCAGGACGTTCCCCTGTCGGCCTTCCAAAGCCGCTACAACCCTGCCAGCCAGGCCGTGGGTTACGGAAAGGCCATGTTCGTTTTTCATATGATGCGCCTACGGATCGGCGACGAGGCTTTCTGGGCTGCGTTGCGCGACATCTATGCTGATCGGCTCTACAAGCCGACCCGCTGGGGCCACTTTATGGATGCTTTTGCAGAGCACGGTGGCTTAAGTCGCAATGAGGTGCGTACATTCCACGATCAGTGGATCACCCGCCCAGGTGCCCTGAATTTGGATATGGATAGACTCCGGGTGGTTTCTGCGGCAGGCCGTCCGCAGGTGGAGGGGGTACTTATCCAAAAATCCCCCCGCTTCAAGGTCCGCGTGCCGGTGGAGGTGACCGGTACCACGGCCAGGCAGAGGGAGATCGTTACCCTGGATGATGGCACGGCGACATTCAGTATTCGGATGCAGGAGGCGCCTCGAACCGTAGCCGCCGACCCCGACTTCGATGTTTTCCGCCTTCTTTACCTTGAGGAAATTCCGGCCACGGTCAATTCCGTGAAAGGCTCCAAAGCCCTTGCCGCCGTGCTTGCCGAAAACAGCCCCACGCCCTGGGCAGAGATTTTCCGAGGGCTTTTAATGGGCCTCAACCACGGTGGTACAGAAATTTGGAGTGAAAGCAGATTCGCCGCCGAGGATACCGCCGACAAAGACGTACTCTTCTTCGGCATGCCCAAGCGGGACAAGGGTCTGAAATTGTTGTCGGATCTGGGCGACAAAGCGGTGCTATCGGCCAAGGCTTTCCGGGTGGGAGAGGAAATCTCCAGCCGCAATGCCGACACGATGTTTGCGGTGTTCAAAAGAAAACAGAAACTGGTGGCCCTGTTCCTTCCCGTGGAGGGTGCCGACCTCGAGACGGTGGTGCGCACGGCCCGCAAAATTACCCACTACGGCCGCTATGGCCGGCTGTCCTTCAAAGACGGCGTCAACATCGACAAGGGCATCGGCGAAACGTCCGGATCGCCCCTTGTCGTTGATCTGGAGAAAGGCTCATGATCACGCGCGTTGGTTTTCACACGATGCTGTTACTATCCCTTTTCATGCCAGGTAACAACCTTCAGGCCGCGGACATTACCCTATGGGACGTCGCCGGCAAGGCCGAGATCAGCCTGGAACAAGTCGCCGGGAAGTTGCCATCCCCGGGCATCGTCTACGTCGGGGAATTCCACGACAATGCGGCCCACCACGCGGCCCAGTTGGCTGTCATCCAGAGCCTGAACCGACGCAATCGCCCCATAGCCGTGGGCCTGGAAATGTTTCAACACATCGAGCAGAGCATCCTCGACGCTTGGGTTGCCAAAGGGCTCAGCGAGGAGGAGATGCGCCGGGCCTTTGCCCGCAATTGGAGCGATGACTGGTATTTGTATCGGGACATCTTTATGTACTGCCGGGACCGAAATATCCCTATGATCGGTCTGAATGTGCCCCGAAGCATCACCCGCAAGGTGGCGCGAAACGGTTTCGAGTCCCTGACGCCCGAGGAGATCGGCAAGCTGCCCCCCATCGTTTGCCGCGTGGACCGGGAATACGAGGCATTCCTGCGCCGGGTGTTGGGCGATCACGGCACGGATTCTGGCTTTCGCCGTTTCTGTGAGGCCCAACTCGTTTGGGACACAGCCATGGCCATTTATGCCTTGGCGTACCTCAAAGACCACCCCGAGCGCACGGTTGTCGTTCTTTGCGGCATGATCCACGCCTGGAAGAAAGCCGCGCCCGAGCAGGCTGCCCGAGAGAATGCCGAGGTCGCGCAGGCCGTGATCCAACCCGCTGTGAAAGGCCGCTGGACCCCCGGAAGTGTCTCAAAGGAAGACGCCGACTACCTGATCCTCGGCCTGGAGGAATAGCTCCAGCGTCGGCCCAGGAGCCTTTTGCTTGACCCTGATTGGCTTATTGTCAATATACGCATGTAGTTAAAGAAAAAGGGATTCCAGCCCCTGCAGATGAACTGGGGGCGCTTCATTGACGATGCGGTATTTCGTTGCGGGGACAAGCATTCCAATCACGGCGACAGCGTGCTGAATATGATTCGGCATATGGTGATCAAAATCAAACGCGACTACCGCTGGGACGCGCCGATCATCATCCGTATGGACAGCGGCGTTTTCGACCAGAAGATTTTCAACTTGTGTGAAGCCCTTCACGTCGGTTATGGGTGTGGCCTCAAGATGTGCGAAAACATCAAACAGATGGCCGTCCACCTGGGCGAAAACCATCGGAAAAGTCGAGAACTGCCAGGTCGGGGTCTTGGCCGCCTATGTATCGGAAAACGGTTCCCAAAGATACGCGATGAGTGCTGAAACGAGCGATGACCATTACCCGATCGTACCGCTGGGGTGGCAAAACCCGGACCAAGACGCTTTTGGTCGATCCTGACAGCAAGCCGTTGACCGTGGAAGAACTGGCCCGGAACACCAACGATTATTTTTGGTATCGTCGGCAGGTGTCCGAAGGCACCAAAGGACCGATCGGTTATGAGTTTACCCGTCGCCGGGTCATCCTGTCCGCTGAAGGGCTTGCTAAGGACACCGTCTGGCTGCTGATCCGACGTAGCCTCGGCGATGATCCGCGATACAGGTATTTCATCAGCAATGCGTCATCGAGCGCTCGGCTGAAAACACTCGTGTGGCTCAGCGGCCTGCGTTGGACCATCGAACAGTGTTTTGAGGAGACCAAGACCGAGTTGGGCATGGACCCCTACGAGGTGCGCAAGTTTCCTGGCTGGCAGCACCACATGCTAACGTGCATGCTGGCCCATTTTTTCCTCTGGCACCTGAAAATCAGGCTGGGGAAAAAAAGCACCGTCTATTACGCTGTCGCAGCTTAAGATCCTTCTCAAACTCATTTTGCCAATGAAACGGCACACGTTGGAAAGAATGCTCGAGCAGGCCGTTCGGATACAGGCCCGAAATCATCGCGCCTGCTTGTCAAATCGAAAAAGGCGCCTGCGTGAAATTTTAAAAGATCATAAAGTAACGTTATAGGGCTATACTTAGGTTTAAAAAAATGAAAGTTTACTTTGGATTTGACGACACGGATGATCACGACTCGCCCTATGGAACCGGCAAACTGGTCAGATGGTTTCAACGGAAGCTGCCGGCGGAGTCTACATGTCTGGGTGTGGTGCGCCAGCAGCTGTTTGTCAGCGAAGGCATCCCCTACACATCTCATAACAGTTCGGCTTGCCTGATCGCAGAGGTTCCGGACACCACTTTGCTTGACGGGATGATCACGGATGCCGTCACCCACATCGTTAGCCATGCCGCGCCCGGTAGCGATCCCGGGCTTTGTGTGGTCACCGAAATGGACACCGCCTTGGACGGTCTCGTGGAGTTTGGTCATCATTGTACGCATGCCATCTCTACTCAGAAGGCGGCTCTTCAGGCGGCCAGAACCGTTCATCTGTCCGGTCACGGCGGCACAAATGACGGTATTATCGGTGCGACGGCAGCAGTGGGACTGACCCTTTCGGGATGGGCAGGACGTTACGTCGAATTCGATAACCTTCGGGAATGGCCCGCGCAGACGCGCGTTGTGGATCTGCAAAACCGCGGCATCGAGACCTTGTCCATCGACCGGGATGCGAAAATTCCCTCCTCCGAGGATATCGTTCACACCCATGGCTGGGTGCGGCCGCGCCGGGTCGGCCATCGGCCGGTATTACTGGTCAAACCGCTGGGGGATTGCGCCTGGGTGAATATCGACCACAAACGGAAGAAGAAAGTTTCTCTACCGTCGTCGGATGAAGGGGTGCCCTTGGTTACATCGGTCAACGCTTCTTGATAGCTACTTGCCCGTAGAGATTGACAAAATTCAAAAGCCTATCGGCCTGACTTTTCATATAATCGATCCAGAACCCAAGGACTTCCAGCCCCTCGCCTGTGAGCTGGTAGACCCGCTTGGCAGGGCCAGCACCTTCCGTTTCCCATTCTGAGACGACCAGCCCGTTTTCCTCCAATTCCCGGAGGTGCCGGTAGATCATACCTGGTGGGGCATGTCCTTCGATAAACCCGAATCGGGTTATCTCCTGAATCAACTCATAACCGTAAGAAGGCTTGGTTCTAAGCGCCAGCAGGATGGAGGGCTGGATGTAGCGCTCCGTCTTTTTGGATCCCGGGCGCTGGGTTGCTTTTAATTTTCTTGACATAGATACTTATAGGATATATAAAATTATAAGCTATATATATTTTTTATCATCCGGAGGTAGCCATGGCAACTAAAATATTTATCCGCGAACGGCGGAAGGTCGAAAAAGGCGAAAAGAAACCGAGATTTCGAGTGGTTGGCGTCGGCGGGTCCGACGTCAAGATCTACGTCAAACACATTCGCAAGAATGAGATCGAGCATATCAGCAGAGCAACCGGCGCTGAGATCGTTTATCTGGATGCCGGCAAGGGCCAGAGGACTGGCGGAGGCCAGCAACCCTAACACCCAAGCGGGCTACGATTCCACCGGGTTCAGGGCATCCAGGGTTCGATGATGCCCTGAACCCCACACCTACCCGTTCGTACGCGACAATTCTTTAGCCGGCACTTAGCCCTTGTAAATGATCGTACCGACATGCCTTCCATCAAGCGCAGCCATAATATGCTCTGGGCGATTTAGCGCATCGATGATCTGAAACTCCTTCAGACACTTGGCCCGCTGTAACAGCTGTAAAATCGGGCGCTCAATGATGAGATCATCCAAATCCCGCTCAAGCAGTTCCGCCGCGGAAATACGATCGAAAAATTCAAGCTGATCTCTCTCCAATTCAGGAACCTTCTTGGGATCCTTCTCGAACAGCCCTCTTTCGTCTTTTAGGAATATTAGACTGCGGGCACCGATATTCTCGGCTAGCAGAAAAGCACCACAGTCGGTGCGATGGGGAGGGATGGATCCATGTTCTGCCGGGTGCTCGAAGAAGCCGTAGGGCGGAATTCCATAGGTGATGGGCATGTATCCCTGGCGGCAGAACATAGTCAGCTGCTCCAGGTTGTCCCCATGCCCGATCTTTACACCGCCATGTTTGGCCAACAACACAGAAAGCATTTCCGCATTCTGCCAGGACACCTTGTCGCCCAGTTTGGAAAGGACGCCGGTGGGCATTCCAAGATCGACACCGATATTGTAAACATGCCGTGCCCGTGTCCCCCCTCCGGTCATCAATAGAATCTTATGCTTATCCTTGGCCTCGATCAACGCATCCAAGATCGGGAAGAGGGCTTTTCCGCCCCGGTCCATAATGCTCTGACCGCCAATTTTGATGACATTGATGTCGGGGTGCATGCGGAAATAGTCTGTGGATTCTGTCCGCTTGAGTAATTCCTTGCTGACAAGTGATTCACCCATTAGCGGTGAGTCGATGTGGAGCCTTCCCGTCTGCGAGTCTTCCTTGATTAGTTTGCTCATTTTCGCTTTCCACAACTTGTTTATTCCAGAATTAGGTTGAAAATGCTATGTAATTGAATATTATACACTATATCATGAATGATTGATCGTCAAAGAATTTGTAGCGATTTGGAGCGAACGCTCTCAAAATTGATGGACTATTTTATGGGAATGTAGGTTATGAGTATTTTTATCATATTTTCATTGGTTTTCTTCATCGCGCTTTTGTATATTCTGGAAGTAATTTTAGGATCTTCTATTGGCATTTATGATTCTGCAATTGGTTACGAAAGCAACTTTGAGAAAAATAGAAAGCTGTTGAAAAAAAATGGTTTGACCCAGCCCGCAGTCTCAGAATTAGAAATCAACAGGGATTTATTAGGCTGGGTTTCTGCTTGAGTTACATTTCTTTTGGTTGGCTAAACACAACTGGTGGTGTTACCATTGACCGCTCAATTCTTTCTTGACTGCATCTCTTGCCTGTACTGGATAGTCCGGGCCGAAGAACCATACATTTTGATATTCCGAAGGAGACAGACCTCGCCTATAGCTCGGCAAATCCGTACGCAAAAGAAAAATAATATCACTGCTTGCCCATGGATTTCGGTACCAGTAGTGATGACCAGTGATATCGAAACCACGATCCTCTTTACCACGTGACAGATCGACAATCTCAAAATTTTGTAACGCTCTATCCATTGCGAATTCCTCTTCGATTAGTTCAGCTTCATCGGTTCCTATACGTGCGCTACCCCCCATGACAGCTTTTGCTGTTTCTAAGGCATTATCCTCGTCTGATACCGTTACGACAACCTGTTTGGACAATTCGCTGATACTTGGGAGACGATGAAGGAAATCGTCTACCGAAACGTCCGCCGCAGCGAAGATTACCGTATCCAGTTTGTAAAGGCTTTTAAGCTCGTCCGGATTCAGTTCGGTATGCATTTGCCGCATTTCAAAAAGCGCCTTGGAAACCAGGCGGCCACCAGCGCTATAGCAGATGATGTTAATGGTTTTGGCAGTTGTCGCTTTGGATAGAAATCGGATCAAGCTGCGAAAACATCTGGTCGAACTCCAAGAGCGGTGGACATCGATGCCCGTGAGGTAGTTCAGAATATTCTGATGGGATGGCCATGAAAAGGCGATGCCAACAAAATTGCGCCCGGCAAAATGATCAAGCTCGGCGGTGAGGGCGCAGGATCGGAAGAAATCGAATTTGGCGCCATGCACGTAGACCATTATAGCTCTGTCCCTCGATTTGGATAGTTCGGCGTTGATCGCATCGGCATATTCTCTGAGGGTCGGCGAGAGAATTTGATCCGCATCTACAAATTCATCCTGCGCAATTGACGCCATTTCCATCGTGTCTCCCAAACGCAATTCAACAGGCACTTGGCGAATCACTGACAGGGAAGCAGTGTACAGATGTTCCCATCGAGTATCGGAATCTCCCATTAGGACCGATGTTCGCCCAACATGCAGTCGACTGGAGATTCGATTGCCATAGGGTTGATACCTGTCAGAGAATTGTGGATTTCGGTTAGTGGCATAAAAGACGTTTACTGAAGTCGTCTTCTGGGATGGGTCAAGGTGTAAAAACGGATCAATTGCCGCCCCGTGGTAAATGACAGGGGTCTCCATCAACGTCAATTTGTTATCAGTCGTCGCGCAGCCACTCAGAAGAATGACCAACATCAAAACATTAAGACTGGCTTGGCTCCAGTTGTTAGTTCGGTAGTGCATATTATCCATTACATATTCCCGAAATACCACTTACCACTTTAGAAATGGAAAAGACTGGTGGATCCCTAAGATCACCAATAGCATCCGTTTCCTAAAAATGGCAAAATAAAACCGAAGGCCTCGATGCGTCAAATCGGTCTCGATTGGTGTATGATGCAAACGAAACATAAACGCAAAAACCGAAGAATCCGAACCTACCATTTCCTTTTTGTAATCGCCCTTTGTCTTTGTCAGGCACTGGGAAACGGCCTGGGCGAAGGCCTCGAAATCGCAATAGCACGTCGAGTAGAGGCATTTTCTTTTCACGAATTTCCAAACCCGTTCGATCAGGTTGAGATTCTGCGAGTACGATGGCAAGTACAGCAATTCGATTTCAAATAGCCGTGCTGTGTTTTGAACCAACCTGCACTTTTGGTATCTGGCGTTGTCCAGAACGACGGTAATCGGAAGATCCGCAAACCGTTGATACAGCTTTGCCAACAGCTGAAACACGCTTAACGAATCGATGTAGCCGGAATTGGTGACCGTAATCATCTCGTTGCTGGTGGCGTTGAGTGCGCCCAGAACGTTGAATCGTTTTCTGCCCGACGGCGCTTTGACAAACAGCCTGGCAAAGCACCACAAATAGCCCCAAAACGGTGCAAAGACAAAATGAGCGGCATCCATAAAGAACAGATAGCGCTTTCCGGCGTTGGCTTGCTCTATGCGAGGATCCAGGAATTTTTTTTAAAGTCGGCTTGCACGTCGGGGTCGGCACCGCCCGGTATCGCCCCCACTTTGCGAAACCGCATGCCGATCTTTTTCAAAAACTCGCGTACCTGGTGCTTGCTGCGCCGCATTCCGGTCAGGGCTTCGATTTTGACGACGGCCTCGGCAGTGCGGGTGACCGGGTTGTCACGAAAGTACTGCTCGATCGTGTCGCAGTGGTTTTCCAGTTCACTTTTGGGCTGGTAGAAGTTGACCCTAGCTTTAAGGTCCTGTTCGGTAAACTCGACGATCATCATTCGATACCTCCTGGTCGCCTGTTTTCAATGACTCCAGGATAGTATGAAATAGAGATATCGAGATGTCCAGATCAATTTACCATGGGTGTCGTTTTTAGCACATCATTGCCGTGTGCAGTATAATATATCTCTTTTGTCCAGCGTCTTTTGAAGGTTCGAAATCCGCTACTTCACCCGTTGTAATTGCGGCGGCGTCCAATCGCCGTTCAAGGCTTCTTCCTTTGGCCAGTAAAGCCGCATGACGACCATAAACCACCCCTTCGGCGCGGGTAGCCAGTTGGACTCCTTATCCTTGCCGGGAGATTCGTTCTGAAAGTACAGCGTCAACCCACCGTCGGCATCGCGCTTGAACTGCGACAGCATTGGCGAATTGAGAAGGTAGCGGTCGATCGGATTATCAACAAGCAGTATCTCCGGCATGCGGTACATCGTCATCGACCAAAACGCGTTGACCGGCGGCAGCTGGCCCGGCGCAAAACGCAGGATGTAGCGCTTGCTTCCATCCGGCTTTTGCCCTTCGTTATCGAGAGCCAATAACGGATAGATCGCTTCAGCCTCAGAGTTGCCATAGATACCATTGACAGCAGCGGCCATACGATAGAGGTAGTTGTTTTTCAGGAACTCCCGCGTGCCGAACATTTCGCCCGAAGTCACTTCTTTCCCATCGATCCGCTTCTGCAGCGCAGCAAGCTCGGCCAATGCATCGGCCATCCCCTGTTCAACAGCCGTGCGTATTTCAGGAGAAAGTTTGCTCGCATCGAAGGAATGTCCTGCGCCGACACCGATCTTGGCAAAGCGCATCATCAGCTCCTTCTCGGAAGGATGCGTCGGGCAGAACTGCAGAATGAAATTCAGAATACTGTAAAACTCAGGTGACGTTCTCTGCCCTTCGGGCGTGAGCGGCTTGATGAAGTCGATGGTTGGCGCAGCTTTCGGTGCAGGCTGGCCGGTGAATATGGACAGCGGTTGTGCCTGATAGCCGGCCTGCACTTCCTTCACGTTATCGAGATCTGCCGGGTTAAAAAGCTGGGTGCGAAAAACGCCAAATACAAATTCGGTCTCTGACTGAATTACCTTCTTGATGCCTTTGGGTGTCTTGCCCTTCCAATTTGGTCCGGCGATGAGGTAGCTGCCGCCGCTGTTGCTGGTGGCCCGACTGCCAATGTAGGCAAAGTTGAAGGTGTAGGCATCGATGAGCTGGACCGAAAAATAGCGGTCCTTTTCTATCTTTGGCACGGTAATCACCATCGGCTCGGCGCGCAAATCCATACCGATGAAAGAGTATGGCGTGTCGGAATTGGGTGTCTGGATGGCCGTGTCCTCCGGTGTGTAGACACGAGGAATGTTGATCAGCCGATTCCAGGGCGCCTTGTAATTGGAATCGTTTTTGTCCTCAAAATAGGAGTATTGGATTCGGTAGTGGTCTACCATCGGGAAGCCGTAAATGTAGGCCTCCTTGGCAATGGAACGGGCTTCCACTGGGGTGACGGATGTTTGTGCTTGCGCGGTCGTGACTGCCCACCAGGCAAACAACGCCGTCGTTAAGGCGATGACGGTTAGGCTGTTGGCTTTCCTATTCATATTTTTCCCTTGTGTTTAACTGTATTGGGTCTCTATTCAATTCTGAATGTTTTCATGCGTTGGTGTTCATAAATGTTCGAACATCGTAATTCATCAGTTCGAAATCACCGGGCTTCAAGGCCTTGTCAAACCACGCATGTGCCCAACAAACGCTACGTTGCATCTTTGACCGCGACGGTAACTTTGTGGATTTTTCCGTTGAATCGCGTCTCATCCCGTCCGATGCCGATGCCTTCGGCGACGGGTGTCTGGTTGTCGAGGCCAACGTCAGCCGTCTCATCAGCAGAAAAGATCAACGGCTGGGTCTTATCGATCCGGCCCTTGGCGACGGGCTCTCCGTTAACGGAAAGCGTGGCCACGCCACCCTTGCCAAGGCCTTCGCCGTCATAAACAAAATCGAGCTTGACGGTAGCAGGTCCTGGCGGAAGCTCACTGTTTGCCGAAACGGTATAACGCTCAAGACCGAGAAAATTGTAGGTGTAGGCCGGCTTGCCGTCTTTCATGTAAAGCGACCAACCACCAAAGCGCCCACCCTGAGCCAGAATCACGCCTTTCGCCCCACCCTTGGGGATCTCAACCTCTGCCGTGATCGTCTTCGATTGGTTCTTCACGTTAATGAAGGTGTTCTCCAGCATTCCATTCATCCCGTCGTAAAGCGTAAGCGACTTGCGGTCGCCCAGCAGGTCCGGCCGGCCGGCCAACGCTGGATTCACCCGTTCAACCGTTCGATCATCGATGGGCAGGACATGGTATTTCTGCGCCTCGGCCATGAACAGCGCCTGGAGCGCCTTGAGCTTTTCGGGATGCTCACCTGCCAGATTCCGGGTCAGGCTGAAGTCCTCACGAACATTATAGAGGTCCCAGGTATCGGACTCGAGCGGCTTTTGCTTGCCCGTCTGCCAGGGAGCCCGGTGAAGCGTGCGGGCGAGCCACCCATCATGATAGACGGCCCGGTTGCCGAACATCTCGAAGTACTGGGTCGTGTGTCGCTCTTTGGCATTCGCATCGTCGAAGGTGTAAAGCAGACTTGTGCCCTCTATGGGAGTCTGCGGCGTCCCGTTGACGATCGTCGGTTCAGGCAGGGTCGCGGCCTCCAGAATCGTGGGCGCAATGTCGATGACATGCGAGAACTGGGTGCGCAACCCGGACTTGGCTCTAATTCTGTTTGGCCAGTGGATCACCATCCCGTTGCGGGTGCCACCGAAGTCCGAGGCCACTTGCTTGGTCCACGAAAACGGGGTATTGAAGGCCACGGCCCAACCCGCCGCCATGTGCGGAAAGGTGTTGGGTCCGCCCCATTCGTCGATGCGCGGGATGAGATCCTCAACCTTCTCGGTGACCTGGTTGAAGTAGGTCATCTCGTTGTACATGCCAACGAAGCCGCCCTCGGCACTCGTCCCGTTGTCGCCCGCGATGTAGAAGAAAAGGGTGTTGTCCATCTCGCCAATATCTTCCAGCGCCTCAATGAAGCGGCCGACTTCTTGGTCGGTCTGCTCCAGGAACCCTGCGAACACCTCCGCCTGGCGGGCGAAGAGGCGACGGTGGTCAGCCGGCAGCGAATCCCAATCCTTGATGTCTTCCGGCTTTTTGGAAAGCTTCGTACCAGCGGGGATGACACCCATCTGCGTCTGCCGTTCGATTGTTTCTTGCCGAATCTGATCCCACCCCTTGTCGAATTGGCCCGTGTACTTGTCTGCCCACTCCTTGGGCACATGGTGCGGTGCGTGGACCGCGCCGGTGGCGTAGTACACGAAGAAAGGCTTGTCCGGTGTCATCGACTGCTGGGCCTTCACCCAGTTGATCGCCTGGTCGGTCATATCAACGGTAAAGTGGTAGTCCTCGGTGTGCGGCGGCGTGACCCGTGTGACGCCGTCATAGATCAGCGGGTACCATTGATCCGTCTCACCCCCGATAAAGCCGTAGAACTTGTCGAAGCCCTGGTGGGTGGGCCACCGGTCAAAGGGACCCGAGACGCTGGTCTCCCAAGCTGCGGTTTCGTGCCACTTGCCGAACGCACCGGTGCTGTATCCATTAAGGCGAAGCATCTCGGCCAGAGGGGCAACGCTGTTTGGAACCTGCCCGGTGTTGCCGGGGAAGGCCGTTGCGGTCTCCATGATAGATCCCGTGTTGGCCGTGTGATGGTTTCGACCGGTCTTGAGCGCGTTGCGCGTCGGTGAGCACAGGGCTGTGGTGTGGAAGTTGTTGTAGCGCAAACCACCTGAAGCTAGGCGGTCCAGCGTCGGCGTCTGGATCGGACCGCCGAATGTACTGGGTCCACCGAAGCCAATGTCATCGATCAACACGATTACCACGTTGGGGGCGTTCTTGGGCGCCTTGACCTCGAACCGTGGCGGTGCCTTTACGTTACGCACGTCAAGCTCGCTATAGGTCGGTCTTTCAGGTTCCTGAATCGGCAGGACGGTACGATCGATATTCTCCTGTGCTGAAGCCAACGCGATTGAACCATACAACAGCGCGGCAGCCATACCCAAAATTTTCAAGGTTAAAAATTTCTTTGTTTTCCTTTTCATAGCTTCCCATTTTCCATTGTTTTTTTTGCGTCAAAACGCTCCCATGAGACCTATTTACGATGAACGCGAGATCATTCTCAGCTTAAAAGGACTCCCACGGCATGGTCAATCGTTTGTCTTGATGCTGCGAGCTCCTTTGCGCGCGTCTTGTTTGGTTTGGCGCTTCTCCTGCCGACAATCCGGTCGGTTCTGGTCTCCGTCGCGGCAATCATCCTTTACCTCACGGCCCTCCTGTCGGCCCGTCTGCTTGGTGTCGCGCGCATCGCCCCGGTCCTCCCGACGGTCTTGCCGCCGATCTGTGCCTTGCGTTTCCGCATCACCCGTGAATGGCAAAACCGCATCTCCGACAGCCAATACCATGGCCAATACGCAGATTAGAAAACCAGCTTTCAGTTCCATAACGTGGTAATATTCCCTTTTGACTTTAAAATAACCTTAACCGAGCTGATTAAAAACGGTCATTTCACCGGTAGCATAGTATTCAACGGGTTCCCCCTTGTGGTCAACGACGCGGATATCAGCCATATCCCCTTCTTTGGCTTCACCGCCTGACCAAGGCGAGCTTTGCGCCAGTTTCCATGCCAATCGCCATGCCGTTACATCTGAATCCAAAAGCGATGCATCTTCAGGGGGAGAAAGGTCATCGAGCCACTCGGTCCCGGTGAATCGTTTGAATAGAACCCGAAAGCCCTGGTGTTTTTCCACCCATTTAGCGTCGATCACTTTCATTGCTTCAACGATTTTCATGGTTCATTCCTCCTACGATTCAAGATCTTCTTTGGATATGGCAGACATGACTGGCTCAGATGGCAATTCGTTTTCAGCCTCATGGGTCAGGATTTTCTGGGATTCATTGATATCGTTTATTTGCAGCGGGGTTTCGTGAAATACCCTGACTGCCTTGCGTCGGAACGCCAGGGCGACGCCTTCACGATCCAAAACCATGAGCATTTTTTCAAGTAGGTCGCATTTTGCCACCCAGAACTTGGCGTTATTTACCCAGCAACGTGCGCCCAACATGATACATCCCTCTACGAGGCTGATCGTATACACCACCGGGCGGGCTGGTTTCTCCAGTACGCGGGGATCGGCAACCATTATTTTTTCAATCAGTTGCTTGGTTCTCAGGATGTCTCTGATGTGGCGAATGGGGATATCGATTTTAATTCTGCGCGTCGGGGTAACATTATAATTGATAACGAAATCGCGCAGAATTTTTTCATTGGGGATAAATACCGTTTTACCATCAAATGTGCGTATTTTGGTATGAACCAGGGTGGTCGCTTCAATCTTCCCGAGCAGGTCGCCTACCTTAACGGTGTTGCCCACCTTAAACGGCAATGTGGGGATGTAAGGCCTTAACGAGATTATCAGGGCAATGGCGATGAGGCTGATGATGATAACGACCCGTATCACATTGCGGCCATCGATACCCAGTTGCACCAGGACTGCTGCCAGAATGACCGTAATCAAAAACACATACAGACTGCTGATAATTGTCGCAGCTTTTGAACGGTTGGAAAGGGCCTTATCCAAAAAGTTCCTCAGCCTCTTCATCAGCCAATGGATTAGAATCAGCCCAATGACCAGTATCAGCAGCGCCTGGATCATTTCGGCACCGTGCTCTCCAAGCACAACGCCGACGCGTTTCAATCGTTCAACCTCGGTACCGTCCATATATAATTCCTCCTATCCTGAGATGTTGCGTTTCAGCTTGAATTGAACGGTCAATAGAACCGGCCCGATGCCACCCATCGCGAAAAAACAGTTGTGTCAGGCGCTAGTGAAAAAGCGGTGTGCGACTTTATGCCGCAGCCTCATCAAGGTATTGAACGAGCACCAAAGGCAGGTGCAGTTCGTACAGGGCAATCAGCAGACCTGCCAGGGCGGCCTGGTCCTCGAGGCGGCCTTCCAGGGTTGTTGCCCCAACCTCGCCGTTTGCCTCTGTCGACGTAATCGCCATTCCACCCACACGCTCGGCCCAGTCGGCTTCGAGTCTTCCCTGCACGATGATGCGATACTTGGCCGGTGAGTCCATTTTCATACGGTTACCTCTGGTCGATGAGCAACAGCTGTAAAGGTTTGCGTGAAGATGTTGTCCATGAAAAACTAAAGATTGCAGGCAGATTGGTCAATTCCCCGAAAAGTTGTAATTAAGTTGTAGTAAGGATGGGCGTGCGGTCGGCTGATTTTCAGGTCAGGATATTCAATGCGGCGATTTTTGCAGATGCCTCGCGCCGGTTTTTGACGGAAAGCTTCTTGTAGATGTTGTACAGGTGTCGTTTTACCGTTTCAGGAGAGATGAATAAGGTGTCGGCGATTTCCTGGTTGCTGAGCCGTCCTTTCAACAGGTCAAGGATGTCAATCTCTCGCTGGGTCAAGGGTGTTGCCAGTTTCGACGCTGCAGAAACAGGGGATGACTGCGTCTGCGGAGTGGACACCGTGCCGGAGAGACCTGTCTTTTCGTCATCGAGGGCTGTGATAATAGCGTCGACATAGCTTCCGTTAAATTCATTGCGATTGAGACAATCGAACAGGCTGCGCATCTCCGGGCCCGGTACCACAAAGGGCCTGATCCAGCCTCCGGGTTGGGCAAGTTTCAAGGATTGTCTTAATAGCGTCACGGCCAGACGGGTATCGTTCAATTTCTTACATGCCATGGCCTGTAGGTTTAGAATTGCGATCGTTTGCGGGATGTTGTGCGTCGCCTGAGCCAACTGCAGGAGACCGTCGAGGTGTTCATCGATTTTATGCTGGATCTCTGTTGATGCCTGGGCCAGGAGGGTCCTGAACCGGGTGATCCTCGGCTCCACAATCCAGAAAAGCATCGGGCTGTTGTCAATTGATCCATGCAGGCCGCCAAACTGCTGTGCCGCTGATGCCGGGTCACCCCGGGATAGCATCACCTCAGCCTTGACCGCTAAGGCCAGGTTCGTGAGGTCGATGCTCGTGGACTGCTGCGTGAATTCCATCATATGGCCAATCGTCTCGTTCGCCTCCCTGGGATGTTGCATTGCCTGGTAGGCCAAGGCCAGACCGGCATAGTTGTCGATGGGCGAATTCAAATCCATAAAGAATCGCCACTCAATCGCTTTGGAGAAATGACGAACAGCTGTTTTCAGATCATTCCTTTGGTAATGAATGTAGCCCAGCAAATACTCGCCCCATGCGGTTACGTACTGGTTTTGGGTATGCGTTCCCATATCACGCAGCGTCCTGACCCACGGCAGCGCTTCAGCCAAATCTCCAGACAGCAGATAAACAAAGACCAGGCAGCCGATCAACCTCGCCTTGCGCGGGCCGTCCTTGGCTTGTTGGTAAATTTCCTGCTGATATTTTGGGATTACTGATTGGCCACGTCCAAGCATTTGACTGGCGGTGGCAAAATAAATGTCCATCTCATTTTGTGCACCGGTGCGGTGCTTGTCGATGCTGCACAGGGCGCGCTGGACGCGATCCAAGCTCTCCTCGATACGGCCGTTCCAGAACAGCACCACTGCCTTGAAGAATTCGATTTCGCCCTCCAGAGACGGGTCCAGCGCTTCATTCTGCCTCAAAAAATCGAGTCTTTCCAGGATTGGCGGAATACCCCAGATGGCTCCGCGGAAATTCGACAGCCATCCTTTTGTGATGAGAAGTGCCGGTTGGTTCCGCAGACAATCTTCAGGAAATCGCGCAATCCAGTTTTCCAAAAGCGGCCAATTATCATTGTTCAGCAAGGCATGCCGGTGCCGCTCGAGCACTTGCGAGGCTGCCGTGACATCTCCCGATGCCAACGCATGGTCGATGGCGTCGATCACCCTTCCATGACGCTCGAGCCATGCACTGGCGTTTTTGTGCAACGCGGCGATAGTCGCCTCGCTGAATTCTTTTTTTATCAATCGGATCAACAGCTGTTGGAACAGGTGATGGTAGCGAAACCAGCGCCCCTCATTGTCCAGGGCGATTACGAAAAGGTTGGATCGGCTCAGCCAGTTGATGAATTCCCGGCCGGACATCGCCGGTGACTCACCTTCGCGGTTTTCCGTGCCTATGGCGTCACATAGCCCGGCATCGAACTGCTTCAGGATGGCTGTCCTGAGCAGCATGTTTCTCACGTGTGCGGGCTGCCTGGTAAAAACTTCGACGATGAAATAATCTATGATGAAGCGGTTGTTTTCCGGAAGTTGAGACAGACACTGGCTTATCGCATCTTGCTGATTGTTGCCGGTTAGATTGGGCACGCACGGGTCAGCTTCGCAAAACTGGCACAGGGAAAGGACGGCCAAGTGGATGCCAGTAATCCAACCTTCGGTTTTTTTCTCAATTTCAATAGCGATGTCCTCGATTACAGCGGTCCCCAGCGCCTGTTTGAGATACGCTATGGTCTCCCTGAGCGAAAACCGCAAATCTCTAGCCCGGATCTCGGTCATCTGGCGGTGCGCTCGAAACGACGCGATGGACAACGGCGGCTCATAGCGTGATGTCAATACAAGGTGCATGGGTGCGGGAGGATGTTTCAGAATTTGGGAGAGCAGATCGTGGACAACCTTATCTTTAATCACATGGTAGTCATCCAAAACCAGAATGAAGGCGGCATCGATTGCATCCAACTCGTTAATCAGGCTTGGTGCCAAGGCGGACACCGGAGGTAAAGTAGGGGCATTGAGCAAGGTCTGCGTTGCCTGAAGGCTGTTGGGGAAGATAGACTGGACCGCGGCCACAAAATAGGCCAGAAAAAATCGTGGATCGTTGTCGTTTTCGTCCAGGGAGACCCACGCGCCGGTTAGATCAGTAGATGCAAGCCAGCAACTTGCCAGCGTACTCTTGCCATAACCGGCAGGCGCAGAAATCAGCGTCAACGGTCGATGGCGGTGACGATCGAGACGCACCAGTAGAGACGGCCGATGGATATGATCGTCATCCACCGGCGGCTGATGGATTTTGGTGCGCAGTAGCTGAACGCTAAAATCAGTTGTTGCCATGCCGACTTCAACCTTTTAGACTATCAAGATTTTCAATTCTGCATGAAATTCCATTGGGGCAGGATATTTACATCTCAATGTATACAATTTATGGCAAAATCGCAATGTCATGAATAGTTCGACATCGATCTTGGGGGACATTTGAAAAACGCTTTCTGCGGAGAATCGGACAGAGGCATCCGCTGGAATAGCTGCACGGAACATAGACCGCAGATCTGCACGAAAGACTACCGACCGTTATGCGCGATTAATCAGGATGGCAGTCTTAAAACCTATTCCAATGGAAGCAACGCCTGCTCGGATCCAGCGGTGACCGGGTATCGTGAGGGGGCCTGCGAATAAGCGGCTGCAGTTTGAGACAAACGATTTGAATGACAACTAAACCTAATGAAGCGATATTTGCCAATACTTGCCGCCTTCATACTCCTTAAGGGCGCCGCTGCCGCCCCCCTGGCCAGTGCAGGCACCGCCACTGACCATGTGGATCCGACGGGGTCCGACCCATTGCATGCAACGTATTGGATCGAGGACGAGCCGGTTGCCCTGGTGGACGGCCGCAACGAACGCCCAGCTGCACCGGGCTCGGCCATCAAGATTCGTACGACCGTCTGGAAGCGGCCCGTTTTTGGGGACCTGGACGGCGACGGGGATGATGATGCCGCGTTGTTATTGATCCAGGATCCCGGTGGCAGCGGAACGTTTTTTTACGTGACCGCCGCGATCCGTTCCAATGGTCGATATCAGGGAATCAACACGTTCCTAATGGGTGACCGCATTACACCGAAGGACCTTGCCATCCGCAATCGAATGATCGTGGCCACCTATGCCGACCGTCGTCCGAATGAACCATTCAGCACAACGCCGTCCGTCGACCGGACCATTGCCTTGATATTGCAAAACGGGCAATTATCGGCAACGGCGTCGACTGATGGACTGGATCAGATAATCAATGGTTTGGTGATCATCGGCCACGAAGTGCGGTCCTTCAGACCCTGCGGCAAACAGACCGAATTGTGGCTGATGGGGCCGTCACCGGCCCTGACGGCGATCATATCAGCCTATCATCAGGTGGTTCCGGATCCAAAGCGATATCGATCCGTTTTTATGGTGCTTGCCGGCAGACAGGTTGACCCGCCGCGGCATGGATTCGGTGCCGATTACAACGGCGCATTTCTGGCGACCCGTTTGGTGCGGGTGGCGCCCGAAGCATCATGCGGAACCATATCCCCTTCGACGGATTAAGCAGAATCGATCCGCCAGCAGAACTTCACAGAAGTTCTGCGGCGATTAGCTGGGCTGCCGTATGTGCAGCGTATCCAACAGACATCTTTTGAATAAGCCGATCAGAGATCAACTGGCTGGCTGGAGGCATAAAATCATGACACGATTGATTAAAAAAACGATTCTTCGTGGAATCCTGTTCCTAGTGCCCATCGTCATTTTTCGTGGCAATTATCGGCAAGGCTTTGAAGCTATCCAATCTGATCGCCGCTCCCTTGGCTGAACGCTAATTCCTCGATTCGATGGGTGCTTTTGCCGTGGTTCAGATTTTAGCCGGGGCAATCTTGATCGCCATCTTTTTTATCGCTGGTTTAGTCGCCAGCACATCCGGTGCCAAGATCTTGGTAACCTCTCTGAGAACTAATGTGCTGGATAAAATACCGGCCTATGACTTTCTCAAGGCCAAGACGCGGAGCAAGCTGTCGCCCGAAAAGACCGAGGGACTTTGCTCGGCCATCACCCGGTTCAACGACTCGTGGCAGCTAGTTTTCGAGATCGAGCCTTTGGCGGACAGCAAGGTAGTCGTTTTACTGCCCGGGTCTCCCGACCCCTGGTCCGGTTCGCTCTGTGTTGCAACCGATGGTCGGGTGACACCACTTTACTTAACGGTGAATTCCGCAGCCAACTTTATCAAAAAACTGTTCATCGGGATTCAATTCGGCAATAAGATGGTAGAAAGAAAATCTCAATCTCGCTTTCCTGTTCTTTCAACCGGTCTCTAACGATGTAGCTATGATGGCTTAATTCAACCCAATTTCAAATTGCATTCAATTAATGATCACCAACGAATCAAAGGGCTTGATATGGTCCACGCGGCCAAGATTATCTCAATACACGACCAGACAACTATTATTTCAGATATTTCCGTTACCTGATGAGTTTTCACCACCCCCTATTTATCCGGCTTGGCCACAACATTTTGGATTCCATGCAAAAAGTTATGCCGCCTCAAATTGCTTTAAGCAGCTGCTACATTTTATCATTTGACAGCCCAATGTATTCATGTAATTTCATATTTAAGTGAAGGCTAATTTCTAAAATGCCAGTTATTGTAGAAGATAACATCATGTTTTGCATGGTGATGCTTTCCCCGCCTTCCAAGCCTCCACTTGTTTAATTACAACATTATACAAAAAAATATTAGTCCCGCAATCCTAACCCTACAGGAAGAAAAAGTTGATTTTATTGCCGTATTCTACAGGGACCAAATTATCTTAGGGATGGTTTGGCCTTTTTTTTAATCCGCGTCATCGATGGAGGCAAATCGTTAAAAGACTAATGATTTAGGGAATTGTTGCTTGTGTGGACTTACTATTTTTAAATTTGGCGCGGCGCACCGATGCTTAGACTAGGGGAAGCACGTTTGTGATCCGATTTCCGCCAGCTTTGAGACAAAATCCTTAAACAATATAGTCACCGTCATCCATTCTGAATCTAGCCAAACTATCATTAACTATTTTTTATTCTTATAAAAGGAGAGGAAAATGAACTATTCATTGGTTGGAAAGAAAATTCTGGCAGTAGATGATGAGTTGGATATTCTGGAAACTTTGACGGAAATTCTGGATATTTGTGACGTCGACACAGCTAGTGATTTTGAGTCAGCTAAAAAAATGCTAATCAACAATCATTATGATGCGGCGATTTTGGATATTATGGGTGTCAACGGTTATGACCTGCTCAATCTGGCCAAGGTGAAAAGTATTCCTGCTTTGATGCTTACTGCCCACGCCCTCAGTCCTGAGCATCTTGAAAAATCTATAGGGGGTGGAGCCTGCTGTTATCTGCCCAAAGAAGAGATGGTCAATATTGCTGACCATCTGTGTGGCGTCTTGATGGCAAAGGCGCTCAACAGCCAAAAGCCATATGAATGGTTTGAAAGATTAGAGCCCTGTTTTGAAAGAAAATGGGGTGCTAAATGGAAAAATAATCGGATGGAAACGCTGCAGCAGTTGAATTTGGTTCATACGAAGGATGAATTGGAGAAGATTCTTTGAGAAAAAATTGTGGCAATTAATCGTAATGATTCAGAGGACAATATCATTGATACTGTGCCCGGGTAAAAAATTTAAACTTTTCAGCCCTCGACGGAATTGAGGTACTCGCCAAAGAGATATCCAGAAACCGACCGCGCGGAAGAATCGGTCAAGGTGGAAAAAATGAATATACCATGTATTGTGGTTGGTCACTTATGACTAAAAGTACAGATTAGTTCGATTTGTGGTTACCGAGAAATTCCCATCCTGGAGTTGGGCAATCTCTAACATATACCAACTCTGAGTGACTTCAAGATAGTTGACTGAACAGATTAGTAGCTTCCACCTACCATTCGACCGCCAGCCGGTTCACATTGTCTTTTTCCATCAATGCCGTATATTTTGGTCACTAAGGAAAAAACACATCAACCAGTAAAACAACAAACCAATGAGGTGATACCATGGCCGAAAATAAAGTGCAGGATTACAGCGACGACCGCAACGAAGGACACGTTGATACCCGCGAAGCCAATTTCGAATGCGAAAATAAAGACGAGAACCTGGGATGTGACATGGGAATCGATGTCGCCGGTTAACTGAAAGGACGGTGCCCTATGATTGGAACAGCCATTACACTGATTGCCCTGGGTTATTTCATCAACAGATGCATAGCTGGCAGGGCATCAGAAGCCACCTGTAAACTCTGAGGACATGATTAACGGCAGAGCTTCGATATTTCAGGCAACTCATTAAAACTCACCTGGCAGGGCCTCTCACGAGGCTCTGCCTTTTTTGTGGCTGAAGTTTTACAGCAAAATCGAGAATCTGCCATTCTTGGGCTGTAACCTGCTGAAATTACAACGCCGCGATTGAGCCGGCCACCAAAAGGTAGTGCCACAAAATCCCGGATTTTCCATTGACCGACGGTACCTTAACCATTAAATTGGGGGTGTCTCTTCATCAAGGAGCCTCCCATGTTCGCTCGGGTCAAAAAATCTGGCAACTATCAGTACCTGCAAATCGTCGAAAACCGCAAGGAAAAGGGCAAGGTCAAGCAGCGGGTCATCGCCACCGTCGGCCGTATGGACCAACTGCAGTCCAAAGGGCGCGTGGAAACCCTCATCCGCTCGCTGTCCAGGTTCTCGGAACAGGCGCTGCTGATTATTTCGGGCCAAAGCGATCTGGCGGTCGATGCCAAAAAGATCGGGCCCGCGTTGATATTCGAACGCCTTTGGAAAGAAACCGGGATCAAGGCCGCGATTGCCCGGGTGCTGGCTGGTCGTAAGTTCGAGTTCGATGTGGAGCGGGCGATCTTTCTCACGGTGCTTCACCGATTGATGGTATCGGGTTCCGATCGTTTCTGTCACCGCTGGTGCCGTGACTACATCATCGACGGCATCGATGACCTGGATCTTCACCACCTTTACCGGGCGATGGGCTTTCTGGGTGAAGCAATCCAGGACCAGGATGGGGCCACCGTCTTTTCACCCCGATGCAACAAGGATCTTGTAGAGGAGTTGATATTCACCCACCGTCGGGATTTGTTCTCCAATCTCGATCTGGTCTTTTTCGATACGACCTCGATCTATTTCGAGGGCCGCGGCGGCGAAAGCATCGGGCAAAGAGGCTTTAGCAAGGACCACCGGCCCGATCTTGTCCAGATGGTGGTCGGGGCGGTTCTTGACGATAAGGGCCAGCCAATCTGTTGCGAGATGTGGCCGGGCAATACCGCCGATGTCAAGACCCTGCTGCCGATCGTCGATCGGCTGAAAACGCGATTTAAGATTGCGCGGATATGCATTGTCGCCGATCGTGGCATGATCAGTGCCGATACCCTGAAGCAACTTGAATCCGAAGACAGCTCAATTCCTTATATTCTCGGCGCCCGTATGCGCAAGGTCAAACAGATTCGGGACCGTGTTCTGTCTCAACCAGGCCGGTACAAACTGGTCCGGCCCGAAAGCAGTGACCGGAACAAACCGGCTCCGCTGAAGGTCAAACAGGTGGAGATAGACGGCTGTCGCTACATCGTATGCGTCAATACCCGCCAGCAGCGCAAAGATGCCGCCGATCGCCAGGCCATTGTCTCGGCATTGACCGAGCAGCTCAAGAAGGGTCCCAAAAGCCTGGTTGGCAACAAAGGCTTTCGAAAGTATGTGAAGATCGAAAAAGGCAGCACCAGTATTGACGAAAAACGAATCAAGGATGACGCTCGCTTTGACGGCAAATGGGTGCTTAAAACCAACATGGATCTTTCTGCCGATCAAGTGGCACTGAAGTACAAGGAGTTGTGGCGAGTAGAAAAGGTCTTCCGGGACGTCAAGTCGTTACTTACGACCCGTCCGATTTTCCATCAGAAAGACCGCACGATCCGGGGCCATGTGTTTTGCAGCTTTCTGGCACTGGTCCTTCGCAAAGCGCTTGATCGGCGACTGTCGCAAGCGGGCCACCGCTTTGAGTGGTCCGAGATCAAGCAGGATTTGAAAGCTCTGCAACGAGTGACCATCGAGGAAGATGGCAGGCACCTTTCCATCAGGAGCCAAAGCAAGGGCGTCTGCGGCAAGATCTTTCAAGCAGTCGGGGTCGCCATGCCGCCGACGATACAGCAAGTTCGAACCGAACCTGAAATCTTCAAAGGTAGTGCCAAGAACATTGCTGCGTCTTGTAGCATTCTGAAATGATTAAATTTTTAAAATTCGACTGTTAAACTTGAGTTTGAAACAATCCATCCCGGTTGAGCGATTCGGATATTTGCCAGGATGGTTTCTTGCTAAGCTCCTATTCCAATCAAGTCTTGATAGATACAAGCATTGGCCAGAAAGCACGAGGAAGAGACAGGCCAGATTTCATGGGATAGCCAGATCATACTTGATTGGTCATCCAAGCCGATTCGGAAAATGGCTCATTTACGGTTATGGCAGTCTCTCCTTTCTGTTGCTTTTTCGCGCGAATGTTCGTGGTATGCCAAATAGTCCAACCGAAAACACACCGCCTGTCCAGGAGAATCCAGTGAAAACCTGATCAGAACTATTAATTCAAAGCCGCTTTAAATTTGTTAGCCACCGCAATCAGATTGGACATCCAGTCCTCGGCCAAGGGATCAGCATAAACTACTTGGCCGCCTATCTCTTTGGCCACAAGTCGGGCGCTCTTGTCGGAAAACTGCGGTTGGGCAAAGATGACCTTGATACCCTCATTTCTTGCATGTTCGATCAGTTCCTGCAACTCCGCGGGCTTTGGACCTTTACCTTCGATTTCGATGGGCACCTGTTTCAACCCATAGGCCTGGGCGAAATATCCCCAGGAGGGATGAAACACCATGAAGCGAAGGTCCATTTTTCCGGCAAATAGCTTTTTCAGATCGGCGTCCAAGTAATCTACACTGGCCGTGAATTCCTGGAAGTTGGTCTGATAGACACTCCGATTCGCCGGATCGACCTCCTGCAGCGCGACCAGGATGGTGCGGGCCTGAAGCTTCACCAGCGGCGGTGACAGCCAGATGTGAGGATCAAGCCCCGCGTGTTCGTGATGATCTTCATCATGCTCAGCCTCCCCATGGTGGCCATCTTCGGGTTGGTCATGGTCGCCTTGGTGGGGCTCTTCTGCGGGATCATCATGGTGGTGTGCAGCCATGGCGATCTTTTCGATACCCTGGTCCGTGTGGATAATCTTGAGATTGGGGCTGGTTGAAGCTATTTTTTTCAGATGTGCCTCTTCAAATTCGATCCCCACCCCGAAATAAAGTTGTGCTTTGGCAATGGCGGCCATCTGACGCGGCTTGGGTTCATACGTATGCGGATCGGCTCCAGGGTGAATCATTACTTGGACATCCACCAAATCCTTACCAATTTGTTGCACAAAGTATTTTTGCGGTGCGATACTGACAAAAACCGAAATTTTATCTTCCGCAAACCCGATTCCTGAAAAAACAATTAAAATAATTGCGGAAAAAAGAAGTCTTATTTTGGAATACACGTATGCAGCCTCCTTCTTTAATCAGATTGCTGGAGCAATCCATGGTTGCTCAGTTGAATTCGTTCTGTGCCTGGTATCTTCAACGTTACTCTTTGTAAGGTTCGATTTTGTTAGCCTGCATGCCGTATCCGATGTCGATTCCGGATGATCCATCGACTAAATAAAGCTCCTTGTTCATTGATTTGACCGAGATGACGCCCGTCACCCAGACCGGTTCGAATATTTTTTTACTTTCGTAGCCGTTATCCTGCGCTGCCTTTGCATAAATGATCTGGTTGAGAGGCGGTGGCGGGACGTGAATGCAGGCGCCCACGTAAGGCACCAGTAGAAATTCAGTTACCTTGGCACTGGAAACTTCCAACGGTAGCAAATAGCCCGGCATGCGGACCAACTGTCCGTCGAGTTCTTTCACAATCGAGGTCTGAATCTCTTTTATTTTGGCCTGTACTTTCACAATATCGATACCGGCTTTCCGCAGGCTGGGCATCAGCTCATCGATTTGCTGGTAGTCTTCCTCAGTCTGAAGTCCCCTTTTCGGCAGCGTTTGAAGCATGTTGATGACCCAATAGACCATATCCTTCTGATCCGGCCTCAATTTTTCCAACGGATCTCCAGCCAGCAGGTGTGCGGGGATAAGGTCATCCCAATTCAGTTGGCGGACCTGTTGGGCCAGTACCGGAAGGTAGAGCAGCGTAAATGCAGCGATGAGGGGTGTCAGCGTAAATTTCTTCATGGTGTCGACTCCTTGTTCACAGCCTGATGGTCATGCCGTCGGCGAGCGAGTAGCGATAAATCTGGTAACCGGGAATAACACCGATAAAAATACCTGCCAGGCCCACGACCGCGATCAGTGAAAGTTCGTGTGGGCTCAATCCTCCAATAGCAATGAACAGCCCGAATTTGGACAATATTAAGGGTTGTCCAACGATTATAAGCCCATAGAGTGTACCGACTCCGGCCACGATACCCACCAGGGTCAGCAGGGCGGATTCTCCGACGATCAAGGTGAAAACGTCCACCGGGCGGGCGCCTACCGACCGCAGTATGGCCATCTCACGTCGACGCTCGTTGAGACTGGTCATCAACGCAACCAGCATACCCGACAGACCGACGGTTACCACAAGGCCCGAAACCATGAGCAAAGCCTTTTCGGCCACACCAATCAGATCCCAGAGTTCGGCAAGGGCGACGCCCGGTAGTATGGCCAAAAGCGGCTCTTCGCGATATTTATTGATGTCGCGCTGCAGGCCGAAGGCGGCGATACGCGATTTTAAGCCCACGAAAAAAGCCGTGATAAGCCTTGGCGACAGATCCATTCTGAGGGCGTTTTCAGCCGAGATGGCATGGCCCGGGATCGGGGCGCCCGCTTTCCAGTCGATGTGAATCGCCTCGATGCCCTCCAGGCGTACGTGGATGGTTTGATCCACAGGGGTCCAGGTCCTTTTCAAAATGCCGACCACCGTGAAGGGCTTGTCGGTGTGCTGGATAAAACTGACATTACCGGCACCATGTGCCAGGGCAATCCGATCGTTGAGGCTGTAGCCTAACGTTTCGGCCACCTCGGCACCTAATACCGCATCATAGACTCCCGCGAATATCCGTCCATCGGCCATCTCGAGACGGCGTTTACCCGAATAACGAAAATGCTCGAAGTAATCGGTATTGGTGCCCATGACGCGGTAGCCCTTGTGGGAATCGCCCAGCGATATCGGAGCCGTCCATAGAATATTGGGATTGCTGGCGATTTCCTGATAGCTTTGCCAGGAGATATTATTGGTCGCACTGCCGATCCGAAATACTGAATAAAGTAGCAGCTGCACCGGTCCGCTGCGAGCACCGACGATCAGGTCGGTACCTGAGATGGTGCTGGTGAAACTGGCCCTGGCCTCCGTGCGAATACGCTCGACCCCCAGCAGCAATGTGACGCTCAGCGCAATGGAGACAATGGTCAGGAAGGTCGTTAGCCTGCGGTTGCGAAAACTTTTTATGGCAAGGGTGAACATAAAATTTCTTCTTTGTTGAACTGGCCTATAGCCGCTCAAACATCGTTAATGTCCGGCAAACGGATCATCCTGTGAAAAAGTCCCGCAAAGGCTTTGTCGTGACTGACGAAAATCAGTGTTGTCGATCTCTGCCGGCATTCGTTGAAAAGCAATCGAATGAAATCCTCCCGGCGATCCGCATCCAAGGAGGATGTCGGTTCATCAGCAATGATGAGCTCCGGTTCACCGATCAGCGCACGCGCCGCGGCCACACGTTGCTGCTGGCCCACACTCAGTTGCGTTACCGGTTTATCCACTACAGCCCCGTTCATACCCAGCTGAGTCAACAGTTTCAGGGCGGCATCCGTCTCATCCGAGGCGTGACTTACTGCTCTCTCTTTTTTTTGGATGGAGAAGCGGCAGGGTAAGGTGACATTTTCAATAACGGAAAGATAAGGAATCAAATTGAACATCTGGTATATAAACCCGATGTGATCTGCACGAAAACGGTCGCGGTTGGCACCGCTTAAAGCGTTGAGGTGCACACCGTTGACCTGGATCGTGCCCTGCTGGGGGATGGCGACTCCGGCGATCAGGCTAAGCAGTGTACTTTTACCGCTACCGCTGGGCCCTTCGATAAAAACCCTTTCGCCACGCTCAATTCGCAGCTGCGCGATGGCCAAGACCGGATCAAGGCCATCGTGCCAGGCAAAGCGCAACTGCGCTATCTTCACAGCGGGGGTGTCGTTTGGTTGCTTGGTCGTATGCATCAGATAACAGCTTAAAAAATAATTCGGTAATCTTGGGCAGTGAGCTCCTTTGCCGATTGCCCAGTTTCGGTCAGGATCTGCACCTCGATATGTTCGATGCCTGGAAAAATCTGGAACAGGATGACATCCAGGTACGCCAGTTTCTCCGGTTTATTGCAAAAAAATTGGTATCGAGCCTTAAAATCACTGTGTCGTTCGTGGACATGCCCATCGTTGTGATGATCGTTAGCGAATTTTTCATCTTCGTCGTCGTGAATGCCGGCCTCCTCATGATGGTACGACGCATCGGCCGAATCGCTGTCAATATCCGTATCCACATCAGAACTGACCAACCGTCCTTGCGCTTGTATGGGCAGCTTAAAGAGCATTTCCGCGGCGCCGAGCTTCTCTCTGGCTTCTTCTACCTGTGTTTTTTGCGCCTCGCTCTTCGGAGGGTGTTCGAAGCCGACGATATTGGCGGCGGGGCTGAATAATTCAATGACAAGATTGTTTTCTTCCACAGCCACGTTCAAATGCGCGACACCGTGCTCATGCGCCCCATGCTGGCGGTGTTCTCCAGCCCATACCGCGTGGAACGCGATAGCCTGGGCAATGGCCAGCGTCACTACCAAAAAACAGTTTACTAATCCTTTTGCCATAATTTTCCTCCCTGCAGCCATGCCTGGGCATTCACGGCTGCCAGCATGATGATTCAGCAAAGTGGCATAGGATCGATTTGTAGGGCACTGAAAAAGACCACAGACAGCCACAATGGATATTGCCACCGTGTAATCTGCGCTTGATGGCTCAGGCACGGCATACTTTCAGCTCAAGAAAGGGAGACGCGACAATGATTAGGCTTTTGCTGAAGGGAAGGGTGGTGCCCGTGCTTCGATAGGTTGCGGGATGGCCTTTAGAGAAGAGGATATGTTGATGAAAACAAAATCATCTATCGCCTGATGCCAGCTATGGGCGAAGTTGCATGCCTTCGCATGCAATTGGTTAGTCGCTTCAAAATCGCAAATCGTGCAATGGTGAGTCTTGTCCTCATCCGCTATGTTTTGAAGAAGCAGGCTGCCACAAGTTGAGACAGATCGGTTATGGTCCGAATGCTGGTGAATGAGCGGATGAACCAGCGGCATCCCAACAGTGATGTACAGCATCACCAACAGCGGAAGCAGATTGTACCAGCCGAACTCTTTTAATTTTTTATACATAGCGCATCAATATGCTCAGGACGACGAATCACTGATGTTCGCCTGCACCATCATATGTTTGGCATGTTGCGCAGACGCCGGAGAGGAACACCTCGTGTTCTTCAGCCACAAAGCCCCTTGGTGTCAACCCATTCTCATTCAAGGCGCATCCCGGCAATCCATAGACTTTTTTGCAGGACCGGCAGAAAAAATGGTGGTGATGTTCCTTGTCCGTTCTTTCATAAAGCGGGCCACGGGCCGGGTGATTTATTTTCCGAAGCCAGCCTTTCTCTATCAACAGTTTCAGGTTGCGAAACACTGTGGACTGGTTCAAAGATGGAACCATCTGACGCCCTGCAAGTAAGATTTCAGCGGCGTCCAAAGCGCGGTCTTTTTCCCTGATGACTTGTTTAATGGCGTCTCTTTGGGTTGTTCTGTGCTTCATCATTTTTGGAAATTACAATAGTCTTCAAATTGAATAATGGCGAGCTTAGCGTTTAATAAGCTATTTTGCAAGTTCATTTGCAAATATTGCAGTCCGGCGAAATTTGCCACGTTTCATTTTTGAATATCTTTTGTATCAGTGCGCTGAGGTCGAAGGTGGCGGTGGAAAGCTTTCAAGCATTGTGCTGACCGCTTTTTCAATGTCTATGTTCTGCTGTTGCATCGGGAATCTGCTGTCGTATTCGACCCGGGCACTTCCGTGCCAAAGGGACTTCTCGGTGTCAGGCGTCGCAAAATTGAGTATGAGCTCCCCTTCGTGAGGCCTGATCCGCGGACCCACGCCTGGCCTTCTCAGCGCACTTTTGCTAAAAAATGTCTCGGCAACGAAGTCACCTTCCTCAAGCGTCAGGCGGAATCCTTTTTGGCTCAGATTTTCGTCTACTGCGTGCATGAAGGCCTCATGATCCAGCCACTTGATTCCTTCAATGGGTTTCCACCGATAAGTCTTCAGTTCGTTGAAATCGACTTTGCTATCATATTTATCGAGCACTTCGTAGCCGGCCGAGCAGCCGACGAGGATCAATGTGGCAAGCACGCCCGTGATCATTCCTGATTTCATTATGTTTCCTTTCTGTGATTTGCCTATGTCTTTGACATTTCTAAATTAATGGGCGCGCCTAACCTTGTCAAATGCCTGTCAGTTCTTAAGCCTCGTCGCCGATGGCCCAGCGTCCAACGTGGATGGTGGATGAAAAGAAAACCGTGGAGCCGGAGAAAGCATACCTCCGGCTCCATGGTCAATCACTTGTCGACGGTTGGTAAGGCGACTAAAAGGAGACGGCGAGCTGGGCGAGAATCCGATCAAATTCCTGCACATCGCTTTCAAATTCGTTGTGCATGTATTCAAGCGCCAGGTTGCAATTGAAAATACCATAATTCAAAATGACGCCGTATTGGGTTTCCGGCAAATATTCAAATCCTCCGTCATCGGAGCCGCCATAACGCAGGGCCAATCCTATATCTTCCGTGAATTGCATCCCGGCTTCCACGTTCCATGCAGACGGCTGGCGTTCCTCCACATCCGCTTCATCATAAACTTCCCCGGCCGCGAAGCTATCGATAGCAGCCACATATTCGCCGATGACCTTGAAACGATCCAGAAATTCGTAGGTGATATAGGCGCTCCATCCCCCCACCAGGCTTTCGATTTCCTCCTGGAGGATAACATCGGAAAACGCCGACGCAGCCAAATTCGAGGTGTAGGAGGCGCCAAGGTTGAGGCCCTCAAGCGGTCTGGTGAAAATTCCCGCAACGAATCCGTCGATGTGGTCGCTGCTGTCGATCTTGTCGATTTGGCCGTTGAATGCACCGACGGTGATATCGACCATTTCATTGGCGCCAAAACGGTAACCGGCAACCACTGCACCCTCGACGGTTTCACCGAGGAGAAGCGTGGTCGGATCGGTCACAAACATGCTGTCGTAATAGCCAAAAGGCACGTACTGCCGCCCGGCGATAAGATAGGCTGGAACTGCCTCCGTCCCCTTGATGGTGATGTAGCCTTCGTCGACGAACACGTTTTCCACCTCGTATTTGAGCATCACATGTCCGTCCACACGCTTGTGGATGTTAACGTCAAACACCAGTTCCACGGTGGTCAGATCGATGACGCTGGAATCCTCATCCTCCTCACCCTCGATTTGAAGCGTCTCGTAGCTGGCCTCGACCTCGATCAAGCCGGAGACTTGAATGCGGTCGTACCAATTTTCAGATGCCACGTCCCGATCGACGGCGGCTTCCAGCTTTTGCAACCGGTCTTCAAGGCTCCTGACCTTACCCGCCCTGGCGCCGACATCCTTTATTTGCGAGTCTTCCGGTATTTCCTCGGCAAAACCAATGTCTTTTTCGGGCTGGTCTTTTTTCTCTGCTTCCTGTCCATACCCAATGCCTGCCATGCAAAATAGAACCGCCAATAGTACCGCAAACACCTTCATTTTCATCTGTTTCTTCTCCTTTTGAACGAGTCAATTGTCACTATTCAGGACGGTCGCAACCCAAGCTGTTCCAGGGTGGCCTATTCCCACTTCCTCTCCAGACATAAAAAAGACACAAGGGTGAAGAAACCGTTTTGATCCGCCTTGATCGTTTGGGTCACCATGCAGTCTGTAGGGGCTTGGAACCGTTGTCGCTGATCATAGAATTCGACCTCTACTTCAGCATAGGGAACGGGCTTCCCCTCGAATTTGACGATGCCCCGAAAAACATTTCCGGCATTAGAGGCCAAATGGCTTCGAAAGCGGGACGATTTCGGTTTTTAAACCAATTTCCTGGTCCCAGACCTCGTCATCGCCAAAGGCGGTTACAACGGTCTTTGTATAGTGGATGATAAACGCATCTTCGGCCGGCTCTAAGTATGGCTGCGGTTCCATGTAGGAATTATAGGCACCGAGCCGTTTGATCTGACAAGACAAGCCCCATTCGGAATAGTCCATCACGCGAACCGGTTTCAGCGCACCGAGCAGATCATCTGTCTGACCGCCGGCTACGACATTTACCGCTTTCGGTTTAACTATTTCCGTGCCGACCATTTCCATTGGATGGCTGAATGAAAACTGCAAATTAACTGTACGATTGTCGTCTTGCATCACCATATTGTCCGAGGGAATCAACATACCGAAGTGTGCCGATGCCTGGTCGCTCGATACCAATGAGAGTGCAATAACCAAAAAACGAATCAATCGTTTCATGTCTACCTCTGTGAGTAAAATGCTTTGGCGAGTATATCTTCGTGACACAATATGCCAATAGCAATGGATTTGAATTGGGGTGAGCGGAAAGTTGTAAATTTTCAGAATTCATTCTGAAATGAATCTTATTGAGACAATAATGCGATGCTATTAGTTGCTAATTTCCTCAAAAAAGATTTCATGGTTAACCAGATTCATGCTGTTAATTCGCCCTTTAATTCTTTTTTGCTCTCCAAATATACTGACTAAATACCAGTTATCATTACCCTCATGTTCTGCTTTATCGACAGATTCCATCAAAAGGATTTTCTCATTGTCTTTTACCACATAGGCATTGGCTTCACACATGATCGAATACCTCCGTTAAATGTTTTTCCACCAGCTGCTGCACCAAGTGGGGCAGCGGTTCTAACACGACCCCAATGATCTTGGAATTCTCCTGAAAAAAGGGAAGCAGAAGTTTTAATGCTGGGCTTGAGGTGACGCTTTCGGCCATCCGTGGCGTGACTTCACCGAGCATGGCATTGGCCCACGTAATAGACACCGGACCGATGATGCAATCAACATGAACCGACGTTCGGCATACCGCGTTTTCGCCTGATGCGCACTTGTTGGCACCGGCGCGCAGCATTTAAGACGCGGCGATTGCGTTGGTTCCCAAGGCAACCAACTCGATGCGCTCTCCAAACATGGCTCTGATACACCTGATGACCGTCGAACCGATGCCTCCCCCTTGGCCATCAATTACGCAGATCCGCTTTTTCAAGGTCACCTCGTATTTCTTATCTCAAGCATTCATATACAAGCTGTTTAACCATTTCGGTTTGCCGATGCGTCCCGCAGGGGCTGGCGCAAGCAAGCTGAAAAGGTGCAGCGTTGGCTGATCTTTGATAGCATTGGCAATGACCTGATCCCCGCAGTCGAACATCAGGTAGCGAAAGTGCCTGAGACCGTGAACCAGCACTTGATCAACGCCAAGCTTTTCGGGGCGAGGTGAAAGCGTATCTTTGCTTTTGGAACAGATCACATTGGAAATTGACAGAACTTGCGTGGGCAGACAATCGAGCGATTTGAGGTCCACCAACACGAGATAGGTGAGCACTGTCTGGCCCGCCTCGTATCGCCAACTGGTGCCGTGGGCATATTGAGCGTAACTTCCATTCAACAACCCCAAACGAAATAGCTGTTCCCTCATCAAACAGTCCGGATCGTTGACGGTGTCGGAAATATTATGCTGCAAATGATGAAAGCGAACAACATCCTCGCGTTCTATCGCACAAATGAACAATTCCAGAATAACAATCATTTTTCTCCTCATGCGGCTCCTATCCTTGGGGCGAATCGAACTTTGCAATTGCCATGCGGACGCTATTGGATATCACTTCAGGTTTGAACGGATCCTGAGTGCAGCCTTTTTGTGAGGTGAATCGGTTCATAAGTAGGATTAAAAACGCTTTTTCAAAATAAAAAAAGCCACGGGCATATGGGTTACCTCTTACAGGAACCGATTGCCTTCGTGGCTTTTCTGATGTTCTATTGTTATTGCTGTTATTGCAAAAATGACGCAGATCTGCCTTCAGACAGATTTTAATTTTCCTTACTATTGATTTTTCTGGTTGTCAACCTTGCATGGAGGTCAAGATCATCAAGTCAGTCACAAAATATGATGCTTTTCTATTTTTTGGAGTTTCAAACCGCTGAACCGGGAGACCATCCCACCAAAGAACGGTATGCCCAGATAAATGAAGACACTCTCGGCGATCTTGACGATAGAGATTGTTGCCACCGTGGCCTGCATGCCAAACCATTGCGGCAGCACCGTGATGAACGCATAGGCGTAGATCGAAAGAACCGATCAAAAAATGAAAGTATGTTTACTGTCGCGCCTGTCGCTTCGGAACGTCGATCCTTCTTTTTTCCGGGTCCTGTTGCTCTCGATAAAAGATCGCGACATGACCGATCATACCGACCAATTCGGATTCGGTTTCCCGTTCAATCGTGGCTGTGATCTCTTCTTTCTGAGCCTTTTCCTTGAAATCGACGAATTTTACCTTGATCAGCTCATGCCTGGCCAATGACGCCTCGATTGACTGTGACACGGTCGGCGACAACCCGTTTTGTCCCACATAAACCTGGGGCTTGACGCCGTGGGCAAGCCCTTTCAAATATTTCTTCTGGTAACCTTGCAGTTTCCTCACATTGACCCCCGTTTGCATCAGAAATGGACCCCTGTTTGTTTCGTTGACGACTGGTAAACGTGTTGAAACGAATTTGCAAGCACCCTTTTTCTGTTTTCAACGTCACAACCCCGGTTCGGGTACGCAAAAAAAACCGGACCGCCACATGACGGTCCGGCAAGGAGGAGAAGATCGCTGCCGGCGGGCTGGTTCAGACCCCCAAGCAACGATTAAAAAATAGCGCCGGATCATTACCCGGAGATGACATCAAGATTACCAGATGATCATCGCCAAACGGGCGTCAACTGCGCCTGCCCCCTTGATCACGACCCAACCGTTATTATGTTATTAATAACCGGAGCAACGCAGCGGGCACTCAGTTGCCCAGTTGGTCACACCCCCGTGATCTACCTACCATTGCACCACCTCTTGCTCCGGTTTCTTTTTATCAACGGGCCACTGAACACCAATCAACATTCGGCCTGGAGGCTTCTCCGGCCGGAACCTGCTGGATCACAACCCGCACCGTCTTGTTGCCGGCCCTCAGGGTTACCGGCCAGTCGAACGAGGCCCAGATGTCGACCCGTCCGGTGGCTTTCGGTCGTATGGTCTCCTGGCTGGATCCGTTGACCAACACCTGCCACGGCCTGGCGTTGCCTTCATTGGCGTATCTGAAGGCCAGCGCCAGAAACGACAGCCTGGGCAGAGGCCGGATCCGATTCCCTTGGGGGACTTTCGGGTGGTGAGCATTTGGATTGTCAGCTTGCTGTCCACAGGTGTTTTGCATGAAGTCCATCCCAACGAATTTGGTGTTTGTACCAATGCCGCATTGCAATGACGATGCATCACGCGTCCACTGCTGCCAGCAATCACCATACCTTTACATCTAATTCGTTGAAATCAAAGGCAGATGATCTTTTTCTGAGGGTAGGCGCAGTGGATTGGGTAACCATATCTGCACCCTGTCGGACAATCTTTGCCAATTGGCGCTCAGCTCGACCGTGGCCTCAAAAAAGCGCTACACCGCGCGGCAATTCAAGCATTTGAAAATAACGGCGATAACTTAGAATCAAATGATCAGGTCTATTCAACACAAGGGCACCAAAAGACTCTGGAACTTCATCTCAAGCGGCCTTGAGGTCGACGCCGATCTCGATATTCTGAGAAAGCATATTCTCCTGAACCTGATCATTATCCTAGGGTCCTTTTTCCTGACGATCCTGGCCGCCAACTCCGTTTTTCAACACGATTACCTGTTGGGTACCGTAGACCTGATTTTGCTGCTTTTCCTGATGTGGCTGATGCACAAACTCAGAAACGGGAAGGATCAGCGCTTCGTCGTCCTTTTCGGCTCGACCGTGACCGGCTGTTTCTACCTGTTTCTGGTTGCCTATGGAGGCATCGAAAAAACCGCCTACCTGTGGGTTTTCACCTACCCCGTAATCACCCTCTATCTGCTGGGCAAGTACCTGGGAACGGTGTTGACCGCCCTGCTGCTGGCCGGCAGCTGTTCTGTTTTCGCATTGAGCCGAAGCTATCGGTTTCTACAATTCTACGAATTCAGTCTGATCATTCGCTTCGTTTCCGTGTACCTGACAATCTACATCATCAGCCTGGTCAACGAGGTGGTCCGCGAAAGAATCCAGGAGAGGCTGAAATTATCCAAGTGCGAACTGGAGAGAACCGTCAAAACGGTTCAGACCAGCAAACGCGACCTGGCCGCCAGCAACGAGCAGCTGATATTAGAGATCGAGGAGCGCAAGCTGATCGAAAAAGCCCTGCGCAACAGTGAAGGTTTTCTGGACGACATCATCGAAAGCATCCAGGACGGCATCAGTGTGCTCAATGCCGATCTGACCATCCGACACACCAACAGCGTCATCAATCAATGGTACCACCAGAAAGCGCCCCTGATCGGCAAAAAATGCTACGCCTGCTATCATGGCCGCCAGGCACCGTGCGACTCGTGCCCCACCATTCGCTGCATGCACTCCGGCAAGACCGAAAGCGACATCATGCCGGGCCTGCCGGGGTCGGCCGTGGAGTGGATCGAAGTGTTCAGCTTCCCCATCCGGGACAAGGATACCGAAAAGATCTGCGGGGCCGTCGAATTCGTGCGCGACATGACGGTGCCCAAACGCCTGGAGCGTGAGCTTGCCCACGCCCAGAAGATGGAAGCGGTAGGCACCCTGGCCGCCGGCGTGGCCCACGATCTGAACAACATCCTGTCGGGCATTGTCAGCTACCCGGAGCTGATTTTAATGGACCTGCCCCCAGACAGCGCCCTGAAGGGCCCCATCCAGACCGTCCACAAGTCGGGCCAAAAGGCGGCGGCCATCGTGCAGGATCTGCTTACGCTGGCACGGCGGGGTGTCTCAGTCAAAGAGGTGGTCAGCTTGAACGAGATCGTTTCAAGCTTCCTGACCTCCCCGGAGTGCCGCAAAATAAAGGAGTTTCATGCCAATGTCGAGTTTCGGATAGCCCTGGAACCGCAGGTCCTGAACGTCGTCGGCTCCCCGCTCCATCTGTCCAAGTCGATCATGAACCTGGTGTCCAACGCCGCCGAGGCCATGCAAGATGGCGGGCAGCTGGTCTTGAGCACCGAGAACCGCTACCTCGACCGCCGCCTCGACGGCTATGAAAAGATACCGGAAGGCGATTACGTGGTTCTGAGCGTCGCCGATGCGGGCTCGGGAATCGCTGCTTCGGATCTGCACAAAATCTTCGAACCCTTCTACACCAAGAAGAAGATGGGCAGAAGCGGCACCGGATTGGGAATGGCCGTGGTGTGGGGAACGGTAAAAGATCTGAAGGGCTACATCGATGTGCACAGCACGCCGGGCCGCGGCACCCGCTTCGATCTGTACTTTCCGGCAACCCGGCGACAGCGGCCGCAGGCCCAGGCGAGCGTCCCCATGGAAGCCTATCGGGGCAGCGAAAGCGTCCTGGTCGTCGACGACGTGAAAGAGCAGCGGCGCATCGCCGCAGCCATGCTGAGCAAACTGGGGTATTCGGTCTTCGCGGTGGCCAGCGGGGAGGAGTCGGTTGCCTACTTACAATCCAATTCCGCCGACCTCGTCGTTCTGGACATGATCATGGAGCCGGGTATGGACGGGCTTGAGACCTACCGACAGATCATTGCCTTGAACCCGCATCAAAAAGCGATTATCGCCAGCGGTTACTCGGAAAGCGCGCGCGTCAAGACGGCCCAACAACTGGGCGCGGGAACCTACCTCAAAAAACCCTACACCCTGGAAGAAATCGGGCTGTCGATCCGCGGCGAACTGGATCGATAGGCGATCCGCACAGCTCAGGGCACCACTGTCCTGCATGGGCGGCCGCATCAGGGCGCCTTGACCGTTTCGGCCAGGATAGCTTCCAGGCGGCCCAGTTCGCGCTGCATCTCGATCAGTTTGCCCTGTATCATCGTGCCCAGAACCGCCAGACGTCCCCTGCAATCACCGGACTTGTCCAGGATGCGGTCGATTTCGGCCTGGTAGACGGCCAGGTGCGGGTGCTGCGCCAGGAAGCGTTCGCGCTCTGCCAAGGCCTTCTGCAGGGCCGCCTGCGCGCTTGAAACGCGGTACTGGTGAGTTGGTCTGCCGTCGTCGAAATGGTGCTGCATACTGCCCTCCTTGCCGCCTTGTGCATCGGTGGTGTTACCGGTCGATGTGATTCGAGGATAAGGGTGGCGCCCCATATCCATGCGCCCTGCCGGTCTTGATAACTGCGCCTTATAGCAAGTCGCGCACCAGAACCCTGATCTTTAATTTTTCTTATTTATTTCTGATAGTTAATTTTTTACATCCCCCGAAACAGGACAGCTCTCGGAAAAAAAGTTCCTAACCTGCCCGGCGATCTCCCCCTGGCCTGGGCAACGCGTTTCCCAGGCTTTGCACTTGTCTGCAGCGGCAACTCCTGCTAAAGGCTCGGCCATGACAGCGTCAACCAGCCCCGTCGCCGATGATCGTGTCTACCTGTGCCAGGTCGGCCCCCACGTCTCCTGCGGCGCCTGCTGCGGGCTTTACAATGTGGCCAATCCGGCGCCGTTGGCCCTGGAATCGATGCTGGCGCGACGCACCCGCCGTTTTGCCGCCATCCCGCGCACGCTTGAAGGCATCGATGCCTTCCGGGACGAAGTGGCGCAGACCGAAAACGAGGCCCGGCCGTTTGCACACTTCCACCACTGCCCCTTTTTGGGGTTGATCGACATGGGGCGGCGGGTAGGCTGCCTGATGCACCCCCTGGCCCGGGAAAATGCCGGCATCGACTGGCGGGGGCTGAGCTACTACGGCGGCATGGCCTGTCGGACCTATTTCTGCCCCAGCACACGGTATCTGCCGGGGCGCTGGCTGAACGCCATCGGCCAGAGCATGGATCACTGGTATCTGCACGGCCTGATCCTGACCGAACGGCGGCTGCTGACCTGTTTTTTCGAGGAAGTGGAGCGACGCCTCCAGCGGCCGCTTCGCAGCGAGGATTTCGCCGCCGGCAGCCCCGCCGCAGGGCTGTTCAAACGCTTCGCAGCGCTGAAAGTGGACTGGCCATACCGGCGCAGCGGCGCACCGGGGGTGTGCAACTATTTTTTCGAAGACGGCCGCTACGGTCGACCGGCGCTGACGTTGGCGGCGTGCGGGCCGCCCCGGGATGCGTTGGCCGGAATCTTTCGTGAGTTGGACGCCGCTTTTTCATCGACAGCCGAGTTGCGCCACGCCGAGCGTAGCGTCGAAGACCTGTTGGCACGGATCGTCGCCAGCCTTGGCTGACCGTTCGGCAACGGTCATCGAACATCAAACCCACCGAGGAGGTCAACACCAATGCAGAAACGCGTCGAAAAAGTGATCATCATGGGCGCCGCGGGTCGCGATTTTCACAACTTCAATGTCTACTTCAGGAACAACGACCGCTACGCCGTGGTGGCGTTTACCGCCACACAGATTCCGGACATCGAGGGGCGGTGCTACCCAGCGCAATTGGCCGGAGCGCTCTATCCGAAAGGAATTCCCATTCACCCCGACAGCGCCCTGCGCAAACTGATCGAAGCCCACCAGGTCGATCTGGTCGCATTTTCCTACAGCGACGTACCGCATGCGGAAGTGATGCACAAAGCGTCGCTCGTTACGGCCGCCGGGGCCGATTTCATCATCGTGGGGGCGCCCTACACCATGCTCAAATCAACCCGGCCGGTGGTGTCGGTGTGCGCCGTGCGCACCGGATGCGGAAAGTCCCAGACCAGCCGCAAGGTGGTCGAAATCCTCAAGGAGATGGGCAAGGCCGTGGTGGCTGTCCGCCACCCCATGCCCTACGGCGACCTGACCCGTCAGGTGGTGCAGCGCTTCGCTTCCTACGAAGACCTGGACCGACACGACTGTACCATCGAAGAGCGCGAAGAGTACGAGCCCCACATCCGCATGGGAGTGGTGGCCTATGCCGGTGTAGATTACGAAAAGATTCTGCGCCAGGCCGAGGCCGAGGCCGATGTCATCGTCTGGGACGGCGGCAACAACGACACCCCCTTTTATCGGCCGGATCTTCACATCGTTCTGCTGGATCCCCACCGTCCCGGCGATGAAACCGCCTACCACCCCGGCGAGACCAACCTGCTGATGGCCGATGTGGCCGTCATCAACAAAGTGGACAGCGCGACGCCCGAGAATGTGGCTGCGGTTCGAATGGCCATCGAAACCCACAACCCCTCGGCCCGGATCGTTCTGGCCGAATCGGAACTGATCGCCGAAGACCCCGAGGCGATCCGGGGCAAACGGGTGCTCGTCGTCGAAGACGGGCCCACGCTCACGCACGGCAACATGGCCTATGGCGCGGGCGTCATTGCCGCCAGGCGGTTCGGCGCCGCGGAACTGGTCGATCCGCGGCCGTTTTTGCAAGGGCGCCTCAAAGAGACCTTCGAGGCCTATCCCGCCATCGGGGCGCTGCTGCCTGCCATGGGCTACGGACAGCGGCAGATAAAGGATCTGGCGGCCACCATCAATGCCACGCCCTGCGACCTGGTCCTGGTGGCCACGCCGGTCGACCTGACCCGGCTGCTGACCATCGAGCACCCGCACACCCGCATCCGGTACGAATACAAAGATCACGGCTCCCCTACCCTGGCGGACCTTGTCCGGGAGCGCGTTGCCTGAAAAATGATCGATCCGGCCGCTTGACTGCCATGCCAGACAGCCGGCCCGCTTGCGCTGGCAAGCGGGCCGGCTGTCTGGGCGAACGAATCCGAAGGCGGTTTTAGGCCGTGGCCAGTTCGAAATCGGCCTCCAGGGCGCCCATCAACTCCTTGACCGAAACGATTTTGTCAACCCTAAAGGCGTTGGCCCCGGCGAAAGCGAAGCCGTTTTTGAGCTTGCCGCGCCGGGCCGATGCCAGTGCCAGGCCGATGCAATAGGGGCTGTTTTCCGGGTCACAGGTCTTGATGCAGTGGTAGGGACAGCGAAAAGGCTTGCGGCGGCCTTCGGCCACATCGATCAGAAACTGGTTTTTCAGGGCCCGCCCGGGAAGCCCCACTGGGCTTTTGATCACCATCAGGTCTTCCTCGTGGGCATCGACGTAGGACTGTTTGAACGCCAGGTCCGCGTCGCACTCGTGGGTGGCGACGAAGCGCGTGCCCATCTGAACGCCACTGGCGCCCAGTTCCATGAAGCGCCGGATGTCGGCTCCGTCATAAACTCCACCGGCGGCAATGACGGGGATGTGGACACCGTGGGCCGCGGCCACTTTTTTGGTCTCGGCAACGACCGCTTTCACCAGGTTTTCCAGGCTGAATGCCGGATCGTCCAGCTGATCGGCTTTGAATCCCAGGTGGCCGCCGGCCTTGGGGCCTTCCACGACAAAAGCGTCGGGCAGGTAACCGTAGCGATGGAACCAGCGTTTGCAGATCAGCGCGGCGGCCCGTCCCGAGGAGACGATCGGCACCAGGCGCGTTCGATCGCCCTTTTTCAGAAAACCGGGCAGGTCCATGGGCAGGCCGGCGCCGGCAAAAATGATGTCGATCTTCTCGGCAATGGCGGTTTTGACCAGATCCGCAAAATGGGTCAGGGCGACCATGATGTTGACACCGATGATCCCGGCACTCTGCTCCCGCGCCTTGCGGATCTCGCGACACAGGGCCCGGCAGTCGGCCACGACACCGTTGGTGGCGATGTCCTTTTCGGTGATGCCGGCCATGGCACCGGCGATGACACCGATCCCGCCGGCATTGGCAACGGCGGAAGCCAGGCCGGACATGGATATGCCCACCCCCATACCGCCTTGTATGATTGGCAGGCGACTGACCAGATGGCCGATGGTTAACTCAGGCATTTTCATGGATGGTACCGTCAACCTTACGAATACATGGGTTCGAAAAATAATCCGTCATTGAACCCCATACCCATAACCGGTGTAACGGCAGTCCACAAGCAAGAAGGGCGGTGTGACAAAAGTTTTACATGTACCCAAGCGATTCACCTTTTTCGGAAATGCTCAAATGGACTCGATTTCGGTTTGTTACGATCGATTGGGTTTCTCAAAAGGTGAATCGCTCAGCTTGGAATGTATTTATTGTGCAGGACCGTCAGTTGCGTGAGATACCGTTCCCGAAAGGCCAGGCCCTTCTGGTTGGAGATGTCGTAAAACAGGTAGTCGATGTGGGGACGGATGTCGATGCCATACTGGTTGCGTTTCTCGTCGTTGGCCCGGTCGATGATCAAAATGGCATAATAGTTGATCAGCATGCGCACCTTGGAATCGCGTCGCAGCAGGTAGCTGCGCCCCCCCAGGGTGTTGAGGAAAAAACCGGCGTAATCGTACAGCTGCGCGATGGAAACCGGCGCTTTATCTCCCGGCAGGGGCATGCCGCACTCGACGATGTGGGCGAAGAATACGGCCATGGCCGGCTCGATGATGTCGCTTTCGGTGATCAGCATCTCCTTGGCCAGCGCCAGCCGCTTGCTGCCCAGCACCCGGTAAAAATGGGTCACGTTCTTGACCAGCCGATACATATTCTGCATTTCGGCGATGTTCACCGGTGGGGTGGACACCAAAAGGGCCAAAGACTCTTCAAAAAATCCGCTGCTGCCGCCGGCCAGGTTGCGATCCGACACGTAGGCGCGCCCGTCCAGGTAGGTAAATAGCGATCGCATCTGGGACGCGATTTCCTGGCAGTCGGCCGGCAGCGCGTCGTTGACCGTTCCGGGCGTAGCAGTCCCAAAAACCCTCGGAAAGCCCTCGGCCCGAGGCTCTACCTGCTGTTCCGCTTCCAGCCGGCCCTTGGTTGCGTTCAGCTCCTCCTCCAACTCCTTGATCACCTCCAGGCATTCGCGCTCGGCCTGCTGGCGGGTGAGGGCCACCTGGCTGCGGTGCCATTTGGCCAGCATGAAGTAGGTCGCCACACCGGCAACAATCAGCACAAAGACCACGGCTACGATGGAAAGCGTTCGGCTTGTGGATTTCACAGCAGTCTCCTTATCTCCACGGGTGTGACTCTTTTTTAGTCTACATTGGACGGTATTTCAACCCCTCTGGGAAAAGGACCGCACCAACTGCGATGGGTTCGCTCCCGCCACTTCCCAGCTTGCCGACGGCGTCCATCCAGGCCGGCCCCCAACGGGCTGGGACGGGGGCACCACCTGCGGCCTGCCGAAACGAACCTTCACCCTAAAGCCGCCAACACGAGACGAGGGTCCAGGACATGAGGAGAAAAAAATTGATCTGGAGCAGGCGCATGCCCCGCCGCCGAAGGCGCCATGCGGGCAGGAAGACGGCCACGAGAAAGCCGTTGGCGGCGACCATGGGAGACAAGGTGGCCAGGCTGCCGGATTGCCAGTCCATCACCAGGGCGGCCAGGTAGAGATACCCCATCCAGGCCATGCCAAGGGCCTTGAGCCGGCGCGGCCCCCTGACCAGCGCGTAAGCCATGGCCGGCAGCACCAGGACCAGCGCAAAAGGACCGAACCCGAAGGCCCCGTCTCCCGAAAAAATGAGCCCGAATGGATCGCCGTCGGCCCGCTGGTTCGGCAGCAGCGCCATCATGGCGCGATAGACGCTCATCAACAGCCCTTTCAGATCGAGCCCTACCAGCCATACCAGCGCCTCCTGAACCGGCTGGGTGGGGTCGCAGCTGACCAGGACAAAACGAACCAGGTTGGCCACGGCACCGACGATGCCGCCCGTTTCGAACGCGCAGGCGCTGCCCAGCAGGGGATGGCCGCTGGCCTGATTGACGACAAGACCGGGAATCTGGGCCAGCATGACAGCCGGCAACACCAGTGCTGCCGTGACCCGCGGCCGGTCGGCGACCAGCTCCCACACCAGCAGCCGCCCGTGCCGGCGCAGCATTACCAGCGCGAGAAGCAGGGTCAGCACCGGCACCAGGGCGATGCTCATGGGATTGGCATGGATCGAAAACAGGACCGTGAGAAAAAAAAGGCGCAGGTCCCACGGCCGGTGCTGCTCCACGAGGCGGTAGAGCAGCAGGATCGCAAAGGCGACGGCCGCGCAGGAAACGAGCTCCGCCGAGGGGAAGAGGCTCAGAACGATCAGCCGGGGCATGCTCAGCACCAGCAGGCTTACGGTCAGGGCCATGGGCGGCCAGGCGTGGCGGCGGGCCAGCGCGTAAGTCGAAAATCCTACCGCCATGTGAGCCATGATGCCAACGCCGAGGGCATTGGGGGGTAGTCCGAAACGGGTCGTGTGGGCCAGCAGGGCCGGCACGTTGAGCAGCGGAATTGGAGCGGCAGCCGCCGTCTGACCAAACCCGCCGATGGCCGGCTCGGCCAGCAGGTGCTGCCAGGACAACTCGGTCGACAGAAAAGCCGGCCCCCCCCCCCTTGCGGCCACGAAAAGCATCATCGCCAACCACCCCGCCGCGATGACGGCCATGGGAACGGTCTCTTTGCGCCACAAATGGATCGCCTCGACCGGCAAGCGCAGCAGGTCGGGCAGCCGGCGGCGCCCCGCAATCACAAGGGCGGCCGCCGCCGCCGTTTCCACGATGATGGCAGGCAGAGGCGATCCGCTGTAAAAACCGATCTGGTGCAACAGCGACAGGGTCATGAACACCAGGAGGATGGCGCCGGCCGCCGATTCGGCAAACGTGTAGGCCATGGACCGGCACCACGCAAAGGCGGCCAGCAGGAAAACGGCTGTTTCCATCGCCAGGCCAAGGGCCAGCAGAATCGTCACCGCCATCCATCCATGCCGCTTACCGGCCACCGGTGGCCAGAGGTCATCATGCTTGGGGGTCGCTTTCCGGGGCGGCCTGGCAGGCCTTCAGGTGGTCGACGATCTCGGCCATGAAATCACGCATGTCCCGGGCCAGCCGTTCGCATTCCGGGCAGTAGACTTTACGCCACATTTTGCCGTGGACGTCGTTCTGATGCCAGTACCAGGCGATGTAGGGAGATCCCTTGCAGAACTTTTTGCCGGTGTACTGGGCGATGGGGCAGCCCACGCAAACCAGGAGGTAGAAAATGCGGCAGGGTGGACAATCCAGCACGCCACCGTCAGTGCCCTTGCCGGCGATAATCCGGTCCCACTTGCGCACCGAGGCTTCCATGATGCTGATCTTGTTCATTTTGCACCTCCTTGACGGTTCGAGGAAAAACTGCCGCTTATCCCCCCAGACCGTTCCAAAACCGAGCATGCGTGTGGATGCAGCGCGCCACGGCCTCTTCGATGCGGCCCGCCTGCGCTCGGGCGGCCATGGCAGCGACGTCGGTGACGGTTCGGCCGCTCATTTCATCGATCATGGCCAGGGCCGACACCGCCAGGGCATCGGCATTGTAGCCCCCCTCCAGGCAAAACACCACCCGGCCTCGGCAGACCTGTCGGGCCAGGTCAAGCATCAGTCGGGTCAGGCCGGCAAATCCGGCCGGGGTGACCCGCATCCCCCCCAGCGGGTCGTCGGCGTGGATGTCGAACCCGGCCGAGACCAGCATCAACTCCGGTTGGAACCCACAGGCCACCGGCCAGAGCAGTCTTCGGTAAAGTGCGGCGTATTCACCGTCGCCGCAGCCTCTGCCCAGGGCCACATTCATGGTGGTCCCCTCCCCCGGACCCAGGCCGACCTCGCTGAAATGACCGGTGCCGGGATAGTGGGGAAACTGATGCGAAGAGAAAAAAAATACCGACGGATCGCGTTCGAAAATGTGCTGGGTACCGTTGCCGTGATGAAGGTCCCAGTCCACCACCATCACCCGCGACAAGCCCATTTGGCGGCGAGCCGCCATGGCCGCCACGGCCACATTGTTGAAAATGCAGTATCCCATGGCCCGGGATCGCTCGGCGTGGTGTCCGGGCGGACGCGCCAGCACCAGGGCATGGTCCAGCGTACCGGCCATCACCTGCCGGACCGCCTCTAGCAGACCGCCGACCGCCAGGGCCGCCACGCAATAAGAGCGTTGACAGGTCAAGGTGTCGGCACACAGGGCTGCGGCGCTGCGATCGGCGGTCGCCTTGACCTGCTTCAGGTAGGCCGGGCTGTGGACCAGCAGGATCTCCTCGTCGCTGGCCGCACGCGGAACGACGGTGACAAACCGTCGAGCGGTCACTGGATCCGCCAGCATCCGGTAAAGCCGTTCGAGACGGCGCGGGTGGTCGGGGTGCCCCTCGTCGGTTGCGTGCTCCAGGTAGACGGCGTCCCAAACCACGCCGGTGGATGTCATCGCCGCCCTCCCCCGGTAACAAGCGGCTGCCGTGTCTCGGGGATCGTCAGAACGCTGCAGGGTGCGCGGCGCAGCAGGGCTTCGGTCGTCGACCCGGCGATCCAGCGCCCCATTTTTGCCGATTGACGCACCCCCACGACAATCAGATCGGCGGCCCATTTTGCCGCCACCTCACGCACCATCGCCTCGGGATCACCGGGCGCCACCGACACCGTCAGCGGCAGGTCAGGGGGAAACAGTCGGCGCGCCTGCTCGTAGAGGCGCCGGCTCAAGCGTTCCTGATGGGTCTGTTGAACCTGGCTGTAGGAGAAGACGTCCGAAGCGCTCGGGTTGTCGCCCGAGGGATCTTCCATGGCGTGCACCAGATGTAGGCCGACAACCGATCCGGAGGCGATCAGCGGCACCAGCCTCGCCAGCCGCTGCCAGCCGCCGCCGCGGTCGCAGCCGACCACGACGGTGCAAAAACCATCGAAAGGGCCCGCAGTCGGTGCAACGGTCGTTTTGACCACCAGCATGGGATGACGCAGGGCCCGTGTCAGACGCTCCACCACCGTACCGACAAACAGGCGCCGCAAGCCGGAGACCCCATGGCTGGCCGAGATGACCAGGCAGGGCGGCAGGTGGCTGACGAAGTCGACGGTCTCTTCCACCGGGTCTCCGAAGCGCACCACGGCTTGCCAGGTCACAGCGGTGTGGTCTACCAAGGCCTGCAACCGTTGTTTGGCCTGCTCGGTAAACCGGGTCAGATCTCCGCCCCGTTCGAAAAGAACCGACGGATGCACGCCGTCCTGGGGCTCGTTGATGGCGTGAACCAGATAAAGGCGGGCACCGGTGCGCCGGGCCAGCGACGTTCCGCATCGAACCACCAGCGGGCTGAAGGATGAGAAGTCGACGGTACAGACAATGGCCTGAATGGTCTGCGGCATGCCCGGCTTCCTTTGCGCACCATGGGCGGCTCGGCATCGCTGGATGAAAGGGGTCGATGCCAAATCGGCAATAGGTTTTGATTCTTAGTGAGTTTAGGAAAAAGCCGTGCCGCGTGTCAAAAGGTTTCTGGCGCCAGCGTCTTTCTCAGTCAGATTGACCGGCCTCATGTTTCACAATGTGAAATTGAATTCTCAAAAGTTAGTTACTTGATTATCCAGGTCGGTGATTGCCTTGAATTAACCAGGCGCGGGCCGCCTGCCGGAAGCACTCCGGCGAACCTGGCCCGATTCGGCATCTGACGGCTTTTGCATCCAGGGCGCCCCGGTTTCAAATAGACAAGTGGCCTAAAATTTGCTTATGATGAGGATAATAAGCGGCGCATGCCAACCACACGATCAAGGGGGCCTATTTTGGGACACATAATGCTTGGATTTGGACTTCGCTTGAGACCTGTCCTGATCTGTTTTTCACTGTTGTACGTCGTCGCAACTGGAGGGTGCAGCGAAGGCAACAACCTGCCCGTTTTGGACGAACCTTCGATTATCGATTTTACCCCAACCCATGGCCTTGCCAACACCACAGTGACCATCACAGGAAATAACTTCAGCACGATACCGGCGGCGAACCTGGTTCGATTCAATGGAACCATAGCAATCGTATCCAACGCCACCGCCACCCAAATTGTGACCACCGTTCCGCAAGGGGCAACGACAGGGCCGATCACCATAACCGTCGATGGCCAAACGGCGACCTCGTCAGTGGTTTTTACTGTCTCGGACGCCATTGTTTCCAGCTGGACCCTCGAGGCTTCCGGAACCTTTCAAAACCTGCTGGGCGTCGTACATGATGGCAGACAGTATATCGCCGTTGGCGATTCCGGCACAATCATCGCCTCTCCAGACGGGATGACGTGGACAGGGCGGAATTCCGGGACGAAACAAAACCTGTTTAGCGTGATATCGGGTGCGGGGGAGTATATCGCCGTCGGCGCCGGAGGTAGGATCATCGCCTCTCCAGATGGCGTTACCTGGACCGACCGCATCTCTGGAACCAAACAAGTCTTGCACGACGCCGTATATACTGACAATCAATATATCGCCGTAGGCAGCGGCGGTACCATTCTCACCTCAACGGACGAGGGCGGCACAGCAACCTCAAGTTTGCTTGGTTACGAATGGAACCAAGCATTGTCAGGCACGCTGCAAAACTTAATGGGCGTTGTTTATGGTGACGGGCAGTATGTGGCGGTCGGTGACGGCGGCACCATCCTGACTTCTCCAGATGGGGTTGTGTGGACAACGCGTAATTCTGGAACGAAACAAAACCTGCATCGCGTAATACCCGCTGACGGGGAGTATATTGCAGTTGGCGCTGGCGGTACGATCCTGGCCTCGATGGATGGCGTTGCGTGGACGGCGCGGAACTCCGGAACGACACGAATCTTGTATGACACCCTATACCAAAAGGATCAGTTTGTCGCGGCAGGGAGCAACGGTATTATCATTACCTCCCCGGATGGCCGGGTGTGGAGAAACGGATCATCCGGTGTGACTGACTGGTTACGCCGGATTGCATACGATGGCGAACGATTTTTGATTGTTGGAGAAAATGGCACGATATTGAGCAGCGATTAGCCGGGCCGATTTTGGATTTCTCAGCACCCGTTCGATCACGCTACGGGCCACGACCGAGATCGGGCTCTTTTCCGACAAACGGCACAAACTCAGGCTGGCCATGGCGGCGCAGTATATCTGCGTGGCCCGGTAGACCGCCACCTTGGCCCGGTCCAAGGCAAACGGTGCGGAGGTAGCATCGATCCCGAAAGCCCTCAAATCGTCTGGGCTGGAGGCGATCCAGTCGTGTTCGGCTTTCATGTGGTCGCCGGGATTCGAGCCGTGAAGGTAGCCGAAGCCGACCCCAGGCTTGGCTCGCGGCATGTGCGCCGGTTGAGGTCCCTGATCCCTAAATTGGGGCCCAGCATGGCCATACTCTCATATTCGGCCAAGGCCGAGTGTTCGGCATCGGACGCCGATTTTTTCTTGCAGCCCAGGTAACACCCTCGGCAGGGATTGCGCTTGCCGACCACCGTCTCGCCGATGCGGTCATGCGCGATGGCTGAATTGAAGTCCGCATCGTCCATCCAGGCCCGCTTGTAGTTGTTGACCGGAAGGTTGCCGATGCCCTGATTGAGCATCAACAGTCCGAAGGTGCCGTAGGTTTTCAGAACGGCATGGAAGCTGCGGGGATTCTTCGCAAAGGCCTGTGAAAATGACGATGCCCCGTTTTTCACCGGCCGAGCCGAAGCACCGCGAATCACCAGCGCATCGTACCCTGCCCGCTTGACATCTGGTCCAAACTCACCGCCGCCCTGGGACGTGTAGATGCCGCGGGTTTCCGGCGACGCCGCAAGGATGTTGACCCGTGTGGACCCGCAGATGCCGCTCCCGGCCAGCGGTCCGGTGGCAAACACAAGTGGATTTCCATCGTCGAAAGCTGACGGCCGATCGTTCCCCGCGGCAGCCGATTCAAACAGTTTAGCTGCCATGAAGACGCCGCCTAAATGTCGCTTGTAAAAGGTCTCGCCGTTTTCCAGTATGCGAACGCTTTTCGTCGTCAGATCGATATCGAGAATCTTTCCCGTGAACCCGAACAAAAATTGTCTCCCAGCCGATGCGCACGCCAAAAAAGATGTTGGATCCCGATTGATCATATCGATCAAAAATAAAACCTTTGGACGATCAAGCGACCGCCGCTTTTGACATGGACAGCCTGATCAAGTGATTGAACAGGCCCTGCTGCATGGGGTCTTCGACCGCAGACAGCTCCGGGTGCCACTGCACTGCCAGCATTCGGGGGTGGCCGTCCAGTTCAACGGCCTCGACCAGCCCGTCGCTCGACCAGGCCACCGGCCGCAGCCCGGTGCCCAGACGGTCAACCGCCTGGTGATGCCAGGAAACGACGTCGGCATGCGCACCCCCCATGGCCGCGGCGACCAGTGCCGTGGCCTCAACCCGTATCGGGTGCCGGGTGATCACCCGCGGCGGAACGCGATGGGGCACGGCGTCTCCGTAAACCTCGGGCAGATGCGGGTGCAAGGTGCCGCCCAGGGCCACGTTGACCACTTGGATACCGCGACAGATCGCCAGCATCGGCAGCCGCCTCCGGATCGCTTCGACGGTCAGGGCGAGTTCGCATTCGTCGCGGGCGGCATCGACATTGTAAACGGTTGCATGGGGCGGCGCACCGTAACGGGCGGGATCCATATCGCCGCCGCCGGTCAGCACCAGGCCCTGAACCCGATCCAGCCATGCATCGACCGGATCTACAGACACCGGCGGCAGCAGCAGGGGCAAACCACCGGCCCGCACCACGGCCATGACGTAGGCGGCGGGAATGTTGAATCCGTCACTGTGGGCAATCCCGTATGTGGTAATTCCGATCAACGGTTGGTGCATGGGCCGATCATCCTTTCTGTGACGTTAGGTCGTCGGGCGTCGATGACAGACGCCCGACGCCGTTGCGGACCCCTCACAGATCAAGCTGCCCGTGAATGGCCTTGCCGAACAGGCCGGCCAGGTTGGCGGCCGTCAGCGCAACCGGGTTGCCGCCGACCGAGGGATCCTCAGCCGCCATGCCGGCCAGCTGTTCGACGTGCTCGTCAGCGACCCCCAAGGCCGCCAGGTCGTTCGGAATACCGAGCACGCCGCGCAATTCCAACACCCACTCGAGGACCGCCCGGAAACCGGGGCAGGGCAGGTCCAGGTATCGCGCCAGGTCGGTCAGAGGCGCCGCGACCGATGGTCGGTTGAAAACCAGCACATAGGGCATGACCACGGCGTTGGTCAGGCCGTGATGGGTGTTGAGCACGGCACCGCAGGGGTGGCTCATGGCGTGCATGCCGCCCAGGCCTTTCTGGAAGGCGGCCGCCCCCATGCTGGAAGCGATCATCATGTGGGCCCGAGCCGTCACATCACCACCGCGACGAAAGGCCACCGGCAGCCATTCCTTGATCAGGCGTATTCCTTCCAGGGCGATGCCCTGGGCCATGGGATGATAAAACGGACTGCAATAGGCCTCCAGATTGTGGGACAGCGCGTCCATGCCCACGGCCGCGGTGATGTCCGGCGGCAATCCCACGGTCAGCTCCGGATCGGCGATCACCAGCGCCGGCAGCATGCGCGGATGAAAGATAATTTTTTTGGTGCGATCGCGTTGATCGGTGATCACCGAAGCCCGGCCGACCTCGGATCCGGTTCCAGAGGTAGTGGGCACCGCCACCACCGGTGCCATGCCGTCAACATCGACGCGGGTGTACCAATCCTCGCGATCTTCGAAATCCCAGAGCGGACGCGTCTGGCCGACCATCAGGGCCACGGCCTTGCCCACGTCGAGTGCGCTGCCGCCGCCAAAGGCGATGACGCCGTCATGCCCGCCGGCGCGATAGGCCGCAACACCAGCGCTCACATTGGACTCGACCGGGTTGGCACGGACATCGGCGAAAATCCTGCAGGCCAGACCGTCGGCTTGGCAGTCCGCCACGGCCGCATCGATCATGGGCAGCGCCGCCAGGCCCGGATCGGTCACCAGCAGCGGCCGCCGGATGCCCAGCTCACGGCAGGCCCCGGGTAGCTCGTTGATTCTTCCGGCCCCGAATCGGATGGCTGTGGGGTAGTTCCAGTTTGCACGCAATTGCATCTCAGCTGACATGTCAACGATCCTTAAATGATTTCAAAGTATCACTCCAACTCCCAATCCGTAAGGTGCTTGCGAAACTGACGCTCTTCCCACTCCCGGGTGGCGGCGACATGATCCACGAAGGCATCGCCGAACCAGTCGCGTGCAATCTCGGAACCCTTCAAGCGCTGGGCCGCATCCCACAGCGACCCCGGAAACTTCAGCTCCGCGGGAAACTGCTGATTGTAGGCATTGCCCCTGACCGGCTCTGGCAGCCATCGATTTTTCCATAACCGTTTAAAATAATTTTTCTTCTTTCATTTCCAGTCAATTGTCAATGTGCAACCGGTCTGTGCAGCACGATGGACCCCCACTTTGGTATTTTAAGGGATGAAAGCGTTACTATTGCAATGATTCATCCGTGGCCGCCGTCAACCGGTCAGGCCGGCGCGCCGACCCCGGGAGTCACGATCCGCTTGCCAGGCGCTTCAAGCGCGTGAGCACCTCCCATGAAAAGGCCTCGCTTTGGCAGGGAAAGATGGCGTTGTTGGAGTAAACGGGGTCGGCTTCGAGATCGTAGCGGGAGGCGGCCACTGCCTGCGGCCACATGGGGGTGTGCGGGATGGGGGTGTAGTGGGCGATCACCGGGGTGATACCGGCCTGCTTGACCAGCTCGATGGCGTCTGCGACAGCCTTGAAATCCTGCCCGGGCAAGCCGGCCAGCAGGTAGGCACCCACCTGGCCGGCGCTGAATCCGGCTGTCTTGAGGCAGCTCACCGCGCGATGGAATTGGGCGGCGCTCACCTTGCGATCCATGGTCTGGCGCTGCTCGAAAGCCGTGGTCTCCAACCCCAGGCGAATGGTGCGAAATCCAGCCCGCAACATCAAGCGGGCCAGGGCCGGGGTCAGCTCACGAATGTGCAGGGCATTGGGGGTGTGGAAACGGACGTCGATTCCGGCCGCGACGATCCCCTCCAGCAGCGGCACGATGTGGGTCTGGGCATCGATCAGCAGGGCATCGTCGTAAAAGGCGAAATCGCTGACGCCACGGCTGCGATGCCAGTGGACAATCTCGTCCAGGACCGTTGACGGGCTGCGCCGGCGCAGGTGCGGCTGCAAGTGGTGCGATGCGCAATAGGCACAGCGAAACGGGCATCCACGCGAGGTGAGCACCGGCGCGTGAGCCAGATGGTGCTCCAAATCCAGGGCCGGCCAGGGCAGCATGTCCAGGTCGGCAGGATCGAAGCGGGGGGCCGGCGACCACCCGATCAGTTCGTCCATCAGCGGCAGGAGCGCCGCTTCGCCCGGCCCGGTCACCACCCGGTCCGCGCCGCAGGTCCGGCGGGCATGAGCGGTGCAAAGGGTGGCGTAGATGCCGCCCAGCACCACGGGCACCTGCGGATAGGCCGCCTTGACGGTGGCGATGGTTTCACGCACCCCCGGATACCAGTAGGTCATCATGGATGTGACCAGCACCAGATCGGGCGGATCGAGGGCGGCCAGATCCGCGGCCGCCAGTTCGGGGGCAATGCCGTAACGGCAAAAGTGGCGCGGAACATCTTCGAGTCCCGGTGGCTTGGGGATGATCGTCTTCAGGTAGGGCCCGCGACCGTTGCGCCGCGCCGGCGACGGCCGCGCCTGGCCGGCCGGGTGGAACCGGTTCAGGCAGTCCAGGTAGGTGATCCGGGCCCCGTGCGTGCGCAGCACGGCGCCGAGCAGCAGCAGGCCCAGCGGTTTGGCCCAGACGTCATAGGCGGCGAAATCGTGGATCCAGGGGTTGACCAGCAGGATATGGGGGGCCTGGGAACTAAATCGGTTCATTCAGACGGGGCACTGGGGTGAATGTCCGCCGCGATCCTCGAACACCGGCGTTCACGCTTCTTTCCGAGCATGGTTCAGCGCGACGGCATTCGGAAAATAGGTCATCGATATTTTTTTCAATTCCCGCCGACTGAAGAGCAGCTTGTAGGTCTTCACCCCGGACTTGACCGACATCTTGCGGGCCGTTTCGCGGCACTCGTCCTCGCTTTTGCCGTGAATCATGGTGTACAGGTTGTACGGCCATCCATCGGCCGGGTCGCGGCGGTAGCAGTGCGACACGGCCCGGAAAGAGGCCATGATGTTGCCGACCGCTTCGATGCGCTCTTCGGCCACCTGCCAGGCCGTCATGGCATTGGCCTGGAATCCGGATTTCTGATGGCGCAAGGTGGCCCCGAAGCGGCGAATCACCCCACGGTCGGTGAGCTCCTGAAGGGTGTCGATAAAGCTTTTTTCGGAGATGCCCACGGCTTGGGCCAAAGCCTGATAGGGCCGCGCCTGGATGGGGATGTCGCCCTGGATGGCGGCGATTACTTTCTTCTCTAACTCTGTGAGCATGGATAGCGTTTGGTTGGGTTGGTGTCCATTTCGCACGGATCGATCAGCGGCGATCAGAATTCGGGAAACAGTCGATGGATCGCCGCTTCGCTGGCATCGCAAATTCCCCGTTCGGTGATGAAGCCGGTCACCAGCCGGGCCGGAGTAACGTCGAAGGCAAAATCCGCCGCCGGACTGTCGGCGGGCGGCACCAGCACCTTGACGGCGCGGCCGTCGCAAAGCCCTTGAATGAAGCGCACCTCGTCCGGATCGCGCTCTTCGATGGGAATCTCGTGCAATCCGTCGCGCATGCGCCAATCGAAGGTGGAAGACGGCAGGGCCACATAAAACGGTACTTGGTTGTCCTTGGCCGCCAGGGCTTTCAGGTAGGTACCGATCTTGTTGGCCACATCCCCGGTGTGGGTGGAGCGGTCGGTCCCCACGATGACCATGTCCACGCGTTTGTGCTGCATGAGGTGGCCACCGGCGTTGTCGGTGATCACCGTATGGGGTACGCCGGCCTTGCCCAGCTCCCAGGCGGTCAGCCGCGCACCCTGGTTGAGGGGCCGGGTTTCGTCCACCCAGACGTGCAGATCGACGCCCTGGTTGTGGGCTTCGTAAATCGGCGCCGTGGCCGTGCCGTATTCGATGCAGGCCAGCCAGCCCGCATTGCAATGGGTCAGAATGTTCACGACCCGGCCCTGCTTGCGCCGGCTGACCGCCTCGATGAGCCCGGCACCGTGGAGACCGATGCGGCGGCAGTTCTCGGCTTCCTCCTCGGCAATGGCACCGGCCTCCCGGCGGGCGGCATCGACGCGCGCCGCGGGCGTATCCGCGGCCAGCACTTTGGCAAGCACGCGGTCGACCCCCCAGGCCAGGTTGACCGCCGTGGGCCGGGCGGCTTTGAGGCGCGTGCAGGCCGTTTGAAGGTAGGCGGCATGATCGGCTGTGCGCTTGCCGTTGGCGGCGGCAACCATCACCCCGTAAGCTCCGGTGACGCCGATCAGGGGCGCCCCCCGCACCAACATCTCTCGAATAGCACGAATCACCGCATCCACGGTCGTCAAATCGGCAACGATGAAGGCATGCGGCAACTGCCGCTGATCGACCACCTTCACCGTAATGCCATCATCGTCCAGCCAGATCGGCCGCATCGATTGGCCATCAACGCGCATACGAACAAGTCCTCACTCCGCGGGAATCAAACGCCGGTGCACTGAACAAGCCGGCGCAAAGAGATTGCCTGAATCTGTGATTACCATAAATCAACCCCATTGAAAAGCGACGCGACGTTGCTTGGATCGGTTGACGCGCCCGGAAAACATGCTAACATCGGAATTCAGGCCAAACGTCGGTAGCCAAAGGCAGCCAGCATCCAGGCCGGATCGGCAGCTCGAATCAAACCCGAACCACCCAGCAGGAGGTCACGATGCACGATGTAAACGTCGCACAGCTTTCTCCGCAAACGCTTCGGCAGTGGGAGACGGACGGCAAACCATTTATCCTGATCGATACGCTGCCCGCCGATCACTACCAAGCCATTCACCTACCGGGAGCCAGGCAGGCCTGTGTTTTCGAGGTTACGTTTCTGGATCAGATCGCAGCCATCACGTCGGACCGGCAGGCCTGCATCGTCCTGTACGGCGCCGGCGAAAACACCATGGATGGCGCCGTCGCGGCCGAAAAACTGCAGCGTGAGGGATACGACTCGCTTTATGTACTGCGAGGCGGCATGGCGGGCTGGCAGGCAGCCGGCTTTCCGGTCGAGGGGGCGTCGGTGGATGACCCACCGCCACCGCAAACCCTGCTCGACCTCTCGGACGGGACATTTCGGGTCGACACCCAGGCCAGCACCATCGAATGGGCTGGAAACAACCCGCACACGCGGCACGACGGTAGCGTCCGTCTTGAGCGCGGCGAGTTCCAGGTCAAATCAGGCATGATCACAGGAACCTTGGTCGTCGACATGAGCACCATCGAGAACCGAAGTCTGGCGGGCGACGAACTGCAGCCGGTACTGATCGCCCACCTCAAATCGGATGACTTCTTTTTCACCCGACGGTTTCCAGAGGCAATCTTTACGATTAAATCCTCCATCTTGAAGGACACCCCCTATGTCACCGCACCCAACGTCGATATCGTCGGCGAATTGAACCTGAGGGGCGCAACGGCAGCGGTCGCGTTCACGGCCACGGCCTTTCGGGCTGACGATGGGCTGCTCATCGCCAAAGCCCGGTTCGATATCGACCGCACGCGTTGGGGCATCATTTACGGATCCACCCGCTTTTTCGAGCACCTGGGCATGCATATGGTTTTCGACTTGGTTCATTTCGAGGTTAAGATCGTTGCCCACCGGCAAGCCTAAAAAAAAGGGCGGGGTGTGCCTCCCCGCCCAATTCATGGATCGATTGTGCAGCCACCGCAATCAGCCATGCACCTCTTCTTTTACGCCGACGGCCATCTTGTAGAGCACGGTCAGCACCAGCGCGCCGACGGCGTATACGCCGAGGGTGATACCGATTTCCGGTATGGACGGCGCATACTCGTTGACCTCGTGCAACGGGTTGGGTACGAAACCGCCCGAGATCATCCCCAGGCCCTTGTCGATCCAGGTCCCAAGGATGATGACCACGCAGGCCACCGCCAGCGAAGCCTCGTTGTTGCGGGTGGCCGGGGTGACGGTCAGCACGATGCCGGCTGCCATGAGGATCATGGAGGCCCACATCCACGGCACCAGGGCACCGTGTCCGTGCAAGCCCACAAACAGGTACTTGAGGTGGTCCATATGGCCCGGAATCTGGCTGTAGAAGGCCACGAAAACCTCGCACAGCAGGAAAAAAACATTGATGGTGATGGCGTAGGCCACGGTTTTGGCCAAGGCTTGAATCTGCTGGCGGCCCGGATCGAAATTGGTGAAACGCCGGATGAACAGGCAGAGCAGGATCAGCAGGGCCGGCCCGGCGGCGAAGGCCGAGGCCAGAAAGCGGGGCGCCAGGATGGCGGTCAGCCAGAAGTGACGTCCCGGCAGACCGCAGTACAGGTAGGCCGTGACGGTGTGGATGCTCACAGCCCAGGGGATGGAGATGTATATCAGGGGTTTGAGCCAGCTCTGGTAGTGGACGCCGTTGCGCTCGGCCTCGAGAACGTTCCACCCGATCACCAGATTGAGGAACAGGTAGCCGTTGAGCACGATGGCGTCGTAAAACAGCACACTGTTGGGGGTCGGATAAATCAGAACGTTGAGCGCCCGCATGGGCTGCCCCAGGTCGACCAGGATGAACAATAGGCACATGACGATGGCGGCGATGGCCAGAAACTCGCCCAGAATGGTGATCTTGCCATAGGCCTTGTAATCGTGCAGATAATAAGGCAGCACCACCATCACCCCTCCGGCGGCCACGCCGACCAGGTAGGTAAAATTGGCGATGTAAAACCCCCAGGAGACGTCCCGACTCATGCCGGTGATACCGAGGCCGAACTTGAGCTGCATCAGGTAGAGCCCGAAACCGGCGCCCACAACACCCAGCAGGACGACCATCCATCCCCAGTACCATTTATTTCCTTTTACGGCTAATTCAAGCATGCTCACCTCACACGATGTAGTAGACGGATGGCTCTGTTCCCAGGGTCTGCTTCCGCCTGATGGTGTAGTTTTCCCGCAACAGTTCCCGAACCTCCGAGTGCTCGTCGTAAAGGTCACCGAAGGCGATCGCACCGTTGGAAGCCTCCACGCAGGCAGGCTTTTTGCCGACCGCCAGCAGTTCAGCGCAGAAGTTGCATTTTTCAACCACGCCCTTCATGCGGGTGGGGAAGGCCTTGTTCTCCACCTCGATAAAGGGCCGCGGATCCCTGAAGTTGAAGCTGCGCGCACCGAAGGGGCAGGCCGCCATGCAGAAACGGCAGCCAATGCAGCGATGAAAGTCCATCATGACGATTCCGTCGCTCTCGCGCTTGAAGGTCGCCTGGGTCGGGCAGGCCCGCACGCAGGGCGGATTCTCGCAATGGTTGCACAGCAGCAGGAAGGGTTTGTGCTCGACCGCTTCGTTGACGAAGGGGTTGGCATTGTCGGGAAAAACGTTGTGGTAGGGCATTTCCCAGATCCACTTGATTTCGTGGTTCTGTTTTTCAATGGCCGTGGGGATGTTGTGGGTATTGTTGCAGGCGGCGATGATCGGTGCCAGGTCTGCGGACGTATGAAACTGCCGGGTGTCGATGACCATGGCCCACTGCTTGGCCGTCAGGGCATCATCGCCCTTGGCCATCTGAAACCCGGCCCCCGGTGCCTCGGCACCACCTGCCGAGGCGAAGGCATTGAGCACCGGTTTTGCCCCAAGACCCAGCGCGGAAACGCCAGCTATCCGAAGAAAGCGTCTTCTGCTGTTTTTCATACCTTATTCTCCTTTTGGGTTATCTATGTGGCAATCCCAGCAATAGGGCCTTACGGACGCGTAATTGTGGCAGCGGTCACAAAACTCCGCTTTGTTGGAGTGGCAGTCCAGACAGGTGTTGGAAAGGCTCATGTCGAACTGCTTGCCCTCGGCGTTGACGAAGGTACGCATTTCGTTCCTGACCACATTGTGGCGCCACACGTCCAGCAGCTGCATGTGCTCCGTGGTCATATAGTCGGTGGGCATGACGCAGGTCTTGGCCTCCTTGGCCTTGGCGGTCAGTTCCAGCTGTGGCGCGGGAGCTGCTTTTCCCATGTTGAACCAGAACGGCAAGGTGATGGCGGCGATAAAAATGCCCAGTCCCGCGAGTATCTTGTTTTTGTCCTTCATCGGCTACTCCTCCATTCCCGGCAGCGGCTCGCCGCGCAAGTCGGTTTCTCGGTCTTTTTCGCCAGGCATGATCAGGGCATTGGCCACCAGTTCGTGCAGCCCCGTCACCTCGACCTCCGGGACCCAGTACTGCATGGATGCGGGCAGCGCCGCGCGGTCGATGGCGCAGACACAGGCCAGCATGTTCACACCGTAGGCCTCGTGAACATGTCTGACGGCGTTGGCGCGCGGAAAGCCGCCGGCCATGCGCAGCTCCATGTTCTCGCCGGCGTTGAGCCCGGCGCCGCTGCCGCAGCAGAAGGTCTGCTCGCGGATGGTGTTGGCCGGCATTTCGTAAAAGTGGTTGGCCACATTTTGGATCACGTAGCGGGGTTCGTCGAACATGCCCATGCCCCGCGAGGGGTTGCACGAATCGTGGTAGGTGATGATCTTGTTGTCGTTGCGGCTGGGGTCCAGCTCGAGCTTGCCGTGTTTGATCAGGTCGGCCGTGAACTCGGCGATGTGGACCATCTTGGTGGAGGCGGCGTTTTCGAAGCGGGTGCCCGTGATGGGGCTGACCGGCACTTCCAGGAAATCGGCCGGGCCGTTCATGGTGTCCATATACTGGGATATCACCCGCCACATGTGTCCGCACTCACCGCCCAGGATCCATTTGACGCCCAGGCGTTTGGCCTCGGCGTACATCTTGGAATTGAGCCGCTTCATGGTTTCGTGGGACGTGAAGAAACCGAAGTTGCCGCCCTCGGAGGCGTAGGTGCTCCACGTGATCTTCAGGCCGTATTTTTCCTTGAGGTAGTGGAACAGGAGCAGGTAGCCCATGCAGGTGTAGGTACCCGGGTCGGCGAACACGTCACCCGAGGGGGTGATAAACAGAATGTCGGCGTCCTTGGCCATGTAGGCCGGCTCAACCCGGATGCCGGTGATCTCCTCGATGTCGTCGACGAAAAAGTCGAGCATGTCCTTGAAGGCGTGCGGCTGGATGCCCAGATGGTTGCCGGTCTTGTAGCAGTTGGATACCGGTGTGGCGATCCAGTCGATGTTCAGGCCCAGCAGGTTGAGCAGTTCGCGGCCCATGATGGTGATTTCGGCCGTGTCGATGCCGTAGGGGCAGTAAACCGAACAGCGCCGGCACTCGGTGCATTGGAACAGGTAGTACCACCACTCTTTCAGCACATCCAGCGTCATGGTGCGGGCCCCGACCAGTTTACCCAGGATTTTTCCGGCACTGGTGAAATCCTTGCGATAAACGCTGCGCAGCAGTTCGGCGCGCAGGACCGGCATGTTCTTGGGGTCGCCGGTACCGATGAAAAAGTGGCATTTGTCGGCACAGGCCCCGCAGCGCACGCAGATGTCCATGAACACTTTGAAGGACCGGAACTTCTCCAGGCGCTCGCGAAAGCCTTCGTAGAGGATCTCCTGCCAGTTTTCGGGCAGCTTCCAGTCCTCTTCCACCGGGTTCCAGGCCCGCGCGTTGGGAAGTCCCAGGGTCTCGACGCTCTTGGGGTTGGCGGCGTAACAGTACATTCCCTTACGGATATCCACCGGCGTGTCCATCCAGCCAGCGCTGGACGAACGATGATCTATCTGCGACAATAGGTCATCGGGTTTGATCAACTCGTCTGCCATTATCTGCTCCTTTTTCCTTAGGCCTGTCCCTCGGGCATTTTGACGACCGGCAGGCCGGCTTCGACCATTTTCTCTCTGAAATCGTCTTCGTACTCTTCATAGGTGTGAACCTTGACCGGGTGGTTCCAGGGGTTCACGTGCCTGACTTGTCGGGTGTTGCCGGTCATGTTGCGGGTCGGGCTGAGAAATACCCCGCCCAGGTGCATCAGCTTGCTGAACGGAAAGTATGCCAAAAGGACGCTGACCAGAAACATGTGGGCATAGAACAGGGCCCCGATCCCCTCGGGAACGGTCGGCCGGAAGGTCACCAGCCCCATGGTCAACTCCTTGATGGCCACGATGTCCACCTTGGCGTAATAGCGCATGAAGATGCCGGTCAGGGCGATGGCCATGATCAGGAACAAGGGGAAAAAGTCGTTGGCCAGGGAAATGTAGCGCACCTGCGGGATCAACACCCTGCGCAGAAACAGGTAGATCGCCGCGGCAAACAGCACCAGACCGGACATGTAGACCCCCGGCAGGCCAGCCTGGACGGCGTCGTAGAGCACTTCGATGCGCATGAAGCTGTCGACGGTCTCCACGATCTGGACCAAAAACGGAACCGGCTCGGTGAAAAACCGCAGGTGCCGGAAGACGACCGTAAAAAACGCATAGTGAAACGCCAGCGCGCCGATCCACAGGAAGAGCTCCAACTGGTAGGTCAGCTTGGTACCACCGTTGAGCTTCATCCTGGTGTTGCGAAAAAGTGACCGGAAGCAGACGATCTCCAGAAACATGCGGGCGACGACGCCGGCGGTCGAGCTCGGGTTGTCGATCTTGTTCTGCTTGATCCAGGTCAAGGATGGCTGCTGGCCGCAGGTGGTCGTGATCCGAAAGGGCACCGCCGATCCGGCCCAGCTCAATATGCGGCGCACGAAGCCGAAAACGAACAGGGCCACGGCCAGATAGGGGATCACGATGCCGAAGACCATCTGCAGGCCCGCGCTCTGCTGCGTGCCCGCATAGGGGATCAAAAACAGCACGATAACCGCTATGAGGCTAACCAGATAATTTTTGTTCATCGAACCACACCTCACTCCTTGGCGCCTGACAGATTCGAATGCCCCGTTTCCCCCATGACGGCGGTGCCGGTACCGTCGGCACCCGCCCCTTGACCAAGACGGGGATCACGTCGGATTCAGTGCCACTGCCGGATGCCTGAATCGAAAGATTATAGGAAAACCGCTAGAAACCGGGCCCTTCTGCCGCGGTCTCATCAATCAATCCCGCCCGCTTCAAGGAACCGAAAAACTGCTTTCTGGATTCGGTCGCCTTGAGTTCGAAAATTTTTTCCCGGCAGGCCACGTAGATGTCGAAAGCCGCCATGGCCATCAGATCGATCCGCCGGTCCAGGGCCTCGATGGGGTCGCCGGCCTGGCGGTCGGCAACCGACAGATGCCGGCGCACGATCGGTTTGAGGGAAAAGACGAAACTGGTGGCCTGGGAGGGGGTGAATGCCTGCACGGCCCGGATGCGCAGGATGGGGTCGAGCGCCGCCGCCATCGCGCCGCGATCGCTGCCGGGGGTCAGCAGATCCAACAGGGCCTCGAGGCTCCGATAGGTGGTCTGGCCAACCGGGTTGGCAAACGGATCCGCCTGGCTTTTGAGAAACTTCGCCGTATCGGCCGGGTAGGAATCGATGGTGACCTGAAACCACTCCTTCAGGATGGCCTGCTTCTTTGCCGCCGATAGTGGTGCTGAACTCATCTACGGTTTCACCCTGGTGGCGCCGCCGAATACACCTGCGCGCCGCAATATCAACTTCAGCTTCCCGGTTCGCGACCATCCCTGAACGGCGAAGCAGCCCGATACCGGCGTTATGCGAAAAAACCGGTTCCCGGGTGATTCATTCTGACCCTGGGGCAATTTTTTTCGCATGCCATGATCACGACCCCAATCCTTCGCTTCTGGACTGACACGTCGTTCGGATTGTTACGGTGGAATTAGCGTGCAACGGCTGGAAATCAGCCGAATTCAAGGACGAACCTATAGTCAACTTGCCCTTGACTGTCAAGGACAAATAAGGCGCGGGTCACGGAATCGGGGGGCTGTCAGGAGTAGCTCTTTTTCCAGGGGAAACGCTGGTTCTCACGGGCGTTGGCCAGGGCCAGGTACAAGGTACCCACCACCAGTTCGGCACAGTGAAAATGATCCGGCGGCAGGCTTTCGAGCAGGTCGGCCACCTTTTCCGGAGTGACCTCCCAGGCCGCCGCCAGGTCCTTGTTTTCGACCAGGGCCACGATGGCGTTGCAGCAGGCGTTGGTGTTGAGGCAGCCGTTGATGTCGTAGGCCAGGGCGGCGATGGTGTCGCCGTCGCGGACCAGGAAAATCTCGACCGTGTCGCCGCAGTCACCGGTCTTCTTGCCATATCCGTCCGGCTTGGCGATGCGCTCCCGGTGGTCGGTGCGAAAGGCCATCTCCAGAAATGCCAAGGAGTGGTCCTGCCAGAAATCCGCTGGTTTCTTTTCGGCGTCCATAATGGTATACCTCCGGTGGTTGCGGACCGAAGCCGGCCCGTTAGAGCACGGCGATGTCGGATGATAAAAATCGACCGCGGCATTGTCAAGCCGGGCCGCCCGGGGTCACCCCGGCGTTCGTCATGCACAGCCGGCCGACCGCCCGCGATCAACAGGCCTTCGTATGTAAAAGGACAAGCAATGATAAGCCATCAATCAGATTCGTGCAGCGAGCACCCCCTGAAGATTGTCGTCTTTCAGCAAAACGGGCGGGGGGAAAGCAAGGTCAAGGGGATCCGTCAATACGGCGGCCGGCGGTTCGACATCACCTTGATCACCATCGACGAAGATCTGCCGCCGGTAGTGGATGACGCCTCGCCCTATCTGCCGGCCACCATTGCCGCCGATCTGGTCCTCGATTTTCTCACTCATCCCGACCTCTCCCACGACCTGGCCCGGTTGTGCCGGAAACTCGACATTCCCATCGTGGCCTCCGGGAAAAAAACCATCGTGCCGGGCACCCACACGCCGCCGGTCTGCTGTGCGCTGGCCCGCCACCAGGAGTTGGGCCGCTACAGCCACTGCTTCGGAAAACCTGAGTTCGATGTGGCCTTAGCGGATGGCAGGATCAGCGAGGTCGTCGTGCGCCGCGGCGCCCCTTGCGGGGCCACCTGGGAGGCCGCCGCACGAATGGTGGGAACCCCTGTGAAGGATGCACCGATGCGCATGGGATTGGACACCCAGTTCTTCTGCACGGCCGACCCGTCCAATTGGGATCCCATCTGGGGCAAGAGCCCTGTACATCTGGCTGCCGATCTGCACCGCGCCGCCCTCACGGCTGCGTTGAAAAAGGCGCACGAAGTCTCAACCCAGACCGACACCGACGGTTAAACGGCGCGGTACCGGCGTCGGGTTAAGAACCAGCTGTCGCGTAGCGTGGGGTTCGGCGACGATCCCGACCGGAACGGCGCTCGCCACCGGACCGCCGCTCGGGCAGGTGGTTGCTGTAGTAAAAGCAGCGTCGATCACCACCCAGGCGCCGTCCGCCGTTGTCGATCAGCTTGATTTTATGGGTTGCACTCACGTCGCCTATGGCCGTTTCAGAAATGATTGATGATTGCTTTCAAGGCCCGGTCAGTCGGGCATGATAGTTAAGCCTAAAGCAATTCACATACCCACTGCGAATTAATCTTTTTTTTCATCCAATCTCGGAGTGTTATCATTTTAGGTCGTTTGCGTCCAACCCAAAATTGGGCAATTCAGACCACAGGTGGCACCCGTTTTCCCTACAACAGCGGCCCGGTCGAGACACCGCGCGATCTTCACAGGCCGGTTTTAGCAAAAAAGGGGTTAAGACCGGCGCTGGGATTTTTTTGGCCGGCGCCGATCGGTCCGGTGCGTGGCCGATTTGGGAATCGTTTTGAAAAACAGGGCCGACATCTGTTCGGCCCCCAGCTGTTTGAGGGCCTCGTGGATCAACCGGCGGTTGGACGGATTGCGATACTGGATCAGGGCGCGCTGCAGTTTGCGCTCACGAAACGTTTTGGGCACGTAGATGCGGGCCCCCGTCATGGGGTGCACTCCGGTGTGGTAGATGGCCCCGGACACGGTCAACGGCAGGGGAATAAAATCCTGGACCTGCTCGGGGTGCATCCCCCGCCGGGCCAGGTAAACGGCCAGTTCCAGGGCATCGTTCAGCGTCGACCCGGGATGGGCGCTGATAAAATAGTTGACCAGATAACGCCGCGAGGCAAGTCCCTTGTTGACGCGCCCGAACTGCCGCGTAAAGGCCTCGTAGCTGTCCGTTGGCGGCTTGCCCATGGCCTCGAGCACGCCAGGGCAGACATGCTCGGGGGCCACCTTCATCCGGCCGCTGATATGAAACCGACACAGCTCCTCCAGACAGGCATCGGTCTGGCCCGTACCGAAAAGATCGTGGCGAAAACCGCTGGCGATAAAGGCGTGCTTGACGCCGGCGATGGCCCGCACGCGCCGATAAAGCGGCAGGCTCTCGGTGTAACCCGGGTCGAGGCTGGTGCAGGTCTGCGGTGTCATGCAGCGCCTGTTTTTGCAAAACCCCTTGCTGGACCAGCGCGCACACGCCGCCCCGTACAAGTTGGCCGTCGGGCCGCCCATATCCGTGATGGTACCCCGAAAGGTGGGGTCGCCGGCCAGCCGCTGCGCTTCGCGCACGATCGAGTCGGCGCTGCGGCTCTGAACCAGGCGCCCCTGGTGGAAATAGAGCGAGCAGAAGTTGCATTCGCCGCAGCAGCCGCGGTGCGTGACCAGGGAGTGGCGCACGGTTTCCAGCCCCGGAACGCCGCCGGCGGCATCGTACTGCGGGTGCCAGGTGCGCGGGAAATCGCGTTCGTAGATGGCGTCCAGGTCGGCCTGGGAGAGGGGCGGGGGCGGCGGGTAAACAATGGCACAGCGATCGCCGTGGACCTGGACCACGGGACGCGCGCTGACCGGATTCTGCTCTTGGTAAAAGCGGCCAAAGGCCCGGTTGAAGGCCTCGTAGCTGCCGGCAACCGCCTCGTAGGCCGGAAGGGTACAAAACGCCGGCAAAAAGTCCGGGTCTTTACGGATCACCGCCGTTCCCGGGATGTGGTCGAGGCGGTCGGGCGCCTCACCGGCGGCAAGACGGCGGGCGATTTCCAGCACCTGCGCCTCACCCATGCCATACACCAGAATGTCGGCCCGGGCATCGAACAGGATCGAGCGCCGCACCCGGTTCTCCCAGTAGTCGTAGTGGGCCAGCCGGCGCATGCTGGCTTCGATGCCGCCGATTACCAGGGGAACCTGGCGATAGGCCTGGCGAACCCGATTGGCGTACACGATCAGGGCCCGGTCGGGCCGCAGCCCGGTTCGACCTCCCGGCGCATAGTCATCCCGCTGGCGGGGACGCTTGTTGGCGGTGTAATTGGCCACCATGGAGTCGACATTGCCCGAGGTGATGCCGAAGAACAGCCGCGGACGCCCCAGGCGCGTAAAGTCCGCCGCCGATCGCCAGTCGGGCTGGGCGATGACCCCGACCCGATAGCCGCCCGACACCAGCGCGCGGCCAATCAGGGCCACCCCGTAGGCCGGGTGGTCCACGTAGGCGTCACCGGTCAGCAGGATGACATCGAGTTCGTCCCATCCCCGCCGCTGCATGTCGGCCCGGGACACGGGTAAAAAATCAACCGCCATGGCTGCATGGCCTCTTGCGAATCATTGTCTGGATGGTTCTGGTCAGCCGCGGTGAAGACTGTGAACGGCAGCCCTTGCCAATCGGCCCAATGAATCCTTGAGCGCCCTGGATCAATGGTGTATCAAGAATCCAGCTCGCATTTTTTTCGAATCGCGCCGCCAATACCATCGGCGCAGTAGGACCGGGAGGATCCTGTGGCAATCTATTACATTGACGGCCAGTTCGTTCCGGCGCAAAAGGCGGTCATACCGGTTGACGACCTGGCCATATTACGGGGCATCGGCGTCTTCGACCTGCTGCGCACCTACGACGGCGAACCCTGGTTTCTGGACGCCCACATCGACCGCCTGGAGACGTCGGCCAGCCGAATCGGGCTCAGCCTGCCCTGGTCCCACGAGGAGATCGCGGCGGTCGTCAAACAGACCCTGGCCAGAAACGACATTCCCGAAGCCAACATCCGCATCGTGGTCACCGGCGGTTCCAGCACGGATTTCATGACGCCTTCCGGACGCCCTCGCCTGCTGGTGCTGATCTCCCCGGTGCCGAGACTGCCTGATCACTGGTACACCAAAGGGATCAAGATCATCTCGTGGCAGGTGGAGCGGCCCATTCCCGGGGCCAAGAGCATCGACTACATTTCGGCCAGCCTGGCCCTTAAAAAAGCCGCCGCCGAAGGCGCCGTCGAAGCCCTGTACATCGACCGCAACGGCCTGGCCCTGGAGTGCACGACGTCCAACCTCTTTGCCTTCTTCGCCGGCAAGCTGGTAACCCCGGGGGCGGGCATCCTGTCCGGCGTCACCCGCAAGGTGGTCCTGGAGCTGGCCCGGGAAATGTTTGCCATCGACCTGCGCGACATTTCGCGCAGCGAATTGCTCAACGCCGACGAGGTCTTTATCACCGGCACCAGCAAAGGACTGGTCCCGGTCATCCAGGTCGACGACAGCCGCATCGGCGACGGCCGGCCGGGACCGCACACGCGCCAGCTCATGGCGGCCATGAAACGACACACCTTGGAAAACCGCCCCCACGGCTGAGGACGTGCCAGCACTTAGGCGCCGCCCAGTTCCAGAACCGTTTGGGCCTGCCGCCGAACCGGGCTGTCGGCCAGGTTCGGCGCCGGCGCGACCGTCTCTTGAACCCGCGCAAAAACGTTTTCAAGCAGGCGGTCCTTGCCGGATGCCAGGCGCACCAGCCCCTGAAGCAGAAAAAAACTGAGAAACAGGGCCAGGAAAATGGTCCAGAAGGCGTGCACGAAAAAATCGCTGGAAAGAATCGTGCCGTTGAAGAAGCTCACCCCCGTGATCCATCCGGCATAGGCCAGGATAGCCAGCACCGGCAGATTGAAGAGCAGCTGCAAAAATCCGCCGCTCAGGCGACGGCCGGCCCGGGTCAATTCGTCTTCGAGGGCCTCGTTCCAGATCATGGCCAGGTGCCCGGCCACATCCTGGCCGTGCCCGGGCGCCTGCCGCGCGTCACGCACCGCTGCGGCGAAGCGGGCCGCGACCAATTTTTCGGCGATGTCCGGCCAGGCGCGCGCCATGGCGCTGTCGTAACGCCCCATGGCCATGCCGGCCCCTGCGCCGCGCTCGGCCGCATCCACATTTTTTTTCGATTCGACATACTGCCGCACGGCCGACACGGCACCGAACGCCTGACGGACCGGGTTGCCGAAGCGCAGCAGGGCGGCCAGGCCGGTGCCGAACACCAGGATGCGGGTCCACAAGGCCACCACCCATCCCACCGGTCCCAGCCAGCGCTGGGCCAGCTGCTGGTACAACCGGACGTTGATGCCCAGAGCGAGTCCGCCGCCGTCGCTGCGAAAAGCGGTCACGGCCTGCTTGAGGGCCTCGCTCTCGGCGTCCGCCATCCGGGCGACGGCCGCGATCAGGTGCGGCTTCTCCTGCCGGGCCTCGCCGTGCACGCTGTCGAAAAGATAGCGCCTGAGGTTGCGGGCGTTTTCGAGGCGGCGGTCCACGGAGTAGCCGGCCCGATTGAACGTCTCGCCGATCAGCTGTTGCAGCTGATCGAACTGGTTGCGGTCGTGCCGCGGCGCGGCGTCGGCGTCCCAGCCGGGATCATGGAGGCGGCTGCGCGCGGAGAGGCACAGGATCGCCGTCGGCGCCAATGCCCAGGCCCTGCGCACGTAGCCTTTGAAATCGGGCATGATCGTGTCGGTCAGCTCGGACTCGGCCAGGCGGTCGCACTTGTTGACCACCACGACCAGGCTGTCGCCGTTGAACAGGCGCACATAGGGAGCCAGAAAGTCGGTGTGGTCCCGCCGCTTGGGGTTTTCGCCGTCAAACACGCAGATCAGCACATCGGACAGGCCGATGGCTTGGTGGACGATGGGGATGTGGCGGTCCTGCTGGGTGCTGTCCGTGTCGGGGGTGTCGATCAGGATCACGTTTTCCAGCAGATCGGCGTCGGCACTGGTGCGCACCTGGACATTGCCGCCGCCCAACTGGGCCACGAGCTGATCGGCATCGCTGACACGCCGGCAGAATGCCAGAACCTGTTGCGTGGTGGGCCGCCGGTGGCCGGCCGGGGAGAGGCGGTCGTCGCCGGCCAGGGCGTTGAGCAGGGTCGATTTACCCGACCCGGAAGGTCCAACCAGGGTGACCACCAGCTTGCGGTCGAAGCGTTCGGCCAGCCGCTCCAGCATGCTCAGGGCCTCATCGCAGGCTTTTTTGAGGCCCGCGGAGGGCCGCCAAAGGGCCGTCCCGTCCAGGGTATCGGCCAGGCTGCGGATATCCGACCGCACGCTCTCCAGTTCTCCCATGGCTCTGAGGATGGCCACCTGGGTGTCCGTCATTGGCGTTGCTCCAGTGCCCGGCCGCAGCGGGCCAGGCTGTCGGCCATCGATGTTATGCGCTCGTCGGCAATCGTCATCGCGGACTGGCCGGCCTGCAGCACCGCTGCGGTGACGATCTCTTCGAAAAGGGCCTCGATGGCCGTCAATTTGTGGGACAGCCAGGCCCCGGCCACCGGGCTGAGCAGCGCTTCCAGCTGTTTGAGGTCGGCTTTTTTCATACCGGCCGTGGCGGGAATGGCCACCAGGGCCACCAGGTCGTTGAGGCCGAGCAGGCCGGCCAGCTTGACCTTGATCCCGGTGGCGCCGATCGGATCCCCGGTGTGCAGCACATAGGTCACCGCGGCGGTGGCGGGGATGATGTTGAGCATGGCGGCCGCAGCTTGCCGGATCTGATCGCCGGCGGTCATGCGCGCCCGCTGCTCGCGGGCCAGCTGCCGCAACTCAGCTTCCAGTTGGGCGCTGAAACTGAGCAGGGAGGCCTGCCTTGAAAGCATGTCGTCGACCACATCGGCCCAGTTCTGGCCGCGCAGTGCCGCCTGCGCCGTGGCCAGGGCCGGATGAAGCGGCACCTCGAAGGCATACCGGCCTGCATCGATGGGTCGAACGCCGACACCGGCGCCGGGCAGGTCTTGGGCGACCTCACGCAGACGATCTGCGGCCGGATCCGTTCCTGACAGGTCAAAGTGCACCGCCGGGCCCACCACCGCCTGACGCAGCCGGTTGGCGGCCCGAACAAGGTCAGCCTGCATGGTGTCCGACAGCTGCTTTGTGTCGGACAGCCGGTCCGGGGACGCCTTGGCGCCGCCCATCCACCTGGCAACCCGCATCAGCAGCCGGGCCGGCGTTTCCACCACCTGACCGGTCTTGCGCATGATCTTGAGGTGGGTCGGATCGGTCTCCTGCCAGATCTCGGCAAAACGACGCACCACCGCGTCCATGGGCAGATGCCCCAGCGCATCTTGAACGCAGTAGCGCTGGACGATGCGCAGGCTCTCCAGGTAAAGCCACAGATGCGATCTGGAAGCCCGAGCCCGGGCAAGAATCCCCTGCCCCTGCTGAACGACGTCGCTAAAAACCGAGCGGTGCAAGTCGCGGCGCATCCGGCGTGGGTCGATCTGGGTCAATGCGGCCACGAAGCCGGGTTGGCCGTCTCGAACCGGCACGACCGACATGGGCCGCTGGCCGGCCGCCACACGGTTCTCTTCAGCGGCCCGATAGATTCCCAGCACATGCTGGGGTGCCCGATCTTTGTAAAGGTGGCGCGCCACCGTGCCGGCATGATCCAGGACCTCCTGGTCGCTGAAACCGGACCCGACCCGGTAGACCAGAAAACAGTTGCGGGTCCCCACGGCGGTCAGCAGGCGGGCCATGAAGTCGGTGTTGTCACGGTTGTTGTAATTGGCGTTGGTAAAGATGTAGATCAACACGTCGGCCGCATTCAGGGCCTGTTCGGCCATCTCCCGGTTCTGATAGCCGCCGCCCGATCCGGTATCGAAGTCGGGGGTGTCAAAAAGCGCCAGGCTGGCCGGCAGGGCGTTGGCGTAGACCAGCAGCGGATCGCCGGGCGTGGTCAGCTGGTCGACGGCCGTCAGCTGCTGCGGCGCGCAGCCGAAGGGCTCGAAAAGGGCCCGGGCTGTGTCGGGGTTGGCCTGATGGCCGGCACCCAGGGCCACCAGTATGCGTCGATTGATCCCGGCCAGGCCGCCGGTCGGGGAGACCGCGGCTCCGATCAGGGTGTTGAACAGGGTGGATTTACCCGATGAGCCGCCGCCGCAGATCGCCGCCACCAGGGGAAAGGCCGCCGTCAGACGCGGGAGCAGTCGCGCTGTGACGGCCTGCTTCCAGAGCGCGATGGCCGGTCCTGAATCCAGTGCCAGCCGCTCGGCCAACAAGGCGGCATCCGCTTTGAGGGTGCGAACGGCGTCTATGGTACTCTCGTCGTACAGTGGGTCCACGAAGCAGCGACCTCCTTGGGTTTCGAAGCGATTGACAATCGGCCGACGGCGACCCATCATCAGTTGTACGTCAACCTTGCAATGAAAGTTGCATTACCATGGCCTGGATTACGGTCCCCGGCCTGACCGGGAAAGTGTATCAACCGGATGCATCCCCGCAAACAGCCCGCAAGCACCCGTGCGGCGGCTGTTTCACCTGCCAGTGGTGCGACGAGACCCGCTGCACGGTCTGCCGCACCGATGGTGCAGCCGGTGGCGGTGTGCGAACCAGCGCCCGCACCACCTGCCCCATCGCGCCGCGTCCCGGTGATGAAAAAGGGTAATGCGTCGGCCTACTCGCCTTTCATCTTGTCCCAGAAGGCCTTGCCGGCGTCCTGGCGGCTGCTGCCGCCAGGAGCGCGCGTCGACGGTGCCGCCGGACCGTCGGGGACCCGGGTGCCCCGCAGGCGGGCGATGCGTTCGGCCATGGGCGGATGCGTGGCAAAGAGACTCTGCAGGCTTTGGCCGGACAGGGGGTTGACGATGAACATGTGCGCTGTCGAGGGGTTGGCCTGCATGGGAACGCGCTGAGCATAGCTGCCCAACTTTTCCAGGGCACGCGCCAACCCTTCCGGGCTTCCGGCGATCTTGGCACCGCTGGCGTCGGCCAGGTACTCCCGTGACCGGGACACGGCCATCTGGATGATCATGGCCGCCACGGGGGCGATGATGGCCGTGACGATCAGGCCGATGGCGCCCGTGCCGCCGCCGCCATCATCCCTTCTGGCCCCGCCGAAAATAGCGGACCAGCGCGCCATGGAAGCCAGCATCATGATGGCCCCGGCCATGGTGGCCGCGACAGAACCGATCAGGATGTCGCGATTCTTCACGTGGGCCAGTTCGTGCGCCAGCACACCCATGATCTCCTGGCGGTCCATGAGGTCCATCAACCCCTGGGTCACCGCCACCACGGCGTGTTCGGGATTGCGGCCGGTGGCAAAGGCGTTGGGGGCCTGCTTGGGAATGATGTAGATCCGCGGCATCGGCAGGTTGGCCCGACCGGCCAGGGTCTGCACCATCTCATAGAGTTCGGGAGCCTGCTGGGGCGTCGCCTCGCTGGCCTGATACATCTTCAAGACGATCTTGTCCGAATACCAGTAGCTGAAAAAGTTCATGCCGGCTGCCAGCACCAGGGCGATCATCATGCCCTGACGCCCACCCATCAGGTTGCCGATGACCATGATCAGGGCCGTCATACCGGCCAGCAGCAGGGTGGTTTTAAGTTGATTGCCCATTCGCGTGCGCTCCTTTTCGCAATTGAAGAGGTCGACGCCCCACGCAGCCGGCGGGACGTCGCTTTGCAAGTGCCCAATAATAAGACCAATGTGCCCAATGGCAACAGGCGTGCTGTTCAGGCCTGCGCCGCGATCATCTCCGCAATCATGCGCTCGACCCCGTGATCTCCTTTTGCAGCCCTGACCGATTCGACCATAGCCCGGATTTTTCGGTAGGTAAGCCGATCGCCCGTCATATCGTCCAGGGTTCGATAACGGCCCCCCCGGCGGCCGGCGCGGTAGACCCACCGGTCGACGTCGGACAGATCCAGGTAGCGATCGATGGCCGCCAGGATACGGCCCTGGTCACCCGGAAGGGTGCCCCCGACCTCCTCGAGCAGGTTCATGAAGTGGTCGCTGGCCAGCGTACTGGCAGTCCCGTGCAGACGTTCGACCAGCTGGCGGATCTCGGCAACGACCTGGTCTTCGGTCGGCATGACAAAGCTTCCCGCTTGCAGGTCCGCGTACAAGGGAACCCGGCCCGGCACCCGCAGGGTCCGCAGGCGGATGAAGTGGGGGGCGATTCGGTTGAGCACGGCGGCCGTCTCCACAGCATGGGCCCGTGACAGGGACTTTCCGCCCAACCCGGGGATGACATATTCGGAAAGCTGCATCCCCGCCGCCAGCACCCGCTGTCCGGCCGCAACGTGCTGATCCCCGGTGACGCCCTTTTTCATCAGCCGCAGAACCGCGTCACAGCCCGACTCCATACCGATGTGAATGCGGTCCAGTCCGGCGGCCCGGATACGCTGGAGCGACGCGGGGCTTTTCTTGAGAACGGTTGTGGAGCGGGCGTAGGTGGTGACGCGCCGGATTTCGGGAAAGGTCTGTCGCAAAAAGGCGATCGCCGCCGCCAGGTCGCCGGTAGGCATGACCAGGTTGTCGGCATCCTGAAGAAAGCAGGCCTTCGTATCGTAGTAGCGCCACAGGGCGACCGAACGGAAGCTGGCACTGTGGCCGGGTGCGTTCAGGATGTGGCCGATCACCCGGTCTTCCACTTTGCCGGCCGCACCGAGCCGGTGGGAGATAGCATCGATCTCATCCACCATGGCCCGTGCCGTCAGGATGTCCTGCCGGATGTGGTCTAGGGGTCGCAGGGAAAACCGACGGCCCTTGTAGGCACCGCAGAACCGGCAGTGGTTCCAGGGGCAGTTGCGGGTCAGGCGCAGCAGCAGGCTGCGGGCTTCGTTGGGCGGACGGATGGGGCCCTGCTCGAATGCCAGCGGGCTTGCAGTCATGAAACACTCCTCGGGCAAGGCAGCGTCGCTTGCCAATCAACACCGTTTACCCTACAACAGTCGCGGCCGCCTTACAACACCCGCCCCTGGCCCACTGTGGGCCGGACCGAAGCCCGAAAGGTCGTCCTGAAGCCGGTCAACAAACCGAAATTAAGCGAATCCATCCGGGAGGCGCTGGGTTCGCCATCCCGCGGCCGGACGACCTGAATTGACTTTGGGAACCTGGGCCCCTATAGTGCCCTAATCGAAATTTATTGTGATACATCACCGGGGGGGTGTTTTGAACTACAGCGTACTGATGGTCTGCACAGGCAACATCTGTCGCAGTCCCATGGCCGAGGGGTTGCTGACCCACCTGTTGCCCGCAGCACTCAAACCCATGGTGACCGTCCGATCGGCAGGCACCCAGGGGCTGCACGGCAACATGGCCGAACCGTTTGCCGTCCAGGCGGTCTCCGCCTACGGCGTGGACATCGCCGATCACCGGGCCAGGATCCTGGACGCCGGCATGGTCAAGGCCGCCGACCTGGTGCTGGCCATGGAACAATACCAGCTCGACCAGATCAACCGCCTGCGATTTTTCCGCTGCAAGTACGCCACGCTGCTGGGCCTGTTCGCACCCGATCGCCCTGACCCGGAAATCGAAGACCCCTACCGGGCACCGCTGGAGGCCTATGTGAGCTGTGCGCAGGAGATCGCCGACTGCATGCCCGGGTTGATCGCCTACATCCAGGACCAGGTCGCACCCAGGACCGCCTGAGCGCCGATATGGAAACCATTCGCCGCCAGATCATCGACCTTCTGCAACGAACGGCCATGACGGCGCTGGATCTCTCCAGGGCCCTCGGCGTGTCGGAAAAGGAGATTTACCAGCACCTGACGCACGTAGAAAAGAGCGTCGCCGGCCAGGGGGGCGTACTGACCTTGACCCCCTGCACCTGCCAGGCCTGCGGGTTCACGTTCAAATCGCGGCGCCGACTGACGCGGCCGGGACGCTGCCCGCGATGCCGGCAGAGCCGCATCGACCACCCGGTGTTTGCGATCGGCGGTCCGCACCCAAGAAAAGGTTCATGAAAAACCGAACGCCCCAATCCACCGGCCGATCCCGATCCAGCGGTCGGGACGCCGTCCAGGATTCGTTTTGCGGCGATCATGCCATCTGCTTCGGCTGCGGGCCCGACAACCCGCACGGACTGCACATCCGAACCCATTGGGACGGGAAAACCGGCACCTTTCGCTTTACACCCCAAGATTACCACACCGCCTTTCCGGGCGTCGTCTACGGCGGCCTGATCGCCAGTCTGTTCGACTGCCACTGTATCGCAACGGCCATTGCCGCCGCCTATGCCGCCGAGGGCCGCGCCCCCGGAACAGCGCCGGCCATCATGTTCGTTACCGCGAACCTGAACGTCACCTATGTCCGCCCCACCCCGATGAACCGGGAGCTGACCTTGACAGCCTGCGTGAACGAAACCAAGGGCCGCAAAACCGTCGTCGCCGGCACGCTGACCGCCGACGAGGTGGTCTGCGCCACAGCCACGGTTGTGGCCGTCCGAACACCATCATCCCAGATAGCCGGAGGCGATCCGGTATGACCGGCGAAGACCTGTTGCGATGGCTGGTCGACTACGTGGCCGCCTACCCGGCCAGATACAACCAGATAGCCATCTGGCGGGATCCCCTGTTGGCCTGCGCCCCGGCCGACGATCGTTTCCGGCGCCTGAAGACGATCGTCGCACCGGATCACGCGCTTCCCCGGGATCTGTTGCCGGGCGCCAACACCGTCGTGGTCTGGTTCATTCCCTTCACGCACCACATTCAGATCGACAATAGCGGCGGCAGGCGCCCCTCGCTCAGCTGGGGGCACGCCTATCGGTCTACCAACGACATGATCGAGCGCATCGGCGGCGCCATGCAGGCCTTGCTGGAAAACAGTGGCGGCAAGGCGGCCGCGACGCCTTCGACCCACAACTTCGACCCTAAACGGCTGGTCAGCCGATGGTCCCACAAGCACCTGGGGCATCTGATCGGCCTGGGCCGTTACGGCACCAACTGCCAGCTGATCACCCCGGCCGGCTGCAGCGGCCGCATGGGCAGCCTGGTGACGGATCTAGAACTGGGCGAGCATGCCCCGGTGACCGCCCGAGAGCTGTGCCTGCGCAGGGCCGGCAGGACGTGCGGCAAGTGTATCGAGGCCTGCCCCGTCGGCGCCTTGACCGAAAACGGCCTGGACCGGGCCGCGTGCTACGCCCGGTTGCAGGAGAACTATCGACTGTTGATGGCGCCTGACGGCCTGCCGGAATCGACCCAGGTGTGTGCCAAGTGCCAGGTCGGTCTGCCCTGCAGTGCAACGTCGCCATTGCCAAACGGAGCCCAATCACGATGCGGCACCTCTTCCTGATCACCGGCACGACCCGGGGAATCGGCAAGGCCCTGGCGCAAGTGGCCCGGAACCAGCCCGACAGTCTGCTGGTCACCTTGTCACGCGCAGCGGCGGTGTTGTCGGCCAACCACCAGAACATTCAAATTGACCTGAACGACACCGGCCGCATCGGGGCTGCCCTGGCCGGCATCCGATTGGCGCCGTCAGGCACCGCCGCACTGGAAAAAGTGATCCTGATCAACAATGCCGGTGTGCTCGACCCCATCGCCCCCATTGGCGATTGCGGCCCCGACGAACTGGCCCGAAACATTCGGGTCAACCTGGCCGCACCGCTGGTGCTTTGCCACCATTTCTATCACTTCGCCAAAACGCTGCCAGGCACGAAGTGGATCGTCAACATCACCTCCGGCGCCGCCCGGACGCCCTACTACGGCTGGTCGGCTTACGGCGCCGCCAAGGCCGGGCTGGAGATGGCCACACGCGCCATGGCCATGGAATTCTCAGGCCTGGATCCATCTTTTAATGCCTGTGCCGTCGCACCGGGCGTCGTAGACACGGACATGCAGACCCAGATCCGCGCCTGCCGCCGGGAGCAGTTCGAACAGGTCGACAAATTCCGTCAGCTCAACACCAGTGGCGCGTTGGTCCCGGCTGACCAGGTGGCTGCGGTCCTGATCCGGCGGTTGATGGAAGGAGGGTTTGCCAATGGCGGGCGCTACGATTTGAGAGGATTCAGTCTCCATGCGTAAGGCAAGCCTGCCGCTTATTTTCCACAGGCGTGCCTGCCGAGAAACCGAGTGATCATGCCAACCGGAGCCTGCGGCATCAATTGCGACGTGTGTCAACTCAACCTGCTGGCGACCTGCTCCTCCTGCGGACCGGGCCGCAGCGATGGGGCCGCCCGCAAGAGCGCCGCGCAGGTCAGACGGTTGGGCCACCCCTGCGCGATCCTGGAGTGCGCCCGGCTCAACCACATCGACTACTGCCCACGCGACTGTGCATCGTTTCCCTGCGCCAACTTTGACGGGGCCGATTACCCCTACGGCAGCGGTTTCCTGGAGATGCAACGGCGGCGCCGTTCGCAGGGGCCGCCGGCCGTAGACCCCTCCGGCCGGCCCATAGCGCTCGAGAGCACCTGGTGGGACGTCTTGGCCGATCGTGACAAGGCCCAGATGGCCAACGTCACCCTGACCGACGTCGACGCCGGTTCGGGACTCCTGCGGATTGGATTTCTCAACCGGGAAATTTTCGTGGATGTGGGAAATCGATGCCTGATGACACGGGGGGAAGGGGGGCTTGAGAAACTGTCGCTGCCCTTGCTCGAGCTGGTGGTGCTGGACTACCTGACCCGCGTGGATCGACTCTTTGCCCTGGGGCGGGAGATGGTCGGCGTCGACGATCTGGCCGATGCCCACTATTTTACCGGACGCAATCGACTGCAGACCCACTTTCTGCTGGCACGCTATGGTGACGATCCGAACGGCTTCATCGCTGTCGGAAAACGACTGGGTGGCCAGATTGAACCCATGGCCCAGGTCGCGGTCCGCTTAAACCCGTTTCCGCGGATCCCCCTTTACTACCTTCTTTGGCTGGGAAACGCCGAATTCGCGCCGCGGCTCTCCATCCTGTTCGACCGTTCCATCGAAAAAGCCCTCTCCCCGCCGGCCATCTGGTGCCTGGTGACGCTCTGCAGTTACTTTTTGATCAGGGGAAACACAGCTATCGATCAACATTTATAGGTTCCGCATGGACCCTGCATGATGAAGCGCAACACAGATCTCGGACTTCTGCGAATCCGTCAAATATTCAGCGAATCGCCAACGCGTGGCACCACCGCCTCGAACCCCTCGGTCTTCAGATGGTCGGCAAAGGCCAGGCTCTGGTCTTCCTCACCGTGAACCACGGCGATCTGGTTGATGTTCAGGTTGGATTGCTTTAAAAACCGAACCATCTCGTTGCGGTCTCCGTGAGCTGAAAAGCCGCCGATTTTGACCACCTTCGCCTTCAGCGGGTACTCCTTGTTGAGGATCTTGACAATCGGCGGCTCGCCCGCAGCGCCGGAGGCCGCATAGGCGGTACCCTGTTCCAGAATGCGCCGCCCCAGGGTGTGATTGGCCATGAACCCCACAATGAGAATGGTATTTTTGGGGTCGTGAATCTTATAGCGCAGGTGGTGCAGGATGCGACCGGCCTCGCACATGCCCGAAGCGGAGATAACGATGTGCGGTTTGGTTTCGCGCATCAGGGCCATGGACTCTTCGACACTGCCCGTGAACCGCACCTGCCGAAAGGAAAAGGGATTTTTGCCCTGCTGCAGAAACGTGGCGTGGGTGTCCTGGTCGTAAGCCTCCGGATGCTCGCCAAACACCCTGGTGATGTTGGTGGCCAGGGGGCTGTCCACATATACCGGCATGGCCGGCACCTCTTTGGCATCGTAGAGTTCGTGGATCACGTAGAGCAGTTCCTGGGTTCGACCGAAGGCGAAAGAGGGAATCAACACCGTGCCGCCCCGCTCGAAGGTCTCGTTGAGCACTTTTTTCAGGCGCGGTCGCAGGTCGATCACCGGCTCGTGGTCGCGGTTCCCGTAAGTGCTCTCCATGATCATCAGGTCTACGTCGCGGCCGAAACCGTTGAATTGGCTGGCCGGGTCCTTGAGGATCGGCTTGCCATAGCGCCCGATATCTCCGCTGTAGCAGACGGTGCGGACCCTGCTGCCGTCGTCCCACCGGATCATGGCGATCGCCGACCCCAGGATGTGTCCGGCCTCGAAAAGGGTGCAGGTGAGACCGGCGCCGATGGTCACCGGATGACGGTAGGGAATGCCTTCGAAGGCGGCCAGGGCCTGATCCGCATCGGCGGCGGTGTACAGTGGCTGTACCCCTTCCAGGTGGAAGCGTTTGATGTACCTGTCGATTACCTGGGTGTTGAGCTCGTGGCGCCCCTTCTTCAGCTCCTTTTTTATCAGGGCCAGGTCGCGCTGGCTGACACCCCCGTCATGGCCGGGACGCATCTGCGACAATGCGGATCGCACGGTTTTGTAGTTGAGGTATTCGGCATCGCTCTCCTGGATGTGGGCGGAGTCGGAGAGCAGGTAGGCGCAGGCGTCGGCGGTGGCCCGCGTACAATAGATTCGGCCGATGAAACCGTTGCGCGTGATCAGAGGGATGCGCCCCGAGTGATCGATGTGGGCGTGGGAAAGCACGATGTTGGTGAGAATCGTCGGGTCGAAAGGCAGCACCCGGTTCTTCTCGGCCGTCACTTTACGCCGGCCTTGAAACATGCCGCAATCCAGCAGGATCCGGTCCTTGGCCGTGCTCACCAGGTGCATGGAACCGGTCACTTCCCTGACGGCCCCGTAGAAGGTAATGTGCATTTAGGGTTTTCCTTCGATGGGCGGCATCCGAATAAAGCCCGTGAAATAAGTTAAAAACGCAAAGCGATGCTTGCAGCGCTGGTTATCATAACCATAACTCGATTCGCAAACGAACTTCTCTTGGCCATCCGGGCGCCGACAGAGGAGGGCGACGCGCCGGGCGGCGCCAATGCTGCGCCGATAGTCGCCTCAGAAACCGTAAGGATTGCCTGAAAAGGCAATTGCATTGCCGCATGGGGTGCATTATTTTTGGATTTAATCTGTCGAAAGGGTGTTAGCATGTCGAAAAAACAGAGCGATAAGCGCAGACGCATCGCATTGGCCAAGAAGATCGGGGCGGTCGCCATCGGTCTCTTCCTGGCCTATGTGGCAGTGGGCTTCTGGGTGGTCCCGCCCCTGCTCAAGCCCAGGCTGGAGGAGCGGCTTTCCGGCCTGATCGGCCGCGACGTCACGATTGAATCCATCAAACTCAATCCCTTGACCCTGTCCGCCACCACGACCCGTCTGACCGTCCACGAACCCGACGGTCTACCCTTCGCCGGTTTTGATGAGCTTTTTGTCAACGTCCAGCTCTCATCAATCTTCAGGTGGGCCGCAACCGTCAAGGAAATTCGCCTGGCGGCGCCTTTCGGCGTCTTGAGGCTCCTGCCTGAAGGGAAAATGAACGTCGACGATATCCTGGCGACCCTCAGCCAACCCGACCCGGAACCGGCCAAAGATGCCGGCCTGCCCCGCGCCATTGTCGCCAGGCTCGACGTCGTGGATGGAAAAATCACCTTTGAAAATCGCACCGGAGCGGAGCCGATCCAGGAGGATCTTGCCCCGATCACATTTACGGTCGAGAATCTGAGCACCTTGAAAGATCGCGAGGGAAACTACCAATTGGCAGGGGTGGGTCCCCTCGGCGGACAGTTCAGCCTTAACGGCAGCCTGACGATCAATCCACTCCGGGCCCAGGGATCGTTTTCCACAGACAATGCCCGGCTCAACCACTACTGGGAGCACGTCAAGGAGCGCGTATCCTTTCAGATCATGCAAGGATCCTTGTCTGCTTCCGTTGACTACACGGTGGCCCTGATCGGTGGGCGCATCGATGCCAGGCTGGAGAACGGGTCTGTCGAGCTGACCGATTTCGAGCTGGCCGAAAAGGGCCGCTCGGAGGTACTGGTCGCCTTGCCGACCCTATCCGTGAAGGGCGTCGGCGCCGATCTGCAGGCCCGTGAAATTACGGTCGATCGCATCCAGACCGCTGGCGCGGCCTTCAAGTCCTGGCTGGCCGCCGATGGCTCGGTGGAACTGCAGCGCCTGCTCCAGCCCGACATCGAGAAATTGATGGCCAGGCCGGCGTCCCGTACCCCCGCAAGCGAAGCGACCGATGTGCAACCCTGGCAGGCCACGCTAAACAACCTCGAGGTCAAGACGTGGCAATTTACCGTGGATGGCCTGACCGGCAGCGAGCCGATCCGCGAAACCGTTGTGCTCGATGCATTCAGCGTGGCCGGCCTGAGCACCGTCGCAGATCACAAGGGTTCATACGAACTGTCCGCCACTGGACCCAGCGGCGGACAATACCGATTGGACGGCACCATGACCGTCAATCCGCTCTGGACACAGGGCCGCTATGCCGCGACCGGCATTGATCTGAGCCACCTGTGGGAGCACATCAAGGATCAGGTCTCTTTCCAGATTACAAAGGGCTCGACCGGCGCATCCGGTGACTATACGGCGGCAATGGGCGATACCGCATTCAGTGCCAGGCTGGAAAACGGTACTGTTGAACTCAAGGACTTCGAATTGGTGGAAAAGGGTCGAAAAGAGGTCTTGATCTCAATACCCACCGCAGCCGTCCAGGGCATTGGCGCGGACGTGGAGTCACGGGAAATAACGATTGAAACGGTTCAGACCGCCGATGCCCGGATCAAATCGTGGCTGGGCGAGGATGGACAATTTGAATTGCAACGTCTGCTGCTGAATGACCTGGAGAAATTCAAGGCCAAAAACGCATCCGACACCCCCGGGCCTGAAGCCGCCCCCGGACCGCCATGGCAGGTGGCCCTTAAAAAAATGGAGGTCACCAATTATGGTTTGGCCTTCGAAGATCGAACCTTGCGCAAACCGGCCACCATGACCGTTGATGACATTAGCGTAGTCGTGGAAAACCTATCCAATCAAAAAAATGCCCAGGCCGCCATCGGCGTTGCCATGCAGATCAATCGGGCCGGCACCGTCAAGCTGGACGGAACCGCAGGTATCGATCCCTTAACCGCCGACCTGAAGGTCGTATCCGACAAGATTGCCCTGAAACCGTTTCAACCTTATGTCGACGATGCCGTCAAGGTGAGCATCGAAAGCGGCTCCACCAGTTCCAACGGCCGCATCCGGTATCTGGGCCGGGACGCCAAACCGCAGATCCGGTACGAAGGTGCCCTCAGTGTGGATGGGGTTGCGATCCAGGATCGCATCCAAACGGAGGATTTCATGACCCTGGAACAATTCAAGACCAGCGGCATCCTGCTGGAACTGCGTCCCAACAAACTGCATGCCGCGAAGGTGCACATCGATCGACCCCATGCCAACGTCACCATCGATCAAAACGGTGGGGTCAATGTCGTCAACGCCTTTGCCCCTGCTCAAAAAAAGGAGGAGGGGCGCCAGGAGGATCTGTTGCAGCGGTTGGTCAACCTTCTGATCATGCAGTTCAAGGGCCCCATGCCGATGCGTGTTGACAACGTTCTGCTCACCGATTTTACGGCCGACTTCGTCGACGAATCCGTGTCGCCGAAATACACCACCCACCTGGAACTGACCCGCGCGACCATCGACGGATTGTCGTCAGATCCATCCGCCCTGGCCGATCTCAAGGTGGACGGCAGCATCGACCAAAGCGCCACCATCGTCGGTACGGGCCAAATGAACCCGATGAATGCCCTCAAGTACAGTCAAATGGATTTTTCCTTGAAGGACTTCAGCCTCGAGCCGATTTCACCCTACGCCGGCAAATTCATGGGCTTCAAAATCGATCAGGGTACCTTGCAGACGAAGCTGACCTACAAGGTCGAAAACGATCAGGTGCACGGTGACAACATCATCTATATCGACAACCTGGAGCTGGGCGAAAAGGTCGACAGTCCCGATGCCCCGAATCTGCCCATCAAGCTGGGGGTGGCCCTTCTCAAGGACAGCGACAATCGCATTACCCTTCAGGTACCGGTCGATGGAGACGTCACCGATCCCCAGTTTGACTTCGCCCAGGCCATCGAAAGTGCCCTGACCGGCACGATCGAAAAAGCCGGTAGCTCGCCGTTTACAGCCATTGCCGAGATCGACGGCTTCAAGGGCGAGGAACTTCGCCAAATCGAGTTCGAATATGGTTCTGCGGACTTGAGCGATCGTGAAATCCGCAAACTGAGCGCCCTGGCCAAATTCCTGGACGGAAGGGAAACCTTGGCGCTGGGAATCGTGGGGACCGCCGACCGGCAGATGGACTGGGCGGCGATCCTGGGAGAACCGCTTGAACCCATCGCTGCGGATGACGATGCGGATGCCGACCTCGAGACGACTGAGGCGCCCGCGCCAGGTCCCGAGGTCGATGTCGACGCTCTGGAAGCACTCGCCCAGCGGCGCGCCGAGCAGGTGGCGGACATCGTGACCCGGCAGGCCGGGGTCGCCGCCGACCGCATTCAGGTCAAACCGGTCCAGATCAATGAAGCCCCCGAGGGGGCCGCCGGCCTCGTGGAACTGCTGCTTTCGGCGGAATAGCGCCAAGGCCCCCCAAAGCAGGTCACCCAACCGCTGCCAAGCTGGGGGGCTACAACCCTGTTAGCGTCCAGACAACCTCGAAATGGTGAGGTGTCAGGGCCGCCACATGGCTTTCGAACCAGTGGTGAACCACCGGCCAACGCACGTCGTCGTAGGTCAATTCCATGCGCGCGTCGTCGACCACATCCAGAATACGGCAACGGGACAGACCGCCGATACCCGCACCAACGGCTTTGAGCACCGCTTCCTTGGCGGTCCAGAACCTGAAAAAATTGTGCTGCCGGTCGCCGTGGGCCCGACCCCATTCATCCTCGTCAGCCACTTTGGCCAGCAGGCCGTCGCTGACCGGCCGAATGGTTTCCAGATCGATGCCCACCGGCAGCGGTGCCGCCACGCCGCCGACCACCCCCGATTTATGGCTCACCGACCAGTGCACGCCATCGACCGGCAAAGGCACCCCCAGATCATTCTTGGGGAAGGCGCTCAGGTGCAGGCCGCTGGCTTCACACGACCGGCGCAGGGCCAACCGGGCCAGGCGGCTCAACGCCTGCACCTTGTCGCGTCCCTTCAAGGCCTGCTGAGCCGCGGGCACCGGCATTATCACCGGGTAGAACCTGGACCCGGGAAAGGTCATCGGTTACCGTGCTTCTGGCGGCCGGCCTGGCGGATCGACAGCGCCATCTCGTAAACCCTTCGGCGCGGCAGGCCGTGCCGCCGGGCAATGGATTTGGAGAGACTGGACAGGTGGCCATCACCCCCGGACAGGGCCTCGCGCAGGACAGCTTCCAACCGCGCATCCGAGATCGGCGCGCTGGCCGGTGCGCCGCCCACCAGGAGGGTACACTCCCCTTTGACCTCCGGCCGCTGCGCCAGTGTCGCATGAAGGTCAGCCAGGGACCCGCGGATAAACTCCTCGTGCAGCTTGGTCATCTCCCGGGCCACCACAGCCGGCCGATTGCCCATCACCTCCAGAATCTCCCCAATAGAAGCTGCGATCCGATGGGGGGATTCGTAGAACACCAGGGTGCGCGGCTCGGCCGCCAACGATTCCAGAAGCTGGGTGCGCGGCCCCTTCTTTTTGGGCGCAAAGCCGACAAACACGAAGGCGTCGGTGGGCAGGCCGGCGGCGCACAGGGCCGTGAGTGCCGCCGACACCCCCGGTATGGGAAACACCGGCAGCCCCTGCGCCACGGCGGCGCACACCAGCCGGTAGCCGGGGTCGGAGACCGATGGGGTCCCCGCGTCGCAGACCAGGGCCACGGCCGCACCACCGCGGATTTTTGCGGTCAATTCCGAGCTGCGCTGCTGTTCGTTGTGTTCGTGGCAGGAAACCAGGGGCGTCTGAATGTGGTAGTGGGCCAGCAGGCGGGCGGTGTGGCGGGTGTCTTCGGCGGCGATCAGGTCCACCTTGCCCAGGGTGTCGACGGCGCGCAAGGTGATGTCGGCCAGGTTGCCGATGGGGGTCGCCACGACGTAGAGGCCCCTGGGGCATCGCGGTGGCAGGTTGTCATCCGTAGGCGAGGGCGAAGGCATTTTTGACCAATTCGATCTTTGCTTGACCGGCGGCCGTGTCGATGGCCACCACATCGAAGCGGGCGCGGGCCGCGGTCTGTCCGGATTGCTTGAGGTACGCCAGGGCGGCCATGGAAATCTTGCGCTGCTTGGCGGCGGTGACGGCCCCTTTGGGGCTGCCGAACCGGCTGGAGGCCCGGGCCTTGACCTCTACGAAAACGATGGTGCCCTTCTCGCTGGCGATGATGTCGATTTCGCCGCAACGGGTGCGAAAGTTGACCTCCAGAACGCGGTAGCCGCTGCGTTTGAGGTATTCGACGGCCAACCGTTCACTGCGCCGGCCGAATTGTTGCTGGCGGTTGAGCATCGTTGGTCGCCTGTCGGCGTGCACGCGCGGCGCCCGGGAACAGCCTGCCAACGACCGTCCTCGCAGTCGGCCGGCGGTCAAAAGCGGGTGGCGGACAGGTGCTCGCGCACGCCTTTGAAGGTTCGACGGTGAATGGGGCAGCAGCCGTGGTGCATGATGGCGGCCCGGTGATCGGTCGTGGGGTAGCCCTTGTGCCGGCCGAAGCCGAATTCGGGATACAGGGCGTCGGTCTGGCTCATCATGCGGTCCCGGGTCACCTTGGCCACGATGGAGGCCGCGGCGATCGATACGCTCAAGGCGTCCCCCTTTTTTATGGCCTGCTGCGGCACGTCTGACGCAATCGTGAAGACACCGTCGATGAGCAGATGATCCGGTTGCGGCCGCAGGTTGGCCACGGCCATGGCCATGGCACTCAGGGTGGCCTGCAAAATATTGACGCGGTCGATCTCGGCTGCGTCGACCACCCCGATGCCGATCGACCGGGCAGCGGCGTAGAGGTGCTCGTACAGGCGGTCCCGCCGTGTCGGGGTCAGTTTTTTAGAATCGTCGATCCCGGCCGAATCGACGTCGTCCGTCAGGATCACCGCCGCAGCAACGACCGGACCGGCCAGGGGGCCCCGGCCGGCCTCGTCGATGCCGGCCACCAGCCGGCAGCCCCTGCGTCGGGCTTCGATTTCAAATACCCACGGGGTTGTTCGCATCGAATCGGACCATCTGATTGATGGTGGTCATGGCCTGTGCGGCCCGTTGTCGTAAGGTGCGGCGGGCGCTAGTTAAAGCGTTTCTCCTTGATCCGGGCCGCCTTGCCGCGCAGCTTGCGCAGATAGTAAATCTTGGCCCGGCGCACCCGGCCGCGCGTCACCACTTCCACCCGGTCGATGATGGGAGAGTTGGTGGGAAAGACCCTTTCCACACCAACACCGTAGGAGACTTTGCGAACGGTGAAGGTGGCATTGACCAGCCCCTTTTTCTTGCTGATGACGACCCCCTGGAAGGCCTGCAGGCGCTCTTTGTTGCCCTCACGGATCTTCACGTGCACGGTGACGGTGTCTCCCGGTGAAAAGTCCGGCAGATCCATGCGGATCTGCTCTCTTTCAATGTTCTTGATGATTTGCATGTCAACTCCCGATAGTAAAGGTATACACTCGTGTTGCGATTTCAGTTTCCCGTCAAACGGTCCAGAATGATGGCGGCCGCGGACCTGACCGACAGGTGGTTGTAGTCTCCCCGACCGGTCAGCGGGTCCAGCACGTAATCCACCGCATCCAAAAAGGCATCGGTCAACCCCCAGGCGGTCCCGAAAGCCACCACAATCGGCGTCGGGCCGCCGCACATCTGCCGCAGCCGCTCGTAGGAGAGGGCTCCGGCCGAGCGCCTGGCGGTGGTGGCCACCGTTTTCGGACGGCACCCTTCCGCGCGGGCGATGTCTGCCACCGCTGCTTCAAACGTGGTCGTGACCCGCACCAGCTGGAGCGCCAGCCGCCGATCGGGGTTGTAAGTGCCACCCGCACCGGCAACCCAATGGTCGAGAATCCGGTTGACCAGCACGACCTGGTCTTCCAGCGGGGTGACCACGTAATAGCCCCTTACGCCGAAGGTGAGGGCGGCCCGGGCGATGTCGTGCAGGTCCAGGTTGGTCACCGCCGAAGCGATGGTCGCACCGTTTTTGTCGGTCACCGGGTAGTGGACCAGGGCGACGTAGAGCGGACTACCCAAGGAGCCTGCCGATCTCGCGCTGCCACTTTTCCAACCAGCTGCGCTCCTGGGCTGACAGGCGCCGCTGCGACAGCATGTCCGGCCGTTTCAACACGGTCCGGATCAGGGCGGTCTCCCGCCGCCAGCAATCGATCTTGCCATGATCCCCTGTCAGCAGCACATCGGGAACGCGATCATCACCGAACTGGGCCGGACGGGTGTAGTGGGCATGCTCCACCAGGCCGTCGCTGAAGGTGTCGCTGGCGGCAGAATCGGCATTGCCCAGCACCCCGGGAATCAGCCGCACCACCGCATCGATCACCACCATGGCCCCCAGCTCGCCGCCGGTGAGGACGAAATCACCGATGGAGACCTCCGCATCCACATGCCGCTCGACAAAGCGCTCGTCCACGCCTTCGTAGCGGCCGCAAACCAGGATCAATTGCGCCACCCCGGCCAGGGATTCGGCCAGCTGCTGATCGAATCGCGTGCCCTGGGGAGAGAGCAGCAGCGTGGTCGCCGACGGCAGCTGCCGTTTGGCCGCCGCCAGGGCCGCCGTCAAGGGTTCCGGCTTCATCACCATGCCGCAGCCGCCGCCATAGGGCCGATCGTCGGTGACCCGGTGGCGCCCCTCGGCGTGCTCACGAATGTCGATCGTCAGCGGGCTGAGCCGCTGTCCCTGCACCGCCCGACGTACGATGCCGTGCCTCCAGAACGGATCGAACAACTCGGGAAACAGCGTCAGAACGCAGACCTGCATGGGCGCGGCCCCTACAATCCGTCGGGCGGGTCGACCACCATGGTTCGCCCTTCCAGATCGACCGCGATCACCACGCTTGCCACGGCGGGAATCAAAACCTCCCGGGCTTGGTTCGCCGTCCGGCCCCTGACCACGTATACATCGTTGGCCGGGGTGGGAATCACCTCTTCCAGGACGCCGAGCCACGTGCCGGTCGTCGTGCGAACGCGCAACCCTTTGAGCTCGAACCAGTAGTAGGTGTCCTGGGCCAGCGCCGGCAGGCGCGATTTGTCGACAAACAGGGTCGCGCCGCTCAGGCGGTCGGCCTGCCGGCGATCGTCGACCGCCACAAGGCGCATGAGCAGTCCGCGACCGTGGGGGCTTACCGATCGAAGCGTAAAGGGTTTTTCCGATCCGTCGGGCAGCGCGACCAGGATCCGCTCCCCTTCCCGGTACAAGTCCGTCGATTCGGCAAAAGAGCGCACCTTGAGCATGCCGCGCAGGCCGTGGGAACCGGTCACGCGCCCCACCAGGACCAGATCCTGCCGATCCGATAGTCTACTCGATGATTTCAAGAACCGTTCGTTTTTTGATTTTGGCGGACGCGGCGCTCAGCAAGGTTCGCATGGCCCGTGCCGTCCGTCCCTGTTTGCCGATCACCTTGCCCAGATCCGCTTTGGCCACTTTCAATTCGATAACGGATGTCTGATTGCCCTCGATCTCCTCTACCGACACCTGGTCGGGGAAGTCCACCAGCTCCTGCGCAATGAACTTGATCAGCTCTTTCATGGCTCCATCTCCTTGGTTGCAGCTGGGCATCAGGTTCGGCGCGATCGGCTATTCGGCGGCGGCAAAGACTCCTTCACGCTTCAAAATGGCTTTGACCGTATCGGTGGGTGTGGCGCCCTGGTCGATCCAGTATTTGACACGTTCCGTGTTCAGGTCCACCTGCGCCGGGTCCTGCAATGGATTGTAGGTGCCCAGTCTCTCGAGAAAGCGACCGTCCCTGGGATTTTCGCTGTCGGCGGCGACGATCCGGTAAAAGGGTCTTTTTTTTGCGCCGTGCCGGGCCAGTCTGATTTTCACTGCCATGTCGATCTCCTTTAGAAGGGCAGCATGCCGCGGCCCAATCCGCGCATACCGCCTTTATTGATTTTCTTCATCATTTTCATCACCTGGGTATAGTTTTTCAGCAGACGGTTGACGTCCTGAACGCGGGTACCGCTCCCCGCGGCGATGCGTTTGCGTCGGCTGCCGTTGATCAGGTTGTGCTGACGCCGCTCCAGGGGGGTCATGGAGTTGATGATGGCCTCGATGTGAACCAGCTCGCTGTCGTCCACCTGGAGGTTCTTCATCTGCTTCATTTTGCCCATGCCGGGAATCATGCCCAAAATGTCCGTCAACGATCCCATCTTGCGAATCTGACGCATCTGGTCACGAAAATCCTCGAGCGTGAACTGGTTCTTGCGCAGCTTCTTTTCCAGTTCGACGGCCTGCTTCTCGTCGACCACCTCCTGGGCTTTCTCGATCATGGTCAAAACGTCGCCCATGCCGAGAATCCGGGAGGCCATGCGGTCCGGATGAAAGGCTTCCAGATCGTTTAGCTTTTCACCCACACCGATGTACTTGATGGGCTTGCCGGTAATGGATCGGATGGAAAGCGCCGCCCCACCCCTGGCATCACCGTCCATTTTGCTGAGCACCACACCGCCGATGTCCAGGCGCTCGTCGAAGGATTTGGCGATATTGACCGCATCCTGGCCGGTCATGGCGTCGGCCACCAGCAGAACATCGGTCGGCCGCACCGTGGCGCGGATGCGGGCCAGTTCGTCCATCAGCTGGGCGTCGATGTGCAGCCGCCCGGCGGTATCCAGGATCAGGGTGTCGCAACCCCGCTTCTGCGCCGCCACCCGCGCCTCCTGGCAGATCTTGACCGGATCCATGTCCGTCGTCGAGTCGAACACCGGCACATTGAGCTGCCCGCCCAGGGTCTTCAGCTGGTCGATGGCCGCGGGGCGATACACATCCGCCGGCACCAGGTAGGGCTGTTTGCCGGTCTTGCGCAGCATCACGGCCAGCTTGCCCGCCGTGGTGGTTTTACCGGATCCCTGCAGGCCGACCAGCATGACCGCGACCGGCTTTTCACCGGCCAGGTTCAACTCGTGGTGAGTCGCGCCCATCAGCTCGGTCAGGGACTCGTTGACGATCTTGACCACCTGCTGGCCCGGCGTGAGGCTGCCCATCACCTCCTGGCCCAGCGCGCGCACCTTGATGTCGGCCACCAGTTGCTTGACCACCTGATAGTGGACATCGGCCTCCAACAGCGCCATTCGCACCGCTCGCAGGCCGTCGGCAATGTTCTTCTCGGAAAGCTTGCCCTGCCCTTTGAGCTGCTTGAAGACCGAATTCAGTTTATCGCTGAGCGAATCGAACATCCCATTCCACCACTTGGTAAACTAAAACCTTGAAAGTAGAATTTTAATAATGGTATGTCAAGATTTAAAAACAGCGCCCGCGGGCCGCGACTCAGGGGCGGTTCGCGGTCCGGGAATCCCACATGATGGCCATGGAAGCAAGCAAAATCGATATCAAGGACCTTTCCCACGCGCAGTTGAGCACCTGGCTGGAGCGGCGCGGTCGGCGCCCGTTTCGCACGTCGCAGATCCTGCGCTGGGTATACCGGCACCAGACCGACCACTTTGATGCCATGACCAATCTGGGCAAGGCGCTGCAGGCCGAGCTGGCAGCGGCGTATACCAATGACCGGCTCGAGGTTGAAAACGAGACCGTCTCGGCCGACGGATCGCACAAGCTGCTGTTTCGGCTGCATGACGATCAGCGCATCGAAACCGTCCTCATCCCCGAAAAAGACCATTTCACCTTGTGCATCTCCAGCCAGGTGGGGTGCCGCCAGGGATGCCGCTTCTGCATGACGGCCGCAGGAGGGTGGGGGCGCGACCTGTCCGCCGGCGAGATCGTCTCCCAGGTACGCGACCTTGTGAAGCAGGTGGGCGACCAGGGCGGCCGGCCCCTGAGCAACATCGTTTTCATGGGTATGGGCGAACCGCTGGCCAACTACGAAAACGTCATCCAGGCCCTGGCCACGATCACCGATGCCGATTTCGGCCTCGGTTTTTCGACGCGGCGGGTGACCGTCTCCACGGCGGGCCTGGCTCCGCGCATACCGGATCTGGGGCGCGACAGCCGCGTCAACCTGGCCGTTTCCCTCAATGCCGCCGACGACGATACCCGCAGCCGTCTCATGCCCATCAACCGCATCTACCCGCTGGCCGAACTGATGGCGGCCTGCCGCCGCTTCCCGTTGCCGCCCCGGCGCAAGATCACCTTCGAGTACATCCTGCTCAAAAATGTCAACGACGGCATGGCCGATGCACGCCGTCTGGCCAAACTGCTGCGGCCTGTCAAGGCCAAGATCAACCTGATTCCCTTCAACGCCTACCCGGGATGCGCATTCGAACGCCCGGACAAAGCGCGCATCGACCAGTTCCAGGAGCACCTGGCCGATAGCCACTACACCGTGATCGTACGGCACAGCAAGGGCCAGGACATCGGCGCGGCCTGCGGCCAGTTGCGGGCGGCGCAGAATCTCGGCGGATAGAAACGGCCGCCCCTGCCCCAAGACCGCTTCCCTAAATCATGTAGCGCTTGCTGTCGGCCGGTGCAGTAGCCGCAACCATCACCTGACGGAGACGACCGTTTTCGGTTATGTTGACCTTGACCGGCGTGCGGCCGGGTGCCTTGGAGTATCCCGCGCAGATGCCGGCCGCCAGCAGGGTCGCCGCCGTGCCGCCGCCGCCGGGCATCACCACCAGCGGGCCCGGGTAGTCGTCCACCTTCATGACCGTGTCCCGCTGCGGGTCGACCCAGCGGCTGATCTGTTCGTTGTCCTGGCGGGTTCGGCCCACCACGATCTTGGTCTGCTCATCCAGGCGCAGGTGCCGGCCAAACCGGAGCAGGTGCAGGGCGTTTTCCGGGGTGGCCTCCTGATGGTCGAACAGGTCCTTGAGCCGGCGGCTGAAGGTCTTGTCGGTCAGCAGGCACCCGCCGGCCGGCGCCGGAAAATCGGCGATGCCCAGCGTTGCCGCCAGCGCGATCTGCGGCTTGCGCGACCGGCCCGAAAAATCCAGCAGACGCTCGCGGTCCACGAGGCCCGATTGTTCAGGGATGGTTTCCGGCAGCTTCCGGGCCGAAAGGGGACGCAGGATGAGGCCGTCGTACCCGGAATGCTTTTCCACGTAGCGCAGCGACCCGCGGGTCTGGCTCATGGGACGCTGCCCGAGCACTTCGCCGGAGAAAAGAAAGTCGAACCCCTCGGCGGCCATGATCTCGCCGGCCTGACGAAACATCAGGGTGTGGCAGTCCATGCACGGGTTCATGTGTTTGCCGTATTTCACCGAGGGCGACCGCATCATCTTCAGGTACACCGGCGTGATGTTGCGCACCCTCAAGGGCACCCCGGTCTGGGCCGACGCCTGCCGGGCCTTGGCCGAGGAGAAAAACGGGGTTTCGAAGGCGATCCAGTGCACATCGATGCCCTGGTCGCGCAGCACCAGCGCGCTCAGCATGCTGTCCAGCCCCCCCGAACACAGCCCCAGGGCGCGTATCCTTCTTTCCCGACCGCCCATTAAATCCTTTCCGTGCCGCCGCGGGCCCACGATCATTTTCGGTGTTCCGGCAGTTTTCGAGCAAAATCAACCTTTTCGGATAGTTGGCACAAGAGTAAAAACCGACCGCGTGCCTGTCAAGGGCTGAATCCGCCCTGGGGTGCAGGAAAGGTGGGGTTGCCGACCCGTTTCCCATTGCTAATGCTTGCCCATTTTTATTTTCGGCTTCAGCTCCACCTGGAAGGTGTGCCCCAGCACCTCAGCGATGGCGTGCACGGTGTTGTGAAAGCGGGTGTAGGTCATCGCCAGCCCGACCATGCCTGCCAGAATCTGCAGCGACTCCAGGTCCTGGTCCGACACCTGCCATGGTTCCCAGTGGTACAGGCGCAGGACGCCGACCACCTCGCCGAGATGAACGACCGGCAAACTCACGATGGCGGCGATCCCTTCCTTGCGGGCCTCGTCGGGATACTGCAGGCTCTTGTTTTTCTTGCTGATGTCGGCAATCACCACCGGATTGCCCTGAAAGGTTTCTCGAATGCTCTTGGGGGTGTTCAACGGCCCCTTGGTCAGGTATTTGGCAGACAGACCGAAACTGGCCAGAATCTCGAGCTCTTCGGTGACCGCGTTGAGCACGAAAATGGCGCAGCCCTTGATGTCCAGGCCGGCGGTGAGCAGCTGCGCGAGGTGATTGGTCATTACATCCAGGTCCTCGCTGTGGGCCACCGAACGGGTCACGGCTTTGAAAATATCGATGTTGATCCTGTTTTCAGATACCATCTCCTTCTCCTTTCAGGTAGCGACGCAGATGGTGACCCCCCTCAAGGCCGCCACCACACGAGCGTAGATGCTCCGGGTAAAAAAATGCGTCACCTTGCCCGCGCCCCGGCTCAACACCAGCACATTGCAGCCGGCGACCCTGTCGACGATCTCCTCAGCCGCGCTGTTGACCCGCCGTTTAAACTCACAGGCAACCGCATCACGTGCGAATCCGCTCTCCACCAGCACATCCCCCATCACTTTCAAGGCCTCTTCCTTCTCCTTGAGTTCGCCTGCCAGATAGGACATGCCGCTGCGCAGCTTGACGTTTTCCGGGCTGGCCGACGCATCGATGGTCGGCAGGGGCGTGTAGGCATGAAAAAGCGTGACTGTGCTCGCCGGCAGCCCGGCAAAGGCATCGATGACGAACCGGATGGCTTTTTGATCGTTGGGAGAATAGTTGTAGGGCAATAAAATTCGAAACGCTGCCATGGCGCCCTCCTTTCGTATTCCGACGCGTCGTTGGTTCAGCCACAACCGTATGCGGTTGAAAGCGAGCGAGGTGCCGACAGGGGCGATGGCAGGCGTGTGTTAGCGGCTCGAATCGCGAATAGGCCAGCAGCAGCATTTCGGGAGCGTTCGAATGATCGTCCGCATTGATGGCGGTGGTCGTTACAAGCGATGGTATTCAAGCTTCATCTACATGCTAAAATGGGTCGGTGCGGCTGTCAAATAAAAACTGAATCCGCTGCCCGATCGATCGGGTGTTCTCTGGCAGCGATGCGCAGGCGCTCACTTTTGTCCGCCGACCGCAATTCGTGCTTGTCGAAACCCGATTAATTTGGTATTTGTTGGAAAGATAGTAGGCTATTATTGCCATCCTATGTCCGCTGGGCCGCAGCGGCAAATGACATCACGTCAGCATTCCTGGCAAAGATCGATCACGGTGCCACGTGGTCAGGTTTAAAGATGTTGCCTTCTGTTTTTCTGATCAACCTGAGATGATGGCCTGGGCCGGATCATTCGGAACGTGCTAAAGAATTGGTATTTATTAAAGATCAGACAGATTGGGGGCGATGTAAAGGTTGAATCGAATTCTGCCTTCCCGCACAAGCGGCATGGGTGAGAACGCATATGTTTTGGAGTCAATGCAATGGAAACGATAGGTGTTTACCTCAGAAAAGGGCGCGAAGCGAAGCAAATCGATTTGAGCGACGTTTCCAGACAGACTAAAATTTCACGGTTCTATCTGGAGTACATCGAAAACAACGAATTCGAAAAGCTCCCTCAAGGGCCTTACATCAAAGGCTACATCACCGCCTATGCCAAATTGATCGGAAGTGATGTCTATACCGCCCTCAAATTATACGAGGCCTTCCTCAACAACGACAGTGACAGCCAGGCGCTCGAGCGCGATCTGCCGGCCACAAACGAGGTCGCCGCGCCAAACCCCGGCAACGGTGCCAAGCAACGCGGCCTAAAACGGTTGAAATGGTCCCCCTCGGCCCAGGTGGAAAAATGGGGGGCCGCACTGCGTGCTGCGGCAATCGCTGCCAAAGCCAGGTACGCTTCATGGAAGCCGGCGGTTCCGTCATTGAATACCGTGTTGCGCCCCTTCAAGCCCTCGCCGGAATCCCTGAGGGCCGGATTCGCCAGTGTCGCTGCAACGGTCACCGTCGCAGGCCAGACGGCCCAGGCAGCCATGCGGGCCACCGCAAGGTGGGCCAAACGCAGCCGGCCCTTGCTGCACCAGACCGGAGATGCCCTTCGAGCCGTTGGCCTGTGGGTCAAAGATACCGCTGCAGCCGTGGCTGCCAATCGCCGGTTGTTCAATCGGCGAGCCTGGCTGTTCGGCTTCTCGGTTATGGCGGGTTGCAGTATCCTGGTGCTGGCCGGGGTCGGCGCGTATCATCTGTTTGTCTTCGACAACCATCCGGCCATGGTTGCCGAAGCACAACTTCCCAAGGCAGCCGAGCCGCTTGCTTCACCGGTCATGAAGGAGCCGCCGCCGCCCTCGAGCATGACTGCCCTTAAAGCCCAATTTCCGACCATCCCCAACCGCGCCTATGCTGCAACCAGCGCAGCCTCGCAACCGGCTGAACCGGCGGGGACCCCACCGGTGGCAGCGGCACCGGAAAGCAAGGATGCCGTGGCCAAGCTAAACGGCAGTCCAGTGGCTCAGCAGGCCGCCGTGGCGGACAGCCCGGCGCCGGTCTCAGCCATGTCCGCCGTCAACCTGAGCGTTTCGAAAGCCAGCGTCGGCACGGGGATCAGCAACCGGGTGCCGGTCGGTGTCGACACTGTTTTTCCCGCCTCGGTCGATCGAATTTATGTCTGGAGTCAGGTCGAAGCCAAGCAGTTCCCATCCAAAATTCGACACATTTACTACTTCAAGGACTGGAAGATCAGCGATGTCGCCCTGGATGTGCGGTCTTCCAACTGGCGCACGTGGAGTTACAAAACCATTTCGAGTGATCGCTACCGCGGCCCATGGCGGGTCGACATCACTTCGGATGGCGGTAAAATCCTTCGGCGCCTGCACTTCGAGGTGAAGTAGTCCCCGCCGCGGCCGGATCATTCGAAAGAACCTATCGAAACCTGAACTTCACCAAGGTGCCGGCTTGCCAGGGTGGATGATTGTATTCACCGCAGCGCCGCCCTGATCGGCTCGAACGGAACATGCAAAAAACCTACGACCTGAACGTTGTCCAGCGCACCTCGATCATCACGCCGGATCAACTTCGCGAAGAGTTTCCGATGACTGAAAACGCCACCCGGACGGTCCTGGAAGGGCGGCAGGAAATCAAGGATATTCTGGACGGCAAAGACAACCGATTGTTGATCATCACCGGCCCTTGCTCGATCATCAGCCGGCGGCAGGCCCTGAAGTACGGTCAACTGCTGGCCGGCCTGCAGGAGACCGTCAAACCGTCCATCAAACTGGTCATGCGGGTCTATTTTGAAAAGCCGCGCACCAACGTGGGTTTCAAGGGTCTGATCTCCGACCCGCACATCGACCGAAAAACCTTCGACATTGACGAGGGATTGCGCAAGGCCCGTCGGATTTTAATGGACCTGAACGAGATGGGCGTCGCCGTCGGCACCGAAATCCTGAGCCAGACAGCGGCCGAACGCCTGTCGGGGCTGATCGCCTGGGCATGCATCGGCGCCCGAACCACCGAATCCCAGAGCCACCGGGAGTGGGCCAGCGCCTTTTCGATGCCCGTGGGCTTCAAAAACGGCACCGACGGCAATTTGAATACGGCCATCAACGCCCTGCTGGCGGCTTCGGCGGCGCAGGTATTCGTCGGCAACGATCCTTTCGGCGTCACCTCGCGGGTCTTTTCGAGAGGCAACCGGTACTGCCACATCGTCTTGCGGGGCGGCAAACGGCCCAACTATGACCCGGTCAGCATCAGCGAAGCCGGCCAGCTCTTGGCCCGGCATTCTGCCCTGCTTCAAGCCGTTGTGGTCGACTGTTCGCACAAAAACAGCGCCAAGGATTACCGCAAGCAAAAAGAGGTCTTCAATCATGTGTTGATCCAGCGCCTCGGCCTCACCAGGGGGGTGCGGATCGATCCCAACCCGATCATCCGCGGCTTGATGCTGGAAAGCAACGTGGAAGCCGGCAAGCAGACGTTTATCTACGGAGAGACCCGCAAAGCGGATCTGAATCCGTTTGTTTCCATCACGGACGCCTGTATCGGCTGGGAAGAGACCCGGGAGCTCATCCTGGCCGCCCATCGACACTTCATTGAAAACGCAGACACCAGCGCCTGACCACACCCGCGCCGGCAAGAAAGGGCCTTATCTGCCGCCGGCGCTCCGCGTGGTCATGGTGGCGATAAAGCATCCGCCACCGCCGCGCGTGCTGGCATCCGTCGCCGAATCGACCGCGTCGGTGGTCTGAACATCGCCGCCGCCGTTTTCCTCACCGTCGCCGTCGGCCGCACCATCGTCGTCATCCTCCTCGGCGATGTCGCCGAACTCCCTGCCGTCGCTGTACAAAACGATGTAGTTGGCGCCGCCGCCCGAACAGACCGAGGACTGATTGGCGCCCAGCTTTACGCAATCACGCGCGTTGTAACGCCTGCCAAAGACCCTGTAGGTCGGTAGATCTTCTGCAGATGTTTCTAAAGTAAAACGTCGCCGGTGTCGACGAAGCCGTCCATCCAGGCCGGCTGCTGAACGGCACCGCTGTCGTAAGCCACATAGACCGCACCGTCGAAGGGCATCTGGAAAGTCAGCTGCCCGCTGTTGGGCGCGATCGGTTCCTAAAATCCCGGGGCTGGAGATGAAAAAAACCACAGCCGGGAGCACAACGGCCGGCTTGCCGTTCGATCTTGACGGAGGGGATTTGCGCGTTACTATTTTAGCATAGCGTCAGCATGAGAAATTGATACAACGTGCAACAGGAGAGAGAGAGGGTTCATGAAGCGAACGGTTTTGTTGACTTTGGCGGTGCTGTTCACCCTGATGACCACGGGTTACGCAAGCGAAAAGAAGCACCACGAGATGCCCATGCCGGATCCCACGGCTTTCGACGCCCACTTCGGAGACATGGACAGCGACGGCGACGGTTCGGTGAGCGCTGAGGAGTTTGCGGCCTACTTCCCGGATGCGGATCAAACGGTCTTTGCAGCCCTTGACATGAACCAGGATGGTGGCGTCGATCACGACGAGTGGCATGCCTTCAAAGAGGCTCATGGCATGACATCGCATGAATAGGTGCACGAAGCGCTGCCTTTTCGGCCTGCAAAATCGACGTCAGATCTGTTGAGAAAACCGTGATCGGGGTGCCCGTCCGCCCGAAGCGTCCATTAGCTGTCGGAAGGCGGTATCGTCCAGTAGCTGGATTGGCCAATCGATCATGGCACTGGGGTTGTGCAGCCGGAACCGTGTGTCGTCGCGCATGTCGTTCCAGACAAAAGCGTCGAGATCAAGCCCCGGATGAGCCACACCCAGGCTAAAGTGCAGGTGCGCAGGGATCCTGGCCCTGGATGCGCGGGTATCGGCGATGGTGGCGATGACGTCGCCGGGGCTCACCACAAGGCCGGGCACGATCCCTTCGAGCGGTCGCGTGTGGGCGTAAATCGACACGACCTTCTCAAAGGTTTCCGGGCCTGCCGCGTGGGCAATCACAATGGCCTTGCCCAGGTAATCGCGAAAAACGCTCCGGACGACTCCGGCCTGCAAGGCCGGAATCCGGGTATCGGGACCCAGCTGATGCACGCGCCCCGATCGGTCCGCGTAGAGGCACAAGTCGATTCCCTCGTGCGGAAAGTCTCGCCGCCCCATATCCCCCCACCACTTGTCGGGCGAACCAAATCGCATACCCGCCCCGAAAACCCAACACGCAAAGCAGTCGGAATGAATGCCGTTGGTGTCGATGAGCATGGCCGTGAAACGGGTTTGCCGGGTCACATCTGATAAATTCATCCGTCATCACCCCAAGACATGGCTTTGAAAGAGAACCCATTGACGACGACTGCTACCCGTGCCCCATGTGGGCAGCGGCATTGCGGGCCACCGCTTGAAAAATTTCCGGCAAGGCATCGGCGACCTGCGAAACCGGCAACCATTTTCGGATGCGGTCCCTTTCCCAGTGATCCAATTCGCCGACCACGGTCGCCAGGAAAAACGTAAACCGGGTGATTTTGCCGCTCTGCGAGAGCTGGACCGGTGGGAGCTTCAGGCCAGTTTCAACCTGGTAGCCGGACTCCTCGGCGCATTCCCGTTCGGCCGCCGCGGCCAATGACTCACCCTTTTTAACCGACCCGACCGGAAACACCCACTCATTTTGGAACTTGCGCGCCGACACGACGAGCACCTGCGGTTCATTGTCGCCCAGATGGCGATACAGCACAACGCCGGCTTTTTCCTTTGGTGAAGGAGTTTTTTGCATGACCGCCCCTTTCCGCTCTCCGGTTTCCGGTTTACGGCCCAAGGATCGACTCCAGGAGCCCTCAATGCGCCACACCCGGCCGACGTTGCGCACCGGAAGATTTTTTGTGGCGGGGTTGCGCAGACCTGTTGCGAAATATCTTTCACCGCTGCTCCTGTCAAGCGCCACCCGGCCCTTGACAGGGGTGGCAATCGTTGCCAGCGTTGTAATGTTCCGTCCTGCCCGAATCGATTCGTTGAGACCGGTTCGGGGCAGCCGATTTGGTTTACAGGGTCAACGGGTGCTCACATGTGCGGAAGGTTCGTCGAATTTAGAAAGCTCTCTGAATTGAAAGCGCACTTTCCCATCGATGTGGCCCACGTGTCGGTCACGCCGAACTTCAACGTGGCCCCCACCCAGGAAGTTCTCGCCATCACACGGCACGGCGATCAGAATCATCTGGAAAGACTTCACTGGGGGCTGGTGCCCTTTTGGTCGAAAGACACCACCATCGGCGGCAGAATGATCAATGCACGGTCTGAAACCGTGGCCTTCAAGCCCAGCTTCAAGACGGCGTTTCAATGGCGCAGATGCCTGATCCTGGCCGATGGCTTCTATGAGTGGAAGGGCGGGAAAGGCAACCGGCAGCCAGTGTTCCTGACGCTCCCGGATGGCCGCCCATTCGCCTTTGCCGGTCTCTGGGAGGCATGGGACGACCGGGGCAAGGAGTCGCCCCCCTACCGCTCGTGCACGCTCCTTACCATGCCGGCCAGTGAATCGGTAAAGCACATTCACCACCGCATGCCGGTGATTTTGAAACCGGCGGCCTATGGCCCCTGGCTGGACCGCAATACCCAGGCCGTCAAGCCGCTGCTGGAGATTGTCCAGAACCAGTCCATAACCTTGCTCAAAAGCGTTCCCGTGTCCACCCAGGTCAACTCGGTAAACGTCAACCGGCCGGGAAACATTCGGCCCGTCGCTGCCCACCCCCAAACCTAAAGTACCATTCCCGGTAGCTTCATTTTTCGGTAAAGCAAGGCACGATGAATCCCCAGCACCTGGGCGTTTCCGGTCTTGTTTACGCCCTGTTGCCGCAGGGTCTGGTCAATCAAGCAGGAGGCCTCGGGCTATGCCCCCCGGCGGAAGATGTGGATGGTGGTCAAATCCATGGTGCCGCCGCTGGTGTTGAGCTTGGCGGTGATGGGCACCATCCTGGCCGGCATCGCGACACCCTCGGAAGCGGCCGGCGGGGGCGTTTCAGGGGCGGCCATCCTGGCCCTCTTTTTACTGGGCATGTTCATCGACGGGGTGGCATTTTGCCGGTCTGCCTGGAGCTCGGTTTCGACCCCTTGTGGTTCTCGATGCTGATCTGCATCGTTTTGCAGACATCGTTCCTGGCGCCGCCCTTCGGCTATGCCCTTTTCTATTTCGCCGGCGCCGCACCCGCGGGAAATTGCCAGATGATGGACATTTACAAGGGCGTGCAGCCCTTGATCGCCTTGCAGGCCGTTGGGATCTTGATCTGTGGGCTCGTTCCGTCGATCATCACCTACATCCCGAGCGTGGTGTTCCGGTGGTCGCCGGCGACTCCCCCAACATCACGGGTCGTCTGCGACCCAGGCGAAAAAAATGTTGAAAAAAAAGCCAAAAAACAGTGTAGTCGCCTGTGTTGCCATGCTGGCGGCCATGTTGATCGTCAGTCCGGATCTTTTTGCGCAAGGCCAGCAGACAGAATGAGGGAAAATGCACGGGCTCACCGAGATCGATGTCCACAACTATGCCGGTGGCGAAGACGGGGGCCTGGCCCACGTGACCTACTGGGGGCTGCCTGCAGCCGACCCTGACTACTATGACAGGCTGGCGCCCGCAGAACAGGCCAAGGTGGCCAAGATCAACGCCAACATGATTCACGCCGCTGCCTTTCAGCCCACCAACGCCGACATCGCCGGCAGCGAGGTGACCGGGTTGCTGAAAAGGGGCCGGCGGACGCAGCGCATCACCTTCCGGCTGCCCGAGGGTTGGAATGGCAAAATGGTCGTGGCGGGAACGCCGGGGCTGAGAAACGAGTACGCCAACGAAGCCATCTGGGCTGCCTTGCTGCTGGAGCACGGGTTTGCCTACATTGCCGGCGACAAGGGGATTCCGGGCGGCGCCGCCGACATGATTTCGGGCAAGCACCCCACCCAGCACTGGGGAATCATGATGATCGATCTGGCCCTGTGGGCCAAGCGCTACCTGAAGCAGGCAACCGGCGACTGGCCCACGCACACCTATGCCGTCGGGCTTTCCAACGGCGGCTACCAGACCCGCCGGGCCCTGGAGATCGACCATCGCCTGGTCGGACGGGGCAACCAGCGCCTTTTCGACGGCGGCGTGGACTGGTCCGGCGCCTACTGGCCCGACGCCCGCGTGATTACCGGTAAACGCAAAGGCCCTGTTTCGGTTCAAGCCTACGCTGCGGCGGACACCATGATCGGATCCATCGACAAGGGCACCTTGGCCATGGGCTGGTTCGGCTCGGCGCAAACCCTGGCCACCATGGATGAATACATCAAGAATCCCCGCTTCCCGGGCGCCTATTATGCAATGGTCGCTGCTGGCTTTTCCCCCGAATCGGCCATCTACTGGGGCTATTACAGCTCAAATTTCGATCCATACAAGGAGATTCCCGGTTTTGAAGTGTATCGAGGGGTCGGCTACTACAATATAGTCTCCTACGTCTACCGGGCCGACCTGCGTGGCGACGATAAGGTCGCATCGGCGGTCTACGCCTGTCATCCCGACCCTGACAATCCCGGCGCGCCTCCGCCCCTGTACGAATGGCTGGCCAATGCCCCCAACGGCGGCTGGAACAAAGAGGCCATCCGGTATGCGCTCAAAAATGCCAACAGCGCTGAATTTTCAGCCCCGCTGCTGAGCCTGCACGGCCAGGCCGACGGCCTGGTGGCCACCCGCGCCATGGCCATGGGCTATGCGGATGCGGTGCAGCGCTTCGGCAGGCCGGACTTGCATCGCCTGTACGTCATCGCCCACGCCGGCCACGTCGACGCCCATGCCGACGGCAGGTGGGGCCCCAATCCGTACGAGATCGATCCGAACTTGCCCGGCATCCTGACACCCATGCAGGCCTATGCCATGCGCACGTTCGACTATCTTCGAGACTGGGTTGAAAACGGTGAGTCGCCGCCGGAGAGCAAGCTGGTGGAAACCGATCCTGAACATGATATGGTCGATCCCGGCCTGCTCGGCTGGCAGCCGCTTTGAAACCCTGCCCCTCACCCCGGCCCTCACCTCAGGGGAGATGAGCAGGGTGTGGGGCAAAATGGGCGTTTATGCATCTTAACACACAGCATCTTTAGCGGTTTGAAAGGAAGTGACCCATGAACATCGGCACCCTTTTGCCTCACCACGCACGCTGCCGGCCCGACCATCCGGCTTTCGTCTGCGGCGAAGAGCGCTTTACCTACCGGACCTTCAACGCCTACGTGAACAAACTGGCCAACGCCCTGCTGTCCCGCGGGCTGAGCAAGGGAGACAAGTTCGCCACGGTCCTGCCCAACTGCACCCAACTCATGGCGGCCTACTGGGCCGCGGCCAAGACCGGCCTGGTCATCGTACCCAGCAGCACCATGCTCAATCAGAACGGCCTGGCCACCCTTCTGAAAAGCTCCGACACCGCCCTGGTCATCGCCGAGACCGCTTTTGCCGATGTCCTGGACCGCCTGCGCAAGGATCTGCCGAACATCGCCGAGGACCGCTACGTTCTGGTCGGCCAGGCGGACCGGCGCGAGGGGTTTTGCACCTGGGAAGAATTTGTCGACCCGGCCAGCGAAAAGAACCCGCCCGAGGTTCCCATAGACGATCAGGACATGTACAACATAATGTACTCTAGCGGTACCACCGGCGCCCCCAAGGGCATCGTTCACACCCACTATGTGCGCGCCATGTACTGCACCATCTTTGCGGCTGCATGGCGCATGACCCCCGAAAGCGTGGCCCTGCACGCCGGCGCCATTGTCTTCAACGGCGCCATGCTGGACCTGATGCCCTGGATGTTCCTGGGCGCCACCTACATCCTGCACGAAAAATTCGATCCCGAAGCGGTCATCGCCGACATCGAAAAGGAGAAGGTTACCCACGTGGTCATGGTGCCGGCCCAGATCATCGCCATTCTCAACAGTCCGGCCTTCGACCCCAAGAAACTGGGCTCGCTGGAGATGATCCACAACGTCGGCGCACCGCTGCTCCTGGAGTACAAGCATCGTCTCAACGCCACCCTGCCGGGGCGGTTTTACGAGTTGTACGGGCTGACCGAAGGGTTCATGACCGTTCTGGACAAGCACGACGCGATCCGCAAGGTCGGCTCGGTGGGCGTGCCGGCAGCCTTCATGGAGATGCGCATCCTCGACGCCGAGGGCCGGGAGTGCGCCCCCGGCGAGATTGGTGAGATCTGCGGCAAGAGCCCCATGATGATGCCCGGTTACTACAAGCGGCCGGACCTGACCGAAAAGGCCATCGTCGACGGGTGGCTGCACACGGGCGATGCAGGCTACGTGGACGAGGACGGCTTTTTGTTCCTGGTCGACCGGATCAAGGACATGATCATTTCCGGCGGCGTGAACGTCTATCCCAAGGACATCGAAGAGGTCGTGATCCGCCATCCCGCCGTCAGCGAGGTGGCCGTGATCGGCGTCCCCGACGACAAATGGGGAGAGGTTCCGATCGCCGCCGTGGTGCTCCTGCCCGGCACGACGGTCGAGCCACGCGAGCTGATCGAATGGACCAACAGCCGCGTGGATGCCAAGTTTCAGCGCATTCGGGATGTGGTGGTCATGGAGTCTTTTCCGCGCAACGTGGCCGGTAAAATGCTCAAACGCGAAATGCGCGCAGCCTACAGAACAAGAGGATGAGATTTGACAATCACGTCAAAAGTCACTGTTCAGACGGCTTCGTAAAAAGCCTGAGATCAAGCTTGCGAATCCTGAGGAGCGAGGCGTGCTGACGATGCTCCGCAGTGACGAAGGAATCGCTCAATTTAGATATTCCTTTTTGGATTTCACCAAGGAGGGTCAGGACGGATAGAAACAGGTGGTCCTCTTCTGGCGAGGAAACCCACTCAACCACCTTTCTGTTCGGCTCTGGTTTGACCATCTCGGATGCCACGCGGGTGTCCAGAAGTTAATTCAAAGCACGACCTCCCTGGGTCTATCTTTATTGCGCTACAAATCGATTTTAATATCGTAAGAAGGCGACTGTTAAAAAAATGTCACCAATTCGGTTTTGGGTCGTGAAAACCGCCGGAATTCTTCGACCGATACAATCACAACCGGCTCGGCCCCATGGCGGGTGACCATCTGTGGCCCCTTTTTCAGCGTGTTGCTGAACAGTTCGCTAAACCTGTTTTTGGCATTATTCCAAGCGTTTTTTCCCAACAGCGGTTTCCAGTTCATTGAACATCCTTTTCCCACAGCCTGCAAAAAAGAGCGAATTTCATTTACGGGACGGGTCATCAATGGTTTGAGATACAGGTCGTCGATGAATCGGCAAGGATTGATGTCGCCCGTTGCGGACTATATCCTTTAGCGTGATCCTCGAACAACGTTGGACGGAGTGTGGCCGATATGGATTGGTGGCCGATCACCAGGCTTGTCTGGGGTGGTATTGGATTCGGATTCGCCTGCCTGGTACTGATCGTGGCATGGCGCGCCCGGGGGGTCATTTCCTGGAACCTGGCCATCCGCAAGGAGTTGAAAGGCCTGGTCGTCCAGGCCGAAAAAGCGGCACCCGCCAGAAAAAACGCCATCGGCCTCATTCAACAAAGGTGTGAGGGCATTCTTCACAGTTTTTCCCCGTGGCAGGCCGCTGATGCCAGCCACCTGCACGACTTTGTCCGATCCATCGCGGCCTGTTTTTTCCCGGGCTCCGAACGGCCCGAGCTCCAGGTATCCCTGGGCCATCTCGTCAAGAGCATCGACGCGTCCCTGTCGCTTTTCGATCGTATCATCCACCGTCCGGGCCTGAATCGCCTAAAAAAAATCAACATCCGAACCATCCGCGATCTCTACCGGTGGTCGGATGACATGATGCAACGCCCCTACGTGAAATGGTACGTGGCGCATCGATATGCGGTTGAGCGTTTTGGCCTGCTGCGCCTGTTGATCCTGCCCGATCCGTTATCCTGGATCTTGTTCCTTTCCCGAAAGCTGGTGATCCTCGTGCTGATGAAAACCTTGCTGGTGGATCTGACCCTTTTTGTGGGCAAATTGGCCCTTGACGCATTCGACCGCGAATACGACCGTGCGTTGGAAGAGACCTCCCATGTCCTTGAAGAGACCCTGGAAGACCTGTCCCGGATCACGCTGCCGCCGGCCGTGGAAAGCGATCCGGCAATCAAAGCGATCCGGCAGAAGTTGGTGGGGTTTCCAGCGCTGCTCTATTCCAGCCCTACCTGGGAAAACTGGAAGGCAGCCGTCCTGAAGGCGGCCGATCACATTGCCCGGCGCCATTTTCCCGATGCCGACAAACCACTGGAAGAGGCCGCCATCGGCCCGTTGCTGCATAGGACCCGGTCGTGGCTCAAGACCCTGGGCAAGGGAGAAAATGTCACCATCGTACACTATGTCTACAAAACGCGTCTCGAGACCCTGTTCAAGGCCAGGGATATCAGCGACCTGGTGCTTTCCCCCATGGTTCGACGCCTGTTCCGAAGCTCTTTCAGCGCCTACGGACAGCTCAAATGGCCGTTGAAAATTTACCTGCGGGCCAAACGCTTGTCACTGCCTGGAATTGCGATGGATCTGGGCTGGATCCTGGGCAAGAAGTCGGCCTTGGCCCTGATCTTTGGCAGGACATTTGACCAGGCCTGTCGTGAATTAGACTGGGTGTATCGAATATCGGCCAGGACTCAGTCACCATCTTTGGGACGAAATGACACCGCGAGATGAACGTTTTCTATGCCGACCCGGTCGAGTGGAATAACCACGCGGTGGCCTTTGGTCATACCTTTCGGAAACGTCACCGACAGCGGCACTTCACCTGAAACGGCACCCTCACCCGCGCATCGACGGCATGGGTAGTATCCGATTTGTCCGTAGCCGCGGCATCTCGGGCAAACGCGTTGGGCCGGAACCATCACTTGGGCACGGCCTCCCCGAATGGCCTGTTCCCGGGTCAGTGGAATTTCGAGTGTCAGATGTTGCACCCGACCGTACCGGGATGCTCGAACAGGCGAAAACGCGTTCCTCAGGCGATCGAATAGCTGGTCGAAAGCGGGAGAAACGGCTTCAACGGAACGCACCGGTGAAACGGCCCCTAAATCGACCGGTCCGCTTTCGGGAATCAGCGGCTCAGGTTGGGCATGTGGTCCATGGTTGGGTAAAGGTCGCACCGGCACGGTCGACAATGTTTTTTCGTGCGCTTTTCGCCTGGCAGGGTCGCTGAGAACGGCATAGGCGTTTTGGATTTGTTGGAATCGTTCGCTGCTGCCCTCGTAATGATCCGGGTGGAACATTTTGGCCAGTCGGCGATAGGCCGAATGGATTTCATCGGCCGTTGCGTTGGACGCGACCTCGAGAATAGCAAAGTAACTTTTCGCCATCTGGACCTCCCCTTCGTAACGCCTTGGATCAGCACAGAATAAAATTCAACACATTGATATTACTTTACTATATTGGCTTTGCAGAAAAATTCAAATCAAACCTTAGCGTGGTCGCTCCATCCATCACATATTTTTTTATCTACCTATTTTTCAGTTAGTTGTGAAGTAAAAAAATTATTTCGAATCCATTGACACCCAAAATTATTGAATTACTTATTTATTAAAAACTTTTTGGTAATGTAAAAAAGGGGGGGATATGGATATGAAAAAATGGGTTCCCTGGAACTGGTTTAAGAAGGAAGAAGAGGATGTCGGCAAAACAGTGCCGGTAAAACGCGAGGGCGCAATGGAAAGCGCGGGTGTGTTTGCCAACCCGTTGCGGCAGTTTCATCAGGAGGTCGACCGAATTTTTGACCAGGCGTTTCGAGGTTTCGGTTTAACCACCTCCGGGTTTGACCGGCCCCTGCTGCCGCGATTGTCCGACGGCATGCTCAAGCCCACTCTGGATTTGGGCGCCACCGATAAGGAGTACACTGTCACGGTAGAGATTCCGGGTGTGGATGAGACGGACGTCAAGCTGGAAATAGTTAACGACACATTGATCATTCGTGGTGAAAAAAAGCAGGAAAAAGAAGAGAAAGAGAAAAACTTTTATCGCATGGAACGAAGTTACGGGGCTTTTCAGCGGATGCTGTCGTTACCGGGCGATGCCGACCAGGAAGCGGTAGCAGCGACCTTCAAAAACAGCGTATTGACGGTTAGCATGCCCAGAACTGGCGCTCAGCAGGCCAGCGTGAAACAGATCAAGGTAAAACGTACCTAACTCAAAAAGCGTCAAGGAGGAATGAGCCATGTTCGCAAGAAGACTATTCGATTTTCCGTCAATGGGCTGGCAGCATCGGTTTTCCGACCTGGAACACTTGTCGCGCCAGATGGATCGACTAACCCAGGCCGCAATGGGAAGACCCGGCATGAACTGGCTGTCTGCCAGGGTGTTTCCGGCTGTCAACCTCACCGAAGACAAGGACAGGTACTATGTCCGGGCCGAGCTTCCCGGCATCAAGGCAGACGCCCTGGACATCCAGGTCAACGGCAGAACCCTGACTGTCTCGGGCGAGCGCACGATCCCGTCCGAAGGCGAGAAAACACGGTATCACCGCAAGGAGCGCGACGCCGGTAAGTTTTCACGGGTCATCGGGCTGCCCGGCGATATCGATGCCGACAACGTCGAGGCTAAATTGGTCAATGGGGTTCTGACGGTCGCCATCGCCAAATCGGAAGCATCCAAACCGAAACAGATAACCGTCAATTAAGAACTGCTTGTGGAAAGGGGGGAATGAACCATGGCTGAAACCAAAGAACTCCAGGTAAAAGAAAAGCAAGAGGTGGCCAGCCCTGCCGAGCAGACCGAACCCGGCCTCATCTTCACGCCCGAAGTGGATATTTTCGAGAACGAGAAGCAGATCACCATGCTGGCGGATATGCCCGGCGTGGCCCCCGGAGATGTCAAGATCGATCTGAATGACAGCGTGCTGAGCATCTCGGGAGCGGTCAAACCGTTCGAAGGCAAGGATGAATCAGATGTACTCATCGAGTTTGAAATCGGTAAGTATTATCGGCAGTTTACGCTCTCCGAGGTGGTCGACCAAAGCAAGATCGAAGCCAAACTAGAGGACGGGGTGTTGCGCCTGACGCTGCCCAAGGCCGAAAAGGCGCTACCGCGCCAGATTACGGTAACCGCCGGATGATATAACTTGCTGGCTGCAGGAGACCCGCGCTGAACTCCCTCGGGTCTCCTTTTTGTTCTCCGACGCTGGTGACTAAATTGGTTAACCCACCCCCTCAGGGCTCTCTCTTACAGCGGATCCGCGGTGCACCGTATCCCCATGTGATCGTGGCTTCGCCATGATGTTCCCAGAACGTCTCGTTGCGGCCTTGATATTTCGCTCCACTTGCGCTGGGCTGTAAAACCATCAGGGCAACCTGGTCGGCGCGCTCGGCGATCAGCGTCGGCGGATCGGTTTGGAAAAAGGTGACCATGACCTCATCGGCGGGGTTTTCGCCACAGATGAAACCGAAAGGGCCACTTTTAGGTCCTCGACAGCTTGCGATCGAGAGCGGACAACGCATCGTCGTTGCAGATCATCTCCTCGACACTGCCGCTCTCTACCGTGCCACAATCGTACGAGGGGCCAGAAGCCAGCGCCTGATTCTCGAGGGTGGCGTTGTTCTGGGTCGCTGACCGCCCGTCAGCCAATCAGATCCGCCAGCCCCGAGGCGCGGTGCGTGCGCTGCTGCACCGCTTCGGACAGCAGGTCCAGCGCCGGCCCCACCAGCGTGAAACAGCGGCGCGCGCGCGTTACTGCCGTGTAGATCAGCTCGCGGGTCAACACCGGCGTCATGGATGCCGGCAGCACCATGGCCGCATGGTCGAATTCGGACCCCTGGGATTTGTGCACCGTCATGGCATAGACGGTTTCGGCATCGTTCAGGCGCGACGGCAGCACTTTTTTGAACGACCCGTCGGCCATGGGAAAGACCACGCGCAACGTCGATTGCTCGGGCGCGCCGCGCTTTGCAAACGGCAGAACGATCCCGATATCGCCGTTCATCAATCCCAGGGTGTAGGTGTTGCGGGTGACCATGACCGGGCGGCCCGCATACCACCCCTCCTGCCGCTCGATCAGGGCTGCGTTGAAGAGAATGCGGGCCGCCTGTCGATTCAGCCCCTCCACGCCCCAGGGGCCTTTGCGCAGGGGGGAGAGCAGTTGAAAGCGGCCGAACGCATTCAGAATCGCCTGCAACCAGGTCGCCTCCGATTCGTGACCCTGGCGGCCGGCCTGAACACGTTGCAGGTAGGCACGATACCCCCCCGGGCGGCCGGACGGCGACCCATCCAGCAACAGACGGGCGAAGGCCTTATCCTCGCTTGAGGCGACCGCCAACCGGTCAAGATCAGCGAAACCCTGCTGCCAGACCGCTGCGACCGCGTCCGAATCGCCGGCATTGACGGCGCGGGCCAAGGCGCCAATGCCGCTGTTCTGATCGAAACGGTAGCTTTTGCGCAGGATGGCGATCCGCTGATCCAACAAGCTCCCTTCGCCGGCCAACGCATCGAGCCGGTATCCGGTATCGGCCTCGATTCGCTCGAGGGTGGCCGGTCGATAGACGGCCCGCTCGGCATGGCGGCAGATGTCGCCCAGAACGGATCCGGCTTCCACCGATGCCAGCTGGTCCTTGTCACCGATCAAGACCAGGCGTGCGGTTTCCGGCAAGGCGCCAAGCACAGCGGCCATCATTTCCAGATCGATCATGGAGGCTTCATCCACCACCAGCAGATCGACGTGCAGGGGATTTTGGCCGTTGTAGACGAAGTGACGGGTGTCGGGCCGGCTGCCCAGCAAGCGGTGCAAGGTGGTGACGTCGGTCGGAATGCGTTTTTGCAGCGCCGTTGGCAGCTTGGCCGCCGCATCGCCGATGGACGCGGTCAGCCGGGCCGCGGCCTTGCCGGTGGGTGCGGCCAGGCGGATCCGCAGCGCCTGCCCCTGCTCCAGAGCGATGCCCTGCAACAAACCCAGCAGTTGAACTACCGTGGTGGTCTTTCCGGTCCCCGGACCGCCGGATATGACGCTGACGGCGCCTCGGGCGGCGATGGCCGCCGCGACGCTTTGCCAGTGCACTTCGCGCTTGTCCTGTTCCCGGGCGCTGCGCAAGGGGCCGAACAGCCCATCGATCCGACGGGCCAGGTCCTTTGGGATGGCCGGTTGAACCTGAAGCCGCTGCAACAGGCTCCGGGCCACCGTGACCTCGTACTGCCAGTAGCGGCGCAGGTACAAGCGTCCGTTGCTGAGCACCAGCGGTGTACAGCCTGCCCCCGGGGATACGAGCGGCGACGCTTCCAGGCATTGCGCCCATCTTGAGGGCGACAGTCCCGCCAGCAGTACTGCTATTGACCGGGGGTGCGCCGACGCCGCTTCCCCTTCCGGCGGCCACGACAGGACGCGGTCCGGGTCGTCGAGAACCGCTCGCAGATCCAGGCAGATATGACCGCGGCCCAGCTGGTGACTGGCCAGGGTCGCGGCGAGCAATACCGGGTCCGAAGTGTCCGGCTGCTGTTCGTGTAAAAAGCGCACGAACGCCCGATCGAGGGGGGTCGACCAGCCCTGGTCGGTCCAGACGTCCAGCAGGTCGATCAGGGACTCAGCGGTTGGCATGCAGGTTCTCCGTGCCGGCAAAGGTGTCGTCCAGCGTCTCGACCAGCACCTGCGGCGGCCTGTCGACATAAACCCCCTGCCCCGTCTCGTCGACGCCCCGCAGGAACAGGTAGAGCACGCCGCCCATGTGGCGCCGGTAGTTGTAGTCCGGCAGGCGGGCTTTCAACAGGCGGTGCAGCGCCAGTGTGTAGAGCACGTATTGCAGGTCGTAGCGGTGTTCCAGAACGGCGGCGGCCATGGCCTCGGCGCTGTAGGCCTGTCGGTTTTCCCCCAGGTGGTTGGACTTGTAATCCAGCACGTAGTAGCGCGCCTGGTGGCAGAACACCAGGTCGATAAAGCCTTTGAGCATGCCGTTGAGACGATCGGGGCTCAAGGCGGGACGAACGGCTCCGGGCAGGACGAAGCGGTTGATCGTCTCATCGAGCATCCTGGTGTCCACCCGGTGAACCGCCAGCATGAATTCCAGCTCGGCCTGATATTCATCGCTGGCCAAAGACCCCATGGCGACCTTGCCCTGATCGTGGGGCAGCAGCAGCGGGGTTTCCAACAGGTGCTGAATCCAGGCCTGCATCACAGCGGTCCAGTCGCCCCGGTTGCGGCGCTGGCAATAGACGGCAACCAGGTTCTCCAGCCGGAGATGGTCGCCGACCAGATTGGCAAATCCCTGCTCGGCGGCCCACTCCAGCAGCCCATGTAAAAACGTGCCCGGATCGGGACCGCGCGGGAAGCTGTGGATCGAGGGCGCCGCACGAATCGCCTCAGCCGCCGTGCCTGCTTCGCCGGCGGTTTCCTGCAGCTGGGCTTCGGTGGCCGACTCCGGGGCGGACGGGGCGCCGGCATCCAGATTGGCAGTCGGCGCCGATGGCGGCTGCGCCGTCAGGTGGGCGCCGCCCAGCAGGCTGCTGTAACTGCTGATCCACCAGTCGCGGGCCACCTTGCCGCTGAATCGCAGCGCCGGTTCCAGCGGCTCGGCGCCATTCTCGAGCCGGTATTCGGCATCCGTGGCGCCGGGCAGCGGTCCCAGGGTGATGTGCGGGCAGTCGCCCTTCAGCGCTCGAAGTCGGTCTGCCACGTCAGCGGTGGGAATCATCTGCCCGGCCGACAGCAGATAACCGAGTCCGGTCTGGTGCAGGTTGGTCTGCTCGCCCCGGTTTTGGGTGACCCTACCAACGGCTCCCACCCCCATCCAGCAGGCGTAGCGCGCTCGGGTCACCGCCACGTAGAGCAGGCGCACGTCTTCCGCCAGGCGTTCATGGGCCATGGCGTCCATGGCCGCTGCGTCCGGATCGGGCACCGTCACCCGGCGCCCCTGGTCGTCATGATAGGTCGCCACCGGCGTGTTGCGGCCGGTCAGGGGCTGGAAGCTGCAGATGAACGGCAAAAATACCAGCGGGTACTCCAGGCCTTTGGACTTGTAGATGGTGATGACCCGGACCAGGTCTTCATCGCTCTCCAGCCGCAGAACCTGCTCGTCCGCAGCGCTGCCGGGCTGCTCGATCTGTTCGGCCAGCCATCGGATCAGGGCCTGTTCGCCGTCCAGGTCGACGGCCGCGGCTTGCAGCAGTTCCGCCAGGTGCAGCAAATTGGTCAGCGATCGCTCACCGTCCACCAACGCGAGCAGACGCGCCGGCACATCCAAGTCTCCCAGCAGCCTGCGCAGCATGGGCAACACCCCCTGCAGCCGCCAGATCCGCCGATACGTGCGGAACCGCTCCACTTCGGCTTCCCATACCAGTTCATCCTGATTGAACCGATCCAGGCGCGCCAGCGGCAGGCCCAGCACCGGGGTCGCCAGAGCGGCCTTCAACAAACGCTCCTGCTCCGGTTCAGCACAGGCCCGGAGCCAGAACAGCAGGGATCTGGCTTCGCCACCGTCGAAGACCGAGTCCTTGTCCGACAGGTAAACGGTGCGCACCTGCCGTGCGGCCAACGCCTGGCGAACGGCGCGGGCCTCGGTCTGATTGCGGACCAAAACGGCGATATCCGCCGGACGCAGGGGCGCAAGCGAACCGTCGGCGGCGGCCTGGAAGCCGGCCTGGGGCGGCTGCCGCCGGGCCAGGTTCAGCAGGCGCACGATTTCACTGGCGGCCGACCGGGCCATCTGCCCGATGTAACCCTCCTCGCCGGTCTTGGTCACCGGTTCCGTCTGAGGGAGCTGCCAGACGTGCAGGCCGTTGCCGATCTGGCCTTCCACCACCCAACTGCCCTTGCCGCCCTGGGCGGCGACGTCGTGGAACGGGATCCGGCTGCCGAACAAAAAGGCTCCCCGGGGGTGTCGGGCCGCCGCGGCGAAGATCCGGTTGACCGACGCCACCAGCGCTTCGGTGGAGCGGTAGTTCCGGCCCAGGGTGTAGTGGCGGTCTTCGGTGTCCCGGCGCGCTGTCAGGTAGGTGTGGATATCCGCACCGCGGAAGGCATAGATCGCCTGCTTGGGGTCACCGATCATCAAAAGGCCGCTGTCCGGCTGATTTAGATAGGCCTTGCTGAAAATCTCGTACTGCACCGGGTCCGTGTCCTGGAATTCGTCGATCAGGGCCACGGGATACTGGGTGCGGATGACGGCGGCCAACTGCTGGCCGCCGGGTGGCTGCAGGGCCTGGTGGAGCATGGTGAGCAGGTCGTCGAAGCCCATCTGGGCCCGGCGGTGCTTGGCCTGGCGGAACCGACGCGATATGTCGCGGGCGGCATGCTTGAGCAGGGCCGGTTCCACGTTCAGCTCGGTCAGATGGCCGATGAGCCGATCGAAGGCCGCATAGGCGGGGTGGTCGGGTGCTGCCTTGCCCTTGTTGACCCCTTCCTGCAGCCCTTGACGGGACAGTTTAGCAAGGACGCCCGTGTCAGGCAACGGCCCCTGCCTTGCCACCCAGGCGGCGAGCTGATCGATCCATTTGTTCAGCGACGGCGCCCGGTATTTGTTGCCGTTTAACGTCTTGTCGTCCTGGGCACGGCGCAATCCGGCCACGGCGGCATCGAAATCGCGCTCCCAGCACAAGCGCGCGGTTTCAATGGCTGCCTGGCGGCGCTCGAGCATGGCAAAGGGATCTTCCGACACCGGCAGCCGGTCCTTGAGCAGGGGGCGCACCTTGTCGAGCAGCGCCAGCGGGGTGCGGCACTGGATCGACGCCACCAGTTCGGCCAGGATCGCGGCCGGCCGGGGATACAAATGGGTGCGCCAGTAGTCGCACGCGGCGTCTTCCAACAGCGGCTGTTCATTGGTTTCAAGCTCCAGATCGAACAGGCTGCCGCTGTCGAAGGCGTGCTGGCGCAGCATGCGCTGGCACCAGGCGTGAATGGTGTGGATGGCCGACTCGTCCATCCACTGGGCCGCCTGCTCCAGCTGCCGGGCCCTGGCGGGCCACTGGCTTTCGGCAAACTGGCCGCGCAGCGCGCACAGGTAGTCGTCACCGCTGCCGCGCCCGCGGAAAAAGGCGGCCGCTTCGGTCAGCCGGGATCGGATGCGCTCGCGCAGCGCTTCCGTGGCGGCGTTGGTGAAGGTCACCACCAGGATTTCCGGCGGCGTCAGGGGCCGGACAAAACCGTTTTCGTCCCCGTGCCCCAGCACCAGCCGCAGGTACAGGGCCGCAATGGTGTAGGTCTTGCCGGTGCCGGCACTGGCTTCGATCAACCGGTGGCCATGCAAGGGAAAAGTCAGCGCATCCAAAGGGTGGGCCATGCTCACAGCTCCCGTACATACGATTGGATCAGGGGCGCGTAGAGCGCCTCGGCCAATGCGACAAAGCGTTTGCCGTCGGCCTGCCAGATGGCATCGAAATCGGGGTAGACGCGCTGCAGGTAAAGGCTGTAACCCAGTTCGCCGATCGCATTGTAACCGTTGCCCTGATAGGCGTAGCGGGCGGCGTCGACGGCCTTGGCCGGATCGGCACCCGGCTCGACATGCCGGGCATGCAGATAGCCCAGGGCGGTTTTGGCCGCCAGCGCAAGGGGCTGCCGAAGGCCCGACCACCAATGCACGACGACGGCATCGAGCCACTGACGCGCCAGCTCCCGCTGCAGCGACGGCAGCTTGATCACACCGTCGGGCGCCACCAGATAGCTGGTCAGGTCGAGTCCCTGGGCGCACCCGGCCAGGTGGTAGACCCACGGGGCGATCAGGCAATCCGGTCGACAAAAGCGGCCCCGCTTGTCCAGAACCGTCCACGGGTAAAACTGCCAGCGGGCATGGCCTTGCGATCCCGCCGCAGGCGCCGTCGCATCGGACCGGTGCAGACCGCTTCGGTACAGATCGGGCAGCCAGTCCTGCAGGGCCTCGCAGCCGCAATCGGCCAGGTTCACGGGCAGGTCGATTTCGGCCGCTGGGACCGGATGCGAGAATCGGTCGCGCAGGCGAAAGTGGTGGGTCAGCATCCGCTCGACTGGCTTGGCCAGGTCGGCGGCCGCCAGTTCTGCGAACCCCTGCATGGGCAGGTCGCCGCTCAGCTGCATGCGCCGGATCGCTTCCCGGACGGCGGCCGAACCATCTGCCGAACCACCTGCCGAATCATCTGGCGCATCGGCGGCCAGACCGGCCTCCAGCAGTCGGCTGCCCAGGGTGAACGGGGCCAGGGGATCCAGATCGAACGGCTCCTGATCCAGGGTGGCCACCTCGACCTCCTCGAAATAGACGTTCAGGCGCTGGTTGAAAAAGCTCTGCACGGGGTTTTTCAAAAACCGGATGAGCAGGCTCAGCGTCAAGCTGGATTCGACCTGGGGCGGGTCCAGCCATCCGGCCGGCGGCGCCTCTTGGCGGGGATCGTAGATCCGGCGCCATTCGTGGGCATAGGTGAAGCGGTCCGGCTCCCGGGTCGCTTGGAAGTAGGTTCGGCTGAAGGGCTGCAAGGGGTGCTGGCAGGTCAGCTGGGCCAGCAGCCGGTCACCGCCTTCGTCATCCGGCGCGGAGCTGCCGCCCACGGTCCAGCCGCTTGCCAGATAGTCGCGCAGCTGGCTCACCAGAACCGAGGGGGCGCAGGGACTGTTGTCGCGAACGCTTTTGCCGATGGCGCTGACGTAGAGCTTCTCGCGCGCGGAAAGCAGGGCTTCCAGGAACAGGTAGCGGTCGTCTTCGCGCCGGGACCGATCCCCGGGCCGGTAGTGCCCCGCAGCGGCCATCAGGTCGAAATCCGGAGCCGGGCGGCTGCGCGGGTACTGTCCGTCGTTGATTCCCAGCAGGCAGACCACCTTGAAGGGGATGGCCCGCATGGGCATCAAGGTGCCGAAATTGACCTTTCCGGCCAGAAAGCGCTGGGAGATGCTGGCATCGCCAAGCGCGGTCAGAATGGCGCTGCGAACCACCGGCAGCGTCAGTTGATCGTCCAGGCCCGCATCGGTGCAGGCATTCAACCAGTGGTCCAGAACCGTTTCGAGGCGCCGTTGGGTAAGGCTGTCCTGGCTGCCGGTGGGGGAGAAAAAGTCGTTGGACAGGCCCAACAGCCGCCGGCACCATTCATCGGCGGTGGCCGGACGCAGAAGGATCTGCCAGTACTTCTCCAATTGCTCCAGCACGGCGGCCAGCGGGCCGACCAGGGCGGCGCTCCAGCCCGCCGATCTCGTCAAACGGGGCGATCTGCCGCCACGGCGCGCTAGTGCCCACGGCATAGCCGAGCAGCATGCGGCGCAGCCCGAACATCCAGGTGTTCTGCTCCAGTCCGGCAGGCAGGTCGAATCCCTGGCGGTGGGCGCCGCTCAGCCCCCAGCGCACACCGGCGCCCTCGATCCAGCGCTGCAAGGTGGGCAGATCCGCCTCGGCCAGCCCGAAGCGTGCCCTCACGGCGGGAACGTCCAGCAGATCCAGCACGTCGCCGACCGTGAGGCGCAGATCGGGCAGCTGGAGCAGTTTTTCGAGGGCGGCCAGCATGGGCGCACTGGCGCGATCCGGGTTGTCGGCGATGGTGAAGGGGATGTGGCGGGTGTCCTCGGGCGGCAGGCTGCCGAAGACCGCCTCGATGTGGGGGGCATAGGCACGGATGTCCGGGGTCATGACGATGATGTCGCGCGGCCTCAGATCCGGCAGCCGCTCGAACAGAAAGAGCAGCTGGTCATTCAGAATTTCGACTTCCCGCTGCCGGCTGTGGGCCAGCTGAAAGCTGATCGACCGGTCGTCCGCGGCGAGCGGTGATTTTGCCGCGTTTGCCCCCGGCAAGGGGTGCAGGTCCAGGATCGCCTGCTGCACCTGCTGCAGCAGACGGCCCGGCCGGTGCGGGGGCACGAAGTCCCGGAACAGATCGATCTCGGCAAAGTTGTGCCGGTAGGCCTCCGGGCGGTCGTAACCATAGAGCAGACCGATATAGTCGCGCCCCTGCTTGCCCCAGGCCGCCAGCAGGGGATTGACATGCTGGTGCAGCAGCTCGGGACCCAGGTCCGGCGGGATCTGGGCCTTGCGGCCGTGGCGGGCATGCTCGATGCGCAGCAGCTCCCGGTCCTCGATGATATCCGCCCAATAGTGGCGGCACGGATTGTGGACGAACATCAGCACCTGGCAGCAGCGCGAAAGGGCCTGCAGGGCGTCCAAGGTCTGTTGGGGCATGGAGCAGATGCCGAAAACCACAATGCGGCGCGGCAACCCGGCCGGGCGTTCGGACAATGCGGCCAGTGTTTCCAGGAAGCGATGGTGCACCTCGGCGCGGCTGGTCTCGCGCTGCTGCCGGGGCACATCGTCCCGAACCCGGCGCCACAGCACCGCCTGCCAGGCCTGGCCGTCCGGCAAGGGGCCGATCTCGCCCCGGGCATTGCGCAGGCGATCTTGCCCCTTGGCCCACTCGTTAAGCCAATCGGCGCGGTACACCTGGTACTGGTCGTACAGGTCGGCCAGATGGCAGGCCAGTTGATAGCGCTTGCGCAGGTCGTCATCGTCGGCCAGAAAGCGCTTCAAGGGGGCGAACCGGTCATCTTCCACTAGACCCGGCAGGAGTTTCAACAGCCGCCAGGTCAACCGCTCCTTGTCATAGGCCGATTCGTAAGGGGTCTGCGATTCGCCCAGAACGGCGCGGTAGGCGCGCCACAAGAAGCGGGCCGGCAGCTGGAAATCGATCGCCGCACTGATGCCGCAGCCGTCGTCGGCGGCCATGGCCAGCTTGAGCCACTGGGCCATGCCGTTGCTCTGGACGAGGAAAACCTCGTTTTCCAGCGGCTTGAGCGGGTGGCTGCCGATCCATCGCACCACCACCTGCCGCAGGTCTTCCAGATGGTTGGCGTGAATGATCGACAGTCCGGGCCTCAGCGCCCGTTCACCATTTCCGGCCCCGGTGGTCATCTTTATCTCCGACGCAACCGGTCAGTTGCAGCCGTTTCCCCTGACCGATCCCCGCCTGACCTAGCCGTTGATGGTGTCGGCGAGCGGTCTTTTACTGTCTGCCAAACAGTGCCAAAATCGCTGCGGTCGACATCGCTCAGGAAAGTGTCGCGGCGCTGAATCCCTCTACGGATAGCGTGGTGCAAGGCGCCGGGCGCATCTATTCTGGCTGGTCTTGGCATGCTAAAAGCCGGTAATTAAAAATCCAGGGCTGCGATAATTTCAGCTCGATGTTCCTTTAACGATCCAATGCTTCTCCCCAATGCCTCTTTCAGAACGCCGGCAGGCTCAGCGGTGGACAACACAACGGCGACACCTTCGACCTCTATACGAGGATTCAGGTGAAGGATCGGTTTACCTATGGACAGGGCCTTGATTAGTGGTGCGGCAACGCGGGTGGCCAGGTCGTCGAGAAGACCGGACTGCGAATCGAAAAGGTAAGCTATCTCTTCTTGCGTTTTTTCGTTTGGATTTTCGCAAACATTAAACTGTGCCATTAAAAACGCCTGAAGCCATCACTGAAAACGCATTTTTTTCGGTTCGGCGGTTGTAGGCTTCAATTGCCTCCCGATCTTCCTTCTTGCAGTCCTGTATGGTGTTCCATATTTGCCCCCAATGCGCACATGTTATGCGCGGACAATAGCTTTGCAATCATTCATCGTCAACCGAAAAAGGATCCGAGGCTCCAAAGGGTCGTATGGCATTTTGCGGGTCGTGGGTGGTTGATAGCGGTCGGCGGGGTACGCGGAAATTTATGTGGTGTAACGCACCGGGTAGATCTATTGGGCGTTTCTGAGTATACTCTCAACGCCTCTCTATCTTTCGATTGGGTAATATCTTGGGCGCTTTCGAACCTGAACCCCGCCCTCTTCCTTGACTGCAGAAATGCGGAAATTGCCCTGGTGAAGGTTGTGCGAGTCCCTCTCGAACAAGAACCAGGCGCCCATCGCTTCCTGACAGATTCTTCCCGGCACCAAGGGTGGTCAGCACCACCGCCGAGGCGGGCCCGACGGCAATCGCATTGACCCAACGTTGCAACAGTCGGAGGGACTCAGAGGCAAGGCGCCAAGGCTGCAGCCGTAGCGCTTTACTGCAAGCCCTTGGCAACGATTCGAATCCACGAAAAAGGAATCCCGGCAATGTGCCGAGTTCGGTTGCCGGCAGGGCAACTGAAAGCGCTTTAGACGGGCCATCTTATTGCCGGTTGGTGCATGACGATCACGACCACCTTTTCCTGCCGGATTGCCGGCCGGACACGATCATCGTCACCAACATGGGGCAGGGTCAGGCAATTGACCAGTTTCTCAAGAACGCCGGGACGCTGGAATATTTGACGGCCAATGGGCTGATCGCCTGTTATCACGAACGCGGCAGCGACGAATTGGCCAACCGGGCAATCAAGGATTTAGGCCTTGAGCAATTGCCTTTTAAGCGGTTCGCACCCAACGCGGCCTGGTACTTTATCCAGAAGGCGCCGGTTATCGTATAACCGGCACCGCGAACCGCCGATCGCAACGAAAACCGGTGGACAGGTGCGTTCCTAACGCCGCTCTGTTTTGTGTATTAGCACATAAGGATCGATTTTTGCGTGAGTAATTGAAGCGGCAGCCGCTACGGCAATCCCACGGGTCCTTTTACTTGCATGTCTTCTACTCAACAGTCATGCTCAACGACAAAATCGCCGATGAGAAAGAGTACTTATCCGTTTTACATTGGTACTTCAGCATTTGTCGAACCTAATAACACTAAATAATTGCGGCCAGGTTAAAAACCGGCTCAATCTGATCGATGAGCGTTGCTGTTAACCTGGCCGTTTTAATTTTCAACAACTAACTTATTCGACGTGTCGACTATTTCAAGACACTCTGGGCCGGGCCGCTACCCGACGGCGTATAGTTCGATGATTTGGTAATCACCATCTTGTGGAGAACCATCCCGTCTTCGCGCATGTAGACTTCGACGGTCTGCACACCGGTTTTGGTGACGTTGATCTTCACCCGGCTACCGCTCGCCGTTTTGCCGGACCAGGCCCATCCCTTTGATACCGGGACGTTGACTCTGGCGGCCGAGGCCACCGCATTGCCGTTCAAACCCACGTGGGCCGTGTTGTCACGTCCCAGGCAGGATGCCCTGAGCCAGATGTAATGGATACCGGTCTTCTTGAAATTGACGTTGAAGCGCAGGTAGGGGCTGTTGCTAACATAGTTGGTGTTGAAACGAGCCCCGTTATCGGGTATCGCTTCCATTGCCCCCACGCCGAGGTGGTTGACGGCTGCCCAATTGTGATTGCTGCGGCTGGTCCTGGCGCTGTGGTTTTTGGCGTTCATTACCACCAGACCGTTGGCATCTGTTTTCTGCTGGAAACTTTTTCCTGTCACCGTGACACTATTATCACTGCTTGAACCACTACTGATGCCGTCGGTAGTAGCCTGCCCGGCCGGCGAGTAGTTGGATGAGGTGGCCAGGACGACCTGGCGCAGTATCATCCCGTCTTCGCGCATGTAGACTTCGACGGTCTGCACACCGGTTTTGGTGACGTTGATCTTCACCCGGCTACCCCTCGCCGTTTTGCCGGACCAGGCCCATCCCTTTGATACCGGGACATTGACTCTGGCGGCCGACGCCACCGCATTGCCGTTCAAACCCACGTGGGCCGTGTTGTCACGTCCCAGGCAGGATGCCTGGAGCCAGACATAGTGCGTTCCGGTCTTTGTGAACCTGACGTTGAAGCGCAAGTAGGGGCTTTTGGAGACATAGCCGCTGTCAAAGCGGGCACCGTTGTCGGGTATCGCTTCCATGGCGCCTGTGCCGAGGTGGTTGACCGCTGCCCAATTGTGATTGCTGCGGCTGGCCTTGGCGTTGTATTTTCTCGCGTTAAGCACCACCAGGCCGTTGGCGCTTTGCGTGACCGCACCGCCGCTCACGGTGGTCGTAGAATCTGAAGGCGTGGTTTGAGTATTCGTTGTTTTATCGGTGGTACTTGAAGAATTTGATGAACCAACCGAGGTCGGAGTTGAACTGCTGCCGTTAAAATTGCTCGCTTTCGGCGATGTGCGAACATGTTTGGTCAGCCAGATACGATCGACGCGTGAACCCTTGTCCCGTCTGACGATGGCCAGGGTCTGGACACCTTTCTTGCTGATATTGATGCTAATTTTGTAGCCCCGTCCTTCCGCTCCACCGCCGTCAGCATAGCACCACCACTTGTTCATCCACGGAACAGCGATGTAATAGGCTCTCGAATGACCGTAATTAAATTTTCGACCGTTCATGGTCGCAAAAAGACCATTGTTGGAATGCGTGGAGGCGTGAGTCCGAAGATGCAGATAATAGGTCCCCGTCTCTTGAAAGTTGATGTCGTATTCCACCCTCGTATTACTACTTTTATAAGTCAGCGTACGCGGACTCCCGGAAGGTGCCTGCATGTAGCCTGACCCGGAGTAGCCCGATATTGATTTGCTTTTCGTCCACCTTCCCCCGAGGCTACCGCCTAAGCGCGTGTAATTTTCAGCTTCAATCATGACCTGGCCGTTTTTCGTTGCGTATGCGGCAGCAAAACTGACATCGGCTGTTACCAGCATGAGACAACAGATCGTGCCGACAGTCAATATGCCCATCGCAAAGCTACTTCTCATCTTACCCATTAGAAATTTCACAGTCATTCTTCTCCTTTTCTTTGAGTTCATACTTAAAATGCCCAATCTAACAACTATGTCGAAAACCGTATTGTCTTGCGGCTACAGCAAATGAATTATATCGTAAGCATTACATAAACTGAGGAATTAAAGGAAATGCATAAAATATCGGCTTGTTCGGTTTCGGCCAACAGATGCAGCGAGAACTTCATGAAACGAAGTTTGCATTTGATCCCTTAATTTAAATGCTCAAGAGTGCATCAGAGGGTTTCTCTTTTTGATAACGACACATGCTCTTCCGGAAATCAGCAATATTTCAGGCACCAAGGTCGCAATGACCTTGCCAAGTCTTCGTTGCCTACTTCCGATTGCATCATAAGACATCAAATTTATGATATATCGGCATGAATTAAATCTAATCGAAGATGTTCGAGCTGGATTACCATTGAACAGTTTGTGGGAAAAATCAGTTGTTGATTTGTGCAAAAATCGTACTTTTATTTTATGAGACGAATAGTGCTCTCGACTAGAATATGTGAAAACAGGAAGCCATGATAATTTGACCGGGGCATCTCGAGATTTCTATTTCATACTATCCTGGAAGTCTTGAACCTTATCGGCCAGAAGGTATCGAACCGCTGCTAAGCGGGGCCAATGTCATTGCAAGATGCGCGTCGGGCACCCTGCGGAGCAAATCGTCCACATGGCCGACGGAAAAAAGGACCTGATCGTGACGGGCCATCGCGGTGAAAGGCCGCTGAAGCAAGGCGGTTCGGTGGCCAAGCGGGTGCTCGGCTGCGCCCTTCGCGCGGTGATCGTGGTGCGCTGTTGAAAAGCTGGTGGAGAAGGAGTTGAACCACAACGGCGATCGCGTTAAAGTACGGATGCGCCATGTTATCGTGACCATCGAAATCCGTTCCATGAGAGGCGCATGGTCCATCGCGGGCTGCTCGCCGTGCCGGTGCATATGACCTTGGTGGAGGTCAAGTAGGGACGGGAAAAAATTAAGGATTGGATACGAATCAACGCTCAAATTACAAGTTGGCCGTGACGCTTCAACTAGGGGGCGCGATGTTAAATTACAAAGCGATCGAAATTTTTACCAACGAAGAGGCGCGTCACCGGAAAATGCCGGTGGCCGATGCGGTCGTGCAGTACCTAAAGGATTTGAAGATCGCCGCGCGCTGCATCGTTACCCGCGGCGTGGCCGGTTGTTACGAAAGCGGCGAAGTGGCGACCAGCCGGATCGTCATCCTTTCCTTTAATATGCCGATCCGGATTTTCATCGTCCTTCCCGCCGCGGAAACGCAGCGCGTGCTCGAGGGCCTGAACGAACTGGTCACAGACGGGATCGTGGCCCTGCATGATCTGAACGTGATCAGTCATCGGACGCGCAGCGCTTTTTTCCCCAGGCAACTCATGGTCCGCGATGTCATGACGCGCGACCCTGTAAAAGTTGGAGCCGAAACGCCGCTGAGCGATGCGGCCCGGCGGCTGCTCTCCTCGGTATTCACGGGGATGCCCGTGGTTGATGAACGAAACCGGCCCATAGGCATGATCACCCAGGGCGATTTGATTAACAAGGGCGGACTGCCCATGCGGTTGGGGCTGCTGGCGGAGTCCGATCGGGACCGCCTGGAATCCGTTTTTAATCAGCTGGCTTCCCGGCGGGCCGCCGAGGTCATGACGACGCCGGCAGTAATGATCAGCGAAGACCGTCCGTTGGCCGAGGGCGTTGAACTGATGCTGACCCAGGGTGTCAAGCGCCTGCCCGTAGTGGATGGAACCGGAGGCCTGAGCGGCATGCTCTCACGGCTGGATGTCTTCCGCACAGTCATGCGCGAGGCGCCCGACTGGAACGCCTTCAAGGCACAGCAAATCGAGGTGGAAAATCTGAAACGCGTTGGTGACATTCTGCGTCGGGATGTGCACACGGTCTTGCCGGAAACTCCCCTCAACGAGGTGATCCGGCTGATCGACGACAATGATATTCAGCGGGTGGCTGTGGTCGATGGCGAAGGCACGCTGCTGGGGCTGATCTCGGACCGTGACCTGCTGCGGTACTTCAGGCCGGAGCAGGAGGGTGTGTGGCATCTTCTGGCCAAGGTCAAACATCCTTTCAAACAGGAGGTTTGCGGGGTGGGAGACCTGCAGCGGTGTCTGGCCGAAACCACTGCCGATGCGGCCATGACTACCAGACTCGTCACCGCAAGCGAAGAAATGCTGATTGATGAGGCCATCGCCCTGATGATCGACAAGGGGCTCAAACGTTTGCCCGTGGTAGACGGCGGTGGCCTCTTCAAGGGGATGATCAGCCGGGATTCCCTTCTGCGCACCGGCTTTGGCAAACCCGCTTGAGAGAGAGCCTGCCCATGCTTTTATTCAAACAGGAGACTTTTTATTCCCGGATCGTGCTGCCCAGCGGCGAGACGTCCGAACGACCCATCGAGATCCGTACGAACCCGATTACGGGCCGCACTTGCAGAATCGCCTACAGCCGTGGGGAAGAACGCGAACCCGGTGCGGAGACCCTGCCCGAACCACCGCCATTCGCCGAAGACCGGGATGCTTGCCCCTTTTGCCGGACGCGGTTGACCACGCACACACCGAGGCTCGCGCCGGAGTTGTGGCCGAAGGGCCGAATCACGAGGGGTTCCTCCACACTTTTCCCGAATCTGTTTCCTTACGGCCGCTATTCGGCGGTCAGCTTGTTCGACGACCAGCACTTCGTTGAAATCGGCACGGCGGGATTGCAATCATACGGCGACAGTTTCCTGAACTGCCGGGATTATCTGATCCGGGTCCTGGATTACGATCCGGCGGCCGTATACATGGCCATCACCCAGAACCACCTGCCATCGGCTGGAGGATCATTGCTGCACCCCCATTTACAGGTGCAGGCCGACCGTAGGCCGGCAAATTTTCATCGTTTCTTACAACCCCGCGCCGCCAAGCATCGACGACAATCCGGCACGCGTCTGTTCAGCGACTACTTGTACCTGGAGAAGCAGGCCGGCCGCCGCTATATCGGCCAGACCGGTTCATGGCATTGGCTGGCGGCCTTCGCGCCCGAGGGTTTTTTCGAAATCTGGGGCATACTGCCCGGTGTCACGACGTTGCGGGATACTACCCAAGATCACTGGCTGGATTTAGCTCAAGGGGTTTTGAACACCCAGAAGTTCTACCGCAGCCTTGGCCGCAACGGTTACAATCTCGGGCTGCTCCTGTTGGATGACGGTTCGGACGATCTGGAGCTTCGGGTGGTGATCACGGTGCGCAGCAACTATGCCGCCTGGGTGCGCAGCGATTTTACCGGTTTCGAATTGATGCTGGGCGACATGGCCACTTTTTCAGCGCCGGAGTCAACCGCTCAGCATGCCCGCAATTTTTGGGGCCCAAACTGATCGATTCAACGATCTATGAGACGGTCGATTGTGAAAAATTTCGGCTTGGTACCATTGGTTATCGTTTTCTAAAGATGAAACCCATTGAAACGGAAATATCATGGTGTCAGCAATACGCCTATGGCTTGATCCATATAGGTCTATTATCCGTAAACTCGTTTAGTTAGATCTCAAGCTACCCGGGAATACACAGCAACATCTTGCATCCATCTCCAATACATGCTATGCAAATGACGAGCCTCACCTGAACGCATCGTGTTGATATTTGCCCCCTCGGATCACTGGCGATCGACAGATTTACGAAATCAGATCGACTTTCGGACAGCAATCATACTGCAGAAGGTTGAAAAGTTGGTATGTATGGTAATTATGCGATGTGTAAAAGTTGAAATGACGTTGTCTTAATACATTCGAAGATATAAAAAACTGCTGAACCTGCATGACAGGATCTCTGTTCAGCGAAAACAAAAAGCCAACCCGAAAAGAAAGGAATGATCATGAAAGTGCAAGACTACTGTAAAGCAATGAAGGCTGAAGTTACGGCATGGAAAGAGAAACTTGAGGCGATGAAGAAGACGGCGGACGGATTAGGGTCCGAGCAAAAGGAAAAAGTTCTACCACTAATCGGGCAGCTCGAGCAGGAGGTCGTGACCGCGCAAATGAGGGTGGATCAACTCGAGAACGAGTGCCCTTCCGACTGGTCGCCGATAAAGAACGAACTTGACGAGCTTTTCGGAACGGTTGGCAGCAAAATCAACCATCAATTCCAGGAGATGTCTTCCAGAGAAACGTTGTGGTAGCGGCGAGCCGGCTGATCGGCCTGCTGCGGACCCGCCACGCGTTTTCCAGTTAGGCGTATTCCTTCAGGAAACGCTTCTCCGCATCGTCGGTGCCGATCATGATCAGCTCGTCGCCGGTGTTCAGGCGAACCTGGGGGTCCGGGTTGTTGACCATTTGCCCCTCGTGGTTGATGGCGATAACACTACACCCTGTTCTTACGCGGATCTGGCTGCTGGCTAACGTCCTTCCCACCAGTGTGGCATGCACGCCGGAGCGGAACACGTTCAATCCTTCCGCGAGCATCAGCACGTCATCCGGTTTGAGCAGATTAATGATGGTATTGGCCGCCAGCGAGGCGGAAGACATCACCAGATCCGCACCCGCCTTGTGAAGCTTTAGGACGTTGCGGTCCAAATTGGCCCGACAGATAATCTGGACGTCGGGCCTCAGCCGACGGCAGTAGATGGTCAGGTAGATGTTGGTGGGATCGTCGTGGGTGGTGATGATGATCGAGGGAGCCAGCTCGATGCCGGCTCGTGTGAGGGTGTGGATATCGGCTGCGCTGCCGTGAATGAAGTTTGGGTCAGCGACGAATTTCTGCCGTTTCTCGATGACGCGGTATTCGATGCCGGCTTGATTCAGGGCATCCGCTGCAGCGAGGCCGACCCTGCCGCCCCCTAAGACCAGGACGGGCGACTCAAACTTCTCATGCCCGCCGATGAGTTCGTCGTAGCTGTTGAGCTGATCTGCCGATCCGGCCAACAGGAGCACCGTCGTCGAATGAATAGCGGTGTCCGCGGTGGGTATTTCAAACTGCCCGCGCTCCCAGATGCCCACCACCGTGATGCCTGTTGTCTCGCGCAGGCGGCTTTGCTTCAGGGTCTTGCCCACCAGGGGCGTGCGCATAGCCGGCGCTTCGGCGATGAGCAGTGCGTCGATGTTACCGATTATGTTGGAGCGGGCGCTGGTTCGGATCACCCGCCGAGAGAGCGACTGGCCGAGCAGCTTCATGAACTGCAGGACGTAGGTGCTGCCGGCGAGTTGAAGGATGTCCACGGAATCGTTCAGGTCGGCGTTGGCGGCAATGGGTACCTTTGCGGATATTTCCCTTACGGTGAAGGCGATGTTTGTGTTGACCATGTCGTCCAGGTTAGCCAGAACCAGGGCGGCCGTTTCCACCCTCAACCTCCGGTAAGTTTCAGGGTCGCTGAGGTCCCCGACCACGACCTTGTATCCTTGATCGACCAATTCGAGGGCGTGCTGGATATCCTCCATGACGATCACGTATGGGTATTGATACTGTTGAAGCTTTTGAATCAGGGTCGTGGTGACCGCGTCGAATCGGGTCAGAATGACGTGGCCGTGGGTTTCCTCCGGCAGATCCCGCGGTACCCGGGCCTTGGTCTGGGCTTCGAGCCAGGGGGCGTAGAAGAACTGGATGAAGGTAAAGGGGAGCATGATGAGCATGAAGATCACGCCGGAAAGAAGCACGATCAAAGAAAATAGTTTGCCAAGATCCGTGTGGAACGTGATGTCCCCGAATCCGAGTGTAGACATGACCGTCAGTGCCCAGTAAAAACCAGTGATCCAGCTGTATTGCTTGCCTTCCAGGATCATCAGAAAATGAAACAAGATGCTATAGATGGTGACCATACCGGTCAGAATGAGCAGGAACTTAATCAGCATCCGGACGTTGCGTTCTCTGCGTTTGGTCAGGAGGTGGATGAACTGGCCCAACAGAAATTTCATACCGCTCTGCTCCTTTCTGTGCCACCCGCCCCGCACAGGTATTTGCCTGCACGGTCCTTTTGATAACTTCACCTGAATCCAGGTAGCCGCATCCGTCGTTCCGGTAGCGCCCGGATATCGTTCTTTTGCATGGCCCTGGCTTTCATAAAGAAAGCAATCAATTCAACCTGACTGACCTCCAAAATGATCAGATCAATTTATTTCTTCCGGTTAACTGCGACGATTGCCGATGCCATATCGTCACATATAAGGTCTTTTTATTACGGGTCTATTGTCACATTTTACGGTATATATCGCAACAGGTCATGACATGCGACTATAAATATGGATGAATCGCCTCAAACGCCAGATACGCACTGGCTGCATCACCACCGAAACCTAATTTTAGATGTGCTTTGCTTTTGTAGTACCGGCGGTACCCTGACTTCAATCAAGGATTTGACAAGCGGCAAACAGCAACCTACCTTATCGTTGGTCGTCAGTTAAAAGTTGAAAAGGGATTCGTTTAATTTTTCATTAGATATTAGTTTATTACGGTACACCGGAGGTGATTATGAGCAATAACGAAATGCCTCATGAAGGACATGATCAACATCTTTGCGCCTTGCACGGTGAGGGATTGTTGAGCGATAATTTTGAAAAGTGGAAAAAATTGGTTTCCAATGGGCAATTTGTTTGTGGCGGTTGTGGAAGAGTTGCATACAGCTCTGACAATCTTTGTGATCCTCAACAGCTTTAATGCCCCAAAAATCAAAAGACCCCGCACCTTAAGCGGGGTCATTACCTTGCGCCGATTCTTCCCAAACCACCCAATATCCGCAATTTGCGGATGATCCAATTAAAAGCCTTGATTAACCCTTGACCGGTTTCACCCCTCTCTGTCTACGCAGCAGCCTCATCCCCGTCAGCACGAATCCAAAATTCACTTTTGATGTTCAGCTGCTAAATGAAAATTTAACGTGTTCTTTTAAAGTTATGGAAGACGGCAAGCGGTCTGCCGTTTCCGGCCACCCAAAACCCACCGCCACAGTTGTTCTCTGTTTCAGTAACGAATAATAGAAAGAAATATCAATAAGGTATAATTTAATAGGGTGCCTTGCCCACAGTGGTCATGAAGACAGATCTTTGTTATTATAGATAATACCTAAAGTCAACAACGTGGAGATCAATGGTGAGAACAACGATGCCATCAAAAACCGCATATACTATGGACACCATCCAGTCTCTTTCAAGGTTGGGATGGTCCCCTTTTTTTCAGACCCATCTGGACAACGTATACGATGGTAAGCTTGAACCGGCCCGAGTGGTCGGAGTGAGGAAAAATAGTTTCTATGTCAGCCAAGGAAAGGGAGCGTTCCTCGCTAGGGTGGCAGGAAGGCTCAACCATCAAACTGACAGTTTGTATCCCGTCGCAGGGGATTGGGTGATTATGACCGACAATGTGATTTCTGATGTTCTGCCGAGAAAAAACGCTCTGTCCAGGGGTGCCGCAGGCAGGCATGGAAAACAGAAACCGCAGCCAACGCGGGAACAGGTTATCGCCGCAAACCTCGACACCGTGTTTGTCGTTTGCGGTCTCGACCGTGATTTTAACCTAAGGCGCATTGAAAGGTGCTTGACGCTTGTATACAATTGCGGCCTGAATCCCGCCATCGTCTTGACAAAAGCAGATCTGCATCTTTTTCCGGAACAGTTTATCAGTGAGGTCGAAACCGTTGCTTTCGGAGTCCCGATATACCTGGTCTCCGCCAAGGATTCCCTTGGGTTGGCTCAACTGGAAGAATATCTCGCCCCCGGCCAGACGATTACATTGATTGGATCATCCGGTGCCGGTAAATCCACGATAGTGAATCGTCTTTACGGAAAGTCTGTCCAGGCGACAGGTTCAGTAAGCGAAAATGTGGGTAAAGGGAAGCATACCACCACCAGCCGGGATATGATAAGGATGCCCCAAGGGGGAATGGTAATCGACAACCCCGGTATTCGGGAGATCGCTTTTTGGGAGGGTGATGGCGGTATTGAACTTGCCTTTCCGGAAATTGAACGGTTTGCTTTAGAATGCCGCTTTTCGGATTGTAGCCACAGGCACGAACCTGGTTGCCGGGTCAATCAGGCGTTAATCGGCGGGGAAATTACGAATGAAAGAATTGAAAGCTACCACAAAATGAAACGTGAAATAATGTATCTTTCGCATCGGCGGCATAAGACGCCCGACCGAGTCGAAAAGGAACGCTGGAAAGCGGTCGCTTTGAAGATCAAAGCCATTAATAAAGAACGGGGTAAAGGGTAAGGTTGCAAATCGGAAAGCTACGCAATAAACGCTGGCCGGATACAGCATATTGAATCCGGCCAGCGTTGGTTCAAGGTGCAAATCAGAAGGCCAGCGTTATGATCAAAGATCCTGTCCCGCTCAAACATGATTCATTTGGCGCCTTGTTGACCGTCTGCTGTCTGGTCACCTTCGGCTGCTACTTTGCCGTTTCCATGCGGCTGCCGGTGGTACCGCTGTATGCAACTGGCTTCGGTGTCAGCACCTCTGAAATCGGCATGATCAATGCCGCCTTTTTTCTCATGGCCGGTCTGCTGGCATTACCTTCTGGGATGCTGTCGGATATCTTGGGCCGGAAGCGCTTGGCGGTTTACGGCACAGTAGTCCTCTTCACCGGTATGCTGTTACTCTATTTCGGTCGATCTTTTTTTTATCTGACCGGCATCTACCTGCTGCTGGGCGTCGGCATTGCGGCTTTCGGGCCTACCATGATGTCCTGGGTATCGGAAATTTCACCGTCGACCCATTTGGGCCGGGCCTATGGTTGGTACACCACAGCATTATTCTGCGGATTAGGCATGGGACCTGCGGCCGGTGGCGCTTTGGGAGAGTGGTTGGGGCTACGACCGGTGTTTTTGATCAGTGCAACTCTTGTGGCGGTCATGATCTGGGCGGTCCAATGGTTCTTGCCCTCGCTGGAGGCGCCTGCCAATCAGACATTAAAAAAGCCGCGGCAACCGTTGAATTGGAGACTGATGCTGACCAACCGTCAGCTCATGGGCTGCTGGTTGGTGACTTTCGGGGCCAACATCATCGGCGGCGCATTTTTCACCTTCTTACCGCTTCTGGCACACGAAAGGGGACTCGACGTGGGTCAGATTGGCATCGTCTACCTCGTCCAGTCGGTAACCAATGCATTAGCCCGGATCCCCTTCGGTGCCGTTAGCGACCGGATAGGGAGACGCAAATACCAGGCTCTGCTGGGTGTGGTGTTGGCCTCCTTATCCATTGCCGGATTCGCACCGTCGGTAACCTTCGTCCACTTTCTAATAGCCTCTTTCAGCTTGGGTGTAAGCCTGGCCATCGCTTTCACCTCCATTGGTGCGCTTATCGCTGAAACCACGCAACCTCGGTTCAGGGGCCTGGCCATGGGCGGCTATAACAGTTTCATCTATTTTGGCCTGATGGCGGGTTCCATCGGACTGGGGCCCCTGATCGAGGCCACCGGCTTTGGCTTTGGATTTTTGCTTGCCGGCACATCCAATCTCCTTTTTGCCTCCTTTTTTGCGTGGAGCATGCTGGGGTACCCGCAAGCCAATAAAAAAGCTGCCGAACCATAGGATTTAGGCTATCGGAAACAAACAAGCCCCCTGAAATTGAGTCGTTGTCGGAGGTGAATGTTAAGGATGAGAGAGCTGAACTGAAATCAATTAAATGGATTGCATAAAATGAAAATTACCGTTTGCCAATTGGATCCTAGAGAAGGTCAAATCGACACATATCTTTCTTCCCTCAAAGACCATATTGCATCAGAAAATAGTGATTTTTTGCTTTTACCCGAAATGTGTTTTTCTGAATGGCTTGCTGCTGACAAAAACCCCAATTCCGACAGATGGGCACGAGCCATTGCGCGCCACAGTGAGTATATTTGCAACTTGAATGACTTAGGAGTTGCAGCAATTGTGGGAACACGACCCATTGTCAACGGCATTGGTAGTCGTCGAAATGAAGCTTATGTGTGGACGAAAAAGTTAAACCGCCCATCTCCTATTCGAGAAAAATACTATTTGCCAGACGAAGATGGATATTGGGAACATTCATGGTATGATCGAGGATTGAAATCATTCGACACCGCCTATTTTGGATCTGTTCGAATTGGTGTTCAAATTTGTACCGAAATGTGGTTTTTTGAATGGGCCCGTCATTATGCGGCCTCACGGGTGGATTTGTTATGCATACCTCGCGCTACCCCGCACGATTCAGTCGATAAATGGTTAGCTGGTGGTCAAACGGCAGCGGTATGTTCGGGTGCCTACTCTATTTCATCGAATCTATGGTATCCATCAGGTGCTACGGTTAACTGCGGAGGTCTTGGATGGATTATCGATCCTGATGGCAATATTCTAAAAACAACGAATCCTGACGCTCCTTTTGCCACTGTTGAAATTGATCTTGAACTATCAAGAATTAGCAAATCAACTTACCCGCGTTACGTGCCTGAATAATCACTTCTCATCCCCATTAAGGAAAGGAGAATCGTTACGCATATGCTGTCATGCCAATTCTTTTGAAGCGGCTGCCATCAATGGTTGAGTTGCTTCGACCGTGGCTGTGGTTGCGTTGGATAAAAAAGGGACAATTTTTATATTAGAAAAGGAGACGAAAATGAGACGGCAAGCCCAGGGCTGACTTGTGCGGTGCACATCACTATTGGGCGATTTACCCGATAAACAATAAAACGGTCATACCGATTGCTTGACGAAGTGATATATTTGTGCATATACTTATAAATATCTGCGGCCACGTCCATTGCGAAACGTCGACGCCTTGTTCCTCCTCGTCCCCAGTTCCTGCTCTGCCGCCACTTTGTAGCGTAACGGAAGTGTTTTTTTGTTCCCTCCAAAATCACCTTTTTAGAATCAGAACAGCCTCGGGTGGAAATCTGTTCAAAAAACCTAAAGGAGGATAACCCATGAACGTGAAAAAAATTTTATGGCCCACTGACTTTTCAAAAATATCTGAAATAGCGTTACCCCACGTTAAATCAATGACTCAAAAATATGATGCAGAAATCCATATCCTTTATGTAATTGAGGATATCGCCCATCATGACGGATGGTATGGCGCTTTTGAAGAAAAACGTGTCAGCGAACTGATGGAACATGCCAACAAAACAGCAGCCAAACGATTGGGTCAAATTTGTGAAAAATATCTTGAGGGCTGTCCTCTCTATATTAAACACCTATCAATCGGTGATCCTGCGAAAGAAATCCTTAAGCTTATTGAAAAAGAAAAGATGGATTTGGTTATCATGGCTAGCCATGGTGAGAAAGGAAATTTCCGGTTCGGTAGTGTAGCGGAAAAGGTTCTAAAGAATTCACCAGTTCCAGTGACTGTAATCCCCTCTGAACCAAAAGCGCAAACAAAGTAAAGAGTAACTGAAATTGAAGACATACCCACGGAGATTGGAGAGTGTCATGCAGAAAGAGACAGAAAGGGAAACGAATCAAGACGGCTCCGAAAGCAGCGGTCGGAAAAAGATAGATGATGAAAACGCCTCCGGAGGAAAAAATGGTGGAAGAGGTTTAGGACGAGGTGGGGGTAAAGGGCAAAGGGATGGAACAGGAGGAGGTCGCGGTCGAGGCGGTGGCGGTAAGGGAGGACGCCGGAGACAATGAGCTGGATCGGCCGGCTTTGCAGGCCGAAGGCATCATGAGCATCGCTTCGCCCGTCTGCTAAAGCTAAAGCCAGTGTAGCCAAGCCCATTTAACGCAAATCCGCCACCTTGCGGATCGCGCATTTCATGGGCTTGGCTACATGCGAATCGCCGCATGTTTTCAGACTATCCACCCGGACGACCTGTGGCTGAAAAAGTAGCCTTCATGTCGACCGCTTTTTAACTTTACATGCCACCGGTAGCCGGGGCAAGGCCGATACGATCACCTTCTGAAAGCACTGCCTCAAAACCAACTCTTTTGCTGTTAACAAAAGCAATTTTTACATCCTCTTTCTGAAGCCCAGCCGCTTTTATGAGGTCTTCGACGGTTTGACCTTCCTTTAGATCGTAAATGGTGGCATCGTCAAAATTACAGGATCCAGCATCGACCAGTGTCGCAAAACATCTCATGTTCACTTTCATGTTAACCCCCAATTTTTTTTAAGATTCATGATAATCATATAATAGTGCACGCTGCAAAAAATGCAGTACGAAATCTACTGGGGCAATCTAGCAGGTAAATACTATTAGGCCAGACTGAGCGATTCACCTTTTTTGGAAATGTTCGAATGAACTCGACCTAAGTGGGTTACGATCGATTGGGTTCCTCAAAAGGTGGATTGCTTTGGGTATTATTGTATTGATACCGTGGCAATTTTTAAGATTAGCACGCGCTTTTTGCGTTGCCGTGCATATCCATCCGAAGCATGTGACAGAACGATCGTGCGTCAGCCTGTGCTCTGCATGGCCGCGGCGATGCCGTTGATGCTGAGAAACAGGGCCTGGCGCAACGGGATGGATTGTTCTTCGGATCGTTCGGCCCAACGCTTCAGCAGCTCGACCTGGATCAGGTTGAGCACGTCGGTGTAGGGGTTGCGAAGAACGATGGATTGCTGAATGGCCAGGTGGTTGTCCAGCAGCCTCTCCTGGCCGGTGATCTTCAACACGGCTGATCGAATCCTTTCAAACTCCGCGGCAATGATGTCGTGGAAACGATCCTGCGAGAGGCCGCTGTAAGCCTGGGCGACCTCCATGCGGGTGCGGGCAAGTTCCAGCTGCACGTTTTCCATCACCGTGCGGAAAAAGGGCCAGCTTTGCCACATCGCTTGCAACTTTTCCAAGGTCTCGGGATCACGTTTAATTTCTTCCTCAATGGCCGTTCCGGCGCCGTACCAGCCCGGCAAGTTGTAGCGGGTCTGGGTCCAGGAGAAGACCCAGGGGATGGCCCGCAGATCGTCAAACTGCACCTCGCTGGCCGAAACCCTGGATACCGGTCGAGAGGCAATGGGCAGGTTGCCGATGTGCTCGATGGGCGTGAGCTGCTTGTACCACGGCCAAAAGTTTGGATCGTCGATTAGCTTGCGGTAGGCCTGCATCGATTGGGTGGCGATGCGCTCCATAAGGGCCTGCATTGGCGGACTGCATCCCACGTCGCACTCTTTGTCATGGGCGGTCAGCAGCACGGCATTAACGATCTGCTCCAGGTGCCGGCGGGCGATGAATGGCCGGGCATAACGAAAGGAAATCACTTCGCCTTGTTCGGTAAAGCGCATGCGACCGCTGCGGCTCTGGATGGGTATGGCGAAAATGGCCTGATTGGCGCGGCCGCCCCCACGCCCCACGCTGCCTCCCCGGCCATGGAAAAAGCGCATCTTGATGTTGTTTTGCAGGCCTGCTTCCGACAGTTGCTCCTGACCCTTGTGCAATGCCCAGTTGGCCATCCAGAAGCCGCCGTCCTTGTTGCTGTCCGAGTATCCCAGCATGATCTCCTGGAAGTCGCCGCGCGCTTTGAGATGACGTCGGTAGAGGGTATGTTTATATAGCGCCTCCATCAGCGATGCAGCTCCTTCCAGATCTTCGATGGTTTCAAAGAGAGGCACCACATCCAACGGTGTGGTGACGACATCATTCTTCATGCGCCACATACCGACCTCTTTGGCCAACAGCAGCACTTCCAGCAAGTCGCTCACCGAATGGGTCATGCTGACGATGAAAGCACCGATGGCCTGTTCATCCTTGTGCATCACCGTGCGCATCAGCTTGAACACATCCAACAGCTCGATGGTTTGATCCGAGAAGTCTTCCCGATCACCACAGAGCGGTCTCGGATTGGCCAGCTCTTTTTCCATGAGAGCGACTTTTTCAGACTCCCGAAGGGCGGAGTAGTTTTCGCTGACCCCGGATAACCTCAGAAGCTCCGCAACCACGGCCTCATTTACCTGGCTGTGCTGCCGAATGTCCAGTGCGGCCAAATGAAAGCCGAACACCCGGCTGCGAATGATCAGGTTGGAAAGGCTCTGGTAGGAGGAAAGCGCCCCGAGCCCGCAGTCGACCAGGCTGTTTTGCAGCAGCGTCAAATCGTCCTGGAATTGCGATATGCTATAGATGCTGTCGGTCGGGTCCGCCTGGCATTGTTTCAGGCGCTCCAGCATATAGGCGATTTTGAGCCGGAAGGGCTCGAAACGGTAACGATGCAGTTCGTCCGGATCCAACGCGATCGTCTCGGCCTCGCGCTCTATCGCTTCCATCAGCGCAGGGGGCACGGCCACCCGCAGCGATGAGATGCTCAACTCCTTCCATAATGCTTCGATGGAGGTCCGGTAGTTGCTCAGGGCTGCATTTCGGTGGGCGTCCAGCGTTTGGGCCGTGATGTCGTGGGTCACAAAGGGGTTGCCGTCCCGGTCCCCGCCGATCCAGGAGCGAAAGCGCAAAAACGGCGGTGCATCGTTGATGTTGAAATAAGTGCTCAGCGCTTCGCTCAGATCATCGATGATGCGTGGCAGGGTCTGCCAGATGACATGGCTCTGGTAGTAGATGCCGTTATTCACCTCATCCTGCACGCGCAGGCGATCCGAACGCACGTCGTCCGTCACCAACAGCAGCGCCACTTCGTGGGCGATTCGGTCGATGGTGCGGGTCATGGCCCGCTGGGAAACCAAACGGTCCTGGGACAGGCGCTCCAACAACTCAGCGATACGGTTTTGTTTGAACAAAATGGTCCCGCGGCGAACCTCGGTGGGATGCGCGGTAAGGGTCGGTTCGATGTCCAGTTCGTGAACCAGCAGTTGCATTTCGTGTTCGGAAAGACCCTGCTGGCTGAGGCGGTGGATTGCTTCGCGGATCGAACCCTTGCGCGGGTGTTCCGGCGTCTCCTCCTGGGCCGCCAGCCGATTGATGCGGATGATCTCCTGCCGCTCGGCCTCGTTGACCAGGTGGAAAAAAGCGGTAAAGGCGCGGCAGATCCAGACCAGCTGATTCAGGTTTAGAGTCTCGATGCGCATCGGCAGGTCGGTGTGGGACCGCCACTGGTTCGAACGGGAAGCGGCCTCGCAAAGATCCATCAGATCCTCGATCAATCGGGCGCTTTCGGTACCGGCCTGTTGACGCACCACCTGCCTTACGAGACGGCCGATGAGATCAATCTTATATTGCAGGGGTGCTGTAATTCGGCGCGTGCATTTCTTGCCTCCAGCAGTCGCTTCGTCAGTCATGCTCTTGATTTCCATGGCTAATGATAAGGGGTCGCAAGGATTAACGCAATCGTGTCGACCCGTAAAAGGTCGGTCTCTCCGTCCCAACTTTTCGGGACCGGAACGCGCACGGGCACCAGTTGTATAATTTGACACCGATGTCGGTTTTTCAACGGGTGGCAACCAGGAATGCAAGATTCTGGAGAGATTTTCTGGGTGTCATGGCTGAAATCTGCAAGAAAAGTGGGGTTAGCGGCTTGAAATCTTGCACATTGTATAACCCTAAACCCATATGTCACTTATGATTTCTATTGGATAAATCATTTCTCAGGATCAACTAAAGCAATAGTCCATCGCCGAAAGCATGGCTTCACAGGAAGGAATGAACCGCGATCCGGGATGGAGTCGACCCCATCCCGGATGATGCCACCGCACACCGCGTTTACGAGCCCCTTGCCGGCGGCATAATTCCAACGTATTCACGGACGGAATAAACTCGAGCTTATGCTTCTTTCTGCAGAGGTATGTGGTACTTTTTCATGTACTTCCATATGGCTGTCCGACTCAGGCCAACCCGCCGCCCGACCTCTGCCTTGTTCCAGTCGCACTCCTCCAGCAGCGCTGTCAGCGCCGCTTGGGTTAGTTTCTTGCGCGGCCGTGCCGTTGCGTATGGAACGCCGTGGCAGGCTGTCGAGGGGTCCGGATACCGGATTTCAACAGGAAGATCGATCGTATCGATCGCTTCGCGACTGCATAGCACAAAGGCATGTTCGATGGCATTTTCCAGTTCCCGGACGTTTCCAGGCCAAGGATGATCCATGAACACGCGCATGGCCGCCGTTGAAAGGCCCGCGATCGGCTTGCCCGTTTTTTTGTTCATGCGTTTGATGAAATGATCGGCGAGAATCGGAATATCCTCCCTGCGCTCGCGCAATGGCGGCAGGAGGATGGGGAACACTTTCAACCGGTAGTAAAGATCCTCCCTGAAGTGCCCTTCCCGCACCCGAGCGTATAGGTCCTTGTGCGTTGCCGTAACAATCCGGATGTCGACCCTACGTCTGCGTGAATCACCCACGCGCTCGACCTCTCTTTCCTGTAGGACCCGCAGGAGCTTGACCTGAATATAAGGGCTCAGCTCACCGATCTCGTCCAGAAAGATCGTACCGCCGGATGCTTCTTCAAAGCGTCCCATGCGATCCCGATTGGCGCCGGTAAAAGATCCTTTGACATGGCCGAACAGTTCGCTTTCCAGCAGGTTTTCGGACAGAGCGCTGCAGTTAACCACCACCAGGGGGCCTTCCCGGCGGTCACTGTTGAAATGGATCGCACCGGCCACCAGTTCCTTGCCGGTGCCGCTGTCGCCCTGGATCAGGATGGTCGCCTCGCTGGCGGCGGCCGCACGGATGGCCTCGAAGACCTTTTGCATTGCTCGACTTTTTCCGATGATGTTGTCCATGCGGTGGACTTCTCCCAGTCGCAAAATGGCCTCTTCAGCCTTTTTGCGTGCCCGCATCAGTTCGGTCATGTCGGTGACCGTCTCGACGATGCCGATGACCTCGCCGTCATCGTTCTTGACGACGCTGGCATTTTTGATCACCGACACATCATGGCCATCCTTATGCCGCAGATGGCACTCTTTGGCCTCTGGCTGCCCTTTTTCCAAGATCCTGCATTTTTCAATGCTGGCCGGGCAGTTTTTGCCAAAACAGCGGCTGCACTCGAGCAACTGGCAGGTCTTTCCCAGGGCCTCTTTGGCAGTATATCCACTGATCCGCTCCATGGAGGGATTCCATGAAGAAATTCGTCCAGCGACATCCATTGTGAATACCCCGTCGGCCATCGAATCGATGATCCGGTTAACGAATCGCACGTTCCAGATCTCATGAATCTTGTCATTCATCTTTGTCTCCCGGGTCGATGACTGCGTTACGATAACGTTACCAAGCGTTAATTTTCATAAACAATAATCCGCCGATTCGGTCAAGACAAAAGGCAATGGTTGAAAATGGCCAATTCACCGCAGCAACCAGCCACAGAGACGATTGGCACCTCGCATGCAAGTTCGAATGTGTATGATGAATGGCCACAACCCAAGGAGGTGACTATGTTTGCACTAATATTTGACACCCATGAATTGGACAAGCCGCTCAAAAGGGTGCTGTCCGTGCATAAAACCCGGCAAAGCGCAGAGCGGGTATTGAAGATAAGAATGGCCCGGCTAGGTAAAAAAGTCTGGGAGTGTGACACACGAATTGTTTGGCTCAAAGCAGCCGCCCAACGTGGCGACACGGTCACCGCAAAAGAGTTCTCGACATGGCGGCCGGGAGAGAAAATCCCCTATGGGGAGCTTCACTCGGACGGTGACTAAGCAATACTTACGGCCGCAAGGCGTGCCCCTGCTGCTCCGCACCCGTCCGGGAGTGTCCCCCAACAGCCGACGACACCTGGAGCGACCGCTACCAGTCTCGCGCTGGAAGCATTGGCGCGATGCCGATCCGTGCCCCGCCGCCGCCAATCAGGCCCCCGAAGCGCTGGCTTGACCGAATCCGTATCCTAACCGTAGCGTTACCCCCTCCCCGATACCGCAACCAGCGTAACGGCTATTCTCCCGTCAAGGCCTCTATCGCGCATCGAAGTCAACCTAAAACTTTTTAACCATCTGTTTTGAATGTATTAATTATACCCTGGGGCTGACTGGTCAAGGTGGCACGAATGTTGATTAAGCCCTCTTTCAGTTCTGCCATCAACCATCACCGGGCTTGTATTGACCGGTTAACCAAGGAGATCAACATGTGGCGTGCACTATCCTTTCTACAAAAAAACCTGGTCTGGTCGATCCCGCTATCCATGACCGTCGGGTTGTTTTACGGCTATTGGTTCGACGCCAGCCCACTCAAGCAGTTCATCATTCCGGTGACCTTCATTATGGTTTACCCCATGATGGTCACCCTGAACGTAAAAACCATCTTTAAAGGCCAGGATTACAAGCTTCAAATCACCACCCAGGTCATCAATTTCGTCCTAGTGCCGTTGCTGGCCTTCTACACCGGCAAATTGTTTTTCTCCGGTGGTCCAGAGAAATATGGCCTGTGGGCCGTCGGATTATTTCTTATCGGTGTCCTGCCCACGTCAGGCATGACCATTTCCTGGACCGGGTTCGCCCGGGGAAACAAGGAAGCCGCCATTAAAATGGTTGTCTTCGGGCTGGTGCTCGGGGCCCTGGCGGCGCCGGTCTATACCAAGATCTTCATGGGCGCCACCATCGATGTCGATATGCAGCACATGTTCAAACAGATCGCCCTGTTTGTTTTTGTACCGCTGGTTGCAGGCCTGTTGACCCAGATCCTGGCAATTCAAAAGGTCGGCCAACAGACCTGGAACGATCGCATCAAACCGAAGTTTCCGCCTTTCTCGGCTCTGGGTGTCCTTCTGATCGCCTTCTTGGCCATGTCGCTGAAAGCCAGAAACATCATCGCCAACCCGGCGGACATTCTCATTATCCTGGTTCCCTTGGCGATATTTTATCTGGTTACCTACGGGCTGCTCTCCGTTGCTGGACGGCTGTTCTTTAAGCGTGAGGATGCCATTGCCATGGTTTTCGGGGTGGTAATGCGCGATCTGTCCATTGCCCTGGCCATCGCCATGACCGCGTTCGGCAAACAGGGCCTCACCATCGCTCTGCTTATCGCCATGGCCTATGTGATCCAGATCCAGACAGCCGCCTGGTATGTCCGATTGGTTGGGAAAATCTTCGGTGATGCGCCAGTACAAGCCACGCCGCAAACCATATGGATAAAAAAAACTGGGCCGACTTTCACCTCAACGGCATCGAAAAAGCCAAAGCTACCAGTAATCAGCGCATCCACGAGACATCGCGCCAGGTATCCAAGAAAATTCCCTCTTGCCCGCTGACCGAAGAGAACGTGATGGTCAACGTCGGCAATCCGGCCAAACAAATTGTGGCGACCGCGCAGGAAGGCAATTATGACCTGATCATCATGGGAACCCACGGCCACGGGAAAGTGGATTAGCGCATCATCGGCAGCACGGCCAGCGAAGTGATCCGCCTGAGCGATGTGCCGGTGACAGTGATTCGCCTGCCCCAGGGAACAGGTCACTCCCGCCAGGAGAAACCATCCGAGATGGCCATCCCATTATGATCGCCTTGGTTAACCTGGCAAAACCGGACGGGACAACCATTGCCGCCGTCCGCCACCAATCGACGCATTCAGGAGAACGGCGATGGCTGAAACCCGCTCATTTGAAGAGAATTTTGACCTTTCCATTTCTAACGGCGTAACATTGGTGGATTTCAATGCGCCGTGGTGTAAACCATGCCGTGCATAGGAAACCATCATTGATGCGCTCAAAAACGTCTATGGCGGTGCAGCCAACCTCGTTACGGTGAACATTGATGAAAACCGGGAAATCGCCCTTGAGTTGGGCATTCAGAGCATCCCCACGATCATCATTTACAAGTACGGCATGGAGATGAACCGCTTTATTGGGCTTCAAAATAACGAGACACTCGCCAAGGCGCTGCAGCGATTGGTCGACTAACCTGTTACCGGCAAGTCATCTTCGAGACACCAAGGCGCGTCTTCTGAATGGGAACCTGTATCAATCATCCGGATCGTGACACCCCGTACATCTGTATGAAGCATCAACTCTATCTGTGTGAGGATTGTCTGGAATGCCGGGATCCGAAGATCTATTGTAAACACCGATCCGCCTGCCCCATCTGGTTCATGGGCAAACGCAAAAAGGGATGGGAGGTCGAAAATCGGAAGGTGGCGACCGCGGCCACCCATACGGTCACATTTCTGCCCGAGGGAAAGACCGTTTCGGCATCCCACGGCAGCAGACTGCTGGAGGCGGCCCAGGCCGCTGAGGTCCATCTCAACGCCACGTGCGGCGGCAATGCCGCTTGCGGAAAATGCAAGCTGGTGATCGTTGGGGGGTGAAGTAGAGAAAGGGTCGACCCCTTTGCTGACGGATGGAGAAAAAGCCAAAGGCTATGTGCTTGCCTGCCAGAGTAGGATTGCCGGCGATGTTTCCGTGCAGATTCCCGAGGAGGCCCTGGCGCGCAAACTCAGGATCGCCGGCATGGGCCGGGCGGCCGCCGAACGTCTCAACGGATTGGTCACGGAGATCGACCCCATGCTCCAGGCAATCTCATTAACGCTGGCGCGCCCTACCCTTGACGATTCGGTCAGCGACCTGGAACGGCTCAACCGCGGATTGAAACAGCAGGGATGTGATGTGGCACGGCTCAACGTGGGCATCAAGGTGATACGCCACTTGGCCGAGGCCGTCCGCCGGGATGACGGGAACATCACCGTATCGGTCATCCGCCGCAAATGTGCCAGCGAGATTCTGGAGGTGCGACCCGGCAGCGGTCAGCATCAATCCCTGGGCCTGGCCATCGACGTGGGGACGACCACCATCGTGGTCGTCTCCGGCAACACCACCATGGTGCACCTGCTGCTGCAAATTGAACCCCGTTATCTCCATTTCAGCGATCTGCGCCGGGCGCCCGCCAAACGGCATCAATCGATTATAGCAAAAGGCAATAAAATAATGTCGGGTGCAAAAAAAAGTTTGCGCGTTCGGCCCGATTCCGATATGAGGCCATTAAGACCGGTTTAGACCCGAATTGTTTGCAACTATCCAATATAAATAACATTATATTTAATCCGCACGAAGATGCCCGGTCGTTTAGGCTTTCAGGCAAGCCCATTTTCTGCATCATTTCCGGTGGAATTTTTTTTGCATGTGTCGGGTATGGATCATTTTCCGGATTCGTCCCCGACAGGTTTCTCATCACGGGAATGCAGTTACACACTAACCGGGCATCGATAGAGGAGCATACATCAATATGAAGGCACAGAGTGAATACCTTCGGCTTTTTCTGGACATCACCAAAACCATCACCGCCGCTTTGGAGCCAAAGGAGGTTTTCGACCTAATCGTCACCAAAATTCCGCGGGTCCTACAGGTGGATGCCGCAACCATCCGCCTGCTGGATCCACTGCGCCGGAAACTGGTGTTAGAGGCCGCCTCAGGGCTGAGCGAAACCTATTTGAACCGCGGCCCCATCGATGCGGAGGAGAGCGTGTTAACGGCCCTGGAAGGAACCCCGATGGCCATCTTCGACGCCGCCAACGATTCGCGCATCGACTATCCTTCGGCTGCTCGGCAGGAAGGCATCCAGAGCATCCTGATGGCCCCCATTCCCATCCGCGGGAAAATCAACGGAATCCTTCGCCTGCTCACCCGGACCCCGCGTGAATTCACGCCGTTGGAAATGGAATTCGTCAGTGCGCTGGCAGAGCAGTGCGGCATCGCCATCGAAAATGCAAGGATCTATAACGATCAGAAACGACAGTTAACATATTTCAAAGCGGTTTGCGAGATCGGCAAGGCCATTGGAGAGACGCGGCAGTTGGACAAGATTCTCGACCTGATCGTCTCCAGGTTGCCGGAAGTTATGAACCTGAAAGCGTGCACCATTCGCCTGATCGAATCGACCAAGGGGACGATGGAGCTCAAGGCAGCTCACGGATTGAGCCGGGACTATCTGGATCGTGGGCCGCTCGACGATGAACTGGCCACCTACTTCATCTTAAAAGGCGAGCCGGTGGTCATTCCCGACGCCACCACCGATATTCACACGCTCTATCATCAACAGGCGGCAAACGAAGGTGTCGGCAGCATCTTGGCCGTTCCCATTTCGGTCAAGGGAGAACCGATTGGCATGCTGCGGCTCCTGACCGCTGAGGTCCGATTCTTCTCCAGCGCCGACATCAATTTCGCCATGGCCGTTGCCGAGCAAAGTGGCGTGGCCATTCAAAGTGCCATAGACTATCAACGGATGCAGGAACTGCTCGACCAATGCCGGCCGCCCGAATCAGACAGACCGTGAATCGCCGCCATGGGCGCTCGCCCGTTTAGATGACAGTCATCAAAATTTGCGTCGATGATGATTAGCGGTGGTTCAGGGTGACACCGCCATGATCTGGGTTAGCCAGTGAATTCGAAAAACCAACTTCACCAAAGGCGATGCAAACCAAATGAAAATACGCAAGATCACCTCCTTAACGGCGGGGCTCTCCTTCCTTCTGATGGTGTTGACCAGCGTGGTGCTCTACATCGCACCTCAGGGGCGGGTCGCCTACTGGGCAGACTGGCGGCTGTGGGGTTTATCTAAATCCGATTGGGGCAACATTCACATCAACATGGGTTTTCTGTTCCTTCTCGCCCTGTTTTTGCACCTCTACTACAACTGGAAGGCGATCACGTCATACCTTAAAGACAGGGCGCGCCGGATGAAGGTGTTCACCTCTGATTTCAATGTCGCGCTGGTCGTCACGCTGATCGTTGCCCTGGGCACCTACCTTATGGTCCCGCCTTTCAGCTGGGTGATCGCGCTGGGTGAGAGATTCAAGGACGAGGCCGCCGTGAAATACGGCGAGCCCCCCTATGGGCATGCCGAACTGTCATCACTGAAAACGTTCACCCAGAAACTGGACCTGGATCTTGCCAACAGCATGGACCTGCTCGAATCGGCCGGCTACGCGGCTGAAAACGATCAGGTGACCCTGGCGGCCCTGGCCAAACGTTACCGGGTTCCGCCTCAGCAACTTTACCAGACCATTCAGACGGCGTTGAAGGCAACGGCTGACGAAGATGCCGGCGTGGGAAACCTTCCCGAATCCCCACCGCCCGGAACAGGCAATCTTCTGCTGGCTGATTTCTGCGCCCGCTACAACCTGAACCTCAAACAGGTCATCCGCGATCTGAATGCGCAGGGCATCGCCGCTTCAGCTGACATGTCGATCAAACAAATCGCTACCGAGGCGGATATCGGCCCCACGGATCTGTATGAAATAATCAAAGCACTGGTCGAGCCGGAAGGAAAAGTCATTGGAAGATTTTCAACTGCTGATAAACCTTCATAAAAATGCAAACCGGCAAGGTCCAGTGCTGATGCAGCGTCGGAAAAGGCGCTCAGCTTGGCGATGATAGACCGCACTGCGCCCTTAAAAATTGCCGATATCGGTTGTGGCACGAGGGCTTCCACCATTTTCCCTGCTCACCTGTTGAAAGCTCAGATCGCGGCAGTGGACGTTCTTCGAGATTTTCTCGATGTGCTTGAAGTTAGGGCGGTAAATATGGGGCTTTCTGCTGAAATAACGAGCCTTTGCTGTTCAATGGACGATCTGCCCTTTGGCGCTCAGGAATATGAGTTTATATGGTCTGAGGGCGCGATACATAATATCGGTTTTGAAAAGGGCCTAAAGGAATGGAATCGTTTTTTGAAAACGGGGGGAATGATGATCGTATCTGAGATCACCTGACTAAGGGCTGACCGCCCGATCCGACGCCGCCAGTTGCTTCGGTTGCCAATGGCGCCTCCCACGCATTTCCCGTAAAAGCTTGGCTTGGGCGATTTGGCAGAAGGGTAATTTCCGAATTAGTCCGTCGAATCAGGTTCTTCTCTTGCCATGTATCGATTTCTGACACCGAATATTTCGGACTCGCGAACGACTTTAAAACCGAACTTTTCATAAAAGCGCATATTTTTATGCCCCTCTGTTTCCAGGTAAGCTTTTGCATGACAAGCATCCACTTCCCGGCAGAAACGCGACATAAGCATGGTACCGATGCCTGATCCCTGATAGCTCGGCAGCACACCAATCGGACCCAGATGCCAATGTTGATGTAGAGGATCGTGAAGGCCCCACTCGGTATGCCATACAGACTTGCGCCAGCCGATATCACTTTCGTCTATTGCGATGTTAGGGACATCAGCAACGTTACTCCCCTGACATGACTTCATCCTCATCACCCCGATAATTTTTTGTTTTTCTTTTGCCAGAAAGACGATGCCAGGCGATTGATTTAGAAGTCCACAAAACATTGTTTCAATTTCAACGCGTTCTTTCTCTCCCTTGCCCTGAAAGACAGCAACATGGAGCGGGTTGTCTAGCATCGCGACGCCCAGAACGTTTGCTGATTCCTCTAGATCACTTATTTCCATAAATGAGATCTGAAAGCTGTCCATATGTATTCCTTTTTTCCTCGTCGCAGAAATCCTTTTACATCTTTTAAAATTTACATCCTGATGTCAACTGTCAGCATGGTTGGTTCTCGAATCAGCGCCCCGTATGTTCATGGCTGCACTAAGGATTTGACAAGAGCCACGGGACCAGGATACGCTCAAAATATATTGGGTATTGTGGATAATGATAGGCTAAAAGGCACCGCAGTGTTACCCATCCCCCCAAAACTCACGACTGCCCAGTTGTGCATGATTATTTTCCGATCGGTCGAAAGTGGGGGCACCCATTTAAACGGTTTTCATGGAAACCTGTTCCATCCACCGACACGGTTAGTCGGCATTCGGCCCTGGAGTCCAGGATAGGGCTAAGGACAAAGGAGGATTGATGATTACGCGGAATCTTGGGAGATCAGGGATTTCCGTATCGGCCATTGGGCTTGGCTGCATGGGTCTTTCCGAGTTTTACGGGCCACCCGCGCAAGATTCAGAGGCCATTAATTTGCTCCACCGGGCGGTAGACTTGGGAGTTACTCACTTTGATACCGCGGAAATCTATGGCCAAGGACGCAATGAGCAATTGCTGGGCAAGGCTTTTGCCGGGCGTTGGGAGCAAATCGTGCTGGCCACCAAGTTTGGACCCAAAAGGGATCCGGCTACGGGCGCTTTTGTAGGGGTGGATGGTTCTCCGGCCAATGTCCGCAGGTCCTGCGAAAAGAGTCTTCAGCGACTGGGTGCGGACAAAATTGATTTGTACTATCTCCACCGTGTGGATCCATCTATCCCGATCGAAGAGACGGTGAGTGAGATGGCGAAATTGGTTCAAGAAGGCAAAATCATGGCTGTGGGGTTGTCGGAGGCTTCAGCTGAGACGATTAAGCGGGCGAATACCGTTTATCCCATTGCCGCCCTTCAAACCGAGTATTCGATTTTTAGTCGGGATGTCGAACGGGACATCCTCCCTACCTGCGTGGCGCTGAACATCAGCTTGGTCGCATACTCGCCTTTGGGTCGGGGGATGTTGACGGGCCGCTATAATTCGGCCAGCGATCGGCCTACCAGCGAGACGGATTTCCGGGCCCATATGCAGCCTCGCTTTCAGCCGGGCAACATCGAGGCCAACCTCAAACTGGTGGAGGCAATTAAAGAAGTTGCCACTGGAATGGGATGCGTTGCAGCGCAGGTTGCCTTGGCCTGGGTATTGAGCCAAGGGGATCATATTCTCGCCATTCCCGGCACGACCAAGCTCGCAAATCTGGAAACCAATTTGGGAGCGCTTGACTGCCGGCTTAGCGATGAAGACCGACGTGCGCTCAATAATTTGGCCGACAAGGTTCTTGGGGACCGCTACTCCCCTGAAGGGATGGCGGCGGTCAAGCAATGAGCTTTCTGTGAGGGGCTGAGGTCAATCTTTGTTGACCCATAGCCCTGACGGGTTGAAGGTCAAAGCCTCTGGTTACACATAAAATCTTTTTCCAATTCATCACCAACTACCGCCACTGGTGATATCCATCTGGATAGGCTCCTGGCTATCTGCCCCAATCACCGCGCTGCCGCACCTTCCTGAAAGCTTGAACCTCGTCCTCCGCCTGGCCGGAGATCGCAACCGGACTTTAGTGGCATAAAATAGGATGCCCAATTACAATAACATATGGTAACCATTTGACTTAGAATTTTCAGATTTTTGGTTGTTTTACACATTTCAGCCAATTTTGGAACCGTTTCCACCTACCAGATTCACACACAGGATTCAGGTCAGCTCTGGCCCCCCTGCTCTCCGATCCCATCACCAACCCCACAACAAATCTGTTGCCATCATTCTTAAGATATGCCGGCTCTAATCTGGTAGTGTCGAAAGCCAAGGCGTGGGACGGATGGTGTCGATGCCCTTGGAATAGATGTATTGCCGACCCTCAGGCAACATAGTGGCCGGGAAAATAATTAAAATGATGCGATGCACAAATTATTAATTGACATCCGTTATATTTATCTTATTTTTAGTTGTATAAAGATCAATAACCAAATAATGCACTGCAACAATTTCCACATTTAATAAACTTTATTACAGGGAGGAACACAAAAATGATGGAGTATAACCAAATTACAAAGCAAGCCATCGACTTTCAGAAAACCGCTTTTAACAGCTGGTTCAATGCCGTGACCATGGTTCAAGACCAAGCCGCCGCGGCCGTGGAAACGATGATGAACCAGACCAGCCTGGTACCCGAAGATGGTCGTCAAGCGATTAAAAGCTGGGTAAGTGCCTGCCAGGCAGAGCGTAATCGCTTTAAGTCCTATGTGGATGACAGTTTTTCCGGCCTGGAGAAGCGCCTTGCCCAAAAGGGCAAGAGTGCATCCGCCGAGACCAAGAGCGCCGTCGCCAAGGCTAAAAACTAAAGAAACAACATCACCATTCAAGGAGAGATGAACATGGAGCAGAAACAAATGCTGAAACAAATGGTTGAGTTCAATCAGACCGCATTCAACAATGCCTACAATATGATGACCATGCTTCAAGACCAGTTCGAGCATGTGGCCAAAACAGCGTTGGAACAAGCCACTTGGTTGCCGGCCGAAGGACGCCAGGCCATTGAGAAGGGTACCGAAACCTATAAATCAGCTTGCCAGACTTTCAAACAAAAAATTGACGATAGCTACAAACAGATTGAAAAGACCTTCGTCAGTTAGAAGGCCTGCTGGCTGAATTCAAACAGAACCGAACGGTGGTGCGCCAAGCGTGGCCCCACCGTCTGGACTGCCCCGGTGGGACGGAGCGCAGTCAGGCTCTGTCCAAAGCCCAGCGCCATAAGGGCTGGGCCATACGTTTGATGGTTAAAAGCTGGTAATAGCAACTTCTTTCTTCTGCCATCTGGATTACCAGAATCTGCTTTCTTGATATATGCTGGCCGCTCCATTGCCCTTTCATTGCATTTAGGAGACTACCTGCGATCATAAACAATCAAAAGCCCTCTTTCTTCTCCATCGTTGCGCTCCCGGCACAAAAGATTGACTGCCCCGTATTCGGCGAAAGCACATGAAAACAATTGTGTACATGACCGCATAGAATAATTGCCTTGGGAAAGCGTGCGCAGGTGGCAAGGAAGCTTTCGGCATTAACCAAACCGTGCATCCGGCTGTCATGTTTGCCGTCAGCGAGCAAAGGGGCGTAATGAGTGATGACAAACACCAGTCGTTTCGCAAGTTCCGGAACCCCGGAAAGCTTAGCAAGCGCTTTGAGCTGTTTATCTGGCACCCGGCCGCTGGAGCGCCATGGGAGCGGGTTGGGACGGGAACTGTTTACGGCTATAACGGCCAGCGTGGGGCCTATCAACCGAACTGTTGGCCATGGATCATCGACCTGGTATTCAGGCATGTCGGATTGCAGGGTATGACCGAAATACCTCTGGAAGCGTTTGTCGCTCAGGGCGTCCGTAATGTAGTAATCATGATTCCCGGGCACATGGAAATAACCGGAGGAGGCTTCCATCAAGGGCCTGGTCACCCGCACGGCTTCTTCATAATAATCAGCTACCTTACCACTTCCAATCAAGGGTTTTACCTTATCGCTGATTTCATTAAGAATTCGCTGATAATTCATAAGAATTGCGGATTATGTATAACCTCTTTCACTCAATTTTATGGAGTTGTTCTTACGGAAGGATCGAAATCTTGATCAAAAGAGGAAATGGCACGGTTCTATTCAAGCCTGCCGTTCAGTTCACGCTCCCGGGTCACCATTATTTTTTCCGCCGCAAGCATGTGTTCGCGCATCAGCTGCCGTACTCTTTTATGATCCTCCTGCTCTAGCGCATCATAAAGGGCCATTTGATAATACCGTCCAGTGTCGAATAACTCTTGGTTTGGCTTCTGATAAATCTTATGACAAAAATCAAGATTCTTCAAAAGATTGAGCATGAATTTGCAAACGAAAGATAGCAACGGATTGGGGCAGAGATCGGCAAGGCATTCGTGGAACATCAATTCATTAAGCCGTTGCTGGTATTCCTCTTCCTGCGTTGCCACCGGCGAGGAGTAGATGGTAATGGTTTTTTTCAGCTGTTCAAAATCTTCAGGCGTGAGGCAGCCGCAAAGACTCGCGGCCATTTCGGGTTCTAACTGGATTCGTATTTGATAGATGTCTTTGATGGTCAGCGTATTGAAGTAAAAGAAATTGGACAATAACGAAATAGCTTTTTCCTGCGGCATCTCCGTTATAAACGCACCTCCCCCGGGACCGGTTTTGGTGGTGACGAGACCCTGAGCCTCAAGTACCTTTATCGCCTCTCTGACAGTGCTCTTGGCTGAATTGAAATATTCCGTCAATTCTTTTTCCTGAGGGAGTCGATGCCCGGATTGCAGATTTTTTTCTACGATCCATTTTTTGATTTCTACTGCTATGGCGTCTGAACGTTTTCCCATTTGTGTCCTGCAATCAAGCGATTCGTTTTAGTGGGTAGAAGCAAGCAAAAGCATGCCCGGATGCATCTGATTCAAGCCCGGGAAGTTCTTTAAAACATCTTTCCTTAGCCGCACTGCAGCGTTCAGCAAAAGCGCATCCAAGGGGAGGGTTAAAAGGATCCGGGAGCATAATTGCATCGCCGGGTTTGCCCAGCATTTTTTTCCCCAGTTCGGGAACACTGCTCAATAGAAGTTTCGTATAATGATGTCGAGGATTTGTAAATAGCGAGGCGGTTTTTCCCTGCTCTATAATTTTCCCTAGGTACATCACAGCGACGGTGTCAGAAATGTTTTCGACCACGGCCAGATCATGACTGATAAAGACATAAGTCAGTTCGTATTTGCATTTGAGTTCCAATAGCAGGTTCAATACCTGGGCTTGGATAGAGACGTCGAGCGCCGAAACAGGTTCGTCCAGGACGAGTAGTTCGGGCTGTGCTGCCAGAGCCCTGGCGATTCCTATCCTCTGCGCTTGGCCACCAGAGAATTCATGAGGATACCGCAACAAAAATTCCGGCCGCAGGTTAACGACCTCCATCAAACGGTCAAGCTCTTCCAATTGCTCTCGCGGGTTGAGTCGACGCAAATACTTCAGCGGGGTTCGCAGTATGTCTTTAATAGCTCGCCTGGGATTCAGCGAACTCAAGGGATCCTGAAAAACAAACTGAATCTTTTTGGAAACCAAATGGCGATCCTTCTTTTTAAGATCCTTTAGGCATTGGCCTTTAAACAGAACATCGCCAGATGTCGGCGAATCCAGTCCCACCAGTATCCTGGCCAGGGTTGATTTCCCACATCCAGACTCACCCACAATCCCAAGCGTTTCCCCATGGTTGATAGTAAGGTCCACCCCCCGGACTGCCTGAACTACCGGCTTTGGTCTTCCGACTATCGATCGGCCTTGGCCAAAAGATTTGACAAGGGATTTTACTTGCGCCAGGGGTGGCATATTCATCTTGAGCCGGTCTCCTAAACCCTCAGGCATCGGGCGCTTCGTCCGTTTTCCAATGAAGTTAGGTCTATCGGTCCCAGTTTACATTTATCAGCCACCAGGTCACAGCGCGGCGCAAAGAAACAGCCAGCGGGCAAGTCGTCGACCGCCGGAGGCATACCGGGAATCTCCACCCGAGCTTTGTCGGGGTGCCCGAGCTTGGGCACGCATTCGACGAGCTTGGACGTGTAGGGATGCAGGGGTGATTGAAGCACCTCGTTCGCTTTGCCTTGTTCGACGACCTGACCGGCATACATGACGATGACGCGGTCGCACAATTGCCCGATCACGCCGAAGTCATGCGTGATAAAAATTAGTGAAACACTGTTTTCACCCACAAGTGCCTTGAGGAGACGCAACACCTCTGCTTGGACTGTCACATCCAATGCGGTCGTCGGTTCGTCCGCTATAATGACTTCTGGGTTATTAGCAAGTGCCATGGCGATCCCCACCCTCTGACGCATGCCGCCTGATAATTGAAAGGGGTAGGCCTGTGCCCGCATCTCTGCGTTGGGGATCTGAACCTTTTTTAGTAATTCCAGAGCCATTCCCAGTGCGTCGGACCTGCTTATCATTTGATGGCTGCGGATAGCTTCCACGAGTTGGTTCCCCACACTGTAAAGTGGGTGCAATGTGGAAAGTGGGTCCTGAAAAATATACGCGATTCTTCCCCCACGGATGGTCCGCAACTCCTGATTGTTGATCCGAAGAAGATCTCTGGAGTCAAAAGTGATCTTTCCGTCGACAATCTTGCCAGGAGGCGATGCAACCAAGCTTAGCACAGACAACGCGGTAACCGATTTGCCAGATCCGCTTTCACCAACGACGCCAAGACATTCTCCAGGACAGAGTTGCAGGTCAACGGCACTAACAGCTTTCAGCACTCCAGTCCCGGTGTGAAATTCCGTGCTCAAGGATTCAACTGTCAAAATCTCTCGTGTTGTCGAGAGGTTCGCCGAGCGCTTAGCCAAATCTGTTTGCGTCCTGAAAGCCGGCCGCTGCAAGGCCCCTGCCTTGAGCCTCGGATCAAGCGTATCACGGATGCCATCGCCAAGCAGATTAATGCTCATGACGATCAGAAAAATAACACAGCCTGGAATGGTCGAGACATGGGGCGCTGTGATAATGAGCTTTCTGCCTTCTCCCAGCATCGAGCCCAGGTCGGCCTGGGGGGGTTGGGCGCCCAGTCCAAGGAAGGACAGGCCTGCGGTCTCCAATATCATCCAGCCGATGGTGGTGGAAAGGGTGATGACGATTACTGGTAAGACGTTGGGTAGGACTTCGGTCAACAGGATTAGGATATTGCTTTTACCGGATAACTGGGCGGCATCGATAAACTCTCTGCGTTTAAAGGAGACCGTTACACCGCGCACATTGCGGGCGAAGAACGGTATGTTGACAATTGCAATGGCATAAAGGGCATTCATCAATCCGGGACCCAGCACGGCTACGATGGCCAGTGCCAGCAGGATGTAGGGGAAGGCCATGAGCATGTCGATACCGCGCATAAGCAGGTTGTCGGTTCGGCCGCCAAGGTATCCGGACACGATACCTATAGTAGACCCCACGAGGGCCGCAAACACGCTTGCGGTTAATCCGACAGCAAGACTGACCCTGGTACCCCAAACTATTCGAGATAGTAGGTCTCGGCCCAGATGGTCAGTCCCCAGCCAATGCCCACTGGTTAAGGGTTTTTTCAAGCGTTGGGCTAAGTCTGTGGTATCTGGGTCTGCAAGGGGTAGCCACGATGCCAGCAATGATAAGGTCACGATTGCGGCGAGCACGACGAGACCAAAAACCGCCAAACGATTACGCAACAACAACCTGAAAACTGAAATACGGCGATTTTTGCCTTGCTTGCTCGGAGCTTCGTTTGTCATGAAATTCTCGGGTCTACCAGATTCTGGAAGATGTCGGCCAACAGGTTAAAAAAGACGTAGCATGTCGCAACCACGAGTACACCTCCCTGAACCAGCAGGATGTCACGCGTGGCAATTGCCGTGACGAGCATTCTGCCAATACCGGGCCACTGGAAAACTGTTTCAACATAAACAGCACCGCCAAGCACGAAGCCTGCCTGAATTCCGATAACAGGGATGACACTGACCAGTGCCGCTTTGAAAGCATGCTTGAAGATGACCCGTCTGTCCGAAACGCCTTTTGCCCGGGCGGTCCTGATGTAATCCTGCCTCAGAACGTCGAGCATGGATGCTCTCGTCAATCGGGCGATAACTCCGGTGGCCACTAAAGCCAGCGTTGATGCTGGAAGAATCAGGTGCTTTAGTAGGTCAGCCAAATCGCCACCCCCATAAATTTCATACATCCCACTGACGGGCAGCCATTTCAACTGAACGCCAAAAAGAAGGATCAGGAGCAGGCCGAGCCAGAAAGCCGGAGTGGAAATGCCAACAAGGACCACCAAGGTCACTGACTTGTCCACAAAGCCGTACTGGTGGACAGCGGAAACGATTCCAGCCAGCAATCCGAAAATGGAACATAGAACCAAAGCGGTCCCTGCTAGAACTATGGTGGCAGAAAAACGTTCAAGTACTTCGTCAATAACCGCGCGGTTCAGGTTATAAGACCGACCGAAGTCGCCTTTGAGCATATTGCCAACCCAAGTAGCGTACTGCTCCCACAAGGGTTTGTCCAATCCCAACTGCTCATTCAATTTGGCGACATTCTCCGGGGTGGCATAACTGCCAAGAATAGCTGTCGCAGGGTCGCCGGGTATCAACGCCATTATGAAAAAGACGATGATGGTCAGTCCAATAATGACCGGTACTGCCATCACAAGCCGTTTGATTGCATAAAAACAGATGTTCTGACGTCTATGGCTCATGTGGGCCTTGGTTCGAAGGATGTGGGAGGCGATTTTATCGCCTCCCTGTGCATATGGCTATCTTGCTTTATTGAGCTATTTACTTACACCTTGAAGTAACAACAGAAAAGAGGGCTCTAGGTTGAAATTTTTAACGGCGCTGGACGTAACAGCGTTTTGTTTCCAGTTGGCGATGAAAGCCCAGGGTGCGTCTTCGTAGACGATGGTTTGCATCTCCTTGTAGAGTTGGGCTCTTTCTGCTTGGTCAGTTGCCTGACGTGCCTTCTCAAGGAGTTCGTCAACCTTTGGATTGCTGTAGTAACCGGAGTTGAAACCACCCTTGTCAGGCCATGCCGCAGTGCGAAGGGCAAGGAACGGGAGGGTATCTGGGTCGTTGGTCATCCATGCCATTTGAGCCATGTCCGCTTTGCCTTCAAGGCCTGGATTGACCTTGCCGAGAAAGGTATTCCACTCGTAGGTTTCGATTTCCACCCTAAAGCCAACTTTGGCAAGGTCCGCCTGAATGGCCGTTCCCATGGCGATGGGGTCGAGCATGCCGGAACCGCCCTCAGTAACATAGAATTTTAGCGCGGATCCTTCATAGCCTGCTTCTTTAATCAGGGCGGCTGCCTTTTCTGGGTTGTAGGGATAGGGCGTCAAGGCTTCGTTGTGCGCCCAGGCAAATGCCGGTGGGGTGGGGCCGGCTGCAACGACGGCCGTTCCCTGAAGGATGTTTTCAACTATCGCTTTCTTGTTGATAGCGTAATTGACGGCCTGGCGAACCCGCTTGTCTTTGAATGGTCCTTCCTTGAGGTTCAATATAAGGAACCACAAGTGGGGGCCGGCCTGCTCATAAACTTTGAATGAATCGTTACTTGCCATCTGGCTTAATGAATCGGGGGGAACTTCCACCATCATGTCGATGCCGCCGGATAGCATCTCTGCAACTCGTGTGTTGGCGTCAGTGATGGGCCTGAAGACGACGGCCTTTAGCGGAGGGGCGCCCCCCCAGTAATCTTCATTGCGTTCCACGATCACATGAGAGTTGCTTTTCCACTCAGCGAACTTGAAGGCACCGGTACCGACAGGGTTACGGCCAAAATCCTTTTCGTACTTCTTGATGGCCGTTGGGGAGGCGATCAGGCCGGTCGGGTACGCGAGGTTGGACAGGAAAGGAGCATATGGTGCGTCAAGGGTGAATTCAACGGTATGCTTGTCAATGGCGTTAACTTTCTTAACAGCACTAAAGAAAAATGAAAGCGGGAACGGTCCAGTATGGTGATAAGGGTGGTTTTCGTCTAGCATCCTTTCGAAGTTGAACTTGACGGCTTCGGCGTCTAGTTCGCTTCCATCATGGAATTTGACGCCTTCCCTAAGCTGAAAGGTGTAGACAAGGCCGTCTCCGCTTATGGTCCACGATGTTGCCAATGACGGTTCCACTTCGAGCTTTCCACTCTTATACTTGACGAGGCCATCATAGACATTCATCAGGATGCGAAAATCATTGATTGCGGTTACAGCATGTGGGTCAATCGACTTTGGCTCAGCTATTTGCCCAACGACTAGAACATCAGGTGGGGTAGCAGCTTTGACAGCACCCGCAGCAAACACGACACAAAGGAATCCAATAAGAATCAATGCGTTTTTTAGTAGCTGTTTCACGGATTTTCCTCCTTTTTGTTTGTACCAATTTTGCCATCGGTGTGAGGGTGTCTAAAAATTATACTCGACAATTTACCAATTTCCTGTTTAATTAACACTATTAATATGATTTAACAACTATTTTATAGGTATAAATAAGGAAAACAAAACCTATTAACGGTTAAACTAAAAAATGACACTGTCAGTACTCGTATTCGATATGGAAACTGGAACAGCAGGTGTTGCAACGGCAACAGGTATGGCTGCCGTCGGTGCCTATGTCCCGCATGCGGAAGCAGGGGTAGGTGCATTGACAACCCAGGGGGCCTACACAAATTGGCTATACGGAGAAAGGGGCTTGAATTTATTAAGGAAAAGCTGCAGTGCGCAAGAGGTTTTGCAACAACTTATCGCTAATGATGAAGGGCGTGAGTTCAGACAATGCCTCATAGTTGACCACCACGGCAACGCCACTGGCTGGACCGGTAAAAAAAACGAAAAAGTCATAGAGATTGTGTCGGACAAAGGCATCGTCGCCGGAGGCAACTTTTTGGCTAAGGCCGGTGTTGCTGCCGCCATGCTAGCGGCGGTCAGGGACAACATGGATAAACCAGTCCCCTTAAGATTGTTCGAGGCTTTACGGGCGGGAACAACGGCTGGAGGCGATTCGCGAGGATTGATTTCCTCCGCCATCAAGGTAGATTATTTTGACAAGCCTCCGCTTGACGTTCGCGTTGACTATGCCCCTGGTAATACCCTGGAAAAGCTATGGGAGGTATACTGCCATTATCAAAGCCCACCCTTCAAAGCCTTCTATGACGGCATTCCAACAAGAATCAATTATTCAAAATTTGGAAGCAAGTAATGAACGATGCCCCTCTGTTTGATTGGTTGGAAACAGCGGCGAGGTTTTCTTTGCCGGGTCCAGGCGTTAGTCGCTTTTTCCTGACTGAGGAACACCGTCGACTTCTCGGCTATTTACGCTCGCTCATGGCCGAATGTGGACTTCGAATACATCTTGATGATACCGGAAATCTGGTTGGGAGGAAGATTTCAAACGTATCTGACAATGTGCTCTATATCGGATCGCACCAGGACACTGTCCCAAATGGCGGCCGGTTTGACGGTATGCTTGGAATTCTTCTTGCGTTGTCCGCGGTTTACGAACTGCGAGACATAAACCTTCCTTTCAATGTTGAAGTCGTTGCCTTCGGAGACGAAGAGGGTACCCGGTTCAACTCGACGCTGTTGGGGTCCAAGGCATTGTCAGGCACCTTTGATGAGAGCGCTCTCAGTGCGAGAGACGATCAAGGCATGAGCATAGCCGAGGCACTACATGATTTTGGATTGAATCCAGAAAAAATTCCATCGATTGCCCGTGATCAGAAGAACGCCCTGGGATACATTGAGGCACACATCGAACAGGGGCCGGTACTCGAAAATCAAAACTTGCCTGTAGGTGTTGTAAGTTCCATCACAGGGATCGAGCGTCATGCCGTGTCCATCAAAGGGCAGGCTGGTCATGCCGGGACTGTCCCAATGCATTTAAGAAAAGATGCGTTGGTTGCCGCAAGCCTTTACGTGCAATGGGTTGATACCTATTGCAAGGAAACTGAGGACATGACCGGAGTCGTCGGAAAGATCGAAATCGGACCTAACAGTGTCAATGTCATTCCTGAATCCGCCAATCTCACAATTGAACTGCGATCACCCTACAAGGATGTCAGGCTTCGGGCAAGAAAGGCACTATCGATGCTCACTACCCGTTTGGTAGATGCAGGTTTTGCTGTTAACAGCGAGCTGCTCTACAGCCAAGAGGGATTGATTTGTGACGACGTCCTTGTCCGAAAGCTTGAGGCTGCAATCCTGAAAGAAAATATTCCTCCGATAAAGATGTATAGCGGAGCGGGGCATGATGCCTTGGCCATGGCAGCACTATGTCCGGTGGCCATGCTTTTCGTACGCTGCAAGGATGGCCTAAGCCATCATCATGAAGAGAGCGTTGATATAAACGACGCGATTGCTGCCAAAAGGGTCTTGAAACGATTCATCCGAGATTTCATATAACACTCAGCGGGAGAGGAAGAGTAAAGGATAGATCTTTAAAACAAAAGCGATTTGTCCTTGGCTTAACCGCAGATAGCCAGACCCCATAAATGTCAAGGAATACATCAAATATGCATTTAGCAAATGGATATCGTAGGCAGCACCTTTGCTGCTGTCTTATTTATTCGTCATTCAGCCTGATTTTTACCTGCTATTATTGGATCATGATCCTGCATTTGGAAAAAGCGAAATTCGCTTTTTTGTAAGCCCGTATTGCCGCTTGATTATTCTCATGTACATAAAGCCTTAATTCCAAGCCATTTTGTTCCTTCATTTCTGATCCAATCGCATCTATCAGCAGGTTCATATACTCTTTTACGCCATAATCAGGTTTAATGTACATGTTTTGAATCCACCAATAATATCCTGCGTTCCAATCACTCCACTCTTTCAACGCAGATGCGCTTCCTACCGGTTCATTGTGCTGATCCATTAGCACCCAATACATGGCAATTGAACGGTCATCAAGTGCCGCTTTGATTCCGTCGCTTAATGTCTTCGTATCCTTTTCGTGTCCCTAAGCTTCTCGCGCTTCTGCTGCGGTGAATTCTGCAAGTTGATCCAGATCATTTATATCAGCTCTTCTAACCTTCAAGCTTGCCTCCGATAACAACTAAACTAATTTTCTGGCAATATAGACACCATAGCTGTAATGAGCTTTGTATTTCTCATACAGAGCAATTTCTTTTTTTTCGGCATTCACGATTGCCTGTGCTTTTTCACTGTTACCGTTCCGCTTTAGAAACGCTTCAAAACCGTCCTGCATAGGTCGATAATAATTATCCAACCAGCAATGCTCCGGTAAAACAAAGTAGGCAACCGGTGAATAGCCGTTATTTTCCATACTTTCTATCTTTGAAGATGCCGTATCTATTTCCGGATATTCGTTTTGCCAATATTCCTGAAGTTCAGGCGGGCGGTCATTCGTTAGCCAAGTGATCTCCGAAACGACCATCATTCCGCCTGTTTTGAGAAAACGCTTCCAGTCCTTTACGCCCTTTTCAAAACCGATATTGTATATCGCTCCCTCGGACCAGATGACGTCATATTCCTCATCGCCAAACGGCAGATTGTCCATCGAGCAGCAAAGGGTCGTTACTTTATCGGAAAGCCCCAAACGTTCTGCCCTGCCTTCAAGCACGTCAAGAAAATCTTGAAGGAAGTCCGCTGCCGTAATTCGAGCGTCCAATAAGCGGGCCAGCAACAAGGTGGAAGCCCCTGTGCCGCAGCCGATGTCGGCAATTTTTAATGGCGCAGCTTGGTCTATCGTTGCCAGGCTCAGCGCTTTCTTGGACTCGGCATCACCCCCTGGACCCTGCCTGTTTGCATTTTTATGAAGGTCTATCAAAAGTTGAAAATCGTCCAATACTTTTTCCTTATCTGGTTGATGAAATGAGAGTGTTTTTATGGTTTTTTTTTAAATACGCTAAAACTGGAATCGCAAGAATTGTTGCCGCATTAATCAATTATTTTTAGTGATAGCCTTTTAAGAGTTTGTGGGTTGGGCACCCCTTTATCGTCCCACCCCATGGCACGGTAAAAATCGCTCACCATAGTCGACAAGTCTGTCAGTTTCATTCCCTTGGCTGGGCCTTCATACAAGCTTTGCCGTTGGAACATTTCTGGAAGATTGTCATCTTCCCTAGTTGCACCGTTTACCAGATTGAATATTTTTTCCATATTCACTATACGCTCCCCAATGGTTAAAAGCTCATTTGTTGAAAGCTCCAAACCGGAAAAGGCCTGGATCAGACTATGCGCGTTTTCCAGCTTAAAATCAGCAATAATGGATAAGGCGGGTACCTTACACAGCCCTAAAGAATCGACCACCGCCGATACGATAAGGCAATTTTTAACCAGAATCCCTTTCCCATCCGGAACACGCGGATCGATTGCCGCCGCGGTGCCGAATTCAATTTGAGCCTTTTCAGGCGTGTACCTGAAAGCGGGGATCGGATATACACTGGTAAAATCACCTCCTCGCAGGGATACGGTATAAGCCAGCGCTATGGCCTTGCTGCCCCTGGGATCTGAACCATAGATTTCAACCCCTTTGCTGTGATATGCATGTTTTTCCGACCCCTTGCCAATGACTTGGGCCGCCGTTTTTACGCCGAGCGAAAGAATTGCTCCAAACCCTTCTCGACGGGCGATCTGGTGCATGAGGCACTCCATGGCTTTTGCGTTTCCCCAGGTGAGGTCCAAGCCATTCGTATCGCGCTTGGTAATGATCCCTCGGTCATACAAATCCATGGCGAATGCGATGATCGAGCCGGTGGTTATTGTATCCATGCCGAGTATATTCGAAAGGTTGGCCAGATACATAAGCTCGTCCGGATCATCAAGTCCACACAAGGAGCCCATGTTGATCACGGTTTCATACTCCGGACGCCCGCCTGTAAATCCGTCGTGCCGACCGTCGTTGATCTTTATTTCCGCCTTGCAACGTACCGGACACCGGTGGCAGGCGCTTTTTTTCGTCACATATCCCAGCAATGATTTGCCGTCGATTTTTTCAACGCCACCAAATTGGCCTTCACGATAGTTTTTTGTTCCGAGCTGCCCGCTGTCATTGAGCCATTGGATATGACCGGAGCTGCCGGTGATTGAAAAATCGTCAAAAATCGGCTGGCCGGCTTTAACTTTGTCGATATAGTTCCTGATCACGCTCTTTTCAGCGGAAGAGCTTCTCAATGGGGTTTTAACCCCTTGGACCAGAATGGCCTTAAGGTTTTTGGATCCCATGACCGCCCCCAAGCCAGTGCGGCCTGCGGCATGATCTGTTCCGTTCATGATACAGGCAAATGGGACCTGGTTTTCTCCCGCGATGCCAATGGAGAGAATTTCCGTAAGCCGGTTTTTCCGACCTCTTCTCAGAACCGATGCCACCTGCCGCGTATCCAAACCCCACAGATCCTCCCCGGGGCGGAAGGATACACCCGATTGATCCACCAAGAGGGCAACGGGGCTTTTCGACTTCCCATGGATTATCAGCGCCGCGATCCCCAATGAACGTAAGAGCGTTCCAATGTTTCCCCCTACGTTGGAGCTGCCCATAAGTCCTGACAAAGGGGATTTAGCACTTATATGAATTCTTGAGGACGCTGGGGCTGCCGTTCCCGTTAACAGCCCTATGGAAACAATCAAGGTGTTCTCAGGCCCCAAAGCACGTGTGTTGCGGGTCAAGTTGTTGTAAAGATACCAGGTGTTGAACCCAAAGCCGCCCAATACGGTTTCAGCAAGAGCATTATCAAAAACCAGAGTCCGATAGCTTTTTTTCGACAGATCGATGTGGATAATATTTCCAAGGTGTTTCATTGGGATGGCCTGTTTGCGGCGCGGGTATTAGCAGGCAACACGGTCTCTAAACTTATGCGGTATTAACAAGTGGTTGAAAAAGCACCGTCGACTAAATTTTGCGATGTGCGCTTTTACATGCCCGTGGTAAAATGTTTGATTTTGAAACGTTCCCTGATGACTCTTTCTCATTTCAGGCGCCTTGATTGTCGGCATCTCACTGACCAGTCATCACAAACTGTTTGATTTGAGACAGATTCAATCCTGCCAGGCCCATATCGTCCAACGAAGCGCCCTTGCGCCAGTAGTCCTCGTTCAGCATCAATCCCATGAGTTCAACCATGGCCGCAGTCGCACCGATTTTAATTTCCAAGGCTTCGGACAGCCGAACCATCGGGACATACGCATATACGATATCTTCTTCGATCAGCTGCTTGATATAGTCGCTCGTCGCCCACCAGTCGATGAGGTTAGATTTACGCATAATCTGCCCCATATCATCACCAGATGCGCCGTATACGCGTGTGTAATATTCCAACTGCGATTCATAATTCCGACAGCCTAAACGGACAGCCAGATTTTTCCGATCATCATCGTACGCCTTCATCAGCCGGGTTCCCATTGCCGTTGCATCCGCGTATAATTTTCCGCCCATGTAGCGGTCGAAATAGTAACCAGCCACTGGCAACACCATAGGCACCGTCATTGCCGGGTTGCCTCCCGAGGCGATATCGATTTCAAAAACATTGGCTGCCTTTTGAAATTGTGGATAAATTTTATGGAGGAGTCGATACACGCCGTCATTCGAATTACCAGGAAAAGATGCCACGTTGAAAAACTGTTTGCTGCGGCTGATGTGAACTTTATTGCCCGATTCTCTGAAAGCAGCATAGGGCATGGTGTTGGACTCTGCCAAAATTATCTTTTTACCGATTTTTTTGAGCTTGTTAGCATGTCTGAGGCAGGCCCAGTAGGAAGTGTTGAACAAAATGATCTGATCATCTTTTACATAAGGCGCCAAGGTGTCGAAAAAAACCGTGTGGTACATGGCGGGCACGGTTACCATGATGACATCGGCTCCGGCAGTCGCCTCTTGGGGATCGACGGAGGCGCATTTGAGTGCCGCATATCCTGTCTTGCCCGATAGCGTAGAAGACGTTGCAGAAACTTCAATACCCCCAGCCTCCAAAATGGGTTTTATTTGTGAGGCCTGTTTTTCCAGCTCAAACAATGTGACATCGAATCCTTTGAGGGAGCAATCCGCAGCAATCGACACGCCTGCATTTCCCGCTCCGCAGACGGTAATCCGTGGTCGTTCAACCATTTTATTTCTCCCTGAACAATGATGAAGACTGTTTCTGGTTGGGTCGGCTTAATGTCTCGCTTGCATTTCCTTTTCTGCCTGCATTTTCAGTCGTTCCAGTTCTGCGACCACCTTGTCGCTCAACGAATCGGGTTTGTGTGTTTGCATAATGGAGCGAATCTCCTCTTTGACCCGATCTTCCATGGTGGGCTGGCCTGCTAGTTCCCAATCGTCCAAGGTCTGGCGGTTGAGCAGTTTCGATGTCGACAACTCCTGTTTGAAATGATCCAGGGTGTGCCTTTGGGTGATGAAGTGTCCGCCGGGGCCGACGTCCTCGATGATCTGGCGGGCCAGGGTGTCCTTTGTAACGGCAATCCCTTCCACAAACCTTTTGGTCATGCCGATGATTTCATTGCCCAAGACCAATTGCTCAAGCGAGCAGACCATGCCGGAGGCCATGTACCCGACGTCATGAATAAGATTCAAGCCTGACAACCCTTGGGCGAGGATCGAAAAGGCGCCTTCCAGCCCAGCCTGAGCATCCAGTCTCTTTGCGTCTGTGGCTCCGGCCAGGCCCCAGGTGGGCAGCTCAAAGGACTGAGCCACTTCTGCCTGGGCTGCGATTCCCAGACTGTTCTCTGGAGCGCCCATGGTCATTAGGGTCGTTTTCATGTCCAAAATGCCCACGTTACCGCTCATGGCCACCGGGCAGCCCGGTTTTCTGAGCTGGGCGATGGTGATATGAATGAGAGCTTCGGCCGTGATCTGAGCCAGCATACCCGCAAGGGTCACAGGGCCCGTGGCCCCGGCCGAGACCGTGGAACCCGGCAGCTGAGGCATGAAGCGGTCCGCGGCAATCAGAATCCGATCCACCACATCATCCGGAAAAAACAGCGGAGCAATCGCTTCGGGGTAGAGAATGAGAAATGGCTTTTCTCTCAATTGGTCCCGCCCCCCGGCAATGACTTCAGCCATTTCATAAACATATTCACATCCCAAGGGCGAATAACTCCAACAGACGGCTGGTTTGGTGGTGTTGGCCAACATGGCCGATATTTCGTAGACGTCAGCCGCCGATTCGGGAACATCTTGTGCGGATCCCATGGGCATGACGAAGTCAATGTGGTCACATGCATCTGCCACTTTGGCGGCTATTTCGATGTCTTTGATACCGGTGGGTCTGATCGCTCCGGTAAAGGGGTCACGGTATTTGGGACTAGCGGTAGAGGTGCCGTAATAGCTCTTTTTCCCCTCCACCTCCATTGCCCTTCGGCCGTTCCTGTCATAGATGGTCCAGCCTTTAGGCGCTGTTGTCAGGCACTGCTGGACAATATACTTGGGTATTCTTATGCGGTCCTTTGCTACCCAGGCCCCCGTTTGAATCATCATTTTCTTGACCTGAACATGACCGCACTTGAACCCGACCTTTTCAATGATATCGAATGCCGCCTGTTTGATTTCCCAGATCTGATCCTCGGTCAGAATCCGCATCCCTACTGAGCGGCTTTTCGTCCTGGACGCACAGATCATAATGAAACCCCTTCGATCAGATATCTGAGAAGCGCATCTTTGTTCATTCCGGCGATTCCCAACTGCTCCGGTTGAATGCCCCTGGACCAATAGTCTTCTCCGAGCATCACACCCAATATTTCCACCATGGCCCTGGTGGCGGGCAGTTTCAGCCCGAGTTGCTCACCCAGCAGTACCATAGGTATATAAGCATAAAGCAAATCTTCCTCCACAACCTGCTTGATATAAGCCGCAGGGGCATACCAATCGATGTGGTTTGATTTGCGCAGCATCTCAATGATATCCTTGCCTTCATATTCATATGTTCTCGATTCGAATTCTTCGGTTGTCTGAAAATAAGGGCTCCCCAGAAAACCGGACAATTGCTTTCGTTCGTCATCATATGCCCGGATGAGACGGCCGGCCATGGCAGTAGAATCACTGTACATTTTCCCACCCATATAACGGTCGAAATAGAAACCGGCCACGGGGATAATCAAGGTGGGATGAAAGGCCGGGTTGCCGCTGGAGGCGATATTGGTATCCAATACATGATCCACTCGTTCGTATTGCGGGTATATTCTTTTGGCGACGTCATAGACGGTTTGAATGTCTTTGCCTGGAAAAGAGGCGATCCGAAAACTTCTTTTGTATCGGATAATGTGAGTATTATGCTCATTTTTGGCGCTTAGATAGGGCATGATGTTGGACTCGGCAAGTGTGACCTTTACTGGCAAACGGTTTCTTTTCATCGCGTGTCGCAGACTGCCGTAATATCCGGTGTTGAACAAAACGATTTGTCCTTCCCTCAGGTGGGGCTCAATGGCATCCCAGAACACCGTGTGATACATGGCGGGCACGGTGATCATGATCACGTCTGCGTTGGTTACAGCTTCGGAAGCATCCGTCGTGGCGGTGACAAGCTTCGCAAATCCGGTTTTACCACAGGATGTTTCGGACTCTGGGGTTACCTGAATTCCACCGTGCCGAAGAACAGGCTCGATGTTTTCTGTTAATTGCGGCAATTCGTACAGGGAGACATCCAAGACGGCCAGAGCACAATCAGCAGCAATCGCGACGCCGGCATTCCCGGATCCGCAGACGGTCAATTTTGGTGAAAACATCACTATTCTTCCTTTCAGTTGGCGTATTGCCAACACGTAGTTCAGTTCATTTGTTCTTATCAATATACCGCTCGAGCGCCTTTTTAACCCCGCTGTCCATTTCAGGATGTTTATATAAATCAAAGCGCTTACTCAGCGTGACCGCCGCTGCATCTTCCATCCTTCGTCTGCCCATCCGGCACCAGTCGTTATATTCCGTGGAATTGATCAGCGCTGACTGGTAAAAGGCCGTACGACAATGCAAAAAAGTTTGGGGATGGGTGATGTACGCTCCTCCAGCACCCACTTCAAAAATCGATTTCAGGTCGATGGTTTCATCACTGATCGTTATCGCTTTTGTCATGAATTTAAGCAGACTACACAATGTTTCATCAGTGATGAACTTCTCGAAACTCATGGCCATCAGGGTTCCCAGCATGCCGCAGGCCAGCAGGATGACGTTGATGCCGCTGTCTATGGCGGCGGCAAGCGTTAGCGCCGATTCCATACCGGCCTGGATGTCCGGCAGATGTGAATCCGTAACGGCGCCGCCCCCACGACAGGGAATGTCATAAAACCGGGCGACCTGGGCTCCCAGACCCGCAGCCATACTGAATTCCGGCTGTGCTGTCAGGTATGCCCCGGATCGCATATCCATGCTTGTGCCGGTCGCGCCGTAAACCACCGGAGCTCCGGGATTTATCAGTTGGGTCAGTACAATGGCCGCCAGGATGGCGGCATTCTGGATCACCAGCAACCCCGGCAGCCGTATCGGTGCGGTGGCCCCCATGATTCCACCGCCGGTGATGATCAGCGGCTGTCCGGCTTTCGCGAACGCCATCAACGCATAGGCCATCTCATCACTGAACTGCATTGGAGCCATGCCATTGATCAGCACCATCATGACCGGCGGCAGGGAATCCCCCCAGACAATACGTGCCATGGCGATGGAGTCATCGGTAGCCCGTCGGGTACTCGGAAAACCCAGGTAGGGTTTGTCACACAGACACATTGTGCTGTACAGCATGTACAAATGGGCGCTTGCAGCCGGCCGGTCACAGATATCGACCATCAAGAAACCACTTAAATCAATCACATCTGATGTATGTACCAGTTGACAGAACTTGATGTAGTCGGCCAGTGTTCCTTTCCGCCTCACACCATTTGTGTCTGAAATGTATGGTGCCCCACAGCCTGGTACAAAACAGATTGACTTTGTATCAATTGTTAATGAATTTTCATGGTTAAATGCTTTCAGATTGAATGTATGTGGTACCGTGCTCAACGCTGAATTAGCCTGATCTTCATTGATGAGAACCCGATATCCGTTGATCTTAAAACCATGCTTTTTGAAGAGGGCAATCGCTTCTTCATTCCGAAACAACACCCCCTCCTCACCAAGCACCCGCAGGGTAGAGGCGTGAATGAGATTCAGGTCGTCTGCCGTCAACATTGGGATCAAACTTGGCATGTGTCGTCCTTACCCGATGGGTAGCAATATCAGTTTGTTTTCAAAGCATCAGGCGGTTTTCTCCATCCAAGCATTGTGAAGCATTAGGTAAGTTGTTGGGTGTGGTACTATACCGTGGACTTGTTTAGCCGCAATCAACCAAGTTCGTTCCCACCATGAGATGCCTATAGACCCTCGCTCCATTTGGATCTGCTCCAATTGGCAGAAGATCTTGCGCCGCTCTTCACGATCAAGAACCCCGTTTGCCTTTTTAAGTAATTCATGGAACTCCTGGTCCTTCCAGCGGGTTTCATTCCATTGGACTGGCTCACCTTTCTCATCGATGTCATAGGCCAAATTCAGTACCATTGTCCCCAGCGGGCGAGCACCCCATTGCGTAATTCCGGCCGGGAAATCCTTCCATTTTTCCCAATATTGAGCCACTGGTGTGGTTTTGATCTGAATATTAAACCCAGCGGGTTCCGCGTCTTGTTTCAATATTTCCGCATACCTGACGGCATCTTCCCATCCGCTCGGCACGACGAGATCGAACTTGACACCGTCTGAATATCCAGCTTCTTTCAACAGGGCTTTGGCTTTTTGCGGGTCATATTTGGGTAATTCTTTCGAACAATATTCGGGATGGATTTGGGCGACATGGGTATCATGCCCCATCAGCCCATGGCCCATGGCTGCCAAGGCTTGAATTTTTTCACGATTTTGGCACAGCTTCAGTGCCATCCGGACCCGATTGTCATCCCAGGGTTGGAGATCTGACCTGAGCCTCAACACTTTGACACCGGTTGTTTCCACCGGCGTGATCGTAAAAGCCGGATCGTTTTTAAAAGCATTGTAAAATGTTATCGCAGCCAATCCATCCCCCAGATAAATGTTTTGTATTTCCTTTGATTTAAGTGCGGCGATCAAGGGGGCGGTATCTTGACCAAGATCATAAAAGTCGATCCCGTCAAGGTAGGGAAGGCTTGTGCCGTCTGCACCTTTCTGCCAGTAATCAGGACGTTTCACGAACCGGGCTCTTTCGGATTCGATGTATTTTTCCAAGATAAAGGGACCGGTGCCATCCGGTGATCTTAAAAAATCTCCTTCAAAGGTTCGGTGATTCAGAACGAATGCCATATAGCTGAACAAATGTTCTGGCACACCGATCTCCGGTCGTTTTAGATGCAGTGTCACTTGATAGTCACCGTTCTTTTCGATTCCATTCTTATCGAGATAGCTGCTCAAAATGCCATACATCCCCGATCCAATATCCTTGTTAAGCCACTGGCTGAAAGTGAACAGCACATCATCGGCTGTAAATTCCCCTCCTGAATTGAACTTGATTCCTTTTCTGCAGTTGAGCGTCCAGGTTTTTAAATCATCGCTGGCATTCCAACTTTCCAGTAAAAATGGATGGGTGATGTTGTTCTCGTCAGTATAGGTTAGAAACTCATTGACCTGTCGGATGACATTTGATGCAGCCCCAAAATGAAGGGCATTTGGATGGCCAATTTTCTGGCAGGGGTTCGCGATCTTCAGGATTCCTCCCCGCTGTGGCGTGCTCGCAAAAGCTTTCGACGGAAAGGTCCATCCTGCCAGTTGGAAAGCTGATGCGGCTGAAAGCCCGAGTAAGGTGGATATCCTTAAGAATTCACGCCGCGATATTTTCCCTTTGTCCATATCAATTTTTAGATCCTGGATAGCTGGATGAATACTTGCCTCTGCTTTCATAACGGCCTCCTATTGTTAACGATTTTCGGATGGTATCCCAAGCAACATCTCCTGCCCGATTTAACAGGAACAGCGGTGAGCTGCGCCGCGTATCCTTATCATAATGATCAAAAAATATGCCGTTTGAGAGGAAAACGAATTTTCTAGACCATATTATGTGGAATTTAAGGCGAAAACATTTCGGGTGTGGGTTTCCCGAATTCCTTTATTGGGTATGGTAATGATCTTTGACTTAGTTGAAGGGATCACTGGACAATCTCTGACAATCTCTATAGATCCGATGGGTAAAATTTCCTGGAAATGTGTAATAATTTCTCAAAAGTAGAGATTTTTTATTATTTCAATAAGTTTTGTAGATATATTTAATCGTTTCTTAGTCTTTTGAGGTATAGCTGAGAAAAATTTCCCCAATTCCCAGTGTAATTTTGAAAAATATAACGTGGCATAAAAAATGCTCAAATGTAGTCGTGTGTATTTCAACAAACCAACCCAGCCCATCTCTGTATTGTGCTGAAGGTCGGCTCTGGAATAATCATTTCTTATCTGGAAAATAAATGATGCAGCATTCAAAAGTATCTGGATTTGTATCAAAAACAAAGTGGTCAGACATTCCTGGATCCGTCAGGCAAAAAGCAAAAATGTGTTTCGTTGACAGTCTGGGCGCAGCTCTGGCCGGAACCCAGACACCTGTCAGTCGGATCTGTGCTGATTATTCCAGCACGCTCTTGCCGGGAACCGATGCCACTGTGTTTTTGAAACAGATGAAAACGTCGGCTCTTGGAGCAGCATTGGCCAATGGGGCGGCTGCAAATGGGGTGGACGCTGATGACAGCGCACGTTACGCCTGGGGGCATGCAGGCGCCCAGATCTTTCCGACGGCTTTCGCTATGGCGGAATCGCTCGGCCGAAGTGGGGCGCAGCTTTTGACCGCAATGATCGTTGGATATGAAGTCGCTCATCGGATGGGACGGTGCTGGCACGATGACCACCAGGTATATCAGGCCTGCGGATCTTGGGGGGCCGTTGCATGTGCTGCAACAGCTGCCAATCTAATGCAATTGTCGCCCGAACAGTGCTGGCACGCTTTGGGGATCGCTGATTATCATGCCCCGAATGCGCCCATGATGCGAGACGTTGCCAACCCAGCAATGGTAAAACACGCTATCGCTTGGGCCTGTGTCACCGGGATTTCTGCTGCCCAGCTTGCCGTAAGAGGCTTTACTGGTATTCCCTCCTTGTTGGAAGCGGAAAAATACCAAAACTGGGTCAAGGATATTGGTGAGAATTTCATTATGACAGAAGGTGTGAGTTGGAAGCAAAAAGGGCTCGCCTGCTGCGGGTGGGCTCATCCGGCTGCCAAAGGCGCCAGAGAATTGATTCGTGCGCATCAGTTTCATCCATCGGAAATAAGCAGCATACACGTAGAAACGTTTGAAGAAGCAGCTAAATTGTTTTCCGACCTGCCGAAAAATACGGAGGAGGCTCAATTCAATATCGCTTGGCCGGTGGCCGCCATGCTTGTTGACGGTCAAGTAGGACCGCAACAGACATCTGATAGCCGCTTGAAGGACCCGCTGCTTCAAGATATTGCCCGCAAAGTGAAAATAACCGTAACCCCAGAATTCGATGAATTATGCCAGCTGCACGCTAAAGGAGATCCAAAAGGTGGATTTTTCGGACGTGTTTCTATCTCCCTGAATGATGGGAAAAAAGTCACATCAACTATTCAAGAGGCTGGTTTGTCATTTAAGGAGCATGGATGGACACCAGAAAAAATGTCAGATAAATTCAAGTGGCTTACAGCAGGTCTGATACCCAGTAATCAATTGGATGGCCTGCTTCAAAGGGCTTGGGAAGTTGATAAATCGACCGATTTATGGGGGCTGGTTTCATTCATCCAATAAATTAGAATTGACCGGTGGTAATCCACCCGAGTTGATAAAAATTAGATTTTTTTATTGCGCTTTTAGTTTGTCAAGGTGGTAGGCTTTTATTTTGTTGTACAGTGTTTTTCGATCGACCCCCAATGCTGCTGCGGTTTGGGATCGATTCCATAGACATTTTTTCAGTGTTTGGAATATTACTCGTTTTTCAAGCGCCTCTACCATTTTGGGTAGTGACTGCTCATCTGGCATCGACGTGAAGTTTATTGGTTGATCATTGTTTTGTTGGGAAAAGTTTTCTATCGACAAAAAATCCGTCTCAATCATGGCCAGATGCCTTTCCACCGCATTTTCTAGTTCCCTAACATTCCCTGGCCAATCGTATTTTAAAAATTTTATCATATCTTTATCTGAAAACACCGGCGCACTTTTACCGCTCGTTTTTAGATTGATAAAATGATGAACCAAAAGCGGGATGTCTTCTTTTCGGTTTCGTAAAGGAGGCAAATTAACCGCAAGAACATGAATTCGATAATAGAAATCCTTTCGTATATTTCCATTTTTCACTTCTGTCTGCATATCTTTATTGGTAGCTGAAATAAGTCTGAAGTCAACTTTTTCTGGTTTATTACTTCCAAGTGGCATGTACTCTTTAGATTGCAGAACCCGCAAGAGCTTAACTTGCATGGCTTGGCTGATCTCACCCACCTCGTCCAGAAAAAGGGTTCCCCCATTAGCCGCCGCGATGAATCCCTCCTTGTCGGCTACTGCGCCTGTGAACGATCCTTTTCGGTATCCGAAGAACTCTGCCTCTAAAAGACTTTCTGGAATGGCACCGCAATTGACCGTAACAATATTTGCCTGATGTCGCTTGCTGCAGGCATGGATCTCCCGGGCAACTAGTTCCTTTCCTGAACCAGATTCTCCATATATAATAACATTGGAATCAGTTGCAGCCGATTTGATAATGAAATCATAAACGCTCTGCATGGCAATGCTTTTTCCCACCAAAGATCTAAAACCCGAATTTTCCAACACACTGGATCGTAATCGGTAAATTTCCTGGTGAAGTCTTTCTTCTGCCTGCTTCCGCTGCGTAAAATCAATGGCAAAGCCTACAATATAAATTAAGTTGCCAGTTTCGTCATAAACCCCACTTCCGCGTTCGTATAGCCATTTATAATCGCCGCTGGCAGTTTTGGCTCTGAAAACAATCTGGAAGGGCTTATGGGCATCCAATGCCAAATCAACAAATTTACGGATACGTGGCAAGTCCTCTGGGTGAATTCTGTTCTGGCAATGTAAGAGAGACGAATCGATAGGCTGGTTTATTGAACAACCGTGAAGATTTTCATTCCCTTGGCTGATAAATTCAATGGTCCAGCTATCATCATTGCGAACACAATAAACCAACCCCGGAAGATTATTTATTATCTTCAAAAGCTTGTCAGGGGAAAGATCAAAAGACTGATCGGGTGTAAACTTCAGAGTGTTTGTCAGATCTGATGGCTTTTCCATTTATTTCTCTGGTTCCATCTCTATAATTTGGCGTATCTTGGCTCTGTGGCCTTTACTAAAACCGGTGATCTCCATTAGGCATCTGAATAACTTATAGCATCGCCATAGTAGCAGTAGCGATAACGCTTTCCGGCAGCAATGAAGAACAGTAGTTAAAAAAGTTAAAAGAAGACTATAATTAAGGTAGCGTTAATTCTTGTCGACCATTCGACTCATTCCACCACAACTTGAAATTGAGGGATAATTCCACCAACTAGGGGTTCGTATATCCGATACTGCGTTACCTCGCCAAGCAGATCATCGACCTGTTTTTGAAGTGCCATACGTTGTTTGCTATGTAGCCAGTTGTTCCAGTCGTCAATGCTGTTCCAGGTGCTTATAACTATGTATTCCCCGGGACAGTCTAAACAGCGAAATGTCTTGCCGGTAATGTAACCAGGCTGAATCGTTGCCAGAGATCGGATTTCTACGATCAGTGGGGCCAGCTTGGCTGCTTTTTCATTGTCGCTAAATTTGCGTTGGATAAAAACCGTAATTGCCATCATGTCCTCCTTTTATCAGAATTTAGGATATCATTTCATTAAGATGTAGAACGAATTGTTGCTATAGAGGTGGTGTTTTCAATACCCTATTTTTATTTGGATCTAAGTGGTGATGTATTGAGATTACCTTGCGTTGGCCAGCCCTGTCAAATATTGTAATAGACGCCATAAGGAAGCCTGCCGGATTTTTCGTGAAAATCAAGATATGTAAATGGCACTTGCCGCACCATAAATCATTGTAATTGTGTAGTTACCAGACGTAATGCGTTAGCATCCCAAGATTTGATTCACCCTTAGCCAAACAATCCATTTTCCAACCCTGCGAGGGGGTCTGTCGTGCCCTGTTCAATTTTGCGATGCATCCGACGAGGGACTGGATGAACTTCGACCCGACCCGAGGCATTGAATTTTTCCCGGTGGAGAAGCGCATCAAATAGTCACAAAACGCCTAGAAGTTTAATTTAATTGTAATTACTGCTGGATACAGCGTTACACTATAGCAACTGGTATCATTGGATACAACCTTCCCGCTGCTGAAAAAATGCTCTTAGAAACACCTGAAATTGCATCGAAATTCAGCGAAAATGCAATGAAGATAGACCGGATTGTCCCAGATTGCCGGCAATATCGAAAGGAAAAGTTTGATGACCATCCGGTAATTTTGGTGTCATTTTCGCGTAACTATTGCGGAGTAAGGTGCGACATAGTGATCGGGCACTCCGTTGCCCCTTGTTTCGGCAACAGGGAACCCAATCGACTAAACGATACCTTCATTTCACCCTCCTCCTCACCGGGCTGCCTTTTGGTGGCCCGGTATCTTTAGGAATTTCCAAAAATTATGTGGACAGATTCAGTAGCGTTGGAACCATTGGTTTTCTATATCGTTAACCAGCAGGTCAGAAATATCGGAACCGGAGTTGAGGGTGGTGCGGTGGGGCCAATCACAAATTAGTGACTGGCTTGGAAACGGTGTGCCTGTTGCGGTGCTCCGCTCTAACCCAATAATAAGACCTGACCGGCTATGCATAAGGGGCACTTAAGCAAAAAGGCAGAGCCCCGTTAGAGGCTCTGCCGTGTACCGCCCATGTCAGCGGATTTTAATTTTGTTGCCTAATTTTTCGAAGCTCTGCCGTGTAACGTTCCCTTAAGTCTTACAGGTAGCTACTGATGTGCAACCGTCTATACACTTGTTGATAAAGTAGACAAACGTTATGAGTATAATTGCGGTTCCTATCACAGTGCACTCTCCTTTCAGTTAACCCGCAACATCGATTCCCATGTCACATCCCAGGTTCTCATCTTTTTTTTCACACTCGAAATTTGCTTCGCGAGTATCAACGTGTCCTTCACTTTTGTCATCAGTGTAATCCTGAACTTTATTTTCGGCCATGGTATCACCTCACTGGTTTGTTGTTGTGTTGTTGGTTGTGTTCCGTTTTTCATAGTCAAAAAATACAGCATCAAGAGATTTAGACAATGTGAGCCGGTTGGCTGCAGGGTGGTAGTTGGAAGCTACCAATATCTGTGGACGGGCTTGAAGTCTGGGTTGTGATGGCCTAAGATGCCTGATATTGCAACAGGACCAGAATTTTTCAGATAGCGTTATAGCTTTCCCCACATAGACAATCAGAAATTTTGGGCCAAATAGGAGATCGCCGCAATGGGCGACACATGGTATACGAACCTAAAAGTCTTTCTTAACGAAAATGGGGAAATTGCTGCACCCAAAGGACCAGCCCGAAAACTTGCTGATCACATCGTTGCAATTGTTGCCATGGCATCAAGGCCTGAATTAATTCCTCTACCGGAATACCAAGTCCGTTGCCGCCGGCGTCCCGGTAGGAAACCATGCACTGGCATAATCGAAGCCGACTTCGATCCCGAAGATTATAGGATCATGTGGTGGTGTCCGGTTTGCGATGACTGCGGATACATCAGCAACTGGCAAGGATCGATGTGGGACCTTCGCAATGCTGGAGAGGTTCACTGAAGCAGATAATTTGAACCGCCGGCGGGGAAAATTATGCATAACTCCCGAAAATATAGACCAAATCGTCCAAGACATACTGGAAGACATGCCCCTGAAGGAAAAGGCGATCATCGCCAACCTGGACGAGGATAAGGTTCCCTACCTTCAATATGACTTCGATGTCTGTATCAGGGGCCAGACTTGGAAAGGATGACGAAATGAGCAGGATGTCATGCACCGGATCTGGGAGGTGTTGCGGGAAACACATCGGATTCGCATTTTAAAGTAGCACAATTAAAGCGATACCGCCACCGATAACAATTAGGTTACTCGCTGCTGACACTCCATGCAATTTTCTGAATTGGACTCGAAGCGGATCATCTTTTGGGGTAGTTTCAAACGAAGGGATTGCATTTTTTAAGGCTGTTGCCTTGGGCTCAATCACCAATGCCTGAATCGAGGTAATGGCAAGCATAAGTGCAATAATAACTGCACAAATCGTTTTGTGTTTGACAGTCGATGTCATAAAAATTGTTGCAAGAGCAATCACTCCGCAAACCAAGCCCCATTTGAAGTATCCCGGAAATAGAACGCCTACAATTCCTCCTGCTACATCGCGGTTAAATGATTTGAAGATGGTTGGGGTAAGGACAAAAGTGAAAAGAGCTGCTCCACCAACCCAACAAGCGATCGCGAGACGATAAAGAAATGTAGCCATCTACCTCAGCCTCTTTTGTGTTTAACATCTGGTTGGCCTATTTACCAAGCCAGCAGAGTACACCCTTGAACAAGGATGCACTATGGCTGACCTGCCGATAGGCTTCCTC
>CAVOIA010000019.1:7500-50481 GCA_963695845.1 uncultured delta proteobacterium | reverse complement strand
TTGTTGAATATTTTCTATTTGCCTAAAGTACCGACATGTAATCTTTTACCTCTGCGGCTAATTATCAGAGCTCTGCATGTCTGCTAACTGGCTGAACTAATCCAGTGTGATTGCAGGATGCTCGACATTGCATCCCTTAAAACCTCCAATTTAATTGGTTTAAAAAGGGCGTGATCAATTCCGCTGCCGGGGAGTTTGGGTAAAATTACGTTAGGCGCTTCGCCGGTGAGGGCAACGACTGGTACTCCGGGAATAAGATCCTTTATGTGAAGAGCGAGTTCCCAACCGTCTATTTGGGGCATGTTGATATCAGTCAGCACCAATTGGAAACTATCATTGTTATTCATACAATCGATCGCTTCGGTCGCATCCTGAGTCGGGGTGGCAAGTAACCCAGGGATGAAAGAAGCAAGCAGACCATTTCTCTTATCAATTCATTATCATCTACAACAAGGATATTGACTATTGAATTCATCACCATGTTTTTCTCCTCCACCAGCAGCCCTAAAAACGGCTTCCGGAATGTTAAGGAATAAAGCCTGTTGGATGGGGTATTTAAATTCCCCCCGCGGCTAATGAAGATTAATTACTAACCAGCCTTCTGAGGTAAATGATTCTGCGACTCTGAAGGGGGTTGAGTCTGAGTTTATCCCCCTTGCATAAGGCGGTGCGTGCATATGTTGTTGAAGCTTCTGAATTGCCTTTATTTTTTTGCAGTCTTTCATACATAAATCTTTGGGCATGCTAATTTTAGAACATGTTCTACATGGAGAGGATGTCATCTTTCCTCCTTTGGATAACGCGGCATTGCATAGAGGAAGCGATACGGGAGTGAACGGTAAAGATGATTGCAGGCATGACACCAAACGATAGATGCGTGTTGTGATGACGGAATACGTCAAGCGATAACCGTTGGTGCCTCGGTGGATGCCTTTATCTCTCTTTTCCCTTTTGTCGTCCAGACCATCTCCCTTTGTTTTCGTGTATCCCAAAGAACCTTTTCTTCTTTACGGTGGGGATCTAATTCCTTTGAGATCAGTTCCCTGATATACATCTCAATATTATCCTTTATGATATCAGCCATTTTTACCTCGTGTCATTTCTCCTTGAAGGCAATGCATTTGCAATGGCCAAGTTCAAACCAGGTTTTGTCCATCGAGGAGGATCAGGCAGTAACCGTGGTGATGAAACCAGAATAGGACGGAACGGCGGCTCGACTCCGCATCTTATCTTACTCGCTATTTTACCTTCGTGCCGGGATAACTCAAGATTGGAAGGTTATGAGGGTAATATGGGGCTACACCAGATATTATTTTAGGGAGGTTCAGCAAGTCATCAAGTTTCATCTTCTTATCTCTTATGCCCAACTTGCTCCTGATATTGTTCCTATGAAAATCGATCGTGCTTTGCGCCAGGCCCATGATCGCTGCTATTGCCTCGGTGCTGGTGGACTGTTGCACGAGAATGGAAACTTTGAAGTTCCGTATGCGAAAACCGCAAGAATTTGGACCCCAGGTTACACACCAATGGCGATACGATTTCGTTGAGATTGGATTCCAGGATGTCTAAATAAGCCTTCATTTTAACATCCGCTTTTCTTTGTTTAAGTTTTTCCAAATATGGGAAAATCAGTTGGTTGATGTTCAGCAACACTTTTTCTTCAAGTTCGTTTTTTTCCGCTCCTATTTCCCTGAGCAAAACTTTCAACGCCACGTTGGCTTCTTCAAGACCAATGGCTTTATCTTTTAGTTCTAATGTGTTACGGCGCAGTTCGTCTTCCACCTGTTTTCTTCTCTGTATTTCCAGAGCTAATTCCTTATCGGATCGGACGAGTTCAGCTGTCCGTTCGACAACGCGCTTTTCCACTTCAGCATAGGCTTTGAGCAGCGCTTCGCTGGCCTGCCTGCGCGCAGTGATGTCCGCCCCATAGATACGTATGCGCTGGTCATCCTGCACGATATGAATCGTTTGCTGGTACCATTTTTCATCGATGGGCACTTCGCGCACCATGGACTTGTCCGGGCTTTCGATCAGGTGGCCCATCACCAATTCCCAATCCGCAAGCCACGGATGCTTCGGCCCTCGCTCACTAAGGCCAGGTAAGATCTGCTCGGCGGCGTGGTTGCAGAAATGCACGCGCCCGGTCACATCCACTTCAACGACAGGTCTGGGGTTTAGCATGGGAAAACTGGCCAGACGTTTCATTTCGGCCTCCGCCTGTCGTCGCTCCAGTTCACCGGCCGCGCGTATGGCCACCAACCTCAGCATCGCTTCCGCCAGGCTGAGATTGTCCCGCGGTTGCTTCCCGATAACGGCGATCAGACCGATGGGTTTCCCGTGAGAATCCCACAAGGTAGTTCCGACATAGCACTCGGCCCCCATCTGCTGGAGGGCCACATCCCGGGGATACAAACGGCGCACATCCCTGGAAATGAACAAATCGTTTTTCCCAGAACGTCGCCGCAAGGGGTGTCTTTAAGAGCATAGACCAAGTTATCCTCGAACTTGCCGTCAACGTAGACGGCCTCGGTCTTGGCGTCCAGGCCGCCCCCCTCCAGACGATCGATGCAGGCATAGTCCATGTCCAGCGTTTCGGCCAGGTAGCGCGCCAGCGCACTGAAAAAATCCTCGCCTGAGATCGACCAGCTTGAATTCAACAGGAACATTTGTGTGCGCTCGATCAGCTTGCGCCCGGTGATGTCTACCATCGTGACGCGGTATTCCCGACGGTCCTGGGACACGATGGCGGCAATCTGGACGCTGCAGGGCCCCTTATCTTTCTTCAGCAGCGCCACCTCGCAAACCTCTTCGGTGTGGCTCGAAAGTACTTTGGCCAGGAAGGTTTGGAAGCCTGCCCGCTCTGGTGTTTTAATGAAAAGCTCAAAACGCCGCTTCGGCAACCGAGCGCGTTCTACCCCCAAAAGGTTGGCCGCGGTCAAATTTACCTGGCGGATCGACCCGTCGCGTCCAAGGGTCAAGTAACTCACTGGGGCAAAGTCGTACAGTTCGGTGTATCGCTCCAGCACCGCCTCCACCTGCGCCCGCGACTCACGCAGCGCTTCGTTTTGCATCTCCAGCTCGATCTGATGCACATGCAGCTCGTGCACGAGCCGCCGGGTATCGGCTTCTTTCCGGGCCGGGACGCCTTTGGTCTCAGCCGCCCGCAGCCGCGCTTCTGCCCGGCGACGCAGCGCGGCGGCGTCCGGGCAAGCGTTGGGCTCTTTTTTCATGATGTCCCTTTGGTCACGCGTTTGTCCGTCTCCGACTGTGCCTGGCGCAGTTCGATCTCCAACGTCTTAGCCACGGTGATGTTCAAAAAGGTGATCACCACACCGTCGATCCGGTTCTCCAAGGTGCGATAGGGCATAATGCGCACCAAGAACCAGCGCTTGTCGCGTGTGGCAACCTGCTTCTCGATGAAGACCAGGGTGCGCAACACCTCTTTCGCATCCGCGGCCAGTCCTGCGTAGTCCAAATCAGTGGCGATGTCGGTGATCGGCCGGCCCACGTCGGCGGCGATCAGCTTGATGATGCTGGTGGTCTGGGTGGTGAATCGGCGCACGTTGAGATCATCGTCCAGAAACAGCGTGGCGATCTCGGTGCTGTTGAGCAGGTTCTTCATGTCGTTGTTGGCCCACGACAGCTCGTCCACCTTGGCTTGCAGTTCGTGGTTGACCGTCTGCAGTTCCTCATTAAGCGATTGCATCTCTTCCTTGGAGGTGGTCAGTTCCTCGTTGGTGCTCTGCAGCTCTTCGTTGGCGGACTGCAACTCCTCGTTGGTGGATTTGAGCTCTTCCTGGGAGGTCTGCATCTGTTCGCGACAGGTCTGTATCTCCTCGCGGGCCTGCTGGAGTTGACGTTGCATCACCGCCAGAGTGTCGCCACAGCTGGAAGCCCGCTTGGCTTTGCTGGTGGTTTTGGTGTCAAGAGGCGTGGTCACGTCCGTAAGGACAACCAGCACCATCCCTTGCAGGGCTGCAGGTTTGCTAATCGGCTCAACGGTGATGTCAACGGACTGTATCCCACCGTTGGTTCCAACTTTCACGCCCTTTAGGCTGGCCGCGGTCTTTTGACGCAGCGCCTTTTGCCAGACACTGTTCAGCTCGTAGCGCAGCCCCTCACGCGCCATGGCAAAAAGGTTCCAGTTGGCCTTGCCTGCCGCCGGCTCCAGGTATTTGCCCGTGCGTCCGCTGATATACAGGATATCGCCTTCGTCGTTGGCCAACGCGGCCGCCGGGCAATAGTGCCGCAACAAAAGCTGGTCGGCCAGGGCCTGAAGGTTGGCACCGTCAGCCTGCGCCTGGGGCTGAGCGCTGGCAACTGCCGGCTGATAGGGCACAAAGGCGGAGGGAAATTCGACCGGCTCCGCCGCCAGGGCAGAATCGAGCCGCCGGAAGATGCGCGCTTTTTTGGCCAGCGGGGCAAACAGATCGGTAAAGGCGCCGATGGTCTCCGAGTTGCCCAGGAACAGGACGCCGCCGGGGTTTAGGCTGTAGTGAAAGAGGGGGATGAGCTTTTTTTGTACTCCCTGGTCCAGGTAAATCAGCAGGTTGCGGCAGAGCAGCAGGTCGAGTTTGGTAAAGGGCGGGTCCATGATCATGTTCTGGGGAGCAAAGATCACCATTTCACGGATCTCTTTGGCCACCCGGTAGCCGTGATCGTCCTTAACAAAGAACCGGCGCAGGCGCTCCGCGGAGATGTCAGCGGCGATGTTGTCCGGATAGAGGCCTGCGCGTGCCTTGTCAATGGCATCCCGATCCAGGTCAGTGGCAAAGACCTGCAGCGAAAAGTTTCCGGTAGGATTGATTTTCTCCACCGCCTCCTTGAAAACCATGGCCAAGGAATAGGCTTCTTCGCCCGTGGAACAGCCTGACGTCCAGGCCCTTATCGCCCCGCCTTTGGGTTGGGTCGCCAGCAGGGCCGGCACGACCTTATCTTTTAACTGCTCCCACGCCGGCGAGTCGCGGAAAAAACTGGTGACCCCGATCAGAAGTTCTTTGAAGAGCAGCTCGATTTCCTGGGGATTCTCGCGCAAAAACCGGACATAGGAAACCAGCTTGTCAATCTGGTGCAGGCCCATGCGCCGCTCGACACGGCGGTAGATGGTGCTCTTTTTGTACAGTGAAAAATCGTGGCCGGTCTGGGCCCGGAGCAGGATAATAACCTTTTCCAGGGCGCTCAGGGATTTGCCCGCCCGGTCCAGATCGGACTGGCCGGCAAGAGGGGCGTGCTTTAAATAGCTGCTGATCCTGCTCGGCAACTCTTCAGCCGGCGCGACCACGTCGGCCAGGCCGGCGTCGATGGCACTTCTGGGCATGCCCTCGAACTTGGCCGAAGCCGGCGCCTGTACAAAAACCACCCCGGCTTTCTCCTTGATGGCCCTTAGGCCCAATGTGCCGTCCGAGCCCATCCCCGACAGGATGACGCCGATGCTTCGCGCCTGGCAGTCATCGGCCAGGGAGCGAAAAAAGAAATCGATCGGCAGGCGCAGTCCGCGGGGTGCAGCCGGGGCAAGCAGGTGCAGCACTCCGTGCAGAATCGACATGTCTTTATTGGGCGGGATCACATAGACATGGTCCGGCGCGACTTTGTGGCGGTCCCTGACCTGGACGACCGGCATGGGGGTCTTACGCTGGAGCAGTTCCACCATGATGCCTTTGTGGGTCGGGTCCAGATGCTGGACGATGACAAAGGCCATGCCGCTGCCTTGGGGCACGTGCTTTAAGAACCGTTCTAAAGCCTCAAGCCCTCCGGCCGATGCGCCGATCCCGACGATAGGAAACGCGCTCTGTGTTCTCGAGGGCCGCGGTTCCGGTTGTTTGGTTACCGCCGGTTTTTTTTTGCCTTTTTTCGGATTGGGTGATTTTTTAATGGCCGACATTCCTGTAATGGTAGAGGGTGGTGGCCTGTTAACGCTGCTTATAATGCAAGGCTCTTTGCAGCACTGGTCCGATTTATGTCCATTAGGTTCCTGAGAGATTTGTTAAAGAGGCCCCTGCGGGTTTATTTTTTATACCATATGAGTCTTTCCGAATTCAAATTTTGAGGGAAAAATCCCCATATTATTTATAATCACACTGATTATTAGGTATCACACAACAAAAAACTTCTAAAGCTGCTGGCTAAACAATTTTCGCCCATGTTTATATATAACTGTAATTTAGGTTAATTTTAGGTATTAGTTATTCCAGTGGTGGGATTTCCCTCTATGTTTACTTTTACCCAATATTGCGAAAAAAGGTATATATGGTACCTTAGGCTGAACCATAGCCATTTGAGCCGACAGGAAATAGACGCAGAACAATGGCTTGAACTCGAACAATGCAATGAAGCCTCGTTCGTGCCTTCCATGCAGTTCATGTTAGCCAGAACGCACCTCACGAAACATGAATCGCGGGATAGCTGCTATAGACATTTATGTAAATAAATTCAAAATAATAAGCCACTTCATACAACATGTTGTGGCTCCCGTTTCCCGATAAAATCAACGCTTTGTTCAGCATATCTTTACTGGCAAGTATGAATGGGGTGAAACCGACAACTGGCTTCACCCCTTTGCTTTAGCGGTAGAAGTTCTCAATCCAACGAATAGCTTCTACATCACTAATGGTTCCCAGATACCTTTGTGTGGTCGAAATATTGGCGTGCCGGAGGATAATTTTTGAAATAATTTCGATAGGCACGCCAGATCGAGATGTAAAAGTTGCCGAATGACGGTGCAGATCATGTGGCCGCAGTTTGATGCCAACCAGTTTTCCAGATTTGATCACTATCATTCGGGCTGCCTCATATGAAATCGGAAATATCCGATCACCGGACGCATTGCACACCTACAGCGCGTATTCACGTAGTCGATCCGCCACTTTCTGAGGGATGAACACGAATTCGTATTCCTTGCCGCTTTTGGGTTCACGAAGGACCAGGTTTCGGTCCTGCAGATCTCCCAGTCGCAGCTAAAGCACTTCACCGATTCGCATGCCGCCGCGGGCCATCAGCTCGAGGATCAATCGATTACGGACCTTTGTGGTGCGAAAAATAATCTCGTCGATGGTTTCCTGCTCGATGATTTTCTATCGCAAAGGCACCCTTTCTCTATAAAGCTTGCGGATCATGGGTCTATCGCATGGATTACGAAGCTCGGGATCGATATTGTTGCGCACGAAATAGAAAAAGGACGAGAGTTGGGAAAAGCGGATCCGTTTGGTGTAGGGTTTGTTGCCTTCGGTGAGGCGGTACAGGTGGGTTAGAATTTGTTCCGGGGTGACTTGCTCGACGGAGCCGTCACCGAATTCCTGGACAAACCGTTCGATGATGGCCCGGTAGGATCGCACCGTATTTTTTTTCGAATGGGTTTTGTGGTAATCGATCCAGATTTTGGCTGCTTTGGAAAGTTTGATGGCCGACCTCCTTGGGTTAAAGGGTTCACGATAAGGGTAGCACCCAAGGTAAGCCTATGATACCCAGTTGCTAAATGCAAATTTGACGTGATCTCTGATACTTAAATTCGGTGGTAATCTTCCGCTAAGCCAAGGGCAGATAGCTTCAGTTTTTATGATATATCTTCCACTGGCGCATATTGAGCATTATTTTAAAAATTAAAAAGAAAAAACTTCCTACAGGAGAATGCACGACATCCATAAACCTCCGGTTTTCCGATCATTGGCGGGTCGCATAGGTTCCTAAGATCAGGATCCTTGTTCTTCCTGCTGCTTTCTGTTTCAGTTTTTAATCCATATCGTCGCTCAATGCAAAACCGTTGACTTTAATTTGACAATTCCAAATTAACCAATTAATTTTATGGGAACATCTTACGCTCTATCGTTCCTGTTTTTCTATCAAATCATTTAATGTTCCATATTACCATTTTTCTAAATAACTGGGCATCTTGCACTAAAACATTGCAATAATGGTTGACAGTTAGGTCAGAGCCTTAGTGGCCTATGACTGAAATTCGATTTTCCTGTGATGATTTCCAACGATATGTCGACGCCGGGTCTGTTTCCAATGACAGTAGTGGGCTGATCGCTGAGAAAATATTAATCAGGAACCTCAATACCTTTTTTGCTTAGGTAAAAAGGAAACTAAGATGAAAAGAGAACGGATCGCCGTTATTAGCCTGCTCGTGGCCGCCACCCTGGTTCTGGCCGCTACAGTCGGGGCAACTCAGTGGCCGAACCGCAGCACGTTACCGATTCCACTCTCTCCTTTCGAGGGTAAAATCGCCAAAACCTACAAAGAATCCGAACCTGACTGGCCAAAACCCCCCTCCGCCCCAGACGGTGCGCCCAACGTCATCGTCATCCTGCTCGATGATGTAGGCTTCGGCCAGACTTCGACATTCGGAGGACTCATTCCCACGCCGCATCTTGACAAACTCGCTTCGGAAGGAATTCGTTACAATCAGTTTCACACAACCGCGATTTGCGGCCCCACGCGGGCCGCACTGCTGACCGGCCGCAACCACCACGAGTCCGGCAACGGCTTCCTTATGGAATGGGCGACGGGGTTCCCCAACTACTCGACCATGCTTCCGAAGAGTACGGTAACGATCGGACGGATTTTGCAGGGCAATGGCTATGCGACCTGGTGGTACGGCAAGAATCACAACACCCCCGACTGGGAGACCACGGTCGCCGGGCCCTTCGAGCGCTGGCCCACGGGGATGGGATTCGACTACTTCTACGGCTTCAACGCCGGCGAGACGCACCAATACTATCCGGTTATCTTCGAGAACACGACGCCGGTTGACCCGAACAAGTCCCCCGAGGAAGGCTACCATTTCATGACCGATATGACCGACCGCGCGATCGCGCGAATGAGATTCTCGAAGTCGGTCGCACCGGATAAGCCGTTCTTCATGTACTTCGCCCCCGGCGCCATGCACGCCCCACACCACGTTACCGCTAAGTGGCGCGAGCAGTTCAAGGGCAAGTTCGACATGGGCTGGGAGAAATACCGCGAGATCGTTTACAAGAATCAACTGGAAATGGGCATCATCCCACCGGGTACCAAACTCACGCCGCGTCCCGACTGGGTCATACCCTGGGATACGCTCAGTGACAAGCAGAAGAAAGTCTATACGGCGCTGATGGAGAACTTCGCCGGCTATTTCGCCTTCACCGATTACGAGGTCGGCCGGTTGCTCGACGCGGTCAAGGAACTGCCCGATGCCGACAACACGCTGGTGATCTACATCGCCGGCGACAACGGCGCCTCCGCCGAGGGCGGCATGGACGGCACGCTCAATGAAATTATGAACCTCAACGGGCTGTCAACGGAGCTCGACGAGGTTCTCGCCAACCTCGACAAGCTCGGTGGCCCCGAGTCCGAACCGCACTATCCGGTCGGCTGGGCGTGGGCGGGCAACACGCCGTTTCAGTGGGTCAAGCAGGTCGCCTCGCACCTGGGAGGCACCCGCAACCCGATGGTGGTGAACTGGCCGGCCCAGATAAATCACGACGATAAGCCCCGCGACGCCTTCCTGCACGTGGTCGACGTCGTGCCCACGATTCTTGAGGCGGCGCACCTTCCCATGCCCAAAACCGTCGATGGCATCGCGCAGAAACCGCTGGCCGGCAAGTCCTTCCTCGCCAGCTTCACCGACCCGAACTTCAAGGGTCGCTCCGAGCAGTATTTCGAGATCTTCACCAACCGCTCGATCTACGAGGATGGCTGGAAGGCCAATGCGCAGCATACGCTTCCGTGGCGGCAGGACCTTGCGCCCGGCCACTGGGAGAACGACCGCTGGGAACTCTACAACCTCAATGAGGACTTTTCCGAGGCCAACGACCTGGCAAACGCGATGCCCGATAAGCTCGCCCAGATGAAGGCGAAGTTCGACGAGGTCGCCAAGAAGCACGACGTGTATCCGTTTGACGACCGCGGCTCGGCACGACTGGCAGTTCCCAAACCTCCCGTACCGGGTGCCGCTCTCGGCTCGAACACCTTCACTTACTTCGCTGGTGCTACGCGGATTGCCGAGCCTGCTGCACCGCCGATGAAGAACAACTCCTGGACCCTGACCGCCAAGGTAAAAACCGAAGGCGAGAAGACCGAAGGAGCCGTGATGGCGTTCGGCGGTGTCGCAGCCGGCATCGTGCTTTACCTCGATAAGGGGGTGCCAGTTTTCGACTACAACTACTTCGAGGACCATACAATCGTGAAGGGTAACGTGCCTGTTCCCGCCGGTGAGGCCACGCTCGAGGTCGTGTTCGATTACCAGGGAAAAAAACCCGGCGGTCCGGCCGCGATCACCCTCAAAGTCAATGGTAAGTTGATGTCCACGGGCAAGATGGAGGCAACGGTCGGTGGTCGCTTCGGCGTCGACACTTTCGGGATTGGCGAGGACAGCGGCCAACCGGTAACGTTCGATTACAAGCCGCCGTTCCGGTTCACGGGCGAGATCGAGAAGGTCACAATCACGATGCGGTAACCCGTTGAATCGCACGTGATGAAAATTTGAACATACTACTCCGCAGCCCAGGGTCGCCGCGACGCGGTGCACCCTGGGTCGATATCACCCGCCCAGGGAGGGATGCATAGAATAGACCATCAAAAGTCCAACCGAAAACGCTGCCCTTAGCTCAGAGGCGGGCGGCAAGCTTCCTGTTTTTTGCGATTGTTGTTCCGTCGGCCCCTATTTTCATCTCTTCCCTATCCGCAGAAACATATCCACATCCCTATGATATCTTCAACGGTATAGGTCAAAGGGTTACGGAATACCTACCTGTTTACTTTACACACCTTACCCGGTGTGTCTTCCATAGCACCTACCAGATCTGGTGCATCACATCCTTGCCCATTTCGTCATCCATTCCAAGTTGCCCTCTATCGTTGGCATTTGGCATTTTCCCCTGCCTGGAAAATTCGGATTCAATTGCGACACCCTGGGGTTAGGCCATCTCAGCCCAGGCAACAAGCCCGCCTAAACCAACTGTTAGCTTTCACCTACCATCCACCAGCCAACCGGCTCACATTGTCTTAATCGCTTGATGCCGTATCTTTGTAGGAAGAAAGACGAAACACACCCAATAACAACCAATCAATGAGGTGATACCATGGCCGAAGATAAAGTGCAGGACTACAGCGACGACAAAAACGAAGGACATGTCGATACGCGCGAAAAAAACTTTGAGTGTGACAATAAAGACAAGCACCTGGGATGCGATCCTGGAATCGACGTTGCAGGCTAACTGAAAGGACGGTGTCAAATGATTGGAACAGCCATCACACTGATTACCCTGGGTTACTTCATCAACAAATGCATACCTGGTCGTGCATCAGAAGCCACCTGTAAGATCTGAAGGCATGCTTGACGGCAGAGCTTCGAAAAATAGGCAGCAGATATCAAAACCGCTGACATGGCGGTACACGGCAGAGCCTCTTACGGGGCTCTGCCTTTTTCGTGGCTTCAAAGGATCCTGGGGCGGCAAAGAAGCGCCCTGAGTCCGTGGAGGGCTTATGGACAACACCTTGAATTGATGCCTGGCGATCCTTACAATCAAGTTACACCGGAGCACCGCAATCGGCACCCAGTTGCCAAGCCAGTCACACCAAGTGATTGGCCCCCATCGCACCACCTTCAGCTCCGGTTCCATTTTTTTTGAATATTCAGCGACAAAATATTCACCTCTAAAGACATTTGCCTTAGATGCTAACTATTTGTTTTTTATATTTTAATTTGTATATGTGATTGCATCAGTTAATAGATTAAAGAAATCAATGAGACTGATATAGCAATCTCCTGTTTCATAAGAATGGTTTCTCCATAACACTTCCTTCCAGCTCAACATAATGCAAAAAAGGCTACCTTTTCCATACAATCATGGATAACGCACTTTAATTATTGACAGATTTATTCTTCAGAGTTTATTCTTCATCAAAATAACCCCCTATCAATCCCAAGCAAAGATCTTCAGGAGCGCCGGTTCCATGAACAAACTTGAGCTGATCGAGGCACTGAAAGACGCAACGGACCTGAACAAACCACAGGCTGCCGCTGTAGTGGGAATCCTTTTCAATGAAATGGCAGATGCCTTGGCTAAAGGAAACCGTGTTGAAATCCGCGGATTGTGCTCCTTTTTCGTCAAAGAATACAGGTCCTATACCGGTCGCAACCCAAAAACAGGTGAACGGGTCAAAATCAAACCAAAGAAGCTGCCTTTCTTTAAGGCGGGAAAGGAGTTGAAAGAGCGAGTGGATCGCTGAAAGTAAGATCATTCTTTACCGCTCGACGAACCGAAAAAAGGATCACGGAGACCCTTTATGCAACAAATCGTAATCACTAAGCATGGTGATACCGACGTATTGAAAATACATGAAAAACCTGATCCAACACCTTCTTCAGGTGAAGTGCTCATCAAGGTCAAGGCAATTGGCATCAACTTCGCCGATATTCTTGCAAGAAAGGGGTTGTATCCGGATGCCCCCAAACCTCCTTGTGTTGTCGGATATGACGTGTCTGGTGTGATTGAATCCGTAGGCCAAGGTGCCGATCCTTCAAGAGTCGGTAGACCTGTTTTTGCTTTGACCCGGTTCAATGGCTATTCAGACAAGGTCTGCGTTTCGGAAAAGGCTGTGTTCCCGATTCCAGAGTCGCTTGATTTTGAAAGAGCTGCCGCCATACCCGTTAATTATCTTACTGCATATCAACTCGTACATGTCATGGGCGGCCTGAAAAAGGGAGAATCTGTGCTCATTCATAATGCTGGTGGCGGTGTTGGTTTGGCCGCCTTGGATATTGCCCTCCATCTCGGGGCCACTACCTACGGAACATCCAGTGCAGGCAAGCATTCATTTTTAAAAGATAGGGGTCTGAACTATCCCATCGACTACCGCAATCAGGATTTTCTTTCCGTTGTCTTGGATCTAACATACGGCAAGGGCGTGGAACTGATCATCGACCCGATCGGTGGGAAAAATTGGAAAAAGAGCTATAAAGCGCTTCGATCAACAGGGCGTTTGGGCATGTTCGGTGTTTCTACCGTGACCGAGTCAAGCGCTGGAAAAGTGATCCAATTTGCTAGACTACTCCTGAATATCCCTTGGTACAACCCATTACGATTGATGAATGCCAACAAAAGTGTATTTGGCGTGAATTTTGGTCACATGTGGAGGGAAAGAGAGAAAATATCTGAATGGATGCATGAAATCCTCAGAGGCGTTGAAGAAGGTTGGATACGACCGCATGTAGATAGATCCTTTCCTTTCGAACAGGTCAGCGAAGCTCATACTTATATCGAGGCACGAAAAAACATCGGGAAAGTCGTGCTGGTGACTGAAGGTTGAGACCCTCTGCCATCTATATAGAGAACCGTCAATCCATAATCATACTAAGGAGGCCCCATGACCAAAGCTGAACTGATCGCAAAAATTGCCAAGGACGCTGACATTCCCAAATCCACCGCCAAATTTGCCTTTGAATCTGCACTTGATGGCATCAAAACGGGACTCAAGAAAAGGAACAGCAAGGTCACACTGGTGGGATTCGGGACGTTTAAAAATGTCTATCGAAAAACCCGAATGGGTCGTAATCCCAAGACCGGCGAACAAATTAAAATCAAGGGTCGCAATGCCATAACTTTCAAACCCAGCAAAACCCTCGCTTAGCCATCCAATTTGTATGGGAAGCAGGGTGAGCCATGGAAGTAGATTCACCCTGCTTTACTACCTGTTCAGTTCATCTTTCCATTTCGTATCTGTAAGATAATGTATTTATTTTGTTTTCAATTTTTTGGCAAGTAAACACAAGGTATTGTTAAACCATTTCTTGTGCGATATCCCGGAACGCTTTTTTGAGGGCCTTGAAAATGTGGACAACCTTATGAAAATGGCCGCAGAGCTTGCTCGCCAAGCCACACGTTCATTTGTTAATAACGATAAGGATAGGTAAAAATATCATGGATAATATTCGCAATAAGTCCCGTCATACAGTTTTGTATCTTTCACATGGAGCCGGGCCAATGCCTTTGCTGGGAGATAATGGGCATAAGGAGATGGTCGATAATTTGAAAATGATTGCCGCTACAATTTCAAAACCATCTGCTATTCTTCTCATCAGTGCACACTGGGAGGAGGCGATGCCGACTATTACGAAGGCCGCTAATCCCCCCTTAATCTATGATTACTATGGGTTTCCAGAGCAGGCTTATGAGGTTCAGTACCCGGCACCTGGGCAACCCGACCTTGCGCAAACCATTTTTTCGGCTTTGCGCTCCAAGGGCATAAAATCTGCCCTTGATGATAAAAGGGGTTTCGATCATGGTCTGTTTGTGCCGTTGAAAATCATGTACCCGGAGGCTGATGTGCCTTGTATTCAACTGTCATTGCTGAATAGTTTAGATCCGAGAGAACACATAAATATCGGCAATGCATTATCGGGATTAGAGTATAAAAATCTGCTTGTGATCGGTTCTGGATTTTCTTTCCATAACATGAACGCCTTTTTTGCTCCCAGAACAGCTGAGATGGAAGTGAAAAACGAGGCCTTCATGGGGTGGTTGAATGACACATGTTCAGATCGAAACCTCGGAGAAAATGAAAGAACCCACCGATTGGTAAATTGGGAGAAAGCGCCATCGGCTAGATTTTGCCACCCCAGAGAAGAGCATTTATTGCCGCTGCATGTCTGTTATGGTGTTGCCAATAGGGCGTGCAACAAACATTTTGACCTTGAAATCATTGGAAAAAAAGCCAGTGTTTATCTTTGGTGAAATCTTCTATATGGATTCCTAAGCTCAGGATCGATTTTGTAGCGGCCGAAATTGCACAATGGCTTAACGGTACGGGTGGCACCAAAGTAAGCTTATGATGTCCAATTGCTAGATGCACACATCAAACGATCGTTAGTCAAAGCTGGCTAAAATGAAAAATAAGCCTGTTTTTCTACAAAGATGTTTAAGATTTATACAACTGCTAACCGTGGCTTCTATCATTGTTGCTTGCGCTCCTGCCAGAACAACCGTAGCACCTCAACCTGACAAGGCACTTCCATTTCAACGCTTCGAAAACAAGCTCGACAATTTACGAAAAAGTTTACACATCCCAGGCATGTCCGTAGCTGTATTGCGTGAACAGGAAGTTGTGTTTAAAAAAGGCTTCGGCTATGCCGACATCGAAAAGCAGATTCCCGCAACAGCAACTACCTCATATCATATCGCCTCGTTAACCAAACCGTTCAGTGCAGCCATTGTAATGACTCTGGCAGAAAACGGAAAACTAAAGCTGGATGATGAAATGTCTGATATCCTGAAGGATGCAGATTTCTATCGTTCCGGGTATCACGCACACGGATACGCAGCGCTTTGTGAAAGAATCCGGAAATTAGCATGGCGTTATGGTTCACTATTGAGAGATTATCGATGCCATAACAATCCAATCTTGGTGAAACATCATATCACACACACCTCACAAGGTCGGCCGGGTAGTCGATACAAGTACAATGGATTCTTGTTTTCATTTCTGACCGAAGTGGTCGAACAGGTGTCCCAAAAACCATTCGAGGAAATGCTTGTCGAAAGAATGTACATCTTCAGGTACTTGGTCACGGCATTGCCGCAAACCCCGGCCAGCTTCGCAATGCGCTGGTGTGAAAGGCCCTGGCTTTTGAGCCACAACACCTCCATCCTGCGCTGTACGCGGGGCACCGGGTGGTGAAAACGCTCATAGGCGATAGCTTTAAGGTCCTGTTCGGAAAACTCGACGGTTATCATTCGATACCTCCTGGTCGCCTGTGTTCAATGACTCCAGGATAGTATGGAATAGAAATATCGAGATGTCCAGATCAATTTAACATGGCTGTCGATTTTCGCACATTATTGCCGTATGTAGTATATTTGAATGGAAGTGATGCTTATTAAAATTACTCACAAACTGCATAAATTACTTCTCACTGGGTAAATTTTTTTCTTACTATATCAATCTGCGAAAAAGTATCTTTCTCTTTACCCATTGGTATTACAGCAAAAATATTTTTTTGGACGCCTATTTGAAACAGGCATGAATATTGCTGTTTTCTCAGTAGATCTTAATCTATATGCAATTTAAAAGACTTTCTTTTCAAATTTTTGCTGAATAGTTACTAATTTTTTTTAGTTGACTGATTGGGAAAATATACTGCTATTGCATTCATCTTAGCAAGACTATTGAAAAGGAGAAACTTAATGACAACGGGATTGAGATGGAAAACATTATGCGTTGTAGCTTCGGTTTTTATCCTCATTTCATGCGGAGGATCAGGAGGTTCCAGTGACCCAGGAAGCACTGATGCAAATGATACAACAACTCCTGATCTGACAAACGACACAACGATTCCAGATGTCGCCAGTGTCATATCCAGCACTGGCGGTACTGTCAGACACGAGGCTGGTGTTTATATCGAAGTGCCAGAAGATGCAGTTGATAACCCAAGCCAATTTTCTATCTCTAAGGTAGATTTACCTCAAATACTACCTTCTGATATTTCTGCAAATGCTGAAGTATATGAAATCGAATTTGAAGGAATCGAACTTAAAAAACCAGTAAAATTAACGTTGCCCTTATCAAGTGACAATTTATCAATTGATCCTGGTTATTTAGGGGTTTATAAATGGGACGGTAGCCGATGGTATTCCACTGGTGGCAGTGTAGAAAATGGCGAAATATCAACCTATTTAACAAGTTTCTCGGTATTTGTAATAGGCACGGGCCGGAGTTTACATAAAACCTTTGAGTTCTTTAACTCAATTGGTTATAATTGCAGCGTTTACGTGGATAGTTACGAATTAGCCCATCCTGATCTGGACGCTCCTTTGACAGAATCATGGGGTGTGCCGGTATTTTTACCACCGAACAACTACCCTGGCGCTTATGGATCATATCCACAAGGTTTTTATCGGTTCTGTGCGGAGTTTTGGGTCGATGATGGTTTCCCTGAAGATCAAGGCAAACATCATGTTTTTATCGGTTCCCAAGATCCAAACTTCACTTACAGCCTTGACCAAAACTCCAGTGATATTGCACCGCCCGTGGTATGGTTTAACACTTTAGATTCTCAAATACCGGGGCCATGTCCTGGAATTAGAAATGTTGGATCAGATCCTGGAGTGAATCCGGACGGAACTCCGATTACGGTTGCAGGTACTTGGCGTATCTTTTTGCGTTGTAGCGGATTTGAAGAAGATGCAGTCGTTGTTGATGTTGTTATTAATGAAAATGGCGGTGAATTTAGTGGAACTGGATCCGGTGAAGACTATGATGGCACGCCGATTTCAGTAGACATACAGGGTGGGTATTACAATTATGAAAATCGGATTAGCGGGACGGCAACATTTACTGCTGATAATAGTTCCTGGGAGAGGATTGATGGATTTAGTGTGGTATTAGTAAATGATACCGGCTACGTTCCTTTGACAAAAGAAAGCACGACTACGGGTTGTGACGGAGAAATAAGATTCCTCAAGATACAGTGATATCAATTAATGACCATCCAGAAAAAAAGAAGGGGCCAACCGCTACATCTGGTGGTTGGCCTTTTCCAATGATTAGTTGACTTTCAATTTGCTATCACAGGCGAAAAGCAGGCACAGATTCCTTCGGTGACTCCAACTAATTCCCAGCCAGACCGATTCCAGATACCCACCTTTCTTGGAGCCGAAATCGATCAAGGCACATGGTGCCCATGCCAGTGATATTTTTCGGGGCCATCGGCGGTTTTATCTGGATCGGTTTTCTGGGACCGTTTATCGGCGCCGTTCTTTTGCCCCTGGGGTACAAGCTGTTTGAGGCCTGGATGGGGGCAGAGCTGATGCCGAAAGGTTTAGATGAAGCGACTGAAACCAATCCGATGGCCCGATCTGCTCGAAGCACGCAGTGATTTTCGACGCACATGGCCACAACTGTTGCTTGCCGACCTGTTGACGAAGATCATCGCAGCGGTGGTTCTGGCACCGATGGTCGCTCTTCTTATGGCGATATTTCTCTTTCAGACGAACGATGGTGCCCTAAGCGATGCGGATATCGTCGCGTTTTTACTGCATCCGATCGGAATCATGGCGCTTTTGATCGTGGGTGCTGTTTCGCTGGGTATCTTGTTTGCCGAGCAGGGCGTTCTGATGGTGGTCGGTTTTGGGGCTGTCGAAGACCGCGCAGTGAGCTGGCTGGACTCCCTGCGCTACATAACCAGGTACGCTTTTGAACTGGTGAAGCTGGCCGGGCACGTTGTTGTTCGCTTGTTGCTCATCTCCGCCCCGTTTTTCGCAGGCGTGGGCGGTGCCTATCTGTTCTTCCTTAAAAAGCATGACGTCAATTTCTACCTGGTCGAGAAACCGCCTGAGTTCTGGTGGGCGATTGGGATTGCCGCGCTGCTGATGATGATGTTGGCGGCCATCGTTCTGAAAAAGTACTCGAATTGGATTATAGCCATGCCGCTGATTCTGTTCGAGGGTCATCGCGCTGGTCCCGCGCTGCGCGAGAGTGCTCGGATAGTTGTGGCGTGTGGTTGGAAAATCGCACTCCTGCTTGCCTCGTGGCTCGCCGGGGTTGCCCTCCTCTCGGGACTGGTGACGTTTCTCGTCCGACTGATAGGCAATGTCTTGATCCCAGACATCGGGGGAAGTTTCGCGATCATGGCAGCAGGGTTGGGGATTACCCTAATGCTGGCGGGGTTGGGAAATCTTGCAATTACGATACTCACCACAGCCTTGTTCCCCCTGCTGATCGTCCGTCTCTATCGCGTCGTAGCCGGCCCCGGCCGACTTGATCCGGAACTCGCCGCACGCGGTTCACTCGGGAAAAAGGCTTCCTTGCACATTCCGGGCAAGGCTATTTTCGGAATCAGTGCCGCAGCCTTGGCCCTGGTTATCCTGGCCGGCTATGCCGTCAGCCGAGGCCTCGACGAGGAAGCTGACGTCAAGGTCATTGCGCACCGGGGTGCTTCAGGAGCGGCACCGGAAAACACAATGGCGTCGTTCCAGCAGGCCATCGTCGACAAGGCGGATTGGATTGAGCTCGATGTTCAGGAAAATGCCGACGATGTCATCGTGGTGGCCCACGACAGCGACTTTATGAAAGTGGCGCGGAGCGACCTGAAAGTCTGGGACGCTACGAATGAAAGCCTTCGAGACCTCGACATCGGCAGTTGGTATGCGCCTGAATATTCAAACCAGCGGGTACCAACGCTTCGTCAGGCATTGGTATTGGCTAAAGATAAGCTGGGCGTGGTGATAGAACTCAAGTACTACGGTCGCGATCGCAACCTCGAATCACGGGTCGTGGATGTGGTGGAGCAGACCGGGATGGCACCGGACATCATGATTATGTCCCTCAACATCGATGGATTGCGCAAGCTTGCCGCCCTGCGGCCGACATGGAGGCGCGGTCTGCTCAGCACCGCCAGCATCGGTGATCTAACTCGACTGGATCTGGACTTTCTGGCGCTCAATTCCGCGGCGGCATCGCTCGCGATGGTCCAGCGCGCCCACAAACAAGGAATGAAGGTCTACGCGTGGACGATCAACGACCCGGTCCAGATGTCCGTGATGATGAGCCGTGGTGTCGACGGGATCATAACCGACAATCCAGCGCTTGCACGCCAGGTGTTGGAGCTGCGAAAGCAGCTTAGTCCTTTCGGACGCCTGGTTGTCTGGGTTGCGGGTGAGACCGGCCTGCTGCGCGGTGTTGATAAGTACTCGACTGCGGAAAACGCATGATGAGACCGGACGGGAAGGGAAATTATAGCTTTGCTCTTTCTTACCTTAACCACCGCCTTTTTTGCAACCTGCGACAAGGCGCTCCATTGTAGGATGCATCCAATGGCGGTCAGGCCTCACTATGATCAAGCCAAAGTATAGCCCCAACTCGATTTTAAGGCCTGTCATTTCAGGTATGGCCAGGACCGCACACCCAATCGCATCCCAGGCGATCCACCGAAGTTAAAAAGGCCGCAACCCTTTAGGATTACGGCCTTATTGTCTTATTGGTGGCGATGCAGGGACTTGAACCCCGGACTCTGCGGATATGAGCCGCATGCTCTAACCAGCTGAGCTACATCGCCATGGTTCTTTGGTTGGCCTCAAGAACAGCGGACTTTTAACAGCTCGACAGGGGTTAGTCAAGTTCTAAACCGCTGCTTTTTATTTCAGGCTGGTCGACTCGATCACTTCTATGGTGAACTCTTCCAGGTCGTCCGGGAGCCCGGAAAAAACAACCATGAACGGAATCGAATTGCCCGGTTCGATCTTCACGTTGCTGCGATTGTCCCCCAGGCGGTTGGATAACCTGGCTTTGATGGAATCCCAATCCAGATTGGCCAACTCGAGATCGGACATGATGTTCCCGGCGTAGACCTTCTCTTCCTGAACGAGCACCTTCCCGGTCGAAAATATTTTGCCCATCAGTGCGATCATGCCGCGGTTGTCCGCATAACCGTTTTTGACCTTGCCGGTAATCACGAAGAGCTTGCCCACATTGGCGTTGTCAACGAAGCGGCTGTTGATATCGGTGGTGCTGATTTTAATGTTGCCCGGATCGTCGACCTTGGGCCTCAAGTAGTCGCTCAAAAACGGAATCTCGACATTGTAGTGGTTCAACAGGTAATAGGTGCCATACCCGGCGCCACCCAGCAAAACAACAATCAAGATGAAGATCAGCGACTTGCTCATCCCCTTGGCTGCCGGCTCCAAGCGCACCGGGGTTACCGGTGGGGCCGCGGCCGGCGGTCGGGAAGAGCGCTCCGGCTTTTCGGGAGCCGCGGCACGTGAGGGTGGCGGCGGCTGTTGTCGCGGCCCCGTGTCTGGCGCGCCTTCTTGCTCCGCCGGATCGCCTTCCACCTCGAACTCGAGCGACATCTCGTCAGGGTCGCGCTCTGCAGGCGCCGACGGGGTCTTTTCCACACTGTTATTGTCAAAACCGGGCAGGTCGAAGGCCAGTTCATCATCAAGCTGGTCCGTGTCACCGGGCACGACCGCCGCCTGATCCTCACTCAAGTCCAGCTCCAGCTCTCGATCGTCCGAACCGTCGTCGGGGGCATCGCCATCAAAATCGTCCAGGACCTGCTCGAGCTCGGACAGGTCCAGCTGTTCGTCCTTGATCACCTGGTCATTGCCGCCCGCCGCATCCGTCATCCATCTTTCCGTTTCCAGGCTGGCTTCGATGTCAAGGTCAAGATCCTGATCGGGCACACTGCTGAAACCCGACCCGGCCCCTGTTTCGGGTTCCTCGAGCATTTTTTCGATCTCGGACAGGTCGATGTTGGCATCGTTCCCATCGGCATCGGTGCCTTGCGGTCCATCGCCGTTCTCCAAATCAAGCTCGATGGCTTCCAGGGAACTTTCCAGGTCATCCGCGTCGTCGCCGGACCCGGGGGCGTCGTCGCCCGAGTCCAAGGCCAGTTCGATATCATGTTGCTCATCGGGCGTGGCAACCGTGGCATCGTTTCTTGCGTCATCTTCGTCCTTGAGCAGCCCTTCCAGGCCCGACAAATCCAGGTCGTCCTCCAAGGCCGGCAAGCTGTCGCCCGGACGAGTCAGTCCGGCATCCGCATCGTCAAGGGAGAGCGCTAGATCAGGATCGTCGGCGGCTGGCGGAGACTGATCATCGGCATCCACGTCCATCGAGAAGTCAAGGTCCAATGCATCGTCATCCATCTCGGCCAGGACGGTCGCCTTGTCTGTCAACGCACCCGACGACGCATCCGGTGCATCCAGATCAAAATCGTCTTGATCCAGATCGGCGATGATCGTTGCGGAGCCATCCGATTCCGAATCGAGGGAAAGATCGAGATCGTCGTCCAGATCGGCCAGGATGGTTGCATTGCCCTCTTCACCGGCATCATCCACGGAAATGTCCAGGTCGAGATCGTCATCGTCCAGATCGGTCAGAACGGTCGCCGCGCTGTCGCCTTGCGCCAATTGGGCGCCATTTTCCGCCGGCGACGCAACCGTTTCGAAAATTTTCGATTCGACAGCGTGGTCATGCGGACCGCCGGGTGCGGCGGATCGAGTGGGGTCGCCGTCGTGTTGGGGAAAAGCGGTAAACACGGTTGCACAAACGGAACACCTGACTTTGGAACCAGTGGGCTTGATCATCTTGTCGTCAAGATTAAAACTGGTGCTGCAGGCTTCACAGGTGATAATCATGTTACCCCTCACTGACTAAAGTTGCATGTGGTATATTTCCGGCAAATTCCTGTACTCCTCAGCGAAATCCAGACCGTACCCCACCAGAAACCCTTTTCCCACGGTCATGCAGACATAATCGACCTTGACCTTGGCCTGGCGACGCTCCTGCTTGTCGATCAAGGTGCAGACTTTGACACATTTGGGGCCAAATCCTTCCAGGTGATCGATCAGGTAGGTCAGCGTCAGGCCGGTGTCCACGATGTCTTCAACCACAATTACCTCTTGGCCGCGAATATCGATATCGATATCTTTTTTCAATACGATATTCTCTGAAGATGAAGTATCGGCACCATAACTCGAAGCTTGAAGGAAATCGATTTTTATCTTGTCGATGGTCAATTGCCGGGCGAGATCCGCCAGAAAAAAAAAGGCGCCTTTCAGCACGCCGATCAGGACCAGTTCGCGGCCCTGATAATCGGCTGAGATCGCTTTGGCAACCGTGGCTATCCGACGTTCGATCTCGTCTTTGGTGATGACGGGAGTAAGTTCAGGCATATTCGTATGCAGCGCTCGTCAGGTGGTTGGGTCGTATTCGCGGACAGCGATGAAGAAGGAACGAACCGATCAGGTAAAAGAGAGTTATCCCACACCACGATGGCTGTCAATCCATTTCATCGGTTACAAACCGGCATCGGCCAGCTTGGCCACCAGCGCTTTCTGCTCGCGGGTCAACTTTTTGGGGATGTCTACCAGAACGGTGACATACAGATCGCCCCGGGCACCCCCTTTCATCTTGGGGAGGCCGTGTCCATTCAGCCGCATGCGGGTTTTGTGGCGGGTACCCGCGGGAATTTTGAGACTGAGCTCCCCGCCCTCCACGGTGGGGACCGCCACCTGGGTTCCCAGCAGGGACTCACTGAGCCGCACGCTGACGGTCGTGTTCAGATCGTGGTCTTCCGCGGAAAAAACCGGGTCCGCCGCCACACGCGCTTGGATGAACAGGTCGCCCGGCGGACCGCCGTAGCCGCTCTGCTCTCCCTTGCCCGCCAGTCTGAGCTTCTTGCCGCTGATCATCCCGGGCGGAATTTTGACATCTATGTTTTCGGTGCGCCCCTGATGCTGAAATGTTACCGTCTTGGTGGCCCCACTGGCCACATCCTTAAGCGTCAGCGGCATCTCGTAAACCAGGTCGGATCCCTTGACCGGTGCCTGACGCCGCTGCTGCCTGCTGCCGAAGGGGCCGCCGCCAAAGGAGAAACGCACGCCCTGGCCGCCAAACCCGAACTCTTTGAGAATATCCCCCAGGTCCACATTTCTGAAGATGTCCTCCTGGGAGTAGCGCTGGTGGAAATCGGTGGACCCGTACGTGTCGTATTGCTGGCGTTTCTCCTTGTCGCTCAGGACTGCGTAGGCCTCGCTCACCTTTTTGAATTGCTCCTCGGCACTCTTATCCCCCTTGGCGTGGTCGGGATGATACTTCATGGCCAACTTGCGGTAGGCTTTTTTAATCTCGGCTTCCGTGGCGGTTTTGGAGACTCCCAATATCTGGTAATAATCCTGTTGAGCCATCGTCAGTTCCACTCCCTTGCCAAATATCCGTTTACATATGGCATATTTGCGTGAAAAGTAATCTGCAACCCGATTGATGTCAAGTTGCCGGGCGCATCCTGCCCGCTGGGCGGCAATGGTGGCCGCTTCCGGTGCAAGGGCATGACAGCTGGCTGGTCCCACGACAGGCGTCAGCATCCACGGGCCTAGCGGTGCTTCCACATGCGCAGATGGACCATCAACACGGAAATGGCCGCCGGCGTCATCCCTTCGATACGGGAGGCCTGTCCCAAGGATGCCGGCCTTACGGCGCTCAGTTTCTCCCTGAGCTCGTTGGAAAGGCCGTGAATTCGGTCGTAGTCCATCGTCTCGGGCAGCTTGATCTGTTCCAGGTGCCGGAACCGATCCACCTCCTGGCGTTGACGCTGGATGTATCCTTCGTATTTGATCTCGATCTCCACCTGTCGGGTGACCGGTTCGACCTGGGGCCCGTCGGGCGGCGCCAGCGTTGCGACCGCATCATAGTCCAGTTCGGCCCGTTTGAGCAACTGGGACAGATGGACACCGCTGTCGATGGGTGGGGTTCCTTTTTCGGCCAGATAGGCATTGACGTCCGGCAGGGGCCGGATCACCGTCTGTTTGACGCGCTGAATTTCGGCCTCGATGCAGGCCCTGCGGTCACGGTTCTCCTTGATCGTGTCGGCATCCACCAGTCCGAGGGCGTTCCCGATCTCCGCCAGGCGCAAATCGGCGTTGTCCTCCCTGAGCATGAGGCGGTACTCTGCCCTTGATGTGAACATGCGGTACGGTTCCCGCGTGCCTCTGGTGATCAAATCATCCACCATCACGGCCATGTAGGCCTGGCTGCGATCCAAAATGAAAGGCGGCCGCTTCTGAACCACGCAGGCCGCGTTGATGCCGGCCCACAGGCCCTGGGCGGCCGCCTCCTCGTATCCGGAAGTGCCGTTGATCTGGCCGGCCAGGTAAAGGCCCCGGACCCGTTTGGTCTCCAGGGTCGGCCGCAGCTGGATCGGATTGATGAAATCGTATTCGATGGCGTATGCCGGTCGCATGATTTCCGCCGCTTCCAGCCCTCGGACCTGCCGAACCAGCTCGACCTGGATCTCCATGGGCAGGCTGTTGCCCAAACCCGAGGCGTAGATCTCCCGGGTGTCCAGCCCTTCGGGTTCGAGGATGATCTGGTGGCGGTCCCGCTCCGGGAAGCGCACGATTTTGTCTTCGAAAGAGGGGCAGTAGCGCGCCGGCACGCCTTTGATAATGCCGCTGTGCAGGGCCGACAGGTGCAGGTTGTCCCGCACCAGCCGGTGGACCCGGGAATTGGTGTGACCGACATGGCTGGGCACCTGCGGAAGTCTTGTCGACGGCCTGGTGAAAGAAAATGGCCGCACCGACGCCTCCAGCGGCTGCACTTCGAACTGCGAAAAATCGATGCTGTCGCGGTCTAGCCGCGGTGGCGTACCGGTTTTCATGCGCCCCAGGCGAAAGCCCAGGTCCGTGAGATGCCGCGGCAGGCCGTAGGCGGCGAATTCACCCGCCCGGCCGGCCTGCATGGTGGCAAAGCCAATGTGCACCAGCCCGGACAGAAATGTCCCCGTGGCCAGGATCACGCAGGGCGCCTGGAATCCGAAACCGGTATGATCGACCACACCGCCGACTCGATCACCGTCGACCATCAGACGCTCCACCAGGGCCTGCTTGACGTCCAGATTGGGCTGGTCCTCCAGAACGGCCTTCATGGCCGTGTGATAACGCCCCTTGTCATTCTGGGTCCGGGTGGATTGAACCGCCGGTCCTTTTTTGGTGTTCAAGGTTTTGTACTGGATGGCGGTCCGATCGGCGACTTTGGCCATCTCACCGCCCAGCGCATCGATCTCCTTGACCAGCTGCCCTTTGGCCATGCCGCCGATGGAGGGACTGCAGGGCATGGCCGCGACCTTGTCCAGGTCGATGGCCAGCAGCAGCACACGGCACCCCATGCGGGCCGCTGCCAGGGCACCCTCGCAGCCGGCGTGCCCGGCGCCGACGACGATCAGATCGTACGATTGCTGGTAGGCCTTCATCGCTTCAACGGCCTTGGATGGTTGACGGGTTCGCAAGCGGCCCATTGACGACAATGCCAAATGTCCAGGCCTGAATGCCAATTGAAGGGTGGCAATCCGATCCTAATAAAATGGACAGGATGCCTTCATTTGACATTTTTGATTGGGCCTTGGACATTGCACCGTTTCCGGATGTGCACTATATAATTACCGTGACAAGTAGGTCAAGAAAACGATCCTCATGAGAAAAAGACCCTACCGGGACCTGAACACCTATTTCAGATCGCTGTATGGCTGCCGGGTCCACAAAGTGACCGTCGACGCGGGGATGGGCTGTCCCAACCGTGATGGAAGCCTGTCCAGCGGGGGCTGCATCTACTGCAACACCAAGGGCTCCGGCACCGGTGCATTTCAAAAGGGCCTCTCGGTCACCCGGCAGATCGAAAACAGCAAAGCCAGGATCGCCCGGCGCTTCAAGACCGACAAGCTGCTGGCCTATTTTCAATCTTTCAGCAACACCTATGCACCCGTCAGCCGCCTCAAGGCCCTTTACGACGAGGCCCTGGCCATCGACAACGTGGTCGGACTGGCGATCGGCACGCGGCCGGATTGTGTGGACGGCGCCGTACTGGACCTGCTTGAAAGCTATGCCCGCAGCCACCTGGTCTGGATCGAGTATGGCCTGCAGAGCGCCCACGACCGAACCCTGGCCCTGATCAACCGCGGCCACGATTTCGCCTGTTTCGAAAAAGCGGTAATCGCCGCCCAAAATCGCGGCATCAACATCTGCGCCCATGTCATTTTGGGCCTTCCCGGCGAAGCGCGGCAGGAGATGCTCGGCACCGCCGATGCCATCGCCGCCCTGGGGCTGGACGGCGTAAAGCTGCACCTGTTGTATGTTGTGCGCGGAACGCCTCTGGCGGAAATGCACCGCGACGGTCGCTACCGCTGCCTGCGGCAGGACGAGTATGTGGACCTGGTCTGCGAGTTTATTGCGCGCCTCCCGGAATCGATGGTCATTCAGCGCCTGACCGGCGACCCCCACCCCGAAGAGCTGGTCGCTCCGGCCTGGGCGCTTGAAAAGCGCGAGACCCTGGAACGGATTCAGCGGCGCTTTGCAAAAACCAACACCTGGCAGGGAAAACGGTACCGCGGCAGAGCCGCCAGGTTGGGTTGAGACGCCGGCAGCGCGCAGCCGTTCCCACCGCACCGCTCCCACTCGGCAGCTGACCTGCCGGGCGTTGCCCTTCCCCGCCCCCTCTCGTCCCGACCGAGCATATAACCCGTTGAATCGGTTATTGGCACCTGCACCGGATTGCGTTAAACACCCGCTGGTCCTGGTCGTTCTGGCCGCCGCCATGCGGGTGCTGCTTCAATTGAAACGGGCCCAAACCGAATTCAAGCCCTACGATGCGCCGCATAGGGAGAGCGGTATCAGCCGTCAGGCCTTCGACACCTGTCGGACGGACCTGGTTGCGGCCAAGCAGGCGGCCGCGGCCGCCCGATCCCAACGCAAGGCGGCCGAGCCGGGCAGCTACCGCAATCCCGGCGGCACGTTGAAACCGGGAATACCCGCCGACGCGGTCATCGGGGACGCGCCGTGAACATATAGGCGGGGGCATCGGCCATGCTGGCCTGAGCCGTGGGGTCGGAAAAATGAAGGGCGGGCCGGCCACCCCGGATGGGCCGGCGGCGATTTCCGGCCGCGATGTTGACGCGCGAAGCCGGGATTGGTAATGTTTTTTTCTTTAACCCGACGGTCAACACATGAAGGTGAACCGATATGGTTGAATTTCTCGACTGGTGGCAGCATTTGCCGTCCCGGATGGATCCGGTCATTCTGGAAATCGGGGGCTTCAAGCTGCAATATTACGGCCTGATGTACATCGTGGCCTTTGCCATCACCTACGGCCTGGCCAAGTACCGCATTGGCCGGGAGCGCCGCTTTCAAATCGATGTCGAGCAGCTCCAGGGATTGATCACGGCCTTGATCCTGGGACTGATCCTGGGCGGCCGTCTGGGCTACGTGCTTTTCTACAATCTCTCCTACTACCTGACCCACCCTTTGGAAATCGTCCTGCCTTTTAGCTTCAGCGGTGGGTTCCATTTTACCGGCATCACCGGCATGTCCTATCACGGCGGGCTCATCGGCGCGGTAGTGGCCGGGGGTCTCTATTGCCGCCGCCATGGGTTGACGTTCCTGAAGATGGCCGATCTGATCATCCCCTGCATCCCGCTGGGATACACCTTCGGACGGCTGGGCAACTTTATCAACGGTGAGCTTTACGGACGCGTCACCTCACACCCCATCGGCATGTTTTTCCCGCTCGCACCCGGCTCGGCCCGGCGTCACCCCTCCCAACTTTACGAGGCCTTTTTCGAAGGCATCGTTCTGTTCATCGTGCTCTGGACGGTCAAGGGCAGGGTCGCCACCCGGGGCGGCATGCTGGCGCTCTATCTCGTGGGGTATGGTCTGGTGCGCTTTTTTATCGAGTACGCCCGGCAGCCGGACGCTCACCTGGGATTGGTAATGCTCACCTTGTCCATGGGTCAGGTGCTCTGCCTGGCCATGATGGCGGCAGGCGGGTTGTTGTGGGTCTATTTGAAACGGCAAGCGCGCACCTGAACCGGCCATACGCGGCGACGCTTCACGCAACCGTCAAGAATGTCCGCACCATCACTTCATGTTTTCCAGCACCACCCCCCTGGAGGTAAATGAAATCCCCTGCTGGGTCTTGGTGCTGATCATGACCGATTCGATCAAGGGCTCGGCCACCGGTTTGTCCGAACGCCACTTGACGATGAATTTGGCCCCGGAGCCCCCGCTCTTGTCAGACTCGGGCACCACAAACCGTTTGGTTGCCATGGCCCCCAGCTGCACGCTGCGGTCCAGAAAGTGCTTCAAAAATTTCCCTGCGGAATCGTAGTAATCGACCGCCGTCAGCAGGATCGGATGGGTCTGGTCGGTGTTGCGAATGCTCAAGGTGGCCGCCAGGTAAAAGGGCTGTTCCCGGTCGCCGCTGTAGATGTGCGAGTAGACCGGCACATAGACGGTCTGTCCCGTGTGAAGGCGCAGATCTGCTGCCGCCAGCGGGGCTGTCAAAAAAAATTGGCCGATCAGCAGCGACATCATGATCAACAGGCGGACATTGGTAGCCGGTTTGGACATGCAGCACCCTCCCCTCAGACGCATGGATTAATTGAAACAGGATCTGACCTTCAGCTTCCGTTAAGGTTCATGTATCAACATCCACACCGCAAATCAATCGGCGAACCAATCTTAAGCGCGAGCTACACGGGGGCAGGTGGAGCTGCTGCTTAGCGCCGCTGAGTTCGAACGGGTGGGCATGCCGGTCGGTATGGATTGCATTTGGGGATTTGCTTGACACAGGACATGTCGATCAACTCCCGGCAATGCAACCTTTTTTAAGCCCGCGGAAACCAATAAGGCGCCAGAATTACTTGGCACCTGGCGGTGATCGTTTGGCATCTTTTTTCCCTGTTTTTTCCCTCAAGGCCCGCCACCGCTTAAGGCGCTCACCGATCATTCGCTCGTAACCCCGGTCCGAGGGAACATAAAACAGGCTGTCGGTTACGGCATCGGGAAGATACCCCTGAACCGCATAGGCCGCTTTAAAATCGTGGGCATACTGGTACCCTTTACCGTAGCCCAAGTCCTTCATTAAGCGCGTGGGCGCGTTGCGGATGTGCAGGGGAACCGCCAGGCCGCCGGTCTCCCGGGCGACCTTTCGGGCCGAGGCCCAGGCGCTGTAAATGCTGTTGCTCTTGGGGGCCGTTGCCAGATAGACGGCCGCCTGGGCCAGCGCCAGATCCCCTTCCGGATGCCCCAGGAAGCGAAAGGCCTCCATGGCCCCCAGCGCGATCCGCAGGGCAAACGGGTCGGCATTGCCCACGTCTTCGGACGCAAAGCGCACCATGCGCCGGGCCACATACAACGCCTCCTCACCGGCCTCGAGCATACGGGCCAGCCAGTATAGAGCCGCGTCGGGGTCACTGCCGCGCATGCTCTTGTGAAATGCGGAGATGAGATTGTAGTGCTCCTCCCCGCCTTTGTCATACAGCAGCGCTTTTTTCTGCAAGGCCTGGACGGCATGATCGATGGTAATCGTGCGGTCGGCATCCACGGCGGTTGAAGACCCGGCCGCTGCCAGATCGGCCGCCACTTCCAGGCTGTTGAGGGCGCTGCGCGCATCCCCGGCCGAGATTCGAATCAGATGGGCCCGGGCGTCATCACCCAAGACCAGGTTGGCGCCGCCCAGCCCGTTTTGCCTGTCGCGCATGGCGCGGTCGAGAACCTGCCCCACGGCGTCGTCATCCAGCAGATTGAGCGTAATCACCCGACAGCGCGACAGCAGCGGCGCGATCACCTCGAAGGAGGGATTTTCGGTCGTAGCGCCGATGAGGGTAATCAAGCCGGATTCCACATGGTGCAAAAAGGCGTCTTGCTGGGCCTTGTTGAAGCGGTGAATCTCGTCCACGAACAAGAGGGTCTGTTTGTGCTGGAAGCGGCGCTGCTGCTGGGCCGTTTCGATGACCTCGCGGATTTGCTTGATGCCGGACAGCACGGCCGAAAAGTGAATGAAGTGGGAGCGGGTTTCACGTGCGATGATCCGGGCCAGGGTCGTTTTCCCGCAGCCGGGCGGCCCCCACAGGATCATGGAAAAAATGCGATCGGCCTCGATGGCATGCCGGATCAAGGATCCCGGTGCGGTGACACCCTCCTGCCCGAACAGATCCGCCAGTTCGCGCGGACGCAGTCGTTCGGCCAACGGACGCCGGCTGGCGGTGGATGTTTCGGCTTGATGGTCGAAAAGGTCCATCTACGACCTTGAAGATCGCTTTCTGCGTTTGAGCGGTTTGCTTTTTTTGTTCAAAAAGACCGGATTCTTGCCGGTGCGCTGCCGGAGCAAAATACGAAGCGGTGTTTTGTCCAGGGCAAAGGCCTGCCTGACCTGGTTGATCAGGTAGCGCTGGTAGGAGAAGTGAACCCCGTCCGGAAAATTCACGAAGCTGACGATGGTGGGCGGGCCGGTGGCGGTCTGGGTGGCGTAGTAAAATTTAAGCCGCTTGCCTTTGTGCATGGACGGCGGCGTGCGCGTCAAGGCCTGGGCCATGGCTTTGTTCAGCGCGCCGGTGCCGATCCGGGTCGTGTACTGGGCATAGACCTGGTCGACGACAGGCAAAATGCGCCGGACTCTCAGGCCGGTTTGGGCCGACACCGCCAGCACCGGTGCAAAACTGAGAAACTTGGCCTGCATGCGCAGCTGTTCGGTCAAGCGTTTCAGGCCTGCGCCATGTCGATTGTCCACCAGGTCCCACTTGTTCAACAGGAAAATCGCGCCACAACCGCGGTCGTAGGCGTATCCGGCGACGCGCACGTCCTGTTCGGTGACCCCCTGCTCGGCATCGATGACGATCAGGGCCACCTCGCAGCGTTCCAGGCTGCGCAGGGCTTTGATAATCGAAAACTTTTCCAGGCGCAGGTCGACTTTTCCCTTGCGGCGGATCCCGGCCGTGTCCACCAGCACGTAAGCCCGGTCACCACGCGAAACCGCGATGTCGACCGCATCGCGCGTGGTGCCGGCCATCTCGCTGACCACCAGCCGCTGTTCACCGACCAGGGCGTTGATCAGCGACGACTTGCCGGCATTGGGCCGGCCCACAACGGCGACGCGGACGGCCTCGGGATGCGCGTCGGGCGCAGTGTCCTCGCTAAAGCCGGCCGTCAGTGCATCGAGGAAGTCGGCCACGCCGTAGCCGTGTTCCGCCGACACCGGGAACAGGCGATCGACGCCGAGAGCGTAGAGATCGAAAAGGGCTTTCTCCTGCCCTTCTCCATCGATCTTGTTGGCCACGTAAAAAACCGGTTTGTGCACGGACCGCAGCTGGTGGACCAGGTCGACATCAAAAGGCGAACGGCCGCCTTTGCCGTCCAGGACCAGAACGACCCCGTCGGCATCGGCGATGGCCTGCTGCACCTGACGGCGGATGTGCGGCGCAAACGCATCGTCGTCGCCCTCGGCAAATCCGCCGGTGTCGACCACCGTAAACGCTTTATCGTTCCAGCGGGCATCTTTGAAATTCCGGTCCCGGGTCACACCGGGCAGGTCATCCACAATGGCCTCGCGCGAACGGGTGATCCGGTTGAACAGGGTCGACTTGCCCACGTTGGGCCGGCCGACAATGGCGATAATGGGTTTCATCTGGATGGGTCACTCACCTTTGGGGAAGCTTCAATCGGCTATCATCTGCCGGTAGCGAGGGCTATAGCCCAGAAGCAAATGGCGTGTCAAACCCGGGTGTCGATCTGCCCAGGCGTCTGAACGTTGCTGTCCACGACCACCCGAGGAACCCGGCGGGAGATGCCGCAGGTCAATTCGTAGGGGATCGTCCCCATGGATTCGGCCACATCCAGGACCTGGATCGTGTCGCGGCCAGCGTCCCCCCAGATCAGCACCTCGTCACCCACCGATACCGGATCATCCCCCACGTCCACCATGATCTGGTCCATGGTGATCGTGCCGACCACCGGATAGCGCTGCCCGCCGATCGACACCTGGAGGTGGCCGGTGAGATGGCGCCGCAGGCCATCGGCATAGCCGATGGGAAGCACGGCGATGGAGGTCTCGCACGGGGTTTGCCAGCGCCGCCCGTAGCTGACGTTGTGGCCGGGCGGCAGGCGGCGCAGATGGGTAACGGTCGTGGACAGGGTCATCACCTGTTTCAGCGGGATTGCGCGCGAGGTGTGGGTTGACGGGTAATGTCCGTACAACATGATTCCGGCCCGGCACCCATCGAAAGTGCTCGCCGGCAGGTCGAGGATGGCACCGCTGTTGGCCATGTGCAGCAGGGGGGGACAGCATCCCTTGCGGCTCAGGTCCTTCACGAGGGCCTGAAATCGGGACAACTGGGCCTGGGCATACCCCTTGTCGGCCTCGTCCGCTGTCGCGAAATGGCTGTACAGCCCCTCCCACACACAGCGCCGGGAACGGACCAGCTGATCGAAAAAGGCCGGCTCACGATCCAGCAAAAGCCCCACCCGTCCCATTCCGGTCTCGACGTTGACGTGCACGTGGGCCGGTTGCTGGCCGGCGGCCCGTTCGATCCAGTCGATGTCCTCAGCGCCGAAAAGGGTAATTCGGAATCCGGATCGGATGGCCTCGGGCAGCGCGTCGGGGAAAACCCGGCCGAAAATAAGGATCGGGATCTCGATGCCGCTGTCGCGAAGCGCCATGGCTTCCTGGAACTGGGCCACCGCCAGCATCTTGGCCCCTTGGTCCAGCAGGCATCGCGAAACGACAACCGCACCGTGGCCGTAGGCGTCGGCCTTGACAACCGGAATCAGGCGGGCCGGGGCGATGGTCCGTTGAATTGCACGGAAATTGTGTCGCAGATGATCCAAATGGATCCGGGCGCAGGTTCGATGGATCATTGCCGTTTCTCAAAACGTGCCAGGTGGAACTAGCGGTTCAGTGCAGAATCTGACTCAAAAACAGCTTGGTGCGGTCGTGATGGGGATTGTCGAAAAATTCAGCGGGTGTATTTTGCTCGACAATCCGACCGTAATCCATAAACAAAACACGGTGAGCCACGCTCTTGGCAAACCCCATCTCGTGGGTCACCACCAGCATGGTCATGCCCTCCTGAGCCAGTTCGATCATGACGTCCAGGACCTCTTTGATCATCTCCGGATCCAGGGCCGAGGTGGGTTCATCGAAGAGCATGACGTTGGGTTTCATGCACAGGCTACGGGCAATGGCAACCCGCTGCTGTTGCCCGCCGGAAAGCTGCCCAGGATATTTCTTGGCTTGCTCGGCGATATGCACTTTTTCCAGGTAAGCCATCGCATCCGCTTCGGCCTCTTTTTTTGGGGTCTTGCGCACCCAGATGGGTCCCAAGGTCAAGTTTTCCAAGATGGTCAGGTGGGGGAAAAGGTTGAAATGCTGAAACACCATCCCAACCTCGGCCCGAATCTTTTCGACGTTCTTGATGTCGTTGGTCAACTCAATGCCGTCGACGATGATTCGGCCGCGCTGATGTTCCTCCAACCGATTGATGCAGCGGATGAGGGTCGATTTTCCTGATCCGGAAGGACCGCAGATAACAATCCGCTCTTTTTTTTGCACGGTCAGGTTGATGTCCTGCAGGACATGAAACTCACCGTACCATTTGTGCATCTCTTTGATTTCGATGATGGCTTCGCCGGTCGGCTGCAGTTGATTGTCGGGTTTCGCTTCACTCATGAGGATCTCTTAAGGTTGGGTTGTGGGCCTTTTTTTCCAGACCTGTCGTTCAAGGCAGACATAATCCGGACGAGATTGATAGCCACCGGGTGACCGGCTAAAAACCCCTGTCCAACTCCTTTTCCAGGCGTCTGCTATAGCTGGACATGAAATAACAGCAGCCAAAATAGATCAAGGCCACGAAGATGTAGGCCTCTGAAGAATAGGCCGTCCAGGTCGGATTCGACAGAACGGACTGGGTTGTCTTGAGCAGATCGTACAGGGCGATGATTACCACCAGGGAGGTGTCTTTTAAGGCTGAGATGAGCTGGCTGACCGTGGGAGGTATCACAATTTTCAAGGCCTGGGGCAAAATCACCAAACGCATCGTCTGGGGATAGTTCAGTCCCAGCGATTCAGCGGCCTCATACTGGCCCGTGGCCATCCCCTGCAACCCGCCGCGCACGACTTCCGCAATATAGGCGGCGGTAAACATAATGATGGCCACCTGTGCGCGCAAAATGACGTTTACGGTAACCCCCTCGGGTAAAAAGAGGGGAAAAACGATGGACGACATGAACAGCAGGGTGATCAGCGGAACGCCCCGGATCATTTCGATGTAAACGATACACAGGGCTTTGACAGCCGGCATCTGGGACTGTCGTCCCAGCGCGAGGACAACGCCCAGGGGATAGGCAGCCGCCAGTCCAAAAACCGACAGCAGCAGTGTCAGCGGAAGCCCGCCCCACTTGGTGGTTTCCACTGCTGCCAAGCCCAATATTCCGCCCTTCATGAGAAGGCCCATGGTGAGTAGTCCGGCACCCCAGGCATAGACCAATGATTTTTTCCAATGGTCTCGGTTGCGGCTGTAAAACAGCAAGCCGATCAGGAGAACCATGGCCAACAGCGGCCGCCACTGCGATTCGTAGGGGAAAAAACCGAAAAGAATGAAGCGAATGTTGGCTGGAATGATGGACCAGCAGGCCCCTTCGGCGCCTCTGCAGGCTTCACCGGTTGAAAGCCACCGGCTGTCGACAAAGGCCCAGCGGACAAAAGGGGGAACGACCTTGCCTAACGCGTAAAGGGTGATCAAGGTTAGGATCGAGTTAAACCAATTGTTGAAAAGATTGGCCCGAACCCATCCGAGGACCCCCACACTTGTCACCGGCGGTTTGATCGCTTCTTCCGCCTGCTTGATATCCGTTCCAGCCATAGGGTTTAGAAATGCGCTTCGCTGATAAGGTGAATGGTGGTGGCTATTGCCGGTTCAGATTAATACGACACGGTCGCTTGGCATGCCATCGCAAAGTGGCGTTACCTTTCCACCAGAGCCATCTTTTTGTTGTACCAGTTCATGAAGGCCGACGTCAGCAGGCTCAACGTCAGATAGACAATCATCATCAGGGCCACACCTTCGATGGCCTGGCCGGTCTGATTGATCGTGGTGCCGGCCACAGATACGAAGTCGGGGTATCCGATCGCAACTGCCAGGGAACTGTTCTTGGTCAGGTTCAACATCTGGCTGGTCAAGGGTGGAATGATGACACGCAGCGCCTGCGGTAAAATCACCAGATTCAGCACCCGGCTCGGTCTGAGGCCCAGCGACATGGCCGCCTCGGTCTGCCCCTTGCTGACCGACTGAATGCCGGCCCGAACGACTTCGGCCACAAAAGCCGCCGTGTATAGAATCAAACCGAGCAAAAGGGCCGTGAATTCGGGGCTGATGTTGGTTCCCCCGATGAAATTGAAGCCAATCAGAACAGGCACGTTCATGACCGTCGGGGCGCCGCCAATGGCCCAGGTTATCAGGGGCAATCCGAGCAGAAGCGCCAGGGCTAAGCGAAAAACCGGAAAGGGTTGGCCTGTCCGTTCCTGTCTTTGTCTTGCCCACCGGCGCAAAATATAGATGACACCGCAGGCGACAACCACTGCAATGCCCATGTATTTGTGGATCGGATGCGCTTCCGGCACGGCAAACACCAAGCCGCGATTGCTCAAAAAGACGCCCAAGATCGGATTGAGGGCCTGGCGGGGTGACGGCAGGACATTGTAGAAAAACGCATACCAGAAAAAAAGCTGTAAAAGGACAGGAATATCCTGAAATAATTCAATATAGATGGCAGCCAGCTTTGAAATTAGCCAGTTGGAAGAGAGTCGGGCGACCCCGATTAACGTACCAAGAATAGTTGTGATGACGATGCCGACAAATGAGATGATCAGGGTATTCAAAAAGCCGACCACCAGGGCGCGGCCATAGGTATCGGCGGCGGAATAACGAAGGGGGGATTCACCGATTTCAAAGGCGGCCTCTTTTTGCAAAAACCCGAAACCGGTGGCGATGGACTGTTTTTCAATATTGGTCAGCGTATTGGAAATCAGATAGAAGGCCACCAGTCCGACCAGCAAAATCGTCGCAACCTGGAACAGAATCGACCGCTTTTTAGGATCGTTGTAAAAGGGGACGGCTACCGACGGGGCGCTCACTTGAATCTTGTCTTGTTTTGGCTGCATAGGGTTGTTGCACAGGCAAGCGGTCTGTCAGGCCGACGAACGGAGGTCGGGCGACCCAACAGACGCTTGATTTGGTGTCTCAACGAATCACGCCGCCCGCCGGCTGACAAGATGACGCAACGGGCGACGCGTCCGATCCGCACTTATTTGAACGGTGGCGAATACATCAGCCCGCCGTCAGTCCACAGCGCGTTCAAGCCGCGTTCGATGCCCAGTGGTGTCTTGACGCCCACATTTCTTTCAAAGACTTCACCGTAGTTGCCGACTTGCTTGACGATGTTGTAGGCGAATTTTTCATCCAACCCGAGGGCCTTGCCGTTGCCTTCGGTCACGCCTAAAAAGCGCATGATTTTGGGGTCCGTGCTTTTTAGCATTTCATCCACATTTTCAGACGTAATCCCGAGTTCCTCGGCTTCGATCATGGCCAGCACGCTCCAATTCACGATATCCTTCCACTGGTTGTCACCGTGCCGGACGGCAGGTGCCAGGGGCTCCTTGGAGATGATCGTAGGCAAAATGATGTAATCCTTGGGATTGGGGGCCACAGCACGCGTACCAGCCAGTTGGGAAGCATCCGAGGTCAGGCAGTCGCACCGGCCGGCAAAAAAGGCCTTGGCCAGTTCCGCCGTATTTTCAATGACCACGGGTTTCATTTCCATGCCATTGGCTCGAAAAAAATCGGCCACGTTGAGTTCGGTGGTGGTTCCCGGCAGCACGCAAACCGATGCACCGTCAAGTTCTTTGGCATCTTTGACGCCCAGTTTCTTGGGAACCAGGAAGCCCTGGCCGTCATAATAGTTGACCTGGGCAAAATCGAGGCCCAATGCGGTGTCGCGCCCCAGGGTCACGGTACAGTTACGGGTCAACACATCGATTTCACCGGATTGTAGCGCGGTGAAGCGGGTTTTGGCCGTCAACGGCGTATATTTGACCTTGTCTGCGTCGCCAAATACAGCAGCCGCAATGGCCCGGGCCGTATCCACATCCAAACCTTTCCACACCCCTTTTTCATCCGGCTTGCCGAAACCGAAAAGATCTCCGTTAACCCCCGCCTGTATGAAGCCCTTGGCTTTCACGTCGTCCAAGGTCCCGGCCGAGGCAGAACCGATCAGCGCAAACACAGCAATCATGACCAATACAAAACTAAATCGTTTCATCACACGCTCCTCCCATCAAGCAATCAGTTAATATAACGGCGGACCTGTCACGGGTCCAGTGGTAAACTTGTGTTTCAATATATGTTGGCGGGGAGAAAACCATATTCATTTAAAATGATGCGTTCTTACGATTGTAAGGTAGCATGGAAGATTGCATTTGGGCAAGCGTATTCACCCGTTACGCATACGACAAACCACTACCTTTTCGAACAGGGCCATGGTATCGAACAGGGCCATGGTAGATGATGATTGGCATTGACAATTTTTTTTGGTGTCACGTAGGCAGATGTCGGACTTGTCACCAAACCGTCTTAGTCGATGCCATACCGTTTCATCTTGCTTAACAGGGACGGGTGGCTGATCTCCAACAGGCCGGCCGCGTGGGTGCGATTGCCGTCGGTGGCGGACAGTGCCTTGCGGATCAGCCGGTCCTCCAGTTCCGCCCGGGCAATCTTCAGTGAGAATCCGTCACCGGCCTCGGCACCGTCGTCACGGGCGCTGCGCCCGGACCGGTTCAGAGAAAAATGCTCCGCTTCCAGGGTGGTCCCCTCGGCGAGCACGATCGCCCGCTCGATGGCATTTTCCAGCTCCCGAACATTGCCGGGCCAGGCGTGGGCCAACAGGGCCGCCATGGCCGCGGGAGAAATTCGCTTGATGCGGCTGCCCAGGGTTGCGTTAAAACGGTTGATGAAAAACCGGCACAAGGCGGGGATGTCTTCCGGGCGTTCCCGCAGCGCGGGCAGTTCGATGGGAACCACGCTGAGGCGAAAAAACAGGTCCTCGCGGAAGCGCCCGGCAGCCATTTCTGCATCCAGGTCCCTGGCGGTGGCGGCCACCACCCGCACATCGACCGCACTGGGCGCGCGCCCCCCGACCGGCATGATCTCGTTTTCCTGAAGCACCCGCAGCAATTTGGGTTGCAGGGCCAGGGGGATCTCCCCGATTTCGTCCAGAAAAAGCGTCCCTCCCGCAGCGGCTTCGAAAAGTCCCTTTTTACTCCCGTTTGCACCGGTAAAGGCGCCCTTGACATGACCGAACAACTCGCTCTCCATGAGGCTGTCCGGGATAGAGGCGCAGTTCACCGCCAGCATGGGTCCGCTGCACCGCCCGCTCTGGCGATGGATGCCTTGGGCCACCAGTTCCTTGCCGGTACCGCTTTCGCCGGTAATCAGGACGGTACTGTCAAACCGGGCCACCTTCACGGCCATGGCGAAAACGGCCTGCATGACCGAACTGCGCCCCACCATGTTGCCGAAAGTCAATCCTCCGCCCATGCGCCGGATTCGTTTCCTGAGGTCGGCATTCTCCTTTTTCAGCTGCTCGCGCTCTTGGGCTTTTTTGATGGCCAGGCGAACTTCTTCGCTTTTGAAAGGTTTGGAGATAAAATCGTAGGCACCCAGTTTCATGGCCTCGATCGCCATGTCGATGCTGCCGTATGCCGACATCATGATCACGGTGCTGTCCACCAGCCGCTCGCGGCCGGCTTTTAAAAAATCCATGCCGCTCATCTTGGGCATTTTGACGTCGCAAAGGATAAAATCGAAATGCTGGTCGTCCAGTTTGGCGAGCCCTTCGGCGCCGTCTCGGGCGCTGCCGGTGGCATACCCATACTGGTGCAGCATGGTTTCCAGCATGTGACGCATGTTCTCTTCGTCGTCGATGATCAGAATGCGGGTGGGGTTGGCGTCAGCGTCCATTGCCACCTGCCGATTGGCCGCACGGAGCTGCCGCGGCCGGCGTCGACAGCGGCAGGGCTACCTGGAAGACGGCGCCCGACCGGTCTTGCCGGTTGTGAGCATGGATATACCCGCCGACCTTTTCGACGATCATGGAGGCGACGCTCAGACCCAGCCCCGTCCCTTGACCGGGCTCCTTGGTCGTCAAAAACGGATCGAAAATGGTCGGCAGCAGGCTCTCGGCAATACCGGGGCCGCTGTCTTGAATGGTCACCTGGATGAAGGGCGTTGCGGCAGTGGCGGCACGACCCGGACGGCCGGAAATGCAGGCGGTCTGGATGTCGATCCGTGCCGGCCCGTCCGGATGGCCGTTGACGGCATCGATGGCGTTGAGCAGGATGTTCAAAAAAACCTGCCGCAGACGATCGGGGTCCCCGAAAACGCCGTCATGGGCAGCGGCCAGGTTGGGGTTGAACTCAATCCCGTCGGCCGCGGCGTGGTAGGCGAACACGGATATCAAATCATGCAGCAGATCGTGTACGTGAACGCGTTGGGGTGCCCCGCCGGCAGTTCGGGACATGTCGAGCAGTTGACGGATGATGTGGCTGATTCGACCGATCTCCTGTTGGGATCGCTCGACAAAATCGTTGCGCTGCGAGGCCGTCACGTCGGCCTGCTTGATTAAATCGAGATATCCGAGAACGATTCCCAAGGGGTTTCCGACTTCATGGGCGATGCCCGCCGTCAAACGTCCTACCGTGGCCAGCTTTTCGGCCCGGATGACATCGTTTTGGGCCTGGGTCAGCTCAGCGTTGGCCGCCTGCAGCGAATCGATGGTCTCTTGGAGCAGGCGCTTGTCTTCGGCGATGCGGTCGAGCATCTCATTCAAAGCGGTGGAAAGGACCGAAAACTCGCGGTCTTCCTTTCTGAACGAAATCAAAAACGGATCTGCGCCCTGGTAGGTTTCGGCCCGTTTGGTAAGCCGTCCCAGCGGGCGGAAATAGACCCGGTTGAGATGCTGATTGGCAAACAGCGCAAAAAAAAAGCTGTTGATCACCACAAAGACGAAGGCCAGCTGTTGGATGTCCCGGTATTCTTGAAAGGCGATCGCATACGATGTTTCGCTCCCGGCACCGGAAAGCGACTTTTCGAGAACAAAAAACAAGATCAACACGTCGATAATCGACAGTGCCAGAAAAAACAGCAGCCACAGCTGTATGAACACCCTGCTTTTGATGCCGCGAAAGATCATTAGACCGTCGCTCCCGGCCAGGTTGATGAAAAATCCCACCAGTGGTGGTGTTATCGGTAGAATGGACAGATTATCAACACGGACGGAGAGAAGGCGGGCAACCGGGGCGATCCGGAAGGGTTCCAAACAACTCAGCCCGCGGGCCGGGAGGGCCAGCGGGCTGGATTGAAGAAGGATTTCGGCGGCGTCCTACTCTCCCACACAGCTTCCCGTGCAGTACCATCGGCGCTGAAGAGCTTAACTTCCGTGTTCGGGATGGGAACGGGTGTTGCCTCTTCGCTATCGCCACCGAAAAATCGGCGCAATTTGAATGTCGAATTTGTTTTTGTGTTCTTGATATTTATGTCAGTTATTTTGTGGCCAAGCCGCACGACCGATTAGTACCAGTAAGCTGAACACATTGCTGTGCTTACACACCTGGCCTATCAACCTCGTCGTCTTCGAGGGGTCTTTAGTTGAGCATGTTTCCATGCCCAAGGGATATCTAATCTTGAGGGGGGCTTCCCGCTTAGATGCTTTCAGCGGTTATCCTTTCCGAACTTAGCTACCCAGCCATGCCGATGGCACGACAACTGGAACACCATTGGTTCGTCCATTCCGGTCCTCTCGTACTAGGAACAGATCCTCTCAAATATCCTGCGCCCACGAAAGATAGGGACCAAACTGTCTCACGACGTTTTAAACCCAGCTCACGTACCACTTTAATCGGCGAACAGCCGAACCCTTGGGACCTGCTCCAGCCCCAGGATGTGATGAGCCGACATCGAGGTGCCAAACCGCATCGTCGATGTGAACTCTTGGATGCGATAAGCCTGTTATCCCCGGCGTACCTTTTATCCGTTGAGCGACGGCCCTTCCATTCGGGACCGCCGGATCACTAAGACCTACTTTCGTACCTGCTCGAAATGTCTCTCTCGCAGTCAAGCTCCCTTATGCCTTTACACTCCACGGCTGGTTTCCAATCAGCCTGAGGGAACCTTCGCGCGCCTCCGTTACGCTTTGGGAGGCGACCGCCCCAGTCAAACTACCCACCAGACACTGTCCTTCGCCCGGATAACGGGTCGAAGTTAGAACCCTAAAATAGCAAGGGTGGTATTTCAAGGGTGGCTCCACCGAAACTGGCGTTCCGGTTTCAAAGCCTCCCACCTATCCTACACATACTATTCCAAAATTCAATGTCAAGCTGTAGTAAAGGTGCCGGGGTCTTTCCGTCTTTTCGCGGGTAGACGGCATCTTCACCGCCAATACAATTTCACTGAGTCCCTGGTTGAGACAGTGCGGAAGTCGTTACGCCATTCGTGCAGGTCGGAACTTACCCGACAAGGAATTTCGCTACCTTAGGACCGTTATAGTTACGGCCGCCGTTTACTGGGGCTTCGGTTCAAAGCTTCGGGTTACCCCTAACAAATCCCCTTAACCTTCCAGCACCGGGCAGGCGTCAGACCCTATACATCGTCTTGCGACTTAGCAGAGTCCTATGTTTTTAGTAAACAGTCGCTACCGCCATTTCTCTGCGGCCCCCTTCGGCTCCACATGTAAAATGGTTCACCTGATGAGGGCACACCTTCTCCCGAAGTTACGGTGTTATTTTGCCGAGTTCCTTAACCAGGGTTCTCTCAAGCGCCTTGGGATTTTCTCCCCACCTACCTGTGTCGGTTTGCGGTACGATCACCTGCTTGTCTCGCTAGAGGCTTTTCTTGGCAGTATGGGATCAATCACTTTATGAGGCAAAGCCTCTCGTCATCACCTCTCGGCATTTAAATAAAAGGACGGATTTGCCTGCCCTTTCAGCCTACCGGCTTAAACCACCACATCCAACGGGTGGCTGACCTACCCTTCTGCGTCCCCCCATCACTCAAACGACAAACGGGTGGTACAGGAATATTAACCTGTTTTCCATTACCTACGCCTTTCGGCCTCGGCTTAGGGATCGACTAACCCTGAGCAGATTAGCTTTACTCAGGAAACCTTAGGTTTTCGGCGAGCGGGTTTTTCACCCGCTTTATCGTTACTCATGTCAGCATGGTCTCTTGTGTACCGTCCAGCCGTCCTCACGGTCGACCTTCAACCCGTACACAATGCTCCCCTACCGATGATTCAAAGAATCATCCCGCAGCTTCGGTAAAGTGCTTAAGCCCCGTTACATTTTCGGCGCAGACTCACTCGACCAGTGAGCTATTACGCTTTCTTTAAAGGGTGGCTGCTTCTAAGCCAACCTCCTGGTTGTCTGTGCATTTCCACATCCTTTCCCACTTAGCACTTATTTAGGGACCTTAGCTGGCGATCTGGGCTGTTTCCCTCTCGACCACGGAACTTAGCTCCCGTAGTCTGACTCCTGCGGTAAAAGTTGACGGTATTCGGAGTTTGGTTAGGTTTGGTAATCTGGTAGGACCCCTAGCCCATCCAGTGCTCTACCCCCGTCACTCAATCACGCAAGGCT
>CAVOIA010000018.1:0-57843 GCA_963695845.1 uncultured delta proteobacterium | reverse complement strand
ATACTGGGAGGCCAAGGCCGGTTCCAGCGCCAGGTAGCCCTCGCTCAGCACCGGTCATTTGGACATTCACGGCGCGGCCGTTGATTCAATCCGATACCAGGCCAGGGTGTCGATCAGCCCCCGGCGAAGGGTGACGCGGGGAGTGAAGCCGAGCGCTGCGGCAATCTCACCGATGTCGGAAACCGAATCGCGGATGTCGCCCGCCCGCGCTGAGTCGAAGCGCGGATCGATCCTGACACCGGACAGCGCCCCGATCAGCTCCCACAACGCCCGAATGCGGGTCGCCGCCCCAGTCCCCACATTGAAGATTCGCCCGGCCGCTTTGGTCCGCGTCGCCGCCAGCAGGTTGGCCTGCACGACATCCGCGACGTAAACGAAATCGCGGGTCTGGCCGCCATCGCCGTAGATGGTGGGCGGGCGGCCCGCGACCGCCCGGGTCATGAAGATGGAGATCACCCCGGAATAGGGAGACGACGGATCCTGCCGGGGGCCGAAGACGTTGAAGTACCGCAGGCAGACCGTCTCCAGTCCGAAAAGGCCGCTGAAGACGGCGGCGTTGTACTCTCCCGCAAGCTTCTGCACGGCATAGGGGCTCATCGGTTTGGGGGCCATCTGCTCGGTTTTGGGCAGACGCGGGTCGTCCCCGTAGACCGCACTGGAACTGGCCAGCACCACCCGGCGGACGCCGCTGCGCCGGGCGGCATCCAAGACGCGCACCGTGCCCAGGTCGTTGACTTCGCAGGCCTGGGCGGGATTCTGTACGGACTTGGTGACCGACACCACGGCCGCCTGGTGGAAAACGACGTCGCACCCCTGGGTCACCTGCGCCAGCAGATCGGCGTCGCGGATGTCGCCCTCGACAAACGTGATCCGATCCCCCAGATGGTCGATGTTGCGACGATGCCCCGTCGACAGGTTGTCCAGGACCGTCACCCGGCAGCCGCCGGCCACCAGTTCCTCGGTCAGGTGCGAGCCGATAAAACCGGCGCCGCCGGTCACCAGGGCATGCTTGATCTTCTGCATCGGACCACCCTTTCAGCTGTCAGTCGTCGGTCGGGAAAAGATTCTTGCCACCTTCCCGGTCACCGGGTTATATCGTGACTATCGGCGATTTCTTTAAAACGGCCCATCTGAATGAAACCGGATGACCCCATCGTCTGCGGCAACTGCCGGCACTATTTCATCACCTGGGAGGCTGACCGGCCCCACGGCTGCCGGGCCATGAACTTCAAGAGCCGGCGCCCGCCCAGCCGGGTCGTGCACAGCGCCTCGGGCCGGCCATGCCTGCGTTATGCCCCTAAAAATGCGGCCGATCGCCGCTCGCCATGATCCGGGCGGCGGCCTCAGGCCACACTGAGCCACCCGGAAAAGGTCAGCGCCGATGCCAGGGTCGTGACCGAGATGGCCGCCACGGCAAAGTCGGCATCGGCGCCCATCTCGCGGGCCATGACGTAGGCGATCGTGGCCGTCGGCGAGGCCAGGAGGATGACGGCCGGCAGATAATCGCGGGGTGACTGCCCGGTCAGTCGAAACAGCAGCCAGCCGAATGTGGGCAGCAGCAGCAGTTTCAGCAGGCCGGCCACCAGAACGGCCGCGGGGTGCCGGCCCACCATCGTCATGCTGAGCGAGCCGCCGATGATCAAAAGGGCCATGGGCAGGGCCAGGCCGCTCAAAATCTGCAGGCTGCGGTCCACCACCAGCGGCATCGGGACGCCGCTGGCCGAATACAGAATGCCGGCAAGGGCGGCGACAATGACCGGGTTGGCGACGATCTTGCCGGCCACGGCCCCCCAGCGCCCGCCGGTCCCCCCCTGCTGGCGGTGGTATTGAAGCACGCCCACGGCCAACAGGTTCTGCACGATCATGATGAACGCGGCCAGGATGCTGGCCCGTGCCAGGCCGTCGGCGCCCAGATGGTAGAAGGCCACCGCCAGGCCGATGTACCCCAGGTTCCCGTGAAAGGCGCATTGAATGAAAGCGCCTTGCGTCGGCATCGACAACCGCAGCAGTCGGCTGGCGGCCCAGCAGACAGCGCAGGCCGCCACCAGCGCCGCCAGGGTGAGGCCGATGATCGCCGGGCTGAACTGCCGGGTCATGGACGCGTTGGCGATGGCCCGGAAAATCATGGCCGGGATGGCCAGGTAGTAGACCAGCCGGTTGGCCGGCTCCAGGAAGGCCGGCGGCAGGAACCCTCTTGATCGGGCGATGACCCCGAGCACAATCAGGCTGAAAATGGGAACAATCGTGGCGAGAATGTGGGTCATGGCGGCCGGTGTTCGGATGACACGATCTGAGCGTTCACAACATGGAAATCCCGCGGATGATGTCACAAGGCCGGACCAAAATCAACGCCGCCGGCGCGGTTTTTGATCGGCCCGCGCTTGACCGTCCAGGACCTGGTCATTAACTTTTCGTGCATGACACCCCAATCCCACCCACCCCACGAGGCCCATATGAACGCAGCCCACGTCCAACTCAAGCTGTTCGCCGCTCTGAGCGGCTACACCCCCGACGACCCGGACCGGGTCGCCATCGATCCCGGCACCTCGGTCAGGCAGCTGCTCAATGGCCTGGACATCCCGGCCGCCAAAGCGCACCTGATCTTCATCGACGGCGTCAAAAAGTCCCTGGACACCCGTCTGAACGGCGGCGAACGGGTGGGCATCTTCCCGCCCGTGGCGGGGGGCTGACCCATGCCAAAGCGCCTCGCCCAGCGCCTTGACGCCCTGGCCCGCGACCGTTCGCTGGCCGACGGCAGCGCCTGCCGGACCATCGCCGTGGCCGACGTGGTCCAGCTGTCCGCAGCCATGGGCCTGAGCGGCCGGGGGGTCGAAATTGCGGCCCTGAAGCAACAGATCCTGCCGGAGCGCTACCTGCGCAACCGCCGGACCCTTTCTGTGGACGACCAGATCCGCCTGCTCGAATCGGCCGTGTGCATCGTCGGCCTGGGCGGGCTGGGGGGACTGGTGACCGACACCCTGGCCCGTACGGGCGTCGGCCGGCTGCAGTTGATCGACGGCGACTGTTTCGAAGCCCACAATCTCAATCGCCAGCTGCTGTGCGACACCGGCCGCCTGGGCCAGCCCAAGGCGGCGGCGGCCCTCGAGCGCGTTCGCGCCATCAACCCGGGCATCGTGGTCGGCGCCGCCCAGAGCTACCTGGACCCGGACAATGCCGATGCCCTGCTGGCCTCCTGCGATCTGGCAGCCGACTGTCTGGACAACATCCCGGCCCGATTCACCCTGGAAGCGGCCGCCCGACGCGCCGGCATCCCCATGGTCTCCACGGCGGTGGCCGGCATGGGTGGACACCTGACCACCATCATGCCCGGCGACACCGGCCTGACTGCCATTTACGGCCCCGCGGATGATCTGGCCGCCGCGCAGGGCGCGGAGTTGCAGCTGGGGTGCCTGGCCGCCGGCGTCAACCTGATGGCATCGCTGGCCTGCACCGAAATCATCAAGGTCCTGACCGGGCGTGAACACCTGCTGTCCGGACGCCTGCTGGTGGTCGACCTGTCGGACTACACCGTCGACAATTTCCAGATGGGATAGAACGCCGCGGCCGGACGGACGTCCGGCCGCGGCGGCTCAGGTTGCCTGCCAGCAGCGCACCCAGTGCTGCGGTTCGACTTCCCGCATGGCGGGCGCCCGTTTGCGGCATCGATCATGGAAATCGACGCAGCGCGCCGCAAAGCAGCACCCGTCGGGCGGCGCCTCCCGGTTCAGATCGCCACCCACCTGGGGCGACCACCCCAGCGTGGTGGTTTCGGGCACCGCCGCCAGCAGTCTGCGGGTGTAGGGGTGGCAGGGCCGATCGAAGAGCGCGTCGGCAGGCGCCGATTCGACGATCCGCCCGCGATACATCACGCAGACCTGATCGCAGATGTAGCTGACCACGTTGAGGTCGTGGGAGATGAACAGATAGCTCAGCCCCAGGGCCTGCTGCAGGTCCTTGAGCAGGTTGATGATCTGGGCCTGGATGGAGACGTCCAGGGCCGAGATGGGCTCGTCGCACAAAATCAACTGGGGAGCGACGCTGAGGGCGCGGGCAATGCCCACCCGCTGGCGCTGGCCGCCGCTGAATTCGTGCGGGTAGCGGCCGGCGCTGGCCGCCGGCATGCCCACCATCTCCAGCAGCTGCCGAATCCGATCCCGCTGGCGGAAGCGCTCCTTGATGCCGGCCATGCGAACCCCGTCGGCGATGGATTGGGCCACGGTCATGCGGGGGTTGAGCGAACTGTAGGGATCCTGAAAAATCATCTGGATCCGCCTGCGCAGGGGTTTGAAAGCCCGTTCGGTCAAGGTGCCGATCTCGCGCCCCTCGAAGCGGATGCTGCCGTGGTCGGGATCGAGCAGCCGCATAATCAGACGCGCCACGGTGGATTTGCCGCAGCCGCTCTCCCCCACCAGCCCCAGGGTCTGGCGAGGCTCAATCGCCAGGTCGACCCCGTCCACGGCGCGCACCGGGCTGCCAAGGCGCTGGAAAAAACCGCGCCGCACCGCAAAGTGTTTTTTCAATCCCCGGACACAGAGCAAGGGGCCGTCCGATGCGCTCATGGGTGCACCTCCCCGGCCGGTTCCCGGGCCGCGAACAGGACCGGACAGCGGGCCTTGTGGCCGCCGCCGTAGTCGCACAGGGCCGGAAGCTCCCTGGTGCAGGGTGGCTGACGGTGCTCGCAGCGCGGGTGGAAGGGGCACCCCCGGGGCTTGTAGGCCGGGTGGGGGACGCCGCCCGGGATGCTGTAAAGGCGCCGCCCCCGCTTGGACCGGGTGGGCAGGGCCTGCAGCAGGGCCCGGGTGTAGGGGTGCCCGGCCGCCTCGAAGATGCGATCGGCAGCCCCCTGCTCCACCACCAGGCCGGCGTACATGACGACCACCCGGTCGGCGATGGCCGCCACCACGCCCAGGTCGTGGGTGATGTACTGGATGGCCATCTGCCGGCGCTGCTTGAGCGTTTTCAGAAGACTCAGGATTTGGGCCTGGACCGTGACATCCAGGGCGGTGGTGGGCTCGTCGGCGATGATCAGGTCCGGTTCGCCGCCCAGGGCCATGGCGATCATCACCCGTTGACGCTGACCGCCGCTCAGCTGGTGGGGATAATCGCCCAGGCGCTCTCGCGGATCGGCGATGCCCACATCGCTGAGCAGCCCTACGATGCGCTCACGCAGGTCGGCGGCCGCCGGCCTGGCGTGGGCCAAAATGGCCTCGCCGATCTGATCGCCGATGGTGAAGACCGGGTTCAGGGATGTCATGGGCTCTTGGAAAACCATGGCGATGCGCTTGCCGCGCAGGGCCCGCAGATCGGGCGGCGCCATCTCCAGCAGGTTGCGCCCCTCGAAGGTGATGCGTCCGCCGGCCATGACCGCCGGCGGCCGTTTGAGCAATCCCAGGATGGCCAGGGCCGTCACCGTCTTGCCGCAGCCCGACTCCCCCACGATGCAGACCGTTTCGCGACGGCGCACCTCAAACGAGACGCCGTCCACTGCCCGGGCCACCGGGCCGTCGCCGACAAAGTGGACCTTCAGGTCGTCGACGGAGAGCAATATGTCATCCGGTTGCGTCATCGGCCTCGCCTTCGTGGGCTGTGGGTTATGGGCTAGGGGCTTTAGGCTATGGGCTATGGGCTATAGGCTATAGGCTATAGGCTAAGGGCTATGGGACATAAGCTGCCAGCATCCAAAACAATTCCGGTGGACAGATCTGCTCAACAAACACCGCTGAAGCATGGCAGGACCTTTTCACAGGTTCAGACCAAGGCCGCAGGAAGGTTGAAACCGCAGGCGTAGCAGCGCTACGTTGAGGATTTCAGCCGACCGAGAACGCTGGTCTGGGCCAAAAGACGCCCTTTGCGGGGCAGATCTAATTTCGTTCGCGCAGCTTCGGATTCAGCACATCCCGCATCCCCTCGCCAAACAGGTTAAAGGCCAGCACGACAATCAAAATCACCAGACCGGGCGCGAAGGTCAGCCAGGGGGCGTCGAAGATAAAGGCCTTGCCGTCGGACAAAATGTTGCCCCAGGTGGCGTGGGGCGGCGGCACGCCGAACCCCAGAAAACTCAGGCCGGCCTCGGTCAGCATGGCCGAGGCGATGCCCAGGGTGGCCGACACCAGCACGGGTGCCACGGCGTTGGGCATGATGTGCCGGAAGATGATCCGGGCGTCGCTGATGCCAAGGGCCCGGGCCGCGGCGACGAAGTCCTGTTCTCTGAGCGACAGGAATTCGGCCCGCACGAAACGGGTGGTGCCCATCCAGCTGGTCAGCCCGATGACGACCATGATGTTGTAGATGCTCGGCGGCAGCAGCGCCACCACCGTCAGGATCAGAAAAAACGAGGGAAAGCAGAGCATGATGTCCACGGCGCGCATGATCACCGTGTCCACCTGGATCGTGGGCAGGGCGACCCATCTAAGGTAGGCCGGCAGCGTCGACGGACCGAGGTCGCGACGCCGCATCCAGACGGCGGCGGCCACGGCGACGGCCAGCACCAGCAGGCCCGGCGCAAGGTGCCGGCGGGCGATCAGCACGCTGGCCGCGCCCGCCAGCAGCAGCAGTCCGATGTGGCCCACCCGAAGGCGCTGTCGCCCGTAGTAGCCCGAGATGCCGCCCAGCAGAATGCCGATGCCCACGGCAATGCCCACGGCCACGAAGCCGACGGTCAGCGACACCCAGGCCCCTTGCAGCATGCGGGCCAAGACGTCGCGGCCCAGCTCGTCGGTTCCCAGCAGGTAGATGCCCAGGGCCGGCAGGTCCTCCCCGCGCAGGCGGTCGGTGTTCGGGGCCGACAGGGGTGGGCGCAGCTTTTCCTGCAGGCGCACCCGGGCCGGGTCCAACAGGGGGTCCTTGCCGGACGTGACGGCCAGGCCGGCCAGGGCCAGGACCAGGAAGAGCAGGAAAATGACCAGGCCGGCCAGGGCCATCCGGTTTTTGCGCAGCAGGTGCCAGGTCTGCGCCCAGGGCGAGCGCGACGGCGGCATGCGCCCGGCGGCATCCCCGCCCGTCCGGTGCGGTGCGCCGGATGCGGCCGCCATCAGAGCCTGATCCTCGGGTCAACGACCATGTAGAGCATGTCCGAAATCAAGGTGCCCGCCAGCACCAGCACGGCCGTGAGAAAGTTGATCGTTAAAATCACCGGGTAGTCGCGGCCCAAAATGGCCTCGTAGGCCATGCGGCCCATCCCCGGCCATGAGAAGATCGATTCGATGATCACCGAACCGCCGATGAGTCCGGGCAGGATCAGTCCGAACATGGTCACGAACGGCAGCAGCGCATTGCGCAGGGCGTGCTTGTAGTAAACCGTTTCCGGGGAAAGCCCTTTGGCCCGGGCCGTCCGCACGTAATCCTGGCCGATGGTCTCCAGCATCTGGCTGCGGACATAGCGGCTGAGCACCGCCACGCCGCCGGTGGCGCCGAGCAGGGACGGCAGCACCAGGTGCCAGATGCGGTCCATGATCTGAACCCCCGGCGAAGCCGAGCCGAGGCCGAAGGTCGCCATGCCGATCACCGGCACGTGCAGCTCGGTGACCACCAGGATGATCAGGACGTAGGCGAAGAAGAACCCCGGGATGGAGATGAGCAGATAGGCCAGAAAGGTCGTGGATTTGTCGTATATCCCGTCGCGGTGGATGGCCGATCGGATCCCGACCGGAAAGGAAAAGGTCCAGGTCAGGATCGTGCCCACGACGAACAGGGGCAGACTGTTGAGAAAGCGCTCCCAGATCTTGCCCAGCACCGGCAGGTTGTCGCGCCAGCTGACAATCCGGCCGCTGAACAGATTTTTGTAGAAAAGCCCGTACTGAATGTGCAGCGGCTGGTCCAGGTTGAACTCCTGGCGCATGCGCTCGACCATCTCGGGGGTGAACTTGGGGTTCAAGGGATCGATCTGGCTGGGTTCGCCCGGCGCCAGGTGGATGATCAAAAAGGAGACCACCGAGACGAAAAAGAGGGTCACGATTTTTTGAACGACGCTTCTCCCTAAAAATGCCAGCACCGGGGTCTCCTATCCGTCGGCCGAAAACTCGGGCCGCTGGTTCAGTTTGATCCACTGGTTGAAGTGAAAGGTGTAGCTGCCGGTCTTGGTGGGCACGATCGGTTGGAACGTGGCCCGGCCGTCGGCCCGGGCGATCTTTCTGACGATGCGCTTGTCCAGCAGCGCGGTCCAGCGGTTGATGTACAAAAAGGTGTAGGGCTGCTGATCGGCGATGATCGCGTGCAGCCGATGGCAATAGGCCACCTGGCGGGCATGGTCGTACTCCTGCCGGATCTTGACGATCAGGTCGTCGGCTTCGGGATTGGCGAACCCCACGAAATTGAGCTGAAACGGGCCGCTCTGGCTGGAGTGCCATATCTGAAACAGGTCGGGATCGATGCCCATGGACCATCCCAGAATCAGGGCGTCGAAATCCAGGGCGTTGACGCGCTTCTGGATGAAAACGGACCACTCCAGCAAATCGGTCTCCACCTGAATGCCGATCTGCTTCCAGGCGTCCTGGGCAATGGCCAGAACCGCCTTGCGCAGCGGGTTGCCGTTGTTGGTAATCAGGGTAAAGGCCAGGCGCCGGCCGTTTTTTTGCAGATAGCCGTCGCTGCCGCGCCGCCAGCCGGCCTGGCCCAACAGCGCCAGGGCGCCTTGCGGATCGTAGGGCAGCGGTGCGATGGCTCGGTTGTAGAAATCGGTCTGTTTGACGAAGGGGCCCGTGATCGCCTCGCCCTGGCCGTAGAGGACGTAGTCGATAATTTGCTGTGAATCGATGGCCATGCCCAGGGCGCGGCGGACGCGGGGATCGTCGAAGGGCTCGCGCCGGGCGTTGTAGCCGATGTAGGTGTAGCCGAAGGCGGTGCCCGAAAAGTTCTGAAAGCGGTCGTCTTTTTTCAAGCGGGCGACCTGATGGGGCAGCACGTTGTAGTCGTCGATCGTGCCGGCGTAGAACTCCATCTCCTGGGTCAGCGGGTCGGGAATAATGCGCATCGCATACTCGCGGTAGTTGGGCGCCCCTTCCCAATAGTCCGCAAAACGCCTCAGACGGACGAACCGGTCCGATTTCCACTCCTGGAACACAAATGGTCCGCACCCGACCGGCCGGCGGCTGAAGCGGCTCTGACGCATGCTGAATCCGTCCGGGCTCAGCCCCCGTTGGCGCGCCTCTTCGGCCAGGACGCGGTCGCTGAGCCGGTGGGCGGGCAAAATCCCCATGCCCCAGGTGGAAAAGGCCGGCGAATAGAGCCGTTTGTAGACGATGCGCACGGTCAGCGGGTCGACGACGGTCACCTGCTGGACCGGCTCGAAGTCCGGAACCCGGGGGGAGAGGTTCTCGGGGTCGACGATGGCGTCATAGGTGAACTTCACGTCGGCGGCCGTCAGCGGGTGGCCGTCGTGAAATTTGACGCCCGGCCGGATGTAAAACTCGATGATGGGGTTGTGCGCCGTGGCGGGCATGATCGCTGCGGCCTCGGCCTTCAGCCGCTCCGGCGGCAGGTCCGCATCGGCCGTCACATAGGCGGACGGGTCGAACGTGTCGAAATAGTCCTCCCCCAGCAAAAGGGCCAGATCCTCGAAAAGGGCCTGGTCCACCCGCTCGAGCACCAGGCGAATCCGTGGGGGTGCCGTGGCCTGCAGGCTGACGGTGTGGGCGGCGTCGCCCGCGGCGCTGGAAACGGGGTGGTCAAGCGCTTGGGCCGGCAGCAGGTCGATGGCCTTGACGTGCCGCCAGCGCGGCTGTTCAGGGTCCAGGGCGCGCTGCAGTCGCGCGACCAGGTCGGTGGCCGCGATGCGGCCCCACCGGGCGGTGGCGGCAGACGCGTTGACGTAGAAATAGGCATGCTCGTAAACTTTCCAGCTGTGGGCGACCCGGCCGCGAAATTGAAGGTTTTCGTCCCGGTCGATGAGGCCTTCGAAGACCAACGCGTTGATCTGACTGCTGGCAGAATCCGCCGACAGGATCGGGTTGAGCATGGACGCATCGCCGGATGAGCTGGTGATGAACTGCACCAGCCGGTCCGGGTTCCCCTTGGTCTGCTGCTGGTAAGTGGGCACCCAGAAATAGGAGATCAGCAGGACGAAAGAGACCGCAGCCGGTGCCATGATGAGGAATCGTCGTACCGTCATCGATGGTGATCCATCCCCGGGTGTCGCAGCAGCCGGGGGAAAAAGAGTGCCGCCGCGAGATCCCAGCGACGATTGGCGTTAGGGTAAGAAAATGCCCGCTTGAAGTCAAGCAAAGACGGATGCCTTCCGCGACCCGGCCCCGGCGCCGCACCTGCCCGGGCGGCTTGACTTTCAACGCCGACGGACCTTAGATTACACCCGTGTCGAAGCGGCCCCCCACGGCCGTGGTTTCCGACCCAACCGCAACCCCAACCCAAGGACGGCACCCCTGATGAGCGAATTCGCCTGCTCCACACCGCCTGACGAAATCAGCGGCCGCATCGCCAAGTTTCAGCACCACCTGCGCACGGTCGGCCTCGACGGCGCCCTGATCCTGCAAAATACCGACCTGTACTATTTCTCGGGCACCATCCAGCAGTCCCATCTGTACATACCGGCCCAGGGCCGGGCCCTGCTCATGGTACGCAAGAGCCTGGCGCGGGCCCGGGCCGAGTCCCCGCTCGAGGCCATCGTGGCCCTGCGCAGCCCCGGGCAGCTGATGCAGTTGATTCGGGACCACGGCCTGACGGCGCCGGCGACCCTGGGCATGGAACTGGACGTCATGCCGGCCAACACCTATTTCGCCTACCGAGAGCGCTTTCCCGAGGTCGAGATACGCGACGTTTCCACGCCCATTCGCATGCTTCGGGCCGTCAAATCCGACTATGAACTGAGCTTGATACGCCAGGCGGCGGCCTTTTCGGATCAGGTGGCCGAGTGCCTGCCGGCCTTGCTCGAGGAAGGCCTGACCGAGATCGAACTGGCCGGGCAGGTGGAGGCTCAGGCGCGGCGCCTGGGACATCAGGGCATCGTTCGCATGCGCTTGTGGGGCGCGGAGATGTTTTACGGGCACCTGATGGCCGGCAGTGCCGCCGCCCTGCCCAGCTACCTGGCCTCGCCCACCGGCGGTGCCAGCGTCAACGCGGCGGTCGCCCAGGGACCAAGCTTCAGGAAAATCCGGCGCAACGAGCCGATTCTGCTCGATTATGTGTTTGCCTGGAAGGGCTACATCAGCGACCACACCCGCATCTTTTGCATCGGCCGCCCGCCGCGGGCCCTGCTGGATGCCCACGCGCTCATGCTGGACCTGCAAGCGCGCATCAAAGCCATGGCAACCCCGGGCACCTCAGCCGGCGACCTTTACGCGGCGGCCGTCCAAATGGCCGAGCAGATGGGCGTCGGCGACCACTTCATGGGCGCCGGCGGCAGCGACCGCATCCGATTTATCGGCCACGGCGTGGGGCTGGAGCTGGACGAGTTTCCCTTTTTGGCCCAGGGGCAGACCACGGTCCTGGAAGAGGGCATGGTCATCGCACTGGAACCGAAACTGATCTACCCGGGCCAAGGGGTCGTGGGCATCGAGAACACCCACGTGGTCACCGCCCGGGGGCTCGAACAGTTGACCGTTGCCGAAGAGCAGATCGTGTGCGTCTAGACCGCCAGATAAAAAAAGGGAGCGATCGGCGATCGACTCCCTTTTTCATGACTGTGAAGGTGAAGAACTAGCGCTTGGAGAACTGGAACCGGGCGCGGGCACCCTTTTGTCCGTACTTCTTGCGTTCTTTTTCGCGGGGATCGCGTTTGACGAAACCGGCCCGTTTGAGGGACGGCCGCAACTCGGCATCGAAAAGGATCAGGGCTTTGGTGATGCCGTGCCGCACGGCGCCGGCCTGTCCGGACACCCCGCCGCCGCGCACGTTGATCTTGATGTCGAAGGCGTCCAGGTTGTTGGTCAGGGCCAGCGGCTGGCGCAGAATCGTACGGGCGGTGTTGACCGTGAAATAGTCATCCACGGGCTTGTCGTTAACGGTGATCACACCCGTTCCGGGTGTCAGCCATGTTCTGGCAATGGCGTTTTTTCGTTTTCCGGTCGCATAAAATGCTTTTTCTGTAGCCATGAATTTCCCCGATGGTGGACTTGAGTGCGGTGGTTACGCTGCAACCTATTGGCGCTGCATCGCTTCGGGCCGCTGGGCCTCGTGCGGGTGCTGGGCACCGGCATAAACCTTGAGTTTCTTGAACAGCTTGCGGCCCAGGCTGTTCTTGGGCAGCATCCCTTTGACGGCAAAGCGGATCACATCCTCGGGCCGCTTTTCGATCAGCTTTTTGGCCGTGATGGTCTTCAACCCGCCGATGTAGCCGCTGTGGCGGTAGTAGTGCTTCTGGTCCATCTTGCGGCCGGTCAGGACAATCTTTTCGGCGTTGATCACGACCACCGAATCCCCCAGATCGGCGTGCGGCGTGTAGAGCGGATTGTGTTTGCCACGCAAGGTGGCGGCAATCCGGGAAGCCAGGCGGCCGAGCACGGCGCCGTCGGCATCGACCACCCACCACTTGTTGGGATTGTCGGCGTTTTTTGCACTGTAGGTATATTTTTTCACTGCTCCAGCTCCTGTTCGTTTCTTAGAAACCGGCACTATTAGTAGAGATCGGGCTGGGTGTCAAGCAAAAAGATCATCGCCATCTGACGCGCACCTGATCTTTAATGGCGGCGCTCAAGGCCTTTTGGGCGCTGCCGCCGTTGACCGAGATCTCCAGCAGCCCGCGGCTGCCCACCAGGGCCAACGGGGCCTGTGCGGCGGCATGGCTGTAGGCGCGCACCAGGTCGCCGGCCCATTTCCCGACCAGTTCCACCACCAGCCGCCCGGCCGCCGTGCGGCCGGTGAGGCGCTCCAGGGCCGCGCGGTCGATGTTGGTCATCAGGTTGCCGAAACGATCGACCGCCACGACCACCCCTTCGATGCTGTCGCGGTCCGTAAACCGGCAGTGGGGAACCACCCCGGACACCACGGTGCGGCGATCGACGACCGGCCCCAGTTGGGCCGGCGGCAACCCACCGGCCAGGTGGGCGCCTACCGGGGCAAAGATGTCCCGACCGTGAAAGGTGTCGCTGATCTGATCCAAAAAATAGCGCCGGTTTTCGACCGCCACCAGGCGCGCATCCGGCCGGCCGGCCAGTACCCGCTCGAGCAGTCCGTTGTCGGGCGCCACAAACCGGTGGCCGCCGCATTCGGCGGCCAGGATACGCCGCGGGCCGCCCACACCCGGATCGACGACCGCCAGGTGAACGCTGCCGGGCGGAAAAAACGGATAGGCCGCCGCGAGCAGAAAGGCCCCGTGAACCACATCCTGCGGACAGACGGCGTGGCTGATGTCCACCACCCGAACGGTGGGCGCGATCCCGGCAATCACGCCTTTCATAACGCCCACATACTCGTCCTGAAGGCCGAAATCGGTCAGCAGCGTAATCAGGGCCATGGCGATCAGAACATCTTTTTCTGGGCGGCGATTCCCAGGTGGCGATAGGCGTCGTCGGACACGCGACGCCCCGAACTGGTGCGGGTCACCAGGCCGATTTTGAGCAGATAGGGCTCGACCACATCCACCAGGGTGTCGCTCTCCTCCTGAAGCGTGGCCGATATGGCCTCGATACCGACCGGCCCGCCGCCGTAGTAATCGATGATGGTTCTCAGGTAGCGATGGTCCAGGCGGGTCAGTCCCAGGCCATCCACGCCCTCCAAGGCCAGGGCCGCCTTTACGGTGGCTTTGGAGATGGCGCCGTCACCGCGCACCTGCGCATAATCGCGAACCCGTTTGAGCAGCCGGTTGACGATCCGCGGCGTTCCCCGGGAGCGCTTGGCCAGCTCCAGGGCGCCGGGTGGATCGATGGGCACGGTCAACAGGGCCGCCGAACGCGTGGTAATGCGCACCAGATCGTCGATGCCGTAAAAGTCGAGGCTGCGGAAAATACCGAACCGGTCGCGCAGCGGTGCGCTGAGCAGTCCCACCCGGGTCGTAGCGCCGACCAGGGTGAAGCGCTTGAGCCGGTAGCGGTGGCTGCGGGCGTGGATGCCCTTGTCGAAGACAAAGTCTACCGCAAAGTCTTCCATGGCCGGGTAGAGAAATTCCTCGACCGTCTTGGGGGTGCGGTGGATCTCATCGACGAAGAGCACATCCCCGTCTCCCAGGTGGGTCAAAATACCGATCAGGTCGCCCCCTTTTTCCAGCGCGGGCCCCGACGAAACGGTCAGCACCCCCCCCATTTCGGTGGCGATGATGTGGGCCAAGGTGGTCTTGCCCAGCCCCGGCGGGCCGTGAAACAGCACGTGGTCCAGCGGTTCGGACCGCAATTTGGCGGCCTCGATGGCGATCTTCAAGGTCTCGACCGCCTCGCGCTGCCCGACATAGTCGTGCAGGCGCTGCGGCCGCAGGGAGAGCAGCTCCGGGTCGCGGTCATCGGGTTGAAGGTCACCGTCGACGATGGCCGTCTGATCCGAACTGTGGGTGAAGATTCGATCCGACATCAGCGGCCCCGTCGTCGGGTGAGAAAGCGCCGATCCATTTACGGCCGCTCCCCGTGGTAGATTTCGTCAAAGAGCTGCTCGGCCGAGGCGATGGCGGCATTGCGGTGCATGGCGCTGGAAATCATCTGGCGCGCATCGGCGGTACGGTGTCCCAGCTGGTTCACCAGCACATCCAGTACCGTCTGGGTGAAATCATCCTCCAGCCGCAGCGGCAGGCCGCCCTTCTGGCGACGAATCAGGGCGAACTTGTTCATCTTGCCCTGCAAGGAAGCGATAATCTTGTGCGCCGTGCGGTCGCCGATGCCGTCCAACCGCTTCAGGGTTCTGGCGTCGCCGCTCTCGATGGCGTGGGCAATGTCACCGATCGGAATGGTCATGGCCTTGACCGCTTTCAAGGGCCCGATGGCCTCGACGGAAAGAAAGTACTGAAAAAAGGCCTTTTCGGCCTCCAAGGTGAACCCGATCAGGACCGGTTTGGGCTGCCGCTCCGTCTGATGATAGTAGATGTACAAGGCGATGGTTGCACCGGGGGTCTTGTCAGCCAGGCGCTCCATGACCACGACCGGCACCAGTACGTCGTATCCCACCTGATTGACCAGGAGCAGGATGCGATCCTGCTCCCTTTTCATCAATTTGCCCTCGAGGTATCCAATCATTGGCTGTCGACAAACCGGTTGAATAAGGTTCAGGACGGCTGGGCGTGGCGAAAAAGACCGATCAAGGCCAGTCCAAGGGCATCGGATGCGTGCAGGGGCCGGATGGGCGCCGGGGCGCACAGGGTGTGCCGCACGGCCCGCTCCAACTGCTGTTTGGAGGCCTTGCCGTTGCCCGTCAAGATCTGCTTGGCCTGGCGCACCGGCACTTCCGTCAAGGGGACCCCGAACTGGATGCCGGCCAGCAGCAGCACACCGCACACCTTGCCGAGCACGATGCCCGACTTGGGATATTTTTCGAGCACGAAAACATCCTCTAACACCATCAGGTCGGGCTGTTCGTCGGCCAGGACCCGGGTGATGTCGGTGTAGAGGCGCTCGAGTCGGCAGGCAATGGTTTCGTGTTTGGGGGTCGAGATGGCACCGTAAGCGTAGCCCGCGACATTCAAGCCGCTTCCGCGAACGATGCCCACCCCGGTGTCCGCCAGCCCGGGATCGATGCCGATGACTTTAAGCATGGCGGTTACCGGACTCGGGAAGGCAGCGGCGGCCCATATCGACAGGTCGCAGGGTCCTTCGAAAAATGGCGCCATGCCGGCATTTCAGAGCGCGTCCAACTTGCTTTTGGCGATACTGGCTTCATTGGTGCTGGGGTATTTGGCAATCAACTCCGTGAAGATCAGTCGGGCGTTGTTGGGCTCGCCGATGTTCAAGAAGGAGAGCCCCTGCTTGAGCAAGGCCGCCGGGACTTTGTTGCCGGAGGGATAGTTCTCGATCACCTTCTGATATTCCAGGATGGCTTTCTCATACCACTTTTCCAGGTAATAGGTCTCGCCGATCCAGAACTGGGCGTTGTCGGCGCGCGCTGACGCGGGGTAGGCCGCGAGCAGCTTTTCGAAGCCCTCCCTGGCCTCCGGGTAGCGTCCGGCATCGAAGGCGTTTTTAGCCGCTTCGTAGAGGCCCTGGTCGCTCGTCGGCTGAACCTCGGCTGGCACCGCTGCCGGTTTTCCGGCCGGTGTGGGTTCCAGGTTCAGGTACTGATCGATCGCCGCGATGCGTTTTTGCAGCGCCGCCACCTCGCCGGCCATTTGGTCCAGGCGCTCCTGCTGCTGCAGCTGCCCGCTTTCGAAGCGGTCGAGCTTTTGATTGAGCAGATACTCGATCTCCTCCAGGCGCCCGGAGAGGCTCTGCGACGCTTCACGCAGCTGCGTCAGCTGGGCCGACAGGCCGGCATACTCTCCCCGCAGGGCGACCTCATCCTCGCGGCGGCTCTGGTCCAAACCCGCTACCTGGCTGGCGACCGTCTCCAATTCCTGATTGCGTTCCACCAGTTCCGCATTGCGCCGCTCCAACGACGCAATGCGATGATCCAGTGAGTAAAGATCGTCTTGGGAGGCGCAAGCGCACAACCCAACGGCCCACAGCAGCCCCACCCACATGGTGTTCTTGCGCATAATTACCTTTCCGCCATGCCGCTGTCCGCACAGCGGTCGCCATGGGTAGCACGCATCCGCTACATACCGAACATGCAGCAATCGGCCGGGACGCCGGCCGCTGCTGCATATTCGGTGGGGATCATGGGTATGCCTGTCGACAAGGCGCAACGGATCGTCGCGGCCCGGCGCCTTTTTACTCCAGAACGAACTCGACGCGCCGGTTCTTGGCCCAGGACTCCTCATCCTGCCCCATCGCGACCGGTTTTTCCTCGCCGTAGCTGATGGTGGTCATTCGCGCCGCATCGATGCCCAGGTCGACCAGGAAGGTCTTGACACTTTCCGCGCGCCGTTCTCCCAGGGCCAGGTTGTAGGCGTTGGTGCCGCGTTCGTCGGTGTGCCCTTCGATCACCACGTTGACGTCGGGGTTGTCGGTCAGCCACTGGCCCTTTTGCTTGAGCAGCTCCTGAGCCGTGTAGTCGAGGGTCGCCGAATCGAACTCAAAGTAGACATTCTCGTTGAGAAACCGGTTCTGGGCCATCATCAGCTCCCGCTCCATGGCCTCGGCCTTGAGCTGTTCGGCCCGCTCGGCGGCAAGGCGCTCCTCCTCCAGCTGTTTCTGGCGCTCCAGCTCCTGCTGCTTTTCCAGGTCGGCATCCGTTTCGGAGGCCGTTTCGGCGGGCGCCACCGCCTGTTTACTGCACGAGACAGTGAACAAAAGGGCTGGAACCACCATCAGCATGACCAACACGATCCACGTTCTTTTCATCATTTTCTCCTCCTCTGAAGTTTCAATACCGTTACGATTCAATAAGTTATGGTATTGGGGGACCACCCCGGATTGGACTGTTCGCCCGGCAGGGAGAGCAGGCGCCGTTGGTCGGTTCCGAAAGCGGTCATCACGTAAAGCCGGCTTCTTCCCTCGCGTGTCGAACTGAAGGCAATAAGACTCCCGTCAGGAGACCACGTGGGTGCCTCGTTGCTGCCCTGGTTCTCCGTAAGCTGGATCGGTTCGCCACCTTCGGGATTGATGCTAAAAATATCGATGACGCCATTTCGCATGGCAGAGTAAGCGATTCGGTCTCCCCTGGGAGACCAACTGGGCTGGGTGTTGTACCGCCCTTCAAAGGTCAGCCGTTGAACCCGGCCGGAAACAGTGTCGCTGACGTAAATCTGCGGGGTTCCCGATCGCCGGGATACGAACGCCATGCGCCTGCCGTCCGGAGACCACGTGGGTTCCACGTCGATGCCGACACTATTTGTTAATCTTTTAATCACTTTCCCATTTCCGGTCAACAGGTAAATTTCCTGGTCTCCGGAAAAAGAGAGGCTGGCCACCAGTTCGAATTTGCCCGGAACCCAGTTTGGAACCGCCTGCAGCCCCGGCTTGTCGATGCTGACCACCCGGTCGGGTTCGGTCAGGTGCTGAATGCGGATGCGCGGCCACCTGTCCGCGTAGGTGGTGTAGGCCAGCCAGCGGCCATCCGTGGACCAGGCCGGAAACAGGGAAATGCTGGCGTGGTGGGTAAACTGGCGGACATCGCTGCCATCGAAATCGCACAGGTAGATCTCCTTGTGGCCGGAGCCGTTGGAGACGAATGCGATCTTCGAGCTGAAAAAGCCGCGATTTCCGGTGATGGCCAGCATCACCTCGCTGCAAAATCGGCGGGCCACCTGGCGGTGGTCGTCGACGGTGCCGCGGTAGCGCTTGCCCACCAGCAGTTTCTCCTTGACCGTATCGAACAGGCGCAGCTCGAATTCGGCCGTACCGTTGCGGATCGCCACGGCGCCGGTAATCAGCAGTTCGGCGCCGATGGCCGTCCAGTTGCGGTAGCGGATGGCCGCCCCCGAGATGTCCATTTTCTGCGGGTCTTCGAGGAATGCGGCCGGGTCGCTGATGGCAAAATAGCCGGTGAAGTCGAGGTAGCGCTCCAACAGTGTGGATGTCGCCGCTGCGGCCTGCCGGGCCATGGGGTCGTCGGCGGCATATTGCAGCGCCGGCAGGGCCATCGGGGTCTTGCGCAGAAACGGATTGGAAATATCGATATAGTTGTACTGGGCTGCGGCGGTCGACCCGGCCAGCTGCATGCACAGCCAGACGGTCAGACCGGCCACCCATCGGTATGGGCTCATGTTTCGACGATTCCTTTTTTGGGGACGGGTTTAACGAATTCCCTGGGGCGTAAACCGAATCGCCATCATCACGTAGGGCTGGCGCAGCCCCTCGGGATGGCGGTCCACCGGATTGGATTTGACGATGGCCCGGTAGGCCGACTCGTCCAATGCGGTGTTGCCGGAGCGGTCCGTGAAAAAAATATCCCTGATCTCACCGTCGGGCATCACCTTGAAAACGATCGCCGCCACAAACGATTGGTCCTCACCGGCCAGCTGTTGGTTGAAGGCCCAGTTTTTCTGGATCTGGAAAGCCACCTCGAGGCGATACAGATCGATCAGTTCGGCGCTGCGCCTGCCGTCCCGGTTGAACCCCCTTGCGGTGTCACCGGTTTCGCCATCTGCCGCCGACCGTTGCGCCTCGCCGGTCCCCACCGCCTTGCGCAACCGCTCTAGGGCCGACTGCAGCGGATCCGGTTCAGCCGCCTCGGCAGGTGCATCCGGCGCTCGGTCCACCTTGGCTTCCAGATCCTGCATGGCCTGCTTGACCACCTCGGTGGACTTGAAGGTCTTTTTTTTCAGCGAGGTTTTCGACTTCGGCGCCGGTGCCGTCGGCGCAGCGGTGGGGTCCGGTTTCGGGGTCGGCACCGGGACGACCGCTTGTTTGACCTGTTCCGGCTTGGTGACCTGGGGCGCCTTGGCCTTGACGGCCGGCGCCGGGGCCGTGGCGGCGCCCGGCGTCTTCAGGGCCACCATGCGCACGTTGATGACCGAATGGGCCGGCGGCGTTTCGGAGCGCAGGCCCGGCATGAAAACCACCGCCGCCAGAAACGCCAGGTGGCAGACCAGAGAGAGGGCCACGGCCGACAGGCCTGCCGGCCGTGCATCGCCCCCCAGACCCCGGTCGTCAGCTGCCTGGGCGCGGATAGGGGTCGCCATCAGTCCTTTTGGCCGGCGGTTTCCCCGATGGCGCTGTCGTCAAAGGGGTCGGTTACCATGCCCAGTCGGTCCACACCGGCGGCCTTGATCTGGGCCATGACGCCGACGACAACCCCGTACGGGACGGCCTTGTCGGCGCGCAAAAAAACCTCCTGGTCCGCCTTTCCGGCCAGGATTTTTTCCAGTTTTTCCCTGAGGAAATCCATCCGGACCTGAAAGTCGTTGATGTAAATGTTGGTCTCGCGGTCGATGGTCACCGTCAGGTTGTCGCTTTCGGCCTCGATGGGCTTGGCACTCACCTCCGGAAGGGCCACGTCGACCCCTTGCACCATCATGGGGGCGGTCACCATAAAAATGATCAGCAGGACCAGCATGACGTCGACGAACGGCGTCACGTTGATGTCGGACATCAAGCGGTCGCTGCCGCTGCCGATTGCCATAGCGCCTCCTGTTACCTCAAAATGTCCCGATCGAGGATATTGAGAAAATCAGCCGAAAAGCTGTGCAGCTCCGTCTCGATCACCCGAATCTTTTGCATGAAGTGGTTGAACGCAATCACGGCGGGAATGGCCACCGCCAGACCGGCAGCCGTGGCGACCAGGGCTTCCGAGATCCCCGGCGCCACCACGGCCAGACTGGCCGAGCCGCGCTGCCCGATGCCGTGGAAAGCGTTCATGATGCCCCAGACGGTGCCGAACAATCCGATAAACGGGGTCGTGTTGCCGGTCGTCGCCAGAAACGGAACCATTTGGGTGACTCGGGTCATCTCGGTGTTGATGGCCCGCCGCAGGGCGCGTTTCACATTGTCCGATCCGGAAATCCCCTGTCGCAGACAAGGTGCGCTGGTGTCGGCGTCGTCGCGCTTACCGCCCGGACTGAGCTTGCGCAGCTCGGCATAGCCGATTCTGAAAATTCGGGCCACCGGGCTGCCGCTGAGCTGTTTGGCCTTGGTGAAGGCACTGGCCAGATCGCGACTCTTCCAGAAGTAGTCGACAAAGATCTCGGACTCTTTGAACGCTTTGCGGATGTACCTGATTTTGATGATGATGATCGCCCAGGACATCACCGAGAAAAACAGCAGCACCAGCAGGACAAACTTGACCATCAGGCTGGCGTTGCCAATGATATGGATGTAATCCATTTGCACAGGAATCATCTGGTTGCCTCTCCACGGTACCCAATCCCCTGGCATTGCCTAGCCCGCGGCTGGGATGTGATCGGCAGCGCCGTGAAAATGACGCTGCCGGGATAGTGGCATGCCGCCGCGCCACGGCGGACAACAGGCCTCAACCCCTTGAAAAATGTTTCGTATACCTATACAAGCCACCGGGACCTGTCAAGCAGTTTGGCTATTAAAGGTCCGCAGTTCAAGGCTTTGCGGGAATGGAGCCGATCGGTTGCCCGCCGGATGCACCGGCCGGCCCCGCGGCCGACAGACCGGCGGGGCGCTGCCGGCTCAGCAGCGGTGGCTGCCGCAAAACGATAGTTAAGCAAAAAGCGTGCTCACAGGAGATGGGAAATGGACCGCATTGTGGAGTTTTTATTTGAAGCCATGCTGTTGAAGCGGGTACAGCGCACCGGGTATCAGTTTCTGGGGCCGGGACAAGAATCCGTCGCCGAACACACCTTTGCCGTCATGTGCATCGCCTGGACCCTGGCCCGACTGACGCCGGAAACGGATCAGGGCCGCCTGTTGGCCATGTGCCTGGTACACGACCTGCCCGAAGCCAGGCTGGGCGATTTGAACGCGGTCCAGAAACAGTATGTGACGGCCGACGAAAAACTGGCCGTGGCCCACATGACCGCCGACCTGCCTTTCGGATCGAGCATCGACAGCCTGCTCGACGAATTCAACGCCGGCGACACCCTCGAGGCCCGGCTGGCCAACGATGCGGATCAGCTGGCGTTTCTGCTGGATTTAAAGTCCCTGGCCGACATGGGCTATACCGCCCCGGACAAGTGGGCCGAGCATGTGCGCGGCCGGCTGCAGACCACGGCTGGAATCCAGTTGTCCGAGAGCATCGCCGGGACCCAATGGGACGCTTGGTGGCTGAAAATAGTTGTTGACAGCCCTACAAAATCTCAATAGTTCTGTCCCCTTGCTTAAAAAAAACCTGGCATTTATTTCAACCCACAGGGAGGCGACGATGAACTGGTTTACCGGCATGCTGGGGTCATCCATCGGCAAGAAACTGATGATGGCCATCACCGGACTGAGCTTTTGCGGGTTCCTGGCGGCCCACCTGGCAGGCAACCTGACCATCTACGGGGGGCCGGAGGCCTTCAACGGCTACGCCGAACACCTTCACGCCCTGGGTCCCTTGCTGACGGTAGCCGAACTGGGCTTGCTGACCCTGTTTCTGGTTCACGTGATTACCGGCCTGATCCTTTTTCTGGAAAACCGTAAAGCTCGCCCGGTCCGCTACAAGGTCAACAAGTGTGCCGGCGGCCGCACCGTCGGATCGGCCACCATGCCCTACACCGGATTTATTTTACTGGTTTTTATCGTTTTTCACCTGATCAATTTTCACTTCGTCGACAAATCCGGCACCACCATCTTCAACATCGTCAGCGAGGCCTTTTCCAGCAGCGCCTATGTCGCGATTTACATCCTGGCCATGGTGGTCGCCGCCGTCCATGTCAGCCACGGGTTCTGGAGTGCGTTTCAGACGATCGGCGCCAACCACCCCAAGTACATGCCCCTGGTGCAGACGCTGGGTGTCGCCTTCGCCGTCGTCGTGGGCATCGGATTCGGCTTCTTGCCCATCTATGTTTTTCTGCTGGCCTGATCGAGCCGCCGCCGAACCATCAACACCAATGGGGCCGCCCGCCCCCTCCTGCCCGGAAAGGAAATATCATGGCACTTGATGCGAAAATACCCGGAGGACCGATTGCCGAAAAATGGGATCGGCACCGTTTCGAACTGAAACTGGTCAACCCGGCCAACAAGCGCAAATTCGACGTCATCGTCGTCGGCACCGGACTGGCCGGCGGATCCGCTTCGGCCACCCTGGCCGAGCTGGGCTACAACGTCAAAACCTTTTGCATTCACGACAGCCCGCGCCGTGCCCACAGTATCGCCGCCCAGGGCGGCATCAATGCCGCCAAGAATTATCCCAACGACGGCGACAGCATCTGGCGCCTGTTCTACGACACCGTCAAGGGCGGTGATTTCAGGGCTCGGGAAGCCAACGTCTACCGCCTGGCCCAGGTCAGCAACGACATCATCGACCAGTGCGTGGCCCAGGGCATCCCGTTCGCTCGCGACTACGGCGGCCTGCTGGCCAACCGATCCTTCGGCGGCGCCCAGGTTTCACGAACCTTCTACGCCCGCGGCCAAACCGGTCAACAGCTGCTGCTGGGCGCCTACAGCGCCATGATGCGCCAGGTGGCCACCGGCAAGATTCAGATGTTTCCCCGCCGCGAGATGCTCGATGTCGTCCTGGTCGATGGCCATGCCAAGGGCATTGTGGCGCGCAACCTGGTCACCGGCGCCGTGGAGCGTCACGCCGCCGACGCCGTCGTGCTGTGCACCGGCGGTTACGGCAACGTCTTTTTCCTCTCCACCAATGCCATGGCCTCCAACGTGACCGCCGCCTACCGCGCCTATAAGAAAGGTGCCTTTTTCGCCAACCCCTGCTTCACCCAGATCCACCCCACCTGCATTCCGGTACACGGCAGCTTTCAGAGCAAATTGACCCTGATGAGCGAAAGCCTGCGCAACGACGGACGCGTCTGGGTCCCCAAGCAGCCGGGCGACACGCGCCGGCCGGACCAGATCCCCGAGTCGGAGCGCGATTACTACCTGGAAAACAAATACCCCAGTTTCGGCAACCTGGTGCCCCGCGATGTGGCCTCGCGCAACGCCAAGGAGCAGTGTGACATGGGCAAGGGCGTGGGCGAGACCGGCCAGGCCGTCTACCTCGATTTTGCCGACGCCATCCAACGCGACGGGAAAGATGTGATTGCCAAAAAATACGGCAACCTGTTCCAGATGTACGAAAAGATCACGGCCCAGGACCCCTACGAAACCCCCATGATGATCTACCCGGCCATCCACTACACCATGGGCGGCCTGTGGGTGGATTACAACCTGATGAGCACCGTTCCGGGTCTGTTCGTGCTCGGCGAGGCCAACTTTTCCGACCACGGCGCCAACCGCCTGGGCGCCAGTGCCCTGATGCAGGGCCTGGCGGACGGTTATTTCGTCCTGCCCTACACCATCGGCGGCTATCTGACCGGAACGGCCAAGGCCGACGTGACCACCGGCCACAGGGCCTTCGACGAATCGGAAAAAGCGGTCAACGCCCGCATCGACAAAATGCTCTCCATCGGCGGCAAGCGCACCGTGGACGACTTTCACAAGACCCTGGGGCACATCATGTGGGAATACTGCGGCATGGCCAGGAACAACGAGGGCCTGGAAATGGCCCGCAAGATGATTCAGGAGCTGCGGGCCGAATTCTGGGAGAATGTTCGCGTACCCGGATCCAAGGCCGATTTCAACCAAAGCCTGGAGCGTGCCGGGCGGGTGGCCGATTTCCTTGAATTCGGCGAGCTGATGATCATCGACGCCCTGGCGCGTCAGGAATCGTGCGGCGGCCACTTCAACGAGCGCTTCGAGACCGAAGAGCACGAGGCGCTCCGCGACGACGACCATTTCTGCCACGTGGCGGCATGGGAGCACCGGGGCGACGGACAGGCGCCCGAATTCCACAAAGAGCCCCTGGAATTTGAGAATGTCAAACTAACGCAAAGGAGCTACAAGTGACAAAGCACATCGATTTGACACTGAAAGTGTGGCGCCAGGAGGGGCCGAAACGCAAGGGACGCTTCGAAACGTACCATGCCCACCATATCACCACCGACATGTCTTTTCTGGAGATGCTCGACGTGGTCAACGAGCAGCTGACCCTGGACGGCAAGGAGCCCATCGCCTTCGACCACGACTGCCGGGAGGGAATCTGCGGCATGTGCGGCTGCGTGGTGGACGGCCGTGCCCATGGTGCCGAAAAGGGTACGACCTTGTGCCAGCTGCACATGCGCCACTTTGACAGCGGCGATACGATCGCCATCGAACCCTTTCGCGCCATGGCTTTCAAAGTGATCAAGGATCTGGCCGTGGACCGCAGCGCGCTCGATAAAATCATCCAGGCCGGCGGCTACATCTCGGCCAACACCGGCGGCGCCCAGGACGCCAACGCCATTTTGATTCCCCAGGAGGCCGCCGAACTGGCCATGGATGCCGCCCAGTGCATCGGCTGCGGCGCCTGCGTGGCCTCGTGCCCGAATGCCTCGGCCATGCTGTTCGCCAGTGCCAAGGTGTCCCAGCTGGCCCTGTTGCCCCAGGGCCGCCCCGAAGCCGCCAAACGGGCAATCGACATGGTGCGGGCCATGGACGGGCTGGGCTTCGGCAACTGCACCAACGAACGGGAGTGCGAGGCCGAATGCCCCAAAGAGATCTCCATCACCAATATCGCCCGCCTGAACCGCGAGTATTTCAAAGCGGGCCTGTTCTCCCGCTCCGCATGACGGAACACGCCTGACGATCTCTTGGATCCGGGTTGCCCGCCGGCCGGTTCGGCACCACCCATGCCCGCCGGCGGGCAACGCCTTCCCGCACCCTAAAAAAAACCAGCGCACCTCTTGATAAATACCCGATATCGGCGTATTGTTGGGATTTTTCATATTTCGGGGACGGAACACCTTCATGAAACTGCCCATGCAGCGGGTGGCGGATGGCCTTGGTCTACCCGAATCCACCCTGCAGCGGTGGATTCGTCAGGGAAGAATTCCCGTCCAACGCAGCGGTGTCGAGGCGATTTTTTCGCACCGGGCCTTGGAAAAGTGGGCCACCACCCACAATTTGACCTTTTCGCTCGAGTCGGCGCCGGCCGGTGACCGTGAACCCGACCCTGTCGACACGCTGGTGGCGGCCATGCGGCGCGGCACGGTCTGCCACCGGATCGCCGGCAGCAACGCCGCGCAGGCCCTGAAATCGGCCGTGGCCTGCATCGACACGCTCTCTGAAAAGATCCGCGAGGAGCTGTTCGAAAAGCTGATCGAGCGCGAACGCCTGGCCTCGACCGGCATCGGCAACGGGATCGCCATTCCTCATCCGCGCGACCCCCTGTCACAGCCGCCCCCGGCACCGGTCATCACGACCTGCTTTCCGGAAATGCCGCTGGAGTTCAAGGCCATCGACGATCAGCCGGTGTTCGTGTTTTTTATACTGCTCAGCCCCACCGTCCAACAGCACCTGCACCTGCTATCCAGGCTCTCTTACTGCATCCGCGACCGCGCCTTCCGATCCTTTCTGAACACGCATCCGGATGCCGGGACCCTTTTTGCGCGCGTCGCCAGATGCGAACGGCAGCTGGACAGCCTCTGACCGCCATGCCACCGAAAACCCTCTTGAACAAGCTGAGATACCCGGGCAGCTGGTCCCTGTTCCGATCCGACGACCGGCTGCTGCTGATCGTCTTTGCCGTCATCGTCGGCATCTGCAGCGGGCTGGCGGCCCTGTTTCTCAATCGCAGCCTGGAAGCCATGCTGGCCTGGCTGCATCACTATCGAAGCTATTGGTGGGCCATCTTTTTGCCGGCCGCCGGAGCGGCCCTCTCCTCGCTCTTTTTGGAGAAAGTCGTCAACGAGGGTGCCGGCCACGGCGTCCCCGAAGTGATCTACGCCGTTTCCCGCTACGGCGGCCTGCTGCGCCTGCGGTCCAGTTTTTCGCGCCTGATCTCCAGCTGCCTGACCATCGGCAGCGGCGGGTCGGCCGGGCCGGAAGCCCCGGTGGTCATGAGCGGTGCGGCCATCGGATCGAACATCGCCCAGGCCTTTGCGCTCAACGACCGCCAGCGGGTGGCCCTGGTGGGGTGCGGTGCGGCCGGTGCCATCGCGGCCATTTTCAACGCCCCCATCGCAGGCATGGTGTTCGCCGTCGAAGTCATTCTGGGCGAGTGGAGCACCGTCAACATCATTCCCATTGCCATCGCCGCCGTGGCCGGAACGGAGGTCAGCCGCCTGCTCAAAGGCAACCAGATCGTGTTCGCGCACCGCGGATTCGACATCCACTTTCACGACATTCTGGCCTGCGCGGGACTGGCCGTTTTCTGCGCCCTGGCCTCGATCCTGCTGACCCGCAGCCTGCGCTCGATGCACAGCGCCTCCAAGCGCCTGGCGGTGCCCTTGTGGGTGCGCGCCGCCTTGGGCGGCAGCATGGTGGGTGCCATCGGTTATTTTCTGCCCTATGTTCTCGGCGAGGGATATCACGCCATCCGGACGGCCATCGAGGGCGGATTCCCCGGGGGCCTGATGCTGGTGACCGTGATCGCGGTCGCCAAAATCCTGGCCACCTCGCTGACCCTGGGATGGGGCGGTTCCGGGGGGATCTTTGCACCGTGCCTGGTCATCGGGGCCTTCATGGGGCTGAGCTTTCATCGGCTGATGACATCCATGTGGTCGTCCGTGGCCTGGGTCAACGAAGGCTGCTTTGCCCTGCTGGGCATGGCCGGCCTGATCAGCGGAATTTTGCAGGCCCCCCTGACGGGAATTTTCCTGATCATCGAGATTACCGGTGGCTACGATGTCATCGTGCCCCTGATCGTCGTCTCGACCATCTCCACCACCTTGTGCCACACCTTGGAACCGGCCTCTTTCTACCTGAAGGATCTGGTGGAGCAGGGGCAGCTGCTGCGTCCGGGTACGGATGCCCGCGTGTTGACCGACCTGAGCATTCAGGAATTGCTGGAAACCGACTGTATCTGCGTGCATCCCGACATGCGCCTGGCCGAGTTCGTCGACACCGTCAAATCCTCGCGTCGCAACTACTTTCCCGTCGAAGACCAGCTGGGCGGGCAGTTTCTGGGCATGATCTACCTGGATGACATTCGGCCCTACCTGTTCGACCGCGCCATGCACCACGCGGTTCTGACCGGCCAGCTGATGCGGACCCGCGTCAAGACCGTATCCCTGCACGACGACCTGACCGAGGTGCTGCAAAAAATGGATGACGACGGCGTTTTCAGCATGCCGGTGGTGTCGGACAACCGCTTTCAGGGCATGATATCCAAGGCCACGCTGCTGGATCAGTACCGCAAGGAGTTGATGGTGCAGACCGGCCGCTTCTAAGGGCGGTCAGGCCACCGCATCAGTTGTCGGCGCTTGGTAAGGTAAAGGAGGAACCACGAAAAGATGACCCAGAAACTGTTTCACATATTCAGAAATACGCCCCTGGGCAGGGAGACCCTGCTGCAGTCCATCTATTTTTGCAAACGGATCGGCGTGCTGCCCACGGTCTACATTCCACAAGCCACCAAGTTTTTGATGTACTTCGAAAACGACGTCGTCCAAGTCGACCTGGATGCCTCCTACCTCAGCGACCCGCCAACCGCGGCGGCCCACGTGACCGAGCTGCTGACCGCCGCCGCAATCAAAGTGGACCTGTTCGAGCCCAAAAACTACACCGCCTCCACGCTCCCGGACGTTCCGACCAATTTCGACTTCATGTGCTGCCCGCGCAGCATCAGCGACCTCTCTTCGAAAATCGGCCTGGGATACATCGGACCGCGGGTTCGGCGCATCGTTCAGGCGGCCCGGTTCCCGGTGCTGATCACCAGCCCAGTGTACAAACCCTGGCAGTCCATCGCCGTGTTTTTCGGCGGGTCGGCCAACGCGGTCAAGGCGCTGCGACTGGGCATCCGGATCGCCAAACTGTCACAGGCGCCCCTTGACATCTACACCGAGGTCGGCAAACGCTCGCCGGCACAATACCGGGCGGTTCTAAGGGATGCCAATCTGGAAAAGCCCCTGGAGGGGGTCTTGAAGGACTGGACCTTTTTCGAAACGGGTCGCCTGGAGGACAACCTTTACCAGGTCCCCCACGATGCGCTGGTGGTAATGGGCGCCTACGGCCACGGCATTATCCGGGACATCATGTTCGGCAGCATGATGGAAAAGATTCAGTCCACCATCTCCAACAACCTGCTCATCGCCGGTCCCAACTACACGGTGACCGCATCAACCATTCTTTGACGGGACGGGCCATGAATCAGAAAATATTCACCATGAATTTAGGTGTGGAGGCGGTTTCCCTCTACCTGTTGTGCTGCGCGCTGGCCGATTCGGGAGCGGCCATCACGGTGGACGCCCTGCAGGACAAATGGAGCGGCAGCCCGGCCGCGCTCGAACGCGAACTCCACCATTTGGAAAAGCGCCGCATCTTGCATCGGGAGGACCCGTCCGCACCAAACGCAGCGACCTATCTGCTGATGGCGGATAAACACTGGCGGTGACCTGCGGGAGCGCGGTTAGACCAGAAAACGGGTCCGGCGGGTGACCCTAAACCGGGTCGTTCAGGGCGCGCTGCACGCATTCACGGATGCGGCCTTCCGGCGCATCGGCCTTCATTCCGGGACAGGAGTCCGCCATGGCGCGCCAGTTGCCGACATCCACCAGAACACTGCGGATAAAGGGCCATTGACGGCACATCTGCGGCTTTACCGGATGAATGGTGCAGTCCTTGTTCCAGAAAGCGCAATACCCATCGGCGCTCTGGGCGATCAGCAGCCGCCCGCCCGATGACTGCGTAAAGCGGGTCCGCAGCTGACCGGTCGTCAGCTTCAGGTAGCCTGCGATGGCCTCGACGTCGGCCGCGGACAGGTAAGTGCCCCCGTAGCCCTTGCAGCAGGCGCCGCAGCGCGTGCAGGCAAACAGGCCTTCACAGCCCCCGGTCTCATCCGATCCCATGGCGACTTTCCATGGCGCGCTTGAGAGTCACCTGGTCCACATACTTGAGATCGCCCCCCATGGGCACGCCCGACGCGATACGGGTCACGCGCAGCGAGGCACCGCCCAGCAGTTCGGCGATGTAGGCCGCCGTGGACTCCCCCTCCACATTGGTGCCCGTGGCCAGGATAATCTCGCGGACGGCCTCTTTTTCGACGCGGTCGATCAACTCGGCCACCTTGATGTCGCCGGGGCCGATGCCGTCCATGGGCGATAGTGCGCCCCCCAGGATGTGGTAGCGCCCCTTGAAGGCGCCCGACTTTTCGATGGAGGCCATGTCGGCCGGGTGCTCCACCACACAGATCACGCCGGTCTCCCGCGCCGGGTCTTTGCATATCCGGCAGAATTCATCGTCGCTGAGCGCAAAGCACTGCACACACAGGCGCAGTTTCCGCTTCATCTCCACGATGCTTCGGGCCAGCTGGTGGGCCGCCTCCTCGGGCTGCTGGAGAATGTGCATGGCCAGACGCTCGGCGGTTTTTCGGCCGATGCCCGGCAGTCGCGACAAGTGGTTGATCAGCACCGTGATCGATCCGGGGTAGTGGTCCATGGGATTACATCAGGCCGGGAATCTTCATGCCGCCGGTAAGTTTTCCCATCTCCGAGGAGACCATCTCCTGGGACTTGGTCAGGGCATCATTGACGGCGGCGAGGATCAGGTCCTCGAGCATCTCCACGTCGTCGGGGTCCACGACCTCTCTTTCAATTTTGATCGACACCACCTGCTGGGCGCCGTTGGCCACCACGGTGATCATTCCGCCGCCGGCGGTGGTCTCTATGGTCTTGCCCGCCAACTCCTCTTGCATCTGCATCATTTTGGACTGAAGTTTCTGGGCCTGCTTCATCATGTTTCCCATGCCCTTCATGACGATGACCTCCTATTTGAGATTAATCGTATCGACTTTGCCATTGAATATGTCGACGGCATCGATTACCAGCGGGTGGTTGAGCAGCTCATTTCTCAGCTTGTCGGCTTGTTGACGCTGCGACAGCGCCTGCTGGTCGCCCGCCCTATCCGGGTCGAACTCGAACTGCACCTTGCGACCGCCGTGCTCACGACATACGGTTTCGATCAATGGCAGGTGCTTTTTGATCGTCTTCATGGTGTAGCCGTTGTCACGCACCTGCACCCTAAATTCCCGATCCGACACGCACGACAGCTGTGTCCGCGAGAGGGCGGCGGCGATGGACGGTTTGGTCTTGGCGATGGCCGCGGTGATCCGCTGCCAGGATTCGTCCGGGCTGCCGGCCTGACCCGGCAGAGCCGGTGGCGCCTCGGCCGGAGGCGAGGCAGGACTGGGTTGTGCCGGCTGCACTGGCGTCCCGGGCCGCTCCGCCGCCGGCGGCATCGACAGGTCGCCCGGCGGCGGGGTCGCCGAACGGCCATAGACGGCCTGGGTCTCGACGACACCCGGCAGCGCCTTGCCCCCGGGGGCCTTCAAAAGGGCCTCCATGCGCTCGATCAGCTGTTCGATGGGCAGTGCCGGTGTAATCTGGTGAATCTTGAAAAAGGCCATCTCGATGGCCAGCCGGGGTTGCAGCGCTCTGCGGACACCGATCTCGGCCTTGAACAACAGCGTCAAGACCTGGTCGATGGTGGCGCTCGAAACGCCGGCCGCCTGATCGGCCAGCACCTCGAGCTCACCGGGGGCCACCTCCGACAGCAGCTCGCTGCGCACAGCCATCTTGACCAGCATGAGGTGGCGAAAGTGATTGAGCAGGTTGGCGTAGAACCGTTTCAGATCCTGCCCGCTGCGATACACACGGTCGATGGTGGCCAACACGCCGGCGATGTCTTTGGCGAACACCGCCGCCGAGATGTCGAAAAGCACCTGGCGGTCCATGCCGCCCAGCAGGCGGGTCAGGTCCTCGGCATCCATCTGGCCGGCGCTGCAGGCCAGCACCTGGTCCAGCAGGCTCAGGGCGTCGCGCATGCTGCCATCGGATTCGCGGGCAATGGCCCACAGGTGGTCGTCGGCCATGGACACCGCTTCCCGGCGACACAGGGTCTGCATGTGGGCCGTGATGGCCGAGGCGGCGATACGCTTCAAGTCGTGGCGCTGGCAGCGCGACAAGATGGTAATGGGTATCTTGTGCGGTTCCGTGGTGGCCAGAAAAAACATCACGTGCGACGGGGGCTCCTCCAGCGTCTTGAGCAGGGCATTGAAGGCCGCCGCGCTGAGCATGTGGACTTCATCGATGATATAGATCTTGAATCGGCTGTGGGCCGGCATGTAGCGACTGTTTTCGCGCAGCTCCCTGACCTGGTCGACGCTGTTGTTGGAGGCGCCGTCGATCTCGAACACATCCACGCCGCGCCCGGCGGTGATGTCGCTGCAGGAACGGCAGGTATTGCACGGGGTCGGGGTCGGCCCGGTCTGGCAGTTCATGGCCTTGGCCAGTATGCGCGCGATGGTGGTTTTTCCGGTTCCGCGCGGGCCGGCGAACAAAATGGCGTGGGCCACCCGGTCGCCGTCGATGGCATTTTTGAGGGTCTGGGTGACGTGCTGCTGCCCGACCACGTCGTCAAAGGTCTGCGGTCGGTATTTGCGTGCTAAAACCAGATAAGTCATCGATTGAGAACCCTGCCGGTCAGATTCGTTAGCGCCGGTTTACCGCCCCAATGTATCCCATCGGTGAAATGGTGGCAACCACGATCCGAACCGAATTTTCTACGAGGCGGCAGAACCGGCAAAGCGGCAAAACGGTGGGCGGGGCATGAAGGCGGTGGCGGAGAGAGAGGGATTCGAACCCTCGGTGCCGCTATAAACGACACACACGATTTCCAGTCGTGCTCCTTCAGCCAACTCGGACATCTCTCCGCATCCGACAGATTAAATCGAACCATGCCGATGGCGATCCTGCCCGGATCTCAGGGTGAAAACGGGTCTGGCGGAGAGGGTGGGATTCGAACCCACGATCCCGCTTTTGGCAGGATACCGCTTTTCGAGAGCGGGGCCTTCAGCCGCTCGGCCACCTCTCCAATTTTCTCAATAAGCACCGGCATTAAAAACGCCTAACTATCTTTTTTGGTCTGGTCTTGTCAACCCTCAAATTGGTCCCGCCACACTCCCGGCCCAGACGGTCTGCGCAAGGCCGGCATCCCGATTTTGCTTGCCCCCACCCGGCCACCTATAGTAGTGGAATCGGTTCGGCAAAAGACCTGGACACGAAACCGGTGCAAGAAAGGAAACGCCCCGTCATGGCCACCGTCAGGCCCTTTAAAGGGATTTTGTACAACCCCCGCATCATCGCCGACTACGCGGACGTCACCACGCCGCCCTACGACGTGATTTCCCCCGACGAACAGGCGGCCTTTTACGCCAAGCACCCCAACAATGTCATCCGCCTGATCCTCAATCGGGCCGAGGCGACCGACAGCGTCCACGACAACCCGCACACCCGCGCCGCCGCCTTTTTCCGGCACTGGATGGCCGAGGGCATCCTCGAGCAGGACGACCGGCCGGCGCTGTACCTCAAAGCGATCACCTACGATCACCAGGGAAAACGGATTACCCGTTTGGGCCTGATCGCCCTGGTCGGCCTCGAGCCGTTCGACAAGCGCATCATATTGCCCCACGAGAGGACCTTTTCGAAAGTGCGCTCCGAAAGGCTGGCGCTCATGAAAGCCACCCACTGCAACTTCTGTCCCATATTCTCGCTCTACCCCGACGACGGCGGTCTGCTGGAGACCCTCCAGGCAGCCGTCGGCGGGTCCGCCGCCGATGTGGACTTTCGGGACGAACAGGACCACCGCCACCGCCTGTGGCGGATCGTCGATACGGCCGTCCACGCCCAGATAACCGCGGCCGTAAAGGACAAGCGACTGTTTATCGCCGACGGTCACCACCGCTATGAGACCGCCTTGAATTTCAGGGCCCACCTGCAGGCCACGCTGCCCGCTTTCGACGACCGGCACCCGGCCAATTTCGTCCTGATGTACCTGTGCAGCATGAGCGACCCGGGCCTGGTCATTCTGCCCGCCCACCGCCTGCTCAAATCCGTCGGCCGACGGGAGATCCAAAAAGCCCTGGAGACGGCGCGACGCTATTTCGAAATCAGCGCATACGCCTTTACGCCCGACGATCGCCAGGCGGTGCAAGACCGTTTTCTCAGGGCACTCGACGAGGGTGCCGACCGCCATTGCATCGGGGTCTATGCCCACGGCGCAGCGGTGTTTTACCTGCTGGCACTTCGTCCCGGCATCATGGACGACCTGTTCCGGGATGAACTGGACCCGTCGCTCAGGCCGCTGGACGTCAGCGTGCTGACCCGCCTGGTATTCATGAAGATATTGGGATTCGATCATCAGCGCCTGGATGACGACCAGCTCATCGGCTACGCCAGCACGGCCGACAAGGCCCTGAACGCCATCGACACGGCCCGGTTCGATGTGGCTTTTCTGCTCAACCCCACCCGGATCGAACAGGTTCAGGAGGTCGCTCACAAAGGGCTGATCATGCCCCGCAAATCGACCTATTTCTATCCCAAGGTCAAGTCGGGAATGGTGATGAACACGCTGGTCGACTAATCTCGGCCTCAGCCTGCGAGCATGGCCTGGACGCTCTCCGTGTAGGACCCGTTCCGGCGGTACAACACCAGCGGTGGGTCGACCTCCAGACCGGGCCGGCCCCCCTTGACGCCCATGACCGTCACCAGCCGCGCCGGCAGCGACTCCCGGGAGTGTATCGTCATCAGGGTTTTGGGCTCCAGGCCTGCCGAGCGCAGCCCCGCAATCAAGTCCACGGCGCGCACGCATGGGTAGATCACGAAAAACCGGCCGAACGGTTTCAGCATGCGCCGGGCGCTTTGCAGCACCTGCTCCAGATCGACCGTTAATTCATGCCGGGCGACCGCCCGCTGGGTGTGCGCGTTGATGCGGCCGCTGGTCAGCTTGCGGTAGGGCGGATTGGCCACGACCATGTCTACCGGGCCGCCGACCCCGGCCGGCGTCAGGCGGCGCATGTCCCCGGTGACGATGTGAATGCGGTCCGCCAGGCCGTTGGCGGCCACATTTTGCCGGGCGAGGTCCGCCAGTTCGGCCTGTATTTCGACGCCGACCAGCCGAACCGTTGCGTGCCGAAAGGCCAGGATAAGGGGGATTACGCCGCAGCCGGTGCCCAGATCGAGGATGGTTTCAGCACCCAGGGGGCGCACCCGGTGGGCCAGGACAACGGCATCGATGGAAAAACGGTACCCGTTTTGGGGCTGTTTGAGAATGATGCTGCCATTGAGAAACGGATCGTGTGTCAGCGGTGGCATACCCTAGCCTGCTTGGTTACATGGGCCCGATCTTGAATTTGATGTCATCGATACGCTGGCCGGCCAACCCGTGGTTGAGCCTTTCCAGCAGCTCGGCCTTCAGGAACTGAAGGTGGTGCAGCCAGGCCGAACTGGAGACGTGGACCAGCAGCAGCGCCCCGTTGACCGCAAACGGTTTGGCGTTGTCGCGGATCGGCGATCCCACGGCCGCCTCCCAGACCCGAATCAGGTGCACGATGCCGCCGCCGGCGGACAACCGATACTGGTCGACAATGGCCTCTATCACCCGGCCGATGGGCGTGAACGTATCGTTGGTCATCTTTTTAGTCGACATCTCGGAGCCATCGCCTTTCGCTCGGGTGTTGCAGGGAACCCATTAGCGCGTTCCCGACCTTTACCGGTATAGGAACTGGCCGCCCGCAAGTCAACCCGTCTTCCGATCGATGCGCCGTCAAGGCCCGTCTGAAACCGGGCCGCATGGACCCTGCAATTGCTACGAGCCATTGATTTTCCTTGACTTAGCAAGGTGCCAACCTTAAGTTAGCCTATCTTTACAACCAGATAGTCAGGGGCGCACGAAGTTCGAAAATTGCGCTGCAACCCCGATGAGACGACCGATGGGGCAACCGCTTGCCTATCGGGGCTCATCTCAAACAAGGATATGGGAACCATGGCCTGGGATTGGGAAAAGTTAAACCGCCAGCAGCAACAGCAGCACGGCGGGGGTCCGCCACAAATGGAGGACATTGTCAATCAACTTAAAAAATTAAAGCCGCCGGGCGGTTCGTTGTGGATCCTGGCCATCATTGCCGTGCTGATTGTCGGGTATTCGATCTTTTTTACCATCGAATCCGGCTCGGTCGGCGTTGTTCAGCGTTTCGGCAAGTTTGTGCGCATCGCCCAGCCGGGTGCCAACTTCAAACTTCCGTTCGGCATCGAAAAAGTGACCAAGGTTCGTCAGGACCGTGTCTTCAAAGAGGAGTTCGGCTTTCAGTCGGAACGCGAACAATATACCGAGACATCGGACACCGCCAGCGTCTCCCTGATGCTCACCGGCGATCTGAACGTGGCCGTGGTGCCGTGGATCGTTCAGTACCGCATCAAAGACCCCTACAACTATCTGTTCAAGGTCAAGGACGCCACCGGCCTGCTGCGTGACCTGTCGGAATCCAGCATGCGGCTGGTGGTGGGCGATCGCAGCATCAACGAAGTGATCACCAAGCGGGACGAAATCGCCGTGGAGGCCCACCGGGTGCTCCAGGAAGAACTCGACCACGCCGAGACAGGCATCAACGTGGTGACGGTCGAGATGAAAAAGACCAATGTGCCCACCCCGGTGCAGGCCTCGTTCAACGAAGTCAACCAGGCCACCCAGGAAAAAGAGAAGATGATCTACCAGGCCCGCGAGGACTACAACAAGGCCATCCCGGCCGCCAGGGGCGAGGCCGAGCGGACCATCAAGGCCGCCGAGGGCTATGCCCTGGATCGCATCAACCGCGCCCAGGGTGACGCCGCCCGCTTCAAGGACCTTTACAGCGCCTATGTCAAGGCCCAGGATGTGACCAAGCGGCGCCTGTACCTGGAATCCCTGAAGGAGCTGTTTCCAAAGGTCGGCCGCAAGTTTATCGTCGATGAAGACCAGAAGAATTTACTGCCCTTGTTAAACCTTGGAAACAGCGATGGTGAAGCGAAATGAAATATAAAATCATGCTGGCGATTGCCGGCGCGTTGGTGTTGATTGTGGTCGTGTGTGCCTATACGGTCGACGAAACCGAGCAGGTCGTGGTGACCCGTTTTGACAGGGTCCAGCGAACCGTGACCGAGCCCGGGCTCAACTTCAAACTGCCGATCATCGAGAAAGCACTGGTCTTTCCGAAAAACCTGCAGGAGTGGGACGGCGACCCGGGCCAGATCCCGACCCGGGACAAAACCTATATCTGGGTCAACACGTTTGCACGCTGGAAAATCGTCGACCCGGTGGCCTTTTTCAAAACGGTCGGCTACGTCGACCGCGCCCAGCAGCGCCTGGATGAAATCATCGACCCCACGGTCCGGAACTTCATCACCTCCAACCGGCTGATCGAAGCGGTCCGCAACAGCAACCGCGAGCTGGACACCTTCGAGGATCTGGGGGACGGCAGAGAGAGTGAGGTCGAGGAGGGCAAGAATAAACCGATCCGATTCTCCCAGGTGTTTGTGGGTCGGGATCAGATCGACAACGGCATCTTGAATTCGGCCAAGCCCAAGCTGGATAAGTTCGGGATCGAACTGGTGGACGTCAAGATCAAACGCGTCAACTATGTCGAGGAGGTTCGTACCTCCGTTTACGACCGCATGATCGCGGAGCGCAAACAGATCGCCCAGAAGTTCAGGTCCGAGGGTCGCGGAGAGGCCCAGAAAATACTGGGCGAGAAAGAGCGCGACCTGAAGCGCATCGAATCCGAAGCCTACCGGACCGCCCAACAGATCAAGGGCAAGGCGGATGCCGAATCGACGCAGCTATACGCCGAGGCCTACGGCATGGACCCTGAGTTCTACTCGTTCACCAAAACGCTGGAAGTCTACAACGAGGCCTTGACCGAAAACAGTTCGATCATCTTGTCGACCGACTCGGAAATCTTCAAATATCTGAAAGGCTATGAAGGGGCCGTCTCCAAGTAGCCCTGGCGCGGCGAGCTTTGGGCACCCAAAAAGATCAAGCACCGACGCGGATCGTGTCGGTGCTTTTTTATCGGTGCCCACCACCTCCGGGTGACAGCTGCATCATTTGCCCTTTCTTCTCTGATGCCGCGTACGCGCCAACAGCTTGCGGTGCTTGTGCTTGCGCATTTTCTTTCTTCGTTTTTTGATCACGCTGCCCAACCGATCACCCCCATTCATTGAGACGTTAACGACACGAAACTGGTTTGATATACCATCTTTCCAGCATTGTCTATCTTTTTTAATCCCGGTACCGATTCGGGCATTGATCCCATAAAAGGGGTATGTTACACGGTTGAAATGCAACGGGATGCCGATCAGGCCAGATTCAAAGATCATGAGTTGGATGTTGTCAACAATGCCGTTGCCATGGCCGAAGAGCTGGTCAGCAACTTCTACAAAATGTCGGCCAGTCAATGGCTGAGACCCAAGTACGACGTCAAGACCCTGGCCGACCTGAGCCCGGATGAGATCGTCAACGGGCCGTTTGCCCAGATCATCCGCTACGAAGGCAAGCTCGACGGCGGTGTCTTGGGATCCAGCGCTTATGACTTCTACAAAATATGTATTCAGGACCATACGATCCTGGCAACCCTGAAGGCGCGGGCGGACATCCAACTGCACCCCTTTGCTCTCTATGTCGTCACCCACGAGTTGGTCCACATCGTCCGGTTCAGCCGCTTTTTGCAGCACTTCAACGCCAACGAAGAAGAAAAGCTCGCCGAAGAGCATCGCGTGCACCGTATCACCCACGACATTTTAGACCCTGTCAAGACGAGCGGGTTGGATCGGGTACTCGACTTTTACGGCAGGTGGCACACCCCTATCGACGGGCTCAAGACGGTCTCCTGATTTTTATCTTCGGCTTCTTGACAAGCACTCTACACGACCTATATTTATGCAGTAAAATCAACCAAGATTAAAATTTTTTATTGTATTTGCAAATTGTTACAGGAGAATTGAACAATGCCGCTTTACGAATATCAGTGTACGTCGTGCGGAATGATCGAGGAGGCGATTCAAAAATTTTCGGATGCACCGCTGCACACCTGCCGGCACTGTTCGGGCAAACTGAACAAACTCATCTCTCAGAGCAGCTTTCACCTGAAGGGGACCGGTTGGTACGTTACCGATTATTCCAAGAAACAGTCGCCCCCGTCAACCGGCAGCACCGCTGAACCGGCATCGGCCACCGACAAAAAAAAGCCTGACAGCGGTGCCGACGCCAAGTCGACTGCGACCGACAACTGACCGTAATGAACAGCGCAGCGACGCATTGCCGGCACTGTTTTCAGCGGGATCGAGACCATCGCATCGGCTGGATTGATGCTTCCTGCACATAAAAATCAACCACTGCACTTTACAACTCATGACCTGTGATTAACTTGTTGAATCTTATAATCTCCCGGATGTAAACAGCGGCTATATCGTCAAGTGTTGATCAAGGGGCGTGATACGGCCCCATTCAAATAATTGAGCGGCTTTGGGTTTAGCGTGATTAACTTCAAGTATTAAAAAGGAGAAATGGAAGATGAACCTCAGACCATTGCAGGATCGCATTCTGGTGCAGCGTGTCGAAGAAGAAACCAAAACCAAAGGCGGCATCATCATCCCGGACACCGCCAAGGAAAAGCCGGCCGAAGGCGTGGTCAAATCCGTTGGAAACGGCAAGCTCGGGGATGACGGCAAACGCGTGGCACCCGAACTCAAGGTCGGTGACCGGATTCTCTTCGGAAAGTACTCGGGTACGGAAGTGAAGATCGAGGGTGAAGAGTTCCTGATCATGCGTGAAGACGATGTCCTCGGCGTCATTGAGTAACAACATCCCAACAACCGTTAGACATGGAGGTTAAGTGATATGGCTGGTAAAATGATCAAATACGATATGAAAGCCCGCGAAGCGATGCTCAACGGCGTCAAGGCGCTTGCCGATGCAGTGGTTGTCACCTTAGGACCCAAAGGCCGCAACGTCGTTATCGACAAATCCTGGGGTTCCCCCACCGTCACCAAAGACGGCGTCACCGTGGCCAAGGAGATCGAACTGGAAGACAAGTTCGAAAACATGGGTGCCCAGATGGTCAAGGAAGTCGCCAGCAAAACCAGCGACATGGCCGGCGACGGAACCACCACCGCGACCGTTCTGGCCCGCTCCATTTACGAGGAAGGTCAAAAGCTGGTTGCCGCCGGCAACAACCCCATGGCCATCAAGCGCGGCATCGACAAGGCGGTCGAAGTGGCCGTCAAAGAGCTGCACCGCATGAGCAAGCCCACCAAGGATCAGCGTGAAATCGCCCAGGTGGGCACCATCTCCGCCAACAACGACGAGACCATCGGCAACATCATCGCCGAAGCCATGAACAAGGTTGGCAAAGAAGGCGTCATCACCGTTGAAGAAGCCAAGGGCATGGAAACGACCCTGGATGTGGTCGAGGGCATGCAGTTCGACCGCGGCTACCTCTCCCCCTACTTCGTGACCGATCCTGAAAAAATGGTCGCCTCCCTGGAAGATCCGTTCATCCTGATCAACGAGAAAAAAGTCAGCAACATGAAAGATCTGCTGCCGGTTCTCGAGCAGGTTGCCAAAATGGGCAAACCACTGGTCATTATTGCCGAGGATGTCGACGGCGAAGCCCTGGCGACCCTGGTGGTCAACAAATTGCGCGGCACCCTTCAGGTGGCCGCCGTCAAAGCGCCCGGTTTCGGCGACCGCAGAAAGGCCATGCTCGAAGACATCGCCATTCTCACCGGTGGCCAGGTGGTATCCGAGGACCTGGGCATCAAGCTGGAGAACCTGACCCTTACCGATCTGGGTAAGGCCAAACGGATTTCCATCGACAAGGACAACACCACCATCGTCGACGGCGCCGGTGCCCGCTCCGCGCTAGAAGGTCGTGTGAAGCAGATTCGGGCCCAGATCGAGGAGACCACTTCCGACTACGACCGCGAAAAACTGCAAGAACGCCTTGCCAAACTGATCGGCGGCGTGGCCGTCATCAACGTGGGCGCTGCGACCGAAACCGAAATGAAAGAGAAGAAGGCCCGCGTGGAAGACGCGCTCAATGCAACCCGCGCCGCAGTGGAAGAGGGCATCGTGCCCGGTGGCGGTGTGGCCCTGGTCCGCACCCTTCCGGCTCTTGAAAAGATCAAAATAAAAGCCGATCAGAAGCTGGGCGTCAAGGTGGTCATGCGCGCCGTGGAGGAGCCGCTGCGCCGAATTGCCGGCAATGCCGGTTATGAAGGCAGCGTGGTGATCGACAAGGTCAAGAACGCCGAAGGCGCCATGGGATACAATGCCGAAACCAACGAATACGAGGACCTCATCGAGGCCGGTGTCATCGACCCCACCAAGGTGGTCCGTTTCGCGCTTCAAAACGCCGGCAGTGTTGCCGGGCTGATGCTAACGACCGAGGCCATGGTCACGGAAAAACCGGAAGAAAAGGGTGCCGATCCGATGGCCGGTGCCGGTGGCGGCGGCATGGGCGGCATGGGCGGTATGGGCGGCATGGGCGGTATGATGTAGGCCCCCCACCTCCTGAACGACCCGGATTCTTCCTCGATGAAAGCCCCCGCACGATGCCTGTGCGGGGGCTTTGCCTTTTCCGCCGGCGTTTTTCCTAAAGCTTTCTCCACCTCTTACCGATAAGCTAATCGGTGAATCCCATAGACGCAGGTAAAGCCATTGGATTCATATCGTTTCGTTGATCTGCCAGACTAATTTCAAACGTCGCTGTCGTGGCGCCGAAGACACCTGAAAGATGAGGTCGCCGATGAATCGCCGAACGTGTTCCACCCTGCCAGTTGCTGTCGTTCTGATAGTTCTCCTGTTTTTTTCACCTGTGGCCAAGGCGGGTGAGATTACGGTGATCGAAAGTGAAGCCGGTTTTTACTACACCGTCCAGAAAGGCGACACCCTGTGGGACCTGTCACAGCAGTTCAACAACTCGCCCTGGTTGTGGCCCGAACTGTGGGAAGAGAACGATCAGATCAGCAATCCGCACTGGATATTTCCCGGTGAACGCATCCGTCTATACCAAAAAGGAGACCTGCAGCGCCTGGCCGGCCGGGATGGCGTTCAACCCGCCGACGCGCAACCGGCAGCCGCCACGCTGCCGCCCGCGCTTGAAAGCGAAGCGGACCGTCCGTTTTTCGTCTATACCGCCATCAACAGCGTCGGATTTATCCGCAAGCCGCCTGTGGCGCCCCTGGGTACCATCTTCGAGGTTCAGGGCCGCAAAGTGCTGATCAGCGAGGGCGACATGGTGTACATCCGCCCGACGGCCGATGCCCCGGCAGCGCAACTCATTCCCGGCACCCAGCTGACCGTCTTCAGATATGAGCAGCCGACGCCGGATCGCGATTCAATGCAAACCATCGGAACCCAGCATGTCCTCCTGGGCATTGTAGAGGTCTTCAAAAAAGAGCCCGACATGCTGATCGCCAAGGTGGTCAAGTCCTTCCGCGACATCCGGGTAGACGATTTGCTGATGCCGTTTCATCCACAGTCCCCCAAGGTGGCCCTCATTCCGAGTACGCCCGGTATCGACGGGCAGATCATCGTATCCGAACGGCACACGAACCTGATCGGCGACCACATGCTGGCCTTCATGGACAAGGGCCGGGCCGACAACATCCAGGTCGGCCAGCAGTACAGCCTCTACGAGAAGCAGAAAACCGTACTGGCCAACGATGAGATCGGCGTCAAGGCGCTGCCCCCGGTGGACATCGGCACCTGCCTTGTCCTGCACACCGAGCAGACCACATCGACGGTCATCATCACCAACGCCGTCAAGGCCATCGCCCCCGGGGAACGCTTGAGGACTCCGATCAACAGATGACGGTCGCCGGTTGATTCGATCAACCGCCCCAATCGAACGCACATTCGAAAAGCGTTGGAAGCGATACTGAAAAGACGCCTCGCCAGGCCTGGGGGCGTTTTTTTTGTTATTGAGCTGGGATGAAACCGGTGTCGGCGGTAACCCGCAGGACCTCCTGGTAGGTGGTGATACCCGCCATGAGCTTTTCAACGGCGCTTTCCCGCAAAGAGGCCATCCCCTCGGCCCGTGCCGTTGCCGTCAGATGGGTCAGGTCCGCATCCGGGACCGTCAGGGCCCTGATGGCATCGGAATACGGCAGCACCTCATGGATGGTGGTTCTTCCCAGATACCCGGTTCCGCGGCATTTCTGACACCCCTTGCCATGAAAAAGGGAGAGCGTGCCCGATCGACCGACGTCCAGCTTCAAGGCCTTGAGCTGGGAGGCATCGACCGGCAGGGCCGCTTTGCACTGGTTGCATATCTTGCGAACCAGCCGTTGGGAAAGGATTCCCCTGAGCGTGGCCTGAATCAGAAAGGCCGGCACCCCCAGATCCATGAGGCGGATGATCGATGAGGGCGCATCGTTGGTGTGCAGGGTCGACAGCACCAGATGACCGGTCAGGGCCGCCTGGATCGCATTTTCGGCGGTCTCCAGATCCCTGAGCTCGCCGACCATGACGATGTCGGGGTCCTGCCGGAGTATGTTGCGGATGATTGAGCCGAAGGTAATGCCCAACTGGGGCCTGACGGCAATCTGATTGAAATCTTCGTGCACCATCTCGATGGGATCCTCGACGGTGGTGACGTTCACTTCGGGCGTGCTGATCTTGCGCAGGGTCGAGTAGAGCGTCGTCGATTTGCCGCTGCCGGTGGGACCGCACACCAGGACCATGCCGTGGGGGTGGGAGACGATCTGGTTGTACTTTTCCATGTCGACCGAGTTGAAGCCGAGATTGGCCAGGTCCTGGAACAGAATATCCGGATCCATGACCCGCATGACCACCTTCTCGCCGAAGGCGACCGGAACCGTGGAGACGCGAATCTCGACCTCGACATCCTGCTTACCGGTCTTGATGCGCCCATCCTGCGGGCGGCGCTTTTCGGCCATGTCCAGACCGGCCAGATTCTTGATCCGGCTGATCATGGCCGAGTGAACATTTTTGGGCAGTTTGTAGACCGTGTGCAAAACGCCGTCGATCCGCATTCTAACCAGGCTGACGTCACGCTTGGGTTCGATGTGGATGTCACTGGCTTTTTGATCGAAGGCGTAGATGAACAGGTGGTTGACGGCATTGACCACGTGCTGGTCGGTGGACGGCAGTTCGTCGGCCGATTTGAGATGGATGAAGCGCTCAAGATTGCCCAGGTCCACGACGGGCCCGGAAAACTGGTGTTCGGCGGCGGCGATCGAGCGCTTGAACCCGAAGAACTCTTCGATCAGCTTGATGATGTCCGAACGGGGGCTGACCACGGCCTCGACCGGCATCTGGCACGCCCGCGCGATATCTTCCAGGACTTCGAGATTGAATGGATTCGGAGTGGCAACGGTGAGCTTGCCCTCGCTGATCCGTACCGGCAGCACCAGGTGGTTTTTGGCAAACGAAATCGGGATGGTGGTGGTAACCAGGTTCAGATCCAATTTCAGCGGATCGATCTTGACGAATGGTCTGCCCCAGGCGCCTGCCAGGACCTGATAGACGGTGTCCTCGTCCAGCGTCTTGGATGGGTCATCTTTGCGCTTGAGGTTCAAAAACACCAAGGCATCCACGAACAGAAAAAAGCGGTCCCGGTCCCCTTCCGGGACCGCTTTGCCCGCTTTTAGCATGCGCTGCTCAGCCTGCTTGACCATTTCCAGACGATTGACGTAAAGATCACGCGCCTGTTGAAATGAGAGAGTCTCCTTTTTTTCGAGCGCGGCGAGCAGATGTTTTTCGGAAAGGGGGTCGCTCACGCCGTCACTTCCTGAGACAATGCCGGCGACCAGCCGGAGGACCGCAAACTGCGGATGATGGTCTCGATCCACTCGGTAATCCGAACAATGGATTGTCGATTCTCGGGGGTGCCGTCCAGACCAGCCAGTTCGTCGACATGGGAACGGATCTGGCGGAGCAGCGCCACATCGTCGGGTGACCCGACCCGTCCGACCCCGCGCACGACGATTTTCAACTGCTGCAGGAAGACCGGCACGGCATGGACACTGTCCGTGTATCGATAAATCCCCGCCCGTGGGTCCCCGTACTCCTTCACTGCGGCCCTGAGAATCTGATGGGCGATTTTTCCAGACAACAGGGCCAGAAAGATGAAGATTTCCCGTTCAAGTTCCAGCAGGGGCCGGATCGCCGAAGCCTGCCGATCCGGCGAGGCCGCTTTCAGAACGGCCACCAGTCGGGCGTGCACGCTGCGCACCTTGTCCGTGAAACGGCTCCCGGCCGCGTCGATGCGAAACTGGGCGTAGTGCACGACGTCCCGATCGAGTCCGTTGCGCACGTTGAGCACCTCTTCAGGCGTCATCTCGATGTCGACGTCAAGCTCTTTGTTGTAGGTCCGCAGCAGGATATTGGCCAGCATGATGGCGTATCGATCCGATCGTGCAGCCTGCTGCGGAAGCCGGCAGAAATCGGACAACAGGAAGCGCAGGGCATGCTTGGGACGCCTGATCCGGCTGATGAGATGCTGAAGGGCGTTGAGAAAGACCACCCGGTTGGCAGGGCCTTCAAACACCTTGAAGTAGCACCAGAGCATCTGGAAAGCGTGATTCTCGTGCGGCGTCAGCTCGTCCAGAAGCGGCTCGAAGGCCTGGCGATTGACCGTTTCCCGGCCATCGAACAGGTCCTGCAGCAAAAACGTTATCCTTTCCGTATCGCTTACGGGAATCCTGAAGGCCTGCGCCACGGCTCCGATGGTGGCGGGATTGCGCCGACTGACCAGCAGCTCGATCGCGCGCGACTGCCGTTGCGCGTCAGCGGGGAGATTTGCCGCGGATCGTTGGGGCTGATCGCCTTTGAACGTCTGGGTTTCAGCGGAAAAGAATCTACCGTGGTGCATGCCTCGTCTCCGTTTCGGTGCTGATCGTGACTGTCCACGAAGGTGCTCTCACCATGCGCCGTGCGGGCTGCGGCACTGGAAATCAGGCCGCGGCAATGGCGCACCCCACCCCACGATCATTACCCCTATTTATCGGTTGCGGCATGCAATTCTTTAGGCGGTCGAGACCGGTTGGGGGCCTGTGGGCCAGCCCCGATTGCAGCGGCGCCGGCCGTCGGCGAATCATTAAAAAAACCCTTCCGGATAAATACGGCTGTTCGGCAGGGCTGTCGGTCGGCAGACACGCTGATGCGCATCTCTCAAATGGCGCTCTGGGGGCACCCGTGAGGACTTGGGGGGATCCATGGGGGCGCGCAAGGTGATCTTCGAGGCCGACACCCCGGCCGGCAAGGCATTCGACGTCCTGCTGATCGTCAGTATTCTGATCAGCGTCGCCGTGGTGATGCTCGACAGCATCGTCTCCCTGCGCGTGCCGTTCGGCCGCCTGTTTTATGCGATCGAGTGGTTTTTTACGATCGTCTTTACGGTCGAATACGGCTTGCGCCTGGCGTGCGTGGGCAAGCCGCTCAAGTATGCCTCCAGCTTCTACGGGGTGGTCGATCTGCTGGCCATCATTCCGATCCGGGGGACAGAACAGTTTGGCGGTGGCGGTGGTTGTGCAGCAAAAATCATACAAAAGCAGAAGAAAAAGCAGATGGGCCTGAATTATACATCGTGTGCTGATCCAATGTCTCTTGGCATTCTCAATATTTGTGTAAAACAGGTTACAATTCCGCCTCGAATTCTTCCCCCGACTTCATACGAAAAGAGATGGTGCCCCTCCTAAAAAATGAATAACCAATTGTAATTTTTATCTTTATTTATATGGCACGCCTATTGCTGCCTGGACTGTGAGATCAATTGTTGCAAGGGTGTTGCGAGGGGGTGCAAAATGAAAAAGATAAAATTTATTTCAGCCTGCGTGGTGGCCGCTCTGGCGTTTCTGATTGTCCTCGTTCTCAACCGATTTGAATGGGGGCGCAGATTAAACGGGTGGGCTCTAAAAATTTGATCACCGCGTGCAGCGTGGCGTTCCAAGCACAGGCCGCTTCAGGCCAGCGGAAATAACGTGGTCCTCCAGAATTGCGCCGGATGTGGGCTGGTCTGCAAGGCGCGCCAAATGAAAACGTATGGGCGATGCGTGCCAATTGGGGCAGCGCCGCAGACCGTCGCACAGACAAGCAAGGCGGGGGCCTTATTTGTTTCGGCAGGCCTTACCCACGAAAAAAGGAGGTCCCCGATAATGGTTGACCTCCTTATTTCTTTGGAGTGCCGGAGCTCGGAATCGAACCGAGACGGAGTTGCCCCCGGTGGATTTTGAGTCCACTGCGTCTACCAATTTCACCACTCCGGCATAGCGTCGGATATATATGAAAACGTCTCGGAATTGTCAATCAAATTGAACGGATTCGATTGTCTGGCGGGAGACGGCGCCTTCCCGGACGACCTTTGGCGGCCGACAGGTTACGTCCAGGACGGTGGAGCCGGGCCCGCCGGCAAGGCGACCGGCATCGACGATCAGATCCACGCCGCTTTGGACGGCACGGTCCAGCTGGTCGACCCCGGCAGCCGCGGGTCGTCCCGACAGATTGGCGCTGGTGGCGGTGACGGCACCCCCGAACTGCGCCACCAGCGCGCGTGCCACCGGGTGGGCCGGCAGGCGCACCCCGATTTTTCCGGTGCCGGCCGTCAACACCTCTGAAACCCCGTCGGCGGCCTCAAAAACGAAGGTGATGCCGCCGGGCCACAATTGCTGCATCAGGGCCCGGGCGTGCCGCGGTATCGCCCGCACGAGCCGCTTTAGGGCGCAAAGGTCGTTGATCAACACCAGGATCGGTTTGTGCTCTGGGCGTCCCTTGATGGCGACTATCCGCGCCACGGCCGCGCCATTGCAGGCGTCGGCCCCCAGGCCATAGAGACCGGAGGTCGGAAAGACCACCACCCCGCTGTCCCGAAGCGAGTCAGCCGCCATGCGGATCAATTCCGGATCGGGACAGACCGGGTCGACCCGCACGACCCTAGCGGTAGGATTTGAGTTTGTCGGCCTTTTTTTCAACCTGAACGGCCATCTCCGCTTTGAATGCCGCCAGCCGGACCGCCAGATCGTCATCGGCAGCCGCCATGATCTGCACGGCCAGGATGGCCGCATTCTGGGCACCCGATTTTCCGATCGCCATCGTCGCCACCGGGATTCCCGGTGGCATCTGCACCGTCGCCAGCAGTGCGTCGAGTCCCTGCAGACAGGAGGAGTCGATCGGCACCCCGATCACCGGCAGGGTCGTGTGGGCCGCCAGCACACCGGCCAGGTGGGCCGCGTGGCCGGCACCGGCGATAATGGCACAAAGCCCCCGCTCCCGGGCCGACTGGGCGTAGGCGGCCGCCCGCTCGGGGCTGCGGTGCGCCGAGGCAACCGTCATCTCGATCGGGATCTTGAACTTCTTGAATATCCCCAGGGCCGACTCCATGACCTTCAGGTCCGAATCGCTGCCCATGACGATCCCCACCCTGGGCAGCGCCTGCATGCGCACCAGGGCTTTTCGGCCGATATCGGTACGGTAGTGAACCTTGCGCCAGCTGATCTTGGCCACGGCCTGGTAGGCTTTCTTGATCGCCGCCTCGACCGTGTCGCCCAGGGCCGTGACCCCCAGCACCCGACCGCCGTCGGAAAGCACCTTCTTGCCGTCCAGGCGCGTACCGGCGTGAAAAACCACCACGTCGCGCATGCGGTTGGCAGCGTCGATCCCCTTGATTTCATGACCTTTGTCGTATTTTTCGGGATACCCCCCCGAGGCCATCACCACGCAGACCGACGCCCGCGGATCGATGTCCAGTCGACAGGTGTCCAGGCGCTCGTCGATGACGGCCTCGATGACCGGTACGATGTCGTTTTGCAGGCGCACCAGCAGGGGCTGGGCCTCGGGATCACCAAAGCGGCCGTTGAATTCGAGCACCTTGATGCGGTCGCCGTCGATCATCAGGCCGGCGTACAAAACGCCCTTGTAGGGACACCCCTCGGCGGCCATGCCCCGCACCATGGGAATCATGACCTCGTCCATGATGCGCCGGTACATGTATTGATCCACGATCGGCGCCGGCGAATAGGCGCCCATGCCGCCGGTGTTCAAGCCCTTGTCGTCGTCGAACACGGGCTTGTGATCCTGTGACGACGGCAGGGGCAGGACGGTTTTTCCATCGGTGAAGGCCAGAAACGACGCCTCCTCGCCCACCAGACACTCTTCGACGACGACCTTGTCTCCGGCCGCACCGAAACGGCGCTCGACCATGATCTGCTCGAGGGCGTCCAGGGCCATCTTTTCAGTGCTGCAGACGATGACGCCCTTGCCGGCGGCCAGCCCGTCGGCCTTGACGACCAGGGGGGCGCCGACCTTTTTCACATAGGCCCTGGCCGGGGCGATCCGCGTAAAGGTCTCACCGCGGGCGGTCGGGATGCCGTATTTTTGCATGATCGCTTTGGCAAAGGATTTGCTGGATTCGAGGCGCGCGGCCTGCTGGCTGGCGCCGAAAATTCGCAGGCCGGCCGCTTCGAAGCGGTCGACGATACCCATCGATAGCGGATCTTCGGGACCGACGATGGTCAGATCGATCTTTTCCTCACCGGCAAAGGCCAGCAGCTTGTCGATCTCGGCCGCGCCGATGGGCAGGCACTCGGCCAGCCCGGCCACACCGGCATTGCCGGGTGCGCAATAAATTTTGTTGACATGCGGACTCTGGGCAATTTTCCAAATCAGGGCATGTTCTCTTCCCCCTCCGCCGACGACCAGCACTTTCATAAGCATCCTCCCTTCAGTTTGTGGATGGGCACCATGCCTAACCTTGCCCCGTTGTGGCCCTCCGTCGGGCCGCCATTCCCAGATCGATCAGCCGGTCCAGCAGCTGGCTGAAGGAGATGCCGGCCGCCCTGGCCGACTGCGGGAAAAGGCTGGTGCCCGTCATGCCCGGAATGGTGTTGGTTTCGAGAACGAAAAGCTGATCGCCCTTGAGAATCATGTCCGTTCGGCTGTACCCCTGGCAGTACAGGGCGCGGTGGGCGGCCAGGGCACAGGCCTGCGCCGCTTCGGTCTTCTGGGCGTCAAGCCGTGCCGGACAGATCTCTTCCGTGGCGCCGGGTTGATATTTGGCATCGTAGTCGAAAAACTCGTAATTTTCGCCGGGAATGATCTCGATCAGCGGCAGGGCTTCGAGATCCTCATTGCCCAGTACGCCGCAGGTGATTTCCGTCCCGAAGATGTAGGCTTCGATCATGGCCGTGGCACCGTATGCCAGCGCTTTGGCTACGGCACCGGCCAGCGACGGCGCCTCCCGAACGATGGTCATGCCCACGCTGGAGCCGGTTTCGACCGGTTTGACCACCATCGGCAGCCCCAGCTGCGCCTCGATGCGGTCGACATCCAACGCATCTCCCCGGCGCACGACCACGTAAGGCGGGACGGTCAGCCCGATCCGCTCGTAAAGGTGTTTGGACAGCAGTTTGTTCATGGCTACCGCACTGCCCAGCACACCCGCCCCCTGATAAGGGATGTCCAGCAGATCCAGCAGCCCCTGAACCGTTCCGTCCTCACCATAAGGCCCGTGCAAAATGATCAGGGCACAGTCGATTCGGCCGGCATCGGCCACCAACCGGGGGATGTCCGTCTTGGGGTCGTAGGTGAGGATGTCGTATTTTTGTTTGTCCAGGGCGTCGTGGACCTGTTTGCCGCTGCTGAGGGAAACCTCTCTTTCAGAGGAGACGCCTCCGAATATCAGGGCGATGGTGCGCTTTTTCATGGCGTGGATCCTTCCTTTAACGATCGATCACGGCGCCGCCACCGTCGGCAGACCGCAAGGGGCCGGGAATCGGCGGCGGCCCGGCCGGGCAGGCGTTGACGCATCGGCGGCGATGGCCCACCCCGGTCAGCGGGCTCGGTCAGCCGTTCAAGAGGTGCCGTTTGGCCTGGTTGAACTCATCGACCGTGATGAGATCTTTTTCCAGCAAACGGGCCAGCTCGGCAAGCTCGGAAAACTCGCGCTTGCCGACCGTCTCCGGATCTTCGAGCTGGGGAACGTCGATGGCCCCATCGTAGGCGATGGCCGGCGCATGGGCCGACTGGCCCATCTTGACGGTTGCCATGCCGCCCAGCAGGCTGACCTCCACGGATCGGCCCCTGAAGACGGGGTTTTTGAGCATTTCGCGCAGGGATCGGCCTTCGGCCCGCATCCGTTTGAAAAAATAGAAGGCCGAACCGCCGATCAGCACGATTCCGCCCAAGAATATCCAGAGCATGTAGTTGACCACGCCCCTTAAAAAAAGGACCAGCAGCGCCATGGCGGCGATCAGCACCACATGCAGCGCCAGGATGAGGTAGGCGAGCAGCACACTCCTGACCAGGCCGTCGCTCTCTCTTTTTTTGCCAAACATGATTGCACCAAATTATACTTTTTTGCCATCGAGCCGATCGACCACCTCGGCGAGGTAGCGCTGGGGAATATCGAATGTCGCGTGGCGATTCCGCATGGCATTCAATTTCAGGATCAGGAGATTGAGCTTTTTGACGGTGCGGTATTTTTGCGACGCGTCGGTCATGCCGGCCAGCAGGTCTTCGGTGGTTCGAATCTCTTTGCGCAGCTGCACCTCGGGGGGCAGGCAGTCGGCATTTTTTAGGACTTTGTGCGCCAGGCGCAGGTCCTCGGGAATATGCCGGTCGTCCTCCAGGCGAAGGGGCTGGCCGCTCCCGGGAAGATCTTCGAAGGCCCCTTGTTCCTGCGCTTTTTTTATTCGCGATTCGATGATTTTTTCAAAACCGGGAAACATCTGCGGCATCCTTAAACAGTGTCTAAACAGCTGCTTTTCGATCACGCCGACTATATTATATCGGCCTATCCGATTTCAAGGACTAATGTTTCCGGCCAGGCTGTGCACATACTGGCCGACATGCGCCATCAGGAGGGCCAGGCGCTCCGGCTCGATGTTCAGCGTGGAACCGCTGGGGCCGTCTTGCGGCCCGGTGGCGGCACGGTGGCCGGCATCGCCCAGGCCGGCCTGGATGGCGAGCCGGTCGGCCAGGTGCACGATATGGGACAACGGGTGGTCACCGGCCGACGATGGGTTGTGGTGGTGGCGGATGCCGAAGGCGACGGCGCGCGGAAGGTTCCATTTTTCACAGAGAACGGCGGCGGCAACGGCATGATCGAAGCCCAGGATCACCCGTTCCGCGTCCTGGATGGGGCGGCCAGGGTGCCTGGCGCTGAAGTGGGCAAACAGCATGTGGCGCTCTCGAACATATGGGTCCAGGACGATCTTGCCGACATCGTGAAGCAGACCGGCCATGTAGGCCGAATCCATGTCGTCGGAGCCGATTTCGGCTGCGATTTCAGCGGCTGCGGCCGCCACGGCCACGGCATGGCGCCACATGTCGCCGGCCTTGATCCCGTATCCGGCCATGGCCTGACCCAGGACAGCGCCGGCACTCATGGCTGTGATCAGTTCCGCCAGGCGCCGCGTGCCCAGCAGGGCCGCGGCGTGTTGAATCGTGGTTACCTTGCCCCGAAACCCGTAGTAGGCCGAGTTGGCCACCTTGAGTATGGCAGCCACCATGGCCGGATCCGTCTCGATCAGCCTGGTGAGTTGGGCCGGGGTGGTGCCCGGTCGTCGGACGATTTGCTGAACCTTGATCATCACCTCGGGAACCGGGGGCAACGACCGGGTCTTGGCGACGAGGTGGTGAATCAATTCACGCCCGGCCAGAAACGCAGCCGACGACGACACCGGCCGCAGCCGGTTGGCCGGCCCTGCCGGCGCCGCCGGAAAGCGGAAACCGTTTTCCGCCGCCAGCGCCTGACAGCGGGACAGCTCCCGATTGGCCGTTTTCAGACGGGCCGCCAGCTTGACGATGATCTGATCTTTGAACTTTTCGCGGATCTGCGCCGCAAGCCGGTCGAAGGGACCGCGATCCATCTTCAGAACAATGACCGATTCCCGGGCAATGACGTTGGCCGCCCGCCGGGAATCGGTCAGCAGGGCCATCTCTCCGAATATCTCGCCGGCCCCTAAAACGGCCAGAATGGTGTCACCGGCCGGCCCGACGACGCTGACCGTCCCACTCAACACAATGAAGAGGCTGCGATCGCGGCTGCCCTGGCGAATGAGCATCTCTCCAGGCGCATACGATCTGAAGCGGGCGTCGTCCGCGGCGATGCAGCGCTTCTCATCCGCGCTGAACAAGCTGAAAAAATCGAGCCGATCCATGATCGCCCGTATCTGTGCTGGCGTCGACACCCGCTGTTCCTCTGCCGCTGAAGCCTGCCGGTGATCGACCCCCGAGACCCTCCGGATGCGCACTGTGCGTCACCATCGTCGCGAAAGGGTCGACCATCGCCTGTTGACAATTTTATCGGCAGGCTACCCGATCGCATGAGTCCGCCGAAACACCGCGCCGAGCGCAGCGGCCCACCGGGGTCATAGCGCCGGAACGTGCTGCAGCGCCTTGAAGCGGCAGGTGCCGATCCGGTCCCGCTGCATTGTCGCCGCAATGATCGGCGGTTGATCAAATCCCTGAAACATGGCAATGTTGATGGGTGAATACGCAGCGGCAGGTGCCGATCAGAATCGAAATCAGCGCGGGGGAGGACGATATGGATCCGGGTTTGGGAAACAGGCGCAGACAACGCTATTCGGTGCAGGACATGACCATATCGATCAACGGCAAATCCTACCGGATCTTTAACATCAACGAATTCGGAGTCGGTTTTCTGATCGATTCACCCGATGAGATCGAAATCGGCACCGAAATACAACCGATGATCGCCAGGGCCGACCGGTCGGTCCAGGTGGTGGGGATCCCACGCCACGTCTCCCAATTTCGGCCGGCCGACGATCGACTGCATTTCCGATCGGGCTGGGTCTGCGGAACGGAGTTCAGCACGCAGCAGGACCTGGCCGGTGGCCAGATGCTGCGGGACTTTATCGCCGAAACCATCGCGGCCGCCAAGGACGAAAACCTGCCCTAGCCCCCTGCCCGCTGCCGCTTTCCCTGGCGCGTCCTTGACGCTTGCAACGCACCCCTTGACACCGGTTCTACCAATCCTTGCCACTTCGACGCTGCCGTTGCCCACACCGGTCCCGCGAGGGGTTGCCATACCGTGGCTGGCCGCTTCACCGCCCAATGGCAGGTGATCGCCACACCGCGTACCCAATCGAATTACTTCCACTCATTAGCCTACCTGACCGTAAAGGAGGTGCCTATGGGAACCGGATCATTCGGCAATGGAAGGTTCAATTTTGTCGTCGTGGCCCCACACGTGATGGGTCCGTCCGAAAAGTCACAGTGGGTGGCGCGTTTCAGCGAGGCCTCGCGGATCCTGTATGAGGCCACTGAAGGGCAGCTGCGTTTCGGCCGCGTCTTCATGGCCGACGAGGGGTGGGGGCTCGGTCACGCCGAATTCGTTGTACACGACTCCCCCGGGACCGCCTATGCGACCCATGGAGAATACGGTGTGCTGGGAAGGTCGTGTGTGGTTGATGAAACGACCGGCCAGCTCGTTGTAGAGATCAAGCGGATCCAGCAGGGTCTGCCCCAGGGGACGCCGATTACGGTCCTGTTCGGCTACCAGTTCGACACGCCGACCACCTTGATCTTTTCCGCAATGGTCGATGCCGACGAGCAGCTGCCCGAAATCAGCGAAGACAACAACCTGCCGCCCGGATTTTATCGATTGCGCGTCGTCCAGTGAGCCCGCCGCCACACCCGGCGCCGGGCGAGGGTGTTTTTCTGAATGGTCTGGGGCGGGGCTAGCCCGCCTCGACGATCTCGCCGCGCGTGCTGATGACCACCTGCCGGCTGGGCACGTTCACGCCGGACTGTTCGATCCCCTGTTGCACCATCTTGGGCAAACCGGAGCAGCAGGGCACCTCCATGACCACCGTGGTGACGCGCTTGATGCCGGCGGTTTTGAAAATCTCGGCGAACTTGTCGATGTAAGCCTGGGCGTCGTCGAACTTGGGACAGCCCACCATCACGGCCTTGCCTTCCAGAAAATCACGGTGCAGGGTCGGAAAGGCCAGGGGCACGCAGTCGGCCACCACCAACAGGTCGGCATTCTTTAAAAAGGGCGCCGTAGGCGGAATCAGGCGGATCTGAACGGGCCAGTGGGCCAGGGCCGACGGGCGCGTCTCGAGTTGGGTGGGTGCGTTGGCCTGCTGGCAACCGGATGCCGGCTCAAAGTGCTGGATCCGGGTGGACGGGCAGCCGCAGGGCACGCCGGCCGGTTCCGGATCCTCGGCACGGGTCGCCAGGTGCTGCTCGACGGCGGCTTCGTCAAAGTCGTCGGCCTCGCGCTCGATGATTTTCAGGGCATCCTGGGGGCAATCGCCGATGCAGGCGCCCAGGCCGTCGCACAAATTGTCAGAAATCACCTTGGCCTTGCCGTCGATGATCTTCAGGGCGCCCTCGGCGCAGGCGATCACACAGTTGCCGCAGCCGTCGCAGCGCGCCTCGTCGATTTCAATGATTTTTCGGTTTACTTTCATGGGTCTCACCTGTGCCTATCTGCGGCTTGACTGTTGTGGGCGGGGGCAATCGCTATATTCCCAGGGCCTTTTTGGCTTCCACCTTGCCGCTTGGCGTCAAAAACGTCCCGTCGATCGTGGCCGCCATCCTTTCGGTCGCGGCACCGTTTTCCTTGATGCGGTCTTCCAGGTTGGCGATCCGGTCGGCGTCGTAAAGCACCTTGAAATTCAAGGTTTCGGATTCGCGCGGGTGGTGATGGTGGCCGATGATGTCGCACACCTCATCCACCAGGGCCGGTTTAGCGCCCAGTCTTTCGAGAATCTCGCGGGCCACGGGCGGACCTTCCTGCTCCTGGTAGCGGGCCGCGCTGCTGCCGTATTGTTTCTCGGCCTGGACGATGCCGATGTCGTGCAGGTAGGCCGCGCACAGCACCACGGCCGGGTTGGCGCCTTCGGCCCGGCCGATGCGTTCGGCATAGCGGGCCACCCGGCCGGCATGACCGATGCGTTTGAAATCCCCCCTGAAGTAGCGCTTCATCTCGATGGCCACGCGGTCTTTTAGCAGGTCCTCCTGCTTGAGCAGGAACTCTTCGGGCAGGGTGCCGATACACTGCTCGGCATACTGGCAATAGGCCGCGCAGCCGAAGTCCAGGTTCGGATTGACGAACCGGTGCGCACAGACCGGGCACTTGCGTGCCGTGTCGTCCTTGAAGAATTCAACCGTGGCGCCGCACTTGGGGCAGGCGACCTCATAAATGGCACCGGGTTTCCAGTAGAGTGTGTCCTGTCCGGGGCATTTCATGGTGGTCCTCCGTTGCACTCGATTGGGTCACGGCTGCCGGTTGGCCGGCAGCCGATGCTCCAATGATAAAAAGCGTTGCGGTATGTTGCAACAGGGTTTGGGATCGTGTTTTTGGACAAGGCCGGCGCGAGGAAGCTGTGTTTGGGATACCGCGGCGACCCATAACGCCGTCCAGAAACACGATCTCGAAGCCTGGGTTATCCCAGGATGGCCTTCAGGTCATCGTCCGGGGTCCCGATCGGCATGATGTTGAAATTTTCCACCAGCACGTTCAGCACGTTGGGGGTGATGAAAGCCGGCAGGCTGGGACCCAGGCGGATGTCCTTGATCCCCAGGTGCAGCAGGGAAAGCAGGATCACACAGGCCTTTTGCTCGTACCAGGAAAGGATCATGGACAGCGGCAGGTCGTTGACCCCGCACTCGAAGGCACCGGCCAGGGCCACGGCGATCTGAATAGCCGAGTAGGCATCGTTGCACTGACCCACGTCCAGCAGGCGCGGAATGCCGCCGATGTCTCCCAGATCCTTGTCGAAGAAGCGGAACTTGCCGCAGGCCAGGGTCAGCACCACGCAGTCCGCCGGCACCTTTTCGACGAATTCGGTGTAGTAGTCACGGCCGGGCTTGGCGCCGTCACAGCCGCCCACCAGAAAGAAGTGGCGGATGGCCTTGTTCTTGACGGCTTCGATGACGGTCGGGGCCACGCCCATGACCGCGTTTCTGGCAAAACCGACCATGACCTGCTTGCCGGGTGCGTCTTCGGCAAAACCGGGCATCTCCAGGGCCTTGTCGATGGCCGGCGTGAAGTCCTTGTCTTTGATGTGGGTCACACCGGGCCACCCCACCAGGCCGGTGGTGAAAATGTTGGCCGCGTAAGACTCCCTGGGTTTCTGGATGCAGTTGGTGGTCATGACGATCGCACCGGGGAAGGCCGCAAACTCCTTGGCCTGGTTCTGCCAGGCGGTACCGTAATGGCCATAAAAGTGATTGTATTTCTTCAGTTCCGGATAGCCGTGGCAGGGCAGCATTTCACCGTGGGTGTAAACGGTGATGCCTTTGCCCTCGGTCTGTTTGAGGATGAGATCCAGGTCCTTCAGGTCGTGGCCGGAAACCAGGATGGCTTTGCCTTTTTGGGGTCCCAGGGGCACGGCCGTAGGCACCGGGTGGCCGTAGGTGCCCGTGTTGCCGGCGTCCAGCAGCTCCATGGCCCGCAGGTTGACCTCGCCGCACTTCAGGGCCAGGCCCACGTAATCGTTGAGGCCTTTGGTGTTGTCCAGGGTCGCGGCCAGGCCTTCGTAGATGAATGCGTAGATCGCTTGGTCCTCCTGACCCAGAATGCGGGCGTGGTCGGCGTAGGCGGCCAGGCCCTTGATCCCATAGACGAGCAGCTCCCGCAGAGAAAGGATGTCCGGGTTGACGGTGGTGTCCGCCTTGACGCCGACCTTCTCGCCCTGGGCCACCAGGCCGGCCTGGTCAGCGGCGGGGACGAAGGTGGCCGGTCCGTCGGCAAAGGCCACATTGCCGCCGGCGGCCTTGACCTTGTCTTTGAGCCTGTCGCGATGGTTGACGGCATCGTTGATCAGGGTCACAAAGCGCTGCGCATCGAAATCCACGTTGGTCAGGGTTGAAAAAATGGCCTCGCAGGTGAACTGGTTGACGGCCGAATCGCTGACATTGACCCTGGCCCCTTCGAGGGCCACCTGGGAGATGCCCTTGGCAGCATAAACGAGCAGGTCCTGCAGGGCGGCCACCTCGGGTTGCTTGCCGCACACGCCGATCTTGGTGCATCCTTCGCCTTTGGCGGTCTGTTCGCATTGAAAACAAAACATGGTGTTGCCTCCTAAAAGTTAAGTGTCCTGGTTACCGTTGTCGACCGGGGTGGCGGCCGCATTGCCATCGAACAGCTTTTTTAAAAGCTGATCATCTTTTATCCTTTCCGGTTTCAGTTGACCTTGACCTGGGTCAAGATTTCAAAAAAAAATCGAACCGGGACCATCGGGGCCTCCGTTGATGCCGGTCCGAAAGACCGTAAGGCACTATAGGCTGTCATTGCGCCGACCGCCTTGACTTATATCAAAAAAACCAGCAAAACGATCAAGCTGACGACCAACGTAGTTTTCGATCACGGGAAGGGGGCCGGCCGATGACCACCATCAGCCAGACACTGGCGATCACCCCCCTGTTCAAGGGGTTGCCACGCCAGCAGATCGACGAGATCGGGGCCATCGCCGTCCGCCGACTTTACGAACGGGGTCAATCCATCTTCATGGAGGGCGATACGGCCGATGGCTTTTATATCGTGGCCGAG
>CAVOIA010000017.1:0-41733 GCA_963695845.1 uncultured delta proteobacterium | reverse complement strand
GATTAGCTGAGAAAGAGATTTTATGCGATTCGGAAAAATAATCACAAGATCTCAAACCTCATGTTCGCTTTCTAAACGTCATTTGGAAAAAGCAGACAGACCCAATGATGATTCTATAAGGGATTTAAAATGAAATGAGCCTTGAACTGGACCATGGCTGTAATGTTTATTTGAAAGATATTCTGCGGATGAAGACGAAATGGGGGAGTTGTAACCCAGTTGGAAGGAATATCCGGCTGAACATCGAGCTGGCAAAAAACCGATGGAGATGTCTGGAATATATCGTAGTGCATGAATAGCCCACTTGTCGGAGCCAACTCATAATGACCGTTTCAAGGCGCTTATGGATCGTTTTATGCCGAAGTGGAAGTTTTTTCTGAATCAATTGAATCGGCTTCCGGTTAGCCATGAGGAGTAGGTCTATTAACAACATATCTTAATGATGGTGATTTATGGAACATCGAAGTATTCCACTCACTGGATTTAATTATGAGATTGAAGTTTAGCCGGATACCAACAAGACACCTTTTTCTATAATTGCCATCGTACCTGCGACCGGTTCCGTTATCTCTACATATCTAAAAAGGGCAAGGGGACCTTGAAGCCTGGGATGTGACCTAAATGATCAATCCTGGACTCAATGCAGGATTTATTTTCCAATCGGCCGACTCCTAATAGACATACCGCAAGGCGAGCTGCACCGAAAGCCCAAATGCCCGCAGTTGGTCATGATCCGATTTAAAAGCCGGGTTTTTTAGCAAGTGTCGATCAGGGTTAATGGCTACTTTTGGCGCCAACACCCAGCGGCAATCCCTTTCAGGCGTCTGTTGACCCAGCAGCCCAATTCCGAAGCGCTCCTTGTTGGTGATCTTCCACTTGAATACAAAATCGATTGGGGGTCCTTGCGGTTTCGATAGAAGCGTGCGCGGAGCGATTAACCCAAATCCATTGTCAAGGTAGGCTGGTACGACACCGGAGCCCAAGTGCAAGGTCACCTTGTCGGCAGTCATGGCTGAGGCTGTCGGCCCCATTTGTGCAGCCGCCATATCTGCTGCGGCGCTTCGGACAGGATGTTGCCCGGTCATCGTCGGCGTTGTGGCGCAACCGGTGACGCCAATGACTGAGACAGCCAGTGTAGCCATAACCCAATGCAGTTTTTTCATATTGGAGCGCCTCGCCTTTTCAACAACAGAAAAAAGGAACGATCTCAAGGGCTTTTCAGGTTATTAAGCAAACCGCTTGCCAAGCCTTTAAAATTTATTTTTTCTATTTAATTCTAATGGTTATGGGATTGAAAGAACAGATTCGAAAACATAGGGTTAAAATGTTGTCACCGGTAGTGTCAAATAAGTGGACTGTTGATCGTTCCGCTGGTATCTCCGGACATGCGGGCAACGTTTCGCAGTCGCAGCAGCTGAAGAGAGGGGAAAGCACCGATGGATAAAGTCTTGTACGAGCAGCGTGGCCGGATTGCCTACATCACCCTAAATCGTCCTGAAAGCCTGAATGCCGTTGATGACGAACTCGATGCCGCCCTGTGGAGTGCATGGGCCCAATTCAATTCCGACGAAGCCCTAGATATCGCCATCGTCACTGGAATGGGCAGGGGGTTTTGCGCCGGAGCCGATTTGAATACATGGCTGCCCAAGTGGGAACATGCAAACCTTTTGGACATCCGCAACAACCTCGGTAAAGGCTTCGGAGGTGGCATCACGCGAGGACAGCACCGGATCTACAAACCGATTATCGCCGCGGTCAACGGTCCGGCCATCGGGGGCGGCTTCGAGATCGCGTTGGCCTGCGACTTTCGAATTGCCGGCGAGAGCGCCCAGTTCGCATCGTTCGAGGTGCGGCGTGGATTGCACCAGGGCGATGGCGGCATTGTCCGGGTCCTGGCCATCGCCGGCCTGGCCGTGGCGCTGGATCTTGCCTTGACCGGGCGCGTCATCACCGCCGAAGAGGCCTATCGATTGGGTCTGGTCAATCGGGTTGTCCCTGACGACCAGTTGATGACCACCGCCGAGGAATTGGCCAATCAAATTCTTAAGAATAGCCAGCAGGCCATACGCTCAGCCAAGGAAACCATTCTGGATGTCATCGGCCGCACCTTCGATGACGCCCTGAGAGTCGAGGCGCTGAATGCCTACTCCAGCGTTGGCGACTTTTCGGAGGTCAACGCGAGGCTGCAGCAGTTCTACAAAAGGAAGGAAACGCAGGCTGGCCGTCCGTAACAGGGGTGGTCGGTACGATTTCAACAGTGGAATGAGGCGCTGTAAACATTCCCTAGAGGTCGATTTTGTCTCCTGATTCCAAGCTGATGAGCTTAACCGAGGCCATCTCCAGATGGGTGCCCCATGGCAGTACCGTGGCAATGGGCACCTGTCTGGAGGCCATGATTCCGTTTGCCGCCGCGCACGAGATGATCCGCCAGCAAAAACGGGATCTGACCCTGGTGGGGCCGATTTCCGATATCTGTTTCGATCAGCTGATCGGCGCCGGCTGTGTGGCCAGGGTTCGTGCCGCCTGGGTAGGCAATGTCATTACCGGATCGGCATACAACTTTCGCCGCGCCGTGGAGGCCGGAACCCTCGCGGTAGAAGACCACTCCAACTTCACGCTCGCTAGCGCCCTGCGGGCCGGTGCCTCGGGGGTTTCCTTCATGCCGGTACGGACGGCCCTGGGAAGCGACCTGTTCAAGACCAACCCAAGCTTGTCGACCGTCAGGTGCCCGTTTAGCGGTGCCACACTGGCCGCCGTGGCCGCCATCACGCCCGATGTCAGCATCGTCCACGTTCAACGGGCAGATGCAGCGGGCAATGCCCACATGTGGGGCAGCATGGGCGTCACGCGAGAAGCCTGTCTGGCCAGCGATACCGTCATCCTCACCAGCGAGACCATCGTGGATACGGACGTGATCAGCAGCGACCCCAATCGTGTCTTTACGCCTGGCTTTCGGGTCGGCGCCGTGGTTCACGTCCCCTGGGGCGGCCATCCCTCCCCGGTGCCGGGATTTTACAACCGCGACCATCAGGCCTTTCTCGATTATCGCAATGCCAGCAAGACACCCGAGCGTTTCAGGCAGTGGCGCAGGGACTGGGTGGATGATGTCGCCGGGCACCAATTTTACCTGGAACGGCTGGGGGACCGGCGGCTGGCCCAGCTCCGATTGCAGCACCACCTCCTGTCGGAACCGGTTGACTATGGTTACTGAATCGTCTCAGTATACACTTGCCGAATTGATGGTTACCGCCGCCTCCCGTGAAATTGCCGACAACGAGGTGATTTTTGTGGGCATGCGCTTGCCGTTGCTGGGTTTTCTGCTGGCCAAGAGCACCCACGCACCCCATGCCGTGGGAATCTATGAACTGGGTCTGGTGCGCAACACCGTCGCCCCCGAACCGATTTTGACCATGGGCGACCTGCCCAATTTTCACCGGGCCCAGTGGCTCTCGGACTTGGCGGACATGATGGGTTTGCTGCAAAAAGGTGAAGTGGACGCCAGCTTTATCGGCGGCGCCCAGGTGGATCGGTTCGGCAACCTCAATACCACTTGTGTCCGCCACGGCCAACCCGCCGCAACCCGGATGCCGGGCAGTGGCGGTGCATGCGATCTGGCCAGCCTGGCCAGGCGGCACATCATCATCATGAAACACGAGAAACGCCGCTTTGTGCCCCGGGTGGATTACCTCACGTCCCCGGGATACGGCGACGGCCGGGGCTGGCGCCGCCGGGTGGGCCTGCCCCGCGGCGGCCCCGCCGCGGTTATCACCACCCTCGGGGTGCTGCGCTTCGATGCCTACACCCGCGAGATGGTGCTTACCGCCCTCCACCCCGGGACAACGCTCGAGACGGTGTTGGCGAGCACGGGTTGGCCCCTGCGCATCGACCCTCAGCTCATGGTCACACCGTTGCCGACCCAAACCGAATTGCACCATTTGAGGCAGTTCGATCCCAAGGGGTATTGGACCGGCGGCTGAACCGGCTTGGAAAGGCTACGCTACGCGAAAGGAAGGCGCATGCAACACAGGGATTATTTACGGCGTACCCGGCACCTGATGGAGGTAGCCCAGGGCAGGCGCAAGGCCGATCTGGTCCTGCACAATGCCACCCTGGCCAATGTCTACACCGGCGAGTTTTTGGAAAATATGGCCGTGTGCATATGGGATCGCTGGATCGCCTACGTGGGCGCCGATCCGCAGCCTTGCATCGGACCCGATACCCAGGTCATCGATGTCGCTTTAAAACCGGTGATTCCCGGCCTTGTCGAAGGGCACACCCATCTGGCCGGCATGTACAACGCCGACACATTTCTGTCGGCCGTCATCCCTGGCGGCACCACGGCCATTGTCACCGAAACGTGCGAACCCTATGGGGCTTGCGGCCTTCAGGGCGTGGAAGACTTCATGGACGCCTTTGCCGGGCAGCCCATTCACGTGTTCGGCACAGCGCCGCCCATGGTTTCCATCAGCAGCAATTTCCCGCCCATCCGCCCGGAGGAGCTGCGTGGCCTGTTGACCCGCGGTGACATGATCGGGCTGGGGGAATCGTATTGGCAGCAGGTTGTCGGTTCACCCGATCAACTTCTGCCCGTGCTGGAAACGGCCTGGTCCATGAACAAATCGCTGGAAGGGCATTCGGCCGGGGCCAGCGGCGCGAGGCTCAACGCCTATGTGGCGGCAGGGATCACGTCGTGCCATGAGCCCATCAAGGCGCAAGAGGCGTTGGAGCGCATGCGGCTGGGGCTTTATGTCATGATCCGGGAGGGCAGCATCCGCAGGGACTTGGACGTCATCGCCGCCCTCCAGGAGACCGGGGTCGACACGCGGCGGATGATCTTGGTCACCGACGGCGTTTCCGCCGACGAGCTGCTGGAAAAAGGATATATGGAATACGTGGTGCAAAAAGCCATTGACTGCGGGTTTACCCCCATGCAGGCCATCCAGATGGCCACCGTCAACCCCGCGACCCATTTCAAACTGGATCACCTGATCGGCGGCATCGCTCCCGGACGCTATGCCGACCTGGCCATTCTGCCCGACCTTCGAACCATCCGGCCGGAGCTGGTCGTGGCCCAGGGCAGAATCGTTGCCGAAAAGGGCCGCTGCCTGGTCCAACCCCGCAGGCACCATTTTCAACCCGCCAGCATGGCCAGCGTGCACCTGCCGGCGGGCTTCGAACCCGAGGATTTCAGGATTGCCGGCCCTGCCGGCGCACCCGCGGCGACCCTGCGGGTGATCGACATGATCACCGATCTGGTCAGCCAGGAGGCGCACGTCACCCTTCCCGTTGTGGACGGCCAGATCAACGCCGATCTGGCCCGGGACATCATCAAAGTGGCGGCCATTGACCGAACCGCGGCTTCGGATCAGCGCTTCGTGGGCCTGGTTCGCGGTTTGGGGATCACCAGCGGCGCCCTGGCCAGCAGCACCGGCTGGGATGGGGGGGACCTGGTGGTGGTGGGGGCTTCGGATGACGACATGGCGGCCGCTGTCAATCGACTCAACACCTTAAAGGGCGGGGTGGTGGTCTGCCGACATGGCGACATCGTCGCCGAACTGGCCTTGCCCATCTTTGGTCTGCTGACCCACCTGCCCTTGCCGGATCTGGTCGAGCAGGCAAAGGCCGTGGTGGATGCAGCCCGTTTGTTGGGATGCCCGTTGCGCGACCCGCTGCTGACGGTCAGCACCTTGACCGGGGCCGCCATTCCCTTTTTGAGGATCTGCGAGCAGGGGCTGGTCAACCTGAAAAGCGGACCGTGTCCCCTGGTGGTGATGAAACCATGATCGACTGCCATGCCCACCTGTTTCATCCCAAGGTGATCGCCAATGTAAAAAAACGGACCGCACTTGTTCAACGCATCCGCCTGAATACCGAGGGCGCGGACCAACGGGTTGGTGCGGGCCCCCTGGAACAATCCCTGCGCCGGAATCAATTTCAGGCCTGCCTGGTGCTGCCCACGGCGCTGCCCCATGACGTCAGCCAGGTCAATGACGCGCTGTTCAAGTCCCTGCGCGCTTGGCCGATGCTTTATCCGGCCGGGACACTCCATCCGGATTATCAGGCCAACGCGGCCGAGCTGCAAAAATTAAAGCAAAGAGGCCAGCGGGGCATTAAGCTGTGCTCCTTCTCCCAGCGGTTTAGGCTGGATGCGCCCGCAACCCTTGCCATGTTTGAACTGATCCAGCGGGTGAATTTAGCGGAGGGCGGCGCTTTTTTTGTCGTGCTGGACACCTTTGCCAGCGCTCACCAGCTTATGGGCAGCCCTTTGGCATACACCACCACCCCCGCGCTTCTCGGACAGCTGGTTGGCTGTTTTCCCGGCCTGAATTTTATCGCCGCTCACATGGGGGGGCTTTCAGCGGACTACCGTGATATTGTCAACCAGCTGTTGCCGCTGGACAACCTGTACCTGGACACGTCCAATGCGGCCCATGTCTTGACGGAAAACCAGTTCGTATCTCTTTGTAAACGCCACGGTCCCGAAAAGGTGGTATTTGGAACCGATTGGCCATGGTTTGGGCACGCCACGGAGGTTGGCCTCATTGCAGGCCTGCTCAAACAGGCCGGGTTCAACGGCAAACAGCGGGATCTGGTGTTTAGGGCCAACATCGCCGGCTTGATGGGGATTCAACCCCGGCATGCGCATGGTTCCAAACGCTCAATCAATGAAACCCCAAGGAGTTCCCAAAGCAATGATTGCGCTGGACCGGACCCTAAACCAGAAAATTCACAGGCGCAAAATCGAGACGGTCATCTATGAAGGCCAAGCAGAGGCCTGCACCCATGTGTTGACGCTGGTGTCGGCCATGGCACCGGCTGCCTTTCAGGGCGCCTGGAGTGCCCGGGTCAGACAGCCCCTTGACCGGGAAATCTATGCCGCCATGATGAGCCGGCTGAAGAACACCTGCTGGGCCTGGCGGGAAGAGGGGCTGCTGGCCTAACGTTGAGATGACGATTGTAAGAGAGTGTATATCCACGGAAAGAGATACCCGTAATGGATCAAGGGGAAGCTCGCAGCGAGAGGGCTGTGGCCGTTCAATTTTCGGAAGCGCCGCTTGAAATCGCAGCCAGCAGGTTTTCGACCGTATATAGGGTTATCGGCTTGAAGTAGAACCCGTCGAATCCGGCCTTTTTCAACTCATCGTAGTCGAACAGATCAAGATTTCCCGAAAGGGCGTAAATCTTGATCTGGGGATATTTCTTTTTTACAATCTGACAAAATTCGAGGCCGCTCATCCAGGGCATTTTGAGGTCCGTGATGATCGCGCAAAATTCATGCCCGTATTCCAACATTAGTTCGGCCACCTCGGCACTGTCGGCGGTGCACGCCTGCCAACCGAATCGTTCCACCATTTTCTTGACAATCCGCAGATGGCTCAGTTGATCGTCGATGATCAGGATTTTTAAATTTCGCATTGGCCACGCTGAAATGCATCGTCTGTGCAGAATAGACAAGGCTCCGGCAGGTGGTGGAGCCTTGTATAACCAGCAAAACGAAAAAGAGAGGGGGTTGATTTCCCGCGGGGCTGCCAAGCCTTGCGTTTGGTTGCCAAGATAAGCCCGGTGGATATCCGCAACGTTAATACCGGCCGGGCCGCTGAATTGTCAAATCGATATTTCCAATGTTTTTAATAGGCCTGACCACTGGCTCTGGAGAAGGGTCTTCTAAGGCGCCGGTTCTACATCGCCCATCGGGTGCGTGTATCCGTCTTCCACGGCCATCATGTCCAGGTGAAGCGAGACCACCTGCTCCAGCGGCGGGTAAAATCCCCGCGCCAATTTACGGGTGTCGACCACTTTGAGATAATGTTTGCAGCGGTCGCACAGGTTCAGCCGGTATTCCGGTTCGGCATCGCTGAAGCGGTAGCGCAATGAATCGGTGTTGCGGTTGTGGCACGCCGGGCAGCCCAGGCGGTCGATCGGCCAGCGGTGCCAGCACCACCGGCAGTGCACCCACTGGCCGCCCTCGCCGTCCAGCTCCCCAAGGATGGGCGCGCTGCCGCACACCGGACAGTGGCGCAGGTTTTTCGGGTCGCCGGTCAACCGCTCGGCCAGCTGGCGGGCACCGGCCTCGATGCTGGGTTTCGTGGCCAGATAGAGCAACAGCGACAGCATATCCGGTGCCACGTCCATGCGACCGGCAAGATCGCTCAGCCGGTCGTTTTGTCCCAGGGCGGCCCCGAAAAGGTCATCCAGTGCCACACCCTGGTCCATAACGCGAGTCAACGCCTGCCCGGCCCGGGACAATTTCTCCCCCGATGCGGCTGCGAGGCGGGCAATTTGCGCCAACAGGGTCTCGGCCGCGGCGGTGTCGACTGTAAAGGCCGCCGGTGCGATCATTGCAAAACCCGCTTCGGCTTTGATTGCCACGAGGGTCTCGTCCACCTGGATCGCCGGGGGGCGGGTTTGTCGGGCTGACCGGGCCTGGGCGATGAAAACCGGGCCGTAAAAGCCGAGGATGGATGCGTAGGCGGGCCGGGTGGCAGTCAATTTGGCGACGGATGCCTCTATCGCCGCTGCATCCCATGCTGGGGGGCTGGTCATCAATGGGTTCCTTTGGCGTGTTCGTTCAACAATTCGATTGCAAAAATGGCCGGGGGCGCTGGCCGCCCGCGCGTAGCGACCCCGTTCGTTCCGGAACCGTTGAACGCAAACGAGGAGAGCCGCTGCCACGGATCTCCTCGTTCCGTGGTGGGGTTCAGGCGAGCTGACGCAGCGCGCGGGCGAACGGGCCGACCATTTTGCGCAGGGCCATGTGTCGGGAGATGCCGCGGGTGCCGGCCGAGGCCATGACGAACTCGAAATACGCCGCCGGTGACTCGGAGATCAGGTAGATCACATTGACCTCATCCGCATCCACCAGCTGGGCATTGGGATGCTGCTTGCCCACTTTGGTCAGCCGTTGTTGGGCCAAAGCGAGCATCTGATCGCGGTCGCCGAAGTTCATGGTGCCCGTGGGGCAGGTCTTTACGCAGGCCGGCGGCAGTTCGTTGGAGACGCGGTCGTTGCACATGTCGCATTTGGCCAGGGTGCCGTCCGCCGCCGGGCGTGGTATGTTGTAAGGACATGACGCGACGACGTCCTCCGTGATCAGGTTCTTGGTTGCGGCCGTGAAGATGACGGCCCCGGTTGCGTCGTCCTTATAGATGGCCGCAGGGTCGTCGGCCGTTTCCAGGCAGGGCGGTTCGAGGCAGTGCCGGCACTGTTCCGGAAAAAAGAGCCACCTGAGTTTGCCGTCAATCTCCACTTCGCTCATGCGCACCAGTTTGTAGGTGGTGAAGGAGAGGTCCGGCGGATTCTGAAAGGTTCCCCGATTTTCGGTAGCCTCGCCCGGCAGGTCGTGCCACTGCTTGCAGGCGACCTGGCAGGCCCGGCATCCGGTGCACCGGGTGGTGTCGATGAAAAACGATTTGCTCATGCCGATTGCCTCCTTTTACAATTTGGTCACGTTGACCATGAATGCCTTGGTCTCCGGGATGCGGGTATTGGGATCGCCGGCCGGCGGCGTGAGCAGGTTGGCGCTCTCCTCTCGGCCGGTGGCCGGCCAGCGCCAGCCATAGTGCCAGGGAATGCCCACCTGGTGGACGGTCAACCCGCCAATCAAAAAGGGTTTGAAGCGCTTGGTGACGATGGCGCTGCACTCCACCTGTCCACGGGCCGATTTGACAATGACGCGCTCGCCGTTCTTGAATCCCTTGAGATCGGCCAACTCCTCGCTCATCTCCACGAACATCTGGGGCTGCAGTTCCATCAGCCAATCCTGGGTGCGCGTCATCAAGCCCGTCTGCCAGTGTTCGCTGACCCGGTAGGTCGTGCCGACGTAGGGAAACCTGGGGTCGCAGGTGGCGTGGGCATCGGCCTCGGTGGCATATACGGCTGCCGTGGGATTGGTCATCTGGGCGCTGAGGTAATTTTTCTCCACCGGGCACTCCAAGGGTTCGTAGTGCTCCGGAAAGGGACCGTCCGCCAGCCCCGGCCCAAAGATCTGGGCATGGCCCTCCTTGAGCATGATAAAGGCGTACTTGGCATCCTCGCGCCATGACCCGTCTGGATTCTGCAGCGGATACCAGCCGCCGTCAGGCACGTCGCCCAGCCACTTGTTGGAGACATACTTGCCGTTCTCGACCTGGCCTTTAAAGTAGACCACCCAATCCTTGCGGTCCCAGGGAACGCCCTTGGCATCCACGGAGGCCCGGTTGTAGATGATGCGCCGGTTGACCGGCCAGCACCAGGCAAACTCCGGGTAGAGACCGATGCGGTTGGCGGCATCCTTGTGGCCGCGCCGGGCGGCCATGTTGCCCTTTTCGGTGTAGGAGTTGCAGTAGAGCCAGTTTCCCGACGAGGTCGACCCATCGTCCTGCAGGAAGGCGAAGCTGGGCACCAGGCTGCCCTTGGGGTAGGTCTTGTCCTTGATGGTGACATCTTTTAGAAAATAGCCGTTGATCTCCTTGGCCACCAGATGGGGGTCGTAAACGCCGCCGGGCGCGTAGTCCCACTTCAGATGGCGGATCGGCTCGGGAAAAACGCCGTCGTTGGCGTAGAGTGTTTTGATCTTTTTGCCCAGCTCGAGGATGATGTCCCCATCCGCCCGGCTGTTGCCCTTGGGCTTGGGACCCTGGTAGCGCCACTGCATCCAGCGGCCGCTGTTGGTGATGCTGCCCTCTTTTTCCATGGAGGCGCAGGCCGGCAGCATGAAGACTTCGGTCTTGATCGAAGCTGGATCCAGGCCCGGGCCCTTCCAGAACGACCCGGTTTCATTGTCGAACAGGTTGACGTTGACCATCCAGTCCAGATTGGCCAGGGCCGTGCGGATTTTGCTGGCGTTTGAGCCGCTGCAGGCCGGGTTCTGCCCCCAGGCGAAAAAACCCTTGACCTGCTGCTTGTACATGGCATCGAAAAGGTCGAACCAGGAGTAGGACCCGCCGTCATCCACCTTGGGCAGCCAGTCGTAGCCGAAGTCGTTGGACGCGTCGGCCGCTTCTCCGAAAAAGGACTTGAGCATGCTGACGCTGTACTTGGGATAGTTCTGCCACCAGTTGGCGGACAAGGGGGCCTGGCTGATCGGCGTCCACTGTTCGTTGTAGGCCGCAAGGGTGGTGTTGGAAGCCCTGGGCGTCTTCAGGTATCCGGGCCAGATGTGCCACAGCAGGCAGTGATCCGTGGAACCCTGGACATTGGATTCGCCGCGCAGGGCGTTGACCCCGCCCCCGGCCACGCCCATGTTGCCCAGCAGCAGCTGGATGATGGCCATGGCACGGATGTTCTGGGTTCCGGTGGTGTGCTGGGTCCAGCCCATGGCATACATGATCGTCCCGGCCAGGCCGGGTTTGCCGGTGGCGCTGTAGGTGTCGTAAATCCGCTTCAGGTCCGCTTCGGGTGTTCCGGTTATCATGGAGGCCGTCTTCAGGTCGTAGCGCTCGAAGTGTTTTTTCAGCAGTTGGAAAACGCAGCGCTCGTGCTCGAGGGTGCGGTCCATTTTGGGAACGCCGTTGGCATCCATTTCGAAGGCCCACTGGGTCTTGTCATACCGGCCCTGCGAGGGGCCTTGCGAACTCTTTTCGTAGCCGGAAAACAGACCGTCCGTGAAACCGAAAAGATCCCCGACGATGAAGGGCGCGTTGGTGTGCAGGGCGACGTACTCTTTATGGTAACGCTGGTTGTCCAGAATGTATTTGATCATGCCGCCCAGAAAGGCGATGTCGGTACCCGAGCGCAGCGGCGCATAAATGTCCGCTCGGGCCGATGTCCGCGTGAACCGGGGGTCGACACTGATCAAGGTGGCGCCATTTTCCATGGCTTGGTTGACGTACTTGAAGGAGACCGGGTGGTTCTCGGCGGCGTTGCTTCCCATGATGAGGATGCAGTCGCTGTTTTTGATGTCAATCCAGTGATTGGTCATGGCACCGCGTCCGAACGACTCTGCCAGAGCCGCAACTGTGGCGCTGTGTCAGATCCGGGCCTGGTGTTCGATGTACACCAGCCCCAAAGAACGCATGAGGGCCTGGTAGGTCCAGCACTCCTCGTTGTCCATGGCTGCGCTGCCCACCGAGGCGATGGCCGTGGTGTGATTGACCACCTGGCCCTTGTCGTTGGTGGCGGTGAAGGTGGCATCGCGGGTTTCCTTGACACGCTGGGCGATGTTTTCCAGGGCCCACTCCCAGGAGACGCTCTCCCACTGGTTTGAGTTGGGTGCCCGGTACAGTGGTTCGGTCAGCCGGTTTTCGGTTTCGGCCAGCTGTTTCAAAGCGGCGCCTTTGGAACACAGGGCTCCGCGGTTGATCACATGATCGGGATCGCCTTCGATGTTGATCACCCGGCCATCCGGCGCGTTGCTGGTGTGGACGATGGCGCCGCAGCCCACGGCACAGTAGCAGCAGATGGTGCTGGTCTCCTTGGCATCCCGGGTTTTCAGCATTGCAGCGTGCGCCTTGACCGGTCTCAGGTCAAAGCCGACCCCGCTGACGGCCAGGCCGGCAGCGGTGGCGCCGGTGATCTGGATAAATTGCCTTCGGTTCACATCCATGACGCTTCTCCTTTCCGTTAACCGGTAATCAAGATGTCTAGCCTGATGCACACCGTTAATACTACGGGCAGGGTTACAATCAGGATACAGGAGGCTGCGCCACGATCGTTTCGTAGATTCGGGTGGTGGCCGGATCCGGGTCCGTGTCCAGCTCCCGGGAAAGCGTTTCGGCCAGATCCCGGTAGACTTTGACGGCCGCACTGCGGCGGCCCTGGCGATAAAGCAGGCGCATGAGGCGCTGGTGGGCCAGCTCTTGCAGGGGATCGCCCTGAATCACGGCGGCGTAATGCCGCTCCGCCGCCTCAAGCTCCCCGCAGCGTTCACAAAGGCCCGCCAAATCCAGAAGCACGCTGAGATAGCGCGCCTTCAAGGCGGCACGCTTGGTTTCGACCCCGCTCAGGTAGGGCTCTTCAGGCAGAAAGTCACCCCCGTAGATGTCGGCCGCCCGGCGGTAGGCCGTCAGCAGGCGGCCATTGTCGTCGCTGCGCTTCAACAGCTGGATCTGGTCGCAGGCGGCCAAGAATTCGTTGGCATCCACCCGGCAGCGCGCCATATCCAGGCTGACCAGATTATCCCTCAGGGAAATGCACGATGTGCGGGGGTGGCGGAATGTTTCCGGTTCCAGAATGCGGCGCAGTCGGTGAAGGGTGATCTTGAAGCGCCGCAAGGCCGCAGTCGGCGGGCTGTCCGGCCAGAGGGCATCCATCAGGACATCCTTGGGGATTTCACGGCAGCCGAAGACGATGATGGCCTTGAGCAGCAGCTTCTGGCGCTGGCCGGCCCACCGGGCATCGGTAAAGCGGTCACCGTCGGGGCCGCGGACCGTGAATCCGCCCAGGGTTCGAATGTCGAGCACCTGGGCGGCCCTGTCGGCTGCGGGTGTCGACTGGCGAAGCGCCGGCAACGACCTGGCCTGCGCTGATGATCTCGGTTCGACGCCGGGTGGGGCTGGATGACGCACCACGCTGTCGGCCAGGCCGGCCCTGCCGGCACCAGCATGGGCGTCGGCTGACCGGCCGGCCGGTAACAGGGGAAACAGGTGGATACTTTCGCCCAGGCTGTTTTCGATTGCCGCCGCGGCCTGCAGGGCCCACGTGCGGGCCCGATCGAGGCGGCCCTGACGATAGGCGTTCAGGGCGCGCAGGCGCAGGGCCAGTCCCTGGTAGAATGGATTGGCGGCCAGGATCGCCACGTCCTCGAGATGACAGGCGGTTTGCCCCACGGCATCGAAGCGCCCCTGCTGGAGCTGGAGCCGGCCGGACAGGTCTACATGCAGCGGGTAGAGAAACAGCAGTCCGAAGCGTTCGATGTCCTTGCGGTTGGTATCCAGCAACGTTTGGGCTCCTGCCAGGTCGCCTGCGGAAAGGGCCAGTTCAACGCGGATGCTGTTGGTCAGGGTTTGGTATTCCGGGTAAATGCCGGTGGCCAGGTGGTCGATGCCGGCCAGGGCCTTTTCCGCCGCGTCGAATTGGCCGGTCAAGGTCAGCCCGAAGGCATGGATGATGGTGGCATTGACGGTCAGCGTGTCGTCGGCAATGGTGCCGGCCAGCAACAGGGCGTTGCGGCAGGCCGACAACCCTTTCTGGAGATTTCCCATGCCGGCGATCTGCCCGAAGGCCACCTGCATCCACAACACGGATTTGGCAAAGGCGAAATAGCGGTTGCGACTGACCGTGGCGAGCAAGGCCTGGGCCGTTTCGAGCCAGTCCCTCAGGGCCGCCACCGGATGGCCGGCAAATACGGCCGCTTCGATCAGATAGGCCAGGGCCAGCAGCTGGCCGCGTTGATCCTTGTCGCGCTGGAACCGGTCGAAGGCGCCGGCAAAAGCACGGATGTTGTGGCGCCCACCGCGGCCGCGCCGTCCCATGGCCTTGTAGAACACCAGCCAGGCATCGTCCTGAATCGTGCTTTCCGGAAGGACGCCGACCCAAGCGGTCAAGTCGCCAAACCGGCCCTGGGCGCACAGCCCCATGGCGATTTTCTTGATTCCCGCGGCCGCCTTTGAAAAATTTCCGGCCAGCAGAAAAAAACGTATGGCTCCCTCGGTGTTGCCGTTGTCCCAGGCAATGTCGGCCGCCCTGGTCAGCAGCCGCTGCTGCTCCGCTTTGCTGAGGGTGTGTCGGAATTTATCCATCAGAAAATCGCGAAAGAGCCGGTTGTATCGGTATCCCCAGCCGTTTTCCGCGTCGTAGAGGCGATGAATGAATAGATTTTGCCGGACCATTGCCGCCAGCATCGCTTCGGTGCCGCCCTCCGGCTGAGCCGAGAAATAGTTCGCGGTTGTTTTCGGATGAACGGTGTCGAAGATGGCCGATCGGATCAAAAATGTCCGGGTCTGTTCGCCCAGTCCGGCAAAGACCGTTTCCGAAAAATAGGCCAGGCGCTCGCCCTGCAAGGCGGTGGGCAGGGCCTGGTCGATGTAGGCGGTCCACTGGTCCTTGGGCACATGGCGCAACGCCTCCCGGATCAGCACCAGGCCGCCGACCCATCCCTCGGTAATGTCCTGCACCCGTGCCAGCTGGGGCGGGGCCAGCTTTTGACCGTAAAGGTCCGCGAAGAAGTGGAATATTTCAGCGCTCGTAAACGCCAGATCGAGGTTGTCCAGGGCCAGCAGTTCCCGATGCATTCGAAGCGAGGCGAGCTTGAGTGCCGGCACAGCCCGCGAGACGAGAATCAGGCAGCTGGGCGGCGCCATGCTGGCGATGAGCCGATCGATGACCCGCATGCTGTCGGCAGCGGTGGGCAGCGCGTCGAGCCCGTCGATCACGATGCGAACCGGCTGGCGCGCCGTGAAGGCGCTCAACAGCGCACCCGCCCGCTCAGCGATGCGCTGGGCACCTGTGGTCGAACCGAAGCCGACCGCCGGGTGTTTGATCCACGCACGGCGGTCCAGACCGGCATGCGACGCGGTGAGGGCCTGCACCAGCAGGTGGAACAAATTGGCCGGGTCGCTGTCCGACGGATCCAGGTGCATCCAGGCCGCCGCCGGACCGGGCCGGCGCACGATCTCGGCCGCCAGGGTCGACTTGCCCTGCGCGGCCTGGCCGGTGATCAGGATCATCCGCGGCGCCCCGGCCGCGTCGATCCGCCGCATCAGGCGCGGGCGGGCGATGACCCGCGAAAGATCGGGCCGTGTGGTTTTGGAGATGATGTGCGCGTCAGCCATAGCACGATGAAACCCCAATGGATCCGTCAGCCCCGATCGCATCGGACGGGGTGAGGAAATCGTTGCATCTGTCCCCGAATTGGGTATCATTGGTAGCAATGCCACTGGTAAAGGCAGAACCAGTATATGCCACGCGGTCAGTCGCTGCAACCAGGAGGCACCGGCCCGGTAGCGTGCCGACCGGAACCGGCTGGAATGCCCAGCCGCCGGTCCGGTTCGACAGCGCCCCAGCGTCAATTCCGTAGCGGCGGCGATTGTTGCGATCGGCGGCGCAGCCGGGAGGTGAAATGTCCGTGGTTTTGTGCATGGGTCCAAAAAACGAACTTGCAGTTTTGGACTCGAATCAGTATAGAATTCAAGATTATGGCCACCGACCGGTATTTTTGAATCAAGCGTTCAACGGTCGAAACCGGCCTTCAACACCACCTGAGCGTCCAACCACCAGCGTTTCAACGAGGAGGCACCATGGCTGATTCCCGAAGCTGGGACTGGGAGAGCGGTGAAAAGCGGATTTCGCTCGACTCCTGGAAAGATGAATACCGATGGGTTGAAGAGCCCCATGCCAGCCCCGACGGCGAAACCGTTGCCGCCATCGTCAATCTGGACGAAGGCGAGTTTACCGTCTGCGTCAACGGGCAGGCCTGGGGCGAAACGGTGTTCGACAAGATCTGGCACCTGCGATTTTCACCGGACGGCCGCCTCACGGCGCTGGTGTCGGAAATGGGAGAGTGGACCATGGCGGTGGACGGCCAGGCCTGGGCCAACAAATTCGGCTACATCTGGGAACCGCGTTTCAGTGCCGACGGTGCCGCCATTGCCGCCGCCATCCAGCAGGACATGCAGTACGCCATGGCGCTCAACGGGTCGCCCTGGGAACGGCGGTTTGCCAACATGACCTATTTTGCCTTGAGCCCAGACGGGCGGCACACCGCCGGTGCGGTGCAGGCCGAGGATGTCGACTCGGGGGAAATCCACAAGTTCCAGGAAGGCGCCTTCACCGCCGCCATGGACGGCAACGCCTGGGACGCCCGCTTCGTCAACGTCTGGAACCTGGCCATCAGCCCGGACGGGCAGCACCTGGCGGCCGAAGTGCGCCTCAACCTCTACGAGTACACCATTGCCGTGGATGGCGTGCCCTGGGATTCGCGCTACGCCACGGTGTGGGAACCGGTGTTCAATCCGTCCACCGGGGCGGTGGTGGCGCCGGTGCGCGAGAAGGGTCAATGGACCCTGGCCGAAGACGGCAGGATCCTCTGGGACCAGCGCTTTGTTCAGCTCTGGCATCAGATGTTCAGTCCCGACGGCAGCCGCCTGGCCGCCATCGTGGCCCCCCGCTACGGCCGTTGGACCGTCGCCGTGGACGGCAAACCATGGGCGGCGGCCTTTTCCCGGCTGGTCACCGATGCCCTTTTCAGCCCCGACGGCCAGCGCATCGCCGCCCTGGCCAAAGATGACGAAACCTTCCGGGTGGTGGTGGACGGCACGCCCTGGTCGAACACCTGGGAGATGGCCTGGAAACCGGTTTTCAGCCCCAACGGGGACGATGTCGCCGCCAAAGTGGAGAAAGCGGGCCGCTACACTTACACGGTCAACGACCAGGTCTGGTCCGGCTCCGGCGATGCCGCCTGGGAGCCGGTCTTCAGCCCCGACGGCCGGCACCTGATGCTGCGAACCATCGAAGCGGGCGACTATGTCCGGCGGGTGGTGCCGGTTTCCGATATCACTAGGAGATAAGTCATGCACAGCTTCTACAACTTCGTCAGCGGGCCGCTGGCCTGGGTCGCGTTTCTGCTCTTTATCGGCGGCAGCATCTACCGCGTTGCGCACATGCTGATGATGGTCGCCGCAAAGGAGAGATTCATTTTCACTTACATGAGCTGGCACTACAGCCTGCGCTCCATCTTGCGCTGGATCACGCCATTTGCCACGGTGAACTGGCGGCGCCAACCCGTGCTTACCGTGGTGACCTTCGCCTTTCACATCTGTCTGATGGTGGTGCCCGTCTTCCTGCTGTCCCACGTGGTGTTGTGGGATGAGAATTTTGGTGTCAGCTGGTGGACCCTGCCGGACGCCCTGGCCGACGTCATGACCGTCATCGTGATCCTCGGGGCGGTCTACTTCTTGGTGCGGCGGCTCACCCAACCGGAAGTCAAGTTCGTCACTTCCACGTCCGATTTCGTGATCCTGGCCATCGTGGCGGCGCCCTTCGTGACCGGCTTTCTGGCCTACCACCAGTGGTTCGGCTATCCGCTGATGATGAGCCTGCACGTCCTGTCCGGCAACATCATGCTGGCCGCCATTCCGTTTACGCGGCTGAGCCACATGCTCTTCGCCCCCTTTACCCGGGCCTACATGGGGTCCGAGTTCGGCAAGGTGCGGCACGCCCGCGACTGGTAACGCGCAAGCGATCGACCCGGCCACTGCGGGTGATGGCCTGGGTCCGGAAACGGCGCTAACAAAGGAGTTCTCAACATGGCGGAACCGTCAATCAAAGCTGACAAAGCAGTCGTCGACGATGGAATCGATGTGGGCATCTCGCGGCTTAGCGAAGCGAAAATCGAGTCGGTCATCAACAGCGTGATCGATGCGGAGACCGGTGCACGGCTCAAGACCTACGTCGAAACCTGCATTCACTGCGGGTTGTGCTCGGAAGCCTGCCACTACTATCTTTCCCACGACAAGGACCCGCACTACTCGCCGGTGGGCAAGGTCAAGCAGACCATCTGGGAAATGCTCGCCAAGAAGGGACGGGTCAGCCCGGAGTTCATCCGCCAGGCGGCCATCATCGCCCACACCGAATGCAACCTGTGCAAGCGCTGCGCCCAGTACTGCCCCTTTGGCATCGACATCGCCTATCTGATGAGCGTGGTGCGCCGGATTATCCACAAGCTGGGCGTCACGCCGCTCTACATCCAGGACACGGCCCACAGCCACTCGGCAACCATGAACCAGATGTGGGTCAAGGGCGACGAGTGGCCGGACACGTTGCAGTGGCAGGAAGAAGAGGCCCAGGCCGAAATCCCCGACCTGCGCATTCCCCTGGAAAAAGAGGGCGCCGACTTCATGTACAGCGTGATCGCTCCGGAGCCCAAATTCCAGGCCCAGCTGATCTATCAGGCGGCAGTCATCATGCACGTGGCCGGCGTCAACTGGACCATGCCCGCCTCGGTCGGCTGGGACAACAGCGACATGGCCATGTTCACCGGCGACAACGAGGTCATGGGGCGCATCAAGCGGGCCCATTTCGAAACCGCTGCGCGGCTCAAGGTCAAAAGGATCGTCATGGGCGAGTGTGGGCACGCTTTCCGCAGCGTCTATGACGTGGGCAACCGCTGGCTGGGATGGGCCACGCCGCCCTTTACCATCGTGCATGCCATCGAGTTCTACTACGACCTGCTCAAGGCGGGGCGCATCAAGATCGCCCGTAAATACAAACCCCCGATCACGCTGCACGACCCGTGCAACGTCGTGCGCGGCGGCGGGCTTCACGAGAAGGCCCGCTACGTGGCCCACGCCCTGTGTGAAAACGTGATCGAGATGCACCCCAACCGGGAGCACAACTACTGCTGCTGCGCCGGCGGTGGGGTCATCAACACCGGCCCTCCGTTCAAAATGACCCGCATCACCGGCAACCGCGTCAAGGCCGAGCAGCTCTTCGGGGCCAAAACCAAGGGTGCCGAAGTGCTGGTGGCGCCCTGCCACAACTGCCACAGCGGCCTGCACGACATTGTGCACCACTACGAAATTGGTCTGGAGATCAAGTTTTTCGGAGACATCATCTACGAGGTCATGGAAAAGCCCGCCTGATACCCGAGCGAGACAGGAGGAAGCATGAAAGCCGTCACACCGATCATACTGTCGCTGCTATTGGGCTTGATCGTCGTTCTCAACCCGGCCTGGTCCCAGGAAGACATGACCGTGGTCGACAACTCGGTCTTCGACCGCCCCCAGCGGCCGCCGGCCACATTCGACCACGACGCGCACAACGAAAAGGCCGAGATCTACGACTGCGCCGTCTGTCACCACGTTTACGAGGACGGCGAACTGGTACCGGACGAGTCCTCCGAGGACCAGCGCTGTTCGGATTGCCACGGGCTGACAGCCTCGGGCGACCAGCCGGCCCTGATCAAGGCCTTCCATGTTAACTGCAAGGGCTGCCACCAGGAGCAGGAGCGGGGGCCGATTATGTGTGGCGAGTGCCACATCAACTAGTGTTTGAGCGGAGACGGCATCTTGGCGCCCAGCTCTGCGTTCTCGTGTTATCGCAATCCTCGACGCAGCGCTGCTGCGCCTCCGGTTGCAATAACCCTGCGGCCTTGATCTGAACACCAATATACCATCTCCCCCGGGTAAGCCGAATGGGGTGAAGTTGAATATAAAAAATTGTTGGATGTTGGAGCGGCTTCCGGCCGTGAAAATTTTCTTGACACAGGAACGATTAGGAGAAAGCTTCCATGCCGAAAAAAATCCTCATCATCGACGACGACCCCATCGTGGTGAAATACCTTGAAGCCGTGTTCAGCGACAACGGCTACGAAACCTGCACCGCGTCTAGCACCATGGAAGGCCTGGACGTGGTCAAGCAGGAGAAGCCCGACCTGATCACACTGGACCTGCAGATGCCCGGCGAGTGGGGGCCGCGCTTCTACCGCAAGCTGCGCAAGGACAAGACCCTGCGCGACACGCCGGTTATCGTGGTCAGCGGCATCGACGGCGACCATGCCATCAAGGATGCGATCGCCTTCGTGAAAAAGCCCTTCGATCCGGAAAAACTGGTCGGGATCGTCAAGAACACCATCGGATAGCCTGGTCGCGGTCAATCCTTCCAATGGAGGCCTTATGGAATACCAGACCCCCAAGTCAACCTGTCGCCTGTGCGGTAGCGAGTTCGCCCGCCGGGGCATCACCCGGCACGTGCAGTCGTGCCTGGCCAAACACCTGAAGGCGCCGTCCAAGGGCAAGCCGCAGGAGCTTGTCCATCTGCACGTGCAGGACGCCTTTAACCCCGATTATTTTCTGCACCTGCTGATGGCGGCCCGGTCGCCCCTTGGGGTGTTGGACGCCTATCTGAGGGAGATCTGGCTGGAGTGCTGCGGACACATGAGCGCCTTTTCCCTGGAACGCTACGGCGAGGAGATCCGGATGCGTGACAGGGCCGGAGATGTTTTCGCAGCCGCCGGTAGTCTTTACCACCAGTACGACTTCGGCAGCACCACCGAGCTGGCCATCAGGGAGTTGGGCCGCTATCGCGGTGTCGTCAAAAACAAGATCCAGCTTCTGGCCCGAAATGCCCCGCCGATCATTCCCTGCAGCGAATGCGACAGCCGCCCGGCGGTGGCGATCTGTACCGAGTGCGCCTGGAATGGGGCCGGCTGGCTGTGCGCGAATTGCGAAAAGACCCATGAATGTGACGAGGAGATGCTGCTGCCGGTGGTGAATTCGCCCCGAACCGGTGTCTGTGGGTATACCGGCGGTTTGTCGGCGGAGGAAAATTCATGATCGACCTGTTGCGGCGGTTTCTGAACAAGATCTCCCCCGATGGAGCGACGCACAGCGACGTCGACCCGGAATATGAGGTCAACCTGGCGGTCTGCGCCCTGTTTGTCGAGATGGGCCGCATCGATGAGACCTTCACCGCGGCCGAGATGGGGCAGGTGCTTTCCATATTGCAGAAAAAATACGGGCTTTCCGGCGATCAGGCCAGCGCCCTGATGGCCGAAGCCGACCGCGAGCTTACCGAAAGCGTCGATTTGTGGCAGTTCGCCCGGGTCATCAACGAGCACTTCAGCGTCGATCAAAAGGTGGCCCTCATCCGGCGCTTGTGGCAGGTGGTCTACGTGGATGGCAAAATGGATCAACACGAGCACTATCTGATGAACAAGCTGTCCAACCTGCTGCGCCTGTCCCACAAACAGCTGATCGACGCCAAAGTGGCGGTGCTGCATCCCTAGCCGGTCATTTCCAGGGGCTGCGCCACCTGCGTCAACGTGCTGCCGGGCGGCATCGCAGCGGATCGTTCAAACCACCACCATGGGCGCCGCCACCGCGTCGCGCTTGCCACGGCCGTACAGCTTTTCCACCAGGGCCAGGGCGAACTCCACGGCGGTCCCCGGGCCGCGGCTGGTCAGGCAGGGGCCGTCTGTCACCACGCGCGATTCGACGCGCTCCCGGTTGGTCAAGCGGTCGACAAAAGCGGGGTGGCAGGTGGCCTGGCGGCCTTGCAGCAACCCGTGCGGCTCCAGGACCACGGCCGGGCTGGCGCAGATGGCGCCGTACCAGCGCTCAGTGTCGCGCTGTCGTTTCAGGATCTCGAGTAGCACCGCCGAATCGCGCAGGTGTTCGGCACCGGGCATGCCGCCGGGCAGAACCACCAGGTCGTAGTCGTTTTGCCGACAGGCTTCGATCAGGGCGTCGGCCACGATGACGACCCCGCGCGACGCCGTTATCTGACGGCTGCCGGTCACCGATGCCACGGTTACCTGTGCCCCGGCTCGGCGCAGGATGTCGATGATGGCCACGGCTTCGAGCTCTTCGGTCCCGTCGGCGACGGGGACCAGCACGGTTTTTTCCATCGCAGTTCCTTCACCCAACCGTTTAAGGATGGGCACTATATTTCCTCTAACAGCTGCCAAATGACGGCCGCCGAAAACCCGCGGCCGCTCAGGTAGCGGTAGGCCATCTGGCGGCGTTTCCACGGGTCGGCCTGGCGGCCCAGGGCGGCGCTTTTCTTGCGCAGCTGGCGCCGGGCCCGATCCGCTTCGTCGCCGCAGCAATCCAGGGCGTTTTCGATCAGGCCTGGGTCGATGCCCTTTTGCACCAGAGCCTGTCGGATCCACAGCGGACCGTAGCCTCGGGTCGCCATGTGTGCGGCCAGGATCCTGGCGGTTTTGGCGTCGTCCAGATAGCCCAGCTCGCGGCATCGCGCCAGGACGGCCTCGATGGCGGCCCGGCCGAATCCTCTCCGGCGCAGTTTGAGCGCCAGCTCCGTGCGGGCGTGATCCCGCCGGGCCAGGATGCGAACGGCGCATTCCAGCGCGGCGCTGTGCGAATCGCGCAGGGTCGGGTCGACTTGCCGCGGCCAATCGTTTTTCATGGATTGGTTTGCCCGCCGACAGCCATGCATTCGCTTGACTGAAGCGGCGATTTGACGTAGCCATCAGGCTGCCTAATGATGTTCAACCGCCATTTGATCACACCATCGGAAAGGAGAGCTCATGGGACAACGTTTCATCATGACCGCCTTCGGCAAGGACCGTCCCGGTATCGCTGCCGATGTCACCGAAATTTTGTACCAGAACGGCTGCAATCTGGAAGAGACCTCCATGACCCTGCTGGCCGGTGAGTTTACCCTGATCCTGCTGTTCACGGCCGGCTCGGCCGACGTGGAAGGTCCGATTTCCATGGCCTGCCGGCGCTTGGAACAGGAAAAGGGCATCTTTGCCTTCTTTCGCCCGCTGCAGCCCCGGGAGAGCGACCACCACGAGGATTTCTGCTTGCAGACCATTCACGTGGAAGGCATGGACCAGGCCGGTATCGTTTATAAAGTCAGCCGGTTTCTGGCCCAGAACCGGATCAACATCGTCAGCCTCACCTCAACGGTCAAGGCGTCGCCGGAGAGCGGAACCGCCATTTACGTGATGGACATTCAGGTCCAGGTTCCCAATGGGACCGTCATGGATGCTGTCAAAGACGGATTGGCCGATGTGGCCGATGACCTGAATGTGGACATCAGCCTGTCCGGCCGATAGCGCCCCTGGGCACAGGACAAGACGCTAGCGCGAAACCAGCAGGCTGCGGCCGGTCATCTGGGCCGGGATGTCCAGCCCCATCAGCTCCAGCAAGGTCGGGGCCACATCGCCCAGGCGGCCTTCGCGCAGGCCGACCGATTCGCTGCCCCCCACCAGCAGCAGTCGGACCGGGTTGGTGGTGTGGGCCGTGTAGGGTTTGCCATCCGCGTCGGCCATCTTTTCGGAATTGCCGTGATCGGCGGTCACCAGGGCCACACCGCCCCGGGCCAGCAGCTTGACGATCACCTTTTCCAGGCAGCGGTCGACGGTTTCACAGGCCTCAACGGCGGCGGCCATCACACCGGTGTGCCCCACCATGTCCATGTTGGCAAAATTGAGCACGATAAAATCGTATCGGTTCGATTCCAGCCGGGCTACCGTCTCGGCGGCCACCTGGGCGGCGCTCATGGCCGGTTTCTGGTCGTAGGTCGCCACTTCCCGGGGGGAAGGGATCAGGCAGCGCTCCTCGTTGGCAAAGGGCGTCTCTTCCCCGCCGTTGAAAAAATAGGTCACGTGGGCATATTTTTCGGTTTCGGCAATGCGCAGCTGATGCAGCCCTCGCCGGCTCAATACCTCCCCCAGCATCATTTCCAGGTGCGCCGGCTCGAAGGCCACGGGCAAGTCGAACCCCTCGTCGTAAAGGGTCATGGTCGTATAGGTGCACAACCGCGGTACGCGCTGACGCGCAAAGCCGTCGAATCCGGTTTCGGTGAAGGCCCGGGTGATTTCGCGGGCGCGGTCGGCACGAAAGTTGAAGAAAATGATGCCGTCGCCGTCGGCCACGGTCCCGACCGGATTTCGGCGCTCATCGACCATGACCACCGGTTGGACAAACTCGTCGGTTTCGCCGCGGCCATAGGCTGCCGCGACGACAGCCAGCGGGTCGCCCTGGGCATGCCCGCGGCCCTCGGTGTAGAGCCGGTAGGCGTTTTCCACGCGATCCCAGCGTTTGTCGCGGTCCATGGCAAAGTAGCGCCCGCAGATTGAGGCAAGTGCCCCGACGCCGACGGCCTGCATGTGGTTGTGCAGCTGCTTTATAAATCCGGCACCGCTGTCGGGCGGCGTGTCGCGCCCGTCTAGAATGGCGTGTACAAAGACCTTTGCCAGGTCTCTGCGACGCGCCATGTCCAGCAGGGCGAACAGGTGGGTGATCTGGCTGTGGACGCCGCCATTGGAAACCAGGCCCATCAGGTGCAGGGCCTTGCCGCCGGCCGCCACGGCATCCATGGCCGCCGCCAGGCGTTCATTCTCAAAGAAGCTCCCGTCTTCGATGGCGTTGTCGATGCGCACCAGGTCCTGGTAGACCACGCGGCCGGCACCCAGGTTCATGTGGCCGACTTCGCTGTTGCCCATGATGCCCTCGGGCAGGCCCACCTCTTTTCCCGAGCAGCGCAGCTGCGTGGCGGGGCAGGTGGCCTGAAGCTTGTCGATGAAGGGGGTGTCGGCCACCTGCACGGCATTGGTGGGTTCGTCCGCGCCGATGCCCCATCCGTCCAGGATGATCAGCATGTGGGTTTTTTTGGGTGCCATCTTCTCCTCGCCTCGCGTTATTCGATGAAGATCGACTCGTCCAGCGCTGCCGCCCTATGCGCCTTCTGAACATCGTCGGCCTGCCGCATGCTCTGGGTCCGGATGCGACGCGCATCCGACCACAGCCCCTCCAGGTCGTAGAATTCCCGGGTGGCTTCGAAAAAGACGTGAATCAAAATGTGGCCGTAATCCATCAGCACCCAGTGGCCTTCTTTGAGACCGTCGACACTCAGGGCCTTGATGCCCTGTTTTTTGAGGGTGCGCTGGATGTGCTCGGCGATGGCGCTGACCTGGCGGTTGGAGGTGCCATGGCAGATCAAAAATGCGTCGGCCAGGCTGGTCAGGTGGTTCACGTCCAGCAGGACCGGGTTTTGGGCCTTTTTGCCCAGTGCCGCCTGGATGTATATGTCCAGTTCGGCCGGATCGGTTGACGTCATCGATAAAGTCCTTTTCGTTCAATATAAGCGCTTACGGCCGCAGGAACAAGGTCGTCCACCGGCATTCCCGCCGCGCGGCGCTGTCGCACCCGGCTGGACGACACGTCCACCGGATCGATCGGCAGCAGATGGATGCAGTTTTTGCCCTTGCGCTGCCAGGCGGACTGTCCTTCAAGGCGTCGATAATCTGAAAAGAGGTGGGCGCGGATGTAGGCATCCATCCGCTCGACCCCGTCATCGGGCTGCCGATCCCCTGTTCTCCGGCGGGTCACCACCACCGGCTGGGTCCGTTCGATCACCTCGCGGTAGCGTCTCCAGGTGTGGATTTCGAAGAAGGCATCCATGCCCATGATCAGAAACAGGTCGCTGCCAGGCGTCATGGCGGCCTGGAAGCGGTCGATCGTGTCGATGGTGTAGGACAGCCCCTGGCGTCGAATTTCCAACTCGGAGATGCGGTAGCGAACGTCGACCGGCAGGGCCAGCCGGATCATGTGCAACCGGTCCGCCGCCGGGGCCAGGTAGGCCGGAGATTTATGGGGCGGGGTCCGGCAGGGGACGATGCTCAGGCAGTCCAGGCCCAGGGCTTTGAGCGACTGCTCGGCCACCATCAGGTGGCCGTTGTGGATCGGATTGAAGGTGCCGCCGAAAAGTCCTGCTCGCATGGACATTTCCAATGCCGTCGCGGGTGTCGGCCTCCCCCACGGGATGCGCGTTTATTCCCGGACCTGGCCGTCCCCTAAAACGACGAATTTGCGGGTGGTCAGCTCCTCCAACCCCATCGGGCCGAACGCGTGCAGTTTGGAGGTGCTGATGCCCATTTCGGCGCCCAGGCCCAACTGCCCGCCGTCATTGAATCGCGTCGAGGCATTGACCAGCACCACCGAGGCGTCCACCTCGCGCACGAACTGCTGGGCCCGGGCGTAGTCGCGGGTCACGATGGCCTCGGTGTGGTTCGACCCGTAGCGGGCGATGTGTGCCATGGCGGCCGGCATGTCGTCGACCACTTTGACCGCCAGAATCAGATCCAGGTACTCTTCGGGCCAGTCGGCTTCGGTCGCCGGGGTGATGCCGGGCAGGATGGTGCAGGTCCGCGGGCAGCCGCGCAGCGCTACCCCGGCCGTCTCGAACCGCCGGGCCACCGCCGGTAAAAAGGTCTCGGCCACCCGGCGATCTACCAGCAGGGTCTCCATGGCGTTGCACACGCCCGGCCGCTGCACCTTGGCGTTGAAGGCGATGTGCGCGGCCATCTCCAGATCCGCCGATCGGTCGACAAAGAGGTGGCACACCCCCTTGTAGTGCTTGAGCACGGGAATGCGGGAGTGCGACACAACGAAGCGGATCAGACCTTCGCCGCCGCGCGGGATGATCAGGTCGATGGATTCCTCCTGCGCCAGCAGAACCTCGATGGCCGCCCGGTCCTCGGTGGGCACGACCTGGGCGGCATGGACCGGCAGGTGGACCGCTTCCAGGGCCCGACCGATGATGGCCGCCAGGGCCCGGTTGGAGTAGATGGCCTCGGAGCCGCCCCGCAAAATAACGGCGTTGCCCGACTTGAGGCACAACCCGGCGGCATCGATGGTGACGTTGGGGCGCGACTCGTAGATGATGCCGATCACGCCCAGGGGGATGCGCATTCTGGCGACCCGCAGGCCGTTGGGTCGCACCCGCGTAGGACCCATGCTGCCCACCGGGTCGGCGACCGCAGCCACTTCGCGCAGACCGTCGGCCATGGCGGCAATGGTTTTTTCCGTGACGGCCAGCCGGTCGAGCATGGCCGCGGAGAGGCCGGCGGCCCGGCCCCGCTCCAGGTCCTTGCGGTTTTCCTGGAAGATCACTGGCGCTTCTTGCACCAGCAGGTCGGCCATGGTTTCAAGGGCCCGGTTTTTTGCGTCCGTGCTGCAGCGCCCGATCGCGCCGGCGGCCTGACGGGCGTTTTGGGCCATCTGCCGGATGGTCTGTGCGATGTTCATGTCGAGTCCTCAGCCGTTTTCGGGATCCGTGGTGATCACCAGGTTGTCGCGGTGAATGACCTCATCGTAGGTTTTCTGCCCCAGCCGCTGCCGGATCTGGCTGGTCTTAAGCCCCATGATCAGCCGGATCTCGTCGGCATTGTAGTTCACCAGCCCATTGCCGATCAAGCGGTCGTTTTGGGTGGCCACGGCCACCGCGGCCCCGACCGGGAAGCGGCCCTCCACCGCGACGATGCCGCTGGGCAGCAGGCTTTTGCCGTTTTTTAGAAGGGCGCCGGCCGCCCCGTCATCGATGCGCAGGACCCCCTGGGGGTTGACCGTGTAACCGATCCAGCATTTTTTGCGATTCAGCTTGTGATCGCGGGGAACAAAATAAGTTCCCTGGGGCTCTCCGGCCACGATTCGGCTCAGGATATCCGGCCGGTACCCCTTTGCGATGACCATGGGGATTCCCGATGCGGTGACCTTGCGCGCGGCCTTGATCTTGCTGAGCATGCCGCCGGTCCCCAGGGCACCGGGAATCTTTCCGGCGAACCGTTCGATGCTCCTGCTGTAGGTGCTGACCCGATCAATCAGGCGGGCGTCCGGGTGGACGCGGGGGTCCTTGTCGTAAAGGCCGTCGATGTCGGTCAGGTTGATAAAGATGTCGGCATCCAGCAGCAGGGCGATCATGGCCGCCAGGTTGTCGTTGTCGCCCAGTTTGATCTCTTCCACCATGATGGTGTCGTTTTCGTTGATGATGGGCACCACCTCCCATTCGAGGAGGGTGTTCATGGTGTTGCGGGCGTTCAGGTAGCGTTTGCGGCTGGTCAGGTCGTCACTGGTGAGCAGGATCTGGGCGACCTTGCGCCGGAAGCGGGCGAAGGATTTTTCCCAGGCCCGGATCAGGTCGGCCTGGCCGATGGCGGAGATGGCCTGGCGCCGGGGGATGGCATCGGGTCGTTTGGAAAACCCCATTTTCATCATACCCGATGCCATGGCGCCCGAGGAGACCAGAATGGTCTGGATCCCCTGGTCCATCAAGCCACAGACCTGGCTGCCGATGGATGCGATGGCATCGACGTTCAGGCCGCTGCGGGCGGTCAGCACATTGCTGCCCACCTTGACCACGGCCCGCCGGATGGTGCTATGCGCCTTCTGGGGGTTGCAGTTCATCGAGTCGATCCAGCCGTTGGCACAGCGCCGTCGTCAACCGGTCGAGCCCCTGGCCGGCGGCGGCGGAAATGCGAATCAGGTCATCGGTTCCATAGGCCAGGGTGAACAGCGCGGCGGCATCTTCGGCCCAGGCCACGTCCATCTTGTTGAGCACGACCAGCTGAGGCTTTCGGGCCAGCGCCTGGCTGTAACGGCTCAGCTCCCGGTTGACGGTATCGAGGCTTTTCAAGGGGCGGTCCGGGTCGATGGCGGCGACATCCACCAGGTGCACCAGGATGCGCGTGCGTTCCACGTGGCGCAGAAACCGGATCCCCAGGCCGGTACCCGCATGGGCGCCTTCGATCAGTCCGGGGATGTCGGCCACAATGAAGGGTTCCCGGTAGGGGCTCTTCACCACGCCCAGATGGGGTGTCAACGTGGTAAAGGGGTAGTCGGCGATTTTGGGCCTGGCCGCGGACAGGGCCGACACCAGGGTCGACTTGCCGGCGTTGGGCAGCCCGACGACACCCACGTCGGCCAGCAGCTTCAGCTCCAGGTGCAGATTGCGGGTATGCCCGGGTTCGCCGGGCTGCGCGAAGCGGGGTGTCCGGTTGGTCGCCGACTTGAAACGGGTGTTGCCCTGGCCGCCCCGCCCGCCTTGGGCAACGACGAAGACCTCGTCGGGGTCGACGAGGTCTTTGAGAAGGTCTCCGGTGTCGGCGTCACGAATCAGGGTGCCGGGCGGCAGTTCGATGATCAGCGGCTCGCCGCCCTTGCCGGTCCGGTTCTGTCCCTGTCCGCCGCCGCCGTTGGGGGCCTTGAAACGCTGGTTGAATTGCAGGTGGTAGAGGGTTCGCTTGGTGGTGGTCGCCTTGAAAACGACGTCTCCGCCGCGGCCACCGTCTCCACCGTCCGGCCCCCCCTTGGGGATGTATTTTTCCCGTCGGAAGCTGACACATCCGGCACCGCCGTTGCCCGATTGAACGGTGATGCGCGCTTCGTCAATGAATTTCACGCGGCATAGACGCTGACCTGTTTGCGATCTCGACCTTTGCGTTCATAGGTGACGACACCGTCGATCAGTGCGAAAAGGGTGTAGTCCTTGCCGATCCCGACATTGGTGCCGGGGTGGATTCGGGTGCCGACCTGACGGACCAGGATGTTGCCGGCGGCCACGGATTGTCCGCCATAGCGTTTGATGCCCCGGCGCTGGGCATTGCTGTCTCGACCGTTTTTAGAACTGCCGGCTGCTTTCTTGTGTGCCATGCGTTGCTCCTCGATGGCCAAAGGGCACCGTGTGAACTGTGTTTCAGCACGCCGGCTCCCCCTGACGGATGTTGCGGATCTTAAACTACGCCTCGATACGGTCGATACGCACGGCCGTGAACGGCTGGCGATGACCCTGCTTGCGGCGATACCGCTTGCGGCGCTTGTATTTGAAAACGATAATTTTTTTGCTTTTGCCCTGGGCGACGATCTGGCCGTGAACGGTCACGCCGTCTACCTCGGGCTGGCCGACCTTGACATTCTCGCCGTCGGAAAATATAAGGATCTTGTCGAAAGCGACCGACGCTCCGACGTCACCGGCGAGCTTTTCAACCCTGAGGACGTCACCCTCTGCGACCTTGTATTGCTTACCGCCTGTGGCAACCACTGCGTACATGTTTCCATCCTCCTCTTAAAACAAATAGCTTAGCCTTGCGCTAAAAAATAGGAAATATTAAACTTTGCCCTACCGTTGTCAAGCAAAAACTGCGTTGGTGGGGGGGGTGGGAATCGTCGTGGACAAGCACTGAGCCCCCCTGTGGTTTGAGATGGCAACCGTGCCGGCACTCCGACGAAAGGAACCGTGGTGTTGAACCGTCGTCAACAGCTCATCACTGTCGTGGACAAAGGGGTGGGGCGGTCCGAAGCCCTGGCCCTGATCGGCGAGGAACCGCTCTCGATCCGGGTTCAAGGCAACCCCTATGCCGTGGTCATGCGCACGCCGGGTGACGAAAAGGCCCACGTGGCCGGGTTTTGTCTGGGCGAAGGCATTGCCGACCGGCCGGACGACATCAAAAATATCGCATTTTGCGACGGCGGCGACAGCAACGTGGTCACGGTCACCCTGACCGCCGCACGGCGGCAGCGGATTGCCGCCCACCTGGACCGACGCACCTATATCAGCCAGACCTCTTGCGGCATCTGCGGCAAATCCATCGTCGACGACCTGGTCCAGGCCCTGACCCCACTGGACGGGGACGATCCGCTGGCCGGCGCCGCCGCTGTGGCCATGCTGCTTGCGCTGGGCGATCATCAGCCGCTGCGCCGTGCGACCCGGGCCGCCCACGCCGCCGCCATCTACGACCACGACCTGACCCTGCTGGCCGTCGGCGAAGACGTGGGCCGCCACAACGCCCTGGACAAGGCCATCGGGCGCCTTTTTCTCGAGGGTCGGCTGCGGCGGGCGCGCCTGCTGACCCTTTCGTCGCGTATCAGCTATGAACTGGTCCAGAAGGCCGCCCGGGCCCGGATTCCGGTCATCCTGGCCGTTTCGCGGCCCACGGCCCTGGCCGTCGAGCTGGCTACGGCGCTCAACATGACCCTGGCCTCTTTGGGGAAAAAAGACACCTTGATGGTCTACTGTCATCCCCAGCGCCTGGCCTGGACCCGCCCGGACACTCGCTCAAATTGAAGCCGGATCTGGCAGCACGACTGAACCGGCCCTTGGCCATCGGATCGACCGCGATCGACGGCCGTCTGGCCCTGGCGCCGATGACTTTTCTGGGACACATCGCCTTTCGCGAACTGCTGGCCGAATACGGGGGCTACGGGCTGCTGTTCGGCGAGATGTGCAGCGCCAGGCGGATCCCCCAGGAAGTGCGCTCCGGCTCGGCCTACTTCTGCTGGCGGGAGGCCGAACGCCGTCACCTGGTAATGCAGATTTTTGGTGCGGATCCCCACACCATGGCCACGGCGGCCCGCATCATCGAAGACAAGGGCCTGTTTGGGGTGGATCTGAACTTCGGCTGTTCGGTGGCTGCGATCTGCAGGCAACAGTGCGGGGCGGCCCTGCTGAAAACGCCCGACCAGGCGGCCCGCATCGTGGCGGCCGTGCGCCGGTCCGTCAGCCTGCCCCTGTTCGTCAAGTTCCGCACCGGCTGGCGGGACGATCCGGCCCTGCCGGTGGACCTGGCCCGACGCTTCGAATCGGCCGGTGCCGATGCCTTGACCTTTCACCCGCGGGTGGCCCCGGACCGCCGCACCCGGCCGCCGCGGTGGTCCTACATCAAACAGGTCAAGGATGCCGTGGCCATTCCGGTCTTCGGTAATGGCGACGTTTTCGACGCCGCGGCCTGTGAGCGGATGCTGACGACCACGGGCTGCGACGGCGTGGCCATCGGGCGCATGGCGATTGCCCGGCCGTGGCTGATGGCCCAGATGGCCGGCCTGATGAGGCCCGATCCCGGCATTTACCGGCGCACGGCCATGGCCCTGCTGGCGGCCATGGAGCGGCACTTCGATGCGGGACAGACCCTGCGGCGCTTCAAAAAGTTCGCCCTCTACTTCGGGGCCAACTTCAAGTTCGCGCACAGCTTTGTCAAACGCATCAACAGGGCCTGCGATGTAAAGGGATTGAAAAGCGAACTGGAGGATTTTTTCAGCCGCGAGCCGGAGACGGTGAAGCGCCCCAACATGAACTTTATGCTTTGACGGTTGCGCAAAAAACCCGATGTTTGCGTCAGGCGTCATCCTTCGTCACTGCGGAGTACCGTAAGTACATCTCGCTCCTCAGGATTCGCAAGCCTTGATCTCGGGCTTTCTGCGAAGCCGCCTGAAAAACGACTTTTGTGTATGTTGCGCGTTGCGCTCAGCCGGCTGAATCTGGCACGCCCCCCTATTGGGCGGCATAGGTCGCATACCCCAGTTTGATGATGGTGGCCGCCACCACAAGCAGAAAGAAGACCCGCACGAATCCGGTTCCTTTGCGAATGACCAGCCGTGAACCGAGAAAGGCACCCAGCATTTGGCCCGCGCCCATTAGCAGGCCCGCCGACACCACGACCTGCTGTGCGGCGAAAAACGCCGCCAGGGCCACCAGATTGCTGGTGAAGTTGAACAGTTTGGTGTGGGCGGTGGCTTTGGTGAGATTGAGTCCCAGCCCCATCACCAGGGCGATGGTCCAGAAAGAGCCGGTTCCAGGGCCGAAAAACCCGTCGTAGAAGCCCAGGGCCAGGCCGGCGCAGCCGTAAAAGACCGTGGCGCCGATGGCGGGCCGGCGGTCCAGTCGACCCAGATCAGGTGAGAACAGGGTGTACAAGAAGACGGCCAGCAGGAGCAGCAGGATCAGGTGCCGCAAAAAGTCGGCCGAGAGCACCTGGACGGTCAGCGTCCCGGCCAGGGCCCCCACGGCGGTGAACAGAACACCGGCGGGAATTTCGCGCAGGTTGACCAGGCCTTTGCGGGTGTAATTGAGCGCGGCGGTCATGCTGCCGAAGGTGCCTTGCAGCTTGTTCGTGCCCAGGGCCAGGTGGGGCGGCATGCCGGTGGCCAGCAGGGCCGGCAGGGAGATGATCCCCCCGCCGCCGGCAATCGAATCCACGAACCCGGCCAGCAGGCCGGCCAGCCACAGGATCGCCAGAGACGCCGGGGCCAAAGGGTCCATATCAGCTCAGCCTGTAGGCCATAAACTACAGCGCCGGCGATTCACACATGGTGGCCAGCACATCGATGTACTCGCTCTGGCCTTTGTGCAGCCGGCTCATCTCGACCAGTATCCCGACGATCTGGGCCAGGGCCTGGACGAAATTGACGTCATCCAGGGTAAATTCCCACTTCTCGGCCGAATAGACCCGCATGGCGCCGATGGCGTCGTCGCCGATCAAAATGGGAACGGAAAGGATCGACGCGATGCCCTCTTTCCGGGCGGCCTCTGGATACTGGATGCGGGGATCGTCGCTGACATCGGTGACGGCGACGGGACCGTCTTCGAGGGAGGCGGCAATCGAGCGCAGCGCGCTCACGGTCCCTTTGTTGAGGTAGTCGTCGCTCAGGCCGGTCGATGCAGCCACTTCGAGCTCCTTGGACTGTTTGTTGATCAGGAAAAGGGCGCAGCCCTTCAATCCGAGGGCGGATTTGACGCTTTCCACCGTCATGCGGATGATTTTTTCCGGATCCTTGGACTTGGACAGGGATCGGGTAACCTTGATGAGGGTTTCGTAATTTAGGGTCATGTTGCCCATTTTTTTCTCCTTGGGGTAGAAGTTAGGCGTCTGGCACGCCGTCAGTCGATGCTTCTTGCATCCAGGCCCAGGGCCCTGCGTTTGGCTTCGATGGTGCCGCGCAGGAAAAGGGCCGCTTTTTGCGGGTCGGGCTCGACGGCGAAGGCGGCGCCCACCAGATCCGTGAGGCCCGAGGTGAGCAGGTTGACCACGTTCATGCTGCCGGTGATGGGCGGCATGGGGCCCAGATGCGTGGTGACGCCCGACGCCACAAAATAGGTGCCGATGGTCACTGCCTTTTCCGAGTACCACTCCGGGGCCGAACCGGCCACGGGAAGGTCGCTGATGTCCACCCCCAGGGCATCGGCCAGGGCGGCCACCAGCACCAGAATGCGCACGTTGTCCACGCAGCTGCCCATGTGCAAAACCGGCGGGATGTTTAGTGCGGTGCAGATCTCCTTCAGTCCGGGTCCGGCCATCCCGGCGGCGGCCGGCAGCTTGAGTCCGGCCTTGGCCGTGGCCACGGCCACGCAGCCGGTGTCCACCACCAGAATGTCATTTTCGATCAGGCGCCGCGTCAGGGTCACGTGACCGTAGTCGTGCTTGATCTTGGGGTTGTTGCACCCCACGATGCCCACCGCGCCGCGGATTTTTCCGGACTTGATGGCATCGATGAGCGGGTCCGGGGTGCCGCCCAGGGCTTCCAGGATCGTCTCCACCGCAAAGCCGCCCACGGCCTCCTGGGGCGCCACCGGTAGAAAAACCTCCTGGCGGTTCGAAAAGTTTTCCACCGCCGTTCGCACCACTGCCTGGGCCTTTTGCCTGGCATTGTGCGGGTGAAACTCCTGGTGCTCCATGTGGGGAAAGCGGGCCTTGTCGCTGGTGCTGATCATCTTGGTGTGGTAGCAGCCGGCCACTTTGCCCACCGAGGGCATGATGCACTGGTAGTCCACGATCATCATGTCCACGGCCCCGGTGGCAAGGATCAGTTCGGTCATGAGATGGTTGCCCGCCATGGCGATGCCGCGGCGCATGAGCAGTTCGTTGCCGGTGCAGCAGACCCCCACCAGGTTGATCCCGCCGGCGCCCTTGGCTTTGGCCAGATCCAGCAGCTCCGGAGACTGGCAGGCCAAAGAGACCATCTCCGACACCACCGGGTTGTGCCCGTGGACCACGATGTTGACCTGATCCGTTTTGAGGACACCCGAGTTGACCATGGTCGGGCGGGGTGTGGGCACGCCGAACAGGATGTCGGACACTTCGGTGGCGATCATGGAGCCGCCCCAGCCGTCGGACAGGGCGTTGCGCATGGCCTGCAGCAGCAGGGTCTGCCAGTCGTTGTCCACCCCCATGTGGGTGCGATGCAGCATTTCCGAGGTTTCGCGATCGATGCCCCGGGGGGTCAGGCTCAATTTTTGCCAGATGTCGCGACGCTTGCGGGGTGCGCGGGCCACCATGGTGATGGCCTTTTGGCGCATGCCGTAGTCTTCCATCAGGGCCTGGGCCAGCTCCCCGGCCACGGCCAGCGGCGGTTTGTCATCGGTGTCGACACCGTACTCCTCGGCCAGCCGCCTGAGTTTGGCTTCGTCGCGAATCTGGTAGCCCACGGCGCTGCCGTCGGCCACGCCGGCCAGCACTTCCACCAGGTCGCGTCCGTGGTCCGAATGGGAGGCGGCTCCGGCGGCGATCATGCGGCACAGGTTGCGGGCCACGATGATATCGGCATCGGCCCCGCAGACTCCGGCCTGGGGACCCTGGCCAAAGGGGTCTATCCGGCAGGGACCCATAATGCAGATGCGGCACGAGAGCCCCATGTCGCAGAAACCGCACTGGGGCTGCTGGGCGTCGTGGCGCTCCCACACCGTTTCGACGCCGTCCTGACGCGCTTTGGCATGCAGGCGGTCGCCGTCCGAGGTAATCGACAGACTTGCTTTGGGATCGAACATGGTCTTCTCCTTGATCAGTCGAAAAGCGCCAGTTGGGATTGTTTGACAGACTTGAGCAAAGCGATACCGGCCGGAACCGCGGGCGCCGGTGCGTCTGCCGACATGCTGCGGGCCACCGCTTGGCTGTGGCGCCGCATGGCCTCGTCCAGCTGCTCGTAGGTCAGGGCGCCGGTCTTGCAGATTTCGACGCAGGCCGGTATCAGGCCCTTGGCCCTGCGGGCGCTGCAGTTGTCGCATTTCACGGCCATGGCACGCCCGGCCGGCCCCAGCGGCTCTTGGTGAAAGCGGATGACGCCATAGGGGCATGCCATGGCACAGGAGGCGCAGTTGATGCAGCGGTCGGGGTCGACCGTCACCGTGGCGGTGCCGGCGCGGCGGTAGATGGCGCCAGCCAGGCAGGCAGCCTGACAAGGCGCCGGGTCGCAGTGGCGGCAGCGGTTGGGAAAGCCTTCGTTGAACCGGCCGGCGCCCACGTGGATGCGCGGTCCGGGTCGAGGCGTCTCCTGTACGGCCGCAAAAAGCGACCCGCTGCGCGAGTGAGCCGTCGCGCAGGCCAGCATGCACTGCATGCAGCCCACACAGCGCTCGGGATGAACAACGACTTGTTTCATGGCGTCTCCTGGCGTCTCCATGTCGGATTTAAAGTCTGGTCCATGGTCCGCTGTATTTACGGCAGCAATTTTGCGAAATTGAAATCCGGCGCGGCCAGGGCCTCGGGCGGCAGGCGAATCGGGACCCGGTTTTCGATCAGGGCGCGGATTACCCCACCCTGCTCGATGCGGTTGACCAACACGGCCCCCACCAACAGCCCCTTTTCAAGCACCAGGCAGCGATAGCTCCCCTGGGCCTGCCCGCCGACCTGAATGACCCGACGGCCGGCAGCTGCCCGCGGATGGGGGTCGCCTATGGTGAGTACATCCAGACCGAAAACGCGCATGACATTGCGGCTGAGGCTGCCCGGGTAAGCCACCGGCCGGCCGGCCATGTTGAATCCGGCCACGCAGCCCTGGCTGGCCGCTTCCGGCCACAGGGCGTTGACCCAGCGGCATCTCCTGGCAATGTCGACCAGCTCGGCCGCATCGCCGGCGGCATAGATGCCCGGGACGCTGGTCTGCAGGTGGGCATCGACCACCACCCCCAGGTCCACCTCGATCCGATCTTTGGGGATGAAGGACCGCGACGGCAGCACTCCTTTGCCGATAATGGCCATGTCGCAGGGCAGCCGGGTGCCCGCATCAGTTACGGCGGCCTGCACCGACCCGTTGCCCTCGAAGGCAGTCACGCTGACCCCGACCATCACCTTCAAGCCGTGGCCTACCAGTTCGTCCAGAATCATTTTGCCGGCGGTGGCATCCACCTGCATGGCCAGCGGGTAGTGCGATGTGATCAGCATGGTCACATCCAGCCCGCGTTTGAGCAGGCCATAGGCCGCTTTGAATCCCACCAGCCCGCCGCCCAGCACGACGGCCCGCCGGGCATGCACCAGGGCCGCCACCTGCTGTTGAACATGTGCCTGGGTGCGCATGTAATAGATGTGCTTGAGATTCATGCCGTGGGCTGCGTGGGGCCGGGGATCGGCGCCCGAGGCAATCAACAGGCGGTCGAATGCGATGCGGTCGCCGCCGACCCGTACCCGTCGGTTGGCAACGTCGATCCCGTCGGCGCGCCGGCCGAGCAGGGGGGTGATCCGGCACGCGTCGTAGAAGCGTGCGCTGCGGATGGCCAGTTTGCGGTGCGGCTGGGAACCGTCGAGCACATGGCTGATCATGGGTCGGCTGTAAGGCGGGACGCTTTCATCGCCGATCATGGTGATGGCGCCGTGCGGATCCGTGGACCGGATCGCCTCGGCGGCACGCACCCCGGCGATGCCGTTGCCGATAATCACGTATTGCATGAGTGCCTCGCTGGCTGCAGGAATCACATTGATAGTAATGGGTCGCAGGCGCCACCGTCAAGAAGGAAATCGGCGCCTTCGGGGTGCCATTCAATGGGTATTATGCGGCGGTTTCTTTACAGCATTCCATTTTTGTCTTACCATTGCGCAGACATTTGTTCGTCCAGCAATACCTTTCCCCACAGGAGAAGATCATGAGTGCGCAACTCTTTTACCGTGAACGCCAAAAGGTCAAGGACGGGGCCAAAACCCCGCGCTTCCGGGTCGTGGCCGCCTGCGATGTCGACCTGAAAGTATACGCCAAGCATCTGCGCTTGGGCGAACTGGAACAGCTGGCCGCGGCAGCCGGTGCGGAGCTGGTTGCCCTAAAAGGCGGGGGCGGCAAGGGCAAACACAAATAACAGTGTCCGTCCAGAAACGAGGAATTTTGGTCGAGATCAAGGCGCGCGAAACATTTACCGCAGGCATATGGTTGATATGCTGAGGATAAAATTTTTCGCGCAACGCGGACATCGGGCAACATAATCGTTTGTGGATGGGCACTGAACAAGGAGCGTTTATGGCACTGGTAAGGGACAAGGACGGCAAACGCCTGCATGTGAAAAGCCGCCTGATGGGCGAAAGCCTGGTGAGCCGCGAATTCATCGACCGCCTGGATGTGGCCCCCCAGGAGCGGATCTATCCGGATGTGGCCGTTCTGAAAATCGGCGGGCAGTCCATCTGCGACCGCGGTGTCAAGGCGCTTCCGGCCATCCTCAAAGAGATCGTCAAGTGCCGCCGCCAGCACAAGCTGGTGATCACCACCGGCGGCGGTACCCGCAGCCGGCACATCTATTCCATCGGCTTGGAGATGGGCATGCCTACGGGGATCATCGCCAAGTTCGGCAGCATGATCTCCGAACAGAACGCCCTGATGGTCGCCAGTCTGCTCTCGCCCTGGGGGGGCATCCAGATGTCCCACTCGGACATCGTCAAGCTGCCGACCTACTTTGCCGAGGGTATCATCCCGGTGATGCACGGGATGCCGCCCTACGACTATTTTGCAATCAAGCCCAAGACCGGCCGCATTCCCATCCACCGTACCGACGTGGGCCTGGTGATCCTGGCCGACCTACTGGGATCGCGCACGGTCCTTTTTGTCAAAGACGAACAGGGCCTTTACACGGCCGATCCCAAAAAACAGCCCGAGGCCCGGTTCATTGCCGAAATCGGCGCCCGGGACCTGATGGAAAAAGACCTGGATGATTTGGTCATCGAACGGCCCTGCCTGGAGATCATCCAGAACAGCGAGGTCATCGAACGTGTCCAGATCATCAACGGCCTGGTGCCGGGCAACATCGAACGCGCCCTTAACGGCGAGCACGTGGGCACCTTTATCTACCGCCAGTGAACGCCCTGAACGGCAGGCCGACGATGTGATCGTGGACCCCCACACCAATGGTGCAATGCATGAACGAGAAAACTCCGCAGCTCAAAGATAATTCGCCCCTGTGCTATTCCAGTGAACAGGCCCGCACCGTTTTGGATTCGCTCTCCGCTCACATCGCCATCGTGGACGAACGGGGCGTGATTCTGGACACCAACCGCGCCTGGCGTGAATATGCGGTCGCCAATGGAATGCCCGACGGATACGACAGCATCGGCGACAACTATCTGGAGATCTGCGACGCCGCCGACGGCCCCGACGACGCCGATGCCCGGGCGGTCGCCGGGGGTGTGCGTGAGGTTATCGCCGGCCGGGTGGATGAATTCCTGTTCGACTACCCCTGCCACAGCGCGGACGGGCCCCACTGGTACTACCTGCGGGTTATTCGCATGTCCGGGGACGGGCCGGTTAGGGCGGTCGTCAGCCATGAGGAGATCACGGCCCTGAAACTCACCGAAGCGGCCTTGCGGGAAAGCGAAGCCGCCCTGACCCGACAGAAAACCGAGCTGGAAGAGGCCAATATCGCTTTGAAAGTGCTGCTCAAGCAGCGTGAAGGCGACAAGTCCGACCTGGAACGCAAGGTGATCACCAACGTCAAGGAGATGGTGCTGCCTTACCTGGAGAAGCTCAAGCGCGTCAACCTCAAGCCCAAAGACAAGCGCATGGTGGAGATCATCGATTCCCACCTGCAGGACATCGTCTCGCCCATGATTCAAAAACTGGCCAATGCCAGCATCATCCTGACCCCCCAGGAGATACAGGTGGCCTCGCTGGTCAAAGACGGCAAGGCCAGTAAGGAGATCGCCGACATTTTGAACGTTGCCGAAACCACGGTACACTTTCACCGCAAAAACCTCCGTAAAAAGTTTGGCTTGAGCAACAGCCAGACCAATCTGCGCAGCTACCTAATTTCGATTTCGTGATGGGTGTTTTGGCCCCCCAGTATGCCACTACCGGTCTCGTATGGTCCCGGACCGTTCGGGTGTTTAGGTTACCTGACATAAAGAACATCGCAACCGAACTGAACTGGAGGGCACCATGGAGACCATCGACCTGAACAGTGTGGTGGACATCGCGTTCCACCTGAAATGGAACAGCCGATCGGCCGAGCATGTCGAAGGCTATGCGGCACGCAACGTCAACCTGTGGCGGGACTGGCTGCCCGCGGATGTCCAACAGGCCGTGCTGGGCAAGCGCGCCTGGGATCAGGTGCAGGTCAATTTTGAATCTGGTGCGCTTTTCGGCAGCAGCGGCCGACCGATGACCGTTGACCGCAAACGCTTTGGCAGGACCCCCAGCAGCGGCCGCTTTTATCCCAAGGGCCAGCTGAGTGGACTGCCGGGGGTGTTTCCCCAGAACATGCAGCCCTTTCGCTGCGTGGGCGTCAACAACGGGCACATGCAGGTCGATGTGGGTCATCCCCTGGCCAACTATCCGCTCACCCTTTCCATGACTATGGGCCAGGTTGCCGCCAAGGAGATCGAGCGCGGCGGCAGCAGCGTCGACTGGGTGGGGCTGCTGACCGACGGACCCGGGATGCAGGCCCGCTGGGAGGGAAACCCGACCGATTTTTTCAGCGGGCAGCCGTTTGTCCGCCAGGACGACCAGGCGGATGGCCTTTTCTATGCAAAGCCGCGCCTCGTTCATCATCTGGACGAAACCGCGCGGGACATCGTGGCCGATGTCTACAAGCGCTTCGTCGCAGATGGGATGAGCGTGCTCGACCTGATGAGCAGCTGGGTCTCCCACCTGCCGCAGCAGGTCAAGCCGGCGCGCGTCAGCGGCCTGGGCATGAACCGCACCGAGCTCGAGCAGAATTTGCTCTTGACGGACATCCAGGTGCATGACCTGAATACCGGACCAATGCTGCCGTACGCCAGTGAGCAATTTGACGTGGCCATCTGCACGGTTTCGGTCGAGTACCTGACCCAACCGGTGCCGGTGTTCACGGATGTGGCCCGGGTGCTGAAACCGGGTGGCGTGTTTGTGGTGACCTTCTCCAACCGCTGGTTTCCGCCCAAGGCCGTGCGCATCTGGGAGCAGCTGCACGAATTCGAGCGCATGGGACTGGTGTCGGAATACTTCCTGCGCAGTGGTGCCTTCGAGAAGATGGGAACCTATTCCATGCGCGGCCTGCCGCGTCCCCAAAACGACCGCTATGCCGGCGAACTGCCCTTTTCGGACCCTGTCTACGCCGTGTGGGGGCATCGAAAAGCGGGCCTGTAGGCCCGTGATCAGCCTGGCCCAGGGCGTCGCGCCGGGGCAATAGCATTGTCGGCGGTGCGTTGCTGATAATAACCCGAACAACCAACTGGACAAGGAGTCGACGATGAATTTGAAGGCCTACTTTGACGAGAAAAAGGGGATGGGGGTGTTGTCCACGGCCGACGACAAGGGTGCGGTCAATGCGGCGGTGTATGCCAGGCCGCATGTGTCCGACGAGGGACACCTGGCCTTTATCATGCGCGACCGCCTCTCGCACCACAACCTGGAGTCAAACCCGCACGCCGCTTACCTTTTCCGGGAAGAGGGCGCGGGTTACCAGGGCGTGCGCCTTCACCTGACCAAGCTTCGCGAAGAGAGCGGCACCGACTTGGTGCGTGAGATTTGCCGTCGCTGCCGGATCGACGACAGCCCCGACGCGGTTCGATTCCTGGTGACCTTTCGCGTCGACCGGGAGCTGCCTCTGATCGGCCCCGGGGAATCGGTTGCCTAA
>CAVOIA010000016.1:0-192858 GCA_963695845.1 uncultured delta proteobacterium | reverse complement strand
AACTGTACCATAAATTTTATGATCTTTTGTTAATAGCTCCGGTATCCCAATAGCTTCAAGATTCTCACGTGCGAATCCAAAACCTAAAAAGAATATCCTTCTATTTTCTTGAATTAGGGCTCTAATAGCATTTCTGTCATCTTCTCCTCTTTCATAAACAATTTTTATGTTTTTACTTAATTTTTTTAAATTTAGAATATCAATTTCGAGCGGATACGGAAGTCCTTTTTCAGATCCCACATCACAAATTTTTCCATAAACATGTAAATAATTGAATGGAATATACTGCTTCATTTTAATTTGATTTATAACTCGTCCTAATGAACAAACTTTTCTATCAACAACGTACTGGTTATTTCACTTCTCTGCAAAAAATCTTCTTCATTCTTAAACCAAGAATGTATAAAGCTATTATAGATAAAATTTTCAAGAGACCTATCATAATTGAAAGTAATAAAATTTACATTGTTTTCTCCGAAACGTGCATAGTCATCCGGTTTGGTTAGATTTTCTGTCATTCTTTCATATAAATATGAGTACCAGTCCTGTTTTGGATCTTTAATTTTATGGTGAAATTTACTTTCGTGTTCAGCTTTCAGGATAAAAAATGTAATTGCTATCTTTCCTATTTCTTCAAAGTTAGGAGATTGCCGAGCGAGGAATAAATCAATAGATGGTGTTGTTGACTTTTCAAATATTTCGGTGAAGTTTCTAATAAAATTTATTTTGCTCGGAGGTGGATTATTTCTTTGGTATACTTGTCCTAAAAGTGGAATATATTTTTCAACGAATTCATCGCATATTTTTATTCTAAGGTCTTTCCCCGTTGGAAAATTGTATCCGAAACTAGCTCCAGCTCCAGTTATAAATAATGTTTTTGTCTTAATCATTTACATTTTTCTCTGATTAAAAAGGTCCTGTTTGCTTTTGGGGATCCCGCTATGTTCGATTATTGAGGATATGATCGCTATTGCCGTTATAGCTCCTTTTCCTCTTTGGATCAACAAACTACATACATAGGATGAGCGATTTAACCGACGCCCTGGGAATCAGCGCCGACGACCTGAAAACCGACCTGCTCGCTATCCGGTCCGCGATCCTCGAGCTCGCAAAAGGCGAGCGCGTAGTCAGAGTGACCATCGCCGGCAAAAGTACCGAATTCGGCCAATCTGACCTGCCGGCACTTCGAGCCCTGCGCGATCAGCTCGGCGCCGAATACATGGGCCTGGTCTCCGCGTCCAACCACCGCGTTTTTCGCGCAAAAACCTCGAAAGGCTTGTAATGGGCGCCCTCAAAATAGTCGATCACCACGGCCGACCGATTCGAGCGGCAAGCTATACGGGCACCTTCGAAGGCGCGGCGGTCACCGGGCGCCGGTTCGGCACCTGGGGACTTTCAACGGCCGGCCCGGATGCGAGCATTTACAATTCGCTGAATACACTCCGCAGCCGCAGCCGCGAGCTCGTCCGCCGCAACGAACCCCTAATCAGCGCCGGCATCGACACCCTGGTTTCAAACATCATCGGCGCCGGCATCACCCCCCGCTGGCAGCTGGAAAACTCAGACCTGAAATCGGCACTGCAACAGCTGTGGGCCGACTGGACACTCGAGGCCGAACACGACGGCGTCGCCGATTTTTACCGGCCTGCAAAGCCTGGCCACTCGCAGCATGGTCGAATCCGGCGAAGTGCTGGTGCGGCTCATGCCGCGAGCGGCCCGGCAGCATGAGCGTGCCGTTGCAGCTGCAAGTTATCGAGGCGGATCACCTGGACGAAAGTTACAACACACAGGCACCCAACGGCAACGAAATCCGAATGGGGATCGAGTTCAACGCAGGCGGCCAGCGCGTGGCCTACCATCTGTACCGCGAACACCCGGGCGAGTCGTATCTGAGCACCATCCCGATGAGAAGATCCGTGTGCCGGCCAGCGAAATCCTGCACATCTATCGGCCGGCTCAGACCGGGCCAGAAACGTGGCCGCCCGTGGCTGGCATCGGTTATCTCAATAATTCATGAGTTGAACGAATATCTCGACGCCGAGCAGGTCCGCAAAAAAGCCGCTGCCATGTTTGGCGGTTTTATCACCGCCGGCCCGCAGGACGTTGAAAGCATTCCGAACATATTCGGGCGAGACGCAGCCGACACCGCAGACCATGCCGGGGCGCAGATCCTGGCCCTGGAGCCCGGCACCTTTCCGGCCCTGCCGCCCGGCATGGACGTAAAGTTTAGCGAACCGGCCGACGTGGGCAACTCATACGAGCCGTTCGTTAAACATCAAGAGCGACGCATTTCCAGAGGTCTCGGCCTGACATACGAAAAGTTCACCGGCGATCTGAGTGGGGTGAATTACAGCTCAATTCGTGCCGGAAACCTTGAATTTCAGCGCCAGTGCCTGCAGGTGATCAACCAGGTCATCGCCTTTCAGCTGTGCCAGCCAGTCGCCCGATATTGGCTCAGCCAGGCCGTTCTGAGCGGTTCAATCCGGATCCCGGATTTCAAGAGCAACCGGCAAGCCTATTACCGGATCAAGTGGTGCCGGACGGCTGGCCCTGGGTCGATCCGCAAAAAGACCTGGAAGCCGAGAAAACCGCGATTCGCTCGGGCCTGAAATCTCGAACGGAATCCATCGCCGAACGCGGCAGGGATGTCGAACAGGTCGACGCCGAGATTGCTACGGACAACGACCGGGCCGACGGCCTCGGACTGGCCTACGACACCGATCCGCGAAAGGACAAAAATGCTGCAGCTGCTCCTTGACCCACAGGCCGCATCCCCAGCGGCGTTTCCCATCGATGGCGGCGGTGTTGTCGAATCCTCCGCCGGCGGCATCGCTGTCATCGATATCATCGGCCCCCTGGTGCATCGCAACCAGGGCATTCTCGGCTGGATCAAGGGCAACGGGGCCAGCTACGCGGACATCGAGCAATATTTCAGCCAGGCCATGGCCGATGAAGATGTGAGCCAGATCATTCTGAACATCGACTCGCCCGGCGGCGAAGTGGCCGGCGCCTTCGACCTGGCCGACCTGATTTACCAGGCACGGGGCACCAAACCGATCCTGGCCATTGCCAACGAATCAGCGCTATCGGCCGCTTATCTGATCGCATCGGCGGCGGATAAAGTTTACCTCACCCGCACAGCCTCGATCGGATCAGTCGGCGTTATGGCCCTGCACGTCGATCAGTCGAAAGCCGAGGAGAAAATCGGCCTGAAATACACCGCGATTTATGCCGGCGCACGTAAAATCGATTTTTCGCCACACTGCCCGCTGTCCGAGGAAGCATTCGCCGCAGCAACAGAAAAAATCAACGCCACCTACGATTTGTTTGTGAAAACCGTCGCTCGCAATCGCGGCATTCCTGAAGATGCCGTACGAAAAACCGAGGCCGCGATCTACACCGGTGCCGATGCCGTGCGCACCGGCCTGGCCGACAGCATGTCATCTTTCAACTATCTATTAAGAGGCACTCAAATGGCACTGAAGACCGAACTGCGCGCATTGCTCGCAGGCAAGGAACCGGAACAAGTGGCCGAGGCCCTGGCCGGTGTGGGGTTCGTACCCAAGGACATCGACCAGGCCGGCCAAACCAAAGAAATCCTGAGCATCGCCGAACTGGCCGGCGTCACGGACCTGGCTTTCATCAAAACGCTGATCGACGACGGCAAGACGCCCGAAGAGGCGCGCACAGCGATCCTGGAAGCCAAGGCCGACCAGGCCAAGGCGAATATCTTCTCAACTGTATCGGCCACCGGCCTGGGGGATCGCAATATTCTCCTTGAATCGGCCAAAAAACGGGCCGGAAAGGAGCAAAAATAATGGCACTGACAGAGTCAACCAACCTGGGCGACTGGCTGGTGTGGGAGCAGGAAAACCGCTACAGCCGCAAGGATGTGACCATCGCCGCATCGCAGACCATCGTCACCGGCCGAGTGCTCGGCAAGATCACCGCATCCGGCCAGTACGCAATTTTTGATCAAGATGCCAGCGACGGCACCGAGACCGCTGCGGCCATCGCGATCGGTGCGGTGACCACCGGCGCCGGCGAAACCGCCAGCCTGGCCGTCATCGAAAGAGACGCCATCGTGATCGAAGATAACCTTACATTCGAATCGGACATCGATGCCGGCGAGCAGGCCACCGCCATGGCCAGCCTGCTTGCGCTGGGTATCAAAACCAAAGCTGAGTCATAACGGGAGGCTAAAAAATGCCAGTACTCGATCCTTTTACCAGTAGTGATGCCTTCTCGATGACAAGCTTGACGAAGGCCGTAAACATCCTGCCGAACAAATACGGCAAACTCAATGAAATGAACCTGATGCCCGGCAAGGGTGTGAGAACACGCAGCGTGATCGTCGAGGAAAAAGCCGGCGTGCTGAACCTGCTTTCCACCAAACCGGTCGGTTCGCCTGGTGTGCAGAATACCAACGCTGCCCGCACCATGCGCAACTTTACCATTCCGCACATCCCGCTCGATGACACCATCCTGCCCGAGGAATACCAGGGCATCCGCGCTTTCGGATCCGAAAACGACCTGGCCGGCGTCGCCGAAGTGGTCAACGATCATCTGCAGACCATGCGCAATAAACACGCCATCACATTGGAATGGCTGCGCATGGGCGCCCTCAAAGGCATCATTTACGACAGCGATGCCAGCACGGTGCTCTACAACCTTTATACCGAGTTCGGCATCACTGCCAAAACGGTATCCTTCGCCCTGGGCACGGCGACCACCAAGGTGCTGTCCAAATGTTTGGAAGTTAAACGCCACATCGAGGACAACCTCAAAGGCGACAGCATGACCGGCGTCGTCTGCCTGTGCAGCTCCGGCTTTTACGATTCCCTGGTCGGTCACGCCCTGGTCAAGGAAGCATTCGACAACTGGCAGGCCGCAGCCGATCGCCTCGGCGGTGATATGCGCGAGGGCTTCACCTTCGGCGGCGTCAAGTTCGTGGAATATCGCGGCACATCCACCGACGCAGCCGGCACCGCCCGCCCGTTCATCGCGGCTAATGAGGCGCATGCCTTCCCGGTCGGCACGTTCAGCACCTTGAAACCCTGTTCGCTCCTGCGATTTCAACGAGACCGCCAACACCATCGGCCTCGAGCTGTACGCCAAACAGGAACCGAGGCAGTTTAACAGGGGCATCGACATCCACACCCAGAGCAACCCGCTGCCGATCTGCTACCGGCCCGGCACGCTCGTCAAGTGCACGGTGTCCTGATGAACCTGACCGAGGCCAAGGCGGCCGCCATCGACCACTGGTTTTCCAGTGCTCATGCCGATGCCGTCACCTATAACGGTGTCGTGATCACTGGCCATGTCAGCTACGGGGGCAGCGATGCCCCCATGGCCGAAAAACGCCACCCTGACGGTGCGGGCGTCGGTCGTGCCGGATCCGCAGTACCGGGACACCATCGTGATCGGCGGCAACACCTGGAAAGTGCTCACCGGCCAGCAGATCACCGGCGACGGCTGGACCTGGGAAATTCCGATCATCCGCGATGAAAAGCCGAGGGCTTTTTAAACCCGTGAACATCAACACACTCATCGACGCCCTGGCCGTGGCCATTGCATCAGACAGCGTCACCACAGCCTGGTCAACGGCGGCCTACGGGCAAAGCCATCAGGTTTTTCTGAACGTCGATCGGAGAAATCCGCCCGGCGAGGATGAGTGTCCGTTCGTCATCATATACCCGCTTGGCAAGTCGGCCGGAGAAAGCCAGGCGCGCAAGGTTCACACCGTTGAGGTTGACGTGTGCCTGCATGACGAAAGCTCGGACACGCTCGCCAACGTTCAGGGCGTCACGACCTACGCCGGCCTCGGCAATCTCGAAACGTTTCGCAAGCACGTCGAAAACGCGGTAGTTGGCGCCAGTATTGGCCGCTGCGCGGTCGATGCCCTGGAAGTTGAGTTTAACACGATCGACTCGTTTCCGTTCATGTGGGCTGGCATGATTTTCCGGATCGGCGAGGATGTTCTCATCGGATCCGATCCCTTAGAATAAAAGAGGTAATCATCATGGCACAGGCCAAAGGCAGTAAAAGCAGACTGGTCATTGACTTCGAGACCACTTTCGGCAGCGATCCAGCATCCCCGGCCGGCCTGGTCATGCCGATCAATTCGTTCACCTTGAAATCCAGCCGGCCAAAAAATACCCGGGCCACCATCACCGGCACCCGCAACCCGGTCAAGCCCTTCGACGGCAATGTCACCGACAGCGGCGACGTGGTCGTGCCCGTGGACAGCACCGGTTTTCCGTACTGGCTAAAGGCCATGTTTGGGGCGCCGACCACTACGGGCAGCGGGCCGACCTATGAGCACGTTTTCAAAGTTGGCGACAGCATGCCATCCGAAGTCATGGAGATGCGATATTCGGACGGATCTACCGTGCTGACCTACGCGAAGCACAACGGGGTCAAGATCTCATCGCTGGCACTTTCCATCGGCGGCGACCAGGAGCTGGTGGCCACGATGAATCTCGAAGCCAAGGGCGAAGCACTCAGCGGTACGCCCTACGATGCCAGCCCGACGGCACTCACCCTTGATCCCTGGAGCAACTACCAGGCCGCCCTGACCGAAGGCGGATCCGCGATCAGCATAGCAACGGCCCTGGACATCAACGTCGATTTCGGCCTGCAGACCGACAATTACGTGATTGACGGCACCGGATCCCGGTACTCCATTCCTGAGGGACTTTGCCAGGTGACCGGCAGCGTTACCACGCTGTTTGAATCAACGGCACTGCTCACCAAGGCGATCAACAGCACTGAAACATCACTGGTCGTTACCCTGACAAGCGGCACCAACGTGCTCGAAATCGCGATCAACGAGCTTCAGCTGGAGCGCAGCACCCCCGGCGTCGAAGGCCCGCAAGGCATCCTGCTCAACCTGCCTTTTGTGGCCTACATGGACGACCATGCCGCCGCATCGGTCATCGTTGCAACGCTCACCAATGGGGAATCGTCTTACGCATAATTAAATGGCGGAGGTTTTTTAAATGAGAACTATCGAAGTCAACGGCCAATCGTTCGATGTCAGACCGCTCAAACGCGGCGAAGTCAAGCAGCTGCGCAAGGCCGGATTTAACCTGGTCGCCCTGGATCCGCCAACGGCCGAGGATGCCATGGACGCGGTTTTCGAGCTGATTTTCACGCCGGATCAGATCAGCGCCATCGATGCCCTGGACAATCCCGACGCCCTTAAGGTGTGGTCGGCCGTGCTGGTCGAAACCTACGGGAGTAGGGGCGAGGAAAAAAACTGACCACCGTCTGGGAGCACATCTCAGACGGTCAGAAGCGAGACTACTGCAAAGCATGCCGGGCCACAAAGCACAAACCACCATGCGAATCATGCGACTATCGGCCGCCGGACCTATGGCCCGAAAACGAGGACGCCCTGGAACTGTGGCTGGCCGTGCAAACGCAATGGCGGGCGAGCGGCTTCGGCCTGATCGGCCTGGACTACAACACCCTATATAAAGAGGCCGATCGCTTAGGAATCGATCTCAGCCCCTGCAACATGGGGAAAATCAAGGCCCTGGAAGCACACATCTTACGGAGCCAGCAAGATGCTAAACGCGACAATCATCGGGGCACAGCAGCTGGCCAGGGACGTGAGGGCAACGGGCCGGCGCCAGGAAAAAGACCTGCAGACCGCCATCCGCGTCGAGGCCTTTAGACTTCGAAGAGAGCTAAAGCAGGCAATCCGCTCCGGAGCGCCAGGCGGTCGGCCCTTCGCACCGCTCACCTTTTTGGCCCGGCGCAAACAGGGCAGCAAGCGATTCAAGCCAAACAAGCCGCTCGCCCGCCTGGCCATTCCGATTTCCTACCACGTTAAAAATCGCCATCCCTTCGAGATCGCCGTCGGCTGGACCGGCCCGCGTGTGTCCGAGTCCTGGAAACGCATCGCTGAACGCCAGCAAGAGGGCTTTGATCAGCGGGTGACCGATCCGCAGGAAAGCTATTTCCGGCACCGTGGCGAAGAGATCAGCGAGAAATCCCGCAACCGCAAATTTTTCTTCTTACGAAAATACACCACCCGGCTGGAAACCCCCGAACGGCCGATCCTCGATCCGTTTTGGCAAGCGGAGCAGCAACGGGCCTGGGCGAACATCCGGCAGAATTTTAAACGCAAGCTATTAGGCAAAAGGATCTGACCATGCCAAGTTACACCAACGAAACCGGCTTTCCCGTTCTGGCGGTCAACACCAGCGGCGAGGCCGTCGAAGTCGCCGACGACGGCACCTTTCAGTCGTACAATTATTATCCGGACCTGACCATGAGCGCCAGCACGCCGAACCCGACGGTTAAAACCATCGACGGCGGGTGCCTGGTCATCTTCAACCTGACCGGCAAGGCCGACGGCAGCGTCGACGACGTGGCATTCCCCACACCGGTCATGAACCTGATCATGGGCCACAAGCTGGCCGGCGTGGAAGTCGTGCCCGGTGCCGCTGCCGCAGCGCCGACCAGCGCCTTTGCTGTGACACTGACCAACGCCAACGCTTTGCAGCTGTGCACCAAGGCCGACTGCGCCACCGATGCCGTCAGTGAGATCGACGCCAGCGACCTGGTGACCTCGGCCATCACACTATCATGCGGCGACATCGGACAGGACAACACGGCGCAAGTGATCGTTAGGACCGAGGCGAGATAATGGCCGACCGCAAGCTTGAGATAGTCCTGGCTGCCAAGGATGTCACCGGTGCGGCCTTTACCAAGGTCAGCACCCGCATCACCAACCTGACCAAGCGGGTGTTCAGCCTGCAGGGCGCGTTTTTCACGCTGGCCGGCGGCGCTGGGCTCGGCGCCCTGGTCAAACAAAGCCTGAGCGTTAACGACGCCCTGGCCAAGACATCAGACCGACTGGGACTGACCACCGAGGCCCTGGCCGGCCTGCGCCATGCGGCCGAACTCAGCGGCGCCGGCACAAAAACGCTGGATATGGCCCTGCAGCGTATGACCAGACGCATCGCCGAGGCGGCGCAGGGCACGGGCGAGGCCAAAGGCGCACTGGCCGAGCTGGGCCTGAGCGCTCAGGAACTGGCGGCCCTGTCACCGGATGAGGCGTTTTTTCGAATCGCCGATGCTATGGGCGATGTCGAAAACCAAAGCGATCGGGTGCGCCTGGCGTTCAAGCTGTTCGACAGCGAAGGTGTGAAGCTGATCAACACGCTGGATATGGGATCTGCCGGCCTGCGTGAAACGGCTCAAGAGGCCAGCGACCTGGGCCTGGCGATCAGCCGCGTGGATGCCGCTCGAATCGAGACCGCCAACGACGCCTTTTACAAAGCGCAGCAGAGCGTCAAGGGCCTGGCCACCACGGTCACTGTGGCGCTGGCGCCGGGCATCACCGAGGCGGCCGACGCCTTCACACGATTCGTAAAGCAAAACCGTGAGCTGGTCAGCCTGAAAGTCACCGAATACATCGACCGCATCCGCGTGGCCCTCGAGAAGATCTACAAAATCATTTCGTATGATCCGGCCATATTCGAGTGGGGCATCGTCGGGCTGGCCATCGGCGGCCGCAAAGGCGCCGTGATCGTCGGCGGCATGGCACACATGGTCGAGTGGGCCAACAATCTGGCCAAGGCTTTTGAAAATGCCCGCAACGGCCTGATCAGCTTCGGCGACATAGCCCGGGCAAATTTTAAGGAGCTCGAAGCCCTGGCCAATGCCGGGCAGCCGACCTATCACAAGGTGCCCAACTATATCAGCATCACACCGGGCGCAGCGGCACCAGGCACAGCGGCACCAGGCACAGCGGCAGCAGGCGCAGCAGCACCGGCACCCTACGTGCCACCCGCATATACCGAGTTGGATGATGCCTACGACATCGACAGCGGGCTAAAAACCTACCTTCAGCAGATCGAAGAGCAGAACGCCGAGCTGCAGGCCATGAACCAAGAGGCGGCCGAGGCGGTGAAAACCGACTGGGAGGAAGCTTTTGCCGGCATGGGCCACGCATTTTCCGGATGGGCGGTCGGCTACAGTAGCACCATGACCGAGATGATCTGGGAGTCGGAAATTTCGTTCAAGTCAATAGCAGAAAGCTTCGGTAAGATGCTGACTCAGATGGGCATCCAGCTGGCCATGAGCGGGCTGACCGATTTTTTCAGCGGCGGCGGCGGGTTCAGCCTGACCAACCTAATCACATCGCCGTTCAAGGCGGTCGGCAAGCTGTTCGGCTTCGATAATGGTGGCTACCTGGGCGAGGACGTGGTGGGCATCGGTCGTCGCACCGGGGCCAGTTATGAGATGCACGCCGATGAATATGTGATGCCGGCGCATAAGATGGGTGGATCCGGTGGCAACAGCTCGACAACCATCAACAACAACACATTCAATATTCAAGCGGTAGATGTTCAGAGTTTCGAAAAAAAATACGGCTCATCAATCACAAACGTGGTCAATGATAACCTGGCGCGGCAAGGGTCTTTGCGATCGAACGTCAGGATGGCGGCGAGATAAGAGAGGCGATCCATGGTCAAGCACGGTGATTGCAAACGGTGTTCGCACTTCGCGCAGTGCACTTCGCCCTGCGAGCCGGTGCGGCGCTACCTGGCCGAGGGATCCTCGGCGGTGATCGAACGCAAGGCCACCGACGAAGCCGGGCGGGCGATCACCATTGTTTTGCCCAAACACCGGCACGTGCCTTTTTCCGTGGCGTTCGGAACCAGAGAAAATAAAACAGGCGCCGGCCACATGGAATTGTCAACGGAATCGAGGCCAGCCTGGGCGCAAACCGATTTTAAGAATCGGCAGACGTCAATTTTCGTTGATCGTTTTTTCGGTGGGTTTTCGTTCGACGACTTGGCCGAAAAGTACGACCTCACCAAATCCAACGCTCAGAGCCACTATTACAATGCCATCGAGCGGCTGAAGCGCAGCGTTTTTTATCTGGATCGCGAGGAAAACACGGTCTCGATTCAGCGGGCCATCGATGAGGCTGAAAAAACCATCCCCAACAGCGTGAAGTGGCTGGTCATGCACAAGGTCATGGGAATCAGCCAAAAGCGAATCGTCGAGTTGACCGGCGCCAAGAGCTCGGCGGTGGCGATGCAGATCCGAGACGCGGCCGACCGGATGGCCGCCGGCGAGCTGGACGTTTTGCCCTTCACCGATGATGAGCGCCGCCGAGCGGCGGAGCGAATCAGGCGGACACGTGAACGCCAGGCAGAATATCGGGCCAGGCGCCGCGCTGAAAAATCTTACCGATAGTAGAAATTTATAATTAAATCTAATATTTTTAGATAATTTGGGTTATTGTTAATATGCCTGAGTAATCCCGGGATGGTTCAGGTTTTTTTATTCACATCTAAAAAAATGGAGCTTGAAATGATTGATTCTGTGATTGAAGACATTGGCCAGCTAACCGATGATGAACGCCAGGAAATTCATGCCTGTCTGGAAATGGCCGACATGCTGGCGCAGGCCGACGCGGCGCAGATGGCGCTAATTGAAGAGACGCTGCGGGATATGATTTAACGGGAAATGACAAGGGGGGGATTTTTATGGATTTGGGTGAAGCTTTTGGCTGTGGGTTGGAAATGTGGTTGGAATGCATAAAAACAGACATAAAAAAAGGCACCCACAATCGCTTGTAAGTGCCTGTTTTTATTAGTGGTAGCGGGGGCAGGATTCGAACCTACGACCTTCGGGTTATGAGCCCGACGAGCTACCAGACTGCTCCACCCCGCATCAATTTCTCTTAAAGCCAAACAATAAGTAAAAAGCCTGCAGTTGTCAATAGGCGACCGCTATGGAACTAAAATAATCCCCCCTACCCTGTCGTCAAGGCAACGATCGCCCTTTTCACCGCTGCGCGCTGCCGGGGGCAGGCGACCAGCACCTGCTTGCTGCGCCCGGTGCGGCCGGCGACGACGGTCACCGCCGATTTGGGCACGCCGAGCAGGTCGGCCAGAAAGGCCGCGCAGGCCTTGTTGGCGGCGTTGTCCACGGGCGGGGCGGTAAGGGTGACCTTCAACGCACCGTCGTAAACGCCGGAGACCCGGTTGCGCGACGCCCGGGGCTGGACGCGGATATTGAAAATCAACCCCTCGGGGTGGTCCCGAATGGGCAGCACGTCGTCGGACATGGCTCTCCCTGGTCGCCGGCCGACCCTACAGTTTGCCCTTTTTGATGATCGCCACCAGCAGCCACAGCCCCATCACGGCAGCGGTCAGGAACCCGATGATACCGATCAAGGAGATCCCGTAAAACAGCGGCGGGGTCTTGGAGATGACGATCAGGGCCGAACCGATGATCAAAGCGGCGATAATGATGGAAAACGAGATGCGGTTGCTGATCTGGTCATGGGTGTGCAGCATGTGATCCATGCTTTTCAGCTCCAGCATGACGGTGAGCTTGCGCTGGCGGATCGTGCGCGTGATCTCCAACAGGTCCTTGGGGAATTGCTGGATAAAATCCATGTACTGGGCGGCAATGCTGACCGCGTCGCTGCTCAGGCGCGCCGGAGAAAAACGGGCCAGCTTGACCTGCTTGATGAATGGTTCGGCGTGGGCGATCATGTCGAAATTGGGGTCCAGCGACAGGCCCACGCCCTCGACCGTGCTGATGGCCTTCATCATCAAAAAGATCTCCGGCGGGATCCGCATGCGGTGCAGGGCGGCCAGCTCCAGCAGGTGCTGCAGCAGTTTGCCGATCTGGATATCCTTGAGCGGCTTGTAAAGATGCTCTCCCATGAAGTCGGCCACATCCTTGCCCAGCCGCCGCAAATCGGGCTCTTCGTCCCACAAGGTCAGCTTGAGCAGCACCCGGGTGGTGCGCGGCTCGTCCCGGCGCACGACGGCATCCACCAGTTCCACGAAGGCTTCGCGGGTGCTGCGGTCTACCGTGCCCATCATGCCGAAGTCCAGCAGGCAGATCACGTTGTTGGGCAGCACAAAAAGATTGCCCGGGTGCGGATCGGCATGGAAAAAGCCATGTTCGAAGACCTGCGTGAGCAGGATATCGGCCCCGCGCCGGGTGATCAGCTTGCGGTCATAGCTCCTGGCGTCCAGCTCGTCCAGCAGGGAGACCTTGATGCCGTCCACGAATTCGGTGGTCAGCACGCGCTCGGTGGTCACCTCCCGAAACACCTTGGGAATATAAACCACGTCGTCGTGCAGAAAGGATCGGGCCACCCGTTCCATGCTGGTGGCCTCCAGGGTGTAGTCCATCTCCTTTTCGATCGAGCGGGCGAACTCTTCGACGATCTTGACCGGTTTGTGGTGGGCCAGCTCCTCGATGTGACGCTCGGCCAAGGTGGCCAGATGGAGCAGGATCTCCAGATCCACCTCGACCTGCTTGCGTATCCCCGGTCGCTGGACCTTGACGGCGACATCATCGCCGTCTTTGAGCCGCGCCCGGTGCACCTGACCGATGGAGGCCGATGCCAGCGGCTGGGGATCGAATTCGTCGAAGAGATCCTCGACCGCACAGCCGGTCTCCTCACGCACGGTGCGGGTGACCTCCGCCAGGGGAAAGGCCGGCACCTTGTCTTGCAGGCGCGCCAGTTCGCGGACGAAATCCACGGGAACCAGGTCGGGACGCGTGGAGAGAATCTGGCCCATCTTGATGTAGGTGGGCCCCAACTCTTCGACCGCCAGACGCACGCGCGCCGCCCGGGAGAGCTTCTCCACGCGTTCACCGCGCGAGATCACCTGCAGACCGATCTCGATGTACTGATCGATTTTCAGCAGCTCCACCATGTCCTCGAAACCGTATTTGAACAGCACCGTCAGAATCTGCCGGTAACGGTTGAGGTGGCGATAGGTGCGGCCGATCACACCGATTTTACGTATGCTGATCATGCGGGCCGCGTTAGGACGTTTCCGCGTCGTCCTGGCTGCTGATCATTTTTTTGAGGTCCCGAATCTCCTTTTTGAGGGCTTTGAGCTCGTCCTGGGTAACCACGTCCATCTTTTTGAGAATTTCCCTGACACTCTTTTCGACCCGCTCTTCGAGCTTCTTCTGAGTTTCCGCATAGCGCTCTTGCAGCTCGTCGAGGAACTTGCGACCCTCTTTTTCGGTCATCTTGCCCTGGGCCACCATGTCTTCGGCCATCTCCTCCACTTCGTCCCAGGCCTTGAGGGCCAGGCCGACGCCGGCAAGCATGCTTTTTTTGACCAGATCAAACATGGGCTTCTCCTTTTTCTGCGATGGTGGATGTCAGGTGAGCGTTTCTGTCCGCGAATCTATCACAAGGCCCATGGCCTAGCAAGTACCGTCCAGGGCGACTCGTGGGCCGTCCAGCGGTTCGGTGCCGCACGGCGCCCGGGCCGGCGCGGACAATCTCCTTGACTGTTTTATGCAACTGTCTTAATGAGTTCAGCATTGGTCGGCGGCCAAGGGCCGCTGCGAACCCCAATTCATCCCAACAGGAGCCTGCGATCATGACCGTATCCATCGCCATGGCCGGAAAAGGCGGAACCGGCAAGACCACCGTCTCCGGCATGCTGATCAAATACCTGGTCAGCCGGGGCAAGTCCCCGGTGCTGGCCGTCGATGCCGACGCCAACGCCAACCTGAACGAGATCCTGGGGCTGGAGGTGACCGACACCCTGGGCAACGCCCGCGAGGAGATGAAAAAGGGAACCGTTCCCAACGGCATGACCAAGGACGTGTTCATGTCCATGCGCCTCGAGCAGGCCGTCATCGAGCAGAAGGGATTCGACCTGGTGGTCATGGGCCAGCCCGAAGGGGCCGGCTGCTACTGCGCCGCCAATACACTGCTGACCGGCTTTTTGGAACGGCTCTCCGGCAACTACCCCTACATGGTGATGGACAACGAGGCCGGGATGGAGCACCTGAGCCGGTTGACCACCAAGAACGTGGATCTCTTGCTGATCGTCACCGACACCTCCCGGCGGGGACTGCAGGCCGGACTGCGCATCCACAAGCTGGCCCGGGACCTGAACCTGGGGGTCGAAAAGAGCTACATCGTCATCAACCAGGCCAAAAGCGATCCGTCCGCGGAGGTCGAACAGATGATCACCGACAGCGGCCTGGAACTGGCCGGCGTGATCCCCGAAGACGAGCAGGTGTACCTTTTCGACCTGGAGGGTCGCCCCACCATCGACATTGCGGACGGCACCCCGGCCCTGGCATCGGCCTATGCCATCTTCGACAAGATCATCCCCTGAGTCGGTATCCACGACGACCAGGCGACCCCACCCGCCCTTGGTGGCGGACGACGCGGCCTGCATTCCCCCGAGAGGACGCCAATGAAACGAACCGGTTACTTGCATGACAACAGGTATCTGCTGCACGACACGGGACCCTACCACCCGGAGATGGCCGAACGTCTCACGGCGGTGTACAACGGGATCAAGGATGCCGGGCTGCTGGATCGGCTGATACCCATAGCGGCGGTACGGGCCGATCTCAAGTGGATCGAGGCCGTCCACGCCCCCGGCTACATCCGCCGCTTCGAGGAGGTCTGCCTGTCCGGCAACCGGACCTTCGACTACCCCGACAACCAGATGTGCGTCGACACCTACGAAACCGCCTATCTGGCCGCCGGCGGGATCATCGAGGCCGTGCGCCGGGTCATGGCCGGCGAGTTGGACAACGCCTTTTGCGCCGCGCGCCCGCCCGGCCACCATGCCGAACGGGACCAGGCCATGGGGTTTTGCTATTTCAACAACGTGGCCATCGCCGCCCGCTACCTGCAGATCGAACACGGCATCCAACGCGTGGGCATCGTCGACTTCGACGTTCACCACGGCAACGGCACTCAGCACATCTTCGAAGACGATCCCACGGTGTTCTACTACTCCATTCACCAGCACCCCTCTTTCGCCTTTCCGGGCACCGGACGCGAATTCGAGGAAGGCGTCGCCGGCGGCATAGGCTTTACCAAAAACTCCCTGGTGCTGCCCGGCCAGGGGGACGACGTCTACCAGAAGCTGCTTCAAAATGACCTGGCGCCGGCCTTCGAGCAGTTCCAACCGGAATTCATTATCGCCTCGACCGGCTTCGACGGCCACCGTGACGACGATATGTCGGACATCAACTTGTCCACCGAAGGCTATACCTGGATCATGGAATTCATCATGAAGTTGAGCAACCGACTTGCCGGCGGCCGCCTGGTCTCCGTGCTGGAGGGCGGGTATTGCCTGGACCGCCTGGGAGAGCTGGCGGCCAACCACGTCAAGGTTCTGCTCGAGGATTGATGGTAAGTTCCCGGACCCGCCGAAATGTCACTTCGTGTCCGTCTGAACAGTTGGGGCCGGGCACCACCTAACGATTGAACGCTTGGAGGATATCAACATGTTTGTCAGCCGATCCATGGTTTCGCAGGTCATCACCATCGACAAGGAGGCGTCCATATTCGACGCGCAGGAAAAAATGGCCGCCAACGGCATCCGCCACCTGCCCGTCGTGGACGCCGACAACCGCCTGGTCGGCATCGTCACCGATCGGGACATCCGCAGCGCCATGCCCTACCGCCTGATCAAACAAAAAGGCACCATCGACGAACGCGAGAAGCTGGCCCAGATGAAAGTCGACGACATCATGACCCGCAACCCCAAAACCATCGGCCCCTTGGACACCATTCAGGATGCCCTGCTGATGATCCAGAAGGAAAAGGTGGGTGCCTTTCCGGTGGTAGACGACAGCGGCAGGCTCAAGGGCATCCTCTCCGTGCGGGACCTGCTGCGGGCCTTTATCAACGTGCTGGGAATCGGCCAGCCCGGCACCCTGGTGGGCATCGAGGTCGAAGAGAAAGTCGGTCAACTCAAAAAGATCGTCGATGCCATCACCGAGGAGAATGTCTCGTTCGGCAGCGTCCTGGTGGCCCGGACGTGGCAAACCGGCAAGCGGGCGGTCTTCCCCTACCTGCTGACCAACAACGTTTCCAAGGTTAAAAAGAAGCTGTCCGGACTGGGATACAACCTGATCGATCCGATGGAATGGAATATCGATGAACTGCCGGAGCGAAAATAGGCGGCGACAGGCCGTCGGCCGGCCATGGTCGGCAGCCGCGCCGGGTTGAACCATGCCCGGCGAACGCTGCGCTGAAAATCCCTACCGGCACCTTTACATCTACTACCTGTCGGGACGGTTTCGCCCCAGCCGGGAGTTTGCGCCGGACGACTATATCGGCAGCTGGGAAGAAGGCGAGTACTCATTTCTCTTCTTCACCCGGCCGAAACTGGACCTGGTAAACGGTGTGGTCAATGCGCAGCCGGGCCTCGAGCTGCTGGATCACTACCACATGACCTATGAGCAGTGGCAGGGAGGCCAGATCGCGCCTTCTCGCATCGGCCGGTTCCAGATCGCGCCCCCCTGGCTCCCGGCAGATGAGAACGCCAACGCGACCGGCATCGTGCTCGATCCGGGCGTCGTTTTCGGGACCGGCACCCACCCCACCACCCGGGACTGCCTGGCCGCGCTGGAGATGGCCATGGACGACTCGCCCGTCCGAACCGTTCTGGATCTGGGGACGGGCACGGGCCTGCTGGCCCTGGCGGCCGCGCGCATGGGCTGCCCGTCGGTGTTGGCCATGGATCTCAACCTGCTGGCGGTTCGCACGGCCAAGCGCAACGTGGCCTTGAACCGCCTGGAGGACCGAATTCTCGTCGTGCAGGGAGATGCCGAGAAATTTATAGACTTTACGAGCGACCTTGTGGTATCGAACATCCATTACGACGTCATGAAAAACCTGATCCGCAGGCGGGGATTCCTGCAAAAACGGCAATTCATTCTATCCGGGCTGATGCGCGGCGAGGCCGCACGCATCGAAGCGACCCTGGCCGGCCTTCCCGTAAAAATCCTTCAGCGCTGGGACCAAGAGGGCATCTGGCACACCTTTTACGGAAAAACGGTCCGATAAAGCCGGTGGAAAAAAGACGGCGATAAAAGGATTGACCATGGTCATCACGTGCTGGGGATCCAGAGGCTCCATCCCCGTGTCGGGCAGGTCCTACATCAAGTACGGCGGCGACACGACCTGTATGGCCATCCACACCGACAGCGATGACATCATTATCGTGGACGCCGGAACCGGTATCCGCCGGCTGGGCAACCACCTCATCGACCAGGGCCGCTACCGTTACAACTTTATTCTCACCCACGGCCACTGGGATCACCTCATGGGGTTCCCTTTTTTCAAGCCCCTGTTTCTGAGCCGGACCGTCATTCACATCAACCGGGCGCCGTTTCGCAAGAAATTCATGGAGAACATGTTTTCCAAGGTAATGGCGCCGCCTAATTTTCCGGTGCGCTACTCGGACCTCAAGGCCAAAATCGTCTGGCAGGCCGGTCATCCGGCTGAATTTCAAATTGGATCGGTCACCGTCTTTCCCATCCCCATCAGCCATCCCAACACGGGCAAGGGCTACAAGTTCACCGAAAACGGCAAAAGCTTCGTGTTCATCACCGACAACGAGCTGCGCTACGTCCACCCCGGCGGGCTCGCTTTCGACGACTACGTCGACTTCTGCAAGGGGGCCGACCTGCTGATCCACGACGGCGAGTACACCGACGACGAGTATGCCAAGCTGGTCGAATGGGGACACTCGGCCTACACGGACGCCCTCAAGCTGGCCTTTGCCGCCGGCGTCAAACGCCTGGGCCTGTTCCACCTGAACCAGGAGCGAACCGACGACCAGGTCGATGCCATCGTAGACGACTGCCGCCGGATCGTCGCCGAGGCCGGACGCCCCCTGGAGTGCTTCGCCGTGGGCCGGGACATGACCTTTGAGTTGTGACGGGTTCCAAAAAAGGCCGATGTCTGTGCCGCGCTTCATCCCTGGCCACTGCGGAGTACCATCACCATGCCCGATCCGATCGAACAGGCCGCCGGCATCCTGACGACCGCCAGGCGCACCGCGGCGCTGACCGGCGCCGGCATTTCCGTGGAAAGCGGCATTCCCCCGTTTCGGGGCAAAGGCGGCCTGTGGGAGAAGATCGACCCCATGACGGTGGCCCACATCGACGCCTTTCTCGACGACCCCAAGAGGGTCTGGCAGGTGCTGATCAAGCAGATGACGGACGTCTTGGACAGCGCCCGTCCGAATCCGGCCCATGTCGGCCTGGTCGATCTGGAACGCATCGGCCTGCTGCAGACCGTGATCACCCAAAACGTGGACGGCCTGCACCAGATGGCCGGCAACAGCGACGTCATCGAATTTCATGGCAACTTTGCCTGGCTGCGCTGCCTGGACTGCGGTCGGCGCACCGCATCGGCCGCGCTTGACCTGGCCAGGATGCCGCCGCGCTGCGCCTGCGGCGGCATCTTGCGGCCGGACTGCGTTTTTTTCGGCGAAATGATCCCGCACGACGCCCTGGTCCGCTCGCAGCAGGTGTCGGCGGCCTGTGACGCGATGCTGGTCATCGGCACCTCGGCCACGGTGCAGCCGGCCGCCAGCATGCCCTTGATCGCCCGGGACAACGGCGCTGTCATCATCGAAATCAACCCCGAACCCACCGGACTGAGCTCCCGCATCAGCGACCTGACCTTGCTGGGCAATGCCGGCCGCATCGTCCCCCAGCTGGTGTCGGCGATACGGCGCCGGTTGCCGGCCGGCGATGACGACGCACAGGGCCGCGGTGGACGCCCGTGACACCGACCGACCCCAACCGCTGGGTGCGATCCGTCACCCTGACACCCCCCGCCCTGGGAGACAACACCGCCGACGCCGACCGCCTGACGGCGGCGCTGCGCAGCGCCACCGGGATACCGGCCCTGCGCATCGACGCGGCCGTGCTGAAAGAACTACCCGAGAACCTGCGCCGCTGGGGGTTTCGAGCCACGGCGGTGCTGTTTAAAAACCGGGCCGGCGACGGCGTCGTGGTTCACCTGAGCGACCCCGATGCCGCCGCACCGCTGTGCGGCCTGGCAGTCGACCTGGGCACGACCCGGGTGGTCCTGCGCCTGATCGACCTTGGCAGCGGACAGCACCGGGGCGAAACGGTGTTCGACAACCCCCAGGCTGCCATCGGACCGGACGTGCTGGCCCGCATCCACCACGTCGAACAGCCCGGCGGCCTGCAGCGGCTCAATCGCCTGATCGTGGACGGCATCAACGCCCAGTTGCGGGACCTGTGCCGCCAATCCGGGGTGGATCCGGCCGACATCCATCTGATGTCGGTGGCCGGCAACACCGCCATGACCCACCTCCTGCTGGGCCTCAACCCGCGCTGGATGATCCGCGAGCCCTACATTCCGGTGATCAACCGGCCCGGTACGATCAGGGCGTCCGAGCTGGGCATCCGGCTGCACCCCGCGGCCCGGGTGCTGATCTTTCCCAATGTCGGCAGCTATTTCGGCGGAGATCTGATCGCAGGGATTCTGCACGCCGACATGGACCAGCGCGAGGAGACGGCCATTTTGGTGGATGTGGGCACCAACGCCGAAGTGGTGCTGGGCAACCGCCACTGGATGATGGCCTGCGCCGGCGCTGCCGGACCGGCCCTGGAGGGCGGTGTGACCCGCATGGGCACCACCGCCGGACCCGGCGTGATCGACCGCATCACGATCGATCCGGACAGCCTGGCGGTCGGCTGGCACACCATCGCCGACCAGCCGCCGCGGGGCATCTGCGGTTCCGGGGTCATCGACCTGGCCGCGGCCCTGTTTCGGTCGGCCCTGATCGACATCCGCGGCAAGCTGCTGCCCGAGCGCTGCGGCGACCGCTTGCGGATGATCGACGGCCTGGGCCACCTGGTCGTCGTCCCCGCCGATCGGTCGGCCACGGGCCGGGATCTGTGCATCACCCAGGCCGATCTGGACAGCCTTATCCGCTCCAAAGCCGCCATGTACACCATCTTGGAGACGATCACCGCCAGCGTGGGCATCCAGCAGACCGAACTGGAAACTTTTTTCGTGGCCGGCACCTTCGGCACCTACATCGATCCGGTCTCCGCCATCACCATCGGCATGATTCCGGACCTGCCCCGCGAGCGTTACCGCAGCCTGGGCAACAGCTCCCTGGGCGGTGCCACCCGCGTGCTGATCGATGCGGCGGCCTTCGATCGCATCGACCGTATTCGCGACGGCATCACCTACCTGGAGCTCAATGTCAACCAGGACTTCATGAACCGTTTTTCGGCCGCCAGGTTCCTGCCTCACACCGACACCGCGCGTTTTCCAAGCATCGCCATGCCCGCCGGCGACAGTAGTTGACCCGGGCGCCGGCGGCCCCCGAAGGGCGCCGGCCGCCCGCTCTTCTCAAATGCGGTCCACGTGCCCGCCAGCCCCCGACCAGGCGCTTTCCACCTCTCACTTTGTCCTGTCTCCGCAAGGGGTCCAACGGGGCTTTCAACCGGCCCGAAAAAAGATCTTTGCATTTTAGTTTCAACGGGTTGCGGCGTCACTAAATAAAGCCTTGAAAGCTTTTGTCCATTATGATAGTCGATGGCTTGTTTTTCTACCCACAGTTCCCACAACCCAACTCCAAAAAGGATCAGGACCACATGACGTCGAAGAAACAGTTGCTGTTTGCTTACGGTCTGGCAATCCACCTGTTGTTTGTCGGCATAATCTGCTATGCCGCCTTTCCGACCCCAACCCCCGACGAGCCCATTCGGATCATGTATCAGACCAACGCCGGGAAGGTCCTTTTTGACCATTACACCCACACGGACGTGTCGGGCTACGGGGCGTCGTGTTATGACTGCCACCACCATCCCGCCGAGGATGAAAGCGCACTGATCGGGTGTGGCGAGTGCCATCAGGCCACGGCTACGGACGTCACCGAAATTGAAAGTTGCCTGGATTGCCACGACGAAAGCGACATCGCAGGATCGGAAGTGCCGACGCGCGCGGACGCATTTCACGGCCAGTGCATCGAGTGCCACGAACAGTTCGAGAAAGGGCCGCAAGGCGGCTCGGAAAACTGCTCGTCCTGTCACGTCCTGTAACGGCGACCAACGGCGTTCATAGACCCGTTTCCACGTTTTCAATTATTACCGCGGCTTTCAAAAAAGGTTGATTCATGCGAAAACGATCATTCTTCGGTCTCTCCAAACCTTGCTTCAAGTACGAACTGGCCACCAAGCTCCCCTCCGCCACGGTGGCGATCCCGCCCCCCAAAACCGTCACCCTATACATCAAACAGCCGTTGAAGCGCACCGGCGGCGCCCTCATCAAGGTTGGGGATACGGTAAAAGCCGGGCAGCGCCTGGCGCTCGAAGCCAAAGCGGCCCCCAGCGCCATCGCGACGGTCAGCGGCACGATCCGCGCCATCGAACCCTTTCTGGCCGATTACGGACGGACATGGACGGCCGTTACCATCGAAAATGACGGACAGGACACGCCGGATACCGAATTCGCCGAGTTCAGGGAGGTGCCGTCGCTGGAGATCCTGGACCGCTACCTGTCATCGTGCCCCGGCGCACCCGACGTCGGCCCGCTCATGGACGAACACCATCCCGTACGCACCATCGTCATCTACGGCGGCAACGCGGATCTTCTCATCGACACCAGCTTGTATGTTCTCAAGCAGAACGCCGATGCGGTCAATGCCGGTATCGATGTGCTGAGAAAAGCCACCGGACTGGAGGAGATCGTCATCGTCGTTCCGGAAGAGAGTGTCCAGAACTACTCCGGGCACCTGGACGCCCGCATTCAGTCCGTATCGTCCCAGTACCCCTTTGCCCAACCGCTGATGGTCCTGTACCACCTGACCGGCCGGCTGCCCGACGAAACCGGCATGGCAGCCATGGGCGTCCATTTTATCCGGGCCGAAGCCGTGGCCGCCATCGGCCGGGCCTTTACCACCGGCGCCCTGCCCCTGGAGAAAACGGTGATGGTCATCGACAAGCAAGGCGACAAGCACCTGGCCACGGCGCGCGTGGGCACCCCCGTGGGCACCCTGCTCAAGCGGTTCGCTGTCGAGATCAACGACCGCGACAAGATCATTCTGGGCGGCCCCATGACCGGCAACGCCATCTACAGCGAGCAGCTGCCCATCGGTCCGGACACGGACGCCGTCTTCGTTCAGGATCACAGCGCGATCCCGTTTTACAGCGACTACCCCTGCATCAACTGTGGCGACTGTGTTCGGGTCTGTCCGGCCAACGTACCGGTGAACCTGCTGGTGCGCTTTTTGGAGGCCGGCCAGTACACCGAAGGCGCCGACCTTTACGATCTTTACGCGTGCATCGAGTGCGGCCTGTGCAGCTACGTCTGCGTGTCGCGCATTCCCATCTATCAGTACATCAAACTGGCAAAGTACGAAATCGGTCGGATCACATCCGCGGAGGAGATGAATGAACAGTAAGAAGACCCTAATTGTTTCCCACGCCCCGTTCTGGCATGACGGCAGCGGAATCCCCGAGCGAAGCTACCACACCATCCTTGCCGCCCTGCCCGCCGCGCTGGTGGGCATCGCCTTCTACGGTGCCCCGGCCCTGGGCGTCATCAGCCTGGCCATGTCGTCGGCGATCCTCTGGGAGCTGCTGTTCAACTACGCCAGCAAGCGGCCCATCACCGTCGGCAACGGCAACGCCGCCCTGATCGGACTGCTGCTGGCCATGCTGCTGCCGGCCTCGGTGCCCTGGTGGCTGGTGGTGATCGGGACGTTTCTGGCCATCGTCATCGGCATCCAGATCTACGGCGGCATCGGCGCCAACCCGTTCAACCCGGTGGCCCTGGCCTTTGCCATATTGGCGGTCTCCTACAGTACCCATCTCGACTTCGACGCCGGCCTGGTCAATTTCTCGCTGGGCTTTCCCTCGGTGACCCATCCGCTGGCCGACCTCAAGGCCTTCGGCCCGTCGGCCATCGAACACCTCAATTACGTCGACCTGCTCATGGGCAGACAGGTGGGCGGACTGGGGGCCACCTGCGGTCTGGCGCTGGCCGTCGGCGGCATCTATCTGATCCTGCGCAACATCATCCGCTGGGAAATCAGTGCGGCCTTCATCGCCGGCGTTTTCATCACCGCCGCGTTGTTCAACCTGGCCGACCCGACCCGCTACGCCTCGCCGGCATTCCACCTGCTAACCGGCTACACCCTGTTCGGGGCCTTTTTCCTGGCCACCGAGTCCTCGTCCTCGCCGGTCAACGTCATTCCCATGCTGCTGTTCGGCGCCCTGGGGGGCATCATGACCGTGCTGATCCGCAACATCGGCGCCTACGTCGACGGTGTCATCTTTGCGATTCTGCTGATCAATCTGATAAATCCGCTGGTCGACAAGATCAGACCCAAGGCGATTGGAAAGGTAGCGTAACATGGGTGAAATGATCAAAATGGTGGTTGTCTTGACCGTTCTCAGCGTCGTTTCAGGCGGCAGTCTTTCCTGGCTGAAAGACTTTACCGAACCCAAAATCGAAAATCAGGTGATGAACCTGGTCAAAGGTCCGGCCATCCGGCAGATGCTCGCCGAAGCGGAAAACGATCCGGTCGAAGACCGCTTCAAAATCATGGACGGCGACGAAGAGCGCAACGTCTTCGTGGGCGTGTTCGGGGGCGAGCCCAACACGGTGGTCATGGAGTCCAGCGCCAATGGATACGGCGACAAGATGGGCATGGTCGTGGCCATCAACATGGCCGACGAGACGATTCGCGGCGTCGCCGTCACGACGCACAAAGAGACGCCCGGACTGGGTGCCAGGGCCAAGGACGATCCCAGCTTCGCGGCCCAATTCGCGGGCCAGCCGATCACCACCAGCTTCGGGGTCACCACCGACGGTGGTCAGATCAGCGCCCTGAGCGGCGCCACGATCACCTCGCGGGCCGTCACCACCGGCGTCAACAACGCCATCGAAAGCTACACCGAACTGAAACCGCAGCTGGAAGAAAAAATCAAAGGCTTGGGCAAGTAAAGGAGTTTACCGTAATGGCCAAATCGACCGCTTACGAATTCACCAAAGGCCTCTGGAAAGAGGTGCCGCCGTTCCGGCTGGTCCTCGGTCTCTGCCCGGTACTGGGCGTGACCACTTCCATGAAAAACGGCATCGGCATGGGCCTGGCCACCACCTTCGTTCTGCTGTGCTCGAACGTACTGGTCTCCCTGCTCAGAAAAGTGATTCCGGCCAAGGTGCGCATCGCCTGTTTCATCATCATCATCGCCACCTTCGTCATCGTGGTCGAACAGATGATGGCCGCCTTCGCCTACGGGCTCTTTCTCGACCTGGGCGTCTTCATTCCGCTGATCGTGGTCAACTGCATCGTTCTGGGGCGCGCCGAGGCCTTTGCCTCCAAAAACGGGGTTGTCAAATCGACCGCCGACGGTCTGGGTATCGGGCTGGGGTTCACCTGGGCCCTGGCTCTGTTGGGCGCCGTGCGCGAACTGATCGGCACCGGTTCGCTTAAAGGCGACGTCTTCGGGCTGATTCATTGGGATTTTGCCAATATCTTCGGAGCGTCGTTCGAACCGTTCGGCTTTGCCGTCCAGGCGCCGGGCGCGTTTGTGATATTGGGGTTGTTGCTCTGCGCAATGAACCTGATCCCCAGCAAATAGCGGAAGGAAGATAGCAACCATGGAATATATCGAAATCGTCATCGCCACCATTTTCGTCAACAACATCCTGCTGGCGCAGTTTTTGGGCAACTGCCCCTTTCTGGGAACCTCCAAGAAGATGGAGACGGCCGTGGGCATGGCCATGGCGGTCATTTTCGTCCTGGTAATGGCGGGCGTCATCACCTGGATTATCTTCGAGTACCTGCTGGATCCGTTCAAACTGGTCTACCTGCGCACCATCGCCTTCATCCTCGTGATCGCCTCCCTGGTCCAGTTCGTCGAGATGTTCCTCAAAAAGAGCATCCCCGGGCTGTACGCCGGCCTGGGGATTTTTCTGCCCCTGATCACCACCAACTGCGCGGTGTTCGGCGTTTGCGTGTTGAACATCGACAAGGAGCTGGAATTCATGCCGGCCCTGGTCACCTCCTTCGGCTATGCCGCCGGCTTCGGCCTGGCGCTGATCATCTTCGCCGGCCTGCGCGAACGCATCTTGCTGGCCCGGGTGCCCAAACCGCTGCAGGACACCTCCATCGCCCTGATCACGGCAGGTGCCATTTCGTTGAGCTTTTATGCCTTCCGGGGCATGGTTTAGGCTTGGCATTCGGCGCTTGATAGGAGCAACGGCTCACTCGGATTGACAAGAAACCGTTTGGAGCGCCCGTGTTCCAAGCGGTTTTTTAATCTTCGATCTCGATTCAAGGAGGTTTTCGTGACCATCGCAATCATCGTTATGTTGGGCATTGGTGCGACCTGCGGCATCATCCTCAGTGTCGCCTCCAAAGTCTTTTATGTTTACGAGGACCCGCGTATCGCCGAAGTGGAATACTTTCTGGCCGGTGCCAACTGCGGCGGATGCGGCTACGCCGGGTGCGGCGCCGCCGCCGTGGCGATCGTCGAGGGCAAAGCCGCCCCCAGCATCTGCGTGGCGGCCGATTCGGAGGCCGCCGTCAACATCGCCGGTGTCATGGGCGTCGATCCGGGTACGGCCGAGCCGCTCAAGTCCCTCAACGCCTGCAGCGGCGGCGACCGGGCCGCCGACAAGTTCATTTACAACGGCGCCATGTCCTGCGCCGCCATGGCGACCCTGTACGGCGGCCAGCGGGTATGCTCGATCGGCTGCATGGGAATGGGCGACTGCGTGCAGTCCTGCCAGTTCGACGCCATCCACATGGGTCCCCAGGGCTTTCCGGTGATCGATGAATTCAAGTGCGTCGGCTGCGGCGCCTGCGAGGCGGCCTGCCCCAAAGGTCTGCTCTCGGTCAAGACCATGTCCCAGCGACTGCTGGTGTTCAACCAGGAAGACCAGGCCCTGGCCCCCTGCCAGCAGACCTGCCCGGCCGAAATCGACATTCCCAAATACATCCGCCTGATCCGCGAGGGCGACTACGAAGGCGCCGTCAACACCATTCGGGAGCGCAATCCGCTGCTGCTCAGTTGCGGACGGGTCTGCCCGCACCCTTGCGAAAACTACTGCCGCCGGGAGATCGAAGACGACGAGCCCGTTTCCATCAACCAGCTCAAACGCTTCGTGGCCGACTACGAGATGAACAGCGGGCGCCGTTACCCGATCTGCCTGCGCGCCGGACACCGGCAAGCGCGTGGCCGTCATCGGCGGCGGACCGGCCGGTCTCAGCTGCGCCTACTTCTTAAGGCGCCTGGGCCACCACCCCACGATCTATGAAGCCATGTCCAAACTCGGCGGCATCACACGCTACGGAATTCCCGAATACCGCCTGCCGGACGAGGTGCTGGATTGGGAGGTCGAAGGAATCTTGAACCTGGGCATCGACGCGCACTACAACACCGTCCTGGGCAAGGACTTTACGATCCAATCCCTGCGCGAAGAGGGCTTTGATGCCATCTTCATGGGTATCGGCGCCTGGAAGGACTACACCCTGGGCATCAAGGGCGAAGACCTCAAGGGCGTCTGGCAGGGCATCAACTTTCTGTCCAACGTGGCCAACCACCCCGAAAAGCGGATCCCGGTGGGCAAGCGGGCCGCGGTCGTGGGCGGCGGCAACTCGGCCATCGACTGCGTGCGCACCCTGCTGCGCCTGGGCTGCGAGGAGGTCTACATCGTCTATCGGCGCACCCGCAAGGAGATGCCCGCCAACGAAGTCGAAATTGTGGCCGCCGAACACGAAGGCGTCAAGTTCCAGTTCCTGGCGGCACCCACGCGGGTCATCGACGACGGTCAGGGCAACGTCAAGGGTCTGGAGTACCTGCAGATGGAACTGGGTGAGCCCGACGCCAGCGGACGCCGCCGGCCGGTTCCGGTCGAGGGGTCGGAGACCATCCTCGACGTCGACATGGTCATCTCGGCCATCAGCCAGCAGCCCGACGTCGGTTTCATGGCGGATGAGCAGGACAAGGAGAACATCGCCATTACGCGCTGGAACACCTTCGACAACGACCCGGAGACCCTGCAGTGCAGCGTGCCCTACCTGTTCACCGGCGGCGACGTGGCCACTGGTCCGGCCCTGGTGGTGGACGCCATCGGTGGCGGCCGGCGGGCGGCGCGCTCCATTCACCAGTACATCACCGGCGAACAGGTCAAAGGATCGCCCAAATCGCTGCGCAAGCGGCACATTCCCGAGTCACTGTTCAGCTCTGTTCCCGGTGTGACCAAATCCAAACGCACGCCCATGCCCGAACTGCCCGTGGCCGAACGCATCGACAGCATGATCGAGGTGGATCAGGTCATCTCCGAGGCCGATGCCCGCTACGAATCCGGCCGCTGCCTCAATTGCTGCCGTGTCTGCTACGATGTGGGGGTCATCGACAAACAGCGCCAGAACGCCGCTTGACCCGGACGCTTTCAGATGAAAACGGTGCCGCCGGACTCTCCGGTGGCACCGTTTTTTTATGACAGGGGGGGTCGGCAGCGAAGTGTTTCGATCAAGCCCGCCATGTCGTCGGGCAGCGGTGCGCTCAGAAGCAACGGGGCACCGCTGGCCGGATGGGTGATGCCCAGTTTCCAGGCATGCAGCATCTGCCGGTCGATCGAGCCAACCACCGCCGCCAGACCGGGCGCGGCGGCAGCCATCTGCTTCACGGCACCCCGCTGACGATAGACGGGATCGCCGATGATCGGGTGGCCCAAATTCAGGCAGTGCACCCGAATCTGATGGGTTCGACCGGTCCGGATGTCCAGTTCCAGCAACGTGGCGCCGGCCAGGCGCTCTTGCACACGCCACAGGGTCAAGGCGCCTTTCGGTGAGCGCGTGATGACCGACATTTTTTTGCGATCCTGCGGATGCCGGCCAATCGGACGGTCGACCCTGCCGCTGTCCGTCTGCAAGACACCGTACACCAGGGCCAGGTAATGCTTGCGGACCTGCCGGGATTTGAACTGGCCGGCCAGATGACGCATGGCCAGATCGGTCTTGGCCACCACCATCACCCCGGAGGTGTCCTTGTCCAGCCGGTGGACGATTCCCGGCCGCAGGCCGCCGCAGATACCGGGCAAATCCGGGCAGTGATGCATCAGGGCATTGGCCAGCGTATCGCGGCTGTGGCCGGGTGCGGGATGGACCACCATGCCAGGGGCCTTGTTGACCGCCACCAGGTCGGCGTCCTCGTAGAGGATCTGCAGGGCGATGGCTTGGGGAACAAAAGCGGGTGTCGTCGGCGCGGTGATCGTTCCCCGAACCAGCTGACCCGCCTTTGCCAGGTAGCTTGGCTTTTGGGGCAAGCCGTCGATGGTGACGGCCCCCTGCCGGATCAGGCTTGCAGCAAACGAGCGCGAACACTGGTCAACCTGCTCGGCAATCAGGCTGTCAAGGCGCTTGCCGGCGTGGGTGTTGGCGACGCGAAAGGTGAAGGTGCGGGTTGGTGGGCAGGGCATGCGCGCGGCGGTGTCAGGCCTCGCCGGTTTTGAACAGGGCCTCGATCTCCTTCAAAACGGCCGTTTCATTCTTGTTTTTGGCGGTGGAGAGTTCCTTGACCAGCAGATTCTGCGCGGTGTCGTAAAGCTTGCGTTCGCCAAAAGAGAGGTCTTTGGTGGTCTTGAGCAGGGAGAGGTCTCTGAACACCTCGGCCACCTCGAACAGCGAACCGGTCTTGATCTTCTCCATGTACTCCCGGTAGCGTCGGTTCCAGGTCTGGTTGTCCAGGGACTGTTCCTGCCGTGAGCGCATCACATCGAAGATCTTGGGAATGTCTTTTTTTTGGATCACGTCGCGCAACCCAACCGACTCCACATTCCAGGTGGGAATCATGATCACCATCGCATTTTCGATGATCTTCATGATGTAGAAATCATGCTCCTCACCGTTTACGACCTTGGTTTCGATGGATTCGATACGCCCCACGCCGTGGGCCGGGTATACGGCCAGATCGCCGACCTTGAACCGTCTTTGAGACGCCGCACCCTTGGATATATTGTTGACCGATTTGTCTGCCATGTAGGTACCAGTGATCAGGGTTAATCCATCTTGCGCGGGGTTTGCGCCAATCGTCGAACCGGGGGAAACAGGCGGACCCGTCAGCATTGTATTCCCTGGCAAGATGCCCCCGCCGCCTGCTTGGGAGAGCAAATAATAACCGCATGGAATAGCAATATATACCACTGCACCGGGCAATAATCAATAAAAAAAGGATTGGCGCCGGCTGGCGCCAATCCTTTTGGATCAGGCGATGCTGAACGGTCAAACGACGACCGTGACTACATCAGGAACGGTACCATCAGCAGGGCCACAACGTTGAGAATCTTGATCATCGGGTTGACAGCCGGGCCGGCGGTATCCTTGTAGGGGTCGCCGACGGTGTCACCGGTAACGGCGGCGTGGTGGGCATCGGAGCCCTTGCCACCCAGGTGACCGTCTTCAATGTATTTCTTGGCATTGTCCCAGGCAGCGCCACCGGTGGTCATGGAAATGGCCACGAACACACCCGTAACGATGGAGCCGATCAGCAGGCCGCCCAGGGCGACTTTACCCAGCAGAAAAGCCCACCAGCAGGGGGGCGACCACGGGCAGCAGAGCCGGTACCAGCATCTCTTTGAGGGCGAACTTGGTGACGATGTCCACACAGGCACCGTAATCCGGCTTGGCGGTGCCTTCCATGATGCCCGGAATTTCGCGGAACTGACGACGGACTTCCTCGACCACGGCGCCGCCGGCTTTACCGACCGCTTTCATGGCGATGGAGGCGAACAGGTAGGGCAGCAGGCCGCCGATGAACAGGCCGATGATGACGTTCACGTCCGACAGGTCGAACCGGATGGCCTTCTCGGCGCCCTGCATGCTGAACTCCATGACGTAGGCGGCAAACAGCACCAGGGCGGCCAGACCGGCGGAGCCGATGGCGTATCCCTTGGTGACGGCCTTGGTGGTGTTGCCGACCGCATCCAGAGGATCGGTGACGGCGCGGACGCTCTCGTCCATTTCAGCCATTTCGGCGATCCCGCCGGCGTTGTCGGTGATGGGGCCGTAGGCGTCGATGGCGATGACCATACCGGTCATGGAGAGCATGGACATGGCGGCCATGGCGATGCCGTAGAGACCGGCAAAGTGAAAGGCCAAATAAATGGCCAGCACAAATGGCCAGTACCGGTGCGGCGGTAGCCTGCATGGAAACGCCCAGACCGGCGATGATGTTGGTGCCGTGTCCGGTGGTGGAGGCCTCGGCGATGCTTTTAACCGGCCCGTAAATACCGGTGTAGTATTCGGTGATGATGACGATCACGACCGTCAGGACCAGACCGATCAGGGTACAGTAGTAAATGTTCATGGCGGAAAGTTCACCCACACCGCCCATGAACTTCTGGCAGGCGAAATAAAAGGCGATGGCGGCCAGAATGGCGGACCCGAACATGCCCTTGTAAAGGGCGCCCATGATGTAGCCGCCGCTGCCCAGACGGACAAAGAAAACCGCGATCATGGAGGCGATGATGGAGATGGCGCCCAGAATCAACGGAAACTCGGTGGCCATGGGGGCATTCGGAAACAGCAGGTGGCCGATCAGCATGGCGGCCACGGCGGTGACGGCATAAGTCTCGAACAGGTCGGCGGCCATACCGGCGCAGTCGCCCACGTTGTCGCCCACGTTGTCGGCGATGGTGGCCGGGTTGCGGGGATCGTCTTCGGGGATGCCCGCTTCGACCTTACCCACCAGGTCGGCGCCCACGTCGGCGCCCTTGGTGAAGATACCGCCGCCCAGACGAGCGAAGATGGAAATCAGGCTGCCGCCGAAACCGAGGGCGACCAGCGCGATGACGTCGTGGGTGACCGTGTAGTAGCCGGCCACCGAGGTCAGGGCCAGACCGGCAACGATCATACCGGTTACGGAGCCGCCCTTGAAGGCCATGGAGAGGCCGGCGGCCATTCCCTTCTTGGCGGCTTCAGCGGTACGCACGTTGGCCAAAACGGACACGCGCATGCCGATGTAACCGGCCATAAAGGAGGCCACGGCGCCGATCAGAAACCCCATTGCGGTCTTGACGCCCATGGTGGCAAAGATGATACCGAATATGATGATGCCGGCGATGCCCATGCTCTTGAGCTGGCGGTTCAGGTAAGCGATGGCGCCTTCCTGGATGGCACCGGCGATGGCTTGCATTTTCTCGTTTCCGGCAGGCGCGCTTTTGACGATGCCCGCGAGAATAATCGAAAAAAGTACCCCAATAACACCGACTAGCGTACACGCGAGCGGTATATTGCTCATGACAGCGTCCATACGTTCCTCCATTTGGTTGTTAAACGTGGTTTTTAGGTTGGCGATTAAACCGGTTCATGGCCTCCCTTGCACCGTGGCAAAGGATCGTTTCGACAGCCGCAGTGGCCCGTGACAGAAACGCTTCCAGATGAATTCGCTGCGTGGCATCGAAGTCACCCAGAACGTGTTCCACCACCCCAATGTTTGCCAGCGGCCGTCCGACGCCCATCCGCAGCCTCACAAAAGCGTCGGTCCCCAGAGCGTCGATCAGGGACCTTAACCCATTGTGTCCTCCATCCCCCCCTTTCTCTTTGATTTTTATTCTTTCATAAGCAAGGTCAATGTCATCGTGGATGACGACCATCTCCTCGCATTGAATCCCACAGCCGTGAACAATTTCGGATATCGGCCCGCCGGAGCGGTTCATGTAAGCCAGCGGTTTGGCTGCGATCACCGGTGTGTCGGCGATCGTGCCCCTGGCAACCGCGGCATTGGCAGGGCCAGGCCTGGCGGTCAGTCCATGTTTGGCCACCAGGCGGTCAACCACCATAAATCCGACGTTGTGGCGATGGTGGGCATAAGCCACGCCCGGGTTGCCCAGGCCGACGATCAGTCGTTTGTGGATATCAGCCACAGCGACGCAGAACGGACTTGTCGCCATCGGTTGCTGTTACGGCTGCCTTGGTCACGATTCGGCAGGCGTTTCCCCCGTCACTTCAACCGCTTCGCCCGCTTCACCCTCCTCCAGCTCGCCCTCTTCGGCTTCTTCGGTTTCTTCGACTTCCTCGGCCATCGGGCTGAGCACCGTCAGAATCGTAAAGTTGACCTCGGCCGGAATTTCGAGATCCGCTTCCAGTTCAAGGTCTTCGACGTGAAAGGAGTCGCCGATGTCAAGGTCGCTGACGTCGATGGTGATGCTCTCGGGGATCCGGTCGGGCAGGCTGAAGACTTCGAGTTCGCGACGGATGATCTGCAGCATGCCGCCCATCTTGACACCGACGCTCTCGCCGGTGGTGACCACAGGGACCATCACCTTGAGCTTTTGGTCCATGGAAACTTCGTAAAAGTCCATGTGAAGCAGATGGCGGGAAACGGGGTGTCGCTGCATCTCCTTGATCATGACCTTGCGGCCGCCGTCGGAACCCTCGATCTGCAGGTTGAACAGTTTCTGGCTGGCGGCGCCCGCTTTAAAAACAGGCTCCAGCTCCAGCTTGTCGACGGCCAGCTTGAGCGGCTCGGTTTTGGGGCCATATAGGACGGCGGGGATCTTCTCCTCGCTTCGCAGCACGCGCGCAGGTCCGTTGCCGACCGCCTCGCGCGGGTGCACTTTCAGATTCAGTATTTCCAACGGTTCATTCCTCCTTGAAATTGCATTATACAAACAGGGATGTCACTGAATCCCCGCTGTAGCTTCTGATGATGGCCTCGCCCACCAGTCCGGAAATGGAGAGTACTTTGATCTTTTCACACGCGGCGGCGTTAGCCTTCAACGGGATCGTGTCGGTGCAGACCACGCTGGTAATCGGCGACGACATGATCCGGTCCACGGCCGGCCCGGAAAGCACCGGGTGGGCGCAGCAGGCGTGCACTTCCCGGGCGCCTTTGGCGGTAATCGCCTTGACGGCTTCGGTAAGGGTGCCGGCGGTATCGATCATGTCGTCCTGGATGATCACGGTTTTGCCCTCGACGTCGCCGATGACGGCCATGGCCCGGGCCTGGTTGGGCGCCGAACGCCGTTTGTCCACGATGGCCAGGCCGGCGTTGAGCCGTTTGGCAAAAGCGCGGGCCCGCTCCACGCCGCCGGCATCGGGCGACACGATCACCAGGTCGGAATTGAAGTGTCGCTTGATGTATTCGAGCAGCACCGGTGCCGCATAGAGGTTGTCCACCGGTATATCGAAAAACCCCTGGATCTGACCGGCGTGCAGATCCATGGTGATCACCCGCGTCGCACCGGCGGAGGTCAGCAGGTCGGCCACCAGCTTGGCGCTGATCGGTACCCGGGGGGCCACCTTCTTGTCCTGACGGGCATACCCGTAATAGGGGATGACCGCGGTGATACGGCGCGCCGAGGCCCGCTTGAGCGCATCCACCATCAGGAGCAGTTCAACCAGGTTGTCGTTGACCGGATCGCAGGTGGATTGGATGATAAAAACATCCTTGGTGCGAACGTTTTCTTCGATTTCGATCTGGATTTCTCCGTCACTGAAGCGCTTGACCAGGGCGCCACAAAGCGGCCGGTCCAGGTAGGCGCAGATCTTGGCCGCCAGGTCCGGATTGGAATTCCCGGTGAATATGCAGAAATCGCGGGCCGTAGGTGCCACTTTGTAAATGTCACTCCTATTCGATGTGGTTGGCTGGGGCGGGAGGATTCGAACCTCCGAATGCAGGAACCAAAATCCTGTGTCTTTCCACTTGACGACGCCCCAGCGGAAAATGCCGGCAGCCGGATGCCGAAACGCGACCACCCCAAACCCTAAATCAGCAGGTCGGCAACAAAAACGCTCCAGTCGTGACCTTGCCGATGGTTACACAAGGCTGAACGGGCCATTGTGGCCCGTTCGTGGTTCGCATACAGTCCGAAAACGGTTGATCCACTGCCGGCCATCATGGCACCGTCCGCTCCGTTGGCCAGCAACCAGCGTTTGATCTGTGTGATGACCGGAAATGCCTTGGCAGTCACCGGCTCCAGATCGTTGACCAGATGTTCGGCAGCATTGAAATATCGGCCATTAAAGTGCAATTTTCTAAGTTCTTTTTCGTCTTTTGTCAATCTTAAATTCAGATTTTTGTAGACCCAGGCCGTCGATACCACCCGGTTCGGATAGACCAGCAGGGCACACTGCGGCGTCAGGCCGGCAACGGGTTCGAGCCGGTCACCGATTCCGGATGCCAGGGCCGGGGCACCGAAAATAAAAAAGGGGACATCGGCACCGATTCGAGCGCCCAGGGCCATCAAAGCCGGTCTGGAAAGCGGTTGCCCGTAGTGATCGTTGAGGAATGTCAAAACGGCCGCGGCGTCGCTGCTGCCGCCGCCGAGACCGGCGCCGACGGGAATCCTCTTTTCGATCTGAATCGAAAATTCCGATCGCGTGCCGCCGCTGTTGGCAAACACCGTTTCCATGAACAATCGCACCGAACGGGCCGCCATATTGGATTCATCCTGGGGGACATCGGGGTGGTCGCAGGTGACCTTCCCGCCCGCTGCCGGGGTGAAAACAAGGGTGTCGTACAAACCGATTGGGCACATCAGCGATAAAAGGTTGTGATATCCGTCGGGGCGTTTGCCGGTGATGTGCAAAAACAGGTTGATCTTGGCTGGTGCCGCTACGCGAATGGGTGCCATGCCGGGTCCGCCGCACGTGAGGGTAACCATCTGTCCAACCCAAAGCCGGGTGGGCGCGATCAAGCCATGCCCAGGGTCAAACCCGGGCCTGCCGGCGGTATGGGCGCCGGCACCCCTTGGTCGTCCATTTTATGGGTGCCCCCATCGCCGGTCTCGGGGATGGATTCCGACTAGCGGCGCTCCTTGACGTAATGAATCCGAAGGTCGTAGAGGATGTTCTTGATCATTGCCGCCTCGTCGGCCTGCAGGTTGCCGCGCGTCTTTTCTTCAAGCATGGAGATGATGTCGATGGTCTGCTTGGCCAGCGGCAGGTTCTTGCTGGTCTCACCGGTGGTCGGATCCGCCATCATCCCCAGCTGAACCAGGGCCGATGAGTTGAGGGAAAAAATGAAGGTCGCAAAGTTGATGGCCGGCAAAGGGGGAGACGCGCCGCGCTTCGGTGGGTCGCCGGGTCCGTTCTTATCTGTCTTGGCCTGCGTTTCGTCAGTCATGGGAAGCACTCCTCTAAAATTCCAGCGGCGTGACCGTCTTGACCAGCGAGAGTTGCCGCAACTCTTCCACTACCGCCTCGGGAATGGGGGTATCCGTGGTCAGAAAAATGATGTTTCGATCGCCCTCCTCTTCCTGGCCCACCTGCATCCGGCCGATGTTGATCCCATGTCTGCCCAGGGTCGTGCCGATCTCTCCGATGGAGCCGGGCTTGTCGATATTCTGGATCAAGGCCATGTGACCGTGGGGCGTCATCTCCAGCCGGAACTTGCCGATTTTGACGATCCGCGGGTCCTTTTTGCCGAAGATCGTGCCCGACACAACACTCTCCATCTCGGTCGTGATGACCCGGACGGTAATCTGGTTGACATAGTAATCCGATTCGGCGCTGCTGGTTTCGGTCACCTTCATGCCGCGCTGCTGGGCCATCACCTGGGCGTTGACAAAATTGACGTCGTCCTTGACCACCGGCGTCAAAATGCCCTTGAGCACCGCGGTGGGCACCGGCGAGAGATCCAGATCGCGGAAATCACCCTTGAACTCGACGATCACCTCTTTGATGGGCCCTTTGACCAGCTGGGCCTGCAGGCATCCCATGCGATCGGCCAAGGCCAGGTAAGGCCCGATCTTTTCCAGCACCTCACCGGAGACCGACGGCATATTGACCGCGTTGACCACCGTGCCGGAGGTCAGAAAGTCGATGATCTGCCGGGCGATGGCGACCGCCACGTTGGTCTGCGCCTCCCGGGTGGATGCGCCCAGATGAGGGGTACAGATCACGCGCTCGTGGGTGATCAGCGGGGTGGCGCCCGGCGGTTCGGTTTCGAACACGTCCAGGGCCGCACCGGCCACTTTGCCGCTGACGATGGCCTCGTAAAGGTCACTTTCGTTGACGATGCCGCCGCGGGCGCAGTTGATCACCATCACCCCGGGCTTCATCTTGTCGAAGGCGGTCTTGTCGATCAGCCCGACCGTGTTCTTCAGTTTGGGAACATGCACGCTGATGTAGTCGGCACGCGCATACAGGCCATCCAGATCGACGCACTCGAAACCGGCCTTTTCGATCTGCTCGGGCGTGACGAACGGGTCGTGGATGATCACGTTCATCCTCAGGCCGCGGGCCCGGTCGGCGACGATCGCACCGATCTTGCCGTAGCCGATGACCCCCAGAACCTTGTTGAATATTTCACGCCCCTGGAGGTTCTTTTTCTCCCACCGGCCTTGGCGCAAAGAGGCCGTCCCCGCGGGAATATTGCGCGTCAACGAGAGCATCATGGCGATGGCATGCTCGGCCGTGGTGACCACGTTGCCGGTGGGGGTGTTCATGACCACCACCCCGCGCCGGGTGGCGGCCGGAATGTCGACGTTGTCCAGACCGATCCCGGCCCGTCCCACCACCTTGAGCCGCGCGGCGGCCTGCAGCAGATCGTCGGTCACCTTGGTGGCGCTGCGGATCACCAGCGCATCGTAGCCGGCGATGATCGCTTTGAGTGCTTCCGGTTCCAGGCCCGTGTTCACGTCCACCTCAATGCCGGGCGCCTCCTGAAACATCCGAATCCCATCTTCGCCGAGATTGTCGCTGACCAGTACTTTCATTCAGGGCATCTTTCATGATGTTGAGGGTTGAGTGGGCCACCTGGGTGAAAGGCGCATTTTAGTGAAAAGAGAGGCAAGATTCAACCCATATTTTATCCCTGCCGCCCAGCGGTTGCCTGCACCGGCACGCCGATTGCCGCAAGGCGTTTGTTTGCACCGCCCCCTTTTTCACCGGCCAGGCCCGGTCGACGGCGGCCGGGCATCCTTGACCATCCGGCGGCATTCTGCTAATGGCCCTTCGCTGGAAAAGCACGGGCAACCATTCAGCGCACCGACCCGGCCGGCAGCGACCACACACGGGGAAAACCACCATGCTCATTACCGAAATCCTTGCCAGAAACGCGCGCTTGTACGGAGGCGAAGTTGCGCTGGTCGAGCGGGAACCGGCCCGCAACCGCCGGGTTGAAATCACCTGGCAGACCTTCGACGACCAGGCCAACGCCATCGCCCGGGCCTTGATGGAAAGGGGCGTTTCCAAAGGGGATCGCGTCGTGCACCTGATGATGAACGGCATCGACTGGCTGCCGGCCTATTTCGGCATTCTCAGAACCGGCGCCTGGGCGGTGCCGCTGAACTTTCGGTTCGTGGCCCAGACCATCGCCGACTGCACCCGCACCGCCGAGGCCAAGGCCTTTATCTTCGGCGCGGAGTTCATAGACCGGGTGTCGGCCATCCGCCATCAGATCGAACGCCACGTAAGCACCTTCGTTTTTTCCGGCCCCGAATCCTTGCGGCCGCACTGGGCCGAATCCCTCCAGAGCCTGGTCGCCGACACCCCGGCCGTGGATCCGCAGGTCTCCCTGGAGATCTGCGATGAGGCCGCCTTGTATTTCACCTCGGGGACCACCGGCACCCCCAAGGCCACCTTGTTGACCCACCGCAATCTGGAACACGCCTGCTACGTGGAAAACCGGCACCACAACCAGACCCACACCGACAACTTTTTGTGTATTCCCCCGCTGTACCACACCGGCGCCAAGATGCACTGGTTCGGCAACTTCATCGTGGGTGCCCGGGCCGTCATCCTAAAGGGCATCGAGCCGCACTGGATTTTGGAGGCCGTTTCCGAGGAGCAGGTGACCATCGTGTGGCTCCTGGTGCCCTGGGCCCTGGACCTGTTGTTCGCCATCGAGAGCGGGGAGTTGAAGCTGAATCACTATCGCCTGGAGCAATGGCGGCTGATGCATATCGGCGCCCAGCCGGTGCCATCGAGCCTGATTCGGGAGTGGCACAAGATTTTCCCCGGGCACCAGTATGACACCAACTATGGCCTCACCGAGAGCACCGGGCCCGGATGCATCCACCTGGGCATGGAAAACATGCACAAGGTCGGCGCCATCGGCGTCCCCGGCTTTGACTGGGAGTTTCGCATTGTCGACGAGCGCTTGGAACCGGTCCGCCGGGGATCGCCCGGCGAACTGATCGTCAAGGGCCCCGGGGTGATGAAAGCCTATTTTCGAAACCCCGAGGCAACCGCCGACACGATCGTCAACGGCTGGCTGCTCACCGGGGATGTGGCCAGGCAGGACGAGGACGGCTTCATCTGGCTGGTCGACCGCAAAAAAGATGTGGTCATCACCGGTGGTGAGAACATCTACCCGGTCGAGATCGAGGATTTTCTCATGGGACACCCGGCCATCCAGGACGTGGCCGTGATCGGGCTGCCCAGCCTGCGATTGGGGGAGATCGCCACGGCCATCGTCAAGGTCAAGCCCGGGCGGGAACTTACCAAAGCGCAGGTGGAGGAGTTCTGCAGCGCCCTGGCGCGCTACAAACGGCCGCGCAAGATCATCTTCGGCGAGGTGCCGCGCAATCCCACCGGCAAGATCGAAAAACCCAGGCTTCGCCAGCGGTATGCCGGACAGGCGCAGCGTTTCAAGCTCTGAAGGAAACAAAAAAGGGGCCGCGCGTCCGATTAAAAATTCGGACGCGCGGCCCCTTTGGATGTTTAGGCCATTTTACTTCTTGTCGTTGACCTCTTCGAAATCGGCATCGACCACATCGTCATCAGCGCCGCTTTCCGCACCGGCGGCATCGCCCCCCGGCCCGGCCGATTCAGCGCCACCGGCTTCGGAGGCCTGCTTGTACATGGCCTCGGCCACCTTGTGGGAGGCCTGGGTCAGGGCTTCGCTCAGGCGCTGGATTTCGGCCACGTCGTCTCCTTCCATGGCCTTTTTCAGCTCCTGTGAGGCGCTTTCGATGTTGCTGCGGGTTTGGCTGTCGACCTTGTCACCCAGGTCCTTCAACGATTTCTCGGTGCTGTAAATCAGCGTGTCGGCGTGGTTGCGCGCCTCGACCAGATCGCGCTTCTTTTTGTCTTCGTCGGCATGCATTTCGGCATCCTTGACCAGCTTGTCGATCTCCTCTTTGGACAGGCCGCTGGAGGCCGTGATCTGAATCGACTGCTCCTTGCCGGTCGCCATGTCCTTGGCGGAGACATTGACGATGCCGTTGGCGTCGATGTCGAAGGTCACCTCGATCTGGGGGACGCCCCGGGGGGCCGGCGGGATGCCAACCAGTTCGAATCGCCCCAGGGTCTTGTTGTCGCCGGCCATCTCGCGCTCGCCCTGCAGCACGTGAATGGACACCGCCGGCTGGCTGTCGGCGGCCGTGGAAAAAACCTGGCTCTTGCGCGTGGGGATGGTAGTGTTCTTTTCGATCAGCTTGGTCATGACCGAACCCAGCGTTTCGATGCCCAGCGAGAGCGGCGTCACATCCAAAAGGAGGACGTCCTTGACATCGCCCTTGAGCACGCCGCCTTGAATGGCGGCACCCAGGGCGACGACCTCGTCGGGGTTGACGCCCTGATGCGGCTCCTTGCCGAATATCGATTTGACCCGTTCCTGAACGGCCGGCATGCGGGTCATGCCGCCCACCAGGATGACCTCGTCGATCTCTCCGGTGGAAAGGCCGGCATCCTTGAGTGCCGTGCGGCAGGGGGGTTCGAGCTTGTCGAGCAAATCGGCCACCAGGCCTTCGAGCTTGGCGCGGGTGATCTTGATGTTGAGGTGTTTGGGGCCGCTGGCGTCGGCGGTGATGAACGGCAGGTTCACGTCGGTCTCCATGGAGGAGGAGAGCTCCATCTTGGCCTTTTCGGCCGCCTCCTTGAGCCGCTGCAGGGCCATCTTGTCGGATCTCAGGTCGATGCCCTGGTCTTTCTTGAACTCGTCGGCCAGGTAATCGATCAGCCGCAGGTCGAAATCCTCACCGCCCAGGTGGGTGTCGCCGTTGGTGGCCTTGACTTCGAACACGCCCTCTCCGATCTCCAGGATGGAGATATCGAAAGTGCCGCCACCCAGATCGAAGACGGCGATCTTCTCTTCGCTTCGTTTGTCCAGCCCGTAGGCCAGCGAGGCGGCCGTCGGTTCATTGATGATCCGCAGCACGTTCAGGCCGGCGATTTTTCCGGCATCCTTGGTGGCCTGACGCTGGCTGTCGTTGAAGTAGGCCGGTACGGTGATCACCGCATCGGTCACCTTTTCCCCCAGGTAGTCTTCGGCGTACTTTTTGATGTGGGCCAGAATGAACGACGAGATCTCGGCCGGGCTGTTGAGCTTGCCTCTCAAATCGATGCGGACATCGCCGTTTTTGGCCTCCTTGATGTGGTAAGGAAGAATTTTGATGTCTTTCTGTACCTCGGGAGAATTGAACTTGCGGCCGATCAGCCGTTTGACTGCAAAAACCGTGTTCTCCGGATTGGTAATGGCCTGCCGCTTGGCGATCTGACCCACGGTGCGCTCGCCGCTTTCGCTGACGGCCACGATGGAGGGCGTCGTCCGGCCGCCTTCCGGGTTGGTGATTACCTTGGCATCGCCGCCTTCCATGATGGCCACGCAGGAGTTGGTGGTACCGAGATCGATTCCGATAATCTTGCCCATGAAATGTTCCTCCTTACCTTCAGCTATGCTTGAGATGATGTGTTATGCATTGGTATTGATTTTGCGCTGCGTCGCCGGCTCGCTGTCGACGGCCTTGGATACCACCACCATGGCAGGCCGCAGCAGACGATCGTGGATCAGATAACCCTTTTGAAATTCCTTGACAACGGTATTGGGCGGTTGATCGGCGCTCGGCTCCTGGCTCATGGCCTGATGGTAGACCGGGTCGAAAGGTTGGCCCAACGCGTCGACCGGGGTCACGTGATGCCTTTCCAGAATTTTCATGACCTCCTGCAAGGTCAGCACGACCCCGTCGCGTATCCCCTGTTCGTCGGTCTCGTTCGGCGCGGCTGACTCGACGGCCCGCTCCAAGTTGTCCACCACGCTGAGCAGTTGCCGTATCAGGTTTTCGGTGGCATATTTTCTCAGGTCGTCCATTTCACGGGTCGACCGTTTTTTGAAATTGTCGAGCTCGGCGGCCATACGGAGCATGCGGTCGCGGTACTCATCCGCCTGGGCAAGGGCTGCCGCCAATTGGGCTTCAAGGTCGGCTGGCGGCGTCACTTCCTCAACCGGGGCATGGTCAACCGGTTCTGAATCCGAAAGCGTTGACTCACCCTCCGGCGGTGTGGGTTCGATCTCGTCTTCAATCACAATTTTCTTTGGTGCCATCAGTCCGTCACTCTCCTGGTTTGACTGGATTCTTTCCTGTTTGCGGCCGGTGGGTTCCCGACTGCCAGAACCGCTTGAAATCAAAGCCGTTGATTGCAATCGGGCCCGCAAAGTTGTCAAATAATAAGACTGTATGAGGGCTTGTCAAGAAACGGCCCGATGTGGCCCGGCCAATGAGAATTAATTATAAATCTGATAGGTTGAAAGCGGCAAAAGCCCGGATGGGAGAGATGGTTGTGCACCCCCCGTCGACCCGGTCCGAAAAATTGGTGTCACCATCTGGCCGGGATCGATCCACGACACAGACCGCATCCCTTATCGCTGCTTCCTTCCGGACCTGACGAGGTTCGAGACCGTCTGTTGCGCGGCGGCCGGCCAACATGACCCGATTTTCTCGGTTCCGAGCCTAAGGGGGGGATTCAGCCCCGCATAAAGCGGATTTCGGGTACAGGGCACCGCTGGCTCCCCGCCTAGCACAACCGCTTGCACCTATAGTACACCCCACCGCCGTCGTCAAGGTTGGCAGGTTCGTAAAAGGGTCTTAATCTTCGTCAGGCCAGCGGAAATGAATACATCCGCCGAAAATTCGACTTTTACGGGTCCATCACGGTTGACTGTCCCCATCCCTACGGTGTTGACTTCCCGGTTGGCATGCCTTAGACCGGCAGTGGTGGCACACCCGGGCCTTGCCGAACGGAAACCGGAGCGGCCGCCGACATCGGAAATATCGCTCAGGCGACCTACGACCTATATAAAGGACAGTTGCCGAATCCATGCGATCATCGTCGACGACATCGCGGCCTGTCGACCTTGCGGCGGCGCTGCGCCAAACGCTGGCCGCCCACCCGATGGTCTCGCCAGGAGACCGGGTGCTGGTGGGGGTCTCCGGCGGTCCCGACTCCATGGCGCTGCTTCACCTGCTCAGCCGATTGGCGTCCGAGCTGAAAATACGGCTGGGTGCGGCTCATCTCGACCATTGCCTGCGCGGTGAAGCGGGCATCAGAGACGCCGAGCTGGTCCGACGCACGGCAGAGCAGCTGCAGTGCCCCTGCCATCTTGGACGAGCGCAGGCGGCGCGGGTACAACGCAAGCTGCGGCTCTCCCCGGAAGAAGCGGCCCGGCGCGTGCGCTATGCATTTTTCAACAAGATCATGATCGATGAAGGCTACAACAAACTTGCCCTGGGTCACCATGCCGACGACAATGCCGAACAGATGCTCATGGCCCTGCTGCGCGGCGCCGGCTCGCGCGGGTTGTCGGGCATCGCACCGGTACGCGAAGGCCGCATCGTACGACCGCTGATCACCGCTCGGCGCGAGGCCATCGAAACCTTCGTGCGCCAGGAAGGCCTGGTCTGCGCGTGTGATGCGACCAACAGCGACCTGCGGTTTGTGCGCAACCGCATCCGCCACCGGCTGCTGCCGCAGCTGGCAGCCGAATACAACCCGCGCATCGTCGATCAGCTGAACCAGGCCGCCGATCTGGTCCGCTCGGAGGAGGACTGGATGGCGGCGATGACCGCCGCACGCTACCGACGGTTCCGAATGTCCCGCGATCGAGGCCTGCTCACCCTTTCGACCGCGGCGGTGGCCGGCGTCCCCGTCGCCCTGGCGCGCCGATTGGTCCGCCAGGCCCTGACGGAGCTTGCCGGCAGTTTGCGGCGCATCAGCTTTGGCCACATCCAGGCCGTGCTGCACCTGACTGTCGGCCGCCGGGGCCAAAAGGAGTGCCATCTGCCCGGCGGTATCCGCGTCCGGCGGGTCGGCGAGCGCCTGACCTTCTGGATCGAGGCGGGTGGGCCCCGAAAGATGCACGGCCAGCGTGTCGCCCCGCCCGCGACTGCGGGTGCCATCATCCCCGGCCCGTTTCCCGAGCGCGTTGAAATCCGGGCCTTGGGAATCGGCCTGCACCTTTTCCCCTGCCGGCCGGACCGCGTCCCCGGCTGGGAGCGGGTCGACCGGAACCGGGCCTATTTTGACCTGGACCGGCTCACTCTGCCGCTAAAGGTTCGACAGGTGCAGCCCGGCGACCGCTTCACCCCATTGGGGGCCGCCGGCTCCCAGAAGGTGAAAAAGTTCTTTATCGACCACCACGTTCCCCGCCATGCGCGCGCCCGTTGCCCGGTTCTGGCCGACGGGCGGCGCATCATCTGGCTGGTGGGGCACCGCATGGGCGACGAGGCCAAAGTGACGCCGGTGACATCGCATGTCCTGGGGGTTGAATATTTCTTGCTTGACACCCGATAGTGGTTAGTATGATTTTAGCATGCCGGCGGATCGGCCAAGCGACGATTCACAAATCGCATCAAGGAGGAACCAGCATTTGAACCCATTTTACAAGAACCTGGCCCTGTGGCTGGTCATCACCCTGTTGATGGTCATGCTGTACAACCTGTTCAATCAGCAGCAGCTCGCCCAGAACGATATCAGCTACTCCGAATTTTTGTCCATGGTGGAGTCCGACCGGGTGGCTGAGGTCACGATTCAGGGCCAGGAAATCCGAGTGACGGATCTCAACCGCAGCACTTTCAAAATATACGCTCCTCAGGATCCGGCCCTGATTCAGCGCCTGAAAGACAAAGGCGTCGTCATCAACGCCAAGCCGCCGGCCGAATCGCCCTGGTACATGTCGGTGCTGGTGTCGTGGTTTCCGATGATCGTGCTCATCGGCGTGTGGATCTTTTTCATGCGCCAGATGCAAAGCGGCGGCGGCAAGGCCATGTCGTTCGGAAAAAGCCGGGCCCGACTGCTCTCGGACCAGCATGAAAAAGTCACCTTCGAGGATGTGGCCGGCATCGACGAGGCCAAGGAAGAACTGGGTGAAATCGTCGATTTTCTCAGGGACCCCAAGAAGTTCACCCGCCTGGGCGGACGCATACCCAAGGGAGTACTGCTCATGGGTCCTCCAGGAACCGGTAAGACCCTTCTGGCGCGTGCCATTGCCGGCGAAGCGGGCGTCCCCTTTTTCAGCATCAGCGGCTCCGACTTTGTCGAAATGTTCGTGGGCGTGGGCGCATCGCGGGTGCGCGACCTGTTCGTCCAGGGCAAGAAAAACGCCCCGTGCATCATTTTTATCGACGAAATCGACGCTGTGGGAAGGCACCGCGGGGCCGGCCTGGGCGGGGGGCACGACGAAAGGGAGCAGACCCTCAACCAGCTGCTGGTGGAAATGGACGGGTTCGAGTCCAACGAGGGGGTTATTCTCATTTCGGCGACCAACCGTCCCGACGTCCTGGACCCGGCGCTGCTGCGCCCGGGCCGCTTCGATCGCCAGGTGGTCGTGTCGCTGCCGGACATCAAGGGCCGTGAAAAGATCCTGCGGGTGCACATGAAGCGCACCCCCGTCGACAGCGATGTTGACCCGGTCATACTGGCCAAAGGCACGCCCGGCTTCTCCGGTGCCGACCTGGAAAACCTGGTCAACGAAGCGGCTTTGCTGGCCGCCAAGCGCGACAAGGAACGCCTCGACATGATCGATTTCGAGGATTCCAAGGACAAGGTCTACATGGGCCTGGAGAGAAAATCCAAGGTCATCAGGGAGGAGGACCGGCTGACCACGGCCTACCACGAGGGCGGCCACGCGCTGGTGGCGCGTTTCATTCCCGGCACCGATGTGGTCAACAAGATCACCATCATCCCCCGCGGCAGGGCGGCCGGGGTGACCTGGTTTCTACCCGAGGAGCGCGATTTTCGCTACAAGGACCAGCTGGAGTCCGAGCTGGCCATCGCCTTCGGCGGGCGGGTAGCCGAGGAGATCGTCTTCAACCGCATCAGCACCGGGGCATCCAACGACATCAAAAAGGCCACGGATCTGGCCCAGCAGATGATTCGCAGCTGGGGCATGAGCGAATCCCTGGGGCCGCTCTCGTTCGCCAAGGACGAAGAACAGGTATTTCTGGGCCGCGAGATCGCCCAGCACCGCGACTACTCCGAAGAGACCGCCCGCAAGATCGATGCGGAAGTCAACGACCTGGTCATGCGAGCCTACGAGCGCGCCAAATCGGTCTTGACCGAGCACCAGGATGTGCTGCACAAACTGGCCGAAGCGCTGTTGGAGAAAGAGACCATCATGGGCGCCGAACTGGACGAGCTCATTCGCCAGGTGCGACCGGGCATCGATCTGCCTGAAAAGCCGGTCGACAAGGAGGTTCCAGCCGAACCGCCGGAGCCGGTGCAGGCATCATCGCCCCAGGCAGCGGACGCAACCCAGAGCGATGGGCAAGCCACGGCCGCAAAGGGCCCGGAAAAATCCCAGGAGGCGGACGATTCGTCGCGCGATCCCAACTAGCAGGCGCTGCGGCTTGCACGGCCCAGCATCGGGTCGCGGGGTTGCGCCAGCCACCGGGACGGACCGCCGCCGATAGCAGCGGATGCCTATGCCTTTCTTCACGCTTTCTTGCGGATCACACACCCTGACGCTGGGTCCCCGGACCCTGATCATGGGCATCGTCAACATCACCCCCGACTCGTTTTCGGACGGCGGGCGTTTTTTCCACCGCGACCGCGCCGTTGCCCAGGCAATGCGACTGGCCGCCGAAGGGGCCGACATCCTCGACATCGGCGGCGAGTCCACCCGCCCCTTTTCAGACGCCGTCAGCGAAGCCGAGGAGTTGGATCGCGTGCTGCCGGTCATCGAGGCCCTGGCCGGCCAGGTGACCGTGCCGATTTCCATCGACACCACCAAAGCCGCCGTCGCCCGCCAGGCCGTGGCGGCAGGCGCCACCATCATCAACGATGTCAGCGCACTGCGCTTGGACCCGGCCATGGCCGCAACGGCCGCCCGCTGCCGTGTTCCGCTGGTCCTCATGCACATGCAGGGCACCCCCAAAACCATGCAGGTGGCGCCGGTCTACGACGACCTGATCGCCGATGTCAGGGCGTTTCTGGCTGACGCCCTGGCGCGGGCGGTCGCGGCCGGCGTCCAGCGCGCATCCCTTATCGTCGACCCGGGCATCGGGTTCGGCAAGACGATCGGCCACAATCTCCAGATTCTGCGCGATCTGGAGCGGTTTCACGACCTGGAAAGCCCGCTGCTGGTCGGCCCGTCGCGCAAGATGTTCATCCGCCAGTTGCTCAAAGGCCCCGCAGACCCAGACCTGGACCCCCTGGGCGAAGACGTGGCCCGGGGGACCCAGGCCGCCGTGGCCGCGGCGGCCCTTAACGGCGCGCACATCGTCCGGGTTCACGACGTTGCCCGCACCCGGACGACCTTGTCCATTGTCGATGCGATCCGATCGGTTTGACATCAATGACCCCGCCGGCCTCCCCCCCTTCACGGACATCGGGCAAACAGTGGATTCGCTGGATGATGGTTCCGCCCCTGGTAGGCGCCATCACCGTGGCGGTGCTTTCCCTGTCCGTCAAAAAGGAGATGGTGGTCGACATCGCCGTCGAGGCCCAGCATCTTGCCGCTGACATGGCATTGATGGAGATGTCGCGCCAGTCGGTCAAGGTGGTGGTTTCCGGCACGACAAGGGCCCTCGACGCCATCGGTCCCGAAAACACCGGTTGCCGGGTGGACCTGACCGACGTGGGCCCGGGGTCACACACCGTCGCCATCCATCCGGACGATGTCGTTTTACCCAGACGGGTGACGCTCATCGCCCTGTTGTCCAGATCGGTCACCGTTCGTTTGGAGGCGCTGTCGAGCAAGGCGGTAGATGTCGTCGCGGTACTCGAGGGAAACCTGGCACCGGGCTTCGCCGTAAAGACCGTATCCCTCAGACCGGACCGCATCACCCTCAACGGAAGGACCTCCCAACTGGAAAATATCGACACGGTTAAAACCCGGCCCATCGATCTGGCCGGCGCGGCTGAATCGTTTAAAAAAGAGGTGCCGCTGGACCTTGCCGAAGCCATAGAGACCCAGCCGCCCCGACGCATCGTCCTGGCCCATGTCGAGATCGTGGAACGCATCGTCACCCGGGTACTGGAGCGCATTCCGATCAAGATCACCGGCATGCCGGCTTCCAATTTGGTTCAGATCCGCCCCGACACCATTACGCTGATCGTCAGCGGCCCGGAAAATATCGTCAAGCGAATTGAACACCATCGCGGGTTTGCCGTCAGCATCAACCTGAGGGGGCTGAATCCTGGCTCCCACACCCTCATGGCGGCCATCGAACTGCCGGTTCGAACCAGACTGGTCAATGCCAGCCCTGAAAAATTTTCGGTCATCATCCTCGAATAACCCGGAGGCATCCATGCTACTGGTCATCGATGTGGGCAACACCAACACGGTTATGGGCATTTATCGCCAGGATCGGCTGGTCAAGGATTGGCGCATCCGCACCGAACGCAAGACGACGGAAGACGAATTCAACGTAATCGCCAACAGCCTGTTTGCCATCGGCGGGATCGATGTCGGCAGCATCCGCCGAACCGCGATCTCCTGTGTGGTACCACCCATGGTCACGATTCTGGATTCGTTCTGCCGGAAATATCTGGGCCACCGCCCCCAGTGGGTAGACGCCCGCTCGTTTACCGGCATGCCCATTTTAATCAACAACCCGTCCGAACTGGGGGCGGACCGCATCGTCAATTCCGTGGCGGCCTACCACAAATACCGGCAAGGCTTGATCGTCATCGACTTCGGGACGGCCACGACGTTCGATGTGATTTCGGAAGATGGCGAATACGTGGGCGGCGCCATCAGCCCGGGGATCATGATCGCCTCCGAGGCCCTGTTTCGAGAGGCCTCCAAACTGCCGCGGGTGGAGATTTTCGAACGGCCGGCCGCGGTCGTGGGCAAGGACACCGCCAGCAGCATCAAATCGGGAATCATCTTCGGATACGCCGGCCTGGTGGATGGAATGGTGGCGCGCATGAAGCGTCAGATGGGCAGCGACCCCATGGTGCTGGCCACCGGCGGGCTGGCACCGTTGATGGCCGATGTGGCCGCCAGCATCCAGAAAGTGGAGCCCTCGCTGACCCTGGAGGGGCTGAGACTGATCAGCAACAGTACCGACCCGCTTGCGGCGCAATAGTCGGGTCCCGCGCCCCAGGATCGAAGGCCTTGCAAGCCACGCAAAAACTGCCATTCCGGACGGGTTCGAATAACCCCCGTGATCAAGGCTGGCGAATCCTGAGGTGCCCGCCGGCGCGGGTGCCGGAGGCAGTGTGCTAACGGTACTGCGCAGTGACGAAGGATGAAGCCTTAGGCCAGCACCTCTTTGTACCCCTGATAAAACATCCCGAAATCCGCCATGCCACGCCTGAGGATCTTGTCGAAATCGGCGATATTGTCAACATTGACGACCATGTTGACACTCTTCTGGAAGGCGGTCATGTTGTCCATGGTTCGAAAGTGGCGCGTGATCATGACGACGAAGATGTTGCGGCGAATGGCCATGTTCAATCGTTCCAGATAGATCAGCACCCCGTTGGCCTCCGGGTTGGTGGCGTCAAAATAGTCATTCACGGCGATGAGATCGTAGCTGTGGTAGCGCATGTTTTTGAGGGCTTCACGGCTGCTGTTGACCTCCGTGACATGGTACTCGAGCACGTCGAGCACCCGGGTAATGGCCTTTTTAATCTTCGGGTCGGGCTCGCACAGCAGGGCCGTTTTGCCTTCTTCTTCGACAAAATCGAAGGGTTTTTCCGACGCGTCGTAATTGTCGACCTCATCCTCGTCGAACGAAAAGAGATCCGCCTCGCTGTCGACCGGCATCGCGCGGGCATCGGCCTCCGGCACCGCCGCGCTGGCCGGCCCGTCGGCAGGGTCAGCCGGCGGCGCCACCCGGATGCGATTGCGGCACTTGGGGCACGTCAACGTTGCGGTTTTTCCCTCGGGAAGCTTTTCGTCGGCAATCCTGAACCTGCTCTGGCAGCCTTCACAGATGATTTCCATGGTTTCCCAACCGATCCTTTCCATTTTTTTTCTCGTGCAACCGACCAACAGCGCCGCTCACGGCCTGGGTCAGCCCCTGTCGTAGTGGCGGTCGATCTCGAGGCTGTCGATGTCGGTGGTGGATTCGCCGCGCGCACTCTTGACCCGATCGATGCCGCGGCCGGCGACACCCTTGTGCGACGAATAGGCCAGGGCCGTCTTTTGGGTAACCAGCCCCTGTTCGTAAAGCCCCACGATGTGTTCGTCGAAGGTGGTCATGCCGAACGGCCGCCCGGCCTCCATGATTTCGTAAAAGGTCTTACCCTCGGACTCGCCGTGGAGAATGGCATCCTTGACGCGCAGGTTGGTGCACAGGATTTCGAAGGCCGCCACGCGCCCGCCGCCGATTTTGGGCAAGAGCCGCTGACCGACCACCCACCGCAGGGTGTCGGCCAGGCGGATCCGCACCTGCCGCTCCTCCTCGTTGGGGAACATGCCCAAAATCCGGTTGATGGTCTGCCCGGCATCCACGGTGTGCAGGGTGGTCAGCACCAGGTGGCCGGTTTCGGCGGCGTTCAGGCCGATCTCAACCGTTTCGCGGTCCCGCATTTCACCCACCAGAATCACCTTGGGCGCCTGGCGCAATGCCGCCCTGAGGCCATTGGGGAAATGGTCGAAATCCGAACCCAGTTCGCGCTGGTTGAAGGTGGCCTTCTTGTGGGGATGCTGGTATTCGATGGGGTCTTCCAGGGTCACCACGTGGACCGATCGGGCTTCGTTGATCTCTTCCAGAATTGCCGCCAGAGAGGTGGACTTGCCCGAACCGGTTGCGCCGGTGACGAATACGATTCCGTTCAGCTCCTTGGCAATCTTGTAGAACGCGTCCGGCAGGTTCAGGTCCCGAATGGTGGGAATCTTGGATTCCAGCTTTCTCAAAACGATGGAGTAGTGTCCGGTTTGGGCGAAGATGTTGACTCGAAACCGGGCCTTGCCGGGCAGGGCATAGGAAAGGTCGCATGACCCGGTCTGGATCAAGGTTTCGGTCAGGCGCCGGTCTTGATTGATCAGATTCAGGGCAAAGGTTTCGGTTTGAAAGGGCGTCAATTCCCTGATTTCCGGATGGATCTCCACCGGTACCAACTCACCGGAGCTTTCGACCTGCAGCGGCTTTCCCACAGTGAGATTGAGATCGGACACATTGCTGTGGGAGTCCAGCATTCGGGTCAGGATATGATCGATTTCCTGTTTTTTCATAGCGTTCCCCTATTGGCTGCCATTGAGCGTCTGGAACGTGGCCTCGTTACGCTTCGGTGAAATCGGTGGGCGGCGATTTCAACAGCGGTCGGAAGCGGCCCTTGTCGTTGGCCTTGGTGTAGGCATCGTCGGCGGAAATTCGTCCCCTGTTGTAAAGGTCCATGATGGCGTCGTCGAGCAGCTGCATGCCGTACTTCTTGCCGGTTTGCATCATGGACGGCAACTGATGGGATTTGGATTCGCGGATCAGGTTGCGCACGGCCGGGGTGGCGATGAGAATTTCCAGAGCCGGCACGCGCCCCTTCTTGTCGATACGCTTGAACAGGGTCTGGGAGATGATCGCGCGAATACCGTCGGCCAGGGTCGACCGTATCTGGGCCTGCTCCTGGGCCGGAAAGACCTCCACGATGCGGTCGACCGTTTTGGGTGCGCTGGTGGTGTGCAGGGTGCCAAAGACCAGATGCCCGGTGGCACTGGCCTCGATGGCCAAAGAGATGGTCTCCAGGTCGCGCATCTCGCCGACCAGAATGACGTCCGGGTCCTCGCGCAGGGCGCCGCGCAGGGCAGCGCTGAAAGATTTGGTGTGCAGACCCACCTCGCGGTGGTTCACCAGACAGCCCCGGCTCTTGTGAACGAACTCGATGGGATCCTCCACCGTGATGATATGGTCGCTGCGGGTGCGGTTGGCCACATCGATGATGGCCGCCAGGGTCGTGCTCTTTCCGGAACCGGTCGGCCCGGTGACGATGACCAGCCCCCTGGGGAGCGAGGCCAGTTTGGAGATCACCGGCGGCAGGCCGAGCTGTTCGGCGGTCATGACCGTGCTGGGAATTTCGCGAAACACCGCCCCGATCCCGTTTTTTTGCATGAAATAGTTGGCCCGGTAGCGCGCCAGGCCTGGAATTTCGTAGCCGAAGTCCACATCCCCGGTCTCTTCGAACAGCTTGACTTTCTCTTCAGGGGTGATCTCATAGAGCATGGACCGCAGATCGTCGTTGTCCAGCACCTTGTATTTGACCCGCTCGATGTCGCCGTGGATACGCAGGGCCGGTGGTTGACCGGAAAGCAGATGGAGGTCGGAAGCGTTCTGCTCATGCATGAGCTTGAAGAAGGCATCGATCTTGGCCATGATCATCTCCTGTGGGTTATCGATTCAGCGTTCGCAGACCGCAGGTCGGCGAAACACCCGAATGTCACGATGATGGCCATTTAACAAGCAAGATCGATGCCGGAATATCAGTGCGGCTGCGCGGCGGGGGGGGTGGGGGGTGGGGCTAGGGGTTCAACACCTTGATTTTAGTGTCTTCGGCGTCCATGCCCTCCTTGCCGACCTCCAGCAATCTGGTGTGGGTATCCAGAACCGCACGGATCTGAACTTCGATCTGGATACGCTGGCGCTTGAGTTCGGCGATGTCCTCGTGGAGTTGCGAGAGGCGGCCGTGGGCGCGGTTAAGAATTTTTTCGGCCTTGACCTCGGCGTCGGCGATGATGATTTCGGCCGATTTACGAGCGTTTTCCTTCATCTGCTCGAGAACTTTCTGGGAGTTGAGCATGGCGCGTTTGAACGTCTCCTCGCGCTCTTTGTAGCCCTGTTTTTCCAGCCTGAGGCGGCGGATCTCCTCCTCCTGCCGTTTGGCGCGCTCCTGAATGGCCGAAAGGGCCTCGGCGGCCTGATCTAAAAACCGATCGACTTCGCGCACGTCGAATCCCCGGAAGCGGACCTTGAACTGCTGCTGCTGTATGTCCAAAGGCGTCAATTTCATGACGGCATTCCCGTCTGCGTTGGGCTAGATCAGCGATGCCGCCATGCGCATCAGGCTGTTGACCACGAACGTCCGTAAAAATATGATCACCAGAAAAACGATGATGGGGGAAAAGTCGATGCCGCCGAAGTGAATCGGCAGCTTCGTACGAATGGGGTAGAGGATCGGCTCGGTAACATTGTGGATGAAGCGCACGATGGCGTTGTAAGGATCCGGATTGACCCAGGAGAGGATGGCCCGAAAGATGACCACCCACATGAACAGCAACAGCACGACATCCATTATTTTAGCCGCTGCCATCAGAAAATAGCCGACAATGTACATGTCACCCTTCCCTTCGCTTCGCTTGGATCGTGAGCACGCGGCATCCCGCTACCACGAAAATATGATTTCCGGAACCGATAAGTCAAGGCTTTTAAACCTGTCGCTCACCGGCCGGAAAACCGGTCAAAGCTGTTTTTGCTTGACACGCTAGCCCTGTAAACGTAGGTGATCGGATTGCATCGGCATCAACAGATCAAGGAGACCAAATCCATGCTCAACGACAAAAAAATCGGTATGGTCGGCACCGGGAACATGGGCTGCGCCCTCATCGACGGTCTGATCCGCTCAGGTGCTGCCCAGGCGGCCAACCTCATCTGTTCCGACGCCAGTGAACAGCAACTGGCGGCGGTGGGCGAAAAATACCATGTGGTGACGACAGCCGACAACACCGAAGTGGTCCAGGCCGCCGACATCGTTATCTATGCCATCAAGCCGCAGATCATGGCCAGCGTGCTCAAAGAGACCGCCCCATTTCTGGACATGACCAAACTGGTCATCTCCATTGCCGCCGGCGTGCCCCTGGCCGCTATCGAGGCCCTGTTGAACAAGGACCTGCGGCTGATCCGGGTCATGCCCAACGTGGCCGTGGCCGTTCGTGAAGGGGCCACCGGCGTGGCCGCCGGCGGGCACGCCACGGCGGAAGACATCAAACTGGCCATGGCCATTTTCGATTCGGTCGGTCGCTCCATCTTCCTCAAGGAGAACTACCTGATGGACGCCATCACGGGTTTGAGCGGCAGTGGTCCAGCCTATATTTTCATGATCGTGGACGCCCTGGCGGACGCCGGCGTCAAGGTGGGGCTCTCCCGCAAGGATGCGCTCGTACTGGCGTCCCAGACGATTTTGGGCTCCGCCAAACTGCTGCTGGAAACCAAGGCTCACCCCGGCGAGCTGAAAGACTCGGTGACCTCGCCGGGCGGCACCGCCATCGCCGGCCTGCACACCCTGGAAAAAGGCGGTCTGCGCACCACCCTCATCAACGCCGTGGAAGCCGCCACCAACCGCTCCAAAGAGCTTGGTGCGGCCATGATCAAGAACTTTGCCAACGGTGAAACGCAGCCCTGAGCCGTCATTGACACTTGCCGACAGCGCCCCGTGTGGTTATGATAGGGCTCAACCTTGGCCATCGATCTTAACGGGGATTGAATTGAAACTATTTTCAGCGGCCGCTGTCAACAACGTCACCATCGCGGTCAGGATCATACTGGGCGCCGTTTTCATCCTCTCCAGTGTCGGCAAAATCGCCGACCCCTCGGCTTTGGCGGCCATTGTGACCAACTACCGCCTACTGCCGCCGCCGCTGGTGACGCTGACCACCGTGGTCTTGCCCTGGGTCGAGATCGTGTGCGGGATCGCCCTGATCGCCGGCCGTCTGGAAAAGGGAGCCGCCCTGACGGTGGCCGCAATGATGGTGGCCTTTGTCGGCATCCATCTGTACAACGCTTACCGGGGCCTGAACATCGCCTGCGGCTGTTTTTCGCTGTCGGCCCAGGCGCCGTCGAACATTTTTCTCAATACCCTGCGGAACCTGCTGCTCCTGGCCGCCGCGGCATGGGTCCTGGCATGGCCCCGGACCCGGTGGTCGGCGGCCCTCCAGACCGGCAGCCCGTCGGACCGGTAGGTCAGAGCGGCGCGCGGCCGGCAAACGGGCAGGGACGCGGCATCCCGGCAGATTCAGATACCGGCAGCCGACACCATCAAAGGATTGAACAGAGGCATGTTCACCGAATCGATCTCCTACCCCGCCGCGTTGATCGCGGGCCTGCTGTCGTTTTTCTCACCGTGTATCCTGCCGTTGATCCCGGCTTATTTTACCTTCATCTCCGGCCTGTCGCTGGAAGAACTGACCCGCACCGGCAGCACGACGGTAAGGGCCCGCGTGGTCCGGGCAACGCTGAGTTATGTACTCGGTTTCTCGGTCGTATTCATTCTCATGGGGGCATCGGCGTCGTTTCTGGGCGCCGCTGTCTACCAGTACCAGGACTGGATCCGGGTCGTCGGCGGCATCCTGATCATCCTCTTCGGCATCCACATGACCGGCTTGTTCCGGTTTCGGCTGCTGGAATTCGAACGCCGACTGGCGGTGCACAAGAAACCGCTGCACCTGTTGGGAACCTTTTTCGTGGGGATGGCCTTCGGGGCGGGGTGGAGCCCGTGCATCGGGCCCCTTTTGGGGTCGATCCTCATCGTCGCCAGCAACCAGGAGACGGTGATCAACGGCGTCGGGCTGCTGGCCGTCTATGCCCTCGGCCTGGCCGTTCCTTTTCTGCTGCTGTCGTTTTTCGTCAATTCACTGTTGACGTTTGTGCGTCGCGCGGCCTGGTCGGTAAAATACATCAATGTGACCGCCGGTGTGCTGCTGCTGATCCTCGGCCTGCTTCTGGTCACCAATAAACTCAACCTCATCAGCGTATAGGGAACACGACCTTATGATAAACCGATGGATCCCGATGTTAATCGCCCCGGCCCTGGCGTTTGCCGTGCTCAGCGCCGCCATGGCCGCATCCGCGACACAGGCCGGCGACGGCGGCATCCAGTGGGTGTCCTACGCCGAAGGCCGTCAGCGAGGGGAGGCCGAAAACAAAAAAGTATTCCTGGTCTTCAATGCCGACTGGTGCCGCTATTGTCTCAAGATGGAAAAGGAGACCTTTCAGGACCCCACCGTCATTGCCTATGTCAACCGCAACTTTGTGCCCGTCACGGTAAACTCGGACCGAGAGCAGGAGATTGCCGCCGACTACAATGTCAAGGGGCTGCCCAGCACCTGGTTTATCTCGGAAAAGGGCGACCGCATCGGCAATCGCCCCGGCTTCATACCGGCCAAGGAGATGCTGACCATCTTGAAGTATATCGGTTCCGACAGCTACCTGAGCATGAGCTACCAGGACTTCGTCGCTACGCTGAAATAGGATCCAACGATCGCTTTCAAATTCAAAAACGGGGCCGAATTGGCGTCGGGTGCCCCACCCGGCCTCATCTTCGGCGGATCAGGCGCACCAGGGTGCTGACGGTAAGGGCCGACGACAGGATCGCCAGCAGACCGGGAACCCACACATAAGCACGGTATTCGGGGGTTTCCAGGGCGGCGGCCACGCCGTTGATGCCAAACAGCAACGCCCCTACGGCAAAAGCCAGGGTCAGCAGCATGGCGGGTTCCGTGTCGTACCAGGGGATAAAGGCCTTGCGGAAGAGCAGTTCGGATTTTGACTTAACTTTCAAACGGTCCTCCGGGAACAGCCGACCGATGATGACACACGACCTGTTCGCCCACTGGAAAAGAGATGCGGCCCAGCGATGTCTGACCGCTGTGGCGGCCGCCTTGACCCTGCTCTATTTAAATGGATGCGCCGTGACACCCAAGACGCTCGCGATCAAGGACAGCCCGACCCGTCTGATGGAAGACACCATCTTGCGAACCGACCCGCCGGCCGTGGTCTCCCGCAAGCAACTCTTCGACGAACTGGCCCAGGCCCGCATCGTCTATGTCGGCGAGACCCACACCAACCCGGCCCACCATGCCGTTCAACTGGAAATCGTCGACGCCGTGGCACAGACCACACCGGATTTGGCCATCGGCATGGAGATGTTCGACCACACCTACCAGGCGATACTGGATCAGTGGTCGGCCGGCGAAATGGACGAGCAGACCTTCATAGAGCGAACCCACTGGTATGCCAACTGGCGCTACGACTTCGGTCTGTACCGCGATATTCTGGAATATGCAAAGGAAAAAGGGCTGCGGATCATCGCCCTGAACCTGCCCTTCCACATCCCGGCCAAGATCGGCACCGGTGGGATCGCCAGCCTGGGAGACGAAGACCGCCGCCACCTGCCGGCAGCCATCGACACCGGCAACGCCGAGCACCGCGCCTATGTGGAGGAGATTTTCAAGATGCACACCCTGCCGGGCCGGGAGAATTTCGACTACTTCTACGAAGCCCAGTGCGCCTGGGAAGACACCATGGCCGCGGCCGTGGCCGACAACCTGGGATCGGGTAAGATGGTGGTACTGGTGGGCAACGGGCACATTACCCGCAAATTCGGCATCCCCAACCGGGCCCATGCGCGCAACCCGGCCCCTTTCAAAACCATCTACCTGGCGCCCGTCGGCGGTGCCGCCGAACTGACATGGGCCGACTACCTGTGGGCCACACCCGCCGGGCAAACGGCCGCTCACGGCAGGTGATCGCAGGCAGCCGGCCGCTCGCCGGCCAATCGATCCTTGCCCCGATCCCGCCGAGCAAGGAACCCTGCGCCGAACACCTTCACCCTTCAGCCTGAGCCACAGGTCAGCTGCACTTGGTGAACCCGCAGAAATGACAGGTCATGCAGCCCTCTTCGAAGCTGATGGTCTGTTCGCACTCGGGGCAAACTTCACCCATCAGGCTGCCGCCTTTGCGCTTGGTGCGGCCGTCTTTCAGATAGCGTTTTTCCAGGACGCGCGCGATGGCGTCCGGGATGGAGAGCACCAGGCCGCCCTCCTGGAAGACGGGGTGCTCGCCGCCGATCCCCTTGAGCTGGTTGACGATCTTATCGGCGGTCACCCCCGAGCGCAGGGCCAGGGAAACCAGGCGCCCGATGGCTTCGGTCTTGGCGGTGGTCGAGCGGCCGGATTTACCGATCGTGGCAAAGACCTCGAAGGGCTTGCCCTGGTATTCGGTCACAGTCACGTAGAGTTGGCCGAGGCCCGTCTTGACGCGCGTCGTAAATCCGTCCAGGGTTTCGGGACGCTCGCGAACGGCGGTCATGAAAGCGTCCTCGGCCTTGGTGACAGCCGAAAACGAAAGGACCTGGTTCTCCTTGCTGCCGTCCCGGTAGATGGTAACGCCCTTGCAGTCCAGCTCCCAGGCCAGATCGTATATCTTGCGCACATCCGCCTCGGTGGCGTCCCCGGCCAGGTTGACCGTCTTGGAGACGGCGTTGTCGGTGTGCTTTTGAAAGGCCGCCTGCATGCGCAGGTGCCACTGTGGCGATATGTCGTGGGCAGTGACGAATACCTGCTTGACCGAATCGGGGACACCATCCATGTGAGCGATGGTGCCGGCCTCGGCAATGGCGGCCATGAGCGCTTCGGAGTAGAATCCTTGCCGCCGGGCCGCGGCCTCGAAATGGGGGTTGACCTCCACAAGCTTGTCGTTGTCCATGACCGTGCGCACGAAGCTCAAGGCGAACAGCGGTTCGATACCCGACGAGCAGTTGCTGATAATACTCAGCGTTCCGGTGGGCGCGATGGTGGTGGTGGTGGCGTTGCGGTAGCGGGCCCGGTCGTCGCCGTGAAAACGGCTGTTGGGATGATTGGGGAAGACGCCGCGCCGCTCGGCCAGCTGCCGCGAGGCCTGATGGGATTCGTCCTGGATAAAGGACATGACCGCCTCGGCCGTCTCGAGGGCCGCTTCGCTGTTGTAGGGAATCGCCAGCTGAAACAGCAGGTCGGCGAATCCCATGACCCCGAGCCCGATCTTGCGGTTGCCCTTGACCATGGCGTCGATCTCGGGCAGCGGATAGCGGGACATGTCGATGGTGTTGTCCAGAAAGCGCACCGCGGTCCACACGGTCTGTTTCAGGGCCGCGTAGTCGATCTGCGGACCATCGGCGGTCGCGACCACGAACTTGGCCAGATTGATCGAGCCCAGGTTGCAGGCCTCCATGGGCAACAGGGGCTGTTCGCCGCAGGGGTTGGTGCTTTCGATGTTGCCCAGGGCCGGGGTGGGGTTGTCGCGGTTGATGCGGTCTAAAAAGACGATGCCCGGGTCGCCGTTCTTCCAGGCCTGTCGGACCAGCGCATCGTAAACGTCACGCGCCTGGCGCGTCTCCACCGTCCGGCCGTTGAGCGGGTCGATCAGGTCATAGGTGTCGTCGTCGCTGACGGCCGCCATGAAGGCCGCGGTGATTCCGACCGAAATGTTGAAGTTGTTCAGATCAAAATTGTTGGCCTTGCAGTGAATGAACTCCATGATGTCCGGGTGGTCGACCCGCAAAATCGCCATGTTGGCCCCGCGGCGGGTGCCGCCCTGCTTGACCTGCTCGGTGGCCGTGTTGAAAATCTTCATAAAGGAGACCGGGCCCGAGGCGACGCCGCCGGTGGTACCCACCATTGAATTTTTCGGTCGCAGCCGTGAAAACGAAAAGCCGGTTCCGCCGCCGGATTTGTGAATGATGGCCGCGTTTTTAAGCGACGAGAAGATGCCCTCCATGCTGTCTTCGATGGGCAGCACAAAACAGGCCGCCAGCTGGCCCAGGCGCCGGCCGGCGTTCATCAAGGTGGGCGAATTGGGCAGAAACCGGAACTCGGTCATCATATTGTAGAACTGTTCGGCCACCTTGCCGACATCGGCCTTGGCGTCGTACTTTTTCTCGGCCTCGGCGATGTGGCGGGCCACGCGGTGAAACATCTTGACCGGTGTCTCCCGCACCAGACCGTCCGGGTCTTTCTTGAGGTAGCGCCGTTCCAGCACCGTCCGGGCATTGGGCGACAGATCGAGTCCGTTCTTGACGAACATGTCGCGGGTCAGGCGCAGCGGGCCGGGCGCATCCATTCCGTATTCGGCCAGCTTGGCCTTGATCATCTCGTCCACCATGGGGGGGGTAATGTGCCGCAGGTCCATGCGGTCGATGGTCGACCGCACGAATTCGGCGATTTCCCGGGCCTGGGTTTCGTTGACGGCATTGGCCCCGATCAGATTCTTGCAAAAGGCGTGGTCATCCCAGACATGCGTGTTCAGATCCACGTTGCCGTCCTCGACGACGAGTATTTTGGTTTTGCGCGCCATAACTGTTGCCACTCCGTAAAGGGGTAACAAGGGCCGTGGGCGCTGCGGTCGCAGCGCCGGGCCGCTTGGGTCTAAAGCTGAATCTCTCATACCACATATTGTATGTCAAGCAGGTTTTTAACACAACATATGCACATAATCGCCTTTGAATGCGCTGCAACCCGCGATGTTGCGGACCGGACGGCCGCCCTGGCCTGCCGTGGCGGTCGGGCAGGTCAATTTGACTGCAATGACAGCTGCTTGGCGATTTCAACCACGTTGTGCGGGCAGGCACAACATGTGGGAAAAGCAGCTTGACAGACAACAAGATCTTGTTGTAAATAGGGCTTCATTGCCCTGGCGTCCAGGGGCTTGAACCATCGCATACGAAGCCGCCCGACAGGCTGCACCGCCAGTGAAACAACGCCGGCTACGGTGCTTTTGTGAAGTTTTCCGCCACCGTGACCGGTGCTCGCACCCGAGGAGAATCCCGTGATAAAACAGATCAGCAAGCGTGACGGCCGTGTTGTCGAATTCGACGGATCCAAGATCACCGCCGCCATCGCCAAGGCCGGCCATGCCAGCGGCGAATTCGGGCAGCGTGAAGCCAAGAAAATGACCTTGAGGGTCCTTACCCTGGCCCACGAACTGTACCGCGGACCGACCCTCCACGTGGAGGAGGTCCAGGACATCGTCGAACGCGTCCTGCTGGACTCGCCCTATTACAAGACGGCCAAGGCCTACATCATCTATCGCGAGCAGCACGCCCAGATCCGGCGCATCGCCAGCGAGGCACAGGTGGACCTGGTGGAGCACTACATCCGCAAGCTGGACTGGAAAATCAAGGAAAACAGCAATATGTGCTACTCCCTGCAGGGGCTCAACAACTACATCTCCTCGGATGTGACCGCCGAGTACTGGCTCAACAAGATCTACCCGCCGGAGATCCGCAGGGCCCATGCCGAGGGAGACATCCACATCCACGATCTGAGCCTGCTGTCGGTCTACTGCGTGGGCTGGGACCTCACCGACCTGCTGCGCAACGGCTTCAAGGGGGTCGAAGGCAAGGTCGAAAGTGCACCGCCCAAACACCTGCGCTCGGCCCTGGGTCAGATCGTCAACTTCTTCTACACCCTGCAGGGCGAAGCCGCCGGCGCCCAGGCCCTGTCCAATTTCGACACCCTGCTGGCGCCCTTCATCCGCTACGATAAGCTCAGCTACGATAAGGTCAAGCAGGCCCTTCAGGAATTCGTCTTCAACATCAACATCCCCACGCGGGTGGGCTTCCAGACGCCCTTTACCAATATCACCATGGACCTGTGCGTGCCCGGCACGCTGGCCGATCATCCGGTGATCATCGGCGGCACAGCGCAGGATGAAACCTACGGACAGTTCCAGGCCGAAATGGACGTCTTCAACCGGGCCTTTGCCGAAGTGATGATCGAGGGCGATGCCAAGGGCCGGGTTTTCACGTTTCCCATCCCCACCTACAACATCACCCGCGATTTCGACTGGGACAACCCCAACCTGGCGACCATCTGGCGCATGACCGGCAAATACGGCATCCCCTACTTCTCCAATTTCGTCAATTCGGACATGTCGCCCGAAGATGCCCGCTCCATGTGCTGCCGCCTGAGGCTCGACAACCGCGAACTGCTAAAGCGCGGCGGCGGGCTGTTCGGCGCCAACCCGCTGACCGGTTCCATCGGCGTGGTGACCATCAACCTGCCCCGCATCGGCCACACCGCCGCCAACGAGGCGGCCTTTTTCGAGACCCTGCAGGCCAAGGTCGACCTGGCCATCGAAAGCCTGTCCATCAAGCGCAAGGTGCTGGAAACGTTTACCAACAAGAACCTGTACCCATACTCCAAGTTCTACCTGCGCGCGATCAAAAACCGCACCGGACTCTACTGGAAAAACCACTTTTCGACCATCGGCATCGTGGGCATGAACGAGGCCTGCCTGAACTTCATCGGCACAGACATCGCCACCGCCGACGGTCAGGCCTTTTCCGTCAAGGTCATGGATCGACTGCGGGCCATGATCGCCGCCGTCCAGGAGCGCACGGGCGATATCTTCAACCTGGAGGCCACGCCGGCCGAAGGCACCTCATACCGTCTGGCCATGATCGACCAGAAACGCTACCCGGGCATCCGCTGCGCCAACGAGGCGGACGTACAAAAGGGCGCCGCACCCTACTACACCAACTCCACCCAGCTGCCGGTGAACCACACCGACGACATTTTCGAGACCCTGATGCTCCAGGACAACCTGCAGACCAAATACACCGGCGGGACGGTCCTGCACCTGTTTTTAGGCGAACAGGTCGGGGAGATCGAAACCGTCAAGTCGCTGATCCGCAAGGTAGCGGCCAATTACCGCCTGCCCTACTTCACCCTGACACCCACATTTTCAGTCTGCCCGTCCCACGGCTATCTCAACGGCGAACAGGTCCGCTGCGCTCAATGCGACCGCGAAACCGAAGTCTACTCGCGTGTGGTCGGCTACCTGCGTCCGGTCAAGCAGTGGAACGACGGCAAACAGGCCGAATATTGCCGGCGGACGACCTTTGCGATCCCGTCCGAAGCGGTCGAGCCGCCCGCAGCCGTCGCGGCCGCCAAAGCGGAGATTAGCGGCCGGGCGGCAGATCCATCGACCGACAGCGTTGCGGACGAGGGGGAACTGCGGCGGATGGGAACCCTGTGAGGATCCCGGCGCGGTCGATGGCGCCCGCAGCTGATCAGAAAGCCGGCCCTGCGTCGTGTCCATTTCGTTAGCCGGTCTCCAGAAAAACTCGTTCATCGACTATCCCGGTAAAATTTGCGGGGTACTCTTTGTCAGCGGCTGCAACTTCCACTGCCCTTACTGCCACAACGCCGAACTGGCCAGAGGCGAGTATCCCGACCGGATCGCATCGGTCGACGCCCTGGCCTACCTGAAGACCCGAAGAGGCCTGCTCGAAGGGGTGACCATCACCGGCGGCGAACCGACCCTGGCCGCCGGACTGGCCGACCTGTGCCGCAGCGTCAAGCACCTGGGCTACCCGCTCAAGCTGGACACCAACGGCAGCCGGCCCGATCTGCTGCGCCGACTGATCGACCAGGGCCTGGTGGATTTCATCGCCATGGACATCAAGGCCCCCCTGAACGCCTACACCCCCTTTTGCGGCGATGCGCGCATTCAAGAATCGCTGGCGGCCAGCATTCGCCTCATCCTCGACCGCGCCCCGGCTTACGAATTTCGCACCACCTGTGCGGCGCCCCTGATCGACACGGCGGCCATCGCCGCCATCGCCGAATCGATCCAAGGGGCCCAATCCTACGTACTGCAGAGGTTCAACCGCCGCGCCGCTTGCCTAGACCCCGAATTCGGTCAGCGCCAGGACCCCACCATTGCGAGCGCGGAGATGCAGCGCTTTAAACGGTTGGCCGAATCGTTCGTAAGGCGGTGTACGATCCGCTGATCAGATTCGAACCGCTGTTGGTTTCCCCATCGGTCCATCCCCCCAAAAAGTGCCCCCTGGGCAGCGGCGAACCACCACTTATCCGTCGCCGCCGACACCGGCGCGCCGGTAAAGATCGAAAAAATGGTGGGTGGGGCCGCACCCCTTGCCCAGCGGCAAGGCGTTTTCAATAGCCCCGGTAATGTAGGTTTTGGCATGGGTCACAGCATCGAAAAACGAGGCCCCACGGGCCATACCGGCCGCAATGGCCGACGAAAAGGTGCACCCGGTGCCGTGGGTGTTGGTGGTTTGGATCCGGCGGCTCTCCAGGAACCTGAAATCCTGGCCGTCGAACAGGACGTCCGTGGCACGGCCCTGACCCAGGTGCCCCCCCTTGACCACGACCATCTGTGCCCCCAAGTTCGCTATTGCCCGGGCTGCAGCCTGCATACCGGCCAAATCGGCGATCTTGACCTTCAGCAAGGCCTCGGCTTCGGGCAGGTTCGGCGTCACCACCCGGGCCAGGGGAAAGAGATGCCTGACCAATGCGGCCTGGGCGTCCGGCCGCAGCAGTGCATACCCGCTTTTTGAAATCATCACCGGGTCCAGGACCACCGGCGGCAGCCGCTCGATGCGATTCAGGGCCCGGGCCACGGCCTCGATCAAGGGCACGCTGGCCACCATGCCGATCTTGACGGCGTGGATGGGGATGTCGTCGAACAGGCAGGTGATCTGGTCGTGAACGATCTCGGGCGTCATCTCCTGGATGGCATAGACCTTTTGGGTGTTTTGGACCGTCACGGCCGTGACGGCGCTCATGCCGAAAACCCCTAAGGCCTGAAAGGTCTTCAAATCCGCCTGGATGCCGGCGCCGCCCGACGAATCGGACCCGGCAATGGTCAGTGCCGTTCGCATGCGATTCTCCCTGTTTGACCGGGCGTTTTTAAAACGCCGCCGTCCCATCGAGTGGGTTGTTCAAGACCTACCCGATAAAGGCCGCCCCGGCATCATCCGCGCCGCCAAACGCCCCGGGCATACAGGTTTTCGGCCGGCTGCCGATAAATGTCATTGAAACCAGTTACTCTCGAGCCGGCTTAAATGCCATCAGCGGCGAAACAGCATATGACACCCAGCGTTGAACACCCGGCCAATATCCTTGCCAACGCCCGTGGCGGTAGCGCCTTGCGCATCGTCGCGATCATTCTGGCCCTGGCCCTGATCGGCGGCGGGGGCTATTGGGCCTACGCCAGGTTCTACCAGAAGGAACCGCTGCGCACCCGCCTGGCGACCGTCAAGATGCGCCAGGAGGTCATCCGCTTCACCCACGACACTGTCTCGAGCGCCCTTTACCAGAACATGGTCACCCTGGACGACATCGTGGCCATGATGGACCGGGAGTTGAGGCGCCTGCAGCGCATCGGCCGCCAGTTTCCCAACCAGAGCGGGATCGTCACGGCGCAGATCGATCAGCTGGAAGCGGCCCGCCGCGAACTGTTTACGGCCCTGAGCGACGTCACGGCCGTGATCGAAACACTTTACGTCACCTGGCTGGTGGACCGTTTCAGGGGCACCGGCCAGGTCAATGCCCAGCGGAGAACCCTGACCCGGCAGCTGGCTGACGCCATCCGCAACCAGGCCGTGCTGGTCGGCCGCATCCGCAGCAATCCCGACGCGGCAGCCGCGACCTTATAGCTCCTCCGAAAGCGCGTCGTCGCCAGGCGCCAGGGCGTCGGCGTATGCAGCCGGCAGAGCCTTGTTGGCCTTGACGCCCAAAGCTTTGAGCATTTCGGTCCGGCGCACCAGGTTGCCCTTTCCCGAACACAGGCGCTCGACGGCCGTGCGGTGCGCATCCCTGGCCCGGTCCAACTGCTGACCCAGCGTGTCCAGGACCTCGATGAAACCAATGAACTTGTCGTAAAGGCCGCCGGCCTGCCGGGCGATTTCCAGGGCATTTCGGTTCTGGTCGGCATTGCGCCACATGTTGTGGATCGTGCGCAGGGTCACCAGCAGGGTCGACGGCGACACCAGAATAACATTTTTCTCGAAGGCCTCGGTGAACAGGGCCCGGTCATGTTCCAGGGCGGTAAAAAAAGCCGCTTCGATAGGCACGAACATGAGCACGAAGTCCAGGCTGCGAATTCCTGGCAGGTCTTCGTAGTGCTTGGCGTTCAAGCCGTTCAGGTGAGCCCGCAATGAGCTCAGGTGGTCCCTGATGGCCGCAGCGCGCACGGCTTCTTCCTGGGCGGTGTGGTAGCGCTCATAGGCCTTGAGGGACACCTTGGCATCCACGATCACGTCCCGGCCTTCGGGCAGCCGGATGACGACGTCGGGCTGGTAGCGGCTGCCCCGGGCGTCACCCAGGCTGACCTGCCGTTCGTATAACCGCCCCTTTTCCAGACCGGAAACCTCCAAGATCCGTTCCAGGATCACCTCTCCCCAGCCGCCCAGGGTCTTGACGTCACCCTTCAAGGCATTGGTCAGGTTCAAGGCATCTTTGCCGATGCGCTCGTTGAGGTCTTTCAGGTGTCCGATCTCGCTGCGCAGGGCCGCCCGGTCGCGGGACTCCTTGTCGTAGACATCCTCCACGCGCTTTTTGAAGTCGACCAGCTGCTGGCGCAACGGACCGATCAACCCGTCCATCTGACGCTGGTTGCGCTCGGTAAAGGTCTGGCTCTGCGATTCCAGGATCCGGTCGGCCAGCACCTTGAACTCATGGGTCAGACGTTCGCGGGCGTCGTCCAGCACGGCGAGCTTCTCGGCATTTTGCCGACGCTCGGCCTCCAGCTGCGTGGCCAGTGCCGAAAGCTTTTTTTCCAGTTCCAAGGCAGCGCTGCGCCGCGTCTCCAGTTCCCCGGCGCGCTCTTTAAGGGCCGCCTCCAGAACGGGCACCCGGTCTGCCGTCCGGGACAGGGCCGCATTTGCCGCTTCCAATTGAGCCATGGCGTCCCGACGATGGTCCAATTGCCGCCGGGCCTCACTCAAATCGGCAGAAACCGCCGTCAAGCGGGCATCCACAAAGGCTAGTTTTTCTTGGGCAGCACCCTTTTCCACTTCGACCAGGCGCGCCATGCTGGCCGTTTCGGACCGGCTGCGGGAACGGCAGACCACGGTGGCAAGAACGAGGCCCACCAGCAAACCGGCAGCACCGCCGATCAAATAGGCCAGCTCGAGTTGGGTCATGTTAAGGTCTGGGGTCATCTGAATATGGAGTCAACCGGCCTCCTCGGGTCAAAACTGCCTATCTATACGTCACTTACCGCAACAAATCCAGCCCCCCGCGGCCGGTCGCCCCCATTGGCCTGACCGGATCGACCGACCGACGCTGGCGCTTTCCCAAATCTAGAGCTAAGGCAACCCCAACAAAACGCTTGACCGCCCTGCCCGGCCCGATTATTTTTTGCCGGCAGCGCACTGTCGGGCCTGGAGACAGAGACGGCCGCTGCGGCGTTTATCGAATCGGGAGCATGCCCAAGCGGCCCTTGTGCAAACCACGGACACGGACTGAATCGTCATCACCGATCACCCCAACCAACCCGGAGACACCAGCCACCGTGCCCGATTTCTGTGACAGCCGCATACCAACCCAACTGGATCATCTTGAGGCTTACCTGGCCGATTCTGAATCGAGGCACGGCGACATCCGCAGGCACTGCGAGAAAAAAATCATCTGGCATCAGAACCGGCCTGAGCAGCGCGCTCTGGCGCTGGTCTACATCCACGGTTTCTCGGCCAGCCGTCGGGAAACCTGGCCGCTGTGCGACCGGTTGGCCGAGGCCATTTCGGCCAACCTGTTTTACACCCGTCTCAGCGGCCACGGCCGGGACGGCGACGCCCTGGCCGGCGCCACCGCAGCGGACTGGCTCACCGACGGGCTGGAGGCCATGGCCATCGGCCGGCGTTTGGGCAGGCAGGTCGTTGTGGTAGCCATGTCCACCGGTGCCACCCTGGCCACCTGGCTGGCCACCCAGCCGTCTGTGGCGTCGCACCTTCACAGCCTGGTGCTGTTGTCACCCAACTTTTTCCCGAAGAACCCCCTGGCGGCTCTGGCCTTGTGGCCGCCGGGCCTGCGGTTTCTCGAAAAGTTCTACGGCGGCTGGCGGTGTTTTACCGTCGCCAATGCCGAGCAGGCCCGTTATTGGACGTCGCGCTACCCGGTTCGCGCCATCGCCACCATGATGCAGCTGGTCCGATTGTCTTGGCAGATCGATTTGAAGGCGGCCGCCATGCCGGTGCTGATGATGCTCAACCCCTGGGACCGGGTGATCAACGTATCGGTGGCCATGACCCGCTACCGGTCGTTTCCGTCTCCCTGCAAAAAACTGGTCCTGTTCCGGCAAAACCGGGATCTGGGCCGGCACGTGCTGGCCGGCGACGTCATGACCCCCCAGAGCACCGATCAGGCGCTGGTCATCATTCAGGAATTTATAGCAGGATGCCGGCTATCGGAGACCGGGTCGGATCCATCTGGGTCAACCGGGACACCGATACCGCATGGGGAAAGGCCAAACCGCCGAAAGGGTCGGCGCCGGCCGAAGTGAACGGCGGCACCGACCCGGAACGATCAGCGGATAGCGGCGAGAGGTAGATTAATTGGGGACTTCTTCGAAAGAGGTCACGACGACGGCACGCGAGGTCTTGCCCTTGGACAAGGTGCCGGTGACTTTCACGGTTTTTCCGATCATGTCCTTCATGTTCTGGCCCAGAACATTGAAGACCTGACCGTCGTCCAGCTTGATGACCGTGGTCCCCTTCTTGTTCTCTGCGACCACCCCCTGGATGGTTTCTTGTTCGGCTGCGGTGGCCTTAGAAACCGAGAGCGCGGTGGTGCCAACCAACATGCCAATGACCACGAACAGTGCGATCGCCATCCGAAATACGGTGTCTCTTTTCATTTTTTCACCCTCTTGAAGATTGATGAGATGCATGCAACCCAACGGTGTGTCAGGCTGCCGGATCGGCCCGGTGGACGGGAACCACCGCTTTCCAATTGATACCTACAGGTTAATCAAGATTTGTGCCAAATAATTATACCTTCAATATCAATTAGTTAGAAAATCATCGCCCGTATTTGCGAACTCGCGTTTCCGAAATTTTACATCGACACCGGTCTCCGGGTTTCCTCGGCCGGGAGAACGCCACCCAACTGCTTGATATTGGATCCAGTTATGACCGATCAAAGCTGACGGTCCGATCCAAAAAGCGGAGCTTTCAGTTCCTACCCAGGCTGCACGGGCGGCACAAATTCGGTATTTGCGGGCCCTAGGTTTTATGCCATGACAAAATTGAAGCCCTGTGGTATAAGTTAGAAGTTGTAAATTTGACAACAGTTGACCCAACCGCAGTACCCGGCACGACACACACCCAACCAACAAATTTTTAACCGGAGGAGGTTCTCTATGAAACATCTCAAGACCCTATTGCTGCTGACGGCCCTGGGCGCCTTTGTCGCCTTTGCCAGTGTGGGCTGTGAAAAAAAAGGCCCCGCCGAACAGGCCGGTGAGAAAGTTGACAAGGCGGTGGAAAAAGCCGCCGACAAGGTCGAAGAGGCCGCCGACAAGGTCGAAGAGGCCACCGAGAAAAAAGAGTAGTCGCTCGCCAGTGATCGATCGAATCGGCACGGGTTGTCACCAGCGCTGCAGCTGGGCTGGTGACGACCCCTTGATGGTGCACTACCACGACACCGAGTGGGGGGTCCCGGTCCACGAGGATCGCAAGTGGTTCGAGTTCATCGTCCTGGATGGTTTTCAGGCCGGCTTGGCCTGGCGCACCGTCCTGCACAAGCGTGACGCCTTCCGCAGGGTCTTTTATGACTTCGATCCCCAGCAGGTGGCCGGCATGCCCACCGCGGCGATCGCCAGGGCGATGGCCGACAAAGCCATCATCCGCAACCGGCTCAAAATTCAGGCCGCGGTTGGCAATGCGCGCGCTTTTCTTCAATTGCAGGAGCGCCACGGCTCTTTCGACGCGTTCATCTGGTCTTTCACCGACGGCAAGATCATCCACAACCGCTGGCGCACCCCCGAGGCCGTGCCCGCCACCACCGCCCTTTCCGATCAGGTCAGCAAGTCACTCAAACAACATGGCTTCAAATTTGTCGGCAGCACGATTTGCTATGCTTTCCTGCAGGCCGCCGGAGTGGTCAACGATCACCTGCTGGAGTGTTTCCGGCATACCGAATTGATGGCCGTCTAGCCGAGGCACCCTACCCCCCTTCCCGCGGTCACCCTTTCCGGCGCTTGCATTTCATCCCAGCGTCTTTACCTTATACTCGTATACCTACGACGCGAGGAGGTGCCCTATGAAGGCGATATGGATTGCCGCGCCGATACTGGCCGTATTTATTCTGGTCGGCGGGCCGGTCGGCGGCATGAACGATAAAACGGAGAACCCCATGGAAAAGAACACTGCCAATTTGCGATCCGCCGTTTTTGCCGGCGGCTGTTTCTGGTGTACCGAAGCGGATTTCGAAAAGGTCGACGGGGTGATCGAAGCCGTGTCGGGCTACACCGGCGGCCACCTGGAAAACCCCACCTACCAGCAGGTTTCCGGCGGCGGGACCGGCCATGTGGAGGCCATCAAGGTGATTTACGATCCGGGGAAGGTCACTTACGAACAACTGCTGGAGATCTTCTGGAGGCATGTGGACCCCACCGATCCCGGGGGCCAGTTTGTCGATCGGGGAGACCAATACCGCAGCGCCATCTTTTTTACCACCGAGCAAGAGCGCCAACTGGCCGAGGCATCCAAAAAAGCACTGGACGACTCCGGCCGCTTCGACCGGCCCGTGGCCACCGACATTTTGCCCCTGGGACCCTTTTACGAGGCCGAGGCCTATCACCAGGATTACTACCAGAAAAACCCGCTGCGCTACAAGTGGTACCGATCCGGATCCGGTCGGGACGATTTTCTGGAAAAGGCCTGGGGCGGCGCGGACCAGAAACCGCCGACAGCCGGCACGCCCGTTGAGAAATCGACCGGCCTGGCCGGCATCCCCACAGACGATCAGCTCAAACGGACCCTAACCCCGCTGCAGTACCACGTAGTCCGTGAAAACGGCACCGAACCGCCTTTCAACAACGAATTCTGGGACAACCACGCCCCTGGAATCTACGTCGATGTGGTCTCTGGAGAACCCTTGTTCAGTTCGACCGATAAATTCGATTCGGGTACCGGGTGGCCCAGCTTCACCCGCCCCCTCGAACCGGAAAACGTGGTTGAAAAGAAAGACCGAAGCCTTTTCATGGTGCGCACCGAGGTACGCAGCAGACAGGCCGACTCGCACCTGGGGCATGTTTTCGACGACGGACCCAAGCCCACCGGGCTGCGCTACTGTATCAACTCGGCCGCCCTGCGGTTTGTTCCCGCCGATGCACTCGAAAAAGAGGGTTATGGCAGCTTCAAGGGGTTGTTCTACCAGTAGCCGATCGGACCGCCGTCGGCGGTCTCGGCGGAAGGCCGATCATGGGGGTTGACTCGAACGGGAACCGGCAGGACGCGTCAACGGCGCACCCGTTGGCGCGCCGTTGATCCGTTTGCGAGCAGACGATGGTGGCAGGCCGAAAACCGATCGGGGGCCCAGGGCGCCTATTCGGCCTGAACAGCGATTCGCCGCGGGGTGGCCTTGGCCACCTTGGGCAGCGTGAGCCGCAGTACCCCATCGCTGAGCTTGGCGTCGATCTTGACCTGGTCGATCACCTCGGACAGTGAAAACTGCCGATGGTATCGACCGGTTTCGTACTCCACATAGATCTTCTCGTCCTGCGCCGCTTCATCCGGGCGTACATCGCCGGTCAGCGTCAGCATGTCGTCGCGAAGATCCACGTTCAGATCGGCGGCCTTGACGCCGGGCATGTCCACCAGCATGGTGATGGCGGTTTCGGTTTCGAAGATATCCACGTTCGGCGTGAACACCGGACCCGGCTTGGTCTGTTCAGCGGCCGTGGCCACAGCCTGTTTTTCCTTGACTTGCAACTCCTTGGTTTCAGACATGGTCCCACTCTCCTTGGTTGGCGCTATTGTACCGAAATCTTTTTGGGTTTGGCCTTTTCCGCCTTGGGAACGGTGATGGTCAGCACACCGTCAACCAACCTGGCCTTGGAGCCGTCCGGGTCGACGTCACCGGGCAGGGCGATGGCCCGTGAAAACCGTCCAGCCTCGCGTTCTCGCCGGTGATAGCGGGCATCTTCGGCCTCAGCCGAGATCCGGCGTTCACCGGCCAGGGTCAACTGGTTGGCGGTAACGTTGAGTTCCAGGTCGCCGGAGGTCACACCGGGCAGCTCCGCACTGACGATGTAGGCGTCGCTGCTCTCGGCGATGTTGATGGCCGGGAAGACGCCGGCATCGCCCCGTGAACGCTGCCGCTCGCCATAGGCTTCGAAAAGGCGATCCATACGTCGGCGCATCTCTTCCAGGTCGGTAAACGACCTGCCGAAAGGCCTTCCGGGAGGATTGAAAATCGTTCTGTAGAGCATCTTTGAACCTCCTTGGGTTGATGGGGTTGCGATGGCGCATTGATTGACCCCACAATATTTACGTATTCAATCTTGTCAATATTGTGAGGCGCTTTTTTCTTGCATTATTTTTGGATTGCTTTATTTATTGGTAATAACTTCGATCTATCATGAATGGAGACCATCTATGGAGACCGGAAATGTCACCGAAAAATCATAGCAGCGGAGGCGATTCACTGGCCTTCATTTCCAGTTCGGGGCTTCTCGAAAGGCAATCGGTGCGCGCCACCTTCAAGCTGTCTTCAGGCTGCATCACGGCCATCAGCATCGTGGCGGCGCAGTTGGGCATCAAACAGAAGTCCCTGTTCGACCACTTGGCCCAGGACAGCGACTCTTTGAGCGCCATCGCCAGAAAAGTCCAAAACGCCCGCGTCCGGCCCGAAAACCGCATCCAGAAAACCTATGTGATCAGCCGAAAATCGCTCGCCCTGCTCGACGACATTTCAAGGGCCTTCAATGCGCCCCGGGACGCCCTGGTGGAGTTTTCGGTCAGGCGCCTGCTGCCGGTGATCGACAAGGAACAGAAGAAATACGAAATGCGCAAGGCCGCCTTCAACCGCATCCGGCGCCACGCCGACAGCGGCACCCAGATGCTGGGGGAGATGGCCGGCCAGCTGGGCGAGGACGACCCGATTGTGGCCAAGCTGGCAGCGGTCATGGACACCTATGCCGTCGCCGCCAAGGCGATCGACACATTTTTAGAGCGCACCCAGGGCATCGCGGATTTCGATCCAGCCGATCTCGACCAGATCGACATGCTGTTCGAGCGCTAGGCCCGACGCCGCCGGCCGCCGTGCCGTTGGCGACGATCCCGGTTCAAGCCACCTCAGGTCCCTTCGTCCAGCAGATCCTGCAACAGGGCGCGTTCGCCTGGGTCGGGCAGCACCCCGAAAAGGCTGGCTTGCATAACCTCCTGATCGTCCTGGTTGGTAAAGACAGCCTCGGCCGAGGCCCTGTGGCCAGCGCCCACAGCGGTGAGCGTAAACCGGCAGATGATGGTGTCGCCGATAAAGACCGGCTTTTTAAAACGAAAATTCATCCCCGAGGCCAGCCAGCCGATCTGGCCGCCCACCTCGGTGATCATGGCGCCCACCAACAGGCCGTGGCAGACGCGTGAGGAGAACCCCTTGCGCTGCACAAACGCCCTGCTGAAGTGAATCGGGTTGTAGTCCCGCGTCAGTGCGGCAAAGGCTTCGACCTCGTCGGGACCAAAGGTCCGGGTGACGGTAAATGTGTCGCCCGGGCCGAGCCCGGCGACCGTGCGACGGCGGATATCGGACATATCTGCTCCTGGATGGCGTGATCCACAACTGCCACAACCACATATTGATGCATTTTATTGACAAACTCCCCCAAGATCAATAGTGGTGGCGTCGTCGCCACCAAAGCCCGAGGAGATCCGATGCAACCGCATAAAATCGTCGTTATCGGATGTGCGGTGCTGGGCGCGGACATGCGTGCTGCCGCTCAGCGGCTGGGCCTGTCTGTCGTCTTCAATTTTCTGGAAGCCGGACTTCACGAGCGGCCGGACCTTCTGCGGCAGAAGCTTCAGGCGGCCATCGACGACGCTTCCGCCGCGGGCACCGCCGCACGCATCGTCATCGGCTACGGGGTTTGCGGCCGGGGCACGGTCGGCGTTCAGTCGCGCGACACGGCCCTGGTCATGCCCAGGGTGCACGACTGCATCGCCGTGTTCCTGGGCGGGGCCGAGGCCTATCGCCGCGAGTTCAGCAAAACCCCCGGCACCTATTATGTCTCCGCCGGCTGGCACCGGGAAAAAGCCGTGCCGGTTTCCCAACAGCACCGGCAAGCCTGGTACGGCGACCAGCGGGTGCACTACGAGGACGTAGCCCGCCGCTACGGCGACCGGGCCGCGGCCCGGACCATGCGGTTTCTCAACGCCTGGCAAAAAAATTACCAGCGCGCCGTCTTTATCGAAACCGGCGCCGGGGACGCATCCCGTTCAGAGGCCCACGCCCGGGAGATGGCCGCGACCCACCAGTGGCGGTTTGAGAAAATCCAGGGCAGTCCCGCCCTGATCGAACAGATGCTCACGGGCACCATCACCACCGACGAGATTCTGGTGGTCCAACCACGCCACACCATCGCCTTCGACGCCGTCAGCGGGACGCTCTCAGCCAAGCCGCTGTGGCCCCGCGGGGCCGGTTCCAAAACGGCTGCCACGGACCGCACGACCACGATTGCCGGCGATGCGTCCCAGGCCCCGTCCCAAGCCGTTCGAATCGGGCTGGGCATCGATGCCGGCGGGACCTATACGGATGCCGTGATCTACGATTTTCTCAGCGGGCGCACCCGCGACACCGGCAAGGCATTGACCACGCGCTGGGATTTCACCATCGGAATCGGCCGGGCAATGGCGCGACTGGATCCGGACCTGTTGCAGCGCGTGGAGATCGTCGCCCTTTCCACAACCCTGGCCACCAATGCCATCGTGGAAGGCGCAGGCCAAACGGTTGGCCTGCTGATCATGCCCCCTTACGGCATGTACGACCCGCGCGACTATCCCCATGAGCCCAAGGCGCCCATCCCGGGCCGCCTGTCGATAGGCGGACAAGAGACCCAGCCCGTCGATGAAAGCCGCGTCCGGCAGACGGTCCTCGAAATGCTGGCCAACCACCGGGTCGGCGCGTTCGCCGTCTCCGGCTTTGCCGGCGCGATCAACCCGGCTCACGAGCTGGCCGTCAAGCGCATCGTCCAGGAGGCGTCGGGTCTGTCGGTCACCTGCGGCCACGAACTGTCCGCCATCCTCGACTTCAAGATCCGCGCGGCCACGGCTGTGCTCAACGCCCGTATCATCCCGCGGCTGACCACCCTGATCGCCGACCTGGAGAAAACGCTGACGTCCATGGGCATCTCGGCGCCGATTGCGGTCGTCAAGGGCGACGGCACCCTGATGCAGGCCGCCATGGCCAAGGCCCGGCCGGTGGAAACCATCTTTTCCGGCCCGGCCGCCAGCGTAGCCGGCGCCAGACACCTGACCGGCCTCGCCGACGCCCTGGTGGTTGACATGGGCGGCACCACCACGGACATGGCCGCCATTGCGGCCGGCAGCGTAGGCATTCACGAAACCGGAGCCATCGTCGCCGGCCGGCGCACTCACGTGCGTGCCCTGGACATTCGCACTGCAGGGCTGGGCGGCGACAGCCTCATCAATCGGGAAAACGGCGCCTTTAGCATCGGTCCCCGCCGGGTGGCCCCCATCGCCTGGCTGAGTGCCAGCGCCAGCGGCACCGGCGCCGCCATCGATTATTTGAAGGCCCGGCTGCGCCGTTTCACAGCCACGACCCGCGGCATGCAGATCCTGACCGTCGTCGGTCAGGCGGACGGACTTGAGCTGACCGACCTGGAAAAAAAAATCCTGGACCTGCTCGACCGACGCCCCCACAGTATCGCCGAATTGGCCGGCAAAAGCGATCTGCGCGCGGCCCACAGGCTTTCCACCGCGCGCCTGGAAGAGCGGTTTGTCATACAACGCTGCGGTTTGACGCCGACCGACCTGTTGCACCTGAGCGGTGAATTCCGGCGATGGGACACGGCGGCTGCGGATCGCTTTTTCCAGATCTTCGCCGATTCGAGCCGGCGGCCAGGCGCCGACCTGCGCCAGGAACTGCTGGAAAACGTATCCCGCCGACTGGCCCTTGAGGTTCTCAAACGTCAGTTGGACGAGGAGGTCGATCCGGAAGCCCTGCACGGCTGTGCGGTCTGCCGAACCCTGATTGACAATCTCTTTGCGGGCGGCAACCGCCACTATCGCCTGTACCTGGATTTCAAACGGCCGGTCATCGGCATCGGCGCACCCATCGCCCGCTTTTTGCCCCGGGCCGTGGAATTGATCGGCGCCCGGGCGGTCCTGCCCGAAAACGCCGACGTGGCCAATGCCATCGGCGCGATCACCAGCCAGGTGGTAATCGAACGCCAGGTGCGCATCGTGCCCGCCGAGAGCGGTTTTTCGATCGAGGGCCTGGCCGATGCCGGCCGGTTCGCCCAGATCGAACAGGCCGATGCCTTCGCCAGGCAGCGCCTGGTCGAGATGGTGCGGGAGCTGGCCCGGCAGGCCGGCACCAGCACCCGCCGCATCAGCCTCGCTGTTGAAGATCAACTCCCCGAGGATGCCGGCGGACACCCAATCTTCATCGGCCGGTGGCTGAGGGCAAGCTTAAGCGGTCCACCCGACCGGGTCGTTGTCAGCGCCCCTGAGCAGCAGGAAAACAGAATCGCCAACCCAAACCACTAGGGACATCTATCATATTGACCTCAAATGGCATTTTAGAAATATGAACCGATGGTCACCCAATACTTGAGGGGTAGTACCAAATTTCTCATTTTATGGGCGCTTTCTGTCGGGTGTAATGCATGGAGAATCATATTTCAACCAAACGAAAGGTTATCACAAATCATTTACACGAGGTAGGATTCGAAAAGACGTTGAAACCATTTGACGAATGCACTATTTTAAATATTAAGGAGCTTCGAAATGGTTTCAGGGTTGACATCCAAAATGAAAACACGCATGGCCAGGATGGCGGTGTGTATATACGCCCTAATGGTTTTGGCCTGCGGGTCCAATGGTGGAGAGGCCCCACCGCCGGCGACGTTCTCGCTGAAGGGAACCATCATCCCACCGGTGTATTCGGAAGTCGACAGCGATGTCAACGATCCCAACGCTCCCTATGACAAAACCAACAGCCCCAACGATTCCCCTGACCAGGCCCAGGAAATCCTCAATCCGGTCATTCTGGCGGGGTACGTCAATCTTCCCGGGCAAGGTCCCCCGGGTCGTTCGTTTGCCAACGGGGACCTTCAAGACTTCTACCAGGCCTACCTGACCGCGGGCGATTCAATCGTTCTGGCCATCGGACGTGCCGATGCCGCCGATCTTGACCTTTACCTTTACCGCGCCGAGGATGTCGCCTTGGTCGATGCCTCCCTGGGGACCGGCGCCAGTGAATCACTCAGGGCGCCCGAAGACGGGTCCTATTTGATTGCCGTGCAATTTCACGACAGCAACCAGACTGCCGACGGGGCCTCCACCTACAACCTGATCATTGGCGGCGACGCGGGCCTCATCGATTCGGCCAGCCCACGATTGAGCGATGACTTCGTCGCCGGTGAAGTCGTGATTCGTCATGCAGATCCCGCCGCCCTTTCAAACCGCGCACTCCTGGAGGCCGATCCGACGCCCCTGTTCAACATGACGCCCGCGGCTGGGAACGTTGGTCGTGAAATGCGCCTGGTATTCGGCGCCGGCCAACAGGCTCGGTCCGTTTTTACATCCCTGAACCTTCGACCTGCCGCGCAGGGCAAGTCCGTCGGTGCTGCCATGCCGAGTTCGCTTCAACACAAACTGGACACGCTCAGAATAATCAAAGCGCTCAGAAAACGCGCCGACATCAGATCGGCTGAACCCAATTGGATACGCCACGCGTCTGCCATTCCCAACGATGATTATTTCGACCTGCAGTGGCACTACGATTTGATTCACCTGCCCGAGGCCTGGGACAATTCCACGGGCAGCGGCGACGTCGTCGTTGCCGTCATCGACACCGGGATTCTGGTGGACCACCCGGATATAAGCGAACGCCTGACGTCGGATGGGTATGATTTCATCAGTGATGCCGGTATCGAAGGAAACGAATTGCCGCAGGAGCGCGGGGGCATCGACCCCAACCCCGACGACCCGGGCGATCAGGCTCCCGGCGGCTCTACTTTTCACGGCACCCATGTTGCCGGAACGATTGCCGCGCACACGAACAACGCCTTGGGAGTAGCCGGTGTCGGCTGGGATGCCGCCCGGATAATGCCACTGCGGGCAATCGGGGTGGGCGGCGGCACGAGCTACGACATCATCCAAGCGGTGCGCTATGCAGCCGGAATGCCCAACGACTCCGGGACGGTTCCCGATCGACCAGCCGATATCATCAATATCAGCTTAGGCGGCAGCGAATACTCCGACGTGGAGGAAGCGATTTTCCAGGAGGTCATTGCAGGCGGTGTGATCGTGGTCGCGGCCGCGGGCAATGCGGCCAACAGCGAGCCCTCCTACCCAGCCGCCTATGACGGGGTCATTTCCGTCAGCGCGGTCGATTATGTGTCGAGCCCCACCTACTATACCAACTTCGGACCCAGCATCGACGTGGCCGCACCGGGTGGAGACAGTTCCGTTGACCTGAACGCGGATGGCTACCCCGACGGGATATGGAGCACCATGGGGAACGATGCATCAGGTCAAATCGAAATGGTGTATCGCCCCATCCAGGGAACCTCCATGGCCGCACCCCATGTCGCCGGGGTGGCGGCCTTGATGAAAAGCACCTGGCCCGCCATGGACGCCAACATTTTTTACACCCTCCTCGTTGGTGGGTCCATCACCGACGACCTTGGCCGACCCGGCTGGGATGACTATTATGGCCACGGCCTGATCAATGCGCACAAGGCCATCCTCACTGCCCGGGATGAAGCAACGCCCACATTGCTCCACGTGAGCCCGTCGGCAATCGGTTTTGGAACGGCGCGCACCGAAGCGACCGTCGAACTTGAAAAAATCGGTGATGACGAATGGCTTTCGGTCCTCTCCACCAGTTCCGACGCCGGCTGGTTAGCCGTGTTGCCGGAACAGATTGACGAAAGCGGGATAGGCACCTACACGGTCACGGTCGACCGTACCGGACTTGCCAATGGTACCTACAACGGCACCTTGACGTTTGTGTCCTCCGAGAATACCGTGACCTTGCCGGTAAGCATGATGGTCGGTCAGGCCGACCGCACCGCCGATGCGGGCTATCACTATGTCCTGCTGCTCGACCCCTTAACCAAGCAGAACCAGATGCAGGTCGGAGCAATTCTGAACGACGGCGTTTACCATTTTTCATTCGCCAATATCCCTGCGGGTGACTACCTCCTTTACACCGGCAGCGATATAAACAACAATCTGGTCATCGGAGAGGCGGGTGAATCCTTTGGGGCCTATCTGAGTATCGTCCAGCCGGTTGTCCTTCGAGTCGACAACGATATCGAAGGCTTGGAATTCAAGACGGTGTTCAACCTGAGCCTGCCTCACACCAACCAGCGCTATCAGACCCCCCAGCGTCGGCCCCTGCAGGGTATCCTCTTGAACCGGGTCAATGATTGACATGAGGCGACTGGGGTCAATGTTGATGGTGCTGGCAACCCTGCTTGCCCTGAGCTGCCGGTACGAAGGCGTGCCGGGCACAATGGACGAAGTGCCGCACGCCGCCATCACCGCCGAAACACTCTACCGGTCAATTGACTGCCTGACGGATCGAACCGACCCCCACGCGCGATGGCTCGACTCGCCTCAACAATGGCGACAATTTTGGGAAACCCAGCACCAACACCATGTGGAAGGGAAACCGCCGGCCATGCCCAAGGTGGATTTTGCATCCCAGGGGGTGTTGTTGATCCACATGGGCCGCCAGCCCACCGGTGGATACGCCCTCGAGCTGGCCGATCCACCCTGTCGGGTGGTCGATGAGACCCTGTCGATTTACGTCAACTGGACCCTCCCCCCAGTCGGTACCGCAGTCATTCAAATGATCACGGCGCCGTGCATGCTGCTGAAGCTTTCCAAAGGTAACTATCGTTCGATCGAGATCGTCGACCAAAGGGGCGGCGTCAAGGCAAGCGTTGATATCCCAACAACAGTGGATTAAACAGAAGGAGACGCAACCGGGTGCTGGGTACGATCGTCAATGCGTTGAGCATTATTCTAGGCAGCTTGGTCGGCTTGTTTTTCAAAGGCCGCATCTCCGACAAATACAGCCAGACCATCATGCACGCCATTGGGCTGGCGGTGGTTCTGATCGGCCTTAAAACGGCACTTAAGACCGACGCCATCCTGATGGTGATTAGCAGCCTTGCCATTGGGAGCCTGTTGGGGGAGTTGCTGCGCATCGAAGACCGGTTGGACGAATTCGGCAATTGGCTCGGCAGACGCATCTCCAAAGACAGCCAGAGCATATCAAAGGGGTTTGTAAGCGCCAGCCTGCTTTACTGTGTGGGAGCCATGGCCATCGTCGGTGCGATGGAAAGCGGTCTGTCAGGAAACCATCAGACGCTGTATGCAAAATCGATCCTGGACGGCATCGGGTCGGTCATTTTCGCGTCGACCCTCGGCGTCGGCGTTATGTTCGCGGCGGCCTCCGTTTTCGTTTACCAAGGCCTTATTACAGTCACTGCGGGGTCGATCAGCCAGCTGCTGTTGCCCGAGGTGGTCGCGCAGATGTCTGCGGTCGGGGGGCTGCTGATTCTGGCGATCGGCATCGGTCTGTTGGATATCAAAAAGTTGAAAATCGGCAATATGCTTCCCGCCATGTTCGTCCCGCTGCTCTACCAAGTGGCCAAACACCTCTACCAGCTCTGGTGAAGCAGAACCGCTTCACGGATCGTGCAGCCGCAGGCGTATCCGATCGCCGACCGCCAGCCGACCGCTCTCTTCAAAGTTGATCTCCAGGACCGACTGAACCCGATCCGGCGACCAGATGCGATCGCGGCTGCCCGGCCGGCCATGTTCGATGGCGACAATGCGGCCTTGCGCGGAGATGAAGACGATCGCCAGTTCGATGATGGTGTGCTTCATCCAGAATGCGCGGCGCCCGGCGTCTGGATAGGTGAAGAGCATACCGGTCCCCGGATCGAGCGACCGACAGTGCATCAGCCCGCGGCGGCGACGGTCGGCCGTGGCCGCCAGGGTGACGGTAAAGTGAGCGATCGGTAGGCCTTTGCGGATGACCTCGACGACACCCATTTCCCGATAGCCGCAGATCCGGGCCCCCGGGGCCGCTGCAGCAATCCCGAGCGACAGGCAAAACAGAACCAAGCAGCGCAGCGGACGCATCATGGCCGCAAGGGAACAAGCGCGCCGGTATGACGAGGGTGGCACAGGCGCATGGGGTCTCACAACCCTCGGCGGTGAGCGGCTTCCAGGGCCAGCATGCGCCCTTTCAACGCTTGACCACCGCCGAACCCGCCCAGGGTGCCGTCGCTTTTGATGACGCGGTGGCAGGGAACAAAGACCGGATAGGGATTGTTGGCCATGGTGGTGCCCACGAAGCGGGCCGCCCGGGGATGACCGGCCAGGCGGGCGATCTGGCCATAGAAAGCGGTCTGCCCATAGGGGATGTCGGCCACGGCGCGGTAGACGGCCTGCTGGGCGGCACTGAAACGGGAAAAATCCAATGCCGGCCAGGGCACTGCGATCCGCACACCCTTGAAATAGTCGACCAGGGTCTGCGCCACGGCCCCTGCGTCGGCATGGCCCTGGTCCATTGACCACCCGCGCTCGTCAAAGGATCGACACAGCCTGTCCGGATCCGGATGGGGAAGCTTGATTTCCACGATTTTGAAAGGCTGATCGGCAAAAGCCACAGCGGCAACCCCGAAAGCGGTCTCGACAATCTGAAAACGCAAGTTCATCGGCCCTCACGCGTGCGCCGGCCGGCCGGCGCACCAGAGGATAAAAAAACCCCCGAAAGACGCATCTGTCGGGGGTCAATCAACCACAACGCCGTTTCGGGACTAGGTCTCTTCGACGGTAATGGCGCTCTCTTCGCAAACTTCCACGCAGCTTTCACAGCCCAGGCACTCTTCCGCGTTGACCGGCACGGATTTTTCGTCCTGCATTTCGAACACTTCCACAGGACAAACATCGACACACTCTTCGCAGCCAACGCATTTTGCTTCGTCCACAGTCGGAATAAAAGCCATTTCAACAGCCTCCTTTCAATAGGTTATACGCTTGTTGATCCATTATCAACAGGTTCTGCTGTATTTAATGGCCAAGGGCTTATACCAAATAATAAAGCCAGTCAAGCGTTGAAGCCGATTTTTTCGCCGCACCTCTAAATAGCGCTCAAATCCGCACCAGTTGGGCTTTTTCACGGTTTTAACCCCCGCCGCGCACCAGTAGGATCAGACCCTGACGCCCGTCGGCCCGATCGACTTCGGTCGGTGCCGCCGTCGCGTCGGCCAGGTGGTCGATGACACCGGCCACCGAGCGGCGCTCGGCGGCATATAGGGTGGCCATGGCGGCGGGTTGGGCCGTGGCGGCGGCCACGGATTCGAATGCCGCCAGCGCCTCGGCCGACGGACGCTGCGCCGCCAGCATGTCGGCCAGCAGCGCTCCCAGGACGGGCGCCGAATCGTCCGCTGGGACGGCGATTCGCAGCGCGGCCAGCTGCTGCAGGCCGATCGCGTGGCCATGTGCCTCCATGAGCGTATCCATAACGGCCGCACTGGTGGTGACCAACAGGTCCGGCGCTGGCGAGTCGCCTTGGGCCAGCCGGGCCCAGGCACGCAGGCGCTGCGCGGTCATGCGGGCACCCGGATCCTCCTGCCAGATCGCCGCGCCGGGGGAGCGACGGGCGAACCCCACCTCGTCGGTGTCGTTCAAATCTTCCAGAAAAGCCTTTTCCAGGGTGCTGAAACGGTGCAGCTCCTGATCGAGAAGGTCGCCGGCCTGGTCGTTTTCCTGGGCCACCGCCAGAAACAGGCGCACGCCAAAGGCCGCATCCGGGTCATCCGGCGCCCGATTCGAAGATCGATACCGGTTCAGGTCGCTCCGGATCCGGTTGACGGCGGTCTCCTCGTAAAAGGGGATCTCACCCTGGCGGGTGCCGACAAAATCGGCGCCGGCTGTCGATCGGCCCGGATTCATCTGCGCCCAATCCTTGAATTCGGTCAGCGCGGTCTGCAGGCGGGCGTCGTCACCGCTCATGGGGGCCCGGGTCTCCACCAGGCCCTGGGATGCCAGCGGCACAAGGGCGTCGGGAATCCTGGCGCACCATGGCTGGTAGACAACAACCGACCCGACCAGGGCTTTCAACAGACGCGCGGTGTCGGCCGAGATGTGGGTAAAGGGCATGTAGGCGGGTTTCATGTCACTCTCCAGTGGTGTTTGCCAATCGGCGGTTGACGATCGATGGCGGCTATCCGCCGACCTTGCCGTCGCGGGGAACCACCCCCATGGCTAACAGGCGTTCGCGCAGCCGGTCGGCCAGGTCCCAGTCTCTGGCCTGCCGCGCACGGTCGCGCTGCGCGATCAGGTCCCGCACGGTCGGATCCCGGGTTTCGTCGTCGAAATCCAAGACGTTAACCACCGCATCGATCATCGCCAGGGTCTCGAGCACACGCGCCGCGCCGGCAGGGTCGAGATTGCCCGCCGAGGTCAGGGCGTTGATGCGCTTGACCTGAACAAACAGAGACGCCATGGCGGCCGAGATGTTCAGGTCGTCGTCCATGGCGGTGGTGAAGCCGCTTTTGATGTCGTAGCACAACTGGTCCAGCTCCGGGTAAGGTTCACCCCGGCGTACATTCTTGAGGGACTGAACGCAGGCGTCCAGCCGCCGCAGCGTTTTGCGCACCCGCTCCAGACGCTGCCGGGAGAACAGGACCGGTTTGCGGTAATTGACCGACATCAGCCAAAAGCGCAGTTCGCGCCCGCTAAAGCCCTGATCCGCCAGTTGGCGCACGGTCAGGGCGTGGCCCTTTTCATCCACTTTCTTGCCGGCCACCAGAACGCGGTCACAGTGGATCCAGTATCTGGCAAGGGTCTTGCCGGTCAGGGCGCCGGCAATGGCGATCTCGTTCTCATGGTGCGGGAAGACCAGTTCCCGGCCGGCACAGTGGATGTCGTAGCAGTCCCCCAAATAGTGCATGGACATGGCGGCGCACTGCAGGTGCCAAGAAGGGCGCATGTTGCCCCAGTCGGTCTTGGTGTAGATGCCGCGCTTGAGCTCAGACAAGCGGGTGCGCTTGAGCAGGGTGAAGTCGCGAGGATTGTCTTTTTCGTACTCGTCCAGGTCCACTGTCGCGCCGATACGAATCTTGTCCAGGTCGACACCCGACAGCCGGCCGTAGTTCTTGAAACGCGAAATGTCGAAATAGATGGAGCGCAGCTTTTCGTAGGCGTAACCCTTTTTGACCAGCCGGTCGGCCAGCTGCACCATCGCTTCGAGGTGCTCGCTGGCCCTGGGGTAGACACTGGCGGGTTGAATGCCCAGGGTGGCCAGGTCCTCGTGGAAAGCCTCGATGTGCATGCCGGTGAACGCCTCCAGGGACATGCCGGCCCGCTCCGACCCCTCGATGGTCTTGTCGTCCAGGTCGGTGATGTTCATCACCTGCTTGACGGCATAGCCCCGATAGGCCAGGTAGCGGGCCAGCAGGTCGGCAAAAACGAACCGGCGTCCCTCGCCGACGTGCATGTGGGCGTGGGCGGTGGGGCCGCAGGCGTATATGGATACCTTGCCCGGATTGACCGGCACGAAGCGCTCTTTCTTGCGGGTCATGGTGTTGAACAGCTTCAGTTCGATCTTCTCCTGAACGTCGAAGAGCGGCGTGGAGAGGTAGCGCTCGCCGCCGTCGGGAAAGATCGCCACCAGCGTTCCGGCCTCCATCTCCCTTGCGGTCGCGGCGGCCACGACCATGGCGGCCCCGCTGCTCATACCGACCATGAGGCCCTCTTCCCGGGCCAGACGCCGGGTCATCTCAAAGGCCGGCTCGTCTTCGACGTTGACCTTCAGGTCGAGCAGGCGCTTTTCGAATATTTCCGGCTGGTAGGCCTCCTTCATGTTTTTCAACCCCTGCAGGCGGTGTCCGAGATAGGGCTCCACACCGAGGATGCGAATGGCGGGATTGTATTCCTTGAGACGCCGCGACAGTCCCATGAGGGTTCCCGAGGTGCCCATGGTGGCCACCAGATGGGTCAACGCCCCGCCGGTCCCCTCCCAGAGCTCGACCGCCGTGCCGTAATAATGGGCCTGCCAGTTGGCAGGGTTGTTGTACTGGTCGGTCATGAAGTAAGTGTCGGGATTCTCGCGGGCCAGGCGGTAGACCTCCTCGATGGCGCCGTCGGTGCCCAAATGGCCGGGCGTCAGCAGGATCTCGGCCCCGCGCGCCTTTAAAATCTTCTGACGCTCCACGCTGGCGGCTTCGCTCATGGCCAGCAGCAGCCGGTACCCCTTGACCGAACAGACCATGGCCAGGCCGATGCCGGTGTTGCCGCTGGTGGCCTCGATGACTATCTTGCCCGGTTTCAACTGCCCCGACCGTTCACCCGCCTCGATCATGGACAACGCCGGACGGTCTTTGATCGAGCCGCCGGGGTTGAGGTACTCCAGCTTGGCCAGCACGCGCACGCGTGGATTGGGGTTCAAGCGCCGGATTTCAACCAGCGGGGTGCGGCCGATATGGTCCAGGATGGTTGGTCTCATCTCGCAAAATTCCAACTACTAAGACGGTTGAAGGCGCGCCGCAAGTGCATCTTGGATCTGCCGGCCGACCGTTGTGGCTGCAGCGGCGGCATCGACGATCACAAAACGGGCCGGCTCGCGGCGGGCCAGATCCAGGTAGCCGGCCCTGACACGCTCGTGAAACGCCAGGGCCTCCGCCTCGAAACGCGACTCCGCGCCGCCTGCCGCCTCGGCATCGATTCGGCGCCAGGCGCGGGCCAGTCCGACGCTCGGCCGAAGGTCCAGCAGCAGGGTCAGGTCGGGAACCAGGCCGCCGCAGGCCAACTGGTGCAGCCGCCGAATCATGGCCTTGTCGAGGCCGCGCGCGTAGCCCTGATACACCAGGGTGGCGTCGAAAAAGCGGTCACAAACCACCGCGGTGCCGGCCGCCAGCGCCGGACGGACGACCCTCTCCAGATGCTGGGCTCGGTCGGCGGCATAGAGCAACAGCTCGGCAACCGGCGCCAGATCACGGTTTTGGGGGTTGAGCAGAACGGATCGGATCTGGCTGCCGATGGGCGTCCCGCCGGGCTCACGCGTTGCCAGACAATCGTATCCGGCAGCGGTCAGCCAGTCTGAGACGGTTTGGATCTGGGTGCTTTTTCCACTGCCTTCGATGCCTTCGAGGGTGATGAACATGTTTTTCTCACGATTCGTCAGCATCGGCTGGCGCGGCCCCCTTGAAAAAATGGCGCTCCAGGAGCCGGTGATAGGGTGTCCAGGATCCCTCCGACGGATCCTGGGCCACATATTCACGGATACTGTTGACCCGGGAGTCCATCTCATCGATGTAGTTGAGCAGCACGGCCTCGATGGTTTTGGGCGGCTCGGGCGAACCGAAGGCCCGGACGCCGTGGTGACTGACGATCATGTGCTTGAGCAGCTGGGCCTGGAGTTCGGGGAAGTCCGGCACCTGCCGCAGCTTCTCATCCAGCATTCCCAGGCCGATGACGATGTGGCTGAGCAGGCGGCCTTCATCGGTGTAATCGATGCGGCAGGCATATTCCAGTTCGCGGGTCTTGCCCACATCGTGCAATATTACACCGGCCAGGAGCAGATCGCGGTCAACCCCGCTGTAGTGCCCGGCAATCAGCTCCGACAACACCGCCATGGAGAGGGTGTGCTCCAGCAGCCCTCCGATATAGGCGTGGTGCATCTGCTTGGCCGCCGGCGCCCGAACATAAGCGGCGACAAAATCGCCATCGGCCCAGAAGGCGTCGAACAGGGCTTTGAGATGGGCCGTGCGCATACGGCCGGTCATCTCCTTGAGCCGTTCGAACATGCGGGCCACATCACGGGTCGTGGTCGGCAAAAAGTCGGCCGGATCGACCTGCTCGGGCGGCACCCGGACCATGTCCTTGACCACCAGCTGGAGGCTGCCCCGATACTCGCCCACCTGGGCGCGGACATGCACGAAATCACCTTCCGAAACGGCGCCGACAATGCGCTCCACCTGATCCCACACGACCCCTTTGGCCTGACCGGAACGGTCCGCCAGGGTCACGTTCAAAAACGGGTTTCCGTCCTTCTTGTGGGCCATATTGCGCTCGGCCAGCAAAAAGAGATCGTCGACGGCGCTGCCTGGAACGAGTTCGGTTATCAAACGTTTGGTCATGGCTCTCTTCGTCGGTCGGCCGCCCGCCCGGTCGGCCGGCATCGGGCGGAGACGCGCTATGGGGTCAAGCTGATATTGCGCCGCGACAGCAGATCGAGGGCATCGTAATCGGTCTGGTCACACCTGATCGGGGTAATGGTGATGCAGCGATCCGCCAAGGCGGCCCCGTCGATGTCCGGCCGCCCATAGGCGGCCTGGCTGTCACACCCCTGCCAGTAGTAGATCCGGTCGCGCGGGTCGCGCCGTTTTTCAAAATGCTGAGCGAAGACCCCGTTGCCCTGCCGGCACCAGCGCACCTCCCGAATGGCGCTCATGGGCATATCGGGAAAATTGACATTCAAGAAAGTCCCCTTGGGCAGCGGCCACTGCGCCGCCTGCTCGGCCAGTGAGGCGGTGAATCGGGCGGCGGCATCCAGGTGTTGGTCGCCCGGGGCCATAATGGAGACGGCCAGGGCGGGGATGCCGGCCATGGCCGCCTCTTTGGCGGCGGCCACCGTGCCGGAGTAGTTGATGTTGATGCCCACATTGGCTCCCGGATTGATGCCCGAGACGATCAGGTCGGGGACCCCGTCCACCAGTTCGGCCAGACCGAGCTTGACACAGTCGGCGGGCGTGCCGGTAACGGCGAAGGCGGCCTGCGTGTCGTTGAACCGGAAGGGGTGCAACCGGATGGGCTCGTGCAGGGTAATCCCGTGACCCACGGCACTGCGTTCACGGTCCGGCGCCACCACGACGACCTGGTGCCGTTCGGAAAAAGCCGCGAGCAGGGCCTGTAATCCCGGCGTCTGGATGCCGTCGTCGTTGGTCAGCAGAATGCGCATGGCGTGAACGTGGTTCTGGCTGCGTTAGTAAAATTCGGCGCCGTTTTGCTCAGTGTACCACCGGCCGGCGGGCGGCGGCGCCGGCCGTTAAAACTATGGTTGCAATTTCAAGCAGGAGTGCTTTATAGTTAATTTTTCATTTATGTGCAAGCGGTTATCCTGCATACGCCCCCCGCGGGACGGGTACCGAAAACTCCACGTCGCCATGTTTTCTATGCCACGAATCGATTGATGCGGCCGCTCACGTTCAGACCACCCGCGCATCGCAGAGGCCGCCCGAGCGCCGCTGCGATGGTCGATTCCATCTGCTGGTTGACGTGCTGGCTGACGCTGTGGGTGGCGGTGTCCGGCTGGCCGGGTGCCCAGGCCCAATCCATCCCCCAGCGGCTCTCCGGCAGTGCCGACCTGCCCTGGCAGATCAGTGCCGACACGGTCGCCTACGATGCCGCCGCCACGACCTACCGGGCCGAGGGCAATGTGGTCATCGAAAAACAGGCCACCCGTCTCGTCGCGGATGCCGTGGCCTTCAACCACGCCGCCATGACCGCCATGGCCAGCGGAAACGTGGTCGTGACCGTGGGCAACGACATCCTGACCGGAGACCGTGTGGAACTGGATCTGGCCCGGGAGACCGGCGTGGTCCACCACGGGTCCGTCTTCTTGCACGACAACCATTTCTACATCCGCGGCGAACGCATCGAAAAAACCGGCCCGGATACCTACCAGGCCCGGCAGGCCGCCATTACCAGCTGCGACGGCGACCAACCGGATTGGATCATCGACTGCCGATCGGTCAAGGTGACCGTCGAGGGCTACGGAAGCGGCACCCACGCCACCTTCAAAGTGCGCGATGTACCGGTGCTGTATACCCCCTATATCCTGTTCCCGGCAAAAACACGGCGCCAGTCCGGCCTGTTGCTGCCGTATGCCGGGGCGTCGGACCGCTGGGGGTTTTTTTGGGACCAACCCTTTTTCTGGGCCATCGGTGACAGTTCCGATGCAACGCTTTATACCCACTACATGGCCAAAAGGGGCACGAAGGTAGGCCTGGAATACCGCTATGCATGGTCCGATTCGGCCTATGGGGTCCTCATGGCTGACGGCTTAGAGGACCGTCAGGTCGATGACGGCACCCCCGAAAGCACCTTAAGGTGGGGATATGCCGGTGATGGCTTCGATCGTCCCAACACGGATCGATACTGGGTCAGGGCCAAAGTCGACCAGCCCCTGGCATGGAACGCCCGGGCAAAGCTTGATCTTGACGTCGTCAGCGATCAAGACTACCTCGTCGAATTCTGGACCGGACGAAGTGGGTTCAATAACACCCGGAATTATTTCGTTGAGAATTTTGGCAGGGATATAAACACCTATGACGACAACATTCGAACCAACCGGCTTAACATCAATCGGCTCTGGTCGAAATTTTCACTCAACGGTGATCTGCTGTGGTACGACGATGTCACCCAGCGTCGGTGGGAAGTGCTTAATGATACCCTTCAGCGACTCCCGCTAATCACCTTCAACGGTGTCAAACAGCGCACGTTCGGCAGCGATGTCTACTGGGATCTGAAGTCCGAATATTCCTATTTTTACCGGGAGGACGGCGATCGGGGACACCGTGCGGACCTCTATCCCCGCGCCTATCTGCCGTTAAGGTGGAAAAATTACCTGTCGATAGAGCCGTCGGCGGGCTGGCGTCAAACCGCCTGGCAAATGGACCGCTGGGAGGATGACACCCTGGAGCGCAGCACCTACCGGCAGATTTTCGATGCCCGGCTCGACCTCTCCACGGATTTCTCAAAGGTTATGGATTCTCCGATTGCGGCTGCGGACCGAATCCGCCACAGCATTAAACCCCGAATCGTTTACAGTTTCATCGATGCTCAGGATCAATCGGATCTTCCCAGCTTCACCGAACTGGACCGTATCAAAAAGGCCAACATCGTCACCTACTCGCTGTCCAATACCTTTACGGCACGAAGGACCAAAAGATCTCAGCCCATGCCATCGCCCCAACGGGAGGTGGCCACCACCCTGGGCCGCGATGCGGATGTGAGCCCGTCGGTCGACCCGGCAACACCGGCTGACTTCATCTATGATCGTTTCTGCCGTTTTTATCTTGAGCAGAGCTACGACATCGAAGCTGCGGTGGACAATGATCCCGAGCCTTTTTCTGAAATCTACGGTGAACTCGATTTCAGCTTCGGCCGATATCTTGAATTTGACGCCAGCACCAGATTTGACGTATACGACTCTCGCTTCAGGGTCCACAACGTGGGCGCCGTCATCACTGATCACCGCGGAGACCGGCTTCGGGTCAGGCACAGCTACGAAAGAAACACGAAAGAATCCATCCTTGGCACCCTGTCCGTCAACTTGACCCGGAATCTCAACTTAAGAGGTGAATACGAGCGAAATTTGTTGGCCGGCTTTGATATCAGCAAAGGCATCGGCGTTCTCTACACGGCCCAGTGCTGGTCGGTCGATTTTTTCTACGGCCAGGAAGGCCTCAATGACAAGTTTGCCATCTATGTTAACCTGAAGGGCATCGGTGGCTTTGGTCAATAGCGCGGTCTGGTGTTCTGGCAACTGACCGAAACCGATGCAATGTGCCTGCGTAAAAAAAAATCGTTAGCACTGCTGGACCGCAACGCACGATTGCCTTTTGGCAGGAAGAGTGCTAAACGAAATACCTTTTCGATCTCCTCGGACAACCGGTAAAGGGGTCCGCGGCGCAATCGATTTGACTTGAACGATTGGAACGCTATCCCATGGTTGGAGACAAACTGACACGTGCCTGGTATGCGCTGCATACGAAAAGCCGTTTTGAAAACGTGGTCAACGATGGGCTGGCCAAAAAATCGCTGGATGTTTTCCTACCTAAAATCACGGTCAAAAGCCAACGGCGGGACCGTCACAAAATGATCCGGGTGCCGCTTTTTCCCGGCTACCTTTTTGTTAAAACCGATCTGAACCCCCACGAGCACGTGGAGATCCTCAAAACCACCGGCGCCGTCCGGCTGATCGGCAGCGTCCGCGGGCCGGTGGCCATTGCCGACGCCACCATCGACAGCCTGAAGATCATGGTCTCCACGGACCACGAAGTCGTCACCGGCACGCGCCTTAAAAAAGGGGATCGCGTCATGGTGATCCGGGGCCCTTTTGCCGGCGTGACCGGTGTTTTCGCCAGCTACCGCGGCGATGGCCGCGTCATCGTCAACATCGAGGCCCTGGGGCAGTTTGCCGCCGTCAACGTCGACGCCGCCGATGTGGAGAAGCTTCCAGAAATATTATCATAACTACTTGACTTTTTATTAAGTTTCATTTTATAGAGTCAGTCTTGACCCTGCTCACACTTTCGATCGTTCAAGGAGGATAAATGAACAAACTGGAGCTCATCTCCGCTTTGAAGACCAAAGCCGACATCTCTAAATCCGAGGCGGCAAAAGTGGTCCAGATTTTTTTCAGTAGCATGGCCGATGCCATGGCCGAGGGCGAACGCGTCGAAATTCGCGGTCTGTGCAGCTTTTTCGTCAAAGAGTACAAAAGCTACACCGGAAGAAATCCCAAGACAGGCCAGAAGGTGACCATCAGGCCCAAAAAGCTTCCGTTTTTCAAAGCCGGAAAAGAGCTCAAGGAGCGGGTGGATCAATAACCGGGACAGGCAGCGAACGACCGACGGACGCCCCTGCCCGGCAACGGGTCCAGATGCATCGGGACATGGCAGCCAAGGCACCTTCCGGGATCCATGAACGATGACGACGCCAGCCGCATTCAATGCCATCGCGGGCCAACAGCACCCCATCCGGCTGCTCAAAACACTTCTTCGCAACGGGACGCTGCCCCATGCGCTGCTCTTCACCGGCGATGCAGGGGTGGGCAAACGGCTGACGGCCACGGCCCTGGCCAAAGCCTGCAACTGCCGGACGCTCAGATCGACGCTCGACCGCAGCCTGCCTCTGGACGCCGTCGATGCCTGCGGACGGTGCGATCCCTGCAGGAAGATCGAGGGCAACCACCACCCGGACATCATTCATGTGGCTCCCCACCCATCGGTCATCAGAATCGCCCAGATCCGGGCCCTGCTCCAGGCCCTGACGCTGAAGCCCCATGAGGCCGACCGGCGGGTCGTCATCCTGTCCGACGCGCAGGCCATGAACGCCGAGGCCGGAAATGCGCTGCTGAAAGCCCTAGAGGAACCGCCCGACCGGACCCTGATGGTATTGACGGCACACCAGGCCGCCGACCTGCTGCCCACGGTGGTATCGCGCTGCCGGCAGATGCGCTTCGCGCCGCTGTGTGAAACGGATATCGAAGGCCTGCTGACGGCCGACGGCGACATCGAACCGGGCACTGCGGCTGCCGTCGCCAGGGTGTGCGGTGGCAGCTACACCCGTGCCCGCACCCTGGTCGACCAACGCTGGTTGAGCCGCCGGGAGTGGGTCATGCAGGCCCTGCAGGCCCAGCTGACCGGTCCGCAGCGAAACCACCTCCGCGGCTGGCTGACCCTTTCGGAAATGCTGGCCCGCAGGCGGGATCAGATCGAAGAGACGCTGGCCATCATGACCACCTGGCTGCGGGACCTGCTGGTCATCCGGATCGACCCCCAGCGGGTCTTGAACCGCGATCGTCTGGAAGTTTTGGCCGCGGTGGCCCAGCAGGTCGACCCGACCCTGCTGATCGCACAGATCGATGCCGTCGACGGCGCGCTGGCCGCCCTGCGGTCCAACACCAACGTAAGGTTAACATTGGATGCCATGGCCCTGCAGATGGCAGGCGTGGGCATCTGAGATCGCTTTAACAAAATGAACAAAAAAGTCGGCATCCGGTTCAAGACCGGCGGCAAGGTCTATGATTTCAGCTGCGGCGCCTTCGTGCTGAACGTGGGCGACCAGGTGATCGTGGAGACGGAAAAAGGGCTCGGTTACGGCACGGTGGAGACGGCGCCGGTGCTGATCGAAGATTCCGATCCACCCCGCAAACCGTTGAAAAAGGTTTTCCGCAAGGCCAACGACAAAGACCTCACGCAGGTCGAGCAAAACGAGGCCCTGGAGCGGGAAGCCCACGCCTTCTGCCTGAAAAGCATCCAGTCACTCGGCCTGCGCATGAACCTGTTCTCGGTGGAGAGCACCTTCGACGCCAGTCGCCTGACCTTTTTCTTTACCGCTGACGGACGCGTGGACTTCAGGCAGCTGGTCAAAATCCTGGTCAAACGGTTTAGGGTCCGCATCGAAATGCGCCAGGTCGGCATTCGCAACCAGGCCAAAATGTGCGGTGGAATGGGTCGCTGCGGACGCGTTTTCTGCTGCTCCTCGTTCATGGAAAAATTCGATCCGGTCTCCATCCGGATGGCCAAACAGCAGGGGCTCTCGTTGAATCCCACCAAGATCTCGGGCCAGTGCGGTCGCTTGATGTGCTGTTTGACATTCGAGAACGAAACCTATCGGCATCTCAAGCAGGGCTTCCCCAAGATCGGTAAAATCGTGAACACCAAGAGCGGCCGGGGCAAAGTCACCCGCCACAACGTCATCTGCAACCGCCTGACGGTTCGCCTGGACGACGGGGGGGAGGTCGAAATGGACCTGGGCAGCATCGTAACCGAAAACAGGAGATGAGACATGGCTGCGCCGTTTTATATCACCACCCCCATCTACTATGTGAATGCCCGCCCCCACCTGGGGCATGCCTATACCACCATCGCGGCCGACGTGATCCGGCGTTTTCACACCATGCTCACCGACCGGACCTATTTTCTGACCGGTACGGACGAACATGGCGACAAGATCGTGCGCGCCGCCAAAAAAGAGGGCCAGAGCCCGCGCGCCTACGTGGATCAAATCAGCGGCCTGTTTCGAAAGCTCTGGCCGGAGCTGAACATCTCCAACGATGACTTCATCCGAACCACCGACCCGGCCCACATGGCCGTGGTCGAGACCATCTTGCAGCGCATCTACGACGCCGGCGACATCTACTTCAGCGAGTACGAAGGCCTCTACTGCTACGGCTGCGAACGATTCTACACGGAACGGGAACTGGTCGACGGCTGCTGCCCGGACCACCAGACCGTGCCGGAAACGATCAAAGAATCCAACTATTTTTTCAAGATGAGCCGCTACCAGCAGTGGCTGATCGACCACATCGACGCCCATCCGGACGTCATCCGGCCCGCCCGCTACCGCAACGAAGTCCTGGCGTTTTTACGCGAACCGCTGGACGACCTGTGCATCTCGCGGCCGAAATCCCGCATCCAGTGGGGTATCACCCTGCCGTTTGACGCGGATTACGTGACCTACGTGTGGTTTGACGCCCTGCTCAACTACGTCTCGGCCCTGGGCTACCCCGATGACGAGCGCTACCGGACCTTTTGGCCCGTGGCACAGCACATCGTGGCCAAAGACATCCTCAAGCCGCACGGCATCTACTGGCCCATCATGCTCAAGGCCGCAGGCCTTCCCATCTACCGGCACCTGAATGTCCACGGCTACTGGAACGTGGAACAGAGCAAGATGTCCAAGAGCCTCGGCAACGTGGTCGAACCGCTGGAGATGAAAAACATCTACGGCCTGGACGCCTTCCGCTATTTTCTCATGCGGGACATGGTGTTCGGCCTGGACTCCACCTTCAACGAAGCGGCCCTGGTCCAGCGGATCAATTCGGACCTGGCCAACGACCTGGGCAACCTCTTCTCACGCGTGCTCTCCATGGCCCACAAGTACATGGCGGGCGTGGTACCCGAACCGGCCCCCGATGTGGAACAAGAGATGGACCTGGGCCTGGCGGAAAGCGCCCAGACGGCCGTTGCAGCCTATACGAGCGCCATGCGGGAATTCGCTTTCCACAAGGGGCTGATCGCGGTATGGGAATTCATCACCCACATGAACAAATATGTGGACGTAACCGCCCCGTGGGTCCTGGCCAAAACCAAAACCACCCGCAAGCAGCTGGACACGGTCATGTACAACCTGTTGGAAGGGCTGCGCATCATCTCCGGGCTGATCTATCCGGTAATGCCCGACACCGCCGTGACCATGCAGCAGCATTTAGGCCTTGGCGACGAGCGGTTCTACAAGATCGATCGCCTGACCACCTGGAAACTGATGACACCGGGAGGCCGGCTGAAAAAAGCCGTATCGCTGTTTCCGCGCATCGACCTGGAGGCCAGCGAAAAACCGTCCGGAAAGTTGCCGGGACCTGGCCAACCGCAACCGCCCATCAAACCGGAAATCGGCATCGACGAGTTTCTAAAGATCGACCTGCGCGTCGCCAGCGTCTTGTCCGCCCGCGCCATTCCCCGCGCCAAAAAACTGCTTGAGCTGGAGGTGGACCTGGGCGAAAAACGAACCATCGTTTCCGGTATTGCCGAAAACTACACCCCCGAGGCGCTGGTGGGCAAGCAGGTGGTGGTGGTGGCCAACCTCAAGCCGGCCAAGCTGATGGGCGTGCTGTCCAAAGGCATGCTCATCGCGGCGACCGACAGCACCGGTGTGAGCGTGGCGACACTGGACAAACCCGTCAAACCCGGAACACGGCTCAGCTGACAGCCGTCCGGAGATTCCATCATGGGGCATGACAGTGCCGTGGTATAAGCGCGACAATCCTTTCTCCCGGCAACAAAGGGACACGGCCGTTCGGAAAAACCGGTATCGCCACCGTCCGCCGGTGCCGCCCGGTTGGCCGCGACACAGACGCCGGCTCTCGATCGTCCTGCTGGTCTTGCTGGCAGCCGCTGTGGGCTGGCACTTCGTGGGCGGCCACGAGGCAGTCACGGGCGACCGGCCGGCCCTGTCGGCCGCGCCGCCGGTGGCCGAAGCAAACGGGCTGATCGCCAAGTCGGACGTACACGTCCTGCTGGGGGACTGCCAGATCACCGATCTGGCGGCCCAGCCGGCCGCGGTGGATTTCGACGGACGCGCCTACAGCGTGAGCGTCAGCCTGGATCCGGAACTGCAGCACTATCTGCTCAAGCGCATGGACCGCCGAAACTCGCGCTACATCGGCATCGTGGCCATGAATGCCGAAACCGGCCGGTTGCTGGCCATGGCGGGCTACAACCGCATCGACCCCGACCAGAACCCATGCCTGATGGCCGACCACCCCGCCGCCAGCCTCTTCAAGATCGTCACCGCGGCGGCGGCGGTCGAGGAGAAGGGCTACACGGCCGGCACGCGCTTCAAGTTCAATGGATTCAAGCACACCTTGTACAAGCGCCAGCTGACCGAAAAAACCAACCGCTACACCAACGTCATCTCCCTGAAGGACTCCTTTGCCCAGTCCGTCAACCCGGTCTTCGGCAAAATCGGCGCCCTGTATCTGGACAAGCAGGCCCTGGACACTTACGGCGAGGCCTTTGTCTTCAACCGGACCGTGGATTTCGAACTGCCCTGGCCCACCAGCCACCTGGCCATCGAGGAAGACGCCTACCACCGGGCCGAGATCGCCAGCGGGTTCAATCGACAGACGACGCTCTCCCCCCTGCACGGTGCGGTCATTGTATCGGCGGTAGTCAACGGCGGCGTCCCGGTCGAACCGACCCTGGTGGACCGCATCGTGGACGAATCCGGCCACCCGGTCTACCGCTCCGAGCCCCGCTTTCTGCCGCCGGCGATGTCGCCGCAAACGGCGGATGTTCTCGATCAGCTGATGGTTGCCACCGTCACCGCCGGCACCGCCCGCAAGACCTTTCGCGGGTTCAGCCGCAGCAAGGTGTTGTCGCACCTCAACCTGGGCGGCAAAACCGGCTCGATCTACAATCGCGCCCACGATGCGCGCTACGACTGGTTCGTCGGTTTTGCCACCGAAAAAAACGGCACCGAAAAAATGGTCGTTTCCGTGGTGGTTGCCCATGAAAAGTACATCGGCATCCGGGCCGGAGAATACGCCCGCATGGCCATCGAACACTATTTCAAAGACTATTTTGCCAGAGAAAAGCAGGCCCAGCCGGAATCCAGCGGGTAGACCGGCCGGGTCGGGACGGCTTGAAAAGGAGAAACGCAATGCCCGGTTTTGAAATATTCGGCGACGAAGAGCGTCAGCAGGTCAACGATGTCCTGGAGACCGGGGTCCTGTTCCGGTATGGATTCGACCAGGCCCGCAAGGGGCACTGGAAAGCCAAAACTTTTGAAGCCGAGCTGGCCCGACGTCTGGATGTCAGGTACGCCCATCTGTGCGCCAGCGGCACCGCGGCCCTGTCCACGGCCTTGGCCGCCTGCGGCATCGGTGCCGGCGACGAGGTTGTCGTGCCTCCGTTTACCTTCGTGGCCACCATCGAGGCGGTGCTGATGGCCGGTGCCGTGCCGGTGCTGGCCGACATCGACGACACATTGTGCCTGTCGCCGGAAGGGACCGCGGCGGTGCTCTCGCCGGCCACCAAGGCCGTTTTGCCAGTCCACATGTGCGGGGCCATGGCCCGCATCGACGACATCCAGCGCCTGTGCGACCGCAAGGGCCTGATTCTCGTGGAAGACGCCTGCCAGAGCATCGGCGCCACTTACCGCGGCAAGCCCGTGGGAACCTTCGGGGCGGCCGGCTGCTTCTCCTTCGACCCGGTCAAAACCATCACCTGCGGCGAAGGCGGCGCCATCGTCACCAACCGCGAAGATGTCTACACCGCCGCCGACGCCTATGCCGACCACGGCCACGATCACACGGGCAGCGACCGCGGCGCCGAAGACCACCTGATCATCGGCGCCAACCACCGCATCAGCGAACTCAACGCCGCTGTCGGACTGGCCCAACTGCGCAAGCTGGACTGGATCCTCTCCACCCAGCGGGGCAACAAGGCCGCCATCAAGGCGGCCATGCAAACCATTCCCGGCATCGAATTCCGCCGGATTCCCGATCCCGAAGGCGATTCGGCCACCTTTCTGACCTTTTTCCTGCCCGACCTCGAGACGGCCCGCCGGTCGATCCGTGCCTTGGCCGCGGCCGGAGTCGACGGCTGCTTTCACTGGTTCGACAACAACTGGCACTACCTGCGCAGATGGGATCACTTTCGCGAAATGAAGACGGCAGCCCGCATGACCGTCCAGACCCTGCCCAACCGCCCCGACTTCAGGTCCATCCACCTGCCGGCCTCCGACGCCGTCATGCAACGGGCCGTCTCCATGCAGATCAAACTGGGTTGGACCCCGTCCCAACTGGAACAGCGCATCGAAGCCACAGTCTCGACCCTGACCGCTTTGGGTTAAGCTGCCGCTCGATCAACCGAAAAAGGAAATAACGATGTTTCGAAATTTTAAAATGGTCTCCAAGGTGGTTTTCGGACGGGGCTGCTTCGCCCAACTGGGCGACATTTTGCGGGCACAGCGCCACGGCAAGGACGCCGTCATGGTGTTTCTCGTAGATGACGTCTTTGCGGGCGGCCCGCTGGAAAACCGTCTGCCGATCGACTCCGGCGACCTCATCATCCGGGTCAATGTCGATGACGAACCCAAAACCGCCTACGTGGATCGATTGACGCTTGAGGTCCGGGTCCATCTGCAAGACAAACCGAACCCCCTGCCGGCGGGCGTGGTCGGCATCGGCGGCGGCAGCACCATGGATCTGGCCAAGGCGGTAGCCCTCATGCTGACCAACCCGGGATCGGCGGCCGACTACCAAGGCTGGGACCTGATCAAAAAACCGGCCGTGTACCATGTTGCCGTTCCGACCCTGTCGGGTACCGGCGCCGAGGTTTCACGCACGACCGTGCTGACCGGCCCCACCAAGAAACTGGGCATCAACTCCGACTACACGGTCTTCGACCAGATCGTCCTGGATCCGGAACTGATCGTCGACGCACCCAATCCGCAGCGATTCTACACCGGAATGGACTGCTACATTCACTGCGTGGAGTCGTTGACGGGCACTTATTTGAACAGTTTCTCCAGGGCCTACGGCGAAAAGGCCATGGACCTGTGCCGGGAGGTGTTTCTCAACCCGGGCCAGGAGGCCGATGACAATCTCATGATGGCCTCCTATTGCGGCGGCATGAGCATCGCCTACTCACAGGTGGGCATCTGCCACGCCCTCTCCTACGGGCTCTCCTTCGTACTGGGCCTGCACCACGGCATCGGCAACTGTGTGGCCTTCGACGCCCTGGAGGCCTACTACCCGGAAGGCGTGGCCGAGTTTAGGCGGATGATGGCCAAGGCGAGGATCGACCTGCCCCGCCATCTGACCGCCGGTATCGACGACGCGCGCATGGAAAAGATGGTCGATGTCGCCCTGGTTCTGGAACCCTTGTGGGAAAACGCCCTGGGCCGACAGTGGCGCGAGATCATGACCCGGCCGAAAATACGCGATCTCTATCTGACCATGTAATCAACGCGCCCGGCACGGATGCGGGCATGCAATATCGAGGAAGGTTATGCATTCAAGCCGTTTTTTGACCGGGATCTTCCGGCCTGCCGGCACGGTCCGCCACCTGTACCGACGCCTGCATCGGTTCACCCATCGTTTTGCCGATCTGCCGACCGTTCATTGGGGCCGTTGCCCGAGGGCGGTTTGCGGGCCGGCGATCATTCTTTTTCCCTGTCAGGCCAGCCTGCTGTGCTGTGGTCTGGCCGGCATCATCGCGGTCAAGGGACGCACGGAACCGGATGCAATCGTGGACATGGACAGGCTAAAAGAGATGGTCCAGGCCGCCGACAGCACCGGACTGGCCGCCGGCCCCCGGGCCATCGATGCAAGCGCCGCTGCCTATCTCGGGGGAGAGCAACACCTGGCGCGGCTGCTCAGCGGCATTCGGACCTTCAAGCAGGAGGCGCCTTTTCTGCAGCTGTACGCCCAACGCCACACCCAGCAGGCCCTGGCCGATCTTTCCAGACGCCTGTCGGCGATGCTCGAACGCGAACTGGCCGCCCTGACCGCCGCCGCGGGCAGCCTTGACAGCCGGGCCGTGGACGTCATCACGGCCCGGATCGAAACCCTCAAGGACATCGTCTGGTGCCTGGACGTCGAACTGGCCGGCAACATCGACCGCATTGCCCGCCTGGATGCACTGCCGACCGAACCGCTCTGCCGGGAGCGCATCACCGTCTTGCGTCAGATCAACGCCGTGCTCAACAGCATCGACCGCCTGGAGGTCCGCGGCCGCGATTCGGCCGGAATCTCGATCCTGTTCATTCTACCGGAGGCGGCCTATGACACGCTGGCGGCCGGGCTGGACCAGGATGGGCTCACGGCGGAATTCGAGCGGCGCATGGATCATGACGTGCTGGGCAATGCCAGCATCAGCCTCAACCGCTCGACCGGAACGAACGGGCAGCCGATCGTGGCCATCACCTTGGTCTACAAGATCGCCGCCGAAATCGGCAGCCTGGGAGACAACATCCGCTTTCTGCGCCGACAGATTCGAGAGGACATGATCTTGCAGCGCATCGCCGCCGCCGGTCACATCTTTCACACGGTCTCCTCGCACACCCGCTGGGCTTCCGTCGGCGCCATCACCGAGCCGAACTGCCATCCGGTCGACAACACCGTCGCCGGCGCCACCTTGAAAGCGCATCCGATCATCCACACCTGCCTGAACGGCGACATCGACAACTACCTGGAACTCAAGTCGGCCATAGAGGCATCCGGGTGCACCATTCCCGAATCCATCACCACCGACACCAAAATCATCCCACTTCAGATCGAACACTACCTGAAGCGCGGCGTGGATGTTGCCGAGGCCTTCCGGCTGGCCGTCAACGACTTCAAGGGCTCGCACGCCATTGCCATGCACACCGATCTGGCCCCCGGTAAATTCTTCCTGGCCCAAAAAGGCAGCGGGCAGGCCGTCTTCGTGGGCCTGGCCGAGGACCACTACATGCCCACCTCGGAAGTGTACGGGTTCATCGAGGAGACCTCGCGCTTCGTCAAAATGAACGGTGAAGCGGTTGTGGCGGGCAGGCACGGCCAGACCCAGGGCCAGGTGTTCGTACTGGATCAGCGGTCGGGCGGTGGGCTGGCCGGCATCACCGCCACCTATTACGACGGCACGCCGATTCAACTGAGCGAGGCCGACATCAAGCAGACCCAGATCACCACGCGCGACATCGACCGCCAAGACTTCCCGCACTACTTTCTAAAGGAGATCAGTGAAGCGCCCCAGTCCGTGCAGCGCACCCTGCTCAACCGCTGGAAGGTCGCCGATTTCGACGACGGCCAGCACTACATCATTCACCTCGACGAGAAGACCTTTCCGCCCGCGCTGGAGCAGGCCTTGACGCTGGATCGTATTCGGCGGATTTTCTTCGTCGGTCAGGGAACGGCCGGCGTGGCCGCCCAGGCCTGCGCCGACATCATGAAATCCTACCTGGTCGATCCCACCATCCAGCTGCGCGCCCTGAAAGCCTCCGAGCTGAGCGGCTTCGAACTGGCCGACGGCGACGGCGAAACCAGCATGGCCGACACCCTGGTGGTGGCCATCAGCCAGTCGGGAACCACCACCGACACCAACCGCACCGTGGACATGGTCAAGACGCGCGGGGCGCACACCCTGGCCATCGTCAACCGCCGGGATTCGGACATCACCTTCAAAGTGGACGGGGTTCTGTACACCTCCAGCGGCCGCGACATTGAAATGAGCGTGGCCTCGACCAAGGCCTTTTACTCCCAGATTGTCGCCGGGGCCCTGCTGGGGTTGAAGGTGGCCGGCATCAAGGGGCGCCGCTCGATCGAATTCATCTCGGACCAGATTGCGGAACTGCTGCGGATTCCCGACCACATGCGCGGCGTGTTGAGCATGGGCAGCCGCATCGAAGCCTCCGCGCGGCGTCTGGCCGGCAAGAAGACCTACTGGGCCGCCGTGGGCAGCGGGCCCAACAAATCGTCAGCCGACGAGATTCGCATCAAGCTCAGCGAGCTGTGCTACAAGACCATTTCGTCGGACTTCGTGGAGGACAAAAAGCACATCGACCTCTCCTCCGAACCCCTGATCATCGTCTGCGCGGCCGGCGCCAAGGGCACGGTCATCGGTGACATCATCAAGGACACGGCCATCTTCAAAGCCCACAAGGCCGCACCGGTGGTCATCGCCGACGAGGGTGAAGAGCGCTTTGCGCCCTATGCCGAAGACGTGTTCCACGTGCCCCAGGTGAGCCCGCAGTTTGCGCCCATTCTCAACACCCTGGTGGGACATATCTGGGGCTACCACGCCGCCCTGGCCATTCACGAAGGATCGCGCTTTCTCCACGAGGTGCGTCAATCCATGCAAACCAGCATGGAGGAACTGGCCCAACAGGGACTGGATGTTTACGAGATCATCCTCGACCAACGTTTTCGGGAGTTGATCGTCGGCTATTACCGCCAATTTCGCGCCAAACGCAGGGCCAGCCAATTTCCCACGGCCATCACCAACGCCTCGGACCTGACCCTGCTGTTCAAATACCTGTTGGGCCGCCTGCCGCTGATCGACTTCGAGATCGATTTCGGTGTCAGGGGAACGGCCAAAAATGTGCTCAACACCACCTTCAGGGTCCTGGGAGAGTCGATCAATCTCATGGCTCGCCCGGTGGATGCCATCAAGCACCAGGCCAAAACGGTAACGGTGGGCACCAGTCGAATCAGCGAGCGGGTGGAGGGCATTCTCTTCGATGCGCTCGCCAGCCACCATCTGGACATCGCCCAGTTGATCAACCGCAACGTCATCGTCTTGAAAAACATCCAGGGCATTGTCGAGCACGTCTTGGGCAGCATCTTATACCGCATCGACGGGCTGGGCCTGCTGGGGGATCCCACGGATCAAACCACCATCACGATCGTGAAAAAGACCGGGGTCCTGGCCGATCTGCCCTCGCGGGTCGAAACCGACAACATCCTTAAAGGAACCAAGCGCATCATCGTCAGCCAGGGCAATGTTTACATCGGCAAAGGCCGTAAAGACGACCGCAGCATCGTCGTGATTCCGGCGACCTCCGCGGATCCTGCCGGCGGCAACCGCATTCGGTATCTGCTGCTGCTGAACGTCGGGTTCAAGGCCTCCATCCCGCAGGGAATGAAAATAAAGGCCCTGGGCGGGAAATACGAGCACATCAAGAACATCGTCCAGGAAAACAGCGTGCCCTGGGCTGACGACTACCTGGATCAAGTGGCCGTGGACGAACTGTTCGGCCGCTCGGCGGAAAAGGTGGCCGAAAAGATGGTCGCCCGCTACAGCTGAGCCGGACGGCCGCCACGCTGGCGGCGACAACCCAACCGGCGCCAGGTCGGACAGCGTTTCGCACCCCGCAGTCGGCCACCCGGCAGCGCGGCATCACGCGCGTCAGCGCTTGGCCATCCAATCGCACAAGAGCCTCACCCCGAAGCCGGTGCCGCCGGCGCCGCAGTAATCCGTGGCCTTGGCGTTCCAGGCCGGACCGGCGATGTCGATGTGTGCCCAGCGCGTCTGGCCGACGAACTCAGACAGGAACAGGGCCGCCGTGATGGCCCCCCCCCAGCGCCCGCTGCTGACATTGTTCAGGTCGGCAAAGTCATTTTTCAGCAGTTCCTTGTAGTCGGCCGGCAGCGGCAGGTGCCAGCAGCGATCGTGGGTCGCTTCTCCAGAAGCGACGATATCGGCCGCCAGGGCTGCATCCGGAGAAAAAACCCCGGCGATCTTCTCGCCCAAAGCGACCACGCATGCGCCGGTCAGGGTGGCCAGATCGATCATCGTATCCGGCCGGTAGCGCTCGATGGCCCAGGCCATGGCATCGATCAGGATCAGGCGCCCCTCGGCATCGGTGTTGCTGATTTCGACGGTCTTGCCGGCGTAAGTGCGGATGATGTCTCCCGGCCGGATGGCACTGCCCGAGGGCATGTTCTCCACCAGGGGCAACACACCCACCACCTTGAGTTCCGGCTTGAGGCGCGCGACGGCCAGCATGGTGCCGGCCACGGCGGCGGCGCCGGACATGTCCATCTTCATGGTTTCGATGCTGCCGCTGGGCTTCAGGTTGATGCCGCCCGAATCGAAGGTAACCCCCTTGCCCACCAATACGATGGTCTGCTTGGCCCCTTTGGGAGCATGTTCCACTGTCAGTAGGCAGGGGTTGGCAAGGCTGCCCTGACCCACGGCCAACATGGCCCCGAAACCGTGCTTTTCCAACCAGCGCTGATCCCTGAGGCGGGTTTTCAGGCCGGCGGCCGCGGCCTCTTTTTGAATCTGGGCCGCGAAGGCCTCCGGCTGTTTGTGGTTGGATGGCGTGGTGACCCACTCCCGGGCCCGGAGGGTGGCGGCGCACACGGACTCCACCGACTCGGCCAGACTGGCATAGGCGCGCTGCTGCGCGGCAGTGGCCATGATCACGGCCTTCTTGATCGGCTTCTTCTCTTTTTTCAGTTTGTATCGGTCGTCGACATGATTGCCCAGGCAGGCGCCTTCCATGAGCGCTCTGAACAAGGTGTCAGCCTCCAGGTCCGATCCGGAAACCGACGGTGTGGCCACGGTCATGCCGGTCAAGCCCCCATCGATGCAGAAACGGGCCGCCTTGCCGGCAAAGGCGCGCAGGGACTCTCCGGTCAGGTCGGCAACCTTGCCGAGCCCGAAAAAAACAGCCCGGTGGACGCGGGTGTCGGCCGCGTCATACAAGGTGAGCGACTGGCCGGTCTTGCCGGAGAACTCCACCAGCGATTTGGCTTCGGCGATCAAGGCCAGGACGGTTCGATCGGCATGGATATCGCCATCCTCACACACCGGCACCATCAAGGTGTCCACTTTTCTGCGTTTCAGGTCGACGGCATTGAGTTCGAGCATCTGCAGCCTCTTTGGTGGTCGGTCGTGGGTTGTGATCACTTCTGGCGCTGAATCGTGACCTTTTCCATGATCACCGGCGTCTTGGGTTTGTCCATGGGGCCGGTCGGCACGCTGCCGATCGACATGACCACGTCCAGGCCCTGGGTGACTTTTCCGAACACCGTATGGCGGTCGTCGAGGTGGGGAGTGGCCGCCAGGGTCACGAAGAACTGGCTGCCATTGGTTCCCGGGCCGGCGTTGGCCATGGAGAGCACGCCGGGACCGTCGTGCCTGAGATCGGGGTGGAACTCGTCTTTGAAGCGGTAACCCGGGCCGCCGGTGCCGTTGCCGAACGGACAGCCGCCCTGGATGACAAAGTTGGCGATGACCCGGTGAAAATTGAGGCCATCGTAGTAGTTCCCACCGCGGGCGGTCTCCTGTCGGCCTTCGGCCAGGTTGACGAAATTCCACACGGTTTCGGGGCACTCTTTGGCATAAAGCTCAGCCTCGAAGGTTCCCAGATTGGTTTCGAATACAGCCGTGACGCGGTCGATCGCTTCCTTGTAATCCGCCTTTTGTGCCGGCATTGCGCGCTCCTTGATAGGTGTCAAAAAAACCACGTCCCGCGGGACGTGGATGGATGAAAATAGAGTCAAACCATAATAGGAACGGCGAGAGGTGGTGTCAATGACCGCTGGAAATGTCAAGACGGGTGCGGCGCCGCCAAGCGGTCCAGCTCCCGGTCGTAGCGACCGATCGCCAGCGGCCAGGCGTGGCGGGCCATGGCCTCGGCAAGCTGCCGCCGCGCGTTGTCGAAGCGGTCCGGATTGCGCAGTACGGCCGCCAGTTTGTTCACCAGGTCGTCGTCGTCGTGATACAAAAACCGGGCATGCCATCGTTCGGGGATGATCTCAGGATACGACAACCGGTTCGGCAGCAGCGGCAGACAGCCATGCCGCACCGCTTCGACCACGGCGATGCCGAAGTTCTCCTGAATGGCCGTACTCACGACGACACAGCCGCGCTTGAGCCAGGCCACATATTCGGGCCGCGAGTCGACAAATCCGAATTGAACGACCCGATCGCCGAAACGGGCCCGGGCCTCGGCGAACACAGGCGGCTGGTCCTTGAAGTGCACTCCCAAAACGGCCAGACGAAACGCGACGCCCTGTCGAAGCAGGCCGTCCAGGGCCGCGAAAAAGGCCTCGGGATTCTTGTCGAACTCCCAGCGGTGATTCCAGATCACCAGGGGAGGACCCGGCAAAAGGGGCGCCAAGGCCGGATCGTCGTGGTCGAAATCACAGCCCGGCCACAGGACCCCCGACTTCTCGCGAATCGCCTGGATGGCCCAGCGGGGTCTGAATTCGGGCATCCGGCCGATAAAGCCCGGCAGCGCCTCAAAGAAGCGGTCGCGATGGAAGTGCGAATTGAACAGGACCCGGTCGGCGCAAAGCGCCGTGGTGATGTCGGTGAATCCGAACTGCAGGTCCATGCGCTCGCCGGGCGCCAGGGGGTAGGTCAGTTGGCTTTCGTGAAAGTAGACCAGCGCCGGCGGTCGCCGACCGCCGCACAGGGCTGTGAAATCGGCCAGGCTCATCAGGGCACTGGTGACCAAGCCGTCAAAAGCGGTGACATCGGCGATCTGGTGAAAAAAATGCAGGGCGGCGCCGCGCATGCGCCACTTCCAGAACCGGGCCGGCAGCGTCACCAGCTCGATCTGGTGCCGGGAGTGCTTGACCAGGCCCTGGGCGAAATCACGGTGCGAACCGCCATAAAACGGTTCCAAGCAGAGAAATCGCACGGCCGCGTCAGGCGATTCCGGCCGTGGCCGCCAGACGGTCGAGTTCATCGAGCCCGATGGCCGCCACCCGGGCGCGGCCCGGACCGTCCAGAAACACGAAGTGAATCTGATCGCCTTCGCGTTTTTTATCCTTGCGCAGGGTGCTCAAAAGGGCCTTGCGGCTGACCGGAGAACGCGTCGGCAGGCCGTAGGCCTCAACGATACGCTCGATCCGACCGGCGGCGGCAGCCGGCAAGAGACCGCTGGCGACCGACAGCCGGGCCGCCAGGACCATGCCGATCCCCACCGCCTCGCCATGCGGGATGCCGGTCAGCTTTTCGATGGCATGCCCGAAGGTGTGCCCGAAATTCAGCTTGCGCCGCTCGCCGTGTTCGCGCTCGTCCCGGGCGACCACAGCGGCCTTGATTTCCACCGAACGGTACACGAGGTGTGCGATGGCCGCGGGATCCAGAGCCAGGGCCGCCTCGCGCCGGCTTTCGAGAAAGGCCAGCAGGGCGGCGTCGGCGATGGCGCCGTGCTTGATGATTTCGGCGAATCCACACCGGATCTCACGCTTCGGCAGGCTTTCCAGCATTGCCGGGTCGCAGATCACGAATTCGGGCTGGTTGAACACGCCCACCATGTTCTTGAAGCCGCCGAAATTGACGCCATTTTTACCGCCGACGCTGGCGTCCACCTGCGACAGCAGCGTCGTGGAGACGAAACCGAAGCGAACGCCGCGCATGTAGGTGGAGGCCACGAAGCCGGTGATGTCGCAGACGATGCCGCCCCCGATGCCTAAGATGAAGGTGGCTCGATCCGCCTCCAGGTCGACCAGGCGGCTGAAGATGGTAGCGACCGTTTCCAGGGTCTTGATCGTCTCGCCCTGGCCGATGGCGATTACCGGGCAGTGTGGAAATTGACTGCCGTAGAGCCTGTCGACCGTGCTGTCGGTGACAATGACCGTTCGCTGCGCGTCGAGCGTAGGTTTAAGGCCGGCAAGCGAGGCGCCGACCTGAATCCGGGAGGATCCGGTCGCGCCGTTGACCATGAGTTCTTGCATATCTGCACCCGTGTTGATTTTCGGTGGACCACCCGCCACCGGGAAAAAAGTTACGCGGCGAAAAGGCGCCGGCCAGGGCAACCCCGTCCGCAACAGGGCGGCCGAGGCAAGCCCTTGCCCGGTCAGGGCGCGCTTGCCTGCGCGGCGACGATGCCTTATGTTCCCTCTTAAAAACGCTTTCTAAAGGAAATCGACACCATGCTGAAAAAAATCGTATCCGGCGGGCAGACCGGTGTGGACCGCGCCGCCCTCGACATCGCACTGCGGCTGGGCATCGCCCACGGCGGATGGGTCCCCAAAGGCCGGCTGGCCGAAGACGGCACCGTTCCCGCCCACTACCGCATGCAGGAAATGCCCACTGACGACTATGCCGCGCGCACGGAGAAAAATGTGTGCGATTCGGACGGCACCCTGCTGATTTCGAGGGGCAGCCCCACCGGCGGCACCGACTACACCCGTCGGATGGCCCTGAAACACGGCAAACAGTTGCTGCACATCGACCTGACGCTCGGGCAGCAGCATTCGGATGCCGGCTCGCTGGTCGCTTCGTGGGTGGCGATGAATCGCATCGAGACCCTCAATGTCGCCGGGCCGCGCGCCAGCAACGACCCAGCCATTTACATGGCCACGATCAACATCCTGACCCATGCCCTGCGGGGATAGCCGGCGGCATCAACCGTTTTGATAACGGCCAACCGCATCCTTGCCGTTCTTTTTGACGGCGAACAAGGCTTGGTCGGCCGCGGCGATCAAGCCGTTCAGGTCTGAGGCGTGCTGCGGAAAGGTCGCCACCCCGAAGCTGGCCTGCAGGCGGACCTCGATGTCTCCGCTCAGGGCATACACCGTCTGTTTGACCGCCGCCCGTATCTCGGACGCTTTTTGCAGGGCCTGGCCTTGATCCATGCCCGGCAGCACCACTACGAATTCATCTCCCGCGTAAGCCACGGCAAAAGCCGGCGGCGTCAGGCAGCTGTCCACGGTACCGGCCACCAGGTGGACGGCGCGGCTGCCGTTCAGGTGGCCGTACGTGTCGACGACCGTCTTGAATCGATCGATGTCCATGAATATCAAAGAGATCGGCATCACTTCCGTTTTGGCACGCTCGATCCACTCGGCCAGCGCCTGGTACAGGTAACGCTGATTGTGCAGACCGGTCAGCCCATCCCGGTAAGCCTGCTCGCGAAACCGCCGCTCGCTTTCGCGCAGCGCCGCTTCCGCCTTTTTGCGCTGGGAGATGTCCACCAGGGCGATCACCACGCGTGCCATCGTCTCCTCGTGACCGGAAACGACCAGCGCTCGTCCGAAAACGATCCGGGTTTCGCCGCCAACCGTCACCAGCGTCTCCTCGCGTTCATCCGCGGTCTGGCCGGCGGCGGCCATGATAATGATTTCCCGGGCCATGTTCAAAAAACTGTCCGAATCGGTCGGCAGGAACGCGCCTTTGTGGGCCGCGCTGTCGGCAACCCCCATCAGGTCCAAAAAGGCCTGGTTGTAGTTCATGGTTTTGATCAGCGACCAGCAGTGATGCACCTGTTGGGGATGCCTGTCCAGGTAATCTGCAAAATCGGAGACGCCGGTCGCCCGCAAATCTTCAAGATGAGCCTTGAGCAAAGAGACATCCCACTCTATCAGCGCGACAGGGGCCGATTGAAACAGCTGGCGATATCTGCTCTCGCTCTCTTTGAGCGCCACCTCGACGCGCTTCAAGTCGGTCGTGTCTTCGACGATGGCCATGACGCCGCTGAGGCTGGCGTCGTCGGCAGGGATGGGGCTGAGGTAATAGCGCAGGTGGATGCTGGCCCCGTTGGCGTCCACGTGGGTGCACTCGGCAATGACCGACTGATTCTGATCTAGGCAGCGCTGAATATCGGCCACAATCCCCGCGGCCAAGGATTGATCATCAAACAGATTCTTGCCTGTCGGATCGCCAACCGTCAACCGGAAAAACATCTCGTTCATTTTGCGGTTGCTGCCGGTGATACGACCCCGGGAGTCGATGGTAAAAATCCCCAGCGGGGTGCTGTCACCCAACAGCCGGTTGCGCTCTTCAAAGGCCCTCAGCGCCGACTCGGCCTGCTGGTAGCACTTTTCGATGCCCTGCAGCTCGGCCACCTGTCGGCGCAATGCCTCGATTTGCGCCGTGAGGTGGACAGTGAAATCAGGAGTTTCTGGCATGGTTCCGTCCTTGGTATCGTGTTGCACGGCAAACCGTATCCGTCGCCGTAGCCCTGGCGGTGTGCACCAGCGCCTGGCACCTGCAGGATAAACCATTTCGGGACACAGACAACAACAATTTCAATACGCCTCACCGTCGATGCGATGGCGCCGGGCACAGCCAATGCCGGCAACCTCCCCGGTTGCTTCTCCCGGTGAGCAGCGGGCAACAACCAGCAAAAAAAAGGTCACGCCGAGCAGACGTGACCTTTTTAGTGATCGTGGTGGAGCTGAGGGGGATCGAACCCCTGACCTCATGACTGCCAGTCATGCGCTCTCCCAGCTGAGCTACAGCCCCGAAAACGAAGCGCACGCTACCAAATCGGGATAGGCGTGTCAACGCAATTTTTGCTCCCGCCCAGGGTGTTCGATCTTTCGCCATCGGTTGGCGTTTACCCCAATCCGCTGCGGACCCGTTGGTCCGCGGGTTGCACCGGCGAGCGTCGGGACGATGGTAAAATCTTGACAAACCGAGGCGCAACGCTTAATTTTTCGAGTTTAAAATTCAGCACGTTCACAGTTCAACAGGCGTTACCGCCCAGACAGGATGGCAGCCCCGCCAGGATGCCCCCGTATTTCAAGAAACGGGCCAATCGGGCGATAACTGAAGTACCAACCCGGGACAGGCTCCCGAAGGAAACGTCGAAAGAGGTCGTGAATGCTCAACATCATGCGGAAACATGCCGGCAGCTGGATGATCAAAGTACTCCTGTTTGCGATCGTGATCGTGTTTGTGTTCTGGGGGGTGGGCAGTTTCCGGTCAAACAACGCTTCTACGGTAGCCACGGTCAACGGTGAGGCCATCAACCTGGCGGAGTACCGGCGTGCCTACAACAACCTGATCGACCAGTACCGCCAGCGCTTCGGGGCCAGCCTCAACGACGGTATGATCGAAATGCTTCAGCTCGACCAACAGGCCATGGACCAGCTGATCGAGCGTGCCATTGTTCTTCAGGAAGCCGAGCAGCTGGGCTTGCGCGTCAGCGATGCCGAAGTGGCCGAGTCGATCGTCGGCACGCCCGTCTTTCAGGAAAACGGTTCTTTCGACAATCGGCGCTACCGCAATCTTCTCGCACAGGTTCACCTGACCCCGGAGGAGTACGAAGCCGACCAGAAACAGGTGCTGCTGAGCCAAAAGCTCACCCGCATGATCATGGGTGCCGCCAAGGTCTCCGAAGCGGAAACCCGCCAGTGGTATGAATGGCAGAACACCTCCGTGGATGTCGACTACGTTCTGCTGGATCCGAATCGCTACAGCGATGTCGTACCGTCGGATCAGGCCGTTGCCGCCTATTTTGATGCGCACAAGGAGGACTATAAAACCGAGCCCATGATCAAGGCGCGCTACGTGGTGTTCGATCCGGCAGACGACATGGACCAGGCGACCGTGACCGATGACGAGATTGCAGCGTACTACGAAGCCAATATCAGCGACTATCAGACCGAAAAAACAGTCGAGGCACGGCATATTCTGATCAAGGCAGGTCCCGATGCCGATGCACAAGCCGATGCAGCCGCCAAGGCCCGAGCGACGGAAATCGCCGCTATGGCCAAAGCCGGAAAAGACTTCGCCGAACTGGCCAAGGCCCACTCCGAGGGCCCCTCAAAAAATGACGGCGGCTACATCGGCAAATTCCAGCACGGGCAGATGGTCAAGCCCTTTGCCGACAAAGCCTTTTCCATGAAAACCGGTGAAATCAGCGATCCGGTCAAAACCCAGTTCGGCTGGCATGTCATCAAGGTGGAGTCCGTGGAAGCGGCCTCGACGAAATCCCTTGAGGAGAGCAAGCCGTCCATCGCCGATATTTTGAAAGAGGGCAAGGCGCGCAGCATGGCCTACGATCGGGCCGAAAAATTTTACCAGGGCACTTTCGGGAAAGAGGACCTGATCAACAATGCCGAGACATTCGGACTCGAAGTGATGGAGACCGGCCCCTTCAGCCGCCAGGGTCCGGAAGAACTCGGCGCGCAGAAAGGTGCCTTCGCCGGGGCAGCGTTCGATCTGCCGATCGACGAGATCAGTGACATCCAGGATATTGGCGGCCAGTATTACCTTATCCAGGTGACCGAAACCATCGACGCTGAGATACCGGCCCTGGAAGATGTCAAGGCGGCGGTTGCAGCGGATCTGACCGTACAGTTGAAAACCGAAAAAGCCAAAGCGGAGGCCGAGGCGATGCTGACCGCAGTTAACGCCGGGCAACCTCTGGAAGCGGTCGCCAAAAGCCAGGGCGTCGACGTCAAAAACACCGGCCCCTTCAAGCGTGACGCAACCTTGCCCGATATCGGGCCGGATTCCACGTTCGTCCAGTCGGCCTTTGAGCTCACGCCGGACAACGATGTGAGCGCCGAGCCGCTCATGGGATCTGCCGGGTACTACCTGCTGCGCCTGAAAGACCGCCAGGCGCCGGATCCCGAAGGGCTGGCGACCGAGCAGGAGCGAATCGAGACCATGCTGCTCCAGCAGAAGCAAAGAAGCGTGATCATGGATTGGATCGAAGCCCGTAAAAACGACAGCCAGATCACCGTCGAGGAAGCATTCTTAAAGTAATTCGTGATCGGAAAACAACTCGTCGAGGTTGACATGATGTCGCCACACACCGCAAGTTCCGGCGCGCGCCCGTCGGGCAGTGTTTCTAAAAAATGCCCCGAGTGCATGGAGTACATGCCGTTGCACCAGCACGTCTGTCCATCCTGCAAGCTGCAGGTCGGCAAAATCAACAAGCACGGCATGGCGTCGCGGCGGACGGACTGGAAAGCGTATGCGACCGCCATTGCGGCATGGCTTTTCTTCTTCTTTTACGTCTGGTGGGCATTCATCAGAGAACCGTGATTGTTGGACCTTTGGATGGTCGATTCGGATGGTCTCCGCCGACCCTGGAAACAGTGCGGATTAATTTCTTGACAATAGTAGAGAAATACTATAGGGATCTTAATAACTATTTATATTTCTAGCTAAATATGCGCTTAAAAGGAGGCTCGAGCTGATGAAGAGTGTTCAAAAAGAACTGACGGCGATTTCTACCGCGCTCTCTTCTCTATCCCAACAGGTAGAGAAGTTGGCGGCTGCCATTGACGCGGACACCGCAGCGGCGGCACCGGAGAAGAAGGCCAAAGCGCCGGTCAAAAAAGCCAAGTCCTTGCCAAGGCGCGCCAACACATCTGCAAAGAAGCGCGCCGCCAAAAAATCGGCCCCTTCGTCAGCGAAAGCCAAACCCGCCCCCGCTGCCAATCCCAAAGGGGAAACCATGCTCGACAACATCTTGGGCGTGATCAGCAGAAGCCGCAAAGGCATCACCGTGGCCCAGCTGAAAAAACGAACCGGCCTCGAGAAGCGTCAGGTGAGCAACGCCTTGTACAAACTCTCCAACAAGGGCAAGATCGAAGCCGTCTCACGGGGCGTTTACGTCAAGAAAAAAAAGTAAGCGGCAAGGCCCACGCCGGGCTTGCCGCCACCCCTTCCGAAAGCCTTTCGGCCGCAGCGCGCCAGTCACAGCGGCGGCCGCAAGGCTTTTTTCCTCGATGACCATTCGGTCATGTCGCGTTGAATTTTGCCGGCCCTGTGTTACTGTCTGTGTGTGCGCCAGAGGCCTGGCGCGAGCCAAACGGCAACCTTTCAAACTGGAGAAGCAGGGTCAATGGATCGAATCTATCCGATCGTTGTGAAACTGAAGCACGCCCTGGGGCGCTTGGCGGTCATCGCCGCCGGGATGGTGCTGATCGGCGGCGTGTCGCTGAACCTGTGCGGCCCGGCGGCCGCATCCACCCGGCCCGTCTCGTCGGATTCGCTGGATTTCAAGGTGCAGGCGCCGCCTCCGTGGCCGCATGAGACCAGCGATCTGGCAGCGGACCCGGCCATCGTCTTCGGCAGGCTTGGCAACGGGTTTCGATATGTCCTGATGGAGAACGACCGCCCCTCCGACCGCGTCAGCCTGCACCTTTTTGTCGGCGCCGGAAGTCTGAATGAAACCGAGGCACAGCAGGGCGTGGCCCACTTCCTCGAACACATGCTGTTCAACGGGTCGACCCATTTCCCGCCGGGGGAGTTGGTACGCTATTTTCAGGGCATCGGCATGCAGTTCGGCAACGATGCCAACGCGCACACCGGTTTCGATGAAACCGTCTACGACATTATCCTGCCTTCCGGTGACCGGGCCAGCCTCGACAAAGGCCTGCTGGTGATACAGGACTACGCCGCGGGCGCCTTGCTGCTCGATGCCGAAATCGACCGGGAACGCAAGGTGATTCTCAGCGAAATGCGATCCCGGGACTCGGCCGGGTACCGTACCTTTACGGCAACCCTGGGCTTCGAGCTGCCGGACCTGCTGGTTTCAAGGCGCATGCCCATCGGCAGGGCCGACGTGATCCAGCGCGCCGACCGAGCGCTGCTGAAAAGCTACTACGATGCCTGGTACCGGCCGGACAACATGGTCCTGGTCATGGTCGGCGACTTTTCGGCCGCCCTGGCCGCATCGCTGATCGAAACCCGGTTCGAGCAGCTGGCCGCCCGGGCGGCGGTGCCCGACCCGCCGCCACTGGGCACCATCGCCCACCGGGGCGTCAAGTCCTTTTACCACCATGAACCCGAGGCGGGGGGGACTACGGTCAGCATCGAGGCGATCAGCGAACACACGCCCTCACCCGATTCGCTGGCGCGGCGGCGCCAGCAGGCGGTCGAACAGATGGCCGACCGCATCGTTCAGCACCGTCTGGATGCCCTGCTGAAAAAAGCCGATGCGCCCTTTACATCGGCAGCGGTAGGCTCCGGCGTCTATCTGAACCGCATCCGCTATGCCGAAATCACCGCCGACAGCGGCGCCGACCAGTGGCGGGCGACCCTGGCGGCGATAGAGCGTGAGCTGCGGCGCGCCGAACAATACGGGTTCACCGAAGCCGAAGTGGAAAGGGTGCGCAAAGAGACGCTCAAGGCGTTGGACAAGGCCGCCAAGGCGGCCGCCACGCGCGACAGCACGGCATTGGCCCGTGCCCTGGTCCGGGATCTGGCAGCCGACCGGGTGAGCCTCTCTCCCGAGCAGGAGAGAGCGGCCCTGGCCCCCGTGGTAACCGCCGTCAGTGCGGCAACGGTGCACCAGGCGTTCCGGAACAACTGGCCCGACACCCACCGCTTGGTCCTGGTTACCGGCGATGCAGATTTAAAAGCGTCATCGTCGACACCGCCGACGACATCGATTCGCGATGCCTACCTGGGCTCGGCGCAGAGCGTCGTCGAGCGGCCCGAATCGACTACCGCGGCCGCATTTCCCTATCTGCCCGAACCGACCGGTCTCGGTGGCGTGGCCGCCCGCGAAACCATTGATGACCTGGGGATAACCCGCATCCGGCTGAACAACGGCATCCACATCAACCTGAAACCCACCGACTACAAAGCCAACGAAATTCTGTCCCAACTGATTTTTGGATACGGCACGTCCTCTGAACCGCAGGCCCTGCCGGGAATCTCCCTCCTGGCCGAAGCCACCGTCAATGAGAGCGGGCTGGGCCGCATGGACACCCACGAGATCGAACAGGCCCTGGCCGGCAAGAGCACCTACACGGATTTCAGAATAACCGAAACCCATTTCGGCTTTTACGCCGAGTCCGTTTCCGCCGAAGTGGCCCTGCTGTTTCAGCTGCTGCGCGCCCACCTGGCAGACCCCGGCTTTCGTGACGAGGCCCTGACCCTTTCCCGGGAGCGGCTGCGTCAGGACTACCACTCGTTTACCCGGTCCACCGACGGAATGATGCGTGTCGAAGGACTGCGCCTGCTGGCCGGCGGCGACAGCCGCTTCGGTATGCCGCCCTTCGAGAAAATCGACGCCATCGACCTGGCCGACATTCGCGATTGGATCGCACCCCAGCTGCAACGCGCACCGCTGGAACTGTCGATCGTGGGTGACTTCGATGTGGAAGCGGTCATCGATCTGGCCCGGCGTTATCTGGGCACCCTCCCCGATCGGGATCCGAAGCTCGACAATCCCAGGGCGGATCTGCCCAAAATGCCCAGTGGAACAACCCATCGACTGGCGGTGGACAGCCAGATCCCAAAAGCGCTGGTCGTTTCGGCCTGGCCTACAGAAGACTTCTGGGACATTAACCGCAGCCGGCGCATGTCGGTGCTGGCCGACGTCTTTTCCGACCGCCTGCGACAGCGCATCCGTGAAAAACTGGGCGCGTCCTACTCTCCCTATGCATTTAACCAGGCCAGCCGCGCCTATCCCGGATACGGCGTGTTTCAAGCCTACGTCAATGTGGCGCCGGAGCAGGCCCAGACCGTTTTGACCGAAGTCAGGGCCATCGCCGGCGATCTGGCCGGGAACGGCGTGACCGCCGATGAACTGAGCCGATCCGTCGACCCCATCTTGACCTCGATCAAGTCCCTGCGACAAACCAACGGCTATTGGCTCAACAGCGTCATGACCGGCTCGACGCGCCATCCCCAGCAGTTGGAATGGGCCCGCACGTTCCTTGCCGATTATGCCGCCGTCACCGTGGAGGAGCTCGCCACGCTCGCCGCGACCTACCTGACCGAGGAACGGTCGTCGGCGATCATCATCGCACCCGCATCGGATGCACAGGAACTCAGATCGGCCGTGGATGGGAGCACCTGTTACACCTGCCCGGACGCGCCGCAGCCGCTTTGACATCTACCGGGTTGTGCCGGCTTCGACCATTGCGCCCGCACGGCCGCCGTGGCCGCCGATCGCTGCGCAAGCCCGCTATTTGTCGGACGGCGCCGCTTCCAGCAACGGCTCGACCTCGGTGATCAGACTGTCCACCTGCCACTGCTTGAGCACGAAAACCCAGGGTGTCCATTGCGTGTTGAGCTGCTCGGCCGTCGGTGCGGCCGCTGCGGGGGGGGCATTCTGCTTGCCGCCATCCGGTTCGGCATCGGTCGCGGCACTCTGGCCCGTCTGGCCGGCACCGGTGTCCGTTTCGACCGCTGCGCCTGGGGGTGGGGGTTCGGCCAGATCGGCGGTGATCCGCAGGGTGTGGGTACCGTCACTGTCCTGGCCGGGAAAGAGCGTCATCCGCCGGCCGTCGTAAAGCTGATAAACCAGTCGGGCACCATCGTCCGGCGCCGCCGAGTCCCTTTCATCAGCCCGCACATCGTCCAGCGTGAGGGGACCTAAGGCCTCGAAAACCTGATCGATTTTGGCCGGGTCCACCGTCCTTCCCTGGGGAATGGGCGTCATTTCGGCCGCCTGGCCCTTTTGCGGGCGCACCAGTCGAAAGACCACCTGATCGCCCTTGCCCGTGTAGCTGGTCACCGAAGCGATGGCGTCTGCCTTGACATCGACAATCTCCCGTCGAAGCCACTCGGCCGGTGCGGCGTTCAAAAACTGAAAATCACCGTCCACCAGATAGACGGTGTCGGCATCTGCTTTTCTCAGGTATTGACCGCCGGAACCGCCGCCGTCGCCTTGGCGAGTCTGCCCGACGATGACATCGCCGAGGAGCGCTCCTGATGCGTCGGCCAGGGTGATCCGCTGCCCCGCGTCCGCGGCGCTTCCGGCCGACGGCGCCTTCAGGGAAAGGCGGGTCAGGCTCTCGGGCGTTCCGGTAAAAGTGCGCCCGATTTTCAGCCGCGAAAGCTTGACGACGGTGTCGCGCAGCTTGTCGAAATCGGCCGGGTAGCCGTTGCGCTCCTGCACTTGCCAATTGGCGTCACCATTGACCAGGGTCACCTGGTTGGCGGCATCGGCGACGACCACCTTGGCCACCGCGTTGACGGGCAGATCGGCGAACAATTTCGTACCCATTTTCACATCGCTGGTGTGTTTACCCCCGCCGAAGCGGAGAGCGGCCAGGCCCACCAGAACGCCGGTCGCCACCAGCAGTACGATCAGTGTCCTTCCTTTCATCGCTATGCCTTTCTTCTGCGAACGATTGCGAAAACAACCCCACCGACGCCGATGAGCAGGGGAACCAGAAAGATATTGATGAATTTTAGCGTGGCGCCCAACTGTTCGATCTCTGAGCGCAGATTGCGCCGCACCACTTTCAACTCCTTGTTGATCCGCAACTTCTCCTCCTGGAAGCGGGCGATCTCCTGCTCCTGGGCCGGGCTGAGGATGGCGCGCTGGGAGGCATCCTTTTGCTGTTCGAGCGCGCGCAGCTTCTCGTTGGTCGCTTCGACCTGACGGACCAGATCCTGCTCCTTGTCCAGCCAACGGGCCTGGGCCTTGTGCTCCAGCTGCTGAACCCGTGTGAAGGGACGTTCGAATGTCCCCCGCGAACGGATCTCGATCAAGGCCGGATTACCGGTCAGCATTTCACAGGTGTTGAGCATGAAGTTGAGATTGTCATTGAAAATGTTGGACATGGTGAACCCCAACAGATTCTGCTGGCTCAGGTAGTACCCATCGAACATCAGGTCGCTGTCGGCCACGACCACGATGACGGACGGCGCCGTGCCCGCTTTCAAAGGCGCCGAGGAATCTGGCTGGTCGGTTTCCGAGGGTGCCTCGCCGGCTGGCGGCGCGGTCTTCGGCTTGCCATCGGGAAAAGCGGTTTTAAATGTGCCGGAGATGCGCACCGCCAGGTTGCGCACCTCATCCGACGGTTTGAAATCGCGGCGCAGCCCCGCCACGTCCATACTGGCCACAAAGGCGTCCACAAGCTGGTTGTTGGGACTGGAGACGATCAGCGTGTCGATGGTGTAGGCGGTGTCGGGCAAGGCTTCGATGGCACCGGCGATCGGCAGCAGCATGGTTTCCAGGTCGGCGGTGATCATGTCGTCGGCATTGAACGCATCGGCCTGGAGCGAGAGCCACAGCGGGTTGGTTTCGACCTGGTTGTCGCGGTTGCGCAACCGGGTGGCGCTGTCGTAGTCCGCCACGGCCTGGTCCGGCGACATGCGTATCCCCCAGGCGCTAAACAAGGTTTCGGGAATCGAACCGCCCGGGCCCATACGGGGGTCGTCCATCACCGAAAGCGGATCGGCATACACCAGCACGTTGCCCCCGCCCAGAACGTACTGGTCCACGGCAAAGGCCAGGGCGTCGGACAGCGCACGCGGGTGGAACAGGATCAGCAGATCGGCCTCCGCGTCGATCCGCTCGGCCGTTGGCGGCACATTGATCAGCTCATAGGTCTTGCCCAGCTCCTGGATGAAGAACCAGGGCTCCATGCCGGCCTGCGGGCCCCCCATGTTCATGGCCCCGCTGCCGAACACCGGCACACCACTGACAACGGCGATCTTCAGGCGCTGGGCCGTCTGCACCCGGGCGATGGTTCGGGTCAGGTCGTATTCCAGCCGCATCTCCTGGGAGGGATCGATGAAGGCGATCGACGCTTCCTGGTCGGCAGCCAGGGCCACCAACCCCAGATAAACCGCTTCGCCGGTCGGCAGTTGAATGGCCTGCATGCCGTATTTAATGGCCCACTCCTCCTCTTCGGAGTCGGGTTTGGGGTCAAAAACCTCCACCGTGATACGCCCCTTGCCGTACTGTTCGTACTCGGAGAGAAAATCGATGACCCGTTGGGCGAAGGTCTTGATGTGCGCGGGGGTATTGACCACGTGCTTGCTGTAAAAAACCTTGACGACGACGTCCTGCTGCAGATCGGCCAGAATGGTCCGGGTGCCGTCCGACAGCGAGTAAAGATCGTCGGCCGTCACATCCCAGCGCAACATGGCACGTGAAACCAGGACGTTCACCAGCACCAGGATAGTCAGGACCAACACGATCCCACCGGCTGAGAACACTCTTTTTTGGGTCGTTCGCTTTCCATCGCGCATGAGTTCGCGCCTCCTTTATGCCGATTCCCGATTCTGCAGGATTACGCCGTTGACAAAGATCATGAACGCCATCACCGAAAAAAAGTAGAGCAGGTTGCGCACGTCCAGGACTCCTCTGGCAATAGCGGCAAAGTGCGACAGCACACTGGTCGCGGAGACCAGGTCCACCAGCCATACCGGTGCCCAGCCGGCCAGCACCGCCGTCACCGGCGCGAAGCCGGCCAGAATGAGAAACAGGCAGGCCACCACCGCCAGAATGAAGCTGACCACCTGGCTGCGGGTCAGCGCCGACGTCATGCTGCCCACGCTCAAAAATGTCCCGGCCATCAGAAACGAGCCCACATAGCCGCTGGCGATGACGCCCAGGTCGGGATTGCCCAGAAACATCACCGTCAGCACCATGGGAAAGGTCAGCACCAGGGCGATGCCGATGAAGCACCAGGCCGCCAGGAACTTGCCCATGACCACCTCGGTAACGGTCACCGGCAGGGTCAGCAGCAGTTCGATGGTACCCAGGCGTCGCTCCTCGGCCCACAACCGCATGGCCACAGCCGGCACCAGAAACATGAACAGCCAGGGATGCCACTGAAAAAATCCCTTCAGGTCCGCCTGGCCGGCCTCGAAAAAATTGCTGATATAAAAGGTGAAAAAACCGGTCAACAGCAGAAAGATCACGATAAACACATAGGCTACCGGGGATCCGAAATACCCGGTCAATTCGCGTTTCATGATGATCCAGATGGTTCGCATCGCGTTGGCGTTTTGCATGGACCGCTCCATTGGGAATTGGGTTTCGATGCCGGATGACAACGTCAGGGTTGGGTGGTGATGTCGCGGAACACATCGTCCAAGCGCCCCTGTTCCACGAAGATCGAGGTGATGTCGACCCCGCTGGCGCCGCTGGAGGCGATCACCCGGTCGACGATCGAGCGGGATGAATCGGCGGGAAAGATGCGCAGGGTGTAGCGGTCGCCGTCGGTTTTCACCGGCGACACCGAGGCCACCTCGTCCAGGGCCGCAAGCTGGGCCCTCAGAAGATCGACAGCGCCGCGGCCGACGGTCAGCAGGATCGACCCGTGCAGTGCGGACCGACGCCGTAGTCCGTCGGGGGTGTCGTCGGCCACCACCTTGCCGTCGGCGATGATGATGGCCCGGCTGCACACGGCATCGACTTCATCGAGAATGTGGGTGGAAAAGATGACCGCCTTGGTGGCACTCATCTCGCGGATCATTTCGCGCACTTCGTGCTTCTGGTTGGGGTCCAGCCCATCGGTGGGTTCATCCAGAATCAGGTATTCGGGATCGTGCAGGATGCTCTGCGCAAAACAGACCCGCTGCTTGTAGCCTTTGGAAAGGGTGCTGACGGCCTGATGCCGGACGCTGGCGAGAAAACAGCGTTCGATCACCTCCCCCACCCGCCCTCTTTTGGCGGCCCCGGAAAAGCCCCGGATCTCGGCGCAAAAGTCAAGGTACCGGATGACGGTCATGTCCGGATAGACCGGCGCATTTTCGGGCAGGTAACCCATTTTTTGGCGGGCGGCGATGGAGTGGGTCAGGATATCGCTTCCGCCGACGATCACAGTCCCGTTGGTGGGGGGGAAAAACCCGGTGATCATGCGCATGGTAGTGGATTTACCAGCGCCGTTGGGTCCCAAAAACCCCAGAATTTCACCCTTGGCGGCCGTGAAGGAGATCTGGTCCACCGCCAAATGATTACCGAACCGCTTGGTCAATTGCCTGACGTCGATCATTGGTGCACGGTCTCCTTGGGTTTACTGTGAACTGGCGGCTGGTCGAGGCCAGCGCAGCATTACAGGCCCGTGATGTTTAAGAGGCGCCCGGGTTGTCGTTTGCCGCCGACGCGATGCGGCGCGTCGACACGGTCGGGTGTCGAAAAGGCCGGATCGACCGCCCGGCGCGACAACAAATCAGCCGAATTATAACCTTGGACTGGCCCGTGTCAAGTTTCTCCCTCCGTTGCCCGAAAGGGGGATAGGGTTTGAATTTGTGTATCGGTGATAAAGCTTATTTTAGAACACACCGATAAATGATAGTGATGAATGTGAACGCTGTCGCTGACAGCCATCACCATTGGAGTGCGAGCGATAGAGCCTGCTGGCGAAATAGCGACCATAAATCAAACGACCTTCGAACCGAAAACCAGCTATGTGCGGAATCGCCGGAATCGTCAATTATACCAGTGCTGAAGACAAACGCGCCCTGTTAACTCGCATGGTGAATGTGATGCGTCATCGCGGGCCGGATGCAGCAGGCCTTTTCACGCGCGGTGCGGTGGGGTTGGCCCATGCACGCTTGAGCATCATCGATTTGAGCAGCGCCGGCGTTCAGCCCATCCACAATGAAGACAAGACGGTCTGGATTGTCTTCAACGGTGAGATCTTCAATTATCCGGACCTGAGAAAAGATCTGGAGGAAAAAGGGCACCGATTCTACACCCAGACGGACACCGAGGTCCTGATTCATCTTTATGAGGAAAAGGGCGCCGGCATGTTCCCGTTTCTCAACGGACAATTTGCCTTGGCCATATGGGACGCAAACGATCAATCCTTACTTTTGGGCCGGGACCGGGTGGGCATCCGCCCATTGTTCTACCATCGCAGTGTTGGGCGCATGGCCTTCGCCTCGGAAATCAAGGCCTTGTTCGCCGATACAGACATCAGGCGTGGGCTAAACCCGCAGGCAATTTGCGATGTTTTCACCTGCTGGGCGCCCTTGGGTGAACTCACCCCCTTTGAAGACATTTTTCAGCTCCTGCCCGGTCACTTTGCGCGATTCAGTTCAGCCGGGTTGGATATTCGATCCTACTGGAAGCCTGACTTCGGTGAAGAGAAAGGCCCGGAGCGCCCCCTGGCCGACTGGGTTGATGAACTCAAAGGGCTGCTTTTAGATGCATCACGCATCCGCCTGCGAGCCGATGTGCCGGTCGGTGCCTACCTCAGCGGCGGGATTGACAGCACCTATATCAGCACCCTGGTTAAAGCAGAATTTCAACAACCAGCTCAACACGTTTTCGGTCAGTTTCTCAGACCAGCGCTTCGATGAATCGACGTTTCAACACATTGCCGTCCGTGCCCTTCAAACCGATCACCAGGATGTCCGCTGCACGGAGCAGGAGATCGGTGCCATTTTTCCCCAAATCGTTTGGCACACGGAAACCCCGATCATCAGAACCGCGCCGGCACCCCTTTTCATGCTTTCCAAGCTGGTGCGGCAAAGCGGTTTCAAGGTGGTGCTCACCGGGGAGGGCGCCGACGAAATATTTGGCGGCTACAATATTTTCAAGGAAGACAAGATCCGCCGATTCTGGGCGCGCCAACCCGATTCCATGTTGCGGCCCAGGCTGCTGGAAAAGTTGTATCCTTATATTTTTTCAACCGCCAATCAGCGCTCCAGGCAGTTTTTGGAAGGCTTCTTCAAAAGAGACCTGCTGGCGATCGATTCGCCGGTCTACTCCCATCTGCTGCGGTGGCACAATACATCCCAGCTGAAATCCTTTCTGGCAGACCAATTCAGACCAACCGTGGATGCCCTCGATGGATTCATCGACCGCTTCACAGCCACCCTGCCGGACAATTTCATGTCCTGGAGCCCGCTCTCCCGTGCCCAATATACCGAAATCAGCATTTTCCTGTCCAACTACCTGTTGTCGTCGCAGGGAGACCGCATGGCCATGGCCAACTCAGTCGAGGGGCGCTTTCCCTATCTGGACCACCGGGTGATCGAGTTCGCCTGTCGGGTGCCGTCCAAATTTCGGATCGATGGTCTGGAAGAGAAGTATATTCTGAAACAAGCCGCCCGCCGGGTAATCCCGGATGAATTGGTCAGCAGGCCCAAACAGCCCTATCGCGCCCCCATTGGCCGCTGCTTTTTTGGCGATCATAAATTGGATTACGTCGACGAGATGATGTCAGCACCGCAGATTGAGGCCAAAGGGTACTTCGATTCAAAAAAGGTTTCTCGGCTGGTCGCCAAATGCCGCGACCGGGAGGGGGCGCTGCTGAGCGAACGCGAAAACATGGGCCTGGTGGCCATCTTGTCAACCCAACTGCTCGACCAGCAGTTTATTCGTGACTTTCCGGCTGAATCGGATAAGGTGATATGTGAACCGGTTGTATTTGAGTGATCCAGATCCAATCAGTGCGGACGGTAGCGCGGCGGCATGGCAAACGGCGATTTTGCAGATGCCTAAAGGCAACATTCAGGTCCGGTAGGAGAGCGCTGGTGAAACCAACATTTTCAAAGGACATCCTAAATCTTGATGCCGCGCAAGAGGCGAAGAAAATCTGCAGCCAGATTCGTTCCCTCGTGGCCAAACCGCTCAAGCGCCGCGGCCTCGTCGTGGCCTTGTCCGGCGGCATCGACAGCAGTGTCTGTGTGGGGTTGGCGTCAAAGGCCCTGGGGCCCGAACGGGTGGTCGCACTATTGATGCCCGAACGACATTCCGCTGAGGATACCCTGGATCTGAGCAAGTCGGTCGCCGACGCCTTCGGGGTCAGGTGGTTTCACGAGGACATCTCCGGCGTATTGCAGGCGGTCGGGTTTTACCAGCGCTACGACGATGCGGTGCGCCAGGCCATTGCCGAGTATGCGAACGGATGGACATCCAAAATTGTACTTCCCAATGTCCTGGAATCCAAGGGCTTTAACCTGTTTTCCATCGTGGCCCGGCGCCCCGACGGAACCCAGTTAAAAGCGCGCCTGCCACTGAGGGCCTATTTGGAGGTCGTGGCCGCCACCAACTTCAAGCAGCGCACGCGCAAGATGATGGAATATTACTACGCCGACCGCTTCAATTATGCCGTGATTGGGACGCCCAACCGGCTGGAGTACGACCAGGGTTTTTTCGTCAAGCTGGGCGACGGCGCCGCCGACATCAAACCCATCGCCCACCTTTACAAAACGCAGGTGTATCAGATGGCGGCATACCTGGGCGTGCCCGATTCGATCCGCAAGCGTCCCCCGACGACCGATACGTACTCCCTGCCCCAGGGACAGGACGAGTTTTATTTCTCCTTGCCATACGACCAGATGGATCTGTGCCTTTACGGCAAAAACAACGGGTATCGTCCGGGTGAGATCGCCGATACGTTGGCACTGACCCCGGAGCAGGTCCGGCGGGTCTTTGACGACATCGACGCCAAGCGTACCGCAACGCGTTATCTGCATTTGGCAGCGCAGCTGGTCGCGGATGTGCCGGAGATAAAATTGTGAGGCTGGTTACCGCAGGTGGTCAGTGGTGGATAGGGTTACCCGGTCAATTTTGAAAAACCAACCGAAACGCCCGATCGCCTGTTCAACACACAACGAGCCAAAGGCAACAACCCGATCAGCTGTGCCTAATCCATCAATAGCCAACGAATAGAAGACCTAAAAAGAAATTCTGATCACGGAGCGGCAGCAATGGCAGAAGTAAGAAACAAAATCAGAGAATTCATCGTCGACAACTTTTTGTTCGGCGCCGCCAACGGCCTCAGGGACGACACCTCTTTCCTCGAAGAGGGCATCATCGATTCCACCGGAGTCCTCGAGCTGGTGACGTTTCTTGAAGAGCGTTTTTCGATTCAGGTGGACGATGAGGAGTTGATTCCCGAAAACCTTGACTCCATCGACAACGTCACCGCCTATCTTGAAAAAAAAGTAGCTGAATCAACTTGATTCGGTTTGTCAGCCCCCGGCTGGCCCTCTGCGCCGCTGCGATCTCGAGCGCAGCGGGCGAGAAATTAACGCTTGTATAGGCCCGTGTGTGTCCGTGGCAAAAAAACTCATCCACAATTTCTTGGAAAATTCCGCAGCCCTGCTTCCTGACAAGGCAGCCGTCATCCACGACAAGACCCGCGCCACTTACCGGCAGATCAACATCCAGGCGGATCGCCTGGCGTCTCTCCTGAGTGGGCAGGGCATCCACAAAGGCGACCGGGTCGTCATCCTGATGGAAAACGGCGTTGACTATGTCGTTGCCTACTATGGCATTCTCAAGGCTGGGGCAGTGGCCGTTCCCCTGAGCACCGACCTGAAGCCCAACGGCCTCAACCCCCTGCTGGCCGAACTCGAACCGTCAGCCATCACGTCGTCCGCGCGCTTCGAGCGCTTGCTCCAGGCTTCCAACCTGGATGTGCCCAACCTGAACACGCTGATCATTCGCAACCCCAAATTAAATTGGAAAGGGAGGATTAACGGTGTCGTAACAAGTCCCGATATCGACGCGCCCGCGAAGGCGGGACGCCATCATTCCATCGCCGAGACAGGGACTCGGGGCATTTCGGCCTTGCCGTCTGATTTGGCCACCATCATCTACACTTCCGGTTCAACCGGTGAACCCAAGGGGGTCATGCTCAGCCACGCCAACATCGTCGCCAATGTGGGTTCCATCTGCGAGTATCTGCAGCTACGCGAAACAGATATCCAGATGGTCGTTCTGCCGTTTTTTTACGTGATGGGCAAATCCCTGCTCAATACCCTCTTTGCCGCCGGTGGAACGCTGGTGATCAACAACCAATTTGCCTTTCCGGCGACGGTAATCAATCAGATGATCGAAGAGCGGGTGACCCTTTTGTCAGGTGTTCCTTCCACCTACGCCTATCTGCTGCACCGTTCACCCCTGGCAAAGCGTCGAGGAGAGCTCAACGACCTTCGTATGGTGACGCAAGCCGGCGGCCACATGGCCCGATCGGTGAAAGTGGAATTGCGCAAAGCGCTGCCGGATCATACGGATATCTGCATTATGTATGGCGCCACCGAAGCATCGGCCCGATTGACCTGGCTGAATCCCAATGCGTTCGCTCGCAAAGTTGATTCCATCGGCAAGGCCATACCCGGCGTGACCATCAAGATCCTTGACACCAACGGTGTGCCGGTGCCGCAGGGGGGCCAGGGCGAGATTGTCGCCAGCGGACCCAACATCATGCAGGGGTACTGGAAAGATGCCCAGGCTACGGCCAACGTCCTGGATGCCGACGGATATCATACCGGCGATTTAGGCTGGCAGGACGAGGAGGGGTTCATCTTCCTGAAAGGCCGCAAGGACAACCTCCTCAAGGTGGGTGGGCACCGGATCAACCCACAGGAGGTCGAAGACGCGCTGCTGGCCACCCAGTTGGCTGTCGAAGCCGCCGTCGTGGGGTTGCCGGACCCGTTGTTGGGGGCGCGGCTGTCTGCGCTGGTTGTTCCGCTGAACAACCACACCTCGGTCGAGGACATGATGTGTGAATGCGCCGCCGTCCTTCCCGGTTACAAAATGCCTAGTGATATCAAGTTGATACGATCCTTGCCCAAAAATGCCAGTGGAAAGATCGACCGGAACAAATGTGTGTCGATCGCTGCAGGCCATTAGCGGGTGTTCCTATGGATGCCTCGCCGATGCGGTGTCGCTTTTCGAACCGCACACCGACCTCATCCTAAACGACAGCGGCACTGCGCTGTTTGGCCGCAAAATCAATTGTTGTGACGTTACCCCGCTCCTTTTCAACGGCCTGTTTTAAAGGATTTTTTCTTGACAAAAAAACCGACTGCGGATAGTAAGTCGCAAGCTTTAATTCCCGTTTTTTTCACCCCGGGCGGGATCGCATCCCGCTTGAATCACAAAAAATAGGAAGCATCGGCAACGAATCCGGCGTGTTCCCGCGGGAAGCGCAAAGGCCTTCGATTGATGCGGCGACTGGTGTAGCGGTATCAAGTTTAACGGTTATGGTTTCAGCGCAGAAATCATCACACAGCGGTTGACGGAGATTCCATGAGTAGCTTAGACGAAAAGGCCAAAGCAGGGATGGATGATGACGCGGCGGATGCTCGCGGCGGCAAGGACACCGGTTCCGGTGGTTTTATCATCCTGTTCTTCATCATCGGTTTTGCCGCCAGCATGGTGTTGGGCTGGGTGATCTTTCCCAAGCTCCTCTACTCTCAAAAACAGCAGCCCCTCGAGTTCAGTCACGCCCTGCACGTGGACGAGGTGGATGAAGGCTGCCAAAGCTGCCACTTCTTCCGGGAAGACGGCAGCTTCAACGGCATCCCCACCATCGAGCAGTGCGTGGACTGCCACGAGGAGCCCATGGGTGAATCCGAAGACGAGGCCATCTTCGTCGAACAATATGTCAACCAGGACCGCGAAGTGCCCTGGCTGGTTTATTCGCGCCAACCGGACTGCGTCTTTTTCTCCCATGCCGCCCATGTCATCGGCGCCGAAATGGAGTGCGCCACCTGCCACGGCGACCACGGCGAAACCGAGAGCCTGCGGCCTTACGAATACAACCGCATCACCTCCTACAGTCGCGACATCTGGGGTCACAACATCGCCGGATTCTCCAAAAACACATGGGACAGCATGAAGATGGACGACTGCGCCCGATGCCACAAGGAGGCCGGCGTCATTCACACCTCCAGCGTTCAGACCGAACGCGATGCCTGTTTTGTGTGCCACAAATAGAGGGTCGATCGCGGGAAGCCACGACCTGGCAAACGATTGCATCGTCCGCTTTAGATACTAAGGTGAGGGGAATTTCATGAAAGTTGACAGAAGAAGCTTCTTGTCGTTCTTGATCGGCGGCGCCGCGGGTACGGCCTTGTCGCCACTGCCGTGGAAACTGATGGACGATAGCTCTATCTGGACCCAGATGTGGCCCTGGACGCCGGTACCGCCGGACGGCAGGGTGACCTACGAAGAGAGCACCTGCTCGCTGTGCCCGGGCGGATGCGGCATCGCGGTGCGCAAGGTCGACAACCGCGCCATTAGAATCGAGGGCAAGGCCGGCCACCCGATCAACGATGGCAGAATTTGCATCCTGGGTCTTTCCGGATTGCAGTTGCTGTATGGTCCGACCCGGATCCAGTCTCCCATGAAACGCATCGGCGAACGCGGCCAGGGCCGGTGGCAGCGGATTTCTTGGAACGAGGCCACGGCCATCCTGGCTGAAAAACTGACCGACATCCGCAACCGCGGCGAGGCTCACACCGTGGCCGCCATCTCCGGATCGGACACCGGTACGGTGCCGGCGCTGCTCCAGCGCTTCATGACCGCCTACGGCTCGCCCAACTTTTTCCGGATGCCGTCCCAGCGCGACACTGACGAACTGGCCGTCCAAACCCTCTTCGGGGGCCCTGGCAGGGCAGGCTTCGACGTCGACAACACTGATTTTGTGCTCAGCTTCGGCAGCGGGTTTGCCGATGGTTGGGGATCGCCCGTGCGGATGTTCCGGGCTGCCAGCACCTGGAAAAACAACGGCGTCACCGTGGTTCAGGTGGAACCGCGGCTTTCCAACAGCGCCGCCAAGGCCACGCGCTGGGTCGCCATCAATCCCGGCACCGAGGCCGACCTGGCCCTGGGCATCGCCGCCGTCATGATCTCGGAAGGCCTGGCCGAAACCGGCGACGTTTCCGGATTTCGGGGCTGGAAAGACGAACTGCTGGCCAACTACGCAACCGAGGCGGTCGCCCAGACCACCGGCGTGAGCACCGAGGTGATCGTGGAGCTGGCCAAGGGCTTCGGCAAGGCTGCCAAACCGCTGGCCCTGTGCGGCCGCGGCAAGGGACTGACCCCCACCAGCCTGCGCGAGACCGTCGCCGTATACACGCTCAACGCCCTGGGCGGCAGCCTGAACCGCACAGGCGGCATGTGGGCCGTTCCCGCGGCGGACTACATCGACTGGCCCGAGGCCGCCGGCGACCAATTGGCCTCCGCCGGCCTGGCCCAGCCGCGCTTCGACGGCGCCGGTGCCGGCCAATACGCCGACACCCGCTTTTTGCTCAACCGGCTGGTTGACGGCATCAACGGCAACGGTCCCTATCCGCTGCAGGTCCTGATGGTGGCCGAGGCCAATCCCGCCCACACGCTGCCCGACACGCTGCGCGTCCGCGAGGCCCTTGCCAATGTTCCCTTTATCGTCAGCTTCGCTTCATTCCAGGACGAAACCACCGCCATGGCGGACCTGCTGATGCCCAATCACGTTTATCTGGAACGGTATGAAGACGTTCCCGTGGATGCCGGCCTGGCCGGCCAGGCGATCGGACTCAGCCGACCGGTGGTCTCCCCCCAGCGGGACACCCGCCATCTGGGTGAAACCCTGATCGCAGCGGCCAAGGCCATGGGCGGGTCCATGGCCAACGCATTTGCCTGGGACGACTATGAAACCTGCCTGAAAACGACCCTGGGCGCAAAGTGGGACACGCTCATGGAATCGGGCGTGTGGATGCAGGCCAGTATCGCTCCGGTCGACGACGAAGCCGCCCTGGTCGCCCCGGACATGCCCGTCGTGCATGCCGAAGGCGACCTAAACGCCTTTCCGCTGCTGCTGGTGCCCTACGACTCCATGCGCATTGCCGGCAACCACATCGGCGACCCGCCCTTCATGATCAAAACCGTCAGCGACACCGTCATCAAGGAAGCGGACGGCTTCATCGACGTCAATCCGCAAACCGCCGCCGCCGCCGGTCTCGGCGAGGGCGACAAGGCCATGCTGACCACCCCTCGCGGCCAGGCCCGAGTTCGGGTTCACCTGTTCGAGGGCATCATGCCGGGCGTCATCGCCATGGTCAGAGGGCTGGGGCACACCGCCTTTGACGGTTACCTGGCCGATAAAGGGGTCAATGTCAACGAACTCATCGGCCCGGTCGAAGATCCGTCCTCCGGCCTGGATGCCGCCTGGGGAATCCGCGCCAAGCTGGAAAAAGCCTAACCCATCTGACACGAGGTTCTGATGAAAGAACAGCAGCATGAAGTTCCGACGAAGGAAGCAGTGCACGAGGCGCCCCAAAAAGGCGCGCAGGAGCACGGCCGGCCGGTAATGCGATTCGGTATGGCCATCGACCTGGACAAGTGCACCGGCTGTGGCGCCTGCATGGTGGCCTGCATGTCCGAAAACAATGTGCCGTTTCGGGAGGACGAATCCGACAAACTGACCAGCATCACCTGGATTCGCGTTTACGAACTCACCAACGGCAAGCCCTATCCGGACACGGAGATCTGCTACCTGCCGCGTCCCTGTCAGCATTGCGAGGCCCATGGCGGCCACAGCCCGTGTGTCTCGGTCTGCCCGGCAACGGCCACCGACTACAGCCGGGAGACCGGCGTCGTCAGCCAGATCTACACGCGTTGTTTCGGTTGCCGCTACTGCATGGCGGCCTGCCCTTACCATGCCCGGTATTTCAACTGGTGGGATCCGGTCTGGCCCGGCGAGATGGAAAAGTACCTGACCCCAAATGTCTCCCCACGCATGCGCGGAGTGGTGGAAAAATGCAGCTTCTGCTTTCACCGCTACCAACTGGCCCGTGACCAGGCCTATCTGAACGGCGAGCACCGCTTGGCGGAGGCGGCCTACCAGACGGCCTGCACCGAGGCCTGCCCGTCCGGCGCCATCGTCTTTGGCGATCTCAACAATCCGGAACACCAGGTTCACCAGATCGTCCAGCCGGACCCCCACAACGGCAACCGCTCCAGGAACCCCAGAGCCTTCCGCCTGCTGGAGCGCTTGGGCACCAACACCAAGGTCTACTACCTGTCCGACCGGGAGTGGGTCCGACGGGCCGGGGACAACTATCTGGCCCACGAGAAGACCGGGCAGGCGTCCAAGCCGCACCATTAATCGTCGCCATTGCACCCGACGCCTTTACCGGTGAAAGGCAAACCGTAACGATCAAGGAGTACTTACCCTATGGATTCTGCATTGATACCCAACGGAGTCAAGCGTTGCCCCATGTGGCAGTTCCTTTTGGGACTGGCCATCGTGGGCGCCGTCCTGGCGTGGGGCGTTTATGCCATGCTGCTGTGCTGGTTCAAGGGGTTGAACCAGACCAACATGAACGACTATTACGGTTTCGCCCTCTGGATCTGGGCGGATCTGGCGGTCATCGCCCTGGGGGGTGGCGCCTTTTTCACCGGCCTGCTCAAATATATTTTCGGCAAGGATGAGCTCAAGTACATTATCAACTACGCGGTCCTGATCGGTTTCATCTGCTACAGCTCGGCCCTGCTCATCCTGGCCATCGATATCGGACAACCCCTGCGCGGCTGGTTCATCTTCTGGCACGCCAACGTCCACTCCATGCTGACCGAAGTGGCGTTTTGCCTGTCGGTCTACTTCGCCGTGCTGACCATCGAGTACATTCCGCTGGTCCTGGAAAACCGCCAGCTCGACCGGGTACCTTTCTTTCATCACCTGAGCCACAACATGCACGGCATCATGGCGGTCTTCGCGGCCACCGGCGCCTTCCTCTCCTTTTTCCATCAGGGTTCTCTGGGCGGCGTCTCGGGCGTGCTCTTCGGGCGGCCCTTTGCCTTTCGGGAAGGCCTGTTGGTCTGGCCCTGGACCTTCTTTCTGTTCACCTGGTCGGCGGCGGCCTACGGACCCTCGTTCACGCTCCTGATCACCTGGATCACGGAAAAGGTGACCGGCAAGAAGCTGGTCAAGGACAACGTGATCGACCTGTTGGCCAAGATTTCGGGCTGGATGATCTTCAGCTACGTTCTGGTGAAAATCGCCGACACGACCCGCTGGCTCAACCTCCTGGCACCCAGCCTGGGGCAAACCATGGCCGACTTTTACACCGGCAATGCCTTTTACGGATACTGGATTCTGTTTGCCGAAATCGTGCTGGGCGGTGTCGTACCGGCGGTCATCCTGATCAGCCCGCCGCTGCGCAGAAATGCCACCTGGCGCGTTACCGCGCTGTTTCTCGGCGTCATGGGCGTCAGCCTGAACCGCTGGGTCATGGTGCTGCAGGTCATGGCCGTGCCGGTCATGCCCTTTGACAACTGGGTACTGTACTACCCCAGCTGGCAGGAAGTGGCCACCACCATCTTGCCGGTGGCTTACGGGGTCATGCTGATCATGATCTCCTACCGCTATCTGCCGATCTTTCCCCAGGAGCCAGAGCTGAACCCCATCGAAGATGAACAAGCCGCACCTGCCGCGATCGAAACAGATGCGGACGCTGCGCCGGTCCTGGAACCGGCCCAAGCCTAATCGACCTTAAAGGAGAGACCAATGTTCCCTTTCAGTTTCGAATGGATCTGGGACGCCGGCCACAAGGTATTTCACGGCGGCCTGTGGTACGCTTTGAGTATCCTCGGGGCCGGTATGACCTACTGTGTCATCAAAACCGTCATGGATCTTAAAAACGGTAACGGCGACCACCACCACTGATCCGCATCGGATCGACCGACATCGCAAAAAGCGCCTTTCCGGGACCGATGTCCCACCGGAAGAGCGCTTTTTGTTTTTTCTTAAATGCAGTCACTTGCGACACCGGCCCAACTGTCGTCTTGGATTGGGCCAAAGTCGTGCTTATGGTGGCCTAAGACCGCCACATCTGACGCCAGATCGACGGTCAAGCTTCCACGTGGAGGATATCGCCATGCCACCCAACCGAACCGCGGAAACCGCCGCCGCTTGGATCACCACCTTGGTGGGTGCGCTCTTGTTTGTGTGGGCGTTCGTGCAATCCGATGCAATCCCCACCGAATATCGCAGCGCCTCGCCCGGGTTCGGCTGGAGCTGGGATTTCGACTACTCCACGGCCGTACCCGATGCCGGGCAAACGGCGGCCAACAGCCGATCCTGGCCGGCGCAGCACAGGGGCGACCGCCTCGTGCTGCCGCTCGGGCAGCCGCTGGTGTCGCAAGGGCTCCAGATCACCTATCGTGGCCTGACAGCAGCCGACACGTTTTGGCTGGATGTCGTCATCCGTGACCTGGATGCCGATACGGTCTACCCGCAAAATGTCAGCGTGTCGGAGGCCAGAGACGGATTCAACCTTGCGGGCAGCTACTTCATTTTGGAAAAGATAACCGGCGACCACCTTCGCCTTCGATCCTTCCCATAAGAAAAAAGGAGAAAAAACAATGATCAGGCAACCCTTCATCGCAGGTGGTATTCTGTTGGCCATCTTGCTGACCGCCTGTACGACAGCCAAGCCCGTCGCCGAATGGCGTGATCCCGATTATGCCGGCGGCACCTTCGACCAGATCCTGATTGTCGGCGTCTCGGAGCAGGTCACCATACGCCGGGCGTTTGAAAACACGTTCGTCGACCGGCTCAAGGAGCGCAACGTGGACGCCACGGCAAGCTTTGCCGTCATGCCCGGTGACAGCCGGCCGAGCGAGGAGAACATCCGCGCCCTGATTGCCGACATCCGATTCGACGCGGTTCTGATCACCCACCTGATCGGAGTAGAAGAAGAACAGGTCTACACCCCGCCGTCCTATCACATGGCACCCTACTATGGCGGCATGTACGGGTACTACAACCGTATTGATGCCTACGCATATGAACCGGGCTATTACACCCGACACGAACGTTACCGGCTGGAGACGAATTTGTACGACACCCGCACCGAAGCGCTGGTCTGGTCCATCCAGTCAGAAACGGTCGATCCCGGCAGTGAGCAACAGCTGATCGACGCCAAAATCAAGACAGTTGTCGAGCGGTTGTCGGCCCAGAAGTTGATTTGATTGGATAGGCTGGCCCTTCGATGGAGCGACGATGAAACTGTGCCGACCTGCGGTCCCGAGCAAAAAGCGGCTTTCCAGCCCAACCCACCTGCAGGCAGCGATGGCTCGCCATTGAAAATCGGTTGCCGTCGATCGGCATTTGTGCCTATTTAGCGGGCAAAACAGATTCCGCGCCCGCCGAGATCCAAAGCCGTTGCGAACCCATAAATCCACCAGCCTAAGCGAAACCGCTAGGCCAAGGGCGGCCGCATCGAGGCCCCGGCACGAGAAGGTCCCAGCCTTCCGCCCCAGTGCCTCGGCCGCCGTCGACATCGAAAAGAGGCCGATTGAATGACCGTTCAGGACGTGATTGAAATCGAAGGGGGCCGATCCCTTCGCGGCAGTGTGTGTGTTCAGGGCTCCAAAAACGCCATTCTTCCCATGCTGGCAGCCTCTCTGCTGCCCGAAAAAGGGTGCAGCGTTATCCGCAACGTCCCCCCCCTCAACGATATCCTGGTGGCCTTTGACATCATGCGCCACGTGGGGGCGCGCGTGGATTACTTTGCCAATGAAAAGGTGGTCTGCGTAGACGCCACCCACCTCAATCGTTCGGACCTGCCCGAATCGCTGACCTGCCGCCTGCGGGCCTCGGTGCTCTTCATACCGCCCCTGCTCAAGCGTCTGGGCGAGGTCCGGCTGCCGCCCGTCGGTGGTTGTCCCCTGGGAAGCCGCAACCTCAACTACCACTATCGGGGATTTGCGCGCCTGGGCGCCTCGATCACCAGCGACGACGCGTTTGTGGTCAGCGGTGAAGACTTTACGGGGGCCACCATGTACCTGGACTTTCCCAGCCACACCGGCTCCGAAAATCTGATGATGGCGGCCTGTTTCTCCAGAGGCGTTTCGATTATCGAAAATGCGGGTGCCGATCCGGAAATCGTCGATTTTGCGCACTTTTTAATCAAAATGGGCGCCCGGATCCACGGCATGGGCACGCGCACGCTGACCGTGGAAGGGGTGCCGGCCCTGCATCCGATCGACTTTTACGCCATGAATGATCGCCTGGACGCCGGCCTGTTCATGATGGCCGCCGGCATTGCCGGGGGCAAGATCTCCATCATCGGCGTCAACCCCGCCGATATGCGCATCCTGATTGAAAAGATCGTGCAGATGGGCGTCGAGGTTTGCATCAACGGGCACGTACTGGAAGTCTCGTCCACGGGCAGAAACCTGAAGCCGGTCAACGTGCTCACCTGCCCCTACCCCGGCTTTGCCACCGACTTTCAACCGGCCATCATGGCGCTGGCCTGCCTGGCCGATGGACAGAGTTATATCCGGGAACGCATTTTTGACAAGCGCTTCAGCCATGTGGCGGAACTGCGCAAGCTGGGGGCCACGATCGAACTGGACGAAACGGACGGCCTGGCCATTGTCAACGGCCCCACCCGCTTCAGGGGCGCCGACACCAATCCGGACAACATCCGGGCCGCGGCATCCATTCTACTGGCAGGGCTGGCCTGTCCGGAAAAAACCGTCATCCGCAACGTCTATCAGATCGGCCGCGGCCACTTCGACATCCACAGCCGCTTCCAGCAACTCGGCGCCAAGGTCAACGCCAGGACCGTATCAGACGAATAGCTCGGTACTCAGGTAACGCTCGCCGGTGCTCGGCAGGATGGCGACAATGCGCTTGCCGGCATTTTCGGGCCGGGCGGCCACCTGCAGGGCGGCCCACACCGCCGCACCCGAGGAGATACCACCCAATATGCCCTCCTTGGCGGCCAGTTCGCGGGCCGCCGCGAAGGCGTCGTCGTTGGCGACCGTGATCACCTCGTCGATCAGCGACCGGTCCAGCACCTTGGGCACAAACCCCGCCCCGATGCCCTGGATTTTGTGCGGTCCCTTCTGGCCGCCGGAAAGCACCGGCGAGTCGGCGGGCTCCACGGCCACGCAGTAAAAGTCGGGCTTGTGGGCCTTCATGAAACCGCCCACGCCGGTCAAGGTGCCGCCGGTGCCGACACCGGCGATCAAAATGTCCACCTTGCCGCCCGTGTCTTCCCAGATCTCCGGGGCGGTGGTCTCGCGGTGAACGCGCGGGTTGGCCGGGTTTTCGAACTGGTTGGGCATCCAGGCCTGGGGATCGCCGGCCAAAATGGCATGGGCCTTTTCGATGGCACCGCCAATGCCCTCGGCACCGGGCGTGAGCACCAATTCGGCACCCAGGTGCCGGAGCAGCTTGCGGCGTTCGACGCTGAAGGTTTCCGGCATGGTGAGACACAGCCGGTACCCCCGGGCCGCGCAGATGAAGGCCAGCCCGATGCCGGTGTTGCCGGATGTGGGTTCGACGATCAAGCTGGCGTCTGGCAGAATCCCGCGCTGCTCGGCATCGTCGATCATGGCGGCGGCGATGCGATCCTTGACGCTGCCCAGGGGATTGAAAAACTCCAGCTTGGCGTCGATCTCGGCCTTGAGATCGTTGCCCATGCGATTCAAGCGAACCAGGGGTGTCTTACCGATGGTGGACGGTATGGCGGTGTGAATGGGCATGCTAAAACCTCCTTGGTGGTGGGAGGACGACGGCAGCGGCGCTTGGCGGGCGCTGCCGGGTCATCGGCCGGCCTCGCGAATGATCAGTTTGGGTGTCTCCAGCATCACGGTGGTATCGGGGGGAATGGATTCGGTCAACCAGACGTTGCCGCCCACCACCGAGCGGGCCCCGATGACGGTCTCACCACCTAAAATGGTCGCTCCCGAATAGATGATAGCGTCGTCTTCGATGGTGGGATGGCGCTTTTTGCCGCGCAGCTTTTCGCCGGCACCCTTGGGCAGGGAGAGGGCCCCCAAGGTGACGCCCTGGTAGATGCGAACGTTTTCACCGATCACGGTGGTTTCACCGATCACCACGCCGGTGCCGTGATCGATGACGAAGCGGCCGCCGATGGCAGCACCGGGGTGAATGTCGATGCCGGTGATGCTGTGGGCCTGTTCGGACATGATCCGGGGCAGCATGGGTACCCCCAGTTGGAACAACCGATGCGCCACGCGGTGGACGCTGATGGCATACAACCCTGGGTAGCTGAAGATGATTTCATCGTGGCTTTTGGCTGCCGGATCCCCTTCGAAGGCCGCCCGCACGTCTTGGGTCAAGGTCTGCCGGATGCCTGGGATGGCCGCCATCATCTCGAGGGCGATCTGGTGCCCCCGGGACTCGCACCCGCTGCACGACAGGTCGTATCGCAGGCAGTCGTGACGGATGTTGTGGGTCACCAGATCGGCCAGCTGGTCGAACAGCTTGGACACGGTCTGCCCCAGGTGATAGCGCATGTTGACGGCGTCCAGCTTCTCACGTGAAAAATAGCCCGGAAACAGCAGCTCCCTGAACATGTCGATGATACCGGAGACAAACCCTTCCGACGGAATCGGTTCGCTGTCGATGTGCGTGTAGCAGGGGCTGCTTTGACAGTGGTCGATAATCCGCTCGGCGATATCGGGCAGTTTCAGGCGGGCCTGCTCATGACATTCGGCTTCGGAGCGGCACACATCATCGGCGACGGAATGCGTCGTATTCATGGATCGTCCTCCCGCAGTCAAGCGGTTTGGCTGCCCGTGAAGATCGACAAACGGTGGCGGGCAATCGGGTCGATGCAATTGGATCGCGACCCTCGAACATCAAATGGCGCTTTCAGCACGTTTGGAGCTAAAATTAACCATCAAGCAAGGCATGTCAAAAACCGCCGCTTCGGCACGGATTCGCCGCACGGGCGATTTGACAAAAACGGTCGATTCTGTTTGTATGACGCTCTTGTCGGACAGCTGCAGGGTGATCGAGCCAAAGGCCGCAACGGCATCGCATTAGGGGAATCGATATGAGCGGGATGGACGATCTGAAGATCGCCACCTTAAGTCCCGAGGACATCGCGGTCATACGGGAGATGGAAAGAAAGCTGGGGCCCACCATCCGGTTGGTGGCCGTGGAGACCCGGGACGTTCTCTACGCCCTGGAGGCCAAAATCGCCCCCAACCAATGGCAGCGCGTGGACACGGTCTATCCGCAGATCAACGGCATCAAGGCTTACTACGCCGACGCGGACGCCGCCAAGGAAGCCAAGGGGTGGCTCAAGGGGTTTTTGATCAACAACACCCTCACCCCCAAACCCCCCAAGCGACCCATCCGCATCCGCCAGGTGGTCAACACCGAGGTCGACCGCGACGGCCGCTGAGTCGGAGCCCACGGCAGGCCGGTCGCAGCGGCCCCGGCACCGCTCACACGCCCCCTTTGTCCAGCACGCGGCTGTCGTGCTTCAGACGCTCCTGGATTCCCCGCCCGACCTCCCAGGTTCGCGAAAAATCAGACCAGAAGGCCTGATCACGGTGCTTCCAGTTCGGTCCGAAGCGCTCGTCAAAGTAAGCGCCCAGCCTGTCGAACAGCAGTTTCCAGGGTGGCGTGCCGGCGGCTTGCGCGGCCAGCAGGGCCTCCAGAAAGTCGTCCAGCTCGGCCAGGGTCTCCTTGGGCAGATAGGCGATGGCACCCTTGCGGATGGAGGCCATCAGCGTCTCCGGATTGATGGCGTGGGCGGTGAGCATTACGGCTGGAATGCCTTTGGCCACCGCTTCTTCGAGCAGGACCAGCCCATTGACGCCCATGATGTCCAGCAGGGCCATGTCATAACGGCCGGACCGAATCTTGGCCGAAGCGGCGGCGTAATCTCGGGCGCAATCCACCGTGGCCATGTCCAGGATATCCTCGATGGTTTCCAGAATATCCGCTTCGTCGTCAACAGCCAGTATACGTCTGCCCTCGAGATGGGATCGCTTGGTCGCCACAGTCGTTCTCCTTTTCAATCCGGTTGTGCGTTGCTCCGAAATGTGCTGGGCGCCCGGGGAGCGCTCACGCGCCAAACACCAGGGGAAGCGTCAGACTAAACACGGTTCCGACACCGCCTGCGCTGTTGACGGTGATGTCGCCGCCCAAACGACGGGCCAGAATTCGCGCACCGGCCAACCCCAGGCCGTGGCCTGTCCGTGACAGCAACACGCAGGCGTTGAGCTGCGTGTAGCGCTTGAAAATGGTCTCGCGGTCACCGGCATCCACCCCCGGCCCGTCGTCGCTCACCTCGACACACAAGCGCTCATCCCGGCAGCGCATATCGACCCGCAAACACTGGCGGCGGTGCTGAAAAGCGTTTTTGAGCAAGTTGGCCACGATCTGCCTGAACTTGGTCTCATCCTGGCACAATTCGATGCCCCTGTCACCATCGGTATAGTCAAGATGAATGCCACGTCGCCGCAGCATGTCGCCGCGCGCCGGGCTTGGCCCAATCTCCTGGACCACTTCCCACATGCCGCTGTCGACGGCCTCGAGCACCTCCATGAACACGCTGTCGATGGCGGCAACCGGGTCGAACCGCCGGCACTGAAAGCACCCCGCCTCGGAACGGCCCACCTCCAGCAGGTCGGCGAGCATGTCACGGGCCTTTTTGGTGTTTCGCAGCGCGCGGTTCAATGTTTTTTTCTGGAGATCGGTCAACAGTCCGTACTTGTTGGGTTTATCCAGCAGAAGGCGCACCGCGCTCTCGATGACGGATATGGGGTCTTTGAGCTCATGAATGAGAAACTCCACATTGACGTCGCGAAAGAAGATATCATCGCTGCAGCCCTCCTCGAATTCTCTTCTCAGGCGATCTGGTTCTGTTTTCATATCGACCCGTTATCGTTCGCAACTGCCCATTGACCGCAAGCTCAAAATATTGCTATTTTTATCAAGCTATTATTGAAAATCAGGGACGACCCTGTCAAGATGAATCTAAAGGAGACGCCATGATGATACGGCTTGTGATCGCCGCCTGCTGCCTGTGGTGGGCCGCGCCTGTGGAAGCGGCGGCACTGACCGCCGAACAGATCGTTTGGCTCAAACAGAACGGGGTCAGTGAAGCGACCATCCAACGCATGTGCCAAAGCGAAGTGCAAGGCGGCTCGGCCGCCCCCGATACCGATCGATTCGGTGTCAATCCTATCGTGCAGCCGGACGGCAAAAGGGCCATCGTTTACTCCACCGGTGACGCCGGGCGCACCGATGAGGGCGTGGACACCGAAGCGCGCTTGAAGGAGGAGCGCGCCTGGGAGATGCTGCGGTACATCATCGTGGACACCCGGCCTACCCGGGGGCGCGGGCCGGCAGCGGTCGACGGAGGCCAGCCGCCGGATTTCGGGGTTCCGAGATCTAGCACCGCGCCCGGGGCGCCGCTGTCGACGGACAACCCAGCACCGCCTTGATCTGGGTTGCCAGTTGGCCCATGGTGTAGGGTTTCTGCAAAAAGCCGTCACAGCCTTTTTTGAGCAGGGATTCGGCTAGACCTTCGACACCGTAGCCCGAGGAGAGAATCACACGAACCTGTGGGCGCAAGGCCTTGATGCGCTCGTAAACCACCTCGCCCCCCATTTCCGGCATGGCCAGGTCCAGGATCAGCAGGTCGATGCGTACCTGATGTCGCGCGAACAGGTCGAGGGCCGCCGCGCCCCCGTCGGCAAGCAGCACGTCGTAGCCGAGTGCATCGAGCATGGCTTTATTGGCATCGAGGATATACGGCTCGTCGTCAACAACCAGAATGGTGCCCAGGCGCTGTCCCGGGCCATCGCACCGGGTGGACGGCTTCAAGGGGCGGTTCGATTCAAGGTCGCTTGGCTGGGATAGGGCCGGTAGGAAGATGGTGAAGGTCGACCCGATGCCCACCCGGCTGTCCACGGTGACGATTCCGCCATGTTGATCGACGATACCAAAAACCGAAGCCAGCCCCAATCCGGCCCCCTGCCCCACGGCGCGGGTGGTAAAAAACGGCTCGAAAGCGCGTTGGACGGTTTCCGGGTCCATCCCGTCACCGGTGTCGGCCACTTCGATTTTGAGGTAGCGGCCCGCCTGGCGGCCATGGGCCTGCAAAAAGCGATCGTCCAGGTCGACCACCGCGGTGCTGACCGTCATCGTCCCGCCCCCGGGCATGGCATGCCAGGCGTTGCGGTACAGATCCGTCAGGGCCAGTTCGATCTGCAGGGCGTCCACATTGGCCACGGCGCCTTCGGCGGCCAGCTGCCGCCGAACAAGAATCTGGTTGCGGGTGCGGGCAAACATGGCCGCGCTTCGCTCAACGACATCATTCAGATCGACGGGCTCTATGGCGTGCCCCCCGCTCTTGGCAAAGCTGAGCAGTTGGCGGGTCAGGGCGGCGGCACTGTCGACGCAGCGCTCGATGCCGGCCATTTCGGCGTAGCCCGGGTCACCGGCCTGTTTGCCCTGCATCAGAATTGAAATGTTGCCCTGGATGCCCATCAACAGATTGTTGAAGTTGTGGGCAATGCCCCCGGCCAGGTTCCCGATGGCATCCAAACGGCGGGAGTGCTGAAGCTGGTGCTCCAGTTCGCGCTGCCGGGTCACGTCGCTGATCAGCAAAATGACCGTGTCGGCCACCCCCATGACCGGAAAGCGGCGCATGACGATCTGGCGGCCGTTGAGTTCCATGGGGTGCGTCTCGCCGACGCTTGACGGCCCCGGGACTTCGGGGGCCATCAACCGATCGATGCGATTGGCGTGCCGGGCGTCGAACAACTCACCAACGCTGGCGCACAGCAGGGTTTTCAACGGCCTGGCGAACAGCCTCACGGCGGCCGGGTTGGCATACACCACCCGGCCGGCGCCCACCTCCACAATCGCTTCGGCCATGCTTTCCAGGATGGTTTCCAGATGGCGGTTGCGCGCCAGCAGCTCTCGGGTCAAGTGTCGCAGGTGCGGCGGGAGGCCGGCGGTGGCAACAGGGCCCATCACCTGATGCGCGGACAGGGACGGTTCGGGTCGGCCGGCATCCGCCACCGCAGCCAGCACGTGCCGGCGCATCTGTTCGGCAGGCCCCTTGGCAATACGGGCGTTCACGCCGATCCCGTCGACGTCCAGATCCACTTCCGACACCACCGCCGAAACGACCGCCAGGTAACACCGCTGCAGGTGCGGCATGGTTCGGATAACCCGGCACAAGGTGTCGCCGGCGATGTGCGGCAGCACCAGGTCCACGAAGATGATATCGGGAGCATAGGCGGTCAGCAGGTTCAGGGCTGCCAGGCCGTCTTGGCAGGTCTTGACCGCGTGGCCCTCGCCGGTCAGCAAATCGGTGAAAAACCGCAGCATCATGCGGTTGTCGTCGACCACCAGAATGTCTTTGCGCATCGGGGCGTTGTCCTCAGTCTGTGCCGCCGCGGGCGTCGGTGACGCGGGGATTGGAAAAGCCCTGCAATTATGCCCGGGCAAGGGTGCGGCGGTCAAGCGAATTGTCGGCGGATCGGCCGCTGGCGGGGTCGGTTTTTATTGACAGCATTGGTCAATCCCTCTAAATATGAGTATTAATAGAATAAGCGCTTCGCCCCACAACACGAAAGACACAGGTTGCGTATGCGATACGATGATTCCATCGACGACTCACGGCAATACCTGCGCCTCGCCCTGGAACGGATCGGCAAGCATGGGCTGCCGACCGACCCTATGAACTACTGCATCTGGTACGAGTATGCCTCGGGGAAGAATGGCAAGCTGAACTGCGCCATCGACAGCCACGTCGAAAAGGAGGGCGGGCTGACCCCCGACGTTGCGCGGCAGATTTACAATCAGTACATTGCCGGCGAAACTGAAATGGTCAACACGCTGGTCCGCAATGAGCTGAAAAAGGTCTTTACCGAAATCATCGGCGCCATCCGAACCACCAACCAGCATTTTACCGATTCGGAAAGTCATCTGGAGACGATCAATGACGCCCTGCTGCCCAACATGAGCGAGGCGGATGTGGAACGCATCGTCGACCAGATCAAGCTTGAAATCAAAAATCTGGAGTCCTCCAGCGCCTCCTTCAAGACCCAGCTGCAGCAGGCGACCCACGAAATCGATCAACTCAAGATCAAAATGGCGCGCTACCGCAACGAGGCGCTCAAGGATCCGCTGACGCGCATCGACAACCGGCGGGGCTTTGAAAAAAAAATGAAGGAAAGCATCGGCAAGGCCAAGGCCACTGGTACCTCACTGTGCATGATCATTGCCGATATCGATCACTTCAAACACATCAACGACAACCACGGCCACCTGGTGGGCGACAATGTCATCCGGATGGTCGCCGCCGCCATCAAGGATTCCGTCAAGGGCCGTGACATGGTAGCGCGCGTGGGCGGCGAAGAGTTTGCCATCCTGCTCCCCGACACCCCTTTTGACGGGGCCATGAAACTGGCCGAAAACGTGCGCCTGACCTTCGAAGGGCTGGACCTGAAAAAGAAAAACACCGGACAGAGCCTGGGCAAGATCACCCTCTCTTTCGGTGTCACCCGTTTTCAAACCGACGAAACCGCCGAGGATTTTTTCAGCCGGGCCGACAAGGCGCTCTACCAGTCCAAAAATTCGGGCAGAAACAAGGTCACCGGGCTGTAGCGACCTGGACGCAAGCCCCCTGTCATCGCACGGGCTTCGCGAGCCCGTTGAGCCGCGGCCTGCCCCGGACGACCGATCAACCGCTTCAAACGTGGGAGGCGAGCATGCGCCCGAACCTGCTGGACCACCTGAGTACCGAACTCGACCGCCTGAAGGCAGACGGCCTGTTCAAGGACGAGCGCGTGATTACCTCGGCCCAGCAGGCCGCCATCACCGTGGGTGCAGGACAGACCGTCCTCAACTTTTGCGCCAACAACTACCTGGGATTGTCCAATCATCCCCAGCTGATTGAAAAAGCCCGCGCGGCCCTGCTGACGCATGGATTCGGCATGTCCTCGGTTCGGTTCATCTGCGGGACCCAGGATATCCACAAAACCCTGGAGTCGCGCATCAGCGCTTTTCTGGGCACCGAGGACACTATTTTGTACAGCTCCTGTTTCGACGCCAACGGCGGCCTGTTCGAAACCCTGCTGGACGAACGCGATGCGGTGATCAGCGACGCCCTGAACCACGCCAGCATCATCGACGGCATCCGGCTCTGCAAAGCCAGGCGATTTCGCTACGCCAACAACGACATGGGCGACCTGGAGCGCCAGCTGCAGGCGGCCGCCGACTGTCGGTTCCGCCTGATCGCCACCGACGGGGTCTTTTCCATGGACGGCATCATCGCCGATCTCAAGGGCATCTGCGATCTGGCCGACCGCCACGACGCCCTGGTGATGGTGGACGACTCACACGCGGTCGGTTTTGTCGGCGCCCGCGGACGCGGCACGCCGGAGTTTTGCGGCGTGGCCGACCGGGTGGACATCAACACCGGCACGCTGGGCAAAGCCCTGGGCGGCGCATCCGGGGGGTACACCTCGGGCCGCCGGGAGATCATTGCCTGGCTGCGCCAGCGCTCGCGCCCCTACCTGTTTTCCAACTCCCTGGCCCCGGTCATCACCGCCACCTCGATCGCCGTGTTGGACCTGCTTGAACACAGCGCCGAACTGCTCGCGCAGCTCCGGGAGAACAGCCGCGCTTTCAGAGACGGCATGCAGGCGGCTGGATTTACCCTGGTTCCGGGCCAGCACCCCATCATCCCCGTGATGTTGAAAGACGCGCATCTGGCCCAGCAGATGGCCGCGCGGCTGCTGAAAAAAGGCATCTACGTCGTGGGCTTCAGCTATCCGGTGGTGCCCAAGGGGCAAGCCCGCATCCGCACCCAGATGTCGGCCGCCCACACCCGTGACCACATCGATCGGGCAATCGCGGCCTTTGTCCAGGTGGGCCGAGAGCTCGACGTCATCCCACAGGACAGGTAATCAGATGGAACAGATGCGAGCCATCGTCAAGTTGAAAGCCGAGACCGGAATCTGGATGGACCGCATTGCGTTTCCGCGCATCTCCCCCAACGATGTCCTGATCAAGGTGGTCAAGACCGCCATTTGCGGCACGGACATTCACATCTACAACTGGGACGCCTGGTCCCGGAAAACCATACCCGTGCCCATGGCCATCGGCCACGAATTCGTCGGCATCATCACCGAATTCGGCAGCGAGGTGCGCGGCCTGAAAGCAGGCGACCGCGTCTCGGCCGAAGGTCACATCACCTGCGGCCACTGCCGCAACTGCCGCGCCGGCAAACGCCATCTTTGCCGCAACACAATTGGGGTGGGGGTCAACCGGCCGGGCTGTTTTGCCGAGTACATCAGTGTGCCGGCGTCCAACGTATTCAAGGTCCCGGATATCATTCCGGACCCTGTCGCCGCGATTTTGGACCCGCTGGGCAATGCCGCCCACACCGCCCTCTCCTTCGATCTGGTGGGCGAAGACATCCTGATCACTGGTGCCGGTCCGATCGGCATCATGGCCGTGGCCATCGCCCGCCACGCGGGCGCCCGGTACGTGGTCATCACCGATGTCAATGACTACCGCCTGGAACTGGCCGCCCGCATGGGGGCCACGGCGGCCGTCAACGTCACCCGGGCCTCCATCGCCGACACCATGTCCGCCCTGGGCATGCGCGAAGGGTTCGATGTGGGGCTGGAGATGTCCGGCAATGTCCAGGCCTTCAGAGACCTGCTGCAGGCCATGAACTACGGCGGTCAGGTGGGCATTTTGGGCATCCCGGAGGGCGAGGTGTCGCTGGATCTGACGCAGATCATCCTCAAGGGGCTCAAACTGAAAGGGATCTACGGGCGCGAAATGTTCGAAACCTGGTACAAAATGAGCAGCATGCTGCAGAGCCGGTTGGACATTTCGGCGGTCATCACCCATCGATTTGCCGTCGACGACTACCAGCAGGCCTTCGACATCATGCGTTCCGGGCAGTCCGGCAAGGTGATCATGGATTGGACCTGAACCGGCGCCCCGGCACCCCTTTTCCCGCGCTCCCCCGTGCCCCGCTCACCCAAGGCCGCCGGCCGCATCGCCGCCGTAAAACCGTGCAATTGGTATTGACTATCCAGCGACACCTGGGTTAGTTGTTCGGGTTCGTGTGAATCAAACATGCCCGCAGGCCCGATTGCCGCCGCTGAACCGGCAGGGCCGGCGTGAAAGGATCGAAACGGATGCATCACCCCCCAAACCACGCCAAGGCACTCCAAGCACTGCAGCAGCCGCTTCAGCTGATCCGGGGATTCAAGGACATCCTGCCCGGCGAGACCGAACTGTGGCAGCACATCGAACGCACGGCAACGGCCCTGTTCGAAGACTTCGGCTATCGGGAAATCCGTATTCCCATCATGGAGAAGACCGAGCTGTTCGCCCGCAGCATCGGCGAGGAGACCGACATCGTCGAAAAGGAGATGTACACCTTTGCGGACCGCCGGGGAGACCAACTGACCCTGCGTCCCGAGGCCACGGCGTCCATCTGCCGCGCCTACATCCAGCACAAGATGTATGCCCAGGACCCGGTCCGCAAATTCTACACCGTCGGCCCCATGTTCCGCCGGGAACGCCCACAGAAAGGGCGCTACCGCCAGTTTTACCAGATCGATGCCGAGATCTTCGGCGTCGAGGCCCCTTACGCCGATGTGGAGCTGATTTTTCTGCTGCACACCCTGTTCGCGCGCCTGAAGGTTACCGACACCACGGCCCACATCAACTCGCTGGGCTGCCCGGCCTGCCGGCCGCATTTCACCCAGGCCCTGACGGCTCGGCTGAATGCGGCGGCCCCGGTCCTGTGCAGCGACTGCGTGCGCCGCAAGGCGCGCAACCCGCTGCGGGTCCTGGACTGCAAGGTGCCGACCTGCCGCGAGGCCATGCGCGACGCACCGTCGATCGTCGACTATCTGTGTGACGACTGCCGCCGCCATTTTGGCACGGTCGGTGACACCCTGGCCGGGCTCGGGGTCCCCGTCACGGTGGACAAGCAGCTGGTGCGCGGCCTGGATTACTACACCCGCACGGCCTTCGAGATCCAAACCGGGGCCCTGGGCGCCCAGAGCGCCGTGGCCGGCGGCGGGCGCTACGACGGGCTGGTCGAATCGCTGGGCGGCCCGCACATCCCGGCCATCGGTTTCGCGATCGGTTTTGACCGGCTGGCGGAAATCGTCGCCCAGCGGGCGCCGTCCATGGTTCGCCAGCCGGACCTGTTCATTGCCGCTTTGGGTGATGCGGCCCGGCAGCAGGCCTTTGAATGGTGCACCGCCCTCGGGCTCGCGGGTTTCGCCGCCGCCATGGACTACGAGGACAAAAGCCTCAAGGCTCAGATGAAACGCGCCAACCGCCTGGCGACCGGCTGGGTGCTGATCCTCGGTGCAAGCGAACTGGCCGCCAACGCGGCCGTGCTGCGCAACATGGCCACCCAGGCCCAGCAGGAGATCCCGCTCGACAGCGTCATCGCAACCCTGACCGACATACTTTCCCGGCCGGACGGTGCCTGAGGCACTCCGGCGGATCTGGTTTCAATCGAAAGGAGCGCTCCATTGGCAGACATCCTCGGCGACATGCGAAAAACCCATCACTGCAACGCCCTGAACGCTGAAGCGATGGGAAAAGAGGTCGTTCTGATGGGCTGGGTCCTGCGACGACGCGACCACGGCGGCGTCATTTTCATCGATCTTCGCGACCGCGAAGGCATCACCCAGGTGGTTTTCAACCCGGAGATCAATCCGGACGTGCATGCCAAGGCCCACACCCTGCGCAACGAATTCGTGATCGGCGTCCACGGGCGGGTCGAGCCGCGGCCCGAGGGCATGCGCAACCCCAAGCTGCCCACCGGTCAAATTGAAGTCCTGGTCGACGCGCTCAAGATCCTCAATCCGGCCGAAACGCCGCCTTTCATGATCGAAGAGACGGTGGACGTTTCCGAGCCCATCCGCCTCAAGCACCGCTACCTGGATCTGCGGCGACCGGCCCTGCAGCGCAACCTCATCATGCGCCACAAGGCGGCCGCCTCGGTGCGGACCTTTCTCAACGCCAACGGGTTTCTGGACATCGAAACCCCGATGCTGACCCGCAGCACCCCCGAAGGTGCCCGGGACTACCTGGTTCCCAGCCGCGTCAACCCCGGCCAGTTCTATGCGCTGCCCCAAAGCCCCCAGTTGTTCAAGCAGCTGCTCATGATCTCCGGCTTCGACCGCTACTACCAGATTGTGCACTGTTTCCGGGACGAGGACCTGCGGGCCGACCGGCAGCCGGAATTCACTCAGATCGACATGGAGATGTCCTTTGTGGGCGAGGACGACCTGATGGCCGTCAGCGAAGCGATGATGGCGGCCCTGTTCGCCGATGTCACGGGCCGCTCTCTGCCGCAGCCGTTTCCCCGGCTGACCTATGCCGAAGCCATGGACCGCTTCGGGCTGGACAAACCCGACACCCGCTTCGACCTGGAACTCAAGGACGTCTCCGAGATTGTCAAAGACTCCGGTTTCAAGGTCTTTGCCAGCGTGGTCAACAGCGGCGGCATCGTCAAAGCGTTGAACGCCAAGGGGTGCATCGATTTCTCACGCAAGGAGATCGACGACCTCACCGCCTTCGCGGCTGTCTACCGGGCCAAGGGGCTGGCCTGGATCAAGGTGCGCGAAGACGCCTGGCAGTCGCCGATCGCCAAGTTTTTCACCGAGGCCGAGAAGGCGCGCCTGGCCGAACGCATCGACATGCAGCCCGGCGACCTGGTCTTTTTCGTAGCCGACCGGCCCAAGGTTGCCAACGAAGCGCTGGGCCACCTGCGCAACCACCTGGGCAAACGTCTGGGGCTCATCGACGACAGCCGCTTCGAATTCGTCTGGGTCACCCATTTCCCCATGTTCGAATACGACGACGTCGAGAAACGCCACCAGGCCCTGCACCACCCCTTTACCGCCCCCCTGGAATCCGACTACGACCTGCTGGAAACCGATCTGTTGGCGGTGCGTTCGCGCGCCTACGATCTGGTGCTCAACGGCTTCGAAGTGGGCGGCGGCAGCATTCGTATCCACGACGTACAACTGCAACAGCGGGTCTTTGCCGCCCTGGGGATGCCCCCCGACGACTACCGGGAAAAATTCGGCTTTCTGTTGGAAGCACTGACCTTCGGGGCACCGCCCCACGGCGGTATCGCCTTCGGGTTCGACCGCCTGGTGATGCTGCTGTGCGGCGAGTCCTCCATTCGCGACGTCATCGCCTTTCCCAAGACTCAGCGGGCGGCCTGTCTGCTGACCAATGCACCCTCGGCGGCAGCCCCGGCGCAGCTCGACGAGCTGTCGCTGCGCGTCCGCCTGACGGCAACAGACGCGGCGCAGCAGCCCAAAACCGCCTGAAGCCCCTGGAGACCCGGTGGCGGTCGGCCCCGGGTCTCCAGACTGGGCGGTCAAGCGACGGCCACCGTGATCTGGCGCGGGATGGCTTTTTCCGCCTTGGGCAGAATCACGCGCAGTACACCGTCGTCAAGCTTGGCCTCGATCCGGCCCTGATCGATCACCTCGGAGAGGGTGAACTGCCGATAGTAGCGCCCGGTCTCGAACTCGATGAGCACTGCGGTTTCATCCTCGCTTCTATGGGGCGGCACCTCCCCTGAAATGCTCAGCACGTCGTCGTTCAGATCGATGATGACATCATCGGGGGCCACGCCGGGCATGTCTGCCAACAGCGTGATCTGCCGTTCGTTCTCGAAAATGTCGACGTCCGGGGTGAAAACGACGCCTGGCCGGGTCTGCTCGGCCGGAGTGGCCAGGGCCTGCTTGTCTTTTACCTGAAGTTCCTTGGATGCTGCCATGGTTAGCCCTCCTTGGTCGCCATCGTCAGTCAACTGACCGTGATCTGTTTTGGTTTGGCACCCTCCGCCTTGGCGATCGTTACCGTCAACACGCCGTGGACCATCTTGGCATTGACACGATCCGCATCGATGTCACCGGGCAGGCCGACGACCCGCGAAAATTTACCGGCTTCACGCTCCCGGCGGTGATAGCGGGTGTTGTCGCCTTCGGAGGCGATCGTGCGCTCGCCGGAAATGCTCAGATTCCGGCCGGTGACGTGCAGTTCCAATGCATCGGCCTTGATGCCGGGGAGCTCGGCGCGGACGTAATAGTGCTCCTTGTCTTCGGTCAGGTTTACGGCCGGAAAGACCTTGGCCGGCAACCAGCCCAGCCCGGGTCGCCCGAGCATGGCCTGGCGTAACCGGTCGGCCTGGCGGGACATGCGCTCCAATTCGGCAAACGGCTGCGCCCAATTCAGTGACGGGAAATCGAACACGCTTCTTGCAATCATGGCTCATTCCTCCCTTGCATGGTTAAGCGTTTTGGCGGCGCGCAGAGCACCGCTTAAATAGATTAAATTTTTTACTAAATAGTAATGTAATTGACTGGCCTGTCAAGCCAGACCAATTTTTTTTGAAATTTTTTAACACTATGGATTTATTATTATATCTCTTATACCGGTTCTTTCGGTTAGATTTTTTGGTCATTCCGGTCTTGCACGAATGGCTATTTTTTAACGCACACCACAAGTTCATTACTAAGCAATAAAATATTGAATAATAATATTTAACCCGTTCGTTTTCCCGGCCCGCAAAGCCATCATGCCCTTTCCGCCGCCGACCATTGTGTGATATCTTGCCGACAACCATCAAGATGGCCGAGAGTCGGGGTTGTCACGGCCCCCGCGGCGCACCGCCTCCGAAAAACCGCACCGACAATTGCGACTGCCTCCGAGGAGCCCCCATGACCACCACGTCCAAAGTCCCCTTCAGCGAACTGCGCTGCCTGTGCGACCCGGCCATGTTCGACTTCGAGACCACGGCCGATATCGAACCCCTGGACCAGGTGATCGGCCAGGAACGCGCTGTGCGGGCCATCACCTTCGGCCTGGAGATGAAAAGCGCCGGCTATCACATCTTCGTCACCGGACCCGAGGGCACGGGCAAGTCCACCATCGTCCAGGAAATCGTCCGCAAGGCCGCGGACAGCCTGCCCATCCCCCCCGACTGGTGCATGGTCAACAATTTCGACGACGACTACCGCCCGCGGGCCCTGCCGGTCAGCGCCGGTCAGGCCGCCCGCTTTGCAAAAAGCATCCACCGCCTGGTCAGCGACCTGAAAATCCGCCTGCCCAAGGAGTTCGAGGGCGATCCCTTTCGGGAAAAGGTTGCCGAGGTGCAGCGCCGCTACGCCGAACAAAAGAAAAACCGATTCGCCGAACTGGAGCGCTCGGCTCAGGACAGACAGCTGGCGCTCGAAAAGACGCCTTCCGGCTACCAGACCATTCCCATCGATGGCGACGCCCCCTTCACGCCCGAAGCTTTCGAAGCGCTTTCGGACCAGCAGCGAGCCGATATCGAGGCGGTGGTCCGGGAATTCCAGGATGTGATCCAGACGGCCGTGGTCGATGCCAATCGCCTCAACCTGGCCCAGCAAAAGGAGATCCAGCAGTTGGCCGGCGAACTGACCCGTTTCGTGGTCAAAAGCCGACTCGACCTGATCCGCGAGGAATATCCCGGTCAGCCGGAGATCCTGGCCTATCTGGATTCACTGCAAAAAGACATGGCCGAAAATGTGGGCCTCTTTTTGCCCCCGCAGCCGTCCGCGGACGACGACAAGCCGCCCAAGCCCACGGCGCATTCACTGAACCGCTACCATGTCAACGTCCTCGAAGACCGCTCGGGTCTGACGGGTGCGCCGGTGGTTTTCGAACCCAATCCAAGCTTTCAAAATGTATTCGGCCGCATCGAGAAAAAGGCCTTCATGGGGACCCTGGCCACCGACTTCAGCATGGTGCAGTCCGGCGCCCTGCTCAAAGCCAACGGCGGTTTTCTGATCATGGAGGTCGAGTCGATCCTGGCCGACGCTCAGGTCTGGGAATCGTTGAAACGGGCCCTGCAGAACAAGCGGATCTGCATCGAGGACACCCCCCAGACGATGGGTCTGGAAACCGCCTCCCTGCGGCCCGAACCCATCCCCTTGGACGTCAAGGTGATCCTGCTGGGGCCCTACGCGACCTTTCAGGTTCTGCAGGACTTCGACGCCAAGTTCAACAAGATCTTCAGGGTGCGGGCCGATTTCGATTATGAGGTGGCGCGCACGCCCGAAACCGTGGCCCTTTATGCCCGCTTCATCGCCCGGGTCTGCCGCGATGTGGGCCTGCTGCCCTTTACCGCCGACGGGACGGCCGCCATCGTCGAATACTGTGAAAAGGCCATCGACACCAAAAACAAGCTCTCCCTGCGCTTCGGTACCGTGGTGGGCGTGATCAAGGAGGCCGACTACTGGGCCCGCAAGGCCGACGCCGACCGGGTGACGGCCGACCACGTGGTCACGGCTTTTAGGGAGCACCGCTTCCGCTACAACCTCTATGAAGAGAAAATTCACGAAAGCTACGTGGAGGATACCATCATGATCGATGTGGCCGGTCAGGTGGTGGGTCAGGTCAACGGCCTGGCCGTTTACCAGATCGGGGAAATCGCCTTTGGGCGGCCGTCGCGCATCACCGCCGAGACCTTCATGGGTGAAGCCGGGGTGATCAGCATCGAGCGCGAGGCGAACCTGTCCGGCAGCACCCACGATAAAGGCGTGCTGATTTTTTCCGGCTACCTGGGCCGCACCTTCGCCCAGCGCTACCCCTTGAGCCTGTCGATCAGCCTGACCTTCGAACAGAGCTACGGCGGCATCGACGGCGACAGCGCCTCGTCCACCGAACTGTATGCCATTTTGTCCAGCCTGGCCGACACCCCCATCCGCCAGGGCATCGCCGTCACCGGCTCGGTCAACCAGAAAGGCCGGGTCCAGTCAATCGGCGGGGTGAACCAGAAGATCGAGGGCTTTTTCGACGTCTGCCGCAGCAAGGGGTTGACCGGCAACCAGGGCGTGCTGATTCCGGCCGCCAACGTGAAGAACCTGATGCTCAAGAAAAGCGTCGTCGAGGCCGTCAAGGCTGGACGATTTCACGTCTGGCAGGCGGCCACGATCGAGGAGGGGATCGAAATTCTGACCGGCCAAAGTGCCGGCGCACCCGATCAGGCCGGGAACTACCCCCCCGACAGCGTGTACGGACGCGTACAGCGCAAGTTGAAAATCTATCTGGAGCGAAGTCTTGAACTGAAGCGCTATCGATAGCGCGCCTGCACTGGGGTTGGGGAGACGTTCAGCCCCGCTTGAACAATGCAATGGGCGACGGGCACAGCTCGTTGATTTCGGCCAGATCCGCCCGCGCGCAGTATCCCTTTGAGATGTATCCTTGCTGCAGGCCTTTTGGGGTGATCACCTGAAGGTGGGTGTGATGAAACCAGTTGCCGTTTTCGTGAAAATCACCGATTTCGGCAAAGGGCGAACCCGCGGCAAACGACAGACCGGCCGTCGGCAGGCGCGCTTTGCACAGGTGTCCGTAAAAGCTGTAGAAGGTGTCGAAGTGCACGCTGGCGTGCTGCAGCAGCACGTAGCCGCCGTAGTTGCCCTCCCCGGGCTCGTAGCCGCTTTCGACCACGGTGGCGTTCAGGGGGGCGTGCAGGGCGGTCCCCAGGGGCACGATGACGTCCAGCCCCAGGTGGATGAAGCGCTGCTCGGCCACCATTTGCGGGCACTGCCCCAGCAGGGTGTCGCGATGTTCCAGATAGGGTGCGACTCCCCAGCGGTGCTCCCGGCCCATCGTCGCCTCGAGACGCCGCTGCAGGCCACGCTGATCGCGCACGTCCAGGCCCTCGAGCAGCGGGCTGCCGGGCGACAGATCGGCAATGTAGGGATCGCCCGGCAAGGCCGTGAAGACCGGACGGTGATCGACCTTGCGGCTGTAGAGCAAAAATGGATAAAACATGACATCTCCCGGCCGGCGTCGCCGGACCACCGTGTGCGGCCGGCGCAGCGGCAGGCCTGGCCTGCCGCTGCGCCGGCCGGAATCAGGACAGTGGGAAATCGGTCGACTTCAACAGCCCGGCGACCGGAATGACGGTCTTGCCGTCATTGTCGTGGGTGACGCCTGCCGGCCAGCTGAAATCGGCCGACATGGATGCGAAGTAGGCCTGGTCGTAGGACAGCAATTTGACCGACAGGTCGGTCTTTTGGCCCACGACGACAGATGAGAGGCCGAAATCCACCTCGCCCAGCACGGTGCGGATCATGTAGCGCGGCACCTCACGCCCGCTGCCTTCACGCCGCACCGTTGTGGCGATGTCGACCACGTCGTACAGAGAGACCGGCCGTTTGCGGTTCCACTCGTTCTGGATGGGCAGCCCGGCCAGGTAGAGGTGGTGAAACTCGATGCCGGCCTGCCGGCAGGCAAAGGAGAGCTGCTGGATCGCCGCGGGCGTGTCGTTGACCCCGCCCAGCAGCGGCGTGTTGCCGTAAACGCTGATGCCCCGGTTGTTCAGTTGCCGAACCAAACGGGCGTGCACCGGCCGGACTTCAGCAGCCACCAGGAACTGGGTCTCGATCTCCAGCCGCAAGGGGTTGACCGGGGTCAGACGGTTCAGGTCGGCCAGGGCGTCGATCACCGCCGGCGTGAAGCGCTCGGGTGAGTAGTTGAACCTGAGGCTGCGCAGCCGCAGCGCATTGACATGCGGGGCCGTCTCCAGCGCCAGGGCCAGGCGGCGGATCGGGAGCAGCGCGTCCACGGCGTCGGTCGGTGAAACCACGACCACATCGGTGATGCGGTCGTCGGCGCGGATATAGTCCAGGTTGGCCGCACTGTACTGGGAATCGATCTCCACACGGGTGAGGTGCACGCGCGACAGCGTCTTGGAGCCGGTGGCCACGATCGACGGGGCGATCCCTTCGCAGCCACGGATCATCGGCAAAACGGCCGCGACCGGTTCCGGCCTCACGGCCGGTGCTTCGACGGGCCTGGGCGGCCGGGCTCCCAGAAACAGGGACCGGTCGCCGATCTGGGCCATGTACTGAATGTCGATGGTCCCTTCAGGATTGAGGCGGATGTTGTCCAGTTCGTTGGCCAACGGCGCGAACTGGGCGAAGTAATCGGGGGTGTAGGGGCTGCGGATCCAGATGAAGTTCGGGTTGTCGGCTACCGGTTCCACGGCCCACCCGCTGGTGTGCCAGTCCATCTTGCCGATGGGCGTGGCCGTGCAGATTCTCGGAATCGCGCGATCGGACAGATGCGCCCGCAGGTAGCGGCCCACGGCCAGCCCCTTGGCGATCGGCGACCAGTAGACGCTGTTGCCGTGGATGGGGCTGCAGGGGATGTAGATGTAGTGCAGCTCGGCACCCGCGCCGCGCAGCAGGCTGAACAGCCGCACCAGTTCCGGGCCCTGATCGTTGCAGTTGTTCAGAAAAGGGGTCTGCACGTATACGGCGATGCCGCTGTTGACCAGTTCGGTGATGATCGCCAGGCTCTGGGGTGAGATCTCGTCGGGGTGGATGAAGTGGGTGGCCACCTCCATGCGCTTGCCGCGGGCCTGCAGTTGTTCGTTTTTGCGCTTCAGGTAAGCGATCAACTCGCCGTCGTGGCCCAAAAACAGGTGCGGGTAGTAGGCAATCGACCGTGTGGCCAGGCGCAGGGTCTGCACGTGGTCGATCGCCATCAGACCGTCGATGGCGCAGGCCATGTTGGCCCGATCCATGAAGGGGTCGCCGCCGGTGATCACGATCTCCTTGATGGTCGGCGATTCGGCCACGTGGGCGACGGCCCGTTTCACGTCGGCCACGCTGGGATTGGCTTCTCCGCGCGACTCCTTGTGTTTGCGAAAACAGAAGCGGCAGTAGACCGGGCAGCTCATGTTGAGCAGGAAGATCACCCGGTTGCGATACATCTGCTCCAGCAGCCCCTGGTGGAACTGGCCGATCCAGGTGTTGGTGTGGCCGATCCCCTCCAGTTCCTGGACAAACGGCAGGTACTGGTAGGCCACGTTCCCGGAGACCCGCATCTGACGGATGGCGTGCATGGACAGCCGCACCGGATAGGTGTCGATCACCTGCTGCATGCTGGCCCGGTCCGCCTCCGGGACGCTGACATTGGTCAGCTTCTCGAGCTGATCGGTACTCATGATGGAGACGAACCGATTACCGGGCAGCGCGACCTCCAAAACGGCCACGAGCAGCATCGGCGGCAGCTCGATACCGTTGATGGCGATCCTGCCGGTGCCGTCGGCCCGGCCCAGCAGGTCGAGCAGCCGTTCCAGGAAACCCTCGCGATTGTCACGATAACCGCAGGCATCCAGCAGCCTGGAAAACTTCTCCGTCCCTGTACCGCTCCGGACGATGCCGGCAAATTCATGGCCAAGCAGGCTTTTGACACCGAAGCGATCGAGGAAACCGGTGATGGCCGCCACCAGCTCGTCAATCGGCACCCGGTGCTCCTCGGCCGCCCGCGCATAGACAATCGGCAATGCGTTATCCGCAACCAACATGACCCGTCCTCCTTCGCGTTCGCGCTGAAAACACAGTCCGGCAATTAGGGGTTGACATTCAATTTGACACCTGACAATTTAACTATTATAGTAATGTTATTTCTATAATAGTTAATCCTAAATCATTCCCAAATAACGTGTCAAAAGGAAAATACTATTTTTCCAAATCGCTGGAAAAAGGACTGCGGATCCTGTCTCTTTTCAGCAAGCAAAGCCCCGTATTGACCCAGAGCCAGATCGCCAGGGCGCTGGACATGAACATGACATCCACCTATCGCTACATCAACACCTTGGAGGAGATGGGCTACCTCCACAAGGATGTCAAGACCAAGGAGATACGGCCCACCATCAGCTGTCTGCTGTTTTGCCGCAACCTGATGGGGGCCACCGATCGCCTGCGCCTGATCAAGAGCGTGGTGGACCGGATTCACCGTGAGAACAACATCAGCGTCGACGTGGTCTGGGTCGTGAACGACACCATCGTGCGGCTCTACCACCGGGAGGCCGAGGAGACCCTGACGTACAACCTGCCGGACCAGTCCAAAAACTGCCTGCACAATACGGCCCTGGGCAAGGCCTACCTGTCCAGCGTTTCCGACGGGCAGTTGGCCGAGAAGATTGCCGGGGTCGTATTGACTGCCCGAACCAAAAAGTCGATCATGGACCAGGACGCGCTTTGGCAAGAGCTGCGCAGGACCCGCCAACGCGGATTTTCCATGTCGGTGGAAGAGTATCTACCCGGCCTGATCGCCATCGGTGCGCCGCTGGTCGATCCGGTCAGCGGGCAGGGCGTCGGTGCCGTCTCTTTCGACTTTTCGATACTGCAGCACCGTGCGGCGGAAATTGAAAAAAAATATGGCCGGATGATCGTGGAGACGGCCCGGACCCTGTCCGACCTGCTGCCGCCCGAATGAAACAGCGGGCCCGCGGCGTACCCGGCTTCTGAAGACCCTTACAAAAGGGCGACCCATGAAATCTGACAACTGGAAACCCTGGGCACTGTTGGCGCCGTCCTTGAGCGCCGTGTTTTTTCTGCTGGTCATTCCGGTCTGCTTCGTGATCGTCTACAGCTTCTGGCTGCGCGCCCCCAGCGGGGCCGACATTCCGGCCTTTCAGCTGGGCAATTACGCCAAATTCTTCGTGGACTTCTTTTATCCCAAGATCCTGATCCGCACCATTCGCATCGCCCTGGAGACCGTGGTGCTGTGCGTGGTCATGGGATACATTCCGGCCTACTTCTTCTACCGCAGTGAAAGTCGCTACAAAAAAGTGTTCCTGCTGTTGATCATGCTGCCGTTCTGGGTCAGCTTCATCATCCGCACCATGAGCTGGATCAACATCATGGGCGACTCCGGGCTGATCAACCACTTCCTGTTGAAGATCGGGCTGATCCAGACGCCCATCTCCATGCTGTACAATGAATTTACGGTCCTGATGGGACTGCTCATGTACCTGCTGCCCTTCATGGTGCTCAACATCTACGTCAGCCTGGAAGGCATCGACAAAAACCTTCTCGAGGCCGCCCGCTGCATGGGGTGCACCGAGTGGCAGGCTTTCCGGGAGGTCACGCTGCCCCTGAGCCTGCCCGGGGTCAGCGCCGGCTGCCTGCTGGTCTTCGTGCTGACCGCCGGCACCTATCTGCCCCCCATGATACTGGGCGGACCGGGCAACGACATGATCGCCAACCTCATTTTTAAACGCGTGATCGGCACCCTTGACTGGCCCTTCGGGTCGGCCATCAGCGTGATCCTGCTCTCCCTGCTGTTTGTGATCGTGTGGACCTACAACCGCTATCTGGGCATCAACCAGATTTTCAAAAGCCTTCAGGGAAACTAGATCATGAAATCATTCTCACCGGGCTGGACGTTGATCCGCATCTACACCATCTTGGTTTACCTGTTTTTGTTCGCACCCATCGTGGTGGTGATTGTGCTGGCCTTCAACCCCGAGCAGTTCGGCATCTTTCCAATGAAAGGCGTCAGCTGGCGCTGGTTCGTCAAGCTGGCCCACAACGACTCGATCATCGATGCCTTCAAAAACTCGTTGATATTGGGGTCGCTGACGGCCGTGATCGCCACCAGCATCGGCATCCTGGCCGCCCTGGCCTTCATCCGCTTCGAATTTCCCGGCAAAAACACCCTCAACACCCTGCTGCTCTCGCCGATCATGATTCCGGAAGTGGTGCTCGGCGTGGCCCTGCTGCTCTTTTTGAGATGGCTGCAGCAGCCCAAAAGCTTTGCCCTTTTGCTGATCGGGCACGTGGTGCTGACCCTGCCTTATGTGCTGCTGATCGTCCAGGCCCGCCTGGTGGGCATCAAAAGAGAGTACGAAGAGGCCGCCAAATCCCTGGGCGCCAACGCCTTTCAGACCTTCCGGGAGGTCACCTTCCCGCTGCTGCTGCCGGCCATTTTGGCCGGAGCTCTGTTTGCCTTCACGATCTCGTTTGACGACATCACGGCAACGCTGTTTTGGGCCACGGCCGAGAATCAGACCGTACCGGTCAAGATTTTCAGCATGCTGAGAAATTCCATCAGCCCGGAAATCAACGCCCTGGGCGCCGTCATGATCGTTCTGACCGTGGCCACGCCGCTTCTGGCGGGCTATCTGTCGCGCAGGTTTTCGAAATTCAAACCCTGATCGGACAACCCTCAATTGAAAGGAGAACCCATGGCAAACGTAACCAAAGACAAACTGGATCGAGTCTACGAGGCCTATCGCAACGGTAAACTCAGCCGGCGTCACTTTCTCAAATATCTCGGCCTGGCCGGCGCCTCCATCGGACTGGTCGGATCGCCCTTCGCCGGCGCCGTGCGCGACGCCTGGGCGGCCAAGTCCATCCGCTTCGACGGCTGGGGCGGAACAGTTTCCGAGGCCTTTCGCGAGTATGCCTTCGAGCCTTTCACCGAGGCCACGGGCATCGAGGTCATCGACGGAGAATTCGGCGACATGAACACCTATTTGACCCGCGTCAAGGCCTCTTTTCCGCCGGGCGGGGAGTTCAACATCGCCCACCTGAGCGCGGTCTTCGACTACGCCCGCTACACTGGGCTGGGCTTCGGCGTCCGTACTGGACGAGACCAAGATCCCCAATCTCGACAACGTGATGGTCGCCATGATCACGCCCCTGCGCGAACATCACCCAAGGCACCTTGTCGGCCGTGCCCTACGACCTGGGCCAGACCGGCATCGCCTACAACACCAAGCACATCAGCAAGGAGAAAGCCGAAAAGCTCGGTGCGGCCCTGCTGTGGGACAAGGAGCTGAACAAGCAAGCTGGGCAGCTGGGGCGGCGACTTGCGAACCAACATCTGGTACGCGGCCCTGCACACCGGCCAGAGCCCCAACGACATGACCGACCTGGAGGCCATCTGGGCGGCCCTGCGCGAGCAGCGCGACCTGATCAAAAAGTACTGGTCCTCGGGCGCCGAGCTGATGAGCCTGCTGGCCAACGAGGAGATCTATGCCACCGTGGCCTGGTCCGGGCGCGTGGCCGCCCTGCAGCAGGAGGGCCATCCCATCGGCTATCTGGCTCCCGACGGCACCTACTCGTGGATGGAATACCTCTTCGTGCTCAAGGGCACCGATCTGGAGGTCGCCCAGCAGCTGCTCAACTTCATGCTCGAGCCACCGGCGGCCATCGCCGTCTCCGAGGGGCAGAACTATCCGTCCAGCCTGGACCCGACCAAGGTGGAGCTGACCGAAAAAATCCGGCAGATGCCGGCCTTCGACCCCACCGGCACCCTCAACGGCTACCTGTTCGCCAATCCGGCCTACTGGAATACCAACCAGGTGGAGTGGACGGAGAAGTGGGATCGAATCAAGGCCGGCAGTTAGTCTCGATCATTGGCGGCATCTTGGGGCCCAGACCGGCCTTTTCGCCTTTTCGCAATCCTCGACGCAGCAGTGCTGCGCCTGCGGTTTCGAAAAGGCGGCGGCCTCGGCCTGGACCCGAGCTACCACCACTTATGAATCGAACTTTTAATGGGGGACCGTCGGGAGAACGGCGGTCCCCACATTCCAAAAAACAATGCCAAGCGTGGGGGACAGGGTAACGTGGCAACCGCCAGAAAACAGCCCATGGTGCAGTTCAAGGGCATCTTGAAACGCTTCGACAAGGTGATTGCGGTCGAGAAAATGGACCTTGACATCGAAGAGGGCAGCCTGGTGACGCTGCTGGGCCCGTCCGGGTGCGGCAAGACCACCTTGCTGCGCATGGTGGCCGGGCTGGAGGCGCCCACCGAGGGCGACATCCTGATCAAGGGCAAGCGCATCAACGACACCCCGATCCACAAGCGCAATCTGGGCATGATTTTTCAAAATTACGCCCTCTTCCCCCACAAAACCATTTTCGAAAACGTGGCCTTCGGGCTGAAATACCGCAACGTGTCCAAGGCCGAAATCCGCGAAAAAGTGACCCGCGCCCTCGAAATGGTGCGCCTGCCCGCCGTGGAAAACCGCATGCCCAGCCAGCTGTCCGGCGGGCAGCAGCAGCGCATCGCCATGGCCCGGGCCATCGTGATCGAGCCGGATGTGCTGCTGATGGACGAACCCCTGTCGGCCCTGGACGAAAACCTGCGCGAGGAGATGCGGCGCGAAGTGGACAACCTTCAGCGCCTGCTGGGCGTCACCACCATCTTCGTCACCCACGATCAGCGCGAAGCCTTGAGCATGTCGGACAAGATCGTGGTGATGAAAGACGGCCGCAAACAGCAGGAGGGCTCGCCCGAAACGGTCTACAACGAGCCCAGCAACCACTTCGTGGCCGATTTTCTGGGCCACTCCAATTTCATAACGGGCGAGGTGGTGGCAGTCGACGAAGACCACGTCAAGGTCCGCATCGAAACCGGCGACACGCTCATTGCGAAAAACAAGGGCGGTTTTGCGACCGGCGACCCGGTCGAAATGATCGTGCGCGCCCAGCGTTTCGACGTCTTTCCCAAGCGTGGCTTCCAACCGGTGGCGGGCCTGAATCACTTCGAGGGGCGCATCACGGACCTGAGCTACATGGGCGGCGAGGTCAGCTATTTCATCGAACTGGGCAGCGGACGCGAGATCCACGTCATCAGCATGATGCGCACCCGCATCTACAGCGTCGATGAGGAGGTCAGCGTGCAGGTGGCCCCGCACCATTGCCATCTGATCCCGATCCAACAAGGCCCGTAAACCTTGACGGCATCGTGAAAAACCCGATATCTGCATTCACATCCGGAGCGCGGGCATGCCCAGCTTGAAACCCATCACGGCCGGCTTTCTCGATCGCCATCCGAATCGGATGGTCACCATCGATTCCCACACCCTCGGCGAACCGACCCGCCTGCTGGTCGGCGGCGTGGCCAAGCTGCCCGGCAGCACGATCAAACAAAAACGCGACCACTTCGAGTCCCGCTTCGATGCGGTTCGGCTGCTGCTGACGCGCGAACCCCGAGGCCATCGCGGCATCATGGCGGCCGTGGTGACCGAGCCGGTCAGCCCGCAGGCGGCCTTCGGCATGTTCTACATGGACGCCCGGCGTTACCCTTACCTGTGCGGCCATGCCACCATCGGCGCCGTGACGACCCTGATCGAGTCCGGGGCCCTGGATGTGGCCGACGGCGATCGGTTGATCACGGTCGACACCCCTTCGGGACCGCTGGCAGCCCGCACCCGCATCGACGCCGGCCGGGTCACATCAGTGGCCATCGACATGGTACCCTCGTTCGTGTGGGCCACCGACCGCCCGATCGAGGTGCCCGGTTTCGGCCGGCTGTCAATCGACCTGGTCTGCGTGGGCGGTTTTTTCGCCATGGTGTCGGCCGCATCCGTCGGCATCGAACTGACCCCGGCCAACAGCCAGCGATTGATCCCCCTGGGGATGGCCGTGATCGAGGCGGCCAACCATACCCTGCGCGTCGCCCACCCCCAGCGTCCGGAAGTCAACTCGGTCGATGTGACCGAATTCCACGACTTCGACCGCGCCACGATAAGCGGCAAAAGCGTTGTCATCTACGGTGAATCGCACATGGACCGCTCGCCCTGCGGCACGGGAACCACCGCCAAGATGACCCTGCTGCACCACCAAGGGCGCCTCGAACCGGGTCAGACATACCGCAACAAGGGGCCACTGGGCACGGTGTTCGAAGGGCAGATCGTCCGCACCCTGCAAATTGGTGAAGTAAACGCCGTCGTGGGCCGCATCCGCGGCAGCGCCCAGATCACCGGATACCATCAGTTTATCCTGGATGAACGGGATCCATTCAACCAAGGCTTTTTGCTGTGAGACCGCAAACCGTTCTCTTCAACGGCCGCGCGGCCGCCCGAGCGCCCCGGCACCTTGCGGCCCAGGCCCTGGCCGTCGACCGGGGGCGCATACTGGCCGTGGGCAGCGATGCGGCCATCCTGGCCATGGCCGGCCCCGGAACCGAGAAGATCGACCTCGGCGGCCGTCTGATCCTGCCGGGCTTCATCGACACCCACATCCATTTTTACGAGTGGGCCCTCAAGCGGCAGGGCCTCAAACTGAGCGATCTGGACGGCATCCCTGCCCTGGTGACACGTTTGGGCCAGGCCGCGGCCGACCGGCCGGCCGGGCAGTGGATCATGGGCCAGGGCTGGAACGAAACCGACTGGACCGAAGCGCGCATGCCCACACGCGACATCCTGGACCGGGCCGCGCCCGACCATCCGGTACTGCTGTGGCGCTGCGACCTGCACCTGGCCGCGGCCAATTCGGCCGCCCTGAAGCTGGCCGGCATCGACGCCGCCACCCCGGATCCGCCCGAGGGCCGCATCGAACGCGACGACCGGGGCCAGCCCACCGGAATCCTGCGCGAACTGGCCATCAACGCGGTTCGTGCGGCGGTGGCAGCGCCGGATATGGATCAGGTGATCGATGCCTTTCAGGAGGGTACCGCAGCCCTTCATCGGCGCGGCGTCACCGCCATCCACGACGTGCGGCTCATGGCCGACCAGGATGGCGCCCACGCCTTGCGGGCCTTCCAGCAACTGGAGCGGGACCGCGCCCTGGGCCTGCGAACCTGGGTCACCTTGCCGGGAGAGCGCCTGGACGACATCGTCGACTTGGGGCTGCAGACCGGCTTCGGCAGCGCGCGGCTGCGCGTGGGCCACGTCAAATTCTTTGCCGACGGCGGCATGGGGGCTCGCACGGCCTGGATGATCGATCCCTTTCTGGACGCCAGCCACGGCATGCCCCTGATGGACATGGGTGATCTGGCGCAGGCGGTCGCAAAGGCCGAATCGGCCGGGCTGGCGGCCATGGTGCACGCCGTGGGCGACCGCGCCAACCGCGAACTGGTCGATCTGTTTGCCGCCCTGGCGGACCGGCGGACCCAATCCGGCCGGCCGGGTCCGCCCATTGCCCACCGCATCGAACATGTCCAGATGATCCGGCCCGAGGATGCCGACCGCCTGCGCAACCTGGACGTGGCCCTGTGCGTGACGCCGGCCAACATGATTTTAGACATCAACCTGATCGACGACGCCGTGGGTGCGCTTGGCCGGCACACCTATGCCTTCCGCCGCCTGCTGGACACCGGCGCGGCGGTCATGTTCAGCTCGGACTGCCCGGTATGCGATCCCGATCCCCTGGCGGGCATGCATGCCGCCGTGACCCGCCAGCGCGCCGACGGCACCCCGGCCGGCGGCTGGTACCCGCAGCAGCGCGTGAGCGTGGCCGAGGCCGTCGCAGCCTACACCGCCACCCCGGCCGCAGTCCACCGGGCCTTTGACCTGGGCGCAATCGCGGCCGGGAAACGGGCCGACCTGGTCGTGCTGAGCGAGGACATCTGGAGCCTGCCCCCGGCGCGCCTGCCCGAGGTCAGGATCGACATGACCCTGTTCGATGGAAAGATTGTATTCAGAACCTTTTAAGCGCTGCCCTGGTGCTTTGCGATCATCAACTTAACACTTTAAACTTAACACTTAGCACTCCCTTTCGAGGCCCCATGCCCAACACCGCCGACCGCCTGATCCTGTTCACCGAATCGGTCATTCGCGAGATGACCCGTGTGGCCAACCAACACGGCGCCATCAACCTCTCCCAGGGCTTTCCCGATGCCGATCCGCCCGCCGCGGTGCTGGCCGCCGGTCAACGCGCCATGGCCGAGGGGCCCCACCAGTACGCCGTCACCTGGGGTGCACCGCGCTTTCGCAAGGCCCTGGTGGAAAAGCAGCGCCGCTGGATGGGGCTCGACCTGGACCCCGACGCGCACGTCGTGGTGACCTGCGGCAGCACCGAGGCCATGATGTGCGCCATGATGACGGCCTGCAACCCCGGCGACAAGGTGGTCATCTTCTCGCCCTACTACGAGAATTACGGGGTCGACACCATTCTCAGCGGCGCCCGGCCCATCTACGTGCCCTTGCACCCCCCGCACTTCGAGTTCGATCTCGACCAGCTCAGGGCGGCCTTCATGCAAAAGCCCAAGGCCATCGTCCTGTGCAATCCGTCCAACCCGTCGGGCAAGGTCTTCTCGCTCGCGGAACTGGAAGCCATCGCCGCCCTGGCCGTCGAGTTCGATGCCTTCGTGATCACCGACGAAGTCTACGAGCACATCGTCTACGCCCCTCACCGCCACCACTACATGGCCGCCCTGCCCGGCATGTTCGAGCGCACCATATCGTGCAGCTCCCTGTCCAAAACCTACAACATGACCGGCTGGCGCCTGGGCTACGTGATCGGCCCGCCGGCAGTCATCGCCGGCGCGCGCAAGGTGCACGACTTTCTGACCGTCGGCGCGGCCGCCCCTCTGCAAGAGGCCGCCGTGACGGCCCTTAAGCTGCCCGTGAGCTACTACGCGCAGCTGGCGGCGGACTACACCCGCAAGCGCGATCTCTTCCTGGGATACCTGGACGCGGCCGGGCTGGCCTACACCACGCCCCAGGGTGCCTACTACGTGATGGTGGACTGCACCGAACTGGGCGTGACCGACGACCAGGCCTTCTGCCGCTGGATGGCGCGCAAGGTCGGCGTGGCGGCCGTGCCCGGTTCCAGCTTCTTCCACGAACCGGTCAACCACCTGATCCGGCTGCACTTTTCAAGGTCCGAAGCGATTCTGGCCGAAACCGGCAAGCGGCTCAAACAACTGAAGGCGCTGCTTTAGACGGTCGCTGGCGCAAGGTAGGCAGAGATGACCGATAAAATCGAACATCTCCACGGATCGATCGTTCAGCACGGCCACCACAACCGCCGCATCTATGTCATGCACCTCGATGTGCAAGCGGCCGGCGAACTGATCCCCAGGCTCGATCACCTGGCCCTTGAGAAGGGCTACGGCAAGATCATCGCCAAGACCCCCGCCACCTGCTGGAAGTGCTTCCGGTCGGCCGGCTACATCCGTGAGGCACGCGTGCCCTCTTTTTTCAAGGATCGGACCGACGGTCTGTTCGTGGCCAAATTCTTTTCGGCCGAAAGGCGGTGGTCGACAGGCGCCACCCCCTCTAAAAATCATCCGGGGAGATTGTCCAGAGGCCGGGGCGGCGGCCGACCAGCCGGCCGCGTCTTTGCGTGCACACCTGCGGATGTCGAACAGATCGGCCGTCTCTACCGCCAAGTGTTCGAGACCTACCCCTTTCCGATCCATCGGCCCGGCCACCTCAAGCGCATGATGACAGCCGACTCACTCTATTTCGGCGTCCGGGTCGCCGACCGCATCGCCGCCGCGGCGGCGGCCGAAATCGATCCGATCAACCGGACCTGTGAAATGACCGATTTTGCCACCTTGCCTTCCCAGCGCGGCAAGGGCTTTGCGGGGCGACTGCTGACCCGGCTGGACAAGGCGGCACGAGCCCGGGGCCTGCGATTGGCCTACACCATCGCACGGGCCGACTCGCCGGGCATCAACCGCCTCTTCGCCAAAAGCGGCTACCGGTATGCCGGCCGGCTGGTCAAGAATTCCCAGATCGGGGGCCGCATTCGCAGCATGGCGGTCTGGTACAAGCACCTCGGGCATTGAGACCCGTTCCGCCCGATACCTGGTTGTGGACGCCGTTCAGGCATCTCCATCATCGTCCGATTCCCGCCGTTTGCGCAGCACATAGCCGGTGTCCGGCAGGATCTCCGCAAAGGCCTGTCCGTAGATCTCCCAGATGGTCACGAACAGGGCCGCAACGATCGGACCGATGATGATGCCGACCATGCCGAACATGACAATGCCGCCTAAAGTGCCGAACAGAATCATCAGCTCGTGCATCTGGGTGTCCTTGCCCACCAGCACCGGGCGGAGCAGGTTGTCCACACTGCCGACCACGAGGGCGCAAAACACCGCCAGGCCGATGGCCTTGGCATATGCGCCGCCGACGGCCAGGATGACGGCGGCCGGTATCCACACCAGGGCCGTGCCGACACTGGGGATGATCGACAGCACCACCATGATAACCCCCCAGAAGGTCGCACTGGGAATCCCGACCACCATGAAGGCCAGTCCGGCCAGCCCGCCCTGCAGAACCCCGACGACCGCGGTTCCCTTCAGGGTCGCCCGGGTGACGGAGGTGAACTTGTCCAGCATCAGCTGCTCGTCCTTGTCATGCATCGGCAGGTAGTAGAGAATTCGCTCCAGCAGCGTCTCACCGTCGATCAGGAAAAAATACATGGTGTAGAGCAGGATGAACATGGTGAATATGAAGCTGACCGCCCCCATGGTAACCGCGGAGAGGTTGTTGACCAGCCATCGGCTGAGGCTTCCGACCACCTCACTGGCTTTGCGAACAATGAGCTCGCTGTGGGGGGCGATTTTGTCATAAAAAGGCGTCGATTCTAACCACTCGGTAAAGGCACCCGGATTGCTGAGTTGCGCTTTGGCCCAGGGCATGGCCGACTGGCTGACCTTGATGGCTTCGCCGGTCACAACGGTGGTCAGCACAGCCATGGGGATCAGGACCACCAGAAAGACCAGCAGGAGCGTCAAACCGGCTGCGAGACGGTAGCGACCGCGCAGCCATTTCTCGAGCCGCAGGTAGACCGGACGCGTGATTGCTGCAAAAATGCCGGCCAGAAAAATGGCCAGCAGAAAGGATTTGATCATGGACAAGAAGATGGCTGAAATGAATATGACCATCAGGATGATCACGAACTGGTTGACTTTGTCCTCACGCATGGTCGGCTCGCTCCAATGGGGTTGACAACCGGTTGGGTCAAACACGATTACCTTAACTGGGTTCGATGCAACTTGCAAGACCGGCCAGGCTGTTGACCGCGCAAGTGCAGCCGGTAACCCGGTGTTCGACGGCACCACGGCACCGGCCGACCGCAAGGCAAAATGGCCTTTTTCGCAAAGCCGGCAGTTGCAACCCCGTCAGGCATTCATATCTTTGGGAATGCGGAGCAACTGCTTGCCGCGCCAACGCACGTCAACGCCCGATCGAGGAGTGCCGATGATCTCTCGCCAACACCAGCTGTTGTTCGCAATGACCGCCTTGCTGCTCGTCAGCGCCTGCACGACAGCACCCACCCGGCCGTTTCAATCGCCGCCGAACCTTCAGGATCTGGTGGCATCGGTTCAACGATCGGTCGCCACGGTCATCGCACATGACGTCAACGGCGAGGTCACATCGATTGGCAGCGGTTTTTTCATCACCGCCAGCGGGGTCCTGGTAACCAACTACCACGTTCTCGACGGCGCCTATCACGCCAGCATCCGCACCCGAGACGGCGACACCTATCCGGTGGCCGGTGTGCTGGCCAAAAACCGGCTGGTCGACCTGATCAAGGTGCGGGTGGAGGTGCCGCCAGGCCGGGTTCACCCCATTCAGACATCCGCGCAGGTGCCGGCCGTGGCCGACCGCGTGGTCGTGGTCGGCAGCCCCATGGGCTTGGAACAGACGGTGTCGGAGGGCATCGTATCGGCCATCCGCGACCTGCCGGCCGGCGGCCGGATCCTGCAATTGACCGCCCCGATATCCCAGGGATCCAGCGGCGGGCCGGTGGTCGGTCAGGACGGCCGCGTCATCGGTGTGGTGACATTTCAGGCGGCCAAGGGCCAAAACCTCAATTTTGCGGTCGCCGTCGGGGCCCTTGCCCTGCTGACCGACGAACCCCGCGAGCTGTCCATCGCCGAGTGGACCATCCGCAGCTCGGCAGAGGGACCGGCCCTGGCGGCGTCGCTCTGCCGCGAGGGGTCCCGCCTCTCCATCCAGGGCGAATTTGAAGAGGCCCTGACCTATTTCCAGAAGGCCGCCGAAGCCGACCCGGCCGATCCGGATGCCTGGTACGGGCTGGGCAGCTGTTATGCCGGCCTGGGTCAGCCGGACGATGCCGTGGCCGCCTTCCGGCGCCCCATCGAACAAAACCCTGACAATGCCATGGCCCACTACATCCTGGCCATGTACTACAAGGCCACCGGGCAGTACGCGTCGGCCCTTTTGCCGCTCAACGAGGTCCTCCGCATCGACCCCGCCAACCTGCGCGCCCGCTTCGAGCTGGGCCACGTCTACGGGCACCTCCAGCGCACCGAACAGCAGATCGAAACGTTCGAGGGGATTCTGACCGGCCACCCGGATCACGTCCCCACCCTGCTCAGCCTGGGCATCGCCATGGGCCGCGCCGACCGGCACACCGAAGCCATCGACCTTTTCAGCCGCGCCAACGACCGCGAGCCGGACAACGCGCTGATCCTCTACAACATGGGTGTCAGCTACCGCCAGATGCAACAGTCCGACCGGGCGATCCGGGCTTTTACGCTAGCCATCCGGGTCAACCCGCGCATGGTCGAAGCACACTACCATCTCGGCCAGATCTATCTCGATCGCGGCGACCGTAAACGGGCTCTTGACCAGTACGAGATTCTCACAGGGCTGGACACCCAGGCCGCCGACCGACTGTTCGACCTGATCTATCCGGATGCCAGCTGATTGCGCAGGTCCCGAATGCGCTGCAGGGTGTCGATCGGCAAGGTGGTGATCGTCTTGCCGGTCGCCAGGGCGTGGTAGCAGACCTGGGCCGTCTTTTCCAGCAGCTCGGCATGCTTCCAGGCCGCATCGAGGGTGCGACCCAGGTTCAAGGCCCCGTGGTTCTGCATGATGTAGCAGTTGCAGCCATTGGTAACGGTCTGGGTGACGTTTTCCACCAGTTCGGCAGTCCCGGAAAAGGCGTAAGGGATCACCGCCACCGTCTCGCCGATGGCCAGGGCCACCTCATCGAACAGGGCCGGGATAGGTTGGTCGATCAAAGAGAAGATGCTGGCGTAGGGCTGGTGGGTGTGCACCACGGCGCCCACGTCCGGCCGGCTCAGGTAGATGCCGGCGTGCATGGCGGCCTCGATCGAGGGCTCCAGGTCGCCGGCGATGGGATTCAGGTCGAAATCCACCACGCAGATCTGATCCGCGGCCAGATTCATGTATGGTTTGCCCGACGGCGTGATCGCCATCACCAGATCGTCGGGCATGCGCACGGAGACGTTGCCGCCGGCGCTGAGCAGGGAGCCGAAGTAGCCGTGCTGGCACAGCCAGCGACAGCACTTGATGACCGCCTGGCGGTATTGCAGATATAGGTCCACGGTACTTCCTTTTTGCAGTCATGCCAAGGCAATAAAGACACTCAATTGACAATATTCACCGATACCTATAACAAAAATCAGAACATTGCAAACCAGCAAAAACACCTGAATCCGGTCGAGATGGGGTTCATCGGGATCACTGTTGGCCAAAGAGGCGACCAAGATATGAAAGACCTGGTAAAACCTGCTAACGAAGCGGAAGCGAATGTTATCAGATCGATTTTAGCTGAAAACGGAATATCCGCTGAGATTAAATCATTTCATGACACGGCCTATGACGGCCTTTTCCAGGCGCAATACGGGTGGGGCTTAATTCGGGTTTCTGAAAACGATTTTGCGCAAGCGCAAAAGATACTTCAAGAATGGCAGAATGCAGCTCCTGAAGAACTCCCGTGGCAAAACGATGTCTAGGGAAAAATGTGGCCTGTAAAGAGGGGTGGTTGGGCACTGTCAGCGAATGGCCAGATCGGCATAGTCTAGAACAGGCTGAGCAGTGCTCCTCTTTTCGAGCGAGGATTCGGCACCGGGTGCGGATGGGGGGGGCAGTTCGGTTACGGTCAATCCGGAGCAGATGGCGTAATCGTTTCCGATGGTGTAGCTCATTCCGCGCTCGTTGAGAAATGCGCTATGGACGTAGGATTTGATATTGAACGCGGTGTCGACAATGATGGTGTAATGGCTGTAATAGTCGCCCGGGTCCTCTTTGAACTCGGCCATGAGGTAAGCGTGCTGCCCGGAATCCGCAGTCGATCCGAATTCTATCTCAAAATTGCAGTCCGTGTGGTCGACCATCAGCTCGCAGTCCCTGTCGGTGCGTTTGTTGTAAATGCCGTCGGTTATCTCGTAGGTCGATATGTCGTTCTGATCGATGCTGTCGGGCAGCTTCGAATCCGGCAGGTCGTTGGTTGTCAAGCTGACATTTATGCTGCGGTCCATGCCCAGGACCGGGGGCCAATAGCCGCATTCGAACTGGATGCGCCAGATGGTGGCAAACGCCATTGAGGGTATGGCGACCAGTACGACGATTAACATGAGCCTGAAAGAACGGGATCGGTGTGTGGGCATTCGCTTCATCCTTGCTGAAAGATCGGCAGTGGCGTCGACTGAATTTGGGTACGGGCCGGTTTCAATTGTGATCAACCTGCTATCCCGATGCCTCAGCAATAATCGTGCAAAGCGAGAGAATTGTAATTTTATTTAATTTTTATAATTGGTTATCGAATTATCAAGATGGGGACGCATTCCCGATGGGCCGGTAATTGGATTCCCAATGGGAAGGTGTTTACACAAAAAGGTGGCAAGGTGCCCCTCTATCGGCTGATGGCGGATGCGGTGTTGCTGGTCCACGCCGGCGTCGTGATCTTCGTCGTCGGCGGCCTCGGGCTGGTTGTGGCTGGCAACTACCGCGGCTGGAGCTGGGTCAACCGGCGCTGGTTTCGCCTGGCCCACCTGGCAGCCATTGCACTGGTGGTGGCACAGTCCTGGCTGGGCATGACCTGCCCCTTGACCAAGCTGGAGTCCTGGCTGCGGGTCCGGGCGGGCGCTTCGCCTTATGCCCAGGGGTTTATCGAAGACTGGCTGGGGCGGCTGATCTTTTACGATGCCCCGGCCTGGGTCTTTGCCGCGGCCTACGCCCTGTTCGGCGCCCTGGTGGCAACGGCCTGGTGGGCCTTTCCACCGGACCGCAAGGGCACCCGGCCGTGACCCTGCCGGTGTCGCGCCGATTTAGCGCGTAATCACGAACAGACCGATTTGGGCCAGCAGGTTGGTGGCCCAGCGCCAGCTCGCCGACCGCACCCAGCGGCCGCCGATCAGGTAGCGCTGATCCGCGATGGTGATCCGATGCTGACGGCAGAAGTCGAAAAAATCGAGGATCGAGAGCACCCGAATGTTGGGTGTGTCGTACCACTCAAAGGGCAGGGCCGGTGATTTGGGTGCCCGGCCGCCGAAAAAAAGCCCCTTCCTGAGCTGCCACTGGGAGAAGTTGGGAAAGCCGACGATGCCGTAGCGGCCGATGCGCAGCATCTCGGACATGACCATGGGCGGGTCCTTGACCACCTGCAGGGTCTGGTTGAGAATCACGTAGTCGTAGGACCCATCCGGAAAGTCGCAGAGGCCCTCGTCCAGGTCGCCCTGATAGACGTTGAGCCCGTAAGCCAGACCGTTGACCAGCTGCATGCCGTCGATGTCCAGTCCGGTTCCGCGGATTCCTTTTTTGGTCACCAGCTCGTTGAGCAGACCGCAATCGCCGCAGCCCAGATCCAGCACCCGCGACCCATCGGGCACCAGGGTCAGGATCATGTCGCGGTCGGTGCGGCTGAGCCGGTCCACATAGTGCGCGTTCATGCCGGCACCTCTTCGGCCACGCCGCGCAGAAAGCCCTCGACGATGCGGGTCAGTTTGGCCTCTTCGAGCAGAAAGGCATCGTGCCCGTAGGGCGAGTCGATGTCGATAAACGAGACCGACTTGCCGCCCGAAAGCAGGGCGCGCACCATCTGCCGGCTCTGCGAGGTGGGAAAGAGCCAGTCCGACGAGTAGGAAACGAACAGGTAGCGCGCCGTGGCGCGTCCGAAGGCCTCCCCCAGCGGGCCGTAGCTGCGAGTGATGTCGAAGTAGTCCATGGCCTTGGTGATGAAAAGGTAGCTGTTGGCATCGAAGCGCTTGGTAAAGGCGCTGCCCTTGTGGTCCAGGTAAGACTCGATGGCGAACTCCTTGTCGAAGTTGTAGCTGAGCCGGTTGGCCGACTGCAGCCGCCGCCCGAACTTCTCGTCCAGCAGCAGTTCGGACAGGTAGGTGATGTGGCCCACCATGCGCGCGATGGCCAATCCGTTTTCGGGACCGTCGTCGGCGGCATATCGGCCGTTTTGCCATTTGGGATCGTGGGTGATGGCGCTGCGCCCCACGGCATTGAAGGCGATGGCCTGGGTGGAAAGGCGCGCCGCCGAGGCGATGCAGATGGCCGAGCGCACCATTTCCGGGTAGCGCAGGCTCCACTCCAGGACCTGGAAGCCGCCCATGGAGCCCCCGGCAACGCAGTACAGACGCGGGATCTGCAGGTGCTCGATCAACCGCTTCTGGGCGGCCACCATGTCCCCGATGGTCACCACCGGAAACTCCAGGCCGTAGGGCTGGCCCGTGGCCGGGTTGGTGCTGGCCGGCCCGGTGGATCCCCGGCAGCCGCCGATGACGTTCGAACAGATCACCCAGTAGCGGTCGGTGTCGAAGGCCTTGCCCGGTCCGATCATGCCGTCCCACCAGCCACTGTAGCGATCGTGCGGGTCGTAAACGCCGGCGGCGTGGTGGTCGCCCGACAGGGCGTGGCAGATCAGGACGGCGTTGGTGCGCGTTTCGTTGGGTTGCCCGTAAGTCTCGTAGGCGATGTCAACGGGCCCCAGATGGTGGCCCGACTCCAGCACCATGGGGTCGCTGGGGCTGGCAAAGCGGTGGGTCGACGGCTGAACCCGTCCAACTGATTTTCGATCCATGCTCACCCTTTCCACGCTGTCGCGATCAGGTTGCACTGTGCCCCAGGGCCTGCTCCAGATCGGCGAGGATGTCTTCCTGCGATTCGATGCCGACGCTCAAGCGGATGAAATCCGGCGTTACCCCGGCCGCCCGCTGCTCGGCTTCACTGAGCTGCTCGTGGGTGGTCGAAGCGGGATGGATCACCAGGCTCTTGGCATCTCCGATGTTGGCCAGGTGGCTGAACAGCTTCAGGCGCTCAATGAATTTGACCGCCGCGGCCTGGCCGCCGTTGATGCCGAAACCGACCAGGGCGCCGTGCCCCCGGGGCAGATAGCGGGCGTTGAGATGATAGGTGGGCGACGAGGCCAGCCCCGGGTAGCGCACCCAGGCCACGCCGGGATGGCTTTCCAGAAAGCGGGCCACGGCCAGGGCGTTCTTGCTGTGCTGCTGCATGCGCAGTGCCAGCGTCTCCAGACCCAAAATGAAGTTCCAGGCGTTGAAGGGGCTCAGGGCCGCCCCCATGTCCCGCAGCCCCAGTACCCGCGCCCGCAGGATGAAGGCCAGATTGCCGAAGGCCTCGTGGAAGTTGAGCCCATGATAGGCGGGCTCCGGTTCCACGAAAGCGGCAAAGCGACCCGAGGCGGACCAGTCGAAACGGCCCGAGTCGACGATGACGCCACCGATGGAAGTGCCGTGGCCGCCGATGAACTTGGTGGCCGAGTGGATCACGATGGCGGCGCCGTGGGCAATCGGATTGAGCAGGTAAGGGGTGGTGACGGTGTTGTCCACCACCAGGGGAATACCGTGCCGGCCGGCCACGGCGGCCAGCTTTTCCAGGTCGACCAGATCCAGCTTGGGGTTGCCGATGCTTTCGACGTAAAACGCCCGGGTCTTGTCGCTGACGGCATCTTCCCAGGCCTTTTCGTCGTTGGGCGCAACGAATTTGACGCCGATCCCCAGGCGAGAGAGCGTGTGGGTAAACAGGCTGACCGTACCCCCGTAAAGGTCCGTGGAGGCGACGATCTCATCGCCGGCCCGGGCCAGGGTGAGCACCGTCAATGTCTCCGCGGCCTGACCGGAGGCCACCGCCAACGCCGCCACACCGCCTTCGAGAGCGGCGACGCGCTGCTCGAACACATCGGTGGTGGGGTTCATGATGCGCGTGTAGATGTTGCCGAATTGGCGCAGGCCGAACAGGTCGGCGGCGTGGGCGGAATCGTTGAAAGTAAACGACGTCGTCTGATACAGCGGAACGGCCCGGGCATTGGTTTGCTTGTCGGGGGTGTGCCCGGCATGAATCGCCCGGGTCTCAAAACCGGTGAATGTTTCCGTCATTGTCTGTCTCCTTTGGCTGGTGCGCGGCGCCAGCAGGGGTGCCCGATCAACGGGGCCGCTGAAACGATTGCCGTGTTCGGCCGCAATAAAAAACCTCTCGCCGCGTGAACGGGAGAGGCCCATGACACCATTTTGTCTGGGTTGACCTCATGTGTCCCCTTCACAGGGCTGGACTTGGCACCTTGATGGTCAGGTTGCCGGGCGATCCCAGGGCCAGTTCCCTCACGCCGCTCCACATGATAAATTTCGATCCTGAGGATAAGTGGCGCAGGGCAGGTTGTCAAGAAACCGATTTTCGGTTGATGACAGGCTCAGGTTCGATGCGTATGATAGGAATCAATTCTGAGGAACGCATTGGTTACCGAGCGCACGAATCTGTAAAACCTACCATCTCAAGGAGACGCCAATGGCAACTTACACCTGTTCCAAGTGCGGCATGAGTGTCAACGCAACCTGCGCAAAATGCGACGCGCCCCTGGTCGATGCCAGTTTGAAGCTGGACGACGGCACCGTGGTGCAGATTTCCGAATGTCCGAACGGTCACGGGAAAATCAAATCGCCCATGTGCTGCGGCCAGGACATGAGCTGCGCCATCTAAAGGAGGTTCACCCATGCTGAGTACCGAGAAAATAACCCGTGCCTTTGCGGCAATTTGTGAAGAGGCCGAAAAGCTCCAGCAGGCGGACGTTTCCGATCCGGTCAAAAACGGCTTGTCCACGATCATTTCGATTGCCAAACATCAAAGCGACATCAGGGGCGCAAGCGCGGGCAGCTGCACGGCTCACCAGAAAAAATAATCCGCTCTGCAACGGTTTTTCGCAGCGCACCCCACCAGGAGGGACCGGGCATGCCCGACACGACCTATCTCCGGTTCATCAAGGCACTCGGGGGTTTCATCCCTGACACCCGCTTGGCCACGGATCCGCTGCGGACCTTGGCCTACGGCACCGACGCCAGTTTCTACCGCCTGATTCCCAAGGTGGTCGTGCGCGCCGACAACGAAGGCGAAGTCTCCAGAATTCTCACCCTGGCTCGCCGAAGCGGCCTGCCGGTCACCTTCCGGGCGGCCGGCACGAGCCTTTCCGGGCAGGCCATCAGCGATTCGATCCTGCTGGTGGCCGGCGCCTCCTGGCAGCGCTCTGAAGTACTCGCCAACGGTGAGAAGATCCGCCTCGAACCGGGGGTCATCGGCGCCCGGGCCAACCAGCTCCTGGCGCCGTTCGGCCGCAAGATCGGCCCGGACCCGGCCTCCATCAACGCCGCCATGATCGGCGGGATTGCCGCCAACAACGCATCGGGAATGTGCTGCGGTACGGCCCAGAACAGCTATCAGACCGTGGACAGCATTCGCATGGTTCTGGCCGACGGTACGGTTCTGGACACCGGCGACGACCGCAGCCGGTCGGCCTTTGCGGCATCGCATGCCGACCTGCTGCAGCGCCTCAGCGAGCTGGCCCAGCGGGTCAAGTCCGACAGCGCTCTGAGCGAACGAATCCGCCGCAAGTTCAAGATCAAGAACACCACCGGCTACAGCCTCAACGCCCTGGTGGATTTCAGCGATCCGTTCGACATCATCACGCACCTGATGATCGGGTCGGAGGGAACCCTGGGATTCATCTCCCGGATTGTCTACCGCACGGTGCCATCGCCGGCCTTTAAAGCCACGGCCTTGATGATGTTCGCGCACATCGACGGCGCCTGCCAAACGGCCCGGCGCCTGCAGGCCCTGCCCGTGGCAGCGGCCGAAGTGATGGACCGGGCCGCTTTGGCCAGCGTGGAGAACAAGCCGGGCATGCCGGCCATGATCCGGGGCGTCCCGCCGACCACCACTGCGCTGCTGGTGGAGACCCAGGCGGTCGATTTCGCCACCCTGGCGGCCAACGTGGCGGCCATCGCCGACGGATTGAAAACCCGCGTCAGGGAGCAAACCCCCGACGGCGGCCGGACCCACGCCTGGCATCTGGAGGGGGCCGACTTCTCGCACCCGGCCATCTTCACCGACGACGCCGAGCGCGGCGACAGCCTCTGGAAAGTGCGCAAGGGACTGTTGCCTTCGGCCGGCGCCGTGCGGCGCCTGGGAACCACCGTACTGATCGAGGACGTGGCCTTTCCGATCCACAGCCTGGCCCCGGCCACCGTCGATTTGCAAGCCCTGTTCGACAGGCACGGCTACCGCGATGCCATCATTTTCGGGCACGCCCTGGCCGGCAACCTGCACTTTGTCTTCTCCCCCGATTTCGGCGATCCGGCCGAAGTGTCGCGTTATGCCCGCTTCATGGACGACATCGCCCACCTGGTGGTCGACACCTACGACGGATCCCTCAAGGCCGAGCACGGCACCGGTCGCAACATGGCCCCATTCGTTGAAAAAGAGTGGGGAGGCGACGCCTATGACATCATGCGGGAAATCAAGCGGATCTTCGACCCCGAAGACATTCTCAATCCCGGCGTGATTCTCAACCCCGACCCGACCGTTCACCTGCAACACCTCAAACCGCTGCCGCCGGCCGACCCGCTGATCGACGCCTGCATGGAGTGCGGGTTCTGCGAATGCCACTGTCCCTCGCGCAACCTGACACTGACGCCGCGCCAGCGCATCGTCGTCCGCCGCGAAATCGAACGCTTGCGGGCTTCGGGCGACGATCCCGACCGCCTGCGCGAAATGGAAACCGGATATGCCTGGCAGGGCGAGGCCACCTGCGCCGCCGACGGACTGTGCGGCACCGCCTGCCCGGTGGAGGTGGACACGGGCAGATTCACCAAAGCCCTGCGGTCGCGGCAGGTCGCGGGCCGACTGCCGCAGTGGATGGCCGACCAGGCCGCCCTGCACTTCGGCCTTTTGACCAGCGGCGTGCGCGTGGGTCTCAAGGGGGCCGCAATGGCCCACCGTCTGATCGGCACGGCCGCAATGAAGCGTCTGACCACCTCTTTCAGGCGATGGTCCGGCAATCGCATGCCGGCCTGGCTGCCGGCCCTGCCCACGGCGGCAGCCCCCCTGCGCCCTTGCCAGGCGCCAGCAGGCGAGGCGGCGCTGGTCTATTTTCCGGCCTGCGTCAGCCGGACCATGGGGCCGGCTGGCGACGATCCGTTGAGCGATGACCTGCCCACCGTAACCGAACGGGTGCTCAGGCGGGCCGGCTACCAGGTGATCTATCCCGAAAACATGGCCGGCTTGTGCTGCGGGCTGCCGTTCGAAAGCAAGGGGTTCTTCGACCAGGCCGACCGTAAATCCGCGGCCCTGGAAGCCGCCCTGCTGGCCGCATCGGACAACGGGCGCCTGCCCGTGCTGTGCGATACCAGCCCGTGCCTGGAACGCATGCGGCGCGCGTTCACCCCGGCCCTGACCCTTTACGAGCCGGTGGGATTTGTCGCCGAGCACCTGCTGGATCGACTGACGTTTGCCAAAACGCGCCAGCCGATTGCCCTGCACGTCACCTGCAGTGCCCGCAAGATGGGCCTGGAGAACGCCTTTGTGGCGGTGGCCCACGCGTGTGCCGAAACGGTTGTGGTGCCCTACGGCATCGAATGCTGCGGCTTCGCCGGCGACCGCGGGTTCAGCGTACCCGAACTCAATGCCGCGGCCCTTGCCGGCCTGAAGGAGGCCGTAAAAGGCTGCAGCGCCGGCTACGCCAACAGCCGGACCTGCGAAATCGGTCTGTCCCATCACAGCGGCATCGCCTATCGATCGATCATGGCCCTGGTCGATCAGTGCACCCGTTAGGCAGCGCCATCCAGAAAGATCGACAACCCAAGGAGGAATTTAATGAGAACGACCATCCTGGCCCTGTTGCTCGCTGTATCCATGTCCCTGCCGGCGGACGCTCAGATCGGCGGGCTGGTGAACGTAAAGAGCAGCCACGACGTGGCCACCACGGCCGACCGCCTGGAAAGCGCCCTGCAGGAAAAGGGCATCACGGTCTTTGCACGGATCGATCACGCCGCCGGAGCCCGGAAGATCGGCCAGGAACTTCAGCCGACCCTGCTGATAATCTTCGGCAGCCCGGCCATGGGTACGCCGCTGATGCAGCGCAGCCGGACCATGGGCATCGATCTGCCCTTAAAGGCCCTGATCTGGGAAGACAAGGCCGGTGCGGTGTGGGTCACCTACAACGAACCCGACTACCTGGCGCGCCGCCACGGGATCACCGAAATGGCCGACCTGATTCAACAAATGGGCCAGGCGCAGGCCAATTTCACCCAGGCGGCCACTTCACCTTGAAGTCGGCGGCGGCACCGGCTGACCTGAACCTGGCCGAAAACGGCCACCAGACCCAGACTTACACCCTGGCCTGCCTCAACAGCGCGGCCGCCTGCGGCTGAAGTAAGATCGGCCGGATAAACCCGCCAGCCCTGCCGGCAATCCCGCATTGTCCCGGCGGTGTTTGCGATCTCGTGCGCCGGCGGCCGTACCGATAAAAACAGGGGGTTCATGTTGAATCCAGACAGTTCCCATCACAGTGACATCCTGGTCGTGGGCGGCGGCGTCATCGGGCTGGCCTGCGCCTATTACCTGATCCGCTCCGGGCATTCGGTTCGCATTCTCGAACGAGACACCGTGGGTGCCGGGGCCTCCCACGGAAACTGCGGATTGATTTACATCAGCGACCTGCCGCCCCTGTGTGCACCCGGTGCCGTTGCCCAGGAACTGCGCCGCACCCTGAGCGGTACATCGCCGCTCTACATCGCGCCGCGCCTCGACCTTGCCCTGGCGCTGTGGCTTCTGCGCTTTGCCGCCAACTGTAATCAGCGCCACCTGAAGCGGGCCATTGCGGCCAGGCAGGCCCTGCTGCACACGTCCAACGCGCTGTTGGCCGACCTTTTTTCTCAGGAGCACCTGGCGTGCGATTTCCAGCAAAATGGGGTGCTGATGGTATTTACCGACCCGGCCGCCATGGATCGCTACGCCGCAACCAACCGAATCATGGCACCCTATGGCCTTGCGGCCACCCGGCACGACCGCGACGAGGTCCGGCAGATCGAACCGGCCCTGAACGATCGCGTTTACGGCGGCTGGTACCACCGGGCCGACAGCCACCTGCGGCCGGAAACGTTCGTGGCCGCCTGGGCCCGCGCGGCACGTGAAAAGGGCGTGCAGGTCCGTGAAAACTGCCAGCTGGAAAGCTTCGAGCTGCAGCGCGGGCGGGTTGCCGGCGCCCTAACCACCGCCGGCCGCTTCACGGCCGACCAGTATATTCTGGCGGCCGGGGCCTGGTCACCGACCATCGCCCGCCAGCTGGGCCTGCGCATCCCTGTCCAGCCGGGCAAGGGGTACAGCATCACCATGGCGCGTCCGGCCGCCTGCCCTAGCGTGCCGTGTTACCTGGCCGAGCGCAATGTGGTCGCCACGCCGTGGCAAAGCGGCTATCGGCTGGGCGGGACGATGGAGTTTTCGGGATTCAACCAGGGGCTCAACCAGCGACGGCTCGACAACCTGGTCTCCTCCGCGGCACGCTACCTCAAGACGCCGGTCGGCCGGCCGGAGATCGAACGCTGGGCCGGTTTGCGCCCCATGAGCCCCGACGACCTGCCCGTCATCGGACGCACTCCGCACCTGGACAATCTGTGCATTGCGACCGGACACGGCATGCTGGGGCTGTCGACCGCCACCGGAACCGGCCGCCTGGTGGCTGATCTGATTTGCGGCCGACAACCGATCTTCAATCCCAAACCCTTTTCAGTCCGGCGCTTTGTATAGGAAATTAACCATGGCCGCGATCGTCGTTGCCGGTCTATCCCTGGCGGCGGTTTACGGCATGCGCGGCCGCCTGTCCGAACCGGAGGGTCTTAAGGACCAGTTGGCGCGCCGCCGCACCTGTCGACTGTGCGACCTGAGCGGCGCCAACCTGGCCGAGGCCGACCTGCGCGGCGTCGATCTGACCGGAGCCGACCTGGCACGGGCCGACCTGACGGCTGCCCGGCTGAACCGGTCCAACCTGAGCAAAGCCGACCTGCGCGGCGCGCGCTTAAAGGATGCGGTAATGGACGGCGCCACCTGGGTCGACGGCCAGAGGTGCGGATCGGGCTCCGTGGGCAGATGTCGGACGCCGGAAACCGTCGCATTGATGGCCAGCGGTCGCTGTCCGAACTGCAATCTGAAGTCGGCAACGCTGGCATCGCTGGACTTGGCAGGCGCCGTGCTCAAGGGCGCCGACCTGGGGCGGGCCGATCTGACCGGCGCCGTTATCGCCGGGGCCGAGATGGCACGGGCCAATCTGACACAGGCCACGGTCCGACACGTCCGGGCATCGGGCAGCCACCTGTTGGAGGCGGATCTGACCGAGGCGGATCTGACCGGCGGGGATTTCTCGGGTGCCTACCTGCGCAGCACTCTGATGGTGAAAGCGCTCCTGAACGGGGCCGCACTTGACAAGGCCGACCTGCGGCAGGCGGTGCTGCACCAGGCCGATTTGACCGACGCCAGGCTTTGCGGCGCCGACCTCTCCGCGGCCAACCTGAAGATGGCGGATCTGACCGGAGCGGATCTGAGCGGCGCCAACCTGGATGGGGCCAACCTGGTCGGGGCCCGCATCGACCGCACGGTGCTGGACGAGGCCTATCTGGTAGGTGCCGTCTGGGTCAACGGCAAGCGCTGTGGGGCGGGTTCGATTGGGCGCTGTGTTAAGTGATGGCGCGGTTTTCCCGGCCGCTCACACATCCGAAAATTGTTTGGCCAGCATGATATTGAGAATGGTGCGGTCGGTTTCGATCATGCCCTGGGTGGTCAAGGTGCCGATATTTTGCATGGTGTCCTCGGACGAGCGTCCGATGATCCCGTCGGTGAAGCTGACATTGACCCCCTGGAGGGAAAAGAGTGCGGCCTGAACCGCCGTTCCGGCGGCGGTGGCCAGCTTCAGGGCGCAGCCGCCCTTGGCGCCGTCGCAGATCACCCCGGCCAGATCTTCGGTCAGATTCTTGATGGCCCCGGCAATGTGATGTTTCGTGCCGCCCATCAGGTAGGCCACGCCGGCCGTGGCGCCTGCGCCGGCCGCCACGCTGCACCCGCAAATGGCGGACAGGCGGCCGGTAAAGGCTTTGACATAGGCGGTGATGATGTGGCTCAGTCCGACAGCCTCCAGGACGACGCGCCGATCGACCGTGATAAACTGTTCGACGGCCAAAATGGGCAAAATGGCCGTCAACCCGTGATTGCCCGATCCGGCACTGCTCATTGCCGGCAGCTTGACCCCGGACATGCGGGCATCGGCCGCCGAAGACGTCAGGATCCGCGCGGCCAGGACCATGTCCCGCTTCATCAACCCCTGGCGCACCAGGCGTTCCAGGGTGCGGCCAACGCCGAGGCCGCAGCCGTGCTTGAGGCCATAATCCGCCAGACGCAGGTTGACCTGGACTCCGGATTCCAGAAACGCCAGGTCGTCGTCATCCAGGTCATCCACCAGTTCGAGCAACTGCTCCAAAGAGCGCGCCTTGAGCCATGTTTCCAGATCGGCCAGGCGGCGCTTGCCCTCGCCGGCACCCCCTGCCGCGAAAAGGGCACTGTCCGTGACCGCCTGGCCGTCCAACTTCAAAGAGACCAGGTTGTCGTGCAGGCCGGCAATGACCGACTCGGCCGTGTGGCCGCCCGCCCGAGCAACGGTCTTGATGTGCAGCCCCACATGGTCTTTGAGCAGATTCACCGCCACCTGCCGCGCCGCCACCATTTTACGTGCCGCCCGCACGGCAGCATCGTCGACCGTGTCCAGAACTTCCAGTTTCCGTTTGGGATCGCCGCCGGTCGCCCCCAGGGCCGCGGCCATGTCCAGCCCACTGAGGCCTTCGGTGCCGGGAATCGACACGGCCATTCCGTTTTTGTAAATGTTGGGATCCACCCAGATCTGGATGCGGTCGATGTCGCCGGCCGGCAGCAGGGAAACGGCTGCCGCCGCACCCAGGGCGATGGCCACCGGTTCGGTGCAGCCCAGAGCCGGTGCGACCTGAATGTTCAGGATCTCTTTGGCGCGGTAGGTCATTATATCCTGACAAAAAGCCCTTTAGTAGAAGTAGCCGAAATCTCCGCGCCGGCCGAAGCGGTCGACGGTTCCATTGGAAATTCTGACGAAATAGGTCTCTTTGAACACTCCGCCGGAGGCCAGCCGGTAGCTCAATATCTCCACGTCCTTGGTGCTGCTGGTGTAGTCGGGCTCGCCCATGATGTCGATCACCTCGGCTTTGGTCATCCCTTGTTGCAGGTTGTTGATTCGTTTGGCCGAAGCGGCACACCCGACCAACAGGCCCATCAGCAGCAATACGACCAGCACCCCTTTCAAACGCATGCCAAACCTCCTTTTTGGATCAGACGCTGTGGTTTTGATTCAGGCCATAATCTATCAGAAATAAATGACATGTAAAATGAAAAGGTTACTGTCAGGCATTTTTTATGTCGGACGTTTCAAATAAAAACAACCGGTAAAAAGATGCAGGTCACGCGACAACCCCGCAGAACAAGGTTTGTTTAGCCTGAGACCTCAAAATTATGGTATCTGTATTTTCGCCGTTCTGGGGATGATCTCAATATGTACGAAACCGCTTCGCGGCAGCCCACCATCCTGATCATCTTCCGTAGTTTCACCCTCGTACCTTTTATGCCCTCATTTTCCATTACCTGATCGTGTAAACTACCTTATTGAGTTTGTATAACCCCAGACCCTCGAGCATATTGACATCCACAGGATGCTGATCAAAGTGGTGGCCGGCAAAGGGCAAAAAGATCGATACACCATGCTCTCAAGGCGGCTGCTTGAGCAGTTGCGTTACTATTGCAGGGATTGTCGGCCGCAAATCTACTTGTTTCCGTCGTCGAACAAGAAGAAAAAAGACCGACCTTTATCCTATGAAGCGATTCGTTGCGTCTACGAGAAAGCCCGCAAACAAGCGGGCGTGAAAAATGGTGAAGGGATTCATACACTGAGGCACTATGCCGAGTTCCAGACTATGCCGAGTGGACAACATTTACCTTGTAATTCGAATGATTTATTAATGGTTGTTTCAGCGGATTCGTGACCAAGCCACAGGGCGATAACGGAATGGTCCACACCGGCCTGCAGGAGTTCCATGGCCGCAGTATGTCGAATATGGGGAGCTCCCCATATTCGACAAAATGTAGAGTTCTGGTATATGGGGAGCAGGCTCGTGAAAGTGAAATGAATCAACACTTTCACGAGCAAAGACTCACCATATTGTTTTTCATCTGCATAAATCATCCAGCCACGCCAAAAGGGTTGTATCGTCTTCCCAGTTTGGAAATTCCTTCGGATTGAGTTCCTGGTATGACTGCTCAAGATATTTCCGCTTCATCTCATTGTCAGCGCGAGCATAAACCTCAGTCGACGTAACATTGACATGCCCCAGAAAATCTCGAATGTATATCAGGTTGATGCCGGCTTTCAGCATCCCCATTGCTTTCGAGTGCCGGAGAACATGCGGCGTAACAGGAAAATCGGCTGAAAATTCCGGATTTTGTTTTGCCACGGATACATATTTGCCAAGTATATACGAGATGCCCCATCGGGAAAGGCGCTGACGACGCTGGTCGAAAAATGATGCGATTTTCTTTGGTAGCTTCTGGAGACTGCGCAGTTTGTTGATCACCGCGGTCTTTAGCTGGTCCGGACCCTTTACCCCGTTGCTACTCACACCCCTAACCCCAAGAAGGAAGCCTGGCACTACACGAGTTTGGTTGCCGGCGCGGCAATTGGGATCGGTTTTGGCGTGCGATCTTTTGCCGGTTGATGCACAACGACCGCAACCAGCTTTATCTGCCGGGATTCCGTCCGGATACGATCATCATTACCAACATCGGGCAAGGTCGGGTCATCGACCGTTTTCTTATAAAGGCCGGCGCAGCTGATTATTTGACGGCCAATGGGCTTGTCGCCTGCTACCATGAACGCGGTAGCGACGAATTGGCCAACCGAGCCTTGAAGGATTTTGGTCATGAGCAACTGCCCTTCAAACGGATTGCACCTAACGCGGCCTGGTAGGGGTAACCCCAAGTTGGATGGCCTTAATCCAGTTTTCCATACAAAAATAGTAAGTCAGCAAAGCGATTGGATTAAGCGCAGGCTTACGGGTCTCCTTCTAAATAGTGGGCCCGGCAAGTGCGAGGATGGGCGTATTGACTTACGGCGTGAGCGCCGTATCTTCAAAGTAGGGAATTTCTAAGTCGATCGTACTTCACAGCTCTGCTTTTGAGCTGGTAGCGATCTTTTGCTTTGTCGGAATAACGTACTCCTGTGGATGCTTCTCTATCGTAACGTATCGATATCCATCCTTTTTACAATTCGCCACAAGAACTCCGGAGGTGGAGAAAAATGTCTACAAAACAACCAATACTCTTTGAACGCGTCGGCGGGGAGCAAGTGATTGCCAAATTGATCCATCAATTCTATTATCGTGTGGTTGCCGATCCGGAGTTAAAACCCTTTTTCAAAGACACATCCATGGACAAACTGCGTCGCATGCAGCGTGAGTTTTTCAGCGCGGCTCTGGATGGACCGATTACCTACACCGGCAAACCGTTAGGTCATGTACACCATGGAAGAGGCATTACCAAACACCATTTCGCGTTATATGTCGGCCATTTGCTTGAGACACTTCAAGGCCTTGAAATTGATGAGCAAGATGTTCAGGATATTATCGGCCGGATCAACACCTATGCTGATGAAATCACCGGTATTGGCGGGTCTGTGGGATAGCTTCAGCGCTGGGTTACTCCCGATTCGCCTATCCTTACGGGAAATCGATAGTGATTTTCCTGCAATTGTCCGCCTTGTTGATTTCAATATTAAGTTCGATACTGCTGTCGCGAATTCCCAAAGCCATAGCGGTCTTCCCCTTGTCGACTTCGATGTGCGTAATCTCTCTGAACGTTTCGAATACTTTGCGCCCAACCTCATCACCGGGTGATGGTAGTTCCGCCAGTCGATATTCGGCGACCACGGTTGTCTTGCCATCTTCACCACTGGAAATGGATATCTTCTCAGCGTTTGAATTCACACCGTGCAGGGCGGCCAGGGCAACCCATTTTATTGCCGCATTCTCTGTGTCGGGATCATTTTTAAGGATCGACATCTCTTTAAGTGGGTCCGTAGTTGTGTAACAATCACACATTTCCTGAATCTTTCATGACGATTCTCCTTATGATTTGGTTTTTGATTGGTTAGGAACCAACAACCGAATAAACGAGTGCATAGTTAAATAATGCCATTGGAAAAAGTACGTCAAGTATGAACGAAGGTCGGACCAAGACAAGCCATCCACCAGTTTCTGGCGACAGTTTATCGGGCACTCCAAAGGCCATGAATGTTGCAGTATTCTCTTACCGCAATCTTATCGGCCTTGATCTGGAACGTCGCTTCCGGTTTTTCACCTGGCGCTAAAAATTGGCGATAGGCTTTGCCGTGGGCTATTATTTCAATCCACTCGATGTAATGTTTGTCTTCCATGGGGTGCGCCGTGCTGCCGACTATAGCCTTGACCCCGCCGGACACCTTCTCGACGACCGGTACGTGTTTTTCCTTGGCAGCATCCACCGTGTTTTCAGTAATCTTTTTCATGGGCTCGCCGCAACAAACCAGCTCTCCTTCACCGCCGTGCAACACTTCTACAATATTTCCACACGCTTCACACTTATAGATTTCCAATTTCTTCGCCATTTTTTTTCTCCTTTGGTCTAAACTGGAGTTTTACATGCAAGCTTACTGATCTCCGGATATTCGTTCGATATTTCCCCTTAATTGAGACACTTGAATGCTCAAGCCCACACACTTTTTTCCGATCATGCACTTTTCGGCTTCGCCGTCATCGAGATATGTCTTCAAAGCGTGATTGTCTTTTTTTAAATGCACGACCCAGGTTTTTTGATCCTCATCGTACTCCGCCTTGACATCTATTCCGCATTCGCCGATGTTCGGATAAAGTTTTCGTATCTCTGTACACAAAGCCTGTTTATCGATCATGTTTCCTCCTTGGTCAGGGTACACGACCCGTTTTCATTGAATTTTGATGAGCGTTTCCCCGAACTACTTCCGTGTTGAGGCAGGTCAGCCTTTCGAAATGTCCACCCGGATATCATATGTGGGACGAGGCGGTGCTCTGTATAGATCCAAATCGGTTGGGATTGTTCTATCGACCATCTATATCCTCGTCGGGCATTAATTTTTTATCGACAGGGGGAGGACACATTCCGAATATCGGTGAATATGCAACACGCCAAATACCCTTACCCATTAAAAGGATATCATGATACCGGCGTGTTGCACGAAAACCAGTTGCCAAAGGGCTTCTGGTTACAATTGGAAACCTATTTATCCCGAGCGACAACTGTTTATATGGCCAGATTGAAAGGTTATTGTATGGCTATGACAGTGTTCGCGCCAAACGTGCCGATTGTTGAATATTTTCTATTTGCCTAAAGTACCGACATGTAATCTTTTACCTCTGCGGCTAATTATCAGAGCTCTGCATGTCTGCTAACTGGCGTATCTAATCCAGTGTGATTGCAGGATGCTCGACATTGCATCCCTTAAAACCTCCAATTTAATTGGTTTAAAAAGGGCGTGATCAATTCCGCTGCCGGGGAGTTTGGGTAAAATTACGTTAGGCGCTTCGCCGGTGAGGGCAACGACTGGTACTCCGGGAATAAGATCCTTTATGTGAAGAGCGAGTTCCCAACCGTCTATTTGGGGCATGTTGATATCAGTCAGCACCAATTGGAAACTATCATTGTTATTCATACAATCGATCGCTTCGGTCGCATCCTGAGCCGGGGTGGGCAAGTAACCCAGGGATGAAAGAAGCAAGCAGACCATTTCTCTTATCAATTCATTATCATCTACAACAAGGATATTGACTATTGAATTCATCACCATGTTTTTCTCCTCCACCAGCAGCCCTAAAAACGGCTTCCGGAATGTTAAGGAATAAAGCCTGTTGGATGGGGTATTTAAATTCCCCCCGCGGCTAATGAAGATTAATTACTAACCAGCCTTCTGAGGTAAATGATTCTGCGACTCTGAAGGGGGTTGAGTCTGAGTTTATCCCCCTTGCATAAGGCGGTGCGTGCATATGTTGTTGAAGCTTCTGAATTGCCTTTATTTTTTTGCAGTCTTTCATACATAAATCTTTGGGCATGCTAATTTTTGAACATGTTCTACATGGAGAGGATGTCATCTTTCCTCCTTTGGATAACGCGGCATTGCATAGAGGAAGCGATACGGGAGTGAACGGTAAAGATGATTGCAGGCATGACACCAAACGATAGATGCGTGTTGTGATGACGGAATACGTCAAGCGATAACCGTTGGTGCCTCGGTGGATGCCTTTATCTCTCTTTTCCCTTTGTCGTCCAGACCATCTCCCTTTGTTTTCGTGTATCCCAAAGAACCTTTTCTTCTTTACGGTGGGGATCTAATTCCTTTGAGATCAGTTCCCTGATATACATCTCAATATTATCCTTTATGATATCAGCCATTTTTACCTCGTGTCATTTCTCCTTGAAGGCAATGCATTTGCAATGGCCAAGTTCAAACCAGGTTTTGTCCATCGAGGAGGATCAGGCAGTAACCGTGGTGATGAAACCAGAATAGGAAGGCAACGGCGGCTCGACTCCGCATCTTATCTTACTCGCTATTTTACCTTCGTGCCGGGATAACTCAAGATTGGAAGGTTATGAGGGTAATATGGGGCTACACCAGATATTATTTTAGGGAGGTCAGGAAGGTCATCAGGTTTATTTTTTTATTTTTTATGCCCAACTTGCTCCTGATATTGTTCCTATGAAAATCGATCGTGCTTTGCGCCAGGCCCATGATCGCTGCTATTTCCTTGGTACTTTTGCCCTGTTGCACGAGATTGGAAACTTGAAGTTCCGTATGCGAAAACCGCAAGAATTTGGACCCCAGGTTACGCACCAATGGCGATACGATTTCGTTGAGATTGGATTCCAGGATGTCTAAATAAGCCTTCATTTTAACATCCGCTTTTCTTTGTTTAAGTTTTTCCAAATATGGGAAAATCAGTTGGTTGATGTTCAGCAACACTTTTTCTTCAAGTTCGTTTTTATCTGCTCCTATTTCCCTGAGCAAAACTTTCAACGCCACGTTGGCTTCTTCAAGACCAATGGCTTTATCTTTTAGTTCTAATGTGTTACGGCGCAGTTCGTCTTCCACCTGTTTTCTTCTCTGTATTTCCAGAGCTAATTCCTTATTGGATCGGACGAGTTCAGCTGTCCGTTCGACAACGCGCTTTTCCACTTCAGCATAGGCTTTGAGCAGCGCTTCGCTGGCCTGCCTGCGCGCAGTGATGTCCGCCCCATAGATACGTATGCGCTGGTCATCCTGCACGATATGAATCGTTTGCTGGTACCATTTTTCATCGATGGGCACTTCGCGCACCATGGACTTGTCCGGGCTTTCGATCAGGTGGCCCATCACCAATTCCCAATCCGCAAGCCACGGATGCTTCGGCCCTCGCTCACTAAGGCCAGGTAAGATCTGCTCGGCGGCGTGGTTGCAGAAATGCACGCGCCCGGTCACATCCACTTCAACGACAGGTCTGGGGTTTAGCATGGGAAAACTGGCCAGACGTTTCATTTCGGCCTCCGCCTGTCGTCGCTCCAGTTCACCGGCCGCGCGTATGGCCACCAACCTCAGCATCGCTTCCGCCAGGCTGAGATTGTCCCGCGGTTGCTTCCCGATAACGGCGATCAGACCGATGGGTTTCCCGTGAGAATCCCACAAGGTAGTTCCGACATAGCACTCGGCCCCCATCTGCTGGAGGGCCACATCCCGGGGATACAAACGGCGCACATCCCTGGGAAATGAACAAATCATTTTTCCCAGAACGTCGCCGCAAGGGGTGTCTTTAAGAGCATAGACCAAGTTATCCTCGAACTTGCCGTCAACGTAGACGGCCTCGGTCTTGGCGTCCAGGCCGCCCCCCTCCAGACGATCGATGCAGACATAGTCCATGTCCAGCGTTTCGGCCAGGTAGCGCGCCAGCGCACTGAAAAAATCCTCGCCTGAGATCGACCAGCTTGAATTCAACAGGAACATTTGTGTGCGCTCGATCAGCTTGCGCCCGGTGATGTCTACCATCGTGACGCGGTATTCCCGACGGTCCTGGGACACGATGGCGGCAATCTGGACGCTGCAGGGCCCCTTATCTTTCTTCAGCAGCGCCACCTCGCAAACCTCTTCGGTGTGGCTCGAAAGTACTTTGGCCAGGAAGGTTTGGAAGCCTGCCCGCTCTGGTGTTTTAATGAAAAGCTCAAAACGCCGCTTCGGCAACCGAGCGCGTTCTACCCCCAAAAGGTTGGCCGCGGTCAAATTTACCTGGCGGATCGACCCGTCGCGTCCAAGGGTCAAGTAACTCACTGGGGCAAAGTCGTACAGTTCGGTGTATCGCTCCAGCACCGCCTCCACCTGCGCCCGCGACTCACGCAGCGCTTCGTTTTGCATCTCCAGCTCGATCTGATGCACATGCAGCTCGTGCACGAGCCGCCGGGTATCGGCTTCTTTCCGGGCCGGGACGCCTTTGGTCTCAGCCGCCCGCAGCCGCGCTTCTGCCCGGCGACGCAGCGCGGCGGCGTCCGGGCAAGCGTTGGGCTCTTTTTTCATGATGTCCCTTTGGTCACGCGTTTGTCCGTCTCCGACTGTGCCTGGCGCAGTTCGATCTCCAACGTCTTAGCCACGGTGATGTTCAAAAAGGTGATCACCACACCGTCGATCCGGTTCTCCAAGGTGCGATAGGGCATAATGCGCACCAAGAACCAGCGCTTGTCGCGTGTGGCAACCTGCTTCTCGATGAAGACCAGGGTGCGCAACACCTCTTTCGCATCCGCGGCCAGTCCTGCGTAGTCCAAATCAGTGGCGATGTCGGTGATCGGCCGGCCCACGTCGGCGGCGATCAGCTTGATGATGCTGGTGGTCTGGGTGGTGAATCGGCGCACGTTGAGATCATCGTCCAGAAACAGCGTGGCGATCTCGGTGCTGTTGAGCAGGTTCTTCATGTCGTTGTTGGCCCACGACAGCTCGTCCACCTTGGCTTGCAGTTCGTGGTTGACCGTCTGCAGTTCCTCATTAAGCGATTGCATCTCTTCCTTGGAGGTGGTCAGTTCCTCGTTGGTGCTCTGCAGCTCTTCGTTGGCGGACTGCAACTCCTCGTTGGTGGATTTGAGCTCTTCCTGGGAGGTCTGCATCTGTTCGCGACAGGTCTGTATCTCCTCGCGGGCCTGCTGGAGTTGACGTTGCATCACCGCCAGAGTGTCGCCACAGCTGGAAGCCCGCTTGGCTTTGCTGGTGGTTTTGGTGTCAAGAGGCGTGGTCACGTCCGTAAGGACAACCAGCACCATCCCTTGCAGGGCTGCAGGTTTGCTAATCGGCTCAACGGTGATGTCAACGGACTGTATCCCACCGTTGGTTCCAACTTTCACGCCCTTTAGGCTGGCCGCGGTCTTTTGACGCAGCGCCTTTTGCCAGACACTGTTCAGCTCGTAGCGCAGCCCCTCACGCGCCATGGCAAAAAGGTTCCAGTTGGCCTTGCCTGCCGCCGGCTCCAGGTATTTGCCCGTGCGTCCGCTGATATACAGGATATCGCCTTCGTCGTTGGCCAACGCGGCCGCCGGGCAATAGTGCCGCAACAAAAGCTGGTCGGCCAGGGCCTGAAGGTTGGCACCGTCAGCCTGCGCCTGGGGCTGAGCGCTGGCAACTGCCGGCTGATAGGGCACAAAGGCGGAGGGAAATTCGACCGGCTCCGCCGCCAGGGCAGAATCGAGCCGCCGGAAGATGCGCGCTTTTTTGGCCAGCGGGGCAAACAGATCGGTAAAGGCGCCGATGGTCTCCGAGTTGCCCAGGAACAGGACGCCGCCGGGGTTTAGGCTGTAGTGAAAGAGGGGGATGAGCTTTTTTTGTACTCCCTGGTCCAGGTAAATCAGCAGGTTGCGGCAGAGCAGCAGGTCGAGTTTGGTAAAGGGCGGGTCCATGATCATGTTCTGGGGAGCAAAGATCACCATTTCACGGATCTCTTTGGCCACCCGGTAGCCGTGATCGTCCTTAACAAAGAACCGGCGCAGGCGCTCCGCGGAGATGTCAGCGGCGATGTTGTCCGGATAGAGGCCTGCGCGTGCCTTGTCAATGGCATCCCGATCCAGGTCAGTGGCAAAGACCTGCAGCGAAAAGTTTCCGGTAGGATTGATTTTCTCCACCGCCTCCTTGAAAACCATGGCCAAGGAATAGGCTTCTTCGCCCGTGGAACAGCCTGACGTCCAGGCCCTTATCGCCCCGCCTTTGGGTTGGGTCGCCAGCAGGGCCGGCACGACCTTATCTTTTAACTGCTCCCACGCCGGCGAGTCGCGGAAAAAACTGGTGACCCCGATCAGAAGTTCTTTGAAGAGCAGCTCGATTTCCTGGGGATTCTCGCGCAAAAACCGGACATAGGAAACCAGCTTGTCAATCTGGTGCAGGCCCATGCGCCGCTCGACACGGCGGTAGATGGTGCTCTTTTTGTACAGTGAAAAATCGTGGCCGGTCTGGGCCCGGAGCAGGATAATAACCTTTTCCAGGGCGCTCAGGGATTTGCCCGCCCGGTCCAGATCGGACTGGCCGGCAAGAGGGGCGTGCTTTAAATAGCTGCTGATCCTGCTCGGCAACTCTTCAGCCGGCGCGACCACGTCGGCCAGGCCGGCGTCGATGGCACTTCTGGGCATGCCCTCGAACTTGGCCGAAGCCGGCGCCTGTACAAAAACCACCCCGGCTTTCTCCTTGATGGCCCTTAGGCCCAATGTGCCGTCCGAGCCCATCCCCGACAGGATGACGCCGATGCTTCGCGCCTGGCAGTCATCGGCCAGGGAGCGAAAAAAGAAATCGATCGGCAGGCGCAGTCCGCGGGGTGCAGCCGGGGCAAGCAGGTGCAGCACTCCGTGCAGAATCGACATGTCTTTATTGGGCGGGATCACATAGACATGGTCCGGCGCGACTTTGTGGCGGTCCCTGACCTGGACGACCGGCATGGGGGTCTTACGCTGGAGCAGTTCCACCATGATGCCTTTGTGGGTCGGGTCCAGATGCTGGACGATGACAAAGGCCATGCCGCTGCCTTGGGGCACGTGCTTTAAGAACCGTTCTAAAGCCTCAAGCCCTCCGGCCGATGCGCCGATCCCGACGATAGGAAACGCGCTCTGTGTTCTCGAGGGCCGCGGTTCCGGTTGTTTGGTTACCGCCGGTTTTTTTTTGCCTTTTTTCGGATTGGGTGATTTTTTAATGGCCGACATTCCTGTAATGGTAGAGGGTGGTGGCCTGTTAACGCTGCTTATAATGCAAGGCTCTTTGCAGCACTGGTCCGATTTATGTCCATTAGGTTCCTGAGAGATTTGTTAAAGAGGCCCCTGCGGGTTTATTTTTATACCATATGAGTCTTTCCGAATTCAAATTTTGAGGGAAAAATCCCCATATTATTTATAATCACACTGATTATTAGGTATCACACAACAAAAAACTTCTAAAGCTGCTGGCTAAACAATTTTCGCCCATGTTTATATATAACTGTAATTTAGGTTAATTTTAGGTATTAGTTATTCCAGTGGTGGGATTTCCCTCTATGTTTACTTTTACCCAATATTGCGAAAAAAGGTATATATGGTACCTTAGGCTGAACCATAGCCATTTGAGCCGACAGGAAATAGACGCAGAACAATGGCTTGAACTCGAACAATGCAATGAAGCCTCGTTCGTGCCTTCCATGCAGTTCATGTTAGCCAGAACGCACCTCACGAAACATGAATCGCGGGATAGCTGCTATAGACATTTATGTAAATAAATTCAAAATAATAAGCCACTT
>CAVOIA010000015.1:0-13220 GCA_963695845.1 uncultured delta proteobacterium | reverse complement strand
AACAGGGAAAATAGGCGATAGGCTATGGGCTATGGGGCGGGATTCCTTCGGCTGAAAGAAAGGGCTGCGCTCGCAAAATGATTCGTGAAGGCAAAAAATTACCTTCGACCGTCCAGCAAAAGGTTCGCGAAATAGTCCAGATCGTGGAGGCGGACTCTGATATCATGGCGCTTTATGCCTTTGGCAGCCTTGCGGCAGGGGCGCTTAAGCCCTTGAGCGACTTGGATTTCGGTGTTTTGCTGAATGACCGCTTGGATAAACGACTGCGTTTTGACAAGCAAATTGAACTGATCGGCATATTTAACGATACGTTCGCAACCGACGAGATCGATTTATTCATCATGAACGATGCACCCATTAAAATGGTGTTTCAAATACTAAAAACGGGAAAGATGCTGGTCTGCAGGAATACCGGTGCCTTGATCGATTTTCGGGAATGCATAGTAAAAAAATATTTGGATTTCAGGTATATGAGAGAGGCATTTGATACCGTCTTCCTGGAAGGGATTGGCTATCATGGATGAACGGATAAAAGAGCACCTTAAATACTTGAATAAATATTATCTTCTCTTACGCGATGCCCGGAAAGTTCCATACGATGACTTTTTGAGCAATCCGGTGTTTTATGGGAGTACGGAACGATTCTTTCACCTGGCTATCGAAAGCTGTCTAAACATAGGAAATCGCCTTATCGCACTCTATCAGTTCAGCAAACCGGTCGACACCCCGAATACCTATGCAGACATTTTTAAGGGTATGTATCGATTGGGGGTCGTGGAGGCCGATTTTTTAGAGCGCCTGGTACAAATGGCCCAATTTCGAAATCGACTCGTTCATCTTTATTGGGAAATCGATAGAGAGACGGTTTATGGATTTCTCCAGAACAACCTGGATGACTTTAAATTGTTTCAGAAAAACGTGGTTGATTTTCTAAACCGAAACAGGCTGTCAGAAATCTGATGTTTCATTTTTTGCTGATAAATTTGCCGAATAATATTTTGGCCACGGACGCACACGGACGCACACGGACAAGAGCAGGAATTAAATGGCCTTCGGCCGGAAAAGCGAAGAAGACCGCTGAACATCGAACATCGAATGAGGGGCGGGAAAAACAGAAGTCAGGAGTCAGGAGTCGGGAGTCAGAATAGGAAAAGCCGAACGTCGAACATCGAACGTCCAACGTTGAACGTTGAATTAAGGGCGGAAAGAGCGAAGGGCTGAGTGCTGAGTGCCTGAGGGGCGGGAAAAACAGAAGTCAGGAGTCAGGAGTCGGGAGTCAGAATAGGAAAAGCCGAACGTCGAACATCGAACGTCCAACGTCGAACGTCGAATTAAGGGCGGAAAGACAGGAAAAATAGGCGGTAGGCTATCGGCTATGGGCGATAGGGTGGGGCGAAGCTGGTTAGCTGATTAGCTGGTGAGGTGGTTGGATGAAAAAGTGCTGAGTGCTGAGTGGGAAAAAGCTATTGAGCTGGTGAGCTGATAAGCTGGTAAGCTGATAAGCGCGAAGGGCGGGTTGACTGCTGAACATCGAACATCGAACGTCCAACGTCGAACGTCGAATGAAGGGCGAAAAAACAGGGAAAATAGGCGATAGGCTATCGGCTATGGGCTATGGGGCAGCGAGGTGCCGCGGGGCGTGGAGAGCGTGTAGGACGCGGAGAAGACCGGAAGACCAGGAAGTTAAGGAGGTAAGAAGAGCGGAAGATCGGAAAGATCAGTCAAATAGGTCATAGGTGATGGGCTGTCAAAGACCCAAACTGAGCGATTCACCTTTCTCGAAAAGAGTCGATTGAAAATGATCACAGTTGAATAGCACCAATCGTTGTTCTTGAAAGGTAAACCCCATTGGGTTGCCGATCTCACCGCATCTTCGGCGTTAGCTGTCGCCGCGCATAGTCCACTATAGCGCGACGACATCTGCCTTGAATATGCGGCAAGCTCGACAATCGCTCAGTTTGGGAAAGAGAAGAAGAACCAGTATCGAAGGCGGTCGGTCCATCGAAACACCGAAAATTAAACATCTGCATAGCGCTATGCTCCTTGACACCGATTGGATGTGTATGTATTGTCTATTTAATACACATTATGGGGGGTGTAGTTATGAGAACCAACATTGTCATTGATGACGAACTTATGAATGAGGCCATGACACTCTGCCAACTGAAAACAAAAAAGACTGTTGTTGAAACCGCACTCAGACTATTGGTCCAAATTAAAAAACAAGAACGTATTAAACATTTTCGTGGAAAGCTTAAATGGGATGGTGACTTGGATTTGATGAGGTTGGATCAATGATTTTGGTCGACTCATCCGTATGGATCAATTATTTCAACGGCCTTTCAACCTGGCAAACGGACTTGCTTGACAGTTATCTTCCCAACATCCCGATTATTATTGGAGATTTAATCCTGACGGAAGTCCTTCAGGGATTTAAAATCAATAAGGATTACGAAACAGCAAAGGATTTGCTCAGCACGCTTCCATTTCGCCAAATTGGTGGATATGATGTCGCTATTCAAAGTGCTCAAAATTACAGAACGCTCAGAAAGTCAGGCGTTACCGTTCGAAAAACAATCGATGTAATTATCGGAACCTTCTGTATTATCGAGGGGCTGTCGCTGCTCCATGATGATCGCGATTTTGAGCCCATGGTATCATATCTGAACCTAAAGACGCCTTCTCCTAATTAGGGTAGGTAACAATTTTGAAAAGACGAACGTCGAACGCGTTAGAAAAGCTGAACGTCGAACATCGAACGTCCAACATCGAACGTCGAATTAAGGGCGGAAAAGCAGGAGTCAGGAGTCAGGAGTCGGGAGTCAGAATAGGAAAAGACGAACGTTGAATTAAGGGCGGAAAGAGCGAAGTGCTGAGTGCTGAGTGCTGAGGGGGAAAGCGAAGAGCGGAAGCTGGGAAGAGCGGAAGGGCGATCGAACATCGAACATCGAACGTCGATACGGAAGCTGCAGGCAGGAGCGGGAGTAGGAAAAGCCGAACGTTGAACATCGAACGTCCAACGGATCGAACGTTGCAAGTCTAGAGGAAGCGAAGAGCGGAAGCTGGACGGAAGGTGGGACCATACTCGCGTCAACGTCGAACAATAAAGTCGGATGCGGCTATGAGGTAGATAAGCTGATGGGCATTAGGCGCGCGCCGCCGTGATTGTATCTCTTCATCCAATCCTTGACAAATTTAAGTGTACAACATAATGTGTACACATTCAAAAGGGGGGGGGTATGGAGATAAATGCAGCTGAATTCAGAACTAAATGCTTCAGTATATTGGATCAGGTGAACGCCACTCACCGGGAGGTCATTATCACCAAGCGGGGCAAGCCCATTGCCAAAATTGTACACATCGACCAGGAAGGCCAAAAAGACCCCATGTTGGGGGCGTTGGCCGGTTCCGGGCGGACACTGGGGGATTTAACGCAGCCGGTCGTCGATTCGGATGACTGGGCGATAGATTGATGATCCTGCTGGATACCCATGTCTGGTGGTGGAGCCTTACCGAACCTGAATACTTGTCAACAAAGGCTATGGCGATGATTCGAGGCGCTAAAACGGATGAGCGCTTCATTGCATCGATTTCCATATGGGAATTTGCCATGATGGCTGCCAACAAAAAGATTGAGCTGAAGATTTCGCCAGCGAAATGGCTGTCGCGGGCGATCGATGCGTCCGGCATTACCGTGATAGGCTTGTCGGCCGATGTCGCAATTGATTCCTGTAATCTTCCCGGTGTCTTTCACAAGGACCCGGCCGACCGAATCATCGTTGCCGCCGCAAGAATCCACAATCTCACTTTGTTGACCAGAGATCAGAAAATATTAGATTATCAATACGTTAAGTCGAATTGGTAGAACTGCTTGGGTAAGCGCTAAATGCACAACCTTCCCATTCGAACACTGATCCTTTGCGTGCTGCTGCCGCCGTTTGCCTATGTGTTTTCGATCCACTTGCTGGAACAGCACCTTCCAGGCGCGCTACGAGCGCGAGCTGGCGGCGACCAGCCATCGGCGACACCGGCGCGCTGTTCGACGGCAGCGTCCGGCTGCAGGATGCCGTGCACCGCAACGTGGAAGCGTTTCTGGCCGGCCGCACGCTCATCGACTGGGGGCTGCGGGCAACCGTCACCGTCAGGACCGCCGACGGCGCTTACCTTTACCCGGCCGAATACCGCCCGGCGCCGGCGCGCTTCGATGTCGAGGACCGCACCGCCGTGGCCCGGGAAAACTTTCGCCTGCTCAACGACGGGCTGGTCCGCACGGTCGACGTCGACATCGAACACAACACCTGGATCGCCAACCTGGTGCTGGCTGGCTGGCTGGGCATCTCCCTGGCGGTCCTCGGCCTGGTCTACCGGCACGGGGTGCGCATCAGCCGCGAGGCCGAACACGCCAACCGGGCCGTGATCGACACGCTGGCCAGTGAAAAGCAGGCCAGCCTGGAGCGACTGGCCCAGCTGGAGGCCCAGCGCAGCCGCCTGGACGACGAGACCCACGACCTGCAGGAGAAGCTGGCCCGGCAGCGCCGCCAGGCGACCGACGCCGAAGCGCAGATGTTCGACGAACTGGTGGCCTTAGAGGAGCAGATCGACGGACACCGCCGGCGGCAGGCCGAGCAGCTGCGCGAAATCGAGGCCCTCAAGGCCACCATCGCCGAGTCGGCCAAAGCGAATGAGGCGCGGCGCCAACAGCTGGCCAAGGCTGCCGACGGGGTCAAAAAGCGCTTCAACACGCTCTACAAGCAGATCCGCATCCACGACCGCGCGGTCGACGGGTACCTGGACCTCACCGAGGAGCTGAAGATCAAGGCCGAGGAGGTCATCCACCAGCTGAATGCCGACTCCCAGAAGGTGCCGATCAAACGCAAGGTGTTCGGCAAGAAGAACCGCGAGACCGTTTTCGAGGTGGTCTTTGCCTACAAGGGCAGATTGTACTTTAGAAATCTGCCGGACAGGCGATCTGAAGTATTGGTGATCGGCACCAAATTGACCCAAGCCGGGGATCTGTTTTTTCTGAACAAGAGATAAGGTCGGCGATCAGTGGTTTTGGATCGGCGGCAATTGCGGGGGGGACGATGAATCTGGCACGGTTTCGGACGGTCGGCACCCGGGTGGTAATCACCACCGTCGTGCTGGCCACCCTCATCTGCTGGGGTGCGGTCGCGGCCGTCGCCCAGGATGCGGTCCAGGATTCAATCGATCTGGCCTGGGACTGGTCGCCCGACGATTCGGGATACGTTGCCGGGCCCAACGGGGAGGTGGCCTACGCCCTCTACCTGCGCAGCGCGGCCGATTCCGACTACGCCTACGACTACCCGGCCGTCGACGGGGTCGACGACTGCTGGTGGGAAATCGACCATTACACCTGCCAGGCGACCCTGGAATACCCCTTCGACGTCGGCGAGACCTACTACGTCGTCGCCGTGGCCTACCTGGCCGAAACGCCCGGCATGCGCAGCCTCGCCTCAAACGAACTCGTCTACCGCCCGGGCGCGGACGACCCGACCGACCCCGGCGGTTCCGACCCCGGCAGTTCCGACGGCGGGCAGCCGGCCCTGAGCGCCGCTTCGGATGGCGGCGGCGGGGGGGGATGTTTCATCACCTCAACTTTCCAAAAGGATTGAACCTATTTCCCGGTTATGCTAGTTTGCGGCCCAAGCTTAGCGGTACCGCATGATCATCCTCCTGCAACGTCGAGCGAAAGCGCTTAATGCCACGACCATTGACCACGCATGCAACCCCTTTCGTAAAACCGCAGTCAGGCCCGCGGAACCAAATAAGCCCAGCGTCTTGCCTGCCTTTGCAGCGCGCTTCGGCCTTGCGCCGAACGTCGCCTGTTCCCATACGCTTGATTCGCGGCGCCTTGCAGAATCGGCACGCTCCAGCGCAATTCCGGCCCATACCGTTATTTCCACGGGCCTTGTGCCAACCGCTTCTGTGGGCGGCGGCGTTCGTTTGCTGCTGCGCCGCCATCGCCCAGGCCGATCTGAGTGTCTACCCCTGGATCACCGTCGGCACCTTCTACACGGACAACGTATTCCTGTCGCCAACCGACCAGGACCACGACTGGGGGACCTTTGTCAGACCGGCCCTCACCCTGGACTGGATCAGCCGCACCGCCGGCCTGGGCGTCACCTACGAACCGACCTACATTGTATTCACCCGCAATCCGGAAAAAACCTATTGGCGCCAAAATGTAGTCCTGGATGGATGGGCCGAAATTGCCAGAAACTCCAGGATTGAGCTGACCAACCGCTTCCTGTACACGCAGGATCCGGTTACGGATACCGATGCCACCGGCAGTCAGGGCGGGGAAGCCTACCCGGATGCCGATGCGGACACGACCGTCAGGCAGGGCAGGGAGCCTTACGCTCGCAACACGACCACCATCGGCATCGTCAACCAGTTCGGGGTCGAGGATACGATAGAGTTGATGTATCGCCACCACATTCTGGAAAACGAGGATCCCGCCTTCGAGGACAGTTCGTTCCGCCAGCCCAACCTGCTGTGGAGCCACTGGTTTGTCCCCAACCGCTATTCGGCCAATGTGGTAGTCAAATACACCCTCGGCGATTTCGAAGAGTCGGAAGATTTCGAGGATTTCGACGCCAGCCTTCGCTTGACCAAACGCTTCAACCGCCGCTTCGATGGGTATTTCGAATATGGATACATTAGATTCGATTATCTGGAAGACGGCGAAGACTACCAGGTGCACGGCCCATTGGTCGGCATTGTCATGTCGGAGCAGTCCAACGCCAGTTTCGAAGCCAGCATCGGCTACTACATCCGCGACAACGAGATCAGCGACGATGATATGGGGCCCAGGGGATCCTTCGATGTGACCTACGCCTATGCGAAGGGCGGGCTGGCATCCCTGTACGGTTTCGTGGGATTTGACCGTGCCTTTTTCGGGGCGGAAAACCTGGGCTTTCGACCGTTTTTCGATGTGGGCGGCGCCCTGACGCATCAATTCACCCCACGCATCGGCGGTGAGCTACGTGCCAACTACCGGCGCAACATTTACAACGACGAAATACCAACCCGAGAGGACGCCCTCTGGCGGGGCGGGGCCGGGCTGTCCTACCGGGCCCTGTCCTGGTTGCGATTCAATCTGGACTACCTGTATCGACAGGTGAATTCCACCATCGATACGAATGACTATACGGAAAATCGGGCCACGCTGTCGGTGACGTTGTCGCCGGGAACGCCGATACGCTTTTAAAGCCTGCGGAAACAACCACATCCGCCAGAATTGCGCCGGATGCGGCCTGATGTTCAAGGTGCACCCAACCCAGCGCATCGAAATGCCCGACCTTTGGGGCGGCCCCGAAGATCGGCGCCGAGACCGGCCAGGCGATGGATGTTAAGGATTGGTAATTGAAGATCGGAAGAAGCATAGATCCCAACATAGGCCACACACCATGAACCGGCTACCTTTCCCGCCTAAGGTTTTCCTGGGAGGTTTGATGAGAATGATCGTGTCACCTGATTTTAAAAAGCAGCTGAGCATGATGCTGATGCTCGCGGTTGTCTTTCCAACCGGCGTCCTGGCCCTGAATGTGAAAGGCACCATTGATTCCGACACCCGGTGGACCCGTGATGACAGCCCTGTCCAAATCTTCGGTGATACGGTTGTGGCCCAGGGCGCCACGTTGACCATCGAACCGGGCGTCAAGGTGATCTTTGAACCCCGGGCCGACACCACGCGCGGGTATAATCTGGTCATCAGCGGCGGACTGGTCGCGCGCGGCAACGGCAGTCAGGTCGTCACCTTCACCGCCCAGGATCCCGCTTTTCCCTGGGGCGCCATCATCTTCCGGGACACCAGTCAAGACTGGGATGAAACCCAGGCCAGCGGGAGTGTGTTGTCCGGCTGTGTTGTCGAATACGGCGGCAACGAACCGGACAATCCGGCCATGGTCCTCACCCAAAACGCCATGCCGCTGATCAGCGGCAACGCCATCCGCTTCAGCAGCAATGTCGGCATCGCCGGGCTGGCCAATGACGCCGCGTTCACCTTCAGCGGTAAACTTCAGATTACCGGCAACCAGATTTACAACAATCCCATCGGGCTACTCCTGGAGGCCGAGGGGGGGCAGGTGACGGGGAATTATTTTCTCAACAACGACCAGGCCATCCTTGTCTCGACACGGTCCAGCAACCTCGATATCAGCAACAACACCGTTGTGGGATCTTCGGACGAACTGTTCGGATCGGGCCTCCTTTTGGAACTGGGCCAGCGTGCGGGCGGCATTTCCGAATTCCAATGGGTTCAGACCGCCGGCCCCGCTGTTGAACTCGACTTTCCCAACGGCGCTCGAACCACCTTTGACCCGCCGGAATCCGCCGAGGGCGACGTCGTCACGCTGGCGTTCGACCTGACCGTCACCGCCAGCGACGGTACGACGGACACCGATTCTGTCGCGGTAACGGTCAGGGGCGTCAACGGACCGCCCGTGGCGAATGCCGGTGCCGATCTCAATGTCCAGCGATCGGTTCCCTCGGTGGAACTGGATGGCACCCGGTCCAGAGCCGACTACGGTATTGCCGGATACCAGTGGGTGCAGGAGTCCGGACGGAATGTGACCCTGAACAACGCCGACACCCCAACGCCTTCTTTCAATCTGCCTGCGTCGGTCGTTTCCGGTGACATCATGACCTTCCAATTGACCGTGACCGACACCAAAGGCTTCGTGGATTCGGACACCATGCGGGTGCGCTTTTTTACGACGAACACCTACCCGTCTGCTGTTGTCCCCGAAGAGACGGTCGGGATCCCGGGTCAGGATGTCGTCCTGGACGGCTCGGCGTCGGTAGACGCCGATGGGGGCATCGTGGCCTATGCCTGGCAGCAGCGGCCTGACGACCCCGTTTTGGTGACCGTGCAATTCGCCGATGCGGCGCGCGCCTTTTTCGAGGCACCGGCAATCGACAGCAACGAGGCAGTGTTGACGTTTGATTTGACCGTAACCGACACGGGGGGACTGACCGATACCAAAGCGCAGACGGTTCGGGTCGTCAAGGCCATGCCTTACGCCGATGCCGGTCAGGACCAAACCGCATTAAACACGAGCAGGGTGCTGCTGGACGGCAGCGGCTCGATCGATATCGGTGCGGTCGCCGCGGTCGATATAGCGGCGAACGAGATTCAATCGACCAACGGCGATGCGGGCCAATTGGCCATCACCTCCACCGCCGCCAGCAGTGAACTCCTGGACATTCCCTACCAGTTGAACACCACCGGCAACAATATCACTTTTGCGGACGCGCTTGGCGACGGGTATGCCGTCTACCTGTTCAATTGGCCGCTGACCGAAGAGGGGGTGATTCTCGACATGCCCGACAACTGGTGGGGAAGCGAAGACCCGGAAGAGATTGAGGCACTGGTTTTCGATCAGAACAATGACGCCCGCTTGCCCGCCGTAGCCAGGGATCCCGTTGCCGCGCAAGCCTTCGAGGATGCCGGATCGCAATTGAATTATCCCCCCCTTGCTGATGCGGGGCCGGATATGGAGACCGCAATCGATCAAAAAGTAACCCTGGACGGAAGCAATTCCTACGATCCGGATGGCATTGGCAAGTACACCTGGGAGCAGGTCGAGGGCCCGGCGGTGACCATCAATCAAGCCAACGATGTCGTCGCCAGCTTTATCGCTCCCGCGGCCGGGGATCAGGATTTGCTGCTGCGCTTCCGGTTGACCATGTCCACCGGCGGGAACTTTACGCACTCGGATGAAACCAGTGTGACCGTGGTCCCGGCGGAAGTGCCGCCGCCTTTGGTGGAAGCCGGGGGCGGATGCTTTGTTCAATCCTGTGGGGCGCATTTTGGCCGTGACAGCAACCTGGGCGCTATCGCCATCTGGGTATTGATGGCCGGCTTGTTTGCAGCGGCGCTTGGCTGCCGCAGACGGCTTGCATCGGGTTCACGCTGGCTGCTGGTGCTGGCGGCATTTCTAATTCCAGTATCAGCCGAGGCCGGTTACTTCGCCGTCGGCGGTGGCGGGGGCGGGCAGGCGGATCAATACAACATCACGGTTGAAGCGGGAGCCAAAGGTATCATGGCCGGCCGGCAAGAACTGATGTTTGCTTTTGGGATACCGTTTATTCCCCATGGAGACGAAAATATCCCGGAGAACACGATCGCGTCGCCGTGCCCCAACGACGAATGCCAGCCCACAGGCGATGTTGCCTTAGGAACCGAAGTCGGTTTTTACGGCAAGCTGGGAATCAAGCTCTGGTCGTCCAATTTCTATGCAAATTTAATCGGCGGGCTTACCTTCGTCAACGAGGCCCAGCTGGTGCAGTCGGCCGGTACGGGGCTGATCTATCAAAACGATACCGACACCACCCTTGAACCACTTTATGGGGTGGGGGTCAGCTATTTTGCCGAGGACTGGCGCTGGCCGATCCTCTTGCAGCTGGATTTCGACGTCACCCGCGGGGCGACGGGGACGATTGGGTGGCACTGGTAGGGGTGGGGAGGGTGAGGGCTGGGTTTGAGGGCGAAGTGCTGAGTGCTGGAGTGCTGAGTGCTGAGTGCTGAGGGGGAAAAGATAGGAGCCAGGAGCCGGGAGTCAGGAGTCAGAATAGGAAAAGCTGAACGTTGAACATCGAACGTCCAACATCGAACGTCGAATTAAGGGCGGAAAAGCAGGAGTCAGGAGTCAGGAGTCAGGAGTCAGAATAGGAAAAGCTGAACGTTGAACATCGAACGTCCAACATCGAACGTCGAATCAAGGGCGGAAAGACGCGAAGGGCAAGGTGCTTTGTGGGCTTCGCCCAAAGAGCATAAAAGCAATATCGTTCAGTGTTTTGAGTTGATTTCCCTGGTAAGCTGATAAGCGCTAACTGCGGGCTAGACTGCTGAACTCGAATGAAGCGGACAAGCAGAAGTATAATTGAATTCAGGCGTCAGGAGGCAGAATAAGAAAAGCCGAACGTTGAACATCGAACGTCGAATGGGGAAGGGCGAAAAGTCAATTGAGGTGCCAAGAGACGGCTATCCTCAGAAATCCTCTACCAACTCAACTATACCAAACTTGGCTGACTTTTTATCAAATGAAAGCACCGTTTCACAACCCGCCAGCTTGGCTGAACAGCAGATCAATACGTCCGCCAGATCGGCGTTTTTTGCCTGTGCTTCGATGAGAAAGCGCTTGAGTGCTGGCTGCGCCTCAAATTTCAGTATGGGCAGGTAAAGGATATCGTTGATGGCATCCAGGATGTCCGCTCTTGTAATCTGATAGACTGCCCCCAGAATCCAAATCGTTTCCAGAATCACCAGCAAGGGAACAAAAAAAAACCGATTTCTCGGATTCCGCCCGCTTGAACAGGCGGTAAACGGCTTCTGACTGGCGTTTATCATCCCTTACGAGAAACCTGACCAGGATATTTGTATCCAGTGCCTTCATGAAAAATCAGCCTTTAGCTTCCGGCCGATTGCCTCGTCCATGGCCTCAATGGAAACGGCTTTTGTACCTGGTTTGTGCAATTTGCCGAACAGCTCATCCACCGTTTTGGAAACCGGCCGGATCAACGCCTCCCTATCGCTGGTGAAGACAAATTCCAGTTTATCACCGGTTCCTACCATTAGCTTCTCCCGAATCGCTTTGGGAATGGTAACTTGCCCTTTGCTGGTAATAGTTGCCAGAGGCATGGTAATTTTCCTTACATTTAATTAAGTCTTACAGAAAAGTAAGGCATTTATTTTTGCCTGTCAACGCAATAAAGGTAAGGGGTGCCATGGACGAGTAGGGACAAGAGTGATTGAACGCGTTAGAAAAGATGAACGTCGAACATCGAACGTCGAATTAGGGGCGGAAAGAGCGAAGTGCTGAGTGCTGAGGGGGAAAGCTATTGAGCTGGTGAGCTGATAAGCTGGTGGCTGGGAAGGGCGGAAGAGCGGAAAAGGCGAAGAGCTGGGGGGCGGAGAGCTCGGGGTGGGGAAGAGCGGAGACACCAAATTTGAATGCTGAATTTGAAATACGATTTTAAATTGGGTAGTTAGCTGCGGACAGGTTTGCTATGCTGCGAAGAGAACTTCCCCATTGCGAGCGAAGTCTGTCACAAATAAATCGTTGCGATCCCACTCTTCTTGAGTCATCGCTACCGCTTCGATAGGAGCGAAAATTTCATAAATAGTATCCGATAGGATATCGATTCGTTCCCAATAGTCCTTTCCGATGAAATCATCAGAAACGACGATAATATCGATGTCGCTGCCTTCCGCATTGGCGCCGGAGGCATAGGACCCGTAAAGGATGACCTTTTGCGGTTTGATTCCCCTTGCCTTGAGTCCCTGATAAAATTGGTCAATAATCTTTATAACTGTCGCTTTATCCAAGTGATGATCTCCTTTCCACTGGCAAGAAAATCTTTGACAACAGACTCGTTGTAAAACTTTTGAAGTTTTTGAAGATTTTCTGGATACCGGGTCGGTATCAACCATTCCGTTGTTCGCTGTTCCATGTGGTTATAATACCAGACAATTACGCGTAGATCCAACGAAAAGAAAAAATTAAAATGCGGGACGTCACTCAATATCTAAAAGCCCAGGCTGTAGAATTTTAGACTGTGGGTGATAGGAGGGGGCGACTGCTGAACGGCGAACATTGAATGAAGGGCGGAAAGAGCGAAGTGCTGAGTGCTGAGTGCTGAGGGGGGAAAGCTATTGAGCTGGTGAGCTGGTGGCTGGGAGGGGCGGAAGATAGGAGTCAGGAGTCAGGAGTCAGAATAGGAAAAGCTGAACGTTGAACATCGAACGCGTTAGAAAAGATGAACGTCGAACATCGAACGTCCAACGTTGAATTAAGGGCGAAAAAAACAGATTAGCCACGGACGCACACGGACGCACACGGACAAGAGCGATTGAACATCGAACAACGAACATTGAATGATTTAAAATAACGGCAAGCCTCTCGCAGAGGCGCAGAGAACCCCAGAGAGGGCAAGGTTTATGTGGGCTTCGCCCAAAGAACATAAAAAAATATCGTTCAGTGCTTTTGTTTGATTTTTCTTGGCCTTTGTGATGGGAGTTACAAGAATCAATGGGCCGGCTTGGTTGGCGAATCCGTTGAAATAACAACACATGGGCGGGTCTTTTTTTTTCACCCAAGCTGAGCGATTGTTGAGCTTCTCCGAGAAAGGTGAATCGCTCAGTTTGGGTTTCAGTGCCGATTGTCGGATCGAGGTTTACCCAGTAGATTTGGCCC
>CAVOIA010000014.1:0-81858 GCA_963695845.1 uncultured delta proteobacterium | reverse complement strand
ATTAGCCTTCCATCGGCTATCGAAAAGCTTAAATATACCATCTGTCGGCTTGTTGTCAATATGTAATTTGACTGATTTCCTGCCGAGGCGGTTTTTCTTTCTTGCGGGCACTGCCAAGAGAGATGCGCTTTCTACATGGCTCCAAAACCATTGTCAACGCTTATTTTCCACTCTGGACACAAATTTTTAAAAAATGCTTCTTGCCGGCCCGCAACAATATTTCCATCCCCTTGATATCCTTAGTTGTCACCACTTCATCAAAGCGCTCCAGACGCCGGCCGTTCAGATATCCGCCCCCCTGGGATAGCAATCTTCTGGCCGCCCCGGAAGAGTCTGTCAAGCCGGCACGGTGAAAGAGCTTGAAGGCGGGTATGCCGGGATCGAATTCATTCAACGGCATGTCGACTTGGGGGACGGTGTCATCGCTGTCCGGGTTGTCGTTGCGGGGAATGGCGCTGGTTGGCAGCAGTTTCGTCGGCAGATGTCTCAATCCGAACATGGACACGGCTGCGCTGTAGGCCTTCAAGGCCTCATCCTCCCCATGGGCCAGACGGGTCGCCTCGAAGGCAAGAATTGATTTGGCTGCATTGAGATCCGCTCCCGCAAGGGTGTCCACCGCACGAATCTCCGACAGGGGAAGGAAGGTAAACAGGCTCAAAAAACGGACCACATCGCGGTCGTCCGTGTTTACCCAGAACTGATAGTAATCGTAGGGTGACGTCCGCTCCGGATCAAGCCAGACCGCACCCGCCGCGGTTTTGCCCATTTTGGCACCACTGGCGGTCGTGATCAGCGGAAAGGTAATGCCGAAGGCGGATTCCCCCGCCACGCGCCGGATCAAATCGATTCCGGCAACGATGTTGCCCCACTGATCGCTGCCCCCCATCTGCAGCCTGCAGTCGTAGCGCTTGCGCAGTTCGAGAAAGTCGTAGGCCTGCAGCACCATGTAATTGAACTCTATGAAACTCAGTCCTTCGTCGGAGTCCAGCCGCATTTTATAGCTCTCGGCCTTGATCATGCGGTTGACGGAAAAATAGCGCCCGATATCTCTCAAAAAAGGAATGTAGGCCAATTGGGTCAACCAATCCGCATTGTTGACCATGACCGCCCGACCCTCGGAAAAATCGATGTACCGGGCAAGCTGACGCTTCAAGCCGACGACATTGGCGGCAACGTCTTCGACCGTCAACAGCTTGCGCATCTCGGTTTTTCCGCTGGGGTCGCCCACCAGACCGGTCCCGCCCCCCACTAAAGCGATGGGGCGATGACCGCTGCGCTGCATGTGCGCCAGCGACATGATCGGGACCAGGCTGCCGACATGCAGACTCGAGGCCGTGGGATCAAAACCGATGTAGCATGTCACTGCGGTCGATGCGAGATAGTCGCGCAGTTCAGCATCGTGCGTGGTCTGTTCGATGAAGCCACGCGATTCAAGAACATCCAGAACGTTATCCATGAGCCGTCACCTTTCAAAACCGGCACCGCACGCGACCGGTGCCTTGCCACCCACCTGTTTTAGATACCTATTTATTGGCATATTCGACCGCTCTGGTCTCGCGGATCACCGTGACCTTGATCTGACCGGGAAAGGTCAAGGATTCTTCTATTTTTTTGGCAATGTCACGGCTCAACAAGACCGATTCCTCGTCGGAGACCTTGTCACTCTTGACGATGACGCGGATTTCGCGCCCGGCCTGGATGGCGTAGGTGTTGGCCACGCCGCTGAAGCCGTTGGCGAGGCTTTCCAGCTCCTCGATACGTTTGATGTAATTTTCAAGCAATTCCTTGCGCGCCCCGGGGCGCGCACCGGAGAGTCCATCGGCAGCCTGCACCAGAAGTGCGTAAACGGAAGCTGGCGGAATGTCTTCGTGATGTGCACCAACAGCGTGCACCACGTCGGCCGACTCACCGTACTTTTTTGCCAGTTTGGAACCGATTACCGCGTGGGGGCCTTCGACTTCGTGGTCGATGGCCTTGCCGATGTCGTGCAAAAGGCCCATGCGGCGGGCCAGCTTTTCCTTCAAGCCCAGCTCCGAGGCCATGATACCGCACAAAACCCCCACCTCCACCGAATGCTGGAGCACGTTTTGAGCGTAGCTGGTCCGATATTTCAACCGCCCCAAATATTTGATCAGCTCGGCATGAATGCCGTGGACACCCAGATCGAACGCCGCCTGCTCGCCGGCTTCCTTGATGGCCGTGTCAACCTCCTGGCCGACTTTCTTGACCACATCCTCGATGCGGGCCGGATGGATTCGGCCATCTGAAATCAGCTTGATCAGACTCAGGCGCGCAATTTCGCGGCGGACCGGATTGAAACCGGAAAGAATGACCGCCTCCGGCGTGTCATCGATGATCAGATCGATTCCGGTGGCCGCTTCGATGGCTCGAATATTGCGGCCTTCGCGGCCGATAATCCGGCCTTTCATTTCATCACCGGGCAGCTGTACCACCGACACGGTCCGCTCGGCGACGAAATCACCGGCGTAGCGCTGAATCGCCGTTGCCATGATTTTTTTGGCTTTTTTGTCGGCCTCCTCCCGGGCCTCGTTTTCGATGCGTTTGATCAGCTTGGCACCTTCGTAACGGGCCTCGTTTTCCATTGCTCGGATGAGCAGCTCCTTGGCTTGGTCGGCCGTCAGGGTGGAAATTTTTTCCAATTGGGCTTTCTGTTCCGCCAGCAAGGCCCGATAGGTTTGTTCATCCTGGGTCAGGGTTTTTTCCCGGTCAGCAAGGTGTTTCTCCTTATCGGCGGCCTCTTTTTCACGCTCATCGATCAATTCGGCCTTGCGGTCGATGTTCTCTTCCTTCTGGATCAGGCGTTGCTCGGCCCGTTTGATCTCCGAACGGGTCTCTTTGGCCTCGGATTCGAAGTCGCTTTTCATCTTGAAAAGGAGGTCCTTGGCCTCGATACTGGCCTCCTTGATCAACCCGTCAGCCGTGCTCCGAGCCTCGTGCACGATTTTATCGGCAGCCAGCTTGGCATCGCTCAACTTTTTTGATCCCAGGGCGGATTTGAGCAACAGCACCGCCCCCCCTCCTATGGCAGCCGCCACTACTGCGATCGTAATCGTATATATATCCATGCCGCTCTCCATTTACGAAACGTTAAGTATATGTAAAGGCAGATCGTCCGCCAACCGGATGAGTGCCGTGTCACCAATTGGGATAGAGGTCGAAACAAGAACCGCGGAGAGGCAAAATCGTTGTGGAAAAGAGGAAGGAATCGTAGGAAGCGGAAAGGAAACCCCCGCCCTTGTGCCGTGTTGGCAGTTCTTTGATCCTAAGGATCAAGTGGGCACCTCATAGTTTCTTTAGGCTTTTCTGTACGCGCAGAACTTGCTCACCAAAACTAGAGAAGGTTCCCGATAGGTGAATGTTGGGTCAAAGTTTACCGTCCAATCACGAACACGGCAGGGGTTAATTCAATGCGCCTCTCCAGGAACGCCTGTGGAATGATGCTAAACGTCGCGTCGTCCCGTCGCCGTACCATCGGTTCTCAGTGTGGCTGCCCCGACCTTTTGCCTCAGGCGGTTGCTTTTTCCAGTGCGCTGAGAACCACAGCGGATTTTTCGGTCACACGGCTTAACAGTCGCTGGTAACGCCGCTCAAGTTTGTCGTAGTCGCTGACCATGTTCAAACCGGTGATGATCAGGATCGTTTCTTTGTCGACCTTAACCGGTTTACCGTCAAACTGCGCCAGCACCTTCTCAACAGCATCCGTGAAACGGGCGGCTACCCGATCCGCATCCGAGACTCCGGGTTCGGTCTGAAAGGTGAACTTGCGACCAAATAGCTGCAGTGAAACCGTGTGTTCCAATTCGCGTCCGTTTCTAGTCAGTCCCGCAAATGGGCATACTATTCCTCGGAGGTCCCTTCTAATCTGCCAATCAGGCTGTCGATTTTCGCCCTGACGACTGACGTCAGCTTTTCGTGTCTCTTTTCGGCCTCAATTTTTTCTTGAATCAGAATTTCAAGTTGTCCTATCCGATTGTTCAAGTCGGCATTTTCTTTGTGCAGGCGGTTGCGCGCCTGAACGACATGCTCCACCTTTTTTTCTATGAGTTCAAACTGTTGTAATATTGCTTCTATATCCAAGATTTTACCTCTACTGTGCGTTCAATATAACCGCCTCTCCGTTTTTAAGTCAAGCGAATTTACCATACGCCGGGTTTGCCCATCGGCGATGCCTTGCCATGGCGGAAGCAGGGCTGCTGGCTTGGGATGGGTACAAAAAAAATGGCAAACCGTAACCGGTTTGCCATTTATTTGTGTTCCCCGACCCGTATCGCTCGGAGACGATCCGCTTGACACAGCGGTGAGTCTACACCACTGCCAGACCGATCAACCGGTCTCCAGGAGCTGGAGACGACTGATGGCCCGCAGCAGCGCCGCCTTGGCACGCACGTAATCGATATTCGGGTCTTTGGACTGCAGCCGTTTTTCGGCTCTTTCGGCAGCGGCTTTGGCGCGGGTCAGATCGATTTCACGGCGTCGCTCGGCCGATTCGGCCAACACCGTCACCCGGTCGGGCAGCGCCTCTGCAAACCCGCTGCTGATGAAGACAAAGCGCTCCTTACCGTTGGCATCCCGGTACTTGAGCGAACCGGTCTTCAGTGTCGTCAGAAAGGGGGTATGACCGGAAAGTACACCGAACTCACCCAGCGTTCCAGGCGCCATGACGATCTGGGCACTTTCGCTGACAACCGACTTTTCGGGAGTGACCACTTCGAGTCTTATGTTTTCAGCCATTTATCGCCTCTTTCTATTCAGTAACATCGGCCATTTCCCGAGCCGTTTCAAGCACTTCCTCGATGCCGCCCTTCATGTAGAAGGCCTGCTCCGGAATCGCGTCGTGAACACCTTCGCAGATCTCTTTGAATGCCCGAACCGTATCTTCGACTTTGACGTACTTACCGGCTTTACCGGTGAAGGTCTCGGCCACGTGGAACGGTTGGGAAAGAAATCGCTGGATTTTTCGGGCGCGCTGCACGGTTAGTTTGTCCTCGTCGGAAAGCTCCTCCATGCCCAGGATGGCGATGATGTCCTGCAACTCCTTGTATTTTTGCAGCATGTTCTGCACCTGGCGAGACACCAGGTAGTGCTCTTCACCGATGACCATGGGGTCCAGGATGCGAGATGTGGAGTCCAACGGGTCCACGGCCGGGTAAATACCGAGTTCGGCAATCTGTCGGGAAAGCACCACCGTACCGTCGAGGTGGGCAAAGGTGGTTGCCGGGGCCGGGTCGGTCAAGTCGTCAGCGGGGACGTAGACGCACTGGACGGCGGTAATAGAGCCTTTGTCGGTCGAGGTGATGCGCTCTTGCAGACCACCCAAGTCAACGGCCAATGTGGGCTGGTAACCCACGGCGGACGGCATGCGGCCGAGCAGGGCCGACACCTCTGAACCGGCCTGGGTAAATCGGAAAATGTTGTCGATGAAGATCAACACATCCTGACCTTCCTTGTCGCGGAAATATTCCGCACAGGTCAGCGCGGAAAGCGCCACCCGGGCCCGGGCTCCGGGCGGTTCGGTCATCTGCCCATAGACCAGGGCGGCTTTGGGAAGTACGCCGGAGTCTTTCATTTCATGGTAGAGATCGTTGCCTTCACGGGTCCGTTCCCCGACACCGGCAAAAACCGAAATGCCACCATGCTGCATGGCGATGTTGTTGACCATTTCCATCATGATAACGGTCTTACCGACGCCGGCCCCGCCGAACATGCCCATCTTGCCGCCGCGCGGGAACGGCACCAGCAGGTCAATTACCTTGACACCGGTCTCGAGTACCCGCACTTCCGTATCCTGCTCGGTGAAAAGCGGTGCCGGACGGTGGATGGGCATCATTTTTTCCTGGCTGACCGGGCCCAGGCCGTCGACCGGGCGCCCCACCACGTTGAGAACGCGCCCCAGGCTGGCTTCGCCAACCGGCATCATGATCGGGGCGCCGGTATCTTTGACCGCCATGCCACGCACCAGGCCATCGGTAACGTCCATGGCGATCGTACGAACCACGTTGTCACCGAGATGCTGGGCCACCTCGATCACCAGGTTGTCCTCATCGTCATTGATGGTCGGGTTGGTGATCAACAGAGCGGTGAGAATGTTGGGCAACTGGCCCTGCTCGAACTCTACGTCTACAACAGGCCCCATAACCTGCGTTATTTTACCAATATTTTGTGCCATTTACAGCCTCCTAAAATGTGTTTTACCCCTTGAGGGCCTCAGCGCCGCCGACAATATCCATCAGGTCCGCCGTAATGGCTGCCTGCCGCGCTCTGTTGTAAGCAAGGGTCAAATTATCGATCATATCGCTGCACGCTTTGGTCGCATTGTCCATCGCGGTCATCCGGGCGGCGTGTTCGCTGGTGGATGTTTCCAGCAAGGCCCGGTAAATTTGAACATATACATTGCGCGGCAACAGTTCCCCAAGGAGCTCATCCGGTGACGGTTCGCAGATATGTTCGGCCAGATAATGCTCCGAACCACCCGCTTCGCTTTCTTCCTGCTCGATAGGTGGTATTGGCAGCAGTTTTTGAACCACGGGGAGTTGCTTGGCCATACTCACGAACTCAGAGTAGATAATGTAAACTTCGTCATAGCTGCCGTCCAGAAAACCATCCACCAGCTTTTTCCCGGCAGTCGAGGCAACGCTGAAACCGAATTTACTGCCCATCACCCCGAGGTGTTGTTCAATAATGGAAAAGCCTTTTTTTCGACTCCAGTCGCGGCCCTTCTTGCCGAAGCAGGTGAAGGAATACTCAGCACCCTCGGTCGTGTTGGTGGCGATGTGGTTCTTGGCCGCATCGGTAAGATTGATGTTGAAACCGCCGCACAACCCCCGATCCGAGGTACACAACACGATGTGGATCTTTTTGACCTCTTCTTTGGGGATCAGCAGGAGACTGGCCTCCTCTCCGGCCTTTTCCGCCAGGCTGCCAAGGACTTCAGAAAACTTTTCGGCGTAGGGGCGGAATCCATCCATGGCCCCCTGAGCACCGCGCAACCGTGAGGTTGCCACCATGTTCATGGCTTTGGTGATCTGCTTGGTCTTCTTGACACCCTGTATTTTTAGCTGGACATCCTTTAACGATGGCATAAAGTTGTCGTCCTTGTCGCATGTGGTCTAAGTTCAGCAGTGTTTCCAAAAGCCCTACTTGATGGTGTCTTGAAACTCTTCACCGTAGGCCGTCAGGGCCGTCTTGAGCAGATCTTCGATCTCTGGGGTGATATCCTGGGCCTCTTCCAGCTTGGAATAGATCTCGGGATAGCGCTCCTCGACAAAGGGGTAGAGGCCGGCTTCATATTTGGCGACGACGTCGATGGGGAACTTGTCCAGGTAGCCACGGGTCGCCGCGTAGAGGATCGTGACCTGTTTTTCGTGGGACAGGGGTTTGTACTGGGGCTGCTTGAGCACCTGCACCAGGCGGGCGCCGCGGGTCAGCTGGCGCTGGGTGGCGGCGTCCAAGTCGCTGCCGAAAGCGGCAAAGGCTTCGAGTTCACGAAACTGGGCCATGTCCAGACGCAGGGTACCGGCCACTTTCTTCATGGCTTTGGTCTGGGCGGCACCACCGACACGGGAAACCGAGAGGCCGACGTTGATGGCCGGGCGGACACCGGCGAAAAACAGGGCCGGCTCCAGGTAGATCTGACCGTCGGTAATCGAGATCACGTTGGTCGGGATGTAGGCCGAAACGTCGCCGGCCTGGGTTTCGATGATCGGCAGGGCCGTCAGGGATCCGGCACCGAGCTCGTCGCTCAGTTTGGCGCTGCGCTCCAGAAGCCGGGAGTGGTTGTAGAAAATGTCGCCGGGGTAGGCTTCACGTCCCGGAGGCCGCCGCAGCAGCAGGGAGATCTGGCGATAAGCAACGGCCTGCTTGGAAAGGTCGTCGTAAATAATCAGGGCGTGCTGGCCTTTGTCACGAAAATACTCACCCATGGCGCAGCCGGAGTAAGGTGCCAGGTACTGCAGGGTGGCCGGGTCGGAGGCACAGGCGGCAACGATGGTGGTGTACTCCATGGCCCCTTCTCTTTCGAGAATGGCGGCAACCTGGGCAACCGTCGATTTTTTCTGCCCGCAGGCCACGTAAATGCAAAACACGTCGGTGTTTTTCTGGGCCAGAATGGCGTCGACGGCCACGGCGGTCTTGCCGATCTGGCGGTCGCCGATGATCAATTCGCGCTGTCCCTTGCCGACGGGAGTCATGGCGTCAACCGCCTTGAGTCCGGTGTAGCAGGGCTCGTGAACCGATTTTCGGGCGATGACACCCGGTGCGACCATCTCGACGCGGCGATAGTCCGTGGTCTCGATGGCACCCTTGCCGTCGATGGGCTCGCCGACACCGGACACCACGCGGCCAAGCACCGCCTCACCGACCGGCACCTGGGCGATCTTACCGGTCCGCTTGACCATGTCGCCCTCTTTGATGCCAGTGTCGTCGCCCATGATGGCGATACCCACGTTGTCTTCTTCCAGGTTGAGCACCAGGCCGAGAATGCCGCCGGGGAACTCAACCAGTTCGAGTGCCATGACTTTTTCCAAGCCGTAGACGCGGGCAATGCCGTCGCCCACCGAAAGGACGACACCGGTCTCGCTCAGTTCGATCTTCTTGTCATAATCGGTGATCTGCTCTTTGATAATCTGACTTATTTCTTCGGCTCTTAGTTCCATTAGACACTCTCACCCCTTTTTAAAGATTCTCTCATATTGAGCAGCTGTGTCTTCACACTGCCGTCCAGAACCAGGTCGCCGATGCGGGTCACAATGCCGCCGATCAGTTCCGGATCCTGCTCAGCCTCCAGAATGATATCCTTTCCTGTCCGCTCGGACAGGGCTGATCGAATTTTATCAATGGTCTCGGACGACAGCTCCGTGGCCGAAACCAGGCTGGCCCGGGCGACACCGTTGAGCTCATCGGCGAACTTTTGAAAAAAGTCGTTGATGTTGCTCACGAACCCGATCCGTCCCTTTTCGAACAGGAACGACAGGAATGTGGTCATGCCCTGGGACAAGTTCAGCCTCTCCATCAAAGTTACCAGAACCTTTTTGCGGCCGCCCACATCGTAAAGGGGGTTGACAAGTACCTGCTGAATACCCTTTTCCTGATCGATCAAATTCGCGAAAGCGCCCAACTCTTCCCGGTAAGTGTCGGTTTGTCCATCCGCTTTACCGATCAACAGGAGCGCCTTGGCATACCGCCTAGCAATCGCCAGATTCTTCACTGTGCCACCACCTTAGCTAGATATTCGTCCACCAGTTTTTCCTGGTCTTCCGAGTTGATCTTGTCTTTGATGATCGTTTCGGCCTTTGCCAGGGCCTTTTCCACGATTTCCACCTTGAGGGCCGCTTTGGCCTGCTGGAATTCGTATTCGATGTTTTTGCTGGCCTGCTCTTTCAGTTTCTCGGCAGCGACCTCGGCCTCCTTCAAAATTCTGGCCTTGGCCTCTTCGCCCTGCTTGACGTACTCGGCCACCATGGCTTCGGCCTCCTTGTCCAGCTCCGCCATCTTGGCATCGTATTCAACCAGCTTGGCTTCCGCGGCCGCCTTTTTCTCCTCCAGTTCGGCCAGTTGCTCCTTGATGCCCTGAATACGCCCGCTCAGGGCCTGGGAAACCGGTTTGCGGAGAACCAGGAAAAGACCGATCGCCAGAACGGCAAAGTTCATCACCCGGTAAGTGTCGGTGGCCACCCATCCTTTGGCAGGCGCATCACCGTGCCCCCCATCGGTGGCTGCAACGGCCACAACGGCACCAAACAACAAAAGCGCAGCCATCGCCAGCGGCAACTTCCACCCCATGCCACAACGGCGCCTTTGGCTGAAAACAGGAACTTTCATTAAGCAACCCTCCCCAATATTTTTTGTTCAATCGCATCCGCAAAAGCGTCGATTTCTTTTTCAAGAGCTGCCTTGACACTGCCCACGTCCGAGGCGATCTTTTCCTTGACGGCCTTGAGCTCGGCCTGAGCCGATGCATTGATTTTACCAATGATCTCCTTCTCTTCGGCCGCTGCGGCCTGCATCAGGGCCTCTTTCTCCTTTTGTCCGGCCGCCCTGGCCTGGCGAACCCCTTCCGCATAGGCATCCGTCTTCGACTTGACCGCCTGGGCCGACCCCTCGATGTCTGCCTGCAGGCCGGTCACTTTCTGCTTGCGCGCCAACAGGATTTTGCGAATGGGTTTGTAGGCCACCAGGTTCATGATCCAGAGCAACAACAGAAAATTGGCGATCTGCACGACCAAGGATGCATCTAAGTTTACCATCTAAGAGCCTCCACCCGGATTAGGTTAAGTATGTCGAAAAACTATGTATTGTCTATGAATGATATAGCTTACGAAAGGCACGAACTCCGGCGGTCTATAGCATCCGCGTCGTTTCATTGTCAAAGGTTTTTTAAAAAATTAAAATTTTGCGGACAGGGCGATTATGCTGGGTTGGAAAGCGCTTTGAGCCGCTGCAGTCTATTCGAATCTGAAGCGGCGCATGCTGACATTCATCAGCAAACCGATGCCCATCATCATGGTCAGGATCGACGAGCCGCCGTAGCTCACAAACGGCAGGGTGACGCCCACCACCGGCATGAGTCCCATGACCATGCCGACATTGATGCACACCTGCCAGGCGATCATGGCGGTCACCCCCACGGACATCAGCACACCGAAGGGGTCCCGGCAGCGCCGGGCGATACTCAACCCCCAGGCGATGATGATCAAAAACAAGACGATTACCGTCAAGGCGCCGAGCAGCCCCCACTCTTCGGCAAGCACCGAAAAGATGAAATCGGTATGTTGTTCCGGCAAAAACGAGAGGGCATTCTGGGTTCCCTTTAAAAATCCTTTTCCGGTCACCATGCCCGATCCAATGGCAATTTTAGACTGGATAATGTGATAGCCGGCCCCCAGGGGGTCCCGGTCCGGATTCAAAAAGGTCAGTATGCGCTGTTTCTGGTAGCCCCGCAGCAAAAACCAGACCGACGGAACCAGCAGGGCGATGGTGGCCACCAGCCAACCGAATGCCCGGCGCTCGATTTTGGAAAATACCGTCATGGTGGCGGCAATCAGCGCAATGACCATGGCCGTGCCCAGATCGGGCTGGCGGACGATCAAGGCGAAGGGCACCGCGGTCAAAAAGACCGGCACCAGCAGATCCTGAAGCGTCAAGCCTTCGGTATTGATTATTTTGGCGTAGTAGCGGGCCAGAACGATAATCACGGCGACCTTGGCCATCTCCGACGGCTGGAGCGAAAATGGGCCCAGCTGCAGCCAGCGCCGGGACCCGCCCACGTACTTGCCGAAGAGCAGTACGGTCAGCAGCGTTCCCACCGATGCCAGGTAAATGACGTTGGCGAACTGTTCGATGCGCTTGTAGTCGATTAAAAAGCAGATGATCATGACCACGATGCCGCTGCCGTACCAGATCAGCTGTTTCTTGAACAGCACGACGTCCGGAGGTGCGGCACCGGCGGTGACCGCACTGTACAAGGCCACCAGCCCGGCGGCGCCGATGGCCGATGTCAGGGCCAGCAACCCCCAATCGAAACATTGCAGCAAGCGTCGATCAAACATAGGCCGGTTCCCCTGGTGGCGGTGCTAACATACCGTCAATTGGCATTTTTTATTCGTCATCCGTCATTCATTCATCGCCGCTAATCGCCTTCGACGGGTGACCGGTCGGCGCCGGCCGCAGGCGGGTTTTCCCTGGGCTGGCCGCCGGACAGGTAAAAGCGGATCATTTCGGCGGCGATGGGAGCAGCGGTGCTGGAGCCATGTTCGCCGTGCTCCACAATCACCGACACGGCGATTTTCGGATCGGTTTCGGGCGCATAAGCCACGAACCAGGCGTGGTCTTTCACGGGATCCTCATCCCCGTCGCCGTCGGCGTCCTCCTCTTTGCGCCCGACGACCTGAGCGGTACCGGTCTTACCGGCCATGGCCATGCCGTCCAGACGGCTGCGCCACGCGGTTCCGTGCCGGCTGTTGACCGCCTTGAACAGCCCCTGCCGGACCAGCTGGAGGTGTTTGGCGCTGATCGGCAATTTCCCGACCACTTCGGGCTGGCTTTCGTACAGGGTGTTTCCGTCCGCGGTACGAATGGTCTTGACCAGTTGGGGACGGTAGCGCGTGCCGCCGTTTCCGACGGCCGCGACCACCATTGCCATTTGCAGCGGGGTGACCAGATTGAAGCCCTGGCCGATGACGACCGACAGGGTCTCTCCCGCATGCCAGGATTCGCCGATGCGGCTTTTCTTCCACTGCACAGTGGGCACCAGACCGGCCGCCTCGTGGGCCAGGTCCACTCCGGTCGGCTCACCCAGGCCGAAGGCCTTGGCGTACCAGGCCAGCCGGTCGACGCCCAGTTCCTGTCCCATTTTGTAAAAATAGACATCGCAGGACTCGCTCAAGGCCTTGAGGAGATTGACCTCCCCATGCCCCCAGCGCTTCCAGCACCGATAGGTGCGATTGCCGAACTTGAGAAAGCCGGGGCAATAGGCCGTGGTGCTCTCGTCGACCACCCCTTCTTCGAGACCGGCGGCGGCCGATATGATCTTGTAGGTCGAGGCCGGCGGGTATTCGGCCTGAATGGCCTTGTTCTCCAGCGGCCGCCGCGGATCGGAGATCAAGGCGTTCCACACTTCATGGGACATACCGGTAATAAAGGCATTCTGGTCGAACGACGGGCTCGAGGCCATGGCCAGGATCTGGCCGGTGGCCGGATCCACCGCGACGGCTGCCCCGGCCTGCTCGCCCAGCAGCGTTTCGGCCGTCATCTGCAAGGTCTGATCGATGGACAGGACGATGTTGTGACCGGGGGTCGCCGCCACGGTGCTGAGCACCCGAACGACCTGCCCGGTGGCGTTGACCTCGACCTGCTGCCCGCCCCGATTGCCGCGAAGCCAGGGTTCGCGTTCCCGCTCGATACCGTATTTTCCGATAAAATCACCGGTCCGGCGGTCATCGTGGCCTTTGCGTTTGAGTTCGTCGACGCTGATCTCGCCCATGTATCCGATAAGGTGGGCCGAACTGGGGCTGAAAATATAGTCCCGTCGCGGCGACACATTGACCACGATGCCTGGCAGGTCCCAGCGGTTGACTTCGATGGCCGCCAGTGTATCGCGACCGATGTCCGGCATGAGCCTGACGGGCTTGTAGGCGTTGGCGCCTTTGGCCTGGTCCAACCGCTCCCACAGCAATGCTTCGTCAATCTTGGCATAGGCGGCCAGTTTTTGAATGGTCCGCCCAAGCGGTTTGGCATCCTTGACGATAATGCTCAGGTCGTAGGATGGCCGGTTGTCCACCAGCAGACGGCCGTGGGTGTCGTAAATCAGCCCCCGCGGCGCCTCGACACTTTTTAGGCGGATGCTGTTGATCTCCGACAGCCGCCGCAACTCCGCCCCTTCGATGACCTGCAAAAACAGAAGGCGGGCGACGATCACCACAAATACGCAAAAGACAACGATCATGGCAAAGCGAAGACGCTGACTGAACCAGTCGCTGTCCACATTGTTCAGGTATTCGGTCACGGCGTTCTCAACTGGTCTTCGTCCCTGGTAAAAGCCCTTCTGGCCCGAACGACGAGATCCATTCCGCGCTTGATCAGCAGCAGCACAAAGGGTCCGGTCACCGCACCCCACACCACCTGCCGGGAGACAACGCCGATGATCGACTCCACCGGCCAGGCCGACGCCGACAGCACCAGGGCCGACAGGGCCATGACCACACTCTGGAAAGCCACCGCGGCTGCCACCAGCAAGGGCAGCAGGAAGACGTTGCCGGCGTGCAGATATCCAATGGCGCGACGCACGCCCATGTACATCCACAGATAAACGGTCAGGTGAATGCCGAAAACACCGCCTGAAATGCCGTCCATGACCAGTCCGCAGACCAGCAGGACCGGAACGGCCTCGCGCGGCGGACGATAGATGCCCAGAAACACCACATAGGGACCGAGCAGGTCGTACGGAATCACCTGGCTGCCGCCGGACAGCAAGGTGGTCTGGAAAACGATCAGCAACAGGCAGACGATGAAATGATAGCCGTAAATCATCGCTCGTCGGAAAAATCGGGCGCGGTTGATTCGGAGATGATGAACACCTCTTCAAGGATTTCGAAATCGACGGTCGGCGTAACCGACACCCTTTGGAAGATGCCGGCATTCAGACGGACGATTTCCGAAATCCGTCCGACGCGCAGCCCCTTGGGGAAGACGCCGTCCAAACCCGAGGAGACCACCGTGTCGCCAACGCTGATTTCATGCTTGCGAAGCACATAGTCAAAGACACAGTACCCGGCTCCCCCGCCTTTGACGATGCCGCGCGCCCGCGTGCGCTGCACCAGGGCATCGACGGCGCTGTTGGGGTCGATCAGCAGCAACACCTTGGCATACTGGGGCGAGGCTTCGACAATCACGCCCACAATCCCCTCGGGGACCACCACCGGGGCGCCCGGGCGCACGTTGTTGTTGCTGCCCTTGTCGACGATCACGGTCTTGGACCAGGGAGACGGGTCCTTGCCCACCACCTGGGCCGCAATCATCGGTCGCGCGCTGGGCGCCTCGAAACCCAGCAGGTGGCGCAGGCGGTCGTTGGCCAATTGGGTTTCGCTGCAGCGGTTCAGTCGTTGCAGACTCTGTCCCAGCGCTTTCTTGAGCTGCAGGTTCTCCTCGGCCGTGGAAACCAGAAAGAAGTACTGATTCCAGATCTCTTTGACCGATCGGACCAACCCGGACAGATGCTGTTGAAAGGGCGAGACGATCATCAGGGCCCCCTTGCCCAGACCGGAGGGAGGCTGCGGTTGCATGCCGGCGATGGTGAGGAGGATGACATTCACCGCGACGAGAACGATCACCACGGCAATTAGAATCATCCGTTTCGAAAACATGGACGGGGTTAAATGATGATGACCTGTTTGAGAATTTCGAAGCTGTCGAGCGTTCTGCCGGAGCCCAGGGCGACGGTGGACAAGGGGTCTTCGGTGACCGTGATGGGCAGTCCGCTCTCTTCGCGAAGCAGTTTGTCCAGATTCTTGAGCAGGGCTCCGCCGCCGGTCAGCACAATGCCGCGGTCGACGATATCGGCGGCCAGTTCCGGCGGCGTCTGTTCGAGAGCGATTTTCACCGTTTCCACAATGGCTTCGATCTGCTCGGAAATGGCGTCACGAATCTCTTCGGAGTCGATGGCCAGGATCTTGGGAATTCCGGTGACCAGATCGCGCCCTTTGACTTCGATGGTCTCGATCTGGTTGGGATCCGGATAGGCATTGCCGATCGTGGTTTTGATGATCTCGGCGGTGCGTTCGCCGATGAGCAGGTTGTATTTGCGTTTGACGTATTGGATGATGGCTTCGTCCATCTTGTCGCCGGCCACCCGCAGGGAACGGCTGTAAACGATGCCGGCCAGCGAGATGACCGCCACCTCGGTGGTGCCGCCGCCGATGTCCACGACCATGTTGCAGGTCGGCTCGGTGATGGGCAGATCGGCGCCGATGGCGGCCGCCATGGGTTCTTCGATGAGAAAGACCTCCCTGGCACCGGCGGATTCGGCCGACTCGCGCACGGCCCGTTTTTCGACCTGGGTGATACCCGACGGCACGGCAATGATGATCCGGGGGCGAACGAAGGTGCGCCGGTTGTGCACCTTGTGAATAAAATGGCGCAGCATGGCCTCGGTGACTTCGAAGTCGGCGATGACGCCGTCGCGCATGGGCCGGATGGCCACGATGTTGCCCGGCGTGCGGCCCAGCATGTTCTTGGCCTCCAGACCGACGGCCAGTACGCGGTTCTTGGAGCGGTTGTCGGTGCGCACGGCAACCACGGAGGGCTCGCTCAGGACAATGCCCTTGCCTTTGACATAAACCAGGGTATTGGCCGTACCCAGATCGATGGCCAGGTCCGTGGAAAAAATACCTAGAATGGAATCGATTAAATTCATACCGTCTCTTTCTCGGTGTTGATCGAAACATCGCCGTCGGCCGGCCGTGCACGGCTCACCGCCGGTTGGGCCATCTTTGTCCGGCAGTGGTCGAATTCACCGAACCGGTACCAGAAACGGCACCCGAATTCAAGCCTTAATTTGTTGAAATCTGAATTGATCCGATTAAAAATCAAAATGTTCCATAATGCGATCGTGAATCCGGGGACGGAACGCTGTCAGCCGGTTGCGCCAGCGGAACGGATGCACCCGATTGGTGAGTAAAATCACCGTACAATCGCGATCAAGGTCCAGCCAGAAGGAGACGCCGGTGAACCCCAGGTGACCCACGCTGTTGACGGAAAAATGACTCCCGGCGCTCGATCCGTGCGCCGCGGGGCGGTCGAACCCCAGGGCAAACGGCTGGGCCGATTGGTCGTGGAACAGTTCGTTGAGGATCTGACTGGAAAAAAAGGACCGCCGACTGCGTCCGCGGTAATCCGCCACCAGCCGCCGCAGCAGCGCAAACACGGCCCCGGCCGTACCGAACAGACCGGCATGCCCCGCCACCCCTCCGGCATACCAGGCGTTGTCGTCGTGAACTTCACCGATCAGCAGTCGCCGGCGCAGCGGACATAGCTCGGTGGCGGCGTACGGCCGACGCGGGGGGGGGCGGTCGGCGAGGTCCACGAAAAAGAGGTCGTGCAGGCCCAGCGGGTCATAGATGTCGCGGGCCAGAAAGCGGTTGAGCGGGCACCCGACCACGGCTTCGACCAGCCGGCCCAGCAGCATGAAGCCCAAGTCGCTGTAAACGGTCCGTTGGCCGGGAGGCTGTGCCAGCGGCACCTGCCGCAGCAGGTCCAGAACGACCGGTTTGCGCCTGGACCGGGGCAGCTTTTTCAGGGTCATGTAAAACGGGCGGTGGGCCGGAAGCCCGCTGCGGTGGCCCAGCAGCTGCCGAATGGTCACCCCGGCCTTGTCGCTGCCCGACATTTCCGGCAGCCACCGGCCGACCGGCTGGTCCAGGCCAACCCGGCCCCGGTCGACCAAAAAGGCCACCGCCAGGGTCGTGGCCAGCGGTTTGGTCAGCGAAGCCAAATCGAAGACGGTTTCACGGGTCATGGGCTGCCGGGCAAACCGGTTGGCCGACCCGTAGGCCGCGCATAAAACGGGCTGCTCGGCCCGGCCCACCAGAAGCACCGCCCCGGGGAAGGCTCCTTGGCCAAGCCCTTGGTGCATCAGATCGTGGATCGGATCGCAAATGGAATCGGGATGCATGGGTCTTTAGACCGGACGCAGCGCGGGTTCGACGAACGTCAAGGTGCCCGTGGCGGTGTCGAGCTGCACCGGCAGTCCAACCGGCAAGGTCAAATTGACCTCGCCGTGACCCACCGTAAAGCCGCCCATGATGGGGATGCCCAGGCCCTCCAGCCGGTCGGCGACGATGCGGCAAATCGTGTCCGCGGCGCCACAGTTGGTGAACGAGCCCAGGGCCAGGCCGGCCAGGCCGTCGAAGCAGCCGGCCAGGCGCATGTGGGTCAACATGCGGTCGATGCGATAGGGCGCCTCCCCCTGGTCTTCGATGAGCAGGATGCCGCCATTGAAATCGGGCTGGTAAGGGGTGCCCGTCAGGTGGCACAACAGGGTCAGGTTGCCGCACCAAAAACGGCCCGTGGCCGTCCCCGCTTGAATCACCTGCCTGGCCGCCGCAGCAATCGCAAGGGGCGCGGGATCGGCCAGGGCCGAAAAAAACCCGCGTCGGGTTGCCCCGTCGCCCTGTCCCAGGGTGGCAACGGTGGGACCGTGAAAGGCCGCCATCTTGCACCGCGACACCAAAAAGCTCAGCAGGACGGTGATATCACTGAACCCGACGAATACTTTGGGGTGGCTGGAGATGGCAGATGAATTCAGCAGGGGCAGGATGCGCAGGGCACCGTATCCGCCGCGGGCGCAGACGATGCCGGCGATGTCCGGATCGACAAACAGGCGGTTGATGAGGTCGGCCCGGCTGCGGTCGCTTCCGGCCAGGTAATCGGATTGGTCAAAAATTTCTTGCGGAATGTACGGGTGAAATCCCATGCCACGGAGCACCTGCACGCCCATCTCGAAAGATTCACGGTCAAACGGGCTGGCCGGTGCCACCACGCCGAGGGTGTCTCCAGGCCGAAGCATGCGCGGCAGCGCCAGCACCATGGGATTCAGGACATCCATTTTTTTAAGGTTACCTTCTTGACACTGTCTGGCGATGCTGATATCCAAGCAATTTCTTGTCGGGGCGTAGCGCAGACTGGTAGCGCACTTGAATGGGGTTCAAGGGGTCGGAGGTTCAAATCCTCTCGCCCCGACCAGAAAATCATATACCAAAAAAAGCGGCTTTGCTAAATGGCAAAGCCGTTTTTTTTATCAGGGAAGCCGTGGACGCCGCGCCTGGCGCTCGAGCGCGCGCCCCGGCGGCAACCGGGCGCCGCTGGCGGCCGCGAGCAGCCTTCGGCGTCAACCTTGAAACGGTCGGGTGGGGTTCGGCAAACCGGCGATGATGAGAAAAAGAGAAAAACACAGATTTTGGGAGATTTTGCCGGCGCCGAATTTGTCAATAAATTGTTAAAAATGCGCTAATGCCTTGTTAGAATTGTGTTAACTCACCGATCGAAAAAATCCAAAAATGCCGGCGAGTTAAACCCGCAATAAAAAATTTTTATTTAAAATTCAAATTGTTATAATTGTTAATAACGTCATTGCCATTTTTTAGCTAATCCGGATTCATCCAGATTGACAAGCACAAGGCCTTGTTTCACAGTGGCACCATTCAAACGCCGCTCAACCGCCGCCTGAAACCGTATGCTGCGCAAACCCTGATTGACCCGTGCAGAGAGCAATGAGATGATTCGTATCTTGGTCATTGACGATGAGCCGAGCATTTCCGACCTGCTTTGCGAAACACTGACCAGACTGGGTTGTACGGTCGCAACAGCCGCCAACGGCCGCCAAGGCCTGCAGCGCCTGGAAACGGCCGATTTCGATCTGGTCGTCACCGACATGTCCATGCCGGAGTTGGACGGCGCCGGTTTCGTTCACCATGTGCGACGATCCAATCGCCCCCTCACGCCCGTCATCGGTATGTCCGGCACCCCCTGGCTGTTCGACGAAGCCGACTGCGATGCAGTACTACCCAAACCATTTCCCCTGCAAGCCCTGATCGACAAGGTCGGCTATCTGACCGGCGTGCGCCTTCCCGTGGCATCGACCCACTGACCCCCTTTCAGCCGCCGTTCACTGCTACCCTTTGATCACGCGCGGCGTCAGCATCTGGTGATGCGGGCAGATGGATGTGGGATTCTGGTAGACGCAGCCGGCGAATGCGGTCAGATAGCGCCGGATTTCCGACATGTCGATCACCTCGTCCACAAACCCCTTGCGTGCGCAATAATCCGGCCGCGAGTTGTCGTGGTAGGCCTGGGCCATCTGGTTCATCTTGTCGATCACCGGCTGCAAGGGCTTGCCGGCTTTTTTCTCCTTGACCAGGCGGCGTGAAAAGCTGGCCGCGGCGGCGGTTTCGCCGTGCATTACATAGATCTCGGTGGTGGCAACCCCCAGGGTCAGGGCATTGTGCCGGTTGGCGGTGGGCCCTCCCATAACGTAGTGGGCCGCGGCGGTGCCCTTGCGCAGAACCACCAACAGTTGCGGCACATCCGTGGACTGAATCGAGTAGATCAGGGATTGTCCCAGCCCCAGCAGTTCGGCTTTTTCGGCAATGTCGCCCACGTCGATGCCGGAGGTGTCCTGAAACCAGACGATCGGCACGCGGTCACGGCCGCACAGGGTGACGAATTCATTCATCTTGATCAGTCCCTGGCGATAAAGCTTTCCGCCGATGCCGGGGTAGTCGGCGTATTCCGGATACCCGTCGCCGAGCCAACCCTGGCGGTTGCCGATCACCCCCATCAAAAAACCGTCGATCTTTACCAGACCGGCGTATATTTCCGGTCCGTATCCGGGTTTGAACTCCATGTGTTCGCTGCCGTCGACCAGGCGGGCCAGCACCTGATCGAAGTCGTAGATCTGCTTCTGGTTGAAGGGCACCAGACGATAGATGTCCTCGGCAGGGAAACGGGGCGCTTTGGGCTCGGCCACCCGGAAAAATTTGGGATGATAGGCCGGCATGTCCTTCATGAAATCCTTGACGCCGTCGAGGACCTGGGTCTCCTCCTGGTAAACATAACGGAAAAAACCGGTGCCGTCGTAATGAATGTCCACCGCCCCGGGCGGCTTGGCTTTGTACTGGGTGGCTGCATCAATCAGCGCCTCGGCACCGGCCTCGTCAAAGTAGCCCTTGGGAGACATCCCGCTCAGGATACCGCCACCGCCGACGGCAATGTTGCAGTCTTTGTGGGCAAACAGCACCGTGGGGCTGATCCCCTGGTACCCACCACCGGCCGGGTTGGTTCCATAGATGGCGGCCAGGATGGGAATGCCGGCCTGGTTCAACTCGGCGTGCCGGAAAAAAGTGGCCCCGCCGCCGCGCCGATCGGCGTAAAACTTCTCCTGCTCGGTCAGCTTGACGCCGCTGCAGTGGACCAGCCAAACCAGTGGGATGTGCAGCCGTTTGGAAAGATTGGTGACCCGCAGAATATTCTCGGACTGGCCCGGCAGCCAGGCGCCGGCCAGGACCTTGTTGTCGAAGCCGACCACCACCGCCCATTTGCCGGAGATCCTGCCCAGACCGTCGACCACGTTGGTGGTCCCCTCTTCGTTGTCCTCGGGGTTGTACAGGGTGTGCAGGGGGTGCCAGCTGCCCGGATCCAGCAGGTAATTCAGGCGCTGCCAGACCGTCATCTGACCGCGGGCGTTGATCTTCTCCTCTGAAAAGCCCGCCTGCTTGACCTCTTCAGCCGCACGCTTCAACTGGGCCTCGAGTGATTTAATCTGCGCGACATTGTCGGCGGCGCTTTTGATCTGTCCCTCATTCAACGCGCGACCCAACAGCGGCATTTTTTCGAAATACGGTTTCATGACATCACCCCAGAATTGAGTGTTGTTGGAAATGGACTATTCAGGGATCGGCCACAGCCCCTGTTCCTGTAAGACCTCCCGCAGGACCTTCAGGGCGGTATTGACCGTTGGGATCCCGGCGTAGGTGAAGGTCTGAAAGATCACCTCGGCAATCTGTCGCGGCGGGCAGCCCACGTTCAGGGCAGCCTGGATGTGCAGCTTCAGCTCTTGCGGCCGCGACAGGACGGTCAGCACGGCCACGGTCACCAGCTGCCGGGTTGGATGGGGTATTTTCTCACGGGCGTACAGCTTGCCGGTGATGAACAGGGAGAGGTCTTTTCCCAGCGCCTCGTCGAAGGCCCGCCACAGCTCGTAGGGCTTCTCACCGGCAACCCCGTCGAAGTACAGGCGACCGGTCGCCTTGGTCCGCTCAACCAGATCGTCGCTCACGGCATCGACTCCTTTTACATGAATCCCATCATCTTGGGAAGCCACAACACCACCTCGGGAAAGAAGGTCATCAACAGAAGCACCAGCATCTGGATGGCGATAAACGGCAAGACCGCCTTGGACACGTAGATCAGGTCCCGATTGGCGATGGCGCCGGTGATATAGAGGCTGACCCCCATGGGGGGCGTGCAATAGCCGATCGCCAGGTTCACGGTCATGATCAGCCCGAAGTGCATCCAATTGACGTCGAATGCGTTGAGCATGGGCAAAAACACCGGGCCCAGAATCATGGTGGCCGAAATGATGTCCATGAACATGCCCACCACCAGCAGCATCATGTTCATGGCGATCAGAAAAACGACCGGCGAGGTGATGGCGGACAGGACCGTCTCGGTGATGCGGCCCGGAATGTTCTCCAGGGTCAGCAGACGCCCGAAACAGGTGGCCCCGGCCACGATGATCAGCAACGTCGCCGACGTGACCGCCGAATTGACCGTGATCTGCTTGACCTGAGCGAACTTCAAGGATTTGTGGATCCACAGTTCGACGATGAAGGCGTACACACAGGCCACCACCGCCGCCTCGTTGGCGGTAAAGACACCCGAAAAAATCCCTCCGAAAATGATAACCGGCAGCATCAGAGACCAGAACCCCTCCTTTAACACGGCAATGGTGTCCTTGATCGAGGGGACTGGCATGCGGACGATCTCTTTTTTCTTGCGAAAGAAAAAGTAAGAGTAAAGGCACGTCAGGAGCATGATCAGCACGCCGGGCAGAAATCCGGTGAGAAACAGACCTTCCAGGGACACGTTGCTGATCATGGAGAAGAGAATCATGCCGATACTCGGCGGTATGATAACGCCAAGATTGGGCGACGTGGTCATCAATCCCAGGGTGTACTTTTCCGGATACCCATTTTCCAGGAGTGCCGGAATCATGAAGCCGCCCAATGCCACCACGGTGGCGACGGTAGACCCGGATATGGCGCCGAAGAGTCCGCAGGCCAAAACGCCTGCCATACCCAATCCGCCCGGCAGCCAACTGACCATCGCATTGGCCACTTTTATCAATTTTTCGACAATGGATCCGGCGGTCATGATGTTGCCGCATAAAATGAAAAAGAGCACCACGACCAGGGCAAAATTATCCATGCTCCGAAAAATGGTTTGGAACAGCAAGAGCAAGGGGATGTCGGTAAAGAGCAGGAACCCGAACACGGCAGTAAAAAAAAGACACATGAAAACGGGAATGTAGGAGGCCATACAACCCAACAGAATCAAAAGGAGGATCACGTCGCTCAATTGCATAAAAAGAATATCTCCGTGTCTTTTCCGTTCCGGTTGTCTCAGGGGCTTTTGGTTTGCGCTTCGGCCTGCTTGAAATCCTGGTAAATTACCTGCAGCGTTCGAATAAACATCAGCACGCCGGTCAATGGTAAGATCGCATACAGGTAAACCAGCGGAATCTGAAGAATCAGGGTCTTTTGGAAAGTTCTGGCCTGCATGGCTGCCATTTGCCACCCATAGGTCATCATCATTACCGAAAAAGCCAGAACCATCAGGTTGCTGAAATAAGTCAAGGGTGTTTTTAGTTTTGGAAACAGTTGCACCGAGGCATCGATCTTGATCATGGAGCGGTTTTTTACCGCGGCGCAACATCCGACAAACGTGGTGTAAATGATCACTTCACGGACCAGCTCCTCGGACCAGGCCAGGGTGTAGTTGAACCCGTAACGCAGCACCACGTTAAAGAAAAGGGCGATCAACGCCATCATCACGCTGATAAACAGCGTCCAGTCTTCGAAAAAGGACAGTGCCTTATCCAACCCAGCGAACATCTTGCCAATCATCAGCAGTCCTTTGCCATGCCGTCATAGACAAAAGGGGGTTTCATGATTGGAAACCCCCTTTTTGCCAAGATTTGATCTAGCCTGAAGAACTTATTGGCTGTAACCGACGAAGTTCTGAACCTCTTCCAGGAAATTGGCCGGCCGATAGTTGTCTCCTGGATAAAGTTTGTTTATTTCCTCAGCAAAGGCCTGGTGGGTCTTGTCACCCTGCTTTTTCAGGATTGCCATTTCCTCATCCGACAGCTTGAAAAACGCGATGCCGTTGGCCTTGGCCTTTTCGATCTCGTCGGTTTCCTGCTGAACGGTTTCGGCTCTGATTTTGGCGCAGACGTCACGCACCGTTTCCTTGAATGTTTTTTGGAGATCCGCCGGGAGGCTGTCGAACCATGCCTTGTTGAAAATCCAGATGAAAAGGCCCTGAGCGTAATTCAACTGGGTAAAGTACTTGGCCACTTCGAATTTCTTGGTGATATTGCAGACCATCGGGGTGTGATCCAGTCCGTCGATGACACCCTGCTTCAAGGCCACCGGCACATCCGGCCACGGCATCACCACCGGGTTGAAACCCCAGTTTTTGTAATTGAGCTGATTGACGGCCGCCTCGGCGATCCGAAATTTTACCTTTTTGGCATCGGCGATCGATTTCACCGGCGTGGTGGTGGCCCAGCCGTAGTTGCCGTAGCCGGTAATGTCAAGTCCCATGATTCCCTGGTGGTCCATGGCCATCATATAATGGTCGAACAATTGGCCCGATCCCACGAATTTATCAAGTTTTTCGAAAGAATCGATCAAAAAGGGAAGGTTGATCAAACCGAAGCGCGGGCCCAGATTGGTCGCCGCAACAGAACTGACGCCCATTCCCTGAATGGCGCCCATCTGCAGCTGATTGAGCACCTCAACTTCGCCGCCAAGCATCGAAAACGGTTTATAATCAATGTATATCTGCCCGTTGGAGCGCTTCCACAACTCGTCTCTGATCGCAAATCCTGCATAAACGCCTTTGATCACGGGGTGCGAAACATTGGAAACGATGCATTTGTACTTGGCACCAGATGGATCGAAATCAGGTTTCCATGCGTCCAACGACGGCTGTGCGGCAAAACTGGGATTCAACCACAAACCGAAGGCCACTAACATCACCAAACCAATCTTAACGTTCCTGTTGCCGATCATCCGCCCCTCCTTTGGTTCCACCATGAGTGAAATGGGCCATATCCACAAGCCCCGTCCTTACGACGAAAGCGAATCTTGTTTTCTAACCGACCTGACACTCTTTTTGTTTTTTAAAGAAACACATCAAAAAAGTCAAAGTAAATCCGTCGGCTCCGGGTTCGGGCCCATCCGGTCCAGCGATTCAGAAAGCGGGGGCAACAATAGAAAAAGCCCTGTAATCAAAGGGCTTTTTTTGATTTGTTCGGTGATTGGGTGAGCTTACTTTTCGGTTGCCGCCGAATCGTCACCATCTTTGGTTTTTTCATCGACAGGAAAATCGTCAACCGCATCACCGCTGGCGGATACCGCGGTGGTTTCTGCGCCCTTGAGGTCGGCAGCGGCCTCGCCGGCGCTTTCCTCGACGGCCTGGGCAACCGCTGTGCCAGCAGAGGCCGTCTGTGCCTGCGCTGGGGCCGGTTTTTCTTCGGCAGCGGGTTTGACCTTTTTCGGTGGTCTGGTCGTTGGACCGTCAGCACTGACCAGCTCAACGAGCGTGAGGGGAGCGGCGTCGCCGGCACGCTTGCCAATCTTGACAATCCGGGTATATCCACCGTTGGTGGATCCGAATCGCGCCTGGGCCTCCTCGAAAAGTTTGTGAACGACATCCTTTTCGCGAACGATGGACATGGCCTGTCGCCTGGCGTGCAGGTCACCCCGCTTGGCGAGGGTGACGATGTGATCGGCCCACCGGCGCACCTCCTTGGCTTTTGCATCTGTGGTTTGAATGCGGTCGTGCTTGAGCAGACTGGTCACCATGTTTCTGAACATCGCCTGCCGGTGGCTTGTGGTCCGATTCAGTTTTACACCGCTTTTTCTGTGTCTCATTGGAACGTCTACTCCCCTTCTTCTTCCGCGGTTTCTTCGGGTGGCATAAAGCTGTCGAGTTTCATCCCCAAAGAGAGTCCCATTTCCGACAGCACTTCCTTGATTTCATTGAGTGATTTGCGACCAAAATTTTTGGTTTTGAGCATCTCGGTTTCGGTTTTTTGAACCAGCTGGTAAATCTTTAGGATCTCAGCGTTCTTCAGGCAGTTCGCGCTGCGGACCGAAAGCTCGAGTTCCTCAACGCTGCGGTACAGGTTGTCGTTGAAAACAGGCGTTTCGGACGACTCGTCATCGGGGTCGTGCTGCGGTTCGGCATCTTCATCGAAATTGATAAAGATGCTGAGCTGCTCTTTGAGTATCTTCGAACTGTATGCGACCGCGTCTTCCGGCGCGACCGAACCGTCCGTCCAGACTTCCAGGGTAAGCTTGTCGTAGTCGGTGCGCTGCCCGACGCGGGCATTGCCGACGACATAGTTTACGCGCTTGATCGGCGAGAAAACGGCGTCGATGGGGATCGTGCCGATGGGCGCCTCTTCATCCTTGTTGGTTTCGGCAAGCGCATAACCCTTGCCGACGTTGACCACCATGGTCATGTTGAGCTTGCCGTCACCGGTCAAGGTGGCCAGGGGGAGGTCAGGGTTCAACACCGTAACGTGCCCGTCGTCGCTGACAATGTCGCCGGCGGTGACCACGCCTTCCCCCGAGGCGTCAATCCGGACGGTTCGGGGGGTGGCATCGTCCATCTTCAGGCGAACCTCTTTGAGGTTCAAGATAATCTCCGAGACGTCTTCGATCACACCGGGAATGACGCTGAACTCATGTTCCACAGATTCGAACCGGACGGATACGACCGCAGCCCCATAAAGCGAAGAGAGGATCGTTCTCCTCAAGGCGTTTCCCAAGGTCGTGCCGAACCCTCTCTCAAGCGGCTCGCAGACAAATTTCCCATATGAATCAGTACTGCTGACGCGGACCTTGTCGGATTTGATCATTTCCCGCCAGTTAATGTACATAAGTTCGTTTTTAGACATTACATTTTCTCCGAGAAGAATTTTATGTTCAATGCAGGGCGCAGCTCACATCGTCTCAGGCCAGGCGCCTGGTGTTCAGCCTACTTGGAGTAGAGCTCGACGATGAGTTGCTCCTGCATCGGCAGCGTAAGGTCTTCGCGAACCGGGAAGCTTTTGACTTCGCCTTTGAATTTATCTTTGTCGACGCTGATCCACTGGGGCATGCCGCGCCGCACCACCGCATCCAGCGCATCGACGATACCTTTAACACTTCTGCTCTTCTGGGTTACCTCGATCGTGTCGCCCACCTTGACGAGGTAGGAGGGGATGTTCACCCGCTTGCCGTTGACCAGAAAGTGGTTGTGCCGGACAAAATGGCGGCCCTGGGTTCGAGAATTGGTAAAACCGAGCCGATAAACGACGTTGTCCAGGCGCCGTTCCAGCAGCACCAGCAAATTGGTGCCGGTGATCCCTTTCTGGCGGTCGGCCTTTTCGAAAAACAGGTGGAACTGCTTTTCGGACAGGCCGTAGGTATTTTTGACCTTCTGCTTTTCACGAAGCTGAATGCCGTAGTCCGAAGGTTTACCGCGACGGCGCTGTCCGTGCTGGCCGGGCGCGTATCCGCGGCGGTCAAAGGCGCACTTGTCGGAGTAACAACGGTCTCCCTTCAAAAACAATTTCATATTTTCGCGTCGGCAGATTCTGCAGACGGATCCTCTGTATCGTGCCAATTCGTCCTCCTTTTATTGTCAGACCATCACCTGGCGCCGGGCCGAAACCGCCGCGCCGGTGCCCGGTCATTTAGACCCGTCTTCGCTTGGGTGGCCGGCATCCGTTGTGGGGGATCGGAGTCACGTCCTTGATCATGATGACATTGAAACCCGCCGCCTGAAGGGCGCGAAGGGCGGACTCCCGGCCGGAACCCGGTCCTTTGACATACACCTCAACACTTTTCATGCCGTGTTCCTGGGCCTTTTTGGCCGCATCCTCGGCCGTCAGCTGCGCGGCAAAGGGTGTGCTCTTGCGCGATCCCTTGAAGCCATGAACACCGGCGCTGGACCAGGACACCACATTTCCGGTGGCATCGGTGATCGTGACGATCGTATTGTTGAAGGTGGACTGAATGTGAACAACCCCGCTGGAGATGTTCTTTCTTTCCTTTTTCTTGGTCTTGGTTTTTCTGGGCATTTATTTTTTCCTGGGAACTGAAAGATTACTTTTTGGCGGCACCTTTTTTCTTAATAGCGGACCGCTTGGGGCCTTTACGCGTTCTGGCGTTGGTGCTGGTCCGCTGACCGTGCACCGGCAGCGAGCGCCGGTGCCGAAGCCCCCGATAACAGCCCAGGTCCATGAGCCGCTTGATGTTCATGGACACTTCCGTGCGCAGTTCACCTTCTACCTTGTGTTCACCGTCGATGACCTTGCGGATGCTGTTGATCTCGGATTCGGAAAGGTCGTCCGTGCTCGTGTTGGGATCGATCTTGAGCTTGCCCAAAATCTGGTTCGAGGTGGTTCTTCCGATGCCGTAGATATAGGTCAGACCGATTTCTATCCGTTTGCGTCTAGGTAAGTCTACACCAGCGATTCTTGCCAAAGCTCAACCTCCTCTAACCCTGCCTCTGTTTGTGTCTCTTGTTTACGCAGATAACGCGCACCGTTCCCTTGCGCTTGATGATTTTGCACTTGTTGCAAATTTTCCTGACCGACGCTCTGACCTTCATTGTTGGCTCCTTTGTACCGCAAAGAGGCGTATCTGCTGCGGTGACCTGCCTTCCCGTTCAACGGATCTTCTATTTCGACCGATACGTAATTCGCCCCCGGGACAGATCGTAGGGCGAAAGCTCCACGGTGACTTTGTCCCCGGGTAATATCTTGATAAAATGCATTCTCATTTTGCCGGAGATGTGCGCCAGGACCTGGTGTTTGTTCTCCAGCTCGACCTTGAACATCGCGTTTGGCAGTGTCTCCAGCACGATGCCTTCAACTTTTATGGCCTCTTCCTTGGGCATGCCAGGCTCCTGCATTTCGGGTTGTCTTTGTTTCCACCGACGGCGGCCTGCATCAGGCGGTCTTTCTAGAGCGGCTACCGGCGCCCCCGGATACCACCTTTTTTGAGAAAGCCTTCGTAATGCCGGGTCAGCATGTGCGACTCCATCTGAGCGACGGTATCGATCGCCACGCCAACAACGATCAGCAACGCGGTGCCGCCAAAATAGAAAGGCACGTTAAACCGTGAAATCAGAATTGAGGGCAGCACGCACACCGCCGACACATAAATGGCGCCGCCGAGGGTAATCCGCGTCAAGACCCGGTCGATGTAATCGGCCGTTCGCTTCCCGGGCCGGATTCCGGGAATGTAACCGCCGTTCTTCTTCATGTTGTCGGCCACGTCGACCGGATTGAAGGTCACCGCGGTGTAAAAGTAGCAGAAGAAGAAGATGAAGCCGACGTAGAGCAGCTCGTAAAAAAGGTTGCCCGGATGCATGGCATCGGCGATGGATTTCATCCAGGGAATCGTGATGAAACTGGCGATGGTGGCCGGAAACATGATGATCGACGATGCAAAAATGGGCGGAATAACGCCCGAGGTGTTGATCTTCAAGGGCAGGTGCGTGCTCTGTCCCCCGTACATGCGTCGACCGACCACCCGCTTGGCGTACTGGACCGGAATGCGCCGCTGTCCCTGTTCCACGAAGATGATAAAGCCCACCACGGCGATCATCAGAACCGCGAGGACGACCAGGGCGAAGACATTCATCTCGCCGGTCGAAACCAGGCGGAAGGTGTTCATCACGGCGGCCGGCAAGCGCGCCACGATACCGGCGAAAATGATCAGCGAGATGCCGTTGCCGATGCCCCGCTCGGTGATCTGTTCGCCCAGCCACATGATGAAGGCGGTCCCGGCGGTCAAGGTCAGGACCGTCATCAGCCGGAATCCCCACCCGGGGGCAAGGACGATCGCGGCGCCGCCGGGAGAGGTCATGCTCTCGAGACCGACACTGATGCCGAAGCCCTGGATGATGCTGAGTACGACGGTACCGTAGCGGGTGTACTGGGTGATCTTTTTGCGGCCCTGCTCTCCTTCGTTTTTCAAGCGCTCCAGATGGGGGATGACCACGGTCAACAGTTGTAAAATGATCGAGGCGCTGATGTACGGCATGATGCCCAGGGCGAAAACTGACAGCTGCTCCAGGGCACCGCCGGAAAACATGTTGAAGATGCCGAAAATGGTTCCTTCCATCTGGGCGAAAAAGGAAGCCAGGGCAACGGTATCGATCCCGGGCGTCGGCACGTGGACACCGATCCGGTACACGAAAAGCAAGGCCAGCGTGTAGAAAATCCGCTTTTTAAGTTCAGGGATTTTAAAAATGTTTCCGAATCCGCTGCCAACCATCTTCAGATGACCTCTATCTTTCCGCCGGCGGCTTCGATTTTTTGTCTGGCACCCGCGCTGATTTTATTGACCCGCAAGGTGAGCGCAACCTGCAGGTCGCCCTTGCCGAGGATCTTGATGCCATCGCGATCGCCTTTGACCAGGCCGCTTTTGATCAGGGCCACGTCGTCGACCACGGCCTGGTCTGCAAACCGATTCAGATCGTGAACGTTGACGAGGGCGTAGACTTTTTTGAAGTGATTCTTAAACCCTCTTTTGGGCAATCGACGGTGAATCGGCATCTGGCCACCCTCGTAACCGGGCCGCACACCACCGCCCGAACGGGCGTTTTGCCCCTTGCTTCCCCTGCCGGCGGTTTTACCGGAGCCCGAGCCGACGCCGCGGCCCAGGCGCTTTTTTGTTTTTCGCTGGCCGATTTCAGGGGCCAGATCGTCGAGTCTCATGATGATGTCTCCTCGGCAACCACCAGGTGGGATACCTTTTGGACCATGCCCCTCACAGCGGGGGTATTTTGCAGTTCAACGCTGCGATTCAGTTTGGTAAGCCCCATCCCCCGCAGAACCTTGCGGTGTTTCTCGGGGCGACCGATCATGCTTTTCACCAGGGTGATTTTAATGTGCCCGCTCATCGTTGGTGTTCCTTATTTCAGGTCCTGAACGCTGAGTCCGCGCCTGGCGGCAACCGACTCAGGGCTCTCCAGCTGTTTCAACCCGTCGACCGTCGCCTTGACAACATTGTGCGGATTGTTGGTTCCCATGCATTTGGTCAAAATATTCTGGACGCCCACCGCTTCGAGCACGGCCCGCACCGCTCCACCGGCGATAACCCCGGTTCCCTCCGAGGCCGGCTTGAGCATCACCCGCCCCGCGCCGTACCGGCCAATCACCTTGAAGGGGACCGTACCTTCGTTCAAGGGCACCTTGACCATGGTCTTTTTGGCCTTTTCGACGCCTTTGCGGATCGCTTCGGGCACCTCTCCGGCTTTGCCGAGTCCATAGCCGACACTGCCCTCGCCGTCGCCGACAACGACAATGGCACTGAAGCTGAAACGGCGGCCGCCCTTGACCACCTTGGCAACGCGGCTGATATGAACGACCTTGTCGATCAGTTGGTTGTCATCTGTATCTTGCTTGAACAAAGGTCTGCCTCCTTGAGTGGAATAAACTAAAAATCCAGCCCCGCTTCCCGGGCGCCGTCGGACAAGGCCTTGATTCGCCCGTGATACAAGAATCCGTTGCGATCGAACACGACTTTCTTGACCCCCTTGTCCATGGCCCGCTGCGCCAGCAACTTGCCGGTAAAGACCGCCTTGGCAACCTTGCTGTCGAAAGGAGGCTGTTCCTGTACGGCTTTTTCGACACTGCTGGCCGCCACAACGGTCGTACCGGTCGTGTCATCGATGATCTGGCCATAGATGTGCCTGGCGCTTCTGAAGACGCTCAACCGGAGTCTTTCCGGGGTGCTGTTGATCCGTTTGCTGATTCGCTTCTTACGCTTAAGCCAGATTTTCTTCTTTTCGTTGGTTGAACCCATTTTCGATTCCTTTGATGGTCGACAATCGACGGTCACGCAGCGCAGCGGTCGCACGCCGTCCAGGACGGCTCACTACTTGGTTCCGGTTTTGCCGGCCTTGCGCTGAATATGCTCTTCGGCGTATTTTACGCCCTTGCCCTTGTAGGGCTCCGGTTTTCTGAGCTTCCTGATCGAAGCCGCCGTCTGTCCGATTTTTTCCTTGTCGATACCCGACAGCTTGATGACATTGTTTTTGTCGACGGTGGCGCTGACACCCTCGGGCAGCGGAAAATCGATGGGGTGCGAATATCCCAGGTTCAAAACGATCGCGTTGCCCTTCATCTCGGCCCGGTAGCCGATGCCGTTGATCTCCAGCGTCCGTTCGAATCCCTTGCTGACGCCGTCGACCATGTTGGCCACCAGACTCCGGGTCAGGCCCTGAAGCGCCCGCGTTTTGCGGTCTTCCCGGCTGATGGTCACGGAAACCGTCTTCTCTTCGATGGCCAGTTCAACCGCCGGGTGAATGGGTCTGGTCAGGGTCCCCTTCTCTCCCTTGACCACCAGGACGCGGTCATTGAAGTCGAGACGGGTCTTTTCCGGGATATGGATAATTTTTTTGCCTACTCGAGACATTTAACGTTCCTCTTGTCTGTTGCCTGTCAACATCCGTGATTCGAGCGGAACCGAAAACTTGGGTTTTGGGGCCCTGTCGGCCCTACCAAACGGTGCAGAGCACCTCGCCGCCGATGTTCTTTTCCCTGGCCGTCTTGTCTGTCATCACCCCCTGCGAGGTTGACATGATCGCGGTCCCCATGCCGTTGTAGACTGGTTCAACGGACCGGGCATTCAGGTAGGTCCGCCGACTGGGTTTGCTGATCCGCTCGATGTGGATGATGGCATTGGTGTTGGCGCTCGTATATTTGATATAGACCCGCAGGGTACCCTGCTTGCCATCTTCGACGAACTTGTAGTTGCGGATGTAGCCCGATTCCTTGAGGACCTTGGCGATCTCCGTCTTTATTTTGGACCCGGGAATGTCCACGCTGTTGTGTTTGGCCTTCCCGGCGTTTCTGATGCGGGTTAACATGTCGGCAATCGGATCGCTCATTGATCTTTCCTACATTTATTGGTTATTCGCATGGGGTGATTACCAACTGGACTTCACCACGCCAGGAAGTTTTCCCTGGGAAGCCAGGTCACGGAAGCAAATCCGGCAGATGCCGAATTTCCGGATGAATGCGCGTGGCCTTCCGCAGATCGGGCACCGGTTGTAGGCCCTTACGCCGAACTTCGGTTTCCGTTTCACCTTCTCTCTGAGTGATGTCTTCGCCAATGCTGTCTCCTTGTAATCACCAGGTATGATTTAGTTCTTGAACGGCATCCCCATCAGTTTGAGGAGCGCTTTGCCCTCTTCGTCACTCTTGGCCGATGTCACGATGCTGATATTCAACCCTTTGATTTTATCGATTTTATCGTAATCGATTTCGGGGAAAATCAGCTGTTCCTTGATTCCGAGCGAGTAGTTGCCGGCCCCGTCAAAAGCTTTGCCGGAGATACCCCGAAAGTCCCTGACGCGCGGCAGGGCAACGTTGATCAGCTTGTTGAGAAAATCGTACATGCGGTTCTTGCGCAAGGTGACCATGCAGCCGATCGGCATCCCCTCGCGCAGTTTGAAGGCGGCGATGGACTTTTTGGCCCGCGTGACCACCGGTTGCTGCCCGGAGATCAGTTTGAGCTCCGCAACGGCCGAATCGATGATCTTGATGTTGTGAATCGCTTCTCCCAGCCCCATGTTGAGCACGATTTTTTCGATTTTGGGGATCTGCATGGGATTGGTGTAGTTGAAGGTCTCCTTCAGTTCCGGCACCACCGTCTGGTCGTAATATGTTTTAAGCTGTGACATGATTTTCCTCCGCGGGCCTCGCCGTTAAGCCGATCCTAGGCATCGATGATCTCGCTGCACTTTTGGCAATACCGGACCTTTTTTCCATCATCCAGAGTTTTGGTCTTCACCCGCACGGGTTCGATGCACTTGCTGCACATCAACATGACATTGGACCAGTGAATGGGCGCTTCGCTCTCGAGGATCCCGCCTTGACGGTTCTGAGCATTGGGCTTCGTGTGCCGTTTGACCACGTTGATGTTCTCGATCAGAAGACGGTTTTTTTTGCCGATGACTTTGAGAACCTTGCCGACCTTGCCTTTGTCCTTGCCGGCGATGATCTTGACCTTGTCATCTTTTTTTATTTTTATTGCGTCGCTCTTCATTCGTTTTCTCCACGAAGCGGGGCCTGAAATTAAAGCACCTCGGGTGCAAGGGAAACAATTTTCATGAAACGCTTGGCGCGCAGTTCCCGGGCGACCGGCCCGAAAATACGGGTGCCGAGAGGTTCACGCTGGTTGTTGATCAGCACGGCGGAGTTGTCGTCGAATCGAATGAAGGATCCATCCGGCCGTCGAATCTCTTTCTTGGTTCTGACAACCACCGCCTTGAGAACGTCGCCTTTTTTCACCTTGGCATTGGGGATGGCTTCTTTTACCGCCACCACGATGATGTCGCCAATTCCCGCATACCGCCTTTTGGATCCGCCCAGCACCTTGATGCAGTATAGAGACCGCGCACCGGAGTTGTCCGCCACGGTAAGTCTTGTTTCGGCCTGAATCATATCAATCGTCCTTTATGGCTACACCGCTTTTTCAAGAATGTTGGTGACCCGCCATCGTTTGAGTTTACTGATCGGCCGGGATTCGGTAATCATCACCCGGTCCCCGATGCTGCAACGATTGTCCTTGTCATGGGCGGCAAATTTGTTGCGTCGGCGGATGTATTTCTTGTACATTGGATGCTTGACCAGCCGTTCGACCTGAACCACGGCGGTTTTTTCCATTTTGTCGCTGACCACGGTGCCGATGAGTTGTCTTCTGATTCCACGATTTTTCATGACCGCATCTTCGTCTTTGTCGTATTAGGGTGTTTGTTGGTTCAATATGGTTTTCAGTCGGGCAATGTCTTTTTTGGTTTCCCCAATCTTTTTGGGGTTCTCCAACTGACCGATTTCATGTTGAAAACGAAGATTGAACAGGGTTTCCTTCAGATCGGTGACCTTCTGCCGAAGCTCCTCGGCACTCAGGTCTCTGATTTCGGTCGCTTTCATGATCCCTCGCTCCTCTCCACAAACCGGGTCTTGATGGGAAGCTTGTGGGCTGCCAGGCGCAGGGCTTCTTTGGCCATCTCCCGGGTGACGCCGGTCATCTCGTAGAGCACGCGCCCCGGTCGGATGACGGCGACCCACCCTTCGGGTGCGCCCTTGCCTTTACCCATTCGGACTTCAGCCGGCTTCTTCGTAAAGGGTTTGTCGGGAAAAAGTCGAATCCAGATTTTCCCCCCCCTTTTGACATGACGGGTCATGGCGATACGGGCGGCTTCGATCTGTTTGGAGGAGATTCGGCCGCAGTCGACCGCCTGCAGGCCAAATTCGCCAAAATTCAGGTCGCTGCCTCGGTAGGCAAGCCCTTTCATGCGCCCCTTTTGGCTTTTACGGTATTTAACTTTCTTGGGACTCAGCATTTCCAGTCTCCCACAAGCCTAAGCACTGATTTCGGCTTTATCCTTTTTTAGAATTTCACCATGGAACACGAACACCTTGATCCCGATAGCCCCGTAGGTCGTACGGGCCTGCGTAAAACCGTAATCGATGTCGGCCCGCAAGGTGTGCAGCGGGACCCGGCCTTCGCGGTACCACTCCGTCCGGGCCATTTCAGCCCCACCCAGTCGACCGGAGCAGATGATTTTGACGCCCTGGGCACCGAAGCGCATGGCCGATGACACCCCGCGCTTCATGGCCCGCCGAAAAGCGACGCGCCGTTCGATCTGCATGGCCACGTTTTCGGCCACCAGCTGGGCGTCCACCTCCGGCTTGCGGATCTCCTGGATGTCGATCAGGACCTCTTGGCTGACGCGGCCCTCGAGAGACTTCTTGAGCTTTTCGATTTCCGAGCCCTTCTTGCCGATGACAATGCCCGGGCGGGCGGTGAAGATCCGCAGTCGAACCCGTCGGGTGGATCGTTCGATTTCAATTTTCGCGACGCCGGCGTGATGCAGCTTCTCCTTGATGAACTTCCGGATCTGATAATCCTCAAAGATGTAATCCGCGTACTTCTTTCCGGCAAACCATCGGGATTCCCAGGTCTTGACGATCCCCAGCCTCAACGATATCGGGTTGACTTTCTGGCCCAAGCTTCTCTCCTTTTGCTATACCGAACCCTCGGCTAACACGACAGTGATGTGAGCGGTTCTTTTGAGTATGCGCGCCCCTCTTCCCCTTGCTCTCGCCCTGAATCGCTTCAAGGACGGTCCCTGATCGACGATCAGATTGGCAACCACCAGGTCGTCGACATCGATGCTCGTGTTCTGGTCGGCATTGGCGACCGCGGAGCGTACGATCTTTTCGACCATGCCCGCGGATTTTTGCGGCATGAACTTGAGCGCACTGATCGCCGCCTCGGCCGGTTTTCCCTTGATGGCATCGGCGATCATGCGCACCTTTTGAGGTGCGATGCGCACGTATCGTTGTGTAGCTCTGACCTCCATTTAGGGCCTTCCTTTTGTTATTTTCTGATCTTCGATTTCTTGTCGGCGGCGTGCCCGTAGTAGGTCCGCGTCGGAGAAAACTCACCCAGCTTATGACCGACCATGTTTTCGGTGACGAACACGGGAATGAATTTGCGGCCGTTGTGCACCGCCAGGGTGATTCCCACCATTTCAGGCAGAACGGTCGACCGACGCGACCAGGTCTTGACCACCTGGTTGCTGCGGCTGCTCTGCGCTTCGGTCACTTTCTTGAAAAGCTTCTGGTCGATAAAAGGACCTTTTTTCAACGAGCGTGGCATGATGTCTCCTGCTGATAATCCATATCCATCCGAAACATCGGCCGGTCGCGCCGGCCGTTTCGGGAAATCGATCTTATTTGGCGCGCCGCTTGACGATAAAACGATCGGTGCGCTTGTTCTTACGCGTCCGGAACCCTTTGGTCGGAACCCCCCAGGGCGAACAGGGATGGCGTCCGCCGGACGAGCGGCCTTCACCGCCGCCCATGGGGTGGTCGACCGGGTTCATGGCAACGCCGCGGACTTTGGGCCGGCGTCCCTTCCATCGGTTGCGGCCCGCTTTTCCAAGCGAGATGTTCTCGTGCGTGACGTTGCCCAGTTGCCCGATGGTGGCCTTGCAGTTGAGCAGCACCATGCGCACCTCACCGGAGGGCAGCTTGACCAGGGCGTAGCGGTCTTCCTTGGCCATCAGCTGTGCAAAGGTTCCGGCGCTGCGGACGATTTGCCCCCCCTTGCCGATGCGCAGTTCGATGTTGTGGATGTGGGTGCCCAAGGGGATGCTGGCCAGCGGCAAGGCGTTGCCCGGTTGAATGTCCGCCTCGGGCCCCGACATCACCGTGTCGCCCACAGACAGCCGCAGGGGCGCGATGATATATCGCTTTTCACCGTCGGCGTAGTTGAGCAAGGCGATCCGCGCCGAACGGTTGGGATCGTACTCGATGGCAGCGACCTTGGCCGGAATGCCGTCCTTGTTGCGTTTGAAATCGATGATGCGGTAGTAGCGTTTGTGACCGCCCCCGCGCCGACGGCTGGTGATGCGGCCGTTGGCGTTGCGACCGCCCGATTTTTTGAGGATGGAGACCAGGCGCTTTTCGGGCGTGCGCTTGGTGATCTCCTCAAAACCGGCGTAGTTCTGGAAACGGCGTCCCGGGCTGGTCGGTTTGACTTTTTTAAGTGCCATCGTTAACTCCTAGCGTCTATACACCTTCAAAAAAATCGATCCGTTCACCGGGCATCAGGGTGACAATCGCCTTCTTCCAATCCTTGCGTTTGCCCAGGATGCGGCCGCGGCGCTTGATCTTGCCTTGGACATGGGCCGTGCGCGTCTTGGCGACCTTGACATTGAATACGGTCTCGACGGCCCGGGTAATCTCGACCCGGTTGGCGCGCTTGTCGACCTCCAGGGAGATCTGATTGTTCTCCTCTTTCTGGATATTGGTCTTTTCGGTGATGACCGGTCGTTTAATGATGTCGTACGGATTCATCAGCCCAATCTCCCCTCTATGCCCGCAATTGCCGGCTGAACGAGAACCAGCTTCGGATATTTCAAAATGTCGTAGACATTGATCCCTTCCGGCTGCAGGACCTTGATGCCGGGCAAATTGCGCGAGGACAATGCCAGGTTGTCGTTTTTCTCCCCGGTGACGATCAGGGCTTTTTCGGCGTCGAGTTGTTTCACGATGCCGGCCATCACCTTGGTCTTGATCGCGTCAAGCGCCATCTGGTCGACCACGATCACCTGCCGGTCGCGAACTTTGCAGCTCAAGGCCATCTTGAGGGCCAGCTTTCTGACTTTCTTGGGCACCTTTTGGGAGTAGTCCCTCACGCTGGGCCCGAACACCACGCCACCGCCCCGCAGAACCGGTGATTTGATATCGCCTTTGCGGGCCCGCCCGGTGCCTTTCTGTCGGTAGAGCTTGCGGCGGCTGCCGGCAACGTCGGAGCGGCGTTTGACCGACGCCGTACCTGACCGCTTGGCGGCCAGCTGGGCCGTGGCGACCTGGTGCAGGACACTCTTTTTGACCGGAACGCTGAAAATCGCGTCGTTCAGTTCAGCCTGGGAAACGACTTCTCCGGCAATGTTTACTACATCGACAACAGCCATAATGCTCCTCGTTCACTGTGCCCTGTGCGATCGAACGGATGCCGGTGGCAAACCGTCGCATTGCAGGCAGCATGAGTCCCGGCGGTTAGGCGAACAGGACTTTGTTGATCGTTACCATTCCGGAGCGGCTCCCGGGGACAGGCCCTTTGACAAGGATGAGGTTTTCATCGGGCCGGATGTCAACGATTTCCAGATTTCGGACGGTCTTGGTCTCGACGCCGTACTGTCCGGGCATCCGTTTGCCCCGAATCACCTTGGAAGGCCAGGCACTGCAACCGATGGAACCGGGCACGCGGTGGCTCTTGCAGCCGTGGGTTGCGCGGCCGCCGCCAAATCCGTGGCGCTTCATGACACCGGCGAATCCCCGCCCCTTGGAGGTTCCGGTGACATTGACCTTCTCGCCCACCGCAAAAATTTCGGACCCGACAGCCTGTCCCACGCTAAAGGCCTCGGGATCCTTCACCGCGACCTCCTTGACGGTGGCAAAGCACAGGTCTCCGCTTTTCTGGAAGTGCCCCTGGAGCGGCTTGCTGGTCTTGGAGGCCTTCTTGGGGCCGAAGCCCAGCTGCAGCGCCTGGTACCCGTCGGTTTCGTCCTTTTTAATCTGGGTCACGACACACGGCCCGGCCTGCAAGACCGTGACGGGAACATATTGCCCATTGGCCGCGAACACCGATGTCATGCCCAATTTTTTAGCGATCAGTCCGTTACACATCGTCTTTATCCCGTGCTAAAGTTTGATCTCGACGTCGACGCCGGGAGACAGATCCAGTTTCATCAGCGCATCGACGGTCTGCTGGGTCGGCTCGAGAATATCGAGCAGCCGTTTGTGGGTCCGCATCTCGAACTGTTCGCGCGATTTTTTGTCCACGTGGGGTGACCGCAGGACGCAGAACTTGTTGATTTCCGTTGGCAGGGGAATCGGGCCCACGACCCTGGCGCCGGTCTTACGGGCCGTGTCGAAGATGTCGCTGGCCGACTGGTCAAGAAGCTTGTGGTCGTAAGCCTTGAGCCGGATCCGGATTTTGGCGTTCATTATCATCGTTATCGACTTTCTCTTTATTCAATTATCTCGCTGACGACGCCGGCACCCACCGTTCGGCCGCCTTCGCGAATCGCGAACCGAAGCTCCTTTTCCATGGCGATCGGCGTGATCAGCTCGGCCGTGATGGCCACGTTGTCGCCCGGCATCACCATCTCAACGCCCTCCGGCAGATTCAAAATCCCCGTCACGTCCGTCGTCCGAAAATAAAACTGCGGCCGGTAACCATTGAAAAACGGCGTGTGGCGACCGCCCTCTTCCTTGCTCAAAATGTACGCTTCGGCCTTGAACTTCGTGTGCGGCGTGATCGACCCCGGCGCCGACACCACCTGACCGCGCTCCACCTCGTCGCGCTTGGTGCCCCGCAGCAGCACCCCGATGTTGTCGCCCGCCTGACCCTCGTCAAGCAGCTTGCGGAACATCTCCACCCCCGTGCACACCGTCTTGGTCGTCTCCCGGATGCCCACGATCTCCACATTGTCGCCCACGTGGATGATCCCGCGCTCCACGCGGCCCGTCACCACCGTCCCGCGGCCCGAGATGCTGAACACGTCCTCGATCGGCATCAAAAACGGCTTGTCCACGTCGCGCTCCGGCTCCGGAATGTAGCTGTCGACCGCATCCAACAGCTCGAAAATGCACTTGGCGTCCGCCGAATCCGCATCTTCGGTCTCCAGGGCCTTCAACGCGCTGCCCCGGATGATCGGCGTGTCGTCGCCCGGAAACTCGTATTTGTCCAGCAGCTCCCGCAACTCCAGCTCCACCAGCTCGATCAGCTCCTCGTCGTCCACCATGTCGCACTTGTTCAAAAAGACGATGATCCGCGGAACGCCCACCTGACGCGCCAGAAGAATGTGCTCGCGCGTCTGCGGCATCGGACCGTCGTCCGCGCCCACCACCAGGATCGCCCCGTCCATCTGCGCCGCCCCCGTGATCATGTTCTTGATGTAGTCCGCATGACCCGGGCAGTCCACGTGCGCGTAATGGCGATTGGCCGTCTGGTACTCCACGTGGGCCGTCGCGATCGTGATCCCGCGCTCCTTCTCCTCGGGCGCCTTGTCGATCTGATCGAAGGGAATGAAATCCGCCAACCCCTTCATGCCGCACAGCTTCGTGATCGCGGCCGTCAAGGTCGTCTTCCCATGGTCGATGTGACCGATCGTCCCTACGTTTACGTGCGGCTTCGTCCTCTCAAATTTTTGCTTCGCCATCTCCCGGCCCTCCTCTAAGCAGGGACTGTCGCCCCAACAAGGCAAAAGGCTTTGATCGTCGTTGACTCGGCGGCCCGAGCAGCGCTCAAAACCTCATGCGGATAATATGTGGACAATGGATGATCGTTACCAGCGGTAGTGGGCAAACGCCTTGTTGGCCTCGGCCATCTTGTGCGTGTCCTCGCGCTTCTTGACGGCGGCCCCACGCCCATTGGCGGCATCCATCAGTTCGCCGGCCAGCCGGGCGCCGAACCCTTTTTCGCCGCGCCCGCGGGCATACCCGATGATCCATCGAATCCCCAGCGCCGTCCGCCGGGAGGGATGGACCTCGGTGGGCACCTGGTAAGTGGAACCGCCGACCCGACGCGACTTCACCTCGATCATGGGCTTGACATTCTCCAAGGCCTTTTCGAACACCTTGACCGGGTCGTCGCTGGTTTTCTCACTGATGATGTCGAAAGCTCCGTACAGCAAAGACTCGGCAGTACTCTTCTTGCCATCGCGCATCACGGAGGCAATGAATTTGGAGACCAGCTTGCTGCTATATTTGGCGTCCGGGATAATCACCCGTTCCGGCACTTCTCTTCTTCTCGGCATAACTCACACCATTGGGTTAAAAGTCGACTGTCAGCCAGATCACTTGGGCCGCTTGGCACCGTACTTGGAACGTCCCTGCCGCCGCCCGTCCACGCCCAGGGTGTCCAGCGTTCCGCGCACGATGTGGTAGCGTACACCGGGCAGGTCCTTGACGCGTCCGCCGCGCACCAGGACGACGGAGTGCTCCTGCAGGTTGTGGCCGATACCCGGAATGTAAGCCGTGACCTCCACACCGGTGGTCAGGCGGACCCTGGCGACCTTGCGCAGGGCCGAGTTGGGCTTTTTGGGCGTCGAGGTGTAGACGCGTGTGCAGACCCCCCGTTTTTGAGGCGCCCCCTTCAAGGCCGGGGTATTGGTCTTCTTCTCAATGCGTTTGCGGCCCTTACGCACTAGCTGGTTGATCGTTGGCATTTTTTTCCCTTCAACTCATCATTATGATCGATTTCCTTGGCGCACAGAAACCGCATAAGTATATTTTTAACCTTTGCTTGTCAAGATAATTTTTAGCGGCTTCCGCCGCCGCTGCCCCCCTCGGCGGCACTGGCCGTCACGGCCAGGTCGCGGTAGGCGGGCACCCCCGTTCCGGCCGGAATGATGCGCCCCATGATCACGTTTTCCTTGAGGCCGCGCAGGTTGTCCTCGGCGCCGGCAATGCTGGCGTCGGTCAGCACCTTGGTGGTTTCCTGGAACGAGGCGGCCGAGATGAAGCTGTCGGTGCTCAAGGAGGCCTTGGTGATTCCCAGAATCAAGGGTTCGGCGACGGCCGGCTTGCCGCCCTCGGCGATGATGGCCTCGTTGGCCTCTTCGAAGACGATCTTGTCCACCTGCTCTTCCAGAATGAAATCCGTGTCGCCGATGTCGATGACCTTGACGCGGCGCATCATCTGCCGAACGATGACTTCGATGTGCTTGTCGTTGATGCGCACGCCCTGGAGCCGGTAGACCTCCTGAACCTCATCCACCAGATACTTGGCCAGGGCCACCTCGCCCTTGATCTTGAGGATGTCCTGCGGATTGGAGGCGCCGCCGATGAGCGGCTCGCCGGCCCGCACGTAATCGCCTTCGTAGACGTTGATGTGTTTGCCGCGCGGGATCAGGTACTCTTTCTTTTCGCCCACGTCCACCGGCGTGATGGTCACGCTGCTGCTTGCCTTTCTTGGTGGCCTTGGAGATCGAGACGTAGCCGTCGATCTCGCTCAACACGGCCATCTCCTTGGGCTTGCGCACCTCGAAGAGCTCGGCCACGCGCGGCAGACCGCCGGTGATGTCCTTGGTCTTGGTGGTGGCCCGGGGCAGCTTGGCGATAATGTCGCCGGCCTTGACCGGATCGCCCTCTTCGACCAGCACGATGGCGTCCACCGGCAGCATGTAGCGCGCCATGCCCGACCCCTTGGAGAGTTTGGATGTCTTGCCGTCCTCGCCCTTGATGGAGATGCGCGGGCGCTCTTCGGCCGTCTTGGATTCGATGACCGTGCGGCTCGATTTGCCGGTGACCGGATCCACCTTTTCCTGAATCGTCTTGCCGGGCACCAGGTCACCGAATTTGACGACACCGTTCACCTCGGTGATGATCGGTGTGGTGAACGGGTCCCACGGGGCCAGCAGATCCCCCGGTTTCACGGTCTGGCCCTCCTGCACCACGATGTGGGCGCCGTAGATGACCGGGAAGCGTTCGCGCTCGCGCCCGGTTTCATTGACGATGGCGAACTCGCCGCCGCGCCGGTTCATGACGATCAGCTCGTTGTCGGCATTCTTGACCACGTTCAGGTCCACGAACTTGATCTGCCCGGCCGTGCGCGCCCGAATGTCGGCCTGCTCGACACGTCGGCTGGCCGTACCGCCGATGTGGAAGGTCCGCATGGTCAGCTGCGTTCCCGGCTCGCCGATGGACTGGGCCGCCAGGATGCCCACGGCCTGCCCCATCTCCACCGGTTCGGCCGTGGGCCAGGTCCCGGCCGTAGCACTTGGCACACACACCGTATTTCGTGCGGCAGGTCAGGACGGTGCGAATCAGAACGGTGGTGACGCCGGCGTTTTCGATTTTCTGGGCGTCGTTTTCGTCGATCTCCTTGCCGGCGCGCACGATCACCTCGTCGGTAAACGGGTCCAGGATGTCGTTCGACGGTCGTGCGGCCCAGGATGCGCTCGCTGAGGCGCTGAATCACCTCGCCGCCTTCCATAAGCGGCTCCACCTCGACCCCTTCGGTGGTGCCGCAGTCGTGCTCGACCACGGCGCAGTCCTGGGCCACATCGGCCAGGCGACGGGTCAGGTATCCCGAGTTGGCGGTCTTCAAGGCGGTGTCGGCAAGCCCCTTGCGGGCGCCGTGGGTGGAGATGAAGTACTGCAGCACCGACAGGCCTTCGCGGAAATTGGCCTGAATGGGCGTCTCGATGATCTCCCCGGAGGGCTTGGCCATCAACCCGCGCATACCGGCCAGCTGCCGCATCTGATCCTTGCTGCCCCGGGCGCCCGAGTCGGCCATCATGTAGATGGGGTTGAAGCTCTCCCGCAGCAGCGGCTGGCCGGATTCGCTCAACTGGGGATTGCCGTCGACGTCGTAGGCGGGTTCGACCTTCATGGCGTCCATCATCTCGTTGGCCACATCGTCGGTGGCCTTGGCCCAGATGTCCACCACCTTGTTGTATTTCTCCCCCTGGGTGATCAGGCCCTCGGTGTATTGGCGGCCGATCTCGACCACCTGCAAATCGGCACGCTTGAGGATCTCGCCTTTCTTGTCGGGGATGATCATGGCATCGATGGAGATGGAGAGGCCGCCCTTGGTGGAGTACTTGTAGCCGATGTCCTTGAGCCGGTCGGACAGGATCACCGTGGCCTTGGCACCCAGGTTGCGGTAGACGTAGTCGACCAGCTCGCGCAGGGCGCCCTTGTCCATGACCCGGTTGACGATGTCGAAGGGAATCTCCGGCCGCCGCTCCATTACCTGGAACAGATGGGCCGTTGAATCGGCCGCGATCACCGGTGAGATATCGCCTTCGTTCAGGGCGAACACGGCATCCGCATCGGCGGATTCCGCCCCGAACACCTGCTCGAATTCGACCTTGCGCAGCAGACCGATCTCGCCGTCGTTGGCGCTGTCGGGGCTTTGGGAATAAGCGGCGACGAGTTCGGAAAAGTCGTCGCCGGCCAGGGCTTTTTTGGCCACCGGGGCCATGGATTTGGCATCGCCGAGCTGGATGTGGCGCAGGCGCACGACCTCCTCTTTGGGCATGATCTCCCACAGCAGGATCCGCCCCACGGTGGTTTCCACGCGTTGGCCGTCGATGCGCACGGTGATGTTGGCGTGCAGGTCGACCACCCGGTCGTCGTAGGCTGCGCGCACCTCGCCGGGGTTGGAAAACAGCTTGCCGGCCCCCTTGCAGCCGTCCTTGCCGCGCGTCATGTAGTACAGGCCCAGAACGATGTCCTGGCTGGGCACGATGATCGGGCTGCCGTTGGCCGGCGAAAGGATGTTGTTGCTGGACAGCATCAGGACCCGGGCTTCGATCTGGGACTCGACCGACAGCGGCACGTGCACGGCCATCTGGTCGCCGTCGAAGTCGGCGTTGAAGGCCGTACAGACCAGCGGGTGCAGCTGGATGGCCTTGCCTTCGATCAGGGTGGGCTCGAAGGCCTGAATCCCCAGGCGGTGCAGGGTCGGGGCCCGGTTGAGCATCACCGGGTACTCCTTGACGACCTCGTCCAGGGTGTCCCACACCTCCGGTATCTCGCGTTCGACCATTTTCTTGGCGCTTTTTACCGTCGAGACAAGCCCTTTTTGTTCCAGGCGGTAGTAAACGAACGGCTTGAACAGCTCCAGGGCCATCTTTTTGGGCAGTCCGCACTGGTGCAGCCGCAGGTTGGGGCCGACGGTAATGACGGTACGGCCGGAGTAGTCCACCCGTTTGCCCAGCAGGTTCTGGCGGAAGCGGCCCTGCTTGCCCTTGAGGGTGTCGCTCAGCGATTTGAGGGGGCGCTTGTTGGTTCCGGTGATCACGCGGCCGTGGCGGCCGTTGTCGAACAGCACATCCACCGATTCCTGCAGCATGCGCTTTTCGTTGCGCACGATGATTTCCGGCGCCTTGAGGTCCATCAGCCGCTTGAGCCGGTTGTTGCGGTTGATCACCCGCCGGTAGAGGTCGTTCAGGTCCGAGGTGGCGAAGCGCCCGCCCTCGAGCGGCACCAGCGGCCGCAGGTCGGGCGGCAGCACGGGGATCACGTCCATGATCATCCAGACCGGATCGAGCCCCGAGCGCATGAAGGCATCCACGATCTTGAGCCGCTTGGACAGTTTTTGTCGCTTGGCCACGGAGTTGGTGGCCCGGATGTCCTTGCGCAGCTCCTGGTAGAGCTGATCCAGCTCGATGTTTTCGAGCAGGGCCTTGACCGCTTCGGCGCCGATGCCCGCCTCGAACTTGCCCGCGCCGTATGTCTCGATGGCTTCCTGGTGTTTCTCGTCGGACAGCAGCTGCCCGCGGGTCAAGGGGGTGTCCTTGGGATCGATGACGATGTACGAGTCGAAATAGAGCACCTTCTCCATGTTCTTGAGCGTGATGTCGAGCAGGTTGCCGATCTTGCTGGGCAGGCTCTTCAGAAACCAGATGTGGGAGACCGGCGTGGCCAGCTCGATGTGCCCCATGCGCTCGCGGCGCACCTTGGACTGGATGACCTCGACGCCGCATTTTTCGCAGATCACCCCCCGGTGCTTCATGCGCTTGTACTTGCCGCAGTTGCACTCGTAGTCCTTGGTCGGCCCGAAGATCTTGGCGCAGAAGAGCCCGTCACGCTCCGGCTTGAAGGTTCGGTAGTTGATGGTCTCCGGTTTTTTGATCTCCCCGTGGGACCACTGCCGGATCTGGTCCGATGAGGCCAGCGAAACCTTTACCCCGGTGTAGCGCCTGGGGTCGGTCGGTTTGGAGAAAAAGTCATATAGCGTTTCCATAACTGACTCCTTTTGGGACGTTAGGGATTGTCGTATCGGTTACCGGTTGTCGGTTCACGGTTGCTCAATCTGCTTAACCGTCAACCGGCAACCGCTAAGCGTGGACGCTTTTGGATGATCACTGGCGGATAGACGGAACAGGCACCGAATTCGCCGCACCCGCCCACTTACTCCTCCAGCAGGGTCACGTCCAGCCCGAGGCTTTGGAGTTCTTTGGTGAGAACCTTGAACGATTCGGGGATCCCCGGCTCCAGGACGTTTTGGCCCTTGACGATTTTTTCGTACATGCGGGTGCGACCGGCCATGTCGTCCGATTTCACCGTCAAAAACTCCTGCAGGGCGTGGGCGGCACCGTAGGCCTCCATGGCCCAGACCTCCATCTCGCCCAGCCGCTGACCGCCGAACTGGGCCTTGCCGCCCAGCGGCTGCTGGGTGACCAGGGAATAAGGGCCGATGGACCGGGCGTGAATCTTGTCATCGACCAGGTGGTGAAGCTTGAGCATGTACATGGTCCCGACGGTGATCTTCTCCTTGAAGGCCTCGCCGGTGTGTCCGTCATAAAGGGTGGTCTGTCCGGTGGGGCTCAGATCCGCCTCCGCCAGCAGGCTCTTGAGTTCATCCTCCTTGGCGCCGTCAAACACCGGTGTCGCCATGTGAACGCCGTTGCGGTAAAAGGCGGCCAGCTCGGTGACGGCCGAATCGTCCATCTGCTCCAGGTCGCCGGCCGCGTCGGCGAAGATGTTGCCCAGTTTTTTCCGCAAGGCCTGGGTGTTGTTCTCTTCGAGCAGGGCGTTGAGCTGGTCGCCGAGGCCCTTGGCGGCCAGGCCCAGGTGAATCTCGAGAATCTGCCCCACGTTCATGCGCGAGGGAACCCCCAAGGGGTTGAGCACCATGTCGACCGGTCGGCCGTCGTCAAAATAGGGCATGTCCTCGATGGGAAGGATCCGGGACACGACACCCTTGTTGCCGTGCCGTCCGGCCATTTTGTCACCCACGGAAAGCTTGCGCTTCATGGCCACGTAAACCTTGACCATCTTGATGACCCCCGGCGGCAGTTCGTCCCCGCGTTCAAAACGCCCCAAGCGCGCGTCGAACTCCTCCCGGCAGCGATCCACCTGGGCCCGGTAGGCGTCCAGGACCTGGTGAACCGATTCGGTGACCGCCGGGTCGTCGAACAGCAGCCCTTCCAGATCGGCGACGGGAATCGGTGCCAGGCTGCCCGCGCCAATGGGGGTTTTCTTGTCAAGGTATATTTTCTTGCCTTTTTTCAACGGCGCCGCGCAGGTGCGACCGGCCAGCAGCGTCTCCAGGCGCGATCTGACGCTGTCGCCGATGATCTTGATCTCGTCGTCCCGGTTCTTCTCCATCGCCCCCACCTCGGCGGCTTCGATGCTCTCGGTGCGTTCGTCTTTTTCGACCCCCCGGCGGGAGAAGATCTTGGCATCGATCACGATGCCCTCCACACCCGGCGGTACGCGCAGGGAGGTGTCCTTGACATCGCCGGCCTTCTCGCCGAAAATGGCCCGCAGCAGCTTCTCCTCGGGCGACAACTGGGTCTCCCCTTTGGGGGTGATCTTGCCCACCAGAATGTCGCCCTGCTGCACCTCGGCGCCCAGGCGCACAATGCCGCTGTCGTCCAGGTTCCGCAGCGCTTCTTCACCCACGTTGGGAATGTCCCGGGTCATCTCCTCCTTGCCCAGCTTCGTGTCCCGGGCGACCACCTCGAACTCTTCGATGTGCACGGAGGTGTAGACCCCGTCCCGCACCAGCCGTTCGCTGACCAGGATGGAGTCTTCGAAATTGTACCCGCCCCAGGGCATGAAGGCCACGGTCACGTTCTTGCCCAGCGCCAGCTCGCCCTGTTCGGTGGCCGGACCGTCGGCGATGATTTCGCCGGCCTCGACCAGCTGGCCCTTCTTGACCATGGGCCGCTGGTTGAAGCAGGTGTTCTGGTTGGAGCGCACAAATTTGTGCAGGTTGTAGATGCTGACCTGCTTGCCGGCATCGCTGTCGGCATCGTCGTGCCGCAGGACGATCCGCGAGGCGTCCACGTCCACCACCTCGCCGTCCCGATCGGCCACGATGGTCACCCCGGAGTCCTTGGCCACCACGCCTTCGATGCCGGTGCCGACCAGCGGGGCCTCGGCCTTGATCAGGGGAACCGCCTGGCGCTGCATGTTGGAACCCATGAGGGCACGGTTGGCGTCGTCGTTTTCCAGAAAGGGTATCAGTGACGCCGAGACGCTGACCAGCTGGTTGGGCGAAATGTCCATCAGCTCGATTTTTTCGCGCTCGACCATCATGAACTCGCCGGCCACCCGCGAGGTGACCGTCGGGTTGACAAACTGGGAGTCGTCGTTGATGGGGGCGTTGGCCTGGGCGATGGGGTGATCCTTTTCCTCGAAAGCACTTAAAAACCGGACATCTTTGGAAACGGTCGCATCTTTAACCACGCGGTAGGGGGTCTCGATAAAACCGAAATCGTTGACCTTGGCGTAAGTGCTCAAAGAGACGATCAACCCGATGTTGGGCCCTTCCGGTGTTTCGATGGGGCAGATGCGTCCGTAGTGGGACGGGTGCACGTCACGAACCTCGAAGCCGGCCCGCTCCCGGGTCAGTCCGCCCGGCCCCAGGGCGCTGAGCCGCCGCTTGTGGGTGGTTTCGGACAAGGGGTTGGTCTTGTCCATGAACTGGCTGAGCTGGCTGGTGCCGAAAAACTCCTTGACCACCGCCGATACCGGCTTGGGGTTGACCAGATCGTGGGGCATCAGGGCGTCGACCTCCTGCAGACTCATGCGCTCCTTGATGGCCCGCTCCATGCGGACCAGGCCGATGCGGTACTGATTCTCGAGCAGTTCGCCGACGGCGCGCACCCGCCGATTGCCGAGATGGTCGATGTCGTCCACCACCCCCTGGGTGTCGCGCAGTTCGACAAGGGTTTTGGCGGTCAGCAGAATATCCTCTTTGCGCAGGGTGCGCACCTGAACCGGCGTGTCGATGCCCAGGCGCAGATTGATCTTGAGCCGGCCCACACCGGACAGATCGTAGTAGGAGGACTTGAAAAAGAGGTGGTCGAGGAAATCCTGGGCGACCTCCGGCGTGGCCGGGTTGCCGGGACGCAGCAGGCGGTAGATTTCGATCAGGGCCTCTTCCTTGTTGGACACCTTGTCCAGAAGCAGGGTTTTGCGGATCGAGTCGCTGCTGGAGGAACCGTCGATGTACAGCAGCTCGAACTCCTTGATGCCGGTGTCTTCGAACCGTTTGAGCATGGTCTCGTCGACCACGTCGTTGGCGGCGGCCAGGATCTCTCCGCTTTCCGGATCGGCGATGGACAGGGCGATGGCTTTTTCCAGCAGGCCCTCGCGCTCGATGGGCACCCGTTCGAAACCGCCGACCGTCATCTGCTTGAGCGCGCGCTGGGTGAACATCCGCCCTTTTTTGACCAGAACCTCACCACTCTCCGGGTCGGCAACATCCCGGCTGGCCCGCGTTCCCTTGAGCAGGTCGGGATCGAAGGCCCTGAAATACTGGTCGTCCTCGACGATGATCTTCTCGGTCTTGTAAAAGTAGCTCAGCAGGTCCTCGGTGGAGTAGCCAAAGGCCTTGAACAGGACGGTCACCGGAAATTTGCGCCGCCGGTCGATGCGAATGTAGACGATATCCTTGGGGTCGATCTCCAGGTCGATCCAGGATCCGCGCACGGGGATGATGCGCGAGCTGTAGATGATTTTCCCGCTGGAATGGCTCTTGCCTTTGTCATGATCGAAAAATACGCCCGACGAGCGATGCAGCTGGCTGACGACCACCCGCTCGGTTCCGTTGATGATAAAGGTTCCCTTGGCGGTCATCAGCGGAATGGTGCCGAAGTAAATCTCCTGCTCCTTGATGTCCCTGATGTTGGAGACGCCGCTGTCCTTGTCGGTGTCATACACCACCAGCCGGACCGTGATGCGCACCGGCAGCTCGTAGGTCATGCCGCGATGGACGCACTCCTCCTCGCTGTGCTTGATTTCGGCAAATCGATAAGACACGAACTCCAGAGAAGCACTGCCCGTGAAGTCCTTGATGGGAAAAACGGACTTGAAAACCGCCTGCAAACCGATGTCTTCCCGCTTTTCAGGGGGGACGTTCATTTGAAGAAATCGCTGATACGAATCGCGCTGCATACCGATCAGATCCGGAATATCGACAATTTTCTTGATTTTGCCAAAGCTTTTTCGAATTCTCTTGTTCGCCGTGGGTCTTTTCGACATGGCAACTCCGCTGGATTGAGGAATATGAAAATGGGATCAAAGGATTGTTCACCTTTGCACCCCATTTTCAGATTCAACGCAATTAATTATAATATTGATATATTATAGACACTTATGATTAAGTTTCAGCACAGGGCCCTACTTGAGCTCCACCTGGGCGCCAGCCTCTTCGAGTTGGGCCTTGATCTTTTCGGCCTCTTCCTTGGGCACGCCCTCCTTGACCGGCTTGGGTGCCTCGTCGACCAGGGCCTTGGCCTCTTTCAACCCCAGACCGGTGATGGCGCGAACCTCCTTGATCACGGCGATTTTCTTGTCGCCGGCGGCCGTCAGCACCACGTCGAATTCGTTCTTCTCTTCGGCGGCGTCGGCACCGCCGGCATCGCCGGCAGGACCGGCAGCCATCATGGCGACCGGCGCCGCGGCGGAAACACCGAACTTCTCTTCCATCTCCTTGACCATCTCGGAGAGCTCGAGAACGGACATGTTGGCGATGAACTCTATGACATCTGCTTTGGTAATATCAGCCATTGTTAAATTTTCCTCCAGATTTTGATTGCGTTACAGTCTTGCACGCGCAGTCGGTTAAACGGGCCTGTCAGGCCGTCGCTTGCTTTTGATCCTTGATGGCCTGCAGCAGGTTCAGCAGGCGCCGCGGCACATCGCTCAAGGCGGTCACCAGTGAGGTCGGAACGGCGTTCATGGTCGACAGCACCTGGCCCAGGAGAACTTCCCGGGACGGCAGCGACGAGAGCGCCTTGATGCCCTCGACATCGATCACCTTGCCGTTGAGCACCCCGATCTTGACCTCGAACTTCTTGTTTTCCTTGACGAAGTCCGTGATCGCCTTGGCCGGTGCCACCGGGTCGCCGTAACTGATGGCAATGGCGCTGGGGCCCTTGAACTGGTCCTTGATCAGGGCCACATCGTTGCCCTCCGAAGCGCGCACCAGCAGCGAATTTTTGGCCACCTGGTATTCGGCATCGGCTTCACGCAGCTTGCGCCGCAGGGCGTTCATGGCCGAAACGTCGAGCCCCTTGTAGTCCGTCAGAATGACGACGGTCGACTTTTCGAAGCGCCCCTGAAGGTCGGCAGTGATCTTCTTTTTCTGTTTGATATCCAATTGTGACTTACACCCCCTTCCGTAATCTGCAAAAACCGGAGGACACAGGATGGCGTTGACGATGGCGAGTTCCTTCTACGTATTCCACACCGCACCAGCGGCAGGGGGAAGGGCTCATGAACAGGTCCAAACCTTGTCTCGGTAGGCCGGTGTCAACCGATTATACACGCCGTGCCGCCATAACGTACGGCCCGTTGTGAACCTACAGTCTTTGACAGTGTGATGACGCAGGTCGCCTCCGACCTGCCGGTTAAGTCGCGCCCATCCCTGAACGGTTATTTGGGTTGATCTCTGTGTCGCCTGAAAAATTTTTCACGCGCCCTGACCTCAACCCCAATTCCTCGTTTCTGGACGGGCACTACGTACGGGCTTTACGGAAGCAAACATCAGACGGAAGCCGGGTGCGTCCGCGGCAGGCCCTGCCGCTGTGGACACCCGTCCACCGTGCCGACGTCGGCCCCGAAAGCCGATCGTGCCGAAGACAGTCCTATTTCACCAGGTCCTTGACCAGGGCGGTGTCGATTTTGACGCCCGGCCCCATCGTGGTGGAAACGGCGATGCCTTTCAGGTAGGTCCCTTTGGATGAAGATGGTTTCAACTTGATGATGGTTTCGATAAAGGCGGCAATGTTCTCCACCAGTTTCTGGACACCGAAGGAGACCTTTCCCATCGGTGCATGCACGATACCGGCTTTCTCGACCCTGAATTCGATCTTGCCGGCCTTGAGTTCCTGAACCGTTTTGGCCACATCGAAGGTTACGGTACCGGTCTTGGCGTTGGGCATCAGTCCGCGCGGGCCCAGCAAGCGCCCGATTTTACCGACCGTACCCATCATGTCCGGCGTGGCGATAGCCTTGTCAAAGCCGAACCACCCCTCCTTGATCTTCTCCACCAGATCGTCATTGCCGACGAACTCGGCCCCGGCATCTTTGGCCTCGGTCTCTTTTTCGCCCTTGGCGAAAACCAGCACCTTGACCTCTTTGCCGAGTCCGTTGGGCAGCACAACCGTCCCGCGGACCATCTGGTCGGCATGCCGCGGATCGACTCCGAGGCGAACGGCCACGTCGACCGTTTCGTCGAATTTGGCATAGGAAGCGGTGATCGCGGCATCAATGGCTTCGTTGAATTCGTAGCGCCTGGTCGACTCGATTTTACTCGATGAATCCCGATATTTTTTACCACGCTTAGGCATTTTTACTGTTGCTCCTTGCTGTTTTATCGCTCCGCATCCTCGCCTTTGCCGCAATCGCATCGCTGCAGGTCCGGCAGTCAGGCAGCACCGGATGGTCAGGTCACTTCGATTCCCATGCTCCTGGCGGTACCGCTGATGATCTTGCAGGCTCCGGCCAGGTCGTTGGCATTCAGGTCTTCCATTTTGATCCTGGCGATCTCTTCCACCTGGGCCTTGGTGACCGATCCCACCCGGTCCCGTTTGGGGTCACCGGCGCCCTTGGCGATCTTGGCGGCTTTTTTGAGCAGCACGGCGGCCGGCGGCGTTTTGGTGATAAAGGTGAACGAACGGTCCTGAAAGACCGTGATGACCACTGGAATGATCATACCGGCATCATTTTGGGTCCGGGCGTTGAAGGCCTTGCAAAAATCCATGATGTTGACACCGTGCTGCCCGAGTGCCGGACCGATGGGAGGTGAAGGGTTCGCCTTGCCGGCTTCAACCTGAAGCTTGATCTGCGCCATTACCTTTTTAGCCATTTTTCGATCGATTCCCTTAGTAATTCAGTAGATAGATTGAAACCGCGGCGGCTGGGACGCCGCCAGGCGGTTACAGTTTGGTGACCTGCACAAAATCGAGTTCCACCGGCGTCGACCGGCCGAATATACTCACCAGGACCTTGATCTTCCCCTTTTCGGGATTGACGTCTTCCACCGTCCCGTTGAAGTTGGTGAAAGGTCCGTCTACCACGCGGATCTCGTCGCCGGTCTCAAAGTAGAACTTGGGCTGCGGCTGGTTCTTGCCGGCCTCCATGCGGTTGAGAATGGTGTCGGCCTCCTCCTGCGAAATCGGGGTCGGTTTTTCCCTGCCGCCCAGAAAGCCGGTCACCTTGGGGGTGTTGTTCACAATGTGCCAGGTTTCATCGTCCAGATCCATCTTGACCAGCAGATAGCCGGGGTAGAACTTGCGCGAAGAGGTGCGGCGCTTGCCCTTGACCAGCTCAACGACCTCCTCGGTGGGCACGAGCACCTCTTCGAATTTTTCCGGGTTCGGCGACGATGCGATCTTCTCTTCGAGAGACGCTTTCACTTTGTTCTCGAAACCGGAATAGACGTGGACGATATACCATTTTTTGGCCACTGGAACGCTCCTGCGTTATTGCAATACGGCTCGGATCAGGCCCGAAAGGCCCGCATCGACGACTCCCAGGAAAATCGAGATGATCGAAACGATCACCAGCACCACCACCGTCGACCCCATGGTCTGCTTGCGCGACGGCCAGGTGACCTTTTTGAGCTCGACCTTGACCTCCCTGAGAAACTGGATGCTTTTGTCGATAACGTTTTTTTCTTTGACAACCGTTGCTTTACTGACCGGGGTATAGGATTTTTTCACCACCGCCTGCGGTTTTGCCTGCAACCCGGGGGTATTTTGGTCCTGGCCGGCGTCATCCGCATATTGCGTTTTTTTGGTTTTTTTGCCCGGATCCTTTTTTTTGAGTAACCGTCCCATCTTACCCCGCATCCTGAACCGTGGCGCTTGACCGCGCTGCCCGCTTGGGGCGGCTGCGGCCGGCACCTTTTGGTTTGCTTCTCAAGTTGTGGCAGGCCAGGAGGGGCTCGAACCCCCAACACCCGGATTTGGAGTCCGGTGCTCTACCAATTCGAGCTACTGGCCTGCATCAAATCCTCGACGTCTGATGATGGACTACTTGGTTTCCTTGTGGGGCGTATGTTTTTTACAGAAACGGCAGTATTTGCTGAACTCCAGTTTATCAGGCGTTGTGCGCTTGTTTTTGGTCGTTGTATAGTTTTTGCGCTTACACTCCGTACAGGCCAGTGTTACAATGATTCTCACGTGAACGTACTCCTTGGCAAGCTATTCAATTATCTCGCTGACGACGCCGGCACCCACCGTTCGGCCGCCTTCGCGAATCGCGAACCGAAGCTCCTTTTCCATGGCGATCGGCGTGATCAGCTCGGCCGTGATGGCCACGTTGTCGCCCGGCATCACCATCTCAACGCCCTCCGGCAGATTCAAAATCCCCGTCACGTCCGTCGTCCGAAAATAAAACTGCGGCCGGTAACCATTGAAAAACGGCGTGTGGCGACCGCCCTCTTCCTTGCTCAAAATGTACGCTTCGGCCTTGAACTTCGTGTGCGGCGTGATCGACCCCGGCGCCGACACCACCTGACCGCGCTCCACCTCGTCGCGCTTGGTGCCCCGCAGCAGCACCCCGATGTTGTCGCCCGCCTGACCCTCGTCAAGCAGCTTGCGGAACATCTCCACGCCCGTGCACACCGTCTTGGTCGTCTCCCGGATGCCCACGATCTCCACATTGTCGCCCACGTGGATGATCCCGCGCTCCACGCGGCCCGTCACCACCGTCCCGCGGCCCGAGATGCTGAACACGTCCTCGATCGGCATCAAAAACGGCTTGTCCACGTCGCGCTCCGGCTCCGGAATGTAGCTGTCGACCGCATCCAACAGCTCGAAAATGCACTTGGCGTCCGCCGAATCCGCATCTTCGGTCTCCAGGGCCTTCAACGCGCTGCCCCGGATGATCGGCGTGTCGTCGCCCGGAAACTCGTATTTGTCCAGCAGCTCCCGCAACTCCAGCTCCACCAGCTCGATCAGCTCCTCGTCGTCCACCATGTCGCACTTGTTCAAAAAGACGATGATCCGCGGAACGCCCACCTGACGCGCCAGAAGAATGTGCTCGCGCGTCTGCGGCATCGGACCGTCGTCCGCGCCCACCACCAGGATCGCCCCGTCCATCTGCGCCGCCCCCGTGATCATGTTCTTGATGTAGTCCGCATGACCCGGGCAGTCCACGTGCGCGTAATGGCGATTGGCCGTCTGGTACTCCACGTGGGCCGTCGCGATCGTGATCCCGCGCTCCTTCTCCTCGGGCGCCTTGTCGATCTGATCGAAGGGAATGAAATCCGCCAACCCCTTCATGCCGCACAGCTTCGTGATCGCGGCCGTCAAGGTCGTCTTCCCATGGTCGATGTGACCGATCGTCCCTACGTTTACGTGCGGCTTCGTCCTCTCAAATTTTTGCTTCGCCATGTTAACAACCTCCCGTGAATGGACAATTTCTGGCTATTACAATCGCTTCAAGTGCGGGTAAACGGTGGAGCCCACGATCGGAATCGAACCGATGAACCTCTTCCTTACCAAGGAAGCGCTCTACCGACTGAGCTACGTGGGCTGAAAGGGAGCAACGATCGACGGGCGACCCACAGGCGGACTGAACCGGATCGGCAGCTGGCATCAATGGAGCGGGAGACGAGGCTCGAACTCGCGACATTCAGCTTGGAAGGCTGAAGCTCTACCAACTGAGCTACTCCCGCGATACCACAACCCATCCGTTGATTTCAACGCGTCACAATGGTCACTGCCGGGCACCGCCACGCGCCGCGACAGCAAGCAAGCCTGTAGTGCAATGTCGATCTTTCCAGCCGGGCTGCACGATCTCCTACAAAAGCTTACCCCTGAATTATGGTGGTGGGGGGAGGATTTGAACCTCCGAAGGCATCGCCGACAGATTTACAGTCTGTTCCCTTTGACCACTCGGGAACCCCACCCGAAATACATTTATGAGCAGTGAACAACACTGGAGCCAGCGGAGGGACTCGAACCCCCGACCCACTGATTACAAATCAGTAGCTCTACCATCTGAGCTACGCTGGCGGGCAATACTCTGAAAGAGCGAATCAACCCTTGGGGATTGCAGTTCCAAACCTGTCTGGCCAAACCCGTCTGGTTGATTGAAACCATTCCTCTTACACCCATCACTTGCCATTTTCAAGATTTTTTTTATTTTCTTAAAAAATTTCAACTATCGGCGTTGGGAGCCGATAATGGAGTCGGTCCGGAATCGCATGGCCCGGACCAGCGTCATCGGGTGCATCACTTGACAAAACAGCCGCCCGATGTTTAAAGATCTTGTAAATAATAGGTTTTTTTGGCAGATAGCGTTTATCGACACCCAATCAACAGAAAGGGACATCGCATTGACCGCTCCCCTGCACAGAACGGCCCTGTGTTGCCTGCTGGTCCTAATGATCGGATGCGCCCATCGTTCCGGCAAACAGACCGAGCCGATCGGCGCCTTGCCCGAGCCGCCGCCGGCCATCTTCGCCGGCGATGAGGCCCGCCCGCCCTTCACGCCGGCATCTGCCGGCAGCCCATCCGGCGGCGCTGGGCCGGCCGAGGCGACCGGTCAATCCGTAGCGTCGTTTGCAGACAGCGCCGCACCCGCCAGCGATCAGGCTTTCGGCACGGCGGGTGCCGATTCGGATCAGCGCATTCAGCAGCAGCTTGACGAAGCCCTGGAATTTTGCCAGTCCGCGCAGGAGTTCTGGCAGAAAGGCGAACTGGAGAGCGCCCTGGACGCGCTCGACCGGGCCTATTCCCTGATCCTGACGGTCGCCCCGGACGACACGGCCAAACTGGTTCAGCAGAAAGAGGATCTGCGGTTTCTGATCTCCCGGCGCATTTTAGAGATCTACGCCTCGCGCAACATTGTCGTCAACGGCAACCACGACGCCATCCCGCGTGAAATCAACGCCAACATCCAAAAAGAGATCGACCTGTTCACCAGCGGACCGGAAAAACGCTTTTTCATAGAGTCCTACAAACGGTCGGGCCGCTACCGGCCCATGATTCTCGAGAAATTGAACGCGGCCGGCCTGCCCCCCGAACTGTCCTGGCTCCCACTGATCGAAAGCGGCTTCAAGATCAAAGCCCTCTCGCGCGCCAGAGCGCTGGGATTGTGGCAGTTCATTCCTTCGACGGGCTACAAATTCGGCCTGAAAAGAGATCAGTACATCGATGAGCGCATCGACTTCGAAAAAGCCACCGATGCGGCCATCGCCTACATGAAGGAGCTGCACCAGATTTTCGGCGACTGGTCGACCGTACTGGCCGCCTACAACTGCGGCGAGGGTCGCGTACTGCAGGTTATCCGGACCCAGAATGTCAATTATTTAGACGACTTTTGGGATCTTTACGGCCGCCTGCCCGTCGAGACGGCCCGTTATGTGCCCCGTTTTCTGGCGGCGCTGCACATCATCGAGCACCCGCACAAATATGGCTTGTCCGATGTCCAGGTCGACCCCGCGCCGGTATTTGACACGGTCACGGTCGAGCGTCGGGTTCACCTGAAAGATCTGGCGGCCGCCCTCGGCACGCCCGTGGAGGACCTCAAGGATCTCAATCCCGAACTCCGGCACAGCGTGCTGCCGCCCGGTACCTACTCCCTGCGGGTGCCGGCGGGGCAGAAAGACCGCCTGCTGGCCACTATCGAACAGGTCCCGCTGTCGGGACCGCCCCAGCCGGCCTTCGCCTACCACCGGGTCCGGCGCGGGGAGAACCTGTCCACCATCGCCCGCCGCTACCGCACCAGCGTCAAAAAGATCATGTGGGCCAACAATTTGAAGCGATCCAGCTACATCGTAGCCGGGAAAAAGCTGAAAATTCCGCAGCACGGAACCATGCTGGCGCCCCCCCAAACCACCGGGCCTGCCAAGGATCAGTGGAACCAGCAGCACGTGGTGAAAAGCGGGGACTCGTTGTGGAATCTGGCCAAGCGTTATGACACGACCGTCTCGAAGATCCAGGAGATGAACAACCTGTCGACCACCCGCCTGATCATCGACCAGCGCCTCAAGGTGCCCTCTGCGGGTGACAGTGCATCGAGCACCTACAAAGTCCAGCGCGGCGACAACCCCCACCTGATCGCCCGCAAACACAAGATGTCGCTGAACCACTTTCTGGAGATCAACAAACTGACCTCGCGCAGCACCATCTACCCCGGCCAGAGTGTCAGGATCGAGTGATCTTCACTCGCCGGTCGTTTCTGCCACGCGTCCGGCCAATTGCGCTTCAAGCTCCTTGACCGTCTTTTCGAGCGCCAGCAGTTTCCGGCGCATCTCGGGCAGCTTTTGGAAAATGCGCGTCGCCTTGAGCCACTCCCGGTGCGGCATGGCCGGCGCGCCGGAGACCACCTGGCCCGGCGCGACATCGGTCGACGCGGCACCACGGGCACCGATGATGGCATCGTCGCCGATTTTCAAGTGGCCGGTCGTGGCTGACTGGCCGGCCATGGTCACCCGGTCGCCCAGGCGGGTGCTGCCGGAAATGCCCACCTGGGAAACCAGGGCGCAGTCCTCGCCGACAACGACATTGTGGGCGATCTGGACCAGATTGTCCGTTTTGGTGCCGCGCTTGATCCAGGTCCGGTCGATGGCCGCCCGATCGATGGTGTTGCAGGCCCCGATCTCGACGTCGTCATCGATCTGCACACAACCCAATTGGGGGATCTTGAAGTAGCGCTGACCATCTTTGGCAAACCCGAACCCGTCGCTGCCGACAACGGTCCCCGAATGAATGATCACGCGCTTTCCGATGCGGCAGGCCTCACGCACGGTCACGTTCGGGTAGAGCAGGCTGCCGGCGCCGACCGTGACGCCTTCACCCAGATAACAAAACGGATAGATCGTGACCTCGTCGCCGATCACGCAGTGGTCACCGATGTACACGAAGGGATAGATCGTCACCTGCCGGCCCAGACGAACGTCGGCGCCCAAGATGGCCCCCGGATCGACCAGACCGCTCTCTTTTTTGGGCGGGTAAAACAGGCTGATCAGCTTGGCGTAAACCAGGTAGGGGTCGTCGACCACCAGCAGGGTTTTGTCGGAAACGGCCGTCCCCGGCGAACAGATGATCGCCGAGGCCCGGGTCGTTTCCATCAGCGGGATGTATTTGGGATTGGCCAGGAAGGTCAGGTCGCCCTGGCCGGCCGTTTCGATCGTGGCCACCCCGGTCAGGATCGTGTCCGGGTTGCCCTTGATCGTTCCATCGACCATGGCGGCGATCTCTTTGAGTGCGACTTGCACGGGTTGCTCCTTAGGTTCGCGCTAGGGCAATTCATCGACCCACTTGCCGCCGGTCAACCACTTCTGGTGCATCGATTTCAGCTGGCCGCTGCCCTGCAGCAGCATCAAAAAGTTCTGCGCCCAGTTGATCAACAGCGGATCCGTGGTCATGGCGATGCCCAGCGGTTCGAAGGTCAGCGGTGCCTTTCCGGCCAACAGCCCCTTGCCCTGATAGCGGTAGGCGGTCAAGGCACAGAAGGGGTAGTCGGCAACCACCACGTCGGCCTTTTTTTGCAACAGCAGATCGATGGCCGCGTCGTAGGAGGCCGTTGCAATGACCGTGGCTTTGGGCATCAGGGCGTTGGCGTACTCCTGGCTGGTCGACTCCTTCAACACGGCAATACGGACTTCCGGCGAGTTGAGCCCATGCGCCTCCTGCAGGGCGGCGAATCGGTCGGACAAGGTCAAGATCCCCTTGCCGGAGGCCAAATAGGGCCCCACAAACGCCACCTTGCGGTTGCGGGCGGGGGTGATGGTCATCCCGGAAAGGATTACATCGACCTGACCGGCCTCCAGGGCCGTCAGAAGCTCGGCAAAGGGCAGGATCTTGAAGCTGGCCTTGACCCCCAGTGCGTCGGCCATGGTCCGTGCCAAATCGGCATCCAGGCCCATGATCTCTCCTTTTTTGGAAACGGCCGTCATGGGCGGCTGGGCACCGCTGGTGCCGACCACCAGTTCGCCTTTGCTCAAGATGCGATCCATAGCGGGGCCGGCAGTGGCGTCGTTGGCCGGCACCAGCATCATCAGCGACCACAAGACGACACCCAGAATTGCTTTTTTCATGGTTTTCTGTCTCCTTTGCATGCGTCGGCAAGGCTAACGGAAGGCAACCGCTTGTGTTTTGGCGGTCGCTGCGTTGCCGGGCCGGGGTTGCCGAGTGGCGTTAAGGTTTCCTAGCGCCAGATCGAATTGAAACAGGGGGTACAATAAATTGAGCACAAATACAATCCCGGCGTCGCAATCGAGCCTGCCGAGCGGTCGCCACGGCCTCAGAATTTGGTTCAGACGTACAGAATCTGCTTGACCAGAGCGCCTGCGTGGTGCAAAAAGCAGTATCGCAACGGCCGGGCTCGTGGAAGGATCGTTCCACCGTTCCTCCCCAAACCGGCTGAACCGGATCACGGCGCCCGCACCGCCTCAATCGACGCTTTGCGAATGAGCACGACCCGATTGCCCCCGTAGCTCAGGGGATAGAGCATCGGATTCCTAATCCGTGTGCCGCGTGTTCGAATCACGCCGGGGGCACCAATGATCGCCTTGCAAAGATCGCTGAAGATTGAACATCAAGGCCAGTAGCTCGAATTGGTAGAGCACCGGACTCCAAATCCGGGTGTTGGGGGTTCGAGCCCCTCCTGGCCTGCCAAGCCAAACGGGGGCGCGCTGCCACGGCAGGGCGCCCCCGCTTTGTTTTTGCCTGTCTCCCGAAAACGGATTCTATCGCGGACCAGGCGCCGGCCGGGTCTTGCGATACCACCGATAGGTTTGTAAAACACCCTCGGCCAGCGGGATGGACGCCCGCCAGCCCAGGCGGTCAAGTCGCGACACGTCCAGCAGCTTCTGCGGCGTGCCGTCCGGCTTGTCGGCATCGAAGACGATCTTGCCGGTGTAGCCGACGATATCTTTGATCATGGCGGCCAGTTCGCCGATCGTGCGGTCCGCACCCGTGCCCACATTGACAAAGCACGGCTTGGGATAGCTGAAAAAGGTGTCGGCGGCCGTGGCATCGTCAAGATTCATGACGAAGGCACAGGCATCGGCCATGTCGTCCACATGCAGAAATTCGCGCCTGGGCGTGCCGGTTCCCCACACCACGACCTGGTCGGCAGCGGTGGTTTTGGCTTCGTGAAACTTGCGGATCAGGGCCGGCAGGACGTGCGAATTGAGCAGATCGAAATTGTCGTTGGGGCCGAACAGATTGGTGGGCATGACGGCCAAAAAACGCGGCCCATACTGCCGATTGTAGGCCTCGCACATCTTGAGGCCGGCGATCTTGGCGATGGCGTAGGATTCGTTGGTCGGCTCCAGCACCCCGGTGAGCAGGTCGGTCTCTTGCATGGGCTGCGGGGCCAGTTTGGGGTAGATGCACGACGACCCCAGAAAGAGAAGCCGGGCCACGCCGCTCTGCCAGGCGCTGTGGATGAGGTTGTTCTGAATGGCCAGGTTGTCGTAAATGAACCGGGCCGGAAAGGTGTTGTTGGCCTGGATGCCCCCCACTTTGGCCGCCGCGAGAAAGACGTAGGCCGGCCGGTGGGTGGCGAACAGTTGCCGGACCGCCTGCTGGTCGGTCAGATCGGCCTGGACGAGCCGCAGCGCATCCGGCAGCCCTCGATGGTCTTTGCCGGCCAAAAAGACGCCCGGGTCCGGTCGGCGGGCGTGATAACTGCCCAGCAGATTGGTGTATCCCATGGAAAGCAGTTTGCGGACAATGGCGCTGCCGACCATGCCACCGGCGCCGGCGATGAAGATAGTTGATTCTTTTTGCATTTTTAGCGCTTGGCCCATCACGGTATCAGTCAAAAGAGTTGCGGTCGGAAGGGAACACCCGTTGTCCGCGCGGTGAATTCCAGGGATCGGATCGCGCCCAGTTCCAGGCCGTCTGGACAATCTGCGGCAAGGCTTCATAAACCGGCTGCCAGCCCAGGGCCTGCCGGATCTTGGTGGAGTCGGCGATCAGGACGGCCGGGTCACCCGGGCGCCGGTCGCTGGCGACCACTTCGATCGTCCGCCCGGTCACGGCGGCGGCGGTCTCGACCACGTCACGCACCGAGTGTCCGCGGCTGTTGCCGAGATTGAAAATCCGGGTCTCGCCGCCGTTCATCAGGTGCTTCAGGGCCAGCAGGTGGGCGCTGACCAGGTCGTTGACATGGATGTAATCCCGCAGGCAGGTGCCGTCGGGCGTGTCGTAATCGGTTCCGTACAGCGTGACGTGGGATCGCTTGCCCAGCGCGGCTTCCAGCACCAGCGGGATCAGGTGCGATTCGGGCTGATGCAGTTCGCCGATGGTCCCTGACGGGTCGGCGCCCGCGGCATTGAAGTAACGCAGGCTGACGAAGCGCAGCCCGTGGGCCTGGGCCACCCGGCGCAACATTTTTTCGACAAACTGTTTGGATTCGCCGTACGGGCTGCTGGGACGGCAGGGGTGCGCTTCGTCGATGGGGGTGTATCGGGGCTCTCCGTAAACCGCTGCCGTGGAGGAAAAGATGAATCGCTCGACCTTGTGGCGCACCATGGCATCCAGCAGCGCCATGGTGGCAGCCGCATTGTTGCGGTAATATGCCAGTGGGTCCGCCACGGATTCAGCGACCTCGATAAAGGCCGCGAAGTGCATCACGGCGTCGATGGCGTGGGCCTCAAAAAGCTGGTCCAGCAGGGCGCCGTCGCCGATGTCACCCTGCACGAACGCCCCCCCCGGCAGCAGGTGCCGATGGCCTTTGGACAGGTTGTCGATGGTGATGGGACGGTGCCCGGCCTCGAGCAGGGCCTTGACCATGTGGGTGCCGATATATCCGGCGCCGCCGGTGACGAGGACATTCAAGACCGGTTCGGAAAGATTGGGTGTCATCTTTGAACGCCATCCAGCACGTTGCGCAGTGCCGCCCGCCAGTGCCTGGGCGCCATGTTCAGATCGCGCCAGGTAGAGCGGCAGTCCAGCACGCTGTAAGCCGGGCGTTTGGCCGGTGTGGGGTAGTCGGCCGTGGCGATCGGGTGGATCGGGATCGCCTTTGGCAGCAGGTCGCGGGCCAGGCCTTCCTCCTGGATGGCCACGGCGAAGTCATACCAGCTGGCCACCCCGGCATCCGACCAGTGGTAGACGCCCCGCAACCGCCGGCGGCCCACGGCCGCCCAGATGGCGGCGGCCAGCGTGGCGGTCGCGGTGGGGCCGCCGACCTGATCGGCCACGACCTTGAGTTCATCCCTGGTGCGCATCAGGTTGAGCATGGTCTTCAAAAAGTTGCTCCCGTGGGCACTGTAGAGCCAGGAGGTGCGCAGGATTAGGGCATCGTCCCAGACGGACTGGATCTCGACTTCGCCCTGCCGTTTGGAGCGACCGTAGACGCCCAGCGGGCTGCAGGGCGCCTGCGGCGCATAGGGCGAACAGGCCGTGCCGTCAAACACGTAATCCGTGGAGACGTGGATGAGGCGAACCCGGCCATTGGCCGCCGCCCGGGCCAGATGGCGGGGGCCCTGCGCGTTGACCGCAAAGGCCACTCCCGCCTCCTGCTCGGCGCGATCCACGGCGGTGTAGGCCGCGGCGTTGACGATCACATCCGGCTTGGCATCGGCAACGACGGCCGCGACCGCCGCCGCGTCGACGATGTCCAATTCGGGCAGATCCAGGGCCAGGCACTGCACACCCGGGGGAAGCGTTTGGGTCAGGGTCCGGCCCAACTGCCCCTTGGCACCCACGATCACCACCTTCATGGGAAGACCTCGGCATCCGCGAAGGCGACCCCCAAGCGGTCTTTGGCGGACACCAGGGGCGCGCCGTCGATGGGCCAGGCAATGTTCAAGACGGGATCGTCCCAGCGGATGCAGCGCTCGTGTTCCGGGGCGTAGTAATCCGTGGTTTTGTAGAGAAACTCGGCCGCGTCGCTGGTCACCAGAAACCCGTGCGCAAACCCCGCCGGGACCCACAGCTGGCGCTTGTTCTCGGCGCTCAGGGTGTGCCCGACCCAGCGGCCGAAACTGGGCGACGACCGACGCAGGTCGACGGCCACGTCAAAGACGTCGCCGTTGACCACGCGGACCAGTTTGCCCTGGGCATGGCGGATCTGGTAGTGCAGGCCGCGCAGCACGTTCCGGCCGGACCGGGAGTGGTTGTCCTGGACAAAGACGACCGCCTCCCCCACTGCGGCGGCGAAGGCCTTCTGGTTGAAGCTCTCCATAAAAAAGCCCCGGCTGTCGCCAAACACGCGGGGTTCGATGATGCGTACGTCCGGTATGTCGGTGGCGATGACTTTCATGGGGTACGTCGCTGGGTCTGGCCGGTGATTCGACGCATCAGCGCTCCAGCCGGGGCTGGGCCGCCGAAGGCGAAAAGAGATGGAGGCCGGGACCGGATTTTTTTTTGAGCAGGGCCAGCAGGTACTGACCGTAGCCGTTTTTTTGCATGGAGGCGCCGATGGTTTCCAAGGCCTCGTCGCCGATATACCCCAAGCGCCAGGCGATCTCCTCCGGGCAGGCGATCTTCAGACCCTGCCGGCGCTCCAGAATCTCCACGAACCGGGAGGCTTCCAGCAGCGAGGCGTGGGTGCCCGTGTCCAGCCAGGCGTAGCCGCGCCCCATCAGCGACACCTCCAGTTTGCCCATCTCGAGATAGCGCCGGTTCACGTCGGTGATCTCCAACTCGCCGCGCGCCGACGGTCTGATCTCGCTGGCGATCGCCGCCACCTGGTGGTCGTAGAAGTAGAGGCCCGTGACGGCAAAGTCCGATTTGGGATGGGACGGCTTCTCCTCGATGCCGACCACCTTGCCCGCGGCGTCGAAGGCCACCACGCCGTAGCGCTGGGGGTCGGTCACCTGGTAGGCGAACACCGTTGACACATCGGTTTTGGCGCTCGCGGCCGCCAGGTCCTTGGACAGGTTGTGACCGTAAAAGATGTTGTCTCCCAAGACCAGTGCGCAGGGATCGGCGCCGATGAAATCACGGCCGATAACGAACGCCTGGGCCAGGCCTTCCGGTCTGGGCTGCACCGCGTAGCTGAGCTGGAGGCCCCATTGGCGGCCGTCCCCCAGCAGCAGCTGGAAACGGGGCGTGTCCTCGGGGGTCGAGATGACGAGAATATCGCGGATCCCGGCCAGCATGAGGGTCGCCAGGGGGTAGTAGATCATCGGCTTGTCGTAAATGGGGAGCAACTGTTTGGAAATGGCAATCGTGACAGGGTAAAGCCGGGTACCGCTGCCGCCGGCCAGGATAATGCCTTTGCGGGTCATGATCGCTTCCCGTAGTTGGTGTCGATCCAGCGCTGGTAGGCGCCGCTGGTGACGTTGGCGACCCAGCGGGCGTTGGCCAGGTACCACTGCACGGTCTTGCGAATGCCGGTCTCGAAGGTCTCGGTGGGTGTCCAGCCGATCTCACGGCTGATTTTGGCGGCATCGATGGCGTAGCGTCGGTCATGCCCCGGCCGATCGGTCACGAAGGTGATCAGCGTCTCGTGGGGCCGCCCGTCCGACCGCGGCGACAGGTCGTCCAGTATGCCGCACAGGGTGCGCACCACGGCCAGGTTGCTCTTTTCGCTGTTGCCGCCGATGTTGTAGACCTCCCCCGGCCGGCCCTTGGCCAAAACGGCCATGATGGCCCGGCAGTGGTCCTCGACGTACAGCCAGTCGCGAATGTTGGACCCGTCGCCGTAGACCGGAATCGCCTTGCCGCTCAAGGCATTGTGGATGACCAGCGGAATCAGCTTTTCAGGAAACTGAAAGGGACCGTAATTGTTGGAACAATTGGTGGTCAGGACCGGCAGCCCGTAGGTGTGGTGATAGGCCCTGACGAGATGATCGGAAGCGGCCTTGGAGGCCGAGTATGGGCTGTTGGGCGCGTATGGGGTGGTCTCGGCAAAGGCCGGGTCGCCTGCCCCAAGCGAGCCGTACACCTCGTCGGTGGAGACGTGCAGGAACCGAAAGGCCGATCGCCGCGGGCCGGACAGGGATTCCCAGTAGGCGCGGGCCTGCTGCAGCAAGCCGAAGGTCCCCACCACGTTGGTCTGGATGAACGCGTCCGGGGCCGAGATGGATCGATCCACGTGGCTTTCGGCAGCGAAGTTGACGATCGCCCGCGGGCGGCGTTGGCCGAGCAGTTGGGCGACCACCTGCCGGTCGCCGATGTCCCCTTTAATAAAGGTGTGGCGCGTTTGATCGGGCAAGGCCGCCAGATTTTCCGGGTTGCCGGCATAAGTGAGCTTGTCGAGATTGACGACCTCCCCGGCCTGGCATGCCAGCCAGGTGTGGATGAAGTTGGCACCGATGAAGCCGGCGCCGCCGGTCACTAGAATGGGGTCCGAGTTCGTCATGATAAATCTTGCCTGAGCACCAAGAAAATTGTGCGATTATCGATGCTTCAGCTCGATTAGTCAAGGCATTTATGCGCTTTGAGCCAGTCTTTGGCTTGCTCGGCCGAGACCCTGTATATAAAAATGCCATGGTATTAAAAAATACTGCTTCACCATCTCGTTTCCGGTCCAAATGCGATCGGGCGCGCCCCTTTTCATTCGAATTCAATTCGATTTAGAATTTTAAAACATTTTGAAAATACTCCACTAATATCGAGTCGACCGATTTATCGGCCATCTCGAAAAGGCCTTGGTACGACCATTGCTGTGCCAACAAGCGACCCCGCCCTGACGCAATGACCGTCAAAACGCCCCGACCCGTGTCCGTTCGAATTGACGGCAAGGGGCCGAAAGAGGACATTATGAAGTTGAGAAACGGTACGCTTCTCACCGTGATGGTGGTTTATCTCTTGGTTGGTCCGCTCGTGTCACTGGCCGCCGACCAACCGGCCTTTGGCCCGCAAGACTTTGAAATCGGCCCATGGCGCTTCCACCTGTCTCGTCACACCTTCAATCTGGACCGACCTGGCCCCGGCGTCGTCACCATCACCAAAAACCTGCTCGACAGCCCGATCCGTGGTGGATTCGTCCTGCTCAACTTTCGGTTTATACCCATTCGAGATTTTCTGGCCGGCGATGAGGTGGCGCTTCGATTGGCGTCGAGGCTGGCGTCCGCGAACCACCTGATCGTCTTCCTCAGGGGCAGCCCTGACGCCTCGCTGAATATCGCGGTTCAGGGTGCGGCTGCCGCTGCCCCGGCACCCGTCGGCAGCTTTCTGGTGCAACCGCCTTCGATCAGCGTGGGTGGTGCCGCCAGACTGGTCTGGGACACCGCCCATGCCGACGGGGTTGCCATCGACAACGGGATCGGCAGCGTTCCCGCCGGCGGTTCGCAGGCCGTCACCCCCTCGCGGACCACGACGTACACCCTCACGGCAACCGGACCGGGCGGCAGCATGACTGCCCGGGCCACGCTCACGGTCGATCCGCTGCCGCCCGTGGCGACAATCGACGCCGATCCCGACCCGATCGCGGCCGGTCAGGCCACGGTCGTGACCTGGTCATCATCCAATGCCGACAGTTGTTTCATCGAGCCGGATGTTGGTGCCGTGGCGCCGTCCGGACAGGTGACGGTGGCACCGAATGAAACCACGACCTACACCCTGACGGCAACCGGCCCCGGGGGTGAAACCACGGCGACCACCACGGTGGCGGTGCTGCAAGCGCCCCAGGTGCGTCTGAGCGTCGATCGACCAACCATCCCGGCCGGCGAGTCGACGACCCTGTCCTGGGAAGCGGTCCACGCCCAGAGCGTAGTGATCGATCAGGGGATCGGCCGGGTCGACCCCATCGGGTCGAAAATGGTTTCACCGTCGGAATCCTCAGTCTACACGATTACGGCCCAGGGTCCTGGCGGCACGGTCGCGGCGCAGGCCTTGGTGTCCGTGGTCCCGGCGCCGCCCCGGGTCGAGGCCTACGCCGAAGTGGAGCATATCCTGCCCGGCGAATCGACTACCCTGACCTGGCAGACGGCCCAGGCCGACAGCTGCTATATCGCGCCCGGCATCGGAGCGGTCGACCTCAACGGGTCTGTTCAGGTCAGCCCATCCCTCAGCACGGTGTACACGATCACGGCCCATGGTGGCGGCCAATCGGCTGTCGCCAGGGTCGCCGTTGGTGTTCACGATCAGACGCTTGAGATCATCGACACGATTGCCGGCACGGGTTTCGAGGGCTACAGCGGAGACGGCGGGCCGGCGGTCAAGGCCGAGATTGGCGAAATCGCCGACATGACCATGGATCGCGCCGGCAATCTCTATCTGGCGGATGTCGACAATCGATGTATCCGTAAAGTCTCACCCAACGGCATCATCACCACCGTAGCCGGTGGAGAATTATACGAGAGTTCCGGCGACGGCGGCCCGGCCACGCGTGCCGGCTTTTTCAAACCCGCCGGCATCGCCTTCGACGAGTCCGGCAACCTCTATATTGCCGATGCAACGGCCGGTAACATCCGCATGATAGACCCGGATGGCATCATCTCCACCTTTGCGGGACCTGAATTGGCCGGCCGCCATCCGGTCGACATCGTCTTTGACCACTTCGGCAACCTTTACGTCTCGGCAAAACATGACCACCAGATTCGCCGGATCGATCCCAGCGGCTCTGAAAGTGTCGTCATTGCCGGTTCGGGAAACATCGGCTTCAGTGGTGACGGCGGGCCGGCGATACAGGCCAGGTTGGACAGCCCCAACGGTCTGGCGTTGGATGAGGCCGGCAACCTTTACGTCGCTGATTCAGAAAATCGCCGTATCAGGAAGATCGATGTGGACGGGATCATCACCACCATGTGCGGCTCCGATGCATATCCGGGTTTCGTGGATGTTACCGGCCCGGCTGTCCAGGCGGGATTGGGCATCCCTGAAAAAATCATGTTCGACCGAAACGCAAGGCTTTACATCGTCGAATCGAGCACCCACCGCGTCAGAAGGGTAGACAGGCACGGTGTCATTTCGACCGTAGCCGGCAAAGGGCTCTATCACCCCGCCAGGCAAACCGGCGACGCCGGCCCGCCCCGCGAGGCGCTGCTGGTTTTTCCGAAAGCCATCTTTGTCCAGGGCGATGGCCACTGGTATCTCTCCGAGGCCCACTACCCCCGCGTTCGGAAAGTGGCCCCCCGCTCCGCCTTCCCGGTGTTGATCACCTCTACAACAGATGGCGCCACCCACCGCGCCGCAACGGTCCAGCTGAGCGGCCAGGTCGAATCGAATGCAGCCGTCACGGTGAACGGGATCCCGGCGACGGTGATCGGCGACACCTTCCAGGTGGAGGTCCCCGTGGCGGAAGGGTCGAATCGGTTGATTGCCGAGGCGCGATCGGACGGCAACCTGATCGGGTTCGACAGCGTGCGCCTGGAACACTTGAACGACATTTTTGGGATGATCGACACGGTCGCTGGTTGTGGATTGGTATATGGTGATCGCATATACGACGATCTGGCGGTCAATAAAAGTTTAATGCCGAGGGCCGTCACGGTCGACAGGGCTGAAAATCTTTATCTGGCCAGCAGGCACCAGATTTACAAAGTCGACCCGGCGGGCGTCATCACCACCGTTGCCGGCACCCAGGACCCCGGCTTTTCAGGCGACGGCGGACCGGCCCTGGCGGCACAGCTCGACGAGCCGGGTGGCATGGCGGTCGACGCGGCGGGCAACCTGTACGTTGCCGACACCCGCAATCACCGAATCCGGAAAATAGACCCCTCGGGGGTGATCACGACCGTCGCCGGCACCGGCAGCAATGAACACAACGGTGTGGCCGGGCCGGCCCGTGAACTCAATCTCAGCTATCCCAACGACGTGGCGCTGGATCCGGAGGGCAACCTGTTCATCGCCGACACCCTGAACCATCGGGTGCTAAAGATGGATCGAGACGGGATTATTACGCTTGTGGTCAGTCAAATGGAGTGGGTCCGTTCTAATGTTTGGTACCGTGAGGTGTATATGCTTCCGACCGGAATCGGGATCAGCGCTGATGGAACCCTGTTTATCGCGGATCAAAGCAACAACGTGATCTGGCGGATGGACGGCGCTCTGCGAACCCGCGTGGCCGGGGTGACGTGCTTTTTGTGCGAATCAGGGTACAACGGGGACCAAGGCCTTGCCACCGACATCGGGTTGAATAGGCCATCGGATGTTGCCGTGGATGCAAAAGGCGCCCTGTACATATCGGAGGAGCGCGGCGATCGAATTCGGCGGGTCGATCCCGACGGTCACCTGACGACCATCGTGGGGCGCAGCCAGACACCTTGTGAACTCGGCTATCACGGCTGCCCGTTCGAGTCCGCCGGCGGCGACGACGGGCCCTCCAGCCTGGCCCAGGTCTATCGGCCCTTGAGCGTGGCGGTCGGGCCGTCCGGGGCCGTTTACATCGCAGACTGCAACAACCATCGCGTACGCCGTGTCAGGGACATGGGCGCCACGGCATCGGTGGCCGGCACGGTCCGCGATGCCGAAACCGGGCTGCCGCTGTCCAACGCCCACGTCGGCCTGCAGCACCTCTCGCTGAGCTACGACACCGAGACCGCTTCGGACGGCGCCTTTGTGATTTCAGAGGTCGCGACGTGGCCGGGGGATATGGTGGTCGCCGTCCAGGCGCCGGGTTACATTTCCAATCGGATCCGCCGCACCAGGATCGATCCACCCGGTGACCAGACCATCGATGTCGCCCTCTTCAAAAAACCGCAGCTGGTTGTCTCGATGGCGTCACCCGAAGCGGACGCCCAGGTTTTGGCATCTCCTGTCGAGGTTGCCGGCGAGGTCAGCCATGCCGCCACCGTCTATGTCAACGGTGTCGAGGCGGCCACTTCCGGCCGAACCTACACGGCACTGGTACCATTGAAGGTGGGGGCCAACACCATCACGGTAACGGCACACGATCCCTATGGGCAGCGCGCGGCCGCGCACACCCAGGTGACCCTGATCGACGCCAGGCCGACGGTCAACCTGAATGCCAGTTCCATGCAAATCGACTACGGGCAGTCGGTCGAACTTTCCTGGAACTCGACCCATGCGCAAACGGCGGTCATCGAACCGGGCATCGGAGCGGTCGAGGCCAACGGCTCGCTGACCCTCACCCTCGAGGCATCGACCACCTTCACGCTTACGGTCAGCGGTCCGGGCGGGACGGCCAGCGCCGAGGCAACCGTGGCGGTCGCCGCGCCGCCGCTCCCGTCGATCGCCGTCGACGCCGATCCGCCGTCTGTGGTGGCCGGCGCATTTTCTTCCTTGACATGGCGCACCACCCATGCGGATACGATCACGATCGATCAGGGTATCGGCCGCGTCGATGCAAACGGGTCGATGGTCGTCTTCCCGTCTGCGACGACGACATACACCGTCACCGCCCAGGGTGTGGGAGGGACCGTCACCGAGACGACCACCATAAACGTGCTCGTTCCTGAACCAGAGATCACTTTCGTCGTCGACCAGCCCACCGTCGCTCCTGGGACGTCGGCGACGCTCTCGTGGAACACGAGTCACGCCGACACCTGTACGCTGGCCCCGGATTTCGGTCCCGTCGGGCCCAATGGAACCGCTCAGGTGATGCCGCAGCGCACGACTGAATATCTGCTCAGCGCCACCGGGCCCGGCGGGACGACAACGGCGCGGGTCACCATCAGCGTGGTCTCCGCCATCAGCGTCAACATCACCTCCCCTGCCGACCACGACACCGTCGAGCGACCGGATGTGATGGTTTGCGGTACCTTTGACAACAGCTCCGGGAACGAAACCGGCATCACCGTCAACGGTAAACCCGCCATGGTCTACGGCAACACGTTTGCGATCAACCATGTGCCCTTGCGCAACGGGGAGAACACCATTGCCGTGACGGCCACGGATATCGATGGGCACACACGGACCGAGCAGATTTCGGTCAACGCCGCCCAGCCCCAGCACCATGTCAGCCTGAACGCGGCCGTCCAATCCGGCACCCGGCCGCTGTTGTCAGCCCTGGCGATCAGCGGCACCTTCGGCATCGCGGATTCGGCCCTATCCTTTTCCGGACCGGGCCCGGTGGAAATCGTCGAAAGCGCTGCCGACCGCTACCGGATCCGCCTGACCGACCCGGGCATGTACTATGTGACGGCCGAGGTCGTTCGCGGGGCCGCGCTCTACGCGGACACCATCGCCATGCTGGGAGTCGACCCGCTTGAAATCGATCTCCTTCTCGGGCAAAAATGGTCGGACATGAAAACGGCCCTGAGGTCGGGCGACATTGAACTGGCCCTGCAGTATCACCACACGCGTTCGCATGAAAGCTACCGGGCCGTGTACACGGCCCTGGGAAGCGAACTGCCTGACCTGGCGGCGCAGATGGAGGACATTTCGCGGGTCTACTGTATCGATGGCACTGCCAAATACCGCATTCGCCAGACTCATGACGTCGACGGCCGGCTGGTGCCCATCACCTATTACGTCTACTTCGTCCGGGACGACAATGGCCTGTGGCGAATTCAAAAATACTGATCGTGGCTGCCGACCCGGCTGCCCACGACGCTGTTTGAAAAGGAGACCGGCTTTGCAAAAACACGCCATCCCACTCATCGCCGCGCTTTTTTTGACTGCAGCCAGTGGCTGCACCATCACGCACGAATTCGGCCCCTTTGCGGGCAAGGTGGTCGATGCCGCAAGCGGACAACCCATCGAGGGGGCGGCGGTGTTGATCGTCTTTTCGGTAGAGACGGGAACACTCGGTGGAACGGTGTCCAGCTTCGCAGACGCGGTCGAGACCCTGACCGACGCCAAGGGCGAGTTTAGGTTCCCGCCCAAACGGGTCTATCTGGTCAAGGGCATGTCGAACTGGAGCGACGATCACCAGATATCGATCTTCAAACCCGGCTATGGGGCCTATCCGGGGCACGAGCGCGCATACAGTTCCTGGGAAAAAAAGCACGCTCGCGTCATCCCTGAAAACGAATTCATAACTTACTACCTGCCGAAATTGGAAACCATCGAGGAGAGAAAGCAAAACCTTTTAAATGTAGCCGAAATCCTGCAAGTCTACCAATGAGAAGATGCCAAATTTACGGAGACTGGAAGAAGAAGAATACGTGAATGTGAGGACTGAAACCGTAAAAGAAGGAGATGATAATGAAGATATCCATTAAAATAATTGTCATTCATCCATTTTTTGTACGTTTATGTCTCAAACAGCCTAGTTTGGGCATACGACAATATTTTGCCCATCCATACATAAATGAATAAGGCGGTTACAGAAAATTCAAATATTGATACGGGTGTAAAAACATCTACTTGGTTTCAGTGATGGAATAAATCAGAAAATTGAATGATAAGGAGATCTGGCAGTGGATCCGCGATGGAGGAAAAGAGGAGGATGAACCGAATTGGCGCTGCCTGAGACATTTCCACGATCCACTAAATGTCAGCTGGAGCAGCGCCGGCCTCAACAAAGTTTCCATGCCGCTGTATGATTCAATGATCTACTGGGCCCAGACGCCTGAACCGTCTGATCCGGAAAACACCAGCGACTTTTTCAACCAATACTCCTGGGCCATGGCGCGAAAGTACTTTTACGAGGCCTTGCTCGGCGGGTCGGAGGAGCAATACGCCAAGACGTTCCGCTCCCTGGGCCAGCTGATGCATTTGGTCTCCGACGCGGCCGTTCCGGCGCATGTCCGAAACGACGCGCATCTGAAAGCGGCGCCGTTCGGGGTCGTGATTTTCGACGATTCGGATCCCTATGAAAACTGGGTTGCAACGTTCCTCAGCGAGGCCGATCAGAATCTCGAATCGCTGGCGTTTGATGATTTCACCGTCGACAGTGCGATATTCGACACGGCGGCCCCGGACCCCTCTGCACCGTGCCCGATCTCGGCCCTCTGGGACCACGATGACTATCAACCCGACGGATCCGGTCTTCCAGGCGAGGCCGACACGGCCATCGGCCTGGCTGAATACACCAACGCCCACTTCTGGACCGAAGACACCTTCCCCTGGAAAAATTTTTCCGGAAGCTACCCGCACCCTCGCCTGGCGGATACCACTTACCGTGAGGAGATCTGGCACAATCCCACAGCAGTCGACGCCGAAGACGGCATCACCGACCATCGCATTTACTTCAGCCGGGCATCGGATGCCTCGGCATCACCGTTTCTGGCCGCCGGCTACTGGTACTATCAGCTGCACCTGTGGAACAAACCGGAGGTCGCCCACGCCCTCTTGTTGGACGACAAGTGCCACGAAGCCTACGCCCGACAGCTGATCCCGCGCGCCATCGGCTATTCGACCGCCCTACTGGACTATTTTTTCCGCGGTACGATCGAAATAACGCCGCCGGACGAGGCTGTCTACGGGGTAATCGACGGCAGCGGCGCACACCGCTTCAGCACCCTCAAAATGAACCTGGTGGACAGCACCGATGGTGACGACATCCGGGCCGGCAGCCTGGTGGCGGTGGCGCGCTATAAAGTCATTCCCGATTTTTTTGAAGACCTCTCCACTTACCCGGCCGACGCAGATGATTTCAAGGCCGTGATGAGCGGCGTCGACTACCGCCACTCGGTTTCGAGTCCCATTGCCATCGACTGGCTCGACAAGTCCGTGCCCCGGGAGTTCGCGTTCGATTTCAACGCCGATCCCATACCGGCCGGCGTGTCGGACCTGTCGGTCCAGGTCGTCTTTCAGGGCACGATCGGCGGCGAACCGGGCAGCGCCATTGCCGTGGGGGCCAAAGACCTCTCCGAGCCGACCTATTTCACCTTCTGGAACTCCACTGACGAAATGCCCACCGTCGATGGGGGCGATCTCACGCCCACGCCCGGGGGTGGGTTTACGAGGGATTACATCATTGCGTTTACCAGTGAGGACCCGGACCCTTACGGCAGTGGAGCGGTGGACTTCGACTATTACGATGCCTACGCGCCTCTGGTGGTCATCGAAGCGCTGCCGCCGGCCGCGTATGCCGGCATCATCGCCCTGTTCGATCGTGAGGAGACCGTCTATCTGGTGGTCGACTATGGCAAGCGGCGCTGCTTTCTGCCCTGGAATTACGGACGTCCCGAGACGGCGCAGGTCCAGCTTGACGAGAGCGGTGAATACGGCTCAATAACGCCCCTGCTGCCGCCCGGTGGCCACCGCGGGGTTTTTCAGCATCACACCTACTGGCAAAGCGCGTGCAATGATGTCAACGGGATGTGCGCCTACCTGATGGAGTTGCGCCGTATCCCGGATGATCCATCGCCCGTATCCCTGGCCGGCAAACTCAACTTTCCCGAACGGGTTTGTGACTACACGCCATACGCATGCCTGCCGTAATCGTCGCCGGCCTCAGCGCAGGTGCGGATCTGTTTGGGGGGCGCGGATGACCGCGGCGGTATTCGCGGGTGAGCTGGTAGGCAAATTCAGCGCTCAGCACTTCGCTCTTTCCGCCCTTAATTCGACGTTCGATGTTGGACGTTCGATGTTCGACGTTCGCCTTTTCCTATTCTGACTCCCGACTCCTGACTCCTGTTCCGCTCTTCCCAGCCAACAGCTCACCCGCTCACCCGCTAATCAGCCAATCAACTCCCCCTACTGTGGAATAACCCGTTGCCTTATTGCAAAAAAGATAAATAAATTGAGGTCAATTATGATTTCAAAAAATCATGAAACGGTAAAAACCACTACGCCGATCCACAAAAACCTGTTGGAAGAAATCGACCAGTTGAAACCCTTCAAAACCCGGAGAGAGTTCTTTGAAGAGGCATGCCGGTATTACCTAAAAGCGCTTAAACAAAAATGGGTCTACCAACAGCTGGAGGAGGCATGTCGAGAATCAGCTGACGAGGAGATCCTGGAAAACGCCAACTGGGAAACGACTACCTTGGAGAGTTGGAAATGAATTTTCCAAAAAGGGGCCAAATCTACTGGGTAAACCTCGATCCGACAATCGGCACTGAAACCCAAACTGAGCGATTCACCTTTCTCGGAGAAGCTCAACAATCGCTCAGCTTGGGTGAAAAAAAAAGACCCGCCCATGTGTTGTTATTTCAACGGATTCGCCAACCAAGCCGGCCCATTGATTCTTGTAACTCCCATCACAAAGGCCAAGAAAAATCAAACAAAAGCACTGAACGATATTTTTTTATGTTCTTTGGGCGAAGCCCACATAAAGCTTGCCCTCTCTGGGTTCTCTGCGCCTCTGCGAGAGGCTTGCCGTTATTTTAAATCATTCAATGTTCGTTGTTCGATGTTCAATCGCTCTTGTCCGTGTGCGTCCGTGTGCGTCCGTGGCTAATCTGTTTTTTTCGCCCTTAATTCAACGTTGGACGTTCGATGTTCGACGTTCATCTTTTCTAACGCGTTCGATGTTCAACGTTCAGCTTTTCCTATTCTGGCTCCTGACTCCTGGCTCCTATCTTTTCCCCCTCAGCACTCAGCACTTCGCTCTTTCCGCCCTTCATTCAATGTTCGCCGTTCAGCAGTCGCCCCCTCCTATCACCCACAGTCTAAAATTCTACAGCCTGGCCGTTAGATATTGAGTGACGTCCCGCATTTTAATTTTTTCTTTCCGTTCGATCTACGCGTAATTGTCTGGTATTATAACCCCTGAACAGCTAACAACGGAATGGTTGATACCGACCCGGTATCCAGAAAATCTTCAAAAACTTCAAAAGTTTTACAACGAGTCTGTTGTCAAAGATTTTCTTGCCAGTGGAAAGGAGATCATCACTTGGATAAAGCGACAGTTATAAAGATTATTGACCAATTTTATCAGGGACTCAAGGCAAGGGGAATCAAACCGCAAAAGGTCATCCTTTACGGGTCCTATCTGTCCGCGCCAATTCGGAAGGCAGCGACATCGATATTATCGTCGTTTCGATGATTTCAACGGAAGGACTATTGGGAACTAATTGATATCCTAACGGAACTAATTATAAATTTTCTCGCCTATCGCTGCGCTAGCGATGACTCAGAAGAGTGGGATCGCAACGATTTATTTGTGACAGACTTCGCTCGCAATGGGGAAGTTCTCTTCGCAGCATAGCAAACCTGACCACTGCTAACTATCCAATTTAAAATCTTATTTCAAATTCAGCCCACAAAACTTGGCCTCTCCGCTCTTCCCCTCTCCGAGCTTCCGCCCCCCCGCTCTTGCCTTTTCCACTCTTCGCCCTTCCCAGCCACCAGCTTATTAGCTCACCAGCTCATAGCTTTCCCCCCTCAGCACTCAGCACTTCGTCCTTTTCGCCCTTAATTCGACGTTCGATGTTGGACGTTCGATGTTCGACGTTCATCTGTTTATTCTGACTCCTGAATTCTGACTCCTGACTCCTGAATCCTATCTTTCCGCCCTTCCCCATTCGACGTTCGATGTTGGACGTTCGATGTTCAACGTTCGGCTTTTCCTATTCTGGCTCCTGACTCCTGACTCCTGACTCCTGACTTCTGCTTTTCCGCCCTTAATTCAACGTTCAGCAGTCTGCCCGCCGTTCGCGCTTATCAGCTTACCAGCTTATCAGCTCACCAGCTCAATAGCTTTCCCCCTCAGCACTCAGCACCCAGCACTCAGCACTTCGCTCTTTCCGCCCTTTAATTCGACGTTCGATGTTGGACGTTCGATGTTCAACGTTCAGTCTTTTCTATTCTGACTCCTGACTCCTGACTCCTGACTCCTACTTTTCCGCCCTTAATTCGATGTTCGACGTTGGACGTTCGATGTTCAACGTTCAGCTTTTCCTATTCTGACTCCCGACTCCTGGCTCCTGGCTCCTATCTTTTCCCCCCTCAGCACTCAGCACTCAGCACTCAGCACTGCCCTCAAACCCAGCCCTCACCCTCCCCACCCCTACCAGTGCCACCCAATCGTCCCCGTCGCCCCGCGGGTGACGTCGAAATCCAACTGCAAGAGGATCGGCCAGCGCCAGTCCTCGGCAAAATAGCTGACCCCCACCCCATAAAGTGGTTCAAGGGTGGTGTCGGTATCGTTTTGATAGATCAGCCCCGTACCGGCCGACTGCACCAGCTGGGCCTCGTTGACGAAGGTAAGCCCGCCGATTAAATTTGCATAGAAATTGGACGACCAGAGCTTGATTCCCAGCTTGCCGTAAAAACCAACTTCGGTTCCTAAGGCAACATCGCCTGTGGGCTGGCATTCGTCGTTGGGGCACGGCGACGCGATCGTGTTCTCCGGGATATTTTCGTCTCCATGGGGAATAAACGGTATCCCAAAAGCAAACATCAGTTCTTGCCGGCCAGCCATGATACCTTTGGCTCCCGCTTCAACCGTGATGTTGTATTGATCCGCCTGCCCGCCCCCGCCACCGCCGACGGCGAAGTAACCGGCCTCGGCTGATACTGGAATTAGAAATGCCGCCAGCACCAGCAGCCAGCGTGAACCCGATGCAAGCCGTCTGCGGCAGCCAAGCGCCGCTGCAAACAAGCCGGCCATCAATACCCAGATGGCGATAGCGCCCAGGTTGCTGTCACGGCCAAAATGCGCCGCACAGGATTGAACAAAGCATCCGCCCCCGGCTTCCACCAAAGGCGGCGGCACTTCCGCCGGGACCACGGTCACACTGGTTTCATCCGAGTGCGTAAAGTTCCCGCCGGTGGACATGGTCAACCGGAAGCGCAGCAGCAAATCCTGATCCCCGGCCGCGGGAGCGATAAAGCTGGCGACGACATCGTTGGCTTGATTGATGGTCACCGCCGGGCCCTCGACCTGCTCCCAGGTGTACTTGCCAATGCCATCCGGATCGTAGGAATTGCTTCCGTCCAGGGTTACTTTTTGATCGATCGCGGTCTCCATATCCGGCCCCGCATCAGCAAGGGGGGGATAATTCAATTGCGATCCGGCATCCTCGAAGGCTTGCGCGGCAACCGGATCCCTGGCCACGGCGGGCAAGCGGGCGTCATTGTTCTGATCGAAAACCAGTGCCTCAATCTCTTCCGGGTCTTCGCTTCCCCACCAGTTGTCGGGCATGTCGAGAATCACCGCCTCTTCGGTCAGCGGCCAATTGAACAGGTAGACGGCATACCCGTCGCCAAGCGCGTCCGCAAAAGTGATATTGTTGCCGGTGGTGTTCAACTGGTAGGGAATGTCCAGGAGTTCACCGCTGGCGGCGGTGGAGGTGATGGCCAATTGGCCCGCATCGCCGTTGGTCGATTGAATCTCGTTCGCCGCTATATCGACCGCGGCAACCGCACCGATATCGATCGAGCCGCTGCCGTCCAGCAGCACCCTGCTCGTGTTTAATGCGGTTTGGTCCTGACCGGCATCGGCGTAAGGCATGGCCTTGACGACCCGAACCGTCTGCGCTTTGGTATCGGTCAGTCCCCCCGTGTCGGTTACGGTCAAATCAAACGTCAACACTGCCTCGTTGCTGTCGATTGCCGGTGCCTCGAAAAAGGCGCGCGCCGCATCGGCGAATTGCACGGTCACCAAAACGGGGTCGTCAGGCCGCTGCTGCCAGGCATAGGCCACGATGCCCCCATCGGCGTCTACCGACGCCGAGCCGTCCAGGACGACATCCTGACCCGGGATCCCGACCGTCTCTTCGGGGACCACTGCAGACGGGTAGGTGTTCGTCGTAAAAAAGCGCACCCGCATGGTGTCCGAATCCGCGAAGCCTTTGGTGTCGGTCACGGTCAATTGGAAGGTCATGATGTCACCGGAAACGACCGAGGCAGGCAGATTGAAAGAAGGCGTTGGGGTGTCGGCGTTGTTCAGGGTCACATTCCGTCCGGACTCCTGCACCCACTGGTATCCGGCAATACCGTAGTCGGCTCTGGACCGGGTGCCATCCAGTTCCACCGAGGGAACCGATCGCTGGACATTGAGGTCGGCACCGGCATTGGCCACGGGCGGTCCGTTGACGCCCCTGACCGTTACCGCGACAGAATCGGTGTCCGTCGTACCGTCGCTGGCGGTGACGGTCAGGTCGAACGCCAGCGTGACGACGTCGCCCTCGGCGGATTCCGGCGGGTCAAAGGTGGTTCGAGCGCCGTTGGGAAAGTCGAGTTCAACAGCGGGGCCGGCGGTCTGAACCCATTGGAATTCGGAAATGCCGCCCGCACGCTGGCCCAGTTCCAAAAGGAGGCCCGATCCGAACAGTTCGTCCGAAGATCCCACAACGGTGTTGTTGCTGATATCGAGGTTGCTGGAGCGTGTCGAGACAAGGATGGCCTGGTCGTTGTTGAGAAAATAATTCCCCGTCACCTGCCCCCCCTCGGCCTCCAGGAGCAGCCCGATGGGGTTGTTGTAAATCTGGTTGCCGGTAATCTGAAGTTTACCCGCTGAAGGTGAACGCGGCGTCATTGGCCAGCCCGGCGATGCCGACATTGCTGCCGAAGCGGATGGCGTTGCCGCTGATCAGCGGCATGGCGTTTTGGGCGAGGACGATGGCCGGATTGTCCGGTTCGTTGCCGCCGTATTCGACAACACAGCCGGACAACACACTCCCGCTGGCCTGGGTTTCATCCCAGTCTTGACTGGTGTCCCGGAAGATGATGGCGCCCCAGGGAAGTGGGATCCTGGGCGGTGAAGGTGACGACCTGACTGCCGTTGCCGCGCGCGACCAGTCCGCCGCTGATGACCAGATTATACCCGCGCGTGGTGTCGGCCCGGGGTTCAAAGATCACCTTGACGCCCGGTTCGATGGTCAACGTGGCGCCCTGGGCCACAACCGTATCACCGAAGATTTGGGACAGGGCTGTCATCACGGGTCCACCGGGTGTCGGAATCAATGGTGCCTTTCACATTCAGGGCCAAGACGCCGCTTGGAAAAACAACCGCGAGCATCAGCATCATGCTCAGATGCTTTTTAAAAATCAGGTGACACGATCATTCTCATCAAACCTCCCAGGAAAACCTTAGGCGGGAAAGGTAGCCGATTCATGGTGTGTGGCCTATGTTGGGATCTATTCTTCAATTACCAATCCTTAACATCCATCGCCTGGCCGGTCTCGGCGCCGATCTTCGGCGCCGCCCCAAATGTCAGGTATTTCAGGTGCACCTTGAACATCAGGCCGCATCCGGCGCAATTCTGGCGGATGTGGTTGTTTCCGCAGGCTTTAAAAGCGTAGCGGCGTTCCCGGCGACAACGTCACCGACAGCGTGGCCCGATTTTCCGTATAGTCATTCGTATCGATGGTGGAATTCACCTGTCGATACAGGTAGTCCAGATTGAATCGCAACGTGCAAACAGGGCCCGGTAGGCGTAGCCCGGCCCCGCCCCGCCAGAGGGCGTCCTCTCGGGTTGGTATTTCGTCGTTGTAGATGTTGCGCCGGTAGTTGGCACGTAGCTCACCGCCGATGCGTGGGGTGAATTGATGCCAGGGCGCCGCCCACATCGAAAAACGGTCGAAAGCCCAGGTTTTCGGCCCCGAAAAAGGCCCGGTCAAATCCCACGAAACCGTACAGGGATGCCAGCCCGCCCTTCGCATAGGCGTAGGTCACATCGAAGGATCCCCTGGGCCCCATATCATCGTCGCTGATCTCGTTGTCGCGGATGTAGTAGCCGATGCTGGCTTCGAAACTGGCGTTGGCCTGCTCCGACATGACAATGCCGACCAATGGGCCGGAACCGTAGTCTTCGCCGTCTTCCAGATAATCGAATCTAATGTATCCATATTCGAAATACCCATCGAAGCGGCGGTTGAAGCGTTTGGTCAAGCGAAGGCTGGCGTCGAAATCCTCGAAATCTTCCGACTCTTCGAAATCGCCGAGGGTGTATTTGACTACCACATTGGCCGAATAGCGGTTGGGGACAAACCAGTGGCTCCACAGCAGGTTGGGCTGGCGGAACGAACTGTCCTCGAAGGCGGGATCCTCGTTTTCCAGAATGTGGTGGCGATACATCAACTCTATCGAATCCTCGACCCCGAACTGATTGACGATGCCGATGGTGGTCGTGTTGCGAGCGTAAGGCTCCCTGCCCTGCCTGACGGTCGTGTCCGCATCGGCATCCGGGTAGGCTTCCCCGCCCTGACTGCCGGTGGCATCGGTATCCGTGACCGGATCCTGCGTGTACAGGAAGCGGTTGGTCAGCTCAATCCTGGAGTTTCTGGCAATTTCGGCCCATCCATCCAGGACTACATTTTGGCGCCAATAGGTTTTTTCCGGATTGCGGGTGAATACGATATAGGTCGGTTCGTAGGTGACGCCCAGGC
>CAVOIA010000013.1:0-299776 GCA_963695845.1 uncultured delta proteobacterium | reverse complement strand
TATACCCCCTTTGCTTTTTATTTTTTGGTCATCCAGGAAACGCGTTCCCCGGACGCCCGCGAATCAAATAAATTGGCAAATCAAACCAGCTTGTTGCCATGAGAAAACAAAAAAGGCCCCCAAATCACTCAGGGGCCTTTGCCAAGATTTTCTTAACGATTCTCTTACTTTCTAAAAATAGATCGAGACCTTTGCACTACCAATGAAAAATTCAGCATCAGGCTGAACGGCAACCGTTTGCTGTGTCTATATCACTTCATTAACATCTTAAAAACGAATGGTTATAATTTTTTGACTTCTCATTTTTGCCAGTTGTGACACATATGCATCAACATTTTAATTTGAAAGAATTGAGCCTCCTTGTGGTGGACCACTGAAGTTGAGATTGAAAATGGCGCCGCCACCTACAATTCGTTCAGCTTCCGTAATGATGAAATCGGAATCCTTTCTGCCTACTGAAGCGGGTACTATGTGAATGAATAGTCTTTGGGGTTCGCTATCCACGGAAAACGCATACAAACCCGCCGAATCGGTCTCAGTTTCTTGAACGACCCTCTCAATATTGGGAACCTCTATGGTGTCGCGAAAAACCAGCTGTACGGTCATACCTTCGACGACCTCACCATCATAGAGAACTCTTCCAAATACTGAATTGAGGTTGACATTACCGGCAGGGTTATAGGTATTTTCTGAACCGTTTGTTGAAATAACGACGCCGCCGAGGGGGGAAGGGAAGTTGAATACATCCGTGTTGATGTCCAGAATTTCGAGCTGGTACGTGCCGGGCAACAGTCCGGTGAACGCATAAGTGCCGTTCAGGGGGGATTCAAGGCCCGTCGTTGTGGAACCGATAATTTCACATTGGTTGCCGTTCGGCGGACAGGCCGGGCCTTTTAAGTTGACTGGTTTACCTGCCATGCCGATGACATTGAATCCATATCTAGCTCCAATTGTACCGGAAAGGGTAGCGCTACCGAATGCATTAAAATCAGCAGTCACAGTATACGCCTGATCCATCGTTACCGTGCAGGTCAATCTCGCACCACAGGACTCGACACCGCTCCAGCCAGAAAATACCGAGCCTTCATCTGCCCGGGCAGTCAACGTCACCGATTCGTTGTAGTCATACGCTTGTGAGTCCTCGATGCACTCCGCCCCACAATCAATGCCGCCGGGGGTTGAGCTGACCCTGCCGCTACCATCGCCGGATTTCTCTACCGTGAGGAGATATCTGTCAAGCGTGAAAGAGGCCGTCACGGTATAGGCCTGATCCATCGTTACCGTGCACGTTTCTTCCGCGCCACAGGAACCGGCACCGCTCCAGCCAGAAAATACCGAGCCTTCGTCTGCCCGGGCAGTCAACGTCACCGATTCGTTGTAGTCATAGGCTTGTGAGTCCTCGATGCACTCCACCCCACAATCAATGCCGCCTGGGGTTGAGCTGACCCTGCCGCTACCGTTGCCCATTTTCTCTACCGTGAGGAGATATCTGTCAAGTGTGAAAGAAGCCGTCACGGTATAGGCCTGATCCATCGTTACCGTGCACGTTTCTTCCGCGCCACAGGAACCGGCACCGCTCCAGCCAGAAAATACCGAGCCTTCATCTGCCCGGGCAGTCAACGTCACCGATTCGTTGTAGTCATACGCTTGTGAGTCCTCGATGCACTCCGCCCCACAATCAATGCCGCCGGGGGTTGAGCTGACCCTGCCGCTACCGTTGCCCGTTTTCGTTATCGTGAGCATATGCATTGGGACTGTTGGACTGGTAAAAGTAGCGGTGCAGGCAATGTCAGCATTCATCGTAATTTCACCGTCAGCACAATCCGGATCCCCACTCCAGCCGTCAAAACGGTATCCTTCAAATGGACTGGCAGTCAGGGCTACCTGCGTGCCGCTCTCAAACGCTGCACTGCATTCTCCGCGTGATTCCCCTTCAATATAAGAACAACGTGATATGCCATCGGGTATGCTGTCGATTATGCCGTAACAATTGTCACCTGGACAGTCGACGGTAAGCGTGTAAGAAGGTGACAAGGCAACCTCCAAATCCACAGCGGCAGCGGGGATAACCGCTATAGATTTCGTTGTAGAGGCAAAACCGGAAACACCCGAGACTTCCACGATGATATCTGAGGCCCCTGAGGGGAGATTCGAAACCGTGAGGTTCAACTGGCCATTTGCGTCCGTCACCTCACCGCAGCCGTCACAGGGCAGGTCGTTTGTAATGTCAACAATGGCACCCGCTTTCCCCTGCCCCCCCATTGTCTCGGCGACTGTCACATTGATGCGCGCAGTCGATAGAGCGGTTTTTAGGATTTCATCGCCATTGGTTATTTCAGGGCTTGGGTTCGTATACGATCGAACCACCACATCAGACCATTCCGCCGCTTTGTCTGCAGGCACGCCCCTGCTGATCATCGAATCCACCGTAACGCCCTTGTCCTCAACCAGGTCATCCAGCATGCCCAAATAATCAGCGTTGAAATCGTTTTTATACAGGATGTTGAACAACGCGGCCGACGTAAATGCGACCAGGCTTGTCTCGATATTTTTCGGATCGGCGGTGGAGGCGAACTCGAAACCGGTGACCGTGTCGCCTTCGGTTACGATATGAATGTCTCCCAGCCCAGCTGTCTCCTCCAAATAGTTCTCTTTTGTCGTCGTCAGATCGTCGGTCAGTTCAGAAGCGATCTTGTGACTGAAAAAGGCCATCCGCGGATCCACATCCTCGTTTTTCAGGGTTTCATCTTTCTGTCGTTCTACATAAGTCGCTATTTTTAAATTTTTCTTCCCGGGCGGGAAGCACCGCACAAAGCCCGGCACATTGGGGGGAATATTGATGAAATATTTGCCGTTCTCATCCGCTTCAACCGAGCACAGGTATCCGTATCCCGCATCATTTTTAAAAAACGCTCTAAATGCGTCCCGGATGTTCTCCGCACCGTATTTCTCAATCAAGGGTTCCAGCTCATCGGCAACATCTCCCAGATCCGGTCGATCCAAGCGCCCGTTATCCAAAAAATCCGCCAATGCCGGAACATACAGCGCTTTGCCGGATACCAGATCCCGGCTGGCAATGAATTCGCAGCGGGCGTTCGCGATCGGTGAAACGTCACCCCCCATCGCCAGCATCTCCGCCAACACCGCCGCCGTCCCCCCCACTGGGACCGCCCTCACCACCGCCCCCGCCGCCGTAGGAGCCGTTAAACTGGTAGGCCGGAAAAACTGGGTTCCAGAGGGCTTTGAATAGCTGCGACGCGATCTCAGCCATCATCCGGCGGTCAGGATCGGTCTTGAAACTGTCCAGCAACTCTTTTTTGCGCGTTCGGGGGTCCGCCGGCCGCAGCCAGTCGATATGATCCGCCACAAGGGTATGCGTCGGGGTGACATCGGCAGCCTCGCCCGTAATTTCGTCACCGCCAATCATACCTTCTGTGCTGATGTAATTGGACAAGAGGAGGTTCTTTTTCCCTGGCGGGTAGCATCGAATATAGCCCTGCTTTTCAGGGCGAATGTATAAGGTATATCCCCCCACCAGGGCATCCGATTTTGCTGGAGTGGTTTCTTCATCCTCTTTTCCATCCTTGTCGTAGAACCTGCAGACGGCATTGGTAACGGCAGGGCTCACGGAACCGCCGTCCACAATCCCGGCGACTTTCACGGTTTCAGGATGATCGTCGCCGCCACCACCACCGCAACCCACCATGGAAGAAATAACGACAACGCCAAAGAGAATGACTAGCGCTGACAGCATGAAAGATATGCTTCCTGAATATTTTTTTTCCATCACGCTTTCTCCCAACCAATCTACATGATTCTTGCCATTAATCAGTCCTGTTAGCCACGCCGATAGGAAAATCGGCCCCCACCATGTGTACCTGCGGCAACTGTCTGAAATTAAAAGCGTCAAGGGATATGGCAGGCACCTCTTCCTTCACGTAATCGGCCAGTTCGGCCATGCCGATGTAGCCGTCCCGGTTGCCGTTGTGTACATCCGCCCGCTGCAGGCCCTCTATGAGCACATAGGTGAAAACGCCGTGGCCCCGATAGCCTTCAGCGGCCGGCTGCACGTCGGTCGAGGCCGCAATGGTGGCCCGGCCGGTGGCCCGCCTGAGCCTGGCGATCGCCGCCTTCTCGGCCATGCCGTGCATGGCCATCATCGACTTTGAAAAAGAACCGCTCTCACACGTGTCTATCATTACCAGACTTTTAAGCGCAGGGATGCCGGCGAGCCAGTGTTGAAGGTGATCCTGATTAACGGCGTTGTGGCGAATCGCCGTCTCGCTGGTGTAATAAAACTCGTGGGGCAGGAAATAATAGCGACCTTCGAGAGTTTTCCCATGGCCGGCAAGGTAGAGCATGAAGACATCCTGGGGCAAAATATCTTCTCTGACTTCACGGAATGCCTGCTCCATCCCGTTCATTGTGACTTGATCGTCGAACAGTGACGTTACCTTAACGTCCCGAAAAAGCGGTCTGCCGGTCCGGTTGACAGTGGCGGCGATGGCCTGACCGTCCTGCACGGCATATTTCAACCACAAATTCTCATCGTTATAGTGGTCGATTCCCACCACCAACAAGTGCAGGGATGGTTTCAGCACTGCACCTTCTGACTCCGGGATAACCGTTGGTTGCGAATCGAATTTAAGGTTGATTAAAGTCGGCGGTGAAGCAATCTCGTTCTGCCGGTTATATGCAATCAGTTCGACTCGATTTTCTCCAGGTAGAAGGGTCAGGCGCTGATTGAGAGTGATGGCATCGGTTTCAGACGTCGACAGGTTTCTATCGCCTATGTTTTCAACGGCCACCGTGGTTTTATTAACCTGCCATAACACCTTGCCGATGCCACCGCCTTGATCGACAACTTTGGCACGTACGCGGATCACCTGGTGGTCGATCGTCGTATCCATGGCCGGATCGATTATTGCGACTCGCGGCGCCAATCCGGCGGCAAGGACCTCATCAACGCCGACGGATGCGTCCTTTTGCTGCAAGATGCCGTGGGGGTCGCCGTGCAAGCGGGCATGAACGATATCCGGGCGATAGAAGCGGTCGTACATCTGATCGATGGAAACATACTCGGCGGTTTTGTCAACTCCCTGATTCATGCTGAAACCGACGAGTTTTGCCCCATTGGGGGATGCCGCAAAAAACCCATCCGGCGTCCAGGCAACCCACTCGCCGTCGATGGATGGGAAACAGCGATAGGGTTGGCAAAATCTGTTTGTTACCCCTTGATTTGAGAGCTTCCAAATCCCATAACTTAAGGGTTTGATCGTTGGCACCAGACAATGCCCAGTGGCCGTCAGCCGAAATGGCTACCGCCATAATCGTTCCGGTGTGGCCAATCAATCTTGCCTCGGTTTTGCCATCTAAAGAATAAATCCGCAGATCCCCATTCTGGGCGCCGGATAAGATGTGCCTTCCGTCAGGAGTAAGTGTGTATGCATTGTGCCACAGCCCCTCACTTTGCCCACGCTCTATCGTACAGATTCTTTTCCGGCCTTTTTTTACCTCCAAGCGGTTGTCGGCAACCTTTCTAACGAATAGCGAGACTTCACCAACGCGCTCCTGCGCTCTTATGAATTCAGTATTTCCGAGACCACCGTTTACCGGCTCTATCTCCCCCAAATCAAATTGCTTCTCCAACGACCCGCGATCATTTAAATTTAAAATTTTTCGAGTTTCATCCCAGTTATGGGTTTGGCCCCAGCTGATATAACGACCGTCTCTGGAAAATCCTACGGCATAGATAGTTCTTCCCCTACCTTCGAGTCTTGATAGGATCTCACCATCATTAGCACGCCACAATAGGACTTCTTTGTGGTCGCCGCCGCCTGTTGCTACCCACTGACCATTAGGATGAAAAGCAGTTGCTATTACCAGGTTGTCATGACCTTTGAAATGTGATGATAGACTTTTCCTCTTGGATAAGTAAATACTGTCAAGCTGATTAGGTCTTGGTGGCGTAAAATTACCGGTAATAAGCAACTGACCGTCGGGTGAGAAATTCAAGGCAGAGAGCGGGTGACTGCTTTTAGCCAATACACCTTGGACTTTACCGTCAGCGGTCAGCCATAGCCGAATTTCATGATCGTCACCACCCGAAGCTAAAATCCGTTCCATCCGGATGGAAGGCAACTGACCGGACTTTACCGCTGTGCTTTTTTAAATTCTTAAGTCTTGTTACTTTTCCCTTCTCAATTTGTTCTGTATCCCAAAGGCCAATGGTACCATCATATGAGGCCGAGGCCAATCGATCACCTTTTGGCGACCAAGCAACCTCAAGAACTCGATCCGTATGACCGGTAAGCACCAATGGTGGTATTCTGATTTTATTTCCTCCCAGTTTGGTCATATCCCAGATGCGAATCGTCTTGTCTTTTCCGGCTGAGGCCAGCCAGCGGCCGGATGGAGAGAAAGCGAGGGACAGGATGTTACCGGTGTGCCCGGTTAACAAAGCAATCACTTCCCCGCTGGCGAAATCATGCAGGCGAATGGCATCGCGATACTCAGATAGTTCCTGACAGGATAGCCGGCAACGGCGAGCCATTGATGATTTCCAATTGATCTGTCGGTGACAACGCTGCCGCAAATATCTGCCCCGCCCGGCCATCCTCAATCTGGCCGCGTATCGTACGAGCCAGCCTGACATTCCTGCCGTCCTGCGAAACCGACCAAATCCGGATGGTCTTGTCGTCGCTGACCGAAACCAGCTCACTGCCATCCGCGGTAAAGAGCAATTTTCGGATAACTGCCTGATGGCCACCCGCCTCGATCACCAGGCGTGGATCATCAGTCCGCATTTTTTCAGCCAATGCGGGTGATACAACTGAACTCAAGCCGAATATTAAAATAAATACCAAGCGATACATGACCACTACCCCGGAACCGAACCAGCAATGCGTGGCGTCACCCCCCTGCGATGCAAGAACCTTGGCGCATATGCGGGACCTGCTAATTTCAGAACCCGACACTCAACAATGCCATAAAGGATGGACGTTATTGGGGCAGCTTTCTGACGCGCACGCGGCGGTTGATGGCACTGTAGGGGTCATCCACATTGGCCAGTCGATCGAAGCCGTATCCATGTGTTTCGATAATCTCGGGTGAAATGTTAAATGTGCTGACCAAATAGGCTTTGGCGCTCTCGGCCCGATCAAGCGAAAGCATGGCGTTATATTCTTCAGGTCCGGCCATATCGGTATGACCCTCCAATACAATTCGCGACGCACCTTTCTCAGACAGATATTCTCCCAGCTGGTCCAACTGATCCTGCGCTCCGGATGTCAACTCCGATGACCCGAACTCGAACATGACCTTTACATTTAATCGGGCACCGGGCTTGATGCTGCGGATGCCCGCGGTGGTAAGGTCTTCGGTGGCGCTTTCCAGCGCGGCGAGTTTATATCTCAATGGCTTGGTTTCATCACCCTGGCCAATTTTTATGCCTTGGGCATAATATTCCGTGGCGAGGTAGTTGAACATGGCCTGGTCCTCGGCCAACGCCGCTTTCTGGGACCATTCATTGTAATAATCCCCGACGATGAGATATAGTTTCGGGTCGTTCGGGCACTGCCCCAGCGCGTGTTTTATCGGCGCTTCGGTTCCGGTTGCCGGCGGCTGGGTAGTTGCCTGGGCAACGCTGTTGTGTGCATCGCTGCAATTGTCGGCCAATGAGGCAGCGGCTCCAAAAAGAATCAAGGTCGAAGCCATGAGAACACAGAAAAGTTCTTTCTTCATTGTTCCTTCCTTTACGCGTTTATTTCATTTTTACGATCGTGGCGGGGCTGCATCTGACTGAGGCCACGATTAAACATGGTGGCAGGCTGGACCTATTGTAGTCCCTGAATATGCAAGAATCATACATTTCAAAGACTGGATAATAATTTTAACTTTTTAATATGAAAACAACACATTAAATTAAAATATGCCCGCGAAAACCGCGATATTATATGAAATAATTTCTATATTATGAAAATAAATTCATAGCGCAACATACAATTCGCGAGGAGGAACGATGGTGATTCAATCATATGTTTTAAGGAACACGCTGTCTACTGAAAATTGATCGGGAGGTGCATTGAAGATGCTGTCAAACAGGATTTCACAAAATTCAACGGCATTGTTTGTCGAATGGCCATAAGCCCACGATGCCGGTTCGATGATCAACTGATCTTCGGAGGCGAGGTAGCCGTCGACGGGAACAAGCGCACGGTCTCGATACAAAATGGCGGCAATCATCTCGGAACCGGCAGGCGGCGACACTTCCATCGGGCCGGTGCATAAGGGCTTATTGAAAGAAAGCGGCACATGCTCTTCGCGCATTTGCGGGTGAAGCAGGAACATACCGTCCGCATTGACGCTCAACAGCAGGGCATAGGCCTCACGGTGGGAAGTCAAGCAGATGTCGATGGCATCCCCTACCTTAAGCATCCCGCTGGATCCACCGGTCAGCCTGACTTCCGCGGCAAACCCATCGTCCGTCGGTTTCAGCAAACTCAATGACCGCAGGAGGTTAAAACAGTAGTATCGTTGAATAACCGTTTCGAGCGTTGCGAACAACTGCTGCTCGTCTTGAAAATCAATGCGTTCCTGATAGGTGGCAACTTGATCATCACCATAGAGATTGCTGCTTATCAAAACGTTTTGAGACATCGGATCCAGGACAATTAGAAGATCGCATTCGCCTTGATCGATCCTCCGGACAACATCCATCTGGTCGAGTAGGGCTTGAACGGTATAGGCCAGATCCGAATAATCGCCGGCAGCTTCCAGAAATCCTGTTTTCAATGCAAAAATACTTCTCGGTGTGCCCCGGAGGCCAAGGCTTTTCTGATTGTCGAGTTCTGCCAGGATCTCGCTGACTCTGTCGGCAGCAGGGCGAAGCAACGGTTCCGTTTGGGCAAGGTCATCTTCATAAGGATCAGGGGTCGCGGAATAATCGGCACTTTGCGCTTCGAGACTATCATTCGTGTCTATTTGGGCCGTCGCACTGTCAGGGAGAGGCGCTATTTCGTGATCGACAGATTCTTCAGGTCGATCCCTCCAGGCGGATGAATCACCCTGATTTTCTTGCACGGGAGTTGCTTCAGGTTCGACGAACAAATAGCGCGAAATGGTGTCATACTGCCAAACTGACAACGCAATCAAGACCGCAACGACAGAGGCACCAATCAACAGTGGTATCTTTTTTGTTGGCGGCCTGCCGGTTATCGTGCCATTTTTTCGTTGGGCTGTTCCCTCTTTGGCCTCATCCAAGGCCTCGACAAGGTCCCTGGCGGTCTGGTAGCGCGCGGCCGGGTCCTCCGCCAGGCATTTCAGAATAATCTTTTCATAACGGGGTGGAACAAAGGTCAGCCGATCCGGCACCGGATAGGGGGGGATCTTGCCGGTGACCATCTCGTAAAAAACGACACCCAGCGAGTAGATGTCACTGCGGGCGTCGATGTCCCGCATACCGCGAGCCTGCTCCGGAGACATGTAGTTTTGTGTGCCCGGGGTGAAACGAACGCGGGTAATATCCGACCCTTCGGATGATTTGGCGATACCGAAATCCGTCACCTTGACGACATTGTTACGCCGGATCATGATGTTGGATGGCTTGATGTCGCGATGAATGATTCCCTTGCTGTGGGCGTGCTCCAGCGCCACCGCCACGCGGATGATAATTCGAGCGGCCTCCTCCAGAGAATAGGGGCCATGGTCCCGCAGGTGGTCGGTTACAGTGATGCCGGGGACATATTCCATGATCAGGTAGATGGCATCGTTGTGAATCACCCGGTCATGGATAAAAACAATGTTCGGGTTGGAAAACTTCGCTAAAATTTTGGCTTCGTTTTCAATCCGTTGAAGGTATTCCTCGTCTTTTACAAACTCCGCCGGCAGTGTCTTGATGGCCACCTGACGCCCCAAGGATACCTGCTCGCCCAGGTAGACGATCCCCATGCCGCCCCGGCCGATTTCCTCTAAAATTTTATAGTTACCGATTACGATCTCTTCCATGCTATTTGACACACGCGCAATTTGCGCAACCAATTGGGAGAGGCATCAACAAAAGGGATTCCAATTGAAAAGCCTTTTTATTACCCAAGTTGAGCGATTGTCGAGCTTGCCGCATATTCAAGGCAGATTTCGTCGCGCTATAGTGCACTATGCGCGGCGATATCTAACGCCGAAGATGTGGTGAGATCGGCAACCCACGGGTTTCACCTTTTGAGGAACCGAATCGATCATAACAACCTGAAATCGAGTCCATTCGAACATATCCGAAAAAGGTGAATCGCTCAGCTTGGGTATTACCTGATTGAACAAGAAAAACCACCGTAATCACGTCTCAACGCACGGTGACCTTTTGCAAACTCGGTAATCTCGCAGCCCATTGTTTTAAAGTCATTCCCTTCGAAAATGCGGTAAAGACAGGGCCTTCAAATCTAAATGTGGCAATACCGCGGCTTTTTTGGTCATACACGCCCCCTGAAACCGGCACCCCCCATACATTTGCCAGCTTTTGGATCATTTCTCGGCCAGCAGGCTTCTTCGCCACTTTGCATCCATGCAGCTCAACACTGCTGTATGGGCCAAAATAGGGCGCTAACATGGCCAGTTGGGTTGAAATCATGTCAATGACATCTGACGTAAGCGCCGATAAGTCGCTGTGTCCATTGGAGAGTTCCCCCTCACCATCGGAAATCCCCATTACGCCAGAATCGCCGTGGCCATGGAACCGCAAGAGCACGACTTCACCCGGCTCACGCATGCGACTGATAATTTCTTGAATAATTTGGCCGATGCCGTTACACATGTTACCGACTAGCGCAGGATTGCCACCAACCCTTCGAATATCACGTACTTCATAAGTTGCGGTCTTCAAATCAGTGACGTCAACTGCGTCAATAATTCTAAAATCAGTGCCTGAAATTAAACGCGGCCAGGTATTCTTGCCAACAATGCCGTCTGGATCAAGCCCCCTCGGCAGTTGAAAGGCCGCAACCGCCTGCTTGGTTTTTCTTCCGAAGATGCCGTCCTTTTCCAATTCATCGCCAGTGATTCCACGATTTAACAGAACCTGAAGCAAACCGACAGTTGGTAGTCGATATCCCTGTTTGAGGTAGGTGTACATGATGAATCCTTTCGGGCAGATTCTGATTGACACCCTCAGTGCAAGTCAATGTCGCTATCAGATAGAATGGGAGTCAGAGAAAGATGCATACACGCAATTTACTTAACCACAGGAACTTTTATCCCTTGCCCAGACAATGCATCTTTAATCTTGTATGGTTGATGCGTGTAGGACCTTAACCATCCATCGCCGATTTTGTGAACGATTGCGTCTGGCAGTTCACTTACCGGTCCGGTAACCTCACCGGTTTGGGGGTCGCCGGGATTGTTAATATCGATATGTCCCTCCACCTTATCCGATGTCTTTTTCCCACGGAAGTGAAGCTGGCAACCCCTGAATCGACTGCGGACGCCCCAATCCCAATCACTTCCCGAGCTTGCCAACCACCAATCACCGTATCCATTGTTGACGAGGAAATTATGAAACGCTTTAGAGTTATTGTGGGGATTGAATAAAATGTTTCCGGTATCACCAACCCAAACCAGATTCTTGATTCTGCTCCAAATTTGTTCTTTTTCCATTTTGGCATGAACACAGAGAAGCGAATTGCGTTCGTCCGGTGTCAATGCGTTGTTGAAGTACCACTCGGGGTAAACAGCTTTCTTCTTGGCTTTTTTCGCATAATACGTATCATACCAGTCCTGGAATTTTTTATCACCCTTGAAGAGCCAGGGAGATATGTTTTGAAGCAAGGCTGCAAGGCTTGATTGGATGGCGGAATTTAACGTTCTCCAGGGATTATTGTTCATGCGTCTTTCTTTTACTGCCTCTCATATGAAATATTTCATCACAGAAAAACGATAGAAGGATTTAAATTTGAAGGATCAACCCTGCTTGGGCCAAGCCAATAAAACAGGGTTGGGATCACTCGAAAAAAATCCGTATGTACGTAATTTAAAGTTTCCAACGCTCGGTTCCATGGCGATAAACCCCTCTTCATGGCCTTTGCTGTTCGTGGATGGGGCAACCAATACATTGACGTGCCCAGTTTGGTAAAAGGCACTGTAAAACCCAACGATAACCGGTCCTGATGTCAGCTTGCCTCTCAAGAAATTGTGGTTGAGTCTTTGTGCCGAGACGAATTGCGTAACTGCTTTCCAGCGCTGCTCGTCCAATATCTTCTTGAGTTGCGGTTTAGGAATCGTTCCATAGCTTGAACTCGTTGTGCTCGGATTCCAAAGTTTGGAATAATCTGCCAGAATTTCCAATTGTCCTGTTCGCGGTGTCTTTAACCGTGTCGCCTTGGCCCACCACGCTAAACATGCTGCCCAGCAAGCAGTGGCATCAAACTGTTTGATTCCCGGTATTGTATAGGCCAATAGCTTTTGCTTGTTAAAGTCAGCCATTTTGTTTTCTTTTATGAACAGTTTCCGATTTGACTATACTGCACACGGCAATAATGTGCGAAAATCAACACCCACGTTAAATTGATCTGGACATCTCGAGATTTCTATTCCATACTATCCTGGAGTCATTGAACACAGGCGACCAGGAGGTATCGAATGATAACAGTCGAGTTTTCCGAGCTGGACCTTAAAGCTATCGCGTATGAGCGTTTTCACCACCCGGTGCCCCGCGTACAGCGCAGGATGGAGGTGTTGTGGCTCAAAAGCCAGGGCCTTTCCCACCAGCGCATTGCGAAGCTGGCCGGGGTTTGCGGCAATGCCGTGACCAAGTACCTGAAGATATACCGTCAAGGCGGTCTCGATGAAGTCAAAAGGGTCAACTTTTACCAGCCCAAAAGCGAACTGGAAAACCATCGCGACATGATCGAACAGTACTTTCGTGGCAACCCGGTCACCAGCATTGCCGAGGCCGTCGTCAGAATCGAAGCCCTGACCGGAATCCGGCGCAGCAAAAACCAGGTGCGGGAATTTTTGAAAAAGATCGGCATGCGGTTTCTTAAAGTGGGATCGATACCGGGCGGTGCCGACCCCGACGCGCAAGCCGACTTTAAAAAAAACTCCTGGATCCTCGAATAGCGGAAGCCAAGGACAAAAAGCGCTATCTGTTCTTTATGGATGCCGCTCACTTTGTCTTTGCACCGTTTCTGGGCTATTTGTGGTGCTTTGCCAGGCTGTTTGTCAAAGCACCGTCGGGCAGAAACCGATTCAACGTCCTTGGCGCACTCAACGTCAGCCACGAGATGATTACGGTCACCAATACCGGCTACATCAATTCGTTAAGCGTGTGTCAGCTGTTGGCAAAGCTGTATCAACGGTTTACGGATCTTCCGATTACCGTCGTTCTGGACAACGCCAGGTACCAGAAGTGCAGGTTGGTTCAAAACACAGCACGGCTATTTGAAATCGAATTGCTGTACTTGCCATCGTACTCACCGAATCTCAACCTGATCGAACGGGTTTGGAAATTCGTGAAAAGAAAGTGCTTGCACTCGAAATGCTATTCCGACTTCGAAGCTTTTACCCAGGCCATTTCCCAGTGCCTGGCAAGGACAAATGGCGACTACAAAAATGAATTGGATTCCTTTCTGTCGCTGAGGTTCCAATCATTTCAAAAAACTCATTTATTGGCCGGTTGAAGTATAACCAGATTTACCGGTCAGCCTTGCATCAACCGACCTGCAAAATACCATGCACCGGGCTGAAATTTGGTTTCATTCTTTTGCACCCATTGTGTGATCTGGGATAGAATTCGCTGCTGAGTAACTACGGGCATATCAGCTTCAATTGGAAAATCCGCGCTATAACGTATCTTCAGTTCTTCAATTGCCAGTTGCCTGGCGCGAAAGGGACTGGTTTCTGAAAGGAGGGTATTTAGCAAGCCTGAAGGAGAATAAGGTTTCCCAAGGCGATAGCGCAAGCCTATATTGAAGTTGGATTTGTTTTGTTCCAGCCAACCCTGCCAATCCATTGGATTCTGTGATAGACGACGAATATTTTCACCAAAGGGTTGACCATCGGGCTTTGTCGGAACCTTGCCTTCCTTTCGGTAAGCTTCCAGTTCTTCCTCGAACAATTCGTCTTCATCGATCTCTTCTGGAACGTAAACTTCTTCATAGAGTTCAGCCCCGGTAATCAGATACAACCCGGTTGATGCAGCACGTGCTAATTCTACATTCTGGAGGAAGGAAAAAAGCGTTTTGACTGCCATCAAGTCCCCCAACACTCCCAGTGCAACCAAGCTTTCGGATGTGGCATTGCCTCGATTGACACTTTCGAGTAATACGTCGGCTGCCTTATTACCACCCCCGAGTCCGATTGATGTCACAGGCCAGTCCGCTTGCGGAAGCAGTGACAGGCACATTGGAACGATCCCTTTATCCCCAAACCGAAGCAAACATTCGGCTGCCGCCCTCCCGACGTCAGAATCAGTGTGTATAAGCAATGGGCGTACCTCCGCATGCGCAGCCAGCCCGCCCGTTCGACCAAGCGCCCAGATCAGTAGTGGCAGAAGATGGGCAGGTGCCTTATTTAGCGCATGAAGCAAAGCTTCTTCAGCTCTGAAACGCCGGTAGCCAAAGACTGTTGCAGCTATGGGTATCAGGTTTAAGTAATCACGCAAGAAAATGGGTGTTAGACTGTTTTGCCAATTTTCCGGACATTCATCTTTCAATGCGTCACTGATCGCCTTGGATCGTTCGGTGTCTTGAGGGTCAAGATCGCGCCATGTTTCTGCCACATAGTCACCCTTGTTCTGACGGCAGAACACCCTCACCGCGGCGTGCAATTCACCAAAGTCGCCCTCTTTGGCCTGGGTGCGGCAAACATCGAGAGCCAGCTCTTCACCGACCACCAACGCGTCGATGTGCGCTTCAAAGCGCTCTTCGAATTCTCCGATGTCTCTCCACGTGATTTCGGGATCATTCAAAAGCGACAGACGCTGCTCGTATAGAATTGATGCCTCTTCCAGAAACTCTTGGTAAAGTTCAGTGTGAAAACGGCGTGTGGGTTTCTCGGCGGATAAATCAGGGTAGTTCATAAATTGTTCTTTCCTATTTCGTCCCCCTCGCCTCCGGATCATCTTGATCTCAGTCATCAAGCAAAGTGGGCTGAGCCGGCTGGATCATCGTCGTGGGTCCCGATCATGTTGCGTGGATTGTTTTTGCTGAAGCCGGGATATTCACGGTAGCCTTCTGCAGGGAGGAAGACTGGACCCGTGATCCCTGCGGCCTCGATGGCTTCCTTGACATCGCGATGAACAATCACCGTTGATAGACGCTCGCCTAATCGAAAACAAAGGCTATCGCCAAGTCGTTCTTCTATCAACGCAAGGCGATCTATAGACCATAGATTAAAAGGATTTTCGTCATCAACGTAGAGATCAGAATGTTCTTTGTCTACACAGAATATTACGTCGAGTATATTCGCTGCCTTATAAGAATGATTTAGCACGCCAGTTATATCGCCAATTAAACGGATTGGATAATAGTCTATATTATCGACACCGACTGTGCGTAAGACAGTTCGCAGTTTTTGCGAATGAACAAGGCAACGATTTTTGAAGATTACAAGATCATCTGTTAGCAAACCCATCCCAGGACGATCAATGCGAACCTCAAATTCCGGTAATGGGTCAAGGAATCGCCGGCCAGTGAGAAAGCTAACACCGTACTTTTGGAGTGTTGGGTAAAACTCTGGGATGAGAGCATCATCTAAAGTTCTTCGCCGGCTCTCCCAGATGAAGTAGTCAGACATTTGTAGCTCGGCTTTCTCTATACAAAATCTTTAGGGTGAATAAACTCAGATCCTGTTATACTATTATTTTCAAAGTTGTCTTTAATTTTCTCATGAACTAAGACGTGGTACGGAAACTCTCCCAAACGAAACAAAAGAGGTGCATCGTTGCCTGCTGAAGTCGATATAATCTTATCTTCAAAAATACTATATCTTTCTAGCCAAGAGATATCATCATCATCCGTAAATGTCGTAAAAACTGAATTTTTCCTGTCCAGACAAAATATAAGACCAACTACATTTACGATTTTGTAAGATTTATCCAATTCTTTTGTTTGTGGATTCTTTATGTTTACAGGATAATACTGGAGGTTATTAACACCTACTTCCTTGAGAGCTGAAATAGCTCTTGTTGAAAGTATCGGTACATTGAAACCGGTCAGTATTACATCTGATAAGGTTTCAGGCGAATCGTCATCGCCTTCTAGGGTAATCACTGGAGGGTCTTGTTGGAAAGCCCTACCAGTTTTCCACCTCGTGGGTATGAAACCTTTTGGTTTTTTGCCTATATGCATAAATTTTTCTGAAAGATCGCTGTCACTGCGCCAAATTAAATACATTACCCACCTCTATTTATATGGATCTGGATGTGCTGGATAAGTGTATCTTGTATACCAATCTGCATTTGTCACTTCTTTTATCTTATTCCCGACTTTTTTTTCTATGTAACGTCTTTTGATCAAACCTTTATCAGCTCTATCTGTTACCCATTGTAGCCCAGATGCTCTGCCTTTCATACGGTTATCTCCATTACTTTTAAGTCTTCCCTCTGTAAAACCTTCGTCGCAGTAATCTTCATTCCATAGTACTTTTGACCAACTATATAGCCACCAGTGGCGATTTTTGACCTTACCGTAAACGAGCTTCTCCGCATTTAGTAGATCGTTAATAAACCTTTCCTGCCAAGGTTTTTCGCACGTATCTTTTTCTTCGTATTTGTGATAAATCGGTTCAATTACATCGTACACGTTATTAACGTACGTAACATCATGATAGCCACAATGGCGCGGCCGTTTCATTTCTTTTTGGTGGCCAAAATGGGTTGGAAGTAATATTCCGTTTGATGCATTATTTAAGTCATACCCAGCATCATATGCTTTATTCTCATATACATTTTCGAAATCGACGATAATCTCTGACATAAGGCAGTGATGAGCCTGATCAGGAATGCCCGGGTATGGCGAAACGCCGCCATGCTGTTTATAGATTCTGCTTTTAAGAGTTGAACTGTTTCCTTTTAGGGCCACTGTATTAGCCTCCCAGGTTTGAACGAAGTTTTTCGGGATCTTCGATTAAATCGCCGCTTTCATCCTCGTTCCGCCATTTTTCTGGGTCATGATTCTTTTTGCAGCATGGACAAGCAATTCGGCCCATGGCGATCAGCGGCGGTTGTATCAAGGGTGTCGGCGGGGTGTTCGGAGCAGATAGTTTGTTGTGGATCATGGGGTCGAGCTGGCGAGGAACATTCTTGCCTTCGACTTTGACATCGAATGAATAGTTGATGAACTCTGCCTTTCCCTTTGTGGTATTAGAAACCACGCCACCGCCAGCTGTTCCTGCTTCATCACCAACACTCGTACTGAAGTTTGAGTCCTGCAACATGATCGAATTGCCATCGCATTTGACCTTTTTGCTACCCTTCGCCGTGTCGGATGATTTGGCAACGTTAGGGTAAGGGATGGGGATCGGTCCAGCTGGTGACGGCGTCTTGCAAACATCTGGAAATACCATGGTGACACCGTTACTCGATTTGTGCACCACCGTTCGGCTATTAACACCTACTGTTACGCCCATCATTCATCTCCTCTGTTCATACAAACTTCCTCACGCAGTCTCGGCCGAGCGGAGATAAACAGAGCCCCGTTGACCATCATCACTTGAGCCCCAAACCAGGACCTGAGCCGGTCGGGCATAGCCTTTCCCCACAGCGACTGCTCCCAATACCAGATTGATCGGCCCAGCTGCCGCACCGGTATCTCCGATCGATTCTGCGGGATGCCAGATGGCCGGTGAACGCTGCACCGCCGCCAGGGCCCGACCAAGGGCCAACCCCCATTCCAAAGCACGATACCGCTCACCATTGAGATCGCAGACAACAAGTGCAGTATCGACACCATGGTCCGGCAGACCTCCAAGGGTAAGTTGGAGCGTGTTCGTCAGCCCCTCACCCCGGCACGGCGTGTCGGCATAGATACCGTTACTCTCCATCGAAGTTGCAATGCCATCAAGACGCGCCAGGCATGAGCCTCCGTTAACTGCAGCAAGTTCCCGTTTTTCGACGACAACGAACGCCGCCCCTTCACCCGGAATAATACCGTTGACCGTGCTATCTGTTTTCAGACGATTGATGTCCGCCAACCAATCAAGAGTAGCCTCGTCGAGATAGGAATCGACCCCTCCAACGATGGCGTACTGTACTTGCCCTGCGGCGAGATCTGCAATTGCCGCCTTCAGCGCATAAAACACTCCGGCATGCCCTAAGGGAAATATTTTCGTACGTGAGCTCAAATCAGGCAATTGCAAGGATTTACATATGCCTGAAATCAGTTGATCCTGAATACGACTATCAATCTCGATCCGTTCCGGTTCTGCAATACAGAAATAAATCCCGCAATCTTTAAGGCCTGATTCAACCAAGTTCGCTTGACGAACCGTCTCGGTAAATGCTCGAATCGCCATGCGATAGTGACGTAAATAGCGGCGATGACCATCGGCGATTCCACTTACCCAGGCGCACGACGCGGGAACCAAATGCCCCTTAACGTCGGGTACGCGAAACTCTGGAGACTCGCCGATACGGGAGATACCAGCCCAAATCGCGGCACAGCTATCTTTCGCTGTGTGACCCACAGGAGTCACCATTCCGCCTGCTGTTATCACGGCGATAAAATCGTTAGGCAACGCTTGTGACATAATCTTCCTTCTCATCCACAACGCGTACCCATCGAATGTCATCTATCAACCCGTGTATGGATTGATTTCCTTGCCAAAGCAACGTCAGACGCATGGAATCGGTGTCAATTAAAACGACCGCGAGCCGCATATCTAAGCTCGTTGGAGGAACAGCAGCTAATAGGAGCCCTGGATACTTATTTTTGGCAGCACGAAACGAAGACGGCCATTCGGCGTCAACTGAGTGAGTTCCACAACTTCATCTCCATGAAGCCCATTCTCCGCCGATAACCCTTCCGATGCAGCGATGGTGAAGCGAGAATCGTAATCATCCGGCAACAACGGTGCCCGGGATTTTTTCCAATGGTCATCATAGGTTCCAGAAAATGCGACTCTTGGCATCCAATGTTTGGCGATAAAACCGAAGCCAATTGGCGGTGGATGATCGCTGGGGTTGGAGATCAAATAACGAGGGTGTTCGATATTGGGTAAAGGTTCGCCATCGGGATTGCGTTGTGAGTTTTTGGATCGAAACCCACGGCCTACAGGATTACGCGCCTCATGATCATGATGTTTCGGATTGGTCGGAGAAAGATCCACGCCACCATATGAACGCTCCCATGCGATAGGGATACGTTTAAATGGTTCCGGCTTCGACATGTGGGCTATTCCACGTGCCGTTTGCCAATACCGGTCACCGAAAACCCTAGCGGACTTATATAACGGGCCAACTCTTATCTCAACGTCGACCTGACGATCTCCTAGCCGTTTCGGATAGGCATGGCCGATCAGCGCAATATCGGTTCCGGATCGCCCCCAGGTCGCATCCGACTCATACAAAACACTTGATCCCCCCGGTTTACCCGCATAGACATCTGCCCACTCGATATCCTTTTGCTCCGGAGATAGTTGTACATACCCGTCCGGTGTAATATCGAAGGTTGCTTTGACGATGAGGACCAGTGTTTCGGCACCATTCCTGTCCATGTCGACGGCCATGTCTGCCAGGTAAGGAGAATGGTTGATTAGTTCCATTAGCGTGGTCCTATAGCGGCTATTTTAGTTGATATTTACTGTACCGCCCCTGATTCGATTTCTTCCACGTGCACGTGAGACAACATCCTCACCAAGAACAATAATTTTGCCCTCACGATTGATGCGGAGTTTGGCCCGGCCACAGTGCAGTTCAATTTCATCTTCACTATCGACCAAGAAACGGCGACCATGGATATGGATTTCGACGCCGTGTGTCGGAACCTGATCCCTTACTCTACCGACGATGACCGGGCGAAAAAGATCATTGTTATCGAAGACCAGCAGTACTTCGGTTTCTTCGCTGTTATGGATCAAACCGGAAATTTCAATCTCATCGAGAGCGAGCTTGGCTACGATCGGCCCTTGCGGATTACCGGGGAAATCGACGAATACCCGCCCTTTGCTGTCAATGCTTTTAAGACGACCGGCTCGTGCTCCAAGAGTCGCTTGTTTATCGACCTTCTCTTGCTTTTTAATTGGACCATCAGGAAGCTGAATGAGTTTTGTCATAACTAATTCTCCTTGATCTTGCTCCCTTTGATGATAACATCTCCGGACGCTTTCTGATTGATTTTGCCTGAAGCCTTCGACATAATGTCCTTACCCTCAACCAATATTTTTCCATCCTTTTTCATGGCTATTTTTGCCTTGCCGACTTTAATGACAATTTCATTTTCAGCCTGGAGTGTAATCGCTTTTGCCTTTAGCGTGTAGTTTTTCTTAACTGTCTCATCGAACTTTCCATTAACGGTATTTGAACGGTCTTTCGTTACCGTCACGCTTTCTTTGCCGCCAATGGTTTTCGAGTAATTACCGCCGACAGCAACAGTCTTTGCCGCAGCTACAACCTCACCCATAAAAGCGCCGACTTCTACCGTTTTGGCACCGCCGACGGTGGAGTTATGCGCTGCACCGACTGTCACTTGATAAAGGCCTCCAATTGTTAGCTCTTTGGCTAAACCAATCGTCTCGGCTGAATTGAGGGTTACAATCTCGGATTTAGTTCTATCGATGTTGAGGCTCATGCTACCGTGAATGACTTCGGTGTGATCGTTACCAATATCTTCTATACGATCATGACCTACTGACGTGGACTTGTCATTTTCAACGACATCATTTTGGTCTTTTTCCGCATGAAGATAAACCACTTCCTCCCCCTTCTTATCCTCGAAACCGCAGCTCATTGAAGTTGTCGGCACTGCCCCCCTTGGAACTGCGGCTTTTAATGCCACTCTGAGTGGCGTTTGCCGGAAGACCGTAAGGCGGCATGTTGTCTTTATTGTACACCCGCCCGGTAATGATGGGATGATCGGGGTCGCCTTCCAGAAATTCGACAATCACTTCCTGTCCAATGCGCGGAATATGAATGCCGCCCCATTGGGTGCCGGCCCAGAGTTGGGCCACGCGAACCCAGCAGGAACTGTTCTGGTCTTTCTTGCCGTAGCGGTCCCAATGGAATTGAACCTTGACGCGGCTGTACTGATCGGTGTGAATCTCCTCTCCCGAAGGCCCCACCACCATGGCGGTTTGCGGGCCCTGAACCAGCGGTTTGGGCGTCGTGCGCTCCGGGCGGTATTGCTGTTTGCTGCTCAGGGCCGTGAAGCTGCAGGCGTAAACATCCTCCGCGCTCTCGGATGAACCGGAGCTGTAGGCATCTGATTCCAGTTCGTAGGTGGCGGAAACGACCAGGTATTCCTGATTCTGATCCTCGCGCGGGTAGTCGACCAGTTCGAAAAGGCTGCCAACGGCCAGGCCGCGGGCGTTGGCCTGCCCCTGTACCTGTTCGAATTCGGCATGGATCTCCTCGATGCGGGCCCGGACATATGCATCGCCATCATTGGTCTGCGTGTATTCGCCCGGATAATCGAAAATTTCCATTTTGGCCTGGGCGTGGTCGCGCGCAATGGAAGATTTCACCTGCAGATTGGCCTTGGGATTTTCGAAGTCGTAGTCGGTGAGGGCGTAGACACCGGGCTGGACTTCCTGGGATATGGTCCACTCGTGGATGTGGTGTTCTTCGCGGCGCAGGTGCTCGTCGGGCGGAAAGTAGGGGATCTTCTCGTAGCCGGGAAAAGGGTCGTGGGAACTGACCGAGTCGGCCAAGACGAGCATATGGCGGTTGCTTTCGTGTCTGAAGTAATAGTAAATGCCCTCCTGTTCCATGAGCCGGCTGACGAAGTTGAAATCCGTTTCGCGGTACTGAACGCAGTAGGTCCAGCTTCGATAGGTGCCGCTGAGCGCCTCTTCGAAATCCGTAAACCCGTGGTCCCGGAACACCTGTTTGATGATGTCCGGTACGGTCATTTCCTGAAAAATCCGGCAGTCGGCGGTGCGGGTCAAAAACCACAGCCAGGGATGCAGGGTCATGCTGTAGGCGTTGAAATCGTCGACGCTGCCCTCCTGGCTGAAGCGGCTCACGAATCCGTTGAAGTAGCGCGTCTCATCCTCGGGCAACTCGAGTTTAACGGTCACATTCTGTCCCAGCAGCCGGTTGAAATCGATATTGGGGTCGTTGCTGAGCAGGTCGAGGTTGAACTGAAACAGGCGGCCGAGCGACTCGGAGGCGGTCATGCGATGAAACAGCAGAACATCTTCGCCGAGTGGCGTGGTGACTTCGATCGCTCTTTCTGATTGCAATGTGGCCATGGCTCACCCTCTATTTTTCACTGCAGAAATTCCAAAAAAACTTAAACGCCTCACCTCACCGTGATCCCAACGCTACTGACATATACGTTGATTACCGTTGTTTTGTTGGCCTGAACCCCTGCCGCGGCCTTCCACTGGATGTTTTCGTAGTCCTTGAAAAGGCCCATCAACCCGACCGTCTCGGTCTCCCCTTCCGTCTCAAAGAAAACCGTGCGTTTCTCATTTGGCTGTAACAGGATCTCCTGCTTTTTAACCAACTCACGGCCCAGCACCTGTTCGTCGTTGTCATACAGCGAGAAGAAGTCGGCCTTCTTGAAAGCCGAGTAGAACTTCAATTGGTAGATACGCACGCCCAACGGTGACGCGCGTCCTTCCCCGTTGGGATTGATATCACCGGTAGCTTCGAATTCAAGCACCACGCGGGTCGGCTCCGGCGGTGGGGGCGGCTTTTTTTTCTTCTTGAACATGCCGCATCCCGACAGAAGTAAAACGACACATAGCAGCAGGAGGGCCTTCTTTATCATTATCGATCCCTCATTAAGTAGTTGGTTCTATCATCAGTGAATTTTTGAGATACGTCTTAGTCGAACGCATATGCAAACTGCGCTTTGTCCTCATCCATGCTCAAGTGCGTTCGCCCAATGGCACGCCCGTCCATCAGGCCGGTCAAAATTTCCTGGCTCACGCGGGGCAGGACCGTGTTGGTCAAGATGGCGTCGATCATGCGCCCGCCGCTTTCCAATTCGGTGCACCGGCTGACGATGTGCGCGACAACCCCGTCATCAAACGTGAATGGAATTTTGTGGTTGACCTGGATACGGTTGGCAATGCGGGCCAGTTGCATCCGGACGATGTCCGCCAGATACGGAGTCGGATAGGGGGTAATAGGGAATCGAAACGATGCGTCCGAGCAGTGCTGCCGGGAATGTATCCAGCAGCGGCTTGCGCAGGGCCCTGGCAAGCCCTTCGGCTTCCGGCAGCAGTTCGGGGTCCTTGCACATGTTCGTGATCAGGTCGGTACCCACATTGGTAGTTAAAAGAATCAAGGTATTCTTGAAATCGATGAAACGCCCCTCCCCGTCTTCCATCCAGCCTTTGTCGAAGACCTGGAAAAAGATCTCATGCACGTCGGCATGCGCCTTTTCGACTTCGTCCAGCAAAATGACGCTGTAAGGTTTGCGGCGCACCGCTTCGGTCAGGATGCCGCCTTCCCCGTAGCCGACATAACCGGGAGGGGCGCCTTTGAGCGTGGAGACGGTGTGGGCCTCCTGAAACTCGCTCATGTTGATGGTCACTACGTTCTGCTCACCGCCGTATAGCGCTTCCGCCAGGGCCAGGGCCGTTTCGGTCTTGCCCACGCCGGAGGGACCGGCCAGCATGAAGACCCCGATGGGCTTGTTGGGGTTGTCCAGCTTGGCGCGGGAGGTCTGGATTCGGCTGGCGATCATCTCCAGGGCGTGGCGTTGCCCCAGGATACGTCGATTGAGAATATCAGCCAGATTAAGAACGGTATCGATCTCGTTCTTGACCATCCGCCCAACGGGTATGCCGGTCCAGTCGGCGACCACGGCAGCCACCGATTGGGCATCGACGGTGGGCAATATCAGTGGCGCCTCTCCCTGCAAGCTCTGCAGGTCCCCCTGCAGGGTTTTCAATTCGGCGCGCAACGCCTCGGGATCCGGCTCCTGACCCGCCTCAACTGGCGCATCAGCAGGGGCGCCGAGCGTCGTTTCCTGATCGAAGGGGGGGTGGGCATCTTCCGGGCTGTCGTCCACCGCTTCCACATGGCCGGTTTCTTCGCGCAGTTGGTGGCGAATGGTAAGGATCTTCTCAACCAGTTCCCTCTCAATGTTCCAGCGTTCTTCCAGCGCCTGCAGGCGCTCCTGCTCGGCGGCCAGCTTCTCCGATGCGGCCTGTTCCCGCTCATCGGTGTCGACACCCACACGGCTTTCCCGCGCGATGATCTGCAGTTCGGTTTCCAAAAAACCGATCCGCCGCCGGCAGTCGTCCACCTCGGCCGGGACCGCATGCTGGCTGATGGCCACCCGCGCACAGGCCGTGTCGAGCAGACTGACGGATTTGTCCGGCAGCTGCCGGGCCGGTATGTAGCGGTGCGACAGACCAACAGCCGATTCCAGGGCTTCGTCTAGGATTTGCACCTGGTGGTGCTGCTCCATGACCGAAGCCATGCTGCGCATCATCAAGAGAGCCTTCACCTCGCTGGGCTCATGGATCTGAATCACCTGGAATCGGCGTGTCAGAGCCGGGTCCTTTTCGATGTATTTTTTGTATTCCGCCCAGGTGGTGGCCGCAATAGTTCGCAGGGTACCCCGCGCCAGAGCCGGTTTCAGCAGGTTGGCGGCATCCCCGGTGCCGGCAGTCCCGCCGGCGCCGATCAGGGTATGAGCCTCGTCGATAAAAAGGATGATGGGTTTTTCCGATGACTGGACCTCGTCGATCACCTGGCGCAACCGTTTTTCAAATTCGCCTTTATAGCTTGCCCCGGCTTGCAACAATCCCACATCCAGTACCCTCAGGATGACATTTTGAAGTGGTGGGGGCACGTCACCGGCGGCAATGCGCAATGCGAAGCCTTCGACCACCGCGGTCTTGCCGACGCCGGCTTCACCGGTCAGGATGGGATTGTTCTGCCGCCGCCGCATGAGAATGTCGACAATCTGCCGAATCTCCTCATCACGCGCCACAATGGGGTCGATTTCCCCCTGTTTGGCTCTGGCGGTGAGATCGACGGAAAACTGTCCCAGGGCGTCCTGTTTACCGAACGGCGCGGGCGCCATCTGTCCGTCAGCGTCCGGTGCGGCCGCGCGATCCAGCTTGCTCCCGTCGGTGGCGGCCAACTGCTCTTCCGGAGACCCGGCGACGATATCCTGAAACCGGGCGGTAAGGGTGTCCAGATTGATTTTGGCAAACTCCTTTGAAATCCCTTCCAGGGCGCGGCGCAGCCCAGCGGTTTTCAGGATGCCAACCAGCAGATGCCCGGTACGGACCCGCGAATCGCCGAACATCAAGGTGCTGTATACCCAGCCGCGCTCCACGGCATCGTCCACGTGGGAGGAGAGATCCTGCAGGCTGGAGGATCCACGCGGCAGTCGATCCAGCGCGCTGGTCATGTCGCGGGCCAGCTTTGACAGATTGAGGTCGAAGTGGTTGACCGCACGACTCAAGTCCGAATCGTGCAAATCTAAAATCTGGTGCAGCCAGTGCACCAGTTCGACATAGGGGTTGCCCCGCATCTTGCAGAAAGCGGTGGCGCTGTCAATGGCCTGATAGGCCAGGCTGTTCAATTTGCCAAACAGGGCGCTGCGGCTGATTTCTGTCATTTAAAGCCCTCCGACGGCTGCAACGTTCGGGTGATAAGCGCAAAGGCATCGATGGTGAGGTCATCGGCATCGGTCGCTTCCGCTTTTTTACCCAGCCAGGTGGTCCAGCCCAGGCGAAAACCGCTGGTCAGATCCATGGCCGGCACGTCTTGGCGTTTCAATACCAATTTCAGGTCCCAGGCCAGTTCGTCGCCGATGTAATTTCTCACCAGGGCAATGAGACGTCTGATCCGCTCCCCAACAGGAAGAAAGCTCTCAAATTCACTGAAACCAAGCGGCCCCAGGACGATTCGGAACCTGTGCTGGCATGACCAGACCCGACCCCCCAGCATGGTCGAGCGGCCGAGCGCTCCGTTAGCCGGATCGCGTCCCAATCGGCAGATGCTCTGCGTCGGCAGCGCGAGCCATTCGCCGACAAAAGGCACGATTTGAACCGGGAGGCGGAAGTAGTCGCTCAAGATGTCCTGCAGGCCCTCCGCACATCTGGTCTGGCTGGCCAACCGCCCGCAATAGTAGAATTTGGTGAGGTCGGCGATTTCGTCCCGCTTGCGCAGGGATGACATGCCGAGCCCGGCCATGGCACCGACGTAGTCGGCAAAGCGATCGGTATGCGGTCGGTCAAAACTGACCGTGGGTTCCGTGTTTGCCCAGGCACGGTAAAAAAGCGACAGCATGCGATGGTGAAAGATATCGAGAAACCGCACCAAGGTTGGGTCATGGTGCTGAATAAGCCGTTGCCGGGCGTACTCCGTCAGATGTCGGGGCAGGGGGCCGTTGGGGCCCCAAAGGCCAAAACATCGCACCGTCAGGCGATGCGGGCGCTTCCCTTCCGCGGCCGCAAATTTCTCCAAGCCGGCCGGCTCAAATGAGGTGGCCGGTTGCTGTCCGATACGGATCGGATCCTCGACAGGCCGCTGGGAGGTACCCAATCGGGGTTTTTCAACATAGAGGCGTTCGATCAGGCGCAGGGCCGCATAAAAACCGAATTCATAGGGCTTCTCCGCCAGGTGGCGGAATCCCTGCCCTAAATCATCTGCCGCTGTCCGATCCGTGCCGGCCATCGCATGACCTCTCCGCGATCCATGGATTCGATGACGGTTTCCGTAAAGGCGTTGATACTGACGTAACGCGCAAAAAATTGGTCCAGAACGGTCCCTAAAAGGATGATGCCGCTGCCTTCGAAGGCGGACTCGTCGAAACGGATGATCAGTTCCAGACCCCGTCCAAAGGTAATGGGGCCGGGGGTTTCAATGCGTCTGACCACCGGCCGCGAGCGAATGGAAAGCACACCGTCGATCTGCTTTTGGATGCTCGCTTCACTGGTGTCGGCATAGAGCATCAAAATCTGCCGCAGCGCGGCCGCGCCCTGCTCACGATCGTTATCGACCAATGACAGATAGTTTAGGGCCAGGTGGCTGACCACTTGCCAGGCGGTCTCTTTGCGGAAGTTGGAGCCCCTGGGGTTGGTCGGACCGGCGAGGCATCGAATCGATTCCAACGGCGCGCCGGTTTGCAAGGTGAAGTCGGTATGTCCCCCACCAAGGGGCATGTGCAGCGGCAGGTCGCGATTGGTACACAGCAGCTTGAGACCAATCTGCTTCAACTTGCCGCTGTAAGGGCCTTCCTGAGCGTCGACCAGTGACAGGAAGGTTTCGCTGCCAATGTAACTCGAACGGGCCCCATAGCGACGCTGCTTAACGGAAGCGCGACGCTGCTCGCGGTAAAGCGTATAGTAGGCCTTGCGTTGTCGGTCGGCGGAACCATCTTTGACCTCGTAAAAAGGCAGAAATTCCACCTCCGGTTCAGCTCGCGTGCCGAACCCCAGGGCCTCGGTAACACTGTAGACTTCAAAATCCATCGGTCGGGTACGGTCCGGTACGATGTGATACTCCGTTTCTCGCGGCGTCACGTGAATCCGATCGGCACGCTTGGGAAACAAATTGATCGCCGGCGTACAAAACAAATTAAAACAGGCAACATCAAGCGCGTCGGCAAGTTGGGCATTGCTGCGGTCAAAAAGAAATACGAGATCCAGCTGGGTATCCTCGCATCGTCGTATCGCTCGCCGCAGGCCGGTCAATTCAACAAACAGAAACCGCTCGGGAAAAGCGAAGTACTCCTGCAAATGCCGATACCCCCGGAATGCCCGAGGGGTGCGTGGCAGCAACGCCTGCTGGTCTTCGAATCCCACCGGTTTGATTGCGGATGCCCCAATCGAGATCCCTTTCAGGGCCGGCCGGCGGCCAAACCGCACCACGCAGTCGATGGTATTGGCCATGAGTTGTTCATACAGGTAAACGGCCACCTCACTACCGCGCAGGTAAACCGATAATTTGTCCAGTGGCAGGTGACTGAACTGCAAACCGGTAGTGCTCTGAAGCCGCAATCGCAGACCGGCTTTCAATCTCGGTCGGCCGGGAATCCCCAGGTTGGCGACGGCACTGGCGCTGGATAAATATTCGGCATCGATCAGTTGAACCGGCCAAAGCGTTACCTCGTGAGCCGTCGAATACTCACAAGCGGTTTGCTCACCTTTGCCGAACTGGCTTCGCAGCTGTGAGTCGCGGGGAATGACGACACCGTTTTGAAGGGAAGTGTCATTGTACTCCGGGTTCAGCTGCACAATCGCCATGGAAGGCACCGGGGGCAGATAATTCGGGTAGACCATCTCCAGGAGGTGCTGGGTGAATCGCGGGAATTCGGCGTCCACTTTCAACTGCACACGGGCGGCCAGAAAGGCAAACCCTTCCAGCAGCCGTTCGACGTAGGGATCGGCGCATTCAAATGCATTCAACCCCAGGCGGCCGGCAATTTTAGGAAACGCTTCGGCAAATTCGCCGCCCATCTCGCGCATGTACTGCAGCTCGCGGTTATAGTACTTGAGCATTAAGGGATCCATTGATCTCCAACTATTGCTGTTTGTTTGAGCCTGTCGCTTTAGATTTCGATATCAACGCTTCCCAACTCGAGATCCAGAATCGTTTTTAAATAGAGATGTTCGGGCAACGGCTGGGCCCAGAGCTCGCCTTCGATTTCGAAGACGACCGTGTTGTGTTCTCCACCGGCTTTGGTCCGGACCTTAAGGGTATTTTTGAGGATACGGGGCTCAAAGGTCAAGATCGCCTGTCGCAGGACACGCTCCAGCACCGTGCGGTCGGCACTGCTGATCGTCGAGCCGGTTATATCCGGAATCCCGAAGTTCAATACGGACTGCCTGACATGAGGGTAGTCGCTTAAATCCTGGATGGTTTCGAGACACCCGGTGTTCAGCAGCCACACCAGATCGCGATTGACCGATTGCCTAAGCCGGGTGAGCGACAACACCCGCTTCTCACGCGGCTCAACGGTTTTGGTTGGTTCGTCGTCCGTCAGCCTGTCCAGCAGCGAGGGCTGCAGACGCTCTTTTTGCGTCAGTTCCGCCAAATCAATATCCCCATAGTGGTTGAAAAATGGCTTCGCGACGTTGCGTCGATCATCGTGTCACAAACGCTGCGGAAACCGAGCATTCGTCAGCACCTAATGAAGATCGCGATCAAGATCTGCACGTGTCCGCTACCGGGGCATAGAGATGTTCCGCTACCGTGACGAGAAACGAAACGCACCGCACCCCCCTATCGGACCCGGACTTTTGGTGTAACCGTCAGGTTTCGTCGATGGTGATGCTGCGAATGTCCAGCAGCGAATAATCGTTTTGATCGGTTGTCAGCATGCGCTGCCCCATCCCCAGATAAATACCTTCGGCCGGTTCCTGCCACTCGGTTTTACGGGCCAACTGAATCGCAGAATCCGCTGCTTTTTCGGAACCGGGATAACGGGTCGGGATCAATCCGTAAGCTTCGCCGCCATTGATCCAGGTAAACTGCGCTGGCTGCCAGACCAGATCGCGCAAGTCTTCCACTCCCGAGATGTGGATGGCACGAATCTGCTCAAATGGCGCCCAGTAGTAGCGGCCGTTGACGATCACTTCCAGTACCGGGCCCAGGCGTGAATCGGCGTCCGCGATCCAGTGGAAGGGTTGTTCGTCGATCGCTCCGGAACTCGCCTGCGCCAGCTCAAATGCCTGGTCGCGCAAAGCTTTCGCTTTTTCGTATCGTGTTTCTCCCACCATGCGAAGCGATTCCAGCAGAAACGCCATCCACTGGGGCGGGTCGCCGAAGATCATGGGCTTGCGCCGGCCGGCAAATACGTCGACCCGAAACGTCTCGCAATGTATCGCCTCCCGGTATGTGCCCACCATGGACCAGGCATCTTCCGCCATGTCGCTCAGCACGATCAGCTGGTTCATGGCACGATCCCACTGTCCGAGAATCGTGAGCAGTTGGAAAAGGAAGATGCGATAACGGCTGTTATCCGGATGACTTCGAATCTGATTCTGCAGTTCTTCCAGCGCACCAGTGAGGTTTCCGTCGCGGAAATGGGTTTCAGCGAGCATAGGTGTCCCTCTTGCCTCAAAAAGTGGTATTACGGCGCACGGAATTCAGTTCAAACGCAGTCATTGTGGACTTGCGAAACGGTGGCTGCCGTTCACACAGCCTTATTCAATTGTCGCCACCGTTTCGCCGCGTTCCCCTCAAGCACGTCCTTCTTCTGATATGCGTCCGGTACGCCATCTAAAAACAATATGCATAGCGAAAAAACTACTCCTCTTTATTTTTTTCTATATTCCAGGTCAGATCGATCGCTGCGTCGGGTGTCCCGTCCTCCTTTTGCGGTGTATAGCTGAATTTCAACTTGGCAAAGTTCAAAGTAACGTTTTCCGTCAAACTATCTTCGCCGCCGCTGCCCCCGGTACTAACGGAGGTGACCATAACCGGTTCCATCGTAATGGCCACGTAATCGACCGGGCTCTCACCTGCCTTGCGCACAGTCAGGGTGGCCTCTTTCAGGTGTGCCCCGTTGCAGCATTTGCGCAGGAGGTTCGTGGAGGCTTTGTCGACATACTTCGTGATCGACACATCCTGCACGTTCACCTTGCCGGCACCACCGCCACCGCCGACGTGCATCGAACCGGATTGATTCACCCCCCAGCTCCAAGCCAGGACATCGATCTCGCCTTCATGACCATCGATCACCGACTCGCCGTCAACACCATCGATTTTTAACGTAATGTCTACCGCCATGTCGTATCTCCTTTCCTGAGTATGAGTGTTTTGTCAGGCATCTTGAAAACGATTGCTATGTTCGTCAGCTTTTTACAGAAGGCAGTTTGGACACCAATCGTAATGAAACCGTCAGCCCTTCCAACTGGTAATGGGGCCGCAGGTAGAAATTGGAGGTATAGTAGCCGGGGTTACCCTCCACCGCTTCCACGGTAACCTCGGCTGCCGCCAGGGGCTTCTTGGCCTTGGTCGTCTCGCTAGAGTTGGCCGGGTCGCCGTCGACATACTGCAGGATCCACTTTTGCAGCCACTTCTGCATGTCATCGCGTTCCTTGAAGGAGCCGATCTTATCCCGGACAATACACTTCAGGTAATGGGCAAAACGGCAGCAGGCGAAAAGATAAGGCAGTCGGGCTGCCAGGTTGGCATTGGCCGTGGCATCCGGATCTTCGTATTCGGCCGGTTTCTGCAGTGACTGGGCTCCGATAAAGGCCCCAAAATCAGAATTCTTGCGGTGAATCAGAGGCATGAAACCCAGCTTGGCCAATTCGGCCTCCCGCCGATCACCAATACCGATCTCGGTCGGGCATTTCATGTCCACACCGCCGTCATCGGTCGCAAAGGTGTACACCGGCAGCCCTTCCACGGCACCGCCGGCCTCCACCCCGCGAATCCGCGAACACCACCCGTAGTATTTGAATGCCCGGTTGATATTGGCAGCCATGGCATAGGCGGAGTTGGCCCAGACGTACTTGCTGGCATCAGTCCCCCTGGCGTCTTCCTCAAAATCAAAGGCCTCGACCGGGTCGGTCTTGGCCCCGTAAGGCAACCGCGCCAGAAACCGGGGCATCGCCAGTCCAATGTAACGCGCGTCTTCCGACTCGCGCAGGGATCGCCAGGCGGCATAATCGGCATCACTGAATTTCTTGGCCAAATCGGCGGGGTCTGAAAGCTCGGCCCAGGAATCCATCTGCATGACCGAGGGGGATGCGGCGGCAATAAAGGGGGCGTGGGCAGCCGCGGAGATTTTGGCCATCTCGCCCAGCAACTCCACATCCGGTGGACTGTGATCGAAATAGTAATCGCCAACCAGGCAGCCATAAGGCTCGCCCCCGAATTGATCGTATTCCGCTTCATAGATCTTTTTAAAAACAGGGCTCGTATCCCAACGAGTACCCTTGAACTTTTTGAGCGTACCGCCCAACTCTGTTTTGCTGATATTCATCACTTTAATTTTCAGCATTTCATCGGTTTCGGTATTGTTCACCAGGTAGTGAAGCCCGCGCCAGGCGCTCTCCATTTTTTGAAAATCCTCATGATGGAGAATCTGGTTGATCTGGGCAGTCAGCTTGCCGTCGATCTCGGCCTTGATGGCCTCGATGGTGCTTACCGCGTCCGTGGGGACAAGATTGACATCCTTCAGAACATATTCGGCCAGTGTGCGCACGGCGTTTTCGACCTGTTCCTGGGCGCGGTCGGTTCGGGGTTTGAATTCTTTCTGCAGCAGCGCCGAGAAATCACTGGATTCGGACGACTGAGCTTCAATTTCTGCCTGAGATTGTTCCAATTTTTCATCCGCAGCCATGGCTTAACCCTCCCCGTCTATCTTCTCTTCCGTTGATGACCCGTCCTGAGCCTCCGCATCAGATTTGGGGGCAGATGTCAGGGCTTTAAGCAAGGATTCGTCGCCGATCAATTTGGCAATCAACTCCTCGGCACCACTTTTACCATCCATGTGCGTCAGCAGGCTGTCCAATTGGGTCCGCGCCTCCAGCAACTCTTTGACCCCTTCTACTTTGCGAGCGACGGCCTCGGGAGAAAAATCATCTATGCTCTCGAATGTCAGATCAACCTTTAGATTACCGTCACCGGTCAATACATTGGGCACGTCGAAGGCGACGTGCGGTTTCATTGCTTTGAGTCGATCATTAAAATTATCAACGTCAATTTCCATGAATTTGCGATCGGCAACCGGGACGATCGGGTCATCTGGCCTGGGCTTACCGGAAAGATCCGCCATGACCCCCATCACAAACGGAATCTGTACCTTTTTTTGCGAACCGTACAACTCCACATCGTACTCAATCTGAACACGGGGCGGCCGGTTACGACCAACGAATTTTTGACTGCTGTCTGCCATATCTATACCTCCTTCAGATAGCTGTTAACAACCAATGGAGAACCTAACGATTCAATCAGGGCTGCTCAGTTGGCCACGGAATCCTTGCTCCACTGTCTGGCCATTTGCTGTGAGAATTTATAAATGGTTTATGCTTATCTACGCTTTTCATCGGTGGCACCCCCGATCAGCGCCATAATCTGGCCGGCGCTGTCGGGTACCAGATCTTGCACAATCTCGAAAAAATTCTTTTCAACCAACTGGCGAGCCCGCTTCAGTAGCAAAGGAACCGGGCTGGCCGGTTCATGTTGATCGTAGTACAAACATATTTGGTCCAATAAATAGATGACATCGTTTCGGTTACTGATCATTTCCATGGGCTTATCCGTTCGCTCGGAGTTGCTTTTTGGGGGTGGGTCCGAACTGGTATCAGTGTGTTCGGGGTCCGCATGGGAATCGTTCGACGCCAGTTGGAAGAATGAAGGGTGGTTCGGAAGGCGCTTATCAAAAAAGGCACCCATCTCTTCAAGGGTCGTCGCCAACCCATGAAACTTAGACGCTTCATTGCCGACCTTCTGATTCAGTTGATCTTCCAGGCGTTTTAGGCTGATGAGGCATTCGGTGATCGCGTCCCGTGTGGACTGCAGCACCTCTATATCGCAGTCTTTGAAGGCCTCGTCGATCATCGACGGGCTCAACGCCGTTTCCTTTGCCGCTTCTTTGACGACGACTGTACCGATGGCGATGTGAATATCCCGAAGGGTGATCCGGGTCATGGCGTGGGGTGAGAACAATTCCGCTTTTTTGAGCGGATCGATGATTCTCGGTCCATCATCCAGAGCCCACAAGATGTTGATCCTCTCCGTCGGATCATTGTTGTCCGCGGGGTCGAGCTGCGGGTAGACGGTGTCCCAATACCGTTCCACAAACCCGCTGATCAACACCAAACCGGTAAAAAGGCCGGCCAGCCCCTGGGTATGAACGAGCGCCCGCGTTAGAAACATGGCCACCCGCAGGTCATGGGCACGGGTTAACAGGTCGATGGCGGCCTTTTGAATTTCGGTCCAGTTGGGATCCTTGCCCGCCTCGATCATTTTTTTTCCATCAAAACGGGCGGGCGTGCCTTTTATCCTCCTATCCAAGTCGGCATAAGCAAATTCGCCGCCCGGATCGGTTTCACCGGAAGGTGCTTCCGGTAAAATCTCCCCCAGCAACGGCTCAAGATCGATCACGGTCATCATAATGCGTTTTTTCACTCCTCCTTCAGAGCCTCAGAAGTGTTCGGTGTCGCTTCCAATTCAAAAGATTGCCCACCAGCCGCATGTTTATGAATTCACATCCATTTCGGGAGCGGCAGCCACGACGACGACGGTCACATTGTCCCGCGCACCCCGCGACAATGCCATATCAATCAGGGCCTGGGAGCATTCATCGGGATTTTGCCGATTCAACATATTCTCTATTTCCCGCTGGTTAAGCGCTTTGTCCAACCCGTCGGAACACAACAGATAGGTATCGCCCCCGGCCGCATTAAAAGTGATCGTGTCGAGGGCTAACGTTTCATCAGCACCCACGGCCCGGGTGATGACATTGCTGCGCCTCATTTCGGTTGGTGCTCCGGCCAATGGCCGATCCGGGGTCGCCATATCGGCGTCTGGCGAGTGATCGCGGCTCAATTGGGTCAAAAGTCCATCTCGAAAACGGTAAAGGCGGCTGTCGCCTGCCCAAATGGCAGCGCAATGTCGGTCGACGGCCAGCATGACCACAACGGTGCTGCCCATTATTTGATCAGGATTGTTTTCGCGGGAACGTCTAATCAAGTTGGCGTTTGTGCTTTGCAAGCAGGCCTTGACATCCGCTGTCAGGGCTTCCAATGTGCCACCTGGGGTAAGGTTAGCCAACGCATCTACGACTGCCTGGCTGGCCTCATCCCCTGCCAGATGGCCGCCCATCCCGTCAGCAACCGCCCAAATACCCTCTGTAGGGTTATCCAGGAAAGCATCTTCATTGATTTCACGGACATTGCCCACATCGCTGCGACCACACGAGCGCCATTGAATCGGTCGAATGCCTTCTGTATGAACGGGTGTTTTGTTGACGTTGGCTTTAGCCAACTCCAGATCATCGGCGTGCAGGGTAATCACCGTAAGTCGCCCGACACCGGACTGCAGCCAGTCACCGGTGAGGAAACCGGCGAAATCGGTCGCCGGCGGCAATCCCTGGTAGACCAACAGGGAGGGGTGCAACAAATCAGAACCGGCGGTAGACCACAGGCTGTAGGTCGCACAACAGCGTCTCAACAAACACGCCGTCAGCGCATGCAATGCCTCCGGAATAAGGTCAAGCGTGTCCATTTCAATACGGATGGAGCCATTTCCATTACCTTTTCCGTATTCTTTTATCAAGGGCCGCGCAGAATCTATCGGTTCCTTCAGATTAAGCCGGTGTCCCTGCAGCTCCCGGTCGAATGCGTCCAATCGGATGTCTTCTTCCAGGGCCGACAGTGCCAGCCGTTCCAGTGTATCGAACCAATCGGCGGCTAAGAAAAACAGATGGGGCAACGCTTCATGTTTATCTATCATGGCTGCCAGCGTCAATGGAAAGTAGCGCCCCACTTTGTCGACGCTTGGCATCAGGATACCAATCGAGGCCTTTTCGCCGCAGTTACCGGAACTCAAGATGAAACGCCAAATGGGACTGGTCAGGTAAACATCCAGCCACTGGTTAGCCAACTGCTCCCTGCTGGCAGTCAGCGCTTCTTGAATCCAGCCATCCCAGGATTTGACGAACGGCGCCGGCAACCGCCGTAAGACAAAATCGCCGACGGCCGGCAATTTCCCGTACAATCCTGGCACGACAGGCATCGTCATCGCATCAAAAGCCCCCAGGACAGCGGAATCGTTTCAATTCTTCCAGTTTAAAAGGATTATCAGCGCTGCTGGCTCTCAGCTCGAATCGGGCGTGCTTACCATCTTTCTGGAATGTAACCCGAAAGCGATCGGGGACGCTGGTCGCATCCACACGTGCGTTGTCTAGAACCCTAAACCACGCCCAGGGCCCCTCTTCGACTTGGTTGATTTCTCGCCCATCAAGGGTCTGGAAAGTCAGTCGGACGCCAAGGTCAGGGTCGGGTCCTGGCCACTGCAGGCGGGTAGATCGGATAGGACCGTGGCTGTAAGAGAGGGCCTGGCCCTCCATATTCAGTCTGAAAGCGGCAACGGCTGCATCCAAAGAAAGCGGTCGCAATTCAAAATGAACAGATGGCGTTTGTCCACCAGCGGCGAATAGGGACTGGCGGATTTTAGCGGCGTACTGAAACTGCTTCAGCACGGCTGGGGATAGGCCCATTCCATGATCATCCATTGCGACTTGCCGCCACTGGGATCGACTGGTATCGACAAATGGTTTGATGTGATCCAGGAAAAACTGGTCGATGGTGCCGTCCGGAGCGAAAAAACGGCTGAAATCCACCAGAGTCGCGTCATAAGGGCTATTCGCATACAGCGGGTAACGCTTCTCCAGACCGGCTTGGTAGGGTGCCACCACCTCCTGTTTCCAGATCGAGTTGAGCTCTGACTTGGCTGAATTCAACGTCAGCTGCCATCCAAATGACGTCAGCGAAAGAAACCATGTCCGTAACGGCTCGGGCAAACGCCGGAACTCTAGTTTGGCCAGCTTCATGGTGTCATTGGCGCCGGCACCGCTCATCCGCTCCCGGGCCATTTTCAGCGCCTGCGCTTCACTTTTAGCCGAATTACCGATCACCATCATGACGTCACGCAGCTCTGCCAGACGGCTCAATATCTGGTCGAGCGGCGGCGGAGACTTCTCCGTTCCCTGCACCAGCCCGTTAAGATCCCGAAAATGGACTTCCATGGCACGCAAAGGGACGGGCACTGTAACCTCCTGAAGTGCTTGATTCAAACCGAGTTCGGTTGTCCCAGCACCACCTGAGGTATCCTGACTAGCATCCGATGAATCGACTCGGCTATCCTTCGTCAATGCCGTGTTGTGTTCTAATGCTTCTATCAGGGGCCGGATCGGTGTATCAGGCGATGAGAGTATGTCGAGAAGTTGAATCGTCTCGTTGACGCTTTGTGCCCGCCTGATTCTCATATTGTTCAGCAGCGTGCGCCACTGTTTTTCATACTCGGCAAAATAGAGCTTTTCCAGATCGTCATATAACCGGTTCAAGTCACTTACCTGATCGGCGGCTGGGTTCTCCAGCACCCAATTTTGCGACAGTGCCTTTTTGACGAACCCCAATCCCTGCATCTTGAAAAAAGCCGTGTATCCGGTACGGGTGTACAACCCAGGGATCGTCTGTGATTGGATCGACTTTTCATCAAAAACCTGGTCACCGTAACGTCCAAGGTTTTCGGATAGGCGAAAATCGTTGGAAGGGTCCGAGAAGGCTTCGCTTTTCAAGTGAGCGAAAATTTGCATCGACAGGGGAATCGCATTCAGTTTTCGGCGTACGTCATTGACCAGGGCGGTGTTCAAGGAAATCGGATCGATCCAGTTGCCTTCGGTTAGCAGTTGATGGGTGTGGGTATCCAGTGCGGACTGAATTTGGGGTTCCCGGGGAAAACTGCGTTCCCACTCATTGTCAACAATCGCGCCGACCAAGGAAGGGGACAGCTTGTCAGGATTTCCCAGCATTAAATAGGCCTTTAACAGTTCGTAAAGCCCAGCCGACTCTACTGGCCGGCCGGTCCGCGCCCCCAGCCGCAGCCGCTGTTCCAAACGAAGTTGTATCAGCGGCAGCAATTCGTTTTTAAGGGACAGCTTGTAGATACGATCTATTTCGGATTGCAGTTTATCTCCCTGGTAAAGACCGAAACGCATCCAAAAAGGACTTTCCTGGAACACATCGTGCGCAGATTTCAGGACGTCCAGGCGCGACAGCAGTGGCCTTATCTGATGACGGTCCCCATCGGCCGACTCCTGGGTTACCGTCCGATATCGTTCAATCTGATGGCTGACCTTGGCAATGGCCCTTTTGTTCTGCAAGTAACTGGCCGTCCACAAAGCGGTCATACCGGCGACCAGGATCGCTAACGCGCCACATATCACCCATTGGCGTTTACGTCTCCGACGCTCGATCCACTGGTCGACACCGGCCAGTTCAGCCTCGGGAATGACGACCTCTTTCAGTAGGCGGGTGATGAAAAAGGTTTTACCGCGACCACTGAAAACCGGTTGACTCTGGCGGTCGAGCCCAAAGGCGTCGGCTAGTCGACCCAACACGCGGTCAATGGGAGTTCCCTCCTGTGTGCCGCTGGTAAAATAGACACCCCGCAACAAAGGCTCCGTATCAAAGCGGCTCGCTAGATAGGCGTCATTCAGAGAACGCATCAATGCCGGCTTTAGTAATGCCATCTGCTGTGGAAAATCCAGAATGTGGGCCCGCCGCTGTAAATCACGCTCTTCCTGAATTCTCCTCAACGTTCGTTGATTCAACCGATTCATCAATTCGTCGAAATTGTCGCCGAATTTGAAAATTTGGTCCTCAATTGACTCTGAGCTGCTGTCGGGAAAGGTTTCACCCCAAACCTGGGTCCGCCCTTCAGGATCCAGATCATCAAAAAAGTCGTTAAAACCAGCCACCAGATCACATTTAGTGAAAAGCATATAAACGGGGAATCGGATCCTTAACGCCTCATAGAGCTCTTGAATCCGCTGGCGCACATCCAATGCGAGTTGGCTGCGTGCCATCTTGTCACCCTGAAGCAGGTCGGACATGCTCATCGTCACCAGAACACCGTTGATCGGTCGTTGAGGACGATATTTTTTAATTAAATCTAGAAAACCACGCCAGGCAGCCTCATCAACGGGTTGGTGGCTGTCCTGGGTGGTGTACCGGCCGGCAGTATCAATAAAAATGGCTTCATCGGTAAAAAGCCAGTCGCAGTTGCGCGTCCCGCCGACCCCCTGAATGGCATTTCGGCCATGACGGTCGGCAAGGGGAAACTTGAGGCCAGAGTTGAGCAGCGCGGTGGTCTTGCCTGAGCCTGGAGCGCCGATAATTACATACCACGGCAGTTCGTAAAGGTACCGTTTATCGCGCTTGTTTGTTGCGCGTGCTTTTTTCAAGCGATGCAGGGCATCTTCGAATTTTCGGCGCAGTTCAGTGACTTCTTCGTCCTGCGCTTGGACAATGGCCTCTTGTTCCGGATCAATTGTTGGCACCGCCAGTTCGGCAATGAGCTGCTGATCCGCCCGTTTGGCACGGGCTTGCGTAAACAGTATATGAAGCACCCAGACAACAACGATGCATAGAATGACCAATAGCCGGTTGAACTCCGGTTGAAGCGGGGTTCTGCCGGCCACAGCCACCCAGGGGCCCCCAAACCACACCAACGTACATAGGGCCGTGACCCCCGCCAATTGGATGACCGATTTCTGCTTAAAAAAGCCGAGGAGTCCCTTCATGGATCACCTGAATTGAATATCGATGCGCCGATTGCGGGCACGGTTCGCCGCAGTGTCATTTGGTGCGATCGGCTCACTGTCAGCATGCCCTTCATAGCGGATACGTCCATTCAGCGGCGCGGCGGCAACCATTTTGTCGGCCACATGCTTGGCGCGCGCCTGCGATAAATGCCAGTTCGATGGGAAGCGGGCCGAGAAGATCGGTCGGTTGTCGGTATGGCCGATCACCGTAATCAGACGGGTATCCTTTTGCAGTTCACGTGCAATCTTGGCCAACATGGGGACAAACTCTTTTTTAATCTGATCGCTTCCGGAGGGGAACGCATTAGCAACACGCAGTAGATTTCCGTCGACAACCTCAATCATACCTCTCGCAGTCTCACTGGCGAGCAGTTTTTCGAATCGATCTGCTGGCGTGGTTTTGTCAATGCTGGGCATCGATGCAGTCCCTGGGCGGTTGCTCACAGGAATCGTTGGTGTCTTTTCTCGGGCAGTTTGTGCCAGCTTCTGATATACGGCGTTGGAAGATCGATTAACGGCATAGGCAAAACCGGTGTAAATCACCATAAGCAGCGCCCCGGCGATAAGACTGCTGACCCACAGCGGGAAATGGTTCACAATGGGCGCGCGACGATCACGCAGTCCCTGCCAATGGGCGGACAAGGGAGCTTCGCTATGGCCTTTCGTTCTTTGAATCAATTGGTAAAGCTCCTGCCGCAATTGATCGAGGTCACGCAAACCACTTTCCAACAGACGGTACTTACCTTCAAATCCAAGACTGAGGCAAATATATGCCAGTTCGAGCAAATTCAGGTTTTGCGAAGGCCGCTGTCTGAGCTTTTCAATAAGTTGAAAAAACCGTTCGCCCCCTTTCGCTTCGCCGTGAAACTGGACAACAAGGCCTTGCTGCCCCCAACTGCTTTGGTTGCCCCAGGGCGTGTTTAAAACGGTTTCATCGATCAAGGCACATAGAAAGTAGCTGGCAATTTTAATCTGCTCTTGTGAAATATTCTGGCTTAGCAACCGCTCTCCAAAACCTCGAATCTCACCGGCTAACTGGTCACGTAGCTCGCTGACGGCATGATGAAAGGGGAGATTTCTCAGCTTTGATACAATCGATAAAAGGGAAAAGGTGTTGGTGACGAAAGGATTATCCCGGTCCAAATAATCGATATCGGCCGTGGCATCCAAATTGCTGCGGTAATGAGACGACTCGACCGATGCTCGGCGCCTGCGCCCGCCTGGTGATGGGCGGATGACAGTTTTATCGTCATCAATAGCGGGCGGATATCGACCGGATGCGCTCATTTTACATCAGCCTTTCCTGATGGCCCAGAACTCAAGCTTGAGCCCTGGAAAGCTGCCACCAATGTGGACGGCGAAGCCGCCGGAGCTTTTCATCTTTTCCCACAAAGGCCCCTGCCTGTTGAGCTCAAAATAGGTAAAACCGGCATGAAACGGTATCTGTCTTGGCGCCACAGATAATGGTTGAATCGTGATCCCGGGTAAGGCTTGATTCACCAGATGCTGAATGTCCTCGACAGGCCCGATCTTGACTTGCTGGGGGAAGTGCCTGCGCAGGGTCTCTGGTGGGATTTGGGCATTGGCAGCCAAAACAAAAACAGCGCTGTGGATCAAATTCAAGTCAGGCCGCTTGGCAGCGTAAACACCGAACTTGGGTTTGCTCAGTGGTATTGGAACCGCATTGGGCTCATGCACCTTGCCAAGCAGCTCTCGAAGTTCCTGCATCAACGGCACGAACGAGGCCTTGAGATCATCATGATCATAACCAGGTAATTGAGCAGGGCGTTTCTCAGGCCTGAAGTAAGTGGCCATCTCACCCGCCAGTTGAATCGCAGTTCGATAGAAATCCATCGGATGCAAGCCCGGGATGTTGGAAAAATGCTCAAACAAGAGCTGATATCGGTTGACCAGTTGAAGCAACAAAAAATCAGCGATTTCGGCGACGCCGCCATGGCCGGCCGCTGCCACCCGCCCGGCGATAGCCTCCCCACGGGTGTTCAAAAGCCCATGAAGCTCCCGCAGAAAACCGTGCAATGGCGGGACGGCAATGCAATTCAGATTAGGGGGAATGTAAAGCTCATCGATGATGATGTTTTGATCGGCACGGACCTCGACGACACGAGCGATGCCCAGGCATGCATATCCTGACCGCTCTTCTGGCTGGAGCATTAGACGAATATTGAGCTTGCCGATTTGAAGCGGAGCAACGCTTCCAGTGCCAGAGTTATTATCCTTCACCTCGCGTTCATCCACGCGAAAACGGGCAAGACTATCCGCATCTGTATCAGTATCTGTTTCTGTTGCTCCTGGCCGTCGTAAGGGGATGGCCAGATAAACAATTGCATTTCGGGTTTCTTCGGGAAGATCTATAGGCACTGGCAATTCGTCGACCGCTGGCAGATTGAACGGCGTGCCGTCTGGAAAAACCCCCCGGCATTCTGTCAGGCCGAATTTGCCAATTTGAAGCAGGTTCGAATCGATCTTAAGGCTAAAGAAACCTCGGTCGCAGGCTCGAAGCCCCAAGCAGCGACCATTGAGCAAGGTCTCAATATATCGGTCATGCTGCTGAAAGTGCTGCGGCTGCAGAAACATCCCCTCAGTCCAGACAATCTTGTTGTTCATTGGTTCCCGTTGCTTCCTGATCCCGTTAACGATCCTTGGTTTTGGATTGCAATTTGCGAATCTGGGCTTCATATGCCCGTCCAAATCGCTCGCCAAAGAAGTCTTCCAGCGCTCCATCGGCAATTTTACCATAGGCCTGTCGATAAGCATCCCAAGCCTTCGCTTTTTTTTGGAAAACAACGCCCTCCTCAAACTGCTTAACATAATTCTGAGGGTTGAGGCGTTCGATCAGATTGATTACGGCTGCCTGTACACCAGCGGTCATCGCAATTTGATGATTCATGATATCTGCCAAGCCTTCACGGACAGATTCCTGAGCCCCTAAAAATCCAGGCTGATCTTTGGATATAAATTGTCTGATTGCTTCTTCAGCAGATTGGCAGAACTTAAGTGGGTTATTCTCAGCAGGTTTGATTCGGGTTACCGGCACCTGAATTTGTGTTTTCAATTCTGATCGTCCTCGCAAGATCATCATCAAGCCGTTGATCATTTCGCCATAAACTTTGCCCATCGCCTGCATGACTGCAGGAATGTCTTTATCCTGGCCGAGACTGGCATCATTTAATCCCGCAGCTTTCAGAAAAATATGGAACAACTCAAGCTGGATTTGCTTTCGATCTGGGTGGCTCATATCCAGGTGGGGATAATAAGAATCTCTCGTCTTCTTGGCAGGTGCCGGTGCGGCATTATCACCTGCCTTCTGATTCACTTCCGAGGAGTCCACCATTTGATTCGGTACAGGCACGTCAACCATGCTCTTTGGTCTAAGGTCCTGAAAACCTTTCTTTTGAAGTGATATGCCGCTATCGGCTATACCACCAACGTTATTCCCGTCACCCTCCAAGCCGCCAATTAGGTCCGCGAAATTGAAATCATCCGGTATCCCACCCAGTGGCACCGATTCTTCAACAATATTCGGAGGCTCATAGGCATCATTCAGCGGGGAGTCCTCGTATTGCGCAGAAACGCCTGGTGGGTCAAAATCTTCTTCAAAAAGATCAACATCATTCCAACATGTTTTATATCCATCAGCATTCGAATTGTCGCCAGAAGCTGGTTGGTTCTCTGGCTGGCCCTGGCATGCCTCAAAAAAGAACGCATTGTCTTCGATCGGCGGCAGTTCTCTGTGCAAATCTGGTTCGCTATTGTCGATGGAGAAGATATGAATGACTAATTCATAATCACCAATTTTGAGTTTTTCCTTGTCAGAAAGTGTTACTGTTTCCCGGCAAACACGCAAATTTTTGTTTATAAGAAATGTCCCTTCAACACTATTATCTGTTAATATATATTCACCGTTTTTGAAGCTTATAGAAACATGTTTTCGAGAAATAAATCGATTTGGGTCAGGTAAACATAAGTGATTTTCTTTTTTATTGGCTGAGCGACCAATAGTGAAATCATCTTTTAAATATGAGGCTTCAATTTGATTGTTTAGAGGTTGCCCTTTGTATCTTGTAACTTCGACTGTAAGTGGCATTCTTCATCCGTTGGTTAAATGCCATTGAGGCGGCTTCGATACAAAAAAATAAAGCTCCGCATTGATAGTTACTAATCAAAAACAGGCTTAACCATTTGTTTATAGTTAACTTTTTATTTATTTTCGTAATGGGGAGGAAAAAATTGTGAATGTTTCAGACCAAGTTGCATCGAACTCCCCATACTTTTTCAGCTTTCATCTTTTTTTACAATATTAGATTTTGGCTGGCAAAGATATAATTTCATTGATGCACAAGCTGAACCGGATACCGCTCACACATTTTCAATTACTATCCTAATTTTTCGAAGGACAGTTGTAAGCCATATCTTACAAATTACAGCCAATAAAATGGATGCCTGGATTCGAAACCAATTTAAAAATTATTCTACAACTACTTATTTAATGATTATGGATAAACTAAAAACAAAAAGGAAAATAGAATAACAATAAAATAGGTATGATTTAAACCTGGATAGGTCAACGACCTACTCCTTTTTCAAGGATTCCAATGGCAATAACTATGCAAAAGTGGCGGACGTCATCACATTAATTTAAAAAGTAGCCTCTTTACTTATAAATTTTCACTTTGCAAGCATTTCGATAAACATTCTTGCAGGATCACCTGAAACGCCGTCAAGTGAAACATGCGACCAATTTTTGAAGACTTCGTGATTAATTGGGCCTGAGATTTAACAGCGTGTAAAAAAAAAGTTAAACAATTTTTAAATTCTAGTCAAGCAAAAAACCTTTTAACGGTCTTGATGTTTTGTTCAATACATTTTTGAGCGGTCTCTAAGGTGGTTTTACTGAATACGAATAAGAATCGATTGGGAGGGGGGGGGTAAGAACGATAAATGATTCGTCAGTCTGTAAGACCGACTACCAAGTAAAAATCATACCATCGGCGATATTTTCGCAGGCATGCGTCAGACGCATCAGCATCGGATCCAGAACGTTCATCAGCACCATGTCGAGCCCCGCCGCGGCCAGCATGGGCAGAAAGGCCATCTGGTAGCGTCGCCGGGTTTCGCGGTCCGGTGCGCCGGAGGTCAGGTTGGACAATCCGGCCATCGTGCGCACAGGGAACCCCAACAGATCGGGCAGAGTCCGGATGACCTCCAGCACCGCCATGTTCTGGCGGTTGCCGTCCTGCCAGGCCAAAGGGGCCACGATCGGATCGATGATCAGGCGCCGCGGGTCGATGCCGGCCTGCCGGCACTCGCCGAACAGGGCCACGGCAGCCGCCATACGCCCCGCAGCGTCGACGGGGACCTGGCCGTCCGGTTGCAGCAGGTAGCCGACCAGATCGCACTCGAATCGCTTTGCAAGGGGTAAAAAGCGCGCCAGCTTGTGAGGCTCCAGGGAGATGCCGTTGATGGTCGCCCGCCGGCGGCAAAGCGCCAGGCCGACGGCCATGGCCTCGGGGTTGGTGGTGTCTAAAACCAGCGGCAGGTCGGCGGTTGCCTGCACGGTGTGGACCAAAAAGGAGATCTTCTCCGACGCCTGGCGCGACAGGGGACCGCTGTTGATGTCGATGGCCCGGGCGCCGGCGTCTCGGCAGGCAACGACCATCTGCCGCACGGGCCCAGGGTCCAACCGCTGCACGGCCTGCCGGATGGCCGGAAGGGTAATGCGCAGGTTGTCGGCCACGACGATCATCATGCCTCCGGACCCAAGATCGTTTCGAGTGTGGTGACACCGTCCAGGTCGGCGCTGCGGGCGAATTCATCATCCACCAGTCCGTCGATGCGACTGTTTTCCAGAAGACCGAAATCGACCATCAAATCCGCCATGTATTGCAGTTCATCCTGCCTGGGGGTGAATTTGTCAAACACAATCCGATTGGCCGGGGTCGACAGGGCATGGGTGACGATTTCGAGGGGCTGGTTCCAATAGGTTGAGGCCAGGTCGGCAGCCGCATCCAGGTGGTGCTGGGCCCAGATGCCGCTTCGCACGGCGGCGTGCACCATCGCTTTGGTTTCAGTCGGGTGATCCTCGATAAACGAGCGCTTGACGATCAGCAGGTTGCAGATGAAGCCGTCCCAGATATCCTCGACATAACGGACCAGCTCGGCATCACCGCTTCGCAAGGTCTGGGCCGCGAACGGTTCGCCCACGAAATAGGCATCCAGGGACCCGGCCGTGAGGGACGACGCCATGTCCGGCGGATTCATTTCGACAATGGTGACGCGTCCGGCCAGGCCCTTTTCCCTGATCAGGCGAAGCAGCGCGATGTTGTGCCCCGAGTACTTCATCGGCACCGCGATCGTTTTTCCGGCCAAATCATCGATCCCTTTAATGTTCATCCCCTTCCTGGCCACCAGGGTGCTTTCATGACGATTGCCGATGTAAACCACCCGGATGTCTTCGCCCTGCTGCTTGAGTACGATCGACAAGGGGGCGATCAAAAAGGCCGCCTGAAGATGGTCGTTTCGGAAGGCCTCGACCATCTCCGCAAAGGAGGCGAACTTGATGGCCTTAAACCGCAGCCGGCCCGAATCAGCGGTCAGACGATCCAGAATAGGAGCCGACAGGTTGGATATCACCGGCATGTATCCCATGGCAACGACCTTGCCGGCCGATTCGACGCGATTGATGCGGACATGGAGAACCGAGATGGCCGCGAGCCACAGCAGGCCCACCAGCAGCACCTTTTGGGCAACGGTCAGGGACCGCTTGCGGGCCAAGAACACCCTATACCGCATAGGGAACCCCCAGCATGAAGAACAGCTCGGAGCGCAGCTGATTCAAATCGCGGTTGGCGTCGACATTGCGCGGACGGGGGAAATCGATCCGGCGGTTGAATCGCACGCTCGATGGCCGGCCCGACAAAATCACGATGCGGTCTCCCATGATCAGCGCATCGTCGATGTCGTGCGTCACGACCAGGGTCGTCTTTTTAAAATACTCGTGCATGTTGACGACCTCTTCGCGCAGTTTCATGTGGGTCAAAAAATCGAGGCCGCTGAAGGGCTCGTCCATCATCAGCATGCCCGGGTTGACCACCAAGGCCCGGGCCAGCTCGGCCCGCCGCTGCATGCCACCGGAAAGCTGATGCGGGTAGTAATCTCCAAAACCCTCCAGCTCGACCATCTCGATGAATTCATCGACACGGCGCTTCTTCTCTTTCTCGGACGGCAGGTTGCGCAACCCCAGCTGCACATTTTCGCGCACGGTCATCCACGGCAGCAGGCCGCTGTGCTGAAACACAAAAATGCAGTCGGCGCTGGGGTGGACAACCGGACGGGTGTCGATGCGAACCACGCCCCGCGTCGGCGCTTCGAACCCGGCGATAATTCTCAAGAGCGTGGTTTTCCCGCAGCCCGAGGGCCCCAGGAAACAGACCATCTCGCCGTCGTCGAACTCGAGCGAGATATCCTTTAAGACCTCGATCCGGGCATCCTTGAAAAGGTCGTGGTCGTCGGGATCTCTGGGCGCCGCGCGGCGGTTGAGGTAGGCTTTGGCAAGTTGTTGAATGTGGATCCGTCCCATCGCTGCGGCCACTTTAGTCGAACGTTGCGCCCCATGCTGCCGATTCGATCCGGCCCAGGCGTTTGATGACCAGATCCAGCAGCAGGCCGATGATCCCGATAACGATCATACCCGCCATGACATAATCCATGCGCAGGGCATTGCGTGAATCGAGAATCAGGTATCCCAGCCCGGACTGCACCGCGATCATCTCGGCCGCCACCACGACGACCCAGGCGATCGTGATGCTGATCCGCAGGGCCGTCGCTGCCGCCGGAACGATGGCTGGAACGATAATCTTGCTAAAGACCTCCAGGCGGGTGAAATTGAAATTGGCCGCCACCTGGAAATAGATCGGGTTGATCGATCTGGCGGCGACCGCAATCGACACCACCAGGGGGAAAAAACTGGAAAGGAATATCAAAAACACCGCCGGCGGATCGCCGATGCCGAACCAGAGCATGGCCAACGGAATCCAGGCCAGGGGCGAGACCGGCCGCAAGAGTTGGACGACCGGCCCCAAAAAATGATTGATCGTTCTGACGCGCCCCAGGAGGATGCCCAGCGGGACACCCACCACCACCGCCAGGTAAAACCCGAGGGTGACCCTGAACAGGCTGGCCACGGTGTGTTTGAAAAGCACGCCGCTCATCAGCAGTTCGGCGATGCTGCGCGCCACCACCAGCGGCCGCGGGAAAACATGGGCGCGCCAGCCGCTGAACCGGGCCGTCAGCTCCCAGATCAGGATCACGCTGGCCAGGCCGGCCAGCATCAGCCAGAACTTCCGGCAGCGCGAGGGCCCCGTCGGCGATGACGGCCCAACCGGCGGTGACGGCGGGGCCGCCGCAACCGCAGCCGACGTTTGCACGGCCGCATCACCCATCGGCGTCCATCCTGGCGGGCTGCGCCTGGACCACGTTGAGGCGCCCGTTTCGAAGGTCGACGAGGTCGGGTTGCCGGATGTAGGCATGGTAGGCGTGCATGCCGGTGCCCATGACGCCCCAGTGCAGATCGTAGCGTCCGTCTTGGAGTCCGGGCGGCAATTCGAAAAGACGGGTGAACAGGTGAAAACCGGGCGGTATGATGGCCCGGATGTCCGAATCGGGGTGATGAACCGCCTGCCCGTGGGCCCCGCGAAGGGACGCGCCCAGAACGGCAGCCTGATCGGTGCCATTCAGATTATAGACGCCGTAAATCAGCTGGAGGCGCCTGTCGGCCGCATCGCTTTCGGCCGCGACGGCCGTCGTCGCCAACACCAGAAAATTGACGGGCTGTGAAGTGGAAAAGGGTTGAAAACGGACCTTGGCGCTCACCTGATCACCGGCCCCGTCGCCCTGGCCGGACGGGCCGTTGGCCGCACCCCAGTAGCAGTCGAGAACCTCCAAAGGATCCGGCCCGTGGCGGTAGACGGCAAAATAACTGTTGCCGCGGAAGCTGGTGTTGGCAATGTGCGGAAAGACGCCTCTGGCCACCGTGACGCCCGTGCCGTTTCGATTGGAAACCAGGCCATCGGTGAGATCGATGGCCGAGGATTCGAAAACCAGGCCCAGGTCCAAAAAGGCACACCGGGCGAGGCGGCCCGCGGCGCCCGGCAGATAGACCAGGGACTCCTGGTCCTCGGCCGCCAGGGCCCCGTTGAAAAAGACCCGCTCGGCATCCAGCCGGCCCGCGATTCGAAATCGGGCGCCGGGCGTCAAGGTGACCGTAACATAGCGCTCGATGGTAACCACGGCCCCGGGTGCGACCTCAACGTTGCCGGAGAGCACATAGGGGCTGTTTTCCACGGTCCAGGTGGCATGGGTTGCGATGGCACCGCCAACCAGCGTCTGGCCAAGGGCCGGCGTCGAAACCAGCAAGCCAACGGCCAGCACCGCCAGCGCCATCGTCTTTGGGGACGCTGTGCGTCGTTTCATGCGGCCTCCCTGGCGAGCAGCTCCTTGGCAAGATTGAGATACCCCATGCCCGAAGTACTCTTGCGATTGTAAAAAATGACCGGAAGGCTCATCAGCTGGGCTTGTCTGATCAGTTCGTCCTGCTCGATGCGGGTTTGAAAGACGCGCCCTTTGTGCAGCTCGATGATTTTGTCGTAAACCACCCGGGAGGCTTCACTGTTGCGGTCGTACATGGTGATCAAGATGCCGGTGTCGAGGCCGGGATTCAATTTGGTCTTGACCATGGCAATGATGCTCAGCAACTGGTCCATGCCCTGAATCGAGAAGTAATCGCACTGGCTCGGGATCAACACCATCGAGGCGGTGGTCAGGGCGTTAATGGTGAAAAAATCGATCGACGGGGGCGTATCGATCAGGATGTAATCGAAATCGGCCCGAATGGCGGCCAGCCTGTCCTTGAGAATGTATTCGTAGTCGATCGCCCCGAAAAGCCACTTGTTTAGAACCATCATGTTTTTGCCGGACGGCAACAGGGACAGATTGGCGTACCGGGTCTGGATGACGATATCCTCTATTTTTTTGGGGTCCGAATTCAGGAGGTCGAAAAACGAGCGGCCGTTGGCGTAGCCCGCGAGCTGGGTCAAATTGGCCTGAACGTCAAAATCGATCATCAGGACCCGTTTTTTCATCATGGATAAAGAGATGCCGAGATTCAGACAGGTCGAGGTCTTGGCCACGCCGCCCTTCTGGTTGCTGACCGCGACGACATTGTGATTCCAGCTTTTTTTGGCCAGCGCGAGGTCGTTGAAGGCAATCCCGTTGTCCGCGGGCACCGGAAAGGCCTTGAAAACGAACCCGCAGCCGGTGCAGCGCACCTTGGCACTTTTTCCCTGAAAAATGCGGTTGTCGATGTGGTAGCGGCTCCTACAGCGTTTGCAGTCGATTATCATATTCTCATCCTTCATGCCGTGCCCGTCAACGATGGGAGGGCGCTAGGCGACCATTGATCGCAATGCCCCCAGCATCCGGTTCTCGTCCAGAACAACGTCGACCGTTCCGAGGCGGATGGCGTTGTCGGTCAGGTTCGGATAGACGCAGGAGACCCGGTCTTGGGCAATGGTAACCCCGCAGGCATCACGGATAGACCTGAATCCCTGCGCACCGTCGTCTCCCGTCCCCGAGAGCAGGACGCCGATGGTGTTCTCCTTGAATGTGTCGGCGGCGGATGCGAACAGCAGATTCAGGGGCTGCTCGCATGGACCGGACACCCGCAGGGCCGGTTCACCGTTGGCGTTGAGTTCGACCCGCAGGGCCGCCTGATTCGATCCGATGGTGCAGGTGCCCTGGACAAGATCCAGGCCGTCACGCGCCGCCTCGACCTGCCACGGCACCATGTCGTTGAACCGGTCGACAAATGCCGGCAGGATTTTGGGCGAGATCTCCTGAAGCACCACAACCGCGGCGGGCAACTGCGGGGGCAGCTGCGACAAAATCCGGATCACCGTATTGGGGCCGCCAACGGTCGTGCCGAAAACGATCAGGTACTCCAGGGGCCGGTAGCCATAACTGGCGAAGCGGTCCGTTTTGATCTGCCTTTCCAGGCGCACGCGTCGGATGCTACCCATGTTGACGGAAGTGGCCATTTTGACCCTATCGACGATTTGCCGGCCAACCCGTTGAAGGCCGCCGGACACGGCCCCGGACGGTTTGGGAAGAAAATCGACGCTGCCGAGGCGCAACGCATCGAAGGTGACGGCACCGTCGTTGAAGAGCGAACTCAACACAACCACCGGGACCGGCGACTCGATCATGATGTGCCGGATGGCCGACAGCCCGTCCATCACCGGCATGTCCATGTCCAGGGTCACCACGTCGGGTGACAGCTGCTTGATTTTCTGCAACCCTTCCAACCCGTTGCCGGCCGTCCCCACCACCTCGATCCGGGAATCCGACTCCAGGATGTCGGTCACCGCCCTGCGCATGAAAGCCGCGTCGTCGATGACCAGGGCCTTGATTTTACGATTCATGGCATCCTTTCGTGCTGGTTCGACAATAGCGCCACGACCTCTTGGGAGAGGTTTTCCGGCAACACGCTTCGGTCGGCGATGCCGCGTGACACCAGCGTTTCCAAAAAGCCCGGCATCATGCACGAGGCAGGTTCCTGCACGATAATGCTGCCGTCTGTTTTCTGAATGGCCGCCAGGCTGGCAGCGCCCATCCCGTCGGCACCGGAAAGCAATACCACGTGCACGTGACCGGCGAAGTTGGCGACGGCCGAAGCGATGAAGTCATCCAAATTTTTCGTTTTACCCGCACGGCTGTATGACGCGGCACCCGGCGACATGGCGTAGGCACTGCCGTTTTTGTAAAGCGACACCTGGGACTCCACGCTGGCGATATAACAGCAGCCGGGCTCCAAGGGCCGCGCTTTCTCAAGGGCGACGGTTTTTACCCGGGCATGCCGGCCGGCGGCGACGGCGAAGTGTCCGGTATACTCCACCGGCAAGCTTTGAAACGCGGTGAAGTAGGCCTTGGGTTGGCTGGGCAGGGCCGCAATCACCTGCAGCATTTCATGATAGCCGCCGGGCCCCGAGATCAGAACCACCAGGCAGGCCTGCGCCGGTGGGTTGGCCGCGTCGCCGGCCAGGCCGGCCGTTTGGGGCGAAAGGTGGCGTTTGAAGTTCGATATGCGGGCTCCGGCGGCCGAACGGGCTCTGGCAAGCAGTTGCTGCTGCTGGACGAGCATATTTTTGTTCTTGACCGGCTTGGGAAGAAAATCCACCGCGCCGAGATTGAAAAACTGGGTCAGGGTACGGTGGTCGCCCGTGGCCAGATTGCTCATGACGATGACGGGACAGGGCTTTTTGATCATGATGTGCTTTAAGGTCGTCAGACCGTCCATGATCGGCATGTTGGCGTCGAGGGTAATGAAATCGGGCTGCAGGTCGTTCAGCAGCCGCAGTGCGTCGCGACCGTCGCCGGCCGTGCCGACGACCTCGATATCGCCTTCGGCGGTCAGCATGCCGGCGATGATTTTGCGCATGAACTTCGAGTCGTCGACCACCAGGGCTCTGAGTGTTGGCGCATCGACCACCAGTCCGCCCGCACAGACATCGATGTCGACGGACGCCGCCGGTTCTTCTTCCATCCAGCTGTTCTCATCGCTTCGCCTGGCGGCCTCCATGAGCAGAAACTGGTAATTCTGGTTGATGGTGCGCTGGGCGGCTTTTTCGGTCTGGCTGGTTTCGATGCGTCCGCCCTGCAGGGCCATGATTGCATAAAACGCATCCTCACCCGACCTGGACCCGCTTTCGGCGTGCACGATCTCGCCCGCTTCCAGATAGACGGTGCCGGAATAGTCGCCCTGGCTTATTTTGACCGCCATGGTCTCCGCGGAAAGACAGTAGAGCTGGATCAAATTGTCGAGCTGAATTCGCTTCAACTCACCGACAAAACCCGCATCCGGATCCGGGGATGCGCCGGTCGCGGCCACGCGGGACGAATGACCGTTTGCGGCGGATTCGTCTATGTTGCGTTGTCGAGACATCGTTGGCTCACCCGGTTGAAGGGTTGGGTAGTCCTGCCGAACCACCAATCTGCCGGAAAAGGTCAGTGCGGCGGTCCGTCGGACGCATCAGGCCACCACGGCGGCCCTTGCTTTTCGGCGCTGTTCCATTTTGGCCACGGAGATATTCAACAGGTCGTAGATGTCGAGAATCAACGAAATCCGGCCGTCGCCAAGGATCGTTGCGCCTGAAAACCCGCTGCTCTCCTGGAGATAATCTTCAAGCGGTTTGATGACGACCTCTTCCTGCCCGAGCATGGCGTCCACCACCAGACCCATCTGGTTCATGCCATTGCTGACGATGACGATAAAAACCGCCTGACCGCCGACAGTGGTCGAGGGCATATTGAACAGGCTGCTCAGCCGGATCAACGGAATGGTCTGGTTTCTCAGGTAGATGACCTCATTGCCTTCGATGCGTTCAATGTCGTTGATTTTGACCTTGATGGTCTCTTCGACGGTGGACAGCGGAATGGTGAACAGCTCGGTTGCCACGCGGACCAGAAGGGCCGGTATGATCGCCAGGGTCAGGGGGATTTTGATCCTGACACGGGTCTCTTGGCCGGGGATTGAATCGATCTCCAGGGTGCCGTTGAGCTTTTCGATGTTCTTTTTGACGACATCCATGCCGACCCCCCTGCCCGAGGTGTGGGTGACGGTCCTGGCGGTCGAAAATCCCGGCGTGGCAATCAGCGCGACCACCTCACGCTCCGTCAGCCGGTCGATCTCAGCCGGGTCCTTGATCTTTTTCTCGATCAGGGCGGCTTTGATGGTTTCAGGGTCGATGCCGCGGCCGTCGTCGGTCACTTCGATGACCACGTGGTTGCTCTCGTGGTAGGCCTCGATAACCAGTTTGGCGGCTTCGGGCTTGCCTGCGGCGCGTCTGTCGGCGCAAGGTTCGACGCCGTGGTCGATGGCGTTGCGGATGATGTGAATCATGGGGTCGGATATTTTTTCGATGACCATTTTGTCGAGCTCGGTCTCCTCACCCCTGATGTCGAGATCCACCTGCTTGTCGCCCTCTTTGACCAGGTCGTGAATCAGACGCGGGTATCGGTTAAACAGGCGCGCCACCGGAAGCATGCGGATGCGCATGACCCCTTCCTGGAGCTCGTTGGCCGCACGCCCGAGGGAACTGGTCGCTTCGTGCAGGCGGAAGGTCATCTGACTGAACTGCTTGGACAGGCGCTTGTCGATGTGAGCGGCCTGTACAAGCGCCTGTTTCAGATCGCGCATTTCGTGGTGGAGCTGGGAGAACCATGCCCGGCTGACCACGAGCTCTCCAACCTGGTTCATCAACGCGTCGATCTTGTCGGCATCCACGCGGATGCTTTGCGATCGCAGGCGGCTCGAAAAATTCACCGCCTCCGCTGAGGACGGCGCGGCATCGCTGCCGCCATCGAAGACCGGTGGACGCTCGGCGCGCTCTGGTTTTAGGGTCTGGCCCGATTCGGGCTCGCCCGCTGATGTGATCTCTTCCGGCGAGGGCGGGTCGACCGGCAACACGGTTGCGACGCCTTTTGCCGGAGCGCCGGGTGCCCGGCGCTGCTGCCCATCGGGCTGCGCCGGATCGGTCGACTGGGAGTTTTGTTCAGGGTTCTCGTAGGCCGCCGCTTTGGAGAGGGCGGCTGGGTCGCTGAACAGGTAGTCGGAAACGACCTCATGCGGTGTCTCGGCATGCAGGGTCATCTGGGCGATTTTGTCGCTCAGGGCATCGCTGAGAGCCGATGTTTGCGATAAGGCGAGCACGATGTCGTCGACCGACTCGGTCTCGATCGCGCCGGATTCAGTTTCAGAAATCACCTCACCGGTCGCCTCTGCCAGCGTTCGCAACCGCGCTACCTGGGGAAAGAGGGCGGCGACCTGCCTGACCGTCTCGGCAAGGGCGTTGCGCACCTGCTTGCGCCAGTCGGCTGCACTCCCGTCGGTGTGCGCCGCCTCGGCGGCATCGAGCTGGTCTTGCCAATGCTCATAAATGCGGGTCAGGCGGTCATAGCCCATGTAGGCCGCACTCGACGTGAGCGCGGCCAGCTTGTTTTTCCAGCCGGCAATCATATCGCGGCCAGCACCGCCTTCGGTCATGGCGGCTGCATCGTCATTGAACGAAGCGAGGTCAGACACGAGTTGATTGATAAAAATGTCGAAAAGTTCCGAATCGTAGTCCTCTGCGTACCCGGCCGGTGCTTCGACGGCCGGCGGGTCTTCACCGGTCGACCGGGTGGGCGTGGGCGCCACCGCGACCGCTTCCTCCAAAAGCGTTTCGTCCAGATCGAGGGTCAAGGTGTCCAGGGCTGAATCCGGTGAGCCCGCACCCGCGCGGTGCCCATCGGAATCCATGATTTCGGGGGACGCCATGGCCACGCCCAGGTCCGAGGTTTGAATGTCAAACAGCTTGCAGATGCCCGCAATGTGTGCGTCGGCCATGGCGATCAGCTCTTTTGCCCCCGGCAGCGGTCCCGATTCCTGCACCGCAGCGCGGCAGGCGTGGACGTCGCTCTTAAAACTTGCACACAGGGTCGACAGCTGATCGTAGCCCATGTAGTCGGCCGAGGTGGTCAGTCGATCGATCAGGGCCGCACAGGTGTCCAGCACGTCCGGGACGCTCGACCCGGTCCAGACCGCGGCAAAGGATTGAAGCAGCTCGGTCAGCCCCTCCCTCAGGTTCTGAACAAATATCGAAAAGAGTTCGTCGTCATCGACCTCGTCCTGGTATGGCAGCATCGGATCGGATGAGGTCGATACCGGCGAATCCGGATCGTCGCCGGCCGCCACATCCAGAAACCGCACGATATTTCCGAGCGTTTCATCGATCGACGTGCGTTCTTCCTGTGCCTTGCCGAGGTCCTCGATCAGGCGGCCGATCACATCTCCGGATGATATCACGACGTCGATTATCTCCCGGTTGACGCGCAGCTTGCCGTTGCGGATGCGATCCAAAACGCTTTCCAGGTTGTGGGTCAGGCCGGCGATCTTCTCCATTCCCAGATATTCGGCCGACCCTTTTATGGTGTGAACACAACGGAAAATGCCGTTGATCAGTTCAGCATTGTCAGGCGACTTCTCAAGGTGCAGGAGGTTGTCTTCCATCTCCTCCAGATGCTCGGTCGTCTCGGCGATAAACTCCTGAAGCAGTGAGGGGTCTAGCATGGTGTTCTCCTTCTATGCGCGCTTTTTTTGGCGTGACCATGCAATCTCCCGGATCAGTTTGAGAATGTTTTCGGGATCGTGCTTGGAAAGATAGCCTTTGGCGCCGATACGCTTAGCGTCCTCGCTGTAGCGGTCCTTTTCCAGATTCGACAAAAAAACGATCCGGGCGGACGCATCGACCATGAGGATCCTCCTGGCCGCCTCGAGTCCATCCATGCCACGCATGGTAATGTCCATGGTCACCAGGTCAGGCGACAGGGCGGCGTACATCTCGACCGCCTCGAGGCCGCTTTTGGCCTCTCCCAGGACGGCGTGGCCGTCGGTCTGAAGGGTTTTTTTAATCATTTTCCGCATGATGGATGAATCGTCGACGACAAGGACGCGCATACCCATTTTAAGCACACCTTTCATTCTGCAGCCGCGGTGCCCGCAGGCGGGCATCGGGTTTAAACGGCCTGGTGGTGGCGGACCTCAACCTCGGCCTTGGGGCCGTGATCGTGCAGTGTTCTCAACTTCTTGATCTCATCCACTCGCAGAATCTGATTGAAGTCGAGCAGCACCAGCAGGCGGTCGTCGATCTTGCAGACTCCTTTGATGTATTGGCTCTGCAGACCGGCGACCACCAGGTCCGGTGCCGGTTTGACGATGTCGGCGTTGATTTTCAACACCTGGGTGACATGGTCGACGATAAAGCCGGTGACACGGTTGTCCACGTTCAGGATCACGATCCAGAGGCTCTCCCTGTCGAAGCCCTCGGTCAGCAGGTTGAGCCGCTTGCGCAGGTCGATGACCGGAATGATGTTGCCCCGCAGATTGATGACGCCCTCGATGAAGTCCGGGGAATCCGGAATCGGTGTAATCGGGGTCGTCCGGATGATCTCTTGAACACTCAGGATGTTCACCCCGAAGAGCTCGCTGCCGATGTTGAACCCGACCAGCTGCATGGCCTTCTCTTTCATGCCGCCAGGGGCCGCCGATGCAATGGTAGTCTCTTCCATAACGGTGCACCTCCTTAAACCGCACTTTCCGGTCGCGTTGAGGATTCGGATCGCTTGCTGTCGCCGGACACCTTGAACTGATTGATCTGCTCGCTCATGGCCGCCGACAACTTCTGAAGCGCTTCGGTGATGCCCACGACCTCGCCGGCGCCGTGCAGGGTTTGAACCGAGGCCTCGGCCGAGCTGGTGGTGATCTCCGTCAAGGTTCTGGAGCGCTCGGCCTGCAGCGATGTCATCTCTTTCATGCGGTCCGACTGATTCACGACGGCGGTCATGCGCGCGCCGATTTCGGAGACCTCCCGGTTGGCGTTGTCGATGGACTCGAAAATGGTGTTGGCCTTGGCCGTCAGGGCCTTGAGGGCCTCCTGGGCGGCCGATCGCCGTTCGCCCTGCTGGCCCGCCATATTGGCGATCTCTTCAGCCATCTGGTTGAGCACCCGCATCATCTCATCCACGCTGCGGGTTCCTTCGGCCAATACCTCGGCGGCCGCGGAGATTTCGCCGATGGCCTTCAGGTTGGTGCCGCCACCCTCGGCAATCTTCTCCAGCGCCATGCGCGACTGATCCGACAGTTTGGCACCTTCGGCAACGCGCTCACCGGAGTCTTTGATCAGCTGGGTGATCTCCTTGGCGGCCTCGGACGACCGCTGGGCCAGCTTACCGACTTCGTCGGCAACCACCGCGAACCCCTTGCCGTGGGATCCGGCACGGGCCGCCTCGATGGCCGCGTTGAGTGACAGCAGGTTGGTCTGCTCGGCGATTTCGGTGATCACGGTGATGATCTCGCTGATCTGATCGGAAGACTCGGAGATGGCGCGCATGCCGTCAACGGTCGCCTCGACGGAGTGCTTGCCTTCCTCGACCGCCTGAAGCGCCGCGTTGGCAAATGTCATGGCTTTTGCGGTGGCCTCGTTGAGGGCCGTCATGGAGTTGTTCATGCCGGCGACAGCCTGTGAAACCGCCCGCACCTGCTGTCCCTGGTTCTGAGCGGTCTGCACGACCTTCGATCCAGTTTCGCCCATGGCCTCGACGCGCTCGTTGGCGCTGCCCGCCTCTTCCACCTGGCTGGACGAAAAGGCCGCGACCGACTTCATGCCGGAGACCAGTCCTTCGACCGTCTTGCTCGAGCTCGTTGCCGCTTCGCGCTGTTCGTTGGATGCCGCCGCGACTTCGCCAGCCGTCGCTTTCATCTGCTCCACGATCTCGCGCATCTGTTTCATCTTGGCTTCTTGTTCGGCGGCCCGCTTCTGATTTGCCGCGGCACGCTGATACACGTCTTTGGCGTGGGTATCGACGTCGGTGGCGGTCCGGGTAACCAGCACGAACGAATTTCGCAGCAGTTCAAGCATGCGGTTGAACTGGCGGGCCATGATGCCGATTTCGTCGCGGCCGCCGGCCGGCACTTCGATCGTCAGGTCGCGGGTTTCGGCCACCTCATTGATGGCATTGACGATGTCGACGATCGGTTTGGCGATGCCGGCGGAAACCAGCAGCCAGATCAAAACCGACAAGACCAGAGAGACCAGGATGACGGCAACCAGCACCATCACACTTTTGTCGGCCATGGTCTCGATAGCGGTGGCGCCGCCCAAAAATTCATCTTCGTAGGATCCGGCTCCGATAACCCAGTCCCACGGTTGGAAATACATGATACGTGCGAATTTCGTGCGCGGATGCGGGTCTCCGGCGTTTTTCCACTGGTAACGATGCTCGGCGAATTCACCGGGCTTGAGCACCAGGGCCTTGTCAACCATCTCCTGGATGAACAAGTTGCCTTCCGAGTCGGTCGCCCCCGAAATATCTTCGCCGTCGCGCTTGCCGTCCTTGGAAATGATGTACTCTCCCTTGCCGTTCAAGACCCACAGATAGCCGGTCGATCCGATCTGAATGTTCATGATGGCCTGTCTCAGGCTTTGGACCGACTCCTGCGGGATTCCGACATAAAGGACGCCGGCAATACTGCCGTCCTCGGCGTAAATCGGCTCGTACGCGGTCAGATACCACTTGTTGACCACGTAAGCCCTGCCGTTGAAGGTCTGCCCGCGCAGGATGGTGGCGATAACCGGATTCTCGGATCCATCCGGATTGGTTTTGGGAATGTAGGTGCCGATGGCCCGGGTGCCGTCGGTGTTGGTGACATTGGTGGCAATCCGCAGCATGTCGCCGGTGGCGTTCATGCGCTGAAACACCGTACAGGTGACCCCGGATGCCAACTCCTGAACGTGGTCGACAACGGGGACACGGCTGCGCAAGTCGCTGGTCTTTCCAAACCAGGTGTTGCCCACGAGCATCTTGGGCAGCTGGACCTGCGTGGCAGCCTGACTGTATTGATTGATCGCCGTCCAACTCACGTTCTCGCGGGCAAAGGAGATCCCGCCCGAGTTGGCGACGGCGTTTCTGGCCACATTCAGATAGCTTCGGACCGCCTTGAGCAAGACGTCGTTCTGCGTTTCGACCATGCGGTAGACACCCTCGGCAATGTGATCGAGATCCGTTGTTGCCAGGCGGATGCTCTCGGCCGTGGCGACCCTGACCGTCTTTGCATTCTGGTTGAACACAAAAGCGCCGAACACCACGAGCGGCAATACGGTCAGAACGCTTCCGACAATAAGCATCTTGGTTTTCAGCTTAAGGTTTCTAAACATGGTCGTAACCTCCCGGTATAAAAATTGATTAATTGAATATAGCCGTGTTTAAAAGTGGTCCGATCTGCGTGTCCGAAGCGATGTTGTCGACCTTGCAGCGCCCGATTGCCGCCAAAGCCATGTCGCGGTGCAGGCAGGTGGCCGGTTTCTGGACAAACGTGACACCGCCATGCCGTTTGATCTCCCCAAGGCCCTGCGAGCCGTCCAAGCCGATCCCTGACAAGACGATGCCGGCGGCGCGAGGGCCAAAGGATTCGGCTACCGAAAACATCAGCATGTCGATCGAACCGCGCCGTCCCGGAAAGGGGTTGGGCTGAATTCCCATGCTCGTGGCCCCATCGCGGCGCGACAGGGTCGCATACTCGTCTCCGCCGACCAGGTAGCAGGCGCCCCCGTTGAGCGTCATCCCGTCGGCCGCCCGCAGCACCGGGAGGGTGCTGCAGGCCGCAAGGTACTTTCTGAACGCTTCCAGATAGGCATCGCCGGTGTGCATAACGACCACATAAGCGACCGGCTTGGCGGGGTCCAATGCCGGAACGATGCTCAGAAGCGGCCCGTATCCACCCTCCGAGGCGCCGATGGCCACGGCAAATTCACAGTTGCGGGCTGCCGGAGCAGCCGGTCGATCGGTGTCGCGTCGGGGAGGCCTGACATAGCGGATGGAGCCGACACTAACCTTGGCGGCGTTTCTGACCCGGGCGATAATCTCGTCCTGCTGCGCCTGATGGTCATCCTGGCCCAGCCGGGAGGGCTTGCGCAGAAAGTCGGTGGCGCCGTAGCGCAGGGCGTCGAAGGTCACCTTGGCGCCTTCATCCGTAAGGGTGCTCAGCATGACCGTGGGCGTAGGAGACTTGATCATCAGGTGCTTGATGGTGCTCAAGCCGTCCATGACCGGCATGTTGACGTCAAGGGTGATGACATCCGGCTTGAGCCTGGACACCAGGTCCAGGGCCTGGGCACCGTTTTCGGCCTCCCCCACGACGCGGATATCCGGTTCGACGGACAGACGTCCCCGCACGGCACGACGAATCAGCTTGGAGTCGTCGACAATGACGACCCGGATCGGCTGCGGCGGTGGTTGCGGGTCTTCGTGCTGAAGATTCGGTATGAGCGGTGCGGTCATGGTCGTAATTTCTCCCTGAGCGTGAAGCGATCGGTCTGCCGAGAGCCAGGCCCCTGAGGGTAGTGATACGGCTTGGCTGCCGTGTTATTGGCCGGGACGGTGCTGCATTTGTGAGCCTCCAGGCCTTGGCACTGATACGGAAGGGTCCGAAAATGAAAAGCTTCCGGGCAGGCAAGCGCGGAAGCTTTCTGTCTGGCAGTCCGGCGGTCATGGCGCATTGGCTTTAGATCCGTGACTTTGTGTCCCCGCCTTTCAACGGGTTTACCCTGGGCAAATGCCTTTATGTACTGTGCCTACCGTTATCGGCAGAAATGTGGGGGAGTTTAGTGCTTGGAAAAACAGATCGAGGCTTGCATCTCTCAAAACAGGAGTGCTTGCAAAAATAGGTGGGTTCAGCTGGGCTGAGCGTTGACGGCGCTGTCCGGGCCGCTGCTCCGGCGTGCGGTCGAACAGGCCGTTGCGTTCCCACTGCCAGCCCGGGTCGCGTGTCGCGCCTGCACTGACGGATCAGCGCTTTTCGAGTTCCCGGGCAATCAGCTGCGGCAACGATCCCAAATCTTTGTTGTCGACACGTTTGCCGTTCATGAAAACCGACGGCGTGCCGTTGACGCCAAGTGCCTTGCCGTCTTGGATATCTTCCCGAATCAGTTGTCGGCTGGCTTCCAGCTGGCGGTCCCGACCGAACCGATCCATGTCCAGCCCCAGCGCGGCGGCGATCTCGTTCAGCTTGGTTTCGTCGAGTTGATCGTGATGCTCCAGCAACTGGCTGTGGAATTCCCAGAATTTACCCTGCCGACCGGCGGCCAGGGCCGCCATGGCACTTTCATGGGCAAAGGCGTGGTTGGGCAAGGGATAGTGTTTGATGACATAGTTGACCGTTTCCGGAAATTGCTCCAGCACCTGCTGGATGAACCGCTCCAGGCGGGCACAGTACGGTCACTGGTAGTCATCGAAAACCACCAGGGTTACGCTGGCATCGGCCGGGCCTTTGACCGCCCGGCCCTTGGTGTCGATCACATAGATGCGACTGTAGCCGAGGATTTTCATCTGGGCGGTCTGGCTGGCAGTGAGAACCAGGCGGTCTTTGTCTTGGTAGGCGATCCGGTCGAAGGCCTTGTCGACGGGAATACGCTCTAAAACCGCCTGGTCTTCGACCGAATAGATCAGGACCGCCCCGGGTGTCAGAACGAAGACCATGTCCTCGCCCGGTTTGGTGGTCACGTCGAGGATGGGCGACCCCACCTCGGTCTTGAGGATGCTGTCGATTTCGAAGGCGGCCTGTCCGGCAGCCGCGTTCAACACCACCGCAGCGATGATCAGCCATCTGAATTTTTTGTGCATGCGGATCCTTTTGGCGAAGGTGTCGGCCCGCGCCGTCCAGTGAGAGTCGGGAGCGCCGCTGAATCGGCGCTGACCCAGGCGCCTCGCGGCAGCCGCCCCGATTGAATGTTCAGCAAGATATATACTGAAAAGGTGGCCCAATGCAAGCGGTCGACGACCCATTTCAGGTGGCCGATGCAGCCCCGTTTATTCGGCCTCAATGGGCACAGGCGGTCTGCCCCATGACATACGCATTGATTTCACAATGGAATTTGGGCCACTGGTACCACTGCTCGGGATACTGGTAGACATACTGCTCCAAAAGACGCCAGCTGGCGCTGCACAGCGAAATATCCTGCGAGCCGTCGGCGATCGGATGGATGGACAGGTCATAGCCATTTTTCAGTCGCTGAATCACGCCAAAACCAATCGGCACTTTCGACCGTCTGTAGAGGATATCCAAGGTGCGATCTTTGGGAATGGGGCGCCCGAACAGCGCAACGACCTCGCTTTTACTGGGACGCCAATGGTGAACCTCGTCGCACAGGGTAATCAGCATTCGGCCCGCCTTGAGGGCGTTGAGCGCTTTGAAGATTACGTTGGGGCTGTCCGCATCGATCAGCTCCAGGTCGACGGCGTGTGACTTTTTGGCCAGGGCCTGCTTGAGCGTTTCCGATTTAAAGCGCAGAATAATGGAGGGTCGGTAGTGATTGGCCGCCAGAAACAGCGGAATGTATTCGACCGCACCGAAGTGACCGGTCACCAGAATACAACCGGTGCCCTGCCGGTGAATGTCATCGAGCCACGCTTTCCCGGAAATGCGAACGCGCCGGTTTAATAATTTCATCATTCCGGCCAGCGAACGGTGGGCGTTGACCATCTTTTCGTAGTAGTGCTCGAAGATGCCCAGGTAGGTCTTGAGCAGCACATAGACGAAGCGGACTCTTCCAATGGTACCGCCCAGGACGTAGGTCAACGACTTGGAAAGGTTGCGCCGCGCCTCGCCGTTGGTGCCGTAAAAGTAAAAACCCGACAGGGAGAGGTAGCGGCGGTAGATCGAAAAGGGCAGGATTTTTGCCAGAAAGACGTTGGTTGGACTCTGCAAAAAGCGACTCAGGTCAGCCGTGGTGGAAAGCGAACGAGGATTCATTAACTTACCCTCAAAAATGCTCACGTACCGTTCAAATCAGCTGTCGGGACCAAAAACGCCGCCAACATCGATTCAGCCTGTTTATCATTCAAGTATTGTGAAGGTAATGTTAATTTTCAGTTAACGTTCTCCAATCTGGTGTGTCTGTTGATCGATTATGACCCAACATATAGTATAAAAAAAAACAAAAATGCAATCAAATTTAAAAATAAAGCGTTCAAAAGGGTTGAAAAGATATACATAACTGATCTAAATAGACATCTGTTCCAATTCAACGGGGCGGGCAGACCAGTCCAGCGAAGATAATTTTGCTCGAAGAACACCTGACGCGCTAGCTCAGGAACACCGGCTGCCTCCCCTGCCAACGGTCGGGGAGTTATCGTTCAATGTGCCTGCCGATGCCGAAGGAAATTAATTGTATTAATTTCATCGGATTGTTTGCGTTCATCGAAAAACATTATGGCCGCGGAGGCATCGATGCCGTCACCAGCGGCCTGGTCGGCAACGCAACCTACCTCGTTCACGATCTTGGCGACCCGTCCACGGTGTCACCCATTCGCCATGAACACATTTTGGACCTGAACTGCTGGGTATCCAATGAGTTTTCCCTAAAGCTCCTCAACAATGTCCGTCGGGTCGTCCAGGCCCCGAACCCGTTGCTCGAAGCCGGCAGGGGCGCGGTCAGGGAAAATTTGTCAGGTAGCGCCCTTTTTATCGGCAAGCTGTTCGGTCCGATCTTTCTGGCCAAGCAGGCCGCCAGGATCAATTCCCGCTTCAACCGCACCAAGCAGGTCACCCCACGCAAAATCAATCGCAAGGAACTCGCTTTTGAACTGCGCTACGCCCCCAATACCATGGTGACCCGGGATGTCTGCAACTGGAATTTAGGAATTTACACGGAGTTAATGCACGCGTCCGGTGTGAAGGGCATTCAGGCCGAAGAGGTCAAATGTGTGTCCAATGGCGACGATTGTTGTGAATTCCGGTTGAAATGGCGTCAATCCGGCTTGTTCAACCGCATGGTCAAGGGAATCAGCATCTGGCAGGTCAAGGATGAGGTGCGCGATGCCATCGAGGAATACGAGGGTTCCTTGCGCGAGCGGGACCGCCTGATCGACGAACTGGTCATTTCGGAAAAAAAATACCGGTCCCTGTTTGAAAGCACGGCTACCGCCAACGCCATGATCGATCCTGACCTGACGATCTCTCTGGTCAACAGTGAATTTGGCCAACTGACGGGTACGCCGGCGCCGGGCGCTGAAACCCGGACGACACTCGACGCAATTGTTCATCCGTCCGACTTCGCCGTGGTCGAACACTTCATCACCACCTATCAGCAGGCCGATCAGCACACATCGCGAAATCTGGAATTCCGCATCGTCGACAAGCGCGGCCACATCAAAAGAGTCTTGTGTAAATTCGGGCGCATGCCCAACTCCATGAAAATCATCGCATCCATGATGGATGTCACGGAGATGCGGCGTTCGGAAAGAGAAAAAGAGAAGCTGAAGTCCAGGCTGGCCAGGGCCGAAAAAATGGAAGCGTTGGGGGTTCTGGCCGGCGGCATCGCCCACGACTTGAACAACGTGCTGTCGGGTATTGTCAGTTACCCGGAACTGCTCCTGTTGGACCTGCCGGAGGAGAGCCCGCTCCGGAAACCCATTTTAACGATCAAGGATTCGGGCATCAAAGCCGCCGCGATCGTTCAAGACCTGCTGACGCTGGCCAGAAGAGACGTGGCCACCAAGGAGGTCGTCAACCTGAACGAAGTCGTCGACGACTACCTGCACTCGCCCGAATATGCCAAGATGATGACCTATCACCCCGAGGTGCGTCTGCAGTTCGATGCCGCGCCGGACCTGCTGAACATCTTAGGGTCGCCATTCAACCTGTCCAAGGCCATCATGAACCTGCTCACCAATGCGGCCGAGGCCACCAAAAGCGGCGGGGAAATAGCGATTGTCACCCGAAACAGCTACCTTGAGCAGACCGTGAAAGGGTACAGGACTCTTCCCGAAGGGGATTACGTCCTGGTCACGATCACCGACACCGGCGTCGGCATCCCCAAAAAGGATCTCGAGCGCATTTTCGAACCCTTTTATTCAAAGAAAGTCATGGGGCGCAGCGGCACCGGACTGGGGATGACCGTGGTGTGGGGCACCGTGAACGACCACAACGGGCACATCGACGTGCAAAGCGAAGAGGGCAAAGGGACCCGCTTCAGTTTGTACTTTCCGGCGACCCGACAAGCGTCGCGGGAAAAGGGGCCCGGCCGATCCGTGTCGGAGCTGATGGGCAATGGGGAATCGATTCTGGTCGTGGACGACATACAGGAGCAGCGCGACCTGGCCAGCAGCATGCTGCGACGATTGGGATATCAGACCCATGTGGCCGCCAACGGCGAAGCGGCGGTTGCCTTTTTCAAAGCGAACAACCAGGCCGATCTGCTGCTGCTGGATATGATCATGCATCCCGGGATCGACGGATTCGAAACCTATCGGCAGATTCGCGAGATCAATCCCGATCAGAAGGGAATCATCGTCAGCGGGTTCTCCGAAACGGATCGGGTCAAAAAAGCGCAGTCTTTGGGCACGGGCGCCTATATTCAAAAACCGTACTTGTTGGAACAGCTGGGATCCGCGGTCAAGCAGGAGTTGGGGCGAAAACGGGTTTCACCACGCTGAAATTCCGGCCGCCTGCCCAGCGACCTGCCAAAACCATTGAATTGCGGGCCGGTTGTCGGTAAAAGGCGGACCGAGTCCAACCCAATCAATGCCCAAAGGAGCGCAACCGATGGAAATCTACGACTACCTCGATGCCCACGCGATCTCATACGAACGCCACGATCACCCCCCGGTGTTCACCTGCGAGGACGTGGACCGGCTGGTCCCGGTGCTGCCGGGCCTGAAGACCAAGAACCTGTTCATCTGCGACAACAAAGGCAAGCAGCATTTTCTGGTAACCCTGCCCGATGAGAAGTCGGTCGACCTGAAATCCCTCGGCGAGGCCCTGGGCGTCAAAAAGTTGCGTTTCGCCTCGGCCGATCGCCTGCACAGCCATCTGAAGCTCGATCCCGGCGCGGTCACGATTTTAGGGGTGGTGAACGACCATGCCCACCGGGTGCAGGTCATCGTGGACCAGGCCATCTGGGAAGCCGAGGCGTTGCAGTGCCACCCGCTGGTCAACACCGCCACGCTGGTGATCTCATTGGACAACGTCCGCAAATTTCTCGAGGCCAGCGATCACCCCGCCACGGTCATGGACGTACCGGCCCGCGACTGAGCCTGAAGGGTTCCTTGCCAATGGTGGCACCACCCCAACGACCCGCGCTGTCAGCCCGCCAAGCGGGTGCCGTGGCAGTGCTCGGTATTCCCTTCGACGAATACTCGAGCTTTATGCGCGGCCCGGCCAAGGCCCCGCCGGTCATCCGCCGCACCCTGCACAACGGCGCATCCAACCTGTTTGCCGAAAATGGGATCGACCTCAAAGACCACCCGCAGATGGTCGATCACGGTGACCTGGTCCTGCCCGGCGGAAACGATGCCATCACGGCCATCCAGTCGGCCGTGGCGGCGCTGGCGGCGCGCGGGCAGCGCATTTTGGCCCTGGGGGGCGATCACGCCATCACCTTCCCGGTCGTCCAGGCCCTGGCCGATCGCTACGACGGTCTGCAGATACTGCATCTGGATGCCCATCCGGACCTCTACGATGCCTTCGAGGGCAACCGCTATTCACATGCCTGCCCGTTTGCCCGCATCATGGAGACTGGCCGCATCGGCCGCCTGGTCCAGGTCGGCATCCGCGGCATGAACGCCGTGCAGCGCCGGCAGGTGGAAAAATTCCAGGTCAGCTGCATCGAGATGAAAGATTTCGACCCGCGCCGTCGTATCGAACTGGCGGGACCGGTCTACCTCTCTGTGGATCTGGACGTCCTCGACCCGGCCCACGCCCCGGGTGTCTCCCACCACGAACCGGGCGGAATGACCACCCGTGAGGTCATCGGCCTGATCCAGTCCATCCGAGCCCCGCTGGTGGGGGCCGATATCGTGGAGTACAACCCGGACCGCGACGCCAACAGCCTGACCGCCGCCGTGGCCGCCAAGCTGTTCAAGGAGATTGCCGGAACGATGTTGATGCAATCAACCTGATCCCAGGTCCGTGACGGTCGGGCTCAGCGCAGCGGCAGGGTGGCCGTTTTGTCCACCGGGGTGGACAGAACGATAGCCGTGCGGGTCTGACCGAAACGGCTCAACCGGGCCACCACGGCCTCCAGTTCACCAACCTCGTCGACACGAACCTCGATGAGGAACGAGGAGTGCCCGCTGACGTGATGGCAGGCCACGACGTCGGTCATCTCCTCCGCCACGGCCTTGACGGACGGGTAGTGGTGCGGATCGGTGGTCAGTTGGATGAAGGCGGCCACCGACCGCCCCGTGGCAACCGGGTCGAGGCGCGCGTGATACCCCATGATGATCCCGGCCTCCTCGAGCTTTTTGACGCGCTCGGCCACCGCCGGCGCAGACAATCCCACCTTTTGGCCGAGGTGGCGCAGCGGCATGCGGGCATTGTTTTGCAGCGCGGACAGGATCTTGCGGCCAATGCCATCGAGCAGCCTTTCGAAACGAGGGTCCATGGTCCGATTTTCCTTACCTTGTTAGGTGAAACACCCCAAAAACCATCGCTCCGGCATGGCGGCAGGGCCTCCAATGGCGTAACCTGCCCACTATGGAGACGACCCTGTTTCTCAACGGACTGTTTTTGGGAGTTGCCATTGCGGCCCCGGTGGGACCCATCGGCATTTTGTGCATTCGCCGCAGCCTGGCCGGCGGATGGGCAGCCGGGCTGGTGACCGGACTTGGCGCTGCCACCGCCGACGCCTTCTACGGCTGTGTGGCCGGTTTTGGGCTCAGTGCGGTCAGCGACCTGCTGGTGGGCCAGCGGGCGTGGCTCCAGCTGGTCGGCGGACTGCTGCTCTGCTGGATGGGAATTCGCACCCTGATGTCCGCGGCCGCGCAGATGCCGGTTGGGAAAACCACCGCCACCAACGCAGCAGGATATCTTTCGGCCCTGCTGCTCACCCTGACCAACCCCATGACCATCCTCGCTTTCACCGCCGTGTTCGCCGCTTTGGGGCTCGGCAGCGCCGCGGCCGGCCACACGGCCGCCCTCTGGCTGGTGAGCGGCGTTTTTAGCGGTTCCATGGCCTGGTGGATCGTGCTCACGGCGATCACCAGCCGGTTCAACCGGCGCCTGAATGCAAGCGCCATGCGCTGGATCGATCGCTGCTCCGGGCTGGTGCTGACCGGCTTCGGAGCAATGGCGATCGTGTCGTGGCGCATGATCTGAGCGCGCCGCCTGGCCGACAAATAGCGACCATCCAGCGCTGCGCGTCAAAACGGCAGCCCGGCTAAGAAATGCCGACACAGATCGCTCGATACGAGATGGTCGTAAACCTGCCCGTCGGGCGCGACCCCGCGAATGCCGCCATCGCGCAGAAAGGCGGCCAACAGCTGCATCCCAAGCCACTGCCGATCCGCGGCAGGGTCCAGATGCGCGGCGACCGGAGCCGGTCGGGGAAGCGGCCGGCCGGCAGCCGCCTGGGATTTGATGAAGTTGAGCATCCGCCCCAGCCGCAGCAGGGTGGCGGCATCGGTTCGCGATGTCTTCTGGTCGATAGGCAGGGCCGTGGCCCGCAAGCGGGCCGGCTGCGACGGCAGCAGCCCCAAGGCCTGGCAGCGGGCGTAGTCCGCGCTGCCCGGGGCCGGGTAAAACACGGAGACGCCGGCCAGCACCCGGCGACGGGCCAGAAACAGCAAGTCGTCGACCGACGTGCGCGGATCCTGATCCGGGGCGCCGACGATGATGTACCCCACGGCCGACAACCCCTCTTTAGCGGCCCAATCCAGGGCCCGGTCAAAGGCATCGCGCACATCGGGTCGCTTGAAGCGCTTCTGCTGTGCGGCGTTGGCACTTCCCAGAGAGAGATTCACGGCGGCGAATCCGGCCTGCCGCATGGCCCCTAATACCGCCGGGCTCAAGGTGGGCGGGAACAGGCCGTTCATGGCGCGCAATTCAGGCCTCGACTCGCCAAAGATGGCGCCGATACCATCCAGCAGTTCGAGAAACCAGCGCCGATCCATGCTCAGATTTTCATCCTCGAAGTCGATGAAGCCCACGGTGCGCCCTGCCGACGCCTGGCGAATCTCTGCCAGCACGGCCGCCACGGAACGCTTGCGATACCCCATCCAGGACCCGGCGCCGGTCGCGCAGTAGCTGCACGACAGCGGACACCCCCGTCCGGCGACGACCACGAGGCTCTCCGTTTTAAACCGCCGGTAGAACTTTCTTCGGACCAGGGCATAGGCGGGCGTGGGAAGCGCATCCAACTCCCGGCACACGGCCGGCGCGCTGATGTGCAGGGTACCGTCGCGACGGCGAAAGACAACCCCCGGCACCGCCGCCAGGTCCCCGTCGGTCTTCAATGCCTTGGCCAGGGCCGGCAGGCAGGCCTCGCCTTCGCCGCGCAGCACCAGATCGACCGCCGGCTCCGCCATCACCGCTTCCGGCAGCACCGTGGGGTGGTGGCCGCCCAGGACAACCATGGCATCCGGCAGGCGGTCCTTGACCACCCGCGCCACGGCCAGGGCCATGTCGCTGTAGGCCGTGAACAACGCGGCGATGCCGACGATCGACGCACCGGATGATCCGACCTGGTTGCCGATGTGTTCGAGACTGTAGCCGAAGTGGCGGTAGTGGTGAAACAGGGCGAAGGGGCTGCGATCGGCGCGGCCATAGTAGGCCTGCAGATCCTCCATCTCGGCCGGAGCGCCAACGACGCGCGACCGGGTTGTGGCCAGGGCATCCAGGATGGCCACCGAAAAACCGGCCTGCTCCAGCACGGCGGCGATGGATGCCAGCCCGTAAGGCAAGGTTCGCTTGGCGGTGAGATAGTAGTCCGCGATGGGCGGCTGGATCAACAGGATGTCGACCATTACCCCATCTGGGAAATGGTGCCGAAGGTTCGAATTTCAGCCGGCAGGTCGTCGATGTCGATGACGTTCTCGACCCCCATGGCCGAGGCGCGCTCAATCACGTTCTGCAGCTGAATCAGGTTGCCGGGCCAGTGGTAATGCAGCAAAATGTCCATCGCCGCCGGTGTGATGCCGTAGATACGAGTCTTGGCGGAAGGGTCGCTGTGGTTGAAAAGAAAGTGGTTGATCAGCAGCGGGATGTCCTCCTTGCGCTCCCGCAGCGGCGGCAGTTTGATGAAGGTGGCGTCGAACAGCTCCAGCAGGTCCTTTTTCAGGGCCCCGCTGGCGATAACGTCATCCAGATCGCCGGAGGTACCGGCAATCAAGCGGGGCGACGGCCGATCGTCACGCGCCCGGCCGGTCAACAGCGCCAGCAGGCGTTCGCGCAGGGGGGGCGACAGGGAGGCCATCTCGTCCAGGTAGAGCGTCCCGCCGTTGACGGCACCCAGAACGTCGGTCATGTGAGCGACGATCTCGTCGGCGGTCTGGGCCGCCTCCTTACCGAAACCGCCGCAATTAACCCGCACGAACGGCAAGCCGCTGCGGTCGCTGTTGGCATGGATGGTTCGCGCCGTCAGCTCTTTACCCGCGCCGCTCTCTCCTTGAATCAACACCATGGGGTTGTGGATGCCGATCGTGTCGATGATCTCGTAGATCTCGCGCATCTTGGGACACAGGCCGACCATGTTGCCGTACCGGTGGCGGTCGCGGGCAGTTTTACGGATCAGCTGGGCCTTGTCGGCGATCTTTTTCTCTTCGACGATGCGGTCGATGATCAGTTTGAGGTGGTCGAGCTTGAACGGTTTTTGAAGATAATCGTAACTGCCGAATTTCATGGCCTGGATGGCCGACTCCATGGATCCGTACCCGGTGACGATGATCACTTCGGTCTGGGGCCGCTGCTGCTTGATGGTCACCAACAGCTCGAGGCCGTTGAAGTCGGGCATCTTGTAATCGGTGAACACGATGTCGATGCGCTGTTCCTTGACCACCCGGACCGCATCCAGGCCATTGTCCACGGTCACCACGTCATAGCCCTTAATCTTGAGATAGCGTGCGACCATGGCCAAAATGTCGCGGTCGTCGTCTACAAACAGGATGTGGATCTCGGACATTGAATTCTCCCTGAATCTTGACCCTGTATAGTAAAACCGTCGCGAAAGATCAACCACCGCTCGCCGTGCAATTCGGGCGCATGGCTTTACAACTATCCGTTTCGGTGTTAAATTTAGTTGTTTTTGCAAATATCGAGCGTCGCTCACACCTGTTGTCAGGTATCAAATTCGGGGAACTACCATGGAATACATCAAAATTAAATTTGGAAGCGATTTTGATTCCACCGGTCAGAGTCTGGGTCGAACCATGCAGGAAATCTTCCGGCCACGACCCGCCAATCCAATGTTTTCGTCCCGAGAGTGCATGTGGACACCCCAGATGGACATTTTCGAAACCACCGAAGAGATTATGATCTGGGCCGAGATTTCAGGCGTGGAGAAAGAAGACCTGGACCTGCAGATCAACTCCCGTGCGGTCAAGATCTCGGGCGTCCGCAAGGAAATGCCCCGCCTGCCCAACGGTACCTTTCGGCTGGCCGAAATCCAGTATGGCCGGTTCGAGCGCATCCTTTACCTCCCCTCGCCCGTGGACACGGAGGTGGTGTCGTCGACCTGCGCCAACGGGCTGCTGAAAGTCAGGATCGCCAAACGCAAACTGGACCAAACGCACAAAATCCCCATCAGCGAAGAATAGCGATGTTTCCTGCAGCGCTGGGCAACCCCTTGCGAATCTGCCGGATTGACCCTTGAAGGAGGGTGACATGTCAGACAAACAGCCATCATTGAACTACAATACCGACAATATTCCTAAAACGCTCCCGGTCCTGCCCCTTTTCGATGCCGCCCTGTTTCCCAAGATGGTATTGCCGTTGGTGGTGATGAAAGGCGAGTCGGTGCGCCTGGTCGACGAGGCCATGGCCAAGGACCGCATGATCGGGCTTCTGGTGGCTCAAAAAAAGGAGAACGTGAAGCCGGACCCCGACAGCGGCGACCTGGCCACGGTGGGCACCGCCGCCCTGATCCTGAAGATGGCCAAAACCGAAGATGACCGCGTGCAGCTTTTGGTGCAGGGTCTGAGCCGATTCCGTGTCAAGTCATTTCACAAGGACAAGCCCTACCTGGTTGCCGAAGTGGAGCATTTCGGCGACATCGACCACAGTGGCAACGAAACCGAGGCCCTGATGGCCAATGTGATCAAACAGTTCAGCCGCATCGTGCAGCTCTCTCCGGGCCTGCCCCAGGAGATGGGCTCGATGGCCGCTTCCATCAAAGAGCCCGGCACACTGGCCGACATGGTTGCCTCGACGATCAACTCCTCTCCCGAAGAGAAACAGAAAATACTGGAGATTCAGGACTCCACCAAACGCCTCAAGGCCGTCACCAAGCTGGTTCACCATCAACTGGAGATCCTGGAACTGGGCAACAAGATCCAGTCCCAGGTCAAAGGGGACATGGACAAACGCCAGCGCGAGTACTACCTGCGCCAGCAGCTCAAGGCGATCAAGGAGGAGTTGGGTGAAACCGACGAGGCCTCGGTCGAACTGGACGAGTACCGCGCCAAGATCAAAGAGAAAAATCTTCCCGAAGAGGCCGTCAAGGAGGCCGAAAGGGAGTTGGACCGGTTGTCGCGCATGCACCCCTCCTCGGCCGAATACACGGTCGCCATGACCTATCTGGACTGGCTCACGGAACTGCCCTGGAACGACAGCACGGCGGACAATCTGGACATCAAGAAAGCGCGCAAGGTGCTGGACGAGGACCATTTCGGTCTGGAAAAAGCCAAGCGCCGCATCATCGAATACCTGGCCGTCAGGAAGCTCAAGCCCGACTCCAAGGGCCCGATCCTGTGCTTCGCCGGCCCCCCGGGCACCGGCAAGACCTCTTTGGGCAACTCCATCGCCAAAGCCCTGGGCCGCAAATTCCACCGCATCTCCCTGGGCGGGGTTCGGGACGAAGCCGAAATCCGCGGCCACCGCCGCACCTATGTGGGCGCCCTGCCCGGCCGCATCATTCAGGGCCTGCGGCGCGCCGGCTCCAACAACCCCGTCTTCATGCTCGACGAAATCGACAAGGTCGGTTCCGACTTTCGAGGCGATCCCTCCTCGGCCCTGCTGGAAGTGTTGGATCCGGAGCAGAATTTTTCCTTTTCCGACCACTATCTGGACGTTCCCTTCGACCTGTCCAAGGTCATGTTCATCACCACGGCCAACGTGCTGGACACGATTCCGTCGGCCCTGCGCGACCGTATGGAGGTGCTCCAGCTGCTGGGATACACGGAGGATGAGAAGGTCAAGATCGCCTCGCGCTATCTGATCCCGCGCCAGCGCGATGCCCATGGCCTCAAGGCCAGCCAGATCACCATCACCGCCGGTGCGGTGCGCCGCATCATCTCCGGGTATACCCGCGAGGCCGGCCTGCGCAACCTGGAACGGGAAATCGCCACCATCTGCCGCGGTGTGGCCGCCGGCATTGCCGAAGGCAAGATCAAGAAAGCGACCGTCAAGGTGGACGATGTCTCCGAGTACCTGGGGCCGATCAAGCTCCAAGCCGAGGCCAAGGCCCGCATGACCACCCCCGGTGTGGCCATGGGCCTGGCCTGGACCCCCACCGGCGGCGACCTGCTGTTCATCGAGGCCACGGCCATGAAGGGCAAAAAAGGGCTCACCCTCACCGGTCAGCTGGGCGATGTCATGAAAGAGTCCGCCACGGCGGCCCTGAGCTTCATTCGCGCCAATGCCAAGAAACTGGACGTGGACGAGGAGTTCTTCGAAAACCACGACATCCACATTCACGTTCCGGCCGGCGCCATTCCCAAGGATGGCCCCTCCGCCGGGGTAACCATGCTCACGGCCCTGGTCTCCCTGCTCAAGGGCAAGGCCATCCGCAAGGACCTGGCCATGACCGGTGAAATCACCCTACGGGGCCAGGTGCTTCCCGTGGGCGGCATCAAGGAGAAGGTGCTCGCGGCGCACCGCGCCGGCATAAAGACGATCCTGCTGCCCAAGTGGAACGAAAAGGACCTGGTGGACATCCCCCAAAAAGTTCGTGACGATATCCAGTTTCATTTCATGGAGAAAATGAGCGATGTGCTCGATATCGCGATCAAAGCCTGATTCACGCGTCTTCCGTGTGGCTTCCGGCCGAACAGTGCCGCCACATCATCGGACCGGCAGCTTTTTTTGGAAAAGGGTGCCGCCCAGGCAACGGCGGCGGGAGGCGCGGTGCGTTGAAGGGTGAACCGAGATCGGCCGGAAAGGTGAACCGGGTGCGCATTTGCTGGCTGAGCGCGGCGGTGGCGGCGTGCGCCGCAGCCTTGCTCCTGATGCAGGCCTGCGCCCTGAAATCGCCCCCGACGCCGTCCCCACCGGCGGACCATCCCAAACCCTACAAGGTGAACGGCATCTGGTACCAGCCCATCCCCCACGCCCATGGGTTTTCCGAAAAGGGCATCGCCTCCTGGTACGGAAAGAAGTTCCACGGCCGCAAGACCGCCAACGGCGAGATCTACGACATGTATGCCATGACTGCGGCTCACAAGACCCTGCCCCTGGGCACCTGGGTCAATGTCCGCAACCTGCACACCGGCAAACAGGTTGTCGTGCGCGTCAACGACCGCGGTCCCTTCATCCAGGGGCGCGTCATCGATCTCTCCCTGAGCGCGGCCCAGGCCCTGGACATCGTTGGCCCCGGCACTGCCCAGGTGGAAGTTGTCGCCTTGGGCCAGCGCCGCCGGACCGCCTCGGGTGAAGCGTTCGTCCCCGTGGACTACTACAAAGGAGCCTTTACGTTTCAGGTGGGGGCCTTCTCCAGCCGCGTCAACGCGGAGAAATTGCGCGCCCAACTGGAAGGCACCTTCACCAATGCCCACATCAAGCCCTACGATCGGGGCGACACCATCTTGTATCGGGTTCGGGTGGGGCGCTGCAGCGACCTCGAATCCGCCGAAGCGTATGGCAAGACGCTGGCTGACAATGGATACCCGGGCGCCTTCATCGTGGCGGAGTAGCGGTTCCGTGAAGGCCGGCAGCACGGTTTTTCTGGACCGCGACGGCGTCATCAATGCGGACTCCCCCGATTACATCAAAAGCTGGGCCGAATTTCATTTCATCCCCGGCAGCCTTGCGGCCATCGCCCGACTGACGCTAGCCGGCCTGCAGGTTGTCATCATCACCAATCAGTCGGCCGTCAATCGAGGCCTGCTCTCCGTAAGCGGCCTGGAGTCGATTCACCGCAACCTGAAGCGGGCCGTCCAAGAGAGCGGCGGCCGGATCGCGGATCTACTCTTTTGCCCCCATCGTCCGGACCAGGGCTGCGAGTGTCGCAAGCCCAAGCCGGGCATGATCTTGGCCGCGCAGCAGCGCCACGGCATCGCCCTGGTGCAAAGCGTCATGGTGGGCGACAGCGCCACGGACATTCTGGCGGGCAAAGCCGCCGGGTGCGGGCGAACCGTTCTCGTGGAAACCGGCAACGGTCGGGACGCCGCCCGATCGCTGGCAGCAGTCGACGCGGCCCCCGATCACATCGCCGTCAACCTGGATCATGCCGCTACATGGATCCTTTCAGGCCACCGGAGCGCCTGATGCCAGGCCATGCGCAGCCTGCTCCGGCGCTTAGTTTGACCGGACGCATCGAGCACGTCACCTACCACAACGGCGGCAACCACTTCACCATCGCCCGGTTTTTCACCGATGAAAACCGGAGCCGCATCACCATCAAGGGCACCATGCCCGATCCCCAAGTCGGCCAGTCGATCGAAATTGGCGGTCAGTGGGAAACCCATGCCCGCTATGGGCAGCAATTCAGGTTCACGACCTTTCGCGTGCGCCTGCCGGCCACGGTGGATGGCATCCGCAGCTACCTGGCCTCGGGTGTCATCAAAGGTGTGGGCCCCAAACTGGTCGACCGGATCGTGGCCTGTTTCGCGGCCGACACCCTGACGATCATTGAAGAAGACCCCCAGCGGCTGACCGAGGTGGCCGGGATCGGCGCAAAGACCGCCCGACGCATCGCCGAGGCCTGGCGGCGGCAGAATGCCGCCGGGCGACTGGTGCGTTTTCTGGAAAAAAACGGTGTGGACACGGCCCACACCGCGCGCCTGCTGCGCGAGTACGGCCCCGACGCCATCGATCTGTTGTGCAACGATCCCTACCGCGTGGCCGAGGACATCCCCCGGGTCGGATTTGCCATCGCCGACGCCATCGTTCGCCATGCCGACACGCCGGTGGATGAGATGGATCGGGCCAGGGCCTGCCTGCGGCACCTCTTCGAGTTGGCCGTGGATCAGGGCCACACCTTCATCGAACAGGCCCAGCTGGTCGAGCAGTGCCGCCGGAATTTTGAGCTGGCGCCGGATACGGTCGGCGCCGCGCTGGAGCACCTCGTCGCGGCCGGCGACCTGGTGATGGCCGCCGACGCGCATCGACCCCACGCGGACCTGGTGTTCCCCACGGTGCTGCATCGGGCCGACACCACGATCGCCCGGCGCATCGCGGCCCTTCAGCAGGTCGCGCCGGCCACGGCGCCGACCGACCGTGGCCGATTGACCGATGAAGTCCTCAAAAAGCTGGCCATCCGCCTCTCGGCACAGCAGCAACAGGTTCTGCTGCAACTGATCGGCCGCAAGGTCTCGGTGATCACCGGTGGTCCCGGTACCGGCAAGACCACCTTGATCCGCGCCATCACGGCGGCCATGACCTGGCTGGGTCGCAGCGTGCTGCTGGCGGCCCCCACCGGTCGGGCCGCCCGGCGGTTGGCCCAGGTGACCGACCGGCCGGCCGCCACGCTTCACCGCATGTTGGGATACAATCTGGCCGACGGCCGCTTCGAACGAACCGAAGACGACCCCCTGGACGCCGATGTGGTCATCGTCGATGAGGCCTCCATGGTCGACACCCTGCTCATGGCCGACCTGATTCGGGCCGTGCCGCTCACCAGCCAGCTCATCCTGGTGGGCGACGCCTATCAGCTGCCGTCAGTGGGCCCGGGAAATGTACTGACCGACCTGATCCGCTCGGCAAAGATCGGCACTTTCGAGCTGACGGAGATTTTCCGCCAGGAAGAGCAGGGGTTCATCGTCATCAACGCCCATCGCATCCGCAATGGCCTGCCGCCGGTGACCGCCCCTCCCGACGATCCGGAAAGACCGTCAGACTTCTGCTTCGTGCAGCAGGCCGATCCTCAGCAGGTGGTTGCCGCCGTGGTCGAATTCTGCCGGCATGCAATCCCACACCGCTTGGGCCTCGACCCGGTCGCTGACGTTCAGGTGCTCTGCCCCATGCACCGTGGTGTGGTGGGTACGCTCAACTTGAACCGGGTGCTCCAGGAGGCCCTGAATCCGGTCGGTGATCAGGTCCCGGGCATCGGCGGCCGCTTCAAGGTGGGCGACAAGGTGATGCACCTGCGCAACAACTACCGCAAGGAGGTGTTCAACGGGGAGATCGGCATCGTAAGTGGTATCGACCTGGAAGACGAGCGTGTCCAGGTCGACTACGAGGGCCGCAAGGTGGCTTACGACGCTGTGGAGCTGGACGAGTTGACCCTGGCCTACGCCATCTCGGTGCACAAATCCCAGGGATCGGAATACCCGGCGGTGGTCATTCCCTTGCTCACCCAACACTACGTCATGCTGCAGCGCAACCTGCTCTACACCGCCCTGACCCGCGGTAAACAGATGGTGGTAATCGTGGGCAGCGCCAAGGCGCTGGAGGTGGCCTTTCGCAACGATCGCCCGCGGCAGCGACGCTCCCTGCTGGCCCAGCGGCTCAATCCCGTCCTGGGGTGGCAACAGCCGGACGGCCTCCTGCGAATCGGCGGACACCACGCAACCCGGTAAGGGCTCCGGAAAAAAATAAATCCACCGCTTTCTTGCCCGTGGTTCCGTCACCGGCGTTCCATCGGCCGGCCCATATCCCGACATGCACCAGGCGGATGCGCCTTGCTGACCAAACCACCGCCGCCGCCATATGGCGGGATGTTGGTTTCCGTGACCCCGCCGCGGTGATGGTGCGGGCGCCGGGAGCGTTCGCAGCCGCTCCGGCCGGTCAGTTTTCGGTTTCGGAGGAATTTCGGGGAAAGGGAAGCTTGAAGAAGGTGATACCTTCAGCCTTGAGGGTCGCCTCCTCCGTGGCCGTGCTGACCCCGCGAATATTGCGGGGTTCGGCGGCACCGTAGTGAATTTTGAGCGCCTCTTCGGCAAAGTCGGCCCCCACATTGTCGAAGTGGTTTTCCACGTAGTCGACAATCTGCCGGCCCAGGGCCGCCGGATCGATTTTCGGGCGGGGCTTGACGGGCAGAGCGGCGGATGTGCCCTTGATTGAAAAGGTCGAGGGTATCTTGAAGATCGCCGTGTCGTCACAAACCGGGCAGGCGATCACACCCTGCTGGTTTTGCCGGTCAAAATCCGCGCTGTCTTCAAACCAGCCTTCAAATCGGTGGCCCTTGTCGCATCGCAGATCATATGCAATCATAACCCGTTCACCTGTCTGTTTCCGTTACATTTTTTGGGTTACCACACGGGTTGCCGTTTTGAAAGAAATTATTGACAGATGCTTGTTTTTCAACTCAAGATGGCGCTGTTTTTTTCTAACCCCCAATTCCATATGGAGTGTTAACCGGTCATGAAAAACCTGAACACATGGTTGTGGATGGTTCTCATCGGCGCATTGATCATGCCGACCGCAGCTACCGCCGAAACCGTATACGTTTCCGAAAACTATGAAATTACCATGCGAACCGGTCCGGCTACGGACCGCAAGATCATTTCGCTGATCGAAAGTGGAACGGCACTGACAGTGGTGGAGAAAGGTCAGGACTGGTCCAAGGTGCGCACCCAAAACGGCCGCATGGGGTGGGTTCTCAACCGCTATATCACCACCAATGAACCCTGCGCCATGCTGCTGGACCGGGTCCGGCAGGACTACGATGTCCTTTCGGCTGAATCCGCGGATTTAAAGGCCCAGTTCGACACGCTCAAGTCGCAAAAAAACGTCGTCGATGCCGACTTGTCCCAGAGCCAACAGGACCGCAACCAGTTGCGCAACGCTTATGAGACCTTGAAAAAGGAGTCGGCCGAGTTTTTGAAGCTGAAAAAGCGTCACGAACAGGTGTCCGCGGACCTGGAGATGGAGCGCACCCGCAGCGCCAAGCTGGACGAGGAGAACATGCAGATGAAACGCGGCAACGTCATCCGATGGGTGCTGACCGGCGGCGGCATCATGCTGGTCGGTTTTTTCATCGGGCTTTTCAGTTCCAGCCGACGCAAGTCCCGCCCCCTGTACTGATGGACAGCCAGACTGATTTTTTAATTATCGGCAGCGGCATCGCCGGGTTGATGGTCGCCCTCAAGGTCGCCGAGCAGGGAACGGTCGCCATCGTGACCAAAAAAGAGGCGATGGAGAGCAACACCAACCTTGCCCAGGGTGGCATCGCCTCGGTTTTCGACATTCGCGACTCGTTCGACCTTCACATCCAGGACACGCTTGCAGCCGGCGACGGACTGTGCCAGATCGAGGTCGTCCGGCAGGTGGTCACCGGCGGCCCCGAACGCATCCGGGAGCTAATGGAAATCGGGGTCAATTTCAATCTCGATGCCCAGACAAAAGCCAACGAGGGCGGCATGGCGTTCGATCTGGGCCGCGAAGGCGGCCACTCCCAGAACCGGATCGTGCATGCCCACGACATGACCGGGCGTGAAGTCGAGCGCGTGCTCTTGGAGCGCGCCCGCCAGCATGGCAACATCCGCTTTTTCGAGAACCACATCGCCATCGACCTGATCACCTTCTCCACGCGCATCAAGCGCGGGCTGGTGACCACCACGCACGAAGACTACTGCTGCGGGGCTTACGTGCTGGACCGCCAGTCACGCCGGGTCAAAACCTTCGGCGCCGGCATCACGCTGCTGGCCACGGGCGGTGCCGGCAAGGTCTACCTGTACACCAGCAACCCGGATATCGCCACCGGCGACGGCATCGCCATGGGCTATCGGGCCGGCGCGACCGTCGCCAATCTGGAGTTCGTTCAGTTTCACCCCACCTGCCTGTACCACCCCGCCGCCAAGAACTTTTTGATCTCGGAAGCGGTACGCGGCGAGGGCGGGCGCCTCATCGACGCCAACGGCATCGCCTTCATGTCCCGCTACAGCCCTTTAAAGGACCTGGCCTGCCGGGATGTGGTGGCCCGCGCCATCGACACGGAGCTCAAGCGCTCCGGCCAGGACAACGTTTTTCTGGACATCTCCCATCAGCCGGCCCAACGGATCGTCGACCGTTTTCCAAACCTTTACGAAAAATGTCTCTCTTTCGGCATCGACATGACCCAGGCCCCCATCCCGGTGGTTCCGGCGGCGCACTACATTTGCGGTGGCGTGGTCACCGACGGGTTCGGGCGCACGGACATCGACCGGCTCTATGCCGTCGGCGAAACCGCCTGTACCGGCCTGCACGGCGCCAACCGCCTGGCCAGCAACTCTCTGCTGGAGGCGCTGGTATACGCCGAGGCCGCCGCGCGCCAGGCCACCTGCGATCTGGCCGAGATCGGCCAGCAGCCCCCGTTCAGCCTGCCTGACTGGGACGAGGTGGGCGCCACCGACAGCGACGAACAGATCATCGTGGCCCACAACTGGGATGAAATCCGCCGGCTCATGTGGAACTACGTGGGCATCGTGCGTTCGGACAAGCGCCTGGCCCGCGCCCGGCGCCGCATCGACACCATCCAGAGTGAAATCCGCGAGTACTACTGGAATTTCAAGGTTTCGCCGGATCTGATCGAGCTGCGCAACATCGCCACCGTGGCGGAGCTGATTATCATGTGCGCCGCCCACCGCAAGGAGAGCCGCGGGTTGCACTACAACCTCGGCTATCCTGACAAAGACGATTCCCGTTGGCGCCGGGACACGGTCATCCGGCGCCAATTCGTGGGGTGACGAACGCCGGTGCACTGGACGCAACAATGAGGTGAATACAATACTTTCCATGCATAAAAAACAGATTGACAACAAGGACCGGGAGCTCATCGAGAAGGTCAGAGCGGCGGTCAAGCAAAACCAACAAAAATCGATCCAGAGCGGATCGCAGGGAAAAACGGTCAAGCCCTGGCTGCCGGTTCTGTTCATCGCCTTGATTGTCGCCAGTCTGTGGATGTTCAGACAGCAGTCGGCAACGACCGTACCGCCGCGCATTGTGCCCGACGCCCACAATGCGGCCCAGGCCGACATGACCGCCACCAACGACCGGTCCCACGGACAGCCGGCGGCCGCCGATCTCAAAGCCCTCCCACCGGCACCCGACACAATGGCCGGCCAACCGGTGCCGATTGCACCAAAACGGCTCCCGGCGCTTCAGGCAGCGGTCACACTGCACCCTGCACCGCCCTCCCCGGACGCCATCTTGCAGCCGGCAGAGCCGCCGCAATCAAAGATCCCGCCCCCCCCGAAACCGCTCGAAACTGGCGCAGCGCCGCCCACCGCCAGGATCACCGGGATCGCCGCGTGCCGCGCTGTCGATCAACGCCAGTGCGTCTCGCCGACAACAGCTTTCTCGCTGCAGGAGACGCCGACACCCGTGGTGTGGATGAACGTCCTCTCCGACCGGCAGCCCTTTACCCTGACCCATGCCTACTATCTCAACGGCCGCAAGTATTGTGAGGTTCCCCTTCAGATCCGCTATCCCCGGATGCGGACGTGGAGCAACGTCACCTTGGCACATCCTTATCAGACCGGTCATTGGCGGGTGGAGGTAATCGACGCCGATGGTGAGCGATTGAGCCAGATCGAGTTTACGGTAGCACCGTGACGGATATGGATCTTTCACCCCCTTCCGCTCACAAGCGTGACGTCTCATCCGAGTGGCTGCGGGCCCTGGTGGATTCGGCCCTCGATGGCGTGGTCACCATGGACGACCAGGGCCGCATCATCGCCTTCAACCCCGCCGCGGAAAAAATATTCGGCTATAGCAGCGGTCAGGTGATCGGTCGCACCGTCGCCAACACGTTGATTCCCCGCAAGCCGCAAAGTGACCAGGACGAAAGCCTGGCGCGTTTTTTAGCCACCGGCCGGGGAGAATTGATCGGACGGCGAGTGGAGATCACCGCCATGCGGGCCGACGGCAGCACCTTTCCGGCCGAGATCGGCATCATATCGGTCACGCCCGAAAAGGCTCAGGTGTTTATCGCCTACATCCGCGACATCACCCGGCAGAAACAGGCTGAAGACGATCAGCGGCAGCACGCCCTCAAAATCAAGAAGACCTTGGTTCAGACTATTTTGGCCATATCGCGAACCGTCGAAATCCGCGATCCCTACACCGCCGGCCACCAGTCCCGGGTAGCCCATCTGGCGGCCACCATGGCCCAGGCCCTGAACCTCGACCCAGAGCGCGTCGAAGGCGTTTTTCTGGGCGCGCTGATTCACGACATCGGCAAAATCGCGGTCCCGGCCCAGATCCTTTCCCGACCGGGTGAACTGATGGATGAAGACAAGCGTTATCTGCAGCTGCACTGCCAAAAAGGCTACGAAATTCTGGAACCGGTCGACTTTCCGTGGCCGGTTGCCGAGGTTGCCTTTCAACACCATGAGCACATGGATGGATCGGGCTATCCGCAGGGACTGCGGGGCGAAGAGATCCTGCTGGAAGCGCGCATCGTCTGCGTGGCCGATGTGGTCGAATCCCTGACCGCCCACCGCCCCTACCGCCCGGCCTACACCCTTCACGAGGCCCTCAAACAGATCACCGACAAAACCGGTAAATGGTACGACAGCCAAATCGTATCCGTCTGCACCGACATGTTCAAAAAAGGGTATCAGATCAGTGCCATCGACATGGACCAGCTGGAGTGGATATCGTCGTTGTAAGCCGTATGGGTTATAGGTTGTCCAATTAAACACAGACAGCGCCGCAGCGAAGCCAACGCTGCGGCACCTGAAAGGAGACGCGTGGGTGCGCTACCTTTAAAAATCGGTCTTTCACCCGCTATCCCCGTTCGACCGGCAGCCCGTGGGCCCTGGCCAAAGCGAGTGCGTTCGAAAAAGGCCCATCGGCACAGCTGGTATATGCCCCTGTTGGGCGTGCTGCTGGCGCTGTTGATCCCAGCGGTCGCCGTGGCCGCGGCACCCGGCCCTGGCGGCGGGCAGCCGCCCCTGGTGTCGGTCGCACCGGTGACCATTGCCGACGTCAATCCGCCCAGCGAATACATCGGGCACGTCGAAGCGATTCAGGCCGTCGATCTGAGGGCACGGGTCGAAGGCTACCTGGAGGAGGTTAATTTCAGGGAAGGAGACACGGTGCCCTCCGGGAAATCGCTCTACCAGATCGAGCAGGCGCCTTACCTAGCCGAGGTGGCGATCGACAAAGCCCAGTTGGCCCACGCCAATGCCGAATTGACCCGTGCCAACCAGCAGATCAAGCGTCTTCGGTCGGCCCTGGCGGCAAGCATACCCGCCATGGACCTTGACGAAGCGGCTGCCGCCCAGCTTCGTGCCCAGGCGCAGGTGGAAATCGCGCAGGCAACGCTGGAGCGGGCGCTGCTCGATCTGGACTACACCACCATCAGGGCACCGATCAGCGGACGCATCGGGCGCACCGCCTACACCCGCGGCAACGTGGTCGGACCGGCATCCAACCCCCTGGCGCGCATCGTTCAGGTGGACCCCGTCCGGGTGGTCTACTCGCTGAGCGACAACGATCCTGCCGCCATCCAAATGACCATGACCGCTGCGGCCGAAGATCTACAGGACGCGGCCCTGATTCCACGCCTCCGCCTGGCCGACGGCACGCTGGTCGACAAGATGGGCCGAATCGATTTTGTCGACAACGCCATCGATGCCGCCACCGGCACCATCGCCGTGCGGGCCGAGTTCGACAATCCGGACGGGCTGCTCATCCCGGGCCAGTATGTCACCGTCCTGATCACCCGGTCCGATCCCAAACGGCTTCCGGTAATCCCCCAGGCGGCGGTCCTGCTGAACCAGCAGGGCAGCTACGTGCTGGTTGTCGACAGTGAGAACATCGCCCGCACCCGCCCGATTGTCCTCGGCCCAGCGCTCGGATCAATGTGGGCGGTTGAATCGGGTCTGAAAGCGGATGAGCGGGTGATCGTCGATGGAGTTCAGAAGGTCAAACCGGACGCTGCGGTTCAGATCGGTCCCGCGCAGCCCCAGGAGCCTTAGACGTTGATTTCACGGATATTTATCAACCGGCCCCGCCTGGCGTCGGTGGTGTCGATTGTCATTACCCTGGCCGGGCTAATTGCTCTGTTGAACATACCGGTGGCCCAGTATCCGCAGATCACACCACCGGAGATCAGGGTCACGGCCACCTATCCGGGTGCCAGCGCCGAGGTCCTGGCCGATACGGTTGGGGCGCCCATCGAAAAGGAAGTCAACGGTGTTGAGAACATGCTCTACATGTCATCGACGTGTTCCAATGCCGGCACCTACACCTTGAGCGTCACCTTTGCGGTGGGCTCGGACCCCGACATCGACCAGGTCAACCTGCAAAACCGGGTCCAGCTGGCGACGGCAAGACTTCCCCAGGAGGTGGTGGAGCAGGGCGTCAATGTCCGCCGGCGTTCAGCCGACATAATGGCGGCAATCAGTTTCTATTCGCCGGGCAAAAGCCAGGACATGCTCTTTTTGAGCAACTATGTCAGCAATAACATCAAGGATGCCCTGGTGCGCCTTGAAGGCGTCAGCGATGTCTTCGTTTTCGGAGAAAAAGAGTACAGCCTGCGGGTCTGGATGAACCCCGCGCGCCTGAACGGCCTGGGCTTAACCGCCGATGATGTGATGACTGCCATTCGCAGCCAGAACATTCAAGCCTCGGTCGGTGCGGTCGGGCAGGAACCAGTGGAAGCCGGCCAACAGGTTCAGTTTACCCTGCGCGCCAAAGGCCGGTTGAGCGATGTCGACGATTTTAACGATATCATCATTCGCAGCAACCGCGAAGGAGGCCTGGTACGGGTGCGCGACATCGCCCAAGTCGAACTGGCCGCCAAATCCTACGGCAGCCAGTCGGCCCTGAACGGAGCCCCGGCCGTGACGATAGCCGTCTACCAGTCCACCGAGGCCAACGCCCTGGAGACCATGGCGGCGGTGACCGCCGAGCTAAAACGGCTTGAAGCGCGCATGCCTCAGGACATTGAGTACCGGGTGATCCTCGACACCACCGAATACGTCTCGGCGGCCATTGATGAGATCGTCATGACCCTGGGTCTGGTAACGGTTCTGGTCATCGGGGTCGTCTTTCTGTTCCTGCAGAACTGGCGGGCCACCCTGATTCCGGCCCTGACCATACCGGTATCGCTGATCGGAACCTTTGCGGTGCTGCTGGTGTTGGGATACACCGCCAACACCATTTCCCTGTTCGCCCTGATCATGGCCATCGGCCTGGTGGTGGACGACGCCATCCTGGTGGTCGAAAATGTCTACCGGGTCATGCACGACGAGGGCCTTGACGCCAAGCCGGCGGCCATCAGGGCCATGAGCCAGGTCACCGGACCGATCATCGCCACGACACTGGTTCTATTCGCTGTATTTATCCCGGTCGGATTCATGCCCGGAATCACCGGCCAGCTCTATCGCCAGTTTGCGGTGACCATGTGCACGTCGGTGCTGCTCTCCGCGATCTGCGCCCTGACGCTGAGTCCGGCATTGTGCGCCACGGTGCTGCGCACACCCCGTCCCCATCTGCATGGACCGTTCGCCTGGTTCAACCGGTCGCTCGATCTGGGCCGGCGGTTTTATATCGCCGGATCGGCATTTCTGATCCGGCGGCTCGTGCTGGCCCTGCTGCTCCTGCTGGCCATTTTTGGCACTACCTGGCTGCTTTTTTCCCGCAGTCCGAACAGCTTTCTGCCCGAAGAGGACCAGGGGTACTTTTTCATGAACATCCAGTTGCCCGAGGCCGCCTCGCTTTACCGCACCATCACGGTGATGCAGCGGGCAACTGATGAAATCAAGGGGATCGAAGGCGTGGCGAACGTCATCGGTGTATCGGGTTTCAGCCTGCTGAGCGGCAATGCCGACAACGTGGGCTTCGCCATTGCCATTCTCCACCCCTGGGGGGCGCGCAATCGTCCCGATCTGCAGCTGGGGTCGATCGTCTCACAGGCACAGGCCAAGCTGTCGTCGATTTCCACCGCCAACAGTTTTGCGTTCGCGCCGCCACCCATCCGTGGATTGGGCAGCAGCGGCGGCTTTGACTTCCGTCTGCAGGCCCGCGAGGGTCAGAACCCTCAGGAACTGTTCGGTGTGGCCATGTCGCTGATGATCGCTGCCAATCAAAATCCGGCTTTGGAACGGGTCTTTACCACCTACACGGCCAACACCCCGCAGATCTTTTTGAATATCGATCGCACCCGGGCCGAGTACCTGGGCGTGCCGGTCGGCAGAATCTTTGCCAGCTTGCGCGCGCAGCTGGGGTCGGCCTATGTGAATGATTTCAATTTGAAGGGCCGAACCTACCAGGTCAAGGTTCAGGCCGCTGCCCCGTTCCGTGACTCGGCCGCCGATATCCAGCATCTCTACGTCCGCAGCGACAACGGTAAAATGGTACCCCTGCAAACGCTGTTGACCATGGAGCCGATTCTGGGTCCACAGTTGGTCAGCCGTTACAACCAATATGCCAGCGCCCAATTCAACGGCAACGCTGGGCCGGGATTTTCCTCCAGCCAGGCCATGGCGGCAATGGAGCAGGTGGCTGCCGCGATCCTGCCGCCTGGATTCAGTTATGACTGGTCATCCATGTCGTATCAGGAACGCGAGGCGAGCGGGCAGGTGGTGTGGTTGTTTGCCCTGGCCCTGACCTTTGCCTATCTTTTTCTGGTCGGCCAGTACGAGAGCTGGAACCTGCCGCTGGCCATCATCGTCTCCATTCCGGTGGCGACCATGGGAGCCCTGGCCGGGCTGTGGCTGCTGCGGATGCCGCTTTCCATCTATGCCCAGATCGGGCTGGTGCTGCTGGTTGGGCTGGCCGCCAAAAATGCGATTTTGATCGTCGAGTTCGCCCATGAGCGCCGCCGGGATGGTCTTTCCATCGTCGAGGCCGCCGTCGAGGGCGGACGCATCCGCTTCCGGCCGGTCCTGATGACATCGTTGACCTTCATTCTGGGCGTCGTCCCCATGATCATTGCCACCGGCGCCGGCGCCGGCAGCCGGCGGGCGATCGGCACAACCGTCTTTTCGGGCATGCTGGTTTCAACCGTGTTCGGTATATTTCTCATCCCGGTGCTGTATTATATCTTCCAGTCCGCCAGTGAAAAAGGGCGTGCCTGGCGTTACCGACACCGAAACCCCGCGGTCGCCGAATCGATCGACGAACAACCGCAAAAGATCGAATAAAGAAAAAATCATGACCCGTTCACACCGAAAGAGCCGCAAACTGGTCATATACTCCCAATTCACCATCGGCCTGCTGTGGCCATCGATCGCCATCTGCCTGATCTTGAACGGCTGCGCGCCGGTTGGCCCGGACTATACACCGATCGACCCTGATGGTCCGGCAGCGTGGAGCGCTGAAATGGCCGGCGGGCTCAACCCCGACCCACCGGATCCAGAAACGCTGGCCAGGTGGTGGACGATCTTTGGCGACCCTGAACTGTCCCGCCTGGAAGAACGGGCCGCCCGTGGAAATCTTACCTTGCAAACCGCGCGATCTCGGGTCCGGGAAGCCCGAGCCTTGAGGGGAATCAGCCATGCGAGGTTGTTTCCTTTCGTGGAGGCGACGGCGGCGGCGGAAAATATCCGCAGCGGTGAATCCGGTGATTCGGGCCAGCAGATCGAATTTTACAGGGCCGGCTTTGACGCCGGTTGGGAACTGGACCTCTTCGGCGGGGTGAGGCGATCCATCGAAGCATCCCAGGCCGATCTCGACGCCAGCCGGGACAATTTACACGACGTGATGATCAGTCTGATGGCCGAAGTGGCCTTAAACTATGTGGATGTGCGCGTCTTTCAGGCCCAGTTGGCGCTCACCCGCACCAACATCGACACTCAGACAAAAACCTATCACCTGAACCAATCGCGACACCAGGCGGGTATCATCGACGAACTTGCCGTCCAGGAAGCCCTGCGCATCCTGGAGAGTTCACGTTCCCAGATACCGGCCATCGAAGCCAACCTGGCAGCGGCCAAGCACCGTATCGCCGTGCTTCTGGGCGAGCCCCCCGGACCGTTCGCACACACCTTGGTCGCGGTAAAGCCGATACCGGATCTTCCCGCAAGCGTTGCCGTTGGGATTCCGGCCGAGACGCTCCGGCATCGTCCCGATATCCGTCGCGCCGAGCGGGCTGTCGCGGCCCAGACCGCAAGAATCGGCGTCGCCACGGCAGATCTGTACCCCAAATTTGAATTGATCGGCACCATCGGCATTGAATCTATCGACAGCGGCGATCTGCTGGATTGGAGCAGGCGGGTCTGGCGCATCGGCCCCCGAGCCTCCTGGAATATATTCAGTGCCGGGGCCATCCGCCAAAACATCGAGGTGCAGAACGCTCGCCAGGAACAGGCCCTGCTCCACTATCAGGAGACGGTTCTAAAGGCCCAGGAAGAGGTGGAAAATGCACTGGTCGCCTACGCCAAAGAACAACGCCGCCGAGATGCCCTGGACAGGGCTGCCTTGGCCGCCCAGCGAACGGAACTGCTGGCCAGGGATAAATATGAGGCCGGTCTGGTGGACTTTTACAACGTCCTGGACGCCCAGCGGGCGCTCCTGCTGCTTCAGAACGAATTGAACCAGAGCACCGGGGCCACGACCGCCAACCTGGTGCGTCTATACAAATCATTGGGGGGTGGCTGGCACTATGCGTCGGCGATGGAAGATGCACCGAATCGACAAAACGACTGAGGCATCCTGAAAGGATGACAGCATGAAATTTTTCAGCAAGAAAAAGACACTCACCGGGCTGGCCCGGACGTGTGGCTGAGCCGCCAAAATCGGTCCGACGGTCCTGTCGGAAGCACTGCACGGCCTGCCCGATCCCGACGATCCCAATCTGCTGGTGGGCTTCGAATCCGGTGACGATGCCGCGGTTTATCGTCTCACCGATGAGCTCGCGGTGGTGTCAACGGTGGACTACATCACCCCCCCAGTGGACGATCCGATCTGGTTTGGCCGCATCGCGGCCGCCAACGCCCTTTCCGACGTCTATGCCATGGGCGGCAAACCGCTCACGGCCCTCAACCTGGTGATGTATCCCCAAAAGGCCCTGGGCCCCGACCTGCTCAAAGAGATCCTCAAGGGCGGTCACGAAAAGGTAGTCGAGGCCGGTGCCTGCCTGGCCGGCGGGCACTCCACAGACAACCCGGAACCGCTCTACGGCCTGGCCGTCACCGGGGTGGTGTCGCCGAGTCGCATTATAACCAACGTCGGCACCCGGCCGGAAGACGCCCTGATCCTCACCAAGCCGCTGGGAACCGGGGTACTCTTCAACGCCTGTCGTTCCGGGCGGCTGCCCCGGGCGGAGCTGGACCCGGTCCTGACCCAGGCCGCCCGGCTCAACGGACCGGCCATGGAGATCGCCCTGAATTATCCTGTGCACGCCTGCACGGACGTAACCGGCTTCGCCCTGGCCGGGCACGCCTTGGAGATGGCCGCGGGCAGCGGGCTGACCATGGAGATCGCCTTTGCGGCCCTGCCGGTTCACCCCAACGCCCTGGAGATGTATGCCAAAGGCGAGACCACCGGCAGCAACGGGCCCAACCGCCAACTGTTGGCCGGCAAGCTGGAGCTGGCGACCCGTTTGAATGGGGCTCAGGAGGAACTGCTTTTCGACCCCCAGACCTCCGGCGGCCTGCTGCTGGCCGTGGCGGCCGAACGGGCCGAGGCGCTGGTGCGGGAGCTGCACGCGGCCGGCATCGCCCAGGCGGCCATCATCGGCCGGGCCCGCACGGCCGACCGGCCCGGCATCCGCATCGTGTAAGGCCCATTTCGTGACAGCCGGCAGGGTCGGGAAAAGGGTTATGGCAGCAGCGCCATAACCCTTTAGGGCAGACCGGCGGGACGTGGTCTCGATCTGCCGACGACCGATAGACGACCTGACCGTGTTCGTTCAGCAACGAGGGCCCTTTCTGGAAGAACACTGACTAGTTGGCCGTCTGGATCTGCTTAGCCCCTTCGATGGCCATGTCCACGGTGCTGGGGTCGGCCAGGGTCGAGGTGTCGCCCATGGACTTTTTGTCGAAGTCGCCGGCAGCGACTTTTTTGAGAATCCGCCGCATGATCTTGCCCGAGCGCGTTTTGGGAAGAAAATCCGACCACTGCAGCATTTCTGGGGTAGCGATGGGGCCGATCTCCTTGCGGACATGCGCCACGAGCTCTTTTTTCAACGCATCGGTCTTCTCAACACCCGAATTCAAGGTGACAAAGGCGTAGATCGACTGCCCCTTGACCGGGTGCGGGTACCCGACCACCGCCGCCTCGGCCACCAGCGGATGCGACACCAGGGCCGATTCGACTTCGGCGGTGCCCATGCGATGCCCGGAAACGTTGATGACGTCGTCGACCCGGCCGGTGATCTGGTAGTAGCCGTCCGCGTCTCTGCGGCAACCGTCGCCGGTGGTGTAGACCCCGTCGAACTGGGTGAAATAGGTTTCGTAAAAGCGCTGCGGATTCTTGTAGACACCGCGCATCTGTCCGGGCCAGCTGCGCTTGATGATCAGGTTGCCCTGGCACTCGCCCTGCAGCTCCCGGCCGGCATCGTCCACGATGGCCGGTTCGACCCCGAAAAAAGGCACCGTGGCCTGGGCCGGTTTGATGTCGATGGCGCCGGGCAGCGGGGTGATCAGGATCCCGCCGGTTTCGGTCTGCCACCAGGTGTCGACGATGGGGCACTCGCCCCGACCGACGTTCAGATAATACCAGTTCCAGGCCTCCGGATTTAGCGGTTCGCCCACGCTGCCAAGCAGGCGAATCGAAGAGATGTCATGTTTTTTTACCCAGCTGTCGCCCTCTTTGGCCAGGGCCCGGATGGCCGTCGGTGCGGTGTAGAAAATGTTGACCTTGTATTTTTCGACGGTGGCCCAGAAGCGGCCAAAATCGGGATAGTTGGGCACGCCCTCGAACATGACCGTCGTGGCGCCGTTGCACAACGGGCCGTAGACGATGTAGCTGTGGCCGGTGACCCAGCCGATGTCGGCCGTACACCAGTAGATATCGCCGTCATGGTAGTCGAAGACCAGTTTGTGCGTGTAGCTGACATAGGTCAGGTAGCCGCCGGTGGTGTGCATGACCCCCTTGGGCTTGCCGGTCGAACCGGAGGTGTAGAGGATAAACAGCGGGTCCTCGGCGTCCATCTTTTCGGGCGGGCAGTCGCTGCCGACCGTGGCGCATTCGTCGTGGTACCACTTGTCGGTACGGTCGCTCCAGTCGACCTTGACCTTGTCCCCGACCCGTTTGACCACCAGGTGGGTCTGGATGGTCGGGCAGACCGCGATCGCCTTGTCGGCATTGGCTTTCTGGGGGATGGCCTTGGCGCCCCGGAAGGTGCCGTCACACGACACCACCACGACGCTTTGGCAGTCCTGTATGCGGCTGGCCAGGGCGTCGGCCGAGAAGCCGCCGAACACCACGGCATGGATCGCGCCGATGCGCGTGCAGGCCAGGATGCCGATGGCCAGTTCGGGGATCATGGGCAGGTAAAAGGTGACCACGTCGCCCTTTTTGATGCCGTTGTTTTTTAGCACGTTGGCAAACCGGCACACTTCGGCGTGCAGCTGCTTGTAGGTGAACTGCTTGCTTTCGCTTGGATCGTTGCCCTCCCAGATGAGCGCGACCTGGTCACCGCGCTTCTCCAGGTGCCGGTCCAGGCAGTTGTAGGAGACGTTCAGCTTGGCATTGGTGAACCAGCGGATGTACAGGTCATCGGCCGAGCTGCCGTAATTGAAGTCCGCCACCTTGTCCCACTTTTTGAACCAGGTCACCTGCTCGTCGGCAACCTTGCCCCAGAACCCATCCGGGTCGTCAATGGATGCCTGCCACATTTTCCGGTACTGATCGTAACTGCTGATGTGGGCTTTTTTCCTGAACTGTTCGGGTACCGGGTAAATCTCCTTGAGCTTCACATCTGTCATAACAACCTCCGATCGGGGAAAAGATTAATGGATGGACCGCAACGAGGTGACCAGACCGGTGGCCCTCGCCAACCGGTCAAAGTGCGCAAGAAGTCAGGCGGCGCGTCGATTTAATGAATTTAAATCAGTAAATATTCTCAGCGATTTTTTTTAATCTGATTTTTTTCATTTGGCCTTTAATACAAATTACATGCCACTAACTTTTTGTAGCCCACCATCCTGCCGACAGGCTGGCTGATCGCAAGTTAAACCATCCGATTTCGGTGCGTTAATCTGGGTTGACAGGCGGTTGGGGCACAGATCTGCCCCGCAGTGACGCCACCGTCGCACCAAGCCCCTTACAATTTTTATTGTTGATTTAACTACCGTGGTTGTAGCCTACAACCTGTGAAACGGGATGGCAGGTCCGCCCTCAGGAGCGGACGGGTATATCGATGGTGTGGTCCCGGGCCACCAGCATGTAGATGGATGGGACGACGAACAGGGTGAAGAAGGTTCCGATGGCGATGCCGCCCACCAGCACGAGGCCGATCGCGTTGCGGGCCTCGGCCCCGGCACCGGTTACCAGCACCAGTGGGAAGTGGCCGGCAATGGTGGCAGCCGAAGTCATCAGAATCGGGCGCAGGCGGGTCAGGGCCGCTTCATGCACGGCCTCTCGCTTGGGGCGTCCGTTGCGCTGCAGGACGTTGGCGAACTCCACGATCAGAATGCCGTTTTTGGAGACCAGTCCCACCAGGGTCACCAGGCCGACCTGGCTGTAGATGTTCATAGTGGTGGTCCACCCCGCCGTCCAGAAGGGTACATTGGGGTCTGGCATCCTGAGAAAGGTGAACACCAGCGCCCCGAACATGGCCAGCGGCACCGAGCCGGCCAGAATCACGAAGGGATCGCGGAAGCTGTTGAACTGGGCCGCCAGAACCAAAAAAATCAGCACCACCGCCAGCCCGAAGGCCTGGAAAAAGGTGTTGCCTTCGCTGCGCAACTGGCGCGATTCACCCGTGTAATCGATCACATACCCATTGGGCAGGATCTTGGCGGCCTCGTCCTCCAGAAAACGAAGGGCCTCGTCCAGGGGCCGCACGGGCACCCCGCTGAGGGTAACGGCATTGAGCTGCTGAAAGCGGTTCATCGAACGCGGCACGGTCGAATTGCGAATGGTGGCGATGGTGCTCAGCGGCACCAGCTGATTGTCCGGCCCGCTCACATACATGCTGCGCAGCTGATCCGGATTCAAACGATCCACCCGGGTGATCTGGGGCACCACCTTGTAGCTGCGCCCGGCGATGCTGAAACGGTTGACGTAGTTGCCCCCCAGCATGGAGCCGATGTCGGTGCCCACCTGCTGGAGGTCCAGCCCCAGGTCAGCCACCATCTCACGGTCGATCACCAGCTCCGACTGGGGCTGGTCGATCTTGACGTCGATAATCGGTGGGAAGGCAAACATGCCGCTCTGCATGGCCTTTAGCTGCAGCTGCTGGGCAAACGCCAACATCTCTTCCGGTTCCGCCGTGGAGGCCAGGACGAACTCCACGGGGAAGTCGCCGCCGCCCGGAAGCGCCGGCGGGGTGACGGCCAGGGCCCGAATGGCCGGAATGGCGCTGAGTTTCTGCTGCACCTGGGGCAGCAGCTCGAAGACGGTAGCGTCGCGCTCGCCCCAGGGGCTGGTCACCATACCGGCAAACCCGGAGTTGGCGAATGTCAGCTGAAAGGTAAACTGGGTTTCCGGAAAGCTCAGGTAGGCATCGTTGACGGCGGCCGCAAAGCGGCTGTTCAGGTCGAGGGTGGAATTGGCGGCTGCGTCGATGATGGCGAAGATCACGCCTTGATCCTCGCTCGGCGCTAGTTCCTTGGGCGACATGATGAACATGGGAATGCTCATCAGGCTGACCAGGATCCAGACCATATAGACCGCCGGACGGGCATTGAGCGTCATGTCGAGGATCCGCCCGTAAAAAGCAGTAAAGCGGGCAAAATCCCGCGAAACCTTTCCGGCGAAACCACGCTCGGAAATGCCCGGTTTGAGCAGCTTGGAAGACATCATGGGCGACAGCGTCAGGGCCACGATGCCGGAGATGGTGACCGCTCCGGCCAGGGTGAAGGCAAACTCACGGAACAGGGTTCCGGTCAACCCGCCCTGGAGCCCGATGGGAGCGTAGACCGCCGCCAGGGTGATGGTCATGGCGATCAGAGGACCGACCAGCTCCCGGGCGCCGAGCACGGCCGCATCGATAGGGGTTTTACCCTCGCTCAGGTGGCGCTCCACGTTTTCCACCACCACGATGGCGTCATCCACCACCAGCCCCACCGAGAGCACGACGGCCAGCAGGGTGAGCAGGTTGATGGTAAAACCGAATATTTGCATCAGGAAAACGGCGCCGATAAGCGACAGCGGGATGGCCACCACCGGGACCAGCACCGATCGCAGCGATCCCAGAAACAGGAAGATGATGATCACCACGATCACCAAGGTTTCGGACAGGGTTTTGATCACCTCGCGGATGGCGTTGCGGATGTAATCGGTGGCATCGTAGGCCACGCGCGCGGCCATCCCCTCGGGGAGCTGCCGGATGATGTCGTCCATCTCCTTGGTCACTGTTTTGATCACATCCAGGGAGTTGGCATTGGGCAGGGGCCAGATCCCCATGAAGACGGCGGTCTCGCCCGAAAAGCGCACTTCGGCATCATAGTCCTCGGCACCCAGGACCACGTCGGCGATGTCTTCGATCCGAATCGTGGCGCCATCCTGTTGACGGACGACCAGGCGCCTGAACTCCTCGACCGAGCGCAGATCCGTGTTGGTCGTCAGGTTGACCTGGATGAAGGCGCCCTTGGTGCGCCCGACGGCCGCCAAATAGTTGTTGGCGGCCAGGGCCTGGCGCACCTGGGCCGGGCTGACGTTGAAGGCCGCCATCCGTTCGGGTTTGAGCCAGATGCGCATGGCGAAGGTCCGCCCACCGAGGATGTCGGCGCGCTGAACCCCCTGCACCGCCGACAGCCGCGGCTGCACGACCCGCACCAGGTAGTCGGTGATCTCATTTTGCTCGAGCACGTCGGAACTGAAACTCAGGTAGGCCGAGGCAAACTGGCTGTCGGCCGATTCGACGTTGATCGTCGGCACCTCGGCTTCGGGCGGCAGGTCATTGCGGACCTGGTCGACTTTGGAGCTGATTTCGGACAAGGCCTTGATGGGATCGTAGTTAAGCTCCAGGCGCGCGCTGATTGTCGACAGTCCCAGAGCACTTTGGGATTTGATGTAGTCGATACCGTCGGCGCCGGCAACGGCCCGCTCCAGGGGAATGGTGACAAATCCTCGCACCAGGTCGGCGCTGGCCCCCACATACACCGTGGTAATCGTGACCACGGCGTTGTCGCTGCGCGGATACTGGCGGACGTTGAGCGATCGGATGGCCTGGAGGCCGGCGATGATAATCACCAAATTGACCACCAGGGCCAGAACCGGACGGCGGATGAAAGGGTCGGTTATCTTCATGGATCAGTAGGCTCGCTATGGCTGGTATCCGATTTGGACCACTCCGGACGGAACCGCTGGGCGCTCATGAACGGCAGCGGGGCGGACCGGCGCCCTCGGCCGATCAGCTCTCCTGAGGTTCCGGCGCCAGTTTGAATTCCGGGGCCAGGCTGTTGTCCACCACCACCGACTGTCCGTTGCGCAACTTGAAAAGCCCCATGCTCACCACCGTGTCGCCCTCGGCCAGACCCGACCGGACCGCGATAAAATCGCCCCGCTTTTCCCCCAGACGCACGAAATGCTGCCGAACCACCTGGCCCTTGGCGGCATCGCCCTTGCCGGCCGATACCTCGACCAGAAACACCGAATCGCTGTAGGGAGCATAGAGCACGGCGGTCGCCGGAATGGTCAGCACGTTCTGCACCTCCGGCAGCATGACGGCAACGTCCACAAACATGCCGGGACGCAGCTGCTCGTTGACGTTGGCCACGGTGGCCTGCACGCGGATATTGCGGGTCGTGCTGTCTACCTGGGGGTTAATGGCGGTAATGGTACCACCGATGGTCTGCCCGGGCAGGGCACTGCTGGTCAGCTCGACCGCCAGCCCGGGGCTGATCTTGAACAACTCTTGCTGCGGCAACTGGAAATTGATGAATACCGGGTCCATGGACTGCAGGGAGACGATGGATTGCCCAACCTCGAGGATCTGCCCCAAGTTGATCAGACGCAGCCCCAGTCGACCGGCAAATGGCGCCCGAATAGTCTTTTTCTCGATCGTGGCACGGATTGCCTCCATCTGACCCACCGCCTGCTTGTATTCGGCATCGAGGCTGTCGTAGCTCGATTGTGTAATCAGGTTGTCCGGCAATAGCTCCCGGCCCCGCTTCAGATTGAGACGCGCCAGTTCCATGGAGGCCTCGGCCGACCGCAGCTGAGCGGTTTCCTGGTCGATGTTCAGCTGAACCAGCAGATCCCCGGCCTCGACGGCACTGCCCGGTTCGAAGGCGATCTTGACCACCTTACCGCTGAGTTCGGCAGCCACCATCACCCCTTGAACCGCCTCCAGCGAGCCCACCGCGGTGAGCACCGCGGGCCACGCATCCGACCGCACGGGCGCCGTGGTGACGGTGATGGGCGGCGGAACAAACTGCTCGCCCTGGGCGATCATGCGTTGGATCTGGAGACCCTTGATTCCCCCGAGCACAACAACCAGCAGAATCAGTCCCACAATGGAAAGAATGACGAATTTTTTCATACGCACCCAGCTCGTTGAAGAGTGATCGGCACCCCGTCAGGGTCGTAAACCGGCGGCCACGCTAAGCGGCACCAACCCATTATAATGGTAACGAAATCTGCACATGTCAATGTTCGATGGGGTGGCAATTGGCGAGCGCTACAGCGAACCGATCTGGCGGGTGCCCGACGAATCGGCATCGAACGGGTGGGATTTTAAAACGGCATCGCGTCCCAGCAGCTTTTTCAGATAGTCCAGGGCCAAAACGGCGTAAAGTTCGTCACGGGTCATCTGCTCGAGCATCGCCCGGCTGTCGAAGTCCCGGTCAACCTTTTCGCGCAGTGATTCGGATGCGGCGATGCGCGACTGTAGACCCTTGAAATAATTACCGGCATAGCGCTTCAGGGTAGGGGTCGGCAGGTCCCTGGATGCCGAGAAGGTCTTGGCCAGAATGACGGCATCGGGTAGGTTCGGGTCTTCAATGACGCTCTTGAAGGCATCGGCCACACGCAGCATCCCCTGATAGATATGTTTGGGCTTGACCATGTTCATGCCGGACCAGCCCGCCTTGACCCAGCTGACCGACCCATATTTGACCAGCGGCGCGTCGGGATCGGCCTGATAGTAGACGCAGACGCTGAAAGAGTCATACATGTAGGACTTGATCCACCCCAAACCGGTCAGGTTCAGCCCGTCCTTGTTGGTGTACAGATAGCTCCAGTCGTCGTCGCTGCCCAGCACCAGGCCCTTTTTGCCCACTTCCGAGGGTCCCTGCTGCAAGTAGACGCTGATCAGCAATTTGCCCTTCTGGTAAGGACTGTAGATGATGGTTTTGTCGACATCGTAGCTGTAGTACCCGCCGGTGGTCTGGTCCGGTGTAATGGTCACGCGCTCGCTTCCCTGGACGATGAAAGGCGCATCCAGCTGGGCCGAGGCGGCCCTGAGCCGGGCCAACTGCTGATCGCCGCCCTGCACCTTCGTCCATCGTGTCATTCGCAGCGATGACGGCCAGAGGGTGCAGGCTGGAATATCCACATTCATGGCATAGCTGACGATGCGCTGGAGATCGGTGTCCACACTGAATTCGTTGTAGGCGGACGGTGCCCCGAAGCCGCCGCCGGCGCTGTAAATGGTGCCGGCCGCTTTGGTGGACGTCATGAACGTGATAAACGGTTCAATGTGCGCCGCATCGAAGTCGGTGCCGCCGTCGTGCTTGGCCAGGTCGAGCAGGTAGCGCAACGCCGGCAATACCTCGTCGGGCAGGTCCGCATTTTTCGGTGAGGCGTCGGCCAGGCCCCACGGCGCGACGCATAGGGCCACGGCAAGCAGGATTGGCATCACCTGGCGCTGGATCGTTGTCAATGTCATGAAATGTCCGGCAGCGTTTACGCGCCACCGCCGGCAACAAGCGACGTGCGGCCGGCGAGTGGTGGCTGCGTGGTTGACAGTTTGGGTCAGCGTAAAGCTGACGCGGTTAACAAATATAGCCAACCTGACCCCAAAGTGCAACCCTGGAAAGGGAGGTGCATAGCAAAAAAGAGAAGGCCGGCCCCACAGCGCCGCTGTCACCGTCGCCGGGATTTTGGGCCTGCCGACGGTGTTTTGGGTCGCGGCCGTCACGGAATCATTTCACCGCGGCCGATAACCTCGATGACCGTGTCATTGAGCTGGGGGTAATAGAGCTTCTTTTTAGCGGCGGCATTGATGGTGGACTCCCACAACCGGAACGCATCCACATTCTTGAGGGTGTGGTCGGCACTCTTGGGGTTGCCCTTTTCGGCAATCTCCCGGATGCCGGACAGGGCATCGTCATCGGCAGGGAAATAGAGCGGGATCACCCCCCGGTCAGTTGGGCTTTGGGCGAAGACCCGCTGGGAGCGCCTTTCCCGCTCGCAGTCTTCCAGGAACTTTTCCAGGCTGAAAAAGTTCAGGCTGCCCAGCGCACCCAACGCATGGCGGATCACGTGCACCCCGTATTTGCGCAACGAATTGCGGCTCAGTTCCGACTCGGACACCGCTTGAAGCGTGACGTCGGTCAGGCTGGTGCTGCCGCCGGACTGGGCCGAGGCGAACCCGGTGACCCAGGTGTTGACCCGCGCCATGGCCGCGTTGATCAGCGGCTGGTGGGGCGAACTGTAGGAGAGGTCGCCGCCAGCCTCGGTGACGCCGGGAATGCCGCCGTGCATGCAGAAAACGCCCGGGTTGACAGTCTGGGCCATCACCATCATAAAGATCACCTGTGCGTGAATCTGGGTCAGCAGCGACTCCGGACTACCGCCGCCGGACATCCCGGCGATGGTCAGGTCCAGCAGCAGCAGGTTGTTGCCGGTTCGGGCGCTGCGCAGGAAGGGGTCGACCATGGTTCGCATGGGTGCCAGCGAGGTGATCAGGCTGGTACCGTCGACCCAGTGATCCTTGCCCTTGAGAAAGGCGACCTCGTCGTCGGACATGCGGTTGGTGGCCGTCATCTTGAGGCCCGGAAAGTGCTTTTCCATCAGCTGGGCCACTTCAAACAGGGAGATGCTCTTGTCGTTGGCCACCGGCAGGCTGAAAATGCCCACGACATCCTGCTGCTCACCCACGATTTGGGTGATGCGTTCGTAATCGTTGCGGCTGGCCGCGCGCAGTTCGTCCTCGTTGGCCCGCTTGAGAAACGGCGGTGTGGCCCCGGTGCCGAAGGTGTTCATGCCCGGGTCAACCGGCATGCGCCGGGGCACCAAATCCAAGCAGCGGTCGACATACTCCCGTTTCAGGGGAATGAAAATCGCGGTTTCGTTGTCGAAATCGATGGCATCGGCGGCCATGAGAATGTCCATCAGGGTCTGGTTCTCGGCGATGTTCATGCCGATGTCCGTCAACACGCGCTTGGCGTTCTCGTCGATTCGCCGGTAAATGGTTTTTTCGGCGATCAAGTCGTCCATGTCTTCCAGGCGCCAACGGCTCTTCTCCAAAATCTGCTCGTCCTGGACATTTTCGCAAAGGTCCGCATAACGTTGCTTGGCGCCTTCGAAATCGGTGGCCTTTTCCAGTTTCAATGCCTCTTCGAGTGCGGTTGCGGCTTGATCGCTCATAATTACGCCTCCTCTTGCCGGTTTTTAAGTTGTGGCCTCATCGACCAGCTCGGCGATGTCCTTGACCACAATGGACGAGGCCTTGTCCATCAGGCCGTCGGAAAGCATGGTGGCGCAGAACGGACAGGCCGCCGCCACGGTGGCCGCCCCGGTGGACATCACCTCTGCGGCGCGATCCATGTTAATGCGCCGCCCCAAGGTCTCTTCCATGAACATGCGTCCTCCGCCGGCACCACAGCAAAACCCCTGGTCGCGATTGCGCGGCATTTCCGTCAGCTGACCGCTGTTCAAGGACTTTAGCAGGTCGCGGGGTTGCTGGACGATCTGGTTCCAGCGGGTCAGGTAGCACGAATCGTGGAAGGTCAGGGCTCCCAGGCCCTTGCCATTGGGCTTCAGGCGCCCTTGTTTGTGCAGGTCGAACAACAGTTCGGCATGGCTGACCACGGGAAAGCGGGCCCCGAACTGGGGATATTCGTTCTTGATGATGTTGAAGCAGTGCGGGCAGCCGCACAGAATTTTTTTGGGCTGGTAGGCCTTGAGGGTTTCCACGTTCTGCTGGATCAGCATTTGGGCCAAATACTCGTTGCCGGCCCGCCGGGCCATGTCGCCGTTGCAGGCCTCCTCCGGCCCCAGGATGGCGAAGTTCACCCCGGCGCGACGCAGCACCCGCGCCATGGCCTGGGAGATTTTCTTGCCCCGGTCGTCGAAGGAGCCGGCGCAGCCCACGAACCAGAGCAGATCGGCCTCGGGATTGTCCCCCATCAGCGGCACGTCCATACCCGTTGACCAGTCCCCCCGGCTGTCGGCTCCGAAGCCCCAGGGGTTGGCTTGGTTTTCCAGGTTGGTAAAAGTCTCCTGGATCTCCGGCGGGAAGCTGGCCTCCATGAGCACCTGGTGCTTGCGGGCCTCGATGATAAAATCAAGGTGTTCGATATTCACCGGACAGATGTTCTCACAAGCGCGGCAGGTGGTGCACGACCAGAGCACATCACCGGTTACCGGCGAACCGTCGCGCACGATGGGCGCCACCTGTTCCGGGTAGCCGCCCAAAATTGCCTCGGACTGATCGAAGAGGTCCACCTTGAGGTCGTGAATCACTTTTTTGGGCGAGAGCGGCTTCTCGGTGGTGGATGCCGGGCATTGCTCCTCGCAGCGGCCGCATTCGGTGCAGGCGTAGAGGTTGAGCACATTCTTCCAGTTCAGCTCACTGACCTTGCCCAGGCCGAAGGTCTCCAGGGCTTCGTTTTCAATGTCGGTCCGGGCGATGGCTTTTTCACGTGCCAGCGGCTTGAGAAAGACATTGGGGGCTGCCGCCAGCAGGTGCAGGTGCTTGGAACCGGGAATGTAGACCAGAAAGCCCAGAATCGTGGCCATGTGAAGCCAATAGGCGGTTTCATACCCGATAAAGACTTGTTGCGGCGTGAGCGCGTCCAGCCTGAAAAAGCCCACCAGCCGGCTCGACACGGGGAAGACCCCCTGGTAGTCGAAAGCGTCGGGGGTCGTGGGCAGCAAGATCTGGAAGGCGTTGATGAACTGGAAGGTGACGATGATCAGACAGGTGAACAGGATGATCAGGTTGGCATCGGTGCCCAGGGTCAAGTAGCGCGGGCGTTCCACGGTGCGCCGATAGATGGCGTAGGCAAATCCAACCAGCACGAAAGCGGCCAGGATGTCGGCCACGAATAGGTAGCCGCCATAGAGGCCGGGAAACCAGTGGCCCATCTCGACGGCCGGACAGACACCCTTGAGCATCAACTCCAGACTGTGGGGCTGAACGGCCAAGAATCCGAAAAAGATCAGGGTGTGGGCAATGCCGGGCAGTTTTTTACGGCGCACGTTGGCCTGGCCGATCACATCCGTAAACAGCACACCGATGCGCGTTTTGAGGTGGTCCAGATTAAAGTCACAGGTGCCTTCCACGGCCATCATCAGACGGTAGAGTCGTCTGACGCGCATGAAGAAAAACGAGAACGCGCCGACCAGCGCCATGAGCATCACAACGGATTTGACGAGAATGTACTGTTCCATTACCTACTCCGGAAAAATGCTGATACCAGCGGGCAGCGCCATAGCACTTCTCCTGATATCAATCCCAATCGATTAACAGGTTCAACGGTCTTGCCACAATGGCCGGTCAGAAATGGTGGATTGGAGTCCGGATCAAGGCCGCAGGACGATTGAAACCGGAGGCGTAGCAGCGCTACGTCGAGGATTTCAATCGTCCCAGGACGCCGATATGGGCTTCAAGATGCCGTTTCTGAACGGTCATTAGCGTTTTTCTTTAAGCACTTCAGTCAACACCGGCACCACCTCGAACAGGTCGCCGACAATCCCGTAGTCGCATTTTTCGAAAATGGGAGCGTCTTTGTCGGTGTTGATCGCCACGATCACCTTGGAGGTCTTCATGCCGGCGAAATGCTGAACCGAACCTGACAGGCCGCAGCCGATGTAAAGCCGAGGGCTGACCGTCTTGCCGGTCTGGCCGACCTGCATGCGGTGGGGCGCAAACCCTGCATCCACGGCCGCGCGGGAGGCACCGACGGCCCCGCCGAGCTGTTGGGCACAGGCCTCGAGAATCTTGTAGTTGTCAGCCGAGGCGATCGGCCGGCCCCCGGTGACGATGACGCCGGCCTCGGTCAGGTCGATCTGGTCGGCGGCTTCTTTTTTGACCTCTATCACCTTGACCCGTCCCGGATCCTGTAAGGACGCCGCAAATGTTTCCACGGCCGCATCTACCGGCGCCTCCGTCCCTTCGATGGCGTTGGGTCGCATGGCGCACAGCATCACTGCGGCGCTCAACTTGATCGTGGCGAAGGTCTTGCCCGAAAAGTGAGACTTTTTAACCGTTTTGGCCGCCAGGTCCACCGCCAGGCAATCGGAGGCCAGGGGTAGGTCCTTGAAGGCCGCCAGCCGGGCAAAAAGGTCCCTGCCCCGGGCGCTGGCCAGGCCCAGGAGCGCTTCCAGGCCGTAATTGTCAATGGCCGCCGCCAGTGCTCTGGCCGCCAGGTCCGGGCTGGCCGCCACGTCGGCCCCGTCCACTGACACCTGAACGACTTTGTGAGCACCGTATTTGCCAAGGATCTCCTTGGCCTTCTCAGCGGACCCGTCCAGCATCAGGGCGATGATCGTCCGATCGCCCCGGCCGCGAGCGGCCGTCAGCACACCGAAATTGGTCTCTTTGACCGCGCCGTCTTCGGTTTCAACCAAAACACCGATGGTCGTCATAACGTTACTCCTTATCTTAGCGTGGCAGTTGCCAGTATCGGGGTCTTTCTGGAAGCGGCAGCTTGTGTTTCGGGGCAAGGTCGCAGTATTTTTTCACCGCAGGCGCAGCAGCGCTGCGTTGAGGATGGAAAAAATGTGCGAACGCCGGACCGGATCACAAGATACCGTTTCCAAGCGTCAGATGACTTTCTCTTCTTCCTTCAGTATCCTGACCAACTCCTCCACCGCCTGGCGCACATCGCCCTCCAGCATCTTGGCACCACTGCGTTCGGGCACCTTTTCAAGCGCTATCAGCGCGCTCTGGGCACCGTCGCTGGAAATGTTCAGATCGGCCAGGGCGATCTCCTTGACGGGCTTTTTCTTGGCCTTCATGATGTCGGGAAATTTGGGGTAGCGCGGCTCGTTGAGGCCCTTGGTGGTGCCCAGCACACACGGCAGGGAGACCTCGAGTACTTCGCGGGCCCCACCGCCGACCTCACGGCTCACCGTGGCCTTGCCGTCGACAAGCTCCATTTTATTGATTTCGTTGATCACCGGCAGGTTCATGGCACCGGCCAGACGGTAAAGCGTCTGAAAGCCCTCGCTGTCCACGGCGCCCTTTCCGGTGAAGATGATGTCCGCTTGGCCGTCCTGCTCGATGGCCGCAGCCAGGGCCCGGGCCGTGATCTGGCTGTCGGTAAACTGGCTGTCCACGGTGACGAGGATCCCGCGGTGGGCGCCCATGGCCATGGCTGCACGGATGGTGGCCACAGCGGTCGGCTTGCCCACGCTGACCACGATTACCTCGCCGCCGTTCTTCTCCACCAGCCGTACGGCCTGTTCGACGGCGTATTCGTCATAGGGATTGGCGATGAACTTGCAACCGGCGTCATCAAACCCGGTTTCGCCGACGATCTTGATGTTGGCCGCCGTGTCGGGCACGTGTTTCACGCACACATAGATCTGCATAATGGCATCCTTTGTCGTGATCTTTTTAATTTTTCATGCGCTCGTTCATAGGGTCGTAAAGCGGCATGGCCACCACTTCGGCGGGCAGCTTTTTGCCCAGCACCTCCACCTCCAGCCGTGTTCCCGGGGCCGCCAGCGCGGGAGGCACATAGCCCAAGGCGATGCTTTTTTCGGTACGGTGACCATACCCACCCGAAGAGGTCATGCCGACGATCTCGTCGCCGTTGAAGATCGGATTGTAGCCCCAGGGGTCGGCGTCTTCGGCCTGGCAGACCAGGCACACCAGCTGTCGGGGAACACCCGCGGCCTTTTGTTTCTCCAGGCCGGCCTTGCCGATGAAGTCCTTGTCCATTTTCACGGTCCAGGCCACGTTGGTCTCCAGGGGCGTGTGGTGACGATTCATCTCGCTCTTCCAGGCCAGGTAGCCCTTTTCCAGGCGCATGGCCTCCATGGCGTACATGCCGAACATTTTCAGGTCGAAATCGGCCCCGGCCGCCACAAGGGTCTGGTAGAGCGCGATCTGGGACTCGATGGGATGGAAGATCTCGTAGCCCAGTTCGCCCACGTAGTTCATGCGGTTGACCCGGCACTTGATGCGTCCCACGTAGATCTCGCGGCTGGTGCCGAAGGCAAAGGCCGCGTTGGATACATCGTCGTAGGCGGCCTTGGCCAGTACGTCCCGGCTTCGGGGCCCGGCCAGCACCAGACAGCCCATCCGGTAGGTCACATCCGCCATGCAAACGCTGCCGTCGTCGGGCAGGTTCTGCATCATCCAGTGCTGGTCATGGCGCTTGCCCACCGAGGCGGTCACGCAGAAATAGGCGTTCTCATCGGTCTTGGTGACAGTCATGTCCGATTTGAAATTGCCGTCGGGGTCCAGCATGGGTGCCAGGGCGATGCGGCCGACCGCGGACGGCACGCGTTGGCAGGTCATCTGGTTGAGCCAGGCCTCGGCGCCGGGGCCGGTAATTTGGGTCTTGGCGAAACGCGACAGATCCAGCAGTCCCACCTTCTCCATGACGTGCCGGCACTCGGCGCCGACGATGTCGAAGGTGTTGTTGCGTTTCCAGCCCGGGTTTTCACGGTTGCCGGCGGAATTGTCGCTGAAGTAGTTGGGACACTCCCAGCCGTAGTAATCGCCGAAGACCGCACCGGCCTGTTTCTGGTATTCGTAAATGGGGGCCGTGCGGTTGGGCCGCGCGGCGTCGCGCCAGTCGTTGGGGCAGATAATGGCATAAAGGCGCGGATAGGTGTCCTCGATCTTCTCGTGGTTGTAGGCCCAGTTGGCATAGCTGCCGTAGCGGCGGCTGTCCACCGGCCACAGATCGATCTCGGGCTCGCCGTTCATGATCCAGCCGGCCAGATAGTGGCCGATGCCGCCGGCCTGGGTGATACCGAAGCTGTAGCCGCAGGCGTGGAAGAAATTCTTGAGCGGGTAAGCCGGCCCTACCAGGGGGTCGCCGTTGGGGGTGTAGGTGATGGGACCGTCCGTGACGTGCTTGAAGCCGGTCTCGCCCATGATCGGGAAGCGGTAGATGCCGTTTTCGATGAAATCGGCGATGTGGTCGATATCCGGCTGCAGCTCGGTCTGGGCGTAGTCCCATGGCACACCGCGCGGGTGCCACTGTTTGACCTTGCTTTCGTAAAGTCCCAGGATCAGGCTGTCCATCTCCTGGCGGATGTAGATGCTGCGGTCGGGGTCGCGCACCAGCGGCAGGTAGGTGTCGCGGTGCTCGACCGCGTCGATGGCCTCGAAGAGAATGTGGGTGTGTTCGCCGGCGATGGAGGGAATGTCCAGGCCTACCATGCGGGCCACTTCCGGCGCCCACAGGCCGGCGGCATTGACCACGAACTCACAGGTGATGTCGCCCTTGTCGGTCTGCACCCGCCACTCGCCGGCGGCGGTGCGGTCGATGCCGGTCACCTGGGTGTGGGTGTTGATTTCAGCGCCGTGCTTTTTGGCCCCGATGCTCATGGCCATGGTGATGCCGTTGGGGTCCACGTCGCCGTCGTCGGGCCAGTAGAGGCCGCCCATGATGCCCTCGGTGTTGATCAGCGGGTGCATCTCCTGCATCTGCTGCGGGGTGATCCAGCTCACGTCCAGTCCCAGGCAGCGGTTCATGCTGTAAACGTAACCCAGCTCTTCCATGCGCCCGAGGTTGTCGGCCGTGCGGATGGAGCCGGTGGTGTGCCAGCCCACGCTCTGGCCGGTTTCGGCTTCCAGCTGCTGGTAAATCTCGATGCTCTTCATGTTGACCTGGGTGCAGTAGTAGTTGCCGTGAAAGAAGGAGCAGTTGCCGGCCGCCATCCAGGTGGAGCCCGAGGTGAGCTCGTGTTTTTCGATCAGGACCACATCGTTCCAGCCGTACTTGGCCAGGTGATAGGCCACGCTAACGCCGATGGCGCCCCCACCGATAACCACCACGCGTGCTTGTGTTTTCATGTCGTTGTCTCTCCTTTCGGAAACAGGTATGGTGTCGGTGCATTGGCGGCACCGATAGTTTCATTTTTCATTTCAAATGTTTATTCGATCTCAACTCACCGGGCGCCGCCCAGGGCGCCGTTGAACAAATAGTCCATGGCTTTGTTCTTGGTACGGCGAAAATAGGTGTCGAAGAACTGGGCGAAGCCGCCGGGGTAGTAGATCATGACTAGGATCAGCAAAAGGCCGTATAAGAGCAGGTTCAGGCCCGGCAGGGTGGTCAGCGACGAGCGCACCAGCTCCATGGCGAAGATGAACGGAAAGGCGATCGCCGCCCCGCCCCACAGGCTGCCCCGGCCGCCGATGTAGGCCACCGCCAGAACCTCCACCGTCTTGGCGGTGTGCATCATGTCCGGGGTCAAGATGCCGTAGTAGTGGGCGTAAAAGCCCCCCATCCAGCCGGCCATGGCGCAGCTCAGGGTGAAGTTGACCAGCCGGTAGAAGACCGGGCTGATCCCCGAGGTGCGCGCCGCCTCCATGTTCTGACCGATGGCCTTGAAGGCCAGGCCCATCTTGGTGCGCGTGCACCACTTGCAGGTGATATAGATAACCACCATCATGACCAGGCACAGGTAGTAGTATGGCAGGTTGGACTGGGTCTCGAACAGCCGGTCCACGCGCATGCCCAGCGGACCGCGCGTCAGCCATACCATCTTGGTGGCCAGCCCCATCAGGGCCAGGCCGAAGAACCAGGCCAGGCAGGCGGCGAAGATGCCGCGCAGCCGCAGGGTGATCGCCCCGATCACGAACCCCAGAAAGGCCGCCAGCAGGGCCCCGGACAGCATACCCAGCCAGGGGTTCAACCCGATGCGCTCGGCCAGGATGGCCGAGGTGTAGCCTCCCAGCCCCATGATGGCCGCATAGCCGAAGTTGACGATGTTGATGAACCCGGCCGTAAAGTCGAAGGCCACGGCCAGCGAGGCGATGAAGGCCGCGCTGATCAGCCAGCGCAGCAGGTACTCCTGGTCGAAGGGCGGGATCAGCGGCAGCACGAACAGCACCGTCAGAGCCAGCAGGCCGGCCGGGGTGAAGCACAGCAGGTTCAGCAGCTTGTCAAAAGGGTTGGTTTGGTCCATGGATCCTCCGCTATTTGTCCAGGATGCCGCGCACTTCGCTGCCGAATATGCCGCTGGGCTTGAAAATCAGCACCACGATGATCAGGGCCGAGGGAACCACGAAATCCCAGCCCGAACCGATGTACTCCACGGTCAGCACCTTCAAGAGGGCCACCATGAAGGCGCCCATCACCGCCCCGAGAACGTTGCCCAACCCGGCCAGGATCACCACGAACCAGGCCATGTACAAGGGTTCCAGCCCCACAGCCGGGTAGGCCGGGTACATGAACAGCAAGCTGGCCCCGGCGATGGCCGCCAGCGAACAAGAGAGCGACATGGTCAGCAGCAAAATGCCCTTGAGGCCGATGCCCACCATCAGGGCGCCGCTTTCGTCCTGGGAGACGGCCCGGATGGCCCGCCCCGTGCGGGTGTAGGTCATGAAGAACCAGAAGGCCGCCACCACGACCGCCGCCAGGGAAAAGCTCATGACCCGGTCGCGCGAGATGAACACGTCCAGAATTGTGATCGGCATGCCCGACCAGTACTGGGTAATGCCCTTGAAGTCGGCCCCGAAAAAGAGCTGGTGGGCGTTGACCAGTACCACCGACAACCCCACGGTCAGCAAAAAAGAGTTCATGACCCAGTTCTCGCGGCTGCGCTTGCGCAGCTGCGAAAAGACCAGCACCTCCGACACCACCCCGGCCAAAGCGCCCACGATCATGGCCGCCACGATGGTCAGCAGCGGACCCACAACGGCCATGGGCGAGTCGGGGTGGGTGGTGATGTAGGCGTTGATGGGCGTGAACACGTAGTAGGCCGTCAGCGAGCCGATCATGAAGTACTCGCCGTGGGCGAACATGGGAATGTTCATGACGCCGAACACCAGGGCCAGCCCCATGGCCACCAGGGCCAGCATGCCGCCGGTGACCACCGTGTTGACCAGCACGTAGGGACCGCGGTCCAGGGTGGCCGCAACGGCCACGACCACGGTCAGGATCACCGCCAGCCCGGCCGCCGACCCGCCCCACTTGACGATGCGCTCCCAGATGCGCTTTTCCGCCTGTTCAACCATGAACCTCTTCCTTTCCCTGTCAGACCCCTAGAAACACCTTGCGCACATGGGCGTCGCAGGCCAGGTCCCGGCTGCTGCCCGACAGCTCGATACGGCCGTTTTCAAGCACGTAGCCCCGGTCGGTCACCGCCAGGGTCTTGGTCACGTTCTGCTCGACCAGCATGATGGTCATGCCCTGTCCGACCAGGGTGTCCAGGCTGGCGAACACGTTTTCGGTCAGGATCGGGGCCAGGCCGAAGGAGGGCTCGTCCACCAGCAGCAGGGTCGGATTGGACATCAGTCCGCGTCCGATGGCCAGCATCTTGCGCTCCCCGCCGCTCATGGTCCCGGCCAGCTGGTTGCGCCGCTCCACCAGGCGCGGGAACAGGTCGTAGACAAAGGCCAGGCGCTCTTTTTGCAGCCGTTTGTCCCGGATGGTGTAGGCCCCCATGGCCAGGTTCTCCTGCACGGTCATGTTGACGAACAGGTTCATGGCCTCGGAGACCAGGGCGATGCCCTTGCGGGCCACCTTGTTGCCCGGCAACCCGCCGATGGGCTCGCCCTTGAACAGGATCTGGCCGCTCATGGGCGCGACCAGCCCGGCGATGGTCTTGAGGGTCGTGCTCTTGCCGGCCCCGTTGGGGCCGACCAGGCAGACGTACTCGCCGGTGTCCACGGTCAGCGACACGTCGCGCAGGATCTGCAAAAAGCCGTAGCCGGCATTGAGGTTGTTGACTTCCAGTAGCATCGCGTCTCCCTGTTGACAGCTCCGCAAAAAGCCCGATATCTGCGTTACGCTTCTTCCCTCGTCGCTGCGGCGTAATTTCCTTTACGCCTCGCTCCTCGGCACTGGCAGGCCTCAATCTCGGACCTTTTACGAAGCCGTCCGAAATCAGCCCTTTCCCTATACCGGTTGTTGGTCTTCGGGTACGCAGCCGTCCGCCGCATCGCCCAGGTAGGCCTTGGTGACCACCGGGTCGTTGGCCACCTGTTCGGTGGGGCCTTCGGCGATCTTGGTGCCGAACTGGATGCACACCAGCCGGTTGCACAGGTTCATGATCAGCTGCATGATGTGCTCGATCATCAAAATGGTGATACCCTGGTCGCGGATTTTGAAAATCAGGGTGATCATGTCCTTGAGCTCCCCCTCGCTCAGCCCCGAGGCCAGCTCGTCCAGAAAAAGCATCTTCGGGCCGCTGGCCAGGGCCCGGGCCAGGTCCAGGCGCTTGAGCTGCACCGTGTTGAGCTGCTCGCTGATGGTCTCCTCGGCGATGGGAAAGTCGACGAACTCGAGCATCTTGCGGCTGTGGGCCGCGGGATCCTTGACGCGGCCTGGCGGGTTGCCGAAAATGGCCGCGGTCATCACGTTTTCCAGCACGGTCATCTTGGGAAAGGGAACCGGGATCTGGAACGTGCGCGACAACCCCCGCCGGCACATCTTTTCAGGCGGTTTGCCGGTGGTCTCCTCGCCGAACAGGATCACCCGGCCCGAGGTGGGCGGGTTCAGACCGGCGATGGCGTTGACCAGGGTGGTCTTGCCGGCGCCGTTGGGGCCGATCAGCCCCACGATGTCGCCTTCCTCGATGTGCATGGAAACCGCATTGACCGCGGTCAGCCCACCGAACTGCTTGGTTAACTCGTGGGTCTCCAGTAGGATCATGGGTGTCTTCTCGTTGGGTCGGCATCCACTGCGCGGACGGAGCCGGGATATGCCCGGCCCCGCCCGGGTAAACGGACAGCGCGTTTATTTGGCCTGGAATTCGGTCTCTTTCCAGTCCTCCGGAAAGACGATCTGTCCTTTGCCCTCGGTGTACTGAATGACCGGGAAGTAGTAGCCGTCCTTGGCCACGACCGGGTCCGGAATGCTCTCGGCATTGTAGCGGTACTCGTTCATGATCAAGGCGCCGTCGGCCTTGCCGAAGGTCAGCTTGCCCGTGTGGACCTCTTCGACGAAGGTCTTGTGGATGCTCTCCTTGTCCAGTTTGCCCTGCTTTTCCAGGGTGACCTTCAAGATCTTGATGAACATGTTGGTGCCGTCGTAGCACAGGCCGCCGGCCGACGGGCTGGGGTTGAACCCATATTTGGCTTTGATGTCGGCCGCCCATTGCTTGGCTTCCGGGGTGGTCAGCTGCGGAATCATGTCCAGCACGCCGTTGGAGGCCGGGCCGGCCATGGTGTACCAGTCGCCCATCCAGCCCAGGCCGTCGGCGATGATCACAGAGTTCAAACCGACTTCACCGACCTGCTTGACAAAGGCCGTCATGGTCGGGGCGGCCGTGGAGGTGCCGGCCAGGACAGCAACATCTTCTTTCTTGTATTTGCCCAGCAGCGGGTAGAAATCGGTCTGGGTCAGCGGGAAATAATCCTCGGATACGATTTCCCAGCCCTTGTCGGCGAAAAAGCCCTTCAGGGCGCCGCCCAGGCTGCGGCCCCAGTCGCTGTCCTCGCCGTAGATGGCCACCGTCTTGCTTTTGGGTGTCCAGGTGCCCGCGGCGATGGCGTTTTCCAGACACTCGACGTATCCCAGAGCCATCTTGGCCGGGATCGGCCAGCCCTTTCCGCCCCAGTAGCTGTACTTGGCCGGGTCGGCCTTCCACTTCTCGTTGACCACTTCGGTGGCACCGAAGCCAAACCAGTGCGGAATCTTGTACTGGGCCGCCACGTCCATGGCCGCCACGGCCACCGAGCTGTGCCAGTTGTGTATGGCGCAGTCGATGCCCTTGCGTTCGACCGCCTCGGCGTAGGCGCTGGCGGCCTTGGCCGGGTCGCTCTGGCTGTCGATCCAGACGATCTCGAGCTTGTAGTCACCGACCGTGTAGTCAATCTTCTCCAGGGCCATCTCGACCGAGGCCTTGAACTCGGCCCCGTTCTTGGCCGACGGGCCGGTAAACGGCCCCAGGACACCGACTTTCAGCGTCTGGGCCGACATGGCCGGGCCGGCCAACAGGGTCACGGCCAAACAGGCCAGCACAACACTCACGATACGCGTTTTTCCTCTCATGGGTTCCTCCATTGGAAATTGGGGTTAAGCGCTGCCGGGTGAAAATCAATGATGCCGACAATTGGCGGTAGACCAATGCGAACGCAATAAACATACCGCAACCACTGATGCGGATTCATAAACTTACAAGGCCATCTGAAATCGCGGTTAATCTCTTTAATACCGTTTTGTTAGCCATTTTTTTGTAGTTTCGATCAAAGCGGCATCCGTTTTCGCGCAAAACCGCAACCGTAAATTTGTTTGCTTTATCGAAAAAATTTTTGCTATATACGGCGAAAATATTTTGACGCAATCAGCAGGCCGTGAGGGCAAATCCGGACACGCCGGCCGGAATACGGCTATTCATTGAACCGCCCGGCCCGAAAGGCCTTGAGGTAGTTCATGCAGAAGTTGTCCCGGCCGGCCAGGGCCTCGGCGGCAACGATGGCCGCCATCATGCGGTCGTCCAGCGGGTCGACCAGCGCCCCGTCCAGCCCCTTGGCGATCGCCATGGTCATGAAGGTCCGGTTCATGAACTTGCGCGCCGGCAGACCGTAGCTGATGTTGCTCAGCCCGCAGGCCGTGTGGACCCCCGGAAAGCGCGCCACGATCTGTTCGATGGCGTCGATGAACTCCATCCCGAAGGTGTTGTTGACCGACACCGGCTGCACCAGCGGGTCCACGAAGATGTTGTCCACCCGGACCCCCTTGTCCAAAAGACCGCCCACCAGTTGCTCGGCGATCGTCAGGCGGTCGGCCACGGTCTGGGGCATGCCCCTGTCGCTCATGCACAGGGCGATCACCTTAATGTCCGTGCCGGCCACGATCGGCATCAGCTTCTCGTAGCGATCTTTTTCCAGGCTAATCGAGTTGATCATGGGGGTGCCCTTGTGGACGGCCAAGGCCGCCGCGATCGCGGCCGGGTCCGGGCTGTCGATGGCGCAGGGTTTGTCGACCGCCTGCTGCACAGTCTGCACCAGCCACTTGAGGTACTCGGGCTCCCGGCCCACGAAGATGCCGGCATTGACATCGATGTAGTCCGCCCCGGCCTCGGCCTGGTCCTTGGCTATCTTTTGAATGGTTGTCGCATCCTGGTCCTCGATGGCCGCCTTGATCGCCTTGCGGCTGGCGTTGATCAGTTCGCCGATGATGATCATGGGTGTTGCTCCTGGGTTTGCGTGAAAAAATTGACCGGTGCGACTCAGCGCCGCACCTGCCGCCTTCAACCTATAGCCTATAGCCCAAAGCCTTCAACCTTCAGCCTGCCGTCAGGCCATCAGCTGCTTGACCAGCTTGACCGCGCCCGGGGCGTCGGCGCTGTAGCCGTCGGCACCGATCTGGTCGGCAAAGGCCTGGGTCACCGGCGCGCCCCCGATGATCGTGCGCGTGGCCATGCCGGCCTCCTTGACGGCCGCCACCGTGCTCTGCATGGCCGGCATGGTCGTGGTCAGCAGCGCCGACAGCGCGATCACGTCGGCACCCTTCTCCGCCGCCGTCTTGACAAACGTCTCGCTCTCCACGTCCACCCCCAGGTCCACCACCTCGAATCCGGCCCCTTCCATCATCATCGAAACCAGGTTCTTGCCGATGTCGTGCAGGTCGCCCTTGACCGTGCCGATCACCACGACGCCCTTGCTCTTGCTCTGGCCGGCAGAAAGATGAGGCTTTAAAATCTTCAGGCCCGCCTTCATGGCCTGGGCCGCCATGAGCATCTCGGGCACGAACAGCTCGCCGGTCGAAAAGCGCTCGCCCACCTCGTCCATGGCGCTGATCAGCCCGTCGTTCAAGATGGCGCCGATGTCCGTGCCGCCGTCCAGCTCCGCCTGGGTCTTGGTCTTTACCGTTTCCTCGTCAAAGGCCAGTACTGCGTTGAAAATGTCCTGGGTGGTCATGATTCTCTCTCCTTTATGCAAATTGAATTGATTGGCTTAGAAAACCTCTTTCATTTCCAACTTTTCTGCATATCATCCAAGGCCTTTATAGTTTCTTCCGACAACGGTTCCGGCCGATGCGCCATCTTTTTCAGGGTCACTTCCTGGAGACGTTGTTCGAATTGCTTGGCACCAGCACCCTTCCATTGATCATAGACCATGCGTTCAAAAATCTCGGAGTATTTAATTTTTTTGAAGTTCTTGAGGGTGTGGGGGTCCTGGAGGTAGTGACCTCCCGGACCCACCCGGTGGATCACATCCAGGGCCAGGGTTTCTTCGGTGACCGGGATGCCCTGCATGTAATGGTTGACCGAATCGACGATGTCGTGCACCAGCACCATGAATTCTGGCGAGGCCACGGAGCCGTGGTCCATCCAGCTGCTGCAGTCGTGCACCAGGCCCGAGCCGGTTGCGGCAGCCGACAGGATCTGCCAGGCCGCCTCGGCACCGGCCTGGGCGTCGCAGAACTTGGCGTCCGTGGCACCGGCGGTGCCGAAGAAGGGCAGCCCGTAGTTTTGGGCCATCTGGGCCATGGCCGCCGTCATCAAGCTCATCTCGACGGCACCGTAGGAAAAGATGGTCGAGCGCATGTCCATGATGGTGGTAAAGGCCCCGTAGATAAAGGGGGCACCAGGGTTGACCAATTGGTGGACCACCAGGCCGCTGAGGGATTCGGCACTGGCCTGGACCAACGCTCCGGCGAAGGTGGCCGGTGAACTGCCGCAGCACTGGGGCGCCGGGAAGTTGATCAGCGGGATGCGGTTTTCGGCGCAGTACATGACCTTGTCGATGGCCGGGTCGAAGTAGACCAGCGGTGAAATGGGCTCGGAGTAGTGCACGATGGTGGGGGCCTCGTCGAACTTCTCCCTGCCGCCGCACAGCAGCAAGGCCATTTCATAGGTGTCCTTGACGCTGTTGGTGTCCTTGCAGCAAAAAACCAGCGGTTTTTCACAGTTTTCGAATACTTTGCGGGCGATGACCCGGTCGGCGATGTCGGCGGGCACGTCCTCGGCCATACCGATGGTCATGCACCACTGAAAGTTGGGCAGCGCGTCGCACAGGGCAGCCGTGGTTTTGACGTTGTCGCTGATGAACCGCGAGCGTTCGTGGGTGGCAGGATCCATATAGTCGACGCAGTCCAGGCTGGGTCCGAAAAAGCTTTTGTCCCGTTCGAGAAATACGGTGCGCTCACCGGTGCGCTTGGCCAGCACGACGCGTGACGGCGCAGTGCGAATGGCATCTTCCACCAGCCACCCGGGAATCTTGACCCGGTCGCCGTTGACCCGTGCGCCCGCGCCGGCGAGGAGTTCCAAGGCTTTCGGATGCGTAATTTTGATGCCGGTACGTTCGAGCACATCCAATGTTGCCACATGAATCTGGGCAATCTGTGCGTCGTTGACGACCTGAAGACGCGGTTTGAAGGTAAGTTCGTCCGTAGTCATTCCCATGTTGAACCTCCTGTTTGGTCGCTATTTGCCGTATTTCTTTTCGATATAGGCATCCAGCTCACGCAAGGTATCGTCCGGCATGGCCGGCTCCTGGTAGGCCGCGAGAATCTCCTTCCACTTTCGGTTGGCGACCTTCTCGATGGATTCACCACCCTTCTCCTTCCAGCCGGCGTAAGCATCTTTCTGCTCCATGATCGGTGCATAGAACTCGTTGCGGAAATTCTTGAAGGTATGCATGTTGGTGAGGTACTCACCCCCGGGTCCAACCTGAGCTATCACCTCCAGCGCCAGTTTTTCCGGATCGGCCTTCTCGCCACGCTTGATGCGTTTGCACATACCACAGATCTCGTCATCGAGGATGAACTTTTCATAGGAGGCCGCCATGTAGCCTTCCAGAATACCGGCGGAGTGCAGCACGAAGTGAACGCCGGACAAGGTGGCCATGAGCTGGCTCATCATGGACTCCATGCCGGCCTGGGCATCGGGCAGCTTGGAATCGGTGATGGCGCCGCCCCCCCGGCTGGGGATGCCGTAGAATCTTGCCATCTGCGCCGTGGCCGCCGTATTGACCGCCATCTCCGGGGCGCCGATGCTCAGGGTGCCGTACCGCATGGCCGCGGCCGAAGATGAACCGGAGAAGACCACCGGCGTACCTTCACGGATCAGCTGAGTCAGCACGATGCCGGCCAGGACTTCGGCATTCTGGACCACCAGGGTGCCCTCCATGGTCACCGGAGATGTCGCGCCGGCGATGGAGAGCGAAGAGATCAACTGCGGCATGCCGGCCTTGGCATATTCTATGATCGCGCCGAGCATGCGGTCGTCATAGGCCAGGGGCGTGCGGGTGCACAGGATGCTGATCATGGGCATCTTCTCGGCCAGGTCCGCCTCCGAACAACCGAACAAAATGGCGGCCATCTCGATGGTTTCGCGGGCCGCCTCGGCCCCGATGGCGCCGCCCATGAAAGGCCTGTCCGAATAGCGCATGGAGGCATAGATCATCTCGGCGTTGCGCCGCGCATGGGGAACGTCGTTGGGTTCGGCCATCATGCCGCCGGTGATGTCGATACTCTTGCTGGCGTAGGAGAGCTTAACGAAGTTGGTGTAGTCTTCCAGGGTGGATTCGCGCCGGCCCCGGTCCAGGTCGTGGACAAAGGGAGGGCCGTAACAGGGAATGTAGGCGATATGATCGCCGCCGATGACCACGTTCTTCTCCGGGTTGCGCGCTTGCAGGGTATATTCCGAGGGCGCCTTGGCCACCTGTTCCATGACCATCTTGGGGGAGAGAAAAACGCGCTGCCCATCCACCTTGCAGCCGGCCTTCTTGAACACCGCCACGGCGGGTGCATAACCGAAATCCACACCTACCGTTTCCAGCACGTGCAAGGTCGCTTCGTGAATCTTTTGGACATCGTCGTCGGTAAAATACTCAAACCGCTGCATAGGGATTCTCCTCCATTGTTTGTCTTGTTCATCTTTCTTCGGCAAGCAAAACCAACTTACCGACGAGTGCATCTTGTCCGGTTCCGGAAGCTCACCAATCAACGCCCAATCTCGAGCACGTCACGGGCGTATCTGATACTCCGGATGCAGGCATCCATCTCCTTTTCCCGGGCCACTTCCAGAGAGTCCGCCCCCATATCCCATTCGATTTCGAAGGTGATCCGGTCGGTCGGGGACAGCTCCCGGATGGTCCGGTAGGTCTTGAAACAGTCGATGTCCCCGTCGCCCAGGGCCACCCCGTGGAAACGGATGCCGAACGAATCCCGGTCGAGCTTGTGGTCGCAAAAATGGTTGCAGAGGGCGTAGGGGGCCAACTTGTTGACGGCGGTTTCGGGATTCTCGAGTACCCCCATGGAATTGACCGTATCAACACAGGCACCGACGAGGGGATGATTGATTTTCTCGATCAGCCACAGGATCTCATCGGCAAACGTCTCGGTATGGTTTTCCAATGCCAGTTTGATGCCGGTGTGCTCCAGCAAAGGCAGCACCGCGGCGACCTCATCATGGCAGTCGCACAGCTGCCGCATGACTTCCGGGTGAAAACAGCTGCCGTAGAGCGGCCGGGGCCGCCGGATGTCCAGGCTGAGCTTGGTCAGGTCGGCACCGAGCTGTTCGGCGATCCGGATGCCTGCTTCAACGCCGTCGGAAAGGCGTGGATCGAACTCCTCGTCCCGCGAACAATTATACTCCAGATAGAGATTGTGTGACTGGGCGGCCTCCCGAACCTCTCTGAGGCGGTCGTCGTCCTTGGACTCCAGGTCACATCCGGTGATGTGCAATCCGTCCAGGCCCCATTCCACCGCCTTGTCCATCAGTTGGGTCAGATTCATCGCCTTGGGACGCGGGTCTGCCACGATGCCCCAGTTCTGTCCCAGCCCCCATAGGTGCAGGGTGTAGGTATGCAGTCCCAGTTTCATCTTCTTGCCCATGACGATTTCTCCTACGTTCGCCATTCATCCATTTTGAGTGGCATTCTCACCGAAAGGATCCAGACTGCAGCATGTCCGCGATGACAATTCAACCCCGACCCTGGCCTTTATGAGGTCTTTCCAACGATAACAATTTCTACGCCAGTCTCTATCCAGAAACGATGGATTTTGGCCGAGATCAAGGCTTGCGAAAAATTTACCCGCAGGTATAGGGGTGATATTCCGAGGAGTAAATTTTGAACGTGACGCAGATATCGGGCAAAATCCCTCGTTTCTGGCGGCACACTAATGTCTGCCGCGCATAAACGCCCCCGGCGGCGTCGCCAGCCCCTCTTCGAAGCGGCTCAACCGCAGCGGGTTGTCCTCGGGCTTCATCCCCCCGGTGATCAGGTCGCAGGTCCAGCGGCCGGCGGCCGCCGACAGCATCACACCGGGCCAGTAGGCGCAGTTGAGGAAAAAACCCGGAACATTCGCCACCGGGCCTATCAGGGGCTGGTCATCGGGCGCGTGCACATACTGCCCGGCGTAAACCGACAGGTCTTCCTGCCTGAGGTCGTCGACCACCTCGCTCCAGAAGGGGCTCAGGCGCGAACACATTTCCAGGGTGAAGGCCGGAAAATCCCAGTCACCCTGGGGGTCTTCCATGGGGTCGCTCTTCTGCTCTTCGGGATCGTGCCAGCCCAGCAAGGCGCCGCCGGTCTCGGGCCGCCAGTAGGATTCGTTGTCCACGTCCATGATCAAGGGCGCATCCTTGGGAATCTTGGGATGGGGCGCCACAAAGACGCGCTGGCGGCGCATCTGGTAGATAGGCAACTCCAAGCCCACCCACCGGCCCACGGTGATGGCGAACGGCCCGGCCGCGTTGACCACCACCCGGGTGTTGATGCGCCCCCGGTCGGTGGTCACCGCGCAGACCCCCTGGGCATCGGTTTCGACACCCGTGGCTCGAGTGCGCACGTAAAAGCGCGCCTTGTCGGCGGCTCGGGCGAAGCCCTGGGTCACTTCGTGGGCCGAAAACCAGCCGTCCCTGGCGCGGAAGGCGCCGGCCTTGATTTCCGGGTTCAGCCAGGGCCAGCGCTTGAGAATCTCCTCACCGGTGAGGTATTCCGAGTCGGTCACACCGACCTGGTGATACGCCTTGACGGTGGCCTGCACCTCGGCCACCATGTCCGCTTCGGTGGTCAAGAACAGATAGCCGCCATGGTGCAGGTCGATTTCATATCCCTCCAGGCCGGTGACGCTGGCAAAGTTCTCCCACACGTCGATGGATTCCTTGGCCAGGGCTGCCATGGCCGGTTCGGTGAACTGGGCCCGGAAGGATTCGATGGACGCCGTGGTGGTCAACGTGGAGAGGCCGTCGCGCATCTCCACCAGGATGGTGGTGAGCCCGGCTCGGGAGAGCCAGAAAGCCGTTGCCACGCCGATGATCCCCCCGCCGATGACCACGGCGTCGGCGGTTTCCTGGCCAAATGCTTCCGGAGTGAGTATTTTTCGCATGTCTCGTCCCCCTGAAGAGGTTAAGCGGCCAGAACGCCTTCGGCACGCAAGGTATCGGCCTCATCTTCGAGCCCCAATCGCGCCAGTGTTTCCCGGGTGGGCAGTCCGTTGGCGTCCCAGCCCCTGGCCTCGTAATACCAGTCCAGCAGTCGTTCCAACTTTTCCCTGGGAATAAAATAGCCCTTGTTAGGGCCGCTGGTGACCGGCTCGGTCGAAAAACGTTCTGGCGGGTAGTCCCAACTGCGGCCAAAGCCCTCGATCTCCCGGGCCGAGATGCAGCGCGTCAGGTTCCAGATGCGTTCGGACACGCCCAGCATCTCCTGCCAGGTGCGTTTTTTTCCGGTGATGAGATGGAAGAGTTCGGCGTAGTTCTCCACCTCGAAGCCCAGTTCCATGAGCTGCAGGCGGCAGACGCCCAGGGCGTCGAACAGGGGACGCGTGTGCTGGGAATCGATCACGTAGCCGGCGCTCTCCTGCCTGACTTGCGCCGGGGGCTGCCGCTCCACCTTGCCGCCGCTTTGCACCAGGTCGTTGACGTTGGTCCAGGCCCCCGCCATGTCGTGGCCCAGCACCCAGGCCCGGGCGTGATGGGCGCCGATGTCGGCCGTCATATAGGCCAGCATCATGGAAGGCGCATTGCGGCACTCGTAACCGGTCCACTCCAGCCCCTTGACGTGAATGGCGAAGGTATCTGATCCCTGACCCGTCTTTGCGGCCGCCTTTTTCACGCCTTCGGCCAGTAAATCGCCAATTCCCTCGCGGGCGACAATCTTCCCCAGCAGATAGGCGACCGTCTCCAGGTCGGCGAAGCGGATCGACCGGCCGATCTCCGCTTCGTTGAGAATGCCCTTTTGAAAGCATTCGACGGCCCAGGAGATTACCGCGCCGGCGGAGATGGTGTCCACACCCAGTTCGTCGCACAGGTAATTGGCGTAGGCGACCTCCTCGATGGTCTTGAGTTCGCAGTTGCCGCCGAACAGGGCGATGGTCTCGTACTCGGGACCTTCCACGTAGGCGTTGCCCAGCGTGGTCTTGGTATGGCCGTATTTGCCGCAGGGCGTCGGACAGCAGTAGCAGCCCTTGTCGGTGATCTTCAGCTGCTTGAGAATCGCCTTGCCGTTGATCGCCTCGTAATGGTCGGAAAACGACGTCTGGAAGTTGCGCGTGGGAAAGACGCCAACTTCGTTGCACCAATTGGTGATGCCGGCGGTGCCTTCGGGCGTCCACTCGGTGAATCCGGGTTTGGCGGAAACCTTCCTGTAAGCCGCCTTGCCGGCTGCGAAGGCTTTTTGCAGGTCGAAGACCGGCAGGCAGCCCGTCCCTCTCACGGCGATGGCCTTGATGCGCTTGGATCCCAGCACGGCCCCCACCCCACTGCGCCCGGCCTGACGGCCGAAATCGTGGGAGAGGCAGGCGTAGCGGACCTTTTTCTCACCGGCCGGTCCGATGGTCAGGATCTGGAAGTCCTCGCCCAGATCCGTTTTCAGATTTTTTTCACAACTCAGCGCCCCCTGGCCCCAGTAGGCATCGGCCGGCCGGATCTCCACCCGTCCGTCGTCGATGAACAGGTAGCTGGGCACGGGTGCACACCCGGTCAGGATCAGCACGTCGTAGCCGGCATACTTCAATGCCGGGCCGAAATGGCCGCCCATGTTGCTGTCCGCATAGCCGCCGGTGGCCGGCGATTTGGTGCCGAAGTGGGTCTTGCCGCTGGCCGGAAGCAGGTGACCGGACAACGGCCCCGTGGCGGCGATGAAGAGATTTTTCTCACCGTAGGGGTCGATGCCCCGCGGCAGTTCGTCGAAGAGCAGCTTGGCCACGAACCCGCGGCCGCCGATGAACCGGTCCGCCAGCGTCTCGTCCAGGGGTGCGGTTGCGATGGCCCCGGTGGACAGGTTGATGCGAAGAATGCTTCCGGCATATCCGTACATGGTTCCGACTCCTTAGGTAGACTCGCTCGGGGTGGCTTCCACCGCAGCGGCGATTTCCGGAGGCCGGCCTGCCGATTTGCGTTTTCGCGGTGTTTTGGCGACGACTGCCTCGGCCGAGATGGCTTTGATGAACGACCAGGCCATGAAGATCATCAGGATCATGAAGGGAAAGGAAACCACGAAGGAGACGGTCTGGATCGCCTTCAATCCGCCGGCCACCAGCAGCATGGCGGCGATGGACGAACAGACCAGCCCCCAGAAGACCTTCAGGCCGGTTTTGGGCTCCAGGCTGCCGCCGGAGGTCATCATGCCCACCACGAAGGTGGCCGAGTCGGCCGAGGTGATGAAAAAGATGGAGACGATGATCATGGACACCAGGGAGAGAAAGGCGCTCATGTTGAAATTGTTGTAGAGGGTGAAGATGGCCGTGGTCACGTCCTTGAAGGTGGCATCGGCGATGCCCGGCGTGCCGTTGAGCTCCAGAAAGATCGCCGACCCGCCCAGAATGTTGAACCAGATGGCGCACAACAGAGTCGGTGCCAGCAGGGCCCCCAGGACGAACTCACGGATCTTGCGGCCGCGGGAGATGCGGGCGATGAATACGCCAACGAATGGGGCCCAGGTGAGCCACCAGGCCCAGTAGAAGACGGTCCAGGCGCCGACCCAGTCGTAGCCGGTATGCTTGGCAACCCCGCCGCTGGCATCCACGAAGAAACTGAGCCATAGAATGTTTTGCAGATAGTTACCGATCGATTCCACGAATGAGTTGAGAATATATCGGGTGGGGCCGATGATCAGCACCAGTGCCATGAGGCCGAAGGCCATGACCATGTTGGTATTGCTCAGGATACGGATGCCCTTGTTGATGCCGGTGACCGCCGAGGTGATAAACAGGGCCGTGACAATGGCGATGACGACGATTGAGACCGCCGTTCCCTTGCCGACGCCGTAGAGCAGGTCCAGACCGGTGGTCACCTGCAGGGCGCCCAGGCCCAGTGACGTGGCCACACCGAAGAGGGTGGTGACCACCGCCAGGGAATCGATTATTTTTCCGGTGGTGCCGCGCACCGCCTGCTCACCGATCAACGGCGTCAGCGTGGTGCTGATCAACCCGGGGTATCCCTTGCGGAACTGGAAATAGGCCAGCACCAGGGCCACGGTGGCGTAGCAGGCCCAGGGGTGCAGCCCCCAGTGAAACACTGCAGTGCGCAGCGCTTCGGATGCCGCCTCCGGAGTCTTGGGCTCGGCAAAGGGTGGGCCAGCGAAATGGTAAATGGGCTCGGCCACCCCCCAGAACACCAGCCCGATACCCATGCCCGCGGCAAACAGCATGGCAAACCAGGCACTGAGGCTGAATTCCGGCTTCTCGTCGTCCTTGCCCAGGCGGATGTTGCCGAAACGGGAAAAGGCCACGGCCAGGCAGAAAACCACGAATCCGGCCACACAGGTCATATAGGCCCACCCGAAATTGGAAATGAAAAACTTGAAAATTTTATCGAACAGCTCCTTAACCTGATCCGGCGAAGCCATGGTCATGAAGACGAAGGCCAGGCAGCACAGGGCCGAAATGATGGATACGGTTTTGTCGATGCTGTTGTCGTTCATTGCCCTTCCTTTCTGGTTATCCGTTATGCGTTCACCATTCCGGCCATCACGATGGCACCGCGCGGGCAGATGTCGGCGCAGGTGCCGCAGCGGATGCATTTGGCGGGCACCTCGGATCCCGGCTGCGCCACCATGACCGCCTTGGGGCAGACGTCGACGCAGGTCATGCACCCGGTGCACAGGTCGGGGTCCACCCGATATGCGCCGGATTCCATGACGATGGCCTCCACCGGGCAGTTGTCGGCGCATTCACCGCATTGATCGCAGAAATGAATCCGATAGTCCCCCGGTGCGGGAAAACGGCCCTCGATGCGTAACAGCGCACGGGACGGTTGAACGGCGCTGAAATTTTCCATGGCACAGGCCAGTTTGCAGGTTCCGCATCCGGAACAGTTGGCATGGATGATTGTCGGCAGCATAAATGGCGCTCCTTGATACAAATCGGACGGGTATACTGAGGCATCAAAACCCAGGGGGTAAATGGGTTTTAAGCCGCTTGGTTGCCAGTGGGAGGCGGCAAGGGTGCCGGCGGCATCATTGCAGTCGGGGGATCGAGGCCGGCCCCATCATTCATGAAAGAAAGATTTCAATCTTTGTGCCAACGGGCGGCGATTTTCCAGCGGGCTGAAATGAAAGGGAAAGCACCATTTTTTTACCCGTGCGTTTACCGGCGAGACAGGACACATGTGTCTTAAAAACAGGGTTTTGCATCATTTTCTTATTGTAATTATTATAGAAATTAAAAATAAGACATTTATGTCTTATTTTTAGACTATTTTATACCATGCGCCTTCATTTTTCGCTGGAGCGTCTTGTAGTTGAGCCGCAAGGATTCGGCGGCCCTCCCGCGATGCCATCGGGCCGCTTCCAGGGCGCGGAGAATCATCTTTTTTTCGAGCGCATCCATACGTTCCCGCAAGCCGCCGTCGGCTGAGAACGCAAACTCCGTGACGGCCTGCGCATCATCCGCGGCAGCTGCAAGCTGACCCATCAGGTCCAGTTTTCCCAGGGTGATATAGGTATGCAGCACATTCTGCAGTTCACGGACATTGCCGGGCCAGGAATAGGTTTCCATGGCTTCGCGTATCCGTACCGGCAAATGCGGCCGGTCTCCTTCCTTACCGTTGCTGATGGTTGAAAGGAAATGATCGATCAGCAGCGGTATATCTTCTTTGCGCTCGCGCAGCGGCGGCAGTTGGATGGGCAGGATGCGGATGCGGTAGAAGAAGTCTTCGCGCATGCGCCCCTCCTTGACCAATTTGACCAGGTCGCGGTTGGTGGCCGCGATGACCCGAAAGTCACTTCGCTTGAGCTTGATGCCACCCAGCGGCGTGTATCCCACCCCGTCGAGCACCCGCAGCAATTTGACCTGCATCGCCTGTCCGATCTCCCCGATCTCGTCCAGGAACAGGGTGCCGCCGTCAGCCAAATCCAAAAAACCGCCCTTGTCCGCATTGGCACCCGTGAAGGCACCCTTCAGATGGCCGAAGAATTCCCGCTCCATCAGGTCCCTGGGGATGGCGCCGCAGTTGACGGCAACGAATTCGCGCTCCCGGCGGTCACTCAGTCGATGAATGGCCCGGGCCACCAGTTCCTTGCCCGAGCCCGACTCGCCGAATATGATCACGCTGGCATCGCTGGCGGCAGCCTTGAGAATCAGATCGTAGACGGCCTGCATCGGTTCGCTCTTGCCGATGATATCGCCGAACCGATAGCGGTCGCTGATCGACGACCGCAGGCGCAGGTTTTCTTTGCGCAGGTCCAGTTCCACCTCTTTATAGGCGGTCACGTCGCTGATGAACCCCTCCAGGGCGACCAGCCGCTCATCGTCGTCGAAGACGCCCTCACCCTGCTCCCACACCCACTTCTCCTCGCCGCTGGCCGCCCGAATGCGATAGATGAAGCTGAAGGGGCGCCGTTTGGCCACGGTTTCACGCACCAGCGCGAGCATATTCTTGCGATCGTCCGGGTGAACAATGCTCTGGAAGGCGCTGGGCCCTTTGCCGAGAAGTTCGTGTGGTTCGAAACCCAGCAGGCGCAGGCTGCCCCGGCTGGCAAACTCCATGGTGAAAGTGTCGTCGGCCCGGCAGCGATAGACGATCCCGGGCAGGTTGTTCATCAAGGTGCGCAGGCGCCGCTCGCTTTCGATCAAAGCGCTTTCGGCGCGCTTTTTCTGGGTGACGTCCAGGCACAAGCTCAGTTTGGAAACCGATCCGTCCGGACGGACAATGGGGCTGGCCATGTGGTGGTACCAGCGCCCGGTGGCCGGATTCTTGAACTCCCAGCCCACCGCGCTGCCCTGAAAGGTCTCCTGCTCCTGGCACCAGGGGCAGACTCCGTCGTGGTCGTAAAGGGCCTGGTGGCAGGGCTCGCCCACCGGGTTGCGGCCCAGCTGCGCCACGACCCGCCGGTTGACGAATTCGATGCGGTTGTCCGGTGAGCAGACGTAGATCATGCCGTCGAAGGCATCCACGATGGCTTCGAAATAGGACAACCGGTTGTGGTTGGCAGTGTTCATACTTGGTAGTGCCGGCGATCCAGCCCGTATTTTTTCATCTTGTAGGTGAGCAGCTGACGCGAAATCCCGATGCTGCCGGCCGCGCGGGAGACATTGCCCCGGTGATGGGTCAGAGCCGCTTCGACCATCTGTTTCTCGTGGTCGGCCTGGACGGCCAGCAATCCCTTGCCGCGGCCCGGCGCATGCCGATGGGGAGCCGGTTCCGCCGCAGGGGGTCCGGCATCGCTGCCGGTCTGGCCGGCAAGTCCGGTCGGCGACCGTCCCGCGACCACATCGAGACCTTCCCCCTGCCCTCGCAACCGCTGCCAGGCCGTCAGGTGGGACTGCAGGTGGCGGCGCTCGATGGTCCGGCTGGAGACCACCAGGTTGATGGAACCCTCGATGACATGCTCCAGCTCACGCACGTTGCCGGGCCAGTCGTAGGCCTGGAACAGGTCCAGCACCTCGGCAGAGATGTCGTCGACCTCTCGGTTCAGGGCCCGGCTGTGCTTGGCTAGAAAATGGCGGGCCAGCAGCACAATGTCCTCTTTGCGCTCCCGCAGGGGCGGGATGGGAATGAAGACCACCCCCAGCCGGTAAAACAGATCGGGCCGCAGGGCGCTTTCAGCAATGGCCACATGGGGCGCCTTGTTGACACTGCTGACGATCTTGAGGTCGATCGCCGTTTCGTGCAGGGAGCCCAGGCGTCGCACCCGGCGTTCCTGGATAACCCGCAGGATCTTGGCCTGAAGGCCGGTGGGCATGGAGTTGAGTTCGTCCAGAAAAATGGTGCCGCCGCTGGCACGTTCGAAAAGCCCCAGCTTGTTGCGCGCCCCGGTGAAGGCGCCGCTGGTGGTGCCGAAGAGCAGTCCTTCGAGCAGATGCTCCGGAATCGCGGCACAGTTCACGGCCGTGTATCGGCCGCCGCGGCGGTCGCTTTGGTTGTGGATGGCCTGGGCGAACAGCTCTTTCCCGGAACCGGTTTCGCCGCACAGCATTATCGGTGAAGGGGTGCTCGCGGCCATCTTGGCCGTGTTGACAGCCCGGAGGAATTCGATGTTGCTGCCCACGATGGCGTCGAAATCGAAACGGGTGTCATTGGGCAGCAGCCGCTTGGGCCGGGGGATCGAGATGGACGATATGGTCTCTTCCAGGACGTTGTATTCCCGCACCAGGCAGATGGCGCCTGCGAGCCGGTCGCGCTTGAACAGGGGAAACACGGTGTGGATGGTATTGGCCACCTTCCCCCGCCGGGTCCGGTAAAGCAGCGGCTGATTGACAATCGGCCGTCGATTTTTCAAGCACTGCATGACCACACTGCTCTCGTCCGTCAGATCGTACACCTGGATCACATTCTTGCCCAGGACGTCATCGGGTTCCAGCTCGTCGATGCCGGCCATGGCGGCGTTGTAGTAGACGATGGAGCCCTGGCGGTCGACGATCAGCAGCCCCTCGCCGAATCCGTCGAAAAAGGGTAAAAATTCCGCGTATCCGATGTCGAGCTTAAAATGGGTGGCCGTTTCGTGCATGGTCAGGTTTTCGCGCCCGGTCGCCCTGCGCTGTGGCGCCGCCAATGGTTTCACATGCCATTGAGTATGTCACACTTTTAAGAGACCGGCAAATTGGCCGGCCCTCGGGGCACCGCGTGCCACGGCGGGCTGCCGGCCCGGGCCTCATCCAGGTCCAGTCGGTCAGTCATGGGCATGAATGTTGAAGAGGAGGTCGTTTTCCAGGTACATCTGCTCGAGCTTTTCCTGATGCTCGTTCAGTTCGGGCGGCTGACGGTTGACCAGTTCAAGCACCAGATAGTTGATGATACACGAGATGGTGGTGGGGTACCCGATCAGGGCAATCGAGCGCGACGGCACCACCAGCGACTGGTGGGCAAAGGGAATCAGCGGGCACAAGCTGTTGTCGGTGATCACCAAAAGCCGGTGCTGCAGCCGACGGGCGACCTTGCCCAGCTTGATCAGCTCGTTGGGGTAACGCGAGGTGGCGATGATCGTGACCAGGCTGTGGTCGGGTGCGTTGGTCAGCCAATCGATGGACGTGCTGTCGCTGCCTTTTAAGATGTGGATGCCCCGGCGCACCTTGGTCAGCGACCAGCCCAGGTAGTAGGCGAAGGTGTAGGAAACCCGCGAGCCGATCACATACACGGCCCGGCTCTGCCCGAGCGACTCGACAATCCGGTCCAGGGCCTTCATGTCGATCGCTTCATAAAATTGCCGCAGGTTGTTCATCTCCTCGAAGACCACGCGGTGCAGCAGGTCGGTGCCGGGCCCTTTCATACCGGGCAGATCGACCCGATCCGGCAGGGTCAGCCCCGAATCCACGAAATCGCGCAGGGCCTGCAGAAATTCACCATAGCCGCCGTAGCCCAGCTGCGCCACGAAGCGGACCACCGTAGCCTCGCTGACCCCGCAAGCCTCGGAAAGCTCCTTGGTGGTCATGAAGACCGCCTTGCGCGGATTCTGAATGATGTAGCTGCCCAGGATCTTGCCCTTGGGAGTGAGCGTCTCAAGCTGCTTGACAATGCCGTTGATGACGGGATGTGTCTGCGAGTCATTCATTGGGTTCCCTAAAAACATGAAAACATGCAATATTTATTGCATTTGCTTGGTTGCTGATTAACATGCTATTATTTATATGATTTAGTCCTTATGCAACATAATGTCAAGGCCATTTGAAATTATGCGTGGCACTCATCAATTTTATTATTGACATGTTTCATTTCATTCAGATACCATCGCATGCAAGTGCGCGTTTCACGGTTCACCGTCACCCGGACACTTTTTATCTCACAACCACGTAGGGAGAGCGTATGTTCTGGAAATCAAAGCCTCTGTGGGGCAAAAAAACCAGGTTGAAGTCCAGCTATGATGCAGTGATCATCGGCGGCGGTCTCCACGGCCTGGCCACGGCCTACTATCTGGCCAAAGAGCATGGCATCACCGATGTCGCCATCATCGAAAAGCGCTTCATCGGCTTCGGCGGGGCCGGCCGCAACACAGCCATCGTGCGCGCCAACCAGCGCACGCAGTATAACGTACCGCTGTACAAAGAGGCCCTCGACCTCTGGCCGGTGCTCACCAAGGAGTTGGACTTCAACCTGATGTTCAACAACTGCGGCAACCTCAACCTAATGCACAGCGAAGCGGCCATGAAGGCCGCCCGCATGACCATCGCCACGGCCCAGTTCCACGGTGTGGAGAGTCACCTCATCGACGCCAAGCAGGCCAAGGAGCTGGTGCCGGCCCTGAACATCTCCGAGGACATCACCTTTCCCATCCACGGCGCCATGTTCCACCCCCCCGGCGGCATCGTGCGTCATGACGCCGTGGTCTGGGGCCTGGCCAAGGGCGCCGCCGCGCTCGGCGTCCACATCCACCAGCACACCGAGGCCACCGCCATTTACACCGAGGGTGGAAAAATTACCGGTGTGGAGACCTCGCGCGGCCGCATCCACACGCCTCGGGTGCTGGTCAGCGCCGGGGGCTACAGCGCCGGCCTGATCTACCACATGCTGGGCATCAAGCTACCCATCGCCGTACTGACCATTCAGGCCATGGTCACCCAGCCCCTCAAACCGCTGCTCAACCACGTGGTCTCTTCCGGGGCCTACCACTGCTACGCCAACCAGACCCTCAAGGGCGAAATCGCCACCGGCGCCCACATGGACCAGTGGCCCAACTACACGACCCAGAACACGGCCCACTACATCAAGCATCAGGCCGAAGCGCTCTCCGACTGGCTGCCCTGCCTGCGCGGCGTCAAGTTCATGCGCATCTGGGGCGGCTTGGCCGACATGACCCCGGACATGGCGCCCATCATGGACGGCAACGACGCCATCGAGGGGTTTTTTATGGATTGCGGCTGGGGCTACTTCGGCTTCAAATCGTGCAGTGCCGTGGGCCGGTACATGGCCCGCTTCATGGCCACCGGAAACTGCCCGGAAATGCTCAAACCGTTCAACCTGCGCCGCTACGAAAACCACCAGTTGATGGGCGAAACCGCCGAACTGGTCAGCTACACGCCCAACAATTAAAGGAGATTGAAAGATGGCTCTGACCCTCACCTGCCCCGTCTGCGGCAAACGCAACGGATACGAGTTTCGCTACGGCGGAGAAGACAAGGGGCCGCGCCCGGCCGAAGCGGGGCTGACCCCCGCCGCCTGGTGCGACTATGTCCATATGAACAAGTGTACGGCCGGCGTCCAGAATGAGTGGTGGTGCCACCGCGACGGCTGCGGGTCGTGGTTCACCACCTGGCGCGATACCACCTTAAATATTGAAGTCGAACCGCTGGAGGTGCCCAAATGACCCGGCTGAATCAATTGCCCACCCTGCGCATCGACCCGTCCCGTAAACGCTCTTTGAACTATCGCGGCAAAACCTACCAGGGAGTCGCCGGTGACACGGTGGCGACGGCGCTTTACGCCAACGGCGTACGGGTTTTCGCCCGCAGTCTCAAATACCACCGCCCCCGCGGACTATACAGTCTGGACGGCGAGTGCAGCAACACCTGCATGGACGTCAACGGCGTTCCCAACGTCCGCACCGAAAACACCCTGCTGGAAAACGGCATGGTCATCAAAGCCCAGAATGTGGTGGGATCGGCCGACCGGGACTGGATGGCCTTCATGGACAAGCTGGACTGGATGATGCCGGCCGGGTTTTACTACAAGACCATGCACAAGCCCGCCGCCCTCTGGCCCCTGGCCATGAAGCGCGTCCGCAAGGCGGCCGGCTTGGGGGTCATCGCGCCCGACTACGTCATGAAGGGGCAGTACGACGAAATTTACCTGACGGCCGAAGTGACCGTCATCGGCGGCGGTGCCGCCGGCATGACGGCCGCGCTGGCCGCCGCCGAATCGGGGCAGCGCGTGATCCTGCTCGAAGCCCGCCCCCACCTGGGCGGCTGCTTCGATTACCGGGTCACCCAGAGCGCAGACGGCACCCCACTGTACCAGCGCGCCCGCAGCCTGGCCGACAAGGTGATGCAGACCGGCAACGTCCGCGTCTTTACGCACACCCCTATGGTGGGCGCCTACAGCAACAATCTGATCACCGCCTTTCAGGTGGGAGGGCCTGACGATGCCTTCACCGAGCGTTACGTCGAAATCCGCTCGCAGAGCGTGGTGGTGGCCACTGGCTGCATCGAACGCCCCCTAATCTTCGAACACAACGAACGCCCCGGCGTCATGCAGGTGGGCTGCGCCCATCGCATGGCCCGCACCTACGGCCTGCTGCCGGGAAACGAGGCGGTCTTCTCCGTGGGCCACGATCTCGGGCTCGAGGCCGCCGTCGACCTGGCCAGCCTGGGCCTGAAAATCAACTGCGTGGCCGACATCCGCGAGGACGGCCAGCATCCGGAACTGCTGCTGGCCTTGGCCAAACGCAACATCCCGTTCCTCAAGGGCTGGGTGGCCGCCAAGGCCCATGGCGCCAAGCAGGTCGAGAAGGTGACCCTGGCCACGGTGGAAGGCACCGTCACGCACGACTTTCCCTGCGACCTGCTGGTGGCCTCGGCCGGTCTGACGCCGGTGACGGGGCCGTTCGTCCTGGCCCAGGCCAGGATGCGCTACGACAGTCACACCGGTTACTTTATGCCGGACGAGCTGCCCGAAAAGATGTTTGCAGCCGGCCGCATCACCGGCCTCAACGCGCCCGCGGCCATCGAGGCCTCCGGACGTCTGGCCGGCCTCCAGGCGGCCGCCGCGGCCGGTGCCGACTTGCATGCGGCCGTTGCCGATGCCGAAAAGGCGGCCGCGGCGTTGCCCGGGCCGGAACGCGGCTGCAAGCTGGTCACCGCTCCGGTCAAGGGGCGCAAAAGCTTCATCTGTTTCGACGAAGACGCCACGATCAAGTCCGTCAAACAGGCCATCGACAAGGGGTTCGACGTTCCCGAACTGGTCAAACGCTTTGCAGCCGTGGGTTTGGGCCCGGGCCAGGGCGGCATCCCCGGACACAATCTGCCCCTGTTCGTGGCCAAATACACCGCCTCCAGCCACACGCCGGTGCCGACCACCACGCGACCGCCGCTGGTGCCGACCTTTCTGGCCACCTATGCCGGCTACAACCACCACATGTTCAAACACACCCCCCTGCACGACTCCCAGAAGACCGACGGCGGCATCTTCCGCAACATCGGCGTCTGGCAGCGCGCGCGCTACTTTTCACAGGATTTCGACTGCAAGGAGGAAATTCTCAACGTACGCAACAACGTGGGCCTGCTGGACGGCTCCACCCTGGGCAAGTTCCGCATCCACGGCCCCGATGCCCTGAAGGCGCTGCAGCGGGTCTACGTGTCGGACATGAGCAAGGTCAAGCAGGACCGCATCAAATATTCGGCCATGTGCAACGACGATGGCTGCGTCATCGACGACGGGGTGGTGGTCAAGCGGAGAGAAAACGACTACTACTTCACGACCTCCTCGGCCAGAGCCGGCCAGACCGCCGAATGGATCCGTTACCACACCCGCTTCGACGGCTGGGAGTTCGCCCTGGTCAACCTGACCGATGCCTTGGGGGTGATCAACATCTCCGGACCCAACGCCCGCAAGGTGCTGGCCAAAATCGTCGACATCGACCTCTCCAACGCGGCTTTTCCATTCGCCGGGTACCAGGAGTTTTTCATCCAGGACATCATCTTCGTGCGCGCCATGCGCCTGGGATTCGTCGGTGAACTCTCCTACGAGCTGCACGTACCGGCCTCCTACACCCAGACGGTCTGGGACATGCTCAAGCAGGCCGGCGCCGAATTCGGCATCCGCAACTTCGGTGTTGAAGCCCAGAACGTGCTGCGCATGGAAAAGTGCCACGTCATCCTCGGCTCGGAATCCGAGCAGCGCACCAATCTCCTGGATCTGGGTCTTGGCTTTCTGTGGGACCGCAAGAAAGCGGATGCCAAGACCGTGGGCGCCGTGGCCCTGCGGCAGGCCGAAAAAGATGTCGGACGCCTGAAGCTGGTGGGCATCCGCATGGAAGACGACGACCGGCCGGCGCGCGACGGCGCCCTGATTGTCGACACCCGGGTGCGCGGCTACGTGGCCACCATGCGCAAGAGCTTTGCCACCGGCCAAGCCGTGGGCATGGCCCTGGTGGAGTCCCAACTGGCCGACGTCGGTACCCGTCTGGAGATATTCGAGGATGAGTGCAACGGCGTGCGGCTTTACGCCCGGGTCGTCGAGACACCCTTTTACGACCCGCAAGGTTCCCGCATGAAGGGGTAGTCAGCAATCCTAAAACAGGTGATAAGGAACTAAAAATGGTTGAGATAAAGAGAGAATCGCCGGTTCGGTTCAGGGTCAACCCCACCCAGACCGAAGTGCGTGACAACTGGACCGTGGCGCTGGCATACGACGACGAGGGCCAGGGCCCCTGGCTGGTGGACCTGGCCCACAAAACCCGCTGGGATCTTCAGGACGGCCGGATCGACGAACAGCGCCCCTGCGATCTGGAAGTGCCGGCCAATCCGGGCGGCTGCACCCTGGCCAACGACACCCTGGTCAACCGCATGAACCGCACCCAGGCCTCCATCTACCATCTGGGGGCGGCGGCACCGGCCCTGCCGGACGTTGCGGGTTACACCGACGTGACCGAAGCCAGCGTCTTTTTGGCCCTGTTCGGCCCCAACGCCTTTCGGGTAGCCGAAAAACTGACCGCCCTGGACTTTATGGACCCGGCCAGGCAGGCGCCTTTTCTGTATCAGGGCCCCTTTTGTCATGTGCCCTGCCAGATCGTGACCCTGGAAAAAAAGGTCGACGGCGGTGGCGGATATCTGCTGACCTGCAGCCGCGGCTACGCCGACAGCATGGTACATGCCATTTCAGGCGCCGGAGCCGGGCTCGGACTGCGGCCGGCCGGCGAAAACCGCTTCAACACCTGGCTGCACGCGCTTCAAGGATCATGATCGGACAACCGGGTCAAGGCCGGGCACGCAACTGCATGCCGAAGGCCGGTTGGCGTACCCGGCCGTTGATGCAAAAATTTTTACGCCACACGCAAACATTTTTTCATTTTGGTCGGGTTTTTTTGCGGTCCGCCTGCCGACCCGCAGCGCTGGCTTTCCGGAAAGGCGCCTTAAAATTTTAACTGTTTGTATTTATTTATTTAATCACCGCAATCGCGCCGCGCAAAAAAAAGAGCGCCGCCCAGCGGTTGCGGCGTTTGTTTTGCATTGATCCTTTACTCAGTCGCTGTGCGAGTCTTTTCGAGCGACCAACGATGCATTTCATTTGACGGAGGAAACCATGTCTAAAACGTATGATGCCATTATCATCGGTGCCGGCGTGATCGGCGCCCCGATCGCCTACGAGCTGTCCAAGATGGGCTACAAAACCTTGAGCGTGGACAAACTGGCCGACGCCGGTGAGGGCTCCACGGCCGGATCGTGCGCCATCGTGCGGGCCCACTACTCCACCGAAGACGGCGTGGCCTTCGCCTACGAGGGGTTCAAGTACTGGAACGACTGGGAAAACTACCTGGATCACGTCAATGACGAAAAGGGCCTGGCCAAATTCATGAAGACCGGATCCTTGCTGATCAAATCCCAGGGTCACGACTGGCGCAAGGTCAAGCGGCACTATGACGCGGTGGGTGTCGAGTATAAAGAGCTCAGCAACGACGAAATCCTGAAGATGGTTCCGGTGCTCGATCTGCACGAGTTCTGGCCGGTCAAGCGACCGGAAGATCCGGCTTTTTTCGATGAGCCGACCAACATGCTCAAAGGCGGCCTGTTCTGTCCCGAGGGCGGCTACGTCAACGATCCGGCCCTGTCGGCCCACAACATCATGCGCGCCGCCGAGACCAGGGGGGCCACTTTCAAATTCAATGCCGAAGTCGTCAAGGTCCGCGCCGACGGGGGCAAGGTTCAGGGCATCACCCTGGCCGACGGCAGCGAGTACGACGCTCCGGTCGTTGTCAACTGCGCCGGGCCGCACTCGTTCAAGATCAACCAGATGGCTCCGGGCGTCTGGGAGGGCTGCAACATCAAAACCAAGGCCCTGCGCCACGAGGTCATGTACTGCCCCTCGCCGGAAGACTACGACTACCACCACGACGGCTACCACCAGAGCGACGGGGACATCGGCTGCTACTACCGCCCGGAAGTGGGCAACCTGTTTCTGATCGGCTCCGAGGACCCGGAATGCGACCCTCAAGAGTGGGTGGATCCGGACGAGTTCTATGCCGGCCGCGGCGGCCACGGCCGCGACAACCATCTGACCGAGGAGCAGTGGAAGGCCCAGTGCTACCGCCTGGGACGCCGCATCCCGACCCTGCAGGTGCCCAATCAGCCCAAGGGCGTCTGCGACCTGTACGACTGTTCCGACGACTGGATTCCGGTCTACGACAAGTCCGACCTGGGCGGCTTTTACATGGCCATCGGCACCAGCGGCAACCAGTACAAAAACGCCCCGGTGGTCGGCCGCATGATGGCCGAACTGATCGACGCCTGCGAAAAAGGCCTGGATCACGACCAAAAACCCTTCCAGTACCAGATGAAATATCTCAAGCGCACCCTGGATGTGGGCTTTTTCTCCCGCAAACGCGAGATCAACTACAACTCCAGCTTTTCGGTGAACGGCTGATCCTGCCTGCCCCCTCATCCCTACCCCTCGCCCTTGCGGGGAGAAGGCCGGGGTGAGGGGGCTCCAATGAGGTTCACGCCACAACCATGAACATCTACGTCTGCGTCAAGCACGTGCCCGATTCGGCGGCCGCCATCACCATCGAGGGCGCCGCCGGAATCAACGAGCAGATCACCTTTCTGGTGAACCCCTACGACGAGCATGCCCTCACCGAGGCGGCCAAACTCAGGGCCGCCAGACCGGATCTGCAGATCGTGGCCGTGTGCCTGGGCAAGCCGGCGGCCGAAAACAGCCTGCGCTCGGCCATGGCCATGGGCGCCGACCGGGGCATCCTGATCGAAACCGACCGCGCCCACGACAGCATCAGCACGGCCCGCGCCCTGGCGGCCGCCATCAGATCCGACGGCCAGCCCTGGATCGTCCTGACCGGCAAGGAATCCATCGACAGTGAAGGCATGCAGACCCAGTTCCGCCTGGCTCACCACCTCGACCTGCCCGTGGCCACCAACGTGACCAAGGTCAACCTGGACGGCGACGGCGTGCAGGTGCACTGCGAGCGCGAAGCCGGCACCGTCGATGTGATCCGCATGACGACCCCCTGCGTCCTGGCCGCCGGCAAAGGACTGAACACACCCCGCTACCCCACCTTTCCGGACATCGTCAAATCGCGCAAGAAACCGCTGGAAAAGCGCACCTTCGCGCAGCTCGCCATCGACCCGGCAACGGCCGCGATGACCATCGAATCCCTGGCACCGGCCCTCGACCGGCGCACCCCCCGGGCGCTGACCGGCAGCCCGGCCGAGATCGCCGCGCAAATGGTGGATATTTTGAAAAACGAGGCCAAGGTAATATGAGCTTGCCCGCAGTCGGACTGCTCATCGAATCCAAGGAGGGGGTCATCAAGCCGGCCAATTTCGGCATGGCCACGGCCGCCCGGGCCGCAAACCGGCCGGTCGTCGCCTTCCTGATCGATGCCCCCGCAACCGATCTCACCCCGGAGCTGGCCGCCTACGGCGTTTCCCGCATCATCAACATCGCGGCAGGCGGTGCCGGCTGGAATCCGGATGTCCACTCCAAGGCCGTGATCGCGGCCATGGACCGGTTTGCAATTACGGATCTGATCGGACTCACCAGTCCGTCCGGCCGCGAACTGCTGCCGCGCATCGCTGCGCGTTTAGACGCCCCGCTGGTCATGGATTGCATCGACATCGACCTGGACGCCCGGCGGGCAACGACTTCCCAGTACTCCGGCAAGACCGTGGCCACCATCGCCTTGACCGGACGCCATTTCATTTACGGGTTGCGCCCCAACGCGGTCGTGCCCGTGCCGGAACCGGTCGCAGCAACAATGATCGATTTCGCCTACGACGCCGGCGGCCACCCCGGCTACCGGGTCGTGGAGAGCCGCCGCGAAAACGACAGCGGCACCCCGTACCTGGCCGAGGCGGACGTGGTCATCTCCGGCGGGCGCGGGCTGAAAAGTGCAGAAAATTTCAAACTGCTGTTTGATTGCGCCCGGCACCTGAACGCGGCCGTGGGCGCCTCGCGCGTGGCCGTCGACAACGGCTGGGTGCCCTACGCCATGCAGGTCGGCCAGACCGGGGTCAAGGTGAATCCCAAGGTCTACCTGGCCGTAGGCATCTCCGGCTCTGTTCAGCATTTTGCCGGTATGAAGAGCGCCAAAATGATCATTGCCGTCAACAGCGACGAAAAGGCCGCCATCATGGCCAACTGCGACTACTTTGTCGCGGGCGATCTGTTCGAAATTATTCCCGAACTGGAAAAAGCCCTGGCGAATCGTCCAAAATGAAGCCATCCTCAGGCGGGCGACCCAGACCAGGACCCTGAGCCAAGCAGTTCAATTGTCTGCAGCGCGATGGCCCGCGCTTCGTCAGTGGGAACGACCAGCAGGCGCACCCGGCTTTGCACGGCGTGGATGAAACAGCAGGTGCGGTTACCGGCCGCGTTCTTTTCTGGGTCGAGCACGATCCCCAGTTGCTCGAGCCCCTGGCAGATCAGGCGGCGGAGCAGATCCGAATTCTCGCCGACGCCGGCCGTGAAGACCACGGCATCGATCCCTCCCATGGCGAAGGCGTAAGCCCCGATGTACTTTTTGATGCGGTAGGCACAGACATCGATGGCCGTTTGGGCCTGCCGGTTGCCCGCCGCCGCGGCCTGGACGATATCCCTGAAGTCGCCGCTGCCAACCCCGGCCAGCCCCTTCATGCCGCTCTCTTCGTTGAGCAGGGTCGACACCTGTTCGGCATCCATGGCGTTGGTGCGCATCAGGTGCAACACGATGGCCGGGTCGATATCGCCGCAGCGCGTCCCCATGATCAGGCCTTCCAGGGGGGTAAACCCCATGCTGGTATCGACGCTGCGACCGTGGCAGACCGCCGCAACGCTGCAGCCGTTGCCCAGGTGGCAGGTCACCAGCTTCAGGGACGACACCGGCTGGCCGATCAGGTCGGCCGCTTTGCGGCTCACGTAACGGTGGCTGGTGCCGTGGAAGCCGTAGCGCCGGATTTTCGCGTTCCGGTAATAGTCGTAGGGCAGTCCGTACAGGTAGGCATGCGCCGGCAGGGTTGCATGAAAGGCCGTGTCGAAAACCGCCACCTGGGGGATGCCGGGGAAAATCGCCTGGCAGGCCTCGATTCCTTTCAGATTGGGTGGATTGTGCAGCGGCGCCAAATCGAAACAGTCCCTGACAATGCCGATCAGGTGTGCATCGATGAGCGCGGCATCTTGAACGTACTCCCCGCCGTGGACGACCCGGTGACCGATGGCGCCGACCTGTGCCTTGGAGTGGATGACACCGCCGTCCGCGTCCATGAGCATATCGGCGATCAGACCGACCGCCTCCCGCGCGTCCGCAACCGGGCGTTTCCGGAAGAAGCGGCCGCCGGCCCCGTTTTGATAGTGAACGGTGGTGTCGCTAAGCCCGATACGTTCGACCATTCCGTCGGCCAACCGCCGTAAACCGTCCCGGTAAAAGAGAGTGAATTTGACGGAAGAACTGCCGGCGTTGATGATCAAAATATGCATGCGTCCTCCTGAGGCCCTTTCGGGGAAGCGGTCTGGATCGAGATGTAATTTTGCCCTATCGTGACCTGAGGCCGCTTAAAAATCGACCCACAACCCCACTGAGACGTATTCATCGTCGAATTGCGAGAATTTTTTAAAGGCACCGGTGTCCTTAATCAATCACTAACAATCGGCCTGTAAACAAGGCGGCATTATTGATGCGCATACCGACGGGAAGAGATTCATGACGAATACGAGCCTCATCATCATTGCCGCCATCGTTCTGCTGGTGTGGGATTACCTGCGCCACCGGACCAAAAGCGCCGAAGACCGCTACATGATCCTCTACGGCTGCCGAAATTGGGAGGCCTGCAACATGGAGCTGTGCCTCGCTTTCGATCAGGCAAAGGATCGGGATGTGAAAACCCTTTTCCAGCAGCGCCTGGCTGATCACCTGGCCCAGGTCGATCCGAAGGGCTCCTTGTTGCACGAAAAACCACACCTTCAGCGAAAAAAAATCGCTTTCTACTATGATTCACGCACCACCGTCCAAGAGTTGGGGACGCCCCGCAAGGGCCTCTATTTGAACACTGACCAAGCGGGCAAACTCAACATCGTCTGGAGCCACATCCAGTCGGATGGAATCCGTCTGTGGCGGACCCTCAGGCCGCTGTTCGACGCCAACTCGTCGATTCTGGATTTCCACCGGCCCAAGATGCCGCCCGCCTTCCTGCCGGAACTGCTGGCGATGCCCACAACCATCCGGCGGCTGTTTTTCCGGTACAACCTGGTGGCCCCTGCGGCGAGCCCCCTCTTTCATGGGTTCAGGGTCTGGCAGGCTCAGCCGATTCGGCAAATCAAGGTCAAGAAAAAGATCCGCTCGTTTACCATCGCAACGGCGGCCCTCATCGTTCACGCCCTGTTTCGGCGGCACACGGACGTCGAGCGCCTGACCGTGGGGTTGACCGTGGCCTTCACCTTTCTCAAGGCGAAAAATCAATACGGGTTGGCGATCCTGAAGATTGAGCGGTCGGATTTCGACGGCATCTGCAGTCAGATCATGGCCCAGATCAAAGACCCGCTGCACAATTGGGGCACATTTGCGACCCAATCCTACCTGTTGTCATTCTTGCCGAACTGGTGCTTCAGACCGGTCATGAACTATTTCCGAGGCCAGCTGGACGTGCTGATCAGCAGCCTGCCGCTGAGCAGGAAGTCAGCCGAAATCAACGGGGTGCCCATTACCCTGTCGTGCTACCCCAAGGAGCTGACCATCCCCTATTACTTTCTCCTGATGGGCGCCGGCCCCCACATCCACATGTCCTGCACCAATAAATTCGGTGCCGGAGGGGACTTCATGGATCAGGATCAGGTCCTCGCGGCCATTTAGGATTGAGGGCTCCTAAAGCTCGCCGAAAGCCAGATCCAGGACATCGATCATAAAGTCAACATCGGCCCGGGTCAGGCACATGGGCGGCTTGATGCGCAGCACGTTTCCGAAAAAGCCGCCCTTGCCGATCAGCAGGCCCAGCTCCTTGGTCCGCTCCCAGACCTGGACGCACTGCGCTGTGGCCGGTTTTTTGCTGCCGCGATCGGTGACCAGTTCGATGCCGGTCATCAGCCCCTGCCCGCGCACATCGCCGATGATGTCGTGTTTGGCCATGAGCGTGTTGAAGCCGTCGAGCATGTACCCGCCCACCGTCAGGCTGTTGTGCTGCAGATTGTCCGCCTCGATGACCTCCAAAACGGCCTTGCCGAAGGCGCAGGAGACCGGGTTGCCGCCAAAGGTGTTAAAGTGGATGCGCTCGGCCAGTGTCCTGGCGATGTCGGGTGTGGTGACCACTGCGGCGAGCGGCGCGCCGTTGCCGATGCCCTTGGCCATGGTGACGATGTCGGGCATTACATCCTGGCTTTCGAAGCCCCAGAAGGCCTGGCCGGTTCGCCCGAACCCGGTCTGGACCTCGTCGCAGACGCACAGGCCGCCGGCGGCGCGGATGTGTTCGTAAGCCTGCTTGAGGTAGCCGGCCGGATAGACGACGCTGCCGCCGACACCCTGAATGGCCTCGGCAAAAAAACCGGCCACCTTGCCCGGCGTGGCGTGCGCGATCAGGTTGTGGATGTCGGCCGCGTACTTGCGCCCGGCCTCAGGATCGTCAAGGCCCCAGGGACCGCGGTAGGGGTCGGCCGCAATGGCGTGATGAACCCCGAAGCTGTGGGGGTAGTTGTACTTCCAGGTGCTGTGGGCAGTCAGGCCCATGGTCGAGGCGCTGCCGCCGTGGTAGGCGTTGCGCAGGGCGATGACGTCGTAATTGCCGGTGTACAGCCGCGCCATCAAAAGGGCCAGGTCGTTGGCCTCCGATCCCGAGTTGACGAAATAGCACACGCTCAGGTCTCCGGGCATCTTGTCGGCCAGCATCTTGGCGTATTCGGCAATCGTGGGATGATAGTAGATCGTCGTGGTGTGCTGCAGGACCTCCAGCTGCTCCTTGACCTTTTGAATCACATAAGGGTGGCTGTGGCCAACGCTGACGGTTACGATACCGCCGATGCCGTCCAGGTATCGCCGGCCCGTTTCATCGTAAAGGTACTGCATGAAGCCCTCCACGAGCATGATCGGACGCTGGTAATAGGTCAAAAGCGCCGGCGACAGGTAGCGACGCCGCAGTGCTTCGACCTGCTCAACGGCCGGTCCATCATAGGTTCTGGGTCGATGGTCGCTCGGCGGCAGTTGGGGCAAGGCTGTGCTTGTATTCATGGCGATTTCCTTCTTGTGGGTCTGAGTTGCGATGGGTGAATGAATCGTATGTGGTATCCAATTTAGGTTGCCAGACTGCGCCCGATCGCTTCGGCCTCGCTGATGGCCAACATGAGATTACGCGGTGTCTTGGCATCGCCGATGATGTGAACCGCCATCGGGCGGCCATCCAGAAGCGACCTGGCGTCGCGCACCGGGGCCATGGCTTCGGCCACGACGACCGTTTCGAAATCTGCCAGGGCGACCGACTGGCCGGCGGCCTTGAAACGAACGCCGTCGTCCGTGAAGGCCGTCACCGAAACCTGCTTGTAAAGGCGCACGTTGTCGCGTTTGAGCCGTTCGCGCAGGTAGAAGCGGTCGTTGCTGGACATCTCCTCGGCAAAATGGCGCCGGCGGTTTAAAACCGCCACCTCACGGTCTTTTTCTGCCAGGTAGTCGGCTGCCAGGAGCCCGGCCTGGCCGCCCCCCAAAACAATCACCCGGTCGCCGGTCAGCCTGCCCGCCAACACTTCCGTGACCGTGCACAGATCCATTTTGGTGGTAAACAGCCCCTTGACGATGGGCATCTGTGGCAGACTGCCCGAGGCCAGGATGACGGCCACCGGCTGCAGTTCCTCCAGCAGTGCAGCCGTCAAGGACGTGTTCAAACGGATGGCGACCCCCAGCCGCGCGGCTTCGCGATTTAGATAATGGATCACGTCCATGACCTCTTGGCGACCCGGCGCCCGGGCGGCCAGGCGCAGCAGCCCGCCGACGCTGCCGTTTTCTTCGACAAGGGTCACCCGGTGGCCGCACATGGCGGCCGTGCGGGCCGCAGCCAGGCCGGCCGGCCCGGCGCCCACCACCAATACGGTGCCTGCGGCGGTGGTCTCCGGTTCGGCATCCAGCAGATATTCGCGTCCCACGTCCGGATTCACGACGCAGCCGCCGGGCTCCAGCGCCAGCACGGCGTGAATACAGCCCAGGCAGCAGCCGATGCACGGGCGGATGGCATCCAGGTCACCACGGCGGGCTTTTTCGGGCAGCATGGGATCGGCGATTAGGGCCCGCCCCATGGCGATCACATCCACCCGCCCCGCTTTGAGGAGGCGGTCGGCCAGTTCCGGATCCTTGATCCGGCCGACCCCCACCACCGGAATGGTCACCACCTTTTTGACGGCCTCAGCCAGGTGGATGAAACAGCCGGGGGCCACGTACATGGAGGGTATGGTCAGCTGGGTCGATCCATACACGCCGGCCGAGACGTGCAGGTAGTCGGCGCCCTTTTGCTCCAGAATCGGCGCCAGGCGCAGGGCCTCTGCCAGAGTCCAGCCATCGGCGATGTAATCTTCACCGTTGATGCGCAGCCCCACTGGAAAGTCGGCCCCGGCCTTGTCCTTGATGTCGGCCAGCACCTCCAGGAAAAAGCGGATGCGGTTTTCGAAGCTGCCGCCGTAGCGGTCGTCGCGCCGGTTGGCATTGGGAGAGAGGAACTGGTTGATCAGGTAGCCGTGGGCCGCATGAACCTCCACGAAGTCGAAGCCGGCATCCCGGCAGCGCCGCGCCGCATCTCCGAAGGCCGCCGCCAGTTCAGCGATCTGCATCACCGTCAAAGCTTTGGGGACCCCTTTAACAACGGCCGGCGCGGCAATGGCCGATGGGGCGACCTTACGGTCGTGATAGGATTGCCGCCCGCCGTGCATCAGTTGTACGCCGAAACAGGTGTCGTAAGCCTTGACGGCCGCGACCATCGTTTTGAGGGCCGGAATGCAGGCATCGTCCCACAAGGTGGGCAGCCCCGGCAGCTCCAACCCCGTGGGGTGGACCGCGGCACCGCCCACCAGGATCATGCCGGCGCCCCCTTTGGCCCGTGCGGCCAGGTAGCCGGCCAGCTGCGCGTTGACGTAGCCGTTCTCATCCACACCGAAATTGATGCTCATGGCGGACATGAGCAGGCGGTTCTTGGCCGTCATGCGACCGATGCGAACCGGCGCGAACAGATGTTTGAGGATGGTCATGCAAGCCTCCGGGACGATACGACGGCCGGCACCGGCCTGCCTGGGCTACCGCTGCTGAAAGTCGGCAAGGAACCGGTTGACGGCCTCCCAATAGATCGGCGACGATTCGATGTCGTTGTGTCCAGCGCCCGCCACGCCGACGCTGGTGACGGGCCCGCCCCACTGTTTTTCCAGGACTTTGGCGAAACGCACCGGTACAACCACATCGTCGGATGCGGTCAGGAAAAGGGCCGGCGTGGTGATGTACGGTGCCAGCCGGGCCGAGTCGAAGCGGTGCCTGAGCAGCCATCCGACCGGAAAGATAGGGTAGTGCGCCTTGGCCACGTTCACCAGCGAATCGAACGGGGTCACCAGGATCACCCCGCCCACCTTGCGCTGCGCCGCCACGTACACCGCCACGCCGGTCCCCAAACTGCGCCCCATGAGCACCACGTGGCCCGGATCGATCCGCTCGGTCGCCAGGATGTGGTCGAGCACCACCAGCGCATCGGACAGCAGCGCCGCCTCGGATGGTTTGCCGCCGCTCTCCCCGAAACCGCGGTAATTCATGAAAAGAAAGGATTGGGTGCCAAAGCGTCCGAGGTCGGCAAAGTTGAGCGAGACGTCTTCGGCGTTGCCGCCGTAGTAGACAATCAGCGGGCGGGCGGGACCGATCCGGTCCTTGAAAAACCAGCCGGTCAGGGTGATTTCGCCGTTTTGGATGCGAATTTCGCGGTCGGTAAAGCGGGACCGGTTGCCGGCCGCGGTGGGTTGAGGGAAAAAAACCATCTTGTCCTGCAGCAGATAGAGCAGACCCGTGGCAACGGCAAAAAGGATCAGACCGATTTTTAGAATTGCGAAGATCATTTTCAAAACAATACCTTAAGCAGTACAAAACTGCCCACCAGCACGACGGTGAACGAGACGGCTAGCAGGTCGAAATAACGATCGATGAAAACCTGGATGCGCGGCCCGAACAGATAGATCAGCCCCCCGATGATGAAGAACCGGGCCGAGCGCGAGACCAAAGACGCCACCAAAAATACGCCGAAGTCGATCTTGAACATGCCGGCGGTAATCGTAAAGACCTTGTAGGGGATGGGCGTGAACCCGGCAATGCCCACGGCCCAGGCATCGTAAGTCTGATAGAGGACTTCGATGGCGGCCACCTTGTCCGTCAACCCGTAGAACTCAACGATGCGGATGCCCAGCGAGGCCATGAACTGCCAGCCGATCAGGTATCCAAGGCATCCACCCAGCACCGATCCCGCGCTGCAGATCAGGGCGTATCTGAACGAGCGCAGCGGCAGGGCGACGCACATGGCGATGAGCAGGATGTCGGGCGGAATGGGAAAGAAGGAACTCTCGGCAACGGCCAGCAGAAACAAGGCCCAGGCGCTGTAAGGCGTGGCCGCCCAGTGCAGCACCCAGTCGTACATCCGCCTGAGCATCTAGGACTCTCTCCAGCCGTACTCGCCGACCAGTTTGACGAAGCGACACCCGCCCATATTGGACTGGTGGATACCTTGAACATCGCGATAGATCTTGATTAAATCCTGGCTGTGGCGATCGCCCACCGGGATGATCATGCGGCCACCCACGGCCAGCTGGTTGACCAGGGTCACGGGGATTTCCGGGGCTCCGGCGGTGACAATGATGGCATCGAAGGGACTGTGCTCTTTCCAGCCGGTGGTGCCGTCCGAATAACGGGTCACGATGTTGTGGTAGCGAAGCTGATCGAACAACTTGCGGGTTCGGGTGTAAAGGGCATAGATGCGCTCGATGGTGTACACCCTGAAAGCGATCTGGGCTAAAATGGCGGCCTGGTAACCGGAGCCGGTGCCGACTTCCAGCACCCGATCCTCCGGCGTCAGCTGCAGGGCCTGGGTCATTTCGGCGACGATATAAGGTTGTGAGATGGTCTGCTGCTCGCCGATGGGCAAGGGGTAGTCCCCGTAGGCCTGGTCCATCATGGCTTCGCTGACAAACAGATGCCGGGGCACGGCGCGCATGGCTGACAGCACGGCAGAATCGCTGATGCCGCGTGCGATAATCTGCTTGGTAACCATTTCATTTCTCAGGCGATGGTACTTCATCGGCGCGCTTCTCCCAGCAGATGTCTATCAACTCAATGGAGTCGGGTCAAGATGTTACCTGCCTGACCCGAAGGGATAACCGTCCGGTCCGGCAGGGCCGGGACCCGCAGCCGGCCGCGGCGTTGCAGCGGCCGGTCTCCAGACGAAAAAAAGCGCCCTGCGGCCGGGGCGCTTTCAAGCGTTGGTTGTATCGGTCGGGGCGCTAAATTTTGTAGACGACCCGTTTTTCGGTGATGATGATGTCCACGTGCTTGTCGTGGGCCTCCATGGGCACCTGCTGAACCAGCTGCCCCTCGAAGACCAGCCCGACCTTGCGGGTGGTAACGGGAAGGTCCGGGATCAGGCGATCGTAGTAGCCGTCACCGGATCCGATGCGCCCGCCCTTTTCGTCCATGGCCACGGCCGGCAAGATGGCGATGTCGATACAATCCAGCGGCACCGCCTTGCAGCGGCCCCGGTCCGGTTGCAAGATGCCTCGCGGACCGGTTATCAGATCCTTTTCGGGATGGTCCACCTTCATCGGTGTCATGGTAAACCGGCCCTTGGTAAAGGCCGGCAGCACCACGATTTTATTGAACCCGTACGCCCGTTTGATGATATTGGCGGTGCTGACTTCGTTTTCGGAATTCACATACAGCATCACGATCTTGGACTCGAGAAAATTGGCAAATTCAAAAAGCCGCTCCTCTATGATTCGCGTATTCCTCTCGAGCACTTCCTTGGAAAGTGAGTTGAAGAATGTCGAAATCTCATTTCTGATCTCCTGCTTTTTTTCCCGAACTTCATCCATATGCCATCTCTGCCTTTCGGTTAATGGGTCAACTTCCCGTATTGTCGTCAAGCGCGCACCCACCGATGCACCAGGCCGGTTAAAAACCGGCACGCACCGCCGCCGGCCGCGGTTCGGCGGTCAATGGTCGTTGACTAATCGGATAACTTGGGATAAGGGTTCTGCTGGTTTCACCTTCGGCGTTCGCCTTTCATCGGTAGTACCGTTCATCACCCCGACACGAACCGTTCCACCACCTGTAGTCCGATGGTTGGCCCCGGTCAGACGCAACTTTCGAATATAAGGACAAAAATGCTGGAAATCAAGTTCGTCAGAGAAAATTTGAAAACCGTTCAAGATGCCATGCAAAACCGGGGTACCAAGGTCGACTGGGAGGCCTTTCAGTCCCATGACAACCGGCGCAAAGCGATCCTGTTCGAGCTGGAGGAGCTGCGCCGCAACCGCAACACCGTATCTGATCGAATCGCACAGATGAAGCGCGGCGGGGACACTGCCGACACGCTCATTACCGAGATGCGCACGGTCTCTTCGGCCATCAAGGATCTGGAAAAGGACCTGGCCGAGTGCGAGTCCTTCCTCGACGAGATGGTCATGGCCATGCCCAACGTCCCGCATGCCAGCGTTCCGGTCGGCCGGGACGAGGGCGACAACCCGGTCATCAGGACCGTCGGGGAGCCGGTCGCTTTTTCCCGCGCCCCGTTGCCCCACTGGACCATCGGCGAAAACCTGGGCATCCTGGATTTCGCCCGCGCCGCCAAGATCACCGGAGCGCGATTTCCGCTTTACTTTGGCGCCGGGGCGCGCCTGGAACGGGCCCTGATCAACTTCATGCTGGACCTGCACACCCGCGAGCATGGATACCGGGAAGTCCTGCCGCCCTTCATCGTCAACCGCAAGACCATGACCGGCACCGGGCAGCTGCCCAAATTCGAATCGGACCTCTTCAAGCTCGAGGGCCTGGACTACTTTTTGATTCCCACCGCGGAAGTACCGGTGACCAACATCTACCAGGAAGAGGTGCTCGACGAGACCCAGCTGCCCATATGCTTCACGGCCTACACCCCCTGTTTCCGCTCCGAGGCCGGCTCCTACGGAAAGGACACCCGTGGACTGATCCGGCAGCACCAGTTCAACAAGGTGGAACTGGTCAAGTTCAGCCGCCCGGAAAGCTCCTACGAGGAATTGGAGTCGCTGCTGGCAAATGCCGAAGAGGTGCTGCGCCGCCTCGAACTGCCCTACCGGGTCATCAGCCTGTGCACCGGCGACATCGGCTTTTCGGCCGCCAAAACCTACGACATCGAAGTGTGGATGCCGGCCCAGAACGTCTACCGCGAAATCTCTTCGTGCAGCAACTTCGAAGATTTCCAGGCCCGGCGCGCCAACATCCGTTTCAAGGAGAAGGGCAAAAAGGGTACCCGGCTGGTGCACACCTTGAACGGCAGCGGACTGGCCGTGGGCCGGACCCTGGCGGCCCTGCTGGAAAACGGTCAACAGGACGACGGCAGCGTCGTCATCCCAACCGCGCTCAGGCCCTACATGGACGCAATGGAAACGATCACCCCATGAATCTGGATCTGTTCCCGACCGACATCCATCCCCACCTGATCCCCCACCCCGGCGGCGAACTGGTGTATCGATGCCTGGGATGCCGCGCCGAACACGGCATCACCTCGCTGTTGTACACCTGCCCGGCCTGCGGCCAGGTGCTGCTCCTCGAAGATCGTCGTTTCGACCGCCTCAAACGAATCGGGGGCGAGACCTGGCGGCGCGTCTTCGACTACCGCCGAATGCTCAAGATTCCGGCCCTCAAGGGCATCTATCGCTACCACGAATTCATCGGCCCGGTCATCCCTCTGGACGCCGTCGTGTACCTGGGCGAAGGCCACACGCCGGTGGTGGAAGCCAACGGCACCCTGCAGGAAAAAGTGGGCCTGCGCTTTTTCTTCAAAAACGACGGCCAGAACCCCAGCGCCTCGTTCAAAGACCGCGGCATGGCCAGCGCCTTGAGCTACATCAACTTTTTGATCCGGCAGGGTCTGGTCGATGAGGTCCTGTCGATCTGCGCCTCCACCGGAGACACCAGCGCCGCCGCGGCCCTGTATGCCGCCTACCTCAAGCCGCACATCAAGTCGGCGGTTCTGCTGCCCCACGGGAAAGTGACGCCCCAGCAGCTCTCTCAGCCCCTGGGCAGCGGTGCCGACGTTTTCGAGATTCCGGGTGTGTTCGACGACTGCATGAAGGTGGTCGAGGCCCTGTCCGAGCAGTACAACGTTGCCCTGCTCAACTCCAAAAACGCCTGGCGGATCCTTGGACAGGAATCCTACTCTTACGAAATCGCCCAGGAGTTCGACTACGCCATGGCCGACAAGGTGGTGGTGCTCCCCATCGGCAACGCCGGCAACATCACCGCCGTCATGAACGGTTTTCTCAAGTTTTTTGAAACCGGCATCATCGATGCCCTGCCCAAAATCGTCGGCGTGCAGTCGGTCCACGCCAACCCGGTCTACCGCTATTACCGGCAACCGCCCGAAAATCGCCGCTTTGCCCCCATGACCGTCAAACCCAGCGTGGCCCAGGCCGCCATGATCGGGAACCCGGTCTCCATGCCCCGCGTGATGCACCTGGTCGAGCGCTACGACCGAACGGCCGGCCGGCCGCGGGTCCGATTTGAAGCGGTGACCGAGCAGGACATCATGGACTGGCATCTGACCGTCAACCGCAACGGGCACATCGCCTGCACCCACGGCGGGGAGTCGCTGGCCGGTCTGGTGAAGGCCCTTCAAAGCGGGTGGGTTGCCGGGGACGAGACGGCCATTGTGGACTCGACGGCGCACGCCCTCAAGTTCGCCGGGTTCCAGGAGATGTACTTCCAGAACACATTTCCGGAGGGGTTTGCGGTCTCTCCGGACCCATCCCTTGTCAATCGACCGCGCTACGTTCATCCGAAGGACCTGAAACAGGTGCCGGCTCCTGGCAAACCGTTGGGAACCGAGGCGCTGGACGAATTCGTTCAGGCCGTAGCCGCTCAGATCGCCGATGTCCTGGGATTGAAAAAACGCAGTTAGACCTGCCCGGGATTTGAGTTTTGATGGCGACCGGCCGATTAAGGATTTATCTCGGTCGCTGCGCAACGAAAAAATCAACCAACGGTCATGACCCCTACACAATTCATTCACGACACACCTTCGCCGATTCGCCGCGCGCTGCTCGCCGTGCCGGTCTTGCTGTGGCTGCTTGCGGCCGCCGACATCCACGGCAGCATGCTCTACAAAAACTACGTGGTGCGTTACGACCGCGGCTGGGACATCCTGTGCGATCCCTACCAGGTCGAGCAGGGCGATTGGGTGCTCAAGATCTTTCGCCAGAAAGGCGAAATCGCCCACGAGGATTTTCGTGAGTTTCTGGGTATCTTTGAGCGGCTCAATCCCCACGTGAAAGACATGGATCGCATCCGTCCCGGGCAGGTGGTTGACATCCCGCTCAAAAAACTGGCTCACGGCAACCTGCCCGGTCAGTCTTCCGGCGTGGTCACGATCCCGTTCGTCAACATCGGCAATCCCCGCCAGATGATCGAAACGCACACCCGCTCCTACACCATCCAGAAAGGTGACACCGTCTCCACCTTGATTGCCAAAAAGTTCGGCGGCCGCTTCGGCAATCTCACCTACAGTCAGGGATTGAAGCTGTTCAAGGCCGTCAACCCGCAGATCGCGGACATCAATCGGATTTACGCGGGACAGCGCATCTACATGCCCGATCCGTCCATTCGCGAGCGGCAGTGGTATGAAGACCTGTTCGACAAGGACGGAAACCTGCTCGAACCGGCTTCCCCAGACGGGCAGGCGGAGGCTGCCACCCAGCGGCCCGCAGCGTCGGCGGCCCTTTCGGCCGCCATCGCGGCGCCACTGGTGCTCGAAGCGCCCGAGACAAACCAGGAGAGCGGGCCGGCGGCCGATGCGGCCAGCCTCGTGGGCGGCCGGCTGATGAACAAAGGCACCTTTTTCCTCCCCATGAAGCAGGGCCGCGATTTCGAAGTGGACCTCTCACGGTTTCCCATGATCGAACTCCCCGGTGGCGAGAAGGTGATCTTGACGACCCAGTCCCAGGTGATGGGGGTGGATCTGCCGCTGATTCAATCCAGCTGGGACCGTGTGAAAGTTGCCACGGTACCGGAAAACGCCTCGCCCATTCAGATCCTGGAGGCGGTCCTGTCGGACTTCGCCGGGGACGCCACCACCAATCGCCTGGCCTTTGACGACGACGGCGCTGCCATCAGCGTCAGCGCCCGCTGGATTCGCAGCCAGCCCTCGGTCGACGGCCGGAACCTGCGCCACACCTGCGTCACCCCCATCGACAGCGAAGCTCAGCGGACCTGCGACACCATCGTGCGCTACCTGGACCAAAACGACATCGTCATCAAGGAGATCTCGGACCAGACCGAACCGACGCAGCCGCCGGGCCGCCCACGGGGTGCGACCGCAACATCGGAACGCCTGGACGGATCGAGTTCGAAAACACTGGTCGAATCGTTTGCCCGCCTGATGGGGTTTCACTACTCACCCGGCACCAGCATCACTTTCCCCTATGCCGGCGTCCAAATTCAAGCCCGCTCGAATCTGCTCTCGTTCGGAAACGGCAGGGAAGTGCTCATCGACTACGGCGACCTTTACGGCAATGCCCTGGAAGCAATCCGCCGCACCGGATTTGAAATTATTCAATTCGACAACACTGCGGCATCGCTGGACACCATTGCGCGCCTGATGGAAACGTCGGGGTTGTACTACCAGCGGTCCCCGCATTTTTACGGAGCGGACCGCCCTTCCGAATTCAACACGATCATCACGGTCAATGGTATCCTGATTCCGTCGGGAAGGGGAGTCAACCGGTTGTTCAGCGACACCCGCTTTCCCGGCCTGATCGAGCGCTTCATTCGCGATCAGGGCATCGCCGTGGTGTGGATCGAAACGACCGCAAAAGGGTAGTCGGCTACCGACGGTGGCCCGACGCCCCACAACCACAAGGAGAACGCGTCATGGCACGTAGGCGATGGGGAGCAAACCTGACACTGGTTCTGGCGGCACTGCTGGTTTCAGCCTGCGCCACGACAACCGTATCCCAGCAAAATGACAAGAAAGCGGCCGCAGCCCGGAATCTGGGCGAAGCCTATCTCAGTGAGGGCAACTATCCGGCCGCCCTGGCGGAACTGCTAAAAGCCCAGGAACTGAACCCGGACGATCCCATGCTGCACAACGATCTGGGTCTGGTCTACCTTGCCAAGGAGAAGACCGATCTGGCGGTGGTACATTTTGAAAAGGCGGTGGCCTTGAAGCCGGATTACTCGCTGGCCAAAAACAACCTGGGCAGCGCCTACCTCGTCCAGGAACAGTGGGACAAGGCCATCCCCGTGCTGGAGGAGGTCACCGCCGACATGCTCTACGCCACCCCCCACTTTCCGCTGACCAACCTGGGCTACGCCTATTACCGCAAAGGTGAGTACGTCAAGGCCCAGCAATATCTGAAACAGGCCCTGGAGATTCAGCCGGATTTCTTCAACGCGCAGTTGAATCTGGGCCGCACCTATATGGCCACCGGCCGGCTGCACAGCGCCCGCGAAATTCTGGAGGCAGCCGCCAAATCCAATCCCAAAGACCCGGTCCTGCTGCTGGAACTGGGCCGGGTCTATCGCCTGATGGGAGACTACAACAGTGCCCGGCTGGCCTTGAAAGGGGCGATCGAATACACCGAAGACGCCCAACTGGCCGTCGAGGCATCCGAAGAACTGCAACAGCTTTACCAGTAGAGGTGCACTTGACCGACATCCATCAGCCGACCAAACCGGTGCCCCCGCAGCGCCTTCTGGACGAAATTGCAACCCTGGTTCAACGCAACAACGAACTCGAGCAGCGCTGTCAAACTCTGGAGCGCCATAACAAAGCGCTCGAAAAGCGATTGACCGACGGCTCGCGGCTGCTCAAGGCATCCACCACCAGCTTGATTTCACTGGACAAATCCGGTCTCATCGACGACCTCAACCGCTGCGCGGCCAACCTGCTGAGCACCGACAAGGCCTACCTGCTGCGCAAGCCCATCAGCCTGTTCATCGCCCCGGAGGACCAGGCCCTTTTTTACATCAACCGCAGCCGCGTCGCGGCCGGTGCCCTGCCGCAGCCTTTCGAGCTTCGGCTCAAGCGTCAGGACGGCGCCATCCTGACGACACGGATCTGCATGCAGCCAGGGGAATCGCCGGATGCCAAATCGGCCGGCATTCTAATGGCCATCGAAGACATCACCTCTCATCGGCAGACGCTCGACGCCCTGCAGCGCAAAACCTATCTGATCGACCTGCTCTTTTCCATCCTGACGGACCTTTCGGTCTGCTCCCGGCCCGACATCGATGAAATGGCCATTTATGCCCTGGAAAAGCTGGGGCTGATTGCCAGCGCCGACCGGACTTATGTCTGCCTGTTTGCCGAAGCGCAAACCCGCTTTGCCATCACCCACGAATGGCATGGCAATCGTGTTCAAGGGTCGTCCGTGGGACGGACCCGGGCCATGACGGCCCCCTTTTCAGACCTTGTCGCCCAGTTGAAGACAGGACGCAGCATTGCCGTCTCGGACGCCCGAACAACCCAGAAATGCCGCAGCTGTGGTGACGGGTGGCAGGCCCCGGAGGCGGCATCGTTTCTGATCACCCCGCTCTTTTACGGACGCACGCTGATGGGGGTGATCGGCTGTGACACCGTCGGCCGGTCGGCGGTCTGGTCGCGGGACACCCGACTGCTGGTCAAATCGGTCGGCGGCGCCATCGTCAATGCCCTGCTGCGCCGCCATATTGAAAGGTTGCCGGCCTCGGTCCGCGAACCCCTTTTGCAGTTCGTCGACCCTGCGCCGCCAACGGACCGCCTGGCCCCCCTGAAAATCGCCACCACTGCCAAAGCGGCCCCGCGCCGGGGCCCCGACGGGCCCCCCAACGGGATCGACTGGTATTTCGAGGAGGTTGAATCCGAGGAGGCCGGCCCCTTGACCACGGCCACCTTAAAGGATGGAAAAACGGCCACGATCACCTGCACCCAGTGCACCCGTAAAAAGCGGCTCGATCGATCCCAGATCCGGGCCATCGGCACGCGCTTGAAGGCCACCTGCATCTGCGGCAGCGTGAAATACGTGCGCATCGAACTGCGCCGGGAACAGCGCAAAACCGTCAACCTGGAAGGTATTTTCATCAACGGAACGGGCGACTGGTCGGTCATGCAGCCCGACGACTGGGGCGGCATCCGGGTTCATGACCTCTCCCATCACGGCGTCGGCATCAAACGCTTCGACAATGACGACGTGCGCGTGGGCGACCGCTTCCGGGTCAAGTTCACCCTGGACGATACGGCCCGGTCGGTCATTCAAAAAGAGGTGGTCGTCCGTTCGGTGGTCGGCAACGCCATCGGCTGCGAGTTTGTCGGCCAGGATCCGTGCGATGTGACCATCGGTTTCTACCTGATGACCTGACCGCCGCACACCGCCCGACGCTTACCGGCCGGCGCAGGAGATCGGTGCTGTGGCCAGGCCCCGTTCGATCCGTCTTCTCTCAGGCGTCGGGCTTTCCGGAGCAGACGCCGCAGCGGCTGCAGCGTGCCGGATCGGCAGGACAAGGCGCCGAGGTCCGGCCGGACAGGGCCCGCCGGTACTCTGCTAAAAGGTAGGATTTGTCGATGCCATGGTCGATGAAATCCCATGGGAAGCGCTCGTCCGGGTCACGCTCCCGATGGACGTAAAAGTGCGGATCGATCACGGACGCTTTGAAGGTTCGCGGCCAGTTGCCCCGCTGGCGGTGGCCGTTTAGCAGAATGTCCGCCACCCGGCGGTCTCCCCGGGCGATGAGGCCTTGAAGAAAAGCCCAGCGGGGCACATCGCCGTGCACACGCACGTTGGCCGTCCGGCCCAATCCCCGCTTCACGATTTTAATTTTCTGTTTGAGGGTCTTGACCGCGTCCATGGCCGCCCACTGAAAGGGCGTCACCGGTTTGGGCACGAAGGCATTCAGGCTTACCGTAATGTCGCCGATGCGGCCTTTGCCGCGGCTGGTGTCCAGGAAAACGTGCTTGATGCGCTTTACCAGGTCTACGATGGCGGCCACATCGGCATCGGTTTCCGTCGGCAGCCCGATCATGAAGTAGACCTTCAGGTTGGGGATTCCGGCCGCCACCAGGGTTTCGGCGGCGGCCAGCACGTGATCCTCGCCGATGCCCTTGTTGACCACCCGGCGCATGCGGTCGGAGCCCGCGTCCGGAGCGATGGTGGCGGTCTTGACGCGACTCTTTCGCAGTGCCGCCACCAGCGAACCGGTCAAGGCGTCGGCCCGCAGGCTGCTGAACGAGAAGCGCACCTCGCGGCCTCTGGGGTATTCACACAGTCGACCCAGATCCGGCAGGTCGGAAACGGCTGCCCCCACCAGACCGATGCGGTCGGTCAGCGCGCATCCGTCGTCGATCTGGCGCTCAAGCAGACCGACGGGCCGAAAGCGCGGCGGCCGGTAGATGAAACCGGCGCTGCAGAAGCGGCAGCCGTGCGGGCACCCCCGCGACACTTCGATCAGGTAGGTGTCGCCGAAGGTGGTGTCCGGCGTCAAGATGGTACTGGCCGTCGGCAGGGCCGACAGGTCAGCGGCAAACATGCGTTTGACGACGGCCGGCACGTCCGCCACCGGTTCGATCGACCGCAAGGTGCCGTCGCCATGGTAGGTGTGGCGATAAAAGGCCGGTGCGTAGAGCCCGGGCACCTCACGGGCCAATCGCAGCAGGTTGTCAGCTTTGGGGATCGAGGGGTCGAAATGGGCAAAAAAGCCGGGTATCAGGGCTTCGGCCTCGCCCAGCAGAAAGAGATCGATGAATGGGGCCAGCGGTTCTGGATTGAGGAAGGCGAAGACCCCCCCTGCCAGCACTAGGGGGAGGAATCGCCACGCTGGGCGGCTGGCAGGGGGAGCCTTGCGGTTTCCAGGATGGTAAGCAGGCTGGGTGCATCGTTTTCAAATGAGATCGAAAAGGCAATGACGTCAAAGTCTTCGATGGGCGTCTGCGTTTCGACTGTCAGCACCCGCGGGTTTTTACCGCCATCCTGGGCCGGTAAAAAAGCCCGTTCACACACCACATGGCCCAGGGAATTGATCAGCCGGTAAACCGTTTGAAAACCCAGGTTGGACATACCCACGTGGTAGCGGTTGGGATAAACCAGGGCTACGCGGAGCCGACCGTGGCCGGATTTGCGGATGACGCCGCGCTCGACCGACAGGGGCCATCCGGGGGTCGATGGTGATCCTGTCTGCATGGGCTCGCAACCCTTGTCCGACCGTCCGCTTACGGTCCTAGTCCGCCTTTCTCCGCAGAAATGTCGGCACATCCAGGTCATCGTTGTCGATGACGATACCTTTGTACTCCCGGTAGAGCTCGGCAGCCGGTTTATCCGCGGCGGTCTTGCGTCGGCGGATGAATGTAGGCTCGTCCAGTTCCGAGGAGCGCGCCAGGTCGGCCGGCGTGATGTCACGCACTTTGCCGCCGAAGGTCGGGTCCACACCGCGCCCAACGACCGTTCGCGGGATCGCCTGCGAGACGGTCTCGCGCTCGCGTCCACCGATGCCGGTGGCGATGACCGTGACCCGCATCTCCTCACCGACGCTGTCGTCGATGACCGCACCCCAGATGATCTCGGCGTCGTCGCCGACTTCGTTGTAAATCCGCTCGGAGGCTTCGGTCATCTCCTCCATGGTGAGGTCGCTGTTGGACGTGATGTTCATCAGCACGCCCTTGGCGCCGGAGATGTTGATGTCCTCCAGGAGCGGATGCGAAATCGCCCGCTCGGCCGCTTCCAGGGCCCGGTTTTCGCCGCTGGAGATGCCGATCCCCATGATGGCCATTCCGGCCCGGGACATGGTGGTCTTCACGTCGGCAAAATCCAGGTTGACCAGGCCGGGCATCATGATCAGATCGGTAATGCCCTTGACCGAGTGCAGCAGGATCTCATCGGCCTTTTTGAACATGTCCACCATCTTGGCATTTTTCGAGGCCAGTCCCCGCAAGCGGTCATTGGGAATGGTGATGACCGTGTCGGCCGCCTTGCGCAGCTCCAAAAGCCCCTCGTCGGCCTGATTGGCCCGCTTGCGGCCTTCGAAGGAGAAGGGACGCGTCACGACGGCCACGGTGAGGATGCCCATCTCCTTGCACAGCCGCGCAATCACCGGTGCCGCGCCGGTGCCGGTACCGCCGCCGAATCCGGCGGTGATGAACACCATGTGCGAGTCGGACAGGACCTCCTTGATCATCTCGGCGTTTTCCAGGGCGGCGTCCCGTCCCACCTGGGGGTCTGCGCCGGCACCCAGGCCTTCGGTGATCTTTTCGCCCAGTTGAAGGCGCGTCTCCGCCTTGGAGATGTCCAGGGCCTGGGAATCGGTGTTGGCGGAAATGAACTTGACACCATGCAGGCTGCTGTCGATCATGTTGTTGATCGCATTGCCGCCCGCCCCACCGACGCCGATCACTTTGATTTTAGCCGAACTGCCGTTTTCCACATAAGTAAACATACCGGTCATAAGCTCCCCCTGTGTTGTTGCCCATAATGGCGCTTGCCTGTACGCCTTGGTTTCCAGATTTTTCATGGTTGATTCCGACGGATGGCCATCGCACGTCAAGTTGATTTACTACCACATCATATTGTTGTTCCGGTAGGTGTTGCGAAACTATATGTTGTGGTTTTAAAAAATGCAACCTCCTTTTTAAAAAATCATCCACCCCCCGCCGCCAGGGGCTTTCGGCGCCATTAGATGACGTCCATGAACCACTTTTTCATGCGGGTGATGAGGCTGTTGAAAATGTTCTTGTCCCGAATGCGGAATTTTCGCTCGGGCTCCTTCCTGGCCCCGTAGATCACCAGGCCCACGCCGGTGGCGTACATGGGGTTGTTGACCACATCGGTGAGCCCGCCGATGCCTTGGGGGCGTCCCAGCCGCGTGGGCACGCCGAAGATGACTTCGGCGATATCGGTGGCCCCTTCCAGCAGGCTGGTGCCGCCGGTCAGGATCATGCCCGACGTGATCACGTTTTCCATGCCGGCCCGGAAGATTTCGCGCTGGATCAAGGTAAAGATCTCCTCCATGCGCGGCTCGAGCACCTCTCCCAGTATCTGACGGGGCAGCTTGCGCGGTTCGCGGCCGCCGATGCCCGGCACCTCGATGGTTTCGTCGGGATTGATGGCTCCGCCCATGCAAGTGCCGTACTTGCGCTTGATGCGCTCGGCTTCGTTCATGGGCGCACGCAGCCCAATGGCGATGTCGTTGGTGAGGTTGTCGCCGCCCAGGGCTAGCACGAAGGTGTGCTTGATGTTCTTGCCCGAGAAGATGGCCAGGTCGCTGGTGCCGCCGCCCAGGTCGATCAGTCCCGCACCCAGCAGCTTCTCCTCGTCGGTGAGCACCGCCTCGCCGGATGCCAGGCTCTCTAGAACGATGTCGCACACGTCCAGCCCGGCCCGGTTGGCACACTTGACGATGTTGTGGGCCGAGGTGACCGCACCGGTCACGATGTGGATCTTGGCTTCCAGACGGACCCCGGCCATCCCGACCGGGTTTTGAATACCGACCTGATCGTCGACGATGTATTCCTGGGGCAGCACGTGAATCACCTCGCGATCCATGGGGATCGCCACCGCCCGGGCGGCATCGATGACCCGTTCGACATCCTGGTGGGTGATCTCCGGCCCCTTGATAGCCACGATGCCCCGGCTGTTGAAACCGGTGATGTGGCCCCCGGCGATGCCCGCGTAAACCGACGAGATTTCGCAGCCGGCCATCAGCTCGGCCTCTTCGACAGCCTTTTTGATGGAATCTACCGTCGACTCGATGTTTACCACCACGCCCTTGCGCAGCCCGATGGAGGGATGCGTGCCGATCCCGATGATATTGATGTCGCCGTCCAGCACTTCGCCGACCACCGCGCAAATCTTGGTGGTTCCAATATCCAGGCCCACGACGATCATTCCCTCTCTGGTTCCCTGCAACTTACACCTCCTCAGGCTTCGATTCGGCCGAAACGATCGGTGCCAGCGTGACCACGATTCGGTTGATGTCCAACAGATCGATGACCCGGCAGCGGGTCAGCCGCTGGTCCCTGTGCAGCTGGGCCGTCACCTGGCGCAGGGTCTCGCACTTTTCGGCGTAGCGGTCGAATCCGAGCTTCACGATCCGGGCCGGCCGACTGGTGTGGACCGTGGCACCGATTTCCGGATCCATGTGAACCCGTTCGATGTCGGCCAGCGGCAGCGGGCATCCTTTTTTCCCGGCCTGGCGCAGAAAGCGCATCAAGGAACGGAACGCGTTGGTCGGCGGCTTGCCCGGCAGAGGCAGATCGGCGTGATCCAGCCCGCTGACCCGGGGCATGGCTCCCTTGACCGGGCCGCCCTCGCGTTTGAAGACCTGGCCGGCGACATTGATCAGAAATCCCTGACCGTCCGGCATTTCCAGCAGCGCCAGCGGCATCTCCTCGCGGATGTGGATCTGAAGGGCCGATGGGATCTCCCGGCTAACGGTGGCCTCGGCGATCCATGGGTTGGCCAGCAGACGCTTGCGGGTCGTCGTCAGATTCACCGCCAGAATGTTCGTGTGCGGTCCCACCCCGGCGATCTCCAGGATCTGCTGACGCGCAAGGCGCACCTGACCGATCACATCGATGCGGTCGGCCCTGAAGTGCCGGGTCTGGGTAAAGTAGTCGTAGGCAAAGATGAAGGCCCCGCTGGTCAGCACCAGCACAATTGCACCGACCAGCGCTCTGGCGATCAGGCGGGCGCGCTGGCGCATCCGTTCCCGCCGGGCCAGGCGGTACTGTTTGGTTCGATTTTGACGCGTCGGTTTCACATCAACTCCCCATCTCTGGTTCCGTTTTGTGGCGCTGCACGCTGCCGGTTGGCGCACCCGCTTTTCGAGCGGTGGCCGGACCGCCCAGGCGTTCCAGGACCTGCTCTCCCACCCGGTAGACGTCCCCGGCGCCCAGGGTCAACAGCAGATCGCCGGGTTCAAGCCGGTCGGCCAGGCGGTCCACGCAGGCATCCAGGCTCTCCAGGCAGGCCACGTCCCGGTGCCCGTGGGCCCGGATGCGCGCTCCCAGGGCGCTGGCGGTCACACCGGCGATGGGCGCCTCGCTGGCCGCATAAATCGGCAGCACCAGCAGCACGTCGCTGTTGTTGAAAGAGCGGGCAAACTCCTCCAGCAGGGCCTGGGTGCGCGTGTAGCGGTGCGGCTGGAACACCACCACCTTGCGGCGGCCGGGCCAGCTGCGATTGACCGCCTCGAGGGTCACCTGGATCTCGGTCGGGTGGTGGCCGTAGTCGTCAACCACGGTCACACCCTCGACCTCACCCTTGATCTCCAGGCGGCGCTGCACCCCTTTGGCCGTCTGAAGGGACTGTTTGATGGCGGCCAGCGGAATCGCCAGTTCCCGGCCCACTGCAATGGCTGCCAAAGCGTTGTAGACATTGTGCATACCCGGCAGGGCCAGCTCAAACACTCCCAGGTCCCGGCCGCGGTGGACCACCGTGAAACGGCTCTGCATGGCACCAAACGCGACCTCGCGGGCCCTGAAATCAGCCTGGGCGCTCAGTCCGTAGGTGGTTAGACGCTTTTTGATGTGGGGCAGCAGACCCTGGAGGGGCTCGTTGTCCAGACAGACCACCGCCAGCCCGTAGAACGGAATCCGGTCGATAAACGACAGAAAGACGGCCTTGATGGCGTCCAGGTCGGCGTAGTAATCCAGATGTTCGCGGTCGATGTTGGTAACCACGGCGATCGCCGGGGAAAATTTAAGAAAAGAACCGTCGCTCTCGTCGGCCTCGGCCACGATAAAATCACCCTTGCCCAGTACCGCATTGCGACCGAGCCCCATGAGCTTGCCGCCGATGACCACGGTGGGGTCCAGGCCCCCGGCGGCCAGTACACCGGCCACCAGCGAGGTGGTGGAGGTCTTGCCATGGGCACCGGCCACGGCGACGCTGTATTTCAGGCGCATGAGTTCGGCCAGCATCTCGGCCCGCGCGATGATCGGCAGGCCGGCCCGGCGGGCGGCCGCGACTTCCGGATTGTCGGGGGAGATGGCCGACGACACCACCACGACATCGGCGCCGCGGACCCCCTCGGCCTGGTGGCCGATCTGGATGCGGCCGCCCAGCCGGGCCAGATTGGCCGTGATCTCCGAGGCTTTCAGGTCCGATCCGGAGACCTGGTAGCCAAGGTTGATCAGCAGTTCGGCGATGCCGCTCATGCCGATGCCGCCGATGCCGATAAAATGGATGTGGTATTTTTTCAGGTACATGCCTTGATTCCAAGCAACTGATAACAATCGTCCACAATGCCTTTGGCCGCATCGGGCCGACCAAGCCGCCGCGAAGCGGAGGCCATGGCATCCAGCTGATGGGGCGCCTCGATCCAGGTGTCCAGGAGCCGGGCCAGCACTGCCCCGGTCAGATCGCGCTCCACGATCATACGGGCGGCCCCTGGATCGACCAACGCCCGGGCGTTGCGCTCCTGATGGTTGTCGGCCGCATGAGGGTATGGAACCAACAGGGCCGGCTTGCCCAGGGCGGTCAGTTCCGCCACGGTAGTAGCCCCGGCCCGGCAGACGATCACGTCGGCGCGGGCGTAACGTGAGGCCACGTCGTGGAAGAACTCCTTGACCTCGGCCGCGATGCCGGCTTGGCGGTAGGCCGCCGCAACCGTTTCGCGGTCGGCGCGACCGGTCTGATGGATGAAACGGACCCTGGCCGGGCGGCGCAGACGCGGCAGGGCGTCTTTGACCGCCAGGTTGATGGCGTGGGCGCCCTGGCTGCCGCCCACCACCATGACGGTCAGCCGTCCCGGTTCCCCTGCCGGCCCGGCCGCGGCCGCATCCAGGATCTGGCGGCGCACGGGATTGCCTGTACAACGCACCTTGAGGGGATCGAACCCCGCTGCGGTCTGTTCGAAACTGACATAAACCCGCTGCGCCATGGGCAGCAGCAGGCGATTGGTGATGCCGAACACGATGTTCTGTTCACACAGGACCACCGGGATGCACTTGAACCGGGCCGCCACGGCCACCGGGCCTGCGGCATAGCCGCCCATACCCACCACCAGATCGGCCCGCAGATCCGCCAGAATGCCGGCGGAGTGCCCCAGGGCACCGGGGATTTTCAGGGCGGCCCGCAGCTTGTCCACCCCTGCCCTGCCCTTGATCCCCTCGACGGCGACGCGACGGTGGGGATAGCCGGCCCGCCGCACGGCCTCGCGCTCGAAGGGGCGGCCGGCTCCCACGAAGAGAATCCGGCTGTGGGCGTTGCGGCACGAAAACTCGCATGCCACGGCAATGCCGGGAAACAGGTGCCCGCCGGTGCCCCCGCCGGCCACCACGATGCGAAGCGCCGGCCAGCATTGCTGCCGATCGCGGTCAGCCATGGCGTGCTCCGATATTCATCATGATCCCCACCGCCACCATGTTGATCAGCAAGCTGGTGCCGCCGTAGCTGAGAAACGGCAGGGTCAGCCCCTTGGTGGGCAGCATCCCCAGCGCCACGCCCATGTTGACGCACACCTGCAGCCCCAGGGCGATCGTGATGCCCATGGCCAGGTAGGCGCCGAAGGGGTCCCGGGCACGACGGGCGATGCGGATGCCTCGCATCAGGATGACCCCGTAGAGCAGGATCACAACCGTCACCCCGATCAACCCCAGCTCCTCGCCCACCACCGAAAAGATGAAATCGGTGTGCGGTTCGGGCAGGTAGAACAGCTTCTGGTATCCGTTGCCCAGGCCGGTGCCGGTAATTCCGCCGGTGCCAAACGCCATCAGCGAATGGACAATCTGGTAGCCGCCGTCGGCGGGGTACTGCCAGGGGTCCAGAAAGGTCAACAGCCGCCGGACGCGGTACTCGGCCTGGGTCATGAACAGCCAGGCCATGGGCGCCATCAGCAGGATCACCAGCATCAGGTGGGTCATCCGGCATCCGCCCACGAACAACATGATTCCGGTCAGGGCCGCGAAAAGCACCACCGACCCGAAGTCAGGCTGAACGACCAGCAGTACGGCGAAGACCGCCAGCACGATCAGGTGCGGCAGAAAGCCGACGTGGAAATCGCGCACCAGGGCCTCTTTTTTACTCATGGAGTAGGCCAGGTAGATCACCAGGGCCAGGCGCGCCAGTTCGGAGGGTTGAAACTGAATCGGGCCGATCTGCAGCCATCGGGCCGATCCGCCCGCGGTCACGCCCCAACCGGTAAAGACCACCGCGATCAACATGGCCATGGCGGCCGCTAAGGCCGGATAGGCCAGGACCCGGTAAAGGCGGAAGGGGATGTTGCTGACGATCACCAGCATGACGATCCCCAGCAGCGAGAAAACCGCCTGACGCTTCAAAAAGAAGTAATCGCTGCCGAATTTCTGCACTGCCAGGGCCGAACTGGCGCTGTAGACCATCACGATGCCCATGCCCATGAGCAGCAGTACCGGAAACAGCAGCCCCAGGTCGTAGACCAGCGGCTGCCGGCGAATTTTGCTGGCCATGGCGCTCATCGCAGCCCCTCGACGATTTCCCGGAATTGATTTCCCCGGTGGGCATAGCTGTCGAACATGTCAAAACTGGCGCAGGCCGGCGAGAGCAGCACGGTCTCCCCCGGCGCCGCGGCGGCGAAGGCTTTGGCCACGGCCTCTGGCAGCGTGTCAGCCTCGACCAGGTCCTGTTGCGGCGCCGCCACCAGCGCAGCCACGATCTCAGGTTTGGCCTCCCCCATGGCCACCAGGGTCTTGACGTGGCGGCGCACGTGGGCTCGCAGCGACAAAAAATCGCCCTGCTTGCTGCGCCCGCCCATGATCAGCGCCACCGGCCGGTCGAAGCACTCCAGGGCGCGCTTGACGGCATCGGTGTTGGTGGCCTTTGAGTCATTGACAAAACGTACCCCGTGAACCCATCCGACCGTTTCCAGGCGATGGGCAAGCCCCGTAAAGCCGTCGATCGTCTGCTGGATGCCCGCATCCGTGGCACCTGCCTGGCGCGCGGCCAGGCAGGCAGCGGCCGTGTTTTCACGGTTGTGCGGGCCGAGCAGGGCGCTTTTCTCCAGGGAGAATTCAGCGCTTTCGCGGCCGTGGTCGACCAGTACGATGCGGTCTGCGGCAATCCGGGCGCCGTCGCGAATCGCCCAGTCGGCAATGCACTGGCGGCGGGCCCGCAAGGGGTGTGAGTCCATCAGGCCAACCGCGGCCGGATCCATGGCATTGACGATGGCCGCATCGGTGGATCGCTGATTGGCGAAGATCCGCCACTTGGACTGCGCATAGGCCTCGAACGAATCATAGCGGTCCAAATGGTCGTCGGTGATGTTGAGCAACACAGCGATGTCGGGCCGGAAACCGACACAGGTGTCGAGCTGGAAACTGCTCACCTCGGCCACCACCACGTCGACCCGCTCGTCGCCCTCATCGGCATGAACGACCAACGGCGTGCCGATATTGCCGCCCACAAAAACATGTTTGCCGCTGCTGCGGAGCATGGCGGCCACCATCTCGGTCGTGGTGGTCTTGCCGTTGGTACCCGTAATGGCAAGGATTGGCTCGGCGATGAATCCGGCCGCCAGCTCCATTTCTCCGATCACTGCGATGCCCCTGGCCCGCACGGCGTCGAGCAGCGGCAGGGTGTGGGGCACGCCGGGACTGAGCACCACCAGTTCGGCCGCGGTGAAATCGTCGCGCACGTGCCCGCCGAGGCGCAGCTGCACATCCAGCCCCGCCAGGGCCGCCAGGGAATCTGCCAGAGTGTCGGCCGCGGCCCGGTCGCTCACCGTCACCCGCGCCCCCTGTTTGGCCAGGAAGCGGGCCGCTGCCACCCCGGAACGGCCCAGGCCCACCACGACGATGCGTTTATTGCGCAGTGTTCGGTAGTTCATCCGGCATCACCGCAATTTCAGGGTACTCATTGAGATCAGCGCCAGGGCGATGGCGATGATCCAGAAACGTACGATCACCTTGGGTTCCGGCCACCCTTTCAGTTCGAAGTGATGGTGGATGGGTGCCATGCGAAAAATTCGTCTTCCTTTGGTCATCTTGAAAAACCCGACCTGGAAAATGACCGACAGCGCTTCGATGACGAACAGGCCCCCCACCAGCACCAACAGGATCTCCTGTTTGGTGATCACGGCCACGGTGCCCAAAGAGGCCCCCAGAGAGAGCGATCCCACATCTCCCATGAAGACCTGGGCCGGGTAGGCGTTGAACCACAAAAACCCCAGTCCCGCGCCGGCCAGAGCGCCGCAGTAAACCGAAATCTCGCCGGCTCCGGCCACCGCGGGGATCTGCAGGTACCTGGCGATGTGGGCGTGACCGGCGACATAGGCGAAGATCATATAGGTCACGGCGGCAATGGTTACCGGTCCGATGGCCAGGCCGTCCAGGCCGTCGGTCAGGTTCACCGCGTTGGAGGCGCCGACGATGATCAGAGCGGCGAAAAATATGTACCCCCAACCCGGATCCGGGTTCAGGCGCTTGAAAAAGGGCACGCTGATCTTGGTTGAAAACTCGGGCATCAGATAGACCAGCACCCCCACCAGCAGCGCCAGCAGCACCTGCAGAAGCAGCTTCTGACGCGGCGTCAGGCCCAGGTTGCGCTTTTTGACCTGCATCAGGTAGTCGTCGGTAAACCCAATCGCTCCGAAGCCCAGCGTGGCCAGCAGGGTGATCCAGACATAGCGGTTGGTTAGGTCGGCCCACAGAAAGGTGGCGCCGACCACCGCAAAAATGATCAGTACGCCGCCCATGGTGGGCGTCCCGGCCTTTTTGAGATGATCCTTGGGTCCGTCCTCACGAATGTACTGCCCCACCTGCATGTGGGTCAGGCGCCGGATCACATACGGGCCCAGCAGAAAACAGATCAGAAATGCGGTCAGGCTGGCGTAGATGGTCCTAAACGTGATGTACCGGAACACGTTGAAGACGGCGAAAGTCGTATGCAGCGGGAATAGTAAATGGTAGATCATCGCTCGTCCGCCCAGCGTGCAATCGATTCGACCACCGCCTCCATGGCCATCCCCCGGGAGCCTTTGACCAGAACCAGATCGCCGGGCCGCAGGGCCTGTTCCAGCTGCGCCGCAATCGCATCGCGCGTGTCGACAACGATTTGCGTCGCGGCCATCCGCCGCGCCGTGGCGCCCGCGGCCACGGCCGTGGCAAACCGCCCGGTGACATAGAGTCGGTCGATGCCGGCCTCGCCGACGGCCTGGCCCACGGTGCGGTGCAGGTCGGCCGATTGCGGTCCCAGTTCCAGCATGTCGCCCAGCACGGCGATGGCGCGCCGCCGGCCGCGCATGCGGGCCAGGGTCTCGATGGCGGCCGTCATGGAGGCCGGATTGGCGTTGTAGGTGTCGTCGACGACCCAGATGCCCTGACCCAACTTGCGGATTTCCATACGCCCGGCCTGGGGGCTGAAGGCCTCCAGCCCGGCCTTGATCCGGTCCAGGGGGATGCCCATGATTTCGCCGGCGGCGGCCGCTGCCAGGGCGTTTGCCACCATCACCCGAGCCGGGGTGGCCAGGGCCACCGATCGATCACCCGATGGGGTGGCAAGGGTGAAGGTCAGCCCGGCCTCGCTCAGGCGGATGTCGGCAGCGCGGACCTGCGCACGCCTGGCGGTGCCGAAAAAAACGACCGGGTGATCCAGGCCCTGGGCCAGGCCGGACACGCGGGCGTCGTCGGCGTTGAGGATCGCCGTACCGTTTTCACGCAGGGTACCGAGCAACTCCGCTTTGGCCCGCAGGACGTTGTCGATGCTGCCCAGCCCCTCCAGGTGGGCTGCCCCCACGTTGGTGATAATGGCCGCATCCGGCTGACATATCCCGCCCAGGTAGGTGAGTTCGCCGGCGTGGTTCATGCCCAGCTCCAGCACGGCCGTAAGGTGTGCCGGTGACAGGCGCAGCAGGGTCAGCGGCAGACCGATGTGGTTGTTGAAGTTGCCGCTGGTGCTCAAGGTGGCGAACTGCTGCGACATCACCTTTTCGGTGAGCATACGGGTCGAGGTCTTGCCATTGGAGCCGGTGATGGCCACCAGCGAGAGCGGCCCCCGGCGGCGGTTGAAGCGGGCCAGCAGGCCCAGGGCCTGGATGGTGTCGGCCACGGCCACCGCGGCGATGCCGCTCACCGCCATCCGTTCCCGCGGCAAATCGCCCACCCGGTCGCGGGACACCACGACCCCCTTGACGCCGCGATCGACTGCATCGCCGACAAAGTCGTGGCCGTCGTGGTGCTGACCGGCGACGGCCACGAACAGGTGCGACGGTTCGATCTGGCGTGAATCGATGCCGATGCCGGTAAAGCGCAGGGCATCCGTTCCGCAAATCAAGGTGCCGCCGGTCGCCTCCAGCACCTGGGCGGTTGTCCAGGTATGCGGTGTCAACAAGGTGTCAACCTCCCCGATGCCGAGGCGGCCGCCAGCGCCTGCCGGGCAACTTCGCGGTCATCGAAATGGACGGTTTCATCGGCCAGGATCTGATAGGTCTCGTGTCCCTTGCCGGCGATCAGCACAGCGTCGTCCTTGCCGGCCGCCGCGATGGCCGCGGCGATCGCGGCCGCCCGATCCGGTTCCACGACGTAGGCCTCGGAGCGCCAGCCGTTTTTGAGCGCATCGACCGACAGCCGCCGGCAACAGACTCGTCGAATGCCCGCCTCTATCTCGGCGATGATCGCCAGGGGCGGCTCGGAGCGCGGGTTGTCCGACGTGACCACGGCCAGGTCGCTGAGCCGGGCCGCAATGGCGCCCATGATGGGCCGCTTGGTGTGGTCGCGGTCGCCCCCGCAGCCGAACACGGTGATCAGGCGACCGGGCGTCAGGGTGCGCAGGGCCGCGATGGCATTTTCCAGGGCGTCGGGCGTGTGGGCGTAGTCCACGAAAACCGATCGCTCCGGACCGCCGGCAATCCGCTCCAGGCGGCCGGGGATGCCGCCGATGGCTTGGATCCCCGCGGCGACGGCGGCCGCTGGAAGGCCCACGGCCAGGGCGGCACCGGCTGCGCAGAGCAGGTTTGCCAGGTTGAAATCCCCCACCAGCGACGTGCAAAAATCGATCGGGCCGCCGGGGGTGGCCAGGCGCCCGCCGATGCCGGCCAGGTCACACCTGACCGCCAAAGGGTAGATGTCTGCCTGGCCGTCGACCGCTGTACGCCATGCGCCCGGCCCCAATCGGCTCGCCAGGGCCCTGCCCCTGGGATCGGTGATGTTGACCACGGCCCGCACCTGATGGTCCGCGTCGACCGGTTTGAGATGCTCGAGAAAGAGCCTCTGTTTGCAGGCCCAGTAGCGATCCATGGTTCCGTGGTGGTCCAGGTGGTCCTGGGTCAGGTTGGTGAATACGGCCGCATCGAAGCGGCAGCCGTCCACACGGTGCAAGTCCAGGGCATGCGAGGAGACCTCCATCACCACATGGGTGACCCCCGCATCGGCCATCTGCCGCAATATGGCCTGCAATTCCAGCGATTCCGGTGTGGTCACCGCGCTGTCGACGGTCTGGCCGGCATAACGGCAGTTGACGGTTCCCACGACACCGGGCAGGCAGCCGGCTTTTTCCAGCATGCGCTCCAGCAGGTATGTGACCGTCGTCTTGCCGTTGGTACCGGTTACACCGATCAGGCACATGCTGTCGGCCGGAAAGCCGTAATACCGGCAGGCCAGGCGGGCCAGGGCCGCACGTGGATCGGCGACGCGGACGACCACGGCCTCGCTGCAGACCGGTTTGCGGCACACCACGGCCACGGCCCCGTTGTCGACCGCGTCCGCAATAAAGGCGTGGCCGTCGTGGGAGAAGCCGTCGATGGCGACGAACAGGCAGCCCGGCCTCACCCGGCGCGAATCGTAGCAGATGGCGGTCACCTCGGGGTCCACGGCGCTGCCGACCAAGCCCTGCGGGTCGGTTGCCAATCCCTCGATCAGAGTGGACAGTTTCATCCGTCGGCCCGGTTTCCCCGGGACACCCGCAAGTGCTGTGTGTCGGGTCCCGGTGGAACATTGAGATAGGTCAGGGTTTCCATGGCGATCTGGCGGAACACCGGCGCCGCCACGAGGCCGCCGTAGCGCTGCAGGGCGGGTTCGTCAACAATCGCCAGAATCACCAGTTCGGGACGCTCCGCCGGGGCGAAGCCGACAAAGGAAGAGAGATACCGGTCGGCGGCGTAGGTGCCGGTCTCGTCGATCTTCTGGGCCGTTCCGGTCTTGCCGCCGATGCTGTAGCCCTCTATGGCGGCGTTCACACCGGTGCCGCCTTCGGTGATCACGGTTTTCAGAATCCGGCGCAGCGTGGCGGCGCTCTCGGCCGACACCACGCGCCGCACCGGTTCGGGTGAAAAGCGCTTCAGGGTCCGTCCGCGGTGGTCCGTCACTTCCTTGACCAGCAGTGGCTTCATCAGCAGGCCGTCGTTGGCGATGGCCGCCGCGGCGGCCGTCAGCTGGATGGCCGACACCGAAATGCCCTGACCGAAGGCGATGGCCGCCGTGTCCATCGCCGACCAGGACTTGAAACTGCTCACGCTCCCGGAGGTCTCGCCGGGACAGAGGATGCCCGAGCGCTGGCCGAATCCGAATGCCCGCAGGTAGTCGTGCAACTGGCGCGGGCCGAGTTGCTCGGCCATTTTCACCGATCCGATGTTGCTCGAATACTTGACGATCTGCTGCAGCGAGAGCCATCCATGGGAAGTGGTGTCGTGGATCACGTTGCGACCAATGCGATAGGAGCCGTTTTCACAAAAAAAGATGGTCGACGGCGAACAGACGCCGCTGTCGATGGCGGCCGCCACGCTGAAAATTTTCAATGTGGAACCGGGTTCGAAGGGGTCGGTAATGGCCCGGTTGCGCCACACCTGCCGATCGAAATCGGCGTATCGGTTGGGGTTGAAAAATGGATAGTGCGCCAGGGCCAGCACTTCCCCCGTGGCCGGTGCCATGACGACGGCCATGCCCGACTGGGCCTGGTTTTCCCGCACGGCCGCCTCCAGCGCCTTCTGGGCGATGTGTTGGATGGTCTGATCGATGGTCAGCACGACGTTGTTGCCGCTGGCCAGGTTCAGCGGCACCCGGGCATCCTTGAACCGGCGCCCCAGCGCATCCTTGACGAAGGCGATCTCCCGCTGCCGGCCCCGCAAATGGGATTCGAAAAAAAACTCCATGCCTTCCAGGCCGTGGCCGTCGATGCCGGAAAAACCGATCAGCTGCGCCGCCATGGTTTTGCCGGGGTAATAGCGCTTGTGCTCGGTGATGAAGTCGACCCCCTCGATGTTCAGGGCGCGCACCGCCTCGGCCTGCCGCGGCGTGGCCTGGCGTTTGATCCAGACGAAGGTGCGCGCGGCGTCCAGTTTGTCGCGCATCTTGGCCACCGGCTCATCCAAAGCCTTGGCCAGCTGTGCGGCTGCTGCACCGGGGTCCTCCATCCGGCGTGGATTGGCGGTGATGGAGGGGCTGTCGATGCTGACCGCCAGAGGCGCACCGTGGCGATCGCTGATGGCCCCGCGCCGACCTTCCACCACTGTGGCGCGCTCGTACTCCTGGGCCGCCTTTTGGGAGAGCCAGGCACCCTTGTAGACATGCAGCCGCAGCGCCTGCAGACCGATGCCGGCCAGGGAAATCAGAAAAAAGGCAGCGACGATTCCGATGCGCAATTGCAGACGTCTGTTCTCCGTTGTCGTCATGGCAGCGTCACGGTCTGGTGTGCACCCGGCATGGTCAGTCCCAACTGGTTGCGAGCGATGGACTCGATCCGTTCCGGCGATTTGAGCCGGGCCCATTCAATTTTGAGGGTGTTACGGTCTCTGATCAGGGTCTGGTGCCGGCGGGTCTGCCGGTCGATACCATAGCCGGCGTTGACGCACTGGACCCGGCACCAGGCGTACAGCAGCGCCTGGGCAAAAAAACAGACCATTACGACGATCCACAAGGCGGTCATGCTTCTGGGTTTTGGTCGCCGCTTGCGGTTTGCCTGCGCGCCGATCTTTTCGGTTGCAGCGCCAGAGGCGCGCACGGTGGCGGCCATCATAATTTCTCCACGGCTCTCAGGCGCGTGCTGCGCGCCATGGGGTTGGTTCGAACCTCCGCCGCCGCAGGCCGCCGGACTTTGCGGGTCAGCAGGCGGGCCGTTGCCCGGCGCCCGCAAACGCACTGGGGAAATGACGGCGGGCAGGTGCACGGATGTGCCATTTGCCGGAAGCGCTGCTTGACGATCCGGTCTTCCAGGGAGTGGAAGGCCAGCACGCACAGGCGGCCGCCCGGATTGAGCACATCCATAGCCGTTTCCAGAAACCGATCCAGAACCTCCAGCTCACGATTGACGGCGATGCGAAGGGCCATGAACACGCGCGTGGCCGGATGGATCGGTTGCCGCCTTGCGGCGGCGGGAACTGCCGCCGCAACGATCTGGGCCAGTTGGAGGCTGGTGGTAATGGGTCGCCGTCGCCGCTGGGCGACCAGATAGCGGGCGATGCGAACCGCCCAGCGCTCTTCACCATAGCGTTTGAAAAGATCCGCCAGCTCCCGTTCCCCCAAGGTGGCGACCAGGTCTGCGGCGGTTGTCGGCGAACGCACATCCATGCGCATGTCCAAGGGTTCGTCACGACCGAAACTGAATCCACGCCCGCTGGCCTCGATCTGGTGCAGCGACAGTCCAATGTCGATCAGGATGCCATCCACCGCGGCGACTTCCAGTCGACCGAGAATGGGGGCCAGGTCCTCGAAGTTGCCGTGCACCAGGTGTGTTCGTGGACCCATGTCCGCGAGGTGTCGGCGGGCATGCGCAATGGCATCGTGGTCCTGATCGATGCCGATGAAGACGCCGTCCGGTGCGATCTGCTCGCAAATCCGTCGGGCGTGGCCGCCGCCCCCCAGCGTTCCGTCCACGATGGTTTTTCCCGGCCGGCAGTCCAGTATGTGCACCGCCTCGTCGGCCATGGCGGTGACGTGATAGGGCGCCATGCGCTACAGCCCCAGCTGGGCAATTTCCTGCCGGACCGGTGCTTCGGTCATCGCTTGGGCCATGCGGGCGTTTTCACGATCCCAATTGTCGCGCGACCAGACCTCGAAACGAACCAGGACGCCCACCAGCACGATCTCTTTTTCCAATTGGGCATACTGTTTCAAAAACGGGGGGATCAGTACGCGCCCCTGGGCATCGCACTTGCAGTCGTGCGCACCACCGATAAAAATTCGCTGAAATCGACGTAAATCCTCGCTTTTTACCTGAAGATCTAGTATTTTCTGCTCCAGTTTACCCCATTCGGCATGCGTGTAAGCAAACAGGCAGTGGTCCATGCAGGTGATCATGATGCTGTCGGCCCCGTCGGTCTTGATCACATCCCGAAAACGGGTGGGTACGATAATCCGACCCTTGGGGTCAATCGTATGAAAGGAGCTTCCCCGGAACATTTTTCACCATGATCATCCACTTTGGTCCACTTTAATCCACTTTTTTGAATAAAAGTATACTTTTCTGAAAGTGTCAAGGGAAAAGTCCATTTAAAATTCGATTTTTTATTAATAATTTTTGAAAGTTAACCCAACGAGAACTCAGCCCGTGCAGATTAAGCAATTTTTATACAATGGCGACAACCTGGGCTACCTGCTGGTGGCCGGCAAGCGTGCCCTGGCCATCGATGGCGGCGCCGTAGATGGCATCCTCGCATTTGTCCAAAGCAGCGGCCTGACCCTGGCGTGGGTCACCAACACCCACGGACACGGCGATCACACCACCGGAACCCGGCGACTTGCGGCGGGTGCAGGCGCATCCTATCTCGACCACCGCCAGTTCGTGGACGGCCAGCGGATCGATCTGGGCCGCGAAGCGGTAACGGTTCGGCAGACCCCAGGCCACACGATGGATTCGGTCTGCTTTGCCGCCGACGATTTTCTGGTCACCGGCGACACACTTTTCAACGGGACCGTGGGCAACTGCTTTTCGGGAGACCTGCGGGCCTTTTTCGATTCGGTCTGCACGCTCATGCGCTACCCCGGCAGCACCCGCATATATGCCGGACACGACTACGTGATGGACGCACTGGCCTTTGCGCGACAGCTGACGCCCGACAATGCCGCCATCGACGCCTATGCCGAGCGCTATGACGAAAACCATGTCGTCTCCACCCTGGACGACGAGCTGGCCGTCAACCCTTACCTGAGATTCAACGATGCACCGATCATCGCCTTGTTGAAGCAGCGGCATCTGCCCGTCGAGACCGCCTTCCAGCGCTGGCAGGGCATCATGTCCATCGGTTGAACAGGCGCATTCATGGATCGACACGCTGCCGGCGGCCATGCCGGCGACACAACGGGCATGTCCGCCAGCGACGACGAAATGCGGCGGCGCATCCGCGAGGTCGCACGGGCGCAATTCTCACAGGTTAGGGGTAGCCATGACTGGGACCACTCCCAGCGGGTGTACCGGCTCTGCCGGCGCATCGGCACCGCCGAAGGTGCCGACCTGCTGGTCTTGGCGGCAGCCGCCTACCTGCACGACATCGGCCGGGCCGACCAGGACCGCAGTGCCGGCCGGCGCTGCCATGCCGCCAGCGGCGCCGCCATGGCCGAACAGATGCTCAGGGGCTGCCCCCTGACCGAGGCGCGCCGAAAGAACATCGTTCACTGCATCGCCGCCCACCGCTTTCGTGGCGGCGAAACGCCGCGGACCGTCGAGGCCAAGGTGTTGTTCGATGCGGACAAGCTGGACGCCATCGGCGCCGTGGGCGTGGCCCGGGCGTTTCTGTTCGCCGGAGAACTCGGCGCCAGGCTTCACAGCCCCACGGTGGACATTTCCCCGCAGGCGGCCTATACCATCCATGACACCGGGTACCGCGAGTACGTCGTCAAACTGTCCAAGATCGGCAGCCGCATGCTGACGGCCACGGGCCGGCGCCTGGCCGAGGAGCGGCACCGTTTCATGGCCGGCTTTTTCGACCGGTTTCTGGAAGAATACGAAGGAGAAAGGTGACCCCTATGGCAATGAACATGGTTTCGCAGATCGACAACCGGGTCAGCGTCAGGCACGTGCTGATCAGTGTTTCCGACAAGAGCGGGCTGGAAGCGTTCGTTCCCCGGCTGCTGGCGGCCAACCCAAAGACGCGCATTTTTTCGACCGGCGGCACCTTCGCCCGGCTGCAGGAGATTCTGGGCGACCGGGCCGGCGCCTGCCTCACCCCGGTGGCCGAGTATACCGGGCAGCCCGAGACCCAGGGCGGCCTGGTCAAAACCCTCGACTTTAAAATCTATCTGGGACTTCTCACCGAGACTTACAACGATGCGCACCAGTCGGACCTGAAACGTACCGGTGCCGTTCCCATCGACATGGTGGTGGTGAACCTCTACCCCTTCGAGCAGACCGTTGCCAAGCCAGACGTCACCCCGGAACAGGCGCGCGGCAACATCGACATCGGCGGCCCCTGCATGATCCGGGCCTCGGCCAAAAATTTCATCCGGGTGGCGGCGGTGGTGGATCCGGGCGACTACGGCCGGATCGCCGACGAGATGACCACCGCCAACGGGTGCACCTCCCTGGCCACGCGCTACCGGCTGGCCCAAAAGGCCTTTGCGCACACGGCCGCCTACGATGCCGCTATTGCCGACTACCTGATGAAAACAGGGTTTGCCGCCGTCGCAGACAGCTACCGCCGAAATTAACAAAGGAGATTTTTCATGGCCGACGATTTGAAAAAAATGTACCGAACCATCATGGACGACCACTTTCCCGGGAAAATGGAAATCAGCTTTGTGGATCGGGCCAAACGGCAGACCCTGTTCTACGAAAAAGTCACCTGGACCATCGATGGGGTCCAAAAGGGGTTGCGCTATGGCGAAAACCCCGGCCAGGAAGCCGCCCTGTATCGCATGGTCAACGGCAACCTGGTCCTCGGCGGAACCGAGACCATCCAGCCCGGCCGATACCTGGCATCGGACATCGAGCTGCTGCAGTCGGGCAAACACCCCGGCAAAACCAATCTCACCGATGCCGACAACGCCCTCAACATCCTGCGATACTTCACCGACCAACCCACAGCGGTTATCGTCAAGCACAACAACCCATGCGGTGTGGCCCAGGCGGACACCCTGGAGACAGCCTACCTCAAGGCCAACCTGGCCGACCGGGTGGCGGCCTTCGGGGGCTGCATCGCCGTCAACCGCACCATCGACAGATCCACCGCCGAGGCCATCAGCAGCCAGTATGCCGAAGTCGTGGTCGCCCCGGATTTCGCACCGGGCGTCATGGAGATCTTCTCGGCCAAAAAGAACCTTCGGGTCGTCCGCATCGCCAACATCACCCGCCTGCACGAATTCGTGGGCCGGCGCTGCGTCGAGTTCAAGAGCCTGATCGACGGCGGCATCATCGCCCAATGGTCTTTCGTTCCCCAGGCCAGGACCCGCGGAGATCTCAAACCAGCCCGCTGCGAAGTCGACGGGAAGGTGGTCGAGACCGAACGCCTGCCCAGCGACCGCGAATATGACGATCTGCTGTTCGGCTGGCTGGTCGAGGCCGGTGTCACGTCAAATTCGGTGCTCTACGTCAAAGACCGGGTGACGGTCGGGATCGGCACCGGCGAGCAGGATCGGGTCGGCGTGGCGGAAATCGCGCGCGACAAGGCCTATCGCAAGCTGGCCGACCGCTACAGCTTCGAAGCCTGGCAGACGCCCTACAACGACCTGACCGACCCCGACCGCAAAGCCGAAATCGACACGCGGGTCACCGCCGAGAAAGGCGGCCTGATCGGCGCATGCATGGTCAGCGACGCCTTCTTTCCCTTCCGGGACGGGGTCGAGGTGGGCATCCGTGAGGGGATCACCGCCGTGGTTCAGCCCGGCGGATCAAACAACGACTACCAATCTATCGCAGCTTGCAACGCGGCCGGCGTGGCCATGGTCTTCACCGGACAGCGAAGCTTCAAGCACTGAAGTCTGTTTTCTTCCCCCAAACCCTTGATTCATGCGGTTTCGCTGTTGACAGGCCCCAATAATTGCTGTAATTGCAGAGGATAAGCGTAAGGATCAGGTGCCCCATTCACACCCACTCAAAGGAGGAGACGATGACAAAAGCCGAATTAGTTGAGACGATGGCAGCGGATGCCGGCATCACCAAGGTCGCTGCCGCTGCTGCCCTGGATTCCTTCACCGCCAACGTCGGCAAGGCGCTGAAGAAAAAAGACGGCAAAGTCACCCTGGTGGGCTTTGGAACCTTCATGAAGGTTCGCCGCAAAGCACGCAAGGGCCGCAATCCCCAGACCGGTGAAGCGATCAAGATCAAGGCCGCCAACGTCGTAAAATTCAGGCCAGGAAAGCAGTTGCGCGAAGCAGTGTAGCACGGTTTCAGCCCTATTCCGCTTTTGAAGGCGGCCTGCCGGTGGCCAATGACCCGGCCGGTCGCCTTTTTTGTTTCCGTGAACGCCTTAGCCGCCGATCACCTGGCGAAATGCGCTCAGTGCCTGCTGAACGTCGGCCGCCGTCACGTGGTAGTTGAGCACCGCCCGCATCTGATCCACCCCCGTCGGCAGCAGTCGCACCCCCTGTTGCTCGAGTTGTGCCGTCAGCGTGGCAGCGTCCAACCCCGGCTTTACCACCTGAACGTAGACAATGTTGGTCGTGACGGCATGCGGATCGATGCGCAGCCCCGGAATCTGTGCCAGACCCAGGGCCAGCGCCTTGGCATTGGCATGATCCTCGACCAACCGCTCCACCATTTCGGTCAGGGCCACGATGCCGGCCGCGGCGATGATCCCCGCCTGGCGCATCCCGCCGCCGATGGACTTGCGAACTCTTCTCGCCGCGGCGATGAAGGCCCGGTCGCCGCACAGCACTGATCCCACGGGCGCGGCCAGTCCTTTGCTCAGGCAGAAGGTCAGCGAATCCGCCGGCGCCGCCAGCCGGGCCACATCCACGCCCTGGGCCACGGCGGCATTGAAAATGCGCGCGCCGTCGATGTGCAGCTTCAAGCCGTGACGGTCGGCCAATTGTCTCACGGCGGCGGTGTATTCGGCGCTGAGCACGGCACCACCGCAGCGATTGTGGGTGTTTTCCAGGATGATCAGGCGCGACCGGGGAAAGTGCACATCGTCGGGACGAACGGCGGCGGCGATCTGATCGAGCGCAATGGTGCCGTCCGGCCTGTTGGCAAGGGTGCGCGGGTGGATGCCGCCCAGGGCGGCGGCCCCGCCCTGCTCGTAGTAAAAGACATGCGACTGGTCCCCCAAAATGGTTTCGTCGCCCCGGCCGCAGTGAGCCAGCTGGGCCACCAGGTTGCCCATGGTGCCCGAACTCACCAGCAGTGCAGCCGGTTTTCTCATCCGCGCGGCCGCCATCTCCTCCAGGCGGTTGACGGTGGGGTCCTCCCCGAAGACGTCGTCGCCGACGTCGGCGCTGGCCATGGCGGTGCGCATGGCAGCGGTGGGCCGGGTGACGGTGTCCGATCGTAAATCGATAAGGTCCACGAATTCAGGCCTTCCTAAGCTAAGGGTGTTTCCGACCCGATGCGGTCTTGAGCCGAACGGAAATGGCGTTGGCGTGGGCGCCCAGCCCTTCGATGGTGGCCAGGGTGATGATGTCGTGCGCATCTTGCTTGAACGCCGCCGGCGTGTAGCCGACCAAGCTGGTCTGCTTCATGAAGTGCGCGACCGACAAGGCTGACGAGAAGCGTGCCGTTCCGGCCGTCGGCAGTACGTGGTTGGGGCCGGCCATGTAGTCACCCACCGGTTCGGGGGTGAAGTGCCCCAGAAAAATGGCGCCTGCATTGCGGATGGACGGCACCAGCGCCATGGGATCGGTCACCTGAAGCTCGAGGTGTTCGGGTGCGAATCGATTGGCCAGGTCAACCGCCGCTTCCAGATTGTCCACGATCAGGATGGCGCCGTAGGCGGCCAGGCTGGCCCGGGCGATGTCGGCCCTTCCGAGACAGGCCACCTGCCGCTGGACGGCCGCCAGGACCGCTTTGGCCAGCTCCGCTGAGTCGGTCACCAGAACGGCCGAGGCCAGCGGATCGTGCTCCGCCTGACTGAGCAGGTCGGCCGCCGTGTAGTCGGCCTGGGCCGTCCGGTCGGCGATAATCAGGATTTCGCTGGGCCCGGCGATCATGTCGATCCCCACCGTTCCGGCCACCATCTTCTTGGCCAGGGTGACGAAGATGTTTCCGGGCCCCACGATGACATTGACCTTGGGAACGGTCGTCGTCCCGTAGGCCAGCGCGCCGATGGCCCAGGCGCTGCCCACTTTGTAGACGGCGTCCACCCCGGCCTTTTTGGCGGCCACGAGAAGATGTGGGGCCACCGCTCCCGACGACATGGGCGGCGTGGCCATCACCACCCGGGGCACCCCGGCGATCTTGGCCGGTATGGCGCCCATCAGCACCGAGGAGACCAGGGGCGTCTGGCCCCCTTTGCCGCCGGGCACATAGACGCCGGCGGCATCGACCGGGTGCACCATCTGCCCCAACAGGGTTCCGCTGCGTCGCGTGTCGATCCACGATTTGGGCAGCTGCTGGCGGTGAAAGCGCTCGATGTTGGCTGCGGCACGGTTCAGGGCCCCCATGAAGCTCCGGTCCACCTGTTTGGCAGCCGCGGCCATCTCATCGGCGGTCACGGTCAGATCGGCGATCGTCATGTCCGGGGCGTCGAACTGCCGGCTGTACTGGATCAGGGCAGTGTCGCCGTTGCGCTTCACATCGTTGAGAATCCGGGTCACCGTCTGAAGGTCGGTTTTCCTGAAGTCAATGGTTCGGTCGGCGATGGCCTTGACTTTTTTTTGGGCGGCCGCGGACGGGTAGCGCAAGATCTTCATGAACGGTTCCCTTTCTGCGATGTTGGCACTTCTTCTAAGGTGGATGCCCGTTATTTGTCAATAGACCCGATCTTACGAGTTGACAACTTAACGCCTATCTGTAGAAATACAATGCCGATTGACCGCAACCAGACAGCGACCCGATCCAGCCACAACCTCGCAACCCGTCAAATGGAGATGGACCACGATGAAAACGGGCAGAATTTACAATTTCAATGCCGGGCCGGCGGCCCTCCCGCTGCCGGTGCTCGAACAGATCCAGGACGCTTTTCTCGACTTCGCCGGCTCCGGCATGTCGATCACCGAAATCAGCCATCGCTCCAAATGGTTCGACGATGTCATCAACGACGCCATCGCGCGCACCAGACGGATCCTCGGCCTGAGCGATCGCTACCACGTGCTTTTTCTGCAAGGCGGCGCCAGCATGCAGTTCTGCATGATTCCCATGAACCTTCTCGGAGCGGCTGATTCGGCCGACTACGTCAACACCGGCACCTGGTCGACCAAGGCCATCAAGGAAGCCCGGATCCAGGGCAAGACCGTTCAGGTGGTGGCCTCGTCCGAGGACCGCAACTTCGCCTACATACCCGAGGCTATCGATTTCACCGCCGGCGCCGCCTACGTTCATCTGACCTCCAACAACACCATCAAGGGAACCCAGTGGGCCCGGTTTCCGGACACCGGCGGCGTTCCCATCGTCTCCGACATGAGCTCGGACATCTTCTCGCGACCGCTGGACGTGGAGAAGTTCGGCCTGATCTATGCGGGGGCCCAGAAGAACATGGGTCCGGCAGGCGTCTGCATGGTCATCATCCGTGACGACCTGCTGGCACGCACGCCCACCGACATTCCCACCATGCTGCGCTACACCACCTTTGCCGAAAAAAACTCCATGTTCAACACCCCCCCCTGCTTTGCCATCTACACGGTCCAACTGGTGCTCAAGTGGCTGGAGGAGACCGTCGGGGGCCTGGCGGAAATGACCCGCATCAATCAGGCCAAAGCCGGATTGCTCTACGACGCCATCGACCGCGGCGGTTTTTACCGGGGCACGGCGGACAAGAACAGCCGTTCGCTCATGAACGTCACCTTCCGGCTGCCCAGCGAAGCGCTTGAAAAAGCCTTCGTGGCAGATGCCCTCGACAACGGACTGGGCGGACTCAAGGGCCACCGCAGCGTGGGCGGCTGCCGGGCCTCCATTTACAACCCAACCTCGCTGGCGGCCGTGGAAGCACTGGTGGATTTCATGAAACACTTCGAGGCGCGACACGGATAATCCCTGCGGCGGCGTATGAAGACGGAACACCGGCCATGTGATGGATTTATTTATCGCATGGCCGGTGTTTTTGCGTCGGTGCCTGTCGGTACCGGTAGCGGCGAGCGCGTGAGGCCAGGCCCCTCTCCCAGCCCATCACAAACTGACAAAAACGATCTAAAATCAATGGGATGCCTGGAGAGGGGGATCTTCGATGTCATTTCTGGTTTTGCTTGACATTACCAACGAACACTCATAATTACATGCAAATAAGGATTTTGGGAACGCATATGCGGGCAGTGACCAATCGCCACGCAACACCCGCCGCACATGGACAGGAGGGACGCAATGGACAAGATTCTGAGAATTGACATGGGAGCCGCCGGGGGACCGGCCGTAACGACCGAAGCCGTGGGAGCGTATGCCGGACTGGGCGGCCGGGCCATGACCTCGACGGTCGTGGCCAAGGAGGTACCGCCAACCTGCCACCCGCTGAGCGCGGCCAACAAACTGGTCATCGCCCCGGGACTGCTCAGCGGTTCCGCCGCGGCCATCTCCGGTCGGATGAGCGTGGGCTGCAAGAGTCCGCTCACCGGCGGCATCAAAGAAGCCAACTCGGGCGGCCAGGGTGCTCAGGTTCTGGGCCGGTTGGGCTATGCCGCCATCATTTTGGAGGGCCAGCCCAAAAATGGCGGCCTCTACAAGATCTTGGTCAACAAAGAGGGTGTCAAGATCGAATCGGCCGAAGACCTGAAAGGGCTTGGCAATTACGCCACCGTCGAGACGCTGGCCGCCCAGTACGGCGACAAAGTGGCCTGCATCACCATCGGTCAGGCCGGTGAGATGAAAATGAGTGCCGCATCGATCGCTTTCACCGATATGGAGCAGCGCCCCACCCGCCATGCCGGGCGCGGGGGCGTGGGCGCGGTCATGGGCGCCAAGGGCGTCAAGGCCATCGTCCTGGACGACGGGGGCATGAAAATGCGTACTCCCGCGGATGTGGAAAAATTCAAGGCCGCCAACAAGGCCTTTGCCGCCGGACTGCGCAAACACCCGGTCACCGGTGAGGGCCTGCCGGCATTCGGCACCAACGTGCTGACCAACGTCATCAACGAAGCCGGCGGCTATCCCACCCACAACTTCCAGACAGGCCAGTTTGCGGGGGCATCCAAGATCTCCGGCGAAACCCAGGCCGCCCTGGAAAACGAGCGCGGCGGCGAGGGGTCGGCCACCCACGGCTGCCACCGGGGCTGCGTCATCCGATGCTCGGGCACCTTTTACGACAAGGACGGCCACTTTCTCACCAAACAGCCCGAATACGAGACGGTCTGGGCTCACGGCGGAAACTGCGGCATCGACGATCTGGAGATCATCGCCCAGCTGGATCGCATGGACGACGACTTCGGCCTGGACACGATCGAGATGGGCGCCACCATCGGTGTGGCCATGGAAGCCGGCCTGATCCCATTCGGCGATCGCGAGGGCGCTATCCGCCTGCTCAAAGAGGTCGGCCAGGGATCGCCGCTGGGACGCATTCTGGGCAACGGCGCCGCCGTCACCGGGCAGGTGTTCGGTGTGGAGCGGGTGCCGGTGGTCAAGCGCCAGGCGATGCCCGCCTACGATCCGCGTGCCGTTCAGGGCATCGGCGTCACCTATGCCACCTCTACCATGGGGGCCGATCACACGGCCGGCTACGCCGTTGCGACCAACATTCTGGGCGTTGGCGGCAGCGTGGATGCCCTCAAGCCAGAGGGCCAGGTGGAGTTGTCACGGAACCTGCAGATCGCCACGGCCGCCATTGACTCCACCGGCATGTGCCTGTTCATCGCCTTTGCCATTCTCGATCAACCGGACACCTTCAATGCCCTGGTCGATCTGATCAGCGCCTTCACCGGGCAGCCCATGACCGCCGACGACGTGACCGCCCTGGGCAAGTCGATTCTTAAAAACGAACGCGAATTCAACCTGGCCGCCGGCTTCACCGCCAAAGACGACCGCCTGCCCGACTACTTCAAAAACGAGGCCCTGCCGCCTCACAACGTGACCTTTGGCGTCACGGACGAAGCGTTGGACACCCTGTACGACTTTTAGGGCCAACTCGCGACAAGGCTAAAGCGAACGGGGAGATCCGCCATGGATCTCCCCGTTCCATTTCGGTAAAGGCGCACCCCCCCAATATCCCTGCAGCCAGTTTACTCTTGAGCGCAGCCGGCCGAACTTGGCAGGCTTCAGGACAGTTATACGGTCATCCCGATATCGAATATCTTGTGGCAGCCGGGACAGACAAACAACCATCGGGTCGTATCGCCCTGCTTGCGGAACATGGAATGGAACCCGTCCCGGTAACCGCACTCCGGACAGACCCTGAACTCATCTTTCATCTCAAATTTTTCGACATCGTACTCCATGATCGACACCTCGATCTGATCTGGTTAAACCGTTCATCACTATAGCTACTCCCGCCAACTGCCCCTGTCAAGTGACAGACGGCGACTTGCCTTCAGAGGCCCTACCTTGCCCCCCAGCGGCGGCAGGGCCTGGAAGCGACCCGATTGCCGCCTTGGATTCCCAGCGGCGAGCTGTCCTGCCCGATGGGATCTGTAAAGGAAGCTGCCGCGCCAGATGGCAGGCGCTCCTCAAGTCGCGGTCCCGGTTGCCGATACCCCAGTTACAACAAAAAACAGACGACTTACGGATGGCAACGCCATCGCCCTGGGACCTCAAATGCTTTTTTGGCGGTAAAGACGCAACATGCACACCGATCGAATCCTGGCGGGATTTCTCGCCGTTCTTTTTCTCCTTGTTCCGGGCCCGCCCCTTCAGGCCGACACACCCGCTCAACCCGCCTATGTCGACGGAGAAATGCTGGTCAAGTATCGCAAAGATCAGGTGCCGCCCGAGCGTGGCCTCTTGCGGTTGTCAAGCCTGCAGACGTTTGAGAAGAGCGGCGTCAGTCGGGTCAAAGTACCCGACGACATGACCGTCGATCAGGCCGTTGCCCTTTACAACGACCGTCCGGACGTGCTTTACGCCGAGCCCAATTACCGCTACCGCCTCCTGGCGCTGCCCGATGATCCCCAGATGCACCAGCTCTGGGGCCTGGTCAACGATGGGCAGACGATCCGCGGCCTTCGCGGAACGGTGGATGCGGATCTGGACGTCGAGCAGGCCTGGGATCTGTCGACCGGCAGCAGCGACGTTATCGTGGCCGTCGTGGACAGCGGGGTGGACATGGCGCACCCGGACCTGTCCGGCAACATCTGGACCAACCCCGACGAAATCATCAATGGCATCGATGACGATGGCAATGGATACATCGATGATGTTCATGGCTGGGATTTTACCACCCAAACCAACGATCCGGTCGACACGCACGGGCACGGTACCCGGGTAGCGGGCATCATCGGGGCAGTCGGCAACAACGCCATGGGCATGAGCGGTGTCTGCTGGAACGTCAGCATCATGCCCCTGCGATTTATTTCGGCAGCCGACTATGGCACCGTCGCCGACGCGATCCGTGCCATCGAATATGCCGATGCCAAGGGTGCCAGTGTGATCAACCTGAGCTGGGGGGGTCCTGACTACAGCCAGGCGCTCAAGGATGCCATCGATGCCGCCGGTGCCCTGGTCGTCTGTGCGGCCGGAAATGACGGCAGCGATCTGGCCGTTTCACCCTGCTATCCGGCCAGCTACGACAGTGCCAACATCCTCTCTGTGGGCGCATCGAATAGGGATGACGCGCCGGCATGGTTCACCAATTACAGCGACCACTGGGTCGACGTAGCCGCTCCGGGAACCGACATCTACAGCACTGCACCCGGCCGGCAGACCCTGTATGTCGACAAGGGCGGCCTGAACGCCCGGGGCCGCTTGGGGCCCCTGGACCTGTCCGAATGCACCGGCGCACGCCTGGACTTCGCCGTGCACGGCACTACCGCCGACACCGGCGACCGCTTTTATGTGGACGCTTCGGACGACGGAACCACCTGGTCGCCACTGTGGCTGGGTCGGCCGGACGGCCCGACACGGGCCATCAGCGGCCCCATCGCGGATTGGCAACCGACTTCCGCCGATCTGAAGCCTTTTGATCAAACTGCTGATTTCTACATCCGGCTTCGCTTCGTCAGCGACGACTCGAGTCAGGCCAACGGGTATCGGGTCGACAATCTGACCATCACCTGCGCCGCCCCTGCCCTCGCCGACGGCACCTACCAGTATGACCAGGGGACCTCACTGTCGGCTGCCTATGTGTCCGGGACCGCCGCCTTGGTCATGGCTCAAAAACCGTCCCTGACGCCAACCGAAGTCAAACTGTCGATCGAGTCCACGGTTGACCGGAACCCCCGGTTCGAGGGGATGGTCGCTGCCGCCGGCAGAGTGAACGCCCACAGCGCCCTGGTATCGGTGGCGGCGGTGGACCTCTATTCCCAAGCGGCGGATGCGACCCGCATCGACCTGGACTGGACCCCCCATGAGCCGGTGGATTCAGGCTTCGAGATCCAACGTCGCCCGGCCTCGGGGCTGGACTATGCTACCATCGCCATCGTCGGCGCAGAAGAACAGGCCTACGCGGATACCGGCTTGAGCGTCGGGACCACCTACACCTACCGACTCCTGACCTTGAGTGGCACCGACCGCACCGGCTACTCCAACGAAACGACCGCCACCACACCCCAGACCTTGATGCGGCAGGCCGCCGGTGCCGGCGACAGCGGTGGCGGCGGCGGATGCTTTGTGGCGACGGTGGTCGACCCGACCGAGGTCCATGGCTGGCCGGGACCTTGCCGCCTTGTTCTTGGTGCGGCCCTGGCGCTCTTTTTTGCGCGCTTGTGGAAAAGCGCCTCGACCTGCTACAGGAAAAAATAATTATACAAAAAAATACACCTTCTCGCCGACCGACTGCCACCTCCCCCCGCTGTATATATTTTTTTTAGATTCCTGTTGGTTACCAAGTAACTCACCCGAGTTGAACGATACAATCCCCGCGATGGGTGGCAATATTTTGCTTGATATCTGGGTTGCCCAATAGTAACGAATTCCAGGTGTTGGCATCGATAGGGGTTCGTTCCGAGCTGTTTTCGATAACACGGCGAGGCGGGGAAAAGATCGATATGACGGTAAAAGACGCAAACGGTGTAATTCTGGCGGTGGCCATCTCCATCCTGGCAATGTGCGGCATCGCTTGGTCACAGGAACCTCAACAGCAGACGGCACTGTTTTCGGAAATGATCGTTGCACAGCAATTCGACGACACGGATGATCCGACTGTCATCCGAAAAAGGGTTGTCAAGGTAAATTTCGACCTTCTGACCAGGTCGCCGAACCCGCCCGAGTTGAAGGCGGATACAGCCGAAGTATTAACCCTGAACCTGTTCGACGATGTCGAACTGACGGCTGTGCTGGACCGGATCGAGGCCACCATTCCTGAATTTTTCTCCTGGATCGGCCACATCGATGAGGTAGCCGACAGCAAGGTCATGTTGATTGTAGGGGAAGGATTGGTTCAAGGCAGCATCACCATGCCGGATGCACTTTACACAATAAGCAGTGTCGGCAACGGAAGGCACGCCATCTTCGAAATCGATCAGACCGGCTTTCCGCCGGAGCTGGACCCGATACCCGTTGCCCCTGAAAAAAAAAGCCTGGCCCCTGAAAACAACCGGGTTGCGTTTGACGCCATTTCAGCCGACGACGGCTCTACCATCGACGTCATGGTGTTTTTCACACCGGCGGCCCGGATCGCCGCCGGCGGCAAAGAAGAGATCACCGCTCAAATCATCAAAGCATACCAGGACACCAATGAGGGATACCGTAACAGCAGGGTTGGCCACGCTCTGCGGTTGATCGATCCCTACGCATATGACCCTGAAGTGGATTACAGCGAATCCAACTTCGACTGGGGCGCTACGATCGCCAGGCTGCGCAACGCCGGTGATGGACAGATGGACCGGGTGCACGAACTCCGGGACCAGTACAAGGCCGATATCGTCGTCTTGTTTGTCGAAGGGGACAACGCTTACTGCGGTGTGTCCTATTCGATGGAGACGCTCAGCCCCGCTTTCGAATCATCTGCATTTTCTTTAATATCGCGAAAATGTGCCTCGACCAACCTCTCATTCGCCCATGAACTCGGCCATGTGATGGGTTCACAGCATGACCATGCCAACGCCCAGATTGATGGGGTCTATGCCTATTCATACGGATACCAGGCCCCGGATAACGCGTTTCGAACCATCATGGCCTATCAGTGCCCGGGCGGCTGCCCGCGCATCAACCACTGGTCGAACCCCGATGTCGATTACGACGGCCAATCCACGGGGATTGACCACACCGACCCGTTGTCCGCGGCCGACAACCGCAGGTCGTTGAACAATACGGCATTTACGGTTGCCAACTTCAGGTCGTCGGCATCTCAGGTTCAGACCGGATCCCTGACGGTGACCATAACACCAACTGATGCCGTCACCGCAGGCGCGCAGTGGCGGGTGGACGGTGGCCAGTGGATCGACAGCGGGGGCACCCAACGCGATCTTCCCGTCGGCAGCCATACCGTCACCTTCAAACCCGTGGACGGCTGGACCGCACCTGCTGCCAGGACAGTCACGATCACCAACGGCCAGACCGCATCGGTCAACGCCGCCTATACCCGCCAGACCGGATCCCTGACGGTGACCATAACACCAACTGATGCCGTCACCGCAGGCGCGCAGTGGCGGGTGGACGGTGGCCAGTGGATCGACAGCGGGGGCACCCAACGCGATCTTCCCGTCGGCAGCCATACCGTCACCTTCAAACCCGTGGACGGCTGGACCGCACCTGCTGCCAGGACAGTCACGATCACCAACGGCCAGACCGCATCGGTCAACGCCGCCTATACCCGCCAGACCGGATCCCTGACGGTGACCATAACACCAACTGATGCCGTCACCGCAGGCGCGCAGTGGCGGGTGGACGGTGGCCAGTGGATCGACAGCGGGGGCACCCAACGCGATCTTCCCGTCGGCAGCCATACCGTCACCTTCAAACCCGTGGACGGCTGGACCGCACCTGCTGCCAGGACAGTCACGATCACCAACGGCCAGACCGCATCGGTCAACGCCGCCTATACCCGCCAGACCGGATCCCTGACGGTGACCATAACACCAACTGATGCCGTCACCGCAGGCGCGCAGTGGCGGGTGGACGGTGGCCAGTGGATCGACAGCGGGGGCACCCAACGCGATCTTCCCGTCGGCAGCCATACCGTCACCTTCAAACCCGTGGACGGCTGGACCGCACCTGCTGCCAGGACAGTCACGATCACCAACGGCCAGACCGCATCGGTCAACGCCGCCTATACCCTGCAATCGACCCCTGGAGGAACGAATCCTGGCGATGATGACACCCCGGATGACGGTGGCGACCCACCCGACAACCAGCCTACCAACGTCGTTGAATTGAACACCTACGACAACCGTCACCAGATAACGCTGGCCTCGCCCGCCGGCACCACCATCCGCGATTACCGGGCTCTGGACAACCCCGACAGCGATCAGTCGCCGGAGCGGATCGACTTTCCGTATGGGTTTTTTGAGTTTGCCTTAGATGGTGTCCAGCCCGGGGCAGCAACCACGGTCACCGTGGACCTGCCCGAGGGCGAGTCGCAGGACACCTACTACAAATACGGCCCCACGGCCGACAACCCCAGCAACCACTGGTACGAGTTCTTGTATGACGGCCGGACCGGCGCCGAAATAAACGGCAATCAGATCACGCTGCACTTTGTCGACGGCCAAAGAGGCGACGACGATCTGGCGGCCAATGGGATCATTACGGACATCGGCGGGCCGGGGGTGACCGTTGTCAGCCCCGAAACCGGACCAAACGATCCGCCCCTGTCCGCCGACAGCGCGGGAGGCGGTGGCGGCGGATGCTTCATCGGACTACTCAGAATGAAATAAGCGCGTAATCTCGTCTACCGCAAACACCGGGAAGGGCAGTCCATCCCGGCTGCAGTCCGCCGTGATTCCCGGCGCCTGATCGGTCACCACGCCGATGTCGGTGACCGGTATGCCGTTTTGCCCCACCTCGGCCGTCAACTGTTGCGCACCCGCCGGCCGGCAGCAGATCAGCAGGCTCCCGGAGCCGATCAGCCCCAATGGGTCGATGCCCAGCAGATCCGCCATCCGACGGGTCTGAGCATAGATCGGAATCGCGTCGCGACGGATGCGTATGCCGTGGCCGCCGGCCTGGCTCAACTCGGCTAGGGCGGTGGCGATTCCGCCCTCGGTCACATCGTGCAAAGCCGTGACAGCGCCGTTTTTCCAGGCCAGGCGCGCTTCCGGGAGGATGCTGAGCATGGACTGGAACTCACGGCAACCGTCAATTTCGGCACGGCGCATGCCTTTTTCCAGCAGCAGGTCCCGGAACTCCGCGGCGATGATGGCGGTGCCTTCCACGGCCACGGCTTTGGTCATCAGGACGCGGTCGCCGGGAGCGATGCGGCGCTTTTGGATCAGGTCGCGCCGGCGGATCGTCCCGGCCATCATACCGGCCACCACCGGCCGCACCACGGCATCGGTGATCTCCGAGTGCCCCCCGCACAAGGTGATTTCCCACGTTTTGCAGGCATCGTACAGGTCGGCAAAGATCCGCTTGACCTGGGATCGCGAAAATCCACGCGGAAGCAGCAGGGTGGCCAACATCCAGCGCGCGTCGGTGCCGGCCGTGGCCATGTCGTTGGCGTTGATCAGCACGGCGTAGCGGCCGATGGATTCGGTGGCGAAGGTAATGGGATCGGTTTTGAGCACCAGAACATCGCGCCCGCTGATGTCCACGGCCGCCGTGTCTTCACCCACCGACGGCCCCACGATCACCGACGGGTCGTCGATGCGATAGGCGTCCAGCAGCTGCGCCAGAAATGGGTTGGGCAGCTTGCCCGCCGGCAGGGCCAGTCCCGCTTCCAGAATCGGCTCCAGATCCGCCAGGGTGGCAATCGTAAAATGGCAGTCAATGCCCGCCTCGGCAGCCTGGTGGTTGGTGAGAAAGGCTGTCAGCGCTCCGGCATCCCGACCGGCCTGCATGTCGAATCGATAGTCACCGACCAGCAGCAGGTGGCGTGGGTCGACCCCCATGCGCTTGGCCGCCAGCAGGACGCCCTCGCCCGACGGTTTGATCCGCACCGGGTCATCCCGGGTGACCATGGTGGCAATGTCGACCAAAGAGAGGTTCGAGAAATTTTCCAGGGCCCGGCATATCGATGCCCGACTGTTGCGGGTCAGAATCCCGACCGGCAATCCGGCGGCCCGGACGGCGGCCACGATCCGTTCAGCCCCGCTGTTGGGCACCGACCGAGCCGCTGCCTCCATCTCGAAGCGGTGCAACTGCCCGGCCATGGCATCGCGCTGCTTCTCGTCGGCGACGCCGGCCAAATACTCCAGCACCGGGGTCTTTTCCGGACAGCCCAGGTCGCGCTTGAGGATGGCAAAATCCAAGGCCCCGGGCCGGGTCAGGGTGCCGTCGAAGTCAAACAGAACACCGTCTATGCGATAGCCGGTCGCGCTGTGCATCTCAATCGTCGGCGGCGTCGAGGAAGTACTCACGGGACTGCTCCTGGAGCTTGTACTTTTGGACCTTGCCGCTGGCGGTCAAAGGGAAGCGGTCGACAAAAGCAATGTACTTGGGAACCTTGTAGCGGGCGATCCGGCCCCGGCAGAAGTCCTTGACGTCGCCGGCGGTCACATCGGCCCCGGGCTTGCGGATGATGAAAGCGCCCACCGCCTCACCGTACTTTCTGCTGGGGACCCCCACCACCTGCACGTCCTGAATGCCTGGCATGCCGAACAGAAACTCCTCGATCTCGCGGGGGTAAACGTTCTCGCCGCCGCGAATGATCATGTCCTTGTGGCGCCCGGTAATGGCCAGGTAGCCATCACGGTCGAGAACCCCCAGATCGCCCGAATGCAGCCATCCCTCCTGGTCGATGGCCGCCGCCGTGGCCTCGGGCATGTTGTAGTAGCCCTTCATGACGCTGTAGCCGCGGCAGCACACCTCGCCCTGCCGGCCGGGCGGCGCTGACCGGCCGGTTTCCGGATCCACGATCTTGACCTCGACCCCGGGCATGGCCCGCCCCACGGTTTCGGTGCGCCGCCGCAGGTCGTCGTCCGGCAGGGTCTGGGTCATGACGGGTGAATTCTCGGTCAGGCCATAGCAGATCGTGATCTCGCTCATGTGCATGCGCGACATCACCTGGCGCATCACGTGCACCGGGCAGGGCGACCCTGCCATGATCCCGGTGCGCAGGGAGGAGAGGTCGAACTTGTCGAAGAGTCGATGCTCCAGCACGGCGATAAACATGGTCGGAACGCCGTACAGGGCCGTACAGCGCTCCTGTTCGACCGAGGCCATCACCTGGATCGGATCGAATGTTTCCAGGATAACCATGGCGGTACCGTGGCTGATGGCGGCCAGGACGCCCAGCACACAGCCGAAGCAGTGAAACAGGGGGACGGGAAGACACAGCCGGTCCAGCTCGGTGAAGCCCTGGTTCTCACCGACCCACCAGCCGTTGTTGCCGATGTTGTGGTGCGACAGCATGACCCCTTTGGGGAACCCGGTCGTGCCGGAGGTGTATTGCATGTTGACCACGTCGTGGGGATCCAGGTCGGCCTGCCGAGAACGGTACTCGTTGTCGCTGACCAACGATTCCAGAGCCATGACCTCCGGCAGGCTGTACATCCCGCGGTGTTTTTCCTGACCCAGAAAGCAGACCCGCCGCAGACTCGGGAAACGCTCGCTCGACAGACGACCGCGCTCCTGGGTCAACAGTTCCGGAACCAGATCGAAGACCGTGCGGATGTAATCGGTGTCCTGATACCCGTCGATGACGAAAAGGGTTTCCGCATCGGATTGCGTCAGCAGGTAGGCCAGTTCGGCCGACTTGTAGTTGGTGTTGACCGTGAGCAGCACCGCGCCGATTTTGGCCGTCGCGAACTGGAGCGCGACCCAGTAGGGGATGTTGGTGGCCCACACGGCGACCTTGGCCCCTTTTTTTACACCCAGGGCCATCAGCCCTTTGGCGAGCTGGTCCACCACCCGGGCAAATTCACGGTAGGTCAACCTGAAATCCCGGTCCACATAAACGATCGCGTCGCGTTCGCCATGGACGGCCACCGTCCGGTCGAGAATCTGCCCCAAGGTCAAGGCGCGCAGCTGCAGGGCGTCCATGACGGCCTCCTATCGCGGAATGTAAACCACGGCGTAGATCGCGGCCGGCTGAGCCCCCTTGCAGGAGACGTAGTGGGGGACGACGGAGTTGTAGTAGATGCTGTCACCCGCTTCCAGTTCGAACGCCTCGCTGCCGTAGGTCACCGCCACACGACCGGCGTAGACAACCATGAACTCCTCGCCTTCATGGCTGGACAGGTCTTTGGCCCTTTCCGATTCCGGAAGCAGTTCGACGTAAAACGGCTCCATGTGCCGATCGCTTTTACCGCTGCCCAGCGAGTAAAATTTCAGGGACACGGGCTTGTCCTTGCCCCGCAGCATGCTCAGTTCCTGCTTGCGGTCTTTGCGCCGAACCACCAGCGGGTCCCTGCTGATCTGGTCATCCAGAAAGGTGCCCAGTCGGACGTCCAGCGCCCGGGCGATCTTGAGCAAGGGTCCCAGAGAGGGATAGACATCCTCTTGGATGACATTGGTCAAAAAACCGGGTTCGAGACCCGTGCGCCGGACCAGGTCGTCCAGGGAAAGCGCCTGCTGGGTCATGAAAGCGCGTATGCGTTGACCTACCTTTTCTGTCTTCATCGAATCGATCTTCTCCACATGGGGCAACACCACCCGATATGAAACGACACCGGCGGATGGATGGTTAAGGCCGGGCGGCGGCCGGCAGTCCCGTACCCTGGGTCGAAATAGCGCTTGATCAATGGCAAGCAGTCCCTATACCTTAAACGCATCTTCAAACAAAGATTTTTTTCGACACCAAAAGGATGGGACATGAACCGGTTTTCGCTGACGGCGGAGGGTATGGAAAGGGTATTGCTGCGCTTGGCGAACGCCGCGACGGCCCGGATTCCCCGTACCGCACCCGCTCCCGAACGGCTGCGGTCGGCTCGCATTGTCTCCCATCGCGGCGAGCACGACAACCGCCGCCGACTCGAAAACACCCTGGCGGCCTTCGACGCGGCCGCGGCAGCCGGCGTGTGGGGCATCGAACTGGACCTGCGCTGGACCCGCGATCTGGTACCGGTGGTTTTTCACGACCCGAACACGGCCCGCCTGTTCGATGTTGACATGGCCATCGGCCAAACGCCCCTGGCGACTTTGAAAAACCGGTTCCCGTTGATCCCAACCCTGCCGGAAGTCATCGAACGCTATGGCGGGCGGATGCACCTGATGATCGAAATCAAACCCGAACCCTATCCCGACCCCGCCTTGCAGCGGCGCCGCATGCAGGCAGCCCTGCGCGGCCTTGCACCGGCCGCCCAGTTTCACCTGATGGCGCTGGACCCCGGCCTGTTCGACCTTTTCCCCTTCTTGCCGGGCAGGACCTTCATCCCGATCGGCCGGCTGCGGATGGACCGGGTCGGCCGCATGGCGGCCGCGCGCGGGTGGGCCGGCGTGGCGGGACATTTTCTGGCGACCGGCAGCGGCTCGGTCAAACGCCACCATCGCAATGGTCGATGCGTCGGTACCGGTTTCGTCGATTCGAAACGCTGCCTGTTCCGGGAGGCGGGGCGTGGGGTCGACTGGATCTTTACCAACCGCGCGGCCCGGATGCAGTCGATCTGCAACAGGGCATCCTAAGTGCGCTCAGTCCGCCAGCAGGGCGGCCTGCGCCCGGCCCTGCGCTTCGTCGACGAAATGGAGCAACAGCGCCCCGGCCGCAAACAGGATCAGTACCGAGGCCATGCTCCAACGGGTGGCCAGGGTCCCCACCCGGAGCAGATCCGCCGCCGTCGGCGATGCCGGCATGAGCAGTTGCCGCACCAGCAGGCCGGTCAGGCCCACCAGCAACGGCCCGACAATGGCGGCAAATTTTCCCAGCATGTTGTAAAAACCGAAAAACTCGGCCGATTTGTCCGCCGGTATCAGGCGGGTGTAGTAGGATCTCGAAAGGGCCTGAATCCCGCCCTGGACCAGACCGATCATGATCGCCAGGCCGTAGAACTCGGCCTTGTGGGTCATGGTGACACCCCACACGGTCGCCGCGACGTAGACCCCGATGGCGATATAGATGCCCTTGCGCGGCCCCAGGCGCTGTCCCAGGCGCCCGAACAGCAGGGCGGCCGGAAACCCGACGAACTGGGTGACCAGCAGCGCCATCAACAGGTCGTTGGTGGCGAATCCCAGGCTCATCCCGTAATCCACCGCCATGCGGATGATGGTGTCGACGCCGTCGATATAGAGCCAGTAGGCGCACAGAAACAGCAAAACGGTCTTCATGTGCCGCAGGCGCGCGAAGGTGTGCCTGAGCTGGGCGAAGCCGGCCGACCAGACCGCAGCGGCAGAAAACGATGGCGGTGGCTCTTTGGGGACCCAAACCAGGATAAACACGGAAAAAAATCCCCACCACAGGGCCACGCCGAGGAAACCGAGCCGCACCGCCTGTGCGGCATCGGCGATCCCGAAAACGTGGGGCTTGACCACCATCAAGACGTTCAGCAGGAACAGCATACCGCCGCCCAGGTAGCCCATGGCGTAGCCGAAGCCCGAGACGACATCCACATCCCTTTCACCGGCCACTGCAGGCAACAGGGCGTCGTAGAAGATGTTGGCGCCGGAAAAACCGATCACCCCCACGGCATAAACCACCAGGGCCAGAGCCCACTGCCCCTGGCCGACCACAGCCAGTGCCGCCGTGGCCAGCACACCCAAATAGGCAAAGCGCGCCAGAAACCGCTTGCGTGCGGCGCTGCGGTCGGCCATGGCGCCCAGAATGGGTGCCGACAGGGCCACCAGCAACCCGGCCGCGGCATTGCCGAGACCCAATCGGGCCGTGCTCAGATTCGCATCGACCCCGACGCTCCAGTACTGTTTGAAAAAAACGGGGAAGAAGCCGGCCATCACGGTGGTGGCGAAGGCCGAATTGGCCCAGTCGTAAAGCGCCCACCCCCAGACCGCTTTCTTATTTGGAGGCATCACCGCGTTTCCCCCTTGGCAAGGCCCACCATTTGGCCTTGAAAAAATAGAGCGCCTGTTGGATGATCGACATATCGACTGGCCCATCAACGCCCTGAAATGAAGCGTCTACCTGATACTATCGGATGATTATGAGCTCCCACGCCATCAGACTGCCGGCGGCTTTCCAGCAAGAGAACTTCGACACGCACTTTAAGGTATTCCACGAGCTGATGTCAAACAAGGTCTCGGAGATCCTGCTGGTGGCCAGTCCCTACGACGCCTACATCCTCGAGGAAGACGGCAGTCTGGCCGCCAAGATCATCAACGAGTACCGGGGGCTGAACCTGAGCCGCCCGCCCCGCATCACTCAGGCCGCCAGCGCCAACCAGGCCATGCAAATGCTGGCCCGACGACCGTTCCACCTGGTCATCGCCATGCCCCATCTGGACGACATGGACGTGTTCGACCTGGGCCGGCGCATCAAAAGCGCTCATGCCGACCTGCCGGTGGTTCTGTTGGCTCACAGCATCCAGGGCCTCTACCCGCCGCCGGAAGGCAAGGATCTGTCGGGGATCGACCGCATTTTCATCTGGTCGGGCGATGCCGACCTGCTGCTGGCAATCGTCAAGAGCATCGAAGACCGCCTCAACGTCGCTGCGGACACCCGCAAAGCCATGGTCCGTGTTCTGATCCTGGTCGAGGACTCCCCGTTATACACCTCATATTTTCTGCCGCTGATCTACAAGGAGGTCGTCAACCAGACCCAGGAGGTGCTCGAGGAGAGCCTGAATCAGGAACACCGCCTGCTCAAGATGCGTGCCCGCCCTAAAATTTTGGTGGCCGAGACCTACGAACAGGCCCTTGGGCTGTTCAACCAGTACGGCGACTATCTGTTTGGGGTGATCTCGGACACCCGCTATCCCAAAGGCGGCCGTTTGACGGCCGACGCCGGCTACACCTTCCTGGCCGAGGTCAAACGCACGATTCCCGATCTGCCACTGCTGCTGATCAGCAACGAACCAGGCAACCGGGATCTGGCCGTGCGGATTCCGGCCGCATTTCTGGACAAGAACAGCGACGACCTGGCAGCGGAGATTCACCAGTTTTTCCTTGATTTCCTGGGCTTCGGCAGCTTCGTCTTCAGGCGGGCCGACGGCACCGAAATCACCCGTGCCGGCAACCTCAAGGCCCTCGAGGAGGTCCTGCCGACCGTTAACGATGAATCCCTGCTCTACCACGCCACCCGGAACCGGTTCTCAAACTGGATCATGGCGCGCGGCGAAATCGTCCTGGCCTCACACCTGCGAAAAGCCAAGGCCTCGGATTTTGCCAACGCCGATGAAATCCGCCAGTTTCTGATCACCCATATCCACGCCCTGCGCAAATGGCGGCAGCAGGGGGTGGTGATGCAGTTCAACTCCAAGGACTACGATCCCCGAATCTCCGAATTCGTCAAGATCGGCAACGGCTCGCTGGGCGGCAAGGCGCGGGGCTTGGCTTTCGTGGCCAACCTCCTGCACCGGTCAAACCGCCTCAAGGCACGCTACCCGGATGTTGACGTCCAGGTACCGCAGACCCTGGTGATCACCACCGAGGGTTTCGATGCCTTCGTCTCCTACAATGACCTGGATCCGTCCATTCTGGCCCGTCAACCCGACGACCACATCGCCGACACCTTTCTGAATGGCCGGATGCCGCCCGTTCTGGCCGGACAGCTGCAGCAGTATCTGGAAGCGATCCGCTTTCCCCTGTCGGTGCGAAGTTCGGGGCTGCTCGAAGACGTCCACAACTACCCGCTGGCCGGCCTTTACAAAACCTTCATGGTCCCCAACAACCATCCGGATTTTGCCGTGCGCGTCAAACAGTTGACCACGGCCATCAAGCTGGTATACGCCTCCACCTGGTTCGAGGCGCCGCGTACCTTTCTGCGCAGCACGGCCTATCGGATCCGCAGGGATCAGATGGCGGTCATCGTCCAACAGCTGGTGGGCAGCTGCTATGGCGGATTTTTTTACCCGGACATTTCCGGCATCGCCCAATCCCAGAACTATTACCCGGTGGCACCCCTGAAAGGCGACGACGGGGTCGTGCGCATCGTCATGGGATTCGGGCGCGGCATCCCGGAGGGCGAACCGTCCCTGCGGTTTTCGCCGGCCCACCCCCAGGTGCTGCCGCAGTTTTCCACGGTAAACGATATCCTGGCCAATGCACAGCGCCGTTTCTGGGCCCTGCGCATGGAAGCCAATCCGGAAGAGCTTTACTTTGCTCGCGGGGCCAACGTGGAGAAACGCCACGTCGACGAGGCCGAAGCCGAAGCGCCGGTCCGGCGCCTGGCCGGCACTTATATCCCGGCCGAAAACCGCATCCGGGAAACCGTACACATTCCCGGCCGACGGGTCCTCACCTTCGCGTCAGTCCTCAAGTACGAGCGCTTTCCCCTGCCCGACCTGCTCAAGGAATTGCTGGATTTGGCTCGTGAGGGCATGGGGTGTGCAGTTGAATTCGAATTTTCGGTCACCTTGAGCGACCAGGCTGGCCAGCGGGGCACGTTGCACATTCTGCAGATGCGTCCCATGGCAACCGGCACCAGCATGCTGGAGGTGAGCGTGGCCGGCAGCGAGGCCACCCGAGCCTTGTGCTACTCCACTCAGGCCCTGGGCCATGGCCTGATCCGGACGATCGCGGACATCGTCTTTGTCAGGCCGGACACCTTCGACCCCAAAGAGACCGTCGCGATGGCCCAATCGATCGCGTCGGTCAATAAGGTTCTTGGGCTCCAGCGGCGGCCGTACCTGCTGATGGGGCCGGGGCGCTGGGGATCCTTCGACCGCTGGCTGGGCATCCCGGTTAAATGGAAGGACATCGATAGCGTCGGCGCTGTTGTGGAAATCCGCAACGATACCCTCAGGGCCGACCCCTCGCACGGATCCCACTTTTTCCAGCACATTACCGTCAACGAAATCCCCTATCTGACGGTAACCGAGGGCAGCGCCGATGTGATCGATTGGGCCACCCTGCTGAGCCTGCCTCAGGCCTTTTCCAACGCGTATCTCACACATGTCAGGCTGCCGCGGCCGCTGCTGATCAAGTGCGACGGCCGGCACTCCCGGGCGGTTGTCCTGCTGGAAGCGACCCAGACACCATGAGCGTTTTTCCGCCAAACCCATTGCCGGCGGTGCTGTCCATCGCTGCGGCGGATCGGCGTCGCCGGGGCGGTCCATAATTCTCACGCAATGGTCCCCTTGCGGATTGCCAGACCCACTCTAAAGAAAAGCGGGCACCCGGCGATAACAACAAGCAACGAACCACGATGATCGACGGGGGGTGAGCGGTCCGCGTGTGTCTGAATCCGGATCGTTCTCACCTGCCAAAGGAGCGCGGATGATGGGTAAAAAAATGAACATTGTATTTTTCGACGATCTGGGTTTCGGGTGGCTCATGGATGCCGACACCCTGCGAAAAATCCGCGACAAGGAGTCAATCGAACAGGTACTGATTCAACGCTCCCTCGCCGAACTGCTTCGCCGATGCAAACCCTTGTAGGCTTCCTTTTCCCCACGAAACCGCTTCACCGTTCCACAACCACCCCCACACACCCTACCATGGGCTGACCGTTGCCGAATCGACGTGGTCCAACACGGCACCATGCCGCACGAGCCGGTGAAGACCTGCTTTTGCACTTGAAAAAAAAGGTGATTACGATACTCTGGCAGACATGAAAAAGAGGAATCGATTCGCTGCGCTCACGCTGGCGGTCGTCGTGGTCCTGGCCGGTTTTCGAAGCGCATGTGGTCAGGAGGGCCCGCCGCCCGGTATGCCGTTCAAGTTGGCCCGCGCCGTGATGTGTGAAACCGTCCAGGGATACTCGCCGATCAATGTTGCGGTGGTTTTTTCAATCGAACTCGGCCGCGTGTCGTGCTTTACGGCATTCGATCCGGTCGACAGAAAAACGACCATTCACCACAAGTGGTATCGACGCGGCGACCTGGTCACCGTCAAACGCCTGACCATCAACCCGCCCCGCTGGTCTTCGGTGAGCAGCATGCAGCTCAGGGATGCGGACAAGGGCCCGTGGCAAGTTGACATCACCGACGAAGACGGTTCCGTGATACACACCCTGCGGTTTAGCATTACGGACTGACCCAAAAATGGAACCCATCGTTCAATTGAACACCTGGCTGCGTTGGCAGGACATCGTCGACATCCTGCTCAACAGCTACATCCTGTTCCGCCTCTATGTGCTCTTTCGGGGCACCAACGTAATCCGGATGATCATGGCCATCGCCATGCTCTGGTTACTCGAGCGGCTGGCGGTCACCATGGGCCTGATCGTCACCAGCTGGGCGATGCAGGGCATCATTGCCGCGGCGGCCCTGATCATCATTATCGTTTTCCGCAACGAAATCGCCGGTGTCCTGCAGACGCGCAACCTCAAGTCCTTTTTCTGGGGCATCCCCCAGCGCCAGACTCAGACACCCGTGGATGTAATCGTCAGCAGTGTCTATGAACTGGCCCGCCGGAAGCTGGGTGCCCTGATCGTGCTGCCGTTGAAAATGGGCATCGACACCGTGGTACAAAGTGGGGTGCCCTGGAACGGCAGACTCTCCCGGGAAATGCTGCTCAGCATCTTCTGGCACGGCACTCCGGTTCACGATGGCGCCACGATCGTCCAAGGGGATCGGATCGTCGAGGTTGCCGCCATCTTGCCGCTGTCCAAACGTGGCGACCTGCCGGCCGAATTCGGCACCCGTCATCGCGCCGCGGTCGGCCTGACCGAGCAGAGCGATGCACTGGTCATCGTGGTATCCGAAGAGCGCGGGAAGGTGACCGTCTTCAAACAAGACACCATCACCCACATCAAAGACAACATCGAATTGGACCGCGTCCTGCGTCAGCATGCCGGAGAGGTTGCCGGCAGCGACGGCCTGAAGCGACAGACCATGGAGCTGGGCCTTGCCGCCATGATCTGTCTGGTCGGTATCACCGGCATCTGGTTCAGCTTCGCCCGGGGACTGGAAACCCTGGTCGCCTTGGAGGTTCCGATCGAATTCATGAACCGGGATCCAGCCATGGAGATCTTCGCATCATCGGCCAGCAGCGTCCGGCTCCAGCTCAGCGGGTCGGGCGGGCTGATCAAGTCGGTCCGTCCGGATCAGGTCAAAGTTCAGCTCAGCCTGGCCAATGCAGCGGCAGGCACCAATCAGGTGGCCATTTCACGGGACTCCATCTTCCTGCCCCCGGGCATCCAGCTCAAACAGATCGAGCCGCAAACCCTGACGGTTACCCTGGATTGGCCGGTCGAAAAAACACTGCCCATTCAGCCAGATTGGACAGGCAAGCTGGCCGAAGGACTGATTCTGGAAGATGTCCGCGTGGTGCCGGGTCGGGTCAAGGTGGTGGGCGGCAGTCAGATGCTCGGAGAAATCCAAACCATTTACACTCAAGAAATCCATCTCGGAGAGATCGACGGCGACGGGGTCAAGACGGTCAGCCTGGTCCTGCAGCCCTCGCTGACACTAAAAGACCAGAGCAAAAATCGGGTCGATGTGATCTACAAAGTCAGAGCACGATCGGCCGGCCCCGCCTAGAACTTTTCAAACGTACTTAATTTTCTATATTTTCTTGACAAAAAAGCGAACTCTTGACATCAGTTAGTCGAATAAGCTGTAATTATCATTTACAATTTGAATGATTCGCGAGCAATCGGCGGCGGGGATTGCGTCACCACAGCAGGGAGGGAGCCATCAGCATGAGCCTGACGAAAGCTCAAATTGTTGAAAAAATTCAGAATCAGACCGAACTGACCAAAATGAAAGCCAATGAGAGTATCGAGACCCTTCTTGAGATCATCAAATCGTCCCTGTCGGCCGGAGAAGACGTCCTGATCAGCGGTTTCGGAAAATTCTGCGTCAAGGGCAAACGGCAGCGCAAGGGCAGGAACCCGGCGACCGGTGACGAGATGATGCTGGACGCGCGCCGCGTGGTGACCTTCAAGTGCTCGGGCAAACTGCGCGCAAGGATCAACGCCTAACGGACATCAGGCCTGGTCGCCCCATCTTCCCGCATCATCACGATGTGATCCTTGATCTCGTTGAGGACAAAATAGCGCGTCAGGGCATCCGCGATCTCCGCCGGGGTCGGTTCAACGCCGGTCACCTGCCGGACAAAATCGGCGACGACATCCAAAGCACCGGTCAACAGGGCATCTTGTTTTTCAGGGGGTGCCATGATATTATTCGCGATAGGGTTTCCCGCACTCTTTGCAGCGGCCATCCGTCCCGATGACACCGATGCAGCTTTCGTCGACACACAAGGTCCGGTCCTCCCAGGAATCCCCGGCCCCGTCGGGTGCAGCCGCGAGGGTGTGATCGGCCTGATGGTCATCATCGGGCATTTTCGATTCAAGGCGGGTATCGTCGTTGGCGTCGAGGGCCGCATCGGCCTGGCCCGCTTCGGCGGGCAGTTCCCCCTCATAGATCATGCCGCACGCTTTGCAACGGCCATCGGCACCAATGACACCGATACAGTTACCGTCGCTGCACAGTACGCGTTGATCCCAGTGTGTGTCCACTTTCGTCATGAATTTGCTCTCCTTGACAGTTCCATCGTTCTACCCTGTCCACGATCAACCACGTTGGCGGTTCATACCATATGCGCTGCCGGACCTCAAACAGGCAACACGGCGATCCACAAAAAAATGCTAAAGTTTTCCAGTGCAACCGTCGAAATGGTAGCCAAGCGCAACAACCGAACGCGCTTGACTCCTCTCCGCTCCTCTTCTTTGAAAAAAGGCGGCCCAATGGGCCGCCTTTTTTTATGGTTTGACAGCCTGGATGCGATTCCGATACATGTTCCAAGGACCACATCGCCCCGTTGACCCCGCGCTGTGGCACGCCGGTGTCGACTCACGACGGGGTCCGTTTCCTCCCATAAGGTATGTCCAAAGGAAGAAGCCGAGCGTGAATCATAAGCCTGCGACCGTCAAGATCAGCCGCAATGCCGCCTGCCCCTGCGGCAGCGGGAAAAAATACAAACGCTGTTGTCTCAACAAACCCGAATCCCCACCCCTATCGGATATGAACTACGCCCTGAAACACCACATCCGGCTGAAAACACCCGACCAGATCGAAGGCATCCGCCGGGCCGGGCAGTTGGTCATCGAAACCCTGGACCGCGTTGAACCCCACATTCGGCCGGGCATTACCACCGAGGCGATCAACACCATCGTGCACGATTTTACCATCCAGCGGCGGGCCATTCCGGCGCCGCTGAACTATCGCGGCTTTCCGAAAAGCGTTTGCGTAAGCGTCAACGAGGTGGTCTGCCACGGGATTCCCGGAGATCGGGTGCTCAGCGAGGGCGACATTGTCAATGTGGATGTCACGTCCGTGCTGGACGGCTACTATGCCGATGCCAGCAAGACCTTCAGCGTCGGCACCCCCGGCCGGGATGCGCTCAAGATCGTATCGGTGTCCAGGCAGTGTCTGGCCAACGGCATGGCCGCCGTCAGACCGGGCAACACCGTGGGCGATATCGGACACGCCATCCAGACCTGTGCCGAGGGTCAGGGCTGTTCGGTCGTGCGTGAATTCGTGGGTCACGGCGTGGGGCTGGATTTTCACGAAGCCCCGCAGATCCCCCATTATGGAAGACCCGGTACCGGCGTCCGGCTTATGCCGGGAATGGTGTTTACCATCGAGCCGATGATCAACCTGGGCAACAAGGAGCTGATGGTTTTAGACGACGGGTGGACGGCCGTCACCAAGGACGGATCGCTGTCGGCCCAGTTCGAACAGACCTTGCTGGTCACGCAAACCGGCGTGGAAAGTCTCACCCCCTACCCATTGTAGTCACTGCACATCGATCTTCAACGAAAGGAGCAAGTTGAGCATGTCAAAATACGTATTTGTACTGACCCGCGGACTCGAGGACCCGACCCGGGTCACGCGAACGTTTCAACTGGCCAAAGCCGCCCACGAAAGCGGTCACGAGGTCAGTCTGTTCCTCACGGACGACGCGGTGGTCGTCGCCAAAAAAGGGATGGCCGACAATATCGTGGCGCCGACCGGCGATGAAGCCGCCCCACACCTGTTTTACCTGGTGGACAACCAGGTCCCCATTTTCGTCTGAATTCCCTGCGCCAAAAGTCGCCAGGTTGGCGAAAATGACGTTGTCGAATCGGCAACCTTCGCCGGTGCGCCCAAACTGTTCGAAATTTCGGAAGGGGCCAACATTCTGACCTTTTAAAGCACGGCTCCGTGGTGGCTATGGCATGGCACCACGGAGCCAGGACCAGAGGGTCGCGCATACGGCGATCGCGCCGCACAGCACCTGGGCATATCGGCCCAATGGACGCTGAACCCACAGGCCATAGGCGCCCCCCGTCAGGATGCCGACCAGAAATCCGAACAGGTGGGCGCCGATGTCGCTTCGCACGCCGGTTCCCAGAAAGGCCAGCAGTCCCAGGCCGCCCCCCAAGGCCAACAACACCTGCCGCCACCCCCGGCCGGTTCTGACCGCATAGACCGCCTGGAGGGCGCACAGCAGGCCGACCGCACCGAAAACGGCCGTGGATGCACCGACGGAAAGGTGACCGGTTTCATGTACAACCGCATTCAAGAAGTTGCCGAGTGCGCCGCAGCCCAGTATGGCCAGCCACCCGAGACCGGTGCCGGCGATGCCGCACACTGCCGTGCCGAACAGGACGATCCCGGCCATGTTGCCGGCAAGGTGGGGCGCATCGGCATGAAGCAGTAGGGCGGTAACGCAGCGAAAAAGTTCACCGTTCAAAATTGGGCCTGCGTCTGCACCGAAAACGATGAGGTAATCTTGCGGAGCGGCACTGGTGGAAACGGCCAGGTGAATGCAAAGCAGGAGGAGGGCCACGGCAGCGCCGGACAGATTCCGGGAGGCGCTGAAACCGGGCCTGGTCGGCGCTTTTTCGTCAATGGCGGGGTTTTCGTGCTGGTAACGTAAAACGGCATCCCGAGCTGGCCCGGCGGATTCGTCGGACACCTGGATCAAAAAACCCTCGCTCGAACGGACCACCCGGTTGCCGATCCCGGCCGACTGCAAGACCAGGCTGAAGAGGTCAGCCTGCTCCCGGTCAAGGTGATGAAAAATGGTGATCATCGTCAACCGAGCAGGTTTCGGGGCCCATCAATAGGTCTCTATGTCGTCATCATCATCGTCGCTGTTTTCATCGTCGTTGCCGTTAAAATCGTCGCTACTGTCGGCGGAGGCTTCATTGGCGGCCGCCAAACGCGCTTCCGCGGCACGGATGAGGGCTTCTTCTCGGGCCTTTTTCTTGCGCTGCACAACTTCCAGTTCATATGACTGTTTGGCGGACTCGACCGCCTGTCGGGCCAGTTTCTCGCCCCCGAGCTTGAGATAGACTAGGACTGTTTCAAGCAGCACCTCATCTTTTTTCAAATCGACGGGAATGCGTCTTACCACCCGCCTGAAGGACCCTATCAGATCCTTGGGAACCTCGACCTTTTCGAACATGAGTCTCTCCTTGCGTCAATATCCGGTGGCCGCATTATAAATCCCTCAGGGAAAAAGTAAAGCGTTTCACGGTTGCCGTTTGCGATCGTCCGGCCTTTAAATAATCGTTGACATTTACCGGCATCCTCCTTTAGCAGGCCAGCAGTGGTTCGATTATTCAGGCCAACACCATGAATTCGGCAAGGAGGAGACATCGTGGGACTCAACATGGATGCGGTCGGCAAGGTCATCGGCCCCATGCAGCGGGCCTACACCTGGAAAGATGTGGTGCTCTACGCCCTGGGCGTCGGGTCGGGGTTCTCCGAACTGGACTACTGCTTCGAAAAGAACCTCAAGGTCATTCCCAGCTTTTCCATCGCCATGATTTTCGACCTGCTTGCCCAGGCTGCGATCGCCTCCGGCGTAAACCTGGCCGGCATCCTGCACGGTGAGCAGGAGTTGATTTTTCACGAACCCATTCCCACCGAAGGCACCCTGGTCACCACTGCCAGAATCGTGGACTACTACGACAAGGGCAAGGAAAAAGGGGCCCTGATTGTGATTCGCAGCGACACCGCCCACAGCAACGGGAAACGCCTGTTCACCAGCATTGTTACCATTTTCGGCCGCCTGGATGGTGGATTTGGCGGAAAGAACCGTCAGCAGCCAGAGGTGATTTTTCCGGACCGCAGCCCCGAGTTCGTGGTGGACGCATCCCCATCGCCCGACCAACCCCTGCTCTACCGCCTCTCCGGCGACATCTTCCATCTGCACGTGGACCCGGCCTTTGCCAGGCTGGCCGGATTTAAAAAGCCGATCATGCACGGTCTGTGTACCCACGGGTTTGCCTGCCGGGCTTTGATCGCCGCCCTGGTACCGGGCCGACCAGATCTGGCGCGCCGCATGGCCTGCCGCTTTACCAAACCGCTCTACCCGGGAACACCCATCCAAACCCGGATCTGGAAGACGGATGAGGGCAAGGCGGTCTGGCGCACCGTCATCGCCGCAACTGATGAGGCGGTGATCGACAACGGCGAATTTGAATACGGCTCGGCCTGACCGGCGACCATTCGAAGCCTGCCGCCATTGCCGCGCCCTTGCTGATCTGCAATGGTGTCTTATGGTATGGTCTAGTCGATGCGCTGGAACCCGAGCGACGCATCGCCTTCGGCTTCCCTATCGAGCGCAATGCGGAAAGGACAGGCACATGAAACTGGCGGTCAGTGGTAAAGGCGGCGTGGGCAAAACGACATTCTCGGCTCTGTTGGCGCGAACCCTCAGTGACCAGGGCAAGAAAGTGCTGGCCATCGATGCGGATCCGGATGCCAACCTGGCGGCGGCCCTGGGCATCGCCGATGCCGACAAGGTCACCCCCATCGCCGATATGAAAGCGCTAATATTCGAGCGCACCGGTGCCCAACCCGGGACCATCGGCGGCTTCTTCAAGCTCAACCCAAAAGTGGACGACCTTCCGGATACCCTTTCGGTCAAATTGGACAACATCAAGCTGATGCGCCTGGGCAGCGTAAAAAAAGGCGGCGCTGGCTGCCTGTGCCCCGAATCCACCCTGCTCAAGGCCCTGGTGACGCATGTGGTGCTGGGACGCGACGAGGTCGTTATCATGGACATGGAGGCCGGGATCGAACATCTGGGGCGCGCCACGGCCCAGGCGGTCGACAGACTGATCGTGGTGGTAGAACCGGGGCGCCGCAGTATCGACACCGCCGAACACATCAAGCAGCTGGCGGCTGAAATCCGGCTCAATCAGATTTCCGTGGTCGGTAACAAGATACGCGGCCCCAAGGACGAGGCATTTTTGCGATCCCACTTGAACGGCTTTGAATTTTTAGGCTTTCTACCCTACGACGATACGCTCATCGAGGCCGATCTCTCCGGCGTGTCCCCCTACGAGACCGCAACCCGGGCCAAGCAGGTGGTGGCCGACATCATCGGTAAGCTGTAGCGACTTCCAATGAACTCACCTGTCAAGCCCGGCCCTGTCAGGCGCCGGGGCTACCGCCCGGGCCGCAAGCCCGCCCCGCGCCGGGCCGAACAGACCCGGCGCCTCTCACCGGGTGCCGAGCGCCAGCTCAAGGCCGTGTTCGCCACCATCGGCGTGCCCGACCGCCGGCCTTTCACCCCCGATCGCTTTCAGACCGAAGCCGTTGCGGCCATGGCGGCCTCGGACTGTCTGGTAACCGCGCCCACCGGGGCCGGCAAAACCTGGATCGCCATCGAAACCATCCGGGGTGTTTTCGAGCGCGGCGGCCGATCGTGGTATGCCTCGCCCCTCAAGGCCCTGACCAACGCCAAGCTGATCGAGTTTTCAGAGATCTTCGGCCCGGAAAACGTCGGCATTCTGACCGGCGACCGCAAGGAGCGTCCCGGTGCGCCGATCATTGTCGGGACGACCGAAATTCTGAGAAATCAACTTTACGACGCCATGCACCAGGGCGTTTCCCTGGACACCGACCTGGTCGTTCTGGACGAAGCGCATTTCATGGGTGACGAGGAGCGCGGCGTGGTCTGGGAAGAGACCATGATCTATCTGCCGGCCCGCATCCCGCTGCTCATGCTCTCGGCCACGGTAGGCAACGCCGGAGCCATCGCCGACTGGCTGACCGCCATCCGGCAGCGCCCTTGCCGGGTCGTGGCCGAGACGCGCCGGCCGGTGCCGCTCTACCCGCTGGTACTGCATCCGTCGGGAACCCTGTTGCCGATGACCGTCGCCAGCATCAAAGGTACCAAGCGCCTGCACAAGCGGGTCGCCGGGCTGATCAGCGGCAAAAAAACGCCGGAGCTGCCCCGGCAGCGCGGCCTGCCCCCCTTCGGCGACATTTTGCGGGTACTCAAGACATTTGACCTGCTGCCGGCCATCTTCTTTTTGAAATCGCGCAGCGACTGCGATGCGGCCTTGCGCATGTGCCACGGGGCCGTGCCCCTGTCCGAAGCGAACAAGGCCCAGATCGCCCACCGGATTCGCACCTTGACCGAGCACGCCCCGCATCTGGCCGGCCACCGCCACCGCATCCACATGGAGCAGGCCGGAGTCGCCTCGCACCACAGCGGCCATCTACCGGGCTGGAAGCTGGTGGTCGAAAACCTGATGAGCGAGGGCTTGCTGACGGCCGTTTTCGCCACCTCGACCGTGGCGGCCGGGGTCAACTTCCCGGCGCGAACGGTGGCGTTCTTCAACTCAGACCGCTTCAACGGCAGCGAATTCGCCCCGCTGGACGCCACCCAACTGCACCAGATGACCGGCCGCGCCGGCCGCCGGGGCATGGACAAGATCGGCTTTGCCCTGGCCGTACCGGGTCGCTACATGGATCTGCGGCTGGTGGCCCGCCTGCTGACATCCCGCCCGGGAAAGATCCAGAGCCGGATTCGGATCGACTTCTCGATGGTCCTCAACCTGCTGCTGTCGCACACGCCGGCCCAGGTGGAAGCCCTGCTCAAAAGATCCTTCGCCACCTGGCTGCTGCTGACCGAAGCCGATGACAGCCGCCAGAAGAGCCGCATGGCCAATGTTCACGAGGTTCTGTGGGAGGACTTTCTGAGGCACCTGGATTTTCTGAAGGAGACCGGATTCGTCGACAGTCATGACCGGCTCACCGACGACGGCGTCTGGGCATCCCAGCTGCGGGTGGACCAACCGCTGCTGGTGGCCGAGTGCCTGCGGCAGCATCTTCTGCCGGAAAGTGATGCGGCCCTAATGGCCGGGGTTTTCGCCTGCTTCGTCAACGAAAAGGAGACCGACGACCGCATGGAGGGCCGCCTGGTGCCCAACCCGCTCAAAAAAACCATTGGCCGGATTCAGAAGAAATTGACCGGCTTCGCCCGGCACATGAAATCCAGGGGCTTTCAGGTGCGCCAGCTCTACCTGCGGCCGGCCGCGATGACCCACGCCTGGGCCGCGGGCTACCCCTGGGAGGGCGTGGCCGGGGACTATGGCATGGCCGAGGGCAACCTGGCCATGCTGATGATGCGGACCGCCGACAACCTGCGCCACACCGCCAACCTGACGGAGGTGTTTCCCCAGGCGGCGCAGACGGCCCGCGAGGCCATCGGTCTGATCATGCGCACGCCGGTAGTCGAGGAGCCGGATGTTTCGGATCGTTAAATAAACCGGCTGAATAGGGAAATATAGACCGCTCAGATAAATGTTGAAACCACGAGGTGAACGGGCCTACGGGTAGTCATTGCAGCCGGACTGCAGCTTCCCTCAGGGACTCAGCACCACCGGCGGCGACCGTCAGGTGTGCTGCTGGTGTGCTGGTGCGGGGCCGGCAAATGACACAGTTGCACCCGCGCATGCGGGCGGCGTTTCATGGGGAGCGTTTGCGGTGCGCCTGGACCAGTTTGATCTCACCGTAGGAGACCTCGTTGCCCAAGGCCCGCTTGATCTCCACCAGGGGCGCGTCGGGCATCCGGTCCAATCGCCCTTGGATGAGGTTTTGTCTGTCGGGAGCGAGCAATGCCGACACGGCCACTTTGCCCTCAGCCACCCAGTGCAGCATGTGCCCTTCGATCGTGGAGATCGCCAGATGCCGTTTGGCGGCGATCTGGGCCATGCTGAATCCTTTTGCGAACAGATCGAGCGTGGCCTGCTTGGTGTCGACCCGCACCGCCTTCGATTGGCGGGGCTGCGCCTGGTCGACCTGGAAAGGCGGCAGCGTCACCTCCTGGATGTCGTGCCGGCGGCGGTAGCCGGCAACCATGGCGACCAGTTCCTCCCCGTAGCGGGCGAACAGGGCGTCACCAATCCCCTTGATCTGTTTGAGGGCCGCCGGCGAATCGGGCAGGTTGACGGCGATCTGGATCAGGGTTTTCTGGTGCAGCACCTGGTAGTGGGCGCGACCTTCCTGTTTGGCCTTCTGGGCGCGCCAGGTTTTCAGGGTCTCGAACAGCTCGGTGTGTTCGATGTCGGCCTCGGCATAAGATGTTGCCGGTACCGGATCCTTTTTCCCGCCCGTCTCGACGGCCGCGGCCGACAAGGCCCGAAAATAGCGCGTCGGTGAAAAACCGCTCTGGCAACTGCCCACGGCGGCCAGCTTGAGCTGGACCGCTTCCCGCAGCAATTGAAGGGCACGCCGGGTCTTTCTGCCCAGGGCCTGGTTGTCCGTTTCGATTCTGATCTGGCCGACGCGCGCTGCGATACCGGACCCAATTTTGTCCTGGAAATAGGCCGATGCCTTGCCGATCCGGTCCAATACGACCGGGTCGGCCGAGGGCGGCCCGTCGCTCGCAAACAGTCCCTGCAGCTGCCGTCGGAACTTGTCGGCCACCGTGCAGATCTCGCTTTCGGTCTGCAACTGCAGCTCACGGAGGTCATCGGCTCCAAAAACGTGCACGATGCCGGGGTTGCCCACCAGCAACCCCACCAGATGCCGCAACCGGCCGCGAAGGTTCTGGAAATCGAAGCATTCCAGCAGCAGCGTCTGCTGGTAACGGACGCTGGCGGCGCTGATCCAGGCCGCGGACGGTCGCTGCAGCCGGGCCGTTTCGCTGAAGCGGCGCACGGCATCATCGGTTTTGATCGCCGTCGAGGCCAGGGGAGTGGAGAGCACCAAGCCCTCGAGGGTCCGGCAGCGGCTCAAGGCCACGTACACCTGCCCGTGGGCGAAGGCGGCCTGGGCGTCGATGATCGCCCGGTCAAAGGTGAGCCCCTGGCTCTTGTGGATGGTGATCGCCCAGGCCAGCCGGAGGGGATACTGGGTGAAGGTACCGATTTTGTTCTCGGTGATCTCGTGCGTGTCCGCGTTTAGGGCATAGGTTATGTTTTCCCACGTGACCGGTTCGACGGCAATCGTCTCCGGATCGTCAGGGCATTGAATGTGGATCTGTTTGCCGTCGATCCGAACGATTGTGCCGATTTTGCCGTTGAAGTATCGCTTTTCGGGTGCAAAGTCGTTGCGCACGAACATCACCTGGGCACCGGTCTTGAGATCGAGCACGGCGGAGGTCGGGTAGCCTTGCTCGGGAAAGTCGCCCGTAACCTGGGCTTCGAACCGGCGGGCGTTTTGCGGCAATGCCGCCAGACGGGAGGCATTGATGACGTCGGCGCTGTTGTTGTGAGTACACAAGGTGATGTACCCCTCGCCGCCCGGGGGTGAAAAACCCGCCCGATGGCGCCGGTTGAGCTCCCCGAGAGCGGATGGATCGAGTTCGTCGTCACGAACCTGATTGAGCAGGGCGATAAATCGGCGGTCGGTCTGACGAAAAATATGCTGCAGTTCGATGGTCACCATTTCGGACTGCGACAGGGCGGCACTGCTGAAAAAATAGGGCGACGCATAATGATCGCGCAACAGCTGCCACTCCTCGGACTTGACGACCGGCGGCAGCTGGAACAGGTCGCCGATCATCAACAACTGCGCCCCGCCGAAAGGCAGCTGGCTGTTCCTGAAGCGGCGCAGGACACCGTCGACGCCGTCGAGCAGGTCGGCCCTTACCATGCTGATCTCGTCGATGACCAACAAATCCAGACTTCTAATAATGTTGAGTTTTTCACGGCTGAACCGGTAGGTGTGGCGCGTTGCGGTGCTGCCCGGCAGCATGGGCCCGAAGGGTAGCTGAAAAAAGGAGTGCAGCGTGACGCCGCCGGCGTTGATCGCGGCCACACCGGTCGGCGCCGCCACCACCATACGCTTGTAGTTTTTTTGCCGCAGGGCGTGCAGAAAAGTGGTCTTTCCCGTTCCGGCCCTGCCGGTCAGAAAGATGTGGCAGCCGGTATCGCGCACCAATTGATCGGCCAGCCGCAACTCGAGATTATCGGAAGGCACCGTCACCATATGACCCACACCAGGGTAATCAAGCCCGACATCAAAAATAAGCTCTCCACGTAAAATTCCAGGCGCATGCCCGGCAGCATGCACCCTTTTTCATAGGCCCCCACCAGAATCAGCATGGCCCCCGGACACAGTGTCAGAAAAAACCCCAGTCCGGTAATCAGGCCGGCCGCCGCGGCGACGGCCACCAGGACTACGCAGCCGGTCAGCATGCCCTTGAGCAGCACGACCGTACGGCGGTTGCCCAGCAGAATCGGCAAGGTCTCCTTGCCCATAATACGGTCGCCTTGAACATCCAGCAAATCGAAGAAGGCGGTCCGGGCAAAAACCAGGGCGGTGGCCCAGAAAAATACCACCACGACGGCAACGGTCGCGGAACCCCGGCTGGTGATGCCAGGCAGCAGCGCCGCCACCACCCCCCAGGCCACGGCGATCAGAATCGTTTTCGATCCGGGGATGTCCTTGATGCGCCTGAAGCGCAGCCCCAGTCCACCGGGGACCAGATAGAGGTTGTAGGAAAGTCCCAAAAGGCTCATGACCAGCAAAATGCCAAAGGCGGCCCTGCCCATGGCCGAGGCCGATAAAATGCCCAAGCCGCCGGCCACCACGGCCAGAATCGACAGCATCAGGCGGTGCCGCTCATAAAACCGGGCCCGCTCCGGATCGTTGTATGCATCTTCGGCCGTTCCGGTCAGATGGTTTAACATATGCATGGAGAGCACGTAGAGTATGGCCACCGACACCGGAGAAAACGCCGCGCCCATCCCCAGCAGACGGGTGCAGGCGAAACAGAGGCAACCGGCCCCCAGCGACACGATCACATTGGTCAGCAGCAGGGCCTGGATCATACCGTAGAGTGCCCGGACGGCAGCGGCCCCTCTTCTGGCCGGCAGTCGCTCTAGTGTGCGGTAGACCCGCTTGATGATCCAGTTGGGCGTCGAGGCACCGGCGGTGATACCCACCCGGCCGACCGTCTCGAGGCAGCAGGTGTCCAGCTCCACCTCGGATTCCACATGAAAGGCCGGCTTGCCGGTCTCGGCGGCGATCTGCGCCAGTCGCTGAGTGTTGCCGCTGGCCTTGCCACCCACGACGACCACGGCATCCACGCGGTCGGCGAGCTGCTTGACTTCGGCCTGTCGCTTCTCGGTCGAGTCGCAGATGGTGTCGAAGGTTTTGTAGTGAGGGAATTTTTCGGCCGCCCAAGACTTGACCTGATCGTACAAGCGCTTGTTTTGGGTGGTCTGGGCGACGATGATGGCCCGTTCGAATGCAGGCAGGGCCTCGAGTTCCGCCATGGTGCTGACCACATGACCGGCGTCGCCGGCGTACCCGACCAGCCCCACCACTTCCGGATGGTCGCGATCGCCGACGATGATGGTGTCGAAGTGCTTGCGGGCGTGCACCCGGATGATGGTCTGCACCCGGATAACCCGCGGGCAGGTGGCGTCCACCACATGAAACCCGGCCGCCTTGAGACGCTGCTTGTCGGCGGGCGGCACGCCGTGGGCCCGCACCAGAACGGTTCCGGCCCCCTGCTCCGGAATCGACGTCAAGACCGTGATTTTTTTTTCCGCGAACAGCGCCAGGACCTGGGGATTGTGGATCAAGGGGCCGTAGGTGCATATGGGTGCGGGGTGCTTGGCCGGTGCATCCATGGCCAGTTCGACGGCTCGTCGCACCCCCATGCAGAATCCTGCCGTCCTGGCAATCTCAATCTTCACTGGTGCTCCGGCATCGCGATCACGGGTTGCGCGCTTTGAGATACACCTTGTGGTCCACCAGGGAGAGCGAATGAATCGTAGCCTGAAGAAATTTCTGCTCACCGAAAATATCGACCAGCTTCAGACCGTCCCCTTCCGGGGTGACGTGGTCGACCGACGTCATCACCAGCGTCTCACCGGTATCGGTCAGCAGGTAGGCATTGGCTTCACACATGTGACTTGTCCTTTCCCCTCAGGGTCTTGTCAGGATTACCCGCAGGTGGTCGACGACCAGGGTTTCCACCAAGTGGGGCAGCGGCTCGTTCGACACACCGATCAGATCGATGTTCTCCTGGGATATGGGCAGGATCAGCTTGATGGCCCCGCAGCTGGCCACGGCTTCGGCGATTTTTGGCGTGACCTCCCCCATCATGGCGTGGGCCAGCATGACCCCCAGCGTCCCCACCACCACGTCCGCCCCGGCCACCGAACGCACGATCGCGTTTTCACCCGAAGCGCCTCGGTTGGCGCGGGCCTTGAGCATCTGGGCGGTGGCAATGGCGTTGGTCCCCAAAGCAACGATCTCGACAGACTCATCGAAATGCTCCTTGATTTTCCTGATGAGGGTGCTGCCGATGCCCCCGCCCTGCCCATCGATTACACACACCGTTTGTCGCCGGGAAGTATAGTCCACGTTGATTCCTTGTGCGATTGGTTCGACACCTGCCAATCGAGCCGTCGACTGGCCCTCAGAGTTTTCTCACCCGCGCCCGCGCCTGGCGCTTGCGTTTGGATGGCCTGCGGCGGGGCCCCTTCTTGCGTGTCGTGGGAACCCATCCGGTGGATTCGATCGCCTGCCCGTCCCCTTTGGACGCCAGGTAGCGAGCCATGGCGATCTTTTCTTCGAATGCCAGGCAGTCCATGGCCGTGGCACCGGCTGACTCGGCGGCATTCATGACCTCCCTGTCGCTGCTGACCACCAGGGCCTTGATTTTCTCCTGTTGGGCCATGCGCCGAATCAGGTCGTCGGCGCTGTTGCTCCCCTGCGAAAAGCGGATCTCGATGCCCTTGGCACGATCCCGGCTAGGATAGAGCGAAGGTTGCTGCGTGCCATCGAAAACCACCGTAATCTTGTGGGGTTTAACTTTCTTATAAGCCGCCAGAAGATCGACCAGGGCATCGCGTCCCAACTGCAGATCCTGCCGGTCCAGGCCGGAGAGCACTGCCGATTGACGAATCAGGTTGTATCCGTCGATGATGATGTGAATGGCCATGATCACAACTGAACGAGGCATCTGAAAAACACGAATCCACGCCCCGGCGCGGGTTCACTGCCGCGACGACCGTTTTTGTCCAGGAGTGTCGTTCGCGCTACCGCAGCATTCCCAGCAACCGGTCCAGGTCGTCGTCACTGAAGAAATCGATCTCCAGGCGTCCTTTTTTGCCCTTGCGCTGTATCCGGACCCGGGTGCCGAAATGGCGGGACAGCTGTTCGGAGACATCCTTGAAATAGCGCTCTTCAGGCGTCGGTTCCAAAACGGGGGCGGGCTTTGCCTCGGCATTGATGCGCTTGACCAGCGCTTCGGTTTCACGCACCGACAAGGACCGGGTCACAACCTCCCGCCAGGCCGCTTTCTGCTTGGCAGGCGTTTCGGCACCCAGCAGTGCCCGGGCATGACCCATACTCAAGGTGCCCTCCAGGATGTGTGCTTTGATTGGATCGGGCAGTTGGCGCAGCCGCAGAAAGTTGGCCACGGCGCTGCGGCTCTTGCCGACACGCCCGGCAGCCTGGTCCTGGGTCAGGTCGAATTCGGTGATCAGCCGGTGATACGCTTCGGCTTCCTCCAAGGGGTTGAGGTTTTCGCGTTGGATGTTCTCCACGATGGAGATCTCCAGCATTTTAGCGTCGGAAACCGCCTTGACCACCACCGGCACTCGATCCAGGCCGGCCAGGGCCGCTGCCCGCAATCGCCGTTCGCCGGCAACCAGTTCGTAACCCACTTCGCTGGCGCGCACCAGCAGGGGCTGAATGATCCCCTGGCTGCGAATGGAGTCGGCCAGGGACGCCAGCTCGTCGGCCGGGAAATGCCGCCGCGGCTGGTAGCGGTTGGGCTGGATCATATCGGTTTCGCACAAAAAATAGTCGTGCCCCGCCGTTGAGGACGAACGGGTGATCTCGGCCACATCACTCAGGTCCGGAATCAGGGCATCGAGCCCCTTGCCAAGGGCCATTTTGCGTTTTTTGCGCTCACCGGGCCGGGCAGCCTTAGCTTTCGGTTTAACTGGCATGTGGTATCCTGAACTGTTGCTGGCCCCCACCATGAAAAGGCGGTTCGAGGGCCCTGGCGGTCGGTTCGACCGTCATCGTTTCGGCTGCGTCTTGCGCCCACCGCCGGGGTGCCCGGCGGCCAGGATTTCACCGGCAAGTGCGAAGTAGCTGAGGGCACCGGGAGATGTGGCATCGTAGAGCAGGATGGGCATCCCGAAACTGGGGGCTTCGCCCAGGCGTACATTGCGGGGTATCGTGGTTTTAAAGACCAGGTCTTTAAAGTGGTTTTCGGCGTCTTCGGCCACCTGGTGGCTTAAATTGGTGCGGCGATCGAACATGGTCAGCAGAATACCGGCAATGTCGAGTCCGGGGTTCAGACCGGACTTGATGCGCTTGAATGTCTGCACCAGCTGACTGAGCCCCTCCAAGGCATAGAACTCGCACTGCAGGGGAATCAGCAACCCATTGGCGGCGGTCATGGCGTTGACGGTGAGCAGACTCAGCGACGGCGGGCAGTCGATGACAATGTAATCGAAGTCCGTCTCGACCGGCCGCAGCAGGTTCCGCAGCGCGCACTCGCGCTGGGGTCGATCCATCATCTCCACATCGAAGCCGATCAGTTCGACGCGCGAGGGTATGATCTTGAGGGACTCGATCTGGCTGTCGACGATAATCTCGTCCACCCCGGCATCCCCGATCAGGCCATGATAGAGCGTCTTGGGCAACTGCGATTTTTCCAGCCCCATGCCCGTGGTCGCATTGGCCTGGGGGTCGCAGTCCACCAGCAGGGTGCGCTTTTCGGAAACGGACAGCGCGGCCGACAGGTTGACGGCCGTCGTGGTTTTTCCGACCCCCCCTTTCTGGTTGGCAATGCATATGATCTGTGCCATGGCGACCCTTCCTAACACATAATATGGTGTTTGAAAAGCGGATTGGATTGTGGCATCCTATGAAAAAAGAAGCTTGGGTCTGGATGTCGGCTACTTGGTGACTATACTTACATTATGTCGAAGAAAAGAAAAATAACGGCCATTTTAACGCTGACGGCAGTTTTGTTTTCGGCCGGCCTGGTGGTTGTGCCAAAAGGGTCGGGTATCACCATCCAGGAAGAGCGCGAAATGGCCAAAGAGTTCATGGCCGTCGTCAGCGCTCAATTCCCGCTGATCAGGGATCCCATCATCGTTGACTACGTCAACCGGCTGGGCAAGCGGATTCTGGCGGCCTTCCCGCCCCAGCCGTTCGACTACCACTTCTATGTCCTCCAGGAAGATGTTTACAACGCTTTCGCGACGCCAGCCGGCCACATCTTTTTCAACAGCGGTCTGTTCGCGGCACTGGACTCCGAAGAGGAGCTGGCCGGAATTATGGCCCATGAAATCGCCCATGTGGTCAGCCGCCACATCTCCGATCGCATCGAGAGCTCGAAAAAAATCAACATGGCGACCCTGGCAGGCATGGTGGCCGGTGTCCTTCTGGGGGCCGGCGGGGCCGGCGAGGTAGCCAGTGCGGTGACCATGGGGTCCATGGCCGCGGGTCAGACAGCGGTCCTGGCCTACAGCCGCCAAAACGAAATGCAGGCCGATCAGCTGGGCCTGAAATACCTGAATCAAGCCGGCTACAGCGGGGAGGGGCTGCTCTCCTCACTGAAAAAAATCCGCAGCAAGCAGTGGTACGGCACAGAACAGGTGCCCACCTATCTGACCACACACCCGGCCTCCGAGGAGCGCATGAGCTACATCGACAACTGGCTGCACCAATACCCGGCGCAGCAGGCCCAAAAGCGCTCCGAAACCGGCGGGTTCGAACTGGCCCACACCCGGCTGGTGGCCCTTTACACCGATGAAAAGGCGGCCCTGAACCACTTTCAGCTGAAACTGGCCCAATCACCGACAGACCCCATGGCCCATTACGGGCTGGCCCTGGTCCTGACCCGCATGGATCAGTGGCATGAGGCTGCCGAACACATGAAACGCGCCATTGAGGCCGATGCCATGGCCACCCACATGCTCCAGGATCTGGGCATGATCTATTTCAACGACGGCCAGTACGAAAAGGCCCTAGAAGCGCTGCTCGCCGGCAAATCCGGCAAAAACCCCGAGGGGCGGTTATACCTGGGCCGGACCCAGATGGAGCTCGAACGCCTGACCGAGGCCAGAGACACGTTCGAAAACCTCGTCCGCGATTATGCCGATTACGCGCCGGCTTATTTCTACATGGGAGAGAGCAGCGGGCGTTTGGGGGACATGTACACCGCCCATTACCATCTGGGGCGCTACTACCAGTTGAAAGGTGATCTGAGAAACGCCGGGTTTCACTTGAACCGCGCCTTGAGTTTGGCCACCAGTGACAGGGAGAAAGATCTGGTGGAACAACAACTCAAGGCCCTGCCGTCGGCAAGGGTCAAAAAACCGGGCTCGGAATGAAGCCGCGATCCGGCTGGGCAGGCCATTTTCTCATGGCGCTCACTTTCGGTCGAAGCGCGCAAACTGCATTGAAAACGTCCCGCGGCCCTGGGTGGCGCTGCGCAGACTGGTGGAGTAGCCGAACATGCTGGCCAAAGGGACCGTGGCCTTGATGGACTGGACGCCCAGCCGGGGTGCGATGGATTCGATCTTGCCGCCCCGGGCGTTCAGGTCACCGATCACATCGCCCATAAAATCCTCGGGGACGATCAATTCGACGGCCATGATGGGATCCAGCAGGAACGAACCACCCTGGGAGAGCGCTTCGCGCACCGCCATGGACGCCGCGACGGTAAAGGCCAGCTCGGTTCCGTTGGACTCGTGCGTGCCGGCCTTGGTGAAAATGGTCTTGACGTCCACAACCGGATACCCCATGAGAACGCCGCTTCCCAGGGATTCCATCACCCCTTTTTCGACGGCTTTCAACAGCGCCGGTGGCAGCTGGTCGGCGCTCACGCGGGACGCGAAGCGGTTGCCCTCGCCGCGCGGCAACGGCTCCATGACAAGGACCACCTCGGCGTAGTGCCGGTTGCCGGCCACCTCCTTGTCAAAGACGGCGCTTCCGGTGGCCGCCGACCCGATGGTCTCACGGTAAACCACCTGCGGCTTTCCCACGTTGACCTGGGTATTGAATTCGCGCTGCATGCGGCTGGTAATCACTTCCAGGTGCAGTTCACCCATCCCGGAAAGAATGATCTGGCCGGTGTCTTCGTCTTCCCTGACCCGCAGGGTCGGGTCTTCGGCCATGAATTTTTCCAGCACCTGCTGAAGTTTCTCCTGGTCGCTGTGGGTCTTGGGCTCTACGGCCACCGAAATCACGGGCTCGTAAAACTCCATTTTTTCCAGCAGCAGCGGATGTTCCCGCTGACACAGGGTCTCACCGGTGGAGGAGTCCTTGAGCCCCACGACCCCCACGATGGATCCCGGTCCGGCAGCGTCCACCCGCTCGCGCTTGTTGGCGTGCATCTTGAGGATGCGCGAGAGTTTCTCTTTTTTGTTGCGGCTGGGGTTGTAGACGTCCGTCCCGGCGGCCAGCTTTCCGCTGTAAACCCGCACAAAGGAGAGCTTGCGTCCCTCGATCATGGACACTTTGAAAATCAGCGCCGCCAGGGGCGCTTTTTCCTGCGGGTGACAGACGACGGCGGCGCCGGTTTCCGGATGAACACCTTTGATGGCCGGCACCTCGGCCGGGCTGGGTAGAAAGCTCACAATGGCGTCCAGCAGCGGCTGAATGCCTTTGTTCTTCAATGCGCTGCCGCACAGCACCGGCACCAGCGTCAGATCGAGGGTGGCCTTGCGGACGGCTTGAAAAATGGCGGCTGCCTCGACAGGCGCATCGGCCAGGTAGGCTTCCATGATGGCGTCGTCGGTCTCGGAAAGGGTTTCCAGCAACTGATCCCGGTAAATTTCGGCTTCGTCGCGCAGACCGGCATCGATGTCGCCGACAGTGTAACGGGCCCCCAGTGTGTCATCGTCCCAGGTAATCTGCTGCATGCGGACCAGATCGACCACGCCCGAAAAAGCGTCTTCGCTGCCGGCCGGAATCTGAAGAATGAGGGGCTTGGCCCTGAGGCGGTCGCGCATCATCTGGACCGTGCCGTGGAAATCGGCCCCGATGCGATCGAGCTTGTTGACAAAGGCAATCTTGGGAACCCGGTAGCGGTCGGCCTGGCGCCACACGGTTTCCGACTGGGGCTCCACGCCGCCCACGGCACAAAAAACACCCACGGCCCCGTCCAGTACGCGCAGCGATCGCTCCACCTCGATGGTAAAGTCGACGTGACCCGGCGTGTCGATCACCTGGATATCACACCCGTCCCACTGACAGGTGGTCACGGCGGAGGTGATGGTAATTCCGCGCTCCTGCTCGTCGGCCATCCAGTCCATCACAGCTTCGCCGTCGTGAACTTCGCCGAGCTTGTGGGATCGCCCCGTGTAGTAAAGAATTCGCTCCGTAACGGTGGTCTTACCCGCGTCGATGTGGGCGATGATCCCGATATTTCGAATGTGGTTTATAGGGTCGGTTTTCTTCATCGTCGTGTCAACAGCATTCCTGCGGTCAAATGGGTTTCAATACCAATACCGACGGGTATCAACCAACCGTCAAGGCGACGGTGAGGGTTGATGTATGCCAAGCCTTGCGACATGTCAAGCACGACAGGCCCGGATGGACGGCACTGCGGTGCGCACCGAGGTCCGTGCGCTGGAATGATGACCGGTGATCGGCGGTGCCCGGCGCTCGAAAAGAAACCGGCGGGTCCCTGACCGAAAAATCGGGGACCCGCCGCGGTTTTTGAGATTTGCATAATTGTCTAACCGGCCTTGATCGCCTCGGTCAGCTCGGGCAGAAAATCGAGGATGTCAGCTTCGATACCAACGTCGGCCACCTGGAAAATCGGCGCTTTGACGTTCTTGTTGATGGCAACGATGAAAGGCGACCCTTTGATGCCGCCCATGTGCTGAAAGCTGCCGCTGATCCCGCAGGCCAGATAGACCTTGGGCTTGACCGTCTGACCGGAGGTACCCACCTGGCGGGATTTTTCCAGCCACTTGGCGTCCACGATGGGTCGCGAGCAGGAGACCACGGCACCCATGGCATCGGCCAGCTCCTGGGCAATCTCGATATTCTCCTCGTCTTCGATACCGCGGCCCACGGAGACCAGCACATCGGACTTGGTGATGTCGACGTCGCCCACCTCGGCCGCAACCATCTCCAGAAACGTCCGTCTGGCGGACAGGTCCCCGGCATCTTTGGATCGGTCGACCACGCTGCCGGCGGTCGACCGGCTTTCATCAGCGGCAAAGCTGCCCGGCCGCACGGTGATCACGCCGCCAGCGGAGGTGTCAACAGCCACGTGGGTGCTGACCATGCCGCTGAATTCCTGTCGAACGACCTTCAGGTCGCTGCCGTCCATCCCGTCGATCCCCACCACATCGGGCACAAAGGCCGAACCCAGCCTGACGGACAGACCAGGGGCCAGATCCATGCCGAAGGTGTCGTGGGCGACCAGCACGATCACACCGGCCGGCAGGATGTTGACCAGCAGCTTACGAACCACCTCGGCATTGGGGTAGGCCAGTGCATCCAGGTCGAATTTAATCACCTTGGCATACGAGCCGGCCAGGTCGTTGGCGACCTTGTCCAGACCGTCGCCCGAACCGGTCACGATGGCCGTGACCGCCGCACCGGCATCGATCTTCTTGGCCGCCGCCGCCAACTCCAGGGCCGCATCGTCGGCAACGCCGTCTTTGTGGGAAACATAGGCATAGATCTCGGTCATTATTTGAGCCCTCCTTTCGCCTTCAAGAGTTCGATCAGCTTGGCAACGATCTCCTCGGTGCTGCCGTCGAGCATGTCGGCCCCCTCGCCCAATTCGGGCACGAAGTAATCCAAACGCTTCACTTTGGCACCGGCCGCACCGACGCTGGCGGGGTCGACCCCCAGATCGTCGGCGCCAAGCTGGGGAATCTCCAGAGAGGCCACCTTGCGAATGCCGCGGATACCGACATAGCGGGGCTCGTTGATACCAGTTTGAATCGACAGCACACACGGCAGGTCAATCAGGTTCATCTCCTGGTTGCCGCCTTCGATTTCGCGTCCGACCGTGAGTTTGCCGTCGGTCACCTCGATCTTGTTGACCAGCGAGGCAAAGGGATAATCCAGCATGGCTGCCAGCATGCCGCCCACCTGGGCGCCTCCGCCATCCGCCTGAGCCCCGGTGAGGATCAGATCATAAGCGCCTTTTTCCACGGCAGCCTTGAGCAAAGTGGCGATGCCCTTGCCATCCGCCCCCTTAAACGCATCGTCCGACAAAAGCAGTCCCTTGTCCGCACCCATGGCCATCTCACGGCGCAGCACCTCTTCGCACGCGTCGTCGCCGACTGTGGCTACCGTGACGCTGCCGCCCACCTTGTCGCGCAGTTGAAGGGCTTCTTCCACCGCATAATTGTCCCACTCGTTGACCGAAAAGACCAGGTCATCGCGTTCGATATCGCTACCGTCGCGATTAACCTCGATCTCGTTCTCGGCGGTATCGGGAACCCGTTTCACGCAGACTAGAATTTCCATACGTTACCTCCCGTTTAATAAACGATTAACACTGTCACGCCAATTGCGGTCCTTTTCATCAGTTGAATCGCTTCGCGCCCAACCGCCTGCGCTCACAAACGGCAGATTGGGGTCCAGATCAAGGCCGCCGGCATTTGGAAACCGGAGGCGTAGCAGCGCTGCGTTGAGGATTTCCAAATGGCGGGAAGGCCGATATGGGCCCCAAGCCGCCGTTTATGCCAAATGCTGGGCGATCAGTTCCGACAGATCGATCGCCTCCATCTTCCCTTCCATCCCGGCCACCTTGATGGCGTCTTCCATGTTGACCAGGCAGAACGGGCAGGCCGTAACGATCACGTCGGCTCCGGCCTCGGCGGCCATCCGCACCCGCAGCACACCCATGCGCTGCTCCTCCTCGGGTTCGTAAAACAGCATCAACCCGCCGCCGCCGCAGCAGAAGGAGCGGTCGCGGCAGCGCTGCATCTCGACCCGCTTGAGACCGGCGATGGCGTCGAGAGCCTGGCGCGGGGCCTCGTACACATCGTTGTGCCGACCCAGATAGCAGGGGTCGTGGTAGGTGTACACCTTGCCGTTGCCGTTGGCGCCGGTCAGGCGAATGGCACCCGTTTTGACGTGGCGGGCGATAAACTGGCTGATGTGCTCCACCGGCGGCAGGCAGGTGTAGTCGTTTTTCAGGGCGTTGAAGGCGTGGGGGTCGGCGGTGACGATGTGCCGAACCTTGCTGGCCGCGATCGCATCGGTGTTCATCTCCTTCAGGGTTTGAAAGAGCATCTCTTCACCAAAGCGGCGAACCTCGTGCCCGCTGTCCTTTTCGGCCGCGCCCAGAATACCGACATCGGCGCCGGCTCTGGACAAGATCGTGGCCGTGGCCCGGCCGATGGCCTGCATGCGGTCGTCGTAGGCGGTGATGCTGTCCACGAAGTAGAGCGTTTCGGCCGACGCCTTGGCCACATCCTTGACGGTCACCCCCGCCGGCAGATCTTTGATCCAGTCGGCCCGCTTCTTCTCCATCTTGCCCCAGGGATTGCCCCGTTTCTCCAGGGCGCTCAAGGGCTTTTGAAGGCTCTGGGGAACCAAACCCTCCTCGACCATGCCGCGGCGCAGATCCACGATCTTGTCGATGTACTCGATGCCCAGGGGGCACTCCTGCTCGCAGGCCCCGCAGGTGGTGCACGACCAGATCTCATCCTCGGTGTAGATGCTGCCGATCAGGTCCGCGCTTTTCTTGAACAAGCTGCCGTAGGGGTAGATGGGGTAGTTCGCGAACATCATGTCGCGACCCTTGATGGAGATGAAGCGCGGCGACAGGGGCCGTCCCACGGCGTTGGCCGGGCAGTTGTCCGAGCAGCGCCCGCAGTCGGCGCAGGAGTAGAAATCCAGCATGTGCTTCCAGGTGAAATCCTCGAGCTTTTTGACGCCGAAAGATTCCAGGTCGTCCAGGTCGCCATCGGCGATACCGTGGCGTACGGGTTTGACGTTGCCCCGATCCAGACGCATGAAAAAAACGTTGAACAGGGAGGTGACCACGTGAAAGTGCTTTCCAAGGGGCAAAAAACAGAGGAAAAAGAAGAAGGTCAGGTCGTGAAGGTAGTAGGCCGCGATGTGCAGCCCCTGAAGGGCCTCCAGCGAGGCGGACAACAGGAGGTTTTTGAACAGCCAGGCCAGGCTCAAGGGGGCCAGGAAATCGCCATGCAGCCCCGCCTGGGCGTTGGCGGCCGCACTGCTGGCCTCGAAGAGACTTTCGGAAATCATCAGGGTGGCGATCAGGCCCAGCACAAACAGCGCTTCAGCGGTGTGGTCTTTGCCATATCGGGCCGGCACGGCGTAGCGTTCCGGTTTGACCACCACTCGCCGGTAGGCGGCAATGGCGCAGGCGATCAGAACGGCCGTGGCGGCGTAATCCTTGAGCAGATTGTAGATGTCGCCGGCCACCCCCCCGAATCCGGGCATGACAAAGCTTTCCGAAATGCCGATGACGACCAGGCTCAAGGACCGGACGCTCAGGATTAAAAAGCCGGCGAAAATGACGATGTGAACCACCCCTGCCAAAAGGTAGCGGGGCTGCCGGTACTGAGCCAGCCAGATTTTGAGGACCAGGAAAAGACGCTGGTGAATGCGGTCGCTGCGACGGTCAGGCGCCGCCCTGACCAACGGGGCGCTGCGAATGGCAATGATGTAGGTGAATACGGCCACCCCCACCACGGGAATCAAAATGGAAAAAATCACCGTGGGGATAAAAAGGAAAAAGTAATTGGACGGTCCGATCAACACATTTTCCATGCTTTATCCTTGTTCTCTTTTCAAATTGGAATTATTGACCCTAAAAATGAATGAGGATTCATTCAGCATTAGCCGACCGAACCCAATCCTGTCAAGTAAAATTTGAGCGGATACCCCCTGCACCGGTCGAGCCGGCGGTGACATGCGGCCTCGCATCGGCATCGGCGCCGCAGCCCCTGTTTGCCCCCCGGCCGCCAATTCGCTCCGGATATATTAACCATAGGGTTTTCTTGACAAAACAGATGAATCCAGTTAGATATGAGTAACCCCTCGGCATGCGGCTTTGCGAGCGGGCAAGTGGTTTCATCTATTATGAACGCCCGACAAAGACAAGTTAAAAGGAGGCTCATGTGACCACACCCAATCCCTATCTGGCCAAGCCGTGGCTGGCACATTACGAAACGGGCGTTCCCGAACACGTCGAATATGAGACCATCTGCCTACCGGACTGCCTCACCCGATCGGCCGAGGCCTTTCCGGATAAAATGGCCCTGACATTTCAAGGGTACCGGCTCAGCTTCGCCCAGCTTAACCAGATGGTGGATCGATTCGCCACCGTCCTGGCCGGCTTCGGAATCGGACGCGGAGACAGCGTCGCCATTTTACTGCCCAACGTTATCCCGTGTGTGGTGGCCTATTATGCGATCATGCGCATCGGCGCCATCACCGTCATGAACAACCCGCTCTACGCCGACCGGGAACTGGCCCATCAATTCAACGACTCGGGCGCCAAGGCCCTGATCACACTGGATCTGCTCGGCAACCGCATGATCGACCTGCGGCCCAAGACCCAGATCCAGCAGATCGTCATCACCAGCATCGGCGACTACCTGCCCTTCCCCAAAAATCTGCTGTTCCCCCTGGTGGGCAAGAAAAAAGGGCTGGCCGCCGACGTCAAACCCGCCGACAAGGTCTACAAATGGAAGGCGCTGATCAGCCAGACCGAACCCAGGCCCCCCAGCGTGGATCTGGCGTTCGAAGACGTGGCCATGTATCAGTACACCGGCGGCACCACCGGCGTGTCCAAGGGCGTCATGCTCACGCACGGCAACCTGAGCAAGCAGGTTCAGCATGTGGCGGCCTGGTTCCCCAGCTTCGGCAGCGATGAGGTCATGCTCGGCGCCCTGCCCTTTTTTCATGTCTTCGGTCTTTCCACGGCCATGAACCTGGCGATCTTTTTGGGGTGGGGCAACATCCTGGTGCCCAAGCCACAGCCGCCGCAACTGCTCGAAGCCATCGGCAAATACAAACCAACCTTTGCACCGCTGGTTCCGACCATGTACATCGGGGTGCTCGAACATCCCGACATCGAACGAACCGACATGACCTCCATCAAGGGCTGCTTTTCAGGCAGTGCACCGCTGCCCATAGAGGTCATCGGCGAGTTCGAAAGAAAGACGGGTGCCGTAATCGTCGAAGGCTATGGACTGACCGAATCGAGCCCCGTTACCCATGTCAACCCGTTCAAAGGCAGGCGCAAAATCGGCAGCATCGGCATACCGATTTCAGACACCGAGTGCCGCATCGTAGACCTCGACGACGGGGTCACCGACGTTCCCGTGGGCGAACCCGGCGAACTGCTGATCCGCGGCCCACAGATCATGAAAGGGTACTGGAACCGCGCCGAGGCCACCGCTGAGACCCTCGCCGATGGCTGGCTCCACACCGGCGACATCGCCAGGATGGATGAGGAGGGCTACTTTTACATTGTGGATCGCAAGAAAGACATGATCATCTCGGGCGGTTACAACGTCTATCCCCGGGACATCGAGGAGGTGTTTTTTGAACACCCCAAGGTGTTGGAGGCCACGGCCATCGGCATTCCCCATCACCGACGCGGCGAGGCCGTCAAGGTGTTCGTGGTGCTCAAGCAGGGTCAGAGTGCCACCGCCGACGAACTGAAGCGTTACTGTGAAGACAAACTGGCCAAATACAAGTGGCCAACCGAAATTGAGTTCCGAACGGAGCTGCCCAAAACCAATGTCGGCAAGATACTGAAAAAGGATCTGCGGGCCATGGAGCAGCAGAAGGCGGCCACGGCCGATTCATGACCTGTTTTTCTACGATGCTGTCATGAGGAAAATGCCAAATGAAGGTGCCCGGTCACATGCATGACCCCCTTTTGCGCCTTCATTTGGCATTTGGATGTTGACATTTGACATTCCAAACGCCTCATTTTCCCCCAAACCCATCTTCGTCGATCTCGACGGCGGCATCGCTGGTAACCATGATGGCATCCATTTTTCCCATGCTGACGGGCAGTACCGCCTGAGTGAAATACTGCAGGCTCTTGAGCTGCCCCTCGTAAAAGGCGCCATCTTTTTTCTTGGCGCCCTTGGCCAGCTTCTCGGCGGCAACCGCCCCCCGCCAGAGCAGCATCCAGGCCATGACCACGTCCCCGGAGGCCTCCAGAAACGGATGAGCAAAGGCGAAGGCGCTCATCACCTTGGGCGACATGGCGGCGGCCCCCAGGTGCATGGCCACCTCGCCCAGGCGGTTGAGCGCTTTTTCCACCCGGGCGGCAAACGCTTCCAAGCCTGCGGCTTTGGCCCTTGCGATCGTGCCCTGGATCTCCCCCATCAAATCCATGATGGGCTTGCCCTGATTCATGCCCAGCTTGCGGCCCAGCAGGTCCATGGCCTGAATACCGTTGGTACCTTCGTAGATCATGGTAATGCGGCAATCCCTGAGCAGCTGTTCCTGGGGATACTCACTGATGTACCCGTAGCCGCCGAAAAGCTGCACCCCGGTGCTGCACACCTCGAAGGCTTTGTCGGTCACGTATCCCTTGCAGACCGGAATGAGCAGATCCAGCATGCCCTGCAGGCGGGTTTTTTCCGCCCGGTCATCGGCAACGGCGATCTGGTCCGACAAATAGCCGGCGTAGTAGAGCAGGCTGCGCATGCCTTCCACATAGGCTTTCATGGAGATGAGCATTCGGCGCACGTCGGGGTGCTGGATAATGGGAACCGCCGGTGCATCGGGGTCCATCATCTTGAGCAGATTTTTCCCCTGGATGCGTTCGCGGGCATAATTGACGGCGTTCATGTACGACGCACTGGCACAGCAAAAACCCTGCATGCCCACCAGCAGGCGCGCCTCGTTCATCATCAGGAACATGGCGCGCATCCCCTTGTTGGGCTCACCCAGCAGTTCACCGACACAGTTGCCCTTGCCCCCCAGGGTGAGTGAACAGGTGGCGTTGCCATGGATGCCCATCTTGTGTTCGATGCCCGTGCAGACGACGTCGTTGGCCTCGCCCAGGCTGCCGTCGTCGTTGACCCGATATTTGGGAACCAGGAACAAGGAGATCCCCTTGGTGCCCGACGGTGCCCCCTCGATTCTGGCCAGCACCGGATGAATGATGTTTTCGGCCAGGTCATGTTCACCGGCTGAGATAAAGATCTTGCTGCCGGAAAGAGCGTAGGTGCCGTCCGGGTTCTCGACTGCCGTGGTGGACAGATTGCCCACGTCGGATCCGGCTTCGGGTTCGGTCAGCAGCATGGTGCCGGTCCACCGACCGGTGAACATATTTCTCAGATAGCGCTTTTTCTGGCGTTCGGTGCCAAAAGCTTCGACCAGCAGCGCGGCGCCGTGCGTCAACCCGGCGTACATCATAAATGCGAAGTTGGCGCCGTTGAAATAGTCTCCGGCAGCCAGGGCCACAGTGCGCGGCATGCCCTGACCGCCATATTCGGGATCTTCGGGCATGGCCAGCCATTCGCCCTCGTTGAACAGTTCCCAGGCCCGCTTGAAACTTTCCGGAACGAACACCTGCCCGTTTTCCAGGCGGCAGCCGCGTTCATCACCGTCCTTGAACGTCGGCAGGATCTCTTTGATTGCCAGATTTCGTGCTTCACTGACGATCAGATCCACGGTCTTTTGGTTGAATTCCGCAAAGGCATCGTGCTTGCTGAGTTGCCCTACACCGAGTTGCTCGTGCAGCACGAAATCCACATCTCTTCTGTCTGCGATTACCTGTGCCATATCCTGTAAGCTCCTTGTAAATGATTGGATGCGCCAGCCATCCGATGCTTGCCGGCATCGTTCGATACTAGTCTGTGGGCGCTGATTTTCCGGCGGCCCCGATCCCCTTGATGAAAAGATCCACCAACGGATCGGCCATGGTCACCAAATCGTATTGCCCGCCCGAATGAATCCAGGAGTTGATGACCTCGTCCACGGCACCGTTGATGAACCGCTTGACCAGCCCCAGGTAGAGGTCCCGGCGGATGGTCCCCTCTTCCTGCCCCAATTCGACCACTTCGGATATGATGCCCCGGTACATTTTGGACATCTCCTTGATCTGTTCGTCCCCCAACCGGCGGTTCTGATGCGTTTCGGCCTGGTAGACGATGGCCATGTTACGGTCCTTCTGAAACTCCTGCAGGTGCACGCGGATCAGGCAGCGTAACTTCTCTTCGGCGGTCGCGGACCGACTGACCGCATCCCGGAACCGCTCGAAAATCTGGCGCGTTTTGTAGTGGTAGAACTGGACCAGAATGTCGTCCTTGTTCTTGAAATAGAGATAGATGGTCCCGTCAGCCACCCGGGCCACTTTGGCGATTTGAGCGATCGTCGACTGAAAAAACCCCTGATCGGCGAACACCTCGATGGCGGCATCGAGGATGCGCTGGTATTTGTCGCTGTTCTTGCGCTGTGATCGGATGGCGAACCTCCCGGGGATGATGAATGAATGTTCATTCATTTATCAAAGAATAAAAGGGACTGTCAAGCGTAAACCTCACCCCGTCCCTGCCCGGTTCGATGCAGCCGGAAAACGTCAGTTATCCAGCTCAACAGACGGGGCATTAATGACCGCTTAGGGCCGCTTGACCAGGGCCGGGTCGGAAATGAGCATCAATTCAGCGCGGATCCATAAACGGTCGTGCTGCCCGACGTCTGCGTTGCGCGAAACATTTTATCCTCGGAATATCAACCGTAGCCCCGCTGTAAAATGTTTCGCGCGCCTTGATCTCGACCAAAATCACTCGCTTCTGGACGGAGACACACCCATGAACGGCAACGGCGCGCCTGCAGGGGCGTGGATTCAATTTTTTCCTTGTAATTTGCGCTGGATTCGTAAATAAGTATTAACTTGATTTAATCGATCAAAATAATCGACGTGGGTGGTCAACGTCGATCGTCAACCAAAAGGAGGTAGGAAACAGTATGGCTGATGAGGCGATCAAGCTCGGTGGAAAAAAGCGATCCGTTTTCATCGACAAGGTAAAGGAGATTCTCCCCGAGGGAGGCAACCTGAACCTTTGCCTGACCTGCGGTGCCTGTTCGTCTGGGTGTCCGGCAACGGGTCTGGAGGGAATGGATCCCCGAAAATTTCTGAGAATGGCGGCCCTGGGCATGGATGAGGAGGTCCTGAGCACCAAATGGGTCTGGATGTGCAGCATGTGCACCCGCTGCATGTACGTCTGCCCCATGAAAATCAACATTCCCCAGCTGGTCTTCAACGCACGGGCACAGTGGCCCCGCGACCAGCGCCCCAAGGGTATTCTGGGCTCCTGCGATGTCGCCCTGCGCAACGACACCTGCAGTGCCATGGGTGCCACGGAGGAAGATTTCCAGTTCGTCGTCGAAGACGTTCTGGAAGAGTATCGGGAGGCCCAGCCCGAATTTGCGGAGATGCAGGCCCCCGTCAACAAGCAGGGTGCCGAGTTCTTTCTGAACCAGAACTCCCGGGAGCCGGTCACCGAACCCGACGAGATGGTCCCCTTGTGGAAGATCCTGCACCTGGCTGGCGCGGATTGGACTTATGGCACCAAGGGGTGGGCCGCTGAAAACTACTGCATGTTTCTGGGCGACAACGAGGCCTGGAAACACATTGTCGAGGTCAAGAAAAAAGCCGTGGAGGATCTGGGCTGCAAGGTCTGGCTCAATACGGAGTGAGGGCACGAACTCTTCGCAGTCCGGTTCGGACTGGAAAAATTCAAACTCGACTACAACTTCGAGATCAAGAGCATCATCCAATACTACGCGCAGTGGATCCGCGAGGGCAAGCTCAAACCCAGCTCAGAGTGGAACAAGGAGCGTAAAATCAAATTCACCGTCCAGGACCCCTGCCAGCTGGTGCGCAAGAGTTTCGGCGACCCGGTGGCCGAGGACCTGCGCTTCGTCGTCAAGGCGGTGGTGGGCGAGGAGAACTTCATCGACATGTGGCCCAACCGCTCCAACAACTTCTGTTGCGGCGGCGGCGGCGGGTTCCTCCAGTCCGGATTCCCGGACGAGCGGCGGGCCTACGGCCAGCTCAAGACGGACCAAATCATGAGCACCAAAGCGGATTATGCCATCACCCCCTGCCACAACTGCCACGCCCAGATCCACGACCTGGCCGAACAGAACGAGCACGCCTGGCAGACCGTGCACCTGTGGACCCTGCTGTGCCTCTCATTGGGCATTTTAGGGCCCAACGAGCGCGAATACCTGGGCGACGACCTCAAGGATGTGGATGTCTTTCATCCGGAATCGTCGAACTTTTAGCCAGCTTTCACCCCAAAAAAAATCCGGTCCCCCGGGGGGGGCCGGATTTTTTTGATCATCAGTGAGCCAGACAGCCGCGCAGCCCCCACCTATCGACCGCTTTTATTCTGAACCATCTGTCGCTCTTTATTCAAAGGAATGAAGCAGAATAAAAATTCGAGATCGTGCAGCAGTGAGCACCAAAAGCGAGCGACCGGCGGCCGCAAGTGTGCAGTGCCGGTCGCTCGGATGAATCGGTAAGCGGCCTCAGACCCCTTTAGACACTTTCACCGCACACACCTTGAACTCCGGAATGCCGGATACAGGATCCAATGCGGCATTGGTCAGCTTGTTGGCCGCCGCGTGGGCGAAGTGGAAGGGGATGAAAACGGTACCGTCCACGGCTTTTCGGGAAATCCGCACCATGGCCTCGATTTTCCCCCGTCGCGAGGCGATGGTCACCCGCTCGCCGTCGGAAAGACCCATCTGCTGGGCGTCACCCCGGGCGATCTCCACAAACGATTCCGGCGCCCGCTCGTTTAGACCGTCGGTTTTCATGGTCATTGTACCGGTGTGATAGTGGTAAAGCACCCGGCCGGTGGTCAGGTACATCGGGTAATCGTCATCGGCCACTTCCGCCGGTGCGATCCACTCGATGGCGTGAAAGCACCCTTTGCCACGAGTGAACTGCGCTCCGTGCAGAATCGGTGTGCCGGGATGCTCCGGTGTGGGGCAGGGCCAATGGATCCCTTCGTGTTCGATGCGCGGGTAGCTGATTCCGGCGTATGAAGGCGTCGCTGCGGCCAGTTCGGTGAAGATGGCCTCGCTGTCCGCATAGGCCATCGCATAGCCCATGCGGGTGGCGATCTCACAGGTGATCTGCCAGTCGTCCTTGGCCGTCCCGGGCGGATCAACCGCCTTTCTGACGCGCTGCACCCGGCGCTCGGTGTTGGAAAAGGTGCCGTCTTTTTCGGCAAAACACTTGGACGGCAACACCACGTCGGCCATTCGGGCGGTTTCGGTCAGAAAGATGTCCTGGACCACCAAAAAGTCGAGATGACTGAATCCCTTCTCGGCATGGTTCAGGTCGGCGTCGGAAACCAGCGGGTTCTCGCCGATGATGTACATGGCCTTGAGTTCGCCGTCATGGGCCTTGGGAATCATCTCGGTCACTTTCAGACCCGGCTTGGTGGGCAGCCCGGTGACGTTCCACAACGCCTCCATCTTTTTGATGGCGTTGAGATTGTCCACGGCCTGGTAGCCGGTCAGCACGTTGGGCAGGCCGCCCATGTCGCAGGCGCCCTGAACGTTGTTCTGCCCGCGCAGCGGGTTGACGCCCCCGCCCCGGATACCCAGGTTGCCGCACAGCATAGCCAGGTTGGCCAGCGATTTGACGTTGTCGGTGCCGGTGGTGTGCTGGGTGATGCCCATGCAGTAAAGGATGCTTGCGGCCGGTGCCGTGGCATACAGCCGGGCGGCGTCGATCAGCTGCTGGGCCGGAATGCCGGTGATGGATTCCACGTGCTCGGGCGTGTACTTGGCGACCACCGCCTTGACCTCGTCGAACTTTTCCGTGCGCTCCTCGATAAAGGATTTGGCGTGCAGGTCCTCTTTGATGATCACGTGCATCATGCCGTTGATCCAGGCCACGTCGGTCCCCAGGTTGGGTCGCAGCCAATGCTCGGAAAACTCGGTGATTTTGATCCGGCGGGGATCCACCACGATCAGTTTGGCTCCGCGCTGGGTGACCGCCCGTTTGACGAAAGAAGAGAGCACGGGATGGTTTTCGGTGGTGTTGGAGCCGGTGATGAGGATGACGTCGGCCTCCTCGATGTCGGCGATGGTATTGGTCATTGCGCCACTTCCGAATGCTGCGGCCAGACCGGCCACGGTGGAACTGTGTCAGAGCCGGGCGCAATGATCGATGTTGTTGGTCTTGAGCACCGCCCGGGTAAACTTGTGGGCGATGTAATTTTCCTCGTTGGTGATGCGGGCTGAGGTGAGCACGCCCATGCTGTCTCCGCCGTGAGTGTCACGGATGCTTTTGAAGGTGTCGGCCACCAGTCCGATGGCCTCTTCCCAGCTGGCCTTGCGGAACTCGCCGTTCTCTTTGATCAGAGGCTCGGTGAGCCGCTCGCCGCTGGCGATGAAATCGAAACCGAAACGCCCCTTGACGCACAGGCTGCCGTTGTTGGGGACTTCGTCTTCGACGCCGCTCACTTTGACCACGCGGTTGTCGCGCACGTGCAGGAACATCTGACACCCCACACCGCAGTAGCTGCAAGTGGTGCGGACCTTTTCGGTCTCCCAGGGCCTGACCTGGTAGCGGGCATCCTTTTCCACCAGGGCGCCGACCGGGCACACCTGGACGCACTCTCCGCAGAAAACGCAATCGGAGTCTTTCAGGGGGCGGTCGCCGGCGGCGATGATCTTGGTGGCGGCCCCCCGGTATCCGAAACTGATGGCATTGTTGACCTGCACCTCGTTGCAGGCCTGAACGCAGCGGCCGCAGAGAATACAGCGCGAAAAGTCGCGCACGATGAACGGATTGACGGTCTCCATGGGGTAGCGGGCCGGCGTACCCTCGAAGCCCTCACCGGTCACCTGGTAGCGGTAGGCCAGGTCCTGCAGCCGGCAGTCGCCCCACACCGGACAGAGGGCATCGCTGCCGTCGTCTTTTTCAACGCCCAGCTGGAAGCGGGTCCAGTCGCTGTGATCCCGTCCGCGCACGGCACAGTTGTGGTTGCCCGACGAGAGCATCAGGCGCAAAATCTCTTTGCGGGAGGCCACCACTTCCGGCGATTCGGTCCGCACCACCATGTTGGGGGCGGCCGGGGTGCAACAGGCCGGCAGCAGCGTCCGGGCGCGTTCGACCGCCACCACACAAATTCGGCAGGCACCGGTGGGAGTGGTGCCTTTGAGATGGCACAGGGTCGGGATATCGATCTGGCCCCGCCTGGCCACGTCAAGGATCGTCTCTCCCGGTTCGAAGGGGAGCTCGTTGCCGTTGATCACCAACAGGTTCTTCGATTCCATAAACACGGTTCCTTTGGAAAGGGGGGGGTTAAGAATGATCGGCGGTGGCGCAGCGTCCATCGACCAGCCTATTTTCTCTATAAAAAATCAGCCCTTTTGTCAATCTGTGAATGCCGGTGCATTGTCGCTGGCACTCAAGGGCCGCTGCGCAGTGATTCGTCAGCCGTCCCGGCCCCTGGCGGAAGCCCACATGGCGCCGGTTGCCCCTAAAAGGCTGCCCACGAAATTGGCCACGCCGTCGGCCAGATCCAGTTGCCGGGCCGCCACAAAGGACTGGTGAATTTCGTCACTCACGCCATAGGCGGTGGCGAATAGGACGCTGATGATCAACAGCGGCAGCGCGGTCATCCGATCGGGCCAGGTGGCCCGGCAGGCGCGCGAAAAAAGAGCCGCCAGCAATCCGTAGACGATAGCGTGCAGGATTTTGTCTCTGAACTGGAACCGGGGGCCGAGTTCCAAAGGCGGAAAACAGGACTGCACGAAGATGACCGCGCACAGCGCTGCGACCAAGAACCAGTACAGCCGGGCCTTCAGCCGACCGGTTGGCATGGGAGATTCACCGATTGCAGGCGGCACGTCGATTTATTGGTCAACCCTGTCTGGGTCGTCGAACAGGTCCAGGTTCAGGCGGCGGTCGGCCACATGGGCCGCAACCCGCTGCAGGAAGCGCTGCGTTGGAATGCCGTAGTGAACGCTGCCGTCCTGGGTGCGCACGGAGACCGTGCCGGCCTCCTTTTCTTTGGCCCCACAGGTCAGAATCAAGGGCGTCTTGGCCAGCTGGGCCTCGCGAATCTTGCGGTTGAGGCTTTCCGTACGGTCATCCACCGACACCCGCAGTCCGGCGCTACGCATAGTGCCGGCCAGCTCTGTGGCAAATGGGATCAGACCGTCGTTGATCGGCAAAATGGCAGCCTGAACCGGCGCCAGCCACAAGGGAAACTTGCCTTCAAAGTGCTCGATGAGAATGCCCAAAAAGCGCTCAATGGAGCCGAAAACGGTGCGGTGCAGCATGATGGGACGGTGCTTTTCGTTGTCCTTGCCCACGTAGGTAAGATCGAAGCGTTCGGGAAAATTCATGTCCAGCTGAATCGTGCCGCACTGCCAGGTCCGGCCCAGGGCGTCCTTGATGTGCAGGTCGATTTTGGGTCCGTAAAATGCGCCGTCACCTTCATTGACCCGGTAATCCGCGCCGTACCCGTCCAGGGCCGCACGCAGGCCGTTGGTGGCCGTTTCCCACTGCGCGTCGGTGCCGATGGATTTTTCCGGGCGGGTAGACAATTCCAGGTGAAAACCGAGACCGAATTTGGCGTAGATCCGCGCTTCCAGCCGCAGCAGATCCGTGATCTCATCCTGGATCTGGTCCGGGGTCATGAACAGGTGGGCATCGTCCTGGTGAAAGGCGCGGACCCGGAAAAGGCCGTTGAGCACACCGGACAGCTCGTGGCGGTGCACCAGCCCGATCTCCGCCGCACGGATGGGCAGCTCGCGGTAGGAGTGCGGTCGGGTGCTGTAGAGCAGCATACCCCCGGGGCAGTTCATGGGCTTGATGGCGTATGGCTGGTCGTCCACTTCGGTGGTGTACATGTTCTCGCGATAGTTCTCCCAGTGGCCGCTGCGCTCCCACAGCGTCCGCTGAAGGATAATGGGCGTCTTGGTCTCCACATACCCGGCCTCGCGATGGGCCTCACGCCAGAAATCGAGCAGTGCGTTCCAGACCTCCATGCCCTTGGGGTGGAAAAATGGCATGCCCGGGGCGTCGTCGTGAAAACTGAACAGGTCCATGGCGGCACCGATCTTGCGGTGGTTGCGTTTTTTAGCCTCCTCCAGAAAGGTGAGATGCGCCTTGAGCGCTTTTTTGTCGAAGAAGGCCGTGCCGTAGATGCGCTGCAGCTGCGCCTTGGACTGGTCCGCCCGCCAGTAGGCGCCGGATACGCGCATCAATTTGACGGCACGCACGAAACCGGTGTGCGGCACGTGCGGTCCGCGGCACAAATCGGTGAAGTCGCCCTGTTTGTAAAAAGAGATGGTGCCGTCGGTCAGCTCGCCGATCATCTCGGCCTTGTAGGGTTCATGGCGATAAAAGTTCAGTGCCTCGGCCTTGGATACCTCGTTGCGCTGGATGGGAAGCTTGGCTTTGATGATACGCTGCATCTCGGCCTCGATTGCGGGAAAGGCCTCCTCGGACAGCGGCTGCATGTCGATGTCATAGTAAAACCCGTCTTCCACCACCGGGCCGATGGTCAGCTTGGCATCCGGGTACAGGGTCGTCACGGCCTGGGCCATGACATGTGCGGCGCTGTGCCGCATGATGGTCAGGGCTTCGGGATCCCGGGTGGTGATCAGGCGGACAGCGGCATCCTTGCCGATGGTCCGGTCAAGGTCCACCAGATTGCCGTCGACCTCCATGGCCACGCAATCACGGGCCAGGCCCTCGGAGATGCTTTTGGCCACAGCCAGGCCCGTGGGGGTATCGTCAAAGGGCTTTCGACTTCCATCGGGAAGTGTGATATGGATCATTGGTTAAAGTGCCTTCCAAATGAGTTGAGCACGCGCTGAGGGGATCGAATCTACCCGCTAATTGAATAAGGTACGAAAATTATGGGATCCACCCCACTAGGTCAAGTAAAAAAATGAACACCATCGCCGGTCCACCCTACCGATTTGTCAGGACGCCTGCCCAGCTGGATGAATTTGTCGACCGGATCAGCCGGGAAAAAATGATCGCCGTGGACCTGGAGGCGGACTCCATGTTTCACTTTCAGGAGAAAGTCTGCCTGGTGCAAATGGCCGCCGGCGATCAGTATGCGGTCATCGACCCACTCGAGGTGGACGACCTTTCCGTTCTGAGGCCGGTTTTCAACAACCGGCGCATCTGCAAGGTGTTTCACGGGGCGGACTATGACGTGCGTTCCCTCTATCGCGACTATGCCATCGAGATCAACAACCTGTTCGACACGCAGCTGGCCAGTATGTTTCTTGGCCAGCAGGAGACCAGTCTGGGTGCGGTCGTCAACACCCGGTTTGGCGTCAAGCTGGACAAACGCTACCAGAAGAAGGACTGGTCGCAGCGGCCCCTGCCCGAAGGCATGATCACCTACGCCGCCTCGGATGTGTATCACCTCGTCCCGCTGGCCCGTGCCACTATGGCTGAATTGAAGGCCAAGGGACGGTTGGCATGGGTCACGGAAGAGTGCGAACTGCTGGCCAGCGTACGGCCGATGGAGAACAACGGCGAACCCCTGTTCGTCAGATTTCGCGGGGCGGGTCGCCTGCCGCGTCGCAACCTGGCAGCCCTGGAAGGGCTGCTGCACTATCGTGTCAAGCTGGCCGCCCAGAAGGATCGTCCCCTGTTCAAGGTCTTATCCAACACCGCCTTATTGAAGATCGCCACCGCGATGGCCGACACCCCCCAGGCCCTGGAAAACACCCGCTGCCTGAGCGCCAAGCAGATCCGCATCTACGGCAAGGATTTGGGCGCTGTCGTGAGGCAGGCCAAGTCGATCGCCCCGGGCGACCTGCCGGTCTATCCGCGCCGGCGACGGCAGCCCGTCGCGCCCGAGGTGCCCGAACGGATCAACGCCATCAAGAGCTGGCGCGACGCCCAAGCCGAACGCCTGGGCCTGGACCCGGCCCTTCTGTTCAACAAGGCGCTGATGACCGCCATCGCCGTCAAGCGGCCCATGGCCGTCGCCGGGTTGCGCGACATCGACGGCATCCGCAACTGGCAGGTCAAGGCCTTCGGCAAAGATCTGGTTTCGATTTTATCCTCCCTGCCCTGACATTCGCTGGAAGGCGTCAATGGCCCCGAGACGGTTTTACATGCCCCCCGAAATGATCCACCAGACCCTGCCGGAAATCACCGGTGCCCAGGCCGGGCACATCTGCCGGGTGCTGCGTCTGGGAACCGGCGACGCCGTCGAGTTGTTCGACGGCAGCGGAGACGGCTACCTAGCCCGCATTGTATCCGCATCGCCCCGCTGCGTTCAGATGAGCATCGAAAAGCGCTTCCCGCTGCTGGCCGAATCGCCCACCCGGATCACCGTCGCCCAGGGATTTCTCAAGGACCGCAAAATGGACGACGTCGTTCGCCAGCTGACGGAACTGGGCATCGACCAGTGGATGCCGTTCTATGCGGCCCGTTCGGTCCCGGCGCCCGGCAGCAAGCCCTGGGCCGGCCGCTTGGAGCGTTGGGAGAAAATCGCCCTGGAAGCGGTCAAGCAGTGCCGGCGCGGCCGCATCCCTGGCATCGTACCGGCCGACACCTTTCAAGCGGTACTGGCCGCCTCGGCAACCGTCGACCTCAAGATCGTTTTCTGGGAAGAGACCCCGCAAGCCTTCCGAATTCCCGGGCCCATTTCCAAGGCGCCTGAAACCGTCATGGTTGCCGTTGGCCCCGAAGGCGGCTTCACCGCCGAGGAGATCCGGCAGGCCAAAAGGCACGATTTTTTCACCGCCGGTCTGGGGCCTCGGGTGTTGCGGGCCCAGACCGCCGCTCTGGCAGCCTGCACGTTGGTGCAGTATGCTTTCGGCGACATGGGCGACAGGTAGGCAGGAGGGGAGATGCAGCGCCACGCCTGGCAGATTGACAACCCTGATGGCCGCTTTCGGGTGGTCGTCACCAAGCCGCTTCCCGGCCGGCGTTGGCGCGACCTCCTCACAGCTGCCGGCTGCCGCGTGGAGGTCTGCCTCGAACGGTCGGTGTTGGACAGCCAAGCGATCACGGCTGCCATCGGCGACCGCTGCGACGCCGCCATCGGACAGCTCACCGAGAAATGGGGAGAAGGCCTTTTCCAGGCGCTCAAGGGTGCCGGCGGCCTGGCGTACAGCAACTACGCCGTGGGCTACAACAACGTGGACCTGGCGGCGGCCACCCGACTGGGTATCCCGGTGGGCAATACACCGGGCGTGCTCACCGAAACCACGGCCGAGATGGCCGTGGCCCTCACTTTTGCCGCCGCCCGCCGACTGGGCGAAGCGGAGCGTTACCTGCGCGCCGGCCGCTACACCGGGTGGTTGCCCGACCTGTTTCTGGGCACCCTGCTGCACGGCAAGACGCTGGGCGTCGTCGGAGCCGGTCGAATCGGTGCCGCCTACGCCCGCATGATGGTCCAGGGCCACGGCATGCACGTGATCTATCACGACCTGGTCCCCAACACCGGCCTGGAAACGGTCGTGGCCGACATCAGCCGATTCCGGGTGACCCACGACCAGGCACCGGTCACCTGCCGTCGCGCAGCATCGCTGGAGGCGCTTTTGGCGGAGGCGGACTGCGTCAGCATTCACACCGTGCTGGATGGCAGCACCCATCACCTCATCGACGCACGGCGGTTGGCCATGATGAAGCCCGATGCCATCTTGATCAACACCAGCCGCGGGCCGGTCGTCGACGAGGCCGCCCTGGTGGCGCACTGCCGTGAACATCCCCGATTTCGCGCCGGACTGGACGTGTTCGAGCACGAACCGGCCATGGCGCCCGGCCTGCCGGAACTGGACAACGTGGTCATCGTGCCGCACATCGCTTCGGCCACCGGCTGGACCCGTGAAGGCATGGCCGTCCTGGCGGCCTGCAACGTGGCCGGGCTGATCCACGGCTACCCGCTCTGGCAGGGGGCGACGGTGCTGCCCTTCCTCGACGACCCGCCCCCCCAGGCGATCCCCAGCGTCGTCAACGCCCGGGAACTGGGGCTGGCGCCAGTCGGCGGCCCTAGCCAAACGTAATCCGCAGCCGGCGTACGCGATCCACCTGGGGTCTTGCGGAACGTCTGGTTCCGCTGGCCTTTTTTATTTTTTGTCAACTTTACTGAATTTCAAGGGTGCGGCACCAGTGGCGACCCAGCCACCAACAAGGCATTGAAAATTTAAGGGCGGGGTTGTACCATCCGGGCATGGAAAGCAGTGATCAGACGACCTACGACGGCTACATCAAAGCCCTGACGGACATCAGTCGGGCGATCGCCTCGGACCTCTTTCTGGAAGACCTGCTCAAGCTGATCGTCATGGTCACCGCCAAGGTCACCGGCGTGGAGATCTGCTCATTGTGGCTGATCGACGAGAGCCTGAAGCCGCCCAAAATCAGACTCAAGGCCACCCAGTCCATCGACCCCGAATATGTTCAGGACCGCATGCTGAACCTGGATGAAGGCGTGGTGGGATATGTCGTCACCCACAAGCGCCCCATCGCCATCGCCGACGTCCTGCGCAATCCCCGCTTCAAAGAGAAGGAGATGGCCCGCAATCTCGGACTGGTCTCCATGGTCGGCGTCCCGCTGCAGCTCAAGGACGAGAAGATCATCGGCGTCCTCAACTGCTTCACATCCAGCCCCCACAACTTCTCCAACACCGAAATAAACCTTCTGACGGCCGTGGCCAACCAGGCCGCCCTGGCCATCCTCAACACGGAACTGATGGTCAAGACGCGGGTGATCCAGGAAGAGCTGGAAACCCGCAAACTGGTGGAGCGCGCCAAGGAGATTCTCATGCATCGCCGCAGCATGAAAGGCGACGAGGCCTTTCGGTGGATCCAAAAGCGCAGCATGGATTCTCGTAAACCGCTGCGCCAGATCGCCGAAGCCATCATCCTGGCCGAAGATATCGCCCAGGGCCGCTGAACCTGCCCGGCACCGCTGGCGCATGCACCACCGGCGGGAGCCTTCATGCGTTAAACTTAATTTAGCAACTAAATTACACTTGACTTTGTGGTTTAGTAAAACTAAATAGTCGGTCTTGCAATTGCACTTCGCTTGATCGTCACCCGAATTCATCGATCATGATCGGCCGCCTTTCACAACGACGTGCGCGGCGGCCGCGATCCAACGAGACAACGGCGTCCGGCATTGGGCAGCAGCCTGCCCGATCAGACGCCGTTTTGCGTTTTGAGGCTGGCGGAGTCATCTGTTTTGCGCCGGCCTTATCGACCACCTGGCAGTTTAAAAGGAGACCGCACCATGATGAAATTCTCGAAAAACAACGACGCCCTGGGCACCGTCAACCGCGGCAACCCGACCGAATCCAGCCTGTGCACCCTGTGCCGGGCCGACTGCACCGGCAAGTGCGAAACCTGGCTCTCCAGCCTGGAGGGGCGAAAACTGCTCTATCCGCGCAGTTTCGGCATCGTTACCGCCGGTGCCAACAACACCACCCATATCGGCGTTTCCTACAATTCGCTGCGCATCCAGGGCTATGCCTACGGCGCCCACGGACTGGCCGGCGGCCTGACCGACAACCCCGACGATTGCGTTTTCCCCAATGTCACCCTGGACACCGAATTCGGCAACCAGGTCAAAACCAAGGCCCGTATACCCCTGATGACCGGCGCTTTAGGGTCCACCTTCGTGGCCCAGCGCTATTGGGATTCGTTCGCTATCGGCGGCGCCCTGGTGGGCATTCCGGTCGTCATCGGTGAAAACGTGGTGGGCGTGGACCGCGAGTCGGAAATCGCCGAAGGACCCGAACGCAAGGGCAAGATCAAAAAGGCGCCCGAACTGGAACGGCGCATCGAAAGTTACTTTCGCTACTTCAACGGCTATGGCGCCATTATCGTCCAGCTGAATGTGGAAGACACCCGCAACGGGGTGGCCGAGTTCGTGGCCGACAAGTACGGGGACAAGGTGATCATCGAGTTGAAGTGGGGCCAGGGAGCCAAGGATATCGGCGGTGAGATTCAGGTGACCAGCCTCGACTACGCCGTCTTCCTCAAGGAACGCGGCTACGTGGTGGACCCCGACCCCACCATCCCCGAGGTCCAGGAAGCCTTCGAGAACGGGTCTATCAAATCCTTTGCCCGGCACAGCCGCCTGGGCGGCACCAATTTCGTTTCCGTTCAGCAGGTGCGCGAGGATTTCATGAGCAGCGTGGAATACCTGCGCAGCCTGGGCTTCAACCGCGTCACCCTGAAGACCGGCTCCTACGGCATGGAGGAACTGGCCATGGCCATCAAGTTCGCCACCGATGCCGGCCTGGACCTGCTGACCATCGACGGCTCGGGCGGGGGAACCGGCATGAGCCCCTGGAACATGATGCAAAGCTGGGGCGTTCCCTCCATCAACCTGCATGCCAAGGCCTACGAGTACGCCAGCATCCTGGCCGCCAAGGGACTCAAGGTGGTGGACATGTCGTTCGCCGGGGGATTCGCACTCGAGGACAGCATCTTCAAGGGGCTGGCCCTGGGCGCTCCGTTCACCAAGCTGATCTGCATGGGTCGCGGGATCATGATTCCCGGCTTCGTGGGCTCCAATATCGAAGGGGCCCTGTTCGACGAAAAACGGGCCGCCGTAAACGGCCACTGGAGCGAACTGCCCAAATCGGTTCTCCAGGTGGGATCGTCGGCCAAGGAGATTTTCGCCTGCTATTTCGACGTGGAAAAAATCGTCGGCAAGGACGAAATGAAGCACATTCCCTATGGTGCCATCGCCTTTTACACCCTGGTCGACAAACTCTACTGCGGCATGCAGCAGTTGCTGGCCGGCGCCCGTAAATTCAACGTCAAACAGGTCACACGCGACGATATTTTTGCCGGCAACCGCGAGACCGCCAGAGAGACCGGCATCCGCCACATGTCGGACGCCAACGACGAAAGCGCCCGCAAAATACTCAACTCGTGATGCTGCGTGGCCGCCCGCCCCACCCGACTCAAGGCCGGGATCCTGGGGACGGGCGGCACCTGGATCTCTTGCGGGCCTTATTTCCGGATCTTGGTCCAGAGCAGCCGGGCCGTGTCGTCGCCGGTGTTCTTCCAGTAGTTCGGCAGATCCGCAACCAAATAAATGACATCCCCGGCCCCGGCCCGATGGGTCCGCCCGCCGATGCTCAGCTCCACAGTGCCGCACAGCACATAGCCCAGCTCCTGGCCTTTGTGGGTGAAAAAATGCCCCGACAATTTCCTACCGGCCGAGATCTCGATCAGACAGGGCTCGGCATCGGCATCGAAATCGGGCGGTGACAGGCGGTATCCGCTGATGTCCGACCTGGGCAGATCACTGAAGACGATCGGGGTGCCGCCGCCGGAAAAGACGATCCGGTCGCCGGCTGTCGATCGGTCCCGGAAAAAGGTGGCCGCGGAAACATTGAGCACCTGGGCGATTTTAAGAAGGGCCGGGATGGACGGATAGATCGTGCCGCTTTCGATCTGTGATATCGTGCTGGGTGTCACCCCCACCAGTCCGGCCAGCTCTTTTTGCGACATGGCGTGTCGACTGCGGATCTGCTTCACCCGCCCGCCCAGGTCGATTAGCCCCCCTTTGCCGGCTTCGGTTTCAAAGGCCACCTCCAGGCCTTCATTCCAGTAAGTCAAGGCCGAGTTCAAGGCGTCGGGTCGTCGCTTGTCGGCCTTTAGGATCGTCAGGGCCGACTTGCCGCGGTTGAGGGACAGGTCGATCACCACCTGGGCGATCTGATTGATGCCGGCACGCAGGCGCGTCGAATGGGCCTTTTTTTCCATGATCCAATAGGCGATGGTGTCGAGCTCGTACAGCCGCGGACAGGCCCGTGAATAAAAGCGCGCAATGGCCTCTTCGCCGCCCCACAGGTCCTGCATGCCGGTCAGGGAGGCGAACACGAAGCGCACGTCTCCTTGCATGGTGCCGTGCAGGCTGTAGATGGCCTCGGAGACCACATCCGGGTCGCCGGGCGCATTGACGCGGACGATCTGAAAAGGCCACTGGGCCCCGTCTTTTTCGAAGAAGCGGCTGAAAACTTCGCTGCCGTCTCCTTTTCCGTGGGTGAAACAGTCCAGAATCGTCAGGTGGCGGCTTTGGGCAAGGGGGCCCAGATCTTCCAGCACGGTCTTGGGGGACCGGTCGAAGGTAATGTAGATCAGGGGCCGATCGCGTTTTTGCGACTCCTGGATGAAGTTGAGGCAAAACACCGATGCCAGGCTGCCGGCGTCGTCGTACCAGACCACGTTGTCCCCGATGAACAGGCCCCCCAACTGGCGATCGAGCTGATCGATCCCCGAGGAGACGCGGGTTTTCTTTTTAAACATGAGCGTGACAATCCCAAGAAGATGGCACCCGGCTGTCTGGCAGGCCACGCGCGCCCATCCGGGTGCGTGCCTTAATACCACAACTCAGGCAGAGAAAGCAAAAATCGGCGGGAAAGGCATCGGTGGGCGACGGATGAATTCTTGGATCAGCTGTTGGAGCGGTTCCTGGATTCCCAGATCTTTCTGATTTTCTTCGATATCTCGGAAACACTGAACGGTTTTTGAATAAAACCGTTGCACCCTTTGCGCATGATTTTGGAGGCTTGATCGTTGATGGCGTAACCGCTGGAAAGCATCACCGGCAATCGCGGGCGAATCTCACGGACGCGGTCGAAGGTCTTGCCGCCATCCATACCCGGCATGATCATGTCCAGAATCACCAGATCGATGTCGTCACCGGCCCGGGTGACCACATCGATAGCGTCCTGGCCGCATTTGGCGGTGATGACATGATAGCCCAAGCGCTTGAGCATGGCTTTGCCGACATCGATGATCATCTGCTCGTCATCGACCAGGAGGATAGTTTCGGAGCCGCTGGCGATGTGGCTTTCGGAGACCGCTTCCCTGATCACCGATTTTTCGGAAATCGGCAGGAAGATGTTGAAGGTCGACCCCTTGCCGACCTGACTGTCAACGTTGATCAAGCCGCCGTGATTTTTTATGATGCCGTAGGCCGACGCCAGTCCCAGCCCGGTACCGCGACCTTTTTCCTTCGTGGTAAAAAAGGGGTCGAAGATCTGGCGCCGGGTCTGCGAATCCATGCCGGTGCCGGTGTCGGTGACCGAAATGTGAACGTAGGGTCCGCCGCCGACCTGATGGGGCTTGCCATATTGATCGTTCAGCGTGACTCGGCGGGTTGCCAGACGAAGGGTCCCCCCTTCGGGCATGGCCTGCCAGGCATTGACGTACAGGTTCAGCAACACCTGTTCGATTTGACCGCGGTCGACCTCCACGACGATGTTGGCGTGGTGAAACTGGGTCTCGATGATGACTTCCTTCTTGGCCCGCCCGAACATGTTGGCGCTCTTGAGAATCAACTCGTTGATCTCGGTCGGTTTGGCCTCGTATTTACCGCCGCGCGCAAAGCCGAGCAGCTGCCGTGTCAGGTCGGTGGCGCTGCGAATGTAGTCATTGATCGCGTGCAGGTGCTCCAGGTGGGGGTGGGAGGCCTCCAGGTCCATGGAAATCAGCGACGTTCGACCCTGGATACCCATGAGCAGATTGTTGAAATCGTGCGCAATCCCGCCGGCGAGCGTACCCAAAGACTCGATGCGCTCGGCGTTTTGGAGTTGCGCCTGCAGTCGCTGCCGTTCGCTGACGTCCCGGATGACCCCATGGGTGCCGACATGCCGCCTTCCGGCCTCGCAAGCGGAGGCTTCATTGATGCCCATCGATTTGAGCTCGACCGCCAAATATGGCGCGCCGCCGTTTTTCACCAAGGCCGGCCCGGTTACCCGCAGCCGCAGCTCGACACCGGAAGAGGCGCGCTCGCGCGAGCGCCGCTCGTCAAAATACCACTTGGCCTTGTCCAGGTCCGCCGGGCACACAATCGTGCGGTAGTGCTTTCCAACCAGATCGTCGGCCCGAAACCCCAGCAGATGCTCTACAGCGTCGCTCAAGAAGGTAAAATGCCCCTCGGTGTCCAGGATGTAGATCATATCCGGGCTGTGTTGAACCAGATAGCGGTATTTCTCTTCCGAGAGGCAGAGCGCGGTGTGGCGTTTGTCGGCCGGGTCCTCCGGTGATGACGGATTGGGTGATTCCATGACGAGTCCATTTGCCCGCGGCGCAAACCGCGGGCGCTTCGGCTGCCTGTTCCATGCCCTGCCGGCGCTCCGCCCAGCGCTTGGGCGGGACCGGCCTTGGCAAAAAAGATGGTTGCACCGGCGGGCACGGTCATTGATCGACACATAAACGTTATCGCCGTTTTTGCGTCGCACTTAATTCGGCGGGTGGATTGCCGCGCGAAACTGTGGTAGAGGCATCCACTCAATGACAACGGAGCAAATACGCACCCACCTGCTGGCCTGGTACGCCACCCACCGCCGGCGCCTGCCCTGGCGGGAGACGTCCGACCCCTATGCCATATGGGTCTCGGAGGTCATGTTGCAGCAAACCCAGGTGGCCACCGCGATCCCCTATTACCAGCGCTTCATGGACCGCTTTCCCACCCGGCCAGTCTGGCTGCCGCCGACATCCAGCAGGTCCTCAAACTGTGGGAAGGACTCGGTTACTATGCCAGGGCCCGCAACCTGCACCGCGCCGCCGGCCTGGTGGTCTCCCGTTTTAAGGGGCGGATTCCCGACGACCCGGAGCTGTTTCGATCCCTGCCCGGTGTGGGTGATTACATCGCCGCCGCCGTGCTGAGCATCGCCTTCAACCGCTCAATGCCCGTCGTGGACGGTAACGTTAAGCGGGTGCTGGCAAGGCTGTTGGAGATGGACACGCCGGTCAACCGCGCCAATGCCCACCAGGTGTTCCGGGAGCCGGCCATGCGACTAATCTGCCCCGACCGTCCGGCCGATTTCAACCAGGCCATCATGGAACTGGGCGCCCTGGTCTGCCGCCCCAAAAACCCAGACTGTGCGCACTGCCCGCTTCGCGGCCACTGTCTGGCCCATCGCCACGGCACCACGGCAACCTACCCGTACCGCCAACGCACTCCCGCAGTGCCCCTGCGCCACATCGCCGTCGCTGTAATTTTCAAACAGGGGACCATGCTGGTCGTACAGCGCCCGACCGACGGGTTTTTAGGCGGCCTGTGGGAGTTTCCCGCGGTTCCGGTCGACGGCCGTAAAACCGATCAGGGCCAGATTGAAGCTCGCTTGGAAGCGGAAACCGGCTTGAAAATCGAAATCGAGCGGCCCTTGACCCACATCCGCCACGCCTATACCCATTTCAAACTCAGCGCCGATGTCTTTTTGGCCCGGTTTTTATCCGGACGCGTGCGACTCGACAGCGCCCAGGGTCACCGCTGGGTCACCCTGCGCGCCCTCACCGGCCTGCCCCTGCACAAGGCCACCCACAAATTCATAGAGGCCCTGGCCGCCACCATTGAAAATAGAGACCAATCAGGTTAAAAGGGTAGCGGATTCAGCCATTTTTTGCTTGTTAATGCCGCTTTGCAGTGTTGATCGGCACCGTTTTGTCAGAATCACATGCGCATCGGCGCTCTTCATTTAAGAGCAAATTATTGTAGTTTAAACTTGTAAATACCATTTTATCCACAATATATGGCCAATAAGATTGATTTCAGTGTAGCGACCAGCCAGCAGATCGAAGCGGCCTTGTGCGAACAACTGGAGCGCATCCGACTCTCGCGCAACGTGACCCAGGTTCAGCTGGCCGCGGAAGCCGGCGTCAGCCCCCGCACCATCGGCCGCCTCGAAAAAGGTCAGGGCGTCTCTCTGGCCAGCCGCATCCTGGCCGAACGGGCCGGCCTCAAAGGCGTGTTCACCGGCCGCGACGACCGCAAGGCGATCGAGAACATTTTGCGCATCGGGACCTCGGCCGGCGGTGCCCGGGCCAAGGCCATCGTGGCCTGGAATCCGCAAACCAATCAATTTCAATCGGGGCAGGTCGACGTCGAGGCCGGCTTCGAGCACTGGCTGATGAAATTCGACGGGGTCGCCCATAATCGCGACAAGGAAGCTGCCGACCCGATGGGGTATGGAAAGATCGAGTACGCCTACCATCGCATGGCCGTCGAGGCCGGCATCGTCATGTCCCCCTCCCCTGCCGGCTGCACCACGAAGGCGGCCGCAGCCACTTCATGACCCGACGCTTCGACCGCTCGGCGACAGGCGCCAAAAGGCACATGCAGTCGCTGGGCGCCATGGCCCATTACGACTACAACCAGCCGGCAGCCTATTCCTACAAGCAGGCCATCCAGGTCATCCGGCGGCTGGGGCTGCCCCGCGAGCACCTGGAACAGCAGGTGCTGCGCGCCATCTTCAACGTGGTCGGGCGCAACCAAGACGACCACGTCAAGAACATCGCCTTTCTCATGGATCGCCGGGGGCGCTGGCGGTTGGCCCCGGCCTTCGACATTTCGTACGCCTGGGATCCGCGGGGTGCCTGGACGAGCCGTCATCAGATGAGCGTCAGCGGCAAGCGCGATGGATTCGAGCGTCAGGATCTGCTGGCCCTGGCCAATGGTGCCGGCATCAAGACGGCACCGGCCAACGCGATGGTGGACCGGGTTGCCGAAATCGTGCGCCGGTGGCCCGAATATGCCGCCCGGGCCGGCGTCGATGAGGCGCGCGCAGCCCAAATCCAGGCGGCCCAGCGCACCAGCCTGTGAAAGGTGAGCGGTGAAACGGCAAGGATTTAGCCTCCACAATGAATGGCAAGATGTGCGCATTCACCAGGGCCTGGCCTCCGACGCACCGGCCCTGGCCGACTTTGCGGCCCGGGTGTTTCGGGAGGCCTTCGGGGCCGACAGCCGGCCTGATGATTTACGCGCCCACCTGGCAGCGACATTCGGTACCCCGCAGCAAACCGCGGAACTGACCGACCCTGCGGTGGTCACGCTTCTGGCTGAAAACAGACAGACACTCGTGGCCTATGCCCAGGTTCGTCGCCATCCGCCACCGCCGTGCGTCACCCAGGCCCGACCCGTCGAACTGCACCGCTTTTACGTTGACCGTCCGGCGCATGGCAAAGGGGTCGCCCGGTTGCTGATGGCCGAAGTCGGTCAAGCCGCACGGCGGTTGCAGGGACGCCACCTGTGGCTAAGCACCTGGGAGCGCAATGCACGTGCGATTGCATTTTACAAAAAGATTGGATTCACGGAGGTCGGCAGGGCCGATTTTGTTGTAGGGAGCGACCGGCAGCAGGATCTGGTGATGGTGGCCGAGGTGGCGGCAACCCTTCAGGCAAGATGAACCAGGGTGGCGCGTTCGGCCGATTCCGGCAGGTTTAAGGCGCCAGGCCGCACCGCAGTCGCTTGTGTCATCATGTCGGCCCCCATTTTAGGGGTGGGCACCGCCGCGGTCGCAACCGGCCGGGTCAGGGGCGGAAGCGGCCCCGGAACGCGGGTTGGCGACCCGGGTGATGACCGGCAGCACAGGGCGCGCCGTCGACCAGATCCGCGCTACAGCCACGGAAAAAACGAACCCGATGGCAAACCCGGAAAGCGCGCAGACCACGCTGCTGCCGGCGCCAAACTCACCCACGAAGGCCCCGATCAGAATGCCGGCGACCGGTACCAGGTACAAGACCGCCATGCGGGCCAGAATCGCCCCGGAGGCCACGCTCAGGGCCACCCGGTCCCCCACGACCGCCCCAACCCGGTTGAGAACCGGCACCGCCTGCCGGCCGGCCGCATACCCGCGCTGGCACTGGAAGGCGGCGCCGCAGCTGCCGCACCCCTGCCCTTTTTCGGCCATGACCGTAGCACGGCCGTCTCTGCCGATGGCGGTCACATATCCGAAGGTCTGCGCCATCATCTACCCCCGAACGATCTCAACAAATCCGTCAGTCCCGCTTCGCTGTTGACCGGCAGACTGCAGGCGCCCTGTTGGCATCCATAGGCCGTTGGCCGACCGCCAACGACCACTTTGTCGCGAAACAGCAGACAGCGCTCGGACAGGTCGGCGATGCTGGATTCAGCCGCCACCATCGCCAGACAGCCGGGCAGGTAGGTCGACCGCAGGCGACCGACCCACACGGCGGCCTTGCCGTGATCCGGTGTGACGACAATCACCTGGCCGGACGGATGCAGCCAATCGTCGAATGCCAGCAGCGTTTCGCCGAATGCCAATGGATTGCTCTCCAATGCGGCCGACAGGGCCGTGAACCCCTTTTGGGCCCGCTCCAGGAAATCCGGCCTTGACGTCACGGCATTAAAGCGCAGCAGATTCATCAAAGCCACTGCATTTCCCGACGGTGTCGCCCCGTCAATGACCGGTTTTTCCCGGGCGATCAGCACCTCGTGATCGCCGGCGGTCATGAAAAAGCCGCCCGATTCATGGTCGCCGAAGTGGTCGGCCAAGGTCCGGTCAAGCGCCAGGGCGTGGTCCAGCCAGCGACGATCGGCAGTGGCCGCGAACAGGTCCAGCAAGGCCGCCGTGAAAAAGGCGTAGTCGTCGAGGAACCCGCTTCCCACAGCGCTTCCGTCCTTGTAGCTGCGCTTCAGCCGGTCGTCGACCAGCATGTGCTCGAGGATGAAGCCCGCCGCCTGGCCGGCCCGCTGGCAGTAACCCTGATTGTCAAAGGCGAATCCGGCCCGTGCAAAGGCCGAGATCGCCAACCCATTCCAGGCTACCAGGATTTTTTCGTCTTGCAGGGGCGCCGGACGCTGTCTCCGATGTTCATACAAGGCGGCATTTATTCGCTCCAGATGCGGGGCCAGCCGCCCGGGGGAGAGGCCCAGTTCGGCGGCGGCATCGTCAATCGGCCTGGCCAGGTGTAAAATGCTGCGTCCCTCGAAATTGCCGCTGGCGGTGACGCCGTAAACCGAAGCGGCAATTCGGGCATCGTCGGCACCCAGAATCGCTTCGAGTTCGCTGAGGGTCCAGGTGAAAAACCAGCCCTCCTCCCGCCGGCCGTCGGGAGTCAGGCTGTCCGCATCGGTGGCCGCATAAAAGGCGCCCTCCGGGGAGGTCATCTCCCGGGCCAGGTAATCAAGGGTCTGCGTGGCCACCTGCCTGAACCGGGGATTGCCGGTTGCCTGCCAAGCCTCCAGGTAAGCCGGCACCAGCAGGGCGTTGTCGTAAAGCATTTTTTCAAAGTGCGGCACCAGCCAGCTACCGTCGGTGGCGTAGCGGTGGAATCCGCCGCCGACCTGGTCGTTGATCCCGCCGGCTGCCATCTTCTCCAGGGTCACGACGGCCATGTTCAAACTCTGCGCGTCGCCCCGGCGGCGATGGTGGCGCAGCAGCAGTCGGATGGGCAGTGAGCTGGGGAATTTGGGTGCCCCGGCGATGCCGCCCTGCGCGCTGTCAAATCGCTGTTTGGCCATTGCAACGGCGCGCTCCAGGATGCCCTCGGCCGGCAAGCGGGCGCCAGGAGCCGGTGCCATCATCTGCCGCACGGCCGCGGAGAGTTCACCGGCGGACTTGGCGACCAGGGCCCGCCGGTCGTCGTAGCTGTCACGGATCTTTTTCAGCAGGGTGAAAAACCCGACCGGCGATCCGCGATCACCGTCCCTGGCCGGAAAGTAGGTGCCCCCGTAAAATGGCTCGCGGTCCGCGTTCAACCAGACCGTCATGGGCCATCCACCCCGGCCGGCGATGGCCTGAACGGCGCTCATGTAAACGGCGTCGACATCGGGGCGCTCCTCACGGTCCACTTTGACCGCGATGTAATTGGCGTTGATGTAGCCGGCGATCTCCTCGTCCTCGAAGGACTCCTCTTCCATGACATGGCACCAGTGGCAGGTCGAATAGCCGACCGACAGCAGCACCGGCCGATCAAGGCGCCGGGCGGCCGCAAAAGCCTCGTCTCCCCATGGATACCAGTCGACCGGGTTGTGGGCATGCTGCAGCAGATAGGGGCTGGACTCGAGAAACAGGCGGTTGGTGTAGATGGGCAGCGCCTGGTCGTCCAGGTGGCGGGTGCGGGGCCGGTACCCTTGCTGGTGCCGCCGTGCGGCCATTTTTTCGATCGCGTCCTTAAGCTTCATCTGTTCACCGTCGCTTTCATCTTCGCCGGGGGGAGACCGTGACCGAAGCCGCCTTGAGAACGCCGGGCAGCCGGATCGAGAGCCCATCAGCGGCCGCTCTGGAGCCGCTCAAGCCCAAATGCGGCTACTTGACCAGCGGATAATTCTCCCGGGTCCAGCCGATCAACCCGCTGCGAAGGTGGTAGGCGTTCCGGAACCCTAAGGGATCCAGCATGGCCAGCGTTTTGGCACTGCGATTTCCACTGCGGCAGTAGATCAGATAGGTCTTGTTCCTGTCCAGCGCCTTGAGCCGGTCGCGAAAATCGCCGGCGTGGAAATCCAGCAGCAGGGCACCTTCGATGTGGCCCTGCCGGAACTCTTTGGGCGTACGGGTATCCAGAAGCACGAGACCCGCGTCCACCGCGCGTCGATCCAATATGGCCTTGAACTGAGCGGGAGCGAGTTCACGAACGGTGGCCCTGTCCGCCGATGCCACACTTCCGGCCAAACCGATCAGCAGGATCAGCAGTACCGGCATGAATTTCAAGCGTTGTTTTTTCATCGGGTTCACTTGGCGCCGGCCAGCGGCACATTCAGTAATGAATAATAGGTAAAAGCTAAGAATCGATTCCGACTTTGCAATACAGCCAGGCTGACGCCGGCGGGCCGAAGCGCCGGCCTGCATTTACCACGGTCAGATGCCGAGCCGGGTCAGAAAAGGAGGGGCGACTCTGCCGTTGTGGGGTAGGTAGGCAGAGTCGCCAAGGGTAGAGGGATTGAGTACTGCATATGGGGTGTTATGTTCAAATTAACCCACCCGCTGATTCCTGTCAAGAAATAATTACCACATTGTGGTAATTATTTTGGCCTGGCTTTGCCCATGGCCTGTTTGAAAACCTTGCAGGTGAGGCACGACTTCATCTTGTCCCGCCATGAAGGGTGGACGGTGCCGTCGCAGATGGTGCCGTTGATAAACCAGCAAAGATCCCCGGAAGAGAACTCCCAGGCCGGGCATCGTTCCCGTTTTTCCGCGGGGCAGTCGAGAATTTCCCAACAGGGCTGAAGATCCCGGTCGCCGCTCATCTTACGACTGATCAGGAAATAGATCTGGCGCTCCACGTGAACCGGAATCGATCGCCAGCCCTGTTCATAGCTGTGAATGGCCTTGATCGACGTCCCCAGCAGCTGGGCCATCTCTTTCTGGGTCTTTTTCAGTTTTTTACGAAATGCGCTGAACGCTTTGGGTTCCATGAATTCGGTTTCGGTCGGCCTTCCAGAAAGGTTAACGGACAAAAACAAGGCAAGCCATAGATGCCACGCCGTGGTAGGGATGTCAATTGACATCTTTGGCAATGTCGATGCCGAATTTCTTGATGCGCTTCCAGACGGTCACCCGGCTGACCCCCAGCATTCTGGCCGCCCGGGACTGATTACCCCGAGCGCGGCGCAGCACGTCGATCAGTGCCTGACGATCCGCGACGCAGTCCGGATCGGGCCTGCAGACCATCTGCGGGCCGCCGGGGCCGTCGACGATCTTGTGGGGCAGGTGCTGAACGCCGATACCGCCACTGTGGCACAGAACGAAGGCATACTCGATGGCATTGCGCAGCTCGCGCACGTTGCCGGGCCAGGCATATTCCGTCAGGGCCTCCAGGGCATCGGGGGTCAGCCCGAGGATCTTCTTTCCGCTGCTGGCCGCATTGCGGTGGATGAAGCTCTGCGCGATCAACGGGATATCTTCCCTGCGCGCGGCCAAAGGCGGGCAGTTCAGCGGGAAGACGTTGATCCGGAAATAGAGGTCTTCGCGAAACCGGCCCTTGGCGATCAGGGCCTCCAGGTCTTTGTGGGTCGCGGTGATCACGCGCACGTCCACCGCTATGGGACGATGGTCGCCGACCCGTTCGACCCGGCGCTCTTCGAGGACGCGCAACAGTTTGACCTGGATGCCGGGCGGGATGTCGCCGACCTCGTCCAGAAAGATGGTGCCTTCGTGGGCAGCCTCGAACCGGCCCACGCGATTGCGGTCGGCACCGGTGTAGGCCCCCTTCACATGACCGAAGAGCTCGCTTTCGAGCAGGTTTTCGTTCAGGGCCGCACAGTTAACCTTGATATAGGGCTTGTCGGCCCGGCTGCTGGCGCGGTGAATGGCCCGGGCCACCAGTTCCTTGCCGCTGCCGCTCTCACCGTGGATCATCACCGGGGTGTCCGACTGGGCCACATTTTCGATCATTTCAAACAGGGTCAGCATCTGCGGCGATTTACCGAGGATGCCGTGGTAGCCTTCGTCCAGGTGGAAGGTTTTGCGCAGGTTGCTGATTTCCTGCTGCTGGCGGATTTTATCGGTGATATCGGTCAGCGTTTCGACGGCACCGATAATTTCACCGCTTTCGTCGCGCAGCACCGAGGCGCTCTTGATGATGTGCACCGACCGGCGCTCCTTGTTGGTGATCAGGCACTTTTTTTCCCGGATGTTGCCCTTGCTGAATAGCGCGCACCACTTTGTACCGGCACCAAGCCCGACAATCTTGCATCCCGTGCAGTTCAGAATCCGACAGGACTTGCCGATCAACTCGTCGGCACGGTACCCGGTCACCAGTTCGGCAGCCGGATTGGCGGCCACGATGTTGCCTTTCGGGTCCACCACCATCAGGCCGTCTTGCAGGGTGTCCACGATGGTCTTCCAGTGTTTGGCAATGTCCATGTCCCCTCCGCATGTGTTAACCGGATCAGCGCAAAATCGTTAACATGTTAACTTAACAAGTGTTACCTTAAACAATGCCAGTCGATTTGGCAAGCACCTTACACCATTTTTTTTCACTATGATTAAGGCAGGTTATTGATTTGTCTGGTTGATGCCGCCCATTGGCACCCAAGTTGCTTTACAGTGCGTAAAAGCAGGCAAATCGTAGCGCAGCGCAACAGGTCCGGACGGCGAATTCAGGCCGAACCGACAGCAGAACGAACGACCGATACCGGTGAAAGAAAGCCTGTCCCAGATACGACGGATGAAAACAGCGGCCATCGTCATCAACGACCCGCATCAGCAATACGAAGGACTGCGGGTCAGCGTCGGGATGGCCCTGGAAGGCATGGCGGTCCAGATGTTCGTGCTGCACGACCGCATCGCCAACATGGATGAGGCCTACCGCGACAACATGATCTTTCTGGATGAAATGGGCGGACGACGCTACTCCAACAATGCCGAAAACGCCGAGCATTACGGTTTCACCTATGTAACCCTTGCCAAGGCGGCTTACCAGCTTCGGCAGGCGGACATTGTCATCCCCTTTTAACCGGCAGGACAGCGAGGCCCGAGGCGTGCCACCCGTGAAAATTCTCCACATCTTGAAATCGGAGCCGGATGATACGGTGGCCGAAATGACCGCCGCCATGAACGTGGACGACACGGTGTCGGTGATCATGCTCTACGACGAGACAGTGGACTGGGATGCCCTGGTGGAAAAGGTTTTCGAAAACGACAAGGTGATCTGCTGGTGGTAAGATCGCGCCGCCACACCTGCGGCAGGACCAACCGTACCCTGGCAGTCGTGGTCGCCACCGACCGGCATCTGGATCATGTGGTTCGCCTGACGGCGGCGGCCTATCACAAGGGCGTAAAAGTGAGTCTTTTCTTCACCGGTCGAGGCGTTTTGTTGACCATGCAGCCGCAGTTTCGAAAATTAGTGGGCAAGTGCAGCCTGCGCATCTGCGACGTCAGCTTCCGGGCCAACGGTCTGCACGGCCGAGAACATCGGGTTCCGGGAGTGACGGCGAACGATTTCACCACACAGGCGGCAAATGCCGAAATTCTGGCAAGTTCGGACCGGCATCTCTGCTTTTAAGCCACACTGACAAGCGTCAACCCGTTACCATAAAACTGTTACCAAGGAGGTCACATGTTCAAGAAGGGACTGCTCATCGTAACCGCAATGATGTTTCTGTTCAGCTCGGTCGGCATCGTCTTCGCCCTCGAAATGGGCAACAAGCGCAAAGGCAAATACACCTATCGCAAGGTCTACAAAGCCTGCATGGAACGCGGCGAGGTCCAATCGGAAACGCCTCCTGTCAGCCCGGATGCGAAAACCCAGGCCCAGTGGACGAGCGTCTTCGAGAATAAGGACCTTGCCGAATTCGGCTGCGAACCGGAGTGGAATGCGCTGTCCCAAGAGGATATCAACGACATTTACACCTATCTGCACGATCACGCCTCAGACTCGCCCACACCGGCCAAATGCAAGTAGGATCAACGCGTTCAAGCGTTTTTCAGGATCAGCGGCCCGAAGCCGCGAAACCCGCAGCACTAATCCAGAAGGAGTAGATAATGGTCAATCGAGTGATCTCAATCGTGCTCAGCACTGTTTTTTTCATGGCCGCCCTTTCCGGGTGTGCCACCCAGAAGGTCGCGGTACCGACCGCAACCACCGCCGAAACGGCTTTCGAACCATTTCACGATGTCGTCGACATGGCGTTTGTGGCCGCTCACATTACCATTCCCATGCCGGAAAACGTCATGCTGATCGACTCCAGGCCCTTCAAGCCAAAGTTCGTTCAGGGGCACATTCCCATGGCCGTCAGTATTCCCGACAGCCAGTTCGACAAGATGACCGACCAGCTGCCGTCCGACAAGGACAGCCTCCTGATCTTCTACTGCGGGGGGCTGGAGTGCAAATTGAGCCACAAGTCCGCCATGCGAGCCGAGGCGCTGGGATACACCAACGTCAAGGTCTTCGCCGAAGGCTTTCCCAAGTGGATGTCGGACAAGACCCACTATGCGGCCGTCTCGGCCGAGTGGGTCAAAGGCCAGATCGACAAGGGCACCGCCATGACCCTGGTGGACTCCCGGCCCAAACGATCCAAGTTCGACAAAGGCCACATTCCGACCGCCATCAGCATCCCTGACATGGCGTTTGACGAGATGAAAGACCAGTTGCCCGCGGACAAGAACGAACTGCTCGTGTTCTACTGCGGCGGGCTGGCGTGCAAGCTCAGCCACAAGAGCGCCGCCAAGGCCATCGACATGGGCTACACCAATGTCAAGGTCTTCGCCGAAGGCTATCCGGCCTGGGTGGCGCTGGCCGGCGCCGCTCCGGGGGGCGCCGCGACCGCGACGGCCATCAAGGCCGGCACCGAAGAGGGCAGCATCGATCATGCCGAGTTCAGCCGGATCGTCACCGAAGCCCCCGAGTCGGTCTATCTGGTCGACGTGCGCGATGCGGATGAGTTCAAAAAGGGCAGCCTGAAAACGGCCGTCAACATTCCGGTGGACGACCTGGAGGATAACATCAAGACCCTTCCCGCCAACAAGCCCATCATTTTCATCTGCGGCACGGGTGCCCGCAGCGGCGAAGCCTTCTACATGGTTCAGGACGTCAGGCCGGAACTGAAGGAGGTCTATTACGTGGACGGGCAGATGACATTCAAGAAGGATGGGTCGTTTACGTTGAAAAAGTCAATCTAATGGCTTGCCATCTCCTGTATCCCGGGCTAAGGATGAAGCGTTGAACCCGGGCCTGGTCAGGCCGACTCCCTGTATCCAAAGCAACCGCACCGATCGCCATCACCCTCCGGCGGCACACGCACCGGAGGGTGATGGCGACCGGCCGCAACTGGGCAGGACCATGAAGGTCCCGCCCCCAACCCGTTACCACCCATAGGGGGCAAAGATGAAGGCAATCCGTGGCCGCCGCCTGATGTTGGCAGGCACCCTGCTCGTGTCCGTGCTCACACTGCTGGGCATGCCCATGGCTTTCGCTGCGACGGGCGAAAGGGAAAACCGGGCACCGGGCCGCACACTGGCCAAACAGGCTACCCAAACAAAGGAACTGTGGATCACCACCGACCACTCCCGTGTCGACGCCCTTCAGAAGGATTTCCGCTCCGGCCCTGAGGTGACCCAGGCCTGTCTCTCCTGCCACATCGAAGCGGCCAACCAGTTTCACCAAACCATCCACTGGACCTGGAAAGCCTACCAGACCGAAGATGGCATCGTTCACGGCAAAGGCGGCGATTCGATCAACAACTTTTGCATTTCCGCCAACAACATGCAGGACAAGGGCTGCCTGAGTTGTCATCCCGGTTGGGGCAATCAGACCGAATCGATCAACTGCCTCAACTGCCACGGCCAAAAAACCATCAACTGGGAGGAGTCCTTCGAGGATCTGGAAGCCTTCGACGGCTCCGAGGACCCCGACGAGCAGGCCATCGCCGACGAAATTCGCGGCACGATCCAGGCCGCCGTTCAGGCCGTGGTGCGGCCCGAACGCCAGAACTGCGGCTCCTGCCACTTCAAGGGCGGCGGCGGCGACGGCGTCAAGCACGGCGACTTGGACACCTCCTTGACCAAGCCCAGTAAAACCCTCGACGTTCACATGGGGACCGACGGCAGCAACTTCAAGTGCACCCGCTGTCACACCACGGTTCTGCACAACATTGCCGGCCGGGTCTACACCCGGCCGGCGGCCACCGATCGCAAAAGCCTGATCGAAGACGACCTCGCCACCAAGATCACCTGCGAGTCCTGTCACAGCAGCACCCCCCACAAGACCGACACCAAGGCCAACGATCACACCGACAAGGTGGCCTGCCAGAGCTGCCACATCCCCGACTTCGCCCGGGTGAACCCCACCAAGATGTCCTGGGACTGGTCCCAGGCAGGCAAGACCAAAGACGGCAAGCCCTTTAAGACTCAAGACGAGTTCGGCAAGGACAGCTACCTTTCCATCAAGGGCCAGATGAAGTGGGCTAAAAACGTCCAACCGGAATACTTCTGGTACAACGGCTCGATCAGCAGCACCACCGCCCGGGACCCCATCGATCCGACCCGGGTCGTGCAGGTCAGTCACCCGGTAGGCTCGCGTGACGACGACTCGGCGCGCATCTTCCCTTTCAAGGTCCACCGGGGCAGGCAGCCTTACGACAAGGTCCACAAGACCCTGCTGGCGCCCATGCTCTCGGGGCCCGACGGTTACTGGAAAACCCTGGACTGGGATCACGCCCTGAGCGTGGGCAACGCCACCCTGGACATTCCCTTTTCAGGTGAGTTCGACTTCGTGGACACCACCTATGTCTTTCCCATCACGCACATGGTGGCCCCCAAGGAGAACCGGGTCGCCTGCAACGAATGCCACACCCGCCAGGAAAGCCGCCTGGCGGACCTGACCGGCTTCTACATGCCCGGACGGGATCGGTTCGAACTGCTCAATGCCGTCGGATGGATCCTGGTGATAGGCCATCTGATAGGCGTGACCATCCACGGGTTGACGCGCATGTTCACCAACGGCAGGAAGGAGGACCACTAGCCATGTCCGACAGCAAAACGGTCAACATGTACCTATACACCCGCTACGAACGCTTCTGGCACTGGCTGCAGATGGCCCTGATCTTCGTGCTGCTGGTAACCGGTTTCGAGGTTCACGGCACCTTCCCCTTCCTCGGATTTTCAAAGGCGGTGAATGTCCACAACACGGTCGGCCTGACCTGGCTGATCGCCTTCGCCTTCTTTGTCTTCTGGGTCTTCACGACCGGCGAGTGGCGGCAGTACATTCCCACCACCAAGAAGATGTTCCAGGTGATCCGCTACTACAGCTGGGGCATTTTCAAGGGGGAGCGCCATCCGGTGCCCAAACGCCGGGAGGCCAAGCACAACCCGCTTCAACGCCTGGTCTACCTGTCGCTGGCAGCCTTTTTGCTTCCCGTGCAGATGCTGTCTGGATTTCTTTACTGGAGCTACAACTCCTGGACGGACTGGGGATTGACCTGGCTCACGTTGCCTGCCGTGGCCTTCGTGCACACGGCCGGCGCCTTCGCCATCTTGTGCTTCATCATCGTTCACGTCTACATGACCACCACCGGCCATACCGTCACCGCCCACGTCAGGGCCATGGTCACCGGGTGGGAGAACGTGGAGGAGGGCGAGGTGCAGGAGTGGGAGAAGCACGGCGACCGCCAACCGGCCGCCTGACGCCCCGACGCCGTCTCACCCCATCGATCGAACAGCGCCCCGCCGGCCAACCTGCCGCGGCGGCGCTTTTCTATTTGAGCGGGGCTTTTCTTTTTGGTTGCTCACAGAACCCGCCCCGGGGGAAGCGTCGTTGGGCGGCATTGCCTCGCTGCGTGAGGCCACAGCACCCAAAAGCGAAGGGGGACTCCTGCCCGAGCTCCCCCTTGCTTCTGGTACAGGGTGCGGCATTAACCGGTATAAAAAAAGCCCTTCATGCCTCTGCTCGCATGAAGGGCTGCACCCAGCTTACTTGACCCTTTACGGTGGCCATCTTCCCCAACATCCGTGGGGCTGGCTCATGTTCAAGGCAGGTCTTCTGACTGTCGGATCGCTCTACTCTCCGCGCCTTCCCGCCTCTTGAACCGAAGCAGTGGCAACTGCGGATTTCGTCCCCGAATACAGCGGCGGGACCGTTCCCGATTTGCACGGGATTCCCAATTAAGCCTTGCGGCACCTTACGAAGGATTTAATAGCAGATTCCCTGGCAAAGTCAATCAAATTCTCAGCCTTGTAGGCCGTGAAGGGCAATCATGTTCGAATGGCTCCCATCCCTCCACGGACCGGCGCCGACCAGATGTGGGTCAACCGGGCTGACGATGGTGACGGACATGCCCCAATCGCCCGTCTTACCGCGGATCGCCTTCCTGAAAATAGGCCCCGGCCCGAGCGACTCGAGGCGGGCCCTCGAGAATGCCGGACATACCTGGCGACCAATACGCCCAACCGCATAGTCGGCGTCGATTGCTTCTCCGACGTTGCGCATTGCGGCGGCATGTTGGTGAAAAGGCTTGACATCGAAAAGGAGATTGGTACAATGTCACATATAAATATTCTTTGTCACATATTGTGTGACAATTTCTTTCAGAGCCGCGGGGCTTTATTCTCCGCCTGGCAACGTGGTGCTCTCAATGACACGCAAGGGTGAGAAATATTATTTTGTCTCTTCTCTGGCCAAGGGTCTGCGGGCATTGGAACTACTGGCAAACTGCAGCGAGATGTCGGCATCCCGCATGGCAGAGCACCTCAATACCAGCCGGGCTGTCAGCCACCGCTATTTAACGACGCTCCGCGATCTCGGCTATGCCGAACGAACCAAAGAAGGCAAGTTCGCGGTCAGCTTCAAAGTTCTCGAATTGGGCATGAAAAAACTCGACAGGTTTAAAATCCGCCACAGCGTCAACCCGTTTTTACGGGAAATGGCCCTCGAATGCGGCGAAACCGTCAATTTAGGACATTGGAGTGGAACCGCGATTGTCCATCTGGACAAGATCAACAGTCCTGAAATTTTGAGACTCGACGTCGGGTTGGGGGCGATCGCTCCGGCTTACTGTACCGGCCTGGGCAAAGCGATACTGGCTTTTTTACCTGATCATGAGCTCGAAGCGTATCTCCAGTCGGTCGAATGGGTGGCCATGTCTCCTAAAACCATCGTGACACCGGAGCAGCTGAGAATCGATCTTTCGAAGGTCAAGAAACGCGGCTATGCCGTCGACGATGAGGAGTTGAGCCTGGGATTGCGCTGCGTGGCGGTACCGGTGTTCGATCACGAGGGCCGGCCCTCCTATGCCCTGAGCGTTTCCGGCCCCACGCAACGGATGTCCAAGACGAAGATCAAGGCCATCCAGACGAAGCTTAGGCCACTGTGCAATCAGATATCCCGGATGATCGGCGCGCCCGTAAAAGCCCTGAACCAGGTTCCTAACTAAGGGAGGAAGGTAAACCATGAATAACAAAAAATTGACCCGCATTGACTTGCAGAAAATGAAACAGGAAGGCCGAAAAGCGGTCTGGATTACGGCCTATGACTTCTGGACGGCATCGTTTGCCGAGCAGGCCGGAATGGACATGCTGCTGGTCGGTGACTCGCTGGGCATGTGCATTTACGGCTACAGCGGTACGGTCCCGGTGACCATGGACCAGTGCATCTGGCACAGCGAGGCCGTGCGGCGCGGTGCCCCCAACACGTTCATTGTCGGGGACATGCCCTTTTTGTCCTACCAGGTCAGCGTGGAAGAAGCGGTTCGCAACGCCGGTCGCTTTCACAAGGAAGCCGGCGTAGACGCCATCAAGCTGGAAGGCGGTCGTCGCGTCTGTTCGCAGATCCAGGCCATTGCCGACGGCGGCATGCTGGTCATGGGGCATATCGGACTCACTCCGCAAAGTTCGGGCCAGCAGGGGGGATTCAAGGCCCAGGGCCGCACCGCGGAGGCGGCCAAGGAGGTTATCGACGATGCCTTGGCCATCGAGGCCGCCGGCGCTTTCGCCCTGCTGGTGGAAGCCGTCCCGCCGGAAGTCTGCGGCATTATCCGGGAGCAGTTGCGCATTCCAGTCTACAGCATCGGTGCCGGGTGGGAGGCCGACGGACAGCTCATGATCTGCAGCGACGTGTTGGGCATCTTTCAGGCCTTCACCCCCAAATTTGTTAAAAAATACGAGAACCTGGGAGAGAAGACCGTCAACGCATTCAAGCAGTATGCCCAGGACGCACGCGGCGGGCAGTTTCCCAGGGAAGAACACGCCTACCAGATGGTCGAGGGCGAACTTTCCAAGCTCCGCAAACTGCTGGGCGACTGAAAAAGATACGACAGCCGACCGATCCGAATCCGTCGGCTCCAAACCGGTTACCGCTGATACCCCACAGGAGGCAGCAATGTCGGAAGTGTTGAAGACGATTCGTGATTTTATGGAAAAAGAGGGCATCCCCGGCCGAGACGGCTACGACCTGGCTGACTCGACCCTGTCCTTTCCGGATGGCGCCCACTGGCGAATCGAGATCGCCGGCGTCGAACGGGCCTCGACCATGCGTGCCATGATCGACGAAGCCAAAAAACGCAATGTCACCGTCCACCGCGCCATCGCCACCGTGGGTGGCTCGACCTACTGCGATTTCGAGGAGCTCAAGGACATGGCGAAGATGGCCCACGACGCCAAGATCGAACTGGTCATGGTGGTCGGCCATCGCAAGGGCTGGGATGCAGGCGCCAAGGAAGGCGCAACCCACGAAGGGCAGATGCAGGGCTTTCGCCTGCGCGGTTCGGACCACATCGCCTATCACATCGCCGATATCATGCGAAATATCGAAGCCGGCATGCGCGGCTTTCTGGTCTACGACGAAGGCGTGTTGTTCATTCTCAACAAGATGCGCGCCCAAGGAGTGATCCCGGCCGAGACGATCTTCAAATTTTCGGTGTTCGGGGGGTACTGCAGCGCGGCTGGGGCCAAGGTGGTCGAGTCGATGGGGGTCAATTCGTTCAACCCGCTCAGCGACGTCTCCCTGCCGATCCTGTCGGCCATCCGCAAGACCGTGACTATCCCCCTGGACGTCTATGTGATCATCGTGGATGCCTTCGGCGGCATGTACCGGGCCTACGAGGCACCGGAAATCGCCCGCGTGGCGGCCCCGGTCTACTTCAAGATTGAGCCGGGCACCAGCGAGGGCGACATTTACAAACCCTGGGCCTTCGAGTCGTTTCACCAGGAATTGGTACGCGAAAAAGTCAAGATGGCCCAGGTGATCAATGAGCTGATGGCACGCCACGCCCCTGGCTTGCGGCCATCCAAGCAAGGACCCGCCGACCTGATTCTGCCCGTGGTCGGTTAAACTGCAAAACATAACAGGATTATTCAGGTGAACCCCATGGACAATGTTTTTCAGGTGGCGATCAACACCCTCAATCGGGCCGGAAAGATGGGCGGCATCGACGAGCGGGTGATGAAAATACTCCAGGCGCCCAAGCGAATTCAGGAGTTCCGCATTCCCTTGAAGCTTGACAGCGGCGACTTCAAGGTCTTTGCGGCCTATCGCGTGCACTACTGCGACGCCTTGGGACCGTGCCGCAACGGAACGCGCATCCGCCCCGGACTGACCCTTGACGAGGTCAAGGCCCTGGGGCTGTTCATGACCATCAAGCACTGCGCCGCGGCCATACCCGCCGGCGGGGCCAAGGGCGGCATCCAGGCCGACCCGGCCGAACTGAGCCGCAACGACATGGAAAGACTGGTGCGCGCCTTTGTGCGGTCGCTCTCCCCCAAGGGGCCGTGGTCCGACGTTCCCGGGGCCGACATCGGCACCGGCGAGCAGGCCATGGCCTGGATGCTGGACGAATACGAGCAGATTACCGGCCAGCACTGCCCGGCGGCCATCAACGACAAGCCGGCCATTCTGGGCGGATCGGTGGGCGGGGAAGCGGCCACCGGGCGGGGGGTGTTCATCACCTTGAAGGCCGCCGCCGAAGACATGGGCATGGACCTGGCCGACAGCCGGGCCGTGGTCCAGGGCTTCGGCCAGGTCGGGTCGGCCCTGGCGGAGCTGCTGCACGCCGCCGGAACCCGAATCGTGGCGGTCAGCGACGTCTTCGGCGGCATCACCAACCCCGCCGGAATCGACATCGCGGCCCTGACGGCCCATGTGTCCGAAACCGGCAAGGTGGCCGGCTTTGCCGGGACCGAGCCGATCGGCAACGAAGCACTTTTTGCCCTGGACTGCGACATCATCGTCCCGGCCGCGGTGCAGAGCGTCATTCACCAGGGCAATGCCGCCGATGTCAAGGCCAGGCTGATCGTGGAGGGGGCCAACGGACCGGTGACCACGGCGGCCGACGAGATTCTGGCCGACAAGAAGGTCACCATTGTGCCCGACGTGGTGGCCAACAGCGGCGGCGCCACGGTCTGCCACTTCGAGCGCACCCAGGGGCTTTCCGACCAGTACTGGGATCTTCCAACAGTCAATGCCATGCTGGAAAAACGCATTCTGGCGGCCTACCGCGACGCGGCCGAAACGGCGCAGGCCCACCAGGGCGCCACCTTGCGGATCGGAACCTGGATCAGCGCCCTCAAGAAGATCGAAAAGGCAATGCAGCTGAGAGGCTGGGTGTAGAAGTTCCCGCGTTTCTGAACGAACACGCAAGCGTACCTGTTGGCAACGATTCGATGATATAGAAGGAATGGAATGACAAATGACCCTTTTCAACAAAAGCGAGTATTTGGAGCGCCTTGGCAAGACCAAGGCGCGCATGGCCAATGCCGGCATCGACGTGCTGGTTGCCTGCGATCCGGCCAACATGAACTATCTGACCGGTTATGACGGCTGGTCGTTTTACGTACCCCAGTGCGTCGTGGTGAGCCTGGATGCGGACACCCCGCTGTGGATCGGCCGCAAGATGGATGTTGCCGGCGCCCGTCACACCACCTTTTTGCCCCAATCCCACATCATCGGCTACCCGGAAACCTACATTCAAACGCCCCTGCGGCATCCCATGAATTTCGTGGGCGACCTGATTGCCGAGCGCGGCTGGGGCGGCAAGACCGTCGGAGTCGAGATGGATGCCTATTACTTCTCAGCCCGGGCCTATGCCGAACTGCAAAAACATCTGCCCGGGGCCAATTTTGCCAACGCTGACCTGCTGGTCAACTGGGTGCGCCTGATCAAATCGGCAGCCGAGATCGACCTGATGCGCGAGGCCGGACAGATCGCCACCCGGGTGATGACCACAGCCATCGACCGGCTCGAACCGGGCGTGCGCGAGTGCGACGCCGTGGCGGCCGTGTACCAGGCCCAGATGTCGGGAACGCCGGCCTTCGGGGGCGACTACCCGGCCATCGTGCCCATGATGCCCACCGGCGAGAAAACCTCGGCGCCCCATCTGACCTGGACCGACGCCCCCTACCAGAACGAACAGATGGTCAACCTGGAACTGGCCGCCTGCCGCCACCGCTACCACTGCCCCATCGCCCGCACGGCCTATCTGGGCAAGAACCCGCCTTCCAAACTGGTGGAATTGGCAAACCACACCGTGGAAGGCCTCGATCTGACCCTGGCGGCCATTCGGCCGGGGATGCGCGCCGAGGAGGTCGAACGGGTTTGGCGCAAGCACATCGCCAAGGTCGGCCTGGAAAAAGAGTCGCGCATCGGCTACGCCATGGGGCTGAACTATCCACCCGATTGGGGCGAGCACACCGCCAGCCTGAGGCCCGGGGACCAGACCGTGCTGGAACCCGACATGACCTTTCACATGATCCTGGGCATGTGGATGGACGACTACGGCTTCGAGTGCAGCGAATCTTTCCGCGTCAGCCAGGACGGTTGCGAGACCTTCGCCGAGGTGCCGCGCAAACTGTTCGTCAAGGGATGAGCCGCCCATGATCTATCAGGCCAAAAAGGGACAAGTCAGCAGCGGGGAAGCCGTTGGAATCCTGCTGCTGGACACCTGGGTGCCCTTCATTCCCGGGGATGTGGCCAATGCCACAACCTACCGCTTCCCGGTGCGCTTTGGCAGGGTCGAGGGTTTTTCGGTGGCCCGGGCCATCGGCAAGGATCCATCGGTTTACGACGCTCTGCACGCCGCAGCCCGGGAGCTGGTCGAGCAGGGGGTGCGGGCTGTGACCGGCGACTGCGGATTCATGGCCCTGCACCAGCAACGCCTGGCCCGGGAGCTGCCGGTGCCGGTGTTCCTCTCCAGTCTGCTCCAGATTCCCTTTATGCTCTCCATCGTGGGCGCTGGCGGCAAAATCGGAGTGCTCACGGCCGACGGGCGCAGCCTGGACGCAGGCCTGCTGGCCGCCGTGGGCGTAACCGATCTGGATCGGCTGGTCATCCAAGGATTGGAAGAACGGTCGCACTTTTATGATTTTGCCATCGCAGAAAGCGGTCTCCTGGACCCGGCTCTGGTCGAGGCCGAGGTGGTCGAGGCCGGTCGCGATCTGGCGGCCCGCGACCCGGCCGTGAAAGCCCTGCTGCTGGAGTGCAGCCTGCTGCCGCCCTATGCCGCGGCCCTGCAGGCGGCGGTCCAAATGCCGGTGTTCGACTACATCACCATGATCGATTACGTATTTTCGGCCGTGGTCAAAAGCGCCTACGACGGATTCGTGTAGGCCCAGGGATCAGCCCATGTAGGTCAACCCTTTTGGGAATGTGAGCATGCAGATATCCGAGCAGATCGAGCGCCATCGTGAAGAAGTGGTCGCCCTGCGGCGGGATTTCCACCGCCACCCCGAGCTGGGTTTTGCGGAGCACCGCACCGCCAGGGTAATCGAGGATTACCTGAAGGCGCTGGGACTGCCCACCTGCCGGTGCGCCGGCACCGGGGTGGTAGCACTGCTCGAAGGCGGCCGGCCCGGCCCGGTGCTGATGCTGCGGGCCGACATGGACGCCCTGCCGGTGGACGAGGCCAACGAGGTCGACTACAAATCCCAGAATCCGGGGGTGATGCACGCCTGTGGTCACGACGCCCACATGGCCATGCTGCTGGTAGCGGCCAAAATTCTCTCGCAACACCGGGAGCGCATCGCCGGTACGGTCAAGTTCGTCTTCCAGCCCAACGAAGAGATCGCCGGGGCCCTGCGCATGATCGATGGGGGTGTGCTCGAAGAACCGACGGTCGACGCGGTGATGGGCATCCATGTCTGGACGCCCCTGGCGTCGGGCAGGATCGGCATCACCGCCGGACCGGTCATGGGTGGGCTGGACGTTTTCAAGATGACCATATTCGGCAAGGGCGGCCACACCGGCGTGCCCGAAGACGCCATCGATCCCGTGATTGCCGCGGCCAACCTGATCCAGACCGTTCAGATCGTCCAGACCCGGGAGATCAGCGGCCTTCGGTCCACCATCATCATGTTCGGCCGCATCTGCGGCGGCACCAAGAGCAACATCATTCCCGACCAGGTCGAACTGGAAGGATCGATCCGCTTTTTGTACAAGGCGGGACCGCGCAGCCAGGAGCAGCCCAGCGAACGCTTCCGGCGCATCGCCGAGGCGGTCTGCCGGACCCATCGCTGCACCTGCCAGATCGAGATCGTCCACGAAAACATCCCTTTGATCAACGACCCGTGCATGGTCGCCCTGGCCCGACAGACCGCCGGGCAGGTTTTCGGTGAGGAAAATGCAGTGGTCGACAACATCACCATCGCCAGTGAGGATTTCTCGGAGTTCAGCGAACGCGTCCCGGGGGTGTTCATGTTTCTGGGTGCGGGCAACCCGGACAAGGGAACCACCGTTTCACACCACAACCCGCGCTTTGACATCGATGAGGACATTCTCACCAACGGTGTCGCCATGCATGTTCACGGCGCCCTGAATTTCTTCACAATGCCAAACCAGCTACAACCAAGGAGGTGATGACCGGACCACAGCAAAAAAGTTAAACTTTTGATGAACTCGTAAAAGTCGCATTTCAGACGGATTCGTAGAAAGCCCGAGATCAAGGCTTGCGAGTCCCGAGGAATGAGGCGTACTGTTTCGTACTCCGCAGTGACGAGGGATGAAGCGTAACGCCGATATCGGGCTTTCTACGAATCCGTCAATTTCAACAACCAACGGCTCGCCCTTAACGAGCCTCAGCGGAAAGGAACCAGACCATGACCAAGCGAACCCTACTCCTAACGACCCTGTTGGTACTCACCCTCTTCGGCGCCGCCATGGCGGCCAGCTATACCGGACCACCCGTCACGGCCAAGCTGGCATCGGAAGAGATCGAAGGCGATTTCATGACCGTGTGGGCCAGAAAATTCTCCGACCACATGAAAGCCTGGTCCGACGGCAAGATCAACATCGAGGTTTACCCTTACGGCACCTTGGGGAACACCGGCGACATCAATGAGCTGGCCCAGATGGGCGTCGTTCAGTTCGTCTTTTCCGATCACGCCTGGATCAGCTCTTTCGTTCCCCAGGCCCAGGCCCTGGCGCTCAACTATATCTTCCCCACCGAACAGGTGCCCGAGGTCGTCGACTGGATGGTCAGAAACGGTGAATTCTTTCCCCTTTTGGAAAAGGCCTTTCGCCAGAACGACCTCGTCCCCATGGCCATCATGTTCGAAGGCTGGCAGTGGGTGACCTCGAAGAAAGAGATCCAGTCGATGGCGGACATGCAGGGTCTCAAACTGCGTCTGATGTCTTCCAAACTGCTCGTTGAAGACTACAAGGCCTACGGAGCCAGCCCAACGCCCATGAGCTATGGCGAGGTCTACAGCGGACTGCAGATGGGTCTGATCGACGCCCAGGTCAACCCGCTGTTCGCCATTTACAGCATGAAATTCTATGAGGTTCAGGACTACCTCACCCAATTGAAGAGCGAGCCCTTCATCGGGATCCCCACGGCCAACCAGGCCTTCTTCGACGGCCTGACCAAAGAAGCCCAGGAGGAGATGCGCCGGTTTTGGGTGGACGCCATCGTCCCGGCCGGCAACTGGATCAGCGAGCGCAACGCCGCCGACCTGGAGAAGATGAAAAAGGCCAAACCGTCGCTGAAGGTCAATGTCCTTGACGACGAAACCATCGCCGAGTTCAAAGCCCAGGCCGAAACGGTCTACCCGCAATACACCAAAATCGGTGGCGAGGGCGCCCAGGCCGTCCTGGATGCCCTGCTCAATGACATCGCCGGCGCCAAAAAGGCCTTAAACATCGAATAACCAAGCCTCTTCGCCCTGCCGCAGCCGTCAGGGCCGCGGCAGAGCGAAGCGCTCCAGCAGCACCCGAGGGTCAAATCCATGAACACTGACACTGAACATTCGGCTGAACCAGGTGCGCTGCGACGGTTCAACCGTGCCGTCGGCAAGGTGGTCAACGCATTGGAGGTTTCGATTCTGGTCTTTTGCGTAGCGGCTTTGGGCATCTTGTTGATCACGAATGTGCTGGCGCGAACGTTTTTCCAAAGCATCTACTTTGCCGAAGAGGTATCTAAATTTCTGGTCATGCTGATGACCTTCACCGGTGTCAGCTACGGCGTTCGCAAGGCACGCCACATCCGCATGGGGGCCTTTCTGGATGCCATGCCGCCCAAAATGGAAAAGATCTTTATCATCATCATCTCGCTGATCAGCGCCGTGGTGATGGCCATCATGGCCTGGGCCTCCTGGGAGTATCTGCTCAACGCCATGTCCAAAGGACACATGACCCCGGCCCTGCAGATGCCCGCGTGGACCTTTTATGTGATTATCCCGATCGGATTCGGCCTAGCCTGCATCCAATACCTGCGAACCATACTTAAAAATTTCATCGAAAAGGATCCTTGGCAATCTCCCGATCAACAGAGCGAATACGAAGATGAAGATATTGGAGGTGCGCCGATATGACCCTTTTCGGAATCTCCCTGGCCACCATGCTGCTGTTCGGGTTCCCGTTCATGGTCACCCTGCTGGGGTCGCTGATCCTGTACCTGTTCGTCTACATGCCCGATGTTGCACCGAGAATGATCATCACCATGGTGCAGCAGGTCATCACGGGCGTGACGCCGCCGGCCCTGGTGTGCGTACCCATGTTCATCCTGTCGGCCAGCATCATCACTTCGGGCACCTCCGCCAGGCGACTGATCCGCATGCTCAAGGTCTTCGTCGGCCACCTGCCGGGCGGGCTGCCGATCACCACCAACGCCAGCTGCACCCTGTTTGGCGCCGTTAGCGGCTCCACCCAGGCCACCGTTGCGGCCATCGGCGGCACCATGCGGCCCATGCTGCTGGAAGCGGGCTACAAGAGTTCATTTACCCTGGGACTGATCATCAACTCCAGCGACATTGCCTTTCTGATTCCACCCAGCATCGGGTTTATCGTTTACGGCGTGGCCACCAGCACCTCCATCGGAATGCTGTTTCTATCCGGTATCTTTCCCGGCCTGATGATTCTGTTGATGTTTTCCATCTACTGCTACATCTACTCAAAAGTTAAAAAAATCCCCACCCTTGCCAGGGCGAGCTGGTCCGAGCGCATGGCAGCGGTCAAAGAGGGTCTGCCGGTCATGGGGTTTCCCGTGATCATCGTGGGAGGCATCTATGCGGGGTTCTTCAGTCCCACCGAAGCTGCCGCCGCGGCCGTGCTCTATGCGCTGATCCTGGAAACGATTATCTACAAAAGCCTGACCTTTGCCCGCATTGTGGACGCCTTTTTACAGACCGGCGTCATCACCGGTGTGGTCTTCATCCTGGTGGGTGCCGGACAGGCCTTTTCCTTTTTGATCGGCTTTCTGCAGATTCCGGCCAAACTGCTGCCACCGCTTTTCGGCACCGATCCGTCGATGTTGTGGGTCATTACCATCGTCATCGTGGTCTATTTTGTGGCCTGCATGTTTGTGGACCCCATCGTTGCCATATTTATCCTCAGTCCCATTTTTCAACCCTACGTCGTCAGCGCGGGTGTAGACCCCATCCTGCTGGGCACCCTGGTGACGCTGCAGGCGGCCATCGGTTCGGCGACCCCACCCTTCGGATGCGACATCTTCACCGCCCAGCTCATATTCCGGCGACCGTACCTTGAAGTAATCGGCCATTCGCTGCCGTTTCTGCTGATGCTCATCTTGGCCACCGTCATCTTGATTGCCTTCCCTCAAATCGCTTTGTTTTTACCGAACATGGCCATGGGCAGTTAAATGGACAACGACGCGACCATGCCTAGCTTGCTGGATGTGTTCAAGGCCCGCCGCCGCATCCGATCCTTGATCGGGGCGACGCCGATCGTGACAGCGGTTGATCTGGCTTCGCGAACCGGCGCCCGCAGCGTTCATTTAAAGCTGGAGAACCTGCAGCACACCGGCTCTTTCAAGGTGCGCGGGGCGGCCAACAAAACCCTCAGCCTCGATGACGACGCCAGGCGGCGTGGTGTGATCACCTTTTCGACGGGCAATCACGGCAAGGCCCTGGCCTATGTGGCCGCCAAAAGCGGGATCGCAGCGGTGGTCTGCCTTTCGGACCACGTCGCTGCCTACCGGATGGCGGCCATCCGCGATCTCGGGGCCGAGGTGTCCGTCAAGGGTCGCAGCCAGGATGAAGCTGAAAATAACTACCGGGCCTTGACCGCCGCCAGGGGGCTCGTCCCGGTGGTTCCATTTGACGATCCGCTGATCATTGCCGGCCAGGGAACCATCGCGCTCGAAATTCTTGAAGCGCTTCCCGATACCGATGTGCTGATGATACCGCTTTCGGGCGGCGGTCTGCTGGCCGGGGTGGCCATGGCTGCCAAGAGCATCAATCCGGGCATCCATGTGGTGGGGATCTCCCTCCAACGGTCTCCGGCCATGCTGGAGAGCCTGAGCGCCGGCCGGCCCGTTGCCGTCGAAGAGCAAGACTCCATCGCCGATTCGCTGCTGGGCGGCATCGGCCATGACAATCGCTTCACGCTGCCGTTGGTTAAAAAGTTTACCGACGAACACCTATTGATCGGTGAGGAAGCGATCAAAGACGGCATGTTTTACCTTTACGACACCCACCGCCTGATAGCAGAAGGTGCCGCCGCCGTCGGTGTCGGTTTACTCTGCCATCGAAAGATCGATGTGGCCGGTAAGCGGGTGGTCAGCTTGCTTTCCGGAAGCAGCATCGATTCCAGTGAGTATATCCGCGTCATTCAAAGCAGGCTCCCCGCTCAAAAAAGCAGGTGATCAAGGATGTCGGGGGGATATTCAATCAAATGAGGTCCGACCATGCAAAAAGAGATTGTTTACAGCGACAAGGCACCCGAACCGGGTCCCTATTCCCAGGCCGTCAGATACGGCAATCTGGTTTTCGTCAGCGGACAGACCTCCGACGATCCGGCGACCCATCAACCGATCAAAGACTCGATCGCCTCCCAGACCGAGCGCATCTTGACCCACATCAAGTTTATCCTGGAGGCTGCCGGCTCTGGCCTCGACCAGGTCTTGAAGGTCAACGTCTACCTGTCTGAATGGGAGCATAAACCCGAGATGAATGCCGTCTACAAAAAATTTTTCCCCCACGATCCGCCCGCGCGCATCGCCATGGCCGTCAAAGGCCTGGACGCCGGACTGGATGTGGAGATCGACTGCATCGCAGGCTGTTGACGACCAGCCCGGTTGCGGACATCTGGTGAGCGGATGATGCCAAAAAAATTGAGTTTTCCCCAAAGCGAGTACGACCGCCGCCTTCATATGACCAAGGCGGCCATGGACCGCTGCGGAATGCAGGTGCTGCTGGTGGTCGATCCGGCCGGCATGAACTACCTGACCGGCTACGACGGCTGGTCCTTCTACGTCCACCAGGGCGTGATCCTGGCCCTGGAGGCCGAACATCCCATCTGGTTCGGCCGTCAGCAGGATGCCAACGGGGCCCGCTTGACGACCTGGCTGCCCGAGGCATGCATCTTCGGCTACCCGGACGAATATGTGCAGTCGCGCTACACCCACACCATGCGCTATGTGGCCCAGCTGCTGCGCGACCAGGGACTGGCCGAGCGCCGCCTGGGGCTGGAGATGGACGGCTACTGGTTCAGCGCCCGGATGTACCTGACCCTGCAGGAGGAGCTGCCGCGGGCCACCTTGCAAGACGCAACCAACCTGGTCAACTGGGTCAAGACGGTCAAGTCGGCCGCGGAGATCGCCGTCATGCGCCAGGCGGCCCGGATCTGTGAACGGGTCATGCAGACCGCCGTCGACAACATCGCCCCGGGGGTCCGGGAAAAGGATGTAGCGGCCATGGTGGCCGCTGCCCAGATTGCCGGCACCGACGATTTCGGCGGTGATTCACCGGCAATTTTCCCGATCATGCCCTCGGCCGAGCGCACCACCACCGCCCATCTGACCTACGCTCCGGACCGCACCTACACAAAAGGCGACGTGGTCCTGCTCGAACTGTGCGGGACCCGCCACCGCTACCACGCTCCCCTGTCGCGCACCGTTTTTCTGGGCGATCCGCCCGACGATCTGGTCAAAACCGCCCAGGGCGTGGTCACCGGCCTTCAGGAAACCGTGGAGTTCATCCGACCCGGCCAAACCGCCGAAGCCGTCGAGGCACGCTGGCGCGAGGCCATTGCCCACACCGGCGTGGTCAAGCCCTCCCGGGTGGGCTACTCCTTCGGCCTGAACTATGTGCCGGACTGGGGCGAGCACACCGTCAGTCTGCGTCCGGGCGACAAAACGGTGCTGCAGCCGGGCATGACCATCCATTTCATGCCCGGCATCTGGCTGGACACCTACGGGTTCGAGTGCAGCGAACCGGTCCTGATCACCGAAACGGGCTGTGAAAAGCTGATCCGCTTCCCGCAACAACTCTTTGTAAAATGAGCCATCAAAGCAGAACGCGAGAGTTGATTCACCGCCCCCGCCCTGTCCCTCTCTCCGGCGAGGTGAGAGGACGCTATCACGCAACGCTTGTCATCCCGGCGGACCCTGGTCGCCGGTCAGCAGCCCTGTTCCATTAAATGGGAAAGTTCGCCGGCTGCGTCTTTCTACCCCCTGTGTTGAGTGCGTGCAAAGCCCAGCCCAGAGCTAGAGGCAGACGCGGCCGGAGGAGGGTGGATTTCGACACAAGCGGATGAGGATAGCCGGTTGACCTGATTACCAAATGTTGTGAGAAGTGAATTTATCGGATATGTGCTGCTGCCAGGAACGGCAAGGGCGCCGGAAAGTATCGATGATACTGCACGGCGCCCTCGGTGTTGGTCCATTGTCAGACGAAGACCCTACCAGTTTTCACCCAGCAGCTCGAAATGGGCCTGGGGATGGGCGCAGGCCGGGCACATCTCGGGTGCCGCCTCGGCTTCGAACAGATAACCGCAGTTGCGGCAGCGCCACATGACCGCCTGGTCGCGCTTGAAGACCTTGTCGGCCATGATGTTGGCCGCCAGGTCCAGATAGCGCTTTTCGTGCTGTTTTTCAGCCACGGAGATGAACTCCCAGATCATGGCGATGGCATCGAAGCCCTCATCCTTGGCTACCTTGGCAAAACCGGGATACATCTCGGTGTGTTCGTAGTGCTCACCCGCGGCAGCGGCCTTCAGGTTGTCGACCGTTGAGCCGATCACGCCGGCCGGAAAGGCGCCGGTAATGCTCACTTCGCCGCCTTCCAGGAATTTGAAAAAGCGTTTGGCGTGCTCTTTTTCCTGGTGGGCCGTCTCTTCGAAGATGTCGGCAATCTGAACGTAGCCCTCCTTCTTGGCCTGACCGGCGAAATAGGTGTAGCGGTTGCGCGCCTGGGACTCACCGGCAAACGAGGTCAACAGATTGATTTCGGTCTGGCTTCCCTTTAAATCTGGCATTGCTTGTTTCTCCTTTGTTAAATGGGTTAAGGCACTACGGCTGGGTTGGCGGTGCATTCACGGCACACGCCGGTTACTTCAACCTGTATGGTTTCGATGCGGCCGATCGGCGGCACCATTTCGGCCATGCCCATCTGATTCAAGCGTTCGCTGAAAAAATCCTGCGTCCGCTCGCATTTTCGGCATACGAAATGGTGGTGGCTTTCCAGGTTGGCATCGAAGCGGGTTCGCTCACGGGTGGGGCCCAGGGTGTTGACCAGGTTGAGCCCTTTGAGCCACCAGAGCGTCCGGTAGACCGTGTCAAGCGACACGGTTGGCATGCGCCGGCGAACCCCTCGATAGACGGATTCGGCATCGGGGTGGTCGCCGCTTTGGGCCACTTCGCGGAAAATCTCCATGCGCTGGGGCGTCAATTTGGCGCCCGATTCGCGGCACACCTCGGTAAAACGGTCCATACGCCGATTGATTTCGTTGCGGTCGATTTTCACCAAATAGTTCCTAATAAGGAATTCATTCTTAATTAGAAGCCCCTCATTAGACCAGGAAAAAGGTGGTGTCAACATCTAAATGGCGCTCCATGGCAAACAGTGGCATGTTGCTCTACTCGAGAAATGATTATAATACCACCCATGGATAGGACGGCAAATAGTGGGTCATTCCGGAGCATCCTGATCCTGGCCGACATCGAAGGCAGCAGCGGCTGCAGCAGCTACCGTGCCTCCCGATTTTTGACCAGACCCTGGGCCTTGGCCTGTGCGGCCATGTCCCGGGATGTGGATGCGGTCGCAAAAGGACTTTTCAATGCCGGCCTTGAGCAGGTGACGGTCAAGGACTTTCACCGCACGGCCTTCAACCTGCTGCCGGAATTGATCGATGACCGGGCCCGGGTCGTCTGCGGCTACCGCCGGGGCCCGGTGCCCGGAGTGGGCGACCCCGGTGACGCCGAGGCGGTGATGATGATCGGCATGCACGCTGCGTCGGGTACCGACGGTTTTTTGCCCCACACCCTCACCTCGCGCCTGGCATCCGTGACCGTCGACGGCCGCCCCCTGGCCGAGGTGGAACTGTTCAGCGCCTCCCTGGCGCCCTTCGACCTGCCGACCATCTTCTTTTCGGGCTGCCCGGCGGCCTGCGACCAGGCCCGTGAACGCATTCCCGGCATTCGCACCTGGTCCATCCACAAGGGAACCGCCCTGCAAACGTCCGGCGTACACCACTGGCGACATGCGCTGGCCGCCGCGGCCGTGGCGGCGCTCGACAACCATGCCGCAGCACCCTATCGCCCGGATGGCCCGTTTAGGGCTGCCATCACGATCCGAAACGGCGCCGCGGCGGCCGCCAAAATGGCCGATCCCTGGGGGTTCGAACGCCATGGCAATCGCGTATTCATCGCCGCGGCGGACATGCAGGCGCTTTACCGCGACCTGATCCGCCTGTGCTACCTGCCGCCCTGGGCCGAAAGAACGCTGCCGGTGAGCCTGGGGCTGTTTAACCTGATCGGGCGAATGGGTCGCATGTGGGTGCGCCGTGTGCTGTCCCGGGGCCGGATCGCCGACCCTAAATCCCGGCTGCGCGAAAGGCAACGGCATTGACACCCGCCGGAGCTTCAACTATATCAGGCCGAAATCGACGATCCCGGCCGCAGCCGGCCAGAGTCAACCCCAAATGCGATGGCAACCGTTGAGCGATGATCAGCATCGAAAACCTCAGTAAAAGCTTTGGCGGCCGCGTCCTTTTCGACGGCGTCAGCTTCAAGGTCAATGCCAAGGAGCGCGTGGGCCTGGTGGGGCGCAACGGCCACGGCAAATCCACGCTGTTTCGCATCATCATCGGCGAAGAGGGCTACGACGACGGCAGCATCAGCATGCCCAAAGGATATCGCATCGGTCACGTGCAGCAGCACATCCGCTTCACGGCCGACACGGTGCTGGCCGAAGGGATGAAGGGCCTGCCGGCGGCCGAACGGGATCACCACTGGAAGGTCGAAAAGATTCTAGCCGGCCTGGGGTTTTCCGACGGAGACATGGCCCGAAACCCGCACGATTTTTCGGGCGGCTTCCAGGTGCGGCTCAACCTGGCCAAGGTCCTGGTCAGCGAACCGGATCTGCTGCTGCTGGACGAGCCGACCAACTACCTGGACATCACCTCTATCCGCTGGATCGAGAACTTCCTGCTCTCATGGCCGCGCGAACTGATGCTGATCACACACGACCGCGGGTTCATGGACAAGCTGGTGACCCACACCGTCGGCATCCACCGCAAAAAAGCCCGCAAGATCGACGGCAACACCCAAGCCTACTATGAGCGCATCGCCCAGGACGAAGAGATTTACGAAAAGACCCGCATCAACGACGAACGCCGCGAAAAAGAGATCCGCCTTTTCATTTCGCGCTTTCGCGCCAAGGCCCGCCTGGCCAACATGGTGCAATCGCGCATCAAGACCTTGGCCAAGATGGAGAAAAAGGACAAGCTGGACCACCTCAAGGGCCTGGAGTTCTCTTTTCGCGCCCGACCGTTCAAGGCCAAGCAGGTCCTGACGGCCGAGGGGCTCTCGTTTGCCTGGGGCGCCTCCCGGCCCCTTTTCGTCGATCTAGACTTCTCCATTCTGGCCGGCGAGCGCATTTGCGTGGTAGGCAAAAACGGCAAGGGCAAGACCACCCTGCTCAAGGTGCTGGCCGGGACCCTGCCGCCGGCCTCGGGTCAGATCGTCTTGAACCCCCAGACCGAGGCCGGGGTTTTCGAGCAGACCAACATCCAGAGCCTGGTGGACAGCCGCACCGTCGAGGAGGAGATCCTCTATGCCCAACCGGACGTGGACCGCCAGAAAGCCCGCAACATCTGCGGCGCCATGATGTTCGAAGGCGACAGCGCCCTCAAAAAAATCAGCGTTCTTTCCGGCGGTGAGAAAAGCCGCGTAATGCTGGGCAAGCTGCTGGTGACACCAGTCAACCTGCTGATGTTGGACGAGCCCACCAACCACCTGGACATGGATGCCTGCGACGCCCTGCTGGCGGCCATCGACGATTTCGACGGCGCGGTCATCATGGTCACCCACAACGAAATGTTTCTGCACGCCCTGGCCGACCGGCTGATCGTGTTCGGAGACGACGGCGCACGGGTGTTCCACGGCAGTTACCAGGATTTTCTCGATAAGGGCGGCTGGGGGGACGCGCCGGCCATGACGCGCAGCAGGGACGCTGAAGACGAACCCCCGGCAGCCGCCCTGCCCAAGCTGACCAAAAAGGAGCTTCGGCGCCTGCGCTCGGAAATCATCACCGAAAAATCCAAGGTGCTCAAGCCCATGGAAGACGCCATCGCCGCGGCCGAGAAAACCATCGAGACCAACGAAGCCCTGCTGGAGACGTTGAACCAGGAGATGGTGACCGCTTCCCAAAAAGGCGACGGCAGCCGCATCGGCCCCCTCTCCCAGCAGATCCGCAGCTGCCAGGAGATCATCGAATCCCGCTTTGCCGAAATGGAAGCCGCCGACGAAAGACGTCAGCTCCTGGAGAAGAAATTCGAAAAGCGTCTGGACGAGCTTGAGGCGTGAAATCGTACGTGTTCACAGGGTCGAAATGCCCAATTTACTGCAACTGCCGGATCAGTAAGCGTTTACAGGGCACCGCAGATGGTCGGCGCCGGGCACGCAGACGTATTGGTCATACTTCAAGTGCCCGGGAACAAAGCAGATGCGGTGCCCTGTGAACGCTTACGTGAAATCCATCCTGCTGATCCATCCCCCGGTCGCCAAGCCCTGCGAAGCGCCGGCCGGGCTGGCCAAGCTGGCCTTTGCCCTGCGCTCTTGCGGCGTCGACTGCCGCACCTACGACGCCAACCTCGACACCCTGCTCGGCACCGTCGCGGCGCCCCGGGCGGCTGAGGACACCTGGTCGCGCCGGGCGGTGACCCACCGGCAGGCCAACCTCGCGGCCCTGCGCACCTGCGACCTCTACGGCAACCGCGACCGCTACAAACGCGCGGTGATGGACACCGCCCGGGTGCTCCGGCTGGCTGGCCGGACCGCCGATGCCGCCATCACCTTGTCCAACTACACCACCTCCCGGCTGTCGCCGGTGCGCAGCGCCGATCTGATCTTTGCCGCCGAAAATTTCAGGGCCAACCCCTTTTTCAGCATCTTTTCGGCCACCCTGCGCCACCTGTTCACCCAGCGCACGCCGGACATCGTCGGCATGTCGATCGGTTTCATGAGCCAGGCCCTGTGCGCCTTTGCCATGGTCGGCCTGGTCAGGCAGCTGTTGCCGGGGGCCAAGCTGGTCTGCGGCGGCGGGCTGGTCAGCTCCTGGATGGCCATTCCCGACCTGGGAAACCCGTTCGCGGGCCTGGTGGACGAAATGATCCGCGGGCCCGGCGAACGGCGGCTGATCGAATTGTGCACCGGTCAGACCGGCAACCCGCTTCCCATCACCGGCTATGACTTTGCGCCCGCGGACCTGGACCGCTACCTGGCGCCGACCCGGGTGCTGCCCTACGCCGCCTCACGGGGATGCTACTGGAAAAAATGCGCCTTCTGCCCCGAAAACAGCCAGGACGGCGCCTACCTCAGCGACGATCCCCAGGACATCGGCCAGGATCTGGATCGATCGGCGGTGCAGACGTCGTCCGGTCTGATCCATTTTTTGGACAATGCCCTGGCACCCCGCCTGATGCGGCACCTGATCGAACACCCGCCGCCAGCGCCCTGGTATGGATTCGCCCGGATCACCCGGCACCTTTGCCAGCCGGACTTCGTACGGGGCCTGCGCGCAGCGGGCTGCGTCATGCTCAAGCTGGGCGTGGAGTCCGGAGATCAAAAGGTCCTGGATGCGCTTTGCAAAGGCATCCAGGTCGCGACCGTGTCCCGGGCCTTGCGGACCGTTCACCAGGCCGGCATCGCCACATACGTCTACCTGCTCTTTGGCACGCCGGCCGAAAACGAAGCCTGCGCGCAGCGGACGCTGGCCTTCACCCGGTGTCATGCCCAGTCCATCGATTTTCTCAATCTGGCCATCTTCAACCTGCCGGCCTACAGCCGTGAAGCCGGCCAGCTGGAAACGGTCGACTTTTACGCGGGCGACCTCTCCTTGTACCGGGAATTCATCCACCCCGCCGGGTGGCAGCGTGACCGGGTCAGGCGTTTTTTGGCCAAATCCTTTAAAAAATCGACCCCGATCAGGCCGATCCTCGATCGTGACCCGCCCTTTTTCACTTCCAACCACGCACCCTTTTTTACCAAAGAGATGGCCCGAATGGGTAGAACATGATAAATGTGATGTTTCAGGTGAAAGACACCCCCCAACAATGGCGATCAAGGAGAACCAATGCCTGAATTAGCCTACCTGAACGGCGAAATCATGCCCATCGACAAGGCCATGGTCCCCATCGACGACCGCGGCTACAACTTCGGCGACGCGGTCTATGAATTCGTGGCCAGCTACCGCGGCCGCCTATTCTGCCTGGACCTTCACCTGGATCGGCTCGAACGCTCCATGAGCGAACTGGCTTTTCCAACGTTGACCCGGGACACGATCCACCAGGCCATCGAGACGCTGTTCACCCAGGCCGGGATCGACCGGGCCGGCGTTTACATCCAGATTTCGCGCGGTGTCGCCGCGCGCGACCACGCCTTTCCCGCCCCCGGCCCGCTGCAGTTCGTCATGACCGTGCGCCAAGTTCACGAAAAACCGGCCGAGCTTCGCCAAAAGGGCGCCGCCGCCATCACCGTGCCCGACATCCGCTGGGGCCGCTGCGACATCAAGACGGTCCAGCTGCTGCCCAACGTACTGGCCAAGCAGCAGGCCGTCGAGGCCGGCGTTTTCGACGCCATCTTCGTCGCCGAAAGCGGCGAGGTGCGCGAGGGGACCAGTTCGAACCTGTTTATCGTCAAGGACGGAACACTTCTGACCCACCCGCTGACCCCCCGCATCCTGCCCGGCATCACCCGCAAGGTGGTCATCGACCTTTGCCGGACCGCCGGTCTGCCAGTCGCGGAGCGTTTTTTCGACAAAACGGCCCTGCTGGCAGCCGACGAGGTCTTTCTGACCGGCACCATCACCGAAGTACTTCCCATCACCCGCATCGACGGCAGGACGATCGGCGACGGCGCCGTCGGTCCGACCACCCGGCGACTCTACGGCGACCTGCTCGGCCAGATCGGCGGCTGAATCCGGACATGACGAAGGAGAACATAGTATCAATTACAGTACCGTTAGCAGTATAAGGGTGCGGCTGTAACCTACCCTTCAATATCCTTGCGACTGCGCGTTGCCAGCCAGATCGTGTGACGCCCACCGCCGCGTCGACCACGAGCGGCGACACGGATGGTTTCAACCAAAAATCCGGCTCGCCGCAATCGCGCGGCAAAGGCGTTATCGGGCCCCGCCGACCACACGGCCAGCAGACCTGCGGGACGAAGGGCCGCAAAAACCGCCGCCAACCCGCGCGAACCGTAGAGTCGATCATTTTCCAGGCGCGTCAGGCCATCGGGACCGTTGTCCACATCCAGGACAATGGCATCATAATCCGCCGCTGCCGAATGGATGGCCAAGTCCACGTCGATCTCACGAACATTGACCCGCTCGTCCGCCAGAGGCCAACCGGCCAAATGCGCCAGCGGCCCGCGATTCCAGGCCACCACCGCCGGCACCAGTTCCGCCACCGTCACCCGGCCGTCAGCAGGCATCTCGTCGAGGGCGGCGGCCAGGGTGTACCCCATACCCAGGCCGCCGATCAGCAACTGCACATGCGACCTGCCGGTCAAGCGCTGGCAGACCAGGCGCGCCAGAACCTCCTCCGAGCCGTGCATCCGGCTGTTCATCAGCTCGAATCCATCCCCGCGTATGGAAAATTCATCGCCACGCCGCATCAGGTGCAGCATTCGACGGCCATCGGGCAAGATAGCCGTATCGATCCGTTTCCAAGCAATCATCGGACTTGGCACATCAAAACGAGTTGCCCCGATTTTTGGGGATTTTTGTGACACGGCCACGGCAACCTTGCAGGCGACCGCATGACCGCTGGTATGTTGTAGTAATTATTCGATGAGGCATAAACCCAATCCCCCCAAAAGGGCGGCAGCCGGATGCCGGAACACTTTTACGGCCAGGCTGTCCAAGGGGGTGGGGTCCTTGTTGATGATAACCAGCCGGGCGCCATTCTGCCTGGCCATGGCCGGCAGCGCCGCAGCCGGATGAACCACCAGGGAACTGCCGACAACCACGAAGAGGTCGCAGGTCCGGGATTGGTCGACCGCCGCTTGCAGAACATCCGCTGGAAGCGCTTCTCCGAAAAACACCACATCGGGCTTGACGGCCCCCGCGCATCGCACACAACGCGGAGGAAGCTGCTGGTCGAGCAGCTCGAAAATGGCGTCCATGGTGTGCCGGTGCCCGCATTTCAGGCAATCGATGCGCCGGGTGTTGCCATGCAGTTCGAGAACCCGGTCGCTTCCGGCCATCTGGTGCAATCCATCGATGTTCTGGGTGATCACGGCCCTCAGGGCGCCTTTTCTTTCCAGGTCGGCCAGAGCGAAATGGGCCGCATTGGGCCGGGCCTTGGCAATCATGGGATAGCGGACCTCTCGGAAAAAATTCCAGTAATAGGTCGAATCGGCCAGAAACTGATCGATATCGGCAAACTTTTTCGGATCGTATCGGTCCCAGATGCCATCGTCTCCCCGGTAGGTAGAAATACCGCTTTCGGCCGATATCCCCGCCCCCGTGAATACCACCAGATGGCGGGCCTTTTCGACGGCGGTGGCGAGCCACTCGCGTTCATCGTTCATTGGCGCGATCCTTCCTCGTCTACCCGAACCGCCAAGCGGTGTTGAACCGTCAGGGGCGGAACTTCTGGGTTTCAAGCCCTTTTAGAATCTTCTTTTTCTCAATTTCTCGACATATCCATCGATGTCCTGGACCGCTTCGTTATCTTTCCAGATGCCAAACAATTCGTTTGTTACGAGAGCTTTATCGTTCTCCCGGTAGGGAATGAGTTTAGCGCAGGGTTTTCCGCGAAAGGTTATCACAACCTCCTCACCCCCTCGCGACCGTATCGAGAAGCCGCTTTGAATTAAACCGCAGGTCCTTGGCTGTTGTCTTCATGGCCTATCTTTATTCGTCATAGTTTACACTTAATTGTATGAACTTTGAGAAGCCGCATGTCAACGGCCCGGCTGGAAAAAATGGTTTGATTTTAGCTTTTTAAATTGAATGAAATTAATAAATTTCAATCAGTTGAAGCAGTCGTTGAATCCGCGCGGTTCTGGTGATAAGTCTACCTCTTCCCCAGGGCAAAATTGCACAACCTGTTAACCGGCAAACGTGTCGAGGAGGTCAACAATGCAGATCCAATCCCTGTTCAAGGAAGTCATGGCGTTGAACATGATGGCGGACAATGCCGACAAGGCGGCGGCCGCCCGATCCTTTTTCGAAAAACTCAATGCCATGGCGCTGCCGACCTATTTCAACTGGGCCGACGAAATATTCGAAGGGTTGCATGTCCAGGCGCACGGCGACAAAACGGCCCTGATCTGGGCCGATATCCACACCGGCGACCAAAAACGGTTCACCTACAAGGAATTCGCCGCCAGGGGCAATCAGTGCCTCAACGCGCTGCGCCATGCCGGCGTCGAAAAAGGGGACAACATGGTCATGATGGTCCCCATCGTACCGGAAACCTGGTTTGCCACCCACGCCTGCATCAAGGGCGGCCTGGTCATCGTCCCCACGGCCACCACCATGACCATGCGCGAATTGCAGTACCGCTTCGATAACTATGCCCCGGATGCGATCGTGTGCGATGCCGCCTTCACGGACATGATGGACGAGGCCATCGCCGCCACCGGCGTTGCGCCCAAAATCAAAATCGTCCTGGGCCAGAAGGCGGGCTGGGTCAGCTACGGCGAGTTGGGAAAAGAGGCCGAGCAAGCCGAGGCCGCCCGAACCAGACCCAGCGATTTGCTCTTCTGTTTTTTCACCTCGGGCACCACCGGCCTTCCCAAAAAGGTCGGCCACACCGCCGCATCCTATCCCATCGGCCACCTTTCCACGGCCGTGATGATCGGCATCCGGCCCGACGACACCCATCACAACCTCAGCGCGCCGGGTTGGGCCAAGTGGGCCTGGAGCAGCTTTTTCGCCCCCCTGAACGTGGGCGCCACGGCATCCGGATTCCACTTTGCGGCCCTGGACGGCACGCAGTACCTCAACACCGTGGCGGCCTGCAAGATCACCACCTTTTGCGCCCCGCCAACGGCCTGGCGCATGTTCATCAATCTGGACATGGAACGCTTCGACCTGTCGGCCCTGCGTCAGTCGATCAGTGCCGGCGAGCCGCTCAACCCCGAGGTCATCACCCAGTGGAAACGCCACACCGGCACCGAAATCCGGGATTTTTACGGGCAGACCGAATCCACGGCCATGATCGGCAACCCGCCCTGGATGGCCGGCAACATGCGCAGCGGCTCCTTCGGACATCCCTCGTTCATGTACGACGTGGCCCTGGTCGATGACGCCGGCCAACCGGTCACCGTCCCGGACGAGCCGGGTCACATCGTGGTCAGACTGGACCGCTGGCGCGCCCTGGGCCTGTTTACCGAGTACATCGGCAGCCCGGAAAAGATGGCCAGCGTCTTCGTGGACAACTATTACTACACCGGCGACCGTGCATCGGTCGATGCCGACGGGTACTGGTGGTTCGTGGGCCGCGCCGACGACGTGATCAAGTCCTCCGACTACCGCGTGGGACCGTTCGAGGTCGAAAGCGCCCTGGTCGAACACCCGGCCGTGGCCGAAGCCGCCGTTGTCGGCGCACCGGACCCCAAGCGCCACCAGTTGGTCAAGGCCTATGTGATTCTCAATGCCGGGCATGCGCCGTCGCGCGAGTTGGCCGGCGAGCTCTTCAGGCACACCATCGACATCCTGGCCAAGTTCAAGATTCCGCGCATCATCGAGTTCGTGACCGAGGTGCCCAAGACCATCAGCGGCAAAATCCGCCGCATCGAACTCAGGGAGAACGAAATCGCCCGGCAGGCCGACGGCAGCGGTCCCGCGACCCACGAGTACTTCTACTGGGATTTTGCGGAGCTGAGCTCGTCCGCCCGAAATTAGGTATTAGTCCCTAGACCAATTCGAGGGCGCAGGCCATGGAAACCCCGCCGCCACCGCACAGGGTGGCCAGTCCAAGGTTTTTGCCGTGGTGTTTCATGGCGTGCAACAGGGTGACCATGATGCGGCAACCGGTGGCGCCCACCGGATGACCCAGCCCAATGCCGGAGCCGTTGACGTTGGTGATCTCGCGATTCAACCCCAGCTCCCGCTCGCAGGCGATGTACTGGGCCGCGAAGGCCTCGTTGATCTCCACCAGTTCGAAGTCGGCGACTGTGAGCCCGCTGCGCCGCATCAGATCCTGAACGGCCGGTACCGGTGACAGCCCCATGACGGCGGGATGACAGGCGCCTTTTCCCACCGCTGCGATCCTGGCCAGGGGGGGCAGCCCCAGTTCCCGGGCTTTGTCGGCTGACATGAGCAGCATGCCGGCCGAACCGTCGTTGATCCCGCTGGCGTTGCCGGCCGTGACGGTCCCGCCTTCGGGGACGAACACCGGCGGCAGTTTTTGCAGTTGGGCCATGGTCAGGCCCGGCCGGAAGTGCTCGTCCTTGTCAAAATCCAATGGGGCCCGTTTTGGCCGGGGAACCGGCACGGGCACGATCTCAGCCGCAAACAACCCGTCCCGGGTGGCCCGCTCGGCGTTGTTCTGGCTGCGCAGAGCGACCTCGTCCATCTCCTGCCGGCCGATACCCATTTTTTGGGCGATGAACTCGGCCGTGTGGCCCATGATGTAAGGTCTGCCAATAAAATGGCTGGCCGGTGCCCGGGTGGTGTCCAACGGTGCCGTTGCGTCAAGCGGCAGCAGGTGGGAACCGCAGTGCAAAGCGTGCATCATGGCATCCACGAATGATTGATCCTGAAGGCGGGCGCCCCAGCGCGCACTGGGTACGCTGTAGGGCACACCGGACATGTGCTCCACGCCACCGGCCAGGACGACATCGGCCATGCCGGCCTGAATCATGGCCATGCCGGACACCACCGCCTCCATGCCGGATATGCAGACCCGATTGATGGTGACCGCCGGAACCGTGATCGGGATACCCGCCATCAGCGCACCCACACGACTGACGTTGAGGGTGTCGTGGTGCTCGAGGCAGCAGCCGTAGCGAACGTCGTCGATGACAGCCGGATCGACACCCGCCCGGCGAACGGCTTCCTGCATGGTCACACTGGCCAGGGCCGCGCCGTTAAGGCTTTTCAATGTACCGCCGAAGGCGCCGATGGCCGTGCGACAGGCGCTGACGATGACAACGTCCCGCATGATCTCCTCCTTAGATTCATGTTCCATTCGCCGCTCAAACCTAAACAATCTGTCAAGATCATCCTACACGACATCTTCGAAAAACTCAAAAATGAATTGACTTGCATGCCGATTACAACCGAAAAATGAAACCCGAGCGTGGCGACATCGCCGGCGGTCGCAGGATCCGCTGCCGGCTGCACCTGGAGACGCCCTTTTCATGAACGAGCGCCTGATCGCGGTCCAGGACCTGAAGGTCCACTTCCCCATCAAACGCGGGATCCTTTCCCGAACGATCGGCTATGTGTTTGCCGTGGACGGGGTCAGCTTCGAACTGGCAAGGGGCGAAACCCTCGGCATCGTCGGAGAATCGGGCTGCGGCAAAACCACGGCAGGCATGGCGCTCACCCGGCTGCTCCCCATCACCAGCGGCACGGTATTGTGGAAAGGTGAAAATGTAGCCAAGATGGGCCGCAGGGCGCTGAAGCGCCTGCGACGGGAGATGCAGCTCATTTTTCAGGACCCCTACTCCTCGCTCAACCCGCGCATGACGGTCAACGAGATCCTTTCCGATCCCATGGACGTTCACGACCTATTCAGCGGCAGGCAGCGCCGCGAGCGGCTGGCCTTTCTGCTGGATACGGTCGGCCTTTCCCCGGAGCAGGGCCGCCGCTATCCCCACGAATTCTCAGGGGGGCAGCGTCAACGCATCGGCATCGCCCGGGCCCTGGCCCTGGACCCCTCGGTGATCATCGGTGACGAACCGGTGTCGGCGCTGGATGTTTCCATCCAGGCCCAGATCATCAATCTGCTCATGAAGCTCAAGGCCGACTTCCAACTGTCACTGATCGTCATCTCCCACGATCTGGCCGTGGTGGAATACATTTGCGATCGGATCATCGTCATGTACCTGGGCAAGATCGTTGAATCGGCTGCCTACAAGGACCTCTATGGGTCGCCCAAGCACCCCTACACCCGGGCGCTGCTTTCGGCGGTTCCCGTGCCGGACCCGGCGCGAAAAAGGAAACGCATCGTCCTCACTGGCGATGTGCCCAGTCCCATCGATCCACCCCCCGGTTGCCGGTTCCATACCCGCTGTCCCGAGCGCATGACCATCTGCGACCAAAACATACCGGAAATGACCGATTTCGGCGGCGGCCATCGGGCCGCCTGCCATCTGTATACCCGCGCGACAGCGCAATGACCCATTAACCGGTAAAGGAGGCAGAAGTTTTAAAGCGTAACACCTAATCCTTATAGTCGCGCTTCTGACGCTGCCTGCCGTGGCAAACATGCTCGAAGCCACCTTGAGTTTCCTGGGGTCGGGGTTCCCCTCACCGAACCGTCCATCGGCATGATGATCTCGGCAGAAACTGCATCTACCTCGGCATGCGGTGGCTGACCCTTTTTCCGGGTGCGACCCTGATTCTGCTGGTGGTGGCCCTGTACACCCTTGAAATTCTGCATTTCTTCGGAATTCGGACCGGCTCGCCATTCGGGTCTGTCTCAACGGGAATGAGGAAGTGGGATCGGCGGCATCACGCGCATGGATTGAAAATCAGGCGCGCAACAGCCAGCGGGTGTTCGTTTTCGAGCCCTGTCGACCGGGGCATCGCTTCGTTCTGAATCGTAAAGGCGGCGGCAGTTTCCGGATCATGGCCCGGGGGGTGGCAGCACATGCCGGCGTGGAGCCGGAAAAGGGCGCCAATGCCGCCGTCGAGATCGCCCACCAGGTGTTTGCCGTGCAGCGCTTTAACCAATCGGCTCCCGAGGGTGTTTCGGCGCATGTCACCGTGCTCCGCAGCGGCAAAGAAAACCATGCACCGCTTCCGGGTGCTCGAGGAACAGGCCGGGCAGATCGGCATCTCTATCGCTTCGATCACCACCGGTGGTTGTTCGGACGGCAACTTCTCGTCCGCACTGGGCATCCCCACCATCGACGGTATGGGACCCATTGGGGCCAATTCCCACCGCTCGGACGAATTTGTGGATGTGGGCAGCATTGTTCCCCAAATCGAACTGATCGCCTCGGTCTGCCAGGTCCTGGCCCGCTCGGAATAACCGGTCGAAAAAACGGGTCCGGGGAATGGACAACCGCAGCTGGCGGTGATTCGAGCACCGTTTTTACCAACCCGCGCCCTTAGGCACCCGAAAAAACCAACGCGTCATGAGGCCGGGTGTGGAGGTTGTGAACAAACCCACCATTGGCGAACGGGTAGCGATGGCGCAGATGCCGATTAAGCGATTTCTCCAGGCCGGCCTCTCGGACTCGCAGTTAGCAATAGACTGCATCCTGCCCCGCAAACAAATCCAGAACGGCTCAAATTCTGGGCATCAGTCGCGAGGCACCTCGGCGCAAGCTGAAACAGCTCAGGGCGCTACAGCTCGCCCCATGACGCATCGTACTGGATCACCTGTTCTCGTATTTTGTAAACAGAAGATTTGACTTCCTGATTCACAAAAGCAGGAGTCGCTCTTTACTGCAACATGGTTACCCACACGCCAACATCAAGACGCGATCCCGAAGTGCCAACGAAGGACCCCGCTATTGGCGGAACGGATTCGGGCAATCTTGCCACCGCCACGGCAAAATGATCGGGTCCGGCAATTTCTCCGATTGTAGGGTCGAACCCTTTCCAGCCAGCGCCCGGCAGGTACACCTCGGCCCACGCATGGGTCGCTCCCAAACTACTTGTCGATGGGGGTGCGTGAAGATATCCACTCACAAAGCGAGCGGCGAACCCCAAACATCGTGCTGCGACCATGAATAGCGCCGCAAAATCACGGCAGGAGCCAGTACCGGATGATAGTGTATGCTCGGCAGTTTGTACGCCGGGTTCTTCCCGCACGCGATACGACAGCGATTCATGGATGTGGGTGCAGATCTGATGCAATAGCGTGTAGGTTTGAATTCGATCAGCTGGTTTCCATATACGCGAAAGCCATTCAACCAGCAGGTTGGTTGTCCCCTGCACCCCAGGTGCCATATAGGGCGAAAGCAAAATCCTATCATCCGACTGATAGGTAAACGGGTAACCGATGGCGTAATCGTCGACCAGAAAGTCGAGCGGTGCTTCGTTGTATTGCTGGATGATTACTTCGCTTTCGATCGCAAGCTGGTTGGTCGGCGAATTGAATGTTGCGGTGGCCACTGAATTTCCCTCCACGTCCCGTTGCCACAGCAGGGTCGCCGGAGGTGTGATCGTCAAGGTAGAGGATTCGATGCGCAGTTCATAGTCCTCCCGCGGACGAAGGCGCAGGTAATGGGGGTCTAGGCTCACCATTTCTGAGAAATTATAGTAGGTACGATGAAGAATTTTATAGCGCTGCATAGGGCATCCTAGTCCAAGCTAAAACAGCATCAACTGTCCAAGCTGTCGGATCCAGCTGGTTAATCCGGATTTAAGCCAGCGGAAACAAATAATGACCTGATCTCTCATTGCTTTTTCGATCACCTCTTTTTATTCCAATCCCGACTTGGTCAGCTTCACAATTCTCTCCTTTTTTTGATATCAATTCCCCTTATGGCAATCTTGACCTCCGGAACCAATGCGGCGGCTACACTGAGTGACCGAATTCCGGTTCTCAGTAATTTAGGGATGGCATCGATCCGGCTTGCAAGCTCCCCACAAATTGACACGGGCGTGTCACCGGATTCCTCTACAACCAGTTCGATAAGCCTCAACACCGCTGGATGATCGTCAATGAAATACTCATTTACCAGTGGATTCTCTCGTCCGGCGGCCATGGTATACTGCGTGAGATCATTCGAGCCGATGCTGAAAAAGTCCACATGCTTCTTCAAAGAAGGGACCGATAATGCCGCAGCCGGGGTCTCGATCATCGAACCGATGCGCGGCAATTCGCGAATGCCCATTTCAACGGCAAGGCTTTGGAAAAGCCCCGTGACTCGAGCCACATCGACCTCTGTCGTCACCATGGGTATCAGAACCCCAATGGAAATTTGTTGAGACACTTCCAGCAAAGCCCGCAGCTGCGCTTCCAACAGTTCGGGATATTCACGAAGCACACGAACACCTCGCCGTCCCAGGAAGGGATCGGGTTCCGGTGGCAGATGCAGGTAGATTGGGTTCTTGTCGGCACCAATGTCGAGGAGCCGAACATCGATATGCTTTCCGCGTGCTGGGTAAAGGCTGTCAAGAATAAATTTGGCAAATCCTTCGCCTGAAGGAAAATGTTTGGCTGAAAGAAAGAACGGTTCTGTCCGGAACAATCCGATTCCATCAGCTCCGCGTTCCATAGCGAGCTCGACATCCTCGCGACTGCGGACGTTGGCCATGACAGCAATTTCAACCCCGTCCAATGTGACGGTTTCTTCGACGAGGCTGATTTGTTTCACCCTTTCCATACGTGTTCGCGCTTGCTCATAAGATCTTTCGTACCTTTTCAAGGCATGCGTGTCCGGGTTGATCACAACCGTTCCCTCGGTCCCATTCACAAGCAGCATGTCTCCAGCGTGTATCGTGTCTAATAACTGGGGAATCCCACCCACACATGGGATGCCGAGCTCGCGAGCGAGAAGCGCCGCATGAGCTGCCGGACCGGCGAACTCTGCCAGCACCGCTACGGTGGACGAGCGTGCCAGAAATACTGTGTCCGAGGGCAGTAGCCGACGCGCGACGATCACCGTGCTCTGAGGCAGGTTCTCGAGGCTGTGGGCGTGAATTCCCGCTAAAGACAACAATAACCGGCGGGATAAATCGTCTATGTCATCTCCACGTTCCCGGATCACTTCATCGTCTATGTCCCTGAATCTGCGAGCAAGCATTCTAAATACCGTTCTGACCACTTGCTCGGCATTGAGCAGGTCTGATTCCAAAACCCGCTTCATTTCCCTGACAACATGGGTGTCGCGAAGAATCGCCTCCTGGGCGCGAAAGATATCAGCCGATTGCTTACCCAGCTTACCCTCGATCTGATTGGCATCGATAGCCAGGCATTTTCTTACATCTTCGATTGCCTTTTGTATTCTGGCCTTTTCCTCACCGATCTGGGTGCGGTCTATTAAATAGAGTTCGGAGTCTCGTAGCAGTACATCTTTGTATATATATGCCTTCCCTTTGGCCATCCCCGGCGAAACGCTCTTTCCAATCAGTGTAATCATTTTTTTTCCCGCCTTTGTCTTCATCGGTCGAATCCCTGCGTTGATTCCGAGTTATCGATAAGATTATGGCACTGATTATCCGTAGGATGTTGCGTTCACTAATTTTAAATTTGCTAGGCTATTGCGCGCATACGGTAAAGCAACTCGGCGACTTCAACAGATGCTATTCCGGAATTGATATCAGACATGGCGTAGGGGATGATCAACTCGTCATTGTGAATGATCGCACCACAGGAGTAAACTACATTAGGGACATATCCCTCGCGCTCTTTTTCATGCGGGGCAAGTAATGGTTCGTCCAGGCGGGCGATCATATTTGAAGGCTCTTCGAGATCGAGAAGGATGGCGCCAATGCAATATTGACGCATGGGCCCGACACCGTGGGTGAGTACGATCCAGCCCTCATTGGTCTCCACAGGGGACCCGCAGTTGCCGATCTGGATAAATTCCCATGGATATTCAGGCTCCTGGATAATTTGGGACTTCTGCCAGAAATGGATATTGTCGGAAAACATGATATGATTGTTTTCACCATCCTGGCGAGAAAGCATGGCATAACGACCGCCAATTTTACGCGGGAAAAGTGCCATGCCTTTGTTTTTAATGGCTTTGCCATTGAGCGTGACAATGTTGAATTTAATAAAATCTTTGGTTTCGATCAATTGCGGCAGGATCGTATGCCCGTTGTAGGCGGTATAGGTCGCATAATAAGTGGCTATTTGCCGGTCATCGAAAAATTGAACGAAACGGGCATCTTCAATGCCGCGGCTTTCGTTTTTTGAAACCGGAAAGATCACCCGTTCGGATATGCGGTGATCGGGGTGAAACCCCACCACATAATTAGAATTGGCAAGCCACCACATCACCTCGAAAGCTCTGTTTTGCAGATCCTTGGGAAATAGTGGTTTTTCACGAAGGGTTCCAATTCTTTCCATCAACGCATCATACGTAAAATCATCCGGTAGCTGGTTGAGAATATGAACGGTGATCTCATTGCCAACCCCCATCTCGTTTAGTTTGCGCGCGAAAGGACTGCGTTTGTATACTGGGTCTAATTGAAGATCCGGTGTTTCCACGAAATCGCTGATCGGGTCGAAGAGAAACCGATTATTCCGGTCAATGACCCCACTGCGAAAGACGATTGACGAAATATGACCTTCGCCGGTTGCCCGCAAGCTCATCACAAAGCGCAGGCTGCCTTTGTCCAAATGGTTCTGATCAGGATGGGGAACGATGGACGGGTTGAAAAGGGCAGCCGATTCGATGGCGTACTCCTTAGTAAAGTATGCGCCGATGAGTGATTTCTGAACCTTGCTGAGTACTGTATGCGGAGGGAGATAATTCTTGACCGCATGCAGGTGCCGTTCGAAAACATGCCCGATGTCTTCGTGCCGTCCGGCAAAGTCAACCATAATCTGTGCCATCAGCCTTTCGGCCGCCGTGTCCGGTATGCTGATTATCCGTTGAATGATTTTATTGATGCGCGATCGCTCATCGGGCAAATGCAACCGGGTGATTACCCGTGACGTATCCCCTATGATCTTAATCGCTTTTCTCTTTACCTTCAGTCGTTGGTGCTTTTTTGCCTGCATATCATGGCATCCTGAATATCCATTAAAATGGGTGCGCCAATTCGAAAGTCTGTTCTTCAAGACAGGGTTCCACGCCCTGCTTCTGCTCGAAAGCCGATCCTGAACAGGCCTTAGAGCCATGGCCTAATTTCTCGGTCAGCGATCAGACACCTCAAGCGGCGGGCGGGAAGCCAAGAGGCAGAGGGCCACCAGATCATCGATTAGCGCCGTACCGGCGCACATAACCGTATCTGCACCGCCCCAGTATATTTTTACGGTACCATCGTCTTCCGGGACAGCGCCGCAGCTAAAGACCACATTGGGCACATAGCCACTTACCTCCCAAGGATCCTCAGGCTGCAATATCCATTGATCGGAAACGCCGATGATCTCCGCCGGATCATCAAGGTCATGCAGGGCCGCGCCGAGTCGATACACCGTTCCGGACATGGTCTTGAAAACGCCATGGTAAATATGCAGCCAGCCTTTAGCGGTTTTGAAAGGCGTTGCACCGGGCCCGATTTTCATCTCATCCCAGTGATAGGCCACCGGCTTCATAATCACCCGGGAGTCTCCCCAATGCACCAAGTCGGGAGAATAGGAAATCCAGATCGACCAGGGCGAAATTTCCGAATGCGGCCGGTCCAAACGGACATATCGATCGCCAAATTTTTCAGGGAAAATAACTACGTTGCGCAGGTCGGCCTGGGTGATTAGCCCGATCCGTTCCACCTTATGAAAATCCTTTGTCCGCGCCAGGGCAATCCTTACCCCGTGACGGGAATAGGCGCTATAGGTCAGCAGGTACGCTCCCTCCATGGGACAAATTCTAAGGTCTTCGACACCGAAGGCTTCATATTCGGCAAAAACAGTGTCCGTCGAAGGTGTCAGAAAGGGTTTGGGATGAACCGTAAATGAAAAACCATCATCGCTGTCGGCCCTGCCGATGATGGAGCGCCCGTTTAGCAGATGCGACCGGAAAAGCATGATGTAACGACCATTGTGTTTGACGATGCCGGCATTGTGAACGGTCGCCACCGGATACGGCACATCCTCGCTTGTCAGGATGGGGTTTTTTTTGTAGCGGGTGATTATTTGTTTGCCTGTTTTCATTCGGAATTGTCCTTTAAAATCATTTCGTATACGCCGATATACGCGTCGATCATGCGGTCAACGGTGAAATTCTGTTCGACATGGAGACGACATGTTGTGCGGTCAATCTCTTTAATCCGTGCAACCGCCTCAACGGCTTCGTCCACGTTGCCCACTAAAATACCACTTTTACCGTTTTCGATAAGTTCAGGCATGCTGCCTCTGTTAAAAGCGATCACGGGTGTACCACAGGCCATGGATTCGATAACCGACAGCCCGAAAGGTTCGTCAAATTGTATGGGATGCAGCAGCGCGCATGTCCTGCCGAGCAACCGGTTGCGCTCATCTGGGCCGACGCTGCCGATGTAGATCGCCTTGTCGTCAAGGCGAGGGGCGACATACTGGTCGTAGTAGGCCTGATCCTGGATGATGCCTGCCAATATCAACTTTTTGCTGCATGCGCTGGCGATGTTTAGGGCTTCGCGGGTTCCTTTGTCCGGGTGAATACGCCCGAAAAAAAGCAGGGCGTCGTCTGCAGCAGGCTGAAAATCAAACTGCCGGATATCGATGCCGTGATGGATGGTTTTGATATAATCCAGTTCCGGTGATCGATCGGCATCGCTGATGGAAACATAATACACGCTACGGTTGTATTTCTTGTAAACCGGCAGAATTCCGGGCGATGAAAAGCCGTGAATGGTTGTTACCACCGGGGTGTTGGTCAGGCCGGTGTAGGTCAGTGGCAGATAGTCAAAGTGATTATGGATAATATCGTATTCATCGCCATGCTCAAAGAGCTCTGAAATGTGCAGGCATTCCCAGACTTTGGGTATCAGCTTGCGGTTTTCTTCATAACCCTGCGGGCAAACAGCGTGCAGCCTGGCGCTGGTCTCAGAATCCGCGGTTGCGAACAAAGTGACATCATGACCGCGCGACACCAAGCCCTCAGTCAAAAGTGACGCTACGTTTTCCCAGGGCCCATAATGCCGTGGTGGCGTACGCCATGCAATCGGCGATAGCATTGCAATGTGCATGACTGATCCTTTTATTTATTCGGTAACGTTAGTCTGGGTCCAGTGACGACGGCTGGTTTAAAATCTCGTCGGCATAGAGCTTCTGCAAGGTCATCAACGCAAGCAGCCAGGCCAGGGAGGACTCGGCACCTTCATTTTGATTGATGCCGTCCGCCATCAACCCATCCCGGCAGCCACCGGTCTTGGCATCATAAAGCGGCAGGTTGAGGTCGTTGTGCCCGAGAAACCAATTGAAACACATGACTGCTTTGTCGAACCATGATTGATCCCGGGTGATCTCAAAGGCTTTCACGCACGCTTCGACCATGGTGCTGGCCTCGATGGGCTGCTGGTCGAAACGGGCTCTGGGGCCGCCTTGTCCATACCATCCGTTGCTGCCGATGGGCACGAAGTGGCCATCTTCGGTCTGGATGGCCAGCAGCCACTTGAGTGAGTCGAGTCCCATGTCCACCATGTCGCTGTGTTGCATCCGCTGGCCGGAGAGCAGCAGGGCATGGGGTAGCTTCCCGTTGGCATAATTCAGGGCCTTCTCAAGCCAGGGCCAAGCGTCTGTTGCATGGTTTTTAAACTGATCGTAAAGCCTGATCGCCAGGAGTTCCCGGACCCTGCGCACATCGCTGTCACCGGAGAATTTATCCAGGTAGGCATGCACACCCACGAGGCAAAATGCGATAGCCCGGGGCGAATGAAAATTTTCGATCGCTCGCAGGGCTTTTTTGAAGAGGGTCGTACTCATTGCCAGATGCCCCGGGTTTTGAAGAAAGGCCACCGCGTTGCCAAGACTCCAGATCGCCCGACCATGGGCATCCTCGGAACCGATTTCTTCCGTCCACTGCCGCGAATAGGTCATGAAATTGCGAAAGCGTTCTTTTTTCTCATTGAACGCATACAGGAGAAATCCGAGATAATGACCGCTGAGTGAATCGAGCCCCCAGCCGTTTGTCGGTAGGTATCGTTGCCCCATGGCGGCAACCAGCAGCGCCCTGGCATTGTCGTCGGTGCAGTAGCCATGGGTGCGATCGGGGATGGTATAGTTGGCATGCTGCAAGATGCCGGTATCATCAGTAAAGGCTTTGAGGTGATCGAGCTTGATCTCCGGAAGTTCGAAATTGGTGATGGCCTTGATATTTTCAACGTAAGAATGCCGTGGACGCGGGTTCCGGGTTCGGTTTTGTTTTACATCACTGAACACCTGGAGATAGTTCCGGGCAACCTCTTTCCACACTGCCTCACGAGTGAATATATAGGCCTTTTTGCGCATGGCGTGCCGCTCGATATCATTGTCCAGTAGGTCGATGATCTGTTCCGCCATGGCATCCGGATTGCTGAAGGGAACAATTCGGCCCCGGCCATTGGCAAGCATCTCGGTAGCGTACCAATAAGGCGTCGAAATGACGGCTTTACCGGTGCCCATGGCATAGGCAAGGGCCCCTGAGGTAATCTGCGCTTCTTCAAGATAGGGAGTTGTGTAAATATCGGCGATGCCGAGAAACTCACATAACTCGTTGAGTTCAACAAAACGATTTTGAAAAATGACATGCGCACCGATATCGAGTTTGCGTACGAGCTGCTGCAGCATGATACGGTAGGCATCCCCATGCAATTTCAAGATATGCGGATGGGTTGCCCCTAAAACGATATAGGCCACATCGGGGTGTTTTTTGATGACTGCCGGAAGCGCCTGCAATACATTTTCGATACCCTTATTGGGAGAAAGCAAGCCGAATGTGAGCAGAACCTTTTTGCCCTCCACACCGAACTTGTCTTTGTTATAGCTGGGATCGATAAAGGGTGTATCCGGAATGCCGTGATGGATAAAGACGATTTTCTCTTCGGGCACCGCGTAGATCTCTTTGAGGAAGCCAAGTGCCTTATGGCTCATCACGACCAATTTATCAGACAATTCGGACAGCTTGCCCATGACGAGACGATGGTCCGGTGGAGGGTCATTTAACACCGTGTGCAACGTCGTCACCACCGGCATGCGTAGATCACCTATTAATTTCAGCAGGTGGCTGCCTGCGGGACCGCCGAAAATACCGTATTCATGCTGTACGCAAACAATATCCGTCTGACCGATATTTAAGAATTGAGACGCCATTTTGTAGTCGCTCAATTTGTTCTGGTTGATCTCAAAGCGTACTTTATCCGGATACGGATATCCGTCGGGTGTGTCATTCATGGCCGCCGCCCAGCAGTTAATGCCGGGTGCTTCCGCCGACAGACCTTCAACCAGATCCGTTGTAAAGGTTGCGATGCCGCATCGGCGGGGCAGATAGTTGCCGATTACGGCCACCGAATTGATTCCCTCGTAATACTTGATAACAGATGTCATGACAGCTACCTTCGTGTTTTACGTGTCGCCCGCCGAACAGTCCGTTGATTAGGTTAAGGCCAGCGGAAATAAACAAATCCACCGCTTTGCTTGTCTTTGCGCCGGTCTTAGGCGTTACCCCAAATGGCACGTATGCCAATACGCTTTCATTTGGCGCGCCTTGAAGACCAGCCCACTCCGGCGCAATTCTGGCGGATTTATTTATTTCCGCTGGCCTAACAAGGTTTGCATCGGGTTTTCTCACTCCGCTTTACATTCATGCATCGCATCGCTGACGAACTCAAAAACATCCACGAGTCTGAGCACGCCGACGATTTCGCGCGCGTCATGTTCTGCAGTCACCAGCAGGCTGTGGTGGCGTCCGATGATCAACCGGTGAATGGCTTCATCCATTGTGTCGCTTTCATTTACGAATTCTCCTTTGCCGGGTGCGTACATGATGTCTTTGATTTTCAGATGGATCGCTTTTTCACACAGATTTTCAAGGGCTTTTTCCCACAGGTGGTATTGTTCCTTGGTCGATTTGACGAATTCGTCGCTGAAACCGAGGCGGTGCATGGATCCATGATCTACAGAACTTTTCATCTCCTTGTAGTTCGGTTCGAGGGCTTCAATTACATCATGCTGGCTAACCTTGCCGACAAGACGATCGTTTGCGTCAAACACCAGAATAGCGCGATGTTTGTATCGATTTTGGCCGAATGCCGCCTGTGCTTCTCTCAACGCCTTGACGGCCTCGATCAGAAACGCCGTTTCGGATACCGTGGCATACTCGGAAAGCGGGACCATCAGGTTTTTAACGCGATAAGATTTCATTGCACACCTCCATCTAGGCCCTTTTTAGCACTCGCGCGCCATATAAGAAGATAATTGCGCCGGTGGCTGCGACGAGTAAACTCCCCATCAGACTGTTTCCGGAAAAGATGCCGGCTCGCTCAAAAAGAAGCCCACCGATCAACGCGCCAACTATGCCGACAAAGATATCGCCAACAACACCAAACCCTTTGCCAGTCATAAATTGCCCAGCAAGCCATCCGGCAGTCATGCCGATTAAAACCATCCAAATATATTCCATGTCTATTTCTCCTCGTGCGGGGTATGGTTACGCCTGCTTCAGAGTGTTTCCCTCTTTGCCACCCGTTTCCTCTTTTTGCTCAGGTGGTCCGAATTACCAAAAGGTCGATCCTTGAAAGCAATAGCAAAAGCCCGGCCGTGCTATTGCCTACGGGCGTTAGCGACGGCTTCGATCCCCTCTGATTGATCGATCGTGTAGATGTGAATTCCATGCGGTTCGGTCAACAGGCTCTTGGTTCCTAGTAGAACGCTAAACAGATCGGACCGTAAATGTTGATCCAGATCTTTTCGCGTTTGCCACTCTTCGAGAAGGTTCAGAAGGTTGCGATCTTCCAGATTGCAAAAAAGCGCGTAACTCAGACAGCCCGCCACCTTCTCCATGGACACGATCATCGAGAGAATGGTTTGCACCAGTTCCTTCTGTTTTTCCGGAAGCACTTGCATGGTGATTCTGACGACGATCATGGCGGCTACCTCCTGGCAATGCCAGTTTATCAGTTTATTCGATGATCTCAAGCAGCGAACGGGTCTTTGCCTTAAAAGAAACAGCATTTAAAAGTGTCCGCAGTGCATCAGCCGTTCGCCCTTGCTTGCCGATGATTTTGCCGATATCTTCCTTGGCAACGCGAAGCGCTAAAGCGGATAGCTTGCCGTAGACGAGCACGTGAAGCAGATGCAACGGCATTCACCGACTTTATACTCAAGGTTCATGCCGGACTTCACGGGTTCGGCGAATTAACCGTATTAATTTGATTTAATAGGAAAATATAACCAAGCAGATGAAGGTGCTGAAGCAGAAATGGATCATGTGATTGGCTGTATATGACCACTGATCATATATGACCACTATTTAATGGCGCCGGCAAAAAACTATTTTTGCCGGCGCCCTAAGGTTTACGGATATCAAGCTTGCGCATGCGGGCACGCAAGGTGCTGCGGTCCAGGCCGAGGATTTCAGCCGCACTGTTGCTGCCGCTGACTTTCCAATGGGTCTGTTCCAGCACCCGAAGTATATACTCCCGCTCCACATCCGCAAGGGTTCGATTCGTCGGTGTCAAGGCTGTGTTCGGCTTTTTCAGTTCGTCAACCAGATGCAGTTTGGGGCCCGACGAGTTGATCACCGCCCGCTCGAGGACATTTTCGAGTTCGCGGATATTGCCGGGCCAATGATAGGCCCGCAACGCGTCCATTACCGTTACCGGAACCATGTTAATGGTTTTGCCCAGTCTTTTTGAAATCTTATCGATAAAGTAATTGACCAGCAGCGGGATGTCTTCCCTGCGCTCCCTAAGCGGCGGCATGGTGATCGGAAAAATATTCAGCCGGTACCAGAGATCCTCCCGGAACGACCCCTTGTGGACCTCCGCTTCAAGATTGCGATTGGTGGCGGCGATGATGCGGACATCGACTTTTATAGTGTCGGAACTGCCAAGGCGTTCGAACTCGCCGGTCTCGATCACCTGGAGAAGCTTGGGCTGCAAATCAAGGGGTAGTTCGCCGATCTCATCCAGAAACAGGGTCGTGCCATCGGCGATCTCGAAGCGTCCCAATCGTTTGGAATGTGCATTCGTGAAGGCACCTTTCTCATGGCCGAAAAGCTCACTTTCAATGAGGTTTGAAGGCAGTGCGGCACAATTCATTTTAACCAGGGCCCGATCCTTGCGGGCACTCAAGCCATGAATCGCTCGCGCCACCAGTTCTTTACCGGTTCCGGTTTCGCCGAGGACCAAAACATTGGTCTCCGTTTCGGCGATTTGCTCGACCTTGTAGAACACATAGTTGATTTCGTTGCTTCGGCCGATAATGTTTTCATGGTTGAATTCCAGCTTGATCTCTTCCTGAAGATAGGCTCTCTCGGCTTCGAGTTGGTCTTTGAGGCGTTTTATTTCATCAAGCGCGGTTTCCGCCACATGTTTGCTGTTTTCCGCCTCCTGCTGGGCTACTTTGAGATCGGCGGTCCGCGCCTCAACCATTTGCTCAAGATTTTTTCGGTAATGTTCGCGCTCCGTCACATCCTCGATGGCCAATAGAATCAGCTGCGTCCGGCCACCTTCGGTGTATATTCGCCTGGCATTCAGATGCATAATCTTCCGGCCGACGGTTTCAAAGTGATGCTCCACCTCGAAATCATTGAACATGGTATTCTGAGGGAGGATCTCTTCCAGCAATTCTATCAGTTTGGGGATGTTCCATTGCCGATTGCCCAGATTATATATCAATACCCCTTCGGTTTGTTCGGGGTCCACGTTGAAGGTGCGGTAAAAAGAAGGGTTGGCCTTGATCACTTTCAGATCAGGATCGAGAACCACCAACGGCTCTCGAATCGAACCGAGGATGTGATCAAAAATGTCCGGAAATGCTTTTCCCATATATCTATTCCACGCTATCCGTTGGTCTTGTGCCATGCATGACGCTAAGACAGTGGCGCTAAGAAAACCATCCGATGCAGGATCAAGGCAGATCCAGGTTCCATCCCGCAGGCATGCTGGCTTAGGTGGAGAACATGAATCACGTTACCAATGCAGGGAATGGCCTTCAAACCATTTTTTCGAAAAGTATTGGGCGGTCGCGTCGCATCCAGTATCAGTTGTGTTATTTTAACCTATTTTTATCGTGAACGCAATTGGACCAACGGCCTTATGGACACCGACGACCGTGGAATCTATACTTTTTACAACTTGTAAATATAGAATATTTTTCCTGGCATCGAAATGGATCATATTGGGAGTCATCGCCGACGTGTTGGGATCCTGATTCCCGAAACCGGACCACCAGAACAGCTCTAAAGCTTCTTATTTTGAAGCGCCTTGACAAAATTGACCAGCATACGCATTTTAGAGTGTTAAGATCGCTTCTTAAAACATCTTTCTTTTCCACCTTTCAACGCGCAACGATTTCAATTCACACGAATCGGGTCCCGCAACAACGAAGAACAGTGCGCCCTTTCATATGGGTGCGTTGCAACGATATTACCATGTCAGGGCGCAGGCACCTTGATTCAGCCGAGACAGCCGAGGATTGCGGACGGAACAAACCTTGGTGTGAGGTTGACCCCTTGAAAAATGTTATCTGAAAGGAAAATTGGAACCATGAAACTCAGACCATTACAGGATCGAATTTTGGTTCAACGCGTCAGACAAAATGAAAAAACGAAAGGTGGGATCATCATCCCGGATACGGCCAAGGAAAAGCCAATTGAAGGCATCGTGATTGCGGCGGGCAATGGCAAGCTCAGCGAAAAGGGAATGAGGGTGGCGCTTGACATCAAGAAAGGCGATCGGATTCTATTTGGCAAATATTCAGGGACTGAAGTAAAAATCGAGGGTGAAGAATATCTTATCATGCGTGAAGATGACGTGCTTGGCGTCACTGGATAAAATCGAATATGGAGGTTAGGACAAGTCGGCTAAAATAATAAAATATGACATGAAAGCCCGCGAAGCGATGCTCAACGGCGTCAAGGCGCTTGCCAATGCAGTGGTCGTCACTTTAGGCCCCAAAAGGCAGAAACGTTGTCATCGACAAAGTTCCTGAGGGTCTCCCCACCGTCACCAAAGACGGCGTGACCGTTGCCAAGGAGATCGAATTGGAAGACCGATTTGAGAACATGGGCGCCCAGATGGTCAAGGAGGTGGCCACAAAACAAGTGACACCGCCGGGGATGGTACTACTACCGCTACGCTCTTGGCCAGAGCTATTTATGAAGAGGGGCAGAAAATGGTGGCGGCCGGCAATGATCCCATGGCCATTAAACGGGGGATCGATGCCGCGGTTGAAGTGGTTGTGAAAGAACTTCCAAAATTTGAGCAAGCCCACCCAAGACGAACGCGAAATTGCCCAGGTTGGCACCGATTTCGGCCAACAATGATGAAACCATCGGCAACATCATTGCCGAAGCCATGAACAAGGTTGGAAAAGAAGGGGTCATCACCGTTGAAGAAGCCAAGGGTATGGAAACAACACTCTGAAGTTGTTGAGGGCATGCAGTTCGACCGCGGTTACCTGTCGCCCTATTTCGTGACCGATGCAGAAAAAATGGTTGCCGCTTTGGAAGATGCTTACATTCTGATCAATGAGAAAAAGGTCAGGTAACATGAAAGATCTTTTGCCCATCCTTGAGCAAGTCGCCAAAATGGGCCGGCCTTTGTTGATCATTGCAGAAGATGTGGACGGGGAAGCCCTGGCCACCCTGGTGGTCAACTAATTGAGAGGCACCCTGCAGGTCGCTGCGGTCAAGGCGCCGGGTTTCGGCGACAGGCGAAAAGCCATGCTGGAAGATCATCGCCGTTTTAACCGGCGGTCAGGTGATCTCCGAGGATTTAGGGACCAAATTGGAAAACATAGCGGTTGCAGACCTCGGCAAGGCCGAAACGGATCAACATCGATAAAGACAACACCACCATCGTCGACGGCGCCGGTTCGCGCTCGGCCATCGAAGGCCGGGTGAAACAGATTCGCGCCCAGATTGAAGAGACCACCTCGGACTACGATCGGGAAAAAATGCAGGAGCGTCTGGCCAACTGGTCGGCGGGGTGGCGGTGATCAACGTGGGGGCCGCTACAGAGACGGAGATGAAGGAGAAAAAAGGCAGGGTCGAAGATGCCCTCAACGCCACCCGCGAGTCGTAGAAGAAGGCATCGTGCCCGGCGGAGGGGTAGCGCTGGTTCGCTGTTTGGCCGTGCTGGAGAAAATAAGAATCAAAACGGACCAAAAGCTGGGGGTGAAAATGTGATGCGCGCCATGGAGGAACCCCTTCGTCAGATTGCTAAAAATGCCGGTGCTGAAGGTTCGGTGGTCATCGATAAAGTCAAAAACGGCGAGGGCGCTTTTGGCTACAATGCCGAAACGAACACCT
>CAVOIA010000012.1:0-5611 GCA_963695845.1 uncultured delta proteobacterium | reverse complement strand
TTGGCGGCCCTGGGGCGGATCGCTTCCGAGCGGTTCCCGCTCGCCGGCCTGGCGTTGCCGGTGCTCGAAGGCGCTGCGCCAGGACACCGGCGAGAGCGCCCAGCTGTTCGTGCGTGAGGGAACCCAACGCCGATGCGTGTTGTCGCTCCAGTCACCGCACACGCTGCGATGGATCGTGCCCGAGGGTGTCCTGTTCCCGCTCGAACTCGGTTCGGCGGGCCGGGTGTTGTCAGGTGAGACCAGATCCGTATGGGTCGAGAGCGTCGAGGGCGCGAACCCGGGGTGGCGTCGGTCAGCGCCCCGGTGACCGCTGAGCGGGGAGCGATCGTCGCCGCCGTCAGCGTGTCCGGAGCCGATCGACCGGCTCACCCGGCGACCCGGCCGGAGGTGCCGGAGACCGGGTCGTGCAGGGGCAGCCGGCCAGAGATCGCGTCGCTGCTGGGAACCACCGCCTGAGGCGCTGCGTCGGAACAGGTATGACGAATCTACGCCGCACACTCTCACTCTTGGCCGTCGGCTCGCTGTGTTTCGCCGCCTGCGGCGACGATGCGACCCCGGCCGGTATCAGTTCCAAATAATGATCGGGATCGAGGCTCCACCGATTGTTGTTATACAGCCGATGGTGGGTGGCGATTCGCTTCGATCCATAATAGATATCGACCTGGCTCACCTGCAAGATCGCTTTAACTTTTACATGGGTGTAACGAGTCGGAACCGAATAATGATTTTTGTCCACGATGGCGGTGGCGTATTTGTCAACTTTGGGAGAACAAATCTCCATATTACTGAACGGGACCTTGGGCAGGTCGATCAGATGGTTCCTTTCAGCTTCATAAAGTTCATTGACGCTTTGCTCTCGGGTGGCCATCCGGTGTTCGCCATAGGCCATACATTCTTCAAGGAGTCTTTCATTTAACGCTTCAAGCGACTCGGCGTGGGGGACCGGAACCATATAGTTACGACGGGCATAGCCCACAAGCCCTTCAACACCGCCTTTCTCATGCCCCGCTCCGGGATTGCAAAATCGCGGGGTAAAATTGTAATAGCCGACAAACTTGTCATAGCTTTGTTGCAAGTCGCGTTTCTTCCCAAGGTAGACCCGTTGAACCGCCGTGGTCAGATTGTCGTAAATCAATACGGGAAAGATGCCGCCGAAAAAGGAAAAGGCTTGTATATGACCGTCAAACAGCGCCTGCTGGCGCTCGCAAGGATAACAGCAGACAAAGTGCTTGCCGGAATATTTTGACCGCATGCAGAAATGCTTAAGCTTGACGGATTGACCGTCGATAATCGCATGGCAGCTGCCCCAATCGACCTCAGCCTCACCGCCAATGGTGGGCTCACACGGAATGAAGGCTTGCTGCCCGCATAATCCTATCCTCAGCTTGGCCTCCTTCACGTATTTTCTCACCGTCGTCTCGGCACCGGAAAAACCATGCTCCTGTTTTAACCGACGATAAATCCGAACGGCTGTATGACGCTGCTTTTTGGGCTGGGTCTTGTCATCAGCGAGCCACTTGTCGATGATGTTCACATAAGGCCCCAGCACTGGATATGGCTGGCTGGTTCGTGACCGGTAGCCACAATATTCACCTCGAAGCACTTTCTTGATCGTGTTCCTCGAATGGCCTGTCTCCTTGGCAATCTGCCTCACCGATTTGCCATAAACCCGATGCGCTATGCGTATGTATCCATATTGATCCACCTTTAGCATTCTCCTTTCTCCTCTGGTTGCTGGATTTAATTGCCGCTTATCCTTACCAGAGGATGGCGTCCGGGTGGGTCAATTTTCGGTTGTCGTTTTGCCCTTTAGGGGGTCAGTTTTAGAATAGCGAAACCAACATCTAACGCCGAAGATGTGGTGAGATCGGCAAGCCCAAAGGGTTTCACCTTTCGAGGAACCCAATCGATCATAACAACCTGAAATCGAGTCTATTTCGAACATTTCCGAAAAAGGTGAATCGCTACAACTTGGGTGACGGATTGAGCGCAGCGGGCGCGAGACTACTCATAATCAGACCACATGCGTAGGATATGCACCACGCGTCGTTCCATATCGATGGAATAGACGAGCCGATGCTGGATATTGATCCTGCGGGAATAGAAGCCGCTGAGGTTGCCGACCAGTTTTTCGTATTTCGGCGGTGTCGTGAAGGGATTCTCGGCCAGTAATTCAAGCAGCTGTTTGGCCGATCCGGCCAGTCCGGCGTGTTTTAGCTTCTTGATGTCCTTAACGGCGTGCTTGGATAAAATGACGGACCAGTTCACAAGTCGGATTTGGCCCGGCGAGATACCTTCATCCAGCGGTTCTTTGTCAGCATTGTGGATGCTTTCCACCAGACCAGGGATGCGGTTCAAATACAGCGTCTCTTCTATGGCTCGCCAATCGCTCTCGCTGATAACGACAAAATCACCGCCGTTTTTGCGTTTCACCTTCAAGACTTCATGATTGCGAATACAGGCATCCACTTTTTGTTTCAGTGTTTTTCTGAATTCATTAGCTGTTGTTTCCACCATGGTTGTCTCCATTTAGTTTTCATTTTTTACAGTACTGCATTTCGGTACTGTTGTCAAGGTTGTCCGCAAAGACGCAACGGCGCGAAGAAAGGATAAAGCCGCTTATCGGTTTTGCAGTTCCCTTGGCGCGCCTGGCGGCTTGAGCGCAGGGACGCAAGGCATGAACGAAATTGCCGGAACGATTTTCTCCATCCAGAAATAGGCAAATTGGGTCGAGATGGTACAGATTGCTGAGTGAGCAGATAATCGAAGTGACGAAAGAGAGAAGCAGGACGAGGTCAGGTCGTCAGCGACGACAAGATGGAATGCGGTTGGCGGGGTGTGGGAGCGACACGCAACGTATTAGATGGGAATGGCTATTATACAGGTACGAAAAGTCGGCAGGACGAAGTCGGTGGATTCTTATCAGATCAGATTGGTTGCCTTTTTTTGGGAATGCACTCCTCAAAGGATAGCAAGACATCTACAATTCGCTCAGCCGCATGGCCGTCCCATTTCTCGGGAATGTTGCCTTTTTTCCAATGACCTGAAAACAGTTTTACCATAGCTGGTCCGATATTTTTGGGGTCCGTTCCGATTAGTTCATTAGTGCCAACCGAAATCGTTTCTGGACGCTCAGTGTTGTCTCTCAGGGTCATACAAGGGATTCCCATAACCGTGGTTTCCTCTGTTATTCCCCCTGAATCAGTCAAGACGGCTTTGGCATGTTTACCAAGTAGTTAAATTCAAGGTACCCTAATGGGTCAATTATACACAAATTTGGGACAACAATCCCCAATTTCTGTAGGACGCTGGCCGTGCGGGGATGGACAGGAAATACCACCGGAAGGCTGCTAGCGCAGTTGGCGATTTCAAAAATTATTGTCTTTAATTTGGATTCTTCATCCACATTGGCGGGCCGATGCAAGGTTAACACAATGTATTGGCCTTCTTCCAAACCGAATTCATCCCAAACAAGTGGCTTTTTCAATCTGTGCATCTGCTTGAGAAGCGTATCGATCATGGTGTTGCCCACGAAAAAGATTGAGGATTTTTTAACACCGCTTTTAATCAGGTGCTTGTTGGCTGTTTTTGAGGTGGTAAAAAAAAGATTTGTCAAACTGTCAGTTACGACCCTGTTTATCTCCTCGGGCATCGACCAATCCCCAGATCTGATACCTGCCTCAACATGCGCTACGTTTATTCCCATTTTACGGGCTACGATTGAACAAGCCATCGTTGAGGTTACATCACCGACAACCATGCACAGGTCAGAAGATTTTCACGAAGAACCTTTTCATAGCCGATCATAATGGCAGCGGTTTGCTCGGCTTGTGTACCACTACCAGCACCCAAATTGATATCCGGTTCAGGAATGCCAAGTTGTTCGAAGAAACTTCCGCTCATATTGACATCATAGTGTTGGCCCGTATGAATTAGTCGATATTTGAGATTGTTCCCATTGCCTTGACTTGCTTTGATTGCATCAACGATAGGCGCAATTTTCATGAAGTTTGGGGCGGGCACCTGCGATAAGGTCGATTTTCATGACACTCTCCCAACAAATTACATGGCATCTCAAAAAAAAGAACATTGGTTTAAAATCGAGGCGGAGGTGAATTATGAACCGAGAAATACTCAAGTACTCTAAAGATTTAAATTCACCACATCGAGACCTTTGCACAACCTATGAAAATTTGGGCATCAGATCGAGCCGCCTTCCCAACAAGTCGTGCCTCTAAATTCAATTTAACATAAAATATCAGTATGTTATTCCCTTTTTCACTTGCTTTTCTTTGCTGCCTGTGGTACGAATCTTTCAATATTACAATAAGTTGGAGGATTTCATGGGCTTCAAAAAGATGCGTAACTCTCTCGGCTTCGCTGACCTGGCGCTGGCAAGCTCCCTAAAGCACAATCGCAGCCTCAAACTGATGAATAAGCTCAATGACGCCATCGATTGGGATCGCGTTGAACAAATCCTGATGGCTCACTATACCGTCGGTACCAGCGGTGAAGGTGCCGATGCCTACCCGCCCCTGTTGCTTTTTAAGTGTATGCTCCTTCAAAAGTGGTTCCGCATCAACTCCGATCCCGAACTCGAAAATCAGATCAACGACCGGTTGTCCTTTAAAAAGTTCCTTCGGCTCTCTTTCGATCGGCCCTCGCCCGATCATTCCACTTTCTCCCGCTTCAGATCCCGTTTGTCCAAAAATGCCATGGATCAAATCAACTCCGAAATCCTGCGCCAGTTCGAAGCCCAGGGTCTGACCATCAATGAAGGCATTGCCGTGGATGCCAGAATCGTTAAATCCGCCAGCAGGCCCATCAGCAACGATAAACTCAAAGAACTCAAAGAAAAAAGCGATACTCCGGAAGGCAAATTCGATAAAAACGGAAAACCCAAAAAGTTTTCCCGCGACCTGGATTCAAACTGGACCGTCAAAAACGATATCCCTTACTATGGCCTGAAGGAACATGCCGCGGTGGACACCAACCACGGCTTCATCCTGGCCACCACCTTGTCCCCGGCTTCGGTCAACGATACCAACTATCTGGATTATTGTACCGTTTTCAGTAAGCATACAAAAACGCCCATCAAAAAAGTCTACGCCGATAAGGGATATGCCGGAAAACCCAACCGTGACTTCCTGGCCGAAAACAAAATTGCCGACGGTATTATGCGAAAGGATTCAACCACAGCAAAACTCACGGATCTGGAAATCGAACGCAACAAGAAGATTTCCAAGGTGCGATACATTGTCGAGCAATATTTCGGAATCAGTCACCTGAAAGATAATGCCCAGCGGGCCAGGTTCCCGCAGATCGATAAAAACAAATTCGATGGCTGGTATCGCCAGGCGGCCTACAATATCGCTAAGGGGCTAAAAATTCCGAAATTGGCCGCCGTGTAGGTGGATCGGTGCGCCCGGACGACGGATTCCGGGTTGAGCACCATGAAAAAGGGCCTCTATGAGGCCATACGGCCAGCGAATATGGCTCAATGGGGCAGATTTTTCGTTAAAATTTAAGCAACTGCTCCTCATATCTTCTGAAAATTTTGCACAAAAACTCATAATGAAGGGGGGAGCCTGTTTTTCAAACCTCTCTCATC
>CAVOIA010000011.1:0-941539 GCA_963695845.1 uncultured delta proteobacterium | reverse complement strand
GAGTAGCCCAGGTCGGCGAGCATGTGGGACCGTTTGATCTCGTAGTCCGTCAAACCGTCCCAGTCGTGGATCAGCAAGACCAGCGGTGCCTTGTCCGCGGGACTGACGTAGTAGCCTTCGTATGATTGGCCGTCGACCTCGTAGGTAACGGCAGTGCCAGTTGCTCCGTGCGCTGCATTTGCAGCGATGAGGATGAGAATTGATAAGGTAGTTTTTAAGTAACTCATTGCATGCCACTCCTTTAAATGTCTTTTGCAACCAGCCTTAACAGCGTCAACGCTGTTTGCTTTACTCCGGTTGCATTCATATTAATCAAATAGTTCAGAAAACTTGTTGAGGTCTGTTGGAAAAGATATATCCACCATTGGGCTTCGTCGAGTTTCCGGAGCTTAAAAGTACAACTCGGATACAAAGGGGGTGGAAAAATCGTGGACAAGAATTTAGCGGATAATTGTCAACTGCCAAGATATCTACGAACGCCGCATACTTCGGCTTTTGCCAATGGGTCACAGTCTGCAGTAACTGGTTTGCACTGAGCACTGATGACCTGATTCCATCTTTGCGGAATGGCCTAATGAAAACTTCAAATGTCAATTCTATCAAATCATCCAGATTTGAACAGAGGGACGAGCGTTCACAGAAAGGGCAATCTTGCATGAATGCAATTAAAATATAGATTAGTCTATCCCACGAAAAACGGCCTTGCGTAAGTTACATATAGCTTGCCAATCCAACCGGTGAATATAATTTTGTTCTGACGACAGATAGCCTTCTTGTTACAGAAATGTAGAAAGCTGAATGCACAAGGATTCTCGTACCCATTGTAGCTACGGGGCCATAATGTAACTCATAATTGAAGACCTTAGAATCCTTAATAATTTGGTAAAAGAATAGGTTTCTTCAGAGTCAAATTTTAATGGGCGGAGTCAATCACCGTCTGCCGAAAAAAAATGTACTGGTATATATGCGTCCAACAAACAGCTATAACCGCATAAAAAATCATCGCAGAAGCGATCAATATCCTAAAAGCATATAGCGCCTCGACTCAACTGTATGAACCCTAACTCAGTGCCTCACCGAGAGCGCCCAGAGCTTCGTTTGCATACGCTTCGACCTTTTCCACGAAATTGTCATCAAGCCGCTGCCGGAAAAGGGGTGCTCCCTGAAACATAGCCGCCCAATCCCTCACGGGTTTGATGGTTTTCTCTGCATCCACTTTGAAATCATCCCAAGCCCTTACACTTTCTTCCGACCGGAAGAGGTTCATGCGCGCTCATGTGTACGCCCAACTCGGCTGCCCCCATTGCTCCAAGGCGGTCGAAGAGTAACCGATGGCTTGATCTGGACTGACTTCCAGGACTTCCGAACCTCTCATCCGTACCCTGATCTTGTCACCACTATGCAGGCATCTAGTGTTGATTGTGATTTCCTTTCCTGGGAAAAGATGGCTCACGGCCAGCGCTTCTAAACCTCATTGGCCATACCATTTTTGGACACCATCCACGCTGATGAGGTGCTGATTGGGGAGGTTGGAAAAAGGTGCCCAAGAGCCAATATAGTCCGTATCTGGTGTTATCCACGCAAAAAGAAACGGACTTTCAGTCGTAGTTTCCCGGAGAATTTGCCGAGCTTTTCCTGGCACAATATCCATTGCCTCTGCAAGTTCTGTGTAGTGTGGTGCCCTGCCGGTCTCAACGAAATGGCGCAAAACACCTTGGTGAACCTTTTGTCTTTCTTCTGAAGTCGCCATTATTGCTCCTTTCTATCGGTAGTATAGAATTGTTAACGAAGGTTAAAAATCAATTCATTAATCGATCAAGGATCGGGTTGACACCCGTTGAACATTCAGCCATTTGCGTGAGGTATGGATTTTTACAGCAATCGTTTCGAATTATTATGCACGGAGAGCATCTGTTGAATGAAGGCTGATACTATTGAATAGAATAGAATGTTTTAATGGTCAAGCAAATTACAATTGATAATCTCTATGTTGGCCCTATCTGATTGCAGTTTCAGAATAGATTTGCGTACCACTCGAGAATCGACTTGTAGAAAAATACATGTACCTAGCCAGCCCCCGTAACTATCAGAGAAGATCTCGAATTTGCATTTAGCAAATGGATATCATAGGCTTACCTTGGGTGCTACCCGTATCGTTAACCCTTTAACCCAAGGAGGTCGGCCATCAAACTTTCCAAAGCAGCCAAAATCTGGATCGATTACCACAAGACCCATTCTAAAAAAATAATACGGTGCGATCCTACCGGGCCATCATCGAACGGTTCATCCATGAATTCGGCGATGGACCCGTCGAACAAGTCCCCCCAGAGCAAATCCTTCAATTCCTGAACCGACTCACCGAAGGCAACAAACCCTACACCAAACGGATCCGTTTTTCCCAGCTTTCTTCATTCTTCAATTTCTTGCGCAACAATATCGATCCCGAGCTTCGTACCCCATGCGATAGACCCATGATCCGCAAGCTGTATCGGGAAAGGGTGCCTTTGAGATGGAAAATCATCGAAAAGGAGACCGTTGACGAAATCATCTTTCGTACCACCAAGGTCCGTAATCGATTGATTCTTGAATTGATGGCCCGCGGCGGTATGCGGATCGGTGAAGTACTGAAACTGCAATTGGGAGATCTGCAGGACCGCAAACTGGTTCTGCGTGAGCCCAAAAGCGGCAAGGAATATGAGTTTGTGTTCATCCCTCAGAAAGTGGCAGACCGGTTGCGCGAATACGCCCTGCAGGTGTGCAATGCGTCCAGCAATCGGATATTCCCGATTTCCTATGAGGCAGCCCGAATGATGGTGATCAAATCTGGAAAACTGGTTGGCATCAAACTGCGGCCACATGATCTGCGTCGGCATTCGGCAACTTTTGCATCTCGATCTGGCGTACCTATTGAAATTATTTTAAAAGTCATCCTCCGGCACGCGAATCTTTCGACCACACAAAGGTATTTGGGAACGATCAGCGATGTGGAGGCAATTAGATGGATTGAAAATATTTACGGCTAATAGTGCAGGGGTGAAGCCTATTATCGGTTTCACCCCAACCTACATTCCCTGTTTTCTATCAAGATACGAAGATGTAATCTTTGTTATTTGAGGAAAATGGAGGCCACAAGATATTGTTTCATGTTACCTATTGTACTGAAATTATATATGTAAATATCAATAGCAGTAACCTGCCGTTCGGGTAATCGTGTGGTACGGTTTGGCTATCGCCTGTATATAATTGTACGAGTGTATCCTGGATGATTAGTTCGCTACCATCAATCAGACTTGATTCTAAGATTAATTTCTATTATTTAGGTCATTGTAAACGACACCGCCACACCAACCAGATTTTATTGACCCTGCCCATCAATCACGTATTGGTTAACATTTGGGATGAAAACCTCCATCCTATACACAAAGCTCCAGCGTCCTCCAGTCGTCTCGGATATCGTGCCGAGGCAACGACTGTTTGAAAAGCTTAATACCGGCCGAACAAGCCCCCTGACCTTGATCTCAGCACCGGCCGGTTACGGCAAGAGCACGCTTGCCAGCCGTTGGTCGGCAGCCTGTGATGGTCCCAGTGGATGGGTCTCTCTGGACGAAGGCGACAATGATTTAGGACAGTTTCTAAGATATATCCTCGCAGCGGTTCGATCGATGTTCCCGGATGCTGTGCTCAAAAGCGAGATGCTGTTGGAGGCGAATCCTCTGCCCAAGACTGCTGAGCTGGCGCAATACCTACTGAATGATCTGCACCAGTTGCCGACACAGTTTATCCTGGTCCTGGATGATTATCACCGAATTAAGCAAGCATTGGTTCATGACCTGGTGACCGCGCTGCTGAAGAATCCGGCCCGGTCCATGCATCTGGTGTTGGTGACGCGTAAAGACCCTTCGTTGCCCATCGCCACCCTGCGCGGACGCGCTCTGGTGACTGAAATCAGAGCGTCCGATTTGCGTTTCACATCCGACGAGGTGGCAGTGTTCATGCACCGGATACTCGATGTCGCTATCGATGAGGCCACCGCAGATCTCATCGAAGCCAAGACCGAAGGATGGGCCACCGGGCTCCGGCTTGCTGCCCTCTACCTGCAGGGAAGCAAGGATCTGAAATCGCGGGTTCTGGCACTGAGCGGGAATACGAGTCATATTGCCGAATACCTTATATCCGAAGTGTTGAACCGGCGGCGCCCCGAAATGGTTTCATATTTACTGACGGCCTCTATTCTGGATCGCTTCTGTGCACCCCTGTGTCGACAAATGTACCAGAAAAATGCCGGCAATCACGACGTCAGCGCCGATCAATTTATTCAGTGGTTGTTGAATAACAATCTTTTTACCATTGCCTTGGACGACGAGGGGCGTTGGTTCAGGTATCACCATCTGTTTCAGGGTTTTCTAAAAAACCAATTGCGCAAGCAGTACAGCGACGGTCAGATAGCGGATCTACATCGTGTCGCGGGCAACTGGTTTGCCGAAAATGATCTCATTGAAGAGGCCATCGGACACTTGTTGGCCGCCGGGGCTGTAAAGGACGCCGTTCAATTGGTCCTCGACCGTCGTTATGATTTGATGAATAATTCCAAGTTTTTCCTTCTAAACCGGCTGATAGGGCAATTGCCTGCAAACACTGTTGAGGAAATTCCACTTCTTGCGACCGCCAAGGCCTATATCGGACTTGATCTTGGAAACGATGGGGAGATGTATGCCTACACCCAAAAAGCGTTGCAGATGTCGGCCGAACGATCACCAGCGTCAGAAGCCTATGCCGAAACAAAGGGTGAAGTGAATGTACTGCAAGGCTTGATCGAAATCATTCTGGGGGATGCAGACAGCGCCCTACTTCACGTCCGGGAAGGCTTGGAGAATCTTCCGAACCACGCGCTGTTCATCCGGTCCATGGGATTTGGCATCCTGTCGATCTCTCATCAGATGAAAGGTAATGGCGAACAAGCTGTGGGGGTGATCAGAGAAGCGTTGTCCGAATCGATTTGGCCAGTCAATTTACAGGCCAGACTTCATTTTTACCTTGCCATAGAACAATACTTGGATGCTGATCTGTTCGGTACGATGCGTGCCTCTCGGCAATGCTTGCAGACCATCCAGAAACATTCCTTTACGCACACCCGGGTATTTGCCCATTACTTTTTGGGCGTCACGCTATATCAGCAAAACGAACCGGCAGCCGCCGAATCTGAACTGTTGAACGTAATGGAACATCCCCATGCGGCAAATCCATCTTACCTGGCCTATGCCGGCTTCCTCCTGGCGCACATTCACCTCACCCGGGGCAACGAAACGGCAGCGAGGCAGGTTCTGGATCTGGTTACCACCCATTGCCGGGAAAACAGCCACACAATTGTCCTGTCCATTGCCCAGGCATTCGAAGTTGAGTTTATGCTGCTCAAGGGTGATGATCAACAGGCGCTCCGTCTATACAAGCAAGTCGATTTTGATGTCCGCCCGCCGGCATGGTTCCACTATATTCCACAACTGACACCCATCAAATGCCTGCTGGCCCAAGGCACGCCAGACGCTATGCAAACAGCGCATGCCCGGCTCATGGAATTGGACGATCGTATGCGCCGCATCAATCGCAAAAACGTTCGCATTGAACTTTTGGTACTTCTGGCCTTGGTATGCCACAAGCAAAGAGATGACATTGGCGTCTGCCGGCACTTGCATACCGCCCTGGACCTGGGCGAACCGGGGGGATGGATGCGAATCTTCGTGGATCTGGGCGAACCCATGGCGAATCTGCTGAAACAATTCCTGGAACACCACCCGGCCCACACCTTTGCCCGACACGTTCTGGACGCGTGCCTGATGTCGTTGCGGACGCATGCTCCACCAACGGTGCGCCGGCTTTCCCATGCCAACGGCCTCACGCGACGCGAAAATGAAGTGCTATCTCTTCTGGCCGAGGGATTGAGCAACAAAGAGATTGCCGAAAAATTATTTGTCTCGCCGGGCACCGTAAAGACCCATGTGAAAAAAATCTTCAAGAAACTGAATGTTAGACGACGCATGGAGGCTGTAAAAATAGGACTCGGATCATAGTATATCGTCGACGATTAGGAATGCACTTTCATATGTCGGTCTCCCTTTTTAACAAATCATAAAAAATACCCCCAAAAATACCCCTTTTGGGGGATTTACAGCCCATATCATCCGCAGTAGCTTTATCCTACCATTATTAAATAGTTCACCTCTGTTCTGACTGATAGATCTTCACTTAATACTGCATCCGCACGCTTGCCGACATTCTAGCAAGGCTTGATTGTCAATTTTGGCTTCATCAACCGTCGCGTGAAATAGAGGAGGTCGTTCTGGACAAGCCTGCCAACTATCGCATCACAGTGCAGGGTGTCGTGCCCGAAAGCTGGTTGGACCGGTTGGGCGGTCTGCGAATTACGGCCGCTGCCATGGGAACAACGACATTTGAGGGACAACTGCCTGATCAGGCCGCTCTCAACGGTGTGCTGGATACTCTTTATGGATTGCGCCTGCCGTTGCTGGAAGTTGCCTGTCTTCCGCCGTCAGATAGTTAGGCGAAGACATCATGTGGGGCAAACTAAACCAATTATCCATTTCAAAAAACGAAAGGAGTGCGATCATGGCAAAATTCAAAGCAGTCACATTTAAAGGGAAAAAAACGGCAATGAAGGCCTTTCATACGCTGGAGGATTATTCGCCCGAGTACTACTGGATCGATGACGTGGCCGTGGTGTCTCGCAGCAAACACGGACACCTCCGGGTTAACAGCACCTGGGCGCAGGATGAAAGCGGTAAAGCCGGCCTTGGCTGGGGTGCGGTGGCCGGGGGGCTGATCGGGATGCTGGCCGGACCGGGCGGTGCCCTGGCCGGCGCTACCGTGGGCGGCGGCATGGGAGGCCTGTTTGGAGCGGCCGTGGACGTCGCCTTTGACGACCCGAGATTGGATGATTTAGCAGCGGCACTGGACAAGGACACCTCGGCGCTGATCATTGTGTCAGATGAAGCGGAGGTGGCCGACTTCTGGACCGCGGTGGAGCCCTTTGGCGGAGAGGTCATCGACACGGATATCGACGAGAATGACGTCAAAGCGCTGCGGAAGGCCCTTCAGGGGTAAAAATGCATCGATTGAATGCGCCTTGTTTGGCCGGCCTGGGTAACGGGCCGGCCAAAAGGTGCTGAGTTGCTGCAACGATCCGGAGCGAAAAACCCCTGTCCCCCCAAACTTGCCTTGATCGAAGAAAGCGATTAGCCCGAACCTGTTTCGCGGGAACGGCAATCCCGTTAACGACCTCGGCCTGTCCCGGAAACCGTAATACAATTTATTCCTGATCATGAAGGTAGAAGTCTGAATGTACTATGAAATTTTTGTTTTATTACTCACATTTAAAAAGGATAAGGGGTAAACAATGAGCACCGAAAATAACCCTTTGGAAAAATACCTGGCTGTTCCCGGTGCAAAGACGACTTTACCGGTCAGCAGTGCCAAATCGCCTTTCTCACTGGCGTTCGTTCAGGATGCACAGAAACGGTTTGAAAACTTCCATTATCAGTTAGGGGGGGATCATGCGCTCTATTACAATCTGCATTTAAGCGAGGTATTGAACACAGCTGTCTCAAAGCCGAATGAATTGTACAAACCGCTTGAAAAGGCGCTCCGCCCCGAACTGGGTGACAAGGTGTCCTTTACGGTCAACGAAGGCGAGCTGACCCTGAAGGAATATGTGGTCCATCCGAATCACAGGGTGCAAGCGGTGGTCATGATCCACAAGGGGAAGATCGTTTATGAGACCTACCCCGGGATGAACCCGATGGACCTGCACGTCTGGATGTCACCGGGTAAATCCACGGTTGGGTTGGTGATCGCCCAGTTGGAAGCCGAGGGAAAGATCGACATGAGCAAGGAGGTCGTGGAATACCTGCCTGAGTTCAAAGGCACCAATTGGGACGGCGTCAAAATGATCGACGCCGCCAATATGGCGACCGCGCTTCAGCTCGAAGAAACGATGGAAGCCATTGTTGACCCCGAGTCGATCATCGTGCGCTTCTTCAGCGCGGAGTTCGGCTCGCCCAACCCCGCCACGGGAAAGGTCGACGACTGGTTCGCCATCCTGAAGACCGCGGACAAGATCGAGGGCGAAGAGCCCGGCTATCGATTTCGATACTCCTCGGCGGTGACCCAGATCTTTGTGAAGATCGCAGAGCGTATTGAAAACAAGACCTGGGCAGCGATCTTTGAGGAGCGCGTCTGGGGCAACATGACCGCGCGTTTGTCTATGCAACATCATCTGACCCCTGACGGAACGTCTGTGGCGCACGGCCTGCTGTCGACCACGGCGGAGGATTTTGCCCGCTTTGGCATGTTGTTTACGCCAAGCTGGGACAAGGCCGCGGTAAAACCGGTGGTCTCGGCGGAGGTCCTGAAGCGGTTGCAGACCGCCGGCAACCCGGAAGCATACCGGAGAGGTGCAAAGTATGAAGGTCAGAAGGAAGACTTCGGCGAATCCCCGTCGATGAACTCCTTTCAGTTCGACGGGGTCTTCGAGGATGGCGCGTTGTGGAAGCACGGCAATGTCGGTCAGGGCATCTACGTCGATCCCGCCCGTGATTTTGTGGGTGTCTACTACTCTACCAACGGCTACATCCCGCCCTACGGCGAGGACAAGATGCCAGGATACCTGAGAAGAACGGCCAAATTTCTGGCAGGCCGATAAGCACCTGCAAGATTAAAAAACTCACCTTCATCAACCCAACAGACTGAAAGAGAAAGACCATGACAGAAGAGAAAGCAACATTCGATCCGGCCTGGGATGAAATCGACTCCTCCGCGACTGAAGACACAGGAGCACAAATCGATGCAACATGAGCCAGTAGGCAACTCGTGTTTCCCGCACGTCGGGGACTGCACGGAGACGGGTCGATGAAGCGATCGGATCGGGCCCGACCCCGAACGGACACGGCAAGCGGTGAGTCCGAGGCCGTTTCTTTCCACGAGGTGTGGCAGTTCGTTTTGAAAGTTGGCGAGGCGGCCAAACGATACGGATCCTCCACGCCCCGGCTGCAGGCCTACCTCGAGGCCATGGCGCGGTACTTTGGCTATGAAGGTGTCTTCAACGTAACGCCACGGGAGATCGTATTCGCCCTGCGTGAAGCGCCCGGCCGCATGCAGAAGATCGAGCTGATGAACGTTCCGGCGTCCGGGGTGGATCTGAACAAACTGGCCCGGTTGGGAGATCTGCTCAACGAGGTGAAGGCCGGCAAGGTGTCCCTGCATGAAGCCTCAGACCGAATGGAGGAAATCGATCGCATCCCGGTTCCCTGGGCGGTAGGATGGAACCTTGTTGCTTACTGCCTCATCGGTCTGGGACTGCCGCCCATTCTGGGTGCCGGATGGCCGGACGCGTGGGTCGCGATGGTTCTGAGTGCAGTCGTGTATGGTATTGTCCTGCTGTCCGGGCAGCTTGGTGACCGTGCCGTCTACTGGATGCCGCTGACAACCGCATTCGTAGCTGCAGTTCTGGCCACCCTTGCCAAAATCTGGGTCCCCGAGCTCAATCTCGTCCTGGTCATCCTGTCCGCTGTCGCGGTGCTGCTTCCGGGATACACGATCAGCCTCGGGGTCATCGAACTGGCCGCCCAGTACGTCGTCTCCGGAGCCGCGACCCTGATCAGTGGACTTGTTTATATTGCCATGCAGGTCGCCGGCGGCTGGCTCGGTATCATGGCGATAAGCCATTTGATCGCCGTGCCCACGGCCGCTGCGGCCGCGCCGGTGTCAGGGATGTGGCTTTGGGGGGTGGTCGCGTTGGTCAACCTGGGCCTGTGTATCGTCTTCCAGACATCCTACAGAGATTTCCTGTGGGCATTTCTGCTCTGCATGGTTGCGTACCTGGGGATTTATGCCGGCAGCCTGCTTGTCGGGGGCAACTTCGGCAACCTGATCGGCACCATCATTGCGGCAGCCTTCTCGAACCTGTGGTCAAGGTGGACGAACCGTCCAACCTCTATTGTGCTCATTCCGGCCATTGTTCTGCTCGTCAGCGGCAGCATCGGGTTCAGAGGCCTGGCGTCCCTGGCGGAGGGCCAATTGGTCCTTGGTTCACAGGAGTTCTTCCAAATGTTTGTGGTTGCGTTGACGATCGCGGCAGGACTGCTGATCGGCAACACGCTCTTTCGACCGAAGATCACGCTTTGACGCTGGCACCTTCCGAAACCGGTTTGTTCAGTGACAGAGGACGTTTCTGTTGTCGAGGATTACGAAAATAATCTCGTGTTCGTCATGAAAGACGGTAAGATCTATAAAAACAAATTACAAACAGGAGGATAAATATTTGAATAGACTTACTAAAATGTTTTTCGGCTTTACGATTGTACTTAGGTTTGCATCGCTGTTAGGGGGTGTTTGAGATGAGCATTTGTTAAAAATAAACCAACAGGAAAATACAAAAAAAAGAAGGAGCGAAATGAATAAATTCGGAAAATTTTTGGATTCTTTGACGACGAACAAATAAACTCGAAAACAAAAATGAGAGGGAGGAAACTGAAATGCAAAGAAAGGAAAAAACGACAGTGACTAACGCAAATTCTTCTGACGAGAACACGCTGTACGATATAGTCCTGGTGAAGGGACGGGTGATTGATCCCGAAACCTATCGGGATGGCATTTTTAACGTTGGTCTGATGGGCGATCAAATTGCTGCTGTTACCGACCAACCGCTTCAAGGAAAGGAAGTCATTGACGTATCCGGTATGATTGTCGCCCCCGGCGTGGTTGACCTCCATTCCCACGGCCAAACCATTACGGCTAACCGGCTGCAGGCCTTTGATGGGGTGACCACCGCCCTGGAGCTGGAAGCCGGGGTATTACCCATTGGGGAATTTTACGACTTCTGGGCCAAGGAAGGGCGACCCATCAACTATGGAGCCTCCTCCGGATGGGGCTTTGGCCGGGCGGTGACCATCTGCCCGCAGCTCGCGGTGGATGGAAAACCCGAGCCCAAGGTTGACTTCATGTTTGCCAACTTTGCCGTGCCGGAATGGGCTTATAACACGGCGACCGCCCCGCAAATGGAGAAAATTTTGGCGTGGACTGAGCAGGGACTCAAGGAAGGCGGCATCGGCATCGGTGTGCCCTGGGGCTATGCACCGGGAGCGGGGATGAAGGAACTGCTGGGGCTCTGGCAGCTCGCCGCCAAGTACGACCGCCCCACCTATACCCACATTCAAAACCTGTCGATGCTCGATCCCGATAGCGGTACCCGCAGCATGGTTGAGCTAATGGGCCTAGCCGCCAGTACTGGGGCTCATACCCACATCTGCCACATGAACAGCACCAGCCTGCGCGATATCCCCATCATCGTGGAAGTGGTCAAGAAAGCACAGAGCTATGGCCTGCCCGTGACCACAGAAGCTTACGTCTATGGGGCGGGCGACTCGGGCATTGGTGCCGCCGAGTTTAACCCGGATGATGTGGAAGCCAGGATGGGGGTTAAGTTCAGCGACTTCACCCTGGTGAGCACCATGAAGGATTTCAGCAGCAAAGAGGAGTTTGTGAAGGTACGCACGGAAGATCCCAGCCAGTCGGTCATCGTCCATTTCTTGCGGGAGGACGACGACCCCCATGATTCAGAGTTGCTGGATATGTCAGTCCTCTATCCCGATGCCGCCATCTGCACCGATACCATGCCCTGGGTAGCCGCCGATGGCAGCTTCTACTGGGGCACCGAATGGCCGTTGCCCGCCGGGCTGAACAATCACCCCCGTGCATCCGGCAACTACTGTCGGTTTTTCCGCAAGTGGGTGCGCGAACGAGGCGTCCTGAGCTGGATGGATGCCATCCGCAGGACCTCACTTATTCCTTGCCAAATTTTGGAAGATTGTGTGCCCGGCATGAAGAAAAAGGGTCGCCTTCAAGCCGATATGGATGCTGACATTATCGTCTTTGACCCCGAAACTGTGGCGGAACGGGCGGATTTCCGGCAGCCAGCGCTCACCTCCCAGGGGGTCAAGCATGTGATTGTGAACGGTACTTTCCTGATTCGCGATGCCGAGCTGGATACCGCCGCCCTGCCAGGGCGTGCCGTGCGCGCTCCAATTGTAGAGGAGGCAAGATGACGGAAGTCCCGTCCAAAGCAGTGGTCAAACCTGCACCGATCCCGGTTACTGTAGTGGCCGGATTCCTTGGTGCGGGTAAGACCACGCTCCTTAATCACATCCTTACGGCTGAGCATGGCCATCGTATTGGCGTGCTGGTCAATGACTTCGGCTCCATCAACATCGATGCAGAGCTGGTTGCCGAGGTCAACGAAGGGGTGGTCACCTTGGCCAATGGGTGCATCTGTTGCAGTATCCGCATGGATTTGATCAATGCTGTGATGCAACTGGTCCATCGATCCGATCGGCCAGAGCATATGGTGATCGAATCCAGCGGTGTAGCTGACCCGGCGGGCATTATCAAAAGCTTTCTCGACCCCTCAATCTGGGGGACGGTGCAGCTCGATGGGGTGATTACGGTGGTGGATGCCAAGCAACTGCTGGCACTGCCGGAGGAAATGATGAAACTGGCTCGGTCTCAGGTTGCAGGCGGGGACCTCATCATTTTGAATAAGGTCGATCAGGTCGATGCTGAGACCCTGGCTCAGCTCAATGACTGGATTGATCACGTACGGCCTGGGGTGCAGGTGTTCGAAGCAACCTATTGCCGTCTACCAATGGAGATTCTGCTTGGGACTGGGAGCGATCGGAGATTGACGAACCCGACTCCTGAGGTGGCAGTTGACGTCCATGAGATTACTGCCCAAAGAAATTCTGATTCCCGTCAAAACCACGACCACACGCCCCATCACGATCTGCAGTTTGACACCTGGACATTTGTTTCAGATGTGCCCCTATCCATGGAATGGTTCCAGCAGATTCTGACTCACCTGCCCGGTATGGTGTTTCGAGCCAAAGGATTTGTGTATGCCATTGAAGAACCCGAAAGCCGCATGGTGGTGCAAATGGTGGGGCGGCGGGCGACGATTAGCCCCACACGTAACTGGGGCAATGACCACCCTCAAACCCGATTGGTGTTTATCAGCCGTCATGGCACGGTGAACTATTCGGCGATAGAAACTGCCCTGAGAAGTTGTGAAGTGATCAGTTCAGCGCATAATAGCAAACTGGATGGAGCAGGGCTGTAATCGCAGTACGAGGAGAAAAACAATGAAAATGACATTGCCTCTACGCATCATCAGGAGGCTGTTGTCAGGCATTGCACTGATGGCAGCATTGTCGGTGTCCGCCATAGCAGCTGACATTCCAGCGGAGGTGACGCTGTTCAAGAACGTCAACATCTTCGACGGCAAGAGCGACAAGCTGCTGATGGGGCATGATGTGCTCGTGGTCAAGAATCTGATCAAAAAGGTCGCCGAGGACATTCCAACCTCCGGGACCTATGAACTCGACGTCAAGACCGGCGGGTTGAAGAGTCTGGACATGCCCCAGATGCATGATTGGCATGCGGGTAGGAACGTCGTCACGATCTACGAAGATGACAAGACGGTTAAGAAGGAAGTCAAGGTCAATGTGATCGACGGCGGCGGACGAACGCTCATTCCCGGGCTGATCGACGCACACTGTCACATCATGTATGTCGGGACGCCGTTTAGCACTCTGGTGAATGGCGACATGGTCGAGGTCGCGGCACGGGCGGTACCCAAGGCCGAGGCCGTGCTGATGCGCGGCTTCACCACGGTCCGCGACATGGGCGGGCCTGCCGAGTCCATCAAGAAGCTGATCGACACGGGCGTGATCCCGGGGCCGCGCATCCTGCCGTCGGGCCCGCCGATCTCCCAGACATCGGGGCATTTTGACTACCGAGACTATCAGGCGATCCCGGAAAGCAATGCCGATCCGCTGTCGTATTGGTACCGCACCAGGATGCTGAGCCTCGCCGACGGCGTGCCGGAGATGTTGACACGCGTCCGCGAAAACCTGCGCATGGGCGCCTCGCAGATCAAGCTGGCGACCGGGGGCGGCGTCTCGTCGGTCTACGACCCGCTCGATGTCGCGGAATTCACAGTGGAGGAGATCAAGGTGGCCGTCGATGCGGCGGAAGACTGGAACACCTATGTCGCCGTGCACGTGATGACCGACCGGGCGATCCGAAAGTCCATCGAGGCGGGTGTGAAGTCCATCGAGCACGGATACTTCGCGAGCGACGAAACCCTCAAGCTGATGGCGGAGAAGGGTGTCTGGCTCTGTCCTCAGCCCTTCTTCGAGGGGGACCTCGAGTTTCCCGACGCTGACCGTGCAGCCAAGTTCAAGCAGGTCACGGACGCCACGGCGAGTCTCTATCCCCGGGTGAAGAAATTCGGCGTGAAGCTCGGCTTCGGCTCGGACCTCCTGTTCAATCCGCCCTCTGAGAACCAGGGTGCGCAGCTCGCCCGGCTCGGCACCTGGTTCAGCCCCTTTGAGGTGCTGAAGATCGCGCACCTCTCAAAATGCCGAATTGCTGGAGCTGAGCGGCCCGCGCCATCCCTACCGGGAGGGCAAACTGGGCGTCATCGCCGAGGGCGCCTATGCCGACCTGATCCTCGTCGACGGCAACCCGCTCGAGAACCTGGATCTGGTCGCCGACCCCGATAAGAACTTCGACCTGATCATGAAGGACGGCGAGATCTACAAGAACACGCTTTGATGGAAGCCAGGATTCAGCTTCTCAATTTGTATGGAGCAGGGCTGTAATCGCAGTGCGAGGAGAACAACAACGAAAAGGAGAACAACAATGAAAATGACATTGCCTCTACACATCATCAGGAGGCTGTTGTCAGTCATTGCACTGATGGCAGCATTGTCGGTGTCCGCCATAGCAGCTGACATTCCAGCGGAGGTGACGCTGTTCAAGAACGTCAACGTCTTCGACGGCAAGAGCGACAAGCTGCTGATGGGCTATGACGTGCTCGTGGTCAAGAATCTGATCAAGAAGGTCGCCAAAGACATTCCAACCTCCGGGACCTATGAACTCGACGTCAAGACCGGCGGGTTGAAGCCGATGGAAACGCCCCATACGGCGGAATTCCAGCCTGCCAATGTCGTGATGATTTACGAACAAGAGCGGACCGTCAAGAAAGAGGTCAAGGTCAATGTCATCGACGGCGGGGGGCGCACGCTGATGCCGGGCATGATCGAGGGACACGGGCATGTCACCTATGCGTCTCCGCTTCTGGACGATGATGCTGAACCAGGATACCACCGAGCAGGCGATCCGCTCGGCGCGTCGGGCGCAGGACTACCTGATGGCCGGCTTCACGACGGTGCGTGATATGGGCGGCAACGCCTTCGGTCTGCAGAAGGCACTCGACGCCGGTGTGTTTCCCGGCCCACGCATCTACCCCAGCGGTCCGGCGATCGGTCAGACCACGGGGCATGGTGATTTCCGGACAGCCAATGACGGGCATCCGTATTTCGACGGCCGGGAGCGGGCCGGCGTCGCCGAGAGGCTCGGTTGGACGAAGATCGCCGACGGCCCGGACGAGGTACGCCGAGCGGTGCGCGACAACCTGTTCCGCGGCGCTGCCCAGATCAAGCTCATGGCGGGGGGCGGCGTGACCAGCTTCACCGATCCTCTGTTCTCGGCGGCATACAGCGCCGCAGAACTCGCGGCGGGCGTCGAGGAGGCCAAGCGTTACGGCACCTATGTCGCCGTGCATGCGCAGACGAATGCCGGTGTTGTCGCGTCGCTCGACGCCGGGGCGATTTCGATCGAGCACGGCCTGATCCTCGAGGAGAAAACCGTGAAACGCATGGCCGAGATCGGTGCCTACTACTGTCCGCAGGCGTTCCTGGCCCTGCAGGACGTGTCGAAGAACCCGATGTTCCAGGATCCGATCCAGCAGGAGAAGAACCGGCAGGTCGCCAAAGGCGCGCCGCAGGCGATCGAATGGGCCAAGAAATACGGCGTCAAGATACTCTGGGGCAGTGACCTCTTCTTCGGTGATGACGCCTGGGTGAACTTCCGCCAGGAATTCGCCTACCGGGAACGATTCTTCACGCCCATCGAACAGATGATCCAGGTCACCGGCAACAACGGCGAAGTGCTCGCGCTCTCGACCTGGAAAAACCCCTATCCGCATGGCCCGCTGGGTGTGATCAAGGAAGGCGCTTATGCTGATATTCTGATTATTGAGAAGGATCCCACGAAAGACATAAAGGTGTTGATGGATTCCGATAATCTCGCCCTGATCATGAAGGACGGCAAGATCTACAAGAACGGGCTCTGATCCACGTCGCGAGCTCTGCGTACCCATTTCGGAGCAGCAGAGCCGTGACCGAAATTCATAGAGAATATCATGACGCTGCAAAACCTTAAAGCGCTTCGCGTCTTATGTGAAACGAAATGTCTCGGACTCCAGCTCCGGCGACGGTCCAATAGGATTCTGCGGGCCTCCTGGATTGTGTGCGTCCTGGGATTGCTTCTCACCGGCGTGGCAGTCGGCGAAGAGGCGCACGAGGTGACATGGGCCGACCTGCTCCCCAAAAAGCCGGTCGCCTTCGACGATCCCTTCGAGAAGCTCTCCGGGGAGCAGCTCAGCGACCTGGCGATGGTGGCGCGCATCCGCTATCTGATCGAGAACCGCAAGGACGATGCCGATGGACCCAATGCCGCCGAGGAGAAACGGCTGGTGGCGAAGCTGGAGGGTGAGGGAATCGACGTTGACTGGTTGATGTCGCAGCGGGAGCGGGTGGCCGAGGTGCGGCGCCAGCGGGCCGAGGCCGTCGATGACGGCATCCACGGGCGGAACATCCGGATTCCCGGTTACGCCCTCCCGCTAACGGTTGAGGAGGGTCGGGTGACCGAATTCCTCCTCGTTCCCTGGGTGGGCGCCTGCATTCACACGCCGCCCCCGCCGCCGAACCAGATGATCCACGTCTCCTACCCGGTGGGCACCGAGGACCGCGGCCGATTCGCGGCCGTCTGGCTGGAGGGCCTGATCCGGCTCGAGCCGGCCAGCTACGATCTGTTCCTGGTGGACGGCACGACGAGCGTCAACGTGGCCTACACCCTCCGGGCGGAGCGCATTGCCCCCTATTCCAGCCGGAAATCGGACGCGCTCTCCAAGGTCGGTGCCCCGGCGCTCACCCCGGACCACGGGTGGTGGCAAAACCTCCAGACACGGGTCTCGATCCTGTTCACGCGGACGATGACCGACATCCGGGATCGCGAGTCGTCGGGTCCGCTCTGGATCGGGGTGCTGGTCGCCTTCCTCTATGGCGTGGTTCACACCCTCGGGCCCGGTCACGGCAAGGCGGTAGTCGTTTCCTACTTTGTCGGCCACGGCGGCAGTCTCGCCCGGGGTCTGCAAATGGGGACACAAATTGCTGTCTTCCATGTGCTCTCGGCGGTGGTCGTGGTCTGGCTCACCGACTTCGCGGTGCGACAGGCGACCGGCAACGCACCGTCCGACTACCGGCTGGTGAAGCTGGTCAGCTACGCGGGCATCATCGCGATCGGCACCTTAATGCTGTGGAAGGCGATCCAGGGCGTGCGGAAGCGGGCCGATCACGAACACGACCACAACCACAATCACCACCACGAGGGAGGCTGTCACGCCTGTGAAGCCATCGCCCGGCGCGAGAAAGGACCAACCGGCTGGTTGGCGCTGGCGGTGGGGTCGGTCCCCTGCACCGGCGCCCTTCTCATACTGCTCTTCGGCATGGCCAACAACCTGCTTGGCCCGGCGATCCTGATGGTGGTCGCGATCTCCGTCGGCATGGCCGCCGCGATGTCCGGGATCGGAATCCTCGCCATTCTCGGACGCCGCTCGATCGACCGCCGCCTGAACGTAGAACGGCGCGCGGACTTCGCTTCGCGGGCGTGCATTGCCGCGGCCGCCCTGGTTTTCCTCATTGGCAGCGGGCTATTCAGCATGACACTCATTTATAAGAACGAACCCGTGGTTGGGAACGTTACACAAGCTTTGACAGAACTGGGCGTTTCAGACGTTTTGGAAGTGACACAATCTGAGGTTGGCCAAATACACCAACCTAACAAGTGAGAAGGAGGTTCAAGATGCAAAGACGTAATCTCATTCAACTCTTCGGCCTGGTGGCGACGATGCTCATGCTCTGATAGTCATGTTTTCCTTGGAGTTAGGTTTTTAACCTACCACATTAATTACCTTTATACTGGAGGAATAGAGAGATGTTAATCCAACAAAAAATTCTGACCATCATACTGTTGGCCATTCTCGGCGGTTTCGGTTTAGCTGTCGTTCCGGCCCAGGCCCAAGATTACGATGTGGTGATTCTCAACGGCCGGGTCATGGACCCCGAAACCATGTATGACAGTGTCGCCAACGTTGGCATCAAAGACGGCAAGATCGCCGTCATCACAAAAGACAAGATCGATGGCAAGGAGACGATTGACGCGACGGGGCTGGTCGTGGCCCCTGGATTTATCGACGGCCATCAACACTGCCTGGAACCCTATGCCTACCGGCTGATGGTGCGTGACGGTCGGACGACGATAATGGATCTGGAGGTGGGGGCATACGGCCCAAACATAGACAGGTTCTACAAGAAACTTGAAGGCAATTCGCCGCTTAACTTCGGGGCCTCTGTTTCCCATGAATTTGCCCGGGCCGCCGTGTTGGACGGATTCTCCGATTGGAAATATTTGAACACGCCCGATGCTGCTAAATCCCGTGTCAAGCAGGGCTGGTCAGCCACACGCCCCACGCTGGAGCAAGGCAACCGGATCCTTGCCGACATGGATGAAGGCCTCCGTCAGGGAGGCTTGGGCATAGGCTCCACCCTCGGCTACATGCGAGCTGGGGTGTCTTCCCGAGAGCTATTTGAAATGCAAAGGATCGCAGGTAAGTATGGCCGTTTTATTAATATCCATTTCCGCCTAACTCCCGGTGACGATGTGCAGGAAGTCATGGGTATCCAGGAGATGCTGGCTAATGCTGCTGCCCTTGACTCTCCGGCAATAGCCGCCCACTTTAACAATCCGGGATACAACATGGTTCATGAGCTTCTCGTGAGGATGCGCGATCAGGGTTACAACGTGTGGGGCGAGATCTATCCATACCACGCCGGTTCAACAGCTCTGAACGCCGTATTTCTCGAACCAGAGGTTTGGGTGAAAGCACTTGGCAACAAGTATGAAGAAACGATTCAGGATGTGGAAACCGGAGAGTTCTATACCCAAAAATCAAGAGAGGAAATGCTCAAAAAAGAACCAACGCGGACGGTGATTGTGTATAAGTGCCCGGAAGAATGGGTTGTCAACTGGATCAAAATGAAAGGGGTTGCCATCGGCAGTGACGGCATGCCGCTCATACCCGATGAAGGATTGACCTGGGACACGCCCTACGACAAGCTTCCCAATACCCATCCCCGTTTCGCCGGAAGTTTCGCCAAGGTGCTCCGTCTGGCCCGGGAGAACGACATCCCCTTGATGCAGGCGGTCTCCATGACCAGTTACAACTACGCCAAGCCGCTGGGTGACATGGGTCTGCAGGCCATGCAGGTGCGTGGCCGCATGCGAGAAGGCATGGTGGCTGACATTACCATGTTCGATCCAGAGACCGTTACCGACAATTCCACTTTTGCCAAGGGAAACTTGCCATCTACCGGCATTCCCCATGTGATCGTCAACGGCATTATCGTGATGAAAGACTCGGAACCGATCAAACGGTTTGATGCCGGTCAGCCGATTCGTTTCGAAGTCCAGGAAAAAGGGCGCTTCGAACCATTAACCGAGGAGGGGTGGGCCAAAACATTCTATGCATCGCCGATTGATTTTGGCGGCGGCGTGCCCGGCTCACAGCCTCACATGCATTAATTTCTTGGTTAAAAACCTGTCATGAAAGTGATACTGCCGTTTGCCGGTCTACGTAACCACGGCCGGCAAGCGGCAACTGACTTTGATTGGGGCTTAAAAGTATTACGGAGCTTTTTTCCAATACAACAAGGCGATGAAATTCACGTAGCAAAAGGAATGGTTTTTTTGATGGTGTTGCCTCTCTGCACGACCACATCAGCAGCCGACGGCAAGGAAAACATGGCTAAACTGAGCATTCCCGACGCAGCGTGGACCATTGTCATTGATGAAGTCCACAAAGTTGGAAAACGAGCTGTGGGTCATTGCTATCGCTTAGCGAAACCCGGACCTAATGATTGCGCAGGTGATCTCGACCGTGTAGGCCTCACTGAAACTGGAGGCGCCCGAACTGCCAATGAAATATTTTATCATCGGAAAAACCTGGGATTGGAAGAACGAGGAGCCTTACACCTTCATCAATGATATGAAGCAGATCGAGAAAAAGGTGAAAGCCGGCCAGCTTCTCTACAGGGCAGCGAAGCCGGGCCTTTGATCAAAAAAATTGGGTACTTATGAGAAAAATAGGTTTAGCCTGGATCTGTTGCCTGATTCTTGTCGGGGTCGTGTGGGCTCTTTCGGCATCTGCCCAAACTTCCGATCCGGACACGCCGCAGCCGGCCGAGTCCGCGGCTCAAAGCGGCGCCTCCCAATTTGGCGGCCCCAGCAGCGTCGGCGGCACGCTCAACAGCGACCGGGAAAGCGAGGCAGCCGTCCCTGCCAGGGTTAATCTCCTCGATCGGTATTTTGATTTCAAGCAGCAAGTCGGAGAGGACTACGGCTTCAGCTTCGGCTTCGACTACAATGCCCTGTTTCAGGCAGCCAGCGATAGCCTGGGAGAGGATACGGCCGCCGGCGGCGTGTTCCGGGCCTACGGCAGCTGGACACTGGTGGGCAAAGACAGCGGCGATACCGGCACCCTGGTCTACAAAGTGGAAAACCGCCACCGCCTGGGAACCGACATCGCTCCCAAAGATTTAGGGGCCGAAGTCGGGTATGCCGGGCTGACGGCTGTGACGTTTTCCGACATTGGCTGGGCCTTAACGAATCTGTACTGGAGCCAGCATCTTCTGAAATACCGCCTGGCCTTTGTGGCCGGTATCGTGGACACCACCGACTACATCGATGTTTACGGGTTGGTAAACATATGGACCGATTTTAGCAATTATGCCTTCACCACCAACCCGACCATCCCCGCTCCCGACCAGGGGCTGGGCGCGGCGGTGCGTGTGATGCCCACCGAAAACATCTATATCCTTGGCGGCATTGCCGATGCCAACGGCGACCCGACCGATATTGGGGATAGCATCAATTCTTTTTTCAGCGAATCCGAATTTTTCACGCATATCGAAGTGGGCTGGATATCTTCCTGGGACAGGCGGTTTTCCGACAATATTCACTTAACCGCCTGGCACGCTGATGAACGCGAAGAGGCGCAGGTACCCAATGGGTGGGGCCTGGCTTTTTCCTTCAGCCGCTTGTTTGCAGACACCTGGGAACCTTTCTTTCGCGCTGGATATTCCGAAAACGGCGGTGCGTTATGGGAACGTTCGGTCAGTGCGGGCTTTGGCTACTATCCGGACAAAAAGGGCAATGCATTGGGTGTGGGATTGAACTGGAGTCGCCCTGCCGAAGACGTCTTCGGACCGGGGTTGGACGACCAGTACACCGCTGAGATCTACTACCGCTGGCAGGCCCTTAAATTTTTTTCCATCACACCGGGCGTGCAACTGCTGTTCAATCCGGCGCTCAACCCGGACGAGGATCTGGTAACCATCTTGAGCGTGCGCGGGCGGATCAGTTTTTAGGCGTGATTGCACGCCCCTTTTCGAACGGTGAATAAGCGTCTTTATGCTTGCCAACCTTTTCATTGCATCGCTGATGATGCTGATTACAAGCGCCGTGCATGTGGCCGGAATATCACTGGTCACATGGATGGTCAAGGGTCAGCTGAACCATTGGCGGCACCAGCACCCACTCATCCGCGCGCGGAAAATAGGCGGGATCTCCCTTTTGATGTTTTTCCTTTCAGTTGCTGAAATTTGGCTCTGGGCTTGGGTTTACCTGCTGGTCGGTGCATTCGAGAAGATCGAGGTGGCGCTGTACTTCTCTACGGTATCGTTCACCACCTTAGGCTATGGAGATATACTTCTTGATGAGAAATGGCGGTTAATGGGTGCATTTGAGGCGGCTAACGGCATTATTATTTTCGGATTGACCACGGCGGTGGTCGTCGCCGCATTTCAACGGCTATATTTTTCCGATGCGCCTTAGGGGCTGATTCTAACTTAGGATTTTGGTTCGAAATCAAGGCAGTCGTGAGGTTTCAACCGGAGGAATACATCAGGTATTTCGAGCGTTTAAACCGATGGATAAACGTCGAGATTGGGCCAAAAGACAATTTAGAAACAGCCCCTAATAGGCAAGGCAAGAGGTTAAGCCTTTCGAAAAACGATCGTTAAAAAAAATGGAGAGGAATCGATGGCGGAAAAAATGGAACCGCACATCGTGGTTAAAAATATGACCCTGGCCTATGGCAGTAATGTGGTCCAGCGAAACGTCAGCTTCACCGTCAATCGCGGGGATGTATTCATCATCATGGGCGGCAGCGGCTGTGGCAAGAGCACGACCATGCGGGGACTTACCGGGCTAAAACCGCCCTCGACCGGAGAGATCCTCTATAACGGAGTCGACTTCTACGGCTCGGCCGAAGCCCGTAAGCAGATTCGCCGGCGCTTCGGTGTGATGTTTCAGAGCGGTGCGTTGTGGAGTTCCATGACCTTGGCTGAAAACGTGGCCTTGCCGTTGGAGCAATATACCGACCTCAAGCCGCGGCAGGTAAGAAAAATCGTCAGCCTTAAACTGTCCTTGGTCGGTTTGGGCGGTTTCGAGAATTACTACCCTTCACAGATCAGCGGCGGTATGAACAAGAGGGCCGGTGTAGCCCGGGCCATGGCCATGGATCCGGAAGTGCTGTTCTTCGATGAGCCATCCGCAGGGTTGGACCCGGTCAGTGCCCGGTTGCTGGACGATCTGATCCTGCAGCTCAAGGAGAGCCTGAAAACGACCATGGTGGTGGTGACCCACGAACTGGCCAGTATCTTTGCCATCGGCAGCAACTCGGTTTTCCTGGATCCCGAAACCAAGACCGCCATCGCCCACGGCGACCCCAAGAAACTGCTCAGAGAATCCAACGACTCCAAGGTCATCAACTTCCTGACTCGCGGCCAAGGGAGAAAGGTGATGCGCGCATGACACCGGTACCGGTACGCCCACCAGATGCGGTTATCGATCAGGTTTCCACCACCACGCTGCTGGTACGTCTCTCGGGAACCTGGCGCATCGGCCAGCGGGCCCCATCCGTCGATACCTTCGGTGGGCAGCTTTCCCCAGGCAGTGGCATCAAGAAGGTCATCTTCGACACCGCCGGGATGACCGGCTGGGACAGTGAATTGCTTGTCTTTCTGACCGACCTGGAGCGGCAACTGTCTCGTAATCAGATAGAAGTCGACCCCACCGGCCTTCCCGAGGGCATCGGGAAACTTCTGGCCATCGCATCGGCCGTTCCCGAGAAATCGGATACCGGCGATGAGTCGCCGCACAAACCTTTTTTAATCCGTGTGGGTGAAGACACGACGGCCTTCTTCAAAACCGTAACGGAAATGCTGGCTTTCATCGGCGATGCCGTCCTCTCCCTTTTGCGGCTGCTCACCGGCAAGGCCGGTTTTCGACGGGTGGATTTCGTTTTGCTGCTGCGCGAATGCGGTGCCGAAGCCCTGCCCATCGTAAGCATGATCAGCCTGCTGGTGGGCCTGATCCTGGCCTTTGTAGGGGCCATCCAGCTGATGATGTTCGGTGCCCAGATTTACGTGGCCGACCTGGTGGGCATTGCCATGGTGCGCGTGCTGGGGGCGGTGATGACCGGCATCATCATGACCGGACGCACGGGAGCCGCCTTCGCCGCGCAGTTAGGCACCATGCAGGTTAACGAGGAACTCGACGCGCTGGAGACGCTGGACATCTCCCCCATGGATTTTCTCGTTCTGCCGCGCATGCTGGCCCTGACCCTGATGATGCCGCTGCTTTGCCTGTATGCAGACCTGATGGGTATTCTGGGCGGGTTGATCGTCGGGGTAACCATGCTGGACATCAGCCTGGTCGAGTACTACGTCGAGACCAAAAATGCCATCGGGATGACCAACCTGTGGATCGGCCTGTTTCACGGCGTCGTTTTCGGGGTGCTGGTGTCCTTGTCCGGCTGCCTGCGCGGGATCCAGTGCGGCCGGAGCGCGTCGGCGGTGGGAGAGGCGACGACCTCGGCGGTGGTAACTGGAATCGTGAGTATCGTTCTGGCTACCGCGTTGATCACGTTGCTATGCAACATCATTGGCATTTAAAAAACGATTCCGCAATCGGAGAAAAATCATGAGCAATTCGGGAAGGAACCAGGCCGTCATCGGTGCCTTTGTCGTCGGTGCGGTGGTGCTTGCGGTGGTTGGTGTCGCCGTATTCGGCGGTGGCAAGCTGTTCAAGGATGCCGATCATTACGTGATGTATTTCGAGGGATCGGTCAAGGGGTTGAACATCGGTGCGCCGGTGACTTTCCGCGGGGTGAGAATCGGCAGTGTGACCAATATTACCCTGCGGGCCAACCCGGCGACCTTAGACGTCCGCATCCCCGTGGTAATCGAGATCGAAAGGGACCGGATCGAGAGAACCGTAGACATGCCGAGAAGCGGCCCGGAAGGGCTCAAACGTTTGATTGACAAGGGGCTGCGGGCCAAACTGGACATTCAGAGCATGGTTACCGGTCAACTGCTGGTCAACCTGGAATTGCTGCCCGATGAACCCGTGCGCCTCGTCGGCATCAAACACCGGAACATGGAAATCCCAACCATACCATCCACTGTCGAACGGTTCGCCAAGAAATTGGAAAGCCTCCCCATCGAGGAAATCATCAACAAAGTTTCGACATCACTGACGGCGCTGGAGGCCTTCTTGCAGAATCCGGCACTCACAGAAATGGTCAACCGGTTGAACCAGACCAGCGCGAATGCCCAGGACCTGACCGCCAATCTCAATACCCAGTCGACTGAATTGGTCGAGTCGCTTCAGCGAATCGCCGACCACGCCGATCAACTGATCCTCAATGCCAATGCCCAGGTCCAGCCGCTGGCCGGCCAGGCCGACCGCGCCTTGAACAGCGTGAATTCGGCTGCTGCACGCTTAGGCCATGCGGCCGATGAATTCGCCAACCTCGCCGACGGTGTCCAGCCGACAATCGACCAAGCCGGCCAAGTCTTTGCCAATGTGGCCGACCTGACGTCCGCAAACAGTAAAGAGCGCAACGAGTTGCGCAGCGTACTGAAGGAACTGTCCGAAGCGGCGCGATCCATCCGGGTCTGGTCGAGTTACCTGGAACGGCATCCCGAAGCGCTGATTACCGGAAAAAGCGGCACGAAAAGGAAATGAAAAGATGGAGGCCAATATGGATAGATTGAAATGGACAGTTGCGGTTGTGTTTTGTATGAGCATTATCGCATGTGTGGGGAGGCAATCGGCACCGACGCAGTTCTACATGATTAATCCGGTTCCGCCGACAATGGGGGATCAAACGCGAATGATGGAACCAGAGATCGTTTTGGTAAGTCTCGATCCGGTGGAGATTCCGCAATACTTGAACCGACCTCAAATTGTTACCCATGTGGATGGCGTCGAATATCAACTCGACGAGTTCAATCAGTGGCTGGAACCACTATCCGATACGCTCACCCGCGTAATTGCCGAAAATCTCGCGGAGATGTTGGGTGACCTTCCAATCGACGTGATCAGCATGGAGCGACCCGTGGAAACAGATTTCAGCATTACGGTCCAGATCCTTCGGCTTGACGGGAAACCGGGTAAGGAGATGGTCCTTATCGCCCGATGGACCCTGTTCGACCAAACCGAGAATGTCTTGTCGCTGACCGAACGATTCTTCGGTCAGGAAAAAATGGCAGATGACAGTTATGAGAGCCTGGTAAGTTCACAAAACCGGTTGATCGAATCCTTGAGTAGAGAAATCGCCGATAACATTCGATCGATTGCGAATGCTTAGGGATCATGACCAAAGCAACAGGGTGCAAAACCGATTCAACATCGTTGATTTTACGAAACTGGCCGGACGACTGGATCGATGGAAGGCATCGGAATCAAATGCTCAACTGGTGTATTCCCAAATGTAACGAATACCTTCGGGCACCGACGTCGACACTTTTTCGACCTGGACATCTATCAAATTTTCTACAGCTGTTCCTTTATTAACAACGCTGTTGAAAAACTATTGCGCTGGGCAGTAGGGTGTTAAAATCATCCTCAAAATGCTCATGTAGTAACTATAAACTCCGCTTTGGCTTATCGTCGGCTTTTGCCTTGTTTTGCCTGCGCGCATGTCGTTTTACGACAGCTGTTAATCCATGACAACCCAATCACCCATGGACGAAAAGAAAATGAAGCAACCTGCAAGCAATACAGATGATAGCGGTTATTTCGCGGATGACCGTTTGCACTTCGTGCACTATGTCACGGATGAGAACGGCAAAAAAATGGCCACCGTAACCGGCCCGCTAAAGGTTGAATTCCGGATGCAAGATCTGGCTCAGCTTGTGGCCGGCGCCTGTGTTATGGCCTTGCCCATGTCGCTCAGCGAGGAGGTGTGGAATTTAGGAACTACGCTCTCCGTGGGGCATGCGATACTGATTCTTTGCTTTTCAATACTGGCCCTGTGCGGATTCATCTGGGGACTTTTTTACGGCAAACAGCTGGCGAAATATCATCGCCACTTCATCAAACGCGCGGTGTCCGCTTATCTTGTCACTTTCTGTGTCGCGTTCCTGCTTTTGTTCCTGTTCGAAAAGGCGCCGTTGAACGAATTGCGGGTCACCCTGACCCGTACGATCGTCGTGGCCTTTCCGGCGGTGTTTGCCGCCACAGCCGTTGATTTCATGAATTAGTGCCCTTACGGAAATCGTCAACATGGTCGCGGTTGCGGCACGTGAAAAATTCACTAATCCTCAGGCGTGACACTGGGGTGCTATGCACGGGATTCAATTTCCTGAACGATAAAGCTATCGGTAAAACCGTCTATTTCTGGATGGGCAGGAATCATGACGATAGGATCACTTTCGGCAATTATCATTGACTGAACCATTCTAAGAAAAGGAGACTATCATGAGTGACTTGGTCGTAATTGGATTCGACGACGAACACACCGCATTCGAGATGCGGGCGGCTCTGGTGAAACTGCAAAAGGAGTATCTCATTGACATGGAAGATGTCGTTGTGGTGACAAAAGACGAAAAGGATAAGGTCAAGTTGCACCAGGCGGTCAACCTGACCGCCGCCGGGGCTGTGGGAGGTAGCTTTTGGGGGATGCTGATCGGTATGATTTTCCTCAACCCGCTGGTGGGTGCAGCGGTCGGCGCCGGCGCCGGTGCGCTGTCCGGAAAATTGAGCGATGCCGGTATCGACGACAAGTTCATGAAAGAACTCGGTAAGACCTTCACAACGGGGTCTTCGGCGCTCTTTGTCCTGGTTCGCAAAGCTACGCCGGACAAGGTGCTGGAACAGCTCAAAGGGTTCAAGGGTGGCAAGGTTCTTAAGACCTCGCTGACGGCAGATAAGGAGGAAACGTTGCGCAAAGTGCTGGAACAGGCTTGACATATGCCACAAAGACAAGATGATCATTTTTAATGAACACCATGCCTCTGCTACTATTTCCAATCTCAATCAATCAAATGGAGAGCAAAAAAATGAATATAAATCTTGACGAACTTGGAAAAAAACTTCACGCAAAACTTGATCGGGGAATCGAGCAATTAAAATCTGCGAAGGCGCGTCTGGAAAACTTCCAGAAGGAAACCGAGGCTGCTATTGAGACAAAAATAGACGCTGGCAAGAAGGCGATTGAAGAGAAGAAGAAGGAAGTGGCCGCAGCCACAAAGAGACTGGAAGAATTCGTCGAGGAAAAGAGGGCCGAAACCGAATCTGCCATTGCCGAGTGGAAAGCAAACCACGACTGGAAAAAACTCGAAAAGCGCGCCGAACGTGCCGAAAAGCAAGCCGAGGCCTCCATCGCGGTGGCGCTGTACGCGGCCGAAGAAGCCGAATTGGCCATCCTGGAGGCGGTCGCGGCTCGGAAAGATGCTGACGAAGCGGCCAAATGATTTATTTTCTATCGGATTCTGGAAGTATAATTGTTTTGCACGCGCTGCCGAAACTAATTCGCGGTGGGCTTTTTCAATGCTGATGGTATAATCATTTGTCCAGTCGGAGTGGCAGCTCGGCCAAACCTATATCAGGCCGGGTTGTCACTCTACCATATATAATGAAAACCGCCGGCGGTGCGTTAAAAGAGTCGCTTTTTGAAATGACCGCTGATGTAATCGTCAGTTTTTCAGCATTGGTTTCGGTAGGGAAACCATGCCTTTTCAGAGTGGTTGCCAGATTCATCAAGAGGATGGTAAGGACATGTTGATCAATCTTCTCTTGGGTCTGTTGATCATGGAGTGCTGCCTTTTGTTGCAGTCGCTTCTCGTCGTCGCAGCGCTGCGGTACTATGCCCATCGCCAAGACTATGTGAAACATCCGTCCCTGTGGCTTACCATTTGGGTTATCAACGGCGTGATGGTGATCCTGGTTGCCGGCAATGTCCTTCAGGTGGCGATCTGGGCGCTGCTATTCAGGTTAATAGGAGAGTTTCCCGGTTTTGGTGAGGCTTTCTATCATTCGGCCGTCAATTTTTCTACCCTGGGTTATGGAGACATTGTCATGTCCGAACACCATAAAATTCTCGGACCTATGGAAGCCATCAACGGCGTGCTCATGATCGGGGTTTCAACCGCTGCCTTAATGGGGTTGTTCCGGGACGCCATGAAAAAGACCATTGAAGCCAGAAGAACTGACTCCAAGAAGGCTCATGACATGAAGAGATGATACGGTCGTCGATCGGGAACGGGCATCAAACACCACGATTGCGCAAGCTTTTTCCGAAGTGCCCTCCCGCGAGATCAACGACGTCCGGTGAGAGCTCAAAGCGTTATCGGAATAGCTCAGGAATTCAGGATCCGACCATGACCTCCTGAGAGGGAAAAAAAATGAACTTATCCAAAAAAGACTTGATCTTCATCTTGACCCTCTGCAGCATGCTTGCTTGGGTGACCAACTGTACAAAGCTGCCGGAGAACACCGGTCGAACCCCAACCTATGCGGTCAACGACGGTGACAAAACCAGGCTTGGCCGCGACTTCGGCGGATTGCTCAACGGTCAAGATCCCGAACACTCCGGGGTCCTGTTGTTGCAACACGGCCTGGACGCATTCGTGGGCCGTGCGCTTCTGGCCAGCCTGGCCGAACGCAGCATTGACGTCCAGTACTATATGTTTCATCAGGACACGGTGGGGCAGCTGCTCATCGATCAGCTGATCAAGGCGGCGGACCGGGGGGTGCGCGTTCGCATGCTCATCGACGACATGTACGGAAGCGACGCAGACGATATCTGGACAGCCTTGGATGCCCACCCGAAAATAGAAGTGCGCCTGTTCAATCCCTTTGTTCGCGACGCGTCCAAGAACCTGCAGTGGATTACCCGCTTCAAAGACGTCAACTATCGCATGCACAGCAAATCTTTTACCGTGGATAACCAGGCCACGATCGTAGGCGGCCGCAACATCGGGGACGAGTATTTCGATGCCGATCCCAATCTAGCCTTTGCCGATCTCGACCTTTTGGCCGTCGGCCCGGTGGTACCGGAGGTGTCCGAGGCCTTCGACCAATACTGGAACAGCGACTGGGCCTATCCAGCCTCCACCTTGACGGAACCCGCTCCTTCCGATCAGCTGGATGTTCTTCGGGTGCGCATGGATGCGTTTCCCCGACAGGAGGCGGCGACCACCTATATCGAGGCCCTGAAAAACTCTGAATTGGCCAACGCTTTGCGGACCGGAAGCGCCCACTTCAAATGGGCCGAGGCCAAGGTGATTCATGACTCGTCAGAGAAAAAGGTTCGCGATGAAAACTGGAAGGCGGAGCTGCTCATATCCCAACTGTGGCCCTATATGCATAAGGCGACCGAAGAGTTGATCATCGTGTCCCCCTATTTCGTGCCCGGAAAAAACGGCGCCAATGCCCTTTGCGACCTCAGTGATAAAGGGGTCAAGGTGCGCATCCTGACCAATTCCCTGGCTTCCAACGACGTCGCCGCGGTTCACGCCGGTTATGCAAAGTATCGCAAACAGCTGCTCAAGGCCGGCGTGGCGCTTTATGAACTGGACGAGGAGGTCAAAAAGTCGGTCAAGAAAAAGTTTACCTGGCTGCCGGGGTTGAGCAAATCGAGCCTGCACGCCAAGACCATGGTGATCGACGGCAGGGCCATGTTCGTGGGCTCCATGAACCTGGACCAGCGCTCCCTGCACATCAACAACGAGATCGGCATCCTGTTCCTCAACCCGGAGATCGCCGGCCAAAGCGCCGAGTCGTTTGACCGGCACATCACGAATGTGGCCTTCCGGTTGAAGCTTCACGACGACGAGTCCATCCGCTGGTACCTCAAGAAGGCGACGGAGAGATCGTTCGCGACAAAGAGCCTTACGTCAGCTTCTGGAAAAAATTGAGCGTCTGGTTCATTGGGCTGCTGCCGGTGGAATCCCTGCTATGACAAAGATGCCTCAGAGAATGACAGTGCCCTTCGTGCATCCCACGAAGCCCATGGATATCCGCGACTCGGCGAGGCCGGCGAACACCTCACGGTTCTGGCCGGAATAGAAACCATCGATGACCCCGCCGGCAAGCGCCGCTTCTCAGGGCACATCTATCATCTCTACCATCCTCCGATTGCTGAGGATCTTCAGATGTTGCTGAATACCGGGCGACCGGCCGAAGGTCGCGTCAATCTTCAGCGCGCCAGGCCCCAGGGTTTATCCTATTGGCGCCTGGTTCTAAATGATCCATAACCGCTGCTCCCATCGAAAGCCAAGGCTCCAAGCGTTAGCGTTTTTCATGGATTGCTGGCGGCCTCGCTCCACCAAATTGTCCGGCGCCCTTATAGACACAGAAAAGTAATGGGTAAAACCACTTGATTTATTCCCTCTGGAGGAAACACCATGCCCCAAGCCGCCCAGCCATTGAACCCTGAACTCAGCCGCTTCTGGCAGTTTGAACAGATCATGACCGTCCATGGCCGTGAATTGATCTTTAGTTTGATGGTTCTGATTGTCGGCATGTTAATCGTTCGATGGGCAATGAAGCCGATCCGCGCAGGGATTGGGAATACCATCAAAAACACAGCCGTTGCGTCCACCATCGTCACCATTATTCAGGTACTTCTTTTCGCGATCGTGTTTATCAGTGCTGCCATGGAAGCGGGGATCAACATTTTGCCGGTGTTCAGATTGCTCATGCTGATTCTCTTGATAGCGGTCGGAACAATCCTCTTCTTTAGACCCTACATCCCAACCCTTCCTTTTAAAATCGGACAGACTGTTAAAGTCAGTGGCCTTTTTGGAAAAGTGGAGGCCACTACTTTTTTGAACACGCGTATCCGCACTTTTGATGGAAAAGTATTCTTTGTGCCGAACAAGAGTATTCTAAATGACGTGGTAATCAATTATAATTACACCCCTACCCGCCGGATGAGGATCGACATCCCCGTTCGCTACGACCAGGACATCATTTTCGCCAAACAGGTCCTGGAAGAGGTGATGATCCAAGACCCACGGGTCAAGAAAACCCCCCGACCGGTAGTCTGGGTCCTGGATTTGACCAACGGATGTGTCCTGCTTGGCGGCCGCTGTTGGGCGGACAATCTCAAATACTGGTCCACCCGCGTGGATCTTCTGGAAAAAGTAAAACTGCGGTTTGACTATGAAGGTATCAATGTCTCCTTTCCCCATATGGGAGTCCACCCTTACATGCCGTCGGAAAACCATGGCCCTTTCGGAGAAATCCTGTCGAATCACCACACCCATCCTCCATCTGCCCCGGATGACGATCAACTATGATGAATTAAAAATGGAGTAAGATCATGAAAATAACTGAGCTGCTGAAAATCGCCGACGAGAAATGGGTACGCAAGGCAAAAGGTTATCGAGTTCGCTTTCAGAGGCGTGAGGGAGATAGTTGGGTGGTCGATTATATGCCCGACCTCGTGGACCCTCCCTTGCTTTCGGATGTGGTTGCCTGGCGATCGGCATGGAAGCTCCTAAAATCAAGTCGTCCAGACGATAATGAATTTGTCAACTTGACGGTTGTCGACGACCGGGCGGAACCGGTGCGGTATTACGCCAACGGCGAGTTCGCGGTGTTCAACGCAAGGGAAGGGATCACCGCTGCCCCGGTCAGAGGGTCATCTCCAGCCCTTACGCCAGATGACGGTGCGGCATTTACCAAAGAGCAGGTAGATGCGGATGCACGGGGGTCCGAAAGTCAACCCGGCAGCGAGGAATCTGATAAGTAGCTTGCATTAAAAGGGCTATGAAGATTATCTTTCACCCCAGCTGAGCGATTGTCGAGCTTGCCGCATGTTAAATGCAGGTGCCGTCGCGCTAGGGTGAGCCCTGCGCACACGACACCTAACGCCGAAGATGTGATAAGATCGGCAACCCAATGGGGTTCACCTTTTTAGATCAACAATTGGTGTGACCCAATTGTGATCATTTATCATCGACGATCTTCGGGAAAGGTGAATCGCTCAGTTTGGGTTTCAAATAGTCCAGGATTGCGATATAATATCATTTAGTTATATAGCTAAAGGATATTGATATGAAAAGTTCGATTGCTCTTTACTTTTATTTTTCCTTGATTGCATCGCTATTGTTCGGTTGCGCCAGTCTTCCTGAAAATGTGCATCGAACGCCTTCTACAGCTTACCAGGACACCGATGACACTTTTTTTGGTAGCGTCGTGCAAATACTTAAGGAGGGGCAACCCGAGGACACTTCCGGCTACTTGTTGCTGGGAAATGGACTGGATGCCTTTGTCGCACGCGCCAAGCTTGCCCAACTGGCAGTAAAGAGCATCGATACCCAATATTACATGATTCACAACGACGTTGTCGGCAGCTTGTTCATTGACCAATTGATCAAAGCTGCAGAACGCGGTGTCCGCGTCCGGATACTCGTGGATGACATTGATCAGGAAGGACGGGACGTCGGCGTGGCGGTTCTGGACAGCCAACCCAATGTCGAGGTTCGGATCTTCAATCCATTTGCCCGCAACAGGGGACGAATCAGTCAATACATCACCGGGTTCGGAAAGCAGACGCGCCGGGCACAGCAAATCTTTTACCGTGGATAACCAGGCCACGATCGTAGGCGGCCGCAACATCGGGGACGAGTATTTCGATGCCGATCCCAATCTAGCCTTTGCCGATCTCGACCTTTTGGCCGTCGGCCCGGTGGTACCGGAGGTGTCCGAGGCCTTCGACCAATACTGGAACAGCGACTGGGCCTATCCAGCCTCCACCTTGACGGAACCCGCTCCTTCCGATCAGCTGGATGTTCTTCGGGTGCGCATGGATGCGTTTCCCCGACAGGAGGCGGCGACCACCTATATCGAGGCCCTGAAAAACTCTGAATTGGCCAACGCTTTGCGGACCGGAAGCGCCCACTTCAAATGGGCCGAGGCCAAGGTGATTCATGACTCGTCAGAGAAAAAGGTTCGCGATGAAAACTGGAAGGCGGAGCTGCTCATATCCCAACTGTGGCCCTATATGCATAAGGCGACCGAAGAGTTGATCATCGTGTCCCCCTATTTCGTGCCCGGAAAAAACGGCGCCAATGCCCTTTGCGACCTCAGTGATAAAGGGGTCAAGGTGCGCATCCTGACCAATTCCCTGGCTTCCAACGACGTCGCCGCGGTTCACGCCGGTTATGCAAAGTATCGCAAACAGCTGCTCAAGGCCGGCGTGGCGCTTTATGAACTGGACGAGGAGGTCAAAAAGTCGGTCAAGAAAAAGTTTACCTGGCTGCCGGGGTTGAGCAAATCGAGCCTGCACGCCAAGACCATGGTGATCGACGGCAGGGCCATGTTCGTGGGCTCCATGAACCTGGACCAGCGCTCCCTGCACATCAACAACGAGATCGGCATCCTGTTCCTCAACCCGGAGATCGCCGGCCAAAGCGCCGAGTCGTTTGACCGGCACATCACGAATGTGGCCTTCCGGTTGAAGCTTCACGACGACGAGTCCATCCGCTGGCACCTTAATGGGGGCGACGGGGAGATCGTGTACGACAAAGAGCCTTATGTCAACTTCTGGAAGAAATTGAGCGTATGGTTTATTGGGCTATTGCCAGTGGAATCCATGTTGTAATAAGGATCTATTTTAATTCCGATGGTCCAGGGAGGCAACCATGCTTGGCTTTCTAATTCTTGTGTTTCACATCCTGGGGCTTATCTCCTCGATACACTCGGTGATGAGTACGCGAACCTCACAGGGGACGATTGCCTGGGTCGTTGTATTGAACACTTTCCCCTACCTTGCCGTTCCAGCGTATTGGATTCTCGGCCGCAGCCGTTTCCAGGGGTACGTCAAAGCCCGTCAGACCAACGACCGCAGCACGGAGCGTTATGAAAAGATCCTGATCGATGCACTGGCCCCGCATCAAATTCCAGAAAATGATATCGCACCGGCTGGCAAGGCCGCCGAACGGCTCGCCGAAATGCCTTTTATAAGGGGAAACCGCGTCGACTTGCTGGTCGATGGGGATGCGACTTTCAACAGCATTCTCGAAGGTATCGATGCGTCAAGTGACTATATCCTGTTCCAATTTTTCATCGTTCATGACGATGAAATCGGCAGACGCGTCAAGTCACATCTGGTCGACAAAGCCAACGAGGGGGTGCTCGTATATTTCCTTTACGATGAAATCGGCAGCCACGACCTGCCGCACACCTATATTGAAGAATTGAAAGCGGCCGGCGTTACGGTGTCTGCATTCAACACCCGCAAAGGAAGAGGCAACCGGTTCCAGATCAATTTCCGCAACCACCGCAAGGTGGTCGTTGTTGACGGCCGCGTGACTTGGATCGGCGGCCACAACGTCGGCGATGAATATTTGGGCAAGGATCCGAAGTTTGGTCACTGGCGGGACACCCATGTGCGCATCCAAGGCCCGGCGGCGCTGGAGGCCCAACTCTCTTTCTTGGAAGACTGGTACTGGGCCACGGAATCAGTTCCCGAGTTGAGCTGGTCGCCTGAAAAAGCGGCCGATGCTGATCAGCCGGTGCTGATCGTTCCTTCCGGCCCGGCGGATGAGCTGGAGACGGCGACCCTGATGTTCCTGCATGCCATCAACTCGGCCAGAAAGCGCATCTGGATCGCCAGTCCCTATTTCGTTCCCGACGATTCCATCGTGGATGCTTTGCAGTTGGCCGGGCTGCGCGGCGTCGATGTGCGCATCTTGATCCCTGATAAACCCGATCATCTGTTGGTTTACCTGGCGGCTTATTCCTACTTTGCGGAAGCCGGGCAAACCGGTGTGCGGTTTTTCAGGTACACGGACGGTTTCCTGCACGAAAAGGCGATGCTCGTCGATGACCAAGTGGCCACAGTAGGAACGGCCAACTTTGACAATCGGTCGTTCCGGCTGAACTTCGAGATCACAGCTGTGGTGGTTGAACCGACATTTGCGCTTGCGGTGAAGCGAATGTTCGAAACCGATTTCAGTAATGCGAGAGAAATGAACCCCCGCGAACTGGAAGAAAAATTTTGGGGATTCAAACTGGCTGTGCGACTGGCTCGCCTGACGGCGCCGGTACAATAATTCTAGGTCAAAGAAGGAGGTTTAAACATGAGTAATTAGGTCGTCGTCGGATTCGAGATTCGGGCGGCACTGGTGAAACTTCAAAAGGAGTGTCTCACCACGATGGAGGACGTCGTGGTGGTGACCAAAGACAAGAAAGATAACTCAGATGGGACCATCCATCCTGCCGAAAAAAGTGAAACGCTGCAATTGTTCAATAAATGGGTGAAGATCGTTTGCATGGTACTCCTATCGGCATGCGCCGGTGCCGTTTTGGCCGATGACGGAATGCGATCAACTCCTGGCGGAGGGCAAGGCCTCACCGAGCATGTGGACGTCTGGTATGTGACCCTCAGGAATAGAGAGACCCAAAGATCCGCAGGAGATATCTACGGAGGAATGCGGGGTGAACAACGCATGGGGGCCTGTTCCCTGACATTTACCCAGATCCCAGCGCTCGAAGGTATCGCAGATTCGGCACCGTTCTATGTCCCCGATGAGCGCATGCAGTTAGAACAGGTCAACGAATTCAAACCAAACCGATTTTGGGATGAGATCGACGCCTTCGCGCAAGACCATAGCGGCAAGGTGGTCCTGTATGTCCATGGGTACAATGTGGGATTCGAAAAAAGCTGTCGTCGGGCGGCCATCCTCCAGCGATCGTTGAATCCCGATCATCGATTGCTGTTGTTCAGCTGGCCGGCCGACGGCAACTTGCTGTCCTACACTCGCGATGAGTCCGATTTGGTATGGAGCGTACCGCAACTTGCAGCGTTGATCCAGCGACTGGCCCTTGAGGTTGGGCCTGAAAGGCTGGATGTGGTGGCCCATAGTCTCGGTACCCGCGGTGTTGTCTTGGCCCTGTCGCGGATGGCCTGCAATCCTCTAATCACCCGGCTAATCAACGAATTGGTCTTGGTTGCCGCGGACATCGACAAGGACCATTTTCTTGACGCCTGGGCAAAAATACAGCCGCTGATCAAACGCACCACGCTTTATGCATCCGAGAATGACACTGCCCTTCGTGCATCCCACGAAGCCCATGGATATCCCCGACTCGGCGAGGCCGGCGAACACCTCACGGTCCTGGCCGGAATAGAAACCATCGATGTATCCCCCGCTGGCAAGCGTCGCTTCTCAGGGCACATCTATCATCTCTACCATCCTGCGGTTGCCGCGGATCTCCAGATGTTGCTGAATACAGGTCGACCGGCCAGTGAACGGGCAAATCTTTGGCGAGTCAAGCGCAAAGATGTATCTTACTGGCGGTTGGATCCAAGAGATCCATAGTCCATGTTCAAATCGGAAAATTGGGCTCGAAGCATTCCAATTATAGGATTATCTGCCTCTTCATGCCAAAATGTCAGGCATTACGAGATAAAACAGAGAAGTGATGGCTATCCCACGAAAACAAACATGCACCAATTCGTGCTGTTACTTGCCTTATGTTGCGAGTACACGTAACCCACTGAACTTTCATTGTTTTTAAACAAGGTCCATCCAAATACGATTTCTTCATAATATCAAAGGATTACGGTTCAATTTGTGATTTTTTCAAAAAACTGTCAACATAATATAGCACCCATCGATACACCGCTGGATGATCGGGCACTGGGTCACACCTCGTCAGAGTGTGTCCAACCAAGCCAGCGTATCCTGTCTGTTTTCCCAGTCGATTAACGCCTCCAATCGGGGATCTGGATTGAGAAGCGATTGGCTGTATCGGATAAATTGTTCCTGAATGCTCCGTTTGTGCGTCAGATCCATCTGCAGATAGGTCATTGTGGATTGGATATTTTCGTGGCCCAACCGGTTTTTGATATCGGAGACAGGCTCCTTGGCACAAAGCATTCTCACGGCACAGGCATGGCGAAAGCTATGGGCCGGATTGATGTCTGCAAGACGTTTCGGGTCCAATACCTGCTGTAGATATTTTTTACAGATTCGATTGATTCCGTGTCGGGTAAAGCCGTCGCCGCGTTGATTGATAAACAACCGCTGCCGGAACAGCGGGTTCGGTTTTTTTCGGTAATCGGTGATGTAGGTGTTGATCAATTCAGCCGTTTTCGGCCACAGTTGCATCTGCCGGAAGCGGTTGGCCTTTCCTAAGATAGCCAGCGTTTGATGCTGAGGATCAAAGTACTCCAGGTTCAACGTCGCCACCTCACTGGCCCTGGCCCCTGAGTCATAAAGCAGATTCAACAGGGCGTAGTCGCGCAACCCCTCTGATTTGGAAAGGTCAACGGCTTGATAGACCTTCAGGATTTCATCGGGATACAAAAATCCGATCAACGGCTTTTGCGAGCGCTTCTGAGGGATGGAGAGGATCATGCCGGCTAGACGTCTTTTCTCCGGAACCATAAAGCGGATCATTTTGGCCAATGATTTGAGGGCCGCCAGCCGCTGGTTGCGTGTTGATGCCCGGTTGCCGCGTTTGACTTGAAGATGGTCGAGAAAGTCCAGGATCAATGAACTGGTCAAATGATCGATGGTCAGCGATTTGATTTTTATGCCATGGTACGTGGCGGCAAAAGGCAAAAAGAGCTTAAAAGTGTCCCGGTACGCCTTGATCGTCTGCACGCTGCATCCCTTGATGCGGGGCAGGTACTGCTCAAAGAACTGATGTATGCATTGGGTAAGATTCATCGTTTTCGGGTGACAGCAAAATCCAGCAATTGGTGTCGTTGGCCGGCATCGACCATTTTCAGATATTTGATGGTATGCTTGTACTCGCTGTGGCCCATATAGACGGCCAGGACCGGCAGCGCCTGTTGGGGTGATTTTACGTGCAACAGGGTGTTTACAGCGAACGAGTGCCGCAGGCTGTGAACGGTCGGAGCGCAAAAGTTGGTGCGGCCGACAACATGCCTGGGCTGTTCGATGCCGATGGTTTTGACGGCCTGGTTAAAGATGAACCGGACTCGCTCGGGAGTGAGGCCACCGTACCTGGACCCGGCCAGCAGATAGGGATTGTGAGCGTCGTCCATCAGGTTGCGACGCACATTCAAATAGTTTTGCAGTTGGGAGTTAACCGCAGTCGGCACCGGTATCAGGCGGTCCTTTTTAAACTTGGTCTTTTCGATATAAAGGGTCCGCTCCAACTGGCGATAGTGATGCTTGAGCAATTTTACCGGTTCCGATATTCTCATCCCACAGCGGGCCAGAAGCAAGATTGCCAGGTACACCGCCAAGTCCTTCATGAAGTACCTGGGTTGCTTCCGGATCGTCCGGCACACAACAAAAAGCAGTTGATCCACCTGCTTGGCAGAGAAGATAAAGGGGATGATCTCATTTTCCGACAACAGCGGGATGTCCTTTACCGGATTGACCGCATAATCCCCGCAGCGCACCAAATAGCCGAAGAACATCCGCACGGTGGAAAGCACCCGGTTGATGCTGCGAGATTCGACCTTCAGATCGGCACGTAACTCAAGAAATAACGATGCCGGCAAAACGGCCGGTTCTTTTTGGCGTTTGGCCAGATAGCGATCAAAGGTCTTCAGATGAGCATACAGCGCTTTGGTCGAGAACCCCAGGGACTGGCGGTAGGCGATATAATCGGTGAGTCGCGTTGCCAAAAAACTGTTAAAGGGGGTCATCGAATAACACCTTTCGCATCAGTTCGATATGGATGTGCAGATACTTTCGGGTGGACTCGATGCTGTCATGGCCCAGCATCTCCTTGACCTCGTAGATGGATGCACCGGCCTCCAACAGGTTTTGCGCATAGGTGTGGCGCAGCCAATAAGCGCTGGCCTCCAGGCCCGTTGATCGCATGCAGTTGCGGATACAATTATTAATGACATTGGGGCTGAGCGGCCGATGAGGCGGATGCAGGGTTAGAAACAGAGTTCGATGGTTGCTTTCAGCGCGGCCGCCGACCAGATATGCAGCGATTACTTTGATGGCCGCATCGGGCAATGGTAATTTGGCGGGGCGGTCGTTTTTGCGATGCCGTAGGTAAACTTCCGCTTTGCCGAAGCTGATATCGTCCAATCTGAGCGATCGGATCTCGCAGGGTCGCATCCCCAGCAGATAGGCCAGATGGATCATTGCGGCGGTTCGAAGTTCGCTGGCCGTCGTATACCTTAAACTGGCAAACAGCTTATTGATTTCATCCTTGCGTAAGAACTTAGGCGGTTTTGGCTGGGCAAATAATGGCGGTCCGGTAACCAGCGGCGCCATGTCTTTGGCCAATAATCGCCGTTCGGCGAACAGGTAGGCTAAAAATCCACGTAGATAGGACCGATAAACGCGGCAGGAGGCCGTTGAGAACCCGTTTAGAAAATGCTTCAAAAAGGCGTCGATTTGTTCGATGTCGACCGCCTGCAGCTTGATGCGGTGTCGCTGGAGGTAGTGGGTAAACGCGTTGAGCACTCGCCGGCTGGCCTTGATGGTTCGTTCAGGGGTTTGATGAAATTTTTTTCGGTAGCGCAGATAATCTTCGAACACGTCTGGCAAGTTCACGGATGGTGCTGGGTAGCGAATTGGCTGAGCAATTTTGCCCTGCGCATAAAGATATCTTGAAAGGTTGGTAATGGCGTGAACGGGGCCTTTGAAGCACTTAATGGTCTCGAAAGTAAAAATGTCCTCCCAGCCATAGCTTCCAGATTTGATTAAATTTGTAAATTGGGTCAATCGCCATCGATATTCTTTTTGAGTGCTCTGGGCATAACCCTGGGAGGCCATCCATTGCAGATGGTCTTTGATAGCCTGTTTAAGGGCAATGACGACCCTTTCAGCAGTTGCCTGACGATTCTCCATCATGGCGCCATCCGTTTTAGCGACTGGTCGACAAGATAGGCGATGGACACCGGCTGCTTTGTTGGTTTGCGGTCTACCTGCGATTTTGTTGGCGATAAGACGGGCATTGGAGGAAGTTCGAGTACCTGGAAAACTGTGCCGTCAAAAGCGATCAAATCTTTGTCGATAAGCCCATTCCTGGCGTTGATGTACTGGTCAAGGTTCATCTGCAGCAAAGTGCAGATGGTGTCGTAGCTGTAGAAAGAGAGTCCATGACGGTCCGAAGCGAGCACCAGAAACAGGTAGAGAAGTATTTCCTTTTGCTGCAAAGCGGACAAAAATCCATCGCAAAGAAAACGGTGCGGGATAAAGCTGAACCCACCATGGATGCGCCTGATACGATCAGGGTTGAGAACTTTCTTTTTGATCATCATGGCGGCCTTTCCGATGGGCGTTTAACCATAGCCGCGGCGGGGGAAAGTTGCCACAATCCGCCCAACGGCTCCACAAAAATGGCAAAATGGTCCTACATCGATACGCCAGGTACAGTTTTTTATGCGGGTTAACATTTTCATAGCCCATGGGCGCCGGGGTGTGGAAGTTGCATCATCCATGTTTTTTGGTTCTCTTTGCGTATTACCGTGCCTGCGACGGTTTTCAGCTTCACAGTGGTTCTTTTTGCCCTTTTGGGTCTGGCGATATTTTCTTTGTGCTTTGCAATGATTTTTGAGTTTTGCTTTTCGACGGCATTCATCACAGCAATAGGCCTGTCCTCTAAAACAGCTTCTGCAGATACAAAAATGGAAATCGCACCATCGACATTGAATACGAATCAGTAACACTACTGACATGCCTCCGGCCTTGCAAACAGCCGGAAGGTGCAATAAAAGGAAAGTATCGTGTGGGAGCTTCCGGTTGCTTGCGGTAGCTCTTGCCTAAAGCCCGAAGGTGCCACTTCGGGCTTTTCTATCTATCCCCTTTTTAGAGTCGCAAATCGTGGATCGAAGTACAAGAGATCCGGATAGTCAGAGCCAGACATGTATTTCTTCCAGCTGACGTGAAACGACAGGAGGGACGAATCAGAGGAATGATATGGATTGTTGAATCTTCATGGAGTTAGATGGAATGACATGGGGAATGAAACCCACAACATAATGAAACTCACAACACAACTTGCCAGTATGCCGCTAAGTAGAAGGATTGTTAGTCAATTCCAAGCACCACTACATATGGGGGCGGCCGAATTGCCGATTCGTTGCAGATTACATCGGAGAAAAGAATCTATCACAGAAATGTGGCGACCTAAAATATGTTGAGGTCATCTTGGCCTTGTTAACTTTTTGAAGTTAGATCAAATATCCGGCATACCGTGACACTTATTGCAACGCACAAGTTCTCCCTTAACGTAAGTTATGGTATTGTCTTCGACCTTGAAGCTTCTTGAGGTTGGCATCTTAGCCAAAGGCGTGCCTGTCAGGTTCAAAGCATGGCATGCCTTGCACATATTTTTGTTTGCTTCGTAGGCATCCTCGTGGCCGTCGTCATACCATCGGGAATCGTTGACATTGTGTAATCCGTGGGGGCCGTTGGTGGTCCTTGGAAGACTCCCCGATTCGTGGCAAACGGAACACTCGACAACGGTCCCGGCGTAACCCTGAAGCTTCTTGGCTGCCTCGTTGTCATTGGCATTGTTCGTATCATTGGGCCAAATGGCATGAGTGCTGCCATGGCAGGCTTCACAAGCGATTTCGCCATGACCCTTGCTGAAGCGAAAGAGCGTGTCTGTATCTTCTGCGAAACGCGTGTTGAGTGATAACAGCGGGGATGCCGACGCATCTCCGGTTGCATAGGCCTGACGCAGGCGAAACGGCCAGTTGGGATCGACCACCAGATTGGCTCCCATCAGGTAATTGACTGCATCGCCGGTGTGGCAAGACTGGCACCGGGGCAGGTCTATCCAGGGTCTACGGGAATTACCGTCGTTGCTTCCATCTTTACTGCCACCGGGTAGAAGCGGGAAAGTTCCACCAACAGCCAGCATGCCCCCATGGCAGTCATTGCAATCCATCCCTCCTGTTTTCATGGCCCCCCGCTGGCACTGGGTAATACTGCCAGGGTGGCACTGGTAGCAGGTGTTTTCCACTGGATCATTCGGTGGAAATACGGGCAGGCCATTGTCTTGGAGTTCCCCGTGAAATTCGTGCATCACATTGGAAAAGTTTGGTTTCCCAAGTTGGTCGTCTGCCGGCCCGGTCCCGGCCAGATCAAGCGCCGGTGAATAATGGCACTGGGCGCATAAAACCGGCTGGGATAACTCCAGACTGGTGGCATTCTCGTTGTCATGGAGCCTCAGGATGTTGATTTTGCTTTGAATTTCGGGATCCGGATCCGTTGACCAGCCGACACCCTCGGCGGCCATCTCTCCGGTGAGGTGGCAGTTCTGACAGTCGGTTTCATTGGCCACAGGAACCACCACATCCAGATGCCCCAGCGTTTCCCCGCTTTGTACGTCCATGGCCGAGATTCGCATCAAGGGATAGGGCTTGTTGATCAGCGTATCGTCGAAGGGGGTGATTGGGATCCCTTCGGCGGTGAACATTTCTTTTTGAAGACTGTATTCCATGGGTTGCGCCCCCCGGACCTGAGGATCATCGGCAGGCATATACAGGCCGGTCAGGCCTTGACCCTCCGCTAACACTACGCCGAAGAGCGCATTAGCATAAGACCAGAAATCAGTTTTACCGACGCTGTAACTATTAATGGAGCCGTTAGCATCGGCAATGTCATCATATAACAGGTCTACTTCACCGTTATCAGCGACATACGGCCAACCATTGCTGTCGCGTTTGACGACCTGGGCATTGACGACATTGAAGGGGGGCAGGATCGAAAAAACGGAAAATTCCCGGTCCATGCAATGCATACCCAGATCATTTGCAGCCAGTACTGTGGCCGTTGTGGCAGCTTCGGGTTCTGACGGTTGGGTATCGTTGGTACCGTCGCCACCACCGCCGCCGCAGGCCGCAAGGATGAATAGCATCAGCAGTATTGCGCCTCGGGTATGCATTAATGCCCCCTTAGATTCTGCAATGATTTTTAACTTATGAATCAATGCATGATAGAAGAAAACCAATACCGAAATCAAGAAATTTGGATCGAAATAAATATCTTGTCTGACCAATCTACACGAAAATTTTTGTTACCGCAATGTATGGATCGACAAGAATAATGTTGCCTTAAGAATATTACTTGATCTGGTGATATGTTGAGATCATCTTGGCTCTGTTGAACTCGCCAAAACCGGTGATCGGTTGGAGATGCAAAAAGCCGCTCCGCGGCAGTTTACCAATAGCCCAGTCTTCCACTCCTACCTATTGATGGGATTCAAACCAAACTTTGACATCCTCCAAGACCTGCCCGTGTTCTGGTTCATTGAATACTTCATGATAAAGGCCGTCATAGATTTTGATCAATTTATCCTCTGAGCTTACCGAGTCATAGAGCAACTGAGCACCACTTGGATCAACTAATTTATCACTGCCTCCCTGAACAATCATTATCGGCAATCTTATCTTTATCGCAGACTCTGTCACATGCTGAATTGTCTTAAGCATTTCTGCACCAAGCCTCGCGGTGATTTTACCTGTATAAACCAGCGGGTCATTGACGTAGGCATCAACCACTGCCTGATCTCGACAGATGCCCTTAGCATCTAATTGAATGATTCCTGCCTTGGGCATTACGGCCGATAATATTTTTCCTGCAAAAATAACGGCGTTCGAGATAGTATCGGGCACCTTTATCCCTGGCCCAGAAAGAACAGCTCCTGTTAATTCATCCTGGTGCTCCAGAAGGTATGCGGCACCGATCAATCCCCCCATACTATGCCCGACCAGAAATATCGGCTTTTCAGGCTGCCAGCCCCGAATCATGTCAAAATATTTCTTGAGAGTTTTTGTGTAATCCTGAAATCGTTCCACGCAAACTCTCTTACCATCTGATTTCCCATGTCCGATGTGATCGATCCCATACACACCGTAGCCTGCGGGAACAAAATGGTTGACAACATTCATATATCGCCCGCTGTGCTCTGCTATCCCATGGGCAATTAATAAGATGGCTTTGGGCTTACCTTCAGGCAACCAATATTGATAATAAATATTGGTATCACGGATGCTTTTAAAATATCCTTCGTGGTGTTTCATTTGCCGCCTCTTATGTTTTAGCAGCAAAATAATGGTTCACATGCTTTTGGGGCATTTTCATTCTGTTGTGAACAATAGCAGCTTCAAGCGGAGTGCGCGTGTGATAAGATATGGCTATTTACAAAAAATTGTGCTGACCGAACAAAAACAAAGCGGTTATGCCCTTCAAAGTGCCAGATCCTTTGACCGGACTAAATAAATTACTGGCAACTCGTAGGCGTTTTTGTTCCTTGTTGAACGATGTGTTATAATCAATTTTATCAATAATATTTAAGGCTTGTTTAAACTACGTTTTAATGCAGCTTAGCTTTTGTTATGCATAATTCATTTTCAAATTGAATTTAATTTTTTAAAAAAATGTACCCGTTCAACGATGTGGCAATTATTAACCAAATGAAATATGGAAGTATTAGAGTGGATTTGAGTTTCAATTCGGGCCAATAAAAAAATAGGAAGAATCCAATAAGTGCAGTAAGTCCAATTATTTGAATTAGTCCTGCCAAAACATTGTGGTAATAGAAGAAAGTTGGATTCCATCCTACATTTAATATCCATTGAACAGCATATAACCCAATGAGGATTTTCTTGTTCTCAATAACTGGCCATAAATACGCCATGTAAACGCCAAAACAAATCATGATTGTAAACCATGCGGCTCCAAAAACCCAACCAGGAGGGGTCCAAGGGGCTTTAGCAATGCCAACATACCAATCAGAAGGTACGCCTTTGCTTGTAAATAATCCTCCTATTGCGAGTGCCGAAAAATTGAGTCCCAAGAATATGATGAGTCTATAAATCATTTTTTTATTATTCCTAACGGAGGATCACAGAGGTTTCATTCCAATTTTCATTGCGAGGTAAAAACCAAAGAATAATAGAATCAGACCAACAAGATAAAGTTGATACTTAGCAATAAGGATAACACCAACAAATATTAAAATTGTTCCAAAAATTTTAGCCAAGGAGGTATTCCATGAAAGCGTCAAAAGCAGGCAAGATCTGGCTCGACTATCATCAGATCCATTCCAAAAAAAATACAGTCAGAGCCCACTCCTTTGTCAAGGATAGATTCTGTCGCCAATTCGGTGACATCGATCATCTTGACGTGCATGAAGTTCCAATCGTGGTGATCTCCAAAAGAAACCTGCAGATAGTATTTGATTGCAATGTGTTGGAAAATCTCAAGCTGGACGCTAAGGCATTTCCCGCAAAAAAGATACACGCAACCCTGGAATGATAGTTTACTGTTTCATGACAACCTTCATTTGGTACGCCTTGAAGACCAGCCCACATCCGGCGCAATTCTGGGGGCCTCATTTATTTCGGCTGGCTTAAATTGAGATCATCCCCGATCAGTTGAGGCCTGATGTTACCAAAAAAATCACACCGCCATCGATTGTTCTCAACATCGCGCTGTTTCCCGAAACCGGACTTCTGCGCACTCCCTTGCCCCGGACAGCGGAGGGGTAAACCGGAACCCCCCATTCAAGATTTCACCTTGACCGCCAGCATGGCGGCCAGACGCAAGTCCTTTTCGCGCCACAATGCGTTGAGCCAGTCCTGAAACCCGTGCTTAAACTGAGCGTCTCGAAGATAGTCGCCCATCAGGTTCTCGTCGACGGGCAGGGTGTCCACATGCACGTCGATCTCTTTCACGCGGCCACAGAGAAAATCCCAGAAGGTGGCCGCTCCCTGGGGATAGGCAATGGTCACATCCACGATCTGCTCGAACTTGTCGCCCATTGCCGCCAGAGCAAAGGCCATCCCGCCCGCTTTGGTGCGCAGCAGATGGTCATATGGCGATCGCTGCCGGGCATGCTTCTCCGCGGTGAAGCGGGTCCCCTCGACGAAACTCATGACGGACACGGGAATATGCCTGAATTTCTCGCAGGCCCGTTTGGTGATTTCCAGATCTTTGCCGATCAGGTGGGGGTGCTTCTTGAGGAACGTCCGTGAGTAGCGTTTCATGAAGGGAAAGTCCAGCGCCCACCACGCCTGCCCCAACAGCGGGAACCAGAACAGCTCTTTCTTTAAAAAAAATTTCAAAAAAGGAATCTTGCGGTGAAAAACGCTCTGCAGCACGATGATGTCCACCCAGGACTGGTGGTTGGCAATGACCAGAAACCATCCCCCGGGGTTCAGTTTTTCAAGACCGGCCACATTCAAATGGACGCCATTCAAGTGCTTTTGAATCAACTGGTTCACGGCAACCCAGGCACTGGCGATCGCCGTCAGAATTTTCCGGCAGACGGTCTGGATCCACTGAAACGGCAGCAACAGTTTAATGACGGCAACGGCAAACAAGGGGATGCAGATGATCATCGTGTTGATCAGATAGAGCAAAATTGAAATGATACCGTGCAGTCCCTCGGTCAATGCGCTGCGCATGGGAATCCTTTCGCAAAGCGTGGCTCTTGGTGGTGAAGGGGCCCTCGCGCCAGTGGGCACCCGTGCGCGAAAATCAAAGAAGTCCCGATTTGACGGTAACCGGGCCTGCAATCGCCGACGACGGTGCCACACTCGCCGCCCCGGCGCTGAATCCCTCCGTATCTTGCAACGGTAGTGCCTGAGTAGCATTTTCGATGATTGCGGTATCGCTGACAAGCGGTGGCGGTCGGCTGACAAAAGTTTTACAAATCAATGTCGTCGAAGACGTCGACTGGTGCGGGGTCGTCGGATGGGGAGTTGTTCCTGGCCGAGGCCTCAGGCGTCGGCAGACACCTTTGCCACCAGGGCCCCGGTGGGACAGGCCGCGATGCAGCGGCGGCATGCTGCGCAGGTGTCAGCGGCAGCGGTATCCGGATTCGTGTCGAAATAGCCGACTACCGTATCGAAGCCCCGGCCGGCGAAGCTCAATTGCGGCAGGTCATGCTGTTGCCGGCAAACCCGCACGCAGATACCGCACAAGACACACCGGTTGCGGTAATAATCGAAAAGCGGGTGGCGCGGATCCACGTCCGGCTCCTTGAGCACCCTTTCAAAGGGTTTGCAGCCCAGGCCGGCCCCCAGGAATTTGGCGATGTTTTGAAGGGCGCAGGCCTTGTTGGCCGGACAGTTTTTGCAGTCCACGCGGTGGACGGAAAGCAGGAGTTTGAGGGCTGTCCGCTGCAGGCGGCGAACCGCTTCGGTATCCGTACGGACCATCATGCCATTTTCCACGGCGGTCGCACAGGCCGCCACAGGTTCGCGGAAACCGTCGATTTCGACAAAGCAGAGCCGGCAGGCCGCCGGGGCGTCGGCCGGCGTGTCCGATTCCAGCCAGCACAGATGGGGGATGTAGATGCCGTCCGCCAGGCAGGCCGCCAGCACGCTGCTGGCTTCGGGTGCCTGGACGGTCCGGCCGTCCACGGTCAGGGTCACCATGGTTGTGTGCCTGTCCTTTCACGGCTGCGGTGCCGCATCGTCATCACGGCCTACCCTGCGCAACCAAGGCCGGTGAGATTGGCCGGGGCACGGCAGCGCTGGAGTGCCCGTTTGCAGGCCGTTAGGGGGTTTTCTTGTCCACCGGCCGCTGGATGACGGGCGCCAGGTGGGCCGGCGAGATCTTGACCACCGCATTGTAGTCCGGCGGGCAAGCCACCATGCACTCGCCGCACTTGACGCACAGGGTCTGGTCGATGCCTTTTTTGCGGTTGCTGGTGGTGAAGACCGCATCGACCGGGCAGCACCCCACGCAGGCGTCGCAGCCCCGGGCACACTTGTCCAGATCGATGTAAAAAGCGGTCAGAGGACGGCAGGTCCGACCCGGACAGCGGCCCTCTTCGATGTGGGCCAGGTATTCGTCCCTGAAATAGGCCAGGGAGGTCAGGATCGGGTTGGGGGCGGTCTTGCCCAGTCCGCACAGCGACCCCTGCTTGACGGCCCGGCTCAATGCCTCCAGCTGTTCGACGTCTTCCTGGCGACCCTCGCCGCGGGTCAGCCGGCGCAGGATGTCCAGCAGGTGTCGGGTGCCGATGCGGCAGAAGGTGCACTTGCCACAGGACTCTTTCTGGGTGAAATCCAGAAAATAGCGCGACACATCCACCATGCAGGCGTCTTCGTCCATGACCACCATACCGCCGGAGCCCATCATGGCGCCGGCCTGGACCAGGGCGTCGTAATCCACCGGCGTGTCCAAAAAGTCGGCCGACAGGCAGCCCCCCGACGGTCCGCCGATCTGCACGGCCTTGAACTGCTTCTTGTTGGGGATGCCGCCGCAGATCTCGAAGATCAGTTCACGCAGGGTCACGCCCATGGGAATCTCCACCAGGCCAGGGTGGGTGACGTTGCCCACCACCGAAAAAACGGCCGTGCCCGGACTGTCGGGCGTGCCGATGCTCCGGAACCAGTCGACACCCTTTTCCAGGATCGTCGGCACCGTGGCCAGGGTCTTGACGTTGTTGATCACCGTGGGGCGCCCGTCCAGGCCGCGCTGTACCGGATAGGGGGGACGGTGGCGGGGCATGCCGCGATACCCTTCCACCGACCGGATCAGAGCGGTCTCTTCGCCGCACACGAAAGCCCCGGATCCTTGAAACAGGTCGATGTCGAAATCGAAACCGCTGCCCAGAATATCCGCCCCCAGCAGACCCAACCCACGGGCCTGGTCAAGGGCCGTCGTGAGGATCCTGACGGCCAGGGGGTATTCGGCGCGCACGTAGAACATGCCCCGGGCAGCCCCGACGGCCATGGCGGCGATGAGCATGCCTTCGATCACCTGGTGAGGGTTGCTCTCCAGCAGGGTACGGTCCATGTAAGCGCCGGGGTCGCCCTCATCGGCGTTGCAGATGACCAGTTTGTCACCGCCCGCCGCCTGCCGCGCCGCCCGCCACTTGCGGGCGGTGGGAAAGCCAGCGCCGCCGCGTCCGCGTAATCCGGCCGCCGCGATCTCGTCGATGACCGCATCCGGGGTCCGTCCCAGGGCGTCGGCCAGGGCGCCGTACCCACCGTCGGCAATGTACTCGAGGATCTGTTCCGGGTCGATGCGCCCGCAGCGCGCCATGATGACTCGCTTTTCGCGGCTGAAGCGGGTAAACTCCATTACCGAGGGAATCATATCGTTGTCGACCGTGGCCCCCATGACATGCTCGAAGCGCGGATCGCCCTCTTCCAGAAAAAGCTTGGTCAGCATGCGGGCCTTGCCCGGGGTTACCTCCGGGTAGAAAATCGGTGGAAACCCCGAGTCGGGATAGTCGATGACCACGACGGGTTCGGCGTAGCAGTGGCCCACGCAGCCCACTGTGTGGACATGGGCCTCGATGCCACGCTCGGCCAGGGTCGTTTCGAAGGCGCGCTTGGTCTCCAGAGCGCCGGAGGCGATCCCACAGGTGGCCATGCCGATGTGAATCTTGGCCAGCGGGCTCTGGTCGAACTGGGCCTGGCGCTCGCGAGCCTGGTCGGCAAGGGCCTGGTAGGCGGCTTGAATGGTGGCGATGCTTGTAGTTGTCATGGTTGCTGGGCCAAGCGTAATATCATGACCTTTCGGCCTCCCGTGCAGCTTTTTCCTTTTTCAGGCGAACCTGCAGGACCAGACCCTCGACCTTGCTGGGGGCCATGTGGCCGTGAAGGGTTTCGCCCACCAGGGCCACCGGCGCCAGGGCGCAGCACCCCACGCAGGCCACCCGTTCGATGCTGAATTCGCGGTCGGCCGTGGTCTCCCCTTCCCGGATCTCCAGCTTGCGCTCGAAGTTCTCCAGGATGATCTCGCCGCCCCGGACGTGGCAGGCCGTACCCATACATACCTTGACCGGATTTTTGCCGGGCGGATTGAAGCGAAACTGGTTGTAGAAGGACGCCACCCCGTAGACCTCGGATCGGGTGATGCCCAAATGGCCGGCCACCAGGGCCAGGGCCTCGTCGGGCAGAAAGCCCAGGGCGCCCTGGGCTTTCTGAAGCAGCGGGATCAGCTGCCCGCGGCCTTTGGGTGAACCATCGATCTGGGTTTGCAGGTGTTCCAGATGGGCCCGGTCTTCAGCGGTCAGTGGGTGCATCATTGTCGCCGCTTGAGATTTGGGGTAAGCCGGTTGCAGACTGGTTGCGCGTGAGACCGTTTCGCAGGCACCGTGGATGTCGAACGCGTCTGGTGGTCATATTTTGTCCATGGCGCCATATGCCGCCTGAATGCGGTCCCGCAACAGATAGCAGAGCCGTTCGAGCATGAAAAATCCGAATTGGGTGTCGCGCTCCATGCACTCGCGCAACTGTCGGCCTCTGAGACGCAGCACGGTCGACTCCTTCTGGCAGTTGGCCGATGACATGAGCACATGCGGTTCGCCCAGCAGGGTGGACCAGCACCCCAGGGTGCGCCCCTTGCCCAGGGCGTCGATGACCACCGATCCTTTGTGGCTGCCGATGTCCATGGCGCGCTCGAGAAAGATGTACCCATCGACGATGATGTACAGGTCTTCCCCGAAATCGCCCTGCCGGAACACGTAGGTGCCGGCCGGGTAGGTGTCGATGCGGCAAAAGGCGGCGATCGTGTCCAGGTGCTCGACCGATATATTTTTCAGGAACCTGGAGGTCTGCAGGGTCGTCCGTATATCAGGATCTGCCATGGTCTCCTCCGTCGGGCGTCATGCACAGCCCATCTGCTGCCCAAGCTGAGCGATTCATCTTTTTAGGAAATGTTCGAATGGACTCGATTTCAGTTTGTTTCGATCGATTGGGCTCCTGAAAAGGGGAAACCCATTGGGCGCTCAGCTAAGGTGCTGGTAATTCCGGGTCCATCCGTTCAGGGCAAAACCACTTCTTTCTATAGTATGCTCAAAACCTGGGTGTCAAATCGCAAAACCAAATCGGTTCATTTTTTGGGGCGGCAGTCACGTCGCGGCCAAAAACGGCTTCACTCCAGCAGACCGGCACCGGAAACGGCGCTGAGATAAACGCGCCGACCGTCCGATCGCAGCACCACCGCGCCGTGGGTAGCGGTGCAAAGGGTCCGGCACCCCGCCGCCCGGAAGCGGGCGGTCACCTCGTCATGGGGAAAGCCGAAGCGGTTGCCGGCACCGGCGCTGATCACCACCAGCTGGGGTTGAACCGCGGCGATCAGGTCGGGGCTGCTGGACGACCGGGAGCCGTGGTGGGGGGCAAACAGCACCGTACTGGCCAGTTCGGCCCCCATCCGGCCCACCAATTCTTTTTCGGCCGGGGCCATGATGTCGCCGGTAATCAGAAAAGCGGTTTGCCCGTGCACGGCCTTGATGACCAGTGAGCCGTTGTTGCGCGTCTCCTGCCCGGTCTGCTCCGCCCGGCCGAAAAATCCCGGCGGGGGATGCAGCACCGTCAAGGCCGTCTGCCCGAAATCTACCGCACCGGAACGACTGTCCATGGTTCGCACCACAACGCCCGTCTCCCGACAGGCCGCCATCAGGTCGGCATATCCACAGGTGGTGTTGACGTCACCGTTGGTCCACAATTCGTGCACCCGGAAGTGCCGAGCAATGTAAATCAGCCCGTTGAGGTGGTCGGCGTTGGGGTGGGAAAGAATCAGCACGTCGACGCTGGCGATCTTCTTGCGCCACAGCACCGGGGCCACCACCAGGCGACCCATGTCGAACTGACGGTTGTCGGCATAGCCGCCGCCGTCCATCAGGACCACGGCCCCCCCAGGCAGCTCCAGCAGGGTGGCGCTGCCCTGGCCCACATCGATGGCGGTCACCTTCAGGTCCGGCCGCCAGAAGCGCTGGTAGGACCAGTAGATGGCGTCGCCGCCGGCCAGGGCCACTGACAGGGACAACACCCACCGCGCCGCGGTGGTCCGGCCCAGGTTCAACAGCGCCCAGGCAGCCAGGTAGTAGAGCCCGATCTCGATCAAAGACGGAGTCACCGTCTGAACGGCGGCGAATGGCAGCCCACCGAAACAATCCACCCCTGCCAGGGCCAGGCGCAGCAGGCCGATGCACAACCGGAACCCCAGGCTGGCCAACAGGTCGCAAAACGATGCCGCCACGGCCGACACCAGGCCCAGGGGCACCACCAGGAATCCGACCAGCGGCACCAGGAACAGGTTGGCCACGATTCCCACCAGGGAGGTCTGATTGAAGTGGTACAGCGTCACAGGCGTGGTGCCGGCAATGGCCAGGGCCGACACCAGCACAAAGGCTTTCAGGCGCTGTTCGATGCGACCGCGCCGCGATGGCCTATCCGGCCTGGCAAGGTCGATCCTGGCCAGGCCGTAGACAATTGCCAGAACGGCGGCGAACGAGAGTTGAAAGGAGATGGAGAACAGGGCCGGCGGGAACACGGCCAAAATCGCCAGTGCGGCCGCGGCAAGCGTGTTGAGGGTGTCGTGGTCGCGGCCCAGGACGACGGCCGCCAGAAACACCGTCACCATGATCACGGCCCGCTGGGTGGACGGAGACATGCCGGCCAGGGCCCCGTAGGCCGCTACGGGCAGCAGGGCGGCGGCCGCGGCCCAGGCCCGCCCCCACCCCCGCCACACGATAAACGGAATATATCCGGCCAGCCAGCGCAGACCGGCGAACGCCACACCGGCCACAATGCCCACATGCAGGCCGGAAATGGCCAGCAGATGCCCCGCCCCGGCCCGGTTGAAGCGTTCCTGCAGCTCCTGGTCGATACCCGAGCGGTCGCCGAACACCAGCGCCTTGAGCACGGCTTTGCCCGGGTCGGCATCGGTGGAAGCGGCCCCGTCAATCAGCCGGGCCAGGTGCCGGCGCGCGCCTTGTATCAGTCGGTTGAAGGGGGACACCGGGCGGCGGCCGCATCGCTGCAGGCGCTCGGCCCGCACCCAGGCGCTGCCCTCGATCCCCTTGAAGGCCATGTAGCGGCGGTAGTCGAAGCCGCCCGGGTTGCGAAAGTTGCGAAAGGGTTTGAGCTTGGCCGAAAAGGCAATCCGGTCGCCCTGGGCCAGCGGCGATTCGCCCATGACGGTCAGCCGGATGCGGCCCCGGACCGCATGCTCCCGGGTCCCCCGGGAAAGGGTGGCGGTCTCCACGACCATCCGCAGCCGGCCGTGGTGGGCGCGGGGCGGATCCACGACCGTACCGTAAACCTGCCAGGCGCCGGTGTCCAGGAACCCGGCGATGCGGTCCGGACCGCGGGCCGGCGACATCCAAGGCAGCATGGCCAGATACCCGGCGGCCAAGAGGGCCAGCAGGGCTGACCAGCGCACCGGACACCCCCGACGCAGGCCGGCGACCAGAAAGGCCGCGGCGACCACCAGAATCGGCGCCGCCGCCAGGGCATACCCCGGCAGGCGCTCGCCGATGACGATACCACCGATCAGCGCCAGGGTCAGCGGCATGATCGGGCGCAGGTACAGTGCCGTGTGGCCGGTCTCCACCTGCTTCATCGCGCCACCGGCTTTCGGCCCGAAATGCTGCCGCGGTTCAAGGGCCGAACCGGCTGTTCGTGCACAAAGGCATACACGGATGTGACCGCCGGCATGCCGACTGCGCATTGCACGGGTCTGCCAAGCCGCTTTACCAGATCGTCATGCGCTGGTTTTGCAAGCCGCATCCCTGGTGGTCTTGCAGTTGCTGTGCCATGCGCTGCCGACACTGCTGCGGGCGATCTAATCGGCGGTGGCCAGCCATACAAAAAGAAGGCCCATGGGAGCCGCTGGGGTTCGGGGTAAAAACGACATCCGCGTGGCGGAGGTGCCGACACCGGTTCCCGGTCAAGGCGAGGTGCTGATCAAAGTCAACGGCTCGAAGCATTGAAGGCGGGTGCATCGAGGATTGTCAGGGGGCGCAACATCTGGCAGAGCACCCGGCCGCTGGCGTTGATCCAGGCCGTCAAGGCCCTGATCCACGGCGGCGCCAAGCTGACCGAAGCGGTGGATAGGTTAAGCGACTCCAAACACCCATAGCCCGATCCGACCTCACTTCAACCCGATCTGCCAGTTCCACAATCCGGGCCGCGTTTTGATCGTCACCGACGGCGGCACGGGTTCGTCCAGGTGGGCGAACATGCGGATGCCGGCCTGCCGCAAGAGGGCCTGCTTGGCGGTGATGTCGAGCTTCCAGTTGGGAAAGACCCAGTAATCCGGTCCGAACCGGTCCACCCAGGCCTGTTCACCCCTGGGGCTGTCGAAGGGTTCGCGCAGGCGCATGCCGTCGGCCAGGGTGCGTGAAATGCACAGGGGCCAGTGGCCGGAAAGGACGACCCCCAATGCCAGCGGGCTCTGGCGGCACAGGGTGAGCATGTCGTCTTGACCCAGTTCCGGACTGGCAAAGGCCCCCTCAAACCCCATGCCCGCCAAGGCCTCCAGGGCCAGGGCGTTGGCGGCATTGCAAAAGGGTCCGGCCCACAGGCGCAATCCCTCCGGGCGGTTGAACAGGCCCATCTGCCAGGGGGCGTTGAGCACGAAACAACGGGCTCCGCTTTGAAGGCTCTGGGTCAGCAGCCCGGCCACCCGGCTTTCGTCGTCCGGCCAGATCACCGGCGGCAGCCAGACCCACAGGTTGCCCGCCGACCGGCCGATGTTGGCCACGACCGTTTCCGAAAGCCAGATGCCGGCCGGCTGGCGGGCCGTGGCCCGCACCGGCATCCGGCCCACGTGCAGCTCCAAAGTTCGACGAGGAGGAGCGGCCGGGCGCGGCAAGGTCGCCGCAAAGCGCGAGGCGGGCATGGGCGGCGGCGGCGACGCGGCCGCCGCGACCTCGTCCATCATCTTTTCCAGGGCCGCCTCGCGACGATCGGTCAGAAACACCGGCGCGCCCGGCAACGGCGTCTTGCGACCGCCCAAATTGAGCGGGTAGCGTCCCTTTTTAGGCACATACCGGGTCACCCGGCAGATGGTGTGCCCGGCCTCGTCTTCGGTACCCACCCGCAGCACGTCTCCGGGCATCAGGCCGTCGCGCACCACCACCCAGGGGTTTTTGGCCGGCCCCTGGACCTTGCCCATGAACAGGCCGGAAGCGGTCTGCCGCTGAGGGTTGATGGGCTGTTGCGGACGCTGGGGCAAAAATCGGTAGTGGGTCGTCTCCCGCCCCAGGCTCTGGGCCAGCAGGTCCAGGGCATCGCGCTTGGCCTGGGCATCGCCGCCCTGATCGCGCAGCAGGCGGTAAGCCGACACGGTGTAGTAGACATAGTGTGGCCCTTTTTTGCGGCCCTCGATCTTCCAGGCCAGGACGGGTTCGATCCGCCCTAAAATCTTGACCAGCACATCCAGGCCGTAGTCCTGGCAGGAAAAGGCCCGGGCGGTCTGACCATCCTGGCGGTAATGGCGTCGGCAGGGCTGGACGCAGCGGCCCCGCAGGCTGCTTCTGCCGCCCATGTAGCTGCTCCAGTAGCACCGCCCGGAGACGCCGTAGCACAGCGCCCCGTGGATGAAGGCCTCCAATCCCAGGCCCTTGGGGCAGGCCCGGGCCATGGCCCTGATCTCGTCGACGGACAGCTCCCGGGGCACCACCACCCGCTTGACAGGCAGTGTCCGGGCGACAAACCCCAGGGCCCTGGGAAAGCTGAGGTTGGCCAGGGTGGAAAGGTGGATCTCGCCCCCGAAACCGGCCTGGCCCGCCAGGGCCACCACCCCCAGGTCCTGGACAATCAACGCGTCCGGACGCACGTGGCGCTGCAGGCCGTCGATCAGCTCCCCGGCCCGATCCAGTTCGTCCGGTTTGAGCAGGGCGTTGATGGCCACATAGACCTTGACGCCGCGCGCACGGGCCAGTGGGGTCAGCTGGGCCAGTTCTTCCAGGGCGAAGTTTTTGGCCTCCATGCGTGCCGAAAGGGATTTTAGGCCGCAGTAAACCGCATCGGCCCCAGCCGCCAGGGCCGCCAGGAAAGCGGCCCGGTTGCCCACGGGAGCAAGAATTTCGGGTCGGGTCGATTCCGGGGAGGTCGTTTCAGGGGTGTTCATGTCAGAAGCTGCCGCTTGCGGGCCGCGCTAGGGCATCCGGTAGACCATCGCATTGATGTTCATTCCCGCCCCGACGGAGGCAAAAACGAGCGCGTCGCCGGCCTCGGCCCGGTGCCCTTCCAGCTGTCCCTTCAAAAAGAGGTCCAGCATGGTGGGGATGGTGGCCACGGAACTGTTGCCGGCCCAGTGGATGATCATGGGCATGATACCGTTTGGAATCGAAGCCGCATCGTACAGCTTGAACAGGCGCTTGAGGATCGCGTCGTCCATTTTGGCATTGGCCTGATGCATCAGGATCTTGCGCACGTCGCCGAGACCGAGACCGGCCTTGTCGATGGCCTGTTTGACCACCTGGGGTACGGTCTTGAGGGCATAGCGGTAGATGTCGTGACCGTCCATTTTAATGTAAAGTTCGTCCCCGGCCCGCTCGGGATGGTATGACCCGCCCAGCCGCAGCAGCCAGGCGTGGTCACGGGTGTCGCTGCGGGTGACATGCGAGACGATCCCGCCGCCGCCATCGGATGCTTCCAGGACCGTCGCCCCGGCACCGTCGGCAAAGATCATGCAGTCGACATCGTGCACGTCCGAGACCCGCGACAGGATTTCGGCCCCGATGACCAGCACCCGCTTGGCGTCGCCCGAGCGGATGTAGTAGTCACCCATGATCATGCCCTGCAGCCAGCCAGGACAGCCGAAGGGGATGTCGTAGGCCACGGTGTAGGGGTTTTCGATCTGCAGCCGGTGCTTGACGCGCGAGGCGATGGTCGGCACCATATCCGTGCGCAGGTTGCCGGTTCGCACATCCCCGAAGTTCTGAGCCACGATGATGTAGTCCAAGTCCTCCCGGTCCAGCCCTTCCAGAGCCTTTTCGGCGGCTTCGACGGCGATGTCGGTGGTGGTCTGGTCGTCGTCGACGAAACGCCGCTCGCTGATCCCGGTGATGTTGTGCAAGGTGTCGACGATTTCCGGATTGGACTTTTCCATGCGCGCCCCATCGGGCCAGAAAAATTCATGCTTCAGGAAATGGGAGTTGGGCACAACCCGTGATGGAATGCAGCATCCGGTGGAAATGATAACTGAATTGGGCATTGATTCCTCGTTTGAACGTGCAAATAGGGCCAATGCAGGACAGAATATAGCATTTGCTGACAATACACAAGACAAGACGGGCGCACGGCGGGCCCTGAAACCGGGTCGCCACTGCCGAACCGCGGCGCGGGCCCAGGGGGGTATACCGAAAAAATAAGTCATTGACAGGTTTTTGCGCGATCGCCTAATGTAAGTAACTTATCTTTAGCGGGCAATTCATTTTTATCATCGGCAGTGATTCCAAACCAAAGATCCGGCACAAAAGGCAAAAGGCACATGACAGCGTTGCGAATTCTGGTGTTGGGCGGATGCGGCATCCAGGGTAAGGCCGCGGTTTTCGACCTGGCCCGCAGCCCGGAGGTTGACGAGGTGATTTGCGCCGACCTCGATCCCGACGGCATCGGGTCGCTTTCCGAAGCGATCGACATGGCCAAGGTCCGGCGCGAACCCGTGGATGCCGGCGATTCGGACCAGCTGGTGCGGCTTTGCCGGCAGGCCCACGTGGTGATCGACCTGCTTCCCCGGCAGTTCATGGAAACGGTCTGCCGGGCGGCCATCCGCGCCGGCGTCGGCGTCGTCAACACCAACTATGCCTATCCCATCGCACACTTGAACGACATGGCCCAACAGGCCAACGTGGCCATCATGCCCGAGTGCGGACTGGACCCTGGCATCGACCTGGTGCTTTACGGGGAAGCCCGCCGGCGCTTCGACGAACTGCAGGTGATCAACTCCTACTGTGGTGGATTCCCCGAGCGCGCGGCCAGCGACAACCCCCTCGGCTACAAGGTGTCGTGGGTGTTCGAGGGTGTTTTGGCCTCCACCAAGCGGACCGGGCGCCTGATCCGAGAAGGTACGGTCATCGACATCTCGGCCGAACGCCAGCACGATCCCGCCTATGTGCACGCCGTCGACTTTCCCGGCCTGGGCACCCTGGAAGCCATTCCCAACGGCGATGCCGTCTTTTTCACCGATGCACTGGGAGTTACGGCAACGATTCGTGAAACCGGCCGCTACTCCCTGCGCTGGCCCGGCTGGAGCGCCTTCTGGCGACCACTCAAGCAGCTGGGCTTTTTGGACGAGACGCCCGTGGCCGGTCTGCCGTGTGCGGTGTCGCCCTATCAACTCGTAGACAAGCTGCTGGCCCCGCAGCTTCAGTACAAGCGGGATGAAAAGGACCTGGTGGCCATGCTGAACGTGTTTGAAGGCCTGCAGGACGGCCGGCGCATGCGCCTGACCAGTCGGCTGCTGATCGAACGGGATTTGAAAACCGGGATCATGGCCATGGCCCAGGGGGTCGGCTTCCCCGCCGCCATCGTGGCCCGCATGATCGCCAGGGGCGAGATTCCCGAAAAGGGCCTTCTGTCGCCGATGAGGCATGTGCCCTACCCTGCTTTTATCGACGCCCTGCAACGCCGCAACATCATGGTCGAAGAGGCCCAGGCGGCCCTGTAGCGTGCTGTCGAAACGCCACCCCAACGCAAGCAGTTCAGAACAAGAGGAGGAGAAGATGAAGACCAGAATCACCGCAGTCCTGCTGGTACTGACCCTGATCGCAGTCGGACCGGCCATGGCCAACACGCTCACCGACATCGTTCAGCGCGGCGAGCTGCGCGTAGCCGTTCAGTCCGGTGCGGCCCCCTATGCCTTCGTGGACAAAAACGGCCAGCACACCGGCTCGATGGTGGAGTTCGCCAGGGACATGGCCGAGCGCATGGGCGTCAAGCTGACCATCTTGGACTTTGACTGGGACGGCCTGATCCCGGCCCTGCTCTCCGGCAAGGCCGACATCCTGGCCGCCGACATGACCCCGACGCTCAAACGCCATCTCAAAATCACCTTCTGCGATCCGTGGTACTACGTACAGCCCTGTGTTTTCACCACCACGGATGCCCCCTTCCAGAAACCGGAGGATGTCAACAAGCCCGACGTGACGGTAGGCGTGCTGCTCGGTTCCACCGGTGAAACCATCGCCAAGCAATACCTGCCCAATGCCAAGATCAAATCCTACAAAGGCGGCGGGCGCATGATCGTCCAGGCCCTGCTGGCCGGCCACGTGGATGCCGGCGTCAACGACGACCTGGCCGTGCTGACCGTACTGCCCGATTTCCCGCCCAATTCGGTGCGCCTGCTTGACGAACGTCTGGGCATGGGCAAGGATCCCCTGGCATTTGCCGTGCGCCACGAGTCGGTGAACCTGTGGCAGTGGATCAACCTCTACTTCAAGTTTGCCCGCAGCGACGGCACCTATGACAAGAACATCCAGTACTGGATGGAATCGACCGACTGGAAAAAAGACCACTGATCTTTAGCGACTGAGATCAACACCCCGCGGGAGGCGGGGGCCGGCCCCTGCCTCCCGCGCTTGACACGCCGACCGGGCCAGGGGACGCACGATGCTCGAGGGGTTCAATTTCCGGGTCATCTGGGAGTACATGCCGTTTTTCCTGGAGGGGCTGCGCAACACCTTCCTGATCTCCATCGTCTGCCTGTTTCTGGCCTTGATCACCGGCATCGTGGCCTGCGCCTGCCGGCTCTCGCCCTGGAAGCTGTTGCGGGGAGTGTCCATCACCTACATCGAGTCGATCCGCAGCACCCCGCTGCTGGTCCAGATCTACTTCTTTTACTTCGGATTGCCCACCTTGGGGGTCCGGGTGCCTGAAATTCAGACCGGAATTCTGGCCCTGATGCTCAACAGCGGGGCCTACATCGCCGAAATCGTGCGCGCCGGGATCACCTCGGTACCCAACGGCCAGATCGAAGCGGGTGTCTCGTCGGGATTGACCTACCTGCAGCGCATGCGCTTTATCGTCCTGCCCCAGGCCCTGGGCGTGACCGTACCCCCGCTGCTGGGCCAATCCATCGTACTGGTCAAGGACTCCGCCCTGCTCTCGTTGATCTCCGTCATGGAGCTGACCCGCTGCGGCCAGACCCTAACCTCCGAGCGCTTCATGCCCACGGAAGCGTTTTTCACGGTCGCCTTCTTCTACCTGTGCATCTACTTTGTGCTCAAGTCACTGGCCGACTGGTCCCAAAAACGGCTCATCTTCCGCGAGGCCTATTGAGCATGATACTCTTCTACTTCCAGCGCCTGATCGAAATCCTGCCCTTTTTTCTCAAGGGCCTGTGGATGACCGCGGCGGTGTCGGGTATCAGCCTGATCCTGGCGACCGTATGCGGGCTTTTGCTGGGCATCGCCAGGGCGTTGGGGAACCGGTGGATCGTGGGGCTCATCGGATCCTACGTGGCCGTTATCCGCGGCACCCCATTCGTGGTCCAGATCTTTATCGTCTTTTTTATACTGCCCGAATGGGGCATCCAGCTGGAGGCGTTCCCGGCGGCGATCCTCTCGTTGACGATCATGGGAACAGCGTTCATCTGTGAGATCGTGGCCGGCGGCATCAAGGCGGTGCCCAGGGGACAGTGGGAGGCCGCCACCTCGTCGGGCCTGAACCTGTACCAGCAACTGCGCCATGTCGTCGTTCCCCAAAGCCTGCAGACCATTCTGCCGCCGCTGGTCGGCCAGTACGTTCTGCTGATCAAGGACTCGTCGGTAGTGTCGGTCATCGGTGTGGTCGAACTGACCCGGGTGGGCTGGTTGACGGTCGTGCGCATCCCAGAGGGCCTGATGGTCTTCTCGCTGGTGGGACTTCTCTATTTCGCCATCTCCTACCCGCTGATCCGCCTGTCCAACCGACTGGAAGAGAAACTGGCGACACAGCAGGTGATGCTCTGATCCCGACTGTCTAACCCGCACCCAAAAGGCAACTGTGGCCACCACCAGGAACAAGGCAAATGATCAAATTCATCGGCGTCAACAAATGGTTCGGCAAACTGCATGTCCTCAGGGACATCGACCTGGAGATCATGCCCGGTGAGGTCGTCGTGGTCTGCGGACCCAGCGGATCGGGCAAATCGACCCTCATCCGCTGCATCAACCGGCTGGAGAAGTTCCAGAAGGGCGAGCTGTTCGTGGATGGCATGCCGCTGCACGACCACACCACCAACCTGACCAAGCTGCGGGCGGAGATCGGCTTCGTCTTTCAGCAGTTTCATCTCTACCCTCACATGACGGCCCTGCAGAACGTCACCCTGGCCCCGGTCAACGTGCGCAAGATGAAACGCAGCGCTGCCGAGGCCCTGGGTCGCGAAAAGCTGGCCCGCGTGGGGCTGGCCGACAAGGCCGACGCCCACCCCAGCCAGCTGTCCGGCGGTCAGCAGCAGCGCGTGGCCATCGCGCGGGGGTTGGCCATGGCGCCCAAGATCATGCTGTTCGACGAGCCCACCAGCGCCCTAGACCCGGAAATGATCGGCGAGGTGCTGGATGTCATGGTAAAGCTGGCCAGCGAGGGCATGACCATGTGCGTGGTCACCCACGAGATGGGCTTCGCCCGGCAGGTGGCCCACCGGGTCATCTTCATGGACGACGGCAGCCTGGTGGAAACCGGTACGCCGCGCGACTTTTTCGACAACCCCCGCACGGACCGCGCCGCCCAATTCATCAGCAAGATCCTGACGCACTAGCCGACGCCGACCATTCAAAAAAAAGCCGGGATGGCAGCTCAAGTGTAAAAAGCCAAGATTGAATTCGGGATCACCGGTGCGTTTGAACTGCCTGCGGGGCGCCGGTGCCGGCGCCCCGCTTTTGGGTATTCACGCTGCCGAATATCTTCCAGGTTTCGTCGAACGCGGCCTCAAAAGATCGATGCTCCATATAGTCCCGGGCGGCCCGCCCCATCTCACGCCGCCGCCGCACATCCACGCAAAGGGCGGCCATGGCATCGCGCAGCGACCGAACACTGCCCCCTTTGACCACTAGCCCGGTTCGATCCGGAATGATGTTTTCCTCCGGCCCGCCCTGATCGGTGACGATCACCGGTATACCCGAGGCCTGGGCCTCCAGAACGACATTGCCGAAGGTGTCCGTGGTGCTGGGGAAGACGAAGATATCGCTGGAGGCGTAGGCCGCCGTGAGATCTTCACCTTCCAGGCGCCCGGTGAAAACGCAGGGCAGATCGGCCGTCGCCTTGACCATCTCGTCGAGATAGGGGCCGTCGCCGACGACCGTCAGCATGACCCCCGGCGTGGACTGCGCCAGTTGGCGGAATGCGTCGCTCAACAGGTGCAGATTTTTCTCCTTGGAGACGCGGCCCACATAGATCAGCTTGGTAAGGCCGGCGGCGGCCTGCCAGCGCTTGAAGAACCCGTTGCGATGGCGCGGATTGAATCGCTCGATGTCGATGCCTCGGGGATAGACCCGGATTTTGTCGGCGCACAGGCCTTTGCCCACCAGCTCATCTTTGGTGCTCCGGGAAGGGGCATAGATCAGGTCCATCTGGTCGTAGTACCAGAGAATGAATTTCCAGGCCATCTCTTCCATGAAGTCGCTTCCGGTGAGGATTTGCACGTACTGAGGGATGGCCGTGTGGTAGGTGCCCGTCAGGGGCAGCCGCAGAAACCGGGCGATGGCCAAAGCGGCCAGGCCGATGGGGCCCGGCGTAGCCGTGTGGATGTGATTGAACCCTTGGGCATGGCAGTAGTCCAGCATCTCCAGCAGGGGCGGGTAGAAAATTTTCTGCTGCTCGTATTCGGGCAGTTCATAGGTGCCGATCGGGGCAAACTGTACCACGTTTTGGAGCGGCGGATGGTTCTGGTCGTCACAGGTGACCAGCGTGTAGCGGCGGCCGATGGCCGCGGCCAGTTGCACCTGCTGCTGGAGGGTCAGGGCGACGCCATTGACTTCGTAGAAGGTGTCCGTAAAATGGGCCACATGGGCCTCTTGGTCATCCGCCGCAAGCCGGTCCTTTGCGGAAGAATCGTTCGCCCCAGCGCCGAATTGGCGGCTAATGTCGGTCCCCAGTTCGCGTCCCATGGTGAACTGCGAAAAAGCGACGAAGTAAGGCGCCAGCAGCGAATACAACCCACCGGCCGATCCGATGGTGTGGAAGATATTGAACACATTGGCGCCGGAAAGATGATCCAGCAGGTGATTGCCGAAGTGCACCATCACCCGGTTGGAGAGGGTGTTGACAAACGCGAACCACTGCTGCTCGCCTTGGCCGGCAGGTCGAATCGCCTCTCCTGCGGTTGCCATCAATTCCGGGTTCTCGTCGATCAGCTTCTGGGTTTCGAGGCGCAACAGGCCGGCCAATGAATCCGACAGGGGATGTTTGACACGTCTGCGTTTCTGGGCCCTCAGAAAAAAATAGAGCTTGGTGAGCACCCCGGGCGGCGGGAATGCATCCGGTCTGAGGGAGCCGTCCAGAAAGCGGATCAGGGGATCCTTGTCCGCATAGCGCCACAATTCGAATTTCTTGTGAAAAAACTGCCAGGCGATGCTGTACAGGTTGTGGGCCATGGTCTGGGGCGACGGCGCCACCGCCTGAACGCGGGTCGGTGCATTCGCCAGGTCCTTCAATGGCCTGTCATCATGCGGCTCGAGGAGAAAGTGGGTATGGGTTCGGGCGATATTCAACGAACTGTGGTCGTCCGAGCCGCCGAAAAGGCGCTTTTCGTGTGGGTCGGCATACAACGGTGCCAGGTTGTGCCGGTTTGCCAGGCGATCGATATGGTCTGGCGTCAGATGCTTCACCATGGTGGCGAGGGTCTGGTTCTCGCGGCGATTGCGGGCGCCGTTCAGTTCGAAATTCCGAAAGAGCAGCAGCAGGCGTTCAACGTGGGCGAGTGTGAGTCGGTCGTTAACGGCATACAGCGGATGGGCGATGATGTTGAAAATGCGCTCCTGTTTGAGATAGGCGGCAAGGTCGAAAATGTTTTTGCGGCATTTCTGGATCTGGGCATGTTGGGCTTCGGTGATGTCCAAGGCCAGCACGTGGACCTTGCAGCCGTCCTCCGGGAAGTAGCTGGTCACCTCCTCGCTGACGAATGTGTTTGGCAGGTGCGCGATCTCCAGGGCACCGCCGATATGGTTGTGGTCGGTGATGGTCACGTGCGTCATGCCCCGCCCCCTGGCGATTTCGTACAGGTGCAGGGGCTCGGTAAAGCTTTCGGGACAACCGATTTTTTTCAGGATCCACTGGGACGGGCGTTTGGAGAACTTGGAGTGAACGTGAAGGTCGATGCGCATCGCTGGGCCTTTCGGTGATGGTCACGATTCCCGGGTCCAACGGGTGGTGAAGAACCCACTATCGCCGTGGGACCGGGGCTGCACAGAATTCACAAGGAGCACTGGTTGCGTTGGGGCATATGGCAGGCGCGTGTTACCATTTGATTAAGAAACGGATAGTTTTTGATTAAACCGACCGATCGGGTGCGATAATGGTTCTCTTTTTTCGACGGTCTCGACGCTGCATGCGAAACGTTTCAGCTTGCGAAAATCGGGCGGCTTCCGTCCGTTGAACCACTCGCAGGCTCGATAGTAGAGCAGATCCATGGCCCATGTCCGCAACGCGCCGGGATGGGCAGCCGCGCGGCGAAGCAGGTTTTGGGGATTCGAGAAGATCTCAAGCAGCGGGCCGCAAAGTTCGGATGGGTCCCGGAAGCACTCCCAGTCGCACTGCCGGCAGGCTTCCTCCTCACGGCTGGGTGCGCGTTGCGTCAGGTCCAGGTCCCCCAGGTGCCCCAAGTGGTCGTTACCGCGGTACCCACACGGGTAGGTGCCGCCATCGGCGGCATTGATAAAAAAGAAATCGACGCCGCCGCGGCACCCGTAGGTCGGCACCCCCATGTGGTCAGGCCCATACTGACGGACCAGGGCATGCACGGCGCACAGGGGTGAGAAGATCCGCAGCTTGGCCCGAAAGCGGCGGATCGGGCCGACCAGGGCCCTGAACAGCATCTGTTTTTCGGGTGCGGAGAAGCGCACGATGTCCGCCACGGTCGTCGCCGCGTAAACGGCACTGAGGCCCTGTTTGCACTCCGGCGCCTCGATACTCATGGGATAACAGGTGTTGGCCATGGTGAAGCCCAGGTTCAGGGCCCGCCGGTAAAAGCGCTCGAAGGCCTGCCGGTAACAACGATAAAATGAGGCCAGGTAAGCGCTTTCGGAACTGAACGCGGCCGGACGCAGCGAGCGGGTCGCATGGCCGCCGACGTTGCGGTTGATCCCCAGGTTCACAGCCGGGTAAATGCCCGCTCCATGAAAGATGGGCAGGGCCTTTTCGATCCCGGCCACCACCCCCGGAAATCCGCGCATTTTCTCATGACATTCGTCGACGGCCGAATCGAGACTGATCCAGAAGTTGCGCAGCCGGGTTTCGGCAAGCCGTTCGACCAGCCGGGAGACCCGGGATTCAAAGCCGCGTTTCTGAGGATGGGCAAACATGAAGCCATTGGTGCCGGTGCGGATAAACGGGATGCCGGCCGCTGCGGCATGGCGGATCAGGGCCGCCAACCGCTCGACGGCCAGCAGCGGTTCGCCGCCGGTAAAAGAGATCGCCTGAACCCCTCGGGCTGCAGCCGCATCGATCATCTTCTTGAGGCGGTCCGTTTCCAGAGTGGATCGGGCAAAAGCGGTGGTGACGCGCATGCCGCACTGGGGACAGCGGGCATTGCACCGATCGGTAATCTGAACGACCACCTGACCGGGAATACGGTTGTGCAGGACAGATTTGAGAAGTACCTTCACGGGATCGCATACCTTGATTTGAAAGTTTGGGCCGATTCACACCGCCACCCACTCTAGCCTGGTCTTTGTTATCATGGTGTTAGCCCACGGTTTGTTTTTGGTTTCCGAACAGATGACCGGTCGACTGGGCCACTGCCCGACCCCTTTCGGGCCGGAATGTCTGGATCGGGGCCAACACTACCAACGTGTTCACGGCGCCGCTGATCTATCCGCTCAACTATCGGGTGGGATTCCATCTGGTCGGGATATCCGACAGCATCAAATGGCCTGCGCCCTTCGAATATCAGGCCTTGATCAAATTGATGCAGCAGAGACCGTTGATCCTGGTCGATCTTTTCATCGGCGGCTTTGTTTACGATAAGCACCCACCACTTCCGACGTTGCCGCATTCCAAAGAATCAGGTGGCGGTAATACCTGTCGAACAGGTCGACATCCGACGACTTGCCGGTGCCCTCGCCCACCTCGCGAAAGGTTTTCTCTCGAAGTCTGCCGATCTCGCCCAGTAGGTTGGGTATCCGCGCACCCTCGGCGACATACACGCAGAACTGCCTGTGCGTGACCAACCGGTCGATGTCGGGCAACGCGGTCACCTCGCCCGCCAATTGGCCCTTTGCCACCGCCGGGACAAGGTCGTATGTGTCCGTGGTGCGCCCCACCCGGTGTTTACTGAAAATGCCCCAGGGGGAAGGGATGTCGACGCTTCTGTTGGCCAGGAAATAGGTATTGAAACGCAGCCAGCGGATCAGGGCTGAATCATCGGGAAAGGCGGCCATCCGTTTTCCGGCGATGCATCGGCCGATGTAAAGGCGGATCCGGGAGGCCTGCTTGGCCAACAGTTCGCGGCCCAGCATCGCCGTCCGCAGGCGCGGGTGGATCAGGCCCACCAGAGTGAACCAATGGCTGTTTCGGCCGGGGAAAAAGACCGGCAGCACATCGGCGCCGCTCAACCGGGCCAGCGCTGCGACATGGGCGCTCCACGGCGGATCGGTGATGCAACGGCGGCGGCAGCGAAAATGGGAGACTTCGCCGGCCGGAAAAACGATCAGGCAATGACCGGCCTTCAACCAGCGCAGGCAGTTTCGGACCTGCCTGGCATTGGCACCGATTGCCGACGCCTGCCCGAAGGGATTGACCGAAATCAGCGAGTCCCGGATCGGCACGATACGCTCCAGAAGATAATTGCCCACGATTTTGGTATCCGGACGGATGCGCTGCAGCAGGTCGCCCAGGACGATGCCTTCGATCCCGCCGAAGGGGTGGTTGGCCACTACCACTAGCGGGCCGTGGGTCGGTATCTTGGCCAGGTCCTCCGAACGAACGAGATAGGTGGACTTAGTTGTGTCTCGGTCGACGGCGCTGCACTGGTAAAAGGTCAGGCAGATCAATGCATGGCCACTGTTTGTCGGATATTAGTATTGGGTTATTTTTTGGTGAGTACGGCAATTCGGGGAAGAGAAAAGTGAAACTTAATCCAATTCTAACCTGTCGCTAATGCAATGGAAACCCGCATTCGAAAGAGTTGGCCCTCGAACGAACCGTCAGCGCACTACTTCAATTAAGGGAGCACACCATCATGCTTTCAAATGGGATCGGATCAAGCGTCACGGAGCGCGATGAGTGGATGGACGGGAATTGGCTCTCGGAGGAGCTGGTTGAGCGATCCAACCGCAATGGCAAACGCTTCATTCAGTGCATCTGTCCAAAGTGCACGACCCATCACAACATCTACATGCTGTGGAGCGGCCGGGGCAAGCCGCGCAAATATTGCACCAATTGCCGCTCCCTGGTTTCCGGATACGACGCGGTCGCCATGTGCGAAGCCACCATTTGTGCACCCGGACATTCCAAGAACAAGGGCCAGCGCTACGAAAGCGAATGACGCCCTCACCATGCCGTAATGCAGGGTCGCTAATGCCCCCTTGGTCTGCCGGTTCAGGATCCTGGAACCGTATGCGCGGGAACGGCATCTGATGGGTCGATTGCCGTTGGTGCGTCGGTTGAGTCGACCAGCCCCAGATGCTGCGCCAGGGTGTAAAGCCGACGCGCCAGGCGAACGGTGGCCTGATCGACCATGCGCCCCTCCACGGCCACGGCCCCGCGGCCCTGGGCCCGGGCGATCCGGTCGGCCTGCAGCACCGTGGCGGCGCGTTCGATATCTTCGGGCGTCGGCGAAAAGGCCTGGTTGATGGTGTCGATCTGGTCCGGGTGGATGGCCCACTTGCCGTCACAACCGATCGCGCCGGCCATGGCTGCGCTGCGGCGCAGCCCGTCGACATCCTTAAAGTTGCCGTATGGGGCGTCGATGGCCAGCAGTCCATTGGCCTTGGCGGCCATGACCATGCGGCTGACGGCGAAGTGCCAACGATGGCCGGGGTAGATGTCGGCCTCCTGCTCGCCGTGCCCGGATATGGACACCAGACGGGCACCAACCGATGCCGAGTAATCGGCGATTCCGAAAACCAAGGTCTGCAACCGCTTACTGGCACCCGCGACCGCCTCGGCCGCGGCCAGGCCCTGGGCGGTTTCGATGGAGGCCTCGATGCCGATGGCACGCGGCAGCTGCATGGCCTGTTCGATACCCGCCAGCAGGCGATCGACGAAGTGAATGTCGCCGGGGTGGTTGACCTTGGGCACCACCACGGCCGCGAGCACCCCGCCGGCACCCTCGGCGATCTCCAGCAGATCGCGGTAGGCAAAGGCGGAATCCAGGGCGTTGATGCGCACGGTCACCGTGCGGTGCTGCCAGTCGACGGCCTTGAGGGACTTCAACACCTGTCGGCGGGCGGCCACCTTGGCATCGATGGGCACACTGTCTTCAAGGTCCAGCATGATCACGTCGGCGGCGCTTCGGGCAGCCTTGACGTGCATCTTCTCGATATGGCCGGGAACCGAAAGGATCGAACGACGCGGTTTCATGGGGCGCTTGATTCCATCTCTTGGGATTTACGATGACGGCCGGTGCCGTTTGGCGAGCCTTCTGACAACGCCTACCATAAATCGGCCAATTGGTCTACCGTCGCCTTGTCCGGCGGTTCAGAACATCAACGCATTTTAATAACGCAACAGCGCCGACCATTAGAATCAGGCCGGCGATCGGGTAGTGCAGGTCGATACCAAACATGAACCGCCTCCGTACGACAGGTGCGCTGCAATGGCAGTAGCGGGGATGGATGGATTGCCGTTGGCTTCAAGCGGTCCGCAAAACCGTGGACGTTGGACAATCCGTTATTGACAAACCGATGCTCCCATTGAAATGTTAGCCGACGATTAGGCCGCGGCCGCTTCCCAGGTTTCAGACGTGGTGTCAGCAACCTAAAAAAATATCATAACGCATATAAATAATTATAGATTAATCCTTTTTGGACCGACCCCTGCTGAAAAATAGCCGGCGCCTAACCAAATTCTAACAATTGGGCGATATGCACGTTATCGTTGCGGCAATCGCTAACATCGGGATCCCTCCGGTTTGTATTGGGGTGATCCATGTTTACCATCAAGGAGATGGAACCTTCATGTTATCAAAGACATGCAATTTCGATGAGTTTGTCGAAGCGGTAAAGGGCAAAAAGACGTGGGACGTGCTGATCCTTGCTCTTGAGGAGGCCGACCAGGCGGACCGCATGATCCAGCGCAGCCGTCGCGGTGCCGAAACGGTACCTTGTTGCGACCGGCAATATGCACGTCAACTGAAGCAACTGATCAATTATTTCCGGTACGCGGTGAAACCCCGGCGTCCGGAGAGCAAGGTCTACCAACTGTACCAGAACCATTGGGGGCAAGCCGCGCAAGGGGCGCCGGACCCGCGCCTGACGGCATCGATGTGAGGCCTTTTCGTCGGGGGTTCATCCGCCGGCAACTTGATCCGCGGATACCGTGAACGGCAATAATATTCCCATTTGAACCCTCACCCCCAACCCTTTCCCACAAGGATGGGACGGTAACGGAAATCGCCATCGATGGCCGCTCAATGTATACGCCAAGAACCATGTCACCCGGAGGGCTGTCCCGGCCATGGCCTTATTCAGTAGCCGCTTCGCGGCGATCGACATCGGCTCCAATGCGGTCCGCCTCCTGCTGATGGAGGTCTTCGAGACCGACATCGGGCCCTATTTCAGAAAAATCTCACTGATCCGCATGCCGATCCGGCTGGGCAAGGATGCCTTCATCCAGGGCGATATTTCCAGCGACAACATCGAGCGTTTGGTCGATACCATCCAGGGCTTCAAACATCTGGTGCGCGCCTACCGGCCGGCGGACTTCCGCGCCTGCGCCACATCGGCCATGCGCGAATCCACCAACGGGGTCAAAATTCAAAAACGCATCCGCAAGGAAACCGGCGTAGACGTCGAGATCATCAACGGCAAACAGGAGGCCAAGATTATTTTTGCCAACAAGCCCTGGAATCATCTGTCCGGCAACGGGGCCTGGCTGTATGTTGATGTCGGCGGCGGCAGCACGGAGATCACCATTTTTTCCAACGGGACCATCCACTCGCACTCTTTCAATATTGGAACGATCCGCATAATCGAAGGCCTGGTCAAACCGTCCCAGTGGAAGGATATGCGCGCCTGGATCAAAAAGCACACCTTTCAATTCTCACGCATCAGTGCTATTGGTAGCGGCGGCAACATCAACAAGATCATCAAACTCGCCAAGCACTCGGACGGCCGGTCGATCACTTTGAGCAAGATGAAAAAGGTCAAGGCATGCCTGAAGTCCTACTCGCTCGATGACCGCATCATCAAACTCGGTCTCAAGCCCGACCGCGCCGACGTGATTGTGCCGGCCTTGAAGATCTATGCATCGGTGATGAAATGGGGCGGCATCCGGCGCATCGGCGTGCCCCAGATCGGTCTGGCTGACGGGTTGGTTCGCATGATGTACCGGCAGCAAAAGCAGTGCCCGCATTCCACCTGACACCGCCCCGCGGCGCCCCCGAATCTGATCCAATGGTGATATGGACTCGTAATTCGTCGCACTGTCAAGGCACCCATTCGACGCCCTGAAACGGCAAACTGCCGGCGCGGCGCCGGAAAGGACTTTCATGCAAGGGCAGACCTACCAGATCACCGACACGGCCGACATCGATGCCGTGGCGTCCCGACTGGGCCGCGCTTTCGAATCGCTGGACGTCACCGACATGAGCACGACCTTCGAGGTCTACGATTCCTTTGACTGGCGGCTGTATCAAAAGGGGTGGCAATTGATCCGCCGGGATCACCACTACCTGATCAATCGGTGCGCCGACGGCCAGATGGTGGCCGAGGCTACCGTGGAGGCCCCCAAACCCAGGGCCTTTCACTGGGACTTTCCGGCCTCCGTGTTTTCCCGGTGCCTCGAACCGGTATTGGAGATGCGCGCCCTGCTGCCGATGGCAGTGGTCACCCAGCAATCGACCCTGCTCAACGTGCGCAACGCCGACGCGAAAACCGTCGCCCGGTTGGCGATCGAACGTTTTGGAATTCAGGCCGGTGACCTGCCGATCATGCGTTGCCGCCTGCTGCCGGTCAGGGGATATGAAAAGCAGGCCGGCGAGGTCGCGGCGGTGCTCGAGGAGATGGGACTCGCGCCCGCCCAGGGATCGCCGGTGATGGCAACCCTCGAACAAGGCGGCATTGCGCCCGGAGGATACTCGTCCAAAATCGACGTCACCCTGTCGCCGGATCTACCGGCCGCAGCGGCGGTACGCTACATCATGGCAAGCCTGGTGGCCACGATGCAGGTCAACCTGCCGGGTATTCACGAGGATATCGACAGCGAATTTCTGCATGACTTCCGGGTGGCGGTACGCCGTGCCCGCTCACTGCTGGGCCAGATCAAGGGCGTCCTGGATGCCGAAACCACCGCGACCCTTCAAAAGGAATTGAAGGCCATCGGCGCCATGACCGGAAATGTGCGTGACCTGGACGTCTACCTGCTGAAAAAAACGGCCTACGGCGACCTGGTGCCCGACGTTCTCAAGCCGGGCGTCGTGCAGCTGTTCCGGACCTTGCAGCGCAAGCGGCGTTACGCCAGGGACCGCATGATCAACGCCATGGCCGGCGACGACTTCAGGGCCGCCGTGCAGGCCCTGGAGGCCTTCGTGCAATCCGACCCGCCTGACCGGGCAGGCGTTCCCGGCGGCAGCCGGCCCATCGGTGCCGTCGCCAAGGCGGCCATTTACAGGCGCTACCGGCGGGTCGTCAAAAAGGGTCGCCGGATCGAAGCGGCCACGCCGGACGAAAAACTCCATGCCCTGCGCATCGACTGCAAGAAGCTGCGCTACCTGCTGGAGTTTTTCGCATCCCTGTTTCCCCAAGAAGGCATGAAAGGCCTCATCAAGCAGCTCAAGCAGCTTCAGGAAAACCTGGGCGACTTCAACGACCTGTCCGTGCAGCAGCATTTTCTGATAGGACACCTTTCGACCCTCAGGCCGCAGAGCGCGCAGGCAATCCTGGTGTCGGCGGCCATCGGCGGTCTGGTGTCGCGACTCTACGCGTCGCACTCGAGGGTTCGCGAACAGTTCGTGGATGTCTTCAGCCGGTTCGACTCTCCGGAAAACCGCAAACAGTTCAAGACGCTGTTTGCGTAGCGGGAACCTATCGTGAAAACAATCGCACTTTACAGTATCAAAGGTGGGGTCGGCAAGACCGCTGCATGCGTGAATCTGGCCTATCTGGCCGCCGCGGAGCGTGCGGCGACACTGCTGTGCGATCTCGACCCCCAGGGATCATCCACCTTCTACTTTCGAATCCGGCCCAAGTCCCAGTACAACGGCCGCAAATTTCTAAAGGGGGGCAAACGCATCGACAAGGCCATCCGGGGATCCGACTATGTCGGCCTGGACCTGCTGCCCGCGGACCTGTCATATCGCAACCTGGACATCATGCTCAACGAAGCCGCCCACTCACGCCGCCGCCTGAAACGCCTGCTGGCCCGGTTCGAGGGTGAGTACGACTATGTTTTTCTGGACTGCCCGCCCAATATCACCCTGGTCAGCGAAAATGTCTTCACGGCCGCCGACCTGATCCTAGTCCCGATGATTCCCACGACCCTGTCTCTGCTCACCTACGAGAAGTTGACGCGGTTCTTTGACGAAACGGGTCTGGAAAAACGTAAGCTGCGTCCATTTTTGTCCATGGTCGAATCCCGCAAACGCATGCACCGCGAAACGATCCGCAAGATCGGGCTGGCCGGCTTGAACCCGCTGGTCACCGCGATCCCTTACCGTGCCGAGGTGGAAAAAATGGGCCTTTACCGGGCCCCCTTGACCCAGCATCGCCCCCATTCGGTCGGGGCGCAATCCTTCGAGCGTCTCTGGCAGGAAGTCAAAACACAACTTTTGGGAGAAGCCCCCGATGGGCATTGAAATCGAGCGCAAGTTCCTGGTCAGGCGACTGCCGGCCGACCTGGTTCGTCGTGACGGTGCAGCCATCCGCCAGGGCTACCTGATTGCCACCGAAACCGGCATCGAACTGCGGATCAGACAGAAAAGAGAGATTTTCTACCAGACGGTCAAGCTGGGGAGCGGACTGGCACGCACGGAGATCGAGATCGAGCTGACCCGGGATCAGTTCCAGAAGCTGTGGCCGTTTACCGCAGGCCGCCGCGTGACCAAAACCCGGTTCACCCTACCGGTCGGCGCGCACACGGCCGAGCTCGACCGCTTCGAAGGCAATCTGAACGGGTTGACTCTGGTGGAGGTCGAATTCGACTCCCGGAGGGCCAGCGCCGCGTTCGATCCGCCGGAGTGGTTCGGTCACGAGGTCACCGAGGACGAGCGCTACAAGAACAAACACCTGGCCGTCCACGGGATCCCGGAGTCTGGATCGTCCTGAGGCGTTTACTTCTTCTTTCTCTTGGCGCTCTTCTTTTTCCCGCCCTCTTTTTTCGCCTGGGCGGTTGCGCCCTTGGATTTCTTTAATTTCTTTTTTTTCAACTTCTCCTTCTTCGCTTTCTTCTCCTTCTTGGCCTTCTTTTCCTGCTTGGCTTTCTTGGGACCTTCGCCCTCAGGCGGCCGCGTTTTCACGGCGGTTTCCGGCACCGCTTGGGACGCAGCGGTGTCGTCAGTCGCGTCGCCGGCGGCCTCCGCCGACAGCGCCTGGGCCTGGGTGATCACCTGCCGCGCGCGCCGGTGGCCAAAGCCAGGAAAACCGGCAAGCTGTTCGACCGTGAGGGCCGCCAGCGCCTCGATCGTGGTAATGCCGGCTGCGGCCAGGTGCGCGGCCGTGGCCGGACCGACGCCCTTGACCGGTAACAGGGGGTTGTGCATCAGTTGCTCCTCTCCAGGATGGTGTGTGTGCGGCTGCCGACGCCGCCGGCAGTGCCGTATCGCCGACCCGACAGCCATCGATGGAAGGTCGGATAGTCGCCCATCAGTCCGGCTGAACCAGCTTTTCCGGCTTGCACAAGGTGCCCTTGAGCCGCGAGGAGCGCAGGCACTTGCCGCACATATATTTGGACTTGGACAACAGGTCGTAAAGCTCTGCCGGATTGTTCTTCACATCCTCCTTGGCCCATTTGCACAAGGATTTTTTCTTCAGCTTTTTATCCATGCCATTCTCCTTTCCGTCGGCCGGCCAGTCCGTGCAGACGGGGTCGCCCCCTTCTTTGGGCCATCGGTCGCAGGTGCTGCTGTGGCGGTTATCGATTCATGCAGGCGATCGACCATCACAAACTAACCACGCGTACCCCGTCTATCAAGGCGACGCCGGCGACGATGACTTGTTTTTGGGAAAATCGAAGGCGCTGAAAGCGATGTGATCGCGATGGATCTGCTTCCAGGCCGGGACATTGAAGCGCAGTTCCACGATGCCGGCGGTGGGGATGTTCTCGATGAGATGCGGATAGAACTGGTTGGCCAATTCCGTCAGGCTGGGGTTGTGCCCCACCACCATCACCGTATTCCAGTCCTCTTTGAAACCGCGAACGATATCCAAAATCTCGTCGGACGTGGCACTGTAAAGGATCGGGTTTTTGTGGACCGTCTTGCCCGGCAGTCCCAGGGTCTCGGCCATGGACACGGCCGTCTCCAGGGCCCTGAGGGCGTCGGAGCTGACGATGGCATCCGGACGGACGCCCCGTTTTTTCAGGCGCCGGGCCATTTCCGGGGCGGCCTTTTGACCGCGTTTGTTCAAGGGGCGCTGGTGGTCGACTAAAAAAGGGTCGGCCCAACTCGATTTGGCGTGGCGAACAATCAACAGGGTTTTCATTTCTTGTTTAGGCCCTTTTTTCTTTTTCGATGGACCGGCCTGGCCCATGGCGGAGCCACGGCCGGAGAGGCTGGGGTTGGTCATGAAAAACGGGTGGGTGTTGAAAGGTTCCGGCCCGGGAGCACTGCGCCGGAAGGAGCCGTCCGGTTGCAGTGCCCAGCTCCTCGGGCCCTACCAGTTGAATGCCCTCCTGTTTCATCTCGATCAACAGCTTCCGGAAGCAGTCTTGCTAGTCGGCAGCCGGTTCGGCCACCTTGGCCGAGATCGCCTGGAACCGCTGAGCCGGTGTCAGCCGGTCCGGATTGACGCCCCTTACCCGGGATGCCACCTGCCCTTTCAGACCGGCCACGCGAACCATGAAAAACTCGTCCAGATTGCCGGTGGATATGGAGAGGAACCGCAGCCGCTCGAGCAGCGGGTGGGACGGGTTCGTGGCCTCGGTAAATGAGATAACCCAGCGCCCCAATCGCGATTTTGAAAATGCCAAGGCGCTCATGGAAACCCGCTTCGAACCGGTGCGCAACGATGGCAAGGGATGACCGGCTTCAGGCTTTAACCGACTTCACGATCCCCCGCGCCGCGGCCGTCATCATCAGGGTGTCGATGCCGACGGCGATCAGGGTGTAGCCTCGGTCGACAAACGGCTGCACCGCCTCGACGGTGGCCCCGAAAATGCCCAGGGGGATGCCCGCCCGCATGGCATGCTGCCTTACGGTCGACATGGCCTGCTGAACGTCGGGATCGCTCACCTGCCCCAGCTTGCCCATGCTCGCCGACAGATCGTAGGGCCCGACAAACAGGCAATCGATGCCGGGAACGGACAGAATGTCGGCGATGTTGGCGACGGCATCGATGTGTTCGATCTGAACGACCGTCACGATCCTGGCATTGGCCGATGCAACGTAATCGGCAAACCCGGCCCCATACCCGTGGGCCCTGGCGATACCGACGCTTCTGACGCCCCGCGGGGGATACCTGCAGGCGGCAACGGCCTGCCGGGCGTGCTCGGCGGTCAGCACCTGGGGCACGATGATGCCGGCTGCACCGATATCGAGCGCCTTCTTGATCCAGACGGCATCGCTTGCGGGAACCCGCACCAGGCAGGCAACCGTCCTGTCGGCGGCCTGCAGCAGAAGCTGGGCATCCCTGATGCTCAGGGCGCTGTGCTCGAGGTCCAAGAAGAGCCAGTCAAACCCCGCCCGGCAAAAAATCTCCATCATCTCGGTCGAGGCCAGGGTGACGACGGTGCCGACGAGCGGCCCGCCGGCCTTCAGGCGCTGCTTAAAAGAGAGTGGCATATGATTTTCCGGGGTGCGCGGCAGTAGGTGACCTTACGGTTTTTGCGGATACTGCCAGCCGGGCACCACCTCCTGGACGGTAATGTCGCCAAACAGGGCCGTTCGGCCGCCGCCCTGGACGACAAAGGCCTCGGCCTGCGACCGCGAGCTGAACGGCAGGGCCTCGTATCCCATGGGCCCGAAGACCTTTTTCGAACCGAGCACGTAAAACGCGGCGCGGCCGCTGATCCACGTGCCCGACGCGCGATCGACCACCCAGATGAGCAGCGGATCCAAAGGGGCGTCCGTGTAGGCGTCCGGCTTGCCCAGAAAGGCGAACAGGCACTGGGTCGAACAGAAGTGGATCGTCCGATCGTCCGTCGTTTTGATCTGGCACTTCCCGTAGGGGTAGCGCTGGGGCACCATCGCGCAGACCGGGCAGCTGTCGCTGGCACCGGGTTCGACGATCTTGCCCTTTTCCAGCCGGCGCGCGTTGATTGTCTGGTTCTCTTTGGCCACACCCTGTTGCGCGGCCTGCAGGGCCTTGGGGTAGTCGACCACCTCGCCCCCGCAATGGCGGGCGAATGTGTCGGCTTCAGCCTGATCGGAAAAAACGATTTTGGAGGTGGGACTCATGGTTCCGGCGGCAACGGATCCCATCACGATGAAGGCCTGGTCGGCCGCAACGGCACGCTCGGGCTGGTGGTAGACGGTCAGCATGACATTTGCCGGCTGCCGGCCGGACCTGATCTTCCAGTCGGCCAGACAGTGGAATGAGCAGACCTGCGACACATGGTCAACGGCATCGAAGGTGATCCAGGTGCGGGCCCACATGGGGCGGAGCATACCGCACACCGGGCATTGCCCCGAATAGCGACTGTCCGGCGGCATAAACGGGTGTTGAACCTTGCAATCGGCGGCCAGGGACCGCTGTGGCCCAAACGCCATCGCAACGGGAATTACTGCCACGGATTTCATGAACCGACGTCGGTCGATTGATTTCATCGAACACCTATTTTTTATGGGTTTTCATGATCTTGCCCGCGTTCCAGCACCTGCCCACCGGTTGGCCCAGGGACCAGTAGTGTAAACTGGCCATGTCGAACAGCAGCGGCCTCAGTTTGGCGATATCGATTTTCCCATCGGTCATGGCCGCATCGTCCGCATAGGTTTGAACCAACTCCCCGATGAAAATGTCATGGGTCGAAAAATCGATCACATCATACAGCTTCATCTCCATGTTGACCAAACATTGACGGATCATCGGCGCCGTTTTCAGCTCACCGTAGAACAGATCGAACAAGGCGGCCTTGTCCGTCGTCTTGCCCGTCATCAGGCCGCAGTAGTCGGTCTTAACCATCAGGTCTTCGGAGGGCAGGCAGATGCTGAAGGTCCGGTTGGCATGGATGCCGGCATTGGAGTAGTGCACCTTGGCGAGCCCGATGGACAGATACTGGGGCGTGCCGTGGTTCAAAATCCCCACATGGGCGACCGCCAGGAAATTGGGTTTCTGGTTGACCGTCACGCCCACCAGGGTGGTGGGCATCGGGTAGAGCGCGTTGACAGGACCGATGGGCTTCATCTTTTTCTCCCTTATTTATGTCATATCGTAGCATCTAATCTGCTTGCTGCCAACCAGGCACGGTGCTACGATCGCACCATGCTCGGAGCAACCACGCCAGAATTTTTTCGGAGCAGGCAATGAAACCGATCGCAGGTTTTCCCAGGTCACATAAAAACCAGATCCGGTACGTCCTGACCGACATCGATGACACCCTGACCATACGGGGTCGGCTTCCCGCAGTGGTTTTCGCCGCCATGGAAGACCTTCGGCGATGCGGCATGCGCATCGTGCCGATCACCGGTCGCCCGGCCGGCTGGTGCGACCACATCGCCCGGATGTGGCCGGTGGACGGGGTGGTGGGCGAAAACGGTGCCCTCTACTTTTGCTACAGCGACCGACGGCGCAAGATGACGCGACGCTTCTGGAAGACGGCCGCCGAGCGGCAAGCCGACCGTGCAAAGCTGGCCGACATCGAAAGGAGAATCCTGGCCGAGGTTCCCGGCTGCGCCGTGGCCGCCGACCAGGCCTACCGCGAGGCGGACCTGGCCATCGATTATTGCGAAGACGTGCCTGCGCTGCCCATGGCATCGGCGCGGGCGATCCAGTCAATTTTTGAAGCCGCCGGAGCCACGGCCAAGATCAGCTCCATTCATGTCAACGGATGGTTCGGCGGCTACGACAAGTTGGCCATGACCCGCTTGATCTTCAAAGAGCGGTTCAAAACGGATTTGGATGCCGTCCGGGACCAGGTGGTCTATTGCGGCGACTCGCCCAACGATGCACCCATGTTCGCCCACTTCCCCCATTCGGTGGGCGTCGCCAACGTGAAGGCCTTCCTAAAACAGCTCGAGGCCCGGCCAGCCTGGGTGACCCGCAACAAAGGCGGATTCGGCTTCGCCGAAACCGCGGCGGTCCTTCTGGAGCGAGAATGAATACGTCCGGGTCGCGCCCCAAAGAATGCGGTCTCACCCCAGACGCTTGCGAAGCCGCTCGTAGCCGGCCTTCAGTTCGTTGGCCGCCAATCCCAGCGCAGCACCGGCGCCTTTGGCGGTCTTTTCAGCCTCCTCGGCAAGGGGTTTGTATTTTTTCAGAAACGATTTCCAGTCTTCCTCCAGCTTTTCTTTTTGATCCACGGCGTCCGCTTTGCCCAGATGGGCCTTCAGTTTGATTTCGTCGCGCAACTGTTCGATCTCGGCTTTGATTTGCTCCAGTTTGGCTTTCATTTCTGAGTTTCTCCTTTGACTGATATTCTCTGTGATGTGGTCAATAGGTTCAGGCAAGGGTCCCGCTGGAGACGATGGGCGGTCTGTATCCGAACGTGACCGGAGCATATATGCACCTACTTTAGTACCAAAACCCCTTCCTGGCAATGCCGGCGTATGGTTGTTTGCGGCATGCCGCCATGAGAAATGGGGGGCCTTTCCAAAAAACCGGTTGGAAAGCCGGGAATGGGCCCTGGTATTGGCAGCGGCGGGTTTTCCGGACGATGACCGTATGGTTCCGGCGTGACCGACGACTTTACTCAGGCAACCGTTTCTGTTATTATAACCCATTGCGATGAAAGGCGATCTGATGAAACTGGTTGATTTCGTGATTCGAGAGGTTGCCATTCCATTCAAGGTTCAATTCAAGCATGCTTTAGCCGCACGCAGCCACACGAGTTCAGTCCTGTTCGAAATCATAACGGATACAGATGTTCGTGGATACGGCGAAGGCACACCGCGCGAGTACGTCACCGGAGAATCGATTCAGTCCACAATCGCCGCACTTCATTCCGTTGCCGACAACATGCGAGAGATTGAACTGAAGCCCTCCGACAATGTAATCGATAGAATCGCAGTGCTGCAACATGACCTCAGCGGTTTGCTTGATCCGCATCCAAGCGCCAAATGTGCCATGGAGCTGGCCCTGCTGGATGCTTATGGAAAAATGTTGTCGCGACCCGTGGCCGGTTTTTTGGGTGAAATCATCAGGCCTGAATTTTGCTTCAGTGGCGTCATTTCAGAAGGGACAACGACATCGGTATTAAAATTTGCCCACCAGATTAACGCTTTAGAGATCAAGCAGGTAAAAGTCAAAGCGGGCACGGACTACCAATCCGACCTTGAAAAAGTCGATTCGATCAGGAGCGTATTGGGCGACGATGCCCAACTGCGCATCGATGCCAATGGCGCGTGGGGGGTTGAGGAAACTGTTGAGATGGTTAAACGCTACTGCGACAAGGGCGTTTTTATATTTGAACAGCCGATGCCGGCGAGTGCCAGAGACAAATACCCGCAGTTGATCAAAAAAATCGATGATCGCGCCAAAATCATATTGGATGAGAGTGTCTGCACCGTTGAAGATGCGCGCTGGTTCATTGAAAACGGAGCTGCCAGCGGGTTTAACCTCAAAATTTCGAAGCATGGGGGGCTAATCGGCACCGTGGCTATCCATCGTTTGGCCTCCGAAAACGGGTTGACGAACCAGCTCGGATGCCATGTTGGGGAGACATCCATTCTGACGGCAGCTGGCATTATTTTTGCCACAATATCAGGCAATCTATTTGCTTACGAAGGTGCATTTGGCAACTTTTTGCTGGAACATGACATCGTAAGGCATCCGCTTCAATTCGGGCGGTATGGAAAGTTTCAATGCGGAGACTTGAACAACCGTCCGGGCTTGGGCCTTGAGATTGATCCGAGCCTGCTCGATGCGCACAGCCTCCAGACACACCACAGAGCCATGTGAACGGTTGGTTTGCGTCAATCGAATAACACACCGTCAAATAAATGACGGCATTCGACAACCGTGTTCATCTATCAAGGCGCCGGTTATGGATGACACCACCTTCGGACATGCCCAACCGTCTCCCATTTATTGGCAATGAATGAAGCTGCGTGGTAATGACTCAACCCAGCGTTGCAATCGAGGCTCCCGTGGAAATGAAGCATTCAACCGTTGCAGTTGCCGGCTGGCCGGAAAACCAAACGCCCTTCCCCGAGATCGCGGTCGAAAAGAAGACGCCCTTCGACTGGCCCTTGTCGACTGAAATCGATTCGATCGGTTTCACGCCCGGCCGCATCATCTCCAGAGATTTTCTGGTCAATCGATTGAATTTCGTCAATTTTCAGGAAGGCCACATCCAGGTCATCCTTTCCCACCGCCAGTATCATCAAGGCCTGTTCCTCCCGGCTTTCCCCCAGCCATGTTCCGGCTTCGAGCTGTCCTGCCTGTGGGCGGAAGTGACCGATGAGCCCGTTCTGCTTCAGACGCATGAGTTGAAATACATCCTGGTTCCGCGCGGGGAAAAGTTCATCCAATCCATCCCCCAGGTCATCGAGCTCAACCCCAAGGGCTGCTGCCTGAAGCTGCCTGACATCAGTCGTGAATTCAGCCGCCGCCGTGTCGAAAGGCAGCCTTGCCGCGGCATAGCCGTGCACTTGGTTCAACAAGGGAGCTCTTTTTCAGGAACCCTGCTCGATTTTTCAGCCTCGTCGTTCCGGGTCGAGCTGACGCCGGACGCCGCCGCGGGGGGTGATTGGTTTGACGTTAAACAGCCGGTCAATGCACTCTTCCACTCCGGCCGCCAAACGCTATTTTCCGGGGAGTGCCGCATCATGCGCGCAACAGGGGACCGCATTTCACGCGGCTTGGTGCTGGAACCCATCCAAGATCAAGCCCGCCGATACCAAAAAGCCGAATTCCGCAGTCTGCGCCAGAAACTTTGCCCTTCACCGAACATCATCTTCCGTCATCCGCTCACCCAAAAACACCTGGACCTGAAGGTGGTCGATCTGTCCGGCTCGGGTTTTTCGGTCGAGGAGGAAGAACGCTCCGCCAGCCTCTGCCCGGGGTTGGTGTTGCCGGATGTAAAGCTGCATTTTGCGGGCATCTTCAAAATGACCTGCACGGCCCAGGTCGTCTTTCGCCGGGTCGTCGACGTCACGCCCCAAAACGGCCGCGTGCGATGCGGGCTGGCGCTGGTCGATGTCGCGGCCAGGGATCACGTGAAGCTGCTGAGCCTGCTCCATCAGGCCCAGGACAAAAACAGCTACCTGTGCAACGATCTGGACATGGATGCCCTGTGGGATTTTCTTTTCGAGACCGGTTTCATCTATCCCGGAAAATACGCCCGAATCGCGCACCGAAAGGATGAGATCAAGGCCACCTACACCAGACTGTACACCAGCAGCCCGGACATCGCGCGCCACTTCGTCTACCAGGACAAAGGCCAAATCCTGGGCCATATGGCCATGATCCGCTTCTGGAAAAATGCCTGGCTCATTCACCACCACGCCGCCCGAAAATCGGTGATGAACCGCGCCGGTCTGATCGTCCTGGACCAGATCGGCCGCTTCGTACACGACACCTTCCGGGTCCGCGGCATGCACATGAACTACCTGGCCTGCTATTACCGCCCCCAGAACCGCTTTCCCCGCCGCCTGTTCGGGGGGTTGGCCACCCACATCGCCGATCCCAAAGGCTGCTCACAGGATCTGTTTGCGTTTGTCACCCCTTCAAAAGCAGGCGAGGCGGCCCTGGCAGCCGCCCCGGGATGGGAGCTTTCCAGGGCCGAATCGACCGACCTGGACAAATTCGCGGCGCATTATGAAACCGTTTCCGGGGGGCTCATGGTGAAGGCCTTCGATCTGGAGCCTACCAACTGGCAGGAAGAGAAGCTGTGCGCCGAATTTAATGGCTACGGTTTCAAGCGCGAGCGGCATCTGTTCGCACTGCGCAAAAACGGCCGCCTCAAGGCCATCCTGCTGGTCAACATCTCGGATATCGGACTCAATCTGTCCGACCTGACCCACTGTATCAACGCCTTTGTCATGGACCCCGACGGCCTGCCACCGGATGTCCTCCTGGCCGCACTGTACCGGGCCGAAAAAACCACCGGCCAATCCAGGCTCCCTACGCTCATTTTCCCCATGTCCTACGTCGAGCAACATGCGATCGGCTATGAAAAAGCTTACTGCCTGTGGGTTTTCCAACCGCACACGCAGGGCCAGGTGTACTCCCGGTATCTCAGCCACCTGCTCAAGAAAGCATGAACGCTTCACGTTTCTTAACGATGTCTCAGGTCCGGTTCAGTTCTGCTTTAATGGCGCAGGCCAGGTTGTGAACGGTGTAGGGTTTTTTGAGATAGCCGCCCACACCCATGCGCTGGGCCATTTTGACGCGTTCGGTTTCCGCGTACCCGCTAGTGACAATGGCTTTTTGGTGGGGATACATTTTTTTTACCCGGCAATAGGTCTCAAAACCGTCTATGCCAGGGGCCATGATCATGTCCAGAATCAAAAGATCCGCGCTTTCCTGCTCCAGCAGCGCGATGGCACGCTCGCCGCTTTCAACCGACTTGGCCACATACCCGAGCTGCTCGATGATCTTCGTGGCGATCTGGCGCTGTTCTTTGGAGTCGTCGACCACTAGCAGGGTTTCACCGGCGCCCTTGTAGTCATCCAGGGAATTCGACGGCATTTGTGACAGCGACTGCTCGCGCGTGGCCGGAAACCAGACGGTGATGTGGGTTCCTGCGCCTTCGGCGCTCTGCACATCGATGTATCCGTGATGATCCTCCACCGTTCCCCATACCACCGCCATGCCCAGACCGGTCCCGCTGCGTCCCATCTTCTTTTTAGTGAAAAACGGCTCGAAAATGCGTTGGAGGTCTTCGGTGGGAATGCCGACGCCCGAATCCGAGACCGTCAGTACCGTGTAATCCCCTTCGGGCACTTTCTTTCTTTGCGAATATCGATCCAGATAGCGGTTCTGGGTGGTAATGGTGATCCTGCCACTTCCGGAGATCGCCTCGGCCGAATTCGAAACCAGGTTCATGATGGTTTTGGAAAGATGGATCGGAGACCCCATGATGTTCAGCAGTTCGGGGTCCAACCGGGTTTCCACATCGACCAGGGGGTGGAAGGATTGCAAGCGTTGGAATTCCGGGCTGACAAGATATTCCTCAATGAGGTCGTTCAGGTTCAATATAGCGTCGGTGTGCACCCCCCGGCGGGCCAGCGTGAGCAGGTCCTCGACGATGGCGGCAGCCTTCTTGCCGGATTCCCGGATCACTTCGATCGGCTCGCGGATCGGACTGTCCGCCGGCATGTCCAGCAGCAGCAGGTCCGGGTAACTGACGACGCCCGAAAGGACGTTATTGAGGTCATGGGCCACGCCACCGGCCAGCGTCCCCAGGGCCTCCATTTTTTTGGATCGCGCCAGGCTCTCCTGCAGGGCCTGTTTTTCCTTCTCGGCCCTGCGGCGCGCAGAGATGTCGTGGGCCATCCCCAGCATCCCGATGGGATGGCCGTCTTCGCCCAGTAAGAACGAGGCCGTCACCTCGGCCCATATCGGCGAGCCGCTCTTGCGAAGCAGCTCGAGCTCCAAGACACAGGATCGGTTGAAAGAGCCGGACTGGCGGCCCAGGTCACACTGACGGCTGAATTCGTCAAGGGCCCGGTTAAGCGACGCCGGTGTCACCACATCTTGGAATTTTAATGTCTGGTACTCGCTGGGCGTCCACCCTTGCAAACGCTCAATGGACGGGCTGACATAGGTTACCCTAAAATCCATATCCATCATCCAGATCACATCGTGGATGTTTTCGGCCAGCAGTCGGTATTGCTGTTCGCTTTTGTGAAGGGCTTTTTCGGATTCGATGCGAACCACGATTTCCTCTTTCAGTTTTTCGCGCACCTGCAGCAGGTGCGCCCGTTCATCTTCAAGTGCTTTGGTTGCGGCGGTCGTTTTCTGGTTGAGGGCCTGCAATCCATTGACCAATACGGCGACCGAAATAGAGGCCCCCGCGTTCAAAAAAAGAAAATTGGCCCAGGCCGTGAACGACCGCAGTGCGCTGACCGATTCGGTCGGACCGCCCCCATATCCGGGAGACAGGAACCACCACAATAGGACCAGGGCAACCGCGTTGAGAACGGTGGCGATCAGGGCCGCCCGAAGTCCCAGCAGCACCCCCGCGAGCACGGCAAAACAGAACAGCCAGCTCGCGCCGCCGCTCAAGAAACCGGCCTGGCTGATCACCGCCACGCCAACGGTGAAAATGATCATCAGGACGCCGGCAGCCTTGATGCGCAGATCGATGCCACGGCGCACCAACAGGAAGGTGTTGGCAATTACGGCGCCGAGATCGACAACAACGAGCAGCCAGAGCCCTTCGCTCAAGGCCATGTAAAGCGCCGGCAACAGGGCGATGATGGACAAAAAAGTCCCGGTCGCCAGCACCGAAAAGACAATTCGTTCGCGCCAGAACGCCAAACCGTCCACGGTGGGGTCCTGGTGCTGGAAAGGGGATTGCTTCCAAAGGAAGCCAACCAGCAGCGCAATCCACTTTTCGATGCTCGAGCGTAATCTTAGTACCATGTGGGGCATGCTAGCAGGCTTAATGGTGTTGGACACGAGAAAATCTTTGAAAAGCTATAATTATAGCACCTTATCGGCACAGTCAACCATCGGCTAAAGTTGTTTTATCAAACCCTTTCGACCAAATCAAATCGGTGATGGGCTGCGGCAGGAAGCCCCGAAACCGGCCGGTTGCGTTTATTTTTCCCGCTCCACCAGGCCTTTGACGAACCAGCGCTGCATGAACAGCACCACCAGGATGGGCGGCAGCATCACCAGCAGAGAGCCGGCCATGGCCACGTTCCAGTAGGGCACGTCATCCACCTGGGGAATCAGGTGCTTGAGGCCGATGACGGCCGTGGTCATGTCCGGGTTGGTGGTGATCAACAGCGGCCACAGATATTGATTCCAGCCGTAGACGAATTCGATCACCACCAGGGCGGCGATGTTGGTCACCGAAAGAGGCAGCAGGATCCGCCGGAAGAACATCATGGCCGAGGCGCCGTCCAGCTTGGCGGCTTCGCAGAGCTCTTCGGGGATGGTGAGAAAAAACTGCCGGAAGAGAAAGGTGCAGGTGGCCGACGCCACCAGCGGCAGGATCAGGCCGGTGTAGCTGTCCAGAAGGCTCCACTCCAGGGCGATCTCGAAGTCGTTGCCCGCCCACCACTGCATCAGGCGGTTGATGTGCAAGGTGTCGACCAGCCACTGCAGCGGTCCGAACAGGTTGGCGGCGATCTCGTAAGTGGGCAGGATGCGCACCTCGACCGGCAGCATCAGGGTGCAAAACACGGTGGCAAAGGCGACCTTTCGGAAGCGGTAGTCGAAGTAGACGATCGAAAAGGCCCCCAGCATGGAGACGCAGATCTTGCCGATGGTGATGCCCGAGGCCATGATGAACGAGTTCATCAGCTGGCGTCCCAGGTGGCCCTTGTCCCAGGCGGTGTTGATGTTTACCCAGAACTGGTCGCCGGGAATCAGCGGCATGGGCACCTGGGAGACGGCTTTCAGGGGCAGCGTCGCCGCGACGAAGGTGTAGAAAATGGGAAACCCGATGATGCAGATGCCCAACATCAGAAAAGCGTAGGTCAGGGCATCGAGTATGGGGGTGCGTTCGACCATGGCGGAGTCACAGAGAATACTGAACTTTGCGCTCCACGAAGCGGAACTGGAGCACGGTAATGGAGACGATCAGGATCATCAGCACCACCGACTGCGCCGCCGACGATCCCAGGTTCAAGCCGATGAAACCGTCCTGATACACCTTGTAGACCAAGGTGGTGGTGGCACCGCCCGGGCCGCCCTGGGTGACGGTGTGGATCACCCCGAAGGTCTCGAAAAAAGCGTAAATGACATTCATGACCATCAGGAAGAAGAGCGTTGGGGAAAGCAGCGGGAAGGTTATCGTCCAAAAGCGCCGCAACGGTCCCGCCCCGTCCATGGCGGCGGCCTCGATCAGCGAGTGAGGGATGGCCTGCAGCCCGGCCATGAAGAAGACGAAATTGTAGCTCACCTGCTTCCAGGAACTGGCCATCACGACCATGGCGAAGGCGTCGGTGCCGGAGAGCACCGGGTTCCAGTCCATTCCCAGGCGGTAGTTGAGAAAGTGGGCCAACACGCCGTAGGACGGATGCAGCAAGAAGAGCCACAGGATGCCCGAGATAGCCGGCGCCACGGCATAGGGCCAGATCAGCAGGGTGCGGATCAGGGCCCTGGCGCGCAGCGCCCGATTGGCCAGGGATGCCAGAAACAGGCCGAACACGATGCTGGCGACGGCCGTGGCCAGGCTGAAGCTGAGGGTGATGCCGATCGATTTGAGGTAGAGCGGGTCGGTGAAGATGGTGACAAAATTGTCGAACCAGACAAAGCGGCTGCGCTGGCCAAAGGGATCGCTGAGCATCACCGACTGGAGCAGCCCCTGGACGGCCGGCCAGTAGAAAAAAGTCAAGGTGACCAGGATCTGAGGCGTGATCAGCAGGTAGGCCAGGGTTTTTGAGGTAAAATGGGACCGTTTGATCATGGGATCGCCAACAAAAAAAGGGGTGGACGGTCCAAGGCCCGGGTCACCGGGACGCGGCCCGGGCCTCGATGGTCCGTCGGTGCATGGTATTACCGGTAGGTTTTCTCGAATTCACGCAACTTCTCGTTGCTGCGTGACACGGCGGCGTCCATGGCCTGCTGCGGGCTCTTGGATCCGTTCCAGATCAGCTCCATCTCTTCGTTGATGATGTTGCGGATCTGAACGAAGTATCCCAGGCGCAGCCCCCGGGAGTTCTTGGTCGGCTGGCGCCGGGTCATCTGCTTGATCCCCACTTCCTGGTAGGGATGCGCTTTGAAATACCCTTTTTCTTTCAGGGTTTCATAGGCCGTGATGGTGATCGGCAGATAGCCGGTCTCCATGTGCCACAGCACCTGCATGTCGTTCTGGGCCAGAAAATCGAGGAAGGCGGCAACACCCTTATAGTCCTTTTTGGGATGCTCTTTCATGACCCACAGCGAAGCGCCGCCGATGATGCTGTTCTGGGGCTCCTGCATGTCCGCTTCCACCGGTAGCGGGGCCAGGTCCCAGGCAAACTGGGCGTTTTGCTTGACATTGCCGATGCCGCTGATCGATTCCATCATGATGGCCGCGTCCCCGCCGACAAAAGCCGCCTGGGGTCCCTGGTATTTCTGCCCCTCATAGGAGAAACGACCGTCGGCCATCCAGGATTTGAGGCGCGCCAGGTGGTTGACCACCTGGGGGTTGTTGATCACCAGTTCGGTGTCCAGACCTTCGTATCCGTTGGCCTGCGTCGCAAACGGCAGGTCGTGGATGGCACTGTAGTTCTCGACCTGGATCCAGGACTGCCAGGACGTAACCATGCCTTTTTTGACGCCGGATGCCACCAGCTTTGCCGTAATCTCGCCGACCTGGTCCCAGGTCAGCGGGTCAGTCTTGGAGGGCAGGTCGATGCCCGCTTTCTTGAACAGGTCGACGTTGTAGTACATGACTGGCGTCGACGAGTTGAAGGGCATGGAGAGCAGGTTGTTGTTTTCGTCAACGTAATAGGATAGCACCGGCTGCAGGTAGCTGTCCCAGTCGATCTGGTAGCCCTGGTCGGCCATGAGCTGGTAGACCGGGTAGATCGCGCCGGAGAGCATCATGGTCAACGTGCCGACCTCGAAGGACTGCAGAATGTGGGGGTGCTTTTTGGCCCGGTAGGCCGCCACGCCGGCGTTGACGGTTTCGTCGTAGTCGCCCTTGTTGGTCTCCACCACCACATAGTCGCTCTGGGATGCGTTGAAGGCGTCCACTATCTTTTTCAGGGTTTCGCCCCTCGCGCCGCGCATGGCGTGCCACCAGTGAATCTCGATCGGCTCCGCATAGGCCTGTCCCACGCTCAAGGCCATCAGGCCCACCAGGACCGCCACCATCATGACTTTTCTTCTCATGGTTGCACACTCCTCCCGATTGTAGTGTAACAATTTGGAAATAAATGGAAATGAAAAGGATCCCCCCCGTCCTGAAGTCCAGCGTAATGGGTTCACGCGCACGAGTCAAGGAATTATTCAGCTCCCTGAGGGCCACCATGCGACCCTCAACCGGGCACCCGAAGATCGCGACCGGTCCGTAAAAAGAGTGCTTGACTTGCAGCCGGAAAGCGTGATCATTTTCCACAACCTCAACCACCTGACACTACGGGCAATTTATGGCACAGGTCACGTTGAAAAATATCGTCAAGAAATTCGGCAAGACGGAAGTGGTCCACGGCATCAGTCTCGACATTGCCGACAGGGAGTTCGTGGTGCTGGTGGGACCTTCGGGCTGCGGAAAATCGACCGTGCTGCGCATGGTGGCCGGACTGGAGAAGATCAGCGCCGGTTCGGTCAGCATCGGCGAGCGCATCGTCAACGAGGTGGCCCCCAAGGACCGGGACGTGGCCATGGTGTTCCAAAACTATGCCCTCTACCCCCACATGAACGTCTTCGACAACATGAGCTTCGGGCTCAAGTTGAGCAAAACCCCCAAAGCCGAGATCCTCGAACGGGTCATGGCGGCCGCCGCCATTTTGGGCATTGAAGAGCTGCTGCACCGCAAACCGCACCAGCTCTCCGGCGGCCAGCGGCAGCGGGTCGCCATGGGGCGCGCCATCGTTCGCAAGCCCGCCGTTTTTCTCTTCGACGAACCGCTTTCCAACCTGGACGCCAAACTGAGGACTCAGATGCGCACGGAAATTAAGCGCCTGCACCAGAAAGTGCAGTCGACGGTAATATACGTGACGCACGACCAGGTGGAGGCCATGACCCTGGCGGACCGCATCGTGGTGATGCGCAACGGCGACATCGAGCAGGTGGGCCGCCCCCTGGAGCTGTTCCAGCATCCGGCCAACACCTTCGTTGCCGGCTTTATCGGCAGCCCGCCCATGAACCTGGTGCCGGCCCGCGTCGTCAGCGTCGACGACACCTTGAGGGTGCGACTGGGCGACCGGCTCAGCCTTCCGATTCCTTCCAAGACGGGGGTGGCGGTCCAGGCCGGGACGGACGTGATCATGGGGCTGCGCACCGAAGACTTCAGCGTCGACAACGGCGATTTTCCCGACGACTGGAAAGTGACCGGCACGGTCGACGTCGTCGAGCCGTTGGGCGGCGAAACCCACATGCACGTGGATTTTCAGGGCGTCCTGTTCGTCGCCAAGGCCGAGGGCCATCGCGTGTTTCGGGCCGGAGAAACACTGCGCATGGCCATGAACCTGAACCACCTGCACCTGTTCGATGCCCAGACAACCCGCGCCATTTACTGATTCCTGCTTTGACATGCCGGCCGTTTTTCGAGCCCCCGGCAACAGGGCCGGCCGGGGACGGGATCACACCTTGCCGCGCCCCGGGAGTTGCCGCGGCGTCACCGGCACGGCCGCCTGTCCGCAGCGCCGTTTCCGAATCGACAACTCACCGAATGCTAAAATTCCGCTAACAATGCCGCCCTATGCTGATTCGGTCGATAACCCTGATACGGTGCAACCACCATGGCCCTGCAGGAACACTCGTCCGGATGCCCGGCATGCGGTTCCACGGCGTTTTACCGCTACGGGCGGGCGGTCAACGGCAAGAAGCGCCGCATCTGCCTGATATGCGGTCGCCAGTATGTGGTCGGCAGTGCAAGCGGTGCTCCGGCAGACAAACCGTCGTGCCCGGCGTGCGGCCAACCGATGCACCGTTACATGCAAGACGCGCAGGTAATCCGCTACCGGTGCAGCAACTATCCGGCCTGTAAAAATTATCGGAAAGTCAAACGCGACGAGACGGCCGGTGCCAAAAGACCCTGATCGAACTGCCTGGGGTAATCCACCGGGTAGATCACATTATCAGGAGGCGCTGGATCCAGGCATTCACATTGGCCCACAGCACCTTGGCCTTGAAGGCCACGGGGATCTCCAGTGGTCGGGCGGTGGATTCGTGCAGACTGAAGCGAATTTCCGGCGACGGTTGCCAATTCCCGCCATCGGTGGGAACGGCTTCGACCGTAGCGGCAAGCACACCCCCGGATGCGGGCAAATCCGAACCCTTGACGAAGCGGGTGCCGCCCGTAGCGGAAAAAACCCGTGCGCCCGCTTCCGGAAGGGCACGGCAGCGAATCCGATAGCGCCGACCATCAACCGCGGTGTCTTCCCAGTGAAACAGTATCCCGTCACGATACGGCAGGGCCAGGAGCCCGTCCGGCGGCAGGGGCCTGTCGGCCGTGTTGACGGGAGCCGGTAATTCGCGCAGTCCGATGGTCACCGGCCTGTGTGCAAACGCGATCAGGTCCCGCTTCACGCCTTCCGGGATGGCGTCACCGTCAAAAAAGGAGATCATCAACTCGAAGCGGTCGCCGTAACCATTGTAGGTCGGGCCGGCGCTGCGCAACTGCGGGGCCGACAACAAGACGGCATCGTACCCTTGCCGGTTGCCCCGGGTCGGCGGCACGACCTGGTGGCCGTCATAAGTGCCGAAGGGATTGGCGCGGATGGAAAATTCGTTGGTGGCCGGCAAGTGCGTCAGCCTGAACGGGCAAAAGGCGAAATTGGCATTGACCTCGGGGTTCATGGCAACGGCCATCCCCCGCCCCCCGCCCGTCACGGCGGCATATTCAGGCGTGACGTGGTTGTTAATGCTGGCGACGTTCAAATTTTCAGGCGCGTGGCGGTGGTAGTCCACGACATAGGCGTCTTCCTTGCCCAGATAGTTGCGCTTGTGAATCAAAAAGGGCTGCGCCGTGGGGGCGCGGGCCGCGAAGCGCAGTTCCACCGGTGCGACGGCTTCCCAACCCGCATCAATTTTACGGGCCAGCATCGGTTTGTCCGCCTGAAGGGTGTGGCGGCGATACGTATCTGGATAGCGCACCTCTCCGTCTACAAACAGGTATGGCACCCCACGCAGCAGGCGCAGACGGTAATCCACCCACCCCGGCCTGCGGGTCGTTCCTGGCGGCCCTTCCCAGGAACCGTGAATGCGAACGGCGGCAACGCCGCCGGTACCGGTTTGTTCGGGCGTAACCGTCAAGCGCTGGGGGCTGTTTCGCCGCCCGCCGTATATGATGTATGGCGACAGGCTGCGGGCATCCAGCTGGTCGAGGCCATTTTGCAAAACGCGGGTAACCTGACCCTGATCATTGAAATGCACCTCGATGAACTCGTTCTTGAGAACGCGGGCCCCGGCCATCAGTCGTCCCTCCACCGTCAACGATGCGGCCTTTCGGCGGCAGAGATGATAGATTCCGTCGGGCATGTCGTGCCCCTTGAAGACCCGCAGCGTCACGGTCGCAAGGCCTCGCTCGGGATGGTCAACCCGTTTTACCAGCGAGGCGGGAATGATTCGCCCGCCGGTATCGGCCAGAAAATAAGCGCCGCTGCCGGACATCTCATCCGGCAGCGTAAGTGAAAAGCTGCGGTCCGCACCGCCACCGCTGTCCAGGTGTAAAAAGGGTTCGACCACGTATCCCGCACCGGCAGGCAGATCGGGGGGCGCCGCCCTTGCCAGTAGGGATTCAACATGGGCGGCCAGTTGGACGCGCATACGTTCGGTGTAGCCATCCAGACGTTCCAGCAAGGCCGCCATGGCCGCTTCACGCTGCCGGGCCAGAAACGGTGCGGCCAATCCGAAGTTGGTGGTGGACAGGGCCCGCATGCGGGTTTCAAAGGCAGCCCGTTGCATTTTTTGGAATTCGTGAGGGATTGGATCGACGCCCAAGGCTGTAAAGACCGCACCGGCCGTCTGATCCGCACGGCGGTTTTTGACGATCCGCGTCCAGTAGTCCGACGCGTAGGCCTTTTCGGCCCATGAATGGTAACCGTTAAAGCTGCCATCGGCGGTATCCTGGCCAAAGTGCACCGATCCTTGCGGCGGATGGGCAGCCAGATAGTCACTCAGGTTGCTGAAGGCGACAAAATCCAGATTCGCCACAGACTCGACGAGTTGTTCGATCCCACCGGTGTTGGGCAGCCAATCGAGGGGCCAGGGCAGATCTGCGCCGGTCCAGAATTCGGCATCCGCATCAAAGTTGATGAAAATCAGGACATCCCGGTCGATCCGGCCCTCGATCTGAAGCTGGTGGAGCTGTTCGGCCCAGTCGCGCAGGCTGACGTGTTCCACCAGGTCGCCGGCATGGTAGGTGGGCAAAATGGCAATCCGTTCGCCGGTCCGCGGATTGTGGTATTGAACCGGGTTGTGGGCTTCGGCAGGAGACAATTCACGTGCAAAGACCCGGAAGGCGTCGAAGGGGGTGGCGCTGTAGTAAAGGGATACATACTCGATGCCAAATTGCCGGTAGCGTTCGAAATGACCCGGCGTGGTCATCATCTCCTGGGGGCGGACCACCGGGGTGAGACGACCAAAGAGGTCCTGCACCCCGCTGCCGGCGGCGTTGGAGATACCCTGTCGAATGGATGCCATGAACTCCTCGTGATTCATGGCGGACGCCATGCCGTTGTTGAACGACATCAGGATCACATCGTCGTCGTTTTCCCTGACACGACGCTGTACGCTGTCGATGATGTCCGGCGCGTACAAGGGCAGGATCTTTTCCAGGGAGAAGAGATTGTCGAAATCCCACACCGCGCGCACCGGTATTCCCCGGCGGTTGAATCGATCCAGCGCGCCGATGGTGTGCCGGATCACGCGAATGTCCTGGCCGAAGCCGTTCTCGTCGTTGGTGTCGCCGCGAAAAGAGTGGTAAAGGTTGACGTGGAAGCCGAAGGCGATGTGGACCTTATGGGGCGAGCCGGCGGCCGAGGAGGAATTTTGAAACGCCCTGGGCAGGCCAAGCACGACCATCCCGAGCAGGAGCAGGAGCAGTATGCGGTGTATGGGCAAAAATGGGCGCTGTTTTCGCATGATGGTTATTCAACATCGTACCTGTTTCGATCTACAATGCTAACAATTCACTAACGATTTGCTAATCGCATGCTAACAATCCATCCGTCCATAATCAATGTCAAAGACCGGAACGGTTAGGTATTTAATGGAAAAAGTTCAAAGCGCCCCATGACGGCGACCATCCGCTACCGCATCATCGCCAATCCAGCGTCCGGGAACCTGAGCGCGGACAGGCGCCGGACCCTTTTGAAGCAGACGGCCGACATTCTGCAAGCCAGGGTGCACGGGTTGGACACCACCAGCGCCGACGAACTGGCGCGATGCGCCCGGGAGCAGTCCGAGCGGTGTGACGTCCTGGTGGTTGCCGGTGGCGACGGGACCATGTCGTTGGTGATCAATGCCGTTGACCTGTCGGCGACCGTCCTGGCGTTTCTGCCCTTCGGCACCGGCAACGCCCTCACCCATGCCCTGGCCTACCGGGGCGGCCTGCCGGCCATCGCCGGGCGGATCCGCGCCGGGGGGATTCAGCGCTGCGATCTAATCGACTGTGACGGCCGCAAGAACGCCTTCATGGCCTCGCTGGGGATCGACGGCACAACGATTCGGCTCTACGAGAAGTATCGCTCACAGGGCGGGCACCGGGGCTTGACGGCCCATCTGCTGGCCGGGACCCGGGCCCTGTTCGGGGGGTATCGCGCGACCGGTGCCTGGATTGGGGTGGACAGCAAGGTCCACCGCGCCAGGCGGCTGGTCAGCCTCATGGTGGTCAAACAGCCCTTTTTCGGCATGGGACTGAAAGTGGTTCCGAGGGCGCGCTGGAATGACGCCAGACTGCATGTCATGACGATCGAAGCGGGTCTGCCGGGCGCCTTGACCGGCCTGATCACCGGATTGACCATCGGGAATCGGGTCGGCCGCTATCAACGTGGTAAGCGGCTGCGGGTCAGGCTTGCGGCGCCCGTGACGATGCAGATCGACGGTGAGCTGGGCTGGACGAGCGACCACTTTTCGTTTCGGGTGCTTCCCAGTGTGCTGCGATTGAAGTGTTGATGGATTCGGAACAGCACCGCTATCTGCGTTACGCTTTATCCCTCGTCACAGCGGAGTACCATCACTACGCCTCGCTGCTCGGGATTCGCAAGCCTTGATCTCGGCGCTTTTACAAACCCGTCGGATTCAATACTATTTTTTCGATTCCATCGAATGTTGAGCCGGGTAACGATGGTCTCGAAATAAGAAGTGCGTGGATCCCGGCTGTACGGCCAGGGTCCCCAGCGATGGCGGCACCCCGTCGCAGGCTTTCAGCACCACCTGATAATCCCCGGCCGGCACGAACAGCCGGGTCATGTAGATGCGGCCCGGCAGCGTTCGCCAGCTGCGCGTGTCGGCCCGCTCCACGAAGAGAACATTGCTCATGTTCAACATGGCCGCAATGGTGCGTTGATCGTCGCCATCGCCACCTGATCGCGAGATCCCGTGTATGGCCGCCTGCTTGGCCGCGCCTCTGGCGACTGCCCGGGCCAGGGTGCGCCCCATGCGGTCGTCCAGGTTCTTGAGGGCGATGCGGTTGATGTCCTCCACCAGTTCCAGATCGGCGTGAAAGGTGCGCCCACCGCCATTCAGGTACAAGCTGCCCTGCGCACATCCGGGCGCCGAGACCACCATGCGCGGAAAAGCGACTCCCACCGGTCCGTCGGGGGTGGGAATCAGCAGCATGTTCTGAACCTTGTGAGGCGCGTGTCCGACAAAGGCAACGAAAACCACCTTACCGGTGCCGGCGCGGTCGCCGGCCGCTGACGCCGTCAGGTCTTCGTCGTCTAAAGCCAGTTTGTCGATGTCGTCGGTGCGGCCCACAGCCGAGGCCACCCGCAGCAGATCCTGGGTCAGGATCGCCGGCCGGTCGGTGCCGTAGGCACGGTAGTCCGAGGCATAGACCCGAGCGGCCCGGCGGTAATCGATGAAAGCGCCGTCCAGGTCGCCATCCGCTTCGCGCACAATGCCGCTCAAATAGCGGGCAAAGGCATCCTCCCGATAGACGTTTTTTTTCTCGTATCTGGCATTGTACAGCGCGAGCAGCGAGTCGAGCCGGCGGAATTCGACCAGGGCCTTTTCTGGTTGGCCGGCCGCGAGGTAGCCCATGGCCGACATCAGATGAATCATCACCCGCTCGTAATCTTCCCCGGCGTAGGGCAGGGCCCAATCACTGGTGATCAGCGAGAGGGCGTGGCGGGCGACGCTTTCGGTCCACAGGCGCTCGGCCAGGGCTTCGGCATCGCGAAAGTGCCGCTGGGCGGCGTCGCTATCGCCGCACTGCAGGCGGACCATGGCCGCATCAAGCAGGTAGAGCAGCTGCGCGTTGTCGCCGTAGGTGGATCGGCTGCCATCGATCGTGGCGATGGCAGCCGGGCAGTCACCGCGCAAAAGCTGTGCATCGAGCCGGGAATAGACCGTGGGGCCAACACAGCCGCACAGGATCAGGGACCCCACCACCATGGTCAGCAATGCGGGCATGGGCCACTAAAAGCCGAAACGGCTGCGCTTGACCATTTTTTTGATCTTTTTCTCGCCGATCCAGGCCTTGCGATGACGCTCGATGTCGACCAACTCCAGGTTGACCTGGTAGAACTTGACCTCTTTGCCGTCGAGGCGGTCCGAGATGGTGTTGATGCTGCCCTGGAGCATCAGGTCGGCGCCGGTTTCACGCCGGTCCGCCTTGACGGTGGCGGGGTCGGCATGGGCGGCCTGGTCATCGCGCTCGGCGCGGATCTCCTCGCGTTCGCCGCCGGCGGCCACGAATTGCACCTTGCCGGAGTTGATCAGGGCGCGCTCCAGATCTTTGACAAACGTCTGGGTGTTGATGTGCTCGTCGCTGCGGTTGCGCACCGACCCCACGATCACGACCGGATCCCGGCCTGCGGCAACCCGGAATTCATCGACCCAGGGCCGGGTCAATGCATCGGCGATCATCTCCTCGGACACCAGTCGGCTGTCGGTGTCGTTCCAGCGGCCGCTCAGATCGATGGTTTTGTCGACATCCACGCGGTCGACCGTCACTGGAGCGCAGCCGGCCAACAGCCAGCCGACCGCCATGAACACCAATAATCCGCGGCAAGAGCTGCTCTTGCGCATGTCTCACCCTTTCTATAATTCAGATATCAGCAGTCGTTGATGGCATCCACCAGCTGCCGCAAACGACCGAAGTCGCGTTTGTTGAAATCGACCACCAGTCGCGGCAGGTGGGCCAATTCGGTATCGCTGCACTCCGCATCGAGAGGGCCGCACACGACCATGTCCCCCCCGGGCACCAGAATATCCGCGAACTCGAGCTTGAGGCGGTCCACCTGGGCCTGCGCCAGAGGGGAGGATAGACGGATGACCATCTGTTCGTCCACGTATCGCAGGCTGTGGTAGCGCGAATAGAAGTGACAGATCCGCGCCACCGCATCGTCGGTCCGGTCGACGGTTTCCATCAGCCGAAAGTCGTTGGGCGAGATGTAGCCGCGCTCGGCCAGTCCGTTTTTAAGAAATTGAAACAGGCGCTCCCAGTAGGTTCCGTTGGGCTCGTCGATGAGAATCAGGGGCAGCGGGTAGCGCTTGCCGGTCTGCAGCAAGGTGATGGACTCCATGGCCTCGTCCATGGTACCGAATCCACCGGGAAACAGGACCACCGCGTCGGCCTCTTTCAAAAAGGCGACCTTGCGGTTGAAAAAATATTTGTAGGTGATGCTGCGGGGGTTGCCGATTAAAACGGGGTTGGATTTCTGCTCGAAGGGCAGCCGGATGTTGACGCCGAAGCTGTGGTCGGAACCGGCGCCTTCGTTGGCAGCCTGCATGATGCCGGGCCCGCCGCCGGTGATCACCATGAAACCGGCTTCGGCCAGCTGCTTGCCCAACTGTACCGCCAACCCATAAAGGGGCGCATCGGGCAGGATGCGGGCCGATCCGAAGACGGTCACTTTGCGCGTTTTGCGGTAAGGCCCGAACACCTTGGCCGTAAAGCGCATCTCTTTCATGGAGGTGTTCATCAGCTTGAGGTCCATGCGGCCAAGGTTCTCCTGCCCGGCCTTGAGGCCCGCCAGAATGATCTCCCGCACGATATCCGCGTGGGCGATGCCGCCGACATCCTCGATCAACTGGTCGATGGTGTCGTCCACCGGTCCGTTGGTGCGGGTGAAGTGCAGGTCCAGCGGTTTCGACGTTCCCTTGTGCCCTGTGTTCGGCATGTCAGCGTTTCCTTGAAAAGATGCTTTGACTAAAAACGGTTACTTTAATCGTTCTTGCGGGTTTCGCAAGCGCGGCGGTCCATTCCGGCAGGACCCTTTGGCATTTCAAATCGGCGCTAAGGTGATTATACTTGAGTATACAGTACCGAACACGACGTTGTTTGTGCAGGCCAACGGGAAAGGAGCCACCCCATGCAACTGTCCGAATTCAGCGTGTCAGGCAATTTGATGACCCTCGAGGTCCGTTCGGAAATCCGGCCCGAACGCTTCAAGGCCATCTGCGGCGACCTGGACCGGGTCTCCGCTGCCATGGGAAAGGTTCGCCTGGTGCTGGTGATGCGCCACTATCCATCGTTTAACAGTGCCGAGGATTTCTACGACGACTTGCGTTTTTTGCGGCTCTACGACCACGCCATCGACAAGGTGGCCGTGGTCTGCGATCGTTTCTGGAAGGACACCTGGGTGGGAATTTTCAGCCTCTTCAGCGGCATCCGCATGGACTTTTTTGAAATGAACCAGCTGGATGCGGTGACCGAGTGGATTAAGCGCCCCTGAACGCCGAACATCGAACCAGCGCCGAACAATGGTGCCCGGCCCTGTCGGCCATCTGCCAACCCGACCGAACCGGACCATCTTACAACCAGACCCTCAGCGCTCGGTGTTTGACGATCAGGGGTCGATCCTCAATCCCGCAGGCCATAGTGAAACATCTCGAAGTGGGTCTTGCCGCCCAGCAGGGCGTCGATTTTGGCCTGGATGGCCTGACGCTCCTTGCTCAGCAGCCAGGCCTCCCAATCGGCCGCCGACTCCCAGGTGCTGATGACCAGGAAGACGTCGGGCCGGTCGTTGCTTTTCATGGTCTCCCCGGAAATATAGCCGGGCTGGGCCGTTGCCAGGGACCGCATCTCCCTGAACAGCTGGAGCATCTCGCGCCCCTTGTTGCCGGGAACCGTCCGCGTGATCAACACTTTTACGCTCATGTGGCCCTCCTTTGCTGGTGTTACAAGGTTAATCCATCTCTAACAAATCGCCTGCATGTTAGCATCCCTGCCGCGTATTTGCCAAAAGGAAAATGCAGCGGTTGTCCCTATTGCTCCAGATTGACCACCACCCGCCCCTTCTGCCGCCCCTCGAGAATCAGGTCGATATTTTCGCTCAGGCCCTCCAGCGAAATCTCCTTGCACAGGTCGTGCAGACCCTCGATTTTCCAGGGACCCGCCAGATTCTGCCAGACCTTGAGACGCACGTCCATGGGGCAGTTCTGGGAGTCGATGCCGATCAGGCGAACCCCACGCAAAATGAACGGAAAGACGGTCAGGGGCAGGTCGGGCGAGGCCACGTTGCCGCAGCAGGTTACGGTTCCCCAGGGAAGGGCGGCCTTGATGGCCGTGGCCAGGATCTGGCCGCCGACGGTGTCGAGCACACCGGCCCACTGTGATTTGAGAAGCGGGCGACCGCTGGTGTCGGCCGCCTCGGCCCGGTCGATGATCCGGGAGGCGCCCAGGCCTTTCAAATAGGCCGCCTCGGAGGTTTTGCCGGTCACGGCCGCCACCGTGTAGCCCAGCTTGGCCAGCATGGCCAGGGCCAGGCTGCCCACGCCGCCGGTGGCGCCGGTCACCAGGACCGGGCCGTCCTGGGGCCTGACCCGCTCGGTGAGAAACAAGATGCCCATACCGGCCGTAAACCCGGCCGTGCCGAAAATCATGCTCTCCTTGAGGGTCAGGCCGTCGGGCAGGGCCACCACCCACTCGGCCGGGACGCGCACGTATTGACCGAATCCACCGCAGGTGTTCATGCCCAGGTCGTATCCGGTAACCAGCACCGCATCGCCCACCTTGAAGTCATCCACCGCGCTGTCGGCCACGGTCCCGGCGGCGTCGATCCCCGGTGTGTGCGGATAGTTGCGGGTGACGCCCTTGTTGCCGGTGGCCGACAGGGCGTCCTTGTAATTCAGGGATGAGTACTTCACCCGAATGAGGAGATCCCCGTCGGGAAGATCGGCGATGCCGCGGTTTTTAATCTGCCGGAGGTAGGTGTTGTCCTGACCGGCCGCAACTACCATTGCCTTGAACGGTTCAGATGTCATGGGATCGTTTTCCTTTTCAGATTCGGATGGGGTGTGGTGGTGCATCGGCCAGGGCGCCGGGCCAGGCGTTCTCGCGCAGCCGTTCACCCGTCTCACAACAGCCGGCCAACCGGATGCCGTTGCCGCCTCCGGGCAGATCAACCATCGTTGCGCCCGTTTGCCAGCTGCGGCCTGGCCCAGTCAGTGTGCCATAAATCGACCATGCGATCAAACAAATCGCGGATACGCTGAACCAACAGGCCGTCGGCCTGGATGTCGACCAACTGGCGTTTAATGGCCCCGATCACCTGCCGGTCAAGTTTGACAGCCTCCCACAGGCTGGCATACCGTTGCCAATCCGGCATAGTTGTATCACAATAGGCCCGGCGCACCAGCTGCAGATACGCCCATAATCGGTCCGCTGATTCATCGTTGGGCGCCTGCGGCGGCGTAAGCAGCCGCAGGCGCGATTTCAGATCGATGCACCGGGCATCGTGCCGGTCCTGGACCACCTTGGCAGCGGCCAGGCGAACCCAGCGGGCGTGCCCATCCAGCGCTTCCAGCCCATCGAGCAGCTGATCGAAAAGGGTGCCTTGAATGCGGTCGCAGACACAGTGAATGTGCCAGCCCAGGCTGAAAGCGTCCGACGCAAATGCAGGATCGAGAATCTGGTCCGCATGGGTCCGTTCACGATCCAGGCCGGTCAACCAGCGGCTGTCGGGGTAGAGGGTGCCGGTGAAGTAGGCCCCCCGGTCGGTGACACCCAGGTCGGCGGCAACCATTTCGGCAAATCGAATGTGCGTGGCGGGCAACGCCATCTTGCATGACCTCCGACAGGCAGTTGGACCAGATGGATGGCCAAAGCCGGCTCGCACCTTAAACTTACCGGACCGGGGCCAAGTTGGCAAGGCATTACCGCACCCGGTTCAACCGCAAGCACACGGGTCAAGACCCCTTGACGAAGCGATGCCGTCCGTCGCCCCCCCCTTGGTGTCCAAATCGAAATAAGGTACAATCAAAAATCGGGCCGTGTTCACCGGCCGTCGGCAAGCCAGACCGGACGGCCGGTGCCCAGTTCAACACCTCGGAAAGGAAACCGCTCAGCATGATCAAATCCAAAGCCCTCGAGGTCAACATCGCCAGCACCGCCGTAACGGTCACCATCGACAAGCGCTACGAATGCATCCGGGCCGTCATGTCGCGCTACTACGGATTGATGGAAGGCGTAGACACCTTCTTGCGGGAGTTGAGCCATCCCTATCGCAACTGGCAATTCATCGTATCCGAAGCACGCGGGTATGCCCTGGACTACTTTCACCTGTTCCAATCCCACCCGCGCGGCTTGGAAGCGGTCGAGGCCATGGTGAGCATCTTCACCGAAGCCGCCGACGCGCGGGTCGACGAGAGCGTGCGCACCGATGCGGTCGACAATCTGCTGTTGTACCTGCAGCACATCATCGCTGACAGCCGCAACCGGCTGCCTGAATTCCTGCCGGTGCTCAACACGGCCTTCGAGCGGATTCACGCCTACCCGGACGATCGCTTCTTTCTCTTCGTCAAAAGTTTTTACCCGCTCAAACGTACCCTGGGATTGCTCGCAGAGCGCGGCCAAGACAGCATCAAAGATTACGCGGTCCTCAACCGCCTGCTGATCCGCATGTACCGGGCCACCTATGGCTTCTGGCGCAGCGTCGGCGACCCTTGGGAAAGCTTTCGCACGGCGGCCGGCCAGATCCGGGGTCCTGAGCGCGTCAGGGCCTGCTTCGCCGGCATTTCACACGGTCACCTGCGCACCCTGGAAAACCAGCTGGACAAGATCGAAAATCTGCCCGTTACCAGTGCCCAGTCGGTCTTCGACCAGCTGCTGACGCTCACGGCCTTCAACACCATCGTCGAACGCTACCGCAAGATGCCCCAGACCCTGCTGGAAGTGGGTGCCGACAGTGGCAAGGGCAACCAGTGGAAAGTCATTTTTCTCTTTCACATCATGGGCATCTCCGGCCTGAACCTGATCCACGAAGAGGTGCTGCGGGACATCAACCGCACGGTGGCCTGGCTCATAAAAAACGAGAACTACCGCCACGTCGGCGACCTGATCGAAAAAACCTTCTCGACCCTGAAAACCCAGGTCGAACAGTTTCCGGCCACCACGCTGACCTGTGTGCTCAACATGGGGCAGGCGGTTTACCAGACCGACGAGATCGATCTGGTCAATTTTTTTATCGACCGGGTCGTGCACCTGGGGTTTCAGGCGCCGATGCTGACCGGCGTCAACGACAACTGGCAAATTCAAGTCAACTCGGCCCACCTGCAGAACATCCGCACCTGGATGGAATTGATCGAGTGCAAGCCCAGCTGGTCGTCACGACTGCTCTCCAGCCTGATCATCTATCTGTCGCTCAACGGCATTTTCATCCGGGACACGGATCTGTTCCCCCGGGACATCACCCGGCTTCTCAACAGCGACATCCGGCCGGTCTACAATCTTGCCAAACAGCTGACCCGCCTCTTTCCGGCCTACTTCAACGACATCGGCGCCGAAGGTCAGCTGCGCGACATCTCCACCCGCCTGGACGAGATCACCCACCGGCGCGATGTCCTGATCCATTTTTTGCGCAAGCAAAGCCATGTGGAGAGCTCCAACCGCATCATCCGCTTCATCGAAGCCGCCCTGAAATTCTGGGAAACCCGCGACAAAACCCTTCTGGCGCCGTTCGTGCCCCCCAACATCTTCGAACAGATCGAAACCCGGGGGATCTTCATTGACGGTGTCAACGCCGTGTTCACGCACCTGCGCCAGGGCGGCACCGTCATGCCCGACGATCTGCTCGTCAAGGGGGACGCACAGATCCGGGACCTGTCGGCCGGGGCAGCAGGGGTCAACGCCACCGACATCGAACGCGTGGCCCTGATCACGACCTTTTACAAGCTGCTCTATCACAAGTACCAGCTGGACCACAAATCGCTGCGCCACCATGTGGCGCACCTGGAAAAAGGCACCTTTGCCGACCTTGAAGAACTGCAGGCCGCCTTGGATGAGCCCGACCTGAGCAAACGGCTCTTTTTGCTGATGAACTACCTGGAGCAGCTCAAGAAGGTGATTGTGTCGGACGAGACCTTCGAGATTCGCGCCGACATCTACAAAAAGCGTCACATCACCATCGACATCCCCTCCATGTACGGCAGCTATCACGAACGCAAGTTCGACGCCCTGGGACTCACGTTTCGAATCGAGTCCATGGTCAATGTGCTCTTCGAAGAACTGGTGGACCAGATCGACCTGAAGCTGATCACCCGCAGCACGTTCAACGAGATTTATGCGCGCCTGGCCCTTTTCGACAAGGCCCTGCGCCTAGACGGCCTCTGTTCGGAGGAACTGGAGCGGCAATTGGACCTGCTGGCCCACGCCCTGGAGGTCCGCGGGTTCACCCTGACCCAGTACCTGGACATTTTCAGGGGCTTTGCCGTGGCGGTCAAAAATATTATCAACGACTACATCAACAACGTCCACGGGCAAAACCTGACCCGCATTCTGTCCCAGATGCCGGCCGACCGTATCCTGGACAAGTATCTGCCCAAGGAGAACAAGGTCGATGTCGAACGCGTCAACCACCGCGTTTCAGAGATATTCTTCCGCGACCGCATCGCCACATCTTTGGGCCTTCAGCAGCTGGACCTCTTTTTGACCCGGATCCTGAACACTCTCTTTCAGCAGTCCAACATGCTGCCCAAAGAGAAGCTTCACCTGCTGCTCAACTACGACCCCCAGCGCATCATCAGCGGCCTGGACGACATCAACAACCGGGCCGTGGGCATCATCTACATGGGCAACAAGGGGTTGAACATGCTCAAGCTCAAGAACCTGGGGCTGCGGATCCCGCCGGGGTTCATCATCACCACCGAGGCCTTTCGCTGCCGCGACCTGATCAATGGCTTCGAACCGGTCAAAAAAAATTTCCGGGAGCAGGTTCGGCGGCACATCGCCGACTTGGAGACGCTGACCGGCAACCGCTTGGGGGACCCGGCCAACCCGCTGCTGCTCTCGGTGCGCAGCGGCGCCTCCATCTCCCAACCAGGCATGATGGAAACCTTCTTGGACGTGGGCATCAACGAAAAGATCGCCGCCGGCATGGCCCACCACCTCAAGAACCCGTGGTTTGCATGGGACAGCTACCGGCGTTTCCTGCAGTGCTACGGTATGGCCCTGGGCCTGGCGCGGGACGACTTCGACGCCATTATCGCCGATTTCAAAACGCGCCTGGGCATCTCCTTGAAGCGCGGATTCACCGGAGAGCAGATGAAAATGATCGCGCTGGCCTATCGATCGCGCATTGCGGACGAAGGGGTAGAGATGCTCGACGATCCTTTCGACCAGCTCTTCATGACGATCAACGCCGTTTTCACCTCCTGGGATTCCCCCCGGGCCAAAACCTACCGCAAAATCATGGGCATCTCGGACGACTGGGGAACGGCCGTCACCGTTCAGAAGATGGTCTTTGGCAACATCTCTCCCCAGGCGGGCACCGGGGTATTTTTCACCCACAATCCACGCTGGTCCGGCGACACCCTGATTCTGTGGGGGGACTTCACGCTGCAGAACCAGGGTGAAGACGTGGTTGCCGGCCTGGTCAGGACCCTGCCCATATCGGTCAAACAGCAGGAGATCGAAATGCGCGACACGGACATCACCTTAGAGACCCACTACCCGGCCATCTACAACGCCCTGCGCGACTGGGCCCACTTTCTGGTGTTCACCAAGGGCTGGAGCCCCCAGGAGATGGAGTTCACCTTCGATGGCGAGGCGGCCGAAAACCTCTACCTGCTGCAGACCCGGGACATGGCCATCCGCGAACGACAGGCGGCCCGCAACTTCGACATCGACATCGATCCGGGGGACCAGTACCTGGGCCACGGCATCGGCGTGGCCGGCGGCGCCATGAGCGGCCGGGCCGTTTTCACGATCGCGGAAATCGAACAATGGCGCCAGAAGGAACCGCAGACCGACCTGATCCTGATCCGCGGCGACACGGTTCCCGACGACATCGAAGAGATGTATGCCAGTGACGGCGTGCTCACCGCCCGCGGGGGGCTGACCAGCCACGCCTCGGTGGTGGCCCATCGGCTGGGCAAAACCTGCGTCGTGGGCTGCGGGACCCTGGTGTGCAATGAGAAGCAGAAAACGGCCATTTTCAACAAGGTGGTGATCCGCTCGGGAGACCACATTAGCATTGACGGTCGGGAAGGTTCGGTTTATCAAGGAAAGATGAGAATCCAAGAGGCTTGACGGATCAGGAGTATCCCGCAAACCAGTCACTCTTATGCGAGGAGTGGAAATGAATGAAGGACGGATGAAGCTCGGCATCAATGGCTTCGGCCGCATCGGCAAACTCACGGCCTGGCATCATGTGGGGCGCCAATACTTCACCGAAATCGTGGTCAATCTCGGCCGTCAGGCCGGTACGGGCCTGGCGGATGTGGCCCACTACCTGGAGCGCGACTCGACCTACGGCGCCCTGCACACCTTTTTGCACGGATGCCATGCCGCGCCGGTGATCGCCGATGTCGACGAAACCGCCGGCACCATGGTCGTCGACGGCGTCACCGTGCGCTTTCTGAGAAGTGCGCGGATCCCGCAGGCGATCGACTGGAAGGCACACGACGTCCGCCTGGTGGTGGACACCACTGGCCAGTTCCTGGACCCGACCCTGCCTGCCGATCACCCCAGCGGGTCGGCCCGGGGACACCTGGAAGCCGGCGCCGAAAAACTGGTCGTCTCGGCCCCGTTCAAGATCAAGGAAGAGGGCGTTCGCATGCCCGCCGATGCGGTTACGACGGTGATGGGCATCAATGCCAGCGACTACGATCCGCGCCGGCATCGGATCGTCTCCAATGCCTCGTGCACCACCACCTGCCTGGCCCACATGATCAAGCCTTTGATCAATGCCTTCGGCGCCGGCCGGATCCTGTCGGCCTCCATGGCCACCGTGCATGCCGCCACCGGCTCCCAGCAGGTCCTGGACCGTCTGCCCAAGAGCGGCAAGACCGACCTGCGCAAGAACCGCTCGATTCTCAACAACATCATTCTCACCTCGACCGGCGCGGCCAAGGCCCTAAGGCTGGTCATTCCCGAGATGGAGCAGATCGGGTTCATCGCCGAGTCGGTCCGGGTGCCGGTCAGTTCCGGATCGCTGATCATCCTGGTGTTGAGCATCCAGGAGAGCCCGTCCGAAAAACCGATCCGCCGCGAGGTCATCAACAGCGTTTACGAACAGGCCGCCCAGCTGGACCAGAACGGTTACCTCGAGTTTTCGCGCCAGCAGAACGTGTCCGGCGACATTCTCGGCAATCCCCGGGCTGCGGCGGTGATCGAGGGCGACGAAACCCACACCCGCACGGCCGACCTGAGACTCGACCTGGCCAGCATCCCCGGTTTTTCGCGCGAAGTGCTCGATCGCCTCGAAGAGACCGTGGTGCGCGCGCCGGTAACCCAGGCGGTCATCTACGGCTGGTACGACAACGAAATGGGCAGCTACGTGAACATGCTCGGCGATCGGACCGTCAGCATCGCCGACCACATGTGATGGGCCGGCGCTTTTGGGTCCCGGTCCTGATGCTGACGATCACCGGCTGCGCCGGCCTTCAGCTGCAGCGTTTCCAGAATCGGGCCCAGCGGGGCGATCAGACCTGGATCGCCGCCCAGCCCATCACCTGCCAGACCGCGTCGCAGGCCTGTGCACAGCTTCATCTGATCAAGGGGCAGGCCTGCCTGCATCTGGCCCAGGCCGACAACGACCGTTCACCCGCCGCCGATTATGCCTGCGCCGCCGATGCATTCAGCGCCGGATTGGCCCTGCAGCCGTCCTGGCCGGACGGGACCAGCCGTCGCCACGTCCAGGAAAGCCTGTGCGAAGCCCTGGCCAATCTCCAGACCTTGCAGTCCGCCGCCGCCGAACAGACCCTGATCCGCCTTGAAGATGCGGCCGCCGAACTCTACCGCCTGGCGCCTGACAGCATCCCGGCCGTCTATTACCTGGCCGACGCCCGCCTGCGACGGATTCAACCCGCTCTGGCCGAACTGGACCCCGCCGGGCGCATCCCCGTCTGCAACCGCCTGAAACGCACCCTCAACCTCGTCCTGTCGGTAATGGCAACCGCTGCCGGCGACCCCTCCTTGCAGTGGGACCGCTATGCCGTCCGTTACCAGCGGCTCTCCTTTGATCTGGGAGTTACCGTTAAAACCGCCGGCTGTCAGTAGCGGCGGGCAGGGTCGCCGGATGGGCCAACCGCCGGCCCTGCGCCATCTGTTTTGCGCAAATCCCCGCTGGGCGTGACGGTCAGATAAACGTCGCACCCGCGCCGGGTGACGGCGCATCGAGCCACCTGCAGCGCAGGCTTTCATAAAGGGCGATCCCGGCCGCCGTCGAGAGATTGAGCGATCGAATCTCGTCGCTGATGGGAATCCGGTAGCAGGCCCGTGGATATCGGGCCAGGATCTGATCGGGCAGTCCGCCGGCCTCTGAGCCGAACACCAGAAAGAGCCGCCGGGCAACCGGCAGATCCCAGAAGACCCGCGCGCCGGCTTTCGAGAACAGGGCCACCTCTTCGTCCCTCGGGCGCATGGCCCTGCTGAAAGCCTCGAAATTCTCCCAGATCGAAAGGGGTACCCTATCCCAGTAGTCCAGACCGGCCCGCTTCACCTGGCGGCTGCCCAGGGAAAACCCCAGCGGGCGGATCAAGTGAAGCCGGGCGCCGGCGCCCAGGCAGGTGCGGCCGATGTTGCCGGTGTTCCAGTGAATCTCGGGCGCCACCAGCACCACGTGGCGTTCCAGGTCTAGGTTTGGAAATGAGGCCGCACCACACATGTTTAATTCTCGCCTACTTGAGATACCCCCACTCCCGGAGCCGCTGATAGGCATACTGGGCCTGCTCTCCCTGCTGAACCTGTTTCAAAAAGGCATGGAAGGCTTGGGCGGCCGGGTCGATCTTCTGCATGCCCTCCAGGGCCAGCCCTTGGAAGAAAATGGTGTTGGGGTTGCCGGGCAAAAGTGTCTCGTATTGGGAAAAGTCCTGGTAGGCGACTTCAAACTGTTGGGTACGAAGGTTGGCGATGCCGCTGACATGGTAGGCCTGGGCTTCCTTTGGGTAGGCCCGTTTGGCCTGGCCGGCGTAGCGGCCAGCCTCGGCGTCCCGGTTTTGAATCAGCTGACATTTGGCCATGAGCAGCAACCCGGTATAGTCGCCGGGCACCTGCTTGAGGGCTTGCTTGAACAGTTCCTGCGCCTGACTGAACTGCTTTTCGGCCAAGGCCTGCTGGCCGGCCTGCATCGTTGCGACCGCTGGTTTGATCTTGCGCAACCCGGCGGTGTGATCCATGTATCGCTCCCGGTAAAGCGGCTGGTCCTTGTACTGCCGGAAATCGGTGTTGGCCCGGTCGACCGATGTCTGGTGTCGCTCCGACGACATGGGATGGGTGGCAAAGAGCAGGTCGGTGATGCCGGGCTGGTGTTGATCCATGCCGTTGAGCATGTCCATGAGCGCAACCATCCCCTGGGGACCGTACCCGGCCTGGGTCATGTATTGCATGCCCAGATCGTCGGCCTGGCGTTCGTTGTCACGGCTGTAGGTCGCCAGCAGGGCGCCCGACCCCAGCATGCCCAATTGCCCGGCCAAACTGCCCAGACCGCTGCCCATGGTGGCACTGGTCAGGATCGCCAGCCCACCCACGGCCATGTTGGCCGCCTGGGCCTTGGACATGCTGGCCGCGCTGTGGCGGGCATTGACGTGGCCCAGCTCATGCCCCAACAGCGCGGCCAGTTCGGCTTCACTTTCCAGGTCCAGCAGAATGCCGCGGGTACAGGCGATGGTGCCGCCGGGAAAGGCATAGGCATTCACATAGATGGCGTTCACGCAGTGAAAGCGGTAGGGCATGTGGACGCGGTGGGTGTGGGCGACCAGCTGTTGACCGGTGGTCTGCAAATAGTCCAGCAGTTTGCGATCCTGGACATCGCCGTAATCGGCGGAGATCTGGTGGGGCGACTGCCGCTGGTCGATGGCAATCTCCTGATCCTCGTCCATCAGCATGAATTGAGATTTACCCGTCACCGGGTTGCTGGCACAGCCCATGGCCAGGCTGGTCGCCGCCGTGGCCGTCATGAGCAGAAACTGGCGGCGGCTCAGGCCGTTGATCGCCCTTTTTGAATTACCCATATCCACCTCTTCGGTTATGGTCTAGCCCGTTGGCCACAGTGTGGACAATACCGGTAAGTCGCATCGAACGTTTTTTTACAGGCCACGCAGATGGTGCCGGGCGGTGCCGTGGGGGCGTTTGGCGACGTCGACCGGGAATTGTCCACGGGCTGCCGGCAGTGCTCGCACAGCAAAAACGGCGCACCCTGCTTTACCCGGAGGACGGGCAGGAAAAACAGGCTGAAGTAGTGATCGACGCGGGTGGTATAGGCCTGCGCCAATCCGCAAACCGGGCAGCGCTGTGGCGTGTCGTCGATCCGCCTGGTTTTGGGCTGCACTCCGGCGATCAGAAACATGGCCCGCTTCCATTGGGCCTGGGCCCGGTTGCTATTCGACGATAGTCCGGCTCGGCGGCCCCAAGGCCGCCCGTATCAGGCCCGATTGATGTTGCAACAGCGCAAGGTATTGTATAAGAAAAAGCTGCGTAGTCAATAAAAAGGACCGCAGGAGCCGTCAATGATAATCGATTTCCACGTGCACACCTTCCCTGCCGGAATCCGGGACCACCGGGATCGCTTTTTCGAAGCCGAACCGGAGTTCGAGCTGCTTTACGCCTCCCCCAAATCCAAGCTGGTGTCGGCGGGACAGATCATAGACATGATGGACGAGCAGGCCGTGGACATGTCGGTCGTCTTCGGTTTTCCCTGGCGCTCTCCCGAGACCTGCCGACGCAACAACGACTACGTCCTGGAAGCGGTTGCCAGATTCCCGGACCGCCTGCGGGGCCTGTGCTGCGTGGACAGCCTCAATCCCGACGCGGCCGAAGAGGTCCAGCGGTGTTTAGACGCCGGCTTGAGCGGGGTCGGCGAACTGGCCTTTTACGGCTGCGGCATCGACGGCGAATGCCAGTTGAGCCTGGATCCCATCATGGACATGTGCCGGCAGTGGGATGTGCCCGTGCTGCTGCACACCAACGAGGAGGTGGGCCACCGCTACCCGGGCAAGACGCCCAACACCATGATCCAGATTTACGAGACCATCGCCCGCTTCCCGGACAACACCATTGTCCTGGCTCACTGGGGCGGGGGGATTTTTTTCTATCTCCTGCTGAAAAAGGCGGTCAGGGATACCCTCAAAAACGTTTACTATGACACGGCTGCATCCCCATTTTTGTACGACAGCCGCATATACCAATATGCCAGGGAACTGGTGGGCATGGACAAAGTCCTGCTGGGCACCGATTACCCGCTGCTCCTGCCGGCGCGCTACCTTGCGGAGATGGCCGAGGCCGGTATGGACTCGGCCGACACGGAGATGGTGTGCGGCCAAAATGCCGCGCGGCTGCTGAAACTGTAGGCAGGAGAAGGGCCAACGGGGCCGAAAGCGCGGTCGAGGAGCATCGTCCGATGAACAAATTCCAGGCAATGGCACAGATCATGGCGGTCCTGAACGAAGAGGGCCGCCTCAAGTCGGGAACCCTGGAATTCAGGATCGCCCGGCAAATCATATCCGGTAAGATCGATCGGCTGGGTCCGGAAGGGGCCCTGGTTCAAATCAAGGATATCCGGGCCCACCTGCTCTACCAGATCGAGACGATGCAGTTCTGATGTCCGCACCACCGGGTCGCTCGGCCAGGACAGGTACTAGGGCTGTTCCCGCGCTTCGGCCAGGTGGTCTAGGACCTTTTTCAGGTAGCTGCCCTTGGCCTTGAGCAGTTTGGCGCCCCGCGTGATTTTACACAGGCTGATTTTGTGGTCGGCGGCGATCCTGCGCTGGGTCTTTCCGGCATACAGGTCCTTGAGCAGCTGCCAGCGCAAGGTCAAGGTGCTGATCTCCTTGGGGGTGAAGATCTCTTCGAACAGCACCTCCATCTCCCGGCGATCGGTCGTGCGGGTAAAAATATCGATCAGTTCTTCCGTGACGCGATTCATCGGAATTGTCCGGTCCTGCGGCCAGCTGCCGCTTAAAAAGAGCTTGATTTTGCCGGGGGCCGCCGATAGGAAGGGGCGATCCGAGTTGTTTCTACGCATCGGTACATAGTCAAAATTCGGCCCAAAGGAAAGGAAAAAGTTGATGAAAAAGTGCTGCTGCATGCTGATCGGTCTGCTGGCTGCGTCTGCCGTGACCATATTCACCGCACCAGTCAGGGCGGCCGACCCGATTTTGATCGGCATCTCCAAAATCGTTGCCCATCCGGCGCTCGACGCGATCGAGAAAGGCGTTCAGGAGACGGTCACGGCCGCCTACCCCGAGGCCCGGTTCGACCTTCAAAACGCCAACGGCGAGATGTCCACAGCCTCGTCCATCGCCCAGAAGTTCAAATCCGAAAACGTCACCCTGGCGGTGGGCATCGCCACGCCCACAGCCCAGGCCCTGGTCAACGCCATCACGGATCGCCCGGTTGTCTTCAGTGCCGTCACCGATCCCGAAGGGGCCGGCCTGGTGGCATCCACCAGCAAAGGCGAGCCCAACGTAACCGGCATTTCCGATATGACCCCCGTCAAGGCCCAGATCGAACTGCTCAACCACATCAAACCCATCAAGACCCTGGGGCACGTCTACACCAGCAGCGAGGCCAATGCCGTCAGCCTGGCCGAAATCGCCCGCCGGGTGTGTGCCGAGATGGGCATCGAATTCGTCGAAACCACCGTGTCCAATTCGGCCGAGGTCAAGCAGGCCGTGCAGACCATTGCAGGACGGGTGGACGGCATCTACATCTCCAACGACAACACCGTGGTTTCTGCACTGGCGGCCGTGGCCGGTGTGGCCGCGAAGCACCGGATCCCGGTGATGTCGGCCGACCCCAGCAGCGCCGAGACCACACCGGTGCTGGCGGCATGGGGATTCGACTACTACAAGATGGGCCAGGCCACCGGCCGGTTGGTGGTGCGCATTCTCAAGGGCGAGAAACCGGGCAGCATCCCCACCATCTACATGACCGACCCGACCGACGTGGACCTGCTGATCAATCTGGATGTGGCCGGCGAACTGGGCCTGACCTTCCCGCAAGATGTCATCGACAGCGCCAACGCGGTGGTTGAAAACGGCCGGCTGACCCGCAAATAAGGCCCGGTGGGGCCTGAAAAGAGCCGCCTGACATGCTTGAAGGCATCTTTGTGGAGGGATTGATCTACGCCATCATGGCCCTGGGGGTCTTTTTTACCTTCCGCATCCTGGACTTTCCCGACCTGACCGTGGACGGCAGCTTTCCCATGGGCGCCGTGATCATGGCCACCGCCTTGACCGGCGGTGTGAACCCGCTGACGGGACTGCTGCTGGCCTTTACAGGCGGCGTGTCGGCCGGCGCTGTCACCGCAGCCATTCACAACCGTCTCAAGGTCCCGCACCTGCTGGCCGGGATCCTGACCATGACCATGCTCTACTCGGTCAACATCCGCATCCTGGGCAACCGCGCCAACCTGCCACTTTTGCGGGTGGACACCATCATCACCGGCGTGGCCGACCTTTCAAGGGGCCTGATTCCCGCCGATTGGGCCACCCTGGCCTTCTTCGTGCTGGTCGTGGCCGCGATCAAATTAAGCCTGGACCTTTTTTTTCACACGGATATGGGTCTGGTCTTCGGGGCCCTGGGCAACAACGAGCGGATGGTCAAGGTTCAGGGCGTCAACCCCGCGACCCTCAAACTGATCGGCGTGGGCCTGTCCAACGGCCTGGTGGCCTTGTCGGGCGCCTTTGCGGCCCAGTACCAGGGATTTGCCGACGTGAACCTTGGACAGGGCATCGTGGTCTCCGGGCTGGCGTCGGTGATGCTGGGCGAGTTTATCATCAAATCCAACCGCATCGGCCTGTTGACCCTGCGCGTGGTTCTGGGCGCCATTCTCTTCAAAGCCATCATGTACCTGGGCCGCTTCTACGGTTATTACATCAACATGACCCCCAACGACCTCAAGCTGATTGCCGGGATCCTGATCATCGCCGCCCTGGCCGTGACCAACTACCGCCGCATCCGCGGCAGGGGGACGACCGCGGCATGATCCGCCTCGAGAATATCGTCTGTACGTTTCACGCGGGGTCGCCCAATGCCAAAACCGTCATCCAGAACCTTAACCTGACCGTGGCCGCCGGCGAGTTCATCACCATCATCGGCAGCAACGGCGCCGGCAAAACGACCCTGTTCAACCTGATCTCCGGCAATCTGATGCCAACCGCCGGCCAGGTGTTCATCAAGGGAAAGGACGTGACCGCCCACCCGGAATACAAACGGGCCCGCTGCCTGGGGCGCATTTTTCAGGACCCGCTGGTGGGCACCGCCTCCAACATGACCATCGAAGACAACATGATGATCACCGCCAAAAAGGGATTCAAGTGGCCGGTGATCAGCCTCGACCGTAAACGGCGGGACTATTTCAAGAGCCAGTTGGTGACGCTGGAAATGGGGTTGGAGTCGCGCATGAAGGAGAATGTCAGCACCCTTTCCGGCGGTCAGCGCCAGGCCCTGACCCTGCTGATGATGGTGCTCTCCAATCCTGACATCGTGCTGTTGGACGAACACACCGCGGCCCTGGATCCGCGCAACGCCGCCATGGTGATGGATCTGACCACCCGATTCATCGATGAACGCCGTCTGACCACCTTGATGATCACCCACAACATGAATCACGCCATTGCCTACGGCAGCCGACTGCTCATGATGGATGCCGGCGACATTATCATCGACGTCAGCGGGGCCGAAAAGCGAGCGCTCACGGTGCCCAGACTGCTGGAGATGTTTTCTCGAATCCGTCGCCGGGCCTTCGAAAACGACGAGGTGCTGCTGGCGGCCGGTGAGGATGGTGCCAGTGTGAAGACCACCGATCGTGGACCGTCAGTGCTGCCTGAAACAGGAAATGCGGGTAAAGGCAAAAGCGAACAGACCGATTAACAGCAGCATCGCGACCGGCGCCTGAGCGTCGGCGGCGCCTGCATGGCCTGTTTTTTCGTCAGCCACTTTGACGCGCCCCGGACCACCTGCCGGATGGTCGTTTGGGGTGGTGATGTGCTCTATGGCAGCAACATCACGCGGGGATCGAAGCCAATACTCGCTCTCACCGCCGCTGCCGAATAAGGCGTCGGGTTCCTGGATGACGGTCAGCAGTGAAAGCAATCCGGCCAGCACCAGCATCGCCACTTTCATCATCGCTCCTTTGAAGTCGTCCTGGGAAGCGCCGGCACCCATCGGCCGACCGGCGCCCTTTTCGGGGTTCATGCCTGCTGTTGGCATGTTAAGGCAACCCCATCTGAAAATCATCACCTGGAAACGCATCATTTTGTCACGCTGTCAGTTCGGCACCGCTTAAAGCTCCTGCGGTTATGGGATATATCGGCAGGTAGGCCGGCAGCCATGAGCCAGAGCGCAAAAGTCGAGTGCCCCTGCGCCAGGCAGGGCCGGTTCAGCAGGGCACCGTGCCGACGGGCATTGGCGGGCAAGGCCTACCGGGAGGCCTTGTCGATATCGATGATCTGCTGATTCAGGTAGGTCTTGGTTTCGTAGCGGGTGACCCGCATCAGCTTTTTGGTGATCGCCCCGACTTTGGCGACCTGGTCGACCATTTTATTGAGCAGCGGGGCGTGGGGAGCGCCATCGGGGCATTCCAACAGGATCAGTTCAGCGTAACCGGTGATCGCCATGAGAGGCTGGTTCAGGTCGTGGCAGACGGCGCCGGCAAGCTCCAGGGCCCCTTGCAGGCGTTCGCTCTGACGTGCGGCCGCTTCGGCCTCCTTCAGAACCGTCAGGTCGCGCAGGACGCAGACGATGCCCAAGGGCGTATGGTCTGCCTTGCGCAGCAGCGCGATATGCACCATGGCGGGAAAGACGCCCCCGTTTTTGCGTCGGCCCATGTATTCGAAGGCGGCCTTTTTGCCCTGCGCAAGCGTTTCACGCACGTGCATGGTGAATGCTGCATAATGGACATGATCCATGTGCAGCATTTCGGTGCGCTTGTCTTTCAGTTCCGCGGCCGTGTATCCGAAGATTCGCTGGGCCGCCAGGTTGCTGTCCACGATCCGGCCGTTAGGTGTGGCGATAAACACGGCATCTTCCAGAGCGTTGAACATTTCGGTCAGCCAGATGGCGCCCTCCTGCAGAGCCGCCTCGGCCTGCTTGTTGTTCTGGTTGGTCATGTCGCGATTGGCCTGCTGCAGGTCGGCGCCCCGACCGTTGCCGGCCGGGGCGTGCCAGGCGTTGACAAGCCCGATTTCGATGCGGTCGAAACATCGGTTCAGGGTGTGGGAGAAATGACGCTCGCAGGCCCGGCCGGGTGACTTTCTGGCGACCAGGTCCAGATAGCCCTGACGGTAATATTTCAAAAGGCCCAGGCAGATCCCCAAGGCCAAACCCCGCCGGCGATGGAGATCGGCTTCTTGGATGCCGAAGCGCGTCAGGGCGTCGCTGGTGTAGTCTGCCTCCGGTACCAGCTCCAAATCGGGCGGCCCCTTTTGCAGGGCATCGACCAGCGAGGCCGAAAGCCCGGCCACGGATTGCCGCCAGGCTTCAGGCAGGGTCGACCTGTAGCGGGTGTACCCCTGCTGCCTGGCATAGCCGAGGATGCGGTCGATCAGCCACGCTTCATTTTCGGCGATGATGGACCGCAGGCGGGCTGCATCGCTATCGGACAATTTGACCATGGCGAATGACGACCCGCGGAGGTGTGGGTTGAAACTGCATCAGCCCGCGTTTTCAAATGCGAAAAGCGACCGCAGGGCGGCCTGCAGCCGATCCGGTTTGTCCTTCAGGCGGGTTTCGAGAACGGCGGCGATATCGGCCAGAGTACAGTAAAGGTCGCTTTGTTCGAAGCGGCCCTGGCGGGCGCAGGCAAGCGTAAACCCCAGCATGATAAGGTTCAGGGACCGGGTGTCGCCGCTTTCGGACGCCACGCGGTCGGCATCGAGGCAGCACTGCTGAAATTCGGCCGGCATCTTTTGGGGGATCGGGTGGTTCACGGTCGCCCAGCCCCCGGTTTGGAGGTACCCGTGATGCTGAACCAGATTTTCGGCCTTGAGCGCGATCAGTCCGTCGGCCCGGCCGGGGTTGATCAACGGGCTCGCGAAGGCTCCCACTTTGAGATGCGAGATCACCGTACCGCCCCGCTGGGCCATGCCGTGGGTTTCGGAAGTGAAGACGGGCAACCCCTTGACGATGGCCGCCTCGGCCAGCAGACGGGTGACGAACAAGACGCCCTGGCCGCCGACGCCGCTGATGACAAGCTGGCAGGATCTATTTTTCATGGCATTCGCTTTTGTTGACGATCGCCCCGTTGGGGCAGACGTGCAGGCAAACCCCGCAACCGCTGCAGGCCACCGGGTCCACGGCGATGTGCTGGGCCTCGTCAGCGGCAACCAGTGCCGGGCACTCGAAATGCTGCAGGCAGTAACCGCAGCCGTCACAGTCGTCGGTCACCATCACCTCGACCCGGTCGCCGGTCGCGCCCTGGCGCGCCAGGTCGAGCAGACAGGGGTGGCGGGCGATCACCACCGCCGGACCATTCGTGCGGCTGTAAGCAACGGCCGACTTGACCAGCGCCGTGAAAGCCTGGAGGTCATAGGGATCGCCAACCTCGAGAAAACCAACGCCGCAGCCTCTTACCAACGCTTCCAGCTCGACCGCCACCAGCGGTTCTCCCACAGCACCCGTTCCCGTGGCCGGCGTGGGCTGACTGCCGGTCATGGCCGTGGTGCGGTTGTCCAGAATCACCAGGACAAAGCGGACATTCTGGACCACCGCGTCGATCAGGGCCGGCACACCGGCGTGAAAAAAGGTGGAGTCGCCGATGGTGGCCACGATGTCGGGCCGCTTGGCTGCCTCGCGGTAGGCCTGAAAAAAACCGGCCGCCTGGCTGATGGCCGCGCCCATGCACAGTACGGTGTCGACCGCCTTGAGATTCAGCCCCAGGGTGTAGCAGCCGATGTCGCTGGTGTAAATGCCCCGCGGGGCGGCTTTTTTGATGGCAAAAAAGCTGGCCCGGTGCGGACAGCCCGCGCACAGGGTCGGGCGGCGTCCCGGCACCTGAGGCAAGCTGGCGACGCGGGTCGGCACACGGGCAAAATCGGCCAGCAGGGCGGCGATGGTTTCCGGCAGCAGTTCGCCCACGCGCGGCACCACGCCGCTGAGCTTGCCCTGCACACGCTGCCGATCGGCCAGCTGCATCTCGATGATGCCGGTGGTCTCCTCCAGGATCAGCACTTCGTCGTGGCTGTCGGTCACCGAACGGATGAAATCGGCGTGCAGGGGATACGGCTGCAGCACCTGATAAAAGGGCAGCCGGTCCCACAAGCCCAGGTCGCGCAGGGCGTCGGCGGTGCAGGCGGCGGCCACCCCGCTGGCGACCACGGCCCGGCGGGCGCTGGTCCCTGGATTGTGCCGGACGGGAGCGGTGTCGGAAAAGGCAGCGATCCGGGCCAGCTTTTCTTCGAGTGCCAGATGGAGTTGGTAGCGGAATTTGGGAGTGGCCGCCCACCGCGCCGGGTCCTTTTTAAAATCGGCAACTCCGGTCGTCGGTTCGATGCGGCCGGGCAGCACGTCCTGGCGCGAGTGGCACACCCGCGTGGTGGGGCGCAGCATCACCGGGGTGTTGAAGGCTTCGGACAGACGGTAGGCCAGCGGCACCATCTGGTGGCACTGGCGGGGCGAATCCGGGTCCAGGACGGGGATTTTGGCCATCATGGCCATCATGCGGCTGTCCTGCTCCGTCTGGGAAGAGTGCGGGCCCGGGTCATCGGCGCTGATCAACACGAATCCGCCCGCCGTTCCCATGTAGGCCGCGCTCATCAGCGGGTCGGAGGCCACGTTGAGCCCCACCTGCTTCATACTGACGGCCGTTCGCAATCCGGCCATGCTGCCGGCGTAGGCGATTTCAAAGGCCACCTTTTCATTGACCGCCCACTGGGTGTGCATGCTCAGGTGGTGCCGCTTCTGGTACAGGGCCACCGCCGCAAGAATCTCCGAGGACGGGGTGCCCGGATAGGCCGTGGCTATGCGGCAGCCGCTTTCGATCAATGCGCGGGCAATCGCCTCGTTGCCCATCATGAGCTCTTTTTCAACCGGTCTGTTCGCCATTTTTAAAGTCACTCGGTATTCTCGAATAGAATTTTCGCGACCCCGCTGATTTGCCGCAACGATGTTGAGGATGATTCATACATGGTAATCGATCAATTGTCGAGCGTTGTGGGCCTTTGGGTGACCAGCTCCAGGTCGACCCCGCAAAGATCGGCCTGGTGCCGGTGTGGCGTTTTCTGTTGAGCCTGCCCGGAAATTTCCAAACCGAAATGTCCTCGCAGGCGCCCCATCGGCCGTAACAACGCTTGACCCGCGCCACTGACTGGCATAGGGTGGGGCCGTTTTGAGCCGAAATTGATTCTATGCGGAGGAACGGTGGCTGGTTTTCAGGACCTGTTGCAGTTTGTGTTCGCCGGCATCACCAGCGGAGCGGTCTATGCCCTGATCGCAATCGGCTTTTGCGTGGTTCACAACACAATCGGCATCGTCAACTTCGTTCAGGTCGATTTCGTCTCTCTGGGCGGCATGTTCCTGTTCAGCGGCCTTTTCTGGATCGGCCTGCCCATGGTGGTCGCCCTGCCCGGGGCGGTCGTTGCCGTGGCGGTAGTGGGCGTCGTGGTGGAACGCATCGGCATCCGGCCCTCGCGCTCGCATCACCATCTGGTGCTGATCTTTCTGACCATCGGTATCTCCATCATCCTGCGCGGGGTCATGAAGCTGGTGTGGGGCAAAAACCGCATGGCCGTCCCACCCTTGTTCGACGAGGCGCCCTTGCGCATGGCCGGGGCCACCATCCTGCCCCAGGCCGTGGCCATTCTGCTCATCACGGCGGTGGCCATCGGCCTGCTGCTCCTTTTCTTTCACGGTACCCGCCTGGGGCTGGCCATGCGGGCCGTGGCCTCCAATCAGACCGCCGCCGCGGTGGTGGGAATTCCCGTGGGACGCGTCAAGGCGGCCAGTTTTGCGCTGGCCGGCGGACTGGGCGGCCTGGCCGGCGTCCTGGTGACCCCCATCACCACCTTGAGCTACGACGTGGGGGTCCTTTTAGGGCTGAAGGGATTCGCCGCTGCTATTCTGGGCGGCTTCGGCTCGTTTCCCGGCGCCGTTTTGGGGGGGGTGGTCCTGGGACTGCTCGAATCCCTGTCGGCGGGCTACTGGAGCAGTGCCTACAAGGATGTGGCCGCATTCGTGGTGCTGCTGCTGGTTCTGTTTGTCAGACCCAAGGGACTGTTGGGAAAATGATGACGGCCAAAGACAATTTACTCTATTTTGTCTACCTGCACCGCACCGGCCTGACCGTAACGGCCCTGTCGGTATTGCTGCTCGTCTGGCCCTTGATCGAAAGCAACCCTTACTATCTCGGCCTGTCCAACCTGATCGCCATCTACGTCATGGTCGTGCTGGGCCTGAACCTGTTCATCGGCTATGCCGGCCAGATCAGCCTGGGCCACGCCGCCTTTTTTGCTATCGGAGCCTACGGATCGGCCCTTGGCACCACCACCCTGGGCGGTCCGGCCTGGCCGGTCATGTTCGTGGTGGCCCTGGCCACGGCCCTGATCGCCCTGGCGGTGGGGCTGCCGGCCCTCAAGTTGAGCGGTCACTATCTGGCCATGGCGACCCTGGGGTTCAACATCGTGGTCTACACCGTTTTGGTGCAGTGGGATGCCGTCACCGGCGGCCCCAGCGGATTCGCCGGGATTCCCTATCTGGCGATCGGTTCGTTGACGTTTGACAACGAAATCCGATTCCACTACCTGGTGTGGACCTTTGCCGTGATCGCCCTGCTGCTGTGTCTTAATTTAGTGCGCAGCGGTGTGGGCCGCGGACTGGCCGCCCTGGCCGAGGATGAAACCGCCGCGGCGGCCTTGGGGGTGGACACCCGCCGCGCCAAGGTCAAGGTCTTTGTCCTCTCGGCCGTGCTGGCCTCCGTGGCCGGCAGCCTGTTCGCCCACTGCTACGCCTTCGTCAGCCCCGACTCGTTCGACATCTTCGTCTCGGTCGATTTCGTGATCATGGTGGTGGTGGGCGGCATGGGCTCGGTCTGGGGAACCCTGTTCGGAACGACCCTGATCACCTTGCTGCCCGAGTGGATCGAAACCCTGGAACGGTTCAAGGACATCGCCCATGGATCGATCCTGGTCCTGATTTTGCTGTTTTTGCCCCAGGGCCTGGTCACGGGCATCGTCGATGCGGTGCGCACGCGCCTGGCCAAAGGCTTGAATCATGCTTGAGATCAAGGGGGTCGGCCGGTGGTTCGGGGGCTTGCCGGCCCTCGCGGATGTCTCCTTCACGGTTCCGGCCGGGCAGGTTACGGCCCTGATCGGCCCCAACGGGGCCGGCAAATCGACCCTGATCAACTGCATCAGCGGTGTCGACCGGGCCGGCCAGGGCAGCATCCTGATGGGCGGTCAGGCGATCGAGGCCCTGCCGGCCCATGAGATCGCCGCCCTGGGCGTCGCGCGCACCTTCCAGAACCTGAAGCTGTTCGCCCGGCTCAGTGTGCTGGACAATGTGCTGACCGGCCTGACGGTGAAGGCCGAGCGGTCGTTTGCCTTTTCCATGCTGCGTCTGCCGGCCCTGCGCCACCAGGAGCGCCGGCTGCGCCTGCGCGCCCTGCGCGCCATGGACGACTTCGGCTTGGCCCCCAAAGCGCAGTGGCCGGCCGCGGCCCTCTCCTATGGCGAGAAAAAACGGGTCGAGATGGCGCGCGCCTTTGTGAGCGACCCCCGGCTGGTGATGCTGGACGAACCCGTGGCCGGGCTCAACACGGCCGAAACGGCCCGGATCGCCCGGCACATCCGGCACCAGCGCGCTGCCGGCCACACCATTTTACTGGTGGAGCACGACATGGAACTGGTCATGAATGTGGCCGATCAGGTGGTGGTCCTGGACAGCGGCCGCTGCATCGCCTGCGGCCAACCGGACGAGATCCGCCGCAATCCCCTGGTCCTGGAGGCCTACCTGGGCCGCATGGCGGCGACGGCCTGACATGACGACCCTTGCCCCCACCCCGCTGCTGGCCGTCGAGCACCTGACGGCCCACTACGGAGCGGCCCAGGCCCTGTTCGGCGTCGATCTGACCGTCACCGCCGGCCAGACCGTTGCCCTGGTCGGGGCCAACGGGGCCGGCAAAACCACGCTCTTGAAGTGCATCATGGGTCTCATGCCCTCCTCCGGGGGACGCATCCTTCTGGACGGCCGGGCGGTCGCCGGCAGTTCACCGACCAAGATGGTCCGCAGCGGCCTGGCCCTGACCCCCGAGGGTCGCGAGGTCTTTCCCCACCTGAGCGTAACCGAAAACCTCGAATTGGGGGCGGCAGCGAAGCGAACCGGCCGCCGGGAGGTCCAACAACGCATGCAGGCCGTTTTCAACCGCTTCGAGCGCCTGGCCGAACGCCGCGGCCAGGCCGCCGGCACCTTGTCCGGCGGCGAGCAGCAGATGCTGGCCATGGGACGTGCGCTGATGGCCAATCCGCGCCTGCTGCTGCTCGACGAACCCAGCCTGGGGCTGGCGCCCTTGGTCACCGATGAAATTTTCGCCATCATCCATCAACTGTCACGCTCCGGCGTGACCATTTTGCTGGTCGAACAGAATGCCGCGCGGGCGCTCTCGGCGTCCCACAAAGCCTTTCTGATCGCCGGCGGACGGATCGTCGAGCGGGGACTGAGCAAGGACCTGCTCGCCGACCCCAAGCTGCGGGCCGCCTTTTTAGGTGCCGCCAGCGCCAAAAAACCCGAGGCCAGCCGGCTGGGTGCCGCCGGTTTGACCAACATCCGATTGGAGAAGCCCGACATGCACCGACTCACCTTCATGCCCGATTTTCGCGATCATGCCTCCCTGGCGGCGCACCAGCTTCGCGGCCTGCAGTGGACGGTTCGACACGCTTTCGAAGGCAGCGGCTTTTACCGACAGCGCTTAGAGGCCGCCGGCGTCCAGCCCGCCGCCATCCGCAGCCTGGACGATCTGAGACGCCTGCCGTTCACCACGGCCGACGACTTGCGCGACGGCTATCCCTTTCCGCTGCGTGCGGTACCCTTCGAGCAGATCGTGCGCATCCACGCCAGTTCGGGGACCACCGGCAAGCGCAAGATCATCGGCTACACCCAGAAAGACCTGGACGACTGGGTTCACTTTTTCGCGCGCTGCTACGAAATGGCCGGCGTGACCCCGTTGGACCGCGTCCAGATCGCCGTGGGCTACGGCATCTGGACGGCCGGCATGGGGTTCCAGCTGGGCTGCGAAAAAGCGGGCGCCATGGCCGTTCCCGTGGGACCGGGCAACATCGACATGCACATCCAGTTCATGCAGGATGTACAGTCGACGGTGTTTTGCAGCACGGCCTCCATGGCCCTGCTCATGGCCGAAGAGATCCACCGCCGCGGCATCGCCGACAAGATCGGCATCAAAAAGATCATCTACGGATCCGAACGCAGTTCGCGCTCCATGCGCCGCAAGATCTCCGAGCTGTTCGGCGGCGCCGAGCTGTTCGACATCACCGGCCTGACCGAGCTGTACGGACCCGGCACGGGCATCGAATGCCCGGACCACGACTGCATCCACTACTGGGGCGATTACTACCTGATGGAAGTCGTCGACCCCAAAACCCTGTCGCCTTTGCCGGACGGCGAGTGGGGCGAGATGGTGGTCACCACCTTGAGCAAGGAGGCGGCGCCGCTGATCCGCTACCGCACCCGCGACATCACCCGCATCATTCCCGGTGCCTGCACCTGCGGGTCGATCCTGCCGCGCCACTCGCGCATCAAGGGGCGCAGCGACGACACCATCAAATTCCGGGGGGTCAACATCTACCCGTCGACCATCGACACGATCCTGTCGGCCATTCCTGGCCTGGGGTCGGAGTACCAGATTCACCTGACCCGCGACGATCGCTCCGGCAAGGATTACATGACCTTGATGGTCGAACGCGGCGAGGCCGTCGAGGCCGGCCGATCGGCGGAACTGATCCACGAAATCGGCTATCAGATCAAAAAGCAGCTGCTGGTCTCCGTCGAGGTCGAGATGATGGACTACTGCGTGCTGCCGCGCACCGAGCGCAAGAGCCAGCGGGTGTTTGACAGCAGGATTACGGACGAAATCGTTTGATGCGGATCGTCCGTGAACGGCACCTCGGAGCCCAACGCTGCGTTCTCACTATTTCCAAACAAAACAAAAACCAACCAACAAAGGAGAAGAGGATGAAAAACTTAAAAAGAGCAGTTGCATTGAGCGCGGTGCTGGCGCTGCTGGTCTGGGGAAACGGCGTCTGTGCGCAGGAACCCATTAAAATAGGGGCATTTTTCGACCTGTCCGGCCCGGCGGCGTTCATCGGCACCCCCACCAAGCTGGTGGCCGACATGGTGGTCGACAAGATCAACAAGGAGGGCGGCGTCGACGGCAGGCCGATCGAACTGATCATCGGCGACACCGAGGGCGACCCGGCCAAGGCGGTCAACATCGCCAAGAAGTTTATCTACAAGGACCAGGTGGCCGCCATCATCGGCCCCACGCGCACCGGCACGGGCATGGCGGTCAAGGCAATCGTCCACGAGGGTCGCGTGCCGACATTCATGACCGTGGGCGGCGACCCGGTCATTATGGGCGGCGAGAAGCTGGGCCCCTTCGACTGGGTTTTCAAGTCGCCCCAGCGCTCGTCGGTGGCCGTCAAGCGCCTCTATGCCTACCTCCAGGAAAAGGGCTTGACCAAGATCGCCCTGCTGACGGCATCGGACGGTTTCGGCAAGGACGGGGCCGGCTGGCTGACGAAACTGGCGCCCGAATTCGGTCTTGAAATCGTGGCCGAGGAATCTTTCGGCCCCAAGGATACGGACATGACCGCCCAATTGACCAACGTCAAAAACGCCGCTCCCCAGGCACTGGTGGTCTGGACGATCGGCCCGGCCGGATCGATTGTGTCCAAGAACAAGGCCCAGTTGGGCATCGACCTGCCCCTGTTTCAGTGCCACGGGCTGCCCGATCCCAAATACATCGAGCTGGCCGGCAAAGCTGCCGAGGGCGACCGCATGCCGGCCACCAAACTGATGGTCGCCGACGCCCTGGACGACAGCGACCCGCAGAAGCCGGTCATCCAGGAGTTCATCCGCCTCTACACCCAGGCCTACGGCTACGACAAGCAATTTCCCATCAACACCCATTCCGGCTATGCCTGGGACGCCATCATGATGGTGGCCGACGCCATGAAGAAGGCCGGGACCCAGCCGGAGGATCTGCGCGCGGCGATCGAGCAGACCAAAGGCTACGTGGGTGTTTCCGGGGTGTACAACCTGACCCCCGAGGATCACAACGGCCTGGATGTGGACTCCATGGTAATCGTCCAGGTCAAAGACGGCAAGTTCGTCATGGCCGAATAAACCTCGATCCGAAGGCAGGCCCATCTTCTGCTTTCATGCCACACCCATTAACATGATGAACCGGGCTACCTGCGGTGCCCGGTTTTTTTTGGAACAATCGAAACTTGCCGGATACCGTTTCATGTATTAGTATAATTTGAAACATTAGTGTATCTAACTTCTCTTTGAGGAGACAGCGATGTGTCCCAATAGGGCTTCTCATGAGCTGCCAGGAAAGGGCGAGTGCTGAACCCAAATAATTACAACCAATTGTTAAAACATGTAAAATAAGGATGTGCCGGCGGCGGTCCAATGCCGCCGGAATTGTGGCATGGTTCTGGCAGATCTTTTAGGAATGAATCAGAAACGGCATCGACGGCGACAGCTGGCAGCATTGGCACACATGCCGCTCACTCAAACGCATCGGGAGAGACGACATGATGAATCTTGAAGAGATTAAAAGCAATCGGGATCTGGTCAATTCGATCGACTGGGAAATGACGCCCGAAGAGGCGGTACGCCTCTACCTGGAGTGGGGCAACAACTGGGCGCGCGGTAATTACGTGATCCGCTCCAAAGACGATGTATCGCACTATTTCGTTGTCAACACCTGGAAAGACGAGCCGGTCATCTATTTCATCCGCCGCAACAGTGATGAAGCGGTGGAACTGGCCAAAATCAAAATGCCTGCCGAGTTGAAAAAACGCTTTACGCAATCACAGGGCCGCCACAAAGGCGTGTGGGCGCTTGAAGATGACGTCAAATTGTGGCTCAAGGGCAAGTTGAACGTAAATTAGCTTCGCCGACAGCTGTGGCGACAACAAGTTTGATCGCGTGGTTGGAACCCTCCCCCAACCCCCTGGCCGGTGTTTTTCACGCAGCGCCTCGAAAAGCACCGGCTTTTTTTTAAAACCTACTCGAAAGCCTTCCCCGGCTTGACCCCCAACGGCTTGAGAATCTTGACCAACGGACAGAACCCGGTAAAGCTGGACTGCAGCAGATTGGCGCCCACAAAAGCGGTCAACCACAACCAGTAGGGGCTGTGAAGACGCGACAAGGCCAGGGAGACCAGGATCATGGTCCCGGCCATGGCCAATACGATGCGGTCGATGGTCATGCGGCACCTCCTTTTTGCAGGTAGACCCGAGAACAGGCAAAGAAACACACTGTGTAGAAAAAATCAATGGCATATCAATTGCTTTTTTAGTATGTTTGCGGATGCTGGCTACCGGGGAACATGCCGGCTTTCCGCGTCGATCTGGCCCAACATCCAATACCCGTATTCCGGTTTGATCGATTTTTATCTTACCCATCAAGGAGGTCACATGAACTTCAATTCCTTCGAAGAGATCCTCGATTTCGCCATCGAACGGGAAAAACAGGCTGTCGCATTTTACCAGAAGCTGGTCGACCGGGAGACGTTTCCGGCGTCCAAACAGACCCTGACCGAATTTGTGGAGGAAGAAAGCAAGCATCAGGTGCTGCTGGAGGAATTCAAAAAAGGCAACCGATCGGTGGTGGAGTACGACTACGTGTGGATCCCGGACATCAAGCGCAGCGACTACATCGTCGACATGGAATACCAACCGGGCATGGATTTTGCCGAAATCCTGCGCCTGGCCATGAAGCGCGAGGAAAAAGCGCTGCGGCTTTACAACGCCCTGGCAACCAAGACCGACAATGCCGACTGCATCAAGCTGTTCAAGATGTTGGCCCAGGAGGAGGCCAAGCACAAACAGACCTTCGAAACCTTGTACGACGACCACATGGCCCGTTTGGGAGACTAAGCGCGGCGCCGATCACGGCCTGACGGCGCGGCCACACCGGTCCGGCAAGCAACCATCGCCGACCGCAGGCGGAAGATGCCAGGACGCCGTCCAATCGCCCGAACCCACTTGCGAACGATAGGGGAATAAACCATGCTCCCGCAATTCAAAAATATTCTCTATGCCACGGATCTGTCCGACAACGCCCGCTTCGCATACCGGTACGCCGCCAGCCTGGCCCAGCAGTACGGGGCCCGGATCACCATTTTGCACGTGATGGAGCAACTCACCGCGGAAGCCTACCTGCAGATTCACGGGTACGTGGGCGAACAGAAGTGGAAACAACTCGAGGCCGACAACCAGGCCGACTTCATTTCCCGCATCCAGGGCCGCCTGAGCAGCTTTTGTGACGAAATCAGCAGCGACGTGGATGCCTGCACCTTCCAGGTGGACAAGATCCTGGTCAAAGAGGGGGTTGCCTCCGAGGAAATTCTGCACCAGGCCGAACTCAACGATGCGGACGTGATCGTCATGGGCACCCGGGGATTCGGCATGCTCAAGGACGCCCTCATGGGCGGCACGGCCCGCCGGGTGGTGCGGCACAGCACCATTCCGGTCATGGTGATCCGCTTGCCGGAGGAAGCGTGACCGGGTGCGGTCACGACCGTGGCCCGTCGGCCGGCCCATGCCTTGACTTGCGCCGGCGGGCAGAGAACCGGTCGGCAAACCGCCACGCGGCGCATGGAGGGACACCGGCACCCTTGCTGGCCAGATCGGGTCTGCCCCAAAAGCGGCAGATTGCGAAAAGGACTCGAAGCAGCTATACGGCGCCGAGATAAAAGTCGTCAACATCCGCGATACCAGCATCCAGCCCTATCAGAGCAAGACCGAATCCATCGAATTCGTTCTTCCCGAAGGCGTCCGGTCGGCTGACATCACCGTTGACCTCAGTTACTATCTCGGCAGTCCCGACCAGCGCTATGAGGTCCACAAGATCACCAGGCGGGTGAATCTGGACCGATAGATTCTGCGGATGCGTTCAGTGTCATTCAGGCCGTAAAGGACGCCCTGAAAATCAACCACAGGTTGGAAAAAACCAATCAAAAGGAGAAAAAGATCATGAAGACCATTTCCATTTTCAGCATTGCTATCTGTGTGACGCTCCTATTTGCGCTTTCAGCCGGGGCTCAGGAGAGCTTGATAGAGACGGTGGCCAACGGCTGCCAGGCCGAAATCGAGACCTACTGCAAAGATGTCACCCCCGGTGAGGGGCGCGTGCTGGCCTGTCTGTACGCTCGCAGCGATAAATTGTCCGGCAAATGCGAATATGCCCTCTATGATGCCGCCTCACAACTGGAACGGGCCGTGGCCGCACTGTCATACGTAATCAACGAGTGTGCCGACGATCTGGATCAGTTCTGCCAGAATGTCGCCGCCGGCGAGGGGCGGCTGCTGGAATGCCTTGATAAGAACGACGCCAAGGTCAGCTCACGCTGCAAGCAAGCGATAGAAGAGGTCGGATTGAAGTAGTCGTTTTCGATCAATGGCGCCTGCATATTAGGATGGTACCGGCGGTCTTGTCTTTGATACCGTTTCGGCTTTCGAGGACGCGACCGCCGGGATCGACAGACTGGAGTGGCCAAAAAACGCTGGGGTGGCATCCAAAACGTGCTGACGACAAAAATGATAAATCCGATCTTCGTTGCTGCCCCCCATGATGGTTGCGGCGCTAAGCACCCTAAATCTGCGATTCGATCGGCATGATCCGCATGAACGAAATACCGACGCGTTTCCAGAAACCGGTGTAGGGCTCATGCGAAAAGGTCTGCTTTTCGCCGTCCACGAGGCCATGCCACAACAGCCGTTCGGTCCCGTTTTGCAGTTTTTCCAGTTCCAGTCTAAACGCTACTTTTTCGATATTCCGGTCAAAACCATCGGCGATATGAATGGCGATGGGGAGTGATTTGAAGACCACGCCGATTTCCGTGTTCTGTTCGACGGAACGGGGGTCCAGGTTGAGCGAACCGATAAAGGTCGTTTCCCGGTCGAGCACGAAACATTTGGCATGCAGGCTGGACTTGGACTGGCCCAGCCCCCCTTCTTTGATTGCACGACGCTCCTCCAGGCTCAAGTTGCGGTTCAGTTCGTACAACGCTACCCCCATGCGCAGCAGGGATTTGCGATAGCGGGCGTAGCCGGCGTGGACGACGCCCACATCGGTCGAGGCCAGGGAGTTGGTCAGGATCTTTACCTGCACGCCCCTGTCACGCAGCTGTTTAAAAAAGGCCACCCCGGCTTTGCCGGGCACGAAATAGGGTGAGAAAATGATTAGTTCTCGCCGGACGCCGGCCATGTAGGGCGCCAGCTGCTCGGAAAGGCGGTATTGGGTTTCCGAGGTGTCGTGGGTGAGTTTCTCGGGATCATCGGCGACAACCGCCCCGACACCCCAATGATAGATCACTTGATTCTGCCGGATGCGATTGGCTATATCCGAATCGCGAAGGTGCTGCACGTATTCGGAATCGGCCTGCCGGGCGATGAAATCGTCAAGTTCCTGTTTGCGCCGGTCGCTTTGCTGAGGCGTTGGCGGGTTTTCCACCAGGGTCGAGATGGGATAGCTCAACGCATTGTTCCAGTACTGGTCGAAAGATGCGGAGACCTGACCGGCGACCGGCCCGACGGCAAGCACATCCAGGTCGACGAAGGCCAACTCCGGGTCGGCCGCGAAGTACTCATCACCGATATTGCGCCCTCCCAGGATAGTGGCCTGGTTGTCGACCGTGAAGGACTTGTTGTGCGCCCGACGCGTCTGTTTGCCGAATCCGGTGACGTACTGCAGAGTTCGACCGGTGTTGCGGGCAAAGGGGTTGAAAATGCGCACCTCGATGCTGGGATGGCGGTCCAATGCTGCCGCGCCAAAATCGCGTCCCTCCTGGTCGATGTCGTCAACCAGCACGCGCACGCGGACTCCGCGTTCGGCGGCCTTGTAAAGCTGATCGACGAACAGGCTGCCGACAACGTCATTGTGGATCATGTAATACTGGGTGTCGATGCTCCGTTCGGCCAGCTGGGCAAGCAGGACCCGCGCCACGAAAGCATCCAGGCCGTTGCCCAACAGTAAATAACCTGATTCTCCGGGATGCATTGGCATCTCCGCCTGCACGTGCCTGCCGATACGGGTGTCCTGCGTGTCCTGATAGGCCGTCGACGGCTCCCGCTGGACATTTTCGGGGAGGCTGGCGCAGCCGCCGGCGACGATCAGCAGCAGGACAATAAAGACGTGGATGGTCTTGGTCTCTTTCAATTCGTTGCTCCCTTCGGGTGCTTTGACGGGCTGGGGATTTGTGACTGAACCGAAGGCACCCGCAATATCTCTCTATTGTGGCAATCCGTCAGTCGGGGGGAGTCCGGATTGAGCGACGGCATTTTGCACCGCTCCATAGGGTGGGATCATTTAACCCAGAACGAACTCTGCTAAATGTACCCGTATTTTCGTATCATTACAACATTTCATTACCGACAGCGCCGCAGCCGCCATCCTGGAGGAGGTGAACTCATTTTTGATCGACTACTTTGCCGGCGGGTTTCTTGCCGTTGAACCGGCAAGATGGCTGCGCCTGAATGTAGGTGCCGGTCCCTTGCTCATCTGGTCGCAGTGGGAGACCGAGCAGGAATCGTCAACCCCCGGCGATGTCGATCACCAATCGGACTCCGGTTTTGGGGCGGGTGTCTATGCGCGCGCAGGGGTAGACCTTTTTTTTCCCAAAAGGTCGCTCTCACGATCGGCGCCCGCATCAACGCAACCACATTGAGCCTGGAGAACGATAGGGGCGGCGTCGATATCGAAAGCTGGCAGTACTATTGCGGGCTGGCCGCTCATTTTTGACAAATCGTTCAGGATCATGTCTAAAAAGGGCATGTTCATATGCAGCCAAAGCGGCGATGGCGCTCGGCCCGCTCTCCCCCCGACGGGCTGCTGGTGACGATGGGCGGCGTCGCCCGGGCGATGTGGCTCAGGGGTCCTGTTTCGAAAGGCACCGCCGAGCGCAGGAGAATGGCAATGCCGCTTTCGTCATCCAGGTTATGGTAGTCGCCGGTGGTCGTTATTTGTCTGCAGCAAAGACCTGCTTCCAGTCGTCCGCCATATTCACCACCGTCCAGCCGCGCTTCGGCGCATCCTCTAGCGCCTCGACCAGCCGGCCGCTGCTTTTCGGATCGGCGTCGTAGGCGTATTCGCGTTCGGCGTCGGTGTGGCGGACGATCAGGCCGAAGCTCGGGTGCGGGTTGGCAATGGTGGTGTACTCAAGCATCTCCTTGTCACCGTCACTGTTGCCGAAGGCGGCAATGGGTCGGCGTCCGATGGCCTGCTGGATGCCAACCGGCTTACCCTCCTTGTCGTTGACAAAAACATGGTCCAGGGTCTTGACCAGCACCGGCTTGTCGTCGCGTATTTCGAATCGGGTCTGGCCGTGGGATCCGACCACCTGCTCGGGCGGGATTCCGTAGACGCGCTCACTCCACACGCGCATGAAATCGGCGCCGCCGCCGGAGACGATAAAGGTCTTGAAGCCGTTGTGGCGCAGATAGGCCAACAGTTCCTGCATGGGCTGATAGGTCAGCTTGTCATAGGTCTGCGCAAAGCGCGGGTGCTTGTCCTCGGCCAGCCACTGTGCCACCCGGTCGTGAAATTCGTCGACGGTCATCCCGGCGTGGGTCAGGCCGATGACGCGCAAGAGCCCTTTGTGGTTGTCGGCCAAAAGGGCGTTGAAGTCGCCTGCCAGGGTGGCCTGGACGAAAGGATCGTCTTTCCACTCCGGATGACTGGGGGCCAGTTGCTCTAAACTGTAGATGGCGTAGGCCAACTGGAACGGTACCGGGTTCTCCGGCCAGAGGGTGCCGTCGTTGTCAACGACCGCGATGCGCTCGGGCTCGGGCACGAAATCGGGCGAACCCGGCTGGGTGACCTTTTCGACAAAGTCGACGATGGCCTGTTTGGGCGCCGTGTGGCGCCACGATGGCAGGGGGTCGGCCGCTGAAGCGGCCATGCTTACATGAGTGTCGGCGATCATTATTGTGAAAACCAAGAGAAAAAGTGTCAGACTGTTGAAAATCGGTTTCATCACAACTGTTCTCCAAAAATTTGGCCAATTTCATACAGAAAACCGAATCCACCTGCTAAACCTTTCTGGTTGTCAAACGCATGCAGGTAAAAACGGGCCTGCGCAGCAGGCGGACAGAATATAGATTATCGTTATTATGACCTTTAGTTTTAAATAAGGCTATTTTTGAAAAGCAACATACTCCTCACCCCGGCCCTCTCTTCGATGAGGCGAGGGGATGGACGCCCAACCAATGTTCATTTATGGAACCGGTCGGCCCTGCGGGTCTGAGTAAATTGCGCGTCCCCCAAAACGCTTGTCGGGGTGGGCCCCGGAGCGAGGGGTACGGATCTATGTTTTTGTTTAAACCGATACGATGCGGGCATATACTCAATAGCTGCCGGCCGGCATTTTCACCTTCTCCATCACCCGATCCAGGCTGAAGCTGGCCGCTTCCTGGCGCGGCGGGAATTCCTGAAAGGTCGCCAGGAACTGGCCGACATAGGCCTGGGCCGGCACCAGCAGAAAAGCGCGGTCGAGCAGCCAGTCGTAGTAGGTGTTGGAGGTGATCTCGGCCCGCTCGTAGGGGTCGCGCCGCAGATTGAAGATCAGCGGCACCCGCAACGGCACGAAGGGATCCATCCAGACCCGAAACGTTCCTTGAGTCTTCTGCTCCATAAACACCATTTTCCAGTCCGCATAGCGCAGGGCCGTCAGGTCGCCGTCGTCGGAGAAGTAGAAGATCTCCTTGCGCGGGCTTTCCTGGGTCTGGCCGGTCAGCAGCGGCAGGATGTCGTAGCCGTCCAGGTGCACCTTGTACTTGCGGCCGATGGCCTTGAGGCCGCCTTTTTTGAGCTTCTCCTTGATGTCGGGTTCGCCGGCGGCGGCCAAAAAGGTCGGCAGCCAGTCCATGTGGTGCACAATCTGGTTGGTCACCGAACCAGCCTCGATCCGGCCCGGCCAACGCACGAATGCCGGCACGCGCCAGCCGCCCTCCCAGTTGGTGTTCTTCTCACCACGGAACGGCGTGGCGGCCGCATCCGGCCAGGTGTTGTAGTGCGGGCCGTTGTCGGTCGAATAGAATACGATGGTGCTGTCGGCGATGCCCAGCTCGTCGAGGAGCTCGAGGAATTTGCCCACGTGCATGTCGTGCTCCACCATGCCGTCGCTGTACTCGTCCTGCCCCGAGATGCCGCGATGTTCATCTTTGACGTGGGTGCGAAAGTGCATGCGGGTGCCGTTCCACCACACAAACCAGGGCTTGCCGGCCTCGTGCTGTTCGCGAATGAAGGCCAGGGCCCGGTCGGAGGTCTCGTCGTCGACGGTCTCCATGCGCTTTTTGGTCAGCGGGCCGGTGTCTTCGATTTTCTGGGTGCCGTCTGCATTTGCCCAGGAGTGGATCACGCCCCGCGGGCCGAACCGTTTGCGGAATTCGGGGTTCTGGGGGTAATCCAGGTTCTCGGGCTCCTCTTCGGCATTTAAATGGTAGAGGTTGCCGAAAAACTCGTCGAAGCCGTGGTTGGTCGGCAGATGCTCGTCCTTGTCGCCCAGGTGGTTCTTGCCGAACTGGCCGGTGGCGTAGCCCCGGGCCTTGAGCAGCGCGGCGATGGTCGGGTCATCGGTGCGCATGCCCAGATCGGCGCCGGGCAGCCCCACCTTGGACAGCCCGGTGCGAAAGACACTCTGGCCCATGATGAACGATGCGCGCCCGGCGGTGCAGGACTGCTCGCCGTAGTAGTCGGTGAACATCATGCCCTCGTCGGCGATGCGGTCGATGTTGGGGGTGCGGTAGCCCATCATTCCATTGGTGAAGGCGCTGATGTTGGACTGGCCGATGTCATCGCCCCAGACAACCAAAATGTTGGGTGGCGAGTCGGCCGCCCAGGCTGTTGCGGCCGCCAGAAGCGTCACCAGCATACACGACATGCCAAAAAACAGGTTTTTTCTGTTCATGACAATCTCCTTCCCTGGCAATGGTTGATTTACAACTGCAGATCGGGGAAACCCGGATCAGTCGGTTTCGACATAATTTCCGCAGCCCTCGAAACGGGTGTAGTCGACGTCGATGGAGCGTTTGATCTCTACCCGTACCCGAAATGGGAAGCGTTCCCCGGACATGTTGTCCGTACATTCACCCCGCAGCAGCGTCACGATCAGCGTGCCGGCTTCGGTTTCGGCAAAATAGCGGGTCACATCGGCATCCTGGGCCCTGGACTCCTTGCCGGGCGGGGTATTCATCGCGGATGGCTCGGTCAGCGACGAAAAGCGCATGCCCGTCTCGAAGTCGATCTCCAGAGACCAGGAGGGCTCGTTGCCGATGGCAAAAAAGTCGACGCCACGGGCCTGTTTGTCCTGCATGCGGGTCATGGTTCCCTCCGTTGCCGGGGTCTGATCGGCGCTGGGCGCGGCCCGGCAGCCGGCCAGGGAGGATGCCAGCACGAGCAGGGTGAGGACCGTGAGTAAATTTGGGCGGTGTTCTCTCATCAAAATCCCCCCGACGAAAGGTTTCGGCCCCCCTACACTTATTTTGCAGGCCTTCCCCTAAAGCAGGATGGCTGCGGACCGCCCGCTGCCAAGCAGACGTGGTCTGCGATCACTGTCGGGCCGGTTTTGGGGTAATCACTAACCTACGCTGCCCCTCAGGGCCTGATGGCACCGGACAGGCTTGCGATGATACGAATTCGGCAAGTTTAGGGATGCCGATATCAAAGATGGAACTGATGGAGGAAACAAAAGTCGAAACATTATACCAGAAAAGTAATGCTCGTTTCGAACAATGTAAACCAAGGAAAACGCACTCTTCAGGAACCGACGGGGCGGGCGGCCAGCGTGCCCTTCTCCCTCGGTCGTTCATCGGCCCAGCGGATCAAAACAGGCCCGGTCCATACGACAGCAACAGCGCCATGTAGTCGGCTTCCAACTGGATCATGTCGCGATCCTTTTTGCGCAGCCACTCGCTGAGCCAGGCAAACCGGATGGCCAGCATCAGATCCGGCAGGGCCGCCCAGCTCTTTGCGGAAAAAAGGCCCGCCCTCTTGAGCCGGTCGGTCAGACGCTGCACGAAAGGGCCGCTCAGGCTCTGCGGGTCCTCCACCCCCAGGCATCCCAGCAGATTGGCCAGATCGAAGATTTCCGGCTTGGTGCCGCAAAACTCCCAGTCGATGACCGCCCGGATGGATCGGTTGCCCCAGACGATGTTGATGGGGTGAAGGTCCCCGTGGCAAAATCGGGTCGGGAGCCGGTCGTGCACCGCAGCCAGATGCCCGTTCAAATGATCCACGAATGGACGATAGCGCAGGGCCACTTGCGGGTTGTGCCGCGAAACCACCGCGAAAAGGTCGCGGGTGTAGGCGCAGATCGAAAAGGCCGGTGTGTTGAAGGCTCGCGGATCGCGGGAGCAGACGGCCTGGAACTGGATGAGAAATGCGGCAACCGCCTCGCCGCGCCAGCCCTCCATGACATAGGCCGGTCGGTCCAGAAGCACGCCGCCCACATACGGGCACAGCTGCCACAGACCGTGGTCGACCAGGGTGAGGAAGTCACCGTCGACATCCGGCAGATAGGGTGCGATCTGCCGCAGGCCGGCATCGAACAGGTTCGCAAGGGTTTGGGCGATGCGGCGCTTGCGGGCGTACCGCCGCGAGGGAATCTTTTCCAAGACGAACCGCCGGCCGTCATCGGTTGCCGCCACGCCGCGCCAGCTGCTGCGCTCCGGACTGCCGGCCAGGGGAATGTCGGGCAGCAGGCGCACCAGGTCGAGCCGATAGCGCCGGGAGAGCGCCGGCAGAAAATCGGGGTTGTTCACCAAGTCCAACCTACGTCGAACGGCAGGTGTCCGGGTCGATCCGGCAGGTGGTTTCGCGGGTTTTTTCGGCCAGGCGCACCTGGCGCCGCGCCATGGCCTGGCGGTTGCGGCGCCGGTCCTGATCGGTTTCCAGAATCAGGGGCGGCACGGGGCGGGGTCGGAATTGCTCATCCAGGGCAACGAAAGTGAGGTATGCCGAGGCGGTGTGGCGGATTTCGCCGGTACGCAGGTCCTCGGTCTCCACGCGCACGCCCACCTCCATGGAGGTGGTGCCCACCAGGTTCAAACTGGCCTTGAGGCACAGCAGGTTGCCGATAAAGGCCGGGTTGTGAAAATCGAGGCGGTCGATGGAGGCGGTCACCACGTTGCAGCGGGTATGCCGCAGGGCCACCACGCCGGCGGCGTCGTCGATGTGCTTCATGACGACCCCGCCGTGGACGATGGCAGCCGGATTGGCGTCCTGGGGCAGCATCATGTGGGACATGGTCACGCGGCTGTAAGCCACGGATTTGGGCGGTGGCGGCGGGTTTGTTCCGGCGCGGGCACTCACTATTTTTTCCAGTAGGGGTTGATGATGTCTTCGAAGATGGCCAGGGCCGCCTCGGACCCGTAACCGGCCGCGGTCACGATCTGCTTGAAACCGCCGGCCACGTCCCCGGCCACGTAGATGCCCGGAATGTTGGTGCGAAACTCCTTGTGCTTGATATACCCCTCATCGTTGAGTTCCAACCCAACCTTGGCGGCCAGATCCACGGCCGGATCGTAGCCGATGGCCAGAAAGACGCCGTCGGCCGGCTGGGTTCCCGTCTGCCCGGTGGCGTTGTTGAACAGGACCACTTCCGAAACCCGGCTTTCGCCGCGGATCTCTTTGACCTCGGTGTTGAACAGGATCGGGACCTTGTTGTCAATCAGTTGCTTGACCAGGACATCCTGGGCCTTGAGGCGATCGCGCCGGTGGACCAGGGTGACGTCCACACCCACGTTTTTGAGGTACAAGGACTCGGTTGCGGCGCTGTTGCCGCCACCGACCAGAAAGACCTTCTTGCCCCTGAAGAGCGGACCGTCGCAGGTGGCGCAGTAACTCACCCCGCGGCCGGAAAAACGCTCTTCACCCGGCACCCCCAGATGCCGGTGGGACGCACCGGTGGCCAGCAGCACGGCCTTGGTCTTGAACTTGCGCCGCGAGGTCTGGACCACGTGCGGGTCGCCCGGAATGATGTCCACAACCGCTTCGCCGGGGAAGATCTGCACGTATTCGAGCGCGTGCGTGACCATGATGTCCACCAGGGTCTTGCCGCCGATCTCTTTCATGCCGGGGTAGTTTTCCACCACCGGGGTCAGGGCCACCTGGCCGCCCAGGACCCCTTTCTCCACCACCACCGTTTTCAGGCCGCTGCGGGCGGCGTAGATGCCAGCGGTCAGACCGGCCGGACCGCCGCCGACAATCACCAGCTGGCACTCCACCTCGGCTGCATCGCTTTCGGGGATGAAGATGGTCTGCTGCTCCATCTTGTCGATGGAAGCCATGAACAGCTCTTCGGTCTGGGCGCCCAAAGCGGTGAGCACGTCGTTGGCAAAGGTCTGAGGCACGCTGTGGGCGCCGTACTGGTCGGCCAGGTCGGCATTGGCCTGGATGTCGATGATCTCCAGCGAGACGACGTCGGGCCGGGCCACGGCCGCCTTGAGTGCATTCAGGGCCTGCTGGGGGCAATAGGGGCAGGAGGCACTCACGAAGACCTTGAGATCGCGGGGCTGGTCGATCTTTTTCAGCACGCCCAGCGCAGCCTCGTTGAGGTCGCTCTTGCCGGTGCCGATGCGCAGGAGCACTTCCAGAAAGATGCGACCCTCCTCGCCCAGGGGAGCGCCCAACCAGCGGACCTGATACCGGTCCGGATCGAAAACGAGGGTGGGTGAGTGGTCAACACCCAGCTGCTGTGCCTTCTGGTGGTTCAGATCGAATTCACGCAGGACGATCTTGTCGGTCAGCTGGCGAAAAAATCTTAGGGCCTGCCGGGCGGCGTCGTTGAACACATCGTTTTTACCGGCCTGGGTAAACAGGTAGATGGGGACCTCGTGTTCGAGGCCGCTGAGAATTCGCGACAACTCCATTTGGACCTGCCGCATCTGCGCTGGGTCGATCTCGTTTGCCTGGCTCATTGACTGTGACTCCTCGAAAGCTGCTATGTTCAGAAGGTTATCCCATCAAGGGCACCGCTTCCGGAAGCAGGGGCGTCAGTCTCTGAACACCAGCTTGCCTCCATAGAATCCGGCGGTGCCGGCCGCACCCAGCATAATAAGGTTGATCGCGAAAAAGGCAACCCGGTTGGACTGGGGCGTGGTGATCACCTCGGGATTGACCAGCAGCCAGACGAACATGAACCAGGATGCGACCGAAACGACGATGCCGCAGGCGATCTTGACGATGAAGACCTGGGTGAAGGCGCCGTTGAAGCGGTTCTGCCAGTCCACCCATCCGGAAAACAGCACCAGGGGCATGGCCAGGGCCACGACTCCCATGTTGTAGGTGGCCGCGGTGGTCATGCCCTTGATGTTGAAAATGGCCGACAAGATGATGAAACCGATGGCCACCGGCAACAGGCCGTTGGGGATGTGAACGGTAATCGGGTGCCCGTGCAGCTTGGTCATCGCATCGAACAGGCGGCGATAGCGCGAATCCTTGAACGGAGACGGCCGCTCGGCCGGCGTCCCTGCCGGCGCCGGTTTGGCTGCCGGAGCCGGTTCGGGCGACGCGGAAGCGTCCGCTTCCGGCTGGGTTTTCGATGCGGCTGCCGGAGCCGGCTCCGGTGCCGCGGTGCCGGGCTCCGAAACGTCGATGAAGGCGCTTTTGGGGGCCCCGCAGACCGGGCATTTGTCAGGGGGTTCGTCGCCGATGTGAATGTAGCCGCAGACCTTGCATTTCCATTTTTTCATCTTGGGTGCCGTTCCTGTGCTTTGGGGTTGGTGTTCGTTTCCGGGTGGGCGGTGCGGTCAACGCTCGTTCATGGGCACGAACGTGCATTCGTCGGGACCGCAGTAGTCACCGACATAGTCGGACTCGGGTCGGTACAAGGTGGGTTTGGCGGCGGCACCACCGAATTGCTCTTCGATCACGTGCGCTGTCCAGCCGGCAATGCGGGATATGGCAAAAATGGGCGTGAACAGGTCCACGGCAATGCCCATGTAGTAGTAGAGGGAGGCGCTGTAGAAATCGACATTGACGAAGATCTCCTTGCCTTTCTTTTCCTTGAAGGCGGCCTTGCCTTTTTGCTCCAGGGCCCTGGACAGATCGTACCAGCGGGTGTCGCCGGCACGCTCTCCCAGCTTTTGCGACATGGGGGCGATGATTTTGGCCCGCGGATCGTCGACCTGGTAGACCGCATGGCCCAGGCCCATGATCACGCCGCCGGTGTCCAGGATGTTGGCGACGTAGGCATCCACCTTGTCGACATCGCCGATCTCCAGCAGCATCTGCATCACGCGCGTGTTGGCCCCGCCGTGCAAGGGCCCGGACAGCGACCCGACCCCGGCGGCCACCGCGGCGTAAATGTGGGCCTTGGTCGAGGCCACCTCCCGCGCAGCAAAAGTGGAGGCGTTGAAGGAGTGTTCGGCATGCAGCACCAGGCAGGTGTCGAAAAATCCGGCCAGTTCGTCATCGGGTACCTCGCCGTTGAGCATGTACAGGAAGTTGGCGGCCTGGTTCAAGGCGGGGTCGGGAGCGATGGGGTCCTTGCCGTTGCGGATGCGATCCCAGGCCGCCACGATGGTGGCGAATTTGGCGATCAGGCGAACGGCCATGCGGGTCGTGCTGTCGACATGCCATTCGCGGATTTCGGGATCGTGGGTGGCCATCATGGGAACGGCGGCCTGCAGCACGTCCATGGGCAGGGCATCTTTGGGCAGGGCCCGCATGGCATCGAGAACCTGGTCGGGAAGCTGGCGCTGCTCGGCAATCTTCCGCCTGAAATCCGCCAAGGCGGCTTCATCGGGCAGCCGTTCGAACAAAAGCAGGTATACCACCTCTTCGAACGACACCTTGCCGGCCAGGTCCCTGGCCCGGTAACCCCGATAGACAAGCTTGCCCTCGGCGCCGTTGACATCGCTGATTTTCGTACTGGCAATAGTAACGCCCCTCAATCCTGTGTTGAGAATCGGTTGACACGCTTCCATGGTGCACCTCGCTGTTGTGGCCTATATGATTGATCTGGGATTTCGGGATAGATGATCCGTTGCGGTAACTCGGTTGGGCCGGTGGATTGATTTATGTTCCCCAGCCTAAACATGCCAGGAAGCGAAGCGGCATGGCGGTGGTGGGCCGTCTTGCGGCATGATCCCCTGCCACACCGACCGGCGGCTATCGAGGCCACCTGGTTGGTGTCCATCAAAAACGGCTATTTTGACCGGTGTCGGCGTTGCCCGAAAAATTTCATCCTCGGAATGTCAACCCTATGCCTGCGGCAAAACCCGAGTCAAGATTGATCGCGCGCCTTGATCTCGATCAAAATCTCTCGTTTCTGGACGCACACGGGTTAGCCGACCGCTTGGCCGCGACTGTCCTGTTTGGCGCATTGCGGGCACAGACCCGTAAACTCCAGGTTGTGACCGATGATTTCGAAAACGGTGGTGCCGTAAAGATCGTCTTCCAGTTCGTTGAGCGGGGCGATGGGTGCGTCGTCGACCCGATTGCAGCTGACGCAGCGGATGTGGTAGTGTTTTTTGGGCACGCCGTCATAGCGCTTGGTAGCGCCCGACAACTCCAACCGCTGGATTTCACCCAGCTCGCAGAGGACTTCGAGATTGCGGTAGACCGTACCCAGGCTGATCCGCGGCAGCTGTTTGCGAACACGCTCATAGATGTCATCGGCGGCCGGGTGATTGTTGATCCTGCGGATCTCTTCCAGGATCACCCGCCGCTGTCGCGTCATTCGCAATTTCTTCTCGAATTCCAAAACACCCGTCTCCTTGAAGCAAAGATCCCCTATTTCCTAAAATGAATCCGGGCATATGTCAAGAGCCCAGGGCCGATCGGCCGGCCTGGCCTACCCGGTCCGACGGCAACCGAATCCCGGCTTGCAGATCGGCTCAAAACATGGCAATATACCGCCTTTTAACACGCTGCTTAGACCATCAAGGCTGACCCATGAATGCCCACCATCTGAAAAAGGGTTTTAAGTTGCCGATTGCCGGTGCCCCCGCCGGGCAGCTGTCGTCGGCACCCCGCCCGCGCCAGGTCGGCATGGCGCCCGAACACATTCCGTTCGTCAAACCCAGGCTGCTGGTGGCCCAGGACGACATGGTGGCGATTGGAACCCCCCTTTTCGAAGACAAGCGCGACACCCGCATTCGTTTCGCGTCTCCCGGCGGCGGCCGGGTCGCCCGCATTGTTTTCGGCCCCCGGCGCGTCATTCGCCAGATCCTGATCGCCCTGGACGACGAGGAGCGTATCGAAACGGTCGATGTGCCGTCGCCCGACCGCATCCCGGCCATGCCGCGCCGGGATCTGGTGGAGATCCTGCTGGCCGGCGGCATGTGGCCCTTTCTCAGATCGCTGCCCTTCATGGACATCGCCGATCCCGATGCCATTCCGCCGGCCATCATCGTCCGCCTGGGTGACGACGAGCCCTTCGCCCCGCGGCCGTCGATCTACCTTGACGGCCAGGTGGAGGCGTTCACGGCCGGCATCGCAATGCTCAGGCGGCTGTGCGACCATGTCGTGGTCAACCTGACCGGCGACCCGGCCCTGCCCGCCGCCCTTCCGGAGCGATTGATCAGTCAGCGCTTTACCGGCAACTATCCCTCGGGCCACCCGGGTGTACAGCTTTACCGGACCAAACACGCGGCGGCCCAAAACCGCACCTGGTTCATCGATGGGCAGGAAGTGGTCCTGCTGGGGCAGTTCATGGCCACCGGCCACTACCCGGTGGGGCGAATCGTGTCGCTCGGCGGAAGCCGGGCACCTTTTACCGGACACCTTGCCACCCGGGCCGGCGTTCTCCTGCGCCAGCTTTACGGCGGCCTTGTGGCCGGAAAATCCCCGCGGCACATCGTCGGTGGTCTGTTCACCGGTTACACCGGCAGCGCCGACAGCCCCATGGGTTTTTACCAAAACGCCGTGAACCTGATCGATGACGGCGACCGCCAGGAGCTTTTGGGCTTCATCCGCCCCGGCTACCACAAACCCAGCCACTCCACGGCATTTCTCTCCGCGTTGCGGCGCAACCCCTTCCCCATGGACTGCGGCCAGCACGGCGAAGTGCGCGCCTGTGTCAACTGCGGCTACTGCGCTCAGGTCTGTCCGGTGGACATCCTGCCCCAGTTCACCATGAAGTGCCTGGTGGCCGACGAGATCGAAGAGGCGCTGGCGCACGGGTTGCTGGATTGCGTCGAGTGCGGGCTTTGCACCTATGTCTGCCCCTCCAAAATTGAGCTGCGCGAACGGCTCAGGGCAGCCAAGGCTCAGTACTATAAAGAGATTGCCTGAAGAACAGACGGAAACAATGCCAGATGAAAAATGACGGCATCCTGCCGTATACTGGTAACCGGCTGTTCATCATTCAATTGACATTTGGCATTTGGATTGAAACCATGCATCAACTTCAGCAGACACCCACACCATGAACGCTCTCAAACGCCTGTTCGACAACGCCCGGCCTCATTTTGAACCCGGGGGCAGCATGGCAAGACTGCACCCCCTGTTCGATGCCATCGAAACGGTCGCGTTTACGCCCGCCCTGACCACCGCCGCCGATGCCCACGTGCGCGACAGCCTGGACCTGAAGCGTTTCATGACCTTCGTGATCGTCGCCCTGATGCCGCCTTTTTTTTACGGTATCTACAACACCGGGTACCAGACCGGTCTGGCATCGGGCCTCGATCTGGCCTTTGTTCCGGTGATGCTGCGCGGGGCCTGGGTGGTGCTACCCATGCTGATGGTTTCCTACGCCGTGGGCCTGTTCTGGGAGGTCCTGTTCGCATCGGTGCGCGGGCACAACATCAGCGAGGGATTTCTGGTCACCGGGCTGCTCTTTCCCATGACCCTGCCGCCGACCACGCCACTCTGGCAGGTGGCGGTCGGCATCAGCTTCGGGGTGGTGATCGGCAAGGAGATATTCGGGGGAACCGGCCGCAACATTCTCAACCCGGCCCTGACCGGCCGGGCCTTTCTGTTTTTCGCCTACCCGGCCAACATGTCCGGCGACCGGGTCTGGACCCTGGTCCAGCAGGGCGCCCAGTCGACCGTGGACGCGGTCACGGCCGCCACCCCGCTGGCCCTCATGCCGCTGGCGACCGCCAACCAGAGCGCGTCCCAGATCCTCAACGACGCCGGCTACACCTTCGGGCGGCTGTTTGTCGGCAACCTGCCCGGCAGCGTCGGCGAGACATCGGCCCTCATGTGCCTGGTGGGCGCCGTCTTCCTGGTGCTGACCGGAGTGGGCAACTACCGTAACATGGTCGGCGGGGTCATCGGCGTTTTGGCGGTTGCCTATCCGGGTTACCTGATCCACGTCTATTCGGGCGGCAGCGCCGCCAGCATGTTCTCGGTGCCCCCCACCTGGCACCTGGTGATGGGAAGCTTCGCCTTTGGCATCGTCTACATGGCAACCGACCCGGTCTCCGGTCCGGGCATGAACCTCTCGCGCTGGATCTACGGATTTTTGATCGGCGCTTTGACCGTCATGATCCGCGTCTTCAATCCGGCCTATCCGGAAGGGGTGATGCTGGCGATCCTGTTCATGAACATCTTCGCGCCGCTGATCGACCACTTTGTCATCAAGATTCGGCTGAAAAAAAGAGTGCCCAATGTCTGATCCCAACTCCAGTCAGATCAAATCGGTTGCCTTCACCGCCGTCGTCGCCCTGGTGTGCAGCCTGCTGCTGACCGGCGCCGCCACCGGCCTGAAAGACCGCAAGCAGCGCAACGTGGCCGTCGACCGCCAGAAGAACATCCTCAAATCGGTGGGGCTGATCGACCCCGGACAAACCGTGACGGTCGAGCAGATCGAGCAGCGCTATCGGGAAAACATCCGCTGCGAAGCCGTGAACGGCACCGGCGCCATCGTCAGCGGGGCCAGCGACCCGGATGTTCTGCCGGTCTGCTTTTACGTCAAGGACGGTCAGCCGGCCGCCTACATCCTGCCGGTGGCGTCGCGCGGCCTGTGGGGCAAAATTCATGGCTACATGGCCATCGAAAATGACGGGCAGACCGTGGCGGGTTTTTCCGTTTACAGCCACAACGAGACCCCTGGCCTGGGCGGCGAGATCGAAAAACCCTGGTTTCAGAAAAATTTCGTCGGCAAGCAGATTGTCGACGACAGCGGTGCCTTCACCCCCGTGGCCATCGCCAAGGGCAAGGTGGCCGAGGCCGTGCCCCAAAACCAGCAGGCCAATTATGTGGACGGCATTTCCGGCGCCACCTTGACCGGCAAGTATCTCAGCGGCGGCCTGGAAGCACTCCTGACGCAGTACGAGCCGCTGTCACGACGCTTCAGGAAGGGCCGGGTCGACCTGCCCTCCGGCGGCTGACGGGTGCCACCCGGACCGTCCGGGAGAAGAACAGGGTGAGGGGCAAAAAAGAAAGAAGGTACGATACGACAATGAACATCGCCCAATCTGAGACGTTCAAGGCCTTTTCCGAGCCGGTGGCCAAAAACAACCCGGTCTTCATCCAGAGCCTGGGCATCTGCTCGGCCCTGGCCGTCACGGTGCAGTTGAACACCGCCGTCGTCATGGCCCTTGCCATGACCTTCGTCACGGCCTTTTCCAGCCTGACGATCTCGGCCATGCGCAACGTCATTCCACGCAACGTGCGCATGATTGTCGAACTGTCCGTGATCGCTTCGCTGGTAATCCTGGCCGACGAGGTCCTGCGGGCCTTTTTCTACGACATCAGCAAGCAGCTCTCGGTGTTCGTGGGCCTGATCATCACCAACTGCATCGTCATGGGGCGCGCCGAGACTTACGCGCTGGGCAATCCGCCCATCAAGTCGTTCTTGGACGGACTGGGCAACGGCGCCGGCTACGGGCTGGTACTGGTTACCGTGGCGTTCATCCGTGAGCTGCTCGGGGCCGGCAAGCTCTTCGGGTTTGCCGTGGTGCCGCAGTTCTTCTACGACCACGGGTACATGAACATGGGCTTCATGCAGCTGGCGCCGGCAGCCTTCATCATTATCGGGCTGCTGGTGTGGCTGCAAAAGAGTCTGATGAAACGATAGAAAATATACCATTTGTGGACCAACGCTGATTCGGTACCAAGGTGCCACAAAACAGGTTGGGCGGCCACATACGGCCGGGGGATCACAAATATGGAAAACCTGATCGGCTTGTTTCTCAATTCGGTTTTCGTGGGCAATATCCTGCTGGCCTATTTTCTGGGGATGTGCTCTTTCGTGGCCGTGTCCAAGAACATGGACACCGCTATCGGCCTGGGCTTCGCGGTGGTGTTCGTGCTCTCGATCACCGCTCCGGTCAACTGGCTGGTCTTCCGGTACCTGCTCTCGCCCGGGGCCCTGCGCTGGGCCGGCCTGGAGGGCATCGACCTGAGTTTCTTGAAGTTCATCACCTTCATCGCCGTGATCGCCGCCATCGTGCAGATGGTCGAGATGGTGATCGACCGCTATTCCCCGGTGCTGTACACGGCTCTGGGGGTGTTTTTGCCGCTGATCGCTGTCAACTGTGCCATTTTGGGCACATCGCTGTTCATGGTCGAGCGCGAGTACAGCTTCATCGAGACGGTGGTGTTCGGCTTTGGCTCGGGGGTCGGCTGGCTCATGGCCATCGTCTCCATGGCCGCCATTCGCATCAAGCTGCGCTACGCCGACGTCCCGCAGGGGCTGGAGGGCTTCGGCATCATCATGATCGTAACCGGCCTGATGGCCATGGGATTCATGCTCTTTTCGGGCATTACCCTTTAGGCTCAAGCGAGGATCGATGAGGAGAAGACGTTGATCTACCTGGTAAGCACCACGGTCTTTTTAGCGGTAATCATGATCCTGGTCGGATTGCTGCTGTTTGTCGAGGGCAAGGTGGTTCAAAAAGGAACCAACCGGGTCGTTATCAATGACGACGAAGACAAGAGCATCGAGGCGCCCTCGGGCAAAACCCTGCTATCGGCCCTGTCGGCCAACGGAATTTTCATTCCCTCGGGCTGTGGCGGCGGCGGCGCCTGCGGCATGTGCAAATGCAAGGTGGAGGAAGGGTCGCGCGGACCGCTGCCGACCGAACTGGCTCACCTGTCGCGCCAGGAGCGCAAAGGCGATGTGCGCCTGGCCTGCCAGATGAAAGTCAAGGACGACCTGCGCATCCGGATTCCCGACGAGATCCTCTCGGTCAAAAAATACACCGCCACGGTCGTTTCCAACGAGAATGTTGCCACCTTCATCAAAGACCTGATCCTGGAACTCGACGATGACGAGCAGTTGAAATTCACCGCCGGGGCGTACATTCAGATCGACATTCCCGAATACGAAATCCCCTTCGAGCTGTTCCGGGTCCGGGTGGCCGAACGCTACCGCCCCGACTGGGATCGATTCAACCTGTGGGGCTTGCGCGGCAAGAACCTGGCGCCCGTGTTCCGGGCCTATTCGCTAGCCAACCCGCCCTCGGAACCGTCGCGCCTGCGCTTTACCATTCGCATCGCCACGCCGCCTCCCGGCGCCACGGGCCTGCCGCCGGGAACCGGGTCCACCTACATCTTCAACCTAAAGCCGGGCGACAAGGTCACCTTGAGCGGTCCTTTTGGTGAATTCGCCGTGAAGGAAAAGTCGCAGCGCGAGATGTGTTTCGTGGGGGGTGGGGCCGGGATGGCCCCGCTGCGCAGCCAGATCCTGGACCAACTGCTGCGGTTGCAGACCCGGCGAACCATCTCTTTCTGGTACGGGGCCCGATCCAAACTGGAACTGTTTTTCGACGAGGAGTTCCGGGAACTGGCCGGAAAGCACCCCAACTTTTCCTATCACGTGGCGCTTTCCAACCCGATGCCCGAGGACAACTGGGATGGCATGACCGGCTACATCCACCAGCAGCTTCACGACACCTACCTGGCCACGCACCCGGATGCCACCGAAATCGAGTACTACCTGTGCGGCCCCCCCCTGATGGTCAATGCCGTGGAAAAAATGCTCGACGACCTGGGCGTGGATCCGGAGATGGTGGCCTACGACAAGTTCTCATAAATCGCGCCGCTCAAGGGCGAGCGCTTTTCAGGGAAACATCTTTTCGGGGGGGCGGCGCTCGGGCACGTATTGCCGCTCAATGTCGCCGTCGTTCCAGGCCTTGGAAACGTACAGGTTGCAGTAGCATGATCCGAACTCGGCCACATCGGGCTCCCGGTAGTCGCAGGGGCAGATGATGTCGCGGTCGGCCTCCCGGTCGCCGGAGGCCAGCCGGCACGGGCAGACCATGGTGCCGTAGCGCTCTTTGTTGACCAGCAGGGCCTCAAGCAATTCCATGACCTGTTCGTGATCGTTGCTGAAATAATACCCTTTCGGTTCATGGACCTTTTTCAATTTTGCATGCAACTCTTTGGCATCCATCAAAGCCCCAGCGCCTCCCTGATTTTATCTTCCTTGTAGCCAACAATGACGCAGTCGCCAATCACGACGGTGGGAAATGAACATCGCGGGTTGAATTTTTTGACGTCCGCCAGAATGGCTTTGCGTTCTTCCCCGTCCAGCAGGTCCACGTCCACGAAATCGTATTTGATGGTGCATTCGTCGAGCAACCGTTTGGTTGATTTGCAGTGGCTGCAGGTGCTCAAGGAGAATATCTTCACCGGTTTGTCAGGCATGATCCTATCCTTTCATAATAACAGGGCCGATGCTCCATGTGTTGGCACGACCCGATCGACACAACGCGTGGATGAGAACCCTTACATTAAAGGTACTCCGGGAACCGGTCAAGGGAAATCAATGAAAAATTGTTCCCGCCGGCGACCGTTTTGCTCGCTTGCTTGGCTGCCGTAGGGCCCGGTAAAACTTTTTTCACCAAACCGGTGCAAAAAGATCAAACAGTACTTGACAGTGTTAATCATATCGTTTACTAAAAATAGTAATCATTCCTATTAAGGGATTATTGATATCTATTTACATTGATCGCCACAACTTGATTTCATCGCAGTACAATCGTCTCTACAGACGTGAAATAGCGGCAAGTACGTTACACAACTTGATTTACCAACCCAAACGTAACCTTTCCACGAAGGAGGAAACATGGTCGAAAAGAAAATCGAAAGAGCTAAAAAAGAGATTGAAATCAAGGACTTGACGATATGTGACTCGACCCAACAGATGTTGGCCAAGGCAAGACGGGACGGCGTCAGCACCGCATTCGACAGGGCTATAGACATGAAAGCATGCCCAATCGGTGCCGACTCGGCATGCTGTAAACATTGCGCTATGGGCCCATGCCGATTGAACTCCAAAGACCCCTATGCCAAAGTGGGCGTCTGCGGTGCCACCATCGATACGTTTCAAGCCAGAAATTTCGCTAGGATGGTTGCATCGGGTTGCGCCGCCCATACCGACCACGGCATGAGCATGCTGGATCTTTTCCGAGAGGTGGTCAACGGTCATATCACGGACTATGAAATCAAGGACCCCATTAAACTGGAATCAGTCGCCAAGTCAGTTGGCATCGAAACGGAAGGCAAGAGCCAAAAGGAGATCGCCCTCGAACTCTACGCTGAGTTGGAGCGCACTTACACCCAGGTGGACGGTGAGATTCCGTTCATGAAACGCGTCCCGGAAAAGACATTGGAAACCTGGCGAAAGCTGGGTATCGTTCCCCGCGGGGCCATGCGGGAAATCATGGAGATGATGCATCGGACCCATATGGGTGTCGATCAAGAGTACAACAATATCATGAAACAGGCCAGCCGCACAGCCCTCGCCGATGGTTGGGGAGGGTCCATGGTGGCCACAGAGATTTCCGATATACTGTTTGGCACGCCCACCCCAGTAGCCATCGAAGTGGATATGGGGGTCCTGGAGGAAAAACAGGTCAATATCATCGTTCATGGCCATGAACCCAACCTTTTCGAGTCCATGATCGCCTCGGTAAATGAGCCATCATTGATTCAGGCGGCAAAGGATGCCGGTGCCACCGGCATCAACCTGGCCGGCATGTGCTGCTCTGGTGCCGAGGTGCTGGTCCGCCACGCCATCCCCCATCTGGGAAATTTCATGTCCACAGAAGCCGTACTGGTCACTGGTGCCGTGGATGCGATGTGTGTGGACGTCCAGTGCATCAAACAGGGACTGGTCAAGGTGGCCGACTGCTATGATACGCCACTGATTACCACCAACCCACGATGCCATATCGAAGGTGCGACGCATATTGAATTCCACGAACACGATCCTAAAGCCTGTACCGACGACATCGTCATCAAAGCAATTTCTCGATTCAAAAACCGCAAGGCCACCGTGGAGATCCCAAAGAACAAAGGTATCGGTGTCCATGGCTTCTCCCATGAGTATATCAACTATATGCTGGGCGGATCCTTCCGCGCGTCCTACACCCCGCTTAACGAGAATATCATCAACGGCCGCATCCGGGGTGTCGCCGGCGTGGTGGGTTGTACCAATCCGCGGATGAAACAGGATTGGGTGCATGTAGAACTGGTTAAAGAACTGATAAAGAACGATGTTCTGGTGCTTCAGACTGGGTGCTCCCAAATTGCCCTCGCCAAGGCCGGTTTAACCACGCCCGAGGCGGCTGTGCTCGCCGGAAACGGGCTGCGGGAAGTCTGTGAAACCGTGGGCATGCCACCGGTGCTTGGACTCGGATCGTGCGTGGATAACAGCCGTATCCTTGTAGCCGCTGCCGAGATGGTTCATACCGGCGGGCTGGGTCAGGCCATGGCTGATCTTCCCGTGGCCGGTGCCGCGCCGGAATGGATGAGCGAGAAAGCCATCAGCATTGGTCAATACTTCGTCGCATCCGGCGTTTTCACGGTGTTCGGTGTTACCTTCCCCATCGTCAAAGAGACCGAATTTCATAAACTACTTTTCGACGGATTGGAAAAACAGGGCCTGGGCAAATGGGGTTTTACCCCCGATCCTTACGAAATGGCCCGAATGATGATTGCCCACATCGACAAGAAACGAAAGGCACTGGGTATCGACAAGGCCAGGGAACGCGTGCTGATGGATATGTCCGACCGCCGGGGCATCGAAGCAGCTTAACCGCCTGTATAAACCGTCAATTAACAAAGGGGCTCGATTTCGAGCCCCTTTTCCTTTTCCCACCACTCCCACCGGGCCGATATGCCTAAGCGGACAGCTCAACCAGCGGCCGCGCCCTTCTGCTCGTTTGAAAACAGCACTTGACAAATGCCCAAAATTTTTTTAGCGAACAGTAATCATTCCTGATAGCAGCTGGATAGAATTGGTGTTTCAGCGTGATTTGGTCCATGCCTTCGTAAGCAGTTCCAACACCATTGTAAAAGGAGGAATCTCAAGATGGCAGTAATCAAGAACACAGCCGCAACCGCAGCGGCGGACAAGGCCCCCAAGCTGGCCGATCCCGTCGCCTCATCCATCGACCCGGGCACCCAGGAGATGATCGCCCGGGCCCAGCAACTGGGGATCGACACGGTCTTCGACCGCGCCGCCCAGATGAAGCAGTGCGCTATCGGCATCCAGGGCATCTGTTGTAAGAACTGTGCCATGGGCCCCTGCCGCCTGCCCTTGCCCAAGGGCGGCATCGAAGGCACCGACACCCGCAAGGGCCTGTGCGGCGCCACGGCCAACACCATCGCCGCGCGTAACTTCATCCGCATGATCGCCGGCGGCGCGGCCGCCCACTCCGACCACGGCCGCTGTGTGGCCGAGGTCTTTTTGAGCGCGGCCCGCAAGGAGACCGACGCCTACAAGATCAAGGATCCCAACAAGCTGCTGGCCATCGCCCCCTGGTTCGATGTGGCCACCACGGTTGAGGTGGACGGCGCCGTCCAGGACCGCAACATCGACGAGGTCGCCCTGGAAGTGGCCGAAAAAGCCCTCAACGAGTGGGGCAAGGCCGAAGGCGAGCTCTACTACCTCAAGCGCGCCCCGGCACCCCTTTACGAAAAGTGGACCAAGACCGGCGTCAAGCCGCGCAACATCGACCGCGAGATCGTCGAGATCATGCACCGCACCCACATGGGCGTGGACCAGGACTACAAGAACCTGATCAAGCAGGGCACCCGGGCCTCTCTGGCCGACGGCTGGGGCGGCTCCATGCTGGCCACCGACCTGCAGGACGTGCTCTTCGGCACCCCCTACCCGCTGCAGGCCGAAGCCAACCTGGGCGTCATGAAAGAGGACCACGTCAACATCATCGTGCACGGGCACGAGCCGGTGCTCTCGGAGATGATCGTGGCCATGAGCCAGAAGCCGGAGATCATCGAGTACGCCAAGTCCAAGGGCGCCAAGGGCATTCAGCTGGGCGGCATCTGCTGCACGGCCAACGAGATCTTCCAGCGCCACGGCGTGCCCCAGGCCGGCACCTACCTGCAGCAGGAGCTGGCCATCATCACCGGCGCCTGCGACGCCATGGTGGTCGACATCCAGTGCGTGTTCCAGAACCTGGCCAACGTGGCCGAGTGCTTCCACACCAAGCTGATCACGACCCACCCCATCGCCAAGATGGAGCAGGACAGCGTCATCCACATCGAGTTCGACGAGCACCACGCCCTGGAAGACGCCGAAAAGATCGTGCGTCTGGGCATCGACAACTTCCAGAACCGCGGCAGCGAGGTGATGATTCCCCAGTACAAGGCCTCTTCCATCGGCGGCTTCGGGGTGGAGTCGATCCAGTACCACCTGGGCGGGACCTTCCGCGGCGACTACTACACCCTCAACGACAACATCATCAACGGCCGCATCCGCGGCATCGCCGGCGTGGTGGGCTGCAACAACGCCCGCACGCGCCACAACGAAGCCCACATCCAGGTGGTCAAAGAGCTGATCAAGAACGACGTGATCGTGCTGACCACGGGCTGCAACGGCATCGCCTGCGCCATGGAAGGGCTGCTGACGCCCGAAGCGGCCGCGGTGCACTGCGGGCCGGGCCTGGCCGAGGTGTGCGAGACGGTGGGCATCCCGCCGGTCCTGCATTTGGGGTCGTGCGTGGACAACAGCCGCATTTTGCTGGCGGCCACCGAGGTGGTCAAGGCCGGCGGTTTGGGCAAGGACATCTGCGACCTGCCCGCGGCCGGCAGCGCCCCGGAGTGGATGAGCGAAAAGGCCATCTCGATCGGGCACTATTTCGTCTCGTCGGGCGTTTACACGGTCTTCGGCCTGTACCTGCCGACCTCGGGTGCCCCCGTGTTCCACGACTACATCTCCAAGGAGATGGAGAAGTTGTACGGCGGGCGGTGGGACCTGGAAGCCGACCCGATCAAGCACGCCCATCTGATGATCGCCCACATCGACAAGAAGCGCAAGGAGCTGGGCATCGACAAGGCCCGCGAACGCGTCCTGATGGACATGGCCGACCGCCAGGCCCTGGAAGGGTAGTCTATCTTTAACCAGATCCTCAACGAAGCGACAAAGGGGCTCGACGAGCCCCTTTGTCTATTCTTTTGCGACGCTACCTATCATAACGCAGATAGGGGGCGTTTTTCCGAATCCCCCGTTTATGAATGGGCGCTATCGGTCAACACCTGCGGATGGCTCCCCAAAAAGCGATAGAGGGTGGCCCGGCCGACCCCCAGAACCTTGGCTGCGCGGGCCTTGTTGCCGCCCGTTTTGATGAGGGCGGCCTTGACTTTCTCCGCATCCAGCTTGCGCACCGGCCCCCGCTTGGGCTTTTCAAAGACCACATCCTTGAGTTCGAGCGGCAGGTCGTCCGGTCGTATGACCTTGCCCTTGCAGCGCACAATGGCGAACTGGACGGCGTTTTGAAGTTCACGGACATTGCCCGGCCAGGCATAATCCATGAGCATGTTCAGGGCCTCCTGGGCAATCCGGACCGGCCGCTGCCCCTTGACCATGGGCGCCTTTGACAAGAAATGATCGACCAGCAGCGGGATATCGGATTTACGTTCCCGGATGGGCGGAATGTGAATCGGAATGACGTTCAGGCGGTAAAACAAGTCCTCTCGGAAGGTGCCCTTCCTGACCTCTTTTTTGAGATCCCTGTTGGTCGCGCTGACCACGCGCACATTCACGGCCACGGTCTTTTCACCGCCGACTTTTTCGAACCTGCCCGCCTGAAGAAAGCGCAGCAGTTTAACCTGCAGCAGCTTGGGAAGCTCGGCAATCTCGTCCAGGAAGATGGTGCCTTGGTGAGCCAATTCGAAGCGTCCTTTTTTGTCCCGGATCGCTCCGGAAAAGGCACCCTTGATGTGACCGAACAGCTCACTTTCGATCAGACCTTCGGGCAGGGCGCCACAATTGATGGGTACGAAGGCGTTGCCTGCCCGCAGACTTTCGGCATGAATGGCGTTGGCAACCAGCTCCTTGCCGGTGCCGGTCTCACCGGAAATGTGGACCGGGTAGTCGTATCCGGAGACATCCTTGATCTGCCGGAACACCTCCACCATTTTGTCGTCGCAGCCGATGATATTGGAAAAACCCGTCATCTCCTTGGCTTTGACGCGCAGCTCGAAAAGATCCGTGACATCCCTGAAGGTGGCCAGCACGCCGAATTCGCGGTCGTTTTCGTCGCGCATCATGGTAGCCGTCATTTCCAGGCGGCGCGGCGCCCCGTCACGGGTGACGATGTTGACGGGGTATTCGGCGGTGTCGACAAAAAGCGGCTGGCTGCCGCAGAAGCTGCAGCGATTGCCGCAAAAGGGTCCCCCCAACGCTTCGTGGCAATCCTTGCCGATGACATCTTCCCGGCAAAACCCCGTAATCTCCTCGGCCTTGCGGTTGAAATAAAATATCCGCCGGTTGAGGTCGTGGGCAATGATACCATCTTTGACATTGTCCAGAATTCGTTCCAGGTTCTGGCGGTTGGCTAAAATAGTGTCGATGGTCGGGGCGCTCATGGTCGCTTGTGAATTCAATCCGGGAAATCGGGATGTCGGTCGTTAAACGGCGCGCACCCGTTGATGCGAGCCACTTTGGACAAGAGCGGTCAAGATAGCACCAACAGCGCAAATGTTCAACCGTATTGGGGTAATCCCGGAGTGGTTGCGCAGCGGTGTAACTGCCAGAATTAAAAGTGAAGCGACCGACTGGAAAGCCGCATTGCGAAAGGCTTACCGACAAAACGCATCGATGTCGGCATCGCTGAGCAGATGGGCGAATCGTTGGCCACGCGTGCTGTGCAGTTTGTAAAAAGCGACCAAATCGTCGAGCATGCGCAGGACCGCCCGGGCGTCGTGGATGCCGGGAAGCTCGCGGGCCAGCCGCGGGTGACGGCCGAGCTTGCCGCCGATCAGCACACGGTAGCCCTTTTGCTTTACGGCCAGCGTTCCGGTCGGGCAGGCGGAAATGCAGGCACCGCAGTGCGCACAACGCTGCGCAACGACACCCTCGATTTCACCACCGGCGGACAGCGCCACGGCCGCCTCCTTGCACACCGCGGCGCAGGCCCCGCAGGCGCTGCAGGGCACATCGCCGATCACCGGAGTCGCCGCGGCGATGATGCCCACATCCTTGATCTGGGGCTGGGAGCAGGCGTTGGGACAATCGGCGATGCTGATTCGAAACTCGTGGTGAAACTTCAGATCGCCTTTAACACGGGCCTTGAGGAAAGCGAGCAGGTCAGCATCGACCATGAGCCGTTCGATGCGGTCGACCAGGTCGTCACCGGCCGCGGCCCGATGGGGGCATCCGCTGGCCCCGAAACAGGCCTCCACCTGGTAGCCCTTGATCTCCTCGCCCATCTTGTTCAGATAGCGGGCCTGGGTGGCCTTAACATCGGCCAGGGTAACGGTGGCTTTGCCGGTCTCGGCCGCTTCCTTTTCCACCCGGGCGCGGACCTTTTTGCGAACGAAAAAAGGCACCTTTTTCACGGCGGCATCGGCTTGTGGGGTCCACTGCATCATGCACTCTCCTTTTGATGTCGAAATGGTCATGGCAGTGTCTTTAGCGCACCGGGGGTGGCCACGCCTTGACCGAAGTCAAAAAGCGCTTCCGAGAACCGGCGAAAATTCAAGGCGCGCGGAATCCGCTTTTTTCAAGGGCCGTTTTCTGCTTAAATGGCGCCTCGGAAATTTAGTTCAATTCGATTGGCTTGTCACGACCGCGATATGTTGTTAGCTTGTACGGGTCCTGCGGCCGCTGAAAAGGAGTTTTTTTTGAAAAACGCGAACCCACTGTGGAAATTCTTTTGTTCGGTCAAGCTGACCGTCTTTCTGCTGCTCTCTTTGGCACTGACATCCGTGATCGGCACCGTGATCCCCCAGAACGAAAGCCCGGATGCCTATCTGCACGCCTACGGGGCCTTCCGGTATCAGTTGCTCAGCGTCCTGGGCGTTTTCGACATGTACCACTCCTGGTGGTTCCAGGGCCTGTTGATGCTGTTGACCGTCAACATCGTGGTCTGTTCGATCGACCGGCTCGGCAGCAACTGGAAACTGATCTTCAACCGCCACCCGAGCGTCCGGCCGGAGCGGTTCCGCAACCGCACCGACGCCCGCACCTTCACCGACAAACGCCGCGCCGAGGATCTGGCGGCGGCCTATGAGCCGCTGGTGGCGCGCCAATTCGGCCACACCCAGGTCATCCGGTCAGATGGCGGGGTGGTCGTGTATGCCGAAAAGGGGCGGCTTTCCCGACTGGGCGTCTACATCGTCCACCTGAGCGTGATTCTGCTGCTCGTCGGCGGCATGGTGGGGTCTTTTTTCGGATTCGAGGGCTATGTCAACATCGCCGAAGGCGAAACGACCGACACCATCCGCATCCGCAACACCGGGCAGCTGCACCGCCTCGACTTTCAGATCCGCTGCGACGACTTCAACATGGAACTCTACGACAGCGGTGCCCCCAAAGAGTATCGATCCTCCCTGTCGATCATCGAGGGCGGCGAGACGGTCAAGCAAAAGGACATTATCGTCAACGATCCTTTGCGCTACCGCGGCATCAACATCTTCCAGTCCAGCTATGGAAAGGTACCGGCCGAACAGATGCCGGCGGCACGGACGCCGCCGGCCGCCAGCGGCCCGGCCGACAGCTACACCCTCAACTTTACCAGCAGCGGCTCCGGGATGAGCTACACCGTGACCGCCAGCGTGGGCGAACCTGTGGAGATTCCCGAGGGGCTGGGCAAATTTGTGGTCATGGCCTACGACGCCGAGGCCACCTTCCGCGGCATGGCCGTAGGAGCGGCCCTGAAAGGAATTCTGACGCCTGCCGACGGCGAACCGACCGAAGTGCTGCTGCCGCTCAAGTTCGCCAACTTCGACAAGATGCGCGGCGGGGATGTCATCATCAGTGTGGCCGATCAGCCACAGGAGGCCTTCACGCCCGCGCCGGCGGCCGAAGAGCGCTACTACACCGGCCTTCAGGTGACCCGCGATCCGGGCGTGTGGCTGGTCTACAGCGGCTTCATCCTGATGATTACGGGCTGTTTCGTTACCTTCTACCTGTCCCACCAGCAGGTGTGCATCGTTATCGACCAGCTGCGCAACAACTGCCGGGTGACCCTTGCCGGGGTGGCCAACCGCAACAAACTATCCATGAAAAACACGGTCGAAAAGATCCACAAAGCCCTGACGGAAGGCCCAGCTGAGGCCTGACCTGACGATTAGACGCAAAACGCAAAAGGAGTTCAATATTTCCCATGAGCAGCTCACTGCTACTCTCCATTGCCACCTTTGTATTTGGCCTGGCCGCATTTTTCTACATGGCGGCCCTGATTTTCAAAAAACCCAGGCTGGCCCTGCCGGCCCGCTGGACGATCGTGGCGGCCGTGGCGGTGACCACGGTCGGCATCCTGCTGCGTTGGGTGGAGTCCTACCAGATGGGCATCGGCCACGCACCGCTGTCCAACCTCTACGAATCCCTGGTCTTCTTCGCCTGGACGGCCGGGGTCATCTACCTTTTCGTGGAGTTCAAGTACAAAAACGCCCTGGTGGGTGCCTTTGTCACTCCCATCGCTTTTTTGGCCATGGCCTACGCCTCCATGTCGCCCAACATCAGCGATAAAATTCAGCCCCTGGTACCGGCGCTGAAGAGCAACTGGCTCATCGCCCACGTGGCAACCTGCTTTTTCGGCTACGCGGCCTTTGCCATCGCCTTCGGCATGAGCATCATGTACCTGATCAAGATGCGGCACCCGGATCGGGAGGAGGGCATCGTGGCCCACATCCCCCCCCTGGACGTACTGGACGAACTGACCCACCGCATGGTCCTGTTCGGCTTTCTGTTTCTGACCGCCGGCATCATCACCGGTTCGGTGTGGGCCAATTCGGCCTGGGGCAGCTACTGGTCCTGGGACCCCAAGGAGACCTGGTCGCTGATCACCTGGTTTGTCTACGCCACCTTGCTGCACGCCCGCCTGATGCGCGGCTGGCAGGGCAGACAGATCGCCTACCTGTCCATCCTGGGGTTTGCGGCGGTGCTGTTCACCTACTTCGGCGTCAACCTGCTGCCGGGGCTGCACAGCTACGGGAAGGTTTAGGGCCGGCAAACAACTGCAAGCGAAAGGCGCATGGCATGGCCATCAGGATGGACGAATTGGACAAGGCGATTCTCAATCGGATTCAAACCCGGTTTCCATTGACGCCGCGGCCGTTCGCCGCGATCGCAGATGAGGTGGGGGCCACGGAAAAAGAGGTTTTGGCACGCGTCATGCGGCTGAAAAAGAGCGGTATCATCCGGCGTATCGGTGGGAATTTCGTGCCCGGCAAGGTGGGTTTCGTCAGCACCCTCTGCACGGCCCAGGTGCCCGAGGAGAAGCTGGAGCTGTTCGCCCGCACCGTCAACGCCTTTCCCGGGGTGACGCACAACTACGTGCGCGAGAGTGCCTTTAATGTCTGGTTTACGTTCATCGCCCCATCCATGAAGGTGGTGCGCCAAAATCTGGCCCGCATATCGGAACTGACCGGTGTCGAGACGATCCTCAACCTGCCGGCTACCCATGTTTTCAAGATCAAGGCCAAATTCGATCTGTAAGGCCCGCGCAAAACGCGTCGCCTATGGATGGAGCTGCATGCACTGGTTGATCTTTTTGGCCAGGTCGGCCACCTGGTAGGGCTTCTGGATGATGGAGACCCGCTCGAGTCCCTCGAATTGACCGGCCACCTGGTCCACGGCCAGCCCGCTGGCGATGATGACCGGCAAGTCCGGGCGCAGCTCCCGCAACCGCAGGAAAATCGTTTTGCCGTCCATGCCGGGCATGGTCAGGTCCAGCACCGCGCAGCCGATGCTTTGGCCGTGTTTTCCGAAGCGCGCCAGGGCATCTTCACCGTTCAAGGCGGTAATGACGTCGTATCCCAAACGCTTGAGAATGGCCCTTCCGACCTCCAGCACCATCTCTTCGTCGTCCACCAGGAGCACCGTATTGGCCTTCGGTGGAGTACCGTCTGCATTCGTATTCATTAGCGTGTCCGAATCCATGTGGTAAAAAACACCCGTGTTGGATGTTCAGCGGGTCGGTTCTGTTGCACACCAGCCGATGATGTCGTAAAGTAATACCAATAACCTATTAATCCAATGTGTTCAATCTCAAAATCATCTTTCGTGCACGACGTGGCCGTCGCGTGAGTCCTCAGACCGTCTCGACCGAGCGGCGGTCATGTTCTCAACAGGGGAGTCCATCATGGTTGATGATCAAGTTTACGACGTCGTGATCGTGGGCAGCGGCCCGGCCGGTCTGCAGGCCGCCATTCACGCATCGCGCAAAAAAATTTCGGTCCTGGTGCTGGGCAAGGAGCAAAAAAGCAGTCTGTTCCGGGCCCATGTCGAGAACATGTGCTGTCTGTTCAACGCCACGGGCCAGACCATGCTCGAGACGGGACGGCGCCAGGCCGAAAACTTCGGCAGCCACTTTCTCGACGCGGACATCCTCAAGATCGTCCAGGATAAAGGCGCCTTCGTGCTGGAAACCGAGACCGGCATCAAGGTCCGCTGCACGGCCCTGATCCTGGCGACCGGCAGCGCCCGCAACACCTTGAAAGTAAAAGGTGAAAAGGAGCTGGTAGGCAAAGGGGTGAGCTATTGCGTGGACTGCGACGGCAACTTTTACCGGGGCGAGGACGTGGCCGTGGTGGGCGGCGAAAGCGCCGCCGCCGATGGGGCCCTGACCCTGGCCGAGATCGCCGGAACCGTGCACCTGATTTGCGACGATCTGAAAATCTCCGATGCCCTGCGCGAAAAGCTCGAACAGAGTCGAGTGGTGGTCCACCGCGGCGCCACAGTCAAGGCCATTTCCGGCGACGATCAGGTTCACGGATTGGTTTTGAACGACGGCCGCACCGTCTCGGCAACCGGTGTCTTTATCGAACTGGGCGCCAAGGGGCTCATGGAGCTGGCCACCGCTTTAGGGGTGGCGCTGGATGACGAGATGCGCTTCGTTCGCACCGACAAGGGCCAGCGCACCAGCGTGCCGGGTATTTTCGCCGCCGGTGACATTTGCGGCCCGCCCTGGCAGGTGGCCAAGGCCGTGGGTGAGGGGTGCGTGGCCGGCATCAACGCCGCCGACTATGTCAAAAAACTCAGGTCAGGTCGCAGGGCACCCGGCCCCTCAACCGAATCTGCCTGAGATCGATGTGGACATCGTAGACCAGCATCTCGACCCCATGCCCAACTGCCTGGCGCAGCTTTGCGCCGTAGTCGGGGTCGATGTCGTCGGCGGGGGCGAACCGGGCGGCATCCATGCGCTGAATTAAAAAAAACATGACCCCCCGAAAGCCGCCGGCGGTCAGCTGCTGCAGTTCGGTCAGGTGCTTTTGCCCCCGCAGGGTCACGGCATCGGGGAAGCGGGCCACCCCGTCGGCCACCAGGGTGCAGTTCTTGACCTCCACATAGCAGGGGCGGCGGTCCGGCGCGGTCAGCTGGAGGTCGATGCGCGAACGGCGGCCAACGGGCACCTCCGGCCGCAGGCGGGTGTATCCAGCCAGTTCGGCCACCCCTCCGGAGGCGATGGCATGGGCCGTGAGCCGGTTGGGCACCTGGGTGTTAACACCCACCAGAGAGGTCGGCATACGGATCAGCTCCCAGGTGTAGTTGAGTTTGCGCTTGGGATTGTCATGATAGGAGAGGAACACGGGCCGGCCGGGTTGGCAGCAGGCCGTCATGCTGCCCGAGTTGGGGCAGTGAGCGGTCACGATCGCGCCGCTGTCCAGACGCACGTCCGCCAAAAAGCGCTTGTACCGCCGTATCAGGGTTCCCGGGATCAATTCCATCCAGGGGATGGCCCCTTTGTTCAGATCGCTTGCAGTGGCTGTCATTTCCTGCCTTGCGACGAAACCGCCGGGAGTGGCCCACCTCCCGGCGATGCGCCTGCTGTATGCGAATCGGTTTCAATGGGCGCACGATCCAAACACGCGATTTGAGGCGCCCCAACCGTTTGCGAACCGATTGGACTATTGGCGACAGCCGCCATATCCCCTGCCATGCTGGCCCATGCCCCGGCCTTCCATCAAAACACCCAGGCCGGCCTCGGGATCGATCTTGCGCATGGCCATGATGTGCGTCAGACGCTTTTGATCCAGGTCGCCCGCGAGTTGGGAGATCTCTTTTTGTAGAGCCGCGGCGGCTTCAGGATCCGGATCGCGTTTGGCGATTTCGGCCATCAATGCCATCTGCTTGGCGTACAGGTCCTGCCGCTGGGTCTGGGTCGCCGCCATGAACGCCTGCCGTTCGGCCGCGAGCTGCTCCCGTTGCTCGGCCGTCAGGTTCGGGTTGCCGGCACGCTGCCCGCACCCGCCATCACGCTGATAATGGCCACAGCCCGGGTTGCCGGCGCCATATCCCTGGCATTTTCCTGCCAAGACGGTCGCCCCGGAAGCGATGACGGCTAGCGCGGCCAGCCCGGCCATGGTGTTGCGAATCGTGCTGGTTTTCATGCTAAACTCCTTTCGTTGCGGTAAGTTTCGAGGGTAGTGGATTGCAAACCGGAAATCCGGACGTTTTTCGTAATCATAAGGATGATGGACGGCAAACACAAATACGGCAAGTACCTTTCAGAGCCTTTGCCTGAAAGTGCCGCCCCCGGGAGGGCCGCTTCGTGCAGGCCGGCGGGGGGGTCTCCCGCAAGAGCCTGCCAGAAAAACTCAGAAAGTATCGTCTGTAGGGCCGACTGCATGACACATGGCAGGACCGGACCAAAGGATGCCGTTCCCAGATGGGCAGCAGTTCTAAAATCTGGTATACCTAGACCATGATCGCACCTGTCGACAACCCCGTAGCCCGACCCGGGTCGCCAGAACGCCTCGCCGACCTGCTGACCGCCATCGTCGCTGCGCTCCAAAACGGCGGGCGCCTGGACGACGCCGTGCTGGCCTACATCGAGACGGCCCTTTTCCCGGCCGAAGCAGAAGCCCTGGCCGCTTTTCTGGTCGACGAGACCGACAGTGCCCGCGACAGCCTGCTGGACCTGATGTTTTATCCGGGCCCGGCGATTCAGCTCGCCCTTGAACCGCTTCTGGAAGCCGCCCGGTGTAACACCGCGGACGAGCGCCGGCTGCAGGCCGGCCTGATCGAGCGGGAAATCCGGGCCCCGATCCGCATGCCCGACGGACGGCTCCTGGTCCGCATCGCCGTTCCCGATGTCACCAAATCCCAGTACCTGACACGCCTGAACGTCAGTTGGCAGATCGACCCCGAGGTGGCGGCCGCCATCGAGGCCGGCGCCCCGGCCGCGCAGGCGCGGGTCTGCAAGGTGCGGCTGCGCAACGCCCGCTTGCGCATCACACCGGGCCGGCGTGCCTTTTTGGTGCGCTTTTTCGAGCGCATGGCTCCCGACACCGATGGCCTGGCCTGCCTGGATCTGGCCCTTGCGCTGCTGCCGACGGCAGGAGGCGAAACCGACGGCTACGACATGTTGGCCAGACAGAAGCAGGCCCTATTTCGAAGTCTCCAGAAGCTCGACCGATTCGAAATCCGGCTGCGAAAGTCCAACATGGAAACCCTCATGCTCCAGGGCGTTCGCACGCCCCACCTCTCCCGCGAGGCGCTGATCGAGCAGATGCGCCGGATCGATCTGATCTGTTACCGCCTGTACGCCAAGACCGAGGTCATCGCCGCCCCTGTTCAGGAGCGGCCTCGAGACGTTGTGGACCTGGCCACACCCGCCGGCGCAGTCAAGGCGCTGCTGCGCTGATATTTACAAACCAGCCCAAATAGGATAGGCAGGCCTGCCATGCACACCCAACATCGCTGCCCCGACAGGCAGCGGTCCAGTCAACCGACAAGCAAAGCGAAAGACTACGCCATGCCACACCCAACACGAACCAACAGACGATATCTAATCGGCCGCGTCGGCCTGGCAGGCCTGGTGCTGGCGATCCTGTTCATCGGCCATGGGCCGGTGCGGGCCGCGGAATCCGACCCCAGCGTGGATGCGATCGTGGCCGGCATCGTAAAGCGCTACAATGTTCCGGGATTCAGCGCCGATTTCGAACAGGAGTCCATTCTCAAGGCCATGGCCGTCACCGATACGGCTTCCGGCGTGGTCACGGTGCGGCAGCCCGGCCGCATGCGCTGGGAGTATCTGGTGCCGGACCCCCAGACCATCATCACCGACGGCGATGACCTGTGGGTCTACCGACCGCTTGAAAACCAGGTTCTGGTCGGCAAGGCCCCGGCGCTTTTCGGCGGGGGCAAGGGGGCCGGTTTTTTGTCCAACATCCAGACGATTCGCGACAACTTCGTAATCACCACCGAACCGATCGAAAATGCCGGCCGATACCGCCTCAAGCTGGTGCCAAATCGATCGTCGGCCGAACTGATGGCGATCGAACTGGAGATCAACAGCGCCACCTTCGGCCTGGTGCGGATCATCACCTTCAACGTTTACGGGGACGAGACGCGCATCGAGCTAAAAAATGTGGATTTCGACAAGGTGCCCCCGGAATCACAGTTTCGTTTCGACGTGCCGGCCGGGGCAGACGTGGTGCAGATGAATCCATGACCCAAGAGGTGCCCGGGCCTGGTGGCCGGGGGCGCCCATGCACCGGAAAGGATCATTCATGCAAGACCAAATCAGACGGCTGCTCAAGCAGCGCAATGCCGTCCTGCTGGCCCACAACTACCAGCCGCCCGAGATTCAGGCCCTGGCGGATATGTGCGGCGATTCACTGGAGTTGAGCATCCGCGCCGCAGATACCGAGGCCCAGGTGATTGTCTTTTGCGGCGTCCATTTCATGGCCGAGACCGCTTCGATTCTCTCGCCGGACAAGACGGTCCTGCTGCCGCGCGCCGATGCCGGCTGCCCCATGGCAGACATGATCACGCCCCAGGCCCTGGCGGACCATCTGAAAACAGTGCCGGCCATGCCGGTGGTGACCTACGTGAACTCGTCGGCCGCCGTCAAGGCCCTGTCCACCATCTGCTGCACATCGGCCAACGCCGCCGAGGTCGTCAACAGTTTGGCCGAAGATGAGCTGCTCATGACGCCGGATCGCAACCTGGCCCGCAACACGGCCCGCCGCACCGGCAAGAAAATCCACATCTGGGAGGGGTGCTGCCCCTTTCACGACCGCTTGACGGTGGCCGACGTGGCGGCCGCCCGGGCGGCCCACCCCAAGGCCCTTTTTATGGCCCACCCCGAGTGCCGGCCCGAGGTGGTCGACCTGGCCGATGCAGCCTTGAGCACATCTGGGATGATCCGCTTCGCGTCCGCGTCGGAGGCGACCGAATTCATCGTGGGCACGGAGGTGGGCTTGCTGCATCCGCTGACCCGGCATTGCCCCGGCAAAACCTTCTATCCCGCCTCGCCGCGCATGCTGTGCCCGGACATGAAAAAAATCACGCCCCGGGATGTATTGAATTGCCTGGAGAACCTGTCCGGTGAGGTCAAGGTCCCAGAGGCGATCCGCCTGCCGGCTCTGTCCGCGGTCAAGCGGATGATCGATCTGGCCAGATAAGAACGGCGCGGGCAACGGCGGTGGCCGTCGCTGCCTCCCGATACCCTGCGGCACCTGGCACTACAGCGCAATATTATGTAGACAGCCAAATCGAAAGCGTTTGCTTCCAAATACATGACGATTGATCTGGGTTGCGGCGTTGGGCCATGCGCACCCGCTGGTTTCAAAGAGGCTTTTACCGTTGCCGGTGTGCTGACCGAATTTGGCCCGACCGCAGTCGTACCGGTCGGCGGCGCGGACTGGGAGCCATTGTGGGATCGGTTGGTCAGCCGGCATCACTACCTGGGATATCGGAAACCTCTGGGACACCGGCTCAAGTACCTGGTTGCCCTGAGCGATCGACCGGCAGCGGCCCTGTCGTGGAGCGCACCGGCATTAAAACTGGCCGAAAGAAACTGCTTTATCGGCTGGTCGCCGGGGCAGCGAAAACGGCACCTTATTTTATAACACCGAAGTTTCGCTGTAATGGTGGTCGGATGACTGTTTCATCGGGCCTCTGGTAAACCCCGTCAGCTTGAATGCCCTGGCCACTTCACCTGTCGGCCATTCGATGGAGCGCACTGGCCCGTCGTTCCCGACCCCTTCGTCTTTACACTCTATGGCCGGTAGCCCGGAGATGTCGTGATGCAAATCTGGTCCAGCATCAGCCCGTCCTCGCGCATATAAACCTCGACGGTATGCCTGCCGGGGCTGGATACATTGAAGTATGCGCGCTGGCCGGTGTTCATTGTTCCGGACCATTGCCAGTCATTGTTTACCGGAATGGCGATGGCCTGGCTGGTGGATATCGCCCGGCGATCAATGCCCACATGAGCGGTATTATCGTTTCCCAAGCAGTGGCCTCGCAGCCAGACATAGTGGGGGCCAGTTTTCACAAAGTCCACGTCGAACTGCAAGTATGGGCTATTGCTGACGTACCCACTGGCGATTCGGGCACCTGAATCGGGCACCACTTCCATGGCGGCGGTGCCGCCGTAATTGGCCGTCACCCAGCTGTGGCGGCTGGCGTCCACATTTCCGTTGTGCTTTTCAGCCTGCAGGGTCACCAGTCCGTTGGCCCCGCCATCCTGCCGGACCACCGTGCCGGATGAAGCCGTGCTGCCGCCGCCGGAGGTGCTGCCGCTGGAGGTACTGCCGCTGGACGTACTACTGCTGGATGTACTACTGCTGGGAACGCTGCTACTTGAGGTGCCGCCGCTGGCGGCGACATCGCCCGAAGGTGTGTAGCTGGATGAGGTGCTGATGAGGATTTTGTCGACGATGCAGCCGTCCTCGCGCATGTAAACTTCCAAGGTATGCGCTCCGGTTCGACTCACATTGACGCGCGCCCGACCGCTGCCGCTGCTTGCGGACCAGGTGAAACCCTGGTTGACCGGGATACCGATTTTTTCAGCGGTGGTAACCGCTTTGCCATCAAGTCCCACATGCACGGTGTTACCATTGCTGACACCTTTTCCCCGAATCCAGATGTAGTGAATCCCGGTTCTGGTAAAGCTCAAATTGAACCGCATGAAGGGGCTTTTTGAAACGTAGCCGCTGGCCACGTTAGCACCGGCGTCGGGGGTGGTTTTCATGACGGTCGTGCCGCTCTGAGCGGCGACTACCCAACTGCGTCCTCCACGGCTGACCTTGGTGTTGTAGTTTTCGGCCTCAATGACCACGGCGCCGCCGGAAACCGTTGTGGAACCGCTGGTAGCACCGCTGGTTGATGTCTCAGAACTTCCCGATGATGCGCTGCCCGAACTGGGGGGCGGCGATGCCGAAGGTGCCGACTTGAAGGCGACTTCGTTGGAGTTTGCGCTTTCCAGATTGCCACTATAGGCCCGAACAACGAAGTAGTATTGGGTGTTTTCATTTAGATTCTTTACGGTGGCGGTGGAATAGGAGCCGGTCCAAACCGGCCTATTGAAATTATACGCCTGACCTTGGGTACGCTGATATACCCGATATCCCGTTGGCTTGGGGGAGTTGGGATCCCAGGATAGTTTCACCGAGTCAGCAAACGCCGATGCGGTTATTAGAAAGATACCGATTGTGGAAACCAGGAAGAGTATGGGGTTGGTACAATAATTTTTGGTGTGAAAAGTTGCCGACCTTCTTATCATACAATCAACCTCCGTATCTTGGTTTAACGACAACCGGCAACTCCACGGAGGATGTAACCGCTTGCCCTCGGTAGCCCTCCTGCCATCTCTTTCCGGACAAGCAAAGATTTAGACGAGTAGCTTTGCGCACCATCCTTTCAGATGGTTGGCCTTTATCGGGTCATTTGGAATCGTACAATAGGTAAGCAAAAAAAGCGCCATATTCTCATTAGGTCGTTCATTTTACTGTAACAATTTGTAATCACGATTAAAATAAGAATTTTAAATTCTTCTTTTTCGGAACGGAAAGGGGCGGCCGGCGACATCAGCGGGCAAGAATAGTAATCACCGCCCGCTGCTAAAGTTCCAATTTTTCACGTGGGCGATGGTCGAATCCGAAATGGGCGTGTGACGCGACGGATAAAAAATCACCGTTGGGGATTATAGGACAGCAATCGGCCGGGCGATGTGGCAGCGTGGCGTACGATCGCACAAAAAACCGGCCTCACCAGAAGGTGAGGACGGTATTCGAAGGTTCGCGCGGGTTGGAGGCGCCTGCTACATGGCATCCACCATCTCATCGGGAATGTCGGCGTTGGTGTAGACCTTCTGAACGTCGTCGCAGTCGTCCATGGCCTCCATGAGTTTGAGCATGCGTTCGGCGTCTTTACCTTCCAAAGTGCTCATGTTCTGGGGCAGCATGGTCACCTCGGCGTCGCTAAAGGGGATCTGGGCGTCCGCCAGAGCAGCCTTGACGGCATCAAAGTCCTCGGGCGCGGTGATCACCTCGAAACTGTCCTCCTCTTCGCGGACATCTTCGGCACCGGCCTCCAGAGCGATCTCCATGAGCGCTTCCTCATTGACGTGGGCCTTGTCCACGTTGAAGTAGCCCTTTTTGTCGAACATCCAGGCCACGCAGCCGTTTTCACCCATATTGCCCCCGTATTTGTTGAATATGTGACGGATTTCAGCCACGGCGCGGTTTTTGTTGTCCGTCAACGATTCTACCAGGATGGCCGCTCCGCCCGGACCGTAGCCCTCGTAAGAGCTCTCTTCGTAGCTGACCCCCTCCAGTTCACCGGTGCCCTTTTTAATGGCCCGCTCGATGTTCTCCTTGGGCATGTTCTCCGTTTTGGCCGCGGCGACAGCACTGCGCAACCGCGGGTTGGCGTCGATTTCGCCGCCGCCGAACCTCGCGGCGACCGTGATCTCCTTGATCAATTTGGTGAAGATCTTCCCCCGACGGATATCCTGAGCACCTTTGCGGTGCTTGATGGTTGACCATTTGCTGTGTCCTGACATGCATGCCTCCAATTGTACGTAGTGGAAAAACCCGACCGGGGCCCGTCCGTGAAGCGGCGAATAGGCCGTCATGGTGGTACTGTTTCCTTTTTGTTCAGCCCGATCACGAACACCTCTCGGCTGGCCTTGCGGGTGCTGTGCGGTCGCAAGGCCGTTTGCCGCTCGAATCGGGTTTTGACCGCGTCTGCAAAAGCCTTGTAATCCGGCCCCTGAAAAACTTTACAAACAAAATGACCGCCGGCAACCAGGGTTTGTTCGGCAACCGCCAGGGCTGCCTCGCACAGGCCGATGGATCGGGCCTCATCCACATGGCGATTACCGGTAGTGGCCGGCGCCATGTCACTGAGCACCACGTCGAAGCGGGTCTGCCCCAATGCGGCCAAGTGGGCCTGGGCATCGGCCACGTCGGCCGTGATCACGGTTACGATATCCGCCAAGACAATCGTCACCGGCGTCAGGTCGATGCCCACCAGGCGGCCCTGCGGGCCGACGCTGCGGGCGGCGAACTGCAGCCAGGAGCCCGGTGCGCATCCCAGGTCCAGAACCCGCGCACCACGCTTGAGAACGCGGTGTTTTTGTTGAATCTCCTGGAGCTTGTAGGCCGACCGGGCCGCGAACTGGTCATCTTGAGCCCGACGGGTGTAGTGGTCGGCCCACGGATTGCGCTTTCGTTTGGTTGAGGTCATATCTTTTCAACCGTATCATGTCAAGTTAAATCAATTAGTTGAAGATTTTTTGGAAGCAGTTTCATACGGCCCTGAAATTGAGTCCGCCTTCAAAAAAGAATCTCGACCGCATCGCTGACGGTGCGCACGCCGGCCACGGTGATTCCCTGGGGCGAACGCAGGCGCTTCAGGCTTCCCGCGGGGGCGACAATGCGCGTGAATCCCATCTTGTGGGCCTCGGCAATCCGGATCTCCACGTTGCCCACCGCACGCACCTCCCCGGCCAGGCCGACCTCACCGAGTACCAGGGTGTCCTTGCGGATGGGACGGTCCAGGAAGCTGGAGGCGATGGCCGACACGATGCCCATGTCCACGGCCGGCTCCATGATCTTGACCCCGCCAGCCACGTTCATGAAAATGTCGTGGCCCATCAGGTGCATGCCCAGCTGTTTTTCCATCACCGCCACCAGCAGGGCCACCCGGTTCTGGTCGAGGCCTAGGATGGTGCGGCGTGGCGTCCCGAAACTGGTGCTGGACGCCAGGGCCTGCAACTCCACCAGGATGGGTCGGGTGCCCTCCATGCTGGCGGTGACCACGGAGCCGGGGGCGTTTTCCGGGCGCTCTGACAAGAACACGGCCGAGGGATTGGCAACTTGGCGCAGGCCGTTCGGCTGCATTTCGAAGACGCCGATCTCGTTGGTGGAACCGAAGCGGTTCTTCACCGCCCGCAGGATGCGGAAAATGTGGTTGCGGTCGCCCTCGAAGTAAAGCACCGTGTCAACCATGTGCTCGAGCAGGCGGGGGCCGGCAATGGCACCCTCTTTGGTCACGTGCCCCACCAGAAAGGTGGGAATGCCGGTGCGCTTGGCCATGAGCATCAGCCGCATGGTGGATTCGCGCACCTGGCTCACGCTGCCCGGCGCCGAGGTGATCTCGGGGCTGAACATGGTCTGGATGGAGTCGGTCACGAGCACGTCGGGCTGTTCGCTTTTCACCATGGACATGACGGCGTCGATGTCGATTTCGGACACCACCAGCAGGTTGGGAGACCCGGACCCCAGGCGGCGGCTGCGCAACCTTAGTTGGCGGACCGACTCTTCACCGGAAACGTAAAGGACCTTGTGACCGGCGGTGGCGATGCCGTGCAGGGCCTGCAGCATCAAGGTCGATTTGCCGATGCCCGGGTCGCCGCCGATCAGCACCAGGGTGCCGGCCACCAGCCCCCCGCCCAGCACGCGGTCGAACTCCTGGATCCCCGTGGACAGGCGCTGGTCTTCGGTTATCTCCACTGCGTCGATGGGAACCGGACGGTTGTCGCTGCCGGCGATGGTCCTGCCGCCGGGCCTGGCCGACCGCCGCACCTCCTCGGCAAAGGTGTCCCAGGCGCCGCACTCGGTGCAGCGGCCCATCCACTTGGGCGATGCATATCCGCACGACTGGCAGATAAAACGCGTTTTTTGGGGTTTGGCTGGCATGGCATCCGCCGCTGGATAGTGGGTTTAGTGCTTCAAGATCGACTACCACGTCCGCTCCGACCTGGCAACTCGAGGCGGGCAATCGGACGGTCGGCCGGCGAACAGTCGGCGCAGCCGTTGAAAAACCAAATTCGATGAGCGCTGCCCGGCGACCATGTGCCGTCTGGAATCAAGACTGGATCATCAAGGCCTCGATATGGTATGTCATAGTCACCAGCCCGACGGTTTAACCGGCGTCGACACCGATCGCGACACCTCGGTGGACGACCCCTCAACGACAGGAGATAGGCGTTAATGGGATGTGATGCACGGCCGTTTAAATACAGCCCCTTCAAAAATTCTGCCATGGCCGCCGTCTTGGTGTTGGCGATCGCGGCGAGCTGCTGTGCCAGCGCAGCCGGCGAGCCTGAACCTTATGCGATCCTACAAGAGCGGCTCATCGCCGACGGCTTCGACAGCGCCCGCATCCAGGCCCTTTTCGCCAGCCCCGATGTCACCTTCGAAGAGAGCGGGGTCAGCGCCTACTTCCTGCACAATGAAGCCACCTTGAATTACGATCAGTTCGCCCGCCCGCAGCCGATCGCAGCGGCTCGGGCCTACATGCAGACCCACAGCGAGGCACTGGCAGCCGCCCAGGCAGCTTTCGGGGTGGACAAGGAAGTGATCACCGCCATCATTCTGGTGGAAACCAAGCTGGGAACCTACACCGGCAACAAGTCGGTCATCAACACCCTGTGCACCCTGGCGGCCATGTCTGAAGCGGCGCCGCGCCAGGCCATCTGGGACAATCTCCCCAACGACACCCGCCGCATGTCCCGCGAAAAATTTGAAAAAAAGGCCGATCAGAAAGCGAGTTGGGCCTACAAGGAACTGAAGGCGTTTTTGACCTATACGGAAGAGGAGGGGGTCGATCCCACGCGCATCAAGGGATCCTACGCCGGCGCCATGGGCATATCCCAGTTCATGCCCAGCAACATCGCCCCTTACGCCAAAGACGGCAACGCCGACGGCCAGATAGACCTGTTCGTCCATGCCGACGCCATCTTCAGCGTGGCCAGCTACCTGAAGCATTACGGGTGGAAGCCGGGCATCTCCCGCGAGAAGGCTTATAAAGTCGTCTACCACTACAACCACAGCAAATACTACGTCAACACCATCCTCGACATCGCGGACAAACTGAAAGGCTGACAGCGCATGAGCACCGGCATGTTCGTGGTTCTCACCGGAATCGCTTTCTTTTTGATGACCTGCGTGGCGCTGTTAGACATTGCCCGCAAGGACTTCGGGTCCATCCAGGCCAAGGGCCTGTGGGCGCTCATCGTGGCCCTCGTCCCGTTTGTGGGGGTCTCGATCTACATCCTGTTCGGCCGCAGACAGGGCAAGCAGCCAGCGGCCCACGCCCCGACTGAATGAGGCACGGGCGGTGGCTGCACCGGCACCGAAGTCCAGCTGTCCACCGGCGAATTTCGGCGGCTTTTCAACGGTCTGTCCCGAAATTGAAGTTGACAACCCGGTATCTTTTCTATATTCAAGCCCCACCTTCAAACGGTCCCATCGTCTAGTGGTTTAGGACGCCGGCCTCTCACGCCGGTAACGCGGGTTCGAATCCCGCTGGGATCACCAAAGATTACAATAGGTTGTAAAACCTGTTAAATGCCGCTTGAGGAGTTGACGGCTCCTCAGACGGCTTTTTTGTTTTCGGGGGCTTTTCCCGTCGACCCGAATGGCAATATCTTTGGATCAGCCGGTTTCAGATCTTCAAGCGCCTCCCGGACCCTCTCCATTCCAATGCTTCTTAAGTAACGTTCCGTAGTGCTCGGGCTTTTGTGCCTCAGGATTAGCTGGATGACACCCACTTCATATCCCAGTTTGAACAGAATGGATGCCGACAGGTGCCTTATTGCGTGAAACCCAAAAGGCGTGACTTCAACCTTCTCACAAAGCGTTTGCATGAAATACAGTCGGTATTTGAACGGCTGGCCGAAATAATCCCAGGCCTTTTGGTTTTTATCAAGACACAGAAAAACATGGGCTTGGTCCTTAATCGGCCGCTGCTCCCACCACCACCGTAGCGATTTCCGCAATTCCTGGGTCATGGGCAACCAATCGTATTCGTAGGTTCCGCCATGACGTTTCCGGGTCCACAGTCTGATCCTGCTGTTCCCGAAATCCACATCCGCCCAGGTGATACGGAAAACTTCACCCCGCCGGGCTGCCAGGTGCAAAAACGCCAACAGCATGACCTTGTCCTGACCATCAGCGGCTTCGTAGACTTTCCAGAAATCCTCTTCAGGGGGGACATAGCGGGGCTGCCTGATCTCCGGCATCCGTTCCACCAAGCAAGGGTTTGGGCCGGGCACCGGGGAAGGTGTTAAGGCGTTTAGCGGAAAAACGCATGATGGTATTTTAAAATTTGAAAACGTCTATCGGGAAAACCAGTCAAGCGGAGATACCGAAGGCCTCATAGGGGATCAATTGTTTTAGGAATTCGGTAACATACTATCGGTCGAAGGGATCGGAGCAATCAATTAATCGAAAATTGGGTTAATCCTTGACTGGGTGCATCCATCAAAAGGAGATAAAGATCATGGGTACGAAATATTGTCCAAACTGTAAGCAAGTCGTGATGGCCAAAGTCATCGGGAAATATTCACAGGTTGATTTTAAGGGGATTCCGGTAAAGAGACGGAAAATCGTTCATCTCGAATCAGACGGTGGATGCGGCCATGAATGGTATACCGTTGAGATCGCCGAGGATGTCTTGGAATTATAGATGTTCGCGATGGGATTGATACAATAGATGCTGGCCACTTGCAAAATAAACGCAGGTGTAGGTGGACCCCATCGGCTGGACAGCCTGAGGTGTCGGATAAGCTATGAGCCGAATGCTTTTGAAAAGCGAAAAAGGCATCAGGCAGCCTCGGCGAAAGGATGGGGCAGACCGTAGTAAACCTCATCCGGGGTTCTGTCGTCAAGGGACGAATGGCCTCGCTCGTGATTGTAGTAATCGAGCCATCGGCCCAGGCCCTGCCGTAGCGCCTTGCCGGTGTCGAATGCGTGCAGATACATGTAACCGCTGGCCATGGGAATAAACGTGATATCGGTGGCCCACACCTGGTTGGTGGCATTGATGGTCAGACCCCTTAGCTCAAGTTTAACAGTCGAATTTTAAAAATTTAATCATTTCAGAATGCTACAAGACGCAGCAATGTTCTTGGCACTACCTTTGAAGATTTCAGGTTCGGTTCGAACTTGCTGTATCGTCGGCGGCATGGCGACCCCGACTGCTTGAAAGATCTTGCCGCAGACGCCCTTGCTTTGGCTCCTGATGGAAAGGTGCCTGCCATCTTCCTCGATGGTCACTCGTTGCAGAGCTTTCAAATCCTGCTCGATCTCGGACCACTCAAAGCGGTGGCCCGCTTGCGACAGTCGCCGATCAAGCGCTTTGCGAAGGACCAGTGCCAGAAAGCTGCAAAACACATGGCCCCGGATCGTGCGGTCTTTCTGATGGAAAATCGGACGGGTCGTAAGTAACGACTTGACGTCCCGGAAGACCTTTTCTACTTGCCACAACTCCTTGTACTTCAGTGCCACTTGATCGGCAGAAAGATCCATGTTGGTTTTAAGCACCCATTTGCCGTCAAAGCGAGCGTCATCCTTGATTCGTTTTTCGTCAATACTGGTGCTGCCTTTTTCGATCTTCACATACTTTCGAAAGCCTTTGTTGCCAACCAGGCTTTTGGGACCCTTCTTGAGCTGCTCGGTCAATGCCGAGACGATGGCCTGGCGATCGGCGGCATCTTTGCGCTGCTGGCGGGTATTGACGCATACGATGTAGCGACAGCCGTCTATCTCCACCTGTTTGACCTTCAGCGGAGCCGGTTTGTTCCGGTCACTGCTTTCGGGCCGGACCAGTTTGTACCGGCCTGGTTGAGACAGAACACGGTCCCGAATCTGTTTGACCTTGCGCATACGGGCGCCGAGAATATAAGGAATTGAGCTGTCTTCGGATTCAAGTTGCTTCAGGGTATCGGCACTGATCATGCCACGATCGGCGACAATGCATATCCGCGCAATCTTAAATCGCGTCTTCAGCCGATCGGCGATGGGTGAATATCAACTCCTCTACAAGATCCTTGCTGCATCGGGGTGAAAAGACGCTGGCCCCATCTTGGTCCTGGATTTCTTCACCCAAAAAGTCCATCACCCGGTAAAGGTGGTGAAGATCCAAGTCATCGATGCCGTCGATGGTTTAGTCACGGCACCAGCGGTGACAGCAACGATCGGAACCCGATACCATCAATCGGTGAAGCACCGTGAGAAAGATTGCACGCTCCACATCGAACTCGAACTTGCGGCCAGCCAGCACCCGGGCAATCGCGGCCTTGACCCCGGTTTCTTTCCAAAGGCGTTCGAATATCAACGCAGGCCCGATCTTTCTGGCATCGACCGCCAGATCGCTTTGGCCCGAAATAATCAGCAGCGCCTGTTCCGAGAACCTGGACAGCGAGCGGATGAGGGTTTCCACGCGCCCTTTGGACTGCAGTTGGTCCATACGGCCGACGGTGGCGATGACCCGCTGCTTGACCTTGCCCTTTTCCTTGCGGTTTTCGACGATTTGCAGGTACTGATAGTTGCCAGATGTTTTGACCCGAGCGAACATGGGAGGCTCCTTGATGAAGAGACACCCCCAATTTAATGGTTAAGGTACCGTCGGTCAATGGAAAATCCGGGATTTTGTGGCACTACCTTTTGGTGGCCGGCTCAATCGCGGCGTTGTAATTTCAGCAGGTTACAGCCCAAGAATGGCAGATTCTCGATTTTGCTGTAAAACTTCAGTTAGGAAATCCCGAGCTCAGGAACCCATGCGACAGGCCCATGATCCGAAAACTATATCGGGAGAGGGTGCCTTTGAGATGTAAAATTATTTAGAAGGAAACCTGGAGAAGGTTATTTCCGACGCCCCCCCTTACCACCACCGCCACGACCGAAACCTCCTCCTGTTCCATCACTTCGACTTTTACCACTACCTCTATTTTTTTCTCCAGAGCTGTTTTCATTGTCTGTCTCTTTTTGCATGATGCTCTCCATTTCTTTGGTTTCTTAATTCAAGAGCCTGATCAAGTAACAAATCCACCGATCTGCATGCATAGCAGGATCTTGGGCCGAGGAAGAAAAAAGCGTCGAATTTTCGCAGCGGGCGAGAGCTGCAGACCTATTTAAGTATATGCTTATTAATATCCTATCGTCAAAAAATCGATATGATCTTTCCATTGTTTATCGCGTTAATTGTCCAATACCAGTACTGGAAACATTCTATATTCTTGCGTGCATTTTCTATCCTTGGATTGCAATAACATACAGGATAGAGATAACAAAAATTGAATCTATTTGGCCTAACGCTTTTGCCATATAGCTTGCCATCCCACATAAGTACCAGGGAAGACATAAAATTTGCATTTAGCATCTTGATATCATAGGCTTTCTTTAGGTGCTGCCCAAATCATTTAAGATTTATCTATTCGCTCGCAAGCCATATTAAGCCGATGCCAAGCAGAAGCACAAACCAAAACAAAATTAAAATAATTTCAGTTTTTCAGCCATTTCCTTGTAAATCGGAGGAAATTCGGGTTGGTAATTCAAGTAACTTGGGACCGGATAACGGAGGCCGACTTTTTTCCCCACGACATAAAGTGACTGATACATAGGCTGCTGGACGGCAAGTTCCTTCGACAGGTGTTTCCGAATAGGGCCGGGATTGATGTATTCGGCTTCCTATTGACATCGCGGTGAAAGAGCTAATTTTAAAAATGGTATTGTGATGTGATTATTCACCTGTGACTGATGATGTTATAACAAAATGAGGTAATTTCTCTTTCATTCATACGTGGCTATTCATATGGAAACAGACAAAATTTGGCGATGTTCTTAGATGAGCAGTGATGCAGAACTATCATAGAGCTCTTTCGTTCACAATAGTGGAGTGTATAACTTTGATATTAAGGTCTTGTATCACTAAATGAAGACTTAACTCTTTTTGATTTTCAGCTGCAGGCGGTAATCCTTCAACATTCCGTTTTTAATTTTTTCCATTAGCATCTACTGTCTATTCTAAACAACGCTTTTTTCCAAATTAATGAGTGTAGAAAATATGCCCGGGAATCGGTTCTTCAGATGCATTTGTTGATAATTATTCTGCATTCGTGCCAGGGGCTTACTAGCTTGGTTTCGGGTTAGCCAATTCAAAAATGGCAGTTTATATCAACAGGAGTGGAAAAACTGATGGGTGAAAGATTTATAGGAATAATACTGAAATCGGCCATTGTGGAGAACCACTGCGGAGCGACCCGGTACCTGACTTTCTCACCACCATATAGACGATATTCCGGATGGTAGCCTATGGAACCCAAATTGCCATCGAATATGATCAACAACGCAATGGAACGTGCTGACACTACCCAAAGCCAAACAAGTGCCACCAATATTGAATTGCCCAAAGGCGGCGGCGCAATCCGTGGTATCAGCGAAAATTTTGCGGCCAATCCCGTTACCGGCACATCATCATTCTCCATTCCCCTGCCGGTGTCCCCAGCGCGCGGCTTTGCGCCGCAGATATCGATAGCATATGACTCTGGTGGCGGAAACGGCGTCTTTGGATTGGGATGGTCATTGACACTGCCTTCCATCGCCAGGAAAACGGAAAAAAGGTTGCCGTCCTATGATGACGACGCCGACAGCGATACCTATACGCTGAGTGGTTTCGAGGATCTGGTCCCGTTACTCGAACAGGAGGGAAAAGACTGGCGTGAAAAGGTAAATTCTATCCCCTTGGCAAATGGTGTTGAAGACATCAGCTGGGAGGTGAGGCGCTATCGACCGAGAACAGAAGCGGCGTTTAGTAAGATCGAACGATGGCGGGACAGACGCAGCAATCGAATATGGTGGCGTACTGTTTCATCCACAAACGTCACCACTGTCTACGGCTATCATGATCAAGCTTGTGTGTTTGAGCCGGGCAACCGGGCCAAAACCTTCAGATGGCTTGCCGACTTTACCTACGATGATAAGGGGCACGTAACGCGATATATTTATCAGAAGGATGATGATCAACATATCGATTTTGCAGCAACCCACGAGGCGCACCGCAAAGGCAGACCCCACAGCCAGGTTTATCTGAAAAAGGTGCTCTATGGCATCAAATCGTCGCGCTTCAAGCAGGGCATCGATGACGAGATGCTGTTTTCGACGGCGCTCGATGATCGCGACTTCTTGTTCCAAACGGTGTTCGATTATGGCGACCACAGTGGTGACTTGCCCGGTTCAGATCCCGACACGACCTGGCCAGCCCGCCACGATGCATTTTCCATCTATCGCTCCGGTTTTGAAATCAGGACCTATCGCCGTTGTCAGCGGGTATTGCTGTTTCATGACTTTCCTGAATTGGGGGATCAACCGGAACTCATTCGAGCCTTGACGTTCAATTACCAAACCGATGTCGATGGTTTCAGCTTTCTCAATTCAGCCAACACGATCGGCTACAAACGAAACAGCAACGGTTCCATGGAATTCGATGATTCCATGCCCCCCATGGAATTCGAGTACCAGGCCCATCTATGGAACGACGAACTGCAATCTGTCGCTCCGGACAGCCTCGAGTCCTTGCCCGAAGGAGTCAACAGCAGAAACTACCAGTGGGTGGATCTGTTCGGCGAAGGGCTGTCAGGCGTCGTCAGCGAACATGCCGGTGCGCTGTATTACCGCCATAACGAAGGTGGCGCCCAATTATCCGCCGCGCGTATGCTGTCATCATCGCCATCCTTGAAAGGCTTGGGCAGCGCATGGCAGTTCCAGGACCTTGACAATAATGGAATCAAATCGCTGGTCTCCACCAATGGGATCACCCGGGGCTATTATCAATTCAGTGGCGAAATCGAATGGAACGACTTCGTGTCGTTTCCTCAAGTCCCACGTATCGATTTCAACGATCCTAACCTTAGAATCATCGATCTGAACGGTGACGGAAAGCCCGATATTCTGATCAGTGAGGAAAGGGCTTTCCGATGGTATCCATCCAAAGGGAAAGCGGGCTACGATCAGGCGAATATATCCTTAACAGCCGGTGAGGCGGGACGCCCGGAAATCATTTTTTCCAGCGACGCCGAAAGCATCTTTATTGCTGATATGACGGGCGATGGACTCAGTGACATCGTCCGTATCCGCAATGGCCGTATCGTCTACTGGCCCAACCTCGGCTATGGCCGCTTCGGGGCCAAAGTGACCATGTCCGGCAGCCCGACCTTCAACAATGCCGACCAGTTTACGGCCAGCCACATTCGTCTGGCGGATCTCGACGGTTCGGGCACAACAGACATCGTTTACCTGGGGAAAAATGAATTCAGATATTGGCTGAACAACAGCGGCAACAGTTGGGGTCAGGCCCATCACACCCTGAACCCTTTCCCTGAAATAAATGATCTCAATGCTGTTTCGGTCATCGATCTGTTGGGCACCGGAACGGCCTGTGTGGTGTGGTCGTCCCCATTGCCGGCCCACCGCGGGCAACAGATTCGCTTCATCGATCTGATGGGAAGTGTTAAACCGCACCTGATGAAAGCCTATCACAACGGTTTTGGCAAAACCGTCACGTTAGCATACACGCCTTCGACCCAATTTTATCTGGAGGACAAAAAAAATGGCCAGCCGTGGGTGACGCGCCTGCACTTTCCGGTGCATTGCCTGAGCAAAACCGAACAGATTGACCATATCACCGGCGCCAGGTTCGTCAACACGTATCGCTATCATCATGGCTACTACGATCATGCCGAACGTGAATTCCGCGGATTCGGGCGCGTCGATCAAATCAATTCGGAAGCATACGAGCATTTTGTCAAAGGCCAGAGCAGCAACGTGGTTGAAAAGGTACTTCATCAGCCGCCCACCCTCACAAAAACCTGGTTTCACACCGGGGCCTATCTGGACCGGGAACGCATTCTGAATCAGTACGAGCAAGAGTACTGCACACACGACAATCCGGAATATGCGCACCTGGCTGCTTTTGAGCTCAGTCAGCCGGAACTGCCCGAAGGCTTGTCGCCAGCCGAGTGGCGGGAGGCCCTGCGTGCTTGCAAAGGCATGGCTGTGCGCACTGAAACCTATGGGCTGGATGGAACCGCAAAGGAAAAATATCCATTTTCAATCGCAACCGCCACGTGCGCGATCCGGAAGGTCCAACCCAAATCCGATCATCAACATGCCGTCTTCCAGACATTGAATGCCGAATCCATCCACATCACCCTCGATCGCAATCCACTAGACCCAAGAATCAGCCATTCCCTGCAACTGGCGCACGATACCTATGGCAACCCCTTGTTAACGGCGGCCATCAATTATGGACGCCGATTCGACGGCCCTGAAGCGATTCGCAGCGAACAGCAGCAAACCCAATGCGTGGTCAGCCAGGCGTCCTACACCGATGACGACTATGGTCTGTTGGGCAATCATGATTTCCAGACATTGAGTGCGCCGCTGCGCATGCCGATCTCGTGGAAAAACGTAAGCTTTGAATTGGGCCTGGAGTGGCAGTGGGGGCAGGCCAAATTTTCCGTTGATCATCTCGTCGAGAAATTTACCTCGGCCACCCCGGTCGACTATCTGCGTAACGATTCGACTGGGACCGCAGCGAGCGCGGGCCCAGATGAAAAGCGATTGCTCTCCTGCAGCGAAACACGCTTCGCCAACGACACCCTGGATGGCCAGCGCGACGCAGGCCGGCCCAGCCCGCTGGGCATCGCCTGGCGGAGCTACCAGCTCGCTTTTACACCTGCACTTCTCTCAGCCATCTATGGCGACAAAGTCGATCCGGAGTCCTTCGAAGGCGGTTATATTGATCTGCATGGTGACGGTCACTGGTGGGTGCCGTCTGGGACCGCCGTATTCCATGATCCTTTTCGTTTAGAAGCAATCTCGGAGCGGTTTTATATCCCCTTTGGGTCGCAAGACGCCTTCGGTGCTACCAGCTGGAACCAACTGGATCCCTATCAGTTCCTTCCAACCAGCAGTTCAGTCAGCAAAGTGGGCGTTGATGTCAATGCACCGGCAGACGCGTGGCAGTTGAATCAAACCATTGCCATCAACGACTACCGCACCCTTTCCCCGAAATTCCTTCGTGATGTGAATGACAACTGGCGTGGGGTAGAGACGGATGCCTATGGATGGGTCGTCAAGACGGCAGTCATGGGAAAAGTGCCGGGAACCGATGAGCACACGCCACCCGATGATGATGCGGTCACCGAAGGAGACAATCTCGCCAATCCGTCGGCAACATTGGAATATGGATTCTACGATAAAACGACCCATCGGCCCGCCTGGGTCAAAACCCGCTCCTACACACAGCATTTTGCGGACACGGGTGTGCCTCGCAGCACGATTTCAGACCCGCTGCAATTCTTGGATCACTATGAATACAGCGATGGTTCCGGCAATGTGGTCATGGTTAAAGCCCAGGCGGAACCGGGTATCGCCAAACAGGTGCAGCCAGATGGAACTGTCGTCGAGGTCGATACCCGGGCGTTAGACCCGCCGCAGGTCCGTTGGGTCGGCAACGGCCGAACCATTTTCAACAATGCCGGCAATCCGGTTAAACAGTACGAACCCTACTTCAGCGTGACGCCCGCGTTCGAGAATTCGCCAGAACTGGTCGAAATCGGCATCACCCCCATCCTTTTTTACGATGCGGCAGGGCGCCATGTCTGCAAGCTGAATCCGAACAAAACCTACGAAAAAGTCGTCTTCGATGCCTGGCACCAGCAGTCCTGGGATGTGAATGACAATCTGTTCCTCGTTGGTGAAGATGGCTCAACGTTAACCGATTACACGGCAGACCCGGACGTCGGCCACTTTTTTTCAGGTCTGGAAAGCAGCGACTATTCGCCAAGTTGGTATGCCCAACGGATCAACGGAGATGAGGGTGCCGAGCAGCAGCGGGCGGCCCAACATACCGAACCGCATGTGGCCACCCCTGCCGAGTCGCATGCGGATGCGCTCGGAAGAACAATATATTCCGTTGCTCACAACCGCTTGGAAGATAGCGATCAGCCCGGGCAGTACGTCGATGAACACTATGCGACCCGAACCTATCTGGATATTGAAGGCAACCTGCTTTCCGTTGTGGATGCAGGGGGCAATATCGTGATGCAGTATCGCTATTGCCTGCTGCCACCGCCAGATAGGGAGAATCCGAAGCCAGCCCTCTATCAGGACAGCATGGATGGCGGTGAACGCTGGATCCTGTACGATATCCAGGGCAAGGTCATTAAAAGGTGGGACAGCCGCGGGCATGTGTTTGCAACTACCTATGACGAACTCAACCGGCCCGTCGCCAGCGATGTCCTTGAAGATGGCATCAGCAAACGGGTTGGACTGAGTGAATTCATTGACAGCGACCACCCCGATTCGGAAACCCACAAACAAACCAATCTGATTGGCGCTGCCGTGTCAGCCTACGACCAATCCGGGCGCAGCAGGACACTTGCAGTCGATTTCAAAGGCAATCTCTTATCCGCCGAACGATCGCTGGCGAGTGATTACAAAAACACGGTCGACTGGAATAAGGGTCTGGAGTCTCAGTTGGAAGAGGAGTTATTCATCAGTCATTCAACCTACGATGCGCTAAACCGCGTCTCGCACGCGGCGTCTCCCCAAAACGCCACCATCCGCGCCAGTATGACCCGCCATGTCTATGACGAATCCGGCGCTTTGGATCAGGTGTATGTGTCGGTTCACGGCGAAACCGAAAAGGCCTATGTGCGGCGCATCGATTATGACGCCAAGGGGCAGCGGCAATTGATCCGCTATGGAAACGGCGTCGAAACCAAATACCAGTATGAAGCGGATACCTATCGGTTAGAACAATTGATCAGCCGTGAAGGCAACAAGACCTGGCAGGATTTGAGCTACACCTATGATCCCGTCGGTAACATCGCCGAAATCATCGACGCTGCGCAACCGGAAATCATCCACGGCGGCGTCCAGACAGACGGCCATCGAGCGTATCGCTATGATGCGCTGTACCGGCTGATCCGGGCGACAGGCAGAGAACACAAAACCCAGGCACTGATTCCTGACCATGCCAATGGCTGGGAAAGAATTAACCACCTCAATCCCAATGAACTGCAGCCCTACTTTCAGGAATATCGATACGACGCAGTCGGCAATATCGAACAGATGAAGCACCGCCGGCCCACCGACCATATGAGCGGGTGGACGCGCGACTATGCCTATGCGCCAGACAGCAACCGGCTATTGTCAAGCACCTTGGGCGATATCGAAAATCCTTTCGATGAACACTACACCTACAACGCACACGGCAGCATGACCGCGATGCCGCATCTGCCGGTGATGGATTGGGATGTTGCCGAACAGCTGCGGCACGTTAACCTCCAAGGCGGTGGGGATGCCTACTATGTCTATGATGCCGGCGGGCAGAGAACTAGAAAGGTTTGGGAAAAGCGTGCTTCTCTGGTTGAAGAACGCATTTACCTGGGTGGTTGGGAGATATTTCGCAAGCGTGTCAATGGAGAAATTCAACTGGTAAGAGACAGCCTGCATGTCATGGATGACCAGCAGCGTATCGCGTTAATCGAAACAAAAACAGTCGATACCAACAGTACAGCCGGTTTCAATCCAGTTGTTCGTTATCAATTGGCGAATCATTTGGGATCGGCGGTGCTTGAATTGGGTGATGCGAATCCTGGACAACCGGTTGCCATGATCAGTTATGAAGAATTTCATCCTTACGGCACCACCGCCTATCATATTGGCGTTGAATCAACGGAATTCAGTGCCAAGCGGTATCGATACACCGGGAAGGAGCGGGATGAGGAGAGTGGGTTTTCGTATCATGGAGCAAGGTATCTACATATCGGAGTTGCCAGATGGATATCTTGTGATCCATATGGCGTAATAGATGGCCTAAATCGGTATGAATATGTGCATGGGAAACCGACCATTGGTATAGATCCTGAAGGGCGGTTCCTCGTGCTACTTCTTTTGGAATCTGACGTTGGAATGATGGATATCGAATTAATGGGAGTCAAGGAAAAAGAAAGGCCAAAAGGGGCGATTCAGATATTTGAATCTGATGATTCAAGTCGATATGGTGGTTACCAACAAAAAACCGATGACTACGAGAATAGCATGATATTTTTTGTTGGCGGTGCAGGAAATGATCAAGCCGGATGGAACTACATTCCGAGATTTCAGGCTGAATTCGATGAAGCAGGAATCGAGGGGTTTACAAGAATCGATGCGACTCATGGCAACACCAATTCTGATGCTATTTTCACGGCAACCTATAAAGATGGGACCTTTTTTGGAACTCCCCAATTCAATAATAACTGGCTAAAAGAACCACAAATTACAAGTGCATTTGAACAGATCAAGGCAGATGTTCAATCAGGATTAGGTAAAGAAGGTCAAATTAATTTAATGGGCTACAGTTATGGATCAGTCTTGTTGTCGTACGTTGCAATTCAGCTTGCAGAAGAAGAAAACATATATATCGACAATTTGATTCTAATTGGAAACCCTAGCGACCGGGAAGATTCTTCACTGGTAAATAGGCTTGAGGAATTGGTGATAGAAGGTAAAATTGGTCGAATTATTTACTATGATTTGGAGGGAGATTATCTTAGCAATCCTTCAAATACACTTTGGTTCGCAGTTGGCGCACCACAAAATATTTTTGAGTACGGTCCACATTTTCATTTAGCAAGGCCTGGAGAAGAAGCAGATAAAGAAATTCGTATATTAGCTGAAACACTTGACCGGCTTGGGGTAGATTAGATGGAACCATGACTGTTCACTAAAAGTTAGTTTTGCAGATAATAAGTTGATGAGTGATGGAGAATTGAATGAAAATAGAAATAAAATTAGTCGATGACAAAAAGAGCGCCCTGAAAAACGCCGAATTGATCATCACCCTCGTGATGAAAAACGGCCGTCAACGGGTGTTGCCGTCGCGCACCTCCAATGTACGTGGTGAGATTCCTGAAATCTCCCTCGAACCCAACATGTTCAAGGCCATCGACTTTGCCCAAAGCCGCTATCAAATCACGGTTGGCGACCGCGGCACGCCCGAGATGCAACTCGGTCAGCCGGCCAAGGTGTCTGCCAAGCGTTTTCGCTACGTTCTGGTGGCCCATCAGTTGAGCAGTGGTGACCCATCGACCCCAACGCTTCATGCGCTTACGCGACTTCGCGCCATTTTCGAAACCAAGCGCGGCAAGCGCATGGCTGGCTCGAAGGCTTCGCTCACTTTCTCATCAACAGACAGGACTTCATACAACTTGGGGCCGGTGGGCGTGGATGAGAGCGGTGTTGCGCAATTTCAATTGCCGGTGAGCGCGGAAGCAATCGACTGGCAGTCATTGGCATTTTCAACGGAGATGGCGGATTTGGCCTTTTCGAGCATCGACGTCGGCGTGCCGGAGCGGTCAGAAAACGTGTGGCACATTCTTGTCGTCATGCAACGCGAAAATGCGCCGCAACCCAATCCGAAGCCACCGAATAATCCGCAAGATCGCGATGGAGACGGAGAGTCGACCCAACCCAAAGGCACCGCGTGGGTGGTGCAAGGCGTAGTGACTGGCAACGGCGGCATCCCGGAAGCAGGGGTTCAGGTCGAGGTGTTTTACAAGCCCTTGTTTAGAACAGAAAAAATGGGAGAGGCAATCACCGCCACGGACGGTCGCTACCGAATTGACTACCACCCCGACAAGTACATGAAAACCGGTGAGCGCAAGCCAAGCATCCTGTTGAAAGCGCTTCGGGGAAAACAGGTGCTGGCAACATCCGGGTTGATCGCCAAGGCGGGCCCCATCGAACGTGTCGATTTCGCAATATCTGCAGAACCGTTTAACATGGTTCCGTTGTACATCCAGATCCGCAACGATACGGATCGCTTTTTGGATGGCGGGTCCCCAGTACTATTTGGCTTGGAAGATGTGGCCTTGCTCGCCGATAAAACCAATCACAACCCAGTCGCGCTGGCCTGCTACGTTCGGGCCTGGGATTTGATCGAGAAGATGAATTCCGGTGCGGTCGAAGCCGAGCTGGCAGAAGCCTTTTTTGGCCTCGCTTCGGGGGGGGTGTCGCCCTCCTTGGGTGGGTTGCTGGGCACCGGCAACGACAAAATCCGGTCAATTCTGGTAGACGCCATCGAGGCCAACTGGATCAGTAAGATCGACATCGATGCGGTCATCGCTGCCATCGAGGCCCTGCGCACGAACTACTACCAAGAAGCCGATTCCGATCTGTCCAGGCTGCTCGATGCCGCGGGTGCTTCCAGGGCGGAGAAGGCCAAGGCCATCGCGCTGGTTTTGGGTGACGGGAGGGAAGGTGAGAAGTGGAACGGCATCACATCGATTCTTGGTGAGGCCCGGGCGGCCAGGCTGCGCGGCCTCGTCGACATGTGGCGCACCCTCGCAAAGGATGCCACGGTCACGGTGCTGCTGTACGAAAAATACCAAATTGAGAATGTGGAACAGTTGGTTTTGGTTGAGTGGGAGCAGCTGCAAACGGTTATCGATGCGGGCAATGAAATGCCGGCCGACATTCCCGGCACTGGCCAAAAACAAAGGCAGCGCAACTATGGCCGGGCACTGTTAAGGTCGATTGAGCAACGGCACCCGCACCTGCATTTTCTGTTGAATCTATCGGTATCCAAGGTGAACGAGGCCGAGACCCGGGCCAAAAAGATGCTGGCTCGCAAGGATATCGATTTGGAAGAACCGTCAACCTTGCGCGGGCTGCCGGACGAGAAAGACACCGAACTCGCGGACCTGGCCACGCTTTACTTGATCTGCCCGCAGGAAGGTCGGGCCGAGAGTGCCAACCAGTTGATGGCAAACAACATACTGTCCAGCATGGAGGTCATCCGTCGCTCCAGGGAGCAATTTCGGTCCGAAATGGCGCCCGACATGAAAGCGGCAGTGTCCAACCCCATTTACGACAAGGCGGCCCATCTGGGAAGCGTAACAACGGCCCTGTCGATCCTGAATAGGCAAAGCGACGCGCGTCCCAAGGAGACGTTGCTGGGGCAATTGTTCAGCGATGCCATCAACGATAATTGCGCCCACTGCCAATCGATTCTGAGCCCTTCGGCCTATCTTTTGGACCTGTATCGCTATCTGGGACGGGCAACATTCGGCAGGGAGACCGGCATCGATCTGCTCAACCAAAGACGCCCCGATATCGAAGGGATCGAACTAAGCTGTGAAAACGCGGATACGCTGATGCCGTACATCGATCTGACCCTGGAAGTGTTGGAGTCGATGGCGGCGCCTCAACCACTGATCGGCAGACAGACGTCTTGGCCGGCGGAGGAACTGCGGGCGGCGCCCGAACACGTCAATCCCGTGGCCTATGAACTGATGGAAAATGAAACTTTCCCGTGGCGTATGGGATTCAGCCGCGAGCTGCAGCGTGTCCGGACCTATTTGAACCATATTGGCATCGACCTCGGATCTCTGTCGGAATGTCTGACCGTGAACGAGTCCAACGCCCAAAAGACCAATGAGGCTTTTGTGCGCACTTTCAACATTTCCAATCCACAGACCATCGCCCTGATTAACCAACCCCGTTGGCTCGCCAACTGGGGCGTCAACAACCGCAAGACCCTGGAAACGAAGCCAGAGGCCAGCGGTCAGAAAAAGACGCTGGCCGACCTCAGCGCCTGGCTCCACATCGACAGCGCCCTTTTGCTGGCAATGCTCGGATCGCGGTTCGTGTCGGAAGGCCAAGGGCTGGTTGACGGCAACGGCGCAATCAAGTGGAAGGACATCAACCAGGAACACCTGAATAAGTTGCAGTTTTTCGGGCGTCTCACGCTGCTTACCGGTTATTCCGTCGACGTCGTGGATCGAATGTTCCGGCTGCCTGAGGTCGATGCAACCAGCCCGCTGGCGTGGCGAGAAGAACTCACGGCACTGGAGCAGCTTCGCCACCACTTGGGGGCGCCGATCGAAACGGTGGTGGCCCTGTGGGAGTCGGATCCAGCCGACCGCGACGGGTTGGTCGCTCTCGAATTGGGCCTGTCGGAAGCGTCGCTTGCCCGCTGGATGGAGATCTCGGGGCTGTCGACGGACAGGCCCAGCACAGTGGCCCGAATGACTCGACTGCTGTCGTCAGTTGAGGCACACGCCATCGACGGTGACGATTTGGTCAATGTCCTGACTGTCGCCGATCCGGATCACCGCTTTTCCAGCACCGGGAATCAGACGCTGCTAGCTGATATTCGCGCGTTTATAACAGAAACGATTCTGTCTGTCGGCGAAGAAAACGATGCCGACGATGATCTGGAGACCGCTGATTCACCCCAGGCCACTGTCAGGCAGGTCATCATCGACATGGCGTCGGCCCTCTGGGGGGTCGATCCGATTGCAGTCAGCCTGGCCCTGAACACGAATGAGGATCTGATTGGCGCCCTGCTGCCCCAGGAGCTGGAAAACGAGCCCCTGATCATTCGACATCTGGTGCGGCTCGCCAAACAGAGCTGGGTGATCGATGTGTTGAGCCTGTCGGAAAAGGATCTGGTGCACATGCCTCGACTAGCCCAGCCAATGAAGTGGCCGGATATTGCCGGGCTGCCTGCCGATGAAGGAGAAGCACCGGCGAATGCCTTTGACTTCATCGATCTGGCGGAGCACCAGCGGGTCAACCGCCTTTACTTCGATGACGCCAATAACCTGTTCGAAGCGCTCAACGATGCAGGGGAATCGACCCAGGAGGTCATCGGGGCCTTGACGGGTGCCGGCCCGTGGTCGGCTGCAAACCTCCAGTTTCTCTTCGGTGCAGATGGATTGAACTTTGCCGGGAAAGCCGCTTTAATCGCAAAACGGGGTTTTTCGGTATGCAGCAAAATTCTTGAAACGCTGAACCATAGCAAGGGCAGCCTGGAGACGCTTTGGGGTGCCATCGCTGATCACGATGGGGACGACGCCCAGCGATTGCTGCAGTTGTCCGTGCCGGATACCGAGTACCTGGACGTGCTGCAGCAGCTCAACGACCCCTTGCGGGAACAATGTCAGCGTCGCCTGCTGGAACTCGTTGTGACCCAATCTCGCGCTAAGGGGACCCAACGCGGTTACGAAAACAGCCTCGCGCTATACGAGCACATGCTTATCGATCCGGAGATGCGTTCCTGTTTCGAGACCTCGCGGATCAAGCAGGCCACGGCTGCTCTCCAGCAATTGATACAGCGTATCCTGCTGAATCTCGAGAAGCCGGGCGGATTCGATTCCGCTGATATGAACCAATGGTCGTGGCGCAAGCATTACCGGGTGTGGGAAGCCAATCGCAGGGTTTTTATTTCACCTGAAAATTGGGTGGAGCCTGAACTCAGAGACAATAAAACCGAGCTTTTTCGTGACATGGAGACCGACCTGCTGCAGGGCGAAGTCGATGCCCACAGAGCAGAACAGACACTGCTGGGCTACGCCCGTAAGCTGCTTTCGCTGTCTCGCTTGGAAATGGTCGCCACCCTGCACGATCATGAGGCCGGGCGCAACCACGTTTTTGCCAGAACCAGTGATCACCCGCGCAAATATTATTGGTGCACCAGAGAGCGCAATCGCTTGTGGGGCGGTTGGGAAAGCATCGATATAGAAATCGAAGGGGATCACCTGCTCCCGGTGATCTACGAGAACCGATTGTTTCTGTTCTGGCTCAATCTCGCCGAACAAGTAAATATCGACCACCCGGATTACAAAAATCGTCTGGCTAAAAGTGAAGCCGATGAAGAGATTGCGCGGGCACGCATCAACGATCTCAACCAGGGGATCAGCAAGACCGAAGACAAGATTGATGAATACCGCAACTATCAGGCCCAGAATTACGCCAACGCTAGACCAATGTGGAAAGCCATCGCCGACGATTTGGAGGACGCACTCGACCAGCTTCGGGAAGACCTCGGGACTGCAGAGGCCGACCTGGTCGCGATTAAATCCCAGAGAGACTATCTGGCCGACAATTTTTCGTATTTCGAATGCAACCTGAGCTGGTCGCAGTATGATCGTTTGACCGGATGGAGCGCCGCCAAACGGTCCGTCAATGCCGTGAATACCATATACACCAACGCGGATGGTGACGCTGTACATATTCGCCTTTCCAAGCGTTTCTGGATTCTGGCCAAACCGAACGACTCCGACCTGGACATCGAGCTGCGAACCGCGGCGGGCAATGCCGACGGGCTCAGCTATGACTACCGCCTGGGCGTGTTCGAATTTGATCCGATCATTGAATCGATTGGTGCCCAGGATGAACGGGTCGCACCGAAACTTCCCCGCCAAGTTCACTTTCCGTCGATTGCTGTACTTGGACAACGACTGGTTTCTATCCATGCCGCGCCTAAATTGACCGTCGACATCGACAATCAGGATCAGACGCTTCTGACCTGGGATCCCGATGGCGGTGGCATTCGAGTCTATCCCGAGATGGTCAGTGGCTATGCCCCCGACTACTCGCCGTTCTTGCTTTCCTATTTGAACCGGGCCTATTTTTTCGATCCGCTGGACAGCGCCTTGGCAAAGCCCCTGGTGGATGTCCGGTACATTCCGAAAATCAGCGCCACGCCGGATTTTAAAGCCGAAAGGGTGGCCAATACCAATTTTCAAGCGCTCAGCGCTGTTTCGGGGGCCGCCATTATCGATTCATCCGTGTCGCCGGCATTTTCCCAAAGCGGCTTAAGGACGTCGGCGGTGCCGCTGGGTCAATCCACGGGCAAGCTGGCCGATGGTCGCTCGAGCAGCGATGCAGGCCTCAATTCGGCTCCGGTCACGCCTGCGGATTGGGATGGCATCAAATCAGTGCTGCAGCCCGTCGGCATGGTTCAAAAGGAGGTGACCGGGAGATTGGTCGATGGTCAAAAGTGGAAAGTCTCCGTCTTCTATCACCCTTTTGCGGATATTATCGTCTCAGAACTCTACCGCGGCGGCCTGGATGGTCTCTATCGACCGGATGCGGGATCGGGTAATTCCAAAGCGGCTGGTCTCCGGCGGCAGGTTTTAGACGACGACCAGTTCTCAGCGTCGCTCAACCCGACGCAATTCGTAGTGATCGACCACGAGCTTGAAGAGCGGTTCGAATTCAATCGTGTCTATCCCTACAGCGTGTACAACTGGGAGGTGTTTTTTCATGCGCCGTTCGCCATCGCCAAACAGCTCACCCGAAATCGCCGCTACGAGGAAGCCCAGCGCTGGCTGCATTTCATTTTCGATCCGGTGTCTCGGGACGGAAACGACACCCCTTCCAGTTGGCGGTTCGGTCCATTTTACGACGAGCACGTTCGTTTGTTGGACGGTAGACAGGATGATTTGACGGAATTCGCCGAGCAAAACTATGCCCAGTTCGAAGCGCAGGTCTCGGAATGGGAGCAACATCCGTTCAACCCGCATGCCATTGCCCGTTTGAGAACCATTTCCTACATGCGGGCCACCTATATCGCTTATATCGACAATTTGCTGGCCTGGGCCGACGATCTATTTCGGCGCGATACCATGGAGTCCGTATCTGAGGCGGCCCAACTCTATGTCCACGCCGCACAACTGCTCGGTCCCGCTCCGACTTCGCCGCCGGATCAGGGATGGGACAGCGAACGCTTTACCCTGAAAGAATATGACCAGCGTGTCGAAACGGTTCATCCCCTGGTTGTGGCCAGCGGCGTCGATATACCCGCGTCAGGTCAGCAGCAAAATGACTTTTTTTCTAAAATGGGAGATTTTTGCATACCGACCAACACCCGCATACAGGCGTACTGGGATCAGGTGGCCGACCGGCTATTTAAAATCCGTCACTGCATGAATATCGAAGGGGTTGAACGTGCGCTGGCGTTGTACCAGCCGCCCATCGACCCGGCCATGCTGGTCAGAGCCGCGGCAGCCGGCATCGATATGGGTGAGGTCATCGCTGCCGCCAGTGCGCCTCGGGCCCACTATCGATTTGCGGTTGTGCTGCAGAAGGCCAAGGCGTTTGCCGCGGAAGTCCGCAATCTGGGCGGGGCGTTGCTCTCGGCCTTGGAAAAACAGGATGCGGAAGAACTCTCCCAGCTTCGGTCCACCCATGAACTCGGCATGCACAAACGCATACTGGAGATAAAAAAAGAGCGTCTGAACGAATCTCAGGCGACCCATAACAGTATAGAGGCGTCCCTGGTTGCCGCAATGGATCGTCAGGATTATTACCAAGGCTTAATCGACCAGGGTTCATTAGATCAAGAAAAAGACGAGGTAGAGAAACTGGAGAAAGCTAATCAATTTTCCACCGCGGCTGATGTTGCTAATGTCACTGCGTCCGCATTGGCGTTTATCCCTCAAACAGGAACAAATGGACCCATACCTAAGTTTGAATTCGGCGGCCTCCACCTATCTACGGTATCTCAAGTGCTTGGAACTAGTTTTGCGGCCCGGGCAGGAGGATTGAATCGCCTTGCCGGCATGTTAGCCCGGGATGCCGCCATGGTCAGGCGCAGGATGGATTGGGACTTCCAGCTTCAGCAGGCCAAGCGAGATGTCGAAAGACTGGAAAAAGATCAGATCGCCAGTGAAATTCGTATGGCCATGGCGGAAAAAGAGATTGCCGACCAGGTGGCGCTGATCGGCAATGCCGAGGAAGCCGATCTGTTCCTGCGCGATAAATTTACCAACGCCCAGCTGTATGGCTGGATGGTAACCCAGTTGGCCGGACTCCATTACCAGGCCTACCAGCTGGCCTTGGATATGGCCAGGCAGGCGGAGGCCTGCATGAATTTTGAACTCGATAGCCAACCCGCCGCGATCATTGAGTTCAGCTACTGGGACGGCTTGAAAAAAGGGCTGTTGTCGGGAGAGCGCCTAATCCATGATTTGAACCGGCTGGACGCTCACCACATGTCCAGAAATTCTCGAAAACTGGAATTGTCCAAACCGGTTTCCCTGCTGCGAGTCGATCCCGGCGCACTTCTCGAGCTAAAGCGAACCGGCCAATGCAGCTTTTCGATCCCCGAGTACATTTTCGACCTCGACTTTCCAGGGCACTACCGGCGGCAGATAAAATCCGTCTCTCTGACCATTCCGACGATTACGGGGCCGTACACAACCATCAGCTGCAGCCTCTCGCTGTCGGCCAGCCGTATGCGCGTCGAGAGCGAACAAGATCCGGTACCCGTGCAGCTGCCTGCGGAAGCCGTTGCCACCAGCAGCGCCCAGAGCGATAGTGGACTCTTCCTGTTCGATTTCCGTGATGAACGCTATTTGCCCTTTGAGGGGCATGGCGTGGACAGTGATTGGCAAATACAGCTTCCCCCGGCAAGCATTGCCCAGTTTGACTACGCCACTATCTCAGACGTCATTTTGAATGTGTTTTATACCGCCACGTCCGATGCTTCAAAACGGGATTCAACCGTCGCACAACTGCAAGAGGCGAATCTGGGACTAACCGACACCACGCTGTATCAAGTCCTGTCAATGAGATCCCATTTTCCGGACCTGTGGTCGCAACTGGCTTCACAACAACCAGTCGACGAGGGTGAAACCACTTCGGTGAATTTTGTGTTTTCCCCGCATCATTTTCCCTACCTTGTCTCCAATCGTGGGTTGACGATTGATTCCTTGGATCTGTACGCGCAACACCAGGGCGGAGAAATTGAAGAAAGCGGGGTTGCCACAGGCATCGGTGGCGTGGCGTTGGCCGGTGACGATGTGGTCGTTACGGTGACAGATCAAGCGGCTCTCGATCTATTGCGGCAAACCGGACAACCACTCAAAGATGTTCATCTGCTGATTGGGTACACGGTGAATCGTGCTGGATAATACCTTCGGTGCAATGTTAAAATCCTATTACACCTTTCGGGATTATGGGGCAATCAATATGTAGTGGTCTGCATGCGACCTCGAAACTGGTGAATTAGTGAGAGTAGTTTCCGAATCTCACCCTTGTCAAATGTTGGGATAGGTGCTCCTCGGATCAGCGGTAAAAATTTTCATGACCAAGCAAGTACGCTATGGCTATCCCACAAAAAAAGGCCCCCTCCGCTTGGTGTGTTTACTTGCCAGCCTCCATAAGTATCTAAGAATAAATCTAATTTTCATTTAGCATCTGGATATCATTCGTTTGCCTTGGGTGTCACCCGTAACGTTGACCCTTTATGACAAGGATGAACGAACCTTAACAATTCAGTTCCCTCTCTTGTAAAAAATGGTTCGAGAATCCCGGTTCATTTTTTATCAGAGGCGATCTCTTGATCTTCCGAAGCCTTTTTTTCTAAGATTTTTTGTAACTATTCAGCAAAAAAGTCGGCAAAGAAGTAAAAAAGACTTGACAGGGTTTTTGCGAAAAATACCGGTTTTCATGTGTTCCCGACAATTTCTCATATACCGCCATTCAGGCGAACGGACAGCCCGAAAGGAGGACTTTTCAGCCTGGCCAGCAGCTGCGTTGCGCCTACATTTTTTCAATGCGGCAGCGTTGATTTAAGAGCGAAAAATATCGGTTTTAAAACCTATGTTATAATACCTTTAGCGCGACACACAGGAATCGAACCGAATGAAAATCGAAAACATCGACATCCAGGCTACCATCGAAAAGGCCAAAGCCCTTGTCCGGGATGACGAGCAATTGTCGGCGGCAACCAAATCGATGTTCGAGATTTTGATTCTGGTCATCACGCTGTTGGCCAATCGGTTGAATTTAAACAGCACCAACAGCCACAAGCCGCCATCGAGCGATCCGAACAGGAAAAAGCAGGTCCGGAAAAAGAGCGCTAACAAGGCCGGCGGCCAAAACGGTCATGTGGGCACGACCCTTAAAAAGATCGATGACCCGGACACCGTTGAGGTAATCAAGGTCGATCGTCGCACGCTGCCGGCGGGGCAATACCGGCAGGTGGGGTTTGAATCCCGTCAGGTGTTCGACATCGATATTTCAAGGCTGGTGACCGAATACCGAGCCCAGATTCTGGAGGATGAAAAAGGACAGCGGTTTGTGGCCCCGTTCCCTGAAGGGGTCACCAAGGCGGCCCAATATGGGGTGGGGGTCAAAGCCCACGCGGTGTATCTGTCGCAATATCAGTTGATCCCTTATAACCGGGTTCAGGACTATTTTGCCGATCAGCTTCATATACCGGTCAGCGAGGGATCGATATTCAACTTCAACAAAGCGGCCTATGGCTTGTTGGCTAACTTTGAAAGTCGTGCCCGAAACGAGTTGGCTGCCGCCGAGGTCGCCCATGCCGACGAGACCGGCATCAATCTCGGTGGCAAACGACATTGGCTGCATTGCTTATCCAACGATTGGTGGACCTGTTATCACCCCCACGCAAAAAGGGACACGGACGCCATGAACGATATGGGCGTCTTGCCGAGGTTCGCAGGGGTTTTGTGCCATGATCACTGGAAGCCTTACTTTACCTACGATTGTACCCACGCCCTTTGCAACGCCCATCACTTAAGGGAGTTGGAGCGTGCCTGGGAACAAGACGGTCAGGCCTGGGCCCGGCAGATGCAAGGGTTGCTGAAAACGATTAACGGTAAGGTCATCGATGCCGGCGGCGCCCTGGACGAAAAAGAATCGAAAAAATACCGCCAGCAATACCGGGACTTACTTGAGCAGGCCCAGATCGAATGTCCGGAACCCATCAGGGACAAGAAAAAGGGCAAACGAGGCCGGATCAAAAAATCGAAGTCCAGAAATCTGCTGGAGCGGCTGAGGGATTATGAAAACGAAGTGCTCCGGTTTATGGATGTCGATTATGTTCCGTTCACAAACAATCTGGGCGAAAACGATATCCGTATGACCACGGTCCAACAAAAGATATCGGGCTGCTTTAGCTCGATCGAGGGCGCCCAGATCTTTTGTCGTATTCGCGGCTACTTGTCGACGTGCCGCAAACACGGGGTGTCGTCAAGCCATGCACTGAGATGTTTGTTTGATGGAAAGCTGCCGGATTTTCTTCTGCAAGAGTAGTAATGTTAGAGTTTAGGCTGAATAGTTACAATAATTCCAGATAATTTTCGGTCGAATAACCGTGTTTATTTTTTAGGTTGCCCTCTTCTCTTTCCCGAAAAGAAGCTCCCCTCTCAGGGTTTGCCGGTGTGCTGAACCATCTCCACGATCCGGGTGGCCACGGCATCCGCCGAAGCGGGGTTTTGACCGGTGATCAGGCCCCGATCTTCCACCATGAATCGCTGAAATACGCCACCTGCCGTGAACTCGCCGCCGAGTTCGCGAAGTCGGTCCTCGAGCAGGAAGGGCACGACATCGGTCATTCCGGCGGCGCGCTCTTCGGCATTGGTGAAACCGTTCACCTTGCGTCCCGCCAGCAGTGGCCGGCCATCCGCTGTCGTCGCACCGATTAGGCCTGCCGGACCGTGGCAGACTGCACCCACGGGGCGTTTCAACGCGATGGCATCGCTGACCACTCGCACCAGGTTGGGTTCATTGGGAAAGTCCCACATGGTGCCGTGTCCACCGGCCAGAAATATGGCGGCATAGTCCCGCGCATCGATGCCGGCCAACGGTTTGGTTTTCTGCATCTTTTGCCACGCGGAAGGGATTCGCTGCACCGTGGCATCCGATCCGGAGCGAGGATCGACCGGCGACCGGCCACCCTTCGGCGAGGCCACGTGCACCTCAAGTCCGGCGTTGGTGAAAACTTCATAGGGATCGGTATACTCCGATGCCCAGACGCCCGTCGGGCGCTCACTACCTGGAACCTGCGCCGTGTTGGTCAACACGATGAGTACCTGTTGAGGAAGATCGTCGGCCAACACGGGTCCGCCGGCGATTAAAATAGCGATAATCGGGATATATTTAAATATATTCATTGATTCGGTCTCCGATGAATAGCTCACCAACAGCGATCCGCGGCTATCGATCATTGCGCCCTGATCGCGTCCATGTTCCCGGCTGCCGATTGCGCTCAACCCCCGCGACCACTTTGCTTCATCTCGAATCTTTTTTCGCCCAAACCGGCCTTCGATGTTCAGGCGTCATTCGCATCACCTGCAACCAATCGACGAACGAGGTTGATTGGTTTCCTGTCAGCAGGTCTAAAGGATTGAACAACAGTCAACCCGATGTCGAACGTAAGTCCGCTCCACCGGGTTGGCAAATCAGCGAGACCTGATCGTATCGAGCTTAAGGAGCATAATGGGGACCTCCATGTTATTACGCTTTGCATAGCCAATCTCATCCAATGGCCATAGGCTAGGCCACGCAAAGCACGATTCGATGCGCCCGGGGCGCTGCACCAGATAAAAAGACATCAGGATTTTTTTGGTCCAGACCTTGCGAAAGCGAACGATCACGGGCGAAACCCAAAAGGGGAAAATGTGCTGCGGCAGAACCCCGATGGAAACCCTTGAAGATGGTAAGCGACCCTGGGAATAGAAAAAGTAGCCTGAATCTGACCTGACAGACGCCTTCTCGACATCGGTAACTGTCCGATCAAGTCTGAACTTGTACCCTGAAACCGTCAGCCGGGCAAATCGGTCTTCTTCAACAAATTCTCTTCCAGGTTTTTGATTTCCTCGATCCCCGAAACGACGATTTCTGGATCGGGCTTAAGTGCGGATTCCTCGATTTTACCCGTGTAGTCGATATTGGATAGTAGATACTTGATGCAGTTCAATCTAGCCAGTTTCTTATTGTCTGAACGAATGATCGTCCAGGGAGCAAGGGTCCGGTTGGTTTCGTTGAGCATCTGGAATTTTCTGACAGTATAGTCATCCCACCTCTCTTGGGCTATTCTGTCGACCGCTGAAAGTTTATAGTGCTTCAGCGGATCGGTTTCACGTGAATCGAAACGACGCAGTTGCTCGTCTTTGGATACGGAAAAGAAAAACTTAAACAATTTGATTCCATCCTTGACAAGCATTTCCTCGAGCAGCGGAACATCCTTCAGGAAGCGCTTGTTCTGCTCATCGGTACAAAATCCCATGACCGGCTCGACCATCGCGCGGTTATACCAACTGCGATCAAACAGCACTATTTCTCCCCCTCCGGGCAGGTGCTGAATGTATCGCTGAAAATACCACTGGGTTCTCTCGGTTTCGCTGGGAGATTGAAGGGCAACCACCCGGGTACCACGCGGATTCAGGTGTTCGGTGATTCTTTTGATCGTACCACCTTTACCGGCGGCATCCCGCCCTTCGAACAGCACGACAATGCGCAATCTCTCTCTTTTTACATACTGCTGCATTTTCAGCAGCTCGATTTGCAGCTTGCTCAGTTCGCCTTCATAGTCGAGAGTGGTTTTTTTAACCCAGACCGCGCGCCGGTTGTTTGATTTTGCCTTATGCATGTTTTTATAGGCAGTGTGTTCGGTGAGTTTTTTCTTCCGTTTCTTATTTTTTTTTCCTTTGCCTTTTTGGACTTCAACAGGTGTTTCTACCGTTTTTTGTGGGGTGCTGACGGTCTTTGTGGCGGTTCCTTTTTTCATCACTGACTCCCTGCATCGGCGGGATTGAAGTTGGAACACGGATGGCAGAGCTTATCACCAGATACCGGTTCGCTAAGTGGTGCAGAACATGGGACGTCACTGGTGTTCATCTCACCAATTTCAGGTCTGTTTAGGAAGTTTCTCAGGCTTGCACAAATTGCCTTTCAAGCGCACCGAGCGTAGATATTTCTCGCACATGAACTTTGATTTTCCCAGCACGTCATAGGTCTCCGACAAGTTGTTTTTCAGGTCATCTTTGCTCCATTTGCTGAGCGATAATTTTCCGGATGGCTTAAGGCCACCGGAAATAAATAACTCCCTCGCCTTGCTTGTCTTTGTGCCGGTCTTCGGTGTTGCCCCAAATGGCACCTATTCCAATACGCTTTCATTAGATGCGCCTTGGAGACCAGCCCACATCCAACGCAATTCTGAGGGACTTATCTATTTACACTGGCTAATTTGGCATAGTTGGCACATTTGCGCATGCTTCCCTTGGAAGGCAAAAAACCCAGGCAAACCGCAAATTCGTAAGCTGATGTCTTCGGCTTCGACGGGATCAATCGACCCAACACCTGTCGGGTCGCTGCCATCACAACATTAAGATAGCTTCAATAATCAAAAATGGCAACTATCATTTTACGGATTGCATCGTAACGATCTATTAAGATTCTATATGGTTGATCGCTTCTCGACGCCTCTGCTTGTCTTTGTCGGAAGGTTGTGCGAAAATGTCTTTTAGGCATTAATGAAACCAATCCAGGGTGTTCGCCTAACCCACCTTCCCCAAGGCACTAAAGATGAATGGAAAATTAAGAGATAGAAAGAAATCGGCGCGCAACGGATCCAGCGAAATACCTCAAATCAAAACCGTGATCAGCAGGATCGAAACCAAGGCTCATTCGCAAACCACCGACTCCGCGATTCGAAAAGCCATTACAATTCTAAGACAAAAGAATAGCGAAAAGGTCGTCCTGACATCGTTGGAAAAATATTATAATGCAGAGGAGTTGGAACCCTACCAGGCGGAACTGATCAAGATGCAGGCCCATCTGGAGCGCACTGGGAAAAAGATGGTGGTTCTTTTCGATGGCCGGGATGCCTCGGGAAAAGGTGGAACGATCCGCCGGGTCACGCGCTATATGAATGAAAAGCGTTATCGTGTGGTCGCTTTGGGGAAACCCAGTGAGCAGCAAAAAACCGAACTGCACATCAAACGGTATATCGAACATTTCCCGGGCGCTGGAGAGATCGTTTTGTTCGATCGCAGCTGGTATAACCGCGCCCTCGTCGAGCCGGTCATGGGGTTCTGCAGCCACGATCAATACAATCGCTTCATGAAGAAGGTGAACACCTATGAAAAGAATTTTTTAGAGGACGCAGGCAACACCATCCTGATAAAATTCTATTTTTCCGTCAGCAAGGAAGAACAAGCACGGCGATTTGAGCGCCGAAAAAGCGATCCGCTGCGAAAGTGGAAGCTTTCGGAAGTGGATTTGCAGGCCCAGGAATTGTGGAACGAGTTTACCGAAAAGAAATATGCGCTGCTAAAAAAGACGCACACCAAAGACTCTCCATGGTACATCATCCGGTCAGACGATAAACATCTGGCGCGGCGCGAGACAATGAAGGTGATCCTCAACTCTGTCCGATATAAGGGAAGACGCCGTGGCCTCGACTTTCGGATTGATCCAGCCATCGTAGTGCCGGGGGATCAGGAATTGAAGATCATGCAAAAACAGCGCAAAAAATACGGAAAGTTCGAGTTCTGAAACGCCGACCACCGATGATCCTCCGGTGATGAGTGGAGATTGGGTAGCTTTTCAGGGGTTGCTGAATGTACCCCGTGGTTACATAAAAAAATGTGAGAAATATCGTTACCAATTGAAATAACATATAAATTAAATGATTGCGCCTTAGGTTCTGGAGTTCACCAATGGTGCCTTCGAGGGGCTAACGATAATTCTCTCATTTTTTACCCTTGCGGGAAAGCCGGAGGGCTCCAGATGCATCGTTGCCAAGGGCTTGCAGTAAAGCGCTACGGCTTCACCCTTGGCGCCTTGACTCTGAATCCCTCCGACTTTTGCAACGTTGGGGTGTACGCCACAATACCGGATCTGACCGGGTTTCAGTGAATATAGCGGACGAATTGCAGTAAATTGCATCTTCGGCGACGATAATCGATGGTATCGGTCACAGGGTGAAAAAAATGAGATTGACAAAATATCATTTATTGGATAAATGCACATCCAATGAATGAACATGCGATGTTCTGAATTCTGGTTAATGCTGCACGTAAGTTAAAGCGGATGTGAAATTGTTAAGACATTTTAGTAAATCGGTATGGCCTCCATTGAAGGACTTTCTTCATGGAGGCTTTTTGCTGACATCGATATGGCAAAAATCATCGACAATCCTGCCGTAATTAAAAAGATGGTTTAATGGTCAACCAAGTTAGCATCCCAGAAGGTCTTGCTTGGAAGTGTCCATCCAGGCAACAAATCATTAGAATCCAAAGTGATATTATCTCAAAAACAGACTTGCTTGGCCGTCTTATCTCTCAGCAGAATCGCTCCCCTGTCCCACGCCGCACGGAATTAGTTCTTGAACTGTCCAGCCCATCCATGTTGAGGGATTTTTCCAATGTTCGATGGTTCGGTCCAAGAATTCGGGTTCTCATTTCAGATCACCAGATAGCAGAAATCCATAGCAATCGGTCCCATTTTCATCGGATTCGCCCAACATTGGTTCTTCATCATTGTGAAGGTTCACTGCCACGAATCATTCAGTTTTTAGCGAGTTTGAATCTCCCAATCGAAGTCAGTCCCGCCGTTTTCGTCGATCAAGACAAAAAGACGCTGTTAGATCTGGCAAAACGTCTGCTTTTTTCTCCTTTTGTGAAAACTCCAGTACAACCATTTTTTAATCTGCTGCTATCTGTAATGAATTCTCAAGGTAACTTTCCTCATACATTATGGGATACTTGCAATGAAAGCGTAGGGGAAAATTTTTTCGTCACCAATGACGGGAAAATTACATTGTCAAGTCGTTGGTCAGACAATAACCGTTTCTTTGGTGATATTTCCGACACCGTCCATGATGTACGTTCTTCACGACTTTTCAATGAATTAAAGTCGATTAAAGATCAAAACTCTACTGAAAATTCTGACTGTCACGAATGTAGTGTTTTTTCCTTTTGTTCAGGGCACCTTTGTGCTCTTGATTCAACTCATGATTGCTCTCCATTTCAATCTCTTTATGGTTTCATGTCTTCTCACTCTCAGTCACTTAAAGAGAGCTATATCGCCCTATCAAAGCAGAAAAGAAATGATGTCTTTCAAGCCATCCAAATGCCAATTCAAGATCGGTATCAATGAATTCTGATCTGAATCTTATAATGGTGCCTACAACAAAGTGCAACCTTGCATGCCGTCACTGCTTTGAAGGGCGTTCAGATCGCGTTATGTCGCATTCAGAGCTTCAGGTGGTCATTCAGAAAATTTACGAGTATGCAAAGACACATGGTATCGATAAAGTCGTCTTCTATTGGCAAGGAGGAGAAGTATTCACACTTGGCCCTGCCTGGTTTGAAAATATGCACGAATTAGTATCTCAGGTGTTTTCAGGTAGTACAATACGTGTCAGGCACAGACTCCAAAGCAACCTGATTTCTTACACTTCAAAGTGGAAACCCATCATAGAAAAAATATTTCAAAACTCGGTCGGCTCGTCTTTAGACTATCCTAGCCTATATCGTGGTTTCTCAACAATTACGAAAGATCATTTCAATGATATTTGGGTAAAATATTGCGACCGCGCCAGAGCCGATGGAATTGATGTCAGTGTTATATCTGTTCTTAATGAAGAATCCTTAAAAATTGCGCCTGCCGAATTTCTTGATTTTTATTGTACCTGCATGGGAATATCCAACATGCAGCTGAACTTTCCTTTTGACTTACACTCGCATTCAGGATCTGAGAGTTCCTTTTTTTTAGATCCATATGAGTTAGGCGAATTTCTTCTTAATTTATTTGATACATGGGTCGATGAAAGTTCATCATGGTATCGTAAGTTACACATCAATCCGTTTTGTGAGTTGATAGATGTTTTTTCATTCGCACCAAGGCCTTCCAGGTGCAATTGTATCTGGAGCGGCAACTGCGCCGATACCTTTTTTTCTATAGGCCCGGATAGTTCAGTCGGGCTTTGTGACTGCTGGGTCACCAGTCTGCCTGAATTTTCTTTCGGGAATTTACAAGCCCAGACGCTTGATGAAATTTCTCGCAACGCCGTGAGAAAAAAATTTGGACTACGAATCGAATCAGTTATGGAGAGTGAGTGCGCAGATTGCCCATTTCTAGGCATATGTTTTGGCGGGTGCATTATAAGAACCTATGGAAAATACGGGACGATCGAGAGCAAAGACCCTTATTGCGAAGCCTACAAAATGCTCTTTTCAAGAGTGCAAAAATATGTTCGCTCAATAAAAATTTCAGGAGAAAATCATGCTGAAACCAAAAGGACGGCATAAACGGGACCACAGTCATCATTCAGCGGAAAAACATAATTCTACTGGAGTTACACGCAGAGAGTTCGTCCAATATTCGACCTTCGCACTTGTCGCTGCCGTATTTTCTTCTTCATTCCCCGGATGTGGCGGCGGAGGTGGTGATGGGGACAGCACCGGCAATGCGCCAACACAACCACTATTCAACCAAGATAGCGTGGGACCAGGCCATGTTTTGGAAATAAGAAGCTCTGATTCTCCTGGATCATCCAATATCCCAGAAGATATTTTTAGTGTCACGGTTCGTGTGGATGACACAGTAAGCTATGGGATAAGGCCTACCTATTTCAAAGACGACTGGATTGGCGTTGTTATGCCTCCGATGATTCAAGCTGAAGATGAAAGCTATTTTGCCTCAAAGGACGTGGAGGTGAGTCTCTCGGTACGGGGATCACTCATGGGAAAATTTACGACAAAAATGAACCAAAATCTTTCGGCAACTACCTGCCGAGATTCGCTGCTGTCTTTATTAGACGAAACCGGAGCTGAGCTGACGTCTATCGAGGACGAAAAAGGGACTCTCTTCGAGGATGCGATCTTATTGGAAAAATGGAATAGCATGTATCCAAAGGTAATGAATGAGCTCGATGCATTGCATACAACAATTTTATCTGTGTGTGAAGGTGATGTCGTGGAGGTAACTACCATCGGGGGCGATGTCTATAATGTGACCCCGGAGGACGTTGCCATGGCAGAGCAAATCATAGATTACCTATCAGCCAATGAACCTCAAGGAATGGGCAATGGGTTTTTAGACTCCATCCTTGAACCGGGTGGGACCGCCATAAGGAAACTGACTGTGGTATTAGGGTATGCGATTCCGGGTGCATTTTTGGCGATGACAAGGGAATGGAATGGTTCTATTTCGGGAACGGGTACATTAGCGGCAATTATTACGGCCTCGATTCCAGCTGTCGCTATGTGCATTGCGGGAAACTGCCTCAGACTATTGGCGGCGCCGGAAACGGCGACGGATCAGATAATGAACGGCATCAATTGGTATGCCAATATTCTGATGAACCAAGGGCTTTATGCGCTTAACGATCAAGTGATCTGCGACTTTGGGGAAAACAGTTCCGAGATCAGGCGTCTTGTTACCCAAGATAGCATCGAACTCCTTGAAGATTTGAGCGATAGTCTATGGAGCGATACGCAATGGAGCAACAGCACCCCTTGGAGTAATGGCACACCTTGGAGCAACAGCACCCCCTGGAGCAACGCACAGTGGACAAACCAACCCTGGAGCCATACCGCTTGGAACAACACTACCCCATGGGGAAATAACGTGTGGTCAAACAATGTCTGGAATAATACCACCCCATGGAGCGATAATGCATGGAGCAACGCACCCGCATGGAGCAACGCACCTGCCTGGAACAACGCACCTGCCTGGAACAACGCACCTGCCTGGAACAATACCCCTGCGTGGAACAACTTTGTCAATTCAGGTTTCAATTGATAGGCAGGATCACACGCCTTTTGTCGGCCGGCTTGCCGTGGATCCGGCATGAACCATTTGCAGCCAATCCTCTACGGCCGCTTGCGAGGTCGCGTCCTTTGCATCGTGCCCTCTGCCGATCGGTGAAAGATGGCACGACTCTATCGGAAAATAGTCTGGGGTGGGTCCGGTTTCGGCCGACAGTTGGGTCCATTTTTAACTGGCGATAGCAAGCTGGGGTTAAATCCACAGCGATTGATTATTTTTTTCTGATGGAAGTATCGCCAGTAGCTATGATTTTTCCGTAAGCGTCCCGCTTGATCTCAATTCTGGTCAATGAACGTAGCGGTTTGATTAATACAGCGGGCGCAAAAAGGTATCTTTTTCTTGATCAGTTCTTTGCACTTGGTCGTACCGGCAAACTCGCGAAACTGCTTTTCAAACTCCTGAGCCTTGTCAGGACGATTGTTTTTTTCAAAAATATACTTGGCTGCAAAAAGCATCCCACACTCGCCATTGGGTGCCTTACCGTGGCCCATTTTTTTAAAGTCTTTGACCGTTTTCTCTGTTAAAAAATCGTATTCCTGTCGAAACGCTTCGGCAACCGCTTGTGCACAGTTGAGGCGCTTGTATCCTTTCTGTTTTCCCAAAAACAACCTTTCGGCAAAGTTTCCAACCATTTATTCATCCTTACGTTTTGTTTAAACTTGCAAACTGGCTGTCGCCGTATTCCTCATGAATGATGCCCATCAAATCCGAAATGTAAATACCATTGCATTACCGTAATGCCAGTTGACAATCACAAGATATACCTGTCCATGAATAAAATTTTCGCAGCTGACACTCCCACACATTTTTTATTAACTCTTCAGACGGATAGCCAATAAGGTGATAAAGAGAAAATCACTTTTGGTTTCTTAATGTCAAAGTGAGCGCCATGGATTGGATTCAGATTTCACGGCAGGCAAAGACCGCACCGCAGCGTATGCAAAGGGTAAGGTAAAGATGGGAAAATTTATAGGATACACGTTTTTAATCATAACTATTTTTTTAGCCCTTGAATGGTTTCAGATCGTTGATGTGCCATATTTGGAAATTCCAGATTATACGTCAGGAAAGAAGGCAATCATCGAATCAACCGAAGGCACCTTGAAACAAGATAAATGATGGCGGAAAAACCGATATTTGATAGATGAAAGAATCGAGGGCTCTCTTTAATGTGGCGCCCCCAAATTGATGTACCTAATTTTCATCAGAATACTTATTTATTCGCCCAAATTTTACCCTTCATTTTTTCATTTTTCTTCTTACGTTGAGGTGGATACGCTTCGGAGCGCTCCTCATAATTTTAGTAAGGCTTGTCGGTTTCTAACTTGACCGTAACCTAATCATTCGAAAGTTTTATATGACTCGGAAGTGTGGCGCCTATTTCAATGTTTAAAAGTCTAGGTGATTTACGGTATGATTTTCATCAATTTGAGTTGCTTGAGTTTCGATACCTGCAGTCCAAGCGACAAGGGTATATAGCTCTGAGGGTAGGTTGATTTCATATACCTGACCACTCAGGAGATCTACAGAAGTTATTTCAACCATTTGCCCATCGTCTATTTTTTGTCTGAAGCTAAGCGATGCGTATTGTTCATCGTTTTCATCTGACTCAGTACCGTTGGATGCAATCCCAACGCCTCCGGTTAATTCCAGAATATCTTCTGCAACTTGCAATTGGATATCATCGGCACCAAATGTATATGTTTCACCTGCCGTTAAAGATTCAATTTTGCGGAATTCTGGTGAGTAAGGAGTCGCATTTACTACATGGGGTAAGTATACTACTATATTGTATGTATCTGGCGACACAAAGAGCGAAAAGTATCCATCTGAATCTGTTACCGTGGAAGCTTTGATAGTAACCTGATCTTTATCGTCTTGTACCAATCCATTAAACTGCTGAGCGCTGACAACGGCCCCTTCAATAGGTGCCGCCCCGTCACTTGTCACTTTTCCGCTAATTATCGATAGCTCCTCGGCTCTGTCAACTTTGGCGGTGGGTTTTAAAAGCCATTTTTTTCCATTACCAGCCACGACAACAGATTTTTCGGCCAAAAAGTCCAATATCAATTCCGTGGTTTGATTAGCACTGATGGTAAAACCATGAACGATTTTCAACCCGGTCTGGTAACCACTTGGGATTTTCAGTTCTTGATAGCTATCGTCTGAGTCTATTACGTAATTGGCGTGAGGATGCGCTTCACTAAACAAATTGATACCGCTATCTGGTTCATCACCGATGATCAGGCGCATCTGCGTATAGTCGCCGGCTTCAATATCGGCCAAACCGATTTCTTCTCTAACGCCATTGGTAAGCTCATACAGGTTGAAGGTTTTTGGCAGGTTCGGTGTACTTACCGATGTCCAGCTGTTATTTCCAGTGCCATTTCCTTTCAAATGAATCTGGACGTCATCGATGGTGACATAAACTGCACCGAATTTATTGGACATGGCATCCGTCAGGCTCACGGCGACTGTTCCGGTTTCACCACCGCTTGAATCTCCACCGCCACCGCTGCCGCAGGAAAAGAAAGGTACCGAGATCATCAAGGCGGAAACAATCGTAAGAAACTTATGCAGCTTCATGAATTGGCACCTCCGTTTAAGTTTAGGATAGACATATAATCCCCTTGGTCACAGCAAAATCAATGCCGGAAGCTGGAGATTCTGTTTAAATGTGAATACAGCAGGTTGAATGGCTCAATGGTTAGCGGTTGCACTAATTTGTACACACCGATGCGCTTTTTGTGGTCGAGTCTACATCCAAGCAAGACGGGGCTTAAACTGGAGACGAGCGGATCTATGGCGTATTGCAGGAAGTCGTCGAATAATGTCCTCCAGCCCGCTCCCAAAACGGCTGGCCGTTTTGCCGCGGGCAGGTGGCGCAGTTGCGCCGCCTAAAAGATGCCTTTGACCGCTTGGGAGCAGCGGTGGTACTGGCTGGGTTGGGCAGTGTCGAGCAGACGGCGGCATTCAAACAACGCTTCGACGCTTTCTTTGCGATGATTGCCGACCCGGAAAAACGGCTTTTCGAGGCCTTTCAACTCCAACAGACCTCCGCTGGGGCGCTGCCGTCTGCCAAAATGCGGTTCCGGGGAGTCGCAGCCATGGCCAAGGGCCACGGTATCGGCGTTCCCGAAGGTGACGTACGTCAGCTCCCGGGGGTCTTTATCATCTGTTTCACATCTAAAACCGTGGGTCTGGTCGATGACCCGGCAATGAACGGAAGATAAACCAGCCAGAAAACCGTTGCCCGGGGTGCTGACTGCAAGCTTGAAGAGCGCCATGACAACTGATAGGCGGATGATTGATGATGCTCATTTTATTGAAGGTATCCATTGCAGCCCTGATTTTTGCCATCGGAACCAACACGACGGCCCAAGACGTGACATATCTTTGGCAACGACCGATGCTGTTGGTGAAATCGCGGGTCGCCATGTACGTGGTGATGCCTGTGGCCGCCGTCATGATGGCCTGGATCCTCGACCTGCCGCCGCAGACAGAATTGGCGCTGATGGTTCTGGCAATCTGCGCCGGAGCGCCACTGTTACCCAAAAAACTGATCCGGTTCGGGGGCGATCCGGCTTATTTTTTCAGCCCGATCGTGACCACATCCCTGCTGGCATTTGCCATCTTTACCCTGACCGCCATTGCAACGGAGCACCTGCTCGGTGGACCGAATGCCGCCGATCGCTGCGCACCGACCATCGTCTGCGAGTCCCGGCACATTGGATCGGCGCTTCTCAGTGCCGCCAATTCATCTGGACAGGTTGCGCTTACCCTCGTGGCGGCATATCTTTTGTCTTCAGCGGCAGTCTCGTTTATTTGTGCAAGGTGGATTAAGCGTGGCCACATCACTTCGATTCCATCAGCTTGCGTTTTGCGGCTGCGCGACCTGGCTGCCGACCGGGGCGGCCTCGTGCTGATAGACGGCAACAACATCGCCGGAAGGGATTCACCCATCGCCGCACTCGATTTACGCCCCAACGTCGAGATCCGCATTTTCAATCCCTTTGCCCACCGAGGATCGCGACTGTTCGGTTATGTCACGGACTTTGAGCGTCTCAATCACCGCATGCACAACAAGGCTATCATTGCCGACAACGCCTATCGCGTGATGCTGGATGAAAATGAAGGGCTCATGTGGCACACTCGGGAAAAGGGTGCGCCGGCTGCCTACTCGACCGAACCCGAGTCTACCTTCCGGCAGCGGTTCATGTCGGGGTTCATCAAGCTGTTGCCGGTTGAGGGACAACTTTGATAGCGCCCGAAGATCATTCCGACAACGCCGTGTTGAGAACCACCCTGGGCGCCATGATGATCAGCTTTTCGGCGGTTTGGGTCAAGCTGGCGCATGTCGCGCCGATCGTCTCCGCCTTTTACCGGGTCTTTTTCGGAACGCTGTTTCTCATAGCTGCGCTTCTGCTCCGCCGGGAAAAGTTGTGGCACGGATGGTCGTGCCTGGGGTTGTCCATTGTCGCATCCGTTTTCTTTGCCCTGGATCTTTACGCCTGGCACAACGCGATCCGCTATGTGGGTCCGGGTCTGGCAACCATACTGGGCAATTTTGAGGTGTTTTTGGTGCCGCTTGCGGGCAGTCTGCTTTTCAAGGAACGGATGAACCTGCGCTTTATCATTTCCGTTCCGTTGGCGCTGGCGGGCCTCTTTCTAATCGTAGGTGTTCGATGGGAGCAATTGACCCCGGACTATCGCGTCGGCATTTACTACGGCCTGGCCACGGCGGTGTTCTACACCGGATTTTTGATCGTTTTGCGCAAACTTCAATCCCACCCATCCCAACCACCGGCGATGCTCAGCCTGAAAGTGGTTTCAGCGGCCACGGCTCTATTTCTGTCCTTCGAAATCGTTCGCAGCGGCCAGACCTTTGCCATACCGGATCTGCAAAGCGCACTGTCCTTGATTGCCCTGGGATTGTTCAGTCAAACCGTTGGCTGGCTGCTCATCACACACGCGCTGCCCCACATCCCGGTTGGCATTGCCGGGTTGATTCTGTTGCTTCAACCATCCCTGGCGTTTGTGTGGGACGTTCTGTTTTTCGACCGCCAAACCTCATCCTTGGCGTGGGGCGGCCTGGCACTGGTTTTATCGGCCATCTACCTGGGTGCCACCAGCGGCCCCAAGCAACCATAATCAACAAAGGTCCAATACCGTCGGTTGCGACGAAATGCCAGGTTGACACGACAACCGATATTGCTTATTTTTTTCGACACCCTAACGGCTACAATCAGCGGTAAAACCACGCCGACTGGCCCAGTCCCACCGGCGCAATCTGCGCTGATGGTAGAACCGGTGTGGCTCCACCTGCCGTTCGATGGTCTTATTCCAAATCTCACAGTGAGGAATCTAAAGATGGCCGACTCCAAAGACTCACCCAAGGGTTTGATGCAGAAAATTCTGGATGTGGTCGAAAAGGTGGGGAATATGGTGCCGCACCCGGTGCTGATCTTCGTGATCATGATCGCCATCGTGGTCGTGGTGTCCCACATTTTATACTTGACAGGGGCCAGCGTCACGCTCGAGGCCATTGTGCCCGAGCCTTACAGCGTCGACCAAGAGGCCAACACCTACTCCCCCAACCTTTACGACACCGGAACGTCCGTCACGTATCAGACCCTCGATGAAAAAAAGTACACCATCGAGGAGCAAACCATTGCCGCCCGCAGCCTGTTGACATCCGAGGGCATCCGCTTCATCTACGCCTCCCTGATACCCAATTTCATGAGTTTCACCGCGGTGGGGCTGTTGATCGCCGCCATGATCGGCGTCGGTGTGGCCGAAACGTCGGGACTCGTCAACGCCCTGATCCGCAAACTGGTCCTCGTCTCCCCCCGCTGGGCGCTGGTTTACATTCTGGCCTTCGTCGGCATCCTGTCCAGTGTGGCGGCCGATGCGGGCTATCTGGTGTTGATACCCCTGGCGGGGGTGGCTTTTCTGAGCGTCGGCCGGCATCCGATCGCCGGGGTGGCACTGGGCTTTGCCGCGGTGGCCGGGGCGTTCACCGTCAACATGTTGATCAAACCGCTTGACGCCGTGCTGGTCGAGTTCACCAACGACGCCATCGCCATGGTGGACCCGGGAATGACGATCGGACTGGCGTCCAATATTTGGTTTTCGGCGCTCTCGGTCCTCGTTCTCACCGTGCTGCTGGCGCTGATATCCGAGCGGATCATCGAGCCTCGTCTGGGCCCTTACCAACCGGAACTGGCCGGCGGCGCCCCACCCGAAGCCGAGCAGGGAGCCCTTTCGGCCGACGAGTCGCGCGGTCTGATGTATGCGGCCGGGACCCTGGTTGCCATGCTGACCCTCTTCGCCCTGTTGTCGCTGCCGGCCGGCGCCCCGCTGCGCGATCCGGACACCGGCGTCCTGATCGGCAATTCGCCGCTCATGAATGGGCTGATCGCAGTGATCATGGTGCTGTTCCTGGCAACCGGAGCGGCTTACGGCTACGGGGCCAAAACGATCACCAGCGTCACCGGCATCATCAAAGCGATGGAAAAAGCGCTGGCCGGTCTGGGTGGGCTCATCCTGCTGTTTTTTGTGCTCAGCCAATTCGTGGCCTATTTCAACTACACCAACATCGGTGCCATCATCGCCCTGAACCTGGCCGAGATCCTCACGGCCGCCAATTTCCCCACCCTGATGTTGCTGCTCGGCTTCATCGTCGTGGTCGCGATCATCGACCTGCTGATCAACGGCGCCATCGCCAAGTGGGCCTTGTTCGCCCCCGTCTTCGTACCCTTGATGATGGCCCTGGCGGTCACGCCCGAGGCGGTGTTGGCCGCCTACCGCGTTGCCGATTCGCCCATCAATGTGGTCACGCCGCTGAACCCGTATTTCGCGCTGGTCATCGGATTCTGCCAAAAGTATGACAAAAACGCCGGCGTGGGAACGGTGGTCTCGTTGATGCTGCCCTACATGGTGTTTCTGTTCATTGTCTGGACGGCCTTGTTCGCCATATGGCACCTGCTGGGCCTCCCCTGGGGGCTGTAGGGCGCTTGTGGATGCCACACCGCCAACGCAACCAACCCAACCCATAACGTGAAGGAGCAAAACGATGAAAAGCACCACTTTTCCGATAGACGAGCAGGCCGCCGAAGCGCACCTGATGCGGTTTCTTGAAGTCGAGGGCGTCACCGGCGAGGAAGCGGCGATTAGCGCGGCAGTCGCCGACGAATTGAAGAAGGTCGGCGTGCCGGCCGCCGCGATTCGCTTCGACACGGTTCACGAACGCATCCCCGTACCGACGCAGGCGGGCAACCTGCTGGTCGACCTGCCCGGAACGGTCGATGGGCCGCGCCTGTTGTTCTCCACCCATCTGGACACGGTCCCCCTGTGCGCCGGCGCCAAGCCGCGGCGCGAAGGCGATCGCATCGTCTCCGACGGCACCACCGCCCTGGGCGGCGACGACCGCACCGGCTGTGCGGTGTTGGTGACCCTGGTGGAAACGCTGCTCAAGCACAACCTGCCCCACCCCCCCATGACGCTGCTGTTCAGCGTGCGCGAAGAGAGCGGGCTGCACGGATCGCGCGAGATGGACCCGGCCGACCTGGGCGGTGCGAAGATGGGTTTCAATTTCGACGGCAAGTTGGCCAGTGAAGTCATCACCGGTGCCGTGGGGCAGGAAAACTGGGAAGTTGAAATCATCGGCAAGGCGGCCCACGCCGGCGTCGCGCCTGAAAAGGGCATTTCGGCGACGCTGGTCGGCGCGCTGGCGCTGACCAAAGCGCACCGCGGCGGCTGGTTCGGCAAGGTGGTAAAGCCCGACGGCCATGGCACCAGCAACGCGGGTATTTTCGGCGGCAAAAACGGCAAGGCGGCCGGCGATGCCACCAACGTCGTCACCGACTACGTGCACATTGTCGGCGAGGCCCGCAGCCCGGATGTCGCCTTCGCCGCCAAAATCGCACAGGCCTATCGCGAGGCCTTTGCGAAGGCGCAGGCCGAGGTAAAAGATGCCAACGGGGAGACGGCCGAGGTGAAGTTCACCAGCAAGCCCTCGTATCCGTCGTTCAGTCTGGAAGAAGAGCAGCCTGCGGTTCAGCGCGCCAAGCGCGCGGTCGAGTCGCTGGGTCTGAAGCCGAGGACGATCTTTTCCAACGGCGGGTTGGACGCCAACTGGCTGGTCAGGCACGGGGTGCCGACGGTAACCCTCGGGGCTGGGCAATACGACATTCACACCATCAAGGAGTACATCGACCTGCCCGAGTACCTGCAGGGCTGCCGCCTGGCTGTCGCGCTGGCCACCCTGGAAAGGTGAGTTTTTTCGGACGGCCGCGGGGCCGCAAGGGGCTTTGACAAACAATCGACTGCCGGTGGCAATGCGTTGGATTCAGGCGTTCTCCAGTTTCGCATTGCCTCCGGGCAACGCCGTTTCGATGGCTGGCAGGCCGCCTGCTTCAGACGCCAGTGACTTTGTTGCGCCCGGTTGTTTTGGACTTGTAGAGCCCTTCGTCGGCCCGATTAATGAAATCCTCGGTGCTTTCACCTGGATGGTACTTGGTGACCCCGAACGAAAGCGTCACTCTCCCCAGGCTCTCACCGGTTTTCCTTTTTTTGAGATCGTATTTTTCGAAGGCCATACGCATGTCTTCGGCCAGTTTCAGGGCACCTTCAAATGGCGTGTTCGGCAAAATAATAGCGAATTCCTCCCCACCGATTCGAGCCACCCGGTCCCGGCCTTTGACCGAATCCTTAAACGTCTTGGCAACCATTCGCAGGACATTGTCGCCCACCAGATGGCCATGCGTGTCATTGATTTGCTTGAAGTGGTCGATGTCAGCCATGATCAGACACAAGATCGTATCTGCCGCATTGGCCATGTCGATGGCATCTTGCATGTTCTGATCGAACCCCCGACGATTGTCGATGCTGGTAAGGGGGTCTTTGATCGATTCCTTGCGGTAATTTTCCAGCTTGCTTTTCATCTGGGTAATTTCATCGGTCGACCGGTCGAGCTGGTCCTTGAAAAGCGAGTTGGTGGTTTCGAGGCTTTTGATTTCGTCTTTCAACTGTTTTACAACCGCCTCCATTTCCACATCGGTGGTACTTTTCGACAAAGAATCGTTGATGGTTTCCAGTTGGTTTTCAGAAGCTGCATATTGCCGCGTGGTGGTTTGGATTGAACCGATGATCTCTCCAAACACCTTTTGCAGCCCGTCACGGACCATGTCGTTGAGCGCTTCCTTCTTGTCGACGATAAACTCCTGGTACAGCTTCTGGCTCAACCCATTCTTGAACGCTTCCGGATCCCCGATGTGGCTGTCTATCGCCGCGGTAAGAGCCTTATTCTTGCCAGAGGCATATTCATACCAGATGCAGTAGTTCAGCGGGTCGGTGGGCAAACCGCGCTTGCCGATCTGTTCGAGGGCGAGACGAAAATATTGACGAGAATCTTCTACACTTTCATTGTATTGCATAGCGCTGATTCCTTTTCAGACCCAACCTGAGCGGTTCACCTTTCTCGGAGAAGGTCGATTGTGAAAGATATCGGTTTGGTGTCATTGATTACCGTTTCGAAAGATGAAACCCGTTGGGTTTGCCGATCTCACCACATCTTCGGCGTTAGCTATCGCCGCGCATCGTCGCTATCGCTTGACTCGCCACCCCCGCCGCCAACCGCGCTGGCGCCACCTCCGCCTCCACTGGCTACACATATCAACAGACATGACAGAATTGCTACTGAACAGAAGATCCGTTTCATGATGAATTCGCTTGCCGATGAATTTTTATTCGCACTTTACTTACGGGAATAATTGCAAGGTATTCAGCGTACCCGATCAGATTCCTGTCGGCAGAGCCTGTAGGATGGGAGCGGGCATCGATGATCTGATTATTTTTTTAGGCCGCGAACCTGCTGTTGAGGAGCGGATCTGCTGATGTCGATAACGCCGCACACCGTGAACATCATGACACCGGTGATGGCCATGATGATGATCCACACCAGTAGAGAATTCAGGTAATCGTTGCCGGAACTGGTTTCGTCGTTCATTTTTTCGGCCCGCCAATTTGAGGGATTGCAGTTCCTCCTGCTCCTCATTTCAGTTATCGGCACACCGATTCATCTCTTTAACCAGTAGTAAACATTCCGCGGGCAGCGATCTCTCCGGCCACCGGCTCGGGAACCGAATCCTGCCAAGTGCCGGTTCCCTGCTGGATCTGTTCGAGAACCGCTTCGGGCCAGATGTGCATATTGGCGGGGTTGTAGGATTGGACCGGGATGATTTTTCCGTTGGCCCGCAGGTGGGCGTACAAATGCTTCAGGTGGCCGGGGACGGGAAAGTTTTCGGAAGTCATCAAGCTGTCCGGATCGCCGGCACGAACCATGGGGTAGACCAGGATCAGGGTGTCCCGATCGAGCAGGGCGCCAAAGGCGCCCAGGATACCGCCTTTCAGCCCCTCGTAGTAGTCATCATTAAATAGGGTTTCCAGGTTGGGGATGCCCATGACAAAGGCCGTTTTGCCCTTGGTGTAGCGCCCCAGGTAGTCGGAGAGCCGAAAATAGCGCAGATAGTTGGAGACGATCACGGGATAATTCAGCATGTTCAGGCAGTCGACCCGATCGAGCATGTCCCGCATGTCAAACTGGTCCTTCCGGCGCATCTCGGCGACCGAAATTTCCGGGATGGTGATGGCCGGGGCCGCCCCGCCCGCGCCTATCTCGGCGAACAGCGCCCTGCCGCTGGCCAGCATGTCCACGTTCACCTTGGTCACCGGCCTGAACATGCCGCGCATGACGACGATGTCCCGGTTGTAGAACAGATCCGAGGGGTGCACCAGGGTCTTGCGGTCGGCGGCGAACACCACCGCATCGGCCAGCTCCATCTGGACCAGCTTCAGGGCCATGAAGCGATTGTCGATGTGAGCAAAGTGCGGGCCGGCAAAGCGGATCAGATCGACCTCCAGGCGTCCCCAGGCCAGGTTGTCCCCCAAAGACCGAATCAAGCGTTCCGGCTGGTCGTGAAAGTGGAAAGCGCCGTAAATCAGGTTGACCCCTAAGACGCCAACAGCCTCCTGCTGCTGGGTATAATCTTCATCCAGCATCCGCAGGTGGATCAGGATTTCACATGGCGCGGCACCGGGAGTCACCTGAAATTTGATTCCCATCCAGCCGTGGCATTCGCCCCGCTGGCGGTAGCTACGCGCGGTGACCGTGTCGGCGAAGGCGAAATAGGTCGATGTCCTGGGGCGCGTGTCGCCGACCCGCTGCACGACCAGGTTGAACTCCTTGTCGAGCATTTTTTTCAGCCGACTTTCGGTGACGTAGCGCTTGTCCTTCTCTTCGCCGTAGATGGCATCGCTGAACGACATGTCGTAGGCCGATATGGTCTTGGCGATAGTGCCGGCCGCACCGCCGGCCCTGAAAAAACAGCGCGACACCTCCTGACCGGCACCGATTTCGGCGATGGTGCCGTAGGTGTCGGGGTCCATGTTGAAGGCAAACGCTTTCTGCATGGTGCTGGGGGGGATCTCTTCAGGCATGCCGATTCTCCCGGAAAGATGGTGTTGCGGTGCGGACCCGCCCGGCTGGGGTCATTAAACGTTTAATGGAGGAGTGGTGGCGCCCGTCCCACCCTGCCGGGTCGGCTTACGACATCGACCGGATGCCCGCCGCTTTGCGAAGCGCCAGTTCGAAGCCTTGTTTTTCAATGCTGTCGGTCCGAAATGCAAAGGTGCCCGAAGACCGGTCCTGAAGATAGTAACGCAGGGTTTTCTCGATCACCTTGAAGGCGATGTCGCTCCAGGGGATGTCGGCTTCACGGACCAGTTTAACTTCAGCGCTCTCCCGGGTGGGGTGAAACTCAGGCTCACGGAGTCTGGCGCGAAACATTAAGTATATCTGGTGAATGTGAACGATGTCGACCATCAGATAGGGCGCCAGGTCGACGGCAACGGCGCCGGTCTCCTCCAGGGTTTCGCGACGTGCACCGTCCGCGGTAGTTTCGCCGTTTTCCAAAAATCCGGCCGGCAGGGTCCAATAGCCTTTGCGCGGTTCGATGTTGCGGCGGCACATGAGAATCCGGCCCTCCCAGACCGGGATGCAACCAACCACGACCCGCGGGTTTTCATAGTGAATCGCACCGCAGGACAGGCAGACATAACGCGGGAGGGTGTCGTCGCTGGGTATCCGCTGCACCACGGGGCGGCCGCACTGGGAGCAAAAATTCATCCGATCATATCTCCATGCACGTAATGGCGATCATCCCGCTGAAACAGACGTCCACGTCGCTTCCGGCCGTTCGGGGCCGGTCGTGTATGACCCCCTCGTAATGGTAGCCGCCGCCATCTTTGGTGTACCGATACCGGTGCGGATGTTTGTCCGCAGGACAGAAGCGGCACGCAACGGCGCCATCGGTCGTGATCGGACTGGGCAGGTTGACATTCCAAAACTGCCCAGCGGTCAGCGGCAGGGCCAACAGGGTGGCCAGCTGGCGGGCCGCGTGCAGTTGCGAGGCCGGCCAGTCGATGGTCCAGTCCCGGGCGATGTACTGGGAGAGGGCCATGGCCCGCTTGCCCAAAATGGCGGCTTCCCGGGCCGCCGCCACGGTACCCGACTGGTAGACATCGCTGCCCAGGTTGGCACCCGGGTTGATCCCGGCAACGACCCAGTCGACGTCGGGTACGATCGCCTTGATGGCCAACCGGCTGCAGTCGGCCGGGGTTCCGTGAACCACGTAAGTGGCCGGTTTCGTGCGGTCCACCCGGATGGGTGTTTTCATGGTGACACGATGGCCCACGTTGGACTGGGGGGCCGCTGGCGCAACAACGGTCACATCGCCCAGCGGCCGCAACGCTTGCGCCAATGCCGTCAGACCCGGCTGATCGTATCCATCGTCATTGGTAATGACAATTTTCAAAAGCACCCCTTACCGTTGCCTATCGGCCGGATGGGTCAGTCAATATCCCGCAACCGGCCCCGTGGTCTGCGCCAACTGCTGCCAGCGTCGCAGCAGCGGCGTTTCAGTCAGGTCGCCAATACCGTTTTGCCTGAAAAAGCTAAAGATGTCCCGCGCATTGCCCTGGCGCCAGAGCGATTGCAGCCACTGCCCAGCGCCGGGAGCAGCGTACCCACTTTCGCCGAAACGGTCAACCAGATGATCACTCAGCAGCGCTTCCCCCAGCCACCCCAGCAAGTAATCGGCACAATAAAATTCGGGCACTATGTCGAACAAATGGCTTTCAGGCTGGTGGTAAAAGCCGGTTGCCCGCGCCATGGTCGCCGCATAGGGCCTGCCATCAGCCAGGTCGCCGCCGGCGAACATGTCGTACTCGCTGATGAATTTGGCGGCGTAGCGGCGAAAGACCGAAAGATCCTTCAGCTCTTTGTAGTAGGTCAGCATGCTGACGGTCGCTTCGGGCAGCCCCAGCACCGACTCCAGGACCGAGGGCGACAAGGCCATGCGCTGAAGAAAAAACGCGTACGCCTCCGACAGACCAAAGGCCGTCGCCAGTTCGCGCTGCACCGCAGGCAAATGCGGGTCGGTGCCGGTCGCCGACAGGCCGTGACCCAGTTCGTGCCAGAGGGTCTCCAGGTCGATCCAGCCGCCTTCCGGCCGCATGAGGATGTAGACCTCTTCTGGGATGCGAACCATTACCGATATGGCCTGGGCGCTCTTGCCCGGTGCCGGCGCCAGGTCTAAATGCAGGCCGGCCCGGCGGAAAATGTCCACCCCCCACCGATCCAGAAAAAAGGTTCGGGTCGTGGCGGGTTGCAGGGCCGGGCAAAGCGGGTCCCACTGGCTCAGGCTGAGCAAGTAAATGGCATCGAAGCGACTGAGCGCGTCCAGGGGCAAACCGAAACGGTCACGGCTCCAGGCCTGCATGGCATCGAAATAGAACCGGTCGCTCGCCTGCAGCAGTCGGTGGGCCAGGCCATAAAGGCGATGGTAATCGATACCCTTTTTACGCCTGCAGTAGTCGATGTAATCGTCAAAACCCAACTCGTCGGTCAGGGTCTCTAGGACCACGTTCCAGTAATTGACCGCAAAGGGCTTGAGCAGTTTGCACAGTGGACCGGTCTCTTGCTGCAGTTTCTGGCGTTTGGCCAGGGTGCTGGACTTCTGACACCAGGGAATGATTTCTCGAAAGTAAATCTTTTCGCCGTCCACGTGGGCCGCCGCTCCGCGGCTCCAGGCCTGCATCTCCGTTTCGTGGGGCATCAGCTTGCGCTGCAAGAAATGATCGATCAGTCCATGACGAATGCGGATGCGGGTGTCGCGGTCCGCGATGCGCGCCGTACCTGCGATGGTGTCGGGGGTCAGGAACGCTTCGAAACCGGCGTAAATAGCCTCCGGCGACCGAGCGGTGGCGCCCTTTCGCCAAAGCGCCAGGGCCCGCCTGGCCCAGCGGGTGTTCAAGGCCCGCACGGCCGACGCCAGCCGGTGCACCTCGATTCGGGATGGCGAGGAGGCCACGGGTTCTCTCCTTAGGACTTGTTGAACAGCCTGGCATATGGTAACCCATTCAGGCTGGTTGATTACCGTGAAGGGCACAATCTTCGAATGTGAGCCCTCACCCCGCTCCTGTCCCACAGGGCGGGGGAATTAACGGAATCCGCAATGGCCGTTCACCCTATATCATAGGACATGCGGATCCGGCGTACAACTCGAATGATCCACGGGAGACCTACATGAACCGCCCGATCCCCACCCGCGACGCTGCTTTGGCCCTTTTGAAAGAATACAATCAGAGCGAAAGCCTCATCAAGCACGCCCTGGCCGTCGAGGGGGTCATGCGCTACATGGCCCGAAAGTACGGCGGCGACGAGGACACCTGGGGCGTGGTGGGATTGATCCACGATCTGGATTACGAACAGTACCCCGATCAACACTGCCGCAAAACGAAAGAGATTCTGGAAGCCAACGACTGGCCCGAGGATCTGATCCGCGCCGTGGTCAGCCACGGCTGGGGCATCTGCAGCGATGTCAAGCCCGAAACCGACCTGGAAAAAGTCCTTTATGCCATCGATGAACTCACCGGCCTGGTGGCCACCTCGGCCCTGGTGCGGCCCACCAAGAGCGTGATGGACATGAAGGCCAAGTCGGTCAAGAAGAAGTGGAAGGACAAGCGCTTTGCCGCCGGTGTGGACCGCACCATCATTCAGAAAGGCGCCGACATGCTGGGGGTGGAGATCGGCGAATTGATCACCGACACCATCATGGGCATGCGCCAGGTGGCCGACGACATCGGACTGAAAGGGACCGCCTGACATGCAATGCAAGCAAGACCAGAATCGGGAGCGCTGCAACTGCTCCTGCGAATAAATCCGACGCCCTGCCCTGCTCTCAGATCAGCGTTTTCTTCACCCAGGCCGCCATCACCACCGTCTGGAGGGTGGACAGCAAAACGAAATATCCCAGCCAGAGGGGGATGCCCATGAACACCGGCTGGACGCTACCCCACGCCCAGAAGTCCATGGCCAGCACAAAAATGGCCGCAAACAGGCTAAAATAGGTGCCCAGAGCCGACCCGGGCCGCTGGATGCGAAATGCCGCTTCCCGCGACTGAAGGGCCGCATGCGTTAGAAGGTATACCGCGAAGGTGACGAGCATGACCCACACCACCGGCAGAAACGGGCCGGCGGGCACCCATTTAAGGTAGAACAGAACCAGGGCGGCCTCGCCGCAGACGATGGAGAGGATGGCGGGCAACGGGTAGACCTTTTTCAGGTAGAGCCCGAACAACACCGTCGGGAACAGGACCGCCAGCCCGGTGAAGGTCTGCGTGGCGATCTGAAGGATGGTTGCCGGGGGCTTGTAGGCCAGGGCCAGCCCGGCCAGGCTGAGGCAGATCACGAAGATGCGGCCGCTGATGCTGCTTTTGTGCTCCTTTTTGCGAACGAGTGGAGCGATGTCATGGGTGAACATGGAGCCGAGGGTCAGCAGCTGGGAGTCCATGGTGGACATCAGTGCGGCCAGCCCCGCGGCCATGACCAGGGCGGCCATGGCGTCCCCTGAAATCAGGGTCACGGTCATGGGAAGGATGCGGTCGGCCTCCTTGCCGACCAGGTCGGGAAAGGAAAGCCGCCCCAGGACCCCCACGGCGATGGGCAGGAAAAACACCACGGTGCAGACCAGCGGGTAGAACATCATGGTGCGCGAGAGATCCTTTTCGGTCCTGGCGGAGAAGAAGCGCTGAAACAGTTGCGGGAACATGGGGTCGCACAAAAACCAGAGCAGCATGTAGCTGAACCATATGCCCAGGGTGTATCGACCGGTGCCGCCGGGGCGGGCGAAGAGCTCGGGCCAGGCCGCCATGACCTTATGGTTGGCCGCCACGAATCCGCCGTGGTACCGGGCCACCAGGATCAGGGCCGCGAAGAGCAGGACGAACATCATGGTTCCCTGAAACAGGTCGGTCCAGGCCACGGCCCGCATTCCGCCCCGCAGGGTGTAGAGCAGGATGATGACGGTAACCAGCACACAACCGTAAACGTAGGGCAGGCCCACCAGCTCCTCCAGCACATAGCCGGCGGCCATGGGCTGCAGGGCAAGGTACGGGATGGTGAAGACGATCATCACCAGGGCGAACAGGAAGGAGAGCGCCGGGCTCCGGTAGAGGTCCTTGACCAGTTCGGGAGGGGTCACCAAGTTCCGCTCGCGCCCCTTTTGCCAGATCTTGCGGCCCAACAGCCAGAAGGTCAGGGCCATGAAGCCGGTCCCGAACCCCATGATGGGAAAGAACGCGTATCCGTCCCGGTATCCGGCGCCCGACGCGCCGAAGACGGTGAAGGCCGAGAAATTGGTGGCCACCATGGTGCCGAGCAGCACCACGGTGCCCAGTTTGCGGTCGGCCAGAAAGTAGGTCTCCGAAGGCGATTTCCATCGCGTCCGGGCGATCAGGCCGATGATCAGCACGCAGAGAAAATAGGCGATTAAAACGGCAACCTTGACGAACATGAATCCTCCTTCGTTGGATCTAAGACCCGCTCGACAATGAAAAAAGCCATCCCCCACGAGGTCGGGATGGCTTTCACCTGGCATAACCTGATCTTGAATAGGCTGATCGGTCTAATCGAAAGCCGAAGCAGCCTGTCACTATTTTTGGGGGAGTTTTTAGCGGGTTTGGTCGGCCGGTGTCAAGATGGGATGCGTTTTTCCTTTTTAGGCTCCGGCAGCATACGAATGTGGGTGCCGTTTTCCAGCATGTCCGCGGTAAAGCGGCGTCGGAGGGTATGGCGTCATTGCATTTATGTGGGACGCCTGAAGAAGGTTTATCCCCGACGGTGACCAGAGGCCGGAGCCCCCCCAGAAGTGCGCACCCGTAATGCCGTGCGTGCCCACCGCATTGCACGCGATTGTCCAAACCTGGTTTGTGGCCGATTTTGCCGGAATCACGGTATCCCAAAGGTACCCGTAATAGGTGTCGGAGCCCACATTCATGTTGGGATAGTCCCTGCGGGCCAAAGAGCGCCAGGAGGCGATCTGTAAAATTGCATCTACCTTGTCAATTTTGGCATGTTCAAGCAGCAACTGGGAGAATAGAAAATCGTAGCATGTCGTGAATCCGAACCGCCCCCATTGGGTGTCGACAACGAGTCGGTCGTCTCCGCCTGTTTGTGTGTAAACCTTTTCTAAGTGCGGAAGAAAGATCTTGTCATACGTGTTCTCTTTATTGGAATAATCGAATTTCTCGACTGCCGCCAGGGTGTATGTCGAGTTAAAGTATTTGCCATCAGGACCTTTCCTAATGTTGTTGAACACGATCAACCTGAGCATATCATCCAGCATGGGTTTTAAGGTTTCATCAATCCATTCGGTATGATGCTCGATGACGGCTTTGTCCATATATTGCCGGCACGCTTTCGTATCTTCCCAGAAATAACCAGAAAGTGTAAACTCAGGAAAGATGACGGCATTGACTCCCTTGCTTTTAAATATCTCCATGGCCCTGGCCATTTTGTCCTTGTTTGCCGCAATGTCCGGCACCATGGCGCGTGTGTTTGCCAATCCTATCGTCATATTATTCTCATCATGAGAAAAGACTCGCTCAATGATGATAAATTCATCCTTTTCTTCGCGTGACAATGTCTTCACCAAGTCCTTTCCTGATTTCTGCTTCTCGGCCAATTGTCATATCTCCGCTCAAGTGTAATCTTCGACACAGCCGGCAGGAAAGCCAACAGTGCCGTCACGCCAGGCGATCGTCAAGAACAAGGGCGGTTCCGGTCAAAGGGGTCTCCAAGCGATCAGACTGATAATTCGTGGAAAACCCTTAAAAATTGTGCGCCAATGCGCTGATTTCAGGTCATTTTCTGTGCCGATGAACACCGCGACAGCGACGCCTGAAGTTTGTCGACAGTTAAATGTCATTAACGAAAATTGAGGTAAGCGCTGCCAGATATAGACACAAGATGTCGTTGTATGCTATTGTCTGCTTTCCTACTCAAAAACCAGTAGCCGAGATGAATGATGATTGTCCTAACAGCCTGCCAAAGCGAGTTCTTATAAATTCAATCCATGGGCGGCGGCTTCGGACGCATATTTCCCATCGGTAAACAGCCGGTCAATGTTTCCCAAAAGGTTACTATAACATCGAGGAGCCGGACAACATCAGTCCTGAATGGTCGATTCCCTTTTGGTTTCAACTGCTGCTCCCCAAGGGCCGCTGATCCGTGTCTTTGAGTTCATAAAGAGACCTCCTCATGACCACCGCACCCCTTCCGAACCGCATTCATGTGTTGACCAAGCCAGCCGGTTCGACCTGCAACCTGAACTGCGCTTACTGCTTTTACCTTAAAAAAGAAGCGCTTTACCCCGGCAGCCGTTTTCGCATGTGCGAAGAGGTGCTGGAGAGCTACATCTGCCAGCTTATCGAGTCTCATCGCAGCGACGCAGTGACCGTTGCCTGGCAGGGAGGCGAGCCGACCCTAATGGGCGTCGATTTTTACCGGCAGGCCATTGCGTTTCAGGAGAAGTACCGTCGGCCGGGGATGACCTTCGAAAACTCCCTGCAAACCAACGGCACCCTGCTCGACGATGAATGGTGCGCGTTCTTCCGTGACAACAACTTCCTGGTCGGCATCAGCATCGACGGCCCCCGGGAGCTGCACGATACCCACCGGGTGGACCGGGCCGGAAAGCCGACCTTCGAGCGGGTGATGCGCGGTCTGCGGCTGTTGCGGAAGCACGGGGTCGAGTACAACATCCTGGTCACCGTCAACCGCGTCAACGCCAATCGCCCTCTTGAGGTATACCGTTTCTTTCGGGACGAAGTTCAAACCAGCTGGCTGCAGTTCATTCCGGTGATCGAACGTCTATACGAGGGCAAGGTCACCCCTTACCAGAGGGGCTCAAAGGTTTCGGATCGTTCGGTAAAGCCCGGGCAGTGGGGTAGATTCCTAACGGCTATCTTCGACGAATGGGTGCGCAACGATGTGGGCAAAGTCTTCGTGCAGACGTTCGAGGCGGCAGTGCGAAACTGGATGGGGCTCGGATCATCGGGCATGTGCATTTTCGATCCGACCTGCGGGCACGGGCTGGCCCTCGAACACAATGGCGATCTGTATGCCTGCGATCATTTTGTGGAGCCCGACTATTTGCTGGGCAACATCCAACACACCCACATGGCCGAACTGGCCGGCTCGGCACAGCAAAGTCAATTCGGCCGTGACAAGCGGGATACACTGCCGGGGACCTGCCGAAAATGCGAAGTGCGCTTTGCCTGCCACGGAGAGTGCCCTAAGAATCGGTTCCTGACCGCCCCCGATGGCGAACCCGGACTCAATTACCTGTGTGCGGGCTATAAATCGTTTTTCACACACGCCGACCGGCCGCTGAAAATTCTGGCCGGACTCATTCGACGCGGGCTGCCGGCCACCAAAATCCTGGAGCTGCTGGCGCAGGAGGAAGCCCAGCCGGCAGGGACTTTCGGCAACACCGGCCGCAACGCACCGTGTCCCTGCGGCAGCGGTCTCAAATTCAAAAAATGCCATGGCCGAGAGGGAAACCGGCCGCAACCCGCCAGCCGGCCCGAAGGTGGAATGCCGCTGCTGCACCGGGCGGGTGAAGGTTCGGCATAACACCACGCCGCAGGCCGTGAACGCTGCGTGCGTTTCATGTCACCCAAAAGGAGGAGATCAGCATGGCGCAACCGAAAAAACCGAACATTCTTGTCATCTGGGGCGACGACATCGGCATTACCAACCTGAGCTGCTACAGCGACGGCCTGATGGGCTACCGGACCCCCAACATCGACCGCATTGCCAACGAAGGCATGCGCTTTACGGATTCCTACGGCCAGCAGAGCTGCACCGCCGGACGCGCGGCTTTCATCACCGGGCAGAGCCCCTACCGCACCGGACTGACCAAGGTGGGCATGCCCGGTGCGGACATCGGGCTGTCGGCCGAAGATCCCACCATTGCCGAGATGCTCAAGCCGCTGGGCTATGCCACCGGTCAGTTCGGCAAGAACCACTTCGGCGACAAGAACAATTACCTGCCCACGGCCCACGGCTTCGACGAGTTCTTCGGCAATCTCTATCACCTCAATGCCGAGGAGGAGCCGGAGAACGTGGACTACCCGACGGACGCGGAATTTCCCGACTTCAAGAAGGTATTCGGCCCGCGGGGTGTCATGCGTTCCTGGGCGACCGAGGAGGACGACCCCACCGAGCATCCGCGCTGGGGCCGCGTCGGCAAGCAGAAGATCGAGGACACCGGCCCGCTGACCAAGAAGCGCATGGAAACCTGCGATGCCGAGTTTCTGACCGCCGCCCAGGACTTCATCAAGCGCGCCCACCAGGACGACAAGCCCTTTTTCGTCTGGTTCAACACCACCTGGATGCACTTCCGCGTGCACCCGCCGGCCGAGGTCCTCGGCCAGGCCGGGCGCTGGCAGTCATTTTACCACGACGTCATGGTGGAGCACGACAAGCAAGTCGGGCAGATGCTGGACCTGCTGGATGAACTGGGCATCGCCGAGGACACCATCGTTATGTATTCGACCGACAACGGACCGCACATGAACACCTGGCCCGACGGTGCCATGACGCCTTTCAGAAACGAGAAGAACTCCAACTGGGAAGGCGCCTTCCGCGTGCCGATGATGGTGCGCTGGCCCGGCAAGATCGAGGCCGGCACGGTCTCCAACGAGATCATCGCGCACCAGGACTGGCTGCCGACCCTGCTGGCGGCGGCCGGCGAGCCGGATATCGCCGCAAAGCTCAAGAAAGGGCATACGGCCGGCGGCAAGCATTATAAAGTGCACCTCGACGGCTACAACTTTCTGCCCCACTTCACCGGCAAGGAGGAAAAAGGCCCGCGGCCGGGCTTCATCTACTTCTCCGATGACGGCGACCTGGTGGGGCTGCGCTACGACAACTGGAAATTTGTCTTCGCCGAACAACGCTGCCAGGGAACGGTCCAGATCTGGGCGGAGCCTTTTACCTTCCTGCGCGTCCCGAAAATCTTCAACCTGCGCACCGACCCCTTCGAACGGGCGGATGTCACCTCCAATACCTATTGGGACTGGATGATCGACCGCGCCTACCTGACCTATGCGGCGCAGTTCATCGTGCGGAATTTCCTGGAAACTTTCAAGGAGTTCCCGCCGCGCATGAAGCCGGCCAGTTTCAGCATAGATCAAGTGCTGGAGAAGATGGAACGGGCCTTGAACATCGACTGACAAAACCGGTGACCCCGGCTGCGACGCACCATCACGGTGCGTTGCAGCCAAAAGCTTTATGACAGGGTTTTGACGGTGCTGCCGGTCGCTGGTGCATGACACGCTAAAGCCTTTTTTTCAGGTCGGGCTGGCATCTTTATGGACAATCGAGACCCTCGTTTTTCGGAAACCGACGGTGTCAGGAAGGTCGTGCGGGCGTTTTACGACCGGCACCCCTACCCGCCGCCGGCCGGTGACCTCGCAGGCTACCGCCGCCGCTGGCGGGACGAGGCCCGGCGCCGGGCGGACTTTCATCTGCACTGGCCGGGCACGGCCTACCGCCCGGACCTGCAGGTGCTGGTCGCCGGCTGCGGCACGTCCCAGGCGGCCAAGCATGCCCTGCGCCATCCTTCGGCCCGCGTTACCGGCATCGATTTCAGTGCGACGAGCATCCGGCATACCGAGGCGCTCAAGCGTCACTATCACTTAGACAATCTTGAGCTGCACCAGCTCCCCATTGAACGGTTGCAAGAGCTTGGACAGCGATTCGACAAGGTTATCTGCACGGGGGTGCTGCATCACCTCCCCGACCCGGATGCAGGGCTGCGCGCTCTGCGCAACGTCCTCAAACCGGATGGAACCATGCACCTGATGGTGTATGCGACGTATGGCCGGAGCGGCATCTACATGCTGCAGGAATACTGTCGCCGGCTTGGGATCGGACACTCCGACCAGGAAATCCTGGATCTTGCCAATACCCTCACGGCGCTGCCGCCCGGCCATCCATTGGCGCATCTGCTGGGCCAGGTGCCGGATTTTCAAACCAAGGCCGGGCTGGCCGACGCTCTGCTGCATCCGCAAGATCGATCGTATACCGTACCGCAGCTGTTCGACTTCATCGAGGAGGCGGGGTTGACGTTCGGACGCTGGTTGCGGCAGGCGCCCTACCTGCCCCAGTGCGGCGCTCTGGCACAAATTCCTCACGGCTGCAGGTTGACCTGGCTTCCCCCTGCGGAGCAGTGCGCGGCCGTTGAGCTGTTGCGGGGAACGATGGTCCGTCATAATGTGATCGTTTACCGCAGCGACCGGCTTGTCAGCGGTCAGCCCATCCGGTTCGATGAGGATGGCTGGCAACACTACGTCCCAATCCGGTTGCCGCGGACACGTTGCGTTGAAAAGCGCCTGCCGCCCGGTGCCGTCGCGGTGCTCATCAATGAGGGCCACACCTATACGGACCTTGTTCTGCCGATTGACGAGGGGCAGAGACAATTATTTGAATGTATCGATGGACACCGCACCACCACCGAGATCCAGAACGATCTTACATCTGGGGGAGAGCAATCCCCCAGCCACGAGCTTGCTCGCTCCTTTTTCGAGCAACTCTGGTGGTACGATCAGGTGGTTTTCGATACAACCCAGTGCAGCAAGGAATCCAATGGCATAACAATTTGAAAAAACAGTGATTGTTTTTGAAGCCGTTGCGGTAGCCGTTTTGATCTTCGGGACTTTGTTCTGTCTGGGGCGCTCTATCCGGCAATTGTTTCAGGGGTCGACAGGAAAAAAGATCCAATTGAACACAATGGAAGACTCCAAGACCCTCCCCTGAAAGAGAAACCGCATGACCTTGATCGCTATCAACGTACTGCTGGACCCGGATGCGGCCACGGTTGAGAAGGCACAGGCGACGAACGCCCGGTTGCGAGAGGACTATCCGGACGGTTTCGCCCTCGATGCCAACCACGCGCCGCACATCACCATTCTTCAGCGGTTTGTTCGAAAGGCAGACCTCGATGAGGTCGCGAATGCTGTAGCCGAAATGCTGCGTGCAGCGCCGTCGATGAATTGGGAATACCATGCGATCGGCTACTATGCCCTGGCCGACAAGGATCTCCGGTTGGTGGGCATCGTAATCGAGCCGACCGAGGATTTGCGCCGACTTCAGCAACGGATCATCGACGCCGTCGCCCCGTTCGCGGTGGCGCAGGGGACCGGCGAGGCCTTTGCGCCCCGCCCCGACGGCCAGGCAATCGGCCAGCCGACCGTGGACTATGTGAACAACTTCGCCGGACTCCACACCGGCAAGAACTACCACCCCCATCTGACCGTCGGTATAGGGACCCGTGACTTTGTGGACGCCCTGAAAGCGGAGCCATTCGAGGCCTTCACCGTCCGGGCCGTATCCGTGAGCCTCTTCCATGTGGGGGATTATGGCGTCGCACAAAGGAAGCTCTATGACCTTCACTGTACTGATCCGCTGCCCTCCTGGAACGATGGCGCCGCCAAACAGGGGATCCTCGCGTTCATCGCCAAGGTGACGAGGGAAGGATCACCCGACTTCTTGCCAACGGCGGAACGCATTGCCGTGTACGACAACGACGGCACGCTCTGGCCGGAGAATCCGATGCCGTTTCAGGCGGCCTTTGCCATCGACGAACTGAACCGACGCATCCTCACTGAGCCCAAGCTCGCTTCGGATCCCATGGTGCAAGCCGCCTTGGCCGGCGACTTTACAAAACTCCTGGAAGGCGAACACTTCGATGGCCTGATGCGGGTCCTGGCACTTACTCATGCCGGGATGACGGTCGACGCGTTTCGGGACGCCGTGGAGGCATGGTTCACATCGGCCAGACATCCGCGATATGGCAGGCCCTACTACGAACTCACCTACCAACCCATGCAGGAACTCCTGCGCCATCTGCGGGCGAATGGCTTCAAGAACTTCATCGTTTCCGGTGGCGGCGCGGACTTTATGCGCGTCTGGGTGGAGCGCGTTTACGGCATACCCCCGGAACAGGTTGTCGGCTCGACAGCGCGGACGATATTCGAGCTGCGCGACAGCGGACCGGTGCTGACAAAAACGCTCGACTATTTATTCGTCAACGACAACGAGGGAAAACCAGTCGGCATCCATCAGTTTATCGGTCGGCGACCGAATGTATGTTGCGGAAACAGTGACGGCGACCACGCGATGTTGCAGTACACCACCATCAACAACCCGCGCCCAAGTTTCGGTCTCATCGTCCACCATTCCGACAGTGAACGAGAATATGCCTATGACGCCAAGACGAAGTTCACCGGCAAGCTTGTCGAAGCCCTCAAGGAGGCCCCCAGGCGCGGCTGGCTCGTTGTGGACATGAAGCAGGACTGGAATACGATCTTCCGGCCCGAGTCGAGGTAACTCGTGAAAGGGCGACGTTGATTCTGCCAGCTAACAACGCCCATGCAGGACCGACCGCCAACATATCGCAGCATGACAGGTTTAATTGGAATATGGACAACGCCATCCTTTTAGAATTCGTTTCCGTCACGATATTCAGCCTCATGTTCACCATCGGGGTCAACCACTCCTTTGAGCACCTGACAACCCTGTGGCGCCAGCGGCAACTGCTGCTGCGTTCCTTGCTGGCCGCGATCGGGCTGGTTCCCCTGGTGGTGGTTGTGCTGCTGTGGCTGTTCGACCTGCCGCCTGCCGTAGCCGCCGGATTGGCGGTACTGGCAGCTGCGCCGGGCGCTCCATTGACCCTGGCTGGGAGCCCACGGAGCGGCCGACGATCCGAAAGCGTGAGGAGTGTTTAAGTCGAAGGCCAATTAACCAAAAACTGGCTGTAAAAAACGGTTATATTTTTCTGACTCGACCTGGATAAGGAGGTTCAAATGACCACAATGAACGATCCTAAGACCCCGGACGGCACCGTAGCCATTGCAGAAAATGCAGATCCATCCCGGATCGGAGAAGCCATCCGCCGGGCTGTGGAGTTGACCGGGGGAATGGATTGGTTGGAGCCGGAACAAACCGTTGTCATCAAGCCTGCCCTCAATTCCGACGGGCTGTTTCCCTTTACCGTGAGCCCGGTATCTTGTGCCGAGCTGGTTCGGATGTGCCTCGAACGTGGCGCAGCCAAGGTCTATGTGGCCGATGAAATGGGTTTTGAGCACACGATGACGAAACATTGGAAAACCGGGAAGTTCGCGGGTTTCGATAAAGACCACACCATCAAAACGTTTAAAAAAACCGGTATTTATGACGCTGTTGTCAATATCGGCAATGAGATGGATGCCAAGGATCGTATTCACATCACAACCTTTCGCGAGGACGGCTGGCGCAGGCATGAGTTTTTAGCAGAAGATGATGAAAATCTTTCAAAAGGAACCCACCTTTCCGCCAAATGGGTCCGCCGGCAATTAAAAGGAGCCGATAAGCTTGGCGGAGGAACGGCGAGCAGAAAGTACATACCACGCCTATTCGATCAAAAGCTTAAGGCGGCGACAGCTGGATTGTATGTTCCTAAGCTGCTCGACAAAGCGGATCATATCATCAACGTGTTCCGGATATCGACCCATATCTGGTCTCACTATACAATGGCGATTAAAAACTGGGTCGGGATCATGCGACCGGATGACCGCGTCTGGATGCACCAGTTAAATTATCTGAAAAACAATCGGCATCTCTTGAACGACCTGAGCAAACACGATCCGATCCGAACGGAGCCGTTATACACTGAACTTTTAGCTGACTTACACCTGGCTCACATAAAAAAGGAAAGATTGTGCGTCGCCGACGCCACGCAAATCATTCTGACCGGCGGGCCCGACGGGACGGATCGCCCCTTTTGCCACCCCAACCTGGTTTTAGCGGCCAATGACATCGTCGCAGCGGATGTTCTGGGCTTGTCCATATTGCGCTACGGCACGCTTCTGGCCCCGGATGGCTTGTATGGGCATTATGAACCGCAACCGACTGGTTGGGTTGAGGCCTTTAAGGGGCTTATCAAAGATCTGAAATGGCCTGAGGAAAAAAACCTCTTCAGGGGCACCGATGTCAAGCTTTGCGATGAGGAATTTAGCAGCTGGGACTGGGTCGCGGTCCAGCGTGCCAGGGAACTGGGTCTCGGTGTTTTAGGTCCGGATGACCTGAACCTGGTCTTTGATGAAAAGGACTCGCCCTTTGCGGTATCACCAGAAAAGCGTGATTGGTTGACCCAAGATGCCCTGCGTGCGCCAAAGTATAAACTGGAGCCGATCCCACAACATATCGCGGCAGAACAGGTATAATGGGAATATGAACAACCCCATCTTCATGAATTTTGTGACCCTGACGATTTTCAGCCTCATGTTCGCCATCGGCGTCAACCACTCCTACGATCAGCTGACCTCTTTGTGGCGTCGGCCGGACTTGCTGCTGCGTTCCCTGCTGGCGGTCGTCGTGCTGGTGCCACTGGTGGCGGTGGCGATACTGTGGCTGTTCGACCTGCCGCCGACCGTGGCCACCGGGCTGGCCGTGCTGGCGTCGGCGCCGGGCGCCCCGCTGACCACCAAGCGAGCCCAGATGGCCGCTGGAGACCCCTATTATGCCGCCAGCCTGCAGCTGATGCTGGTGCTGCTGGCCGTGGTGGCGACACCGCTAACCCTGGCCATTTTCTATGCCCTGTTTGATCTGTCCACCGAGGGGGTGACCCCTTTCAAGATTGCCCGGCAAGTCGGCGAGGTCACCTTTTTCCCGGTGGTCATCGGCCTGCTATTGCAGCGATTTGCTCCACGGGTCGCCAACGTTATCGCCAAACCCGTGCGCATGCTTGCCAATATCCTGTTCGTCTTGCTATTTGTCTTGATCGGTGTGATGTTGGCGTTTGTGCCGAATTTGCGACAGATGCTGAACCTGGGAGCCATGCCCATCGTGGCGATCATCGTCATGGGGGGGCTCGCCATCGCCATCGGTCATCTGCTGGGGGGTCCATCCGAGGGACAGCGCTCGTCCCTGGCCATTGCCTGCATCGCGCGCAATGCCGGGCTCGCCCTCTTCATCGCCGCTCTGTCGGATTACGGGCAACGATTCGTCCCGACGCTCTTGGCCTATCTGCCTAGTGGGCGCGGTTGTCGCCGTTCCGTATTCTATCTGGCGTAAACACCGAATGAAAGGGAAGGACACCCCATGACGGAAAACATTTCACTGCAAGCCGCTGCAGAAGTGATGCGTGAGGCCACGCATCAGGGCGGGGAATGAACAAACTTTCGACAAATCTGAACTTGTCCCTGGATCGCAATCATTTTGTGGCCGACGCCATCGCCGGACTAACTTTTGCGATAGTCAACGTGCCCCAGGCAATGGGCAACGCCGTGTTAGCTACGGTGAACCCGGTCGCTGGGCTTTTTACCTTGATGATAGCGACGCCGATGGGAGCGCTTTTTACTGGTTCGGTCTTTATGAATGTATCAACCACTGGGGCGTTGTCGGTGGCAGTGGGGGATGCGTTGGTAAACCACAGCGGCGATCAAAAGACGATAGCGTTGATCACGCTGACGCTCCTGATTGGCATGTTCCAACTGGCAGGTGGGGTACTGAAGCTGGGTAAAATGATCCGGTTTGTCTCACAGTCTGTAATGACCGGTTTCATTACCGGCATCGCCCTGCTGATCATGCTGGGCGCCATCCCTGATGTAACCGGTTATACCAGTTCTTTTAACGGTCAGTTTCTCAAGCTGGCAGACACGATGCTCAACCTGAATCAATTCGAGCCGGTGACGTTTGTTTTAGGGATACTGACGATTTTGCTGATTGTTGGCCTTGGTTTTACCCCTGCCCGCAAGTTCTCAATGGTTCTGGCGCTCGTGGTGGTGACGCTGTTGGGTATGGGGATAGCGGCCGTTTTGGGTGAGGCGGTGTTTGTGACGGTTGGCGATATTACCGCCATTCCCCGGTCGCTGCCACGCCCGGCCCTGCCTGATCTGCTCATGATTCCGTCACTGATTATGCCGGCGTTGGCGATTTGTGTCATCGGTCTGGTTCAGGGTGCGGGGGTCAGCCAAAGTTATTCCAACCCAGACGGCAAGTTCCCGGATGTGTCGCGGGATTTCAAGGGACAGGGTATTGCTAATATTGCTACCAGTTTTTTCACGGGCATTCCCGGCGGGGGGTCGATGTCGGGAACGGCCGTTACTGTCAATGCAGGCGCCAGATCACGGTGGTCCAACATCCTGGCTGGGGTGTTTGTCATCTTGATTGTGCTACTGTTCGCCGGGGTCGTCAAGTTGATCCCCATGAGCGCGTTGGCCGGACTGCTGATTGTCGTCGGGTTTCAGAACCTACAGCCCCGGCAAATCCTGATGGTCTGGCAGACCGGACGCGTGGCACAGACGGCAATGATTGTGACGCTGATGGTAACGTTAGCGCTGCCGCTGCAATATGCCATCCTGATCGGCGTCGGCTTGTCGACCATGATGCACGTCTTCCGCTCCTCTAACCAACTGCGCATGGTTGAATTTGTGCCGGTCGAAGGCGGCTTCCCCATCGAGCAGCCCGCGCCCGCCAAACTGGCCGATCATGAGGTGACGCTGCTTTACGCTTACGGCAGCTTGTTCTTCGCCGCCACGGCCACGTTTGAACAGAATCTTCCCAACGCCGATGACGCAAAAGAGGCGGTTGTCATCCTCATTCTGCGCGGGCAGCCAGAGGTGGGCAGCACCTTCATCGGTGTGCTGCGCCGCTATGCCACCACGTTACAGGCCAACGGAGGCCGTCTCATGTTGACCGGCGTCAATTCACGCCTGCTCTATCAGTTGGAGAGGACGGGGACTCTGGCGCTCATTGGCAAGGAAAATGTGTTTGTAGAACAGGCACAAATGGGTGTGGCCATGAATGAGGCGCTTGCAGTAGCGCACACTTGGTTAGAGACGGTGAGACCGCCGGAGCCGGACGAGTAGGAAAAATAGTGCTATCGAAGCCAGATGATGCTCCCGACGGCGACGAAGCCGGCGGTGCTCGATGGACAAGGGCGACCGGATTACCGCCACGGCCTATAGCGATAGCTACTTCGACGGCCCCGAAACGCGTGATGCCGATCAGCGCCGCTGGGGCCTGCCGATAAAATCTTTCGCGCGCCTTGATCTCGACCATGATCCCTCGTTTCTTTACGGACACTATCTACCTTCAGGCATACCGAGGTATGCTGAAGCGATGGAACCTTGGGTCAAGCAGGAGATTGATTCCAAAAACATTTTCGAGCGTTCAGCAGCAACCGTCTTCGCCTCCGCACGAGGCGTTTTCCTTGCCGTGAATCCAGCCCGAAATGATGTAAGCGGCGCAGCCTACCCCTGGCGTGACCTGGATGGCATGGGTGGGGCAGTTGGTGGCACAGGCGCCGCACTCCATGCAGCCGTCCCTGTCCGACAGCCGCACCTTCTCCCCCTGCATGGCAAACACGCCATGGGGGCATACAGCCTCACAGTTTCCACAGCCGACGCAGCGGGTGGGATCGTAGGTAAGCGTGGTTACATTAGGCAGATACCTAAAATCTTTCAATGGCTTATCCTGTTCGCGGTGTAACGACCTAAGGCTTCATCCATGCGGCCCCCACCCACAGCCCTGCGGCGAGCAACACGACTACGGCCTGGGCCGGGATGGCGATGCGCATCTCTTTTTCAACACCGGTCGGGGAGGTAAACGGTGTCGACCCAGTAAAATTCATGGCCAGATAGGAGCTCAGGGCCACAATGAAAAGGGTCAGGGCCAGCATCTCCGACACGGCCAGCTGCTTCGTAAATCCGGCCGACAGCGCGGCACCGGTGGCCACACCCACCAGGGCCCCTTTGAGGGCGAACGCCGTTCCAGGAAGCCACGGGAGAAAGGCAGGCGTCACAACAGCTCCTGCGACGACAGCCAGCACAAATGCCAGCAAGCCCATCGCGCCCCGAACGGCCGCATCGTGAAACGAAAACATCCGCGGACCGATTCCGGACAGCCCAAAAAGGATCGGCAGCAGGTATAAGGTCGGCCTGCCCATGTGGTTCAGTTCCACCGGGATCAAAACGAGGCGCTCGCGCCAGCCAAAGGTAACCTTTCGCATCACCGGCGTGGCTTTCATGCCATTGTCGATAAACGTCTTGAGATGCCTGGCGTGCACCGGCCCCCAAACCACTTTGAAACCGCACATGGCCTTGACCTGTCGGGCCGCCACGCCGGTGGCGGCCAGCTGCGGGAGGACCAGGCGCCGGTGGGAGACGAGCTGATCGAGCCTGAGCGCCTTGACCTGTTCGGCCACTGCCGCTGTCGAAAAGCTCCCCTTGCCGGCCGCACACCAGACGTTGATGCCGTTGGTGTTCACCACCACTATCCAGGCGTCTACTCCGGCCAGATGCGAGCGCAGGACATCGAAAGAGAGCTTGTAGTTGGCGGTGACCATCACCGGTGAGCAGTTGTCCGGATCACCGACGCCATAAAGCCCGGGGGCGATCCGGTAATCGTTGCGGCCGACGCCCAACCGTGCGGAAACGCTTCCCAGCCGATCGCATCGCAGCAAGTCGGTACCTACCAGGGGCACCCGACCCACCGGGGTTTCAACCACATCCCTGACGAAGGGCCACAGGCGATACCCGGGGATCTGAACGGGATCCTGCCGTTGTGGTGACCCACCACCGCAGCAGGAGGTCGCGTCTTCCCGGAAGATCGGAAAATCGGGCTTCAGTCCCTCTGTGGACGGCTTCGATCCAAGGCCCCCAGGCCGGCCGTGGCACTGCTGTTTTTCCGGTCTGCTTGATGCCATGACACACCTTCAGATGCATTGCCATTCACGGTGGACCGGTTCTGCATGTTCCGGTAGGCCCATCGCCTAACTCTGCTTGCGCAGGATCAGCCGGCAGACCTTGCTTTCCGGAGCGGCGATAAACACGATCGCCAGCAGGAACAACGGGATGGAAAAGAAAACACCCACCACCGGCAGGATCAGAAAGCCCAGAAGTCCCAGGGCTATTGCAATCGGAAGCATAATTAGCCCGATCGTACGACTCGACCACTTTTCGGATACACAATCTTGTCTGTTCATAGGTCAACTCCATTGGTTTTAGGTTGATGCGATGGCTCACCATACCCATGTCATAGCTTTAATGTAGCCATGAACCTCACATTGGCAATGGCAGGATGGCAGCTGATCAATGGGTGGCTGAACCTATGACTGGGGGGCCGGCGCCCCCTTAACAAAGATCTTGGATGCCAGCTCGATGTCTTCGGGGCAGAAAACAAACAGGCACTTCGCGTCCGGACCCGCTACGGAGCCATAGACATAATTGATGTTGATCCCCTCTTCGCCGAATTTGGAAGAAAGCCGGGCCAGTTCGCCAGGATGGTTGTCCAGTTGAACGGCGATGACCGGCATGATGTCGAAGGTATAGTCGTGCTGGGAGAGCAGGTCGATGGCGGCGTTGGTCTTGCCGTTCTCGGCCAGCAGCCGGATCAGGGCGAACTGGGCCGAATCCTTGCGCATGGAATTGTAGCTGGCGGCCGAGGCGATGCGCTTGAGGGATTTGCCGCGGGCCTTGAACAGTTCCAGGACGTAGGCGGATGCATCCTGGATGGTCAAGGCGTCGATGTTGATGCCCGCCTGGCCCATGAGCGTGGCCAGCTTGCCCAGTTCGCCGGGTTCGTTTTTCAGAAACAGGGATATTTCGGTTCTGACCATGGTCGTTCTCCTTTCATCAGCCTGGCGGCTGATTCGGCAGTCAAGGCGTTCGCTTGTCTTTTAAAATGTTGTTGGAGATCACGATGCGCTGGATTTCCGACGTGCCTTCGTAGATGGTGAACACGCGGGCGTCACGGTAGAACCGCTCCACCGGGTAGTCCGTGGTAAAGCCGTAGCCACCGTGCATCTGCAAAGCCTTGGCGGTGACCCGGTTGACCATCTCGGACGCATACAACTTGGCCATGGAGGCCTGGGTGGTATAGCGCTCTTTGCGATCTTTCATGGCCGCCGCCGACAGCGTCAGTTGCCGGGCGGCCTCGATCTCCGTGGCCATGTCGGCGATGATCCAGCGCAGCCCCTGGAATTTGGAGATTTTCTGACCGAACTGATCGCGCTGGCGGGCGTGTTTGACAGCCGCGTCAAATGCCGCCTGGGCTACGCCCAGGCTCTGTGCGGCAATGCCAATGCGGCCGCCGTCCAGGCCTTTCATGACGATCGTAAATCCCTGCCCCACCTTGCCGAGCATGTCCGTTGCCGGCACTCGGCAGTCCTGAAAGTGCAAATCGGTGGTGTCCGAGGCGCGCAAGCCCATCTTGTCCTCCTCTTTTCCCACCACCAGGCCGGGGTTGTCCTTGGAAACGATAAAGGTGCTGATGCCCTTGTGGCGTGCCTCCGGGTCGGTTTTGGCCGTGACGATGACCAGACCGCCATTTTTGCCGCTGGTGATGAACCGCTTGGTGCCGTTGATGATGTAGTGGTCGCCGTCTCTGACCGCCATGGTCTGCTGGCTGACCGGGTCCGACCCGGCTTCGGGCTCGGTCAGGGCGAAGGCGCCGATATACTGACCCGTGGCCAGGTCCTTGAGGTAGTGCTGCTTCTGCTCTTCGGTGCCGTAGTTCAAGATGCTCTCGCAGACGATTGAATTGTGAACCGACATGACCACTGCGGTGGAAGCGCAGGAGTAGGCGATCTCGGAAAGGGCCAGCACGTACCCCACCGTATCCGAGTCGGAGCCTTCGTAATCGAAGGGCACCATCATCCCCAACAGACCCAGTTCGGCCATTTTTTTCAGGTTCTTGGCGGGAAACTGCTTGGTTTTATCCCGCTCGGCGGCCGTTTCGGCCACCACCTTGCGGGAGAATTCCCGCACCATGGACTGAATCATCAACTGTTCGTCGGTCAGCTTGAATGACATGCCAGCGTCCTTTATGGATTGTAGATGACCACGATAAATTCGGCATCGGTTTGGCCGATATTGCGCAAATGGTGCTGGATACCCGAGTTGAAGTGCAGGGAGTCTCCGGGCCCCAGGGTGTTGATGTGCTCACCCACCACCACTTCGATGTCGCCGGTCAGCACGTAGACGAACTCCTCGCCGTCGTGGTTGTAACTGACGCCTTCATGGTCCTTCATGGCGTCGATCTTGACCCGAAAGGCCTTGAGGTGCTTGTTTTCGGCACCGGGCGTCAAGGTGGTGTAGGCGTAGCTGTCCGTGCGTTTGGTGTAGGCCCGAATGCGATCCTGCATGCGGCCCTCTTCCTCCTTGAGCAGGTCTCCGGAGTCGATTTCCAGGGCGCGGGAGATCTGGAGCAGGCTGCCCACCGGCGGGGTGATTTTCCCGATCTCGACCTTTTTCAAAAAATCGATGGAAAAGCCGGTTTCGTTGGCCAGCGTTTCGTAGGTCATCTTCTTGCCCAGTCGGGCTGTTTTGATTTTTTTTCCGACGGGGGTGAGGGCGCCTCTTTTTTTTGCGGGCATGACAGCTCCTTCCCGTAAATGGGTTCATGGTGCTCAGGATTTCAGCCCAGCGGGAACACCGACCCGGGCCGCAAGATGCCGTCCGGCACCATCAGTAGTCGTAAAACCCTCGGCCCGCCTTGCGGCCCAACCAACCCGCCGCCACATATTTTCGCAACAGCGGACAGGGCCGATACTTGGAGTCGTTGAACCCGTTGTACAAGGTTTCCATGATGGCCAGGCAGGTGTCCAGGCCGATAAGGTCAGCCAGGGCCAGCGGCCCCATGGGGTGGTTCATGCCCAGCTTCATGACCGTGTCGATGTCGTCGCGGGTGCCCACCCCGTGATAAAGAGCGAAGATTGCTTCGTTGATCATGGGCATCAACACCCGGTTGGCGATGAAGCCCGGAAAATCGTTGGCCAGGGCCGGCGTTTTACCGAATTTGAGGGCCAGATCCCAGGTAGCCTGAAAGGTTTCGTGCGAGGTGGCCAGGCCGCGGATGACCTCGACCAGCGTCATCACCGGTACTGGGTTCATGAAGTGCATGCCGATCACCTTTTCCGGGCGGCCGGTCTGGGCGGCGATGTGGCCGATGGGGATAGAAGAGGTGTTGGTGGCCAGGATTACAGTCGGGTTGCAGGATTCGTCCAGGGCCTTGAATATTTGAAATTTGAGGGCTTCATTTTCGGTGGCGGCCTCCACGACGAAATCCGCCCCGGCCATATCGGCAAGGTCGCTGGTAATCTTGATCCGACCGACAATGGCCTTTTTATCGGCCTCGGAAATCTTGCCTTTATCGACGCTTTTTCCGAGAATCTTGGCGATGTTGGCCAACCCCTTTTCGGCCAATTCGATTTCGATGTCGCTCATGATGACCTCCAGGCCGGCCGTAGCCGCCACCTGGGCGATGCCGTTGCCCATCTGACCGGCGCCAACGACGCCGAAGGTGTTGATTTGCATTTTATCACTCCGTTTTTAAGTCTCTAGTGGTTTAGCCTGCAGGCAATTTGTCTGCTATCAATGTGCGTTCAGAGATGGTAGCTTGCGGTTCAGATCAAGGCCGCAGCCATATTGAAACCACAGGCGTAGCAGCGCTACGTCGAGGATTTCAATATGGTGAGAACGCAGATATGGGCCGCAAGATGCCGTCTCTGGATGGACATTGGCTATCGTTTGACAACCATCGCCACCGCCTCCCCCCCGCCCAGGCAAAGCGAGGCCAGGCCGGTTTGTTGGTCCTGCCGGATCATTTCATACAGCAGCGTGACCAGCACCCGGCAGCCGCTGGCACCGATGGGGTGCCCCAGGGCCACGCTGCCGCCGTTGACGTTGGTTCGGTCCGCCGGCAGATTCAACTCCTTCATGACGGCGACGGTGGAGCCGGAAAAGGCCTCATTGACCTCGAACAGGTCCACGTCGTCAATGCCGATACCCTCCTTTTTCAGGCACTTGGGGATGGCCCAGATGGGCGCCACCAGCACGTATTGCATGTCGATGCCATATGAGGCCTGGGCGCCGACACTGGCCATGACCGTGCAGCCCAGGGTTTCGGCCCGCTTGCGGGACATGACCACCACGGCAGCGGCCCCGTCGCTGATAATCGAGGCGTTGCCGGCCGTTCCCAAGCCACCTTTTTTGAAGGCCGGCTTCATGGCGGCCAGGGCTTCGTAGGAGGTTTCCCGGGCGCACTCATCGCGCTCGAAACGCAGCGGTTCGCCCTTGCGCTGGGGAATGGCAACCGGCACGATCTGTTCGTCGAAGCGCCCCTCGTCGATGGCCGCCAGGGCCCGCCGGTAGGATTCGGCGGCATAGCGGTCCTGGTCCTGGCGCGTGACCTGGTAGCGTTCGGAGCACAGTTCGTTGGAAATGCCCATGTGAAAGTCGTTGACGATGTCCCACAGACCGTCGTGGACCATGGAATCCTGAAGCTGCCCCGGACCCATGCGGTAGCCGAAACGGGCCTTTTCCAGGTAGTAGGGCGCCCTGCTCATGCTCTCCATGCCGCCGGCCACCACCACCTCGGCATCCCCCACCTGGATGGCCTGGGCCGCCAGCATGACCGCCTTCAAGGCCGACCCGCAGACCTTGTTGACCGTGATGGCCTCGACCTCCCAGGGCATGCCGGCCTTGACCGCGGCCTGCTTGGCCGGGTTCTGGCCGTAACCGCAGGGCAGCACCTGGCCCATGATCACTTCGTTGACGGCACTTTTGTCGATCCCGGCCCGGGCCACGGCCTCACCGATCACGATGCCACCTAAATCCGTGGCGCCGATGCCGGCCAGGGATCCGTTGAAACTGCCCAGCGGCGTTCTGACCGCGCTGACGATGACGGCTTCTTGCATCACATTTCTCCTCAGGTTTACTTAATTTCGGGTACTCAAAATGAGGATTTAGGCTCAAGGTCAAGGCGGATTTGCGTTTCAACCCGCAGGCATACTGGCGTATGTCGAGGAGTTGAGACGCAAATCCAACGCCGAGATTGAGTCTAAAGACCATTTTGAAGCGATTACATATTGCGCCGATACTGCCCCCCCACATCATAAAGCGCCCCGGTAATCTGACCCAGGCTGCAGGTCTTGACCGTTTCCATCAGCTCGGCAAAGACATTGTCGCCGGACAGGGCGACCTTTTGAAGCCGCGCCAACGCTTCGGGAGCCTTTGCGGCATGACGGGAGTGAAACGCTTTCAAGCGGCTGAGCTGGGACTCCTTCTCTTCGGTGGTGGCCCGCGCCAAGTCGATGCAGGCGGCGCCTTCCAGCAGGTCGGCACCGTCGGCGTGCGGGTCCCTGAAGGTGTTGACGCCCACGATGGGATACTCGCCGGTGTGCTTGAGCATCTCGTAGTACATGGACTCCTCCTGGATTTTGCTGCGCTGGTAGCCGGTCTCCATGGCCCCCAGCACGCCGCCGCGGGCGGTCAGCTTGTCGTACTCCGCCAGTACGGCTTCTTCCACCAGGTCGGTCAGGTCGTCGACGATGAAGCTGCCCTGGTAGGGGTTCTCGTTTTTGGCAAGCCCCCACTCCCGGTTGATGATCAACTGAATGGCCAGGGCACGGCGCACCGACTCTTCCGTGGGCGTGGTGATGGCCTCGTCGAAAGCGTTGGTGTGCAAGCTCTGGGCGTTGTCGTATATGGCGCACAGGGCCTGCAAGGTGGTGCGGATGTCGTTGAGCTGAATATCCTGGCTGTGGAGGCTGCGGCCCGAGGTCTGGATGTGGTACTTGAGCATCTGGCTGCGCACCGAAGCCCCGTATTTTTCGCGCAGGGCCACGGCCCAGATGCGGCGGGCCACCCGGCCGATGACGGTGTACTCCGGATCCATGCCGTTGGAGAAAAAGAAAGAGAGGTTGGGGGCGAACTTGTCCAGGGGCATGCCGCGCGAGAGGTAGTATTCCAAATAGGTGAACCCGTTGGCCAGGGTAAAGGCCAGCTGGCTGATGGGGTTGGCCCCGGCTTCGGCGATATGGTAGCCGGAGATGGAAACCGAGTAGAAGTTGCGCACGTTCTTCTCGATGAAGTAGGCTTGAATATCGCCCATCATCTTCAGGGCGAAGTCGATGGAGAAGATACAGGTGTTCTGGCCCTGATCCTCTTTGAGAATGTCGGCCTGGACGGTGCCGCGCACGTTTTCGAGCACCGTGGCCCTGATGGCCGCAGTCTCGGGCTCGGAAAGCGGGCGCCCCTTTTCGGCGGCCGCCTTGTCCAGCTGCTGATCGATGGCCGTGTTGAGAAACATGGCCAGCATGATCGGCGCCGGCCCGTTGATGGTCATGGATACAGAGGTGTTGGGGGCACACAGCTCGAACCCCTCGTAGAGGACCTTGACGTCGTCTATGGTGCAAACGCTGACCCCGGAATTGCCCACCTTGCCGTAAATGTCGGGGCGCCGGTCCGGATCGTAGCCGTACAAGGTGACCGAATCGAAGGCGGTCGACAGGCGCTTGGCCTGGCTGTCGGCCGACAACAGCTTAAAGCGCCGGTTGGTCCGGGCCGGATCGCCCTCACCGGCGAACATGCGCGTGGGGTCCTCGCCCACGCGCTTTAGCGGGAAGACCCCGGCCGTGAACGGGAAATAGCCGGGCAGGTTCTCGCGCCGCAGCCAAGTGTAGATTTCACCCGGATCGGTGAAGCGGGGCAAGGCGATCTTGGGGATCTTCTGGCGGCACAGGGACTCGGTGTAAAGGGGCACCCGGACCGCTTTGCCGCGCACCGTGTAGACCAGCTCGTCAGCCGAGTAGGCCGCCCGGGTGGCCTCCCAATCCGCGACCAGGGTCTCGGTCTCGGCCGCCAGCTGCCCGCGGGCCCGCTCGATTTCGGCTTTAAGGCGTGCCAGCAGGTCGGCCGCATCGCCGGCCAGACCGTCGCCGGCCAGGGACGCGGCGGCCTCCAGATGCCACACCCGCCGCAGGGCGTCGGCCTGGGCCTGGGTTTCTTGGTGATAGTGACGCACGGTGTCGGCGATTTCGGCCAGATAGCGCGTGCGTTCGGGCGGGATAATGATGGTTTTCGAAGTGGAGTGCTTGGAATCCGGCCGGGGCAGGCTGGATTTGAAAGCGACCCCGGTCTTGGCCTGGATGGCATCCAGCAGGGCGTGGTAAAGGGCCGTGACGCCGTCGTCGTTGAACTTGGAGGCGATGGTGCCGTACACGGGCATCTCTTCCGGCAGTCGATCGAAGGCCTGACGGTTGCGCTGGACCTGTTTGCACACGTCGCGGACCGCATCCTCGCCGCCGCGCTTTTCGAACTTGTTGACCACCACCAGGTCGGCAAAATCCAGCATGTCGATCTTTTCCAGCTGGGAGGCCGCGCCGAAATCGCTGGTCATGACGTACATGGAGACGTCCACCAGATCGATGATGTGCGAATCCCCCTGCCCGATGCCGGCCGTTTCGGCAATCACCAGGTCGTAGCCGGCCGCCTTGACCACCGCCAGCACCTCGCCCAGGGACTCGGGAATTTCCGTGTGCGAGCGCCGGGTGGCGATGGAGCGCATGTAGACCCGCGGGCTGCCGATGGCGTTCATGCGGATCCGGTCGCCCAAAAGGGCCCCCCCGGTTTTGCGCCGGGAGGGATCGGCGCTGATGATGGCGATGCGCAGATCTTTCAGGTCGTGGAGCATGCGCAGAATCAGCTCGTCGGTCAGCGAGGACTTGCCGGCACCGCCGGTGCCGGTGATGCCGATCACCGGCACGATGCGATCGCCGATGCGCGCCTCGAGCTCCTGCCTGAACTTTTTCAGGTGGCCGTTCTGCTTGGCCTTGGCCTGCTCCAGGGCCGTGATCAGGTTGGCCACACGCAGCTTGTTGTCCGGTTTCAGGTCCGACAGGCTCAAGTCGATCCCCTCGACCCGGGAGTAGTCCATCAACTGGAGCATGTGGTTGATGATCCCCTGCAGCCCCATGCGGGTGCCGTCCTCGGGCGTGTAGATCCTGGCCACGCCGTAGGCTTCCAACTCCTTGATCTCGTCGGGCACGATGACGCCGCCGCCGCCGCCGAAAATCTTGATGTGCGGGGCGCCGCCTTCTTGAAGCAGGTCCACCATGTATTTGAAATACTCGATGTGGCCGCCCTGGTAGCTGGACACGGCGATGCCCTGGACGTCCTCTTCGATGGCGGCGTCCACGATCTCCTTGACGGCGCGGTTGTGCCCCAGGTGAATCACCTCTGCGCCGCTGCTTTGCAGAATGCGCCGGAAGATGTTGATGGATGCGTCGTGGCCGTCGAAAAGCGATGTGGCCGTGACGACCCGGACGTTGTGGTTGGGCCGGTAGACCGGCATGGTGTCGTTCATGCGCCCTCCTGTGGCTACTTCAATTTACCGATCAACGCACTGGCAATCGTGTTTTTCTGGATCTCCTTGGTGCCTTCGTAGATTTCGGTGATCTTGGCGTCGCGGTAAAAGCGCTCGACCTCGTATTCGGTCATGTAGCCATAGCCGCCCAGCAGCTGGATGGCCTCGTCGGCCACCTCAACGGCGGTACGGGCCGCGTACATCTTGGCCATCGAGGTCAGCTTGGGGTCGATGCGACCCTGGTCGAAATTCCAGGCCGCCTTGTAGGTGATCAGGCGGGCCAGTTCGATCTTGGTGGCCATGTCGGCCAGCTTGTGCTGGGTCACCTGGAACTGGGCGATTTTTTTGCCGAACTGCTCGCGCTGCTTGACATAGGCCAGGGCCCGGTCGAAGGCTCCCTGGGCCGTTCCCAGGGCCTGGGCCGCCACCTGGATGCGGCTTTCGTCGAAAAAGTGCAGCACGTGGTAGAAGCCCTTGTTCTCCTCGCCGATCAGATTGGCGGCCGGAACGCGCACATCCTTGAAGATCACTTCGGTGGTGGCCATCATGCGGATGCCCATTTTTTCGCCCACATCCGTCGTGGAGAGCCCGGGTCGGTCGGCCTCCACCAGAATCAGGCTCTGGCCGCGGTAGCCGGGCTTGGCGTCGGGGTCGGTCTGGCACAGGACGTTGTAAAAACCGGCCAACCCGCCGTTGGTGATGAAGGTCTTGCCGCCGTTGACCACCCACTCGTCTCCGTCGCGAACGGCGCTGGTGTTCATGAAGGTGATGTCCGAGCCGTGGTCCGGTTCGGTAAAGGCACCGGCGGAGAGCATCTCGCCTTCCGCGACCGCCGGCAGGTATTTGGCTTTCTGTTCGTCCGTTCCGTAGTGCAAAATGATTTCCGAGGCAAAGGAAGAGAGGGCCACGGCGCTGCCGATGGTCGAATCGCCGCGGCACAGCTCCTCGACGACCAGGATGTCTTCCAGGGAACCCAGCCCCTGACCGGAGTACTGCTCCGGGAAATGGACGCCAATCAACCCCAGATCACAGGCTTTTTTCCAGATTTTTCTGGGAAATTCATGCTTCTTTTCCAGTTCAAGGGCCAGATCCTTGTCGAACTCGCCTTTTACAAAATCTCTGACCGCTTTTTGAATGTCTTTCTGAGTCTTGTTCAGTTCAAACTCCATTCCGACTCCTCCCTGAATGATGAATGTGGTTTATGTGTTCGAACGGTACCTTCACGCTTCAATTGCCTGAAACTCGCCTATTCAATCAATGTGTGCGATTGAGAAGCCTCAATCATGATCCGCGTTTGAATCTCTCAGCCACGCGTTTCAACCGGTACTCTCCCGGCACATACCCAGAATGCAACGGGTCTGGAAAGTCAAATAATCTTCAAAACTGTAGTTGTTGGCGAGATACCATCTCCGGAAGGTCCACATGTGCCCCAGAACCGATACATTGTGCGCAATGAGGTCCAGTTCATGGGCCGGGATTTTGGGCAGGTCCCCGTCGGCCATCAACTTGGCCAACACACCGGTGAAGATACCGGTAATCCGGATTTCATTTTCCAGCACCACGCGCTGCCATTTATTCGGCAGCGACTGGGTTTCCTGATAAATCAAAAGGATGTGATCGTTCATCCGATGGCAAACCATGAAATATTCGCGAATAACTTCAGCCAAGGGATTTTTGCCTTTAGCCACACGCTTCATGGCACCGGCAACACCGCGTTCGATCTCCGCGTGAATGGCGTCGCAGACCAGGTAGAGCACATCCGCTTTGGTGGCAATGTATTCATAGAGCGATCCAATCGAAATACCCGCGGCGGCAGCGATCTGACGCGTTGTCGTCTTGTGAAACCCGTTTTCGATAAAAAGATTGACCGCCGCGTCCACAATCTGCCGACGACGTTGTTCAACTAACGCCTTATTTTTGACCTGTGTGGGAACGCTTCTACTTTCATGCATACGCCAATCTCAAGCAACACATTGATTACAATGCCATTAACGATATTCGTACAAAAATTCCGAACGAACGCTCAGTCATATTACCGATACCTAATTTAGCCAATCCGGTTTGTCAACCCAAATTGACCTTTTGGATTGCCGCGTCACCCGGAGTGTCGCCGGACATTGCTGGGATTTTTTTCGACGGCAAACAAGGAGATGGTCATGTTGCTGAAAGCGAAAGGCCCTGTCGCCGATCACCACGGATCAGTTTAACGCCTCCAAAAAGAGCGAAAACCGACTTGAAAATTCATGGCAGTCTGATAGGGTGTGCCCATCTTTAAACCGATTCAGAGCAAGGCATGCAACCAAAATCACTCCCAATTCTAATGATGTTCATCTTTTTTTGCCTCCTTCATTTCAAATTTGAAGCAAAGGCGTCAGAATCAGTGGCCAGTCACCCTATCACTGCAGACACTGAGTTGAACGAGAATCCAGAGACAAAGAAACTGTTGATGGAACCAGAATTTGGTTTTTCCAAGGGAACGGGCACGTGGCAGACCTATGCCTCCGTGAGTGCGGGCGATTATGGGAAGGGAGAAATGTATGCCCTTCATGTTGGATACGGTTATTTTCTGCTGGACTACCTGTCGGTCAACATTGATTTGCTGGGTGCCTATATCCGCTCCGGGATTGATGACAATGGTGTTGCCGCCGGTCTGGATGTCATATTGCGTCGGCATTTTTCCTGGATAAATGAGGGTCTGTGGTCTTTTTATGTAGACGGCGGCGCCGGCCTTCAGCAGCAATCCACTGAATTTTCAGGTTACCGGCATTTTAACTTCCGGTTGCTGGCCGGCGTCGGCGGTATGCTCCGAATTAGCGACCGGGTAAGCATGATGGGCGGCATACGATATTTGCACATTTCCGACGGCGGCATCAAGGGCGGCGGCGGCGGTTACGACGGTCCCATGTTTTACACCGGCGCGATGTTTCGATTTTAACGGCACCGGTTGGATTCCCGGGGACAAGGGACAAGCATCCGGTGGTCACAAGCTCTGCGTGGGGAATCGGTCCATCTTAGCTCACCACCTTACCGGAGGCCGCTTGAACCGGCCCCCGCGACAGCGAATGGCTGGGCTATTGGTTGGAGGCGTCCACGCTTTTTGAACGCCTGAAGCTAATTGGGCGGTGTCGGCGCGTCTGCCCCATCGTTTCGACGCATTCAGTGCGGTGGCCGAGGATGGCGGCTCCGATACCATCTGTATCAGGTTGCAATACCGATTTTTATCCTAATTTTGTAGAAGCGGATGGGGTTTTCCACCCAACCCAGATTAGTCTTCAAGGAGAGCTGTATGTGTCGATGCCGATTAATCTGCGCAACCCTGGTAGGGCTGTGGTGTTCGGCGGCAATGGCCGCATCGCCTGGCCCTGCAACCGGGCAAACAGGCGGAGACGATCGCTCGCCGCCCTTGCAAACGAATTACCGTTTTTCCTACACGCCCATCTACCAGTTTGAAACCGGCCTGGACAGCGGCGGCGAGTTCGATGTGCAGCGTCATTTTCTGCGGTTGGATGCCACCCGCCGGGTCAACCGGGAGTGGATGGTGGGGATCGGGTTGAGCTTCGATTACGAGCACTGGAATTTTTCCGGGGTCGCCGGGTTGGACGGCGGCGTCGACCTGTGGGACGACATCTACCGGCCGGGCGTGAGCGTACCCGTTTTTTACAGCCCCAGCAGCCGGTGGCGCTTCGGATTCATCCCCGCCATGGACATGGCCGGCGCCACCGGCGCCCAGGCCGGAGAGTCGATCTCTTACGGCGCGGTGCTGTCGGCCGCCTACGTCTTTGGCCCGGACCTGATGTTGGGCCTGGGAGGCGGCGTCTTCAACCGGCTGGATGAACTCGAAGCGTTTCCCTATATCGTCATCGACTGGAAGATCACGGATCGCTTCCGGCTCACCAATCCCTTTCAGGCCGGTCCGGTGGGCCCGGCCGGGTTGGAGCTGATCTACACGCCCGATCCGGTCTGGGAGATGGGACTGGGCGGCGCCTACCGCTCCTACCGTTTCCGATTGGACGACAGCAGTGCCGTGCCCGACGGCATCGGGCAGGTGGACTTCTGGGCGATTTTTTTGCGCGTCGGCTATGAGCTTGGACAGCATCTCGCACTCGATGTCGAAGGCGGCGCCCTGATCGATGGCAGCATTACGATTGAAAACGAAAACGCCCATCAACTGGGCAAGACCGATACCGACCCAGCACCGTTTGTCGGTTTGACGTTCAGAGGACGATTCTAACATGAAAAAATGGGTCAAGTGGGTGCTCATCGGCGGGTTGGGTTTGCTGGGACTGATCATCGCAGCGCTTCTGATCATTCCCTTCTTTGTCGATTTGAACCGCTATAAGCCGATGGTGGAGGAAAAAGTGGCCGCAGCGACCGGACGCTCTTTTCAAATCGGCAGCGACCTGCGGCTGTCCCTCTTTCCGTGGGCAGGGGTGGCGTTCTCGGATCTGAAGCTGGGCAATCCGCCGGGATTCGATGACGACCCATTTGCAACCATCGACGCCTTCGAAGTCAGGGTCAAGCTGCTGGCCCTGCTGTCCAGGCACCTGGAAATTTCCAAATTCGTCGTCGAAGGCCCGCGGGTAACCCTGATCAAACGGCGCGACGGCAGAACCAACTGGCAGTTCAGCAGCGCTGAAAAAACGCCCTCAACACCTGCGCCGGCAACGCAAGAGACGCCGCAGGCACCCCCCCCCAGCCTGCCGATCAAAACCCTGGCGGTCGACCAGTTCAGCATCAGCCGTGGGTCGATCGTGTATGTCGATCAGGCCGCCGCAGCCCGCCGGGAAATCACCGATTTCGAGCTGATCCTGCAAGACGCGTCATTCCACAAACCGGTTCGCGTCAAGACGTCAGCCAGGTTGGACGGCCGGCCTGCGGCCCTGACCGGCACCTTCGGGCCGCTGGGCGACAGTCCCGGCCGGGGAACGATTCCGGTGGACCTCACCATCGAGGCCGTCGGGCAACTGAAGGCACACCTGACAGGCAAGGTCAGCGACCCCGTGGAAACACCCAAAGCCAACCTGGTGCTGGTGGTCAACCCATTTTCACCAAAAGCACTGGTGGCGAGCCTTCAGCCGGACCAGCCCATTCGGACGGCCGATCCAAAGGCCCTTGAAAAATTGGGCCTGAAAGCCAGCATCGCGGCCAGCCCCGAGTCCGTGTCCGTGACCCAGGGGGAGTTGCTCATAGATGACACGAACCTGGCCTTTGCAGTGCAGGCCAGCCAGTTTGACCGGCCAAACCTCAAGTTCGATCTGGACCTGGACCGCATCGACCTGAATCGCTACCTGCCCCCGGATTCGGCTCAAGGGACGGCCACAGCGCAACAGGAGGTCGGGAAGCAAGCCGGATCGCCGGACAAGACCTCCAAAAATTCGGGCCGGCAGCCAGCGGACTATTCCGCCTTGCGCAGGCTTATACTGGACGGTCGCTTGAGGGTCGGGACACTGATCATCGACAAGTCCAGCCTGACGGACCTGCAGATGGCCGTTGCGGCCAAAGCGGGCCTCGTGCGCGTCGACCCGTTCAGCCTGACGGCTTTTCAGGGTTCGATTTCCGGCAGCGGCCTGATCAATGTCAAGGGCCAGGTCCCGGCCAGCAGCGTCGAGATGCGCGTGCGCGATCTCCAACTGGCACCGCTGGTAGAAGCACAGACCGGCAAAGACATTCTGGAAGGTACCACCAGCGCCACGATCAAACTGCAAATGGTGGGCGAGACCCCCGCAGCGGTCAAACAAAGCCTTGACGGCACCGGCGAACTGCGCATCACCGACGGGGCCATCGTCGGTGTCGACCTGGCCGCCATGGCGCGCAATGTCAAGGCCGCCTTCGGCACGTACCAGCCGACCAGCGGCGAACGGCCGCGCACGGATTTTACAGAGCTTCTGGCCCCGTTTAGCATTCAAAACGGTGTGATCAAGACCAGCCCGACCAGCCTCAAGTCGCCCTTTGTAAGGCTGCAGGCCTCCGGCAGCGCCGACCTGGTGAAAGAAACCCTGGATTTCAGGATCGAACCGAAACTAGTGGGGACCATCAAAGGTCAAGGCGACCAGAAGAGCCGCAAAGGCATCATGGTGCCGGTGCTGGTGACCGGCTCGTTTAGCGCACCGCAATTCAGACCCGACCTCGAAGCCATCGCCCGGGAGCAGATCGACAAACAAGTGTTTGAAAACGAGAAGGTCAAGGAAATCATTGAGAAGAACAAGCTGCAGCCCTACCAGGAACCGGTCAAGGACCTGCTGAAAGGGTTTATCAAAAAGTAGCTGTTCGGCGCCTGCATGCCACCGCCCTCGATCGCAGCCCTGAATGACGAAGACGCCCCATCGGCAGTTCCATCCGACGGGGCGTCTTGCAGTTCACACTGATCCGACGTGGGTTCAGGCGGCGGTCAGTCGACGGTCTCACCCACACACGTTGCAGTCGCTGAGGCATTTTTCGTAGGACCGGTCCCGCTCCCGGCTGTCAGGGCTCGAACCGGACCAATGTTTGAGGATGCATTGGCTGATGCACGATTGTTCACGGGATGTAATATCTCTATTTTTCATGATGATGCTCCTTGGTTTGAATGGGCCGTGCGTTGGGCCCCGGTTGAGATGGTCGGTGGATGTAAAAGCGCCGGCCTCACTCAACATCGACGGCTATTTTTTTGGGCGCGTCCTCTTCGGGCGAGGGGATTTCCACCATCAGGACGCCGTTCTTGAACCGGGCCTTGATCAGTTCCGGTGAAACCACGGCCCTGAGCGTAAAGGCCCGGTGAAAGCTGCCGCAGGAGCGCTCCCGGCGATAGTAATGGGTGGCCGGGGTCTCCAGATCCGCCGGACGTTCGCCGCTGAGGGTCAGGATGTTGTCCTTGACCTCCACCTGCACCGCTTCCTTGCTGACGCCGGGAAGGTCGGCGGCGATGACGATTCCCCGCTCGGTCTCGTAAATGTCCACACTGGGCGTCCAGGCGCACAAGGAGGTGGCGGTCGCATCGTTGGCCTGGTGGGGAAAGGAGTCGTCGAAGATTCGGTTGATCCGGTCCTGCAAGGTAGCGATATTTCCCAGCGGGTCCCATTTAATGATGGCCATGGTCCTATCCTCCGGCGGCGCTGTTTCTGGACTTATGGGGTTTCACCCACCCTGGGTAGTGAAGGCCACGGACCATCGGGTCTTAAGCTGGCGCCGCGGCCACCCATTATTTTGAAAATAAAGCATATTCATCCCACAGCCGTTGTCAAGCCGAGCGGCGTCTTTTCGGCCCGGCCAGGGTCGCTGGAGGGCGGCAATGATAGGCCTGTCGATAATACACCCCAAGCAGACAAGAAGCTTGCAAAAGCCATCGTTTTCTGGTGAAGTTGCCGCACTTTTATTTGAACCGGGAGAACAACCATGAACGACGAAGTCGAGAAAGCGCCCGCCGAGGACGGAGAGAGTTTCGCCGAACTGCTTAACTCCTACAGCACCGGAATGAATGAAAACATCCAGGTCGGCGACCGGATTCGAGGGCGCATCATATCCATCGGCGCCAACAGCGTGTTCGTGGACACGGGGACCAAGGTGGACGGCGTCGTGGAAAGGGCCGAATTGCACGATGAGAACGGGGCGTTTCCGTATGTCGAAGGCGACGCGCTGGACCTTTACGTCGTCGCGGCCGACGAAAGCGAAATTCGCTTGTCCCAGGCCATCTCAGGCATCGGCGGCCTGAACATGCTCCAGGATGCCTGGGAGCAGCGCATTCCCGTCGAAGGCAAAGTGGCGGCGGTCATCAAAGGTGGTTTCCAGGTCGAGATGCTCAAGCGGCGGGCATTTTGCCCGATCAGCCAAATGGACGTGGCCTTCGTGGAAGATCCGGAAGCGTATGTCGGCCAGACATTCCCCTTTTTAATCAAGCGCTTCGAAGAGCGCGGGCGCAATATCGTGGTTTCACGGCGGGACATCCTGCAGGCCGAGCTGGAAGCCAGCCGCAAGGCCTTCATGGAACAGCTGGAGGCGGATGCGGTCATGGAGGCAACCGTCACCCGCATCGCCCCTTTCGGTGCCTTTGTGAGCCTGGCCCCGGGTGTGGAGGGCCTGGTGCACATCAGCGAACTCAGCTGGTCGCGCATGGACACGCCCGAACAAGCCGTTTCCGTGGGCGATCGGCTGCAGGTGAAGCTGCTGGGGATCAAAGCCGGTGATAGACCGGGAACGAAGAAGATCTCCCTGTCGGTCAAGCAGGCCATGGGCGACCCCTGGCAGGACGCCCGGAACCGGATTCAGGTGGGCGCCAAACTGATGGGCAAGGTGACCCGCTGCGCCAACTTCGGGGCTTTCGTGGAGCTTTTTCCCGGCATCGAGGGGTTGGTGCACATCAGTGAGATGAGCTACACCCGACGGGTCATGCGTCCGGAAGAGGTGGTGGCCCCGGGTGACGAGATCATGGTGATGATCAAGGAATTCGATCCGGACCGCAAGCGCATCTCCCTGAGCATCAAAGATGCCGACGGCGACCCCTGGGAAGGGGTCGAACAACAATTCCCCCGGGGCCGGACCGTGCAGGGGCGCGTGGAAAAAAAGGAGCGCTTCGGCATCTTCGTGAACCTGCGGCCGGGCATTACCGGGCTGCTGCCCAAATCGAAAATCGCGGCATCGCAAAAAGCGGCCGAAATCGAATCGCTCAAGCCCGGTGCCGCCATCGCGGTGACCATCGAAACGGTAAACGCCGTCGACCGCAAAATCTCACTGGGTACCGGTGAAACCGCCGACGCTCAGAACTGGCAGGAATTCGCGGCCGACTCGGCCGGCACGATGGGTGACCTGGGGGACAAACTGAAACAGGCCCTGTCCAAGCAGAACAATGGAGGTTGATCATGGCAGCCAACGAGGTTTACGACCTGATTATCATCGGCGGCGGCCCGGGTGGGCTTTGCGCGGCGATTTATGCCATGCGGGCGGCCCTTAGAACCGTTTTGATCGAAAAAGGGGTCCCCGGCGGCCAGGTGACGGCCAGCGACGAGGTGGAAAATTATCTCGGCTTCACCCACATCAGCGGGGCGGAATTGTCCATGAAGTTCACCCAGCACGCCCAATCCTACAACCTGGAAATGATTTCCCAGGAAGTGACGGCCCTGGATCCGGGGCTCAAGCTCCATACGGTCAAACTGGCCAACGGCGATGTGCTCCAGGCTTATGCGGTGATTCTGGCCACCGGCGGCAGCCCGACCAAGCTTGCCGTACCCGGCGAAGACGAATTTTATGGCAAAGGGGTTTCCTATTGCGCGACCTGTGACGGCTTTTTCTTCCGGGGCAAGACGGTAATGGTCGTGGGCGGCGGCGACAGCGCGGCCGAAGAGGCCCTTTACCTGGCCAAGCTGTGCAAAAAAGTTTACATCGCCCATCGCCGTGACGAACTGCGGGCCAGCAAAATTCTGCAAGAGCGTATTTTTGAGGACTGCAACATCGAAATCCTGTGGAATACGGTGGTCACGCAGATCATGGCCGGCGCCGACGGCGTGGATCGCGTCGCCCTCAAAGACACGGTCACGGCGCTTGCCCGCGAAATGGCGGTCGACGGGGTGTTCATTTTCATCGGATTCGATCCCAACAACGCCCTGGTGCCGGCCGGCACCCGCATGGACGCCGACGGCATGGTGATTACCGACGAAAAATGCGAAACCAATACCCCCGGCATATACGTGATCGGCGATCTGCGTCAAAAATTCGCCCGCCAGATCGTGCTCTCGGCGGCGGATGGCTGTACGGCGGCCCTGGCCGCCGCCCACTTTGTGGAGGCCAAAAAATCATTGGAAGCAGACACCTGTGCACTGCCGACGGCCTAGTACGGGTGCTCGCGCTTGTTAGTCTTTCCGGCAGCTTGGTGTCGCGTCCGGGCTCAGCGCTTTCTTCGAACCGGTTTATGGATGTGGGTGCTCATACCGATATTAAGCGGTAGTGGGTACGCTTTCGAGCAACCGTCGGCCGCCGGTTGGCTGCAGGAGATTCGGATCGGTCTGGCGGCCCACGATGTCGATGGGCTGTGGAGCGGCGAATCAAAGGAACCGGGAACGATTATTGGCGTGGAGGCGATCTTTGGCCATACGCTGTTTCACCTTTTGGGCGCGACCGCCAACCCCAACGTCGGCCTCAGCCTCAACATGCAAGGTGACACCAGCTGCCTGTACGGCGGGTTTCTGCTGCGCTGGAGTCAACTGGCCTCCATCGCTGTGGCCACCGGTTTCGGGCTCGCCGTGCACAACGGTGAGCGGAACACGGATGCCGCCGACCGCAAATCGCTGGGGTCCCGGGTCCTGTTCAGGGTCCCGATCCAAATCGGTTATGCCCTCACCGCACACCATTGGATTACCCTTGCCTTTGACCACGTATCCAATGGCTATCTGGCGGCGCCCAACGACGGCATGGACACCCTGGGCGTCTTCTACGGTTACCGGTTCTAACCACATGGAAATCCGAAAGCATGTTTGACCTGTTCCGAAAGTGGCAAAAAAGGCACTTTTCCGACCCCCAGCGGATCATATTGGGCATCATGCTGCTGATGGGAGCGGCCCTGATCTATCTTCTGGGCAGCCTGTTGACACCCGTTTTCATCGCCATCATTTTCGCCTACCTGTTAGATGGTCTGGTCAGCTTTCTCATTCGATTCCGCGTGCCCCAATTGGGAGCGGTGGCGATCGTCTTCACCCTTTTCATCATCGCCATGATCGTGATGACCTTGTGGCTGATTCCGCTGACCTTCAAACAGGTCAGCCAACTGGTCCAGCAATTGCCCAGCATGCTGGCGACGGTTCAACACCAACTCCTTCAGCTGCCCACCCGCTACCCGGAACTGATCTCCGAAAACCAGGTCAGTCAGGTGATCGTATTTCTCAACACCAGCATCACCGCCCTGGGCAGACGCGTTTTGACCCTCTCGGTGGCCTCTGTCCTGGGTCTCATCCAACTGGTGGTCTACCTGGTGCTGGTCCCGTTCATGATCTTTTTTCTCCTGAAAGACAAGCGCAAGATTTTGAGCTGGGGACAGCGTTTTCTGCCCGACAACATGGATCTGACCGAATCGGTCTGGCAGGATGCCAATGTGCAGGTCACCAATTACATTCGCGGCAAAGGCTGGGAATTCCTGATCGTCTGGGGGGTCAGTTACGTCGTTTTCAAGGCCCTGGGCCTGGAGTTCTCGCTGCTGGTGTCGCTGTTCGTCGGCATGTCCGTGATCATTCCGTATATCGGTGTGACCGTCATGGGATTTGTCATGGCCCTGATTGCCTTCATCCAGTGGGGGTGGAGCAGTTCGTTCGCCTGGGCCATGATCGCCTATCTGATTATCCAGATCCTGGACGGCAACCTACTGGCACCGCTGCTGCTAGCCGGCGTGATGGATCTGCACCCACTGGCCATCATCGTGGCCATTTTGCTCTTCGGCGGTTTGTGGGGACTGTGGGGGCTCTTTTTGGCCATCCCGCTGGCAACCCTGATCAATGCCGTCATCAGGGCCTGGATGAATCGTCTCGAATCCCAGGAGCCCGCCGACACCTGACAGTTGAATACCTGAAGCGCCTCTCTCCCCTATCCCTGGCTTGTTTTTTGAATACCCATTTGAGTGCAATGTGTGCCGAGACGACCATGACATTCGCCTGGGCGGCCATCGATGAACGTCCAACCACATCGATTTTCGACACATCGGATACCGGTGACACTCAGGATGGTTGGGTAAACGGAGACCAGCATGCAGGAAACCAACTTCTTAAAGGAAAACCAGCGCGTCTTCAGCGACGTCAGGAAGTTCGACATCTTCGAGCCGTTTCAGGACGAGGAACTGCGCCATCTGATCGCCATGAGCAAGATCAGGCGCTACCGTCAGCAAGAGACCATCTTCGAGCAGAACAGCGCCGACACCTGGCTCTATTTTCTGATTTACGGCAAAGTTCAGCTGTTGAAGGACAACAAACCGGTGGCGCTGCTGCGGCGCAGGGGGGATGTCTTCGGCGAGATGGGGGCCATCGAATGCGCCCCGCGCAGCGCCTCGGCGCTGGCCGCCGTGGAGACCGTCTGCCTGGCCACTGACATCTACTACATCGAGCAGCTCTCCGGCATCGACAAACTGGCCTTCGGCTACATCATCTACCGCGTCTTTTCGAGCATCCTGGCCGCACGGCTGAGAAGCACCACCGACGAACTCATGGCGCTCAAGAGCCGCAGCATCAAGATCTACTGACAGGTGATCCAGGTCGACGATCATGGTCGCCGCCATGATCAGCCAAGCCCGCCTCCAGGACGGGCCGAACTCCAGGCGGGCGACAAAAAAAGGTGCACCAACGTGCAACCCCATGTGAACGATAGTGCGCAGCAGGCCTCAGCGCGCCCTCACAATCTGACCAGTTCGTAAGCCCGCGACCCCAGGCCCAGTTTTTCTGCGTAATCCAGCTGAACTTCCCACTCCACCTTGGGATAGATGCCTTTGAACTTGTCCTGGCCGGGTTGCGTGTTGGTTTTGAGTTGGCTGCCGGCCAGGGCCGGTTCGGCATTGACCAGGTCGACCGAAGCCTGATCGATGGCCACCGGGTCGGTGGCGGCCACGACGCCGATATTTTTGACGATGGGCGCATCATTGGCGGGGTGGCAGTCGCAGGCCGGGGAGACATCGGTGATGAAGTTGACAAACACGGTTTTGGCGGCCTTGCCGGCGAGCACGCCCAGTGTGTATTCGACCATGTTCTCCAAAAAAACGGGAATGGACTGATTCCACTGCACCTCGATGGCGTCGTTGGGGCAGATCAGGATGCACTCACCGCAGCCGATACAGGCTTCGGCATCGATCGACGCCTTTTGATCCTGGATCGCGATGGCATGCTGCGAACAGTGACCCTGACACTGCCCGCAGCCGATGCACGGCTCCCCGATGCTCGGCGACAAAGTGGAGTGCTGAGCCAGTTTTCCTTTCCGCGAGGCACAGCCCATCCCGAGGTTTTTGATGGTACCCCCGAACCCGGACAATTCGTGCCCCTTGAAGTGGGCCACGGACACCAGCGCGTCGGACTCGACGATGTCCGTGCCGATGTAGACCGATTCGAAGTGTTTGCCCGTGATGGGCACCGCCGTTTCATTCTTGCCGCGCAGACCGTCGGCGATGATCAGCGGGGCGTCGACCACGGCGAAGGCAAAACCGTTTTGAATCGCCGTGGCCAGGTGGCTGGGAGCGTCGCTGCGGGTACCGGCGTAAAGGGTGTTGGCATCGGTCAGAAACGGTATTCCGCCGGCCTGCTTGATCACCTGCACGATTTTGCGCAGATAGACCGGACGGATGAAGGCCGCATTGCCCATCTCTCCGAAATGGAGTTTTACGGCGGTCAGATCGCGCGGTGCGATGACCCGGAAAATCCCAACCGATTCCATCAGGCGTCCGATCTTGGCCATGAAGTTTTCCTTGACGGTCGCCCGCATGTCGATCAGATAAACCGTGGCGGTCATATCGGCCTCCAGTGATGGATTGGTGGTGGCAGGGTCCCCTTCAAGCGCCGCTCAGCTTATCTTCGACACGGTGCCGGGGTGACCGGTGAATCGATGGCGTCGCTGCTGCCCATTCCTCTATCCATCGTCTCGAACATTGTCAAGGACATCGCGGCGCCCGTAACGGCTGGAAAAAAAGCGCCGGATGGGCTATAAGCGGGCACGACCCAAAACCGAAAAGGGAAACACGGCCCCATGGAGTTAAAGGACAAACTGTCGGTTCTCGAGCAGATGATGGCCATCTACGACCGCTGTGTCGGCCAATTCGATCTGGCCTGCCAAAAATATTGCGCCCACTGCTGCACGGCCAACGTCACCATGACCACGCTCGAGGGTTTTTGGATCATGTCTCACCTGGAGCGCACCGGCGGCACGGCCTGCCTGGAGCCTCTTACCCGCCAGGCGCATCCCGATCGGTTCGTCCCCCGGATAACGATCAACCGCATGGCCGACGTGTGTGCCCGGGGCGGCGATCCGCCCGACGAACAGCCGAATCCCGAGGCCGGTCCCTGCCCGATCCTGACCGATCAGGCCTGCGCTTTCTACGCGGTGCGGCCCTTTGGCTGCCGTTGCATGGTGTCGGCCAGAACCTGCGCCATGAGCGGCGTGGCCGAGATGGACCCCTTTATACTGACGCTCAACGACATCTTCCTTCAGCACCTGGAACACATCGACGCCCAGGGATACACGGGTAATTTCGTCGACGTGATACGGTTTTTCCAATCCGATGAAAACCGCAGCAATTATGCCGCCGGGCGGCCGGGCCGGACCATCGACGGCCTGCTGGCCAATCAACCGGTGTTCGTACTGATGATTCCGCCGCGGCACCGCGACCGGATTCAGCCGGTGCTGGAGCAGATTCGCCGTATCCGGGTTTAGCCCCGTGAAAACACCGCTTTTCCACTATCCGCAAGGAGGTTCAGTGATGAAAACCTATCCGATCCCCATGGTTCCCGGACCGGTCGTGGTTCCCGAGGCCATTCGGCGGGTCTACCTGGAGCCTTACGGATCCGGCGATCTGGAGCTGGATTTCGTGGAGCTTTACACCCGAACCCAACGGCGGCTGAAAGCGATCTTCGGTACGGGTGACGACGTCGTGATCCAGTCCGGTGAAGGGATGCTTTCCTTGTGGAGCGCCCTGAAAAGCTGCCTGGTGCCCGGCGATCGCGTGCTGTGCGTCGCCACCGGCGTGTTCGGCTACGGCATCGGCGAGATGGCCCAATCGATCGGCGCCGATGTCAAGACCGTGGGATTCAGCTATGACGAAACCATCAATGACACGGCCCGTATCGAAGCGGCCATCGCCGAGTTCAGACCGCGCATGATCACGGCCGTTCACTGCGAAACGCCCTCGGGCACCCTCAATCCACTCGAGGAGCTGGGCCGCCTGAAGCATGCCTACCGGGTGCCCTTGTTCTACGTGGACACGGTGGCCGGGGCCGGTGGGGTGCCCGTGCTGGCCGATGACTGGCACATCGATCTGTGCCTGGGCGGGGCTCAGAAATGTTTGTCGGCCCCGCCGGACATGTCGTTTCTGTCAGTCAGCCACAAAGCCTGGGAAATCATCGACGCGGTCGGCTACGTGGGTTACGACGCACTCAAACCCTTCCAGCAGGCCGTGGAAAAGCGCTTCTTCCCCTACACCCCCAGCTGGCAGGGGGTGGCGGCGCTTCACGCCGCCGCCGGACTGCTGCTCGAGGAAGGGCTGGAAAACAGTTTCGACCGTCATGACCGTGTCGCCCGATACTGTCGGCAGGGGCTGGAAAAGCTGGGCATCGACCTGTTCCCCGCCTCCGGCGCCGTTCCCTCTCCCACCGTCACGGCCGCCACCATTCCGGACGGATTCACCTGGGAGGCCTGGGACCGCCGGCTGCGCGAAAAGGGACTGGTGGCCGCCGGCAGCTACGGACCGCTGGCCGACAGGGTGTTTCGGCTGGGCCACATGGGCGTTCAGGCCGACATGGCCCTGATGGAGCGCGCTTTGGGGGTGATTGCCGGCGCCCTATGAAAATGGCAGGGTCAGCGCTTCCAGGTAGCGGGACTTGACCTGATCGGTGGCCATGGCCCGCGCGACCGGCGGCAGGCGCAGGATTGCCCCCAGCACGGCGGCCAGGGCCCGGTGATGCCACAACACGTGGTTGTCCAGGAGTAGGTGCTGCAGTTTGCCGCGCTCCACGGCCATGACGACAGCCCGATGGACGGCGTTGCGCGGGGTCAGCACCCGCGTGGGCCGAGGCTCCAGGCGGAGGCTGGCGGTGCGGGTGCAGGCGGTCACGCACACGCCGCAGCCCAGGCAGCGGTCGATTTCCAGGCGGGCCAGTTTTCGGTTGGGATGCCGGGGGTCGTTGGCCGACACCAGGGTCATGGCCGCCACCGGGCACAGCGCAACGCACTTACCGCAGCCGTTGCAGCTGGCTTCATCCACCCGCGGCAGAAAAGCGGTGGTGTGAACCGGCCGCATGATAACAAATCGACGCGCCGCGATCATGGCTTCGCAGCAGCACCCGCAGCAGTTGCAGATGAAGTTGACCCCCTCGCGTACGTTTTCTCCGAACTGAACCAGATTGTGGATCCGGGCCGCTGCCAAAAGGTCCAACGCTTCGGCTGCATCCACGGCACGCGCGTGTCCGTGGCGGACCAACGATTCGGCACTGGTGTTGAAGGTCATGCAAATGTGCATGGGTGCCGCGCAGGCCCGCCCCAGGTGGCTCATCTTGTGTCGGCAGTAGCACATGCTGACCCCGCGATGGGAGGCGCCGCGAATCACTTCGCTGGCGCGCTCGTAATCCAGCACGTGCAGGGCGTTGGCTTCCGATAGCACCGTCTCGTTCACAAAGGCCCGACCCAACTGGGTCCGACCTTCGGTGAAAAGCGCGCGCACGAAGTCCTCCTCCTGGTTCAGGTACTGGTGGAAGAGCTCCGCCAGCAGTTTCTGATCGACGTCAGCGCGGATACGCATCAAGGCGAACTCGAAGAATCCGGCCATGGGGGGCGGCAGGACATAACGCATCTCGCCCTTGACCTCAAAGTCGACCAGAAGGGCTTGGGCAGCCAGTCGATCCAGGGTTCGGCGCGCCCGGTGCACCGGCATGCGCCAGACGGCGGCGGCCCGCTTGGCGCTGAAGGGCCGCACGGGCAGCCGCGACACCAGGGCCGCCTCACTGGGATCGAAAAGCAGCGCCAGTATGCGGTTGAGCAGGTCGGAGGGCGGGGCACCCTGGGGGAATCGGTTGAGACGATCGGTGAGACCCTGGTAAGCGGACCGAGAGAACAGATGCGCCATGGTATTCTCCTTTTAGGTACCGGTGTGGTCTGATCGCACGCCTGCCCTATCCGACAAGAGCGGCAGTTAGCGCCGGCTGATGCCTTTCAGCTTTCAACCAACAGCCTTCACCCAATAGCCTAAAGCCTTCAACCTTCAGCCCGCCGTCAGGCCATCAACTGCTTGACCAGCTTGACCGCGCCCGGGGCGTCGGCGCTGTAGCCGTCGGCACCGATCTGGTCGGCAAAGGCCTGGGTCACCGGCGCGCCCCCGATGATCGTGCGCGTGGCCATGCCGGCCTCCTTGACGGCCGCCACCGTGCTCTGCATGGCCGGCATGGTCGTGGTCAGCAGCGCCGACAGCGCGATCACGTCGGCACCCTTCTCCGCCGCCGTCTTGACAAACGTCTCGCTCTCCACGTCCACCCCCAGGTCCACCACCTCGAATCCGGCCCCTTCCATCATCATCGAAACCAGGTTCTTGCCGATGTCGTGCAGGTCGCCCTTGACCGTGCCGATCACCACGACGCCCTTGCTCTTGCTCTGGCCGGCAGAGAGATGAGGCTTTAAAATCTTCAGGCCCGCCTTCATGGCCTGGGCCGCCATGAGCATCTCGGGCACGAACAGCTCGCCGGTCGAAAAGCGCTCGCCCACCTCGTCCATGGCGCTGATCAGCCCGTCGTTGAGAATGCTGCCGATCTCCGTGCCGGCCGAAAGCTCGGCCTGGGTCTTGGCCTTCACCGTCGCTTCGTCAAACGCCAGTACCGCGTCGAAAATCTCCTGTGTGCTCATCGGTTCTCCTGTCTGAGTGAAATTCCGTTGGACCTGAACACTTTCTCTATTGCCAGCTTTTCCGAATTTGGTCCAGGATTTTGGTCGCCTGGCCCCGCAACTCAGGCCAGCAACCTGTCGAAAACATACGGCAGGCAATCCGCCTCGGCCATGGGTTTGCCGGCCAGCATGGCGTGGGTGTCGAACCACTCGCGCTGGTTCTCGGCGATGTAGGCTGCCAGATCGTGCTTTTCGAGAAAATCGGCCGTGCGCCGGTCGACCTGCCGCTTGGCGATCCGGTAGAGGTCGGGATGGTTGCGGATCAGGGCCGTGGCGCCGGCGATGTAGTGGGACCACTTGCGGTCGTCAATCGGAATCTGCGCGATGCCCTCGGTGCGGACCAGTTCATCGTAGCGTGCAGCGTCGAAGCAGGTGATGTAGACCTCCATGTAGAACTTGGCCATCTCCAGGACGCTGGAGCCGAAAAATGAGTTGAAGGCATCGTCATCGATGAAGGCGTCGGCCAGGTACATGAAGTCCTTGTCGACGTAATTGATGGTCGTGGTCGTATCGTAGCCGCACAGTTTTCGGGCCACCGACCCGTTGCGCTCGAAACCGACGCAGTTGACCACGATGTCGGCCTCGATCTGCTGCCCGTCGTCGACGACCACCCCACCGGCCCGCAGGCGGGATATCGTACCGGTTACGGTGCGGATCTTTTTCAGAAAGTGGCCGATGAACCAGATGTCCGAAACGCTGATGGTGTGGCCGGTGTGTTTGATCTTGCCCATCCAGCACTCCGGCTGGGTGGCGCCGCTGAGTTCGTAGAGTTTCTTCCAGTACATCATGTTGCGGATGTTGCTCTTTTTGTCGTGCCTGAACGCCTCGTCATAGGGGGTGGCAAAGTTCAGGTAGTCGATGATCTTGGGGCAGACCGTACCGTGCCGGCGTCCGATCACGGTCACCTGCCGCGCACCCCCTTCCAGCGCGGTCCTGGCATTTTCGACGGCGAATGCCCCCATGCCCACCACCACGACGGCCTTGTCGCGCCAGTTTGTATCAAGCGCCTTGTCGGACATACCGGCCACGATCTCACCCTGGAACAGCTCCTGATCTTTCCATCGAATCTCGCGCGGGGCACCGATGCGATCGTTGATGGCCAGAATGACCCCCTTGCACCTCAGTTCGGCCGCCTGCCCGCCCCGCCTGACGCCGACGCGGTAGCCACTGTCCTGCTTGTCGATGCGCGTCACCTCGCTTTCCAGAAAAATTCGCTCGGCCAGCGGTTTCGCCAATCCGGTGAGATCTTCCAGGATCTCGCGTGTCGCCGAGTGATCACGGTTGGAGCGGGGCTTGTCACCGATCAGCCGATAGGCGGCCTCTGAGGTGTTGACACGCGAGGTGGCATTGGCATACATCGACCAGATCCCACCGATCCGGTCCTCTTTTTCCAGGACACAGAACGCGATGCCGCGTCGCTGCAGGCGATCTGCCGCATACAGCCCGGTTATGCCGCCGCCGACGACAACCACCTCCACCTCAGCCGGCAGCGCGGCGGCGCTGCCGACGTGCAGCCGGTCGCGGTTGAACCGGAACCTGGCGGCCGCGTAGTCGTCGACGCGCTGGTGGACGGTCTCGGGATCGCTGCTGTCGAGCGCCAGGATGTCGATGTCGGCGCTTTCCAGGGCGGGCCTGATCGGTGCAGTGGTAAAGACCGCATAGGGATAGCACGGCGAGTGCACGGCCTTGAGGGCGGCCAGCACGCCGCGCACCCGCTCGGCCTGATCGGGGGCAACCACGAAGACGTAGGGCAGGTCGGCATGCTGCCGGATGATGGTCACGATCGCGTCCACATCCGCCGGGCCGAAACCCAGCACATGCCCGGCCGTCAGGTCGAGATCGGAAAAGTTGGCCACGCGCACGCCCAGCGAGAAATGGTTGCTTTGACTCATGTCGTTTCCTTAGATTGGTGTTGGATTGTAAACATCTGACCGCATTGCCGCCGCGGGTGCAACCGGGAGCGGGTCCGACTCGCCTGCTCGTCAGGAAAATTGCCGTCCGGCGCGCCGGGCTCCCTCCACCAGAGATCCCAGCTTCAACCAGGCCACGTCACCGGAGACGCTGGCGGCCGATGCGGTCGTGGCGAATCCGCAATCAGTCGATGCGATAACCCGCTCCGGCCCCAGCAGACGCGCGTAGTTGAGGATGCGCTGGGCCACCAGGTCGGGATGCTCCACGATGTTGGAGGTGGTGTCGATGACCCCGGGCATCAAGACCTTGTCCTCGGGCAGGACCAGCTCCTTGAAAAGCGCCCACTCGTGGGCATGGCGATGATTGCTGGCCTCGATGGAGACGAAACGTGCCTGGACGCGCGTGACGCGGCTGAAAATGGTCTTCAATTCGATGTCGCGGTGATGGGTGCCCGGATAGTTGCCCCAGCAAATGTGAACCCGACACCGGTCGGCCGGGATCGATGCCAACGCCTGGTTCAGGATGCCCACATGGGTGTCGATGACGTCCAGAAAGGCGCCATCCGTCAAGGCCTTGAAGCGCGTGTGCCGGCCCATGGCAAGGTCTGGGCAGTCGACCTGCAGCAGGAATCCGTGCCCGGCGATCAGGTCGTACTCCTGCTTGAGCACCGCGCCCATGCGCTCGAGATAGGCATCGTCGTTTTCGTAATACTGGTTGTGCATGAAAAGAGCCACGGTTCCCGGAGAGGGTGCGGTGAAAAAAGCCTCGACCGCTCTCCCCGGTTCTGGCTTCGCAAGGGTCTCGAAGGCCTCGCTCATCATTGCCAGCTCATCGGTCAACGATGCGGCACCGGTATAGGCCAGTGGTGCAGAACAGGCCGGCAGCTTGACGGGCGCCTTGGGATTGAGCGTGATCAGCCCATTGCGGCCTCCGAAGCGCCTGGAAAATTCGGGCAGCTCTTCCAGGTCGCGGGGCATGGGGGCGATGCCGCTGCCTTCGAAACCGGCAATGCGATCCACCGTCGCGCTGACATAGTCGGCGCGGGGCAGCTCGCCGTTGCTGATGATGTCGATTCCCAGCGAAAGCTGTTTTTCAACGATGTCGGCCAGATAGCGCCGCAAGTCCTGCCGGGTGACCGGCTGCTTGCGCAGGGCGCTGGCCACCATCTCCTGGGGGCGCGGCAGGGATCCCACGTGGGTGGTTTTAAAGTCAGTCATGATGGGTGCATTCCTCACGGCTGGCCCGCAAATCGGCCGAAGGGCCGTACGCGGACGGGCAGCGCTTATTTTCTTCCGGCCAGGGCATACACCTGGTCGACAAATTGATCGCGCAGGGGGTATTCAAAAAGGATTTCGGGTCCCAGTTCGACGTTCAACGAGGCCTCCAGCTTGGAGATCAGTTCGGTGCCGCTCATTGAATCCAGACCTTGATCAGTCAGTTCGACCGCAGGGTCGATGGCGTCGATGCGGGTCAGCTGGAAAAACAGGTCGGTCAGCAGCTGGTCGACCGTGTCCCGGGTGACGGTCGTCGCCTCCTTTGCAGCCTTTCGGGCGGCGACCCGTTTTTCGATCGCTTCGACGAACTGGTCGAACAGCGGGTAGTCGAACAGCAGGTCCGGGTCGATCTCGATCTTGAATCGCGCCTCCAGATGGCGCGCCATCTCGGTGGCACTCATGGAATCCAGGCCGTGGTCGAGCAGCTCCAGGTCCGGGTCGATGGCCTCGATGCCGGTCAGTTTCAGCAGCAGGTCGGCCACGGCATCCCGAACGGTCGCATCGGCTGCCGACGGGGGCGCTTGATCGCCGGATTCGGCGGCTTGCGGCTCGAGAAGGTTGAGATAGGCCGCCAGCGGTATGGCCCGCTGCCGGTCGAAGGGGACCTCGACCGACCTGATCGGCTTGCGCCGGTCGGCCGGGGCCCCTTTGAGGACGATGTGTGCATTGGTCCCGCCGAACCCGAAGCTGCTGACGCCGACGGCCGCCTCGTGGTCGATCGGGGTAGGTTCGGTCACCACCCGGATCGGATAGGCGGTAAAGTCGATGTGCCGATTGGGCTCCTGAAAGTGAAGGTTGGGCGGAATCAGGCCCTGATTCAAGGCGATCGCGGACTTGATCAGCCCGGCCACGCCGGCGGCCGACTCCAGGTGGCCGATGTTGGATTTGACGGAACCGACATAGCAGGTGTCCGACCGATTGCGGGCAACCGTGTTCTGCAGAGCCGACAGCTCGATCGGGTCGCCGAGCTTGGTGCCGGTACCGTGGCACTCGACATAGGCGATCCGGTCGGGCGTAATGCCCGCATCCTGGCAGGCCGCCGCGATCAGCTCCTCCTGTGCTTCGGGGTGCGGGGCGGTGATCACCTGCGAACGGCCGCCGTTCTGGTTGACGGCCGACCCGCTCAATTCGGCGTAATAGGTGTCGGCCAGGGCACGGTTGACCAGCAGGACCAGGCCGCCGCCTTCGGCGCGCACATAGCCGTTGGCCGAGTTGTCGAAGGCCTTGCAGCGGTCATCCGCCGAGAGAAAGCCGGAATTGCGCATATTGGCGGTGAAGGCCTCGTCCAGCAGCATGTTGACGCCGCCGGCGATGGCATAATCCACGCGTCCGGCTTCGATATCCTTGGCCGCATAGTGGATCGCGACCAGAGAGGACGAACAGGCCGTGTTGGAGACCCAGCTGGGTCCCCTCAGATCGTATTGATAGCTGATGCGCGAGGCGATGATACTCGGATTGGTGCCGGTGGGATAGTAGACCGAGTTGCGGTCTCCGCCGTACTCCTGGCTCCACACGCCAAGGTAGACGCCGATGCGGCGCCGATCCAGGGTCTGTGGGTCGATTCCGGCATCCCGCCAGAGCATTTCGGTCAACTCCAGGGCCAGGGCTTGCTGGGGATCCATGGTGCGGGCCTCGGCCGAGGGGATGTTGAAAAAACCATGATCGAATGCGGCCACGTCGCTGTCCAAAAACCCGGCCGCACCCTGGCCTCGTCCGCTGGCCGGCCTGACCTGATCCGTCCGCCCGGTCAGCATCTCCCAGAACTGCGAAAGGGTCTCTACGGCTGCCGGAAAGCGGCAGCTCATGGCGCAGATGACCACGCCGTTGCGCTGGTAGCTGCCGGCAGCCGCCAATTCAAGCGGTTTTTCGACACCGAAGCGGTCGATCAACTGATCGATGGTTTTGTAGCGATAAAAATCGTGCGGGGCCAACGATGGAAAAAAAGGTTGCAGCACCACGGACAGCTCGGTGAACTTCAGGGAGCTAAACCCCTGGTAGGCCAGGGCCTGGCCGTAGTCCAGATCCGCCTGATAGGCATCGATGACCGGTTTGATCTGATTGCGCAGCGCCTCCCGGCCAAGCTTGCGGCGCTGGTGAAATATCCACTTGAAGTCGTCCTGGCCGCGAAACATGGATGACACGTAGGTGTAATCGCCAAAGATATGGCAGCACTTCTCCAGTATGGGATGGAATCCGATTTCGATGATGTCCAGATGATCGTCGCCGAATCGCGACGCCAGGGACTGCATGGTTTGAATGAAATCGATGGGGTTGACGAGCCAGTCGTGCCAGTGGTCGCCCTTGAGCTGCGTTTCGAAAGCCGTGCTAACGCCCGAAACGAAGCTGCCGTCGCCGACCCGCTTGGCCTGGACCGGCGTCAGCTGGTCGGCAAAACGGCCGTAGTCGGGATGGTGCCAGGGATGGGGCAGCTTCATATGAACAAAGTCCGGTTGGGCGTCGTGAAAGCGCTGCATCTCCTGGGCGTAGCCGCTGACGGTCACATGCGTGCCGGATTGATCCTTGAAATTGAACGAAGCGAGGTGGACCGGCAGCTGGGCGATGGCCGCATCGGGCAGCCAGCCGTGCAGCATGACCCCCTCCAGCCGGGCGGCGATCGTTCCGATTTGGTAGGCTAGCAAAAGGGTCTCTTCCAGGGAGTAGAAACCGGCCTGGTAGGCAGCCGCCAGTTCACCGGTGCTGTGGCCGACCACCACGTCCGGGCCAAATCCCCATCGCCGCCACAGGTCGGACAGGCAGATCTGGGAGATGACCGTCAGCAGCGGGCTGTGGGGGCAGCGGTGATGACCGATCGACGCATGCCAGAGCGGCTCCAGATCCAGATCGAACCTCGATTGGACAATCGCCTCGATCCGCTTCCACAAGGGTGAATGGGTCAACAGTGTGAAACGGGTGCCGGGGCTGTGCGTGCCTTCACCCGAAAACAAAAATACGGTCCTGTTCATAGTGCCTGCCTTTCCAATGCCCGGGCGCCGGTCTCTTCAGGGTTTTCGTCCACGGATCATCCCCTTTGGGGGTATCGACACCCGCCGGGGTAAACCCCAGCGGCACCAGGGCGAATCATCGCATTCAATCACGTGTCAAGGGGGCCCAAGGAACGATGGGTCAAGCAAAGTGAAAAGCGCTCCTGAGAAAACGGCGGGGTTTTCCTTGTCGTCAAGACCCCATGTTTCCCTTTCGGGCTGGATTTAGCACCTTGCGGAAAAAAAGGTTGCCGGACGATCACGGGGCCAGTTCCCTCACGCCGCTCTGCATGGTTCAATCACATGCCAGATATCTTAAGGCCTTATCACCATCTGTCAATGTTTTAGAAAAGGCGTCGGCTTGACATCGGGCAGGACTCCGATCTATATAATGACAAGGTCGACAGCCAACCGGACGCCCGGCTGTCAACACCTCTTCCAGTCGCTCTGTCCCTGCTTCTAACCCTGCTGTGCCGTCTGAAGGTGGATTAATGCAGGCCGTTGACGTTCAAGGTGTGCTTACCCCCTGGGAACCCGGCATGTTCAGCCTGGCACTTTATGGCGTCGTCGTCATTGCACTGACCCTGGTTTTGCTCTTCTTGGCCCGCTGGCTGGGCCGACAGGCGCCCACTGCCGAAAAGCTGCGGGTTTACGAAAGCGGCATCATTCCCACCGGCCAGGCGCGCCTGCACTATCCGGTGCCGTTTTTCATGGTGGCCATCTTCTTTTTGATCTTCGATGTGGAAGGGGCTTACATTTTCGCATGGGCCGTGGCCAGCCGCCCGCTGGGCTGGGCCGGCTGGTTCCAGATCCAGTTTTTCATCGCGGTGCTGATTGCCGGTCTGGCCTACGTCTGGGTCAAGGGAGGCCTCGAATGGGGGTCCCGGCGCAATTGAGCCCGGAGGCGGCTCTGGCCGCCGTCGACGTCGTGGTCAACTGGGCCCGCAAACACAGCCTGTGGCCCATGTTTTTCGGCCTCTCCTGCTGTTTCGTGGAGGAGGCCACCGTCTTTACCTCCCGCTACGACATCGCCCGCTTCGGTGCCGAAGTGCTGCGGCCCTCGCCCCGTCAGGCCGATCTGCTGATCATCTCGGGAACCGTTTTCAAGAAGGTCGCCCCGGTCGTACTGCGGCTTTACGAGCAGATGGCCGAACCCAAGTGGGTCATCTCCATGGGATCGTGTTCGAACACCGGCGGCATGTACGACGCCTACAGCGTCGTTCAGGGCGTCAACCAGATTCTGCCCGTGGATCTCTACATTCCCGGCTGCCCGCCGCGGCCCGAGGCGGTTCTGGCCGGCCTGGTCAAACTGCAGCAAAAAATCGTCACCGAAACGCCGGCCCGGCCGGTCCTGCACCTGAGCGGCGGCAGCCAGGGCACCCAGCGCCCGCTCATGGTCGACGGCGTCACCAAAAGCCGGGATCCGCGTGGGCCCGGCATGATCGGCACCGCCATCCGGGGCACCTCGACGACCCCGCCGCACTTTTCCGACAGCCGCAGCGACGGCATGTGGGCCCCGCCGCCGGCCCAGCGTCCCGCAAGCGATGCCGACCGGCACCTGGCCGAATCCCTGCAAAAACGATTCGGCGATGCCGTCCGGCCGATTTCGCCGACCAGCGACATGGCCGCCTTTTCCGTCGCCCCCCACGCTGTCCGCAGCGTGCTGGCCTATTTGAAAAATGACGCCAGGCCGCCGTTCAGGCGCCTGGACGATCTGACCGCCGTTGACGAATCGGCCCGGCGCCAGCGCCAGCCGGCGCATGACTTCAGTCTGGTGTACCACCTGCTGGCATTCGATCCGGCCAGGCGCCTGCGCCTGACCGTCCCTTTGGCGGGAAAGCATCCCAACGCACCCAGCGTAACCGGGTTGTGGCCGTCAGCCGCCTGGTACGAACGCGAAGTGTACGACATGTTCGGCATCACATTCGAGGGCCACAAGGACCTACGGCGGATCCTGATGCCGGATCACTGGCAGGGCCATCCGCTGCGCAAGTCCCATCCCGGGCGGGCCACGCAGATGGCACCCTACACCCAGGCCGACGCCCGCCGCCTGCAGCCGCGTGACGGCGGCTGCTTTGTCAAGGGTGGCCACGGCCGGCAGGACCTGATCCTCAATGTCGGCCCCCACCACGTCAGCACGCACGGACTGATTCGCTATGTGCTGGCCCTGGAAGGGGAGACGATCCGCGATCTGGAGATCGAAATCGGCTATCACCATCGCGCGGTCGAAAAGATCGGCGAGCGGCAGACCTGGCACCAGTTCATCCCCTACACCGATCGGGTCGACTACCTGGCCGGTGCGGCCAACAACCTGCCCTACGTAATGGCCGTGGAGACACTGACCGGCATCAAGGTGCCATCCCGGGCCCAGTGCATCCGTGTGCTGCTCAGCGAGCTGTTCCGCCTGAGCAACCACCTGGTCTGGCTGGGTACCTATGCCCACGACGTGGGCGCCATGAGTCCCACCTTCTACACCTTCCGCGAACGCGAGATGATCCTGGACATCGTCGAGCTGATCACCGGCGGCCGCCTGCACCCGTCCTGGTTTCGCATCGGCGGGGTGGCCGCCGATCTGCCCGACGGATGGAAACCGGCCGTGGATGATTTTGCACGGCGCTTTGCGCAGCGCCTGCCCGAGTACGAAGCCCTGATCACCCGCAACCCCATCTTCCGGGCCCGCACCATGGGGGTCGGCGCCATTGGGCTGGACGATGCCATGCAGTGGGGGGTCAGTGGTCCCAACCTGCGGGCCTGCGGTCTGGCCTGGGATCTACGCAAGGCCTTTCCCTACAGCGGTTACGACCAGTTCGACTTCCAAGTCCCCACCGCCGAGGGCGGCGACTGCTACGCCCGCTACATCGTGCGCATCGAAGAGATGCGCCAGAGCCTGGCGCTGATCCGCCAGGCGGCCGCACAGATGCCGCCGGGGCGCACCGTCACCGACGACTATCGCTACGTGGTTCCACCGCGCCGGGAGATGCTGACCGACATCGAGACCCTGATCCACCACTTCATCAACGTGACCCGCGGCCCCAAAATCCCCCGGGGAGAGGCCTTTGCGGCCTGCGAAATCCCGCGCGGCGAACAGGGCTACTACGTGGTCAGCGACGGTCTCGGATACGCCTACCGCATGCGCATCCGGGCGCCGGGATTTGCCAATGTGCAGGCCCTGCCGCTGATGGCCAGGGGGTGGTCGCTCTCCGATCTGATCACCATCATCGGATCGGTGGATTACATCATGCCGGACATTGACCGATGACGACGCTGCCGGAAGCGCTGAAAAAAGAGCTGCAGGAGAAGATCGGCAGCGTCGACCACCCCCGCGAGATGGCCATCGATGTGATCAACGCCCTGCAAAACCACCATGGCTATTTCAGCGATGCGGCCCTGGCCCAGGCGGCCGACCTGCTGGGCATGTCCACCCTGGAAGTCGATGAACTGGCCACCTTTTACACCTTCATCTACCGCGAACCGGTGGGCCGGTTCGTGATTCATGTCTGTGACAGCCTGATCTGCTGGATGGAAAACGGTCAGGATCTGGCGGCGCACCTGTGCGCCAGGCTGGGCATCGGTATGGGCGAAACCACGGCCGACGGCCTGTTCACCCTTTTGCCGGTGTGCTGCATCGGCTATTGCGACCGGGCGCCGGCCATCCTGGTCAACCGCATGGTGCACGGCCCCTTGACCATCGAATCCCTCGATCGCCTGATCGACTCGCTGCGGGAGCGCCCTTGATGACCGCCACCTACCCCCAGGTGCTGTTCAAGCACCGCCGCCCGGACCGCATCACCACCCTTGCGGAGTACCGGCAGCACGGCGGCTATGCGGCCCTGCAGCGCGTCCTGGCCGACCGGGATGCCGCCGGAGTCAAGGCGATCCTGGCCGACGCCATTCTGCTGGGACGCGGCGGGGCCGGGTTTCCGGCCGGTGTCAAGGTGCAGACCGTGGCCGAGGATGCCCCGCAGCCCCGCTACATGGTATGCAACGCCGACGAGATGGAGCCGGGCACTTTCAAGGACCGCGTTTTTCTGCATGCCGAACCGCACATGCTCATCGAGGGCATGACCTTGGCGGCATTTTCGATCCAGTCCTCCCACGGCATCATCTTTATCCGGCCCGAGTATGAAAGCGCGGCACGCATCCTGGAGCGTGAGATCGACATCGCCCGCGGCGAAGGCTTGCTGGGGAAAGGGATCGCAGGCAGCGACTTCGATTTTGACATCGTGGTGCATCGCAGCGGCGGACGCTACATCTGCGGTGAAGTCACGGCCCAGCTCAACGCCCTGCAGGGCCAGCGGCCCAATCCCAAGCAGCCCCCGCCCTACGCCACCGACAAGGGGCTGTGGGGGCAGCCGACCTTGATCAACAACGTGGAAACCCTGGCCTGCATCCCCCACATCCTCATCCACGGCGCACAGTGGTTCAAGGATCTGGCCCAGACGCCCGAGGCCGCCGGCACCAAGCTGTTCTGCGTTTCGGGCAGGGTCAACCGGCCCGGCTGTTACGAACTGCCCCTGGGGATCCCGCTCTCGGAGATCATCGACGGCGTCTGCGGCGGCATGAAGGATGGCGCCGCCTTCAAGGCCTGCCTGCCGGGCGGTGCCTCGACCGGGTATCTGACAGCCCAGCACTACCACATCCCCATGGACTTCGGCTCGCTCAAAGCCGTGCGCAACCGCCTGGGCACCGGGGCCGTCATGGTGTTCGACCATCACAGCTGCATGGTGGCCGCGACCTTGAACCTGACCCAATTTTTCGCGCGCGAATCGTGCGGGTGGTGCACCCCCTGCCGGGAAGGGTTTCCGTACCTGGTGGATCTGTTGGCGCGCATCGAAAACGGATCAGCCCCGCCGGATGTGGTCCCGCAGATCCAAACGATCTGCAAACACCTGTGGCGATCCTACTGCGCCTTCGCCCCGGGCGGAGTGGGTCCCGTCGAGAGTCTGCTGACCTGTTTCGAAGACGAAATAATGGCGCACATAGAAGGCGGGAAATGCCCGTTTAAAAAAAACAGTTGAATCAGCATGCCAACCATTACCATCGATAACCGCCAAATCCATGTCCCGGCCGGCACCAAGGTGATCGAAGCGGCCGAACGGCTGGGCATCGTGATTCCGCGGTTTTGCTTTCACCCCGCCCTGGGGGCCGTGGGGGCTTGTCGGGTGTGCGCGGTGGCCTTTGTAGAGGGCCCGGTCAAGGGCATCCAGATGAGTTGCATGGTCGATGCCCAGGACGGCATGGTGGTTTCCAGCAGCGATGCCGAGGCGGTCGACTTCAGGCGCCACGTGATCGAATTTCTGATGCTCAACCACCCCCACGACTGCCCGGTGTGCGACGAGGGCGGGCACTGCCTGCTGCAGGATCTGACCGTTGCTGGAGGACACGGCCGGCGCCGCTACCAGGGCCTCAAGCGCACCCACCGCAACCAGGACCTGGGGCCCCTGGTAGCACATGAAATGAACCGCTGCATCCAGTGCTACCGCTGCTCCCGATATTACCAGGAGTACGCTGGCTACCGCGATCTGGGGGTGATGGGCATCGGCAGCCGGGTCTACTTCGGCCGCAGTCGGCCCGGCGTGCTGGAAAGCCCCTTTGCCGGCAACCTGGTCGACATCTGCCCGACGGGCGTTTACACGGACAAGCCCTCGCGCTACATCGGGCGGCGTTGGGATTTCGAGCGCCAGGCCAGCGTGTGCATCCACTGCTCGCTGGGCTGCAGCCTGACGGCCTCGACCCGCTACCGGCAGGTGGTGCGCCACGAAGCGCGCCCCAACAGCGACGTCAACGGGCATTTCATCTGCGACCGGGGCCGCTATGGGTACGCCTACGCCAGCGCCGACCAGCGCCCCCGCACGGCCATGCAGGCCGGTGTGCCGGCCCGAACGCCCCAGGTACTCGACCGGATCCGCGCGGCCATCCAAACCGTCGCCGGGCAGTCCGGTGCCGGCAGCGTGGCCCTGGCGGCATCGCCGCGCGGCAGCCTGGAGACCCTGGCAATGGTCCGAAAGGTTTGCCGACAGCAGGGATGGCGCGGGCCCGCGCTGGTTGACACCGAGCGCCAGGCCCACAACCTCAAAACGGCTGTGGCCTGCCTGCAGCCCAACCTGGCCGTCAGCATGGCCGGTGTGGCCGCCGCCCGCGACGTGCTGGTGGTCGGCGCCGATCCGCTCAACGAGGCCCCCATGCTGGCCCTGGCCCTGCGCCAGGTGCAGCGCCGAGGCGGCCGCGTGACCGTGATCGATCCCCGCGGGGTGCGGCTGCCCTTCGATTACGACCACTGGGCGGTCAGCCCCGACACGATCGGCCCCCTGCTGCGGGCGCTGGTCGGCGAAATCGATGGCGGCGATACGGGGCCGTCGGCTCCAGCGGGCGCATTTGACGCCTTTCCGGTAGCGGCCCTGGCCAAACAACTGAACGGCAGCCCGCACCCGGTGGTCGTGTGCGGAACGGACATCGTCACCGGCACCGAGATCGGCCTGGCCGCCGAACTGGCCCGCCTGTTGTGCCGCACCCATATCCAGGCCGGGCTGTTCTATACCCTGGGTGGGCCGAATGCTTTCGCGGCCGGTCTGATGGAAGGGCCGGACGTCACCAGCCAATCGCTGGTGGCCGGCATCGAAACCGGTGCCATTCGGATGCTGATCACGGTCGAAAAGGACCTGTGGGCCGCTTTCCCGAACCGCTCGCGCTTGCAGGCCGCCCTGACCAAGCTGGAGCACTTGGTGGTGCTCGACTATCTGGACACCCCCCTCAACCGCCAGGCCAGCTTTTTCGTGCCCACCCTGCCGCTCTATGAGTACACCGGCCACTGGCTCAATCAGGAGGGGCGCCTGCAGCGGGCCTGGGCCGTAATGGCCGGCGGGCGGCCCATCCAGACCAGCGGCCATGGGGACCATCCACCGCGCGTGTTCGAGACCCAAATACCGGGCGGTGCACCGCTGGCCGCCTGGCGGGCCGTGGCCCGGCTGGCCGGTGATGCCAGCCTGGATGACGAACCGCTGCCGGCCGCGCTGTTGGCCGCATTTCACCCCGCCGTGGGCCGGCCGACGGCTGACCGGACGGGGCGGCGCATCGATCTGGACCTGTCCGCATCGCCGTCCACCGGATCGGCGGGCTTGGCAACGCACAGTCACACCCAGGCACCGACCGACGGCATCTGGCTGCTGCTGGTGGACTGGACCGTGGGCACCGAAATCCTGTCCGCCACGGCACCGGCCCTGGCGACCCTGGGGGAGGCACCGGTCGCAAGGCTGCACCCGGACACCATGGCCCGTTTGCAGCTGGCTGCCAACCAATCCGTGACCATCACCACCGATGCCGGGCAGTTGACGGTAACCGTGGAAGCGGACGCGCGCATGGCAGCGGGGGTAATGGTGGTTCCACGGCACCACCTTTTACAGTGGCAGGTGTTCGGTGATACACGGGTGATGGTGGACGGCTCACAACTTACCGTTGAACCGGTAAAATGACGGAAAAGGCATGGATTACCTACTCGGCCTGATCGTACTGTTGCTGAAAATCACCCTCATGCTGGGCGGACTGCTGCTGGCGGCCAGCTACCTGGTCTGGCTGGAACGCAAGCTGCTGGCCCGCATCCAGGTCCGACTCGGCCCCAACCGGGCCGGCATCTTCGGGTTGCTGCAGCCCATCGCCGATGCCGTCAAGCTCCTGTGCAAGGAGGACATCGTACCCGCCGCGGCCGACCCGCTGATCTTCCGCCTGGCCCCGGCCGTGGTGGCGGCCACCGCCATGCTGATGTTCGCCGTGGTGCCCCTGGGACCGGACCTGCGGCTGTTCGGCCGTCCGGTTGCCATGGTCATTACGGACCTGAACGTGGGCCTGCTGTTCGTTTTCGCCCTCTCCTCCCTGGGGGTGTACGGAGTGGCCCTGGGGGGGTGGGCCTCCAATTCCAAATTCGCCCTGCTGGGCGGCATTCGCGGCGCCGCCCAGATGATCAGCTACGAACTGGCCCTGGGCCTGTCTCTGGTACCGGTGGTGATGCTGGCCGGTTCCTTCAGCCTGGTAGCCATCGTTCAGGCTCAGGCCGAGGTGCCCTTCATCGTGCTCCAGCCGGTGGCGTTCGCCATATTTGTCATCAGCGCCATGGCCGAAAGCAAACGGATTCCCTTTGACCTGCCCGAAGCCGAGAACGAACTGGGTGCCGGGTTCCACACCGAATACAGCGGCATGCGCTTCGGCCTCTTTTTTCTGGGCGAGTATGTCCACATTCAGGTACTGGGGGCCCTGACGGCGGTTTTCTTTCTGGGCGGCTGGCACGGACCCGTTTTAGCGCCGGTGGTCTGGCTGATGCTCAAAATCGTCCTGGTGGCCGTGATCATGATCTGGATCCGGGGCACCTTGCCGCGCCTGCGCTACGACCAGCTGATGGCATTAGGCTGGAAGGTCTTGATCCCGGCCGCCTTGATCAACATCGTGGTGACCGGAGCATTTATCCTCTTTGCCGGACAAACGTGACATGACCCAAGACAACCCCATCGACAGCGCAAAGCCGCTCCAACCGGTCGACAACTCGGGTTGGTCGGCGCTCAAAGCCCTGGTGCGCGGGTTCGCCACCACGGCCAGGCACCTGGGGCGCAAACCGATCACCGAATCTTACCCGGAGGTCAAACGGCGGCTGCCGGAACGGTCGCGGGCCCGCATCGTCCTGACCCGCGACCCGGACGGGCGCGAGCGCTGCGTGGCCTGCTACCTGTGCTCGGCGGTCTGCCCGGTCAGCTGCATCTCCATGCAGAGCGTCGAGCAGCCCGACGGCCGGCGCCATGCCCGCTGGTTTCGCATCAACTTCGGCCGCTGCATTTACTGCGGACTGTGCGAAGAGGCCTGCCCCACGTCGGCCATCCAGCTCACACCGGATTTCGAAAATGTGCAGGCCGACATCCTGACCCTGGTGTTCGAGAAAAATGACCTGCTGGTGGACGGCACCGGCAAGGATCCGTCCTACAACTTCTATGACTACGCCGGCGTGACCACCGCGGCGCAAGACAAGGGCGAGCATGCCAACGAGGCGCCGCCGGTGAATGTGAAGAGCAATCTACCCTGACCGTTTCTGAATTCACAACCGCCCGAATCCGGAAACGGTTGCAGGGAACAGAAAAAACGACCATGTCCATCCTGACCATCTTGTTTTACGTTCTGGCGCTGCTGATCGTGGCCGCCACGGCCATGGCCGTCACCCGGCCCAACCTGGTCCACGCTGTATTGTACCTGGTGCTGTCGTTTTTCGGCACGGCCATGCTGTTCTACCTGCTGGGCGCCCCCTTTCTGGCGGCCCTGGAGATCATCATCTACGCCGGCGCGATCATGGTGCTGTTTCTCTTTCTGATCATGATGATCCGGCTCAAAAAAATGCCGGGCATGTTCTTTCCGCCGCTGCAGTTGATGCCGGCCATCGTCATCAGCATCGGGTTTTTAATGGTCAACACGGTCCTGCTGGGCCGGGACGGCGGCGGGTGGGCGGCCATGCCGGCGGCCCAGGCCGCACCGCAAGCCTTCGGCATCTATCTGTTCCAGACCCACTGGCTGACGGTCGAGATCGCCAGCCTGCTGCTGCTGGTGGCCCTTGTGGGCGCCTATGTGCTGGGCCTCAAGGTTCGCCGGCAGCCGGCGGACCGGTCCAGGGGGGCGCCATGATCGTCTCCTTGAACCACATCCTGCTGCTCTCGGCCGTGCTGTTCACCCTGGGCATGTTCTGCACCCTGGCGCGGCGCAACCTGATCATGATGCTGCTGGGGGTCGAAATCATGCTCAATGCCGCGGCCGTGGCGTTTGTTGGCGCCGCTTTGCACTGGCAGCAGATGGAAGGTCAGGCGGTCGTTATCTTCATCCTGGCCATCGCCGCCACGGAGGTCTCCATCGGCCTGGCCGCAGTCATTGCCATATACAAGCGCACCGGATCGGTCGACCCCGCCATCGATGCGTCCACGCTGGAAAAGGAAGCTCGGCACTGAACATGGATCCGACCGTAAACCTTCCCATCAGTCTGATCGTCACCGCTTCGGCGCTGCTGGCGCCCCTTGTGGCCTTCGGTCTGATCATGGTCGTCACCCGCCCGCGCCCGCTTCTTTCGGCGGCGATCTCCATCGCTGCCATGGGTTTGTCGGCGGCGGCGGCGGTTTTTCTCCTGGTCAGGCACTGGCACATGCCGGCGCCCGTGCTGTTTCAGTCAACCTGGATGGTATCCGGACAGCTGACCGTTCCCATCGGCATCCTGCTGGACCCGCTGAGCATCCTGATGTTCACGATCGTGGCCCTGGTCAGCCTGCTGGTGCAGATCTATTCACTGGGGTACATGGCCGGTGACCCCGGGTTTGGACGCTACTTCGGCTGCATGTCCTTGTTCGCCTGGGCCATGTTGAGCCTGACCGTCTCCAGTTCACTGCTGCAGTTGTACATTTTCTGGGAACTGGTGGGGCTGGCCTCTTACCTGCTGATCGGTTTCTGGTTTGATAAATTCAGTGCCAGCGAGGCCGGAAAAAAGGCCTTCGTGATGACCCGCACAGGTGACGTGGCCTTTTTGCTGGGAATCGCCTTGCTGTTGCTGCAGCTGGGGACCGTGGATATTGGAGTGCTGACCGATCCGGCCGCCCTGGCCGGCCGATTGTCTCCCGGCGTGATCACCCTGACCGCCCTGCTGATCTTCGGCGGCATTATCGGCAAAAGCGCCCAGTTCCCCCTGCTCACCTGGCTGCCCGACGCCATGGAAGGCCCCACGCCGGTCAGTGCGCTGCTGCACTCGGCCACCATGGTCGCCGCCGGAGTCTACCTGTTTGCCCGCTTGTACGGCTTTTTCGCCCTGTCGCCGACCGCCATGGGCGTCTGTCTGGCCATCGGGACCATCAGCATGCTGCTGGCTTCGACCATGGCCATGGTGGCCCGCGACATCAAGCAGGTCTGGGCCTATTCAACCATCAGCCAGCTGGGATTCATGCTGATGGGGCTGGGCGCCGGCAGCCTGTTTGCCGGCGTGTTCCACCTGACCACCCACGCCGCTTTCAAGGCCCTGTTGTTCCTGTGCGCCGGGGTGTTGATTCACCACTCCGGCACCAACGACATGGTGGTCATCGGCCAAAAGGGCGGCCGCCGCCTCAAAACCGCCATGATGGCCCTGATCGTGGGTGCCGGCGCACTGTCCGGACTGCCGCCCTTGGCCGGATTCTTCAGCAAGGAACTGATCCTGGCAACCCTGCTGGAAAACGGCCATCCGCTGGCGTTTCTGGCCGCGGCGCTCGGTGCGTTTCTGACCACCTACTACGCCTTCCGCCTGATCTTCATCATCTGGTTTCCCCGCCGGGACGAAGCGCCCACTGCCGGCCACGATACACACCACGACACCACCGGCCAGAAGGCCATGGCCATGGTGCTGTGGGCCCTGACGGGCGTCACACTGGTCCTGGGATTTTTCCAGGCCCCGCTGCAGCGCTTTCTCGGCCAAATGGGCGGGGTCGGTTCAGTGCCCGGCCACCACGGCTGGCTGCCGGTGGCCGCCGGCCTGATCGCCGCCGCCGCGATTGGCCTGGCCTGGTATGAATTCGGCCGCAAAAACGCCCCGCGGGTCGGATGGTCCGAGCGCATACCGGCCCTGGCCGAGCTGTTCCGACAGCGCTGGTACTTGGACCGGCTCTACCGTTGCCTGCTGGACAGGCTGGTCTATGGTGGTGTGTCGCGGCTGTTCACGGCCAATGACCGGCAGGTGATCGACGGCGCCGTGGACGGGCTGGGACGATCGACCACCGGTCTGGGCCGGGTCGTGGCCTGGCTGCACACCGGCATGATCCAGTACCGCTTGATGGTCATGTTCGCGGTCGTGATCGGGTTGATTCTATTTCTCGGATGGGGCGCGCGACCATGACCTATCAACCGGCGCAATTTCCATTTCTGACGGCCCTTTTGCTGTGTTGTGTGGCAGGACTGCTGGTCATTCTGGCCATCCCAGGTCGACACGCGCGGGCCATCAAGATCGTCAGCGCCATCTTCAGCGGCCTGACTCTCCTGCTCTCGCTGTATCTGTACCTGGCATACGATCAGCAACTGGGCGGATACCAGTTCGTCGAGCGCGTGGCCTGGATCCCCACCCTGGGCATCACCTACTTCAACGGGGTGGACGGCTTTGCGCTGCCCATGCTGCTGCTGACCGGCATCGTTTTCTTCACGGCCGTGCTGACCACCTGGGAGCTCGAACTGCGCGTCAAGGAGTTCTTCGCCCTCATTTTCCTGCTCGTGACCGGCGTATTCGGCCTTTTCATGAGCCTGGACCTCTTTTTCATCTTTGTCTGGTTCGACGTCTCCCTGTTTCCCATGTACCTGCTGATCGCCGTCTGGGGAAGCACCCGCAAAGAATACGGGGCCATGAAGCTGACCCTTTACCTGCTGGCCGGCAGCGCCCTGATCCTGCCGGCCATCGTGTACCTGGTGGTCCAGTCGGGACTGGCGACCTTCGACCTGCTGGCCCTGATGGAAAACGGTCGATTCACGCCCGAACAGCAGCGCCTGGCCTTTCTGATGCTGTACATCGGATTCGGCATCCTGGCCGGCGTTTTCCCCTTTCACACCTGGTCGCCGGTCGGCCATGTGGCCGCCCCCACGGCCGTGTCCATGATCCATGCCGGGGTGCTGATGAAGATCGGTGCTTTCGGTATCCTGCGGGTGGGCATGTTTGTGTGCCCGGACGGGTGGCATTTCTGGGCGCCGCTCATGGCAGTGCTGGCCACCTGCGGCATTGTCTACGGCGTTTTCGTCGGGCTGAGCCAGACCGATTTGAAGTACGTCATCGGCTACTCCAGCGTGTCGCACATGGGTATCGTCGGCCTGGGATTGTCCACCATGACCGTCGACGGCGTCAACGGGGCGGTCTTCCAGATGTTCGCCCACGGCGTCATGACGGCCCTGTTTTTCTCGTCGGTGGGCTATATCTACGACCGCACCCACACCAAGGCCATCGCCGAACTGGGCGGTTTGAGCCGGATCATGCCGCGGGCGTCCAGTTTTTTCATCGTGGCTGCCCTGACCGGCATCGGCGTGCCGTGCCTGGCCAGTTTCTGGGGAGAGGTGGTGGTGTTCATCTCCTGCGTCAAGGTCTATCCGCTGGCCGGTTCGCTGGCCATCGGCGCCCTGGCGGTGGGGGCGCTCTTCATGCTGCGGGTGGTCCAGAAGACCTGCTACGGACCGCCTGTGGAAAAATTCGCCCAGCTGTCGGATGTGGGCCCCGCCCTGGCCGCACCGCGCATCATTCTGGTATCGGTGATCGTGCTGTTCGGACTCTTTCCCGGACTGCTGTTTGACATGATCCACACCGCCACGGCCCAATTGGCAGGGTTGCAATGAACGGCTTACTCCTTTGGCCCGAATTGGTTCTGCTGCTCAGCGTGGCGGTGTTTATGGTAGTTGCCTGCCTGAGGCCGGACCCGCGCCGGGACTATCCGCTGGCCCTCGGCATGGCGGCTCTGACCGTGGCCGCCGCCCTTGCCGGCGGGCCCCTTGCCGGAGACCTGTTCAGCCACCTCTACCGCGTCGATCTTTTTTCCCAGGTGTTCAAGGTGTTGATCGCCGTGGGATACTTTCTGGTGATCGCCTTGTGCGACAATTTCAGCGGGCTGGCCAGCGAGCGCCGCGGCGAAGGGTATCTCCTGCTGGCCACCTGCGCGCTGGCCATGATGCTCATGGCCTCGGCCGTCCACCTGCTGGCCCTGGTCATGGCCCTTGAGCTGTCCAGCTACTCACTTTACATCCTGGTTTTTTTGCACCGGGAGCGCCGTTGGGGAATGGTTGCCGGCCTGCGCTACTTCTTGGTGGGGATCAGCGCCTCGGCCATCATGCTCTTCGGCCTGGCCCTGATCTATGCGGTGACCGGCACCTTGCACATCGACCAACTGGCCGAACGCGTGCCACGGATGATCGGCCACCCCATGCTGGCGACCGGCCTGCTGCTGACCCTGGCCGGTTTCTTTTTCAAGCTGGCCCTCTTTCCGTTCCACTTCTGGGCCCCGGACGCCTACCAGGGCGCCCCCAACCCCGTCGCGGCCTTTGTCGCCACGGTCTCCAAGGTGGCCGCCGTGGCGGTCTTGCTGCGGGTCGTCTCCTTGACCCAGGGCAACGGGGAGATGCTGGCCAGGGCCATGATCGCCATGGCCCTGGCATCCATGACCGTCGGCAACCTGGCCGCCATTGCCCAGAAAGATTTCAAGCGCCTGATGGCCTTTTCCAGCGTGGCCCACGCCGGTTACCTGCTCCTGGGGCTGCTGTGCATGACACCGGACGGATACGCCGCCGCCATGTTCTATGCCGTCGTCGTGCTGGTACTCAAATTCACCTGTTTCATGGTTCTGATCCGCGTGGCCGACGACGGCCGCAATCTGCAGATCGACGAACTGGCCGGCCTGCACCGGCGCGCTCCGCTGCTGGCCCTGGCCTTGATGATGGCCCTGTTCGGACTGGCCGGCATCCCTCCCACCATCGGGTTTGCCGGCAAGCTGTTCATTTTCATGGCCGCCGTGCAACAAGGGTATCTGGTCCTGGTACTGATCGCCATGATCAACGTCGTGATCTCGCTCTACTACTACCTGCTGGTGCTCAAAGCGGCCTATCTGGACGAACCCGACCACACCGTTGGACCGATTCTTCTGACCCTGCCCGACCGGCTGTTGGCCCTGGTCATGATCGTGACGATCGTGGGACTGGGCATTTACCCGACGGCCCTGTTGGATCTGATACGGGCGGCGGTGCTGAGGCTGCCCTGACCCACTTTGTGGAGCACCATCAAAAGGCGTGGCGTGGCGGATGTTGCGGCCATTGTTTCGCATCCACCGCACCAGCGCCATCAAAACTCCCGCAACGGCCATACCGCAATAATGGGGTGCCCCGCCCGATTGACATTTCAACGGAGATGCTTAATTTTTCGAATGTAATTTCCAGGTGAGTGGATCGTTTGCATCAATTCCCACCCAAGCGATTGTCGAGCTTAGCTTAGATTCAAGACAGCTATCTTAGCGCAATGGTCAACCATGCGCGGCGATATGTTTCACTGAAGATGCGGTCGGATCTGCAACCCAACGGGGTTCACCTTTTGAAAAACCCAATCGATCGCAGCAAATTGAAATCGAGTTCATTCGAACATTTCCGAAAAAGGTCAATCGCTCAGCATGGGTCCCACAATCGGCGAACCTCAGGACCCGGACCGACTGCAGCCGTAATCTTCTGCTGGCTGGAAAACGCATCGGACGACGGCTGTCCCAGTGGATGCATCCGCGATCCTTGGCGGTACCGTCGGTAACAAGATATTCAACACCAAACAGGAGGAGTCCTAAACATGAAGAAATCGATCTTAAGTGGTATCGCAGCACTGTGTCTCTTTTTCATCTTTATGGTCGGCACGGGTCTGGCCTTCCAGGTCATCACCCAGGAGATGATGGAAAAAGAGATCGTGACCGAAGCGGACCTGATCCGCACCGTCGACAACTTTATCATTCTGTTCGACAACTCCAGCTCGGCCAATCAGATGCTCCCCGGCCGGGACGTCACCCGGATCCAGGCCTCAAAGGCCATGCTCAGGGAGCGCAACGCCTGGCTGCCGGACCTGGGCTTCAACGCCGGTCTGTTCAACATGACCAACACCGGATTCGAGGAGGTCTACCCGATCCTGCCTTACAACCGGGACGCCTTCGGCGCCGCCATCGAGAAGCTCCCGGAAACGGGCAGCGGGCCGACCATGCTGCAGCAGACCCTGAGCGCCCTGCGCCAGCCGGTTGCCGGCCTGACCGGCCGAACCGCCATCATCCTGTTCACGGACGGCTCCTACTCCAACGTCCGCGGTCCCAACAGCGCCCTGCAGATCGCCAAAGAGATCGCCCGCGACAACGATGTCTGCTTCTACCTGATCAGCAGCGCCGCCGAGGGTGAAAACCAGCGCGTCGTGGACGCCACCGCCCAGGTCAACGCCTGCTCGCGCGTGGTCCCCCTGGAAGCTTTTCTGGACAACCCCCAGTACCTGGCCGGCGGCCTGTTCACGGTCAAGACCACTACCTGGGCGCGCCTGACGCCCGTCACGCAGGTCAGCGTCGAGGTCGACAACGTGCTGTTCGATTTCGGCAGCGCCGACCTTCCGGCCGGGTCCACGGAAAACCTGGACCAGCTGAGCGCGTTTCTGCAGACCAATCCGGACGCCTTCGTGGTCGCGGCCGGTTATACCGACAGCATCGGGGACGAGGAGTACAACCTGGGCCTGTCCCAGCGCCGGGTCAATGCCGTCAGGGACCACCTGGTCAAGGCCGGCATCGATGCCGACCGCATCGTGACCCACTGGTACGGTGAGCTCAACCCGGTGGGCGACAACGCCACCGAAGCGGGCCGGGCCCTCAACCGACGCGTTGAAATCGCCGTGGGCGCTATCAATTAACAGCAGCCTAACAGCAGCCCCATCGACCGGGACACGTACAAGGAGCAGACTAATGCAATGCTATCGTTTTGCAATAATTATGACGGCCCTGATTCTTACACTGGCAATGGGCAGCCCTGCCCAGGCCGACAAGTACACTGACACCCTCGAGGTGTTCAAAAAATCCGATGCGGTGACGCCTCTGCTGGAAAAAGCCTATGGCTATGCAATTTTCCCGACCATCGGCAAGGCCGGGATCGGCATCGGCGGCTCATACGGCGAGGGACAGGTGTACGCGGGTAACAAGGTTACCGGCACGGCCTCTTTGGCCAAGGTAAGCATCGGATGGCAACTGGGCGGCCAGGCATTCAGCCAGCTGATCCTTTTTGAGGACGAACGGGCCTACAAGGAGTTCACCAGCGGCCAATTCGAGTTTGACGCCGCCGCTTCGGCCGTGGCGATCACGGCCGGTGTGGAAGCCAAGGCAGGCACGGAAGGGGCCACGGCCGGCGCCAGCGCCGGACCGGCCACAGGGGCCCAGGCAAAGACCGGATTCTACAAGGGCATGGCGATCTTCGTCCATGCCAAGGGCGGACTGATGTACGAGGCCGCCATCGGAGGCCAGAAATTCAGCTTTAAGCCGAAGGAATAGATGAGACCCGGTTTCCACCGGGGGGTTGCGAAATCGACCGGCGGCAAACAGACGGCCCGGATCTGTTGTGATCCGGGCCGTTTGGCACCGGCCTTGGGCGGACCAGATCAGACATGTTAGGTATTCAAGAGTTTCAACTGTTTTTGCTGGCCTGCATCATGCTCAACCTTACCCCCGGCCAGGACACCTTGTACATTCTCGGCCGCAGCGCGGCCCAGGGAAAACAGGCCGGCATGCTGTCGGCCCTGGGCATCCTGACCGGCATTCTGGTTCACACCCTGCTGGCGGCCACGGGCCTATCGGTCATCCTGGCCACCTCTGCACTGGCGTTTACCGTCGTCAAATTCGCCGGAGCCGCCTATTTGATCTGGCTGGGCATCGGTTTTCTGACCAAGGCCGGCGGCCGATCGGGCCAACCTGACCCACCGGCGACATTGCCTGCACCGTGGGCACTCTTTCGGCAGGGTGTCCTCACCAATGCCCTCAATCCCAAAGTAGCCCTTTTTTTTCTCTCGTTTTTACCCCAGTTCGTCTCGCGGCAGGCACAGCCGGTGTTTGCGCCTCTTTTGCTGCTCGGCCTGATCTTTCTGCTCACCAGCAGCATCTGGTTCCTGGTTCTGGTCAACGCCGCGGCCCGGCTGTCGGCGCACCTGCGGGACCGCACCGCTCTTGGAGATCTGCTGAAGAAGCTGACCGGTGGCCTGTTTATCGGCCTGGGCATCCGCCTGGCCTTTTCCCAGATCCGATAAAAAGTGCTTTGCCCAGCAGTTCAGGCCCTGGATGAAACGGGCGTGGAAGGCTGCGCGGGCAGGTCAATGCTAAAGCACGACCCTTTGCCCGGCTGAGAGGCAACGTCGATAGTGCCGCCATGCCGCTGGACGATAGTTCGGGTGAGCATTAGCCCCATGCCGGTGCCGCGCTCGCCCTTGGTGGTGAAAAAGCGCTGAAAGAGCCGCGAGCGGGTCTTTTCGTCCATCCCGCAGCAGGTGTCGGCCACCCGGTAGGTGACACCCCCGTCCGAGGCCTGATCGACCGACAAGGTAATACGCTGCTCCCCCTGCCCCGGGTCCGAGGCCACACAGGCATCCACGGCGTTGGTGATCAAATTCAGCAGGCACTGGTGGATGCCTTCAGGATCCATGTGGATCGGCTTCAAATCGGCCGGTGCCTCAAACACCAGCGCGATTGCATGGTCCCTGGCACGCGAGCGCATCAGGTCGTACACCTCGCGGGCCGGATGATCGGGACGCACCTGGGCATAGGCCAGGCGATCGGTTTTGGCAAAGTTGAGCAGGTCCAGCGAGAGCCGTTGGATCCGGTCCACATTTCCCCGCACCAGTTCCCACCCCTGCTTGATGTAGTCGGTATTTTGGTCCTCGATGCCTCTATCCAGGACGAACAGGCCGCCCTGCAAGCCACCGGCGATGTTTTTGATGGTGTGGGACAGACCGGCCACCGTCTCCCCCACCGCGGCCAGGCGCTCCGCCTCGATCAGCTGACGCGACTTCTCCTCCACCAGCTGTTCCAGGTTCTCGGTGTAGGCTTTCAGCTTGCGGCGCATCTCGATTCGCTCCCCGGCGCGCTGCAGTGCCACCGTCAAGGCATCGTCCGAGATGGGTTTGGAGATGAAATCAGTGGCTTGGAACTTGAGGCTTTCCACAGCCAGATCCATGTCGCCGTGACCGGTGAGCATGATGACTTCGGTTTCCGGGTAGCGCTGTTTGACGATTTTGAGCAGTTCGATGCCGCTCATGCCCGGCATCTTGATGTCGGTCAGGGCGATGGCGGGACGATGGTCGGCAATAATCGCAAGAGCCGCCTCAGCGTCTTCGGCCGTGTGCACCGTGTACCCCAGATCGGCCAGGGAGATGCTCAATACCTTGCGGATTCCGGCTTCGTCGTCCACCAGGAGGATATCCTCACGCATGGGGCCCCGCGATCTTCGGAAAGCTCAGGTTGAAACAGGCGCCGCCGGCCGGGTTTTCGGTCACATCGATCCTGCCGCCGCACTCTTTGACGATGCTGTAGCTGATCGAAAGCCCCAGCCCGGTTCCCTTGCCGACCTTTTTGGTGGTGTAAAAGGGTTCGAACACCTTGCTTCGGATACTTTCCGGCACGCCGATGCCCGTGTCGCACACCGAGAGCGTCACCGTGCCGGCTTTGCCGGCCGTAATCAAGGTGATGGCTCGCACAGCCTCCTTGTCGCCGGCCTGCTCCGAACGCTCTTCGATGGCATCCCGGGCATTGATGAGCAGGTTGATGATCACCTGCTCCAGGCGGCTGGGATTGCCCATGATCGGCGCCAGATCCGGCTCGGTCTGCCACTGGACGTCGATGCCCCGGACCTTGAGCTGCTGGCTGAAGATCTCGAAAGCCCGCTCGAGCACGTCGTTGAGCACCACCGGTTCCAGATTGGGATCCTCCTTGCGGCCGAACTGGCGCATGTGGTTGATGATCTTGGTGGCCCGCTCCACGTGACTGTCGATCTCCTCGGCCATGGTCATCAAGATGACGTCGCGAATGGGTTCTTTTTTCTTCAGTTTGCGCATGAAGTAGTTGCTGGCGGTCTTGATGACCGACAGGGGCTGGTTCAGCTCGTGGGCGACGCCGGTGGCCATCTCGCCCAGGGTGGCCATCTTGCTGGCCTGGATCAGTTGCTGTTCGGCCTCGAGCCGCTTGGTGACGTCACTGATGGTCACCAGCAGCACCCGTTGGCCGGTGTATTCAGACGGCGAGATGCGGATGTCCACATAGCGGATGCGCGCGTCGGCACCCACCTGGCGGACCTGGTTCAGCACCGTCGTGGTGGCCATGCGAAAGGCCATGGCTTCGCGCTCGTCCGGCTCGAACAGCTCCAGAAAACAGGTTCCGATCAGATGATTTCTCTCCAACCCGTAAACGGCCTGCACACTCTTGTTGCAGTCCATAATCTCCAGGCTGCGAACCTCGAGCACGAACACCGGATTGGGGATATTGTTGAAGATGGCATGGTATTTTTTTTCGGACAGCGCCAGTTGCTCCTCGAGCTGTTTGCGCTGGGTGATGTCCAGGTTCATCTCCATGGCGGCCACGATCTTGCCGTCCTCATCGCGGATGGGCGACGTGCGCACGATCCAGTGCTTGACGCTGCCATCCTTGTCGACGCCGGTCTCTTCGCTGTAATGCGACTCGCCGTCGGCAAAGGTGGCCTCCACCGGGCAGTCGACACATTTTTCCGTACGCCCTTTGTAGGCGCAATAGCAGTAGTCCCCGGGCGCCGGAGCGAACTTGTCGGCAAATTCGCGATTGTATCCGATCAGCCGGTAATCGCGGTCCTGAACCGTGATGATGCAGGGCACCATCTCAAACAGGTTCTGAAACTGGTCGCGCTGCTCGTTGAGCTCAGTCTGCTTGCCGTGGATGGCCGTACCCATCTGCCGGATGGCGCGGGCCAATTGGCCCATCTCGTCGGGCTGGTCGATTTTTACCGGAACGGTGTAGTCGCCCTGTTCGATTTGACGGGTGCCGTCGATGAGCTGTTTGATCGGGTAGTTCACGAAGCGGTAGATAAAGAGATAGATCAGGCCCGAGGTGGCCAGAAAGATGAACCCGGCCAGGGCCGCCAGGTTTCTCTCGTAGCGGACCAGTTCCCGGTCGGCTTGCTCCAGGGACACCACCAGGTCGATGGCGCCGAGCACTTTCTTGTCCGGCGGGTGCACGTGGCAGGCATCGGTGGAACAGCCCGCTTCATTGTAGACCGGGCTGATGACGCCCATGAGCCGGTAGCCGGCTTCGGAGCGGAAGGTTCGCACCGTCTCGGACAGCGGCACCTGATGCACCGGCGGATCGCTGCGATGGCAGATATAGCAGGCCTCGTTCTTGATGTTGGTGACGGTGTCGATCTCATCGTCCCGATTGGAAAATTTGATCTCCCCCAGCTTGTTGTAGATCCGGATGTTGACGATATCGTTCTGCTTGGAAATGTTGTTGATAATCTGTTTGATGTCGTCGCGCGAGTTGAGCATCATCGCATAGTGGGTGCCCAGCCGGATGGTGTTGCTCAACCGCTGGGTGGCGGCGGTGATGTTGCTGACCATTTTCTTTTGCATGTACCTGAAGTTGAAAAACCCCCACACGGCCAGGGACAGCAGCAGCAGTGACCCGACGCTGATCAACAGTTTGAGCAGCAAACTGCGGTGAATGATGGTTTTCAGCGATGCCATGATTGTATCCGTTGTATGGGAGTGCCCGTTCTCGGGAATCGGTCAGGTGCCTGCCAACGCATTGAAAACGATAGCTGAAAAGCCATGGCGGGTCAACTGGCGGCCGCCGTTGCCGACATTGCAGTGAATTGCGACCGGGCATCGGGGTGCAATCGTTCACATACTGGATGAAATTCAGCTTTTATTCTTGACAGTATTCGTTTCTTTTCTCTATTGTGGCAGCTGGTTGCAAAGGACCCCCACCAGACAACACATCACTCACTCAAGGAGGCTACATGACCAACCCCTACCAAGAGGCATTCGACCAATCGATCAACGATCCGGAGGGATTCTGGGGCAAAGCGGCAGAGGACTGCCACTGGTACAAACGCTGGGACAAGGTGCTCGACGACAGCAACAAACCCTTTTACCGATGGTTCACCGGAGGTGAGATCAACACCTGCTACAACGCCTTGGACCATCACATCGAGCAGGGGCGCGGCGACCAGTTGGCACTGATCTACGACAGCCCGGTCACCGACACCATTAAAAAATACACCTACACCCAGCTGCGCGACGAGGTGGCCACCTTTGCCGGCGTGCTCAAGGCCCAGGGGGTTGAAAAGGGCGACCGCGTGCTGATCTACATGCCCATGATCGCCGAAGCCGCCGTGGCCATGCTGGCCTGCGCGCGCATCGGTGCGGTCCACTCGGTGGTCTTCGGCGGGTTTGCGGCCAAAGAGCTGGCCACCCGAATCAACGACGCCAAACCCAAGGTGATCGTGTCGGCCTCGTGCGGCATCGAGGTAAAAAAAGTGATCGCCTACAAACCGCTGCTGGACAAGGCCATCGACATGAGCACCAGCAAACCCGGCAAGTGCGTCATTTTCCAGCGCCCCATGGAAAAAGCGTCCATGATCGCCGGTCGGGATGTGGACTGGGCCGAGGCCATGCAAGCCGCTTCCCCAGTGGACTGTGTGCCGGTCAAGGCCACCGATCCGCTCTACATTCTCTACACCTCGGGTACGACTGGCCAACCCAAGGGTGTCGTACGCGACAACGGCGGCCACGTGGTGGCCCTGAAGTGGACCATGAAGAACATCTACGACGTGGATGCCGGGGATGTGTACTGGGCGGCTTCGGACGTCGGCTGGGTGGTGGGTCACAGCTACATCGTCTATGGACCGCTGTTCAAGGGCTGCACCACGGTCCTGTTCGAAGGCAAACCGGTCGGCACCCCGGATGCCGGCGTTTTCTGGCGGGTGATCGCCGAGCACAAGGTCAAGGCCATGTTCACGGCGCCCACGGCATTTCGGGCCATCAAGCGCGAGGACCCCAAGGCCGAGCTGATGAAAAAATACGACCTGTCCAACTTCAAGACCCTTTTTCTGGCCGGCGAGCGCACCGACCCCAACACCTTGCACTGGGCTGAAGAGTCGCTGAAGGTCCCGGTGATTGACCACTGGTGGCAGACCGAAACCGGCTGGGCCATCTGCGCCAACTGCATGGGACTGCACGCCTTCCCGGTCAAAGAGGGCTCGCCCACCAAGCCGGCCCCGGGCTGGAACCTGCAGGTGGTCAACGAAAGCAATCAGCAGGTCGCGCCGGGCAAGATCGGCGCCCTGGTGGTCAAGCTGCCGCTTCCCCCGGGCACCCTGCCGACCCTGTGGCAGAACGACCAACGCTACATTGAGTCCTACCTGGAAGAGTTCCCGGGCTATTACAAGACCGCCGATGCCGGCTACATCGATGAGGAGGGCTATGCCTACATCATGAGCCGCACGGACGACATCATCAACGTGGCCGGCCACCGGCTCTCCACCGGCGCCATGGAAGAGGTGCTGTCCGACCATCCCGATGTGGCCGAATGCGCCGTGCTGGGCGTCGAAGACGATCTCAAGGGGCAGGTACCGGTGGGCTTCGTGGTGCTCAAGGCCGGCGTGACCAAATCCGAGGCCGAGATCATCAAGGAGGTCATCCAGATGGTACGCGAGCGCATCGGTCCGGTGGCGGCTTTCAAGACCGCCACGGTGGTCAAGCGCCTGCCCAAGACGCGTTCGGGCAAGATCCTGCGTGGAACGATTCAAAAGATCGCCGACAACAAGCAGTACAATGTACCGGCCACCATCGACGATCCCACCATTCTGGGCGAGATGGAGCAGGCCCTGGAGGGAATCGGCTACGCCAGCGCCAGAAAGTCCTGACGCTTCACCACCGTTAACACGCCATAAAAAACGCCGGGTGCTTCGCGATTATCGAAGCCCCGGCGTTTTTATTTCAGGATTCTCCTTCTCCAATCCCGTCAACGATTCGGACCGCAACGGATAGTCTACAGCGCCCGCATTTTGACGGCCCTCGTCAACCGGTTGCCGTTCTAACGGCCAAAATCGGCCGCCACCCCCATCGATTCCCCATAAAATGGACGCTTAACAATCTGGCACCCTATTTGATAGGTAAACGATAATGTCCGCCCACGACGGACTGGTTTATCAATCTTTGCACACTGACAAGGGGTTACCATGCACCGACCCAACCATCAGCTTTTCTGGATGATCCTCTACCTGGCGATTGTGGCCCTGGTCTGTTTGTTGATGGTCGGGCCGCTCAAGTCGGCCTTCATGGCCAACTGGGGATTCAACCTGCTGATCCTGGCCGCCCTGGCCACCGGGGTCGCCATCAACATTCGTCAGGTGATCGCCCTTGAGCCGGAGCTGCGCTGGATTCGGATGTTCCGCACCGGCGACATCGGCATTTCGGTCTCCGACCCCACCCACCTGATGAAACCGCTGGCCAAGCAGCTGGAAGGCTTGAACCGCGACCGCTTCTCGCTGTCGGCGTTTTCCATGCGAACGGTGCTCGACGGCATCCGCGGGCGCCTGGACGAGTCGCGCGAGGTCTCGCGCTACATGATTGGACTGCTGGTGTTTCTGGGGCTTTTGGGAACCTTCTGGGGGCTGTTGGGGACCATCTCCTCGGTCTGGCAGGTCATCGAAGGCCTGGAGGTGGCCCGCAGCGACTTCTCGACCGTGTTCGCCAACCTGAAAACCGGCCTGCAGCAACCGCTCAGCAGCATGGGGACAGCCTTCAGTTCATCCCTGTTTGGTCTGGGCGGCTCCCTGGTGCTGGGGTTTTTGGATCTGCAGGCCGGCCACGCCCAAAACCGATTTTTCAACGAACTCGAGGAGTGGCTGTCCGGGGTCACGCACCTGATCGACAAATCCGAAGCCAAGGGCACGACGCCGGCGGTGCTGCCCGATGGGCATGGCTTCGACGAGGTCAAACATCAGCTGATCCTGATGAACCGGGAGCTGCGCGAAAGCAACCGCCTGATGGCCCGGATGGTTCCGGACCGGTCGGCCGCCGCGCCTGCCCCCGCCCGACGGTCGGTTGCCAGAGCGGGTGCCTGATCCATGACCGCCATCGCCAAACGCCCCCAGCGCACCTTCAATGTCTGGCCAGGCTATGTGGATGCGCTCAGTGCGCTGCTCATGGTGGTCATTTTTCTGGTCCTGATCTTCTCCGTGGCCCAATTTTTGCTTAGCCAGGTCCTCAGCGGGCAGGAGACCGAGCTGGCCGCCCTGCAGCGCAATCTGCACGACCTGACCGCCCAACTGGGCCTCGAAGAGCAGCGCAACCGCGAATTGACGGCCGGGATCTCGGAACTCTCCCTCATGGTCAACGACCTGACCGAGACCCAGACCGTGCTGCAGGACAGGGTCACCGGGATGGCCGCCGCCAGCGCGCGGGATCGCAGCCAGATCGAGCAGCAGCTGCTGCTGATCGGCAGTCTCCAGGAGGACATCGACGCCCTGCGGTCGGTGCGCCGGGAGCTGGAAGCCCGCGTCGGCATTATGTCCGCCGCCTTGCAATCCAGCCGGGGTGAGATCGGGCAGCTGCGCGATCGCACCAGGGCGCTTCAGAGCGATCTGGCAGACGAGCAGGAGCGCACCCTGCTGGCCCAGCAGACGATTGATAAAAAGGAGATCCGCATTCAAGCCCTGGCGGCCCTGATCGGCGAACAGAAGCAGGCCATCGCCGATGAACGCCGCCTGTCCGCCGATGCACGCGCCCAGATCGCCCAGCTGAACCAGAGCATCGCCACCCTCAGGGCCCGCCTGGAAACCGTCAGTCGAGCCCTGGACCTGGCCCACGATGAAAACAGCGGCAAAGAGACCCAGATCAAGGAGCTCGGCCAACGCCTGAACCTGGCCCTGGCCCGTAAAATCAATGACCTGGAATCCTACCGCTCCGACTTTTTCGGCCGCCTGCGCGGCGTTTTAGACGACAACCCTTACATCCGCATCGAAGGCGACCGCTTTGTCTTCCAGGCCGAACTGCTGTTCGCTTCCGGGTCGGCCGAACTGGGTCAGGAAGGCGCCCGTCACCTGACCCGCCTGGCCACCGTCCTGCACGAAACGGCCCTCAAAATTCCAGCCGAAATCGACTGGATCCTGAGGATCGACGGCCACACGGATCGCTTGCCGGTGCGGTCGGGGCGCTTTGCCTCCAACTGGGAGCTGTCCACCGCGCGAGCCGTCTCGGTGGTGCGCTTTTTATCCGGCCAGGGCATTTCCGAAAGTCACATGGCCGCGGCCGGATTCAGCAAATTCCATCCCCTCGATCCGGCCGACACGCCGGAGGCTTACCGTAGGAATCGCCGCATCGAAATCAAGTTGACCTCACGATGAACAACGGCCGTGCCAAAAGAGTGCGAACAGGATTGACAGCGCCGGCCCACTTTGCTAAGAGCAGGGACTCACGGAAATCTATCATAGAAAGCGAAAATTACGTGTACTGGCAACATCTGCCTGCCGCGGCCGCCGCAACGGACACGGTCCCTTGACGGTCGGCGACAGCAACCCCAACAGCTGAATCACCGAACATCATTGGGCCGCACCCGACGCCGGCCCTGAGCGCTTCAACCCCCGGGCCGGACGGAACGGGGGTTTTTCTTTTTCCATTGATGCCGGCGCAGCCAAAACGGTCAAGGAGAACACCATTGGAAACCAAGCCGACCATCCGCTTTTCGGAACGCATGTCGCAACTGCCCCCCTACCTGTTCGGCATGATCAACAAGATGAAAATGGAGCGCCGCTGGAACGGCGAGGACGTCATCGACCTGGGCATGGGCAATCCGGTCGACCCCGCCCCGGAGACCGTCATCGGCAAGCTTTGCGAAGTGGCCCAGGATCCCAAGACGCACCGCTACCCGGTGGCCGGGGGCATGCGCAACCTGCGCCGCGAAATCGCCGACTACTACCGGCGCAACTACGATGTCGGCCTGGCATCGGAAGAGGAGGTCATCTGCACCATCGGCTCCAAGGAGGGCATCTCGCATCTGTGCCTGGCCCTTTTGGGGCCCGGCGACACGGTGTTGGTGGCGGCGCCGGCCTTTCCCATTCACGTCTATGCCGCCGTGATCGCCGGCGCCAACGTCATTCGCGTGCCGATCGCCTGCGAGGATGAATTCATCAAACGCATCACCACCATGTGCGAATCCATGACCCCCGCCCCCCGGCTGCTGATGCTCAACTACCCCCACAACCCCACCGGCATCATCGCCTCCAAGGCCTTTTTCAGTCAGATCACCGCCCTGGCCAAGCGTTTCGGATTCATGGTGGTCAACGATTTCGCCTATGCCCGCATCACCTTCGACGGCTACACCGCCCCCAGCTTCCTGGAAGTGCCCGAGGCCAGGGAGGTGGGGGTCGAGTTCGGCTCCTTTTCCAAATCTTACAACATGGCCGGCTGGCGGGTGGGCTACTGCGTGGGCAACCCGACCATCATCGAAGGGTTGGGCAAAATCAAGGGCTACTACGACTACGGCATCTTCTCACCGATCCAGATTGCCGGCATCGTGGCCATGCGCGATTGTGAGGACGACATCGCCGCCCAGGTCCAGCTCTACCAGAGCCGCCGCGACGTGATGTGCGAGGGTTTGGAGCGCATGGGCTGGCCGGTGGCGCCACCCAAGGCCGGCATGTTCGTCTGGGTTCCGATCCCGGAGCCCTGGCGTCGCATGGGGTCGGTCAAGTTCGCCGTTGAAATGATGGAACGCGCCAACGTGGCGGTCACACCCGGAGCCGGCTTCGGCGAAGAGGGCGACGGCCACCTGCGGCTGGCCCTGGTGGAAAACGAAAACCGCATTCGCCAGGGTCTCAAGCAGATGCGCCGGGCGTTGGCGGAACTTGAAAAAGAGATATAGACATACACAAACGGCATCTTTAGGCCCAGGCCGGCGTTCTCGGTCGGCCGAAATCCTCGACGGTGCGCCGCACCGCCTCCGGTTTCACCCTCCCTGCGGCCTTGGCCTGAACCAAAAGCTACCATTTGTGAAAAGACACGGAGTCGGTCAGGGAAGAAGGTTTCTCTGATTTAAATTGGAAGAGAATATATCGGGATGCATCCGGACGCCAACATCGACAGCGGCGAAATCGCCCGCTTTGCTGCCATGGCCGAGATCTGGTGGGATCGCAACGGCGAATTCAAGGCCCTGCACGACATCAACCCCGTGCGCCTGGCTTATGTAATGGAACGGGTATCCCTGCGCGGCCGTCGGGTGCTGGACGTGGGCTGCGGGGGCGGACTGCTGTCCGAGGGGTTGGCCGCCCGCGGGGCCCGGGTGACCGGCATCGACATGGTGGGCGCATCGCTGGCCGTGGCCCGCCGGCACATGCGCCAAAGCCGGCTGGACATCGACTACCGCCAGGTCATGGCCGAAGCGTTGGCCGAGGAACGGCCGGGCGGCTTTGACGTGGTGGTCTGCATGGAACTGCTCGAGCACGTTCCCCGGCCGGCCTCCATCGTCAAGGCCTGTGCCCGCCTGGTGCGGCCCGGCGGCGCGGTCTTTTTCGCCACGGTCAACCGCACCTGGCTGGCCTGGCTGCTGGTCATCGTCGCGGCCGAGTATCTGCTGGGCGTCGTGCGCAAGGGGACTCACACCTACGCCAAGCTGGTGCGCCCGCAAGAGCTGGCCGACTGGGGCCGCGCGGCCGGGTTGTCGCTTGAGAATCTGTCCGGTCTGCGCTACATCCCCTTCGGGGGGCAGGCCGCCTTGTGCCGCGGCACGAAAATGAACTATCTCATGCACTTCAGAAAGGACGGGGATGGCCATCTGGAACAATCCGCGCTGGTTTGACGACGCCAAACGACACGAGCAGCTGGATGAGCACATTCAGGCCACCGGCAGGGCCCGCTTCGGCATCCGCGAACTGGATGCCGACCAGAAAGCGGATGCGGTGCGGGTTCACTTCGATCGCGTCGCCGCCAAATACGACTTCATGAATTCACTGCTCAGCTTCGGCATCCAGCACGCCTGGAAACGCGCCGCCGTGCGCATGCTGGGCGTGCAGCCCGGAAATCGGGTGTTGGACGTGTGCGGCGGCACCGGCGACCTGGCCATTCTGGCCGCCCGGCGCACGGGTCCGACCGGACAGGTGGTCATCTATGACATCAACCACGCCATGATTCAGGCCGGCCGCCACAAGATCGACCCCTTCCCGGCCCTGGCCCACATCGCCTGCGTTCAAGGCGACGCCGAACGAATCGCCTTTCCCGACCACACCTTCGACCACGCCATGGTGGCATTCGGCATCCGCAACGTCACCCGCCTCAAGCGCGGCTTTGCCGAGATGGTGCGGGTCCTCAAACCCGGCGGACGCCTGTTGTGCCTGGAGTTCTCCCGGCCCCTCAATCCGGTCTTCCGCAGCCTGTACGATTTCTACTCGTTCAACATCATGCCGGCCCTGGGCCAACTGCTGGCAGGTTCGGCCGAATCCTACGCCTGTCTGCCCGAAACCATCCGCATGTTTCCCCTGCCCCACGAACTGGCCGATATGCTGACTGGCCTCGGGCTGCACGGTGTGCGCTGGAAAACCATGACGAATGGGATCAGTGTGGCGCACGTGGGCATAAAATAGTCAACCGCCTACAGGATTCAACTCAGGAGCAGCCGCACCAACACGGCCCCGAACACACACAGCGGGAAATAACTGGCTTTGTTGAACAGATCCATGGCATGGCGACGGCCATTGCCTTCCACCAGGCGCAGGCCCGGCAACAGCAGCAGCCAGACACCGATGGCGGCCAGGGCCGTCAACAGCACAGGACCCGGTTTCAGGGGCGAAACCCACATCAGCACGAAGGTCAGCAGATAGGCGGCGATCAGGCAAACCATTGCCAGCAGCGCCGAACGGACCCTTCCCAGGGTCACGGGAACGGTCTTGGCTCCGAAGCGGCGGTCCGCTTCCAGGTCGGTCAGGTCGTTGGGGATGTTCTGACCGCCGATCTCCCAGAAAAAGATCCAGGCCAACAGAACGGCCAAAAAGAGGATCGGCGGCGCCGGTTCGACCGCATAGGCGGCGGCCAGGGCCCCCAGGGTCTTGACGACACCGTTGATCATGGCCCGCAGGGGCGTCACCCGCCACAGGCCGCAATAGACCGCCTCCAACAGCGCGCCCGCCAGAAAGATGGCCAGGCAGACCGGGTTGAGCAGCCAGGCGCCGAGCATGGCCAGCAGGGTCCACCCGGCGGTCCATAACACGCCCTCGCATAAAGACAAGGCCCCCCTGGCCAGCGGGTGTCGGACCAGGACCCCGTCCAGGTCCGGACAATCCGGGTCCTCGCCGCAGTCCCCGGCTCGGACTTTGCGCCTGTCCATGCGGTAGTCCACCAGGTCGTTGAGGGCGTAAACGGCGGTGTAGCCGGCAAAAACGGTCACCAGACCCAGGGCAATCGTGGGAAACGGCGGAAATCGGCCCAGGCACAGCAGTGCGGCCAGGGCCGGTGTGGCGATGTCGATGATCCCGTGGGGGGTGCGCGACAGGGCCAAAAAAAGCTTCAGGCGCCGATGGGTCGCTATCGCTTGTGGGGTCATGAAATCCAGCGTCGCGGGTGCGATGGGTTGAAATTACCGAAAGGTCACATCGATGGTGATGACCGATGCAGTGCTACTTGTCAGAATCAGGGTAATTTGTCAATTTGATAGCGGACGCAGCCGGCTACTAGGCTACTGACCCAACCAATAGACCAGACCGGGCAGGTCGGTGATGCCGACATTTAAAAAAAGCGTGTCGCCGGGGTGGTTGATGAGGTCGCGTGCGCCGAAGCCGATGCGCAGCCGGTTCTCCAACAAGTTGACGTGCACACCCGCCCCGAAAGTGGACTGGTCACCGGTTTCCGGACGTTGCCAGTTGTGGTAAAGTCCTGGGGTGAGGCCCCAACCCGAAAAGATAAACATCGACTGGACTCGGGTCAGATCCAGGCCGATCATGCCGTAGTTTCCGCGCCGCTGGTCCGAATTGGATTTGAAGAGACCGCCGGTAAACCCCAACCCCGTGCGAATTCCCAGGTTGACATGCGCGAAGCTCCAGGTCGGCTGCCAGAAAAGCAGGATGTCACCGTCAACCGTGTCGAACGCGGCCTCGTAGGGAATCAGGTTTCGCCAGAACCAGGACCGGGGAGCCGTTGACGGTGAAAATGTGAACGGTGGGTATTGGTAGGTGGCGGTTTGAAGGCTCAGGGCAGCCGCTCCCATCAAGCCGGGGTGGGCCTGATCCCGTTTTTCGGGGTCCGGTTCACGAGCCTGGTAAATGACGTCCGCCGCTTTCTCGAGGTACATCAAACGGCTGGTAGCGCGTATGACCAGTTCGCTTGACCAATACGCCGGATCATCCATGATCAGGGCCAGCAGCGGCGTGCCGCCTCCCGGCGACGGGGTGGGGTCGAAACCCTCGGCGTTGAGGTGTTCGAAAAACGCGCGTTCGGTCGACACCAGTTCGCCAGACGGCTCCCGGTCTTGGCTGACGGCCAACATCGTTTGCATGAGCCCGTCATGGATGATGCGGATGTCGCGATCTTCCGGCGGCATGGGGTCATAGGCAAAACGCAGACCGCCATCGTCCCCGAACTCCTGCCTGGCCAATAGGGCAAATGCGTATCTGCTTTTGGGATGGTTGCCTACCCCCAACAGGTGGTAAAATTTTTCGCTGAGCCGGTCGTGGCATATCTGTGGACGGCCGTCCGGCTGGCCGGGGCCCTTGTGGCCGGCACACAGGTTGCTTGATACCAACGTGATGGCATCGTAGATTCCCACATAATAGTCGAATTCACGAAATTTGAAATCGAGGAAGGCACCGAAGTCACTGAGCAGGGTGCCGGTAATCGGGCCACCTCTACTGGTGACCTGGATCAGCCGATCCGCACCAATTGACCGTGCCGAACGCCGGATATCTTCCGCGAGCCCCTTGTCATCGGAACCGACCTGGGTGGACAGGTCGGCAAGCACACCCGCCAGGTCATCTCGCAGTCGCAAGCGGTCGATCCGGCATTCCGAGTCGTACAACGACTGGGTGAGCTCCGACGACGGCGGGCGGCATTCAATGGCGATGCGCGCGTCCAGAAGATTCCGGGCCGACAGGGGCGGTGAGATCGGTGCGAACCGAAAGCGGTGGCTGACCGCCAGGAGCTGACCGGCATGCCGCAATCGATCGCTGCAGCTCAATTGTGCACCGACATATGACAGGGCGCCATCGCAGTTCCCCCCCGATTGATTGGCGTCCATCAGGTCAGCCACCCCTTGGCTCAACTGTGAAAGGTTCAGGCGCCAGTTGTCACTGGTCAACTCCCGGTATAGTTCATATTTACGGGCCGTTCCGATGGCACCCCCCAGGACCGCCGTTTCGGAAGCGATATCGTGGGTCAGTTCCCGGCACGCCGCCGGTGGATAATCACCTTCGCAGGCCGGCAGGTCCGGCGCCGCCGGCATCCGGTAACGCTGGCGATCCGGATCGATATAAAGGTATTGCACCGGCAGGGGTGTTTCCTGGTGCGGCCGGCTGGATTCAGCCAGCAGGCGCGCCAGACCGACAGGCAGGTTGTCGAACAGGCCGCCATCGGCAAACTCGGCCTCCTGCAGTTCATAGCCCTCCGGGCAAGCGAGGGCCTCGGCGGTGCCACCGGCGACACCGACAGTCTCGCCAGCAGCAATGGTCAGGACGCGCCGACAGTAGGTAAGGCGTCTGCGACCAAATCCGATCGGGAAGGCACTGGTTGTCAACAAGGCATCCTCGACCTGTTGATCGGAAACGGCAAAAGGGGACTCACCAGCCGGCCAGGGCATCAGGATCATGGCCGGATCGACCAGGGAGGGGTAGTCGTTGGGGTCGAATGCGAATCGGGCGCGACCGTCTGCCTGGGTCTGCATTTCAAAGGGAATGTAAAAGCGCTGGTTATTAATCGCCACCCCGCTGACAACCATGGTGTCAGGTTGCACACGGGTGACCGTGACGCCCATCGGTATTCGAAGTCCGGGGCGAAAGCTTCCCGGCCGGCGCCATTTTTTACGGAGCTCACCGGCAACGGCGACCAGGTCTTTGCGCGAAAGCAAGGCATCGTCCGCCAGGTACTGGGCAGAGTCCGCCTCGGGTGGCAGCAGCCGGTTGACGTCGGGTGTCAGCCAGACATCCCGGAAGATATTGTCGTCGAGACGGTTGGCAAATCCGCCCTGCGCCTCCGGGTTCACCGCCCAAGCCATACCCACGAGCAGGGTGTTAATGCCGCCGGCGGAGGCCCCGGCGACGCTGGAAATCTCAATAGACCGCGGTTCTCCGCCCATCGCCCAGGTTGCGGTGTCGTCCGCCTGGCGCAGAACCTCGACCAGGCCCCAGATCAGCCCGGCCTCATAAGCGCCCATACTTGCCCCGCCGCTGATGGCCAAGGAGACGCGACTCGGGTAGTCGTCAGCTGCCGACGGTCCGGCAATACAGATCGGAAGCAACACCGTCAGCACCGGCAGAAGCCAGAAAAGAAACCGATTTCTCATCGGTAGGCCCCTGTTCCCGGTTGGTCGCAGTGGCGTAAAAATGCTGGTGGTGGATCGTTTCCAAATCGGCCCGCATGGGACGGCTACCTTCGCCAATGCAACCAGCATCGGCGGGTACCCAACTGATTCGTGAAGGTTCGATTCAATTTGGGCCGGCAGGGTGTCGCCGCTAGCCAATGGTTGCATCGCATCACCAATTACCTTTACAATGGGTATGTTTCCGACCGGTTGCGTGGAACGGTCCATACCAAACCGGAGCAACCACCAGCGTGGCCTCATGCCGAAAGACGCTCACCCACAAGACGCCGCACTTTTTGGGTCGGCCACCGGCCTTGACGCCGACACCTCGCCATGGTGGCCGACGAACCTGGCCCTGGCACGCCTGTTGAAGCGCCATCGGCAGGCGCTGGGCAGAGCCATACGGCTGGCTGGCGACATCGCCGACAGAATGGACACCCTGACACCCATAATGGAGGCGCTGTGCCGCCGGACCTGCCGCTTTTGCCCCGAACCGTGTTGCATCACCCTCACGGTCTGGATCGACTTTCGGGACCTGCTGTTGCTGCACCTGCTGGAAAAGCCCATTCCGGTCCGCCAGGCCGCAACGGATCCCGGCCAGGCCTGCCCCTACCTGTCTTGGCGCGGCTGTCGCCTGCCGCCAGACATGCGGCCGTGGATGTGCACGCAATATGTCTGTCCGACGCAGGCAGCAGTGCTGAAACAGACAGGGCGGACGACTATGGCCGCCCTGTCTGTTTCCGTCAAGCAAATCGAACGGCAACGCTTTGCCATGGAAGCCGAAGTGATCCGCCAAATCAAGCGGAAGAGGCGAACATGGCCATCATCTTCTTTTGCATGTTCTGGGTGACCGCCTCGCGGTCGTGTCCGTTTTTCAGCCGCTGCCCCAGCAGCTTGCCGGCCTCGACGGCCGCGGCCGTGACCTTGGGCTGTTTGGCCACGTCGGGAACCATGTCGGGGGTGATCTTGAGGCCCTGGCCGTGAATCATCAGCGGAATGCCCACCTGACAGGTCTCGCCGTGGCCGCAGGTGTAACAGGAGGCCGCGCCCTGGCCGGTCACCTTGGCCACGGTTTCGACAAAATTGTACAAAAAGAGTTTCTCCAGTTCGTCGGCCGGGAAACGGCCGCTGGTGCCGCCCACGCCGACCGCCACGGCCAGTTTGCCCCACAAGGTGTTGCCGGTCTGGTGGCGGAACTGGAACCAGCGCTCCAGCAGGGCATGCGTGGCGGCATTCAAGGTGCTGTAGTAGTTGGGCGCCCCGAATACGTAAGCATCAGCCGCAACGATCTTCTCCCGCAGCGGGGTCAGGTCGTCCTCGACCTTGCAGACGTTGTCCTTGACGCACCCCAGGCAGGCGATGCAGCCCGAGATGGCCTTGCCGCGCAAACTGACGAGTTCATATGCCAGGCCGGTGTTTTCCAGAACGGTCCGGACGAGCTTGTATACGCCGGACTGGCTCTCCTTGCGCGGGCTGCCGGAAATGCCTAAAATCTTCATGAATGACTCCATGTGATTGATTCTCGTTGAGGAGCGCGGACGGCAGCCGTGCCGTCCGCGCCGGCCACCGATTCCGCGCTACACTTCCAACACCATGCGCTCCGGGTTTTCGACAAACTCCTTGACGCGCTTGAGGAAGGTGACGGCCCCCTGGCCGTCGACGATGCGGTGGTCGTAGCTCAGGGCCACGTACATCATGGGCCGGATGACGATCTGGTCGTCGACCACCACGGGCCGCTTTTCGATCTTGTGCATGCCCAGGATGCCGCTCTGGGGAATGTTGAGAATGGGCGTGGAGAGCAGGCTGCCGTAAACGCCGCCGTTGCTCACCGTGAACGTGCCGCCCTCCAGGTCGGCCAGCTCCAGGCGGTTCTCATTGATCTTGGCCACGTAGTCCACGATGGCCTGCTCCACCTGGGCGAAGCTCATGCGCTCGGCATGCCGGATCACCGGCACGACCAGGCCGCGCTTTGATCCGATGGCCACGCCCACATGCTGATAACCGTGGTAAACGATGTCGCTGCCGTCGATGAAGGCGTTGATCTCGGGAACCTCTTGGAGGGCCTGCACGCAGGCCTTGATAAAAAAGGACATGAAGCCCAAAGAGACGTCGTGGCGCTTTTTGAAGGCCTCCTTGTAGAGCGTGCGGATCTGCATGGCCCGCGACATGTCGATCTCGTTGAAGGTGGTCAGCATGGCCGTGCTCTGTTTGGATTCCAGCAGGCGCTCGGCAATGCGCCTGCGGATGGGCGACATGGGCTTGCGCTCCTCCATGGCGTCGCCTGCCTCCGGACGGGCCGCTGACGGCGGTGTCGGTGCAGCCGGTTGCTCCGAAACCTCGGCCGGGGCCTGCTCCAGGTGCTGCAGCACATCGGCCTTGCTGATGCGCCCGCCGGGACCGGTGCCCCGAATCTGGGTCGGATCCAAATGCTTTTCGGCCACCAGGCGGCGCACGGACGGCGCCAGGACAACGGCATCGGCAGTTGCAGCGGGCTGCCACGCCGTCTTCGCCGATGGCGCGGCCGCCGGGGCCGGTTCGGGCGCATCCGCGGCTTTGGGCGGCGGGGCCTCGGTCTCTTTTTGTGCGGCGGCCCCTTCGCCCGCCGGGGCCCCAGCCCCGGCGTCGGCAGGATCGATGGAACCGACCACCGCGCCGATGGCCACGGTTTCACCGGCCCCAACCTGAATGTGCAGGACCCCGTCCATCTCGGCCACCACTTCCAGGGTAACCTTGTCCGTCTCGATGACAAACAGCGGTTCGTCCTTGCGGACGGCGTCGCCGTCCTGCTTGAACCACTCGGCCAGCACGGCCTCTTGTATCGACTCGCCAACATTGGGAATTTTGATTTCGATGGACATGAAGACTCCTTGAGAAAAGGGGTTTGGGATAAAGGCTTGAAACCGACGTGCACGGGCACATACAGGAGTTTGTCCGGGGGCTGTGCCCGATCACTTTCGGCCGCTATCCGGCCCTGTCGCTACCCGGCCATGCCTTCGGCCTGGTTGTGCGGACCGATGGCCTGGTCCACGATGCCGTCCTGCTCCATTTTGTAGATCTTGGGAAAGCCCGTGGCCGGGCTGGCCGCAGGCTTGCGGGCCACATGGTCCAGCGGGCGGTTGATCAGGCCGGCCAGCCGCGGGCGGATGAACCACCAGGCGCCCATGTTTTCCGGCTCCTCCTGGACCCAGGTCCACACCCGGGCCTTCTTGTAGCGCCCGATGGCGGCGGCCAACTCCGTTTCGGGGAACGGGTAGAGCTGCTCGACCCGGACGATGGCCGTGTCGACGGCATTGATCTGCTGCCGCCGGGCAACCAGCTGATAGTAGATCTTGCCGCTGCAGAAAATGACTTTTTTGGCGGATGCAGCCACCTCCCGGTCATCCAGCACCGCGGAAAAGCGTCCGGCGGCCAGTTCTTGCAGCGTAGACACAGCCATGGGGTGTCGCAACAGGCTTTTGGGCGTCATGAGGATCAGCGGCTTGCGGTACGGAGCCTTGATCTGACGGCGCAGCAGGTGAAAGTACTGGGCCGGTGTGGTCAGGTTGGCCACCTGGATGTTGTTGTCGGCGCACAGCAGGAGAAAGCGTTCCAGGCGCGCGCTGGAGTGCTCGGGCCCCAATCCTTCCCAGCCATGGGGCAGCAGCAGGGTCAACCCGCACAACTGCTGCCACTTGGCCTGCCCACTGGTGATGAACAGATCGATGATGCCCTGGGCGTTGTTGACGAAATCCCCGAACTGGGCCTCCCAGAGGGTCAGCACCTGCGGCCGGGTCACGGCGTAGCCATACTCGAAGCCCAAAACGCCCGCCTCGGCCAGCAGGCTGTTGTACACCTCGAAAGCGGCCTGGTCCTCGTCCAGATGATTGAGCGGCACGTGGGCGTCGCCCGTCCGATAGTCCCACAACACGCTGTGGCGCTGACTGAACGTCCCGCGGCCCACATCCTGACCGCTTAGCCGCACGCCGTGGCCTTGGGTCAGCAGCGAGGCGAAGGCCAGGGCCTCGGCGCCGGCCCAGTCGATGCCCTCGCCGCTGTCGACCGCCTCCAGCCGTTTGTCCAGGACCCCCTTGAGCCGGGGATGAACGCTGAAGCCGTTGGGGGTCGCCGCCAGCTGCAGGGCCAGGGCGGCCAAGGTTGCCTTGGGCACCGTCGTGTCGACCGGCTCGGACGTGTAGGCGCCGCTGATACCGTCCCATTCCGGGAAAAAGTGCCGCTCGGGGAACAGACAGGTCGATCCGTGAATCTCCTCGTAGGCCGCATCGAGAACCCCGTTGACCTCCTGTTCCATGGCGGTCGCATCGGCCTTGGAGACCACCTTTTCGGCAATCAGCTGGTCGGCATAAGCCCGATAAAGCGGCGGACGTTCGCGGATACGCTGGTACATGGTCGGCTGGGTGAAATAGGGTTCGTCGCCTTCGTTGTGCCCGTAGCGCCGGTAGCAGACCAGGTCGATGACCACATCCTTGGCGAAGTGGCGGCGGTAGGCCGCGGCCAGGCGGGCCACGTGGATCACCGCCTCCGGATTTTCACCGTGGACGTGAAAGATCGGCACCATGAGCATTTTGGCCACATCGGTGGAGTAGCGCGTGCTGCGGGCGTCTTCGGGCAAGGTGGTGTACCCGATCTGGTTGTTGACGATCACGTGAATGGTGCCCCCGGTGCGATAGCCCTTCAGCTGTGACATGTTCAGGGTTTCGGCCACCACGCCCTGCCCGGCGAAGGCGGCGTCGCCGTGCAGCAGAACCGGCACCACGGCCTTGTCGCCGTCGGCGGGGATCAGGTCCTGCCGCGCCCGGGCCACGCCTTCGACCACCGGGTTCACGGCCTCCAGATGGCTGGGGTTGCTGACCATGTAAAGGGTCAGCTCGCGGCCGTCGTCCAGGCGGCGATGGCTCAGGTAACCGTTGTGATACTTGACGTCGCCGGCGCCCACCAGATCCTGGGGATCGTAGCAGCTTTCGAACTCCGAGAATATCTCCTCGGCCGGTTTGGCAAGGATGTTGCGCAGAACGTTCAGCCGGCCGCGGTGGGCCATGCCCAGAATCAACTCCCGGCACCCGTTGACGGCGGACCAATGGCAGACCTCGTCCAGAAGCGGGATCAGGGCCTCGCCGCCCTCCAGTGAAAACCGGGTCACCCCCACATATTTTTTGTTGAGGAAAGCTTCGAACAGGGAGGCCGCGGTCAGTTTTTTGAGCAAACCGCTGCGATCGGCGTTCGTCAACTCGGCCCGGTTGCCGGTCGACTCCATGCGGTCCTGGAGCCACTGACGCTCGTCGGGGTCCTGCAGGTGCATGTATTCCACGCCGACGCTGTGGCAATAGGTCTGCTTGAGCTTGCCCACGATCTGTTTGAGCGGCGCCGTGGTCTGCGCCATGAGTCCCGGCGCGGCAAAGGGGCGCTCCAGGTCGGACGGCGCCAGACCGAAAGACTCCAGGTCCAGATAGGGGTGGGACGTCGGGCAGGCCGACAACGGATCCATGCAGGCCAGCAGGTGACCGATGTCGCGGTAGCGGTGGATCAGCGCCCCCACCTTGGCCTGACTCAGGGCCTGGGCCGGGTCCGCATCGGCCGGACCGACCTTGCCGGCCAGATCGAAGCCGTTGAAAAACATCTGCCAGTCACTGGGCAGGGAGGAGGGATCGGACTTCCATTGCCGATATTGGGCGTCGATAAAATCGGCGCTCAGCGTTTCGGACAGATTCATGTACGATGGTCTCCTGTTGGGAAATGCGTTGGTCTGTTTTTGGATTGCGTCGTTTTGCCCTGACCCGGGTGGCGGTCGACAGCGCGCCGGCGTGCCGCGCTGCTGTTGGGATCACGGCGATGTGGCCTGCCTGCTAAACCAGGCCGCAACGCTGCGGCCGACCCGCTGCTGATCGTCCGGCCGGGACAGCATGTGATCGCCGCCGGCGATGATCGACAATTCGACCCAGGCGGGGTTGGCCTTTTTGGCCAGGTGCGCTTCGGAGACCGGAATGATGTCGTCCCGGTCGCCGTGGACCACCAGCATGGGTTTCGACAGCGCCCGCGTGGCGGCCAGGAGGTCATACCGTTCGGCATCGTCGAAAAATTCTCGCTTTAGCGTCAATTGCCGACCCCGGCTGGTAAAGGCCACCTGACCGGCCTGCACCAGCTGCTCCTGCTGAGCAGACGTGAGAAAGTGCACCGGCCGGGTGGTGCTCACGCGCCCGGCCACCCGGCAGACCGCCGCCACCCGCGGCAGCCGACGGGCGGTCAGCAGCGCGATGGCCGCACCCAGGGAATGACCGGCCAGGCCGATCCAGCCAAGGCCCTGGTTCTCTATCCAGGCCACGGCCGCTTCCATCTCCCGGACCTGTTTGGACCAGGTGGACTGATCGAATTCTCCCTGGCTCTGTCCGTTTCCTGAAAAATCGAACCGCAATACCATGAATCCGGCATCACACAGATCCTTGCTGATGCGTCGCAACACCCCCGTGTGCCGTGAACAGGTAAAGCAGTGGCCGGCAACAACGGCACCGATCGGGGCCGTGGCCGGCTGGTGCAGGGTTCCGGCCAGGGTTTCTCCCACCGGATTGACGAATTGGATCGCTTGTTCCATGGTTTCTCCGCGCCGGGCATGTGTCGGTCGCCCCCTACATAACAATATTCATGCCACCACCGTCAAGGCGAAAAGGGGATCGCCCATGCCAGCCGGTTGTCCATGCGGGTCTGGCCGGCCTCGATCGGGGATGAGACAAAAAGTGTCTCACAATGGCGATCGCTTTTGAAAGCGCTGAATGATCCTGGGAATGAAAAAAGAGAAGACGAACAAGGCGATGGAGAAGACGACCTTGACCGAAATCAGCTCATGCCAGTCGCCCGACACCCAGACCGTTTTGAGGGTACCGATGAAAAACGTGAAGATAAAGGTACCCACCACGATCCCCAAAGCCGTTCCCGCCAGAAAATCGCGCCAGCGCACCTGGGTCAGGCCCATGCCGAAATTCATGGCGGTAAACGGAAAGTAGACCAGTCTCAGGTAGAGTACGGTGGTAAAACCGTTGCGTGCGATGGCATCGTCGTATTTTTTCAAGCGGTCGCCGATCAGCGATGCGGCAAACTCGCGGCCCAGGGTTCGACCGATGAGAAAACCGCCGGCAGCGCCGATCATGGCCCCGCACCACACCCACAAGAAGCCCCAGTAGGCGCCGAAGAGCGCCGCCCCCAATCCGGTCAGCAGCGTACCGGGAATAAACAGGCAGACGCCGGCGGCATATAGGAAGATAAAGAGCAGCGGGGCCCACAAACCGGCCGAGGCAACCAGGTCGCCCACCGCCTCGGGTGTCAGGTAGGTCTTGATGGGGGTGCAGCGCATCAACACGACAGCGCCGACAATGAAGGCCAACAGGAGAACGGCCTTGAAGCGCCCGCCGGATCCGTTCTGTTTTTTCGATGCCATATCGCACGTTACGGGCCGGGCCCCCGTTCGGGGCCGCCGGCGACGGCCGCCCTCACTTTTCGCAGGCCTTCGGCGTGCACGCCCGCCCCTTCAGGTTGAAAAAGAATTTGAGCCCTTTTTGCACGCGTTCGGAGAAAATTTTCGGAGAGAAGACGCTGCCGGTCACCCGTTTATTGATTTCGCCCAGGGTGGGATAGGGATGAATGGCGGATGCCAAGGTGGCCAGCTTGACCTTGCCGTTCAGGGCCGCCACCCACTCGGCAATCAGGTCGCCGGCCCGGTGTCCGAGGATCTGCACCCCCAGCGGCTTGTCCCGTTTGTCCAGGATCAGTTTGATGCGTCCTGCGCTGCGGCCTTCGGCCAGGGCGCGATCGTTGCCTGCAAACGGTTCGGTCCAGACGCTGTGTTCGATCCCCGCCCGTTTGGCCGCGCTTTCGTTCATGCCGATGCTGGCCAGTTCGGGGTCGGTGTAGGTGCACCAGGGCAGCCAGGTGTAATCCACCTTGCGCGGCAGGTGGAATACGGCGTTGCTCACCACCAGGCCGCCCTCGTAGCCTGCCGCGTGGGTAAACTGGTAGCCGCCGTTCACATCGCCGGCGGCATAGATGTGCTTTTGGCTGGTGCGCAACCGTTCATCCACGCCAATGCCGTTTCGCTCGGCGGCCACACCGGCCGCTTCGAGCCCCAGACCGCCGACGTTGACGGCGCGGCCCAAGGCCACCAGAATGGTGTCGGCCTGCAGGTCGACCGATTCGCCGGCGGCCGTTTTGATGGTGACGGCCTTGCAACCGTCAACCCTCGCGACCCGCTCGATGGCGGCTCCCAGATAAAACCGGATACCCTCTGTCGTCAATACCGCCTGGACGGCCGCGGCCAGGTCAGGGTCTTCCTTGCCGAGAATCTGGTCCCCGCGCTCCACCACCGTAACCCGGGCGCCCAATCGGCCAAAGGCCTGGGCCATTTCGATGCCGATGGGGCCGGCTCCCAGCACCACCATGCGCTCGGGAAGCCGCTTCAGGGAAAAAATCTCGCGATTGGTAACCGTCTCGACCTCCCCCAAGCCCGGTATGGGAGGAACGGCCGGGCTGGAGCCGGTGGCGATCACCCAGTTTTTGGCGCTGACCGGCCGGCCGTCCAGATCCACGGTGTGGGAATCCTTGAAAAAGGCCGTCCCGAAGACCACCTTGGCGCCCAGCCTGCAGAAGCGCTCCTCGGAGTCGTACTCCTGGATCACGGCGATGACATCTCGAATCCGCCGGGCGATGCTGGCGAAGTCGACCGGCGGGATATCCCCCACGGGCAGTCCGTAGCGATCGGCGTTTTTGATGTCGTGGTACACGTGGGCCGTCCGGATCAGGGTTTTGCTGGGCACGCAGCCGTAGTGCAGGCAGTCGCCGCCCAGGGCCGGTTCCTTTTCGATCAGCAGGGTCTTGGCTCCCAGCTGGGCCGCGCCGGAGGCCACGGTCAGTCCGGCCGCGCCCCCGCCGATGATCCCGATGTCGTAGTCATAGCTGCTGGCCATGCTCACCTCCCCGGATGGTCGCCTGCAGGCGGGCACCCGGCACGGCTGTGAAAGGATATGGCCGGCATCACTCGTGTCCGGGCCATTGAACCCCTTTACGCTCCGCCACCACATAGCAGAAGCGGTTCCAGTCAAACTCCTTTTTGCTGAAGGGACAGCGTAGCTTGACCTTGCGGTCGCTTACGGCCATCACCTCCCAGTCTCCTTTGCGGGGTCCGGCCGCAATATTGATCTTTTGACCGACGCTGAACGGATACGGTGTGAATACGGCGACATCGTGGGTTGTCATGAAGACCTCCTGTTGGGTCGTCTTGGACGGGCAACCGCCGCTGCTGCAAGCCGGTTACTTGATCTTGTCGAACTTGTCATGCCAGGCGCACTGGTTGCAAAACGTCTCGGTGTCGCCGTCGACCGGTGGGCACTCGTCGTCATCCAGATCCTCTTCGAAACAGATTTCGCCATCCCGGCACTCGAATTCGTAAATATCGAATTCGTCGTCCGGGTTTTTCACGTAAAACTGTTTGCACCCGCAAACCGGGCATTTGGATTCGGCCATAAAAATCCTCCTTGGGTCAGGGCGCAGCAGCCGCACCGCAGAGCATCTGCCGCAGTCGTTCGCTCAAAAAGAGTATCGATTCAATGTCCAGGTGATCGGTGACGGTTTCGTCAAAGAGTAGCTTGGCCTTAGCCCCGAAACCGTCTTCGGGCTCCTCGTCCCAGAAGAGCAGCAGCACCGGCACCCGGGGTAAAGGTCGAAAAAAAAAGGCTACATCCGCGCTGTGTGTTCCCGGCGGGGCGTCACGGCCGCCGGCGGCCTGGGCCGAGGCGATCAGCGCAGCGCGGCGCCCCCCGAAGCAGTCTGCCAGAGGGGTTTCCACCTGGGCGGCCATGGTTTTGACTTTCGAAACGGTGTTGGGAAACGCTTCGAACCCCTTCCACACCCCCGTGGGCGCCCGGGTTCCGCCCTGGGCCATGTGGTTGTATAGGAACACCTTTTCCCAGCGCGTGAGGCCCGCACCGTTCGACTGCACGATGTCGTGATCGTCGATCAGGATCTCGCCGGTGAAATAGGGCAGCCGCAGCGCCTGACCATCTGTGCGGTCTACCAGGCTGCCGCCGATGCGCCCGGGCAGGTCCGCGATGCGCATGGAAGCGGAGCGCTGCCTGGCCCAGGCCAGGGCGTCCTCGGCCATGTCGCGTTTGGTCCACTGGCCGGCGGCGTACTGCCGCTCAAGCTCGCGGTTGCAGCGCGCCACCACCTCGGCCGACAGGTGCGGACAGGTTTCCAGGGCCAGCTGTTCGGACACCACCATTCCCGCGAAGGCGATGCAGGTGGCAAATCCGCACTCCCGGCAATTGGTTTTGGGCAGGACGTCACGATACAGATCGACGACGGAAAGCGCCATGGATTACCAGACCTCGGGATATCCGATATCGGTAAAAGCGGTTTCCATCTTCAGCTTGTGGTCGCGCTCCATGGCGGCCAGGTCCAGGAAGACCTGCCGCTTGCCCGGGTCGTCGCACAATGCCGCCATCTCGGTGTACTGCGCCATGGCCTCGGCTTCCTTTTTCATGGCCAGGGCAAAGGCGTCGGCCGGCTTCATGTCCATGGAAAGGGCCGGCGCATCGACGGTTTCGGCAACCTTGTAGTCCCGCGTTTCCGAAAAGTAGCGCTCCATGGTTTCGCTGTTGTAGATCTTGGTCAGGATGTCGCGATGTTTCTTCTCCTCTTCGGCCAGGGAGGCAAAAAGCGATTTCAGGTATGCATCCTGAAGCAGGTTAGACGCATCTTCATAAAACTTTTTGGCCTCCACCTCGTTGGCGATGGCTTGCTTGATGATCCCCTTGTACTCGTTCAGGTTCATAATATCCTCCATGGGGTTGGTAAAAAATGAACGTGCAGCGGCATCGGATGGCACCGTCCAGCACAGTCCTATAAAGCAATCTGTGTGCCATCAAAAAAATAGTGGCCGGCGGGCACATTTCGTGTATATTTTGTTCATCTAACCCCACGATACCCCAAATATCCACGACCGACAACCGATTACCACAACGGAGGGCTGAATGAACTGGCGACAATTCCTGACTCCCGTGAGATCCATCGACACCGATCAGGCCAAGGACTACCTCGACGGCAAACCGGTGGACGAAGTGACCATTGTCGATGTGCGCCAACCCAAGGAGTACGAAGCCGGGCACATCCCCGGCGCCGTTTTGGCCCCGCTGCCGGAACTGACCGACCACCTGGATCGCATCGACCGCACCAAACCGGTGATGGTGTACTGAGCGTCCGGCGGCCGCAGCCGGGTGGCTGCGCAACTGCTGGCAGGCCAGGGATTCAATGAGATCATCAACGTGGCCGGCGGCTTCAATTCCTGGGCCAGCAACGTGGCCTTTCTGGGCGAGGAGAAGGGGCTGGCCCTGTTCGACGGGGTCTCCTCGGTGGAGAGCGCCCTGGCCGTGGCCTATTCTCTGGAAGCCGGGTTGAAGTCGTTTTATGACGAGATGCAGGCCCAGGTCAACAATGACTCGGCGAGACAACTGTTTCAGCAACTGTCTCAAATTGAAGTGAAACATCAGGACCGGATCCTGGAACAGTATACCGAGCTGACCGGCCGGCCGGCCTCGCGGGAATCGTTCGAAAGCCAGCAGGTCTCGGAGGTGCTGGAAGGAGGCATGACCACCGAGGAGTATGCCAACCTGCTGATGCCTTCGACCGAAACCGTCTCCGAAATCATCGAGCTGGCCATGTCGATCGAAGCCCAGGCCCTGGATCTTTACCTGCGGGCCTCGGAGAAAGCCGGCAGTGAAGACGGCAAAAAGGCCCTGATCCAGATCGCCAACGAGGAGAAAACGCATCTGAGGCGGTTGGGGCAGCTGATGGAGGAGGTGATGTGAAAAAGCGACTGGTTCTGATCGGCGGCGGGCACGCCCACATGGTCACCCTGGCCAATCTGGAACAAATCGTCGACAACGGCCACGAGGTCTGCGTCATCGGCCCTTCCGAGCACCACTACTACTCGGGCATGGGACCCGGCATGCTCTCGGGCACCTACCGGCCCGACGAGATTCGGTTTGCGACCCGGCACGTGGTCGAACGGCAGGGCGGTACCTTTCGGCTGGGCAAAGCGGCCCGCATCGATGCGCAAAACAAAAATGTGGTTCTGGAGAGCGGCGAAGCGGTCCCCTATGACGTGCTCTCCTGCAATGCGGGCAGCCACGTGCCCCAACCGCCCGTCGCGGGCAGCCGCGACGACATCTTCACCGTCAAACCCATCGAACGGCTCATGCAGGCCAAAGAACGCCTGGTCGACCATTTCAGGCGCCACGCCCCGAAGGTGGTCATCGTCGGTGGCGGTCCGTCCGCGGCCGAAGTGGCCGGAAACGTCTGGCAACTGGCCAACACCGTCGGCGGTCGGCGGCCCGAGCTCACCATCGTTGCCGGGCGCACCTTCATGTCCGCTTTTCCTCAGTCGATACGGCGCCGGATTGCCCGGACCTTGACGCGGCGGGGGATGGTGATCCGCGAAAAGGCCTACGTCACATCCATATCGTCGACGGCGGTCGTCCTGAACAGCGGCGACACCTTGCCCGCGGATTTCATTTTCCTGGCCCTGGGGGTGATCCCGTCGACCCTATTTGCCGATTCGGACATCACCACAGGACCCGACGGCGGTCTGCGGGTCAACCGCTTTCTGCAGAGTGTACAGCACCCGGACATTTTCGGCGGCGGCGACTGCATTTACTTTCAGGACCAGCCCCTGGACAAGGTCGGGGTCTACGCCGTGCGCCAGAACCCGGTTTTGCACCACAACCTGGTGGCCCGGCTGGAGGGCGGCAAATTGATGCCCTTCGACCCGGGCGGCGACTACCTGCTGATCTTCAACCTGGGCGGTGGGGTCGGCGTCCTCAAAAAACGCCAGCTGGAATTCGGCGGTCGCCCGGCATTTCTGATCAAGGATTACATCGACCGCAAATTCATGCGCGAATTCCAGGCCATCGAGTAGAAACGTCCGTTTAGCCATCAAGGAGACGCGTTATGGAAAAAACAAGCCGCTCGCAGGTGGTCGTTCTGGCGACCGGGGGCACCATCGCCGGGGCCGCCCCATCGGGTACCCAGGCCGGCTACGATTCCGGCCAACTGTCCATCCAGGCCATGATCGCGGCCGTGCCCGGGTTGCGTGACGTGGCCGACATCAACGGGGAGCAGATCGCCAACGTCGGCTCCCAGGACATGACCTTTGCCATCATGATCACCCTGGCCAGGCGCATCGAACAGCTGCTGGAAAAACCCACGATCGCCGGCGTGGTCGTCACCCACGGGACAGACACCATGGAGGAGACGGCCTTCTTTTTGAACCTGACCGTTCACAGCAGCAAGCCGGTGGTCATGACCGGTGCCATGCGCCCCGCGACCGCAGTGAGCGCCGACGGCCCGCTCAACCTGTACAATGCCGTCGCCGTAGCGGCCGATCCCAAGGCGGCCGGACGCGGGGTGCTGGTGGTGATGAACGACCGCATCCACGGCGCCCACTCCCTGACCAAGACCAACACGACCTCCGTGGAAACCTTTTTGAGTCCCCTCAATGGTCTGATCGGTACCGTCGCCTACGGCAAGGCCCAGTATTTCCGCAAGCCTTTCCGCCGCCACACCACGAACAGCGTCTTTTCGGTGGCTGACGTCACCGCCCTGCCCCGCGTTGACATTCTTTACGCCTACGCCGACATGCCGGCCGACCTGATCGACTGCTCGGTTTCCAACGGGGCCCGCGGGATTGTCATCGCCGGGGGCGGCAACGGCAACATGAACGCGCAAACGCTCGAGCGCGCGGCCCGGGCGGCCGCGCAGGGCACCGTTATCGTGCGCGGTTCGCGGGTGCCGACCGGAAAGGTCGGCCGGAATGTGGAAGTGGATGACGACCGCCTGGGCTTTATCGTTTCCGACGAGCTCAATCCGGCCAAGGCCCGCATCCTGTTGATGCTGGCCCTGCTGAAAAAACGTCGCCTGGAAGCCTTGCAGCAGCTGTTCTACACCTACTGAAACGTGGAGGTTCCCGCATGCAAAGACCATTGTCCGCCGCACTCGTCGTAATGTGCATCATGGTGTTCTTCCCAATGCTGCAGCCGCCGGCAGCCATCGCGGCCGAATCCGATCAACTGGGCGAAGCGCCGATCCAGGCCTATCTGGAGAAAAAGTCGGTCGGCGACACCGGGTCCTGTCTGGTAGACAAGGTCGCCATCGAAATCATAGGCATCAGCGACCTTGTCCCCGGCCATCAGGCCGAAGTCTTCTACAACTACAACTACACCCTGCGCTGCAACCGCGGCACCGAATCGAAAGATGGCCAGGGGGTGCTGCAGGCCGTGCGCCTGAGAGACGGGCGCTGGGTCGATCGGGAGACCCTCACGGTCATCGACAAATGAGCGCCTAAGCAAGGCTGATGGACATGTGAAAAGCCGCGTTTCGGGTGGATTCGTAAACGGGCCGAGATCAAGGCTGGCGGGTCAGCACCTCCCGCACCGCCCGGGCAATGGTTTCGAGGCGATACGGCTTTTTGACGTAGCCGCCGGCGCCGAGCTGGCGGGCCTCATGCACCCGGTGGGATTCGGAAAAACCGCTCGTGATCAGGGCCCGCTGGCCCGGGCGCACCTGCACGATGCGCCGGTAGGTCTCCAGGCCGTCGATGCCCGGGTCCATGATCATGTCCAGCACCAGCAGATCCACCGGCGATCGCTTCACGTATTGTACAGCCGCCTCTCCGCCGGCGACGCTGTCGACCACATATCCCAGACGCGTGAGCATCTCGGCCGCGATCTCGCGCTGTTCCGCGACGTCGTCCACCACGAGGATGCGCTCGCCGGCGCCTTTCAGGTCATCGAGGGTCGCTTTCAGGGGCTCTCGCAGGCGGTGCGTTTTGGTGGCCGGCAGGTAGATCGTGACCACGGTACCGCGCCCCGGCGCACTCTGGATGTCAATGTAGCCGTGATGATCCTTGACGGTCCCCCACACCACGGCCATGCCCAGTCCCGTTCCGCTGCGGCCCATCACCTTTTTGGTGTAGAAGGGCTCGAAGATCCGGGCGATGTCATTCTTGGAAATGCCGATGCCCTCGTCGATGACCCGCATCACCACGTAGTCCCCCTCTTCGATGTCGTCGTAGCCTTTGATCGGGCTGTCGATGTACTGGTTGCGCGTTTCGATCCGAATGACGCCCCGGTGCGGCATGGCTTCGGCGGCATTGGATGCCAGGTTCATCACGGTTTTGGCCAGGTGCACCGGCGATCCGGAGATGTCGAGCAGGTCATCGGCCAGGTCCAGCTTCAGTTCGATATCGGGATGGTGGCTGCACAGGTTGCCGTACTCGGGGCTTTTCAGATAGTCGCGGATCACCTGGTTCAGGTTGATGACTTCGGCCACGGAGACCCCCCGGCGGGCCAGGGTCAACAGGTCTTGGACGATGGTGGCGGCCCGCTCGCCGCTTTTGCGGATGGTCTGGATGGGGTTCTTCAGGGGGCTGTCGGCCGGCAGATCCATCAGGATCAGCTCCGGGTAGCTGACCAGGCCGGATAGGACGTTGTTGAGGTCGTGGGCCACCCCCCCGGCCAGCGTGCCGATGGCTTCCATTTTCTGGGCCCGCTGGAGCTGCTCCAGCAGGCGTTTTTTTTCGGCGGCGGCGCTCACCCGGGCGGTGATGTTGCGGATCAGGGCCAGGGCCAGGTCATCGGCCACGGCCACCAGGCGACACTCGTAGTGCCGGACCTGATTCTGGGAAGGGAAGACATACTCGAAGACCTGCACGCGCCGGGTGTCGAACGCCGTGGCCAGCTGCCGGCGAAACACCTGGGCGATATCGCCCGGCATGACATGTTCGATGGCGCGGCCGATAATTTGATCGGGCGGCGTCGTGAAGTCGGACACCTCTCCCCGCACATCGATAAAACGGCCGTCGCCGTCAAACTGGAACATGACGTCGGGTATGGCGTTCAATATGGCCCGCGTTCTGGCATCGCTTTCGCGGATGCGGTCCTCGGCGCGTCGGCGCTCGGCGACCTCTTTCTGGAGCGACTGCTCGCGCTGGCGGATCTTTTCCGCCATTTTGCGAAACTGCCTGGCAATGTCGGCCAGCTCGTTGTGGCGAATCTCGTCGAAGCGGTAGTCGTGGTCTCCGCGGGCCACCCGGTCCATTCCGCGGCGCAGGATCTCCAGGGGTTTGCGCATGAGCAGGCGCAGCAGCAGTACGGTGCCGATGATGATGACCGCCAGGGAGACGGCCGACACCTTGACGGCGGTGTTACGAAGCCAGATCAGGTCACGTCGATAGCTGTCCAGCGCAAGGGTAAAGCTGGCCTGTCCGATCGGCTCTCCGAAGTAATCGATCGGCACCACCCGTGCAAGCGAGTGCTCGTCGGTCTCTCGACTGAAGCGAAAATGATCCTGGCCGTTTAGGTCTTGAATGATCAGTCCCGCAATCAGCTCGTTGCGGGCAAAGCCCTGCCCGACCCGCCGAATCTGCTCGTCGTCGTAATCCCACAGGGGCACCGCCAGGGTTTCGGACAGGTTGACGGCATATTCGTCCGCCTTGACCTGTATCTGGCGGTGCAGCTCGTCCACCTGCTGCCGGTAGATGAGCAGCAGCAGCAGCCCTTCGCCCAGAATGACCAGCAGCACGAGACTGATGGCCAGTTCCAATGAAATGGAGCGATGCGAAAAAAGCCGCACGTTCCGCTTTTTGGAATCGTGGGTCAGGGGCTTGCGGGCCTGGGTACGGTAGTCGGTCACCGGGAACCCCCCCGTACGGGTCCAAGGTTAGTGTGGCCGGTACTCATATTTTTGGCAGATGCGCTCGTAAGTGCCGTCGGACTTGATTTCATCCAGGACCGCCTGCCACAGCCGGATGACGTGCGCCGACGTGTTTTTGGAAAAAACGATATAGTTGCCGACGCTCTTGAAGGTGTAGGCCAGCTCCAACTGTTCGGGTGACAGGCCGGCCTGGCGGGCCAGGTGCGGCATGTTGAAATCGGAACTGACCCACAGATCGATGCTGCCGCGTTTGAGGTGCATGAGATTGGTGACGTTTTTGTTGGTCGGCACCAGGTTGTCGAACCCCTGCAGCTGCAGGTACTGCATTTTGGCGTCCTGGTGGTAGGTGCCGATGCGGCCGACCGTTTTGGCCGCCGCCATTGTGGGAATGTCGACGGCCGTCCCTTTCCAGCGATAAAAACCCCAGTGCTGATGATAGAGCGGCCCCACCCATTCGAACAGGGGTTCGCGCTGGGTCAGTCGGGTCGCCGAAAAAAGGGCCGTGTCGGCCTCGGACAGGGCCAACTGGTAGCCCCGCGCCCAGGGCACCACGGCGATGGTGTCCGGTTGGCCGATGCGCCGCAGAATCTCCTGCACGACCTCCACCGACAATCCCCGGGGCCGGCCGCCTTGCAAAAAGGAGGAGGGCGGCGAATTTTCGGTGTAAAGCTTCAGGGCAAGCGGCGCAATGGCGCCACCGCGGGATTCGGCGGCCATGATGGCCTCCGCCGGCAGCCAGCGGCGCGTCAGCCACCAGAAGGTGCCGTCGGTTTTCATCTCGTCCAGGGCGGCCTGCCACTGTTGCACGATGTCGGGAGCGGTCTGTTTGGAGATGGCGATGTAAGAGACGTTTTCGTCATGGGTGAACACCTCCTCGATCTCGTCCGGGTCGATGCCGGCCTGGCGGGCCACCATCGGCATGCCGACATTGTCGTAGAACCACAGGTCCACCCGACCGGACACCAGCTTGCGGATGTTGCTTTGAGAATTCTTGGAGCTGTCCAGGTTGGTGAATCCGAGGGAGGCGAGCACCTGTTCGCGATAGTCGTCCTTGTAGGTGGCGATGGCGCGCACCTGTTTGGCCGCCTCGATCGAGTCGATCCGGATGCCACGGCTTTTGAGGCCGTAAAACCCCACCCGGGTGCGATAAAGGGGGCCGACCCAGTGGAACATCGCTTCGCGTTCGCGGGTCATGGCCGTGGTAAAAAGCACCACATTGGGCTCGGTCATCAGCCGCTTGTAGGCCCGGGCCCACGGCAGGACCTCGATGCTGTCAGAGATGCCCAGTCGCCGGGCGATCTCCTGCACCACCTGGGTGGCCGCGCCGGTCAGCTCGCCGTCTTCGGTAAAATTGAAGGGCGGGTTCTCCTCGGAGAGGAGGACCATCCCGGCCGCGGCCGACCAGGCCGGAAACAGGCTCAGGATCAGCAGTAAAGCAACCGCAATCGTATGTTTCACAGGCTCGCGCATTCGTGTCAACCGGCGGGCGGCTCGGCCGCCGTCATTGCGGCCAGCACCCGTTCCACGTAGGCTTGGGTTTCCGGGTAGGGCACGTTACCGTTGTAACGCGCCACCGTGCCGGGTCCGGCATTGTAGGCCGCCAGGGCCAGCTTGAGATCCCCGTCGAAGCGATCCAGCATCTGCCGGATGTAACGGGCCCCCCCATCGATGTTCTGGGCCGGGTCGAAGGGGTCGACCACACCCAGCTCCCGGGCCGTGGCCGGCATCAGCTGCATCAATCCCTGGGCGCCAGCCGGAGAGACGGCATCCGGTCGAAAGGCGGACTCGGCCCGGATGACACTCTCGATCAGCCGGCCGGGCAGACGGTACTTTTCAGCCGCTTTGGCGATGGTGCGCTCGATGGCGGCAGGGTCGGTCGCGCCCGATGTCGACTCGGCGGGTGGCTGCGGCTGCATACCGTCGGCCGCGGCGCTGCTGCGCCCGACACCGGCCAAGGGTCGCTGCGGTGCCCGGCCGCGCTGGCGTGCCGGACCGTCAAGACCGATCGGGCTGTCGGGGCACCGGCGATGCAGATAATCGACGATGGTTTTCCCCTGGGCGGGCCCGGCACCCGCTGGTGCCGGCGGCAAGGCGCCGTCGACCAGATCGCCGAATCGATGCCCGGCGGCGCCTTTCATGCAAAGGGATTGCTGCCGACGGGCCGATTCATCGGCCTTCAGACCGGCCTGCTTCAGGTAGGTGTCAATGGTCAAACCGGTTTTGGCGATCATAAATACCTCGCAGATGGGTGCGCCGCTCCGGGTCCAAGCGCTGCTGCAATGGGCGCGGATCTAAACACCATCTTCCTCAATTCAACATTCATACCAAGCCAACATCTAATATATCATTAATATTATCAAGCGGTTTATACACAAGGCCAAAAAAATCCGTCCAAAGAGCGCCATTTCGGGCCCCCGAAGCGCTAATTAAATGACACTCCGGGCCAGCGGACTACCAAACCTGCCCATGGCGTGGTTGCGCCACCGGCCGCCTCGTGGTAAAAGAGGGCAGATTGCAGCCACGTCGGGAAAGCTAAAGCAACCTCTCGCTTGGAGTCCAGGGCGGCATGACCACTGCAGACACCATCGTTCTGATCGTTATGGGCCTAGCGGCAGTCGCTGCCGCAGGCTCCTTTTCAGCGATCGCCAGATACCTGTTCGACCGCAAGCTGGCGGATCGGCATGACTGTTCCCCGGACCTCCGGCGGCTGTACCGAACCTACATGTCGCAAACCAAGCACGAATCCGGCCGCATCGGCCGCGCCTTGTGGATCCACGGCCTGGGCGCCGGGATATTCATCCTGACCGGCACGGGCTACACGATTGTGCGATTTGTCCTGCCCCGCTTTTTTTAGACCGCATTGACCACGAACCACTTTGACCACGAGTAGATGGAGCCCCGTCATGACCGCACCCATTACCCCCGTAGCATACCGGCTGCGCATCGAGCCGGATCTGGTTCGCTTCCAATTTGCCGGGCGGATGACCTTGTCGGCTACGGCTGGCGCACCCGTCGATCGGCTAACGCTCGACTGCGCCGAACTGGCCATCTGGCAGTGCCGCCTCAGGCGGGATGCGTCCGAAGACCCCATGTCCGATTGCCCGTTCAGCGTCGATCCGGCCGCACAGCGCCTGAGCGTTCATCCACCCGAGCCCCTGGCGGGGTCCTTTCAACTGACCGTCGATTATGTCGGCAAGATCAACGACCGCATGGCCGGATTCTATCGTAGCCGGTATACCAGTGACCGGGGACCGGCCCACATCGCCGTGACCCAGTTTCAGGAAAGCGATGCCCGGCGCGCCTTTCCCTGCCTGGACCACCCCGCCAGAAAGGCCGTTTTCCAGGTCGAGATGGTGGTCGACGCGGACCTGACCGCCATTTCCAACACCGCCATCGAAACGGTCAGCCAGCTCGAAGACGGGCGTCGGCTGGTCACGTTCGAAGCGACCCCCAAGATGTCCACCTACCTGCTCTTTTTCGGCGTCGGGCCCTTCGAGATCCACGTGGACCCCGTCGACCCACGCGTTCGGGCCGTGTGCCTGCCGGGTGCCGGCGACCAAACCGGGTTCGGCCGGGAATTCGGCCGCAAGGCCCTTGCCTACGGGGAAACATACTATGCCATCGACTACCCGCTGAGCAAGATGGACCTGATCGCCGTGCCCGATTTCGCCTTCGGGGCCATGGAAAACTGGGGCGCGATCACCTTCCGCGAAAACCTGCTGCTGAACATACCCGGCGTGACCTCGCGCGAGGCCCAGGCCCGCATCTGCGAGGTGATTGCCCACGAGATCACCCACCAGTGGTTCGGCAACCTGGTGACCCCTGAGCAGTGGAAGTATTTGTGGCTGAACGAAAGCTTTGCGACCTACTTCGGCTACGGCATGGTCGATCACCACTACCCGGACTGGGAGGTGTGGCACCAGTTTGTCAGAAACCAGACCGAAACCGCCTTGAACCGCGATGCCCTGAGGGCGACGTTTGCCATTGAAATGCCCGGCGGCGCCCCGGTGGCCATCAACACCAGCACGGCGCCGATCATCTACAGCAAGGGCGGCAGCGTACTGCGTCAGCTGGAGGCCTGGATCGGCCCGGATCATTTTCAGTCCGGCCTCAGGCGCTACCTGACCGATTTCGCCTACGGCTGCGCCGCCAGCCACCACCTGTGGGAATCGATGACGGCCGCATCCGGCATGCCGGTGGATGACCTGATGCGCAGTTGGGTCACCCAGCCGGGTTTTCCGGTCATTACGGTCCGGCGCCATGCCAACCGGCTCGTGTTGACCCAGCGGCGTTTCACCTACCTACCCATGGACGCCGAGCAGCATTGGATGGTGCCGGCAACGGTTTCGACATATGCCCCGGAAGGCGGATTGGAGACGCAGACGGTCTTGCTCGACGGCCCACGAGCAGACGTCTCCCTGCCACCGGGCACGGCGGCCTACAAAATCAACCCGCAGCAGAGCGGCTTCTTCCATGTTTGCTACGACGATGCGGACAACCTGAGCCGGCTGGGGGAGATGGCCGGTCGCCGGGAGCTGTCGCCGTTGGACCGCTGGGGCCTGCAGAACGATCTGTTCGCACTGGTCAAGGCCGGGCAGTCGACCATGGCGACCTTTCTGGAAATGGCGGCCAACTATAAAAACGAGCGGGCCTACCTGCCCCTGGCAAGTCTGGACAGCCACCTGTTCGAGGCGTTCATGGTGCTTCGCGGCCCGATCCGCGAGCGCATCGCCGCGACATCCGCCGACCTGGTCGATGCGGCCCTTGATGCCATCGGCCGGCTGCCGGCAGCGGACGAACCCCAAACCACGGCGATGCTGCGCGATCAGCTCCTGGTCCACGCGGCCCTGATCGGCAAACAGGACATCCTGGACTTTCTGCGAGACGGGTTCGACCGCCTCGCGCAAGGTATCGCGGTGCCGCCGGACATCTTCAAAAGCGTGGCCGTCGCAGGTGCCGTCAGCGGTGGGCAAACAGCCCTTTCGACCATCGTCGACCGCTTCGAAAGCAGTCAGGCCGAACACGAACGCATGACCCTGGCCGGTGCCCTGGGATGTTTCCGCGATTGGCAGGTGTTGGAAAAGGCGTTGGCGTACACTCTGGACAATCTGCCGGACCGCATCCGCTTCATCCCGCTGACCGCCGCCGCCGGCAACCCGGCCGCGTCCGACCACCTGTGGGCCTGGTTCGAAGCGAACATCGCCCGGATCAGCCAGATGCATCCCCTGCTGTTCGAACGGGTCGTGGCCACGGCGGTACCCGGCCCCGGCCTTAAGGACCCGGAGCGCACCGGCCGGTTCTGCCAGAACCTCAGGCGGCAGCAGCCCCGGCTCGAAGACGTGATGGCGCTTTCGCTGGAACGGCTGGAGATCAACATCCATTTTCGCAGTCGTGAACAATAAGGCTGCCGCTCTGGTTGAGATCAAGTGAAGTGAGGATCTGTCGTCATGGCAACCAAGCCCGGGTTAACCAGACAGGCGTTAGAGAAAGTCGTGGCGGACGCCACCTTTGTTGCAGACTACCGCTTCCGAGTCCATGACTACGGTGATGGCGAGTGTACGATCCATGTTCCCTTTCAAGAAAAATATGTGCGGCCGGGCGGGCTGGTTTGTGGCCCGGTTTTTATGGCGGCCGCGGATATGGCCATGTGGTTGGCCATCATGACCAAACTGGGTCGCGTAGAGATGGCCGTGACGGCCGAAATAAAAACATCGTTTTTAAATGGGGCCAAAAGAGAGGATTTTTACTGCACCGCCAGAACGCTGAAATTGGGTCGGCGTTTGATTTATGGCGTGGCCGAATGCGTGAGTGGCAAGGGCAGGCTGCTGACGCATCACACACTGACCTATGCCCGACCGAACTAGTGACGCTGCAACCAATCAAAACCTTTTAATTCAATAGGGGTGTTACGGTGGAAAAACGATTCGACGGAATAAAGAGAGCCAGATTGGGCACGCAAAAGAACCCCGCAACGGTAACCGTGCCAACAGAAGCAAGAATGAAGGAATTGGTTTCAAAATTTAAAGAAAACGACTGGCACTATAAGATCGATGTGGATCCAGACAAACCCGAGGATATCGAAGATCTGGAAATATTGTTGAACCCACCAAAACCAGAACGGGCCGAAAAGCATGCCGGGCGCAATGAACCCTGCCCGTGCGGGAGCGGCAAAAAGTACAAAAAATGCTGTGGCAAGTAGTTATTACCAGTTCTGGACGCTCCACAAGCTTGGCAGGGAATCATGCTCGTTTAAAAAGGCGCTGAAGTTGATGTCTGCTTTGCCGGCACTGATCACCTGCCGATACTTGTCCAGATCGATTATCTTTATCGACTGCGCCCGGTGGACAAACAGGAGCACCCCTTCAGCCAATGACTCGATCCGGCTGCCCAGCAGGCGATGGACATCATCCTCGGCCACTTTTTGCTGCCGCAGGATCTCGGCCGTCTTGCGAATAACCGCCATCTCGGCAATTCGAGTCGATATGTCCTGGCGGATGAGGTCCTGACCGATCTTACTGTTGAGCAGTCTTTTTTTATCCTTGTCGGATTTCCACTCCCTGAGCATCTCCATGATCGACCTGATCGTTTCAATTGGATTTAGCTTGCCGAAAAGGTCGATATTCCACGAACCGCCTGAATGCGCGGTTACAATTTTGGGCTCGGAATCAGTGCCCCGCACGGCGACCCGGGGATCAAACGTCCTGCTTGAAAGCACCTCGACCAGATCAGTCGCCACCTTTTGCATTACCTGTGCGATCCAGGCCTCCGAGTCGGGCTGCATGTTTGCCAACAGGATTTGCTCTTTTTGAGTGGCATCCAGAAATGCAAGCTCACAGTAGAGTTGATCGATCCCGCGCAAGGTGACCAGAACATCGGACAGTTCGATAAAATGTCTGAAATGGATTTGGGCCACTCGGTAGTAATCATTGTGGTTCTCTTGGGCCATGTTAGCTTCCTTGTGTTAGGGCCTGCATTGTCCGCGCAACCGGGAGATTCGATGGGATGGGGAGCTCATACAAGCTCATACAAGAAATATCGGCTGATGGCAATTCCCCAATGACCGTCGGGGGTTGCCGGATGGTTCCAATCTTCACGCGATTCTGGTAGGGTGTGCCGATGGACACCAACGGCCACACCGGCCCCCATCAATTCAGCATGCCGGCCTGGATCAGCTGCGCTCCCTTCGAACGCCTGCTGGCCATGCAGATCGTCGCGGCCGGTGCCGGCCAGGCGACGCTGACCATGCCCTTTCTCGAATCGTTTGCCCAGGGCGCCGGCCTCATGCACGGCGGCGCCATCGTCAGCCTGGCCGACACGGCCGTAGTGATGGCCATCAAGAGCATCGTGGCACCGGGAACCCACTTTGCCACCATTGAGATGCAAAGCCGTTTTCTCCACCCGGTCAAAAAGGGCCTTTTGGAGGCCAGGGCCCGGGTTGTCCAACGCGACGGGGCCCGGCTGAAAGGCGCCTGTGACGTCCACGACGAGGCGGACCGCACGGTGATGACCTTTGTATCGGTGTTCCGGATCGCCAGGGATGCCGAAATAAAAACGATCGTCTATGAAACATGATACCCCAGGGAGGCTTTCAATGTACGCCATCGCCGTCAACGGCAGTCCGCGCAAAGGTGGAAACACCGAATCACTTTTAACAACCGTCCTGACCGAACTCGATCGGCGCGGTTGGGAGACCGAGCTGGTCAAGGTCGGCGGAACGGCTATCCGCGGCTGCATCGCCTGTCAGAAGTGCTTCGAGAACAAAGACAATCAATGCGTTCAGAAAAAGGATCGATTCAACGAGATCTTTGCAAACATGCAGCGGGCCGATGCCATGATCCTGGGTTCACCGACCTATTTTGCGGCCGTGTCGGCCGACCTGAAAGCCCTGGTCGAAAGGGCCGGCTACGTGGCTTACGCCAACCAGCACGCCTTTGCCGGCAAAATCGGGGCGGCGGTCGTGGCCGTCCGGCGGGGCGGCGCCACCCATGCCTACGACACCATCAACCACATGTTTCAGATGTCCCGAATGATCCTTCCCGGATCGACCTACTGGAACATGGGCATCGGCCTGAACCAGGGCGATGTGCTCGAGGACGATGAGGGCCTGGCCAACATGCGCCATCTCGGCCGATGCATCGATTGGCTCGGCCGGGCCATTAAACCCGTGCTGGCCGATTATCCCGTCTGACAGGTCCTGCGGGCGCACTGCCCGGGCCTCATCCACAAACGCTGTGAGGCGGCCCCAATCGAAACCGGTGCGCCGTTTTACCCGCCCACCTCACGATTTCGTCTGGCGGGCCTGGTGGCGCTCGATGGCCGTGACCACGTATGGGTAGATCGTCTCCACAACGCGTGCGTACCCTTCGGCCGTGGGATGCAGCCGGTCCGGCTGGTTCAATCCGGCCTTGCCGGCCACGCCGTCCAGGAAAAAGGGAATCAACGGGACATCGTGCTTGTCGGCAACGTGGGGATAGGTTTCGGCAAAGGCCTGCGTGTATTCCGGCCCCAGGTTGGGCAGCATCAGCATGCCCGCCAGGATCACCTCGATGCCGTTTTCCTTCAAGCGCGTCACCAGGGCGTCCAGATTGGATTTCAACAACCCGGTGTCCAGGCCCCGCAGGCCGTCGTTGGCGCCGGTTTCCAGGATAACGATGTCCGGATCCAGGCTGTCGATGACCCAGTCGATGCGGGCCAGCGTACCGCTGCTGGTCTCGGCGCTCACACCGGCGTTGACGACCTGGTAATCGTGTCCGTCCGCCGCCAGCCGGCGGGCCAGCTGGGCCGGGTAGGCCTGGTCTTCGGCCACCCCCAGACCGGCCGTCAGGCTGTCTCCCACGGCAACGATGGTTCCCGCATGTGCCGCCGGCGGCGGCGGGGCGTCGGCCGTTACCGCCGCCGGCGGGTCGCTGCACCCGCCAATCAGCAGCGTGGCCACCATCAACAGCAAAAAGGGTCGCCAGACAGGGTTGCCAGGGCATCTATCCATGTTGCTGCTCCCTCAAGTAAATCACCGGTTTCTTGGCCATGATCGAGCGTGAAGCGCCCAGCCCCACGACGATCACCAGCAGTGTTGTCAGAGCGATCATGATCGACGATGTCGCGATAAAGGGACGATAGGCGATATCGAGCCGGCCGGCGCAGATCCACCAGGCCCCGGCCTGGGCCATCAACAGTGCGACCGTACTGCTGATCAGTCCGATCATCAGGTTTTCGATCGCAAAAACGGTCAAGACAAAGGGTTTGCCGGCCCCGAGAATCTTGTAGTAGACCGACTCCACCACCCGCTCGGCTCGCGTGGCAAAGACGGCACTGACCAGGATCAGCATGCCGGCCACCACGCTGATAAAGCTCAGCGTCTGGATGATCTTGGAAAGGCGCGACATCAGGCGAACGAAAACAGCGATGACCTGGGACATGTCGATGCCGCTGATGTTGGGAAACCTGGCGGCGACCCGGTTTTGCAGGGGGCCGATCTGGCCGGGCGCCACCGTCAGGGCGGCAAACAGGGTCTGGGGCGCCTTTTCCAGGACCTGTGGCGGAAAAACGAAGTAGAAAAAGGGGCTGAACGACCGCTCCTCGCGGGTGCGGATACTGGCGATGCGCGCCGTCAGGGGCACGCCTTGAATGTTGAACCCGATGCGGTCGCCGACCGCCATGGTGCGCATCTCGACGATCGTGTCCATGACCGACACCTGAACCTCGCTCCAGTCGTCTCGAAACAACGTCTCGCCTTCGATCAAGCGTTCATCGGCCAGCAACCGGTCTCGGTAGGTCAGGTTGAAGACCCGCGACAAATTGTCGCGTCGCCGGGACTGTTGGCGGTCATGATCGATCGCCACGCCGTTCAGCGCCGTGACCCGGGCCCGGATGATCGGATAGAATTCAACCGGGCGGTCGATCTCGGCCGCGAATGCCGCGGTCTGGTCGGGCTGAATGTCCACGAAAAACGCGTTGGGCGCATCGGCGGGAAAGCTGCGCACGAAGGAGGCATCCAGGTTTCTCTCGATGAGGGTGATGCTAAAAATCACGAACAACGCCACCGTCAGCGTGACCATGGTAGTCCGGGTGGCGTTGCCCCGTCGGAACAGGCCTTTGATGGCCTGGCGCAGGGCCAGGTGCTGAACCGTGGGGCGTTTGATCGCCCACAGTGTCAGCTGGGCCAGTAGGGCCGCGGCCGCGACGGCCGCGGCCACGGCCCCGGTAAAATAGAGGCCGAAACGAAGGTCGCGCATGTGCCAGACGACCAGCACCAGAAAAAAGCCCAGCGCCGCAGCGCCGGACAGCAGGGCCGGCCATCGGCTGGCGGCCTGGACCGTATGATGCTGAAAAATCTCCACCGGGCGCATCTCCCGCAGGCGGTACAGGGGCAAAAATGAAAAAATCGCCACCACGGCAAATCCCAGCCCGATGGCTTCGATCACCGCGTCCCAGGCGATGTCCCAACCGATGCCGCCGGGCAGCAGGGGCGCCACCCAATAGATCAGCAGGCCCTGCACCAACGCCCCACCCAGAAAACCCGCCACGATGCCGACGGCACCCAGAAAAAGGGTCAGTCGCGCGAAGTGCAGGCCGACGAAGCGATTGGTGGCACCCACGGCTTTCATGATGGCGATGGTGTGCCGCTTCTCGTTGAACAGGGCCGTCAAAGTGCTTTGAATGCCCAAACCGGATATCATCAATATAAATAGACCGACCAGCTTCAGGAAAAAGAGGAAGTTGTCCAGGTAGCGCTTGACCGCTGATCCGGCGGTCAGATAGGTGTCGACACGCTCGGCGTCCGCCGGCGAAGCGGACTTCAACTGGGCGGCGATGCCGTCGATCTCCGACGGGTCCGGAACTTTGAGCAGGACGCTTCGCCGGATGCGGCTGCCGGTGGCCATCAGCCCCAAGGCCTCCAGATCGGCACCGTCGATGAACACCCGCGGCCCGAAAGAGAGCATCTCCAGCGATCGGTCTGGTTCCATGGTCACCACATCGACGACGGTCAGGGTCGTGTAGCCCACCTTCAGCGAATCGCCGACCGCCCCCCCGATGCGATCGAGCAGGGTTTGCTCGACAATGCAGGTCCCGGGTGACAAGACGTCTTGAAAGGGTCGGCCCGACTTGAGGGTCACCTGCCCGTAAAAGGGGTAGCCCGGATCGACCACTTTCAGGCGGGAGAGCACCGACGCCGTTTCGTCGACGGCCCGCACAACGCTGTAGAATTCATGGACGTTGGCCCGCCGGATGCGCCCCTGTTCCGCCAGGCGGTCGATGGCCTGATCCAGAGCGGTGGAGATGGGGTCGTAAGATTTGACAACAACGTCGGCGGCATGCAGGCTGCGAGCGTCGCTGCGCAGGGCTTGATCGACGCGCCGCGACAATCCGGACAGGGCCGTCATGGTGGACAGGGACAAGGCCACGCAAACCACGAACAGTCCGGCCTGGTTGGACGATCGCCGTACCTGGCGCAACACCGTGCGGCTGCGAATCATGGCGGTCCCGCCAGGTGGCCGTCACTCAGGGTCAGGACACGGTCGGCCGCCCTGGCGATCTCCGGGTTGTGGGTGACCAGCACCAGGGTGGCCCCATAGGCGTGCTTGAGATCGATGAGCTGTTCCAGCACGGCCCGCCCATTGTCCGAATCCAGGTTGCCGGTGGGCTCGTCGGCAAAGAGCAGTTTGGGTCGGTTGATCAGGGCACGGCACAGGGCCACGCGCTGCTTTTCCCCGCCTGACAGCTGGCTGGGCAGATTGCCGGTCCGGCTGGACAGCCCCACCCGTGCCAGCAGTTGCCCCGCGCGCTCGGCCGCATCGTGATCGCCGTTCAACTCGGCCGGGAACATGACGTTCTCTATGGCCGTCATCGAGGGCACCAGGTGAAAAGATTGAAACACGAAGCCGATGACCCGGTTGCGCAGCGGGGCCAGGGCCGCTTCGGAGGCATCGGTGATATCGCGGCCGTCGATGACCACCTGACCCGAGGTCGGGTGGTCCAGGCCGGAAAGCAGGGTCAGCAGGGTGGTCTTCCCGCTGCCGCTGCTGCCGGCGATCACGACGAATTCGCCCGAGTCGACCTCAAGCGACACATCGGCCAGCACGGGAATGACGCGACTGTCCACGCGGTAGGTCTTGGTGATGTTGCGGGCCTGCAAAATCGGCATGGGCGCTCTTCTCTAAGGTTGGGGTAAAATCGGGTGCCATTTCATCTTTGGGTAAACATAAGGCACCATCCGGTTTTTTCAAATTAACGATTCAGGCCGCTTTGAGGCTCTCCCTGACCACCTTTTTTTTGCCGACGGGAAGTTCTCGGATTGATCGGCGCCCGCCATTTTGCCATAATGCCGCCATTCAAACAGTGAGGAGGTATCATGCCGACCATAAGAAATGTCAGTATCGTCGGGGCCGGTGCCATGGGTGCTGCCTACGCGGCCATGTTCAGCGACGCCGCCGGCTTCGCGGTCTCCTTCGTGGCGCGTGGCGAGCGCTACGAACGCTTGAAAAACCGGACCTTTTGCGTCAACGAACGCCTTTACCGGTTTCCTGTGGTCCACGCCGATAAAATCGCCCAGCCCGCAGACTTGGTTCTGGTGGCCCTGAAACACCACCACCTGGACGACGCCGTCGCCGACATCGCCGCCCTGGCAGGCGGCGACAGCGCCATTGTCTCGGTCATGAACGGCCTGGAAAGCGAGCAAATCATCGCCGCCGCCTGCGGTATGGACAAGCTGGTCTACGCCATAGCCGTGGGCATCGATGCCGTCCACGAGAACGGGCGCTTCACCTTCGCCAACCCCGGCAAAATCGTTTTCGGCCCCTTGGCAGACGGCGGCCAGGGGCCGCGCCTGGAGCGCATACAGGAGGCCTTGAACCGGGCCGGGATCGACAACCAGATCCCGGTCGACATCATGCGGGCCATGTGGTGGAAATTCATGGTCAACGTGGGCATCAACCAGGCCTCGGCCGTGCTGCGCGCCCCCTACCACGTCTTTCAATCCTCCGCCGACGCCCGGGCCCTGATGCGCGCCTTGATGGCTGAAGTGGTCGCCATCGCCGGCCGGGCCGGGATCGACCTGACCCCCAAAGACCTCGACGAGTGGTCGCCGGTGTTGATGGGCCTGTCTCCGGGCGGCAAAACCTCCATGCTCCAGGACGTGGAAGCCGAACGCAAAACCGAGGTGGAGATTTTTGCCGGCAAGGTGATCGACTTGGGAAGCAGGTACGGTGTTCCCACGCCGGTGAACGCCACCATCAAATCGATCATTCGGGTGATGGAAAGCCGCTATGGCCAAGACGCAGGGGCCCGGCAACGGATCAATTAGATCAGGAACAGCCCCAATTCCCGTCGGCTGATCCCGCACTTTCCCCGCTGAATCCCCCTCATTGTTTGTAATCACAATTTATTGTTGACACCGTTCAATCCCTGTATTAAGCAGAGCACTTATTGGTTGGACCAATGACACATCAACGATTAAACCACTTAACATTGAAACCGCTGAATGACAGACCAACGCGAAGGGGGGTGAACGATTACACCGTTGCGTGCTGTTCATGAGCCACTTTAGGTTGTGTCCCACCGCAGAAGAGGGATTTCACTGGGTGGGCACGAAGTCCCGCGTATCCAATCCATAGTTCACCAAGGAGGAATCCGAAATGAGAAGAGCGTTAACCACCATTTTCTGCATGGCCCTGGCCCTTTGCGTTCTGACCAGCGTATCCATCGCCGCCGAAAAACGCGAGAAGTTCGGCAGCGACCCCCGGCACGACATCGCCAAGCGGGTCACGTTCAAACCCAGCGACGAAAAAATCCGATGGAAGATGGTCATGCCCTGGAGCAAGGGTCTACTGTTCTACGACATCGCCGTGCACTTTGCCGACAGCGTGCGTCTGGCATCGGCCGGCCGGCTGGACATCAAGCCGTTTTCCGCCGGCGAACTGGTACCGGCCATGCAGAGCTTCGACGCCGTGAGCCAGGGTTCCGCCGATGTGGGCCACGACTGGCCCGGCTACTGGAAGGGTAAAAACGAGGCCTTCGTGGCCTTTGCCTCGGTACCGTTCGGACTGGATGCCGAGGGCTACAACATCTGGCTCTACGAAAAGGGCGGCATGGAGCTGATGCAGGAAATTTACGGCCAGTTCAACCTCTTCGCCCTGCCCGGCGGCCAGTGCGGCCAGGAGATGGGCCTGTTTTCCAACAAGCGCGCCACCAAAATGGAAGACTTCAAGGGCATGCGCGTCAGGACCCCGGGATGGTACATGGACATTTTGAACAACCTGGGCGCCTCGGTCAGCCCGCTGCCCGGCGGTGAAGTCTACCTGGCCCTGGAGCGCGGGGTCATCGATGCGGCCGAGTTCTCCTCTCCGGCCATCAACTACCCCATGGGCTTCGACGAGATCACCAAGTTCGCCATCCAGCCCGGCGTCCATCAGCCCGGCATCCAGTGCGCCCTGTTCTTCAACAAGGACGCCTACGAAAAGCTGCCCGAAGACCTGAAGTGGATCGTGGACATCTGCGCCCGCGAGACCCAGCTGTGGAGCTACAACTGGATCAACAGCCTCAACGCCGAGGCCATCCGCCGCTTCAAGGACAGCGTCGAAATCGTCAAGATGGACAAGGAGGCGCTGATCGGGTTCCGCAAGACCACCAAAGAGTACCTGGACGGCGTCAAGGCCCAGTACCCGGACGTCAAAAAGGTGCTCGACAGCCAGGAGGCCTTCATCGAAAGTTTTGCCGACTGGCGCGATGCCCGCTCCGGAGCGACCCCGTGGCCCTATGAAACCTATATCGGCGGTCGCATCACCGAATAGCGGCCCCAGCCTCACCTTGGCCTGGTAAAGAGATGCCGATGGCTCGTCCCTTGCGGGCGCGGGCCGTCGGCGCACTCAACGGCTTTGCCGATCGAAAGGAATAACGGCATGTTGGCAAAAATAACCAACGCAATCGACACATTCAACATCAAGCAGGGTGAATTCAGTTCACTGCTGGCCCTGCCCCTGCTGGTGGTCGTGGTCTATGAGGTGGTCATGCGCTACGCCTTCAACGCCCCCACCACCTGGGGCTTTGAAGCCACGACCTTCTTGTATGGCATACATTACATGCTGGGGCTGGCCTACTGCGATGTCCTGGGCGGTCACGTCAAGGTGGACATCTTCACCGCGCGCCTTGCCCAAAAGCCCCAGGGGGTGATCGGCATCGGGACCAATCTGGTCTTTTTCATGCCGGTCATGGTCCTGATGACCATCGCGTCCTGGAAGTACGCCCTGACCTCCATCGCCGGGCGCGAGCTCAACCCCACCAGCTGGGCGCCGCCGGTCTATCCCATCAAGACCCTGATGGCCATTGCCTTCTCATTCCTGCTGATTCAGGGGTTTTCCAATTTGATCCACAACATCCGGGTGCTGCAAGGCAAAGCCGAGGGGGTGAGGTAACCAACCATGAGTGTAGAATTTCTGACCGTCGCGATGTTCGTATCGCTGATCGTGGCCATCATCTTCGGCCACCCACTGGCCTACACCCTGGCGGCCGTGGCGACCCTGTTCGGGCTGATCGACAACGGCTTCAACGTGATGGCGCTGTTCGACATGTTTGCCAACAACGCCTGGGGCATCATGGAAAACTATGTCCTGGTGGCCATCCCGCTGTTCATCCTCATGGCCCAGCTGCTGGACCGTTCCAAGGTCAGCGACAAGCTGTTCGAGGCCCTGTACGTGGTCCTGGGCAGCATCAAGGGCGGCCTGGGACTGGCGGTGGTGGTGGTGTGCACCGTGTTCGCCGCCACCACCGGCATCATCGGCGCCTCGGTGGTGGCCATGGGCCTGCTGGCCACCCCGGCCCTGCTGCGCAAAAACTACCAGAAAGAGATGACCAGCGGCATCATCTGCGCCGCCGGCACCCTTGGCATTCTGATCCCACCGTCGATCATGATGGTGATCTACGGCGGGTTGACCGGCCTCAAGGAGACCACCGTGGGCAACCTCTTCGCCGGTGCCATTTTTCCGGGGTTGCTGCTCGCGGGGCTCTATTTTGCCTATATTCTGATCCGGTGCAACATCAATCCCACCCTGGGTCCGCCGATCTCCAAGCAAGAGGCCGGCTCCTACAGCGCCGCCCAGAAATGGGGCATGACATTGAAGTCGCTGGTACCGCCCCTGGCCCTGATCCTGGCCGTGATGGGCACCATCTTGGGCGGTGTGGCCACCCCCACCGAGGCGGCCGGCATGGGCGCTTCCGGTGCCGCCATCCTCGCCCTGTTCAACGGCAAGCTCAACTGGCCGGTATTCCGTGACAGCTGTCGCGCCACCTTGAAGACCACCGCCATGGTGATGATGCTCTTCGTCGGCGGCAAGTTCTTCAGCTCGGTCTTTTTGAGCATGGGCGGCGGCGACGTGGTCGCCGACGTGCTGATCGGGTCGGGGCTCAACCGCTGGGTCGTCCTGATCATCATGATGGCCATGGTCTTCTTGTTGGGCATGTTCATCGACTGGGCCGCCATTTTGCTAATCACCGTGCCGGTTTTCATGCCCATCGCCATGGAGCTGGACTTCAACCCGCTGTGGTTCTCGATCCTGATGTGCGTCAACCTGCAGACCTCGTTTTTGACGCCGCCCTTCGGTTATGCCCTGTTCTACTTCAAGGGCGTGGCACCGCCGGAGTACACCATGATGCACATTTACCGCGGCATCATGCCGTTCGTGCTTCTGCAGCTGGTCGGTTTGGTTATCCTGGCGATGTTCCCGGCCTTGATCACCTGGCTGCCGTCGCTCTTTTTCGGCAGCTGACACCCGTACCCAGAATTGATGACCCTCACCAAAGGTGAACGCATGCACACGCCAGCCAGTCCGGATCGATCCGACACGGTCTATTTTTTCGGCACCTGCCTGATGGAGGCCATCTATCCCGATGCCGGGATGGCGGCCATCCGGCTGCTCGAGTCTCGGGGCGTCACGGTAGTCTTCCCCCAGGACCAGGGCTGCTGCGGGCAGCCGGCCTACAACTCCGGGTTCCCCGGCGAAGCCCGGGCCGTGGCCCGCAAGCAGATCCAGTTGTTCGCCAAACCCTATCCGGTCGTGGTGCCCTCCGGATCGTGCGCCGGCATGATGAAGCACCACTACCCGGCCCTGTTCGCCGGCACACCCCATGCGCAGGCCGCACGCCGGTTCTCCGCGCGGGTGTTCGAGCTGTCCGAATACCTGAACGGGGTGCTGGCGGTCCGGCTCGAGGATCGCGGCGCCCCGGTCACCGTCACCTGGCACAGCTCCTGCCACGCCCTGCGCGAGATGGATGTGATCAAGCATTCCAAGGCCTTGTTGGGTCAGTTGAAAAACGTGACCCTGGTGGAACTGCAGCGTGAGACCGAATGCTGCGGCTTCGGCGGCACCTTCGCCGTCAAGCAGGCCGCCATTTCAGCCGCCATGGTCAAGGACAAGGTCGCCGACATCGCCCGCACCGGTGCATCGACGGTGCTGGCCGGCGACTGCGGCTGCCTGATGAACATCATCGGGGCAGCCGAGCATGCCGGCGTGGCCGTGGCCGGCAAACACCTGGCCGAGTTTTTGTGGGAGAGAACCAATGGATAATGCAAGCACGTTCGACTTCGCGGACAATGTCGCCGGCGCCTTGAAAGACGACCAGCTGCGCAAAAACCTGCGCAAGGCCATGGACATCCTGGTAGACAAGCGCAAGGCCGTTTTTGCGGACGCCGACGAACTGGCGCACCTGCGCTCGGTCGGCAATGCCATCAAACGGCGCGCCTTGCAGAAGCTGCCCCACCTGCTCGAACAGCTCGAGGCCAACTGCACCGCCAACGGCATCCAGGTACACTGGGCCGAGGACACCGCCGCGGCCAACCGGATCGTCCTGGAGATCCTGCGCGATCAGGACGCATCCGACATCGTCAAGGGCAAGTCAATGGTTTCCGAGGAGATGCACCTGAACCGCTTCCTCGACGAACACGGCATCGACGCCGTGGAGACCGACCTGGGCGAGTTCATCATCCAGCTCAACCATGAAACCCCCTCGCACATCATCGTGCCGGCCATTCACAAGAACAAGGACGAGGTGGCCGCCATCTTCCACGACAAGATCCCGGAAACACCCTACACCGAGAACGTGGAGGAGTTGACCGCCATCGCCCGGCGCGTGCTGCGCAAGCGCTTTGCCGCGGCCAAGGTGGGCCTGAGCGGGGTCAACTTCGCCATCGCCGAAACCGGCACCCTGCTGCTGGTTGAAAACGAGGGCAACGGCCGCATGTGCACCACCGCACCCGAGGTCCACGTGGCCGTGATGGGCCTGGAAAAGGTCATCGAAAAGCTCTCCGACGTCCCGCCCCTGCTGCGGCTGCTGACCGGATCGGCCACCGGCCAGATCATCACCACCTATGTCAACATGATCACCTCGCCCCGCAAGACCGGTGAGAAGGACGGCCCCAAGGCGGTGCACCTGGTGATCCTGGACAACGGCCGCTCGCGCATCCTGGCCGATCCGGAGTTTCGCGAAACCCTGCTGTGCGTTCGCTGCGGCACCTGCCTGAACCACTGCCCGGTCTACGTGCGCATCGGCGGCCACGCCTACGGGCATGTCTACCCGGGTCCCATCGGCAAGATCCTGACCCCGCAGATGGAAGGGCTCGACAAAGCCGGCGTGCTGGCCACGGCCTCGAGCCTGTGCGGCGCCTGCGCTGAAGTCTGCCCGGTGCGAATCCCGATTCCGGACCTGATCCGCCGCCTGCGCAACGAAAGTTACGATAAGAACCACCGGGGTGTGGTGCCCGGTGCCGGTTACAAACGCAACCTGGCCGAAACGCTGGTGTGGAAAGGGTGGGAACTGGCCAACACTAGGCCGGCCCTGAATCATGCGGGTACCCACCTGGCCGGAATGGTCGGCAACCATCGACTGCCCAACGTCGGCCCGTTGAAAGGGTGGACGAGCGTGCGCACGCAGCCCAAGGTCGCCTGCCGCACTTTGCACGAACGCGCTCGCAGCGAGGGGGTGAAAGATGAGTAGCGACACTGCCCGTGATCGGATATTGGCCCGTCTGCACGCCTCAGGGACCGAAAGGACCGAGGTGCCCAGCGTCACCCTGCCGCCGGAGCCCTCCTTCAACCGGGATGAAAAGATCGAGCGCCTGGCCCGTCTCATGACGGCCATCCGCACCGAGGTTCACATCGTGGATGCAACGGCCTGGATCGATAAACTCGCGGCCCTGGCCCGCGAGAAAGGCTGGCAGCGCATTTTGTATGGACCGGGTGGGTCCATCGGGCCGGATCTGGAAGGCGCCTGGCCGGCCGAGGCCGGCCAGGGACCGGAACTGGTGGCCTACAGCGAACCGGTCGAAACCTTCAAGGAAGATCTTTTTCATGGCATCGACGCCGGCATCACCAGCACCCGCGGCGCCGTGGCCGACACCGGTGCCATCGTGTTGTGGCCCACCACAGCGGAACCGCGCCTGATGTCACTGGTACCACCGGTTCACGTGGCCGTGCTCGATGCCGACACCATTTTCAACTCCATGACCGAGATGATGGCGACCGAAGACTGGGCCGCCGGCATGCCCACCAACGCCCTGTTCATCTCCGGGCCGTCCAAGACCGCCGACATCGAGTTCACCCTGGTGTTTGGGGTGCATGGGCCGAAAGAATTGATCGTGCTGATACGAAGATAGAACAGGTGGAGGATACACCATTCGGTGTTCTCTTAATCGAAAGCAAGGGCCGACAACATGATCTCGGATAAACTCGTTCAACAATTCAAAACCATTGTCGGTGAGGACAACGCCTGGACCGACGCCGCCGATTTGCACACCTACGCCTACGACGCCGCCGTGGTGGAGCCGGTCCAGCCCGGCCTGATCGTGCGCCCCACCACCACCGATGCGCTGGGAAAAACCGTGCGCCTGTGCAACGACAACGCCCTGCCGCTGACCGTACGGGGCGCCGGCACCAACCTGAGCGGCGGCACCGTGCCCCTGCCCGGCGGGGTGGTGGTCGTCACCAACGGGTTGAAGTCGATCCTGGAGATCAACGAGGCGGACATGTACGCCGTGGTCCAGCCCGGAGTGGTTACCGCCAAGCTGGCGGCCGCCGTGGAGGCCAGGGGTCTTTTCTATCCGCCCGATCCCGGCAGCCAGGCGGTCTCCACCATCGGCGGCAACGTGGCCGAAAACGCCGGCGGCCTGCGCGGACTGAAATACGGCGTCACCCGCGACTACGTCATGGGCGTCAGCTTCTTCGACGTGGAGGGCAACCTGGTCAAGTCGGGATCGCGGACGGTCAAGTGCGCCACGGGCTACAATCTGACCGGTCTGATGGTGGGATCCGAAGGCACCCTGGGGGTCTTTGCCGAAATCATCCTCAAGCTGATCCCCCTGCCGGCCCACCGCAAGGCCATGATGGCCGTGTTCGATTCCCTGGAAAAGGCATCCCAAACCGTGGCCGCCATCATTGCCGGCCGCATCGTCCCGGCCACCTTGGAGTTTCTGGACAACTTCACCATCAAGGCCGTGGAGGACTTCAGCAAGGCCGGCCTTCCCAAGGATGCCGCCGCCATGCTGCTGGTGGAGCTGGACGGCCACGCCGCCCAGGTTGAGGAAGATGCCGCGCGCGTGGAAGCCATCTGCCAGGAAATGGGGGCCACCTCGATCCGCGTGGCCCGCGATGCGGCCGAGCGAGACCGCGTCTGGGCCGCCCGCCGCGCCGCCCTGTCGGCCCTGGCCCAGCTCAAGCCGACCCTGGTGCTGGAAGACGCCACCGTGCCGCGCAGCCGCATCCCCGACATGGTGGCCGCCATCCAGCGGATCGCCCAACGCTACGACCTGACCATCGGCACCTTCGGCCACGCCGGCGACGGCAACCTGCATCCCACGATCCTGACCGACAAGCGCAACCGCGAAGAGTGGGAACGGGTCGAGCGGGCCATCGACGACATCTTCGACGAAGCGCTCGGCATGGGGGGCACCCTCTCCGGCGAACACGGCACCGGGCTGGCCAAATCGCGCTACCTGGAGAAGGAGACCGGCGCCGGCGCGATCCTCTTCTCCGAGCGCATCAAGCGCGCCATGGATCCCAACAACATCCTCAACCCCGGCAAGATCATCGCCGCGAAAGCGTAGCAACCGTTATGGCATCGATGGAGTCACTCGCCCGCCTGATGCGGGAACTGGAAGATCAGCTCGTGGTCTGCATGCGCTGCGGCATGTGCCAGTCGGTCTGCCCGGTCTTCGACCAGACCGGCCGCGAAGCCGACGTGGCGCGCGGCAAGCTGGCCCTGCTGAACGGCTTGATGGAAGCGATGTTCGCAGATCCCGACGAGGTCGCCAAACGCCTCAACAAGTGCCTGCTGTGCGGTTCGTGTGCCGCCAACTGCCCCAGCGGGGTCAGTGTGCAGGAGATCTTTCTCAAGGCCCGCGCCATATTGAGCGGATACACGGGCCTGCCGCCGGCCAAACGCCTGATCCTAAGGGGCATGCTGGCCCACCCGGCCCTGTTCGACCGGCTGACCGAGTGGGGCGCCCGCTTCCAGAAGATCTTCGCCCGGCCGGTCAACGAAATCGTCGGCACCTCCTGCGCCCGCGTGATGTCGCCCCTGATCCAGGATCGCCACTTCCGCACCCTGGCAGCGGTGCCCTTTCACCGCCAGGTGCCGTCCCTGGACACCCCGGCCGGCAAGTCGGGGCTCAAGGTGGCCCTGTTCACCGGGTGCCTGATCGACAAGCTGTTCCCCACCATCGCCCAGGCCAGCCTCAGCGTGCTGGCCCACTGCGGCGTCGGCGTCTATCTGCCGGACAACCAGGGCTGCTGCGGCATCCCGGCCCTGTCCAGCGGCGACCTGAACACCTTTCACAGACTGCTGGATCACAACCTGGCCCGTTTTGCGGCCGGCGATTTCGACCTGCTGGTCACCGCCTGCGCCACCTGCACCGCCACAATCCACGAACTGTGGCCCAAAATGGCCGACGACCGCCAGCGCGAGGGCGCCGAAAAACTGGCCCGACGCACCATGGACATCAATCAGTTTCTGGTCGATCGGGCCGATCTCCCACCGCTGACAGGTACCGCCGGCCAGCGGCACACCGTCACCTACCACGACCCGTGCCACCTGAAAAAAAGCCTCAAGGTCTTCGACCAGCCGCGCGCCGTGATCCGGGCCGCGGCCGGCTGCACCCTGGCGGAGATGGCCGAACCGGACTGGTGCTGCGGCATGGGCGGCAGCTTCAACCTGCAGTACTATGACATATCCAAGGGCATCGGCCGCAAAAAGGCCCGCCAGATCCAGGCCACCGGGGCCGACGTGCTGGCCACGGGCTGTCCGGCCTGCATGATCCAGATCTCGGACATGCTCTCCCAGGCCGGCGCCGACGTTGCCGTGCGCCACCCCATCGAACTTTACGCCCAAACCCTCGACACATGAAAAAACGGCTCAAACCGATCAGCCCCAAACGCATATCCGACCAGGTCTTCGACCAACTGCAGAAACTGATCCTGCGCGGCGACTTCGAGCCGGGCGAACAGCTGATGACCGAACGCGATCTCGCCGAAACCCTGAACGTCAGCCGCAATTCGGTCCGCGAAGCGATCAACAAGCTGGTGGCCCTGCGTTTTCTGGAACATCGCCAGGGCCAGGGCACCTTCGTCTGCTCGGTCGACGAAGCCGTCAGAATTCCGCTGGCCACGGTCATGGAAGCCCAGGATGCCGACCTGATCGACCTGATGGAAATGCGCATGGGGATCGAGTGCAATGCGGCCTCCCTGGCGGCCCGGCGGGCCAGCGCCGCCGACCTGGCTGCCATTGAAAAGGCCATCGACATGATGGAGGCCGACACCCGGGCCGGCGGCCTGGGCACCATCGGGGACCTGGATTTTCACATGGCCATCGCCATGGCCACCAAAAATCCCATGCAGATTTACCTGATGAAAAATGTGTCCGATTTCGTGCATGTGGGTATTCACAAAAACCTGCGGCACCTTTACGAAAAGCCTGAAAATATCGTCAACATCCTCAGGCAGCACAAGGCCATTTTCCGGGCCATCGGCAGCGGCGACCCGACCAGGGCGGCCGAGGCCATGAAAACTCACATCGATTTCGTGATCCGTTTTTTCGAAGAGCGGCAGAATGCGGCAGCGCTCCCAGGCAAGGTCAGCGGAAAAAAATAGACCCACCCTTTGATCCATTCTTGGCGCGAGGCAACCCATGGGCGACATCGACAATTTCCAGCAGGAACGGCAGGAACTCAACGATCTGGTGATGGCGTACGCCGGTCTGGGAACCAAACGGTTTTACAGCCTCGACGCCCAGGCCTATCGGGACGGGGCCTTGCCGGCCAAGACCAAGGAGCTGCTGGGCCTGGTGGCCAGCTTCGTGCTGCGCTGCGACGACTGCATCAAGTACCACGTGATCCGCTGCCACGAAGAGGGCGTCACCAGCCCGGAGCTGGAGGAAGCCCTGCTGGTTGGCCTGGTGGTGGGCGGCAGCATCACCATTCCCCACCAGCGCCGGGCCCTGCGGGCCTGGGATGAATTGAAGGCTGGAGATGGAAAGACGCGATGAAGATTGGCGGCATTAACGGAAGCGCAGATGCCATTTTCAGCTAAGCGGAAGTCATTTTTGCGCAAGACCGCGCTCAGCGCAGGAACGGTGTTGTTCTGGAATCGCTCGGCCTGGTCGGCAGTCACCCAGGATGGTGACCCACGGAGAGAAATCGAGGAAAATACTGAAGCCGCTTTAAGCACAGAGCCCGGGGAAACGGAAGGACCAGGGGTGATGGATTCCAATGCGCTTTCATTGGTGGCGCCTTGAACACCAGCACCCATCCGGCACAATTCCGGGCGATTGATTTCCGCAGGCCTGACTTGACAGCAATTCCAATAATATATATTATGCGACTCAATTAACCGTGTTCCTGGTTGTAACTGAACATCACGTCAGCCCCGGAATCCCTCCGGGGCTTTTTTTATGGGAGCACAGAAAGAAGGTATCTGTTGAACTTCGAAACGTTCACGTTCCACCCCGCGGTCGCCGCGGGGGTTGTCGCCGAGGGCTATCAACGTCCGACGCCAATTCAATCGCGGGCGATCCCGCCCATCATGAAAGGCCGTGACCTGATGGGGCTGGCCCAAACCGGCACGGGCAAAACGGCGGCATTCGTACTGCCGATACTCCACCGCCTGGCGACGGGCAATCGCGGAGGCGCGCGCGCCCTGATCCTGGCCCCGACCCGCGAATTGGCCGAACAGACCCATCAGGCGATCGAAAGCCTGGGGCGCCGGACGCGGCTTGTCAGTGTCGCGGTCTACGGCGGCGTGGGCATCCAGCAGCAGATCCAGAAGCTGAAACAGGCCGATGTGGTCGTTGCCTGCCCCGGCCGCCTGCTGGATCACATCGGTCGCCGCAGCATCGACCTCGCCCGACTGGAGGTGCTGGTGCTGGATGAGGCCGATCAGATGCTGGACATGGGATTCATTCCCGACATCCGGCGCATCATCGCGCATCTGCCCGCAAAACGGCAGACAATGGTCTTCTCGGCCACCATGCCGCCCGAGATCCGGCGCCTGGCCGGCAGCATCCTGCACGACCCGGCCACCGTCCAGGTCGGCATCACCGCGCCGGCCGAAACGGTCAGCCATGCATTCTACCCGGTTGCCCCGCATTTGAAAACGGCCTTGCTGTTGACGCTGCTGGCGCACACCAACCCCACATCGGCACTGGTCTTCACCCGCACCAAGCATCGCGCCAAGAGCCTTGGCAAAAAGCTTTCCGCCGCCGGCTACCGGTCGGCGTCGCTGCAGGGAAATCTGACCCAGTCGCGTCGCCAGGCCTCCCTGGACGGCTTTCGCGACGGTAAATTTCAAATTCTGGTGGCCACCGACATCGCCGCCCGCGGGATCGACGTCACCCGCATTTCGCACGTCATCAACTTCGACGTTCCCGCCACGGCCGAGGCCTACATTCACCGCATCGGACGCACCGGCCGCGCCACGCGCAGCGGCGAGGCGTTCACGCTCGTCACCGCCGAGGACCAAAAAATGGTACGCGCCATCAATCGGGTGATCGGCTGCGACGTAGAACAGCGCACCCTGCCGGCCTTCGACTATGGCGACAGCAAAAACCATCAACCCCGCCGACCGCAGATCACCGCCAAGCCACAACGCAACGCTTCCGGCAACGCTTTTGGAAAAGCGCCGGTCGTACAAAAAAGACGCAGTCGCAGTGCGCCGCTTGCCAGCGTCGCCGGGTAGACCGAACCCTGGTCGGCGTTTTTGCGAATCCGTCATCCATTGACCCCGTAATCCTTCAGTTTGAGCTGCAAGGTTCGGCGGCTGATGCCCAGCACCCTGGCCGTCTGCGTGCGGTTCCCGCCCATGTCGGCCAGGGTGTTGAGGATCATCTCCTGTTCGACCTCCTTGAGCGAACGGCCCGAGGCCAGCATCGGTGCCGGCGCAGGCGCATTTGCATCCACGAACGTGCCCGGCAGGTCACGGGCGTCGATCACATCGCCACGGGCCATGATCACGGCCCGCTCGATCACGTTCTCCAGTTCGCGCACGTTGCCCGGCCAACGGTAGCGCTGCAGCAGCTGCATGGCCCGGGGATGGACGCCCTGGAGGCGGCGGCGGTTCTTTTTGGCGTAGCGGCGGAGAAAAAAATCGGCCAGCGGCGGGATGTCGTCCGGACGGTCTCTCAGGGGCGGCACCGTAATCATGACCACGTTGAGCCGGTACAGCAGGTCTTCCCGAAAACGGCCGGCCGCGATTTCATCCTCCAAGCGGCGATTGGTGGCTGAAATGATGCGCGCATCGACCGCGATGGTGCGGCTGCCGCCAACCGGCTCGAACTCGCGCTCCTGGAGCACGCGCAAAATCTTGGCCTGGGTGGCCGTGGACATCTCCGCGATTTCGTCCAGGAAAAGGGTGCCCTGGTGAGCCAGTTGAAAACGCCCCTTGTGAGGACGGATGGCCCCGGTAAATGCGCCTTTTTCGTGTCCGAAAAGTTCGTTTTCCAGCAGGGCCTCCGGCAGGGCGGCGCAGTTGACCTTGACGAAGGGCTTCTCCCGGCGCGGGCTGTTGTGGTGGATGGCATTGGCCACCAGCTCCTTGCCGGTACCGCTTTCACCCTGGATCAGCAGGGTTGCCTCGGACGGGGCCACCAGCGCCAGGGTTTCAAACATCTCCCGCATGGACGGGCTGCGGCCGATGATGCGGCCGAAATCGAACCGCGCATCCAGGCGGGCCCTCAAGTCGCGGTTCTCCGCTTCCAGGCGACGATGCTGCAGGATTTTTTTTACCAGGAGGGTCAGCTCTTCGGGGTCGATCGGTTTGGTCAGGTAATCCTGGGCGCCGGCCTTGAGCGCCTCGACCGCCGATCGGACCGACGCATAGGCGGTCATGATCACCACCGGCAGGGCGGGGTTGATCTCGGCCATGCGCTTCTGGGCGACGTCCCCGTGCATGCGCTTCATGCGCATGTCCATCAGCACCAGGTCGAAAAAAGTACGCTCCACCTCACGGCAGGCCGCGTCGCCGTCATCGGCCTGGCTGACCTGATGTCCGTCGGCCGCCAGCAGCGCCGCCAGCATGGCCCGGTGGGCGTCGTCGTCGTCGACGACGAGAATTCTGGCCTTCATGGCGTTCCCCCCGTTGGCATATTTCTCAGCACCATGACGAAGCGGGTTCCTCTGGATTTTGCCGGCGGCGGGCTCTCCACCGTCACGCGGCCGTCGTGGTTCTCGGCAATTTTGCGAACCATCGCCAGGCCCAGACCGGTTCCCTGCTCGCGCGTGGTAAAAAAAGGTTCGAATATCTTCTCTCGAAGATCAGCGGCGATGCCCGGCCCATCGTCTTCGACCAGGATCGCCAGTGCATTGTCGTCCGCGGTTTGGCATGCCCGAAGCTCGATTCTCCCGCCCGGCGCCGCGGCCTCGATGGCGTTGAGCAGCAGGTTGAGCAGGGCCTGGGTCACCTGGTCGGGATCCACGGTCATCGCGGGCAGGTCGGACGCGACCTCGATCTGGATGTCGATCTGCTGTTTGTCGGCATCGGCCGAAACCAATGTGGACACGTGCGCGACCAGATCAAGGATATCCGTGGCCACCGGCGCCGCCGTCATGGGGCTGGCGAAATTGAGCAGGTTCGTGACCACCTGGTTGATGCGGTCGATCTCGCGCACCATGACGTCGGCATACTCGCGCTCGGGCGCCGCCTCGCCGTGGTTTCTGCCCAGCAGGTAGGCAAAGCCGCGGATGGAGCTGAGCGGGTTGCGGATTTCGTGGGCCACGCCGGCGGCCAGTTTCCCGATCGCCGCCAGCTTCTCGGCCCGCCGCACCTGCTGCTCGAGCCGTTTGATGGCCCGCCGGTCCCGGACCACCACGACCGCGCCCCGGTCTTTTTCTCCCTTGCCCTGAATCGGCGTGACCGTGATGGCCACCGGAATCGGCTGGCCCGACGGTCCGGCCGCGGTCATTTCATGGTTCATCACCGGCACGCCCACGGCAAGGGTCCGGGCGATGCCGGTTGCATCCAGGGCGATCCGGGTTCCGAGATCGAATCCCTCGGCCGCCGATTCCGGAATACCCAGCAGCGACAGGGCCTGCCGGTTGTAAGAGACCACACGCCCCTGGCCGTCGATGCTCAACACCCCGTGGGCCATGCTGGCGATCACCTGGCGGGTGTAGTCCCGGGCCTCCTGAAGGGTCCGGCTGAGCAGGTAGTAGCTGCGAATCACGATGAAAAAATAGATCACCCCGGCTCCCAGCGCCAGGACGATGCCGCCCATGATGGCGGCGTGCTGAAGATCCGACCGCCGCGCCGTTTCATAGGCCGTCATGTTCATGCCCAGGTAGACGGTGGCGCGCTTGGGATCGCGGTCCGGCACCGCCGGCCCAGGCGGCGAGGATTCTGTTGTCGGGCCCGCGGCGGTGCCCCCCATGGGTGCGAAGGGTTTGGCGACCTCGAAGACCCGCATGCCGTCGTCCAGGCGCCGCACCCGGCTGTGCACGTCTTCAGATCCCTGAAACGACGGCCGCCAGGCGGCGCGCGACCCTTCCAGCGAGGGCGTGGAGTGATGCACGACCAGGCCGCCGGCGTCGACCAGGTAAAGATAGTGGATGTCCTCGGAGCGCCCCACTTCGTGAACCAGCGTTCCGATGGCATCTGCCTCGGCCATGCGCATCATCATGCCGGCCCGGGCCCCGGCCTCCAGGGCCTTGATCAGGGTCAGGGCCTGGCGGTACACCGTCTGCGTGGCGGCATTTCGCTCACGGTTCAGGTTCTGAACGGTGGAAATACTGATGAACACCAGCAGCAGCAGCACGATGCACAGGATGGAAAGGGCCGACAGGTAAAGCTGCCGACGGGGGACGACGGTCATGGCCATTTACCCCTTTTAACCGAATTTGATTTCACTGGGGTCGACCTCCTCAGTATAGTACGGCCGCAACCCGGGTGCAAATTTTTTGCGCACCCTGCCGGGCAGACAACCATTGGAAAACGGGAAGTGGATCGCTTTTTGAGAGCGCCGTTTTGGACGCAAACGGCCCATTTGGCCGCCATTGGGGCCGTCATCCGGTCGGTTGTGTCCGCCGCCGGGCGTCCTTTCGCCGTAAAAAACTTTAACCTATTGTTATTTTTAATTTTTATTTTTTTTCAGAGATCTCTATTTTTGCTTGCATTTAAGGCGAAAATACATATATTCGCGCCAAACAGCCGATGGGAAAATCGGGCCATGGCCCATTGGGTTTCTCGGCGGCGGCCGACGGTCGTTAACCCCGCAAAAAAAAGGAAAAGGGACAACATGCAGGTCACCATCAAAAGGAATGAACAGCAGATGACAGTTTCGTCACCGGCTTCCCAGGAAGGAGACGACGAACCTCCCGACCCTGGCTCGTGCCCGGTGTTTTCACCCGCCATCCCCATCGCCCGACAGACCGGGCAAATTGTCCGATTTCCCACCCATCGCGCCGGGATCATCAGCCCGAGCGTCAGGTCGTTTCGAAAAAAACACTTTCCCGGCATTTCCAACAAGCTCTGGAACGACTGGCGCTGGCAGACCACCCAGCGCATTCGCAGCCTGGCCCAGCTGGAGAAGATGATCCAGCTCTCAGAGGCGGAGCGCGGAGCCTTCACCGGCTCGGAAACGGCGCTGCCCCTGGGGATCACGCCCTACTACATGAGCCTGGTCTCTCCCCAAGACCCCGACCAGCCGATCCGCCGCACCGTGATTCCCACCATTTACGAAACCCGGCACACAACGGGAGAGGCCGACGACCCCCTGGGTGAAGAGACCATGAGCCCGGTGCCGGGTCTGGTACATCGCTACCCGGACCGCGTCCTGCTGCTGTTGTCCGACTTCTGCTCCACCTACTGCCGCTACTGCACCCGCTCCCGCGTGGTGGGCCACGGCGCCATCCACCCCAGCCGCAACCGGCTGGAGCGGGCCTTTGCCTACATCGCCCAAACCCCCGCCATACGCGACGTACTGCTCTCCGGCGGCGATCCACTCATGCTGGGCGAGGAGAAATTGGCCTGGGTTCTCTCCCGGCTGCGCCAGATCCCCCATGTGGAGATCGTGCGCATCGGCACCAAGGTGCCGGCGGTACTGCCACAGCGCATCACCCCGCAGCTGGTCAAGTCGCTGCGGCGCTTTCACCCCCTGTGGATGAGCCTGCACTTCACCCACCCGGACGAGTGCACCCCCGAGGCCCATCGCGCATGCGCCATGCTGGCCGATGCGGGCATTCCTTTGGGGTCCCAGACCGTTCTGCTCAAAGGCGTCAACGACAACGTCGCGACCATGGGCAGCCTCGTTCACAACCTGCTCAAGATGCGCGTGCGCCCCTACTACCTGTACCAGTGCGACCCAATCACCGGTTCCGCTCATTTCCGCACCTCCGTCGACACGGGCCTTGGGATCATCCGCGGCCTGAGGGGCTTTACCAGCGGCTATGCCCTGCCGACCTACGTGGTCGACGCCCCGGGCGGCGGCGGCAAGATCCCGCTGAGCCCCGACTATGTGGTCGGGCGCGAAGGCGGTGCCCTGGTGCTGAAAAACTATCTGGGCCAGCACTACCGCTACCCGGAATCATAACCAACGAGAGTGACCGGACTGCACAAGGCCTTGCCGATCAGGTCCGGTGGCGCGACCCTGCCCGCACCGCCCAGAAACGGGCGGCGGCAGGCGTTTTCATGGCCGTGAAGCCGTGGGGACCTCCCGCGGCACAAAGGAGAAGGACGATGACCCTGACCATTGGTTTGACGTACGACCTGCGCTCCACCTACCTGGCGGAGGGATTTTCCGAAGACGAGACGGCCGAGTTCGACCGCGAGGAGACCGTGGCGGCCATTGAAACGACGCTGCAATCGCTCGGCCACCGTACCGAGCGCATCGGCCACGGCCGCCAGCTGGCCGAGGCCCTGGTGGCCGGCCGGCGCTGGGACCTGGTATTCAACATCGCCGAGGGAATGCACGGCATCGGCCGAGAGGCCCAGGTGCCGGCCCTGCTGGACTTGTACCAGATCCCCTACACCTTTTCCGACCCGTTGGTGATGAGCCTGACCCTGCACAAAGGCATGACCAAGCACGTCATCCGCGACGCCGGCATCGCCACCAGCGACTTTTGGGTGGCCGACAGCGTCGATGCGGCCGCTGCGGTTCCCTTTCCCGCCCCCTATTTCGTCAAACCGGTAGCCGAGGGGACCGGCAAGGGCATCACGCCGCAGTCCATCGTTTCCGACACCACCGAATTGCGGGCGGCCTGCCGACGCCTTTTACAAACCTATCGGCAGCCCGTGATCATCGAACCCTATCTGCCCGGCCGGGAGTTCACCACCGGCATCGTCGGCACCGGCGTCGGGGCCCGCGTGATCGGGTCCATCGAGGTACACCTGCTGGAAAATGCCGAAGCCGGGGTCTACTCGTATGTCAACAAGGAGGAGTGCGAATCGCGGGTCTGCTACCGCCTGGTACGCCCGGCCCAGGACCCGGTTGTGGCCGCAGCCGAAAGCGTGGCGCTGGCTGCCTGGCGCGCCCTGGGCTGCCGGGATGCGGGACGGATCGACCTGCGCTGCGACCCGCACGGGCATCCCCAGTTTATCGAAGTAAATCCGCTGGCCGGCATTCATCCCGAGCACTCGGACCTGCCCATCATCTGCAACCATCTGGGAATCGCCTACCGCGACCTGATCGACTGGATCGTCGCATCGGCCGCGGCGCGCATTCCGAACGCCGCCGGCCGGCAAAAAGCGGCCTGATGCACATCGCCATCGTCCACGACGCGGTCGCCGAAAGCGATGCGCCCGATGCACAAGACGTGCTGGTGCAGGCCGATGCCGTGGCAGGCGCCCTGCAGCGGCTGGGCCACACGGTCCGCCGAATGGCGTGCACCCTGGACCTGGCGGCGGTCACCAAAGCGCTTGACGATCATGGGATCGACCTGGTGTTCAACCTGGTGGAATCCATCAGCGGGCAGGGGCGCCTGATCCACCTCCTCCCGTTCTGCCTGGATGCCCTGCCCCTGCCGTACACCGGTGCGCCGGCGCAGGCCATGCTGCTCTCCTCCAACAAAACCCTGGCCAAGGCCTGGATGACGGCCGCCGGCATCGCCACGCCGCCCTGGGTCGGCCCCTGGCCCGGCGGCAGCGACCGGATCAACGGCGGTGATGCCACACCGCGCCGCTGGATCGTCAAGTCGGTCTGGGAGCACGCCTCCATCGGGTTGGGCCCGCAAAGCCTGGTCGCCGATGCCGGACCGCGAGCGGTGCATCAGCTGCTGGCCCAGCGCGCCGGCCCGCTGGGCGGGGCCTGCTTTGCCGAAGCCTTCGTCGACGGCCGCGAATTCAACCTGTCGATTCTGGCTGGTGAAAACGGCCCCCAGGTGCTGCCCCCGGCCGAAATCCATTTTGACGGGTTCACCGGCGACATGCCGCGCATCGTCGACTATCAGGCCAAATGGAACGCGGATGCCTTTGCGTATCACCACACCCCCCGCAGTTTCGATTTCGATCCGGCCGACCGGGACCTGCTGGGGCGATTGGAAGCGCTGGCCCTGAAGTGCTGGCACCACTTCGGCCTGGCCGGCTACGCCCGGGTCGATTTTCGGGTCGACCCGGCCGGCACGCCGTTGGTTCTGGAAATCAACGCCAACCCGTGCATCGCCCCCGATGCCGGCTTTGCAGCGGCCCTGACCCGCGGCGGTATCGCATTCGAAGCGGCCGTGGCCCGAATCGTGGCCGACAGCCGCCGCTGAAACGAGGAAATTCCCGTGGTCCGCATACGCCGCATTTACGACAACATTCTGCCGGTCAACAAAAGCACCCTCGAACAGGTACAGGCGATCCTGCGCAGCCAGTTCTCGGCCATCGATCCCAAGGAGATCGAGACCATTTCCGAAAAGCTGCGCAACCCGTTCAAACAGCGCTTCCGCACCATCTTGTTCGTGGCCGAAAGCATCAAGGGCAAGGTGCGCGGCTTTGCCCTGCTGCTTCACGAACCCGAACTGCACTTCACCTATCTGGACTGGATCGCCACGGCATCGGCCCGGGTCGGCGCCGGCATCGGCGGGGCGCTCTACGACCGCATCCGGCGGGAATCTTCGGCCCTGAAGGTCAAGGGCTTGTTTTTCGAGTGCCTGCCCGATGACCCGGCCGACTGCCCGAACCCGGACGAATGCCGACAGAACCAGGCCCGCCTGCGCTTCTACGAGCGCTACGGGGCCCGGCCGATCGTCGACACCGCCTACGAGAGCCCGGTCAAGCCCGAGGACACCGTCATGCCGCATCTGGTGTACGACGACCTGGGAACCGGTCGCCCGCTGCGCCGGCAGTTTGCCCGCAAGGTGGTCCGGGCCATTCTGGAGCGCAAATATGCCGACTACTGTCCGGCCGACTATGTGGAGAACGTGGTGGCCAGTTTCCGGGACGACCCGGTCCACCTGCGGCCGCACCGCTACGTCAAACCCGAAGCCGTGGTCAAGGCGGTCGAAAGCCGCTCCGCCGACCAGATCGCCCTGATCGTCAACGACCGACACGACATTCACCACGTCAACGAGCGCGGCTACGTGGAGTCGCCGGTGCGCGTGCAGCGCATCCTGAACGCCATCGAGCCCAGCGGCCTGTTCGTTCGCATCGGGCCCAGACCCTTTGCCGCAAAGCATCTCACCGCCGTACACGACGCGGATTTCGTGGGCTATCTGAAACGGGCCTGCGCCGATGTGCCGGCCGGCAAGTCCCTCTACCCATACATCTTCCCGATCCGCAACAAGACCCGCCCGCCCAGGGAGCCCTCGGTGCTGTCGGGCTACTACTGCATCGACACCTTCACCCCCATCAACGCCAACGCCTACCTGGCGGCCCGGCGCAGCGTGGACTGCGCCCTGACGGCCGCGCGCGAGATTCTGGACGGCCGCCGCATCGCCTACGCCCTGATCCGGCCCCCGGGCCACCACGCCGAACGCCGCTCGTTCGGCGGGTTCTGCTATTTCAACAACAACGCCATTGCCGCCCAGTACCTGTGCGCCCACGGCAAGGTGGCCATCTTGGACATCGACTACCACCACGGCAACGGCGGCCAGGACATCTTCTACCGCCGCAGCGACGTGCTGACCGTCTCGATCCACGGGCACCCGAAATTCGCCTACCCTTATTTCAGTGGATTCGAAGACGAGCGCGGCGAGGGTGAGGGCGAAGGGTTCAACCTCAACCTGCCCCTGCCCGAAGCCGTCGACGGCCAGGCCTACCGCAAATCACTGGCCCTGGCCCTGAGCCGCATCGAAGCCTACCGACCCCAGTTTTTGATCATCGGCCTGGGCCTGGACCCGGCCAAGGGCGACCCCACCGGCACCTGGTCGCTGACCGTCAAGGATTTTCACACCAACGGCCGCATGATCGGCGCCCTGGGCCTGCCCATGGCCGTTATCCAGGAGGGCGGCTACCGTACCCAGACCCTGGGCAAAAACGCCTTAGCGTTCTTTCGGGGGCTGGTGGCCGGCGCCAGCCAGTGGGCCGACAGCCGCCATACCCCGGTCCACCGGGTGCAGGGCATCACCATGCGTGACACCCTTGTGCCCGAGGATGCCGAGCGGGTGCGCCGTCTCGTGGAGATCACCGGTTTCTTTCACCCCCAAGAGGTTGCCGTTGCCGAGGAGCTGGTCGTCGAACACCTGCAAAAAGGTGCCGCGTCGGGCTACCGATTCGTCATGGCCGACCACTACGGCCGCCTGGCCGGGTACGCCTGCTTCGGGCCCATCCCCTGCACGGAGTCGAGCTTCGATCTCTACTGGATCGCCGTTCACCCGGATTTTCAGGGCCGCGGTCTGGGACGGCGCCTGCTGACCGAAGCAGAGCGGCGCATCAAACGCGTCGGCGGCAGCCGCATTTACGTGGACACCAGCCAGCGCGTTCAGTATGCCAGCACGCGGGCCTTTTACGAGCACAACGGCTATCGCCTGGAAACGGTCCTCAAGGATTTCTATGCCGTCGGCGACGGCAAGGCCATCTACTGCAAGTCGTTGATCTAGCACCATCCACCGCCTAACCCGTATCTGCCATGCCTCGGGTTGATCATATTTTTCACACCCGGTCCCACCCGCCTTCCGAACCGCGTCGTTTTTTCGCACCCGTTGGCCGCTGCTGGCATCAGAAAATTTAGATAATCTATTATTTCAAGTTGTTAAAACAATGGCACGCGGTTTGATACGCCATTTGGTCCAGAGCCTCGAAGCGGCCCGCCGGTGGCGCGCCGCCCTGGCCTCACCCTTGGGGAGCGCACATGAAACTGCTGACTTCAAAAAGAGGTAACCGAACCGCCGCAAGACGACCGGCAGGGCTGATCGGTCCGATCGCCCTGGCGGTCGTGCTGATGACTGCCGGTCTGACAACATCCGCCGCCGTGGCCGGGGATGACGGTGCTGGATCGCAGCCGGCAACCGACGGCAGCACTGCGACGGTCCGCCTGACGGATCTGGTCGAACAGGCCTACGCCCGCAACCCCGCCATCCAGCAGGCCCGGGAAGCCTGGCGGGTCACCGTCGAGCAGTACCGCGTCGCGACCGGCTATCCGGATCCCCAGCTGATGGTCACCTGGTTCCCGGAACCCATCGAGACCCGCCTGGGTCCCCAGGACTGGAACGCCCAGATTTCGCAGCAGATCCCTTTTCCCGGCAAACTCTCCAAGGCCGGTGAACTGGTGGCCGCCGACGCCCGCATCGCTCGTCTCAAGCTGGACATGGCCGCCAAGGCGGCCATTCTGGCGGTCAAGGAATCCTATTTTGAGCTGTGGTACCTCCGCCAGGCCCAGACCATCACCCGGCACAACGCCGGCCTGCTCGAACACATTCGCAAGGTCGGCGAAACGGCCCACGCCGACGACCGTGCCACCTTGACCGACGTGGTCAAGGCGCAGTCCCAAAGCGGTCAGCTTCAATACGATGCGCTGCTGCTCGACGAATTGGAGCAGACCGAAATCACCCGGCTCAACGGATTGCTCGACCGGCCGCCCGACGCCGCTGTGGGCCCCCTGGAAGCGCCCGTGCTGACGCCGCTGACGGTTGCGGTGAGCGCTGCCTATCAGCTGGCGGAAGCCAACCAGGAGGAAGTTCTCATCGCCCAGGCGGGCGTCGACAAGGGCGACGCCAAGGTCGCCCTGGCACGCTTTGAAAACCTACCCGATTTCAAAGTGGGCCTGTTTTATGCCGGCATCGGCAATCCGGATGTGGCCAGGCCGCCCGAGGATGCCGGGCAAGACGCCATCGGCCTCCAGGCAGGCATTTCGATTCCCCTGTGGCTGGGCCGCAACAACAGCCGCGTGGACAAAGCCAGGGCCGAGAAATCCATGGCCCGGGCCGAGAAACAGGTCCGCATCAACACGGTTCGGACCCAGGTCCGGTCGCTCTATTTCAAGACCCGCACCGCCGAGCGGATCGTCACGCTCTACCAGACCGATTTGGTGCCCCAGGCCGCCCGCGCCATGGAGCTGGCCGAAGTCTGGTACCGGGAAGGAGAGGCATCATTCACCGACTTCATCGAGACCCAATCGGTCTGGTACAATTTTCAGCTGGCCCTGGCGCGCGCCACGGCGGACTACGGCATCAGCCTGGCGCGGCTCGAACGCGTGGCCGGCGCGCCGCTGACCGGCGGCGATAGGCAGCTGCCGACATCGCCTGCCAGAGAGGATCAGCCATGAAAATCCCGGGGCCGCACGTCACCGCGATGCTTCTGATCTGGTCCGCCAGTGCCGCTTGGGGCGGGTACCGCGACCTCAAACAGGAGCTGGAAGCCTACACGCCGCCGCCCCTTGTGCGACAGCCGGCATCATCTGAACGCGCTCAAACAGCGGACGATTTCGCCGCCGCCAAGCAGGCCATCGAACAGGCCCGCCAGCGTTGGGCCAACATGGTGGACGGCAACGAATTGGCGGTCGCGGCGATTCCCCCCGCCGTCGCCGATGCGGCCGGCGACGATGCGCAAACGCTGGCCCTGCTGCAGGCTCGCTTTTCACTTGAAACGACTCAGGCGCTCATCGTGCTGCGCAGCCCGGCCATCCAGGGCGCCACGGCCCGTTTTCGAGCCGCCCTGGAAGGCTTCGACCAAGTCTCCCTGCTGGACGACATTTTGCGACAATACTCGGCCTTCACCGAGAGCGTCATGGCCGGCGTGGGCCCCATGCGGGGGTCCGACAGCATTCAGATGCAATTCCCCTACCCGGGGGTTACCGCTTTGAAGGGCCAGGTCGCGGAAAAAAACGTGGCCATCGCCAAACAGGATTTGAGCCTGATGCAACGCGACGTGCTGGCCCAGGGCGACGTGGCCTACTGGAACCTGCTTTTCACCCACCGGGCCCTGGCGATCACCCGCGACACGCTGGATCGGCTGAACCACCTGGAATCGGTGGCGACGACCCGCTACGGCGCCGGCAAAACCAGTTACCAGGATGTGATTAAAATTCGCATGGGCCGTGAAAAGCTCGAAGCGCAACTGGATACCGTTAGCCAACAGCGCGTCAACATAGAGAGCGAACTGCTGGCCCTGATGAACCTGCCACCGGGGCCTTCTCTCGGCCGGCCGGCGACGACCACTCCGGACCTGTCGCTCCCCCGACTGGACGACCTCTATCCGCTGGCACTGGAAAACCGCCAGGAATTAATCCGCATGCGGGCCATGGTGGGCAAGATGGAACGCATGCTGGAGATGGCCGAGACCATGATCCAGCCGGCCTTCTCGGCCAACTACTCGCTTTACACCGACCAGGCCGCGCTGCAGGCAGGCAGCATGGCGATGAAACCCGCCTTCAGCACATCAATATCGGCAACCCGGGGCGACGGCCTGCCCAAAAACGCCTGGTTTGGCACCCGTGACGCCTATCTCAGGGAGACTCGGCACAAGCTTGACGGCCTGCGCAGCGATCTCACCGAGGCCGAGGCCCGCACCCGGCTGATGGTGCGCGCCGCCTGGTTCGAGCTGGACCGCGCGCGCCGGGAACGTTCCCTGTACAAAGAGCGCCTGCTGGAACTGTCGCGAACCTCCCTGGAGGTCTCCACCCGGGGGTACGAATCGGGCGGGGTCTCCTTCGCCGACGTGATCGCCTCCTACACCGACTGGCTCGAGGTCAACCTGGCCAGCGAACGCCGCAACAGCGATGTCGGCATCGCCAGAACTGAACTGCAGCGGCGGGTAGGCGCGCGATGGCCCTGAACAACGGAACCAACCAGAAAGGATGCCTTGTCATGTTTTCAAAACAAACCATTAGCACTTTGGCGGCTGGTTTCGTGGCCCTCGCGCTGAATGTGGCCCCCTTGTCGACGGCTGGCGGCAGGCCATGGTTTTCTATTCTGGGACCGTCTAGGGCCCAGGCCGAAGAGACGCTCAAGGCCGGCATGGCGGACCCCAAGACCGGCAAAACAATCAAGTACTGGGTGGCGCCCATGGACCCGACCTACATCCGCGACGAGCCCGGAAAATCGCCCATGGGCATGGACCTGGTGCCGGTATACGAGGAAGCGGGAGAGGAGAAGGAACCCAGCTCCACCATCCGCATCGATCCCGTGACCCAGCAGAACATGGGCGTGCGATTGGGCCGGGTAAAGCGGCAAGCCATCTCCAAAACGATCCGCACCTTCGGGACCATCACCACCGACGAAACCGGGCTCTATTCGGTAAACGTCAAGTTCAACGGGTGGATCGAGGCACTTTACGTGGATTTTGTAGGAGAACGGGTGGCAAAGGGCCAGCCGCTGTTTGATATCTACAGCCCCGATCTGCTGACCGCCCAGCAGGAATACCTCATCGCCCTTCAACAGCAGAAGGGGCTGAACGGTAGCCCCCGCAAGGGAGACAGCCGGCTGCTGGATGCCTCGCGCACCCGCCTGGCCTACTGGGACCTCACCGATGAACAGATTGCCCATTTGGAGGCTGCCGGCGAGATCCAGAAAACGGTCACCATCTTTTCGCCGGCCTCCGGCGTGGTCATCGTGAAAAACGCCCTGAAAGGGCATTACGTCAAAGCCGGCGAGCACCAGTATGAAATCGCCGACCTGTCCACTATATGGGTGGATGTGGACATCTACGAATACGAGCTGCCCTGGGTCTACAAGGGCATGCCCGCCGAAATGGACCTGGCTTATACCCCCGGCAAACGCTATTCCGGAGAAGTGCTCTTCATTTACCCCTTCCTGGATCCCAAGACCCGCACGGCCCGGCTGCGGCTCTCTTTTCCTAACCCGGACGACAAACTCAAGCCCGGGATGTACGCCAACGTCTACCTGCACAACACCCTGCCGGGCGAACGGCTGGTGGTCCCCCAGGAGGCGGTAATCGACAGCGGTGTGCGCAAACGGGTCTTCGTCTCCAGAGGCAAGGGCAAATTCGAGCCCAGGGAGGTGACCCTGGGAGTTGAGGGCAACGACTATACCTTCGAAGTGATTGAGGGCCTTTCCGAGGGCGATGAAATCGTGCTCTCCGGCCAGTTCCTGTTCGATTCGGAGAGCCGCCTGAAGGAAGCCATTGCCAAGATGCTTGAGGTTCGCAACCCAGAGGCGGGCGACAGCGGCGATGACCTCAATATGGACGGCTTGACCATGCAGGACGACGACCTGGACATGAAAGGCCTGACCATGGATGACGACGCGCCGGCGCCGGTCCAGGAACCGCAAAAGGACAGCCGGCCATGATCGCAAAAATCATCGAGCTGTCCGTCAAAAACAAGTTCCTGGTGATCCTGGCGACCCTGTCCGTCCTGGCGGCCGGGATATATGCCATCGCACACACCCCTTTGGATGCCATTCCGGATCTGTCCGACGTGCAGGTGATCCTGCTGACCGAGTACCCCGGCCAGGCGCCCCAGGTGGTGGAGGATCAAGTCACCTATCCGTTGACCACGGCCATGCTGTCGGTGCCTTTCGCCAAGGTGGTGCGCGGGTTCTCCTTTTTCGGGCTTTCGTTCGTCTACATCATCTTCGAGGACGGCACCGACCTTTACTGGGCCCGCAGCCGGGTGCTGGAGTACCTCAACTTCGTGGCCCGCCGGCTGCCCCCGGGCGTCTCCCCCTCTCTGGGGCCGGATGCCACCGGCGTCGGCTGGGTTTTCGCCTACACGCTCGAAAGCGACCGCCACGACCTGGCCCAGCTGCGTTCCATTCAGGACTGGTTTCTGCGCTACGAGCTGGCCGGCGTGCCGGGCGTCTCCGAAGTGGCGTCCATCGGCGGGTTCGTCAAGCAGTATCAGGTAGTTGTGGATCCCAACAAGCTGCGGGCCTACAACATTCCCATCCAGAAGATCCGCACGGCCATCTGGCGCAGCAACAGCGATGTGGGCGGGCGCGTGGTCGAGATGGGCGAAACCGAGTTCATGGTGCGCGGGCTGGGATATATCAAGACCATCGACGACCTGAACACCATCCCGCTGAGCGTGGACGAGCGCGGCATCCCCATTTTGCTGCGCAATGTGGCCACGGTCAGGATCGGCCCCGAGCTGCGGCGGGGCATCGCCGACTACAACGGAGAGGGAGAAGTCGTGGGCGGCGTGATTGTCATGCGCTACGGAGAGAACGCCCTGCAGGTGATCGAAGATGTCAAACAACGCCTGAAAGAGCTTGAATCCGGCCTGCCCGAGGGCGTCACCGTAAACAGTGTCTACGACCGATCCGGGCTGATCCTGCGGGCCATCGACAACCTCAAGACCACCCTGATCGAAGAAAGCGTCATCGTGGCCATCGTGTGCGCCATGTTTCTGTTTCACTTCCGCAGCGCCATGGTGGGCGTCTTCACCCTGCCCGTTGGGGTGCTGATCAGCTTTATCATCATGCGGGCCCAGGGGATCAACGCCAACATCATGAGCCTGGGCGGCATCGCCATCGCCATCGGCGCCATGGTGGACGGCGCCATCGTCATGATCGAAAACGCCCACAAGCACATCGAGCACGACGGCGGAAGGAAACCCCACTGGGAACTGATCACCGACGCCGCCACGGAGGTGGGGCCGGCTTTGTTCTTCTCACTGCTGATCATCGCGGTCAGCTTTCTGCCCGTATTCACCCTCGAAGCCCAGGAAGGGCGCCTGTTTCGCCCCCTGGCCTTCACCAAGACTTACGCCATGATCGGCGCAGCGGTTGCGGCGGTCACGATCGTGCCCATTCTCATGGGCTACCTGATCCGCGGCCGGATCAGGACCGAAACGGAAAACCCGGTCAACCGGTTCCTGCTGTGGGTTTACCATCCCATCATCAAGGTGGTGCTGCGCCGAAAAGCGATGGTGCTGGTTGCCGCGGCGGTCATCCTGGCCGTGACCTGGATCCCGGTCAAGCGCATGGGGTCCGAGTTCATGCCGCCGCTCAACGAGGGCGACCTGCTCTACATGCCCACCACCTTGCCGGGCATATCCGTCACCAAGGCCAAGGAGCTGCTGCAGCAGACCGACCGCATCATCGCCGCCTTTCCCGAGGTGCAGCACGTCTTCGGCAAAATCGGGCGGGCCGAGTCGGCCACCGATCCGGCGCCCCTGAGCATGATCGAGACCACCATCACCCTCAAACCGGCGTCCGAATGGCGCGACGGCATGACCATGGCGAAGCTGATCGACGAGCTGGACAAGGCCATTCAGTTTCCCGGCCTGACCAACGCCTGGACCATGCCCATCAAGACCCGCATCGACATGCTCTCGACCGGCATCAAGACCCCGGTCGGCATCAAGATCATGGGCGACGATCTGAGCGTGCTCAGCGATCTGGGCGAACGGGTGGAGGCCATCATGCGGGAGGTGCCGGGGACCTTGAGCGTCTATGCGGAGCGGGTGACCGGCGGCAATTTCCTGGACTACGAGATCCGTCGGGTCGAGGCCGCCCGCTACGGGCTGACCGTGGGCGATGTCCAGGACATCATCATGACCGCGGTCGGCGGCATGAACATCACCCAGACCGTGGAAGGACTGGAGCGCTACCCGGTCAACCTGCGCTACGGCAGTGAACTGCGCGACACGCCCGAAAAGCTGCGACGCATCCTGGTGCCGACGCCCACTGGTGCCCAGGTGCCCATCGCCCAATTGGCCGACATCCGCATCGTCAAGGGCCCGCCGGTCGTCAAAAGCGAAAATTCCCGCAACAGCGCCTATGTCTATGTCGACCTGAGCGGCATCGATGTGGGCACCTATGTCGAAACCGCCCGGCAGGCCGTTGAGGAAAGACTGGACCTGCCGCCGGGCTACAGCCTGGTGTGGAGCGGCCAGTACGAGTACATGGTGCGCGCCGAAAAGCGACTGCTGGTCGTGGTCCCCGTGACCCTGCTGATCATCTTTCTGCTGCTCTATCTCAACTTCAAAAGCATCGCCGAGAGCCTGCTGGTAATGCTCAGCGTGCCGTTTGCGCTGACCGGCGGATTCTGGCTGATGTACCTGCTGGGATACAACATGAGTGTGGCCGTGGGCGTCGGCTTCATCGCCCTGGCCGGGGTGGCGGCCGAAACCGGCGTGGTCATGCTGATTTACCTGGATATCGCCTACCGCAAATTTAAAAAGCGCCATGGCGAGGGCTTCAACCGCCGCCATCTGCACGCGGCCATCGTGGAAGGGGCCGTGCTGCGGGTGCGTCCCAAGATGATGACCGTCGTGGCCACCATGGCGGGCCTGGCACCGATCATGTGGAGTCATGGATCCGGCTCCGAAGTGATGAAACGCATCGCCGCCCCCATGATCGGCGGCATGGTCAGCGCGACCGTGCTGACCCTGATCGTGGTGCCGGTCATATACGCCATCTGGAAGGGTTGGGCCCTGCCGGATGGTGAAACAGATCGATAGGCCAAGCGATTCACCGTCGCGTTTGCGCGACTGCACACCTACCAGACCAGAAAGGATTGAACATGAAAAAGCAGACATTGTTGATAGCGGTATGGTTCGCCACCCTGATCGCCGCACCGGCAGCGGCCATGCAGGGACACGACAGCCACGGCACCGCCCAGAGTCAGGAAAAGGCCGCCGACAGCAGCGGCGACCACGGCGGCCACGGCACGGATATGCACGGCGGCACCTTCAAGTACGAGGATACGGTGGACGGCATGCATGCGACCTTCGAGGTGATGAGCCTGGCCAGCATGAACATGACCTCCGACAAGGGCGACACCCATCACATCATGGTCAACCTGTCCGAGGCCGAGGGAGGGGAGCCCGTTACGGAGGCCATCGGCAAAATCAAGGTGATCGGCCCCGACGGCCGGGAGCAGATCAGCCCGCTGCAAAATTACAGCGGGATACTGGCCGCCAACTTCACCTTCGCCGAGGCGGGCAAGTACGGGGTGATCTGCCTGGTCCAACATCAAGCGCAGCAGCGCGTCTTCAAGTTCTGGTACCACCACATGTAGGCGTCGGCCGGTTTGCATCGGCAGGGCCTGGCACAACCGGTTGCAGGCCCCACCGATGCCTCTAGAAAAGCGGGCCGAATCGGAAATGCCATGGCACATGCCCATCTGCAAAACCGCCCCAGGGAACCTTTCGTTCTCCTCAAAGGGGGCATCGTCACCTTGCTGCTGGTACTGGTGACGATCGTTCACCATCTTCCCATCGTGGGGTTTTTCGGCGCCCACCTCATGCATCGCGAGCTGTACTTCTTTCCGATTGTCCTGGCCGGGCTGTGGTTCGGCTTGAAGGCCGCCCTGGCGACGTCGGTGGCGGCCACGATCGTCTATGCGCATGTTTTCACCCGCAGCATCGATCTCCAGGCCACATCCGCCGCGCTGGTCGGCCTCCAGGTGGCCGGGTTCAATCTGATGGCCCTGCTCACCGGCTGGATGGTCGACCGCCAGCGCCGGCAGCAGCAGGAGCGCGACTTTCTCAACGAGACCTTCGGCAAATATGTCTCCAAACAGGTCCGCGACGAAATCCTGGCCGGACGCGTGTCATTGAAAGGCGAACTCAAGGAGGTCACCGTGCTGTTCGCCGACCTGCGCGATTTTACCCGGATGGTCGAAGCGATTCCACCGGGCGAGGTGGTGACGATCATCAACACCTATTTCGAATCCATGTCAGCGGCCATCACATCGCATCACGGCCTGGTGCTTCAGTTTATCGGCGATGAAATCGAAGCGGTGTTCGGCGCACCCGTGGCCCTGGACCATCATCAGCAGTGTGCCGTCGATGCGGCCCTGGAGATGCGCAGGCGCCTGTCCCAGGTCAACCTCGACCTGTCCCGGCAGGGGTATCCGCCGCTGCGGCACGGGATCGGCCTGCACACCGGCAAGGTGGTGGCCGCCAATATCGGCAGCTCCCAGCGGCTCTCCTACGCCCTGGTCGGCGAAGCCGTCAACATCGCCTCCCGGATCCAGGACCTGAACAAGGATCTCGACACGGACATCCTGCTCAGCGACACGGTCTACCGCAGCCTCGACCCCGACACCGCCATGCGGGCTCAGCCGCCGGTCCGGGTCAAAGGCATCCGCGAACCGCTGCACCTTTTCAGCATCGACAGGCTGCCGGCAGATCGCATGCATGCACCTTAAAACAACGCTGGTGCCGTCATTGAACGCCTAACCGATGCGGATGGAACCCGATCAAGTGCTGTTTGCATTCCCCCCTGGAATGGTTTAATGACAGTTACATATCCGCGAAAGCTTTCGACAAGGAGGGAGCGATGAAAGTAGGCATTCTGAAAGAGATCAAGAGCGAGGAGAACCGCGTCTGCATGACCCCGGCCGGCGTGGAAGTGATGATCCACAACGGGCACACGGTGATGGTGGAGAAAAACGCCGGGGCCGGCAGCGGCTTTGCCGACGCGGCCTACGTCAAGGCCGGGGCCAAGATGATCGACACGCCCGGGGAGATCTTCGCTGCGGCGGACATGGTCATGCATGTCAAAGAGCCCCTGCCCCCCGAGTACGACCTGATCCGGCCGGGCCAGATCGTCTTCACCTACCTGCACCTGGCCGCCGACGAGACCCAGACCCGGGCCCTGATCAAGAGCCGCTCGGTGAGCATCGCCTACGAAACCATCCAGAAGGCCGACGGCAGCCTGCCCCTGCTGACCCCCATGAGCGAGGTGGCCGGGCGCATGGCCATCCAGCAGGGGGCCAAGTACCTGGAGATGGCCCAGGGCGGCCACGGGGTGCTGCTGGGCGGCGTCCCCGGCGTGGACCCGGGCACGGTGGTGGTGATCGGCGGCGGCGTGGTGGGCGTCAACGCGGCCAAGATGGCCTGCGGGTTGGGTGCCAAGGTCTACCTGCTGGACATGAACCTGGACCGGCTGCGCTACCTGAGCGACGTGATGCCGGCCAACTGCTTCACCCTGATGTCCAGCCCGGCCACGATCCGCAAGCTGGTGAAAGAGGCCGACGTGGTGGTGGGCGCGGTGCTGATCCCCGGGGCCAAGGCGCCGCGGCTGGTGACCCGGGACATGCTGGGGACCATGAAGAAGGGGTCGGTGCTGGTGGACGTGGCCATCGACCAGGGGGGCTGTTTCGAGACCTCCAAGGCCACCACCCACGGCGAACCGACCTACGTGGTCGACGGGGTGATCCACTACTGCGTGGCCAACATGCCCGGGGCCGTGGCCAAGACCTCCACCCTGGCCTTGACCAACGCCACCTTGCCCTACGCGGTGGAGATCGCCAACAAGGGCTGGCAGCGGGCCATGCGGGAGAACCCGGAGATCCGGCTGGGCGCCAACGTGATCGACGGCCAGGTCACCTACCGGGCCGTGGCGGAGGCCTTCGACCTGGTGTATACGCCGATTAACACGTTGATCGGGGATTGAATGAACGCCCCTGCGAGATGCCATCATCCAGATGGCGTGCGAAGGCGTTGCCGCCATCAGGCCTCGCAGGGGCGTACCGCTCAGATGGCTGATGCGGGTGGAAATCACGGAAATTCGAAAAATCCAACCACAGCAACCGGATCACCTTGCCTGGCGTGCCGCAGGAAATAAGGGGCACCTGTTTCACCACCACCCCGCTCAACATTCCAATCCATTCTTCAAGTTGACTGACACCCTTTCGGCCTGCTGTTCGCCGCAGCCGGTCTGAACGACCATCGCTGAATCCGCGAGATCGGCACATCACCCGGAATGCCTGAATGCTTTGCAACGGTTGTAAGCGCCGGATTGTCAATCTCAATCACGCCCTACCCGCCAATAGATAAAATCATTTTGACGAATAGAAGACACCGATTTATTTTTCGCATGGTATAAAAGTCTTGTAAACACGGCGTATCAACACTTATTCGCCGGCAATCCGAATCGATACATTCCCATATCGATTGCGAGCGGGCTCTATTTTTTATCGAAATCGGTTTCATCTTTGCCGAGCAGCGCCGGCAGCGGTTTAACCCCGCCGCCGGACCGCACAATGCTCGGCCAACCTTAATTGTTTACTTCCATCACGTCAGGAGCGAGGCGACAGGCCCACTTCCACCGGCCGTCCACCTTGCCCGTCAGCACCTCTTTTTTTTGAATGCAAAACCCGTCGCAACTCCGGCGGAGAATGTGGAGCCAATTTATGAAAACAATGAGATCATATTCGGCCAAGCGCTTAATGGCAGGGATCGCCGCCGTCATCCTCATCGGGTGCGGGGGCGGCGGCGGTGGCAGCGGCGACAGCGGGACGACAACGACTCCCGGGACCAGCCCGCCGCCACCGGCTCGATCAAACGATACGCTGGAAGCATCGCTGAACAGTCTGGGGGTGAACACCGAAGAGACCCAACGAACCTACACCGTCGACGAAGACGGCGACGGCACCGGAAAAACGGTTCCGCTGCCCGACGACTACAGCCCCCTGGGCTCGGCCTTCGACATCTTTACGGCCGAACTGTTCATCGTCGGCCCGCGCTTCAAGGACCCCAGCCCGGTCGGTTCACCGGTTGCCCTGCCCTACGGCAACTATGTGATCGAGCTGTCCGACGACGACACCGGCGAGGTGGGGCTGGGCATTCTTAACACGATCCAGCCGGAACCCATCTGGGAACAGGACACCAACAGCCCGCAGCCGGGATACAGCGCCACCAGCAACCAGGGCAGCCAGTCGACGCGCGCCGCGGCCGCTGCGGATATCGACAAGGACGGCCTGGATGAGATGGTCGTGGCCTATGTCGACCCCGATACGCCCGCGCGCGCCAGCGACCTGCAGATCGAGGTGATCGACAACCCGGGCAGCGCCGACAGCCTGACGCGCGCCAACACGGTCATGGCCGAAATCGGCGACATCCGGGATGTCTGTGTGGTCGCCAGCGACGTCGACGGCGACGGCTTCGAAGATGTCGTCGTCGGCGTCAGCACCGCTGACGGCGCCCAGCTGCTGGTGATCGAATTCGACGCCAACGGCAATCCGTCCCTATCCCCTTTTCAACCGGACTGGTCCTACGCCCAGAAAATTCCGGGCAGCCTGCTCTCCATGGAGATGGCCGCCGGCAACATCGATTACGACAACCCCCTGGAATTGATCGTGGTGGTCAATGAGTATCAATCCCCCGGCGACGACCCCGTGGCCCGATCGCGCTACTGGATCTGGGACGACGCCATGACCGGCTTCGAGGCCCTGCAGGAGGAGCGCCTCGTCCAGGTCGAGGATCCCACCACCTTCACGGCCGTCGCCGCCAGCGTCGCTGCCGGCGACATCGACGCCGACGGCGTGGCCGAAATCGTCTTCGGCGGGCTGGCCGACCTGCAGGCCAGCACCTGCCAAAGCCACACCCAGCTCTTTCTGGCGTTAGAGGACAATGCCAGCGGTGACAACTCCCTGGCCTCGATCGGTGAACGGCAGCAGCGGATCAACTACATCCCCTCGGGCTGCGAGGTCGTCACCGACCGCCTGAAGGTACGCCACGTCTTCATCAACACCCTGGACATCGACGGCGACGGCGCGGCCGAGGTCCAGGCCAACCTGCTGGTCTTCGACGACTGGGTCGAGGGCGGCGGCCCCTGGGTGGTCCGACACGAGCTGCCCTTTGACGAAATCTACGACGACCAGGGCCATCAAGGCGCCGTCTACAGCACTGCCATGGCCAGCATGACCGTCGGCGACGTCAACAACGACGAGCGCGAGGACATCATCAACTATGTCGGCTGGCTGGGCCGGATCAGCGTCTGGGGCGAAGACGGCCCGAATCAGGAGTGGTCTCGGATCACCACGGTCGCCACCGACTTCTACAACGGCCAGGCCCGCATCTTTCCCATCCTGGCGCCCGGCAACATCGACAAGGACGGTCTGGCCCTGAAGTATTCGGAGGGGGATTACGAGTTCGTCTTCACCGAGCCGGTGATCATGGCGGTCATGGCCGCGGCACCCTGTGAGGAGGGCATCGGCCAGAACCTGAATCGCTGCATCACCACCTACGGTATCACCGCCAGTCAGACCGCGGGGGTGGATGCCGCCGTCAACCTGCGCGCATCCGGATGGGTCGGTGCCGAAGCCAAGATATTCGGCATCGGTGGAAAATCAAAAAAGAAGGTGTCGGTGAAGGCGACCTTTTCGGCCAGCCGATCCTACAAGCTCTCCAAGTCCGTTTTTTACGACACCGGCCCGATCGAGGACAAGGTGGTCTTCTCGACCATTCCCCTGGACCGCTACACCTACACCGTCGTGTCGCATCCCGACCCGGATCTGATCGGTGAAAAGGTGGTGGTCAACCTGCCGCGCGACCCGGTCGTAGTCGCCGTGGAGCGGGAGTTCTACAACGCCAGCGTCCCGGAAGGCTATTTCCAGGTGGCCGACAACGTGTTCGTGCACACCCCCGGTGACATCGACAGCTACCCGACCGAGGCCGATGCCGACGCGTTGATCAACAGCGGCGGGCTGGCCCGCTACGGCCCGGCCGGGGAGTTGGTCGACATTGCCTCCGGCGCCGCCCTGGGAGAAATTGGTGACCGACTGGTCGGCAAAGGCATCAAGGGCGATCCGGTCACGATCGGTGCGGGAACCGGCGCCCTGCGCACCAGCATCACCTTTACGGAGACAACCAATTACCGCGCCGGCAAGGAGATCGGCTACGACTATGAATTCGAGGCCACCGGCGGTGCCGTGGTCGGCGTGAGCGTCGGCGGCGGCGTGAGCGCCGGCTACTCCTGGGGTACGTCGAATGCGGTCACCTATGGCGGGCGCCTGGGTGACATCGGCACCGGCAACTTCTCCGGCAACCTTTACACGACCGGTATCTTCTCTTACATCTACCGCTACGGCAACACCAGCCAACAGCAGTTCGAGGTGGTCAACTTCTGGGTCCAACGGCAGGCCCGGAACTGATCCGGCGGATCGACAACCTGGCGCGGGCCACCCGCGATGGTTGCAGCATTGGGGCTGAACCAGAGCAGGAGCCCGCTTCCCAAACCCGCCCACCGGTGCCCACCAACTTGGGTGGCGGTGGGCGGCTGCGGTCTAATGCACGAACTGTTTGGCATAGGCCGCATCGTTGTACAACCCCTCCCCGAAACGATCCGCGCCGAACGTCCCGACGATTTTCTGTCCCGGGTCGGAAACCACGAATTCGATGAAGGCGGCCGCCAGCGGCTGGGCCGCAGTGGCGCCTGGCGGCTGGCAGAGGGCGTGGTAGGTGTTGATCAGCATCGGGTCGCCGCGAAACAGGATCTTCAGGTGCTTGAGCTCTTTGCGGGCGGCCACCCAGGTACTGCTGTCGGTCATGAAGTAGCCCTTTTCGTCGTCGGCCATTTTCAAGGTGGCCATCATGAAGGTCCTGGTTTGCCGATACCAGGGGCCTAAGGGCTGCAAACCCGCCTTTTCCCAGATGGCCAGCTCCTTTTTGTGGGTCCCGGAGTTGTCGGCGCGCGAAAAAAACAGGGCCTGGGACTCGGCGATGCGCTGGTAGGCCTGGGCCGCATCGGCGGCATCGGCAATGCCGGCCGGGTCGTCGGCCGGCCCGACGATAAAGAATTCATTGGACCCGATCAGGCTGCGCTGGACGGCCCAGCCCTCGGCCAGGGCCTGTTTTTCGGCCGCCGGGGCATGCACCATGACCAGATCCACGGTTTTGTCCCTGAGCAGCTTCAGCGAGGCCCCGGAGCCGGCCTTGATCCAGCACAGCCGCGCATCGTGCGACTGGTTGAAGGTCTGGGCCAGCGCTTCCACCAGGCCCAGCTCTCCGGGGCTGCCGGTCGCCAGTCGCAGGGTGGTGGCACCGTCTCCGTAAATGGCGGTGCAGCCGTCCTGGGCGCCGGCGCCGGCTGTCCAGACCAGCAGCATCCCAATGGCCAAGATCAGGGGGTTCCGAAAGACGAAGTGTCGCATGCGCTGTTCCTCCTTGAGGTTGAGTCAAAATTGAACTATCGAAGCGCTCATGCTTAGCGACGGACGCGGTCGCGTGTCAATCAAAAATCGTTGTAATGATTAGTTTTTCTAATTCTTACCGATATCACCGAAAACAGACCCTCCCGCTGGCATGGAGGCTGGACGAACGCCTGCAATTCCGGTATGGTGCCGCCATATCCCTTTCGCTCGACGGCTGCCCTGCCCGCCCACCAATAAGGAGGTGCTTCGTGAACGCGTGCCGCTCCGTACTGTTGATTCTCGTGCTGCTGATACCCGTATCAGTGGCCTGTGAAGAGAGTATTCCGGTCAGCGAGGCCACCCAGGAGTGCCTGGACTGCCACGCCGTCTTCCACCCCGGGATCGTGGCGGGCTGGCAGGCCAGCCGGCATGCGGCGACCACACCGGCCAAAGCGATGCAGGTCGGCGAACTGGCCCTGAAGGTCTCCAGCAAGACGGTTCCCGAAGACCTGCAGCACATCGCCGTGGGCTGCGCCGAGTGCCACGGGCTGCGGCCCGAGGCCCATGCCGACACCTTCGACCACAACGGGCACGAGGTCCATGTGGTGGTCAGCCCCAACGACTGCCGCACCTGCCACGCCGTCGAGGCCGAGCAGTACTCACGCAACCTCATGGCCCATGCCGTGGCCAACCTGGCCGACAACCGCATCTACAACCAGCTCGAGCACGCCATCCTGGCCGGGCGGTCTTTCGAGAACGGTCAGCTGAAACTGACCCCCGCCGACGCCGACACGCGCGCCGAAGCGTGCTATTACTGCCACGGCACCGTGCTGGCGGTCAGCGGAACCGAGGTGCGCGACACCGACGCCGGCGAACTGACCTTCCCGGTCATCGACGGGTGGCCCAATCAGGGCGTGGGGCGCGTCAATCTGGACGGCAGCAAGGGGGCCTGCTCGGCCTGCCACACCCGGCACGCCTTTTCGATCGAGATGGCCCGCAAGCCGCACACCTGCAAGGAGTGCCACGTGGGACCGGACGTGCCGGCCTATAAAGTCTACGAGACCAGCAAGCACGGCAACATCTATTCGGCCAAGCACCAGGAGTGGGATTTCAAGACCGTGCCCTGGACCGTGGGGCGCGACTTTACGGCCCCGACCTGCGCCGCCTGTCACATCAGCCTGGTGGTGGACCCCGACGAGACGGTCATCAGCCAGCGCACCCACGAGATGAAGGACCGCCTGGCCTGGCGGATTTTCGGGCTGATCTACGCCCACCCGCAGCCAGCGTCGCCGGACACGACCATCATCCGCAACGCCGACGGTCAGCCCCTGCCCACCGATCTGAAGGGCGGGCTGGCCGAGGGGTTTCTGATCGATGCCGCCACGCAGGCGGCGCGCACCCAGACCATGCAGGCCTCCTGCCGGGCCTGCCACGCCACATCCTGGGTCACGGGGCACTGGCGACGCTACACCAACACCATCGAGCGGTCCAACCAGGCGGTTGGCGCCATCACCGACATCATGGCCCAGGGGTGGGCCCACGGATACGCCCAGGGACTGGACCAGGGCGCCAATCCCTTCGACGAACACAGCGAGCGGCGCTGGAGCGATGCCTGGCTCTTTTACGCCAACACGATCCGCTTTGCCGCCGCCATGGCCGGCGGCGGCGATTACGGCGTGTTTGCCGACGGCCGCTACCAGCTCGGCCAGGCCACCGCCGACCTAAAGGCCTGGCTGGAGGACCGCAAGGCGATCGAGAAGCGTGCCGCCGGCCAACCGTGAACGATGATGGGGGAGGCGGAAAAGTGAATGCCGACCAGGCGCGGATTCAGCCGCTCAACGATGCCAAGATCGTCCGGGGCGACTACGTGCTCTACTGGATGCAGCAGTCCCAGCGGGCCGAACACAACCCGGCCCTGGAGTTGGCCATCGGCGAAGCCAACCGCCTCCAGCTGCCGGTGGTGGTGGTTTTCGCGCTGACCGACGCCTATCCCGAGGCCAACTGGCGCCACTACCGCTTCATGCTCGAAGGACTGCAGGATGTCCAGACGGGTCTGCAGCGCCTGGGCATCGGCCTGGTGGTGCGGCTGGGCGACCCGCCGGCGGTGGCCCTGGAACTGGGGCGCCGGGCGGCATCGATCGTCTGCGACGTGGGCTACACCCGCCACCAGCGCCGCTGGCGCCGAACTGTGGCAAGCGAGGCCGGATGCCGGGCGGTGCAGGTCGAAGGGGATGTGGTCGTGCCCGTGGGCCTGGTTTCCGACAAGGCCGAATACGCCGCCCGCACCATTCGGCCGCGGATTCGACGGCACCTGGCGGGCTGTTTGAAGCTGCCCGTCTCCGTCCGACCAAAGGTCGACTCCCTCGACCTGGGTGTCGGCGGCATCGACATCGGCGACATCGATCACGTGTTGGCGAACTTGACCGTCGACCGGGACGTGCCGCCGGTCAGCGACTTTTTCACCGGCGGCACCAGGGCGGCGAAACAGCGCCTGGAAGGCTTTATCGACCGCCGCCTGGCCCGCTACGACGCCCATCGCAACCAGCCCCAGACCGACGGCACCTCCGCCTTGAGCCCCTACCTGCACTTCGGGCAGATCTCGCCGGTCTACCTGGCCCTGCGCGTGCGCGACGCCGGCAGCGGAAAAAAGGCTGACCGGGAGGGTTACCTGGAAGAGCTGCTGGTGCGCCGCGAGCTGGCGGTCAATTTCGTGCACTACACGGCCGACTACGACCACTACGGCTGCCTGCCCGCATGGGCGCGGCAATCGCTGGAAGAACACGCCGGCGACCCGCGTGAGCACTTGTATTCGCGCGCGGAGCTCGAGGCGGCAAAGACCCACGATCCCTACTGGAACGCGGCCATGCTGGAAATGAAGCACACCGGCTACATGCACAACTATATGCGCATGTACTGGGGCAAGAAGATCCTGGAGTGGTCCCCCAGCCCCGAGTCGGCCTTCGAAACGACTCTGGCCATCAACAACAAGTATTTTCTGGACGGCCGCGACGCCAACTCCTTTGCCGGCGTGGCCTGGATTTTCGGCAAGCACGACCGTGCCTGGTTCCAGCGGCCGATTTTCGGCAAGGTCCGCAGCATGACGGCCGGCGGCCTGGAGCGCAAGTGCGACATCAAGGGCTATGTGGCCAAGGTGGGCCGCCTGGTGCGGCAGGCCGCGGCCACCTGACTATCCCCTTTCCAGCAGGCAGCCGTCAATGATCGGGTCGACGCTCGTCCACCGCTCGGCGGACCAAACCTGTTTGATCATCCGCCCGACGCCACAGTCAGGCCGCCGTCATCGGGCGGTCGGCCTCGACGACGCCGGGTGCGCCGGCATCGATCCGATCGGCAACGGATCGGGTCAATGCGCCTCAAGTCGGATGGTGAACGTTTCGCGAATCGTGCGGTCGACGTCCGCCGGCAGATAGGGGGCGGCCGGGGCCGCCAGTATCTTGCGGGCAATGCCCCTGGCCCGCTCGCGGGCGTCCAGCGCCCCGCCCTGCTCCCACTGGCTGCGAATCCGGCGGTCGGAAACGCCGTTGCCCTGGAAGTACTCGCTGCGCATGTGCCGCATCGTGTGGGCCGACATCATGAAGTTGCCGCCCGGGCCCACGGCGTCGATCGCGTCCAGCGCCAGGTGGTCGGCATCCACGACGATGCCCTCGAGCACCCTGCAGGCCATGCCGATGATCTCGTCGTCGATTACGAACTGCTCGGGCGCCACCGTGAGCATGGATTCCAGCATGCCGGCGCTGTGGTGCATGTAGTTGGAACCGCCCATGGCGGCCAGCAGGATCGTCATGGCCTTTTCCCAGCCGGCCTGGGCATCGGGCAGCTTGGCATCGGACAGGCCGGCGGAGTTGTAGTTGGGAACCTTGATGTGAGCGGCCAGCTGGTGGATGGCCGCGTTCATCATACCGCACTCCACGCCGCCCCCCAGATAGCCCATGGTGGCCATGTTGGCCATGCCGGGAATGCCGCCGTACAGCAGCGGCGCGCCGGGCCGGGTCAGCTGGCAGATCGCAATGCCGGCCAGTTGCTCGGCGTGCAGCTGGGCCAGGGTGCCGGCCATGGTCATGGGACTGGTGGAGCCGGACATGGGCGCGGCCGACAGGGCCACCGGGATGCCCCGGCGGTTGCAGGCCTGCATGATGCGCGTCGACTGGGTGCACAGCTTCAGCGGCGAGATGGCAAACGAGGTGATGACCGAGATGAAGGGCCTGGTCCGCAGCGCCTCTGGCCCACCGGCCACAAGGCCCGCCAGGTCGATGACCCGATCCAGCCCGGCCTCGTCGTTGACCCCGCTCATGACGTGCTTGCCAGTAGCCTTGAGGCAGGCGTAGAACATGTTGACATCGTAGTCGGATTCGGGAATGTCGGTGGGGATGCACGGCCGCAGGAAGAAGTGGATATGGTCGAGCCGGTCCACCAGCCGCCCGAGGTCGTACAGGTCCTTGAGGGTCGACGGGCGAGGCTGGCCGGTATCCAGGTCGAGGATCTTGACGGCAGCGCCGCCGGTTCCCAGATGCACCTTGTCGTCGCTCAGGTCCAGGTCGTTTTTGCCGTCGCGGCTGTACAGGATCACCCGTGCCGGCGCTTTGGCCACCTGCTCGTGGATCAGCTCGCGCCGGAAACGAACCCGTTTCATCTTGCGGTCCACGCTTGCCCCGGCATCGGCCAGCAGGCCCACGGTGTCGTCCAGCCCGGCTTCGTAGGTGAGACCGGTCTTTTCCAGGATGGTCAACGATGCGTCGTGGACGGCAGCGACACCGTCGGGTGACAGGGGTTGGTAGATCCCGCCACGAAGGCCTTTCGAGTCCATATGCTGCAGCTCCTTTTTTTGAATGGGGTTGCGTTGGCCGGGGCCGCTTCAAGATGCCTTCAGGTTTCAAATGCGACCGGCAAAGTCAACCCTTTAAATCAGCCTGTCTTTCATTTCCCAAATAGGCTATGGGGTCGCATGCACCCGACCGGCAACCCCAAAAGCTAAGGGAGAAAATGAACGGTTTTGCCCTGTTGGCGCTGGCCATTGCCTTTTCCAGCGGCGTCGCCATCACCATGAAACTCGCCAATTCCAGACGGGTCGACCTGGGCCAGTTCCTGGCGGTCAACTATCTGATCTGCACCACGAGCCTGATCGCCTGGGGCGCCGGGCGAACCCTGGGTCAAAATTCGATCCTTACCTGGTGTTTGGGCCTTTACATCGGCGGCATGTACGTGCTCTGCCTCTGGCTGTTCGACCGCGCCATTGCCGTCGGCGGCTTGACGCTGTCGACCACCCTCATGCGTCTGTCCGCGGCCCTGCCCACCCTGGGCTCTTTGATCTGCTTTACCGAGCGGGCCGGCGGCTACCAGGTTCTGGGAATCGTTCTGGCCTTTGCCTGCCTGCCCCTGGCCAGTCCCGAACCACTGCAGTTCAATCCGGCCGGCCGCAGCGCCCTGCGGACGATGGTCTGGGGGCTGCTGCTGTTTGTCGCTTACGGGCTGACCGATTTCGCGTTCAAGGTACAGGCGGAAATGGCGCCCACGGCCGATCCGGGCGCCTTTATGGCAATCATCTTCGGCACCGCCCTCCTGCTGACCTTGCCCCAGCTCTTCAAACGCCCCGCTCCCGGACGGGAGTGCCTGTTGCTGGGGTTTATGCTGGGATCGACCAATCTGCTGGCCACCTATTTCTGGATCCGGACCCTCGCACACCTGCCCGGCGCCGTGGCCTATCCCACGCTGGGCGTGGGGGTCATCGCCGTTACGACCGTGGCCGGCCTGCTGTGCTGGCGGGAACGGCTTCGACCGGCCAACTACGCCTTCCTGATCATGGCGGCGCTGTCGGTCTGTTTGATCAACCTGGGATAGGGCACGGCGATCGGCAATTTAATTTATGCGTTATATATGGTAAACATGACCGTCGGATGACGGCCAGGCAGGCCTCGGCCGGCATTCGGCGAGATCATCGCTGGCCGGGCGTGACCGGCCCTGCGGCCCAACCCATTGCACGGAGGCCCATTGAGTCTCTTTTTCGACCAACGCGACCGCGATCTTCTCAAACTGGTCAACGGTATCCTGAGCAGATCCGGCCCCGACACGATCGGCAAAAAAAACCTCTTGCCCTGGTTCCACCCCCACGGCATCAAAGAGATGGCCGAGACGCGGGGGCTGCGCATCGCCTATGCCATTACGCACCTGTTCGCGTCTCTGGCGGCCGGGGACCTCGAGGATCGCCTCACCGCCCTGCGCTCTCTGCGCGACGAGGTCCTGACGGCTCCGGCCGGCAGCATGCCCAAAAATGCCGCCCGGGTACTGCTGTCGATCATGAAGGACCTGATCCGGGCCCACGGCAACGAGATCGATCAACTCAAGCTGGCCCACGATTTCAGGCGCGCGGCCAGCGGCAAACCCCGCATCGTCAGGAGGATGCTGCGCCGCTATCACCTGCTGGAGATGCCGGAGGCCTGGAATCAACTCGCCTTCGACGACCACGTGCACGACATCAACACCAAGGGCCGCAAGTCGGCCTCCCATCTGATCATGGACGCCTGGATCAAAGGGATCCGGCGGCTGCGGGTCATCTATTACAACTTCATCGATCCCGCCTCGGCGGCCGAACTGCTCGAGGCCGCCCAGATCATGGGGGTCGACCTGCGCATCGGCATCGAATTCCCGGCCCGCTTCAGGGGAAAATACGTCCAACTCATCTGGGTTCCACGGGGCTTTGCCGACGCCCAGTCCTTCCTCTGCTTCCTGGCCGAGGCTCCGGTCCGGCAGCTGATGGACCAGGGGCGGGAGGTGAGCATGTTTCGCCAGCGATACGTGCTCGAGATCCTGGAGGCCTTCAACCGGATCCACCGCCCGGCCCTCAATGCCGAATTGGAACTGGACCTGCCGCCCCTGGATGCCGCGGATTTCCGGGCCTTCGTGCGACCCGGCCAACCGTCGATCCTGCATTTGGCCAAATACATCCACGCCCGGCTGACCCCGCTGATGGAACACAAAACGGATGCGCTGCGCAGCGCCCATCAGCAGGCCGATGAAACCCTGCGGGCCCAAATCGCCGCGCGGATAGCGCGCATGAACGAACTCGACTCGGAGACCATCGTGCATCGGTTTCTGCGGCCCTCGGCCTACCCGGACATCCCCGACCCCGACCTGGTCCAAGACGCGCCCGAGACGCCGCAACTGCTCCACCTGACACCCCGACAGCTGCTGGAACGCGTCACCGGCCTGCGCACCGGTTTTCGGGTCACCTTGAACCTGACCGGCCTGCTGCCCGAGGATGTGGTGGAGATTCTCTACGACTGCGAGGGCCTCATCAATCGGCTGGAGATCTTCAATCTCAAGGACTACGCGACCGGCAAGGCCTGCCACGTCGAAGCGATCAGCGAGCTTCAGCTGGCCATCAACCAGGGCAACACCATCGCGCTGAAACGGATCATCCGGCAGATCATCGGACGGATGGCCACGGCCGACCCCTTTCCCGGCAAGGCGGAGCGGGTCGAAAAGCTGGGCATCATTCTGCACGATATCAGTGCCCTGACCACCATGTACGCGTCCGCCCACCTCAAACCGAGGTTCGGCAGCGATTCCACCGGCCACTCCGCCCAGATGTTCGGCATGGGCCTGGCCATCCTGGACACGCTGCCCGACGCCGCCCGCCGGTTGTGCCGGCGCTGCAAGCGCGTACCGCCGGAAGCGGCCACCTGCCAGGCCGACGATCTCCGGGAAGCGACCGGCCAGACCCAACGCAGCATCATCCCCTTTCGGATACCGGTTTACCAGCGCATCACGCACATTCCCCACCAGAGCCCCAAAGGATCCCAGGGGCTTTATCAGCGGCAGCTTCAGCACCTGCCCGTTGTCAGGTTGCTGGGGAAAACGGGCCAGGTGGACTGGCAGGTTCAGACACACCTCACCCGGATGGACCGCTCGGGCAATATCGTCACCCTGGGCGGCATCGCCGAACGCTCCGACAACGGCCTGCAAGTGGACAAACGCACGGCAGATGCCGGCCGGCCCCGGATACCGCTCTTTTATCTCAACAGCAAACTGCTCAACGCGCTGAAGATTTTGATGGGATTCATCCCGGCCTTTCTCTCTTTCTACCTGACCAACTCGTGGTGGGTGCTGGCCTACCTGGGCGCCTTCATCTGGTTCGGCATCACCGGAGTGCGCAACGTCGTCCAGTCGGTGCTGGGCGGCGGCGGGATCGGCCGCACCCCGCTGCTGCGCTGGAACGACTACGTCAGCTGGGACCGGCTGTCCGATTCACTGCTCTTTACCGGATTTTCCGTGCCCCTTTTGGACTACCTGGTCAAGACGGTCCTGCTGGACCGCCTGATGGGGATCACCACGGCCACCAACCCCCTGGCCCTCTATGCGACCATGGCCCTGGCCAACGGCATCTACCTGTCCAGCCACAATCTGTTTCGCGGGTTCCCCCGGGGAGCCGTGTACGGCAACTTTTTCCGCACGCTCCTGTCGATTCCCATCGCCATCGCTTTCAATCTAGCCATCGGCACCCTGCTGGGCCTGTTGGGCGTAACCGGAATTGACGCCCACCTGCAGCGATGGGCCGCCGTCATCTCCAAAGGGGCCTCGGACACCGTGGCCGGTGTGATCGAAGGAACGGCGGACCGTTTCAGCAACATCCAGACCCGTCTCAAGGACTACGCCGACACCGTGTCCCAGCTGTTCGACACATACGCCCGCCTGGAAACCCTGCTGCCGGAGCTGAACGTGTGGGAAACGCTCGACACCATCGGCAACGAGCGCATCAATCCCAATGCCGATGTCAGGGACCTGGAAAGGCTGATCATCATCGGCGCCCTGGACCTGCTTTACCTGTGGATGTATCAGCCCCGGGCGCGCACCGCCTTCAGCTACCTGTCCAGGGCCCTCTCCAGGGAGGAAACGCGCATTCTGAGCGGCTGTCAGACGATTTTGAAGCGGGAGCGCGAAATCAGCCAGATGTTCATCGACGGTGTGGTGGGTATGAACTTTTCCAAGGGACTCTCTTTTTACCTTCAGTGCGCACCCGGCTATCTGAAGACCATGAGGCGTCTACTGAAAACCTCGCCATAAAGGACCCTTCCAACCGTTCAGTGGCGGCATTGCGCCGCTCGGCACCCAATCGAGACACCCCCAACGCGGTGTTTATAACGAGGTATCCCGACACCCTTCGCCCGGCGGTTCTTCGTCGGTGGTGATCCTGAAGCGCACGCCGTCCTCCCAGTCGAAATAGGTCGGGCTTTCGGTTTGCAGCACATGATACATGTCCCTGAAATCTTTTTCGTCCAGATGCGCGTAAACGCGGCGGTCCGTCGAGCTTACGGTCAGCCCGCCCGATGCCGGCGGGATGAAATACAGGTATGCGAACTGGATCGTTCCCTCGTACGAGCTGTGCGGCTGAATGTAAATCGCGCGGATTGCGCGCGGTGACGACGATTTGCCCTCGACGTGACTGGTGATCTCCAACCGGTATGACCCTACTCTGATGACTGGCATGTCTTCTCCCGCTTCCATGTAAAGGGTTTGGGGCCGCTGCACGAAAACCGAACCGCGGCGCTACTCGGACAGGGAAATCGTGAGCGTATCGCCTTGCTGTGCAACGGGATAGGTGGTCAGGGGCCGTTTGGCGGCGCCGCCGACCGGCCGGCCGTCATAATCGAAGGTCGATTTGGAGACGCTGCAGCACTGGATGGCGTTGCCGCCGGCGATGACATCGATGCGGCGCCCCATGTGCGTGCAGCGGTTGGCCACGGCCCGGAATCGACCGTCGTCGCCCTGAAACACCAGCAGCCGCGGGTCGAGGCCCTGGCCCTCCAGGCGCACGGCGCCGCCGGGAGCATCGAGTTCGGGAACCCGCGCCAAATCGATCCGGACCGTTTTGTTCTGCAGGGTCCATGCCCGCGGGTCGCCGGGCAGCCGGGTTTCACAGATACCGAAGATCCGCTTCAAAAATTTCATATCAGCCCCCGCTCCTGGGCGATGTTCATGTAAGTCTCGACGACATTTCGCGGCGGCACGTAGTGCGCCTCGGCGGCTTTTTGCCGGAGGGTCATGGCATCGGTGGGGCACTCGGTGACGCACAGACCGCAGCCGATGCAGCGCTCCAGATTCACCTGGGCGGTTTCGGTCATGCTGATGGCATCCATCTGGCATCGCGCCAGGCAGGCCTCACATCCGGTGCAGGCCTGGTCATCCACCTGGGCGTAGTAGTTAGAATGCACCACCTGGGCGGGCTTGTCCATGGTTTTCAGATTTTTCAGCACCCCGCAGCAGCAGCCGCAGCACATGCAGATGTTGACCGCTTTTTGCTGATTGCCGGGCTGGAGCACCAGCCCGGCCTCGACGCCGGCCTTGAGAATCTCCAGCGCTTCCGCTTGGCCGATCTCACGGCCCAAGCCGTTGTGCTCATAGTAGAAGGCCGCCCCGCCAAATGAAAAGCAGGCCTCCATGGGCTTGTCGCAGCCCTTGCCGATCATCTTCTGCTCTTTGCGGCAGATACAGGGGGAGACCACGATTTTGGACTGCCGCGCGATGATCGCCTCGGCCGCCTCAAAGGGCATGACCCCCATCTCGGCCGATACGCTCTGGGCCACCGGCACGACCCGCAGCTGCTTGGTCCGGGTGCCCAGCCAGCTTTGCCTCATCAAGGTGGGCATGTATTCGTTGACATCGCGGATCAGATCTTCGTCCAGGTCGTTGAGGTGGTATTCCCAGATCCCGATCATGAACTGGGCCGCGCTGTAAAGTGCCCGGCCGCCTTTCGTGGAACGGAAGATCAGGCCCTTTCCGGCCATCGACTCCAATCGGTCGGCCAACTCGGAAACCTGCCGGCCGGAGCGCTCGGAAATGCCTGCCGCCGGTTCGGGCAGCATGGTCAGCCAGGTGGCCAGCTCGGCCTCTTCGGGTTCGAACAGGCGCCGCAGGATTCGTATTTCGACGCCCGATTCGGTCGGCGGAAAGCCGCTCGGCAGGCGGTCCAGGTGGCGGGCCAGTTTTGCATAGATGTCGCTCATCTCTCTCTTTATCCTTTGCTTGAACAGCACTTTCGATGAAATGCGGCTGACTATAGCGGACTCAGCGACCGTGCGGCAACCATTTTTGCATTGCGCCCGCCGCTGCAAAGGCACCCAACCCCAGCAGGTCGGCCCAGTAGCGGGGCCACAGGAGGCCGACGGCGGCGATCCCGAACAGAATGGTCTCCGGCCAGGTGGCCCGGTGGATGAAATGACGCTCGATTGCCGAGGCAAAGGCAATCAGCCCCAAGGTGGTGATCAGCATGGTCCAGATCACCTGCCAGTGCAGCAGCTCGTAAGCGTCGCCCATGCCCAGCAAGGGCCGGTAGGCCATGACGATGGGAATGATGTACAGCCCCTTGGCCAGCTTCCAGGAGGTGAAGGCCGTGCGCATGGGGTTGGCGCCGGCCACGCCGGCGCCGGCGAAGCTGGCCAGGCTGACCGGCGGGGTCACATTGGCGTCCTGGGAGTACCAGAAAACGATCATGTGGGCCACCATCAGGGGCACGCCCATGTCCAACAGGGCCGGACCGGCCAGGGTGGCCAGGACGATGTAGCTGGCCGTCACCGGCAGGCCCATACCCAGCACCAACGAAGCGGCCCCGATCAGCAAAATGGCCAGGGCCTTGATGCCGTAGCTCAGATCCAGGACCAGACTGGAAAATTTCAGTCCCATGCCGGTCAGGGTCACCATGCCGACGATAATTCCGGCCGCGGCGCAGGCCACCGATACCATGATCGCGTTTTTGGCGCCTTTTTCAAGGGCCCTGACCGTGCGCTTGAGTTCGCCGCCGAAAAAGGCCAGGGCCGGCAGCCGGCGCACGTCCGGCGCTGCCCGCCCGGGAACCGCCCAGCGCAGGGTGTTGGCGGTCAGACTGGCGGCCACCGTGCTGACCACGGCCACGAACCCGGCCATCATGGGTGAGTAATTGCTGACCAGCACGTAGATCAGAATCAGCACGGGGACAATGAAGTGCAGCCCTTCCCTCAGGACCCGGCCCACCTTGGGCAGGCTCTCTTTGGGCTGGCCCTCCAGGCCGCACTTCTTGGCTTCGTAGTGCACGAAAAGCAGCACCGTGGCATAGTACATGATCGCCGGCACCAGGGCGACCTTGATGATCGTCAGGTAGCTGGTGTTGGTGAATTCCGCCATGAGAAAGGCACCGGCCCCCATGATGGGCGGCATGAGCTGCCCGCCGGTGGAAGCGGCCGCCTCGATGGCACCGGCCACATGCGGCCGGTAGCCGACTTTTTTCATCATGGGAATCGTGAACGACCCCGTGGCGACCACGTTGCCCACGGCCGATCCGGACACCGATCCCATGAAACCCGAGGCCACCACGGAAGTCTTGGCCGGACCGCCGGAGAAGCGGCCGGTGAGGGCGTAAGCCAGTTCGATGAAAAAATTGCCGCCACCGGTGGACTCCAGGAAGGCGCCGAACAGAACGAAAACGAAGACAAAGGTGGCGGCCACGCCGATGGGCAGGCCGAATATGCCCTCGGTGGTCAGCCACAGGGTCGTCGTGATCCGTTCGACCGAGTAGCCCTTGTGGATGATCAATTCCGGCATCCAGGGACCCAGGTGGGCATAGAGCATGGCTGCCAGGCAAATGCCGGTCATGACCACGCCGATGACGCGTCGGCAGGCCTCCAGGACCAGCAGGGTGCCGACCACGCTCACCACCCGGTCGGCCGGCAGCCAGTCGCCCTGGCGTTCGAAGATGTCGGTCAGATTGATGCAGATGTAGGCCGTGCAATAGACGCTGGCCGCCACCAGCAGCCAGTCCACGGCGACCCACAGATTGAATCGATCCTTGCGGGCCGCGGCAAAAGGGGGCTTGAGCAGGAAGGTCAGCACCAGGATGGCCCCCAGATGAATCGAACGCTGCACCAGGGCCGTCAGGGCGGCGATGCCGGCCGTGTAAAGCTGATAGAGGCTCAGGCCGACCGCGACGATCAGGACGATCGTGGCGGTCGTGGAGACCAAAAGGGCGTTGCTGTCAGCGCGCCGCGCGGGATCCGTTTTTCGCATGGGAACCAATTTAGAAGGGTAAGGCCCGTTTTTCAAGTCGCCTGGGCGGGTGTGGCCGTGTGGGGAAGCAGGCGCCGCCACTGCCGATGCAGCCATGACACCGGTCTGGCGGAAAACCGCACGGCCGCGTGGGGCGCAAGCCGGCTCAGATTGGTGCGCGTGCCGCGCCAGATGACGGTGTGGTCAACGCCGGGGCTGCCGATGCGCAGCACGAAATCACCGGTGGGCCGGTGCATCGCTTCGATCGCCTCGTAGGGTCCGCGCGTGACCATGCGGCCCACGCCGGGCATTTTTCCCATGCCCGCCCCGAACTTCAGATAGCGCTCCTCCTCGATATAAATTCGCCCGGTCGCGTCCAGGCTGTGCACCTCCCAGATCGGGGCGTTTTCCACCGAGTGGTAGTAGTGCAGGGTGAACGGCTCGCCGGCTTCCAGGGGCAGCACCAGCAGCGGCGCCCCTCCCTCTAGCGGCGTGACCCGCAGCTCCAGTCCACCGGGCAGCAGCGAGGCCGCAACAACGATCGCAGCGGCCGTTAAACCGCCGGCGATCGGGATGCGCCTGAGGGACCTGGCCGCCATCGGCGGTCGCCGGCCAACCGTCACGCTCAGGGTTTCAGGGTATCCGCCACGGCAATCCCTTTCTCCTCCAGATATTTGATGGTTCCGGGATGCAGGGGAATCGGCGAATATTTCACGGCATTTTCCGGCGTGGTGTAGGCCGCCGACGGATGAATTTTGCGCAGGTAGTCGTTGTTCTCGAAAAGCGCCTTGGCCAGCTTGTAGACCAGCTCCGTGTCCAGCGATGCCTGACAGATCATCACGTTCCAGACCCCGATGGTGGGCACGGGCTGGTCGATGCCCCGGTAGACGCCGCCGGCCAGTTCGACGGCCGCATAGGTCGGGTTGGACGCCAGAATCTTCTCGGTCTGGGCCGGGGTGAACCCGATGATGTGGATGTCGTGGGTGGTGGCCAGGTCCAAAATGGAGCTGGTGCCGGGCCCCACCGACCAGGCCCCCACCGCGATGGTGCCGTCGCGCAGGGCGTTGGCGCTTTCGGTGAAAGAGAGCCGGCTGTCCTGGTAGCTCTCCTTGGCGATGCCCAGGGCGCCGAGCACCGCTTCGGCCATGAAGTTGGTGCCGCTGCCCGGGCTGCCCGTGCTGATATGGCGGCCGGCCACCTGGGTGATGTCGGTGATGCCGCTGCTCTTGAGGGTCACGACCTGCAGCAGGTTCGGATACATGACGGCCATGGTGAGAATATCATGCTTCTTGCCCTGGAACTTGCTCTCGCCCTTGAACCCGGCCACGGCCACGTCACCCATGACCTCGCCGACGACGGTTTCGCCCTTGTGGGCCAGCTTGACGTTTTCGACGCTGGCGCCGGTCACCTCGGCCACGGCCTTGACGCCTTCGACGTGCTTGGTCCAGATTTCGGCCACCCCGCCGCCGTAGGGATAGTAAATCCCGCCCGTACCGCCGGTGCCGATGCTGATGAAAGTCGTCTTGGCAAGAACGGGTGCGGCGCACCAACCGGCTATGAAAATGAACACGATTGCGATGCTGAAGCGTTTCATGTCAAACACCTCCTGTGGGTTATTCGCTCATGGTCTTGACGATCAGTTCGATGGACTTGGGTCCGCGGTCCATGCCGACGACCGGGTAGACAAAAGCGGCGGTCTGCCCGGGCTCGACCAGCCCATCCTTGGTTTTAACCGGTATGAGCCCCCCCACGGCCTTGCCGTTGTCCATGAAGATATTGACCTTGTAGCGCCGGGGTTGGTCGCTGACATTCTTCAAGGCCACATTGAAGTGCAGCGTCTCGCTGCCTTCCCATGCCTTCACCACACATGAGAACTCCGTCAACTCGGCCTCCGGCGCGATCGTTTTCTCGATGTTGCTGTCCGCTGCGCAGGGAAACACCTCGCCAGGTGCGGGTTTGGAACCGGCGCAGCCGGACCAGACCAGGCACGCCAGGGCAGCAACGATCCCAAAAGTGCTTGCAACGCGCTGAAATCGCTTCATCGGCTGTTCCTCCTTGCTGATTGTCGGGTAAGCACCCAAATTTATAGATGAGCACGTGTCAAACAAAAAATGACGCCCCCGGAGAAGCGATGTGGCGGGCGTGCAAAAGAGAACCTCGACCGCTTTCTGGGTGCGCAGGATAGCGCCTGTCCGGCCAATGGTTAACAAGACCACAGCCGGTTTTTTTTGTCAACTGCGCGTCTCGATCCAAGCGGACTGGCAGCTGTTGTGCAAAAAAGCGCGCCTCGCATCTTTCCGGTAGCCAAGCTGGTCGTCGCCTTGATCCTGGGATTTGCGGGCCGCCCTTCCGTCGAAACGCTCGGCCGTTTGGACAGACCGGTCAGCGACCGGGGGTCGGGCGCCGGGCCATCGCCTCCGGCAGCGGACGTCAGAAGGTGTATCCGATAGAAATGTTGACGTGTCCGGACGGCTCACCGTCCTCCGGGTCCAGCACGTGGCCATAGAGCACTCCCATGGGGCCGACCGGTGTGATGTAGCGCAGCCCCAGGCCGACAGTGGGTCGGAAGCGGTCCGAACCCGCATCCACCTGTGCATCCCGAACGCTGCCGATGTCGAAAAAGGTGGTCAGTTCAAGATTCAGCCCCAGTTCGTAGCGGGCTTCGAGGCTGCCCACGACGGCGGTCTTACCGCCCACGGGGTCGCCGATAGCGTCGAAGCGCAGCAGGTTTTGCCGAAACCCCCTCACATCCCTGATGCCTCCCAGAAAAAAAAGCTGGTCATCGAGGACCAGGCCCTCATCCGAATAGGGCAGCACCTGCCCGAGCCGGAACAGCCCGGCCAGGGTGAGCTTGTCCATCGGCGAGAAGAAATAACGCGTGTCGAACAGGTAGCGCACAAAATCATCCACCTGGTTGTTGAGCCCCTTGGACAAATCGACGCTCAAGGATGCGTAAAAACCCCGGGTGGGGCGCACAAAGGAGTCCCGGGTGTCGTAGCGCACGAATGGCGTGGTCACAAAAATGGTGCGGGTCTCCTCTTCCACGGGCAAGAGGGGGGCGTCTTCGACACTGAACTGGTCCCGTCTTTCCAGGCGGAAACTCAGGGCCGTCGTCAACCGGCGCCCCCATTCGCGGGTAAACCCCAGCGATCCACCCGTCGTGAGCGTGCCGAAGGGTTGATTGAACTGGGCCAGCTTTTCGCTGAAAAGGCCCAGGCTGGCAAGGGTCGGCGTGTTTAAAAAGCGGGGCTCGGACAAGCGGGTTTCCAAACGATAACCGGTCTGGCTGACTTCGGCGCTGGCCCACAGCGACTTGTTGAGGCCGAACAGGTTGCGGTCGCCAACCATGGTGCGGCCGAACAGTCCCGTGTCCGATTCATAGCCGCCGCTGAGCTGGGCGAAGTAGGGTTTGACCTCTTCGACCTCGACAAACAGATTGACCGTCTCTTGCTGCTCTTTCAACCCGAGGGAACGCAGATTGACGCCGTGCAGGATCTCAAAATCCCGCAACCGGCGTTGACCATCGTTTAGGGCCCGCAACGAAAGCGGCATGCCGGGCTCGACGTTCAGTTCACGTCGCAGGACCCTGTCGGCGGTCCGCAGGTTGCCGGCGATGAAGATCTCGCCAACCGTTACCAGTGGACCCGGGTCGACGGCGTGAACGATATCGGCCTGGGTGCGGTCGGCGCTGAAAGTGACCGTCGGGTTGACCCGGGTGTGCGGGTATCCCTGCCCGGCGACCAGACCGACAAGGGCTTCCCGCTCCAGCTCCAATGCCGCCTGACGGAAGGGCTCGCCGACGCGGTGGACCAGCTGCCGCCTGGCCTCGTCTTGCGGCACCACATCCAACCCGGTGACGGTGATCGAACGAACCACTGTCTGCGGTCCTTCATCGATAGCCAGGGTGACGTCGGCACGGGATCTGTCATCATTGAAGGTCACCTCGGAATCCACCGTACGATCCTGAAAGCCCTGTTCGGCATACAGGTTCGTGACCGCAAAAACGTCCTCGTCAAGTGTTTCGGGAACCAGTGCGCCCTTGTGCAACCAGGTGGGCGGTTGGGTGAGCACCTGTTTTTCGATTTTCCGATCCGGCAGGATCTGATTGCCGGTGATGTCCAGGGTTTGAACAATGGTTTGGGGACCCTCGTCGATGACCAAGCGCAGCTGCCGGGTGGGGACGGGGTCCCCGGCAATGTCGGTCTTCTCGACCGTCACCTGGGCATCGAGAAATCCGGCCGCACGATAGCGATCTTTAATGTTGCGAACGCTGCGCCTTACGCCGCTGTTGCCGCGGTTTCCGCGCTCATCGATAACCACGTCTTTGCGCAGGGTCAGGTTCCAGAAGTGCCGGTTGCCCTCTATGTCGACCCGGTAGCGCGGCCCTTCTTTAACATCGATGGCCACATCGACCCGGTGGGCCGGGTCCGGTTCCCCCAGCCGATAGGACAGCTTGGCATCCGCGAAACCTTTGTGACGGTAGTGATTGAGCAGTCTATCCATGTCCTGTTTGAGCCGGTACTCGCTGAACCGCCCGAGGCCGGGCACCACCGTGGCCTGCCAGGTCCGCATCCGCCACTTGAGCGACCGTGTCGAAAGGCCTGCAACACCCGAAAATGTCAGCCGCCCCATCGTAAAATGAGCGCCCCGGTCGATATCCACGAAAACCGTGACGGTCTCGCCGTCCGGATCCTTTTGAGACGACACCACCACCTGTGGGTCGATGAAACCTTCGCGCCTGTAGAGCGCCTTAATTGAAGCGATCTGGGCCGAAAGGTCTTTGCCGGTGTAAGGGTTGCCGGGATAAATGGTCATCTGGTTGAGGATGTCGCGCTCGAACAACGGGTAGGCGCCGCGGATACGGATCTGGCTGATATACACATGCGGGGTCAGGGTAAACATCAGCACCGTGCCGCCGGGCGTGGTTGCGGTGTCCACATGAATGGCCGCAAACCGGTTGCTCAGTCTGAGCGCGTCGACGCTGGCTTGCAGGGCCTCCTCGGTCAACCTTTGGCCGGGTTTGATCGGAATGATGCGCCTGGCCATGCCGGCATAGTAATCCTGACGCTCCGGGCTCCCATCGATGATCACCTGCACGTCGCTGGCCAGTTCTGCCGGATCGACGGCAGCGGTGGGCGGCACGTCGCGGTCAGCGAGGCCGTCGCCGGCATGAATCGCTCCGGCCGGGATCAGGCTGATCAGTGACCACCACAGGAGCACCTTTATCATTGCGCGTGTCTGCATCAACAAAGCGATCATCTGAATTCGACCCGGTAGACCAGTTCCGCCCCGAACGACCCCCGGTTGCTCTGGAACCCGCTGACCAGGATCCTTTCCAACAGCCGGTACTCCACGATGGCCCACTGTTTGGTTTCGCTTCTGGCGGTTTCGACGGCGTATTTGACCGTCATGCGGTTGGAAAGATGCTTGCCCACGGTCAACTTGATCCCGCCCGGATCCTCTGTGCTGCTGCCGCCGGTATTCTCGACCTGCAGAATGTCGACACCGGTGCGATTTTTGACTTCTTCACCGAACGTTCCGGCAAGCATCTCGGCCATGATCTGGCTGGTGGTGCGCGTCACACCGCCCTCGCCGGCAGACAATTCGCTAGTGGTGCGACCGAAGAGGATCAACGAGAGAATATCCGCATCGGTCTCCGCGGGTACGGAAGTCAGTTGGATTTCCAGGTTGTCCAGGGCCCCCTTGAGGGCCAGGTTGATCGTCCAGGAACGGATTTCAACCTGGCTGGCGATGTCGATCTCGGCCTCGGTGCGAAAGGGGTTGACGAAATCGATGATGCCCCGGTTGATGGTGAAATCCCTTTTCTGAAAGGTAACGGTCCCATCCCTGACCTGGGCCCGTCCACTGATGACCGGGCGTGCCAGGGTGCCCATGATCCTCAGATCCGGACTGATCTCCATCTGGGCCACATTGTTGTCGACGACAAAGGGTTGTCGGGCCTCGATGAAGATGTTCAGATCGACGGTGTCGAAATAGGGAATGACCAGGGGCTCAGTCGCGGGTGCCACGGTCCGCCGGCGCGTGGTGGCCGTGGAGGCCATCTGCAGCAGGCTGGCGCGCATGTCCTTGTAGTACAAACCTTCCAGCAGAACGATCTGTCCGCTGGCAGTGGCAGCGCGGTCTTGCCCGGTTATGCGAACATCGCCATTGAGAAGTACCGACAGTGTGTCGGGCACCTCGATCGGCAGCGATCTGGCGGCAAGGTTGAGATCGACGCCGACCGGCTCGAAATTCTCATGATCGACAGTGCCTTCCAGACTGAAGCGGCCCGTGTCCAAAAGGCCCGCCAGGCCCTCGATGCGAATGCGTTGAGAGGTCAGGTGGATGCTGCCGTTCAGATCGGACAGCCGCTGAAGCAGTCCGGGCACGGTCATGCCGATCTTTTCCAGATCGAGGCGGGCATCAACCTGCGGGGCCTGCGCTTGGCCGGAAATCGTCCCCTTCAGGCTGAGCACACCGCCGGCATCGATGAAAACGTCGCTGAACCTGCCGGCCGCCAACAGCGGCATCCGACCGTCGACGCTCAGGTCGAGACGCCCGTCCAGGCGCGCGTCGCCCGACAGGCGCAGGTGGCCCTCGGAGAGGACGATCACATCGAACCGGTCGATCGACACCTGCCGATCGGCCATGTCCAGCACAATGCCGTCCGACTGGAGCAGCGGGGCGTTCTTGAAAAAAATGTCCAGCCCGCTCAGGTTGACCTGGCCCGAAATGTTGGCGGTGTCGCGGATGTTGCCGCTGGCCTGAACCCGGCCGGTCAGGGTGCCATGCAGGTCCGGGCGGCCCAGGGCCTTGAAGTAGGCGGCGGTTTCGGTACGGTCGAAGATCAGGCGCGCGTCGAAATCACCCGTACGCAGGTCGCCTTCGGCGTCCACGTCAAAATTGAGATTGCCCTCGAGCGTGGCCTGCAGGTCGTGAAGACCGAAGGCAAGGTCCATATCCTCGACGGCCACCTCGTTGATGCGGAGATCCCCGATCCTCAGGCGGCCGTCGACGTCCGGGTTGTCGACCTGTCCCGTGGCGAAGAGGTCAAGGGACAGGTTGCCCTCTCCCGGAAACCATTCGTTCAGTCGATGAATGTGTGCGGCCGCGATATCATCGGCTTTCAACGTCAATTCAAAGGTTTTGTCCCATTTGAGCCAGCCCTTGCCCTCGAGCTGCTCAGCAGGGGCGAAGACGGCCCGGAGCCGATCCAGCAGCACGGTTCGATCCGTCAGGCGGGCCTCGACCGCGAGGCTGTCCAGGGCCTGGCCGGCCAGGTTGACGCGGCTGCCGCCGAGGGTGAACTGACCGGATGGCGCCTGAAGGCGACCCGTCAAGCGGCCCTTGAGATCGAAATCGCCGCTGACCTTGTCGACGAAATGGGCCGGGTCAAAATGATCCGACGCGACGCTGAGCGACAACTCGGGATTGCGATCCAGGCGCAGGGTGCCGGGCTGCAGCAAGCGCACCCGGCCCGACAGGTCGATCCCGGACGCCTGGTTTTGCAGGTGCAGCCGATCCACGAATAGGCTGGGCCCGTCAAGGCGCAGGCGGGCCTCGACGTTGCCGATCCTGGCCGCCTCGGTCACCAGTGACCGGCCCGAAAGGGACAGTTGACCGTCCATGGCCGCCGGGGATCCGGCCAGGTTCAGCCGTCCGTCGAAGGTGCCGGCCAGCGGCGCAGACGGCGCGAAGTCGGCCACGGCGACCTGTTCCAGGACCAGTTCGAGGAGATGGCGATAATCGGGATCGACCCGGCCGCCGGGCAACAACCGCAGACGGCCGCTCCCGCCGAGCCGCGAATCACGGTTTTGTAGGTCCAGGCGGGTCAGCTGCAAAAGGCCGCTGGGGTTCATGTCGGCCTGGATGGCGAGGCTTCCTATGGTGTAGTCGTCGATTTTAAGGGCCGATGCCGCCAGGTCCAGATCGAACTGCGGCTGGCTGAGGCTGCCGTCAACGGCGATGACGGCCCTGCAGGCGCCTTCGATGAAGGGCATGCCGACGACCGCCAGGGCGCGCGACAGGTCGGCGGAGGTCAATTTCAGATTGCCGGCCAGGGCCTGCCCGTCGACCTGAAACCGGCCGTCTCCGGAAAGTTCGAATCCGTCGGCGCTGGCATCCAGGGATGCGACCGTCAGCGTGCCCTGGGCCATCTGCGCGGCCAGGCTCAGATCGACCGCCGTCGGGCGGTCCATCCCGGGCGCCAGCAGGTCCTGGCCCGCGCCGCTCAGGGCGGCGGTGGCCGAAATCGACGCCGGGGTGACCCCTTTCCCGGTCAACGACAAACGGCCGGAAGCCCGGCCCGACAGGTCGACCGCGCGGTTCACCCAGGGGGTGAGGTCCGGTATATCCACCATGAGACCGAATTCGTAGGCCAGGCGATCGGCCTCGCCCGGAGCGGCCAGAAACCCGGCCGGGAAAAGGTCCCGAAGGTTCAGCGACCCGTTCAGGCTGACCGTTCCGCCCGCCAGCCGAATCGCGGCCGTGTCGATGGCCACCTGCCGGTCGCGCAGGTCGAGGCGCAGCTCCGCGCTGTCCAGGGGCTGACCGGCCAGCCGGCCCGGGGCGGCGGTCAGCCGCAGCGCGGCATCGGGGTTGTCCAGGGCGCCCTTGACGTTCAGGCCGGCCGAGACCGCTCCGTCGAATTCGCCGGCAAGTCCCAAGACCTGCTGCAACTCCTCCAGGTAGCTGTGGACGGTCATCTCGCCGTCCAGCTGCGGGGTGCCGAACAGATCGCCGGCTGACCCGGCCAGCCGCAGTTGGGTGCGGCCGGAATCGATCTCAAGCGCCGGAATCTGCAGCCGGCCGCCGTCCAGGCGGGCCTGCAGACGGATGCGGGCCGGCAGCGGTCGAATCCCGGCCGCCACAAGGCGCACATCGTCCGCGGTCATTTCCAGGCTGGCCGATTGCGCCGCGGCATTGCCGGCGGCGGTGATGTCGATGCCCGCGGTTTCCAGTTCGATGCGGGCATCGGACGAAACAAAAGCGAGACGACCGTCGGTCAGGCGGATCTTTTCAGCAACGATGTTGAATGGCAGGCCGGCGCTTTGCGACCGGCGGGGCTCATCCAGCACGGGTTGCGGGTCGGGTGTCAGGGCGGCCGCCAGATTGAGCCCGTGCGGCGCCCGGACCTCCAGATCCGCCCATGGCGCCGCCAGGAGCAAATCGCGGATGCGGATTTCCCCTTGCAGCAGGTCAGGCCAGCCCAGGGCCACCGAAAAACGATCGAATCCGGCCAGGGCGCGGCCTTCAGGGTCGCGGATGGCCACGTCATACAGGTCGAGGGCCGGCGTCAGCAGGGCCAGCCGGTGCCGCGCGACGCTGATGCTGCCGGGGATCGCCGCGTTGATGCGCGCTTGCAGCAGGGCCAGGGCCTGGCCGGAGTTCATCCAGATGAGCCCTGCGCACAGGAGGATGACCAGCACCGCCGTGAGTGCGGCAGCGGTCAGCAGTATGGGCTTCAACAGTGATCTCATAGAAACAACGGGTTGCGCCTTTGAGTAGATCGAACACGGGCGTGGCGGCAGCCTCTGGAAAACCGGAACGCCTCTATTACACGGATTATCGCAAAGACGCAAAGCGGAAACAAGAGAAAGCCTGGGCGATGCGGCCGAGTTGCCGGCATCGGCTGTCCGGCCGGCGAATTATGTGGACAATACGCCTAAATCCTTGCACAATCGTTAAGCACGCGGTACTCTTGAGCAGCCTGACTCCCGACCGCGGCCACCTTCCCAACAACCAGACCCGGCGCATCCGGGTGCATAAGCAACGGGTGGCTGAATATATACAAAATAATTATAAACGGTTAGCGAAAATTTGGGTTGGGGCGCAACATGAACACGGAACGCTTCTACCGGATTCTCACCTCACTAAAGCGGATCGACTGTAAAAACGTGGTGATGCAACACCGGACGGTGACCCTTGTGGGCATCATCGCCGTGACGATCCTGTTCGCGGCCTTCATCCCCCGGCTTCAATTCAAGACATCGGTCCACGATCTCGTAATTGAAGATCTCCCCGAAACCCGGCAGTACGATGCCTTCAAAGCGCTCTTCGGGTCGGAGGCGATCATCCGCGTGGTCATCAAGTGCGACGACATCTTCGACCCGCTCAACTTCCAGCACATCGCCCAGCTGGAAGCCTCGGCCAGAGCGATCCCCGGGGTCCAGCGCGTCATCGGGCTGCCGGGCATCAAACAAACGGTGGATCTGTCGGGCAGCTGGCCCATGGAAAAATTCATCGCCTTCGTCTCCGGGGCGGATCTGTTCAAGCAGAACCTGGTCTCCGACGATCACCGCACCACCCTGATCACCCTGGTCCTGGCCGACGATGCCGATCAGCCGGAGGTCATCGCCGCGGTCCAGAAGCTGATCGACGCCGCCGACGGACGCCTGGCGCTCTATCAGATCGGCATGCCCCTGATCTCCCAGGCCCTGGCGACGTACACCCAGCGTGATTTTCTGCGCCTGCCCCCCCTGACCTTTTTGATCATCGGCCTGGTGCTGCTGGTCATCTTCAAAAGTGTGCGCTTGGCGTTCATCCCGCTCTCCTGCGTCGGCATCTGCCTGATCTGGACCTTCGGCGCGGCGGCCATCCTCAAGGTGCCGCTGTCGATCTTGACCATGATCGTGCCGGTGTTCCTGATCGCCGTGGGCACGGCCTACTGCCTTCACATCCTGGAGACCTATCGGGCCGTCTCCGGGCCGGACTGCAGCGCCGTCGACGCCACCGTGTCGACCTACACACAGACGACCCTGCCCACCCTGCTGGCCATCGCCACCACCCTGATGGGGGTCGGGTCGCTGTTCGTCAACCACATCTCGGCCATCCGCGAATTCGCCCTTTTCGCCTGCATCGGGATGGTCGCCTTTCTGATTCTGGTCATGGCCTATCTGCCCGTCCTGCTCTCCCTGATGCCCCCCGGCCCGGCGCCGCGGGTCAAAAAGGGCAAGGCGCCGCCGATTCTGGATCGCTTGATCGGTTGGATCGTCGACCTGAACCTTCACCACCAGGGCAAGACCCTGATCGTCCTGGCGGGCGTCGTCCTGTTCGCCGCTGCCGGGCTGCTGCGGTTAAACGTCGAAACCAACCCGGTCGGATTCTTCAAGGCGGACACGCCGGTCGTCCAGCATTTCCACGACATCTACCAGCACCTGTCCGGCAGCTTCCCGGTCAATGTCGTCATGACCGCTCCGTCGGAGGACTACTTCGAAAACGCGGACCATATCGCCGACCTGGAGCGGCTGCAACGGTTCCTGGACACGCTGCCCGGCGTCGACAAGACGCTCTCTTTTGCCGATTACCTCAAGCTGGTCAACTACGCCTCCAACCGCTTCGAACCGGAATACTACCGGCTGCCACGCGAGTCCTGGGAACTGCGGATGCTGTTCAACACCTACAAATCCCTGCTGGGCAGCGACATGTTCGATGCCTTCATGGGACCGACGCTGTCGCAGGCCAACGTCCTGCTGCTGACGCACATCTCCAGTTCCAGGGATTTTTTGGACCTGCGCGAGCTGATCCTGCGCCACGTCGCTGAAGCCCACGACGGCACCCTGACCTGGGATGTCACCGGATTCGGCATGGTGGTCTCCGCCAGCAGCCACCTGCTGGTTTCGGGGCAGATCAAAAGCTTCCTGCTGACCATGGTGGTCATCTTCGTCATCATGTTCGCCCTCTTCCTCTCGGCCAAAGTGGGCCTGATCGCCATCGTGCCGAACCTGTTTCCCATCGTCATCAACTTCGGCCTCATGGGGTGGCTGGGCATCGAACTGTCAATGGCCACCAGCCTGATCGCCAGCATCGCCATCGGCCTGGCCGTCGACGACACCATCCACTACCTGGTTCGCTTCAACCGCGAGTTCCAACAGGACCTCGACGATAAGCGCGCCCTCAGGGAGACCATCACCCACATCGGGCGCCCCATCATCTTCACGACCCTGACCATCGGTGCGGGCTTTTTCATCCTGTCGTTTTCCGGTTTCAAGCCCACGGCCATTTTCGGAACGATGATGGTCATCACGATGCTGTCGGCCCTGGTGGGCGACCTGGTGCTGCTGCCGATCCTGATGCAGCGCGTCGAACTGGTCACCCTCTGGGACCTGGTGCGGATCAAGATGGGCGGCGATCTGGGGTCCAGCATCCCGCTCTTCAAAGGGTTTTCACGGGCCGAGGTGCAGTCCATTATCATGGCCGGGACGCTGAAAACGGTTCAGACCGGCGAGGTGCTGTTCTTCAAGGGTGACCGCAGCGAGTCCATGTATGCGGTCATTTCGGGCACATTCGACGTTATCGATTACGACCCCGCCTGCACCCTGGGCAGCCCCGAAGACGTCCAGAAATGCATCGCCAGTGTCGGCGCCGGCGACATTCTGGGAGAGATGGGGCTGCTGCGCGCGGCGCCCCGATCGGCCACGGTCAAGGCCACCGCACCCGGAGAGCTGCTGCCCATCAATTGGAAGGTCATTCGCCGGCTGCAGTGGCTTTACCCGCCCACGGCCCAGAAATTTTTCGTCAACATGATGGGTGTCCTGTGCGATCGCGTCGAACGCCTGACCACCTGCCTGGCCAACGAGAGCCTGGTGGACGACCTGACCGGCCTCAACAATAAAAGAGGCTTCTGCCTGGCGATGGAGCACGAAATGCACCGCTCCCGGCGCCAGCAGGAGACGCTCACGATGGTGCTGCTGGAAATCCGCTTCGCAGGCGACCGCGGTGACCGTTTCCTGACCGTCAAAGACGAACTCTTTCGACAGATCGGAGCGGCCCTGTGCCGCGACATCAGGCGCTGCGACATGGTTGGCCGCATCGACGCCCACACCTTCGTCGTGCTTTTTCCCAGCAATGACGGCGACGGCGCCGCCATCGCCATGGAGCGCCTCAAGCGCAACATGACCGCCTTCCAGGCCCGCCACGCGCCCACCATCACCTTTGCCATCACCATGGCCGCCACGAGCTTGACTCCCAATGGGAACCACACCGGGCGCCAGACCCTGGAGCAAACCCTGCAAAAACTGAAAACCGGGGATGGCCTGGTGTGGTCGTTCAGCACCGGCTCCTTGAATTGACGACCGTTTCGCACAAAAGGACGGACAATCATGTTGAACCTACAAAAAGTCAAGGAAGACTACTGCATCCAACAAATCAAGGAGGCCTATCAGCGCACCTACAGCGAAATGGAGAAAGGGCTGGGCAACATCATCGCCTGGACGGCCCACCTGGCCCTGGAAAACATCGCCAACTCCGACGCCCTCTATCACGACATGGAGCACACGATCATGGTCACCCTGGCCGGGCAGGCCATTTTGGAGGGCAAGCACCTGTCGGAAGGGGGGGTGACCCCGAGGGCCTGGACCCATTTCATCATCGCCCTGCTGTGCCATGACATCGGCTATGTCAAGGGGATCTGCGCCGACGACGACGGCTATCTGCTGGCCACCGGCGTGGCCGGCAAGAAGATCAGGGTGCCCGTGGGCAGCACCGATGCCCAACTGGCCCCCTACCACATCGACCGCAGCAAATGCTTCGTCATGGAGCGCTTCGGGAATAATGTGCTCGAGGAGTCGGGCGGTCTGTTGGATGCGGAGTTGATCGCTTCGTACATCGAGATGACCCGCTTTCCGGTTCCCGAGGACGCGGCCCACAAGGACACCAGCGGTTTCGCGGGGCTGGTCCGGGCCGCGGATTTCATCGGGCAGCTGGCCGATCCCAATCGGATGCAAAAGTGCACGAACCTGTTTTACGAGTTCGAGGAGCTGGGCCTGAACCGGAAGCTGGGCTACAAGACCCCCGGCGACCTGAGGGCCTGCAACGCCCAGTTTTACTGGGACGTGGCCAAGCCCTACGTCCAGGACGCCCTCGAATACCTCAAGGTCACCCACGAGGGCAAGCAGTGGATCGCCAACCTGCAGTCCAACGTTTTCGGCGGCTACCTGTTCGCCAACGACCCGGCGGACGCGTTGCGACCCGGAACGGCCAAAAAATCATTTTAGGCCGATGCCGGCGCCGGTCCGGGCGAATCGACGCCAAACCGTGTGCGGCGCGCCGCAGCGGTGATGGCAGCCGTTGCCTGCAGACCGGCGTTCCCATGAAACGGTGATCCCAAGCCGATGAAACTCCCCGGTATCAGACGTTACCTGCGCGGCGTGTTTGTCATCACCGTGCTGTCCATCGCCCTGACCGCATTCCTTTTTTTGATCGACGTGCCCATCTTGCACCTGTTCGAGCTCAAGCTTTACGACCTGCGCATGCAGCAGCGCGGCGAGCTGCCGCCCGTGGCGGTCGTCGCCCTGGCCATGATCGACGAGAAAAGCCTCGACCAGGAGGGGCGCTGGCCGTGGCCGCGCAGCAAGATCGCCGAACTGGTCAATCGGCTCTCCGCCGACGGCGCCAAGGTGATCGCCTTCGACATCGGGTTTCTGGAACCGGAGGAGAGCGCCGCCGCACATGCGCCCGACGCCGCCGCGCGGGCCCCGGGACCGATCGACGACACCGCAGCCGGTCAGCAGGGCGCCACACCCACCGGGGTTCGGCGGGACATCAACGACCGCCTGCTGGCCGATGCCATCTCAAAGGCCCGGCCGGCCACGATCCTGGGCTATTTTTTCCACATGAGCGCCGAGGGTCTGGACTACGACATCGGCCAGGCCGAAATCGAGCGGCAGCTGGCCCTGATCGGCGACTCCGCCTATCCCCTGATCCTCCAGGAGGACCCCGATACGGCCCAGTGGACCTTCATCACGGCCTACGCCCCGGAGGCCAACCTGCAGATCCTGACCGATGCCGCCGACGCCTCGGGGTTCTTCACCGTGACCAGCGACCGGGACGGGGTGGTGCGGCGCGTGCCGCTGATGATCCGCTGCGGTCAGGACCTCTTCCCCCACCTGGCGGTGCTGAGCGCCTGGCACTTTCTGGACCGGCCCCAGCTGATCGTCAAGGTGCCGCGTTACGGTGTGGCGGGCATCCAGATGGGCGCCGGCTTCATTCCCACCGACGAAAACGGGCAGATGCGCATCAACTACCTGGGCCCGCCCAAAACCTTTCCCCACTATTCGATCACCGACATCCTGAACGGCCGCACGCCGGCCGGCACCTTCACGGACCGCATCGTGCTGGTCGGCGCCACGGCCGTCGGCACCCACGACCTGCGCGCGACCCCCCTGAGTCCGGTGTTTCCGGGGGTGGAGATCCACGCCAACATCATCGACAACATCCTGACCGGCCGCTTCATCACCAAGCCCCATTGGGCCGAGATCTTCGACCTGATAGCCATCGTCTTCATCGGATTGCTGCCCGGCCTCTATCTCTCCCGGGTGAAAGCCGCCCCCGGCTTTATCATCACCCTGGGTCTCTTTGCCGTGCACATCCTGGCGACCCGCTGGCTCTTCGTGCACCTGAGCCTGTGGCTGAACATGATCTACCCGCTCCTGTCGCTGACGATCAGCTACAGCTTCATCACCGTGTTCCGCTACACCACGGTGGAGCGCGAGCGCCGCCGGATCAAGGGCACCTTCCGGCAGTACGTGGCCCCCCTGGTCATCGAGGAGATGCTCAAAAACCCCGACCAGCTCAAACTGGGGGGAGAGGAGAAGGTGCTGACGGTGCTCTTTTCGGACCTGGAGCGTTTCACGAGCTACTCGGAGCGCTACGGGCCGACCGAGATGATCAAGATCCTCAGCGAATATTTCACCCGCATGTCCGAGGAGATCTTCAAGCAGCGCGGCACCCTCAAAGAGTACGTCGGCGACGAGATCATGGCCTTTTTCGGGGCCCCCATCGACCACGCCGACCACGCCAAACGGGCCTGCGAGGCGGCCCTGAACATGCGCGACACGCGCCTGCAGATGTCCGCGGAGTGGGCCGCGACCGGGCGCCCCATGCTGCACGCGCGCACCGGCGTTAATTCCGGCCCCATGCTGGTCGGCAACCTGGGCTCGCGCTACCGCTTCGCCTATGGGGTGCTGGGGGACCAGGTCAACCTGGGTTCGCGCCTGGAGGGCCTCAACAAAATGTACAAAACGAGCATTATCATCGGCGAGAACACCCGGGCCCTGGTCAAGGACGATTTTATCCTGCGGAATATGGACCTGGTGCGGGTGGTCGGCAAGGAGGAGTGCGTGCGGGTCTACGAGTTGATCGCCCGGGCCGGCGACCGCCTCCCCGCGGAGCGGTTGGAGGCCCTGGACGCCTACGCGGCCGGCTACGACGCCTACTGCCGGCAGCACTGGCCCCAGGCCATGGCCCATTTCGAACGGGCGCTCTCCCTGGTGCCCGACGACGGGCCCGCCAGAACCATGCTGGAACGCTGCCGGATTTACCAAAAAGACCCGCCCGCGGATGACTGGGAGTGTGTGTTCGAGCCGAAAACGAAATGATACGGCGCGTTGTAAGTGGCCAAGATTATCGAGGACAACATGCCAGCAGAATTCCAATGGCGGATGTGGGGCGGGCAATCCGTGTTGCAATGGATATTAAGGCTGTCCGGAGCGCGCCCCCCTTCTCGGGGAGTCGGCGCCAACATCGATCTATTGGACGCATCGGCTGCCCGCATCGGCGAGGAGTAAAACCATCATGAACCTATCCACACAGGCAGCCCCCCCGCTGGGCGGTGGTGGGCCGGCCAACCGTTTCGGATCCGCTTTCTACCGGGCGGGAATTGCACAGCGACTCCGTCTGTGGGCGGTTGCCGCCCTGCTTGCGGGGCTGTCGGGCTGCAGCGACCCCCCGCCGCCGCCGGTCGAAACGGTGCGCTCCATTCGAACCATAACCGTTTCAGAGCCGGCGTCGGGACGGGTGCGCCGGTTCTCGGGTACGGTCGAGGCGGCCGATACCGCCGGCCTCGGCTTCGAGGTGCCGGGAACGGTGCAGGAGGTGAAGGTGGAGGTGGGTGAACGAACCGTGAAAGGCGCGCTGCTGGCGAGGTTGGACCAGCGCACGTTCAAACTGAACGTCGAGGCGGCTCAGGCGGACGTCGGCCGTGCCCGGGTCGAACTCCAGGAGGCTCAGAATGATGTGGACCGGTTTCGCCGGATTTCGCCGGGCGCCGTCAGCCAGCGGGAGCGTGATCAGGCCGAGGCCAGGTATGACAGTGCCCGGAAAAACCTCAGCCTCACCATGACCCGGTTGAACCTGGCCAAGCAGGACCTGGATAGAACCCTGCTGCGGGCACCCTTCGATGGGATCGTTGCCAGGCGCTTTGTGGACCCCTTCCGGCAGGTCGCTTTGGGAGAAAAAATAGTTGAACTGCAAATGGAAGGGGCCATGGAGGTGAGCCTCAGTGTTCCGGAGTCCGAAATCGGTTACATCTACCTTGGGCTGCCCGGCCGGATTCGTTTTCCGGCCATTCCAGGGCTGGACCAACGCGGCATTGTCACGGAAATCAGCCAGGTGGTCGGGAGAGCCAATGCCTTTCCGGTGAAGCTCACCATCCAGAGCGATGACCCGCGAATCCGCAGCGGGATCACCGCCGAGGTTACCTTGCAGTTGGGCAACGAAATCGGCCAGACCGCTTTCCTGATTCCCATCGAGGCGCTCTCTCCCGGCGGCACCGAATCCGAAAGCGCCGTGTTCGTCTTTGACGCGGCCTCCTCGACAGTCAAAAAAACCGCGATCCAGATCGGCACGGTTCGTACCAGCAATGTCACTGTCACCGAGGGACTGAAGGCAGGCGACATCATCGCCGTGGCCGGGGTCAGTTTTCTCAGAGACGGCCAGAAGGTCAGGCTGCAAGGGCGGTAGGATGGCATTTGGCTGAGCGGGAAGGAGCGCTGCATGTCTTTCATCACCCGATTCGCGTTGGACACCCAGAAGGTCACCATCGTTTTCATCGCGGCGGTGGTCGTTATCGGATTGACGCTGTTTCTCGATTTCCCCCGCCAGGAAGACCCGCCGATCAAAATCCGCGAGGTGGTGGTCACGGCCTTTTTTCCCGGTATGGAACCACCCGACATGGAAGATCTGGTCACGCGCCGGCTGGAAGCACAGCTGCGGACGCTGCCGGAACTGGACACCATCTGGTCGGATTCGAAAAATGGCGTGTCGATCATCCACGCCGAGACGCGGGACGAGTTCGACGACCTGGATTTAATCTGGCAGAAGGTGCGCAACAAGATGGCCGACATCCGGCCCGAGCTTCCTTCGGGTACGATAGGGCCGTTCGTCAACGACGAATTCGGCCTGACCGCGGTAGCCACGATCGCGCTGTGGAGCGACGGATTCTCCATGGCCGATATGCGCATCGTCGCTCGAGACATCCGTGACCGGCTCTACGAACTCCGCGGGGTCCGCAAAATCGAGCTTCACGGCGTCCACGAAGAGCGGGTGTTCCTCAAGTTTTCGGCGATCCGACTGGCCCGCTTGGGCATCTCGATCGGAGACATCATCGACACCCTGGTTCAGCAGAACATGGTGCTGCCCGCCGGAGGGGTGGACACCGCCGAACAAACCGTGATGGTGACGGCAAGCGGGAATTTCAGAAGCGTCGACGATATCGCGAATGTCGAGTTTACCGCACCCGAGACGGGGCAAACCGTCATTCTCAAAGACATCCTGACGGTCGAGCGCGCCTATGCCGACCCGCCGCGAGACGTGGTCTACTTTAACGGCAAACGGGCGATCGTGATCAGCGTATCGATCACGCCGGGAGTGAATTCGGTGGCCTTCGGCGACCGTCTCACCCGCAAGCTCAGGGCGTTGGAGTCCGAACTGGAAGTGGGTTACGTGCTGGAGTACGCCACATTTCAACCCGAACTGGTTGAAATCGCTGTCAATGGGGGCTTGCGCAATGTCTACCAGACGGTGGGTATTGTGTTGGTGGTGGTCATTTTATTCCTCGGGGTGCGCACGGGTCTGATTGTCGGCGCGTTCGTTCCGATGACCATGCTCCTGGGTCTGATTGCCATGCGCTTCTTTGACATCGAGCTGGAGCGTGTTTCGATCGCCTCCTGCATCATCGCCCTGGGAATGCTGGTCGACAACGGCATCGTCATCGCCGAGGATATCCGCAGCCGCCTGGAACGGGGGGAGGAAAGGCGTCAGGCCTGCATCGCAACCGGCCATACCCTGTCGATCCCGTTGTTGACCTCGTCGCTGACCACCATTTTGGCGTTTCTCCCCATGCTGCTGATAGACGGACAGGTGGGCGAGTATGCCTTTTCGTTGCCCATGGTCGTCATCCTGCTGCTGCTGGCATCGTGGCTGCTGTCGATGTACGTCACACCGGCCATGTGCTTCTGGTTCATGACAGTCAAGCCGCCGGCTTTGCCAAAATCCCGTGCAGATGCCGGAGATAGCCCACCGCCCGGCAGTCCCGAGGATGCTCTGGATCCGTATGGCGGACGGTTTTATCGACGCTACCGCGGCTTGCTCGAACAGATGATGCGGCTGCGCTGGATCGTTCTGGTCGCCACGGCGGTGGTGATCGGTTTGGGGGTATTGGTGGCCTCGCTGCTGGTGCGGGAATTTTTTGGCCCCAGTGACCGCAACCAGTTTCTGGTCTATCTCGATTTGCCGGCCGGCTATCGGATTGAAAGCACGGATGAAGCCGTGCAGCGATTGATCCGTTGGCTGTCCGACAAGCAAATCAATCCGGAAGTGACCCGCACCATCGCCTATGTGGGAACCGGCGGTCCCCGGTTTTTTCTGGTTCTGTCACCTGTTCAGCCGAATCCCCATGTGGCATTTCTGGTGGTCAACACCCAAGCGAGCAATCAGGTGGAACCATTGATCCAGCGTCTGCGCAAACAGCTTGGCGAGGATTTCCCCGAAGCCAGCGGCCGCGCCAAACAGATGTGGTTGGGGGCGGTGGAGCCTGGCCTGGTCCAATTTCGGCTTTATGGTGCCGACGCACGATACCTGTATGAGAAGGGAAATCAGCTGGCGGACGGCCTCAAGGCCATGCCCGGCAGCCTGAATGTGCGCAGCGACTGGGAAAACAAAGTCCTGAAGGCCCGTATTCTCGTCGATCAGGTTCGGGCGCGGCGGAACGGCATTTCCAGCCAGGACGTCGCCAACTCGCTGCGCGCCAACATGGACGGCATCGTCATAACCGAATATCGCGAGGGGGATCTGGTTGTCCCCGTGCTTGCACGCTCTTATGCACAAGACCGCCGTGACTTCGGCGACCTTTGGAACATGATGGTCAAATCGTCCCAAACGGGAGACCTGGTGCCCCTGACGCAATTGGCCGACATCACGATCGATTGGCAGTTCTACCGGATTTCGCGCCGCAATCAGGAGCGTTGCCTGACGGTGGAGGTAAAGCACGCCTTCTTGAAAGCACCGGAACTGCTCGACGCCGCGCTGCCCGTGGTTGAAAAATTGCAGCTCGCCCCCGGATACCGCTGGGAAGTTGGCGGCGAGATCGAAAGAAGCGCCGAAACCATGGGGAAGATGATGCGCTGGCTGCCGATTTGCGTGTTCGGGGTGGTGGTGCTGTTGATCTGGCAATTCAATTCCTTCAGACGACCGCTGATCATTTTCATTACCATCCCGCTGGCCTTTGTCGGCGCGTTCATCGGTCTGCTCATCATGGGGGCGCCGTTCGATTTCTTTGCGATGCTGGGGCTGCTGAGCTTGGCAGGCGTGATCATCAACAACGGGATCGTGTTGATCGACAAGATCGACTCAGAGCAGACCGCGGGCAGGCAGCCCCATGTCGCCGTCATCAACGCCGCGCTCTCGCGCTTCCGGCCGATCCTGATGACGACCGTCACCACCGTACTCGGCTTGCTGCCGCTGATCGTCTCGGTGGATCCGCTGTTTTTCTCGATGGCGGTCATCATTGCCTGCGGCCTGATATTCGGAACGGTGCTGACGCTGGGTGTCGTTCCGGTGCTCTACAGCATCTTTTTCAGGGTCAAGGCCGTCTGACGGCTCGATTGACGTTGCTGACCAGCAAACATAGACTGTTCCCAAAGCTGGCTCAATTCGTTTGTCCGCAACCGCGGGCGCACCCTCATTGTGGACCCCACCTAAAACAACTGAAAGGCGTTGACCGCGAAACCTGGCGAGATCGAAGATGGCAAGATTTTTTTAAAATTATATTTTTATGTGCGTCCCTAAAATGACTCTAAAATGACTTCTGATGAACTTGACAGGCATTTTTATGTGGATTATTATGTTTATAATTATCCACATATCGGAGGTGCAATATGAGAACGGTTCAAATGACGCTTGACGACGATCTTGTCAAGGCCGTCGATCAAGTTTCAAAACTACTTAACACCAGTCGTTCAGCATTTACGCGAAAGGCGCTTCGTGAGGCGTTGGCCAGCTATAATCTTGAACAATTAGAACGCAAGCACAGAGAAGGATATGAACGAAAACCAATTATTGGCGATGAATTTTCGGTTTGGGAGTCAGAACAGGCTTGGGGTGATGAATGAAACACGGTGAAATACGGTGGTACAAATTTGCAAATCCAGATAAAAAAAGACCGGTTCTCATCCTGACCCGGGACTCTGTTTTAGATTATCTTGGTGAAGTAACGGTTGCCCCAATTACAAGCACAGTACGCGATATACCTTCCGAAGTGTTTCTTTCCAAACCCGATGGCATGCCACGGGATTGCGCCATCAATTGTGACCATTTGCAAACGGTTTCAAAAGGAAAGATAGGGGCTCTGATCACATCCTTACCGCCAGTTAGAATGGTTGATGTTGGACGGGCGATCCGTTTTGCACTCGATATATAATGGAGGCAGGGGACGCTCATAAAAACATAAATTCATTCAAATTTTATTTTTTCCGCAATTGCAATCGCCCGCCCCCGTTTTGCCGCAATACTGACCGCCGCCTGCGTCACCCGCAATTTTTCGGCAATTTCCGGCTGGCTCAGCCCAAGCGCTTGGTTCGCCCAATAACATAACAAACTGCGGGCCCTGACTGTTTTTCTGCGGCGATCGCCCGATAGAATCACCTCCGGCGAAACGCCGGTTGATGCGGACACCCGTTTCAAAATCGCCTCAAAATCGAGACCTTCGGCCTTGGGCCGCCAGCGCCGCGCCATTTTCTCATTCGCCAGTGACAACACTTTTTCGACAAAGTCACCATCCCCCAATAACTGCCCCCAAGCTTGAACATCGACAACCATTGTGTTATCGAAATTTTAGAATTGATTAAAAATACAAAGAATAAGGAGCTTGTTTAAATGAAAATAGAAGTGGTTTTGGAACCCAGCGATGAAGGCGGCTTTACGGTCTATGCTCCGAGCTTGCCTGGGTGTATCAGCGAGGGTGAGACCCGGGATAAGGCACTGCAAAACATAAAGGAAGCCATTGAACTTTATTTGGAGCCTGTTGAAGACGATTACACACCATCGCCGGATACTGAAATAACGGAAATTGCCATATGACAAAGGTGCCGAGTCTTGACTATGAAAAAGTCATCAAGGCTCTCAAGAGAGATGGTTGGGTCGTTGTGCGCCAGAAAGGGTCTCACATTCGACTCCATAAGCATTTACAGAACGAAGCCCTGAAACTGACCATACCCGCTCACCGACCAATTAAAAGATCGACGCTCTCCCACATTCTCAAGCAAGCCAAAATCGAAATCGATAGATTTCTTCAATTGGTTTAACAAATTCAGGTTTAAAAGAAAATATTGCATCGCTATGCAAAAGGCCTGCAGTTCTTCATGCTGCACCGCGTGTTGAAGCGCTGATGCTCAACCCAGGAAACAAGTTTCATTCTTTGGGAGGAAATAGGAAGACTGAATATGACTTGAGGATTTTAAAACGAAAAATATGGGCTGACATCGAAAAGAGAATCATTCCAATCAGGGAGGCGGACCAAAAGGTCAGGATTGGTGTATAGCTTGGGTATGAGGCGTTTAGGCTCATGGCTGAAGGGCAAAGGAAGACCACCGAAAACTTATACTTTTATGGGCGTCCCCTAACTGCCTCTTCTTGAACCGCATTGTCCTCGAGCCATTTCGAAAAATTGGCTTCGTCAATTTCCTTCACCGCTAACGCCAACACGGCGTCCACGGGACTTCAGCTTCTGGATGACGGTTAGCGTCCATCCATTGAGGTCGAGAAACGTGAAGGCGGCAAGGTAACAGCCGGTGCGTTTGTTGCCATCGATGAAGGGGTGGTTAAAAATGATCCCAGCAGCATAAGCTGCGGCAAGATTGAAAACGGATTCTGTTTGGTAGACCACCTTATTGTGGGGGCGTGCAAGCGCAGATGATAACAAACCACTGTCACGAATCCCCGGATGACCACCGTGTTCGGCAATCTGTTCATCATGGATGGCGATGACAACATCCTGTCTCAGCCATTTCCAAGTCATCTTTTTGATAGTTCATGCAAAGCATTGCGATATTTTGCCATGCTCTTTTCGAGCTTGCCGACATCTGGGTTTCAAACTCCGGCGCGCATAAGGCGATAGTGAGAATACCCATCGGAAGTTTCCGTTAAAAAGACACTGCCACCTTTTTTGACCTTGAGCCGGGCGACAACTTCTTTTGGGAGGATGACGCCGGTCGAATTGCCGATTTGTGTTACCGTAGCACGCATTAATTCACCTCCATTGTTATACCAAATGTTATAACTTATAGCTTTATCAGTGGTCAAGCTGAAATATAAGGCATTGAACCATTTCAGGGACAGAATAATATCACTCCGTTGGATATGCCTTGACCCAAGACTCGAGACGAAGTTCGTCAGAGATCTTTCCGCGATCTATTCAAAATCGCCGAAGGTGTCGTTTTGGAATCTGATCCAACCTTGCCAAACATTTTCAAATCTAAGGTAGATCGGTCTCTTAGCTTGGCTTGAGGATTTTAAAGCGAAAAATATGGGCTGATATCGAGCAAAGAATCATTCCAGTCAGGGATGCGGACCAGGAAGTCGAGATGGGCGTATAGCTTGGGTATGAGGCGTTTAGGCTCATGGCTGAAGGGCAAAGGGAGACCACCGAAAACTTATACTTTTATGAGCGTCCCCTAACTGCCTTTTTATGTACGGTGCCTTAACTTTTCCAACGCCGTCTGACGGCACTATTGACATTGCGGACCAGCAAACGTAGAATGTTTTTGATATTTTTTGAATAAATTTGAATACTGGAGAATTAAATGCCTAAAACCATCACCATAAGATTGAAAGACGACGTCTATCGGGTATTTGCAGAGGCCGCGCGAGCTGATAACCGCACCATTTCAAACCTGATCGAAACCGCCGCACTGAAACAGGTGCGCGAGCAGCAATTCGTGGATGACACAGAGATGGCTGAAATAATATCAGATCCTAATTTGCTGGCGAGAATCAGACAGGGTTCAACAGAGGCTGCCAAACGAAAAGGGCAATTTATTGAATAGCCTTTATCGAATATTTGAAACTGAACAATTCCAGAAAGACCTGAAGCAAATTGCTTTGTCTGGCCAGCCGAAGGTCACCCAAAAGCTGGCCCAATTCGTCTATCCACAACTGCGGGAGCACCCTCATTTTGGACCCCACATAAAAAAACTGAAAGGCATTGATCCCGAAACCTGGCGGTATCGAATCGGTGCCTGGCGGTTTTTTTATGAAGTCGATGATGCGGAACGCATTGTCTTCATGCTGGCGGCCAAACATCGCGGCAGTGCCTATTAACGGCCATGTCGCAAAACAAAATAGCTTAGGTATGAGGCGTTTAGAATGAAGGCTGAAGGGCAACGGGAGACCACCGCAAATTTATATTTTTATGGGCGTCCCCTAACCTTCTCAATCTGCTATCGTGGAGGCACAACACCCATGGCAAGCTTAACAATACGAAAAATTGATGATTCGCTCAAAGAGACGCTCAGAATGAGCGCTGCGGCAAACCAGAGGTCCATGGAGGAGGAAGCCAGGCAAATTCTCAAACGGTTTTTATTGCATAAAAAATGCGCTGAGGGGATAGGAACCCGTATTGCAAAACGGTTTTCGAAGGCTGGCGGCCTTGAGCTGACTCAAGCGCCTCGTTCGTTGCCGCGCCAACCCAATTTTCCTTCAAATGATTTACCGTGATGATTCTGCTTGATACCAATGTGCTTTCTGAATTGATGCGCCCAAGTCCGAATGACAGTGTTGTTCAATGGTTAGATTCTCTTCCCGAGGATGATATATGGATTAGTGCCGTCACCGTCGCTGAGATTCGGTTGGGTCTCGCCCTTCTGCCTGACGGAAGACGCAGGCAAATGTTGACCGAACTGCTGAGCAAATGCTCGAAAAAGAATTTTCTGAAAAATGCCTTCCATTCGATTATCAAGCCGCTGGTGAATACGCAACAATCGTCTCTTCACGGAGTCGTCAAGGTAGGTCAATAACGGTTGAGAATGCGCAAATTGCTGCCATTGCCATAGTGGCAGGCCTTGATTTGGCAACCAGAAACACAAAGGACTTTCAAGGCCTTGAAAGTTTGACGGTGGTCAATCCATGGAAAGCTGACAACGATTAGTTTGCTCATAGGCTTATCGGAGGTCAAGCTGAAGCATACCGGACCACTCTTAAGGGTTCTGAAACGAAAAATACGGGCTGACATCGAGAAAAGAATCATTTCAGTCAGGGAGGCGGGGCTGGAAGTCGAAAAGAACGGGGACGGGGATGATTTTATGCGTTACTCTCACGGAACAGGGGACCATGATTCAATTTCTAATTCAGTCATTAGCCTTTCTCCCCGTGTTACCGCCCGACTGATTGCGGATTGCCCTACCCCCAGAAGCCTTCCTACAGCAGTTCCGTCCATACCCAACTTCCTGACCGCCAGATAGGCGGCTACGCTACGTGCCTTAACCCGCTGGGGATGTTTTCCCGGAGATAAAACAACTTCAACGGAAAGACCGAAATATTCACTTATTTGCACAATCATCCGGTCAAACGTATGGCCTTCAGCCGCCAATCGATATTGTTCTTCCATACGCTCTTGGGCCGATTCAAGCACCTGCATTACAAAATCGGAATCCCCAAGAATCCGCTCATCCCCTTTGAGATGTTCCTTCATGCGCTGCATGGATTTGAGAACACCCCAACCGCCGGCACTGCGTAACAGGCCTCCGCCGGTCAATTCAGGTCTTTTTCCCTGGTCGAGGCCTTTTTGGACAAAACTTCGATAGTTTCGCCGGGCCGCTTTCTTTTGTTTGCCAAATAAAGATAAAACGCCGTCCACCGACTGCCAATCATCGAAAACTTGCCCGGTCAATCGACTGTGACCGCAGTAGGCATACTTGTCCAGCGTTTTCAAATCCTTGACGATTCCGGCACGCAGGGGATTCAAATGGATATAGCGAACCAATTCCAAAAGGTATGGGTCCTCCTGACACAGTATGGATTTATACCGGTTTTGAAACAGGCGCCCATGGCGTCTATGCCGGTGATTGAAACTGACCGCGTAGCCGGTCAGCAACCGGCGCATAACAGTGGTGATGGGAACGTTACCGGTTCGAAATAGAAGATGTAAATGGTTGGGTATCAGCGCCCAGGCGTAACAGAGCGTTCCACTTTCGCTGATAATCGAGGACAAGCGTTGGACGAAATCATCCCGATCATCGTCATTGAGAAAAAGCTTTCGCCGTTCAATCCCTCGGCAGATGATATGGTGAAGGGCGCCGGGCGCATCGATTCTTGCTTTTCTTGGCATTATCCCTACATATCATAGTCGTATTGGTTTAGTAACGCATAATTTCATCCCCGTCCCCTATTGACACGCCCAGGCGTAACAGAGCGTTCCACTTTCGCTGATAATCGAGGACAAGCGTTGGACGAAATCATCCCGATCATCGTCATTGAGAAAAAGCTTTCGCCGTTCAATCCCTCGGCAGATGATATGGTGAAGGGCGCCGGGCGCATCGATTCTTGCTTTTCTTGGCATTATCCCTACATATCATAGTCGTATTGGTTTAGTAACGCATAATTTCATCCCCGTCCCCTATTGCACTTGGACATAAACAACCCGAATCGTCTTGAGGCTTGCGCCGTTCAATGCGATTTTGGTCCGCACGATTTGCTTATCTGGGCATTAGCCTTAGCTTGTCAAAACAGTCTATCTTGCTCAGTCAACGCATAAAACATCCCCGTCCCACTAACTTTCTGGGCTAAAACAGCTGTTTTAACGCAACAGATCGCAAAATTACAGATGTCCGGTCGACCCTCACTCTACTATTCAACGTGAATGTCTGAAAGACTATTTTGTCAGACGGTTCTTTCTTACAAGACCGGCCATGCCGAGAATACCGGTACCGAGGAGGAATAATGTCCCTGGTTCAGGTATTGGGTCAACATCGACCCGTAACATTCCACGATGCTAAGATGTCTTGCCTCATCTGGAAAGATATTATCTGTAATAATAAGCGCCCAATCTCCCACTAAGTTTAAACCGTTCAAGGCAGACAATGACTATAAGGTTGGAATGTACCAAATGCATCTCCACTTGGAGGCAGAATATCGGCCACATCATCATCAAAGGTAACAGCAAATAATTCCATAATCAATATTATACCATTTGCCTGAAGTAACTTCACACTTGTGCCGAGGTGATTTATACTAAGATCCAAATCAGTTCCATCCCACAGCTGGCCCATCATTCACCTACTAATTCTACGTACACATTCACATCAAGTATTATGCCCACATCAGTAGTATTAATTGTAACCGTTGTCCCGGGGGTGGAACATCAATTCCAGATGCTGGAGCACCTTAAATGTTGAAAGAAAGCCCGAAAACAGAGCTACTGCTGCCAAGAACCAAAAACAAAATTAACAATAATAAAAACAGTTTTTTCAAAATCTACCTCCTTTTTTTGTTTGAATTCATGATTTGATGCAATCTTTGAAAAGTATAGAATCCATAGAGTTGCCTGACTTAAACTATCCCGGTAACGGGCTGATATCTCTCCTACGAACCACCTCGACCATCCACCTTTTTCAACAAACGTAACTACAAAGGGTTCAGTTGGCCTTGCAGGTGATCTCATCGCTATGTAGGTTTGGCATATGATCTCAAAAGCCATCGTTCATTTGGTAATTCAATCCACCCGTATTACCGGGGGTTGCATGAAATGGGACATGGCCCCAATTTCAAAATATTTTGCAACTTCAGTCCTATAAAGAGTTCGTCTTAGAAAATGCCACCGAATGATTCTTGGGTATAAAAATCAATTATTCCAACACTGGGGCAAATCGGGGCCCGACTACCTTGTTTTGATCCATAGTTACTGTGCATTTATTACCAGCCACACTATCACAATGACCAAGCCAACCAACAAATGTGTATCCAGGTTTCGGATCCGCTATCAAGGTAACCACGGTCTCATCACAGAAAGATTTGGTTGCCACCGTACAATCGCCGTCACAGAATAAGCCAGGTGGATTGATGGAAGCTACCACCCCTGCAATACTGGGGCTTTTTCGCACGGTGAGGTCATAGACCGCCTCTCCTTCTTCACAGCATAGGGGGAGTTCGGGCATTGGATCGCCTGACAGAGAATCCCACCACTTTCGCAATTGAATGTCGCGGTTGTGAGATCATAATCAGGGCACACTTCGATTAGGAGATAGGTCTCTTTGCTCAAGATCTGGAGGGAAAGTATATATACCGAATACGCTATGATTGCATCGGGCAAATAATCCAGATAATTCCCCTCACCCTCAAAGGTACAGGCATTCTGACCAACCGTCCTGTCCAAAACAGTGAAGCCAATGGCTGATTTATCAACTTCATTAAAATACCCAAGAGATCTGAAACTGGGAAAGTTCAGCTCGATGGTTCTTAGCGGTATAACTCCGCAGACACCTGATCAACTGGTGCCGTTTCACAAACCAAAGTGCCCGAAATGTCACAAGTGGGCTGATAGCAAGTATCTGTATCCCAAAAGAAACCACGGTCTCACATGTCGTCTGGTCACTCCATCCACCACCATAGCGCCGATTAAACTGTCACTAACTGATATGGAACCAAAGCATGGATCTGATGCTATGGCACACATGATGAATATTCTCTACAGTTCTTCTTTTTCTAACGTCATAGGCACTGGCTGCCTCAGCATATCCATATCACGACCAAGCCTCAGGCGACCAGGCCGACCAAGAATCGCTTAAACATAACTGCCTCCATTTTGTTTTTAATTTGATTAATGTCTTTCCGGATCTGCAACGTTTTTAAGAACTTATGCTCACCTCCTCTCGGCAGTTATGTCTCTTTAGATTCTTATGGCAGCGCCAGTGTGAGCTTAACAAAATACCTGCGTGCCCTGCTGTATCCTTAGATTATTTCTGTCTACCTCGTAGTAGTCGAATTCTTCGTCGAAGAGATTGGTCACTCCGACGGTGACAAGACCATAGCGCTTGGGTAAACGGTAGCCGATAGTGGCATCCACCAGCCAGAACTGGTCAGAACCTTCCTCAAAAAGGCCAAAATCTATCACCTCCCTCTCAATCGTGCCCTCTTGATCATAATAGGTCGCTTTTAAGCCGACATTTATGCCGGAAGGGTGAAAAAAGTTTATCCCCAACGGAACGCGATGCGTCCGCAGATCCTTTATGCCGTCGGGGTAATTCTCATCCCTTTCAAACTCTTCGTACAGATATTCCGCCTTTAGCGACCACCAATCATGCGGGGCCCAGTAGAGGTAGGCACGGCCAAAGTACTCTTCCCATTTTGCCTCATCAAGCGTAAAATCCAGGTCGTAAAAAGGCACATCCAGGTCCCGGTAAGATAATTCCGCCCCGAAGTATACGTCTTTGGGGAGTTTCTGATCGAGCGCAACCCCATATGTCCATGTGTCGCTTGCTTCGGGATCGTCAAAAAACTGATTGAAACCGGCCACCTGAGTCGGCTCGAGGGTCTGGTCCGTTACCAGCGTTCGCGTAAACGTCCTGAACACGGCACCGCGAAGGGTCGTGGATGAAATCGGGTTCCAGGTGACACCCAATTTGGGGTTGAACTGGTCTACGTCAATTTCTTCTTCACCAAAGTTATTCTTCCTTATCCTGCGTAGAGGTCGCCACTTGCACCAACCGTGAGGGTCAGGTTGTCCAACGGGTTGATATAGGTATAGGCGTATAGATTCCAGTGGCTCCATCTCATAATCTAACATGTCAGAAAACGAGTCGATAAAGGTCGGCGGGTCTGTCCCAGGCCACTGAAGGGTATCGGTGAACGTGATCTCTTCATCTTCTTGACATATCCTACGCCGCTCACCAGGTTGATGTATCTCGAGCGAAACAGGTACGACAGCTCACCGGCGTAACCATCCTCTTCTACGGGGTTTTCGAAAATATCCTCTGCATCGGGCGGCGGCGGAAAGCCGTCCCAGGTGCCATCGAAGTAAAACACATCAACAAAATCGTCTTTCCGGTTGGCATACTGAAAATTGCCCAGGACAATCGAACCCGGCGAAAAGCCATGGCGGAAGCCAATCCGCCCCGACTGGGTGGTGACTTCGTTGCGTTGGTCCGTCAAAAAGTCCTCCTGAAAGAACCGCTGCCTGATATCGCCCCGTTCGATGTCCCGGTAGCGGTATTCGGCCTGGATACTGGTCTTGTAGTAAATTCATACTGGGCGAAAACGTTGGCGATTTGATCTTCCTGGTCGTTGTTCTCGCGCCAGCCGTCGGTCTCGAAACCGGTAAAACCGGCGCTCATGGAGAGCTTGTTGTAGATGCCCGACACCACGCCCTCGCCCGGCCCAGGTGTCGTTCTCCGCCGCCAGCCCATCTAGGATGACCGTCGCCCGGTTGCGGTTGAACAGGGGATTGAAGGTGTTGAAGCCGGCGGTCGCCGGTCCCTGGCTGCTGATCAGGTACAGGTTGCTTTCGGCCAGCTGGGGTTGGATCGGGGTGATGTTGGTCGGCTGCAGCAACTGGGATCTGCAGCAGCTCGCTGACCCGCGCAATTTCATGCCGCGGCAGGGTTTGGTAGGTGTCGGACGAGAAAGCGGTGGGCCGAAAAGTTGGTCCAGTCGATGTTGACCGAATTCCAGCCTTCCAACAGGCCGCGCCAGCCAAAGCCCAGATTGTTGTAGATGCGGGCCAGGCTGGAGCTGCGGGCGGCCAGGTCCGAATCGAGCTGCAGCCTGGAGCGGTAGACGGCCCGGTTGTCGTTGAGTTCGATGGCCTTTTCCATGTTCTGCAGGGCCTCCACGGGCCGGTTGGTGGTCTGCTTGGCGATGGCGTCGTAGAACCAGGGCGTCGGGTCGTTGGGGTCGAGCTCCTTGGCGATCTGGAACTCGCGCTCGTCCAGCCCGGTGCGCTTTTCCTCGTAATAGGCCTTGCCCAGGTAGCTGCGGATCAGCGAGTTGTTGGGGTCCAGGCTGGCGGCCACCTCGATGTCGGCGCGCCCGTCGGCCAGGTGGCCCCTGCGGATGCGCGCCAGGCCAATGCCCAGCCGGGGCAGCGGGTCGGCCTGGTCGGCCAAGATGGCCCTGTCGAAGGCCGCCATGGCGTCGGCGACCTTGACCTGGGTCAGGTAGGCGAAGCCCAGCACGGTCTGGGTGCGCGACAGCTCCGGGGCCAGAGTGGTGGCCTTTTTGGCCGTGGCTTCGGCCTGGCTCAGTTCGCCGAAGGAGAGCTGGATCTCGGCCAGGCGGGCCCAGGCCAGGGCGTCGCCGGGATCGGCCGCCACGGCCTCCTCCAGGCTCTGGCGGGCGCCGGCCAGGTCGAACACGGCCTGCTGGGCGTAGGAGCGGGCCACGTGGGCCGCCGAGAGTCCGGGACCGGCTTCGACGGCCCGCTCGGCCAGCGCCAGGGCCTGTTGATTGTCGTTTTGCACCAGGGCCATGATGGACTGCAGGGCCAGGGCGCCGGCAAAGCCCGGTTCGATTTCCAGGGCCCGGTCCAGGTCGGCCCGGGCCGCATCGACGCTGCCGACGGCCAGGGCATCGGCCGCGCGCTGGGTGAGAAAGAGGGGGTCGTTTTCATCGGCGACCATCTCCCCCGCCTCGGGCGCATAGGCGATGGGCGGGAAGTAGAGCGCCCACTGGACCGCGTCGCGCGGTTTGACCACGGTGGTCAGCACCGGGGCCTGGCCCTGTTTGGCGACGGCCGCCTGGCCGCTGGCCAGGGTCACCTCGCCGGCCTCGTTGGCCGCCAGCACGCCGCCCTCGAAGATCGAGAGAAAGGTCTGATCGTCCTCGACGCGGATGAGAAATTCGGTGCCGCGCACGCCGGCCACCACGAAGGGCGTCTTCACCTCCAGCTTGTTGGGCTTGCGGGCGAAAAAATGGCCCGCGCCCTTGAACATGTCGACGAAAGAGGTCTTCTCCTCGAATTTCTGGACGACGATGGCGGAGTTGGCGTTGAGCCGCAGGGTGGATTCGTTGGCCAGGGCCAGGCTGGCCCGGCTGTTGTCCAGCACCCGGATCTCGTCGCCCGGGCAGAAGGCGTCGTTCAACTGCACCGGCTGCCACTGGCTGCCGCCGGCCGGCCTGGCCTCCACGGTTCCCTGCACGGAGACGGCCGTGGCCGCCGCCGGTTCACAGGGCGCGTCGGCCGCCGCACAACAAAACGGCCACAGCGCGACGATCAACAGCAGGGGTAGGCACCGAACCAGGGGTAAAGGCATCCCGCGCATGATGTTTCCTCCGTTGTGGGTCCATGACGTTAACATACACCATCAGCTCAACCGAAGCGACATTCGGAGCTGCAGATGGACGTCCCACAAGGAGCAATGGAAACCGGTAAATAAGATCGGAAGATTTGTTGCACCACCACCGGATGGTGGACGCCCACTGAATAAGCAAAAAACGTGCTAATATCAGGATAAAACTGGCTGTCTGATAACGCGCTTAAATAAATATATAAACAGGCAGAGTGCCTAAGTGCCAGATTGGTCGCGCAAGAAAAATATGAATTTAATTACACAATATAAGAGTTTTTTTTACACAATATGGAAGTTTTTATCAATACCCCTATGATCCCCCATAAATACAATCAATAACAGCAATGCCAGGATTGCGCAAACCCAATTTCACTCCGCAGGCATTTTTCCATGATCGCGGCGCCCGGTTGCCCGTTGCCGACCACCCGGCATTGGGTGCGGAAGGGACCACGGGGTGGCCCCTTCCCATAGGGCCGAGAATTCGGAGGTGCCAATGGTGTCGAACCCATGAGCATTCTTGGCCCGATGTTGCCGATGGCCGGCTGTGCCGTTCGCAAACCGATGGATGCGGGGCGCGATAGCGGGCGCCCGCAGTTTGATTTGCATGATGGCGGCGGCGGGCTTACATATCGATTACAGATGGCGGGGGTCAGCAAAAAAGCGGCGCGGAAGCGTGCGGTCGAACATATTTAACAACCTTGATATAATTGATTTAAATACCATCTTACGCGCTAAGGGGCTTTTTTCGTTTTCGTTTTGACGGCTGGTCGTTGCGCTTGCCGCTGCTTGAAAAGCGATCGGGTGGCTTCTGTCGGGACCAGGCCCAAATCGGACAGCACGCGCCGGCAGCGGTTGAAAACGAGCTGGGCCTCGCTGAAGCGGCCCTGGTCGTGGAGCAGCCCGATCAATTCCTGATAGATCGGTTCGATCGAATCGTCGACGGCCAGTGCCTGCTGCAGCAGGTCTTTGGATCGATCGACCTGCTTTTTTTCAATATAGAGCCGGCTTAAGGTCAGCATGGCATCCACCCACAGGCTTTTCAGTCGATGGGCGTACCAGATCCCGTTTTCAACATCACCGCGGTTTCCGTAAAAGGCGCCCTGATACAGGTCGATGGATCGCGACAGCCAATCGATTCTGTTTTGCGCGCTGGGGTCGCTCCTGGCCTTTTCGACCATGGCTTCGAAATGCCACGCATCGACCCAGCACAGCTTCTGATTCAGGGCCAGGCGGCCATTTTCCAGGGTGACGGCCTCGTCTTTGCGCAGCAGCTTGCGCAGCCGGTGCAAGGTCGTGTTGACGTTTTGAACCGCCCGGTCGCCGTCCGCATCCGGCCAGAGCTGGTCCATCACCGACTCCCGATCGATAGGCCGGCCTTTTTGGCAGATCAACACCGTCAGCAGCTCCAGGGGCTTTTTGGGGGTCTTCTTCGAGACCGCCAGACGACGATCGTCGACAACCATCGCGAAGCGGCCCAGGGTGATCAGCTTGATCGGCCACGGCCAGGCCTGGCCGACGAGGTGATCCGGCGAGGGCCTCAGCTGCAGCCGGTGGACCAGCGCTGTGACCAGTTCGGTCTCGATGCCGGCCCGGATCGCTTCGGACAGCAGGCCCGCCAGGCGCTCCCGGCTGAGGCCCAGCGGCATCATCAACCCGTTTTTGGCGGCGTCCGCAAAGGCCGCCTTCAGATGGGCGACCATGTCGGTTCTGCGCTGGTCGGCCAGGGCGCAGTCCGCCAGCAACAGCTCGCGCAGAAAGAAGACCTGCCCGGTATCTTGTGCGACCTTGACATGGGAAATGCGGTCCACTGTTTCGACGGCTTTGGTGAAATCACCCCGTTCGACGATGGCGGTTGTCGCCCGCAGGATGAGCGATAAGCCGATGGGATGCGGCGTACCGCTGTATTCGGCGATCTTCAGGGCCTCATCCAGGTGAAACCGGGCCTGCGGAAAATTTTGGTTCAGGAGGGCGGCCCCGGCCTGGATGTAATGATATTGTCCCGTGTCCCACACCGAACGGGGCGACAGCAGCCGCTCCAGGCGATCGACGTATTCGCGCGACAAGCCGGCGGTCCCCGGTCAGCAGCCCGATGTAGGCGCCGTAGGCCAGGACGACAAAATCGTAGCCGTGGACGCCGGTCTGTTCCGACAGGTCCAGGGCCTGCGCGATGGTCCGACGGGCCTTGGCCCAATCCCCCATCATGACCTGAAAGATGCTGCTGACCGTCAAAAAGTTCACCCGCGTCACGGGCGGCGCATCCGGGTGCGTCATCATCGGCTTGGCGTGCTTGAGCAACACGCCCATGCGGTGCATCTGCCCCATCCAAAGGTACGACATGCCCAGAAGAGACCCGAGCGTGTCCAGCACCTGTTTGTCGCCGCAGCGTTGGATCAGGTTCTCGCAGAGCGCCTGGACCCGAAAAAAGTCCGGGTGGCCGAGATTGCGCAGGGAGAGCGCCAGCAGGAACGATCCGGCAAAACGGCCGCTGACATCGGGGTCCGCGTCGGCCGGGATCATGGCTTCCAGGCGCTGGCCTTCGTCGATCCAGCGATCGAGGTCCGCCAAGGTGTCCCGCATGATCAGAAACACCTGGATCAGCGCCGACCAGCTGAACACCCGCCCCCACAAATCGTGGACGGATTCAAAGGAGGCGTAGGCCTGAATGAAGTGGTCCTTGGCTGCCGCGGGTTGGGAGTGCATCCGGCAGACCCCCTTCCAGAACAGGAGCCAGGGGTGTTGACGGAGCCGATCCGCGGGGACCGCGTCGATCCACCGGTCAAGCGTACTGGTGCGGCCCTGGGCGACCAGCGATTTCGCCTGGGAAAGGATGAATGCGGCCATGGCCGGAACGTTTCCGGCTTGCTGGAACAGGGTGACCGCCTCGCTGCCGAGGCCGCACTCCGCCAGAATGGCGGCCCCCCGGTTCATGACATCCTTCAGGGCGTCCTGGCCGAGCGTTCGCGAGGCCATCTGCATCAGAAAATCTCGGAACAAGGGATGGTACTGATAGCTGGGCGGATCCAACTGCCGTTGTTCCAGAAAGAAGTTCCGCCGCCGCAGATGCGCGATCATCGCCTCCGCATCCATCCGGGTGAGCCGTTTGGCCGCCGCGGCCGTCATCTGGGGCAGGACCGCCGTCTGGGTGAGAAATTGTTGGGTCTGGGGGTCGCACTTTTTGAACACTTCGACGGCAAAGTAGTCAAACAGGCCGCTCGACTCGATGCCTGCCGACGGTGTTGGGGATCCGGGGTCGACAGCGGCGTCCAGCGACAGCAGAATCAGGCCCGCCATCCATCCCCGGGTGAGACGATGAACCTCGGCTGTCGCGCGCTCCGACCAATCACAACCCAGAACCTCGTTCAACTGCCGGCATTCGGCCAGCGATAGCGTCAGCGCCGCGCCGCCAATGGTTTTCAAGACCCGGTTGGCGCGAAGCCGGGCCATGCCTGGCGGGGGGTCGTGGCGGCTGATCAGCACCAGTTTGAAGTCCGCCGGCGTGCGCGCGATGACCCCGGCCATGTGTTGAACCAGCGCTGCGTCGTTGGAAATTTCCTGGAAATTATCCAAAACGATCCAGCGCGGCGGCTTCAGGCGCTGGAAAAGCATCTCGACATATCCGGCGATAAACGTCTCGAGGCTGATTGCGTATTCCGGGGTCAGCAGCGGCAGCGGGGGCGTCGGGGGGCTGAGCAGCGGTGTCACGGCCTGGTTGAGGTAATAAAAGAAATTGGCGGGGTCGCTGTCACCGGGATCGATCTGGTACCAGATGGCCGGGATGCGCTTTTCCTTCAGGTAGCTGACCATCAGGGAGGTTTTCCCCGACCCGGCCGGCCCCGCAAGCCAGATCGCCGCTTCGTGCTCGGCCGTGTCCAGACGCTTGAACAGCCGTTGGCGGATCAGGACGTTGCGCTTGAGCTTTGGGGGCGTGAGCTTGGTCAGCATATCCGTCTCATTCTCATCGAATCAACATCACCATCGTCACGAAATCGGGTTCGGCGGTCTCCTTGCAGAAAAATGATACGACCCTGTCAACGGCCTGAACGCTTCCAGGCCGCATCCATCGAATGCGGATTTCGTGCGGGTTTCAATTCAACTCGGCCGGTGTCAAACTGTATACGGGCAAACCGCAGAGACTGTCAATACGTGTCATTTTTCATCATTTTAAAGCCGATCGCGACCGTCCGACGGCGTTGTCGTGCTGCCGCAGCCTCATCGCGGCGGCCGTAAAGCGATCCCCGGTCGGCGGATCATGCCGGTTGACACCTGCCCCCCCGTTGCGTACACTCGCCGGTAGCAGTTGACCCCCGGTGCCATGGATGCCGCATGAGGGTATTGAGCGTGGACGCAGACAGGCCAGATCGACGCAAGGCAGACCGGCGCGCGGCGGACCGGCGGCTGCGCACGCAAAACAGCAAGTGCCTCAAGCTGCTCGACTTTTCCCGGATCATCACCTCCGAGATCAATTTCGGTGTCCTGTTCAAGCTGATCATCTCCGAGACCAACAAACTGATGGGCACCGAAATCTGCTCCGTCTTTCTGATCGACGACCAAAACGAATACCTCGAGGCCTTCATCTCCACCGATCAGCCGGGCGAGGCCATTCGCATCTCCAAGGATCAGGGCATCGCCGGCTGGGTGTTCAGGAACCGGAGCCCGCTGATCGTGGATGACCCCTACTGCGACCCCCGCTTCTGCCAGGATGTGGACCGGCAGACCGGCTTCAAGACGCGCGGCATCCTCTGCGTGCCCCTGATCAACCGCAAGGACGACTGCATCGGGACCATCCAGGTGCTCAACAAACGCCGCGATGCCTTCTCCGACGAGGACCAGGAGATGCTCACCCACGTCGCCAACCAGGTGACGATCGCCCTCGAAAATTCCATGATCTACGAGGAGTTGAAAGCGTCGGCCAGGTCCAGGAAAAAGGCCATCAACCACCTCTCCCACGAACTGAAGACCCCCCTGGCGATTCTCTCGACGATATTCGTCAGGCTGTCGGGATCGTCGCCGGAGACGATCCCACCGCGATGGCACACGGCCATCGACCGGGGCCGGCGAAATCTGGCGCGCCTGTTCGACATCCAGCAAAAGGTGGAGGACATCGTCGGCGGCAAGGCGGTCGTGGATGCCTCCCGCTTCATGCGCACCATCGAGGACATCGCCGATTTCGTGGAAGAACTGGACGAGGAAGGTCATGCGGCCTACCGGGAGATCCTGGCGCGCCTGTCGAGCCGGATCGATTCGATCCTGGCGGTCGAAAAGCTGCGGCCGGTGGATATAGCGCTCGATGACTTCCTGGAGCGCTGGTACCGGCAGATGCAACCCGGCCTGCAGCACCGGCGTTTGGACATCCGGCCCCGTTTCGAAAACGGCCTCGTGATCCACACCGATCGCGGCGTTCTGACCAAGGTGTGCACCGGCCTGTTCAAGAACGCGGTCGAGAACACCCCGGACGAGGGGCTGATTCGAATCCATGCCCACGCGTCGGGAAACAGCGTTCAGATCGATTTTCTCGACCACGGCATCGGCATCACCCAAAAGAACCAGGGGCACATCTTCGACGGGTTCTTTCACACCCAGGAGACGAAGGCCTATTCATCCAAAACGCCGTTTGCGTTCAACGCCGGCGGCACCGGCACCGACCTGCTGCGCATCAGCCGCTTCGCCCAGCGGCTGGGCTTCGCGGTGGCCTTCGAAAGCAGCCGCTGCCGGTTCATCCCCGACGAGGCCGACCTGTGCCCGGGGCGGATCTCCCGATGCGGGCACGTGCAGGACCCGGCTCAGTGCCGCGCCTCCGGCCACAGCCGGTTTTACGTCAGCTTTCCCATGGCTGGCTGAATCGCCGTCCTGGGCAGGGGCCGGGACCCATCACCCGCGAAGGGGACGCCATGCGTCGCACCATCGACACCCGGACGGCCGTCATCCACGCCTTCATCCACGATCTCAAAATCCCCCTGGCGGTTATCGAACTGGGGGTCCGGTCGCTGCGGGAGCCGACGGCGCTGTCTCCATTTGGCGCCTCGCAGGTCGAACGCCTCGATGCGATCGCGCGCCACCACTCAGCGGCCAAGGATCTGGCCAACCGCCTGCTGAGCGCGGCCAAGCGGCGTTACCCGGCCTCAGCCCTCGGCGCGGCGGCCGCCGGCACCTGGTTCAGGCGCCTGAAAGCGCGCGTTTTCGGCAAATCCGGCCCCAGCGGGGCGCTGGAAGATCCCCTGTCGGCGCTGCAGCGCCGCCTGCTTCGCATCCAGGCCCACCTGCTGGCATTCAAAGCGGCGCCAGCGCCCGGCGAACGGCTTGCGGCGCAGCACCTCAAGGTCATCGACCGGTCGCTGCGCAACTGTCGCAGCGCGCTGAAACTGGTCGACAGCGCCACCCGGCTGCTGGGTTCGGCGCGGCTGCAAATCCATCTGGAGGCGGTCGTGCTGGGCGACGCGATCGTCCGCGCCCTGATCGACGTGTGGGAGTTGCGCAGCGAGGCGATCTTTTCCGACCTGGGAAAGCGTGCCGGCCTGGCCCAGGTTCAAGCGGTGGGGCGACGGGATGGGGTTGTTGTGGCGGTCGATGACCGCTTGTGGCGGCGGCCCTTCCGGTGGATGGCGAGCGGGTCAACCAGATCCTGGTCAACCTGCTGCTCAACGCCTACAAACACCGCCGCACGCGCATCACGATCGGCGCGGGCATCGAGGCGGACCACCTGCACCTGACCATCGCGGACGACGGCGAGGGGATCGCCCCGGCCGAGGCCACGGCGCCACCGGGGCCGCCCGACCTGCCGTCCGCCCCGCAGGTCTCGATCGCGGGGCATGGCATCGGCCTGTTTCTGGTCCAGGTGATCCTGGCCGAGATCGACGGCCGGATGACCGTGCGCTCATCCCCCGGCAAGGGCGCCGCCTTCACCGTGATCCTGCCGTGCCGGCCCCCGGCGCCGGCTCAAGCGGGCTAGTCCCAGTGCCCCTTGTAGCCGTCCAGCCAACCGGGGCCGAATTTGCTGTCGAAATAGGGTTTCAACCTGGCGAACCACTTGCTGGGCGGCTTGGCCTGTTCCTGGCGTGCGCGGATGGCGTCGGACACGAAAAATTGAATGTCGGCGACCTTGTCCTTGGGGACGTAGGCGTCGGCGCCGGACTTCATCGACTTGATGAAATGCTCCGCGCTCAGGGCGTGCGCCGTCAGCATGACCGCCGGCGTGCCGCGCCGGACGGCGATCTCGAGCAGATCATGGCCGCGCACCCCCATGATGTCCAGGACCGCCACGGCGTATTCCCGGGACTCGAGAAAGGCCTTGGCCGACTCGAAACTGGCGGCGGTGTCGACCTCGCACATGTGAAACAGCTCTGCCAGGCTCTCCAGCAGGTCCGGTTCGTCGTCCACAATCAGCAAGCGTTTGCCGGTCAATAGCTCCGTGTCTGCCATGGCTGCTCCTCCTCAAGCTCCGTCAGGTTGTCTTTTCGCTGGTTGCACGGGTCGCCCGCGGCTCGAATCCGCGGGGCCTCACGATCTTTGCACGGCATGGGATGTGGGTTTATTTCACTATCCAATTCCGCCGCGGGTGGCAAGGGGTTAATACTCCAGGAGCCCGAGTTGCTTGGCGCAGGGTGTCCAGGATTTCAAGGGCCGCCGGCACCCCTGGCAACTCGATTCACCTTGCCGCAGCCGGCAGTAGGAGTCGACCACGTAGTTGAACAGGCGCGCGTCTTTGACCGCCAGGCCGACTTCATCGGCGATCGCGGTCAGCATTTTCTTGTCGATCTCATCGAAACGGTCGCGGCCGACCTTGTTGATCGCTTCGATGACGCCGACTTTCACCTCGCCCAGAATGACGGGCGCCGCCAGGATCGATTTGGTGACGAAACCGCTTTCGTTGTCGATGTCCCCGAAGAAATAGGGGCAGGTCTGCACGTCGTTGACGATGATCGCCGCGCCCTCCTGGAGGGCTTTTCCGGCAATGCCCTTGTCGGCGGGAAAGCAATATTTGATCAGTCCGGCGGCGGTATCGCCCATGGTGGCAAAGAACTCCAGCTGGTTGGCTTCCTCGTCGTAAAGCAAAATAGAGCCCTCTTCGGAGGGTATTTCGGAGACGATGATGCTGATGATGGTCGTCAGCAGCTCCTCCAGGTCGCCGGCGTAGATGAGCGAACTGCTGACGGTTTCGTACAGGTTGAAAAACCGCATGCGCTCGGCGTCCAGATGGTGGCGGTAGGTGTTGTAAATCAAGCTGGACAGGGTGCCGGACAACCACGGCACGATGGCATCATCGGTGAGCCATCGGCGCAAGCCGCTCGGATCGGCGACGGCGACGAACATGCCGAACGGGTCGCCCTGGTGCCGCAGCGGCAGGGCGACGGCATCGAAATCGTCGCACCGGGCCACGTCGCTGTTCTCGCAAATCCGTATCGATCCATCACGCAATGCAAGCGGCAGCACGGCGGCGGTCCGATGGCCGACCAGATCGGGGTTGGCCCTGATCTGGGCCTCGAACGGCTTCAGGGCGTCACGACCCATGCCGCTGGCAAACACGCATTGCCCCTCCGAACAGCACCCGCACAGCACCAACCCCGTGGAGGCCACCGGTTGCAGGTGGCCCAGCCACCCTTGAATATTGGCCAGCTGTTGGCTGACATCGGTTTCATAGATCAGCGGCGGCAGGTGCTGGGCCAATTGGGTCACCCCCGCGGACGGCAGGCAGTCGGTAGACATGGTGGCACTCCTCTCCTGAGTAGGACATGGCCGGGTCGCGCCAGCGGCACCGTGCGGCCATGGACGGTGTGGATTGTCTCCCGGCGACGTGCCATCCTGCAAGACGAGCGGGCGCGGAACGGGTGACCGGGATTGAGGCGCTGACAGATGCCACAGGAGAAACGATAATGAGCTTCAGATTATCTTGCCGGGATATTTTCTTAATACCATTTGGATCATTGCCTTGCAAGCCGTGGCGCGAATTTTTGGGCCGTCTTGAAAAGTTGGCCTGACGTGCTAAGATGTACGCTGATCGATTCTGGTTGTGCGCTCGTGAACGCGCCATGCATTGCTACCGACAGCCGCATCTCTGCCAGCATCATCCACATTGGCGACCTGGAATCTGCCGCTCTGGCAATCGAAAGGAGCCATTCCAGTGACAGTCGAACACGGGACCGAGCTTTTCGGCACCACCTACCCGCGCGGTGACACGATCTTCCGGCAGGGCGACCCCGGCGAAACCATGTACATCATCCAGTCGGGCGCCGTGGAGGTATCCCAGCACCAGCACGGAACAGATCACGTGATTGCAATTTTGGAAAAGGGCGACTTCTTTGGCGAGATGGCGCTCTTGCAGGACGACGTCAGATCCGCCACCATCAGGGCGATCCGGCCCACCCGCCTGATCGCCTTGACCAAAGATCTGCTGGTCGACCGCCTGAAACGGGACCCGGACGTCTCCCTGCACCTGCTCAGGAAGCTGATCGAACGCATTCAGCGCGCCCATCGGCGCTTCGGTCAGGAATTGCGTGACAACGACGCTTTCAGGAATGCGGTCGTCAGCCACACCGACGACCTGCTGAGCAACCGCGACCCATCCGGCCCCGCTGAATGTGTCGACGCGCTGCCTGACGTGACCCGTTTCATGCAGCGCCTGCTGGGGTCCCGCTCAGGCGAGAAGCTGGACCGGCACCGCCGGCAGGCGGCCCCGGGAGAGGTCATTTTTCGTGAAGGCGACGCCGGCGACGCCATGTATCTGGTGGTGAGCGGCAGCGTGGGCGTCATCACGGGCGACGACAGCAGCGCCCGGCTGGTCGACACCATCGGAGCGGGGGATTTCTTTGGCGAGATGGCGCTGATCACCGCATCGCCCAGGAGTGCGACGGTCAGGGCTCTCGAAGCCGCGGAATTGATCGCCGTCGACAAACGGCAATTCCTGGGGAGCCTGCAGAGCGAGCCCGAACTGGCGATTGCCATCATCAAGACCTTGATCCTGCGGTTCACCTACCTCGAAAGGATCATCGCCCGCCCCGACTGCATCCAGGTGCAGCGCCGCGCCCCCTGGATGCCGGTCGTCAAGCCGCCGGACCGCATCACCCTTTCCATCGTCACACTGTCGACCTGCGCCGGCTGTTCGGCGGTCCTGCTCGACAACAGCTGGCTGTCGGAACTCCTTTCCGTGGCATCCATCAATTACTGCCAGATGCTCATGGACGAGGAGGTGCTCGGCGACTCGGATGTCATCCTGGTGGACGGCCTGGTCCGGCTGCGGGAGGACGAAAACCGGCTGCAGGAGGCCCGCCGCAAATGTCGTCACCTGTTGGCCTGGGGAAGCTGTGCGGCATTCGCCGGTATTCCCGCCCTGGCCAACCGCTTTGAGGTGGAGGCGGTGATCGAAGAGAGTTTCGGCGCCACCAACGACGCCTTCTCCTACTATTTCTCCGGAGCGAGCGGGATCGACCGGGCCCACACGTATCAACGCCGCGGCATCGCGCTCCAGCGCCGCGCCTTTGCCCTCGACAGCTTCGTCAAGGTCGACTACTACCTGCCCGGCTGCCCCCCGCCGCCAGCGGTGCTGTTGAACGTACTGCACGAACTGACCCACCGCCCCACCTCAAAAACACCGCCCATCGTCTGCTCCCGCTGCGGACGCGAACCGCTCAAAGGCCAGGCAGAGACGGCGGCCGTATCGAATGGCATGCAGGCCAGCCGCTATTGTTTCAATTCGCTGGGCCGGCTTTGCCTGGGCTTTATGACCCGGGGTGGCTGCGATCCGGTCTGCCCCCGGTGGGGGGCGCCCTGTTGGGGATGTCGTGGCCCATCCAATAAAACGGTAAACGCGATTCAGGCCGGTGCAACCATGGAAGATATCGCCGCCGAGGGCTTGAGCCGGCGCTGCCGGGAGCCGTCTGTTCGACCGCGCGAGGTGATCAAGCAGACCAAACTGGAGGGCCATTTCATGTTCACCGTCGGCAGCGATGACGTGGACAAACTGACGAGGGTGAGATGAAACAGACCTTGCTTTTCAAAAAGGCCACCCGAATAGAAGGCAATGCCACCATCCATGTTGAAGTCGACCAACAGCGGGTACAGGCGGCACGGTTCATGGTCGAGGACTTTCGCGGCTTCGAAAAACTCTGCCAGGGAAAGGCGATCGCCCACATACCGCACATCATCTCACGAATCTGCGGCTTGTGCTGCACGGCGCACCAGGTCGCCAGCGTGCGCGCCATCGAGGATGCGCTGGAAGTCGAGGTGCCGGCAGCCATCCGCAGCATCCGCCAGGCGGCCGTTTACGGCGAGTGGATCGCCAGCCATGCCATCAGTTATTTTTTCCTCACCCAGCCCGATTTTCTGGGGACCAAGCAGGGAATATTCGGCCTGATCAAACAACACCCCGAGATCGCCGAGGTGGCCTTTAGCATCCAAAAAGCCGGCAGTCGCATGGTTGAAATTCTGGGCGGGCGGGCGGTTCATGCAATCGCCATTCAAAGCGGCGGGGTAGCCGTCAGGCCGACATCGCAGGCATTGGGTGAGATCGTCGCGATCGCCGAGCGGGTGGCCGATCAAAGCGGAAAGATGCTCTCCAGTCTGGATCGAAAACCACCGCCTGGGCCGCGTATCGCCTTTCCCCGACACAGCCGGGTTAATTTTTTGTGCTACAACGGCGCCGGCCGGACACCCGGCAGCCTGGAGGTCTACGATCGCGACGGGCGTCGGGCGGATCGATTCGACATCTCCGAGTTCGAAGACCATGTGGCCGAGATGCGCGTCGACTGGTCCCTGGCAAAGTTCCCCTACCTCGCCCGCCGGGGATTTCCCGACGGCATCTTTCACGTCGGTCCGCTCGCCCGGGCCTTCATGGCCGATTCCGCCATCAACATGCCGCCGCTCCAGCACCTCGATGTCGTCCAGCGCGCCAGGGCATCCAAGGGCGTTCACATCGATCACATCGATGTCATGCGCCTGGCGGAGATCTTCTGGGCGGCCACGCAGATCAAAAAGCTGCTGACCGGCATCGACCCTGCGGCAATCGCATCCGTTGACATCCCGCCCGCGGAAAGCGGCAAGGGCATCGGCATCGTGGAAGCACCCAGGGGGGTGCTCATTCACAGCTACACGATCAATCGCGGCCGGATCGAGCGTCTGAAACTGTTGGTTGCCACCCAGTTCAACAATCCGCTGATCAACCTGATCATCAAGGATCTGGCCGAACACCACCTGGATCAGGGCGAACTGACCGAGTTCGGTCGTGAAGCGATCGGCCGCTGCATCCGATTGTTCGATCCCTGTCTGACCTGCGCAACGCACTGATTGACGCGCCGTGCAACGGCGCAATTTTCTGCTGGCATGCCGGGCCTCTGCACCAATCCGCAAGCAGTGATCGGACGCCAAGCAAGTGGTGGCCATGCGAATCAGTAACGCCCCAACGGCAACGCTGTCTATAAACCGAAAACCAACCCGCGGAGACGTGTCCGGAGCGCTTTCAGCGGCAACCATCAACCTGCCCATATCCATCGGATACAGCATTACCGCTTTTTCCGGACTGGGCGGCGACTTCCTGCCCCAGGCGGCGTTTCTGGGTATCAGCGCCGTCATTATGAGTTGCTTCATCACCGCCCTATTCAGCGGTACCCCAACCTTGATCTCGGGACCCAGTGGCCCGATTACGGTTGTTTTGATTTCAATGATTGCCGAATTTCAGGCGGTCTTGACGCCGTACACCAATCCGGAGAACCATTATGGTCTGCTGCTGGGCGCGGCGGCACTCAGCTTGCTGCTCGGCGGCCTATTTCAGGCCATGTTGGGATATTTGAAATTTGGAAATATCACCAAATACGTACCCTATCCAGTGATTTCGGGCTTTATTAACGGGATTGCCCTATCACTCATTCTTCATCAGCTCCCGAATGTATGGGGACGCGACACCGCCTACACGATATTCAATTTAGGCTCGGCCTTCCACGCGCCTAACTCAATAACGATGATCGTTGGCGGCCTCACCACAATAAGCGTCTTGATTGCCGCGAAATGGTTTCCCCGGGTATCACCGTCCTTATTCGGTTTGGTGGTCGGCAACCTGGCTTACTTCATAATGGTCGCGACGGTCGGCGGTATCGATTCCGTCCCGGTGATTGGGGAGATACGGATCGATCAGGTGGGGGCTGTCGTATTCGGTTCGACGTTGGGAATGTTGGATACCTCGACCCTCGTCATTATTCTGCCGAAGGTGCTTTTTTTTGGGATCATTCTCTGCCTGATCAGTTCCATGGAGACGTTGATGTGCTCGGCGGCGGTGAGTTACCATTACAGCCAACGCTTCGACGGCAATCGGGATCTGGTGGCTCAAGGGATCGGTAATGTCGCCACGGCATTTGTAAGCCCGGTTCCCTCTTCCGGTTCCCTGGTCAGGTCGTCGGCAAACATGAACGCAGGGGGGCAAACCCGTTGGTCCGGTGTCATCTGCGGTGTCATGATCCTGGTCATCTTTTTAGCGACCCACCAACAATTGGGCATGATACCGCTGGCATCGCTGGCCGGTCTCATTATCGCGATCGGCGTACTGCTTTTGGATGGGTCGACATATGTGATGTTCATCAATTCCATCAAAGGGAAATATTACAGCCGTGATATCGGTTGGAATCTTTTGGTCAGCTTGATTGTGACCGTCCTGACGGCGGGAGTGAATCTATCCTTGGCGATCTTTGTTGGCATACTGATCACCTCGGCCAATTTTATCATCAAAATGGGCAAATCCGTTATCCGCCGCACGTATCGCTGCGATCAATGCCGGTCAAAACGAATCAGAAACCTGGAACATACGCGACATCTGCAACAATTTGGCAATCAAATTCTGGTGATCGAACTGCAGGGGCCGCTTTTCTTTGGTTCAGCCGAAGAGGTGGCCAAAACGATATATGCACTACAAGACGAAACCGAAATCATCATCATCAATACCAAGCGCATCAATGAGGTCGACATCACCGGCATCCAATGTTTGATTCAAGCCTATCACGCCATGATAAGCTGCTGCAAGCTGATCGTTTTCACCCATATTCTGGATGGCAACCCGCTTTGGGAGCCGCTCCGTTATCTGCATAAAGAAAAAAAAATCAGATCTGAACATTTTTTCCCAGACATTGATAGCGCCATTGAATTTGCTGAAAACCAGATACTGTGCGGGAACCAGTGTCAAGTTTCGAATCGGGAATACCGCTTATCGGAAATGGATATTCTGGCCGAATTCAGCGAAGAGGAGATCCGAATTTTAAACGGAATGGTTTATCGGGAGACCTACAGGCAGGGAGAAGTGATTATCAAGCAAGGTGATCGCAATCGCGATTTGTTTCTGCTGACCTGCGGAACCGTGAGCGCTAAACTGTCTATCCGCAACAAGGGCCACGGAAGACGTCTGAATTCCATCAATTCCGGAGTATCGTTTGGTGAAATTGCGATGTTCGACAACAAGCCCAGATCCGTCGATGTCGTCGCAGATGAAGATGTCAAAATTTATCGATTGCCTTACGCACAATTTCGCGTTCTCCAGGAGCAAGAGCCATTGATTGCCAACAAACTTGTCATGAACATGGCGCTTATCTTGAGTACGCGGTTGCGTTCCAGCACGCAGGAGATCGCCGAACTGTTGGAAAACTAGGCTGCGATCATCGTGCCATGCCCGACATCAATACTGCGTCAAAACCGTTGGGAGTCGGGATTGGAAAAGGGCAAGGCCGGAAAGATGCCGGCCCTGCCCATAGAAAGGGAAACGCGATCCAGCGCTGTGCAGCGATAATCAGTTCAACTGACGGTGTACTTTTTCCCTGTACTGGCATGTTTCGGCGCATTTTGACAGACCTGAAGCCGACCCTGCCCAAAGAAGCGACCCCTTAGGCACCTGCCGCGGCCATGGCCGATTCGATGCCCTTGCTGTAATCGGTGGGTACGGTCGTCATGCGCTGCGCCAACTCCCGATCCAGCATCATCAGGCCCTGGGGGTTATCCTTGATGAAGTTCAGCTGGGCGATAATGTCGTTGTCGTTCTCTTCTTCCTCGACCTGCTCGGTCACGTACCACTCCAAAAAAATCTGCGAGGCATGATCCTTTTCGGCGATGGCCAGTTCCATGAGGTCGTTGATCGAGCGGGTGATGAACTGTTCGTGGGACAGGGTTTGGGTGAACATGTCCAAGGGGGACTCGAAAGTCGTGGGCGGCGCGTCGATGGCCGCCAGCTTGACTTCGGCGCCCTGCCGCTGGACATATTCGTAAATCTTCATGGAATGCAGCATCTCTTCATGGTACTGGACCATGAACCAGTTGGCGAAGCCCTTGAGACCGATCTGGTTGCAGTGGGCCGACATGGACATGTACAGGTAGGCGGAATACATCTCGCGGTTGACCTGATCGTTCAAGGCCTGGGTCATTTTTTCACTGATCATGGGAAACTCCTTTTGGTTGATGCGGTGTCAAATAGGTCATGGGATACTGGCAGAGAGCGCATGCGGCTGGCCACGCTCGCCTGGACGATATCTGTCGATTCGCTTTCAATGCACACAATAGTAAGGCGGCCTGGCCGGAAAGCAACCGTGACGGACAGGGCGCCCCAGGGGCGGCGTGCCTGTGGGCGGCAACCGGGCCGGTCCTGGAGATGCCGGTCGCGGTCGTTTCGGATAGCGGCACAGGGCCCGGTTTCAGACCCGTCCCGGCCGATCTGCATTTTTTTTTGTCGATCAGGCCTATTGTTTTCCGGCTAAGCGGTCGATAGTATGAGCATAACCTGAGCAACAAGGAGCGACATCAATGAAAATCGAAGGCAATGAGCTTCAATCCAAGCTGAGCATCTATAAGGCGACCCATGTGACAGGCAAAGACCTGGACGAAGCCAAATCCCATAAACGCGACACCGCAACCGTGCAACAGGACCGGGTCGACTTTAGCGAGCGGGGGCGGCTGATGGCCGAAGCCCAGAAAGCGATGGCGTCCGTTCCGGACGTGCGTGAATCCCTGGTTTCCCGGATCAAGAGCGAGGTGGAAAACGGCACCTACCAGGTTGACCACCAGAAAGCGGCCGAGGGCATCCTGCGCGAATCCATGACCAACCAACGCGCGATGACCTAACCCACATCGACAGGTGACCGCTGCATCAAGGGAGATGGTGACACGACCATCTCCCTTTTTGTTGTGGTTGGGGCCGCTGGATCAGCTTTCGCCGGCGGCGGGTTTGGGGTTGTAGGTTTCGAAGTCGCCGGTGCCGTAAAAGCGAAACGGCTGCCCCAGATCATCCACGACGGTAATGTTGTAGAGCGCCCCCGCCGGATCGGTTTCAGATGCATGGCAAGTGGCCTGCCAGAGCTTCCAGGCGTAGCGCCAGGCGGTGACGTCGGAGTTCAAAGGGGCGTCTTGCGCGGGTGGCGACAAGCCTTCCTCCAGCCCGTTTTCTGTCTGTCTGTGGAACTTGACCCGAAACCCCAGGGGCTTTCGGACCCACCCCTTTTGGATGAGTTTCAATCCTTCGGAAATTTTCATACCTCCCTCCCCACTCATGATGGCATTTCCTCCTCTTCCAGTTCGCGACTGGCGGTTGCCGCCGGATTCACCGTGGTCGAATATCCCCTTCCAGCCATGGGCGGCGAATCGGAATCGACATGCAGGTCCAGCTGCGGGTAGGCGAAGCGGATGCCCTCGCTCTCAAAGCGCAGCTTGGTTTTTTCGTGCAAATCACAGCGGGCCACCCAGAAATCCGTGAAACTGACCCAGCAGCGCCCCCCCATTTCCACACAGTCTTTGGTCAGGTTGAGCACGTAGACCATGGGTCCCGGTTTGGGCAGCACCCGCGGATCTTCGGTCATGATCGCCTCCAGCACCTGTTTGGCTTTCAGCAGATCCTGATCGTAGCGAATGTTCACATTGAGCTTGATCCGGCGCGTCCCGAAAAAGTGGTAGTTGATGACGATGTCGTTGAGAATCTGCCGGTTGGGGATGAAAAGGGTTTTGCCGTCGAAGCTCTTCAGGCGGGTGTTGAGAAAGGTGATCGCCTCCACCTTGCCCAGCTCTCCGCCGGCCTTGATGGTATTGCCGACCTTGAAGGGCATGGTGGGAACGAACGGTCGGAAAAAAATCAGCAGGCCGGTCACCACCAGGATGATGATGGTTATCAAGCGCAGCAGGTTGATCGGTTTGGCACCCAGCTGAACCATGGCCGTGGTCACCACCAGCGCCACCAGGACGATGTAAAGGATGTTGCAGAACACCGTGATGTAGGGCGCATTGGGCATCATCCGACGCAGGCCCGCGCGCAGTTTTTTGTCGATCCAGCGCACCACCAGCAGCCCGACGATCAGTTCGACCAGGGCCAGGGCCATTTCCGTGCCGTAGTCGGTCATGGCTTCTCCGAGGCGCTGGAGCCGGGACATTTCACCAAAAGCGCTCTGTTTGGCCTGTTCGACCAGCTCAACCTGCGGCCCGTTGTCCATTGGCGGGGTTTCCTTTCGTTGGAGGTCTGCGTTTCAAAAAAATCTGCAACCAATTGGCTGGATGGCGCTTGAACGCTCAGACCGTGTGCAGGGAGAGCGTCTGTCCGGCCAGTTCTTGATTGGCTGCCTCGAGCCGGTCGCGGCTGGATATGACGGCAACGGCCTTGGGAACGCTGGTGTTGTCAAAATAGCGCCCGGCCGTCTCCAGCACCGCCTGGCGGTTGAGCGCCAGCAACTGCTGCTTGTGCTGAAGACGCGTTTCGTCCGTCAGCCCGATGATGCGCCGATAGAACGCCTTGCGTGCCGCCGGGCCGGGAGAGTCGGGTTTGTCGATTTCCGAACAGACCTGTAAAATCGCTTCCTTGACGTCCTCTTCGGAATAACGGCCGGCCCGAATAAAGTCCACTGCCCCGCGGTAGGCGTTCAAGGTGCCGACAATGTGGGGATCCCGGTAGGAGCCGAAGCTGAACAGCCCGTCTTCGGGGTTGTAAATGGAAAACCCCCCGTAAGCCCCACCTTTTTCACGAATTTCCCGGTGCAGGTACATGGAGCGCAGCATTTTGGCGATCACCGCCAGGGCCGGGCTGTCCGCATGACCCAACCGGACGGTTTGAAAGGTCTGGGCCACGAAGGAGACGGCCGTCGAGGTGCACCACCCTTCCCGGGGCAGTCCGGACTGCATGTTCAGATGCGGTGCCCCGAAACCGTTCCGGATACCGGACGGCAAGGCATCGGTCAAGGCCTGAACGGACCCGGCGGCATCGTTGAGAGGCGCTTTTTCACCGACGATAGCCAGTTGCACATTCTCCCGACAAAACAGGGCTGAGCCGATGGCCTGCAGGTTGGCGGCCAGCTCCTGCAGGCTGCCGCGGCTGGCTTCCTGCGCCACCTCTTTGATGGTGTGCAGTTGGTGGATGCCGCCCCAGACCTCCTGCAGGTGATTGGTCGCAGAGAAGTTTCGCGCCGCCAGGGACATGGCCAGGCGGTGCCCGTTGTGAATCACGGCCGCTTCGAGCCCGGCCCGATACTCCAAAACCAGCTGACGCAGCCGCTCGTGGTCATCGAAATTCAAGCGCGTGACCAGTTCGCCGAGGATGTCGAACATCTTGTCCTGATTGCGGTTCAGGCACTTGCCGGTAAAGGCCACGAAGGGCAGGCAGTCGCGCTGTCCGTCGAAACGGGTGCGGGCGTTGGCGGAAAAACCGATCCCGCCCGTATACAGATCGATGCGTCGGGCCAACTGCATGTAGTCGCAGTCGCTGGTGCCCATCTTTGCGGCGGCATAACAAAAAAGCGGCGCCAGGGGCAGAAGGTGGTCGTCGATGTGACCGGCGCCGAGCACCCCCGAAAAGTAGAAGATTCCCGATGTCGGCTGCGGGTAGGTCCATACCGGCGCTTGCGGCAGTTGCGCGGCCGGGTCGATACGCTCCACGTCGGGCGGAATGTCTTCACGCTGCAAGGTGGGCAGGCAGGCCAGATTTTCGTGGGTCTCCTGCAGTTTCGAAAGGGCCGCGGCATCTTCACGGATGCGGTCCAGGTCGGCCTGGTCCATGGCGGCCATGCGGGCCGCCAGTTCGGCCTTGACGCGCTGGTTTTCCCGCTCGGCCATCTCCTGATCCGGAGCCAGGGTAAATCGCACCCGGTGGGGGTTGTCGACAAAGTGCTTCCGGATCTGGCTCTCCAGGTACGGGCCATCGGCCAGGGCCTTTCTGAGCCGCTCGAAGTCGGCATCCAGCTGCAGGATCCGCTGCGGGTCGCCGCCGTGCAGCCAGCTGGCGGAGACGCCGACCAGCAGCTTGATGCCGTATGGGTAGGGGGTGTTGGTGACCTCCTTGCGGTGAAACTCGATCTGATGGATGGCCGATTCGACCAGTTCGGTATCGATGCCGTCCGCGACCAGGCGCTCGAGCACCCCGAAAACGATCTGCTCGACCTTTTCGGCGGCGTCGGCGGTGACGTCTTTCAATCCGACGGCAAACATGGTGTCGCGGTTTTCGGCATCGAAGCCGGTGCCGTCGGAGAGCGCGGTGCCCAGCTGGCTGTCCATCAGGGCCTTGCGCAGCGGCGAGGCCGCGTTGCCGATCAGGATCTGCTCGACGACGGCCAGGACCAGCACGGTATAGGTGTCCTTGATGTCCGACAACAGCCAGGCCACACAGGCCTGATACTTCTGGTCGGGGGTTTCGGTGCGGTCCAGGGGATAGGCATAGCTGACCGCCCGCGGCGACGACCAGCGCGGCTGGGCGGGCACATCGGTGTCGGGGTCGATCCGGCCGAAGTGCTTGAGCACCCGCGCTTCGATGAAGGTTAGGTGCTCCGGCAAGGGCAGGTTGCCGTAAGTGTAGAAATAAGCGTTGCTGGGGTGGTAGTGGCGGGCGTGGAAATCCTTGAGCTGCTGGTAGGTCAAGGATGGAATCACCTTTGGTTCGCCGCCGGAATTGTTGCTGTAGGTCGTGTCGGGATAAAGGGCGTTGAGCAGCGACCGCACCATGACCTGATCCGGCGAGGACATGGCCCCTTTCATCTCGTTGTAGACCACGCCTTTGTATTCCAGATGGATATCGTCCCCGTCGCCGGCCACTTCCAGGCGGTGCCCCTCCTGCTTGAAACTCAGCTCCGCGATGCTGGGGAAAAAGGCCGCATCCAGGTAAACGTCCATCAGGTTGTAGTAGTCCTTGGGATTCTGAGTGGAAAAGGGGTACATGGTCCAATCCGAGGCCGTGAAGGCATTCATGAAGGTGGCCAGGCTGCGTTTGAGCATGGAGAAAAAGGGATCACGCACGGGAAACCGCTGCGAGCCGCACAAAACGGTGTGCTCGAGAATGTGGGCCACGCCGGTGGAGTCGGTCGGGACGGTCTTGAAGGCCACCCCGAAGGTGTTTTCGCGATCGGCGTTGGCGATGTGGATGTGTCGGGCGCCGGTAGCGTCATGCTCGAGCTGGCAGAGCCAGGCCTGGATATCGGTCAGGTAGGAAACGTGGGTCACCTCGTATCCGCCCAGCCGTTCACCGGCGGCAAGGCCGGGATGCGTCGCGTCGATTTTGTCGTTCATGATGGTCTCCATCGAAAGTGTCCTTGTTGGGCGATGGGCGCCCGGGCATCGGGTTCGACCGGCCGACGGCGGCCGTCACCCCTCCACGGCCGTGTAGTGGCCGCGGCGGACCCGTCTGATGCGCTGCATCTTGTTCAGCCGGAAAATGATATTGCGAAGCTTTTTGTCGTCGTATCCGGTCCGTTCCCGGATGTCCGCAATGCCGATACCGCCCGGCTCGCTTTTGACGAGCTCGAAAACCGTGTCCGTTGCGGTCTGGGGAAGCCTTGCCGCGTCCTCCGGCAGTACCTTGCGGGAGCGCGGCACGATGCTCAGGATCAGTTTTTCCAGGCGGTCCAGCCTGGACTCGAGGCGGTCGACATCCCGTTTGGTGGGGATTTTATACTGGTGAATGAACAGTTTGACAGCGGTTTCAAAACTGACCGACTTTCGTTTGGCCATGGGCTCTCCCAAACCGACCCGGGTGATTGATCCGGGTTGGTTCGACCGTCGGGTTGACTGCGGAAATCGAATAATTAGACCGTTTTCGACTAGGTGGACTAGCGATGTTAAGCTAAGGGATAACTGTCCCAAAGTCAATAAACAGCTGCCTGAATGCAGTGCCGACACCAGGCGCGCTTCGTCGATGGCCGGCCGTGCGATCCTGGTCCGCCGGCCAAGTGGTCTGAAGACCTGAAAACACCTTGCTTTTCAGCCCGATCGCGCTATACTCGATTGCGAGAGTCGAAAACCACTCAGGGTTGGCCCAGAAACGAGGGATTTTGGTCGAGATCAAGCCCATGACCACCGGCACCATCTTTAAAATCAAGCGCTACGCCCTGCACGATGGCCCCGGCATTCGTACCACGGTCTTTTTAAAAGGCTGCCCGTTGTCTTGCCCGTGGTGCCACAACCCCGAGGGCATCGACCCGCAACCCCAGCAGATGGGCCGCCGATCGGGGTCCGAAACGATCGGCGAGACGGCCGGGGAGACGGTCGGACAGGTCGTGGACGTGGCCGCCGTAATGGAGACGGTCGAAAAGGACCGGCTCTTTTACGACGAATCCGGCGGCGGGGTCACCTTTTCCGGCGGCGAACCGCTGCACCAGCCGCGATTCCTGGAGGCGCTGCTGGCGGACTGCAGGCAGCGCGAGATTCACGCCGCCCTGGACACCAGCGGATTCGCCCCGACGGCAGTCCTCGACCGCCTGCTGCCGCACCTGCAATTGGTGCTTTTCGATCTCAAGGTCATGGACGACCGGCAGCATCGCCGGCACACCGGCGTGTCCAACGCCTTGATCCGCCAGAACCTGAAACGCGTCACCGTCGCCAACATCCCCTTACGCATCCGGGTGCCCCTGGTTCCCGGCATCACCGACAGCGAGGCCAACCTGGCCGACATCATCCGCTTCGCGAGCGACCTGGGCGGCGTTGAGGGAGTCGACCTGCTGCCCTTTCACCGGACCGCCGCAGAAAAATACCGGCGCCTCGGCCGGCACGACCCCATGGCCGGGACGGCCCGGCCGGTTCCGCAACAGCTGGACGCCATCAAAAACCGTTTCGAATCCGCAGGATTCGACGTCTCCATCGGAGGATGACCATGACCCCACGCATCGATCGTCTCAGATCCCGCAGCCTGGCCGCCGTGCCCAGCCTGTCGGACGAACGCGCCCGGCTGTTGACCGAGTTCTACCGCAGCGGCGTGGCCCGCACTGCACCGGTGCCGGTCCAGCGCGCCATGGCGTTCGCCCACATCATGGAAAACAAAACCATCCACATCGGGCTCGAGGAGCTGATCGTCGGCGAGCGCGGCCCGGCGCCCAAGGCCACGCCCACCTACCCGGAGGTGTGTGTCCACACCCCGGCGGACCTTTCGATCATCAGCAGCCGCGACAAGGTGGCCTTTGCGGTCGACGACGGCGTTCGGAGAGCCTACCAGGAGACGATCATTCCCTTTTGGAAGGGCCACTCCATTCGCGAAAAACTCTTTGCCCACCTGCCCGACAGCTGGCAGGAGGCTTACCAGGCCGGAATCTTTACCGAGTTTCAGGAGCAGCGCTCCCCGGGGCACACAGCCTGCGGCGACAAGATCTACCGCCTGGGCCTTGAAGACCTGAAAGCGCAGATCCACAGCGCCCTCGGTGCCCTGGATTTTTTCAACGATCCCGAGGCCATCGACCGCCAGAACCAGCTGGAGGCCATGGCCATCGCCGCCGACGGGATGATGGCCTTGGCCCGCCGCCACGCCGAAGCCCTGGCGGCCATGGCCGACGCAGAGGCCGACCCGGCCCGCCAGGCCGAACTGCGGCAGATGGCGGCCATCTGCCGGCGGGTGCCGGCCCAGGCTCCGCAGACCTTCTGGGAGGCGCTGCAGTCCTACTGGTTCGTCCACGTGGGCGTGATCACCGAACTCAACCCCTGGGATGCCTTCAACCCCGGCCGGCTCGATCAGCACCTTTATCCTTTTTACCAAAAGAGACCTCGACGCCGGCACGCTTGACCGAGAGCTGGCGCCAAGGAGCTGCTGTGCGCCTTCTGGATCAAGTTCAACAACCACCCGGCACCGCCCAAGATCGGTGTCACCGCCAAGGAGAGCAACACCTACATCGATTTCGCCCTGATCAACCTCGGCGGCGTGCAAGGCCGACGGCAGCGACGCCGTCAACGACCTGAGCTACCTGATCCTGGACGTGATCGAAGAGATGCGCCTGCTGCAGCCCAGCTCCATGGTGCAGGTGAGCAAGAAAAACCCGGACCGCTTCGTCAAGCGGGCCCTGAAGATCGTCCGCACCGGCTTCGGCCAGCCCTCGATCTTCAACACCGACGCCATCGTTCAGGAGCTGGTCCGCCAGGGCAAATCGATCGAGGACGCCCGCGAGGGCGGCGCCAGCGGCTGCGTCGAGGCCGGGGCCTTCGGCCGCGAGGCCTATTTCCTGACCGGCTACTTCAACCTGCCCAAGGTGCTCGAGATCACCCTCCACGACGGCATCGATCCCGCGCAGCGGCAAACGCCTCGGGCCCGCCACCGGCGATCCGGCCGCCTTCGCCAGCTTCGACGAGCTGTTCGCCGCCTTCGAACCGCCAGCTGCAGCCATTTCATCGACATCAAGATCCGCGGCAACAACCTCATCGAGCACGATCAACGCCCACTACATGCCGGTGCCGTTTCTCTCGCTGCTGATCGACGACTGCATCGCCAACGGGACGCGACTACAACGCACGGCGGCGCACGCTACAACACCACCTACATCCAGGGTGTGGGGCTGGGCACCGTCACCGACGGCCTGACGGCGATCAAGCTACCACGTCTATCGACCACAACAGCCGTCGGCATGGCCGACTTGCTCGACGGCCCTGGCGGCCGATTTCGCGGGCCACGAGGAACTCCGGCCGCGGCTGCTGGACGACACCCCGAAGTACGGCAACGACGACGACCGGCCGACGACATCATGCGCACGGTGTTCGAGGCCTATTTCGACGCCGATCGACGGCCGGCCCAACGCCCGCGGCGGGGTCCACCGCATCAACCTGCTGCCGACCACCTGCCACGTCTATTTCGGCAGCGTCATCGGGGCCCTGCCCGACGGCCGCAAGGCCGGCGAGACCGCTCTCCGAGGGCATCTCGCCCGGTCCAGGGGGCCGACCGCAACGGCCCCACCGCCGTGACTCAACTCGGCCGCCAAGATCGACCACATCCGCACCGGCGGCACCCTGCTCAACCAGAAATTCACTGCCCCAGCTGCTGGCCGACGACGACCGGCATCACCAAGCTGGCCCACCTGGTGCGCACCTACTTCCGCATGGACGGCCACCACATCCAGTTCAACGTGGTCGACAGCGCAACCCTGGCGCGAGGCCCAGCAGTCATCCCGAAGAACTACCGCGACCTGATCGTGCGGGTGGCCGGCTACAGCGATTACTTCGTGGACCTGACCGAGGCGCTGCAGGACGAGATCATCCGGCGTACGGCGCATGCGGCGGTTTGATGGCCTTCGAACCCATCCGCAAAAGCTCGGCACCGCAAAAGGTTGCCGAGCAGATCGTCCAGCAGATCGTCGGCGGCGATCTGCCGCCCGGCGCGCAGCTTCCCTCCCAGCGGGACCTGGCGCGAATGCTGGGCGTGGGGCGCTCGTCGGTGCGCGAAGCCATCAACGCCCTGGTGGTAATGGGCTACCTCAACCCCTTGCAGGGCAAGGGAACCTTCGTCAACGCGGTGCTGCCAAGGGCCGATGCGGGGTTGGACAACCTCACGGCGGCCCTGTCGGCCGGCAGCATCTTCGATCTCATGGAAGCGCGCCACCTGCTGGAGTGCCGGTCGGCGGCCCTGGCCGCCGACCGGGCTGACGCCGAGCAGATCGGCAAACTGCAGGCGGTCATGCGCGGCGTGGCGCGAACGGAAGCGGATTACACCATTTTCCTGGATGCGGACATTCAATTTCATGCCGCCGTGGCCCAAGCCTCCGGGAACGTGGTGTTGTGCGAACTGACCAAACTGGTTCTCGACAAAGTCGTCGCCCACCACCGCCGCCTGAAGACCGCCTTGCTGCCGCCAGCCTATCGCGAACGCTCCATTCGAACCGCAGCGCACGTGGTCGCGGCCATCCAGGCCGGAGACGGCGACGGCGCCGCGGCCTGGATGGCCGAGCACCTGGACGCCATTCGCGGCGAGCTGCGCCACATCATTGGTTGAGCAGGAAAGGGTTTGGGTTGAAGGCTGAAGGACTTTAGGGTAAATGAAGCCCCGTTGATTCACGTCAGCAAACACGCTCGACCAACCGAGCCACCATCGGAGGTACCCAGAGCATGCAAATTCGTATTCTCACGGCATCCGACATTCGCAGCGCCCTGCCCATGCCGGCCGCCATCGACGCGGTGGCCGCCGCCTATGCCCAGCTGGCGGCCGGCAAGGCCACCATGCCGCTGCGGTCGCGCTTTCACACCCCCAACGGGGTCACCCTGCTCATGCCGGCCCACCTGCACGAGAGCGACGACTTCGCGGTGAAGATCGTCTCCGTTTACGGGGGCAACCCCGCACTCGACCTGCCAACCGTGACGGCCACCGTACTGGTGCTGGACCCGCTGACCGGCATCCCGCTGGCCCTGATGGAAGGCGACCGCCTGACCGCCCTGCGCACCGGGGCGGCCGGCGGCGTGGCCGCGCGCCACTTGGCAAGGATCGACGCCGCCGTCGTCGCCCTGTTCGGTGCCGGCGCCCAGGCCCGGGCCCAGTTGGAGGCCGTCATGGCCGTGCGCACCATCGAGCGGGTCTTGATCGTCGATCCGGTCGCAGCGGCCGCCCGGCGCCTGGCCGACGAGATCGCCGGCTGGCCCGGGGCACCGGCGGTTGTTGTGGAAGCGTCCCCCCGCAGCGCGGTATCGCAGGCTGACATCGTTCTGGCGGCAACCACCAGCATGACGCCGCTGTTCGACGGCCGCGATCTGAAGCCGGGCACCCATGTGACCGGCGTGGGGTCCTTCAAGCCGGACATGCAGGAGATCGATGCGACCACCATCGCGCGCGCGCGCGTCGTCGTGGACCAACGCGAGGCGGCCCTGGCCGAGGCCGGCGACATCATTTTGGGCAGGGCGGTGATCGAGGCCGAGATCGGCGAGATCGTCAACGGCGACCGGCCCGGCCGGCAGCACGATCACGAAATCACCTTCTTCAAATCCGTGGGTCTGGCCGTGCAGGATGCCGCCACCGCCGCGGCGGTGCTGCGGGCCGCCGAGGAGAAGGGCCTTGGAACCGTCATCGACATGTCGTAAGCGCCAACGACGTCGGTTCAACGCTATCCACAAAACGGTGAGAAAACCATGCACGCAGCGCTGCAACACTGGAAACCGCCGGCCCACTGGCACAAGATCACCACCATCGACGCGCACACCGGCGGCGAACCCTTTCGCATCGTCACCGGCGGCCTGCCGGAATTGAAAGGCGACACCATCCTGCAGCGCCGGCGATTCATGATCGACCACCTGGACCACCTGCGCACCGCCTTGATGTGGGAACCCCGGGGACATGCCGACATGTACGGCTGCATCCTCACGCCGCCGGTTTCCGCCGAGGCGGACATGGGGGTTTTATTTTTGCACAATGAGGGGTACAGCTCCATGTGCGGCCACGGCATTATCGGCCTGACCACCGTGGCTGTCGAGACCGGCCTGATCCCGGCCGTGGCGCCGTTGACCACGGTGCGCATCGACACGCCGGCCGGCCTGGTGACCGCGCATGCCCGTGTCGAACGCGGACGGGTCAAGAGCGTCTTTTTTCATAACGTGCCCGCCTTCGTGCTGGCCCTGGACCGGCGGGTAAAGGTCCCCGGGCTGGGGACGGTCCGCTACGACATCGCCTACGGCGGCGCCTTTTACGCCTTCGTCAAGGCCGCGGACCTGAATGTGACGACCCGCCCGGCCGATGTCAATCGACTGATCGAACGGGGCATGGCCGTCAAACGCGCCGTCATGGCCGCCGGACCGGTAAACCACCCCTTCGAGGCCGACCTGAGTTTCCTCTACGGCACCATTGTCGTCGGAGCGCCCCACGGCCGGGACGCCCACTCCAGCAACGTGTGCATTTTCGCCGAAGGAGAGGTCGACCGCTGCCCCACCGGCACCGGTGTGAGCGCCCGGCTGGCGCTGCACCATGCCCGCCGGGAGATCGGCCTGCACGATCCGGTCGTCATCGAGAGTATCCTGGGCACCCGCTTCAGCGGCCAGGTCGTTCAAACGACCACCTTCGGACCCCATGCGGCCGTCATTGCCGAGGTGGAAGGCAGCGCCTGGATTACCGGACGCCACGAATTTCTGATCGACCCGGCCGATCCGCTCAAAGACGGATTCATCTTGCGCTGAAAGGAAACCCCAACCGCATGTCCGACCTGGTAAGGCACGCCCCCGGGTTCAGCCCACGGGAGGCGGCCCAAATCGCCCGTGATCTTTTCGAACTGACCGCTGCGGCCGATCCGTTGCCCAGCGAGCGCGACCAGAACTTCCGGCTCGAAGACACCGCCGGCCAACGCTACGTGCTGAAAATCGCCAACCGCAGCGAATCGCGCGCGGTACTGGAGTTTCAGAACCAGGCCATGACCCACGTGGCCCAACAGGCAGCGGCGCTGTTCGACGGCAATGCCCCCTGCCCGCGGGTGTGCACCGCGCCCGGCGGCCAGCAGATTCTCACCACGGACGGATCGCCGGCCGCCGGTCACTTCGTGCGTCTGCTGACCTGGCTGCCGGGAAAGCCCCTGGCCACGGTCAAACCGCATGACGCCGACCTGCTCTTCAGCCTGGGTGCCTTTTTCGGCCGCCTGGGCCGGGCCCTGGCCGATTTCGACCATCCGGGCGCCCACCGGTCGTTCCACTGGGACCTGGCCCGTTGCGGCGAGGTGCTAAAAGCCCATCTGGACGAGGTCGATAACGGCGACCGGCAAGCCCTGATCCGGCGCCTGCTGGATCGCCATGACAGCGTGACGGCTCCGGCGCTGGACGGCTTGCGCTGCAGCGTCATTCACGGCGACGGCAACGACTACAACGTCCTGGTCTCTCCCAAGGGCCGCTGGGGCCATCAGGTCAGCGGCGTGATCGATTTTGGGGACATGGTGCACTCCCACACCGTCAACGAGCTGGCCATCGCCTGCGCCTACGCCCTGATGGGCAAGCACGACCCGCTGACGGCCGCCGCCCGCGTGATCGCCGGATATCACGACGCCCTGGCCCTTTCCGACACGGAGCTGTCCGTGCTCTTCGACCTGATCCGCATGCGCCTTTGCACCAGCGTCTGCCACAGCGCCCGCCAGATCCGGCTGGCGCCGCACAACACCTACCTGCTGATCTCCCAGCAGGCGGCCTGGGAGCTGCTCTTTGCCCTGGACCGCATTCATCCGGTTTTGGCCGAAGCCGGCTTCCGCGAGGCCTGCGGGCTGGACCCGCTGCCCCGAAGCCGCAGGGTTGTCAGTTGGCTGCAGGCCCATCAGGGCACCTTCGCCCCGGTGCTGGGTGCCCTGCAGAGGCCCGGCGCCGCGGCGGTGGTCGATCTGAGCGTCAGCACGCCCCTGCTGAACGCCGGCCCGCGCCAAGACGATGCCGACACCATGACCCGCCTTATCTTTCGGGAGTTGGCGGATGCCGGTCACACGATCGGCATCGGCCGCTACGACGAGGCCCGACTGATCTACACCGCGGACAGCTTCAAGGTGGAGACCGACAGCGCCCCGGAATACCGAACGGTCCATCTGGGGCTGGACCTGTTCGCCCGGCCGGGTGAAGCGGTTTATGCCTTCATGCCCGGCCGCGTGCACAGTCTGCAGAACAACGCCGCTGACCAGGACTACGGCCCGACCGTCGTCCTGGCCCACGAGATCGACAGCGAAAATGCCTTCTTTTCGCTCTACGGGCACCTCTCCCGCCGCTCCCTGGAAGGCTTGAAACCGGGCATGGCCATCGCCGCCGGACAGCAAATCGGTGCGATCGGCACCTCGGCCGAAAACGGCGGCTGGGCCCCGCACCTGCACCTGCAACTGATCGTCGACCTGCTCGGCATGACCGGCGACTTTCCCGGCGTGGCCCGGCCCAGCCAGCGGCGGGTCTGGCGCGCCCTTTGCCCGGACCCGGCCGTGGTGCTGGGCATGGCCATCGGGCGCTCAACCGCCCAGACCCGCGACGCGAGCGAAATTCTGTCCCTGCGCCAACAGCACCTGGGCCGGAATCTGAGCCTTTCGTACGACCGGCCACTCAAAATCGTGCGCGGCAGGGGCGTCTTTCTCTACACCGAGACGGGACAGCCCTACCTGGACGGCGTCAACAACGTCTGTCACGTGGGCCACTGTCACCCCGCGGTGGTGGCCGCCGGGCAGCGCCAGATGCAGGTGCTCAACACCAACACGCGCTACCTGCACGACCACATCGTGGATTACGCCCAGCGCCTGCTGGCCACCTTCCCCGAACCCTTGCAGGTCTGCTTTTTCACCTGCAGCGGCAGCGAAGCCAACGAACTGGCCCTGCGCCTGGCGCGCACCTACACCGGCCGGCACGACATCATCACCGTGGCGGGCGCCTACCACGGCAACACCCAGGGGCTGATCGACATCAGCCCCTACAAGCACGACGGCCCCGGCGGCCGGGGCGCGCCCGCCTGGGTACAGACGGTCGCCATGCCGTGCGGCTACCGCGGCCCCCACAAGGGCAGCGGTCCTGAAACGGGCCGGGCCTACGCCGATTATGTAAAGTCGGCCATCGCCCGAATCGAATCCCGGGACCGGCAAGTGGCGGCCTTCATTTGCGAGAGCATGCTGGGCTGCGGTGGCCAGGTGCTGCTGCCCGACGGTTACCTGAAAAACGCCTTTGGGCACGTGCGCCGGGCCGGCGGGGTCTGCATCGCCGACGAAGTCCAGGTGGGCTTCGGGCGGGTCGGCAGCCACTTCTGGGCCTTCGAGACCCAGCAGGTGGTGCCCGACATCGTCACCCTGGGAAAACCCATGGGCAACGGCCACCCCGTGGCCGCGGTGGTGACCAGGCCGGAAATCGCCGAGGCCTTTCACAACGGCATGGAGTACTTCAACACCTACGGCGGCAATCCCGTGTCGTGCGCCATCGGAATGGCCGTGCTGGACGTGATCGAATCCGAAGGCCTGCAGGAAAACGCAAAAGTGGTGGGTGCCTATCTGCTCGAACGGTTGCGGGCGTTAAAGGCAAAATCGACGCTGATCGGCGACGTGCGCGGCCTGGGGCTCTATGTGGGCGTGGAACTGGTTGCCGACCACACGACCCTGGCACCGGCCGCCGGGCAGGCCGCCTACATCTGCAACCGCATGAAGGATCACGGTTTTCTGATCAGCACCGACGGTCCCTTGCACAACGTTCTCAAACTCAAGCCGCCGATCGTCTTTTCGACCGAGAACGCCGATGCCCTGGTAGGCGCCCTGGAGAGGGTGTTGGCCGAGGATTGCCTGCAATGATCGGTCTGGGGAAAAAGCCGGCCAGCAATTCAGCATCGATCGATCCTAGCCATCGGAGGGTAGGCCCGAGACGGGAATCGAATCGATCGACGGTGGATTTTCCCTTGCCCCGAAACGTTTTTGACCGCCATATTGTCCCGCATTGATTCAACGCTCATGAAACCGCTAAGACGCTTAATACGGGTTAAATGCTACCTGCTGGCGGTTACCCTGGTGGCGCTATCCTCCGCCGGCAGCGGGCAAGCGCAAAGCGACTGGGCGGCGACCCTTTACCTCGGGAAACTCACCGATGCAAGACTCGACGAAATCGTCACCAACGACTTCGACTTCGAAAAGGCCTACCATGTTGGCTTGGGGGTGATGCGACGCGTTTACAGCTACCAGCACTACTTCGACCTCGAACTCGAGGGGCGGGTCAACACATTCTTCGGAGACCAAGACAACTGGGAATTCGGTCTGCTCGGCTATTTCCGATGGCTGCCCTTTCCATGGGACCGATACCTGGACACGAGTTTTGCTGCCGCGGCAGGCCTGTCGTACGCCACCGCCATACCGGAAATCGAAATCAAGCACCACGACAAATCAGCGCTAATCTTGGGGACACTCTCGTTTGAGTTCGCCTTTGCGCTGCCCGCCTATCCAGAGTGGAATCTGGTTGCGGGAGTAATTCACCACCGTTCCGGTGCGGCCGGCACGTTCAGCGGGGTAAAAAGTGCCGCCAACGGGCTTGGAATAGGGATCCGCTACCGGTTTCAGTGATTGGATCTCATGCTCGAATCAGATTTCTTGGAAGGTTTTGATCTCAGCCCGGATTGGCCCATTCGTATCCCTGGTTCAGGCAGTCAGCTCGAACACCGCAAGGTAGACGACCGCTCCCAGTGCTACGGTGTCAAGACGGCGAAGGCCCAGCGGTTCCAAAAGCTGAACCAGTTCTTCGGGCGCCAAGCGCACCTTTTCCGGCGGCCCCGGCGGGCCGGGAATCTTCTTGAACTCCACCACCGCCAATTGCCCACCCGGCTTGAGCACCCGCACGACCTCCCGCAAGGCCCCCTGGTCCGTGCCGTCTTCGACCAGGTCGTGCAGCACCGTGGCCATCAGGCAGACGTCGACGCAGCCATCGTCCAGGGGAATCTTTTTGCTCACGTCACAAACCTCGGCCTGGATGTTGTCCAGACCCAGCGAGCCGGCCTTGAGCTTTAGTTTGACAATCCCCTGCTCCCACAGGTCAAAGGCGTAGACGGTGCCTGAGGCCTTGATCGAGCGGGCGATCTCGACGGCATAGTTGCCGACCCCGCAGGCCACGTCGAGAAAAACCGTCTCGCCGTCCAGGTCCAGGGCGGCCAGCAAGGCCGGAAAGTCAATCAGGTCGAAACTGCTCTTGCCGGCCGCGATGGGTTTGTGGGGCATCTTCATCCTCTCGTTGGACAGGTTGATCCGACACGGGGCCACTTTGCCAGCAAAATAGGCCCTCCTCAACGCCCCGTCTGCCCATCTGACGGTTCGCAAAAATAGCCTCCCAGGGCCCGATCGGCACCTGAAAGGCGGGCGGGCCTGGCGTCTATCCACCGGACCGGGCTGAATTGCCCAGCAGATCCAGCGCGGCCCGGACGTACATCTCGACCCCGTCGGTCAAAATGGCCTCGTTGAAGCCGAACCTCGGGTTGTGGATGCCGGCAAAACGATCATTGCCGGCCCCCAGGCAGAAAAAGCAGCCCGGGACCCGCTCGAGAAAAAAAGCCATGTCCTCCCCGCCCATGGTTTTGTCGGGCACCACGACACGCTCGGCGCCGACAATGCCGCCGGCGATGCGCGTCAGCCGCCGGGCCATGCCATCATCGTTGACCGTGGGCGGATAACCCTGCTCGAAGGCGACTTCGTAGTCGGCACCCGTGGCGGCGCAGACCCCCTTGACGATCGGTTCGATGATCGCCGGCCAGCGCTGCCAGATCGACCTGTCGAAGGTTCTGGCCGTACCGGCCAGAGTGGCGGTTTCGGAAATGACGTTGACGGCCGTGCCGGCCCGAAAGTGCCCCACGCTGACCACCGCCGGGCTGAGCGGGTCCATCCGGCGGCTGACGATGCGCTGCAAGGCGCCCACCACCTGGCAGCCGGTTTCCAGGGCATCGGTGCACAGATGGGGCATGGCAGCGTGGCCGCCGTTGCCCTTGATGGTGATCTCGAAGCTGAACATGGCCGCCATCAGAGCGCCGGCGCGAACGCCGATGGTGCCTTCGGGAATGTTGGGCCAGATGTGGCAGCCCAGGGCGTAGTCCACGCGGGGGTTGTCCAAAACACCCGCCGCAATCATGGGTTTGGCGCCGCCCGGACCCTCTTCGGCCGGTTGAAAGACAAATTTGATGGCGCCGCCGAAGCGCCCCATCAGGCGCTTCATCACCGTGGCGGTGACCAGGGCCATGGCCATGTGGCCGTCGTGGCCGCAGGCGTGCATGACGCCCGGGTGGCATGACGCGAAGTCCAGCCCGGTCGCCTCGCTGATCGGCAGGGCATCCATGTCGGCGCGAATCAGCAGGGTCGGACCGGGACGTCCGGTGCTCAGCAGCCCCACCACACCGGTGCCGGCCATGCCGGTGGTGACCGTCAGCCCTTCTTGGCGAAGATAGTCGGCCACATAGGCGCTGGTTTTGACCTCCTGGCAGCCCGTTTCCGGGATGCGATGCAGATCCCGGCGGGCGGCGATGAGCTGCGGCTCGAGCGATTTGACGATATCCGTGATGTGGTCCATGGTGAAACCGTTTCCTTCCCAGCTTGACGGACTCGCAGACCGTCATTTCAAAAGCAACCGGCAGGCCAGCACGGCGAAGGCCACCCCGGCCGCGTCGGCCGTCAGCGCCGCGGCCATGGTGTGACGCAGGCGGCGCACCTGTACGGCACCGAAATAGACCGCCACGACGTAGAAGGTGGTTTCCGTGGAGCCCTGCAGGGTGGAGACCAAAACGCCGGTGTAGCTGTCCGGCCCGATGGCCGGATCGTTGATGACGGCGGCCAGGATCCCGTAGGCGCCGGACCCGCTCAAGGGTCGCATCAGGGCCATGGGCAGCGCTTCGGCCGGCAATCCGAGCGGTTCGGTAAGCGGGGCCAGCGCCTTGACCAGCAGGTCCATGGCGCCGCTGGCCCGCAGCATGCCCACGGCCACTAAAATGGCCACCAGGTAGGGAATGATGCGCAGGGCGACCTGAAAACCCTCTTTGGCGCCGTCCACGAAGACCTCGTAGATGCGCACCCGCCGCACGGCGCCGAACACCAGAAAGCCCGCCATCAGGCCCGGCAATATCCAGGCCGAGAATTGGGTGCCGAACAGCACGGCCAACGGAATCAGAGCGGCCAGTGCACACAGGGCCAGCACGCTCACCCACAGCGGATAGGCGCCCGGGTCGGCTCCCGGGCAGGCGCTTTGATCTTTTGGATGCCCGGGCTCACCCTTGGGCGCACCCACAGGCGCACCTGGATCGACGGTGGCGTCTGACGCGGCCGGAAGCGCCAGGCGCTGGTAGCATCGGGCCGCCAGGATGGCCACTGTGGTGGAGCCGATGGTGGCCATCAGGGTGGTGGCCAAGATGCCGGCCGGGTCGGCGCTGCCTGCCGCGGCCCGCAGGGCGATGACGCCGGTGGGCAGCAAGGTGACGCTGGAGGTGTTGATGGCCAGAAACAGGGCCATGGCATTGGTGGCCGTCCCTTGGTGAGCGTTCAAACGATCCAGCTCCTGCATGGCCCGGATGCCGAACGGCGTGGCGGCGTTGCCCAGGCCCAGGGCGTTGGCCGACAGGTTGAGGATCATGGCGCCCATGGCCGGGTGGTCGGCCGGCACCTCGGGAAAGAGCCGCACCATCAAGGGCCGGATCAAACGGGCCAGGATGGTGAGCATCCCCCCGGCCTCGGCCACCTTCACGAGGCCCAGAAAAAGGGTCATGACCCCCACCAGACCGATGGCCAGATCCACGGCGCCGGTGGCCGATTCGACCATGGCGCTGGAGAGGGCCTCCATGGGTGCAACGGCCTCGCCGGCTGGCTGGAAGCTGAGTTGCTTCCAACCGGCAAAGAAGACGGCGGCCAGCACCATAATCAGAAAAATGCGGTTCATCCCGCCAGATCACGCTCGGCTTCGGCCATCAGGCGTGTGATCGGCAGTCGCCGCGGGCATTCGGCTTCGGCCGCGCGGTAGTCAATGCGGGTCAGCCGATCGCGGGCAGCCGCGGGAAGGGCGGCGAACCGGCGCCGGGCGTCAGCGATGTCCCCGTAGCTGCGGGCATACATCAGGTAGCGCATGACATCGCCCACGGGAACCCGGCCGGCGACGGCGCCTTCGCAGATCTGCGTGCATCCGGAACAGTAGTGGGCGTGGGTGGCGTGGGCATGCCGGGCCAGGTCCCGCCGGTCGGTGTCGCTGAGGGCGGTGCGGTCCACGGCGGCGGCGATATTGGCCATCAGGATCGACAGGGTCGGCATCTGCGAACAGATGGCCGCGATCTGCGGATTCTCCCACACGGCCTTGAGCTTGGCCTGCTTGTCGGTAAAGCCCTTGTGGACGAAGCGCCCGGCCAGGGCCAGTTCCTGGGAACCGTCCGTCCCGACGGCGCCGCCGCCCTGGGTCTTCATGGCGGTCAGCCCGATGCCGGCCGCCACGCAGGCATCCACGGCGGCCTTCATCGGCGCTTCGTGCATGAGCCGGTAGTTGTAGGTCGTCATGATGCCGTCGATCCAGTCCAGCCGGGCGGCGCCTTGCAGGCAGGCCTCCATGTTGGCATGGGTCGAAAAGCCGAACAGGCGGATTTTGCCCTCGGCCTTCTGGTTGGCGGCCCAGTCGCGCATGGCGCTGTCCATGGTGTCCGGATCCTTGACACTGTGGACGAAGAACAGGTCGATCACCCCGGTGTTCATGCGTTTCAGGGAGGATTCCAGGTCCCGTGTCAGGCCGCTGTCCGAGCGCGCCGTGGACTTGGTGACCAGAAAGATCTTCTGACGCAGGTCAGGATAACGCTGGAAAAATTGGCCGATGCCGACCTCGCTGCGACCGCCGCTGTAGACGTGGGCCGTGTCCCAGTAGGTCACCCCCCACTGGATGGCCTGCTTGAGCAGGGTCTGGTTGGACGGGATGTCGAACATGCCGCCCAGGGAAAGAATGGGCACATCGACGCCGGATTTGCCGAAGGGCCGGGTGGGCACGGCGGTGACCTCGGCGGCCGGCGTCGATGCGCTCGCCGTGGGCGCGGTCCCGAACGGCGCCAACGCAGCACCAAGCCCGGCAGCGCCGGCGGTCTTGAGAAACGTTCGTCTGGAAAAGTCGGGGGTGGTGTTTGGCATGGTGTCACCTCTAAAGTTGTAGGGTTGCCTGGGTGCGATTTTATCCTCGGTTGCCGGATCCAATCGGGGCCGGTCGGTTATAAAATAAGGCGATGACGCCGCTGACGGGTTTCGTTTTCGGCCGTGACCCGTATGGCTCGCTGGCCCTTGACCGGGCACTCGTGCTCGCACACCCCGCAGCCGATGCAGCGTGACGGGTCCACGAAGGGCAGCTGCAGGTGCACCAGCACGGTGACGGCATCGCCGGGCGCGGCGGTCTGCGCGAACGGGTTGTCGGCCACGGTGATGCGGTCCGGACCGGTTTGCACGATCCTGGCCGGCGGACCGCCGGCGCGATCGCCCAGTTTCAGAAAATAGTCCCCGGTGGCAAACTGGTCCTCCGGCAGCCGGGCGCCCGTGACGGTGATGTGATTGCCTGCCAGGCTGCGCAGCCGAAGGGGCCCGGGCAGATGGACCGGTCGGAATTCGTCGCGGGTGAAGATGGCTTTGGGACTGACCGGGCAGTTCTCCTGGCAGACGATGCAGGGTCGATCCATGGCCCACGGCAGGCAGCGCCCCCGATCCACAAAGGCCGTACCGATGCGGATCGGGCCGCGCTCGGCATAGCTGCCGGCACCCAGCCGCTCGTCCACGGATATAGGCCGGATGGCGGCCGTGGGGCACAGGCTGCCGCAGGCGATGCAGCCGTATTGGCAGCCGCTGGTGCCGATGCGGAAATTGAGCACTGGCGTCCAGAGCCCTTCCAGGCCGGCCACCAGTCCCGCCGGATGGATCACGTTGGTGGGGCAGACGCGCATGCACTGGCCGCACTTGATACAGCGCTGGAGAAAGGCCGACTCCGGCAGGGCACCCGGCGGCCGAACGACCGCCGGGTGCCAGTTTTCGCCGACGCCACCGGCCAGCCGGGCCACCGGTACGGCAAGCATGCCGGACCCGAATGCCACCATGAACGCTCTTTTGGAAATGTCCGCTGCGGCGATCTGGCCGGCGGCGGATGGGTGCAGGTGATACCCCATGACGCCATGCCGACAGCTGTGGAGGCAATTCATGCACAAGACGCACTCGGCCGTTCGGATGACGCCGGAAGGTTCGCAGCCGCCCTCGCAATAGCGGTCGCAGGCGCCGCAGGCCGTGCAGCCATGGGCCTTCTGGCCCACGCGATACAGGGCGTGCCTGCCGAGCAGTCCGAACAGGGCCCCCAACGGACAGATGAACCGGCAGTAAAAACGCGGTATGAAAAGGTTCAAAAAGAGCGCGGCCCAGAAGATGGCGCCGATGGCCAAAACGCCCGGATAAATGCGTCCGGGCCCAGTGAGGGCAAAAGATTGGCCGTCCACTAGGGGCAGCAGGGCCAGGTTAACCGAACGGTAAAAAAGCGGAATGGGGTCCAGCAACCCCGTTTGGAGCGAGGCCGCCAGCAGACGCGAGCCGTCGGTAAACAGGCCCGCGACCACCCAGCCGATGATGCCCATCACGACGCCCACGATCCATTGGCGCCAGTGCGGTCTTCGCACCACCAGAGCGGCGATACCGGTCAGCAACAAGGTCGCGGCGATAGCGCCGGCTGCGGCAGAGGAGGCCACGGAGATGCGCAGCACGCGGGCAATCAGATCCCCGGCAGCGGCACCCAGCAGAAAAAAGAGAATCGCGTACTTGACGCCCTGGCTTGGTCGGTAGCGGTTGGCGGCCGCCATGGCCAGGGCGGGCGCGCTGCGGTTGGCCAGCCACCCCACGACCTGGTGCAACGCCCCGAATGGACAGATCCATCCACAGAAAAAGCGACCCAATACGATGGTCAGCATCACGGTCAACAGGCCCCACAGCAGACCTGCGTAAAGCACGCCCGTGGCCAGCAGGGTGCCCAGCCCCACCAGCGGGTCCAGCTGGATCAGCCAGTTGACCGGCCACCCCCGAAGCTGCCACCACTGCTCACCCAATGTGGTGACGACGCAGAACCACAGGAACAGCGTGAAAAAGAAGACCTGGCTGATGCGGCGGGTGATGGTGATTTTCATGGCGGCGGTTTCACGAACCGATCTGTAGCTCCGTGAGGTTCAGCGATCGGAAGTCGGCCGTGCCGGCCCCGACACTTTCGGCCTTGGCGATGAACGGCAGATCCCCGGGCGTTCGGCCCAGCAAGGCGGCCCCCACCGCGTCGGCGGCGACCGGATCGGTGCTGACGATCAGGGTACCGGTGGGCTTGAGATCGGACAGGGATCCCCCGGTGGGGCCATTGCTGATCATGGACTGCACACCGTCCAGCACCACTGCCGTCGGCCGGATCATCATGGACAGTTCCTGGATGAGCGTGTGCACATCCTGGTGGAAAATATTGCGCCGCCCGCCCAACAGCCCGTACCAGTTCTTCAAGGTCATGGATGCACCGCTGCGGTGGTGATCCTTGACGGGCGCCAGGCCGATGAGCCGGTCCGCCTCGGCCAGGGGACCTGTCAGTACCGGCCAGTCACGGATCAAACGTCCGTGCGCCACACTGACCGGCTCGAAAAGGGAGTCCCGGGGCAGCACCAGATCGGCACCGGCCCGGCGGGCCGCCTCCTCGATGCCGGTCAGCGCGAAGGCGGTGGCCGGATCATTGATGGGGTTGTCGGTAACGGTCACCCGCGAGGCGCCGGCCTCCAGGCAGAGCCGCACGACCGCCGCGACCAGGTCCGGATGCGACGTGGCACCGAGCGCCGGCGGCGAGGCGAACGCCGCATTAGCCTTGATCAGCACCCGCTCGCCGGGCCGGACAAAGGCGGCCATGCCGCCCAGGGCGGCAAAGGCCCCTGCCACGGCGGCGGCGCGGTCCAGCCCGCGGGCGATGCAGATTTTGCCGCGGCCGTCGGCGACCGCATAATCCCTGATGCCGGCGGTCGGGCCGGATGCCCCTGTTGCCGAAGCCAGGTCGGGCGCCGCCTGCTCATGAAAACCGACACCGATGGCGCCGGCGGCGGCCAGGGCAAGTCCGGCCCGGCTGCAGCGTCCCAGAAACTCCCGCCGGTTGTAGGTTGGCTCAGGCATTGGGCCGCTTTCCTCTCGTTTTTCTGGCATTGCCGCCCCGGGCTACTCGCCGATGGCTGTTTTCAGATGGTCGGCCAGCTGCTGGGCCAGCCGGGTGGCCCGCTCCAGATCGTCGGCTTCGTGAACACCGGCCAGGTAGCGGCCGTGGTGGAATACAATCTCGTAGGTGTCGAAAATCTGCACAACGGCCGCATGGTCGAACGGCACGGATGCGTCGACGACCACCGCACCAAAGGACAACAGCGTCTGCCGATAGTCGGCGGCCAGGGCCGCCGCCTCGGCGGGCGTCTGCCGCTCTGAGACGAAGGCGGTCAAGCGGTGCCCATCGACCTGGTAGTCCGCCGTGTAGACCCGGTCCATCCCTTCGAATCCGAAGGCCTTCGATGCAATCAGGCGCAGGCTGTCGGGTTCACGGCCCTGGACGGGCAGCAGGTCCTGACCGCGCACCGGCGGCGCCGCAGCGCCGTGGCTGTCGATGAACCGCTGGGCCAGGGTGCCCATGACCTGTTGCAGGGCCTCGGTGTCGTCCGTACCAATGATCTCCAGGTAATTGCTGCCATGGACCATGAACAGGGCGTTTTCCGTGCGGTAGGCATTGGGAAGCGCATCGTCGTCCCGGGCCCCATCGCGGCGCTGCAGGCTGAAGACCGAAAAGGCGTTCTCGGCAGTGGCCATGTCGTAAACAAACAGCTCCACCCACCGGTCGGAGGCCGAATCCACAGCAAAGCGCTGGGTCGAAAGCGAGACGAAGCCGGCGTCGAGGTACAAATCGGCCCGGCCGTTGATCTTTTCGAACAGCGTGTCCGGCCCGAAGCGTTCCGGCCCTGAAAAGGCAACGATCCCCGACTTGGCGGCGTCCAGGGGCACCAGCGGTCCGGCATCGGGCGACGGGGCCTGCTGCCGGCTGTCCGGCCGCAGGGCGACCACGCCGGGGTTGATCTGGTACTGCTGCAGAAAAACGCCGCCCCCCACGGCCACCAGGAGGGCCAGGATGCCCACCGACACCCAGGTTTCCGCCTTTACCGGTTGTGTAGGCGCAACTGGTTTCATAGCACTGGCCACCGTCTGTCCAGTAGGCTTATTGAAGGCTCCATCCCATTAAATAGAGAAGGTCAGGGCCCTTTTGTCAACCCATGTTTTGGTTGCCGTTCAAGGTTGAGCGATCGTTTCCGTCAACTGCCGAACCAAATCCTGCGCAAAGGGCCCCAGATCGTCATCGACATAGGCTTGGGTAACCCCGGCGGCCATGGGTCAACCCCCTTTCCCGGCTCAAAATGAGGCTACCGTCGGCAGCAACGCCATTGTTCACTCCACCCGGCGTGGATGCAAGGCCTTTTGCCGCCCGGATAATGACAAGCGACCGGTCCAGGCTTATTATTCGCTATATGGGAAACCGTCCGTTTGATGACTCTATCCGAACCCACCCCCATGAACAAGGACATATGTTGACCATCGGCAATGCGAAACGGTGTATTCGGCGCGGCGTCATGAATCTCGTCATCCGCCTTAGCGTTGCCCTTAACCTCAACCAATGGGAGAAAAAAGTATGAAAATCGGAACCATGACGACTCTGGTGGTCCTGTTTGCCGTCGGCGGCCTGATCCAGTTGAGCGCCCAACGATCCTGGGCGCACTGCCAGATTCCGTGCGGCATCTACGATGATCATGCCCGTATCCAATCCATGCTGGAAGATGTCACCACGCTCGAAAAATCGATCAAGCTGATCAATGAACTGGCCGGTAAGACCGACCCGCAATCGAGCAACCAACTGGTAAGATGGGTGATGAACAAGGAGCGGCACGCCCAGAATATCATTGCCACCATCAGCGATTATTTCCTGACCCAGCGGATCGGGCCGGACCAGAAAGACTACGCAGAGCGCCTGATCAAGCATCATGCGGTCATCATTGCCGCGATGAAGGTCAAGCAAAATGCCGACAGCACCTATGTGGCGTCCCTGAAGGCAAGCATTGAGGCCCTGGCGCCGTACTATCCCGAGCAGAAATAACCCCACTGCGGCAAGGATGGGAACATTAGATCAAGGCGCACCCACAGATCATCGGTTTGCTCGGTATCTGGGCCGGCACCATCGCCACCGGATCGGTCAACCGTATCCATCCGTGTCGCGGTCCGGTCGTTGGCGCAAGGGAGTTCGATAACCTGGTATGAAAAAACAATTCGGTTTCAAACGACTGGCCCTGATGGTGGGCGGGGGCCACTTTCTGGTCAGCGTGCTGATCCTGCCGTTGACCCGAGCGGTCGGACGTGCACCGATCCCTGCACCCCTCCAGGATGGAATGCTGGGAATTTTGTACCCCGCCACCCAGATTCTCTATTTCCCGATCCTGAGCCAGGCCCTTTATCCGCGCCACTGGTTTCCGGGGCCGTGGATCCTGGTGCCGACAGCGGCCAACAGCCTGCTGTGGGCAGTGCTGCTGGCCGGCCTGGCCATCGGGCTGCGGCGCATCATCGGCAAGTGAAGCGCCGGGCATGCCGATCAGGGGGTCCGCCTGGTCAGGTCGATCTGGCCCTTCTCTTTGACATGCAGGGCGGGGCGCAGCCCGCCAAGGTCCAGCTTGGCATCCAGCTGGTAGGCGATGGCGCCTGACGACCGGGTCGCCAGGTCCTTGACAAAGCCGATGCTCCCCAACAGGCTGGTGACGGCGGTCAAGGTCACATCCCCTTCACTGTAGCCGTCGATGGTCGGCAGATCGTTGGCAACACCCGCCAGGATCTTGTGACCGTCGAGCATCAGGGTGTAGGCGATGCCGTGAAGTTCGAGGGGTGTCCGGTTGGGGTTGACGATGTGCAGGCCGATTTCGAACCGCGGTGCCATCCCCTCCGACGGCAGGGCCCGAACGCTGCTGACGGTCACGGTGGGAGGATCGAAATCCGACTGCAAACTGGCGCAGCCGGCAAGCATGAAAACGGTTACAACGACGATCGACGTCCAGTTGGCTCGCGTCACGGGCAGCCTCGCCTATTTTCCCATTATCATCAGGACCGGAATGAGCACCAGACCGATCAGCGACATGTAAAGGCCATTGAGAATGCGCTGGTATTGGTAGCGCGCGGTCTCGTCCGGCTCCTCCTCGGCCAGCTGCTTGAACTGGCGGTAATCCTCGAACCATCCGGTCAGCATTTCCACCCGATAGCCTTTGTCTTTCAAGGTCATTTTAATCTGCTGTAAAGAGTGCAGGGCAAAAATAACGGCGCCTACCAAACCAATCGCCAGCCAGCTCATGCGTTCCCCTCCCCAAAGGATCTCAATTCGGTGTTTGCGGCACTTATACCACACAATTGATGACGCAGCTACCATTGACCCGCAAGTCGTCCCGAAACAAGGCCAGGCCGTTTAGCGTGACCGCCTCGGTTTGGTCCTGGCCGTGGCGGCGGCGTGCAGCGGGTCGTCCGGCCAGAAATGCCTGGGATAGCGGCCTTGCAGGTCCTTCTTCACAGCGGGGTAGCCGTTTTGCCAGAAACCGGCCAGATCCCGGGTGATCTGAGCCGGCCGGCCGGCCGGCGAGAGCAGGTGCAGCACCAGCGGCACTCGGCCGCCGGCGATCGCCGGGGTCGTTGTGGCACCGAACATCTCCTGGATGCGCACCGCCAGCACCGGAGCCGGCGCACGGTAGTCGATCGGCAGGCGCGAACCGCTGGGCACCGTGATGTGGGTGGGGGCCAGGGCCTCCAGCTGCCGCTGCTGCCGCCAGGTGAGAAGACCGCGCAGGGCCTTGGAAAGGACCTTGGCATCCAGATCTGCCAGGCGTGTCAGGCCTGAAAGATGAGGGGCCAACCAGCAGTCAAGCGTATCGGACAGGGTTGCGTCGCAAATGTCCGGCCAGGGACCGCCCGGGGCGTCGAGCCGGGCCATGAGCTGCACCCGCACCTGCCAGGAGCGCAGGGCCCTGGTCCAGGCGAGCTGGTCGACACCCATGCTGCGGATCCCGCTGATCAGGGTTGCCAGCACCGCCTCGGGTGCCGGGTGCCGCAGCGGGGCACTGGTCAGTGTCAGGGCACCCAGGACCTGGCTGCGGACAGCCGAAACGGCCTGCCGGTCCGGCTCCCAGGCCACGATCTCCCGCCGCTGGATCCGCCCGGCAAACTGCTCCAGAAGGGTTGCGCGATCGGTTTCGGCGGCCATGAAAATGCGCGCTTCGCGCCGGTCGCCGTCCAGGTGGGCCGCCACCAGATAGTCGCAGGCACTCAATGGCTCGCGCGGGTCGAGAAAGGCCCCGTGGCCGCCGCTGAGCAGAAACCGGCCTGAGCGGCCCGGACGCCGTTGGGCAATGCGGTCGGGGTATGCCCAGGCCAGCAGGCGTCCGATCGCGGGTGAGGCCTGGTCCGGATCGCGGATGCCCAGTCGCCTGCGCAGCAAGGCCGCCACGGTGACAATGCGCCGCACCGCGGCGCTGTCGACCGTGCACCCGTGCAGGTCGAATGATTTGCCAGCCCGGCAGGCCTTGACGGCATCCAGCCGCAGGCGCAGGTCGGCCTGCGGCTCCCGGCCGGGAAAGCGCAGGGGGTCGCGTTCACTCAAAATCGCCGCAAGGTGACAAGCGAGGTTGCCCCAGCCGCGGCGGCACGCCATGATCATCATGTGGGCCAGACGGGGGTGCAGGGGCAAGACGGCCATCTGCCGGCCATGCGGCGATATGCGATGATCGTCATCCAGGGCACCCAGATCGGTCAACAATCGGCGCGCCTGGGAAAATGCCGCCGCCGGCGGCGGATCGAGCCAGGACAGGGTTTCGGGATCCGCGACCCCCCAGGCGGCCAGCTCCAGAGCCAGTCCAGCCAGATCGGTGTCGCGGATTTCCGGTGAGTTGCGGGCAGCGAGCGCGCCATGGGCCGCTTCGCTCCACAGCCGATAGCAGATGCCCGGTCCCGTGCGGCCGGCCCGTCCCCGGCGCTGGTCGGCCGAGGCACGCGACACCGAAAGGGTCACCAGCCGGACCATGCCTCGGGCCGGATCGAAACGCGGCGCCCGCCGCAGACCGCTGTCGACCACCACGCTGACGGCGTCGATGGTCAGGCTGGTTTCGGCAATGTCGGTAGCCAGAATGACCTTGCCGTGGCCGGCGGGCGGTGGGGCGATGGCACCGTCCTGCCGCGACCGGGGCAGGTTGCCGTAAAGGGGCGCGACGTGCCATCCGTCCGGCAGGCCCCCTGATTCCAGAAGCCTTGCCACTCTTTTGATCTCCGCTGCGCCGGGCAGAAATGCGAGCAGGTTGCCTTCGCGTGCGGCAACTGCGCTTCGGATAACGCGGGCAACCGCCTGTTCAACGGGCTGGTTCGCCGGCCGCGGCACATATCGGGTCTGTACGGCAAAGCCGCGGCCGTGGCAGCGAATCAGGGGTGCATTGCCCAGCAGGGCCGCCACCGGCGCCGGATCCAGGGTGGCCGACATCACCAGCAGGCGCAGGTTCTCATTGAGCACGCCCTGGATGTCACGACACAGGGCCAGTCCCAGGTCGGCCTCGAGGCTGCGCTCGTGAAACTCATCGAAAATCACCAGCCCCACGCCAGACAGCGACGGATCGCTTTGCAGCATGCGGGTCAGCACCCCCTCGGTGATCACCTGGATGCGGGTGCCCGGCCCCACCCGGCTTTCCAGGCGCACCCGGTAGCCGACCGTCTGGCCAACCTTTTGGTTGAGCAGCGCGGCCATGCGCCGGGCGGTGGCGCGTGCCGCCATTCGGCGGGGCGACAGAAGCAGGATGCGCCGGTCAAGGAGCCAGGTTTCGCCTAACAGCGTCAAGGGGACGCCGGTGGATTTTCCGGCACCCGGCGGTGCCACCAGGACCGCCGCAGGATTGCGGCGCAGGGCCTGTTTCACATCTTTTAGAACGGCTTTTACCGGGAGCTGATCCATGGGATCGGCTTGGCGAAACGGGGGCGTGTGGCTGGGCACGGATCTATTGGCGGTCATAGATCGAGCGGCGCTGGACCAAGGCAGTCAATGCACGCTGGCCCGCCTCGCCCAACCCCAAGCGATCGATCTCACGCGCCAGCTGCTCAGGGCTGCCGTGGCCCCCGGCGTAGCCGTTGAGCCGCGCCGCAGCCGTGGAATCGACCAGATCCGGGTGACGGGGGTAGATGGCCGCCATCTCACGGCTCAGATCAGGGTGCTGCTTGAGCAGGTACTTTTGATGATACGCCTCGGCCATGGTAAAGGTGTTGAGCGGCGCGACCTCGCTTTGAACGATGCGGCCGATCTGTCTTTGCAGGGCAATCTTGGTATCGATGGCCAACTGGCGCTGGCGCTCGTCGTGGAAGAACACCGCATGCCGATATTGCCGCGACCATGAGGTTTGGGTGGGATCGTGGCTGTCCCAGAAAATTTCCAGTAGCCGGCGGTAGGTCAGCCGCCGCGGATCATAATCCACCTGGACCGTTTCCGTGTGATCGCCGATGTGGTGGTAGTCCGGATCGGCGCTCAAACCGCCCGCGTAGCCCACACGGGTCCGGATCACCCCTTCGATAATCCCGAACCGGGATTCGATTCCCCAGAATCAGCCCAGGCCAAAGGAAGCGCTTTCGAAAACGTCCGGTGCCGCGGCGTCGATGGGCGGTATGGCCCTGGATTCAGTGTCTGTGGCATGGGCAAGGCGCATGGTCGACTCCTTTGGTTGGGTGTCATGCGGCAAAGGCGGCTTGACCGCTGGGGAACAACACCACACGCACAACACCATAATCAACCAAGATAAGCACTTCGGGCGCTTTGCACCGTCTCTTTTTTTCACGCGGACATCCTTTCATGCCAAAGTGGCGCGGCGGGTTGCCGACACCGCCGAGCCTGAAAACGATCATGGCCCGGGATGGACCATTGACAACCCCACCATTTTTCCATAGCGTGATCTAAGGCCAGCGGAAATAAATAAATCCACCGCTTTGCTTGTCTTTGCGCCGCGCTTCGGCGTTACCCCAAATGTCACGTATTCCCATACGCTGTCATTTGTCGCGCCTTGAAGATCGGCTCACATCCGGCGCAATTCTGGCGGATTTATTTACTTCCGCTGGCCTAAAATTCGATCTTTCGTCTGAGGTGAACGTTTCACACAGAGAGGGATGCCATATGCGCCGGGTAATTTTCAACCAGAAAGGGGGGGTCGGCAAATCGACGATTGCCTGCAACCTGGCCGCCCTGAGCGCCGCCGCCGGTATGAAGACCCTGCTGGTCGACCTGGACCCCCAGGCCAATGCCACCCAATACCTGCTAGGCGACAAGGCCGATTCGCTCGCGGTGACCCTGGCCGATTATTACCAGGAAACCCTCAGCTTTACCTTATTGCCCAAACCCGCCGATGCCTATCTGAGCGCCACACCCGTCGACCAGCTGGCCCTGCTGCCCGCCCACGAGGAGCTGGGCGAATTGATGTCCCGGCTGGAGTCGCGCTACAAGATCCGCAAGCTCAAGGACCTTCTCGATCAACTGGATGGTTTCGAAGCCGTATACATCGACACGCCGCCGGCCTTTAATTTCTTCACCCTGTCGGCCCTGATCGCCGCCGAACGCTGCCTGATCCCCTTTGACTGCGACGATTTTTCGCGCCGGGCCCTTTACCGGCTCCTCGAGCGGGTGCGCGAACTCCAGCAGGATCACAACCCGCGGCTGCAGGTGGAGGGCATCGTGGTCAACCACTTCCAGCAGCGCGCCAAGCTGCCCATGACGCTGGTCTCGGCCATGACCGCGGAAGGGTTGCCGCTGCTCGACACCCGTCTGTCACACTCGGTCAAGATCCGTGAATCGCACCAGCAGGCCACCCCCCTGGTCACCCTCGAGCCCGGCCACAAGGTGGCCCGGCAGTTTCAGGCCCTGTATGACGAATTGAACGCCAAGGCGCGTTAACATTAGCAGGGGCGACCATGAGATTCAAACGCGTCCCCATCTCATGCGACCGCGACTGCGGCGGCGGCTGCCCCCTGACCGCGCACGTACGCGACGGCCAAGTGCTCAAAATTACTGACAGACCCAGCGGTGACCGGCACTTCCGCGGGTGCCTCAGGGGCTATCGCCTGCACGACACCGCCTATGCCCCCGACCGGATCCGGACCCCGTTGCTGCGCACCGGCGTCCGGGGATCGGGTGCTTTTCAGGCCGTCTCCTGGTCGGCCGCGCTCGATCGGGTGGCGGCGGGGCTGGCAACCCTCAAGCAGCGCCACGGCAGCCTGTCGGTGCTGCCGCACAGCGGTTCCGGCTCCTGCCGGGCCGCGGTTCACAACACCTCGCGCCTGGCACGGCGCTTTTTCAGCGCTTTGGGCGGATTTGTCGACCGCTGCGACTCCTACTCGAGCGCGGCGGCGGACTACACGGCCCGGCGGCTGTTCGGCACCCCCTGGGTGGGGATAGACCCGGACACGCTGGATCGCAGCCGGATGATTTTGCTGTGGGGCGCCAACATCTGTACGGCGCGCCTGTTCAGCAGCCGCCTGGAGTCGATCGTCGCCCGAGCCCGCGCCAGCGGCACCCGGGTGGTCGTCATCGATCCACGGCGCTCGCGTACCGCCGCCAGGCTGGCCGACCAGTGGATTGCCATTCGGCCGGGCACCGACAGCGCCATGATGGCCGCCCTGTTGTATGTGATCATATCCGAAGGGCTGCTGGATCGCGCCTTCGTGGCGCACACCACCTCCGGATTCGAGGCGCTGATCGACACCATCACCGGAGCCGCGGATGGCCGACCCCAAAATCCCGAATGGGCCGCCCGCGTTTGCGGCGTGCCCGCAGCGACGATCGTCGCCCTGGCCCGGCGCTATGCGGCCGCCAGACCCGCCGCCCTGCTGCCGGGATTGTCGATCCAGCGCGTGGTGGGCGGTGAAGAGAACTACCGCTTCGCAACCGCATTGCAGGCCGCAACGGGCAACATCGGCGTGGAAGGCGGCTCGTCGGGCGGGGCCGCCTTTAAACTGCCCGGCCCCAATTTCCCGGACCTGCCGGTGCCGGGTCTGGAACACCTGCCCACGATTCCGGTCAACCGCTGGGCCGACATGGTCCTGCGGGGCCGCAAAGGCGGCTACCCGGCCGACATCAAGGCCATCTACAGCGTCGGGGCCAACTTTCTCAACCAGGGCGGCGACATCGCCAAGACCATTCGCGCATTTCAGGCCGTGGACCTGGTGGTGACCCATGACCTGTTCATGACCCCGACGGCCCGATTCAGCGATGTGATTTTGCCGGCCACCACCTCCCTGGAGCGCGAAGACGTCATGGTGGGCGGCGACAACTGCCTGTTTTACTCATCGCAGGCCATCGATCCGATAAAAGGCACCCGCCACGACTACGACATCTTGTGCGCACTGGCCGATCGGCTGGGATTCGGCCCGGTCTTCTCGCAGGGACGCACGGCCAAACAGTGGCTGGACGCGCTGATGTCGCGTTCGGAGATCGGCGACGTCGAGAATTTTAAGCGCACGGGCCTTTACATGGGCCGCGATCGGCGGCGGGTGGGCCTGCAGGCGTTCGTCGAAAATCCGCAGGGTGCCCCTTTGAACACCCTTTCCGGAAAGATCGACATCCGATCGCAGGCCTGGGCCAAGGACGGCGCCGCGCCGATCCCGACCGTTCGCAGCCGCTCGACAGACCACCGATACCCGCTCACCCTGATCACGCCCCACGCGCGGTTTCGCATCAACTCCCAGAATTCAAACCTGAAGTGGGCCCGCCGGCTGCTCAAACGAACCCTGTGGATGAACGCCGATGACGCTGCACGGCGGGGCCTTGAAACGGGCGACCGGGTGCACGTGCAAAGCCGCCAGGGTGTCATGGAGATCGCTGTGACGCTCAATGCGCACATCGCGCCCGGCTGCGTCGTGCTGTTCCAGGGAGACTGGACAGTTCGCGACGCCCGGGGTGTGGAAACCGGCGGCAGCGCCAACAGCCTCACCAGTTCGGTACCCACCTTTCCCAGCCAGGGATCCCGAACCCATTCGACCGACGTGGAGGTAAGGGCGGCAGGATAGCGACAGGTCAGGACACCGAAATCATCCGACCCGCGCCGGGGCTGATCCAGGGCCCTCACCGGCAGCCCGGCCAGCTTGTCTTTGCATGGCACCATGTGCGATACTTGGCGGCACGATCAGCCCGTTTTGGCGGGTCTGGCGTGCTGAGACCCACCGCGATGGAGAAAAATATGGTCCTGAACGAGCAGCAGCAGCACGAATTCAAACTGGTCAAACGCCGCCTGAGCGCGGTACAGAAGGTGATCAAAATGGATCTCAAGGACGGGCGGCTGCCCAGGCCGGCCGACGCGGCCGATTTCGTGGCGTCGTCCCAGGCCATGGAGCGCCTGGGTGACCGTGGCTGGCACGCCGCCATGGAAGCCTACATGGTCCATCTGGAACGGTTTGAATCGGCCATGGCACAGGCAGACCTGCAGGCCGCGCACGACCGCTTCCAGGATCTGCTGGCCGCCAAAGTCGCCTGTCACAAAGCGTTCAGATAAGATGGCCTGCCTGTGCGACAACTTGCCGACAAAAGGGAACGTGCGATCTTTGCGAACGCAAGGTCGTTCTTGAAGAGCAAAAGAAGCAGGAGAAGAAAGATTGATCCCGTCCGGATGACACCCATGGGCACCCTGGGCCGCCATGGTCGTGGCTCCGGGGTGCTCATGGGTAACAGCGCTTTCCGTCGATCACGCCGCGGATGCCGCCCTTGGGATTGTCGCTGTCCCCATGCCGCCGGGGAATCAGATGGATGTGGGCATGCCACACGGTCTGCCCGGCCGCCTCCCCGATGTTCATCCCGATATTGAACCCGCTCACCGAAGGGTCGGCTTTCTGGATCTGGCGGGAGAGCTTGCGGATCAGCGCCGTGCTGTCGAGGACCTCCTGGTCGGTCATGGCAAAACCGTCGCGAGTGTGCCGCCGGGGAACGATCAGCAGGTGCCCTTCGGTCACCGGATAGCCATCTGCGAATGCCGCCATTGTACCGCAGGTTTCCAGGGCGCGGCCCTGCCTGACCCAACGACAGAATATGCAGTCTGGATTGAACTCGTCCCGGGATTGGGCATTCACGTTCAGCGGTTCCATGATTGAATGAACGGCGCATACTCGGTTTCGGGATGCAAGTCCTCCCTCACCGGCGAAAAAACTTCAACGATCACAGAGTCTTTGATGGCATAGGTGCCATGGCCGGAGTTGCCCGGGATACACCAGCTGTCTCCCGGGTGGCAATCATAGGCGTCGTCGTCAATGAACAGCCGGGTCCTGCCGGATACCAGGAACCCGGTCTGTTCGTTGGGATGCCGGTGCGTTGGCAAACGGGTCCCCTTTGCGAGCCGCAACTCAACCATCAGCGTCCGCTCTCCATAAACCAGTGTCTTTTGCAGGATGCCTTTGATGGTCGAGCGGTATCCGTCACTGCTGTTTTTGTTGAACATCTGTCTTTCCTGCCGTCCGTCCACAATTCAGTACACCCTGGGTCGAGTCCGAAGCTGGGCCTACGATTTTTTTGCGGTCATCGCCATTGTGCCATCATAAACACGACAGGCCGTGTGGACAAGCGTCAATCAAAAACTTGCGGCGCTGCTGATGAAACAGCCGGAACCGCCCCCGCCGCTGCTTTCCGATGCACTGGCACTGTCACCACCGGATGGGTCGGGGGTGTCAGTATCTGGTGTTGCTCCGGAATCGTTGCCTGCCAGGGAAGTGACGGTAACCAGGTCCAGGGCGGTGTGGGCGCCCACCATCCCGTCATCGTCGACCACCGTCAATCTTACCGTATAGCTTCCAGCCGCCACATAATCATGCTGCACCTGCACGCCATTGCCGCTGGTTCCGTCTCCAAAGTCCCACTGGTAACCCACCAAGCGGCCATCCGGATCGTAGGCGTCGGATGCGTCCAGATAGACCTGAAGCGGGGCCTCACCGGAAAGCGGACTGCCACCGAACTGCGCCACCGGTGCCTGGTTGGCGCGTGCCGCCGGGCAGTCACCGGCGCCCTTTTGTTTGCCGAAATCCTGAGTCCAGTAAAGCCGGTAGCCGCTGTTGGCATGCTCGGCCACCCCGACCCCCAGTTCGCAAAACGAGCCGTTGAGGATGTTGGCGCGGTGTCCGGCGCTGTTCATCCAGCCCGTCATCACCGCTTCCGGGTCTGTATATCCGTAGGCGATATTCTCACCGTAGGTCTGCCAATCATAGCCGGCATCAAAGATTCGATCTCCCGCCGAACGGCCGTCCAGGCTTGTGTGAGAAAAATAGTTTTCGACGGCCATGTCCGAGGAATGGTTTCGGGCGGCGTTGAACAACTGATCGTTCCATGTCAGGGGCTGCAACCCGGCCTCGATGCGCTCGTCGTTGACCAGGTTCAGCACCTCGTATTCATCTCCTGCCGGCAAATCGGCCGCAGCCTGCAGGAACGCACTGTTGGCCGGATAGCTGACATCGGAAGCAGTGTCGATTTCTCGCACCACGTGCAACCCGCCGGTCAAAGGGCGAATCTTAAAGGTACGTGAGGGGGTGCGGATCACACCGGACAGCCGGCCCTGGGCAGCTACCAGGCACACGTGTGAATCGGGGATGTCCGGCAACCGGCCATACCACGCATATTCCTGACGACCAACGATATGGGTGTGCAGATGCACTGCGGTCAGCCGCGTGTCGCCGAACAGATCCAGCACCACCTGGTCGGCACTGCCGCCTTCCAGACCGGCGGTCTGGAACACCACGGCCGCCTGTCGCAGCACCTTTAACGGATGGACCGCCGGCAAGGTCACCTGGGGCGCGGTGCCGGGCGGATGCACCAGCGGCAGTGTATCGGCCCCGGCTTGGCCCTGCCAAAGCCATAACACGAATAGGATGATCGACCATCTTGATGCGTTTTTAGCGTACATGACACCTCCGGGAGCTGTCGAATCGAAGACCCACTTATGTGGTGGTGTGTCGTTTAATGCGTGGGCTTGGCACTTGTCCCAACCTCGATAGATTTCAAGCAAATGGGATGCCAAAGATGGAGGTGTCCCAGGTTGGGCCAGCAGAAATAAACCCGCCAATATTGCGCCGGATTTGGGTTTTGCAACGGCGCGGAGGTCGACTGGCGAGTGTATGAGAAGGAGCCACGAACGTAAAGCAGCGCCTGATTGTATTCTCGGACGTACGCCCGTCCCGTGCACCGCCGTTGCTCCACGCCATTTGAGATCTCACCATCTTCCAACGATTCTGAGTCGCTTCGGAATACGTGCCGGTTGGGGCGACACCGAAGACCGGCCCAATGACAAGCAAAACGGTGGGTTTATTTAATTCTGCTGGCTTAAGGTGAACAGGGGCGGCCCAAAACCAGCCGGTTGACCTCCGGCTGGTGGTACCTGGGCTGAATGTTGATTAGGTCATTCGAAGAATGGCGTCCTGATTGTCCAAAACAACTTTCCGAATCTGTTCTTCCTTCGATTCTAAAAAACTGACAATGGAGGATCTGTTGGAATCGTCCCAACGTTTATGTCCGATTTTTAGAAATATTCTAGATGTCCCGGTACTAATGACAAAGTCGTGTGATTCGGTTATCGAGTTCTCACGGTAATCAACATGATAGTCGTCATAGCCAGTGCTTAAAAAGTCCAGAACCGTCTCTCTTTTTTTTGCAGACATATCTTTTCACCCTTGCTTATAATTGGTTTGCCAACAATGAATTCGACAGGTTCTCTTTGGGTTTCATTCATAAATCGTTAATTAAATGACACCTTGACTCCGCCCCGTACAAAAAGGCAGAGCCCCGTGAGAGGCTCTGCTCATCCGACCGCTTTGATTTTGGCGGACGGAAATTTTTTGCCAGATTTATCGAAGCTCTGCCGCTGGATGTGCCCGTGTATGCTGCGTTTGGCGCCAGCGATACATCAATTGGCAACGTATGCAAGCGCGATGATCGTCAGTGTCGTTCCTATCACAGGGCACCGTCCTTTAGTTTATCCCGCTACGTCAATCCCCGGGTCACATCCCAGATGCTCATCTTTGTTTTCGCACTCAAAGTTTTTCGAGCGAGTATCAACGTGTCCTTCGTTTTTGTCATCGCTGTAATCCTGAACATTATTCTCGGCCATGATATCACCTCATTGATGTGTTGTTTGGTTATTGCAGTTGATGGATTTGCTACACCTACAAGATACGGCATCAATTGAGATAAACAATGTGAGCCGGTTGATAGGCTGGTAACAGGTGGAAGCTACCATTAGATAGGCGCAAGCTTGTGATCAGGGCAATGTTGTCCTGCACTTTGAACCAGCGGAGGAGGGGCTTAAGGAGCAATGCAGGCTTGATTTCCCGAGAGCACCCCACCTTGCAAAGGTCAGGAACCAATTCTATGATCGCCTGATGAGGTTGGTCTCAAGAATCGAAGGTGCTGGCGGTTGACATTGAATTCAGACGAGCTTGCCTTCCGAAATGAACGTTTCAACCATTTGATGGGCTTCATTGTCGGTAAATTGTTCGGGCGGGTGCTTGCAAAAATAGGCGGAAGGCGCAATCAAAACGCCGCCATGGCCGCGCTCAAGCGCCAGTTTGGCGCAGCGTATGGCGTCGATGGCCACCCCTGCTGAATTGGGAGAATCTTCAACCGAGAGCCGCAATTCAAGATTCATCGGCACATCACCAAACAACTTTCCCTCCATTCGCATGAAGCAGACTTTGTTGTCTTTTTGCCAGGCCACATAATCGCTGGGACCGATATGAATGTTCTCATCTTTGAGTCGCTCGGCAGCGACCGATTGAACGGACTCGGTTTTGGACTTTTTTTTTGATCGGAGTCGGGAGCGGTCTAACATGTTCAGAAAATCCGTGTTGCCGCCCGTGTTCAACTGATACGTCCGTTCCAGCTTGACACCTCTTTTATGAAACAAATCAATGAGGGTTCTGTGCGTAATAGTGGCTCCCAACTGCGATTTTATGTCGTCGCCGATTAGCGGGAGTCTTTTCGCTTTAAACCGATCAGCCCAGTCGGGATCGCTGGCAATAAAGACCGGGATATTGTTGACGAATGCCAGTCCCGCCTCCAACGCGCAATCGGCATAAAAACGGGTCGCTTCCTCGGCGCCTACGGGAAGGTAGTTGAGCATAATTTCCGCTTCGGCATCCTTCAGGATTCGGACGATCTCGGCTTTCGAGGGCTCGGACGTTCCGGCGGGGAGGATCGTGAATCTTGACTCATGCTGCCTCATATGCTCGGCGAAACCATCTAAAATCCGTCCCATATGCACCGGTACCCCCAGATGCGGGATTTCGCGGCAAAAGGTGGCGGTGCAATTGGGTTCGGCAAATATCGCCTGGCCGATATCCGTCTCGATCTTGCGTTCATCAATGTCAAAGGCCGCTGCGATCTGGATGTCGGCCGCAGTGTATCGGCCAATTTTCCAGTGCATCAAGCCAACGGCGTCTTTTTCGGTTTTACCAGCGTAATAATGAATGCCCTGAATCAGCGAACTCGCACAATTTCCAACCCCGACTACGGCCACTTTGATTTTGGACAGGGTCACGTTCTACCTCCTCATGCGGGGCAAGCAACAGGGTTGATCAATAAAACGGTACAAGCCATGAAAACAGGGCTGGTGCGAAATGATGGACAATGCAAGCTGTCCATTTGGTGGCAATGACACCCAAAATCCTGGTCACCAAGAATAGACGAATGGCGTCGACAAGTCCAGGCATAAGGGTGGGCAGCGCTGGGTGAACACACCTCGGATCTCTCTGTGATTGATGTTATCATCGATTTGCACTAAGCAATACGTTTGAAAACGAGGGAGGGTGGATGCGGGACGAAAGACGACACAAAACCTACCGTGTCACCCATCTTCTTTCGTGCAGTGGCTCATCCCATTGCAGTTGACACTGCCCGACGGGTATCCTTAAACTGTACCGTACATTGTCAGAGGTTGGATTTATCGATGGGGCACATCCTGCTCGAAGGGGGCGCCGAATTGGGCGGCCGCATGGCCGAACCGGACCGGCGCGCCATGGCACTGGCGGGTGGGATGACCGCAAACATCAGCATCATTCCGGCGGCAGCGGCCCCCGACAACAATCATCAGCGTGCCGGGAAAAGGGCCGAGATCTGGTTTCGCAAGCTCGGGGCACGTCATGTCACCGTCGTGCCGCTCATCGACAAAACAAGCGCCTGCGAGACGCCCGTATCTGACGTTCTAAGAAATTCAAACTTTATTTTCATTCTCGGCGGATTCCCCGTGTTCTTGGCCGAAACGCTGCACGGCAGCTCGAGTTGGAAAGCGGTTTTGAATTCCATGGACAAAGGCGGAGTCCTGGCCGGCAGCAGTGCCGGGGCCATGGTACTGTGCCAGTATTACTACGACCCCTTCAACAAAGCGATCAAATCGGGATTGAATCTGATCCACAATGCAATCGTGGTCCCCCACCACGATACTTTTGGTGCCAGTTGGGTTCGACGCATCCAACGGGCGATCCCACTCGCCGTTTGTATTGGGATCGATGAGGAGACCGGAATGATCCGGGAAGGGGGGGATCGGGCATGGCAGGTGTATGGTGGCGGTAGTGTGTCGATCTATCGCGGTGGCCGTATCGAGCGTTTCGCTTCCGGCCAACGGTTCGCCTTGCAGTGATTGGTCGCGGGCAAAAATAGGGAAAGGCACCCATGTCGGATAAAAACGGAAAGATTGTGCTCATGGGCTCCGGCGAACTGACAGCCACAATGGTGGAGGTTCACAAAGAGCTGATCGCCGGACTGGCGCCACCTCAAAAAGCCGTCTTTCTGGATACACCCGCCGGGTTCCAGTTGAACGTGAAGCAGATTTCGGAAACCGTCGTTCGCTACTTCGACACCCGGGTTCACCATCCGATCAGCATCGCCTCCTTTACCTCCGCCGATGGCGTGACACCCTTCGAAGCCGAATCAGCCTTCCACACCTTGAGGAGCGCCCAGTTCATCTTGATCGGGCCGGGAAGCCCCACCTATGCCGTGCGCCAGATGCGAAAAACGCCTATTCCTGAGATATTTTCCAAATTGGTCCAAAACGGCGGATGTCTCGTGGCGGCAAGTGCGGCGGCATTGACCCTGGGAGCATACACCTTGCCGGTGTACGAAATATACAAAGTCGGTGAGGCGCTTCACTGGGTGGACGGGCTAGGCGTCTTGGGTCAGTTCGGATTCGACATGGTTGTGGTTCCCCACTGGAACAACGCCGAGGGCGGCACCCACGACACCCGACGCTGCTTTGTGGGGGAAACCCGCTTTGGGGAGCTGGAGAAGAAGCTGCCCGAAAATGTCGCTATTTTGGGGTTGGACGAACATACGGCCTGTATCATTGACTTGGCATCGCAACAGGCGGCGGTCAGGGGGATCGGCCGGGTCATTGTCAAAAAGGGAGCGCGTGTGGAGGTGTTCACCAAGGGCGATATCTTCCCGGCGGCCGCATTGATCGAACCGGGTAAGGGTGGCCCTGCCCGGCGGGCCAACGAATCACCACAGAGCGCTTCAGCCGTCGACCGACCGAATTCATCGACTTTCTGGGTCAACGTCCACCGCATCGACCGCGATTTCCAGGAAGGCATTGCCGAACGTAATGCCGGCAAAGCGTCCAGCGCGCTTCTGGCAATGGACAGGGCAATATGGCAGGGCAAGTCCGACCTGGAAAGCGACGAGACCATCTCCGAGGCACGTGAAATGCTTCGGGATCAAATTGTGTCGCTTGGTTCCGCGCTGGCGGAGGGACCGGGCAGCCAGCGGGAATGTCTCGGGCCGTTGGTAGACGAACTGTTGAAATTGAGAGAAAAATTGCGCAGTGACATGCGGTTTGCCGATGCCGATGCGATACGCGACAGCTTGAAACGGGCGCGGATCCTTGTGGAGGACACGCCGCTAGGGACCCGTTGGCGATTGGGTGCTTGATGATCTGCATCGTCGTCAAAACGGCATGGACAAGGAGAGAATAATCCCATGGGTGCAGCCGAGACGATCTCTATACTGTGTGTCGGTGGAGCCGGTGAAACGAGCCTGGGCGCGTTGAAAGAATATTTTCGCTCCTTGCCGCACATCCGGTTGTCGGAATCCCTGCAAGTCCCCGAAACACCCCCCGATGTGGATCTGATTGTTACCGCCGGCGGCGTTGACCTGGACCGTATCGAAAAAGCCGTATCTTCATTCGTCGAGAACGGGGGGGCGTGGCTGCACATCGTCGGGCTGACGGAAAAGCCGATCCCCAAACTGTTCGGTGTGCAGCCCGGTCCAGTGGGACCGTCATGCGAATTGCGGATCCTTTTTAGGGATCAAGACAACCCCATGGCCGAGCGGCTCAAAGACGCCTTTTATGTACCGGGTCGATTTCAAGAGTTGCGAGTCGAGGCCGAAACCGCCGAAATCGTGATGGTTGCCGATTGGCACTACACCCATCGGGCCATGGTCACCCGGCGCTCAGTTGACCGGGGCCGGGCTGCATGCACTACGCTGCAGGCATTCGACAACCCGGATGTCCAGCAGATTTTCCACCGACTGGTTCTGTCTTTGACCGGCGGCTGCTTTGGCAACACGCTCAAGGTGGGGATCCTCGGATATGCGCCTTCGGTAGGCCGTCTGCACGGGTTGGGGTGCGCGAACACGCAAGGCTTGGAACTGATCGCAGCCTGTGACCTCAATCCGGACCGGCTCAATCAGGCCCATGACGATTTTCCAGGTATAAAACGCTACGAATCCTGCGAATCCTTTGCCAATGACCCGGATGTGGAACTGGTCATTGTCGCCACATCGCCCAACACCCATGCGGAACTCAGCCTTCGCATGATGCGTTCCGGAAAGCACGTGGTCTGCGAAAAGCCCCTGGCCATCAACCGAGAGGAGACCGACGCCCTCGTCCGTGCCGCGAACGCCCACGGTGTGCATCTGAGCTGCCACCAGAATCGACGCTTCGATTCGGATTTCCTGACGATCCGCAAGTTGGTGGATCGCGGCTTCATAGGGGACCCGTTCTACCTGGAGACGTTTGTGGGTGGCTTTTCCCATCCTTGCGGATACTGGCACTCCCATGCAACGGTTTCCGGTGGGGCCGCCTATGACTGGGGCGCTCACTATGTCGACTGGATTGTCAGCCTTTTTCCTTACCCGGTGGCATCGGTGATCGGAAACCGGCACAAGCGGGTTTGGCACGATGTCACCAATGCCGACCAGGAGCGCATTCAAATCCGTTTTCGAGGCGGCAGGGAGGCCGAGTTCACCCACTCGGACATCGCCGCCGCACGAAAACCCAAGTGGTACCTACTGGGCACCCGGGGCGCTTTGGTCGGTCACTGGCGTGATGTGACCGCCTATGTATCCGACCCCGACCTTTACTACCGCCGCGACGACATCCCCGCCACGGAAATGCCCCCGGAGCTCATCGTTTACCGCCGTACGCCGTCCGGCGCCATTCATGAAATACGGCCTGAAATCCAACCCGTCGAGCATTATGCCTTTCATCGGAATCTGGCGGACCATCTTCTCACCAAAGAGACCCTTGCGGCCCCCCTGAAGGACTCCATAAAAGTTGTCACGATCCTGGAGGCCGCTGCACGGTCCATGGAAAACGGCGGCAGGATGGAGGTTCTCAATGACTGAACCCGTGGCGTGGGGAATCCTGGGAACGGCCACGATCGCCCACAAGTGTGTGATTCCGGCCATTCAGGCATCCACGAAGTGCGGCGTCCGGGTGATCGGCTCCCGCGATCCGAAGGCAGCGCGTATTTTGTTCGCCAAGCATGGAATTGAAAAGGTGGTGGAAGGATATGACGCTGTGCTGAAGGATCCCGATGTGGACGCGGTGTACATCCCTTTGCCCAACCACCTGCACCGGGAGTGGTCGATCAAGGCGCTGGCCGCCGGCAAGCACGTATTATGCGAGAAACCACTGGCCCTCAACGCCCGCGAAGCCCGGGAGATGGCGGCGGCGGCAAAGGATTCCGGCCGTCTTCTGATGGAGGGATTCATGTATCGCTTTCATCCCAGGAGCCACCGCCTTCACCGAATGGTGAACGAGGGGGCAATCGGTTCCCTGCGCTTGGTCCGGGCCGCTTTTTGCTATTGCATGGAACCGGCGATAATTGAGGCCAAAAACAATTTCAGACTCAGAAAAGAAACGGGCGGCGGAGCGCTCATGGATGTCGGCTGCTACGGGGTCAGCACGGCGCGCTGGTATTTCGGCCGGGAGCCCGTTGCGGTTCAGGCCCAGGCCGACTATCATGCCAGTGGCGTGGACATGCATCTGGTGGGCAGCCTCCGGTTCGACGGAGGCGGGCTTGCTGTCGTGGAAGCCAGTTTCATTTCTGCGCTGCAACAAACCTACTGCCTCATTGGCCAGCAAGCGGCAATCGAACTGCCCCATGATGCCTATATCCCGTGGGACAAGGAAACGGTATATTCCATCCGGGGCGCCGATCAGGAAAATGGTGAAAACGTTTTCGTTGCGCGCGCCGATGAATACCGGCTCATGGTCGAACACCTTTCGGATGCAATTAGAGGAAGGGAAGATCTCGCGTATCCGCCCCAGGAAAGTATCTGCAATATGCAGGTACTTGACGCGCTGGCGGAAGCAGCCAGAACAGGGCGTACCATCCGGCCGGCATCCTACTGATTGAGGCGGCAAAGTGCTGTAACGGATAGGCTCGTTCCCCCACACCTTGGCCACTTGAGATGATATGAGCGAACAGGAAAAGAGGGACACCGCAAAGACTGCGCCCACCACAGCTGATATCCGAAGCATCTCGCTGGAGGATCTCGAGGCCGTCTGGCAGGATACCGGCAACATCCTGAACTGGCACTGTCTTTTTACACTGCCCCCCTGGCTGATGTCCTGGTGGTCTGCTTTCGGAGACGCCGATGAATCCCACATCGTAATGATGGGCCATGCCGGAGAAGGATTTGGGCTGGTGCCGCTCAAGATGCAGGACTCCACGGCGGAGCTGATTGGCAGCCCGAATGTGTGCGACTATCTCGACATCATCACCGTGCAGGAGCGCCGGCGCGATGTCACCCGGCTTCTGTTCGAATACCTCGCCAAGGCGAACGTCAAGCGATTTCTTTGTAACGGTATTCACAAAGAGGCGGTGGTCTGGACGAGTGTCATACCATACGCCCGGGAGTGTGGCTGGAAGGTATCTGTTGAAAAGGAGGAGGTTTCCTTCGAAATCGAACTGCCCGAATCATGGGAGGCTTTTCTCTACGGCCTGGATGGAAAACAACGCCACGAAATTAGGCGGAAGCTGCGCCGCCTGTATGAGGCAGGGGACGTACAATTTCGAATGATCGCCCCCTCTCCCAGATCAGACAGCGAGCTCGATCGTTTCATCGACCTGTTCAAATCCAGCCGAACCGACAAACGCGCCTTCATGACGCCGCAGATGACCGTTTTTTTCCGATCGCTGGTCCGGTTCTTCTCCGGCCACCGTATTCTCCATTTCGGTGAGCTTGCGCTTTCCGGGCGGGTGGTTGCGATGGTCATGTGTTTTGATTACCGTTCGACGCGATACCTATACAACAGCGGCTATGACCCGCGCTTCCGACAGCTCAGCGTTGGTTTGCTCTCTAAAATTTTCAGCGTTCGGGACGCGATTGAGAAGGGCATCTCCCGCTTAGACTTACTCAAAGGGGCGGAAACCTATAAACAACGCCTGGGTGGCGTGGTGCAAGACATTTACCGGTGCACCGTGCACCTGCCGTGAAGCCTTGGATCCATCGAGATTGGACCACCTCTCCATCGCCATGCTCAGCATCCATTCGAGCCCGTTGGGGCCCCTGGGGGCCAAAAACACGGGGGGAATGAGTATCGTCATCCGTGAAACCGCGCTGGCGTTGGGGGCGCTGGGCCACCGTGTCGACATGTATACCGCCGCTCCGGCCGGACGTCTGGAACGCGTCGTCCAACTGAGAAACAATGTTCGTTTGATCCATCTCAACCATGATCCGCACCGGCAGATCTCGAAATCGGGACTGTTTCCACACCTGCCGTGGTACTACGATGCGCTGAATGCCTTTGTGAAAGCGGAAGACGGTGCCTACGATCTTCTGCACAGCCACTACTGGCTTTCGGCAAGATTGGGCGGGTGGGCCCAAAAAGAGTGGTGCGTGCCGCATATTGTGACGTTTCACACCCTCGGCTGGCTCAAAAACCGGTTCGGACCACGCCAAGAAGAGACAGACCAGCGCATCGGCTGGGAATGCCGGATTGCTCGTACCTGTCACAGGCTTTTGGTGGCCACTGAAGCGGAGAGGGCCGCCCTCGTCGAACAATGCAGTCTGGCCGCCGCCCGCGTTGCCGTGGTCCCCTTCGGGGTCAATACAGCGACGTTCGAAATCAAACGCGCGCCGGAAGCCAGAAAGCGGGTCGGACTGCCGATGAAAGCACGCGTCATTCTTTTCGTGGGGCGATTCGTCGCCGTAAAAGGAATCGAACGGCTGATGGAAGCGGTTTCCATGTTGCACACGCCTGAAGATGTGAGGCTCCTCCTTGTCGGCGGTGACGGTGCGGCAAGTTCTTCGACGCTGAAGCTCAGGGCCCTGTCCAGGCGCATGGGAATCAGCCGCAAGGTGATTTTCCCGGGACGCATTGATCATGCCGCACTGGTGGACTACTATAATGCAGCCGATGTGGTGGCGGTCCCTTCATACTATGAGAGCTTCGGGCTGGTCGTGCTTGAAGCTCTGGCTTGTGGAACGCCGGTAGTGGCAACACCCGTGGGCGTTGTGCCGTCGGTGTTGCGGGCAGGTGAAAACGGCATCGTCGTCCAGGATCAAACGGCAGCCGGCATCGCCGATTCCCTTTCCCGGGTGCTGAAATGGACGGCGGAGGGCCGTATCAGGCCTCGCGAGGTCAGGTCAACCGTGATGGATTACAGCTGGCCGGTCGTGGCCGGCACCGTTCTGAATCAGTACGCGATCGCTAAGGATACCTTTTGCCGAGGCGATTCCCCCGCAGCGGGAAGATACATTCCAAAACCCATCCTTGGAAAGGTTGAAACTCGAGATGAGTGACATATCTGCAGATATTCTGATTGTTATCGCTCACCCGGATGACGCCGAGTTCGGCGCCGCCGGAAGCGTGGCCAAATGGACCACAGAAGGCCGGCGGGTCGTCTACATCGTCTGTACCGGCGGCGAAAAGGGCACCAGCGACCGCAGCCTCACACCGGAAAAGCTGATCGATATGCGCAAGCAGGAGCAGCGCAATGCGGCGAACCTCCTCGGTGTTGAGGAGGTGGTGTTCCTGGACTACAAAGACCAGGAACTAGAGGACACACCAGATTTCAGGAAAGCGGTTGTCCGGCAGATACGACGCTTCCGGCCGAGGACTGTGGTCACTTCGGACCCGTATCGTCGCTATATTTGGCACCGGGACCACCGGATCGTCGGCCAGGTAACCCTGGATGCGATATTTCCCTATGCCAGGGATTTTCTCGCCTACCCGGATCTGATCGATGAGGGCCTGGAGCCCCATAAAGTGGCGGAAATCCTATTTTTCGCGGCGGAGGCGGTGAACTTTCGCATGGACATCACGGCCACATTCGACAAGAAGCTTGCGGCGCTGCTCTGCCACAAGAGCCAGACGAATGGATTCCCCACGGGTGATCCGGCCTCCTGGCTGCGCGATCGCTGCCGCGAGATGGCTGAAGGTCAGCCCTTCGAGCTGGCCGAGGCGTTTTACCGGGTGGAGGCGCCCAAATAATCAGTTCGCCGGGCCAGCCTCCCAATAGCCTACGAACGGCCTCAGCACGGCAGCCGCCGTTCCGAGCCGTAAAGTGGTGACCGAGCCATGTTCCGGATACCCGCTCCGCATGCCGATAAAACCCATCCGGCCCTTGTAATGAGCCTCCAAAGGCTTTCCCAATGCCCAAAGCAAGCCAAAAAGGATGACATCGCCGTGGGTTACGGCTACCACCTGTTTCCCGGGGTAATGCCGGGCGACCCGGTTCAGAAAGCGGGTCGCCCGCTTCGCGATATCAGGTGGTGTTTCGAACTGCGGTGCGAGGTCGGCATACATCCGTGCGCCAAGGATATCCACTTCCCGCGAGGGGCGCCCTTCGAACGGCGAGAACACTTCATTGATCAATCGAGACGATTTTAGGGCCTGCAGCTGTGCGGCGCCCAGCAGTTCCCTGGCCGTTTGGCGTGCCCGCAGCAAGGGACTGCAGTAGACCGCTGCGATGGGCACCCCCTTAAGGTGACGGGCGGTGTCGCGTGCCTGCCCCACCCCTTTCGGCGAAAGGCGGAAACGGGGCAGCCTCCCATAAAAGACCTTTTCCGGATTGTGCACATGTCCGTGACGCACCAAATGAATGCGGGTCTCATCGGTCATAATCCACCTCAAGCGCCCGGATGGTTGACAACTTGGCGGCAAAATCTGCCTTGAATATGCGGCAAGCTCGACAATCGCTCAACTTGGGTGGTACAACGATTCAGCTCACGGTTACAAGGTCTGCGAAAGATTGCGAACTGACGCCTCAAATTTCGATGCGTCTGAATGGCGCCTCCCAGTGCCCCGTAAACAGCTGCCCATCCTCATTAGGCATGGCTTGGATACCAGGGCGCCCCGGAAAGATTCACCCCAACAGTACCCGCCCTACCAAACGTGCCATCGACATCTCCAACGCATTACAATCATACAACTTTATATGATTTCGATGGAAATCGTGCGTATTGACAGGGCCATGATTCATGGTAGTATCCTATTATTGCAAGCCAGACAGCCGTTTCTTGAAATAACAACAATAGCAGCCAAGGAGTTACAGTATGCAAGTTGATGAAGCGATACGCGCACGGCGCGCAATCAAGTGGTATGACCCTGAACATCAAATGCCCGAGGAAACCTTTCGTAAGCTGATGGAGCACGCCATTCTTGCGCCAACAGCTTTTAATATTCAAAACTGGCGCTTCGTGCGGGTCACTGACCCGGAGCAGCGCAAGGCGATTCGTGCGGTAGCCTGGGACCAGGCACAGGTCACCGACGCCTCCGAGTTGCTGGTGTTGTGCTTCGACCACAAGTGCTGGCAACGTGACCCGCAACGATACTGGCGCAAGGCACCACCGGAGGTACAGGATTTCCTGGTCCCGGCGATCGATGAGTATTACCGTGACAAACCACAGGTTGAGCGTGATGAGGGTATGCGCTCTTGCGGGCTGGTCGGCCAGACAATCATGTTAATGGCCCTGGAACTGGGTTACCAGAGCTGCCCGATGGATGGCTTCGATTACGATGCGGTTGCTAAAATCATCAACCTGCCCGAAAACCATAGCGTTGCCTTCATGATTGCAATTGGCAAGGGCACCAAGGAATCCTGGCCAAAACCCGGTCAACTGCCCCTGGATGAAGTCATGGTGAGCAACCGCTTCGATTAAGGAGTATATGATCGGAGTCAGCGTTAACCCATCTTTAATTTATCGAAAGATCTATTTATCGGCTTTCTAAAAGCCCACCCGCTGACAGGTTTGCCCTTAAAGATGGGTGCGACGCGTTTGAAAACTCCATTGCGGTTGAAGGTTAACGATCCGGTAGTGGTTGGCATGCCTGGTTTTTCTTTGAATCGACTTCATATCCGTTTCGATCTAAATTATACGTCCACCACCGAGTTTTCAGAGTCGGCAAAACTGCTGGGGGCATATCGATCCGCCTCCCAGTCGTTTTCCCATTTCGTTCCGTCGAGGATGTAGCGAAACGCATAGGCCTTGGGCGCCTCAAGGTCGACAGTGACGGTAAATTCGCCATTTTTCAGACGTTTCATTGGTGTTTCGACAATACTCCAATTGTTGAAATCACCGACAAGGTTGATGCGCCGGGCCGACTGGGACGCTTCTTTGGATACTCGGAAAGTTACTTTACATACGGGTTTGGTTTTAAGATATTGTTTTTTAAAACTCATTGTTTCCCTCTTCAATCGTTCAAATGCATTTAAAATCCGTCGCCGGAGCGATAGCGACCCTATTTTAATCCAGCACTGTGGAAAACATTGCCGACAATTTCCTGGGCTTCTTTCTGAATCCGCTCCAGGTGCGGACGGCCTTTAAAACGCTCCGCATAAATTTTGTATATCGCTTCGGTTCCCGATGGTCGGGCCGCAAACCATCCATTTTCCGTAAGCACCTTCACCCCCCCAGAGGGGCCTGATTGACCAGAGGACAGGGTGTGCTTGGCCAGAATGGGCTCTGCGGCCAGTACACCGGATTTGATCATTTCAGCCGATAGCTTATTGGCAGAAAACCCGCCCGACCCTGACCGTCAGCCCTAAATTAAAGGTTCGCCGTCTACCTTGCAAGTTTTATTGTTAACGCAGTTACAAAACCCCATATCCAATTAAAAAACAAAACGAGCAGCGGAGTGAATAGCCCCAATTCCAACCCTGCGATTCCTTTATGCGCTTTTAAAGGGAACACAAAAAATAATTGGATTGCAGTGGGAAATAAACTCAGAATTGCACCTTTCAGCAGCAGCTTCGATTGCAAGATTGGCAAAATAAAAATCAGTCCCCAAATACCACCCCATACAATTCGAGGATAAAGCCAGTCTGGTGATAAGGATGGGACAATGGAAACACCAAAAAACGAATTAATTCCGTAGTATCCAAATAACCAAACAGTAATGCTGTTTGCTAGTGCACCTAAGCAACCTGCTGCAAATAAAATCAGGACTTTTTTCATATCAGATTTCCTGCATGTGGAGGTAGGTTAACGGTATTGATAGATGGAAATATTTTCCTAAATAGCGTCTTGTTTTTCATATTTTTGTAGCGGATCCTAGTCCGTTTTTTTCATCTCGGTTGTATCCACAACAATAGTCTTCGAGAATCAACTTGCTGTTCTTCACAACAAGTACAGAATGGCTATTGGGAAATCTGTTATTGAGAGTATCCTGCACTAATTTTGTAACTATTACGGGATCGGTTCCTTCTTGTTCCAGTGATGTATAAAACAGAGAAAATGATAGTGACTCTATGAAGCTGGGCCTTCACCATCACCTTCAAATTTTTGGTGACCTTTTACTTACTTTGGCAATTGATATGAACCATCTAACCGATCCCACATCTTTGCATGTTTGGAATCAAGCGCTTCAACTGCTTTATCATATACTTGCTTGGTCATTTGACCGGATTCATATTTAGATTGAATTACAAATAGTTCGTTTTCATACCAGCGATCTGGGTCGAAATTATAGGTCATCTGTTGTACGCCTACCCGTTACGCGATGCCGCGTTTTGTTAATGTCAATTGTCGATCTTCAATCTGCTAAATCCAAGTCAGAATAACGGTTCCCAAAATGATCCCAATGATTCCGAACATCCTTTGTGTCTGATCTGACACAGTCTGAAAATACCAATCCATCACGCGACTGTAAATTTTCTGCGGATTGAAAAATGCCACAATGGCTTCACAGAATGAAAGCAACGCTATAATTCTGAATACCCATGGATGGGTTGTTGATGATGCTGGTATTAAAAACAGCAGCCCGTACACTGCTGGAACAGCTGCCATGTATTTTAGTTGGTAGGTGTCATAAAGGTTTTTAAACCAGTCGACCGTTTTTCTGGTGTAGAGGATCAAGCAGGTGCAGAGGGCAATGTGCCCGAATCCAAGCAGGTATACGATCACTTTCATGGCCACTGCTCCTTCGGTTGATGGGTAGTTGTGAATTTGGTGGGGCAGCTACACGCTTTCAGAGATTTCATTTCTTGTCAAGGAGTTGGTATCGGTTGACAAGGTGCCAGGCCGAGGATATTTCTCGACATATTCTATCAGCAAGCCAACGGAAAATTCAGGAAAGACAGCCTGTCCAGCGTGTAAGACCGTGTTCGAAAGTGACGACCTTGGAGAATGTGGGTTCGTTCATACGAAATCACCGAAGATGCAACAATTTAATTGATGTGTTATTTCTATTGGTAACGATATTTCTCACCTTTTTTTATGCAACCGTGGGGGTAAAGATTCATACCCGTTCACATCACCCCCAAAATCCACCCCTCGACCCGGGCGACGTGGTACTCACCGGGCAACATTTCGGGTTTGAAGAATGTATCGAGGCTGCCATCCAGATCCGTCTGCTGCAGCCAGAGGGCGGTGACGTAGGCGTCATGTTGATCAGGCGTGCGGTCCCCCCTTGGGTAGCGTTTGCTCCACAGCGAGGGGTAGACCTCTACCAGCGCGGATTTTCCCGCCGGGATCTCCCAGCCGTCGAAGGGCCAGAAATAAACCCGATTTCCGAGCCGTTTCCGCAGATAGCGCAACCATGGAAGCCCGGCGTGGGTCGATTTGGCCACCGAGCCGGGCACGTCGAAATGAAAGACCGACTTGGCCCCGGCCCGCTCCTCGGTGATACGACGCCAGCGGGCGCTGCCGGATCGGGCCTCGCCTTCGCCCCACGATCCGTGCCGGATAAAATCGACGTAGGTATGTGCGGCATCGGTCGGCCAGTGCTTCTGGAAATCGTCGAGGAAGGTCGACCAGTTCGGCTCCAGCCAATGCACCTCGAAATACCGCAGGGGAAAGGAAAATCCGTGGTCGATACCAACGATGGTCGGCACATCCTCGGACAACCGAGCTGCCAGCCATTCCGCCAAGCCGCGCCGGGTCCAGTACTTGCGCGGGCTGGGCGGCGGTCTCACTTCCACCGGCATAGACTCGCGGCTGGCCTCGTAGACCCGAAGTCGCTTCAGGCTGGAATCCGGGGTTTCCGCGCCGGAGTAGTCGATGCCGATATAGCGGCTGAACGTCGGTTTGGTGCGTTCCGGCATCTTGACAATCACCATGACTGTGAACCTCGTTTGTTCATTGGCGTGGACAAAACCCTATCCACTCGATCACGGAGTTCCGCTGCAATACTGCCGATCATGGTGTCTGTGACAGCTTCCGTGTTTTCAAGATCCCAATAGTCGACATATTCGGTAGGCTCTGCGAAGATTTTCACCAGATGAGCACGGACTCCTCGAAGCCATTCATCCTCGGTCTTGAAACGGCTGGCCATTGCGCCAAGCTCGGCTTTCAGGGTATCCGAGACTCGAGAGGCGCTGACAATGACGCCCCAAGCCATTTCAGTCAGATCGTCGGTGTCCATAAAGCCAATTCCTGAATGAGGCGGTTACTTGGCCGGTACTTGATCGTTGAGCCAGGGCATGTCATAAATCGTGTCGCGAGCTTGGCGCGGGTTCACCCCCCAAGATCCGCTGACATGAACTAAAAAAATATTTCCTCTCTCGTTTCCACCTGGTCAAGTCGAGAACCCAGGTCGAAACGAAAAGGCTGGTTTTTTCACTCCTGGGAACATTAGCGCCCGTGTCTCAATGAATAGGCTTCATGGTATCTCATGTCAAAGAACAATAGTAAAATGAAGTTTCTGGTCACTGGGGCATCTGGATTCATTGGCTATGAGGTGGCCCGCCAGTTGTCGGTCAATGGGTATCGCCCCAGGCTGATGATCAGGCAGGCGGGAGATGACTGCGAAATCTGTAATTTCGACGCGGATTTTGTATTGGCCGATTTGAGAAATCCCGCAAGTCTGAGGGATGCGGTCAAGGACATCGACGGCATCCTGCACCTTGCGGCTCGGGCCACTTTCGAATCCTACGACATGCTGAGGCCCTCTATAATGGATGGTTCGATAGCCTTGATGAGGGCTGGAATCGAGGCTGGCGTTCGCAGTTTCGTATACAGCTCCAGCATTTTGGTCTACAGTGGAAATTCATCCGTCGTCACTGTCGATACCGAGGTCAACCCGGTTTTAGATTACGGCCGCATCAAAGTGGATACCGAGAAACGGCTTTCGGAGATCGCCAAGTCCGCAGATATCGCTTTTGCAGCTCTTCGATTGCCCCATGTTTATGGTGTTCGTGATCTATACTTCCGTCAGCTGCAGGCCGGTCGCCTGATCCTGCCGGGGTTGGGTAAAAATCTTTACACACACCTTCACGTCGCAGATGCGGCTTCAGCTATGATTGCCTGTGCCGAGCAGGGCTTCCAGGGCATCGCCCCAATTGGCGACCGCCTTCCGTCCTCATGGGCCACCTTCACCAGTGTGGCCAGACAACACTTCCCGAGTGCTCGCGTCTATCCAGTCCCCCAATGGTTGGCGCTTTTTGCAACGGTTCTGCTGATACCGTTTCGCAGGATTCGTCCGCACCCCGGGTTGGAAACACCAGGGGCAGTCCGCACCTACAATTTCAATCTCGCTGTTGATCCCGATTCGTTGTGGAAGGACCTTGGGATGGCGCCGCAGTATCCGACGATCTTCGAAGGGATTCCCGCAGCAGTGAACTTCGGCAGGGAAATCGGGTTTTTCATGAACTAAAGAGCAACTGGCGCTGATCAACTCTGGGACAATGCTGGGTTATCGTACCGAGCGGTGCCCATCGGACCATTACAGCTTGCACTCGACAGAACTTTCGGCTTTAAATGCTTCGGGGCCCTCTACCACACGCTTGCCTGTCTTCTGAGCTACCTTTTTGAGCATGCCCTCGAAAAGCCACTGGTGTGCTGGAAACAGGGCATACCAATATAAAATGCCGAACAGCCCACGCGGAAGAAAACGCGCCACCATTTCAAGAGTGATCCGCCCCTCGCCTTTGGGTCGAATGTTGAACTCCAGAAGAGCATCTCCAGGTGTTTTCATCTCAGCCAGCAGAAGCATCTGATGGGGGGGAGCCAGGGCGATCACTCGCCAGAAATCGAGGCCGTCGCCCACTCGCAGATCGACGGGGTCGCGCCGCCCTCTGCGCATACCCGGGCCGCCGACGGCTCGATCCAATAATCCGCGCAGCCGCCAAAGCGGCTGGGCGAAATACCAGCCATTGCGGCCTCCGATCTGTTTAATCGTGTTCCAAACACTGTCTGGAGTGGCTTCGAGTACAATCCTGTGTGCGCCGTGCAGGATCGTACCGCCGGCGTAATCGGCATCGCCGCAGGTCACCCATTCCGGAGGCAAAGCCCCGCCCCCGTCGAACCAGCAGGTATCCACTTTTTCCTGGCGGATCCGGTCGAGGGCGGTTCGAATGGTCTGGCGGCTGTCAATCAACTTTACCGGGACCATGGAGTGGATGCGCGCATCCCGGCAAACCACTGGAATACTGAGACCTTCGGCTAATGGCTGAGCTATGGAGGCCGGAACAGGCGTCACCAGGTGAACCCACTTTGCGCTGAGCCATGGCGTCAGAACCGGGACGGGTATGATCAGTCGTTTTTTGAGACCGGCCTCCTCGGCGTAGATCTGGATTAGGTCGCGGTAGGCCAACACTTCGGATCCCCCGATATCGAGTGTCTGACCGACGGTCTCCGGGGCTTGCAGTACGCCTTCCAGGTAGTCCAGTACATTACGGATTGATATGGGTTGACAGGGGGTCTGGACCCAGCGCGGGGTAATCATGACGGGCAGTCGATCGACCAAATAGCGCAGCATCTCGAAGGAGGCACTGCCTGCCCCTAAAATCATGGCGGCACGCAGGTTGGTGACTGGCACGGACGAGCCCATCAGTATGTTTTCCACCTCATGCCGCGATTTGAGATGCTTGCTGAGCGACTCGTGATCCGCTTCCCCTAGTCCGCCCAGGTAGATGATGCGCGTCAGATTGTTTTGCTGGGCTGCGATCACCATGTTTTGGGCCGCCGTGCGATCGGCCTGCGCAAATTTGCCCTTGGCCGCATTCATGGAATGGATCAGATAATAGGCGGCATCGCATCCTTTGGCGGCATGAACGAACGCGCGTTGATCCAGTGCGTCCCCGGGCACAACCTCCACCTTAGGATGGCGTCCCCAGGGTCGGCACAGCAGACGCTCGGGAGACCGCGCCATGGCCCGAACCGTGTAGCCGGCATTGAGCAGGCGCGGTATCAACCGCCCACCCACATAGCCCGTGCCGCCTGTAACCAAAATAGGTTTGTCGGTCATTGTGTGATGCCCCCTACTGTGTGTCGGCGCAGTTTCAAGATTACGGATTGCGGATTCAGATTGGTCGCCGACAATAAACGAGCTTGATAATTTTTGGGTCACCATCGCCTTGACCGCTCGTCCTCGGTACCTATCCCCGATTGGGCAACATTCATCCTTCGGTTGCTTGAATCGTCGCCAGATTGAAGGCACTGGCTCTGGGTCAAACAAACTGAGAAAAGAATTTAATCTCCTGAATCGACAATATTTAGCTGACCCGCGTAGCGTCCGATCACATCGCCCTCAAAGCACGCTTCCAGTTCCTCCTCGCTGACGTTCTTGACATTCTTCAACTCGTTTAATGGACAGATAAATTCGTTTCCGGCCATGTCCTTCACTTTGACGAACACATCATCTTTTTTTTCCTTGTTCATCAGGCTGTCTCCTTTCCAAAATGAAATTTATGCTGTGCATGGTAATGAAATTCTCGCGAAGTCTGGAGTCGTTCAAACGGCCGTTCTCTTCCACGTGAATCAAGGCAACGCATTTCACGCCGGTTTTAATAGGGCTTTGCATGTTTTTTTCTCTCATTGCACTTTGCAAATTAAGGCATGCGCTATCCAGATGATCTCATTGGCCATCTATAACATGAAACAACCACAAAGCCGACTATTTTTACCTTTACGGTTTGCATCTTCTGTTTACGTGTTGTTGCGCGGCTGATACGGTGGTAAGTGTAATGACATCGGTAACGGCAGTCACGCCCCGCGAAACAAACCCAAAAAGCCTGCAAATAAGCTCGATATGATCGGCAAAATAAATGCGCTGCTCATGCGAAAAAGCAGTTGTGCCCTGACAACTACGGCTGGCGATATACCGCATTGCTCACCAATGGCCTATGTCACTTCGGAGGTCGAATTCCTGTGGATTGGATCGAGGCTATCGCGTTCGGGCAACGGTGCATTCACCTGTAAGGTCGGCGGCTGGGGGCATACCTGGCCGAGCCTCTATTTGACCGGTTTCAAGCTATTTCCCTGAAGGGAATCGCCAACCGCGAACCGGTCATCATTTCAACAGTTCATCAACCACACTAAGCACGGAGGTAATGCAATGAAAGATGGGAAAGATATCTTTGACATTTTCGAAAGAGACGAAAACTATCGATACATTATGAAGCGACTGCTGGAAGCTTCCATGGAAGAGTCTTACAACTCGATCCTCATATCGGAAGCGGGGCCAGGTTATCCAATCGTCTATGCCAACCCGGCATTTACCCTAATGACCGGCTACGAACCAGAAGAAGTCATCGGAAAATCGCCATCGATCTTACAAGGACCCAAAACCGACCAAGAGGTCATTGATAGGCTAAAAATGGACATTACCCATGGCAGGGTCTTTCATGGCCGCGCCATCAACTATCGCAAGGATGGATCGGAATTTATGATGCAATGGAAAATTGCTCCCATTCACAACCAAAAAAACGAGACGACACACTACTTGGCTATTCAGCAAGCTGTAATTGAATGGGCGTCTTAAATGGACCGCAACCCGTGAAAAGCGGCACCACCCTCCGGTTGATCCTCGGTGATCAGCTGAACACCCGGCACAGCTGGTTTCGGCAGGTCCGTGAAGATATCCTTTACACCCTGATGGAAGTCCAACAGGAGACGGACGCCATCAGGCTGCACATTCAAAAAGTGGCCGGCTTTTTCAGCGCCATGCGCCATTTCGCTGACGACCTTGCCCGCAAGGGGCACCGGGTGGCCTACCTGAGCCTGGACGATCGGCACAACGAGCAGTCCTTCGATGCCAATCTGATGCGCTTGATCCGCGAACACCGCATCACGCGATTCGAATATATGCAGCCGGACGATTACCGCCTTGACGGCCAGATGGCCCGGCTGTCCTCGCGTCTATCCATTCCTTCAGCCGTGGTGGACACAGAGCATTTTTTGACAGCGCGCAACGATCTGGCGGAACATTTCCAGGGCAAAAAGCGATACCTAATGGAGTCATTCTACCGTCGGATGCGCAGGCGCCATGATATTCTCATGGACGACGGCAGGCCCCTTGGCGGCAAATGGAATTACGATCAAAACAATCGCCAACGATACGACGGCAAGGTGCCACTGCCCGAGATCTGCGCTTTTGATAACGATGTCTCCGATATCGTCGCAATGATCGATCGCTGCCACGTACCCACCTTCGGCCGGATCGACCCCAAACGGCTGATCTGGCCGGTAAACCGCAAACAGGCCCAGCGCCAGCTGCAGGCGTTCGTCGATCTGCGACTGCCTCATTTCGGTACCTACCAGGACGCCATGACGGCTGAAAACGGGTTCCTCTTCCATTCCCTGCTCTCTTTTGCGCTCAACACCAAGATGCTCCACCCCATGGAGGTGATTCAGGCGGCCATTGAGCGGTCCCGTTCGATTTCCGGTGAAGCGGTGGGAATCGAACAACTGGAAGGGTTTGTTCGGCAGATTCTCGGCTGGCGTGAATATATGCGCGGCATCTACTGGGCCCACATGCCTGCATACGCATCCATGAACCATTTCGGCCACACCAACCGCCTGCCCGAGTTTTACTGGACAGCCGAAACCCGCATGAATTGCCTGCGCACCGCGATCTCTCAATCTCTCGAGCATGGCTATGCCCACCATATCCAGCGGCTCATGATTACGGGCAATTTCGCCCTGCTGGCAGGCGTCCATCCAGACGAGGTCGACCAATGGTACCTGGGCATCTACATCGATGCGGTCCATTGGGTGGAGATCGTCAATACAAGGGGTATGAGCCAGTATGCCGATGGGGGGCTGGTAGCCACCAAGCCCTACGTCTCCTCGGCCAACTATATTCACAAGATGAGCGATTACTGCGAAGCCTGTCATTACCAATGGCGAAAACCCTTAGGGGATAGGGCCTGCCCCTTCAACAGCTTCTACTGGGCCTTTATTCATCGCCATCGGCGGTCGCTTGCCGGCAATCCCCGTGTCGCGATGATGGTTCGGACCTGGAATCGGATGCAGCCGAGTAAGCGGGACGACTTGTTGGCCCAGGCCGAACAATACCGGGCCGCGATTAACGAGCTCTGACCTGAAAAATTCTCGAACGGCGGCAAAGCTTCAGGTGTGTCCGCCGGACCGCTCGCCGGTGCTCTTATAAGCGGGTCCGCGGATGCCGGGTATTGCGATGCTTCTCCAGCCGGCAAACCGGGCGCACATATGGGTAGGGTTGGCCTACCGACTACCGATCAGGCATTTCATATTGCAGCCCTGTGGATCGAGCACATGTTTATTCGTGGTGAATGTCAATGCGACCTGCTGCCTGCTGCCTGACACCCTGGAGGGCAAGCTCGTCGGTGTCGTGACGACAGGCGATCTCGGCGCGTTCATGCGGCTCAGGGAAGCTACGGCCAGCTGACAACGAAAGGAGTCGACCATGGATCTGAACATGCGTGAAATCGGCGAACAGGAGGTTCAGCTGTGGGATCATTCGTGGGCGCCGCTGGGCGACTTCTGGCGTGAGAGGCCATTGGTGCTGGTTTTTTTGAGGCATTACGGCTGACCGTTTTGCCGCGAGCAGGTGGCGCAGTTGCGCCGCCAAAAAGATGCCTTTGACCGCCTGGGTGCCGCAGTGATGCTGGTTGGGTTGGGCAGTGTCGAGCAGACGGCCGCATTTAAAGAACGGTTCGACGTCCCCTTTCCCATGATTGCCGACCCGGATAAACGGCTTTTCGAGACCTTTGGTCTCAAACAGGCCTCCGCAGGGGCGCTGCTCTCTGCCAAAATGGTATTCCGGGGGATTGCCGCCATGGCCAAGGGCCACGGTGTCGGCGTTCCCGCAGGTGACGTACGACAGCTCCCAGGGGTCTTCATCATTGACACCGACGGCCGCATCCTGTTCAGCCACCATGCCTCCGGACCGGCCGATCATCCCCGGCCCGAAACGTTGCTGGCAGCCCTGCCTGCCGATGCCGCCGCCTGAGACTGCCTCCTTTTCGTGCTCCGGTTTCCGGAAACGGGCCATGCCCGGTTGAGGCTGCCGACGTCCGCCACGATGTCTCCGGTCGCGATTTTCTTTTTCAGACCAAGCGCTGCCAGTTCAGGTCGCTGTGATGGACCCGGATGGTCCCCTTGGGCTCGAAGAATCGTGCGACGGCATCCTCCGGGAATGCGATCACATCAACGGGTGCCAGCCGACGCACACCGCGGGCCTGTCGGTGGACGCGGGCCGTCATGGATGACAGCGAAGCGCCCCAGACGGCGAATGCGAAATGGGTTCGCGGAAAACGGTGAATTACCCACTGGAGCTTTTGATTGCCGACACGGCCGGCCTCTGCCCAGAAGAGGGGCGTGTCATCGCCCGGAGCCACCAAATCGGGCTTGTACCTGAACCCGATCGAAACTTCTACCTGCAACTGGGCGTATTCCGGCAGATACAGCGCCCACAGGAGGGCCTTCATGACGACATGGCGATGGTGCTCGACGGGTTTTTTAACGAACACCTGTTTTTTTCCGCCAGCACGAAACGTAAATTTTCCGCCAAGCAGCAGTTCGCTTTCCATGTCCCTTTTCCCTAGGCGGTTGTCACCGCGGGCAGTCAACCGCCATCCCACGACGATCCCAAACAACGCATCAAAATCTCGCGCGATTGCGTCCTGGAGCCCCTCCCCTGGGAATCTTTTCGGTAAGATAGCGCCAATATCGGCGCGGCAGTTGCCGGCGGTGCAACGCAGGATTGTTGCGGGATCGGATGGTAGCGGCGTCGTAGTAGCGCCGCCACAGCACCTGGCAGAGGTGTTCCTGCTCAACAGCTTCCCGCTCGAAAGCGGCCAGGACCTTGCTCTCTAGACGGATCTCTCTCGTCGTCCGCCGATTGAATCCGAGACCGTATTTCCTGGCTGTATCGTAAATCAACCAGTCCTGATCGGCGTAGCGGGTTTCGAAGTGGCGCCGGATCAGCGGCAGCACGTCATAGCGGGGAGCGATCAGCGCCAGGTAGGATCCGTCGGCAATCTGCTGGAAGCGAATGAATCCCTTAATGCGATGGGCCTCGCGGCGAACCTTCTGGCTGAGCTGGTCAATACGGATGCCCACCGACAGATCGACTGCCGGGGTGAGGACAAGACGTCCGGGAATGGCCTCGACAATGCGCTGCAAAATCAGCGTTTCCACGTCGCATTCTTCCGAGAGATGGGCCTGGAACAGCCGTTGTCGCTGCCGGGCACCCAGATGCTTTTTCAGGCCGGTCCACACACGGTCGCCAATCGCAGGGTCGGTGTCGATTCGCACGCAGTCGTCGAACAGGCCCCGCTGACCGTTGACGGCCGATACGATCGCATCGGGTATCCGGGAAGTCGCGTAAACCCGAAAGACGGCCGTCAACAGCCCCTCAAAACTGCCGTCGGTTTCAAATACCGTCCGGCGGGATGGCGCTGTTGCGCTCTGCAGGTCTTCGGGGGAGCCAACCGTTCGGTTACGGTACGGCCGTCTCAGCGGTGCGCTTCCCGTCCACTGGATGGTTTCCATTCCGTCGCAGCGTATGAAGGGCTGAGCGCGGGAGATAACAGCGCCCAGCTGTTTGAGGTGTTCGAATCGAAGACGTCCTTTTTTGCGCAAGGCAACGATTCGATTGGCTGTTTTAAGGCCGATGCCCGGTACCCGCAGGATCATCTCCCGATCGGCGGTGTTGATGTCCACCGGAAACCACTCCGGGTGCCGGCAGGCAAAGGCCTGTTTGGGATCGACCTCCAGGTCCAGCCAGGGCGATGAGGGGCTGATCACCTCGTCCATCGAATAGCCATACAACCGTATCAGCCAATCGGCCTGATAGAGACGATTCTCGCGTTGCAGAGGCGGTTGATCCACTTCTGGCAGACAAGCGCTTGGTGGGCAAACCGGGACAAAGGCCGAATAATAGACCCGCTTGAGAGACTGTTGTCGGTAAAGCCGATCTGCCAGGGCCAGCACCTCGAAATCGGACTCCGGACTGGCACCGACGATCAGCTGGGTGCTCTGGCCGGCGGGCGCAAAGGCGGGCACGTGGCGCAGCCGCTTGCGGTCTTCGCGGGTCTCGGCGATGGTTTCACGAATGACGTCCATGGGGGTCAGCACGGCGGCAAAGGTTTTCTCCCCGGTCAGCCGTTTTAGACTGGTTTCGGTGGGCAACTCGATATTGACACTCAAGCGGTCGGCATGCCGTCCGGCCGCTTGAACCAGGCGGCGACTCGCAAAGGGAACGCACTTGAGATGAATATATCCGTTGAACCCCTGCCTGCGCAGCATCTGTGCGCATCGAACCAGGTGTTCCATGGTGTCGTCCGGGCTGCGCATGACCCCTGAACTCAAAAAGAGCCCTTCGATGTAATTGCGACGGTAGAAGTCGATGGTCAGGTCGACGATTTCGTGGGGGCTGAACGCGGCGCGCGGAATGTCGTTGCTGCTGCGGTTGATGCAATAGGCGCAGTCGTAAATGCACCGGTTGGTGTATAAGATCTTCAATAAGGAAACGCAGCGGCCGTCTTCGGTGTAGCTGTGGCAGATGCCCGAAGGGGAGGCATTTCCCAGGCTCCCGTTGTGATTCCTGCGGCGGCTGCCGCTGGAGGAACAGGACGCATCGTATTTGGCTGCATCGGCCAAAATGGTCAGTTTGTCTTCAATCAACATGCTGCGCCCCCCGTGATCTCAAAACGAAATAATCAAACGCTGATCAAAATAAAGGTTCCTGCCGGCTGCCATGGCAGCTACGGCCTTTTTGGGGGCAATCGCGTCTACCCGTAATCGGCCCTGCTAAACGGGCTGGCCGCGCAGATGGCCATGGACGGCATCGGCGGCCCGCCGACCGGACAGCAGCGCCCATTGAATGCCCGGCAGGCTGCCGTGCTCCCCGCAGACAAAGACCCCCGACCGGTTGCGGTTTACCGGGCAGACGGGGTTTGCCGTGGGCGGCGTCTGGTCCGGCAGGGCATGCAGAATCCGATAGGTCTTAAGATGCCGCCAGCGGTGGACCTCGTCGCCGAACCAATCGGCCAGCTGGTCCTGAACGCGTTGAACCAGCACGGCATCGCCCTCGTCCGGGTTGCCGAGAACGACCACGGAGGCAAGGGATTTGCCGGCAGGCGCATAGGCCGATGATACCCGGCTGGGGAAGGCGATGTTGTTGATCGGGCCCGTGCCATCCCCATTGATCAACAGATAAGGGGTCTGCCACGGGGCCTCATCGCATGAAAAATAAATACAGACCTCGGAGACGGATGCCCGGACCGGGGCCTCACCCAGCAGCCTGGCAGCCTCGGGCCCTTCGGTGGCGATAACCACGACCCTGGCCGGCATGGTGCGGCCGTCATCCAGGGAAACGTCTCCTTTGTGAATTCGATGCACGCGCACGCCTGTTTGCACCCATTGCGATGGTAGGCCGGCGACCAACTGCCGGGGAATCGCTTCCATGCCCAGCGCCGGGAGGGCCGCCTCACCAGTTGCAAACATGCGCAGGACGTATAGTAGCACCCGGCTCGAGGCCCGGATGTGCGGATCCAGGCAGACCCCGCCGAAAAAGGGAACGAAAAATCGGTCGATCATTGCCGCTGAAAAGCCCTCTGCCTTCAAAAACGTCATGGCCGTTGATTCCGGTTGCCGAAAAAGGGCCTCCAAGCTTCCTCTGGTTGCCCGGCGCGCGAGGCGTAGCAGTCGCAATCGATCCGCAACGCCACCGATGGGCGCCGTCAGCGTTTCCACCAGCTGGCGGGGGCGGCGCAGCGGGTCGGCCAGGGTGTAAGCACGTCCGCCGATGCGAATCATGACCCCCGGCGCGAAGCGGCGCAGGTCCAGACGGGACAGGTCGAGCACCCGCCGGGCTTCCGGATAGGCCGTTTGCAACACCTGAAACCCCCGGTCCAGCAAGTAGCCATCGTGACGGTCCGTTTTGATGCGGCCGCCCACGCTGCGGCCGGCTTCCAGGATCCGTGCCGCAATGCCGTGATCGTACAGACGGCGGGCACAGGCCAATCCGGCGATTCCGCCGCCGACAATGACCACCGGGTCTTCAGTGGGTGTCATAGCAACCTCCGTTATTTGTTTTGCCTGCCGGTGATTGGTGGATTATAGTGTTAGGCATACCACGGTAAATCGCGCGGCGTCACCGCCATCGGTCACCGATGAAGGTGTTCTTGCAGCGTCAATGGCCATCCTAACCGTGTTCTTTGGCGAGCGTAAAGACAAACGATGCAGCCTCCTGTGTCTTTAGATCATCGAGTGCGTGACCCCTATGCCGTGTTTTGTTCGATTTATTAGAGCCATAGCGTTTGCACGGCCTGCCCTTCACCCCGGGACCCCGTGCAGCGATCCTTGTCCCTGCCACGTTGTTTTTAGGTGCAATCTTTGGCCGCTCTGCTGCTCCTCGAGTTCTGGCGCTGTAGGATCGCACCGTCCAGATTAGGGTATCGTGTCGGGCCGCCAATTCTCGGGCTGCCGGGTCCGACGCGGGAAAACCGGTCCGATCGGCGGGGCCCCGGTTACCAGGACGGCAGAGCGGTAATTTTCGACCCGAATGATGCCAATTCTGGGTTGACTCCCCCCTCGACCACCTCCGACGATGCCGGGGGGATTACAGAACCGACCGATTTGAACGAAGGAGATTGCCGGCATGCAGCTGAATTGGATCGAACGTTTGTTCATTCTCAGTCCCTTTCGTGCCTTGTTGCAGCGTTACTGGGAATCCCGACAACTGCTGGCCATGGGCGGCCCATTGACGGGCGCCCAGGTATTGGAAACCGGATGCGGGCCCGGTTTCGGCATCGATCTGCTTTATCGCCAGTTCAAGGCGGCCCGTGTCGATGCCTTCGATCTCGACCCGAAAATGATTGCGCTTGTTGGCCAGCGCAAACGGGCCGGCGGTCACAGAACACGGCTGTGGGTTGGCAACCTCCGGCACATTCCGGTGACAGACGCGTCCTACGACGCGGTTGTCAACTTCGGGGCGATCCACCACGTGGTTCGCTGGCGCCAGGCGCTGACCGAAATACATCGGGTCCTGAAACCCGGGGGTGCGTTCTACTGTGAAGAGATTCTCAGCCACTACATCACCCATCCGTTGCTGGGAAGACTCATGGATCATCCCCAAGAAGATCGCTTCGATACCCCGCAATTCATCTTTGCGCTGCAACAAAACGGGTTTCGCATCCATGCCTACCGGCAGCTGGCAAATCTGTATCTCTGGGTGGTTGCGATCAAGTCACACCCCGGTCGCCCTGGTCGTTGATAGCAGAATCAGGTCCGCAGCGTTGATCCCGGCTGTGGAGCGATCATATCCTTGGCCAGACGGGTTATCTCCTTGACAATGCGCGTGATTCACTCCTTTCCTTTCTGGGTTAAAAGATCGAGGTTTGCCGATGGATGACGCAATCCATCCACCCAGGGCGTCGGGAATGCCTGAGGCCCATTTGCGGCCCCCAGCAAAGCCCCCAGCACCGCTCCCCGTCCGGCGTTGTCCCCGCCGAGATTGGTATTGGCAATTAAACCTCGGGCGGCATCATGATGATATTTCAAAGCCAAGTATATGATTGCTGGCAGGGCGTCTTCGACATAACAGGCGCTGCTGAGGCGCCGTCCAATGACCACTTCGTCGGGGTCTTTGAGCCAGCGGAAAAATGGAAAACCCACCAGGGGATTGTCCTGGCGTTCGATTTTGTCGACAAGTGTATCTCTGAGCGAAGCGCCGTTCAGAACGGGAAGCAGAACGTCCAGCAGCAGATTTCCCGCCGCTGTCATCCGGTCCCCCAGGTGAGTGAGCCGCAGGTGCTGAAACGCCAGCCGCCGGGCCGTATCCGGATCTTCGGCGTAGTGCACGATCAATGGGACCATGCCGATGATGCCACTGACATGTTTTTCGACGACGCCGCAGGAACGGGGCGCTTTCCCATTGGCATAGTTGGTAAAAAAATGGCGGTGATACTCCTCGACATAGGTGTCCTGGTGGCGGCCCGGAGTGATCATAAAATCGATGTACCCTTTCAGGTAGGCATCGCTGTCGTAGGCGCCATTTTCGACGATGGTATCGATCAGCAATGCGCAGATCTTCAAGTTGAGGGTATTTTCGCCGGCTTTCAGAAACTGATGGTAATGAATTCCAGGTTGTCCCCAGTATTTTCTCTGGTCGTGGAGAATATCGGCCGCCCCGTTGGTCACGTTGTACACCGAGCGCCACAATATGCTGTCGGGGTGAGGATTTCTGGGTGCCTGGTAAGCGGTGATATGACCATAATCCCGGTAAAGCGCCTGGCGATCATAGTACCAATGCACGGGCATGGCCAACGCATCTCCGATGAACATGCCAAGAATAGATCCTTTTTTTCGAGATTGAAAATCAGCCGTACCCTTCATTTTGACTCCTGAATACGCGGCACCCATCAAACACGGCCGCATCGGTGTTAGTATAATGCTGCGACGCAAAGTGCTCCGGCCAGCAGCAACAGGCCCAACGTGATCAGCAGCATCGAAACCTTTGCATAGCTTTTTTCGTCAGCAAGTTCGATGCTGGTTTTTTGGTTGTGATGTCCTGTTTCCCGCCTGTACAGATCAAGGATTTCATCCTTGGGCAGATAGTCCAAATCCCAATGTGTTACCTGTCTAATTTTCTCATCTTCCTTGATGAGGCGAATTTTATTCTTCCCTTTTTTCATTGACCCTCTCCCAACTGATTTGTACCAAAGTGGAAATATTAACTTAATTCAACAAGATGTTAAGGACAACGATGGCCGTATAATCGTATGCTGGGAGTCCAGAACTACCATTACCGACGCTTGTTTCGCTATGATGGGTTCCCGATTCGTTACCTGCAAAAGGATTATGTGGTGTGTGTACATTAGGTTCATTGTACCTTGTGTTTAAATGGGTAGGTTTCTACCACCATCAAACGATTAGCCTGCTCATATTGCCGATCGGGCGTTGCGGATCAATATTGATCAAGTGTGATCAAACAGTAAACGTGGATTGGTATCGTGCAAGAGTCCGTACATTTAAACACAGCTACGATGGCTGACTTCCGAAAATAGGTGGGCCCATGAAGCACAATGAAAAAAATGCACTAGGGAGTACGCTTGAGCCATGCAGCTTGCAGCCACTGACAGGCTTCCTTCGCGACGGAGACTGTCGGATGCCATCAAGCGATCTCGGCAGTCACGGCATTTGTTCCCAGGTGACACAAGCGTTTCTGGATTTTACCCGCAGCCGAGGAAACGACCTGATCACCGCCGTTCCAGCCAGTGGTTTTCCCGGATTGAAGCCAGGTGACCGATGGTGCGTTTGCACCGACCGATGGCGCGAAGCCCATGACCATGGCGTCGCCCCTCCGGTAATACTGGCCTCAACCCATGCCGATGTGCTGAATCGCATTCCTCTGGCTCACCTGAAAGAACACTCCATGGACGCTGGTCTGAAATAGGGGTGGTCGAGTTCATGAAAGAACCCCGAATACCAAGGGCGAAGAACCACTGAAAGGAGTTGCCATTAAGCTGCGTATCGATAGTTAACAATCAGGCCATATTTTTGAACTTGATGATCCATCTGTGTGTCGCTCGATAAACAGGAGCGTAGGTTGATTATAAATCAGCGTAAATATATTTGGTATAATGGCGTGTTTTGCTGGATGATAGTGGCGTCTGTAGTGTTGCTCCTAGCGGGCTGCTCTCCACTGTACCTGGTGAATACTCTTTCGTCGGAAAGCGATTCCGTCGCTTTGGTGCATCAACGCTACGGGCAAGAGCAACGTCAGCAGCTTGATATATTCATTCCGGATAGAATTGTCGCCGGTTCGCCTGTGGTTGTCTTCTTCTATGGAGGGAGCTGGAAACGCGGTGAAAAAGGGAAGTACGGGTTTGTCGGACAGAGCCTGAGCAGCAAAGGATACATAACGGTAATACCTGATTACCGTTTATATCCAGAAGTAACCTTTCCCGCCTTCGTTGAGGACGGTGCAAAAGTTCTTACTTGGCTACGAGAAAATGTAGATCAAGCAAGTAATGGAGTGGTGGTAATGGGACACTCAGCTGGAGCACATATCGCAGCACTGCTTGCCTTAGACCAGAGTTATCTTGAGGAAGCAGGACAATCTCCCGGCATTATTCGTGGGATGATAGGTCTGGCCGGACCATATGGATTCAACCCCATGAAATACAGGAGCACTCGGCCGATATTTGCAGACGTCGAGGCAATCGAAAAGGCCATGCCGGTTACTTTTGCCTGTTCGGCAAAGATACCTCTTCTTTTGTTTCACGGTGCAGACGACCGTATCGTAATCCCCGAAAACTCGAGGGAGCTCAAACGTCGTGTTTATGAGTGTGCAGGGAGTGTCAAGTATTTTGAGCCTGACGACATGGGGCATTTTTCTATTGTGCTCGGGTTATCAGATTCTTTTCTTGCAGCGGATGCAATCCAATCATCGATTGAAATATTCCTGCAATCACTCTCCCAGCGGTCGGGTTAGGCCAGCGGTTGTATCTATACAAGATTAAATTGAATTTGCGTTTAGCAAATGGATTTCATGGGATTATCTTGGGTGCTGACCAAAATCATCAATCCTTTAACCGAAGGCGGCAGGCCTGAAACCATCCAAAGCAGCCAAAATCTGGATCGATTACCACAGGATCCATTCTAAAAAAATACGGGGCGAGCTTACCTGGCCATCATCGAGCGATTTATTCAGGAATTCGGCGATGGCCCTGTTGATCACGTCACCCCTGAACAAGTCCTTACCTTCCTGAACCGCCTTTCCCACAGCAACATGCCTCCAATGCAACAAATCCTCAACAGTGGGCCGTAATAGGCCACTCCCCTTTTCATCTCAGTTCCAGAAGATAATAGATATAATCAATACATTATAAAAACAATATTGATACTAAGTATTGGACATATCACCCATTAGCAAGGTATTGGCCAATTTTTCAATCCAGGCCTTTAGGATGTCTTCCATATGAAATATGATTCTGGCTTTACCTGAGGGTTCTCCCCATCTAACCGGGTTTGTTAGACGAAACCGCGTGCCGACATCATATCCAACCTGACACCACCGAATCGTCACTGGGCCATTCAACAGCGTTGAAAACGATAGCCCGACCGAACTCTCCCGGATCATTGCCATCACAACATCACCATCCATTTGGCGCCTTTGCCGGAATGGAATCAGACATCTCAAAAAAAGGAGCAGCGCATGAGTACCGATTACCGATCCATGTGGGCCGATTTAGGGCTCGATTTAGAAGCGCATGACGCGCTATTGGGCGTTCTGGGTCAGGCTTATCAAGACATTTATCTGGCCCAGAAGAACCGCCCCGATGGGATGGGCTATTTCGACTTTGTCATGAGCGAGGTCCACGGGCTGCGCATCAAGGAGCTGCTGGACGAAAAAGCGTCCGGACGCAAAATCATCGGGTCCTATTGCGTGTTTGTCCCCGAAGAGATCGTTCTGGCCGCCAACGCCACCTTGGTCGGCCTGTGTTCAGGAGCTGATTTCGCTACTGAGGATGTGGAGAAACTGCTGCCGCGCAACACCTGCGCCCTGATCAAATCGTCGTTCGGGTTCAAGATCGGCAAGGTGTGCCCCTACCTGGAAAGCGCGGACATGATCGTGGGTGAAAACACCTGTGACGGAAAGAAGAAGGCTTATGAATCTTTAAATGACCTGGTAGAAAATCTCTATGTCATGGATCTGCCCCAGGTCAAATCAGAAAACGGCAAGGCACTTCTCAAATCCGAATACCAACGTTTCAAAGCGGCCCTCGAAAAACTCACCGGCGTCTCGATTACGGTGGAATCACTGAAAACAGCCATCCGCACGGTCAACGCCAAGCGTGCCGCCATCCATCGCCTCTCGTCCCTGCGAAAAGCCGATCCGGCGCCGATCTCGGGCCTGGATGCCTTGTTGGCCAACCAGGTCTTTTTTTACGACAACCCGGCCCGGTTCACGGAGTCGGTGAACAAGATCTGTGATGAACTGGAGAAGCGCATTGAAGCCAAAACAGGCGTTTTCCCGGAAAACACCCCCCGCATTCTCGTGTCCGGGTGCCCCCAGGCCGTACCCAATTGGAAGCTGCCCATGATCGTGGAAACCGCCGGTGCGGTCATTGTGGGTGAGGAGTCGTGCGTGGGCGAACGCGGTACCCGCAACCTGACCGATGACTCGGGTGAAACGGTGGATGAAATGCTGGATGCCATCGTTGACCGCTATTTCCAGGTGGACTGCGCCATTTTCACGCCCAATCCCGACCGTCTGAATCATATCCAGGAGATGGTCACCGACTACAAGGCCGACGGCGTTATCCATTACGGTCTGCAGTTCTGCCAGCCGTACCTGATGGAGGCCATACCGGTGGAAAAAGCGTTGGAGGATAAGCAAATCCCCTGCCTGCGCATCGAAACCGATTACAGCATGGAGGATCTCGGCCAGCTGAAGACACGCGTCGAAGCCTTTGTCGAGCAACTCAGATAAATGGCGGCAGGGATGACCATGTTTCAATTATTCTACGAAGCTGCGCCGGCGTTGAATGTTAACCGCCGGCTGCCGGCGTGGCCGGAATTGACGTTGGCGGTATCGGCAACCTGGCGTCATGGTGCCAGACGCTTGGATTGGATCGCGGCAAACGCTCTGGCCTGTGCCTTTACACCGAATCCAGACCGGCTGGATTTGATATCCCAGCAACTCATTCCCTACATCGATCATGGCATGGCATTGCGGCACCATGGCTATTTTCCGGGTAAGGAGATCGGGCACGCCAATGCTGCGGCCGCCGAAGATGCCATGCAACTTCATTTCAAGGCCATGGAGGCCTTGCAGGGTATCGGCGAACCATTGATGACCGTTCACGTGGGATTGGATAGAACCCTGCCCCTGGATCACCATCGCGTCGTAAAAAACCTCACCCGGCTGGTTGAACATGGAAAACGGATTGGTGTGACCATCAGCATCGAGAATCTTCGCCGGGGCCCCACGGCCAATCCACAAATCCTTCTCGACTGGGCCCGGCGTTCGGGCGCAGGGATTACCCTGGACGTCGGTCATGCCGTATCCAGTCGATGGGTCTGCGACAAGACGATCAGCGTTGAAACAATCATCGGTCTGGTGGCGGCGCGACTTGTGGAAGTGCATGTCTATGAATCGGAAACGGATCGTCATTGGGCCCCGCGAAACATGGAAATCCTGGGGCCGATTGTCGACAGGCTGATCGCGACCGACTGCCGCTGGTGGACCATCGAATTGGAACACACCCGGGATGTTTTACTCACCCGGCAATTACTGGTCGATCATTTGAGGAAAACGGAAAAAACGGCTTATTGGCGGCCGCAAGGGGAGGCCGGATGCGCTTTGCCGGTATAGACATCGGCTCTCGCACCATTGAACTGGTGGTGGTGGATGAGTCGGGTAAAATCGAAGCCAGTCGTCAGGCGGACACGGGCTTTGACCCCATCACCGAGGCCCAGAAGCTGGTGGATGGAATCCCTTACGATCGAATTATGGCCACGGGCTATGGACGCAACCTGTTCGAGATCACATTTGACGCACCAACAGTCACCGAAATCAAGGCCCATGCCAGGGGCGCACGGGCCATCTTTTCCGAGGCGCTGACCGTTTTGGATATCGGTGGTCAGGACAGCAAAGCGATCTCCCTATTTGAAAACGGCAACGTGAAAAAGTTCGAAATGAACGACCGCTGCGCCGCCGGCACCGGTAAATTTTTAGAGGTTATGGCAAAAACCCTGGGATATGACATTGAAGCGTTTGGTCGCGCAGCGCTGCGTGCCGAAAATGATCTCAGCATTTCCAGCATGTGCACCGTATTTGCCGAATCCGAGGTGACGTCCCTGATCGCCAAGGGCAATAGCCGCCGGGAGATCGCGCGGGGGTTGCACGCCAGTGTGATCCGCCGTGCCGCCGGGATGATCAATCGGGTTTCTTCGGAGGGAGATATCGTTTTTACCGGCGGTGTGGCCAATAACCCCTGCATGGTTGCGTTTCTGGCTGAAAAACTGGACCGCCGGGTGTTGATTCCAGAAAATCCAGAAATGATTGGTGCGCTCGGGGCAGCGCTTTTATTGCAAGAATCTCTTGAGTAAGACCAGGGATCAAGGCCGGTCCGAAAATAATCGGAAGATTGATATTGGACAACCACAACCATTTTAGCATGAAAAAGGGGGACATTGAATGTTAATGCATGGCTTCAGAATTGGAATGTTACTGGTGTTTTCTCTATTGGTTAGCACCCCCTGCCTGGGTGGCGCGTTAGATGTGTTTGATGGGCAGAAAGGGACCCTCAAGATCGCTGGGGGCACAGCCCACATCCCCGTGATGAAAGAAGCCGCCAAACGGATCATGACGCGCAACAAAGATATCGTGATCACCGTGGCCGGTGGCGGTTCCGGTGTTGGGATCAAGCAGGTGGGTGAAGGGCTCGTGGATATCGGCAATTCAGGTCGCCAGGCCAAGCCGGAAGAGGTTGAAAAGTACGGTCTGAAGATGTTCAAATGGGCTGTTGATGGTGTGGGCGTGGTGGTCAATCCAGCCAATCCCTTACAATCCCTTACAAAGGATCAGTTGAAGCGGATTTACGCGGGTGAAATCGACAACTGGTCAACGATTGGTGGCACGGACCACGCCATTACCATATATACGCGAGATGAGGCCAGTGGCACCCGCGCTGTTTTCTGGGGAAAGGCCCTGGATCAGGGCGAAATAGCGACAAGTGCGCTTTTTGTCCCCTCTAACGGGGCGATGAAGACCGCCGTGGCCAACGATCCCCATGCCATCGGCTATGTTTCCGTCGGCCATATGGATGAGACCGTGGCGCCTGTGGCACTTGATGGGCTTGCGCCGACGCTGGAAACCGTCAAGAGCGGCCAATATCCCATTGCCCGAGGATTATACAGCAACACCAAAGGCGACCCCACCGGCTTGACGAAGCTGTTCATCGATTATCTTCTAACACCCGAGGGACAGCAAATTGCTGCGGAAAACGGATTTATCCCGGTAAAATGATGCCGTCTAAAGATGCCCTTGCGAAGCGCGTATTTTTATGCTGCGCCATCGCCAGTGCGGCCATTATTCTGGCAATACTGGGATTTATGGTCGCACTGGGCATTCCGCTGTTCAGGGAGAGTACATTTTCCGCCATCTGGCTCGGACCCTGGGCGCCGCATCGGGGGGCCTACGGGATATGGGCAATGATCTCGGGAACATTTTGGATCGCCTTTTTGGCGGCCATGATTTGCCTCCCCCTGTCTCTTGGTATGTCTTTTGTGATCGCCAGCCTGGGAGGAAGGCGTGTTCGCAAGCTGTTGGGGACATTGGTCCGCTTCATGACCGGCATCCCCACAGTGATTTATGGTTTTGTGGGTATCTTCCTCCTGGTCCCATTAATTCGCGATGGCCCCGGTGGACCGGGGATGAGTGTGCTCACCGCAAGCATCATGCTGGCCATTCTGATCAGCCCCACCATGATTCTCTTTTTTTCCGACAGCCTGCTGGCCGTTAATGCCACATATGTCCAAGCCGCCAAGGCGCTCGGCGCCAATCGTGTCCAACGATTGTTATATGTCATGGTGCCCAGGGCGCTGGGAGGCATGGCGTCTGGATTTATCCTCGCTTTGGGCCGAGCACTGGGTGATACGCTTATCGCGCTGATGTTGGCAGGAAATGCCATCCGCCCACCCCAAGGCTTTTTGGATCCGGCAAGAACCCTGACCGCCCATATCGCTCTGGTCAAAGCCGCCGATTTTGACAGTATGGAGTTTCGCTCCATCTTTGCCTGCGGCATCACCCTCTATCTGTTCACGATCCTGGCAACCATTGCAGTGAGGATGATGGCACGGGACAAGGTTGCGGTCTCATGATACGCACGTTTATGGAAAATTTGGTTGCCTACCTATCATGGGTATTAGCGTTCTTGCTTTGTCTTAGTGTTTCAGTTTTCTTGTCGTACCTGCTGATAAAGGGACTGCCGAGTCTGGGAAGCGAATTGTTCTTCGGCAAGGCGGATCCGCTCAGCGCTTTGATCGGTCAGGAGCGTGTCTTTGACGGCATCTTTCCAGCAATCATCGGAACCCTTTGCCTGGTTGTGTTGTCCACCCTTATGGCTCTGCCGTTGGGGATATGTTCAGGCGTATATTTGTCGGAATATGCGACGCCGGTGATGAAAAAAGCGGTGGGTGGCCTGTTCGACGTTTTGGCCGGGATACCATCCATTGTTGTTGGTCTTTATGGTTTCAGCGTCGCCATTTTCCTGCATCACCATTTTTCCGACCGATTGGGCCCTTCTCTGTTGATCAGTGCGTTGTCACTTGGCGTGCTCGTCCTTCCCTATATTGTTCGCAGCACCCAAACGTCCCTGGAAGAATTGCCGGCACACATTCGTTACACCGCCACGGCACTGGGTGCCACCCGGCTGCAAAACATCGTCTATGTGCTGATCCCCAACGCCCTTTCCGGCATCAGTTCAGGTGTGATTTTGGCCATTGGTCGATGTGCCGAAGACACAGCCGTAATTCTCTTGACTGGGGTGGTGGCCACAGCCGGCGTTCCGTCTTCGCCGCTTTCGCAATATGAAGCATTGCCCTTTTATATTTTTTACATATCCAGCCAATACACAAGTCCTGCAGAACTCTCCAATGGATATGGTGCTTGTCTGGTGCTATTGGGAATCTGTTCTGTATTGTTCATGGTTGCCCATGGAATGAAAAATCGGCTATTTCATTTGGCGCTTTACCGACTGTAAAAAGCGTCGGATGGAACGATAGGGTGTGGACACAGTGCCAGCGGACAACGCTGAAAAAATAATTTTTAACAGTGTCGATTTCTTCTACGGCACAAGGCAGGTGCTCAATAACATCAGCGCCACATTCTACAGCAATACGCTGACGGCGATTACAGGACCATCCGGTCAGGGAAAATCGACCTTGCTGGGGCTTCTCAACTGCATGTGGAACGAGGTTCCCAATGCTCGTTGTTCCGGCGAAATCCAAATTTTACTGGGGGGCAACTGGATTTCACCATTGAAAAAAGACGTTTCCCTTTCGCATTTGCGTCGGAAGGTCGCTATGATCTTTCAGGAACCGAATCCCCTGCCCATGAGCATTGGCAAAAACATGGCGTTTCCACTGAAGCTGTCCGGTCTTCGCGATAAGTATCTTATTCAGGAGAAAGTGCGCCGGGCGCTCGAACAGGCTTTTTTGTGGGAGGAAGTAAAAGACCGTTTGGAGGAAAGCGCAATGAATCTCTCCGGGGGACAAAAACAAAGGCTCTGCATCGCCCGGGCACTAATTTTGGAGCCTGAGATTCTATTGTGTGATGAACCGACAAGCTCGCTGGATACAAAGGCCGCCGGGATCATTGAGCGTCTATTGGTGAGCCTAAAAAAAAATTGCACCCTTCTCGTGGTTTCGCATTACTTGGATCAAGTGCGAAGAATCGGGGATATCGTCATGACCCTCGAAAATGACGGCATGACCGATTTTAAGGCAAAATCATCCTGATCTACGAAATCAATATGGATCGATGGGAAAATAAATCCATTTAGTCGAAAAAATGTCATGAAATTTTTATTTGTTGGCTCAAAAGTCGAAAGCCGGATCGAGGTCCTCAACAAAAGCGGGAAAGCAGGCATTGCCCTGGCCCAAAAAGCAATCCGAATCATTGAGAAGCTGACATCCGGTGATTTCCAGAACCATATGGATGCGGTTGGGAGCTACACCAAATATGGAGAAAAGCGTATTCAACACTGTCGCAAGTACAATTTGGGATGCGGCTATCGGTTGATCACGTTGCAGCGCGGTGAGACCGTTTTTATGCCTTTTCTGGGAACCCACGATGAGAGCCAACGCTGGCTGGAAAGCAACAGTCGCTTGAAGGATTTTAATGCCGGGGCAGGAAGGATGATCCGTGTTGTTAAAAAGAAGCCGATGACAAGGCTTTCAAAAGCCATCGAGAAAGCTGATAGCGTGGCAGATGATAGTGACTCATTCACGCATTTGACCGATAAGGATCTGCGCCGTGTTTTTTCAGGATTGGTCGAGGGATCAAAATAAATCGTTGATCACGGATTTGAACAGATTCGTTTTTATCATCAGACATAAAAATTCCAAGAGGTTTAGCATGAAGCGATTGCTCGGTTTTTTGGCTTTGGCCTTGGCATTGATGGGCGGCCACTGGATGAACCTTTCTCAGGCGGCGGAACGCACACCCATAATCATGGGCACGGCCACGCCCGGTGGTGGCTTCGAGCTCTATGGCGGAGTGCTTGCCCAGGTGGTCAACAGCACTGATGCCGAGCTCAATGTTCTGGCCCGCAACACGCGCGGCAGCCGGCAGAACATCCCCTTGTTGGAGCAGGGCACTCTGGATGTCGCCCTGGTTGCAAGCCTGCCGGCCCGCGAAGCATTCGAGGGAATCGGGCGCGATGCGCCGACCCTGCTCAAGATCATCACGGCAATATACCCCACCTTCGGCGCCTTCGCCGTCAAGGGGGACAGCCCGGCAAAGAGTTTCTCCGACCTGATAGGCCAAAAGGTAGCCTGGGGCACCAAGTCTTCGGGCCTGACCTTGCTTGGGCAATATGTAACCGATGCTCTTGGACTGGATCGTGACAAGGACTTTAACGCGGTCTATCTGAAGCGCGCCGGCGATGGCGCTCCCATGGTTCTGAACGGAGAGGTGGCGGCGCAATGGGGAGGCGGCGTCGGTTGGCCCAACTTTACCAAGATCATGCAGGCCGGCGGTCGGCTTGTGGGGTTGAGCGATGATCAGATCAAGAAGATCAACGCCAAGTATCCCTTCCTGAAGCCTCTGACCATCCCGGCTGAGTCCTACCCTGGCCAGGCGGAACCGCTAAAAACCGTCGGCTCCTTCAGCTTTTTGCTGGCCCGCGCTGACCTGCCCGAAGCGCTGGCCTATCGCCTGACCAAAGCGATCCACCAGGGTCAACCAAAATTGGCCGAACGTCTGACTCAGGGGCGGGACACTTTGCCCGAGAACACCTGGAAGGCAGCCGGTGATCCGGACCGCATCCACCCGGGTGCCCGGCGTTACCTGGCGGAATTGGGGTTGAATTAGATCGTATCATAGAGATGAATCCATTACACTGAGGTGCCAGATGGAATTAGAAGGAAAAGTCATACTCATAACAGGGGCCAACAGCGGCATCGGAAAAGCCACCGCTAAACTCTTAACTGAAGCAGGGATGATTTGCCTGTTAACGGCACGCAACAAAGAGAAGCTTGATCACCTGGCCGAACGTCTGCCCGGTGCGGAAGTGGTCGCTGGCGACATGATTGACCCGGCTCTGCCGCAAATGCTCGTTGACGCCGCCCTGGAAAAACTCGGACGGCTCGACGCAGTTTTTAACAACGCTGGGATCATGAACATTGGCAGCATTGAAGAAGCCGACCTAGAGGCGCTTTGCTCCATGGTTCGGCTCAACTTCGAGTCGGTGGTGCGTATGAGCTATGTGGCGCTGCGGCACATGAAAACAAAGGGAAGCGGATTTCTGATCAACACCTCAAGTCTGGCAGGACTCAAGACCTTCCCTCACCTGGGCGCCTACAACGGCACCAAATTTGCCGTGGAAGCTTTGACTGATGCACTGAGAATGGAGCTGGCAGGAAGTGGGGTAAGGGTAGCCGTGATCGAACCGGGCCGAACCAATACCCACCTTTTCGACCACTGGTCCGAGAAACAGAAGTTCGATCCGGCCCAGGGGATGCTGGAGCCTGAAGACGTAGCCCGCTGCGTCCGCTTTATTCTGGAACAGCCGAATGAGGTACTGATCCCCCGTCTGCTGGTGGTGCCGGCAAGGCAACCCCGTTAGTACACTGCCTGCCTCAAATGGCCAGGCAATTTGGTTCTGTCTATCGCAAAAAACAGACCTAACCCCAACTTTGCGAAAGCCGGAGGGAATTAGAGGCAAGGCGCCGAGGGTACAGCCGTAGCGCTTTACTGCAAGCCCTTGACAACGACGCATCTTGAGCCCTCCGGTTTTGCCGCAGGGGTAAAAAATGAGAGAATTATCGTTAGCCCTGGAAGGCACCCGTTATCGGTAACGTGCAACGCGGTCGTCGCGCTTTTTGAGGTCGCCCGCAGTACCGGGGTTATGTGAAATCAACTGACCTAATCCAGCAATTCAATTTAACCAACATTATTCTTCCATGATATTTAATATTAGTTCTTCTCGTTCTCTGTCAGAGATGTATGGTTTTGACTTTATGTTAAGAATTTTTCCTTCACGCTCTCTCTTCCTTAAAATAGCTTTGTTAGCCTTAGAAATGAGATCATTAACATCACATGGCTTTAATAAATAATCGTAAGCGCCAAGCTTCAATGCGTCGACTGCCGACTGAATTGTAGCGTGTCCGGTAAGCATGATAACTTCAACGAGAGGATGTTTCGCTTTAATTTTTTCTAAGATACTCATGCCATCTAAATCAGGCATTTGAATATCAAGTACAACGATATCAATTGTGTCGCTCCTGCGCAATCGGTTTAGCGCTTCATTTCCTGATAAGGTACAGTCAACAAAGAACCCTTTTAACCGAAGCCGTTCGGCAATAGTTTCAATAAGAACTTTTTCATCATCTACCAAAAGAAAGTGGATTGAAGACAATTGTCCCTCCATACCCGTTGCCTCTGATATATAGTGTAGAAGGTGCTGCACATCGAGCGCAGCTTTTTTCGCTCCGGTACGGCAAATTGATCCGATTATCTCAGACGCCACATTAGGTTGAGGCCTGATCTGGTGATATATCGATAATCATGTCTGCCGCGTTTCCGCACCTGACCCTCACGGCGACTGATGCCGCAGACTGGCGCCAGACAATCGGCACCTCTGAGGACCATTAAAATCCAGTGATCGGTTGATACCTGACGGAAATAGTTTACCACGCTTGTCCAGCTCCGTCGACGCGGCTGACCCGGCGCTCGCTGTTGGTGAAGGTCCCGTCGTTTTCGCTCCACGCCGCCGCCGGCAGGACGACGTGGGCAAAGCGCGTCGTCTCGTTGGGAAGATTCCTGGCACACCAGGAACTCGGCCGAGGCCAGCTCGTGCTCGACCTTCCGAATGTCGGGTTCGGTGTTGGCCAGGTTTTCGCCGAAGATGTAAAATCCGCGGACCGGCCGTCCACGAGCCCCTCCATCATCTGGGGAATCATCAGCCGTTTTCGCCCGGCAGCTTCTGGTACTCTCCAGGCCCCGGCGAATTTTTCCCGGCGTCGTCATCCGTCACCTTCTGGTATCCCGGGATACACATTGGGCAGTGCACCCATGTCGCAGGCGCCCTGACGTTGTTCTGGCCCCGGAGGGATTCACGCCGCCGCATTCCATGCCCATATTGCCGAGAGCATCTGCAGGTTCGCCATGGTGACGACGTTGTTCCTGCCGCAGGTGTGTTCGGTGATCCCCAGGGTGTAGCAGAGCATGAGCGGCTTGACCGAGCAGCCTTCGGGCTGTGTCCCGGATCATCTCCGCAGGGATGCCGCAGATTCCGCCGCCTTTTCCGGCGGGTAACCCGCCACGGTCTTTCGAGCAGGTCGAAGTCGATGGTGCAGGAATTGACGAACGCCTTATCGTAGAGGTCCTCTCGATGAGCACCTGCATCAGCTGTTGGCAAAGGCGATGTCGCTTCCCACCCGATCGGCACGTGCAGGTCGGCGAAATCCGCCAGCTTGTGCCGCCGGGGATCCACCAGGATGAGCTTCGCCCCGTTCATGACGGCATTCTTCAGGAACGTCGCCGCCACGGGATGGCCTCGGTCATGTTGGACCCGATCGACCAGAAACATCTTGGCCCGTGAAAATTCGTCGAAAGAATTGGTCATGGCACCTGACCGAACGTTGCCGCCAGACCGGCGACAGTGGCGCGTGTCAGGTACGCGCGCAGTGGTCAATGTTGTTGGTCTTGAACACTGCGCGGAAAGTTTCTGCATCTGATAGGAATCTTCGTTGATGCTCCGGCGCAGCTCACGCCGCGACGGCATCCGGCCCGCTCTCCGATATCTGCTACTCCCACATCAATATAGGTTTTCAACGGAAGTAGTTCACTGAGCACTTGAAAAAAACGCCTTGTGAGGCATGGCTTAATCGCCAAAAGAAACCGTTAGCCAAAACAAGGCGGCGAACCGATGGCACGACAGGCAAGTCTGTTCAATCAACTGGTAGCTTAGTTGCATCGTGGACAATTTTTCAACCTGGTCTATCGTCATCAAGCCGAGCGGCAGCCATGCAGGAAAATTATGTGTCGGTAGCGAAGTGTTGATGGCCGGGCGGTAGGCTGAAATGCAGAATAAAATGCCAATCGATGGGTATCAACCAAGTGATTGGCATTTTTTCTATTGAACGTCTGCCGAACCGATCCTTTGCGTTTTCAGCTATCCGCTTTGAGCTTACTCGCCCGATGCCGGATCATCTCGGCCACAATGCTCACGGCGATCTCCTCGGGAGTCTCGGCCTCGATGGACAGACCGATGGGCGAATGCACCCGGTCCAGGTCGGCCTGCGCGAAACCCTCCTTGAGCAGGGCCTGGTAGATGGCATCGCGTTTGCGGCGGCTGCCGATCATGCCGATGTATCCCGCATCGGTCCGCAGGGACTGCGCCAGGACGGTCTTGTCGTGCAGGTGCCCACGGGTCAGAATGACCACATAGTCGTCGGGACCGAGGGCTCGGCCGGCCAATGCATGTTCGAAGCTCTCCAGCACCCGGACGTCATGGGCGTCGGGAAAGCGGTCGCTGCTGGCGTATTCATCCCGGTCATCGGCCACCAGCACCCGAAAACCCACCATAGCGGCCGCCTTGGCCGTGAAAAGCGCCACGTGACCGGCACCGAACAGATGGGCCGTGCAAACCCGCTGACCAGGTACCACCACCACAAACGCACCATCCAAGGGCTGGGTCGACACGGCCGATGTATGACCGGCCATTGCCGCCACCTGCTCCCATTCAGCCCGGGACAATGGCCAGTCGCCGACCCGTTTTCCGTCGGCGGTCAGTATGCAGTGGTCGATATGGTCGACCACGTCACCGTTGCGGGTGACCACCGACAGCAGCCACCCCGCTTGCCGATCGTCGATCAAGGACCGCCATCGATCAAAGACCGCAGTATTGTTGTCGGTGGGCCGGATGCAGTCCAGCAGCACCTCGGCCTGGCCGCCGCAAATCATGTCTATCGTGTCGACGCTGGGAAAACTGAGGTCGAATGGCAGGATCGCCGATTGTTCGCACGCGATCAGTTCCACGGCCCGCGACATGGCCCGAGCCTCCAGCAACCCCCCGCCGATGGTGCCGATACCTTGACCGTCAGCGGTGATGATCATCCGGCTGCCCGAAGTGCGCGGGGTTGAACCGCTGTGGCTGATGATCGTGGCCAGAACGAAGGTTGCGCCTACATCCAGAAGACCACAAGCCGCTTGGGCAATCATGTTCATGCAATGCATTCCTTTACCTGAGGTCAATAAATTTGCGCCTCACCATGCCCGTAGAAACGGTCATGTATTGATCCATTGATCTAATAGAAAGAATCAACAATCCATCGTCAATGGCGCTGCGGACCGGAGGCAGGCGTGTCACGTTGCGACGCATCCGGTCGGTGATGGCCACCATATCCGATGATGGCTGGGCGTCGACACGCACGGTGAACCTGTCGATGCCGCACTCGGCATCCATCGACGCATCGTAGTTGATGACGCCTTCTACGCTGAATATGGCTTCGTCCAGATCGCCAATAAACAGAGTATCCCGGGGATTTAGCGTAAGCATCCCGTTCAACCGGCCCTTGACCCGGCCCAGCGTCTTCAATAGCGTTCCACAGGGGCAGGGAGCAACCCTAAAAGCGGCCAAGTCACCGGTCCGATAGCGGATCAGCGGCATACCCTCACGCGTCAGTGTGGTAAAGACGATCTCGCCCCACGTGCCGTCGGCAACCGGCAAGCCGCTTTGCGGATCGACGATCTCTACCCAAAAGTCTGCCTCACGCCCGTGATAGCCGTTGCGGGCCGCGCATTCTACGGCACCGCCCAAACCCATCTCGGTCATACCGTAATGTTTGAAAACCCGGCACCCCCATGCGCGTTGCAACCGGTCAACAATGGCGTCGGGCACGTAGTCGGTGCTCAACAGCACGCTTTGAATGCGACCGGACAAAATTCTTTGTTCATCTTGGCAGGCCATGGCAAACACCTGGACCGGAACCCTTGACGACGACGACGCGACTGCGTGGTACATGGCCGCGGAAAAGGACTCGTTCGACACCGTGGAGATTGCCTATTTGGATGGCCGCGACCGACCATATTTGGAGTCACGGCAAGGTTAAACGGTCGATGGCGTCGAGTACAAAGTCCGGATCGAGTGTGGCGCCAAGGCGCCAATTCAAATCCGTCCTCAAACATTAACGCATTGGTAACGATTCGAACCCAAGCTGAGCGATTGTCGAGCTTGCCGCATATTCAAGGCAGATGTCGTCGCGCTATCGTGGATGATGCGCGGCGATAGCTAACGCCGAAGATGTGGTGAGATCGGCAAACCCAATGGGTTTCATCTTTAAAAAAGGATAATCACGGGTACCAAGCCGATATCTTTCACAATCAACCTTCGCCGATAAAGGTGAATCGCTCAGTTTGGGTCGAAGTCTATCACCATCCACTACAGATTCAGATTTACAGATTCTATTTGTTTATTCTCTTTAAATCCATTTAATCCCATTTTCATCTTTAAAAAAGGATAATCACGGGTACCAAGCCGATATCTTTCACAATCAACCTTCGCCGATAAAGGTGAATCGCTCAGTTTGGGTCGAAGTCTATCACCATCCACTACAGATTCAGATTTACAGATTCTATTTGTTTATTCTCTTTAAATCCATTTAAAGAAACCATACTCCAGCCGACGCCGTAGCGTTCATCCTCCGAAAATGAGAGCGTCGACGATTTCGTATAGCTCGCCGGAGTCGAATTTCACGGTTGTGACGTCGTTCTGACGCGTGACCGCCATTGACTCGAAAGAATCCGATGCCACCGGCTTGCCGTTCAGGAAGAGGATTCGGCGCTTGACTTCGCCGTTCTGCTTGATTTCGACGGTAGCTGTGCCGTCGAAACCGCGGCGGATGACAAAGCCCTCGCATTGCTGCGGTTTCGTCTCGGCATATGGATTTGCGACACAGGTCAGCGGTGTGCTTGCATGATAAGGCGTCCCTGGAATGACAGCGTCTTGAGACGCGGGAACAGCCACCAACGGTTTTCCGGTTACCCCGATAGTCAGGGTGTAGTCACTCGACTCGTTCCGGCGAGCGGCAGAGCGCATTAAATAGACGCAGTATCGCATTAAATAGTCCCGCGTATCGTATCGGTTGCCATCGTATGCCCTTAAAAGTATGCCCTTAAAATCCCCATAGCCGTCCAACTGCCGTGCACCTTGGCGGGCAGACCTTCTCGGCCTGCATCTCGTCGTAGGTGCGGTAGCTGCCGTCGGACTTCTTCATGCCCTTGATCAGCATCCTCGCAGCCGATCTTGGATGGCGTTGCCGGTGACCACCTGGCTGGCGGCTGCCGCCGGACGGTCCGCTGTTGGGGCACTGGCTGGTGTCGTTCATCACCAGCCGTAATCTGCTCGGTGTCGAGCCCCAGCGGACGCAGGCCTCGTGGGCCTTACCGCCAGAGTGCCCATGTCCGCGCCCTGGCCGTGGTCTTCCCAGGTGTTGAAGACGGTTACCGTGCCGTCCGGGTTGAGTTCTACGTCGCACCTCCGAGGCGTCCGGCGCCGTCCAGGCCGCAGCCGTACACGCCCACCGCCACGCCCACGCCGCTCTTGACCTCGTCCGTGGACTCGCTCGTCGGCCCTGCTCCTTGGCGCGCCTCGTACTTGCGGCCGCAGCTTGTCGATCATCTCCGGCAAGCAGTAGACCTCCGGCGATCCTGGCCGGTGGGTGAAGTGTCGATCCCTTGCGGTAGACGTTGCTTGCACCTGCAACTCGAGCGGATCCATGCCCAGTTTCTCGGCCAGCTCGTCCATGCAGCACTCTCGCTGACGAGGAAACTCTGACGGAGCGCCGTAGCCACGGAAGGCCGACGCCCCAGGCATGGTTGGTGCACACCGTGCGGCCCTCGCCGCGGATGTTCTGGCAATGCCGTAGCCGGCGCCGATGAACTGGGCGCCGCGCAGGGTGAGCAGGTCGCCGAACTCGGAATAGGGACCGTGGTCCACGCGTCCAGTCGGATCTCCATGGCCTGAGCATCTTCCCCGTCTCGTCGGCGCCGTCAGTTGAACCTTGATCCAGAAGGGCGAGCGCTTGCCGGTGTAGATCATGCTGCTGAACGTAATCGTAGCACAGGAACACCGGCCTTCCGGTGGCCATGGCCGGCGGCGCCGACCAGAGCCTCCATGGTCGGGCTGAACTTGTAGCCGAATGTGCCGCCGGCGTTGATTCTGCACCAGCGAAGCTTTTCCGGTTCCACGCCCAGGCCCGGGGCGATCATGTCCTGGTGCAGATGCATGGCCGATGCTCTTGGAGTGGATGTTCAGCCGCCCGTCATCGTCAATGAAAGCGAATCCCACATCTGGCTCCATGGTCAGGTGCGGCTGGCGCTGCAGTGTAGTACTCACCTTCCACCGTCACGTGCGGCCGACTGTCATGACCGGCGCTGGTTTCGTCTCCTTTGACGATAGCGGATTTCGAAGTAGATATTCGGCGTTCCGGGATGAATTTCAATGGCATCGTCGGCCATGGCCGCCGGTGCGCTCATGTAGGCCGGCAGCGCTTCAGGTCACCTTGACCTTTTCGCGGCCGCGCTGGGCCAGCTCGGCGTTTCGGCGCAGACGATGGCGATGGCGTCACCGAACTGAAGTGCCCTTTCGTGTCGCACAGGATCGGCCGGTCCCAGCCGTCGCCCTTGTTGGTGGGAAACGTGATCAGCCCGGTGATGCGGTTCTTGCCCTTGATGTCCTTGTGGGTGACCACCTTGAACACGCCAGGCATCTTCTCCGCCGCGCTGGTCTCGATGCCCTTGATGTTGGCGTGGGAGACTTTGGCCTGCACCAGAGCCAGATGCAGCGTGTTCTCCGGAAGTTTCAGTCCCAGATCGGCGCCGTAGTCCAGGGTCCCGGTGACTTTGGCCACTGCCGACGGCCGCGGCTGGCGGCTGCCCCAAATTTCACCGTCGTCGGGCATCTTGAATAGCATTCTTTGCCCTCATCTTGCCGTTGAGCACCTTCGCCGCATCCATAACCGCGTCCACAAGCTGCTTGTAGCCTGTGCAGCGGCAGGCGTTGCGGTACTTGTGAAACCAGTCGCGAACCTCCTCGCGGGTGGGATCCGGGTTCTCCGCCAACAGGGCCTTGGCGGATACGATAAATCCCGGTGTGCAGAAACCGCACTGGGCGCCGCCGTGGACGATCCAGGCCAGCTGCAGTGCATGCATGTGATCGGGGGTGCCGACACCCTCGATGGTGGTGATGGCGGCCCCTTCGGAGAGCTTTGCCATCTTCGTGACGCACGAACGCACCAGCTTGCCGTCCATGATCACATTGCAGCAGCCGCATTGGGCCTCGCCGCAGCCGACCTTTGTGCCGGTCAGGCCCAGCTGTCCGCGTAGACGTTGGCCAGGCTGTCGTCTGCCGACGCAATCACGATCCGATCGACGCCGTTGACCTTCAATGTTCGTTTAATCATAACCCTCTCCCTCCTGTGTTGGTATGCATTCCTGACAAGTCGTTGTCCGTCCGGCTACCCCTTGCCGAACCCACAAAGGGGATAGCGGCAGCTGCCACACCCCGCGCAAAAACCGCCGTGTCCCAGGCGGCAATATCCTCTGCGGTCACCGTCTCGCCAGCCAGCAGGCGCGGAATCACCAGGTCGAAAATGCTGGTCCGGTAATACATGACGCATCCCGGCATCCCCGCCACGGAACGTCTCCAATGGCCGCCAGCATGAACATGGCACCCGGAAAAACTGGCGCCCCGTAAGCGATCACCGTGCCGCCGGCCTCCCGGATGCTGGCCGGTGTCTGGTCGTCGGGATCGACGGACATCCCGCCGGTAACCATGACCATCTCGGCACCCTCTTCGATCAGTGTCCGGATGGCATTCACGGTCATGGCGCGATCATCGGACACCAGAATCTGGCGGGTGATCTGACAACCCAGGGACGTGAATTTTTCCTCGATTACCGGACCGAATCCGTCCTTTATGCGGCCGTAATACACTTCGCTGCCGGTGGTGACCACGCCGACGCGGCGGGAATTGAACGGCTTGACTTCGATAACGGGGATAACCTCCCGCAAATTTGTTCCGCCTGGAGAAGTTCTCCCTCGTCGATCACCAGAGGAACGATGCGGGTGCCGGCCACCGCCTGGCCCGCAGACATCCGGCTGAGTCGGGCGGCGTGACGTAATACGATTTGCCCCATGGTGTTGATGCGGGTAAGGGCCGCCAAATCGACCTTGAGCAGACCGGCGTTCTCGGCGATGAAATTGACCCGACCCTCAGAGGGGTCGGTCAGGCGGAGGCCCGGACCGGCTGCCGCCCTGGCAATGCGACCGGCGGCCTCGTCTTCGTGAACCGTTCCGGGGCCCATATCGAGAACGAAAATATGCTCCTTGCCGATATCCAGAAAAAGGGGAATCTCTTCTTCGCGAATGATGTGACCTTTTCTGAAGGCCGGACGTTTTTCCTTGCCCGGAACGATGCGGGTTAGATCTGACCCAGCACCGTGCCACGGCGTCGGTAACAGGGATGGATTTCATGCCTCGTTCCACCTGTCTCTACGAGTCGCCATGTTTCCGAAAGCAGACGTGCAATTCTTATCGTCGCCGATTGAAGCCCCTTCACGATCAATGAATGTAATGTTCTGTCTAAATTGACAGGATTTCTTCTTTATCTCGTTCATGCGGGTATGTCAATATAGACATAAAAGGGATGATTTGATCGTTTTTGGGGGAGGGCTGGGAAAATACTTTGCCGTACCCCCCCTGGCATGTTGCCAACCGCCGCCACGCCAAAAGCAATATCCTTTTTGGCATGGTTTCTGATCAATACCCATTCACGTGAGGTTCAGAGGTCACGCATTAAAGGGCTGGTCAAGTCCGCCCTTGGCTCTTCTGTGGTTATTCTATCATCCTAAGGCGAACGAGGGACGGAGGAACGAGGAACTGCCAGGGGATTAGGTGTCTCGATAAAGACGCTATCCGCGCTGCTAAACTACCGCTTCGGAATTTCACCCGAAATAGTCGCTGACCTGCTCTAGCATTTCGCGCAAACGTATGGCCTTGTGACGCCAATCGGTAGCGTTCTTCCATCCGCTCCTGGGCTGATGCAAGCATCTGCATCAAAAAATCGCTGTCACCCAGTATGCGCTCATCGCCCTTGAGATGAGCCTTCATGCGCCGTATGGATTTGAGGACACCCCAACCGCCGGCACTGCGCAGCAGGCCACCGCCAGTCAGTTCCGGTTGTTTCCCCTGGCCGAGCCCTTTTTGGATAAAACTTCGATAGTGCCGGCGAGCTGTCTTTCGCTGTTTGCCAAACCGTGACGAGACACCGTCCTCCGACTGCCAGCCGTCGGAAATATGCCCGGTCAATCGACTGTGGCCGCGGTAGGCATACCTGCCCAAAGCTTGCAAATCATCTACAATCTTGCGCCAGGAGTTTCAAATCGATATCGCGAACCAGTTCCGACAGTTAGGGCTCCTGCTGGCATGAGGAGGATTTATACCGGCAGATGATGTGGTGCAGCGCTCCAGGTGCGTCGATTCGGGCCTTTTTTTGGCATGCAGCTTTCATTTTTGCAGTTTATATTCCGCTTGATAGGCCACAAACCCGCTTCTTCACCATTTTCGATGTGACATGGCAACATCTGACAAATTTTTCATATGATGGCCCACGGGCCGAGGAATCCGGATTACATTTCATCCTCAATTGGAAGATGCATGAAAAACCAGTCCTCTATCCGTTGCATAAAGGAACCTGCCGGTTGTGATGTTAACACAATGTTTCCAGATACCCAGATAACGTTGCCTTTTTCATCGAATTGCAAATACCAGGCATTTTCCTGGGAAAAATCGCGTTCGACCATTGAGCGGACCTCAGAATTGAGCGCCTCGCTGTATACCAGAAGCCCCATCTCGGTATTAAGCCTTAGGGATCGCGGGTCCAGGTTAGCGCTGCCGATGAAAACTTTATCCCTGTCGATAACCAATGCCTTGGCGTGCAATGCCAGCGATTTCTTGTCTGTCGGCGGAAACATGTAAAAATGACGATCGCGCGCATCGACTCTGACTTCGTGCAGCTTGGCACCGTCTGCCAACAGTTCATTGATGTGCTTTCGATAGGCACTGTGGGCCGCAAGGTGATTGTTCGACCGGATCGAGTTGGTCAGTATGCGCACATCGACCCCGCGCTGAACAGCACGCTCAATCGCTCCCTCGAGATCAATTGATGGAATCAGGTAGGCGGAAATGATTAGAATCTCCGCTTCGGCGTTGTCGAACAATTCAATCAACCGCTTGGCAAGTTGCACCGGTACGCTTTCTTTGGCAGCAGGGTTCTCGACCGGTGGCTTATCAACGAAAAGAAACGCGTCGCCCCGAAACGCCTCTTGCACGGCCTTTTCCCAAAGCTGCCACCTTGCTTCCTCAGATTTTTCTTGATATTCGTAGCCCCCAGGATCCCTCACGTGACGCGCAGCATCGAGATCGACATCGTTGGGTTCGATATGGGTCACCATTTCAATGGGCAGTGACCAATCGTCATCGAAGTATTCATCGAAAGAAGTGCTAATCTCCTGGACGATGGGACCTCCTACGAGAAGCTCAAGGTCGCGAAAATTCGCCTCACTATGCAGACCGAAATATTCGTTGGCAAGATTTCTGCCGCCAATGATGGCTATCCGATTGTCAACGATCATCGCCTTGTTGTGCATCCGATGGTCGAGCCGTTGGAATTCGGTCAAGTTGAGAATCTCCCTTGAAACAAATCCACTGGTCCGGTGCTTGAACGGATTGAACACGCGGTATTCAATTTTCGGATGGTCCGCTAAACCCACCAAGACCTGGTCTTCAGCAATCAGAAACGTATCATCGATTAAAATTTTGACCATCACACCGCGGTCCGCAGCAGACACGAGACGATCGAGAATAAGCGAACCGGCGGTATCAAAATCCCAAAGAAAAGTCTGCAGTTCGATACTTTCGACAGCACTGTCAATCGCCGTGAGTCGCCAATCGAGAGCACTCTTACCGTCATTCAGCAGCACAAACCAGTTATCGGGTCGAATCGCCACCAGCGATTGCCAAAGTGGCGCATCACTCGGCTGCAACGTATATTCATCGGGCAGTCGAACTGGATGTAAGACTGAGCATCCAGCCACTGACAGTGTTAGTGCTGTTAGGACTACAAAAAACCTCAATTTAATCGAAAAGACCACGCTCATTGGTTTTATCCATCGTAATTCAGTACAATCAGGCAAATTTGTGTTATTTAACTGAAAGAGAGACAATACTTGACCATTATTCATCTTGTGGTTTGCCACTGGCCTCAAAGGATAATTGAAGATAGCATGCTTGTCATATATGGAACAGATCAAATTCAGACCGATGACGGATACGGTATACTGCACACGGCAATAATGTGCGAAAATCGACACCCATGGTAAATTGATCTGAACATCTCGATATTTCTATCTGTTCTTTATGGATGCCGCTCATTTTGTCTTTGCACCGTTTTGGGGCTATTTTTGGTGCTTTGCCAGGCTGTTTGTCAAAGCGCCGTCAGGCAGAATACGATTCAACGTTCTGGGCGCACTCAAGGCCATCAGCCACGAGATGATTACGGTCACCAATACCGTCTACATTGGGGTTGTCACCACATGAAACGCTCGGAGAGGTTTTTGAAAACGCTTAAAGGGTTTGACGGTATGGTCATATTGACCCATAGTTTTCCCGATCCGGATGCCATGGCATCTGCCTGGGGCCTGAAAACCTTGATCGAGTCGACGGTTCGAATACCCTGCCGCGTTATCGCGGGAGGGGCCGTGCTTCACGCTGAAAACATCAAATTTATCGAACTGCTTTGCCCTCCTCTTGAACTGGTGGATGTGTATCACCCCGAGGTGAATGACCCCATTGTTTTCGTGGATTGCCAACCCACAGCGGGAAACCACCTGCTAAAGAACATGGCAACTAAGGCGACAGCGGTAATTGATCATCATCCGCTTGCAAAAAAAACCTTTAAAAGCCTTTTCCGCGATATTCGTCCACGTTCGGCATCCTGCTCGACAATCATCGCCGATTATCTCCGAGAACAGTCAGTCCGTCTGGATACCAAACTGGCGACAGCACTTTTTTTAGGCCTATCCACCGACATCGCCAAGCAGCCCATTTTGACCGCTTCGGATCAGCGGGCCGCCCGTTTCATAATCCGGGATGTGGATTTCAATCTCGTGCTGGCCATTCAAAACGCACCGTATCCCCGAAAACTCTATCGAAGACTCAGCGACGCGCTCTCATTAACCCGGGTGATCGGTGACACTGCCATCTGCTTCGGAGCGGTCGTTGATTCCCCTGCAGACATGGCTGTATTAGCTGATTTCATTGCCCGTTGTGAAGGATTGACGACCGTCTTGATAATGGCACCCATAAGGAACGATTACTTAATCACCGTGCGCAGTCGAGAGCCTGGCTGGCATGCGGGAAAACTTGCGCAAGCCTTGACTTCCGGTCTTGGGTCAGGGGGGGGACATGCCGAACGTGCTGCAGGAAGTATTCCTATGGCAAATGAACGCATCAACCAAGACCTAACAGACGAAATACTCCGCCGATGGAAGAACCAATTGAATTTAAATGATACTAAAGAGTCGCCATTTTTAACAACGTGAAAGTAGCGATTATATGAATGATATCGCCTTTCAACCCAAATCTTCCGATTTCGCCATCTGTCATGAGTGCGATGTACTGATGCGCCAACCGAATCCTTCTATTTTTTCATCTTTAAGATGTCCTCGCTGCGCTTTTCCGGTCAAAGGCCACGATTTTGAGGAACTGGCCAAACCGTTGCCGGCCGTCGCGACGGGCCTTCTTTTTTCCGGCCGGCCCAATTTATGCCGATCCTGCAAATGACGATTTTAGGTATCGAGTCAAACCATACGATGATCGGTGCCGTGGGCGTCATGGCTCCGATAGGCGCCGCGAATCCCTCTGGAACTGAAGAAATCACCGCTCAAAAAAAGTTCCCAAAACCAACCACGGAGACATCACCGGCGACTTTCGAAAACGAAGTAAAACCTTAAATTGTCAATTAACGTTCATTTTTCTAAATTTAAGGTTTTGACCCAATAGAAGCATAATGTCAGCAGCAAACAATGGCCTTCGGGGGATTGCATTCCGCTGCCTTTCATGCATCTCCGACACCTTATCGCAGCCTTGGCTCATCTCAGATAGATTGAGACCTGCGCCTATCCTCACCAGAAAAATTGCTTTTCTCATTTCGGGGCTCCGCCATGCTGGTTGGCCGGTTTCCCGTGGTGTTACTTGCAACCTGCAGGTGGTTCCTGCGATCTATTCTCAGGGCCAATAGGAATTGCACAGACATCATTGCCGTCTGGCGGTATTTCCTTGTTTGATAGTCGCATAAATGTTGTCGTCACCGGACTGGTAATAAATTTTACGGTAGTTCCAAATAGGCCACCTGGCTGAATACCTACGCCAAAGTCACTGAAGTCGCCTTTCACTTCGATCGGTGTCGCCAGGCTGAAATATTCGGCCTTTTTGGGGATGGGGGCCATTTTCAGATCGATGTGCCCATCTTTGAAGTTTATCTGCCCTTTACCGCAAATTCTAATTCTTGTGGTATCGATTAAGAAAACATCAGGTGTAAGGAACCCGTCTCTCATGGTCCAGCGACCTACTAGGCAATTGATCTTTGATTGATCCTCTTTTCCCCTTGAAATGACGGCTGCAATCACGTTCACCGCCCACAGGTCTATGATTCCTGCTTTGAGATTTTCCAAACGACCGGAAAAATCAAAATGACCGTTGCCTTTGGCCATTAGTTCACCGAAACTATCGGCCGAAGATTTTAGATCCACGTTGAGGTTGATGAAGCCGCCCATATCTGACTCCGGCCTCGCCTGTCGTACCGGCACACCAAAGTCAAAGTTTTCTATCGTCGCCCTCACTGAAGCTTCCGGGGCCTTTAGATCCGGCTTCAGCGAAGCCGCCAGAAAGAATGACCCCCCGGGTATGTTGAGCCTCACCGGATCTACAGTAAAACGTCCGTCTTTCAGGGTTGCCGTCAACACACCGCTGCCCAGTTCATCTTTCCCGGATATCACTTTCTCGGCCTTCACATCCATCCGGACGTTAAACCTGGCCAACACCTCCGGACTCAACAATTCCCCGGTTCTGGCGACCTCAGACTTTTTTCCCCGACCATCTTTCCCTGCCGATTGCTTCGCGTCACTTTTTTCCGGTGACCACCCACCGACATCAAAATCATTGAGTTGTACCAATGGGGAATGAAGTTCAACGATCACCTCCGGTTTGCCGCCTGACTTGTCGGCAGTCATCATCCCGGTCAATTGGCTTTTGCCTACCTGGATCACGAAATCGGTCAGCTCGATCTTGTTCCGACGCATTGAAAGCTCGGAAGCGGCTTTGTAGGACGTCAAAGGCGGCAGGTCTAAACTCAACAATTCGTTCAGGCTGTCCAAATGTTCTCCGGTCACCGATGCTTTTAAGTGCAGGTTTTGGGTGGCCTTGGCCAGATCAAGAGTACCTGAAAAATTAAATCGGGTTTTTGCAATCTCGGTTATCATCTCCATTCGGGACCGACTTTTTTCGACCAGTTCCTTCAGTGAGCCGATTTCGATCTCGGCCACGTAGGGTTCATTTAACAGCTTACCCTTCATCGAAAGGATGAAAGGCTTGCCGGGCAGCATGATCCCGGTGCATTCGTCTATTTTGAATTGCTTCGATTCCACCATACCGGGCCGATGGTAGTCCACCGCGATGTCCTCCATGACCAGTTTGGTCAACACCAAAGAATCAGATTTCAGCTTGAGTTGGGTTTCTTTGTTAGACGGTATCGGCTTAGGCGGTACTTCAGATTTACCTTCAACCGAGGTCCGCGAAGACCAGTTCACCGCTCCTTGCTTGTTTTCCAAGAGTGTAACGGTAATCCCTTTGACGCTGAATTTGTCTACCTTGATCTTGCCCATGAGAAGCGGGAGCACATGCACCCGGATCTCGGCGGTTTTCATTTTGAGGAAATCACCTTCTTCAAAGCTTTTGGGATTCGATATTCGCAGACCCTCAAGCAAAAAAACTGGCCGCAGGGAGGTGCTAACCACTATTTTATCGTCAATATTTACAGTGCGCCCAAGTGCCAAAGATGCGGCCGACGACACCATTCCTCTCTGACTGCTTAAATCTATCGGAATACGAATGATTGACAGGAGGATTAGGATCAATAGCGGAGCCGCGATAAAGCCGCCGACCATATATAGGACCCAACGGAGGGATTTTGAAACTCGCATGATTTTGCCCTCATTTGATAAGCTATCACTATTTTTGTAGAAAAAGACAGTTCATTGTCAATCAAATGGAGCTTGCCTTGCCGAAGGCAACCGGTTGCATCCTTCGTGGATATACCGATTTGCCATAATTATCATAGCGCATGATAGACCTCAATGAGGGCAAGGTCAGAAAACGACCTAATCTGCAATTTGAATGTAAAATGGCAATACACAATATGTTGTGTATGGCCATTTTCTAATTATTGTCCTGGTGGATGATAGCTTACATTTATCTTAGTGGCCTCATCGATTTGTTCAGGAGTCAAGAGAACAACGGTTTTAACCTTGGCAGCGCCACTGGCATTGATTTTAAGGGCGATGGTCGCGGCGCTCACATTGTCGGGGACATCGACAATGCTATAGACATCATTTTCGCCAAAGGCAAAGTAGAGCGTCTCTAAGGTGCCCTTCATTTCTTTTACTGCAGCGCTCAAGTCCTTCTTTCTTTTTGACCCACCATCCTTGAGAAGACCTTTCAAACCTTCAGTGGTGTATGAAGCAAGATATAGATATTTGGCCATGGTTGACCTCCTTGATTTTCCTAAATGATGGTTCCTCCGGATAAGAGAATGCTCCTAATGAGGCATGAACGCACCATTAGGAGCAAAATATGCACAATCTGAGATGAGTCTCCATGATTCTTTACCTGATCTACAGGTTAAGCTAAAGGAAAACCTGAATTTGTTTCAGCAGGAAAGAAAAATTAGAGCCTGAGCAATTAAAAGGTGACTTCAGATAGGCGCAAATTTCAGATAAAGATTAGGCTGGGCTTGCGCTTCAGGCGCCACGTGCGTTGGGGATTGAAGTAGAATGCTACCTAAAATAAATTTCATTTCAGTCGCACTACTTTGTTCCCTCAAGTAATTCCCTTACCTTGATTGAAAGGTCTTTGAGAGAAAATGGCTTCTGGATGAATCCATTGCACCCACGACTCAATATCGCTTTTACTTGAGAGTTCATGCTGTACCCGCTCGAAAGCAAAACATTAATATCTGCATCAATCTCTCTTATCCGCTCATAAGTCTTACCCCCACCCATTTCCGGCATGATCATGTCCAATATGATCAGATCTATATCATCCCTTTGTTTTATGTAGACATCAAGTGCCTCCCTACCGCTTTGGGCAATCAGGACCTTGTAACCGATGCTCTCCAGCATCTTTTTCCCAACATCGAGGACCATCTCTTGGTCATCGACCAGAAGAATTGTCCCTTGGCCGTATTGAATCTTACGTCGGTCTAATTCTGGGATTTCATCAACAATCTTTTTTGCGGAGGCAGGAAGATAGATGTTAAAGGTAGAGCCCTTTTCCTTTTCACTATCTACCTTGATGAATCCTCCGTGGTTTTTAACGATACCATAGACCGAAGCCAACCCGAGCCCAGAACCTTGACCTGAACCCCTCTTGGAGAAGAAAGGTTCGAAGATTTGATTCCGGGTTGCTTCATCCATCCCAATCCCCGTGTCAGTGACCGAAATCCTTATGTATCTTCCTGGATCGATCGCAAAGGATTTGACGTCAGATTCATCAAGAAATATATTCTCGGTCTGTAAAAAAATATCGCCGCCATTTGGCATGGCCTGCCAGGCGTTCAAATAAAGATTCAAAAGAGTTTGCTGAATTTGCCCACGATCCACTTCTGCAGGCCAGAGTTCCTCTTCATACTTACCATGAATCTGAATCTCCTTTTTCATTTGGCAGAAAATTTTGTTTTCATCCCTGATAAGTGCATTCAAATCCGTGGGCTTTGGTTGGTATTTTCCACCTCTTGCAAAGCCAAGGAGATCCCTAGTCAACTCGACAGCCTTCTTAATGGACTTTTCTATTCCTTGCATGTGCTTGTAATCAGGATGCGATGGTTCTTTGCCTATCATCATCAATGAGGTGAGACCCTGAATTGCCATGAGCATGTTATTGAAATTGTGAGCTATGCCTCCAGCCAGTGTGCCGATGGCTTTCATTCTTTGGGCTTGTTGGAACTGGGCTTGCAGTTTTTCCTTTTCCTCTTCCGTCCTCTTCCGTTCGGAAATGTCCGAAAAGCTGACGAGGCTGGCAATGACGTTGCCCTGTTGGTCTCGAACAGGGCTTCCAAACACCTCCAACAGAATCTTTTTGCCATCCGGGTGTACAACTACCATGTCGTCTACAGTGTGACTTCGGCCCTGTAGTCCATGGGAAATCGGCATCTGATCAACAGGATAATGGTCGTTAGTACCAAGCTTATATGCTCTATACACCTCAGCAAGGTTGTCTTTGAAGGAACCTTTAACAATACCGCGACCAAGCAAATCCTTTGCAGCCCGATTTGCCAACAGCGGTTTTCCAGAGGGTGCCTCAACCATGAACACACCGACCCTTAAGTTGTTGAGGAGCACTGTCATTATTCTGTTTTGTTCTACGAGTGCTTCCTCTGCATATCCACAGCCGGATTTAGCTTTCTCCAATTCACGACTGCGCTGTTCAAATTCTTCAGTAGTGGTCTTGTCAGACATGGGCAACCTCGGTGTTAACATAGGTGTTCAGGAGTTGTGAACTAATCCAATATTCGTAAATCTGGCAACCGTTTAAAGTAGTATTGGTGTCTTAAAATAGATCCTTGATCAGAAAAAAAATCGTCAGCGTTTCGAGATGTGTTCAGACAAAAGTCGCTGGAGGGTAGATCTGTCAATCATATCAGCTTGATGTGAAGATACAAGACGTACCAGGTATCAAGGGTTTCTTCAGGTTGGGATACATTGAGATCATCTTAACACCAGGAATTATAGTATTTTTTACCGACATATTTTGGTAATCACCACGTTATACTTCAACCGGCCAATAAATGCGTTTTTTGAAATGATTGGAACCTCAGCGACAGAAAGGAATCCAATTCATTTTTGTAGTCGCCATTTGTCCATGCCAGGCACTGGGAAATGGCCCGGGTAAACGCCTCGAAATCGGAATAGCACGTCGAGTACAGGCATTTTCTTTTCACGAATTTCCAAACCCGTTCGATCAGGTTGAGATTCGGCGAGTACGATGGCAAGTACAGCAATTCGATTTCAAATAGCCGTGCTGTGTTTTGAACCAACCTGCACTTTTGGTATCTGGCGTTGTCCAGAACGACGGTAATCGGAAGATCCGCAAACCGTTGATACAGCTTTGCCAACAGCTGACACACGCTTAACGAATTGATGTAACCCGTATTGGTGACCGTAATCATCTCGTGGCTGATGGCGTTGAGTGCGCCAAGGACGTTGAAACGTTTTCTGCCCGACGGCGCTTTGACAAACAGCCTGGCAAAGCACCACAAGTATCCCAAAAACGGTGCAAAGACAAAATGAGCGGCATCCATAAAGAACAGATAGCGCTTTCCGGCGTTGGCTTGCTCTATGCGAGGATCCAGGAATTTTTTTTAAAGTCGGCTTGCGCGTCGGGGTCGGCACCGCCCGGTATCGCCCCCACTTTGCGAAACCGCATGCCGATCTTTTTCAAAAATTCGCGCACCTGGTTCTTGCTGCGCCGAATTCCGGTCAGGGCTTCGATTATCGTGACGGCCTCGGCAATGCTGGCGACCGGGTTGTCACGAAAGTACTGTTCGATCGTGTCGCGATGGTTTTCCAGTTCACTTTTGGGCTGGTAGAAGTTGACCCTTTTGACTTCATCGAGACCGCCTTGGCGGTACATCTTCAGGTACTTGGTCACGGCATTGCCGCAAACCCCGGCCAGCTTCGCAATGCGCTGGTGTGAAAGGCCCTGGCTTTTGAGCCACAACACCTCCATCCTGCGCTGTACGCGGGGCACCGGGTGGTGAAAACGCTCATAGGCGATAGCTTTAAGGTCCTGTTCGGAAAACTCGACGGTTATCATTCGATACCTCCTGGTCGCCTGTGTTCAATGACTCCAGGATAGTATGGAATAGAAATATCGAGATGTCCAGATCAATTTAACATGGCTGTCGATTTTCGCACATTATTGCCGTGTGTAGTATACAGATATCAACAATCCTTTAATCCGAAACTTTTCAAGGTCCAGGAAAAGATAGTGATACCGTATCCACCGTCAGCCGTTGATAATGGTACGCTTAAATTATCAATTCGTTCATCTGAAATCATTCAAGTCCTCGGTACAGTTACCAATACCCCAATACCCCATCTTGGTTTTGGCCCAACTACAGATTGATTGAGATCATCACCGGCACCACGAAATTTAAAATACCACCACTTACCGCTGCCAGGTCAAGTAAATCCTGATTAGACGAGATGTCCACGCGTACACATTTACCAAAAATCTGTGTCCAGCTTTATGTAATGGTGCTTTCGTTTCCTTGGAGCCATCTACCGGGGGTGCCATTCCCCCCCACCATGCTCCAGTGAACATAATCCACGCTCATCGGTCAACTGAAAACACCCTGACTGACACCCAAAACTTACCTCCAAAACTCATCATGCGCCTGGTGGGTCGACGATCTCACCCTCACCCATACCCGAGTATGGGTTCACGGCTTCAATGCCCTTTTCAGTTAAATATCATTACCAAAAGTAACCATTTTACAGCTATAAAATACTACTATGTAGTACTTTCAAGATATTAATTGACAGCGAATTAAAATGAGGGTTTAATTTTTATTAAGCAACAAGTACCATCAGTTGCTCAAAGGTCCATGTACAATGCTATCTTGTTCCAACCACCGCTATCGTCACCTGTTCAATTCTGAGTTCGCCTCCCTCCCGAACCGAAATGTTGAAGTAACTCACTGTCAAAACAAGCCTGATTCTCTTACAGCAACTTTATCGGTGTAAACCATGGAAAAGGTTCTTCAGAAGTTGCCATCGTAAATGCCTCTGAGGGTGTTTCTATTCCGTTAGGGGCGTTTCCGATCTTTATCACGATTTTTGACGGCAGACCTAAAGTTTACAGGGAAGAGGAGGGAAAAATGCGTATTCTAAACATTCTAATGATACCATTTATTGCCATCCTTAACGTTTTTATCACAGCACAAACCGCTTGGTCAGTTTCAATTGAGAGGGTTAGCATTAGTACTGATGGAAAACAGGCTAATGATCAGAGCAATGGAACCTCAATCTCTGCAGATGGTCGTTTCGTTGCTTTTCATTCCGATGCTGATAACCTTGTGACTGGCGATACCAATGGAGTATCTGATGTTTTCGTACATGATCGTCAGACCGGCAAAACTACAAGGGTTAGTGTCAACTCTGATGGTAAAGAGGCTAATAGTTATAGTGGGGAGAACTTAATCTCCGCAGATGGCCGTTTCGTTGTTTTTAATTCCGGTGCTACCAATCTTGTTCCGGGCGATACCAATGATACATGGGACGTTTTCGTTCATGATCGTCAGACCGGCAAAACTACAAGAGTTAGTGTCAACTCTGATGGTGAAGAAAGGAATTGGATTTGCTGCACGAACTGGATCTCTCCTGATTCAATATCTGCAGATGGCCGGATTGTTGCCTATTCATCACATTCCAACAATCTTGTGCCGGGTGATACCAACGGCGCATATGACATGTTCGTGCATGACCGTCAAACCGGCCAGACTACAAGAGTTAGTGTCAACTCTGATGGAGAACAAGCTAATAGCGGAGTGTTGACAAACTTTGGTGCCGGAATGTCTGAAGATGGCCGTTTCGTTGCCTTTTCATCCGGTTCCGACAATCTTGTGCCAAGTGATACCAATAATGCACCAGACATTTTCGTGCATGATCGCCTAACAAGTAAAACGATCAGAGTCAGTGTCAATTCTGATGGTAATCAGGCAAACTCTAATTCTCTTTATTCCTCAATGTCTGCAGATGGCCGTTTCGTTGTTTTTAATTCCGGTGCTACCAATCTTGTTCCGGGCGATACCAATGATACATGGGACGTTTTCGTTCATGATCGTCAGACCGGCAAAACTACAAGAGTTAGCGTAAGATCCAATGGCATGCAATTCAACGGTAGATGTTCAAGCCCCTCACTATCCGCAGATGGCCGTTTCGTTACTTTTGAATCCAATTATGACTTAATTGTGTCGAAAGATGCCCCTGATATTGTTGTTCTGGGTGAGCCTGATAGAAATTATCTTTACGTCCATGATCGCCGCAATGGTCATACTACAATGGTCAGTATGAACTCTGATGGAGAAAAGGCAAATATGTATTATAATGGAGGCGCCTCACTATCCGCAGATGGTCGTTTCGTTGCTTTTCATTCCGATGCTGATAACCTTGTGACTGGCGATACCAATGGAGTATCTGATGTTTTCGTACATGAATTGGACGATTCAAATGGATCAGAAACCACATTATTTTCAACTGATTTAAATTCCGGCACCCAAGGTTTTTCTTATCACGATGATACATTTCGCAACACCAATCGCTCAGCCTATGCAAAAGGTGATCACATGCAAAACGGTGGCTATGGCGGCACCGGCGGCCTGCATGTCTGTGTCGGAAACGTCGACTATAAAGCGGTCTTGAATGGCATGTCGGGCGGCTGGTCGAAGGATTTTTATCTGGACCAAGACGCCGATCTCGATTTCAGCCTCAGGTATCGACTCATGACCTCACGTTACGATCCAGACGAATGCGCGGAAGCGCTGGTCGGCATCGATGGTGAGCTTGCGATGCAGCTGGCCCTGTTTTGTGGGCGGGGTAAAGATGGCAAACACGATACCGGATGGCAGATGAAGACCTTTAATCAGGTGCTGTCAAAAGGCAAGCACACCATCACCGTGGGCGCTTACAACAATAAAAAAACCAGTAAATTGGAAAAAACAGACGCTTACTTCGACGACATATCGGTCTCTTTGTATGAAGCCTTCCCCCCCGAAAGCGACTGCGACAACGGTATCGATGATGACGGCGATGGTGACATCGACTGCGCGGATTCCGACTGCGCCGGTTCCGATGCCTGCAATGGCGGTGGCAACGGCACATCGGTTCTGTCGGCTGATTTTGATGCCGGCAACAATGGGTTCGTCTACACGGACGACATGTTTTCCCATACCAGAAGCCCCCGCTATGCTGTTGGCGACCGCACCACTTCCGGGGGGTATGCGGGCAGTGGCGGCCTTCATTTGGTTCTGGGAGACGTCGACAGCAAACACATCCTCGGCATGTCGGGCGGGTGGTCCAAAGGCTTTTCCATTGGCACCAAAGGGACGTATGAGGTCACCCTCAAGTACCGCATGGTCATGAATCGCTTCGATGCGGACGAGTGCGCCCTCGTATTGGTGCAACTTGACAACGGCGGTGTGGAACAATTGGAAAGGCAGTGTTACCGTGGTAAAGATACGGGCTGGATAACCATAAAATTAACAGAATCGTTGTCAGCTGGCGATCATACGATCAAGGTCGGCGGATACTTGAACAAGAAAACCGCACCGCTGGAAGCCGCCCACATCTACTTCGATGACATTGAGATCAAATAACCCAAAATCCCGCTGACGATTTCGGTCGGCGGGATTTATTTTTGCCTTCCTGAAGCCGGTACTCAACACCTCTTGCAGATACCCAAATAAGGAAATCTGGATTTTGATCTGGGTTGTGATTTATTGAGATTATCTGACAACGAGGCTCTCGTCAAAACCTGCAACCTCCCCACGGAGCCAAGCAAGGCAGATGACACCCTGGAAACCCAGGGCCCCGAGTTCCGGAACCCTTGGCGTATCCATTTTTAAGCGTCTGGCGTCGATCGTGTAAATATCGCCAATCCACGCTTCGCCCCATTTTTGTTCAATGCTTTGAAATCGATTCACATCCTAACAATATAGAGCGTTTGGGACACGCTTTGCTGTACTATGCCACAACACCAACAAACACTTTGTTGGTCTCCCATGTTAGACAAGGCTCCTTTTTTTCGGGCTGGGGCCTTGTCTATTTTGGTGGGGTCACCTCTCCAATCTGACACAGCGTCGTCCTGACTCACAATGTTCCAACACGTTCCACCGATTCAACCTGGAGATAATAGGGTTGTCGCAACACAGGCAAGGGGACCCTATGGCCGGGAATGTGATTTGGCTCTATCAATCATAGCCTACTGAGGAATTATTTTTTCAGGGGGGCGATTTTTGGCGGTAGTGGTGAGTATGGCAGTGGGCATAAAAAAGGGGCCACAGACAAAAATCTGTAACCCCTCGATTTGTTTGGCTCCCCGTGTGCAACCCTCTTCATAACCGTTCTCTATCTCCGGCAGTTAACCGAAGCCCTTCAATATCAGCTGGTTATCAAAGATCGGGCCTCCGCCGATGAGGCGGAAGCGGCATTGATGTCGATTTCCCACAATCAGGCATCTTCTTGAAATCATCTGTGAGATGCGCTCAATTCCCCCCAAACGCTGCTTACCATGTTCAGATCTTTTTCGCGATATAAACACCGTAGCTGTAATAGTCCCGGTATTTTTGATAAAGGGCTATTTCGTGTTTTTCAGCTTCGACGATACCCTTTGCCTGGTCGCTCTGGCCATGTCGCTCAAGGAACGCATCAAAGCAGCTCTGCATGGGCCGATAGTAATTTTCGGTCCAACAATGTGTGGGCAGAAAAAAGTAAGCCTCGGGGCGGTAGCCATGCTGCTCGAGGATTCCGATCTTTGCCGAGGCGACATCAATCTCAGGGTACTCTCCATCCCAGTGGGACTGAAGCTCAGGCGGCCTCGTGGCATTTAGCCACGTAATTTCAGAGACAATGAGCTTTCCCCCCGGCTTCAGGAATCGGCTCCAAGCCGAAACTCCGGCTTCAAAGCCCATGTTATAGATGGCTCCCTCTGACCAGATGACGTCGAACTCCTCATCAGAAAAAGGCAATGCCTCCATGGAGCAGCTCAACGTCTTGATCCTCTCCGCCACCCCATGGTCCTTCGCTCGGGTTTGAAGCTCGTCCAGAAACTCCGGCAGGAAGTCCACGGCGGTGATTTCGGCATCCAGTTCCTTGGCGAGAAGGGTGGTTGAAGCGCCCGTGCCACATCCAATATCCGCAATCTTCAAATGGCGCGACCGGTCGAGTCCGGCCAACCTCATGGCTTGTTTTGTCTCAGCCTCACCTCCGGGGCCTTGCCTGGATTTGGATTTATGCAGATCAATCAAAAGCTGCATTTGTAAATCGTCCATATCCGCTCCTCATTCAATGCCCCGAATCAACCGTTCAGCCAGCTCCAATACACCCATCGGCCAGAAGCATTTCCTGGCGTGGATGGCGCACATTTCGTATTAATCGTATTTCATTAGAAAACAATAACATTTCTTGTGCTTCTTACAATCGAACATTTATCAATCATGGGAATGATCGTGGAGCGTCTTTTCATGGTCCGTGTGATCGTGATCGTGGGGCCCGTGGTTTTCGGGGTGATCGTGCTCGTGATCACTTGCCTGCCCCTCATGGCTGTGTTCATGGCTGTGCTCGTGGGCGTGCGCGTGAGCATGGTCATGTACGTGCGTATGGCTGTGTTTTTCGTTTTCGTGCTCGTGAGTATGTTCATGCTCATGGGTGTGGCCATGTTCGTGCTGATGTTTGTGTTTGTGATTGCCTTCCATTTCAAATCCTCCTTTTTACATGTTGTATTGTCGATTCATCTGGTCTCGTCTACTCATCCCTCACCTTTTTATCATTACACTTGGTTCGAAATGTTTTCTGGTGATGATGATCGTGAGCTTCCGTATCATGTTCAGAGTGGTCGTGGTCATGGAAGCGATTGGGAATATGATCGTGCTTTTGGTTATCGCCCGGATGGCGGTGAGTGAAACGGTGACTGTGTTCATGGGAGTGCTCATGAAGATGTTCGTGTTTTATCTCTTCATGTTGATGCACATGTGTATGCATGTGTTGATGCAAATGACGGTGTTCATGTTCATGCTGCAATGAGCGGATAACGTGACTGCTTTGTTGCCGAAAAGAAAAAGCCAGACCATTGAGGCTACTCAGGCTTTCATCACGCAAAAAATCACGAGTGTTCAAATCCTGGATAATATGCCCTTGATGCATAATCAGCGTTCGATTCGTCAGTTCATTCACCAGGAACATATCGTGACTCACCAGAAGAATTGTTGATTTAAGATCATGTAAAATTTCCAAAAACAATGCCTGCCCTTGTGGGTCGAGTCCCGCCGTTGGTTCATCCAATATAAGAATTTTGGGTTCCATGGCAAGCACGCAAGCTAGGGCCAAGCGCTTGCGCTCCCCTCCGGACAAATGCAGGGGCACGCGGTTTTCGAAGCCTTCCAGTCGAACCATGGAAAGGACGTCATTGATTCGTTCTTGTATGGCAGACTGGGAAAAGCCGATCCGGCGCAGTCCGAATGCGATTTCTTCTTGTACACTTGAATTGAAAAGCTGATCGGCACTGTCCTGGAAGACCATTCCAACTTGACGCCAAAGCCGTTTGCGCCTTTTTTTCACTACAGGTTTGCCGGTAAAAAAATATTCCCCTTCCCCCTGCCGTAAACCGATCAAGCAAGACAACAGTGTCGTTTTTCCCGCACCGTTCTCGCCCAAAATCGCAATCCGCTCACCGGATTGGATAACAAGACGTATTGCCTGTAAGGCTTGAGTGCCGTCCGGATACCGATAGGCATAGTTGCGCATCCATACCAGCGGCGGCGTGTCTTTTTTACCTGATGTGGGTGCCTGATTTTCCAGAGACGGAGTCGATGCAGGCGCTTCCGAATCGGGTTCTGTGGGTGTAATAACTAAACGGAAGGAAAAGTCGAGACCATGCTCCCGTAAAAATTGGCGCTGCGAAACGAGCTCGTGCATGGCATAATCGTGATGGATGCATCCCTTGTCAAGAACAAGGGCTCTCCGGCAGATATTGTATAGAAATATCAGATCATGACTGACACAAATCAGCGTGCCTTCGAAGCGCTTCAGTAGATCCAAAAGCACCTCTTCCTGGCTGGGGTCCAGGTTGGCAGTCGGCTCGTCGAGCAGCAGTATCTCCGGCCGCATGGCAAGGATTCCGGCTAGCGCTGCGCGCTTCTTCTGGCCAAAGCTGAGATGATGTGGCTCCTTGAAAGCCAAATGCTCCAGGTTTACCTGTCGCAGGGTCTGCATCGCCCTGCGATGGGCATCTTCCCGAACCAATCCCTGATTCAGGAGGCCGAAAGCAACGTCCTCCATCACAGTGTGGCCGAAAAGTTGGTCATCCGGGTCTTGAAAAAGCACACCAATCTCCAGCCGGGAATGATCATAGTGTTCGGCATTCAGCGTCTGTCCATTATAGCTGACATTCCCAGCGGTCGGCTTAAGCAATCCGCATAGCAACTTGATCAATGTGGTTTTCCCGGAGCCGTTCTGACCGACCAGGGCGACCCTGTCCCCGGGAGCAATATTCAGATCGATTCCGGACAAAGCCTGGACACCATCCTGATAGCGGTAGCAGAGACCTTGCGCGCTTAACAGAATCGTATTGCGAGGTTTCTGTGGAACATTTTCCTGGATCATCTCATTCATAATAGTTAAGCCTGTAAGCCCATACGATCAAAAAAAAGCAAGGCTACCCCGCCAGACAGTATGATAACCACCCCACAAACATCGGCAAAGCTGATGTGGAGTTCGCTCGGCGCATGGACCTGGCCATTGTAGCCCCGGGCCCGCATCGCGTCGAAAACCCGCTCGGTTCTCTCGAAGCTGCGCACGAAAAGCATTCCGAGAAAGTTCGCTATGGCTCGCATGGTTTCCAGGTCGGTCTTCAATGAAAACCCCCGCACCTGCATCCCCGCAGCCATTCGCCGGGCCTCATGACGAAAAACGTGCACGTAACGGTGACTGAGCAATACCATCTGTGCCACCATATCCGGCGCGCCCAAGCGGGAAAGCCCGTGCAGTGTGACCGGCAGAGGTGCCGTGGATACAAGTGGCTCCATCAACAGGGCAATGGCCACGGCTTTTGCAATTATCGTCGCCGCCAGAATCAAGCCCCGCAAGTTTAGACCGAGCTGATCCATGCCGCCAAAGACCACAATCGTGTCGCCGGCATGGGTCGCGACGGTAAAGGGCATAACGACCAGAAACATCCCCAGAAAACCGGCGAGTGCCGTCAGCCGAAACAACACCCGGCTTAAAGGGATCTTTGCGATCATCGAAACGACAAACGATATGCAGACAGCAGCACACGCCGGTGCAGGATGCCGCAGGGAGGCGATTATAAAACTGTACCCCAGCAGTGTTAGAATCTTGCAGCGTACATCCCAGCGGTGAACTGGAGATCCTTCCTTGCCGTCTTCGGCCAAAGGGGGGACCGACCAGTCGCGCTCCTCCACGGCAACGGTCTGTTTGTGAACCATGCGCCGCAGCCAGAGGATCATGACCGCCAGCACCGTTAACGGCAGCAACACCAGCAGGGGGAGCTGCCACCAGGGCATTTGGATGTAAACCACATCAGCCATGGGCCGCCCCGGTCGAGCGCAGAAACGACTGCTGTAGCAAGGACGGTTTGACCCGGGCCAGAAAACCGATAGTAAAGGCACTCACGGCACCCTCGATAATGATGACCGGCACATGTGCCAGCAAGGCGATTTTGGCCACGCCAAAAAAATCTTCGCCGCCGGTCGCCAAAAGAATGGCCAGTATCACTGCCGCCAACGCCGTACCGGATGCGCCTGCCAAGCCGCCGATGACGGCCTGCCGCGATTGCGTCCGGCCTTTAAATTTTTGGAAAAACCACCCGCACGCCATGGCAGGCAACCCCATCATCAGGGCATTGGCGCCCAGAGCGGTCAATCCGCCGAATTGAAACAACAGACTCTGCATTAGAAGCCCAAGTCCGATCGATAAAAAGGCCACCGGCCCCAAAAGGGCTCCTGCCAGGCCCGGCATCAGTAAATGGGCGCTTGTCGGCCCCAGGGGGACGTGTATCAGCGATGCGACAAAAAAGGCCGCCGTGACCACGGCGACTTTGGGCAGATCTTCACTGCGAGTACGGCGGGCGCTCCAGGCCGCCAGCCCGGCGCTGGCCACATACCCGCCGATCGTTACCGTGAGGGGCAAAACACCGTCGGAGATATGCATAGCTTACTCCTTTCGGCGCGCGGCTACAAATGCGGCCACGCCGAACAAACCGAAGATATAACCGATGCCCGCAAAAACCTCCTTGAGACCCGGTTTGTCGAGATCTGCACGCAGGGCGGCGATTTCCCGCTGAATCCGCCGGAGTTCACGGGACAAGTTGCTGTTCTGTTCTTTGAGTAGCTGGATGATCTCCGTGGCATTCTCCTCTGGAAGGTCCTGTGCCCGAAGCGGACCGGGAAGACCCGCCAGATAAAGGCAAAGGAGGCTCATTACGAAGCCTTTTTGTATCTTTATCATTTCCCGGCCTCCACCTCGGATTTCTTCAGCTTGAAACTGTTCTTGTGCCCCATGGTTGCCTCGATCACAATGTTTAGATCATCGACCTTCGGGACATCGAAGTTGAACAACCCTTCTTTATCGGTCACACCTTCTAGTAGCAGCATGTCTTTGCTGTCATAAACCAGCACCTTGCCACCCTCAACTGGCCTGCCGTCAGGAAAATAGCTTTCGGTGTAGATTTTCCCTCCCTCTGCATAGGCGAACAGGTTCACCTTGTGTGCCAGGGCGGTTCCGCTGCCAAGAAAGGCCACAAAAGCAGCAATTAAGGCATATTTTATAATTCTCATGATTATCCCCTTCGGACGGAATATTGTTTGAGACAAAAATAATAATAGCGCCCCCACGCGGCGGGGGCGCTTAATCGGCTATCGGCAAAACTGAGGCCTTTATTTCATATCACGGGTATAAACCCAATAGACGGCTCCGATCTCCACGCCCTTTTCCTGGCCATCCTGCTTGAGTTTCCACTCGGCTTCGTTCAGGGCTGAAAATCCCCACCAGCCGGCTTTCGGCATGGCGTAACTGAACACACCATTGGCATCGGCCTTGACGACCTGGGTGACGTAGGGGTCCGCCGGAGGCAGCACCACATTGATGTTGCCGGGGGATTCGTTCAGATACTCGACCTCCACCTCGGCAAAGGGCACCAGCTTTCCCTTGAGCAGCACCTGGCCGGTGAACAGATTTCCGGTCCAGAGCCCGTAAGGACGGGTCATGGGGATGATTTCGGTTTCAAGGCCGACCGGCTCATCCCATCCCTTTTCGAGGCCAAGAGCATTCACGCAGATTTTTGTATAGTGGACTATAAAAAGGTCTTCGGCCGGTTCCCAGTATGGTGAGGGTTCGACATAGAAGGTGTAATCACCAGGCCTGCGAATCTGATAGTCGGTGGTCCAAAAGGTAAAGTCTTGATCCTGGTCCGGACTTTTCCCCTTGGTGGCCTGAAGCTTGCCGAGCAAATCAGTCTTTTCGCCATCGTGAACCACCCCAAATTGCTTGGGCTTGACCATCTCCATGTAGTGCAGCTCCATGGGATGGATGAACTTGACTTCAATTTTCAAGGTTTTGTCGTCGTCCTGGGTCACGATGTCATCCGATGGGGTGATTGTGCCGAAATGCCCCCATACCGGGGCCGCCGCCAGCGCCATGAAAGTGATCAACACAACAGTCAGAATAGCATGTTTGGTACGCATAATTTTTTTCTCCTTTCATTTCATAAAGTTATAATATTCGCAGTTAAAACTCAATTGCAAGTTGAGCGATGATGGAATCCGTCGTTTGCGTATCATCTTCGAATTCTCCGTGCAGATATTCCAGGGCTAGGTTGTTGTTTTTAAAAATACCCCAGTTCACTACCGCACCATACTGGGTTTCCGGTAAAAAATCAGCTCCGCCGTCATCCGACCCTCCATAGCGGGCTGCAACTTAAACGTTTTCGATGATCGCCGCGCCTATCTCTATGTTCCAAGCTGCTGGTTGTCGCCCTTTGCCGTCCGCCGCATCATAGATTTCACCGGCCTCGAATTCGTCGAGTGCGCCGACATATTCACCGATAATTTTGAAACGCTCCAAGAACTCATAGCTGACAAAGGCACTTTCGAGTAGACAGGAGACTCCCGTGGCTGTAGGATCAGGTTTGTTTTCTCTGTTTCCGCCTGCTTTCACGGCGGTGCCACAATATTTGTTCCATACCCCAGTTGGACTCCTGTCCCTCTCAGAACCGGACAAGCGGATTTCCCATACATCCGGCTCCTCGGCTCACCTTTCAGACAGCCTCCGCTCTACGATACGGGTTCAGGTCCTTGCGAACCCTGGGTTTAGGCCAGCGCACCCAGATCAATGCCTGGGTAAAACTCGCCCAGGTGTATGCCTTGCGCTGGCTCTTGCGGTTGAGCCATTTAAACAGAATATGCGTCGCGCGATAGGCATAGTAGCCGCACCTTTCCAGGTTGTCCGTTATGGCGTAATAATTCAAGTGCCCGTTGACTCGCCTGCGGGCCTGCCTGAACATCTCCCCTTTCTTCAGTACGAAATTGACCTTCATTGCCCAGACGGTGAACTTGCGCAGACTTTGCCCCAGTTTCTTACGACTGGTGCGCCGTTTGACCTTGAAGTAACCGTTCTTGGATTTGCCGCAGTAGTACGTAAACCCCAAAAAGGTAAACTCCTTTGGCTTTTCACCACGTTTGTTCGCGTTCTCCCGGGCAAACCGACCAAACTCAATGCAATGCGTCTTCTCCTTTGCCACTTTCAAACCAAAGCCTTCCAGCCGGTCTTCAAGCCGCTGTTGAAAATCCTTTGCATCGCTCTCGTACTGAAAACAGACCAGAAAATCGTCGGCAAAACGAAAATAATACGCCTGCCCCCGACTCTGCCTGCTCACCCGTCGACTGAACCACAGGTCCAGCACGTAGTGCAGGTAAATGTTGGACAGCAGCGGCGACAGGATCAATCCCTGGGGCGTGCCCTTTTCCGTAGCCCGCACCAGACCCTCTTCCATGATGCCGCTCTTGAGCATCCGGATGATCAGCCGGATCACCCGTTCGTCTCCGATTCGATGACGCAAAAATTTGACCAACCACTGCTGGTTGACCTCATCCAAGAAACTCTTGATATCGGCCTCCACCACATAGTCGACCCAATCTAGCTGAATCGTGCGACCCAGGGCATCCAGACACTGGTGCTGGCTGCGTTGCGGGCGATAACGCCACCTGATCTGTTGTTGATTCCGCTGCCATGGCCAAACCAGCCATACAAAACAAAAATAAACATTGCAGCACCAGAAATCTCTTCATCAGTTCTACTCTCCTTTCCCTTTTTTATTGACCATATGCCCCTCAATCGAATTTTCTCGACCTTCCTGGCGCTTTTTAATATCAAACGAAAAAGGCCACGAAGGAGCATCCCATTTTTGGGGTGCATGGACCTTCGTGGCCTTTTTAAGTTCGAATTGTATGTCACCCCCGCCATCAAGAGCGGGGGAGCGATGCCCGTGGGCCTTTACCTGATATTCAGTAACGCCACCAGCGACTTCAGCCGCGGTTATAAAAAAAGTTTATTTACTGATATTCTTATTGTTTGTCAATCTTTTTCACGCCGCTTTTTTTCTTCCATGTGGTTCTTCAAAATCATTGAGAAATGAGGAGTAATTATCCCTGTGCATTATTCCGTTTGCGGTTCGAACAAAATTTTATGATTGACCAGGTTCATCCCTTTGACCCTGCCTTTCACGGTCTTCTGGTCGCCAAAGATGCCAACCAGACGCCATGTGCCATCCTCCTCGGGTTCCACGACATCCACGGATTCCATGAGCAGCTGTTCCTGCCCGTCTTTTAACAGATATGCATCGGCTTCACACATTATTTATCACCTCCTTCATCTGTTCCACGACCTCCTGCACAAGGTGCGGCAGCGGTTGGTTGGCCGTCAATCACGCAAATTCGTTTAGGCATTCGAAATATCGTCGCAGGCTGCAATTTTGGCGCTTACTTTTTTCACTCCAGCATGTATCCTTTTGTAAATGTTCGAATTTAATATACCTCCATCACATGCATCAAAAAAGGCCACGAACACCGGGCGATTATTGTAAGCCCCGACCTTCGTGGCCTGATCTAACCAAATAAAATAATTTACAAAACTTGCGGCATCTTCATGATGCGCTCATTAAAACATGTATAAGACCATAAATCGGCCAAAATGTCAAGATGAATTCATCTTATCGTTTCATTTCAGCACCTTGAAAATCCCACCAAAACAATGCGCCATGAATCCGCCTTTTTTCAATAATACTGCCTGATGTACCCATAAGCCTTGTCGAAGAGGTCCTGATCCTTGATTTTGTATTTCACGTAAATCACCTTCCGCAGAGCCTTCTGAACCTCACGTTCGCCGGCCTTTGTGCTCTGCCAGCCGGGGAGAGTCGCACCGCGTCGATGCCCTGCCAGACGAGGGCGGGGACGGGTACCCTTCTTCCAAAAACAGCCGTATGACCTTTAATCGAAACTCGGCCGGGTAGGCCCACACCCGGGACCTCTTCTTCCCCCCGGCTGACCGTTTCTTCGTTTTCTTTTTCATGAGTCACACTCCTTTCGGTAAAATTGAATTTTACACTCGGGAGTGTCACCCCATTTTCTCGATTTCGTTGTGCCATTAACTGGCGATTAGGACAGCAAAGCTGTATCAACGGTTTGCGGATCTTCCGATTACCGTCGTTCTGGACAACGCCAGATACCAAAAGTGCAGGTTGGTTCAAAACACAGCACGGCTATTTGAAATCGAATTGCTGTACTTGCCATCGTATTCGCCGAATCTCAACCTGATCGAACGGGTTTGGAAATTCGTGAAAAGAAAATGCCTGTACTCGACGTGCTATTCCGATTTCGAGGCGTTTACCCGGGCCATTTCCCAGTGCCTGGCAAGGACAAATGGCGACTACAAAAATGAATTGGATTCCTTTCTGTCGCTGAGGTTCCAATCATTTCCAAAAACGCATTTATTGGCCGGCTGAAGTATAATTTGTCATTGTATTGTCACTGAAACCTGCTAATTTTTCAATTTGCTTACGAGGCAGCCTTTCGCTATTAAACCAGCGGAAATCCACCATGAGATGAACTTAACGAATTGGGAGGCTTAGACAGAAACCAATGTAACAAGAAATAGGTAAATCGTTATATAAATGCGATCAATCCAAACTTTCATCAATTCGCAATATATTGAAAACAATATCAAATATTAATTTATGATTTCATGCACAAAACTTGCTTGGGCACATTTCAATCCAGAACATCCTGTTTATAAACACTTTCTGCTCGGAGGAAACAGATGACTCGCATACGCCACCACGCCATCACGTTAATGCTGACACTGCTCGCACTAATTATGACAATTCTAATAGCCTGCGGAGGAGGTGGAGGAGGTGGCGATAATGAGGTTGAAAATACAAATACTGACCAACCCATTAATTCAACATTGAATTCTTCTGGTGGTACAATAGAAATAACCGACACAAACCATATCCTGTATGGCACAAAAATTGATTTTCCAGCAGATAGCCTGACAGATGGGGCATTAGTAACAATTGAATTTCAGGAATCTCCGGAATATGTGCAAGGAATAAAATATATTGGCCCGGTCATAAACATAACAGTAAATACTTTGCAGAAAGGTGAATCCTTACCCCTGCCAGCAACAGTGACCATCCCTTTTGATCCTGATGAACTTCCACCAGGAACGCTAAAATCCTCAATTTTTGTGATGCACGGAGACTATGGTGTCACTTCAACTAGGATCGGGTATAACAAAATTGTTAAAATTGACGAAGAAAACAACCTCATAACCTTCAAAGCGAGCTCTTTTTCCGATTATGGTGCATCTACTCATGAAGACTTAATGACGGATAACACAAACTATTCTCCAAATGAACAAGCCTCCTACGATTTGGCATTAGATTACATTAGAAGCTTGGATATCGATTCCAACGCCGACTTCATGGACAAACTCTCTGATAGAGTCAAACTTAAAAGATCTATAATTTCAGATATTATAGGAGTGGGAGGATCAATTAGTGAATTATTGCAAAATGCAGACGATTTCTCTCTGAAAACAGGGATGGATGCGATAGAGTTTTGTGATTATGCGATAGAGTTTGGAGAAATCCTAAAAGAAAGCGAGAGACCTGAAGAGAAAGTGTTAAGACTTCAAAACCTATTCTTTATAATGAATGTTGGAGAACACATTGGTGAATCGTTGATAGGCCAATCAGTATTAATTTTCGCAAAAATAATAACGATTTATGGCAAAGTTCTTATTGGAGATATCATACCTGTAATTGGAACGGTTTTTGATGCCATATCAACGAATTTTGTTTTCGGGTTATTAGAATTAGAAGAAGTAGGAATTGTCAATGGAGAAGAAGCAATACAATATTCTTTAAACGATGATTGGTCACAGGAAAACCCAAAACTATTTAGTGCCACCGTAAAAGGAGCAAAGGACGTCAACGGTTCAACAATTGTACATTACAACATTTTTCGAAATCTCGGTTATCGAGGTACCAGCCTTATTCCAAATGTAGATGAGCTTGGGCCAGCAATAAAAGAATTCGAGAATGCCCCATACATTTTTCTCATGGTAATTGAAAACCTACGTGAGTTTGATAAAGAAAAAAGTAAAAGGACCTTATGGCAAAATAATTGGAATGTAGAAGGCATAAAAGTGGTTCTTGACATCAATCAAAGCATGCCATTGATAAAAGGATTTGTAAATGGACTAATTCCAACAGGAACGGTACCTGGTTATGTATTAGAACCTATATATTTAAAACCAGGTAAAGTCCTAATAGATATTGATTTATTCGCAGAATTCACATTAGATCTAAATGATAAAATGCAGTTCTATGATTCATGTTCGCAGCTATGCATAGATCAAGTTGCGGAAGTTGCCTCGGATGTTGACAATGACGGATATCTTTCTGACGAAGACTGCGACGACTTTGATGAAAACATCTACCCTGGAGCACCAGAAATCTGTGGTGACGGAATTGACCAAGACTGCGATGGTAATGATGAAGTTTGTCCTGGAATTTCTGATATTGACAATGATGGCATTGAAGACCAGGAAGACAACTGCCCAATCACTTACAACCCTGACCAAGCCGATTCTGACGGTAACGGTGTGGGTGATGAGTGCGAAGAACCAGCAAGATCTTATGAGAGTATGGTGTCTACAGGCGCCTTTTTTACCATAGGCTTGAAATCTGATGGTTCAGTTTTAGCCGCAGGCAATGACCCCCATGGTGCGACCAACGTAAGCTCATGGAGTGATATAACTCAAGTTTCCGCATCAGATGGTTATTTTACAATCGGTCTTAAATCTGATGGTTCAGTTGTATCCGTGGGATTTAACAATGACAGTCGAAGTGATGTAGCTTCATGGAGTGATATTATACAAGTTTCTGCAGGATCTTATCACTCTTTAGGCTTGAAATCTGATGGTTCAGTTGTGGCTGCCGGAACCTTCACATTTGATTCTGGTGGAATGTATGAAGATACGGTAGACGTAAGTAACTGGGATAATATTATAAAAATATATGGTGGAGGCATGAATGCAGTAGGTTTGAAAGCTGATGGTACAGTTGTAGCTGATGGGGAAAACACCTATGGTCAGTGTGATGTAGAAAGTTGGACTAATATTGTTGACGTATCTGCCGGTCACATTCACACAGTAGGCTTAAAATCTGATGGAACAGTCGTAGCGGTCGGGTCTAATGATAATGGTCGTTGTGATGTAGATTCATGGAGCAGTATTGTACAGGTTTCCGCAGGTAGTTATCACACAGTAGGTTTAAAATTAAATGGAACAGTCGTAGCGGTTGGAAGAAATCAGTTTGGAGAAACTGAAGTAAATTCATGGAACGATATTGTTCAGGTTGATGCAGGTTATTTCATCACAATAGGTTTGAAATCTGATGGATCAGTTGTAGCTGTTGGCCTTAACGAGAGTGGTCAGTGTGAAGTTGGATCATGGGATTTAGATATCGATTGAAAATAACGATTTTTAAATTTCTGCACAACCAATTTTGACGCTGATCGTGTGCCTGTCCGTCTCATACCTGGCGCGGGCAAGGTCGAGGCTGCCGGCAAACGGTTCGGACATTACTTCATCTTGGCCAGAATAAAATTCGAGTAGGCCAATCCTGTGAATAACTATTGATAGAAAATGGAGCCCTCCTGGTAATCCACCGGCCAGGAGGGTTCCTCATCTACCATAGAAAACGAACAGCTGTTCGTTTATCAGTTCAACATTCCCAATATATTCCCGCCAACCCGAGACAGTCGAAAGCTCGATTCCGCGGACAATTCATCCCACTGAGCCGCTCTGGTATATGTGTTGACCACAGCGAACATGGTATCCCCCATCTCCATCGGCCAGGCCCACTCCACAGCATCCTTCTCGGGTGCATTCAGACCAAACTGACGATTGAAACTATTCAGGGTTGATTCAGGGTCATCAACCGGCGACTCCATGGACAACTTGAACTGTGATCGCTGGTTGCCCAATTCGTAAGAAACCTTGTCCAGAACCAGTGGGAACTCGGAAAGGATCTTTGTGCTGACATGCCGGTATGATGCTGATACATCGGATTTGGCCACCAGACCATTGGTGCAGATCAACCTCAACACGAATGCCGAGATGGACAACGATGCAAGGCCCACTTCAGAATTCGAAATGCTGATTCCCGGTTTAAATCTGTCGCCGTTGATATCAAAAGCCTTGGCACCGTCCGGGATACTCAACGACATGAACTCGGGATCAAAGTGGCACTGCACTTCGGTGTCCGGTCCATATCCCAGTGAATCCAAGCGCTCGCAGACTTCGAAATTGTCCACGGGAATATACTTGGTCGTGAACAGTGCCCGAACATCCTGCCCATCGAAACGGAAAAGCAACTGGTCATTCTTTTCCTGGGTTATCCAGTGATTCAGATTCAGCGCCTGCACATCAGGTGGACACCGTCTCAGATACGGATAAGGTATACCAAGGCGGTTTGAAATTGATCGCTGTGCCACGGTCCTGACAGGATGGGGTTCACCGGCAATACGAAGCACGTCGAGGTTATCGAATGATATATCGGGGACGTCGATGTTCAGGTCATAGCAACCAGCGGACATCTTATCGACGCGGTCAAAGACTTTTCCAAGGGTGGTCAATTTCTGTTTCATTGTGTTCTCCATTTAGTTTGTATCCGGGAGATACGCCTTTCACCACCAGGCGCATTATATTTCCCCTGACGACTCTAACAGGGTGCGTATACATACAATCGGACGGGCGGCTCCCGGAATATTTCGGATTTTGAAAGGATTCTTGCTGGTGTCGATTAAAAGGACTCGGTTGAAATCTCGGTTTGATGCGGTTGGGTGGGTTGGATTCTTATCGATGGATATGCTGGCGGGTCAGTGTTAGGGCACTCAGGCGATTCCTTCAAATACCGGCTTCGTTCTCTTTCATCCTTCAGCAGCTTTCTCAACTGCCTGGTTGTCATCTTTCGAAACGGATACGCTGCCATATGAATTGCCCTCCTCGTCGTACAGAATTGGTTCACCGGTTGAAATCAGACAGACCGCTACCGGCAAGCTGATAGTGGGGTATAGCGCTTCGATCTCTGTCTTGATGAGGTCAGCAGGGGTCGCGAAACCTTCATGAATAAAGGGTTCTGGGTCTTTTCAATTGAGGTGTTTAGGTGTTTATGGTGTTTTGGCGATTGAACTATACGTGCAGGTATATGAGCTAAGGAGGTTCGAACCACCGTCCTTAAAGAATAATAATAGGGGGAGGCAATCGCCTCCCCCCTAATTAACACAGCCTTTGAGGTTTAATTACCGTTGTACCAAGAAATTCCTCTGGCGATATTTATGTTGTTCTGATCATATGCACGGGTTTGCATGGTCCATTGGCTGATAGTACCGCCACTGATCGATTCAGCGATCGCCTTGGCGTCGCTTGGTATTGTCACAGTATTGTCCGATGGCTTAACTTTCACATAAAGAAGGTCATTTCCATCCTGGTCGCTCAGTACGATGCGAATTTGGTCAACCTCTGACCAGTTGGCTTCTGTGGTTGGATTTGTCCAGCTGAGTGTCAAATCACCATTCGTCTCCTCCTGAGCTTGCATACTGGCGCTGGGAATTACCGGTAGTTCAAGCTTGCCGGGAAATTCGATAACAGTTGACAGTGGTCCTTCATAAGAGTCTGCCATTAACTGGTAGCTACCCTCCGGAAGGTCACTGTAGCTGGCTGAAAAACCGCTTTCTTCAAAGGTATTACCCAGCGTACAGGGAGTCGTCAAGCAATTGTAAATGAGGTAGGGAAATTGAGGAATCCAGAGTACTGGTGTATTTGATGGTGAGACGATGGAATCTGACGAGTCAGTAATTCTGAAATTAGTAAAATCATCTGTGGCCGCCAAACCACCATCAGTGCGGACTTCCATCCAAGCACGGTATTGGTTCCTGCTGGCATCCTCGAAAGTACGATATTGGAGATAGGAATAGCCGATAGCATAGGATAGCCCTTTTTGATCGGAATTACCACGGGCATAGTTCATACCATTGGTATCGTAAGCTCGGGTTTGCACTTGCCAGGTGGTAACTCCACCAACGCCCAATTTAGATGCTTTGGCTACCAATTCACTGGGCAGGGTAACAGTTTGCGTATTCACACCGAGTGAAACATACAGTAACTCTCTGTTTTCTATATCAAATAGTACCACCCTAATCTGATCGACTTCAGACCAATTAGACCCTCCTGTTGGGTTCGTCCAACTAAGGATAAGGTCACCATTCGACCATTGGCTTTGCATTGAGGCACTGGTTACTAAGGGAAGTGCCAATGGAACCGTGTAAGGAATCGTTGTAGTTGCAGTTTGCCCGTTGGTCGTCAATAAATCAATGCGGTAGGTATCTGAAGACAAGGTGTCCAAAGAGCCATAAAATCCACTCTCCTTGTAAGGACCTTTCTCGGTGCAGGGTTCCGTTCGACAATCGTAATAATAGTATCTACCATTCCAAAATCCAACATTGGAGAAATTGACATCCTGGTTCTGGCTGTTTTTTATTGTCAAACTGGCAACATCGTCTATTTGGATAGGTAATCCGCTTTTTGTTGCAGAAAAATAACCACGATAGGCCGTGCCAGATTCGAATGTTCGATACTGCAGATATCCGCTTCCCATTCTATAGGTAGGGTCCATTCCATTTTCAACAATGTCTTCGATCACGTCAACCAGCTCTGTAGCTTCATTAACTCCGGTCTGATTGTTTTCACTGGCAAGAAAATCATTCAATGCAGTGAGAAGGTCACCCGAAGTCTGATCCATTTGCATGTCTTCCAGGTCCTCTTCAATGGCTTCGAGGACTTCCGATAGCTTTTGGCCGGATGTTTCCGACATTTGAGAAAGGGCAGCCAAGAAGAGGGCATAATTTTGAGCATCAGCATCGGCACTGCCAAATGCTGACGAGTCGTCACAATCGGCTGGTAGAGTTGAAACGATGTCTTCACCAACTAATTGAGATAATAGGTCATTAGCTTCCTGAATCTTCGTTGCATCCATATTCCCGGTGGAGGATGCTATGCGCACAGCAAGCTCGGTAACCGGAGTCACTGCCACTTCAATGTCTGTGGTTACAAATGGCAAAGCCGCTCTAAGAGGTTCAGCCAAGGTTAAGGTTTGACCGGTCGCCTCGTCAGTATAAGTACCTCCGCTGACTTCCACCAATACGGGACCCTCAAAATCGATTAAAAGCGAGTAGCGCCCTTCGTTATCGGTATCTGTTGAACCTAACAGTTCACCTTTTTCCCCATTCCTCGTAATTTCATAGATCTCTATCGTGCCACCAAAAATCAATCCTTTCGAGGCAACTCCGCTAATTGTGGTGCCAGTCGTAGTATCAGTCGGTGTTGACGATGTTCCATCACCTCCACCTCCACAGGAGACGAAAAACAAAATCGATACCAAGACACAAAACAATCTTTTCAAAAACCTCTTTTTCATATGGTTTCTCCTTTCTATTGATTTGGTTGAGCAGATAAAAATGTAATGGAGCTTTGAATGATTCGAGAGGTTCAACAGTTCCCATCGGCGACTAATGTGAAAACTTTAGTGGATTTTTGGGTGAATGTTGAGATGATTTAGAGAGCTATGAGCTAATGGATTGATGAATAAATATTGGTAAACGGATAAGCGTGGCTTTTATGGAACTGCCACTGGATCTCACTTTTAGCGGCTGGATAGTAGGTCCTCAGATCGGAATATCCCGCTCCTCATAGATCTGGAGAGCCAGCTCGATTATATGTACATTCCGATGATCCAAAATTTTTCCAGAACATCGGTACAGATACCAATATCAAATCTCACTTTAGGCCTGATTGCAGAACGGGACAGCTCCGCCAAAAAAATCCGGCCTTATGCACGTCAAGCGGAGGTAAACACCATAAACACCTAAACACCTCCAACACAATCATCGGATAAGCCATACAATTCCAATAGGTTCCATCATTTAAGAGGTGTTTAGCCGACACATAAACACCCCTGAACACCCTAAACACCTACTTCCCCCAAGTTGCCGGTCAGGATCGGTCGATTGATCATGAGCATGGTTTCTTTTCTTTTATTCATGGTTTCAGCAGCTGCGTCTCTCCAGGTAAATAAATGAACCAATCAGCAAGATGGCGACTGCCCAGATGATGTGTTGGAGCAAAACAGAAATGATGTAGCCGATGCCTGTCCCAAGATGTTCCTCGAAAGACATTTTCAGCGGTCGATTTCCTCTGGACTCGAGTTCGGGCATCGCATTCATGGCGTCTAAAGCGGGCTTGAAAAGTTCATAAAAAGAGACGGAGCTTGGTTTCTCCCATGGATGAAGCGTGCGCGGCATGTATAACCTCCTATAATAATGAGTTATACAAAATCGCGCCGCACATTGAATACTTGTTGTCAAGAAAAATTTAACGTCATTACAAAATATTTTCGGATAGTGATATGCAAGTGCCTAACCGGAAATTACTGAGATTATCTGAATGTTAATTCTTAAATTCAGCTATGGAGCGATCCAACTCAGACCGAACGGCGAGTCCAAGGGCTTCCATTGAATAAGGTTTTTTTATTTGATTTTTCGCTCCGAGGAATCCCATTTCCCTCAGCATTGTTTTGTTCGAATAGCCGCTGGCAATAATCGCTTTTTGTTCTGGCCGTATCTTGAGAATCTTCTTGTACGTTTCCAGCCCGTTAATTCCTGGTTCCATAATCATGTCCAGCACCAACAGATCAGCCGAGTGCTCCCGAAGGTAGGAGACAGCCTCCTCCCCACTGGAAACTACATAAACCTGATAACCAAGTTTTTTTAACATTCCAGACGCTATCACACGCTGCTCTTTAACATCGTCAACCAATAGAATTGACTCTCCTCTGCCCATGAATTTGTGGTATGATTCTGGTGATTTTCTCTTTATTGTGCATTTTTGATGAGTGGCGGGGAAATATATGCTGACAGTGGTGCCCACACCCTCGGTGCTTTTTATATCAATAAACCCTTTGTGATCCTTAATGGAACCCCAAACGACGGCCATGCCTAATCCTGTACCGCTGCGTCCCATTTTTTTTTTGGTATAAAAGGGTTCGAATATTCTCTCAACATCCGAGGATAGGATTCCACATCCTGTATCAGATATCGTTAGGACGACGTATTCGCCTCTCGGGATGGTATCGAAGGCCTGAATCGGCTTTTCGGCTAGTTGGCAGTGGGTACTAAGAACTACACACCCTCTGTCCGGAATAGCTTCCACAGCATTTGACACTAAATTCATTACAACTTTGAAAAGATGAATCGGCGAGCCGATGATACTGGCTAAGTTTGCTTCAAGATTCGATTCAATGGTTACGCTTGGATGATAGCTGCACATCTTTTTGTATTCGGGGCTAGTCATATACTGTTCTATGATGTCGTTAAGGCATACTAACTCGGTCTTCGACACACCTCTACGCGCTAAGGCGAGAAGGTCATCTACAATCGCCGCCGCTTTATTGCCTGATTCCTGGATCGTCAAGATCGGTTGGCGCAGTGGACTATCATCTGAAAGATCTAACAGCAGCAGCTCAGGATAGCTGACAATTCCGGACAAAATATTGTTTAGATCGTGGGCCACCCCCCCCGCCAAGGTTCCGATGGCCTCCATTTTTTGTGATTTGCGTAATTGGCTTTCAAGATAACGTTGCTCCTTCTCAGCTCGTTTGCGCTCAATGATTTCTTGTTTTAGGGTAAGGTTGCTTTGTTCGAGTTGAGCCGTTCTTTCAATGACTCTTTGTTCTAGTTCTTTGTTGACTTGACTGACTTTTTTTTTCTCCTCTGCCAAATGTCTTGATTGAATGTATTCCCTGCGAAGATAGTATTGAATTGAATAGCAAGCAAACATCCCAAGGATGTTAGCCGTTAAAAAGAAAAAATTGTTGTTAATTAGAATAGGCACTGGTGTCGGATTGAGCCATATTGAAGCGAATTCATATGCAATAACGATCATCCAACCGGCCAATGTTGACCAGAAGAAACTAAGCTTGAAAAACGTGTAACCAAAAAAAAGGACCAAAATTAATCCAGCGTAATATGAATGGCTGGCGGGGTAAGGCGCAATAGAAATCATTGCGATAATGCAAAGTCCCGCTACAATTACTACACTTGTGACCGTGAGCTGCCAATAGGATTTAAAATATTTTGTAAAAGTAAAGAGCAGTGCCGCCAAAGCATAGGGGGTTAGGATGCTGAATCGAATAAACCAGAATTTGTGCTTCGTATCCGGCGCTAGCCAAGCATCAAGTATTCCGAATAGAGAGTAAATCAGGATACCAAGGGCTAGAGCAATACGAACATGTTGTAAAGACTCCCGAAAATAATGTTCCTGGTATTCATTTTCGATATGCTTAGGAAAGGAAAGTGTCAACCATTTAACTTTAAAAGTTTCAAGTGAAGTCGGACCTGGCTTCAAATGATCAACCCCGTTCTTTATCGAAGAGGTAAAGTTCATTTTTTTCTAATGGCCGATATGTTCAACATATTATCTTCACTGATGTAAAAATCAATCACAGCTCTTGCTTCATAAGCTATTTTTGTCAATCCCAGCCACCTCTCAGCCTCTGCCATGCGATTTGGGTAGGTTCCTATTCGCTGCATGCAATAGGGCTCGAAAGGGTCATGAAAGCTTCTGATGAATTGAATTGTCCTGTCAAGTTCGACCAAGCGCTTATCTGATTTTTTGTCGATTGGATAACTAACTTCCGTTACGATTTGCTCATCACCGATTTCAACATTGATAATAACTTCAGCTTCGGACAATCGATCACTGTAAAAACTTTTCCTGCTGATAAGTAACTCTCTGAGCACCATGATCTGCTTTCCGATCGCAGTGGTCTCGGTGTCGTGTGATTTAAGAAAGCGGATAATTTCGCCTTCTGTCCGATCAATTGCCACTTCATTTGATCTTATACTGAATTTCAATGATGTGGTCATTTTAGCTTTTCTCTTTGCGATGATTAATTTGTAAGAAAAATTATTAGCGCAATTTTAATTTCAATCCCTAAATTAAAGACAAACAAATCCCAATGGTAATTGGGAAGGATGCTTGCTCGAAAGCTACCCTATGCCATACTGAAGAAAACGCAAATACCATGCCAGATATCTGAAAGATTGTCAGATTGAAAACCTCCCTGCGGAATTTCATAATATGCTGAAATGAAATTTATTATCAGGCAATAGGTAGCGGGTTGTCGATTGGTGAGTTCTGATGTTGCCGAATAGTCAAAATTATGACGCAAAATTGCGTCAGAATTAAGGGCGAGAGATTGATGTTAATATCAGCAAGGGAGCTGAATAGAGTTGGATGAGTTTGCTTGGAAGCGTGAGTCAGGAATATAAAGTCGGATAAGTTGTCGGTTTTTTGATATGTAGAAACATCTGGCAGCCGGCTTTTTCATAGAACAACTTCACGGATGCCTGACCTTCGTTTGGAAATAAACTTAGAAATTGTTTTTCAGTTCTATAAATCAGTGGCCAATCGGCCCAGTAAGTCATGTACCACCTGGCAGGATTATTGACGTGGAAATTACCAGCCAGCATTTCCCCACCAGGCACTAAAAGATCAAAAAGCCTCTTCATTACCGCTTTAGCAACGCGCTCGGCTAAATAATCAAAAAGACCAAGTGAATAGATAAAGTCAAACTGTCCCCATTTCCGTTTCAACCTACGTGAAAATAACATAGTGCGGACAGAGCACTCTAAATATTCAGCAGAAATTTTTGATCCAACCTTCTGTTCGACGCCGCTGATCGTCCGGGTTGCGGCCTCCAACGCGGCTGGGTCTTGATCCAAAAGCGAAATTCGGTACTTTTGCGTATCAGCCGAGGTTTTAATGATATTCTTTATCTCCTCGGCTGGCCCACAACCTACTGATAAAATATTGATTTTTTCATTAGGTCGTGGCGTTTGTTTTTGTTCAAAATTGTATAGAATTTCCGAAACCAGGCTTATCCTCTCCCTCACCGATTGACATGAGCGGTGTCCGACGCAATTTTTATGCAACAATTTGCCCATGATCGAATCACCCTGGTAATCATTCGCATAGATCATGCGCATGCTTTCAAAATCGCCGGAATATCCCCTTGGTTTTGTAATACATCTCTCGGTGAATGGGGCCATGAAGATATACCTGTGCATGTGTTTTCTAAAATAGAAGCAATGAATATAGTGCTCTTCTTCGCTGAAGTCTGAAACCAGATCAGCTAATTCATCTAATTTCTGGTTGAAAAAATGCAGAAAATCCTTTCCAGTCGTATTGATGATTGCGCTCTGAATTTCAGTTATGATTTTTGGAGCCTCACTTTTGCATCGCGCATCCACTTGTTCAAAAAAGTGCTGATACAAGCTCATGTCATAGACGAGATTGCCCGTGAATTCTTTAAAACACTGACGAACCATTTCCTTGCGCGCCAGCGCCATAGGTAATTCATGAAAGGCGTCCTGAAGATTAATTAGCTTATGGTTGCGGAATAGATTTTCAAAATCGAATATTTCCCGGGTTCCTATGAGTCGTTGTGTGAAGACGTCATCGTCAGTGCCATCGATTAACCGGCAGGGGCCTAGTTCATGAATGTCTCCATTTAACTTGAGAAAAAGCTTCAGTTCCTCGTCTGGTTGAAAAATATTTTTTTCTTTGAATTCGATGAACAAGGAATAGCGTGAGGCGCACTTAGCTTTTATGGCAGCTTCGGCATTGTTTGAGCGCAAATGCGCATCCCAAGCAAAATTTTCAGTATCCATTTTTTCAGAGCTATAAGAGATACAAGACTCGAGAGAGCTAAATTCTACACACGTGCATTGTAACACCCGATATCTCTAACAAATTAAACACCAGCAGGCAAGAAAAAAAATGCAAATTTCCAGGGCCTTATAGAATTATCATTAGAAGCCATCAAAAAAATTGAAGTGTATTTTAATGCGGCCAAGATGAACCACGCCCCAGAAAGTTTTCTACATATTATCCGTATGAAAGAACAAATCGAGGTCTAAAAGCCATCTGCAAAAAGTTGCCGGAGCCTCCTGAAAAGGTTCTGGCAGTCCAACTTCTCGTTGTCTCAAGCATGCATTTTTAATCCGGCGCTTTTAAGACATTTTCAGGCCGCCGCTAACATGTGACAGCTGTTCGCTGACCTCGTTTAAGATTTCTCCGATTGAAATCAAAAAAAGAACTACAAACATGGTATTGTGAACTGTCAGTGCCTCGATTCCATGCCAAAGCTTTTGTATCTGCCGTTCACCTTCCACTAAAAATTCAGTTTTATCGTCCCCAATTTTAGCTTTTAATCGATCGATGCTGAATTCTGCCCTGGTTTTTTCTATAATTTCCTTGGAATAATAGATATTATCATCATCTGTGAATGCGGTAATACTTGTACTATCCATTGCAAACACAGCTGCTGAATTCGACTCTGGAAGCAACACTTCAGGTGTTAACGGGACTTTTTTCGATTGCTCTTTGGGAGCTATCATTTTTTTTGCCTTAGCCATTTGTATTCCCTTGGAGCCATAGAGTTTGAAATCGGGCCTTACAATCCACCGATTTTATTAAATTTATATATCGTCAAATATTCAGATTTCTTGATAGGGTCCAACTTGATCATATTACGAACACCGTCCAAGTGATGGCCAACCATCCCAAATACCATTTTCGTTTTCATTCGAAAATTTTGGAACAATCAGGAGAGCGTCTTAAAACCACAGATCCCGGATCCGGATTTCAAACATACTTGTGATGATGAGCGCTGATGGTGTCCGACCTTGTCTTGTATTTGACACATGCTGTGATTAGAGTTTGTGGATGAATAAGTTTCATCAGTTCCTTTCTGATGTTGCTATTCAGTTCAGGAACCTCAAACATGGAGAAATACGATGGGATTAGGATATATAAATAACGCGACAGGCGAGGTCAGCTTACTGGTGACTTTTCAGTTTCCACTGACACCTACAACACGTAACGAATGGCAAGACGCTTTTCGGCAAGCCGCGCAGCGCTTCCACACAGCAACTCGACAGAAACTAAAGATTGGCAAGATCAGTTTTTCTGCCCCAGCCGGAGGTACAACTTCATCCGGAGTCGTTTTGGGTGGTCACGCAGACATAGTTGTCCAGGCTCACCTGGATGTTAAAGGATATGCCTATTTGAATCGGTTTTCGCTGTATGGGGGAAATGCCAATATCGGCGCCAATTTTGGGATGGCAACGATTGCGAATACCATTGTCCATGAATTGGTTCACTACATGTTTAACGTCAGCGATGAATATCGAACAGAGTGGTTCCAGTTGGAAATCGATGAAAATGTGGATTTGGATTCGCTGATTGACGTAGCTGAGTTTCCGAACGGACCAGATACTCCTGATGACCTCCGAGGACGAATTGTTCCGTTGGTTCCAGGCCAGGAAATTCCGGGTGATTACGCTACATTTAACCTGAGGATCGGGAATGACCTACAGAGGCGTGTCATGTTTAATGTTCGTGACAACTACGCGACTACGAATGCCCCGTTTACAAAGCTTAATGCAGATGGACTGACAATTAACGCCATTCCTCAGATCGATGCGGCTTCTCCGATTCACGTCTACGAGGATTCATATTGTTCAGGTAGATCTATCATGCAAAATGCCGATTACGATGGTGCAGACAGTGCAGGCCAATTGCTGTGCCATGACGATAACCATGAACCCGGCAACCCTGAAAATGCTCAGCACGCATTACACGCTAAATCTTGCTGGCAAACACTGGTGGACAATATGCAGGAACAACATGGTTTTGATATCGAGTCTGCGCCGGAATTGACCTACACTGACCCAACATTTGAAGAGCTTCTTCAACAGCGAAGATTGGCAATCGTTTTTGATCGTTCAGGCTCGATGGGTTCCAGTGGCAAGATGGCCAATGCGCAGGCTGCGGCTGAAACATGGTTAAACACCTATGTCCCTGGTGAGTATGTGTCATTAACCTGGTACAACGAAAATCATACCACCACCCAGTCTTTGATTGAATTAATCGAAGGTTCTGCTGGAGACTTTGCCAGCCAGCTCGACGTTACGCCAAATGGGTTCACAAATATTCGAGATGCACTGCTGGAGGGTTTGAAACAGGTCAGCGATGAGGTACCCGGGACTGCGGCTGTTAAAGCGGTGATATTGATGACAGATGGCCTACACAATAGACCTAATAATACAGATGCGCGCTCGGTCATCGACCAATTTAAGTCTGAACATACGCCGATTTACGCGTTAGGTTTTGGTCAGCAAGACGAAGTTGATATGGATTTACTGGATGATTTAGCAGCAGAAACCGGCGGTGTTTCGTATTCGGGCATTGATACGGATGACTTCATCGAGTCGGTACTGCGTATTTCATTTGAACTACGTCAGGGGGTTGTGCGTGATTGGTATGGAGAACTTGGCGCAGCCGCTGGGGAAATTAAAGCAACACGTAAATCAAAACAGAAAAAGTCTAAACCGCAATTGTTGAAGTTGCTGGCTGACAAGCGATTGATTGACTTTAGAATCAAACCGAAAGGCAATCCGAAAAGAAGTAACGCAGTGAGCATTCCGGTGCTAATCGAAGAGGGTAGCGTAAGGGCGTTCTTTTGCTTTCGAAAGCACAACGCCAAAGATCCGGCCTGGTGCTATTTACTTGATCCAGAGGACAATGAGGTTGATTTTGGATCGCTTGGCAGGGCATATTTCAAAAAAAATGGACTCGAACAAGTGGTGATCGAAAAACCCACGCCAGGCGTCTGGCACATGATGATCGTCAAGGATGATTCGGATAAATCGAAAAGTACGTATAGTGCATTGGCGGCATCAGAAAACCCGCGTTTGAATGTGTATGGTGATGCAACCAAGCAAAACCCCAAAGGGACACCGGTCCGCATTTGGGCCAATGTTAACTGGATAGAACCTTTATCTGACATAGGCGTCGTGGCGGAAGTTACGTCTCCCATCGGTCAGAAATCAATGATTGAGCTTCATGAGTCGTCTTCCGATTTACGCAAAAAAGGCCTTTACGAAGGCTTTTACATTCCGTCAACCAGCGGTCGATTTACCGGAAAAATAAAGGTTACCAATAAGGGCAATGCGATTCGTGCACTTGCAGGTTCTCACCCTCCCCACGACGACAAGGATGCAAAGAAAGGTAGTTCAATAGATATTGCATCAAGTGCCCCGCCGTTTGTCAGATATGCAAACTTCTATTTTGATTCAGGGCCGCGCCCCAAGCTGATAGAAAATAACGACTAATTCTTATTCGCCAGGCATGTCATATCGTATGAAGATAGATTTTCAACACAAAGGACTTGGTCCACTAAAATGGGGTAATCTGATTGCAGACTACCCCATTAACTTTGACTCTTTCACCCCATCGTGGGGTCATGCAGGATCCATCACCCAAAAAGCGCTCAAAAATAACAGCTATCGGTATTTCCACTTCAATGTCCTCAATGATCAACTTTGGCCCCTTTACCTCTAACCTATGTAACAATTTACATAATCATCATCAAATTTACAATATCTTGAAGAGCGGTTAATAATTTAACAAGCTGATAATTTTATATATTTATTGAGCAATGCTAAAACGGTACAAAATATGCTCTGTCCATTTGCAGCGATGGGAACAAAAACCTGCTGACCTGATTACTATCATTGGACTGCCCTGATGCTCATTTTTCCATCTGACACCAAAGGAAATTTGCTAATCTGATACCTGACTTTCTTTTCCGCTGGAGTCTCAGATGAACCGAATCCAGGAATTAATTAACGTTTTGGGTGATGATAATGTTAGAGTTCAAGCTGCCATCGCCAAGGCTAATCGAACTTGTAAAATCTGTGGAAAGTCAGCCGTGCTTTTTCGAACTTCACAGGCGGAGTTGGAATATAGAATTTCTTTGATATGCCAGTCATGTCAGGATTACTATCTGGAGTTGGCCCCCGTTGATTAGACAGCCTGACGGGTTGGATACGCCCCAACGCTTCTACTTTCCCCTTATGACGCTGGAGGAACAATATGTCGAGCGAGGGCAGTTTTAAAATGTTTGGCACTTGTGACATCTGTCACAAGGAGGTCATCGTGCAGGACTGTTTCCGTCTGGGTTATGACCGGCTGTATTGGTCAGCTGCGTGTGGGTTTCGTGTATTGATGCGCTTCACAACGGCGGGATATGCCAGGGGATTGTATAGACCGATTGTGTCAGTCTGATTGCTTGCGCTTCGTGCGGTATCGAATTTTTTCCTTCAACTTCATCCCTTCAGGATTATTCCGCCATTTGTCCTTTTGATTTTTCTTAGCTGCACAACCTGGGCAGAACCGTTTATCGCTGCGGGTCAATACGATAAATTTTCTGCAGTGATCGCATTCCCTAAAAAATGACAAGGGCAAGCCGCTTAGAAGGTCCAATAAATTATTAACGATATCGATTGTCCTTTTATAAAAGGTGGCATGACCAGGATCCAACGAAAACTTGAACTGCACGGTCATATCGTAAAACCGTTCTCGATGGGCATGATCACTTTGCCTGAGAAGGTCTTTGTATTGGTAATATTCAGTGGTCGTTAAATTTTCAATGTCCCGCTCCAATGCCAGTGCTTTTTCTCTCGAAGGGACAATTTCATTTTTATAATCAATCAGAGCTATCTTGAACTGGTCCCACATAGGTTTAAGCAAGGCGTGGTATTCAACGATCAATCTCTCGTGGTCGATATTTTCCATGTCTTCGGAATCAAGTTCATCCATCCAGAATCCATTGTCAAAGAGAAGGACGACAAGCTTATTCCAGCAATCCTCAGCTTTTTGCGCATCACCTGCGATCCCTTTTATTTGTTCAGCATCGATCTCCAAAAAGTCCTGAAACAGGAACTGGACGAGTTTTTTGGTTTTAGCCGTAATTTTTTTTGAATTTTTTATCATTTCTTGTATTTTCTCTATCTCGCTGAAATCATGGACTTAATATGTTATCGGCATAATTACCATAAACGCTATATATATCACTACTCGTTATATAATAAATGGTAAACATAATAAATACAAATAGTTGTTTATTTTTCTGAAATAGTGGTCAATATACTGTATCAGTCATGGTGTTCTTTGAAAACGAAATACCGGAAGCGCAACACCCGAGATCCGCAGGGCATAGGGCGGAAGCGAGTAGCCCGTCAACAACCACTCGGTGAGCAGGGACGGGGGTGCAGTAACAATCTACCCGAAGTGATTGTAAATGTGGGCAGGCATCGCAAGGAACGGTGCCGAGACACCCTGCTAAGGCAGGTAGGATAGGAAACCGGAAAATCCCTGATACGCAATTAATGTGCAATGCACAACTATCGAGAAATCCCTGAACTGTCCGGAATCAAACAGCAATTTATTCCTGACATTTCTCAGGGCATGAAAAAACGTCAGCGTTGTCCTGTAAGACAATGGGGAAATACTGACCAATTCTAAAATAACACATAGGGTCCAACCCTTATTATTTTACGGTCACCGCTCAGGCGATGGCCAACACACCAATTACCTTTCATAGATTGAGTTACATGCCCTGCGGGGCGAATAAAAGAATATGTTACTCTGGATCCGGAAACGGAGTAACGATGTTGGAAAGCACGGGCGTTGACACTCAGTTGCCAAACGCTATACTGACTCCCGATCAGGTCGCCAGCGAATTGACCCTTAAGGTCGATACGGTGAGAGATCTGATGAGACGGGGCATTCTGCCTGCTGCCAAGGTAGGCGGCTCTTGGCGAACAACGCGGAGGGCACTATATGAGTATCTGGAAAACGAAATGGGGTTGGCGAGCGGAGTTCATGCTGAACGGAGAAAGGATCCGGGCGCAGGGATTCTTCAAGTACAAAGACGAAGCGCGTCAGTGGATAAAAGACGAAAAGGAACGGGTCAAGAAAGAAGCAACAGAACCTTCTTCACCCGATAGACAGCCTTCCCTCTACGATCTATGCCAAGCATATCTTGCGGATTGTGAAACAAGATACGGTGCAAAAACCGTTGATGAAAAACGCTATTGTCTTGAACGATTTTACAGTTCCTTTGGAGACATAGCGGTCACAGACGTAACACCATCAATGGTATTGGAATTCGTTAATGACCGGGCAAAGAATCAAAGCGCTAATGCCGCCAATAAGGATCGTAAAAATCTTCGTGCCTACTATTCGTGGGTTCAAGAAATGTACGGAATCATGTACGACCCCACCGCTCCAATAAAAAAGAAACTGCACGAAAAGCAACCTCGGCGCTTGATTCCTATCCAAGATATTCTAAAGGTTTTGATGGCGGGACAAGGTCATGACCGGGTTTTAATTGGATCATATTGGCACACTGGGGCAAGAAAAAGTGAAGTGTTGCGATGGACCTGGGCAGATGACATCAATTTTGATGAACGCTGGGTTCGCCTTGGGACACGAAAAAACCAACCAGGTGAGATGACCTATGAAAAAATATGGATGAATAATGACCTCTATGGTTTATTAAAATGGCAGTGGAAGCACCGCCACCCGACCAGTCCATACGTTTTTTGTCATATGAATCCGAAAAGCAAATACTACGGCAACCCTTATGGTGAAAGGCGAAAGACACTCAGGAGTCTTTGTCAAATAGCAAGAGTCGAACCATTTGGGTATCATGATATCAGGCACACAGTAGCCAAATATCTCAATGACATTCAAAAAGTAGGATTGAAAAAGGTTCAACAAGTTCTGCGACATCGCCGTCAGACAACAACCGAGATTTATGTTGAAGGGAATTATACCGACACGAAGGAGGCCATACAACTGCTTGAAATTGAAAAAATCGAAAAATCGTCTTGAAATTCACTCAGTTTTTCACTCAGTAAAGAAAAAGGGCTTACAGATTAATTCCGTAAGCCCCTGTTATTTATGGCGGGAGCGACGAGACTCGAACTCGCGACCTCCGGCGTGACAGGCCGGCGTTCTAACCAAACTGAACTACGCCCCCGAAAATGTTATCAGCGTCATGGCTGGTAGGCGGAACAGGGCTTGAACCTGTGACCCCCGGCTTGTAAGGCCGGTGCTCTCCCAACTGAGCTATCCGCCCGAATTTTTATAAAGATCTAATCCTCCGCAAGGGAGAATTGAAGAAGCGCTTAGTTACCAATTCAATCTGACAAAGTCAACACAAAAATGGATGAATCAGCGCATCAATTGATGGACAGGGAGTGCTGGTCGGACGGGTCGCTGTCCAGTTGAATCGGCATGTCGTCGTTGGCAAACAGCCGTTCGTCCTTTCCGAGCACCAGGGCGTGCCCCAGGACCTCGTCCATGTGATCCACGGCCACCACCTTCATCTGACGGGTCACCAGCTTGGGGATATCCCTGAGGTCTTTTTCGTTTTCCTTGGGAATGATCACCTTTCGGATCCCGCCGCGGTGCGCGGCCAGCATCTTTTCCTTGAGACCGCCGATGGGCAGCACACGCCCCCGCAAGGTGATCTCACCGGTCATGGCCACGTCGCGCCGAACCGGGCGGCGGGTCAGAGCGGACACCAGCGATGTACACATGGAGATCCCGGCCGAAGGCCCGTCCTTGGGGATGGCGCCTTCGGGAATGTGAATGTGCAGGTCCAGATTGCGGTAGAACTCCTTGTCGATGCACAGGTTTTCGGCCCGCGATCGCACAAAACTCACGGCGGCCTGGGCCGACTCTTTCATCACGTCGCCCAGTTTGCCGGTAATATTGAGTTTGCCTTTGCCGGGCATCGTCAAGGTCTCCACCCCCAGCAGTTCGCCGCCCACCTGGGTCCAGGCCAGCCCCGTCACCAGACCGATCTGGTCTTTTTCCTCGATCTGGCTGATTTTGAATGGCGGCGGTCCCAGGTGCTTGGTTACGGTGTTGGCGGTTATGACGTGTTTCTTGTCTTCTTCTTTCAGGTTCACCACCTGCCGCGCGGTCTTGCGACAGATGGACGAGATCTCGCGCTCCAGGTTGCGAACCCCGGCTTCGCGGGTGTAGCGCTGAATGATCGTCAGGATGGCGGCCTTGGAAAAAGAGATGTCGGACGCCTTGAGGCCGTTGGCCTCGATCTGCTTGGGCACCAGGAACTCTTTGGCAATGTTGTATTTTTCAAGCTCCGTGTAGCCTGGCAGGCGGATGATCTCCATGCGGTCCTGAAGGGGCAGCGGGATGTCCGGCAAGGTATTCGCCGTGGTGATGAACAGGATTTCCGACAGGTCGTAATCCATATCCAGGTAGTGGTCGTTAAAGCTGTAGTTCTGCTCCGGATCCAGCACCTCCAGCAGCGCCGAAGACGGATCACCCCTGAAATCCATGCTCATCTTGTCGACTTCGTCCAGGCAGAAGACCGGGTTGTTGACGCCGGCCTTTTTCAGGCTCTGGATCACCTTGCCTGGCATGGCGCCGATGTAGGTCCGACGGTGCCCCCGGATCTCGGCTTCGTCGCGCACCCCGCCCAGCGACAAGCGCACGAAGTTGCGCCCGGTCGCACGGGCGACGGATTTGGCCAAGGAAGTTTTGCCGACACCGGGCGGGCCCACCAGACAGAGAATGGGACCGCGCAGTTTCTTGACCAGGGTCTGTACGGCCAGGTACTCCAGAATGCGCTCTTTGGGCTTTTCAAGGCCGTAGTGGTCTTCGTTTAAAATCTTTTCCGCTTCGATCAGGTCATGGCGGACCGAACTGCGCTTGAACCATGGCAAGCTGATCATCCAGTCGATATAATTCCTGACGACAGTGGCTTCCGCCGACATGGGCGTCATCATCTTGAGCTTTTTAAACTCCTGACGGGCCTTGGCGGATGCTTCCTTGGACATGCGCTTGCGCTTGATCTTTTTTTCAAGATCCTTGAGCTCATCGCCCATTTCGTCTTCGGCGCCCATCTCTTTCTTGATGGCCCGCATCTGCTCGTTCAGGTAATAGTTCTTCTGGGTCTTTTCCATCTGCTCCTTGACCCTACCCTTGATGCGCTGATCCATCTGGAAAACCTCAATCTCCAGTTTGATCAGCTTGACCAGCAGGGAAAGGCGCTTGCCCAGATCAACAGTTTCCAGCAGCTGCTGCTTGCTTTCAAGCTTGAAGGAAAAATGCGACGCAACCGAATCGGCCAGCTTGGACGGGTCGGTAATGGCCGAAACTTTGGCCAGCAGCTCCTTGGAGATGCTCTTGTTGATGCTGGCGTACTCGTTGAACCCGTCGGTTACACCCCGGAGCAGGGCTTCGGTTTCGATCGTGTTTGCAGGAATGTCCGGCAGGACGGACAGTTCGACTTCAAAAAAGTCGGGGTTGGCGACGTAACGGCGGATGCGGGCCCGCTGGGCACCCTCGATCAGGGCCTTGACGGTGCCGTCGGGAAGCCGCAGCAGCTGCAGTACGGTCCCGATAACGCCCACGTCGCAGATGTCTTTCTCTTTGGGGTCGTCGACGCCGGCGTTTTTCTGGGTGGCCAGAAAGATGCGTTTGTCCTTGTTCATGGCGCTGGAGAGCGCGTTGACGGATTTGTCACGACCGACAAAAAGCGGTGCCACCATGTGCGGGAACACCACAATGTCCCGCAGGGGCAGCAGGGGCAGCATCTCCAAAGACGCTTCCAACTCTTGGTGCTTGAAAAATTTCTGTATATTTACCATAGATTATCGCTTTATTAAATGCCTGCCAAAGCGCGCATGCATCGCGGATACTGGTTATCAGGCCTGTTTTTTGGAAGGTTCGTAAAGCAGGATCGGCTCTTCCTTCTTGAGCACCACCTCCTCGCCGATCACGCACTCTTTGACATCCTCCTTGGAAGGAATGTCGTACATGATATCCAGCATGCAGGATTCCAAAATGGCCCGCAACCCGCGCGCGCCCGACTTGCGCTTGAGAGCCTCGTCGGCAATGGCCGCCAGCGCACTGTCGGTGAGGCGCAGGTTGACCCCTTCGATTTCAAAAAGTTTCTTGTACTGTTTGATCAGGGCGTTTTTGGGTTCGGTCAGAATCCTTACCAGGCTGGCAGCGCTGAGTTCGTCGAGGGTGGCGATCACCGGCAGACGGCCTAAAAATTCGGGAATCAGGCCGAACTTGATCAGGTCTTCGGGCTGAACGTTGCGCAGGGTCTCGCCCAGGCTGCGTTCGGTCTCTTTTTTCACCATGGCCCCGAAGCCCATCAGCTTGCTGCCCATGCGCCGGTTGATGATCTGCTCCAACCCGTTGAAGGTGCCGCCGCAGATGAACAAGATGTTGGAGGTGTCCACTTTCACGAAGTCCTGCTGCGGGTGCTTGCGGCCGCCTTTTGGCGGGACGCTGGCCGTGGTGCCCTCGATGATCTTGAGCAGGGCCTGCTGAACGCCCTCGCCGGAAACGTCCCGGGTGATCGACGGGTTGTCCGATTTACTGGCGATCTTGTCGATCTCGTCGATGTAGACGATACCGCGCTTGGCCTTTTCCACGTCGTAGTCGGCGTTCTGCAAAAGGGACAAAATGATGTTTTCGACATCTTCGCCCACATAGCCGGCCTCGGTCAGGCTGGTCGCATCGGCGATGGTAAAGGGAACGTTCAGAAAACGGGCCAGCGTCTGGGCCAACAGCGTCTTGCCGCAACCGGTGGGTCCGATCAACAAAATGTTGCTCTTTTGAATCTCCACATCACCGGAATTGACGTTGGAATCCAAGCGCTTGTAATGGTTGTAGACCGCCACCGCCAGAATTTTTTTGGCCACATCCTGTTCGATGACGTATTCGTCCAGGTTGTTCTTGATCTCGTGGGGAATCATCAGGTTGTCGAACTCACCCGACTCCTTTTCGTTCTCTTCTTCGATAATTTCACTGCACAGCTGAATACACTCGTCGCAGATGTATACGGCGGGGCCGGCAATTAATTTCTTGACCTCTTTCTGATTCTTCCCGCAGAAGGAGCAGAAGAGATTGTCGTTGGATTCATCTTTCTTGGCCATCTCATTCCTCCGTGTCGGTTAAGTGGTCCAGATCATCCCGGTTGGTGATGACATGGTCCACGATGCCGTAGGCCTTTGCCTCCATGCCGGACATGAAGTTGTCCCGGTCCGTATCTTTTTGGACATCTTCCATGCTTTTGCCGGTGTGGCGTACCAGGATCTCGTTCAAGGCGTCTTTCATGCGCAGGATCTCTTTGGCCTGGATGGCGATGTCCGACGCCTGCCCCTGGAACCCGCCCATGGGCTGATGGATCATGATCCGCGCGTGCGGCAGGGCGTAGCGCTTGCGTTTGGCACCGGCGGCCAGCAACAGCGCACCCATGCTGGCGGCCTGGCCGATGCACACCGTCGTGACATCGGGTTTGATGTATTGCATGGTGTCGTAAACCGCCAGGCCGGAGGTGACCACCCCACCGGGTGAATTAATGTAAAGGTTGATATCCTTGTCAGGATCCTCCGACTCAAGGAACAGCATCTGGGCGATCAGCAGGTTGGCCACATCGTCGTTGATGGCGGTCCCCATGAAGATGATGCGGTCTTTCAGGAGTCGCGAATAGATGTCGTAAGCCCGCTCCCCCCTGCTGGTTTGGTCGATGACCATCGGAATTAATGCCACTATCTCGTCTCCTTAACCTCTATTGCGTTACCATGGTGAAAGTGTTGCGGTCAATTCGGCACAGCGCTCAGCCAAGGGATCGGATACGGCCAGCGGACACCATCATCTGCTGGCAACCAGCTGTTCAAATCGGAGCGCAAACCAAGACACACGCTTTATTCCTGCGCTTCGGAAGCCGTTTTTTTCGGCGTTACCGATTCAATTTGATTCCTTTCCATTATAAGCCCAATCGCCTTTTTTTCAAGTAAGGCGTGCTTAAAATGCGAGATCTGATCGCCGCTCTTTTCGTAGATCCCCTTGACGACTTCCACCGGCTGATTGTAAACGGCCGCCATCTGCTCGAAACCCTTGTTCAGGTCGTCATCCGTCAGCTCCAGCTTTTCCTGCTCGATGATCTTACCGAGAATCATCTGACGTTTGACCTGCTTTTCGGCGGTACCACGGTATTTTTCCGAAAGGCTCTCCCGGGATATGCCCGCCTCCTCAAACGTCTTGTTGTTATAGTTGAAAGAGCGCTCGGCGTCGGCAATGATACTTTTCAACTCATAATCAACGAGCATGTCGGGAACTTCGAAATCGACCTTTTCCAGAATCTGCCTGAAGGCCTGCTCATTGAGCTCCTGCTCGGCGCGTTTGTCGTAGCCCTCTTTCAGATTCTGCTTTATCTTTTCGCGGACTTCGGCCATTGTGGTGAAAGGGCCCAGCTGCTTGGCCATCTCATCGTCCAGTTCGGGTAGCACCTCTTTGCGGATTTCATTCAGGGTAACCTTGAAATCAACCGTGTGGCCAGCCAGCTTTTTGTTAAAATAGTCCTCGGGAAAGGCCACCGTGATTTCTTTTTCCTGGCCCGGGTTCATACCGGCAACCCCCTGGTCGAAGTCTGCGGCAATGTGGGCATCGCCGAGCTTCATGACAAAATTCTCAGTCTTTTTGGTCTCCTCGAACGGGCTGCCGTCCTTGAACCCTTCATAGTTCAATTGCACAAAATCACCCATCTGGGCCGGCCGCTCTTCAGCAATGGGCTCCCGCTTGGCCAGATTGTGCTGCAACTGTTTAATTTGCGCCTCGATTTCTTCCTCGCTGGCAGTATAGATGGATTTTTCCAATTTCAGATTCGTAAAATCTATATCGCCTATCTCCGGGTGAACTTCAACCGTGGCGTCGAAGCGGTAGGGCGAATCTTTTTGCAGCGTCGGCGGATCCACAACCGGTGAACCGATGACCTTCAATCCTGTCTCTTTCAACGCATCGATGTAGGCCTCCTGGATCAGTTTGCCGGCCACATCGGCGTTGACATCATTTTTGTACATGCGCTCGAGGACCCCGCGAGGGGTCTTGCCCGGCCGAAAACCTTTGACCTTGGCAGTCTTTTTCAGTTCTTTGTAGGCCTCATCCAGCGCACGAGTTACATCCTCCTCAGGGACTTCGATGTGCATGACTTTCTTTACGGTACTGCGATCTTCCACGGTAACCTTCATAATTTTCCTCTCCGATTGCCAAACGAAGCATGTGGTGGACCGTTGATGGCTGCTGTACGAACCCATCGACGACCCGGTTCAAGATAAAAAGTAAGCGCCCCGACGCGACGGGCGTCAGGGCTTCGTTGATCCATTCCCGGATTTGAGAATGTGGTGCGAGAGGGGAGACTTGAACTCCCACTCTGTCGCCAGAGCTGGATCCTAAGTCCAGTGCGTCTACCAATTCCGCCACTCTCGCGATGATTCGGTCAACCCATTGACTTGATCAAAGGCACACCTTAGCGTAGATTTATTTGCACGCTGACAGCTCTTTGGAAAAAAATCAAATTTTAAGAATAATATGGGGCTGTTTTTTTGTCAATAATTTAACCGCCTCCACCAGGGGGGTCGGGCAGGCGCCCGCGGCGGAACCGGCCCTGGCCAGGCATGCAATTAACCATTTAGTATTATTAATTTTAATTCCTTACCGACCAACACTTGCGGTCCGGACCGGCCCAACCATCCTGTCGCCGGACAGGTGCATTCAGGCTTGCGAAGGTTCGGCATCGGTGGTATGAGGCACAAAAATCGGGGCGTGGCGCAGACTGGTAGCGCACCTGCTTTGGGAGCAGGGGGCCGGAGGTTCAAATCCTCTCGCCCCGACCAACGAAATCATGTGTGTGTGGGTTCTCTCGAATTTTGTCAATCCCACAACGAACGGTAACAATATTCCACCAACAATCCTGTCACTGTAAAAATTTCCTACATATTCTAATGGGTTGAATTTTTAAAAGTCGGCCCACTATTATTAGCATAAGTTCATTAAGCCGTAAATTTTTATTATTTCAATAACTTTATTAGTTCTCACAATGTCGTAAAATAGCATAAAATTTTGATCGCCACGCACTGACGAGGCGTAAAATTCACTTTATACTATTGTAATTATAATAATTTTATATTTCTCATTTCTTAACAATGTCGCTCTCTCCCCATCTCCGACTCGAAATAAATCAAAGCGGTTCAACCGGCTGTGGAATCGGCCAAACGACGTTAGGTCGCATTTTTGCCTCCAGGGCAACTGTTCAAACAAGGACAACCGAGATCCAGTGACCACTTTGTTCGGCTCATTTCTGTGGGAAAACTCGGGAGGGGAGCAATCTTAGCTGGAGCACAACCGGCCTTCGGCCATAAAAGCCCTGGCAACGGGACCGAAATAAAACCCATGCCAGAAAAATCGCTGCATATCTTTGGCGGCCCGGCTGGGAACCCGATCTGATTTTTCTGATTTTTTCAGGATCTCCTCAAAGGCCTTCGGGTATAGACCACCGCCAAAAAGCGGCTACTCTAGCTGACCAGGTACGGCTCCCCGGAAAGGCGGATAAATCGAGCCACCCTGGGTGCGTTTGGATCGACCGCCATCAAAGTGCCTGCCATCGGCCCCAACTCGCTGACCACATAGCGTGTATAGCCCCAGCTGCCAGCAAATACAGCGATCATATCGCAGTTGATGGGACTTTTTGCACAGAAAGGGACCTTCTTGCCACTGTTAACCAAAAAATGAAAAAAATCATGGTCCCCGAAAGTTTTGACAAATCATATCGTGGAATTAAATTTTGGATCTGAAGCATCAGTAACCGATTTAAATTACCTGGTTATTTCATGGAGCACATATTTGTGAGATATTTGATACTATTGTCTGCCGTTGTCCTGATTGGATTGATGTTGTTCAATATTTACACTTCTAAGGATTGGCGCACCGCGAGCCGTGAATCTGCTGGGATCGCACCCGACCCCTCAACCACCAAAGAGGCGGTTCTTCACGTCTATGGTGCTGATGCATGGAGTTGGCGTGGCTGGTTTGCAATCCACACCTGGATTGCCGCCAAACGTACCGGTGAAACCACCTACACAGTTTACGATGTGGTGGGTTGGCGTGGCTACTATGGCCAGCCGGTCCTGAGGATTACCAAGGATGTGCCCGACCGGTATTGGTATGGAGAGAAACCTCGGGTTCTCAAAGCGCATGTAGGGACAGGGGTAGATGAACTGATTGATGCGGTAAATAAGGCTGCGGTCGCCTATCCATGGAAAGAAACATACAAGGCTTTTCCAGGTCCAAACAGCAATACCTTCACTGCCTGGATCGCCAAACAGGTGCCGAAATTGGAGCTGGATCTCCCGTTTTCTGCTATCGGAAGCGGATATTTGGAATAGTAAGCTAGAGGAAGGATTTTCGTGACTAGATGGATAGCAGCTTTCATTATCTTTGCAGCAGTTTGCGCCCAAGCAAGCGATGTTCACTTTTCTGGTACGGAAGCGGAAATCCTTTGTTCCGATTCGTGGTACCAATTCATCGAAGATGCCGTGGTTTCCAGTGACAAGCAGGGTCACGGTCCTGATATCGGTTCCGACGAGTGGAAATCGGTGATCGAGTTTAAGCTCGGTATTAGAGATGAACCCAATCTTCCCGACCGCGACAGTAACACATGGTGCCGACATATCGACCAGATTGTTCGGGAAAGATATACGGCTTCATCAAATCCTGGTCTGGACCCAAGCGGTTCGACCATGGCCACTGGTCCATCATACGATTGTACCAAAGTAGAGGCCAACAGTATCGAAGAGATGATCTGCAAGGACAATGAATTGGCCGCGCTCGATCGTAAGCTGTCCGCTGTTTATTCCGCTGCAGCCCAGAAGGCAACTAACGATCATCCGCCAGTGCTTAAGGCGGAACAGCGCGGCTGGATCAAGGGTCGCAATGAATGCTGGAAGGCCGACGACGAGCGTGCATGTATCCAGTACGCATACCGAAACCGCATCGCTGAGTTGGAGGCCAGGTATCGGCTTGTTGATGGCAGTGACCCAGTCCGCTTCATCTGTGATGAAAATCCCGCCAGCGAAGTCATCGTCACATTCTTCAAAACCGATCCGCCAACGTTGATCGCCGAGCGTGGCGGCAGCGTCTCTCTGATGTATTTGCAGCCCAGCGGAAGTGGCACAAAATATCAGGGCCGCAACGAAATCTTCTGGGAGCATCAAGGTGAAGCGTCAATCACGTGGGGATATGGCGCCCAAAAGATGCGTTGCAAGAAGGCACCTTAAGGTCTTGGGTGAACATCTTGTAAAAATTTATTAGAATGACAGAATTGACCAAAGCAATTGCATTTGATTCGTCCCAGGCGATCTGTTCACCAAAGGACGGAATGAATCCCTGTTGATAAGGAGCGCAGGTCCGAGTAGGAATTGCCCCCATCTTTATGTATGCCTCTTCAAGCAGCCGACTTTTTTCGAGAAGGTTTTCAGGTACACGCATTCTCTCGTGATGAAGCAGATCGATAGACGCTGGATTTAATTGTGTCGGAACAGCGAACCTTGCTCCTGATTCGGCCTTTTTTTCTGCGAATTCAACTCCAGCATCCACCATGCATAGGGTCATATCGATATGCACTTGGGACCCTGAGATCATCCTTTTCGCGTCATAGCGTTCACCCAGCTCGAAAGGAATATTCATTGCGAGTTCACAAGCTCTGCCATTTTTCCAGCTAGCATATCCTTCTCATTTTCGCTCAAGTGCATAGAGGCTCCATACAAACAACTTATCCTGGAAAATGTTAGTGGTTTTTATAAATTTATTTATAATTCATTCGTCTATCTATTTTCGTTTCAGTTTATTTCGCCTATAATCAGAGATACTCAAAAAAATGTCAGCTCAATATACACATAAAAGGAGAACCACGATATGCAATATCGACGGTTGGGACGTTCAGGTTTGATGGTGTCTGAATTGACATTGGGCACGATGAATTTGGGCGGTCCTACAGATGAAGCCACTTCTTTTCAAATGATCGACCGGGCTCTGGACTGCGGGATCAACCTTTTGGATTGTGCCAATGTCTATTCTGAAGGCAGAAGCGAAAAAATAATTGGGAAAGCATTGAAGCGCAACGGGAAACGTCAGCACATATTGGTTACTTCAAAGGCCTATCTGCCTACATCCGACCATCCCAATTCCAGCGGCAACAGCCGCCATAATCTGATAAACAGCTGCCTGGAGAGCCTTAGAAGATTGCAAACCGACTATATCGATATCTTTTTCCTTCACCGAACGGACTGGAATGTGCCGCAGGAAGAGACGCTCAGTGCATTGGGTTACTTGGTAAGTCAAGGGCATGTCCGTTACGTTGCTTGTTCTACACATCCGGCATGGCGCACCGTTGAGGCAATGCATATAGCCGATCAAAATGGCTTTCCAAAATTTGTATGTGAGCAGCCACCATACAATCTGCTCGATCGGCGAATAGAAAATGAAATCATACCTATGTGTTTGGAGTATGATTTAGGAATCATCACTTGGTCTCCACTGGCCCAGGGATTGTTGGCTGGCAGGTATAAACAGGCTGACGTTTTACCAGAAGATAGCCGAGCCGCACAGAAGGATATTTATGCACAACGAATCACGGATGCTGGTATAAAAGCCTCCTCAAAAGTTATCGCCCGAGCCAGACAGACAAACTTATCACCTACAGCGCTTTCCATATCGTGGATTTTACACCGAACAGCCATTTCTTCGGTAATTATAGGACCTCGAACTCCTGATCATTTAAATGAACTGATCTCCGCTTTGGATCTCCGCCTATCAAAGAAAGACTTAGACTGGTTTGATGCGCTAGTGCCATCAGGCACCTATATTTCTGATCATTTTAATACCGCTGGATGGCAACGGCCTATGGTCTGAAAACCTATTATGTCTGGACGGGATGCTATCCAATATATTTTGGATAGGACTCCAATTAGTTTACTACCATTTCCAAGGTCCTACTGGATCATCCCCGGCATGCTCTTGGCCGGCGAATATCCCGGTGCCAAAAGGCATGTCGAGGCAAAGGACAAAATTAGCCGGCTGGTCGACTGTGGAATCCGGCAGATCATCAACCTGATGGAACCACATGAAACTGATCATAGTGGAAAGCCTTTTAAGGAATACGAAGAAATCGTATCGCAAATTGCTGCAAGAAAGAACGCCTCAGTTGATTGTTTCAGGTTTCCTGTTGCCGATTTAAGCGTGCCGACGGTATCGCAGATGAAGCAGATTCTGGCTGCGATCAATACCAGTGTGATTCGGGAATTAGCTACTGATTTATTTGACCATTTTTATGCAAAAAAATAAATATAATAAGGACAAATGCGCCATTGCAAAACTTGATTGATCAGGATTTCTTTTGAGATGGGCTCTTGTGGTTGCTTGAGCTGAAACAGCGGGATATGTGAGTGGTGATTCGTTGGATACCTCACGGTCTTGGTCAGCGAAAGAATATTGATTTGCTAAAAGCAACATGCCGCACATTCAAACGTGGTTCACACTGAAAAAGTTTTATGATACTAGATACTGCTATCGCGACAAACGAACCTTATACTATTAATTAGCGGTATGCCAATCCATATAGGGCTGCTCCGGTCTTAGGTCCATGATCTATTACATTGCCATTTTTCGGGTTGATGACAACGAGCTGTCTCTTTGTTGCATCGGATCCATATAACACATTATTATCAGGATCGAACACCAACCCTGTAACATTATAGAGGCCTATTTCACCAATCGAATCAGCCAAGCCGGTGTCGGTATCAATTTCGAATAGCTCGTTGGTGTTTTGCTGTGAAGATATCCCATAAAGTCTTGATCTTACAGGGTCAAATGCCAGGCATTCAATCAGCACCTGTTTAGTGTTACCGATTGTAACCGAAGTGCCTGATTCAACGTCAATTGCGACAAGCTCACTTTCTTCGATTCGATCTTCGAATACCGGTCGACGGATTCCATATAAAATATTAGTGTTTGAATCATAGGCCAATCCGGATATTCGACGCGCAATACTGCCTATGACCATCACATTACCTGTGGATGTGTCAAAGGAAAGAAGAGCCCCAGAATAAAAATCAACACCATAAAGTGTGTCGGATGATGAATCGTAGGCAAGTCCTTTGATGCTGTCAAATCCTATTGAACCAACAGTTCTTTCAGTCATGTTTTGCCTGTCAACTGATATCAGTTGACTAAGATTTGTGCAGTAAAATTTTTCTTGGTTAGGATCAAAAGTGATCCCCTCAATATCAGGAAACACAAACGAAAAAAGGCTTGAAACTTGTCCTGATTCGGCATTGATTGACTTCATGAGGCCAAAATCGCTACCATAGAGAATATCTGTATTGGGATCATAGGCCATTGATTGAATAGTGGTACCAGCACTTTCATCATAAGCGGAACCAATACCTGTTGACTGGTCGATTTTAATTAATCTTTGGTCTGGGTATGAATTCCAACCATATAGCAAATCATCATTCGAATCGAACGCCATGCCTTGCACAACCTCAAAGCCAATTTTACCTATGCTGTTACCTTTACCGGTGGCGGTCTCAATTAACAGTAATTGCTCGGTTTGAAGATCGCTGCCATATAGTTTGTTCGAGTTTGGATCAAATGCGATCCCTCTTACATCATCAAAACCGATCTCGCCGATAATCGTGCCTTCCCCTGACTCCATACTAATGTTTATGAGTGAATCTGATGAAACGTCGACTCCATATAGAATATTTGTATTTGGATCATAAGCTAGATCCTGGACGTAATCAAAACCCAATGCGCCAATAATTGATGTTTGCCAAGACTCAATATTGATTTTCAATAGAAAATTCGTCTCGGTATCGCTTCCATAAAGAAGTCCGGTGTTTGAATCGAAGGCCAACCCGGCCACGGTTTCATAGTCAAGACTCCCAACCTGAGAAGCAAAGCCTGTTTCGGTATCGATCTTAATTATGTTATCTCGCTGCGAATCAAATGCATATAGCGTGTTTAATTCTTGATCAAATGACATGCTTACTATTGCCTGGTATCCAGACGATCCTATGTAATTACCTGCACCTGTTTGAGGATTTATTGAAATGAAATCATCGCTGGTATAAGTGTGTCCATAGAGGGTATTAGTGTTGATATCGAATGCCAAGGAAAAGACGTTTGAAAACCCGATATCTCCAATCAGTGTCCCGCGCCCCGTTTCCGTATCGATTACTATGAGCTGACTGTTACCAGAATCCCCAGAGGTTCCATAGAGAATGTTTTTATTAGAATTATATGAAAGCGCCTCTAAACGATTGAAACCAACTTCTCCAACAGCATCAATTTGGCCACTATTTACATCGATTTTAATCAGTATGTTTGAATCAGCATCGACTCCATACAGCGTGTTTTTCATCGAATCAAATGCAAGACCGCCGACGTCTGAAAAGCCTTTTAATCCATTACCCGATACTTTACGGATATGTGATTGACCAAGATTAATTTGATAGAGATAATTTCTGCTTATGGCAAAAAGCCTACCTATCTCATTAATTGGTTGACTGTTTTGCGAATTTTGTTCCGTACTGTCTCCACCTGAACAGTTTAAAATTGTCAGAAGTGGGAAGACTAATAAAATGGCTTGTATCACAAAAATCAATTTGATTGTCATCAACCCAAAATCCCATACCCAGACTCAATGCTGTTCAACCTAATTTATGCAACGAAAAAAGCATAATCGATTCCGTTGACCTTGCCAATAATAGTGTTTCAGTTCATGGTTCGCATAGCACGAATATACATTTAAGCTGCTTGAGACTTTTGTTATCAGAATCTGTTATTTACTTATACACGATTAAAAATGTTGAGATAATCTTACCAACAGGAATCATAGCATTTATTGCCGATATGCTTGTGTCATCTTGAACGTACCACGGGAACAGTGATTAGTGCAAGATTTGGCCTGTTGTGATTATTTTTCCGAATCGCAAAAAAATGCCGGGCCTGATATCTGCAAGATCGTTGGAGATATATTGACCGTAATGAATCGAATTGCAGCAACTTGGTCCTTGGGAGTTCTAACGTCATTCTTAAACCGCTTCGGATGTAACGCGCGGCGAGGTATTCGAAGTCGCGTTCGAAGGTTTTCTTCTCCGATCCTTCTTCGTGTATCAGAGAGGAGGGTTTTGTCAAGTCTTGTGCTCTATTTTCTTCCTATTTGCGTTTCCTTTCGTAACTCTCTTCCTCGTGCACCTGCGTGGCCATGCGCACCTGCTGATCAGAGGCGGCTTTTTCGTGAGCCGCGTCGCCACGCCGACCAGCTCTTCGCTCATCGAGCTCGCTCAACGCTTCACTCCGGCCTTACAGAATCAAAATGTCGCCGGGATGGATCTTCGTCTGGCCCCGGGGTACTCCCACGTAACCTTCATCTTTGCGTTCTATACCCAGGATGTTTAAGCCTTCATCGTTGAGTCGGCACTCACTGACGGGCCGATTCGCAACCCAATCGTCTTCTTTAACAGCCATACGCGTTACACCATATTCACCAGTGAGATTCAGCAGGCGCGCATAGTCCCGTACGTCCAAGTCAGACTATCTTTCAAGTGCACGCTGCATCAACTTTTCCATCAACAATTCCAAGGCTTTGCTGAGCGATAGCCCCCACAGCACGCCGACACCTGATAGGATCCAGAAGAGTCTCGTGATCCGGTCAAAACCTTCTTCCCCAGCCGTGCCGACGAAAGAGATAATTAAAGATAGTACGATTGTCAAAAGTCCGGCGCTTCGAAGTATCATCAGCAACATGATAACCCTTCGGCGCACCGGGTGGTCCACTACGGACTCGGTCTCAGAAGTGGTGAAACCGGTGCCGGTGAACGCCGAGCGGGCCTGGAACTTCGCCGCATCTTGGGACAGCCCAGTCATCTTTAGCGCCACCGTCGCTATACGTGTGATGAACAGCGACAGCCCGAGAATTGTCAGTAGTGCCACGATACCAATAATTCCAAGCATGTTCGCGTCCTATTCTACTTCTACGCAAGTTTACGACAATGTGTTACAAGCGGGCCAAGTGATTCTGTCCTACATGGTAAACGCTTCTCGATCGCTGACGATAGGTCTATTTATGCGTGCTATTTCGCTGCGAACCAATTCCACCATAGAACTATTAGGGAGGCCATTTGGCTACAGGGGCTAGGTTGTTCAGAAAGCACGGCCTAATCTATTGATTTATTTAGATCATCCTACCCACCAAAACCATTGAATTTATTGCCGATATGATTTGACGATCATCAGCGTACCACGGGAGCTGCTGCCAGCACAAGATATCGTCAGCTGTGATTATTTTTCAGAATCGCAGGAATTTTTCAGGGTTGATATCTGCACGGTTGTTGGCGATATGTTCGGTTCTTGAAACGTTAATTTCTTTTTGATTACCATGACGTCTCTTGACTTTTATCCTGATCTCGGTAATTCTTTTAACGAGTTCCTATCGGAGATTTCGATCGACATTTCAAACTAAACTAAACTAAACATAACAATAGATTGTTGATCACTCCATATAAAACGAACTGTACTATAGACATAAAAAACGTGCGATCGTCTTTTTGACGTCTTTGCTATGGATGTAAAATATAAACTCCTCCGATCTGTCATGATATGCGTACTCGCTTTGACAATGTTTTGCTGTGGAGGAAATGGTGGTTCCGATCAGGCTATTGACGACTCAACGAATGGCGTTGTCCCGTTTTATGGCGTAGTAGTAATGAAGGGGCGTTCAGAAAATTATCATCACCCTGGAGAAGGTCTGTATGACATAAGGGCGGCATTTTATAAATCTGAGTCTGATCTTGAGCGGTACCACTTTGTCCCCCCCGATATCGAGATTGGCCATTGTACCGACAAGGACATTGACGTGCTGTTTCCAACTGGTGATAACGCTTTCGATGTAGGGCCAATGATTACCATTAGGCTATCGAAGAACCCAAATTACCGCATTCGTTTATTTCGGGGAAATAGCAACAATGTGTATTCGGTTTTTGTAGAGGGGACAATCCTTCCCGATAACCAGGTATGGGATGTTGAAGTTCCGAGTTCAACCTTGTCTGAAGAACTTATATGGGAGGGTGCTTTTTTTGCACCCAAACTCACCATCCCGACTGTGGTTGAGGACAATGAGGCTTGGGCGGCTACTTGGCGTAAAGGAAATTATGAGGGTGATTTGTATGTCCAGACCTACTATTCGCTTTGTGCGGTGGAGGATACCGGTCTTTTTATCTTGCCGTCTGACGATCCCGAGCCATCCTCGCTAAATTTGATTCGCGTTGCCGAGACTACTACCATTGATCCTCTGCAAGGAAACATCCTGAGTATAGGTTTTGCAAGCGGAAACTATGAAAAAAATAACCCAATCTGTTGCGGTGGGTTTTAGATATTAGCCTCGGTCAAATTCCTGGAGCAACTGATGGATATCGTAGCTGTTATGGGATGGTATTTGGAAAGCAAAATTAAACCTGCCTACCACAAATAGCATCACGGATATCGCTTCAACAGCTCACCTTCCTTAGTTAGACGATTCTTCCAAATACAGTGCGCTTTCAGAATCTATTCTTTAATTTGACCTAATTCCAGATATTGAGATCATCTTGATTGTTTGGCGCATGCCAAATTCTTTGATTTGTTGGAGGTAATCGGACGCCTCGATTACCTGGTTACATTATGGTTTAAGGTTGCCGGGGTTGTTTCGACCCTGAAGGCAACTTTTCAACGTCTACCTGAGAGCCGTAATGTACGGGTCGCCACTGCCTATTTGGTCGGCCAGGGCAGCCGGACCACTGAACGATTTCATTTCGACGATCATACCTTTAAGTTGTTCCATGGTGAGGTTAGCCAGTTCTCTGGACATCTTGACACGGGCTACCCAGAACATCGGATCGCTTTTTCCGCCCCTGGGTGCCAGTTCGCCCGGCTTCACCCCCGTGGCTTGGAATGCGTTGTTCCAGTCAAAACCGAGCACCAGTCCAGTGCACTCGTCTTGCTTTGGATTGATACGCATGGCCACCGTCATTGGTTTCACGCCAGCTGATGCGTATTCCTCGAGTTTTTTACCTCCAATGGCCATAGCGTATCCAGCGGATTTACCAGAAGTGGTGTTGAACATCACTTGCAGAGCGTCGGCCGCACATTTCGCAGGCGCGGTTACAAATACGTACCTATCGCCCTGGCCCAGGGCCAATGTTTCCATAACGTATTGCCCGGCGATGTAACCGGAGTTGACGCCCGGACAAAAATGGTCATGATAAGTGGCTGCAAGCAGTAGCGGCCATGGAGGATCCACGGCCCATGTGAGGCTGATGCTTACCACGGAAAACAGATTCGGCCCGATGAGTCCTTTTTGAGCCTCTTGCCAACCCTTGGGTGTCAAGATCGTCTCGGGTGAAGCATGAATTATTTGGCTGGCAAACTCGCTTCCGATCCACTTGACGAAAACCATTTTGCCCGAATCCTTTCGGTACAACGCGAACCAGAGCGGGTCCAGAACAGAAGCGTGCACCGACAAAAGATTTCGGGCACCGAGGCTGCATCCGGTTACTTCATGGGCCAGGTCTAAAAATCCTTCGGTGCTCTGTGTTTTCACTTGTCCATAACCGGCATTGGTCAACAGTAAAAGACTCCTGTCGCCTGGAGAAAGTTGGATTTCCGAGTGGGCTAGTTTTAAGGCCTCTTCCGCCTTCTCCATCCAGCTAGCCTGATCAGAGGCCAATGACACACCAGAACCCAATGAAACAAGGCAAATGGTTGCTAACGCGATCAAGGTAATACGTTTCATCTTATTCCTCCTAAATAGTTGATTGCTTTTTCATTTTGCTGCTCCTTTCTTCTGAAAGTGATTGTTGAAAATACAAAGGATCGCCACCTTGCGGTTTCTTACCGGTTCTATGTGTGGCGGGAGCAAACCCATTGGCACCTAAAAGCGACTCTCGACCTTGTTGAAGCATGGAATGCAGAGCCTTTGCTCCTGGAACCGCCGGGTGCGCGATTCCATAACCGGCTCACCGCAGCTATCACAGATCAGGCTAGACAAAATGCGCGCCTTTTTAGGCGGAGGCCCTGAAGCTTCCTTGACATCGAAAAGAACTGACAGGTCCGCATCCATGATCCTTTTGGAAATCATGGTACGAATTTCTTGCCAGGTTTTTTCCTCCTCGACAGATAAACCTTCTTTTTGCATTTTGGCGTGGAGCCGTCCCATTGTTTGTTGCGCCTCGCCGTAAATATCCGGTCGGGCTGCCAGACGGGCCGACTTCCCGTCCCTTCGTCGATAAAAGGTGAAGGCATTTTTTCCGTAATCGCAGTGAATGAGATTCCCTTTTCCGAAAGTGCAACCGGTCAGGAACTGAATGGCATCCACTCCGCACATATCGGTTTCCACTACCGCCACGATGTCCTCGTCTCCTGCCTTGCCGATTTCGCTAAGCGCCCATTCGGCCGCACGGATGCCGATGGCTAGTCCAGGACACCAATGGCCATGAAATTCAGTGGTTTTTTCTATCAATTCCGGTGTAATGGCAGACATAATGTCCTCCTTGTGTTTTGCGCCGGTCCGAATTGCCGACGATGCTAATTCCTGTCTTTATGACTGATTCTTTCATTGGCAGCGGTTCCGTCCTCATGGGATTATGGCACCAAGCCAGATGGCGCCCGCTGTCCAAGTCAGTCGCTTCCGGTTGGACGAATCGACATTTGGATTTTGACCGCGGGCATTGAGTCATGAATGGACACATCGACTGCCCACTCACGTTCGAAGAAACACAATTATTCCGATATCCAAACGCCCCGCCGGCGCTTTCAATGAGCATCTGAGTGTAGGGGTGGCCAGGACGGTTGAGAACTGTTGCGGCCGGCCCGATTTCAATAATTCGGCCGTCTAACATGACCCCGATCCGATCGGCAATTTTTCGGGCCAATCCGAGGTCATGGGTGACGAACAGCAGGGTCAGTCCTTTTTCGATCTGAAGGGATAGAAGCATCTTGAGAACTTTTGCCTGCACGCTGGGGTCAAGGGCGCTGGTCGGCTCGTCTGCTACCAACAAGTCAGGGGCCTGTACAAGGGCCCTGGCCAGGCAGAGGCGCTGGATGGCGCCCATATTCAGTTCGTGTGGATACCGCGCTAGAAATTCGAGCCGGGTTGACAACCTGACATCAGCCAGGGCTTGAAGAACGCGCTCGCGGATTTCAGGCTTTGTCATTCCTCTTTTCTGGATAATCAGGGGCTCGGCCGCGATCTCGAAGACGTTCAGCCGATGACTAACTGCTTCGGCCGGGTTCTGATTGATAACGCCGATTCGCGAGGCCAGAGATCGGTAATCCCGCTTGGCCCAATCGGCCATGTCCCGACCGTCGAAAACCCGTTTCCCGCCGTCAGGTTCCAGGGCGGCTGCAGCTATCATGGCCAGTGTGGATTTGCCGGATCCGGTTTCGCCCACCAGGCAGAAGACCTCCCCCGCCCAAAGGAAAAAGCTAACCGGCCGGAGCGCCCGGACTGACACATACGATTTGTGAGTTTCCTCCAATCGAAGCAATTCTGCAATCCCGCCGCGCAGACAGCGGACCCCATACTTCCCATTTTCGACCAGCTGCGGATCTCCCCTGCGGCAGGCTTCCACGGCCTGAGTACAGCGGGGACGAAACAGGCAACCCTCAGCCGGTGCGTGATCGTCTTGGTGGACCTGTCCAGGCGAGACCAGATGTGAATGGGAGCTGCCATTCTCGTTATTGCGAGAATGGGCGTGAATCAGGCGATAATAAGCGTCGCCGCGGATTCCGCCCAGGTCCCGGACCGTGTCCATGCCCGGATAAGAGCGTGACAACGCGAGGGTATACGGATGGCGCGGCTGAAAAAGCCCACGGGCGGGAAGGTATTCCATAATTCGCCCCAGATACAAGACCGCCGCGTGATCGGCCGCGTTTCGGGCCAAGTCAAGGTCGTGCGTGATGAGCAGTACGGTTTTACCCTTTTCGGCCAGGTCCCGGATGATTCCGTGGACGAAGTTCTTTGTCATTGCGTCCAGCGAGGCCGTGGGTTCATCAAGAATGAGAACCTCGGGGTCCATGATCAGGGACATGGCCAGCAAGGCCCTTTGCACCTGTCCACCACTGAGTTCATGGGGAAAGCGGTCGGCGAGTTCCGCCTTCAGCCCCATAGCCGTCATTTGACGGCGGGCTTCATCCCGCGCGCTGGAAATCGTCCACCCCAGGTGTTGAATCAGCGGTTCGGCCACTTGATCCACCAAACGGTGAACCGGGTTAAGGTTGGCGGCCCCGTTCTGAAAAACCATCGCCGCTCGTGACCACCTGAATTCGTTGAGCGAAGCTTCGTCGAGACGGGTGATCTCGGTTTCTCCTAAAAAAACATTACCGTTGATTGCGGCGTTGGGTGGCAACAATCCCAACATCGCCTTGCCCAAAGTGGTTTTGCCGGACCCGGATTCGCCCACCAGAGCGGTGACCGTGCCCGGATTCAATGCAAGATCGACCCGGTCAACTGCCAATAGCTGATGGTCGTCGTTCTTGTATGTGATGCTGACCTGTTTCGTTTTTACTCTCACAATGCTTCTTTCAAGCGCGGGTCAAATACCTTCTCCAGGCTGACGGCCAGGAACGTGGCGGTCATTACCAAAAGGGACAGACAAACGATCGGCGGCAATAGCCAATTGACCCAGACGTTCAGATAATAGTATTTCAACCCATAACTGATCATGATTCCTAACGATTTGCGGCTGGGGTCAAAAAGCCCCAGAAAAGCCAGGGAGGCCTCCATAAAAACGGCCATCCGGGTCTTGGCCGCCAGACTGATCAAATAGAGCGGAAACAGCTCGGGCATTAAATGGCGAAAGATGATATACAAACCGGATGCACCCATCCGCTCAGCCTCACGGATATGGAGACGGTTTTTAAGCGTCAGGGCCTGGGCCCGAACACCCTTGGCCGTTGTGGGCCAGGCAAGCAGGGCAAGGGTCAGCGCAAGCGCTGCCGCAGGGGGTCTGAAAAAGGCCGCCAGCAGGATCAATACCATAACCGCCGGTATGGCCAGTATCACATCCGCGATCCTCATTACCAGTTGGTCGATCCATCCCCCGAACCAAGCTGCGGTCAATCCCGCCATTACACCGATAATGAGGCCCGCTGACCCGGCACAAAGGCCGAAAAAGAGGGTGTTGCGCAGCCCGTAAAGCAGTTCGGAAAAAATGTCCATGCCACCGTCATTGACACCCAGCCAGTGCTCACCCGATGGCGGATCAAGCGGCATGAACGAAATGTCATGCGGATCATATTGGACCAAGGCAGGCCCCAGCAGTGCGCCTCCCGTCACCAGCACCAACAGAATCGATCCGCTAATGAACCATGGGTCGCGAGTCAAAAGGCGGCGTGCGTCAAAATGCATTTTTCACTCTCGGGTCCAACCGGCTATATGTCCACCCCAAAACCAGGTTGATCGCCAGGACCATCAGGGACGAGAAGAGGACAATGCCTTGTATCAAAGGTAAGTCGCGCACCGCGATGGCGTTAAAAAGCAAGGTACCAAGACCCGGATAGGAATGTATGGTTTCAACTACCAGGGCGCCGGTTATCATAAAGGCGATGCGCAGTCCAAACCGGGTGACCAGCGGTAAAAGAGCGTTGCGGGCAACGTGGGCGTAGCGGATTCTTCTCGGCCTTAATCCCTTGGCCCGAGCGGTCTGAACAAACTGAGATTTTAGCGTCATGACGACGCTGGCCCGAGCTAAAAGAAAGTTCCCCGGAAAATAAGCCAAAACCAGTGTGGCCAAGGGCAACGCCAGGTGGTGGAGTACGTCCAACAAGCGGCTGGCAATGGCGTGTTGAGCGTAGGCCGTCTCCGCGCCAGCCGCCGGGAACCATCCCAAATGCAAGGCAAAGATCAGCAACAGTAATACCCCGCTGCCGATCTCCGGGATGCCCTCCAAAACCGTCATGATGCCAACCCCGATTTTTTCCAGCCGGCCACCTCGGCGCCAAGCCGCTTCCACCCCGGCGACAAACCCGAACAACATAGCCAGAAAGTGGGCCCCACCCATCAGAAGCAGCGTCCAAGGAAGGGCATCCAGGAACAGCTCGGAAACTGGGGTGAGAAAGGCGTAACTGTACCCCCAGTTCAGGCTCAACAAATCCATCAGATAGTCGCCGAAACCCTGTTGCTGCGCATAGTATGCCTTGAGTTCCGCTTCCTGCTGGGCGGTCAGTGTCACGTGAGAATTAGCGTACATGGCCTCGACAAAATCTCCAGGAAGCAGGCTTGGCAGCCTGTAACTCATATAGATCATGACTAATCCGGCTGCCAGATAGGGCAGGGTCGATCGCAATGGATTTGCACTATTCTTGTTATTGTTCATGACAACAATGAGGGGGACTAAGCACCAGCTGGTGTTCCCCGCCGGTTCATCGGATCAAAGACATCTTGTTCTGCGGGATGGGAATGCCTTTGCTGATCCCTCCTTTGGTGTAGAACCACTTGACGTTCTTGACTGGATTGTAAGCAGCCATCGAGTCCGGATAATAGAGCGGAATGGCGGGTATTTCCTCAGCGTATACCTCTTGAATCCGGAAAACGATCTCCTTGCGCTTGGCCGGTTCCATCTCCACCATCTGATCCTCCAAAAGGCGGTTGAGTTCTTGACTGCCGTCAAACTTGGCACTGTTGACCGATCCGGCGCCATATTTGGACGAAATCATTTCGCTCAATATCCGTGGATCACCTGCGATTCCTCCGTGGCCGGAAACCGCTATATCGAAGTCCCAGTTTTTGACACGACTGTCCGTTGTGGCCTGTTCAAGATTGATCAGATCGACAGCCATTCCGATTTTTTCTAATTGTTTCTTGATCACTTCCCCATCCCGGTCGGCCACCCGTTCACCGGCCACCGTGATATTGGAGGACAGCAACTCAATCTTTAGAGGCTTACCGTCCCTTATGAAATGGCCGTCGGGTGCTTTTCGATATCCCAGGGACTCGATCAATTCACAGGCTCTGGCCGGATTGTGAGGATAATCAGCTGTGTCTGGATTGTACATGTCGTGATCGACGCTCAACAAACCGTAGGAAGCTGGTTTCGCAAAACCCCGGTGCGCCTTGTCAATGATCTCCTGCCGGTCGATGGCATACGCCAAAGCCTGGCGGAAGCGTTTTTGATCAAAGGGGAACTTTTTGTGGTTGATCATGAGCTTTTTGTTCCAACCCCGCTCGTTTACAATGACCTCCATGCCTTTCTTTTTAAGGGGTCCGGCCATTTCCGGCTGGATGTTGGCCAGATCCACCTGCCCGGTGACCAAGGATACCAGGGCCTTGCCGCTTCGGACGTAAATCAAGCGATCCGCCTTGGGCCTGCCCTGATAATACTCCTCATAGGCCTCGAACAAATAAGTGCCTTGGGCCTTGTTAAAATCCCTGAAAACATAGGGTCCGCTGCCGATAAATGCTTCGGGAGTGTCGAACTTCTTGGGATCTTCGACGCCGGACCAGATGTGCCGGGGCAAGATGGGCATCGTTCCCCCGATGTCAGAAATGAACGGTGCGTAAGGTTTGGCCAGATATATGACGACCTCATACTCACTCCTGGCTTCGGCCCGTTCGATATAGTCCACCGTAACCCACCGGTAGGGGTGTTTTTTAAAGTAATCAATGGTGAACACCACATCGGCAGCGGTCACCGAGTGGCCGTCATGCCATTTGGCTTTGTGATTAAGCGTGAATGTGAAGGCCATGTTTTCCGCGGTATAAGACCAATCCCGTGCCAGGGCAGGGATGTATCCATCACGGTCCTTCCAGACCAATGTGTCGAAGGTCCAGGACATGCGAACATAGCCCGGCCCCCGAGGATAGTGTCGATAGGGATTGGGGTAGCCCCAATCGCCCTTGCTGTCGGCGATGCGGATATCCTTCGTTTCCGCATGCACCGCCGGGTGAACGCCGAACAGGACTGCAATCATGACGAAAAGTGAGATGAAACCAAATACCAGTTTTCTCATTTTTTACTCCTCGATACTTTTATTGGTTGATCTAATCGAGGTGCTCATGGATTCAACCACCATGCATGCCAGCCAGCGGATCCTTCCCTTCCGGAAACATTGCACTGAATGGGTCGTTCCTGCCCAAGACCTTTGCTGTGCAATAATTCATGCTTTTTTTACCGCCAGTCATCTGCAAGGGTTTGGCTTTGGCTACGTCCAAAGCGCCTTCCTCATCCAGGACGTCGCCCAGAACCTCAAGCAGGAGAACTCGACCCAGAAGCAAGACAAATTTTTTCTCCTCGTATTCCTTGACCAGTTCGCACTCCATCCAGGAATAGCAACCCGCAATGCCCGGGGCATTGATTTTCCTTGACGGTCTAACCTCCAGTCCAGCCGTATCAAACTCATCTTCATCGGGCGGAGTATGGCGGGCTGTGGGGATGACTTTGTCGGCCATATCGGCGCCGGCCAAGTTCAGGACGAATTCTCCGGTCTCCCGAATGTTTTGAAGCGTGTCTCGCTTTTTGGCCGAGGCGGCCAACACAAGGTCCAGCGGCCGAAAAACGGGCATGATGCAGGACCAAGGGGCGATATTTCGCACGCCGTTACGGCTGATTGTCGATATAAAAGTCACCGGCAGCGGCATGAAACCTTCACGCATAAATGGTTTAAAAATCAAAGTGTTATCCTATCTGGAGTCATCAATAAATATCTTCACTTGATCAAGGCACGATTTTCTCATCTTTGAAAAAAAGCGGATCAAGAGCACACGCGAGACATACCCGCTACAACGCCCAGCCGGACGACTCATGTGGAAAGTGAGACAACTATGAAATTCGATAGACACTTCATTGCTTGTCTTTCTATTCTCTCAGCTTCTCTTATTTACGCATTTAAAATCATCCTTTGTCCAAAATGAAAAAAGGCCACGACGGCGCATCCCATTTTTGGGGGTGCATGGACCTTCGTGGCCTTTTTTAGTTCTAATTTTATTTCACCCCCGCCATCCAGAGCGGGAGCGATGTCCGTGGGCCTTTACCTGATATTCAGTAACGCCACCAGCGACTTCAGCCGCGGTTATAAAAAAAGCTTATTTACTGATATTCTTATTGTTTGTCAATCTTTTTCACGCCGCTTTTTTTCTTCCATGTGGTTCTTCAAAATCATTGAGAAATGAGGAGTAATTATCCCTGTGCATTATTCCGTTTGCGGTTCGAACAAAATTTTATGATTGACCAGGTTCATCCCTTTGACCCTGCCTTTCACGGTCTTCTGGTCGCCAAAGATGCCAACCAGACGCCATGTGCCATCCTCCTCGGGTTCCACGACATCCACGGATTCCATGAGCAGCTGTTCCTGCCCGTCTTTTAACAGATATGCATCGGCTTCACACATTATTTATCACCTCCTTCATCTGTTCCACGACCTCCTGCACAAGGTGCGGCAGCGGTTGGTTGGCCACGCCCACGATCTTCGCATTTTCCTGGGAGAGGGGCAGAAAAAGTTTCAGCGCCGGACTGGATGTGATGGCTTCGGCCATCTTAGGCGTCACCTCGCCGAGCATGGCGTTGGCCCAGCTGACCGCAATCGGCCCGACGAGGTATTGGCTCAGCATCACCATCCGGCAAATGGCGTTTTCTCCACTTGCTCCCTTGTTGGCCCCTGCTTTGAGCATCTGCGCCGTGGCAATGGCGTTGGTTCCTAAAGCGATCAACTCAACGTTTTCGCCGAATGCCCCCTTCAGATATTTGATCAGGGTGGCGCCGATGCCGCCACCCTGACCGTCAATCACGCAAATTCGTTTAGGCATTCGAAATATCGTCGCAGGCTGCAATTTTGGCGCTTACTTTTTTCACTCCAGCATGTATCCTTTTGTAAATGTTCGAATTTAATATACCTCCATCACATGCATCAAAAAAGGCCACGAACACCGGGCGATTATTGTAAGCCCCGACCTTCGTGGCCTGATCTAACCAAATAAAATAATTTGCAAAACTCGCAGCATCTTCATGATGCGATTATTAAAATTAGTATAAAATCAAAATCAGCCAACATGTCAAGAGAAATTGATTTTGTGACTAAAATTAATGTGTTAATGGAATATAATCCACGGCGCTGTCCAAATTATCAAGTGCTCTGGGGGTCCATTTAGCGCGCATTTACACCCCATCTTTGAAATCGGTCAGCCACTTCATCAGACGAATGGTTGTCGCTTTCATGGATCGCCTACGCTGTGTGTATTTGATAAGAATACACTGTTGACGACTAAAATATGCACCCGTATCACGGGCATCAATCGTAGCCGAGTTCCGCCAGCCGTTCTTCACTCAGGCCCAAATAGTGGGCCACCTCATGCACCACCGTAACGGCGATTTCCGCTTCGAGTTCTTCGAGACTCTGGCAGGCGGCCATCAACGGCTCCCGAAAAATGATGATGACATCGGGATAGAGCGGCGGTTCGATGACCGAGCGCTCAGGCAGCGGAACACCGGTAAACAATCCGAACAGCGTTTCGTCGGGGGCCATTTCCATCTCCCGCAGCAGGTCCTTTGACGGTCGGTCCTCTACAGTGATGGTCATGTTGTTCAACTGGGCGCGAAACATCTCGGGAATCATTTCGAGCGCCTTCTCCACGGCATTGTCGAACTCCTTGCGGCTGATGCGCATATTTGGTCGCCTATCCTTCGGTTGCCTTGCTGGCCGCGGGATCCGCACGCCAAATCCGATACCGGACTTCAACCCCTTCGGGCACATACACCACCGCCGGCAAACGGCTGTTGTATCGGATCATGAAGGGCTCGCCCGCCAGGCGTATGAATCGATCCACTTTGGGTGCATCTGGATCGACGGCCATCAAAGTGCCTGCCATGGGCCCCAACTCGCTGACCACGTAACGCGTAAACCCCCACCCCTCGATGGACTGCGCTTTGATCTGGCCCCCGAAAAAGTATTGATTGGCCTCATCGATCCTAACCGTCTGTCCGACAATCAGCTCTATTTGATAATTGGATTCATCATCCTGCTCGGGCAGTTGAATGACATAGCGAAGCTGCCCCTTCTCAGGCGGTGGGAACGCTTTCATGTTGTCTTGAGCGTCAACCGAACACACGGCAAACATTAACGACATCGTTGTGACTAAGATTCGCATTTGATCTCCGCAATTGACGGGTTGGTGTTAAAAGGGCTTGTCCTTGAGCGCCACCGGTGGGCCGAGGATTTCCGACCAGATCACCGCTTGGCGAAGATCGGCGCGGCTTCGGGGAAGCGTTGGGACCGAACCTTTCGCCACGGGACCTGCCTGGGTTGGGAGGGCCGCAGCAATCGGCGCGGTTTTGTCCATACGGGTCGTCGGCGCCCGCTCTGGTGCAACGGGTCGTGCGCCGGCCGGCCTAATTACCGGTTTCACCGTCTCGACCACAACATCATCGCGGGTCTCGGACTGCCCATCCGGTTGCGAACCGGACAGATCAGCGCCCTTGAGCAGCCGCTCCCACGGTGACGGGCCGGAGGCACCGCCTTGGGGCGACTGCTGCAGGCGCTCTTGAATTTCGGCCAGCATGGCGTTGAGCTTTTGAATCCAGCCCGGTTCGGTCGCCCTGGTCGCCTTGGGAGATCTGGGTCTTTTTTTGATTTTGCCGATGATCGACAACAGCGCGATCACGATAAAAAAAAGCGGGAAAAGATTTTCCATGGGGCGCTTCCTGTCTTCTTATTCAGTCCTGGGCTCCGGAGACCCAATGGTGTCGCGCATCTGGGTGTCGGCCTGGATGTTCTTCATGCGATAATAATCCATGATTCCCAGATTGCCCTGTTCGAAGGCGTGGGCCATGGCCAGCGGCACGCGTGCTTCGGCCTCGACGACCTTGGCCCGCATCTCTTCGACCCGCGCCTTCATTTCCTGCTCCACGGCAAAGGCCATGGCCCGGCGCTCTTCGGCTTTGGCCTGGGCGATCTTTTTGTCTGCCTCGGCACGGTCGGTTTCCAGTTCGGCACCGATGTTCTTGCCGACATCCACATCGGCAATGTCGATGGACAGGATCTCATAGGCGGTCCCGGCATCCAATCCCTTCTCCAGGACCCGCTTGGAAATCATGTCTGGATTCTCGAGCACCATTTTGTGGGTTTCGGCCGAGCCGATGGTGGTGACGATTCCTTCGCCGACCCGGGCCAGAATGGTCTCTTCTCCAGCTCCGCCCACCAGTCGCTCGATATTGGCCCGAACCGTCACCCGGGAGATGGCCTTGAGCTGAATACCGTCCTTGGCCATGGCGGCGATCATCGGGGTTTCGATCACTTTGGGATTGACGCTCATCTGCACCGCTTCGAGCACGTCACGGCCAGCCAGATCGATGGCCGCGGCCCGGTTGAATTCGAGCTCGATGTTGGCCTTGTCGGCTGCGATCAGGGCCTGCACCACCCGGGAGACATTGCCGCCGGCCAAAAAGTGGGATTCAAGGGCATCGGTCGAAAAATTCAAACCCGCCTTCACGGCCATGATTTTAGAGGTCACGATGAGCTTCGGCGGTACCTTGCGAAAACGCATGAACACGATCGTAAACAGGCCGACCCGCGCGCCCGATACCAGGGCCTGAACCCACAAAGAGATCGCCGACCCCACAAAAAACAGCAAGACAATGATGGCGACGGCAATGACCACCAGAATAATCAGGTTGATTTCCACGCTGTTGCTCCTTTTTCATATCGTTTTAGTTGCTTACGGTGACACGTGTTCCTTGACGACAATCTGGTTGCCACGCACGGCGATGACGATGATACCGGTCCGTTTTTCAATGTATTCGCCCCGGGTGACCACATCCATCCGTTCGCCGTCGATCATGGCGACGCCGGAGGGCCGCAAATCGGTGGCCGCTCGTCCGGTGCGTCCCAGGTATCGGTTCTGGTCCCGGGACTGGGAGGTGACCCCGTCTTCGCGCGACAGCGTGCTGCGCAGGGTAACGGGCGATCGGGCCATGAATTTGATGCCGATGAGGACCAGAATCGGGATCAGGATCAGATCGGCGATGACGAATGCCATGCCGGCCGAGGCCGACATGTGGGCAAACACATGATAGAGCGAGTAGGCGAACAGGCCGGCCGCGAGCAACGACAGAATCCCGCCGGAAGGCAGGATGATTTCGGCGATAATGACCAGCACGCCGGCCAGTTGAAGCAAAATGGGCAGGGACAGGTTGCTATTCATCGCCGTCGGTTCCGGCGACCACGATCCGGGTCCCTTTGATGGAAATGACGCGAATTTCGGCGCCCTTGGGCACGAAGCCACCCTGGGTGACCACATCGTAAGGCTCCCCGTCGATGGTCGCGATTCCGGACGGACGCAATGGTGTCAGAGCGGTTCCGGTCTGCCCCGCCCCAAGCGTTGTCGTCACCGGCAGGGCCAGTCGGGAATCGGCCAGCGTAGCCGCAAGGTAGGGACCGTGAAGCGTTTTTGACAGCCTGGGGAAGAGATAGCGCAGGATAAACAGGGCGAATCCGAATGCGCCCAGGGCGGCGCCCAGAACCTTGACCAGGTTGCTGATGAGCAGCGCCCTTTCCCACGGCAGATCGGGATCGGGAACAACGAAGTCCTGCAGGCTCAACAGCAACCCCGCGGTGATACACAAGATGCCGGCGATGCCCGCGATGCCGAATCCCGGCAGGACGAACAGTTCAAACCCCATCAGGACCACGCCGATGACGATGATCAGCAGTTCCGTGTAACTGGCCATCCCCACCAGGTACTGGTTGAAAAACACCAGCGCCAGGCACAGGATGCCGACGGCGCCCGGCACTCCAAACCCCGGCGACTTGATTTCCGTGTAGAGCGACCCCAGGCCGATCAGCATCAGGATGGGGCTGATTTTGCCGATCAGGCCGACCAGGTCTTCCGACCAGCTTTTTTGAATCCGGACTGCAACCTGGTCGGAAAGTCCCATCTGCGCCTGCATCTCTTCGAAGCCGGTGACGCTCATGGACGAAAACCCGAGGTCGAGTGCTTCGGTGTCGTCCATGGTCAACAGCTCGCCCTTGGCGACGACGGTTTGTTTGGAGGTGATCCGTTCGCGCTGATCGGCTGTCAGGTCCTCGTATTCCAGGCTGTCCATAAAGACGACCTTGCCATCGCGCTTGACGCGATAGACCTGCATGTCGGCGCTGACCATGGCTTCAGCCAGCACGGCCGGGTAGCCGTTTCGTTTGGCAAGCGCCCGGAATTTGGCTCTGAGGGGCGACTGGAATTTTTCGCCCAGCATCTTTGGCCCTTCACTGGAGTAGGTGATCGGCGCACAATCGCCGATCGTGGTGTTGCGTTTCATGACCAGCTGATTGCAGGCCAGGGCGATCAAGGCGCCGGCCGATATGGCCTTGTTGGTCACAAAGGCGACGGTCTTGGCCTGTTTGACGGCCGTCAGGGTGTCGACCATTTCCAGGGCCGAATCGACTCGGCCGCCGAAGGTGTCCATTTCAACCACGATCACCGTTTGGGGGGTATCGGGTATGTCTCTCAAGGCGCGCCTCAAAAATGCCGCCATCCCCGGTTCGACATCACCTGAAATCGGAACCACAAACAGACCCTCCGACCCCGGTTGGCTCAGGGCCACGCCGCCACAGGCGCAGATCGTGATCAGAATGGCTGACGCTATCCGTTGCCACCATTTCTTTAAGCCTTGCTTCACGACATTCCTCAATTTCCCCGGTGTGCGGTCATACTGGCGCATTTGCCCGGCCGCAACAGGTGTTGCCGTCGAAGAATTCACAGGTACTGCAGGCCAGTGAGCCGCCGTCGGGCAGCCTGCGCTGGGTTGCACGCAAGAACGGATCCAGGATCTGCAAGGCCCGGCTGAGTTTGTCCAGGTCGACACCCACCCTGGCGCCCTTGCCCTCGAGCGCCTTGACCACGGCTGCGGTGGCCACGTTGCCGGTCGCGCCCGGTGCAAAGGGGCACCCCCCCAATCCGCCCACGCTGGCATCGAAGATTCGGATCCCTTGCGACCAGGATGCCAGCACATTTTCCACCCCCCGATCATAGGTGTCGTGAAAATGAACGGCGACCCGCTGGGGCGCAATCCGCTGCAAGAGGCAATCCAGAAGCGTTGTGACCTCTTGCGAGGTCGCCTTGCCGATCGTGTCGGAGACCGACACCTCGTCGACGCCGAGATCGACCAGCCGTTCCACCAATCCCACGGTAGCCTCCGGGGCGATCTTGCCTTCGAAGGGACACCAGAAGGCCGTCGACACATATCCGCGCACCGGCAGCCTCATGGCCCGCGCCCGTCCAACCAGGGATTGAAAACGGCGCAGGGAACCGTCGACACTGGTGTTGATGTTTTTGCGGTTGAAGGTTTCGCTGACGGCCGTAAAAACGGAAATCTTGTCGACGCCCGCGGCCACGGCACGCTCGAGACCTTGCTCGTTGGGCACCAGTGCCGAGTAGACCACACCGCCCTTGCGCGCAAGACCGCCAAAAACGGCCTCGGCGTCAGCCAGCTGCGGCACCCGCCGGGAGGAGACGAACGCACTGACTTCGATCTCGCCGACACCGGTCTCGGAAAGGGCGTTCACGAAGGCGACTTTGGCATGCGTGGGAACGGTGGCGGTCTCATTTTGCAGCCCGTCTCTGGGTCCGACTTCCACGATTTTCATGAGTGACAAGTTTCCAGGGAGCCAGCCGGGTCCGGGAGGCCAATCGACTGCACCCCCAAGACGGGTTGGCAAGGCTCTGGTTCAGATTCATCGGCTTGGGGTTGCGGCGCTCGAACCATCCATGGCAGGGGCCGGCCGCCGCCGCGATCGCGTCGGAAACAGCATATATTACTTGACTCCAGATGGCCATAACAGAATAACCTTGTCGCCCCCGCCCTGGCCACCGGCAAAAGTCAGGGAGGCGATCAATGGTTACTATATCAAAATCGGGCCAATGATGATACTTTAGGGTTTGACATGGCGGTCGATAGGCTAAAATCAAGGGCGACAATTAGGAGCAACGATGCTGAGTTTTACGACGGGTGAAATCAATCAGGCGGTCAACGGAACCCTTACCGGTGACCCGCAGGTCAAGGTCACCGGCGTGAACCAAATTAGCGCGGCCACAGCAAACCAATTGACCTTCATCGGCTCGAAAAAATATATCGGGCTGTGGGCAGACTCGAAGGCCGCGGCAGCCATTGTCAACGCCAGCCTATATTTCGCCCCGGGACAGGGCCGGACGTCGATCAGCGTGGAGGATGCCGACCTGGCCATGGCACAGGTCCTTGACATGTTCGCACCGCCGCCTCCCAAATTTGAGGACGGCTGCCACCCCTCGGCCGTGGTTGACGCCACCGCAACCATTGGGCAGGGGGCTTGCATAGGGGCCGGGTGTTACATCGGGCCGGGTGTGGTCGTCGGAGACCAGGTCAGACTCTATCCCAATGTCACCGTGCTGGACGATTCCCGTATCGGCGCCGGCACGGTGGTCTGGTCCGGCACGGTCATACGCGAGCGCTGCCGCATCGGCCGGCAGTGCCTCATCCACCCCAACGTCACCATCGGGGCCGACGGCTTCGGCTACCGACCGGCACCCGACGGCCGGGGCCTGGTCAAGATCCCGCAGATCGGCAGCGTCGAAATCGGGGACGGTGTCGAGATCGGCGCGGGAAGCTGCGTCGACCGGGGCAAGTTCAGCGCCACCGTGATCGGCGACGGCACCAAGATCGACAACCTGGTTCAGATCGGCCACAACTGCACCATCGGCCGATCCTGTGTAATGGCGGGCCAGTCCGGGCTGGCCGGCTCGGTAACCCTGGGCGACGGCGTCGTCATGGGAGGCCGGGCGATGGTCTCCGATCATCTCAGCGTCGGCTCGGGGACCAGAATTGGCGGCAACGCCGGCGTCGTCAGCGACATCCCTCCCGGGAAAACCGTCCTGGGGCTGCCTGCCGACGACTACCGTAAAACCTTGCGGCTGTGGGCATCCTTGAAGCAGCTGCCCGATCTCATCCAACAGATGAAGAAAAAGCGTTCGTGACCGTTGCCTGCGGTCGGCCCTGCCCGGCATGCCACGGAAGAAACCGCCGACCGCACCCTGCGGCGGCTTTTTTATTCATTCAGAGAAGGGTAGTCGTTGTATCCTTTCTCGTCGCCACCGTAAAAGGTCGCCTGGTCCGGCTCGTTCAGCGGCGCACGGCGGCGATAGCGCGCCACCAGATCGGGGTTGGCCAGGTAGGGAACCCCGAAGGCCACCAGGTCGGCCGCACCCTCGGAAAGCGCTTTCTCCCCGGTTTCCCGGCCGTAGCCGCCGTTGATCATCAAACTGCCCCGGTATTGTTTTCGCAAGGTTCCGGCCACCGGCGGTACGCCCTCCTGGCTGAGAAACGAAGGGTGTCCGGGCAGGGGCTCGACAACGTGCAGGTACGCCAGCGGCAGATCGTTGAGCGCCTCGACCAACCGACCGTACAAGGCTGGTGGGTCGGAATCGTGCATGTCGTTGAAGACACCCCGCGGCGAAATGCGAAAGCCCACCCGGCCGGGCCCCCACACATCCACAACCGCCGCGATCACCTCCAGGGCGAAGCGGATGCGGTTTTCAATCGCGCCGCCGTAGGCATCGGTTCGCCGGTTGACCCCGTCTTTTAAAAATTGCTCGATCAGATACCCGTTGGCGCCGTGCACCTCCACGCCGTCAAAGCCGGCGGTCTGCGCCAGTGCGGCCGCCTTGGCGAACTGCTCCACCACGACGGGGATCTCGTCGCTGGCCAGTTCGCGCGGGGTGGTCGGCGGCTCGAATCCGTTGGGAGTAAACACCATCGTATCCGCTTTGACCGCCGAGGGGGCGATCGGGTCGGCTCCGTCGGGCTGCAACGAGGGGTGGGAAACCCGCCCGGTGTGCCAGAGCTGGTTGAAAATGCGCCCTTGTGCGGCGTGAACAGCCTCAGTGACGCTGCGCCACCCCTGGGCCTGGACCTCGGTAAAGATACCGGGGGTGAACATGTAGCCGTTGGCCGTGCTGGACACCTGGGTGGCTTCGGTGATCAGCAACCCGGCCGTGGCCCGCTGGACATAGTGGGTGACGGTCATGGAGCGGGGAATGCCGCTTTTATCGGCGCGGTTGCGGGTCATGGGCGCCATGACCATACGGTTGGGAAGAGTCAGATCGCCCATTTTAAAGGTGCTGAACAGTTTTTCTGTCATATGTTGATTCCTTTCCGGTCAGTTTAAATCGAACAGAAAAGTGGTCTGGCAGATCTTTGGGAACGCACTACGGACACGATACAACACAATATGACCCGTCGGGTTGGAGTCAAGTGCCGGCGTCCGGTTGACCGGGCAAGAACAGGCCGCGCCATTGGCCTGTGTTCGGGGAGAGTGGGGAGGCGCTGCAGCCGTTGTGGAAAGGGTCAAGGGCCCCAGGCGAAACAGGCCCTATTTGCGCCGCTTGATCATAACCCCCATAAACCAGATGAAATAGATCAGCGCGAGAAGCGCCGAAACGCTTCCAAGAAAAACCAACTGCCAGGGTGCCATCACCGCCATCTGCTATAAGGACGATGGTGCCGGCATGCGCAAGGTTTTGTAGCGGCAGATGCTGCAGCTGAGAAAGCAGTCCTTGCTGTCGGCTTCCGCCAGGCAGGATCGGTAATGACGGCACCACAAATTTCGCAGATAGTCTGTCTGACTGAGACCGATGGCATGTTTTGGGAAAAGGGGTCTTCTTTTCACGATGGCCTTCCTTTCATCTGGTTGAGGCATGCGTTCGCACCTAAGAAGTTGGCGATGGCCCGGCACGCTATGCGTGCAAGCCGGCAGGCGCACCGCACTTGCGGAAAAAAAAATCCATGGCCGCGGCAGTGGTGTCAAAGACGATATAGTCACGACGCAGCACCTTTCCGGCCCGGCTTCTGGTTCGTTCGATTTCCGTGCTGCCGGAATAGTCGTACATGTCCTGGTAGTCGAGGGTCGCTTCCTGTTTTCTCATCTGCCTGTCCTTTGCAAATTGAATAAGGTATGTCCTGACGATTGCCTAAAGCAGAGCTTGTGCCAGAATTGATTATTTAATTTTTACTATTTAATTTCGGTATGTTATAAATTTTTTGGCGGATCGTCCGGCAAATAAGTATTACCCTGACACCACGAATGGGGTGGAAATTATGCCACAACATGAGTACTTCGATTCGTCAGGGAATGAAGTGAAGTTCGGTGGTAGGGTCCAGGCGATTTCGACAGGGAAAAGGCGACAGAAGCCGCCTTTTCCGTTGAACAGGGGAAAGGGATCGTCGACTGACGATTTTTTTTGGATGGGCGTTAGCGGTCCAGCTCCGTTTCCAGCACGTCTTCGACCCGCATCTGCTGAGAGTGCCACAGGTTGTTTTCCGCCATGAACGATTCCAGATTTCGGTTTCCCAGAATAGTCATGGTTCGAATGTCGTCCTGGGCCTTGTCGGTGTTGGAAAGCTTGGTGTGCAACGTGGCCCGGCTGTAGTAAGCGGCACCGTATTCGGGGTTCAGCTCGATGGCCCGGTCAAAATCGGCCAGGGCCGCTAGATCGTCGCCGCGCCGTTCGCTGACCAGTCCGCGCATGTGATAGGCGCGGGCATAGCCGGGGTCGAGCTTGACGCCGCGGTCAAAATCGTCCCAGGCCCGATCCAGCCGGTCCTGCTTGAAAAAAGCGGCCCCGCGGCTGACCAGTGTTAATGCGGACTCGGAACCGTTTTCAATGGCCCGGGTGAACAGTTCGACGCTCTTGTCGTAGCGGGCGTCGGCGAATTCGCGCATGCCCGATGCAAAGTCGTTGTTGGTCTTAAGGGTTTCCGTCATGGTGGGTTCCTCCTATTACAATGACATCAACTGATGATGGTAAGGTTGTCAGGGTCTCGCATAAACTTCACACAGCAATTAAAATAAGCCCTGAACGGCTTTTTTCAACGATCGGCAAGGATCCTGACCGATAGTGTCTTGGTAGGGAACCGACAGGTTGAGATCATCGGATTCGAAGAACTGGCGCCCGGTGCCGGGCGCGAGGGTCGTTCGCAGGTCGAGGTCAGCAAACTTGTCGCTCTCGAAGAGGGCGTCGGTGTTGAAAAACCAGCACGGTTTAAAAAAAGTCATCCAACCCGAAGGCACACGGGCGCTGGGTTACAATCACGTTTGCATTGCGTCGAGATCTTGCCAACCGGCCGTTTACGGCCAGGCATCAGAAAGGCCAAAACCCGCTGTCATTCCAGATGCTCTCCTTCAGATCGGCATCGATGGCCGCCAGAAAGTCGAGGTGCTCCTTTTCCCAGTCGGCCAGCCACTGGTAAAGCTTTTTCTCCTGGGGATCCCGGGCCTCCTGACCCCGTTTGGCATACAGGGCGATGGCACGCTCTTCCATGAGCATGGCCGCCGAAATGGCGGCCGCCTCGAAATCGGCCGCGTCGATGCGTCCCTTGACTTCCGGCGTCAGTACGGTTTTCGCGATGGAACCCGTTGCCGAAGTGTCCGGCGCCTTGAATTTGCCGGTCTCCTTGAACGCCTTGAACTGGTCGGACAGAATCTTGACATGCTGGACCTCCTCCGCAGCCATGGTTTCGAAAAATTCCTTGACGTCGCCGTTGGTGGATTGACGGGCCGCGGTGCGATAGAAGGCCTTGCCGCGCTTTTCGAGCAGAATGGCATTTTTTAGAATATCCAGCGAATTGGTTTCGGTCATCGGTTTCTCCTCTGTTGGGTTATGCGGTTGTCGAGGGCCGGGTGGGCAGTGTTGGGATCACAGTCGGATTTTTATTGGACGCCTTGATTTTTTAGGCCTTCCAAAATCACCTTGACACCGTTTAGAGCGCCTGTGTAGTATTTTGGCCTCGAAAGCGTTCCGGTGAACATGTGCAGACAGACCGACTGTCTCCCTCATCCAAACAGCTTAGAATGTAAATAGTACAATGCCGAAAAGCAAGCGACTGAGCGCCAACATGGAAGATTATCTGGAGACCATCTACCACATCGTCTCCGAAAAAAAGGCCGCCCGGGCCAAAGACATCGCCGAGCGCATGGCCGTCAACAGCGCATCGGTCACCGGCGCCCTGAGGCTTTTGGCAGAAAAAGGCCACATCAACTACGCGCCATACGATGTGATCACCCTGACGGCCGGCGGCGACGCCCTGGCCCGCGACATTGTCCGCCGACATGAGATTCTCAAGGATTTTTTTGTCAAGGTGCTGGACGTGGACGAGGGCGAGGCCGAAGACAACGCCTGTAAAATGGAGCACGCCATCTCTCCGGTGATCATCGACCGTCTGGTGCGTTTCGTGGAGTTCATGCAGGTCTGCCCGCGCGGCGGTGAGGAGTGGATCGGGGGATTTCGGCATTTCTGCGAAAAAGACGATACCCTGACCGAGTGCGAGAGCGCCATCTCGAAATGCCTGGACGATCTGAAAAAACGCAAGCGGCAGTTCCAGCAGGCCAAGCGGGAGGTCATCACCCTGGACAACCTGGCGTCCGGCCAGGTGGCCCGCTTGATCCGCGTCAAGGGCCAGGGCACGATCGTGGAGCAGCTGAAGGAACTGAACATCACACCGGGCAGCATCGTCGAACTGGAGCACGCCGATGCGGCCAACAACCGGATCGACATCAAGGTGCGCGGCTATCACCTGTCGCTGCGCAAGGACGATTTCACCAAAATCGAGCTGGAGGTGATTCCCTGAAGGGCTACCACTCGCTGTGCAGCTGCCGCTCGATGTCCGGCCATCTGGTGGCAAGGTTGGCGACGGCGTCCATGGCGATGTCGATGTGGGTGTTCATGTGGTTGCGGTAGATCTCTTCATACATCTTCTTGTCCTTGATGCCGCGGCGCTGCAGCGGCATGTCCGACACCAGCATGATCGAACCAATGGGGACCTCGTAGCGGTAGGCCACGGAAAAGAGCGTGGCCAGCTCCATCTCGATGGCCAGGATGCGCTGGTGGCGCAGGCTTTCCACGAACGTCTCGTCGAACTCCCACAGTCGCCGGTCGGTTGTGTGGACGATGCCGCAGCGTGGAATCAGCTGGCGCGCTTTGACCGCACCGATGCACAACAGGTTGACGGACATGGCCGGCATGGCCGGAAAAGACTCGGGCAGATAGTGGCGGCTGGTACCCTCGCCCCGGATGGCGGCGGTGGGGACCACAAAGTCACCCACTTCCAGGATGTCGTCGATGCCGCCGCACATCCCGACCATGATCACCGATTTAAGATTGTCCAGGTAGGCCAGGCCGTTGATCACCAGGGCGGCCTGGGGTGAGCCGATGCCGAAATCGATCATGCTGCAGTCGAGTTCGGGCACATTGACAATGCTGAAATTACCCTGGTGGATTCCAGCGCCGGTGCGTTTGGCAAAGGCCCGGATGTACTGCCGGAAATTGGTGATCAGAATGTGGCTGCAAAACTCCTCCAGCTTGCAGTTGGTGTAGCGCTCCAGCGTCTGGCGGACATATTCGTGCTCTTTCAGGCCCATAATCCCTCCCTGGTGTGACCGGACAACCCCGGCGCGGCCGGCGCCGGCAGGAGCCGCTGACGTGAACCGTACCCGTAGCATAAATCAACGCCAAATGACACATCCTGATGGCAGCAGGTGACCGGCTGGCCGACATTCGCGATCCTGCTTGCCCTAGCCTATATCGCCGGTTCGATCAATTTCTCGATCCTGGTTTTTCGGTTGACCGGCCGCGACGATCCGCGGCAGCACGGCAGCGGCAATCCCGGGGCCACCAATGTATTTCGGCAAGCCGGCATCGGCTGGGCGGCCCTGGTGCTGCTTTTGGACATGGGTCGGGCAGTGCTCGTGGCCCTGGCGGCACAGGACCTGGCGGCCGCCTGGCAGGTACCCTGGGTGGGATTCGGACTGATTCTGGGCAACCGGTTTCCCTGCCTGCACGGCTTCAGGGGCGGCAAGGGCGTCGCCAATTATCTGGGGTTCAGCCTGGTCGTTGTTCCGTTCTGGGCTGCAGCCGGTGCCCTGGCATGGGGCCTGGCGCACCTGGTGTGGCGAACGCCCTTTTTGTCTTCCTTTGCCCTGGTGACCCTACTGGCGGTCGGGTCGATCGCTGCCGGCGGCACAGGGGCATGGGGCGCGGCGGGCGTCGTCGCAACGGCCCTGTTCATCGTGGCCTGTCACCACCGTAACATGCGGGCGCGCTGGGGCCGCAGGCGTCCGTGATGGAATATCAGCGCCCCTTGCGGACGGTCAACACCACGTTGGCGGCAAAGATCAGCAGGGCGCCGACCGTGCCGACCGGGTTGAGGGAGGGCTCTGCGGCCAGCCAGGGGCCCAGCAGGGCCGCCAGCAGGATGCGCGTGGATGAAATCACCCCGCCCTCCACGGCGGTGACGTAGCGAAATCCAATCGTGATCAGAAACTGCCCGGCAATGCCCGCGCCGGCGCACAAAGCCAGATAGAACAGTTCCGTGCTATCGGGCCAAAAAAGGCTGCCGTGAAAAAAAACCAGCATCAGCAGCGATCCCAGCCCGAACATGAAAAAGAGCACGGTGTTGGCGTCGTGATCCTGTCGGCACAGGTTCAGGTAGATGATGGCCAGGGCGGCGCTGACGCCCGAGCCCACCCCCCACAGGCTGTTGAGTCCCAACCCCATTTTTCCCGGCTGCAGAATCAGCCACACACCGGCCACGGCCGCTGCCACCATGGCCACCGCCAACGGATCGCGCTGCTTTTGGAGCAGAATCCACGAGAGGATCGCCACGAAAATGGGGTAGGTCATGTTGAGAATGTTGGCCTGGGCCACCGAGGTGGTGCGCACGGCCTGGTAAAAACAGTACACAGCCACGGTGTTGCCCAGGGTACGACCGATCAGAAAGTGATAGTTGTGGGGCGCCGGCCGCTGCCGACGGTAGGCCATGATCGCGCAAACCACCCCAAACCCGAGCAGGAAGCGAAAAAAAGCGAAAAATGCCGGATCGATGGCCACCACGGCCTGGGACCAGCGGATCACCACCGTGGAAAGGTAGAAGCAGAACGCCGACAAGAACACGGCCAGGCAGCCGAGGATGCCGTAAATGGGCGGCGGCCGGGTCGAGACCGCCGGAACAGGGGGTGTGTCGGTCATGGTCAGGGTGCGGCCTCAGGAGGTGGATGCCGGGAGTTCACGAATTTAACGAAGGCCGATACGTAGTGGAATCGAAAGACCCTGTCAAGCATACCCGGGTCGGTAGCGTTGACCCCGCCGCTCAAGTGAATTAATAGACCGGGCAGACCTTCCAAAGAAAGCAACCACAGTTAAAATGGCCGATAGCGATAAAACCAAAGACCCCGTCACCGTGACGATCGAGCGCCTGCTGGCCTCCCCGGGCCGACCGGGCCAGGCCTTTACGGTTCCCGGGATCAATTACGACAACGTGTATCGAACGGCCCGCCGCCTCAAGGCCCTGTTCGACGGCGATGCGGACAGCGGCGCAGCAGTCTGTCTGTGCTGCGACGACCGCGCCGTGATGGCCGCGGCCCTGCTGGCGTCCCTGGCAGGCGGCCCGGCCCTGCTGATACCGCATTCACTGGCGCCGGACACCCTGGCGGATCTGCACCGCCGGACCGGCTGCACCCGGGCCATCGCGACGGAGGGCGCCGCACTTCCGCGCGGTGTCGCACCGATCGATCCGGCCAGGTTGCCCGACGCGGTCGAATCCCTGGCAGCCGACGATCAAGGCGATGACCTGGCAGCCGCCGCCGACCGGACATGGGTCTATTTGCCGGCCGGCGAGCCTGGCGGTTCGGCGCAACTGGCGCCTCGAACGCCCCGCGACCTGCTGAGCGAAGCGGCCCGCCTGGTCAACGTCTACGGGATCGGCAGCAACGACCGCATCCTGGCCACCGTGGCCCCGTTGCACGCCTACGGCCTGCTCTATTCGGTGCTGGTGCCGCTGCTGGCCTCGGCCCGGGTGGCGGCCGCCAGCCCATCGTCGTCCGCAGCGATCGGGCGGCAGATGGCCGACCTGTCGCCAACCATCCTGGTGAGCGCGCCCGGCCACATCAAGACCTTCACGGTCGGCCCGCCGGCCCGGCAGAGCCTGCGCCTGGCCTTTTCGTCAGGTGGCCCCCTGTCCGCGGCCGACAAAGCGGTCTTTCGCAGCGCCGCCGGCCTGGATGTCATCGGAATCGAAGAAGCGGCGCCAACCGTCGGCAACGCCGCCGCTCCGCGGCGGCCAGACCTTCAAACAACCGTTGAGAGGCCTCGGGTCACCTTCGAGCCGAGCGGACAGAAGGTGGCCGTGGCGCCGGGCCACAGCCTGCACGAGTTGGCCGCCGACCATGGCATCGACATTCGGGCCGACTGCGGCGGCCTGGGCGTTTGCGGCAAGTGCCGGGTTCTGGCCGATCCCAGGGAAAACTTCTCGCCTTACACCGAAGCCGAACTGGACCTGCTCGCCCCAGACCAGATGGCGGCAGGGGCGCGCCTGGCCTGCCAGGCCCAGGCCGTCGGCCAGGGGACGGTCACCATTTCCCAGGCCATGGCGGAAAGCACCGAAACCCGCGCCAAAACCGGCATTGTCGGCCGCTACCCGCTCGACCCCGCCATCCGGCGCCTGATGCTGGACGGCAGACCACCGGACATCAAAAAGGACAACACCCCCGAAAGCTTGCTGGACTGGCTGGCGGCCCACTCCGGCGCACCCGCGACCGCCGCGGCCGACGCCGCAGCGCTGCGACGGCTGGCCCGGTATCGGGACAGCCTGACAACCGCCACGCTCGTGGTGCATGCCGAAAGCGGCATGCGCCGCATCCTTTCCGGCCGGCAGGCCACCAGCCTGGGATTGGCCGTGGATCTGGGCACCACCTCGATCGCCGGTTACCTGTGCGATCTGACGACCGGTGCCGTCCTGGCTGCCGAGGCCTGCGTCAACCCCCAGCGGCGCTTCGGAGAGGACGTGATCAGCCGCATTACCCGCATCAATGCCGACGATGCCCACCTGGAGCAGCTCCAGCGCCTGGCCGCCGACGGCATCAATGCGATCATGGCACGCTGCCTGGCCCAAATCGACACCACGCCGGCGGACATCGACGAAGTGGCGGTCTGCGGCAACACCACCATGCAGCAGATCTTGGCCGGGCTGCACCCCCACGGCCTGGGCGCCTTTCCCTATTTTCCGTTGACCTTGACGCCCCCGTCGCTCAGCGCCGGAGAACTCCATCTGGCCGCTGATCCGGCCGTGCCGGTGTTTTTCATGCCGGTGATATCCGGTTTCGTGGGCGGCGACACCATGAGCGCCATTTTGGCCGATCGGCCCCACGAACGCGACGCCATGACCCTGATCGTGGACATCGGCACCAACGGCGAGGTGGTGCTGGGCAACCGCGATGCCTTGTGGGTCACCAGCTGCGCCACCGGACCGGCCCTGGAAGGCGCCCAGATCTCCTGCGGCATGCGCGCCGTCAGCGGCGCCATTCACCGCATGGCGCCGGACGCCGCCAACCGGGGTGTCACCTATGAAGTGCTGGGCGACCACGAAAACCGCCGACCCAAGGGCGTCTGTGGCTCGGGCATCATCGACGCCATTGCGGCCCTGCGGAAAATCGGCGCCATCTTGCCCGACGGCCGTCTGAACGCCTCCGCCGCCGGCGTCGTCGCTTCCAGTCCGGACGGCATCGGGCGGGTTTTCACCATTGCGGATGGCGCAACGACGGCCACCGGCAGCGACATCGCCATCACCCTCAAGGATGTACGCCAGATTCAGCTGGCCAAGGGCGCGCTTTGCGTGGGCATCGAATTCCTCATGCGCAAGGCCGGCATCGAGCGCATCGACCGCACGATTCTAACCGGAGCCTTCGGGGCGCGCTTCAACTGGCAAAACGCCCTGGCCATCGGAATGCTGCCGCCGGCCGTGGCCGACGGCGAGGTCATGCCCAAAGACAACCTGGCCGGGGTGGGGGTCGTAATGGCGTTGCTGGACCACAAAAGACGCGCGGAAGCTCGCGCCCTGTGCCGTCAGATCCGCTACCTGGAGCTGGCGTCGGAGCCCGAATTTGCCATGGCCTTTGCCAGGGCCACGGCATTTCCAGAAATCCGGCAGGACCCATCAACCAGGGGTGGTCTCAGTCCGTCACTGCCGTGCACTTGATCTCCACGCACCCGCCCTTGGGCAGCGCGCTCACCTCGATGGCCGCCCGGGCAGGCTTGTGGGTCGCAAAGTAATCGGCATAGATGGCGTTGAAGTCAGCAAATTTTCCCATGTCCGTTAAAAACACCTCCACGGCGACCACCTGTTCCAGGCTGCTGCCGGCGGCCGTCAGGACCTGCTTGAGGTTCTCCAAGGCCTGGCGGGCCTGGGACTCCAGGTCGTCTCCGGCCAGTTCACCGGAAGCGGGGTCCAAGCCCAGCTGCCCGCTGACAAACACAAAGGGTGTCGCCACCACCGCCTGCGAATAGGGCCCGATGGCTGCCGGTGCCTTGCCGGTCTGTACGCTCTGTAAGGTCATGGTGATTCTCCTTTCGCCTGTTGTTTTTGAAAAAATGGCCTGTCGGTGGCGGCCGATTCAGACCAGCGCAATCGGGGACCCGATGCACCGAAATGGATGCCTTTTGGGTTAAGGCTTTCGGGCCAAAGATGTAGTTTTTTTCACAATTTACCCCTGATTTGCGGCATCCTTTACCACATGGCCCGCCGCAATATTTTTCAATTATTTGGTTTTATTGATAAAATTTTATGGCCTGCGATTTGCTTTGCGATGCGCATAGCCGGGCAGACGCCCAAGCAGATGCCCAGGTCAACAATAGATCGAGCGGGCGCTCTGGCGCCCCACCCGATGGGTTGCGACGGTCTGGCTTGACTCAGCGAAAGGGTTTTGCATCGACATGATCGATTCAATAGCACTGCCAATCAATCCGCTGAAACTCCAGTTCAACCAGGATCACGGTCAAATTGAAAAAGCGTATAACCTATTCTTTTTCAAAAACAATTTAAAATATTTCCGTTTGTACCACGTCCTGGGTCTGTTCTTTTTCCAAGTTTTCGTTTTTATCGATTTGATGACCGTGCCCGACAATCTGGCCATGTTTCTGACCATCCGTTTTGGCGTGGTTGGCCCCCTTTTGTGCATCGCCATCGCATTGAGCTACCTGCCCTGCTATCGCCACATCTACAACCAGACCATGGCATTTCTGGTGCTGCTGGCATCCGGCGGTTACATCACCATGGGGGTGTTCGTCCCGCCGGCCTTTCACTTTGTGTACTTCATCGGCTTTTTGACCTGTCTGGTCTTCGGGTACGCCCTGCTTCGACTGCCGGTCTGGATCGCATCCACGATCGGCTGGACGGCAGGGGCGGTCTACTGCTTCGTCCAGTTCACCCTGGGCGAACTCGATCGGACCGCCCTGCAGGCCTACACGGCCTTTCTGATCGCTTTTGAATTCTTGTTCATGCTCATCTGCTACAAGCTGGAAAGGGCCTGCAGGAAAAATTTCTATCTGCTCTATTTGATGTCAGCGGACAACGGCACGGCCCCGAAGCGGGACGGCGTCCCGACGGGCATGACTGAATCGCAACCGGACGCATGCCGGCAATCGACCGAGGCGTCGAAAAGCGCCGACCCATTGTCGGCGATGTTTCCGATTTGCGCCTCGTGCAAGAAAATCAGAGACGACAACGGCAAGTGGGTTCAAGTCGAGACCTATGTCAGCGCCCACTGCGGTGCACAGTTCAGCCACACCATCTGCCCTGAGTGTAAGGATAGGCTCTATCCGGAACTGAAAGGCGACATCGACGGCCCCGCCGACGGATGAAGCGGTCGACCCCGCTGCGGCCGCACGATCTGTATCTTCGCATCGACCATCAGCACGTCAGATGGAATCCCGCCGCCACCGTCACCCCCTCGGCCAGTTTGTCATTGTAAACAATCATGGCTCGGGAATTGGGCGCGGCCGACAGCGCAATGCCCCGTTGATCGAGAAAACCCCGCAGGCTGGGATCGGGACGCATGCGGCCGGCAGTGCCCGTGCCCACGACGATCAACTCGGGTGCGGCCTCCACCAGGGGCAGCAGATCGTCCGCTTGCAGCGCGTGGCCCTGGCGCCGCCGCCAGCGGTCTTCAACGCGGCCGTCGGGAAAGATTAGGACATCGGAGGTATAGGTTCGGCCGGCGATGGTAATGGTACCGAAGGTGGTGGACTGGATCATGGCGTCTTCCTTGAAAGCGTGCTAAAGTCAACGGATGGACTGGTCTCCGGGACCCTTGAATTCTGCATCGCCGCGCAGTCGAAGTAAAGGGCAAAGTGCCTTGCAAAAGCGGCGTCGGATCGACGGCATGATCGGTGCTCTCGCCAAGCTGGCCGCGGCCCTGTTGATCGTATCGACTTTGCACCTGTCGGCCTGCGGACTGACCCGGGCCACCTATGCCGTCGTCAAGGGGACCGTTGTCGGGACTTACCACGTCACCAAGTTTGCCGGTAAAACCGTCTACACCGTGGGCAAGTTCACTTTCAAAGTGGTCACCGCCCCCCTCTACTGGCCCCTGACCCGCGACGACCTGGAAACCATCGACGGCCTGTCGCCCAAAGAGGCCATCGCCCAGGGCCGGGTCAAGACCGCGCCCTATGTGGTGCGCGGCAGGCGCTACGTACCCATGTCGGTCGATCAGGCCCGGACCTACCGCGAAACAGGCATCGCCTCGTGGTACGGGGATGAAACCTTCCGGCAAAAGGGCGGCCACATGACGGCCAACGGCGAGGCCTTCAACCCGGACGGTCTGAGCGCGGCTCACAAGCACCTGCCCCTGCCCATCTTCGTAAAGGTCACCAACCTGTCCAACCGGCGCAGCATCATCGTGCGGGTCAACGACCGCGGACCTTTCATCTCCGGCCGCATCATCGACCTGAGCGCCGGGGCCGCCAAAAAGCTCAAATTCTACAAACAGGGAACGGCCAGGGTGCTGGTCGAGGTGGTCGACCTGGAAGGGTGAGGTTCGGTGGCAACCCCAGCCCTCGAACAGCCCACGGCCGGACCCGGTTCATGAATGCCCCCTTGGGCGCTCAAGGGCCTGCGCCGCCGTTACGCGCAATCGCCCGGCACACCCCGGCAATCAACTGAATCTGGGGATCGATACAGCTCAGGTCCACGTACTCGTCCGGCCGATGCGCATTGCCACCCACAAGTCCCATGCCGTCGATGGTCGGCGTGCCCACCGCCGATGCGAAATTGCCGTCCGAGCACCCGCCCGTGGCGATGTAACCGATCTGGATGCCGGCTTCGGCTGCGCTTTGCGTGAACAGATCCCACAACTGCATGGTGCGGTCGTCGGCCTCCATGGGGGGGCGGCCGACGCCGCCGCTGACCGACAGGCTGACGCCGGGAACATGGGTGCAATCCGGCAGAGAGGAAAAAAAGGATTTCACCGGGGCGATGTCGCTGCTGCGGGCCACGCGAACGTCCACCGACGCCCGGGCGGCATCCGGAATGATGTTGGTTTTGGTGCCGCCGGCGATCACGGTGACATTGGCCGATACGCCCTCTCCGGCGCGCTGGTTGAATTTCTGGATGGCGAGGACCTGGTGGGCGATCTCCACGGCCGCGTTGGCCCCCAACTCCGGCTCGACGCCGGCATGGGCCGACATGCCCGTGGCGGTAATCCTAAAGCTGCCGCCACCCTTGCGTTTGAGCACGAACCGATAACCCGGTCGGCAGGGTTCGAACACGAAGGCCCGCCGACTTCCGGCGGCGTGGGACTGAATCCAGGCCCGCGAGGCCCGCGACCCCACCTCTTCGTCCCCGTTGAAGCAGACCTTGACCGACAACCGGTCCAGCAGCCCGCGGCAGTGAAGGGTTTCGAGCACGTGCAGCGCCATCAGCAGACCGCCTTTCATGTCACAGACGCCGGGGCCGGTGGCCCGGTCACCCGCAACGGCAAAAGGCCGCCGCTTTGCCTCGCCGGCCGGAAAAACGGTGTCCATGTGGCCCAGCATCAGCAGGTCGGCTTTTTTATCGGCCGCGGTGTTGTGGGCGTGCAGGCAGGGTACGCCCCGCTCGCCCAGCTTTTCAAGGGAAACCGCCAAGCCGATGGCTTCCAGTCGCGGGGCCAGGAAACGGGCCACCTTTTCGATGCCGGCGATATTGTCGCTGCCGCTGTCGATATTCACCAGGGTCTTCAGGTCGTGGATGAAGCCGTCGGCGCGGCTGCTGAAACGGGTCTCCATGGGTCTCTTTCCGTCCGGTCTGATGCATCGGTCAATGGGGCTGCGAAGGGGCGCGTGAAGCACCCCGGGTCATCTCAATCCTGCGCATTCACCACAAAGGGTTTTCTGGCATAATCGCTTTGGCAGAATTCGGTGTCAATAAAGATGACGGGCGGCTAGGTAGCCGGTGTCGCAGTCGGTCAATTGCGACATTTGCCGCTCGCCGGTCGCCATGGCCGCCAGACAGCGCGGATGCAGCCGGCACCCCGGCGGCGCGGGTGTATCGGGCTGGGGATATCTGCCACCAGGACGATGTGCTTTTTTCCGCAAAATGAAAAATGGTGAAATGGTGAAAATGATGAATATAAATGGGGTCACCCATTTCATTTTAGGGGGGTACATAAAAAAATAAAATCAATAGTCAGCCATGAGGCGCAACTCGTTGGAACGGGATCTTAACCGGTCGCTGAGCACCAGGGCAATATTTTTCAGCAGCTTGGCGGCAATTTGAGGTTGAGTGGCCAGCAGTGCCTGGAAGTTGTCGAAGGACAGGCGAAAGACCTCTGAATCCTCCTCGGCCTGAACGTCAGCTGAGCGGGGCTTTCCGTCCAAAAGCGCCATTTCGCCAAAAACGACGCCCGCAGTGAAGGTGAACAGCCGTTTTTCCGTAGGGCTGTTGGACAATTTCATTTTTACACTAACCGACCCACGCGTCAGGATATACAGATCTCGATCGGTATCTCCTTCCGAAATGAGCATCTCTCCTCTGGCAAAGCGGTCGTTGACCAGCAATGCTTCAATCGTTCGCAACTCTTCGGCAGAGAAATCAAGAAATATATCCAGTTCTTTAAGTTGGTATTGCTTGCAAGCGCGCGTTTCGCAAAATTGATCTAACAACTGATCTTCACACGATTCCAATGCCAAATCGGTATTTGGAAAGAAGTGCTCGTCTGAAAATTCTCTTTTTATGCCGCTAATCTCCAAAAAGTCCAAGAGTCCGTGATTGGAATCCATGTGGCTAACCAGAAGCCGCTGATTTCGTCTCAGAAGGGTCTTGTGCAGGCGGACAAGGATATTGGCCCCGGTCATGTCTATCTCGGTGACCTGCTTCATGTCCAGTATGCAATAAACGCCATCCGCCATCTTGGCCTCGATAATATGTGCCAATCTGTCAGCCGATCCGAAAAAGATTGGCCCCTGGAGTTCAAAAACCTTAATGGCATTTTTATTCTCGATCAAATATGCAACTTGCTGCCGGTCTCTGACTTTATTGGAACAGATCTGATCCACGGTGTACTCCCGACGAATCACCGCCGTTCCCGTTTTGATGATGAAATAAGCCGTGGAAATGGCAAGTCCGATAATCACGGCGGAAATCAAGTTTATGCTGACGGTAATAATTGCGACAATAATATTCGCCGACAATATGGCAAAAATGTCTCTCCTTATTTTACCCGATTTGCGGAGTGCCAAGAACAGCCGCAGTGTTGAGCGGTCAAATAGATTGATCCCCACATAGATCGTAATTGCAGCAAAGATGGACAGCGGTATTGTCCCGATAAGGGGAGCAAACGTTAAAAAGAGAAATATGATTATACAGCTGCAGCATGCACCGGAAACCTTGTTCCGTCCTCCGGCTCTATAGTTGGCCATTGAGCGGGGAATGGATCCAGCCGTGTACAGGGTCCCGAATAGAGATGCGATAATGTTACCGATTCCTTGGCCAATCAACTCTTTTTTACTGTCATGACGCCGGCCTTGTATGTTGTCGATTGCAACGGCACTCATCAGTGATTCCATAGAGCCGATAATTCCGAGGATGATTCCATAGGTAATGATTTTCAAGCTCCACATGCCAGAGAATATCGCGGAAGGGACGCGAAACAGCTCTGAAAAGGCGGTCGGCATCGGAATAACTGAGCGCAAATCACCTATTGAGGCAAGTTGAAACGGCGATCCCGCCAAGAGATTCGTCAACACATAAATCGAGGAACCGACTATCAATCCGGGAAAAATAGCAGGAATTCGCTTTATATACTTTTTTGATAGGAAAATGCTGAACAGGGTGCTGGCGCCAATAAAAATATTTAAAACATTCTCTAAAGCGAAATCTGAATAGATCTCGATTAGATTGAGATCGTTTACCGTGCCTATGAAAGGAGGCAACTGATTCCAGATCAGCAGGATTGCGATGCCGTTCATAAAACCCGACACCACTGGGTAAGGCACAAATTTAACCAGATTACCCAGTCCGACTAGACCTGAAATCACTTGCGTGAATCCTCCAATGACAACGCAAAGCGATACCAAACTGACAATCACCCATCGGCTCTCCTCGGCAGAACCGTTAAAAACCGGATCAGCTGCCAAGCTTGCCACAGCCATTGTCATGATAAGGGTCAAAGGCGCCTTGGGGCCGGAGATCTGGGTAGGCGTACCACCGAATAGGGCCGCGAACAATCCACCAATAACCGCCGCGTTAATTCCGATCAAGGCCGCATGGGGTCTGAAATCGGGTCCCAGTGCGGCAAAAGCGGCGATGCCATAAGCGATGGACATCGGCAACGTAATGATGGCTGCCGATAACCCGCCGGCCAGATCACCTTTTTGAACGTGAAACAGAAATGACTTCATATGGAATCGCTACCGAAAACGGTTCACCCCAATTGGCCGCAGACGGGTCTTCCGGATCCCTAAAAAATGAATTCGGTATGTATTGGGTCGAAGGAAGCATATTGCTTATGCCATTAACTGGGCATAGTCAAAGCTTTAGATTGGCTCACTGAATTTTTTCGACCGTTCTCAGGGCCTTCACCCAAGACGGTCAAAACCGCGACAGCCTCCTTTGTCAAAGCCGGCTTCCCCCGCCATTCGGTCGGTGACCCAAAGGGGCACCACCAGCCACGGCTACGGGCGCCCATCCGTTCACGCCATTCCCCGGTTGAAACTTATCGAACAATCGATTACACCTGCCGTGATGCAACACAGCACCAGCGACATCCACCCCACGGTTGCCAACGACGAGGAGTGCCCATGTTCACCACCCAGGATATTTTGGAGATTGCCATACGACTGGAAAACAACGGCGAGAAGACCTATCGCGACGCCCGGCGGCGCAACCCCGACGAATGCCTGAAGGCCCTTTTGGAATGGATTGCCGAAGAGGAACACAACCATGCCAACTGGTTCACGGGGTTGAAGGCGCGTTTGTCAACTGAACGGGACCACCACCTGCTGGCCGAGCTCAGCCAGGCGTTGGTTGAGGATGTGGTCAAGGGACAGGCCTTTTCCCTGCAGGAGGTCGATTTCACCGAGATCGACACCCCCACCAAGATGATCCGCACCTTCATCGGATTCGAAGAGGACACCATCGCTTTCTATCAGGTCCTCAAGAGCCTGATCGACGATCCGGCCATCGCCGCGCAATTGGACCAGATCATCACCGAAGAAAAAACCCACATCGCCAAATTCCAGGAGATGCTCTCGACATGCTGAAGTGGCAACCCACGGCGACGACCCGCTTGCCGCAGACCCGCTTTCCGGCGGCGGCTTTCGTCGTTTCCAGCCCATGGGATCAAGACGCCCACCTTGACTTTGAGCACCCACCCCTTTATGTTACGGCGGCTTAAAAATCGCGGCTCTGCCGCCATTCGAGGACCCGACTAGAGCGGTTCGATCGCTCGAGGAACAGCGACATCCATGGAAATACCCGACAATCGCGGCGCGCGATTGCTGCTGCTCGTGGCCGGAGCCAAAGGGGCCATCGGCACCACTTTGGCAGCCAGCGTCGCCGCCTTGGGAAGTCATCCCCAACTGGTGCTCCCCGGGCTCACCAGCACCGATAAATTTGGCTTTCTGGGCGACTGCACCGCCGTTGCCATGGCCGGGTGGGACCCGTCGCCAGACGGCATCATCGCCGCCATCGCCCGCCACGGGGTCCTGCCCGACGGCATCTGGCAGCCCTACGAGGCACGGCTGGCACAAACGGCCGTTTTCGACGCCCCGGAGAGTGCAGCGCCGCTTTCCGATCAGGTCAGGCAGCTGCAAGCGGATATCCGGCGCTGCCGCGAGGCTTGCCCACAGGCCAGGCCGGTTCTGGTAAACCTGTTGCCGGCCGCCTGCGACCTGGCCGATCCGGACCGATACGCCACCATCGAGGCGCTGTTGAACGAAACCGGCGCGGCCCTGTTGCCGGACCTGGCCTACGTGGTGGCCGCCATCGAGTCCGGCATCCCCGTGGTCAACTTCACCCCCAACACCGTGGAGCTGCCTGTCATCCGCCGATTGGCCGAGGACAGGGGCGTTCCCATGGCCGGACGCGACGGCAAGACCGGTCAAACCTACTTCAAGGTCGTTTTGGCTTCGGCCCTAAAGGCCCGGGGCCTTTACGTGGACGGCTGGTACAGCCTCAACATCCTGGGCAATGCCGACGGATTGAACCTGATGGACCCGGAGCGCGCCTGCGGCAAACTCAACAACAAGACCAACCTGCTGGACGACCTGCTCGGTTACCCGGTGGGCGAACGCCACGGCCGTTCGACCCACAAGGTCCACATCGAGTACTACCCCCCCCGCGGCGATGCCAAGGAGGCCTGGGATGTGATCGACGTCACCGGCATTTTCGGCATGCCCATGAGCCTGCGCCTGAACCTGCAGGGCCGGGACTCCATCCTGGCGGCCCCCATGGCCCTGGACATGGCCCGCTGGGCGGCCGCTCTGCAGGCCGCGAAAATCACCGGCCCCGTTCCCGAGCTGGGGTTTTTCTTCAAGAAGCCGGTCGGCGACCGGGCGCCGCTGACCTTCGCGGATCAGCTCAGGGCCCTGGACCGCCTGGAGGCCCGAATCAAGGAAAGGATCGCACCGCCATGATTTTCGGATACAGCACCAACGCCTTCGTCAAACACACCCTGCTGGACGCCTTCGACCGCATCGCCCGCCTGGGCTTTGCCGGCGTGGAGATCATGTGCGATCAGCCCCACCTCTACCCGCCCGAATACAGCAGCGACCGCCTGGCCCAGGTGAAAGCCGCCCTCGAATTCAATCGGCTCAAACCGACCAACCTGAACAGCTTCACCTTGTTCGCCGTGGGCGACACCTATCTGCCGTCCTGGATCGAGCCCGAGGTCGAGCGCCGCAACATCCGCGTGGCGCACACCCTGGCCTGCCTGGAGATCGCCGCCTTCATCGGATGCCCCAACATTTCGGTGCCGCCCGGCGGACCCCTGCCCGCCAACATGACCCGTTCGGAAGCCCTGCGCCTTTTCCACGACGGCATGGACGCCGTGCTGCCCAAAGCCGAGGAACTGGGCGTCCAACTGCTCATCGAACCCGAACCGAACCTGCTAATGGAGCGCACGGCCGAAATCAAGCCCTTCGTCGAAGAGATCCAGGCCCCGGCCGTGGGCATCAACTTCGACATCGGCCATTTCTTCTGCGCCGGCGAGGACCCGGCTGCCGCCTTCGAAGAGCTGTTTGCCTGGGTGGGCCACATCCACATCGAGGACATCGCCGCCACGCGCCAACACAACCACCTCATCGCCGGATTGGGCGCCATCGATTTTCGGTCAGTGTTCGCGACCATGCAACGACTGGACTACCGCCACGACATGAGCCTGGAGCTCTACCCCTACACGGATCGCCCGGAAGAAGCCGGCCGTCAGAGCCTGGCGCACCTGCTGCCGATGCTGAGGGAAGCCGGACTGGTGGATTGACAGAATATTTTGCTTGCCAATGCGGCCTTATTTTTCGAATATGTGAAAATCGGTTGTCAGAAAACCCCACATGAAGGGAGCGCGACATGATCCTTCACATCCTGTGTCCCTCCGACCTGAAAGAACGGGCCTACATCGCGCTGCGAAGCGCCGTACAGATTGCGCACCAGTTCAACGCCCGCATCACGATCCTCAACGTCCACAGCGAATTTCTGGACAAGGAGGAACGCCGCATGCTGCGGGTCAGCGTCGAAAAGCAGAAAGAGAAGTATCGGCAGATCGCCTTCGAGTCCAAACAGGAGATGAAGGCCGCCATGCAAAAATTGCACGCCGAGGATATCGACATCCAGTACATGCTGCGGGGCGGCAAGCCGGCCAAGACCATTATCGATGTGGCCATCGAAGAGGATGTCAACCTGATCGTGATGTGCACGGACGGACGCGACAGCCTCAAGGACGTGGTGGCCGGCACGATCACCGAACAGGTGATCAGCAACGCCCCGTGCCCGGTTCTGGTGGTTCCCCAGAATCCCTGACACCCCTGGCCGCCGACCCGGTACAACCGACTCCGTCAGACGGCCATCTCCAGGGCCTTGACCACGAGCAGCGCCGCCATGCCGATCATGATCAGTCCGGACAACATAGCCACCTGCCGCTTGAAACGATTAAAAACAGCGGCCGCCCCGGCGCCTACGGCCAGCAGGCCCGGCAGGGTGCCCAGACCGAACATCAGGGCCGCCGCGGCGCCAGGCCCAACCTGACCGATCGACAATGCCCTGGCGAAGGCGGCGTAGGAGAGCCCGCAGGGCAGACCGCCCAGCAGCAGCCCCATCAGAAACAGATCCAGGTTGCCGCGCTGGTCGGCCGGGCGTGAAATCAGCCGGCGCCAGCCGGGCACCCGCTGGGGCGCAGCGATGGCCAGCCAGGCGGGTTCGGCGACCACCCCCACCTGGGAGAGGCCGAAAAAGAGCAGGAACACGCCCGCCGCCAGACTGATGCCCACCTGGGCCCGGATCATCCAGACCATGGGGCTGGCACCCACGGCCGAAGCCAGGTGAATCAACCCGCTGCCGGCAGCGCCCATAACGGCCCCGATGAGGCAGTAGGTCATCAACCGACCGGCATGGTAGGCCAGATGCGCCGCCAACCGCCCGGTCTGACCGGGCAGGGCCACCACCAGCGGGCCGCACATGCCGATGCAGTGGCCGCTGCCCATAAGGCCCAGCATGAAAAGCGCCACCACATCAACCGTCGTCATCATCATCGAACCGATCCCTCGATCCACATTGTGCCTGTGATCACCAACACCTGAACCCGCTGCCCCAAACCGATGCCTTGCAGTTTCGCACAAAACTGTCTACATTGACACCCGCTTTTGATGCCGTTTTCCGCTGCCATGCCGGAGACAGGGCGCTCGGGTTGGGTCACCGGGAACGGTTAACGACTGGGGGTCATCAATTTGCACGCCTCACCAATCAGGCGGCGGGTATGGGCGGGACTTCTTGCGGCAGTGCTGGTGGCCGGCTGTGGCACCGACCATGCCGGCGAGGGCGGCCCGCGACCGGCCGCCACATCGATCTCGGCCGACGGCACCCTCAACATGGGTGAAACGGACCGCTGCCCGGTGTGTGCCATGTTTCCCTACCGTTACCCGCAAGCAGCCGCCGGCATGACGCTGAAAAACGGAAACACCTTTTACTTTTGCAGCAACGGCTGCCTGCTGCGGACCTGGCTGCGGCCAGAAGCCTACCTGGGTCGGCATCGATCGGCCATCGATCGGCTGGCCGCCCGCGACTACTTCTCCGGGGCGCCGGTCGATGGGCGCACGGCCCTCTGGGTGACCGGCTCGGACGTGATCGGTCCCATGGGCCCGGCCATTGTGGCCCTGAGCAATGCGGATCAGCTCGAGGTGTTCCAAAAGCGCCACGGCGGCAGTAGGGTTTTCAGCCTCGATCAGCTCGATGACACCTTGTGGCGGCGGATTCACCAGGCTGAAGAACCCGAAACCAAATCGCAATAATACAGCGGGTGTCGCGCATGCCCCACCTTGTCTTCAAAGCCGATTGCCACTCCCCGGACCTTTTGCGAGGAGCCCGGCGCCTGGTGACAGTGGTCCTGGTGGTCGGCATGGCAATGGTGCTGGCCGTTGCCGCCGACATGCGGCTGCGGGCACCGTACCGGAACCAGTCCGCCCGGGCGTGGATGCAGGCCCTGACCCTGTCCGCCCCGGCGCTGTGGCCGGCCGGCAGCGGGCGGCGACACCCCGAAATGACGCATCCCGGGGTCGATCTGCGCTTCGCGCCCGGCCTGGCAGCCGAACCATGATGCGGCCATGGCGGTATCCGCCGCTGCTGTTGTGGGCTGTCCGGGAGGTTCAGCGCCGCAGCGGACGGTCCCTACTGCAGTTTTCCTGCCTGTCCGGTCTCGTTTTCCTGATTGCCACCGCCCTGCTGTTCAGCCGAGCCATGGACGTGACCTGGACGAACCTCTTGCAGACGGCCCCGGATCTGATTGTGCGGCGCATCGACGCCGGCGGGTGGGCCCCGCTGCCGGCCGCCGCGGCAACGGCCGCCGCGCAAACCGTTCCCGGGGTGATCGATGCGACCCCGCGGCTCTGGGGAGTGGTCGTCGGCCCCGACGGTCCCCTGACGGTGGTGGCAAACCTGCCGGGGGTTGCCGCCGACCTGCCCGGCGGCACCACACCCCCGGCTGACGGGCAGGCTGTTGTGGGCCAGGGCGTAAAGCGTGCCCTGAAGGGATCCCAAACCGGCCGCAACCTGACCCTGACCGGTCTCCATTGTCTGACCGTGGCGGTGACCGACGTGTTTCCAGCGGACAGCGGGCTGGCCACCCACGACCTGGTCTGGGTGACCCCCGGCGACGCCCGACGATTGCTGGGCCTGGCCCCGGGCCAGGCCAGCGATCTGGCCGTGCGCCTGTTTCGCCGGGAGGAGGCGCAGGCCATCCAGGCCGACCTGGCCGCGGCCTTGCCCTGGCCGGTTCACATCGTCGACCGCGGCACCAGCGCGTGGCGCCACCACATGCGGGCCGTTCGCACGGGCGGCATCGTGCTGGTGGCCGGCATTCCGGCCCTGCTTGCCCTGCTGTTGATCATTACCGATACCGCGGTTGCCAGCCGCACGCGCATGGCCGGCTGGGGGTTGCTCAAAGCCATGGGGTGGACGAGCGCTGACATCGTTCGCCTTCAGGTCTACCAGGCGGCCTTGGTCGGCCTGCCGGCCCTGACCGTCGGCCTGGGGGCGGCTTACGCTGTCGTGTTTCTGCCTACCCTTACCGGCGTCACCGCGCGTTGGATCACCGGCGGAATGCACCTGCCGGCCTTGTCGCTCGACCCTGGCGGTGCGGTTCTGGTCATGCTGGAAGTCGTCGCCATGGTGGGACTGCCCTATCTGGCGACCGTCTACCTGACCGCCCTTCATCGGGTAGCCGGCGACCCCTGGTCCATGCTGCAGGCGGACCCATGGAACTGAGCCCGGCGTTGGCCTGCCGCCACCTCGATTTCCGGTGGCCCGGCGCCGGTACCGACCTGCTGAGGTCGGCAAACGCCGTATTTGCGACCGGCACGGTCAACCTGGTGACCGGCGCGACCGGTGCCGGCAAAAGCACTTTACTGCACCTGCTGGCCGGCCTGCTGCGCCCCACGGCCGGCGAGGTGGTGGCCGACGGTCGACCGATCTCGCGCTGGACCGCCCGCCACCGCGATCTGTGGCGCCGCAACACCGGGATTGTCTTTCAGCACCTGGGACTGATACCGGATCTGAGCGTTGCCGAAAACCTGATTTTGCCCTTGATCCCCCGCAAGATGGACTGGCCGCGCATGCAGGCGGACGCTGACCGGCAACTGGTCGCGGCCGACTTGGCCGATCTGGTCCGAAGCCCGGTGAGCACCCTGTCCGGCGGCCAGCGGCAGCGCTTGGCCGTCGCCAGGGCGCTGGTCGGCCGCCCGCGGTTCATTCTGGCCGATGAGCCCACCGCCTACCAGGATGACGTCCACGCGGAACGGATCTACGGCCAGCTGTCCGCGGCGGCCCGCGACGGGGCCGCCGTCGTGATATGCTCCCACGATCCGCGCCTGCGCCGTTCCGGGTCGATTGACCGGCACTTTCACCTGGCGGACGCCGCCTTGTCCCCCAGTCCGGCCGGACCGGAGGCGGCGTGACCTGGCACCCGCTCACCTGGGCGTTCTGGGTCGCGACCGTCACCGGAACGCTGCTCTACCTGTCCGCCGGCCGGCGGGCCCTGGACATCAGCCTGAACTGGGCCCCGACGGCAGCGACTGCCGACCAGCTGCAGCGGGAACGCCAGGCCGAGGCGGCCGCCCTGCTCGCCCGCGGCGCTTTCATGTGCCTGGGCACCGCCGCCCTGCTGGGCCTGACGGGGATCGCCCTGGCCTGGCACCGAACGGTTCCCGGCGCCATGTGCGGCACCGGCGTCCTGCAGGCCATGGGCGTTCACGGCGCCCGCGCGGCGATGTTTTGGACGGCCACCCTGCTGATCCTCTATGGCTGGCGGACGCTGGACCGCCTGGACGGTTACCGTCCCCAGGGGGTGCTCACCCGCCAGGCCTCGCGGATGGCGATCATCGCCGCACCGTTTCTCACCCTGGCCATTGTTTACTCGTGGCAGGCCCTGATGCGCATCAAGGCCGTGGCCCCGGTCAGCTGCTGCGCGGCGGTGTACGACCAGGTGCTCGGCGGGCCGTCCCCATCCCTGTCGGCACCGATCGCGACCGTTTCCCCGTGGGCAAGCCTGGTGGGCAGCCTGGTGGTGGCGATGGGGGCCGTGGCCGTGGTCCGGCGCCCGGCCCGCGTCACCGGGTTCATGGTTCTGGGAGCGGCATTCGCCTGGACGATCGCATCGGCGCTGGCCGTCAAACACGTCTGGTCGGCCGCCTACTACCAGGTGCTCTCGCACCCCTGCCCCTGGTGCCTTTTCCTGCCGGAATACAACGGGGTCGGATATCTCATTTTCGGAAGCATGGCGGTCGTTACCATGGAGAGCGTCGCCCTGGGTCTGGCCGACCGGGCGCGCCGAAGCCACCCCTCCCTGGCGGCACCGGCCAGCCGCCGCGTGCAGCAGGCCGCCCGGCGGATCCTGATCGCGTTGATCGGTTTTACGCTGCTGACCGCAGGCCCGGCCATCGCCTGGCGCCTGCACACCGGGGTGTGGCTGCACGGCACGATCTGAACCACCCCGCCGCGCCCACCCCGATCCCTATATTAATCATATGCTTGTCGCAAAAACGGGATAGTATGCGATTGACAACCGTCCGGGCCATTTGCTATCGTGACGCTGATTTCGCATCAATCTATCGAATTGTGCAAGCCCCAGCAACCACCGGCTGCCATGCCGCCGAACATGTTCAGGTGAGCATCCCCCCCTGACGACCGGTCCATCGGCATCCGGGCCTTTCTCGGACCCGATCAATCCATGCTGTCGGCATGGGAAACCTGGCACGAACGGGCATCACAGATGAATCGCAGAACCTTCCTCAAAGTTGCATCCATGGGCAGCGTCGCCTTTGCCGCCGGCTGCTCGGCCGATCCCGAACACAATTTGTTTAGCATGGTCCAGGCCACGGAAGACATGGTCACCGGCCAGGCCACCTGGTATGCCAGCACCTGCCGCGAGTGTCCGGCCGGATGCGGCCTGCTGGCCAAAAACCGGGAGGGCCGCGTGATCAAGCTGGAGGGCAACCCCTTGCACCCGGTCAACCGGGGCGCCCTGTGCATACGGGGCCAGGCCGCCCTGCAGGGAATCTACAACCCCGACCGTCTGCAAACCCCGCAGTTGAAAACCGCTGACGGTTGGCAGACTGTCTCGTTCAGGGACGCCGGGGATCTGATCCGGCAGAAAATCACTGTGGCCGCCGCCGGCGGATCGAACCGGGTTGCCATGTTCACCGAAACCGTCGGCCGGACCCAACTGGAGCTGTTCACCACCGTGCTCGAGCGGTTCAACAGCGCCCCGCCTGTGGTCTTCGAACCCCTGGCCCATGAGGCCCTCAAGTTTGCCCAGCAGCGGCTTTTCGGCGCACCGGCCCTGCCCGTGCTGCACATGGACCAGTGCGATCTGCTGATCGGGTTCGGGGCCGACTTCCTGGAAACCTGGCTCTCGCCGGTGGAGTATGCGCGCAAGTTCAAGCATATGCATGCGTATCAGAACGGCGCAAAAGGGCGCTTTGTCCAGGTGAGCCCCTTCCAGTCGCTCACCGGCGCCAACGCCGACCGCTGGATCGCCTGCCGACCCGGAACCGAAGCGCTGGTGATGATGGGTCTGATCCGCGCCCTGGCCGAGGCGCCAGACGGGCGCACCATCGACCGCAACGTCGTCGAGGCCCTGTCGGAAACCCTCGCGGCCTGCACCCCCGAAATGGTGGCCGAGCGCGCGGGCGTCAGCCTCGACGACCAGGCCGCTATCGCCGCGCACCTGCAGGCCGCCAAGACGCCCCTGGTCCTGGGCGTCGGTGCCGGCGGCAGCGGCGCCCAGGCAACCGCCGCGGAACTGGCCGCCCTGTTGCTCAACCTGGCCCTGGATCCCGACTTAACCCTGTTCGATTTCAACAACCGCCATCGCGTGGAAATTGCCGACTCCCGCGCCGCGGTGCTCAGCGCCATGGCGGCCATGGAAAAAAACAACACGGCCGTCGTGCTGCTAAACAACATCAATCCAGTTTTCACGATTCCCACCGGCGACCGCATCGCCGAGATCCTGGCCGATGACCGGCGCTTTACGGTGGCCTTCGCCAACTTCATGGACGAGACATCGTCGGCCGCCGACCTGGTCGTGCCCGTCCAGATGGCTCTGGAGACATGGGATGCCTACGAGAGCCACACCAACGCCCTGACCACCATGCAGCCCACCATGGGCCGCCTTCATTTCGCACCGGCTGTAGGCGATCTGCTGATCGGGCTGCTCCCGCCGGACCGGCGGCCCGCCGAAAGCTACCAGGCCCTGGTCACCCGCAGCGTGCTGGATGGCCAGAGCGCTCAATCGCCCGGCGACTGGCTGAAAATGATCCAGCAGGGCGGCCGTTTCGACGACGGAAAACCCGCCCGCGCACCGACGGCCGATCTGGGGGCGGCGGCCCTGTTGAAAGCTTACCTGGAAACGCTGCCGAATCCGGATGCCGGCGGCGTGCTCATGGCGCCGCCCTCCATCCGCTTTTTCGACGGTCGCGGCGCCAACCGGCCCTGGTTGATCGAAACCCCGGACACCCTGACCCAGATTCCTTGGCAGACCACCGCCCTGATCCACCCCGACACCATGGCAAACACCGGCCTTCGGGAAGGTGACGTGGCCGTGTTGAAGACCGAGGCCGGCGCAATCGACGTCCCGGTTTACGCCTATGCTGGGGTCTTCCCGGGATCCGTGGTGGTGCCGGCCGGGCAGGGGCACGCCGCCTTCGGCCGCTGGGCCAGCGGTCAGGGAATCAATCCCCTCGCCCTCATGGACCCCGCGCCGGCCGTCGATGCCGGAGCACCCGCTTTCGCCGCGGCCATCACTGGTCTCGAAAAAAGCGGACGCCGGGTGAAGCTGGCCACCACCTCGGGCAGCCGGGTGGCCCTGGACCGCAAGATCGCCCCCAGCGTGGCCATCGACCGCATCGGCCACACCACGGGCCACGACCAGGCCGGGCTGACCATGGACAGCTTCCCCCTGACGCCGCCGACGCCCGCCGGGTACGATCCCAAGCGCGACCTCTACCCGCCCCACGACCACGACGGCTACCGCTGGGCCATGATCGTGGACATGGACCGCTGTATCGGCTGCACGGCCTGCGTGGCGGCCTGCTACGCCGAAAACAACATCGGCATCGTCGGCGAAGCGCGCATCATCGAGGGCCGCGAAATGGCCTGGCTGCAGATCCAGCGCTATCACGACCCGGTCGACATGACCCGGCTGACCTTTCTGCCCATGATGTGCCAGCACTGCGACAATGCCCCCTGCGAAGCGGTCTGCCCGGTCTATGCCCCCCACCACAACAAAGAGGGGCTCAACAACCAGATCTACAACCGCTGTATCGGCACCCGCTTCTGCGCCCAAAACTGCCCCTACAAGGTCAGGCGCTTCAACTGGTTCGACTGGCAGTGGCCTGCACCGCTGGACCTGCAGCTCAACCCCAATGTCACCGTGCGCATCAAGGGCGTGATGGAAAAATGCTCTTTCTGCATCCAGCGCATCAAAACGGCCCACAACGTCGCCAAAAACGAAGCGCGGGCCATCCGCGACGGCGAGGTGGTGCCGGCCTGCGCCCAGACCTGCCCCACCAACGCCCTGACCTTCGGCAGCCTCATGGACAAACAGAGCCGGGTCAGCCAGATGATCGGCGACCCGCGAGCCTACCAGGTAATGGGCTACCTGAACACCAAACCGGCGGTGATCTATCTCAAAAAAGTGGTCCAGGAAATATAGGAAACCCATGGAGCAGACACTGACCTACCGCAACATCGACGACACGGTGCTGGACACGCTGACACCGCCTCGGCGCAGCTACTGGGCCCTGGTGGCCCTGCTCTTCGCCGGGGTGCTGGTGGGCGCGGGATGCTGGGCTTACCAGATCATGGTGGGCATCGGGGTCGGCGGCCAAAACAACCCGGTGCACTGGGGCACCTACCTGATCAACTTTGTCTTCTGGGTGGGAATCGCCCATTCGGGCACCTTGATCTCCGCCATTTTGCACCTCTTCCGTGCCGGCTGGCGCAATCCCATCGCCCGGGCCGCCGAAACCATGACCGTCTTCGCCGTGTGCACGGCGGGCCTGTTTCCCTTCATCCACTTGGGACGGGTCTACCTGGTCTACTACATGCTGCCCTTTCCCAACCAGCGCACCCTGTGGCCCAACTTCCAGAGTCCACTGATGTTCGATGTGGTGGCCATCAGCACCTACCTGACGGTCAGCAGCCTGTTCTGGTACACGGGCATGCTGCCGGACCTGGCCACCATCCGCGACCGGTCCGAGGGGTTGCGCCGCAAGATCTTCAGCGTGCTCTCGCTGGGCTGGACCGGCGAGTACGAAATCTGGCGGCACTACACCCGCGGCTACCTCTTTTTCGCCGCCCTGGCCACACCGCTGGTCATTTCGGTCCACAGCGTGGTCTCCTGGGACTTCGCGCTGAGCGTGATCCCCGGATGGCACACCACCATTTTCGCCCCCTATTTCGTAGCCGGCGCCATCCACTCAGGCCTGGCCATGGTCCTGACCCTGATGATCCCCTTGCGCATCATCTTCAACTACCAGCAGATCATCACCGACCGCGTCCTGGAGAGCGTGGCCAAGACCATCGTCTTCACCGGCCTGATCGTGGGATTCGCCTACGCCACCGAAATCTTCATTGCCTGGTACAGCCACAACCCGGTCGAGGTGGAATCCTTCCGCTGGCGGGCCTTCGGCGACTATGCGACCGAGTACTGGATCATGGTGACCTGCAACACGATCATCCCGCTGCTGCTGCTGTTCAAAAAGGTGCGCACCAACATCCGAACCCTTTTTATCATCTCCCTGCTGGTCAACGTGGGCATGTGGTACGAACGTTTCGTGATCATCATCGGTTCGGTGGCCCACGACTTTCTGCCCCACGCCTGGGGGCTCTACCGGCCCAGCCTGATCGAATTCGGCATCATGATCGGCAGCTTCAGCCTGTTCTTCTTCCTGTTCGTGCTGTTCGTCAAACACCTGCCGTCGGTCTCCATGACCGAAATGAAAGAAACCCTGCCTGAAGGAGGATCCCATGACGGCTGAAACGGTTTCCATCATGGGGATTTTTTCCAACCCGCGCAGCGCTGCCATGGCCATCGACAGGCTGCGGGAAACCCCGTGGACCATCGAACGTGTCCACAGCCCCATTCCCAGTCATGCCATCGAGCACGCCCTGGAACCGCCCAAGAGCAAGGTGGGCTGGTTCACCCTGGCCGGCGGCATCATCGGATTTTTCACCGGTTTTCTGCTGGCGGCCTTCACCGCCACACGCTGGTCGTTGATCGTGGGCGGCAAACCGGTCGTCGCCCTGGTGCCCTTTGTCATCGTCGGCTTCGAGTTCACGATCCTGTTCGCCGTTTTCGGGAACGTATTGGGATTGATCTCCCAGGCACGTCTGCCACGCGTTGAAATCCCACCCTTTTACGATGAGGGTTTTACAGGTGACCGATTCGGTGTGCTGGCACGCTGCAGTGCTGATGAGAAGGGAGAACTCACCCGGTGGTTCGAAGAAAACGGCGCCGAAATTAAACACGACCAAGGTGGAAGGTGAACATGGCCATCCAACTACCGATCAATCTGAAACGTCCACTACCGATGACAAACATCTTTTACGCGCTGGCCACCGTGGGCGCAGTGATTTTCGTCATGGTGGTGTTGTTCGATAATCCGGCCCGCGCCTGGCAAGCGTACCTGTTAAATTTTTTATTCTTCTCGGCCATCGCCCAGGGCGCCGTGCTTTTTTCGGCCCTGATGCATACCGTGAAGGCTCGCTGGAGCGGCCCCCTGGCCGATGTCGCCGAATCCTTTGCCGCCTTTTTTCCGATCTCATTGATATTGTTTGTGATCCTTTTTCTGGGTCAGCAGTACATCTTTCCTTGGCTGCATGAAGACCTCCACGGAAAGGAAGTCTGGCTCAACGTACCTTTCATGTTCGGACGAGACTTGGCAGGACTATGTCTGTTGTACGGTTTGGGTCTGGCTTTTTTGTACCACCGCCTTTACTTCAATCTGGAAGGTCGCGCCGCGTCGGGGCCCGTCGCGCGCTGGTTAATAAGACGCTGGGAGCGCCGCCAACCGGACGAGCAAGGCATGGCCAAGCGCATGTCCGTATTCGCCATTTTGTATCTTCTGGCCTTTGCCCTGGTGCTCTCGTTGATTGGCTACGATTTGGTAATGGCAACGGATCCGCATTGGTACTCGACCCTTTTTGGGGCCTACTGTTTTATCAAGTCCGTTTTTATCGGCTTTGGGGCGCTGATTGTTCTAAGTTCGCTGCTACACCTGAACCGCAACAACGGCTATCATGTCTCTGAAAACCAATTTCATGACATCGGCAAACTTTTTTTCGCTTTTTGCCTGGTGTGGGCCGACTTCTTTTATGCCCAGTTCGTGGTCATCTGGTACGGCAACATCCCCGAGGAGACGGCCTACATCATCGAACGCACCATGGCCGCGCCCTGGAACGTATTGGCCTGGACCGTTTTCTTCGGCTGTTTCGTGGCCCCGTTCCTGATCCTGATCAACCGCCGGATCAAGACCAGGCCCAGGGCCATGTCGGTGATCTGCCTGGCGGTCATGGCCGGCATCTGGCTGGAGCACTACCTGCTCCTCGGCCCGGCGTTCCACCATCATGCCCATCATCTGCCTCTGGGATGGGTGGAGGTGGGCGTTGGAATCGGTTTTTTCGGGCTGCTTGCAGCGGCCATCGCCGCCTATTTCAAACAATTTCCTGAATTGTTGCAGATGCAGACCATCGAGGCGGAGGTGTAACGCAAGCAAGGGTGAGAAGGTCGGCCGCGTTTGAGCATCATGCATTGAAAAACGCCATTTGCGCGTGTGGCACATGCTGGCAGAAACAGTCGTTATGCGGGTAAATGTTTACATCTAATCGAACTGAGCATAGCTGATGGAAATACTGATTACCTCCCTTTCCCTGCTCGCCCTCATGGTGATCGCCATTCTCATCGCCACCCGGGGTCGACCCATGCGTTTTTTCACCGCCTTTGGCGACACCCTCAGACGGATGTGGAACAACCGCGGTCCACTGGTTTTGGTCACCTCCTGCGTCGTCGTATTGCTGGCGTTTCTATTCTTATTTTATGCCACGCCGGGATCGCAGGTCTACCCGGAACAGCCCATTCCCTTCAGCCATCAGTTGCATGCGGGCGTCAAAGCCATCGACTGCTACTACTGCCACCCCCAGGTCGGCCGTTCGCTACACCCGGGATTGCCGGCGGTAGAAAAATGTCTGCACTGCCACAACTACATCATCGCCAATCATCCGCAGATTCAAAAAGAACATGACTACTACAACAGCGACACCCCCACCCCTTGGGTGAAAGTCAATCAACTGGCCGAGCATGTGTTGTTCAACCACATGCGCCACATCCGACAGGAAATCGCCTGTGAAGCGTGCCACGGCCAGGTCCAACAGATGGACCGTTTGAAAAGTAAACGATTCTACATGGGGTTTTGCATCGAGTGCCACCGCGAGAGAAAGGTCAACCTGGGCTGCTGGTTGGCTTGTCACAGCTAAAGTCGCACGCATGAATGAGGACGAACATGGCCCTACCGATTACCATTGACGACCAAGCCGACAGCCAGGCCAACCACGCGGCTGCCAGGGCGTTTGCCCTCACTTCGGGGGTGTGGTTTGCGTTTGCCACCAGTTTTGGCATGATCGCAGCCGGCTACCTGATCGCGCCCGATTTTATGGCCAACATTGAATTCATCCAGTTCGGCCGCGTCCGGCCTATTCATGTCAATCTGGTGCTTTTCGGCTTTGTTACCCCCGGATTGCTGGCGGCGGCCTTTTATTTCACCCCGCGTCTGCTGCGCACACACTTGTTCAGCCAGAAGCTTGGGGTTATCACTGCGGTGTTATGGAATATCATGCTGGTCGCCGCTGTGGTCAGCCTGGCCATGGGGTACAGCCAAGGTCGCGAATATGCCGAGCTGCCCTGGTCGGTCGACATGATGATCGCCGGCTTGTTTGCGCTGATCATTTACAATCTGTTGATGACTGTGCGCCAGAGACAGGAGCCCATCCTATACGTTTCCATCTGGTATTCGTGCGCCGCGGTGGTGATGACCGCCGTGGGCTATTGTCTGGGGAACGTTATCTGGCAGCCGGACAGCGGCGCACTGATTGGAATACCAGATGCCATTTTGCTCTGGTTCTACGGTCACAATATCTTCGGACTGTTATTGACGCCCCTGGCCTTGGGCGTGGCGTATTACGTGATCCCCCTGGCCATCCGCAGCCCCTTGTACAGCCATACCTTGTCTTTGATTGGATTCTGGTCGCTGCTGGTTGTTTACACCCACGTGGGAACACACCACCTTTTGCAGGTACCCGTGCCGACCTGGCTCAAAGTGATCTCAATTGTCGATAGCGTGGCCATGGTGATCCCGGTCATGGTCTTTCTGATTAATATCTGGTTTACCGTCAAGGGCAAGCTGGGCGAGATTCACGCCAACATCGGGGCCAAATTTATTTTCACCGGCACCATCATGTACTTTTTTGCCAATATTCAGGGCAGCTTCATGGCGCTGCCCCAGGTACAGCGAATCACCCATTACAACAACTGGGTGGTCGGCCATGCGCATTTGGGCGTGTTCGCCTTTGCCGGCATCACGGCGCTCGGCGGGCTTTATTTTATCCTCCCAAAAATCACCAACAAACCGCTCTATAGCCGCTATCTGGCCGATCTGCAATACTGGCTGGTGCTCATCGGCGTCTCCGTGATGATCGTCGACTTGACCATCGCCGGCCTCATTCAGGGAAATGCATGGCTCAACGGGGAGACCATTTACCGCGTGCTGCCCGAAATCCATTTGTACTACGTCATTCGCGCATCGGCTGGTTTCTTTATCCTTGCCGGTGCGTATCTTGGCGCTTACAACATCGTTCGAACGCTTTTTTTCAATCCTGGAGCGGCAACAGAATGAAAATGACCCCCATAGCCGTGATCGGCGGTGCGTTGGCAATTTTGACTGTCATCGTTATATTGATGGTCGCCTGGCCCTATTCCACCGCAGACATGACGCCTTCGGAGATCTACCGTGATCGCACGGATATCGAAAAAGCTGGATTTAAGATCTACCTGCAAAACGGTTGTGTGTATTGCCACAGCCAAGCCATTCGGGCCTTCGACTGGGGCCACGGCGCCCATCGCATCGCCCAGGCCGGCGATTACATTGGCGACCAGCCCATTCAGTTGGGTTCCGCCCGAACCGGCGTCGATCTTTCTCAAGAGGGCGGCGAACATCCCGACGATTGGCACATCGCCCACTTCGTCAATCCGCGCTACACCAGGCCCAACTCGATCATGCCGCCCTTTGCGTGGCTGGGTGAAGACCGCATCCAGACCCTCACCCAATACGTACAGAGTTTGGGGCTGAAAGGCGCCGACAAACGCATGGAACGTCAACGCTACTGGAAGGCTGAAGCGATTCGCGCCTACGAAGCCGGACCCGATGCCAATGCCCGTTGGCTGGCCGAGATCGTGCCCCAGGGCTGGCGGGACCTACCCAACCCCTATCCGACCACCCCAGCAAGCCTGCAGCGGGGTCACGTGGTCTACCAGCAGTTTTGCATCGGCTGCCATGGCCCGGTGGGCGACGGGATGGGGCCGGCCCAGCCATGGATTTATCCGCCGCCACTGAATTTCACGATTCTCAAAGGCCGTGAAATCTCGGGGGGGATCATCTATTATCAGCTCATGAACGGCATCACCGGTACGGCCATGCCCTACTTCAAGCACGAACTCGAATCTCAAAAAATTTGGGAAGTCGGCGACTATGTGGCGGTCTATTTTATCAATGACAGCGATGCGAATACGGAACCGCGAGGTATCGATGCGGCCAACGAGCCATAATGGCACGCCCAATGTGATGTGAAATAGGATCGATCAGGTTATGTACTACCCCTACTTTATCAGCTATATGCTGGCCGGCTTGGCGATCGCGCTGGTCGTTTTTGCCTGGGCCATGAACAACGAGCAATTCAAAGATCAGCGGCGAGCGCGCTTTTTACCGCTGCTCGAATCCGTGGAGCGCTCCGACGCCACCAAAATTCCGGTTCGTCTCTTGGAGAGACTGGCCTACTGCGCCTTGATCGGCGTAGGGGTGTGTGCCAGCGCGGCGGTCGTGATCTTTGCATTGGTAAAGGTAAGATAATACCGAGTCACCTGGAGGGACAGGCGTCGATGCACTATTTTGAACTCCGCAACATTCAACATTTTGTGCTCTATCTGCTGCCAGCCGCATTGGGCGTATTGATTTTCGCCATCGGACTGGCGAGAGTCCACTTTCGAACCGAAGACGACGACAAACGCATGCATACGGTACACACCACGTATGTCGGTGGCATTGAGGAACGCAATGCCCCCTTTCCTTTGGTGCTCATTCTGATTATTGGGGGAACCATTTTGTGGGGATTCTTGTACATCATTCTTTATGGTGTGTTGGGAGTCAAAATATGACGACACACGACAATAGCGAGACCAGCCACGGGGCCCACAGTGTGCTAAAAACCTGGATCATTATTACACTCATTTTGCTTTTTATTGTGTTCAAGGACAGCCTCTCTTTTTTCGTTGTCGGCGATTTGGGACAGCCGGACTGGGACTACCGGCCGATGCCGGACGTACCCGGGGAATCCGCTTATGCGATCTACCCCAGCATGCCCTATCCCCAGCATGTACGAGGCGAGAAGGGAGAGTAAATGAAACGCATATTGGTTCTTGGTGTCATCGCCTCCACGGTCTTTCTCACCGCCTACGGTGCGATCACGCTCTATGATTACAACCTTACCGTCGGTCGCATGTGGGAAACGCCAGCAATTAAACCCCATGAACATCCCATTCCGGTCATGGCGCCGGGAAGTGTACCCGTCACTGGGGGGGAGGCCCTTTACCGCGCGGCTGACGCCACGGAACTGCAGCCGTCCGTCGCCCTCTTGGATCCGGCGATGATCGCCGCCGGTAAGATCGCCTATCGGCGGTACTGTTTTCAGTGTCACGGGCCGAATTTCGATGGCTATGGAACGGTCGGCCAGAGCTTTGCCCCGCCTCCCCGCGATCTGCGCAGCGCAACGGTGCAATCCGTAACTGTCGGTAACATGTTCAAAGAGATCAGCTATGGGATCCCCGATGGGCGGCAGCCGGCCCTGGCCACGACCATGACCGTGGATGAACGCTGGCATGTCATCGCCTACGTCAAAAGTCTGGGCGTACGGGATTGATCGGCAGCGAAAACAAATCTCTCCGGCACATGGCAGAAAGACGACGATTCAGACGGCCGAGAGCGGATATTCGCTACCCCCTGAATTGCGCACATTCCTTCACTTGGTCAGTTCAACTGGATGTGTGACCCCAATCCGTCTCAATGAACGTTCCGACCCAGCCTTCAAATAGTGATCCTGCCTTTATTTCACGCCAACCCTCAACATGTGATCTGTGCGGCCTGCCCCTGCGTTACGGCGCCGTCTCCCATCGCCTCAACGGACAAGAGCTGGCCTTTTGCTGCCTGGGCTGCCGGATGGTCTACACCATGCTCCTGGAAGCGTCCGGGACAAACGATCCGGCGCAGTTCCGGGAAAGCGATCTGTATCGGCAATGCCTGGCCGCCGGCGTGATCCCGGCTGATGAGGATGATCTGCGCAGGCTAAAACAGCAGGAAACCGAGCAACGACATGCCACCGACCCGGCGGCAGACACGGCCGATCGTGGCGACACCCTGGCGCTGGACCTCAGGATCGAGGGAATGTGGTGCACGGCCTGCGCCTGGGTGATCGAAAGATCGATCTCGCGCCTGGCCGGGGTTCGGGCGGTCACCTGCAATTTTTCGACCGACCGCCTGCGCTGCCGGTATCGCCCGGACCGCATCGCTCCCGACCAGATCAGAGACGCCGTCGTCCGCCTGGGCTACGCCCCCCGGGACGCGGATGACGGATCAGCGGACCTTCACACCCGTCGCCGGGAGTTGATCCGGCTGATAATCACCGGCCTGCTATCCGCCAACGTGATGATGCTCTCATGGGCCTTGTACGCCGGTTTTTTCACCACCCTTTCCCGTGATGCCGTGTCCAAGATCTCCCTGCCCATCGTGGTCATGGCCACGGCGGCCGTTCTCTATGGCGGCGGTCCCATGCTGCGCAAGGCCTGGTCCGGCCTGATCCACGGCATGCCGGGCATGGAGACCCTGGTCGGCGCCGGGGCCGGGTGTGCCTATGCTTACAGCCTCTACAACTGGTTGACCGGAAGCATCCATCTCTATTTTGACACGGCCTGCATGTTGATCACGCTGGTGCTGTTGGGAAAATTTCTCGAACGGCAGGCCAAGGATCGCGTGCGCCGTGACCTGGACAGTTTTTTTGACCTGCAGCCCACCAAGGTGCGCCTGGTCACCGCGGCCGCGCCCTCGGGCCGCTACGTGGCCATCGGCCAGCTGGCCCCCGGCGACCGGTTCGCCGTCGACACCGACGAAATCGTGCCGGCGGACGGCCGTGTGACATCCGGTCGTGCCCGCCTGGACGAATCGTCGCTGACCGGCGAACCCCGGCCGGTGTCCGTCAAACCAGGCGACCCCGTCAAGAGCGGCACCCGCCTGATCGACGGGCGGGTGACCGCCACGGCCGAAAAGGTGGGAGACGACACCATCTTGGGCCAAATGATCGTCATCATGGCGCGCAGCCTGGCCCAAAAAAGCAGGTTCGAAACCCGCACGGATCGCCTGCTGCGATGGTTTGTTCCCGTCATCATGGCATTGGCCGTTGGGACGGGCCTGGTCGGTGCCCTGACCGGGTTGCCCCTGCACCAGGCGGTCGTAAGGGCCGTCACCGTGATGGTCATCTCCTGCCCCTGCGCCCTGGGCGTGGCCATTCCCATGGCCCGCCTGGCGGGCATCAGCCTGTCCGGCCGACGGGGAATTCTGGTCCGGGAATTCGACGCCTTCGAACATGCCGGGGGCATCGATACCATCGTGTTCGACAAGACCGGCACCCTGACCCTTGGCCGCTGGCAACTGAGCCGGGTCGCCTGCGCGCCGCAACACGACCCGGCGGCCGTCGTCAGCTGGGCCGCGGGCCTGGAACAGGGCTCGCAACATGAGATCGCCCGCGCCATCGAGGCCCATGCCCGGTCAAGGGGTATCACGGCGGCGCCGGTGACCGACCTCACCGCCCAGCCGGACGGTGTTCAAGGTCGGGTTAACGGAACCTTGCTTCGCATCGGCAGCCGCGCCTTCGCCTGGGGCGATCACGATGATCCCGCATGGCACCCGGCATCGATCGATGACCGGCTGACCTCGCATGTTTTTCTCGGCGTTGCGCAGGGACCGGCGGCCAGCCTGGCTTTCGGTGACGCCGTTCGGTCGGACGTGCCGGCCATGATCGCCAAATTGCGGCGCGATGGCTTCGATTTGCATCTGATTTCCGGCGACGGACACGACACCACCCTGGCCGTGGGAGGCGCCGTCGGCCTGTCGGCCGCCCAGGGCAGTCTGCTGCCGACGGCCAAAGCGGACTACATCGATGTGCTGTGCGGCCGCGGCCGCCGGGTCGCCATGGTGGGCGACGGCGTCAACGACGCCGCCGCCATGGCGCGGGCGCACCTGGCGGTTGCCGTCTACACCGGTGCCGGCCTGGCCAAGGCAGCCGCCCACATCACCCTCATGCGCGGGGATCCTACCCAACTGCTGGGCTTTTTCCCCCTGGCAGAGCAAGTCAATCGAAAAGTGGTCCAAAACCTCTGGTGTGCCTGGATATACAACCTGATCAGCATCCCCGTCGCCATGAGCGGGTTGCTCACCCCCCTGGTGGCGGCCACGGCCATGCTGCTGTCGAGCCTGACCGTGATCGGCAACACCCTGCTGCTGCTGCGGCAGGATTGATTGTCGGTCGATTGGCGGCTGAACAATCGCAAAGCGGGCAGGCGCAGACGGTCCGCCGCCTTGAGAATCGTGAAATCGGTCCTACCTTTGGAGGATAATCAACCCGCAATAGGAGGATCGACGATGATACGATATCTGCCGATGGTAGCACTTGTTGTTCTGACAGCCGCGACCGCCCATGCCGCGCTGGTCACCCAGCCGGTGGCCTACACCCATGGCGAGGTTCAGCTGCAGGGTGTTCTGGCCTACGATGACGCCGTCTCCGGCAAGCGGCCCGGCGTCCTGGTGGTTCACGAATGGTGGGGGCTGAACGACTACGCCCGGGGCCGCGCCGAGGCCTTGGCCCAAATGGGGTACGTGGCTTTTGCCCTGGACATGTACGGCCAGGGCAAGTCCACCGAGCACCCCGAAGAGGCTGCGGCCTGGATGAAGACGGTCAACAGCAACATGGACCTTTGGCAGCAGCGGGCCATGGCGGGCCTGGCGGTGTTGAAAAAACAGCCCCAGGTGGACACGGCCCGCATCGCTGCCGTCGGCTACTGCTTCGGCGGGGCCACGGTGCAAGTGCTGGCCTATGGCGGGGCCGACCTTGACGGCGTGGTCAGCTTTCACGGCTCGCTGATCGCCCCGACCGCCGAGCAGGCCGACCGGACCGCGGCCAAGGTGCTGATCGGCCACGGCGCCCAGGACCCCATGAACGACACCGCGTCCCTGGCAGCTTACGTCGAGGCCATGAACAAAACCGCCATCGACTGGCAGCTGATCGTCTACGGCAACGCCCGGCACAGCTTTACCAACCCCGACGCCGACCAGCGCGGCATGGACGCGCTCGCCTACAGCCCATCGGCGGACCGCCGCTCGTGGCAGCACATGACCCTCTTTTTCGATGAACTGTTCGCGGGCAAGTAACGGGAAGGCCGCCTTGTCGGCCGACATCCGCGACAAACCCACCATCGACCACGACGACGTGACGGCGCTGAATTTCATCAACAGCGCCAGCCCTTACGTTTTCAGGAAGCACTTCCGGCAGGGCTTGCGGTCCCACATCATGGAGATCCTGGACCCGTCAGCGGTGGCCAGAGAGCGCAACGGAACCCAGGTCGATGGAATGCGGTGGTTTCCCCGGGCGGCGCCGCGCCGCATGCTGCGCATTTTCCGGGCGCGCCTAAAAACCCTCGACAGCGCCCTTGCGGAGATCGGGCGCGTCAAGCTGGTCGAACGCTACCTGGCCCCCGAGTGTATGGCCACCTCCACGGAATGTATTGTCGATTACCGGGGCCCGCAGGGCTTTGACCTGCTGCTGTGCGGTTTTCAGGAGGTGGTCAGGGGCGAGATCCTGGACCCGTGGAGCCTGTTGGAGGCCCGGGACCTGCTGCCGACGCTGTACGAGGCCATTTGCCGGCAGGACAACGCGGCTGCCGTGTCGCTGCCCGCGTGGACCGAAAGCGCCAGGCAAGGTGCGGTCGATTTTATCCAGAGGATCAAGCGCATGATCGCCGAGGCCGGCCACATCCCCGACCTGGCCGGCGTGGGCAACCTGATCGTCACCGCCGGCGGCGGCATCCGCCTGGTGGACATCAACAACATCTGCGCGGTGCGGTTCGATGCTTCCATCCATCGGGATGAGAAAGGCTATCCGGTGTGCGACAAATCCATCGAGGCCCTCTCCCTGATCGAGAAAAAAGTGCTCGACCGACCGCTGGACAAGCGCGACCCCATATACCGGTGGTTTCTAAATCCGGAGCGCCGCGAGGCCGTCAAGGAGCGCGAATTCCAGTTCTGGGAGAACAAAGCCCGCCGAAACTAATCAGATTGGGGCCTCAACTGCTGTTTCCGCTGGCCTTACAGCGCGGCATCCTGGAGCACCTGCCGGATCTTCTCCGAGATTTGGAACACGCTGAAGGGCTTTTGAATGAAGCCGTTGCAGCCCCGGCGCATGATGGTCTCGGCCTGGCCGTTGATGGCATACCCGCTGGAAAGCATTACCGGCATTTGGGGGTGAATCTTCCGGATGCGGTCGAAGGTCTGGCCGCCGTCCAACCCCGGCATGATCATGTCCAGAATCACCAGATCGATCTGCGACCCCATGCGCACGATCTGGTCCAGAGCGGCTTCACCGCTTTTGGCGGTCAAGACCCGGTAGCCCAGCCGTTTCAGCATGGCCTGGCCCACATCGATGATCATCTGTTCGTCATCCACCAGCAAAATCGTCTCCGATCCGCTGACCAGGCCGCAGGCCAAACTGACATCCGCTTCGACCGCCTTTTCAGAAAGCGGCAAAAAGACATTGAAGGTGCTGCCGCGGCCGACTTCGCTGTAGACCGTAAAAAACCCGCCGTGGTTGCTGACGATGCCGTAGGCGGATGCCAAGCCCAACCCGGTGCCGCGGCTTTTTTCCTTGGTGGTGAAAAAGGGGTCGAAAATCTGTTGCAAAACCGTCGCGCTCATGCCGCTGCCGTTGTCCGTGACCGACACCCTGGCATAGGCGCCCGGCGCAACGCGGTGAGCCCGGCAGTAGGCCTCGTCCAGCATCACCCGGTCCGTTGCCAAAAACAGCTCCCCCCCGTTTGCCATGGCCTGCCAGGCGTTGATGTACAGGTTCAGCAGCACGTTTTCGATCTGGCGCCGGTCGGCCTCCACGATCAGGGGTGCCGCGTGCGTGCGCGTGCGCACCAGCAGTTCCTTGCGGGTGCGCCCGAACATGGCGGCACTGCTGCACACCAGATCGTTGACGTCCATGGCCTTGACGTCATATTTACCGCCGCGCGCGAAACCCAGCAGCTGTTTGGTCAAATCCGCCGCACCGCGGATGTAGTCGTCGATTGCCCGAAGGTGCTCCAGGTTGGTGTCGTCGGGCGACATCTCGAGCGACATCAACGAGATGCGGCCCTGGATGCCCATCAACAGATTGTTGAAATCATGGGCGATGCCACCTGCCAGGGTGCCCACAGACTCCATCTTCTGGGCATGCCGCAACTGCTCCTGAAGCTGTTGGTTTTCGGCCTCGACCGTTTTGGCCGGCGTGATGTCGCGCAGGTGTTCGATCACTTTGACCACCTTGCCCTGATCGTCGAGGATCGGATAGGCGCGAACGTCCAGCCAGGCGCTCAGGGCCTCCTCGTATCGTTCCACGGAAGCCGGCTGTTTGGTGCGGTAGCACACCGATGTGGCGCACCGGTCGCACTCATCTTTGCGCCCGATCAACTCGTAGCAGCGCTTGCCGACCACATCGTCGGGGGTCATGTTCAAAAGCCGGTAACCGGCGGCATTGAAGCGGATGATGCGGTGCTGGTCATCCTGAACCCCCAGAATATCCGGAATGGCGTTGAAGGTTGCCTCGAGCAGCGAAGTGGTCTGCTCGAGCTCCCGGGTTCGATCCCTGACCCGCATTTCCAGCTGTTCGTGATATTCGGCCAGCTTGCGTTCGGCCCGTTTGCGGGTGTCGATGTTGACGTGGCTGCCGATGACATGAAGCGGCCGGCCGCCGTCATCCCGTTCGACGACGCGGCCCCGGCCCAAAACCCACAGCCAGCTGCCCGACTGGGTCCGCAGGCGAAACTCGACCTCGTAGCCATCCTTTCCGGCCTCGAGATTTTGCTGGATGGCCGTGCAGGTGTGATCCAGGTCATCGGGGTGCACGAGGCTGACCCAGCGGTCATAGCTGGCCGGAAAGGCATCCGGTGCGTACCCCAGCATGGTGTAGTAGCGCGGGCTGAAATACGCCTCACCCGTGGGAACCTGCCAGACCCAGATTCCGTCGCTGGTGGTTTTTAGGGCCAAGGCCAGAATATCAGCACTGCAGGCGTTCCAAACGCCGTCCTCACGATGCCGGCACCCTTTACCGACGGCATTCAACAAGTCGCTCCATTTTAATTGTGACGTCAATGGCTTAGCCTTCCTCTGCCTGTTGGGGCGGCGGCATCTGCACAATCCGCTCGGTATCGACGGAGACCGACAGGATATGGCGGCCCGCACTGAAAATGACGCCTTTGATGGGTGTGACGTCCGAGAAATCGCGGCCGATCGCCACGACGATGTGCTGGTCCGATGGCAATTGGTTGTTGGTGGGATCGAAATCGAGCCACCCGTGGTCGGGAATATAGACCGAGAACCAGGCGTGGGATGCATCCGCGCCTTTGAGTTTGAGTTGGCCGGGCGGCGGTAGGGTTTCGATGTAGCCGCTGACATATCGGGCGGCCAGGCCCATGCTGCGCAGGCACCCGATGGCCAGTTGCGCGAAATCCTGGCAAACCCCCTTACGGTGTTCGAGGACCTGCAGCAAGGGTGTGGCGATGTTGGTAAATCCGGGTTTGAATTCGAAGTCATGGTGAATGCGCCCCATGAGGTCGAAAACCGCTTCCATGAGCGCACGACGGGGGCCAAACGACAACTGCGCATAAGCGCCGAGTTGAGCGTCGGCCTTGATCAGCGGCGAGTCCAGCGTGAATTCGCAGGCCGCGATGACGTCGGGACCGGCCACCGACTGCAGCTGGTCGCGGGCGGTCTCCCAGGCCGGCGACCGCGACAGGTCAATCGGCAGCACCGGCTTTTCGATGCGCACGGTGCTTTCCACCAGGACGTCCATGGCGGCGTGCGGCTGATCGATGGCCAGGAACCAGGTGGGATTGCCGAAGTAGTCGACACGCTCACTGAGTTCGGCCGGCTCCGGGTCAACCACGATGGTTTTGGTCATCAGGGTCTGATGCACCAGGCTGCGGGGGCACAGGCGGACCTCATTGTAACTGACCACCGTGGGTTCGCTGTATTCGTAACGGGTCTGGTGCCGGACGCGGTATATCATGGCGCATGCTCCGGCTGGACTCCCGACAGCTGGCGCGATTTGGGTGTGTGGATGAAATAGGCGTGGGAGATGACCTCGGACAGGCGCTCCAGCAGCTGGCGCATCTCGGCCAGCAGGGTTTCGGCGTGCGGATAGCCGCGGCGGGCGTCATCGAGCACGCAGAGCTGATCGGTGTCGCTCAGGCGCAGACGCGTGGTGGCCTCCAGCGCCAGGCGCGCTTCCGGGCGGATGCGGTGGGCGCCGCTCGCGTTGGGCAGGTCGGCGATGTGGGCATCGATCATGTCCAGCTGAAAAATCAGCGAGCGCGGGTTTTTGTCGTCCATCAGCAGCAGGTCCAGGACGGTGTTGCGCGCCATGGTGGAGCGGTAGCGCCGACGGTAGGTGATGATGTTCTCGGTGGTCAGCAAGGCGGCCTCCATCATCATGCTGTCGACGGGCGCCGGATAGTGGACGCCCAGGCTGCGCCGGATGAATTCGCTGAACATCAGCGCCCGTTCGATGCGGCGACCCATGTCGAGGAAGGTCCATCCCAGCTCCCGGGACATGCTCTCCAGGCACAGTCCGGAAAAGGCCAACAGGGAGGAGACCAGGCGATCCAGGGCCTGCAGCCGGTCGCGGGATTCACCGGGAATCCGCCGCAGGTTGAGGCGATGGGTCTCCAGATCGTTGATGATGCGCCAGGAATCGGAGGACCAGCGCTCACGCACGGCCTGGGCCGCCTGGAACATGAAGGCCAGATCGGCGGTCAGGCTGCCGGCACTGTCGTGGTCGGTGATGATCCGGGCGATGAGCGCCCACGGCTCGGACGGGCGGACGGGGGCCGCCGCCTTGCCCGCAGACAAAGATGGTGCCTGCACATCGGCCATGTCGCGGATGATGGTCATCATGGCAGTCAATCCCTGAAGGTCACCCTCGTCTTCACTCTGCTCGGTGCCCTCGAATTGGCGCATCACGGTGCGCAGCATGCGCGCCAGCATCTCGGCCCGCTCGGCGTAGCGACCGACCCAGAACAGGTTCTCGGCCGTGCGGCTGGGGAGCGCGGCGGTGCGCCGGAACCCCTGTGCGCTGGAGTCGGACTGCAGCCACAAACTGGCGTGCTTCTGGGGCTGGGAGGCAACCACCCAGATGTCCTTGAGGATGCCGCCGGCACGGTCGGCCGCACCGTGGGCCCCGACATCCTCGGCGCTGCGAGCGATGCCGCCTGGCATCAGTTCATAACCGCCCTGCGTTTTGCCTAGCGCGAAAAGCCGCATCAGGGTGGGCAGCGGCCGAAACTGAGTCTCCACCAGGGCCGGGGCCGTGGCCGGCCGCAGGGGCTCCTGTCCGACGAAAAGATGTGGCTGCGCCTGGATGCGCCGCCGCCAGTCGTCGCACTGCGCCGTGGTCAGCTGCGACCCGAAGGCGGCGCGCGCTGCCGGGCTGCTGAAGATCGACTTGACGACCAGGCGCGGCAGGTTGGTCAAGACGTGCCGGCACTGGTCGGGCTCACCGCACCACCAGGTGGCTGCCGACGGCAGCAGCAGCTCCTGGTCGAGCAGGTGCCGGGCGATGGCCGGCAAAAACGCCATCACCCCTGGGTTTTCCAGAATTCCGGTGCCCAGCGGATTGGCCACCGCGACATGGCGGCGGCGAGCCGCTTCCAGCAGGCCGGCCAGGCCGCCCTGGGAGGCGGGATCCAGCTCGAGCGGATCGCAATGGCGGTCGTCGAGCATGCGCAGCACGATATCCACCCGTTTGAGACCGTAAAGGGTCTTGAGCCAGACGCGGCTGTTGCGCACGGTCAAGTCCTGTCCCTGGACCACCGCATAGTTCAGGTAGGCGCCCAGATAGGCCTGCTCAAAATGGGAGCTCTGACCGGCGTCGGCGGCATACAGGACGATACGGGGCTGCTCCTTGCGGTGGGGCGCATGGCCGGCCAGCTCATCGCGCAGCAGGCGAAAGAACGACGAGAGCCGCTGCACCTTGCAGGTGCGGAACAGATCGGGCATCACCCTGGCCATGGCGGTACGGTTTTCGAGCGTGTGTCCCATGCCGAAGGGGCCCTGGGTGTGATCGGCCAGGACCCGGTAGTGGCCGTCCGCGGTTCGGGCCAGGTCGGCCGAGTAAAGCAGTAGCTGGTGCGTTGTGGGCAGGCCGATATCCTGGCAGGGGCGCAGGAAACCGGGGTGGGCGAACACCAGTTTGGCCGGTAATACGCCGCTGGCGATCAGGTTGCGGGGGCCGTAGAGATCCTGGAGAACCAGGTCCAGCAGATGGGCTCGCTGGCACAGCCCGGCGGAGATGGTCTGCCAATCGTCGCGCCCGACAATCAGGGGCAGGATGTCCAGGTTCCAATTGCGGTGCACACCCTGCGGGTCGCCGTGGATGTTGTAGGCCACCCCGTTTTCTCTGAGGATGCGGGTGACCTCCTGACGGCAGCGCACCAGCTCTTCGCAGCCGTCGCGGTCTAAGGCCTGGATCAACGGCTGCCAGTGCTTGCGGACACTCTGGTCGGCCGTCCACAGTTCGTCGAAAGCGCTTGGGGGAGCGGAATACGAGGTGCATAGCGCCGGCTTGGTATCTGGCATGGGGATGTCGGTCACGGGAGCGATTGGATTCATCGGGTCCGGGTGTCCGGTCTGGATGCGAATCGCAGATCCAGGGTGTAGGGATATTCCGGGTTTGGGGAGACCGGCGGCAGGGCCATGGGACCCGGCGGATGTCCCGCCGGCTCGAAGCGGCCGCGGCCGCCGGACGGCGGACAGGACGGCACCAGCGCCGCGGGGGTGTGGCCGAACTCCTGAAACCGGCCGCTGCGCCGGGCTTCAGCCTCGAAGGCGTTGATCGGGAAGACGTCGTAATGCCGGCCGCCGGGGTGGGCCACATGGTAGGTGCAGCCGCCCACGCTGCGCCCGTTCCAAGTGTCGATCAGATCGAACACCAGCGGGGCGTGGATGCCGATGGTGGGATGCAGGGCCGACGGCGGCTGCCAGGCGCGGTAGCGGATCCCGGCGACGTACTCGCCGTGGGTGCCGGTGGGGTGCAACGGCACCCGGCGGTCGTTGCAGGCCAGAGCGAAGCGGCCGTCGGTCAACCCAACCGCACGCACCTGCAGGCGTTCCAAGGACGAGTCCACGAAGCGGCTGGTGCCGGCCGAAGAGAGCTCTTCACCCAGCACGTGCCAGGGCTCGATAGCCATGCGCAGTTCGAGGCGCACCGCCTGGATCTGCACCGTGCCGTAAAGCGGGAAACGAAATTCAAAAAAAGGCGCCAGCCATTCGAATTGGAATGGCAGCCCGGCCCCCTGCAAAACCGCCGTCACCTCTTTCAGGTCCGACTCGACATAGTGGGGCATCATCCAGCGGTCGTGCAGCGCGGTGCCCCAGCGTACCAGGGGATGCCGGTAGGGGGTTTCCCAGAAATGGGCGATCAGGGCGCGCAGCAGCAGCATCTGCACCATGCTCATGCGGGCGTGGGGCGGCATGTCGAAGGCCCGCAGCTCGACCAGGCCCTGGCAGCCGGCAAGGCTGTCCGGGGAATAGAGCTTGTCGATGCAGAACTCGCTGCGGTGGGTGTTGCCGGTCAGGTCCACCAGCAGGTGGCGCAGCAGGCGGTCGGCCAGCCAGAAGGGCGCCGGCTCGGTGGCTGCCGGCATCTGGTCGAAGGCGATTTCCAGTTCGTAAAGCCGTTCGTCGCGGCCCTCGTCCACCCGCGGTGCCTGACTGGTGGGACCGACAAACATGCCCGAAAAAAGATAGGAGAGGCCCGGGTGGTGCTGCCAGAAGGTGATCAGGCTCTGCAGCAGGTCCGGTCGCCGCAGCATGGGGCTGTCAGCCGGCGTCGTGCCCCCCAGGGTCACGTGATTTCCGCCGCCGGTGCCGGTGTGGCGACCGTCGAGCATGAATTTTTCGGTGCCCAGGCGTGCCAGGCGGGCCTGCTCGTACAAGGTGGTGGTGTTTTCAACCAATTCCCGCCAGGAAGCGGCCGGGTGAATGTTGACCTCGATGACGCCGGGATCGGGGGTCACCTTGAGGGACTCGATACGCGGGTCGACGGGCGGTGGATACCCTTCGACAATGACCGGCAGATTCATGTCGGCAGCAGTCCGTTCGATGCGGGCGATCAGATCCAGGTAGTGCTCCAGGTGGCCAACCGGCGGCATGAACACATAAAGCCGCCCGTCGCGCGGCTCCACACACAAGGCTGTGTGAGGGATGTCGGCAGCCTCGTCGGCTGCAGGGTCGGCGTGCTTTTCGGCAGCGGCAGTCGCCCCGGATGCCGCTGCGCTGCCTGTCGGGCCGGCCATTTCGGCGTCACGCGGCTCAACATCGGGCAGCGGGCCGAACGGACCGACGGGCGAACGCTCCGGCATGGGCCGGCGGTGGTTCTCGGCAACCCAGGGCAGCGTGTCCAGGGGCAGGCGCATGCCCATGGGTGAGGTGCCAGGCGTCAGGAACAGGTGCGGGGTTCGCAACGGCCAGCGAGCGCCGGACCAACGCTCCCGCCGGAAATCCCATTTCAGCGGCAGGGCATAGCCGACCGGCAGCCCGATATCGCCCCGCAGCAGCTCGGCCAGGCGCCGTCGTTCGAGGGGGTCTTTCAAGTCGGATTTCAGCGGGTCCAGGTTGGTCGGCAGGCGCCCTTCTGACCAGAGCAGATAGAGGGTGTCTTCGTATCCGGGTTCGACCGCAGCGGAATCGAGCCCCAGATGGCGGGCCAGGTCGTGAATGAATCGCCCGGCTTGATCCAGGCCGGCCCCGTAATTTTGACGTTCATCTCCCATGAGCGCCTGATCGCGCCAGACGGGCCGCCCGTCCTTGCGCCAGAAGCTGGCCAGGGTCCAACGGGGCAGCGCTTCACCGGGATACCACTTGCCCTGACCATGGTGACGCAGACCGCCGCGGGCGAAGGTCGCATGCAGGCCACAAAACAGCGCCTCGGCACGCTCGCGCTTGTGATCACCCAGGGCGGCCGTGTTCCACTGGGCCGATTCCATGTCGTCAACGGAGACGAAGGTGGGTTCGCCGCCCATGGTCAGCCGCACATCACCGGCGACCAGGGCCCGCTCCACCTGTTGTCCCAAATCGTCGATGGCCCGCCACTGATCCTCGGTGTAGGGCTTGGTCACCCGTGGATCCTCGACAATGCGCGTGACATGGTTGAAGAAGGAAAAGGTGGTCTCGCACGGGTCGGTGGCACCGGTTACCGGCGCCGCGCTGACCGGATCGGGCGTGCAGGCCAGGGGAATGTGTCCCTCGCCGGCAAACAGCCCCGAGGTCGGATCGAGACCCAGCCAACCGGCGCCCGGTGCGTAGACTTCGGCCCAGGCGTGCAGATCGGTGAAGTCGAATTCCGGTCCGGAGGGGCCGTCGAGGGATTTCTGATCGGCGGTCAGCTGAACCAGATAGCCGGAAACGAAGCGGGCCGCAAGCCCCAGATGGCGCATGATCTGTACCAGTAGCCAGGCCGAGTCGCGGCAGGAACCCGTACCGCGCGCAAGCGTCTCTTCGCAGGTCTGAACCCCCGGTTCGAGGCGCACGGTGTAGTTGACCGCCTTCCACAGCCGGCGATTGAGGCCCACCAGAAAGTCGTTGGTCTCCCGGCGGGTCAGATCCACGCCGGAAACCCACGTTTTCAGGCGCGGCCCCTGCTCCGCGACCTGCAGATAAGGCCCCAGGTCCTTTTTTAGCTGTTCCGGGTAGGTGAAGGGAAAATGCTGGGCATAGCCCTCCAGGAAGAAATCGAAAGGGTTGATCACCGTCATCCGGGCAACCAGTTCCACATCGACCACCAGCTTGCGCGTTTTTTTCGGAAACACGAGCCGGGCCAGAAAATTGCCGAAGGGGTCCTGCTGCCAGTTGATAAAGTGGGTGTCTGGTTCGACCTTCAGCGTGTAGGCCTCGATGGGGGTGCGGCAGTGGGGTGCCGGCCGCAGCCGGAAAACGTGGGGACCCAGTGAAACCAAGCGATCGTATCGGTACTCGGTTTGGTGTCGGATGGCGATACGGACGGTCATGGCGGCTCGCAGCGTTACAGGTTGCCGATACGGACGGACGGACGGCGATCGAAGGCACATTGCCGACAGCCTGTTATGGCAGAACATGAGGACAGGTTCAAGCCTATTGAATGCCACCCCCAGGGGTTCTACCGGCAGACCGGCCCGGCCTCAACGGCGGCGCAAGCTGATGGGACGGGCGATGCCCGAATGCCGCGGTGTTGGTGCAGCGGGCAGTTAAGGCCGATCGGCGGTCAGCAGGTCACGGACGCAGCTGGACAGCTCCCTGAGCGCAAAGGGTTTCATCAAAAACCCCTTGATGCCCAATTCGGACGCCTTTTCCTTGGAGATCAACTCGTTGAATCCGGTGCACAGGATGATGGGGATGTCGGGGCGGATGCGCCGTAATTTCTCGGACAGCCTGTCGCCGGTCAAATGCGGCATGGTCATGTCCGTGATCACCAGGTCGAAATTCGCGGGGTGCGCTGCGAACAGCGCCAGGGCGTCGGCCGCACGCTCTTGGGCGGTGACGGTGTAACCCAGATTTTCCAGCATCTCCTTTTCGATCTCCAGAATATCCGGTTCGTCGTCGACCACCAGAATACGCTCATCGCCCCCCGTGACCGTCGCCTGGGGCGCGTCGTCCACCGCACTGACGTCGCTGGTCAAGGGCAGGTAGATGTCGAAATCAGTTCCCCGGCCGACCCGGCTGTGCACGTCAACGGCGCCACCGTGACTGTTGACAATCCCGTGCACGGCCGCCAGTCCCAGTCCGGTGCCCTTTTCGCGCTCTTTGGTGGTGAAGTAGGGGTCGAAAATCCGATCGACGTGTTCGGGCAAAATGCCAACGCCGGTGTCGGAAACCGTCAACTTCGCATAATCGCCGGCAACCAGCCGGCCAGACGAGAAGGACGAGCGGTCCAACCTCACCCGGGCCAGGGATATGCGCAGCTTCCCGCCGTCGGCCGACATGGCCTGATAGGCATTGGTGCACAGATTCATGATGATGCGGTGAAGCTGCGACGGGTCGCCCAGGACCGTACAGTCGGCGTCCAGGCGCGGATCAATCTCGATGGTCGTCGGAATGGCGGGCCTGAGCAGCTTGAGTGCATCTTCAACGATCATGTGCAGTGCCACGCAGGTCATCACCGGTTCGTCCTTGCGGCTGAAGGCGAGGATCTGGGCCACCAGATCGCGGGCCCGCTTTCCGGACTGCTGAATCGCCTCCAGCCGGTAGCGGATGATGTTGTCGGCCGGCAGGTCGGCGATGGCCAGTTCGGAATAGCCCAGTATGGCCGATAAAATATTATTGAAATCGTGGGCGATGCCGCCGGCCAGGGTGCCGATGGCCTCCATTTTCTGGGCCTGGCGGAGTTGACCTTCGACCTGTTTCTGGGAGGTGACATCCCGGACCAGGTTCAGGATGGCCGGCTTGTCGTTCCAGATAATGGGCGTGGCGTTGATCTGCACACTCAGGTGCCGCCCGGACTTGTGGATGATCCTGAAGGTAAAGGTGCGTGGCAGGGTCTCTCCGTCTAACCCGCGCTCGTATCTTTCCCGAACCCGAATCCGATCCTCGGGATGGATCAGATCGACAAAGGGCGTGCGCTCCAGTTCCTGGGCGGTATAGCCGACCAGCTCCAGCGTGCGCGGGTTGGGAAATTTAATGCTTTGATCCTGGGCGATGAAGATTGCGTCGCTGGCCAGGTCGACCAGCAGGCGATATTTTTCCTCCGAATCGCGCAGTGCCGCCTGCATGTGATACTCTTCGCCGACATCGCGGAATACCAGCACGACGCCGGACAGGATGCCGTCCGCCGACCGAATCGGTGCGGCGCAATCGGAAATCCGGTATTGGGTGCCATCCCGTGCGACCAGCCGGATGTGAGGCCCCCGGTCGACCTTGGTGCCCTGGGACAAGACCCGGGCGACCGGGTCCTGGGCCCGTTTGACCGACTCTGCCTCGAATGTTTCGAATACGTCTGCCAGTGGCCTGCCGGCAGCCTGGGCGACCGGCCAGCCGGTGAGCTGCTCGGCCACTGGGTTCATGCGCACGACCTTTCCCTGATCATCGGTGGCGATCACGGCATCGCCGATGGAGTCGAGCGTGGTGCGCAGGTTCTCTTCGTTGCGTCGCAGGCGCCGCTGGGCCTGCCGCGACCTGGCGTATCCGAAAACTACCCCGACAAAGGCCACCAGCAGCAGGCAGAAGGCGATCAGCGTATTCCATATCAGCGCCCGGTACTGTTGGTAAAAGGAGACCGGACGGTTCAGGACCTCGCTGCCGGGGGGCAGGCGCTCAAGGGGCACGCCAAGCCGTCTCAAGACGGGGTAATCGAAGCGTGCCCGGGTCGGCGTTTCCCACAACACCGGGATGTCGGCAACCGCCTTGCCGTGGAGAATCGCCAGGGCTCGTTTGGCCGCCACGGCACCCTGATCGTAACCGCTGGTCACAAAACCGCCGACCACCCCGATGCCCGGATTAAAATTCTGGGTGGCGTAGACCGGCACGGACGAATTCTCGCAAACCAGCTGCATGCCCCGATCGTATCCCAGAAACAGATGGTTGCGGTCACGCATGAAAATGGTGAACAGAACCGCGGTCCGGTCGTCGAGGCGCCGCATTGCCTGGCGCAGTTCATCGGCACTGACGTCGAACAGCAGCTCGAGTCTCTGTCCGTGGTCTAAGGCATGGGCCGCGATCCGGCGCACCGTCTTCTGGTTTTGCCTGCCGGTGGTGGTGTCGTCGGTGACGATGACCACTTTATCGCGATCGGGATGCAGCCGCCGGATCAGTTCAAGGTTGCCGGGAATATCGATGCGTTCGTTGACACCGGTCGCCTTTTCAAGACCCGCCAGATCCTCGGGTGCCAAATCGTTGACCCCGCAAAAGACGATCGGCACGTTGCCGAAGATGGGCCGGCCCCAGCGTTTGATAAAATTGAAGGCATTGTCGTCGGAGGTGATCAGAACGTCGTAGCGGTGCTTGGCGTGTTTGTAGCTCAGGACCCGCTTCAACAGCTCCTGGTAGGTGTCGTCGAACTGACGCTTGGTGTCCATGTACTCGATGTGCAGTTCGACGGCCCCCCCGGCCATGACATCTTCGACGCCGCGTGTAATTTCATCGGTCCAGAGGTAGCCCTGGTGATAGGCGTTGAGCAGCAGGACCTGCCTGGCGGCGGGCCGGGCTGGTGTCTCCTCGGCCAGCAGCGGGCCGGCCCAGCAGACCGCCAGCATCGCCAGCACAATCCCACCCAGCCGTGCGGCGGATGCGGTCGGGCTCAATGTTTTGGATCGCGGGGGAAAAACCCGCTGTCGCTCACGAGCGTTTAACATTTAAGGATTAGCGCCGCCCGAAATAGGGCCGCGACAAAAAACCTGCCCCGCACGCCGGTGCCGATTCCGGCAGCCTGCGGCGGAAACGGTTATTGACATCGCTACAAGAACCCACCGACACCAATGCGGGGATTCACGTAGACGGGGCCGACTTTAAAGGGCACCCCGATATCCAAGCTGGCGTAGGGTGAACAGGCCACCAGCCCCACCGTGAAGATTGCCGCGACGATCAGCCACCACAGCCATTTTGTCATTGTAGCGCTCCCGTTGATTGTTGGCGGTTCCACTCCTGGATGACGAAACCGGCCCCGTCGGGATCGGCGATCACCGCCACCGTGGCGCTGCGCACGGCGGCCGAGGGCGCCATCAGGACCTTGCCGCCCAGGGCGGTGGCCTTGTCGACCGTGGCATTGACGTCGTCCACCCGGATGTAGGCCACCCAGGTATTGCCGATCTCGGGGCTCGGTTTTTCGAGCAGTCCGACCCGCGGCCGGCCATCGCGCTCAAAAAAGCGGTAGGGGACCTCGGTGATGGTTTTTTCAGCCAGCCGGTAGCCGCCGACCGCCGTGTAGAATGCGATCGCCCCCGGCAGGTCGTCGGTCCATATCTCATTCCACAGCCAGCCGTTGATTTCCGGATCGCGGTCGGCCGGGTCGCCATGGCTGCTGTGAACGATGCCGAAAGCGGCACCCTGGGCATCCTTGAGAACGGCGATGCGCCCCCGGTCGGCCATTTCAAAGGGCCGTAAAAGCGTTTTACCCCCCTCCTCCACGGCCTGTTTCAGTACCTCGTCAACGTCCAGCACCGACACCAGCGGCAGCCAGTGGCTGGATCGGCCGTTTTTGTCGAGCCTGGCGATACCGGCCACATGGCGCCCCTTGTGACTGGCCAGGCTGTAGCCGCCGGAGAGATCTTTGAATGTCCATCCGAACAAGCTGCCATAAAACGCCTTGGCCTGGTCGATGTCGGGTGTCACCAGCTCGTGCCAGACTACCTTGCCCGACTGGGCAATGCCCGTCGCGTCCAGGGGCGGGACGCGAGGCAGGGTCGCCGCACAGCCGGCCAGGATCGCCGTCGCGGCGATCAACAGGGCCATGCCGGCAAAACGGGCCCAACGGCGGTGGCGTGCCGGCGGCCATCGATTTGCACAAAGTCTTCGATCGCAACTTGCCACGAATTCACCTGTCATGCGTCTTCTCCTCAAATGCAGTTATCGGCCGTTGGTCGGCCAGCGTGACTCAGGCCCCTGGGAAAAAACCACCAGGATTGCGCGGGCTTCGCTTTCGGCGGGAACCCAACACCCCGCCAGCGGTGGCCGCGGCGGCGGAAGACAGCAGCGACACCAGGTATCGCCCGGCCCATCTGACATCTTCACCGACCCAGGCACTTTTGGAATCGATCCAAGGCGCCAGCCAGGCACCATCCCCTTCCATGAACCCTTACAGACCCACGACCGCCAGAGCGGCCGCCGCGGCGATCGACGTCCACCTCAGCGTGCGCCGCGCGCCCCAACACCGGCTTGGCCGCAGAACTGCGGTTGCGTCGTTTGAACAACACCTAAACTTCTTGCCGGCGCGCTGCCGCACCGGTGATCAGTTTCTCCCGCAACATCTGGATGTGCACCCGCATGTCGTAAAGCTCCCGCGAAAATCCCAACGGTACCGAAATCTGCGAAACATTGCGTTCGACGACATCCAGCCGGGACAGGTAGTCCTCCCTTCTGGACTGGACATCCTCATTCACGATTTCGTAGTCGATCTGCATCAGCTGATCGTACCAGCGGTAGATCCGGGATCGCATGCGCCAGCTGTAAAATGGCGGCAGCAGCCTGGCCAGCGGGAAAAGCAGGGCCACCAGGGGCAGGAGCATGATCTTCATGCGGCTGACCAGGTTGGCCAGCCAGAACGGCAGCAGGCGCTGCAACCAATGCGGACCGCTGTTGTAAAATCGCTCGGCGTCGCCGCTCAGAGGGTAGTCGAGATAGCGCGGCGCCGGGAAATCCCCGCGCCGCTCGAACAGACCTGTCGGCGATCCCACCTCCTTGGCCGCACCGAGCAGCAGGTCGACCAGGGCCGGATGAAAGTCGTCGCGCACCACCAGTTGGGCTGTCGGTGCCAGCAGATAGATGTCCTGCTCGGGCAGGTTGTAGGTGAAATTGAAAGCGCCTTCCGGAAATTTGAGCAGCGACAGAAAGTGCAGCCGCCTGGTGTAGGCCTCTGCGCGCAAGAAACTCATCAGGCGGATGTCGGGATCGAGCATCAGACGATCATCGCCGCCCCCGCGATAGGCCACCACGAAAAACGCCGCATCGATTTGGCCCTCCACAAGCAACCTGACGGCATCATTCTCATCGAGGCTGAGCAGCCGGCTGTTGTCGGCGTCGACGCTGTTCAACGCCAGAAGCTGGCGCGCCAGCACTTTGGTGCCACTTCCGTCGACGCCCACGGCGATGCGCTTGCCGCGCAGATCGCCCAGATGCTGCACGTTTAGATCCGCACGGTGAAACACCCACAAGGGTTCGTAGTAGATGCTGCCCAGCGAGGCCAGATGGTCGAAGGGCCGCTCGGCGCCGATGCCGCCTTGCACGAAGATCACGTCGACCCCGCTGTCGGGATCGTCGAGAAGTTGCAGGTTTTCCAGCGATCCGGACGTCTCGCGCACCGTCAGGGTAACGCCGTCGCGGGCCAGGATACGGCTGTACTGCGTGCCCATATCGTAGTAGGCGCCATTGGGCCTGCCGGTAGCGATGGTGATCTGCCGCGGCGGTGCCGGATCGACGAACTGATAGGCAAGCGCGAAGCCGGCCAGCGTCAGGACGATCGCCGGCATGAAGTAGGCCAGCAAGGTTCGGGACGATCGCCTTTTCATCGACCCGTCAGTCTATCGTACGAAGCCACGACCCGATCTGTAGACACCTCCGGCACGGCCGCGGCAAGGTTGCCGGCAAACAGGCCGATAGCGAGCGGCACGCTCTCCAGGATCGATATCGGGTTCATGGATGCTCCTCGATTGATGGATGGTCAGTATGTTCAGCAGGGGACCGTTGATGATCGACAGGCGACTGCCGGTTGCCGAAGGATTGGTGCTGCTGACAATAAATATCGCACACCATCCAGGTCGACCAATGGGCGGTCGATGGACGCGCATTGAAAAGCGGGCCAGGCCGGTGGGAAGGCGCCTATACGCCCATGCCCAGTACCAGCCGGACCAGCCCGGCCAGTGCCAGCATGCCGGCCATGCCGCCGACCAGCAGGCCGGCGAACCACAACCATTGACGCTGCTTTTCAGTAGGCCGCGTCATGCTCGTGCGAGGCCTTGCCGCGAAAGACGTAAAAGCAGTAGGCCGTGTAGGTCAGGACCAGGGGCAGCAAGAAGATCGTCCCCAGCAGCAGCAGGGACTGGGACTCGGGCGCGGCGGCGGCGTCCCAGAACGTCACCTTGAACGGCACCAGCCAGGGCCAGGTACTCACCCCGATGCCGATGTAGTTCATCAGAAAGATGCCCAGTGTCAGGAAAAAGGGACGGAATTCCCGATCCGTGCGCAGGTCTCGCCACAGCATGACCAGAAACACCACCGACAGGATCGGCATGGGCTGCAGCAGGAAAAAATTGGGCACGCTGAACCACAGCGCCTTGATGTCGCTGTTCATCAGGGGCATGCTCAGGCTGACCAGCCCCATGAACACGGCCACGTAAAGGATCACATACTTGGCGCAGTCGCGGGCCCAGGCCTGGGTCTCGTCCTCGCTCTTCATGATTACCCAGGTGGCGCCCAACAGCGCATACCCGGCCACCAGGGCCGCACCGGTCATCACGCTGAAGGCGTTCAGCCAGTCAAAGGCCCCCCCGGCAAAGCCGCGGCCCTCTACGGCGATGCCGTGGACAAAGGTGCCCAGCACCATGCCCTGCATGAAGGTGGCCACCAGCGAGCCGAAGTGAAACGAATAGTCCCAGATGCGCCTGGATTTTCCGGTGGCCTTGAAACGAAATTCGAAGGCCACACCGCGGAAGATCAATCCCAGCAGCATCAGGATGATGGGGATGTAAAAGGCCGGCATCAAGATGGCGTAGGCCAGGGGAAAGGCGGCGAACAGACCGCCGCCGCCCAGCACCAGCCAGGTCTCGTTGCCGTCCCAGAACGGGGCGATGGAGTTCATCATGCGGTCCCGGCACTGGTCCGTGGGCGCGAAGGGAAACAGGATGCCCACACCCAGATCGAAGCCATCGAGCAGAACGTAAAGGAAAATGGCTGTACCGATCAGGGCATACCAGATCAGCGGAAGATCTAGGAAACTACCGAAACTAAACATCTTTCCCTCCTGTGTGAGGTGCCAGGTCCGTAACCAGGGGCGGCGTCTCGACGCCGTGACTTCCGTAGGTGTCCGCGCCGGCGATGTCCGGCCCCTTGCCGATGAGCTTCAGGATGTAGAAGGCCCCGGCAGTGAACACCAGGCCGTAGGTGACGACGAAGGCGGCCAGTGAGATGGCGATGGGGCCGCCGGCCACCGGCGAGATGGTCTCCGCGGTGCGCAAGACGTTGTAAACGATGTAGGGCTGCCGGCCGACCTCGGTGACGAACCACCCGGCCAACACGGCCACAAAGCCCGCCGGGGTCATGGCCACGCACCACAGGTGGAACCAGCGTGTCGTGAACAGTGCCTTGCGCAAGTGCAGGACCAGGGCCGTCAGACCGGTGGCGATCATCAGCAGGCCCAGCCCCACCATGATGCGAAAGGTCCAAAAGACAATGGCCACCGGGGGGCGGTCCGTGCGCACCCAGGATTTGAGGCCCTTGACCTCGCCGTCGAGATCGTGGGTCAGGATGAGACTTGAGAGTTTGGGAATGGCGATTTCAAAGGTGTTGCGTTCGGCCACCTGATCCGGCCAGGCGAAAAGCCTCAGTGAGGCCCCCTTTTCGGTTTCCCAGATGCCTTCCATGGCCGCCACCTTGGCCGGTTGATACTTGAAGGTGTTCAGGCCGTGCAGGTCTCCGAACAGCAGCTGCAGGGGCGCCACGAAGACCGCCATGATCATGGCCATGCCCAGCATGATGCGCGCGTGCTTGACATGCAGTCCGCGCCACAGGTAGTAACCGCCGACGCCGCCCACCACGAAGGCCGTGGTCAGGTAAGCGGCGGTGACCATGTGAACGAAGCGGTACGGGAAGGACGGGTTGAAGATCACCTGGATCCAGTTGGTGGGGTAGAGCAAACCGTCGGCGCCTTCGCGAAATCCGGCCGGGGTCTGCATCCAGCTGTTGGCGGACAGAATCCAGAAAGCTGAGAGCAGCGTTCCCGCGGCCACAATCACCGTGGACGCGAAGTGCATCTTACGGCTCACCCGGTTCCACCCGAACAGCATGATGCCTAAAAACGAGGCCTCCAGGAAAAAAGCGGTCAGCACCTCGTAGCCCAGCAGGGGTCCCAGCACGCTGCCCACCTTGTCGGAAAAGACCGACCAGTTGGTGCCGAACTGGTAGGAGAGCACCACCCCGCTGACCACGCCCATGCCGAAAGTGACCGCGAATATCTTCACCCACATGCGGTAAATCTGTTCGTAAACAGGGTTGCCGGTCTTGAGCCAGCGCCACTCCACCACGGCCAGCCAGCTGGCCAGACCGATGGTGAAGGCCGGAAAGATGATGTGGTAGGCCACAGTGAACGCAAACTGAACGCGTGCCAGGAATACGGGATCAAGGTGAGAAAACATAGGAAGACCTCGATAGGTTGGAATAGATTGTCAATGGCAGGAAACGAGTGTACAGCTCTTATAGTAAAGGGAATACCGTAAAGTCAAGCCGAACCGCCTCGCTCCAGCCATTTAGGCGATCAGCCCGCCGCCATCCACGTCCATGACGACGCCGGTCATAAACCCATTTGTCATCAGCATGAGGGTGGCATGGGCGATGTCCTCAGGCCGGCCCACCCGGCCGACCGGCAGACGCTTGGCAACGGCGTCGAACATGGCTTGCCTGGCATCGGGCGGCATCTTCAGGTAGGCCCCGGTCCCTGCGGTCATGCCCGGGGAGATCACATTGACCCGCACCGGTGCCAGGTCCTTGGCCAAAGCGCGCCCCATAGCTTCCACGGCCGCATTGACCGACGCCAGCACCGCGTCGTTCATGCCGGGCCGCCGGCTCAGGATGCCGGAAAAGAAGGTGATCGACCCGGCGGAATGGATCCGCGCGTATCGGGCACACAAGTAGGGCCCCCAGAACTTGTTCTGCATGGTAAATTGCGCGTCGGCCAGGGGCAGCTCCCGCAAGGGTCCTGTCCGCACCGAACTGCCGGGCACGACCAGGTGGTCGATAACGCCCAGCCGTTCAAACAGATCCGCCACCGAGGCCTCATCGGTCGTGTCCACCACCTGCCAGTGCGCATCCTTGCCGATACGGTCGGCCGCGGCAGCCAGCTGGGCCTGACGACGGCTGGCAATCACCACTCGGGCGCCCCAATCGGCGGCGCCCTGCGCCACGGCCAGGCCCATTCCCGAACTGCCCCCGACAACCACCACGGTTTGATTGCGCAATCTATCCATCATGATCTCGACCTCGCCTGCAAAGGGTTTCCGATTGCAGCCACCCGGCTGCCATGGCCGTCGATTCAACATGACGCGTCACCCCGGCGGCGTCAAGCACGCAATCGAGCCTCGCGGCCGGTCGACCGCCGGGCTAATCCAGTATAACCATTTTGAATCACTTCTTAAAATCAATTCTTGAACTTTTGCTCAAATGAGTCTATATTCATTTCCGCGCCCAAGGCCTGGTAGCGCTGATCTTTTATTCCCATTTTCCAATCCATGGAGATTTCATGTGAACCTGGCCCGCAAACATATCGCCGTCATCGGCGGTGGAGTGGCCGGACTGACCGCCGCTGACGCCCTGGCCGAGCAGGGCATACAGGTGTCGCTGTTCGAGAAGGCGGCGGTGCTCGGCGGTCACGCCGCCCAACTGGCCTGCAAGGCCACTGACAGCTGCGTCAAATGCGGCGCCTGCATGGTCCAGGACAAGCTGCAGCGCGCCACGGCCCGATCCAGGGTCGACATTTACACCGCAACGACTGTCGCTGCCGTTTCCGATCGCAGCCCCTTCAACATCCGTTACCGCGCCAACTCGGCACCGGACGGGACCGATACGGGAACCGTAGCGGTCGATGCGATTCTGGTGGCAACCGGTTTTTCACCCTACGAGCCGACAGACAAACCTTACGGGTACGGTCAATTTCCGGATGTCGTCACCAGTCTGGAAGCGGAACGGATCCTGCGCCGAAGCGCGCGCATGAAGCGCCCCTCGGACGGCCGCACGGCCGACCGGATCGCCTTCGTTCAGTGCGTGGGCAGCCGGGAGACCCGTAAGGGCCATCTCTGGTGCTCGAAGATCTGCTGCGGTTCGTCCATGCGCATGGCCCGGCTGATCCAATTCCGCCAGCCGGAGGCGCAGATCACCTTTTTTTACATCGATGTACAGACCTTCGGAAAAGATTTTGACTGCGTCTACCGTGAGGCCCGCGACCGTTTCGAGATGGTCCGCGCCATCCCCGGGGAGATCCGCGACACCGATGCGGACCAACTGGAAGCGATCTACTTCGATCCGGATACGCGCCAATCCAAAGCGGGCCGGTTCGACCTCGTGGTGCTCTCGGTGGGGCTGCATCCCGGCCCGGACAGTGCACACCTGGCCGGCATGCTCGACCACCGCCTGGATCCCGACGGGTTCATCGCCCGGCATGGCAGTTGGGACCAGCGCACACCGGCCGGCGTTTTCACAGCGGGAACGGCCACCGGCCCCATGAGCGTTGCCGAAAGTGTGAGCAGTGCCGAAAAGGCCGTTTTCGACATCGTCAGAAGCTTAGGTGCAAGATGACCCCCACGCAAAAAAACAGCGCCGACACCCGCAGCGCAGCCCCAGGGCCGGTCCAGGTGATGATCTTCGGCAGCGGCGCCTGCGCACATAGAATCAGGGACAACCTGGCCGAAAAGGGTGTCGCTGCGCGCCTGACGGACGGAGCGGCGCTGGACCGCTGCCGTGGATTCAGCGGCAATTTTCAACTGCGCCTGACCCGGGACCATCAGGTGGAGACTACCACGGTGCCGGCCATCGTCGTGGCCGAAGAGAGCCAGGTATTGCCCAACTACGCCGCTTACGGGCTGACACCCGGACCAGACGTCATGACCATCTCCACCCTGGAAGCCGAACTGGACCGGCCGGCAGCGGACAACCGGCTGGCGGCGGGGACCACGATCGTCTTTCTGTGCGGCTGGCAGACCGACAGCCATCCCGCGGTGGCGCGGCGCATGCTCGAGCGCTGTTTCCAGCTGCAGGCGCAGGCCGGGTTTCGAACCGTTTTCATGACCGGCAACCTGAAGGTGGCACCCGACGGCAGCGAGGCCCTGGTGCAGGCCGCCAAACAGGCCGGTACGCTCTTTCTCAAGTTCACACGCGACTATCCCACCATTCAACCCTCGCCGAACGGTCCCTGGACCTTCGACTACCGGGACGAGCTGACCCGTGAAACCTTCCGGCTGACGGCCCAACGGCTGGTCGTGGATGAGTGCCCACGGCCGAACCGGGAATTGACGGCCCTGACACGCGAGCTGGGCATCGACCGGGACGGTCTCGGCTTTGCCCAGAGCGACAACGTGCGCCGCCTGAGCAACGCCACCAACCGGCGCGGCATATTTGTGGCCGGGGGGTCGCGGGCGGTTATGTCCGCCGCCGAGCAGGCCGCGGACGCCGATCAGGTCAGCCTGCGGGCGGCAGCCTTTCTGGAAGGCCGGGATGCGGATTCTCTGCCGGCGGCCGTGATCGATCAGGGCCGCTGCGCACGCTGTTTGACCTGCCACCGGCTCTGCCCGCACCTGGCCATCGAGATCGGCGACCACATCAGCGTGGTGCCCGAGGCATGCCAGCGCTGCGGCATTTGTGCGGCCGCATGCCCTGCCCGGGCCATCGACATGGAAGGGGTGCCCCTGGCTGCCGACCTGCGGCGTCGCCTGCAGCAACCCCGGGAAGGGGAAAACGGCCTGTTGCCGGCGCCGCGAATCGTCGTGTTCGGTTGTACGCGTTCGGCCGGCCGTGCGCACGCCATCGCATCCCAGGCCGCCCATGCCCTGCCAGCGGGGGTGCAGTGGATCGAGGTGCCCTGCGGCGGAACGATCGCCCAACGCCATCTGCTGGGCGCATTCGAGGCCGGTGCCGACGGGGTGATGCTGTGCACCTGCCACACCGACAACTGCCAGGCCGAAATCGGCAACCTGGTGGCCCGCCGGCGCGCCGCGGCGACCCTGGACCTGCTGGCGGCCGCCGGCCTGGAAAGCGACCGGCTGCGCGTCACGTCGGTGGCCGCCAACATGTGCAACGAATTGACCCTGATGATCACGGCTTTTGCCGAAGATATCCGCAGACTGAACCAACCGCCCGAGGAACCCCCCAATGGCTGAGAACCAACCGATCCACCTGGAAGATCTGGACCGGGGCTGCTGCAACCGGTGGCCCTTCAACCAGGACACATGCCTGACCTGCGCCATGTGCGCCAGTGCCTGCCCCGTGGCCGGGGTGGACGATTTCGATCCCCGAAAAATGGTGCGCATGGTGTCGCTGGGCCAACTGGACCAGGCCGTCGAATCGCGCTGGCCCTGGATCTGCACCATGTGCGGCAAGTGCGAACAGGTCTGTCCCATGGGGATCGACATCGCCGACATCACCCGGCGCATCCGCTCTTTGCGCGACAGCGAAAACGTGCCGGGAATCATCCACAAGGGCCTGGCCGCTGCCCTTGAAACCGGCAACAACCTCTCGCTTCCCAAGGAAGACTTCATCTTCATTCTGGAAGACGTGGCCGAAGAGATTGCCGCGGAGCCGGGCTTTGCGGGCTTTACGGTACCCATCGACAAAAAGGGCGCCCGGCTGCTGACCACCATTCACAACAAACTGGTCAACACCCACACCGAAGACCTCAAGCCGTGGTGGCGAATTTTTCATGCCGCCGGGGAGGACTGGACCGTGGCGTCGGACAACTGGGAGGGCACCAGCTGGGGTTATTTCACCGGCAACGACGAGGCCATGAAGATCATGGCCGGCCGCATCGTGGACAACATGCGCCGGCTGGAGATCGACACCCTGCTGTGGCCCGAGTGAGGGCACGCCTATCTGGCGACCAGGTATGGTCTGCAAACATGGTTCCCCGAAGCCCTGGAAGAATTCAAGACGGTCACGGTCTTCGACCTGCTGATCGATTATATCAAAAGCGGGCGCATCAAGCTGGACCGGCAGCGCTTCACGGCCCGCGCCACCTACCACGACCCGTGCAACTACGGCCGGCGGGCCCACAAGCGCTTCGGCCACGGCTTTTTCGAAGAGCCCCGCTGGATCATGGACCAGTGCCTGACCGACTGGGTCGAGCTCTACCCCAACCGCCTGCTGCAGACCTGCTGCGGTGGCGGCGGCGGCGCCCTGACATCGGGCTACAACGACGAACGCATATTCTACGGCCGACGCAAGATGGAGCAGATCCGCGCCACCGGCGCCGAGATGCTGGTCGTACCCTGCCACAGCTGCCACGGCCAGTTGAACAATATCAAGGCGAGCTACGGTATGGACGGCCTCGCCGTGAAGTATCTGTGGGAGCTGGTGGCCGATTGTCTGATCGTTTAGCGATCTGAACCCGGCAGGGGGATCAAATCTGCTCCCCAGGCGTTGGTTTACTGGTCACCGCGGCCGTTACCCCTTGACCGTTATCATTGGCAGTGCTCCGGTGGTAAATGCGATTCGACCCGGGCCGACACCTTATCCATGCCGTGACGTTCTGGATCGTCACCCTCTTCACAGGGGTGGGCGGGGTGGCGGGTATCTCATCCGTGGGACAAAAGGGGTCGTTGATGGACAAACAGGCCGTCATCCACCGACTGAATGATCATTTGATCATGCTGACGCGCACCATTGGCGAGCGCAGCGTGCGCCAAATCGAAAACATCGAAAAATCGGCAACCTACATCCAGGCACAGTTGGAAGCATACGGCCTCAAGGTGCAACGGCAGACTTACCGCTACGGCAGCCACCCGGTGAGCAATGTTGTGGCCACGCTGCAGCCGTCGGCGAACCCAACGGCCCATTACGTGATAGGCGCGCATTACGACTCCGTGAGCGGCACTGTGGGGGCGGATGACAATGCCAGTGCCGTGGCGGTGCTGCTGGAAACCGCCAGGGCCATGCAGCAAACGGCCGACAGGGAAAGAGGAGGCCTTGACATCACCTTTGTCGCCTTCGCGCTGGAAGAGCCGCCGGCGTATGACACGCCATACATGGGCAGCCGCGTATTTGCCGCCGAAGCGAAACGAAAAGGCATCACCATCGACGGCATGATCTGTTTGGAGATGGTGGGGTTTACCTGCGCTGAGCCCAACTGCCAGCGCTACCCGTTTCCGATGCAGCTGTTGGGGTATCCGAAAACGGGCGACTTTATCGGCATTGTGGGGAATGTGAACTCACGGCGGTTCAGCCGGCGGTTGCGAAGCGGTTTCCAGCGCAACCCCAACCTGCCGGTGGAGCGTTTGACCGTGCCGTTCAACGGGTGGATCATGCCATCGGTCCGTCTCAGCGACCATGCTTCATTCTGGGGCCAAGGCTACCGGGCGGTCATGGTGACGGACTCGGCCTTTTTCCGCAATCCACACTATCATATGCCCTCGGACACGATGGAGACGCTCGATGTGGGTTTCATGGCCGAGCTGGTACTCAGCCTGGTCGCATTTTTCAGATCGGATTCCACCCAGTAGCCTTACGGGAGTGGTTTTTTAAAGCCCTCTAAAAAAAAGCTTGTGCTTTTTAGCGACTTACATTAAATCCCGCGCATTTTTTAACGCTGCCGTCACTGGCAAAGCGTGTCGCTAATTTTTTGGTACCGAAAGGGGGGCCCAATGGATGAAAAGGAATTCATTTGCGACGGTTAACGCGTCCCAACCAACCGCAGACCGTTTCCCGGACCGGGCGTGGCCGGCGCACCTGCACCTGTCGGCCGACGGGGTATGCGACGATCATTTCATCGAAAGAGACGGTGTCCGCTTTGCCGGCAAACACCTGATTCTGGACCTGTGGGGTGCCCGGCGTCTGGACGACCTTCACCTGATGGAGGCCGCCTTGCGCGAATGTGTCCGACAGTGCCGCGCCACGCTGCTTCACATCCACCTGCACCACTTTCTTCCCAACGGCGGCATCTCCGGGGTGGCCGTTCTAGCCGAGTCCCACATCAGCGTGCACACCTGGCCCGAACGCGATTTCGCGGCCTTCGACATTTTTATGTGCGGCGACGCCAGACCCGAAGCGGCGATCGGCATTCTCGAGCGCGCCTTTTGCCCGACGACCATGACCATCAGCGAACATTTGCGAGGATTGGCGGCCGATGCCTGACTTTACGGAAACCCTCTACGACGGCTTCGAACAGACCCTGCGGATCGACGACATGCTCTTCGAGTCCAAGTCGGACCACCAGCACATCATCATTTTCGAAAATGCCGTTTTCGGCCGCGTGCTCGCCCTGGACGGCGTGGTGCAGACCACCTCAAAAGACGAGTTCATCTATCATGAAATGCTCGCCCATGTTCCGATCTTTGCCCACGGCAATGCCAGGCGGGTGTTGATCGTCGGCGGCGGCGACGGCGGCATGCTCAGGGAGGTGGCCCGCCACGGCAGTGTCGAACACATCACCCAGGTGGAGATCGATCAACAGGTCATCGACATGTGCCGCAAGTACCTGCCCGGCCATTCGGACGGTGCCTTCGACGACCGCCGCGTCACGGTCGTCATCGACGACGGACTGAAATATGTTCGCGGCACTGCCGATCGATTCGATGTCATCATCAGCGACAGCACCGACCCCATCGGCCCGGGCGAGGCCCTTTTCCGCCAGGACTTCTACGCGGCCTGCAGGGGCTGTCTCAACCCCGGCGGCATCCTGGTCACCCAAAACGGCGTGGCCTTCATGCAGCTCGGTGAAATTGAAACCACCGCGCTGCGTCTGAGGCGCACCTTCGCCGACTGGCATTTTTTTGGTGCCGCCGTCCCTACCTACATCGGTGGCATCATGACCTTCGGCTGGGCGACCGACGAGCCGAATCATAGACGGTTAGGCATAGACACCCTCAGGTCGCGATACCGTAAGAGCGGCATCCAGAGCCGCTACTACAACCCGGAAGTTCACCTGTCCGCCTTTGCACTGCCCCAGTACGTTCTGCACGCCATCGGGAAGGCGAGCAACCAGCCGTAGCCGCTGAGCGCGTGGCCTATCGGCCACGCAAATAATCGTAAATCGCGGCAAAATCTTTCCGTCCCATACCGCCCTGTTTGGCGGCGGCGAACAGCTCCTTGGCGGTGTTGGCTGAAAACAGTGGCCGGTTGTTCTCGTAGGCCGTCAAGGCCGCCAAGTGAAGATCCTTGTGCATCAGTTCCAGAGGGAAGTGAACATCGTAATCGCCGGCACGGATCATTTCCGCCTTGGCCTTTATGAAAGGCGCGCAAACCGCCGAATTGGGAAGGAGGTCCAGCAGGAAGTCCCGATCCAAACCAAGCGTCTCGCCCAGCAGTACCGCCTCGGAAAACGCCACCATGGACTGGGCCAGTAGCGAATTGACCAGCATCTTCAGCGCGGCGCCCTTGCCGCTGTCGCCCACATGGACGACCCGGCTGCCCATCATGTTCAGCAGGCTATCGATCGATTTGATATCGGTTTCCGACCCGCCCACCAGGAAAATCAGTTCCGCGTTCTCCGCCTGTTGTGTCGATCCGGCAACCGGCGCATCGACAAACCGGATGCGGCGCTGAGCAGCGACAGTCGCGACTCCCTGTGAGAAGGAAGGGTTTACCGTCGAGCAATCCACCCAGGTGGCACCCGCCTTCATAGACGCGAGGAAGCCGTCCGCCCCTAACGCGACCTGATCGACCACCTCAGGAGAAGCGAGCATGGTGAAGACGACGTCGGCATCCTGCACCGCCCCCTGGGCTGACCCTGCCATCACGGCACCCTGCTTGGCCAATGGTTGCATGGATGCCGCCGACCGGTTGAAAACTGTCAGTTCCACGCCGTTTCTCAACAGGTTCCCGGCCATGCGGCTCCCCATGATCCCCAATCCGATAAATGTGACCTTCATGGTGTCTCCCGTGCGATCCGGTTCAATGTCAGTCCAAATGGGCCAGCAGTTCCGCCACTGTGCGAGCAATGGCCAGGCTGGCGGTCAGTCCCGGGGATTCGATGCCGATCAGGTTGACCACCCCGGGAAAGCCTTTTGAGGATTCCTCCGCGATGACGAAATCCCGCGCCGGATCTCCGGGGAGTTGCAGCTTGGGCCGAATCCCGGCCATTTCCGGGTTCAGCTGATCTTCGGTAATGCCGGGCAGGTAGCGGACGGCGGCCTCGAAAAAGGATCGTCGAGCGGCTGTGTCGACCGTGTAGTCGATCTCCCGGCCGGGAAGATAGGTCGCGTTGGGGCCGAGTTTGACGCGCCCCCCCAAGTCAATGGTGGCATGAATTCCCAGCCCCACATGGTTCGCCTGGGGAACCGGGTAGACCAATCGCTGGATGTACCCCGGCGGTACGCCCAGACTGAAGTACTCCCCTTTCCAGTAGTGCAACCGATAGCCACAGGCATCGATGTCGATTCCCAGCGACGCGGCGAGTCGATCGGAGGCGAGTCCGGCAGAGTTGACGATCCAGCGCGAGGCAAACGTGTCGGTTGCCCCGTCGGGATAGATCACGTGGACCCGGTAGCGGCCGTCATCCTGTTTGTCGATCCGTTCCACCGTGGTATGCGGCACGAATCGGGCCCCCTGTTTGTTTGCCCGGGCAAGATAGCTGCGCATCAGCCGGTGTGAGTCGACGATCCCGGTGGAGGGCGAAAATAGAGCGGCACTGGCCTTCACGTTGGGTTCCATGGCCTTGATCCGGCCGGCACCGACCATTTCCAGATCGTCGACGCCGTTTTCTAAAGCCCGCTGCCGAATGGATGCCAGAACCCCCTCCTCCGCCGGTTCGGTGGCCACAATCAGCTTGCCGCAGCGCCGATGGGGAATCCGATGCGCTTGGCAATAGGCATACAGCAACTGCCGGCCCGCAAGGCAAAGCGCGGCCTTCCGGGAATCCCGGGCGTAGTAGATACCGGCGTGGATCACCTCGCTGTTGCGGCTGGAGGTCTCCTGGCCAAAGCTCGGATTGCGGTCCAGGATCAATATACCGCGGTGTCGTTGGGATAGTTCGGCTGCAACCGCCAGTCCGACCGCACCGGCGCCAATAATGGTAGCCGTGATTTCCATATTCAACCACTCACAGTTGATGGCAGGGCCTGCCCAGCTGGCGGGCGATATCCCGGCATGGGTTGATAAAACCAGCTATGTCATCCATTATGCATACAGGGTTCCCTGTAGACGCTACGGCGTTTTGCCATTATGTTTCACGTACGGTAGAAAATTTTGTTCACAAAAGCAAGCGGTCGGTTTCCGAGCGTGAGTCGATCCCGGCACGTGTGATGTCCACGTCGCCATAACAACCACGGAAACGTCATGTCCGACGACAGCCAAAGCAAACCTGCCGACAGCAAGCTGGCCCAAATCGCCGGCGACCTTATCGGCACATTGACCGCACGATTCCCGGTCTGCATGGCCAGCGACGAATTTCATTATTTCCCCCAGGCCAGAGCTGACCTGCCGGACTGGTCGCGCTGGGACGACTTCTCCCCGGACGCCGTGGGCGACATCATCACCCGGCTTTCCCACTGGAAGCGCCGGCTCGAAGGCCTTCACCCTGCCGCCTTATCACTGGATGACGCCATGGATGCCGACATGCTGCGTCGGGTGGCGCGCACGCTGGGTGAACAGCTCGAAAGGTCCGGTGTGGTCACTGCCCAGCCAACGTTTTATCTCACCGTCATCGGCATCGGACTGGCCGAAGCGATCGAAGCCGGGCCCCAGGCGTTGCGTGCCCGCCTGCGCCTTCTTCCCGCATTCATCGACCAGGCCCGGCGCAACCTGACTCGCCCCCCGCGGTTGTTCCGGGATCTGGGGATCGATATGCTCGGCAAGCAGCAGGCGTGGCTGGCATCCCTGCCGTTGACAAGCGTCGATCGCGCCCCCATCGACGCGGCCTACCGGCGCCTGAACGCCCATCTCCAGCAGGCTGATGTCCGTGAAAACGTTCTGCCGCCGGTGGATCTCTATGCACGCATCGCCAGCCATCACATGGGATGCCGGCTCCAGCCGGAGGACATCGCCCGCGAACTGGCGGCGGAAATCGCCGAGACCCGCTCGATACTGGAACTCGCCGCCGCAGCCAGGGCACCCGGCCTTGCCTGGCAGACGGTGATTGAAAACATGCCTCGACCGTCCCCCTCCCGCGGCGGCATCAGGGCCCTGTATCAACACACCATCTCCCAGCTGGCGCGGCACTGCCGCGAGCAGGGGATCGTCGGAGCCAGAATGGACCGGCAATGCCCGGTCGCCGTCCGGCCGATTCCGGCATACCTGCGGCCGGTGCGCAGCAATGCCGCCTACAGCATGTCACCGCATCATCCACCGCGTGGCGGTACCTTTTTCATTCTGGAGACCGGCACCGACCCATCGACCTCGCCGGATTACCGGCTGCTCACCGCTCACGAAACCTTTCCCGGCCACCACCTACTGGATACCTACCGCTGGAGCCACGCCCGTCCGGTCAGGCGTCACATCGAATTTCCGATCTTCTACGAAGGCTGGGCCAGTTTCGCGGAAGAGCTGATGTTTGAAACCGGATTCTTCTCCGGTCCGGCCGACAACATGCTCATGGCCAAGCGGCGCTTCTGGCGGGCGATCCGCGGTCAGGTCGATTTCGACATCCACATGCGGCGGCGCACACCGGACGCGGCGGTTGCCGATTTGGTCGCGGAGGGCCTGGCACCCCACCGGGCCAGGGCCATGGTCAACCGATATTGCCTGAAGCCGGGCTACCAGCTGGCATACACCATGGGCCGGCGCCAATTTCGTAAATTTTATGGCGATGCGTGTTCGGGCCGAAAGGACCCGGTCAGCTTCGCCCGCCGGGTCCTGGCGCAGGGAGAAGTCGGTTTTGATCACTTGGAACAAGTGCTTCGGGAAGGAGGCTGAACGTGTCCAGTTTTCTCGGCTGTCATTCGGAATGGAATCTCGGCAGTCCCGGCGGGTGGGACTATCAGCGCATGACCCAGGAGATCGCCAAGGTGGTGTGGAACCGGATCAATGCAATCCGGCCCTTAGGCATCGACCTCGATTTCGACCATCCCCTGCTCTATCCGGTGGTCGGCTTTGCGGACATGCTCCTGGCCGCGCAGCGCCGCATGGCAAGCGATGGCGCCGGACTCATCGCGGTGGTGGCCGAGGAGGAGACCCTGGCCGATGTAACTGAAAACATCAACCTGGCCCGGCGGATAGACCGTGCGGACGGCATCACCGGCATTCTGGCGGCCCCGCATGAATTCGAAGTGCATAACGGGCGCGTCTGCCACCGGGAGCGGCCGGTCTCCCTGATCTTCATGGATTTCAACAACGACGTGTTCCTCAAGCTGCACCGCAAGCACGACCTGACCCCGCTGGTCCAGGCCATTCGGGAAAACCGGGTGCTCAATCCCCGCGGCACCGAACCGATCAATGTGAAAAGCATGTTCGAGGTGATCACCGGACCGCGAAGCATGCACTTTCACGCCGAAACCGTGCGGCGCACCCCCTGGACGCGCCGTTTTTTCTCGCGCACCACCACCGGTCCAAACAAGGAGACCATCGACGACCTGGTCGAGTGGACTCGTCGGCACTGGTCCGACCTGGTCCTCAAGCCTGAACGCGGCTATTCGGGGATCGGTGTCAAAATCAGCGAGGCCGGCAACGCGGCGGACGACGCCATTGAAACGGCCCTGGCCACAGGCGGCTATATCGTGCAACAGAAGGTCGCCCTGGACCTGTGGGGTGAGGTCATGCCGGAAATCGACCGCGCCAACCGGCGTATCCTGCTGACCAAACGCCAAACGGACTTCCGCTGCCTGATCGGCCCCGGCCAGGTGTTCGGCTTCCTGTGCCGCTTTGGAGACGTACCGACCAACGTCGGCAGCGGCGGCGGCGTTCAGCCCATGGCCATCTTGAAAGCACCCATGACGGTCAAGGCGGCGGTCGATCGCATCAACGCAACCATTGCGGAAATGGAATACGGCGACCTGCTGGCCATCCTGGACGAACAGAATACCCTCGCCTTGGAAAAGCGCTTTACCTATCTGCTGGGGCCGATCAAGATCGCCCTGCGGCCCCGCATTATCACGATGCGGCAGCTCGGCGATCTGGTGACATACTGCCGGGCCATGTGGGATGACAGCATCACCCTGGAGCGGATGTGGCAGGCCGGCGAACTGGATGACTACATCGACATCGAACCGGAAGAACTGGAGATCGCACGGCTGCAGCCCTGGCACGGCGGCCCAGCCATCTTCGCGGCCGACGGCCTCTTCGGTTTCGGCGCGCAAACGGAGACACCATGACCATCGATGTGGACCCCGACTGGTGGAAGACCCTGTTCGACGAGGTCTACCTGCTGACCGACGCCCGCAGCGTCGACAACCAAGCGGTCACGCGCCGGGAGGTCAACATCTTCACATCCCTGGTTCCCATTCGACCTCACCATCGTGTTCTCGACCTGTGCGGCGGCCATGGACGCCATGCACTGGAGCTGTGCCGGCGCGGTATCCGAGACTGCACGGTGCTGGACTACTCGCAGCCACTACTCGACATCGGCGCAAAGAAGGCGGCCGACGAGAATTACGAGGTAACCTTCGTCCAAGGCGATGCCCGCGACACCCAGCTGCCCGACGGTGCCTTTGACCATGTGTTCATCTTGGGCAATTCCCTGGGATACATCCAACAGACGAATGCGGACCTGAGAATTCTGCAGGAGAGCCGGCGGTTGCTCAAATCCCGGGGGTGGCTGCTGTTGGACATCGCCGACGGCGAGGCCGCACAGGCGAAGCTATCGCCAATGGCCTGGCACGAAATCGGCGAAGACGTGGTCGTCTGCCGGCAGCGGGAAGTCATGGACGGGTGCGTCCGTGCCCGCGAGATGGTGTTGAGCAAAGCCAAGGGCATCATGCGCGACAACACTTACCGCATCCGGCTGTACCGCAAAAAAGACCTGACCTCCCTGGCCGCCCGCGCCGGCTTCGAATCGGTTCAAGCCCATTGCGATGCGCCGGTCCTGAACCGCACGGCGGACGTCGGCTGCATGAACCACCGCCTGGTGGTCACGGCACGCAAACCGTGATGCATGCAGCTGCCTTCATTTATATATTTAGACCGCTACCGCAACCAAGGCACCCGCACCTACAGCGACCACGCCGCCTGCACCGAGGCCGATGCGGCCTATCGGCCCGACGCCGCGACAACCGAATTCGAGCTGACGCTGTTCGAATTGCCTCGGGAGCAGATGATCGTGTTCACCGCCAACCCGACCCCGGCGCTCTCCGCCGCCTACCTCGGCAAAGACCGGGTGATGTTCGGCATCCACCCCCAGGTCCTGGCATCGGTTCCGGACGATCCCTACGTCCGACACGCCCGCACCATTTGCACCGGGCGCAAAACGGTGGCCGTCGTGCCCAGCTCCTCGACGCGAACCCTGTACGTCGCCGATTGGCCACCGCTGCATGCCCTCAAGGTTCACTTTCCGTTCAAAGTGTCGCGTTACGGCCGCAGGATGCGCCGCGAGGTGCTGGAGCAGGCCCTCAATGTGTCGCGGGAACTGGAAAGCGGGGTCGATCGGCTGGACGGCCGTTTTGCGTTTTTCCGGGAGGTGATCGCGGTGGCGCACCGCAACCTGCAGCCCGATTCGCCGCGCGCCGAAAACTGGGGCTATCTGGTCCGGGAGATGACACCCTTTCCCTGGATGGCGCCGGCCTTGGCGCTGGTGCCCGGTTTCGCGCTGTACGGCAAGGATTACTTCGAACCCGACACGCCCCTGCTGCTGTATGAGCTGATCGGCGACCGCGACCCGCTGCGATTCGTCCTGGAGCAGATCATGCTGCCCATCGTCGGGCACTGGGTGGTCTGCTTTCGCCAGTTCGGCTACCTGATCGAACCCCACGGCCAGAATGTGGTTTTCGAAATCGGCCCCGAAGGCAGCGTCAGACGCATCGTCTACCGCGACCTGAGCGTGGGCATCGACATGCGCCGGCGGCGGGACCTGGGCCTGGCCGAAGGTGGGCTAAACCACCACAACCGCATGGAGCACGACGTTTTCCACAGCATCACCTACGACCGCTTCATGGGTGGGCATTTTTTCGACCGCATCGTCCAGGCCTGCCTGGACAGATATCCGGGCCTGTGCGCCGAAGATTTCAGGGCGCCCTGCCGGGAAACCTTTGCGCGGCTGCTGCCAGAGCACCGCCAATACTTCCCTGAAACCGTCTGGTACTTCAGCGAAAGGCGCGATTCGTTCGACAAACCGCTGTTCCGGGACACGGGTCTGGCACCGGTTTGGCGGCCCTGGCGCAGGTAGACCGCGTCGACACGAATCCGTGCCGACGCGGTTCACGGCAGGTTATCCCGTGAGCGAGAACTTGGGCTGGATGATGTTGTAGTAGGCCGTCTCGGAAACGCTGCCCCAGGTACCGACCACCTTCTGGAAGTTCTTGAAGTCGTCGTTGACCTTGGTGGCCATGGGGGTTTTGGCAGCCTCTTCGGCCACCACCTCGTCGGCCAGTTTTTTCAGGTCGGCCATGACCGGATCGGGGAACTGCAGCAACTGGGCCTTCTTGTCGTTGATCAGGGTCTGCAGGGCCTCGCCGTTGCGGGCCTCGAACTGGGCCAGGACCCAGTGTTCGGTTTCCGTGCAGGCGGCGTCGATGATGTGCTGCAGGTCCTTGGGCAGACTCTCGTAAGCCTTCTTATTGAAGAAGTACTCCAGGTAGGTACCCGGCTCGTGCCACCCGGGATAGTAGTAGTACTTGGCGGCCTGGTAGAGCCCAAGGCGCAAGTCATGCAGGGGACCGACCCACTCGGTGGCGTCGATCACACCGCGCTCCAGGCTGGTGAAAATCTCGCCGCCGGGCAGCAGCACCACGGTGCCGCCGGCCTTGGCCAGCACCTTGCCGCCCAGCCCGGGGATCCGCATCTTCAACCCTTTGAAGTCGTCGATGGTCTCGATCTTCTTGTTGAACCAGCCGCCCATCTGAACGCCGGTGGAGCCGGCCGGACGCGGAATCAGGTTGAAGGGGGCGTAGGTCTCTTCCCAGAGCTTCAGCCCGTTGCCGCCGTAGAACCAGGCGCTCATGCCCTGCCCGTTCAGGCCGAAGGGCACGGCGGCGAACCACTGCGTGGCCGGTTCCTTGCCCGCCCAGTAGTAGGCCGCCCCGCTGCCCACCTCCACGGTGCCGTCGGAGACCGCCTGAAAGCTCTCCATGGCCGGGACCAGTTCGCCGGCGGCGAAGACCTGGATCTTGAGGCGTCCGTCGGAAAGCTCCTCGATGCGCTTGGCCAGACGCTCGCAGCCGTCCTGCAGCACCGGCAGTTTGGGCGGCCAGGTGGTCACCATCTTCCAGCTGTAGCTTTTCGATGCGATCACGGCCGGTGCGCTGACCGTCGTTGCCGCAACCGCCGCCGCGCCGACGCCCGCTTTTTTCAGAAAATCTCTTCTCTTCATGGTTGAGTTCCTCCTTGGTTGATATTGGGGTTAAGGTCCAAACACCACTTTGGGAAGCCAGGTGGCCAGTTGGGGAAAGAGCACCACAATGGCCAAACCGATGATCTGCACGACCACAAAGGGGATGATGCCCCGGTAAATGTGCCCGGTCGATATCTCCGGCGGCGTCACCGCTTTCAGGTAAAAGAGCGAAAACCCAAAAGGCGGGGTCATGAACGAGGTCTGCAGGTTGACGGCGATCAGGATACAGAACCAGACCGGGTCGAAGCCGAACTCGATCATGATCGGCGCCAGCACGGGGACGTGGATGAAGGTGATCTCGATGAAGTCCAGGAAGAAGCCGATCACGAAAATCAGCGCCATGACGATGGCCAAGACCACGTTGTGGCTGTATTGGGCCGCCAGTCCCCCCAAGAAGTCGCGCACCAACCCGTCGCCGCCCAGACCCCGGAATACCAGTCCGAAGGCCGCGGCCCCGCACAGGATGATAAAGACCATGCAGGTCAGGCGCACGGTGGTCTGCATGACCTCCTGCAAGATGGTGATCGAAAATTTTCGGTTGGCGACCGTCAACAAGGTGGCGCCCACGGCCCCCACGGCGGCGGCTTCGGTGGGCGAGGCGATACCGGCAAAAATGGATCCCAGGACCGCCACCATCAGAAACAGGGGCGGAAACAACGCCTTGCCCACGCGCCCCATCAGCTGGCGCGGCGAGATGGCCGCCAGCTCGGCCCTGGGAATGGCCGGCGCCCACTTGGGCTTGAGCCAGGAGATCAGGGCGATGTAAACGACGAACAGCCCCACCAGTAAAAAGCCGGGAAAGACGGCCCCCATGAACAGGTCGCCGACCGAGACCCCGACGATATCGCCGATCAGCACCAGGACGATGCTGGGGGGAATGATCTGACCCAGGGTGCCCGAAGCGGCCACGGTTCCGGTGGCCAACTCCTTCTGGTAGCCGCGGCGCAGCATGGTGGGCACGGCCAGCAGCCCCATGGTGACTACCGTGGCGCCGACGATGCCCGTGGAGGCGCCCAGCAGGGCACCCACGACCACGACCGAGATGGCCAGACCGCCGCGCATGCGCCCGAACAGCAACCCCATGGTGTCCAGCAGCTCCTCGGCCAGGCCCGAGCGCTCCAGCATCACCCCCATGAAGACGAACAGGGGCACGGCAATCAGGGTCACGTTGGTCATGACCCCCCAGATGCGCAGGGGCAGCAGGTTGAAGAACGACCACCCGAAACCGATCAGGCCGAAGCACAGGGCCGTTCCCAAGAGGGTGAAGGTGACCGGGAAACCGGCCATCAGCAGAATCGTCAGGGCCAGGAACATCCAGGCCGGCAAATATTCCATCAGCCTTGCTCCTCTTTGGCGGAGTCGAGGCCCAGAACCTCCAGCAGGGCGCGAATGCCCAAGGAGATGCCCTGGAGCAGCAGCAGAACATAGCCAGCGGTCATGGTTCCTTTAATGACAAACCGGTAGGGAATGCCGCCCGGGTCTGGAGAGCCCTCCAGCATGGCATAGGAGTTGCCGGCAAATTTCCAGGAGGTGGCGATCACCAGCCAGCAGCCGGGAATGAGAAAGAAAATGACCCCGATCAGATTGATCCAGGCCCGGTTGCGCTTGCTCAGCCGCTGGTAGATGATGTCGACCCGCACGTGCCCGTCGTGCAAAAGGGTATAGCCGGCGCCGATCAGAAAGATGAAGGCGAACAGATGCCACTCCATCTCCTGAACGAACACGAAACTGGTCTTGAACAGGTACCGCATGACCACATCGACAAAAACCACCAGCACCAGCAGCAGGGTCACCCAGGAGACTATTTTGCCCACCGCTTCGTTGGACCTGTCGATCGCACCGCTGACCGCCTTCAACACCTTGACCATGAACACCGCCTGATTGAAAACTCCGCCTGGAAACCATGTTACCTGCAGGGTTGCCGGTTTGGCCGGCCTTCCCCATGATTTGTAAGAGCTTCGGCACGTTATATTAAAGGACCGCGATTGTCAACACCCTTAAAAAGTGAATGCGATTCAGAAACCCTCGTTTTGCTTGATAAAGCCTGTTCGACAGGCTATGGAACGACGTTCGGCCAAGCCTCCGATGCCGTCCACCGGACGCCAGGACCGAACCGAGCCACAGCAACGCCGCCGGCGGACCGGCAGAGAGGAAGGAGATGGCAGACGGCGCCTACTGGGCCGACAACTACGTGCAAAAGCGCTGCACGGCCGAAGATGCCATCGGGCACATCCGACCCGGCCAGCGGGTTTTCATCGGCTCGTCCTGCGGAGAGCCCCAGCATCTGGTCAAGACCCTGGCCGAAGCGACCGGCTGGTTCACCGATCTGGAGATTGTGCGGCTCATGTCCCTGGAGTCCGCCCCACTCTCTTTGATTGCCGACCGCACCCGCGGCCAGCGCCTGAACATCCGCTCCTTTTACATGGGTTCGGCCAAGTCCAGCCGCCTGGCCCAAAAATCGCGCTTTTTGACCCCATTGAACCTCAGCGCCGTCCCCCGGCTGTTCAAAAGCCGCCGCCTGCCCATCCACGTGGCCCTGATCCAGGCCACGCCTCCTGACGATTTCGGCTGGATGAGCCTCGGGGTTTCCGTGGACATCACCCTGTCGGCGGCCTACTCGGCCGACCTGGTCATCGTCCAGGTCAACCCGGAGATGCCCCGGGTCCTGGGCCGCAGCTTCATCCACGTGGACGATGTGCATCTGGTGGTGGAAAAACGCGAACCGATTCTGACCCTGCCGCCCATTCCCGAATCCGCGGCCGCCGAAACCATCGCACGGTTGATCTCCCGGTTGATCGAAGACGGGTCCACCGTTCAGATCAGCCCCGGCACCCCCCCCCGGGCCACGTTGATGGCATTGTCCGGAAAAAAGGACCTGGGCATTCACACCCAGTTTCTGACCGACGAGATCATGCAGCTGTTCGCCCGCGGGGTGATCACCAACCGCCGCAAGGGGGTCAACAATCGTAAAATGGTGGCCAGCAGCGCCATCGGGTCGCCGGCGCTCTACCAGTTCATCAACGACAACCCGGCCATCGAGTTTCACCCGTCGGATTACGTGAACGACCCGTCCGTCATCGCCGCCCACCACAAAATGGTCTCCCTGTCCGTGGCCATGGCCATGGACCTGACCGGCCAGGTGGCGGCCGACGCCCTGGAATTCAACAACTACTCGGATGTCACCGGCATGCTGGATTTCATCCGCGGGGCCTTTCAGGCCGAGGGAGGGCGCAGCATCATCATGCTGCCGGCCACTGCGGCGGGGGGTAAAAAAAGCCGCATCACCCCCATGCTGGGCGACACCGCCGTGGTCGTTCCCCGCGCGGACGTCCACTACGTGGCCAGCGAATTCGGCGTGGTCAACCTGTTCGGCAAGAGCCTCCAGGAACGCGCCATGGCCATGATCAGCATCGCCCACCCCGGCTTTCGCGACGAGTTGCTGCGTCAGGCCAAACAGCTCAGCCTGATCGGAGCCCAGCGGGAGTTGAAAGGATCCCTGCACGGGGTTTATCCCTTGCGGTTGGAGGAGACCTTCGAAATGGACGGGGAGACGGTCACCGTGCGGCCGGCCAAGCCGGTCGACGAACGGCGCATTCAGGAGCACTTTTACACCCTTGACAAAAACGATATCCTCTCGCGCTTCTTTCACGAGAAGACCAGCTTCATCTACGAGGAGGTCGGCGAGGTCTTTCAGGTGGATTATATCACCAACCTGACCATCCTGGCGGTGGTCGGCGAATTCGGTTTCGGCAAGGTGGTGGGCATCGGCGAATATCTGCTGGACCCGTCCTGCAACCTGGCCGAAGTGGCCTTTTCCATCAGCCGCCCCTGGCAGGGCAAAGGCCTTGGCAAGCGGTTGATGCGCAAACTCTTCGAAGGGGCCCGGGACAACGGCATCGCCGGGTTCACGGCCTACACGGCCCCGGGCAACCAGGGCATGATCCACCTGTTCAACAGCCTGTCACTGAACGTCGTCACCACCATGGAGGCCGGCATGATGGCCCTGAGCTGCCGGTTTGACGACCTGCGGCGAGAGCGGGACAAGGGTATCGCGAATCCGGGCATTTAACCCTGAAGCGCCGCATCGCCAAACACTTCAACACGGGAAGACACCATGACACACAGCGTTAAATTTCTGCCCCACCAGCGCCAGATCACCGTCAACGCCGGCGACAACCTCATCCGCGCCGCCATGGAGGCCGGCGTGCACATCAACGCCTCGTGCGGCGGCGAGGGCGTCTGCGGCAAATGCCGGGTCATCGTCGAATCCGGTGAGGTGGCCGGCGGCCTGAGCGATCGGTTGAGCCCAGCGGATCGGGAAAAAGGCTATCGGTTGGCTTGCCGGTCCACCATCAGCGGTGACGTGACCATCCGGGTCCCCGTGGAGTCGGCCGTCGATGCCAGCGTCCTGGCCAAGGGCTACGTGCCGCGGCGCACGGCCCGCATCCAACAGATGAACCTGAACGACCTCAAGGAAAAGGGCCTGTTCCTGCCGCCGGTGGAAAAGGCCTACATCGAACTGCCCGAGCCCGACAACCAGGATCACCTGCCCGACGTCACCCGCCTGGTCAGCCACCTCAAGCTGCATCACGGTGAGCACCGCCTGACGGTCAGCCTGCCGGTGATCCGCAAGATCCCCGACGTACTGCGCAAGGACGGGTTCCGGGTGACGGCCACCCTGGCCCGTCCGGTGATGGAGAGCGGCAAGACCGAAATCGTCAACGTCCAGACCGGCGACACCAGCGACATGCTCTATGCCATCGCCATGGACATCGGCACCACCACGATCTTCGGTCAGCTGATCGATTTGAAAGATGGTGCGGTGCTGTCCGAACAGGGCGACTTCAACGGCCAGATCAGCTATGGCGAAGACGTGATCAGCCGGATTGTCATGGCCGAAAAAGAGGGTGGGCTGGAGCGCCTGCACAAGGTGGTGACCGAAACCATCAACGGCATCATCGGCAAGATCGTACACCGGGCCAAAGTGGACCCGGACGACATCGCCGCCATCACCCTGGCCGGCAACACCACCATGACTCAGCTGCTGCTCCAGGTCAATCCGCGCTACATCCGGCGCGCCCCTTACGTTCCGGCCTCGACCCTCTATCCGCCCATCCGGGCCGTGGACATCGGCCTTGCCCTGCGCGACCACGTCACAGCCCTGGTCTACCCGGCCGTCTCCAGCTACGTGGGCGGAGACATCGTAGCCGGGGTCATGGGTTCGGGCATGTACCTGGACGATCAGCTGACCCTGTTCATGGACATCGGCACCAACGCCGAGATCGTCATCGGCAACCGCGACTGGCTGGCCTGCGCGGCCTGCAGTGCCGGGCCGGCCTTCGAGGGCGGCGGCATCAAGTTCGGCATGCGCGCCGCCAAAGGGGCCATCGAAGACTTCTCGCTCGATCCGGTCACCTGGGAACCCATGCTTATGACCATCGGCAACGTGCGCCCCAAGGGCATCTGCGGATCGGGCCTGATCATCATGACGGCCGTCATGTTCGAGCTGGGACTGATCGACAACCGCGGCAAATTCAACCGGGATCTGTCGACCAACCGCATCCGGGAGGACAACGGGGTCTGGGAATACGTCCTGGCCCGGGCCGACGAGACCCAGATCGACCGGGACATCGCCCTGACCGAGATCGACATCGAAAACCTGATCCGGGCCAAGGGCGCCATCTTCAGCGGCTGCATGACCCTGCTGACCGAAGTGGGCATGGGCATGCCGGACATCGACCGCATCATCCTGGCCGGCGGCTTCGGCAGCTACGTGGATCTGGAAAAGGCCATGACCATCGGGTTGCTGCCGGAGATCGATCCGGACAAGGTCACGTTTATCGGCAACAGCTCGCTCTTGGGGGCCAAGATGAGCAGCCTGACCAACCGAATTCGGCGTGACGTCGTCGAGGTGACCCGCAGCATGACCAGTTTCGAGTTGTCCGAGACCCCGTCGTACATGGACAATTACGTGGCGGCGTTGTTTTTGCCCCACACGGACATCGATCAGTTTCCACGACTCAAGAAGCGCCTGGTCCGACGGGCCTCGGGCGACTGAGAAAGCCTTCGTCTCGGTTGGGATCGAGGTCGACAAAATTGTCAAGTGCCATGCCGCTCGAGTGTTTGGGCAGATTTACGAGCAGCTGCGGATGGGTGAACATATACTAAAAAAAATTGGTATAAAAACACACTCCTCTATTGACAAATAAACCGACCAAGCTATAAGAATGTTTCCTGGTTTTCCGCCTTTGGGAAGCGGTCAGCCATCCTGGCCGGAACGGCCCTTTCGAATGCGGTTACAAACTATTCGTCCAACTGACAAATAAGTCACTATTTGCACCTCAGAGGACTTTGTTGCCGATGCGGCGTTTTACAGACACCAGCGATCACCATCCTGCAAAAGACTGCGCCCTATCATACCCTCCCCTATCCTCCCCCAGATTCTTATCTACCGTTGTAGATATTGCATATAAGAAGAAAAATTCATCCATGAAAGGGGGCCTAATCATTACCGATCAAGGCCGCGTATCTGCGCGACGGCCGTAAAACCCGTTGCTGCTTCAGGCGACGGCACTGCAGTAGACCTCAATCATTAACCGGTAGCTGATAAGGAGGTAACGTTGAGCTTCGAATTCTACAAAGAATCCTATGCAGGGGCGATCAAGGCGATCTCCATCGGTAGCGGCGACAAGGCCGTCACCGTCGGAGGCGAAACCTGCTACCCACTGTATCAGTTTGAGGGGGAGATGCCCCACAAACCGAAGGTTGCCATGGAGATCTGGGACATGGTTCCCGACGAGTGGCCCCAGGCGGCCCTGGAGCCGTTCAAGGACGTGGTCTCCGATCCAGCCGCCTGGGCTAAAAAGTGCGTCGATGAATTCGGCGCCGAAATCATCGTGCTGCAGCTCAAAAGCACGGATCCCAACGGCACCAACGCCAGCCCGGCGGACGCTTCCACCACGGTGAAAAAGGTGCTGGGTGCCATCGACGTTCCCCTGGTGCTCTGGGGGGTGGCCAGCCACGAAAAGGACGAGGCGGTCTTCAAGCAGATCGCCCAGGACATCCAGGACAAGCAGCTGATCATGGGTCCGGTGGAAGACAAGAACCACAAGGGCATCGGTGCCGCAGCCATGGGCTACGGCCACGCCCTGATCAGCAGCTCGCCCATCGACGTCAACCTGGCCAAGCAGGTCAACATCCTGCTGGAAAACCTGGGCATGCCCATGGACCGGGTGATCATCGACCCCACCACCGGCGGTCTGGGCTACGGCCTGGAGTACAGCTACTCGGTCATGGAGCGCCTCAGAATGGCCGCCATGGCCCAGGGCGACGACAAGCTGCAGATGCCGATCATCAACAACCTGGCCAACGAGATCTGGAAGTGCAAGGAAGCCAAGCAGGGCGTTGATGAAGCCCCGACATTGGGCGACCCTGAAAGACGCGGCATCCTCATGGAAGCTGTGGGTGCGGTCACCTACCTGATGGCCGGCTCCGACATCCTGATCATGCGCCATCCCGAAGCCATCCGGCTGGTCAAGGCTTTCATCGACGCTGCCATGGACGGCGGCAGCCTGGCCGACATCGATCCCATTGCCAAACGGCTGGAAGGCGTCTCCGTGGATCTGGCGGCCCTGGCACCGGCGCCTGACCTGACCATTGCAGAAGAGAAGAAAGCCGCCAAGGCCGCTCCCAAGGCCGCCGCCAAACCGGCTGCCAAACCCGCCGCCGCACCGGCAGCCGCCGCGGCGCCGGCAAAGAAGGCCGAACCGGCCCCGGCCGCTGCCCCGGCCGCACCGGCAGCCGATCCGCAAGCCGAGGCCAAAGCCAAAGCCGAGGCCGAGGCCAAAGCCAAAGCCGACGACGCCGCCAAGGCCGAAGCCGAGGCCAAGGCCAAGGCTGAACAAGAGGCCAAAGCCAAAGCAGCTGCCGAGGCGAAGGCCAAGGCCGACGCCGAGGCCAAGGCCAAGGCTGAACAAGAGGCCAAAGCCAAGGCTGCCGCCGATCGGGATGCCGCCGAAGATGCACTGCGCCAGAAACGGGCCGCCGAGCGGGAGAAGATGGCTGCCCAGCGCACCGGCAGCAGTAAGGAAGCAGTCATCCCCATGACCGCCGCCGCCGAACAAAAATCGGAGCCGGAAAAGATCCTGGCCAAACTCAACTGGGTCCATCGGCGCGTCGCCCTTTACTAGGGCAGCCGTTTACCCTTGCCAAAACCAATATGAGGAGGAACCTCTGATGGCAGTAATCAAGAAGACAGCCGCAACCGCAGCGGCGGACAAGGCCCCCAAGCTGGCCGATCCCGTCGCCTCATCCATCGACCCGGGCACCCAGGAGATGATCGCCCGGGCCCAGCAACTGGGGATCGACACGGTCTTCGACCGCGCCGCCCAGATGAAGCAGTGCGCTATCGGCATCCAGGGCATCTGTTGTAAGAACTGTGCCATGGGCCCCTGCCGCCTGCCCTTGCCCAAGGGCGGCATCGAAGGCACCGACACCCGCAAGGGCCTGTGCGGCGCCACGGCCAACACCATCGCCGCGCGTAACTTCATCCGCATGATCGCCGGCGGCGCGGCCGCCCACTCCGACCACGGCCGCTGTGTGGCCGAGGTCTTTTTGAGCGCGGCCCGCAAGGAGACCGACGCCTACAAGATCAAGGATCCCAACAAGCTGCTGGCCATCGCCCCCTGGTTCGATGTGGCCACCACGGTTGAGGTGGACGGCGCCGTCCAGGACCGCAACATCGACGAGGTCGCCCTGGAAGTGGCCGAAAAAGCCCTCAACGAGTGGGGCAAGGCCGAAGGCGAGCTCTACTACCTCAAGCGCGCCCCGGCACCCCTTTACGAAAAGTGGACCAAGACCGGCGTCAAGCCGCGCAACATCGACCGCGAGATCGTCGAGATCATGCACCGCACCCACATGGGCGTGGACCAGGACTACAAGAACCTGATCAAGCAGGGCACCCGGGCCTCTCTGGCCGACGGCTGGGGCGGCTCCATGCTGGCCACCGACCTGCAGGACGTGCTCTTCGGCACCCCCTACCCGCTGCAGGCCGAAGCCAACCTGGGCGTCATGAAAGAGGACCACGTCAACATCATCGTGCACGGGCACGAGCCGGTGCTCTCGGAGATGATCGTGGCCATGAGCCAGAAGCCGGAGATCATCGAGTACGCCAAGTCCAAGGGCGCCAAGGGCATTCAGCTGGGCGGCATCTGCTGCACGGCCAACGAGATCTTCCAGCGCCACGGCGTGCCCCAGGCCGGCACCTACCTGCAGCAGGAGCTGGCCATCATCACCGGCGCCTGCGACGCCATGGTGGTCGACATCCAGTGCGTGTTCCAGAACCTGGCCAACGTGGCCGAGTGCTTCCACACCAAGCTGATCACGACCCACCCCATCGCCAAGATGGAGCAGGACAGCGTCATCCACATCGAGTTCGACGAGCACCACGCCCTGGAAGACGCCGAAAAGATCGTGCGTCTGGGCATCGACAACTTCCAGAACCGCGGCAGCGAGGTGATGATTCCCCAGTACAAGGCCTCTTCCATCGGCGGCTTCGGGGTGGAGTCGATCCAGTACCACCTGGGCGGGACCTTCCGCGGCGACTACTACACCCTCAACGACAACATCATCAACGGCCGCATCCGCGGCATCGCCGGCGTGGTGGGCTGCAACAACGCCCGCACGCGCCACAACGAAGCCCACATCCAGGTGGTCAAAGAGCTGATCAAGAACGACGTGATCGTGCTGACCACGGGCTGCAACGGCATCGCCTGCGCCATGGAAGGGCTGCTGACGCCCGAAGCGGCCGCGGTGCACTGCGGGCCGGGCCTGGCCGAGGTGTGCGAGACGGTGGGCATCCCGCCGGTCCTGCATTTGGGGTCGTGCGTGGACAACAGCCGCATTTTGCTGGCGGCCACCGAGGTGGTCAAGGCCGGCGGTTTGGGCAAGGACATCTGCGACCTGCCCGCGGCCGGCAGCGCCCCGGAGTGGATGAGCGAAAAGGCCATCTCGATCGGGCACTATTTCGTCTCGTCGGGCGTTTACACGGTCTTCGGCCTGTACCTGCCGACCTCGGGTGCCCCCGTGTTCCACGACTACATCTCCAAGGAGATGGAGAAGTTGTACGGCGGGCGGTGGGACCTGGAAGCCGACCCGATCAAGCACGCCCATCTGATGATCGCCCACATCGACAAAAAGCGCAAGGAGCTGGGCATCGACAAGGCCCGCGAACGCGTCCTGATGGACATGGCCGACCGCCAGGCCCTGGAAGGGTAGTCTATTTTAAACCAGATCCTCAACGAAGGAGGAATTTATTATGTCTAAGTTAGTTGCATTTGCCGCCATTCAGGGTGGGTACAAAGTGGTCTCCACCGCTGAAGGCCGTTTCAGGAAAGCACTCGACACCTATAACGCCGACACCAAGATTGGCTTCCCCAACACGGCCTACTACCTGCCGGTGATCTACTCGCTCACCGGCATGAAGGTCGAAACTCTGGAAGACCTCAAAAAACCGCTCGAGTTCGCCCGGGGCCTGCTGCCCCCGCACATCAAGGGCAAGAACCACCTGCCCTACCTGGGACCCCTGCTGGACGCCGGCATGGCCGCCATCTTCTGCTACGAGATCATGGAAGCCCTGCGCATTCTGGACCAGCCGGACTTCTACCACCCCGAAGAGGATCCGGACATCGAAGCGGGCAAGATCTGGGTCGGCCCGGCTGACGACACCATCCTGCGCAAACGCGGCGTGGAGTTCGTTGACGGCTCGGCGCCCGGTTTTGCCGCCGTGGTGGGCGCCGCGCCCAATCCGGAGATCGCCAAGGACATCATCGAAGAGTACCAACGCCGCAGCCTCTACATCTTCTGCGCCGCCAACCACAACGGCACCACGGCCATCGAGCAGCTTCTCGAAGCCGGCGTTCAGATTGGCTGGAACACCCGTATCGTTCCTTTCGGCCCGGACATCTCCTCGGCCGTTTTCGCCCTCGGGTTCGCCAACCGCGCCGCCATGGCCTTCGGTGGCGTCAAGCCCGGCGACCACAAAAAAATCCTGCACTACAACAAAGACCGCGTGTTTGCCTTTGTCAACGCCCTGGGCGACATCGGCACCGAGTGGGGTGTGGCCGCGGCCGGCTGCGTCAACTGGGGGTTTCCGACCCTGGCCGACACCGACATTCCCGAAATCCTGCCCACCGGTATCTGTACCTACGAGCACGTTGTGGCCAATGTGCCCCACAGTGAAATGTGCCAGCGCAGCGTCGAGGTTCGTGGTCTGAAAACCATCGTTTCCGACATCGAAATCCCCTGTGCCTTCGGTCCGGCTTACGAAGGGGAGCGCGTGCGTGGGGCCGACCTGTATGCCCAGTGCGGCGGCGGCAAGACCCAGTGCACCGAGCTGGTCAAAATGGCCGATATGAACGCCATCGAAGACGGCAAGGTCATTGTCGACGGTCCGGATATTGGAGACGTGAAAGAGGGCGGGACCTTCCCCCTGGGCATCTACATCCAGGTGGCCGGCCGCGAATTTCAAACCGACTTCGAGCCCATCCTGGAGCGTCAGATCCACCACCTGATCAACTACATCCAGGGCATCATGCACATCGGCCAACGCGACATCTCCTGGGTGCGCATCAGCAAGGCCGCCATCGACAAGGGCTTCACCCTCAAAGATATCGGTGTCGTGCTGCACGCCAAGTTCCACCAGGACTTCGGCAAGATCCTGGACAAGGTTCAGGTGACCTTGAAGACCAAGAAGGAAGATGTGGACAAGCTGACCGAACGGGCCCGCGCCGAGTACAAAACACGCGACGAACGCGTCGAGAAGATGACCGACGAGGATGTGGAGACCTACTACTCGTGCACCCTGTGCCAGTCTTTCGCCCCCAACCACGTCTGCTCGGTCAGCCCGGAGCGGACCGGCCTGTGCGGGGCCTACAACTGGATGGACTGCAAGGCCTCGTTCGAGATCAACCCCACCGGGCCCAACCAGCCAATCGAAAAGGGCGAGTGCATCGATCCGAAGCTGGGTCAGTGGAAGGGCGTCAACGACTTCGTCTACAAGGCCTCACGCGGCGCCGTTACGCACTACAACTTCTACTCCATGGTCCATGACCCCATGACCACCTGCGGCTGCTGCGAGTGCATCGCCGCCATGCTGCCCTCGTGCAACGGTGTCATGACGGTCGGCCGCGACTACGCCGGGGAGACCCCTTGCGGCATGAAGTTCACCACCCTGGCCGGTGTCATGGGCGGTGGCGCCTCTTCACCCGGATTCGTGGGCCACTCCAAGTTCAACATCACCCAGGGCAAGTTCATCAAGGGTGACGGCGGCCTGGCACGCGTGGTCTGGATGCCCAAGATTCTCAAAGAAGAGATCAAGGAGCGCCTGGACAAAGCCGGCGAAAAAATGGGTATCCCCAACTTTTACGACATGATCGCCGACGAAACCGTGGGTGTCACCGAGGAGGAGATCCTGCCCTTCCTCCAGGAAAAAGGCCATCCGGCCCTCTCCATGGACCCGCTGATCGGCTAACGTGCCAGACGACGGGGCGGGCGGCAAGCGCCCGCCCCGTCACCTTCGCAGACCAACCGATTCCCCGGTGGTATCAACCGGGTGAATTGCCCATACAGACAAGGAGAATAGTATGGCATTAACCGGTATTCAAATTTTCAAACTCCTGCCCAAGACCAACTGCAAGGAGTGCGGGGTGCCCACCTGTCTTGCCTTTGCCATGAACCTGGCATCGGGCAAGGCCGAACTGGACAGCTGCCCCTACGTCTCCGATGAAGCGCGCGAAAAACTCTCCGCGGCCTCGGCGCCGCCGATCCGCCCGGTCACCATCGGTGCCGGTGTGCGCAAGGCCATCACCGGCGGTGAAACCGTCCAGTACCGCCATGAGAAGACCTTTTACAACCAGACCCTGCTGGCCGCCCAGGTGGGCTCCGACATTGCCGCCGCCGACCTGGAAGCCAAGCTGAAGGCCTGGAACGCCCTGCAGTTCGAGCGCGTGGGGTTTAACCTGCGGCCGGAACTGGTGGCCGTCAAGGATGTCGACGGCAAGGCCGACGCCTTTGCCGCCGTGGCCAAGCAGATCGCCGAAACCTCGGAATTCAATGTGATCCTGATGACCGAAAACGCCGAGGTCATGAAGGCCGGCGTGGCCGCCTGCGGCTTCAAGCGCCCGCTTCTTTACGGGGCCACCGACGCCAATGCCGATGCCTTCGGTGAGATCGCCAAGCAAAACGACCTGCCCCTGGGCATCAAGGCCGACTCTCTGGAAGCGGTGGCGGCGCTGTCGGACAAACTGACCGGCATGGGCCTCAAGGATCTGATCCTCGACCCCGGTTCGCGCGAGCCCAAACAGGCCCACCAGGACATGATCGCCGTGCGCCGCGCCGCCCTCAAGGACGGCAACCGCAGTGTGGGCTTCCCCACGATCACCTTTCCCTGCGAGATGGCCTCCAACCTGGATGTGGAAACCATGCTGGCCGCCATGTTCGTGGCCAAGTACGGCGGCATCGTGGTGATGTCCGATTTCAGCGGCGAATCCGTTTTTCCGCTGCTGCTGGAGCGTCTCAACATCTTCACCGACCCGCAGCGGCCCATGACCGTGACCGAGGGAATCTACCCGATCAACAACCCGGACGAGAATTCACGGGTGCTGGTGACGACAAACTTTGCCCTGACCTACTTCATCGTTTCCGGTGAAATCGAGGCCAGCAAGGTGCCCACCTGGCTGCTGATCAAGGACTCCGAAGGGCTGTCCGTACTCACCGCCTGGGCCGCCGGCAAATTCGCCGGTGACGACGTGGGCATGTTCGTCAAAAAATGCGGCATCGCCGACAAAATCAAGAATCAGGAACTGGTCATCCCCGGCTATGCCGCCGCCATCGTAGGCGACGTGGAAGAGGAACTGCCCGGCTGGACCATCACCGTCGGTCCCCGGGAAGCCGCGCACATTCCCGGCTTCCTCAAAGCGTAACCGCAGCGTGATCTAACGGTCAGGGTCGGGACCTGGTGCCCCCCTGGCCGTCGTTTCCTGGCCGGCCCGCCGGCCATTCTATTGGCAAGCGCGTCATTCGTGGCCGGTGCAGTGGCCGGTGTATGATGCCGAGAAACAGAAAGGAAAAGCGTATGCTACTTATCGGCGAAAGTTTAAATGTCATCTCAACCAAGATCGGGCGCGCTTTCAAGGAGCGCGATCCCAAGCCGATCCAGGAAGAGGCCCTGTTTCAGAAAGAAAAACGCATGGACTACATCGACATCAACCTGGGGCCCGCCAAAAAAGACGGCCACGAACTGATGCCCTGGGTGGTCGAAGTGGTGCAGGATGTGGTACCCGATCTCCCCCTGGCCCTGGACACGTCCAACATCGACGCCATCGAAGCGGCCCTGAAGGTCATCAAGCAGATCCCCAGCGGCACCCCGCACATCGTCAACTCGATCATGTGCCGGCCGGAGCGCTACGAGCGCATGGTGCCGATGACGGCCGAGTACAACGCCGACTTCGTGGCCCTGATGTGGGGGCCTGAAGGCCTGCCCCGTGACGAGAACGAACGGGCCGCCCTGTGCGTTGAGCTGCTCTATTTCGCCAACGAGGCCGGCATTCCCAATGAAAAGATCTGGGTCGACGGCATCGTCACGCCGGTCAACATCCAGCAGCCCCAGGCCATCAGCCTGATGGAGTTCCAGAAGATGTTGCCGGACATGGCCCCGGGCGCAAAGAGCACCTGCGGCCTTTCCAATATCTCCAACGGACCGCCCGACCACCTGCGCCCCATCTTGAACCAGACCTACACGGTCATGCTGATGAAATGCGGCATGATATCGATCATCGCCGATCCGCGCGACGAGCAGCTCACCGCCATCTGCAAAGGCGAGCGCCAGGACATCGTCGATCTGATCTACGGCATGCTCGACGGCGTCGAGCCCGACCGCGCCAGCCTCTCCAAAGAGATGCTGGACTATGCCAAAACCGTGGATGTCATCCTCGGCAAAACCCTCTACTCCGACTCCTGGCTGGAAGTATAGAACTCCGGGTTGCACTGGAAACACAAAGTCCCTTCCACCATCTGGAAGGGACTTTTTTTGCTTCTGGAGACCCTTTGTAAATGACAAACGCCAACGTTCAAATGTCAATTGGGAGACTTCGTCCGTTTTCTATAAACCGATCGTATGTCCATCAGTTGCCATTTGGACTGGGTCCGTTGACATGCTTCCTGAGTTTCAGTGTCCCGGCATGCGCAGCTTGACGGTGTGGTCGGTCACGGCCCGGGCGCGATTGGAAAACAGCTTGGCGCAGTTCGGGCAATAGGTGTGGGTCTCCTTTACATGGGGATGCGGGGCCGTGCGGTGCTCAATGTAGTCAATGAAGCGCGTGGTGGCGAACCAGTGGCCGCACCCCTCGCAGCGCTCCATGGGATGCTTGCCGATAATCTCGTCGCGGATCAGCACACTGCGGACATTGTCCTGGTCCTGCACGCGGATGGCACCGGTGGGGCAGATGTTGGCGCAGGTGCCGCATCCGATACAGCGACCCACCTCCGGCACCACGAAGTTGACACCTTCGATTTTCTGCATCTTCAGGGCACCGGCACCGACGATCTCCTTGCACACCCGGATGCACAGGCGGCACCGCACACAGCCGTCGGGCGGCGGGCCCAGATCCAGGCCGAGGTCGGCCGCCATCTGCCGCAACCGAGTGGATTGCGGGGCCATCTGCAAAAGGGTGGCGAAGGCCTTGGCGCGGGCCGCCGCCACGACCGGGCCCCCGGTGCCAATCTCCAACCCGTCTTTGACTTTGAGGATGCACGCCAGCATGGCCATCTGCCGGCCGCTGCGCCCCGTCACCGCCACCGCACACAGTTTGCACGAGCCGGAGGGCTTGATTGCCGGATGGTAGCACAGGGTCGGGATAGGGATCTTGTTCTCCCGGGCCACCTGCAGTACGGTTCGGTCCGCGTCAGTCGCGTAATCTGTCCCATCGATGGTTATGGTGATCATTTCAATCAATCCTGAACGGCATCGTGAAGATCGGTGATGTAGTCTTGCAGGTAGTGTAGTTCGGCGGTCAGTTCACCCACATGGTGTTTCACCAGGTCCGAAATCGTCAGCATGGCGGCAATTCGCCCGTCTTCCACGACCGGCAGGTGACGGATGTCGGCCTTGATCATCATGGCCATGGCCGTGCTGACCAAATCGTCGGGCCGGGCAACGATCAGTTGCCCCGTCATGGCCTCCGCAAGGGGCATCTCGCGGAAACGCCGGTGACGCCAGGCCACGTGGCAGCGCAGGACGTCGCGCTCGGTAAAGATGCCCACCGGACGGTCCCCGTCCATGACGATAATCGCCGACGTTTGACACTCGGTCATGCGAACGATGGCATCCTCGGCGCTCTGTTCGGCCGCGATGGTGTAAATCGGCCGGCGCTTTTGGGCGATGGCATCGCGAACACGCATGTCAGTCAAGGGCCTTGAGGCAATCCTGAGGCAGCCGATGGGTGCCTTTTCCCTCCAGGCTCACTTCGACCAGCGCATCCGGATCGTTGATGGCCGTGTCCGGGTCGGTGATGATGCCGTGCAGGCCGACGAAGCGGTCCATGTAGGCTTCCCAGCTCTCGTCGCTACTGCACCGGAAAACCGCCACTTTCTGTCCCTTTCTGAAAACCATGGTGCTCTCCTGTCAGACTGCGCCCGGTTTAGACCGGCATGGTGTCCATGCTGAAGCGGGCCGATTTCGTGCGGGCGCAGGCGTCGCAGACCAGGCGGCCTTCATTGGTATGCCCGACCGCCTTGACCCGGCTGCCGATAAAATCCAAATACTTCTTCGGTCCCAGAGCCTTGCCGCAGCCTTCGCAAAAGACCAGCTTCTGACGATTGAGCACCGTGCCGCACAGCATCAGCAGCCGCTCGTCGCCCCGATCTTCGATCCGCATGGCGCCGGTCGGGCAATTGGCAGCGCAGGCCCCGCAGGTGATGCAGCGCTCCTCGGTGATCCGCAGATCGGTGGGACCGGGATGGTCGAAGTCCAGGTAGCCCATTTCCAAGGCGCTGATGCCCATCTTGTCCCGGCAGACCGCCACGCAGTTGCCGCACCGGCGACAGATGTCGCAGCGCAGGCAGCGGCGGGCCTCTTCGCGGACCATGTTTTCCGTGTACCCCAGCTCGACCTGCTGAAAGGTGGTCCGGCGGCGATCCAGATTCAGCATGTCCATGGTCGGCCGCTTGATGACCATCTTGGTGCTGGCCGGTACTTCCGTGCAGGGCTCGCGGCGGCGCCGAACCGGGACCGGCGGCATCTGGGGCTGGGGAAGTCCCTGCAGGTAGCGGTCGATGGCCTCGGCCGCCCGTTTACCGCCGCCGATGGCCTCGATCACAGTGGCCGGACCGGTCACGGCATCCCCGGCGGCGAAGATGCCTTCCACGGAGGTCTGCATGGTGATCATATCCACATCGATGGTGGCGCGCCGGGTCCACCCCAGCGTGGCCAGTTCCGCCAGGCAGAGCTGGTCCACCTTCTGGCCGATGGCGCTGATGACCACATCGGCATCCATGGTGTATTCGCTGCCCAGCACCGGAACAGGGGACATGCGATTGCTGCCCTCACGCTGCACCAGTTCAGCGCGAACACACCGCAGCCCGGTGATCCGTCCCGCTTCACCGACGATTTTGGCCGGGATGGTCAGAAATGAGAAGTGCACGCCCTCTTCCTCGGCCTGTTCGACCTCCTCCTCGTCGGCCGGCATTTCGTGCCGCGTGCGGCGGTAGGCGATCGTGACCTCCGGGCATCCCAGACGCAGGCAGGTCCGGGCGGCATCGATGGCCACGTTGCCGCCGCCCACCACCACCACCTGCCGGCCCGGAGCCCGTCGGTCCCCCAGGGCCACACGGCGCAGCAGATCGATGGCCTCCATGGTCTGGGGAAACTCCGCTTCACCCGGAATTCCCAGTTGATAGGCCTTGTGGGCACCGATGGCAAAGAAGAAGGCTTCATAGCCCTGGGATTTCAAATCATCCAGAATCACATCCTGCCCGAAACGGGTATTGAAGGCAAAGGTTACCCCCAGCGCTTCCAGCATGGCCACTTCGCGGTCGATGACCTCCCGGGGCAGTCGATAGCGGGGAATGCCCACCATGATCATGCCGCCGGCCATGGGCAGGGCCTCGATCACGTGAACCCCATAACCCTTCAAGGCCAGGTAGTAGGCCGCGCTCAGCCCCCCGGGTCCGGCGCCGATGACGCAGACGCGCTTGTTTTTGTCCGCCTCTTTGGGGGGGTTCCGGTAGGCCCCCTCGGACATGGCCCGTTCGGCGGCAAACGCTTTGAGAAACTTGATCGAGACGGGCGTGTCGATCCGGCCGCGCACGCACATGAACTCACAGGGCCGGGTGCACACCAGACCGCAGACCCAGGGAAAGGGGTTGTCCTGCCGGATCACCTCGATCGCTTCGGCATCACGTCCCTCGCCGATGAGGTGTACATAGGTGGGCACATCGATGCCGGCCGGACAGGCCATCTGGCAGGGCGCCGGGGTCAGCCACTCGCAGGTTCCCGTGGGACAGTTGTGGGTCGTGACATGGCTCGCGAACACCTCACCGTGCTGCTCCAGGACGTCGTGAAGATGCTGCCCCATGCGGTGCCCTTCGGGTTCGTCGGCCTCGTCGATCAACTCCTGGACCAACCCGTCCACGGCCGGCAGATGCGCCGCACCGGCCCGTCCCCAGGCCACGTCCTCCAGCAGGCTGTGAATGTCCTCGGCAATGCGGCGGCTGCGCGGGTGCGTCAAGCCGCCCGAGCCGATGAGATCTTCGATAAAGCGGATGCTATCCGAGACCGGACATTGGCTGATAGGCATAAGGGGACCCCTTTAAAAAGCGCTGTGCTCCAACGACGCGACGGCCTGGGCATGGCGCTGGCGACGGATCTGGGTCATCTCTTCCACGCTGCCGAACTTGAGGCAGTGGGTGGTACAGGTGGTCACGCAGGCCGGTTTCAACCCCTGGTCCACGCGGTCCATGCAGTAGTCGCACTTGACGACCTTGCCGATCTCGGGGTTCCACTGGGGCGCCCCCCAGGGGCAGGCCGAAATGCAGGTCTTGCAGCCCACGCAGAGGCTGTGGTCCACAAAAACGATCCCATCGCTGCCGCGCTGCTGCATGGCCCCGGTCGGGCAGGCGGCCACGCACCAGGGGTTTTCACAGTGGAAACAGGGCATGAAAATGTAGGCGGCCCGCGGCAGCCCGCCGATAATCTTGGGCCCGATCTGGACGATCTGGCACAAGCGGGGCCCCATGGGCAGGTTTTTATTGGCCTTGCACTGCACTTCGCAGGCATGGCATCCGATGCATTTTTTGGTGTCTTGAAACAGGTAGTATTTGCTCATCGTCCTCTTATCCCGTTGATGGCCCGCGGCGCTGCCGGAAACCGGCGCCGCATCGGCTTGGCTGCCCGTCAGGCGGCGTTGACGTTGACAAAGGTGTCGTGGTAGGCGGGGCTTCCGCCGACCTTGTCGAACAGATTCTCCTGCAGCGCGGCATCGCTGACGCCCCTGTTATACGAACGTGCCGCCCCTTGGGCCTGGTGGCCGAACCCGTGCAGCAGGAACACGCAGTCGGGGTGAATCATGTCGGTAACGTGGGCGCGGATCTTGCCCGTGTGGCGGCTGGAGGCGATCTGGACCATGCTCTTGTCGGCAATGCCCAGTTCGGCGGCCTTGGCGGCATTGATCCACAGCACGTTCTCCGCACACAGCTCGTTGAGGTATTCGACGTTCTGGGTCGAGACGTGAGTGTGCAGGGCGCTGCGTCCGGTGACCAGGCGGAACTGGCCCGGCTGGGGTACTTTTCTGGGAACATAGGCGGGAAAGGATTCAAAGCCGGCCCCTTCCAGCAAGGACGATGTAAACTCGATCTTCCCGGACGGCGTCTTGAGTTTTAGGCCGTCGGCCCGGTCCCAGAAGATCTTGTCCTTGCCGTAGGCCACGAACCCCTTGGCATCGAAATCGGCCATGTCGAAGCCGGTTCCCTCCAACTGCCAGCGCACCAGCTCATCCATGTCGGCGAAGGGAAAATAGCGGCCGGTGCCGATGCGCTCGGCAATCTGCTTGAGAATCATGGCGCCTTCGCGGGTGTCGTAGCGGGGCGGGACCGCCTGGCGGCGCAGAAACATCTGCGGTTTTAGGCCGTTGGCCTGCTGGATGCAGTCCGTGCGCTCCAGGTAGGTCGACTCGGGAAGAATGACGTCGCTGTACCAGGCGATGTCCGAGTAGTTGATGTCGATGGTGACGATCAGGTCCAGCTGGTCCAGGGCCCGGCGCGTCAGCTCGGTGTCGGCAATGGACATGAGCGGCTCGAAGCGGAAATTGATCAGGGCTTTGATCGGATATGGATCGGCATTCATGATGGCATGTGGCAGCCGGTGGGGAACCCCGTGAGAGGCGTCGGGCAGCGGAAAATCGGGCGTACCGACCTTGTCGAAGCGCGGCACCTCGATCTTGGGGAAATCCTGGTCGACCAGTTTGCGGGCCGGTTTGCCGCCGGCCTCCGCGGGCCCCTTTTTAAAAAAGAGCCCCCCGGGAGTCTCGATCGACCCCATGAGCGCATTGAGCATGAGGATCGACCGGCGCAGGTAGATCTCATCGGTGTGGCTGGCTCCCCGATAGCCGTAGTGAAAGGCCACCGCCGGTCGGTCTGTGGCCATTTCGCGCGCCAGGGCGACAATCTCGGCCGCGGGAATCCCGGTCTCCGCCGACGCCCACTCGGGGGTGTAGGCCGCCACGAAATCGCGCAGCGCGTTCAGGCCTTGCACCCAGCGCTGCACGAACGCGGCGTCGTAAAGACGCTCGTCCAGAATCACGTGCATGAGGGCATAATTGAGCGCCAGGTCGGTGCCGGGCCGGATCATCCAGTAGCGGTGCGCCTTGGTGGCCGTAATCGACACCCGCGGATCGATGTAGGTCAGCTTGGCGCCGTCCTCCAGGGCCGCCATGAGGTTGTTGACTTCCTTGACGGAAATTGCTTCGAAGATGTTGCGACCATACAGCACGATGTGGCGGGTGTTGCGGTAGTCGACTCCGATCTGTCCGTCGGTCAGGCCGAACAAGGAGCGGCAGGCCGTGTTGACCGAGCCTTTGCACAGGGCGTCGTGGGTGAAGTGGTTGGGAGATCCAATGGCCTTCAAAAAGGTCTTGCTGACATGCGTGGCCAGTTGGGTGCGTTCTCCCAGAACGACGCTGTGTCCGCCGTACTCGTCGATGATCCCCTTCAGTTTGTCGCCCACGTAGTCCAGGGCCTCGTCCCAACTGGCCTTGCGCCAGTTCCCCGACCCGCGCTCGCCGACACGGATCATGGGGCTTTGGACGCGCTGGCGGTCGTACAGCAGCGAGGTTCCCGCGGCCCCGCGGGGGCACAGGCTCCCCTCCATGCCGGCCACGTGGGGGTTGCCCTCGATCCAGGTGACCTGCCCGTCCTTGACCTTGACTTTGATCGGGCAGCGCACCGAGCACATAAAACAGAGACTGAAGACGTCCTTTTCTTCCATTTGAATCCTCCACAACGTTAACCGCCAGGCGGTATTGATTACAAGCTTCCAGACCTTAAGCAATAACCATACCAGTCAATTGCAGGCCGCCCACAGCCAACATCCGCTCGGATAGAACAGTTCCCTCTTCATTTCGGGTGGTTGTATGGCTGCCAGAACCGGGCAACCTGGCTGCCGCCGGTCGCCATCGACCGCCACGAGACGCGTTGCTGAATTGTTTTTATTGCGCCGCAACCTTTTTTTTGCGCCCAAAAAAACAAAGCCGGTGATTGTTATTTAAAGCGATTGCGAAGTGTGCAATAAAATATTTGCGCCACGACGACCGGCCAGGACGGGTCGCCGTCCGGCACCAGGGCCCAGCGCCCGGCATGAAATCTTTTAACCATTTGATATATATTACTTTTAAGTTCTTACGACCACCATTGCCCCGCCAAACTCGATGGCATGCAACTTGCTCAATAGCAGACCACCACGCGTTTAACAAGACGGGCGGCGGCACCGGCCAGGCGCCCGCCCGCAGCTGAGATGAGGTGGATGAACGCGGTTCATCCTTTCAGTGAAACCCGGCCGAAACGGGTTTCGGCCACCACTACCAACATTTTGGAGGATACTCATGAAACAGAAGTTATCGTCGTTCGCCGTGCTGCTGCTGCTTTTTTCCCTGGTGGCCGCACCGTTGCTGCTGACTGCCGGCACCGCCGCGGCCGCCAGCTTGGAAGAGGCCATCGCCCAGGCGCCCCAGGGAACCGAAAAAGGGCAGATCGATCCCAACGCCAAGCCCGGCTTTCTGGGTATTCCCGGCGCACCGCAAGTCAACCCGGTTGTGGGCCTTTTGTGGGCCGTCTGGGTAGGCTGGATCTTTTCGACGGTCGGCGCCTTCGGCGGCATCATGGCCGGCGTCGGTCACATCACCATCTACGGACTGGGCGCCTACGCCAAGACCTTCAAAGACACCTCGCCCAGCCTGAACAAGTTGGTCACCGACAGCATCCGGGTCTCCAACCAGTGGCTGGTGGGCTTTTCGGCCCTGGTGTCAAGCTTCAACTACTACAAGCAAAAGCGTCTGGTCGCCTCTCTGGGGGTGTTTTTGGGCATCGGTGCCCTGGCGGCAACCCTGCTGGTGGTGTATACGAGTGCGGGCAAAATCAGTTTCTCGGCCTACCAGGGCTATTTCGGTCTGGTGGTGTTCGTCATCGGCGGGTTCATGGTTTACGAAATGACCCCCAAGGGCCAGGCCTCCAAAAAAGCGGCCAAGGCCGCTGCCAAGGCCTTCGAGGACGCGGCCAAGTCCAAGGTCAAAATCGAAGACCAGGGCGTCAAGACCGTCAAGTGGAGCATGGCCAAAACCGAGATCTCCTTTTTCGGCCAGACCTTCTCCTTCAGCCCGCTCTGGGCCCTGGCCGGCGGTTTTTTCATCTCGGCCCTGGCCTCGTTCCTGGGCGTCGGCGGCGGCTTCCTGTACGTTCCCTTTTTGACCAGTGTGGTGGGGCTGCCCATGTTCGTGGTCGCCGGCACCTCGGCGCTTTCCGTGCTGATCGGCATGATTTTCGCCATCTTCAACTTCATGGTCCTCAAAGGCGTGGTCGTTCACTGGCCGCTGATCGGCGTGGAACTGATCGGCATCTTTATCGGCTCCATGATCGGCCCCCGGACCGGCAAGTACATTCCCGAAAAGGTGCTCAAGGGCATCTTCATCTTCCTGGCGCTTTACATCGGCCTGCGCTACACCATGCGCGGCTTTTTCGGCATCGCCATGCTGTAGACCGATGCCGGCCGGCGCGGCCCGGCCCGGTGATCGGCCCACGGCGGCCGATCACCGCCGCGGCGGTGACCCCTTTCGAAAACGAAACGGCTTGAAATGAACACTCTTTTTTACAACATTTACCTGGCTACCGATCGCTTCCTGATCGTGTTTTACCGGCTGACCGATTTCGCCATGCTCAACTTCATGATCGGGACGTTTGTCCTGGCGTTTTTGTGTGTGGTGATCGGCGAACTCTCGGTCTCCCTGGCGCTGAAGTTCAACAAGCGCTATGTTGACGAGATGAATGCGCAGGTGCGCGAAAAGGAGCGGCTCTCCATCGCGGCCTACCAGGCCGGCGACAAGAAAAGCTACCGGGCATTGAACCAGCAGGCCACGGATGTGTGGGGAAAAAGCTTTTTCACCATGGTGGCCCACAGCGCCGGCATCTTGTGGCCGCTGCCGTTCGCCATCGGGTGGCTGGGGTCGCGCTTCGCCGAGGTGGTGTTCCCCGTGGCAATGCCGCTCTCCCTGGTGTTCGAAGACGGCGTGGGGTACACCTTCACCTTCATCCCCATGTACATATTGTGCCGGATCCTGTTCAAGTACATGCGACCGCATCTGCCCTATTTCAGGGGGGTCCAGAAAATGCTGGATGCCGCCGATCAACCCGGTCCGTCGCCGGCGGCCGTGCCGTGACCCCGTCCGTCGGGACCCGACCGGCAGCCGGACCAAAGAAGATGCCCGATCTTCAGCGACCCCGGTCCGGCCACCGCGAGGGTCGAGTGGAAGCCATGCCCAGCCTTTTTGGAAAGTGGTTGCAAGGCCATTTTCGGTTCAGCGCCGCCGGCCTGCTGGCCGGCCTGCTGGTGTCGACCAGCAGGCCGGCCCTGGCCACCCAGGGCCACGCCGGTATCGAGGGGGTCTGGGTCCACCAGTTCGCCCACCTGTTCTTCCTCTTTGCGATGCTGCTGCTGATCTACTGGCTGCGGCGGGCCGGCTTGGTCAAGGAACCGGGTTGGCGCTACATCCAGTACGCAGCCCTGTTCTTCACGCTCTGGAACGCCAATGCCTTTCTGGTGCACTTTCTGGACGAGCAGATCAACGCCATCCGCCTGGAACATCTGGGCGGATGGAAAATCCACATCGCCGCCGCCGGGGACCGCACCTGGCTGGCGGTATTTTACTACCTGATCAAGCTGGATCATCTGCTGTGCGTCCCCGCCATGATCTGCCTGTGGCTGGGACTGCGCCACATGCTCAAGGAATCCCCACCGGCCGAATCGCTTGAAAGGTATCCGTGATGACGGCATCGCTGCTGCCCATATGGCTGGTGGATGTGGTCGGCTCGATCATGATGATCGTCTTCGCCCTGCTCAGCGTCGGATTGAGCCGGCGGCTCAAAAAGAAAGCCCCCCACAACATCATCGTCACCTATCTGCTGTGGGTCTGCCTGGCCCTGTTCGTTTTCGCCATCTCCCGCTCCGCCGGCCACCTGCTCAAACAGATCTTCCTGCTGACCGGACACCAGCATCTCTGGGCCGCCATCCAGCCCTTTTCCGGGGCCATCAACTCCTTTACCTTTATTGTCGTAGCGTCGGTTACGCTTTTTTTCGAGCGTACCTGGACGATCTATGGAACGATCCTCGAGGATCGCCAGGCCCTTCGAAAGGCCCATGAGGAGCTGCTGTTCCTCAACCAGAACCTGGAGGCCCTGGTCGAGCAGCGCACCGAGGCCCTGGTTATCTCCGAGCAGAAGTATCGGCGCATCTTCGAGGTCTCCAAGGACATGATCCTGGTGGCCCGCACCGACGGCCGCATCGTCACCCTCAACCCGGCCGGCAGGCAGCTGATCGGCCTCGAGCCCGCCGGCAGGCTGATCGAGGGGCGCTTCTTTCAGGACTTTCTGTCCGCCCCAAACGACTGGGAGGCCATCAGCCGCCAGATCGAGGATCGCGGATTCATCTCCAGCGAAGAGTTCGACCTGCGCCTGGAAGACGGCTCCCACCGTCGGGTTCTGCTCTCGGGCTCTCTGGCGCGAAGTCCCTCGGAAGACGGCGAGACCATTCACTTTCTGATCAAGGACATCGAACAGCGCCGGCTGATGCAGAAACAGATGGCCCAGGCCGACAAGCTGGCCTCCATTGGCGAGCTCTCTTCCGGTATCGCCCACGAGATCAACAATCCCCTGGGGATTATCCTGGGCTACACCCAGCTGCTGCTGCGCAGCGAGGACAAGCGCTCCGATCGCTACAACGACTTGAAAACCATCGAAAAGCACGTCCGGTCCTGCAAGGCCATCGTGGAAGACCTGCTCAATTTTGCGCGGACCTCCAGCCCCCAGAGGGAAAATCTGGACATCCATACCGTCATCGAAGCGGTCATCGGTTTCGTGCGCCACCACAGCAATCTGGAGAACATCCGCATTCACACCCGTTTCACCCCCGGCCTGCCGCCGGTGCTCATCGACGAGAAGAAAATCAAACAGGTGCTCATCAACCTGCTGATGAACGCCATTCACGCCGTGGCGCCCGAAGGCACGATCACCTTGAGCACCCGGCTGAATGAATCCGCCAGCCGGGTTGCGGTGGAGGTGGCCGACACGGGCCACGGCATCGAAGAACAGAACCTGCCGCGGATTTTCGATCCCTTTTTCACCACCAAGCCAACCGGCGAGGGGACCGGGTTGGGCCTTTCGGTCAGTTATGGCATCATCAAGGGCCACGGCGGCCACATCGCCGTCAAGAGCGAGCACGGCAATGGGGCGGTTTTTACCCTCTCCCTGCCGATCGCCCCGAATTATCACGATAATTAAAAGGCCGCTTTCGCTTTTTTGGCCTACCGGATAGGGTAACCCATGGCACAACACCTACTGATTGTTGACGATGAACCGGACATGCTCGTCCTGCTCAAACGCAGCCTGGAGCCCGAGCTGGGGTGCCGGGTCGACACCGCATCGTCGGGAGAGGCGGCCCTGGACAAACTTCGCACCGGCGACTACGATCTGGTGCTGGCCGACATCAAGATGCCCGGCATCAGCGGGCTCGAACTGCTCGAACAGGTCAAGTCCGAACGTGGCGAGGAAATTACGGTGATGATGATGACCGCCTACGGTCACATCGAGATGGCCGTCGAGGCCATGAAGCGGGGCGCCTATGACTTTATCACCAAGCCCTTCGACCACGATGCCCTGGTCATGCGCCTGGAAAAAGCCTTCGAGCGCAGCCGACTGCTCAAGGAGAACCTGAGGCTGCACCACGAATGCCATGCAACGGAGATGTTTCAGGAGCTGGTGGGCAAAAGCGCCGGCATGCAGCGGGTTTATGAAACCATCCGCATGATCGCCCAAAACGACCTCACGGTCCTGATCACCGGCGAGTCGGGGACCGGCAAGGACCTGACCGCACGGGCTGTGCACGCCTTGAGCAACCGCAGCAAACGCCCCTTTATCGCCGTCAATTGCCCCACTCTGCCGGAGCACATTCTGGAAAGCGAGCTGTTCGGCTACAAAAAAGGGGCCTTCACCCATGCCGTGCGGGACAAAAAAGGCCTCTTTCAGGAAGCCCACACCGGCACCATCTTTCTGGACGAAATCGGGGATATCACGCCCACCATCCAGACCAAACTGCTGCGGGTGCTTCAGGAAAAAGAGATCAAACCCCTGGGCGACGCGCGCCCCGTCCGGGTGGATGTGCGCATCATCGCCTCCACCAATCAGCCCTTGGCGGACAAGATCAGATCGGGCGACTTCCGCGAGGACTTTTTCTACCGGCTCAACGTTCTGCCCATCAAGCTGCCGCCGCTGCGCGAACGCCCCGAGGACATCCCACTGATCGCCAACCACCTGCTGGAAAAGCACTGCGCCGAGCTGAACAAACCGCTGAAGCGGTTTGCGCCGGCCCTGGTGAATGCTTTCGTCAACCGCCGCTGGGACGGCAACGTACGCGAATTGGAGAACATGATCATCCAGGGGATCCTCTTTTCCAGTGCCGATGAGATCACGCTCAAAGACGTGGGTATCGGCCGGAATCCAGCCGCCGAAGCCATCACGGAGCCGACCCCCTTTTTGAACCTGCCTTACAAGGAAGCCAAGGAGAACAACCTCAACGCCTTCAATGCCGCCTACATCGGTCACGTGCTGACCCTGAGCCGGGGCAATGTCACCCAGGCCGCCAAGGCCTGCGGCCTGGAGCGCCAGGCCCTGCAGCAGATCATGCGTCGATATAAAATTACGGCCGAGCCGTATCGGAAGTAAAATGGGCGATCAGGGATCTACCGGCAAGCCATGCTCTTGCCACTGCGTCCAGCCGTTGGTCAGGTAAAAGACCTTGACGAACCCGTTGACGGACAACAGCTGTGCCAAATCGGTTGCCAGGTGGCAAGCCTGGCCGTCGCAGTAGGTGACGATCACGGCGGCCGGGTCGGTGCCGCTCAGAAAGTCGCTCAGCCAGGTATCCTGATCCGCGGCGGACAGGTTGAGGGCGCCTTTGATGTGGCCGGCGTCGTAATCGGCCGCATGCCGCGCGTCGGCGAAAATAGCGCTGTCGTCCCGGTATAAACGCACGGCGTCATCCAGGCTGATTTCAGCATAGCCGGCCGCCGCTTCGACCGGCCCGGCGTCGTCGGCCGTGGTTGCCGACAACCCCGGGCCGATCTTGTCCGGCCTGACCGCATAAACGACGAGGGCAAGCACCACGGCGACAAGACAGAGAATGAATGCCTCTTTGACTGCTCGATGCATCATGCCAAACCGACCTTTATTTTAACGGTCCGGTGCGCTATTGTTGATCTGTTTGGACCCTTGGCAACATATCCATTTCCTGGCGGTGTGCAACCAGCTGAATGCATCGGGGTCGACAGCGATCCTTGCGGCGCACCTGGCAGAACGGATTCACCCACATCCGCGACCATCATCAAGGAGTACCCGCATGTGCGACATCAACGTATTTGTGCTGAAAAACGGAGTCGAAGAAAAAATACTCGAAAATGTGGACATTATCGAGTCGGTGGCCGGCGGCATGCGCCTGTTGAACATCTTTGGCGAAGAGCGCACGATCAACGCCCGCATGATTCACTACAACAACAGTGAGAAGCGCATGGTCTTTGCGGCAAGATAGGGCCTGACCGCAGCGGCCTCATCCCTGCTGCGGCAGCCCGCAACGCGCTCAGTTGTATGTCTCGACAAACAGACGCGACTGGTCGAAGCGGTCGTCGATGATGGCCACCGCGTCTCGAATCATGGCCTGCCAGCCGCACAGATAAAAATCGTAGGTTCCCGGCGCCAGCACCTGCTCCAGATAGCGGGTAACCCGGCCCACAAAGCCTCTGTCGGGAAGATCCGCCCGACCCGGCATCCGGCTGAGGCAGGGCACGTAGCGCGGCAGTGCAGACCGCAGCACCGGCTGGTAGATCAACCCGTCCGGCGTGCCGACCCCGTGCAGCAGCGTGCCCCGCGTAACCCCGCTGCGGCAAAAGGCCACAAAGGGTGCGATGCCGGTTCCCGTGGCCACATAAATTTCAGGATTGACGGGGCCCTGGTAAACGAAGTGGCCGTGCGGTCCGGACAGGGCGAAGGTCTCCCCGATGGCGGCCTTGCAGATTGCCGCCGAAAACCGTCCCTGGTCGAACAGAGCGATGCAAAAATCGAGGGTTTTGGCATCGGGCCTCGAAACCATGGTGTAGGATCGCTGGTAATCGTCCATCAGAATGCGCATGAACTGGCCCGGCAGAAACTCGACTCCGGCCGGGCGCGTCAGGCGCACCTCCACGATGCCGGGCGCCAGCCACTTGCGCGCCACCAGGGTCGCGCTGAACCGACCGGCCGCCCCTACCGTTTCCACAAGATGTCCGCCCGCCCCTCGAGATGATTGCAGTAGCGCGCCAAAACGAACAGGTAGTCGGAGAGACGGTTGAGAAAGACCAGGATCGCAAAGACGCTGCCGTCAACTGTCGAGTCGCCCTGTTCGGCCAGTTCGCACGCGCGCCGCTCCGTGCGCCGGCAGACGGTTCGGGCCACGTGGGCCAGGGCGGCCGACAGATGCCCCCCGGGCAGGATGAATTGATTCAGATCCGGCAGCACGGCCTCCATGCGGTCGATGGCCGCCTCCAGGTGCCGGGCTGGCGCGGCCGTGAACGGCTGCAAAAATCGGGTCGCTGCGGCACCGGGCGTGGTGGCCAGCCAGGCACCGGCCTCCAGCAGCCAGGCCTGAATGGCGCGGATCTCGTCGATCAGGGCCTGCTGCCGCACCTCGATGGTCGCCGCGACGGTGCCGATGGCCGCATTGAGTTCGTCCAGCTCGCCATAAGCCTCGACCCGCGGGCTGCTTTTGGAAACCCGTTCGCCGCTGAACAGGCTGGTCTTGCCGCGATCTCCTGTGCCGGTGTAAATTTTCATGCCTCCCCTTCCCGTTGCGAATCTGCCGGTGGCGCCATCGATTGGGTCATCCGTCCGGCGATAAAAAACCACCCCAGGGTCACCGCTTGCAGGCCGAACATCAGGGCAAATCCCGCCCGGTAGCCCACGGGAGCAAAGCTGCCGCCCTGGCCGACCGGCCAGATACCGATGATGGCACCAATGGCCCACTGGCCCAAAAAGGCGGCCACAAACACCAGCAGGTTGACAGCGGTGGTCACCCGGCCGGACAATTGCATGGGGAACGTCTGGGCCAGGGCGGCGTAGGCGACGATACCGGAGGTGCCGAAAAAACAGAAGCCGATCCAGAGCGGCTTGGCCGCGACCAGGGTTCCGTCGATCAACAGCAGCTGAGCGGCCATGAACAGGCACATGCCGATCACGGATGTCGACGCCACATTGACGCCCAGACGGCTCAACCGTTCGGCCAGGGTGCCCAGAAAAAGGAACCCCGCGATCATGGCCACCGCCCCCCACAAGAGCGTGTTGGCCACCGCCATGCGGTCCAGACCGACCACATCCTTGAGCCATGGGCCGACCCACAGCCCCTGAATGGAAAGAAACGTCGCCTGGGAAAGGGTGGTCAGCGGGGCGATCCGCCAGAACGCCAGGCTGGTGAACACCCGTTTGACCCCCCGCCACTGATCGGGCAGGCCTTCGGGTGCACTGGCGCTCGCTTTTTCGGGAACCAGCGTGTAGACCGTCACGGCGACCGTCAGGGTCAGCGCGGCCAGCACCATAAAAACGCCGCGCCAATCGGTCAGCTGCAGGGCGGCCTCCACCGGGGCGGTGGCCGCCAGGGCACCGAGCCCGCCGGCCGCCATTTGAAACCCGTTGACCAGGGGCCACTTGTCTCTGGCAAACCACAGGGTATAGGCCTTAAAGGCCGCCATCAGGCAGGCCGACACGCCGAAACCGATCAGGGCCCGGGCCACGATCAACCCGGACAGGCTCTGGGCACGGGAAAAGACGAAGGCCCCCAAACAGGCGAAAAGGAGCAGGAAGGCTTCCATTCGCCGGGGCCCGTAGCGATCCAGCAAGACTCCCAGCGGCAGTTGAAAGGCGGCGAAGGCGATGAAATAGGTGGCGGTCAGCAGGCCCAGGGCCGGCGGGCCGATTCCCAGATCGGCCGTCAGGTTCGGGGCGATGACCGCATTGACCACGCGAAAGAGATAGGAGAGAAAATACCCGGCCGCAAAAGGGACGAAAACCCGCGCAATGGTGGTATAAGATGCGCTCATGCATGCCTGCCCGCCAACGGGCTACTTGGTTCCGAAAATCTTGTCTCCCGCGTCGCCAAGGCCCGGAATGATATAGCCGATGTCGTTCAGCTTCTCGTCGATGGCAGCGACGTAAACATCCACATCGGGATGGGTCTTTTCCAGCCGCTTGAGACCTTCGGGCGCGGCCACCAGAAACAGGCCGCGAATCTGCCGGCAGCCGGCTTCTTTCAGCAGGTCGATGGTGGCCGTAAGGGTGCCGCCCGTGGCCAGCATGGGGTCCAGGATCAGGGCGATCCGCTCTTCCATGTTGCTGGTCATCTTGACGTAGTAGCGCACCGGTTCCAGGGTTTCTTCGTTGCGGTACAGCCCGACCACGCTCACCCTGGCCGAGGGAATCAGGTTGAGCACGCCATCCATCATCCCCAGACCGGCCCGCAGAATGGGAACCACGGTGATCTTTTTGCCTTTAATGTTTTCAACGGTGACATCGCCGGCCCACCCTTTGATGGAAATGGTTTCGGTTTCCAGGTCCTTGGTGGCCTCATAGGTGAGCAGCGCGGCCAGTTCGTTCGACAGTTCGCGGAAGTTTTTGGTTGAGACGTCATGCACGCGCATGAGGCCGATTTTGTGCCTGATCAAGGGGTGGTCGACAAGATGTACGGGCACGCCGCCTCCTTTTGGAAGTTGAAGGAACGGCTCCCTGCCCCGTGTGCGTTTCAGGCAACGGGCGGTCGGGAGCCGGTCGGGAACGAGAGTAGCTGTTTAAACCATCCCAGGCAGGATTGCAAGGATCGGGGCAGGAAAATCAGGTCATCGGCAACGACGCGCGCCGCTCTCCAAAGTCGCCGTACAGTTCCTTAGAAGTCACCCAGCGGTCGGCTGAAAGTGAATTTAAAGGGGTCCGCCAGAAGATAGTTGAAGGCGGGTTCGACATTGCCCCCCAGGGCTGAAAAGGGCAGCGAGACGATAAAAATGGCCCCGCCGATCGCCGTGGCACAAAGCCCCAGGGGTCGCACGAGCAGGGCGTCGCCGGCCATTTTGCCGGCAATCACGTCGTCGTCCTGCTGCAACCCCTCCGCAAAACAGCTCGCACAAGGTGCCGTGACCAGGGTTGCCACGGTCAACACAACAATCAAGCGTCTCAGGATCGCGTTCATATCGGATTCTCCTTTTTGTAAATGACCGACCCGCGCCACCTGGTTCCCGAAAGTGAAGTGGCGATCAGGACGTCAATTGTAGCAGCTGTCCATTTGATTGCACAACCGAAAAAATGGCAGCGGCAGCGGCTGCAGGTTTTTCTTGAAGTGAGTATCGACCGGCCATTGGCGAACTTTAGCGCAAGGGTCGACAGGGATGCCCGTCGCGGCGCAAAAGTGCCCCACAAGTCGGGCCTGTTGGGGGCAACCGCTCTCGAAACGCATCCATGACTTGAATCCACCGCCCCTGGCGGCTATAATCGCTCCCGGCTGCCGGAAATGACCGGTAGGCCCCTTGCGTCCGAAAGACGACCTACGACCCGCGCCACCGTGAATACCGCCGACCATCAACCCATCATCTACCAGCGACAAATCGTGGCCGTGGCCGTTGCCCTGCCGGTCCGTGAAACGTTCAGCTACAGTGTGCCGGACCATCTCGCCGAGCAGGTCTGTCCGGGCAAACGCGTTCTGGTGCCCTTTGGCCGGCGACGAGTCACCGGGTTCCTGATCGGTGCCGGGGAGGCTGACGAACACCTGGACGTCAAACATCTTCTGGACATTCTCGATGACCGGCCGGTTTTCCCGGCCAGCCTGATTCCCTTTTTCGAGTGGATCGCCGCCTATTACCTGCACCCTTTGGGTCAGGTGATCGCCGCCGCACTCCCGGCGGGTCTGAACCTGGCCGACGTCGCCGTCTTGACCGTCACCGCGTCGGGTCGGCAAGCCATCCTTGCCGCCGACCCGACGCCCCTGCAGGCACAGGTCCTGGCGGCCCTGAACGGTCAGCCGGCCGACCTCCGGCAATTGCACAAGGCCGTCGGCCAACCGGTTTCCTGGGCCCTGATCCACCAGATGCAGGGCCGGGGCTGGATACAGGTGGAGCGCCGAATCCGGCCCCGCCAGATCCGTCCCCAAACCGTGCGATGGGCCACCCTTGCCGGGACAGGGCCCGTTGGCAGGCCCCTTTCCAGAGCGCGCCAGACCATCCGACAGATGCTGGAAACCGAAGGCGATCTGAGCCTGCCCAGCCTGCAGGCGCGGCGTCCCGGCGCAGCGGCCCTGGTCCGGGCCATGCAGCGGGCCGGACAGGTCGCCATATACGAAAAAGCGGTCTATCGGGACCCGTTCGGCGACCCCATCGAACCGGACACACCCCCCACGCTCACCGTCGAACAGACCGCGGCGATGCAGACCCTCGAGCCCATGCTGGGACAGGGTTTTCAGTGCGTTTTACTGGCCGGGGTCACCGGCAGCGGTAAAACCGAAATCTATCTGCGCCTGACCCAGACCGCTCTGGAAAAAGGGGTCCAGGTCCTGGTGCTGGTACCCGAGATCGCCCTCATCTCTCAGACCGAGCGGCGTTTTCGGGCCCGCTTCGGTCAGACCGTGGCCGTGCTGCACAGCGGCCTGTCGCGCGGCCAGCGCTACGATCAATGGCGAAAAATCGCCCAAGGGCAGGCACCCATTGCCATCGGCGCCCGCTCGTGCATCTTCGCCCCCCTTGATAATGTCGGCCTCATCGTTGTGGACGAAGAGCACGACACCGCCTACAAACAAGAGGGCGGCCTGACCTACAACGCCCGGGATCTTGCCGTGGTGCGGGCCCGCCACCACAACGCCCTGGTCGTTTTGGGGTCGGCCACCCCCTCGATCCAGTCCTGGCACAACACCACCATCGGGAAATATGCCACCGTGGCCCTGACCCGGCGCATCAACCGCCGGCCGCTGCCGGCCATCCGAACCGTGGACCTGGCCCACAGCCGCGACGAACGGGGCATCCACCGCTACATCACGCCCCAGCTTCGTCAGGAGATCCGCAAGACCCTGGACGACGGCAACCAGGCCTTGATATTTTTAAACCGGCGCGGCTTTTCGGCCTTTCCCATCTGTGCCGACTGCCGCCAGCCCATCCGCTGCAAGAACTGCGACATCTCCTTGACCCTGCACAAGCGGGTCAATGCCTTGCGCTGCCACTACTGCGGATATTCCAGGGCCGCCGTTGGCACCTGCCCGGCCTGCGGTTCTGAAAACATCAGGCATATGGGCATTGGCACCGAAAAGATCGAAGCGGCCATGACCGAACTGTTTCCCGATGCCCGGGTGGCCCGCATGGATCGCGACACCATGACCCGCAAGGGCTCGATCGTCAAGCTGCTCAAGCATCTCAAACATCGCCGGATCGACATCCTGGTCGGCACCCAGATGGTCGCCAAGGGGCACGATTTTCCGGGCATCACCATGGTCGGGGTGATCTGCGCCGATCTGACCCTCAATTTTCCCGATTTTCGCGCCGGGGAACGCACCTTTCAGCTGCTGGCCCAGGTGGCCGGCCGAGCCGGGCGCGGAGAGCAGCCCGGCCGGGTGATTTTGCAGACCTTCAACCCGACCCATTTCAGTATCCTGGCGGCCAAAAACCAGGATTTCGCGGCCTTTTACAACCAGGAGATCGGCTTTCGCCAAACCCTGGGATACCCCCCCTTCACGCGCATGATTGCCATCCGCATCTCCGGCAAAGCGCTGCCGCGCACGGCCGGGTATGCCAGGGCCCTGGGGGAGCGCTGCCGGGAGATGCTGGCGACCGGAAGCCCTTTTCACGCCACGGTTCACGTCATGGGTCCCATCGAGGCCCCCCTCTCCCGGATCGCCAACCGCCATCGCTGGCAAATTCTGGTAAAAAGCCCCGATGCGGGCATGCTGCACCGGTTCGTGAATGCGCTGGTGTTCGACCGCCGGGCCGCACCCGCCCCCGCGGATATCAGGGTCAACCTCGATGTGGATCCATTTTTGATGATGTAACTTGACAGACCCCCGCAACGCGGCTTAAAAATGTTCTTTCGTTGATCGAATCGGTGTAGAGACGATGATGGATCCATCTATGCCTTCACCAACAGGAGCCTATTCCCCATGAGAGTCTCTGTCCTTGCCCTGGCCACCACCGTCGCGCTGCTGTGGGGCACGCTGGCATCGGTCGCTGCCGCCGACCAGCATGTCGGCACCGCGGCTGCCGGTACCACTGCCGCCGTTGCCCCCGCCCAACAGCCCACGGCAGTGCTGCCGGAGCTTGCCCACGAGTTCGAAGCGGTGGTCGACGGCACGGAAATCAGCCATGATTTTAGCGTAAAAAACACCGGTGACGGTGTATTGGCCATTCAGCAGGTCAAAACCGGCTGAGGATGCTCGGTAGCCTCATACCCGAGGCAGATCCCCGCCGGCGGCGAGGGAACCATTCGCATCAAGGTCAACACCAACGGCTACGGCGGCCGGACCTTGAAGAAACATATCGAAGTCTTCACCAACGATGCCGAAAACCCCCGGATCACCCTCAGCATCGCCGGTCCGGTGCTGCAGTTCGCCCGCATGGATCCGCCCTATGCCCGGCTGGCCGGACCCGCGGGAACCGACATCAAAGCGACGATCACCATCTGGCGCCAGGCGGCCTTCCCGTTCAAGATTCTCGAGGCCAAGGCCAGAAATGGCAATGACATCGCCGTCGACGTCCAGGAGTTCGAGCGGGCCGACGAGAACGGGTACATCGTCACGGTTGTCAACAAAAAAACCACCGCCGGCCGCTACGCGGACATGTTGATCCTGACCACCGACAGTACGGTCAAGCCGACCATCACCGTTCCCGTGTATGGCCAAATCACGGCCGCCGTGTCGCAACCCGACCCCTCGACGCCTGAAAAAAAAGCGGGCGACGGTTGAAGGCGGCCTGACGGCGATATGAACGACACCACTACCGGGATGGCCGAGCCGCCAGCCGCCAGGGAAAACGATCGGCGGGAGCCGCATCCCAAGGTGGTTGCCTTCGACTGCGATGGGGTCATGTTCGAATCCCGCGACGCCAACCGGGCTTACTACAACCACCTGCTCGAACGCTTCCACCTGCCGGCCATGACGCCCGACCAGTTGGCCTTTGCGCACATGCACGCGGTCGACCAGGTCCTGGCCCACCTTGTCCCGGACCCGTCCATGCGCGAGGCGGTCAACGCCTACCGCCGGCAAATCGGCTACCAGCCCTTTTTGAAGTTCATGCGGATGGAGCCCGATCTGGTGCCGCTGCTCGAACGCCTGCGCCCGCGATATCGGACGGCAGTGGCCACCAACCGCACCGACACCATGGCGCGCGTGCTGAGCGACAATCACATCGAGCACCTGTTCGACCTGGTGGTCTGCGCCCTGGACGTGCGCTTTCCGAAACCGCACCCCGAAGCACTCGAGCGGGTCGTCGACCACTTTTCGGTCGCCCCTGCAGAGGTGATCTACGTGGGCGACTCCGCGGTGGACGAATCGGCAGCCAGGGCCGCCGGGGTACCCTTTGTGGCCTACCGCAACCCCGCCTTGAGCGCCGATCACCACATTCGCCACCTGTCCGAGGTGGCCGCATTGGTCGGGCTGTGAGCAAATCGGCGCAATGGATGACCGAACGATGGCGGACGTTCGCCTTCTGATGCAATCCGCATGAACGCCTACCCCCGCACACTCAAATCCAGGGCCGAATCGGCCCTCAGCGACCCGCATTTCGATTTTGTCGCCACCTACCATGCGGTTGCCGACCTGCGCCGGCTGGCGCGACAGCACCCCGGCCTGCTGGACGGTGCCACCATCACGGCCCTGAGGCAGCTGCTGACATCGGGAGCATTCGGCAAGGTCCGGCAGGCCTATTTCCTCTTTCGTGAAGCCGCCTCGGTCATGACCGACATGGCCGCCTGCCCCGGCGCCAACGGGGCGGGCGCAAGGGAGCTGGCATCGTTGGGCGATCTGCTGCTCGAGACCCGCGGCAGCGCCCACCGGGGCGTCGCCGAAGCCCTGGGAAGCCTGCCGGTGTCCATCAAAGGACCGGTCCGGCCCGACTGCCAGGCAGGCACCCCGCGGACCGTCACATGGCCGGATCTGCTGGCCGTCAACCGACTGAAAACCGGTGGAGCGCCGCGCTACATCGGCCGGAGCCTGGTGGTGCCGGTGGCCAATCGCAACCGCCTGCTGGTGGTCAAGCTGGCCCGGGACACGGAGACGTCCGCCGGCCTGGAAAAAGAGATCCGCTGGATGCGAACCCTGAGGCAACCGCGCCACGCTGTCGACTGCCGCTTTCACGTTCCGGCCCCGGTGGCATCCGGCCGCCATGGGATCCTTCGGATCAGGCAACTGCCCCTGCCGCCTCCCCGCACACTGCGTCCCCACCCGGACCGATTGGGCATCGCTTTTTTGGCCCACCGGGACTATTTCGTCTACCCCAACCACCCTGGAATCGACGGCGCGGCGGCCTGCCAAATCCTGGGCCGCAACGCCTTTCTGCTGGGCCGCCTGGCCGCCGACGGGATCATTCACGATGCGCCGATCCCGTTGTTTCACAACCGCACCCAGCGGCTGCGCCGCGACGACCAGGGACGCTACCAGTGGTTTCGGGCGGGACGGCTGGACCGCTGGATCGACTCGTGCGCCTTCCCCAACTTCGGACTGTCGGGCCTCAGGGACTTCGAACACCTGATCTCTTTTCAAGCCGACAGCCGCATGTTGTACCGGCACATCGGCAACCACCTGTTCAGCCTGCTGCTGGTGGCCGGCAGCCATTTCCGCGGCCGCGACGCCGCCCGGGTCGGCCTGGACGGCGATGGCGCGCCCGTGGACGCACGCGACCTTTTTGACCGCGAGCTGCTGGGGTCCATGATCCGGCAGGTTTTCGAGCGCTACTACCTGGGATTCACCGGTTCGCGGACCGCCGCACGGCCGCCCGTGGATCTGGATCGGCTTGTCGGGCGCATGGTCGCCGAAATGGGCGTGGATCGGCACATGACCGAACTGCTGCGCCGCGTCGATCAGCAGACCCTAACGGACCGGGAATTCCACGATTTTCTGATGGAAAGGGGCTGCCGCCCGGACCGGATCGACACGCTGACACGCGGTGCCAAGGACATCCTGATCACCAGCGGTCCCCACCTGGGAGACTTCAACCGCCAGATCTCCCTGCCCGAACTGATCGAAAGCGTGGCCGGCATGTCCGCCGTGTGCATGGCTGGGCGGTTTCGGGCGGAACGAAAAGCCCATTGACCGAGCATGCCCCGACGATAGTCACCGGTCCGAAAACCCTCACAGCACCTCCTGCGCCCGATCGATATTGTCGATATCACCCATGACGATCAGGGTCATTCCGGCCTCCAGGATAAATGAGCTGGGCGGGCGGAATTCGAATTCACCGTCGCTGCGGCGCACACCCAGCAGGAGCAGGTTGAACCGGTCACGCAAACCGGAGTTCATGATCGTCTTGCCCACCAGGGTCGAGCCGCCGTGGACGGCGATCTGGTTGATGCGCAGCTCGCCGCGCTCGCTTCTGAGCATGTTGTCCAGAAACTCCACGGCTTCCGGTCGGATCATCTCCGAGGCCATACGCAACGCGCCGATGGCGTTGGGGGAGACCACCGATGTGGCGCCGGCCTTGAGCAGCTTTGGCTTGAGGCGGCTGTTGGTCATGCGGCTGATGATGCGCGCCGTGGGGTTGAGCATGCGGGCGGTCATGGTGATGTAGAGGTTGTCGTTGTCCGACGGAAGGCAGATGGTGATGCCGCTGGCGCGCTCGATGCCGGCCGCGATCAGGTTCTTGTCGTCGGTGGCGTCGCCCTGGACGTAGCAGAGACCCTTGACCTGGCGGCAACGCGCGATGGCGTCGTCGTCCGCTTCCACCATTACCACGCTGGCCTTGCTGGTAACCAGTTCGACGGCCAGCGGGAAGCCGGTCTCACCGCCTCCGCAGACGATGTAGTGACCGGACAGGGCATTGATCTTTTTTTCCATTTTCCTTCTCCTGAGCATGCCGGTCAACTCGCCTTCGATCAACATGGCCGTCAGCGAACCGATGGAGTAGAGGATGATGCCCATGCCGAAAAGGATCAGCAGCATGGTGAAAATTTGGGCACTGGCGTTGCCGGTGATGCCCAGCACCTCGCCATACCCCACGGTGGTCAGCGATATAACGGTCATGTAGAGGCAGTCCAGGTAGCTGGCGCTGCCCTCGAAGATCAGGTAGTAGCCCAGGCTGCCCATCAGGATCGTACCGACGAGGATGGCTGCTGCGTAGAGTAACCGTCTTCTGATTCCCATAACGACTCGGCGTGTCAGCGTCCTCTTGGGGGTGCGATCCGGCAGGCGGTTGCCATCGCCGCAGCGGCGGCGGCGGGATCGTCCGCCCGGGTGATACAGCTGATGACGGCCACCCCGGCAGCGCCGGAGGCAAAGCAGTCGCTTGCATTGTGCGGACCGATGCCGCCGATAGCCACCACCGGGAGCGGCGAACGGGCAACCATCTCCCGCAGTCCGGCAAGCCCGTGGGCCGGTTTGGCATCGACTTTGGTGTCGGTGGCAAAGGTGGGACCGGCGCCGATGTAGTCACACGGGGTCAGGTCGGTATCTGCCAGTTCCGCTAGGGTTGAGACCGACACACCCACGATGGCATGCGGCCCCATGACACGACGGGCCAGCTGCGGTGCGGCATCGTCCTGACCGACGTGCACGCCGTCGGCGCCCACGGCCTTGGCCAGCAGTACGTTGTCGTTGACCACCAGGGGTACGCCGGCCGCGCGGCAACACCGCGCGATGGCCTCGACCTCCGCATAGTCATCCAGTGAAAAGGACTTGCGGCGGTACTGAACCATTCCGGCACCGGCCTCAACTGCCAGGCGCACCTGATCCCGCATACCAACGCCCCCTGCGGCGTCGTCGGTGATAAAATAAAATCGCAGCGCCTCTCGAAGGCTGTCTGGATGCATGAACTGACTTCCTGTTACCGCCTACGGACCGCTAAACTCCCGGTGAAGGACCATAAACCGCTCGACGTACTGCGCCGCATGCCGGGCCAGGCCGGCGCAGATGTCAGCGACGGTCTTCTCGTGCGCGCCGTTGTCGGTCTTGGAAAAAAACTTGTCCGCATAGCAGATCAGACGCTCTTCAACGGAAAGTGGCAGCATGTCACGCGGCGGCATGGGCCATTGGCCGCGCACGACCTGCTCACGGCTGACCCCTACACCCACATGCCGCTCACAGACCAGCCCATGGCGCTCGAGGCCCAGAGGGTCGAGCATGGCGCGGCCTTCGGCGCCATGGCAAACATAAGGCAGCGTTCCGTGGCAACCCAGTTCTGGGCAACAGGTTCGGCCGATGCCGATGTCATGGAGCATGGCCGCCTGGACGACGAATTCACGATCGGCCGTCAGCCATGGGGCCCGATCGAGGATCGCCAGCGCCTTGCCGCCCACCAACTCGCCGTGGCGCAGCAGCAAACTGCGGGTAGGGCTGCCGACAGGATAAAAGCCGGTGATAATGGCTTCCGGATCGACGCGCTCGCTCATCGTTTTTACCGGTTCCTTGCCGTAAAAGAGGCCAGACCCACAGGAACGCCGGGCTGGGCCAACTGCTGTCACCGCTGGTTGAACACTAGGCCTTGGCCGACAAGAGCACCCCTTCGATGAAAAGATCGATGTCACCGTCCAGAACGGCGTTGACATTACCCACATCCAGGCCGATGCGGTGATCCTTGACCATCTGATACGGGTGCAGCACATAGGACCGAATCTGGCTGCCCCAGGCGATATCGTCCTTGCCGTCGTGGATCTCCTGCAGCCGCTCGTCCTGCTTGCGCTTCTCCGCTTCGTAGAGCCGCGCCTTGAGAACCTTCATGGCCATGTCTTTGTTGCGGTGCTGGGATTTCTCCTGCTGGCACTGCACCACGATGCCGCTGGGCAAGTGGGTGATGCGCACGGCGCTGCTGGTCTTGTTCACGTGCTGGCCGCCGGCGCCGCTGGCCCGAAACACATCGATGCGCAGGTCCTTGTCGTCAATGTCGACCTCGATCTCGTTGTCGAGTTCGGGGTAGACGAAGACCGAGGCGAACGAGGTGTGGCGCTTGCCGCTGGCGTTGAAAGGTGAGATCCGTACCAGCCGATGAACGCCGGTTTCCGACTTGAGGTAGCCGTAGGCGAAGCGACCGGCGGCGGTGAAGGTGACGCTTTTGATGCCCGCTTCGTCACCGGGCTGGAGATCGACGATACCGGCCTTAAACCCCTTGGCCTCGACCCAGCGCAGGTACATGCGAAAAAGCATCTCGGCCCAGTCCTGGGCCTCGGTGCCGCCGGCGCCGGCGTTGATGGAGATGATGGCGTTGTTGGGGTCGTCCGCGCCGTCCAGCATCAGATCCAGGGAGAACTGGTGCGTCCGCCGGCCCAGGATCTCGATCTGGCCGCAGGCCTCGACCAATGCCTCGGCGTCCTCCTCCTCGATGGCCAGTTCCAGGAGGATCCCGGCCTCCTCGAGCTCTTTCTCCAAGCCTCGAAAGGTGTCGATGCGCTGCCCCAGCAGGGTGCGCTCTTTCAGGATGGCCGTGGTGGCCTCAGGGTTGTCCCAGAACCCGCTCCGGGCGATCTCCGCCTCGATTTCCTGCAGCCGCTTCTCCTGGTTGGCCAGGTCAAAGATACTCCTTGAGCTGGTCGAGTTTCTGGCGGTGCACTTTCAGTGTCTGTCTGGCTTCGGTACTCATCGGTTATCTCCTCGGTCAGCCCCGGGGCTGAACTTCTGTTTGATCCAATCGGCTATTTTTATCGGTCGGCCATGCACACGGCCGCGCCACCTCAGGATCATGGGCCGGCCCACCAGCACGACCATGACCATCAGGCAGACCAGCGCCAACAGGTCGCCGAAGCGGGTGTATGCCGTGATGGCGCTCAGGACGGGCACCGCCCGGGCAACCACGGCATCTTCGAACAGGGCCGTGCGCACCGCGACTCGACCGGTGGGTTCCACGAACCCGCTGATGCCCGTGTTGGCGGAGCGCACCAGGCTGCGGCGATTTTCCACGGCCCGGAACACCGTCATGGCAAAGTGCTGGTAGGCCGCCGCGCTTTTCCCGAACCAGGCGTCGTTGGTCAGGTTGACCAGCAGGCCGGCACCGTTGTTGACCTGGGATCGCGAAAGCCCCGGAAATATGATTTCGAAACAGATCTGTACACCAACCGGCGGGGCGCCGGCCCCCCAGGCCAGGAGGCGGCCTTTTTCGCCGGACGAGAAGTCACCCACCTGGGCCACCATCTTGCCTGCAAAGGACAACAGCCGCTTCAAGGGCACGTACTCGCCAAAGGGCACCAGATGCACCTTGTCGTAGCGCCCCGTGGCCCGGCCGTCCGGCGCCACCATGAAGGCGCTGTTGTAGTAGGCCTGCCGGCCGGCAACCGTCTCGGCGCTGGGGCTTCCCAACAGCAGATGAATGCCCGTATCGCGGACCACATTCGTAACCAGCCGCGACAGTTTGACACTGGCCCCGAAGTAAAACGGCGTGGCCGTTTCCGGCCACACCACCAGGTCCGGTTGATCTTCAGCGGCCGTGCGCGTCAGACGCACATATTTCTGGGTCGTCCCGATCTGAAAGGCGGGGTCCCACTTGCGGGCCTGGTCGATGTTGCCCTGGATCACGGCCACACGCGTCGTCCCCGCCCCGGCCATGGATCGGTTCACGGCCGCGATCCGCTCGCTGCCGTAAGTCCAGTTCAGGCCGAAAAGGATCAAAAAGCTCACGGCAGCCAGCACCGCCGTGGCGCGATTCACCGGCCGTCCCTGCCACCGCTGGCCGGCAGCGGCCATCAGCAGCAACCCGCAGGCCGTGTTGCCCAACACCACCAGAAATGACACCCCGTACACCCCGAATATATCCGAGACCTGGATGATGTGCAATTGATTAAACTGGGAATAGCCGACCATGCCCCAGGGAAAACCGGTCAGCAGAAAGCTGCGCAGATACTCCAGCGCCACCCAGGCGACCGGCGCCAGCAGGATCAGGGCGGCCGGTCTACGGCCGAAGCGCGCCAGGGCCATGGCGAACAGCCCCGGAAAAGCCGCCAGATAGGCAGCGAGCAGGAACAGCAGGGAGAGGCACTGCCACCAGGGCAGGAAGCCATAGTCGCGCATGGTCAGCACGACCCAGTAGAGCAGGGTCAGATAGTGGGCCAGCCCGGCGATCATGCCGGTCCTGAAGGCGGCACCGGCGGAAAGGTCGCGCACGGCGGTCAACAGGGGCACCAGTGCGAGCCAGGCCAGGGCCGACAGGCCCGGTTTGGGAAACGCCGCCGTGAGCAGCAGGCCAGCGATGACCGCCTGCAACCTGCGGGAACCAAGGATGGTCACCATCTACTCCGTCTCCCCGGCGACCGCGTCGAGATGCTCCCGGACGGCATGAATGGCGTGCACGAACATCTTGCTGCCGGCCAACACGGCACAGGCATCGTTCCGGTCGCCGCAAATCTCGGCAAAGGCCGGGCCGATCGCCATGGCCGGCTGCAAGATCTTCCCGGCCGCGTCCAGGGCGCCCACGTAGTGGTCCAGGCGGGTTTTGAGGATCCTGAAGTAGTCGACCTCCGACCCCACCGTCAGGGTCGCCGAGGCAGACAACGTTTCGGAAAAATCCCGGACCTGCTGCCAGAAATGGTGGCCAAGGGGCGTTTTCCAGGGCTTGTCGGCCAGGAAAAAGGTGATCGCCCAGCCCACCGCAACGATACGAAGAATCTGAATTTCATATTCCATGATCGCCCGTTTGTCGGGCGCATCCAAGGGCAGGGCATCCAAAATGGTGTTCATGTCGCCGCGATCGATGGCGAACTGGAACAACGCTACCGCGGTGCGGGTGATGTCGTCGGTGCGCGGTTCGGGATCGGTCATGGTCGCTTTTTCAAAAAAGTGAATGCCAGGCAGCGCGAAACGCTAAAATCGCACCACTGTATGCCAGCGCCACCGGCAAGTCAAGACAGCCGTTGTCAGGTTTAAGACTTGAATTTCATTAAATTTCATGCGAGTACAGCACCCTCATGGATGACAACCCGCACACCGCATGCCCAAGATGGTTTGCCCGGCTGTTGACGACGACCGTGCTGGTGGGATGGTTGCTGACCACTGTCGCGCCGCAGGCCTTTTCCCAGGCTCTTGCACCGACCAACCCGCCCGGCGCCGGCACTGAGAAAGGCCCATGGAGCGACTGGATCGAGACGATCTTCACCCTTACCGCCGGCTATCGCACCGACACGCTGAACTGGCACATCGCCGGCAACCTGCAGGGCACGGCCCCCAACGTGCTCTCAGAGCTCACCTGGAGCAGTCTCGACATCCTGCAGCTGAAACTGGCCAATCGCACCGTCGTCTGGGACCGCATCCACGTTCGCGGCCATCTGGATTACGGCAGCGTGATCTCCGGCAGCAACCGGGATTCGGACTATGCCGGCGACAATCGCACCCAGGAATTCTCGCGCTCACTCAACGGCGTGGATGGGCACAATGTCTGGGACGGGGAGGCAGGGGTCGGCCCAGGCTTTAAATTTTTTGAATCGCGCTTCACCATCTGCCCCATGATCGGGTATGCCGTCTCCGAACAGGACCTGAACATCGTCGACGGCAACCAGGTCTTCACGGCGCCGCCGGCCACAACGCCCATCGGCCCGTTCGAGAACCTGAACAGCCGCTACCAGACCCGCTGGATCGGGCCGTGGGTCGGCCTCGACCTTCTATTTTCGGCGCCGTATACCAACGGTCTTATCGGTGCCGTCGACGTGCGCCTCACCGGTGAATACCACCGGGTGGACTATGATGCCGAGGCCAACTGGAATCTGCGTACGGATTTCAACCATCCGGTCAGCTTCATTCACCAGGCCGACGGCGAAGGGTTTACGGCAGGCGCGGCCATAAACCTGGCCTTGAAAAATCGCTGGGGCATCCATGTGGGGATGACGCTCAGGGAAATGACCGCGGACAACGGACTGGATCGCACCTTCTACGCCGACGGCACTGTGGTAGAGACCAGCCTCGAAGCGGTCCGCTGGCGGACCTTTACCCTGGAAGCCGGGCTTTCCTGCAGGTTCTGACCGGGTTGGCGCGATCATCATGCATTGGACCGTCCAATCACGGCACGCGTCTATTTGCCCAGGTAATCCCGGATGACGTTCAGAACGCGGCGCAACGGTTCGGCCGCTCCCCAGAGCAACTGGTCGCCAACGGTGAACAGGGTTAAAAATCGCGGTCCCAGGGTCATTTTGCGTAGGCGGCCCACCGGCACCGCCAGCGTTCCGGAAACGGCCGCTGGGCTGAGCTGCGCCAGGGTGGCCTCCTTGTCGTTGGGCACCACTGTCACCCAGTCGTTGGCGCTGGCGATCGTTTTTTCGATGACGTCCAGGGGGATCTCCTCGGTCAGCTTGACGGTCAGGGCCTGGCTGTGGCAGCGCATGGCGCCCACGCGCACGCACTGGCCGTCAATGGCGATGGGGTTGGGCGTGCGCCCCAGGATTTTGTTGGTTTCGACCAGCCCCTTCCACTCTTCCCGGGTCTGGCCGTTGGCCATGGCCCGGTCGATCCAGGGAATCAGGCTGGCCGCCAGGGGTGCCCCGAAATACTGTACCGGAAAATCCGGATCGGCCAGCGTCGCCCCGATCTGCCGATCGATGTCCAAGATGGAGGCGGCCGGGTCGCTCAGCAGGGACCGGGCCCCGTCCCCTATCCGACCCATCTGCATGACCAGCTCACGCATGTTGTTGGCCCCGGCCCCCGAGGCACTCTGGTAAGTCATGGAGGTCAGCCAGGCCACCCAGTTCTTGGCAAACAGCCCTCCGACGGCCATGAGCATCAGCGACACCGTGCAGTTGCCGCCGATGAAGTTCTTGATGCCCGCCTCGAGGCCCCTGTCGATGACGCTGCGATTGACCGGATCGAGGACAATCACGCTGTCGTCATTCATCCGCAGGGTTGAGGCGGCATCGATCCAATACCCATTCCAGCCCATTTCCCGCAGGGCCGCATGGGCCTTTTCGGTGTAGCCGCCACCCTGGCACGAGAGGATCACGTCCAGCTCGGCCAGCTTCTTGAGGTCCCCGGCATCGTGGACCGTCTGGGAGCCGGCCCCGATATCGGGCCCGGCGGCGCCGGCCTGGGTGGTGGAAAAAAAGACCGCCTCCAGATCGGCGAAATCATTTTCGGCGCGCATGCGCTCCATCAAAACCGACCCTACCATGCCGCGCCATCCGACAATGCCTACGCTGATCATCTTTGCTGTGCTCCTTGTTAAAACAGTTAAAGACCTTCGGGCATGTCCACCCAACGCCCCGAAAGGAATTGGGCGATCGTCTTCAAAAACAGTTTGGGCGCTTCGACCGGTATGGAGTGGCCCGCATCCCCGACCACCAGGTGTCTGGCGCCGCTTTTGTCGGCCAGTTCGAGCGCGCCGCGCACGCTGACCAGGGGATCGTCCGATCCACACATGACCAGGAGCGGTGCAGCCACGGGGCCCATCATGGTCCGCAACCCGGGATAGCCCGCCATGGCAGCCAGATGGGCCGCTACGGCAGGTTCGCGATTGCGGCGAACGATGGCTCTGGCGACCCGTTCGAGAACCTTGGCGTTGGCGGCCAGATACCGCTCTCCGAACACATGCGGCACGACGGCTGCGACCAGGGCCTCAAGGCCGGCCGCCTGGAGGACAGTCGACCAGGATCGCACGATCAGGCGCGACCGCATCGTTTGCCCGGCTCCGACCGCGCACACCACCAGCCGACTGACCGCCTGCGGCCGGCGGCGGGCCAGGGCATAGCCCAGCAGGGCGCCATGGCTGAGCCCCACCATACAGACCGGCCCCAGTTCCAGGTGCCGCATCAGGCCCAGCAGGTCCTCCAGATGCAGGTCCAGGGAAAGCGGCAGATCGCCCAGATCGCTGGCGCCTTGCCCGCGGGCATCGTAAAGCAGTGACCGCAACTCGGGTTTGAGGGCCGCTGCGATCACTTTCCAATACATGGTCGTCTGCAGCGTGCCGTTCAAAAAGACCACGACCGGCCTGGCCAACTCGAAACCAATGGTCTCGTAATAGAGGCTGCATCCGTCACGGGTGCGATAATAGGCCATCGATTGCCATCCTTTTCTTTAGCGTATGGAACCGCGGCGGGCGCTTGGTCGACCATACCACAGTCACCCGGCATCCTTAAAGCGTTTCGGACACACCCGGCTTCGGCAGCCGGGCTTGACAGCGCCAGGCAGCGACCCTAAAAAAGGGTCGCTGCCGATGCCGCCATGCGCCGTCAGCGTGACCAAAACTAAAAATTAGAAATCATTGCCGATGATAGACCATGCCATCGAATTCATTCGCCATGCCGCCGCCCGGGTGCCGGCCCCCGACGACCCGCATCCGGGAATCGCCTTTTTCGTGGATGGCAATCCATCGCAACAATTTTGCACCTGCCAGCAATCCAAGAAAACAACCTGCAACCATCTGAAGGCGCTGTATGGCGCCATCGGCCGGCACGGCTCCCGGAGCGGGCTAGCGGACCTGGCGAGCCGGTTCAACGCCAGCCTCTGGCACGAACTGGCCGGCGTGCTCAGCCAGGGCGACCGGCTGACGCCCCAAGCCGTGCAGACCCGGTTTTACCGGGACAACGACCGCGTGGTGCTGAAAATCAAGGCGCCGGACGGGCACACCGTCATCACCTACGTGTCGCCCAACCCGGATCGCGACCGCTTTGCCGAGCGGCTGGGCGCCTTTTCGGCTGGCGACGACAATCAGGTCCCGGACCGGGCCGAAATCATGGCCCGGTTGCAGCTGCTGACCATGACCGATGCGGAGCGGCAGCTGCGCGACCTTCACCGGCAGTCACGGCGCCAGGCTTTTGAAGGCAGCTTGTGGTTTCGACTGGCCTACCACTGCTTTGTGGAATTCGGCGACGGCCGCTGCCGCTTTTTTCCATCGGTGGATGAAAACTCCGGCACCTTCGTCATCACCTGCACGGACCCCGACAAAAGGCCCATTTTCCATGCCAGCATCGCTCGCCGCCGGGTCCGCCCGTTGCTGGACTGCTTCCGCAGCCATTTGCCGAACCAGCACGACTTGCCGATCCATCCCATTCCCCTCAAGAGTATTTTCCGGGTCAGCCGCAAAACCGAAACCGACCTGGATGTCTATCCCGTCATCCAGATGCTGCAGGCCCAGGGCGAACAGCGCTTCTTTTCCCGGGAGGGGCTGGAGCGGTTCATCTACGGCGATCTGATCTACATTCCCGAGCTCAAGATCCTGGCCGAACTCGAAAAGCCCGGCACCGCCCGCTGTTTCCAGACCCCTCGGAAAATGACCTTCAAACACTACCAGATCCCGAGCTTTCTCGAAGCGGTGGGGGACGATCTGGACGGAGACGGGTTTGTGGTCGATCCGGACGTCAAGGGGCTGGAGCTGCTGCGCAACTGGAACGACATGACCCTGACGCCCACCGCCATTGACCGGGACTGGTGCTGGATTTCGGTCGCCTACGGATTCGGGGAAGCATCTATCTCGTTGACGGACCTGGTAAAGGCCCGCCAGGAATCTACCCGATACATCGGCACCCCCGGCGGATGGGTGGACACCCAGGCCGAAGCGGTGGCGGCCGCGGCGGCCATGGCCGCGGAGTTGCCGCCGGAACGGTTCGGCAGGGACGGCCAGGCCATCCGATTGACCCGCCAGGAGCTCTTCCAGCTCGCGTCCCTGACGGCGACGCCGCCCACGGTAGCCGGTGCGACGGCCTTCAGCCAGGAGTTGACCCGGATTCTGGAACTGGCACCGGCCGCTCCCCCGCCGGAACCCGGGTTGACGGCCCCGCTGCGCCAGTACCAGCAAACCGGCCTCAATTGGCTCTGGTGGCTGTGGGAAAACCGCTTCGGCGGCCTGTTGTGCGACGACATGGGGCTGGGCAAGACCCATCAGATCATGGCCCTGATGGCCTGCATTCATCAAGGCAGCCAGCCCAAGGGGCCCTACCTGGTCGTCTGTCCCACAACGGTGCTGAGCCACTGGGTGGCGAAACTCGACCAGCACCTCCCGGCCCTGGCGGTCGACGCCTATTACGGCGGCGATCGGGATCTGACGGCCGCCCTGGAAGGTGCCGACGTGCTGATCACCTCCTACGGCCTTTTGCTCAGGGACATCGGCCAACTCAGGACCACCCGCTTCGCCCTGGTCGTCCTCGACGAGATACAACACATCAAGAACGCCGACACCAAGACCCATGCCGCCGCCCGAGCCCTGGATGCCGGCATCAAAATCGGCCTGACCGGCACCCCCATCGAAAACACGGTTTTAGAACTCAAGGCGCTGATGGACATCGCCGTTCCCGGCTACCTGGGAACGGATCGACACTTTGCGAGCCAGTTTGCCGCGGACGCCGGACCCGGGAACAAGGACCGCTTGCGCCGCCTGATCTATCCCTTCACCCTGCGCCGCCTCAAAAGCCGGGTCCTGCAGGAGCTGCCCGAAAAGATCGAGGACATTCGCTTTTGCGAGCTCACCGAAAAACAGGTCAAGCTTTACCGTGACGCCATCGCGCGCAGGGCGGCGGGAATCGTGTCGACCCTGCAGGACGAAAAGGCGTCGATCCCCTACATCCACATTTTTGCACTGCTGACCCTGCTCAAACAGATCTGCAACCACCCGGCCATGATCGACCGGCAGACGGCGGACGACTCGGACACCGATTCGGGGAAATGGGAACTGTTCAAAGATCTCCTGGACGAGAGCCTGGCATCGGGACAGAAAGTGGTCGTTTACAGCCAGTTCACGGCCATGATCGAAATCATCGTCGACCATTTGGGCCGGCAACGGATCGGCCACGTGGTCCTCACCGGCGCCAGCCGGGACCGCGGCCGCCTGATCGAGACCTTCAACAGCGACCCGGCCTGCCGGGTCTTTGTGGGCAGCTTGAAAGCCGGGGGAACCGGGATCGACCTGGTGGCCGGATCGGTGGTTATCCACTACGACCGCTGGTGGAACGCGGCCAAGGAGGACCAGGCCACCGACCGCGTCCACCGCATCGGCCAGCGGCGCGGCGTGCAGGTGTTCAAACTGGTCACAGCGGGCACCCTCGAGGAAAAGATATCCGCCATCATTGAAAAAAAGCGCCAATTGATGGCCGACATCGTCCGCGAGGACGACCCGGGGCTGCTCAAAGCCTTCAGCCGGCAGGAACTGCTGGGCTTGATTTCCTGACGGCATGCCGTTGCGCCTCGACCCGGCCACCGGGATGGGGCATTCCTTTACTTTGACAATCCAGGCGATCGGCCGCATCATAGAACCGACCGAAGCATGGCTCGCTCAACCTCAACGCGAACCCGTCCGGGTATGGACCGGCGCTGACGCCCGGCTACCGTGTCGGTATGGCCTGGCGGCATGCCTGCCTGTCGCGGGCGGGCCGAACGCCAAAAGAAAGCTGGCGTCCGATCAACATCCGGGCCCAGGGAAACAAGGAGCATTCAAAATGCCGAACCGATTTTTCTGTAACAGCAACGCCTGCACCGGGTCGGGAAAAGGACCGTTCATTCTCGAGCTGGCCCAGGAGGCCGTCATGGACGGCAACAATCTGGCCACGATTTTCTGCCCCCGCTGCGGCAAGGAGATGAAGCCGTTGCCGACCGACATCGACCGGGCCGCCCCGAACCGGTTTTACTGCTACAACGAGGCCTGCAGCGACCCGGGCCAAGGCGTTTTTTACATCGATCTGCCCGGTGAGGCGGTGATGGACAAACACAACCTGGCCGCCATCTTCTGTCCCAAGTGCGGCATGGAGATGAAACCCTGAAGTGAGCAAGCTTCTCTTCTCCCTGGGCATCATCGTGGTTGGCCTGTCGATTGGATATGCGATTCAACGGCTGTCCGATGCCGGGCTGGTCCGCCTGCCGATCGCGCTCGAGGCCCTTCGCAAGCTTCTCCAGAAAACGGCCCTGCTGTTCCTTCTGCCGCTGACCGTGGTGGGGGCCATCTGGATCGTAAACGTTCAATCCCTCTCCATCGCGGCCCTGCCGTTGATCGGGGTGGGGGCCATCACCTTGGGGGGCGTTCTGGCCCTGATCGCGGCCAGGATCCTCTCGCTGGAACCCCGTCAGACCGGGGCGCTGATCCCCTGCGGGGCCTTCACCAACATCGGGTCCATCGGTGCCTTGATCTGCTACATCTACCTGGGGGAAGGCGGTTTTGCCCTGGTGCCGATCTACAAACTGTTCGAAGAGCTGACCTACTACGCAGTGGGATTTCCCATCGCCAAATATTACAGCACCGTGGAGGGCACAGCGGACGACACTGGCCAGCGCTTGAAGGCCCTGGCGCGCGATCCTTTCATCCGGGTGGCCCTTGGCAGCATCGCCCTGGGGGGGCTGCTCAATCTGTCCGGTGTTGCCCGGCCCGAATTCTTTGGCACCGTCAACGCCCTCTTCATTCCTCTGGGAACCGGCCTGCTGCTCATCTCCATCGGCCTGGCCATGCGTTTTAAACAGGTGCGCCACCACCTGAAAGCGTGTGGACTGGTGGCGTCGATCAAATTCATGGCCGTGCCCCTGTTTGCCACCACTGTGGCCTGGTCGCTGGGCTATGGCGAGATCAACGACGGCCTGCCCTTGAAAGTCGTGATGATCCTGTCCGCCATGCCGGTGGCCTTCAACGCCCTGATCCCGCCGTCACTCTACGATTTGGACCTCGACCTGGCCAATGCCTGCTGGTTTACGACCACTGCGGCCCTGGTGATCGTCCTGCCACTGCTTCTGGTGCTGATCCGGTTGGTCTGACCGCGGCCAGAGGTGCTTGACACATCCACGAAGGGGGGATACAACCGAATCCAAAACCATCCCCAAACGGCGTCATGCGGCACAACCAAAGGAGATCCTCGTGGACAATCCCATCCGGCACTACTGGGACATTCGGCTCCAAAGACTAAAAAAATCCCTCGAGTCGAACAACTTCGACGTCTACATCGCCGACAACAAGGATCTGGCCAAAAAAATCGCCTACGACACCATTATTCCGACCATGGCCCCCAAAACCATCTCGTGGGGCGGTTCGATTACCTTCGTCGGCACCCGGCTCTACGAAGCGCTGAAAAACGACCCCCGCTACACGGTGATCGACACCTACGACAAAAGCCTGTCACCGGAAGAGAGCATGCAGCGGCGGCGGGAATCGCTGCTGGTGGACCTGTTCATCACGGGAACCAACGCCGTCACCGAGGCCGGGCACCTGATCAACCTGGACATGATCGGCAACCGGGTCGCCGCCCTGACCTTCGGCCCCAGGCAGGTTCTGATCTTCATCGGGCGCAACAAGATCGTGGCCGACCGCACGGCCGCCATCGATCGCATCAAACACTACGCCGCGCCGGTCAATGTCATGCGCCTGGACAAGAAGGGGCCCTGCGGCAAAACCGGACGCTGCCAAGATTGCAGCAGCCCGGACCGGATATGCAACACGTGGACCATCACCGAAAAAAGCTTTCCCAAAGAGCGGGTCAAAGTGGTTCTGATCAACGAGGACATGGGATTCTGAATATTTCCATCCGGCCGTCGCCGACGCGCGCGTGGCGGGGCACTTCTCGCAGCAGGCGGCACCAAGGAGCCATCGGCATGACCATCGACAACACCACCTGGCTGTATGTGGCCGTTTTGAAAACGGGACCGAGCGAGCAGATCGTCGGGCAGACCGATACCGAGCACAACCTCGACTACATCCCGGCCTTTTTGAACAAGGAGGCCGCCCAGCAGGCCCTGCTCTATCTGCACCTCGATCGCAAGAAAAAGTACGAGGTTCAGGCCATTATTTATGAAGACCTCGCCCAGCATGCCGCCGACAGCGGATTTTTGATTTTCCTGCTCGACGAGGAGGGCACGGTGCTCGAACGCCTTGCCGGTGCCACCGGCGGCAATTAACCCGTCGGGATCGATCGAAGCGGCCCAAAAGGTCGGTTTGGTGTGGGGCAGGCCGATGAACCAAGTGTGGACCATCCCGGCGACGCTCGCCATGCGCGTAGTGCTGCACCTTGCCAGCTGGTACAAAAGGGCTAGGGATGATTGCATGCCACAAGATTAGGTTCCAGTATGCCGGCGCGGAAACCCCGCTTTTCGCCGGCCTGGATGTAACCGTCGACACACCTGGGTTTCACGCCCTTTTCGGGCCGTCCGGTGTCGGAAAGACCACCCTGGCCAAAATCATCTCCGGCGAGATCGACAACTTCGCGGGGCAGGTGCAGACCGCGGGCGACCATCCCTGCCTGTACACGCACAACCGCGAACGGCTGCCCGGCTGGTCTCCCGTAGGCCGGCACCTGGAGAAAACCACCCCGGAGGGCCGGCAGGCCCTCAAAGCGGATCTGATCCGTGATTTCGGCCTGTCCCAACTGATGGGGCTGCGGTATGCCCAACTTTCCCTGGGGCAGGCCAACCGGGTCAACCTGCTGCGCTACCTCCTGCAGGATTTTGGCACCCTGATCATGGACGAGAGTCTTGCCAACGTGGATGAGCCCACCCGCCACGCCATCCTTTACCGAATCAAATCGACCTTCCCGGCGGCCACGTTTCTCTACATTTCCCACAACGTGGTCGAAGTGTCACGCTTCTGCGATCAGGTGATCGTCTTTCGCGGCGCCGACAAAACGCCTCAAACCCGACGCATCAGAGGCCGGGACCATCGCGAGGACCAGCCGCTGGACAAGGAGGCCCTGGAAGCATCCATGCTGGAGATCATCAATGCTGCCTAGACGAATCTTCCAGTTTCTGATGGTCTACCTGCTGGGAATCGGGCTCCTGTTCGGGCTCAAACTGACTCTGAACCTGTCGGATTACGTGATTCCGGGACCCATGGAGGTCTGGCACACCGGCCAAACGGAGTTTTCGCGCTATACGCACGATGTACTCGACACCTTCGCCGTGGCCGTCATCGGCCAGATGCTCTCCATCGCAATGGCGCTGGGGGTGGGGGTGGCCGGTCGCCGGGCCACCTGGCTGGGGTCCTTCATCAAGGTGGCGGCCTACAATGTCCAGGCCTATCCCATCGTGGCCATCGCCCCCATCCTGTTCATACTGCTGGGCGACGGTTTTCTGACCCGGCTGTTCATCGCCGCCATGATCTGCTATTTTCCGCTGCTCTTGTCGGTCATCGGCATCATGAGCGAGCCGGTATCTGACATCGAGCACTTCTACCGGGTCACCGGTCGACTGCGCTGGCAGCTCGAGGTCAAGATCCGGGCTTTCGAGAACCTGCACAAACTGACCACGGTCATTTCGGGCAGCGCCACCTTGGCCATGGCCGGCACCATCGTGGCCGAGTTCATCGCCGCCAACGCCGGCATCGGCTACAGCATCCGTATCGCCCTCTATCAGAGCGATATGTCTAAAATCCTGGTTGCGCTTTTCGTCATCGGCATTACCCTTTCCCTTTATCAGGGGCTTTTGGAACTGCTGGGCACCGGGCTCAAAAAGGCCTGGGCTGCCGGATGACCACCGATTAAGGAGAGGCGGCACTATGAGAACACACCGGATCGCATGCCGGTTCGCCGTGTGGGTACTCCTGTGCTGCACGGCCGGCAGCCCCGCAGAAGTCAGCGCGGCCCCGGAACCGATCAAGGTGGCCTATCGCCTCAAATGGCTGATCAACGCCAGTACCGCCGGCGACGTGTACGCCCAAAGCCAGGGGTTCTTTGCTGCGCAAGGGCTGGATGTCACCGTCAAGGCCGGCGGTCCGGAGCGGGACGCCATTCGCGAACTGGAGCTGGGCTATGCCCAATTCGGCGTCGCCTCGGCCGACCAGGTGATCCGTGCGCTGGCCAAAGGAGCCGCGGTCGTGGTGTTGGCCCAGCTGTTCCAGGCCAACCCCTTGCAATGGATCTATCGGGCCGATGACTTCACCCTCCAACGGATCCAGGACCTGGCCCACCACAAGGTCGGCGTCACCTTCGGCGGCAACGACGAAACCATCATGCGGGCCCTGTTGGCCACAGCCGGTATGACCGAAGATCAGGTGCAACTGACCGGTGTGCGCTATGACTACACCCCCTTCTTCCGCAAGCAGGTGCCCATCTGGCCGGTCTATCGCAACACCCAGGGGGTCTTTTTGTCCGACCGGCTCGCCGCCGGCGGCGAGCGGGCAGCGTTTTTCGATCCGACCGCGCACGGGGTCCGTTTCGTGGCCAACAGTCTCGTGACCTCACAAAAAATGCGCCAAGGGCAGCCGCAAACGGTGCAGCGCTTCGTTTGGGCCCTGCTGGCCGGATGGCAGGCCGCCATGGCACCGGAAAACGAAACTGCGGTGATTCGGGCCCTGGGCCAGCACGACCGCGACACACCGGAAGCGGTCCTGAGGCGCCAGCTGGTCGTCACCCGCCAGATGATCCAGCCCGACCCGCGGGTAGCCATCGGTCACATCGATGCGGCGGCCTGGCGTCAGACGGAACAGATCATGCTGCAGCAGGCCTTGATTCCCGGGCCGGTCAATGTGGTGGATCGTCTCGCACCGCCGCTGGGGCCCTGAGGAGGCTGCGCCAGACGGATGCGGCCGCGCGGCGCCAGGGCACGGGTTGACTGGTGGGGGTGCACTGCAACCCGTAAGAATTAGATCGGGGACACCAATTGGAAGATCGACCAGATTCGCCCCGCGTGTGGTGCTACACGCTGCCGGGCGGCCATCGGGTGATGGCCGGGAAAAGCGATGCGGACAACGACCGCCTGAGCCTCAAGGCGGCCGCTCCCCACGACTGGTGGTTTCACGTTCGCGGGATGTCGGGCAGCCATGTGATCTTGAAAGCGGCGCCCGGTCAGGTGCCGGACCGCGGGGCGCTCAAGCAAGCCGCCGCCATTGCCGCCTACCACAGCAAGGCCCGCGGCGGCGGGGTGGTAGCGGTGGCCGGAACCCTGGCCCGTCACGTCAGCAAGCCTCGCGGCGCCAAACCCGGCAGCGTCCACATTCGCAAAGAGCGGATCTTCAAAGTCCGGCCGGCCCTGCCAGCGGCCTGTTGAATCGAACCGCCACGCCGGACCGCTTACCGAACCCAGGGCCGTGACAGGCGCCAGCCATGATCTCCGATAAACACCAGGTTGCGGCCCTTGACCTGCACATCGGCCAGGTTTCGATACAAGACGACCTGACCAAAGGCGTGCACCGATTTGAGACCGTTGGTATTGATAAACACTTGATTGACGTCCGGCTCGCAAGCCTTTAAGGCACTGATCAGTTCGTGGGCGGAGGAGCCGTCGAAATCGCCATCCAGGCTGAGGTGAACGCTGTGCCTGCACTTCAATTGAAAAATCTTGAAATTGAGAGCCATCGGATATCCTCCTTTCCGGCAACGGTCGCTGAGGCCGGGGTCAGGCCGCCAGCGACGGCGCGCAACGATCCGGATGCACAAGCCCCAAATCAAATCAAGTGATGAAGCGGCGCGGGAATCAACATCGACAACGTCAGACTCAGATCAACCATCTGCAATCGCCCCGCAACCGCTCGCACGATCAACTGCCACGCGCCGCTTCACGCAGCCCTTAAAAGCAATCACAATGCCACTTATTGAAACGCCGTCGTGTATAGGCTATAAACCTATTTATTTTAAATGGTTAACATTAACCGTGCGGGGCACCCAACGGCCGCTCGCCCGGCTGGGTGGGAAGTAAAATACATACTCCTGCTAAAAAACCTACCCTTCACTGGAGCGGCAGCGTGGCCTCAACGCCGGACCCGCCGGATGAGGATTTATTGGTTTCTGGCGCCCAACTACTTGACGGGTTGTCTATTTGCGTATACTAAGGTGGCCCTTAGACTGTGCTCGGGCTCACAAACCATCATAGGAGGAGAAACAATGAATAAAGGTGATTTGATCAATGAGGTGGCTCAAATCGTTTCCACCAGAAAGCAGGCCCAGGAAGTCGTCGACAGTGTCTTTTCTGCGATCACGGATGCCCTGACCAACAACGAATCCGTTGCCATCGCCGGCTTCGGCAGCTTCAAAACCGCCAAACGCGAAGCCCGTACGGGCCGTAATCCGCAAACCGGCGCGGAAATCAAGATCGAAGCCCGGATGATCCCCAAATTCGTGCCGGCCAAAGCGCTCAAGGAAGCGGTCAAATAACCGCTTCGGCATTATTCGAGAGCAGCTTCGGATATCGAGAAGGCAGGGTCGCCGGCCCCTGCCTTCTTTTTTTGACTGCCGCCTCAATACCGGTTTCGGATTATCCGCAAAGGCCGCTTGTTGGCGTGCTCCCGGATACGGCAACAGGCGCACCACCGTGCTCTCCCGGCTGGCTGCAGCGCGCCTTCACGTTGACTTTAACCAGATGGGTTGCTAATACAGTCGGCCATGGAATCAGGCGAAATCGTAGAATATATTGACGATCAAAGAATCATCACCGCCGTTGTGGTAGAGAGCGGAAACCAGCGTCTCAAGCTGCTTACCGAACAGAACCGGGAAGTCAAAGTGTCCGCCCAGCGGCTGGCGCACCGCTGCCGCGCCAGGCTGAATCCGTCGGCAGCTCGCCACCAGCTGGTGGCGGCGCTGCGGGAGTTATCCCGCAAACGCGACACCATTGCCGAAACGGTCGATACCCAAGCACTTTGGGAAATCCTCAATCAGGAAGCGGCCTGGATCGACTTGCAAACCATGACCGGCCTGTGCTTTCCAAAAAATGTGGATGACGATCACGAATCGGGCGTCATTCGGGCCCTTTTCGAAAGCCGACGCTATTTCAAGTTCAAACCCAACCAATTTCTGCCCCACACCGAAGCCCAGGTTAGTGCCATCATCGCGGCCGAACAAGAAGCGCTGCGCCAGCGGCAGTTGATCGACCACGGCGCCCAGTGGATCTTGTCCGTGCAGTCGCAACACGATGCCGCGCCGCCGCAGGACCATCGGGAGCTGGCGGAAATCTTGATTTCCTTTTACCTGTTCGACAAAGAGAGCCCCCACCACCAGAGTGCTCGGGCAATCATGAAAAAGGCCCAGATCACCTCCCCCGAGGCGATCTTCAACCATCTGGTGGCCGTGGGGGTGTGGACCGCCGATGAAAATGTGGATCTGCTGAGATACCGGATCCCGATCGAATTCTCCCAATCGATCCTCGACCTGGCCCAGTCGCCCGCTGCCGCCACACCCGCCGTGGGGGAACACCCACGGGTGGATCTGACCCATCTGACCACCCTCACCATCGACGGCCAATCCACCCTCGACTTCGACGATGCCCTGAGTATCGAAACCCGGGAGGATCACTACCTGGTGGGCATTCACATCTCAGACGTAGCCCACGTTATCAAAAAAGGAGACCTGCTGGACCAGGAGGCGCGGTCGCGCGGCAGTTCCATCTACATGCCCGACAACCGGATATCCATGGCGCCGACCTGTCTGGCCGAAAACCGATTGAGCCTGAAGAAGGACCAGCTGCGGCCGGCCATCAGCACCATGGTAAAAATCAATTTGTCCGGTGACATCGTCAGCTACGACATCTTTGCCTCCACCATCCAAGTGGATCACCAGCTCACCTATTTCGAAGCCAATGTCAACGCCGAAGCGGGTGAAGCCATCGCCGCCCTCTACCATATCGCAACCCGGTTTCGGGAAAAACGACTCAGCCAGGGTGCCATCCAGATCATCCTGCCGGAAGTCAATATCTGGCTGGATGAAAACGGCCTGCCCGCAGTGAACCAGATTAACCGCGAGAGCCCCAGCCGCATGATGATCGCTGAAATGATGATTCTGTCAAACTGGCTGTCGGCCCGCTTTCTTTCCGAAAACCGCACGCCGGCTATTTTCAGATCACAGCCCATGCCGAAGCAGCGCATTCTCAAGAACGGGTCGGGCACGTTGTTTCAAAATTGGATGCAGCGCAAGCAGCTCAGCCGATTTTCGCTGCGAACGGAGCCGGAGCATCACAGCGGACTGGGCCTGGACGCTTATGTAACCGCCAGTTCCCCCATTCGAAAATATTTCGACCTGGTCACCCAGCGTCAGATTCGAGCGGTACTGGGCATCGAAGAGGCCTATTCCAAAAAAGAGATCGAGGAAGTTATCGAACAGCTGGCCCAACCCATGGCCGACGTGGGGCGCATTCAGTTTCGCCGAAACCGCTACTGGCTGCTCAAGCACCTGGAGGGGCGCATCGGGGAAAAAGAAGAGGCCATCGTTTTGCAGCGGCGGCGCAATGATTACACCGTCCTGCTCAAGGCCTACATGATCGAGTGCGCCTTGCCCCAATCCAGCGGCGTGAACCTGAAGCCGGAAGACCTGGTACAAGTCACCATCCAGCATGTCAATGCCCGCAGCAACACGCTGTCGGTCTTTATGGGATAAGCCTGGCCAAACCGCATTGACTTTTTTTCCAAAGGTCTTGGAATGACTCTCCTCATGGAGCCCTGCCTGCTTTGCCCGCACCGGCCAGGGGCCAGCACTTCCAGTAAAATCAAGAGTTTTTCCTTGACCCTCGACGCATTATTCACTATAGAGACATTTCTCAAATAAATCACATTCAGGACTCGAAGCGATCATGGGTATTCAGGAGCGAAAGGAAAGAGAAAAAGAGCGCCGGCGGCAGCAGATCATCGTCGCGGCCAAACGGGTTTTTTCGGACAAGGGCTTCAACAAGGCAACCATGGAAGACATTGCCAAAGAGGCGGAGTTGAGCCCGGGAACCCTCTACCTCTATTTCAAAAACAAGGAAGAGCTCTACGCCTCGCTGTCGCTTCGAATCCTGCAATACCTGCACATCCGGGTGACCCACGTCAACAAAGACCGGGCCCTGGCTCCCGAAAAGAAACTGCCGGCGCTCATGGATGCCATGTTCGATGTCTACGACTTCGACCCGATGATCATCATCAACATGTTCCACCTCCAGTCCAGTGAAACCCTCAAGAACCTGTCTGACGCCATGCTGGAAGAGATCAAGGCCCTGTCCCAGAAATCCATCGGCACCATCGCCAAAATCTTCGAAGAGGGCATCGCCAACGGCATCTATATCGATCGCCATCCGGTGGCACTGGCCGACATCTTCTGGTCCATGTTTTCCGGCGTCGTTCTGTGGGAGGCCAGCAAGAAGATCATCAGCGCCGACAAGGATTACCTGAAGTCGACCCTGTCCACGGCCTTTGAACTCTTCGAGCGTGGTATCGTCAAAAGGGAGTAGGAACGAGGCAGGCTAGGGTGCCTTTACACCATGGTGCGGATCGTGGCGGCACGTCAAGCAGATGGAGACCAGATGGGGCGTAAACACTAAGCCCCCGCCGACTGGCGGGGGTTTTTAGGTTGTGGATTGGATGCGGCAGGGATGCACCGAGAAATCGTCACCCTACTCTTTCGGGTGGCACTCGATGCAGCCGGTTGGACCCGTGACGGGCAGTTTTTCGTCCATGCTGGCAAGCGTCTTGGCCATCTTATCAATTTCCAGCTGCATGGATTTGTGGCAGCCGATGCACTGGCCGTGGTAGGCGTTCTTGTAGTACCTGAAGGCCAACTCCTTGTCGATGACCTTGGAACCCTCTTTTCTGGGCAGGGTTTCCAGATCGTGACAACCGGCGGTCATGCATCCGGTGACGGGTTCGGTGCCCTTCCAGGTGTGATGGCAGTTGGTGCAGGCAAGCACAAAGTGGCGGCCATGGTCGAAGGCCACGCTGGCCCGTTTGGCCTCCACCGATTCCGGTGGTGCCAGTTCGATGACGCCCATGGGGACACACATCTCGGCATTTTCAGTCGCCTCGTCACCGGCGACCGCAATCCCCAGCCAGGCACAGGCAATAACACCAATGAGCAACACCACCCCCAAATACGATTGGCTACGCATACGCTTCCCCTCCTCAGTGATAATCTTGGGCTCCGATCAGTGCAAAACGGTGCAGATATAAACCCAATCGATTTTTTTTTCAATGAATAATTGGCGTCGATCGGCAATTGAACGATTCCGGAAGGGGTGGCCCACCGGGGGGATCAGCGCACGGCGCGCACGGCGCCGCAACCATCCTCGGATTTGGAAACCCGGGTGAATACGGTTTCCGGGGCCGGGGTCACCACGTCCACCACGCGGTGGAATCCGCGTGCGAAAGACTCCGACGTCCAGTACCACGGCGCACCGCTGCCGGGGAAAAAGGGACGGTTTTTATAAATGGCGGCCAACTCGCCCGCCGAAGGGAGGCGCCAGTCCGAGTGGCCGCCGGCGGTCAGGGCCTGCACGTAGGCCTTGGCGGACGGGTAGGTCAAACAGCGCCCTAAATCCAGGAACGAATCCAGCAGACACCAGGTCAGGCCGGTGACCTTGTCGGTGACGGTGCCATCCGCATTGTCGACGAACCGGACCGCCACCGGTTGAAGCTGCGCGGCCACCTGGGCCTGAAGCCGACCGCGACGCTGCGCTTCCAGGAGTTGTCGATCGCGCTGGGCCTGCTGGGCGGCCCGCTTCTCGCGCTGCTGTGCCTGGGCGTCGCGTGCGCGCACAGCAGCCTTTATTTCCAAATCGAGCTGGGCCCGCAATTTTGCGACTGCTGCGGCATGCGTTCCGTCGCCATAATCCGCTACGAAGGCGTCCAAGCGCTCGATCCGTTTAAAAATATCCTGAGACGAATCGGCCGCAAAGGCCGCCGTGCGCCCCCAGGCCGTTGCCTTGGCTATCTGGGCCTCCAGGCGCTCGATGCGCTCGAGAATCAGCGTGCTTTGGGTGGCCTCCGGCCGCTGGGTGAGGTAATCGGTGTACACCCTTTTGGCCTGGGCCGGATCGTCGGCCACCAGGGCGGCCTGGGCGTCCAGGCGGTCGACATCGGCCTTGTCCCGAAGCGTCGCACGCAGTTTCGCGACCGTTTCACTGACCGAACCGCTCGGAAAAAGGGCCAGAAAACGATCGCACTGCACCAGGCAGTCGTCCCAGGCCGCCCGGGCATCGCAGGTGTCGGCCTGCTGCTCGATGAGGTCAGCATAGTCCTGGGCCACCTTGTCGATCATCGCCTGCACCGCCTCACGGCGCGGACTTTGGGGAAAGCGCTCCTGATAGGCGCGATAGGCATCGACCCGTTCGACAAAATCGGCCGCCGCCACCTTTTTGAGATCCTCAAAATAGACGCTGCCCAACAGTACCCGAATCCCGCCGATGGCCTCATCGACCTGCTCTGCATAGGGGCTGTCAGGGTGCTTTTTCAAAAAAGCCGTATACAGGGAGAGGGCCTTGGCTTCGTAGTGATCGTCGATCGGCAGGTCACCGACGTGCGCAACGGTCTGCTCATAGTCCTGCTGTTCGAGCTGGGCATGCAACTCCTTTAGACGGGTTTCCAGCTCCAACTGGTGCGGCGTACCGGGATGCGCCTTGAGAAACTTCATGACCAGCACGATCCGGGCGTCCAGGGCGCTGGCGGCCCCCAGGTCGGCGACCAGTTGATCATAGTGCTGGCCGACGCGCCGGTGTTCGATCAGGGTGCGCCCAGCGATCACGCCGCCGGCCACCACGATGACGACACCCAGGGCGATCAGCAGCTTGCCCAGCCTGGACATCTGGCCCTGCCGGCCGGCGGACTGATCGATCGCTCTGTCGAAGGGGGCCAGCGGAAGCGAGTTCGGCGGCGGGCCATCGGCCTGGGCAGCGGCAGGCGGCTCAGCGTCGACGGCCGGCGCCTGGCTGTTTGGCGCTGCTGCGTTCGACCGCTCGGCATCGACCATGGGGAGGTCCGGCATCGGCGGCGGAGCCACAAATGGTTCCGGCGACGGGTGTATCGCATGATCGGGCGGCGCGCTCCCGGCTGCGGCACCGGATTCATCCTTGATCTTGAGACTCTCCATCATGACGTGCATGAGCGGTTCGTGTATTTCCCGCTGTCGCGCGCTGTCGGCTGCTTCGATCTGGATGGCGACGTTGTCCCAGCTGATAATCCGGTAGGCCGCCGCGGCGCCGGTCAGGCCTTCAAGACCGGCCGCAATCAGGTTGCCGTCATCCAGGTAGAGATATCCGGTGCGCCCGCCGCTGATCACCTTCAAGGTGTAGGAGGCGCCCTCCATTTCCGACATCTGCAGAAACGAGGGCAGGCTGATGCCGTGCAGCTGTCCACCGACCGAGGAGACGGCCTCCATTTTTTTCTGGGCCAGAAATTTGTTAACCAGCGTTTCCAGGCGGCTGTATTCGGAAGGGTGCATGCCGGGCGAGCAAAATCCCAGATGGACTTCGATTTTGCCCACATCGTGCTGCCAGGGCCAAAGGGCCCCGTAAAAGGCACCGGTTTTGGTCTTTTTCAGAAACAGGGCCTGGTCTTTGCGGATGCCACCCAGGTGTTTGACCGTGGGGGCGAATCGCAGGGTCGCCGGAACCGGCCTGCCGGGCGCTTTGGCCGGAGCACCGAAATAATCGGACAGCAGGTCCATCAGGGCGCCCATGGGCTGCCCCGACGCCGTAACCTGGTAGAGGCTGCGCACCTGCTCGTAAAACCGGGAGCGCACATCCGGCAGGTCGTCGATCTGTTTGGCCAGGGTGAGAAATCCGACCAGGGCCGCCTCGTGGGTGGTCAGGTCGCGGATCTCGGCACTTTCACCGCACAGGAATTCCTCGATCAGTGGCAGGCCCATTGACGGTCTGGCTGCTTTCGTGAAAATTGGCCGCAGACGAGAAAAGCGCGTACCGCGGCGTGGATTTATCGGTTCCCGGGGGCCTTGCAACAGCCCTCGATCCTATATCGCCGTTTTCACCGCCGCACTCAAATTGGAAAACAGGCCGTCTCGGTTTTTAGGAGGCCCAATTGAACATCCGAGATGCTTTGGGGTGGGTTTTTAAAAGGGGTTTTGGTCACGCCGCAGACCGGTTGCACCCCGGCCGATCAGCGCCGCGACCTTCCGGCCAGAAAGCTCCTGACCACCTGCTCCGAACAGCGTGACAACAGGCCTGGGGCATCCTGCATGGCCCTCTTGAGCGACATGGGGCCGTTGCAGATCGAAAAGACGGCGTCGATGCCGATCTCGTTCAGGGATTCAAGGCCTTCACCGATGCTGCCGCCAAGGGCCAGGCAGGGCAGACCGGCCGCCTTGGCGAATCGGGCCACACCGGCCGGTGCTTTGTTGAAACAGGTCTGCATGTCGATTCGCCCCTCGGCGGTCAGAACCAGATCGGCGCCCTGGATGCGGTCTTTGAAGCTGACCGCATCCAGCACCAGGTCGATGCCCGCTTTCAGTTCCCCCCCCACAAAGGCATGCAGACCCCCGCCCAGCCCGCCGGCCGCACCGGCGCCTGGCAGGTGGGCAATCTCGATCCCCAGATCGTGTTGGATGACCCGCGCCAGGTTGGCCAGCCCCGCATCGAGCTGCCTGACCTGGGACGGGGTGGCGCCTTTCTGGGGCGCGTAGACCGCCGAGGCTCCGTTGGGGCCGACAAGGGGGTTGACCACGTCGCAGGCCACCGACACCGACACGCCGCTCAATCGGGGGTCGACGTTCTGCCGATCGATGGCGGCAATCCTGGAAAGCGATCCACCGACCGGATCGACCGCCAGGCCCTGTCGATCCAGAAAACGATACCCCAGGGCCGCGGCCATGCCGATCCCACCGTCGCAGGTGGCGCTGCCGCCGATTCCGACAATGATCCGCCGGGCACCGTGGTCGATGGCGGCACGGATCAGTTCTCCGGTGCCATAGGTCGTGGTGCGCATGGGATTGTGCTGCGCTTTGGGCAGCAGGGCCAGTCCGCTGGCCCTGGCCATCTCCACCACGGCCAGACCTTGCGCGGCAACCAGGCAAAACGGTGCCGAAACCGGGTCTCGGCGTGGTCCGGCAACCGTCGTCTCGACTTGCTGGCCGCCCAGTCCGGCCAGCATGACATCGGTCAGCCCGTCGCCGCCGTCTGCCACCGGGATCGTGCGCACATGACCGTAGGGCGCCGCTGCCAGCACCCCCACCTTCATCGCCTCAGCGGCCTCCAGGGCGCTCAAGCTGCCTTTGAATGCGTTGGGAGCCACGACGATGCAAAGCGTCACGAGCGATCCTCTCTTTCGAAAACAGAACAACGCCGGGAGGCGGCCTGGGCGCCGGTAACCGGTGCTTGCCTGCCGTTCAACTTATCGCGGCAATGGCCGAAATAACGATCATACCATGGCCACCGACCAACCGAACGAGATGACCGCCACCCCATCCGGGGGCCCGGAAAGCGCCCTTGACCGTCTGTTGAAACGCATCCTTCAATGCGATGCCTTTCCTTCTATTTCCAAATACCTGACGGATATCAATCGGCAGTTGGCGGCGGATCCGGACGACTCCGACGCCTCGGACCTGTCCAACATCATTTTGAAAGACCACGCTCTGACCGGCAAACTGCTCAAAATCGTCAACTCCGCCTTTTACGGCCTGCCCGGTGGCAAGGTGAGCACGGTCACCCGCGCGGTCGTGGTCCTGGGGTACGAAAAGGTTCGTCTGGCCACCCTCAACCTGGCCCTGCTGGAACATTTTAACGCCAAATCCGGTTCGACACAACTCAAGGAAACCCTGATCGGCGCCTTCTGGTCGGGGTTGATGGCCCGCGAACTGGCCGGCACCGAAGGGGGCGTCGATCCCGAGGAAGCGTTTGTCTGTTCGATGATGAGCCAGCTGGGCAAACTGGTGGTCATCTGCCACCTTCCCGACGACTTCGGCGAAATTTCCCGCCGGATGGTCGGCAAGGGGCTGCCCGAAGCCAGGGCCGCCCGGTCGGTCCTGGGTGTCTCCTACGAAGATCTTGGAGTGGCCGTGGCCAGGCAATGGAACTTTCCGCACCGGATCTGCGAATCCCTGCAGCCGATCTCGAACGCCGAACTGGGCGACAAGCGCTCACCCCCGCCCCGTCTCAAGATGGTCACCGATCTGACGAAAGCCCTGTGCGAGGCCGTTTACGCCGGCAGGCCGCCGATGAACGGCGCCGCGCTCGAGCGGCTGCTGGAACGCTATCGCCCCCACCTGAGGGTGCCTTCCAAACAGGTCGACCACCTGATCGCGGATTCACTGGAAAATGTCCATCAGCACGCCCGGGCGCTGGGCCTTGACACCTCCAAGAGCGATTTCCTGGATCGGCTGGTCGCCGGCATTCGTTCCCATCGACACGCTCCGCCGACCGCCGTCAGGGCCGAAAACCAGGTCGCCGGCTGCTTTTGTTTGAAAGGTGACGACCCGTTGCAAGCCGCCGCACGCGACCCCAAGGACGTCATCATGGAAGGAATCCAGGAAATATCGCAGATGGTGTTCGCCGACTGCGATGTGGGCACGATCGCCATGACGGCCCTGGAGACGCTCTACCGCGCCATGGATTTTCGACGGGCCCTGATGTTCGTTCCGGACGGCGAGGACCAGAAGATGACGGTTGGCTACGGCTGCGGTCACGACTGCCAGCGGCTGATCGGCAAGCTCGATTTCAGCTTGGCCGCGTCCAAAGACCTGTTCAACCTCTCCATCCAGGTGGGCAAGGACCTCATCGTCGCGGATGCTCACGATGCCAAAATCACACATTTGATTCCGGCCTGGTACCGGAAGAAAATCGATGCGCCGGCGTTTGTCTTCCTGCCCGCCATGCTGCAAAGCGGGTGCATTGGCGCCTTGTATGCGGACCGGGACGCGGCGGGCACGCCGGTGAGCGAAACCGAACATCGCTACCTGGGCATGCTGCGCAATCAGGTCATTTTATCCGTCCGGTATCGACAATCCGAACGACGCCGACATCGGCGCTAGTCGATCTCCTGAAAGGCACCGGCCGGGAAAAAGCAGTATGGGCAGCGCTCCGGTGGTTCATCGCCATGGTGAAGGTACCCGCACACGCGGCACTTCCAGGCCCTGGCGGCATCGTCCACCGGGCCTTGTGACGCAGCGCCGTGCATGGGCACCTTTTCGGGCGGCGGCATGACCGATTCATACTGGTTGAGCATGAAACCCGCCAGGATCATGCGCTGAATCTCGCTGGTGCCTTCGTATATCCTGAACAGGCGCGTGTCGCGCAGCAGCTTCTCCACCGGGAAAAACTGCGTGTAGCCGTATCCCCCTAAAATTTGTAAGGCCTCATCCACGACTTCATAAGCCGCTTCGGTGGCATAGAGCTTGGAAACCGAGGCCGCGATGTTGGGATCCAGGCCCATGTCCGCCTCCCAGGCTGCTTTCCACACCAGCAGTCGCGCCGTTTCGACCTTTTGATACATCTCGGCCAGTTTGAATTGGATCGCCTGAAAGTTGACGATCTGGCTGCCGAATGCCTTGCGCTTGCGGGCATAGGCCAGGGCATACTCCATGGCCGACCGAGCCGCGCCCACAGCGAACGCGCCGATGGTCGGACGGGTCCGTGCAAAGGTTCGCATGGCCAGGGCAAAACCCTCTCCCGGCGCGGCCATGACATTTTCTTTGGGAACACGAACCGCTTCGAAATGGATGGCGGTCGTGTTGGAACCGCGCTGGCCCAGCTTGGGGATGGGTCGACCGATGTGGACACCCGCCCAGTCGCGCTCGACCAGAAAGGCGCATATCCCCTTGTGGGCGGATTCTGGGTCCACGGTGGCAAAAACGCTGATGTAGTCGGCCAGACCGCCGTTGGTGATCCAATATTTGGTGCCGCTGAGCAGGTATCCGTCATCTTGCGCGGTGGCCCGGCAGCGTATCCCGGACACATCCGAGCCCATGGTCGGCTCAGATGTAGCAAAGCAGATCAATTTGAATTCATTTGCAATCTGTTCCAGGTAACGATCCTTGAGAGCATCGTTGGCGCACAGTATCAGCGGTTCCAGCCCCAGGGAGTTGTCGAAGATGCTGGTGGCGATCCCCGGGCAGGCGGCGGCCAGCTCTTCCGTCACCAGGCAGGCTTCCAGCAGCCCTAAACCGCGGCCGCCAAAGGCCTCGGGAATGTTGGTGTTCATCAAGCCGGCGTCAAAGGCCTTGCGCAGCAGGGCCCGCGGGGTCTGGTTCCTGGAATCGCACGCCCAGGCCACCGGCAACACCTCGTTGCGGGCAAACCGCCTGGCATGGCTTCTGATTTTTTCCTGGTCGTCGGACAGCCTGAAACCCAGCATCGCCTGTCTCCTTAGAGTGGAATTTCCGAAAGACCGTTTGGGGACAAAAACTAAACGAGGACGTTCTTCTTGCCACCATAGTACTTCATAAACTGCACCCGCTCGTAGATCGATGGGTCCGAACTCTTTTCCTGGCTCATCTTGCCTTTAAACCCATTGATACGCTTGAACCCCTTGCGCGACATCCAGGTTTCCAGGCGCGATCGCATCTCGTCGAGGTGGCCGAGGCCGTTTTTATACAGGCACGAGGCCACCTGAACTGCATCGGCTCCGGCCAGCAGCTGCTTGATGACGGCGTCACCGTCGTGGATGCCGGTGGACGCTGCCAGATCGCAGTCGACCTTGGCAGCCATGATGGCGATCCAGCGCAACGACAGGGCCAGGTCCGAGGGTGTGCTGAACACGAAGGTGTTGGCAATTTCGAGCTTGTCCACGTCGATGTCCGGGCTGAAATAGCGGTTGAACAGGACCAGTCCAGCGATGCCGGTTTGGGACAGGCGCTGAATCATCGGCCCCAGATCGGTGAAGTAGTGGCTGATCTTCAAGGCGGTGGGAATCGACAGGTTCTGGGTGACCTCCTCGGTGACCTTGAAGTAGATGGCTTCTTGATCGGCGCGGCCCTGACTGAAATCCGTGGGTGGAAAAAACATGTTCAGCTCGAGGGCATCCGCCCCGGCGGCTTCAAGGTGTTTGGCGTACGACATCCACTCCACGGATTTCAAAAAACAGTTGATGCTGGCGATGACCGGGATGGAAACTGCTTTTTTGCTCTCTTCGACCAGGGTCACATATTTTTTCAGGTTCTCTTCCCGAACCACATAGTTGTAGTATTCGACCGGCACCTTGCGTCCGTCGTAGTCGAAATACTGGCTCTCACTGGGAAACTGCCCGGCCGTTTTCATGAAGTCCGCATACTCGAGAGCCACCTCTTCTTCGAAGATGGATTTGAGCACCACGGCGGCCGCGCCGTGTTTTTCGGCATTTTTGACCTTTTCAACCGAACTGGTCAATCCCGAGCTGCCGACGATAATCGGATTTTTCAACTCAAGTCCAAGGTATTGCGTGGATAGATCCATTTCTCCTCCTCGATCAGGCGTTGGTTCATTGCGCAGGGCGGCGCGGGCGATCGTCGATATCGACCGCAGACGTCAAACGATTCACTGTCGCGCTGACCTGCCGGGCCGCCGCGCGGATGGTCGTCGGTCCGGCTTGCGGGCGTTGCCATCATAAACCATTTGGGGTAAAAGGTCTATTGCCGTGTCCGATTGACTTCCACGGCACAGTGCGCATTTTTTTTAGCGTGCCGCGCAGATGAATCCATCCAGCACGGCCCGCGAGACACCGCTGTCAACCGAATCGAAACCGCCGTCATGACGACCGACCCCACCCATGCGACAGCCCTCCTATCCCCGCCCCCTGCCCGACCGGCCCTGGCGGTGAGTGCCCGCCGGCTGACGCGCATCTACCAGATCGGCGCCCTGCAGGTGACCGGTATCGACGGTATCGATCTGTCGATCCCCGTCGGCCGGCTGGTCGTACTCAAAGGAGATAGCGGATCGGGCAAGAGCACCTTGCTGTCGCTGCTGGCCGGGCTGGATCGGCTCTCGAGCGGCGAGCTGATCGTGGCCGGCCGCGATTTGGAGCGATGCAGCCCGGCCGAGTTGACTGAGTTCCGGCGCAACCGGGTCGGCATGATTTTTCAAACCTTCAACCTGCTGCCAACCCTGAGCGTGTGCGAAAACGTTTGCCTGCCGGCCCTTCTGGCCGGCAACCGTTTCGCCGAGACCCGATCCCGCGCAAAGGAGCTGTTGGCATGGCTCGGGTTGACAAAGCGCCTCGACCACCGCCCGCACCAGCTTTCCGGCGGCGAGATGCAGCGCACGGCCATCGCCCGGGCCCTGATCAACGATCCGGACATCATCCTGGCCGACGAACCCACGGGCAACCTGGATTCCGGCAATGCCCTGCGGGTGATGGCCCTTTTGGCCGACCTGAACCGACAATTCGACCGCACCGTCATCATCGCCACGCACAGCGACCTGGCCGATGACCACGCCACCCACATGCTGGCGCTGCAGGACGGCCGCGTGGTGGCATGATGGGCACCGGTGCCGCAGCGCGCTTGTACCTTCGCCTTTTCGGCTGGTTCAGCCTGCGCTACCTGCGCAGCCACTGGGGCCGCAGCCTGGCCGTTTTGCTGGGGATCGCTCTGGGCGCGGCGGTCTTCACCAGCGTCCGACTGGCCGTGCACGCCACCCTTGAATCCTTTTCCAGCAGCATGAATCAGATTGCCGGTACCGCCGATGCGACCCTGGTTCATCCCGGCGGCCACGTCCCCGACACACTGGTGGGCACCCTGATGCGCCACCCGGCCGTTCGTTCCGCCGCACCGGTACTCTCCGCCTACGTCAGGCCGGCCGGTCACGAGACGCCGTTTCTGCTGATCGGTATCGACCCCCTGCTGGATCGCGACCTGCGGGCCTGGCGCGCCAGCGAAACCGACCGTGAAGAGAGGCCGGACTGGGCCTCGCTGATGACCGAACCCGGCGCCGTTATGATCGGCGGCAAACTTGGCGAGCAGTTCGGTTGGCGGGCCGGCCAGCGCGTTCGCCTGACCCATTCGCACCGGACCGCCGACGTAACGGTTCTGGCCGTGCTGGATCCCGACGGCCTGGCCCTGGTGGAAGGCGGCCGCATCGCCTTGTGCGACATCGCCACCTTCCAGGAGTTCACCGGTCTGTTCGGCCGGGCCGACCGCATCGACCTGAAATTCAAGGCCGGCGCCCCCCCCGGCCAACGGTCCTCACTGAAGGCACTGCTGCCGCCCGGCGTCGTCATGCGCTCGCCGTCCGAACAGCGCGAGAGCGGCCAGGGCATGATCCGCGCCTACCAGCTCAGCCTGACCTTTTTGAGCTTCATCTCTCTGTTCGTGGGCATGTTCCTGGTCTACAGCCTGGTGGCCCTCAACGCCGCCGCCCGCCGCCGAGAACTGGCGATCATACGGGCCCAAGGTGCCTCAAGGCGGCTGCTGTTTGGCCTGTTCGTCGGCGAGGGCGTGTTCATCGGCCTGTGCGGGTGGCTGCTGGCCCTGCCCATCGGCGGGCTGCTGGTCAAGCATCTGTTGGCAGGTGTCAGCCAGACCGTTTCCATGCTCTTTGTGCGCGTTCAGGTGGATTCGCTCTCCCTGAGCCCCTGGGAGATAGCGCTCTCTTTTGGCGTAACCATCGGCGTAGCGGTGCTGGCGTCGCTTCAGCCGGCTCGGGAAGCCATGCACGTCGCCCCGCGGGAGGCCATGGAGAGTGTTCCCACGGCCAACATCCGGCCACAATCGATTCGCCGCATGGCGATGGCAGGCACCGGGCTGGTGATGCTGGTTTATCCCGTTTCTCAACTGCCCAGCCTGCCGTCGGTCTCATTGCCCGGATATCTGGCTGCCTTGATGCTGTTTGTCGGCTTCGCCCTGATGACCCCGCTGTTTCTCAGATATGTCGGCAAGCTGTCGGCCCCGCGCCTGCAGCGGATCGGCGGGCAGCCAGCCTTCCTGGCGGCCGGTTACCTGCGCGAAAGCGGCCTGCAGACTGCTATTTCGGTCGGCGCACTGATCACGGCCGTGGCCCTGTTCACCGCCCTGGTGGTCATGATCCACAGCTTCCGGACCACCGTGGCGGTATGGGTTGACCAGAGCATCGCGGGGGATCTTTACATCCGTCCCAAACTGGCCGAGTTGAACCACTTCCGGGAACCCCTGTCGCCCCGGGTGGTCGCGGCGGTGGAACGCCTGCCCGCGACGGTGCAGCGGGTGCCCATGCGCCGCCTGGAGCTGCGCGTAATGGGCCACACCCACCTGTTCGAAGCCATGGATTACGACGCCTACGCCCGCCGCAGCCGATTCATCTGGATGAACGGCGATGCCGCGCAAATCGAGGCTGACCTGATCGCCGGCAAGGGCGTGGCGGTCTCCGAGGTGTTCGCCAACAGCACGGGGCTGGGGACCGGCGACCGCTACCGGGTGCAGATCGGCAACCAATGGATGGACGAGCCGATCCTGGGGGTGTTTCGCGACTACCGCACCCGCGGCGGGGCGGTGTACTACTCACTGGCCCGCTACCGACAGCGTTTCGACGACCCAACCACCAGCGGGGTGCAGCTCAACTTCCCCGATCGCGGCCCGGGCCAGGCCAACGCCATCGAACAGGCGCGCACGACCCTGCTGGCGTGCTGCGGGGAAACCATCGAGATGATCGAAGGCCAGCGCCTGCGCCAAGCGGTCATGCGGATTTTCGACGAAACCTTCGCCATCACCACGGTGCTGCTGCTGATCGCGCTGACGGTGGCCGCCCTGGGGATTGCCACGACCCTGTCCGTGCTGGTGCTCCAGCGCCGTCGGCAGTTGAGCACGATCCGGGCCCTGGGCGGCAGTGCGGCCCAGGTGCGCGGCATGATATTGTGGGAAGCTGGTCTGATCGTGCTGACCGGTCAGGCGGCCGGACTGGCCAGCGGGTTCATCCTGTCAGCCATTTTGATCTTCGTCGTCAACCGACAGTCTTTTGGATGGACCTTCATTTACCAGGTGGATTGGCCCTATTTGCTGACAGGCCTTCCGCTGATATTCGCCGCCGCGCTGCTCTCGGCGCTGCCGGCCGTCAAGCTGGCCCTGGCCGAGTCTCCGGCCGTTTTGCTGCGCGGTGACGAGCGCTAAACCATGCCCGGCCATGGACGGCCTGATTTAAACGAACACGGGTACCTCCATTATGCAGATACGCCGTTTGAACTTATGGATGCGCCGGGTGCAGCTGCTGTTGCTGGCGGCCCTGATCGGAGTTCCGGCCGGCGCCGGTGACGACGGTTTTCAGCAGGTCAGCGGCCCTTGCGGCCTCTCTTTTCCGGCCGATCACGGCCCCCATCCGGACTACCGCACCGAATGGTGGTATTACACCGGCAACCTGACCGACCCCGAGGGACGACCGTTCGGATTCCAGCTCACTTTTTTCCGCAGCCGACTCACACCCCCGGCCGATCGACGGGCGTGGCCGCAGCCGGCGTCGGCCTGGCGAAGCGACCAGCTCTACCTGGCCCACGCCGCCGTCAGCGATGTCGCCGGCGGCCGTCACCTGCAGGCCGAACGCATGGCCCGGCCGGTTTTGGGCCTGGCCGGAGCCAGCATGGTCGACGGCACCGTGACCATCGATCTGCACGCCTGGCAGGCGACCATCGCCCCGGACCGTCATCGGCTGCGGGCCGACGCCGACCGGTTCGCCCTGGACGTGGAGCTGACCCCGGCCAAGCCGCCGGTACGGCACGGGGAGGAGGGCTACAGCCGCAAGGGGCAATCACCGGAGCGGGCCAGCTGCTATTACTCGTTCACGCGTCTGCAGGCGTCCGGCACCATCACCGTGGACGGCAACCGCTACCGCGTGGGTGGATCGGCCTGGATGGACCACGAATTCAGCACGGCACCGCTTCAACCGGGCATCACCGGTTGGGACTGGTTCAGCCTGCAGTTGTCCGACCAGAGCGAGCTCATGGTCTATCTGCTGCGTCAGCCGGACGGCAGCATCAATCCGGCCTCCAGCGGGACCTACGTTCCGCCCTCGGGCCAGCCGCGGCACCTTGGGCACACCGAGCTTCGGGTCGAGCCCCTTTCGTATTGGACCAGCCCCCACTCCGATGCGCGCTACCCCATCGCGTGGCGGATCACGGTCGCGCCGCTGGAACTGAGCCTGACCGTGGCGGCCCGACTGCCCGACCAGGAGATGCGCACGCCCGGCAGCACCGACGTCATCTACTGGGAGGGCAGCGTACAGGCCGAGGGAACGCTCGGAAAAGTGGCCGTCGACGGCCTGGGTTATGTGGAGCTGACCGGGTACGCGCAGCCCTTTGACGCCCCCATGTGATTCCAAATAGCGTCAGGGTATGCGCAGGCATGCAACCGTCGCCACCGCCGCCGCAGGCCATGGGGCGAAATGAGGCCATCGGGATGGATCCTGCATATTTCATGATCACCTCCCGTCGAGTGCAAGTTCAAGGACGTGTGGTCGGGTCTCAAACTTGTTGCTTGAAGCCAAGGTTAAACTGCTTACCCTATGGTTGCCGGCAATACCGTGCTCGAAACGGCTGCCTGAAACCAGCCCCCATCTACAGACGAGGAGGCCCGCCATGACCGACAAAGCGGCACTGTGCGAAAAGATAAAATCGATTTATCCGGATATCGGTGAATGCGGTATCGATATCGATGTGGACTACGATGAAACGGCGCAATCGATGGTCGTGTTTCTGCGCAAGGGCGGCAAGGAGGTCAAACACTTTCTGCCGGATGAAGATGCCGATGCCTGCATGGCGGGCAAGCAATGCGTCGCCCTGGGCGTCGAGATCGCCCAGCTCAGAGACGACCGCTACCTCTAACAGATACGATCCGAAAAGCGCATGAACCGAAACATAGCGTTGGCGGCCGCGGCGGGGCTGTTGTGTCTGGTTGCGGCACGTGGACCCACTGCAGCCGATGCATTGAACCCGCCAATCCCAACCAAGGGCCATGTCATCATGATCCGCCACGCCCTGGCGCCCGGCAGCGGAGACCCGGCCAACTTTCGGATCGGCGACTGTTCCACCCAGCGCAACCTCGACGACCGCGGGCGCGACCAGGCGCGCCGGATCGGTCGGTGGCTGCGTGCCCACGGCGTCGATTCGGCCCGGGTCTTCTCCAGCCAGTGGTGCCGGTGCCGCGAAACGGCCGAACTGCTCGACCTGGGGACCGTGGCCGAACTGCCGGCCCTGAACTCCTTCTTCGAGCGGCCCCAGGACCGTGCGCCCAACCTGGCGGCGCTGCGGTCGTTTTTGGAAAACCAGCCCACGGACGGCGAATTGATCATCCTGGTGACCCACTTTGTTACGATTGCCGCCGTCGCCGGCGAAAGCGTACCCTCCGGCGAGGGCGTCATTTTGCGACTGTCCGGGGGCGGGACATTCGACGTGGTCGGACGCCTGGCCATCCAGGAATGACGTCAATTGCCAAGACATCGGCAGTTGAACCGAGATCGGGTCCACCTAAAAAAGAGCTTGTCGGCAGCGGGCTGAATTGGTTTAATGCCTTGAGGCCGCTCGAGATCCGCCGCCCCATGGATACGCTGCGGCGGCCGGTTTTTCAGCCACGGTTTTGCCGCGGCACCCATCCGCGGCGCCCCTTACAAGACGGCCGTCCCGGCCGACGCCCGCGCCGTGTTGCGGCGGGCTTCGGCGTTCCCCGCGTTGAATAACCATCTATCCGCCAAAGGAGGTGCCCGTGATCCAACAGTTTGACACGATTATCGTCGGTTCGGGCGGGGCGGGGCTTTACGCCGCCCTCGAAGCCAGTCAGCGATCGAAAACGGCGGTGCTTTCCAAGCTCTACCCCATCCGCAGCCACACCGGCGCGGCCCAGGGCGGCATCAGCGCCGCCCTGGGCAACGTGGAGGAGGACAAGCCCGAGTGGCACGCCTTCGACACCGTCAAGGGGGGCGACTACCTGGTCGACCAGCAGGCCGCCAAGATTCTGGCCGAAGAGGCCATCCAGGCGGTTTACGATCTCGAAAACCGCGGTCTGCCCTTCAACCGCACCCCCGAAGGTCGTATCGACCAGCGCCGTTTCGGCGGGCACACCCGCAACTTCGGCCAGGGGCCGGTCCGGCGGGCCTGTTACGCGGCCGACCGCACCGGACACATGATCCTGCAGACCCTCTACCAGCAGTGCATCAAAAACGAAGTCGTCTTTTTCGATGAATTTCAGGTGGTCGATCTGATCTTGGACGGCACCACCGCCCAGGGGGTGGTGGCCGTAGAACTGGCCACCGGCGGCCTGCACATCCTGGCCGCCAAGGCCGTCCTGTTCGCCACGGGCGGATTCGGGCGCATGTTCAAGATCACGTCCAACGCCTTTGCCAATACCGGCGACGGACCGGCCGTGTGCGCCCGGCGCGGCATCCCCCTGGAAGACATGGAGTTCTTTCAATTCCACCCCACCGGCATCATGGGGCTGGGCATCCTGATCTCCGAAGCCGTGCGCGGCGAGGGCGGCATCCTGCGCAATCGCGACGGCGAGCGCTTCATGGAGCGCTACTCTCCCACCCTGCTCGACCTGGCACCGCGCGACATCGTCGCCCGCTCGATTCTGACCGAGGTGCGCGCCGGCCAGGGCATGCGCGGCGACCGCCAGATCGACGACTACGTGCACCTGGACGCCACCCACCTGGGCAAGGATGTGCTGACCAGCAAGCTGCCCGACATCACCGGCTTCTGCAAAACCTATCTGGGCATCGATCCGGCCGAGACGCCCATTCCGGTCCTAGCCGACCGCCCACTATGCCATGGGCGGCATTCCCACGGACGTACACGGGCGCGTCGTCATGGACGGCAACGGCACGGTGGTGGACGGGCTTTACGCCGCCGGCGAGTGCGCCTGCGTCTCTGTCCACGGCGCCAACCGCCTTGGCACCAACAGCCTGCTCGACCTGGTGGTCTTCGGCCGGCGGGCGGGTCAACACATCGGCGACTACATCCGTCAGGCGGACATGCCCCAGCTGGCCCCCGGCGCGGCGGACCAGGCCCGGGCATGGATCGAGCGTCTGACCGACGGCAGGTCAGGCCCCCACGGGGGCCACATCATGGAAGCGATGCAGACCACCATGATGGAAAACGTGGGCATCTACCGCAACGCGCAGGCCATGCAGGCCGCCGTGGACCAGGTCCAGGACCTGCGGCAACGCTACCGCTCCGTGCGCGTTCAGGACACCGGCAAACGTTTCAACACCGACCTGCTGGAAGTGATCGAACTGGGCAATCTGCTGGACCTGTCCCTGGTCACGGCGGCCTCGGCCCTCAATCGCCGCGAAAGCCGTGGGGCCCACAGCCGCGAGGACTTCGTCGACCGCGACGACCAAAACTGGCTCAAACACACCCTGGCCTATCTGGACGGCGACAGCGTGCGCCTTGACGCCAAGGCCGTGGACGCCACGATCTGGGAACCCAAACCGCGCACCTATTGAGCCCAAGGAGCCGAACATGAAAATCATTCTCAACATCCAACGCTACAACCCCGACAGCGACGCGGAGCCCTATTTTCAGGCCTACACGGTCGAGGTGGACCCCAACGAGCGGTTGCTGGACGCCTTGATGCAGGTCAAGCGATTTCAGGACGGCAGTCTGGGCTTTCGAAAAAGCTGCGCCCATGGCGTCTGCGGTTCCGACGCCATGCGCATCAACGGCAAGGACGGCCTGGCCTGCAAGACCCTGGTCAAGGAGGTGGTTCAGTCGGAAGGCGACACCATCACCGTCCAGCCGCTGCGCTATCTGCCGGTGCAGCGGGACCTGATCGTCGATCAGGCCGCCTTTTTCGAAAAGTACCGCTCCGTCAAACCGTTTATGATCAACGACGAACCGGTCGCGGCCGGGGAACGCCTCCAGAGCCAGGCCGAGCGGATGCAGTTCGACGACACCACCAACTGCATCCTGTGCGCATCCTGCTACTCGGCCTGTCCGGTGCCGGGAGACAATCCCGCCTTCCTCGGACCGGCCGCCATCGCCCAGGCCTTCCGCTTCAACGCCGACACGCGCGACCGCGGTTTCGAGCAGCGCCTGCCGGTCTTGGACCATCCCAACGGCGTGTGGCCCTGCCAGAACCACTTCAAGTGCACACAGGCCTGTCCGCGATCGATCCTGATCACCAAGCGCATCAACCAGACCAAGCGCATGATCGAAAAACACAACACCCGCGATGCCGACACCTGATGGTCGTCAATGGGGGGTGTCGAAAGCGTCCGACAGCATCGCGCCACGGTCCCCCTCGAAGGCGCTGAGATCGGGGTTGCGGTTGATAAAGCGCGCGCACGAGTTCCAGCGCAACACGGCGTCCTGGTTGTCGGGATCGCATCCCGACAAGGCCTCGCCGTAAGCCTTCATGGCCCTGGCGAACCAGTCGTAGGCCACGGCACCGGAGCCCGGGCCGCCCTGTTTGAGGTGAAACTTGGCCCGCCGCTCGAAGACGAGACCGGTGTAGTAGGATTTACAGTAGGCGCTGTCCAGTTGGGCGACGACCGCCTTGGCCTGTTCGAAAGCGGGGTTGAGGCCCTCGTCTACAAATTTGTCGGTCAACGCCAATAGGCGCAGAATGAGGGCCTCTTGATGGTCGGGCACAACCGCCAGGATATCGAGGCAGATGCTTTCAGCTTCATCGGGCTCATTGAGCAGGCGATAGCGTTTGGCTTTTTCCAGTGCGGAGGGAACGGCTTCGGGGGTGATGGCTTTCAGTTCGACCATAAGAGCCTCCTTTTCGAGTTTGGCTGGCAAGTTTCTGGGCTTTTTCAGTGCCTGGTGCAGGCATGCCGGCGGGCCTCAGCCGCCTTTCAGTTTGACGGCCGTGTCCAAATCGCACACATCGAACACCTGGCCGCAACCGCCGCACAGCATCTCACAGGCATCGGCCTTGCGCGAACGCCGCTGCTTGAGCACCGCCTGGCAATCCGGGCATTTCAACTCCGCTCCACCTTCGCTCGTTTCAATCGTCTGGGTCATTTTCCCTCCTGAAAAAGATCATTCTGGACCGCATGGTCATCACGAACTGCACGACAGCATCGAACACCCCGGCCGCTGGCGCGCCCAGTCCGGGCGTTTGGCGGCAAAGGCGTGCCGTTGAGGCTGTTCATCATAGGGGCGGCGCAACAGATCGAGCAGTTCGTGAACCAGCGTGAAATCGCCCGCCTCGGCCTTGTCGATGGCCAGCTGGGCGAGGTAATTGCGCAGCACGTATTTGGGGTTGACGGCGTGCATGCGCCGGCGGCGCGTTGCATGGGGCTGATCGTCGCGTGCGGCGCGCTGCCGGTAATGTCGCAGCCACCCGACGGTCCGGCTGCGCAAAACGGGTTTGAGCTGGCCGGGAACGTAGTAGGCTTCCATGAGCGGCGCCAGCAGGGCATCGCCGTCGGCTTGGGCGGTGGCCGGATCGGTGACATCCAGGTCGGCCAGCCGCCGGAAAAAAATGGTCATGTCGGTCTCCGCCAGCGACAGAATGGCCAGCAATTCCGTAATCAAGGCCTCATCGGTATCCGCGGTGTAACGTTTAAACCCCAGCTTGTCGGCCATCATCCGCCGCCAGCCGTCCTGGTAGCGCTTGGCATAACCGGCCAGCGCGGCCTGCAGCGGGGCGACGTCTCCGATCAGCGGAAAGATGGCGTTGGCCAATTGGGCCAGATTCCAGTGCGCGACGGCCGGCTGGCGGCCAAAGCGGTAGCGCCGACCGACGGCGTCGGTGGTGTTGGGCGTCCAGTCGGGATCGTAATTTTCCAGCCATCCGTAGGGGCCATAATCGATGGTCAGCCCCAAAATGGACATGTTGTCGGTGTTCATCACGCCGTGCACGAATCCCACCCGCATCCAGTGGACGATCATGTCCGCCGTCCGTTGGCAGACCTCGTCGAACCAGCGCCGGTAGACGTCGGGCGACGGCGCGCCCAGGTGGGGAAAGTCGGTGCGGATGGTGTAGTCCGCCAACTGCCTGAGAAGCGCCGTTTCATTGCGGGTGGCGAAGATCTGAAAGCTTCCGAAACGGATGAAGGAAGGCGCCACCCGGCAGACCACGGCACCGGGTTCCAGGCGGGGATGTCCGTCGTAAAACATGTCCCGCTCGACCTGCTCCCCGGTCACGGTCAGGCTCAGGGCACGCGTGGTGGGCACCCCCAGGTGGAACATGGCCTCACTGCACAAAAATTCGCGAATCGAGGAGCGCAGCACGGCCAGCCCGTCGGCCGTACGCGAATAGGGTGTCGGTCCGGCCCCCTTCAACTGCAGCACCTGGCGCTGGGAGCGCCGGTCGATGACTTCGCCCAGGTTGATGGCGCGGCCGTCGCCCAGCTGACCGGCCCAATTGCCGAACTGATCCCCGCCATAACACATGGCAAACGGCTGCATGCCCGGCAGCAGGTGATTGCCGGTAAGTACCTGGGCAAAGCGGTCGGAGCGGCAGGTTTGATCGGAAAGGCCCAGGCGAGCGGCCATTTCCCGGGAGTAGGCCACCAGTCGGGGGGCCGCCACAGGCGTGGGGTTGACCAGCGAATAGCACGCTCCGGTAACCTGGCGTCGCCGGTTGGACCGATCCGGGTCACCGGGCAGTTCGCGAACAAAGCGGTTGTCGAACCGCAGCGCCGCCAGGGTGCCCGGGTGCGGCCCGGCACGCTGACGGGGGGCGATGCAATCACTGGTATCGCGTAGGTTCATTTACGATGCTCCTGCCGGCCGTTTTGGGTGAACGCCACCCAATCAAGTTAAGCACACACGGCCCACTTGCAATGCCGGCCGCCGGGCCATCGGGGGGGGATTTGGCGAAAGGGTCACTCGGTCTCGTCGGCGGGAACCTCCTCCGGATCCTCTTCAGCCAGTCCCGATTCGTCCGGTTCCTGACCGCCCATCTCCTCATCGTGCCCCAGGTCGTCCGTTACCGGGATCTCCTCATCTTCAGGGACGTCCATGTAGGCTTCCGATTCTTCGTACACCTCTTCCGGTTCGGGTGCTTCCGGAACGGGATTGGGAGGCGATGCGTAGGAGACACCCGGGCCGGCGTCTCCGGGTTTGACTTCCCCGAACACCGTGACGGTGATGACCTTGTCCGATTCCCAGACCAGGGTGTGGTTGAGGTTGCGCAGGAGGCGATTGAGGGCCTGTTCGAGGGGCAGCGCATCGATGTTGGCGCTGACGGGGAAGCCTTGCCACGACTCGCTGAGGTTGAACTGGTAGCCGGTCTCGGTGGTGATCATGTCGAGGACGTCGCCCAGGGCTTGATTTTCAACCGACAACGTGATCACGGGGTCGCCGGAGGGGGGTTGGGCAGTCGACGGGCGCACGACGGCGCCCAGCAGCACGCAAACGACCAGCAGAATCGTCATCAGATGGAAACGGCTATTCAATGATACACCCCACTGCTAAAGGGTTTTCAATTTGCGCAGGTAGTCTCGAACGTAGTGGGGCAGATCCCCGGACTTGAGGTAATCCTTGAAATCCGCTTCGGCGGTCTGCGAACCGAGAGACCACACGGCCGCTGCCCGCAGGAACACTTCGTGTTCACTGATTTTCTGGTTGCGGGCATGATTCCACAGACGCTCTTCATCGCTCAACGGTGTTTTGTTGGCCCAGTGCTTGTCCAGCCGGCGCATGATTTCAAAGTAGAGCCAGGCGGCCAGAATCACCACCAGCATCGGCCACTCAAACTCGAACCCGGTGTTCATCGCGCACCTCCGGCGCAGTAGATTTAACTATACAACAATGCCGGAATTAAGGAAAGCAGCGCTCAATCCACCGGGTTTGGCCGGTTGGGCCCGACGACGCTTCGGTCGGCGTTATCGGTTGTCGACCCGGAGCCGCGTTTCATGGTACACAAGTTCGCGGCAACTCCCACGCTACCGGCCGCAAGGCGGGTAGCGTGGAGCAGTTTGGCCAAAGGTGTGGATCGGGCGGCTACCCACCCGCCACCTCCAATCCAATCGAAACGTCGCAGGTGATCCGAATGAAAAGTTACCGAAAGGAATTGTGGTTCGAGGTCCCCGCTCGGCGGGCCTTCATCAACATCACATCCGAGGTGCAGCAGTGCGTCGACGAAAGCGCTATCAAAGAGGGATTGGTGCTTTGCAACGCCATGCATATTACCGCCAGTGTGTTTATCAACGATGATGAAAGCGGTCTGCACCACGACTACGATGTCTGGCTGGAGAAGCTGGCGCCCCACGCGCCGGTGTCGCAGTACCGCCACAACGTCGGCGAGGACAACGCCGATGCCCACATGAAACGGCAGATCATGGGCCGAGAAGTCGTGGTGGCCGTCACGGAAGGACGGCTCGATTTCGGCACCTGGGAGCGAATCTTTTACGGGGAGTTCGACGGGCGCCGGAAAAAACGCGTCCTGGTCAAGATCATCGGCGCGTGACCCGCTTGGCGGCTCCGGTGAAACGCCCGCAGGATCCCGTGAATCCCCATGCCTCGAATCCGACTAGGCGGCGTGGCCCACACTCGCGGCACACTCGTTCTTGCCGATGTCCATGATCTCCTGCTGGTCTTGGTCGACCTGCACCAGACCGGCATTGATTTCACGGATTTTGGCGTATTCTTCGGGCTGCGGGCGCAGGTTGGCTTTGATGAACTTAAAAAAATCGCCGGCGTTGTCGATGCCATAGATGTCGGCATTGCGCTCCCGGACCGCTCCCATGGTCGCGGCAAAAATCAGCTGCTCGTCGGCCTCGTCCCACTGGGCGTAATGGCCTGGCAGAATCACCGTGTCGACATCCAGTTTGAGCAGGATGTCGGTCATGGTCCGAAACAGCATCTGCGACCAGGCCTCGGCCATGCCGCCCAGGTCGGGCCGGCCGATGGATTCGATGAAAACCGTATCGCCGGTAACCAGGTACTTGCCGTCGATCAGATAACAGGTGCTGCCGGGCGTGTGGCCGGGTGTGTGGATCACTTTGACTTCGGGGCCGCCGCTGCCGACGCGGTGGCGGTCGCCGTGGTTGGCCGGCGTGTACGGAAACGTAGCGGGTTTGAAATCCTGCTCGGGCGCGATGATTTCAACGGCGGCGGTCTGTCGCAGGGCGTCGCTTCCGGAGATGTAGTCGGCCTGTCGATGGGTTTCGACGGTTTTGGTGATGGTGCAGCCGCGCTGTTTTGCGAAATCGAGGTAAAACTGAAAGTTTTTGGCCGGGTCGAAGACCATCATCTCTTGGCCGCTGACCAAACCGTAGCTGCAGGATGCCTTGCCCGGGCGCCGGAACTGATAGAGTTCGTAGCTGTCCGTCCGGGCGACACGGGCCGGTGCCAGCAGGTTGCCCCAGGCCTTGATCCCCACCTTCAGGTGCGCGACGTCCGTGTGGCCGTGGTTGACCAGAATTTCACCGACATATTTCGACGAGCCCTCCTTGGCGCAGACGATGCGAACCTTTTTGCCGCGGGGAACCTTGGCCACGCTCTCCGCTTCCTTCTCGATGAATTCCATGTAGGGAACGTTGAGCATGTCGATGGGATAGGGGCCTTCGACTTTGAAACGACCGAATTCGACATCGTTGCGCACGTCCAGCAGCAAAAAATCGTCTTGATTGACCAGCCACGCAAACAGATCTTCGGCAGAAAAGGATTCAAGGGCCATTTTGGTTCTCTCCACACGTTCGGGTTTTTAAATGTTACCCATTCTAACTTCATTGCGCCGTGCGGGCAAGTGCAAAACCGCATGCTGCCGCGAGCAGGCCGACGGCTCGACCCGTGTGCAACCGGAGAAGCCTATCGACTTTTGGGTCGTGTTGGGCCATACTGGGGCCCACGCTAAGCGACTACCAGTCGATTTCACTTTCAATCAATGGAGGGCAAAATGGAAGCGCTCGAAAAACAGCTGGAGCTGCTCAAGGCCCAGCTAAATGCCACCAACGGACGCCTGCCGGACAACAAGCTTTCTCTGATTGTATTCAGCGGCGATCTGGACAAAGCCCTGGCCGCTTTCGTGATCGCCACCGGGGCGGTGGCCATGGGCATGGAGGTGGTCATGTTCTTCACCTTCTGGGGAACGCCCCTGTTGCGGGACAAAAGGAAAAAAGTCGGCGGCAAGGATGCCATGAGCAAGATGTTCGGGGCCATGCTTCCCACCGGCGCGCAAGCGGCCAAGCTCAGCCATATGAACATGGGCGGCATGGGCACCGTGATGATGAAATCCCTGATGCAGAAGAAAAATATAAACTCCCTGGAAGGATTCATCGAACTGGCCGAGGAACTCGGCGTGCGGATCTTCATCTGCGAGATGTCGATGGATCTGATGGGATTCAAGCGTGAAGAGATGATCGACTACGCGCACCTAACCTATGGCGGTGTGGCCGGATTTCTGGAAGAGGCCGCCAACAGCAAGATTCAACTGTTTATCTGAGCCATGACCTGCGGGTTAGCGATCGAGAAAACAGCTTCCGGATTTATCTGCTCACAGCAGCAGACCGTTGCAACCAATTCCAGGAGGGTGAAAAGATGAGTGCAGATATTAAAGCCGTGAAAGTACTGGACCTGAAAGGGTTGGCGTGCCCCATGCCGGTCGTGAAAGTCAGCAAGGGCATCAAGGAAGTTCAGGTCGGCGAGATCGTTCAGGCCATTACGACGGACCCCGGGTCGCTGACGGATTTTCCGGCCTGGGCACGCACCAGCGGCAATGAAATTGTCGACACCCGGCAAAGCGGCGATGAGATCAACTTTTTCATCAAACGCCTGTCCTGACCGGGGCCACATGGGCCCCCGTCGGCAATCAGGCCGCAGGCCATGACCCGACCCATGCGGCGCACACGGCTCCTCGGAACCGGCCAGCGACCCTACCGATCCATCACTTCTTTCCGCCGCGCATCCATTGGATAAGGCGATTGAATTTTCTTCTGGCAAGAAAGGCCAGGACGATCAGGACGGAGATGATAATGATGTTGAACAACGGGAAATGGGTGTAATCCTTTTCAACGACCTTCAAACTCAAGACGTTCGGGAACATTGAGAAATATTTGATCCGCCAGCCGTAGTACTTGACGAGCACCCACGGTTTGGGTTCGGCGGTGGAATAGGCTTGGGCCTGGGCAGCCACATCGGCGCTGTCAAATTTAAAGTAGGGCGGCCATCCCCACCCGGTATCCTCGTTGCGAAAGACCTTGACCCGACTATTTTTAGACACGGTATTGATGAACCGGACATCCGAGGTTTGCAGGACGGCATCGTTGCCGTTTTTGGCGGTGCGATTCGACACCTTGCCGACGGTGTCGGTACGCTTAACATCGGTTCCGGTTATCTGGACGACCGCCGTGCGCATCAAATTTTTGTGTAAAAACAAGACCAGAACCAGGACCAGCAACACGGGAATGACAATCTTGGCGTACTTGAAGATCTTCACGGGGTCTCCTTGACTGTGGTGGGCGATGAATCGGTTGAGGTCATATTAATGGCCGCGGTATGGTCTGTCAATCATCCGGACCGGTCCGGATGGCCGCGGTAAGCGTTGGCGGCACCGGACCCAGAGATCGAAGCGCGCCGGTCAGGATCCGGGTCGATGTAAACGGTGCCAGGCGGTCCGGGCAGGACTCCAGCACCGATAGGGCCTTGCCAGCCAGACGCCTGGCCGCAGCGACCTTGCCCCGCTCCAGGTGGATGTAGGCACCGGCGGCACGGATGAGCGCCTGCAGGAACCGTTTCTCTTCACCCCTGGCAGCCATCCAGAATGGTTCCAGATACTCGTGCATCTCAAAAAAGAGGCCGCGGTCCCAGATCGCCAAGGCAATTGCCAGCGGTTGCTCGATCTGGCGGGCGCCAAGATCGGCCAGGGTCTGCCGATAAAGGTCCATACGATGGTCGATATAGGCGATGACGCTCTCCGGCAGCGGATCCGCCGACAAGGCCTCGGCGGTCCGCTGCACCGGCAGGATCCGTCGCTGTTCCAGGGCCTTTCGGAAACTTTCCGAAAGGGAATTGCGTACATTCCGGCACAACCGGCTGTTAAAGGGATCGAAGCGATCCGATCGGTTCATGTTCCCCCCTGATTTGTTTTCACGGGCCTTAATGGTTGCCATGCCGGTTGAACTGCTTTATCATAGCACAAAACCAAATACGAGATTCAACGCTGGTGTTTCATCACCACCAGTACAGCGAAATTCCCGCCGGTTTGATTGCTACCCTAAGGGTATTGTTTTCAACACCGTTCAAACTCCGGACCCGTTAATTCGCTAATCCCAGGACGCATTCGTCGCAATGCCCTGGCAATGGACTATTGATCAATCAACACTGCGCGATCGAGCACCCGGGAAGCGGTCGTGCATCCAACGAGACAAGGAGTTTTTTGTGAAACCGGTAATCGGGCACCTTGAAATACTGGACAAGGGATTCGGCTTTTTGCGCGACATCGACAGCAATTACCAGGCCGGGCCGGCGGACACCTTTGTGCCCGCCTTCATCATATCCAAATTCGGACTGCGGGAGGGCGCTTTCGTCGAAGGCGGCGGTGAGCCGGGGAATCCGGGCAATCAGAACCTCAAACTGGCGACGGTTGAGCGTGTCAATGCGCTTACGGCAACCGAGTTCGCCCGCACCGAAACCATGCACACCATGACCAGCATCAATCCACAGCGGCGCTTGCGAATGAGTCAGGGGCCCAAAGACCTCACCGGCCGGGCATTGGATCTTATCGTTCCCATCGGCCGCGGCCAGCGCGGCCTGATCATCTCACCTCCCAAATCGGGTAAAACCAGCCTGATACGGCACATGGCCACCTCGGTCTCCATGAACGATCCGGAGATGGACGTCTTCATTTTACTGGTCAACGAACGTCCCGAAGAGGTCACCGATTTTCGACGGGGCCTGAAAGACGCCCACGTGCTCTATTCATCCTCGGACCAGAGCATCGCCCAACACATGCGCATGACGCGCCTTGCGGTTCACACGGCCATGCGATGCGCGGAAACCGGCCGCGACACCGTGCTGTTCATCGACTCGTTGACCCGCATGACGCGGGCCTTCAATGCCGAGACCGAAAGCTACGGACGCACCCTTTCGGGGGGCCTGGGGGCCAATGCCATGGAAATCCCACGCAAGATATTCGGGGCGGCCCGCAACATCGAAGACGGCGGGTCGCTGACCATCATCGCCACCATTCTGGTGGAGACCGGCAGCCGCATGGACGACATCATCTACCAGGAGTTCAAAGGCACCGGCAACCTGGACCTGGTGCTCAGTCGTGAATGCGCCGAACGCCGCGTCTTCCCGGCCATCGACATCAGCCAGAGCGGCACCCGCAAGGAAGAGCTTTTGCTGGACAAGGACGAACTCAAAATGGTGGTGGATATTCGCCGGGCCCTGTCTAAAAAGGACACCCCCGGGGCCATGGCAGACCTGCTGGAGTATCTGGACCGCCACCGCGCCCCTGCCTGAGCTGAGGTCGCAGGCACGGGTTAGAAGTTCGTTAAATTCCCAAAAAACGGATTCCCACGGTTGCAATTACCGATTCACGTCTTAGGTTTTCCGGCGCACCCCGTCGGGCGACGCCGGGGTGCACCTGTTTTTGACGGCAGTGAACACCGGCGCCTGTTTTTAGGGCAACCGGGCCACTGATGCAAAAAGGACCATTTTTACAGGAGATCAACAATGGCAGATCGTTCCCATATCACCTTGTACAGCGGCGGCCACAAGGGCTCGGAGGCCGAATTCGGTCGGCTGGCCGAAGCCTGGGGTATCCAGGAAGTCAACTTTTCCTTCGAGGGTCACCAGGTGGAGCGCAGCCGCGGCATCCGTGAACTGAGCCCCGAGGAGCTGGACAAAGGCAATGTCAGCATGGAGATCGTCTCGGCCCGCATGGGCCGTAAATTCGCCCAGGCCCAGAAAATCCGCAAGGTGATTCAAACCATTTTTCACATGGTCAACAAGGGCTACCACGTGATCACCGTGGGCTGGATCCAGCCCGACGACACGGTCAAAGGCGGTACCGGCTGGGGGGTGGAGCTGGCCAAGCTGTTCAACCGGCCGGTGCATGTCTACGATCAGGATCGCCAGGGCTGGTTCGTGTGGCAGGACAACGCCTGGGTCGCCCAAATCCCCAAAATCGACCAAAAGACCTTTGTCGGAACCGGCACCCGCCATCTGACCGACGACGGCAAACAGGCCCTGCAGGACTTGTTCGAGGCCTCTTTCGGACCGGCGTGATTACGATTCCAGTCGGCCGTCATTCGACGCTGCCCGCCTGAAGCGGCGTCGGCAGCGCCCGTCTGCAAGGCAGCGCGCCCTACCCCCTGGCACCGTAGCGGTTGACGCTCACCTTCTCATAGGCAAGGGATGCCTTCGGATGGGGTGCCGGGTGCTGGGCCGGGTAGCCGATGGCGATGATGGCGGCAACCGCCATACCCGACGGCAGCCCCAGGACCCCGGCCGCATAGTCGCCGGCCGTCCTGCCGCTGGCATGTTCGCGCTTGCGCAGCTGAATCCAGCAGCTGCCCAGGCCAAGGTCAGTGGCCGTCAGATGCAAAATGATGGCGGCAATCGAGACATCCTCTACCCAGACATCCGACTTATGGGGGTCTGCGCAGACGGCAACAGCCAATGGCGCCCCTTTCAGAAAGGCGGCCCCGTGCGGCTTCGATTGGGCCAGCGCGGCGATGGTCTCCGGGTCGGTCACGACCACGAATTCCCAGGGGTTCAAACCGCGCGAAGAGGGCGACCGCAGGGCCGCCTCCATCAGCAGGTCAACCTTGTCGGCCTCGACGGGCCGTTGTTCGAATTTTCGGATACTGCGCCGCTTGCGTAGCAGTTCAATCATCGTCTTCCCTCATGTTCCGCAGCATTTTTTAAATTTCTTGCCACTGCCACAATGGCATGGATCGTTTCGACCGATCTTGGGGCCCCGGCGGACCGCCTGGACGGTGGCGGGCGCCTGGCCGTCCTTAAAGTACCAACGGCCGTCCTCCTTCAAAAATTGCGCGATTTCATGGTGCTCGAAGGCCTGGCTGTTTTTACGATAGCGCGCCACGAACTCCACCGTCCCGGTGGTGTCGTCCGGTCCGCCACCGTCGACATGTCGAATTTCCAGGCGCTGCCAGTCCAGTTTTTTCGACCAGGCCGCGGTTCCCTGGTGGTCCGAATCGTGCCGACTGGCCGGATGGGTGGTCTCGAAAATATAATCGAATTCTTTTCTGGCATGGGCGGTATAGCGTGCCCGCATCAGGCCTTCGGCGGTCTCGGCGGTCCGCTCTCTGGTAATCAGGGGTCGGCAGCAGTGGGCATAGGCGCTGTCGCTTCCGCAAGGGCATGGTTCCATGAGGGTGCTCCTGGTGATTGGGTTGGGGTCTGTCCCGGAACCGGCCGTCATCGGCACGGATTGATCAACTTTCCGCCACGCCACGGTCTTCCCGGGCGGCATCTTCCGGCTGGATGCGCCATGTCAGCAGCGGAGACAACAGGTAGAGAAGCATGTAACCGAGGCTGATCTGGCCGAAAATGGGCGTAAACATGCTGACGGTCAACAGCAGCAGGTTGGCCCGTCCGAACCATGGGTGGCGGCTCATGGAGCGCCCCAGGTGAATGTATCGAATGGGATAGGCGTTCATGAGGATGCCGGCGAAAACGAGGGTTCCGGCGGCAAACCCCCCCCAGAAAACGATCCGCTCGGAGGAGAGCGCCAGGGCATGATCGAAAATCACCAGCGGCGACATGACCAGCATGGCCGCTGCAGGCGTCGGGAGACCTTTGAAGAAACCGGGAATCGGCGTCTTGTCCAAGGTGAAGTAAATCAGGCGAATCACCCCCATCACGGCGTAGAAAATCGCGATCCAGCCCACGGGAAGGTGGTCGAAGTGACCGTCGCCCAGGTGGCTCAAGGTGATGAAGAAAATCCAGGCCGGCACCACGCAGAAGCTGATGCCATCGGCCAGGTCGTCCAGGAAGCTGCCGAGGTTGATCTTGCGCATCGGCGGCGCGTCGGGAAGCGGCTCCGTCAGTCCCAGCCGACGGGCCAGGGCGCCGTCGAGTTTGTCGAAGGTTGCCGCCCCGATCAACATGAGGTAGGATTCGCGCATGCGCCCCTGGTAGGCGAAAAACACGGCGATGAGTCCCATCAGCGCATTCATCACCGTCAGGGCATTGGGGAAAAAAGAGAGTATGCGGCGTCGAAGCGCCTGATCTCCGAAACACAGCTCATCCAGACATGCCGTACCGTACTTCCGGCAATACCCGGCGATGGATCCCAGGTTGATGATCAAAAACAGGATCTCAACAAAAAAAAGGATTCTCAGGGGCAGGTTCCCCAGGTATGAGATTCTAAAGTAGATCCACGACTGCGGTCCCTCGGGAAGGTAGAAGGCATAGGCGTAGAGCAGGGCGCTGACAGGCGCGGCGACCATGGTTCGCATGCGGTTGTATTCGCTGCTTTCAGGCTCGACCCCCTGGCGGATGGCGAAACCACGCATGAAGGCCGCAAAGCTGTCTCTGACCAGCACGGTCACGCAGAGCACGAGAACCAGAATGGCGTGCAGCAGCTGGAGGTTGGTGGGATCGGTTGGGGAAATCAGCAGGCGCCACATCATGCCCACGGCGATCACCGGAAAGATGATCGAGTAGACCAGCTTGTCCATGATCCGATCGGCCAACGGGGCCAGCGGTGCGTTGGGCCTGAAGCGGGCCGCGAACCAGCCGTCCACCAGATCGAAAGCCATGGAAATCAGCAGAAACGAAACGCCGACCGTGTAGACGACCGGGCTTTTCCTCCACATGACCGCCAACGCACAAATCATACCGCCGAAGACGAGCGCGGGGCGGCTGTAAACAAACAGGGCCGCCAGCCTTGTCGGGACCAGGGTTTTGGAGGTCATTGGAACGCCGCCTGTCTCTGGGTTGGCATCTGCTTGAACGTACACCACAGCACGTCACCGAATCGACCAGTCGCATCATAAGGGCATTGCCGACCCGAGTCAAGGCAACGCTGGGCGGGCATCAGGACCTGTCGGCTGAACTTAAAATCGATTGATGACGGTTGAAGGCGGCCACTTCGTGATCATCATTGAGGTGTCAGACCGTCAACCGGGGAGATGGACATGAACCTGCACCGACTCCTGATCCGGCCATACTTTTACACCCGCTACGGCTTCCATCGCCTGACCGGCACCGGCGGCTTTAAAAACGGCCTGGCATGCCCGGATCATACCGCGGTTGATCGACGCTTTGCGCCCCTCAAGCAGGCCCTGTGGCAATACCATGTCAAGCAATTTCACGCCTCGTCGTGTTCGGTTGCCAGCGTGGTGGCGTGCGTCAATGCCATCCGGGCCCTGAAAGAAGGATCGATCCAGCCCATCGGTCAGGCCGACATCCTCGAGCGGGTCACCGCCGGCCACTGGAAAGCCCGCATGAGCAATGAGGGCTACCGGGGACGCCGCGGCCTGCCGTTGCCCCTTTTGGGCCAGGTGGTGACAGAGAGTCTCAGGGTCTATGGATTGCGCGTGCGCCAGGTGGACACCGTTCAGACGCCCAAAAATGAAAGCCGACGGTCTCCCGTCCGCAGCGTTTTACAAAGACGACTGCGGGAGTTCGATCGGCTGGGCAACGGACTGATCATTGCCCATTTCGACCAGGGCGCCTTCGTGCCGACTCTGAACATCCCCCACATATCGCCCGTGGGGGCCTACGATGCCGCTACCGACCGGGTCACCCTGCTCGACGTGGATCCCGACCAGAAGCGCCCGTATGCGGTGAGTTTCGACACCTTTTACAAGGGGCTGTCGGCCGATTACCATCATGTCCTGGCGGCCTACGGGTATGGCGGCGGGGGATACGTCTACATCCTGCTGTAACCCGGTGTGGTGCCTGTCCGCGTGCCCAAAGAGGTCGGCGTGATCACTGCAGACGATCGTGAACGATCGGTCGCTGCGCTGGTCCGGCAGACGTTGATCTCCGCTTCGATCGTGATTACCATCTGCATTCAATCGAAGACGCAGGAGCGGAAAGATGGTCGATTCAACGCCAAACCTGCCCAGAAGACGGTTTCTGGGCAGACTCGTTAAAGGGGCAACCGCCATGATGGCCGCCGCGTGGCTGCCGCGCACGGTCAACGCGTCCCTACAACCGGAACACAGCGCACCGGCCATGCACTACCGACCCCTGAATGGCGACAATCTGCGGGAACTGGTCCGAAAAAAGCAGCACCACGGGCCAAACCAGTTCATCAACCCGATGGGAGTATCGCGTGACGGCCGATGGGGCCAGGTGCTTTCCTGGAAGCTGTTGCACCACAATCAATACAGCGGCTTTCTAGACGATCAGCCGCGCTTACCGGTAACGATCGACTGGGAGCCCATCCGGGCGCACCGGGGCGTGTCGGTCACCTTCGTCAAGCACGCCACCTTGGTGATCAAGGACGTCGATCGTTACCTGCTGATCGATCCGGTGTTCGATGACATCTTCTGGTTCATCACCGACTACACGCCGCTTGCGTTCAGCCCCGCTGAAATGCCGCGGCCGGATCACGTACTGATTACCCACGGCCACTACGACCACCTGGACAAAGCCTCGCTGGCGCGCCTGGCCCCGGGCACCCACGTGATCAGCCCTTTGGGATACGAGGCCGAATTCCGGGCCGTGGGCATGCCCCATCGCACCCAGCTGGACTGGTATGCGGCCTACAACGATGGTGACCGGGAGATCACCCTGCTGCCCGCCAATCACTGGACCATGCGCAACCCCATCGTCGGGCCCAACCGGTCCTTGTGGGGCGGCTATCTGATCAAGACCGCCGGTGGGCCGGTTATCTATGTCTCGGGAGACAGCGCCTATTTCGACGGATTCGAACAGCTGGCCGCAGACTACGACATCGACCTGGCCATCTTCAACCTGGGTGCCTATGCGCCGCGCTGGTTCATGGCCCCCAGCCACATGAACCCGGCCGAAACGGTTCAGGCCTTTGCCGAACTGCGGGCCCGCCAGTTGATGATTGCCCATTGGGGAACCTTTCAGCTGGGCGACGAACCGGTCCATTTTCCACCCGACGATCTGGCCAGGGAATTGGCAAACAAACAGCGCCTGTCGCAGTGGATCAACCTGGCCCATGGGCAGACCCACTATTTTTAACCGGGACCGGAGTCGAGCCCGGGCGCCGCACGAGACAGAACCGTTGCCGATGGAGATCCAACCGTGAAGCATCTGCTGCTGCTCACAACCTTGCTGTTGGCGTGGGGTCCGATCCACCTGCCCGCCGCGGAACCCTACCGGCACCCAAGCGCCCAGGTGGGATACACGGGCTTGCGTGCAAATCGGCAGGCACGACCGGTAAAGGTCGTGACGAAGCCGTATTGCACCCCGCGGCATGGCCACCGCCGACACAAACCCGGCAAGCCCTGGCGGGGCCGTCCGGTCACCTGGTGGCCGGTCGCCGCCCCCGCGGCGCCCGAACCTGCGCCGGTGGTGATCGTGTACCGTCCGCCGTCCGAACCCGCACCGGCACCGGAGCCCCCAAAAGAGTGGGTTCCGGCGGTCATGGCAACCCGCATCGAACCGGGCTACTGGGACCACCCCATCAAAAAGATCTGGATGGGTGACCACTGGCGCTTTGTGCAGGACCTCGCAAAGCGGCGCTGGGTCCCCGAGGCGGTGGTAGAATATGTCAAGCAGGCCGGACACTGGAAGACGGTCGACTAGGCCCTAAACACCGGTCAACCATATGGCAACCCCATGAAACACAGCCGGCCGCCGACCGTCAGCGTGATCGTCCCCACTTACAACCGGGGCTGGATCCTGAACGAGTCCATCGATTCGGTGTTCAACCAGCATTTCACGGATTTCGAGCTGATCGTGATCGACGACGGCTCCAGCGACGACACGCCCGATCGGCTGCGACAATACGGCGACCGGATTCAAGTCGTCCGCCAGGCCAACCGTGGCGTCAGCGCGGCCAGAAACGTGGGCATCCGACAGGCCCGGGGTGGTTTGATCGCCCTGCTGGATTCGGACGACACCTGGCTCCCGGGAAAACTGGCGGCCCAGGTAGCCTTTTTCGACGCGTTTCCAAAGGCCCACATCTGCCAGACTCAGGAAATCTGGATGCGCAACGGCGTGCGCGTCAACTCGAGGCGGCGTCATCGCAAGGCGTCGGGAATGATCTTCGAACGCAGCCTGGCCTTGTGCCTGGTGAGCCCGTCGGCGGTCATGATGCGTAAACCCCTGCTGGACGAGGTGGGCGGCTTCGACGAAAGCCTGCCGGCCTGTGAAGACTACGACTTGTGGCTGCGCATCGCCTGGAGATACCCGATCCACCTGATCGACCAGCCCTTGACCGTCAAGCGCGGCGGCCACCCCGATCAGCTGTCGCGAATGCCCGGGCTGGATAAGTATCGGATCCAGTCCATCTGTCGTCTGCTGGACAGCGATCGCCTTTCGACAGGTCAACGCGAGGCCGCGACGACCATGTTGAAAACCAAGTGCACCATCTATGTGCAAGGGTGTCGCAAGCGGGGCAAAAACGATGAGGCGTCGTATTATCAGCGCCTGCCTGAGCGGTATCGCTGAGCACCGTTCGAATCGATGCTCATATCATCCGTTCGATTTCGCCGGCCAGCTGCTTGAGCCGCTTGGCCGAGACGGGCCCGTCGGTACCGATCTCCTGGGCAAACAGCGACACCTTGTACTCCTCGAGCATCCAGAAAAAGCGCTCCAGGGCCGCACGCTTTTCGGGTGAGGCGGCCGCATCCATGGTCCGCATCAGACGTGCCAGCTGGTCGAGAAACGGTGTCACCCGGGCTTGTCTGGCGCGATCTTTTTCCAGGTCGACCATGCCGCGCTGGACCCGGATGGATATGGCCTTCAGGTAGCGCACCACGTGCACCAGACGCTGCCGGTCGTAAAGTCGCACGAAATTGTCCGGCACCAAACGGGCCAGTTCTTCCCTGAGCGCCTGCAAAAAAGCCTCGACGACCGGCGCGGCGATGCGTTTTTGATCATGGTCCGCGATCCGGCAGCGGGCCTCGTGGTGTGCCTCGACGACGGCGATGACGGCCTCGCGCAGGTCCTGGCCGCAGCGATGGATCTGGAGCGCGGTCAGTTCGGCCAGCCTGGCCTCGTAATCCGCGGCCTTGAGTATGGGTCGATGCAGCAGCGGGTGGCAAACGCTATCGAAAAGCTGGGTTTCGACCCGGTCCTGGCCGCCGAAATAGAGGGTCTGGCGGTTCAACAGGGGCGGCAGTTTGAGGTTCTTTCTCAAAAACTTGAGATCTTCGGCAAAATGGCGACGCAACAGGGCGGCGACGCCGTCGCAATGGGCCGCTTCGGCCCTGGCCGCATCGCTGAACAGGCGCAATCGAATTCCACCCTCGTCAGCCTGCAAGCGGGGGTAAAGGCACCACGCCGGTCCGTTTTGATCGTGGCCGGCCGGTCCATCCGGGGTGAGGAGATCGGGCAGGTCCCCGAAATTCCAGGCCGTGATATTCTGGCGCTCCCATTGCCCTTTCAAGGCCTGTATGTCGCTGGGAAGGTCGACGTCCGGCCGTTGTCGGTCCAAAAGGGCCTCGTCCCGCCCGCTGGCCACCACCCGGCCACGGGAGTCGGTAATGGCCAGCCGCATCTTGAGGTGATCGGGTAGGTCGTCGACGGGCCAGGCCGAGGCCGGAATGTCGACATTCAAACGCTCGTGCAAAAATCGGCTCAGGGCCGAGGGCAGCACTTCCCGCCCCCGGGGCATCTCCTTTAAAATCATCTGCACCGTGTCGGCCACCGGCACCAGCCTGACGCGCTGGGCCTTGGGCAACCCTTTGATCAGGGATGTGACCTTCTCGGCCAGCAGACCGGGCACCAGCCAGTCCAGCTGCTGTCGGGGAAGGTCAGCGGCCGCTTCGGCCGGTACGATCACGGTGACGCCGTCGGTCTCCGCGCCGGGGTCGAAGCGGTAGCTGCAGTCCAGAACCCGGTGCCCCAGGTCGAGCTGTTGCGGAAACTGGTCCAGCAGAGCCGGATCGGGCTGGTATCGCAGCAGCATCTCCCGGTCCAGTCGCAGCCAATGGTCGTCGCCCGCCTTGCGGATGCTGTATTTGAGCGACCGCAGGTTGCACACCCCGGGCAGACGCGCCTTGTAAAAATCGACCAGCACCTGGTCATCCACCACGACGTCGCGCCGCCGAAGGCGGTCTTCCAGGCCGCGCAGCGATTCGATCAGATCGGCGTTGTGGCGCATGAACCCCAAGGCCTGTTTGACATCGCCCTCCACCAGAGCGCTGCGGACAAAGATCTCCGCGGCCGCCTCCGGATCGATGCGGCCGTAGGCCACGGACCGATTCTGAACAATGGGCAAGCCGAACAGGGTCACCTGTTCCCGGGCAACCACCTCGCCCCGGCTGCGCTCCCAGTGGGGATCGGACCAGCTGCGGCGGCACAGGTCGCCCCCCAGTGGTTCCAGCCAGCCCACGTCGACAACAGCCGCGCTGCGGGCGAACAGCCGCGACGTCTCGACCATCTCGGCAGCCACGATCCAGTTGCCCGGGTCCTTGAACAGGCCTGAACCGGGAAACAGCATCACCTCGCGGTCCTTAGCGGCCCGGAAAAAGACCTTTTCCTTGCGCATGGCGATGTTGGACAAAAACCCGCTTAAAATGGCGCGGTGAATGGCGGCATACAGGGGGTGAAAGGTCCCGTCCGCGTCCCGGGAAGTGGCGGACGGCAGCGCAGTGGTCCGGCCGGCCGTTCGTGCCGGGACCATGCCCTGCTCTGCCAGCACGGCCGTGATCTGACGGTGGATGTCGCGCCATTCACGGATCCGCCGCAAAGAGAGAAAATGACGCCGGCAGAACTGTTTCAATTCGTTCGCGCTGCCCGGTCGCTCGGGGCCGTCGTGAATGGCCGTCCAGATGTTGAGCAAGGTAATGAAATCGGAGAGCGGATCGACAAATCGCCGGTGCGCCTGGTCGGCCTGGCTCTCCTTGTCCAGCGGGCGCTCGCGCACATCCTGGATGCTCAGGGCGGCGGCGATCACGACGATGGGCCCCAGGCAGTCCTCCTGGCGGGCTTGGATGATCATCCGGGAGAGACGCGGATCGATCGGCAGACGGGCCATGATGCGCCCGTTTTCGGTCAGTTGGTAGTGGCCACCGCGTTTCCCCCTGGTTGCTGCACGCCGAATGGCTCCCAGTTCCTGCAGCAGGTTGAATCCGTCCCCGATGCTTTTTTCGGCCGGCCGGTCGATAAAGGGGAAGTCGGCGACATCGCCCAGCTTGAGGGCGATCATCCGCAAAATGACCTCGGCCAGGTTGGATCGCAGGATTTCCGGCTGGGTGAACAGGGGCCGGTTGAGATAATTTTCCTCGGTGTAGAGCCGGATGCAGACGCCGTTTTGCACACGCCCACAGCGGCCCTTGCGCTGGTCGGCGCTGCTCCTGGAGATGGGCACCACCGGCAAGGATGTCGTCCGCGAGCGGGGCACGTACTGGGAAATGCGCGCCAACCCCGTGTCCACCACGTATTTGATGCCCGGAATGGTGATGGAGGTCTCGGCCACATTGGTGGCCACGACAATTTTGCGGCCGGCGGTCCCCGCGAACACCCGGCGCTGCTGTGCGGCACCCAGCCGCGCGAACAGGGGCAGGATCACTGTGTGCGGGAAATGACGCCCCTCGAGGATCTCACAGGTTTCGCGGATGTCCTGTTCGGTGGGCATGAACACCAGCACATCTCCGCGGGCATGCCGCCGGATCAATTCGTCGATGGCCAGGGCGGCCAATTCGATCGGCGTGCGCTCCTCATCCGGGTCGGCACCATCGTCCGGGAAAAAATAGCGGGTCTCCACGGGATAGAGCCGCCCGGAGACCTCGATCACCGGCGCATTGTCGAAAGCCTGGGAAAACTTTTCCGTGTCAATGGTGGCCGAGGTGATGATCAGCTTGAGATCCCGGCGTCGCTGGAGCAGGCGCTTGAGGATGCCCAGGACAAAGTCGATGTTGAGGCTGCGCTCGTGGGCTTCGTCCACGATGATGGTGTCGTATTCGTTGAGCCAGGGATCCCCCTGGGTTTCGGCCAGCAGAATGCCGTCGGTGACCACCTTGATGTAGGCCTGCGGATCGGTCTTGTCCTGAAAACGGATCTTGTAACCGACCGAACCGCCAAGTGCTTCTCCCAGCTCTTCGGCAATGCGCCCGGCCACGGTGGTGGCGGCAATGCGCCGCGGCTGGGTGCAGGCGATCTTGCCGTCGATGCCCCGTCCGGCTGCCAGGCAGAACTTGGGGATCTGGGTGGTCTTGCCCGAACCGGTCTCGCCCGAGATGATGGTGACCGGGTGGCTGCGGATGCTGTCGACAATGGCCGCCTTGGCGGCGGTAATCGGCAGGTGGTCCAAATCGTTGAGACGGGGCCTTCCCTCCACACGGTTTTGACGCCTGGCACGGGCATTCTGGATAAGCCCTTCCAGATCCTCGAGATGACCGACAATCCGCTCGTCGTCCATTTTTTTGTGCGACCGCGCCAGCCGGTCCAACTGGCGTCTCAGGGAGATTCGGTCGCTGTGCATCACTTGGTTGAGTTGCCTTCTGAGCTGTTCGAGCTGTTTGCGGTTGTCGGTCCTGGCCACTTTTGGTATCACCTGATGAACGGATTCAAAATGAGATCATATTATCCGAACGCGCACATTAAGGCCATGTCTACCACGACCGATAAGCATTTCAACCTTTTATGCTGGACGCCGCCGATGTGGCAGCTGTCCAATCTGAAGCGGAACCATTAAACGATGATCAGTCATGTTGCTAAGCGGTGCTCGACGATCCTCCTGGTCGGCCTGGCCCTGTTGCTGATGGGCGGAATCGACCGGATGACCCGCAATGCGCTCAAGGTGCAGCACATCCTGAAAACCATCGAACGGCAGCAGGGCCGTTCAGATGCTGAACAGTTCAGCGCCGAAGTCAGCGAGACCGAACTCAACGACTACATTGCCAGCCGCCTGGCCAAGGAGAACCGTTCGACACTCTACACCGTGACCGTCACGCTGCGGGATAACAATCAGATCGGGGGCAAGCTCAGGTTTGACGCCAAACGATTGAATCTGGATGTTCTGCTGGGCGACCATCTGGATTTTGACTTCAACGGCACCGTTTACACCCGCAGCGGTGCGGCCCGGATCGACTTGAGGGCCTTGACCATGAACGGTCAAGCCGTGAATCCGCAGATACTGGATTTTGTCCTGCACACGGCCGCCCTGGCCTACGGCGAAGAGCCGGGCGGTATCGGGGACTGGTATGATCTGCCAAAGGGCGTCAAGGACCTGTCGACCTCAAACGCCAAAGTGGTCCTGCACTATTGAATCATTCAGAGGAGCGTTTTTCTATGACTGCATCCCCATCCGAGCAGTGCATCGTACTGCCCTTCCGTCCGACCGCACCGCAGGCGTTCAACGGCACCGGCCTGGCCCTGCATTTTCTGATCGGCAACATCCTGGTGCTGCACACCGGGCTCAAGGAGATGTGGTTTGGCTGGCGGGTAGACAAGATTTTTCCAGACCCGGCCACACTGTCCCGATACATCCGGGGTGCCGGCCCGCAGCTTGACCTGGTCCGGGTCAGCCAGGCCCAGCGGGTGCGCTTCTGGCTTCGGGGTGATTTTACAGCCCAGGCGGTCTCGCTGCGCTTTTTCGACGGCGATTATCCTGACAACTCCCATCCATCGGCGAACCTGCCCATCACCACCGATGACGGCCTGATCGGCTTTCGAAAATCGTTCATCGACTGGCTGGCATCGGTGGGGATGCCCCTGCCACAGACGCAGATAGCGCCTGCCCTGTGGACCGAAACCATCGACCACGACGGTCTGGATGCCGTCGGTCGGGCCCTGGAGAGCTTTTACCACTTTTCCGCCTTCGGTGGCGAGGGACCACTGGAGATGTCGCCCTTTGAACTGGCGGTCGCCGTTGCCCCGAATGCGTTCATGGCCCAGGACCTGCACGGCTGGGCGCTTTATCGGAACAAGGATTACGTGGCGGCCAAGATTGCCTTTTTGAAATCCCTGCGAATCAACCCGGCCGGTGCCGGAGCCATGTCCGGCTTGATGTGGTGCGGGGTTTACAATCAGGATGTAGAAGAAGCGATGTACTGGTCCGGTCGCAAGGCCGACATCTGTGGTCAGGATGTTAAGGCCGCCCGGGAGGCCGGTCGCCGCCGGTACGAAAAAGTGAACCCGTGACCGCTTATCGCTTCAAAACCCTGCGGGGCCGGTTGACGGCTCAACTGGTCACACCGGTGGTGATCATCCTGCTGGCGGCAGGCATCGGCGGCTTCGCCTATGCACGCAGCCGGCTTCTCGAGCAATGGAACCAGAACATAGCGATCCGACTGGGGTGGGCCGCTCAACAAATCGAAATGCAACTGTCGGAACCGCTGAAACTGATGCAGATGTTCGCAACAATCGGTGCGGCCGCTGCGGATGCCGACCTGTTGGAAACGATCGTTTTGGAACTCGAAAAGCTGCCCGGCATCATTCGAACAGACTTGTCGTGGTATTCCCGCTCAGCTGAACATCCTATCCGGGGAGCCCGCCGGGAGAGCGGTGGGAAAGGTGCCCCAATAGGCTTTCAGCGGGGCACTTTTGCGCAAATCACGCCGCCCGAACAGGACGAATCGGTCGGCCAGGCGGCGGTGACCATCAAAATGGCCCTGCTGGACGCAGGCGACACACCAGTCGGCGACCTCAGCATTGTCATCCGGTTTGACGACCTGGTTTCGGAAATCACGACCAGCGACTGGTGGCAAAATGCCATGGCCTGTTTCGCCGACCGGCAATCGGGCCGGATTTTTCTGTCCAGCGGGCAAATGCAAGGTCGCCGGCAACTGGGGGAAAACGGCGATCCTTTGGAAACCGAGCTGCTCGGCTTGATCCGCCAGGAAAAAATGGGAACGCTCTTGGGGCCCGGCCTGCCACCGGAACGTGTGGCCGGATTTCACCGGCTGGAGCTCTTCCCGTGGGCGCTGGTGGTATTCGCCGATGGTGAAACGATCCTGGGCCCCATTATCAACTTCAGAAATGGCTTCATCATCGGTTCCGCCGCACTACTGTTGATGACCTACGCGGTCATTTGGTTCAACGTGGACCGCATCACCAGCACCGTCAGGCACCTCTCGTCACGCGTGAAGACCGTGGCCGAAGGTAATTATGGCGAAAAAATCAGCGTGACTTCCCGTGACGAGATCGGGCAACTGGCAACCAGCTTCAATGCCATGGTCGACGGTCTCCAGGAGAGAGACATGATCCGCAATACCTTCGGCCAATATGTGGATCCCGATTTCGCGCAACACCTGCTCAAACAACCCGAGACGGGCCGGTTGGGCGGCCGGCGCCAGGAGGTCGCCGTTTTTATGGCCGACATCCGCGGATTCACCCCCATGGCCGAAAGCCTGTCACCCGAGGCGACCATCGATTTGCTCAACCGCTATTTTTCAGCCATAATCCCATTGATTCAGGAGCACCGGGGCATCATCGTCGATTTTATCGGCGACGCAATTCTCGTCTTTTTCGAGCCGTTGGGTGAATCAGCCCGCAAAACCGTCGAGCGGGCCTTTCGATGTGCCCTTGACATGCAAACCACCATGGCCGAGCTCTCCCGGTCCCTTGGGCTGCTGATGCTTCCCGAGTTGAAAATCGGCATCGGCATCGATTACGGCGCGGTGGTGGTGGGCAACATCGGTTCGGAAACACGCAAAAAGTATGGCATTGTGGGTGCCTGCGTGAACGCCGTGCAACGCATCCAAGGCCACTCCGAAGCCGGCGCAACCGTAATGTCGGAAGCAGCATATCGTCTGCTCGCATCGCAAGTGGTCAACGCCCGGGCCATCTCGGCCAGATTGAAAGGGATGTCGGAGCCCGTTACCCTGTATGCAATCCAACCCAACGCCGATGCCTAAAAAAAACACAGAAAGGCAACCTACGTGACCGAATCCCGAACCAACTGGCTGCTCACCGCCATCGTCGCTGCCCTGGCGGCCGGCAAGGCGATTCTAGAGGTGTACGATTCACCCGACATGGGGGTGGAGACAAAAGCGGACGACTCCCCCCTCACGCGGGCCGACCGCCGCTCGCATGCCATCATCGCAGCGGCTGTCGGTGGGTTTTCGATTCCGATGCTCAGCGAAGAGGGGCGCGACATTCCCTTTGATGAGCGGCGCCAGTGGCCGCGCATGTGGATTGTCGATCCGCTGGACGGAACCAAGGAGTTCATCAAACGCAACGGCGAATTCACGGTCAACATCGCCCTGGCGGAAAATGGCGTCCCCACCATGGGCGTCATTTATGTTCCCGTGACGGACACCCTCTACTTCGCCGACCACGACATCGGCGCCTTCATGATGTCGGCGTGCGGGGCAGCCGGCCTTGTCGACGCCAGCACGGACCCGAAGGCCGGCCTCGACGACATCATCGCCGCCTCCATCCGCCTGCCGGCGCCAAAAGATCCTAAGCGACCGTTTACGGTCATGGGCAGCCGCTCCCATGGCACACCGGAGCTTGCCGAATATGTGGCGGCCATGCGTAGAAAGCACGGCGATGTAAACTTTCTTTCGTCCGGCAGTTCGCTGAAGATCTGCAAGGTGGCCGAAGGGACGGCGGATGTCTATCCGCGGCTGGGCCCCACCATGGAGTGGGATACGGCCGCCGGCCAGGCCATTGCCGTGATCAGCGGAGCCCGGGTGGTCCGCCACGACAACGGCGAGCCGTTAACCTACAACAAGGCGGACCTGCTCAACCCCTGGTTCATTGTCGATAGGCCCTGAAGCCCGGGAAAAAACGCTTGACTTCGAGCCTGCTCCACTCCTATATGTAGGCTTCAAGCGACCGGGCGATTAACTCAGCGGGAGAGTGCCACCTTCACACGGTGGAAGTCACAGGTTCAAATCCTGTATCGCCCACCATAATTGATAAGGGTTTACGAGCATATAGGCTTGTTAGCCCTTTTTTTATGGGGTTTTGTGAGGAATGTGGCATGAGAATGCATGGGGGTAGAAATTTACGGATAGCGCCATTTCAGAGTTTCAATTATTTGTGACCATTTTGTGACCAGTGCCCCCCAAAATGGTCTTTTCCAGACGACAAGCCGAGGCTTGATTGACCGGATTCATCAAGTGGGGATAAACATTCAACCTCACCGTGGGCGACGAGCGCCCCGAGCTGAGATTGAACCTATTTGATGTTCTCGCCTTGGTGGACCAACAGATGCGCGAACGTGTGCCGCAAGCAATGAATTTTGATCCGCTTTATCTTGGCTTTTTTTAATGCCGGCATGTAATCGCGTTGAACCATGTGGCGACAATTGATCGGCTGCCCTGCCTCATTGGGGAACATCAGATTCACCTTAATAAGGTTTTGAAAATTATGACTACTAACAGCCAAAAAGAAAACACAGCAACGACAGAAAAAGAAATCGTAACTATTGTTGCCAGACAACGTGAATATTTTAAATCAGGCGCTACAAAAAGCTATCAAATCCGTATTGAAAACCTGAGCAAGCTTAAATCGGCGCTCGTCAAATATGAAAGTGAAATAAATGCGGCTTTGAAACAGGATTTGGGTAAACCAGCGTTTGAAGCTTATCTCTCTGAAACTGGTTTCAGTCTTCTTGATATATCTGAAACCATCCGTAAATTGAAACGCTGGATGAAGCCTAAACGGGCATTAACATCCCTGCTCACTCAACCGGGTTCCAGCCGCATTTATTACTCACCGCTGGGTGTAAACCTGATTATTTCACCTTATAACTATCCAATAAACCTGACTTTTTCACCATTGACCGCAGCCATTGCCGCCGGCAATACTGCTGTTATTAAAACATCGGAGATGACACCGGCCTGCAGCTCAGCCATTCGCAAATTGATCAGAGAAACCTTTGCTCCGGAATTTATCGCTTATATAGAAGGTGAAGTTAAAGAAACGACGTTTCTCCTTCAGCAAAAATTTGATCATATTTTCTTTACCGGTAGCCCGCGTGTGGGTTCTATTGTCATGAGCGCGGCGGCTAAAAACCTGACTCCGGTTACTTTAGAGTTAGGCGGAAAGAGTCCCTGTATCGTTCATGAAGACGCTAAACTGGATGTTGCTGTCAAGCGTATTGTCAGTGGAAAGTTTCTTAACGCAGGCCAGACTTGTGTTGCGCCCGATTATGTATTGGTACACAAGTCAATCAAAGATAATTTTTTATCCAAAATTAAAGATCGTATTATTAACGTATATGGTGAGGATGCGATTACAAGCCCAGATTATGCACGCATAGTAAGCGATAACCATTTTCAGCGCATTTGCGGATTAATGGATCAACAAAAAATCCTGGTCGGAGGTCAAAGTGATGCGACTTCCCGGTTTATTGCCCCAACTGTGATGCGCGATGTGGTTTTGACCGACAAGGTTATGTCTGAGGAAATATTTGGACCGATTTTACCGGTCCTGGAATATGAAAAGCTGGGGGAAGTCTATGAGATCGTGGATCAACTACCGCAGCACCCGCTGGCTTGCTATTTATATTCTGAAAGCACCGCGATTCAGAAAGAAATTATCAACACCATCCAGTCTGGAGGTGCCTGCATCAACAACTGTGTTTTTCATATTGCCAATCAATATCTTCCCTTTGGCGGTGTAGGCGAAAGTGGTATTGGAGCTTATCATGGATTTCACGGCTTTGAGCGCTTCTCACATAAGAAAGGCGTTTTGAAAACGACCACTCGGATTGATATTCCAATAGCTTATGCCCCCTATGGAAATAAAATAAAAATCCTGCGAAAAATCTTAAAGTAAACTAGTCACCCAATCAAGCGATTGTCGCGCTTGCCACAGATTCAAGGCAGATGTCGTTGAACTATCGCGCACGATGTGTGACGGAATCTCACGCCCAAGACGGTGCGATCGGCAACCCAATGGGTTTCACCTTTTGAGGATCCCAATCGAAGGTAACACACTGAAATCGAATTCATTCGAACATTTCCGAAAACGGTGAATCGCTCAGTGTGGGGTGAACATAAAACGATGGCATGTCGCCCGTTGGCGTGCGCAGCGTCCCCATTGACATGTCCGATTCTTCACGCGGTCAACCGGCTTGATCGCATCCACGACAGCAATTCGCATACCACCGCATTCGCTTCAGCTGCACTGACAATATGCGGCTGGCCTGAAGGCTGAGTGCTTGTGTGCAAGATAGATGACCGACATGGCGGTTTCAGAAACGTTGGATGGGGGCAGTGCCGTATGGCTCGCAAGAGATGAAAAGGGGGACACCGCGAGCACGATGCCCCCCTGTAGGGATATTTTTTGTCCAGGCCCACGCTCAGGAGCTTAAGCGTCAGCCCTGCGCTTAACGGCCAAACGCCATATAACCGACGACTTCACTGGTGTGGCCAACTTCAGCATCTTGGGATTGCTCTTCGTCGACCAGAACGTCCACGGCAAAGCGATCCTTATCGTTACAGCGCAGATTGGCCGTATCGCTGCCATTGGCACTCTGCATGTCTGCCAGAAATGTCGGCGCCGATTTGAAGGGCTCGTCGAAAAAGATGCAGAAGTAGGTGTCGTTAACCACCTTGTTGGTTTTTTGAACCAGATAGGAGACGTCTCCCAGTTTACCCGAAGAGGGTTCCCAGGCAACGTAGGAAAGCGTTTCGGCATCATGTTGCCAACTATTTTGCTGCTGCTCTTGCATGCGGTATTGGAAGCTGTTTTTCTGGACGCGATCGACCCGGCCGGTTACGGCCTGCGTGTCGTTGAAACTGGTGATCGACGTCATCACGACCGGAATGGTGTTGAACCGCTGGTTAAACACGACCGTCTTAAAGCGGGTTGCATTGGTAGGCAGGTTGGCCGCCTCGATTCGGGTCCCATTTTTTAACGTGTAGCTGCCCGCTTCCAGCACCAAATAGTTCACCGTTTCGGTGGTGTGCCAACCGTCTAGGTAATCCCACTCCTGAAGACGGATCTCAAACCCATTGGTATCGACGTTTCGAATTCGGATGCCAACCGGGTCTTCCCCGTTGTGGCTGACCGGGCCGGCGACCACGACCGGGTTGACATAAGCCTTGTCAAAGCGCACGCGTTTCCAGTTGTGATTGATACGGACTTCGCCAAGCCCCAGAGTGGCCGGGACGGTGTGGCCACTGGAAGAATTCAATCCGGTCTGCCCAGACAATCCCGTTGAGTCTTCATCAGGGCCGGCCGCCACCGGTCTGCCGGTATCCGTAGCCAGGCCGCCACCTGAAGTGGTCGTACCGTTTTGGCCCTGGTGGGTGACGGCATGATCATTTTGAGAGGCTGAACCGGTCTTTCCTGAGCTCGTGGCTGCGTTAGCGCCACCGTTGCTGCCTCCTGCCTTGTCACTAGAGAGCAGCAGGTACCCGACAACTTCCGCGGCATGTTTCATTTCCACATCCCGGGACTGCTCTTCCTCAACCCACACATCGACGGCGGCCGCACGCTTGTGGTTGCAGCGCAGACTGGCCGTATCTGCGCCGCTTGCGGTCTGAATGTCGGCCAAGAACGCGGGCGGCGATGAAAAAAGGCCATCATAGTGGAGATCGACGCTGCGATGCGTCACCGACCGGCCGGTCTTCTTCACCAGATAGGTGATGTCGCCCACCTTGCCCGATGAGGGCTCCCAGGCGATATAGGCGAGCTTTTCGACCCCGTGGCTTTGGGTATTGCTTTGTTGTTCCTGCATGCGGTACCGAAAACCGTTTCGTTGAACACGATCGATCCGACCCGTTACCGCATTCGCATCATTGAAGCTCATCAGCGACGTCATCACGACCGGAACGACCTTGAATGGGACACGGAACCTGATCGACTCGAACTGGGTGGCCTTGGTCGACAAACTGGCCGCTTCGATTCGGGTTCCATCTTCAAGCCGGTAGGTACCGGCATTCATCACCAGGTAACTGACCGTCTCGACGGTATGGTAGCCATCCAGGTAATCCCACTCTTGGAGGCGAATTTCAAAACCAGTGGCATCCACATTCCGAATGCGCACGACTGCAGGGTCACCACCATTAAAACCGATCGGTCCGGCAACCACCACCGGGTTGACAAAGCGTTTGTTAAATTGAATGCGCTTCCATCGGTGGTCGATCCGGACGTCGCCAAATTCCAAAGCCTTCATCAAGGCCGCCTCACCGGTTAAAACAGTTCCGCTCGGAACCTTATCCAACGGTTGATCCCCTGAGATGGGTGGATGATTGGATGGATCGGCTGCAAAAGTCGCATGAATGGTGTGATCGGCCTTTATCCGGTCGAATGTGAACGTTGCGATCGCCCCCATGGATACACCGTCGACCTTCACATCGGCCACGTGATAGCCTTTGTGCGGCACGATGGAGAAGGCCTTGGCGGTATTGGATTTGACTTTCACGGTACCACCGGGCGAAATGGTGCCGTGCGCTCCCACCGTGACCGCAATGGAATGGGTGGCCGCTGCAGGCGCTTGCGCAACGAAGGACACCTCTTTGGAGTCCACGCTTTCGAGTGCTCCGTTGTAGGCCCGCACGACAAAGTAGTAGACGGTGTCGTATTCCAGGTTGTACACCCGACCCGTGGTACCGGGTCCCGTCCAGCAGGGCGTTTCATAATTGAAGGATTCACCCTTCTTGCGCTGATAAATGTGGTACCCGTCCGGTTTGGGCAAATTGGGATCCCATGAGATGGTTGCCCCCACGGTCTTTGGGATCGTGTAGCTTTGCAAGGCAAAACCGAAGTCGGACCAGAAGGTGCCACTCACGACAATAAGCGTGGCGAAAAAAACCGGGGAAAAGGCCTTACCAATCCGTTCAAGCATACAGTCATCCTCTGCGATTCACGTTTTGGACAACCGGTGAATCCACGGAGGATGCAACCGCTTGCCTTCGGCGGCCCTGCTACCATGTCTTCCAGGGAAGATTTAGGCCAGGGGCTTTGCGTCCCACCCTTTCGAGTGGTTTGCCATTGTCGAGCATTCCGGTAAAAACGCTTTTGCCAACATCTACAGCAATTATGGTGCCATGAACTATTGATAAACCATCATACACCATGTAACTTCTTATTTTTAATTTATATGCTGCTATTTGCAGGAAACGATTTGGGAATGACTGCTGGTCGAAGCGTGCAGGAAAAAGAACAGTGCATGATACATCGGCATACAAGACCACGCGCCTTCAATCTGATATTTTCGGTATCTGTGCGAGGTGCGACAACAAAAAAGGTGGTGAATCTTATGATGCGGGTGGAAAGGGCTGCCGGGCCTTGCCGAAGCCAATAATGGCGCCGTCCGCGTCTACGGCCATGACTGAAAATTGGTAGGTTTGTCTTTTTCCGGCCGGTGGGCAGGGACCGTTGTAGCCGATCGTGAGCGATCCGGCCGGAATCACCCCTGAGCCGTCATTTACCACGCGACCGCCACCCTGATTCCACTCGGGCACACTCAGATTGATCAAGGCCACCTGGAACTGCGCGACCCCTGCAGGCAGGTTGGAGACCCGGATCTCCGGGGATATGGCAGTGCAGGCCGCAACGCCCTGCCAGGAGAATTCCACATCGATCGGCGCGGCGTTTTCGGGGATCGGCGTTCGTGGATACGGGGTGGTGCAAGCACACAGGCTGAGGGTCAGTACGGTGATCAGAAGTGACAGATGGCCAATTCGCATGGCGACCCCTCCTGCTGGCCGGATGAAATGAGGCTCGTGTTCAGGGCATTGGCGGTCATACCACATCAGTGGCGTCCCGCGTCAAGACCATTTCGCGCTTCTGCTGAAAAATCGGCAGCGCCGGCAACCGCAAAAAAAGCCGGGCATTGACGCCCGGCTTTTGGTTACCTGTCGTTGGCAGGGGTGGTTGGAACACCCGGCGTCACCCCTTACGCCACTTCCTTGAAATCGGCATCCACGACATCATCGTCATCCTCAGCACGGCCATGGGTGCGGCTGTTGACATGCTGCTCCGCCTGCGATGCATGGCCGGTGGAACCGTCCTGTGGCCGGTAAGCGGACTCGGCCAGTTTGTGGGATGCACGGGTGAGCCCCTCGGTCAGCTTGCGAATCTCGTCGGCATCGTCGCCCTTTAGGGCCCGCTTGAGGTTGGCAATGGCATCGTCGATTTCCATGCGCAGGCTGCCATCGATAGCGGCGCCCATTTCGGTCATGCTCTTCTGGGTGGCGTGAACCAGCGCGTCGGCGGCATTTTTGGCCTCTACCAGCGCCCGCTTGCGCTGGTCGGCATCGGCGTGCAATTCGGCGTCTTTGACCAGCCGATCGATCTCAGCTTGGGAGAGACCCGACGAAGCGGTGATGCGAATCTGCTGCTGCTTGCCTGTGGCCTTGTCCTTGGCCGACACGTCAACGATGCCGTTGGCGTCGATGTCGAAAGAGACTTCAATCTGGGGCGTTCCACGAGGTGCCGGAGCGATGCCGGTCAGTTCGAAACGACCCAGCGTTTTGTTGTCCGCCGCCATTTCCCGCTCGCCCTGGAGGACGTGAACGGTTACGGCGGGCTGGTTGTCCTCCGCCGTCGAAAAAACCTGACTCTGATGCGTCGGAATGGTGGTGTTTTTCTGGATCAGCTTGGTCATCACGCCGCCCAGGGTTTCAATTCCCAGAGAGAGCGGCGTCACGTCCAGCAACAGCACGTCACTGAGATCGCCCTCCAGCACCGCACCCTGGATGGCAGCACCCAGAGCGACGACCTCATCGGGATTGACGCCTTTGCTGGGCGCCTTGCCGAAGATCGCCTTCACCCGCTCCTGAACCGCCGGCATGCGCGTCATGCCACCGACCAGGATCACTTCGTCGATGGCCCCGCCGGCGTGACCGGCGTCGGCCAATGCCGTCCGGCAAGGGCCTTCCAGGCGGTCCAGCAGATCGGTCACCAGCGACTCCAGCTTGGCCCGGGTCATTTTGATGTTCAGGTGTTTGGGACCACTGCCGTCGGCGGTGATGAAGGGCAGATTGATGTCGGTCTCCATGGCCGTGGACAGCTCCATTTTGGCCTTTTCCGCTGCTTCTTTGAGGCGCTGAAGCGCCATCTTGTCGCCCCGCAGATCGATGCCCTGCTCGCGCTTGAATTCGTCGGCCAGGAAATCGATGATGCGCAGATCGAAATCCTCACCGCCCAGGTGCGTGTCACCATTGGTGGCCTTGACCTCGAAAACACCATCACCGATTTCCATGATGGAGATATCGAATGTCCCGCCGCCCAGATCGAAGACGGCAATCGTCTCTTCTTTTTTCTTGTCCAACCCATAGGCCAGGGATGCGGCAGTCGGTTCGTTGATGATTCGTCGAACGTTGAGACCGGCGATTTTGCCGGCATCCTTGGTTGCCTGGCGCTGGCTGTCGTTGAAATAGGCCGGCACGGTAATGACGGCATCGGACACGGGCTCGCCCAGGTAGGCCTCGGCCGATTTTTTCAAATCCGCCAGAATAAACGAAGAGATTTCCGCGGGACTGTAGCGTTGCCCTTTCAAGACGATCCGCACGTCGCCATTTTCAGCCCTGGCGATCTCGTAGGGTAGGTTGTTCTTGTCGGCGGTCACTTCGCTGGCCTCATATTTTCGGCCGATCAACCGCTTAACCCCGAAAACCGTATTTTCAGGGTTGGTTACCGCCTGGCGCTTGGCGATTTGGCCCACCAGGCGTTCTCCGCCGCTGCTGATGGCCACCATGGATGGGGTGGTGCGGCCACCGTCCGCGTTGGTGATAACCTTGGCGTCCCCACCTTCCATCACCGCCACGCATGAATTGGTCGTTCCTAAATCGATTCCGATTGTCTTGCTCATTTTAATCACTCCTCCTGAAGTCGGGTTGACAGATTCGCGCTAAGTCACATGTCCAAGATAAGGGACTTAGGTAATATGTCAAATAATTAACATTATTTTTTTTAAATATTTTTAAAAATAATGAATTTGAGGGCCCATTTCAGGAGGCGCCCGCCACCGGCAGCCGTAACTACTTATTCATACTCATAGATTTCGTAAACCGTCTTTTCAGCCACCAGGTCGTCGATCAGGGTCTGGATCTCGGTCCGCTCCCGGCTTTCAAACCACTGTGTCCAGTAAAAATGGGATTGCCATTTCGAAACCACCAGGACTTCGCCCGGAACATCGATCCGGTTGAGGGTTTCGCTGGACAAATACCCGGGGTGCCCCACGATGGTCGACCGCAGACGGTTGATCAACCCCGTCAAGGCTTCCTTGTTCTTTTCGGAAATACTCCGCCGAATATGAACTCGTATCATGCAGCAGCTCCTTATCGGTGCTTCCAGGTTGGTTTGCGCTTTTCCAGAAAAGCGCTGACACCCTCTTTGGCATCTTCGGTCGTACACAGCCTGGCAAAAGCTTCATTCATGTAAGCAAATGCCTTGTCGTAGTCCAGGTCTGCGGCGTTGTAAAAAGCGGATTTGGCAATCTGCAGGGCGACGGGACTCTTGGCCGCCAGGACAGCGGCCCAGCGCCGGGTCTCCATCTCAAGGTCGTCGGCCGGGACGACTTTGTTGATCAATCCCATCTCCAGGGCCGCCGGTGCCTTGAACAGCTCCCCAAAAAGCAGCATCTCCAGGGCCCGTTTGCGACCTACGGAACGGGTCACGGGAATCACCGGTCCCACGCAATTGAGCCCGACATTAATGGCAGTCAGCCCTATTCTGGCATTGTCGGCGGCAATGGCCAGGTCGCAGGCGGCCACCAGTCCGGCCCCGTTGGCAGCGGCCACGCCGTGCACCTGAGCGATCACCGGCGTACGCATTTTGCTGATTCGCATCAACGGCGTTTCCATGCATTCGATCCACTCGCGGTATTCCATGGTGCTCTTGCCAAAAAAGTCACCGACGTCAATGCCCGCGCAAAATGCCTTGCCGGCGCCCTTGAGAATCACGACCCGAACGGACGGATCGCTGTCCAGCTGCAACAGGGCCGCATTGAGTTCCACGGCCAGCGCCAGCGTAAATGTATTCAGGCTTTCGGGGCGGTTCAGCGTGACCTCGCCAACATGATTGTCACCGATTTCGATCTTAACCTTTTCAGCCATGTCGAGCCTCCTTTGCAATTTGAAAGTAGTCGTTCCCCGCGTCGAAACGATATCGCCACCGTGCGCTCCGGGGCACCGCTTCGATACTATTTCAAAGCGCACCGCGATGCAACCGGCAACGCTGCCCCAGCGGTCCTGCCGGTCGTCATTCATCGTCGTTCCCGGCCAACAGCCGGCCCAGGGACCGTCGATCGCTTGCCGTGCGCCCGGTAAAGGCAGCCCGGATAGACCGGCACGCCAGTCTTTACAATCGGTTAAGTTGGTGATAGTGCGTGGATTTTGTCGTATCGCGCGTCATCATGCAAAAAACATTGACGACCGGAATCAAAATGGAATTCACGCCTGTCATCGGGCTCGAGGTTCACGCCCAACTCAAGACCCGAACCAAGATCTTCTGCGGTTGCGCCACCGAATTCGGCGCCTCCCCGAACACCCACACCTGCCCGGTCTGTTTGGGCATGCCCGGCGTACTGCCGGTGCTCAACAAAAAGGTGGTCGACTACACCATCAAAATGGCCCTGGCGACTCACTGCACCGTTCAGCCGCAAAGCCGCTTTGCTCGCAAAAACTACTTTTACCCCGATTTGCCCAAAGGATATCAGATTTCGCAGTACGAACTGCCCATTGCCACCGACGGCTATCTGGACGTCGCGTTGGACGGCCAAACCCAACGCATTGGTATCACCCGCATTCACATGGAAGAAGATGCCGGCAAGCTCGTTCACGACCCGGACCGACCCATCAGCCGGGTCGACCTGAATCGCACCGGGGTTCCCTTGATGGAAATCGTCAGCGAGCCTGACATCCGCAGCCCTGAAGCCGCCGGCGAGTACCTGCGCCAGCTGAGGTCTATCCTGCGCTACCTGGACATCAGCGACGGCAACATGGAAGAGGGCAGTTTCCGTTGCGACGCCAACGTATCGATCATGCCTATAGAATCGACGACCTTGGGCACCCGGACCGAGGTAAAAAACCTCAATTCGTTCAAACATGTCGAAAAGGCCCTCTATTTCGAAATCGCCCGTCAGAAGGAGATCCTTCTCGACGGCAGCCAGGTGATCCAGGAAACCCGACTGTGGGAGCCGGACAGGGGGCGAACCGTGTCCATGCGCGGCAAAGAAGATGCCCACGACTACCGCTATTTCCCAGACCCGGACCTGCTTCCCTTGGTCATCGACGCGGATTGGGTCGAACGGCTGCGGTCGCAGATGCCCGAGCTTCCCGCCCAGCGCAGGGCGCGCTACATGACCGATTTCGATCTGCCTGCCGGCGATGCCCAGCTGTTGACCGGCAGCCGAGAACTGTCCGACTATTTCGACGCTTGCGTGGCCGTGTTCGATCAACCCAAGCTGGCCGCCAACTGGATCATGGGCGACCTGCTGGGCCTGCTCAACGCCAAGGGGCTGACCATTGCCGCATCGCCGATATCCCCCCAGGCCCTGGCCGACCTGCTGAAATTGCTGGCCGGCGACGTGATCAGCGGTAAGATCGCCAAGACGGTCTTCGAGGAGATGGCCGCGACCGGCAAGCCGGCCCGGGCCATCGTCGAAGAAAAAAAGCTGGTGCAAGTTTCCGACACCTCGGCCATCGATCCCATTGTCGACACGCTCATCGCCAAACATCCGGACGAGGTGGCCCGCTACCGCGGCGGCCAGAAAAAACTGATCGGATTCTTCGTTGGTCAGGTGATGAAAGCCACCAAGGGGAAGGCCAACCCGAAGCTGGTAAATGACATTTTACGCCAAAAATTAGATTGATCGGTCGGTCGCGCCAGGTGTGCTCTCGGGCAACTAAAGATCGGACCATCAAACAGGAGCGCTTCATTGAACCACTGCCCACTCAACGCTATTCGCAACGCCACCACCGCGGTGCTGACCGTGCTGCTGTTTTTCACGGGCACTGCGGCCTGGGCCGCCCCCGTCCGGGTGGCCATCTTGCCCTTCGAGATGAATGCGGAAAAAGATTTGACGTTTCTGCAGGCGGGTGTTCTGGACATGCTGGCCTCCCGGCTGGCCCAGCGCGACCAAGTGGAAATCGTCAACAAGCACGACACCACAGCCGCCCTGGAATCGGTGGCGGGTTTTGACGGCGAGAGCCTGGCCCTGCTGGTAGGCGGCAAGCTCCAGGCCGACTACGTGCTGTTTGGCAGCCTGACCGTCTTGGGCGAAAGCGTGAGCATCGACGCCAAGATGGTCGACGTGAGCGGCCAACAGCCACCGCTGCCCTTTTTCGCCCAGACCGGCAGCATGGGGGAGGTGATTCCCCAGATCAACCAGTTCGCCAGCAACATCAACGCCACAGTGTTCGGCCGCGGCGCTGCACAACGGCAAGCAAGCGCCCCCGCAGCAACAGATGCTGCGGCGCCGGCTCCGCAGGCCCAAGTGGCTCCGAAAGTCCAAACGCCGCCACAGGTCCAAGCGCCGCCACAAGTCCCTGACCCGCGCATGCACCCAGAGAAACTGCTGCAGTCCGGCGTCCAACCCAAGGCGCCGGTACCGACCGACGATCAGCCCAACCCGACGCCCAACCCCGCCTTTGTCGCTGGGTCAACGCCCTATACCGGTCAAGGCAATGGAACCCATTGGAAAAGCCGGAGTTTCAAAGTCCTGATTACGGGCCTGGCGCTGGCTGATGTGGACAATGACGGTCAGATTGAACTGGTGGTGGCGACCGACCAGGCAATATCCATCTATCGCATGCAAAACGGCATGCTGGTCAAGCAGAACGACGCAACCAAAAGCCGCCAAGACACCTTTATCAGCGTCGATGCCGCCGATGTCAACGGTAACGGGACCCCCGAGATTTATGTCTCCAGCCTGGGTTCGGGCCGAACCACCGTGAACTCGTTTGTCCTCGAGTATTCAGCGGGTGCCTATCCAACCATTTCCGGCAGCAGCAACTGGTACTACCGCGTCGCCGACACCCCGGACTTTGGTGTTGTGCTGCTGGGCCAGCGCCAGGTTTTTCACGCAGAGTCGATTTTTGAGGAGCCGATCCACGAAATGAGCTGGCAGGGAGATCGACTGCTACCCGGCCGACAGTTGCTGCGGGGGGGCGAGGCCAACCTGATGGGGCTGACCTACGACGACATCACCCACACCGGCAACAGTGTGGTCGCCGCCTATTCCGACTGGGACCGGGTGCGCCTCTACGGCGCCGGCGGCGAAAAGATCTGGGAGGACGGCAATCGTACCGGTGGCGACAAACTCTATTTAAGGCTGCCCAAATCGGGCCCCCAGCTCCCCGAAAAACAGTATTTCCCTCTACGGATCCAGACCACAGACATCGATCGGGACGGCAAGGTGGAGGTGCTGATTGCGCGACACGAAGAGCTGGCCAAGAACATGGTTAAAGATTTCAGGTACTTCAAGAAGGCCAGCATCTCATCTCTGCTGTGGAACGGTCTGGGGCTCGTCCCCCAATGGGAAACGCAGAGCCTTTCCGGCCGGATCAGCGACTTTACGGTCGGTGACATCGACAATGATGGCACGGATGAACTGGTCATCGCGCTGGTATCCAAGGAAGGCCAGATCATATTCACCGATTCGATCAGCAGCATCATCACCTTTGATCTGAACCCGGTATAAGGCCCGGTGGAATTCGATCGCTCCGGCCTCATCGAGGCCGCCTTCACGGCAGATCCTCAGGTCCGCCGTTCATCTGCACATCATGGTTGGCCCGGTCGAAAAACGTCTCCGGGTCCAGCACTTTAAGAATTGCCTGCCGGGCTACCCGATCCACCAGCGTTGGTATACCCAAGTGCCGCATACCACCGTCGCTGGAAGGAGGACCCGTTCGATCAGGTCCTGCCGCAAGGCTGGTTGCCGGGCCGTCGCCGTCAGCCCAACAGCTCCGAGCACTGCGGCCTGTTGGGGACTTGCACCCTGTAGAATGACGTCATGCCTGGCACACCATAAAAAAAACCCGGAGCAATCGCTCCGGGTTTTTTTAATGTTTAACGCTTCTAATTAGACCGACAAAACCGTCAGATTAGAAATTGATCTGCCATTTGGCGCCCGCGTACCAGAGACCCGGGTTGGGGTCGCCCACACCAGCAAATCGACCGTCAACGTAGTCATAGGAAGCCATGCCGACTTCGGGAACGACGAAGAAGCCGGGGGCAATGTTGATGGTGGCGTTGAGGTAAAACTGCTGAACCGATTCGCCGTCGCCTGCGGGGCCCTCAAGGTCCAGTTCGGCATACTGGTAGCCGTAGCCGGCTTCGATGGACCAGGCGTCGGAGAGGTTGAAACCGAGAACCGCCAGGGCACCGTAGCTGGTGTTGTCAAACGTATCTTGGTTCACGATAGCAGCGGAGGTCTGGATCGCCGGAAGTCCGGCCAGCTGGGGATTGTAGGCGCCGTAGTTGCCATAGTTCTGGCCGTAGTTGGCGCCGATGTTCAGGTAGAAGGCACCAAAATTCATGCCACCGCCGCCGGTCACGACATAGGAGGTGATCGTGGGATCGTTGCCCTCGAAATAATCGAGCCCATAGGTCTGGAAGCCGGCGCCAATGTCAAAGAACCAAGCGTCGCCCTTGAACTGGTATGAGGCCTCGACTGCGGGAAAGAACAAGTCGACAGCATAACCAACCGTGGTTTCATCTTCAGGTGTCGTCGGGTCATCAATTGATGAATCCAGGTCGCCGGGAATAGTGGGCTGGATACCGGCAATCTTTAACCCGCCGGTCTTCCACTGGACCATGGCCTTCCGTCCGTTATAAAACTGGCCGATGCCGAGCAGGTCGCCGTCACCGTCGAAGACGCTGTTGGAGTAAAAGTAGGAACCCAACGGGGTGTAGTTCTGGCCAAGCATCAGCTCGCTGCCGCCGCCGAAGGTGTAGGTACCGTACAATTTACGGAGATTGACGCCGGTGCCGTATTCAAAGCCACCGCCGATCTGGTCGTTGACCACCACGGTCGCGCCGATCCGGCTGTTGCCCTGCTGGGCCCACTGGAGACGGTTGATGGTGTCGTTGTCCCCGGGGATGTCCTTGTCGACACTCGAGTAAAAGGTGGCCATACGAGCGCTGCCGTAAAAGTTCCAGTCGGCAGCCATGGCCGGTGCAGCAAGGCACAGCACGGCAAAAATGATAAATAATTTTTTCATCTTGATCTTTCCTCCTTAACGGATTGAATCTGGTTCACTGCAACCTAATAATTGTCATCTTACTGCGGGTACAGCGCAAACTCTCGACTCACCTCCTTTCGCGTTGAGCTTTGATTTAAAATCCCGGACTTTTAATACGGTCACCCCATCCGGCATTTTAAAACAGACCAAGTTCGCTTAACAAGCAGGTTTTCCAGGATCGCTGTACGGGTTTGAACCCAAAAGGGTACGTTGCGTGCACCTTCCAATTCGGCGCACTCCACCCATTATCCCAATGGTTCAAGCGCACTTTTATCAACGGCGTCCACGGCTGTCAAGCTGAAAATGGCGCTTGCCGCATCAAGCGGTTGCGACGTGAAAAAAATGCCTGAATTTCGAGTAGGGGTAGGAATGCCCGATGGCCGCGGTCACAAAGGCCTGCCGGTCGTGGGCGATCAAGGGGTATTGGTGGGCGGGCCCCATGTGCCTGTCCACAAAGCGCAGGGTCGTCTTGACCGGCATCAGGTCCGCCGCCGCAAAAAAATAGTCGTGCCAGTTGTAGCTGCACACCACGACCTTGCCCTTCCCGGGATCGTATCGGGGCGTGAGCATGATCTCTTGTTGATAGTGCAGCAGATCCCGCAGGGTGGGATCGATATCCAGGCCCATCGAGGCCAGCGCCTGCGCCACGGCCTGGTAAAAGGCGTGTTGATCCTCGCTCAGACGCAGCCACAGCCAGGTCCACAGCGGCCAGCCCTTGCGGGTCGGGTGGTAGCTTCTCAAGAACGCCAGCATGTCCGGCTGGGTAAGGATGCGGTTGACCTGGGGCATATCCGGATCGTCGTGGTAGTCGTCGATGAGCCGTTTAACGCGCCCGAACACGCCAGCAATGCCGCGGCCGTCGGCGATCATGCGGGCCAGGAGCCCTTCGTAGAATTCCCGGTAGCCCAGCAGCCCCTGGCGGTGCAGATAGATGGCCAAAAAGCGGGTAAAGGCCCCGTTGTGCAGGGCCTGGATCGCCTCGGCGAAAAGCAGGCAGTCGGCCCAGTCCGCGTAGGACATGCTGCGAGTGCCGAACACCAGTTCGACCATCTCGCGTTCGAATCCGGGTTCGGTCAACCGAATGGGTTTGAAGCGGGTCTCCAGGCCGTAGCGCGCGCGCATGCCGGGCTGGCTCAAGGGCGCATTGGGCAGCAGTGCCAGCTCAAATACGCGAATGTCGTCGTGCATGCCGACTTCCAGGAGCCGGCAGATGCCGTTCACGAAAGATTCGCGCGTCTCCTCGGGCAACCCCAGGATCAGCTCCGTATAAGTGGGAATCTGGTGCTGCTGGTAGCGGTTTTTCAGATCGGCGTATTCGCCGATCTCGACATGCGGCCTGGCGACCGCCGCCAGCACGTCCGCATCCACGCTCTGCATGGACAAGGTGGTCCCCCATAGCATGTCGTTTTCGACCAGCAGCCGGCTGATGGCAAACACCGTTTCGTTGGACGTCTTGGCGAACTGAATCCGCACCCGCTTGGGAAACCCGGTCCGCCGGCGGGCATCCACCAGCATTTCGGCAATCTGGAAGTCCCGCTTGAACAGGCCGAAATTGGAGTCGGTGATGTAGATGTCCGCGACCTGTTTGCTCGCCAGGTAATCGATCTCGCGGGCAACACGGCTCAGGTCGTGCAGGCGGACCTTGTTTTGGGTGCGCACGCCCCAGTCGCAGAAGCAGCAAGCAAACGGGCACCCCCGGTTGGTCTCCCACAGGGCGATGCGGTTGCCGTTGCGTTCACCGAGGAAACTGTCAAGACTGCCGTTGAGGTACGGGCTGGGAACTGGCAGATGTTTACCCAGCCGGACCCCTGCCGACGTGGTGATCACGCGGCCTGCTTGGTTGAACGTGATGCCCTGCAGCCGTTCAAGATGCGGATCTGGTTCGAGCCGTTCCCGCAACAGCGCGGCAAAGGGGATTTCGCCTTCGCCATGGACCAGCACGTCGGCCTGCGGGAAGCGGGAAAAAAAATCCCCGGGGTGACCCGGGACATGCGGCCCGCCGCAGACGACCATGCAGGCCGGATAACGGGCCTTGATCCGTCGGGCGACGGCCATCTGCTGGTTGTGGTTCCAGACGTAGCAGGAAAGACACAATAGGTCGGGGTCCACGATGGCCGACACCACGCTGTCGACCGTTTCCAGGGTCGTCAACGGTGGTTGCCAGTGATAGGCCTGCGCGATTACCGGATCCTGTTCGGCGTAACTCCTCAGAAAACCGTAGGCATACGGAACAAATGAGATCATGTTGAAACTGAGGAAGTAGATCGATGGCATCGGGTGCGATTCCCTCAATTGGCTCGGCGTGGCGACGGTGACGGATGCAGGCACCGAATGGTTTCAAGGCGACCGTGAACCTGGCCCGGGCCGTCAATTTTGATTACGGCTTTCCGGGTTCTTAAAGAACACATCGACCGTGCGATTTTCCGGGTCCACGCGGACCGTGCGATCGACTAGAATCGCATACCAGACACCGACCACCTGGCCGTCGGGAGCCAAAATTTTTGCGCCATAAGGCTGGCTTCTGTTCTTTCCGAAGATATTTCCGCTCATCAGCTTCAGCTGCTGCTCGGGCGGCGAAAAAGCCGTCCAGTAGGGCGACGGAACGGTATATTGCTGGTCGACACCGATGATGGCATAGGGCATGGTCTCTCTGCCCGAATAGTAGTACTGGTAACCCTCCTGGCGCTCTCCGGATCGAAAGGTCTGCGCCACTTCTGCATCGACCTTAAATGACCCGTAATTGGCTGCACAGCCGCTGAAAACGAACACCAACGCGATACAAGCCGCCCGCAAGATAAAAATCGCGCTGACGCGAAATGGGCCCTGTCCGACAGTTGACATAAAAAACCTCCTTTGTCTGGGAATCAAAGCAACGCCTTACCGGAAAGAATAGGCACGAACGGCGGCATGACAATACGGTCAAGGAAAGCGGGGGCAGAAAGCAAACCAATCTAAAAAGGGCTACGGTGTTTGCCGTAACCCTTTTTTTTGCTTGGCTGAGGGACAAGGATTCGAACCTTGATTGACGGAGTCAGAGTCCGCTGTCCTACCATTAGACGATCCCCCAGCATTCGGATGGAGCCCGTTTACACAAAAGGGCCAGGGGAGTCAAGGCCAAATTGCCGGTCCAATCGGTCATACATCTGCCTTTTCAATAAACTCCAGCGCGGATGTGAGCCGATCAAGCACCCGTTTTTTGCCCAACACCGCAATCACTTCGAAGATGCCCGGGCTGACGGTGGTACCGGTCAAGGCCACCCGCACCGACTGAGCGATCTTGCCAAAGCCCAGGCCGGTGGCATCCATCACATGCTTGAAAGCCCCCTCCTGGTTTTTCTCCGTCAACGCAGCCAGTGCACCCAGTTGCTCGGCAAGCAGACGCAGCGCACCGGCCATTTCGGGCTTCAGAAATTTTTTAGCCGCTTTTTCTTCATAGGGCCGAATGTCGCTTCGGTAGAAAAAATGCGCACCGTCGGCCATCTCCACCAGGGTTTTACTGCGTGTGTGCAGGGTGCCAATCACACCGGTCAAGTAGTCGTTTTCATGCGCATCATAACCCCTGTCCCTCAAAAAAGGCAGCAGGCGGGGGGCGAGCTGCTGGACCGATGCGGCCCGGATATGATCGGCGTTGAGGGCGGTCAGCTTGTCCGTGTCAAAGACCCCGGCCGATTTCCCGATGTTGTCGAGGCTGAACTTTTCAACCAGCTCCGACCGGGTGAAAAATTCCTGATCGCCGTGAGACCACCCCAGGCGAACCAGGTAGTTGATGAAGGCGTCGGGCAGATAGCCCATGTCGCGGTAAGCGGTGACCGACATGGCACCATGGCGTTTGCTCAAGCGGGTCTTGTCCTTTCCCAGCACCATGGGCACATGTCCGAAAACGGGCAGCGGCGACCGCAGGGCCTTGTAGAGCAGGATCTGCTTGGGCGTGTTCATCACGTGATCGTCGCCGCGGATCACGGTGGTGACGCCCATGCTGATGTCATCCACGACGACCACGAAGTTGTAGGTGGGCGTTCCGTCGCTGCGGCAGACGACGAAATCGTCCTGTTCGGTGTTCTGGAAGACGATGTTGCCCTTGACCACGTCCTCGACAACCGTGGTGCCGGCAAGGGGGGCCTTGAACCGAATCACGGCATTGTCCGTCCGGGGCAGCCCGCGCTCCCGGCAACGGCCGTCGTACTTGGGCTTGCCCCCCGAGGCCATGGCGGCCTGGCGCATGGCCGCCACCTCATCGGGGGTGCAGGTGCAGTAGTAAGCGTCCCCGGAGTCCAGCAGCCGCTGGAGATAATCTCGATATATATCCAACCGCTGGCTCTGATAAAAGGGCCCCTCGTCCCAGTCCAGTTCCAACCAGGCCATGGCTTCAAAAATGGCCTCAACGGAAGCCTGGGTGGATCGAACCTTGTCGGTGTCTTCGATGCGCAAGATGAACTTGCCACTGTTTTGGCGGGCGTAAAGCCAGTTAAACAGCGCGGTGCGGGCCCCGCCCACATGCAGATAACCCGTGGGGCTGGGCGGAAATCGGGTAATGATCGTTTTCATGGGGTTATACCTTAATCAGTCATTCGAAAGACGATACAACTGATGAAGCTAGTCAAATTGGAAAGTCATTTGAAGTGCTCAGTTCGATCCGACACGGATGCCTTGGCGATGGCCGGCTTGAGCCACACCCCGGACACGGCGCTTGTAAACGGCATCCGTAAACGCCCCCAACCGCCGCTCCAATATAATCCAACTGCATGGATTTAAAAAGCATTTTAAAATTTTTACAAGCAGAACGGCTGGTCCGAAGCTCTCAATAGCACATCCCACCAGGCGGAACAAGGGGCCGCCGCGAAAGATTTTAGGGAAAATTCTTGACATTTAACCCTATTTTATTTACTAGAGGCGGACCTGTGCGAAAGACGGGCATAAATCTAATAAATTATAACAAATACGATAGGTTAGGAGATTACTAATGGCGGTTCCAAAGCACAAGACATCTAAGTCAAAGCGCGACAAGCGACGCACCCACAAAAAAACCGATGCACCGGCCGTCGGTACCTGTCCGGAGTGCGGCGAGGCCAAGCTTCCCCACCATGCCTGCCCTGAATGCGGCAATTACAAAGGCAAGAACGTTATCGTCACCGACGAAGACTAGCCCCCAAAGGAAAAGCCGATCATGACCGATACCGGAACCCATCGCCCCCAGGGCGGTCTGGACGAAGAGACCCGGCAGATGGTGATCGACACGGTTCGTCAACTCGCCAAACGTCTGCTCACCAAAAAAGCCGTCCTGGAATGGGACCGAAAAGAAATTTTTCCCGAAGCCGCCATCCGTGAGATGCTGAGTCCGGAAATCGGACTGCAACTGCTGTTTATCCCCGAGGAATATGGGGGGATGGGCGGCGGTGCTCTGGACTGCTGTGTGGTCACACGGGAAATGAGCAAAATCTGCCTGGGTGTGGGGACGGCCTTTTTTGCCATCCAGCTGGGATCGGATCCGATCATCGTCGGCGGCACCGAGGCCCAGAAGCAAAAATGGCTGGGCGCCGTGGCCGAGGGCCGCAGCCTGGTCGCCTACGCGGTCACTGAACCGGAAGCCGGAAGCAACCTGGCCTCGCTCAAAACCAAGGCCGAGCCGGTAGTGGGCGATGACGGCAGGATCAGCGGCTACCGGATCAACGGCAGCAAGCAGTTCATCTCCACCGGCGGCTACGCGGATTTCGTCACGGTGCTGGCACACACCCCGGAAGGCCCCACCTTTTTCGTGGTCGAGAAGGGAACCGAGGGCTTCGAGCAGCACAAGGGCGAGGAAAAGCACGGCATCCGAGCCTCCAACACCTCTCCCCTGACCTTTTCCGACGTCTTCGTTCCCGTGGAGAACATGGTCGGAGACGCCCCCGGCAAGGGGCTCAAGCAAGCCAACCAGGTGTTCGGCTACACCCGGCTCATGGTCGCCGCCATGGCGCTGGGCGCGGGTGACGCGGCCATCGAGGGCATCGCCGTTCCCTACGCCCACGAACGCATCCAGTTCGGCGGCCCGCTCTCGGCCAAAAAAGGCTACACCAACAAGCTGATCGTTCCGCACTGGGTCAACATGCGCGCCGCCGCCGCCTATATCGATGCCATTGCCCGGCGGCTGGACAGTGAACATGAAGACCTCCAGGTCGAAGGCTCGATCGCCAAGCTCTTCACCTCCGAAGCGGCCAACCGGGCCGCCGACGATGCCATGCAGGCCTTGGGCGGATATGGCTACATCACCGAATTCGGCGTGGAGAAAATAAAACGGGATGTCAAGATCACCTGCATCTACGAGGGTACCAGCGAGATTCAGCAGAACATCATCGCCACCTTCCGCTGGAAGAAAACCCGCAAGTCCAAGGGCGCCTTCTACGAAGAGATGGCTGCGGGCCTGGACGGTCTGCACGCCGCATGCGACCGGGCCGGCGCCCACACCCTGGCCGCCTGCGCCCGGGCTCTGAACCGCACCATCGATTTTGCCCACGTCAACCGGCTCACCCGCCATCAGCAGGTCATGTTCGCCCTGGCCGACATGATGACCCAGGTGGAAGTGGGTGACGCCATGGTGCGTCAGGCCGTCGCCCTGGCCGACGACACCAGCCTGGCGACCGCGCGGGTTTTTGCCAACGCCAGCGCCCGACTGGTGGCCGCCAACACCCGCATCATCGCCATGGGCTGCAATGCCGTCGATGCTGACCAAGCTCGCCAGTTTTTACAGTCCCTTGAACCGACAGCGATGGAGAACAGTTACCGGGGACTGATCGATGACATGGACCGGATTGCCGACCGAATTTTCGAGAGGGGGACGTCATGACCGAATCAACAGAACGGATCGTGGTGGTGACAGGCGGTTCAAGGGGCATCGGCCGGGCCATCTGCACCCGCCTGGGCACTTCTGGAACCACCGTTTTTTTTGCTGATATCAGCGACCCGCAAACGGCCGAAGAGACCGTAAAGGCGGTTGCCGAAACCGGTGGCAAGGCCTATTTCCACCAGGTGGATGTCGCTTCCGAAGCCGCCGTTGCGGACTACTTCAAAACCGTCTTGCAAAAAGCCGAACGCATCGATGTGCTCGTGAACAACGCAGGCATCACCAGGGATGGTCTGCTGATGCGCATGAAGGAAGACGATTGGAACGCGGTGTTGAACGTTAACCTGAAAGGGACCTTCAACTGCACGAAACTCGCCGCCAAAACCATGATGAAGCAGCGCTATGGTCGAATCATCAATATCGCGTCGGTGGTCGGGGTTTCCGGTAATCCAGGCCAGGCCAATTACGTGGCCTCCAAAGCTGGTGTTATCGGTTTGACCAAAGCCGTTGCACGCGAACTGGCCAGTCGGAACATCACCGTAAACGCTGTTGCCCCCGGATACATCGCAACCGATATGACCCGGGACCTTAATGAAACGGCCAAGACCGCCATGATCAATCAGATTCCGCTGGGGCGAATCGGAACCCCTGAGGACATCGCCGGTGTGGTCGCATTTCTCGCCTCCCCCGCAGCGGATTACATGACAGGTCAGGTGATCCATGTCAGCGGAGGCATGTACATGTAACCAAATTGCCAGTTACCCATTTTCGATGGCGCTTGCCGGTCAGCCCGGCCAGGCCATGCAACCCACCCGAAAGGAGAATGCCATGTCTGTGGAAGATAAAGTCAAGAAGATCATAGCGGAAAAACTCAGTGTCGATATCGCCGAGGTGGTTCCCGAGGCTTCGTTTGTGGACGACCTGGGCGCCGACAGCCTCGACCTGGTGGAGCTGATCATGTCCATGGAAGAGGAGTTCGACGTGGACATCTCCGATGAAGACGCCGAAAAGCTGGTCACCGTGAAAGACGCTTTCGATTACATCAAGGAACACTGATTGCCGCTGTCACGCTGTTAGCGGGCGGGTTGCGTCAAGAACAACCGGGAAAGGGAAAGATCGTTGAGCAAACGGGTTGTCATTACCGGGCTGGGGCTGGTAACACCGCTGGGAATCGGCGTCGATGAGACCTGGTCGGCATTGTGTCAGGGCCGATCGGGCATCGGCGAGATAACGCGCTTCGACACCACTGACTTCACCACCAGGATCGCCGGCGAAGTCAAGGGGTTCAAGGCGGAAGAGTTCCTTCCCAAAAAAGATGCCAAGCGCATGGAAAATTTCGTGGCCTATGCCGTGGCCGCCGCCCGCATGGCCGTCGATAATGCCCGTTTGACCATCGATGCCAGCAATGGCCCCCGCATCGGCGTAATCACCGGCTGCGGACTGGGGGGGCTGGAAATGCTCGAAACCACGGCGCAGGTCGTGCGGGAGAAGGGCCCCAAGCGCTGCAGTCCGTTTTTCATCCCCATGCTCATCGGCAACATGGCCCCGGGAATGATCTCCATCCACCTGGGCGCCAAAGGCCCCAACATCTCCGTGGCCACCGCCTGCGCCGCTGGCGCCCACGCCATCGGCGATGCCTGCAACACCATTTTGCGGGGCCAGGCCGATGCCATGATCACCGGCGGCGTGGAGTCGGTGATCACCCCCACCTGCATCGCCGGGTTCAACGCCATGAAGGCCCTGTCCACCCGCAACGATGACCCCCAGAAGGCCTCACGCCCTTTCGACCGGGATCGGGACGGCTTCGTGGTGGGCGAAGGGGCCGGCATCCTGATTCTTGAAGCGCTGCCCCATGCTTTGGAACGGGGTGCACCGATTCTGGCGGAAATGGTCGGCTACGGCCAGAGCGGCGACGGTTATCACATGACCTCGCCCTCTCCGGACGGCGACGGCATGGTGCGATGCATGCAAGCCGCCCTCGACAGCGCAGGCATCGCCTGCGACGCCATCGGTTACATCAATGCCCACGGGACATCCACACCGCTCAACGATCTGTACGAGACCCGCGCGATCAAACGGGTCTTCGGGGACCTGGCACCGACGGTGCCGATTTCGTCCACCAAATCCATGACCGGCCACCTGCTGGGCGGCGCCGGCGGTATCGAAGCCGCGTTTACCGCACTGGCCGTGAAAAACGGCGTCATCCCCCCGACCATCAATCTGGAAAACCCTGCAGAGGAGTGCGATCTGGACTACGTACCCAATGTGGCCCGCCAGGGCGACATTGTCTACGCCTTGTCCAACTCATTCGGTTTCGGGGGCACCAATGCCAGTCTGGTGGTCAAACGCTACCAGCCTTGACCTTGCCGAATCAGGGCCCCCGGTAAAAAAACGTCAGGTTGTTTGTTCAGGGACTGGCCCTCACTGCAATTGTTGCGATCGAAAGGAGCCGCGCACCATGACCGAGGCATCCGGCACCGGCAAGATTATTATCGGCTGCGACCATGCGGCCTACCGGCTCAAGGAGACGTTGAAAGCGGCCCTGAAAGCGCAGGGCCTGGCCGTCACCGATGTGGGAACCCACAGTGAAACCTCCATGGATTATCCGGCGACCGGTAAAGCCGTGGCTGAACAGGTCTCATCGGGGGAATACCCCCGGGGCATTCTGCTGTGCGGCACGGGCCTGGGAATGTCCATGGTGGCCAACAAGTTCCCGCACGTGCGCGCCGCGCTTTGCAACGATCTCTTCTCGGCAGGGATGAGCCGCCGTCACAACAACGCCAACATCCTGGTCATGGGCGGCCGGGTGATCGGCGACATACTGGCCCTGGAAATTTTGAAAACCTGGCTGGCGACGCCATTCGAGGGGGGACGGCATCAGCAGCGCCTGGAGATGTTCGATGCGATACCGGCACCCGGGAAAGTGAGCGCCGCCGATGAACACTGATCTGATTCGATCGACCGACCCCGAGATCGCCCGCGTGATCGAGGACGAGGCCATGCGCCAGCACGGCCATCTGGAACTGATAGCATCGGAAAACATCGCCAGCCGGGCGGTGATGGCAGCCCAGGGCAGTATCCTGACCAACAAGTATGCCGAAGGCTATCCCGCCAAGCGCTATTACGGCGGCTGCGAATTCGTCGACCGGGCCGAACAGCTGGCTGTCGACCGGGCCCGGGCGCTTTTCGGGGCCGATGCCGCCAATGTACAGCCCCACTCGGGATCTCAGGCCAATATGGCGGCCTACTTCGCCCTGCTCAACCCCGGCGACACGGTGCTGGGTATGGATCTGGCCCACGGCGGCCACCTGACCCATGGCGCCGCGGCCAGCTTTTCAGGCCGCCTGTTTCACTTTGTCCACTATGGCGTTAACCGGCAGACGCAAACCATCGACTACGACCAGGTGGCGCAGCTGGCCGGCCGGCACCGGCCGAAAATGATCGTGGCCGGCGCCAGTGCCTATCCCCGGTTTTTCGACTTCAAGGCCCTGTCGGAGATCGCCGCATCGGTAGGCGCCCTGTTGATGGTCGACATGGCTCACATCGCGGGGCTGGTGGCCGCCGGCCTGCACCCCTCGCCGATCCCTCACAGCGACGTGGTGACCTCCACCACCCACAAGACCCTGCGGGGTCCGCGGGGGGGGTTGATTCTGGCGCGCGAGGGCTGCAGCAAAAAAATCAACAGCCAAGTGTTCCCCGGCATCCAGGGCGGCCCGCTGATGCATGTCATCGCCGCCAAGGCGGTGGCGTTCCAAGAAGCCCTGGGCGCTTCTTTCCGCCGCTACCAGCGGCAGGTGCTGGAAAACGCGGCCGCCCTGGCCGAAGCCCTGCAGGCACGGGGCCTGGATCTGGTGTCCGGCGGAACGGACAACCACCTCATGCTGGTCAACCTCACCACCCTGAACCTCACCGGCCGGGATGCGGAAACGGCCCTGGGGCGGGCCGGCATTACGGTTAACAAAAACACGATCCCCTTTGAGACACGCCCGCCGCACATCACCAGCGGCATCCGTGTGGGAACCCCCTTTGTCACCAGCCGGGGCATGGGGATCGATGAGATGCTGGTCATCGCCGGCCTGATGGCCGACGTCCTGCACGACCCTGAAAACGAAACCCTGCTGGCCAAGATCCGAAACCGGGTGCTGGCCTTGTGCGACACCTTTCCCCTCTACCCGTCGTCCGGCCAACGGACCATCTGAAGGACCCTTGACCCAATGGCCATTTTGCGCAGCGGCAAACGACCCGACTACCTCTCCTGGGACGACTACTTCATGGCCGTGGCACTGCTGTCGGCCCAGCGCAGCAAAGATCCCAACACCCAGGTGGGAGCCTGCATCGTCAACCGACAAAAGCGCATCGTCGGGGTCGGCTACAACGGCTTTCCCACCGGCTGCTCCGACGAGACCCTGCCCTGGGTCCGGGAAGGTGATTTTTTAGACACCAAATATCCATATGTCTGCCATGCCGAACTCAACGCCGTCTTGAACAGCGTCCCCGGCAACCTGACCAACTGCACCATTTACACGGCCCTGTTTCCCTGTAACGAGTGTGCCAAGGTCATCATCCAGGCCGGCATCCAGGAAGTGGTTTACCTTTCCGACAAATATGCCGAAACCGATTCGGTGCGCGCGTCCCGGCGGATGTTCGATCAGGCCGGGGTCGCCACCCGTCGGCTGCTGCCGGCGCGCCCGACGGTGACCATTTTACTGAACGAATACGGATGAGCCCACGTTGTTGACCCAATGAACGTTAGGCAGCCTGCGGGAGGAGTTTCATGAAATGTCCATTTTGCGGAGAGCTCGACAACAAGGTCATTGATTCGCGGGTCAGCAAGGACGGCAGCGTGATCCGGCGCCGGCGCGAATGCCTCGACTGTACCCGTCGCTTCACTACCTATGAGCACATCGAGGAGATCCCCATCATGATCATCAAGAAAGATGGGCGCCGCGAGGTGTTCAACCGCGCAAAGGTGGGCGCGGGCATCCGCAAGGCCTGCCAGAAGCTGGACATCAGCATCAACGTGATCGAAGGCTTCATCGACGACCTGGAGCGGGACCTGCGCGAGATCGGTGAAAAAGAGATCCCGTCGCACGAGATCGGTGAGCGGGTGATGTCCAAACTGCACGAGCTCAACGATATCGCCTATGTGCGCTTCGCTTCGGTTTACCGGGAATTCAAGGATGTCGAAGATTTTGTGTCGGAGCTCAAACACCTGCTCAGCCACCCGGCCAAGTAAGCACCCCCCGCCCATGGACGACACCCACTACATGCAGCTGGCCCTGGCGTTGGCTGAAAAAGGCAGCGGCTGGACCTCGCCCAATCCCATGGTCGGTGCCCTGGTGGTCAAAAACGACCGCATCGTTGGCCGCGGCTATCACCAGCGGGCCGGCGGCCCCCACGCCGAGGTCAATGCCATTGACGATGCCGGCGCCCAAGCCAGAGCGGCGACCCTGTATGTGACCCTGGAGCCGTGCAACCACTTCGGCCGCACCGGGCCCTGCACCCAAAAAATACTGGAGGCCGGCATCCGCCGGGTGGTGGTCGCCATGGCCGACCCCAACCCGAGGGTTAACGGCGGCGGCAGCCGCTACCTTCAGGATCGGGGAATCGAGGTCGCAACTGGCCTTCTGGAAGCCCAGGCCCGCGTCCTCAACGAAAGCTTTGTCACCTGGATCACCACCGGCAAGCCGTTCGTGATTGTCAAGTGCGCGGCCACCCTCGACGGCCGCATCGCCACGCGCACGGGCGATTCACGCTGGGTCACCGGCCCGGCCGCGCGTCAGCACGTCCACCAGATGCGCCACCGGGTCGACGGTATCATGGTCGGTGTGCAAACCGTCAAGCAAGACGATCCCAGCCTCACGACCCGCCTGGAGGGACAGAACGGCTCGGATGCGACCCGGATTGTCGTGGACACGCATCTCTCCTTTCCACCGGACGCCAAGATGCTGCATCAGGGCTCGGCGGCCCCCACCTGGGTGGTCGGCGGGCCAACGGCGCCGCCGGACCGGCGGCGCGGGCTGGAACGGGCCGGCGCACGGGTCGTCGCGGCACCAGTCACAGCAGGGCGCATCGATCTTGCGGCGCTGCTGCCGCAGCTGGGGGCCATGGGCATCACCAGCCTGCTGATCGAAGGCGGTGCCGCGCTCATCGGTTCGGCCTTCGCCGCCCAAGTCGTGGACAAAGTCTGCTTCTTCTACGCCCCGAAAGTGCTGGGTGGCGACGACGGCATTCCCATCTGCCGGGGCCCGGGCCCCGAGCGCATGCAGCAGAGCATCCCCATTCATGATCTGTCGGTATCGTGCTTCGGCCCGGACGTCATGCTCCAGGGATACCTGAAGCCGCGCTGAGCGCAATTGACAACAGGTATTTACACATTACAATAGGCATCATGTTCACAGGCATCATCGAGGGGTTGGGCACCATCACCGCCATCCAGCCATCCGGCCAGGCAAGCCGGTTGACGGTTACTTCGGATTTCGTTCTCAGGGGAACCCGCATCGGTGACAGCATCGCCGTGAACGGCGTATGCCTCACCGCCGTCACCTTGAAGGAGCGTCGGTTCAGCGTGGACGTCTCCCCGGAAACCCTGGCGCGCAGTGTTCTGGGCAGGTTCCGGGTCGGGGAGCGGGTCAACCTGGAACGCGCCATGCGCCTGACGGATCGTCTGGACGGGCATCTGGTGGCCGGGCACGTGGACGGCGTCGGCCTGATGACACGGCGCATGACCCTGGCCAACGCCATTGTCATCACCTACAGCGTCCCCGAGGAGCTGACCCGCTACATGATCGAAAAGGGGTCAGTGGCCGTGGACGGCACCAGTTTGACCATCAACCGCTGCGACAACACCTCCTTCGACGTCAGCATCATCCCGCACACTGCCGGTCTCACCACCGTCGGCCGCAAAAAAGTCGGCGATGCGGTCAATATCGAGACCGACCTGATCGGCAAGTACGTGGAACGCTTCCTCATGCGGCCCGACTCGGCCGATCGGCCGGATAGGCGGACCGGTGCCGGGCTCGACATGGCCCTGCTGGCCAAATCGGGATTTATCTGATAAAGACCCCCCTGACCCAACGCGGCGGCAGCGCCGCCGTTGCCGAATTGTGTATCGACAACCCCAACTTTCATCGCCGCGCGGCGATCGAATGCCAATTGCAGGAGAAACGATCCACCATGCCAAAAATCACCATTGACCAGGCCATTGAAGATATCCGTTGTGGCAAAATGGTCATCCTCGTCGACGACGAAGACCGGGAGAACGAAGGTGACCTGACCATGGCCGCGGAACTGGTGACCCCCGAAGCCATCAACTTCATGGCCACGTACGGCCGCGGCCTGATCTGCCTCTCGCTCACCAACGCCAAGTGCGAACAACTCAACCTGCCCATGATGGTCCAGAACAACACCAGCCCCTTCGAAACCGGATTCACGGTCTCCATCGAGGCCAAGTGCGGCGTCACCACCGGCATATCCGCCGCCGATCGCGCCACGACGATCCTGACCGCGGTGGCCGACGGCGCCAAACCGGGAGACCTGACCCGACCCGGCCACATTTTTCCGCTGCGGGCCCGCGAAGGCGGCGTGATGGTGCGCGTGGGACAGACCGAGGGCAGTGTGGACCTGGCTAAACTGGCCGGGCTCAAGCCGGCCGGCGTCATTTGCGAAATCATGGACGAGGACGGCACCATGGCCCGCCTGCCGGCCCTTGAGAAGTTCAGCGAACGGCACGGCCTTGGCATCTGTACGATCGCCGACCTGGTGGAGTACCGCATTCGAACCGAACGCTTCGTCCATCGGGCCGCGGAAACCATCATCCCGACCCTTCACGGCGGCGACTTCAAGATGATCGCGTTTGAAAACGACCTCGACCACCTGACCCATATCGCACTGGTAAAAGGGGAGATCGACCCGGAACAGCCGATCATGGTGCGCGTGCACTCGGAGTGCATGACCGGCGACATCTTCGGCTCCATGCGCTGCGACTGCGGCAATCAACTGCACCAGGCCATGGCCATGGTCAACGACCAAGGGTGCGGGGTGATACTCTATCTGCGCCAGGAGGGCCGCGGCATCGGACTGATCAACAAGCTCAAGGCCTACGAATTGCAGCGCCTGAAAGGCATGGACACGGTGGAGGCCAACATCGAGCTGGGCTTCAAGGACGACATGCGCGACTACGGCATCGGGGCTCAGATGCTGGTGGACATCGGCGTGCGCAAGATGCGCCTGTTGACCAACAACCCCAAAAAGATGATCGGGCTTCAGGGTTACGGGCTCAGCGTGGTCGAGCAGGTACCCATCGAGGTGGCGCCCAACGAGTACAACCGCTGCTATCTCGAATGCAAAAAACTCAAAATGGGTCACACTCTCAGTTTCGAGGAAACCCTCCACCATCAATAAGAAAAGGGAGGTTAGCTCATGCCGAACGTCATCGAAGCCGGCCTGGTCGCCAAAGGCAAGCGATTCGGAATTGTCGTCAGCCGATTCAACGATTTCATTACCGACAGGCTCGTCGGTGGAGCCGTGGATGCCCTGACCCGCAGCGGCGCCGACGATGCCGATATCGACCTGGTCAAGGTGCCCGGCGCGTTCGAAATCCCCCTGGTGGCCCAGCAGATGGCCAGCGGCCAGCGCTACCACGCCATCGTCTGCCTGGGCGCCGTCATTCGCGGCGCGACCCCCCATTTCGACTACGTCTGCGCGGAAGTCTCCAAGGGCATCGCCCAGGTGGGCATGCAGAGCCAGATCCCGGTCATCTTCGGCATCGTTACCACCGATACCATCGAACAGGCCATCGAACGGGCCGGCACCAAAGCAGGCAACAAGGGCTGGAGCGCGGCCGTTTCCGCGATCGAGATGGCCAACCTCATGGAGGCCATCAAATAGGTTGCCTATGGGAACCCGCCGCCTAGCGCGCGAACAGGCCCTGCAGGCCCTGTTCTACATCGACATGCACGGTGAATCGGATGAGGATCCGGTCGGCCTGTTCTGCAGCGCTTTTGCGCAGGAGAGTGCGGCCGGCGCATTTTTTCACCGGTTGATCAGGGGTGTCATGGACAATCGGGCCGCCATCGACACGGTGATCGAACGCTTCTCCAGCAACTGGAAACTGTCGCGCATGTCCTGCGTCGACCGGAATGTGCTGCGCCTGGCCGCCTTTGAGCTGCTCTACTGCGCCGACATCCCCCCCAAGGTATCCATCAACGAAGCGATCGACGTGGCCAAACGCTTTGGAACCGAAGAGTCCGGTGCGTTTATCAACGGCATTCTGGACAGCATCCGGATCGCCATGCAAAACAACAGCCTCGATTATGTGGCCAAAACCACCGCATGACCGGTGCAGCGCAAGAGACGTGATCGGGCGGGTAAGGCCAGCGGTGGATTTATTTATTTCCGCTGGCCTAACATCCAACATCAAGCATCGATCGTCGGAAGGCCGCCATGGAGGGCCTCCAGGCGATGTTCAGGAGGACGTGACGTGATCATCCATCAAATGGCCCTTGGCCCCATTCAGGCAAACTGCTTTATCCTGGGCTGTGAGCAAACCCGCCAAGCCGTGGTCATCGACCCGGGTGACGACTGCGACCGGATCCTGGCCAGGCTGGCCGGCGACCGCTTGACCGCTGCCCACATCGTCAACACGCACGGTCATTTCGACCACGTGGGCGCCAACAAGCGGCTCAAGGAGGTGACCGGCGCCGACATCCTCATTCACCGTGCCGACGCCGCGATGCTCTCCCAACTCTCAGCCACGGCCGCGGCCTGGGGACTGGCGGCCGAAAATTCACCCACGGCGGATCGGCTGCTGGAAGACGGCGACACGATCTCCTTCGGCAGGCACACCCTCACGGTGCTGCACACCCCCGGCCACACCCCCGGCGGGATCTGCCTCTACACCGAATACGAACAGGCGGGCAACCCGAAAAAGGCGGTTTTTGTCGGTGACACGCTCTTCGCCGGCTCCATCGGCCGAACCGATTTTCCCGGCGGCAGCTTCGACACCCTGATCGCCAGTATCCGCAACCAGTTGTTCGACCTGGCGGACGACGTCACGGTTTACCCGGGGCACATGGGCAACACCACCATCGGTGCCGAACGCCGCTCCAATCCGTTTTGCGGCCAGGGATAAAATTTTCGGTACCCGTGAGCAATGGCCATGACGCTGACCACAACGCGCAAAAAAACCCGCCGGATCCGGGTGGGCAACGTGGATGTCGGGGGCGGGGCCCCCATCAGCGTCCAGTCCATGACCAACACCAAGACCCAGGATGTCGCCGCAACGGTTGCGCAGATTCAGCGCCTTACCCAGGCTGGCTGTGAGATCGTGCGCGTGGCGGTGCCAGATCAGTCGGCGGCCCAGGCCATATCCGCGATCAAATCGAAAATCTCGATTCCCCTGATTGCCGATATCCACTTCGACTACCGGTTGGCCATTGCGTCGGCCAGAAACGGCGCCGACGGTTTGCGGTTCAATCCCGGTAACATCGGCAGCGCCAGGCGCATCAGGGCCCTGGTCGACTGCGCCCGCGATTGCCGGATCCCCATCCGCATCGGCGTCAACGCCGGCAGCCTGGAAAAAGATATCCGCGACGCCCATGGCGGCGCCACCGCCGCCGGCATGGTCGCCAGCGCCTTGCGCCATGTCGCCCTGCTGCGGGATCTGGACTTTCACGAGATTAAAATCTCGATCAAGGCCTCCGACGTTGCCCGCACCATCGCCGCCTATCGGCTGCTGTCGCAGCAGACCGACCTGCCGTTGCACGTGGGCGTCACCGAAGCCGGCTCGCTCTACTCGGGTGTCGTCAAGTCGGCCCTGGGCATCGGCATGCTGCTGTCCGAGGGGATCGGTGACACCCTGCGGGTCTCTTTAACCCGCGATCCGGTCGAAGAGGTTCGCGTGGGCTACGAAATCCTGCGGGCGCTGGACATCCGCCACCGGGGACCGGAAATCATCTCCTGCCCCACCTGCGGCCGCTGCGACATCCCCTTGATGGAGATCGTGGATCAGGTGGAAAAGGCCTTGATGACCCGCTCCACGCCGGTCAAGCTGGCCATCATGGGCTGTGTGGTCAACGGCCCCGGAGAAGCCCGCGAAGCCGATATCGGCGTGGCTGGCGGCAGCGGGGTCGGCATCCTGTTCAAAAAAGGCCGGGTCGTTAAAAAATTTCCCGAAGATCGCTTGGTGGCCGAAGTCCTAAGGGCCGTGGACGACTTTGAACGCCAAACCAAACCCAATTGAAGGTTTTTTTTGATGAATCGATGAGCCGGCGTCAGGACGTGCGCGTTGCAGCGGCTCCAACAACCGTGTTAGGAAAACGATATGGGCAAAAAACAGACCACCGCCATTTCTCCTTCCCGGGCTGAAGATTATCCGGAGTGGTATCAACAGGTCATCAAGGCCTCGGACATGGCCGAGCGATCGCCGGTGCGCGGCTGCATGGTCATCAAGCCATGGGGTTACGCCCTGTGGGAAAACATCGTTGCTCGCATGGACCGCATGTTCAAGGCCACCGGTGTTAAAAACGCCTATTTCCCGCTCTTTATTCCGGTCAGTTTTCTGGAAAAAGAGGCCGAGCACGTGGAGGGATTTGCCAAAGAGTGTGCCGTGGTGACCCACCACCGTCTCGAAAAGGCGCCCGGCGGCGGGTTGATCCCCGGCGGCGTGCTGACCGAACCGCTGGTGGTCCGCCCCACATCGGAAACCATCATCGGTGACGCCTTTTCCAAGTGGGTCAGCAGTTACCGGGACCTGCCCCTGCTCATCAACCAATGGGCCAATGTGGTGCGCTGGGAGATGCGTACCCGTATCTTCCTGCGCACCAGTGAATTTTTGTGGCAGGAAGGACACACTGCCCACGCCACCGACACCGAAGCGATCGAACGGACCGAAATGATGCTCAAGGTCTATTCCCGCATGGTGCAAGAGGATCTGGCCATACCGGTGGTCGAGGGCCGCAAGACCGCCGCGGAACGCTTTCCCGGTGCCGTGGACACCCTGTGTATCGAAGCCATGATGCAAGACCGCAAGGCGCTGCAGGCGGGCACCTCCCACTTTCTGGGACAAAACTTCGCCAGGGCCTCGAACATCCGCTTCCAGTCCGAAAACGAAACCGAGGAGTTCGCCTGGACGACATCCTGGGGGACGTCCACACGCATGATCGGCGGCCTGATCATGACCCATGGGGATGACGACGGCGTCATCATGCCGCCCCGGGTGGCACCCGCCCACGTGGTCCTGCTGCCCATCTTCAGGACAGCCGAGGAAAGGCGGACCGTCATGGATTATGTCAGCGGCGTGGCCGCCGTCCTGCGAGAGATCCAATACGCCGGCCGTGATCTGGTGGTTGAAATCGACGACCGCGACATCGGCGGTGCCCGCGGGTGGGAGTGGATCAAAAAAGGCATTCCCTTGCGGGTGGAGATCGGACCGCGCGACGTGGCCGATGACGCCCTATTTGTCGGCCGGCGCGATCACAGCCACCGCGACAAGACCGCCATCAAACGGGAGGTGTTTGTCGCCCAAATAGCTGACATGTTGGAGGACATCCAAACGCATCTGTTCCAGCGGGCCAGTCGTTTCAGGGACGATCACACCCGTCATCTGGACGACCGCCAGGAATTTTACGACTGGTTCACCCCCACCAACGCCGACAAACCTGAAATTCACGGCGGCTTCGCCCTGTCCCACTGGTGCGGCGACCAGGCCTGCGAGACCCGGATCAAAACCGACCTGAATGTGACCATACGCTGCATTCCCCTGGATGCGAAGCGAGAGACCGGGACGTGCATCTGCTGCGGCAAACCCAGTGACACACGCGTCATCTTCGCCAAAGCCTATTAATGATTCGAATCACCGACATCCTGGATAAGGTCGCGGAAAACCATCCCGACGCGGACGTGGACATCATCGACCGGGCCTACATCTTTTCGGCGCGCGTCCATGACGGCCAGATGCGCCTGTCCGGCGAGCCCTACCTCTCCCACCCCCTGGAAGTGGCCGGCATCCTGGCCGACATGAAACTCGATTCGGTCAGCATCGCCGCCGGCCTGCTGCACGACGTCATCGAGGACACCTACGCCACGCCGGAAGAGATCGGCGAAATGTTCGGCAGCGACGTTCTGCACATCGTCTCCGGGGTGACCAAGTTGAGCAAGCTGCCGTTCAACAGCGCCCAAGCCAGGGAGGCGGAAAGTATCCGCAAGATGCTGCTGGCCATGGCCGACGACATCCGCGTCATTCTCATCAAACTGGCCGACCGCCTCCACAACATGCGCACCCTGCGGTTTCACAAAAGCGAGGCCAAAAAGCGTAAAATCGCCAGAGAGACCCTGGACATTTATGCACCGATCGCCGCGCGCCTGGGAATCTACTGGATCAAGAACGAACTGGAAAACTGCTCCTTTCAATTCCTGGAGCCCGAGGCCTACACGGAGATCCACAACCGGGTGGCCAAGGAAAAGACGGATCGCGAAAACTATGTCGAGACCGTCCAGCGTTACATCCATAAAAAACTGGCCGAAAACGACATGGCAGCCGAGATCAGCGGCCGCTACAAGCATTACTACAGCATCCACCAGAAGATGCTCAAACAGAACCTGCCCTTCGAAGAGATTTACGACATCGTTGCCTTTCGCATCATCCTGGAGACCATTCCTCAGTGCTACGAGGCCCTGGGCCTGATGCACAGCCTGTGGCGGCCGATCGCCAAAAAGTTTAAAGACTACATCGGCATGCCCAAGCCGAACATGTACCAGAGCCTGCACACCACCGTGATCGGCCCCTTTGGCGAACGCATGGAGATCCAGATTCGCACCCATGAAATGGATCGGGTGGCCAAATCGGGCATCGCGGCCCACTGGAGCTACAAGGAAGGCCGGGTCATCGACGAAACGGCGTCCAAGACCTTTGCCTGGGTACAGAACCTGGTCGAAAACCAGGAAGAGTTCAGGGACCCCGACGAGTTTCTGGAAAACGTGCGCATCGACCTCTTTCCGGACGACGTCTATGTGTTCACCCCCAGAGGGGAGATCAAGTCTCTGCCCAAAGGTGCCACACCGGTCGATTTTGCCTACATGATCCACTCGGAAGTAGGCGCGCAGTGTGTCGGCGCGAAGGTCAACGGACGCATGGTTCCGCTAAAATACGAGCTTCAGACGGGTGAAATCGTCGAAGTGATCACCAGCAAGGGCCACCACCCGTCCAAAGACTGGCTCGGTTTTGTCAAAACGGTCAAGGCGCGCTCCCGAATCCGCCAGTGGATCAAGATTCAGGAAAAAGAGCGCAGCGTCACCCTGGGCCGGGAGATGTGCGAAAAGGCGTTTCGAAAGTTCCGTCTCAACTTCAACGCGTTGCTCAAAAGCGATGAGATGGAAAAAGTGGTCGAGAGCTTCGGGTTCAAACAGACCGAGGATTTGATCGCCAACGTGGGCTACGGCAAGATCACGCCGCTCCAGATCATCCGCAAGATCACCCCCAAAGCGGCGGCGGACGAAACCGAATCCGTGACCAGCAGGGTCGTCTCCAAGGAGAAGCAGAAAAAGGCGGCCGACGGGGTGGTGGTGAAAGGGGTGGACGACATCCTGGTGCGCTTCGGGAAATGCTGCCAGCCCCTGCCCGGCGATCCCATTACCGGATATATCACCCGGGGATACGGGGTGACGATTCACCGCACCACGTGCGTCAACGCCATGCAATTGAATCCGGAGCGTCAGATCGAGGTGGAGTGGAACCAGGAAATGACAGAGTCCTACCCGGTCAAAATCGTCGTGCGCTCGCTCGACCGGGTCGGTCTGCTGGCCGACGTGGCGGCCAACATTACCAAAAACGGTGCCAACATTCTGAGTGCAAACACGGAAACCAAGGCGAATCAAACGGTGGACAGCTATTTCACCTTGTCGGTCCACAGCGCGGAACATCTGACCCGCGTGGTGGAGTCGCTGAAACAGGTCAAGCAGGTCCTGGCGGTCAAACGCTTGGGATAGGCCCGATCCCGGGCAGCGCCCCAACCCGTGCCCGGCCTGCCGAAAGGCCACCCCTTCGGCCCGACACCACCTTCAGGTGCCTGGGTCGCTGCTCAGGGCGCCTTGACCACATGCCCCGACTTAATGCACTGCGTGCAGACCACCATCTTGCGGACACGCCCCTCGTGGAGCGCACGCACGCTTTGCAGGTTGGGATTGAAACGCCGTTTGGTAATATTGTGAGCGTGGCTGATGTTGCTTCCCACCACGGGCTTTTTGCCACACAAATCGCACATCTTGGACATGATCGCTGGTCTCCGTTAGGTTGTGCAACCGGTTCCGACGGGTGGCAAGGTCCGGCGGACCGTGCGGTCCCGGTTGTTTTTTCGAAACTGGGATAGTTATCTCAGATTGTGGTCGATGTAAAGGCTTTTTCAGGGCGCCGGCAGCACGACCGGCGGCGGCTGCAACCGGGATTGAATCCAGGCCTCGCAATTGGCCAGGTAAGTCAGGGCCGGGTAGTGGTGGCCCACATCCGGGTAGTTTTGGACGACCGCGGCAAATCGCGATTTGGCGGCCTCGTAGTTCTGGTTCTTGTAGTAGAACATTCCGATGTAAAACTCGTGGCCCGACAGGCTCTGGTAGCAGGCCACCATATCGCTGCGGGCCATGCCGGCATAGGCGTCGTCGGGATACTGCTGAATCAGCCGGCGATAGGTCTCCAGCGCCTTGGCGGCATTGGACTGCTCCCGGTCGATGGTGTCGATTTGATTGAAGTAGGAGCGGCCGATGCGATAAATGACGTAGGGAATGGCCTCGTTGCGGGGATGGAGCTGCTCGAACTCCTCGTAGGCAAATATCGCATCGGCATAGTTTCCCAGGTTGAAATGGGAATCGGCGATCTTGAGTTCCGCTAAAATGGCATAGCGCGAAAACGGATACCAGTCGCGCAGCTTCTCGAAGGTTTCGATGGCACTCTTGTAGTCGCCGGCCTCATAGTGGTCAACGCCTTCTTGAATCAGTTCCTCGGCGGACCGCTCCTGCGGCTGGCGGTCTAACCAAGCGCACCCGGAGCAGGCCAGCTGCAGCGCCAGACATGCCATCAACAATGCTCTCATGACGGTAACGGTTCCCTTGCCGCTAGACCTCGCGACGTTTCCTGACTGGTTGCGTGCAGCCGGTGGAATCCGTGGGGGCATTGTCGCCGGCTGCGCGTCAAGCTGGAAAAACCAAACGATCACATCAGGACAGAAGATTTTTCAGGGCGTCTTCGAGCTTGGATTTGGCAACCATTCCGGTAATCTGGTCGGCGACTTTCCCATCCTTGAAGAAGATCAGGGTGGGGATCGCCTTGATGCCGAATTTTCCCGGCGTTACCGGGTTGTCGTCCACGTTGCACTTGGTGAATTTGACTTTGTCGCCGTAGGTGCCGGCCAACTCGTCCAAAATGGGACCGATGGCTTTGCAGGGGCCGCACCAGGGGGCCCAGAAATCAACTACGGCGGGCTTGTCGCTCTTGACCACTTCGGCGTCGAAGCTGCTGTCTTCTATCTCCACAATACCTTCTGCCATGACGGATTGTCCTTTCAGTGAGGGTGGTAAAGGTTAAAAATTACCGCCAACATAATAACAGCACCCATCGTTGTCAACCACGGCGCCGCATCGTCAAATTGACAGCAAGCGGTCATCTCTGGTACCTCAGAGCCAACGCGCAACGCAGCAGTTGCACACACCAACGGCAGCATTGAAAGGGGAGCGACATGGGAAAAAAGATTCGAATCGGTGCCCTGATTTCAGGTGGCGGGTCCAATCTGCAGGCCATTATTGATGCCTGCCAGACGGGCCGCATCGACGCCGACATAGCGTTTGTGGGGTCCGACCAGCCCGAGGTGAAAGGCCTGGCGCGGGCCCGCAAGCACCACATCCCGAGTTTTGTGGTGGCCTACGGCCCTTTCATCCAGTCCTACGCCAGGGATCCGAAGGGTTTTGCCCTGCCCGACGACTTTCAGCTCGACGACATTGTGGCCAAGCAGCACCTGTTCGCGCCCGATGCCGACAGAGACCGGGTACGCGCCTTTGTGTGCACACGGGCCGCCGCCGAGCAGCGCCTGCTGTCCGAGATCGAACGCCATCCGCCGATCGACCTGCTGGTTCTGGCCGGGTTCATGCGCAATCTGACGCCCTACTTTATCGACCGCTTCAACACCGATCCCGGCCATCCGCGCATCATGAACATTCATCCCGCCATCTTGCCGGCGTTTCCCGGTGTTGACGGTTATGGGGACACGTTTCGTTACGGGTGCAAGGTCGCCGGGTGCACGGTTCATTTCATCGACTACGGCGAAGACTCGGGTCCGATAATCGGCCAGCGCGCCTTTCCCATTTTACCGACCGACACGCTGGAAGATGTCAAACGCAAGGGGTTGGAACAGGAATGGCAGCTCTATCCGGAGTGTATCCAACAGTTTGCCAAGGGACATCTGAAAACCGTCAAGATGACCCACCGCCCGGACAACGGTGCGGTGGTCCAGCGCACGGTGGTGAACATCGCCCAACCCCTGCCGGGTCAGGGCGCCGAATAGGTCAACCGACATCCATCAAACCACGCTCACAGATGTTTCATCATCATGGGTATGGCCACGAAAGTACCGACGGCACTGCCCAGATTGGTGAACACCACCACGAGCAGAATGCGGGTGACCTTGTTGCGCCAGAAACCTTTTATGGAGAGGATGTCGCTGGGAAGGCTCTCGAAGTCCCTGACTCTGGGTCGGCGCGAAAAGGCCTCCACTAAACCGGACACCCACCCGGCCGCGATCATGGGGTTGAGGGAAGTCAGCGGCGCCGCCAGGATGGACGACATGACCGTCAGCGGATGCCCCAGGGCGATCAGGGCCCCCAATCCTGCCAAAAGGCCGTTGGCCAGAATCCACCAGGTGACCATGCCGGCGCCGGCATCGGTTCCGCCGCGGAAAAAGCCCAGGATTATCAGGCTACCGATGCAAAAGGGAACAAACCACTTTAAAAAGCCGGCCAACACGCTTTTGGGAGGCAGGCGTTCCAATTCGGTCAGGTCGATGGGCTGGTCCCAGCAGCGCTTGATGCCGGGCACGTGACCGGCCCCCACCACGGCGACGATCGTTTCGCCTGGTGCACAGCGGATCTTGGCGGCCAGGTAGCGATCCCGTTCGTCGATCAGGCAGGTGCGCACCTGGGGCATGGATCGGCCCACTTCGTCCAGAATCGACGCCAGCATGTCCTGCTGCTTCATTTTTTCCACATCCGCTTCACTGATCTCGTCCACGGCTCCCAGGGACAAGATCAGTTGACCTATCAGTTTGATCTTTCCCCACAGGCCCATCTTGCGCCATGTCCGCGACAAGGTGATGCGGATGTCCCGGTCCGCCATGCATACGGTCGCGCCTGCGGCTTCGGCCGAGTCGATGGCCTGAATCATTTCCTGCCCGGGGGCCACCTCCAAGCGGTCGGCAATTCGTTTCTGGAACGATGCCAGCATCAGGTTGGACAGCAGCAGAAATGCCTTTTTTTCCTTGATCACCTTGATGATGTCCATCTCCTGCCAGCGATCTTTCTGGCGGATGGACTGCGCCCGGCTTTCGCAAAGCTCCACGCAGACCGTGTCGGGCCGGATCTCGGCGATGACGGCCGCGACCAGGTCGACGCTGGCCTTGGACACATGGGCCGTCCCGATCAAGGTGATCTGTTTTCCGTCGCGGCTTAGACGGTGGCACATCTCATGGTTGAGTTTATCGTCCATCGGATATATGCTGACTTCCTTCGGGCCGGGGCCCCTCGAATCCGGGTTGGTTCCCGCGGTTAAAAAGCTGAATTACTATATACGCTCTGCCGGTGATGTCAAATGGTGTTTCCCGGGGCGTCTCTTTTCTAGAACCTGTCGCTGCGGCGCCCGGCGGCGACGGCGGACATGAAATTCGAACGGAACGATTGCATGCACGACAGTGCCGAATTAAAAGCTCCCTACATGGTTGCCAACGAACCCTTCTACCTGGCGACGGGTCAAGAGATAGAGATGTTTACCGCCGCCGCGGCGAACCGCCTGCCCGTTATCCTCAAAGGGCCGACCGGTTGCGGCAAGACCCGATTCGTGGAGCACATGGCCTTTCGGCTCGAGCGGCCACTGATCACCGTGGCCTGCCATGAAGACCTGTTCGCCTCGGACCTGCTCGGCCGCTACCTGCTGAAAAATGACGAAACCGTATGGGTGGACGGCCCCCTGACCCGGGCGGTACGCCTGGGTGCCATCTGCTACCTGGACGAAATCGTCGAAGCACGCAAGGACACCACCGTGGTCATCCATCCCCTGACCGACAACCGGCGCAGCCTGGCCATCGACAAAAAGGGCGAGGTGATCAGGGCCCATGCGGACTTTCTCATGGTGCTTTCCTACAATCCCGGCTACCAGTCGGTACTCAAAGACCTGAAGCAGAGCACCCGTCAGCGTTTCATCGCCCTGCCCTTTGACTATCCCGCACCTGACGCCGAAGCCCACATCGTGGCCACGGAGAGCGGCGTGGCCGTCGAAGCGGCGCGACGATTGGTGACCCTGGCCGGAAAAATCCGCCAAATCCGCGAGCACGGCCTCACCGAGGGGGCTTCCACGCGCCTGCTCATCTACGCCGCCCGTCTGATCCGCAGCGGCATCGCATTTAAACCCGCCTGCCTGGCGGCGCTTTGCCAGCCGTTGACGGATGACGACCGGATCCAGGAAACCCTCAGCGACCTGATCGACGACCTGTGTTGAAATGAACCCCGTGGGGAATCCATCCGACAGCCGACGCCTGCAGCGGTGCATCAGCCACCTGGCCCTTGCCGACCCGCAGGCTGCCGACCGGATGGCCAGGCACCTGGCGGCTGCCGATCCCTCTGCCTACGCGCCCCACCTCGACCGCGTGGTCGACGCGGTCATCGAGGCCCTGGCTGTGGAAACCGGTTTCGGGCGCACCCTGGCCGACGGTGTCGGGCGGTTGCTCGCCAAGACCGAAGCCGACGGTCTCGGCCACTACCTGGCACGGGTCAAAGCCGCGGCGGCAAGCGGCCCCACACTGGGCGGCCTGATGGCCGAGCACCTGGTGCCGGTAATCAGCTGCGGCGATCCCCGCCTTGCCGAACAGTTCGAAACGGTCAGCCAGATCATGCTCAAAAAGGGGGTGTACACCCTCAAGGCACCCCTCGAGGTCCTCGGCACCCTGGTCGAATCGCGCCACATGGCGTGTGCCCACGCCTTTCTCGATCTGCTGGCAAGCGCCTATTCACACGGGACATCCTACAACCGCACCGTATACCTGACGCATCTGTTGCCGCGGGCGGTGCGCACCTTTTCCCCAAGGCGCCGCTTGTGGCAGATCCGCGGTCTGACACGCATCATTGGCGAGCATGAGGGCCTGGTCGACCATTATTTAGCGGGCATGGCCGCGGGCCTTGGCCTGCTGTCGGAATCGGCTCTGGATACGTTTCTGGACCTGGCGATCCGGCGCTATCGCGAGGATCCGGACACGGGTGCCCGCTGGCTTTCCCTGGCATCGCACACAGCGCAATCCGTGTGTGCGGATCTCCAGGTGGCCGTTCCCCTGGCAACGGTCCGGTCAGGCCTGGAACGCTATCTGCGCGCCCGCACCGGGCTGGCGGTGGCCATACGTCCGCTGGCGCTCCCGTCGAACGATCCTGACGTGGCCCAGGCGCAACAGCCTCTGGTCCGCAGCGACGGGCAAGCCGTCTATCTGCCCGAGGAGATCGACCTTCAGGCGCAACGATCCGACAATGCCGCGGTGTACAAACTGCTGGTCAAGCTGGAGGCCGGCGCCTTCGAATTCGGGACCTTCGATCTGGACCTGGACAGGGTTTTGGACAGCGCCGATGCGGCACCGCTGCCGAAGGCCGCCGAAAGGCCCGAAACCGGATCCGAACTCAAGTGCTTTGTGCAGATGTTCGACCACCCCCGGATGGCACTGGACCTGTTCACGCTGTTCGAACACGCCCGCATCGCCCGCCGGGTCGGCCGACGCTACCCCGGCCTGGCCCGGCGGCTCGGTGCCGCCCTGGCCCGACCAGGCCGGCATACCGCAGGCGACAGGCCTGTCGGTGGAACCCTGTATCCCCTTTATCGTCACCTGGTGATGCAGGCCGACTTGCACGTTTCCCCCGCCTTGCAACGGTTTGCCGACCACATGGTGCGCTGCTTCGATCAGGTCACCGCTGCCGGGAACGACACCACCGACACCAGCGCCGGTCTGGCCATGAGCGCCTACCGGCCGCTGATCCAGCTGACATCTGCGCAAGGTGCCTGTGAATATGACGCCCTGAGCCTGCCCTTCGGCCGTCATTTCGACCCTGCGGCCTTTGGCCCGTTTCACAGGGCCTACCACCGTCTGGCCGGGGAGATCCGCACGGCCTTGGCCCAACGCGGGGTCAGGGTCTACCGCTCGGACCTGCGGGACCTTCTCATGCGGCAGCATGGGCAGCTGTCGGGCGCGGATATCCGTTTGTTGACGCAACAGCGGCCGCCGGGGACGACCAATGGGGGGGCCGCCGACATCTCCCAGGCGGATCTGGAGACCCTGATCTGCCCTTACACCGCCTGCCCGCCGCCAAGCGTGGGGGATGGGGCCGAAACCTTTCGCTACCGCGAGTGGGACTGGTGCATGGGGGACTACCTTGCCGATCACGTGCGAGTCTCCGAGCGCCTCCTGCCGGGGGCAGATACCCATTTCTACCGGCATACCCTGGATCGGTACCACGGTATGGTCAACCAGATCCGACATGCCTTTGAGCTGCTGCGGCCCGAGGAGATGACGATCTTGCGCCAATGGCCCGAAGGGGATGCCTTCGACTACCGGGCCCTTCTGGACTATGCCGTGGACAAAAAAGCGGGCTTGATACCCTCGGAGCGCCTGTTCATCAAGCGCACGAAACGGGTGCGCGATGTGGCTACCGTGCTGCTGGTCGATCTGTCGCGATCAACGGCCAACAGCGGCGACGAGCGGGGTAACCGCGTCGTGGATGTGGAGAAGCAGGCCATCGTGCTGTTGTGTGAAGCCTTACAGGTGGTCGGCGACCGTTTCGCTGTGAGCGGTTTTTCGGGCACCGGCGCGCTGGGCGTGGATTATTTCCGCATCAAAGACCTGGACGAGCCCTTGGATGACGCCGTTAAGAGGCGCATCGGCGCCATGGCCCCCCAGCGCAGCACGCGCATGGGCGCCGCCGTCCGTCATGCCGCGGCCCGGCTGCGGCCGGTTCAGGCCCGGGTCAGACTGATCGTCATCTTGAGCGACGGATACCCCAACGATCTGGGGTACAAGGGGCCCTATGCCGTGGAAGATACCCGCCGGGCCGTCATGGAAGCCCGCGCCACCAATGTGCACGTCAAGGCCATCACCGTTACCGTCAGCGACAACCGGCAATTGGATCGGCTTTACGGCAAGCCCCATCACACCCTCATCGGCAACATCGGCGACCTTCCGGAGCGGCTGGTGCGGGTTTACAGTGCCCTGACGCGGCATTAGTGTAGGTTGACACTGTCGAACCCCCACTCGACCAGCGGGTCGCAAGGAGCCTTCTTGAAAATTTTCGACGACATCTTCCTGTGGGACGGATATGGCGGACGCTTCAACCTGGCCGCCGGGCGCTGCCGGCTGCGATTGTTTGACCTTTCCAAAGACCGGACTGCCGGCATATCCCAGCTCAAACCGATCATTGCCGTGGTTTCCGATCTGCCGGGTGACCGTCTGCCTGCCATGAAAAAGGTGTCCGTGCGGGCCTGCATCAGTCATGTGGCCACCACCATCGTCCACCGCTTCAAGCTCGACCCGGCGCGCATGCTGCTGGTCGAGTACTATCCACGGGAAACTTACGGGCGCCAGTCCGAAAAGGTCATCCCGGAAAAATTCGACGTGGTGGATTTGAAATGGCACGGCGACAAGGCCCTGTTCCCCAACTGGCGACCGCTCAAACCGCCCCTGCTGGACAGTGTGCGGGCGCTGTTGGAAAAAAGCCCGTGAGCATGGCCGCCGCACCACATGGGGTCGGCATGCCGTTATAGGGCCAATACGGCAGGCTTCAATCGGCAGATGACTTCATTTTACCTAAAATCGCCTTGGCCGGAATCAGCCCGGTGGCAGCGGCCGACACGATGTTGCCGGCCACACCCGGTCCATCGCCGGCCACATACATCCCATGGATCTGGGTTTCCAATTGGCGGGACGAGGCCACCTGGGTGGCGAAGAACTTGATTTCGGGCGCATACAGCAAGGTTTCGTCGTTGGAGACACCCGGCACGACGCGATTGAGCTGTTCAAGCCCGTCGATGGTGTTGGTGAGAATGCGTTCAGGCAGCGCCATGGCAATATCGCCGCAGACCACATCGGTCAGGGTCGGATCGATGTATCCCTTGCGGATGCGGTTCCACGTGCTGCGGCGCCCCCTTTTCAGGTCGCCGAAGCGTTGCAGAATCGGTTTGCCGCCCCCGATGAGCGTCGCCAGTCGGCCGATGGCTTCGCCATAGGCCTGATTGTCGGTGACCGGCTCGGTCAGCACGACTTTGGAAAGAAAGGCGAAGTTGGTGTTGGCCGATTTGCGGTCGAAATAGGCGTGGCCGTTGACGCAGACGAAATCGGTATAGCTTTCCAGGGAGACGAAGCCGCCCTGATTGGTGCAAAAGGTGCGCGTCTGGTCGTCATACTTGCCGGTTTGAATGAAAAAGGTGGGGTCGTAGATGATGTCGCACAAGTCCTGCATGATGTCGTTGTGCACCTCCACGCGCACCCCCACCTCGATGCCGCGCTGGCTCAGGGCGATGCCGTGCTGCTTGGCCACCCGGGCCACCCACTCGGCCCCAACCCGACCCGGCGCCAGGATAACGTTGTCGCACCGATATCGCCGCCGGTTGGTGTCGACAGCGATCACCCGCCCCTTCTCGACGATCACATCCCTGGCCGTTTCGGAGGTGTGGATGGTGACCCCGCTGGCTCTGATGTGGTCGGTCATGGCGGCGATGTAGGCCGGCAGCCGATCGCTGCCCAAATGCTTCTGCCGGATCAGCAGCAGATCGATGCCGAAACGCTTGGCCTGCTTGCGGATCGTTCTGGCCAGATCCATGTCGGTGGGGTAGACCGGACCGTCCATTCCGAAGCGGTTGAAGATGGCTTCCGTTTCGTCGATGAGTGCTTCGGCGCCGGCCGCGGACATGAACTGGGTCAGGTCGGTTTTACCCAGCTTGTGGATGAAGTTGAGTTTGCCGTCCGAAAAAAGACCGGCCCCGCCGATGCCGCACAAGATGTTGCAGGGCCGGCACTGGGTACAGTAGCGCCGGTCGGCGACCGGACAGACCCGTTTCAGCGGCCCCTTGCCCTTTTCCAAAAGCAGGATCCGCAGCCCCGCCGCCTCGCTGAGATAGTAGGCCGAGAAGAGACCGGCCGGCCCCCCGCCGACGATGATGACGTCAAACCGCGTGGTCGACATCGATGATCTCCCTCACTTTTTTGGACAGACGCTGCAGGTCGAAGGGCTTTTGAATAAAACCGCTGCATCCCCGCGCCAAGATCTCGGTCGCCTGGCCGTTGATGCTGTAACCGCTGGCCAGCAGCACTTTGACGTCGGGGTCGATCGCCTTGAGGGCGTCGAAAGTTCGACCGCCGCTCATGTCTGGCATGATCATGTCCAGTATCACCAGGGCGATGGTGTCGCCGCGTTCCCGATAGATGGCGACGGCCTGTTCTCCGCTGTGGGCCGCAATCACCGCATAGCCCAGGGCCGACAACATGGCCTGCCCCACATCGACAATCAGGGCATCGTCGTCGACCAGCAGAAGCGTCTCGTTGCCGGTACGAGGCTTTTCCGAGCCGGTCGGGCAGGCGCTGACCGACACGCCGTCGAATGCTTTCAGGAAAATGTGGAAGGTGGCGCCGCTGTCCTTGGCGCTTCGAACAGTGATATCGCCCCCGTGGTTGCGGATGATCCCATAGGCCGAGGCCAGCCCCAACCCGGTACCGCGCTGCATGACTTTCGTGGTGAAAAAGGGGTCGAAAATCCGTTTCATGGTGGCGTCGTCCATGCCGATGCCGGTGTCCGAGACCGCGATGCGCACGTATTTTCCCGGACTGACCTGGTGCCGCGACGCCTGGCGGCCATCTAAGGACACATTGGCCGTCTCCAGGCTCAGGGTGCCCCCCTCGGGCATGGCCTGCCAGGCGTTGATGAACAGGTTGAGCAATACCTGTTCGATCTGGGCCCGGTCGACGTTGACACGCCACACCGCTGGCTCGAGGTTGGAAACGACCCGAATCTCCTGCCGGGTCCGAAGGAACATGGCGGCACTCTTTTCGACCAGCTCGTTGGGGTTGGTCGCCTTGGCCTCGTATTTGCCCAAGCGTGCGAACCCCAGCAGTTGCTTGGTCAGCCCCGTGCCGCTGAGCACGCAGCCCCGGATGGTGTCGAGCCGCTCGCTGTGATCGACCAGATCCGGTTCCAGGGCCAGCATGTCCACATTGCCCTGGATCCCCATGAGCAGATTGTTGAAGTCATGCGCGATGCCGCCGGCCAGGGTTCCGATGGCTTCCATTTTCTGGGCGTGAAGCAGCTGATCGCGCAGCTCCTCTTTCTCCCGCATGGTCTGCTTGCGCTCTTCGATCTCCAGCCGCAGGCGGGCGTTGGCCCTGAACAACTCCGCCGTGCGCTCGGCCACCCGGTCTTCCAGCTGGCTGTAAGCCTGCTGAAGGGCCGCCTCGGCAGCCGTGCGCTTGGTGATGTCCCGGGCATTGACCACAATTCCACCCACGGCCGGGTGATCGAGCAGGTTGTTGCCGGTGGCCTCGATGGCCCGCCAGGAGCCGTCCTGGTGCCTGAAGCGCAGCACCACCACCGACGCGGCCGCGTCGTCGTCCACAGCGCGCCTCCTGAAAAGGCCCTGTGCGGCATCCAGGTCGTCGGGGTGCACCAAATCGAAAACCCTGCGCCCGTTGAGCGCATCTTCGGAATATCCGAGCAGCCGGTCAATGGACGGACTCAGGTAGCGGATGGACCCGTTGGCATCGACGATGGCGATCAGATCGGAGCTGTTTTCGATCAAGGCCCGAAAATGGGCTTCCCGATGCTGCAGCGCCGTCAGGGTCTCCTGAAGCTGGCGCGCCATCTGGTTGAAAACGCTCGCCAGGCGACCGAATTCATCCCGCGATTGGATCACGATCCGCGTATCGAGCACCCCGTTGCCGATCTGTTCGGCCCCGTCGGTCAACATCCTCAGCGGCTGCATGAGCCGGCGCGTCAACAGCATCAGGGCCATGGCAATGACCGCAAACCCGACCACACCGAAACCCAGCAGATAGGGTTTCATGCGGTCGGCAGCCCCGTAGACCTCGCGCTGCGGGGCGCTGGCAACAAGATACCACTGCCAGGGCGCGAAGTAGTCCATCATGGCCAGATGCCTGCCCTGGGGCGTCTGGTGAATCAGCCGACTTCTTTCTGGAGGGCGGTTCTTGAACCAGGGCTCCTTGCTGACGTCCCGGCCCACCATCTGGCCGTCAGGGTGCATGGCGATCGTTCCCTCGGCGTCCACGGCAAAAATGGTGCCCTTCTTCCCCTCCCCACTGGTGGCGATAATGTGGCCGGCGTCCAACTTGGCCTTGGCGACGCTGGCCGGAATGGTCTCCAGGCCATATTGGCGGAGCATCGTATCCTGGTGAGCCAAGACTTTCATGGCCTCGGCCAGGCGCGTGTCAAGGTAGGTTTCGGCCAACTCGGTGATGGCGGTGCGGGAGAAGTGGTAGGTCGTGCCCACCGTTGCCAGCAGCAGACCGAAAACCAGCGGAAGGGTTGTGATCAGAATCTTGGAAAAGGTGTTCATCGGCCTTGTTTGGTACTGCTGTCGGTGCCGCCCAATTCTTCAGGGAGGGGGTGGCAGCCGGGTTGTTTCAGTGAATTGGGGATAAAGGGCCATGGTGTTGACCAGTGGGTGCCCATAATCGAGATCGCTTCTGCGGGCAAAACACTGTTTGGTGTACATGATCGGGTAGGCGGCCACATCGTGCAGGATCCGGATCTGGGCCTGCTGCCAGAGGCTGATCTGCACATTCGGGTCGACCGCCAGGCGGGCCCCTTCGATCAGCCGGTCGATTTTGTCGTAGTGGGAAAAATTGGTGTCGGGGCTGCGTCCGGTGACGATGATCGCGTCCGAATGAAAAAAGCGGCTCAGATAGGCGTCGGCGTTGGGGCGCCAGGCCACATAAATGACAATCGGTTGGGGCTCCTGGCGGATCTGCCGGTGCATGCGTGCATGGGTCACGACGGTGATGCGGCACTCGACACCGATCGGGGCCAGCTGCCGGCACATCTCTTCGTAGTAGGTGCGATACAGGCGCTTTTCGGAGGTCACCACGTCCAGGGTAAATCCGTCCGGGTAGCCCGCCTCTGCCAGCAGTTGCCGGGCCTGCTCCAGGTCCTGCTCGCAGACCAGACCCAGGCGCGCTGCCATCGCGGCGGTGATCCCACCAGGCAGAAAACTGTCCGGCACCGGCGAATAAACGCTGCCGACGAAGGCTTTGCTGGCGGTGTCTAAAAATGCCTGGCGGTTCAACGACAAGGCCAATGCCCGTCGCACCCGGACATCGTCCAGTGGCTTCATGGCCGTATTGAAAAAAATGGTGGCCACCTCACCCACGCCATGGTTGTCGACCACCAGCCCCGGTTCAAGGGCCATTTTTTCGGCCCAACCCTTCTCGCCGGACCCCATGATCACATCCAGATCGCCCTTTATCAAGGCCGCCGAACGGGCATCGATATCGGGAACAAAGTGAATTTTCACACCGGCCAGTTGCGGCGGCCCGCGAAAATAGGCCTCATGGGCGCTCAGCACCAACTCCCGGCCGGGTGTATAGCGGGTAAATTGGAAGGGGCCGGTCCCGACCGGGTGATTCTTGAAGCGCTCGTAGCCCATGGCCGTGATGGCCCGCTTGCTGACGATAAAACCGCCGGCATAGTCGGTCAGCTTGGAGAAAAACAAAATGGCGGAGATCGGCCGGTCCGGAATGACTTTCAGGGTATAGGGACCGACCGGCTCGAAGGTCATGCCTGCATAGTCACCGGCATAGGCGCAAAAGGCCCGGTTGGTCGACTTCTGCAGGCTGTAAACCACGTCCTCAGCGGTCAGTTCGTAGGCCGGCGTATCCGGACCGGCGTGAAACATCACCCCGCGGCGCAGGTTGACGGTCCAGACCTGCCTGCCGCCGATCATTTCAAAATCGGGTATGGCTTCGGCCAGATCGGGCTCGATGACGGGGGCCCGGCCGGGGGCGTAACGCAGCAATCCGTTGAAAACCATGTCCGCCAGCATACGATCCTGCGAACCGGCCGCAAAGTGGGGATCCATCTGGCCCATATCGCTGACGTGGACCCCGACCCGCAGAAAGCGGCCCGTGGTGTCGGGCTGCCCTGGTCCATCGGCCGCAAAAACGAACCGTCCCCCGGCGGTCACGCCCAACCAAACGATCAGGAACATGAACCACCGCAACGCTGTGGTCTGAATCTTCATGATGCTTTCCGGATGCATTCCATCATTGGCCGACACACTGTTTGGCACGATCCAGAGTGCGATACTGGATCGCTTCGGTGACATGCTCGACCTGAATGTCGGTCTTTGCATCCAGATCGGCAATCGTTCGGGAAATCTTGAGAATTCGATTGAATGCCCGCGCCGAAAGCCCCAAGCGGTCGATGGCCGCCTCCACAACGCGGCTGGCGTCATCACCGATACGGCAGTAAGACCGAATGTGCCGGCTGGACATTTGGGCGTTGTTGTAGATCCTGGTCCGCTTGAGCCGTTGGTTCTGGACTTGACGTGCCGCCACGACGCGCTGCCGAATGACCGTGGACGATTCGTTGCGGTTGTCCACCACGAGCTTTTTGTACGGCACGGCCGGCACTTCCACGTGGATATCGATGCGATCCAGCAGCGGCCCGGAAATCCTGGACCGATAGCGATGAATTTGATGGGCGCTGCAACGGCAGGCGTGGCGGGGATCGGTAAGGTAGCCGCACGGACACGGATTCATGGCGGCGATGAGCATGAAGCTGGACGGGTAGGTCAAGGTGGATGCCGCCCGGGCGATGGTTACCCGCAGGTCTTCAAGCGGCTGGCGCAGCACCTCCAGGACGTTTTTCTTGTATTCGGGCAGTTCGTCCAGAAACAGAACCCCGTTGTGCGCCAGGCTCACCTCGCCGGGCCTGGGAACGTGGCCGCCGCCGATCAGTCCGGCATCGGAAATGGTGTGATGCGGCGAACGGAACGGACGCTCAACGACCAGCGGTTGTTGGCGGTCCAGCAGCCCCACGACACTGAAAATTTTAGTGGTCTCCAGCGCTTCGTCAAAGGTCATGGGCGGCAAGATCGTCGCAATCCGCCGGGCCAGCATGGTTTTTCCCGATCCGGGGGGGCCTACCATGAGCATGTTGTGCCCACCGGCCGCGGCGATCTCCAGGGCCCGCTTGGCATCTTCCTGGCCCATCACCTCGGCAAAATCCGATCCGCTGCTTACGGGGCTGTCAAACAGCGCCTCGGGATCCGTCTTGAGCGGCACTATGGATTGAAACCCGCCCAGAAAATCGACCACCTGGCCCAGGGTGCGCACCGGATAGACGCAAATACCGGCCACCACCGAGGCTTCCTTGCCGTTGTCCGCCGGAACCACGATGCCGCGATACCCGGCCTCTTTTGCGGCAATGGCCATGGGCAGCGATCCGTTGACCGGCTTGACGCGGCCGTCGAGCGACAGTTCACCCAAGAAAAGATAACCGGAAAGCGCGTTTTCGGAAAGCGTGCCGGTGGCGGCCAGGATACCCAAAGCCATGGGCAGGTCGAAGCCGGTGCCCGCTTTCTTGATGTTGGCAGGGGCCAGGTTGACGGTGATCCGATCGGCGGGAAATGCATAGCCGGAGTTGGCGATGGCGGATTTGACCCGCTCCCGACTCTCTTTGACGGCCGCCTCGGGAAGCCCCACGGTTGTGAAGGTCGGAAGACCATGGGCAATGTCCACTTCCACCTCAACCAGATAGGCATCGATGCCGATGACGGCACTGCTCAATACCCTGGCCAGCAATTTTTACCTCCCCTTGAATTGGCACATTTCGGCTGTCAACCTTATGGGCTGGATGTATAGCAAGCCCACTGGCCCATCACAACGATTTTGTATAACGCCCTGCTGACATTAGCGCTTGTAAAAAGCGGATCGGGCCTTTAAGATCGGTGCAAAAACCGGCATGCGCATCGGCTTGCATGTCAGACACGCGATCGAAACCCGACCATGAACCAATACCAGCAAACCGTCAACCGTCCGGTGACGTGCTCCGGAGTCGGCGTTCACTCCGGAAAAACGGTTCACCTCACCATCAAGCCCGCGCCCACAAATCACGGTATTCGCTTCGTGCGCACCGACCTGCCCGGCCGGCCCGGGGTCACCGCGCTGTTCAAAAACGTGGTCGACACCAGTCTGGCAACGGTCATTGGCGCCGACGGATGCATCGTCTCCACCGTAGAGCACCTCATGGCCGGACTGGCCGGCATGGCCATCGACAACGCCATTGTCGAGGTGGATGGCTATGAACTGCCCATCATGGACGGCAGCGCCGGCCCATTCACCGAGCTCATCGAATCGGCCGGCACCCGCCCTCAAGAGGGCCGCAAGTGCTACTTCAAGGTCAAGGCACCGATTTCTCTTTCCGAAGGTGAAAAATCGGTCAGTATATTCCCCGCTGACGAATTCAGATTGACCTGTACCATTGCCTTCGACCACCCCCTGATCGGTACGCAGACCTTCGACGCCGTCGTCAGTCGGCACGTTTTCCGAACTGAGATCTGCACGGCCCGGACCTTCGGCTTTCTGCATGAGGTCGAAATGATGAAACGCTATGGACTGGCCCGGGGCGGCTCTCTGGACAATGCCGTCGTCATCAATGGCGACAAGGTGCTCAACGAGGGCGGGTTGCGTTACCCTGACGAGTTCGTCCGTCACAAGGTGCTGGATTGTATCGGCGATTTTTCTCTAATCGGCATGCCCATCATGGGCCATGTGGTGGCCGTCAGATCCGGCCACGCCTTCAACCACGCTTTTCTGGAACAATTTTTCGAACACAAGGAGTCCTGGGAAACCTGCACCCTGGCAGCCGACAAGCCCTGAATCGTCACCGTCGAGACCCGGTTCGCACAAAACACCTTGCCATTTGCCGGCAGTTTCGATATGGTCATTTTTTGCATTGTTTTCTAATATTTAACACCGAAGCACCGACACCGCGTCCATGCATCGATCCGCTCGACAGGCTGCATCCATTCTCATCCTGACCCTCCTGTTCACCTTCATGCACGGGCTGGCTCCGGCAAAAGATGCCACGCTCACCAACATCATCGTCACCAACACCCGGGACGACCTGCTGGTGTACCTGACGGTGGAAGGTGCATTTACAGCGGATATGGAAAGCGCCATCAACAGCGGGGTGCCGGCGGCATTCTCCTTTTTTGTCAAGCTGTACCGAACGCGCGGCATGTGGTTCGACAAAAAACTGGCCGATCTGACCCTCACCCACACGATCAAGTACAACAGCCTGAAAAGAGAGTACACCGTGTCTCGCACCTGGGATTCAGGCAGTCCCATGGTGGTGCGCTCATTCGATACGGCCAAACAGCTCATGACCGAGATCGACAGTCTCAAGGTCGTCGCGTTGACCGCGCTGGAAAAGGGGCAGCAATACCAGATTCAGGCCAAAGCGAAGCTGAACCGGGTGACGCTGCCCTACTACCTGCACTACATCCTGTTTTTTCTCTCGCTCTGGGATTTTGAAACCGATTGGTATACCATCGATTTTATCTATTAACCGTCCATGCCATGGCCCTTGATGATCTTCCGCAAACCCAGCGCCGTGAAAAAGCCCTTGCTTTCCATGGGCGAACGCAAACGCCGCAAGCGCGAATTGATCATCAGCGTAGGCATCATCCTCCTGGTGGCCCTGTTGACACTGGTGGAAAACCGCTGGATCTCCTTTGGCGCCACCATTCCCGTCTCCAACACCATCTTGATGTTCATTCTGATCAACATCAACCTGTTGCTGTTGATTCTGTTGATTTTTCTGGTGTTCCGGAACCTGGTCAAACTGCTGTATGCCCGACGCCGGAACGTCATGGGCACCCGGCTGCGGACCCGACTGGTGATGGCGTTTGTGGCCTTGTCGCTGTTGCCCACCATCATCTTGTTCTTTTTCTCGATCAACTTTATCACCAACAGCATCGAGTTCTGGTACACCGTGCCGGTGGACCGGGCCCTGGAGAAATCCCTTCTGGTCGGCCAGCAATTTTATCGTGAAAACGAGATTCGCCATCGCTTCTTCATCGAGCGGATCGCCTATCAGATCCAGCGTAAAAAACTGATGGCACCCAATCGGCGCCAGGAGCTCGATCACTACATCCAAGTGGTCCAACGTGAATTCGACCTGGACATGCTGGAGGTGTATTCGGCCAACTTCAACCTTATCGCTCAGGCTCTGGGAGACGACCTGGAAAAGGTCTCCCTGCCGGCCGTGACACCCGGTGCGTTTGTCAAGGAATCCGGCGAACGGGAGATACACACCCTGACCGGAACGCTGAACGACGGCGAGCTGCTGCGAACCATCGGGGCGGTTCCCTTCGGCGCTAGCACCGAATCGGCCGTGGCCCACGTGGTGATCGGTTTGTTCATTCCGCCGGACCTGGCGGACAACATGGCCTCGATCTCCAGGGGGGTTGACGAATACCAGCAGATCAAACTCTTGAAACGCCCGGTCCAACTCACCTACTACATCACGCTCTCGATCGTGGCCCTGCTGGTGATCTTTTGCGCGATATGGTTCGGCTTCTACCTGGCCAAGACGATCACCATCCCGATCATGGATCTGGCCGACGGCACCCGCCGGGTGGCCGAGGGTGATCTGACCTTCACCATCGACAGCAACACCGTCGACGACGAAATCGGCAGCCTCGTGGATGCCTTCAACAAGATGACACGCGATCTGCGTTCAAGCCGCCAGCAGTTGGAATTGTCGGCCCGCAAACTCGCCGACCAGAACCTGGAGATCGAGGCACGGCGGCAGTACATGGAGATCGTGCTAAAAAATGTGTCCGCCGGGGTCATCACTCTGGATGCCGACGGCATCATCACCACCTTCAACAAATCGGCCGAAAAGATGCTCAGCCTGGACGCGTCCCAAATCCTGGACAAGCACTATGAGGAGCTGCTGGGCACCCAGCACCTGCAACCCGCCGAGGATATTTTGGACCGGATTGCCTCGGTCCGCGATCAGACCCTGGAGATTCCCCTGCGGGTCACCGTGAATGGGCAGCCCCGGTCGTTTCTCATTTACGTCAACGCCTTGAAAGACGAACAGGGCGAACCGATCGGCATCGTCATGGTCTTCGACGACCTCACGGAACTGGAAAAGGCCCAGCGCATGGCGGCATGGCGCGAGGTGGCCCGTCGCATCGCCCACGAGGTAAAAAACCCGCTCACGCCCATCAGCCTCTCGGCCCAACGCCTGCACCGACGATACTCCGAACAGATCCATGAGCCCGTGTTCAACGAATGCACCCAGATGATCATCGACCACGTCGAGCTGATTCGCAACCTGGTCAATGAATTCTCCACATTCGCGCGTTTTCCGACAGCCAACCCCCAGCCGTGCCAACTGCCCCCGATCATCGAAGAGACCGTTTCACTTTACCGGGAGGGGCACCCGGATATCCACTTCGTGGTTCGGGTCGCCGAGGACATTCCCCTGCTCAATCTGGACCGCCAGCAGTTCAAACAGGCCATGATCAACCTGGTGGACAACGCCGTGGCCGCAGTGCGCAACCAGGGCGAGATCACCATTTCCGCGGTCTACGACCCGATATTGAAGCGCGTCCGCCTGGAAGTGGCCGACGACGGCACCGGCATCGCCGACAGGGATAAGATTCGCCTGTTCGAGCCCAACTTTTCCACCAAGAAGACGGGCATGGGACTGGGGTTGACGATCGTCAACTCCATCGTTACCGACCACGGCGGTATGATTCGGGTACAGGACAATTCGCCCCAAGGGGCCAAATTCGTCATCGAGCTGCCCGCTTGAGATTAAGAAAGGAGCGGTGGATGTTTCCCTCCATATTGATTGTCGACGACGAGCCCTCGATCCTGCAATCCCTCAGCGGCCTGCTGACCGACGAGGGATTCGAGATCTACACGGCCGACAACGGTTACGAAGCGCTGAAGATCATCGATGCCGAGATACCCGACATGGTACTGCTGGACATCTGGATGCCGGGAATCGATGGCATCGAGACCCTCAAGGAGATCAAAAAAAGCAACACCACGCTGCCGGTGATCATCATCACCGGCCATGGCAACGTGGAAACCGCCGTCAAAGCCACCAAACTGGGTGCCTTCGATCTCATCGAGAAGCCCTTGAACATCGACAAGGTCATCGTCGCCATCAACAATGCCCTCAATTTCCGGCGCCTGGAGGAGGAGAACCGCTACCTGCGCAAAAAAACCCTCGAGAAGCACTCGATCAGCGGCAACAGCAGTCCGGTTCAGGCCTTGAACCTGCAAATCGCGGCCGTGGCGCCCACCGGATCCTGGGTACTGATCAAGGGTGAAAACGGTACCGGCAAGGAGTTGGTCGCCCGTACGATCCATCAGTTGAGTCCACGCGCCGAATGTCCGATGATCGACGTCAACTGTGCCGCCATTCCCGAGACCCTCATCGAGGACGAGCTGTTCGGCCATGAAAAAGGCGCCGTGGCCGGAACCAGCACCAAGAAAATGGGCAAGTTCGAACTGGCCAACACCGGCACCCTTTTCCTGGACGAAATCGGCGACATGAGCTTGACCACACAGGCCAAGATCCTGCGCGTCCTGGACGAGAAAAAATTTCAGCGCGTCGGCGGCGGCCGGGTGCTGACCGCGGATGTGCGCGTCATCGCGGCCACCAACAAGGATCTGGAAGCGGAAATCGAAAATGGAAATTTCAGGGAGGACCTCTATTACCGCCTCAACGTGGTGCCCATCCAGGTGCCCCCCTTGAGGGAACGGGCCGATGACATTCCGATCCTGGTAGAGATCTTCCTGGCCGAAGCGGCCGCCAGCAATCGGGACAAACGCAAGCGCGTTCATGCCGATGCCATGACCGTTCTGGTCAACTACAGCTGGCCGGGCAATGTGCGCGAATTGAAAAACCTGATCGAACGCCTGGCCATCATGATTCCCGCGGAAACCATTACCGTCGCGGATCTGCCCGCCAACCTGCGCGGCGTCAGCCCTGGTGCCGATGATCTCTTCGCGATCGAAAACCTGGCCCGGGCCCGGGCCCGGTTCGAGTTCGAATATGTGCAGCGCAAACTCAACGCCATGGCCAACGACGTGGCCAAGACGGCCGCCGCGATCGGTGTGAGTCCAGGCCACATCCGCACCTTGCTCAAGAAGCATGGCAAATGCGGGTAATCGCCGGACAATACAGAGGCCGACGGCTGGTCACACCGGACGGCCTGGCCACCCGGCCCACCGCCGATCGGGTCAAAGAGAGTGTGTTCAACATCCTGGGCGCCGGCGTGGGTCGCAAACAGGTCCTGGACCTGTTCGCCGGAAGCGGTGCCTTGGGCATCGAGTCCATCAGCCGGGGAGCGGCCGGCGCCCTGTTCCTGGATCACGGCAAGGCCGCTGTTGCCGCCATCCAGGACAACATCCGCAACCTGGGACTGCAGGCTCAAACTCGGGTCATGCGCTGGAATATTCTGAAAAACCTGAAGTGCCTGATGTCATCCCCACAGGCGTTCGACCTGATCTTCATGGATCCGCCCTACGCAACCCAGGCCGTGGCCCCTACGCTGATGCACCTTTTGGCCAGCGGGGCCCTGGCGCCCGGCGCTCATCTGGTCATCGAACACCGTGCCGGTGAACGCATCGACAGCCGGCCCCCATTCATCGTAGTGGATCAGCGGCGGTTCGGGAAAACCCTTGTTACCTTCATGGACGCCATGCTATAGACCCAGGCCGACAAGCGGCCATTTGCACCCGCCCCCCATGGCGGATTTCAACTTCTCGGAGCCCTCATGCCACGCATCGCGATCTATCCTGGATCATTCGACCCCGTCACCAACGGCCACATCGACATCGCCCGGCGCGGCCTGAAACTGTTCGATCGGATCATCATCGCCATTCTCCAGAACCCCGGCAAACAATCGCTGTTCTCGATCGAGGAGCGCCTGGAAATGCTCAACGAATCCATGTCGGACATCGACAATGTCGAATTCGACACTTTTGACGGCCTGCTGGTGGACTATGCCCATAAACGGCAGGCCATCGCCGTGTTGCGGGGCATGCGCGCGGTTTCCGATTTCGAGTACGAATTCCAGCTGGCACTGATGAACCGCAAGCTTAAACGGGAGGTCGAGACCGTCTTTTTGATGACCGGCCTGCGCTGGATCTTTACCAGTTCGTCGATCATCAAGGAAGCGGCCCGCTTTGGGGGCGATGTCTCCGACATGGTCCCCACCGACGTCAATCGACGGATCAAGGCCAAGTTCGGTTATTGAGGCAATGGATCTGTGGCAGCTGCATATCTTCTGCAAGGTCGTCGACCTTAAAAGCTTTTCACGGGCGGCCCGAGCGGTGCATCTCTCCCAGCCGACCGTTTCCAGCCACATCAAGGACCTGGAAGATCACTTCGACTGCCGGCTCATCGACCGGCTGGCCAAAGAAGCCCTGCCCACCAAGGCGGGGCGGCTGCTCTACCGCTACGCCAAACGGCTGATCGTCCTGCGGGAGGAGGCCGAAAGCGCCATGGCCGAATTCAAGGGCAAGGTTAAAGGCAGCTTGGATGTGGGCGGCAGCACCATCCCCGGCGCCTTCGTACTGCCGACCCTGATCAGCGCCTTTACGGCCCGTTTTCCGGAAGTCAACGTCAGCCTCGCCGTGGCCGACACGCGCCAGATTATCGCGGCGATCCTTGCCGGAGAGATCGAATTGGGGGTCGTCGGCGCCCAGTCCACCCATGCCGGCATTTTTCAGCGCCCGCTGGTGGAAGACGAAATGTGCCTGGTCGTGCCGGCGGGTCACCAATGGTCGCGGAAAAAGCAGGTCACGACCGGACAACTGCGCAGCGAACCGTTTCTGATCCGCGAGCACGGCTCGGGAACCCTCAAATCCATCCAGAGCAGCTTCGCGGCCGCGGGTCTGAGCATCAACGATCTGAACGTCGTTGCGCGTATCGGCAGCACCGAAGCCATCCTGCAGGCAATAAAAAATCACATGGGGGTGTCGATTCTCTCGGCCATCGCGGCCAGCGACGCCGTCCAGGCGGGACACCTGAAAACCGTCAGCATCGACGGCCTGAATCTCAAGCGCTCATTCTACCTCACCTACCACCGTCACAAGAGCCTCTCCCCGGTAGGCCAGGTGTTCATCGACTTCATCAACAGCCGCTTCCCGGTCTAAAGCGCTTGCAATCGGCAGGGTCAGCAGATGGCTGCCGGTGGCTTGCGAGGCCACCTGCAGCTCGATCCGGGTGCCGCTCAAGGCCGTCTTGACCGTTTCAACGGCTTTTTGCGGGGTATTGTTTTCCGCACTCAGGTGGGCCAGGACGACGTGCGTCAGGCGCTCGTGCCGGAGGGTCTCCAGCAGGGATGCCGCATCGTCGTTGGAAAGATGACCGCTGCGGCCGCGGATGCGCTGTTTCAGATGCCACGGGTAGGGGCCGTCGACCAGCATCCGGGCATCGTGGTTGGCCTCCAGGATGAGAATGTCGCAGCACTGCAGATGCGTGCGCACCATGTTGGTGACCGTGCCCAGATCGGTGGCCACGCCAATCTTGAACCCGCCGGTTGAAATGGTGAAACCAGCCGGATCTTGGGCATCGTGGGAGGTGGAAAAAGGGTGCACGGTCAGCGTGCCGATGGCGAAGGGCCGCCCGCATGCAAACGGAACGATGGCCGACAATCTGCCCAGGGCGGCGTCTGCCGCCTGACGCGTAAGGTCACTGATATGGACCGTCAGGTCGAATCGCCGCGAAAGCACACCCACGCCATGGATGTGATCGGCGTGTTCGTGGGAGACCAGGATGGCATCGAGGTTGCCGGGATCCAACCCCCGGGCGGCCATTCGCCGCTGGATCTCGATTCCGGACAAACCGGCATCGATCAAAATCGTGGTCTGACCATCGGAGACATAGGTGGCATTGCCGCGGCTGCCACTGGCCAGAACGCAGACCGACAGCCCGCTGCCAGCTGCCCGGGGTAGCGCACGCATCCGATCCGGCTTGCCCATGCTCAGCGACCGGTGTGGCCGAAACCGCCGGCACCGCGCTCGGTCTCGTCCAGTTGCGCCACGACATTGATCCGGGCCTGATACACGCGTTGAATCACCATTTGGGCGACACGGTCGCCCCGTTTGAGGGTCACCGGCCGTTGACCCAGATTGATCAACGCAATTTTGACCTCTCCGCGATAGTCGGCGTCGATGGTGCCCGGCGCATTGACGATGCCGATGCCGTGTTTTATCGCCAGGCCGCTGCGCGGGCGGATCTGGGCTTCGTAGCCGCTTGGCAGGGCCATGGCAAACCCGGTGGGCACCAGGCCGATGCACCCGGGCGCCAGGACCATCTCCTGCTCCAGGGCGGCAACTATATCCATGCCGGCACTGCTGGCCGTCATGTAGCGGGGAAGCGGCAGGTCGCGATTGCGTGCGGGGTCCAGTCTCAAAAAATCGATGCAAGGTGACAGGTGCATGTCAGGCTTCCACGGGTTCGCGTTCAGGTTCGCAGGGTCCGCCGCCGGCGCGTTGGCAAAACGGTGCCGCGGTCAAACGACCATCTCACCGAAGGGGTCGATGCGCTCGGCATCGGGTCCCAGCAGCGTCAAGGCCGGTTGGGTGCCGCGCCACAAATCGGCGGCCAGGGCCAGCAAGTCGGCGGCGCTGACGGCGTCAATCTGGTCGATGACGGCCTGCATGGGGACAAAGCGGTTGAAGTAAAATTCGTTCTGGGCCAGCCGAAACATCTGGTTGTCGGGACTCTCCTCGGCCATGAGCAGGTTGCCTTTGGTAAAGGCCTTGGCGTCGTTCAGGTCGTCGTCCGCCACCGGTTCGTCTTTCAGGCGGCCGATCTCATGCAGGATCAAGCGCGTGCAGGCCGCCACGTTTTCCGGGGCCACCGCCGTGTATACGCCCAGCATGCCCGCATCGGTATACGACGTCAGAAACGAGTACACGGCGTAGGCCAACCCACGCGACTCCCGGATGATCTGGAACAACCGCGAACTCATGTTGCCCCCCAAAATGGTGTTGAGCAGGGAGGCGGCGAAACGGCGGGAATCGGTCACCGGCACGCCGGGCAGTCCCACGCACACGTGAAACTGCTCCAGGTCCCGCTGGCTGCGGACCATATCCTTGCCGGCCACGGGCGATCGACGCGGTGCAAAGCCATGGCCCGCTGTGATGGCACCGAAAAGCGGCCCCACCTTGTCCACGAAACGATCATGGGTGACGTTGCCGGCGACGGCGATGACGATGCGATCGGGCTGGTACAACCGTTTGAAAAAATCGGTGACGGTCCGACGGCTGAAACCCAGGACGTTTTCACGGGTTCCAAGAATGGAGCGGCCAAGGGGATGCCGGCCCCAGAAGGCGGATCCCAGCATGATGTGGATCCACTCCTCGGGAGTGTCCTCCACCATGCCGATCTCCTGGCAGATCACGGGCTGCTCACGGGCCACTTCGTTTTTATCGAAAACCGAGTTGAGAAAAATATCGGCCAGGATCTCCACCATGGTGTCCAGGTGCACGTCGAGCACCCGGGCATGGTAACAGGTGTGCTCCATGGCGGTGAAGGCATTGGTCTGACCGCCGATGGCGTCGAACGCCTTGGCGATCTGAAAGGCACTGCGCCGGGCCGTGCCTTTGAAGATCATGTGTTCGATAAAATGCGACAGCCCGCTTTCGGCATCGGTTTCGTCGCGGGCGCCCACCTGGACCCAGACGCCCATGCAAACCGAACGGACATGGGGCATCGCCATGGAAACGATGCGGACCCCATTGGCCAGGGTGGTCTTATTGACCGTCCGCGTCACGGTCATCCGCCAGGACGGCCTTGTGACTGAGCCGTATCTTGCCATCCTTGGAGATTTCCAGGACCTTGACCTTGAGCATGTCGCCCTCCTTGACGACGTCGGTCACCTTGCCCACACGATGGTTGGCCAACTGGCTGATGTGTACCAGGCCGTCCGTGCCGGGAACGATCTGAACGAAGGCGCCGAAATCGGTGGTCTTGACCACCTTGCCCTCGTATGTGGCACCCACTTCGGGCTCCATGGTCAAGGATTCGACCTGCAACCGGGCCGCTTCACCCTCTTCCGCGGAAGTGGCGGCAATCTTGACCAGGCCGCTGTCGTCGATCTCGATTTTCGTGTTGGTTTCACTCTGGATGGCCCGGATCACCTTGCCGCCGGGGCCGATCACATCGCGAATTTTGTCGGGATTGATTTTAATGGTGACGATTTTGGGTGCGAAGGGCGAAATGCTCTCCCGAGGCGCTGCCAGGGCGTCGAACATCTTGTCCAGGATGTGCAGCCGCCCGACTCTGGCCTGGGCCAGGGCCTTTTCCATGATCTCCCGGGACAGTTCGTGGATTTTAATGTCCATCTGGAGGGCCGTGATGCCGTCGGCGGTTCCGGTGACCTTGAAATCCATGTCTCCGGTGTGATCTTCATCGCCCAGAATGTCGGACAGGATCACCACCTGATCGTCCTGCTTGACGAGCCCCATGGCAATACCCGAAACGGGCGCCTTTATGGGAACCCCGCCATCCATCATGGCCAACGTCCCCGAGCAGACCGTTCCCATGGAGGACGAGCCGTTGGACTCCAGCACCTCGGATACGATGCGGATGGTGTAGTCGAAGTCCGCCTTGTCGGGCAGCACCTTTTCGAGGGCCCGGGTCGAAAGCCCGCCGTGACCGATGTCCCGGCGGCTGGGCGATCCCACGCGCTTGACCTCACCGACCGAATAGGGCGGAAAGTTGTAGTGCAGCATGAAGGGGCGGTTCTCCTCGCCGCTGAGCGTCTCGACCCGCTGCTCGTCGCCGCCCGAGCCGAGGGTCAGGATGCCCAGCACCTGGGTTTCGCCGCGGGTGAACAAGGCGCTGCCGTGGGGTCGCGGCAACAGTCCCACCTCACAGGCGATGGGACGGATTTCGTCGAACCGGCGGTTGTCGATTCGGCGACCCTCCTTGAGAATCATGTCCCGGCAGATCTGTTTCTGGAGATCACCAAAAATGGCCTCGATCTCCCCGCGGCGGTCGCTCATCTCGGTTTCCAGGGCGGCCAGCAGATCGATTTTGACGGCCCGAACGGCCTCGTAGCGTTTCATCTTCTCCGGTATGGTCAATGCCGTGTGCAGTGCCGATGCGGCCTGCTGGCTTACCCGCTCCACCAGGGCCGGATCCTTTTCCGGTGGGATGAACGGCCGCTTGGCCTTGCCCATGGCCGCCTTGAGCTGCTCCTGGATGTCGATGATGGGCCCAATGGCCGCGTGGCCAAAAAAGATGGCCGCCAGCATGTCGGCCTCGCTGACGATGTTACCGCCGCCCTCGACCATCACGACACCGGTTCGGCTGCCGGCGACAATGATGTTGATGTCGCTTTGGGCAATTTGAGAAATGGTGGGATTGGCGACCAGCTGGCCGTCGACCCGTCCCACGCGCACGCTGGCGATTGGCCCGGCAAAGGGGATGTCCGATATCTCAAGGGCCGCCGAAGCCCCCACCATGGCCAGGATGTCCGGATCGTTTTCCTGATCCATGGAAAGCACCGTGGCGATGACCTGGGTCTCGAACCGGTACTGTTTGGGAAACAGGGGCCGGATCGGCCGGTCGATCAGGCGGGCGGTAAGGGTCTCCTTCTCGCTGGGCCGTCCGATTTCACGCCGGAAATAGTTGCCGGGAATGCGCCCGGCCGCGTAAACTTTTTCCTGGTACTCAACGGACAGGGGCAGAAAATCGACTTCCCTTTCACTGTTCGCGGACACGACCGTAACCAGGACAACCGTGTCACCGTATCGGACCACCACGGAACCGGATGCCTGTTTGGCAACTTTTCCCGCCTGGATGGTCAGGGTGTCGCCCCCGACCTCCGCCTCGAATGTATACGCCATTGGAATTCTTTCTTTTTGTGGATTGCAGCAACGGCGAAAACCATCCGCCCATTGCCGGTAAAATGCCGCTTGTGCCGGTCGATGCCATCTTGAAAAGCGGCCGCGTGATCATTGCCGGGCCGACAACGATCGCAATGGCAACCCGACCTCGCAGCGGCCGGCAGCGCTCGATGCGAGATCGCGACAGGGCCGCTGCGGGACGGAGCAGATCCGCTGAATTAAATACCGGCCACACCTTCCTGAAAGGCAGGATCACCGCTGGTGACTGACGTTATCGCCGCAAGCCGAGCGTTTCGATGATGGAACGATAGCGCTGAACATCGTTGTTCTTGACGTAATTGAGCAGTCGACGACGTTTACCGACCAGCATCAGCAGCCCCCGCCGGGAGTGATGATCCTTTTTATGCTGTTTCAGATGCTCGGTCAGGTAGGAAATCCGGTGGGTGAGTAGGCCGATCTGGACTTCCGGGGAACCGGTATCGCTGTCGTGCTGCTTGTATTTTTCGATGAGTTCTCTTTTGGTTTCAGCTGAATAGGCCAAGATTGCGTCCTCCTTCAAATGGTTGCTGACTCTCTTTTCATCAATTCCTAAGTAGTGCCCAGTCGGTCGACATGGTGCTATTTATCCCCTTTACTCTGAAAAAACACAACAATAATTCAAAATTCCCGCCGGCGACGGTTCGTCCAGCACGGCGATCAGGCGGCCTTCGGGAGACAACACTTTGAACCGTCCCTGATCCGAGGGCGGCGGCAACCCGGGCAAGTCGGCCGCCGCCAGCTGGCCACCGTTTTGAATCCGTTTGGCCAAGGACGCGTCGACGACCATGCTGGGCAGAAACCACAGGGCCGCGTTCATGGGAATCACCGTCTCGGCCAGGCGGCCCTGCTCGGCCCGCACTGCCAATACCTCCAGGCCGAGGGCCTCGTCGATGGGGTACCCGCTGCTGGCCGTGCGGCAAAGCGCCGCAAGATGCCCGCCGCAACCCAGGCGTCGGCCCATGTCGGCACACAAGGTGCGGATATAGGTCCCCGATGAACAGGATACCGAAAATCGTACCGTCGGCAGCCTGACCTGGCTGACCGCCAGGCTATATATCCGCACCGACCGGGCCGGCTTCTGCACGGCGGCTCCCCGGCGGGCCAGCTTGTAAAGCGGCGTTCCGCGATGCTTGAGGGCCGAAAACACCGGGGGAACCTGATCGATCGCGCCCACGAAGCTGTCGGCCACCTTGCGGATGCGCTGCTCGGAGAGATTGCCGATCGGATGTTGCGCGACCACGGCGCCGGTTGCATCCTGAGTGTCGGTGACCGTTCCCAGGGTCAGTTCCGCTTCGTAGACCTTGTCGCCCTTGAGAAAGAACCGTGACAGGCGCGTGGCCTGGTTGAGGCAACAGATCAGCACGCCTGTGGCGGCGGGATCCAGGGTGCCGGCATGACCGACCTTCCTGGCCCCGAACATATCCTTGATCCGGGCGACGACTCCGGCCGATGAAATCCCCCCGGGCTTGTCCACCACCACGATCCCGTTCAATTCAGGTGGCATTGCCCGCTAAAATCGAGGGAGAGACGGTAAATGGTGGCCTTGAGTTCCGCCAGGCTGGCGTCCACCGAAAATCCGGCCGCACCGGCATGGCCGCCGCCGCCGAAATCCGCTGCGATTCGCGAAACGTCGACGCTGCCGTCCGAACGCAGGCTGACATGGTAGCGCCGATGATCGCCCGACGTGCCGTTGCCCCCTTCCAACTCATGAATCAAGGCGGCCACCTTGACATCCTGAATCCGCCGGGCATAGTTGATCAGACCGTCGGCATCTTCGGCTTGCGTGCCGGTGTCGGCCAGCATCTCGCGCGTAACGGTCATAATGGACAGGTGGCCATTGCTGGAAATCTCGATCGAATCAAGCGCGAGGTTGAGCAGCTTGATCCGTCCCAAAGAGTAGGTGCCGTAAACGTGCCGCGCCACCGTGGAGGGATTGACCCCCAGGGCCACCATGGATTCGCAGATGGCAAAGGCCGCCCGATTGGTGTTGGAAAACCGGAAAGAGCCGGTGTCCGTTAAAATTCCGGTGTAGATCGCCGTTGCCATGGCAAGATCGATGGGAACCCGCATGGCCTGAATCAATCGATGCACAATCTCGGAGGTGGCACAGGCAGCCACATCCACCAGATGGTACTGCCCGAATCGCGTATTGGTGGTGTGGTGGTCGATGTTGACCATCACCGGAATGGCGGCGATGGCGTCGACCGCCGCACCGACGCGCTTCAGGTCTCCGCAGTCCAGCACCACCGCGGTATCGAACCCGGCTAGATCGGGCAACCGGTTTTGAAGCTTGGCCACCGCGGGCAGAAACTGGTAAACGGCCGGGATGGTGCTCTCGTTGAAAAGCACCACCTCGCAGCCTTGTCGTTCCAGAGCGATCCCCATGGCCAACAGTGCCCCGATGGCATCGCCGTCCGGATTGGCATGCGACGCCAGCAGCACGCGCTTACTGTTCGCCAGCAGCTGGATTATTTTTTTCATCTTCGGTCCGTATGGATTTCAACACCCGTTCGATGTGGGCGCCGTAGTCAAAGGATGCATCGTAAAAAAATCTCAAATCCGGCATGTACCTGAGCCCCAGTTCGCCGGCCAGCTTGCGCTTGATAAATCCTTTGGCACTTTCAAATCCCGACAGCACGGCCTGCGCGGAGTCGGCCCCGCCGCGGGTGGCCACATATACCTTGGCGATCCTCAGATCCCGGCTTAAGGTGACGCCTGTTACGGTGGTCAGGGAGAGCCGGGGGTCGTTGATTCCCTTGCGAATCAAAGCGGCCAGAATTTTTTGAATCTGGCCCCCCACGCGCTCGGCTCGGTTAAACGATCTGGTTGCCACGTTGGTCTCTTGTCCCATTTGTTGATCGGGCCGCTGTCGGCCGTTCAAAAGGAGATAATCTCCAGCTGGGCGTCGATCATTTCGGCCACACCCAGCGCTTCGGCAAAATTGAACAGTTTGTCCAGCTTGGCGTTGACCAGCCGCCGGTCGTTGCCCACCAGGCTGACACCAATCACCGCGCGCTGGTGGACGTCGTTGTCGGCCACCTCGGCCACGGACACATTGAAGTGGTTGCCGATGCGGGCCACGATCGATTTGACCACCTTGCGTTTTTCCTTCAAGGAGCGACATTCACGGACCCTGAAGGTCATACAGCCCACGCCGACAACCATCGTCGCTTATCACTCCACCTCGGGTCGGATCTCTTCCATGTAGTAGCTTTCGATCACGTCCCCGACCTTGATGTCATTGAACTTTTCTATGCCGATACCACACTCGTAGCCGGCCTGGACCTCCTTGACGTCGTCCTTGAACCGACGCAGGCTGCTGTTTTTTCCCTCGTAGGTGACGACGCCGTCGCGCACCAGGCGCATCAGCTGACCGCGCTGGATCTTGCCGTCGGTCACGTGACAGCCGGCGATCACGCCCACCTTGGGCACATGAAAGGTCTGGCGCACTTCGGCACGACCCAGCACCCGCTCTTCGAATACCGACTCCATCATGCCCACAATGGCATCCTTGACCTCCTTGATCACATTGTAGATGACGTTGTGAAAACGCATGTCCACGTGCTCTTCGGCGGCCAGCTCCTGCACCTTGGCATTGGGCCTGACATTGAAGCCGATGATGATGGCATTGGAGACCGCGGCCAGGGAGATGTCCGACTCGGTAATGGTGCCGGTCGCCGCATGGACCACGTTGATGCTCACCTCGTCGTTGGACAGCTTGGTCAACGAATCCCTGAGCGCTTCGATGGAGCCGTCCACGTCGGCCTTGATGATCAGGTTCAGGTCCTTGAGTTCGCCCTTTTGCATCTGTTCGAACAGGCCCTCCAGGCTCAGGCGGTTGGTCTTGGCCAGCTCCTTAGAGCGCTGCTTCTGCATGCGGTGCTGACTGACCTGACGGGCATCCTTTTCGTCGGCCAGAGCCACCAGCTCATCGCCGGCCATAGGCACACCGGAAAGACCGACGATCTCGACCGGCATGGAGGGACCGGCCGATTCCACGGTACGGCCCAGATCGTCCTGAAGCACGCGAATCTTGCCGTAGTGCATCCCGCAGACCACCGAGTCGCCGGCCCGCAGGGTCCCCTCTTGCACGAGGACGGTGGCCACCGGCCCGCGGCCCGAGTCCAGTTTGGCCTCGACCACGTGGCCGCTGGCCAGTTTGTTCGGATTGGCCTTGAGTTCCAAAACCTCCGCTTGAAGCAAAATCATTTCCAGCAATTCATCGATGCCGGTGTTCTGCTTGGCCGACACCATTACAAAGATCGCGTCGCCGCCCCAGGCTTCCGGAACCAGGCCGTGCTCGCTGAGTTCGCGCTGAACCCGGTCCGGATCGGCGTCCGGTTTGTCCATCTTGTTGACGGCCACGATGATCGGCACCCCGGAGGCCTTGGCGTGGTTGATCGCCTCCACGGTCTGAGGCATGACCCCGTCGTCGGCGGCAACCACCAGGATGACGATATCCGTCACCTTGGCACCGCGCGAGCGCATGGCTGAAAATGCCTCATGGCCGGGGGTGTCCAGAAAGGCGATGACGCCCTTTTCGGTTTCCACGTGATAGGCACCGATGTGCTGGGTGATGCCGCCCGCTTCGCCTTCGGTCACCCGGGTTTTGCGGATGACGTCCAGCAGTGATGTCTTGCCGTGGTCCACGTGCCCCATGATGGTCACCACAGGTGGTCTGGGGATCAGTTGGTCGGGATCTTCCGGATCGGTCTTTTTCAGAATCACTTCCTCCTCGAAAGCGGCTTTTTCCACTTCGTAGTCAAACTCGCCGGCCACCAGGACCGCCGTTTCGTAGTCGATGGTCTGGTTTACCGTGGCCATGACCCCCATCCCCATCAGCTTGACGATCATTTCGTTGGCCTTGATGCCCATTCGTTTGGCCAGCTCCGACAAAACGATGGTCTCATCGACCTTGACCCGTCGCTTGATGGCTTTGGCGGTGGTGATCTGCGTTTTTTGGCCACCGGCGGTCATTTTGGCCCGGCTGCCCTTGCGCCCCTTGCGGCCGCGCATCTTCCCGCTGTAAAGGGCCGCGCCTTCGACGATCTCTCTTTTGCGGAATCCGCCCTTCTTCTTGAAGAAGCGTGGCTCGTCGCCGTCGGCGCCTTTTTTGCGCCAGCCCTTCTTCTTGTCTTTTGCGGAAACGCTCGTATCGTCCGCTTCCGGTCCCGGCGCAAAAGGTCGGGGCGGCACCGCCGCGGGTCCGGGGCGCGCCGCCGCTGCCGCCAGCCGGTCGGATTTGCTCGGAAGCTTGATGATTTTGGCCGCAGCCTCTTTCTTGGCCTTTTTGGCTTTGGCTTTGGCTTTCGGCTTCGGTTCGACGGTGTCAGCAGGCCCTGCAGCGGCCTCGCCGGCACGATCTTCGGATTCGACAGTCTCTTCGGGTTCGGCGGACTCGACGGGGGCAGGCCCGACTTCGGCGGCCGGGGACGCTTCAGACGCTTCATCGGGGGGGGGCGCGTCTTCCGGTTCTGATGGCCTGTCGGCCGCCTCGGCCTCAACCGGCGGCGGCAGGTCGGGCGTTTGCGGCGCGGGCCTGGCAATCACCTTGGCGGATGGGGCCGGTTTGCGTTTCTTGACCACCGGTTCTTTTTCCGGGGGCGCTTCCACCGTCTGGGCGGGTGCCGACGGCTCCGGTGCCGATGGCGTCGCAGGAACCTCCGCAGCGGCTTCGGCTGCGGGGGGTTCCGGTGCCGGGGGTGCCACGACCTTGCGCCGGCGGATGACGGTCGGCTTGACACGCTTCTCCTCCAGCTGGTCGTCTTTCAGTTCTCCGAACAGCGCCGACTTGACTTTCGCCACCACATCTTCGTCCAGAGAGCTCATATGACTGTTGACATCGATATCCAGATCCCGGATCTTGTCCAACAGTTCCCGGTTCGTCATATTAAGGTCTCTGGCAAATTCGTATACTCTAATTTTTGCCATCCATTCCCCCCGAAAATCATTTTGCCAGCAATTCTATCCCGATTCGTACCTGCATCCTATACCACGGTCAGCCCTCTTCAGCGGTCTCGGTGTCGGCGGCCGCATCCTCCTCGGGCCCCATTTCCGGCGCTTCGGTCGGCACGACGTCTGCACCGTCCTCGGACAAGGCCGCATCCTGAGCGGCTCGAGTGTCCGCTTCCAGACGCCGGGCTTCCTCTTCAAGGCGCTGGGCTTCGGCTTCCTGGCGCCGCGCTTTCGCCTCCCGGGCGGCCTGCTCAGCGTACTGTTTGGCGTTTTCAATCAATGTCGACGCCTTTTCCGGCCCGATCCCGCGAATCTCGACCAGTTCCTCGGGGATCGATTCGGCCAGTTCTTCGGCCGAGTAGATTCCCCTTTCGAAAAAGGCGTCGGCCAGACTGTTGCCGACGCCGGGGACCTTGACCAGGGATTCATAGCCGGTCTTCATCATCTCGTCGTAGCTGGACTCCGAGTTGACATCCAGATGCCAACCCGTCAGTTTAGACGCCAGACGGACGTTCTGGCCCCGCTTGCCGATGGCGACCGAAAGAAATTCATCGGGAACGATGACCTCCATGGTGCGGTTCTCCTCGTCGATGATCACCCGGGCGATTTCGGCGGGTGCCAGGGCGTTGCAGACATATTTGGCCGCATCGATGTGCCAGGTGATGATATCGATCTTCTCCCCCCGCAGCTCCTGCACCACATTTTGCACCCGGCTGCCTTTCATGCCGACGCACGCACCGACCGGATCGATATCGGAATCGTGGGAAGAGACGGCAAACTTGGCCCGGCTTCCCGGCTCCCGGGCAGCCCCTTTGATTTCCACGATACCCTCGCTGATCTCGGGGACTTCGGTTTTAAACAGGTTGATCAGCAGGTCCGGATGCGTCCGCGAAAGCACGATCTGGGGCCCGCGCGTGTCGTACAGCACATCCAGGATCAGGGCGCGGACCCGGTCCCCACGGCGGTAGTTTTCCCGGGGAATCTGTTCACGGGTCGGCAGGATGGCTTCCGTGCTGCCCAGATTCACGATAATGTTGCCGCGATCGACCCGCTGGACGATTCCGTTGATCACCTCGCCTTTGCGGTCGATGTAGCTCGAATAGACCGCATCGCGTTCGGCGTCTTTCATTTTTTGAATAATCACCTGTTTGGCCGATTGCGCGGCGATCCGGCCAAAGGTGGAGGTGTCCATTTTCGTGCCCAAACTGTCGCCGATCTCGCACTCGGGATCCAACTGCCGTCCCTCCTCCAGGCTGATCTGCAGATCCGGCTCGGTTACCTCCGCCACCACCTCCTTGAATTGAAAGACCTCGATCTCTCCGGTGTCGGGACTGTATTGGGCCTCGATGTCGACCTTGCCGCCGAATTTTTTTCTGGCAGCGGAACGCAAGGCCTCTTCGAGGGCACGGATCAGAATCTCGACGTCAATGCCCTTGTCTCGGCTGACCTGTTCCACCACACGTTTGATATCTGCAATAAACATCAGCTCTCTCCGTTATAATTGATCAGCCGTGCCCGGGTAATGTCGTTAACATTCAGACTGATCATCTCGTTGTTCACCTGGATCTGGATCGTCTCGTCGACCACCCCGGCCAACACGCCGGTAAAGTTTTTGCGGCCGGCGACGGCCGTCGCGACGCGGACCTTGGCCCGCTGGCCTTTAAAACGCGCAAAGTCCGCCAGTTTTCCCACCGGCCGGTCGGGCCCCGGAGATGACACCTCCAGCCGGTAGGGCGGCAGGTCCTTGAGGTGGACATCCAACAGGTCCGCCAATTGACGACTGACGCCGACACAGTCCTCCAGCGCGACCCCACCGGGTTTGTCCATGTAGAGACGCAGGGTCAGTCCACCCGGCTCGCGCTGATACTCGACCTGGACCAACTCCAGCCCCTCGGCGCTGCACAGGGGCTCGGCCAGACGGGTCACCGCATCGGCCACCAGCCGCTGCTGTCTGACCGTCTTCAGGTCCGGTTGGCGCGGCGCGGCGGGCCGGCCACCCGTCTTTCTCCGTTTTTCGGCACGCTTGGCCATCTTCTCACCGAAAAAACAAAAACGGGCGCATAGCCCGTTTCCACGTTAAATCGATTATGGATACCGATACTTACCAGTCCATAAAACCACGCCGGGCGGAAAACCCACCTTGCTTCCGGCAACCGTCACCGGAACAGACGAAATCGGACTTGAAATGGAGCGGGCAACGAGATTCGAACTCGCGACACCAAGCTTGGGAAGCTTGTACTCTACCAGCTGAGCTATGCCCGCTCAACCAAGATGCATTAATTACGGCAAAAAGGTCTATCTGTCAATATCTTTCTATTATGCTTCGACATTCGGCCCCCCTGGCCGTCGGATTGCCGCAACCCGGTCGTCCCGCCGCTGCCCCGGCGATCAGCGCTGATCGATCAGGTCCCGTATGCGAATCAACTCTTTTTTGATTTCGGCAATGTCCGGCGGTGCCGCGACCGGCATCGGCGTCCGGGCCGAAGGCGATCGATTGCGCAAATGCTGCCGGGCCCCTTCGATCGTAAACCGCCGCTCATACAGAAGATGTTTGATCCGTAGCACCAGCGCCACATCGCGCTTGCGGTAGAGGCGCTGGCCCGATTCGGTCCGTCGGGGCTTGATCTGGCTGAACTCGGTCTCCCAGAAGCGCAGCACGTAAGATGGCACCCCGGCGATGTCGCTGACTTCACCGATCTTGAAATAGAACTTGTCGGGTATCTCCAATGGTCCGAAATTGTCTGCGTTCATCCTCGTGTCCAGATTGGCGGGGCACCACAGGCCGTCAATCGAGGATCAAGCCGGAAGCGCCGCGTCAAATTCGCCAACCAATCGATGGATCAGCTGGCGGTGGATCCGATTGACGGCCTCATCCTCCAGGGTGCGGTCATCGGCCTGGTAGACCACCCGAAAAGAGACACTCTTTTTTCCCGGCGGTATTGGATCACCGTCGAAAACGTCGAACAGCTGTAAATCCTTGGCCAGGGGCTCATCAAACCGGGCCACCGTATCCAGCAGCCGCCTGGATTCGATGGCCGCGTCGATGATGATCGTGACATCCCGGGAGATGGAGGGAAACCGTGGAATCGGCATCATCTGACGGGTGTCACCGATCAAACGCATCAACGGTTCCAGGCTCAGCTCAAAAATGAAGGTCGGCTGCTTGAGAGCGTAGCGACCGTTGACCCTATCGGACACTTCACCCACGATGCCCAGCATCTGTCCTTTAAGGTCGATGCGGGCCGTGTAACCGCGCCGGGTGTATCGGCACTGCTCATCCGGCAAGGCCGTGAAGTCAACGCCGGCCACGCCCAGGGCGCCGATCAGCCCCTCCACGATTCCCTTGATGTCGAAAAAGTCGCAGGCTTGCTCCCGGGTGTGCCAGGCGGCTGGTTGGCTGGCGCCGCTCCACAGGCCGACCAGCATCTCCGTTTCCAACGGAAGGGTCTCGTCTGTGCGCGGCAGAAATACATTGCCGATTTCATAGAGGCGCAAGGTGGTCTGCTGCCGGGATATATTGCGTTGGGCGGTTTCCAGCATACCGGGAACCAGTGAGGTCCGCATGACGGCCTGCTCTTCGGAGATCGGGTTGAGCAGGGCAACGTGGCGGCGGCGGCTGTCGTCGGCGGCCAAGTGCAACCGGTCGCTGGAATCGGCACTGATAAAGCTGTAGTTGATGGCTTCCGTAAAACCGAACCCGGCCAAAAGCTGCCGGATTCGGTTGCGTTGGCCAACAGTCACGCTAGGCGCCGCGCCCTGGGCCGGCAGGACGGGAAAAGCGGTGGGGATGCGGTCATACCCGTAGCGCCTGGCAACCTCTTCCATCAGGTCCCGGGGGCGGGTGACGTCCACCCGGAAAGAGGGCACCCGTACGGCCAGAGCGTCGCCACCGGCGGGGGTGACGCCAAATCCAAGCGGCTCTAGTAAGGCGGCCATCTGATCGGGTTTCAGGCCGGTGCCCAGAAGGCGATTGGCGGCGTTTGCGCTGAGGGTCAGAACCGGGGGCCCCGATTGGCGGAAGTCTTCGTCGATGACGCCGCCCACCAGCCGCCCTTGTCCCACTTCGGCCATGAGGCCGGCGGCCCGATTCAGCGCATCGAGGGTGCCGTCCGGATCGACGCCGCGTTCGAAACGATGCGAGGCATCGGTGCTTAGGGCCAGCGCTTTCGAGGTTTTGCGGATGCTGACCGTATCGAAACAGGCGCTCTCGATCAAAACGCGGGTGGTGGCATCCTCGATCTCCGAATTCAGCCCACCCATGACGCCGCCTACGGCGACCGGTTTTGCGCCGTCACAAATCATCAGCATCTGATCGGTCAGCCTGCGGGCCTTCTGGTCGAGCGTGGTGAACGATTCCCCCGCCTGGGCGGTGCGCACCACGATGCGATGGCCGGCCAGGTGGTCGAAATCAAAGGCGTGCAGCGGTTGGCCGGTTTCCAGCATGACGAAGTTGGTCACGTCGACAAGGTTGTTGATGGGCCGCACACCCACCGAGCGGAGCCGGTCCTGGAGCCAGAACGGCGAGGGTGCCACCGTGATTCGGTCCAACAGCCGGGCCGCATAACGGGGACAGTGGTCCGGCGCCTGAATGGTCACCGAGGTCAACGCTCGGATATCACCGTCGGTGTCGGGCAGTTGGAAGGTGGGCGGGTTCATGGCGACGCCCTGGATGGCAGCCACCTCCCGGGCCACCCCCATCACGCTCAGACAGTCGGGCCGATTGGGTGTCAAACCGATTTCGAAGGTAAAGTCGCTCAGAGAAAGGGCCGACTTGAGCGGGCTGCCCGGCGGCAACGCCCCGTCCAGCACCATGAGGCCGGAACCGTCCAGGCCCAGCGTGAGTTCAATTTCACTGCACAGCATGCCCTGCGAGGTTTCGCCGCGAATGCGGCTGCTCTCCAGCAAGATGCCGCCGGGCAGCCGGGTACCGGGAAGGGCCAGGGCAACGGTCATGCCCGCTGCCACATTGGGGGCCCCGCAAACCACCGGTACCAGGCCGCTGCCCCCATCCACCTGGCACAGGCTGAGCCGGTCGGCGTTGGGATGCGGCCGCACCGCCGCCACTTTGCCGACCACCACCGTCTCCAGAAACGCATACCGATCGACGACGGCTTCCACCTCCAGACCCGCCATCGTCAGCGCATCGGCGAGTTCGGTCACTGCCATGTCGATGGGGACATACTCTTTCAACCAGCTTAGACTGACTTTCATGGTCTCAGCGACACTTTCTAAAATTGACTCAAAAATCGATAGTCGTTGTCAAAATAGCGCCGGATGTCGTCGATGCCGAATTTGAGCATGGCGATGCGCTCGACCCCCATGCCGAAGGCGAATCCGGTGTATCGGCGGGTGTCATACCCGACATTTTCGAACACGGCCGGATGAACCATGCCGGCGCCCAACACTTCCAGCCACCCCGTGTGCGAGCAGACGCGGCACCCGCCGCCCCTGCAGATCACGCAGCGAATGTCCACCTCGGCACTGGGCTCGGTGAAGGGGAAAAAACTGGGCCGAAACCGCAAGGTGGTGCGTTCATCGAACATCTGGTGCACAAATGCGGTCAATACGCCTTTGAGCTGGGCAAAAGAGACGCGCTGATCGACCAGCAGCCCCTCGACCTGATGGAACATGGGCGTGTGGGTCAGGTCGGAGTCGCAGCGATAGACCTTGCCAGGCGCGATAATGCGCACGGGCGGTTGTCGTTTCTCCATCACCCGCGGTTGGGTCGGCGAGGTGTGGGTCCGCAAAACGACGTTGTCCGACACATAAAAGGTGTCCTGCATGTCCCGGGCGGGGTGGTTTTTGGGAATGTTGAGGGCTTCGAAATTGTAGTAGTCGGTCTCCACTTCCGGCCCCTCGACCACATCGAATCCCATCTGACCGAAGATGCCGCAAATACGGTTGGTGATCTGGGTGATGGGGTGCAGCGACCCTATGGCAAGGACGCGTCCCGGCAGGGACACATCGACACGATCCGTTGCGGCCGCTTCGGACAATCGCGCCAGGGCGGCTTTGAATTCCGCTTCGAGCTGACGCTTGACCTCATTGGCGCGCTTGCCCGCCTGGGGGCGCTGCGCGGCGGGCAGACTGGCGATGTTGCGCAGAAAATGGGTAATGCGGCCCTTGCGACCCAGGTATCGGGTGTCCAGATCGTTGATGGTGTCGGCATCGGCCGCCGTTGCCAGGGAACGCATGGCGTCCGCGAATATTTGGTCTATCGTAGTTTCCACGATCGTCGCTCTGTTGGTAAGCCCCCCGGAAAGCGCCTGGCCTTATGCCACACATCGTACAGGGGGTGTTTATGGATGCTCTCCTGATCCTGATGAGGCCTTGCCGAAAACCCGCCCTGTTTTTTCAAATGGGCGGGTTTTCCGGCTGCGCCTCCCCCTGTCCCCTGTGCCATGCCGGTGCGATGCTCAGGGAATCGCCGGGGGATGACGTCGCTTCAGCGGTCGGCTGCGTGGGGAACGGCGGAGGGGTACCGATGCGGAGCCTTCGTCGCGGCAGCGGCGTCGGTTCAAGCCGCCTGTGACGCCACGGCGGCAATCTGAGAAAACCCGGCCGGATCGGAAATGGCCAGTTCGGCCAGCACCTTGCGATCCAGGCTCACGCCGGCCTTTTTCAAACCGCCGATAAACCGGCTGTAGGAAAGGTCGTTCATGCGCGCCGCCGCATTGATGCGGGCGACCCACAAGCGCCGGAACTGGCGCTTGCGCTGCTTGCGGTCCCGATAGGCATAGTTGAGGGCCTTGTCCACGGAGTCGGCCGCGGTCCTGAACAGCTTGCTGCGACCGCCTCGAAACCCCTTGGCCAGCTTCAACACTTTCTGGCGTCGTTTTCTCGCCTTGAATCCTCTTCTAATTCGCATGATCTGAGCTCCTTGCTGGCAGGGAGGCTTGCACACCGGACGCCTCGAGCGCCGGCACCGTGATTACCCCGCCTTTCAATGTCTGGTTGATCGTCGGATCGTCAGCCGTTGGGCAGGAGAAGACGGACTTCTCGCATGTCGCTGGGCTTGACCAACTGCATCTTTTTCAACGAGCGCTTGCGCTTGCGGGTCTTGCTCGTCAAGATGTGGCTGTGATGAGACTTTGAAAACGTGTAGCGACCGGACCCGGTCTTTTTAAAACGCTTGGCCGCAGCGCGGTTGGTCTTGATTTTCGGCATGTCCTACCTCCTTGTATGTCAATCGTTCGCCATCGCAAGCAATGCGAGGGCGATCATCTCAATCGCCGGGGTCTATCCAGCATGCGAAAAGCCGCATTAAAAAAATCGATGGCGTGAACGAAACCCACGCGTTCACGCCAGCTGATGAAATTGCCTGCAATTATCGCACGGGCCCTGAAAGAGCGGCATCGCTGCCGATACGCCCCTTTTGGTCCGTCGATGCTACCGGGGTGCCAGCACCATCATCATGGTTCGCCCTTCGAACTTTGGATACTGCTCGACGACGGCGACCTCTTCAAGTTCAGTGGCGATTTGTTGCAACAGTTCTCTTCCGCGATCTGAAAGCGTAATTTCCCGGCCCCGAAACATGACCGTGACTTTGACCTTGTCTTTACGGCCAAGAAATTTACGGATATGCCCCATTTTCGTTTCGAGATCGTGTTCGCCGGTTTTTGGCCGAACCTTGATCTCCTTGAGCTGGAACGTGGTCTGCTTTTTCTTGGCCTCCTGCTGCTTTTTGGTCTGCTCATACTTGAAGCGACCGTAGTCCATGATCTTACAGACCGGCGGCTTGGCGTTGGGTGATATCTCGACCAAGTCCATCCCGTAATCGTTCGCCTTGGCCAACGCCTGGTGAATCGGAAGAACGCCTACCTGGTTGCCTTCCGGGTCGATCAAACGAACTTCCCGCACACGAATTCCCTGGTTGATCCGTGTGGTGTCGGGGCGCCTCCTATCCATTTGTCTACTAAATCTGGGGCCAGCTATGCTTCCACCTCCTGTTGTGCTGTTGCGTTGATCTGCCGGCACTGACGCCCATCGACGGGCCGGCGGCGGATTCCCATCGGCTGCGATGGGCGTGATTGGAAATCCAATACTAAACTTTTTTCAAATATATGACGGATCGGGCAATTGCAAGCGAAAAATAGAAAAACCGCTCGACGCCGATCAGGGCGACCCGGATCGCTCCAGGGTGTAGCGGCTGAGCTCGCTGCCCGCCCAGTAACGGTTCTCCGGTGCGGCGAAAAAGCGCTTGAACAGGTTCAAACTCTGCTCCCGCAACACGCCTGGAACCACCGTCAGTGGTGCATCGCGATACAAACCGGGCAGCGTGGACCGGTCACAGCCGGTACCGCCGCCCATGACATCCTCGTAGGCGTAGACGATTCTGCCAATTCCGCTGAGAAGGATGGCCGCAAAACACATCAGGCAGGGCTCCATCGTGGCGTAAATCGTCAGGGTCGATCGATCGATGTCCGGGCGGTTTTGGCACAGGTCCCGTAGGGCATTGATCTCGGCGTGGTCGATCTCGTTTCCAGACCCGGCCGCCGTACCCGTGCGGTAACCGCGGGCAACCACCCGGCGGTCGTCGGCAATCACGCAGCCGACCGGAAACTCGCCCTGATCCAAAGCCTGCCGGGCCAACTCGAGGGCCGCCGCCATGAAACCGGCCTCCCTGCAGGATCGCGTCGGCGACGTCATTCGATCCTGCAGGCGGTGTCGTCACAGGGACACGCGCCGTCAATTTCATAGGCGTAGACAATTCGGGCTTCCATTTCGGCCCGGCTCGGCGAAATGGGGGTAAGGTCGGCGGCGGCCAGCTGGGTCGCCAGCTCATCGCGCGACGGAATCCGACCGAATCCCGAGGCGGTCAGCCTGCCGCTGGTGCCGTCCAGGATGTCCGCCGATTCACCGTTGGTCACCACCGCCACCGGAATCTGGCAGGGCGCCATCAAGCGCGATATGGCCAGGGTCGGCCGGTGGCGGGTCACCAGCGAACCGGGACCGTACTTGATCACCATGGCGGCACGCGCGTCAAGGGTAATCAAAAAATCGACCCACAAGCGACCCCTGCGGCTGCCGGCGCTGACCGTCAGCGCGTTGCGGGGCCGGATCTCCGTTTTGGCGTAGCCCTTGTCATTGACCAGAAAGCGGGCGATCTTCTGACGATACCGTTCGTCATGCGTATCCGCCAGCCGCTCGCCGGTGATAAAGTCGTCGAGGGCTCCCAAAATCAGGTGGTGTCCGTCCATGGCGCCGCTTCTCCCGTCCACTATACGCTTTACAAAACGGGTTGTCTGTGAATAGATAACCGTCTAAAAATAATACACCTATGGACAAACCACAACCGGCAGCCATGAATATCCGCGAGCAGTTTGAAAACCGCGAAAAAAACTTCATGTCTCCGTTCGGCTGTCAGAGCGCCCAGAGCCGCGGTCGCCGCCGCGCGGAGGCGCCCTGCCCCATCCGCACCGCCTTCCAGGTCGACCGCGATCGCATCGTCTACTCCAACGCCTTCAGACGCTTGAAGCACAAAACCCAGGTTTTTCTCAACCCGCTGGGGGACGAGTACCGCACCCGGTTGACCCACACCCTGGAAGTGTCCCAGATCGCCCGCAATATCGCGCGGGCGATGTTTCTCAACGAAGACCTGGCCGAAGCGATCGCACTGGGCCACGATCTGGGACACACCCCGTTCGGGCACGGCGGTGAAGCCGTTCTCCAGGAAATCCACGCCCCGGAGTTTTCCCACCACAAGCAGAGCCTGCGGGTGGTGGATGTCATCGAGAACTGCGGCAAGGGGCTGAACCTGACCCATGAAGTGCGCGACGGCATCGTCAAACACTCCAAGGGCTACGGGAAAATACTGCCCGACAACCCCGACGAACTGGCCTGCACCATCGAAGGACGCATCGTGCGCATATCCGACATCATGGCCTATCTGAACCACGATCTGGACGATGCCATCCGCAGCGGTGTCATCCGCGCCGAGCAGGTGCCGGACGTGTGTACGCGGGTGATCGGCCGCACCCACCAGGAGCGGGCCACCACCATGATTCGCGACCTGGTCTTTTCCAGCCGCGCGGTCAACGGCGAACTGCACCTGGCCATGAGCGACGAGGTGTTCGGCGCCATGACCGCACTGCGGGCCTTTTTGTACGACAACGTCTACCGCTCGCGCCGGGTTCACCGCGATTTCGTCAAGGCCAAAAAAATTCTCTCCGAGCTTTACGCCTATTTGCTGGAAAACGACGCCATTCTGGATGCGGAGCTCGACCGCATGGGCATCGGCGGCTGGCGGCACAACGGCAATTCGCCGGAGCAGGTCGTCTGCGACTTCATCGCCAGCATTACCGATCGGTATGCCCTGGGTCTTTACAAAAAAATCTTCTTCCCTTCTCCCACGGTTTGAGGGTATAGCCCACTGTCATGAACATTCATCCGGGGCGGTTTCGGCCCGTCCGCCATCGCTATCTCCCTTTCCTGGTCCAACTGGAAGCCCTCTTCGACGACATGGACCGGTCCTATGCGACCGCTGCCCGGCGATACGGATTTCAATGCCACGGCTGCACCGACAACTGCTGCCTGACGCGCTTTTTCCACCACACCCTGCTTGAGTACCTTTACCTGCAAGAAGGCCTGCGCAGCGTCGAACCAGCCGTGCAACAGGCCGTCAGGGCCAGGGCCCTTGAGGCCGATAGGCAGCTGTCGGCCGCTTCACCCGGCCAACCGGCGCCGCGGGTCATGTGCCCGTTGAACCGGCAGTCGCGCTGCACCCTCTACGACTATCGCCCCATGATCTGCCGGCTGCACGGCATCCCGTACGAATTGCACCGTCTTGACGCCGGCGTGTCCACCTATCCGGGATGCGACGCCTTTTTCGACCAATGCCGCCAGCACGGCCGAACCGACTACACCCCCTTCGACCGGACCCCTTTTTACCGCCGCATGGCGCTGCTGGAAAAGGCGCTGCGCGCCGACCTCGCCGTCACCGACAAAATCAAGCTGACCATTGCTCAAATGATGGTGGCCATTACCGAAAGCCACGATGAAAACGATTGATCCAGAGACACTCGACCGGCTTCCGGGAATTCCCCTTAAGGCCACCACGACCTTTAATTTTCGGTGCCATCGCGACCTGGCCTGCTTCAACCGCTGCTGTCAAAACCTGAACCTGTTTCTTTATCCCTATGACGTGCTGCGCCTGAAAAAGGGTCTCGGCATGGATTCGGACCGTTTTCTGGAAAGCCACGTGGACGTGGTGCTGCGCGAGGGCAACAGCTTTCCCGACGTCCTGCTGAAAATGGCCGACGACCCATCCCGGTCCTGCCCGTTTTTGAGTCGGGCTGGATGCCGCGTTTACCCGGACCGGCCGGACACCTGCCGGGCGTTTCCCGTCGAACTCGGCATGTATCTGGACAGGTCCTCCGGCGAGCCGGAAATGGTCGGCTTCTTAAGGCCGCCGGACTTTTGCCTGGGACCGCAAGAAACACAGGCCTGGACCCTTTCCACCTGGGCAAACGACCAGCAGGCCAACGTCCACCACCGGATGACCGCCCAGTGGGCCGCCGTCAAGGCCCTGTTTCAAAAGGATCCGTGGGGATCCGAGGGGGTCAACGGGCCCCGCGGAAAAATGGCCTTCATGGCGGCCTACAACATCGACCGCTTCCGCGAATTCGTGTTCCAGAGCAGTTTTCTCAAGCGCTGTCGCATCAAGAAAGCGTTGATCCGCAAGCTGCGCACCAGCGACCGTGAACTGCTGCTGTTCGGGTTCGAATGGATCCGGCACTTCGTCTGGAACATCCCCTCCCGGCACATCCGTCCCTGAGCCTGCTGCCCCAAGCGGGCGCGGGCCGGGTCCCGTCAACCGAGCCCAATCGTGGTCCAGCCGTTGCAGGCGCTTTAGCCTTACCCCGGTTCTATTTTTTGCCGGCCACGGCTTCGGCGATGTTAAACGAGTAGTCGCCGATCTTTTCCAGGTTGGTCAGCAAGCTGACATAGACCAGGCCCTGGTCGATGCCGCATTCGCTGGAGCGCAGCCGCTGGACGTGGTCGTCGCGGAATTTCTCGCGCATGGCGTCGATGGCGTTTTCGAGGCTGTCGGCCCGGTTCATGAAGTTGGCCGACGGCTGGCGCATGCCGGCAATGATCAGGTCCATGAATTCGCCCACCTTTTCCACCAGCTGATTGAGATCCGCCATGGCCCTGTCGGTGAATATCAGATGCGTTTCGATCATGTCCTCGATGGCCTGGGCGATATTCTCCACTGAGTCGCCGATCCGCTCGATATTGTTGGTCATGCGCATGAGGCTGGAAATCTCCTTGGCCTCGGACTCGCTCACATCGCTCTGATAGATCCGGGTCAGATAGGCCACGATCTCGCGCTGCATGTCGTCCAGGTGGTTCTCCACCTGCCGCCACTTGGACAACTTTCGGTAATCCCGGTCCGTCAAGCGCTTGACCGTCCGGCGAAAGGTGTAGCGGGCCGTTTCGGCCATGCGTAGGATCTCGCCGCGGGTTTCCACGAGGGCGGCGATGGGCGTGTCGATGAGCCGTTCACCGAAATTGGGCAGCCTGAAGTGGTCGACGTCCGCCTCCTCCCTGGGTGAGAGCAAAACGGCGACTTTGATCAGCCAGGGCAGCACCAGCAGGAAAAACGAGGCGTTGATCACGTTGAACATGGTGTGGCCGTTGGCGATATAGCGGCTGATGTTGACCGCTTCACCGCCGACCATCTGGTCCACCGGACCGGCTCCGAAGCCCAGCGTGACCGCTTGCACCAGTTTGACGAACAGTGGAAAAATGCACAGCATGAGGGTGACGCCGATGACATTGAACATGGTGTGCGCCCTGGCGGCCCGGTGGGCATTGATATTGTTGGAACCGAGCGTGGCCAGTTCGGCCGTGATCGTGGTGCCGATGTTTTCCCCCAGGACCAGGGCCATGGCCCCGGGAAAGGCCAGCAGTCCCTGGCTGGCCAATGTCATGGTCAGGCCGATGGTGGCCGACGAGGACTGGACCATGATGGTCAACCCGGCTCCCACCACCACGCACAGCAGCAGACCGCCCACCGACGAGGGGTCGAATTTGGTGAAAAAGGCCAGAAAGGTCGGGTCGCTCTTGATCGGTGCGAGCCCGAGCTTCATGACGGTCATGCCGTAGAACAAAAGCCCGAACCCCAGGACCACGTCTCCCAGATAGCGTGTTTTTTTGCGCTGCGTGAAATACTTGAGCACCACGCCGGCGGCAATGGCGGGCAGGGCCAGTTCGGTCAGCTTGAAGGCGATCAGCTGCGCCGTGACGGTCGTGCCCACGTTGGCCCCTAAAATCATGCCCACGGCCTGCTGCAGCGTCATCAGACCGGCCGTCACGAAACCGATCAGCATGACCGTGGTGGCCGAGGAGGACTGCACCATGGCGGTAACCACCGCACCGGTCAGGCATCCCACCACCCGGTTGGTGGAAACCGCGCTCAAGATGGCCTTGATGCGCTTTCCGGCGCTCATCTGCAACCCTTCGGTCATCAGCTTCATGCCCAGAACGAACATGCCCAGTCCGCCGAGGGTGGTAATGAATACAGCCGTCATCGCAAACTCCATCGTTTGGCCGGCATGGCATGCCGGCAGCCCCCCCATCTCCCGCAACACCCTGGAAACAGAAAGAAATGTATATTTTTTCAGACAGTTAATCAGGCAGGCGCAAAATTGACCTGTTCTTACCACACGCCCCTCTAAAGTCAAGCCCCAAGGTCGCTCGACAGGCGCGTCCCGGCCAACGCGGGCCGGGTCAGACCAAACAGCTTACAAACGGTAGCCGATGTCGTAATAGTCCACATCGTCGGGATGAATGAAGACTTCGGAAATGGCCTTGTCGCGCACGGAAATCCCGGCCCGATGCACCGAGGCCGGGTCACCGGACACCAGGGGGTGCCAGGCGGGCAGATCCTTGCCGATCGACAGGCGCCGGTAGGCGCAGGTCTGGGGGAGCCAGCGCAAACGGGGGACCTGCTGCGCTGTCAGCACCAGGCAGTCGGGAACCAGGTGGATGCGGTTTTGGTAGTCGACGCAGCGGCAGGAGCGCGTGTCCAGCAGATAGCACGAGACCCAAGTGTAGGTCACCTTGCCGGTCTTGGCATCCTGAAATTTCTGGAGGCAGCAGCGTCCGCAGCCGTCGCACAGAGATTCCCACTGCCCGCGGCTCATGCGTTCCAAGGGGATAACGTTCCAGAAGGGCGCTGCGGGCGCCCGGCCGGGGCGGTTGAGTCGATGGATCATGGCCGTTCAGACTCCGTTGGGGGACCAATCCGTTGCTTTAGCATGCTTTTTGCCGATCCAAAACCGAAAATTGGTCCCGGTTTGCTTTTCAGACAATACCGCATAGATTGAAAGATCAGGCTGAGGTCGACTTAACCGATGGGCAGGTTTACCATGCGGCGACAAAGGCACCTGGGAGGTGGCGGATTCGCCCCTGATCGCGCGCCTGGACGGCAAGACCCCACCCCATAAAGGAGTTCAGGCATGGCCCGTCTGATTAAAATCGCCCGTCTGGCTAAAATCGGTTGTGTGCTGTCGCCAGTCATGATGGCATTGGCGCTGACGTCCTGCGAGGAAGCGGCGACAGGCCCCGCTTTGAAGCTGTATGACCTTGCGGCCCGCCGGACGGTCAGCGCTGACGCAGCCCTGCAGGCGATCGGCAGCGCCCGCCTGGTGCTGGTGGGAGAGCATCAAACCGATGCACGGCATCACCAGGCCCAACTCCAGGTGATTCGCGCCCTGGTCGAAAACCAGGCCCCCGTCTCGATCGGCCTGGAGATGTTCCGCAAGGACCAGCAGGCGGCGCTGGACCGATGGATCGCCGGTGAACTCGATGCAGGCGACTTCGAGCGGATCTATGTGGACAACTGGAACTTTGCCTGGCCCCTCTATGGCGACATCTTTCGATACGCTTGCCAAAAAGGCATCCCCTATCAGGTGAAACGCCGCAGCGACCTCCCGCTCAGCGTGCTTTTGCCCCACACCCCGGCCGTCTTCGACCCCGATACCATGACCACGGCGGACGCCGACTTCATCATCATGCCGTGATGCCGGGGATCACCTCAGGCCAGCTTGCGCAAAAATTCGTCCATTTCGGCTTTGAACTTTTCGTGAAACTTGAGCACCTTGTTGATGTAGATCTGCGTGGCTCTAAAGGGCGGGATGCCTTCATAGTTGCGAACGTGGCGCGAGCCGGCGTTGTAGGCCGCCAGGGCTAGGCGAACGTCACCGTCGAATCGGTCGAGCAGCGACCTGAAGTAGCGCACGCCGCCGTCGATGTTCTCTTCGGGATCATAGATATCCTTGACGCCGAGGGATTCGGCGGTCGACGGCATCAGCTGCATCAATCCGCGTGCACCTCTTTTCGACTTGGCCCTGGGATTGAATCCGGACTCTGCGAAGATGATCGCCCGGATCAGGTGCGGGTCCACCTCATAGCGCCCCGCGGCTTGGACGATGATGCCGTGATAGGGAATGTCCGGCCGCACTAAAAACGGCTCGACTTCCGCATTCGTCGCGGCGTCGGTGCCGCCTTCGGCTGATATGGCGGCGATCGGGACGACGGCCGGCACGGGAATGACATCAAGCGGCGCCGGCAGTTCGGGTACCGTCAGGTGAGCGATCGCCAGATCAAGGGGCGGCAGGGGCGCCATGAGAACCGGATGGTCAGTGGGCTGGATTGAATGGGTGGTGAACCAGCCGGCGGTCAAAAAAATGGCACACGATGCCACCGTCACCAGAAAGGCCACGGCATCTTTCCAGCCCGGAGCGGTTTGGCAGGGGTGAGTGTCTCTGTTCATCGCATTTCACATCTGCAGGATTGACCAAGGCAGTGATTCCACTTGGTGATTCGCACAGAACTCGCAAAATTAATGCCAGACAACGCTTAAAAATAAGTATTCATTGTAAATCAAGCGGGTTAAACTATAATTTAGCCTGGGCCGATGCGCGCGCAAACCGATTTCTTATGGAACCGGATGCCTTCCAATGGATAGTTTTTTTTACAGTCCTTGAACGGTGTGGTGCGGTTGCCGCGCATTGTTTGGCCGGCCGAATCCCATACAATATATGGACGTGCCTTCGGTCGATGCAACCCTAAATGCCCAGATAGGCCTTTTTGACCGCTTCGTTGGCCAGCAGACTGGCCGCGCTGTCGGCCAGGGTAATCAGACCATTTTCCATTACGTACCCGCGGTGGGCCACTTTCAGCGCCAGGTTGGCGTTTTGCTCCACCAGGAAGATGGTGGTGTTGTTCTCGCTGTTGATTTTCCTGATAATCTCGAATATCTGCTTGACCACCAGAGGGGCCAGCCCCAGCGACGGCTCGTCCAGCAAAAGCAACCTCGGGCGGGCCATCAAGGCGCGCGAGATGGCCAGCATCTGCTGCTCGCCGCCGCTCAGCGTACCGCCGGCCTGGTTGCGCCGCTCGGCCAGAATCGGAAACAGATCGAACACATAGTCCAGATCCGCATGAACGGCCGTCTTGTCTTTTCGCAGAAAAGCACCCATGTCCAGGTTTTCCAGGACGGTGAGGTAAGGAAAGATGCGCCGGCCTTCAGGCACCTGACTGATGCCCAACGACACAATCTTGTCGGGACTCGTGCGGGCGATGGAATCACCCATGAAGTGAATATCGCCCGAGCGCGGCGGGACGATCCCGGAGATGGACATCAAGGTGGTGGTCTTGCCGGCGCCGTTGGCGCCGATCAAGGTGATGATCTCGCCCTCGTTCACCGTCAGGCTGACCCCCTTCAAGGCCTTGATATTTCCGTAATAGCTGTGAATATCGACGAGGCTAAGCATCGATCTCCTCTCCGAGATAGGCTTTGATGACGGCCGGGTTGCGCCGAATCTCCTCGGGTGTGCCCTGGGCGATTTTCTTGCCGTAATCCATGACGAAAATCCGGTCGGACAGGCTCATCACCAGTTTCATGTCGTGTTCGATGAGCAGGATCGAAATGCCTTCGGTGTCACGGATTCGGATGATCAGGTCGTCCAGTTCACGGGTCTCCTGGGGATTCATGCCGGCCGCCGGTTCATCCAGGAGCAGCAGGAAGGGCTCCGTGGCGATGGCGCGCGCAATTTCCAGGCGGCGCTGGGCGCCATAGGGCAGGTTCTTGGCAAACTCGTTGACGTATGGTGCAAGCCCGATTTTTTTCAAGATGTCATAGCTCTTGCGGACCACGGCCGCTTCCTCCCGGCGCGTGGCGGCCCCGCGCATCACGGCGCCTAAAATCCCGGCTTTCATGCGGCAGTGACAGCCGATCATGACGTTTTCCAGGACCGTCATGTTGGCGAACAGACGAATGTTCTGAAAGGTTCGCGCCACGCCTTTTTCGGTCACCTGATTGGGCTTGAGACCGTTGATCCGCCAGGGTTTGGTGCTGTCGGACGGAAAAATCAGCATGTCGCCCCCGCTCGGGTCGTATATACCGGTGATGCAGTTGAAAAAGGTGGTCTTGCCCGCCCCGTTGGGGCCGATGAGGGCCACAATCTCACCCTGGCGGACGTCCAGGTCGACGCTGTCCAGGGCCCGCAGGCCGCCGAAATTCATGGTCAGCTGTTTTACGTCGAGTATCGAGTGCATGGATTTCCCACCGCTTGCCGCGCTTAATAGGACTGTTCCGGTTCCGTTTCTTTGTACTGGTAGCTTCGGCGGACGGTTTCGACGATGCCGCCGGGTCGGAAGACCATCATCACCACCAAAATGGCACCAAAGACCAGGATGCGGTATTCGGAAAGAAAACGCAGGTATTCGGGCAGCAGTATCAGAACGAACGCGCCGACGATGACCCCCAGAATGGATCCCATACCGCCCAGGACGACGACGCAGAGGATATTGATCGACTCCCAGAGGGTAAAGCTGGCCGGGTTGATAAAGGTGGTTTTGGCCGCGAAGACAACACCGGCCAGACCGGCCCAGGTAGCGCCCAGGGCAAAGGCCATCAGCTTGGTCTTGCGCTTGTCGATGCCCATGGCCTGGCAGGCCACCTCATCCTCGCGCAGGGCGATCCAGGCCCGGCCGATGCGCGAGTTCTGCAGGCGGTTGACCACGAATATGGTGAACAGGCTCAGGGCGATCATCAGGAAATAGATGTAAATGGTAGACTGTTCGATGTTCATCTCGAGGCCGAAAAAGCCCGGTCGGGGGATGTTGGCAATACCGCTGGGCCCGAAGGAAAACTCATTCCAGTTCTCCATGATCAGGCGGATGATTTCGCCGAACCCCAAGGTGACGATGGCCAGGTAATCCCCCCTCAGTCGCAGTACGGGAAAGCCCAGGATGATGCCGAACAGGGCTGCAAGACCGGCCCCGATCCACAAAACGGTCCAAAAGCCCATTCCGAAATGGTAGTTGAGCAGGGCGTAGGCATAAGCGCCGACGCAGTAAAAGGCCGCATAGCCCAGGTCCAGCAGGCCGGCCATGCCGACCACGATGTTGAGCCCCAGCCCCAGCAGCACATAGATCATGGCCGTGATCATGATGTTGGTCTGGTAAAGGGAAAACATGAAGGGGAAGGCCGCCGCCGCCAGGCCGATGACGGCCAAAGCTGGCACCGTAAAGCGCCTGTCCTTGATCAGGCGCTGGATCAGCGGTTCCCGGGCGGTCCCGATCTCCACTTTGTGAAGGCCGTGTTCCTTGCGGCGAATGAGGTACCGCCAGATGGCCGACAGAACAAAGCTGCCCGCGCCCACCAGCAACAGGTTGGCCCAGCGCCACTGGATGACGTTTTCGACCGTGTTGACCCGGATGACCATGATGGGAAAGGTCAAAAACATGAACCAGAGCGACACCAGAAACGATTTTTTCAGTTCGTTTGCAACCATAGAATTTACACCTTCTCCGTGGTTGATCGGCCCAAAATACCGGCCGGCCGGAAAATGAGAATCAACACCAAGAAGATGAACGCGAACACATCCTCGTAATCGCTGGAGATGTATCCGGTGAAAAAGGACTCGGTCCATCCGAGCACCAGACTGCCCAGCACCGCGCCGGGAATCGAGCCGATACCGCCCAGCACGGCCGCCACGAAGGCTTTTATACCGGCAATGAAGCCAATGTAAAAATTGATCTGGCCGATGTGCGAGGCGATCAGCACGCCGCCGATGGCCGCGGTGGCCGACCCGATCACAAAGGTGACCGATATGACCCGGTTGACGTCCACTCCCACGAGCATGGGCCATCTCGCGGTCCTGGGCGGTGGCGCGCATGGCCTTGCCGATTCTGGTGAACTTGATCAAAAAGGTCAGCAGGATCATGACGATCGTGGTGGTGATCAGGATCACCAGCTCCGGCGATCCGATAATGTGGGCCACGGGCTCCATGAACGCAAAATCGGGAATCAACCCGGGAAAGGGCATGAAATCGGAGGTCTGGGCCAGCAGCACGTAGTTTTGCAGAAACAGCGACATGCCGATGGCGCTGATCAGCGCCGACAGCCGTGGAGCGGTTCTCAGCGGCTTGTAGGCGATCTTTTCCATCGTGTAGCCGTAGGCCGACGAATAGATGACGGCGACAACGGCGGCGATCAGCAAAATGGCGATCTCGTTCAACCCCAGCATGGTCAGCACACTGATCACGATCAGGGCCGTAAATGCACCGATCATGTAAATTTCGCCGTGGGCAAAGTTGATCAGCTGGACGATGCCGTACACCATGGTGTAGCCCAGGGCGATCAGGGCATAGATGCTGCCTCGGGTAAGTCCTCCCAGAAAAAGCTCGAAAAAATAGTCCATATGGTTCGACCGCCAGTCGTTGGAGTTGACCCTGCTGTCCGGAAACGGCGAAAATAGTCAGGGGACAGACCGTTGCGCGTCTGTCCCCCGCTCGACTCCTGGAACGAAATGCGCTACTTCAACTCGACGTAAACCCCGTCTTTGACCTGATACATGGAAAAGCCGACGCCGATGGCGTCGCCGCGTTCGTCAAAACGGATCTTGCCCAAAGGCGTCTCCACGTCCTTGGTACGCAGGGCTTCGGTGACGGCCGCATAATCGGTGCCCCCGGCCTGCTCGATGGCGTTCAACAGCGCCAGCGTGGCCGCATAGGCGTTCAGGAAAAAAGCCCCCGGATCGGCACCGAAGGCTTTTTTGTGGGCCTCCACGGCGGCAACGGCCATGGGGTTGCTGGAGGTGTCCTTGGGGCCGGTGGCGTATACGCCCTCCGCATTTTCCTGGGCGACCTTGATGAAGGTGTCGTCCTTGACGCCGTCGTCGGAGATAAAGATGGTCTCCATTCGCTTTTTGCGCATCTGGCTCACGATTTTGGAGGCTTCGGGATGGTAGCCGCCAAAGATGACGGCCTCGGCCCCGCTGCGCTTGATTTTCTGGACAACGGCGCTGTAGTCCACGGCTCCGGGGGTGATGCCTTCATACAGGACCACTTCCGCGCGCTCGTCCTCCTCCAGGAACTTCTTGGCGAATTCGGCCAGCCCCTTGCCGTAATCGCCCTTGTCGTGCAGCACGGCAATTTTGGTCAGGTTCAGCGTGTCCAGGGCGAAGTCGACCTGCATGCGCGCCTGGGCATCGTCGGAGGCGATGGTGCGGAAAAAGTTGGGATAATCGCCGCTCTGGGTCAATTCGGGATTGGTGGCCGACGGCGACATGACCGGGATGTTGGCATCCTTGTAAATGCCCAAAGCCGCCTTGGTGGCACCGGAGCAGATGTGGCCGAGAACCACGTGGACCCCTTCGGAAACCAGCTTGGTGGCGGTGTTGGTCGCCACTTCGGGCTTGCAAACATCGTCTTCCACCAGCAACTGGACCTGTTTGCCCAGAACGCCGCCCTTGGCGTTGATGTCGTTGACCACCAGCTCGGCGGCTTTGGTGGTGGGGATGCCATAGGAAGCGAGGTCGCCGCTGTGCGGCCCGGCAACACCCAGCTTGATGGTATCAGCCGCCATGGCGGTGGCACCGGCGAGGATGAATGCACCCAGTACTGCAACGGTAAGGAACCTGCCCAAACGATGTTTCATGTTAGCTCTCCTTCTCCACTTGGTTTTGGTGAATGACCCACTTCGCATGAACTCCTTTATATAGTAAAGATGATGGTCATTCGTCAAGATAAACAACGGCATGCTAAGTGCGCGAATCTTATCATCAAGCCTCTTGCGCTTGCTCTGGCTGCCAAAGCCATGTATGACAGGTATTGAAAATTGCTGCCCATGCGATTCGCCTTGGCGGCGGGTTGATTCGGCTGCGCCGCACCCGGGACGGAAGATGCCCAAACCATCGGCCAGTGACAAACAAATCGGACTGGTTGTCAAAAACGAGGCCCACGCCCGCCGGCAGGCCGATCACTTTGAAAAATGGCTGATCGACAAGGGGCTTGCGGTCATCCGCTGGCAAAGCACCCGGCCCGGGGGGATGCGATTCAAGGAACCGCGCCGGCAGGCCCCGAAGACACTGCGCTGTGTTTTCGTGCTGGGCGGTGACGGCACCTTTTTGAGTGCCGTGCGCTGGATCGGCGACCAGCAGGTTCCGATCATCGGCGTCAAATTCGGTGAAGTGGGTTTCTTGGCCGAGACCACCGAAGACCGCCTGTGCGATGTCGCCGAAGCCATCCTGGCCGACCAGTTCACCACCCGGGCCCAGATGCGCCTGCAGGTCCGGGCCGTGCGCGAAGGGGTCGAGATTGCACGGGCCTCGGCCTTCAATGACGTCGTCATCAACAAAGGCGCCCTGGCCCGCCTGGCCCGCATCCGCACCCACATTGACGGTCAGTTCCTGACGGAATACCGTGCCGACGGACTGATCGTGTCCACGCCGACCGGATCCACAGCCTACTCGCTGGCCGCCGGCGGCCCCATCATTCACCCGTCGGTGCCGGGCATTCTGATCACCCCCATCTGCCCCTTCACCCTGACCAACCGCCCCTTGATGGTTCCCCATTCGGCCAGCATCCAGATTCAGCTGGCCGAAGACACCCCGGATATCATGCTCACCTGCGATGGCCAGGTTGGCCTGAAAATCGATGCACGGGACACCATTCGCATCAGCCAGAGCCCGACGCCGGTGCAGATGATCACCCTGCCCGACCAGAACTATTTCGATGTGCTCAAAGCCAAGCTCAGGTGGAGCGGCAGCCGGGTTTGAACAGCGGCGGGATCGCCGGAGGCTGAATGCGCATTCACAAACAAATTGAGCTTTAATTAGTTTGGGTGTTGTGTTAACGATCACCGTGTTTTTCAAGCCTGAAACAAGCATCGAATGTATACGAGATGATGACATCGCAGGTGGGGTGGGGGCCAGGCCGCCCATGGCAGGGGTCATGGGCACGCGGGGCCGCCGATCTGGATTAATTTTCTCAATTTTCTTTAGATTTGTCCGATCGGTTACGATAGTCATCATTGCCCCATGGTGGTGAACTTCAACAAAGGAGAACTCGACATGACAGGACGCTTGAGCAGGTTGTGGGGGTGGGTGGGGGTAATCTCGGCCACGGTACTGGTCTGGGCAGGCACTGCCGCGGCGGGCGGGATCATCAACAAGAGCAACCAGAGCGCCGACTACATGCGCACGCTCAACCGCAACGCGGCCACGGATTACGCCGACATTGCGGTATACAACCCCGCCGCCACCGCGCAGATGAAAGACGGGCTCTACAGCAAGCTGGACCTGATGTACTTCGGCAAGGATTATTACAACGACGTGCCCGGATTCGGCCAGCTGGAACAGGACGAGCCCTCGCTGATACCGGCCTTTTTCACGGTCTACAAGAAAAACAAATGGAGCGGGTTTTTTGCCTTCACCGTTCCAGCCGGGGGCGGCGAGCTGAACTGGGAAGACGGCAACGCCCGCACGGTCGCCCTGGCAACGGGCGTGGCCGCCAATGCCAACGGCCAATTGGGCGCCGCTGGCGTGCCGGACACCTTTTTCTACGATCAGATCGACGCCGGCCAGATCGAGGTGAAGCAGAGCAGCGTTCTCGGATTTACCCTGGGCGCCTCCTACGCCATCAACGACATGTGGTCGGTGGCGCTCGGCACCCGCTATTCGACCGGAACGCGCGAGTTCGACGGCAGTGCCGCCATCAGCGCCACCAATCCGCTGCCCGGCGGCCTGAACGCACCCCTTACCCCCAGCCTGAACCTCGAAGAGGACGCCAGCGGCTGGGCCGGCATCCTGGGCGTCAACTTCGCGCCCAACGAGAAGCTCAACACCGCACTGACCTTCATCTCAAACACGAAAATGGACTATGAGATGGATGTCAAGACCGACACCCTGGGCATCGCACCGGCCCTGGGTTTTACAGATGGGTCCAAACGCCGGATCGACATCCCGGGTCTGTTGGGCTTCGGCATCTCTTACCGCTTTCTCCCGGAGCTCAAAGTCGACCTCAACTACACCTACTACCTGGAGGAAGATGCCGAGATCGACACCTATCAAGACGAGGGCAACAGCTGGGACCTGGGCCTCTCGGCTGAGTACACCTTCAACCCCCGCTGGAAGGCCAGCATCGGTTATCTGATGAGCGACATCAAGCTCGCGGACGACCAACAGTTCAACGAACCCGAAGAGCCCAAACTTGACGCCAACGCCTTGTCGGCAGGCGTGGTGTGGAGCGCAACCCCGGATTGGGCCGTCACCTTAGGCGGTGCCTATATCTGGTATGACTCGGTCACCGACAGCCGGGGGATCGAATACGGAAAAACGGTCACGAACCTGTCGGTCGGTGTCCAGTACCGATTTTTTTAGGATCGGATGACTGTCTGAGGTGGGACAAGGCCCCTCGCTCAGGGTACGCCGATGACCTCGTTGCCGGTGCACAATCTGACATCGGTCGAGCTGAGGGGCCGGTCATTGTCCGGCTCGTCGGTGTAATCGTAACTGAACCGCCCGTGGGGTGCGTAAAGGGTTACGCTTTCACCGGCATTGATGCGCCCGCTCCAAAACATGGTGCTCCGGGTGCCATCTTCGTCGTAGTCGTAGGCCTCCAGGTAGACATCCTGGAAGGCCTTGAGGATACAGGTGCCCTCCTGAGCGACGGCCGCCGCGGTCGGCACCAATCCCGCAATGATCATAAAGCTGATGGCGATCAGCCATCGGTTGGATTTGCTTCTCATGGCATGTCCTTTGGTTTGGGTTGCGTTTCAATCCGGGCATCACGCCGCGCACAGGCCGGGTACCATGATCGCTCCCGGATGGGCACGAACACAACCCCAGTCCGGGCCGCCGGATCTGGTTACCCCTCGGGCGACTGGTCGGCCTCCCGCAGGTATGCATCCACTTTGTGGTGCGAAAGGTAGAACAGCGGGATGGCCAAAAAAATGTAGGTGGCGATGTCGACATCCACAAAGGCCATCCCCATTGCAAACAGGCAGATCAAGGGGTTGACCAGGATTCTGAACGTCATGCTGCGCCTCACCCGGGCATTCAGTCGCCCGACCAGCAGTTCCGGATGGGCCACCGCGTAAAGCCAGATGACCAGCAGAAACAGTCCGCACAGGGTCAGGACACCGGCAAAGAGCACGACGATCAGCGGTTCGTAGCGGTAGGCCGCCCTGAGCTTAGCGACGAACGGAATCATGGTGATCGGAAACAGAAATAGGATGTTAAGCCAGGCGAGATGGCGGTTGATGAGGTGGAAAAACTGGAACAGGGCCGTATGCTGGATCCAGAAAACCCCGACCACCACAAAGCTGACCACATAAGCGGTCAGGCTCGGTTTGAGCTTTAGCAGAAATGCAAAGATGCCCTGCTCGGAAAAGGGGTGGTCGGTGGGAATGTCGATGCCCAGCACCAAAAGGGTCATGACGATGGACAGAATGCCGTCGCTCAGCGCATTCAACCGCTCGAACGGCAGCTGCTCGCTCGCCCTTGCCCTGGGACGGTGTCGCTTATCGTTCATCATCAGATGTTAAACCTGGAACTGGGAAACCGAAGGCGCTGCAACGCGCATGCCCCGACAGGCGCCCGTCAGGGCGTCTGCCCCACCCTTTTGGAGATCTCGACCCGGCTACGCGACCGGTATTGCGTGGTCTGAACAGAGGCTGACTATGAAGATGGCGGTGGAAATTTTTTCAAAATCTCCTGCACCGCTTCGTTGACGATCTTCTCTCTTTTTTTGGGGGTGTCCACATTTTCGATCTCAGCCTTCGCGGATCCGCGCCAGATTAATTTTTTCGATGTTGCATCCACGAAATCGAGAATGAGGGTTCCCTCTTCGTATTCGTAAGTGGACACCCCTCCCCCCGGGCCGTAAAACCCGCCCCAGTATCCGCCATAGGGGCCATAGCCGTAGCCCCAGTTGGTAACCTGCACTTTGTCCGCCTTACCCAGATGCTGGGCAATCAAAAAATCCGGATTGTCCGACGTCCGCGTCAACCCTTTGGATTGCAGCGTGGCGTTGACCGTTTCAACAATCTGATCGACCACAAGGCCATCCATGCCGGCCGCCTCGGGAACCGGCAGCCACTCAAAACGCTGCAGGCCCGCAAAATCGACCTGTTTATCGTAGTCGTAGCTGACATCGTAAATCGTTGCACAACCGACCATCAATCCGACAAGAGACAGAACGGATAACCATTGGGTAGTGGCCTTCATCTGTTGCCCTCCTTGTTTGTGGGATGAACCCATTTACGAAACCATCACGCGCCGCCGGCCGTCAATCCATGGACCAGAGGACACTATACGTCTCTATTATTATATTTTCAATTTGATTGCGACATGTTATTGGCACCTGTCGGCAAATAAAATGGCGTTTTTCGGCAATTTGTGGTTTACTGACCGAGCCTCTCGGATGGAGGCGGTGGTGGCAAAAAACCACTGTTTGCGGCCTTTTTGCCGGAGACGTTGACATGCCGCTTCTGCCGACCACGATGGCCTGAACAGGCTTGATTGCCATATGCGGACAATTGGCTTAATTCTTACCCTGCTGATGATTTGCGCAGATGCGGCGGAGGTCAAATCCGAAGACAGCCCAGACGCGTTTATCTGGCTGGACGTCCACACCATCCACCGCTTTTCGGAGCGCTGGCGCTACGAAGGCGATTACGGCTACCGGCCGGAACTGAGCGGCAGTCAGGCCAGCCTGTATGTGAGGCCCGCGTTCCGCTACACGGTCAATTCCTGGTTCAGCGTGCATGGCGGCATCAAATTTCAGAAGACGGTCAACAACGATGCCGCCGATACATTCGAAATCAGGCCCTGGCAAGGGTTTCAGGTGGTCTGGCCCAAGATCGGCGGTTACACGGTCAGCCATTACCTGCGGGTGGCGGAACGCATGATCTGGCAGACACCGGGCGACAGCGATTTTGATTTTACCCTGCGTGCCCGTTATAAGTTGGGCCTCCGGTCACCCAACTACGACATCCTGTTCGAAAACGGCATGTATCTGACCGGCTCCATCGAGGCTTTCGCGAATTTGGAAAGCCCGCTGTCGGATACATTCGTCAACCGGCTCCGGTTTTTCGCAGGCCCCGGCTTCAACGTTTCCGAGGCGTGGCGGATCGAGATGCTGCTTGGCCTGCAGCAGGAAAGCGCCAGCCGGGGATCCGCCTTCAGCACCGACGAACAGATCCTGCGGTTGCGTTTTTACTACACGTTCAACTGATCCAACGCCCAAGGACCCGTTTTCATCATTCCGGGTGTGAAACATTGAGCTGCTTCCTCCGCGCGTCATTGTTCCGCAAATGTTAAACCAACTGGGACGGATTGCCAAATTAATCCTATCGTTATAGGATAAAACAAAATTTTTGAGAGCGCCCGGCGGGCCGGGAGTGCGGCCGGCTGATGAAATGTAGTCGTTGCCGACGACAGTTCGTGGCAACGCGCGCGGGGTGGGCATGGTTTCCGCTGGCCTAAATCCAGGTGCACCGTCGTGTCTGGTCGATTCAAGTGGGTTTCTTTTACTTGGGCCCATTTTCGTCAATCGGAAAAGTCCTGCTGGACACGTTTCGGCGTTGATGGATCGTGGCCGCTGGCCGGGCATTTTCGGCGGCCGCAATGGCCGTTGCCAATTTCATTTGAACTACCCACGACCTTTTTGCTATGGTCAAGATTGACCGTTGCCTTAACCCCCCAACCTATGGAGCGATGAAGATGTTGAGAAAACTATTGATCGGTGCCCTGATCTTGAGTTCGGTCTTTGTGCTGGCCATGGAGTTTCCTTCGCGCGGGACGGACTACCCATCTTTCCGATGCAATGGTGAGATCGTCTCCAAAGGGGAATCGATCGACGAGGTCATCGGCAAGTGCGGAGATCCCCTTGACGAAACCCAGTTTGACATGTCGCCCCACCGGGTTTTCGTCTACCGCTTCGGTCAGAACCAGTCCGTCTACTATTTTGCCTTCATGAACAATCGGCTGGAGAGAATCTTCGCGGTCAGCTGTCAGGACGACGACCCCTATTGCGACTAGCGCCCGCTCGGCATCTTCGAGCGTGATGACCGCCGCGTCCGCCGGCTTCCGGCCAACCCCAAAAGGAAGACCGAGGCCAGCAGGAGTCCAAGCAACGGTTTGGTGGCGAATTGCATATTGACGCTCTGTTTACAGCCCTGCGAAGGTCGTGTGCCCTATCTGTCGTATGCCACCGGCGGCGGGAAATTAGCGAGCATTTCCTTGACGGCTTTCTTGATAACCTTCCAGCCCTTGTCAGGGGAATCCACATAGTCGACATCAGCCTTTGCAGATCCGCGCCAGATCATCTGCTTGGTTGTCGGGTTCACAAAATCGAGGATCAAGGTTCCTTCTTCATAGCTATAAGCCGGTGCAGCACCGGTCCCCCAATAGGTCCCGAGATAATTGCTGCGCGGTCCGTAGGCATATCCCCATTTGGCGACGGCTACCTCGTTCTGGACGTTGGTATGGGCAACGATAAGAAAATCAGGTGCCGTGGATGATTTGATAATGCCTTTGGCCTCCAGTTCAAATTCCGTTGCAACCTTGATACTCGCCAGCAGCAGCTCGCTGGTCATCTCCTTGTCCGGTACCGGCATCCAATCAAAGGTTTTAAATGCTTGGAAATCGGCGGATCGATCGTAGTCGTAGTCGACCTTGTAGCCGGCGCCGAAACCACTCACGACAGGGATGCACAAGAGCAGACCGAGGATCCGAAAAACAGTCATTGCAATGCCCTCCTTTCAAATTTTTCCAGGTACCCTTTTTCTTCTAACATAATATTTTAGTCAATGAAACGGGTTCTTTAGGCCGGCAAAGCCAAATAAATGCGCCGCCCGATCAGCCCTTGAAGGTTTCTTTTATGAAAAGGGTACAGGCCAGGGCAAGCGCGGCCGAGACCAGCAGGACCAGCAGCATGCTGGCGTAACCGTCCATGGCGTAGGCGCCTTGTGGATCGCGGGGGTAGGCATCCAGCACGCTGCCCAGAAAGGGCATGAATACCGCCCCGCCCAGAAAGGGAAACAGGTTGACCATGCCCACCGAGGTGCCGGCGATCTCGACCGGAAACAGCTCCTTGGTGGTGGTAAAGCCGATGACCACGATGGCGGAGGCGCACACGGCGAAGACGAAAAAAGCCCCGTAAAGCATGGGCAGCGAAAAGCGGGTCGGAAAAAGGTAGAACAGGCCCATTTCAACAAGGAGGATCGCACTGCAAACGACAAACGGTTTTTTGCGGCTCTTGAAGACCCGATCGGATAGAACGCCCAGCAGCGGGCTGCCAATGATCATGCCCCAGGCAATCATACTCAACACGGCACCGGCGGACTCACGCGACAGCCCGTAAACGTGCATCAAAAACGGCCCGCCCCACAACCCGCCGAAGCCGAAAAAAATGCCGCAATCGAAAAAGAACCAGACGGCCAGGGGCCAGAAATGCGGGTTGGCGACAACCTGTCGCATCCCGTCCAGCAGGGGGATCGGTTGCGGCGCCGCGGATTTTTCCACGGATGTGGCCCTGAACGCGTCAATCGACGGCCAGCCATTGTCCTGGGGGCGGTCGCGGACAACCCGCCAGACCAATACCACGATGGCGAAGGTGCATCCGCCGATCAATTCGAACGAAAAGCGCCAGCCGAAGGCCGCCGTCAGCGTGGCCAGCAGCCAGGTGGCCCCCATGACACCGATTCCGCCGACGGCGTTCAAGATCCCCGCCATGGAGGCGAACTCGCTGGGGTAGTACCATTGCGAGAGAATCTTCATGGTCGGAATGAAGACCATGGAGACGCCGAACCCGACCAGGACGCGTCCCGCAAAGGCGGTCTCGATGTTGGGCGCCAGGCCGAAAAGGATGCTTCCGGCCGAAGCGGCCAACAGAAACCAGGTCACCGTGCGTCGCGGGCCCACCGAATCCGAGAGCAGGCCGGCCGGAAGCTGCATGGCTGCATAGCAATAGAAATAGATCGAGCCCAGCAATCCCATGGTACCGGCGGAGGCGTTGAATTCGATCATCAATTGGTCGGCCACGACCGACAGGGAGAGTCGGTGAAAATAGACAAAAAAATAGGCCAGGGCCAGAACGGTGAAGATCGACCATCGGAACCTGAAAAGGGGATGTCGAGCGGTATTGAACACTGCTGCACTCCTTGATGAGTTCGGCTGAAACCGGGTACCGGACCTATGCGATCAGGATCATCATGCCACATCGGAGGCAGCCTGAAAAGCGACCGCCGAATCTTTCTTGATTGCTGGATGCCCCAAAAAATCTTATAGTCTGGGCGAGCTGGCGAACATCCCAAGACAGGAAACAACCGCATGCTACCGGCTGACAAGGCCACCTGCAAGCTGTCGGCGGTCGACAGGGCCCAGTTTCTTAACAGCGCCAAACGACAATGGCTGTGCCGAAAACCGGCCGCCCTCACGCTGGTGGCAGCCGCCGCGATTTTCGGCGGCGGGGGCATGCTGGCCTGGCTGGCCTTTTTGCTGATGGGCCCCCTTGCGCTGTTGAACTTCGAACTGGGCCCCGTCGGCTGCCTGCTGGTCGACCTGTGCCTGTGCCTGCTTTTTTTCATGCAGCACAGCATCATGGTCAGGCGCCGCTTTCGCCTGTGGCTGACCCGCGGGGTGCACGCCGATCTTCACGGCGCCCTTTTTGCCAGCACTTCCGGTGTCTGCCTGCTGCTGTTGACCGGCCTGTGGCAGCCTGTCGGTGCGCCGCTGTGGACACCCGGGGCAACCGTCCGATGGATCCTGACCGGCATCTTCCTGGCGGCCGGCATCGGTGCCTGGTGGGGCGCCCGGGCCCTTGGTGGCTTTGATGCACTGGGCATCCGGCCGGCCATGCGCGTGTCGCCCCAGGCGCCGGCGGGCGCATCCGTTCCGTTCACCGTTCGCGGGCCCTACCGCTGGGTGCGCCACCCCCTCTACCTGTTCAGCCTGATCATCATCTGGTCCGGTCCGGTGTTTACCGTCGACCGGCTGATGCACAATGCACTCTGGACGATCTGGATCGCCATCGGTGCCGCCTTGGAGGAGCGCGACCTGCTGGCCTGCTTCGGCGACGGCTACCGATCCTACCGCCGACGCGTGCCCATGCTGCTGCCACGCAGCGTGAAGCCGCTGGTATCAGCGTTCAGGGAGCCGCCGCGCCATGACCGCTGAACCGAATCATGGGCGGCGGGTCAGCCTGGACGCCGCCGTGGCCGGGCCGCTGTTCATGCTGGCTGCCGCCCTGCTGTTCACCGTACTCAACCTGCTGATCAAACTGATCGGCCCCGACTACACCATCTGGCACATCGGCTTTTTCCGCTTTTGCGGCGGCGCGGCCGTGCTGCTCCTGATTTTCGGCCGCTCGGGCAACCCTTACCGGGGCCACAACACCCGGCTTCTGATCGTTCGCGGATTCACCGGTTCGGCGGCCTTTCTGTGCATCGTCACGGCCATCCGCATGCTGCCGGTCTCGACTGCCCTGGTGATCTTCTATGCCTTTCCAGCCTTTTCGGCCGTGTTTTCCTACCTGATTTACGGCGAACGCATCACCAGGTCCGAAATCGGATGCATCGCCGTCGTGATCGCCGGCATCGCCGTCCTGTTCGACTTCAGCCTGCAGGGAAATTACGTCGGTCAGTTGATGGCCATAACGGGCAGCGCCTTTGCCGGCCTGACGGTAACCTTGATCAAGGCCCTGCGGGAAAAAAACGGGCCGGTGGTCATCTATCTCTACTTTTGCACCATGGGTGTGCTGGTGACGCTCATCCCGTTTGCCGTCAGCCCCGTCTGGCCCGCCTCCGCCGCTGACGGGGCCATGGTGGCGGGCATCATCGTCGTGTCGGTCACAGCCCAGCTGCTGATGAACCAGGGATTTTTCTACTGCAAGGGCTGGGAGGGTGGCGTGTTCATGTCCAGCGAGGTGATCTTCACCGCCATAGTGGGCATCGCTTTTCTGGGCGACCCGGCCTCCTGGCGCTTCTGGGCCGGCGGACTGCTGATCTTCGGCAGTGCCGTGGCGCTCAACCGATTCAAGGCCAATCACACCCGGCGGTCGAAAAAAGGGGTCTGATTGCGCTTCCATCTTGAGGCCAATGGGTGTATGACCGATATCAACACCATGCAACCGCAACGCTACAGCTCATTTTGGCGACCTTTCGTGGTCGTTGCCATCATCGCCCTGTTGGGCCTGCCCGGGCCGGTGGGGGCGCTGACGATACACGGCAACCTAACCCAGGGCGGCCTGGCCGTGGGCCGGGCCGCCCCGGGCGCAAGCGTCTTTTTCCGGGGCAGCCCCGTTCGCGTCTCCCCCGAAGGCCTTTTCGTGATCGGGTTCGACCGCGACGCCGGGCCCGAGGCGACGATCGAAATCCGTCAGCCCTCAGGCCGGATCGAGACCCACGCCCTGACCATTGCGGCGCGCACCTATCAAATTCAGCGCATCGAGGGACTGCCGCAAGGCAAGGTAACGCCCGCGACAGCGGACCTGAACCGCATCCGCGAGGAGATTGCGCTGGTCAACACGGTGCGCCTCAGAGACGATCCCCGTCAGGATTTCACCCAGACCTTCATCTGGCCGGTGATCGGCCGGATCAGCGGGGTATACGGCAGCCAGCGGATTTTGAACGGGACCCCCAAACGGCCGCACTACGGGGTCGACATTGCCGCGCCCACCGGAACAACGGTGAGAGCGCCCGCCGACGGTGTCGTGAGCCTGGTTCACGACGACATGTTCTATTCCGGCGCCACCCTGATCGTCGACCACGGCCATGGCATTTCCACCAGCTACCTGCACCTGCACCAGATTCTGGTAAAAACGGGCCAGACCGTCCGGCAGGGCCAGGTGATCGCCCGGGTAGGCGCCACCGGAAGGGTCACCGGCCCACATCTTCACTGGGGCATGAACTGGTTCGACACCCGCCTGGATCCCACCCTGATGGTGCCGCCCATGCCCGTCAACACCTCCTCCGATAGCACCCCATAAGCATCGGCCGGCCACCCGTTTGGCACAACCGGACATGACAACGTTGCTTCAAGTCACTATAATTGGGCGGCAGCGCCGCGCTTCTGTGGCCCCAACCTGAAATCGATCACCGAGGAGGCTGCTCCATGCCCGCTCCAAAAAACGCCATGGAAATCTTCCAACTGCTGGACAAATCCAACTGCCGGGAATGCGGCGAAAAAACCTGTCTGGCCTTTGCCGGTGCCGTCTTCAAAGGCCACCGCAACATCGATGCGTGCCCCAAGCTGGACCCTTCCACCATCGCGCGTTTTTCCGCAACAGGCCCAACGGATCGTGGAATCGAGGAGAACCGGCAGGCCGCGCTGGAGGCCTTGCAGCGGCAAATTGCCGGCATCGACTTTTACGAAGCCGCCGAGCGAACCGGCGGGCGCGTCCATCAGGGACGGCTGATCGTGAAGGTTCTGGGCAAGGATTTCGCGGTGGACCACGCCGGAAGGCTCTATTCGGACATCCATGTCAATCCGTGGATCGCGGCCCCTTTTCTCGATTACGTGCTCAACGCCCAGGGCGCCGAGCCGACCGGCCGGTGGGTCTCCTTTAGGGAGTTGAAAGGGGGCCAGGATCGCCATGCGCTGTTTCAAAAGCGCTGCGAAGCGGCCCTGCAGCAAGTGGCCGACACCACCACCGACCTGTTCGACGACATGGTTCACCTGTTCGCCGGCCGGCAGGTGGCCGAGCAATTCCAATCGGACATTTCCGTGGTGCTGCACCCGCTGCCCAAAGTGCCGATCATGATCTGCTACTGGCGCCCGGCCGAAGGACTAGACGCCAGTCTCAACATCTTCTTCGACCAAACCGCCGACCGAAACCTGGAGATCGGATCGATCTTTTCGCTGGGCGCCGGGCTGGCGCAGATGTTTCAGAAACTGGCCCTGCGGCACGGAGCCGCCTGATCCCATCGGCACTAAATAGTGCTCTCCTTGTCGATCAGGGCTTGAATCGTGGTGCGGTCGTAGACGGTGTCCATGGCCTGCTGGGCCCGGTTCCACAATTCCATGAACACGCAGTCGCCCAGAAACGGGCAGTTGCCCTTGGAGGCGCAGGCCATGCACGCCTCGGCATTGTCCACCTGGTCCAGAACGCGGAAAATGTCGCCCACGTAGATGCGGTCCGCCGGCCGGGTCAGCGTGTAGCCGCCGGCATACCCCCTTTTGGAGTTGACGATGCCCGCCCGTTTCAACTGGCCCATGATCACCTCCAGAAAGCGCAGTGGTATGGCCTGCGCCTCGGCAATCTCGAAGGCCTTGACGGGCGTCTTGCCCGGCTGCTTGGCCAACTCGAAGATGGCCCGCAGGGCATACTGTTTTTTCTGGGTGACCAGCATGAGACACTCGACAATGGTGGAAAAAGAGATCCTCGCCCCAAGCACCTGCTTTGGAAAAGTACCCGTATTGCCGAAAAAAAGCAATCCTGCAGGGCAACCATTGTGGGCATAAGCCCTTATAAGTCACTGCCGCAACCCCCACTCGACGTCCCCGCGGAAACAATAACTACTTAAATATATTATCTATTACATTTCTCTCCAAAAAATAAAAAAAGTAATTGACATTCAGCACAAATCCCGACTATTTAAGTCGAAATTTAACTTGATTCTTAGAGTCAAGAATTAAACCGATCAAACAGGTCAAGAAACTGCCGAATGCTGGTACCCCCCAAAAAAAACCAGTATGCGCTGCGGGCCATCTTCGAACTGGCCAAACACATGAACCAGGGACCGGTTAAGATATCCGACATCGCCGCGGCCCAATCCATCCCGCTCCGCTTTTTAGAGGTCATCCTCAACCAACTCAAGGCCAGTGGGATTGTCAACTCCAAGCGCGGTTTCTACGGCGGCTATTTTTTGGTCAAGCCACCCGGTCAGGTTTCCGTTGGCGATGTGCTGCGATTTCTCGGCCGAGACCTGCCCAGAGACGATTGCATTGCCTGCGTGTCGACATCCAGCTGTCCGTTTGACGGGCACTGCGCTTTTTCCACCTTGTGGACCCGGGTGAAAAAGGCTGCCTTTACCATATATGACGACACCACGTTTCAGGATCTGATCGACCGCGAACGAGAAGCCGGGCGTTCAGGAGCGCATTGACGGCGGAGTACCCGCCCGAACCGATGAAATGCTTACCCGAAGGATGTCAACCATGCGGAAAGGAACAGTTGAGTTGAAAACATGCGGCGTGCTGATGGCCACGGTCCTGATCTTTCTGCTGACCACCGGCGCGGTTCATGTGGACGCGCCGGCCGCTGCCCCGGTCAAGGTCGGAGCGGACCTGATCATGATCGATGCCATGAAGTCCCTGGGCCCCCTGGAGCGGCCGCCGGTGGCCTATTTCCACAGCCGCCACACCGAAGCCCTGGCCAAGGTCGAACGCGGCTGCACGGTTTGCCACATGGCCGACGAAAAGGGGCGCCTCTCCCCAAAGTTCAAACGCCTGACCGACCTGGACCGCCAGACGGTGACCGACACCTATCACATCAACTGTATCGCCTGCCACCGCGAGATGACCCGCTCGGGACAAAAAAGCGGACCGCAGACCTGTGGCGGCTGCCACGTACAAAACCCGGCGGTCGCCTCCACATGGCAGCCCACCGCCTTTGACCGTTCCCTGCACTATCGGCACATCAAGGCCACCGAACAAAAGTGCGAAAACTGCCACCACGAGTACGACAAGCAGGCCCAGAAGCTGGTCTACGTCAAGGGCCAAGAGGGCGCCTGCATCTATTGCCACAAGGAGACGGCCACCGAAGAGAACCTGTCGATCCGGCAGGCATCCCACTTCCAGTGCATCGGCTGCCACCGCGATCGAATGGCCAAAAACCAGAAAGCCGGCCCCATGGATTGTGTGAGCTGCCACGACGCCGACTTTCAGGCCGGGATTGCGGTCGTCACGGACGTGCCCCGCCTGGAGCGCAATCAGCCCGATGCGGTGCTGGTCCGCACCGGCGAGGAATCCCTGCCCAAGGATCAGCGGCAGGGGGCGATGAATCCGGTTCCCTTCGACCACAAGGCCCACGAAACCTACAACGACAGCTGCAAGGCCTGCCACCACGCCAGCCTGGAGTCGTGCAGCGCCTGCCACACCCTGGCCGGCAAGCCGGAAGGGAGCATGGTCAAGCTGGCCCAGGCCATGCATCGGGTGACCGCCGAGGCCAGCTGCATCGGCTGTCACCAACAGGCCCAGGCCGAACCCGCCTGTGCCGGCTGCCATGCCTTCACGGCCGCCCCGACCGCCGGCCCCGGCCAAGAGACCTGCCGGGCCTGCCACATGGCGCCGTTGCCCGCGCACGTCCAGCCGGACGACACCAAAGCCACCGCGAGCGTGGCCATGACCCTGTTGCAGCAGCGCGATCTGACCCCCAAGACCTTTGCGGCCGACCGCATCCCCGAAAAAGTGACCATTGGCCGGCTGTCGGAGCGCTTCGAGGCGGCCGTCTTCCCCCACGGCAAGGTGCTCAACGCATTGATCGACAAAAGCCGGGACAGCAAGCTGGCCGGTTATTTTCACAGCGAAAAGGGGACCCTTTGCCAAGGCTGCCATCACAACAGCCCGCCCGCGGAAAACCCGCCGGCTTGCGCCAGCTGCCACAGCAACACGGTCGAAGGCTCAGACGCCTTCAGGCCGGGACTGGTGGGTGCCTATCACCAGCAGTGCATCGGGTGCCACAACAACATGGGCATCCAAAAGCCCGCCGCACGGGACTGCAATGCCTGCCATGTGGAGAAAAACAACGCATAGGAGCCGGAGCTTCCGGCCCCAAACCGCAAGTTGAGGGTAAATCATGTCTCTTTCCAGGAGAAAATTTCTCGGTTGGGTCGGCGCGGCGGGGCTTTCCACCGTGGCCGGCCGCAGCAGGGCGTCTGCCGCCACCACCCGCCACTTCGAGGGCTACCCCAATTCCCAGGCGGTGCTTCACGACACCACCTTGTGCATCGGCTGCCGCCGCTGCGAATCGGCCTGCAATGCCGTCAACGACCTGCCGCCGCCGGAAGTGCCCTTTACCGACCTGAACGTATTGGACCACCAACGGCGAACCGACGCCGGGACCTACACGGTGGTCAACCGTAAGCCGGGCAACGGTGACACACCGATCTTCGTCAAGAAGCAGTGCAACCACTGCCTGGAGCCGGCCTGCGCTTCGGCCTGCTTCGTCAAGGCATTCACCAAATCCAGGGAAGGGGCCGTCACCTACGATGCCTCGGTGTGCGTGGGCTGCCGCTACTGCATGATCGCCTGCCCCTTCGAAATACCCACCTACGAATACGGCAGCGCCTTTTCGCCGCGGATCATGAAGTGCACCATGTGCCACCCGCGCATACTGGAAGGAAAGCTGCCCGGTTGCGTCGAATCCTGCCCGACCGAAGCCCTGGTGTTCGGCCGGCGTGACGACCTGATCCGAATGGCCCGTCAACGCATCACCCGCCGGCCGGACGTTTACGTCGACCACATTTACGGCGAACGGGAAATGGGCGGCACCAACTGGCTCTATCTGTCCGGCGTTCCGTTCGAAACCATCGGCATGCGCATGGATCTGGGCGTCACACCGGCCCCGGAGCTGACCGCCGGCGCCTTGGGTGCGGTTCCCATGGTCGTGGGACTCTGGCCGATCCTGCTGACCGGCATCTACGCCATGAACCGACGCAAGGAGAAGATCGCCGCCGAGGAAAAGGCCGCAGCCGTGGCCAGCGCCCTGGCCCAGGCTGACCAGCAAGCCTCGGCCAAGCTCGATGCCGCCATGGAAAAAGCCAAGCAGGAAAAGGCGACCGCCGTCGAAAAAGCCGTCAAAGCGGCCCTGGATGCCGAGGCTCAGGCCAGAGCCAAGGCCGAAACGGCCTCGCCACCCAAAGCCCCAGACGACGACACCGACGCATAAACCGATCAGGGCCGCATGGGTCCAAACCTTTCGGGAGGAGTGCTTTATGTCTGAAGATGCAGCCAGCATGGGAAAACCCAAGCTTTCCCCGTTCAACATCGTGGCCTCGCCGTTCAATATCGTGGCCGGTGTCATCCTGCTGATCGGGGCAATCCTGACCATCTTGCGATTCACGCTGGGGCTGGATGCCGTCACCAACTTGTCCGACTACAACCCGTGGGGCATATGGATCGGCTTCGACCTGCTGGTCGGCGTCGCCCTGGCTGCCGGCGGCTTCGTGACCTCGGCCGCGGTCTATATTTTCGGGATGAAAAAATACCACGCCGCCGTCCGCCCGGCCATCCTGACCGGTTTTTTGGGATACGCCCTGGTCGTTCTGGCCCTGCACTATGACGTCGGGCGCCCCTGGCGGCTGCCCTACCCCTTTATCGTGCAGCGCGGCACCACCTCGCTTTTGTTCGAAGTGGCCGCCTGCGTGGCCCTGTACCTGACGGTGCTGTTCATCGAATTTTCGCCGGCGGCCTTGGAGTGGCTGGGGCTCAAGCGGGCCCGCAACCTCGTCGTCAAGCTGACCCTGCTGCTGACCATCTTCGGCGTGGTGCTCTCGACACTGCACCAGTCGTCTTTGGGGGCCCTGTTTCTGATCGCGCCATCGAAACTGCACCCCCTGTGGTACAGCCCCTACCTGCCGATCTACTTTTTCGTCACGGCGGTGATCGCGGGACTCTCCATGGTGATCTTCGAAAGCACCCTCTCCAACCGCTATTTCGCCAACATGATGGACGAGGGCCACCTGGCCGAAAAAGACACCCTGCCGCTGGGATTCGGCAAGGCGGCCGCCTTCGTGCTGGCCGGGTATTTCATCATCAAGGTCATCGGCATCAGCGTCGACAACAACTGGCACTACCTGGCCACCGGCTATGGGGCCTGGTACCTGGTTGAACTGCTGGGCTTCGTCGCCCTGCCGGCCTTTTTGTACGCCGTGGGCGTGAGGGACAACAACATCAAGCTGATCCGCGTGACCGCCGCCTGGACGGTGCTGGGCATTGTGGTCAATCGCTTCAACATCTGCCTGGTGGCCTTCAACTGGCACCTGCCCGCCAGCGAGCGCTATTTCCCTCACTGGATGGAGATCGGCATCAGCGTCTTCATCGTCACCCTGGGCATCGTGATTTACCGGTTTATCGTGACCCGCATGCCGGTCCTTTACGCGCACCCCGACTACGAACCCCATTGATCGCCGAAAGGAAATGGACGGCCATGGAGAGCTTTTACACCCTGCACGAGTTCATGCTGCATACCAAGAACGTCACCTATGTCCTGATCGTGGCCGCCCTGTTGGGCATCGCCGGATTCTGGCGCTTTCTGACCGACCGGGACAAACCGTAACCCCGGTCGGCACGGCGATGTTGACATGCGGCACAAACGTGGCGGATATAGGTAATATGCATGTTTTTCAAAGGAGCGACCCATGTATGAATTTGTAACCGGCCCCCTGGCCTGGCTCGCCTTTGGCATCTTTTTTGTCGGTTTGCTCTGGCGCCTGGTGTGGTACGTGCGCGGCTTGAACTGGCAGCTGGACCGGGTGACCTACACGGTCAACGTGGCCTACGGCATCAAGGGTGCCCTGCGGTCCATCTTCTTCTGGTTGGTTCCCTTCGGCACCCACAGCTGGCGGTTTTACCCCGGATTCACGATCCTGGTGTTCGTCTTCCACATCTGCCTGCTGGCCACCCCCATCTTTTTGGTGGGACACAATGTGCTGCTCCTCGAACGCTGGGGCTTCAGCCTGCCCACCCTGCCCGAAGGGGTGGCCGATCTGATGACCATGGCGGTGATCGTCGCCGCGCTGTTCATCATCTTGCGGCGCATCGCTCTGCCGGAGGTGCGCATCCTGACCAAACCCTATGATTTCGTGATACTGGCCATCGCCGTGGCCCCATTTTTGACCGGCTTTATCGCCTACCACCAGGTGGGCAGCTACGACTTCTGGATCGTCGCGCACGTGCTGAGCGGCGAGGTGATGCTGGTGGCCATCCCATTCACCAAACTGTCCCATTTTCTGCTCTTCTTCCTCTCCCGGGCGCAGTTGGGCATGGACTTCGGTATCAAACGCGGCGGCATGAAAAGCAAGGGGATGGCCTGGTAAGCCTCCCGAGGCCATTGACAATTTGACTCACTACCAATCGGGGGTGACACGATGCCCGAAGGCATTTTGTGCAACAAGCAGATCGTCGACACCAAGGAAAAACTGGACGCTCTGTTGGCCGACAAGAGCGGCAAGCAGTACTACGAGGAGATGAAACGGCTGGATGTGGACAGCGACGCTCTGGCGGCGACGCTGAAAAAGACCTGCAAGTCCCGTATCCGGACCTGGCTGGAAATCTGCGCCCACTGCGGTATGTGCGCCGACAGCTGCTTCTTTTACCTGGCCAACGGCCGCGACCCCAAGCAGGTGCCGTCCTACAAGATTCAGTCCACCCTGGGGGAACTGGTCAAGCGCCGGGGACGCGTGGACAACGATTTCATGCACATGGTCATGGACACGGCCTGGTCCAGGTGCACCTGCTGCAACCGCTGCGCCACCTACTGCCCATTCGGGATCGACATGGGGGTGATGTTCGGTTACCTGCGCGGACTGTGTTTCAGCCAGGGCTTCGTGCCCTGGGAACTGAAAATCGGATCGGGCATGCACCGCATCTTCAACGCCCAGATGGACATCACCACCGAAGACTGGGTCGACACCTGCGAGTGGATGGCCGAGGAGTACGAGGAGGACTGGCCGGGCCTGGAAATCCCCGTGGACAAGGAGAACGCCGACATCATTTACACGGTCAATGCCCGGGAGCCCAAACACTATCCCGAAGATTTGGCTGAAGCGGCGGTGCTCTTTCACATCGCCGGCGAGAACTGGACCGTACCCAGCCAAGGCTGGGAGGAGACCAGCCTGGCCATGTTCGCCGGCGACTGGGGGGCCTGCAAGATCCAGGTGGAAAGCGTTTACGCAGCCATGGACCGGCTCAAACCCAAGCGCATGGTGGTCACCGAATGCGGGCACGCCTACCGCGCCACGGTCCTCGAGGGGCCTTACTGGGCCGGCCTGAAATCGGGCAAAACCCCCGTCGAGAGCTTTCACTACGTGGAGTGGGTGGCCGAAGCCCTGCGTACCGGCAAGCTGAAGATCGACCCGGCCAAGCGCATCAAGGAACCGGTGACCTACCAGGATTCGTGCAACTATGTCAGAAATGCGGGACTGGCCGACTGCGCCCGGGAGATCATGAGCTACATTGCCGAGGACTTTCGCGAAATGCGCCCCTGCCGGGAACACAACTTCTGCTGCGGCGGCGGCGGCGGCCTCAACGGGATCGGCCGCTACCGTCAGGAACGCAACATCGGCCTGAAAGTCAAGCGCGATCAGATCCTGGCCACCGGCGCCAAGCTGGTGGTTGCGCCGTGCCACAACTGCTGGGACGCCATCCGGGACCTGGAGGAGGTCTACAAGGTCGGCATTCGCTGGTCCTTCCTCAAGCCACTGCTGATCAGCATGGTAACGGTTCCCGAGCACCTGCTGCCCCAGGAAGAAGCGTAGCGCCGGCCCATGGACCCGGTCGACCTGCACGGCGACGGCCGCATCGCCACCATTGCCGGGAGGGACCAGGCCGCGCTGTTGGCCAGCCTGGCCCGTCAGGTGACCCTGGCCGACGGCTACACGCTGCGCAGCTTCTTCAAAATGTTGGCCATGTACGACACGCTGATGCACCTGAACGCCTTCTTTCCCGACCTCATGGAGCAGTACCGTGGCGCGGCGCAGGCGGACTGCCGGGTGGACGGTGTCCATGCCCTGGTCCTGGAGAGAACCGTGGAGATGATCGGCTTTCCCGGAGCACCGCGGCTGGAAATATATCGCAGCTTCAACGGGTGGTCGGACGGCAAGACCGTTCCCATCAAAGACTACCGGATGGACATGCTGCTCGACACGACGGTGCGCCTGGGCAAGCTCAAACATGTTGTGTTCGGAGACCGGGTGGACGTCTTCGAGTTCGACACCGTCTTCACGCTTTTCGAATTCGTCGAGGGTATTGGATGGGAGCTCGGATTTCACGGAACTCCCCGGGAATGCCAACTAAGGAGATAATCCATGTTTAAAAAGATCCTCTTCGCCACCACGGCATCACCGGCGTGCGACAATGCCGCCAAAGTGGCTTTCGACCTGGAGATGAAATGGGACGCCGCACTGTGTGTCTTTCACGTCCTCGGCCTGCCCAGCCGCGGCTACAGTTCGTTCGTGACCGACGTGCGCACCGGGGAGGACGAACAGGTCGACCCGGATTACGTGGAGTGGGTCAAAGAGGAAATCCGCAACACCTATGCCGACCTGCTCAAGGACAGCGACCATGTCACCATCGAAGCGGTCATCGGCGTCCCGCCCCGTGAAATCCTGCGCAAGGCGCGCAGCGAAGACGTGGACCTGATCATCATGGGCGCCCACACCCGCGACGAGGATATCGGCGCCGCGCGCTATCGCAGCGTGGTCGGCAGCACCATGCAGCGGGTGGCCAAAAGCGCCCGCTGTCCGGTGGTCATCATCAGCCGCCCCTGCACCACCTGCTGGAAACTGTTCTCCAACATCGTCGTGGGCACCGATTTTTCCACCGCCGCAACGAGCGCCTTCCTCTGGGCGGCACGCCTGGCCAAGGAGGTCAACGCGAACCTGCACATCTTCCATGCCGTGGACATCAACAGCGCCGAACCCGGCAAGGTGAGGGGTCAAACCGAAATCGAAGCGCGCATCGAAGCGGCGCGTCAAAAGATCGAAACCAAGTATGTATCGCAGTTGGAATCGTTCGACCAGGTCGAGGTCGGTATCCGCGAGGGCACGCCATACGTGGAAATTCTCAAGTTTGCCCGCGAAAAACAGGCCGATCTGATCGTGTTGGCCCATCACACCCGCGAGGTCGATCCGGAGCTGGCCCTGCTGGGCTCCACCGTCGAGCAGGTCGTGCTGCGCTCCGCCTGTCCGGTGGCCAGCGTCAACCACCCGGACAAGGTGTACGAGGAATCCGATTGATTCGCACCCGTGGCTGACGCGTCGCCAGATCCATGAAAAGCCCCCGATCTGCCAAAACGATCCCCGCCAAGGGGACCATCCTCATCGTCGATGATGCCATGGACATGCGGGTGTTCATTTCGGCCCTGTTCAAAACCCATGGCTACGAACCCGTAACCTGCCGGGACGGATCGGCCGGCCTGACCAAAGCCCGCGAAATCGAACCGGATCTGGTCGTCCTGGACGTCATGATGCCGGGTACGGGCGGGGCCTTGATGTACAAAAGCCTGAAGCTGGACCAGCGCCTCAGGCACATCCCGGTCATCATGCTCTCGGCGGTGGGAAAACCCGCTTTCGAACATTACCTGAAAATGCTCAACGTCCAGATGATGACCCCCCTGCCCGAGCCGGACGCATACCTGGAAAAGCCGCCCGATGCCCGGTTGTTGATCGAAACGGCGGCGCGGCTGCTGGCCTGACCGCGGTGCCGCGGCATGGCGGCTTTCGGAAAGTGTAGCGATGGAAACCAAAATCCTGCTGGTCGATGACGAGGAAGGCATCCGCAAGGTGCTGGGTATCTCCCTCATGGACATCGGCTACCAGGTGTTGACCGCCGAAAACGGCCACGAGGGGCTCACGGTCTTTCGGCAGCACGCCCCCCCCATTATCCTCACCGACATCAAGATGCCCCTGATGGACGGCATCGAACTGCTCCAGCAGATCAAGGCCGAGAGTCCGGACACGGAAGTGATCATGCTCACCGGGCACGGCGACATGGATCTGGCCATCAAGTGCCTGAAACTGGAAGCGACCGATTTTATCACCAAACCCATCAACGACGATGTGCTCGAAATCGCCTTGAAGCGGGCCAACGACCGCATCGACATGCGCCGGCAGCTGCGGGCCTACACCGAAAACCTGGAAAACCTGGTGCAGGCCCAGACCGCCCGGCTGATCAAGGCCGAACGGCTGGCCGCCGTCGGCCAGGCCGTGGAGGGCCTCTCCTCGGCGCTGCGCGGCATCGCCGGCGATCTGGACAGCGGCATCAACTGTTTCAACGAGCTGCCCTGCTTCGTGGCCATCCACAACCGCCGCCGGGAGATCATCGGCATCAACGCCCTTTACCGGGAGCGGCTGGGAGACCACGTCGGACGACCCAGCGGGGCCGCCTATCCGCCGGACGAGGCCGAAACCGCTCCGGTAGACGAGACCTTCGCCACCGGCACCGGCGTTCGCCGCCGGGTGACGGTAACCTATGCCGACGGGACCCAGGGGCCGGTCATGGTCCACACCGCCCCGATCCGCGACAGCCGCGGGGATGTGGAGCTGGTCGTGGAGATCGGGGCCGATGTCGACGAAGTCCGGCGGCTCCAGGAACGCCTTCAGGCCACCCAGCAGCGCTACCAGCAGCTGTTCGACCAGGCCCCCTGCTACATTACCGTGCAGGCGCCCGACATGACCATTCAGGCCGCCAACCGCCGCTTTCAGGAAGATTTCGACCTTTCCGCCGCCAGTACCTGCCACCAGATCTACAAGAACCGTGACCAGGTCTGCCCGGAGTGTCCGGTGGCCCGAACGTTCACTGACGGCCAGTCCCACCAGTGCGAAATGGACGTCACCTCGAAACGGGGCGAAACCTACCGGGTGCTCATTCAGACCGCCCCCATCCGCGACACGGACGGCCGGATCACCCACGTGATGGAGATGTCCACCAACATTACCCGCACCCGCCGCCTGGAAGACCAGCTGGCGTCGCTGGGCCTGATGATCGGTTCGGTTTCCCACGGCATCAAGGGACTGCTCACCGGCCTGGACGGCGGCATGTATCTGCTGGACTCCGGATTCAAGCGCGAGGATCAGGAGCAGATCCGTGAGGGCTGGGATATCGTGCGCTTCATGGTGCGGCGCATCCGGGACATGGTCCTGGACATCCTCTACTACGCCAAGGAGAAGGACCTGAAGTGGGAAAAGATCGAGGTCAACGAGTTTGCCGAGGAGATCTTGCGCACCGTGAAACCGGGAATCAACGCACGCGGCATCGCACTGCACCACCGCATCGACGCGGCCATCGGCCGTTTTGAGGTCGATGCCGGCATCGTTCGCAGCGCCCTGACCAACATTATCGACAATGCCGTCGAAGCCTGCCGGTCGGACCCGTCGGGCCGGCAACACGAGATCCGTTTCGAAGTCACCCAGGATGCCGACCACATCTATTTCAACGTCTCGGACAACGGCATCGGCATGGATGAAACGTCCCAGGCCAATGTATTCACCCCATTTTTCACCTCGAAGGGCGACCACGGCACCGGTCTGGGCCTGTTCATCTCCAACCGCATCCTGACCCGGCACGGCGGCGGCATTTCCCTCCAATCGGCACCGCACACCGGAACGCGCTTTTCGATCAAGATTCCCAAGCGCGCATCGGGCGCCCACCCCCTGCCAACCCCGCCCCGGCCTTGAGCACCCGCTGTTTGGGTTTGGCCGGATATGGCGCTATCTGTTCGTGGGACACTTCGGCGGGACGTAGACCCGCCGCTTGACCGCGTAAAAACCGGCCGCAGAGGCGACGATCAACGCCGCGGTGCCCATAACGGTCAACCCGTCATACTTTTCGAAGTCCAGGATGATCACCTTGCGTGCGATGGCGATCAGGGCCACTTCGAGAATGATTTCGACGTGGATGACGTTTTCGAGCACATAGGCTTTCATGGTTTCCAGCAGTTCGATACCGATCAGTACCATCAGGAAAAATCCGAAGATCTCCAACAGGTCGGTGATTTCCAGCAGGAAGACCGGCGGCCGCATCAAGTCCTTGACGATGATCCACCCCAGCTCAATGGTGGCCACCAGAATGACGAAAGCCAGCATGATGATCAGGGCATCCAGGATGTAACGCTCGAATTTTTTAAGTAGCTCGATCACTTTCCGTCTCGCACAGAATGTCCGGATTCAAAGGGGTCGCATCCGATTGATCGCGGCAGCGGGCCCGCAGTTCATCCCCGAGTTCGTCAATCGTGGTGCGACGGTACAGTTCAATTCCGCGATGGTAGGCGGCTCTACCGATCAGATGCGCCGCCACCGGCGCGGTGAACAGCAAAAAGACGATCGCGGCGATGGCTTTCACGCTCGTCCCCGGGTCGTTGGCGACCACGGCTTCCGCGGCCAGGATGCACCCCGCCCCCAAGGTGCCGGCCTTGGTGGCGGCATGCATGCGGATGAGCGTGTCCGGCAGGCGCAGCATGCCCACGGCGGCAACCAGGCAAAAGAGGCTGCCGGCGATCAGCAGGGCGACGGCGATGATGGCACTCATGGTTCCCCCCGCCACTCGCGCGGCCGGCCGTTGCGGTCGCGCGAGCGCAGCAGATAGCGGGACAAGGCCACGGTACCCAGAAAGGCGACCAGGGCGTAGGCGATGGCCACGTCCAGAAAGGAGGTGTCGCCGGCATGCACGGCGTAGGCGCCCAGAAAAGCCACGATGAGCACCGCGATCAGATCCAGGGCCACGATCCGGTCGGCCGCGCGCGGGCCGCGAACCAGTCGAACGAAGGCCAGGGCCATGCTGACGATCAGCACCGCCAGGGTCAGGCGGCTGGTCCACAGGACGAGGGTGTTAGCGTCAGCGATCATCGGGTCACCTCCAGCAAACGCCGCTCCAGTCCCTCCTTGATGCTCTTGCGGAAGCGGTCCGGATCGTCCAGGAACATGACGTGCACATAAAGGGTGCGGCGGTCCTCGGACAGGTCGATGCTGAGCGTTCCGGGGGTCAACGAGATCATGTTGGCGATCAGCAGGATCTCCATCTCGGTCGCGGCGCGCAGCGGCACACCGACGATGCCGGGGCGGCTGATGTGTCCGGGTGTGATGACGTCCCAGAACACGCGCAGGTTGGAGTGCACCAGCTCCACAAGGAAGAAGCCCAGCAGCAGCACGCTTTTGGGCACCCGCTGAAAATAGCGCGACTGACCGTACAGCGGCTGGGTGAGCCACAGGGCCAGGTACCCCAATCCAAACCCGATCAGCAGTCCCGACAGGGTCAACTGGCCCTGAACGGCAACGTAGCCCAAAGCGATAAAGGTGTTGATGAAAAACAGGTTCATCGCAGCGCCCCTATGACGGTGTAAACATAGGCGGCCGGGTCGAGCAGTTCCGCGGCGGCCCGGCTGGCCAATTGAAATAGCGGCCCGGGTGCCAGCCCGATCCAGACGGTCACGGCCGCCATGGCGACCACGGGGGCCAGCATCCAGCCGTCGATCCGCCCGGCTGCCGACGGCGGCGGTTCGCCGTCGGGCGGGGCGGGCTTCCAGAAGGCTTCGGCCCAGATTTTGGTCATCGAGTAAACGGTCAGCAGCCCCACCACGGCAGCCACACCGGCCAGCAAATATTGCCCGATGTCGAGGCTGGCCCGAATCAGGATCATTTTGGCCCAGAATCCGGACAGGGGCGGAAACCCGGCCAGCGAAAAGGCGGGGACAAAAAACAGCAGCGCCACCAAGCCGTGGCGCCGATACAGCCCGCCCACCCGGGCCAGTTCAAAAGCCCCACCGCAGCGCCGGATCAGGCCGCTGACGAAAAACAGGTTGGCTTTGACGATGATGTGGTGAATCAGGTAGAAGACCGCGCCGGTCAGGGCCAGCGGGGTGAACAGGGCCAGGCCCAGCACCATGTAGCCGACCTGGCTGATGATGTGAAACGACAGAATGCGGCGCACCTGGTTGTGGCTGGCGGCACCGAGCACGCCGACCAGCATGGTGGCACCCGCCACCGCCAGCACCAGCGTGCGCAGACCGTTGTCCGCGAAGGGAAACAGCAAGGTGAAGGTGCGGATCAGGGCGTACACCCCCACCTTGGTCAACAGCCCTGAAAAGATGGCCGATACGGCCACCGGCGGGGTGTGGTAGGAGGCCGGCAGCCAGAAAAAAAGCGGAAACAATCCGGCCTTGATGCCGAATGTGGTCAGAAAGAGCACGGCCACCGCCGCCACCAGGCCCGGATCGGCGGCCGTCTGCAGTTTGACGTGCAGATGCGCCATGTTGAGCGTGCCGGTCATGCCGTAGATCAGCCCCAGGCCGGTCAGAAACAAGAGGGTCGAAATGAGGTTGATGACCACGTACGTGACGCCGCCGGCCAGCTGGGCCCGCGTCCGGCCCAGCACCAGCAGGGCGAACGATGCCATCAGCATGACCTCGAACCAGACGTACAGGTTGAACAGGTCTCCGGTCAAAAAGGCGCCGCTGATGCCGCCCACCAGAATGTTGATCAGCGGGTAGTATCCGCGCCGGACAGCGTCGGCATCGATGTCGGCCCGGGAGTAGACGGCTGCGGCCAGGTACACCACGCTGGTCACCAGGATCATCAGCAGGCCCAGGTGATCGGCCACCAGGGCGATGCCGAACGGCGCCGGCCAGCCGCCCACGTGCAGCACGCTGATGCCATGGTGATGGACCCAGTGAAGCAGCCAGACAGCCACCGCCAGGTGTAAAAACGCCGCCAGCAGGGTCACGCCGCTCTGGAAGCCGGGGCGGCGCCGCCCCGCCAGCGCCAGCGCGGCGGCAAAGAAGGGGATGATGATCGGTGCCACCAGACCGTTGTTCACGACGGCTCCTTTTGCGCCGCTCGCTCCCGGCCCGCCTTCGGTTCGGCATCGGTCATGGCTTCCGTGTCAACGGTACCCAGGGTCTGATAGGCCCGGAAAAAAAGGATAAAAATAAACACCAGCAGCGAAAAACCGATCACGATGGCCGTCAGGATCAGGGCCTGGGGCAGACTGTTGGCCAGCGCGGCTTCCGGGGTGGCCGAATGGGCCGGGACCAGGGGCGGATGCCACGACTCCAGGCGGCCGGAGGCGAAGATCAACAAGTTGATGGCGTTGCTGGCCAGAACGAGCCCGAAGATGAACCGCACCAGATTTCGGCCCAGCATGAGGAAAACGCTGGCGGCCACCATGGCACCGCACAGGATGGCCAGAACGGTCTCCATGTCAACTCTCCTCCAACTGCAGCACGAGGGTCATGATGCTGCCGAAAACCACCAGAAACACCCCCATGTCGAAGATCAGCGGCGTGCCGACCAAAGCCGCGCCCGGGGTCGGATCGGCCGGCCACCACCGTCCGGTCAGGTAGGGCTGACCGACGACGACGCCGGCCAGTCCCGACCCGGCGGCCAGCAGCAGCCCCCAGGCGATGAACATCATCGGGTCGACGCGCAGGGCCTGCCGGACCGCGGCCGGGCCCTCGGTAATGGCAAACAGGGCAAACCCGGTTCCGGCGACCAGGCCGGCGGCAAAGCCACCTCCGGGGGCATTGTGGCCCCGCAGCAGCAGGTAGACGGCAAAGACCAGAATCAGTCCGACCAGCATGCGGGTGGCGGCGCGCAGAATGAACGATCCCATGGTTCTCCTCACTTTTGCCGTCGGTGGATCAGGGCGAAACCCGACAGGCCCGCCGTGGCCACCACCGTGATCTCGCCCAGGGTGTCGAGGCTTCGAAAGTCGACCAGAATGACATTGACGATGTTGCGCCCGTGGGCCGCGATGACGCTGTTCTGCTCGAAAAATGCGGTCAGCTGGCGGTCGATGTCACCGCCGGTCGTGGCCACGGAGAGCGCGGCCACCAGGATGCCGGCGCAAACGGCCGCCAGGCCGTCGACCCAGCGCATGCCGCTCACCGGCGGCGCCCTTTTGTCCAGGGGCGGCAGCCGCAGCAGGACGATCGACACGATGATCAAGGTCAGGTTTTCCACCAGCAGCTGGGTCAGCGCCAGGTCCGGGGCCCCGTAGACCAGAAACACGAGTGCCGCGCCGCCGCCCACGATCCCCAGGGCGCACACCGCCAGGACCCGTGATCGGGTGACCACCACCGCCACGATGGCGGCGCTCATGATGCCGACCAGCAGCCACTGGGAAAGCGGCAGATCCGGTGGCCGCAGGGATGCGAAGATCCCCGTGCTGTTGTGCAGCCAGAACACGGCCGTGGTCAGGGTGAAGACAGAAATGGTGATCAGCAGATAGCGGTGCAGCGAACCGTTTTGCAGTAGGCCGGTAATGGCATGAGCGCTTTTCAGGAAAAGGTTCAAGAGGACTTCATAGCCGCCCTGGGCGCTGAGGGGAAAGCGCGCCGACATCGCCGACAGCCCGGCCGTAATGACACGGCGCGTGAAATAGATCAAACCCCCTAAGGTCAAGGTGGCGACGCTGAGCAGCAAGGGCATGTTGACCCCGTGAAACAGGGGCAGGGGGACCGCGGCCGGGCCGCTGAAAAAGGCGCCCACGGCCGGCTGGATCAGGTTGGTTGAAACCCAGTCGGGAATGAGGCCGAACAGCAGGCACAACCCGCCCATGATGGTCGGCCCGCAGCGCATGGTCCAGGGGGGGTCGTGGACCGTGGCGAGCGACGGCCGTCGCTTGCCGGCGAACGGACCCAAAAGGAGCACGCCGGCCACGGCGGTCATGAGCGAATTGGCGAGCAGGATGACGATCGTGGCAAAAAGGGGCAGCACCTCCTCGGTCAAGGCCCCCATGTACATGATCTTCTTGCCCACATATCCGAAGAACAACGGGAAACCGGCCATGGACATGGTGGCGAAGGCCACCGCCAGGGCGGTCACCGGCATGGCGCGCCAGAGCCCGCCCAGCTGATCGCGCCGCCGGGTGCCGGTCTCGTGGTCGATGCTGCCCACCGCCAGAAACAGGGCCGCCTTGTAAAGGGCGTGAACCAGCAGGAAGGTGGTGGCCGCGGTGAGGGAGGCGGCGTTGTTGCTGCCCAGGAACATGGTCAGCGTGCCCAGGGCCATGAGGGTCGTGAAGGCCAGCATGCGTTTGAGGTCACAGGGGCCAAGGGAGCGCACGGCCCCCCAGATGGCCGTGACGCCGCCGATGACGACCAGGCTGCCCATCCACACGGTCGTGCCGCCCAGCAGGGGGTGCACGCGCATCAGCAGGTAGATGCCGGCTTTGACCATGGTGGCGGCGTGTAAAAACGCACTGATGGGCGTGGGGGCGCTCATGGCGTTGGGCAGCCAGAAGTGAAACGGAAACTGGGCCGACTTGGTCATCGCGCCCAGCATGAAGAGGCCGAAAATGGGCAGATAGAGCGGGTGCCGGCGGATCGTGTCGCCCGAGGCCGTCCAGTCGCTGAGGGTCATGGACCCGCCGGCCGTGCCGAGCAGCAAAATCCCCACCAGCAGGGCCAGTCCGCCGGCGCCCGTGACCAGGATGGCCTGTTTGGCGTTGTCGCGGGTCGCCGCGGAGTCGTGGTCGAATCCGATCAGCAGGTAGGAAAAAAGGGTGGTCATCTCCCAGAAGACAAAGAGCAGCAGCAGGTTGTCGGCCATGACCAGGCCCACCATCGAGAGCATGAACAGGTGTAGGAAGACGAAGTACCGCCCGGTGAGCGGTTTTGCGGCCATGTAACTGGATGAGAAGAGGGAGACCAACACGCCGCTGCCGGTGACAATCAGTCCGAACAGCAGGCTCAACCCGTCAAGCCGGAACCGCAGATAGACGTCCAGCCCGGGCATCCAGGGCCACGCCGCCGTGAAAACGACTCCCTGGACGACCCGGGGCCACACGATGCACAGACCGGCAAACAGCGCCAGGGGCAGAAGCGCCGTAGCAAGTCCGAGCGAACTGGGGCCGCCTCGACGGGATGCGTGGTCTGGTGGTGGCGGGGTCATGCTACTGGGACAGGAAAAGCGGCCGGTCGGCCGACTTGATGGTTTCCAGCACCGTATCGCCCAGAAGCTGCCGGACCAGCGTCTTGTGGACGCTGTTGCCCATCACGATCAGATCGGCGTCGATCTCACGGGCGTAAGGCAGCAGGTCCGAGCGCGCCTGCCCCTCCAGCATGTCGGTCTGCACCGCAAAGCCGTGCGCCTGGCAAAAGTCGGCCGCATCTTTGAGCAGGAACGGTTCCTTGTCGGCGCTCTCTTTGAAGTGGACGATGTGAAGGGAGACGTCGGGCCAGGGCTTCAGGTGCAAAAAGTGGCGAATGGCTTTGGCCGATTCCATGGAGCCGCTGTAGGCCATGAGTGCTTTTTTGACCGGGCGGTACTCTTCGGCAACCGCCAGAATCGGCCGGACGCCCTGGGTGACCAGCTTCACGATGGCCTTGTCCGGATCGCTGATAAAGCCGTAGTCGAAGATGCTGCGCAGCCCGAAGATGGTCAGGTCGTTGTAGCGGGCCTCTGCGATCATGGCCGTGAACGGGTCCTCCTGCTCATATTCGATGCGCCGGCACACCACCTGCTGCGCGCTGCAGCTCTGCTTGAAGGCCTCGACCGCGGCCTCGATACCCTCGCGTGTCACGCTTTGGCGCTTTTCACGCAGGCGCTGGGCATAGATTCCCGCGCCCGCGGGCACGGGTCCCACCTTGCCCAGTTTGCCCAGGTTGACCACGGTCACCCCGGTGGTCTGCGCCTGATGGTGACGGGCCAGCACCGTGGCGCAGTGGGTACTCACCTTGGTGAACGGCGTCCCGCCCAAACCGACCAGAATGCGTTTGATCATGGAATGCCCCTCCCTTGAAGTGGCGGCGTCGACGGTGCTCGCCATGATGATGGTGTCCGAGGTGTGAGAAACTGCGATGATGCCCTATTGTCCTGCTTTTGGCGCACCTTGTCAAGATGGATCGCCTTGATTCGCCTGGCCGGGAGCGTCCTTCGAAGGCGTTGCGGGCACCGGGGATGCCGGCCCGGCCGGATCGCCCGCCGGGGTGGACGGCTGCGCATCGGACGCCGGCGGCGACGGGGATCGCCGGTCCCGACGGATCGACTTGCGGGCCAGTTCGGCCTCCAGCTTGACCGCGGCCTCTTCCAGACTGGGCGCCATGACCACGGCGTCGTCGATGGCCATGATCAGGCGCTTCAACTGCGGAATTTTAAGGCGCCCCTCCTCCTGGAGGTAGACCGGCTGTATGTACAAAAGGGAGCCTCCCGTGGGCTCGATGATCATCTTGCCCAGAATCACCTCGGAGCCCTCCTGATTCCAGAGCGTGAACTGCTCGGATATGATGACGTCCTGGTTGACCAAGGATTGGATCTGAGCCGGACCGTAGACCTGTTGGTCGCGGGGGAATCGGTAGGCGAAGATCTTCCCGTAACGATCGCCGTCGCTGCCGGCGATCATGATGGCCCGCAGGTTGTCGCGGCCGAAGGGTGACAGGGGCATGAACAGCAGGAACTCTTCTTTGCCCGGTTCGATCAGGTCCAGGGTCAGAAAGTAGGGGTTGGCCGGCACCAGTTCCTTGCCCTGGGCGATTTTGGAAAATTCCCAGATGTCCTCCTGCCGGTAGAACCGCTCCGGGTTTTCCTGATGGTATTTGGCGTAGATGTCGACCTGGATGCGAAAGATGTCCTGCGGGTAGCGAATATGGCTTTTCAACGCATCCGGCATCGCTTCCGCGGGCTCGAACAGGCCCGGATACATCCGGCGGTAGGCCATGACGATCGGATCGGTGGTGTCGAATGTAAAATAAGTGACGCGTCCCGTATAGGCGTCGACAACGATCTTGACCGAGTTGCGAATATAGTTGACGCCCTCCTCCACCGGTGGGGCCAGCGGGTATCGGTTTGAGGTGGTGTAGGCGTCCTGAATCCAGTACAAGCCGTCGGGTGTGATGACCACATAGGGATCCTGGTCGAGCCTTAAAAAGGGCGTGATGTGCGTGATGCGCTCGATGATATTGCGGCGGAAGAGCAGCTGGCTGCGGTCATTGGTCTTGGTCGTAAAAAATATGTTGCGATCCTTGAAGTAGATGGCCATCAGCAGCTTGCGCCAGATCGAATTGACGGCCACACCGCCTTGGCCGCCATAGTGCACGATAGTTTCATCGTCGCCGGTGGTCAACTCGGTCTCTCCGGAATCGTTGGGTACGATCACGTAGGGCTTGTTCTCCTGCCCGAAATAGATCGACGTCTGTTCGCTGACCAATCCGAAGTCGGACCGGGGCGGAATGTCCTTGATGAACCAGGTCATGAATTCGTCTCCGGCCTGGGCGGCCGGTATCATGACCACCCCTTGGCCGTGGGTGTACTGCAGGTGCAGGTTGATCCAGTTCTGGGCGGATTGGGGCAGCTTGGCGAACTGGATCTCGCGGGCCCCCAGATAGACCTGACGGTAGGCTCCCTCGACGGTGTAGCGGTCGACATCGATGGTTGGAAACGAGTAATAGGTCCGGATACCCTGCAACTCCTCGAAAACGCCGCCCAGCATTTCCCGGTCCCAAACGGGTACGTTCTGCAGGCGGCGCAGCATGGCCGGGTCCGTGGCGTCGAACGCCGTTCTGTCTCCGGTCGGCACATCCTTGGTTTCGACCGCATCGAGCCCGTAGGCCGCCAGGGTCGACTGGATGTTGGCACTGATATAGGCGCGTTCGCGAACGATCTGATTGGGCGCGACGACATACTGACGAATGGCATCGGTTATAAAACCGGCGTTCAGAACCACGAGGGCCAAAGCGAAAATGAGACCGAAAACAACCGGAAGCTTCCAGCCGGAACGCCGGTTCACGGCAACCACCAGTGAGATGCCGGTGGCCGCCAGAAGCAGCATGGCCAGCCACAGCAGCGGCAGGATGATGCGCATCTCCACATATCCCGGTCCGAAAAAGACCGGCAGATTGATGATGGTGTTGAGCAGGGCATAACGTTGCAGGAAAAATCCCCAGCACAAAAAGAGTACGATCAACAGTGCCAGGGCAGTGATGTGGACCCGGGCGCGCCGCAGCAACAGCTCGTCCCGCTCGGCCAGCAGGCGATGCTCGTACCAGTACATGAAACTGACCACCGCGATCAGGATGACCGACATCACCAGCACTTCGCGCTGGATGAGTTCGTAGATCGGCAGACGGAACAGGTAAAAGCTGATGTCCTTGCCGAACAGCGGGTCGGCCGTCCCGCTGGCCGGCCCCATCAAAAACATGAGCGCTTCTTCCCAGTGCGTGTACAGCGGCAGGGCGATCGGCACCGCCATCACCAAAGAGAGCGGGAGATAGAACCGGCGCAGCCCTTCGTGCAGCAGTTTGACCAGGTCTTTGGCGGTGCTGCCGGCAACGCCGACCGAGCGGGCGGCAAACCAGAAGTTGAGGTAGAATACACCGAAGAAAAAGGCCGTGAAAACGGCAAAAACGACATAGCGGTAGACCACACGCATCATGAAATAGGTGGCCAGTTCCTGTGACTGGAACCACCAGAATTCCACCACGAAGTCGACGAAGACGATCCACGTCAGCAAGACCGCGACGCAGACGGCTAACACGATGGCAAGACCGTAGGCTGCCTTTTTTTTCCACGATGTCATCGGCATGGACCTCTCGGTGCCCAGCCTGGCGGGCGAATCGACCGCAAAGCGTGCACACTGTCATGTGGTGCGACGCCGCCGGCCAAACCGGGGCGCGTTTCTCACCAGACGCTCAACCGCGGCAGTCACCACCGCCGCAAGGTCAAGCTAATCAGCCAGGGGTGCGTCGGCCAATAGGCGCCATCTGACCGCATGTTGACAGCCGCGAGCTACCACTCGGGCGTCGACAGCGGTAAAATTGGCAAGGGCATCCGTCGGTTTCCGCGACCCTGAAGCACAGTTATAGGGTGCTGCTTCGAATTCGTCAACCGGGACAATCGGCAGCGACATGGGGCAACGCCTTTCGGAATCGCCCAACGCCCCAGGTTGATTCTGCAGCGAATGTGCCTATTTTTTTTTAAGCTGCAACAAGGAGGCGACAGGAATGACTGCCGAGCGCACCGAGGCTGAGAAGACCATCGTTGACGGTGACACGGCCGCGGCGGTTTCACCGGGCCGTGATCTCCCCAGTCACTATGTCGGCATTGGCGCATCCGCCGGGGGGCTGGAGGCCATCGAGGCCTTCATCAAAAACATCCCGCGCCGGAACACCCTGGCCTTCATTCTCATCCAGCACCTGTCGCCGGATTACAAGAGCCTGATGGTGGAGCTGCTCTCCAAGCGAACCCAGATGCCGGTCCACCGCGCGGAAAACGGAATGCCGGTGCAGGCCGGATCGGTTTACCTGATCCCTCCCAAAAAGAACCTGACCATTTTTCACGGCAAGCTGATGCTCAGCGATCCGGAACGGTCGCGATCGGGCATCTTTCTGCCCATCGACATCTTCATGCGCTCGTTGGCCGACGACCAGGGTGAAAAGGCCATTGGCATCATCCTGTCGGGCACCGGCAGCGACGGCATGCGCGGCGTCCGGGCCATCAAGGAGTCCGGCGGCATGGTCATGGTGCAAGAGGCGCGTTCGGCCAAATTCGACGGCATGCCCAAAAGCGCCATCTCCACCGGCCTGGCGGACGTGATCCTGCCGCCCGAGGAGATGGCCGAGCATCTGCTCGCCTTTGCCAAGCATCCCCAGCAGACCCGTTCGGCGCGCTCGGACACCATCTTGACCGACGAAGACGGTCTGACCCACATTTTCGCGCTGTTGCGCGACCGCCACCAGATCGACTTCACCTATTACAAGCCTTCAACCGTGGTGCGCCGCATCGAAAGGCGCATGACCGTCAGCCACATCAACACCTTGCGCGACTATGTCAAGTACCTGGAGAGCTACTCCCGGGAGCAGACCATCCTCTACCGGGAACTGTTGATCGGTGTCACCAGCTTCTTCCGCGATCCCGAAGCCTTCGATCACCTGGCCCGGGAATACCTGCCGGCCCTGTTGCAGCGCATCCAGACCGGGCTGGTTCGATTCTGGGTTGCCGGCTGCTCCACCGGCGAAGAGGCCTACACCCTGGCCATGATCAGCCGTGAATGCATCGACAACATGGGCAGCCGGGTGGATGTCAAAATTTTCGCCACCGATGTGGACAATGACGCCATCGTGCATGCCGGAAACGGCATTTACCCCGAGAGCATCGCCGCCGACCTGTCACCGGCCTACCTGTCGAAATACTTCGTCCGCCGGGACGACTCGTTTCGGGTCGCGCGCAACATTCGGGAAATGGTGGTCTTCGCTCAGCACGACCTGATCAAGGACCCGCCCTTTACCAACATCGAACTGGTCACCTGCCGCAACCTGCTGATTTACCTGCAGCCGATTCTGCAGCGCAAGGTGCTCGACTATTTCAACTTTTCACTCAACCCCAATGGCCTGCTGTTTTTGGGCCACAGCGAAACCACGGGCGAACTGGCAGACTATTTCACCCCGCTCAACCACAAGTGGAAAATATACCGCTCCAATGGAAAGTTCAACGCGCTTGGCCACGACCTGGCCATATCCAAGGCGCGCTTCACCCCCGGCCGGCTGGCCCGCCCCCATTTTCTGGGACCTCAAAAGGCGATGCGCTTTCACGAGGAAGACCGCATTCTGGACCGGCTGCTGGACAACGTGGCCGGTGACTACGTCCCGCTGACCATGGTAGTCAACGACCAGATGGAGCTGCTGCACGTGCTCGGCGATGCCACCGGCATTTTGCGCTACCCGTCGGGCCGCGTGGTAAACGACGTCTCGCGCATCTCCATCGAGGACCTGGCGATACCCCTGTCCACGGGCATTCAAAAGGCCTTCAGGGGCAAAACGGAGATCCGCTACACCAACATCCGCATCCGGAAGGAGCAGGCGAACCGGGTGGTGGACATGCGCATCAAGCCGTTTCGCGAGAAAAAGGGCCAGGAACCGTTGGCGGCGGTCTTCATCGAGAATGCCGACCGCCGCAGCGGCGCGGCCGCCGATGTGGATGCCACGACCTACGATCTGGACCGCGAAGCCGCCCAGCGCATTCAGGACCTGGAGCAGGAGCTGCAGTTCACGCGTGAGAATCTGCAGGCCACGATCGAGGAGCTGGAAACCTCGAACGAAGAGCTGCAGGCCACCAACGAGGAGCTGCTGGCCAGCAACGAGGAGCTGCAGAGCACCAACGAGGAGCTGCAGTCGGTCAACGAAGAGCTGCACACCGTCAACACCGAACACCAACGCAAGATCATGGAGCTGACCGAACTCAACAACGACATCCGCAACCTGATGGAAAGCACCGGCGTCGGCACGCTCTTTCTGGACGAGAACCTGGAAATCAGGAAATTTACGCCCCAAGTGGCCAATTTGTTCAAGATCGTCGACAGCGACATTGGCCGGCCGGTGGTCCACCTGCACCACTTTCTCGAGCAGATCGACCTGGCAGCGGTCATCCAGTCCGTGAACGACCAGGCTCAGCCGGTGGAACGCGAGGTCAGAACCACAGCCGGCAGGTGGTACATCATGCGCATCATCCCCTACCGAATAGGGCTGGAATCCTTTGCGGGGGTCGTGCTGACCTTCATCGACATCGACGATCTGAAGCAATCGCAGCACTGCCTGCAGACCACCGCCGATGCACTGAGCGAAAGCGAATCCAAATTCAAAATGCTGGCCGACCACATTCAGGACGTGTTCTGGATCAGGTCGCCTGATTTCGAGCAAACCGTTTATGTCAGCCCGGCTTACCAGACGATCTGGGGCCGGGACATCCAGGAGCTTTACCGGGCGCCCCGATCGTTTGTCCAGGCCATCCACCCGGACGATCGCGGCCGCGTACTCGACCGGTTAGATGGCTATCGACCGGGAAAGTGGGATGTGGAGTACCGCATCGTCAAACCCGACCAGTCCGTCTGCTGGATCCATGATCGCGGTTTTCCGGTTTACGACGACCAGGGCCGCCTGACGGCCGTGTGCGGGTTCGCCGGCGACATTACCGAACGCAAACGGCGGGAAGCGCGGTGCCAAACACCCATCAAGCAGCGCTGACTATCGACCGCCGACGCGCTACCGCGCCGGCCAGGGAGCGGAACCGTGGAGACGGCTGAACCTGACTCGAATAAAAAGCGTTCCGATTTGCGTATCAAGGCCGAAACACGTCTGACCACCGTGCAGTGGGACGACGATCCGCAAGTGAACCCGCACGCCCGACGCCTGCTGCACGAGTTGCATGTTCACCAGATCGAACTTGAAATGCAAAACGAGGAGCTGCGTGAGGCCCAGCGCGAGCTCGAAGTGTCGCGCGACCGCTACCTGGAGCTGTTCCACCATGCCCCGGTCGGGTATGTGGTGACCGATGCCAACGCCATGATGCTGCAGGCCAACCAGACCCTGGCGAACATGCTGGACACATCGCTCGCCGATCTGCTCGACCAGCCGATTTCGCGCCTGATTCACCCCGCGGATCAGGCCCTGTTCTTCGCGCGCTTCAGAGCGTTCTTCAACAACCCTGACGGCAAACATCTGGAACTGCGCCTGGTCAAACGGGATCGAACGGTTTTTCACACCAGCCTGGCCGGCCGTCGAATCGACGGGCGGGACTCATCCGCATCGCCCGACGAGCGGCGGGACCGGTTGTTTATCACCATCAGTGACGTCACTCGGCAAAAAAACAACGAGCGCGCGGTGATGCGCGCCAAAACCCAGTGGGAACAAACCTTCGACGCCGTGCCCGATCTGATCGCCATCATCGACGACAAGTCCACGATTGTGCGGGTCAACCGGGCCCTGGCCGACCGCCTGGGCCTCGAGCCCGCAGCGTGTGTCGGGAGAAAATGCTTCGACATCCTGCACGAAGACCGGGAACCGCCGCCGAACTGCCCCCACCGCACGTTCCTGAAAACCGGTCGCACGATTCGGACGGAGCAGTTCAACCGCAAGCTCAACGGACACTTCATCTTTACCATCTCGCCCTTTCAGGCCGACGGCCAGACGGCCAACTGGTGCGTCCACGTGGCCCACGACATTACCGATCACAAGCGCGCCGAAACCGAGCGCCTGAAATTGCGCAACCTCGAATCCATCGGCACCCTGGCCGGCGGCATCGCCCATGACTTCAACAATATTTTAACGGCCATCGTCGGGAATATCGAAATGATCGAAATCAGTCTGGCCCATGTCGAGAAGCGCCGCTACTTTGCCGGCACCGCCTTGAGAAACTGCTTCAAGGCCAGAGACCTGGCCAATCGGCTGCTCACCTTTTCGACCGGCGGGACCCCTAAACGCCAACCGATCCCGATCGGTCGACTGCTCGAGGAGACCGCACAGCTGACCCTGAGCGGCACCAATGTGCGCTACCAGCTGCACCTGGCCGAGCGCCTGGACCCGGTGACCGTCGACGAAATCCAGATCAAATCAGCCCTTCAGAATGTCATCAGCAACGCCATGGAGGCCATGCCCAAAGGCGGGGTCGTAAACATCAAGGCCCGTCCGGTCGACGATCAAGCGGGCGAAAACACGCTCCTGGCCCCGGTCCGGCTCCTGCGGATTGACATTCACGACCAGGGCAGCGGCATTCGGCCGGACCATCTGGACAAGGTGTTCGATCCCTACTTCACGACCAAACCCATGGGGGCGCAAAAAGGTATGGGGTTGGGCCTTGCCATCAGCCACTCCGTCATTAAAAAGCATGCCGGCCGGATCGAGGTGAAATCCGATCAGGGAAAGGGCACCACGGTTACCATTCACCTGCCGTGTGCGGCCTGGATAGACGCAACGACCTGACCGCGTGCCGGGCACGACCGAACGAGGGACGGGATGGTCCTTACCTGCCTTCGGGATTTTCGCTTGCGGGATGATCGGCCGCCGGCTTTTTGACGAGTCCGAGGGTGACCATGGAAAGTGCCGCCCAGGCCGCATTGGACCCGATCTTCTTTTGAATCTCCTGGCTGCAATCGTATATGCGCGACGAGCAGGCCGACTCGATGGGCCTGAGAATATCCACGATCTCGGCCAGCGCGTTGCGTATGGCCCCATAATCTTGACCCGCGGCGATGTCGGCATTCAGTTGCGCCAGGCGATCGATCAGGTCCTCGCGCTTTTCGTCGAATGCCTCGTCCCCGAAAACATTTTCGGTTTGGCGAAGATAACCGATCGACCGGTCGATCAGGGCCTGGGCCGCTGCCGGGTCCGCCGGTTTCGTGGACCTGCCGCCCAGCGTCTGTTTCTCGGTCAGTGCATTGATCGCACCGCCCTCGTTCAGGTCTCCGTAGCGGCTCTCGGCGAGCACGTTGCGACCCAGGCAGGAGATGGCACTGCCCCACATCTCCAGTTCGTGCTGCAAGATGACCATCTCCTGGTAGGCCGGCTCCTGCTCGATGTTGTTCTTGTAGCTTTTGAAAAGCTCAAAGGCCATGAAACCGACACCGAACAGGCCGCCTGCCCGTCCGAGAAGCTTGCCGCCGGCGCCCAATTTACCGAGGGCTTTGGGCCCCAACCCCCTGGCGACATTCTGGGCCACCATTTTCCAATAAGGTGCTGCCATGCTGACCTCCTGTCTGGCCTAAGTAAACCGCTGACGAAACCCCCTGCCGGGGTCACGCGCCGCTGTTCAAAAAAAGGTCTGGGTGTGCGGCCGTTCGTCGAACGTGGACGCCCGTTCACGGATCATGGCCTCGATCTTCTCCAGCGGCACGGCCGAAACGATGGCACCTTCCGGGCATTCACGCACACAGCTGAAGCAGCCAAAGCAAGATTGGCCGAATTCGGGCAGCGGGTCCAGCACGACGGCACGCACCGGGCACACCTGCTTGCAGATGGCACACTGCGTGCATTTTTCGACATCGACGGTTTTGGCAATGACCGCCGCCGGCCGATCCAATTTCCGCTTGATCTCGGCACTGACCGACTCGGGCTGATAGTCGAGGAGATCCAGGGATAGATCACCGGCGCTCGACGCCGCCGTCCGGTTGATCACCCGTCCGACCAGGTCTTCGACCTGCCGGTCGTCATCCGCGTCGGGGCGTCCCTGCCCGACGGGCCGGTCGGACAACCACATCATGCTGTGGCACGCCATCACTTTGGCGGCACCGGCCAGGCGGGCGCCCTTGCTTGCCAGCACACGGCCCATCTGCCACAGGGCGATCCCGCTGTTGGCACCGCCCCAGGTGACAAAGGGCACGGCCGAAATCCCCGGCATGGCGGGCAGGCTGTCGAGAAAAGCCATCACCGGCGCTACGGCCAGATCCCGATAGACCGGCGATCCCACGAAAAGGCATCCGTGCCTCCCGGCAGCCTTCAAGCGATCGACGAATCCGGCAGGGTCCTTGCTGATGCCCAGGTCCAGCCGCTGCACCGTAATGGCGTTTTCAGACAACACGCCTGCGACCACCTGGGCCACGTGGCGGGTGGAGCCACCCGGCGAGCAATAGACGACAAATGCAGTCTTCATTGCGATCTCACTTTAGGCAGGCAGGGACGCGACCCCGTCAACAACATGTCACTGCAGGACCATCGCCTGCTCGGGACAGATTTCCTGACAGCAGAAACAGGTGACGCAGCGCTGCATATCCACCTGGGGCAGGTCGCCCGCCATGCTCAGCGCTTCGGCCGGGCACTGTTCCACACAGGTGCCGCAGGCCGTACACCCGTCCGGGTCCGGTCGGGGCACCAGCTGGATCTTGCTGGCGAGCAGCTCCTGGATGACCGTATTGCCCTGGACGGCCTCGCCGCCCAGCGGCGGCAGGGTGAAATCGCTCAGTGCCTCCAGGCGGCCGTCGATCTGAATCTCCGCCATGTCCCAGCTGCCCAGTCCGGCATTGGCGGCCTTGACGAGAAATCGCAGGCGCCCGGGGTCCAGGCCCATCATGGTGGCCACGACGGCGTCCAGCGCCACGGCATTGTCCGACGCGAGCATCAGGCCGATGTCGCGCAGATCCGGCGAGGCCGGGCCATTGCCCTGCATGCCCACCACGGCGTCCATGATGAACAGGTCGGGGACCCGCAGTTTAAAGACCTCCACCACCAGGTCGTGAAACCGGTCCGGCGTACCGGCACGCTTGTGCAGCCGGGCTTTCTGGGCGCCGGGTAAATACCCGTAGCTGTTTTTGATCGCACCGGTCATGACCGTCAGGCCGTGGGTCTTGAATTTGGGCAGGCTGATGACGATGTCGGCCTCGACGACGGCCCGGGAGACATTGACCGTTTCCATGAAGTCCGGGTGCAGTGCCATGGCGACGGCGTCCAGGCCGATGTTGCGGTAGCAGCCATTGGCGGCCGCCATCAGCCCGGTCTGCTCGAAGGCCGCTTCGTTGGCCCCGTAACTGAACAGGCCGGGGTTGTCGCCGACGACGATTTCGGCCGCGCCCAGGGTTTCGACTTTCGCCACCACGGCAGCCAGCACGGCCGGGTGCGTGACGATACCCTCGGCGGCTTGCGAGGCCCGCAGTACATTGGGTTTGATCAGCACCCGTTTACCGTGAACCGCCAGGGGGAACCGTCCAAAGGCCCGGTCTACAGCTGGCCGGACGCTGTCGTAAGTGGCCGGATGAATCATGACCTGGTGCATGGCGCTCCTTTGGCGGTATTCGCGAAATGCGGCTTGCCAGTTTCCCGAACGGGGGCTGGGTCGGCCGCTATTGCCCATATATCATGCGCATCAAGGTCCGGTCGCGATCAACGAAGTGATGTTTGAGCGCTGCCGCGGCGTGGATGGCAACGGCCGCCGTCAACACCACGGCGGTGACCTGGTGTGCCTCCCGAAAGAACTGGCCCAGCGCCGGTGCCTGCCAGATGAGCCCCGGCAGCTCGAACCATCCCCAAAAAGAGACCGGATAACCGAACGACTGGGACATCAGGATTCCGATCACCGGCTGGAGAAACAGCAGTACATAAAGGCAGACGTGCAGCACCCGTGCAAGGTAATTCGACAGCGCCGACTGACCCAGCTCACCTGGCGGGGGATAAAAAAGGCGCCAAGAAAGGCGCAGGGCCGTCACCAGCAGGATGACGACGCCGGTGGATTTGTGAATGTCGTATATCAGGGTTTTGAAGCCGCCGGACGGCAGGATCGTCATCAGCGCGCCGCCCATGAGCATTCCCGCCACCAGGGCAACGGTGAGCCAATGCAAAAAACGAAGAATCAGACCATATTGGTGGCCGGTGTTGACAACCATACCCGCTTCCTTTGTTCGTGGGGGTGCCGGTGCCCAGGAGCCACCTGGCCCCGCAACCGCCGTGCCGTTTGACACGGCCGGGCCAGACGATGGGCGCCGAGGAACTGGGCACCATCGTAGCCGAAGGCACCCGATTAGGCAAGCGGCCTGTGCCGGATCCGACCCGTCAGGTCGCTTTCGGTCCGCACCGCTCAAACAGGATCCGGCCCAGCTCGCGGTGGGTGAAATAGGGGTCGTCGTTGCGCAGGTAAGGCAGCAGGATTCGTTTCTTGCGCACGATGTCGCGCGAGACCTCCGCATAGATGGTATCGGCGTCGTAAAGGGCGGCCGTCACAAGGGGTTGGCCGAACGGGTTGATGATTTCACTGCCGCCCCAGAAGCGAAAGGGATTGTCGTCGACGGAGGACGGGCCGTCGTCCGGCGCCGGTTCATCGTCAGCCCGCTGGCCTTGGAAGATTTCACACCCCACCCGGTTGGCGCACAGATTGTAGACCCCGAAGACCCGGGAGTAGAAGCGGTTGATGATGTTCCAGCTCTCGATGTTGGAAAACTCGCTGCCCATGGATCCCCGGGAGGAGTTGAACAGGGTGAGGAACATGTCGGCTTTCTGGGTGACGCCCAGGTATGGCAGAGAGGGGTGCCACAGATCGTTGCAGATGAACGGCGCGATGGTCAAGCCCTTGTGCTTGAACACCCGGACATGTTTGCCGCTGGAAAATATTTTGCGCTCTTCGAACACGCCGTAGTTGGGCAGATTGAGCTTGCGGGAGCTAAACACCGCCACGCCGTTTACGGCGACCAGGGCGGAGTTGTAGAAATTCATGGCCATGGACTCTTCGATGAACCCTACCACGGCCGCCGTACCCTCGGTCGCCTTGGCCAGCTGCCGGATCTGGGGTGAATCCATGCGCAGGGCCGCCTCGTGGTAGCGCTCGCGGACAAAATAACCGGTCAGGGCCAACTCGGGAAAAACGGTCAGATCGGAACCGTTCTCTCTGGCGCCGTGAATCTTGGCGATGATCTCTTCCAGGTTGGCCTCGACATCCAGCAGGGCCGGGTCGGTCTGGGCAATACACACACGCATCGACAACTCCCTTTCTGCGCCCTCAGGCGCGCCAACGTACTTGAACTTTCAGGTCAACCATCATATGAAAGTGCCCAGATGACCACCACCGACACCGCATCGACACCGGGCCCAAACCGTTTCAAACGCCGCATGTCCGCCATCGGCATATCCCTGGCGGTGTCGGTGCTGTTGATGGCGGCCAAGTTCTACGCCTTTCACATCACCCGCTCCTCGGCGGTGCTGTCCGACGCCCTGGAATCGATCGTCAACGTCGCCGCCGCCGCCTTCGGGGTGGTGAGCATCTGGATGGCGGCCCAGCCGCCGGATGCGGATCACCCCTACGGCCACGGCAAAATAGAGTATTTTTCGGCCGGTTTCGAGGGCGCGCTGATCATTGTTGCCGCCCTGGGGATATTCAAAACCGGCCTCTCCCACCTGCTGGATCCCCAACCCCTGGACAATCTGGAGGCAGGCCTGGCCATCCTGGTGGGCATTTCGGTTGTGAACCTGCTGCTCGGCATCGGACTGATACGCGTCGGAAACAGCGTCCAGTCGCCGACCTTGATCGCCGATGGCAAACATGTGCTCATCGATGTCTACACCTCCGCCGGGGTGCTGGCCGGTCTTTTACTGGTTCGCCAGACCGGTCGGCTCTGGCTGGATGGAGCCATCGCCTGCCTGATCGGCCTCAATATCCTTCGCACCGGCATTCAACTGGTGCGGCAGAGTTTTTCAGCCTTGATGCACGCCTCCGATCCCGAACTGCTGGAAGAGATCACCCGGGTCTTAAAAACCCATCGCAAACCACACTGGATCGGCATTCACCACCTGCGGGCCTGGCGCAGCGGCCATTTCGTCAATGTCGACCTGCACCTGGTGCTGCCGCGGGAATACCGGCTCGACCAGGCCCATGGCGAGGCCGAGTCCCTGGAGCGCTTGCTGATCGACCACTTCCAGGGCAATGCCGGTGTACTGGTCCACATGGACCCATGCGGTACCCATCCGATCACCGACGGACAGGTTCCGTGCTGGCAAGGCTGCTCCGAACGCGCATCCTGGCATCCGGAAACCGACGACGCCTCCTATGTCAAGTTCGGATCGCGATAGGTAAACACCATTTTACTTTCACGCCTGGGCCAGGGCCTGCGCCAGGTCGGCGACAATGTCTTCCGGATTTTCCAGCCCCACCGAGAGACGGATCAGGCCGTCGTCGATACCGGCCGCGAGGCGCTCGGCCGGGGTCATGTGTTCGTGGGTGATGCTGGGCGGGTGCATGCAGATCGAGCGGCTGGTGCCGAAGGTCACGGCGTGCACCACCAGTTTGAGGCGGTTCATCACCGCCGCCGCGCCCGGCACGCCGCCCGGGGCAACGAAGGAGAGCAGTCCGCCGTGGGCCTGCATCTGGCGGCAGGCCAGGGCGTGCTGGGGATGCGATTCCAGCCCCGAATAGTTGACCCGGGCCACCTTGGGATGCTCGTGCAGAAAGCGCGCCACGGCCAGGGCGTTGGCACTGTGGCGCTGCATGCGCATGGACAGCGTCTCCAGGTACTGCAGGGTCATCCAGGCCTCCATGGGGGCCATGATGGACCCCACGAATTCGGTCGTGTTCCAGCGGATGTCTTCCACCAGCGGCTCGGGGCCCACGATCGCCCCGCCCAGGACGGTGGCGTTGCCGGACATGAACTTGGAAATCGAGAGCAGGACCATGTCGGCCCCCAGGTCCAGCGGCCGCTGCAGGGCGGCGGTAGCGGTGGTGTTGTCCACCATCAGCGGCACCCCCTTGGCATGGGCGACGTCGGCCACGGCCCGGATGTCGGTGACGAACAGACAGGGATTGCTGGGGGTTTCCACCCACACCAGTTTGGTGCGCGCGTCGATTTCGGCATCCCAGTCGGCCGGGTCGGCCGGATCTTCCACGAACCGGAAATCGACCTGGCAGCGTTCGGGAAAAATGGCGGCGGCCTGCTTGTAGCCCTCGCCGAAGACATTGAGGGAGGTGACCACGTTGTCCCCGGGACGGGCAATGGTGAAGATCAAGTTGAACAGGGCCTGGGATCCGGACCCGGCGCTCAGGCAGGCCTGGCCGCCCTCCAGGGAGGCGATGCGCGCCTCCAGGACCGTGTTGGTGGGGGTGCGGGTGCGGCCATAGACCGGACAGGGAATCTCGTCGAAGGTTTGGTAGGGAAAAGTGACGGACTGCACCAACGGTGGTACGAAAGAGCGGAAATTGCCCTGGTCGTGCATGGGGTCGAATCCGGCGTGCAGCGATCGGGTCTCGAACCCGCCGGTGCTGTCGTCGCTGGTGGGACGAGGGCTTCGGCTATCGTAGATCCAGGGTTCCCTGAGAAAAAAATGCTTGTCTGGCGCCATGGCGGGCTCTCCGGTTGGGGGTGTCACGCGTTGCCGTCGATCCAGGCCTGCTGCCGTTTGACGATGGATTTGATCGCATCCTGGATCGCTGGGGCGAGCGGTTCGCTCGTGTGCGTCTCCAGAATCCGGTCGACCTCCCGGGCCGCCTTTTCTTCCACGCTCAGGCGGCCGTTTTTGTCCCACAACGAGTAGGGGCCCTTGTCGAACAGCTTGGAATAATAGGGCGCCTTGTAGTGGCGCAGGGTGTGGGGATGCTGCAGAAAGCTGCCCGTCGGCCCGACCTCGTCGATGGCATCCAGGGCCAGCGTCTCCTCGTCGACCACCACACCGCGCGTGGCGGCGCGCAGAAAACCGATCGTCTCGTTGGCCAGCACCTGAAGCTGCAAAGAGCCCTGCAGGCCGCTGTCCATGAAGCCCACGTCGTGAACGATGTTGGCGCCGTGCAACAGGGCGGTCATGAGGCTGATGGTGCACTCCATGCCGGCCTGGTGGTCCAGGACCTTGGCGTCGGTCGAACCGCCCAGGCCGAAGACGGGCAGATCGTAGTACTTGCCCATGCTGGTGGGCACGCCCTGCTCGTCGGCCAGCACGTAATTGCCCACCATGGTCTTCAGGTTGTAGGGCCCGCCGTTCCAGCCCGGCACGGCGATGGGCGCACCGTCGCGCACCAGTTGGGAGAGCACCACGCCCAGCAGGATGCCGGCGTTCATGGAGGCCATGCATCCGGCGATGGTGGCCGGTGAGTTGACCCCGCCGGCATTCAAGGGAATCCACAGCTGGGGCAGCCCCTGCTCGGCCAGGTAGATGCACTTTTGCAGGGCCTCCGCATTGGCCACCAGCCCCGAGGTGACGTTGATGTAGCAGGTCGCAAAGGGATGGCGCCGGAAGGCGTCTGTACCCCCGGCCACCGCCGCGCACATGTCGACGGCCGCCACGCACCCCTCGAAGTCCGGTGAGACGAACACGATCGGTTTGGTGGTGTGGTTGAGCATCACTTCCATCTGATAGCGGTCGTAGATGCGCTGGTCCACGTCCTTGGGCAGAAACAGCGACATGACGAAATCGATTTCGGGCAAGGCGTCCATCACCCGGGTGGCCGCGACCACATCGGCCAGCACCGGCTCCCGGCGCGCACCGCTGCGGTGGTCCAGCACCGTCAGGCAGTCCGATCCGCCTCCGTAGTAGGTGTTGTGGCCCCAGGCCCGGATGGCGGGCCTTTTGAGGCGATCGTAGAGCGTCAGGCGTCGGGGCGCGCTGGCCAGGGCGCGGGTCACCATGACCTCGGGGATGCGCATGCGGATGCCGTCGGCCGAAGCACCGCCGGATGTCAGGATGCGGCGCGCTTTTTCATCGTGAACATCCACGCCGGTGCGTTCGAGAATCTCGAGCGTCGCCACGTGAATGCGATCACACTCCTGGTGGCCCATACGGGCATAATGGGCACTGGCCATGTGGGTCTGGTGGGTGGAAATCATGGCAAATCTTCCTTTGATGTATCAAAATGATTTATTTTTACATCAACTTCTAATTTAGAAACTTGATAATGTCAATTCGCTGTTGTACCTTTTTGAGCTGATAATATGAAGGGGAACCGACACGAACCGTCCAGGAGACGCGAATGCCGCATCACGCCAAGCCCCGCATGTCCAAAAAGGGGATTTACGCGGCCCTGAAAAGCGACATCATTCTGGGACGCCGCAAACCCGGTGAGCGGCTGTCCATCGACGATCTGAAGGCCATCTTCGGCACCAGCGTGTCCCCGGTGCGCGATGCGCTGCAGATGCTCGGCCAGGAAGGGCTGATCACCATCAGGCCGCGCGCCGGCTACTTCGTCGCCCGCCTCACACTCAAAGAGCTGCGGGACATGCTCGAGCTGCGCGAAATCCTGGAAAGCGCGGCCGTCGAGCGCGCCGCCGCGATCATCTCCGACGCTCAACTGGAAGCCCTGAGAAAGGTCCATGCCGGCTACACGGGCGACGACGACCGGTCCTATTCCCGCTACACCGATGAAAACCGGCGCTTTCACTACCTGCTGGCCCAGGCCTCCGGCAACCAGGCCCTGGCCCTGGCGATCAGGGGCCTTCACGACCGTCTGGCCCGTTTCATGGTCATCCGCCAGGCCGGGGCGCACCTGGAGAACATTCACGCCCGGCTGCTCGACCGCTTGACCGCCCACGACGTGCCGGGGGCCCGGGAGGCGATCCTGGAAGAGGTACGCCACAGCCGCACGGCCATACTGGATCGCGTGATGCAGGAAGATGCGGCCTTCTGGCATGTGGGCACGGCAGGCGAGATCGCTTGAAATCGGCCCGGTGACGTTTGCTTCCCGTGACGCATCCTGGTAATATTGCCCGCAGCAAAAGACAACCTGTCCACGCTGCCGTCAATTTTGATTGACCGTGGCAGATTTTTTTCTTTCACAGGGTCGAATTCTTCAACCGTAGCCATGGAGCCGAACCAGTGACCATCGATTTTCAGCGCGTAATCGACCAAGCCAACGCCTACCGCCCCCGGATGGCTGCGTTCCTGCGGGACATGGTGGCCATTCCCAGTGAAAGCTGCCAGGAAGAAAAAGTGGTGCAGCGCATTGCGCAGGAGATGCAAACCGTGGGATTCGACCGGGTGGAAATCGACCCCATGGGCAACATCCTGGGCACCATCGGCACGGGAAGCCACCTGATCGCCATGGATGCCCATGTCGACACGGTGGGCATCGGCAACCGGGACAACTGGCAGCACGATCCGTACCTGGGTTATGAAGACGAGCAGATTATTCTCGGGCGGGGAACCAGCGATCAGGAGGGCGGGATGGCCGCCATGGTCTATGGTGCCAGGATCATCAAAGACCTGGGCCTCGACGGGGACTACACGCTCCTGGTCACCGGTACCGTCCAGGAAGAGGATTGCGACGGCCTGTGCTGGCAGTACATCATCGAGGAAAGCAAGATTCGCCCCGAGTTTGTGGTCTCGACGGAGCCGACCGCCCTGGGCATCTACCGGGGGCAGCGCGGACGCATGGAGATCCGGATATCCGTGGACGGCCTCAGTGCCCACGGGTCGGCTCCCGAGCGCGGAGACAACGCCATTTTCAAGATGGCGCCCATCCTCATGGAACTCCAGGACCTGCACCGCCGCCTGAAAGACGATCCGTTTCTGGGCAAGGGGTCGCTGACCGTGTCGGAGATTTTTTACACCTCACCGTCGCGCTGCGCCGTGGCCGACGGCTGCGCCGTCTCCGTGGATCGGCGCCTCACCTGGGGTGAGACATGGGAAGGGGCGCTGGAAGAGATTCGCCAGCTGCCGGCGGTGAAAAACGCCAAGGGCGCGGTCAGCATGTACCACTACGACAGACCGGCCTACACAGGGCTGGTCTACCCCACGCAGTGCTATTTTCCGGCCTGGGTGCTCGATGAGGATCATGCCGCCTGCCGGACCCTGGTGGAGGCCTTCAGGTCGCTCTTTGACCGCCAACCGGTCGTGGACAAATGGACCTTTTCGACCAACGGGGTCTCCATCATGGGGCGCTACGGCATTCCCTGCGTCGGTTTCGGCCCCGGGCACGAGGATCAGGCCCACGCACCCAACGAAGTCACCTGGAAGGACGAGCTGGTCAAGGCGGCGGCCATGTATGCCGTCATCCCATCCCTGTATGTGCGAAAATACGCCCCGTAGACAAGGAAGACCCCGCATGAAAACAAACCGGCACGGCCTGCTCTTTTCCATCGCCCACGGCCTGAACTGGCTGGTCGAACGCATCTGCGCGCTGTTGGTGGGCATCATGGTGGTGGTCATCTGGTTTGGCGTGGTTGAACGCTACGTTCTTCATCTGGGATTCACCTGGACCGAAGAGTTCTCCCGGTATGTCATGATCTGGGCGGCGCTGCTCGCGGTCTCCTGCGGCGCGTATTACCGCGAACATATCGGCCTGGATATTGTCGGGCGGTTCCTGTCCGAAAGCGGCGGCCGCGGGCTGGCGGTCGCCTCGATCTGATCAGCATGGCCTTTTTTCTCTTTCTGGCCTGGTACGGCATGGGCATGACCAGCGATCGGCCTGGGCCAGTACGCCACCATCTTCGGCATGACCATGGTGGTGCCCTTTGCCGCGGTGCCGGTTTCGTCGGCCCTGACCGCATTTCAGATCTTTGCCGCCATGTTCCGGGCCGGAAGCCGCCTTCCGCAATGGCCCAGGCGCAATAGGGAGATACCATGATCACCGTTTTGCTGATCTTTCTTTTTCTTCATTCTCATCGGCCTGCCCATCGGCGTGACCCTTGGGGTTGCCGGCATTGCCGGCCTGGTCCAGATCGGCGGCGAAAATTTCCTGACGATGGCGCCCAAGCGCTACTTTGAAGGGCTGGATCTGTTCACCTTCATGGCCATGCCCTTTTTTATCCTGGCCGGCGAAATCATGAACCGCTCGGGCATCACCGAAAAACTGGCCGACTTTGCCGATGCCCTGGTCGGCTACCTGCGCGGCGGGCTGGCCCACTCCAACATGATCGCCTCGGTGCTGTTTGCCGGCATGACCGGTGCGGCCGTTGCCGACACGGCCGCCTTTGGCAACACCCTGGTGCCGGCCATGGTCAAGCAAGGGTACTCGCGCCCCTTTTCCTGCGCGGTCACCGTGGCCGGATCGATCATCGGCCCCACCATTCCGCCGTCCAACCTGATGGTCATCTACGGCTCGCTCATGGGGGTTTCCATTGCCGGTCTTTTTGCCGCCGGCATTGTCCCGGGACTGCTCATCTGCGTGCTGTGCATGGCCGTGATCGCGGCTCCTGGGCAAACGCCTGAACCTTCCCAAAAGCAAGGACCGCTTCAGCCTGATGCGCATCCTCTGGGCCTTTAAATCCAGTTTTCTTGCCATCCTCATGCCCGGCATCATCCTGGGCGGCATTCTTTTCGGCATCGTCACACCCACCGAGGCGGCGGCCATTGCCGTGTTTTATGCCCTGTTCATCGGTGTAGTGGTCTACCGGGCCCTGAGCCTGTCACGACATCGTGCGAGATGCTCATTCGCACGGCCCGAATCACCGGCATCGTCTTTTTGATCATCGCCAGCGCCTCCATTTTGAGCTGGTGGATGACCTTCATGCAGATTCCCCAGAAAATCGCCGCATTTTTCCTGTTTCTGTCCAGCGACCCCAAGGTCATCATCGCCCTGATTCTGGTCCTGCTCCTGGTCGTAGGCATGTTCATGGATATCAATGCCGCCCTGATCATTCTGGCGCCGGTGCTGGGACCGCTGACGACGACCATCGGCATGGATCCGGTTCACGCCGGCATCATGATCGTCCTCGCCCTGAACATCTCCCTGATGACCCCGCCGGTCGGCGCCTGCCTGTTTGTGATGTCGTCGGTCACCGGGGAGCGAATCGAAAAGATCTGCATCTGCCTTGATTCCGTTTTTGGTGGTGGAGATGGCCATCCTCTTTCTGGTGGCATTCTGGGATGATCTGACCCTGTTTGTGCCAAGACTTGTTGATGTAGTGCAGCAAACTGTCCATGCGGTCTGTCAACGTGACCATGGATGGCATCAAATAACGGCAAAATGGTTGCCATAATCCAGGAGGTTACAGATGAAAGTAATAAAATTGTTGTCGGTTGTTCTGATGGCGACCTTGTTTGCGGTAATCGACGTGTTCGCCGGAACGGCCATGGCGGCAAAGACCATCAAACTGCATCACCTGAACAAGGACGATCCCTTTGACAATCCCACCGGGGCCATGGCCACCGTCTTCAAGAGTCTGGTCGAGGCCGGCACCAACGGGGCGGTCATGGTCCAGACCTTTCCCAGCGGGCAGCTGGGCAAGGACAAGGATGTGCTGCAGCAGGTCAAAGCCGGCGTCATTCGAAACCGGCATCCACTCGCGTGGGCGGTTTCGCGTCGGTTTATCCGCTGATCGGGGTGCTCGACGTTCCCTTTGCCTTTCCCAATATCAGCAAAACCTATGAGGTGTTCGACGGCCCCTTCGGCCAGAAACTGGCTGCCGATATCGAAAAGAAGACCGGCCTGCACGTCCTCGGATTCGGCGATTCCGGCGGATTTTTTCACCTGACCAACTCCAAGCGGCCCATCCACACCCCGGCCGACATGGCCGGGCTGAAGATCCGGACCATGGGGCTGGACACCCACAAGGCCATCATCACCGCCATGGGTGGGCAGCCGGCGGCCATCTCCTGGTCCGAGGTCTACACCGCCCTGCAGACCGGCGTTGCCGACGGCCAGATGAACCCGATTCCCATCATCGCCTTTGCCAAGTTCCAGGAAGTGCAGAAATACCTGACCCTCAGCGGCACATCTTTGCGCCCTATGTCTGGGTCATGAACGACAAGTTCTGGAACAGCCTCACTGACAGCGAAAAAGAGGTTGTCGCCTATGCCGCCCAATCGGCCATCGTTGCCGGCCGCGGCATGGGCCGGGTCATCGAGGCCTCTGACCGGGGGCTCGACCGCCCTGTCCAAGACCATGACGGTCAATACCCTGACCGCCGATGAAAAGGAGGTCTTCCGGAAGGCGGCGGTTCCGGCCGTGAAAACGCTGATCGTCGAGAAATTCGGTCCCGAAGGCGAGGCATTGCTCAATGACTTCCTTGCGACGCTGTCAAATAAGGATGCTGACCTTCAGACGTACCGCTGCAGCGTGGCGTGCCAGGGCCGTCTATGACATTCACCTCCTGACGCTGCACCGTCCTGTCCGCAGTGTGTTCGGTGGCCCAGCAACCCGACCAGCCCCTGACAGGCGTTTTAGAGGTGCAGCTGCACGGGTCGGTCGACAGATCGTTTTGCGATGGCCGACCTGCTGCCGGTGGAGCCGGCCTACTTCCCTGCCATACCGGTGGGCAACACGCCGCTGTGGGAACCGGCCAACCTCAGAAGCAAGCTGGGATTCAGGCGCCTGTTCATCAAGGATGACGGCGCCAACCCCACCTCGTCTTTCAAGGACCGGGCCTCGTTTCTGGTATCGGCAGTGGCCAAAAAATTCGGCATCGCCGACATCACCCTGGCCTCCACCGGCAATGCGGGGTCGTCCATGGCCGGCATCGGTGCCGCCGCCGGGACAACGCATCACCCTGTTTCTTCCCAAAACGGCGCCGCCGGCCAAACTGATCCAGGCCCTGCAGTACGGCGCCACGGTCCACCGGGTCGACGGCAGCTACGACATGGCCTACGACCTGTCGCTGGAATTCTCGAAGCGCAGGGGCGGCATGAACCGCAACACGGCCTACAACCCGTTGACCATCGAAGGGAAAAAAACCGTTTGCCTGGAGTTGTTCAAGCAGCTGGGGGAGGCGCCGGCAGTCCTGTTTGTGGCCGTCGGCGACGGGTGCATCCTCTCGGGCGTCTACAAAGGATTCCGGGACCTGCAGCAGCTGGGTCTGACGTCGTCCATCCCCAAAATCATTGGTGTCCAGGCCCAGACCTCGGACGCTCTGTTTCGGGCCTTTACCACCGGGACGTTCGTCAACCGGCCCACATCCACCGTGGCCGATTCCATCTGCGTGGACGTGCCCCGCAACGGCGTGCACGCGCTCTGCCAGCTGAAAACCTTCGGCGGTGAGATGGTTACCGTCAGCGACGACGAGATCATTGCGGCCCAAAAATCGCTCTCCAGTACCAGCGGTCTGTTCGCGGAACCGGCCGGAGCGGCGGCGTTCGCCGGTTTTCTGAAAGCGGCGCCCCGCCTGGACCCGGATGCGTCGACGGTGATCCTTTGCTACGGGAAACGGCCTGAAGGACAGCGGCGCGGCAAGCCGGGGTATTCGGGTTCCCGAGGCCCTGATTACCACGGTCGATGACATTGCCTGATTCCATCCGGGTGGACTTTGTGTCAGCGGCGCTTCAGCACTTCCTAATGGTTTTTTAGAAGGAAAAACTCGTGATCGACTTGACCGTTCATTCTGAAACACGCGCAAGCAACATCGCCTATTGCCGGGAAAAGGGCATCACCTTGCCCACGTTTGCCATGATGCGAAATCCGCAGACCGTTCCGGAGAAGATAAAAAGGCGGTTGAGCACCATCGGATTGTGGGATGTGCATCCCGCCAATCTCTACCGGATCACCTGGAACAACGAGCCCGTGGATTCGGGCGGTCTTTTTGGCGGGGTCAACCACCTCGTCCTGCCATCCGAACTGACCGGATGCAGGGCCGCCATCGTCATGCTGACCGGCCGCTGGTTTCCCACCGGTGCCCACAAGGTGGGTGCCACCTTCGGCTGCCTGGCACCGGCCCTGGTCACCGGCCAGTTCGATCCGCGCCGCACCAAGGCGGTCTGGCCCTCCACCGGCAATTACTGCCGGGGCGGGGCCTACATCTCGGCCCTTCTGGCCTGCAACGCCATCGCCATTCTGCCCGAAGAGATGTCCCGCGAGCGCTTTGAATGGCTCAAATCGCATCGCCGGCGAGGTCATTGCCACGCCGGGATGCGAGTCCAATGTCAAGGAGATCTTCGACAAGTGCCGGGAGCTGAGGGATTCCGGCCAGGACCTGAGAATTTTCAACCAGTTCGACGAGATGGGCAACCCCTTGTGGCACTACACCGTCACCGGCCATGCCGTTGAAAGCGTGCTGCAGCCGTATCTCTCCAGTGGTCGGCGGCTGGCCGGGTATGTCTCCGCTTCGGGCTCCGGGGGCACTTTAGGGGCCGGTTATTACCTGAAGCGGCAGTTCCCGCGATCCAAGCTCGTCGTGGCCGAAGCGCTGCAGTGCCCGACCTTGCTCAACAACGGGTTCGGCGGCCACCGCATCGAAGGGATCGGCGACAAGCACGTGCCCTGGGTGCACGACTGCAAGGAGACCGATTTCGTGGTGGCCGTGGACGATGAAGTTCCCATGCGGCTGCTGCGCCTGTTCAACGAACCGTTGGGCCGTCAGGCACTGCTTGAGGCCGGCCTGGACAGGTCGCTGGTGGGGCAGCTCGACCTACTGGGCATCTCCGGCATCGCCAACATGGTCGCCGCCGTCAAATTCGCCACATACAGCGAGCTGACCGAAGCCGACGTGGTGGTCTCCGTCGCCACGGACTCCATGCAGCTGTATGCCTCGCGCCTGACGGAACTGGCCCGGGAACGGGGCGACTACACGCAGGTGCAGGCCCAGCGCGACCTCGAGTGCATCGGCGCCATCACCATGGATCACACCAAGGAGTTGTCCTACTACGATCGCAAGGCGATTCACAACCTGAAGTACTACACCTGGATCGAGCAGCAGGGACGCGACCTGCGTGAACTCGACGACCAGTGGGCCGATCACGACCGCTACTGGCATGCCATGTTCGATCAGGTGGATGCCATCGACGCGCTGATCGCGGATTTCAACGCCGGGACGGGGCTGCTGTAGTCGATTAACCCCTTCGCAAGGAAGACAACCGATGGCAACAACCGAAATTGAAAAACAGATCCAAAAGCTTGCCGATCTGGACACCAGCGGGATGTTCCATGACGATTTCCTGCTGACCTGGGACCGCGGTGACGACGAGATTGCGGCCGTGTTCAAGGCGGCCCTTATCCTGCGGGCCATGCGCCGGCGAAATATCTCTTCACGGGTGTTCGACAGCGGCCTGGCCATATCCCTGTTCCGGGACAACTCCACCCGCACCCGATTCAGCTTTTCCAGCGCCTCCAATCTCCTGGGACTGGCCGTCCAGGACCTCGACGAGGGAAAATCACAGATCGCCCACGGCGAGACGGTTCGCGAAACGGCCACCATGGTTTCGTTCATGGCCGACATCATCGGCATCCGTGACGACATGTACATCGGCAAGGGCAATGCCTACATGCGCCAGGTGTCGGCGGCGGTTCAACAGGGCTATGAATCCGGCATTCTTGAACAGCGCCCCACGCTGGTCAACCTGCAGTGCGATATCGATCACCCCACCCAGTCCATGGCCGATGCCCTTCACCTTATCGAACATTTCGGCGGCATCGAAAACCTGAAGGGCAGGAAGCTGGTCATGTCATGGGCCTACTCGCCCTCCTATGGCAAGCCCCTGTCCGTACCCCAGGGGATCGTGGGGCTCATGACCCGCTTCGGCATGGAAGTCGTCCTGGCCCACCCCGAGGGCTACGGGATCATGCCCGAAGTGGAGGCCGTCGCCGCCCGCAACGCCGCCGCCAGCGGCGGTTCGTTTTCCAAAACCGGCTCCATGGCAAAGGCCTTTGAAGGCGCCGACATCGTCTATCCCAAGAGTTGGGCGCCGTTCGCGGCCATGCAAAAACGGACCGAACTCTACGGCAGGTGCGACATGGAGGGCATCGCCGCCCTGGAAAAGGAGCTGCTGGCCCAAAACGCCGCGTTCAAGGAGTGGGAGTGCACCCCGGCGCTCATGGACCTGACCAGAGACCGGCGTGCGCTTTACATGCACTGCCTGCCGGCCGACATCACCGGCGTCAGCTGCACCCAGGGAGAGGTCGCCGCGGCCGTGTTCGACCGCTATCGCGACCCCCTTTACCAGCAGGCCGCTTTCAAGCCCTATGTCATTGCGGCCATGATCTTGCTGGCCCGGTTTTCCGATCCCAGGGAGAAATTCTCGCAGCTGTTGGCGCGTGCCCGCAAGCGTGTCTGCTAACGCCCCTGAAAACCCGGGCCGGCATCAGCTGTACAGGATGCGACGACCATGCAAGCACAACTCGGACCGGAATACGCCGGCGCCGGCGATGCGCGATTCAACCCCAGGTATCGGGCGCGCTGCTTCTGCGGCGCCGTGCGCTACGAGGTGGGTGCCGATCCCGTGGACGCCAAAATCTGCCACTGCCTGGCCTGCCAGAAACTGCACGGCGCGCCCATGCAGTGGGCGGCCATCTTTCACAAACGCGACGTCCGAATCACCACCGGCATCGGGCAACTGCGCTTTTTCAACAGCGAGCGCCGGACAGCGGAGCGCATTGTGCCATGCAAAGTCAGCTGTGGGCGCTGCGGGACGCTCATCGCCGATGAAGGACGTCGCATGTGGCTGGCCTTTCCATCACTTTTCGACTTCGGGGTGCCGGCCAAGGTCCCGGCGGCATTCCAACCGACCTGCCACATCTTTTACGGCATGCGGGTTGTCGAGATCGGCGACGATCTGCCCAAGTGGTCCGGGCACAAGAACCATTCGCAGCGCGTTCAGAGCTAACCGAAAAAGGCTAGCCTGCGCAGCAATTCAAGCGTGTCCGGGTTGACCTGCAGGCCTTGCATCTCGACCGCCGACACCCAGCGCGCGTCCATGGCATCGTCGCGGCCGACGGGAACACCCCCGACGTAGTCGGCGGCCAGATCGACGATCACATAGTGAAACCGCGGCCGGCCGTTTTCATCCCGGCCGATGTGCTCGAAGGTGTAAACGACACCTGTGGCCCGCACCCGAACGCCGGTCTCCTCCAGGATCTCCCGCTCGGCCGCCGCCCGCAGGGTTTCGCCCAGCTGGACGCTGCCGCCCGGGATGGCCCATTGACCGCAGGCGGGCGGTTTTCCGCGCTTGACCAGCAGCACCCGCCGGTCGTGAATGACGACCGCCCCCACGGCGACCCGGGGACGATCGGGGTATTCGTTGTCGCTCATGGTGGGCTGTTCATTTCGGGGCTTTCTGGCTGTGTGTTGTCTACTCAAGCCTCTTGATACACCTGATATCAGAAAGTTAGAGGACACCCGACCCAAAAGGTGAAGGAGCCAAGATGACGCAATTGAACGACCAGGCCGCCCAAAACCTTCAGGCCATCCGCGACCGCAAACCGCTGATCCACAACATCACCAACTTCGTGGTGATGAACATTACCGCCAATGCGCTGTTGTGCATGGGCGCCGCACCGGTCATGGCCCACGCCGAGGAGGAGGTCGAGGAGATGGTTGCCCTGGCCGACGCGCTGGTCCTGAACATCGGTACCTTGAGCGAAAGCTGGTCCAGGGGGATGATGGCGGCCGGCAGGTGCGCCTCAAAGCGCGGCACCCCGATTGTTCTCGATCCGGTCGGCGCCGGTGCAACCGGGTTGCGCACCCGCACCGCCAGGGATATCGTGGGAGCGGTCAAGGTGACCGTGATCCGGGGCAACGCCTCCGAAATTCTGGCCCTGCAGCATGCCGACGCCCACACCAGAGGGGTGGACGCCATTCACACCGTCGACGATGCCGCCCACAGCGCCAGATCGCTGGCCGTCGAACTGGGCAAAACCCTGGCCATAACCGGCGCCACCGACCTGGTGACCGACGGAAAGCGGGTCTACCGCATCGAAAACGGCCATCCGCTGATGGCCTGTGTGACCGGCACGGGCTGCATGGCCAGCGCCATCGTCGGCGCCTTTCTGGCGGTCGACCCGGATCCGGCCAGGGCCACCGCCACGGCCCTGGCCTATTTCGGGCTGGCCGGTCAGATCGCCGCCGAGAACGCCCAGGCGCCCGGCAGCTTCATGGTCGCCCTGCTGGATGCCCTGTACACCATGACACCCGAAACCCTGCGAACCCGCGCCAGAATCGGCACGGCATCCTGACCAGGGCAGGTCAAACACCCACCACGCGGTATTTCTTTTTGAGCACCTCGGCCATGCGGTTTAGGCTGCCAAAGGCGCGTTCGACGGTGCCCTCCTTGTCCGGGTTGACCAGGCAGCAGGTTGCCGGCGACAGCATGCTGTGGGCGATCAGCTGCTCCTGGTCGATACCTTTCGACCACAACACCTTCCAGACACCCTCGAGCCGCTCTATCAAAGCTGGAACATCCGCTTGGGCAAAGGCCTCGAACCCCGTTGGGATGATGCCCCAGACAATCACGCCGCCGCGGTCGATGAATCTGCCGATGGAAACGGCGTAGGATGAGAAGATCTCGGCGTTGGTGTAGAGGTCCAGGGAGAGCACGTCGAGGTCCATGTTGAGCAGAAAGTCCCAATCCGGGTTGCCGCACAGATGGATGCCGCGGGGCCGGTCGACCTGGGCGAAGAATTGATCCAGATCGCCCTTGGCCTTAAGGTCGCTGTAGCCGGCCATGGCTGAAAAGAGGAACTGCAACCCCGGTTCGTCCACGAACATGAAGGCGTTGGCGTTGCGCCGCTTCAGGCGCGCCAGCTGAACGTTCAGCCGCTTGGCCATAAATTCCAGCATGAACGGCCGGACGGTATCGTCGAAAAGGATGGGCCGTTCATCCTGATCCAGGATGTTCAGCCCGAAGCTGACCGGCCCTTCCAACTGCCCCCGGATAGCCGGCCGGTCGGTCAGGTCCAGCCCCAAAAAACGGTGGTAAACGGCCGAATAGGTCTCGCTGATGTCGAAGAGGACCGGGTCGTCGAATTGAAGCAGCGTCGCCTCCAGTTCCGCGGTGAATTTTTCCATGGAGAACCGCAGGGTCCGCTTTTCCACGTCAAGAACAATGCCCGGAAAATGTTCGGCGGCCTGCACATACATATCTTCGTAGTAATTGAAATTAGGCAGTTGGGGCCAAAACGGCACATCCAACGACAGCGCCATTTCAAGCGCGCGCGTTACGTCTGTATGCGGCATGACCGCCATGGCGGTGGTCAACAAGTTTCCGGGAATACGGGTGTTCATCGGGTCTTTTTCAGGTATGGCTGCTGTCGATCGACATAGTTTTTCAGCCTTGTCGATCTATTGTCAACGGGATTCTGGAAATAGGTTCCGAAAATGACCCGGATGCATCGATCGGTGTGGATAAAGAAAACCATGGACAGTTGCTCGGGTTTGGAATTACACTTTGATCTCAATTCATTCAACCGGCACGGGAGGAACCCATGTTTTGCTACCAGTGTGAACAGACCGCCAAGGGAACCGGATGTACCGTTCAGGGCGTCTGCGGCAAGCAGCCCGACGTGGCCGCGCTTCAGGACCTGCTGCTTTACGCGCTCATGGGCCTGTCCCAGGTTGCCGTGCAGGGCCGCAAGCGCGGCGTCAGCGATCCGGACGTAAACGTGCACACCGTCAAGGCGGCCTTTGCGACCCTGACCAACGTCGATTTCGATCCGGCCCGGTTCGTGGCGCTGATCGCACAGACGGTCGATCATCGCGAGCGGCTCAAGACCAGCGTAACGGCCGCCGGCGGTGACGTGAGTGCCTGGGGCCGTGCCGCGGATTTCATACCCGCACCATCGACGGAAGCGTTGATCGAACAGGCCCTAAAGGTCGGCCTGAAGTCCTACCCGGCCGACAATCCCGATATCCTGTCGCTCAAGCACACCGTGCTGTTCGGCATCAAAGGCGTCTCGGCCTACACGGACCACGCCCTGATCCTCGGCCAGGAGGACGACAGCGTCTACGCCTATGTACACGAGGGGCTGGCCGCCATCCAGCGCGACGACCTGTCTCTTGATCAATGGGTCGACATGACCCTGCGCTGCGGCGCCGCCGCGGTCAAGGCCATGGAGCTGCTGGACCGGGGCAACACGGAGACCTTCGGCCACCCAGTGCCGACCCGGGTGCCCCTGGGGTATCGGAAGGGCAAGGCCATTCTGGTTTCCGGCCATGACCTCAAGGACCTGGAGGAGCTGCTCAAGCAGACCGACGGGACCGGCATCACCATCTATACCCACGGGGAGATGCTGTCCACGCACGGCTATCCCAAGTTGAAGGCCTACCCGCATTTTTACGGCCAGTTCGGTACGGCATGGCAAAAGCAGACCAAGGAGTTTGCCGAATTTCCCGGGGCGATCCTGATGACCACCAACTGCATCCAGCGGCCCAAGAACGACTACAGGGAAAACATCTTTACCAGCGGCATGGTCGGTTGGCCTGGCATTCCCCACATCCTCGATCTGAACTTCAAACCGGTCATCGACCGGGCCCTGGCGCTGCCGGGCTTTACGGAGGACCATGTCGATCAGGAGGTGACGGTGGGATTTGCCCGCAATGCCGTCCTGCAGGTAGCCGACAAGGTGATCGCGGCCGTCAAAAGCAAGGCCATCCGGCACTTCTTCCTGGTAGCCGGCTGCGACGGGGCCAAACCGGGGCGCAATTACTACTCCGAGTTCGTCGAAAAAGTCCCCGGGGACTGCATCGTGCTGACCCTGGCCTGCGGTAAATACCGCTTTTTCGACAAGGACCTGGGCGACATCGGCGGCATCCCGCGCCTGCTGGACGCCGGCCAGTGCAACGACGCCTACTCGGCCGTTCAGATCGCCAATGCGCTGGCCGATGCTTTCGGCGTCGGCGTGAACGACCTGCCGTTGTCGTTGATCATTTCCTGGTATGAACAAAAGGCCGTCTGCGTCCTGTTGGCCCTGCTGCACCTGGGCATCAAGGGCATCCGCCTGGGGCCGTCCCTGCCCGCCTTTTTGACGCCCAACGTGCTCGACACCCTGGTCAAGACCTTCGACATCAAACCGATCGCCACGGCCGACGAAGATCTGAAGGCCATTTTGGGGTAAGCCGTTTTGACGACTGGAACGGATACCTGCAACCCCTTGCCGCTCTCCACGGCGCCCAATGCCCTGGCCGAGCGGATCACGGAGCTGAATTTCCTGTACGGCATATCCAACCTGTTTGAAAACCAGGATGTGCCCCTGTCTGAGCATTTAGCCATCGGAAAAAACCATGAAATCACTTCACCCTTACTGTGCCGACATTTTGCAGCAGCTGAAAAACAAATACCCGTGGGAAAAACCCTTTCTGCAGGCCGTCAACGAAGTGTTTCTCTCCATCGGCGTCATTGTCGAAAAAGAGCCCCTTTACAAACACGAGCGGATTCTGGAACGGATCGTCGAACCGGAGCGCGTTTTTATCTTCAGGGTGCCCTGGCGGGACGACGACGGCAACATCCAGGTCAACACGGGCTATCGGGTCGGGTTCAACAGTGCCCTGGGCCCTTACAAAGGCGGGTTGCGCTTTCACCCGTCCGTGAACCTGGGGATTTTCAAGTTCCTCGGATTTGAGCAGACCTTCAAAAACGCGCTGACCGGCTTGCCGCTGGGCGGGGGAAAGGGCGGCAGCGACTTCAATCCGCGCAATCGGTCAGACCGCGAAATCGAGAATTTCTGCCAGAGCTTCATGACCAGCCTCTACCCGCACATCGGGCCGAACACGGATGTTCCGGCCGGTGACATCGGCGTGGGCGCCCGCGAAATCGGTTTTCTGTTCGGCCAGTACAAACGCTTGAAAAACGCCTGGGAAGGGGTCTTGACGGGCAAGGGGATCGACTGGGGAGGATCGTATCTGAGACCCGAAGCGACCGGTTTCGGGGCGGCTTATTTTGCGCAAGAGATGCTGAAGACAAAAGGGGAGCACCTTGACGGAAAGACCGTGGCGGTATCCGGTTTCGGCAATGTGGCCTGGGGTGTGGTGACCAAAGTGACCCAGATGGGCGGCAAGGTCGTCACCCTTTCCGGCCCGGATGGATTTGTTCATGACCCTGACGGCATCGAGGGTGAAAAGATCGACTACATGCTGGCCATGCGCCGCAGCAACCGGGATCAGGTCGAGGATTTCGCGCAGCAGTTCAAGGTCGATTTTTATCCGGACCAAAAACCGTGGGGTGTCGCCTGTGACGTGGCCTTTCCCTGTGCCTGTGAAAACGAAATGGATGGGGACGATGCCAAAACCCTTCTGAAAAACGGCTGCCGCTGTGTGACCGAGGCCGCCAATATGCCGGCCACCCAGGAAGCCATGGACGTGCTGCTTGACAGTGCGATCCTCTACTCACCCGGCAAAGCCTCGAATGCCGCCGGGGTGGCCTGTTCCGGGCTGGAGATGGCCCAGAACAGCGCCAAGATTCGCTGGACCCGGGAAGAGGTCGATCTGAGGTTGCTGACCATCATGATCGACATCCATGAAACCTGCCTGCGTGCCGCAGAGCAAGCCGGACACAAAGGCAATTACTTTACCGGCGCCAACATCGCCGGTTTCATCAAAGTCGCCCACACCATGATCGACCATGGTAATATTTAACGGTCCGGAAGCACGAGGCGGAATTTCCGGTTGTTTGCGGAGACATTAAAACTGAAGGAAAAAACCAAAACGCATGGTCGATCCGCACATCCTCCTGACGGGGGTCATCATTTTTCTGGCCAGGATCTGCGATGTCTCCATCGGCACCGTCCGAACGATCGTCACGGTTCAGGGCCGGACCGTCGTCGCCTTTGTCCTGGCGGTTTTTGAGATCATCATCTGGGTCAGCGTTGCCAGTACGGTGATCAATCAGGTTGCCGAAAAACCGCTCCTGGTGATCTTTTATGCCTTCGGGTACGCCACCGGCAACGTGGTGGGCATCATGGTGGAGCGCAAGCTGGCCTTTGGAACCACGATTCTGAGGATCATCACCCCCAGGGCGGGTCCGGCGATTGCCGCGCATCTACGAGAAATGGGCCAGCCGGTGACGATATTTCACGGTGAAGGCAAACATGGACCGGTCAACGAGCTTTACATCGCCTGCCGCCGGCGCGACCTCAAATGGATCCTGCCCGAGGTTCAGTGCATCGACCCGAAACTGTTCTACGTCATCGAGCAGGCCCGGGACATGAGCAAGGTGTACCGGCCGATCTGTTCGCCCTTGGGTGGCTGGCGGGCCGTCAACAACCGCAAATAGCCGCACCGGGGTTGGCTGACGTGAGCGAAATGGAAATCAAGTACGGCCTGGACGACCGGCCGCCGATAGTCGAAACCGTAATCTTCGGCCTGCAGTGGCTGGCGATCGCCATGGCCACCGTGGTCATCATCGGCAAGGTGGTGGCCGGACTGCACTTTGACGATCCCGTCCGCCAACTGGTCTACCTGCAAAAGCTGTTCTTCGTCGTGGCCGTGGCCCTTTTCTCGCAAGTGTTGTGGGGGCACCGGCTGCCGCTGATCGCGGGGCCGGCGACGGTTTTGCTGGTGGGCATCGTGGCCGGGGCCGGCAGCCGCATCGACGCCATATACACGACCATCGCGGCGGGCGGCGCGTTGCTCGTAGTTCTGAGCGTCAGCGGCTTGTTCTCGGCCTTGACCCGGCTGTTCACCTTCCGGGTCGTGGCGACGATCCTGATGTTGATCGCCCTGACCATCACGCCGACCATTCTGGCACTGATTACGACCGCCCCGTCCGATCAACTGGTGCCGCTGAACCTGGGGTTTGCCCTGGCGCTGCTGCTGGCCATGCTGGCCGCCGAGCGTCTGCTCAGCGGGATCTGGAAGTCGACCATGATCGTCTGGGCCCTTGTTGCCGGCAGCGCGGCCTATCTGACCCTGGTCCCTCCCGTGGCATGGCAGGATCGCGGTCGACTGGGGATCGTTTCCACTTTTTTTACGGACCTGACCACCCGCTTGAGCTGGGATCCCGGCCTGCTGATCGCCTTTCTAGTCTGTTTTATCGCCCTGTCCATCAACGATCTGGGCTCCATTCAGGCCGTCGGGCGCCTGATCGACCCGCCCGCCATGCCGCGCCGGGTGACCGCCGGCATCGCCCTAACCGGGCTGTCCAATATCCTGGCCGGCTGTTGCGGGGTGATCGGAACGGTGAACTTCTCCTTGAGCGCCGGCATCATCGCCGCCAACGGCAACGCCTCGCGCTTCACCCTGATCCCCACCAGCCTGGGCCTTCTGGCGATCGCCTTTTTGCCCGGGGTGGTGGCCGTTGTCTGGAACGTACCGTCCGTCGTGGTGGGCACGATCCTGCTTTACATCATGAGCGCGCAGCTGGCCGCCGGCCTGATGGTGGCTTTCGGAAGCGGCCGATTTTCGTTTCAGGACGGGCTGATCATCAGCATTCCCGCCATGGTGAGCGTCGTCGTCTCCTACCTGCCCGCGGCCGTCAAGGCCACCTTTCCACCGCTGCTGCTGCCGGTTCTCGGCAATGGGTTTGTCGTGGGTGTGGTGACCGTGTTGGTCCTGGAACACCTGGTTTATCGAACCCGACCGCCGGCCCAATCCGGCAAAAGATGACGTCCCTCGTCTGAAGACAATTATTCTACTCAACATTTTTCTCACCACTTCGTTAGGAGAATCACAAATTCTACGGGAGAACTGGTGATGTTCTATTATGACCTCAAATCGCCAACGCCGACCATTGTGCAACCATCAACCGCAAGTTGCCAACGGGCAGGTTGTTTGGAAAACGCAAGAAGCGGACGGCCAGGTGCGCCCGGAGGGCATCGCATGGTGCGACCCGGCTCCAGAAGGCAAGCCTGACCTGCTGCGACTGATGGCGGCCGGCCCGGCCCTGACCGGCTCGTTGCTGAGAATTCCCTTCGGCGCCATGGTAAACCGCACCGGCCTGGGAAGCCTGGCCCCGGGTCTGTTCGCCCTGCTGCTGCCGTCGATTGTGGTCTGGCCGGGATTCAGCATCTCCTATGTGCCCTGGCTAACGGTCCTTGCGCTGCTGGTCGTACTGGTCTAATCTACATACACGATGCTCCTTGCGAGAAAAGCCATGGATTCAATCCGCATGGCCGGTTCCGACTAGCGCACCTGGGCGCTGACCTTTTTTCATTTCATCACCTGGGGGGGTATCGTGCTGACGGGATGGTTTCCGACCTACTGGTCGGGCTGTTTGGCGGTAGCATTGTGCAGGCCGGGCTATTGAACGCGCTGTACTCGCTGCCGGCCAATCCGCTGCGCGTGCGGGGCGGATATGCCGCCGACCGGATCGGAGCAGAAAAACCCACCCGCACCGCCTTTGTCATCGTGGTTGCCGTGGGCGCGCAGCTGGAATCGTCGGCGGGTTGAGGGCCGTCGACGGCTTTGTCCTGCCGCCAGTGAAGGGGACACGTGTAACGTTCAATGGGCCGTCAGGCTATGCGCTGGGCTTTTGCGTCTTTCTGCCCGTGTCCCTTCTGGCTATCGGTTTCATCGCACGGTTGACCCGACAGGCGCCGCTGAGCGAAAAAACGAAGTCCTAACCCAGCAACAAACAAGCGCCGAGCCAGCAGTTTGGCTAGCGGTGCATCTGCGAAAGGAGAGCCGCATGGATTTAAGCACTACCTACCTGGGCCTGAAACTCAGCAATCCCATCATTGCCGGCAGTTCCGGACTGACCGATTCGGTCGAAAAAATTCAAAAACTCGCCCAGCACGGCGCCGGGGCGATCGTTTTGAAATCCATTTTCGAAGAAGAGATCGTTTTCGAGCATGAAGACATATTGAAGGAGGCCGAAGCCGCCGGCGTGAATCTGGATCAGTTCGACTACTACGACTTCCATTTGAAGGGTAAAAAGCTCGGCGGCTACGTCGATCTGATCAAGGGATCCAAAACTGCGGTGTCCGTGCCGATCATCGCCAGCATCAACTGCACCTATTCCCACGAGTGGATATCCTTTGCGCAGCAGCTGCAGGAAGCCGGTGCCGATGCCATCGAGCTGAACATGTTTTTCCTGCCCTCGGACTTCGACCGCTCCAGCCAACAGCAGGAACGCATGTACTTTGAGGTGATCGAGCGGCTGCTGGCGGCCGTCTCCATCCCGACCGCACTCAAGATCAGCTATTATTTTTCAAGCCTTGGCCAGATGATCCAACGCCTGTCCAATACGGGCGTTGCCGGCCTGGTCCTGTTCAACCGCTTTTTCAGCCCCGACATCGACATCGACAAGCTGAAGATCAAACCGTCGTTCGTTTACAGCACGCCGGCGGAGGTGGCGATCTCGCTGCGCTGGGTGGCGATCATGGCCAACAAAGTCGGCTGCGATCTGGCGGCGTCGACCGGCGTTCACGACGGCGATGCGGTCGTCAAACAGATTCTGGCCGGCGCCAAGGCCGTCCAGGTGGTGTCCAGCCTTTACAAAAATGGCCCGCAGCACATTGGTGTGATGCGAGACAGTCTCACAAAATGGATGAGCGACCATGGACACTCGCGCCTGGCGGACTTTCGGGGCAAGATGAGCCAGGAGGCGGCCAGCAATCCGGCCGTGTACGAACGGGTGCAGTTCATGAAGTATTTCAGCTGAAGCGGATAGCGCATGGCCAGATTTTTTGAAATCAAACGAACCAACACAATTCTTTACTGCCGCCGCTGGGCGGAAACGGTGGCCTTTTACCGCGACCGCCTGAACCTCGACGTTGCCTATCAGAACGGATGGCTGGTGGAATTTCACCTCTCGGCAACGGCATTTTTGAGCGTTGCGGACCAGCGCCGCACCGGCCTGTCGAGGGCCGAGGGAAATGGCATCACCCTCTCTTTTCAAACCGAACACCTCCCAGCGCTGCATCGGCACCTGACCGACATCGGCCTGGTGCCGACCGACATTCGCTGCCAGGTCATGGGCGGCGATCTGTTTTATATTGTCGACCCGGAAGGCACGCGCATCGAATTCTGGTGCCCGGCCGGGTGACCGCGCTGCAAACGTCCCGGCCAACGCGTCGGGTGTGGGCAAGAAATGGTGCCGCCAGACCGTGGACAAGTGGTCCATGGGGACTTAGAATTAAACTGTCGATGAAGACCGGTGATCGTGCGGCCACCGGTTTTTCGTTTGCAATACCGATTCCTGGAAATGTGAATGCCCGGCCGGCGCCCGCAGCGACCGGCCGGTGGTGCCGATACGGATACGAAGAAATGAAGAGCCACCCCAACGGGACGGCATCGCCTGGAACCCGACAATCGCCGAAAAAAAAGCGCCGGATCGAACTGGACACCATCGAGGTTCGGGGCGCGCGTGAACACAACCTGAAGCGCATCGACATCGATCTGCCCAAAAAAAAGCTGATCGTCTTTACCGGCGTGTCCGGTTCGGGCAAGTCCAGCCTGGCCTTCGACACCATCTTCGCCGAAGGGCAGCGCCGCTACGTGGAGTCGTTGTCGGCCTACGCCCGCCAGTTCATCGGACAGATGGAAAAGCCGCGCTACGACACCATCCGGGGACTTTCGCCGACCATCTCCATCGAGCAGAAATCCGCCAGCAAGAACCCGCGTTCCACGGTCGGCACCATCACCGAAATCTATGACTACCTGCGGGTGCTGTTCGCCCGCATCGGCCAGCAAACCTGCATCCATTGCCACCAGCCGGTCGGCAAGGGAGACGCCCAGGGCATGGTGGCCCGCATCATGCAGATGCCTGCCGGTTCCAAGGTGCTGATCCTGGCACCGGTCATCGACAGCCGCAAGGGCGAACACCGCGAGGTGATCGCCAAACTGCAGCGCCAGGGGTATGCCCGGCTGCGGGTCGATGGCGTGGTCCAGGAGATCGAGGCCGTACAGGCCTTGGCGCGCTACAAGAAACACAGCATCGAAGCGGTCGTGGACCGCCTGGTGGTCGCCGAAAGCGACGACTTTCGCAAACGCCTGACCGACTCGGTGGAAACCGCCCTCAAGTTGGGGGAAGGCCGCCTCATCGTCCACCGCATGGGCAGCGGGGACACGGCCATGAGCGAAGCCCGCTCCTGCTGCGGCATCGCCTACCCGGAGCTGGTCCCGCCCCTGTTCTCCTTCAACTCGCCCTTGGGCATGTGTCCGGACTGCAACGGCATCGGCTCCAAACTGGCCATGGACGCCGACAAGGTCATTGCCGCCGACACCCTGACCATCCGCCAGGGCGCGGTCATCCCCTGGCAGAACCACTTTTCCGGCAAGGGCCGCCTGAACGGGTCCTGGACCGCCGAGCAGCTGCGGGCCATGCAGCAGCAGTGGCAGGTGGATTTCGACACCCCCTGGAAGCGGCTGCCCAAGCGCCAGCGGGATCTGATTCTTTACGGCTCCGGCGGCCGGGAGCTGACCGTCAGCTGGAGCGCCGAGAAGATCCAGGGGTCTTACACCACCACCTACGAAGGGCTGCTTCACACCCTCATGCGCCGCTACAAGCAGACCGAATCCGAAAATGCCAAGAAGTACTACAGCCGATTTCTCTCCACGCGGCCCTGCGAAACCTGCGGCGGGCGGCGCCTGAAGCCCGAAGTGCTGGCCGTGCAGATCGGCGGCCGCTCGATCATCGACCTGACCGAGATGACCATCCGCGAAGCCCAGGATTTTCTGACCGGCCTGAGGCTTGCCGGCAACCGCCGCATCATCGCCGCCGAACTGCTCAAGGAGATCACCGGGCGCCTGGGGTTTCTGATCAACGTGGGTCTGGACTACCTGTCGCTCAGCCGCAAGGGCCCGACCCTGTCCGGCGGCGAATCCCAGCGCATCCGCCTGGCCTCCCAGGTGGGCTCGGAGCTGACCGGCGTGCTCTACATCCTGGACGAACCCTCCATCGGCCTGCACCAGCGCGACAACATCAAGCTGTTGAACACCCTGGCCCACCTGCGCGACATCGGCAACACCCTGATCGTGGTCGAACACGACCGCGAAACCATGGCCTCATCGGACTGGATCGTGGACTTCGGACCCGGCGCCGGGCACCTGGGCGGGGAGATCGTCGCTCAGGGAACCCCCCGGCAGATCATGCGGCGCAAAACCTCGCTGACCGGGCAATATCTGAGCGGGCGGGCAACCATTCCGACGCCGCCCGTGCGTCGACCCGCCGGCAGCCGGCGGATTGCCGTCGCCGACGCGACCGAGAACAACCTGGACCACCTCAGCGTGGAGATCCCGCTGGGACTGCTGGTGGCCGTTACGGGCGTCTCGGGTGCCGGCAAGTCAACCCTGATCAACCAGATCCTCTACCCGGCCCTGGCCGGCAAGCTGCACAACGCCCAGCTGGAAATCGGCCGCCACGCGGCCATCACCGGCCTCGAGCACCTGGACAAGGTCATCAATATCGACCAGAAGGCCATCGGCCGCACCCCGCGCAGCAACCCGGCCACCTACACCAAGGTCTTCGACTTCATCCGCGACTTCTTCGCCCGGCTGCCCGAGTCCAACATGCGCGGCTACAAGAAGGGGCGCTACTCTTTCAACGTCAAGGGCGGCCGCTGCGAGGCCTGCAGCGGGGACGGGTACATCAAGGTGGAGATGCACTTTCTGGCCGATGTCTACGTTCCCTGCGAAGCCTGCCGGGGCAAGCGCTTCAACGACGCCACCCTGGAGATCCGGTACAAGCACCACTCCATCGCCGACGTGCTGGACCTGTCAGTGATGCAGGCCCAGGCCCTTTTCAGGAACCACCCCCAGATCCGCCGCATCCTGGACACGCTCATGGATGTCGGCCTGGGCTACATCAAGCTGGGTCAGGCCGCCACCACCCTGTCGGGCGGTGAGGCCCAGCGCATCAAGCTGGCCCGCGAACTGGCCAAACGGGCCACGGGGCGTACGCTCTACATTCTGGACGAGCCCACCACGGGCCTTCACTTCCAGGACATCCAAATGCTGCTGGCCGTTTTGCAGCGCCTGGTGGACAGCGGCAACACCGTGGTGGTCATCGAACACAACCTGGACGTCATCAAGACCGCCGACTGGATCATCGACCTGGGCCCCGAAGGCGGCAAAGGCGGCGGCCGCCTGGTGGCCCAGGGGCCGCCCGAGCAGGTGGCCCAGTCCCCGGCCAGCTACACGGGCCGTTTTCTCAAGACTATTTAGACGGGAGGCATGCATGCACGCAACGCGAAAGATCGCCATGACCCTGATCCGCCAGCCGACCCTGGAGGGTGCCGGCGTTCACCTCAACCGGGTATTCGGTTTTCGGGAAGCACCGCAGCTGGATCCGTTTCTGATGCTTGATGACTTCCGCTCCGACACCCCCGCGCACTACATCAAGGGATTTCCCTGGCATCCGCACCGCGGCATCGAGACGATCACCTACGTGCTCAAGGGGGATGTGGAGCACGGCGACAGCCTGGGCAACACGGGCCTGATCTCCTCGGGCGACGTACAGTGGATGACGGCCGGCAGCGGCATCATCCACCAGGAGATGCCCAAGGGCGACGCCGAGGGCGCCATGCACGGGTTTCAGCTGTGGGCCAACCTGCCCGCTTCACAGAAGATGATGGCGCCGCGCTACCGCGACATCACCGCCGAGCGGATCCCGCTGGTCGAACTGGCCAACGGCGCGCGCGTCAAGGTGATCGCCGGACGGCTCGAGGGGGCACAGGGCCCAATGGATGACATCGTCATCGATCCGGAGTTTTTGGACTGCAGCCTGCCGGCCGGTGAAAGGTTCGTGCATGCGACCGATCCGGCCTACACGGCCATGATTTATGTCATCGGCGGCAGCGGCGGCATCGACGGCAAAACCGTCTCCAACGGCGAGCTGGTCCTGTTCGAAAAAGGCGACCGGTTGTCGGTCGGCGCGCAGGCCGACGGCTTCCGGTTTCTGCTGCTGACCGGAAAACCGCTGGGTGAACCGGTGGCCTGGCGGGGGCCCATCGTGATGAACACCCAGGAAGAGTTGGACAGGGCATTCAAGGAGTATCGGGAAGGCACATTTATCAAAAACCGGTGACCCGGCCTGCCATCGGGTGGGTCAACGGCCCTGGCGCCCTACCTCGCGCCTGTCCTCCGGCAGGAGGTGACATGAAAAAAGCCCAACGATTCGATTGCGACTACATGGTCATCGGCTCCGGCTTTGGGGGCAGTGTTTCCGCCCTGCGCCTGTCCGAAAAAGGCTACACCGTCGCCGTGCTGGAAAAAGGCCGGCGCTGGCAAAAAAAAGACTTCCCCAAAACCAACTGGGACATCCGCAACTACATGTGGCTGCCCCCGTTGGGCTGCTACGGCTACCAGATGCTGACCCAGCTCAAACATGTGCTCATCATGCACGGGGCCGGGGTGGGCGGCGGGAGCCTGGTCTACGCCAACCAGCTGCTGACGCCGCCCGACGCGGTTTTCGATCGTCCGGAATGGGGCATTTGCAACTGCAAGGCCACCTTGATGCCCCACTACCAGGAAGCCCGCCGGATGCTGGGCGCCAACCCGAGCCCGCAGATCGGCCGTGCCGACCAGTGCCTGCGCGAGGTCGGCATCGAGATGCGCGGCAAAGACACCTTCCACAAAAACGACGTCGGCATCTTCTTCGGCCAACCGAACCAGACCGTACCGGACCCCTATTTCGGCGGGCGCGGCCCGGCGCGCACCGGCTGCACCTTTTGCGGATCCTGCATGGTGGGCTGCCCCGTGGGGGCCAAAAACAGCCTGGACCGCAACTACCTCTATCTGGCCGAAGGCAACGGCGCACGCATTTTTGCGGAAACCGAAGCCATCGGCGTGCGTCCATGCCCCGGCGGCTACGAAATCACGGCCCGAAAGTCGACCGGATTCAGCCGGCCTCAACGGACCTACCGGGCCAGGGGCGTGGTTTTCAGCGCCGGGGTTTTAGGAACCGTTAAACTGCTCATGCAGTGCCGCCACAAGGGCCTGCTTGGCAACCTCTCTCCCCGTTTGGGCACCCAGGTCCGAACCAATTCGGAGGCCATCCTGGGCGTCATGTCAAGGAACCACAGCGTTGACTGGAACGACCAGATCGCCATCACCTCGGGCATCTACGCCGACGACACCACCCACGTCGAAATGGTGCGCTACAACAAAGGCTCCGACCTGCTGTTGAACCTGCTCACCCTCATGACAGACGGCGGGGGCCGTGTTCCGCGCGGCGTGCGCTACCTGGAGCAGATCGCCCGGCATCCGGTGCGGTTCGTGAAGCTTTTATGGCCCCTGGGCCGGGCCGCGTCGACCACGGTGGTTCTGGTGATGCAGACCGACGACAACTTTCTGAAGCTCGACTACCGGCCGCGCTGGTGGCGGATGGGCCGCTGCAGCATCAACTCCGAAATACCGGCCGGACAACAGCGGGCACCGTCTTACATCCCCATCGCCAACGAAGTGACCCGGCGCCTGGCGCTGAAAATGGACGGCCTTCCGCTCAGCCAGATTACCGAAGCCGCCTTCGATGCCTCGAGCACGGCCCACATTCTGGGCGGCTGCTGCATGGGAACGTCTCCCGAAAACGGAGTGGTCGGGACCAACGGAGAGGTTTTTGGATACCCGAACATGTTCATCGCCGACGGATCGGTGGTGCCGTCCAATCTGGGCGTCAATCCCAGCCTGACCATTGCGGCCCTGTCAGAGTACATCATGTCGCAGCTACCTCGACAGCGTTGATGCCATCCGGGAGGGGCCCATGGCGGCAAGCAAAATCGATCCCAATCTCCTTTTTGGACGAGATCGGAGAGATTCCGCTCGACCTGCAGAGCAAACTGCTGCGGATCCTGCAGGAAGGGGAGTACGAATACACAGCAAGGAGGTCAGCCATGCTGAACGCATTAAAAAACAAAGCCAAACGTGCTGCCTGCGGGCGCACGAGCGCTTGACGCGCCGTCTGGCCGATTGCGAGATGGCGTCCAATTCCGCCGCCGATCGGCACGCCTGCTACCGCCGGGCGGCAAAGGTAAGCGGCCGCCGGGCCAAAGCGTGCATTGCCGGGTAAACATGCCCCGCCAAAAGCCGGGCATCGACGCCATGGGTGAGAAATGGTGACAGGTCTTGTATAAGGAGGGGCCTGATGGAGACCGAAAAGGCGGGGACGTTCAAAACAATCGAGGAGTTGCTGGCGTTGGCGGCGTCGATCCATCGCAAACTGTCACGGCACTGCGAAGCGCAAAAATCATCCCTGGCTGGTGACGATGCGAAGCTGCTCCTCGATTATATCCGTCAAAGCGAAACGCACTTCACAGGCGTGCTTTCCAAATATCACCGGCAGGCGCCCAGGCAAGTTCTCGACACCGTTTATCAGTTCACACCCGACGATTCTAAACGATCAGCGGCTCGAGCATGCGGGTGATGTCGCTTTCCCTTGACGGATAGGGCGTCAGGATGCACTGGCGGTGAAAGTCCCTCACGGCAATGCGGTTCATCATGGCCAGGGTGCAGGCGTGGATCAGGCCGGTAGCGCTGTCCGAGATCACGTGCGCGCCCAGAAGCATGCCATCCTGACCAGCAAGCAGTTTAAAAGCCGCCGACTTCAATCCCACCCGCCGATAGGTGGGCCATGAAAGCTCTTTGCCGAAACTCTTGCGGTAAACCACGCCCTTTTGCTTGAGCTCGTCCTCCGTTGCCCCGACCATGGCATACTGGGGGTAGGTGAACAGGACCGACGGCACGACGCCGTAGTCCATGGCCCAGTCATCCGACCGACGGTCGTCTTTCAACCGGCCAAGAAGGTCGGCTGCAGCCACGTACCCCTCTGCATCCGCCGCACGCGCCAGCTGCACGGTAGCGGCGCAGTCGCCCACGGCATAAACCTTCGGATTGCTGGTCAACATCTTTTGGTCGACGGCAATTCCGCGCCTCGAGTGATCGATCTGGGCGCGATCCAGGGCCAGATCTTCGACGTTCGGCGTCCGACCGGCGCCATGGACCACCAGATCGGCTTCGAAAACATTGCCGTCCTCAATCGACACACTGAATCGACGGCCCTTTTTTTCGACGGCGGAGACCGTCGCGTTGCAGCGAATGTCGATTCCCTCGGCCGCGGATGCATCCTGCAACAAGTCGACCATCTCTTCGTCGAAGGGGCCCAGGGCGCGTGGACCCGCCTCCAGGATCGTGCAGCGGGTTCCCGCCGATCCCAGCCGCACGGCAAAGTGGGCAAACTCGAAAGAGATGAACCCGCCACCGATAAAAATGATCTCCCGGGGCAGGCGTTCCAGCTCCATAAAGGCGTCACTGGTCACAATGTGATGCGCGCCGTCCAGGGGCAGCGCCATGGGGCGCGCGCCGGTTGCCAGAACGATAAAGCGGGCCGAGGTCGCTTGCCCGTCAACGCTGATCGTCTGAGGGTCGCCAAAGGTTGCCCGACCGGGCAGAAAATCGATCCCGGCCGATTTAAACCCCGAAACGGTGCTCGATGGCACGCTTTCGGTGAAGCGGTTCTTGGCGTCGCGCAGATCCTCCCAACTGGCCGCAGCCACCGTGGTGATGCCGATTCCGTCCAGGTGCCGGGAACGAGCCACGGTTTCCGCACCCTCGTAAAACCACTTTTTGGCCTGACACCCGGTTAGCGCGCAGGTTCCCCCAGGGCGGTCGCTGTGTTCCACCATCGCCACCGACAGGTCCTGACGTTTCAAGGCGTGGGCCGCGGTCTGACCGGCCGTACCGGACCCAATGACCACCGCATCGTACTTTCTGGGCATTTCGATCTCCTTACCGTGATGGTTGGCTGGCCACAGCGCCACCGCGCTGTCAGAAGACGCATCACCCCCGCTATCCTTCGCTTGATGGACGGGTCGGAATTTTACCCATGTGGCCCGGTTGCGATTTCTCGCGCGCCTTGTTTGCGCCCGGCATGCCTGGTCTCGTGGACGCGTCAGGCATTCAGGCGCTGCAGCCGCTTGCGGGCGGCGTCGCGCACAGCTTGATCGGAGTCATTTTGGATGACTTTTTTCAGGATTTCCGCATTTTGCTCATCCATGACGGCCCTTTTACGAACCTCGGGGTTTGAACGCGCTATTTTGGGAAGAAAAAGATCCCTGAACTTCATCTCACTTTCACCTCCTTATTTGCTTTTTTAAAATCTACCGTAGCGAAACATCTCACGATTCTCAATGGGGTCAATACCCTATTTTTCGATACCGTCGGGTTGGCAGAGGGATCCCAATCGGCCTGCACCCAATCAATACCGGATCCACCAGCGCGCCGCGGGCCGGCAGTAGAATTTCCGCAAGCCGGACACCTTGAACGGCTTTCCGCATCAGCCTGACCGGGAGGTGATCCAGATCGAAACCTAACGGCTGCGTTAGACATGATTGCGCAGCTGCAGCTCAAGCGGGTGGGGATTCAAATAGGTCTGCTGCGCCAAATAGGGTTGGCGGTACTTGCGGACGAAGTGGTTCATCAAGGTGATCGGAACGATCAGTGGCAGATACCCGCCGCGGTAGTTGTCGATCAGTTCCAGCACCTCCTGTTTTTCGTCAGCCGCCAGCTGCTTCTTGAAATACCCCAGGATGTGCATGAGCACATTGGCGTGCTTTCTGGTGGTTCCCTTGAGGTCCAGAGCCTTGAACAACAGGGCTTCGTAGGCACTGAAAAGCGTTTCCGGTTGGAGTGCTTTTCCCGTGGCCACTAGTCGGCCCATCTCACGGTAGTGGGTTTGGCTGTGGGACATGAGGAGCAGCTTCTCGCGCGTGTGGAAATCGACCAGCTTGCCCATGGTCGGCTTTTCTTCAAGCAGCTCCCGCCACCGTTTCATGGCAAAGACGCGCTCGATGAAATTCTCTCTTAACACCGGATCGTTCAGGCGGCCCTCTTCTTCGACGGGAACACGTGGAAAGCGCCTCGTGAAGGCCGCCGCAAACAGCCCACGGCCATTTTTAACGGGTTGGCCCTTGTCGTTGTATACCTTGACGCGATGCAGGCCGCTGCTGGGCGAATCCTTTTTGAAGACAAATCCGCACAGATCGGCGTTTTCCAGGTCGTCCAGACGGCCGGCCGCCCACTGCTGCATCCGGACGGTGTGATCGACGTGGGTCTTGTTGGTCACCAGCCGGGGGTTGTCGACCTCCCCGACCAGCCGCATGGCTTCACGCGGGATGCCCAGGCCGCACTCGGACTCCGGGCAAACGGGAACGAATTCGAAAAATTGCCCCAGGACCTGGGTAATATAACGGTTGTGTTTGTGCCCGCCGTCAAAGCGGACTTTTTCTCCCAGCAGGCAGGTGCTCACACCGAGCTTGATGGCAGTCGTCATTGATAGGCTCCCGATGTCGGCCCAACGGCGGCCGGCTTTCATGTTCGATGCCCGGCACCCGGACACCACTTTTGGGGTCCATCGTAGCACGACTGGTCGGCTCGATAAACCGTTTTTAGGCAACCGATTCCCCGGGGCCGATCAGAGGCAGCTCCCGGTCGACGCGAAAGGTCACCAGGAATCGAACCGCGTCGGGGCTGTCGTCGATCCGGCAGCGACGGCAAATCTCACGCACCAAGTCGGTGCCGCTCTCTTCGCGAAGCTTGGTCAGGTGAAGGCGCACGCCCTGGTAACCCGCGCCCTCTTCCCGGAAAAGGTAAGCGGCGTGCGGGTTTGACTCCAGGTTGTGGTGCGAGAGGCGGTCGCGCATGATAAAGGCCAGGTGTCCCTCGTCGGACACATGCGGCCTGGCATACACCGCCGCATTGACCGCACCCTTGTCGTCGGCCGTGGACAACACCCCCATCCCCTTTTTCTCGTCAAAGTAGGCCTTCAAATTCATCGTCGACTCCTTGTCCAGTTGGTTGTTCGGGTTATTATCAGCAACGCACCGCCGACAATGCCATTGCCCCGGCGCGACGCCCTGGGCCAGGCTGATCACGGGCCTACAGGCCCGCTTTTCGATGCCCCCACACGGCGTAGACCGGGTCCGAAAAGGGCAGTTCGCCGGCATAGCGGTCGTTTTGGGGACGCGGCAGGCCGCGCATGGAATAGGTTCCCATCTTCTCGAAGGCACCACTGCGCAGGAAGTATTCCGACACCAGTCCCATGCGCTCGAATTCGTGCAGCTGCTCCCAGATGCGCACGGCCTTGGGCGGAAACCAGCGGTTGGAGAAGGTCACCACAAACACGCCGCCCGGTTTCAGCACCCGGGCCACATCCGTGAACACCGGCACCGGTTGGGTCAGGTACTCGACCGAAACCGTGCAGATGGCCACGTCAAAGTGCTCACTGGCGTACGGCAGCATTGGTCCGGTATTCAGGTCATGCACCTGGATGTCCGTCAAGATCGGATTCTGCTCGAGCTCGGTGCGGTTCATGCCCAGGCCGCTGACGCGCGCCGGCTTGACCTGCTGCGGCAGGTGGGAGACCCAGCTGCTCATCAGGTCGAGCACGTTCATCCCATCTGCGACGAAGCGCTTGTAGACATCGGCCACGATGTCCCGCGCGGTTTCGTCCAGATGATGAACCAGGCGCGGCTTTGCATAGAAAAGGCCATCCGCCTGGTCGTCCTGGCGGACAAACGGCTGCCCGCTGAAAAAATCGGTCGGGTTTCCCTCCCAGCGGGCCTGCATCCCGGGTCCGTCGGTCAGCAGCCCCACCCAGTCGACGCTGCTGCCGCCGCGCTCGATCTCCTTGGCGGCAACCTGGCCCATAGTCATGGAAAGGGTGAGCGGATAGTTGGCCAGGGGATGACCCACATCGACCTGCATGTGCCCGTTGTTGACGCCCACGCAGCGAAAGGGCTGCATGTTCTGGGGAAACACCCCCGGCAGTCCACTCAGCTGGCCCTTGGGATAAAAGCGGCCGCTGCTGGGGGTCCTGCCAAAGCGTTTGCGGTCAACGGTCATCGGTCGGCCGCTGCTGCCGAAAAGCGCACCAGATTCAAAATTGACCTGCACCTGATCCCAGGCGCGCTTGCCCAGCACGGCCTGTTGGACATCCGCGGGCAGCCAGTCCCGCCACAGGTTGACGTTGCGTGCCGCATAGCCTTCGACATGCTCGGCCGATCGGCTGTTCCATTTCAGGTGGAACGCGATGTCCACCACACTGTTCAGGTCGATGGTCTCCATGGTGCCCTCCAGTTCAGTTCGGTTGCGATGTTCTTTATGTCAGGTAACCTAAACACCCGAACGGTCCGGGACCATACGAGACCGGTAGTGGCATACTGGGGGGCCAAAACACCCATCACGAAATCGAAATTAGGTAGCTGCGCAGATTGGTCTGGCTGTTGCTCAAGCCAAACTTTTTACGGAGGTTTTTGCGGTGAAAGTGTACCGTGGTTTCGGCAACGTTCAAAATGTCGGCGATCTCCTTACTGGCCTTGCCGTCTTTGACCAGCGAGGCCACCTGTATCTCCTGGGGGGTCAGGATGATGCTGGCATTGGCCAGTTTTTGAATCATGGGCGAGACGATGTCCTGCAGGTGGGAATCGATGATCTCCACCATGCGCTTGTCTTTGGGCTTGAGGTTGACGCGCTTGAGCTTCTCCAGGTAAGGCAGCACCATCTCCTTGACGTTGGTGATCACCTTGCGTTCCAGGTCGGACTTGTCGCCTTCACGCTGCTTGAGCAGCACTTTCAAAGCGATATTGGCCTCTTCCAGCTCGGTTTTCTGTCGGGTCAGGGCGGCTTCGCTTTCCCGCAAGGCCGCTTCGGTGAGTTTCAGGGCCGTGATCTCCTCATGGCTGACGACCGCCCTAACCGGCCCGTCCCCGGACATGCGAATAACCCGCAGGTAGTACCAGTGGGGCCCGTCCGCGCTGTGGCAGGGGTAGTCGAACAGGAATTCATCCACCCGGCCGGCGATAACCTCACGCACACCCCCGGCGACCGCCCGGGCATCGGCGTCGTCGGGGCCGTCGGCGGCGTCGCAGATCTCCAGATAGTTGTCGCCGATGCTGTCGTATCCGTCGGGCATTCCATTGGCGACCGCATATTCACGCCAGGCGCGGTTGGTGTCCAGAATCACGCCCCGTTCGTCCACGATGGCGATGTGAGCGGAGAGCGAATCCAAAACGGTGCGGGCCTGTTCACTGGAATAGCACAGGGGCGAATTATCGTTGAGCTGCGGAGTTTTCTCGTTCATGGATTGCACCATTGGTGTGGGGGTCCACGATCGCATCGTCGGCCTGCCGTTCAGGGCGTTCACTGGCGGTAGATAAAGGTGCCCACGTGCTCGCCGTTCAGGGCGCGTTCGATGTTGCCCGGCACCAGGCCGTTGATGATCTGGACACGTTCGATGACCTCGCTGTTCTGGATGATCTCCAGGCAGGGCCGTTCGATGACCAAATCATCCAGGTCTTTTTCCATCAGGTCCCGGGCGCCGATTTCGGCAATGAACCGGGCTTCGGGCTGTTTTTTGGGATCGGCCGTGTAAAGGCCCTGTTCGTCTTTGACAAAAAGGACCGTGCGCGATCCCAGCAGGTCGGCCAGGATCACCAGGCCCACGTCGGTACGGTGGATGGGAATGCGGCCGGTCTTGGGCTTGATTGCAAAATAGTCGTAGGGCGGCATCCCGTGCATCACCGGGATGATACCCTCGGCAAAGTAGGTCGGCAGCTTGACGATGTCCGAGTGGGACATCTGGATGCCCCCCCAGGGCGAGAGCAGACTGGCGACCATCAGGGCGTTCTGTTCGGAGATCATGCTGCCGAACTTGGCGATGATCCCCGTGGGCATGCCCATCTCCAGGCCGATGGAATAGATGTGCCGGCTGCGGGTGCCGCCGCCGGTGGTGATCACCAGCTTGTGCTGGCGGCGGCACTTGACGATCTCTTTGAGGATGGCCGGAAGCGCCTTGACACCGCGGTCGCAGATGGACTGCCCGCCGATTTTCAGAACGGCCACATCCGGATAGATCCGCTCCTGGGGGGCCACATCCAGGCGGTCGATGAATTCGCGGCTAACCAGGCTTTCGCCCATCAGGCGGCTTTTCACATGCAGGCGTTTGCCGTCCTTGTCCCTTACCAGTGTCATAAACGCTCCTTGTTCAGTGCCCATCCACAAACGATTATGTTGCCCGATATCCGCGTTGCGCGAAAAATTTTATCCTCGGAATATCAACCATATGCCTGCGGTAAATGTTTCGCGCGCCTTGATCTCGACCAAAATTCCTCGTTTCTGGACGGACACTGTTATTTGTGTTTGCCCTTGCCGCCCCCGCCTTTTAGGGCAACCAGCTCCGCACCGGCTGCCGCGGCCAGCTGTTCCAGTTCGCCCAAGCGCAGATGCTTGGCGTATACTTTCAGGTCGACATCGCAGGCGGCCACGACCCGGAAGCGCGGGGTTTTGGCCCCGTCCTTGACCTTTTGGCGTTCACGGTAAAAGAGTTGCGCACTCATGATCTTCTCCTGTGGGGAAAGGTATTGCTGGACGAACAAATATCTGCGCAATGGTAAGACAAAAATGGAATGCTGTAAAGAAACCGCCGCATAATACCCATTGAATGGCACCCCGAAGGCGCCGATTTCCTTCTTGACGGTGGCGCCTGCGACCCATTACTATCAATGTGATTCCTGCAGCCAGCGAGGCACTCATGCAATACGTGATTATCGGCAACGGCATCGCCGGGGTGCGTGCCGCCGAGGCGATCCGGTCCACGGATTCGCACGGCGCCATCACCATGATCGGCGATGAAAGCGTCCCGCCTTACAGCCGACCCATGATCAGCCATGTGCTCGACGGTTCCCAGCCGCACCGCAAACTGGCCATCCGCAGCGCACGCTTCTACGACGCGTGCCGGATCACCCCCCTGCTCGGCCGGCGCGCCGACGGGATCGACGTTGCCAACCGACGGGTACGGGTCGGCGGCGACCGCATCGCATTCGACCGCCTGTTGATTGCCTCGGGCGCCGATCCCCGGCCCCACGCGGCCCACGGCATGAATCTCAAGCACATCTATTACATGCGCACCCAGGCACATGTTCAACAGCAGGTGGCGGCCCTGGTGCATGCCCGGCGGGCCGTCGTGCTGGGCGGCGGGCTGGTGGGATTCAAAGCGGCCTATGGCCTGCTCAAACGCGGGCTGGATGTGACCATGCTGATCACATCGCACTACCCGCTGGCCATGCAGGTGGATGCCACCGCCGGCAAAATGATTCTGGACGAACTGGTAGGCCACGGCTTGAAGGTGATGGTCGGGGTCAGCGTGACTGCCTTCGAGGGCAACGGGTCGGTGCAGGCCGCCGTAACTGATGCGGGCACCCGGCTACCCTGCGACATGGCCATCATCGGCAAAGGGGTGCTGCCGTCGCGGTCCTTCATCCCCAAAGATCGGATCGAGGTGGACCTGGGGGTGGTGGTCGATACCCACCTGCAGACCAGCGTCCCGGGCATCTATGCCGCCGGCGATGCGGCCGAGCTGGTCGACATCGCCAGGAGATCGCCGCTGGGTCAACGCCCTGTGGCCGGAAGCGGCCAGTCAGGGCAGCGTGGCCGGATTCAACATGGCCGGCCGGCCGGTGGCCTACCCGGGCAGCCTCAGCCGCAATGTCATGCGTGTCTTCGATCTGGATGTGCTTACCGTGGGCGACCCCCATCCGCGGGCAGATGCCGGCCGTCGGGTCATTCAGACAGACGGGCGCGCCCAGGGGAGCTATCGCTGCCTGGTGCTTGAAAAGGAGCTATTGGTGGGGGCCGTGATGATCAACCGCATCGAGCAGGGAGGGGTACTGCGCGCCCTGATCGAAAACCGGGTCCCGATTCGCCTGCCGCCCGAGGCCCTGGCCAGGCCGGATTTCAATTTCGCAAAATTGCTGCCGTAAATTCGCCGGACCACGGACCTGACTTCAGATCCGACAGGAGACGCCAGGAGACGCCATGAAACAAGTCGTTGTTCATCCCGAGCGCTGTGTGGGCTGCATGCAGTGCATGCTGGCGTGCGCGACGGCCCATTCGCGCAATGGGTCGCTGCTGGCCGCCGTACAGGAGACGCCTCGACCCGGCCCGCGCATCCACGTGGGCGCCGGCCGGTTCAACGAAGGCTTTCCCAACCGCTGCCGACACTGCGACCCGGCGCCCTGTCAGGCTGCCTGCCTGACTGGCGCCATCTACCGCCGCGCCGGTACCGCCACGGTGACGGTCGACCCCGACCGCTGCATCAACTGCGCCTCCTGTGCCATGGCATGTCCCTACGGCGTCATCCGCTTTCACGAAGAGCCGCTGGGGCCGGCCGGGCGTGCCATCGCCGTGAAATGCGACAACTGCAGCGCCCGCAGGGCCAAGGGCCTGATACCGGCCTGCGTCGAGGTCTGCAAGACCGGCGCCCTGACCTACGAGCAGCTGGACGAGGCCATGCGGCGTCACAACCAAGCCGTGGCCCGCAGCATGTCGACGGACGCACCGGCGCCCGCGGTTCCGGCCGGTATCGCTTTGCTCAAGTCTGTCAAACAATCCCAACTGGCGCTTTACGACTGATCAAGGAGAAGACCATGTTCGATCCCAAAGCAAGTCTGTCGATTACCTCGGACGGCGACCGCCTGCATGCCAAAGCGCGTCAGGACGGCGTCGAAACGGTGTGGGAACGCCACGACGCTCAGCAGCCCCAGTGCGGTTTCTGCGACATGGGGCTCTCGTGCCGCATCTGCATTATGGGTCCCTGCCGGATAGACCCCTTTGGCCAGGGTCCCCAGGCCGGTGTCTGCGGCGCCGATGCCGATATCATCGTGGCCCGCAACCTGTGCCGCATGATCGCCGCCGGAGCCGCCTCCCATTCGGACCACGGACGCGACCTGGTGGAGGTCCTGGCCGGCGTGGCCGACGGCAGCGTCGTGGGCTACCAGATTCGCGACGAAGCCAAACTCAGGCGGCTGGCCGAGGAGTACGGTGTCGACACCGATGACAAACCGCGCTGGCCGTGGCCGGGGAGCTGGCCCAGGCCCTGATGGAAGACTACGGCATGCGCCAAAAGGCCATCACCATGGTCGCCCGCGCGCCCGCAAGCGTCGCGACATCTGGCAAAAATTGAGCCTGACCCCCGGGGCATCGACCGCGAAACCTCGGAAATGATGCATCGCACCCACATGGGGGTGGACAACAACTGGCAGACCCTGCTCCTGCAGGCCATGCGCAACGCCCTGTCCGACGGCTGGGGCGGCTCCATGATCGCCACCGAGGTGTCCGATATCCTGTTCGGCGTGCCCACACCCCGCCCGACCACGGTCAACTCGGGTGTCCTCAAAACGGACCAGGTCAACATCGTGGTCCACGGGCACAACCCGGTGGTGTCGGAAATGGTCTCCCTGGCCTGCCAGTCTCCGGAACTGCTCGATCTGGCCAAAGCCAAGGGCGCCGGCGGGATCAACCTGGTGGGGGTCTGCTGCACCGGCAACGAACTGCTCATGCGCCGCGGCATCGCCATGGCGGGCAACCATCTCATGACCGAACTGATCCTTGCCACCGGGGCCGTGGACATGATGATCGTGGACTACCAGTGCATCATGCCCTCGCTGGGCAGAGGTGGCCGGCTGCTACCACACCAAGATGATCAGCACCAGCGACAAGGCCCGCTTTCCCCACATGGAGCACCAGGAGTTTCACCCGCACAATGCCAGAGCAAAAGGCCCAGGCAGTGGTGCGCACGGCGGTGGAAAACTTTTCGAACCGCCAGGAGGTTTTTCTACCGGTGGCGCCCCAGGAGGCCGTGGGCGGCTTTTCGGTGGAAACGATCCTGGAAGCGCGCTGGGCGGCACCCGCGGACCCGCTCATCGATGCCATCAAGGCCGGTAAAATCCGCGGCGCCGTGGGCATCGTCGGATGCAGACAACCCCAAGATCAAGCACGACTACGGTCACGTGACCCTGACGCGGCGCCTGATCGAAAATGACATCCTGGTGGTGGACACCGGCTGCGTGGCCACGGCCACGGCCAAGGCCGGCTTCAAGCTGCCGGCCGCCGCCGGGATGGCCGGACCCGGACTGAAGGAGATCTGCACCGCACTGGGCATCCCACCGGTCCTGCACATGGGCAGCTGCGTGGACAATGTCCGCATCCTGGTGCTGGTCGCCGCCCTGGCCGAGGCCCTGGGGGTGGACATCAGCGACCTTCCCGTGGCCGGTTCGGCCCCGGAGTGGTATTCGGAAAAGGCGGTAACCATCGGCACCTATTTCGTGGCGTCGGGCGTTACCACGCATCTGGGCCCCATGCCGCCCATCACCGGCAGCATGAACGTGGTCAACCTGCTCACCTCGGGCCTCAAGGATCTGGTCGGCGCCGCCTTGCCGTCGAACCCGATCCGGAAAAAGCGAGCCCTTTTCCTGCGCGGCACCATCGAAGCCAAACGCAAGGCCCTGGGCCTGGATGCAAGAAGCGTCGACTGACGGCGTGCCAGACACCAACTTCTACCCCAAGGAGAAAAACCATGGGCAACATGACCCTGAATTACGAAACCCTCATCAAGGTTACCCGATCCCTGTCCAAGTCCAAGGATCCGGAAAAAATCATCCGCATGACGGTGGAAAGTGTCCGGTCCGCCCTGGGATTGAAGGGCTGCGCCCTGTTCCTGATCAACAAACAGTCCAAGGAGCTGGAAGTGGCCGCATCGACCGGCCTGAGTGACGACTATCTCAACAAAGGGACCGTGAGCGCGCTGCGCTCGATTGCCGCGTCTCTCGAAGACGGTCCCGTCGCCGTCTCCGATGTCGGCGACGATCCGCGCATCCAGTACCCCGAGGCCGCCCGGAAAGAGGGCATCGCTTCGATCCTTTCGGTTCCCATTTTGATCGGTGACAATGCCATCGGCGCCTTGCGGGTCTATTCGGCCGAGAAGTGGGAATTCACCCTGGATGACGTCAATTTCGTCCAGGCGCCTGCCCAGATCGTCGGGATCCTGGTCGAGATGAGCCGGCTGCACAAAGGCCAGAGCGAATACATCGATGTGCTGGCCACCATGTGTGAATCGCCGGCGCTGTGTTTATGGCCTACAGGCTGCATGCTGATATGGACCTTTGGCCCCGGCGTCGCTGGCGATCCTGTGGCTGGCCGGCCTGCTGGCCGGATTCGTGGATTCGATTGCCGGCGGCGGGGGGATCATCTCCCTGCCGGCCCTGCTGGCCACCGGAATGCCGCCCCACCTGGCCCTGGGCACGAACAAGCTGCAAGGCACGTTCGGCAGCATGACCGCCGCGCTCAACTACACCCGCAAAGGCCTGGTCAACCTGCGCGAAATGCCCGCCGGTGTTCTGTTCACCGCCGTGGGGGCCCTGGCCGGGACGCTGACCGTCCAGGTGCTCTCGGCCGACTTCCTGCGGCACGCTGATCCTGCTGCTCCTGCTCGGCCGTCTTCTTGTACACGCCTGTTCTCGCCTGACCTGGGTCGACTGGACCACCGGCCATCCCTCGGCGCGCCGGTCTTTTACGGTGCGCCGGCCTGGCGCTGGGCTTCTACGACGGGTTTTCGGCCCCGGAACCGGCTCTTTCTGGACCATCGCCCTGGTGATGGGGCTGGGACTCAATCTCACCAAAGCCACGCCCACACCAAACTGTTCAACTTCACCAGCAATCTGGTGGCCCTGGCGGCGTTTGGCCGCCAGCAGGTCGTGGTGTCGGCGGGCCTGCTAATGGGCGCGGGCCAAATGCTGGGTGCCTTTCTCGGTTCACGGCTGGTCATTCGCAAAGGAACCGGATTCGTGCGGGTCTTCTTTCTGCTTGTGGTGGCGGCCACCATTAGTGAACTCGGGGTATGCGACCTATGCCGCCCAATAGGGGGGCGTGCCAGATTCAGCCGGCTGAGCGCAACGCGCAACATACACAAAAGTCGTTTTTCAGGCGGCTTCGCAGAAAGCCCGAGATCAAGGCTTGCGAATCCTGAGGAGCGAGATGAACTTACGGTACTCCGCAGTGACGAAGGATGACCCCTGACGCAAACATCGGGTTTTTTGCGCAACCGTCAAAGCATAAAGTTCATGTTGGGGCGCTTCACCGTCTCCGGCTCGCGGCTGAAAAAATCCTCCAGTTCGCTTTTCAATCCCTTTACATCGCAGGCCCTGTTGATGCGTTTGACAAAGCTGTGCGCGAACTTGAAGTTGGCCCCGAAGTAGAGGGCGAACTTTTTTGAAGCGCCGCAGGGTCTGTCCCGCATCGAAGTG
>CAVOIA010000010.1:0-234330 GCA_963695845.1 uncultured delta proteobacterium | reverse complement strand
AGGAAACGCCAGTTAGGCCGGCGGTAAACGGTGGATCGCCGTGTGATGGGTCTCCTTTCCCGTGGTGTCGAATAAATGGCGAATACATTCGAGTTGACTGCTGACCAGGCTTACCCGATAAGCCCCTGCTTGTAAACGACACGTTGGGTAGAGATTGATTGCTATTTGTTTTCAAAAGGTTAGAAATACTCCGAGCAAGATAGAGATTTAAGAAAAAAGTGGAACGTTTATTGCTTTATTTTCTGATAAAAATCTTTGCCGGAAGTTACGATGCTGGAGGTCATTAATGTGGGGACAGATCAAAAAGTATATCGTCATCGGCTTGTGCGCCGCGGTCGGTTATTTCGTGCTGGGCCATCACTTCATCTATCACCAGCGCTCGTTTTCGCTGCTGCCCAAGGCGGAGTTGACCCTCAAATACACCTTCTACAGCCTGGACAACAAGCGGCCGGAAACGATCCTGAAGGTGGACGATCTGCGCTGGGCCGGTATCGGCGATATCATGGTGGAAAGAGGGCTGGTTTCGGAAAAAAAGATGATTGAACTGGAAAACAAGGCCGAGATGGCATCGGAAAGCTAAGGCCGATCATCCCATGGGAAGCATGTAGTCCACCAGGCGACCGGATGTCTTTTTCAGATTGACGCTGAGCATGTTGGCCAGCCCCTTCAAAATATTGACGCCGATGTCCACTTTTTGGTTCAAGATCGATTCGAAGGCGGAGCGGGGCAGGACCGCCAGACGGACCTTTGAGCGCGCCACCGCCGTGGCCGAATGCGGGAAGTTGTTGATAATGGACATCTCGCCGATGGATCGGCCCCGCCCCAAGGTGGCCATGACGTCAACGCTGTCGGGCCCGGTTTTTTTGGTCACGTCCAGCTCCCCGCGTTCGACAAAGCAGACGAAATCGGCCTTGTCCCACTCGTTGAACAGCACCTCGCCGGGCTCGAGATCCTTGAAGGCCATCTCGGCCGCCACCTCGTCCAGGGCGTCGCGTTCCAGAAATTCAAAGAGCGGCAGGTTCATGATAAAATCGACCAGATCCGCTCGGTCGTCCGGCCGGTCAAGTCCCGCGTGGCGTCCCAACATGTTCCTTTTCCCATAGGTGCAACCGCCTTTTCCCGGGATCCGAAAAGGCCTGGCGATTAGACCCGAAATCCATTACCATACCATCCCGGTCTTTTCTCTATCGGCACCCGTCAGGGCCGACTTGAGAAGCAATTCCCACTTGAAACGGAGGGTGTTATGATCACTACCGATATTCCCGGATTCGGACGCCTGGACCTTGCCCACCTGGTCCTGGATTACAACGGGACCCTGGCGGTGGACGGCACGCTGCTGCCTGGTGTGGCCGATCTGCTCAATGCCCTTGCCGAAACGCTCGAGGTGCATGTGGTGACCGCGGACACCTTCGGCAAGGCGGCCGAGGGGCTCGCCGCGGTGGCGTGTCGTCTGAGCGTGCTGCCGGCGGCCGGCCGACAGGACAAGGCCAAGGTCGACATCGTCGAGCAGTTGGGGGCGATGCAGACGGTCAGCATCGGCAACGGCCGCAACGATGCCCTGATGCTGGCGGCCTCGGCGCTGGGCATTGCGGTCATTTTGAGAGAGGGGGCCTGCACGGCCAGCCTGAACGCGGCCGACATCGTGTGCACGGACATCCGGGCGGCACTCGAACTGCTCACCCAGCCATTGCGGCTGACGGCCACGCTGCGGTCCTGAATCCGGTCACCCGCCGATCCCTTGCATCTGATCGTGCACGGCCGCATCGCCGTTGGGAGACAGCCGGTGCTGGGCGGCCTTGTGGCGCACCGCCCTGCGGAAAATCTCAGCCAGCTGGTCGTCGGATCCGCCGCTTCTCAAGGTCGGTTTGAGCGGTTCGTAGTGGTCGGACAGCAGGCAGGCCCGCAGCTTGCCGTCGGCGGTCAGGCGCAGGCGGTTGCAGCGGCCGCAGAAGTGGTGGCTCAAGGCGCTGATGAAGCCGATTTCACCTCGGGCGCCGGCAAATCGATAGCGCCTGGCCGGCCCGTCGTCGCGGCCGTTTTGCACGGGAATCAGGTCGCCGATGCTAGCGATCGCTTTCCGGATTTCCGGGGTCAACAGCTGGTCCTGAAAATGGGCCCGGCTGTTGCCGATGGGCATGTATTCGATGAATCGGATGTGCAGGGGGTGGTCCAGGGAGAGCCGGCCGAAGTCGGCAATTTCATCGTCGTTGATGCCGCGCATGGCAACCACATTGATTTTGATGGGATCGAAGCCGATCTGGGCTGCTCGCCGAATGCCCTGCCAGACCTGGTCTAACCGATCGTAGCCGGTGATCTGGGCATACTTGTCGCGTTGCAGGGAGTCCAGGCTGACGTTGATGCGACGGATGCCGGCATCGAAAAGGGGGCGGGCATTGGCCGCCAGCAGCACCCCGTTGGTGGTCAGGGAGACATCGGTCAAGGCCTCGATCCCGGCCAGCCGGGCCAGAAGACCGACGACGCCTTTTCTGACCAGCGGTTCGCCGCCGGTGATGCGCACCTTGCGGATGCCCAGGCCAATCCCGATCTTGACCAGACGCAGGATCTCCTCGTAGCTGAGGATGTCGTCATGATCCAGTTTGGGGATGCGGCCTTCCGGTGCGCAGTAAAGGCAGCGCAGATTGCAACGGTCGGTGATCGAAACCCGCAGGTATTTCAGGTGGCGCTTTTCGCGGTCCACCAATTCACCACCACGGTCTGCGTTGACATGGGTGTCATCTGTCATGGTTTCGCCATCGCGCGTCACGGTTGGGCACCGTTGGCAGCGGCCCTCATCCCCGGGCCTTTAGAATGGCCTGGACCAGGCCGGGTACCGTGTAGTGTTCGGCCTCGATGCTCACCGAAAGGCCCAGCTCGCGGGCCGTCTGGCTGGTGATGGGTCCGATGCTGGCAATCGCGACACCCCTCATCAGTTCGGCGATGCGATCCGGCGGCAGCAACCGGCAGAAATTTTTAACAGTCGACGAACTGGTGAAGGTGACCATGTCGATGGCGCCACCGGCCAGCCGTTCGTTCAGGTCGGCAGCACCGTTGGCCGCCGGCTGGGTTTCGTAGGCGGTTACCTCGTCCACCACCGCCCCCATGCGTGTCAACTCCACGGGGAGCACGCTGCGGGCCTCTTTGGCGCGCGGCAGCAAGATTCGGCGGTTCTTTACCGCAACATCTGCGAACGCGGCCACGACGGACTCGGCACGGTAGCTATCCGGGACGATGTCGCTGTTGAAACCGTTCTCTTTCAGACGTTTGGCGGTGGCCGGACCGATGGTGGCGGTCTTGATGTGCCCCAAAGCGCGGCTGTCCAGCCCCTTTTGCGACAGGCGCCTGAAAAAATAATCCACGCCGTTGACGCTGGTAAAAACGATCCAGGCATACTGCCTCAGGTTGTCGATGGCTGCGTCCAACGGGGCCCAGCTGGACGGTGGCCCCACCTCAATGGTCGGGCAGGCGATGCACTCGGCGCCCAATTCGGTCAGCTGGTGAAGCAGGGTGCTGGCCTGCGGGCGCGCCCGGGTGACAACGATGCGGCGGCCCAGCAGTGGACGATTTTCAAACCACTGCAAGGTGCTGCGCAGTTCGACCACCCGGCCGACGATGATGACGGCCGGCGCCGTGATGCCTGCCTTGCGGGTGTCGTCGACGATGCTGGCCAACGTTCCGGTGACGGTGCGCTGTCGGGAGGTCGTCCCCCACCGGATTACCGCCACCGGCGTATCGGCGGGCCGACCGTGGGCCACCAGGTTGGCGGCGATGGTCGACAGGTTCTTGACCCCCATGAAAAACACCAGCGTGCCGATGCCGGTGGCCAGGGCCTGCCAGTCGATGCTGGATTCGGCCTTGTTGGGGTCTTCGTGGCCGGTCACGAAGGCCACGTCGGAGGTGTAGTCCCGGTGGGTCAAGGGGATGCCGGCATAGGCGGAGGCGCCGATGGCGGCGGTCACCCCGGGAACGACCTCGAAGGGAATCCGGGCCGCGACCAGCACTTCGGCCTCTTCCCCGCCGCGGCCGAAAATGAACGGATCGCCCCCTTTCAGGCGCGCCACCGTGTGGCCCTGGCGGGCGTTTGCTACGATCAAGGCGTTGATACCGTCCTGGGCCAGGGTGTGGTCACCGCCCTTTTTGCCCACGTAGATCATCTGGGCATCGGGGTTGGCGTGGGCCAGCAGGGCCGGGGACGCCAGGTAGTCGTAAACCACCACATCGGCGCGGGCGATGCAGTCGACCCCTTTAACGGTGATCAGCCCCGGGTCGCCGGGACCGGCGCCGATCAAAAAGACTTTTCCGATACCACTGGTGTTATGCATGGGCGTTCAATCTTTCCAGAATGTCGCCGGCGCCCCTGGCCAGCAGCGTCGCGGCCAGTTGGGTGCCGATCCGCTCGCTCTGGTCGGCCGGGCCGGTCTGGGTCTGTTTGATCTGGTGGCTGCCATCCACGTCACAGACCAGGCCGGTCAGGGTGTACCCGGCTTCGTCGATGTGCCCGTGGCCCCCGATGGGAACCTGGCATCCGCCTTCGAGCCGATTCAAAAAGGCCCGTTCACCCATGACCACCTGACGGGTGGGCCGGTGATCCAACTCGGCCACCAAAGGGGTGATGCGCGGGTCCTCTTTGCGGACCTCGATGCACAGGGCACCCTGGCCCACGGCGGGCAGCATGACCGATTCATCCAGAATCTGGGTGATCCGGTCGGCCAGACCCAGGCGGCGAACGCCGGCGGCCGCCAGCACGATGGCGTCCAGGGCCTCGCTTTCCAGTTTTCTCAAGCGGGTGTCAAGATTGCCCCGCAAAGGAACGATCTGGAGGTCGGGCCGGCGAAACAGAAGCTGGGCGGATCGGCGCAAGCTGCTCGTTCCGACCCGTGCGCCCTGGCTCAACTGGTCCAACGGGCGGCCGCAGCGCGTGATCAGAACGTCGCGTGGCTCCTCACGTTCAGGAATGGCGCCGATGCACAGACCGTCGGGAATGTCGGCCGGCATGTCCTTCATGCTGTGCACGGCCAAATCGATTTGTCCGTCCAACAGGGCGCTTTCGATCTCCTTGACGAACAGCCCCTTGCCGCCCACCTTGGCCAGCGGGACGTCCAGAATCTTGTCGCCCCGGGTTTTGATGATGGTGAGGGTGACGGTCAGATCGGGCCAGCGATCGCAAAGGGCCTGCTTAACCCAGTTGGCCTGCCACAGCGCCAGCTGGCTGCCGCGGGTGCCGATCACGATGGGTGCGGCGGCCATCAGTGGCCGCAACCGGCGCAGCTGGATGCACTGCATCCGGTGCACGACGAGGACGATGCCGAGCTGCTCACGGTCTGACCGCCGCTGCCCTTGCTGACAAAGCCGCAGGTGGACATGAGCTTGCAGACCGTTGCGGCCGTGCAATCGGGACAGTGTCCGGGTTCGCTGCCGCCCAGGACCAGGTATTCGAAATCGTGACCGCACGTCGTGCAGTGGTATTCATAGATGGGCATGAATCTGTCGCTCCTTTTCGCCTTTTTTCGCCTGGGCCCATCTTGGTCGCCGGGATTGCGGGACGCGTGGATGGGGCCCGACTGCAATTTGCAAGGTTTTTAACATAACCACAAAGTCGCTCACATCAATCGGCCGTCGCCATAATCTCCATCCGGCCTGCTTGGCGCCGCGAGGGTTCAAGAAGCCTTGACCGCCGCCAGGTGGGCCTGGGCCGATTGCATGTCCGAATGGCTGTCGTGGCCCAATTCGATCGCCCGTGCGAATGCAAAACGCGCCTGGTCGGGCTTGCCCTGCTGCAGGTAAACCACTCCCAGGCGATGGTGGAACAGCCCGTTGTCCGGAGAGAGGCTGACGCTCTGCTGGCAAAACACCTCGGCCACATCCAGGCTCTCGCCCAGCCGGGTGTAGAGACGGCCCAGCATGGACAGAGACTCCGCGTCGGCGGGATTGACTTTGACGGCGCGCTTGTAGGCCTGGATGGCCTCACGGGTCAACCCCAGCCGGCCCAGGCACCTGCCCAGGCTTTTGAACGCATGGCCGGAGTGACGGTTGCCGCGCGTGGCCGCCTCCAGGTAAGGCCGGGCTTTTTCGGGCATCTGCTGTTCCATGAAGGTCAGGCCGATGTGAAAGTTCACTTCAAAAACATCCGGCTCCAGCCGCGCAGCCCGTTGAAAACAGTCCAGGGCCGATTCGTGCTGGTGTTTGAGCAGGTGGATGTAGCCCTTGTTGTAAATGGCCATCACGTCTTGCGGGTCCAGCCGGATGGCCTTTTCGAAAGCGGCCAGGGCCTTGTCGTGGCGGGTCAGCACACCGAAGCAGACGCCCAGGCTGTTGTAAAGGTTGGCGTCGGTCGGGTCCAGCTGCAATCCCTTTTGGTACTCGGCGATGGCACCGGCGATGTCTCCGGCCTGGTAGTGTCGGTCACCGCTGATGTTCAGGCTGACCGCGTCAAAGGGGGTAATGGTTCCGGGACCGAAAAACCCGCCGTGTGCCAGTGCTTTTTCAGCATTGGCGATGACTTGGGGAGCCTGGCCATCGGCCGTCGCCAGGTCGGCTACCCCCAGGATGACCGGCGGATAGGCGTCGTCGCCGAAAACCTCTAGAAGCTTTTGGGCCAGCGCCTGGCCACCGTCGGCATCGAGCCCGGGAAACACACCCACAAAGCGATGTCGTCCGGTGCGCGCCCATGCACCGTTGTGGCCCCGGCAGGCGTCGGCGATCGGATTCAGCCATTTCTTCAAAAAGGTCGCCGCGCGGTCGCCGTCCGCTGGTATGTCGGGCGGCCAAACGATTCGGACGGCAATGGCCACCAGCGCCCTGGCCGACGCCATGGTGTCGGCCACGACCCGGGTCAGGCCATCGCGATCTCGCAGCTCGGAAAATTCGGCCGCCAGGGCAGTGCTGCCGGCCTCATCTTCGTCAAAGCGTGCCTGGGCGGCAAGGTCTGTCTCGAGGGGCCCTTGCGAATGGGAGAAAAGGAATTCATGGGTTGCGCTTCGATTTTTATACAGGTCCGGGGAGTGTGTCACCATCCATTCACCTTCTCTACGGGTTGTCGGTCAGCATTTTGGCGAAGGCCTCGGCAATAAGGTCGAGTTCCTCCTCCTGCAGGGTTCGGGGGTCCATGATGAAACGGTCATTTTCGATTCGGCCGATGATCGGTGGGTTGTGGTGGCGCATCCACCGTTCGATGGCGTTGGGGGACATTGGGGTGGCGGTGACGCCGAGACAGCAGCTGGGCAGCGCCAGCAGGGGCAGGGAACCGCCGCCGGCCTTCGAGGGGAGATCGAGCAGCTCGACGGTCAGGCGCGGGCCGCCGATCTTTTCCAGACGGTTGCGCAAATCGGCCGCCCGCGCCTGGATGGCTGCCAGCGGCATGGTGAGCATTCTCAAGGTGGGGATCTGCTGCATGGCGCGGCGTTGGTCGCGGTAGAGTTGCAGGGTCGCTTCCAGGGCGGCCAGGGTCATCTTGTCGATGCGCAGGGCGCGGGTCAGCGGATTGGCCTTGATGCGTTCGATGTACACGGCACTGCCCAAAATGATGCCGGCCTGGGGTCCGCCCAGCAGTTTGTCGCCGCTGAACGTGACCACATCCACGCCGGCGGCGAGCGACTCCTGGACGGTGGGTTCCTTGGTCAATCCATAGGCCGAGAAATCGATCAAGGTGCCGCTGCCCAGATCCTCCATGATCGGCAGCTCGTGTCGGTGGCCGATGGAGACCAGCTCGGCCAAAGAGACCGACCGGGTGAAACCCACGATGTGGTAGTTGCTGGTGTGGGCCTTGAGCAGCAGTCCGGTGCGCTGGCCGATGGCATTTTCGTAATCCCGGGGATGGGTACGGTTGGTGGTTCCCACCTCTTTCAGGATGGCGCCGCTTTTGGCCATGACGTCCGGTATGCGAAAGGCCCCGCCGATTTCCACCAGTTCGCCGCGGGAGACGATCACCTCGCGGCCGTTGGCCAGGGTGTCCAGGCAGAGCAGGACCGCCGCGGCATTGTTGTTGACGACCATGGCGGCCTGGGCGCCGCTCAGCTCGCAGAGAATGCCCGCCACGGCGCTGTAGCGCGACCCGCGCCGTCCGGTCGTGAGGTCGAACTCCAGGTTGGAGTAGCGGCTGGAAATGGTGGTCAGATTGTCGATCACCGCCGCAGAGAGCAGGGAGCGGCCCAGATTGGTGTGCACGACGATGCCGGTGGCATTCACGGTGCGTTTCAAATTCGGGGTCATGACCCGTGCGGTGCGTTTGCGAACCTCGGCCACGATGGCCGCTTGGGAAAAGCACGCTGCGTCGACAGGACCTTCCGACCTGACGATGCGGTCCCGCAGGCTGTCGATGGCGGCTCGGATGGCCGGAATCAGGACCGATCTGGGAACGTCGTCCAACGTACCGTCGGCCGCCGCGTGGTCGATGATGCGGTCCACGCCGGGAAGCTGCCGCAGCTGAGATTGTCGGCGCTCATCCATGGGCCCGGCTTTCCGATGGCGGTCGTCGCCCGGGCGGTGTGAATACCTGCTGGGGGATGATCTCCACCAGTTCCGGCAGACGCGCCGGGGTCAGGTTCAGGCGGGCCAGGTATTCGGCCAGGTTCGCCGTTCCCAGGCGTTCCAGCTCCAGACCGGGGTGGAATCGGGACATCAGCAGATCGGCCAGGTAGACGATCGTGGTCAGCGCGCTGCAGGGTCGGGCCCCCAGCGGTGCGTGGTGAAAACGGATGGCGTCGGCCAGGCATGCAGGCAGGCGCCATTGGCGGGCCAGCAGGTTGCCCACCCGGGTGTGATCCTTGCCCAGGATTCGGTTCTCCACATCGAGGATATCGACACCGCGGTCCTGAAGCTCACGGTAGAACAGGGGATAGGCCCTGGCCATGAACTGGTCCAACACCACCTTGCCGATGTCGTGAAGCAGGCCGGCGGTGTAGGCCTGGCCGGGGGGGGCCGCCGCGGTGCGGGTGGCAATCCGCTCGGCCGTCATGGCCGTGCCGATGGCGTGGTGGTACAACCCGCCCTTGCAGAGGCTGTAGCCGTTGCCGCTCTGATCGTAATAGCTTTGCACCGCAGCGGAGACCACCAGTTTGACGAAGCGGTCCTGACCCAGAAAGACCAGGGCGTGATCCAAGGTGGCGATCTCTCTTGGTTTGGAGAACAGGGCCGAGTTGCACAGCTGGATGGTTCTGGCCGTCATGACCTGGTCTTTGCGCACCTGCGCGGCCACCTGCTCGACATCGTAATCGTCGCTTTCGATGATGCGCAGCACCTTGAGGGCCACCTGGGGAATCGGCTTGATGGATTCAATAGTCTGCAGGATGTGGTCCGTCACCGGCGCCGATGCGCTGTCCAGGCCGCCCTCGTCGTCGAATCCGGCCGGCCGGATGTGGCATTGCCAGCGCTGCATGTCAAGCTCCAGGCAGCAGGTGAAGAAACCGCCCGTTTCGGCCCGCGAAACGGCGACACCGGCCTCGTGCAGGGCGGTGTAGGCCTTCTCGGCGGTCCTGCCGCCAATGTCCAGGTGCATGTCCAGGTCCGAGAGCGGGCCGACCAGTGCCCCGCCGGCCACGACCGCTTGCATGTTTTTGATGCTGGCCCCTGAACCCAGCAGGCTATTGAGGAACAACGGAATCCCGGTGGCGGCGTAGGCGGCGGGCCGGTTCCCATCCTCGGCGCCGACCGGCTCGGGCAGCAGCAGGTGGATCAACCCCCCGACACCGGCCGTGGGGTCGGCCACCGCCACGCCCACGCAGGTGCCCAGATAGGCCTGAAGCACCCGGGACTGGGTGTTGCCCACCTCAAAGGTACCGGCGGCCACATGATAGCTGCTCGCGCTTCCCATGTTGTGCTCGTTCTCTCGGTTTTTCTGACTTCTAACCTGACAGCATATCATTATCGCAAAGCGGTTTTCAACAACCCGGTTGCCTTTTTTGTCGGTATGGCGGCCGGGCGGTCTGCTTTTGGCATTGACAGAAACCACGATTTCGCCTACTAACGTCAGCCAAGGTGCATTACGCTTAAAAGGGAATCCCGTGCGAATCGGGAGCGGTCCTGCCGCTGTAATCCCCGTCTTTTCCAACCGAAAAGAGCCACTGGGCATATGCCACTGATCCGGGATGCCGGAACGGGAAGGCGCTCAATGGAAAGGGGGAGCCAGAAGACCTGCCTGTCACCAGTGCCGAAGAAACCTTCCTGGTAAAGTGCTCTCGGCCGACCCTGTTTTCGAGAGCGACTCAGCCGGATGCAGCCCTTCAGATCGGTGATCGGATTTGAAGGGTTTTCGCGTTTTCGTCGGTGCGGAAAAAAATCTGCGAGGCGGCAAGCCTCAACACGCAGCAGCAACCGATCGGCCGGCCGTGAACCGAACCCCATTGAGCGCCATTTTCAAGACCACACCCGGGTACAGCCGGTTGCTGACCGGCCTGTTGGCGCTGCTCCTGCTGCTGACCATCAGCCTGTCGGCCGGCATGGGCTACTTGAAGATCGCCTGGCTGGACGTGCTGCGGGCGGTGGGCGGCAGCCTGACAGGCAGCCCGACCCTTGTGGCCGGCCTGGATGAACTGACCCGCGTGATCGTCATGGAGGTCCGGCTGCCGCGCATCCTCACCGCCGCGGCCGTGGGCGGCGGCCTGGCCATGTGCGGGGTCGTTTTTCAAGGTATCCTGCTCAACCCGCTGGCCGATCCCTACACCCTGGGGGTGTCGGCCGGCGCTGCCTTCGGCGCCGCCTTGGCCCTGCTGCTGAACCTCACCGCCATGGGGGTCTACACCGTGCCGGTGTGTGCCTTCGCCGGCGCTGTGGTCACCTTGCTGCTGGTGATCTACCTTTCCGCCTCCGCCGGCGGCGCCCACGCCAACAACCTGATTCTGTCGGGCATCATCGTGGCCGCGATCCTTTCGGCCGGCATCAGCTTCCTGAAATTCGTGGCCGACGAGCAGGTGTCGGTGATCATTTTCTGGCTCATGGGCAGCTTTGCATCGAAAACCTGGACCGACGTCGGGCTGACGACGACCTTTCTGCTTGCCGGTCTGGGTGTTTTCCTTTTCTACGCCCGTGATCTGAACCTGCTCTGCCTGGGACGACGGGCGGCCTCATCGCTGGGCGTGGATGCCCGTCGGGTGCCCTGGGTGCTGCTGGTCACCGCCTCGCTGGTGGCGGCGGCCTGCGTGGCCGTGTCGGGCATCATCGGCTTCGTCGGGTTGCTGGTCCCCCACATGATACGCGCCCTGGTGGGGCCGGACAACCGGCGCCTGCTGCCGCTGTCGCTGCTCGGCGGCGCGATCCTGCTGCTGTGCGCCGACACGGTCACCCGTGCGGTGCTGCCCCATGAAATACCCATCGGCGTGCTGACGGCCCTGATCGGCGGTCCATTTTTCTGCTACCTGTTCCGCAAACGCCAGACCGGCGGCCACGGGTTTTGATATGGGATTTTCCCTGTCGGGCGTTGGCTTCGCCCATCCCGGAAGGGCCGTGTTTGACGACCTTGCCCTGGATCTGGCGGCCGGCCGCTTCACCGGCATCATCGGCCCCAATGGCTGCGGCAAGACCACCTTGCTGGACCTGATCTGCCGGCACCGCACCCCCCAGAGCGGCCAGATCCGTTTTGAAGGCCGGCCCTTGGCGACCTATGGCAAACGGGATCTGGCCCGGCGGATCGCGGTGGTTCCGCAGAGTTACGGCATCAACTTTCCGTTTACCGTCGAAGAGGTGGTGCTGATGGGACGCTACCCCCACACACCGCGCTTCGGCGCGCCCTCGCCCGAAGACCGCGAGCGGGTGGCCCAGGTGATGGCCGACTGCGAGGTGCTGGCACTCAAGGGGCGGACCGTTACCACCTTGAGCGGCGGAGAGCGCCAGCGGGTCGTTTTTGCGCGGGCCCTGGCCCAGGACACGCCGGTTCTGCTTCTGGACGAAGCCACCGCCAACCTGGACGTTCGCCACACCCTGTCTTTTCTGGATCGGGTCGCCGGACTGGTCGAAACAGAGCAGCGCACGGTGATCGCGGTCTTTCAGGATCTGAACCTGGCTTCGGCCTACAGCCAGGAGATCGTTTTGGTCAACAAAGGGCGCATCGTGGCGACCGGCGCCACGGCGCAGGTGTTGACGCCCGACAACCTGCGGGCCGTATTCGGCATTCAGGCCAACGTCGCCGTGGACGATTTTACCGGGAAACTGCAGGTGCGCTACAAGCGGGCTTGCGGTCGTGGCCAAAGGTGCGACCATTGAAAACCGATTTGCTAATCTGGACGCTGGCGGCAGCCCTTATCGGTTGCAGCGCCGTTGGAATGGCCGCCGAGCAGCGTCAGGCCGAACGGCATCTCGCCGCTGAAGCGGCTCTGGAAGGAGCTCCGTACGAACGCATCATCTCACTTTACGGCGCGCACACCCAGAATCTGCTGGCCATGGGCGCGGCGGACCGGCTCGTCGGGGTGGACGCCCAGGCCGCCCACCTGCCGGGGGCACAGGGAAAGCCCGTTTTTTCCTACCACGACGACCCGGAACGCTTTCTGGGAGCCCGGCCGGACCTGGTGCTGATCCGTCCCATGATCGCGCGTGGATACCCTAAACTGGTCGACCGACTGGTGCAAAGCGGGATTCAGGTGGTCTCTGTGCAGCCGACTGCCGTTGGCGAACTGACGGACTACTGGCGGCTGCTGGGTCGGCTGGCCGGGTGCACGGCGCCGGCCGAAAAGATGTGCCGTACCTTTGCCGCCGCCGTAGCCGATTTCAAACGGCTTTCGGCCCGGGTGGACCAGCCCAAGCGGGTCTATTTCGAAGCCATGCACGACACCATGAAGACCTTCACGCCCCACGCCATGGCAATTTTTGCCCTGGAGACGGCCGGCGGCATCAACGTGGCCGCCGACGCTCCGGTGCGGGTCAACAACAACATCGCCGTCTATGGCAAAGAGCGCCTGCTGGCCCATGCCGACCAGATCGACGTGTTTCTGGCCCAAAAGGGCGCCATGAACCAGGCCTCGGTGGCCACCATTACGGCCGAGCCGGGGTTCGGTGTCATCAAGGCCGTCAAGTCGGGCGCGGTCTATCTGATCGACGAGGCGATCGTCTCGCGGCCGACCCTGGGGCTGCTCCAGGGCATCTACCGGATTGGCTGCCTGCTTTACCCGAAGATCTATTGCGCGGAAGGCCGGGCGATCCTGGCCGTGGCCGGACTGGACGATTGATGTCACGACACTACCCAGCGGCAACCGCTGAAAGGAGGCGGGGGGCGGTTATCAAAGGAATTGTCGTCGGTGGTACGACCAGCGGGGCCGGCAAGACCACGGTTACGCTGGGCCTGATGGCGGCGCTCACCGCCCGGGGATACACGGTGGCCCCGTTCAAGGTGGGGCCCGATTTCATCGATCCGGGGCATCACGGCCGGGTCACCGGCCGGGCCAGCCGCAACCTGGATGGATGGATGCTCTCGAAGGCTTACAACCTGGAGGCGTTTGCCCGTAACACGGCCGCCGCCGACATTGCCGTGGTGGAAGGGGTGATGGGCCTTTACGACGGCTACGACGGCCGCAGCGAGGCCGGTTCCACGGCCCAGATGGCCAAGTGGCTCGGGCTGCCGGTCCTGCTGGTGGTCGGCGCGCGTGCCATGGCGCGCAGTGCCGCCGCACTGGTGCAGGGCTTCGAGGGATTCGACCCGGCGCTCTGCTTTGCCGGGGCGCTGTTCAACCACCTGGGCAGCGAGCGTCATCTGGACTTCCTGAAAAGCGCCCTGGCGGGCCATGTGCGCATGCCGGTGCTTGGCGGCCTGATGCGAAATGACGCCATCGCCATTCCCGAACGGCACCTGGGCCTGGTCACCGGTGACGACCATCGCCTGTCGGACGCGCAGCTGGATCGATTGGCGGCCATGGTCGAGCAGGGCATCGACCTCGACGCGCTGCTGGACGACCTGCCCGAACGGGTGCCGGCAAGCCCGGCCGCGACTGCATCGGCATCGGGGGAGCCGGCACAGGCGCGCATCGGGGTGGCCCGGGATGCGGCTTTTTGCTTTTACTATCCCGATAACCTGGAGTGGCTCGAAGCGGCCGGTGCGCGGCTGGTCTTTTTTTCGCCGCTGAGGGACACCCGCCTGCCGGAGGATCTGCACGGGCTCTATTTCGGCGGTGGCTATCCGGAGTTGCATGCCGGGACCCTGTCCCGCAACCGATCGCTGCGTCAGCAGATTCGTGGCTTGAGCCGCATGGGAATGCCCATCTACGGCGAGTGCGGCGGATTCATGTACCTGGGCCGGGAGATGGGCGACCTGAAGGGCGACACCTATCCCATGGCCGCCTGTCTGCCGCACGCCACGCGCATGCTGGCCCGGCTCAAGGCCCTGGGCTACCGCGAAATCGTGCAGACGCGCGAGACGCCGCTCGGCCCGGCCGGCCAGACCATGCGCGGGCATGAATTTCATTACTCGACGATTGTCGACGCCGGCGGGCAGAACGCGGCCGGCGCCTACCGGGTGACGGACCGCGCCGGCCTGGCTGCCGCCCCAGAAGGGTTTACCCGCCATCGCACCCTGGGCAGTTATGTGCACCTGCACTTCGGCAGCTGTCCCCAGGCAGCGAGGCATTTTGTTGCGGCCTGCCGGCAGTGGGCCGCCGCACCGAAACCGGTGCCTGAAAACTGAAAGGATCGAGGAGCTTCCCATGCAGCCTCATGAAATCGAACGGTTGAGTTTTGAGATCATCGACCGGGAAGCCGGCGACCACGGCTTTGCGGCCGATCAGTGGCCGCTGGTGCGGCGGGTGATCCACACCAGCGCCGACTTCGAGTGGCTGGCGATGATTCGCATTCACCCCGAGGCGGTCTCCGCCGGCACGGCGGCCATCCGCAGCGGCTGCAGCATCGTAACCGATACCAACATGGCCCGGGTGGGCATTCGCCAGCGGGATCTGCGTCGGTTCGGCGGGGCCGTCACCTGCCACATGTCGGATACAGGCGTTGCCGAAACCGCCCGCCGGGAAGGTACGACCCGGGCCAGGGCGGCCGTGGACCAGGCCGCGCCGACCCTGTCCGGCGGCATTTATGTGGTGGGCAACGCCCCCACGGCACTGTTGCGGCTGATCGAATTGATCGATCGGGGCCGGGCCGCGCCCGCGCTGGTGGTGGGACTGCCGGTGGGATTTGTCAATGCCGCGGAGTCCAAGGCGCTGCTTTGGAAAAGCGGTCTTACCTGTATCACCAACCTGGGCCGCAAGGGCGGCTCAACGGTGGCGGCGGCCGTGGTCAATGCGCTGATTTTGATGGCCGACGCCCACAACGGATAACAGAAACCCAAAACCGAAAGTTCAATTGCCGATGCAGGCCCATTCGGCGCAACAGGCGACACCATGAACCCTTCTGACTACGGCACCCTTTACGGCATCGGCGTCGGCCCGGGAGACCCCGAGCTAATGCCGCTCAAATCGGTCAACATCATCAAGCGGGTGGACGTGATTTTTGCAGCGTCCTCGACCAAAAACGACCACAGCCAGGCCGTCAAGATTGCCGCGCAGCACATTCCGGCCACCAGCCAGGTCCGGCTGCTCTCCTTTCCCATGACCAAGGACCGTTCTGAAAAGGAGGCCTGCTGGCAGGCCCACGCCGCCACCATCATTGCCGAACTGGCCAAGGGGCATGACGCGGCCTTTCTCACCATGGGAGATACCTTGACCTACGCCACGTACGGCTATGTCTTGAAATACATCCTGACCCTGGCCCCCGATGCGCCGGTGGTCACCATTCCCGGCATCACGGCCTACCAGGCGGCGGCCGCCCGAGTGAACCGCCCCCTGGTGGCCGGCGAGGAGTCGCTGCTGGTGCTGTCCGGCGTGGAGGGCGGCGATCGCCTGCGCCACCTTTCGAACTGCCTGGACAACGTGGTCTTCATGAAAGCCTACCGCAACGCCGGGGATATCATCGATGCCCTCGAAGAGAACCGCATGCTCGACAACAGTGTCGCCGTGGTCAACTGCAGTCAGCCCGGCGAGGAGGTGATCGAGGACGTCAGGACCCTCCGGCACCGTAAACCGGGCTACTGGACGCTGATCCTGGCCAAGAAGCGTCCATGAGAAAAATCGAATCAGGCTGGCCCTATCGTTCGCTGGCGGTCTCGGCGGCGTTTTCGCTGGTGCTGATCGGGCTGGCACCCACAGTGGTGGACGGGCTGACCGCCCACCGCCTGGTCAGCAGCCTGCTGTGGCCCATGCTGCGCCTGCTCGGCTTCATTACCGTCGGGCTGGTGGTGGGCCAGGCCATCGAGGCCACCGGCTGGACCCGGCGCCTGGCGGTGGTGGCGGCGCCCCTGTTCCGCTTCAGCAACCTGGGGTCGCGCTGCTCGGCCGCCTTTACGACCGCTTTTTTTTCCGGCGTGGCCGCCAATGCCATGCTGCTGGACTTTTTCAAAGAGGGGAAGATCACCCGGCGGCAGCTCTTCCTGAGCAATTTGATGAATCAGCTGCCGACCTATTTTCTGCATCTGCCCACGACCGTTTTCGTCGTACTCCCCCTGACCGGCCGGGCCGGGGTGATCTACTTTCTGCTGACCTTTGCGGCCATGGTGGTCAGGACCGTCGGGGTGATAGCCTGCAGCCGCGTTCTTTGCCGATCGGACTGCCGTCGGGATGCCTTTGCCGACGCCTCGCCCCCCGCCGGTGGACGGGGTCGTCGATCCCCTGACATTTTGGCCAGCATCAGGCGCAAGCTGCCCGGTCGCCTGACGCGTATCGCCGTTTACGTCGTTCCCATCTATCTGCTCGTGTTTCTGGTCAGCGCCATGGGCGGATTCGACGCGGCCCGGCAGTGGCTGGCCCGTTTCGTCGTGACCAGCATACTGCCGGTGGAGTCTCTGTCCGTGGTGGTCTTGAGCTTCGCGGCCGAATTCACCTCCGGTTTTGCCGCTGCCGGAGCGTTGATGGCTGCCGGGGTGCTGACCGTCAAGCAGACTGTCATCGCGCTGTTGGCGGGCAACGTCGTGGCATTTCCCCTGCGGGCCCTGCGTCACCAGCTGCCGCATTACATGGGCATCTTCGCCCCGAAAATGGGCCTTCAGCTGCTGCTGCTCGGTCAGGGGCTGCGCGTGGTCAGTCTGATTGCGGTCGGGTTGGCCTATTACTACTGGTGTTGAGTGGTGGGAGATATCCCGATGGCTGAATTATCCACGGAGACCATGGCCGGCCAGCGTTTGATGGTGGGTTTCGACGGCACCGATTTCAATGCCGAGCTGTCCCATCTCATCGGCGACTTGCAGGTGGGGGGGGTGATTCTGTTTGCCGGCAACCTGGAATCGCCTGGTCAGATCGGCCGGTTGTGCCGCGATTGTCAGGCATGCGCCCGACGTCACGGATTGCCGCCCCTGTTCATCGCCATCGACCAGGAGGGGGGGCAGGTGGCCCGGCTCAAGCCGCCGTTTACGCAGTTCGAGGGCAATCCGGCCATGCGGACCCCCACCGATGCGGTCCGGTTTGCGCAGGTAACGGCCCAAGAACTCAAATCGGTGGGCGTCAACATGAACATGGCGCCCGTGCTGGACATCGCGCCGGCGGGATGCCCGAGCATCATGGCACAGCGGGCCTTCGGCAGCGATCCCTGGTGGGTCGCCACCATGGGCATGTGCGTGATCGACCATCTGCAGCGGCGCGGTGTCATGGCCGTGGCCAAACATTTCCCCGGTATCGGACGCACCGTTTTAGACAGTCACCGGGCCCTGCCCGACCTGGACATCGATGTGGCCGCGCTGGCGGATTCCGACCTGATTCCCTTCCGGGCCGCCATTGTCGGCAGCGTGGCCGGCATCATGCTATCGCACATCCGCTACACGGGCATCGATCCCGTATGGCCGGCCAGTTTGAGCCCGGCCGTCACGGCCGACCTGCTGCGGCGCCGCCTCTCCTACCAGGGGGTGGTCATGACCGACGACCTGGACATGGGCGCCATACGGCCCCAGTTCGACATCGACACGGCCATCGACCAGATCCTGCGCGCCGACGTCGACATCGCCCTGATTTGTCATCAAGGCCCGGCCATTGGGGCGGCTTGGGAACGGATTCGGGAATCGATTGCGCAGGATCCTGCCCTGCGTCGGATGGGGCAACGTTCCGTGGAGCGAATCTTGCGGTTGAAAGCCGCCTACCTGAACGCCGCGGCCCTGTGACGGTTGGCTTCATTTCTGGGTTGGCCGGATCGGACGGGTGCCGTCAGTCCGTAATGCCCGGCGTGACCTTACGCGCGGCTTCGCGGAACCGGTCACTGACCGACCCGGTCAGCTGCGCCGCGGCATCCAGAAGGTCGGCCACGGCCGCTTGATCGTTTTCCCGGGCCTGTTCGGCCCATTTGCGGTAGTCGCTGATGTGATGGTCGTTGTGTTCAATCCAGTGATCCAGAAGCCTGGCCAACTTTTGTGCGAATGACAGCGGGGTGTGGCTGTGGTCATGGCCATGATGGTGGTCATGACCGTGGTGGTCTTGGCTATGGTGGTGCTCGTGATCGTGTCCGTGCTGATCGTGGTCATGGTGATGGGACATGGCGGTCTCCTGCGGGGTGAACCCGTTTAGGTATAAATCAAGTTCAAATTGATCGGCGGGTATTTTCTGACCCCGGGCTTCGGCAGCAGGTGTTCGCCCACCACGGTGAGCCAGTTGACATCGGGGTTGATTTCACGCAGCTTGCCGTCTTCCGGTGGCCGGGAGTGTACGGTGTAGCCATAGGTCGCCTGGAAGATACAGATGTTGTTTCTGCCTTTGTGATCGATCACGTAGTTTTTCGTAAAGGTGCCGGGCGCCATCTTCTGCGATTCGGCGATTTGCTTGACCTCGTTGTCGGCAAAGCGTACCAGGGCCGACTTGGAAACCCCCCGCTCGGATATGCGGTACAGCGCCCGTGATTCGCTGCTGCCGGCGTACACGGTGGTGATGCAGGGAATTCGTTTCAGGTATTGGGCGGCCACCATGGCGGCCGTGCGCCGCCCGCCCACCATCACGGGCATGCCGTAGTATTCGAACAGTTTGCGTTGGACCAGCTCGGCGTACTTGTCGCCCTTTTCGTAAAGATCTTTGGAGATGTAGCGCAGACTCTGGGCCAGGTCTTCGGCCGCTTCGGCAATCGGCCAGTCAATTCTCACGTGATAGTGGGTCAGGCTGTATCGATTGGCCGAGCGGGTGGTGGGGTCGCGCTGGATCAAGAGGGCGTAGTCGACCGGCAGCAGCAGCGTCAAAAAATCGTTAAACCGAACCGAGTCCAGGTACTTGTGCGTGCGGTCGAAGTCGTCGGGCAACGGCAGGGACTTGGATTGCAGCAGGTTGGACTTGGTGGGTTTGTTGACATCGAAAAAGCGGATGAACTTCTTGTGGTTGGCCGGGATAACGTCTTCGCAGAACAGCACCAGAAAGGTTTTCTGACTTTCGTACTCGATGCCGGGGATTCGCGCGCGGGGCTTGAGTTCGCGCTTTTCGATGAACGGATAACGCTGTTTGTGCTCGCTAAAATTCTCGTAGGACTGGATCAGGGCGTAGTCGATCATGAACTGATCCAGTTCATCCCTGAGCAGCTCAAAGTAGGACCGTCGTAGCCGGTTGAACTGACTGAGTTCTTCTCTTACACTCCAGAAGGCCAATACGATTCCCCTTGGGCGGGTTGCGGTGTTTGTGGTGCGGAAGATGATGCGAACGCCGCCGCGACGATCCGGTACGACAGCGAAACTACATTTTTGAAATACTGCTACCTAACACGATTGATGGCACGGGTCAACGGCTGCCTGCGCTTTTACGTTTTACCGTTCAGTTTTTCCATCCAGCGATAGATGTTCTCCCGGCAGTGGATACTCACAACGGCCGCCAGGACCGTCAATGCAAGAACGATCCCGAGTACCAGGTAGTTTTTTTCGAAAAGGAATTCGCCCTGCAGGCTCAGCAAGAGGGTGCCCGGCATTCGGCCGAAGGTGGCAATCGTCAAAAACGCTTTGACGGGAATCGCCGTGGCGCCCAGAAAGAGGCACAGATAGTCTTTGGGAAAGCCGGGAAAGATGAACAGGATCAGGAGAACGATGATGCCTTGGCGTTTGACCAGATGGTCGAGACGGGCCAGCTTGTCGTTCGGAATCCACCGGCGCACGTAGCGTTTGCCCAGGTAGCGGCCGATGGCGAAATTGATCCAGGAGCCCGCTGCCAGGGCCAGGCTGGAGTAGATGAACCCGTTGGCGGCGCCGAAGAGATAGCCGCCGATAAATCCGGTGGCCTCTCCCGGAACCGGCGCCAGAACGACTTGAAGGATCTGGAGCCCCATGAAGGCCAGCGGGGCCGCGCGGCCGAAATTGGCCAGAAAGGGCGCTACCCGGTCCCGGTCGGACAGCAGGTGATAGGCACGCTTCAGGCCGCCGGCGATTTCACTGTGAAACATCAGCACCGACACTACGCCAACCAGCAGCAGGGCCGTGATCCAGAACCACCGTTGGCGTGCAGCCGCCATCAGCGGTCGGTCAGTGCGGCCACGCCGGGAAGTTCCTTGCCCTCCAGAAACTCTAGCGAAGCACCGCCACCGGTCGAAATGTGGGTCATCTGGTTTTCCAGGCCGGCCTGCTCCACCGCCGCGGCCGAGTCGCCGCCGCCGATGACCGTCACCGCGCCTTTTGCGGTGGCCGCTGCCATGGCTCGGGCCACGGCAACCGTGCCTCCCGCCGTGGCTTCGATTTCGAAAACGCCCATGGGGCCGTTCCAGACGATGGTGCGGGCATCGGATATGATGTTTTCGAACCGTTCGATCGACTCCGGACCGATATCCAGGGCAATGGCATTGCCGGGGATCCGGTCGACGGATGCGGTCGACAAGCTTCCGATGGTTCGGGCATCGGCGTCAAAGCGGTCGCTGTAGCGGCAATCCACCGGCAGCAGGAGCTTGTCAGCGCCTTTTTCCAGCAGGGTGCGGGCCACATCGAGCTTGTCCGGCTCCACCAGGGAGTTGCCGATCTCCAGCCCCTGGGCCTTGAAAAAGGTGTAGGCCATACCGCCGCCCACAATCAGCCGATCGACCTTGGGCAGCAGGCGTTCGATGACGTCGATCTTGCCCGATATCTTGGCCCCGCCCAAAATGGCTGCAAAAGGTCGTTCGGGTGTGTCCAGGGCCTGGCCCAGATAGGCCAGCTCCTTTTCGATCAAAAAACCCATGGCGCAGCGATCCACAAAGCGCGTCACCCCGACGGTGGAGGCGTGCGCCCGGTGGGCCGTGCCGAAGGCATCGTTGACGTACAGGCGGTCGGCCAGGCCGGCCAGGTCGCGGGCGAAAAGGGGCTCATTGTCCGTTTCGGCCTGGTGAAAGCGAAGGTTTTCCAGCAGCAGGACATCTCCGCTCGACAGGGCCTGGGAGGCCGCCTGTGCCTGCGCACCGACGCAGTCGTTGGCAAATCCCACCGGCCGGCCCAACAGCTGCTCGAGTGCATCGGCGCAGGGCCTCAAGGAGAGCTCAGGCACCCGTTTGCCCTTGGGGCGGCCCAGGTGCGACATGAGAATCAATTTGCCGTCGTGGTTCAGGATGTGGCGGATGGTGGGCAGGGCAGCCCGCAAGCGCTTGTCGTTGGTCACGCGTCCTTTTTCGAGCGGTACGTTGAAATCCACTCGCATGAGCACGCGACGTCCCGAGACGTCGAGATCGGCGACGGAAAGCTTGGCCATGGGATCCTCCTTGGCGTTGTTGCGGTCGGAATCGATGACCGGCATCGGCCCGGCCAGCGGTCACGATTCGGTTTTGGTCCGTTTTTGCGTATTCAGGGCTTTTTTGCGGGACCAGCGTTCGAAAAAGCCAACCATACCGGATGCATAGGCCCGATCGACCATCTCCTCGCGCACGGCGATGCCGCCGCTGTCGGCCATGGCCTGCCGCAGGCAATCGGTTTTGTAATAGCACGGCATGCAGGACTCTGGGGTCTGTCGCAGCCCGTGCGGTCCCATGGGAAAGACGCTGGTAAGGTCCCCGTAGCAGGGTGGAAATGGTTTCCGGTGCGTTGTCATGGTGTGGCTGCTCGCTGGTTCGTTGTGTAGCCGGGCTTGCGCGAGATGGTTCCGTTTGCGGCCCGGCACGCTGTTCAGCCGCCGTCCCGATGCATGTCGGCCATGTGGCCATGGTCGGCAAAACTGTAGTATCCCTCGGCGCCGACGATCACGTGCTCGTGGACGGTGATGCCCATCAGCCGGCAGGCCTGCACGAGCTTGCGGGTGATGTTCATGTCGTCGGGTGACGGCGACGGATCCCCCGATGGGTGGTTGTGGGCGAAAATCACCGCGGCGGCTCCATGGGCCAGAGCAGCCCCGACCACCTCGCGGGGGTAGACGGCGCTGGCGGTGACCGTGCCGGTAAAGAGCGTTTCATCGGCGATGACCCGATTCTTGGCATCCAGGTAGATGGCCATGAAGCACTCTCTTTTTTTATCACGAATGGCGTGACCGAGATAGTCGAAAAGCGTTTTCGAGTCGCTCAGGGCCGGTTTGCCGGTCAACTGCTGCCGCAGGTATCGCCGGCACACGGCCGGCACCAGTTTGAGCCCGATCAGGTTGGTCGGGCCGATCCCCGGCACCTGGCGAAGGTCGGCCGGGGCCGCATCGAAAACGCCCTGCAGGGTCCTGAAGCGCTTCATGACGGCCTTGGCCGCCGCTTTGCAATCCTTGCGCGGCGTCCCCAGGGTCAGCAGCAGCTCGACGACCTCGTAGTCGTGAAAGCCGTCGAGCCCCGACTTCAGGAAGCGCTCCCGCAGCCGCTGGCGGTGGCCGGCACCCTTGTGCGGTTCGGCATGGTTGTCTGGTCCGCTCGACATAGTCGCTTCAGATCTGGTCCAGTTCCTGTTTCAAATCCCGGGTCATCAGCTCGTGCAGGGCCGTGCGCGGATCCAGGTCGTCGTAGAGCACGTGATAGACCGCGTGGGAGATGGGCATCTCGACCCCGAGGTTGCGCGACAGGTTGTAGACCGATCGGGCCGTCTTGACGCCTTCGGCCACCATGTGCATCTGGGCCAGCAGGTCCTTGAGTTTCTTCCCCTCGCCGATCTGCTTGCCGATGGTGTGGTTGCGGCTCAGGTCGCCGGTGCAGGTCAGAATCAGGTCCCCGACCCCGGCCAGCCCGGTAAAGGTTCTCGGCTGGGCGTTCATGGCCAGGCCCAGGCGGCGAATTTCGACCAATCCGCGCGTGATCAGGGCAGCCCGGGTGTTGAGGCCCAGCCCCAGCCCGTCGATCACCCCGGCCGCGATGGCGATCACGTTTTTCACGGCGGCGCCCAGTTCGGCGCCGATCATGTCGTCGATGGTGTAGACCCTGAAATAGGGGGTGGCGAAGAGCTGTTGAACGAAGGCTGCCGTGTCTGCGTCGGCGCAGGCGACCGTCACCACCGTGGCCACCTGGCGGGCCACCTCCTTCGCGAAGCTCGGGCCGGTCAGCACGGCCAGCCGGTCGGCAGAGAGCCCGGGAATCACCTGCGACAGCACCCCAGACATGGTCAGATGGGTCTGGTTTTCGATCCCCTTGGAGGCACTGACCACCACAGCGGTCGAACCGATTGCCGGGCCGCAGCGCTCCAGCGTCTGGCGGGTGACGTGGGAAGGGGTCACCACCAGGACCATCGCTTTGTCCGCCACGACCGACATCAGGTCACTGGAAGGGTGCAGGCGGTCGAAGAGGGGCACACCGGGCAGAAAGCGCCGGTTTTCCCGCTGTTCTTTCATCTGGGCCAACACCTCGGCCTCATAGACCCAGTGGTCGACATGAAAGCCCTTGCCGGCCAGCAGGTTGGCCAGGGCGGTCCCCCAGCTGCCGGCGCCGACCACGCCGATCCTGACCTGGGCCGCATCCACGGATACGTTCATGGGCGCTACTCCTTTTGGTCGGCCAGCGTCGCCGCGGCCTCGGCAGGCGATTCGGCGTCGTCGGCTTCCGATTCGGCCAGACCGGCGGCGCTGACCACCCGTTCGCCCGGCACCATGACGATCAGCCGGACGCCCTGGGTGTTGCGGCTGATGACACTGGTGCCGGCGACCGGCATGCGGATCAGCTTGCCCATATTGGTGACCAGCATCAGGTCGTCATCGTCCTGGACCAGGATGATGTTGACGACCTTGCCGTTGCGTTGGTTGGTTTTGATGGTGATCACGCCTTTGCCGCCGCGCCGGTGAACGGGGTATTCGTCGATGGAGGTGCGTTTCCCGTACCCGTTTTCGGTGACAGTGAACAGGGTCTGGCCGTGTTGGAGCACCTCCATGCCGACAACGCGGTCTCCTGCGGCCAGGCGCATGCCGCGCACGCCGCGGGCCACGCGTCCGGTGGGGCGCACCTCCGATTCGTGGAAACGGATGGACTTGCCGCCGGCGGTACCCAGAAATACGTTCTGGGTCCCGTCGGACAGCTTCACGGCGATCAGTTCGTCTCCCTCGGCCAGGTTCAGGGCGATGATGCCACCGGTGCGGGGCCGACTGTAGGCCATCAGATCCGTCTTCTTGACCGTTCCATTGCAAGTGGCCATGATGATGTGTCAGGCCCGGCTCGAATTCCGGGACGGCCAGCACGGCGGTCATGTGCTCACCCTCGCTGAAATCGAGCAGGTTGACGATGGCCTTGCCCCGGCTCTGGCGGCCGGCCTGGGGGATGTCGTAGACCTTGCACCAGTACACCTTGCCCAGATTGGTAAAAAAGAGAAAGTGGTGATGCGTGGAGGCCACGAACAGGTGGGACACGAAATCCTCTTCCTTGGTGCCCATGGCGGTCTTGCCCTTGCCGCCGCGCTGCTGGCTCTGGTACAAGGTGATCGGGTTGCGCTTGATGTAGCCGGTGTTGGTGATGGTGACCACCATGTCCTCTTCGGCAATCATGTCTTCGATGGTCAGTTCGCGCGTATCGGTCAGAATCTGGGTACGGCGGACATCGCCGAACTCGCCCTTGAGAATGTCCAGTTCGTTTTTAATGATGCCAAGCACCAGCTGGTCGCTGCTCAGGATCTCCTTGAACCGGGCGATATCCTTGAGCACGGCTTCATACTCTTCGACGATCTTATCCCGTTCCAATCCGGTCAGCCGCTGCAGGCGCATGTCCAGGATGGCCTGGGCCTGAATGGCGCTCAGGGCGAAGGTCTGCATCAGCCGATCTTTGGCTTCCGGCGGCGTCTTGGAGGCGCGAATCAGCGCGACCACCTCGTCCAGGTGGTCCAGGGCCACCTTCAGCCCTTCCAGAATGTGAGCCCGCGCCTCGGCCTTGTTGAGGTCGTAGCGGGTGCGCCGGATGACGATCTCTTTGCGGTGGGCAACGAAGTTTTCCAGGATCTGCTTGAGGGTCAGAATCTGGGGGCGGTTTTTGACCACCGCCAGCAGAATCGTTCCGAAGCTGCTTTCCATCTGGGTGTGTTTGTACAACTGGTTGACAATGACGCCGGCCATGTGATCCTTTTTCACGCCCATGGCAATGCGCATGCCCCGCCGGTCCGATTCGTCGCGCACGAAGCGCAGCCCGTCGATCACCTTGTGCTTCATCAGTTCGGCAATTTTTTCGATGAGCCGGGCTTTGTTGACCTGGTAGGGGATTTCGGTCACGGCGATGGTTTCCTGGCCGGTGTTCTTGTCCTCTTCCACCGTTACCCGCGCCCGGGTGCGCACAATCCCGCGACCCGTTTCGTAGGCGTCCCGGATGCCCTGGACGCCGTGGATCAGGCCGGCGGTGGGAAAATCCGGTCCGGGGATGTGGCGCATGAGTTCCCCGCTGGTGATCTGGGGGTTGTCGATCAGGGCCTTGATCCCTTCGATGACCTCGGACAGGTTGTGGGGCGGGATATTGGTGGCCATGCCCACGGCGATTCCCGAGGAGCCGTTGACCAGCAGGGCCGGGAACTTGGCCGGCAGCACCGACGGTTCGGTCAGCGACTCGTCGTAGTTGGGAACGGTGTCGACGGTCTCCTTGTCCAGGTCGTCGAGCATCTCGTGGGCCAGCCGCGTCATGCGCACTTCGGTGTACCGCATGGCCGCGGCCGAGTCGCCGTCGATGGAGCCGAAGTTGCCCTGGCCGTCCACCAGGGGGTAGCGCATGGCAAAATCCTGGGCCATGCGCACGATCGTGTCGTAGACGGCGCTGTCGCCGTGGGGATGGTACTTGCCGATCACGTCGCCCACGATGCGGGCCGACTTTTTGTAGGGCTTGTTGAAGTCGTTTTTCAGTTCCCGCATGGCAAAGAGGACGCGGCGGTGAACCGGTTTGAGCCCGTCACGCACATCCGGCAGCGCCCGACCGATGATCACACTCATGGCGTAATCGAGGTAGGACTTCTTCATCTCGGTTTCGATGCTGATTTCGGGGCTTTGCAGCGCTTCGGTTGGGTTGTCCGTCATGGCGAGGCATTATCCTTTTGGGTATTCGGCCGCCCATCCTTCCCGCTATGGGCCGCTCTGGGCGTTACCGTCATCGCCGCGCCGTTCGGGACGGCACGGTTTCGATCAGCTGTTGGTAACTCTTGTGATAAATTTCGGTCAGGGTCAAAAACGCGGTCGCAATCAGCGGGCCGTAGATGATTCCGAGGATCCCGAAGAGCTTGAGGCCGCCGATAATGGACAAGAAAACCACCAGGGTGTGCATCTGAACCCGATTGCCGACAATTTTGGGTTTGAGGACATATTCGACGCCGCCGGACAGTAGCAGGTAGCACACCAAAAAGACCAGGGCGCTGCCGGTACGGCCGGTCAGGAAAAGGAAGATCGCCGTGGGGATGAACACCACCCCGATGCCGATGATCGGCAAAAATGCCAACAGGGCCATGATGACGCCCCACAAGAAGGCCGATGGCAGCCCGAACAGCCAGAAAATCACGCCGCCGGCCAGACCCTGCAGCGCCCCGCACAGCCCGTTGCCCACCAGCACGGCCCCGGCCATGTCATTGAACTTGTTGATCAGCTGGGTGTCCTGCTCCTCGGGCAGCGGTGACAGATCGACCAGGAACTGCACCAGTTTCGGTCCGTCGATAAGCAGGAAAAAGATGACCAGGAGCATCAGAAAGAAGTTGGCCAGGAAACTGAGCGTGTTGGAGGCGATGGCCCGGGCCTGGTCGTAGAGGAACAGCCCCACGAATCGACCGATGTCCGAAATGGTCTTGTTGAGCTCCTCGCCGGTAATGACGATGTCGAAGTTGACCAGCAAGGGGTTGATGCGTTCCAGCAGGGCGCTGTTGGTGAAATGGGTGTTGATGAAACGGGTCAAATCGGGGCTCCTGGCCAATTGAATCAGGTCGTAGGCCTCCTGGGTCAAGACGCCCACGAAAAAAACGACCGGGACGAACAGGACCAGAAAAATCAGCAGGCAGGTCAGCAGTGACGCCAGCCCGGCCCTGACCCTGGCATGGGCTGTCAACCGCTGGTAGACGGGGTAAAACGCGCCGGTCACCACGGCGCCCAGAACGATGATCGACAAAAACGGCGACAGGAGCCACCCCATTAAAGAGATGGATATCAGGAAGCAGGCCAGAAAAAACCACAAGATCCTATTCTGTGAGGTCCGGTTCACCATCGCTCCTCCGTAAACCGGGAACGGCCGCTGGCCTAAAAGCATCTGAACGGAACGGGCTGAACGATCGTCGCGACCCAAACGCAATCTGCGCAAACGCCTGAGATTCGGGAACAAAGGCATTTGCGCAGAGATAGATGACGCACGCGCCGGATTCAGGCCGTCACGTATCGATGTGCCCGGCCGCGCATCGGCGGATCCCTTTACCTGCCGACGATCGCACCGCCGACCAGATAGAGTAGAATCAGGTAAACGACGACCGGTGTGAAACTGCCGGCGAATCCATAGATGATCCCGCCGCCGATAATGGCGGGAACGCCGAAAAATATCAGAATTCCCAATTTTCTGCTGATATCCATATCCATCTCCTTCACGGTTTCACCGGCATCGGGAGCGACGCGATGCGATTTTTCGACCTCGTCTGAAAACAGGGTTTCTCTATCAATAACAGCCGAGAAAGTAAAGGAAAAAAACACCCGGTTGATTCCTGGCACCACAGCTGGTAAAGACGACGCAAACCTTTTCCATGACGTGGCCACAGCCTCATGAAGCCAACCCTTTACGCCCCGGCCGTACTGGCCGTCGGTCTGCTCAGCGCCCAGGTGATCGGCACTGCCCATGTCTACCTGTCCAATCAGGCGCTGCTCGAAATCGGCACCGCCGTGATCGGCGCCGGCTACCTGCCGGTCCCCAACCAGCAGGTCATGGCCCAACTCGACGCCCTGCCGGCGGCCATGGCCGGGGGACTGTTTTTCACGCTGAGCATCGGTGCCGGGCTCGCTCTGGGCACCCTGATCGCGGTCTGGTCGTGGGATCGGCTGTTCCGGCGCCGTCGGGCGGCCGCCGGATGCTTTTTGCTGCTGCAGGCCGCGGGCCTCGTGCTGGTCAATGCCAATGGTTGGAACCCGGCGGCCAGCGCCTATGTGGTGATGGTACCGCTGGCCACCTGGGCCGCCGCCGCGCGCCTGCTGCCGCCGCCCCGGACGCCGCGCGGGGCTGTCGGGTGGCCCGTGGCGGCCGCCCTGGTGCTGGCCCTGCTGTGGGGCCAGGTGCTGGACCGGGAGTTGTTCACCAACATTCGCGACTTCCTGCTCTTGGGAACCCGGGCCGGCCAATCGATCACCGATGCCTACTACACCTACACCCTGTTTCCCGCCCAGGCCTTCAGCGCATTGGAACAACGGCAAATCCGGACCTGCAGGCTGGATGGGAGCCTCAAGCGGAGCGACTGGCAGCGCCTGGAGCAGCTCGTCCGACGCCACGACTACCTGCCGCTTGTCGGCCGCGGTCCGGCCAACCTCACCATCGGCCTTGGTGCCGACGGCGCGCACGCGCTCCTCAAAAGCCGTCAGGCCACGGTTCTGAGCGTGCCTGTCCAGGAGCTGTTGGATGACACCCGCGGCGTGCTCGGCAGGTTTTCGCGACACCTGGACCGCAACCGCACCTTTCGGACGCTGACCCTGGTCGGCCTGCTGCTGGGTTTTCCCCTGGTGCTCTACACGCTCGTTTTCAGCCTGCTGGCCCTTGTGCCCGGCCTCTTTTTCCGGGCGGCCGTCTCCAACGGCGTCGCGGCGGTCCTGTGCGTATTGATCGGCATTGTCCTGCTGGTGCCGGTCTACCGGGGGGGCAGGGCCGACATCGATCCGGGCGATCTGCCCACGGCGCTGGCTTCAGCGTCCGAGATTCTCCGCATCGCCGCCCTGCGGCGCGCGTTTGCCGACCAGCGTGACGTCACCGAAGCGGCCCTTAAACACGACCTGGTCAACAGCGTCAGCGTGGCCGAGCGCTACTGGCTGGCACGCTGCCTGGCCCATGCGGCCTCGCCGCAGGCGCGTGCCATGCAGTTGACCCTGCTTGACGATCCGACGCCCATCGTGGCCTGCCAGGCCCTGTGGGCGGTGGGCCAGGGCAAGGACGCGGCCATGATTCCGATACTGGTCGACCGGGTGAACGATTCGCCGCACTGGTACGTGCAGATGTACGCCTACCGGGCCTTGAGGAGACTGGGATGGGTCCAGCCCCGATCACCGCACCTGTCTTATTGAGCACCATGCTGGCCGTGGTCGTGTTGGAAGCGGCTGCGGCCCTGGCGGCCACCCACCTGCCCTTGTCGCGCCTGTGGCTGATCGCGGTGGTGCGAACGGCGCAGACGACGGCCGTGCTGGCCCTGGCGCTGCTTCAAACCGGCGGCCTGGGCGTGCTGGGGCTTAACGGTCCCCGGCTGATGCCCGGCATCAGGACCGGTCTGGCCTGGTCGGCCGGCTTTGCCCTTCTGGCCGGCCTGTTGCTCCTGGGCAGTTTCATGGCCGGCTACAACCCCTTGCCATGGCTCCGTGCGCCGCTGCCCGAGGCAACATCCCAGCGGGTGCTCTATTTTTTGGTCGGTGGCGTCGTAGCGCCGGTAGCCGAAGAGACCTTTTTTCGGGGGGTGGTCTTCGGCTACTGCCGACGCTGGGGCCTGGCGGCGGCGGTATTGATCTCGACGAGCCTGTTCGCTGCCATTCATGCAGGTACCGCGATCCCGGTTACCCAGATTGTCGGTGGCGTCGTGTTCGCCCTGGCCTACCACACGAGCGGCAGCCTGATGGCCCCCATCGTCGTCCACATGCTGGGAAACCTGGCGATCTTTTCGCTCTCCCTGCCGTTTTTCTGAACGCCGGCGCCGCTTGCCACCTTGTGCAGCGTTTCACCGGGCTGATCGCATCATCGAGAAATTGACTAAATGGGGCAACACTTCTAAGATGTACTTAATCCCGGATCAACAAATGCTTGCGGTGTTGTTCATACGCCTGACCGATCCACGCTAAACAGGGAAGGGGGAGTTATGCCATTCGAGTGCATCATCTATGAAAAGGCCGAGGGTGTGTCAACCATTACCCTCAACCGGCCCCAGGTGCTTAACGCCATGAACAAACGGCTCTGGCTGGACATGCAGGCCGCCCTGGAAGATGCCCGTGAAGACGGAGAGATCAAGGTCGTCGTGATTACCGGGCAAGGGCGCGCGTTCTCGACCGGTGCCGATCTCAAGGAGTCCAAGACGCGCACCACAGACGCCTACCGGGACTACCTGGTCTCGCTCCAGGAGGTTTCACGGACCATCATCCGCTTCGAAAAACCCACCATTGCCGCCATCAATGGATTTGCCATCGGTTCCGGCTACGAACTGGCCCTGGCCTGCGATATCCGTATCGCCGCCGAGGAGGCCAAAATCGGCAGCCCCGAGGCCAAGGTCACCTCGTCCGTCACCGGCGGCGCCTTCCGGTTGGTGCAGGATCTCATCGGACCGGGAAAGGCCCGCGAGCTGCTTTTCACCGGTGACTACATCGATGGCGTCGAGGCCCAGCGCATCGGGCTGGTCAACCGGGCCGTGCCGGCGGAGAAGTTGATGGAGACGGTCATGGATCTGGCGGCCAGGATCGCCGCCAATTCATCCTTCTCCCTCAAGATGATCAAGAAGGGACTGAACATGGCCCTGGGAGAAGTCAGCCTGGAAGCCCTCATGGATTTCGAAATCGAGGCCTGCCTGGCCTGTGTCTCCACAAAGGAGCGGCAAGCCGCCTTGACGGCATTCGAAGATCGAAAAAAATAGGAAAGGAGACCACGATGGGCCTGGACCATGTCCTGAACGCTCGATCTGTCGCCGTCGTGGGCGCATCCAAGGTGCCCACCAAGCGCGGTTACCAGACCGTTCGCACCCTTTTGGACGAACGTTACGAGGGGGCGATCTATCCCGTCAATCCCAAAGAGAAAAGCATCATGGGCCTCAGGTGTTACGCCGCCGTCTCTGAAATTCCGGGGGAGGTGGACGTGGCCCTGATCGCCACGCCGGCGCGGACCGTTCCCGCGGTTCTGGAAGACTGCGGCAAGAAAGGCGTCAAGGGAGCCATTATCCTGGCCACGGGCTTCGGAGAGACCGGTCCGGCGGGCAAAGCCCTCGAGCGCGGCGTGCTGGATGTCGCCGGCCGGCACCACATTCGCCTGATCGGCCCCAACACCTCCGGCATGATCAATCTCAAGGACAATCTCAACCTGGTGGGCCTGAGGCATTCTCCCAAAGGCGACATCGCCTTGCTGACCCAGAGCGGCAATATGGCATTGACCTTGATCACCGAGGCCAAGCTGCAAAGCCGCAAGGGATTCACCTACTACGTGGGCGTGGGCAACGAGGCGGACATCCGCTTTCACGAGTACCTGGAGTTCTTCCAGAAGGACCCCGACACCCGTGCCATCCTCATGTATGTGGAGGGCATGCGCGACGGCCGAAAATTCCTCCAGCAAGCCTACAAGACGACGGAGACCAAACCGGTGATCCTGCTCAAAAGCGGACGCTCCAGCACCGGCAAAAAATCCGCCGGCTCCCACACCGGTGCCCTGGCCGGCATGTCCGAAGTGGCCAGGGGGGCTTTTGAACGGGCCGGCATCATCGTCATTGAGAACTCGGACGAACTCTTCCCGGCCGCTGAAACCCTGTCCAGCCTGCCGCCCATCAAGAACAATCGGATCGCCATTTTAGCCGACGGCGGCGGGCATGCCACGATCGCCGCCGATACCCTGACCGACCTGGGCGTGCAGATGCCGGAACTGGAGGAGAAGACCCAGGACAAGCTGCGCGCCATTCTGCCCGGCGGCGCTTCGGTGAGAAACCCCATTGACGTCGCCGGCGGTACCGACGACAATCCGGCCGTCTTTGCCGACTGTGCCAACATCATTCTGGCCGACCCCACTGTGGGGGGACTGCTGATCGTGGGCCTGTTCGGCGGCTACGGCATCCGCTTTGCCGAAAGCCTGGCCCTGATGGAGGAGGATGCCGCCCACCAGATGGGCAAGATGGTCAAGAGCCGCAAGAAGGCCATCGTGGTGCACAGCCTCTACAATTCTGAAAAACCGCACAGCCTGGACCTGTTGCGCTATTATGGCGTGCCGGTGTTCGGCAGCCTGGATGTGGCCTGCAAGTGCATCGGCGTGCTGGCCCAATACGGCCGCTACCTGAAGAGCTACCATGCCGTGTCCAATTTCGTGTTCGACTGGGGCGCCAAAGCCAAACCCGAAGGCCAGGGGATCATCGATGCCGTTTACCAACAGGGCCGAACCGCCTTGCGTGAGGCCGAGGCCAAGCAGCTGCTCCGACTGCACGGTGCGGCGGTGACCGACGACGCACTGGCGACCACGGCCGAAGCGGCCGCGGACGCAGCGGCAGGCATGGGCGGCAAGGTGGTTCTGAAAATCGCTTCGCCCGACATCCTGCACAAGAGCGACGCCAAGGGCGTCCAGCTCAACCTCTCCGGAAGAGAGCAGGTCAAAAAGGCCTTCCGCAACATCGTCAAGAACGCCAAGGCCTACCAGGCCGACGCCCGGATCGACGGCGTGCTGGTGTCGCCCATGGTGGGCAGCGGCATCGAAGTCATCATCGGCACCAAAATCGACGACCAGTTCGGCCCCGTGATCATGTATGGCTTGGGTGGCGTATTGGTGGAGATCCTCAAGGACGTCTCCTTCCGTGTCCTGCCCATCACACGGCGCTCGGCCCAGCGGATGATCGCGGAAACCAAATCCCACCCGATCCTGGACGGCGTCCGCGGCCAGCAGCCCCACGACAAGAAGGCCCTGGTCAATCTGCTGCTGGTCTGTTCGGAGATCGTCGAATCCTACCCCCAGATCCAGGAGATGGATCTCAATCCGGTCATCGTTCACCACCAGGGATTGAGCATCGTTGATGCACGCATCATTTTGAAGGCTCCGGCGGAGCCCGCCCGGCAGCAGGCCTAATGGATCGAGGCCGTTCGGGCCGGCCCCAGTCTGACGAGAACGGCTTGGCCGTTTTCGAGGTTGATGAATCAATCGATTTCACTTATAATAAATATATGGTGTTTTCAGGCACCATCGATCCGATCCGACCCCGCTGCTGTAGGATCGGATTGCTCCCCTGTCGCCGGCGCCCGCCGGTCGGCTGTCGTCGTCTAAGCTGTCGCGCTGTCGTGAGCAAAGGTGTAGAGGCCCTGTCAACCCGTCGTTGAAACGCGGTCAGCCTTGTTGACCCAACCAAAGGAGGTTCGGATGAAAAGATCACTACTCGTTGTTACCACGCTGTTTTTCGGCCTGTCACTCATCGTTGGCTTGGGCCCCGCACCGGCCCAGGCGGAAAATACCTTCGTCACCATCGGCACCGGCGGCGTCACCGGCGTCTACTATCCCACGGGCGGCGCCATCTGCCGCCTGGTGAACAAGTCGCGCAAGGAGCACGGCATCCGCTGCTCGGTGGAGAGCACCGGCGGGTCGGTTTACAACCTCAACGCCATCCGGGCCGGTGAACTCGACATGGGCGTGGCCCAGTCCGATTGGCAGTACCACGCCTACAACGGCACCAGTCAATTCAAAGATGCCGGCCCCGACAAAGACCTGCGCGCCGTCTTCTCGGTTCACCCAGAACCTTTCACCGTCGTGGCCCGGGCTGACGCCGGGATTAAAACGTTTGCCGATCTCAAGGGCAAGCGCGTCAACATCGGCAACCCCGGCTCCGGTCAGCGCGGAACCATGGAAGAGTTGATGGCCGCCATGGGGTGGACCAACGACGACTTCAAACTGGCCTCCGAGCTGAAACCGGATGAACACTCCAAAGCCCTGTGCGACAACAAGATAGACGCCTTCGTTTACACGGTGGGGCATCCGGCGGGCAACATCCAGGAGGCCGCCTCCTCCTGCGACGTGGTGCTGGTGGACGTGTCGGGCCCGATTGTCGACAAACTGGTTGCGGACAACCCTTACTACCGCTATGCCACCATCCCCGGGGGAATGTACCGTGGAACGGATGCCGACGTCAAAACCTTCGGTGTGGGCGCCACCTTCGTCTCTTCGGCCAAGGTTCCCGATGAGGTAATTTACAACGTCGTCAAGGCCGTTTTCGACAACTTCGATGAATTCAAGAAGCTCCACCCGGCTTTTGCCGTGCTCAAGAAAGAGGAGATGATCAAGGACGGCCTGTCGGCGCCCTTGCATGACGGTTCTGTCAGATACTTCAAGGAGGTCGGCCTGCTCAAATAAGACGCCCGGTGGGGCACGCACGGTCAACGGCCGTGCGTGCGCCGCCCTTTTCAATTTCTCTCGCCTCGTACCACCCGTTTCGCTGCGCACATTGCCCTTGCTGACCCGGCAACTTGCTTGTCCTGCGCGGATCGGCAGGTAGCCGCGGCCGCCCAGTGCCTCAGAAGGAGGAATCGTCCCCATGGTCAAATTGAAGCGCAAAACGGCGTCACCCATAGATCCCAACGCGATTGTGGCCGAAACGGAATCCGGCGCCCGCAATCCCACCGGCACCATTCCCAAGGCGGTCTTGTATTACGTGCCGCTGGCCTGGACCCTGTTTCAGCTCTGGTACGCCTCGCCCTTGCCGTTTCTGTTCAACTTCGGTATCTTCAACTCCACCGAGGCCCGCTCCATCCACCTGGCCTTTGCCATGTTTCTGGCGTACACGGCCTATCCCACGTTCAAAAAGTCCTCACCGCGTGACTACATCCCGCTGCAGGACTGGTTGGTGGGCCTGATCGCGGCGTTTTGCGCGGCCTATTTGTTCATCTTCTACACCGAGCTCTCCCAGCGGCCGGGCCTGCCGACCCGGCTGGACCTGGTGGTCGGAGTCGTCGGGCTGCTCCTTTTGCTGGAAGCGACGCGCCGCGCCCTGGGGCCGCCGCTGATGGTCGTTGCCGCCGTTTTTATGGTCTACACCTTTTTCGGCCAGCACATGCCGGCGGTCATCGCCCACAAGGGCGCCAGTCTGGCCAAGGGCATGAGCCACTACTGGCTCTCCACCGAGGGGGTCTTCGGCGTTGCCGTGGGGGTCTCCACCGAAATGGTCTTCATGTTCGTGCTCTTCGGCGCTCTCCTGGAGTCGGCCGGCGCCGGCAACTATTTCATCCGGGCGGCCTTTGCCGGACTGGGACACCTGCGCGGGGGCCCGGCCAAGGCCGCGGTGGTCGCCTCGGGATTGACCGGCCTGGTATCCGGCTCGTCCATCGCCAACGTGGTGACCACCGGCACCTTCACCATTCCGCTGATGAAAAAGGTTGGGTTCTCCCCGGAAAAGGCCGGGGCAGTGGAAGTGGCCTGTTCGACCAACGGCCAGCTCATGCCGCCGGTCATGGGGGCCGCCGCCTTCTTGATGGTCGAATACGTGGGCATTTCCTATATCGAGGTGATCAAGCACGCCTTTCTGCCGGCCGTCATCTCATACATCGCCCTGTTTTACATCGTGCACCTGGAGGCCTGCAAGATGGGGCTCAAGGCCCTTAAGAAACCCAGTTCCGGGGCCACGCTGCTACAGAAAATGACGGCTTTTGTGGGCGGTTTCTTGCTGATGATCGTGCTGACCGCCGTCACCTATTACGGGATCGGTTGGATCAAGATCGTCACCCCCGATGCCGCATTCACCATTGTCGGCGTGATCCTCATTGTGGCCTACCTTTTCCTGCTGCGCCTGTCCTGCAAGGTGCCTGAGCTGGAAGTCAACCTCGAAATGGAAAAACTGCCCTTTCTCTTGCCGACCCTTTTGACCGGTTACTATTTTCTGCTGCCCCTGGTGGTGCTGATCTGGTGTCTGGTGGTCGAGCGGCTCTCCCCGTCCCTGTCCGCCTATTGGGCCACCGTGCTGCTGATGGTGATCGTCATCACCCAGCGGCCGCTCAAAGGGTATTTCCGCAAGACGAAGGCGCCGGAATTTACATTTCGGCGTGGGTTCCAGGATCTGGTGACGGCCATGGTCGGCGGCGGCCGCAACATGATCGGCATCGGTGTGGCCACCGCGGCGGCCGGCGTTGTGGTGGGCACGGTGACCCTGACCGGCATCGGACTGGTCATGACGGAATTCGTGGAATTTATTTCGGGCGGCAACCTGATTCTAATACTGGTCTTTACGGCCATGATCAGCCTGCTGCTCGGCATGGGGTTGCCTACCACGGCCAACTATATCGTTGTATCGACCCTCATGGCGCCGGTGATCGTCAACCTCGGGGCCAAATCCGGCCTGCTTGTACCGTTGATCGCGGCCCACCTGTTCGTTTTCTTCTTCGGTATCCTGGCCGACGACACGCCCCCGGTGGGACTGGCGGCCTTTGCGGCGGCCGGCATCTCCGGCGGCGATCCGATTCGTACCGGAATCCAGGGCTTCAGTTACGACATTCGTACCGCCGTTCTGCCGTTTATCTTCATCTTCAACAACGAACTGCTGATGATCGGCGTCGGGACATGGTACCACTTTATAACCGTGGTCGTCGGGGCAGTGATCGCGATGATGATTTTCGCCGCCGCCACCCAAGGTTATTTTTTGACCAGAAACCGGATTTGGGAAACCGCAGCCCTCCTGTTGGTGGCCTTCACGCTGTTGCGCCCCGGATTCTGGTGGGATATGATCTACCCGCCGCTCACGGAGGTCAAGGCCACGCGCCTCGAACAGGTCATCGAGCAAACCGAAGCGGGGGCTCATCTGATGCTCGAGGTGGCCGGTGAAGACTCGCGCGGCCGGGCCTTCACCAAGAGTCTAATGCTCAAGGTGGGGGACCAACCGACGCCCAGCGAACGCTTGACGGCCATCGGTATCGAAACCAAGGTGGAAGACGGTCGGGTGTTCGTGGACAATGTGGTATTTGGGAGCCCGGCGGAAAAAGCAGGCATCGACTTCGACCAGGAGATTCTCCACATCTATATGCCTGCCAGAATTCCGCCCAAGCACCTGATGTTCATCCCGGCCTTTCTGCTGCTGGCCGGTGTCTGGTTCGTCCAGCGGGGACGCAGCCGGCGCCTGGCCGCTGCCTGAACATGCCTTTGCCGACCGATGCATCCATTAGCTGGCTGGATCGTTGAACCACAACCATTTCACCCGGAAGGCCCGCCATGTTTAAAAGGATACTTGTACCGCTGGATATCGACTACCCTGAGATTGCCGCCGGTGTCTATCGGAAAGCCAGGGCAATCGGAGAACTGAGCGATGCCGCCATCCGTCTGGTGACGGTGATGCCTGGTTTTACGATGCCCATCGTGGCCTCGCTGGTTCCCGAGGAGGTCCGCAGGGAGGGTACCCGGCGGGCCAAAGCGGCCGTCGAACAGTTTATCGTCGATTATTGCGACCGCGCCGTGACATACAGCCTGAAAACCGGAAAAAACTGGCAGGAGATCATCGCGGAAGCCGACCAGTGGCAGGCCGATCTGATCATCGTCTACCACAATCGCCATCGCGAGGTGAACGATTTGTTCAGCCGATCCTGTTCACAGCGGGTCGCCGATCATGCCAGTTGCAGCGTGTTGCGGTTGCGCAATGTCCACCCCACATCCGAGGGCGCATGATCTTTTCTGCGCAACCTTAATCCGCAGTCCCGTGCACCCTGAAATAGTACCTGTCCAAAATGGTCATTTAGGGATGGGCACGACCTCATATCCTGTCAGGCAAGGCGTCGGTTGTGGCGGTGGCTTTTCCAACGCCAATCGTACCTTGACAGTTCCCAACCGTTTTTATAAATTTAGACGCTACGACGCGTGGTCCCGTATGGCAGGCCTAACGGACAACCACGACAACCACTTATCAGTGAATTGAAATGACGACCATCAAAAAAGAGAAGCATTCCGGATTGGCCACCTTGTTCGACGGGGTGGAGCTGAAGAGTTTTTTCATCAATTTCCTGTGGTTTATCGTTGCCGTGGAGATCCTGATATTTCTGGTCAGCTTTCTGGGCAACCTGGGGCCCAACAAGGGGCCCTTTCCCTGGAAATTCTATTTCTACGTGGCCTTTGTCACCCCGGTGGCGATCACCTTTCTGCTGGGCGTGTTCATTCTGGCCTTCAATCAGTTTATTTTCGGAAACACCCCGACGGCCGGTGAGGGCGACGACGATGACGCCGAAGCGGTCGACAGCCGCTCCAAGCTGTTCAAGTTCAACCTGTTCGTCACCCACATGAAAAAGGTGCCCTTCCTGCCGATCCTGTTCGCCCTGCTGGCACTTACGGTCCTGTTTTACAAACTGGACGCCATTTTCCTTTTCGTGTTCAACGCCGGCGAAAAAGTGGTCACCTACCTGCTGATCGCCTGCGGCGTGCTGCTGGTGGCGGGCCTGATCTTCGGCATCGCCTGGATCGTCAGCAACTATCGGCTCAGCAAGAAGCAGATGGAGCATGAATATCGGTATCGCAACGACGTCATGGACAAGCTCGGATTCCTCATCATGGAAGACGACACCGTAATCGACAAGAACGGCAAGCTGGTCAGCCATAAACAGTCGTTGCTCGCGGCCCCGCCGGAACCTTCCGCCAAGGAGCGCGAAAACATCAAAATACTGCCTCCGTCCCACCCGTCCAGCGATATTTCGGGAACTCAGTGAAACCGCGCGCCTGGCCCCATCGCTGCCGCGGTGCGGAGTTCAGACGCCTGCAGCGATGAGTCCGACTGACATGCTACGAGCCATCCCCCCCGGCGGCCGCCGCCGTCCACAGACCGGATCGCCGGCCGAAAACGGCTTTGTCGTGAACCCGCTGGCGGCCACGCTGTTCCTGGGCGTGGTCCTGATCATCCTGGTCTACACCGTCCTGGACCGATCCGGCGCCATGGCCAAAATGGGGTACTTCGGCCCGGTACTGCCCATGCTGATCATCCTCTGGCTGATGGTCGGCATCTATCAGGGCGTCAAGTGGCTCAAGCGGCGCACGACGCGCATCCGCATCAAGGGGCCGCTGTTCATGCGCTCGCTGATGAACGATTGCCTCGAGCGGACCTGCGGCGTGCTGGAAAAGCTCTTGAACACGCCCGAAATCTCTTCCACCAAAATTCTCAACGCCATCTTGACGGACAAGGTGCTGCATATCTGCGCCACGGACTGCCTGCGCTACTCCGACATTCGGCGTGAGATCGAAGGCAGCCGGCTCAAGGGCGCCCCCGATCTGGAACTGGCTGGGTTCCTCCAGACCACCGTGGCTTACCGCAAGCAGCCCGTCCCTTTTGAAATACAACACGCCGCCGACACGGTGTCCCGCAGCCGGCCGGAGCTCAACAAACTGATCAAGCGCCTGAAAGACGCGCACCAGGACCTGTGCACGGGCGGCACGGGAAACATTCTGGCCCTGTTGCCCCCGGATCCGAAAAAGGTGGAAAAGCTACGGTCGACCTACCGCTACCGGCCGCCCACGCCTGAACGCGCCGAACGGATGGCGTTCGCCCTGGAGAGCCTGGCCTACCTGAAGGCCACCCGCCACGCCAACGTCAACCCCATGGATCGAAACCGCTACGATACCGTGGCCAAACAGGTGATTCCCCGGCTGTCGGAAGCGCTCACTTTGTACAAGCGCGCCTGGCAGGACCTGGTGGATGCTTTCGAGCGGCCGGAAGACGATTGAGGTCAGTTTGGGTGAAGCCCATCAGCGGTGGACGGATTGCAAGCTCATTTCGTCTTCTGTGCATCCACGATGGCCACCTCTTCGAAGGTCTTGATGTCGGCCAGCACCCGCGTGGCGGCATCCAGCAGCTCCATGGCCAGGGCCGCGCCGGTGCCTTCCCCCAGCCGCAACTGCAGGTCGAGCAACGGTTCCACGCCCAGGCGGGCGTGCATGAACCGGTGGCCCGTCTCCACGCTGCGGTGGCTGGCAAACAGATAGGCCCTGGCCGCCGGGGCCAGTTCGCAGGCGATCAGGGCGCCGGCCGTGGCGATCAGCCCGTCGCACACCACCGGGATGCCGGCCGCCGCGGCGCCCAGGACCAGCCCGGCCAGACCGCCGATTTCGAATCCGCCCACTTTGGACAGGACATCTAGGGGATCTGCCGGGTCGGGCCGGTGCAGGGACAGGGCATGTTCGATGACCCGGATTTTGTTGGCCAGGGCGGCATCGTCGATACCCGTGCCGCGTCCGGTGAGTGCCGGGACCGCAATACCGGAAAAGGCGGCAATGATGGCCGACGAGGGAGTGGTGTTGCCGATGCCCATGTCGCCGGTGCCCAGCATGTCCAGCGGCCCCTCGGCCAGCAGCAGGTCGACGATCTCGATCCCGGCTTCGACGCTTCTGACCGCGTCCGGGCGGCTCATGGCCGGCATCCTGGCGAAATTGGCCGTGCCCTTGGCCACCTTTTTGTGGAAAATCGGCAGGGTCGGGTCGAAGTCGTGGTTGACGCCTAGATCGGCCACTTTGACCCGCGCGCCGGCGTGTTTGGCCAATACGTTGATGGAAGCGCCCTGGTTGACGAAGTTGAATACCATCTGGGCGGTCACCTCCGGCGGAAACAGGCTGACCCCTTCCGCGGTCACGCCGTGGTCCCCGGCGCAGGTGACGATGACCTTGTTGGCCAGTCGCACGTCCAGGGTGCCGAAAATGGCTGCCAGGCGGGCCGAGACCGGCTCGAGCATGCCCAGGCTGCCGGCCGGCCGGGCCTGGTCGGCCAGGCGCGTGTTGGCTTCCTGGAAGACGGCTTGGTTGAGCGGCTTGATCTCGGCGATGCAGTTTTCAATCAGGTTCATGAGGCTCTCCTTGCGCGGGTGATTTTTTCCCCGGCGATATCCTGGCGAAACAGGTCCATTCCTCTTCCGCGGCAACGGCTTTTCTCACCTCCATGTCGATGTCGCAGATGTCAGAGGAGGTGCCGATGGAGGCGTTGACCTTGGTGCGCAGGCCCCGGCCGATGCCGACCGCCTTGCGCGCTTGGCCGAAAGGATTGCTGGGAATGACGATCTGCCCGGCGGCCACGCGCGCCCGGACGGTTTGGGCATCCATTTTCTCATCGTGGGCGACGGTCTGCACCTGTGCGGTGATGACGCCCGCTCTGGCCAGTTCAAGCTGGGTCTGCATAGCTTTCCTCCTGGGGCCGGGCAAAAAAAATCCCCGGACCGAAAAAATGATTTTCAGCCTGGGGTTTTGCCATCACCACCAAGTCCAGCTCCTTGCGGCAGGTCTTCTGACTCGCGGATCGTCCTACCGGCCGCCCCTTCCCGTGCCGTTTCGTTCAAGCGTACCAAGTCGGCCCGAAAGATGCGCATTCGGTCGCCGCGGTTCCGGCACAGTGGTACTGGCGGCTTTCGTCCCCGCTCACAGCGACGGGTTCGTCCCGGAGTCGCACCGGGTTCCCTATTATCCCTGGCAATCCGTTGAGATTGCGGGCACCGAAAGGGTCGACAGCCAATTCAGTTTCATCTAAAGGAGCCGGGGCGATGTGTCAATCAATTTTGTGCTGCGCCAAGTAAAGATCGGCTTCGCGTGGCGGCCGGCGGTTGAAGCGTTTGACTTTTCGAGGCCTTCGGACTATTTTCATTTAAAAATCGCACCCTACGCGCCCCAACGCCAGGAGTACCCCGATGAAGAAAAAGCTGACCTACGCCGATGCCGGCGTCAATATCGACACGGCCGACCGTCTGGTCGATTCGATCAAACAGATCGCCAAACGCACGCGCCGGAGCGGGGTCATGGGCGAGATCGGCGGCTTCGGCGGACTCTTTTCACTGAACGTCACCGACATGGAAAGCCCGGTGCTGGTCAGCTCCACCGACGGTGTGGGGACCAAGCTGAAGATCGCCTTTCTCATGAACCGCCACGACACGGTCGGCATCGACCTGGTGGCCATGTGCGTCAACGACATTGCCGTTCAGGGTGCCAAGCCGCTCTTTTTTCTGGATTACCTGGCCACGGGAAAGCTGGAACCCGCTACGATCACCGAGATCGTCACCGGGATCGGCGAGGGCTGTCTGCTGGCCGAATGTGCGCTCATCGGCGGCGAGACGGCCGAAATGCCCGGCTTTTACGCGGACGGCGAATACGATCTGGCCGGTTTTGCGGTCGGCGTGGTGGACAACCGCAAGATCGTGGACGGCTCCGAGATCCGACCCGGCCACCAGCTGATCGGCATCGCCTCCAGCGGGCTGCACAGCAACGGTTACTCGCTGGTGCGCAAGATCTGCTTCGAGGTGTTGGGGCTTGGGGTGGACAGCCATGTTCCCGAGCTGGGCAAAACGCTCGGCGAGGAGTTGCTCGCCCCGACCCGCATCTACGCCAACACCATCCAGCAGCTGATTCGGGACCTGCCCATTCAGGGGCTGGCCCACATTACCGGGGGCGGCATCATGGACAACATCATCCGGATCATTCCACGGGCCTGCGGTATCGCAGTCAAAAGGGGCTCGTGGGAGATCCCGCCGATCTTCTCGTTTTTGCAGGCCGCCGGGAACGTGGACGAGAAAGAGATGCTGCGCGCCTTTAACAACGGGATCGGTCTGGTGGTGATCGTGCCTGAAAAAAGCGCCCAGGACGTGCTCAATCGACTGACCGGCAGCGGCGAAACCGCCTGGGCCATCGGCGAGGTGACCCAGATCCGCAAAAACGCCCGGTCCCGGGTCCGCTTGATATGAGCCGGGTCGACGACCCTGAGCGAAGGCCGGTTCCTGTGCGAAAGAGGCTATTCCAGCCCCTGAAACGGCTGCTGGCCTGGATCGCCGAGGGGCAGAGAAAACAACCGGTCTGCCGCACCTGAGCGCCCGGTCGCCCGCGTTCCGGTCCGGGACGCACCACGCCGGACCCGCATCGCCGTTAGGTGCTTGGGCCCCCACGGCGGCGCCGCAGCGGCGGTGAAGGCGTTTGTCCGTTGGGAGAGGATTTCATGCTTGTTCTGGGTATCGAATCGTCGTGTGATGAAACCGCGGCGGCCGTGGTTCGCGACGGGCGCCAGGTGCTCTCTTCGGTGGTGGCCTCCCAGGTGGCGGTCCACCACCGCTACGGCGGCGTGGTACCTGAACTGGCCTCGCGTAAACACATCGAGGCCATCGTTCCCGTCGTCGACCAGGGCATCGCCGATGCCGGTCTCACGGCCGACCGGATCGACGGCGTGGCCGTCACCCAGGGCCCCGGTTTGGTCGGATCGCTGCTGGTGGGTTTTTCCTTCGCCAAGGGGTTCGCTTACGGCCATGGCATCCCCTGGATCGGCGTGGATCACCTGGAAGGACACATCCACTCCGTCTTTTTGGAGCCGCAACCGCCGCCCTTTCCCTTCGTGGTTCTGCTGGTGTCGGGTGGTCACACGAGCATTTACCACGTCACGGCCCCGCGCGCCTTTCAGCTCATGGGACAGACCCGCGACGACGCCGCCGGAGAGGCTTACGACAAAGTCGCCAAAATGCTGGGCCTGGGCTATCCCGGGGGCATGGCGATCGACCGGCTGGCGGCCCTGGGCGACCCCGGTCGGGTGCACTTCTCGCGCCCCTTTCTCGACCGGGAGCAGTTCGACTTCTCTTTCAGCGGCATCAAATCGGCCGTCATGCGCCACCTGCAGAACCACCCGGGATCGGTCGAGCGCGATCGGGCGCACATCGCCGCCGGCTTTCAGGCCGCCGTCGTCGAGGTGCTGGCATTTAAAATCGTGCAAGCCGCCAGAAACCGGCAGTGCCGGCACCTGGCTGTGGTGGGGGGCGTGGCCGCCAACCGCGGCCTGCGCGAGGCGGTCGGGCGGCAGGCCGCCCGGGAGGGCATCGCCGTGCACATCCCCGCCATCGACCTGTGCGGGGACAACGCCGCCATGATGGCAGCGGTGGGCTATCATCGCCTCGAGGCCGGGGAGCGCTCCAAAATGGACGACGATGTCTACTCACGCGCTCCCGTGCATTCCTGAAAACAGGTACTGATGCAACCCTCATCCATGCCCGCCACGGTAGACAGCCAACGCCAGCCCGACGACACCCTGACGGTCATTCTTGCCGGAGCGTGGCAAACCGGCCGCGGCCTGCCGACCGCGGACGACATCGACGCCCTGCTCACCGATGACGCCATCGCCCACCTTCGATTCGACACCCGCCGGTTGTGCCATTGGGACAGCGGCCTGGTCGTATTCCTGGATGCCCTGATGAATCGTTGCAGTGCCGCGGGGATCCAGGTGGACCAGGGCAGCCTGCCCGAGGGTGCGCGCCGGCTGCTGGACCTCTCCAAGGCGGTCGCCCGCAAAGCGGATGCGGTTCAGACATCGGTCCGCCCGGCGCTGCTCGAACGGATCGGCGAGTTCGGGCTGCGCGGCGTCCAATCGGTCATGGTTACCGTCGATTTTATCGGCGAGTTGGGGCTGGCGACGGTGCGGCTGGTGACCGGCAAGGCCAGTGTGCGTGCGGCCGAGGTGCTTGAGGTGATCCAGGTTTGTGGATGGCAGGCGCTGCCGATCGTGTCGCTGATCAGCCTGCTGATCGGACTGATTCTGGCGTTCATGGGTGCGGTTCAGCTGCAGATGTTCGGGGCCCAGATCTTCGTGGCCGACCTGGTGGGTATCGGCATGGCCCGGGAGATGGGGGCCGTCATGACCGGTGTCATCATGGCCGGTCGCACGGGGGCGGCCTTTGCCGCCAACCTCGGCACCATGCAGGTCAACGAGGAGATCGACGCCCTGCGAACCCTGGGGGTAGACCCTATGGATTATCTGGTGTTGCCGCGCGTGACCGCCCTGGTGCTGATGATGCCGCTGCTGGTCGTCTATTCCATTTTCATGGGGCTTTGCGGCGGGATGGCTGTCAGCGTGGGTGCCTTCGAGATCACGGCGATTCAATACCTCAACCAGACCCGCGAGGCGCTGACGCTTACTCACATCGGCATCGGAGTTTCCAAAAGCATTATTTTCGGGGTCATCGTGGCCGTGTGCGGTTGCCTGCAGGGAATCCACTGCGGGCGCAGCGCCGCGGCCGTTGGTGAAGCGACCACGGCCGCCGTGGTGACGGCGATTGTTTACATCGTGGTGGCCGACGGCATTCTGGCGCTGGTGACCAACGTATTGGGGATTTAATAAATGTCATCGCCGGATAAGCCAACACTGGAGGCAGGCGGGACACCAGCGACAACGATCGCTGACAAGACCGACCGGGATTCGAAAACGCCTCACATCACCGTTCGCAACCTGACCATGGGTTACGGGGATTTCATCTTGATGCGCGATCTCGACTTTACGGTCTATCGCGGCGACGTGTTCGCCATCATGGGCGGCAGTGGATGCGGCAAGAGTACCCTGATGCGCATCCTGATCGGTCTCAAAGCGCCGCACAACGGCAGCGTGGCCTATGAAGATGTCGATTTCTGGTTGCTGTCGGAAAGCGAGCGCGAGGGCATGATGCGTCACTTCGGGGTGCTCTACCAGAGCGGGGCCCTGTGGAGTTCCAAAACCCTGGCCGAAAACATCAGTCTGCCGATGGAACTGCACACTGATCTTGGCCGAAATCAGATCCGCGATCTGGTGGCCTTCAAGCTGGCTCTGGTGGGGTTGGCCGGCTTCGAAGACTATTACCCGTCGGAAATTTCCGGCGGGATGCGCAAGCGGGCCGGCTTGGCGCGTGCCATGGCCCTGGACCCGGAGGTGCTTTTTTTTGACGAGCCGTCCGCGGGCTTGGACCCGGTCAGCGCCAAGAACCTGGATGACCTGATCCTAGAGATCAACCAGAGCCTGGATGCCACGGTGATGATTGTGACCCACGAACTGCCCAGCATCTTCGCCATCGCCAACAACGCGGTCTTTCTCGACACCGCCACGCGCACGGCGGCGGCTACGGGTGATCCGCAAACCATGCTGGAGACGACCGACAACCCGGACGTGATTCGCTTCCTGACCCGCGGCCAGCGCGACAGCAGTGCGACATAGGGCCGGCCGTGAGGGTGGGGTGTCGACAAAGGAACCGACAAGATGAGCAAGCAAGTCAACAAGACCCTGATCGGCGCATTTATCCTGGGTGCCGTCGTTCTGGCCGTGACTGCGGTCCTGGTCCTGGGCAGCGGCAACCTGCTGGGCCGATCACACCGCTACGTGATGTATTTCACCGGGTCGGTCAATGGCCTTCGCCTGGGGGCGCCCGTCAAGCTGAAAGGGGTGACCGTCGGTACGGTCACGGCCATCAACCTGGTTTACAATTATCAGAGCGGGTTGTTTCTCAACGAGGTTCATTTCGACGTCCAGGAAGGAACGGTGAAAATCACCGGCAACAAGAATGGCGGTGGGCCGCAGGAAAAGCGGCTCACGACGGATGACGCCATCGAAAACATGATCAACAACGGCCTGCGGGCCAAACTTCAGATCCAGAGCTTCGTGACCGGTCAGTTGGTGGTGGCCTTCGATTTTTATCCGGACACTCCGGTCGTGCTGATGAACTTCGACAGCGACATTCTGGAGCTGCCGACGCTGCCGTCTGACATGGAAGCGCTGGCAAAGACCTTTGATTCGCTCGACTTTCAGGCCATCGCCGAGTCGATCACCAATGTCATCAGCAGTGTCGAAAAGCTGGCCGCCTCCCCGGAGCTTCAAAAGACGATTGGCACGATCAACGACACCCTGACGGTTTACCGCCAACTGGCCGTCAACCTGGACGGACAGGTGGCACCCCTTTCAACCGAACTGGCCGCCACGCTGGCCGATGCCCGTCAGCTGATCCAGTCGGCCGATGGTCAGATCGCTCCCCTGGCAACCCAGATCGGCGGCGCCACTGCCGACCTCCGGCAAACCATCGCCGCCATCGACCAGGGGCTCCAACCGGTCCTGGACAATGCCGCGACCACCACCGCCGCGGCAAAAGCGGCCTTCGAGCAGGCCGAGACGATGCTGACCCAGTTGACGTCCCTGTCCAACGAAGATTCGACCCTGGTGTTCGAGCTCGAAGGCACCTTGTCTGAAATCCGCAAAGCCGCCGGCGCCCTGGCCGTGCTGGTCGACTACCTGGGCCGCCATCCCGAGGCCCTGCTCAGAGGCCGGCACGAGGCAGTGGAGGAGAGATGAGCCTACGAAAAATACGTTTGACCGTTGCCGGCACGGCGTTGGCGCTCCTGAGCGCCTGCATGAATCTGGGGGGGTCTCCATCGACCGCCACGCGGTTCTTCCTGCTCGAATCCAGGCCCGCTGCCGGGCCGGCCGCGACCGAAAAGGATGCGCCGGCGGACTTGGCCATCGGCGTCGGCCCGGTCACCGTTCCGGCCTATCTGGACCGGCCCCAAATCGTCACCCGCACCAAAGGCAACGAACTGCTGGTGGACGACTTTCGCCAGTGGGCCGAACCACTGAGAGTCGCAATCACCCGGGTGATGCGGGAAGACCTGGCCCTTGCGACCGGTGCCCGGCATGTCTACGCCCACCCCTGGAATCGATCCGCCGCCATCGACTTCCAGGTCAGCTTGGATGTGCTGCGCTTCGAGGCCGACACGGCCGGCGCGGTTACCCTCGTCGCCGTCTGGCGCATTTTCGATGCCGACGGTCGGCAATCGACGCCGCTGCAGGAGCGGCGCTCGACGATTGTCCGACCGTTGGACGGCACCAACCGCGTCGACGCCATGAGCACGGCCCTGGCCGACCTCTCGCAGGAGGTGGCCGCGCTGCTGGTCGAGACCGCGCGCTGAAGATCGGGGCGGCCCGGCACCATGAAACCCAACCAACAGATCAGGGACTTTTGCTACCGCCAGCTGTTTCCGCGGGCCGGCCTGCTGCTGATCAAGCTCATATCGCGCACCTACCGCTACCGGGTCGTGGGCCTGAACCACGAGCAGCGGGCCCTGCGGGATCACGGCAATGTGGTCTACGCCTCCTGGCACCAGCGCATGTTCCCGGGATTCGCCTTCTTTGCCTCGCGGCAGCCCATCGCCATCATGATCAGCCAGAGCCGCGACGGCGAAATGATCGCCCGGGCGGTGGCGATGCTGGGCTGGCGACCGGTGCGGGGCTCCTCGTCCAGGGGGGGGATAAGGGCCCTCAAGCAGCTGCGCGTGCTGGCCGGGCAGGGGTGCCGGGTCATGCACATCGTGGACGGTCCTCAGGGTCCTTTCGGGGTCGTCAAGCCCGGCCTGCTGACCATCGCCCAGTTTTCCGGAGCGCCGATCCTGCCCGCCATCGGCTCTTTCCAGCGCTGCTGGACCTTTTCCAGCTGGGACCGCTTCATGGTTCCCAAACCCTTCTCGAAAATCGTGGTGCGCTTCGCTTGCCCCATCACCGTCCCCCGCCGACTGGATGCCGAGGCCTTCGAAGCGCTGCGGCTGAATGTCGAAAATCAGATTAAAGACCTGTACACCCAGACCGATAAGTGGTGGAGAGACCCAAAAATCATTGCCGATATTTTTGATTGAGTCTGTTTTCGAATCACAGCGGCATCTTTGACCACCCGTGAATCCGATGGCGGCCCCATCACCGGACAAAGACCGGCGGCGCCACCGGGATCACCTTGACGATGGGAGTTCGATACAGCCGTGACATCCACCAGCAACACAACCGCTGCATACGGTAAGATCATCGGCCTGTTGATCGATGACGGGGTGCTGAACGAAACCCAGGTCGCCTATGCCGGGCGAATCCAGACCAAGGTCAAGAGCGACAAACCGCTGCTCGACATCATCAAGGAACTCGGCTACCTGACCGAGGATCAGCTGCGGCTGACCTTGCGCAACAACAAACTGGCCTTGAGGATCGGCGAATTTCTGGTCGAACTGGGCCTGATTCGCCCCCACGACCTGGAGCTGGCCCTGCAGCTCCAGCAGGAAGAGACCCCCCGGCGCAAGCTGGGAGAAGTTCTCGTGGCCCACAACCTGCTCGAAGAACGCAAACTGATCAGCGTGCTCTCCCTGCAGCTCGGTTTCCCCTTCATCGAGCCCGATCTGTTGAAGATCGATCCCGACCTGTTCGCCCTGGGCCCTGTTGCCCAGTACCGTGAGCACAACTTCGTGCCGGTGCGCCGGGAGGATGGAAAGATCCTGGTGGCCTTTGCCGATCCCCTGGACACCCGTGACGTCGAGGCCGCCGCCAGAGCGCTGGGCACGCCGGTGATTCCGGCCATCACCACCAAACTCTCCATCAAGGCCGCCATCGAGCGCTTCCGGACCGACAAGCCGCCGGAAGGGCACCTCTCGTCGGACTCGGGCGAATCGGTGGTCGAGATCGTCAACGCCATCATCGTGGGCGCCATCGAAGCCAACGACGTCAGCGACATCCACATCGATCCACTGTCCGACCGGCTGCGGGTCCGGTTTCGCCTGGACGGCGTCATGGTTCACCACAAGGATTATCCCCTGCACATCGCCATGCCGCTGGCCACGCGCATCAAGGTGCTCTGCCGGGCCGACATCGCCGAACGCCGCCGGCACCAGGGCGGCCGCATCCTGTTCGATCACGGCGGCCATCAAATGGACATCCGCGTCTCCTTCTACGCCACGGTCAAGGGGGAGAAGATCGTCCTGCGCCTGCTGAACCGGCAGGCGGAGCTGCTCAACATCGACGAGATCGGGATGTGCAAGCGGGTGATGCACCAGTTCCGGGAAGATGCCCTGGACCGTCCCAGCGGCGTCATCATGGTGACCGGCCCGACCGGATCGGGAAAAACCACTACCGTCTACAGCTGCATCAACCACCTGAACACCATGGAAGCCAGCATCATCACGGCCGAGGATCCGGTGGAGTACGTGATCGACGGCATCGGCCAGTGCTCGATCGACCCCAAGATCAACCTGACCTACGAAGATTCCCTGCGCCACATCGTGCGCCAGGATCCCGACGTGATCGTGATCGGTGAGATCCGCGACACCTTTTCGGCCGAGGTCGCCGTCCAGGCGGCCCTGACCGGCCACAAGGTGTTGACCACCTTTCACACCGAGGATAGCATCGGCGGGCTGCTGCGTTTGTTGAACATGGACATCGACGCCTTTCTGATCTCGTCGACCGTGGTGTGCGTGGTGGCCCAGCGGCTGCTGCGGCGCGTCTGCGACCAGTGTGCCCGGCCGGTCGAGCTGTCGCCGCTGGAACTGCTGCGCATCGGCTGCGAGCTCGAGCAGCTTCAGGGGGCCACCTTCATGAAAGGGCTGGGGTGCAAGCACTGCCGGTTCACCGGCTACCGCAAGCGCGTGGCCGCCTTTGAGGTGCTGGTGCTCAATGAAGCGGTCAGAGACGGGTTGATCCAGCGCAAGACCAGCCACCAGATCCGGCGCCTGTGTACGGAAACCACCAATCTGGTGACCCTGTTCGAAGACGGCCTCTACAAGGCGGCCAAGGGGATCACGACAGTCGACGAGATTATGCGCTGTCTGCCCCGATTCCAGAAACCACGCTCGATCGGCGAGTTGGAGCGACTACTTGGAAAGTGATCAGGCGATGAACGAGGCTCCTTCATTTCTAAAGATCATCAAGGACTACCTGACCAGCAGCAAGGCCGTTCTGCCGGTTTTCAACGCCACCGGCATGAAAATTCAGCGCGAAGCGGCCAAGGCGGAGCCCGACACGACGGTCATCGAAAGGATGATCACCTGTGATCCCTCCCTGACCAGCCAGGTCCTGCGCATTGCCAATTCGGCCTTTTACAAAGGCCTCAACAAGGTTTCCACGGTGCGCAGCGCCATTGTGCGCCTGGGCAGCCGCGAGATCGCCAACATCGCCATCCTGGTGTCCCAAAAACGGCAGTTCAGTTCCAAGGACCCCTTTATCAACGACCGGATGCGCAACCTGTGGCGCCACAGCGTGGGGTGCGCCATCAGCGCCCAGTGGATCGTCAACCGGACCGGCCTGCGGCAGCTTTCCCAGGAGGCGTTTACGGCCGGCCTGCTGCACGACATGGGCAAGCTGCTCATTTTGACGGTCACCGACGCGGTGCGGCGTGACGGCACCCTCCAGCAGATGCCGTCCGACCAACTGCTCAACGAGGTCATGGACAGCTTCCACTGCCGATTCGGCGAGGCCCTGCTAAAGCACTGGAATCTGCCGGAAGAGTATACGCGCATCGCCAGCGATCACCACGACGCCGATCCGGACAAAGAGGACGACCTGATGATGGCGGTCCGGCTGGCCAACAAGACCACCAACTGCATGGGCATCGGTTTGCGCAAGGCCCAGACCTGCGTGTTGGCCGCGACCCCGGAAGCCGACTATTTCGGGCTTTCCGAAGTCGACCTGGCCGAGCTTGAAATCAAACTGGAAGACAGCAAGGCCCTGGCCTGACCGTGCCGATGACAGATGCTTGCAGCGGGGACCTGCAGTGCCGACACCCCACCCGGCCCGCTTTGACAAGCGCACGGAATGTGCTAATCATTTCCCATTAGCGATCGATTCGCAGGGGACGGCTCACGTTATGGGCGGAGGTGTTCACGATGGGAAAAAAGCGGTTATCGATTTTTATCATGGCGGTCCTGCTGGCGGGATGTTCGGGTGTCAGGGTCAGCCAGGATTTCGACCCGGCAACGGCCTTCGACGGTCTGGAAACCTTTGCCTGGGCCTCCAAGACCCAAGCTGAAACCGGCGACCCGCGCATCGACAACCCCTTGCGAGACAAGCGCATTCGGGCAGCCGTAGAGCGCGTGCTGACCGAAAGGGGTTTCGTAGCCGCAACCGACGCGTCCGCCTCGTTTTTGATCCGCTATCAGTACGTGCTGCGCCGCAGGATTGAATCGAACGGCGGCAGCCCGTCATTCGGAATCGGCGTCGGCAGCATCGGCAGTCGCGGCAGCATCGCCATGGGAACCAGCACCGGCGCTGCCATTCGTGAAGTTGACGAAGGATCCCTGATCATCGATTTGGTAGAGCCCGAAACGGATGCGCTGCTGTGGCGCGGCACCGGGACCCAGACCTTCAGGGAACACGCCGATCCCGCTAAAACCACCCGGGACATCGATACGCTGGTCGAACGGGTGCTGGCCCAGTTTCCCCCCCCTGTTCAGTAGTGCCGATCCGCTCCTGATTGAATGGTCAACGGATCTGGGCAACGGGCCATGACAGGAAACACCGTTGTTCCTGTCGCATCCGTACCGGCGATGCGGTGATCGCCAAATTCTCCGCGCTGGTGTTCGGGGCGCAGGCCCTGGCCGCCATAGTCCCACTGACCGAACAAGGCGTTGCCCTCCACGGCAAAGCGGGGTGTGCCGTTTCCAATCACAGCTGACTTTCAGGGACGATTTTCATACACCAGGCCTTGAAGCGCCGCCACCAACTGGTCAGTGGCTCCTTGGTTTCGGTCACCTCCCGGCCGTCGATGCGCCCGTGCCACTCCAGCTTGCCGCTGTCATTGACCCGCACCCGGTAGGCGACCGTCGGCAGCCATTCGTCCAATTTCCGGGTGAAGTCGGCGACCATGGGGGCGTTGTCGATGAGCAGTCCCATCTCGGCGTTGATCGCGAAAGAGCGCGGATCGATGTTTAGCGAGCCGATGAACGCGTAGCGATGATCGATCAGGATGGCTTTGGTGTGCAGGGTCAGCCTTTTGGGTCCACCAGGGTCGCCGCGCGCTTCATCTGCCACATTGACCCGCACCTCGTACAACGCGACCCCAGCCTCGACCACCTGTCGGCGATAGCGCGCATAGCCGGCGTGAACCGGCACATGGTTGGTCGACGCCAGCGAGTTGGTCAGCACGATGACGCGAACCCCTCTGGCCACGTGATCGCGCAGCGCCTGCACACCGCTGTCGCCGGGTACGAAGTAGGGTGAGATGAAAAAAATCTCTTTGTTGGCGCGCTGCAGGATCTCCCGCAGGTCCTGGGCCAGGCGCATGTGCGTTTCGTCAATCGGGTTGACCAGCTTGTCGGGCGCGTCGGCGAGCACCCATGCCGGTCCGCCAAAAAGCGGTTGCCGGCCGGCAGCCAGGTCCTGAAGCAGCCGGCTGTCCAGGGCCTGCCGGTAAACCGTTTCGTAGATCCCATCCAGCGCTTCGGCGATATCGCTTCTGACCGTTTCCAGATCCTCGGTTTGGCGGCCAGTGACGAACTGGTCGATCGGGACTGCCAGCGGGTGATTCCAGTATTCGTCGAAGGAACTGGAGATGTCGGCTGCAATGGGGCCGATCGCCAGCAGGTCCAGGTCGGCGAAGACCGCATCGCGTTTGAGTTGGAAGTACTCATCGGCGATGTTGCGGCCGCCGACGACGCTGATGGCATTGTCCACGGTAAAGGATTTGTTGTGCATGCGGCGGTTGGCCTGGTCGAACTGGCCGAGAAAATTGAGTCCATAGAAGCCGCTGCGGGATACGGGATTGAAGATGCGGATCTCGATCTGGGGGTGCTGGTTGATCAGCAGGAAGCTGTCGTCTGGAACGGTGGTGAAAACGTCATCCAGCAGGAAGCGGATCCGCACCCCGCGGTCTGCCGCCTTGAGCAGCGCGTTGGCCACGACGGCGCCAGCCGTGTCGTTTTTTATTAAAAAATACTGCAGGTCGATGCCCTTCTGGGCGTTCTCCGCCAACCGGAGGCGGACGCCCAGGGCATCCATGCCCTGATGCAGCGGGAAGAAGGCCGACAGGCCGCCCTGCCGTTCCGATTCGTAGGCCGCATATTGCCCCAACCAGGTGTCGGCGGTGTCGGTGATCGCGACCGTGTGGGACTTGGGCTGGTCAACGGAGACCGTTGCGCAACCGGCCAGAAGGCCGATCAACGCCATGACCGTCGCCATGGTCCGGCAATGGTAGCGCTTCATTGGGCACTCTCCCGGAAGCGGGCCAGCTCATCCGCCAACCACGCGGCGGTCGGCGTGGTCACGCCGTTGCATATTACCAGGTAGGGCTGCCCGCTGATGCTGCTGCCGGTGGCTGCATAGCGGATGAAATCCTCGCTGGATTTGATCCAGCGCCGCGTGCGGGTGTACTTTCCGCGAATGTGCGCAGCGGCCTGGCGGCTGTCGTAGCGAGTCCCGTTGCGGTCAAAGGTGCATTCGGCCGATTCGATGTAGCCGAGCAGGTGGTCGATCTCGGCTGCCATGCCGGCTTGACACGGACCGGGGTGGGCGACGATGAGCAGCACAAGGATGGTGGACAGCAGCGCTGCCGGCAGGTCGTCAGGTCCCGGGATGCGGTTTGGGCGCCAGTTTGAACACCACCATGAGCGGGTTGTGGTCGGAAGAGGAGACGATGGGCGTCGTCGCATGGGTGGCCTCCAGTCCGCGATAGTAGACATGGTCCACATTCTGACCGAAAATTCGGGAACGGCGGTTTTCGTCGAACGTGACCGGGCTGAGGCCGAGCCGTCTCGCCATGGCATTCACGCGAGCCATGCGATTGGCATTCCACGTGTTGAAGTCGCCTGCCACGATCATGGGGCCCTGGTGCATTTCCAGGACGCGCTCAAGGCGGTCGGTCTGTCTTTTAAAAGCGGAGTTGTGGGTCGAAAAATTGATCGCATGGATGTTGGCGACCAGCAGTTCCCGGGCTGTTCCGGAAATGGGGTAGCGGCTGATCAGAACGCTTTTGGGAATACGGCTGAGCGGTTCCTTTTCCCGAAACGCACACGTAAAACTGGCCGCGATCCGGGAAGCCGTCAACACACCGGTCTCGACGTAGCGGTACGCAAACGCTGTCGACATGTCCCAATGGTACGCGTTGTGGTCGAGCATCTCCTTGAGCGTTTCTGACAGATAGGCCTCCTGCAAAATGAGGATGTCCGCGTTTTGGCTCAATTTTCGAAAATCGGCCGGCCAGGCCGGCCTTCTGCCCTTGAAGGTGTTCCAGCTAACCAATTGGAACCCCTCGGCGTTCAGCATTTGCGGCTGGGTGGTTTGCAACGGCGTCGTCCGGCCGTCGGCCACCCGATCCGGTTCGGATTGGCCCAGGCCGGCGGCGCTGCAGCCAACGGACGGCGAACGTGTCTCCATTGCATTGCGGTGGCTGATGGTCCAGGATTGATCGGGAATTCGGATGCAGCCTGACACCAGTAAGGCCATCAGCCCAAGGGCGATCCGTCCCGACGGCGCCATTTTCCCCATTGCGCCGCAGCGGCGCTTTGCGCTGCCGCAAGGGATGCGCCTTTGGTGCGATAAAGTGGTGATCATTTCTATCCGAACCTTTCATCAGGTCGGTCGGTACGCTCAGCTGTTCAATCTAAGCAGATCCATTGTTAATTGCAAATTGATTTCAAGATTCAGCCAGAGGCTGCGCGGCGCCTTCGGACCTTCGCCGAAGCAAATCCAGCGGCCGCGGCGGCGTCTCGAGATAGAGGGTCGCCGTCGCGCCGGGCTGGGCCAGCGGGCGCGTGATGCCGTCGCCATCCACGATTTTTATGATGCGGTCCGGCCGGGCGGGGCCGCCGGGGGTGAGCACGTTCACGGCATCGCCGGCACGGATCCGGTTTTTGACCAGCACGCGGCTGCCGCCGTCCGCAGCAGGCCCCAGCACCTTGGCCACGAAGCGCAAGCCGGCCTGGACGAGATTGTCCACGTTCGCCGCGACCTGATCCGGATCGCCGAAATAGAACCCGGTGCAGTAGCCCCGGTGGCTGATGGCGGCCAGTTCGGTCAGCCAGCGGCTGCGGACGTGGTAGGTGTGCGGATCGCGATACCAGGCATCGATGGCCTCGCGGTAGACCTTGACCACGCCGGCCAGGTAGTGAATGCTTTTCATGCGCCCTTCGATCTTCAGGGCGCAGATGCCGGCGTCAATCATCTCCGGCAGGTGTTCGATCATGCACAGGTCGCGCGAATTGAACAGGTAGGCCCCATTCGGATCCTCGGCGATGGGGAAGTACTGGCCGGGGCGGGTTTCTTCCATGACCGTGTAGTGAAACCGGCAGGGCTGGCAGCACATGCCGCGGTTGCTCTGCCGGTTTTTCATGTAGCCGGACAGCAGGCAGCGGCCCGAGTAGGCCATGCACATGGCGCCGTGGACGAATGCCTCCACGGCGATACCGCTTTTTTCAGCCATCGACCGGATCTCGGCCAGGGTCAGCTCGCGGGCCGCATTGACCCGGGCCGCGCCCAGATCGCGCCACAGGCGGGCCGCGCCGCTGTTGGTCGTGTTGGCCTGGGTGCTGATGTGGATCGGCACGTGAGGCAGCCGTCGCCGGGCCTGCAGGAAGATGGCCGGGTCGGCCACGATCAGGGCGTCCGGGCTGACGGTGTTCAGTGCCTCCAGGTATTCGCCGATGGCCTGCGCGTCGCCGTCACGAGAAAAGATGTTGACGGCCACGTACATCCGGACCCCCTTGTCACGGGTCAGACGTCGGGCGGCCTGCATCTCCGCCAGGGTGAAGTTGGCCGAGAAATTGCGCAGGCTGAAATTCCTGCCGGCCAGGTAGACCGCATCGGCGCCGTAGTGAACGGCGATCTCCAGCTTCTCCGGGGTGCCGGCCGGCGCCAGCAGTTCGATCTTGTCTCGAATCGAATGCATTGCCGGCTAACCCCATTCTGCTTTCTGTTTTGGCCACTGCGCTGCCAGATCGTTCAGTGACGCGTTCAGGGCCTCGAACGTGAAAACCTCCAGTGACACCGTTGCGCTGCAGACGTTCAAGATCTGCATGGCCGCATCCCGGTGGGCCGCTGCCAGGCGTGCCAACGGCAAATGGTCGTGCCCGCCGTCGACCCCGTGCAGGTGGATCATGGCCACACGGTCGCGCCAGTCCGCATAAAACATGCCCAAATCGACGCCATGGGCCACCAGGTGGCCCATGTCCATACACACCGAAAGGCCCAATTGACGGACGATCGGCGCCGCCAGGGAGAAGTCGTAGCCCAGGTTTTCGACACAGATGCGCCGGGCGGCGATCCCGCTGGCCAAAACGGCCTGCAGGGACTGCAGCGTGCGGGCCTGCCAGCCCCGGACCTCCTTTTGCGGCCCGGATGGCATCAGGTGCACGGTGTAGCTCGTCGGGGCCAGGGCGCTGGTGCGGTCGATGAATTGCCTGAGCACATCCACGGCCGTCCGGCGCACCCCGTCATCGGCATGCCCCACCCAGATGTCGGTGGGCAGGTGCACGTTGTAGGTGATGTCCAGGGTCCGGGCCAGGTGGGCCAGTTCGCGAATCAGCGCCGGGGCGGGCAGGCTGTCCGCAAAGCGGCTTTCGAAGCAGAGCAGTTCGATCTCGTCGACAAAGCGGGCCAGGTGCCGGACGTTGTCCGCGTAGCCGGCCGGGTAGACGAAGGAGGGGCAGGCCAGGCGAAAAGGAAAGCGCTTTTTGCCGCACGTCTGCAGCGCTGGAAACGATTGCCGGCGGGTCGCAAAAGGGGGTGCCATGGTTGGTTTATCCCGGCATCAGCAACAGGGCCGCAGTTGCGGCCAGAAAGGCCAGCAGGGCCGTTGCCAGCATCAATCGGCAGGCCTGACGAATGCAACCGGGCCAGGCCGGGCCGAGTCCCTGTCCGATGACCGGTTTTTGCACCAGTTGGCCGTGATAGTAATTGGGCCCGCCCATCCAGATGCCCAGGGTTCCGGCAAAGGCGGCTTCTGGATATCCGGCATTGGGGCTGGCATGGGCCCGGCCGTCGCGCCACGCGGTGGCAAGGGCGCGGCCTCCCCGGCCGGCCAGCAATTGGGCGGCCAGGGCGATCAGGGGTACGCTCAGGCGCGCCGGGATGAAGTTGGCGACGTCGTCCAGGCGGGCGGCAAAGCGGCCGAAAAGGCGATAGCGGTCGTTTTTGTAGCCGATCATGGAGTCCAGGGTGTTGACCATCTTGTAGGCCATGGCCGCCGGCACCCCGCCCAGCACGGCAAAAAAGAGCGGGGCGATCACCCCGTCGACCAGGTTTTCGGCCACGGTCTCCACCGTTGCCCGGGTGACCCCGGTTTGGTCGAGGCGGTCGACCTCGCGGCCCACGATCATGGCCACTGCCTGCCGGCCGGCGGCCAGTCCAGAACCGGCCAGGGCCGTTTCAACGGCCAGGGCGGCATCGGCCAGGGCCCGTGCCGAAAGGCAGGTGTACAGAACGATGGTTTGAACGAATACGCCGAGGGCGGGGTGCAGGGCAGCGGCGGCCCGGGTCGCCAGGAGCGTCAGCAGCCACGCCGTCCCCACCAGCAGCAGGGTCATGATGGCGCCGGACAGCAACGGTTTGAGGGGCAGGGCCCGGCAGTGCGGTTCGAGCCGTTCGATGGCCGCCCCCATCCAGCGCACGGGGTGCGGCAGCCACAGCGGGTCGCCCAGCCACATGTCCATGGCCACGGCCAGGGTCAACACCAGGACCGCGTTTTCAGCGCCCATACGCATTTTCCCGGCCGGTCCGGTCCCGGCACAGCTGCACCAGCAGGTCGGCGGCACGCTGATTTTCGGCCTCGCCTTTCAGGGAGACGCGGACGAAGGCTTCGGACAAGCCGCAAAAGTTGGCGCAGTCGCGGATCAAGATGCGCTGCTCGGCCATGTGGCGCCAGGCTTTGGCCGAGGTCAACCCCTCCGGCAGCCGCATGAGAACGAAGGAGGTGGCCGAAGGAAAGCACCGGATCGCGGCCTGTCGCGTCAGGGTTGCCGTGAAGCGCGCCTTTTCCGACGTTAGCAGGGCGCGGGTGCCGGCCAGAAAGTCGTCGACCGCCCGGGGGTGATTCATCAGCCACTTCACGGCGGCCTGGGCCAGGCTGTTGACCGTCCAGGGCAGGGTCAAAGGCTTCAACCTGGCCATGATCGGCCGGGAGGTCCTGGCAAAGCCGATGCGCAGCCCGGGGATGCGAAATGCCTTGGACATGGAGTTGAGCACCACGACGTTGTTCAGGTCCGTGCCGATCAGGGAATCGTCGCCCGGGTGCGGCGCAAAGGGCAGGTAGGATTCGTCGATCACGAAAACCGTGTCGGGTTGCGCACGGCACAACTCCTCGATCTCCGATCGCTCTGTCAGGGTGCCGGTGGGGTTGTTGGGGTTGCAGATAAAAACCAGGTCCACTGCGCCTGCTTTTTTGTGCAGGAGGGCCATGTCGGGTGTGAAGCCGTCCGCTTCGCGGCCGATCAGTTGCCGGCAGGGCACCTGATGCATGCGGCAGGCGTCCTGGTAGTCGGCGTAGGTGGGGCCCACCACCAGGGCCTTTTTGGCCTGCAGGGCCCGCGGCAGCAGGTATATCAGCTGGGTGGTGCCGTTGCCGGCCATCACCTGGGCCGGGTCGACATGGTAAAACTGTGCGAAGGCGCTTACCATTTCGTGCGCGTCGACTTCGGGCAGGGCCGTGATGACCGGCAGCGCGCTTTTCAGGTGCGCCATCATGGCCGGCATGGGGCCCAGGGGGTTGACATTGGCGCTCATGTCGCAGATCTCGTGCGGCCGGCAGCCCAGCTGCCGCGCCAGGCTGTAGATGTTGCCCCCGTGTCCGCCGATCACGCTCCGCCTCCTGTGCAGGCGGCCAGCAACAGCGCCGCCTCGATGATTTCGACCATGGCCCCGAGCATGTCGCCGGTGATGCCGCCCAGCTTTTTGCGGTACCACACGATCAGGGCCGCCGTGACGGCCGCGAAGACGAGGTTGAGCAGGATACCGCGCCATCCCAAAAACAGGGACAAAAACACCGGAATGGCCAGGTACCGGAAATCCAGCGAGGTGAGCTTCATCTCGAAAAAGGCGCTGCCGGTGCCTGCCTGGCCGCGGGCGTAAGGCAAAAAGCGCATGCCGAAGATCATGGCCGCGCGGGCGTAGGACGGCACGATCAGCAGGGCCAGAAAGCGCCCGTGGTCGATGTTGCCTAAAGCCGCGGTCTTGGCCAGCAGGAGGCACAAGACCGCCACCAGCCCCATGGCGCCCACGCGGCTGTCCTTCATGATGGCCAGCGCGGCGGCCCGTTCCCGCCGCCCGTAAAGGCCGTCGGCCGTGTCCGCCAGCCCGTCCAGGTGCAGGGCGCCGGTGATTGCCGCCAGCAGGATCACATCCATGGCCGCCGCCACGGCGCTTGGCCAAACGGCCGACGCCGCCAGGTCGAACAGGGCCAGCAGCAACCCGATGGTCAGCCCTGCCAGGGGAAAGCCGGCCACGATGGCGCGCGGGTCGAACGGGCGCGGTCGGCCCAGGGGGAGCGCGGTGACAAACTGGAGCGAGGCGATCAGGGCTTTCATGGCGCGGGAAATCGAGCGCTGGGTTTGATGGTCACGGGTATGCCGGCCACGGTCCAGTCGACCCGGTCGCAGACCGCGGCCAGGGACTGGTTGGCCCAGCCGGCCAGGTCGCGGTAGCGCCGGGCCAGCCGGTTTTCGGGTACGATGCCGGCCCCCACCTCGTTGGAGACCAGGACGACCGCAGCCGGGGCGCTGCGGACGGCCTCGGCCAGCGCATCGATCCGCTTGCGGATCGTTCGCGGCTCCTGGGTTTCCATCAGCAGGTTGCTCAACCACAGGGTCAGGCAGTCCACCAGGATGACGTCCGCCGCCGGGCCATGGGTGGCGACGGCCTCGGCCAGGTCGACCGGTGTCTCCAGGGTCTGCCAGGTGTGGTCGCGCTCACGTCGGTGCCGGTCGACGCGGGACTGCATTTCGGCGTCAGCGGGCACGCAGGTGGCCACGAAGATGCGCCGCCGGCCGAAACCTTCGGCCAGCTGGAGGGCATGGCCGCTCTTGCCGCTGCGGCAGCCGCCCAGAACGAGTATTTTATTCATTGTCGAAAAGCCTACCCTCCATGCCTACCAGGGCCCCTATCCGCTGCATGTCCACATGACGCCTGAAGTGCTCGGCCAGCAGGGCGTACTGCTGCATCTTGGCTGCCAGGCCGCCGGCCTCCGGGACCTGGATGCCGGGCTGCCCGATGCTTTTCAGCCAGTGGCCGATCAGTTCGGGGGTGTCGAAAAGACCGTGCATGTAGGTGCCGATGACCTGCCCGGCGTCGACACTGCAGCCGTCGACATCCGCCACGGCGCGGCCGTTGCGCTCCTGCACCGCCAGCAGGGCGCTGCCGCCCGTCAAACGGGTCTGGCCCATGTGGATCTCGTAGCCGGCCCCCGGGACACCATCCCAGGAGAACCGGCTCAAGGTCGTGGTCTTGGGCGCCTGGAGAACGGTTTCCACCGGCAGCAGGTCCAGGCCCCCGGTTGATCCCGGGGCTCCTTCCAGGCCGTCGGGGTCGTGCACGTGCCGGCCCATCATCTGGTAGCCGCCGCAGATGCCGGTGACCCGGCCGCCTCGATTGCGGTAGGCGGCGATGCGCCGCTGCCAGCCGACCTTTTTCAGCCACTCCAGATCGAAGCGGGTGTTCTTGGACCCCGGCAGGATCACGGCCGCAAAACCGGTCAGGTCCTGGGGCGTTTCAAGAAAGTGGACAGTCAAATTCTCTAGCCCCTGCAGGGGATCGAAGTCCGTAAAATTGGAAATGTGGGGGATGCGGATCACGGCGATGGCCGGTTTGCCGTCCCGGCTGGCCCTGACCGCCTTGGGCCGTTCGATGACCACCGAATCCTCCGGGTCGATGCGGATGTGGTCGAACCAGGGCAGCACGCCGAACACCGGCCGCCCGGTCTTTTTTTCGATCCAGCGGACCCCGTCTTCGAACAGGCGCAGGTCGCCCCGGAAGCGGTTGATGATGAACCCGGCCACCCGCTCGCGGTAGGATTCGGGCAGGCATTCGAGGGTGCCCACCAGCTGGGCGAAGATGCCTCCGCGGTGGATGTCGCCCACCAGAATGACCGGGGCCTCGGCGTACCGGGCCATGGGCAGGTTGACGATGTCGTGGGGCATCAGGTTGACTTCGGCGCATGAGCCGGCCCCTTCCAGGACCACCAGGTCGTATTGCGACCGCAGTCGGTCCAGGGCTGCCTGGGCCGTGGCGGCCAGGTTTGATTTGCGCCGGTGGTAGTCCATGGCGGACTGGTTGCCGATGGCCTTGCCCAACAGCACCACCTGGGAGCCGACCTCGCTGGTCGGTTTGAGCAATATGGGGTTCATGTCCACATGGGGGGGGATGCCGGCGGCCTCGGCCTGGACAATCTGGGCCCGGCCCATCTCCAGCCCCTCGGGGGTCACCCCGCTGTTGTTGGACATGTTCTGGGCCTTGAAGGGCGCGACCCGCAGGCCGCGGTCGGCGAAAATACGGCACAGGGCGGCGGCGACGACGCTCTTGCCCACGTCGGAACCGGTGCCGAGGACGGCCATGCAGGGCGCGGGTCCAGAAGCGCTCATTTTTCAATTCCCGGGCGGGCCGGGACCCCGGCCTGGTAGTAGTGCTTGATGGCCGTCATCTCCGTCACCAGGTCGGCCCGGGCGATGACGCGCGGGTCGGCGCCTCGTCCGGTGATGACCAGCTCCACGCTGTCGGGTTTGGCGGACATGATCTCCAGGATCTCCTCCACCGCCAGCAGGCCGCCCGTGGCGGCCACGCTGCCCTCGTCCATGACCACGACCTGGTAGTCGCCAGAGCCCAGGGCCGCGCGGATCGCCTGCAGTCCTTTTTGGGCTTCGGCCACGTCCTCCGGCGAGGGAGCGCCCTTGATGAAGCGGCCGCGCCCGAACTGCCGGACGGTAATCCGGTCGGCATACCGCGACAGGGCCTTGATTTCGCTGTAGTCGCCCGATTTGATGAACTGGCCGATGTAGACCTTCAGGCCGGCGCCGGCGGCGCGCAGGGCCAGTCCTAATGCTGCGGTGGTTTTGCCCTTGCCGTCGCCGGTGTAGACCTGAGTATATCCGTAGTCAAACGCCATGGTCATGCTTCAACGTGTTAAGATTTAACCCTGTTTTAATCCAATATCATACTTTCTCGAATACCCCCGCGGTGTAATCATAAAGCCGTCGTAAGTGAAGGTCGTCGAATTGCCGATGAACACGGTGGTCTGCATGTCCACCTCGGCCTGGTGCAGTTCTGCCAGGGTGGTCAGCCCGACCCGCTGGTTGTCGCGCATGGCACCGGTGACGATGCCCACCGGTGTGTGCGGGTCGCGGTGTCTCAACACGATCTGCTGGGCACGCATCAAATGATCAGCCCGGCGCCGGCTTTTGGGATTGTAAATGACGATGGCGAAATCTGCCCGGGCGGCTGCCTCAAGACGCGCTTCAATGGTTTCCCAGGGGGTCAGCAGGTCGCTCAGGGAAACGGCCGCAAAGTCGTGCGTCAAGGGGGCGCCCAGCAAGGACGCACCGGAGCAAAGGGCCGGAATACCGGGGACCACCTCGACGCTCAGCCGGTCCGGGTCGGCCGGCCGGCCGGCCTGACCGACGGCGACGGCGCGCTCCCGACACATCTCCAGCACCAGGCCGGCCAAGGCGTAGACCCCCGGATCGCCGCTGGACACCAGGGCGCAGGCGCTGCCCGACAGGGCCAGCTCCAGGGCTGCCGAGACGCGGTCGACCTCTTTTTTCATGGCGGTGCTGACGATCCGTTTGCCGGCGATCAGGGGACGGATCAAATCGATGTAGGTGGTGTAGCCGGCCACGGCGTCGACGCTGGCCAGCACCTGGCTGGCACGGTGGCTCAGGTGCTCCGGCCCGCCGGGACCGATGCCGACGATATACAAGCGTCGGCGGCGATCGCCACGGTCACGTTGGCCGTTTTCCGCTTGGGAACGAGCAGGCGTCCCTGGCGTGTCGCCAGCAGGGCTGCGGCTTCGCATACGCTTTCGACTCCTATGTGTTTGCGCACCATGGCCGACGGGGTGGGGACTTGCGCCACCTGGCCGAGCTGGTCACGGCTGAACAGTTTCAAGGGCAGGTTCAGGGACTCGGCCAGGGCCAGCAGCCCGGACTCGCCAGCCTTCAGGTCGACCGTGGCCAGGGCGCGCAGGCTGGCCATGGCCAGGCCTCCGGCGGCGACGGCTTCCTCCAGCAGTCCCCGGATTTCGGCAGCATCGGTGCCCCGGTTGCATCCCACACCGGCCACCAGCGATGCGGGTCGCAATATCAGCACCGGGGGGGGCAGGTCAAGGCGCATGTGATCCACGAATATGCCGGCAAGGCGGTTGTCAAAGGCCGTGGCGGCGCAGGGATCGCATTGATGCGGCGGCAGCAGGGCCGTTACGAGCCCGTAGGGGTCGTGCAGGCCGATCCGGTCTCCGGTGAGCAGGGCCATGTTGACCGACTTGATGGCCGCGGGGTTTTCGACGGCCAGCCCCTTTTCCACGGCGATGAGATCGATGGCCGGCACCTGGTTGACATCGGTGGCCGTGGTGATCACGGCCTGGCCGCCGGTCAGCCGGGCCACCTGCCGGGCCAGGTTGTTGGCCCCGCCCATGTGGCCCGAGACCAGACTGATGGCAAACCGCCCGGTTTCGTCGCAGACCACCACGGCGGGGTCAGTGGTCTTGTGGGCCAGGTGGGCGGCGATGCTGCGCACCACGATGCCCGTGGCCATGATGAAGACGTGATTTGAAAAATGGGTGAAGCGCTCCTGGAGGAATGGCTTCAGGCGTTCGAACTGGATCGCGCCGTCGCCGGCCGTGGCCAGTTTTTGGGGCAGAAAAAGTGTGCTGCGGTCAATCTTTCCGGCCATCGTGCGCGCCAGTGCCGCGCCGTTGGGGGTGATGGCCCAGATGGCGGTGCGCCGCGGCGTGTCACGGTTCACGGTGTTTCCCCGGTGCTTCGAAAGCCGTGGGCGAAGTGGCGGTCGTAGAGTCTGGACTGGTGCACCAGTGTCTCCACACTGACATCGAGCACCCGTCCGACCACCACCAGGGCGGTGCGCGTGATCTGCTCCTTTTTGACCGTCGCGGCCAGCTGTCCCGTGGTGGTCCAGACGATTTTCTGTTCGGGCTGGCTGGCGCGGTAGACCACGGCACAGGCCCCATCGGGACCATAGGCCTCGGTCAGGATGCGGGTCATCTCCTCCACCATGGAGATGCTCAGGTAGATGGCCATGGTCGCCCGGTGTGCGGCCAACGATGCCAACGACTCGGCCTGCGGAACCGGCGTGCGTCCGGCCATGCGGGTCAGGATCAGGGTTTGGGACACTTCCGGCAGGGTGTATTCGACGCCCAGGGCCGCGGCCGCGGCAAAGGCCGCCGTGACCCCCGGGATGACCGCGTAGGGGATCTCGCGCTCGCGCAGCTTGGCCATCTGTTCGAAAATGGCCCCGTACAGGCTGGGATCGCCGGTGTGCAGGCGTACGACCCGCTGGCCGGCCTGCCAGGCCGCGGCCATGGCGTCGATCATCTCTTCCAGGTGCATGCCGGCGCTGCTCAGGCGGCGGCAGGCCGGTCCGGTCCACTTGAGCAGGGCTTCAGGCACCAGCGATCCGGCATAGACGACCAGGTCCGCGGCGGCCAGGGCCTGCTGCCCCTTGACCGTGATCAGGTCCGGGTCGCCGGGGCCGGCACCGCAGAAGATCACCGGGTTGGATGCCGCTGGTTCAGATGGGGCCGGGGGCCTTGGGTGGGCTGCCATAAACGCTCGCTTTGTGATTGGGTCAAGAGCGGCTGCCGGCGACGATCCAGACCGGGTTGGCCGCTTCCAACCGGTGGCTGAAAGGCATGGGGCAAAGGTGGTTGACCTGGATCTGGACCGCGTCGGTGGCAAAATCGAGGGCTTCCAGGGTTTGCACTGCGGTGTGGAAATTGGCCGTCAGCACCGTGTTGATCACCACGATGCCGCGCGGTTTCAAACGCGCCGCGGCCAGGCGTATCAGCTCCGGCAGGGCCCGGCCGCCGCCGCCGACAAAGACCCGGTCCGGGTCGGGCAGGTCCTCCAGGCCCGCGGGCAGGTCGGCCTGGATCACGTGCAGGTTGCCGATGCCGAAGCGTTTGCGGTTGCTGTGGATGTGCCGGATGCGTTCGGCCCGGCGTTCGACCGCGAAGATCTCGCCCCGGGTGATGAACTGGCCCGCTTCGATGGAGACGGAACCGCTGCCGGCGCCCAGATCCCAGAGCACGGCCCGGTCGAACAGGCGCAGCCGGGACAGGCTCATACAGCGCACTTCGGCCTTGGTGATCAGCCCCTTTTCGTGGTCGAACCAGTGATCGGGCATGCCGGCAAACAGGGCCGGGCGGTTTTGGGGAGCAGGATCGGGCTTCAGGATGACCAGGTTTGGATCGCTGAAGGTGCCGCTGCGCGCCTGCTGCGCTGTGGTGCGGGTGATCTTTTCATCCGCGTATCCCAGCCGCTCGGCGACGATCATCTGGATGTGGGCAGGCGAATTCTCAATCAACAGTTCGGCCAGCCAGGCCGGGTGGTGCACCGGGTCGGTGTAGACGGCAACCGTGTCGCCCTCGGCCAGCCGCCGCAGCAGGCGTCCGGTGTGGCCGCGGCCGTGCAGGCTGACCACACTGACCTCCTGCCAGGGTTCGCCCAGGCGGGCGAAGGCCGCCGCCACCGCCGAGACATTGGGCAGGGTGCGGACCCGGTCGGCCCCCAGGCGGCGCACCAAAAAGGCCCCGATACCGAAGAAAAAAGGGTCGCCGGAGGTGAGCACCACGATGGCGTGATCAAACAAGTGGGCTTCGAGGAAGTCGCCCATAGCAGCCAGGTTGCGATCGATGACCCACCGCCGGCACTCGAGCTGGGCGAACGGTTCGAGGAGCCGGCGGCCGCCCACCAGGATGTCGGCCCCTGCGATGACCGTCCGCTGCGTTTCGGTCAGGTCGTCGGGCGAGACGCCCATGCCGACAATCGTCACCGGGGGGGGCATGCTGGGCTCTGGGCTACCTTTTGGGGTCATCGGGTTGATGGTGAATTTTTTGATAACGTTCGGGTGGCAATGTCAAATGTCCAATTAAAAATGTCAAATGTCGGTTTTTAGTCGATGCTACAAAAGATGTCATGCTTCGGTTGTCATTTGGATGTTGAAATTTGACATTTTTCACGCACCCTAGCCCCAATCCGGTCGCGTGTCAACCACCGCAGCGCCGTCGTAGTCGAAGATCACGCAGCGCACCCGGACCGATTGGCCGGCAAACGCCGCGGCGGCGCTGGCGGCCCGATCGGCGACGCCATCGATCACGGCCGGGGCCTGCTGCCGAAGCGGTTCGAAGGCGTGCCGGGCGGTGTTGCAGGCCGCAATGCGATCGACCAGGGTCTGGTCGTTCGTTAATTCGGCAGTCCAGCGGGCCAGGGCCGCCAGGGTCAGGGCCGACTTGGCGGCGTGGGTGTGGGGGACGTTTTGGGCCATCTTCACCGCCTTGCCGAAAAATACGGCCAGGGTTGCCGATACGACGGCGCGCGCGGCGGCGGCCTGCAATGCGGCCTGGAAAAAGTCGCCCATCTGAATAAAACCCATGCGGGGAGCCTCGGGCCAGCGCTGCTGGGCAAAGCGTTCGCTGCGCCTGCCGGTGGTCAGGACCAGATGGGTCAGCCCGGCCGCCCGGGCGACGTCCATGGCTTTTTCGATGGTGGCCACATAAGCCTCGTGGGACATGGGGCGGACGATGCCGGTGGTCCCCAAAATCGAGAGCCCGCCGACGATGCCCAGCCGTGCGTTGAGGGTTTTGCGGGCCAGGCGCTCGCCCTCGGGAACGAAGACTTCGACCTGAATGTCGGCCTCGATGGGGTGCCTGTCGAGCAGCTCGGTGATGCTGTTGGTGATCATGGTGATGGGCCCCGGCGTGATGGCCGCCTTCCCGGGAGGGATTTCCAGTCCGGGCAGGGTGACCCGGCCGACCCCCCTGCCGCCGGTGATTTGAATGCGCGGCCGGCCCGATCCCGGTTGCAGGCACACCGTGGCCCCGATTTCGGCCTTGTGGGTGACGTCCGGGTCGTCGCCGGCGTCCTTGATGACCGTGCACTGCGCCCTGCCGGCGTCGATCATCCGGCAGCGATGGACGGCGATTCGGGTCCGCTGCCCGGTTAAAAAAGCGATCTCGACCGATGCGGGTGCCCGGCCGACGATCAGCAGCTCGAGGGCGGCCTTGGCGGCGGCAGCGGCGGCGGCGCCGGTGGTGAAGCCCGATCTGAGCGCTGGGCGGCCGTTCAAGTCCCCTTTTTCCTCAGCTGGTACTGGCGAACGGCGGCATTGTGGTCTTCGATGGTGGTGGAAAACTGGTGCGTGCCGTCCTTTTTGGAGACGAAATAGAGGTAGTCGCTCTGGGCCGGGTAAAGGGCCGCTTCCAGGGCCAGGGCACCCGGGCTGGCGATGGGGCCGGGGGGCAGGCCGCTGATTTTGTAGGTGTTGTACGGGGAGTAGGTCTCCAGATGGCGCCGCTTGATGTTGCCGTCGAAGTCGGGGATGCCGTAGATGACGGTCGGATCGGTCTCCAGGCGCATTCCCTTGGCCAGGCGGTTGTGAAAAACGGACGAGATCAGGGGGCGCTCTTCGGGGGCGCCGGTCTCTTTCTCGACGATGGAGGCCAGGGTCACCACTTCGTGAACGCTCATGCTCAACTCGGCGGCCCGTGCTTCCCACTCCGGTTTGAAGGCGGCCCGGAACTGTTTGACCATGGTGGCGGCGATGGTGACGCTGTCCAGCCCACGCGGAAAGTAGTAGGTGTCCGGAAACAGGTACCCTTCCAGGGTGGACGCGTCGATACCCAGGCGGTCTGCGATTTGCGGGTCGCGCGCCGTCTCCAGAAAGTCGCTTTCGGATGCCAGGCCGGCCTTGGCAACCGCCGCGGCGATTTGAACCAGGGTGTAGCCTTCGGGGATGGTCACCCGGTAGAGGTGGACGCGACCGGCCACCAGCTGGTTTAAAATTTGCCGGGGGGCCATGGCGGCGGACAAAAAGTATTCGCCGGCCTGAATCAGGGTGTCTTTCTTTTCGAGCCGGGCCAGCAGCGTGAAGCGCAGCGCATCGGAGACCAGCCGCTCCTGCTTGAGGGCCGCGGCGGTCTGCTTGAGGCCCTGTCCCGGGGCAACGGTAAAAATCTTCTCCTGGCTTCCGGCCGCCATGGGGGCGTCGGACCAGTTCATGAAATGCATGTACAGCAACCCGACGGCGCAGATTCCCGCAAAGGCCAGGGCGATGATGGTGTATCCGAGCGTTTTAAGCATTTGCCTGGTGCTTTCATGGTTGATTGGGCTCGTGGAACGACAGCATAAGGCATGCCGTCGACGCTTGTCAAAGGGGTTTATTTTTACCGTGCGGGGCGCTATATCAAGTGGGCAAGCATTTCAATTCAACAGGAGATCGGCAGCCATGACCGCACGCCAGCGCGACAAGGAAAGTTATTACGGTTTCGAACAGGGACCCATCCGGCCGCCCAGCGAAGCTCGCAGCCTGCTGATTCGGGTGACCCGCAACTGTCCCTGGAACCACTGCGCGTTCTGCCCAGTCTACAAAGGCGCGCGCTTTTCCGTTCGTCCCGAGGAGCACGTCACCGCCGACATCGATGCGGTAGACCGTTTTGTAAAGGCGCTGAAGGCGCTTTCCGATGGGCAGGGGCGCATTTCGCGGCAGGAGATCAGTGACCGTTTCGCGGGCCTGGCCGCCCACGAGCAGCAGGCTTTCAGTGCTGCCTTGAACTGGTTTGCCGGGGGCATGCAGTCCATTTTTTTGCAGGACGCCAACAGCCTGGTGGTCAAGCCCGACAGCCTGATTCGGATTCTGCGGCATCTGCGATTGCGATTCCCGTGGGTCGAGCGAATCACCTCCTACGCCCGTTCGCACACCATTGCCCGCATCAGTGACGCCCATCTGAAGCAGATGCAGGCCGCCGGTCTGAACCGCATCCACATCGGGCTGGAGTCCGGCTCCGACGCCGTGCTCAAGCGCGTCCGCAAGGGGACCGACAAGCGCACCCAGGTCAAGGCCGGACAAAAAGTCAAGCGGGCCGGCATACAGTTGTCCGAGTATGTGATGCCCGGGCTGGGCGGCAAGGACCTCTCGCGTGACCACGCCCTGGAAACGGCCGACGCCCTCAACCAGATCGATCCCGACTTCATCCGCCTGCGCACCCTGGCCATTCCAGGCCGGATCCCCCTGGCCGAGGATTACCGCAGCGGCCGATTCGCCAAGCTCAACGACGTGGAGATGGTCGGCGAAATCCGGCTGTTCGTGGCCCATCTGGAGGGCATTTCCAGCATGATCGCCAGCGACCACATTTTGAACCTCTTCGAAGAGGTCCAGGGGCGCCTGCCGGAGGCCAAACCTGAAATTCTGGCGGTGCTGGACCGCTTCCTGGCGCTTCCAAAACAGGACCAGTGCCGCTTTCAGGTGGGCCGTCGCCTGGGCATCTTCTCGCGCCTCAGCGATCTGACCAGCTCCAGGCGGCGCGACAAGGTCGATGCCTTTTGCGAGCAGCATGGCATTACACCGCAGAATGTGGATGGGATGGTCGATGAGATGATGAAACGGTTCATATAGAAATGGCACCTTGCGGCCCAGACCGGCGTTCTCAGTCGGCTGAAATCCTCGACGTAGCGCCGCTACGCCTGCGGTTTCAACCTCCCTGCGGCCTTGGCCTGAGCCACAACCTGCCATTTCTGGGAAGGCGCGGTTGGGCGAGGCACGCTTCACCCCATTGAAACCCGATGGTATAGAAATGGCACCTTGCGGCCCAGACCGGCGTTCTCGGTCGGCTGAAATCCTCTTCTGATCGGTCCCGATGAGCTTACAACACAGCTTCACCGCCGCCCAAAAAAAAATCGACGCCCTCGATGCGGATGAACGCGAGCGCCTGGCCACCATCTGCAATGACATCTACCGGGCGCAAGTGCAGTTGAGCGACAAAGCCGTACCGATCCTGGCCAAATGCATGTCCGGCTGCCAGGGCCTGTGCTGCCGGAATATCATCCCGGCCGACATCGTCACCGAATGGGATTTGATCTTCATCCTGGCCATGGCCCCTCAGGTCGAGCCGGCCATGGCCGCCTGCCTGCAACAGGAAGCCTTCTTTTCCGCCGACTGCATTTTCCTGGCAAACGGCACCGGTCCCTGCCTGTTTCCCGACAACGTGCGGCCGGAGCGCTGCATCATCTCGTTCTGCAAGGTCGAACCGCTGGTGGAGCAGGAGATCAGACAGGTGATGCGCGGCTTTTCGCGGCTGATCCGCTTTTTCATGTTCAGGCCCTGCCGGCGGTGGTTGCGACGTGCGCGCCAGTCGCTGAGAGTCGCGCCGTGAACCTTGTTGGCTGAGCATTCAATGCAAAAGACCGCAATGGGACCGAACCGGGTGGAACAGGGCGGTTGCGACCATCATTTCGCCGGAATCCGTTGACAATCGGCCGACCACAACACTGTCGAAACTGGCGGCATGCAGCAACTGTTCGATCGAGATGCAGGTGCCGGCAAGGTCTGGTTGACCGTTCGTAACTGCCCACATGACCATCCGCCCGCCAAATCGAATCGATTTAGGGACTTCACTCAGCGGCTTGTCCGGAATGCCGCGGCCGTTCAAGCGAGCGGCCCGAAACAGAACATCGGCACGCCTGGAAGGGCGCACCCGGCAGTACGGGTTGGGCCCGTTCACGCAAACGCCGGGTTTGTCTGCCGTCAGCATCCTGGCGCGTTTTGGTCTGATGGCGGCTTCTGTTTTCATTTCATAAACATGACGACATCTCCGAAAGGGGGCTGGCCTATCGAAATGAAGGTCGCGGGACCGAATCGCGCAAGATTCGGGTGGTCATCCAAATGCGACTTGATTACCTTATGGGCAGGTCCAGCGCACGTTCGATGGCCCCGTGATTGTGTTGAACAAACCAGATGAGGAACGGATATGAACACCCAGGCCCTGTCGCAGCAATCCGAGGATTACCGTCGCATCGAAAAGGCAATCCAGTTCATCGAGGCCAATTTCAGGTCCCAGCCGACCCTCGATCAGATCGCTGCCGGCGTGCATTTGAGCCGCTACCATTTTGACCGGTTGTTTAAGCGCTGGGCCGGCATCAGTCCAATTCAGTTCGTGCAGTTTCTGACGCTGGAATACACCAAGCAGAAATTGGCCGAATCCCGGAGTCTGCTCGACGTCTCGCTGGAGGCCGGTCTTTCCGGACCGAGCCGGCTTCATGACCTGTTTGTCACCTTCGAGGCCATGACGCCGGGGGAGTTCAAACGCCGGGCTGCCGGGTTGACCATATCCTACGGCTTCTGCGCAACGCCTTTCGGCGAATGCCTTTTGGCAACCACCGACAGGGGCATCTGCTTTCTGGGCTTTGTGGAAGGCACTGCGCGATCCGAGGGGATCGACCGGTTGGTCCAGACCTGGCCCGATTCGGCTTTGAGGGAAGATTCCGCCGGCACCCGTTCCATCGTGAAAAGGGTGTTCGGCCGCGATCGCTGCCAGCGCCCCACCCCCTTTCACCTGCAGCTCAAAGGAACCAATTTTCAAGTCAATGTCTGGAAAGCGTTGCTGACCATTCCCGAAGGGCGTGTGGTCAGCTATCGGGACGTTGCCGCGCACATCGGCCGTCCCAGCGCCTTTCGCGCCGTGGCCAACGCCGTGGCCGTCAACCCGGTGGCCTACCTGATCCCCTGCCATCGGGTCATCGCCAGATCCGGCAGGCTTCGTCAGTACCGCTGGGGATCGGCACGCAAAAAAGCCCTGTTCGGCTGGGAGGCGGCCAGGAGTGCGCAGCTTTCGCTCTCCGCATAGATGTCGGTCGCGCCCATCCATAAACGGTTATTTTGCCCGATCGTCTGCGCTGCGCGAAAAATTTTATCCTCGGAATATCAACCATATGCCTGCGCTAAAATTTTTCACCGGCCTTGATCTCGACCAAAATTCCTCGTTTCTGGACGGACATTGACAGCCTGGTGGCCTGTAAAAAGCTTCACCAGACCTCAAATCTCTTCTCGAACCCGTTGCCTCCCCTATGAAAAAAAATTCCATGTGAGTAATAAGATACCGGTTTAGTCATTAATGCCGCCGCGCCAGTTTTTCTCTTACCTTTAGAAATAATTAGGTATTTTTAATTGGCACGCTTAATGCTGGTGTAATTGTTCTGAAACTCCAGGATCTAAATTCACCATCATTAAGGGGGTGTTCATGAAGGCCGTAAAAGATAAATCGATTATTCAGATCGAGATCACGAATGCCTGCGCAAACGAATGTGCAAATTGCACCCGGTTCGTCGGTCACCATCACGATCCTTACTTCATGGAGTTAGGGATGATCGCCAGGGCAATCGATTCCTTGGAAGGATTTCAACACCATATCGGCATCATGGGCGGCGAACCGACGAAACATCCCGAATTTGAAAAAATTTGCGAGCTCCTGCAGAAAAAGGTTCCAAAAGAGAAGAGAAGCCTGCACACGTCAGGTTACAAGTGGAATCAATACCGGTCAATCATCAGGAAGACGTTTGGCGTACAGGTGCATCTCAACAACCATACCAATCTCAATCAAAGGCATCATCCCATGCTGCTGGCATTAGGAGATGTCGTGTCCGACCGGAAAATCGCCGATCAGTTGATCGATCATTGCTGGGTGAATGAGAGATGGAGTGCTTCAATTAACCCGAAGGGATGCTTCTTTTGTGAAATGGCTGCGTCCTTGGATCTCCTGTTCGATGGCCCCGGCGGGATGCCGATCCAAAAGGGCTGGTATAACCATCCACCTCACGCATTCGCAGATCAGAAGGCCAATTGTTACCAGTGCGGGGCCTGCGTTCCTTTTCGACCGGTCCGGGTCAAAGAAAACAGGGATTATGTTTCGGTCAGCAACTATCAGAGGCTGAAAGCGATGCAAACACCTCGGTTCAAGAACAACAGGGTTAAGTTGGTTCGCGGCCATTTTAATGAAGCGCATCTCCAGAAATTTTCAAAGGAATGGCAACCCTGGAACCATTGGGCTGATGGTGAGAAAAAATTAAACAGCGATGACCTCTACGGGCGCTTCTTCGGATTTGCTGAAAGACTCACCCTCAAATTTCGTCGGATACCCCACCGGGTAAAAAGAATATGGTGCTTGGGATCAACCTGGTTGAAAGAAAAACATGGCGCATTTCCTCCGTCTCACCAGGTCGATCGCGAAATCGTTCGATCGTGAAATTTAATCGTTGCGCGCCACGGGGTGGTTCTTTTCCCGGTAAACCGGCAGGGAGATGGTGAAGGTGGTGCCTTCCCCCAGCGTGCTCTGGACCTTGATGTCCCCGCCGTGGTCCTTGATGAATCCATAGCAGACCGACAGCCCCAAGCCCACGCCCTTGACGCTGTCGGTCTTGGTGGTGAAGAAGGTTTCGAAAATCAAGTCCAGGTGTTCTTCCTTGATGCCCAGGCCATTGTCGGAAAAGGTGATGTGGACAAAGTAGTCGTCCCCTTCGGTGGCCACAGTCAGACGGCCACCCTCGGGCATGGCGTCGCGGGCATTGGATATCAGGTTCAAAAAGACCTGCCGCAGCTGGTTTTTGGAGGCGTTGACCAGGCCGAGGGTGTCCGCGAAGTGATGCGCCACCTTGATGGAGTGCTCCCACAGCTGCTTCTCGTACAGGAGCAGGATTTCGTCCAGGATCGTGTTGATGTCAACCGGGCTGCGCTGCTCTTGGTCCGGTTTGGAAAAGGAGAGCATTTTGCGCAGCATGTCGGTCACCCGCACGGTTTCCGACAGGCTCATCTCCAGCAGTTTGCGGCGCTTGTTGCCGACCGGGATCTCGGTTTTCATCAGCTCCAGGGTGTTCATGATGCCATAGATGGGGTTGTTCAGTTCGTGGGCGATTTGGGAGGTCAGGCGCCCCATGGCGGCCAATTTTTCGGACTGCAGCAGCTGTTCCTGAGTTTTGTGGAGTTTGCGCTCCATCTGCAGGTGTTCTTCCAGATCCACGAAAATCCCCACTGAGGCCTTCTCGGCGCCGTTCTCGTCGTAGATGATGTTGGCCGACAGGTTGCCTTCCACGGGCCTGCCGTCATTGGCCATGAAGGTCATGGGGAAGGCTCGCAGCTTGCCCTTGCCACCATAGTCGTCGCTGCGCATCATGCGCATTACCTGCCGGGCCATGTCGTCGGGGTAGAGTTCTTTCACATTCATCTTGCCGATGACATCCGATGCCAGATATCCCAGGGTCTCTTCGGCGCCCTGGTTCCAGATGATCAGGTTGCCGCGCATGTCGGTGCCCATGATGGCGTTGGGCGAACTCTGGATAATGGTATTGAAAAAGTCGTGGGCCTTTTGAAGCTCACGTTCCATTTTGCGGCGCTGGCTCTGGTCGACACAGATACCCTCGTAGCCCAACACGCCGCCCTCGGCGTCGTAGCGCACGTGAGCGGTGAGCAGCACCGGAATGGGGGTGCCGTCTTTTTTGCGGAAATCGACTTCGTAGTCGATGACTCGGCCGTTTTTTTCGATCATCTCCTGGAAAGCGGTGCGCTCCTCGGCCTTCAGGTAGATGTCGCGGGCCAGGTCCAGGCTCAAAAATTCATCCTTGTCCGCATAGCCGAGCATATCCAAAAGGGCCGGGTTGGCGTCCAGAAATTGGCCCTCCTTGCTGCTGATGTAGACGCCGGCGGCGACGTGCTCGAAAAGGCGCCGGAAGTCTTCCCGGGAGCGCTTGAGGCGCCTTTCCTGGTCCTTGCTCTGGGTGATGTCGCGGTAGATGCTCAGCTTGGAGACGCTGCCGTCGGTGTTGTGGATGGGGACCTCCAGCAGATCGTAGGTTTTCCCCACCACGGGCACATAGACCTCTTCGTGAACGTTTTCGTGGTTTTCGAAAACCTCTTTCCCGCGGCACCAGGGGCAGGGCGCTGAGGTATGGTTGATCACCTCGTGGCACTGCTTGCCGATCCCGTCGCCGAACACCCGGATCATGGCCTTGTTCATGAACTCGACCACGTATTTATCGTTGATGATGTAGATGCCGTCGGCCATGGCATCCAGCACGCGGGTCAGTTCGTTGGCTTCGCACACATCCATGGTCACACCCTCACGCTTTCCCATCCGTAGTTCATTGAACTTGATTCAGGCCGCCAGGAACAACGCTTCGATCTTGGCGATCAACTGGTCGTCGGTGAAGTGAGCCAGCGAGATGGCCTTGCCGGGGCACTCGGCCACGCAGGTGCCGCAGCCGTGGCACACGGCCGGGTCGATGACGGCGTGGCTGTGTTCGTCCACCACCGGGATGCCGTACGGGCAGGCCCGCACACAGGTCAGGCAGGCCGCGCACCGGCCCGAATCCACGGTAGCCACCACGCCGCCGACCATGATGGCGTCCCTGGCCAGCAGGGTCATGGCCCGCGAGGCGGCCGCCTTGGCCTGGGCGATGCTCTCCTCCAGGGGTTTGGGGTAGTGGGCCAGTCCGGCCAGGTAGATGCCCTCCGACGAAAACTCGACCGGCCGCAGCTTGGCGTGGGCCTCGACCAGGAAACCGTCGGCGTTGACAGGTACCTTGAACATCTCATACAGCTTGCGGTTGGCGTTGGGTACCACGCCGGTGGCCAGCACCAGCAGGTCGGGCCGCAATCGCACCGGCAGGCGCAGGACGTGATCGATGACGTCGAGCATCAGGTGGTTGTCGCTGTCAACGGCGACCGTGGGCGGATTCTCCGGTTCGTAGCGGATGAACACAATGCCCGCTTCCCGAGCCTGCTTGTAAAGATCCTCGCGGAATCCGTAGGCGCGGATATCCCGATAGAGGATGGTGACTTTGCTCCTGGGGTTTTTTTTCTTGACGCCCAGGGCGCTTTTCAGGCTGTGCGTGCAGCAGATCTTGCTGCAGTAGGGCCGCTGGTCGTCGCGCGAACCGACGCACTGGATGAAGGCGACGCTTCTGGCGGCCGTCAGGCGTCTGTCCCCGTTGGCCATCGCCGTGTCCATGTCCAGGTGGGTGAGCACATCGGGGTGGTCGCCGTAGCGATACAGGTCCGGTCGGTACTCGCCGCCGCCGGTGGCCAGAATGGTGGCGCCGTGGGCCACCACGGTCTCCGCCGCGCCGCCGTTCGTGGATGCCAGGGTGGTCGAGAAGTTGCCGATGCTGCCGCCGGTGTGCTTCACCCGGGTGCCGGTGAACAGGTTGATGTGCGGATGGGCCTTCACCCGCGCAATGGTGTCGGCCAGGTAGGCGGCGATGGGCTCGCCCTGCCAGGTGGCGTTGAGCAGATTGGCGACGCCGCCCAGCTCGCCGGATTGTTCCACCAGCACTACCTCGCAGCCTTGGTCCGCCACCCCCAGGGCGGCCTCCATGCCGGCCACGCCGCCGCCGACCACCAGGGCCGTTTTGACGATCGCCAGGCTGACCTGGTGCAGCGGTTCGATGTGGGCCGCCTTGGCTACGGCCATGCGCACCAGATCCTTGGCTTTCTGGGTGGCCCGCTCGGGCTGGTTCATGTGCACCCAGGTGTTCTGGTCGCGGATGTTGGCCATTTCGAACAGGTATCGGTTGAGGCCCGCGTCCCGGATGGTATCCTGGAACAGCGGCTCGTGGGTGCGCGGCGAGCACGAGGCCACCACCACGCGGTTGATGCCCTTTTCAGCGATGATGGCTTTCATGTGGTCCTGGGAATCCTGGCTGCAGGTGAACAGGTTGTCTTCCACGTGGACCACGTGGGGCAGGGAGGCGGCATAGTCGCGCACCGCCGGCACGTCGGCGATGCCGCCGATGTTGATCCCGCAGTTGCAGACGAAGACGCCGATGCGCGGCCCCTGGGCGGAGACGTCCAGCTCCGGGGGCAGTTCGCGACGACGGGTCAGGGTCCAGCGCGAGTCGGCCAGCAGGCTGGAGGCGGTCGCCGCCGCGGCCGAGGCCTCCATGACCGACCCGGGGATGTCCTTGGGCTCCTGGAAGGCCCCGCAGACGAAGATGCCCTCCCGGTTGGTGCTCACCGGGGTCAGGCAGTTGGTCCGGGCGTGGTTGTAGTGGTTCAGGTCGACGCCCAGCCGTTTGGCCAGGGCCACGGCGTCCGGGTTGGGGGCCAGGCCCACGGAGAGCACCACCATGTCGAAGTGCTCGTCAACGCTGTTGCCCGATTCGGTGGCGTAGACGATGCGCAGCCGGTCGTTTTCGGCCGGAAAGACCGAATGAATGCGCGAACGCACGTGCCGAACCCCGTGATCCTGGTGGGCCCGGATGGCGTACTTGTCGAAATCCTTGCCGAAGGTGCGCAGGTCCATGAAGAAGATGGCCGTGTCCAGCTCTACCGCACTGTGCTCCTTGGCGATGACGGCCTGCTTGTTGGCATACATGCAGCATACCGATGAACAGTAGCCGTTGTCGCAGGCGTTGAGATCGCGTGACCCGACGCACTGCAGCCAGGCGATCTTTTTGGGTGCCCGTTTGTCCGAGGGACGCGCCAGGTGGCCTTCGTAGGGCCCGGAGGCGGATAGGATGCGCTCGAACTCCAAACTGGTGAGCACGTTGGGGTGGGTGGCGTAGCTGTAGGTGTCGTAGATGGACGGATCAAAGGGGGCAAACCCCGGGGCCAGGATGACGGCGCCGACGTCGACCTCGTGGATCTGCTCGGTCATGTCGTGGCAAACCGCATCGGCCAGGCAAGCCGAGACGCACTGGTAGCACTCCGAGCAGACGCCGCAGGCCAGGCAGCGTCGCAGCTCCTGCTGCACCGCGGCTTCGTCCAGGCCCAGCTGGACCTCGTCGAAGTTGTGCTTGCGGCGGTCGGGATCGGCCGTGGGCATGGCCTGGCGCGCCACGATCGCCGCCGTGGACAGATCCACGTCTTCCACCGGGATCAGGGGCCTGTCGCGGCCGACCTTAAGGTCTTCCCCGTTCAGATAGCGCCGGATGGATTCGGCAGCGGTTTTGCCCTGGGCGATGGCCTCCACCACGGTGGCCGGTCCGGTGACGGCGTCGCCGCCGGCAAAGATGTCCGCATCTGCGGACTGCAAGGTGATCGGGTCCACCACCATGGTGCCCCAGTCGCTTAAGGTGCAGGCGCATTCGTCGGTCAGGCAGGCCCAGTCCGATTCCTGGCCGATGGCCGGGACGACCGCGTCCACCGCGATGGTGAATTCGCTGCCCTCGATCGGTTCGGGCCGTCGGCGGCCGGAGCTGTCGGGCTCGCCCAGCTGCATGCGGATGCAGGCGATGGCCGTGACGCGGCCGCCCTCTTCGACCACCCGCACCGGGTTGGTCAGGGTCATGATCTCGATGCCTTCCTCACGGCACTCGGCGATCTCCTCGGCATTGGCCGGCATCTCGGCTTCGCTGCGGCGGTAGATCAGAAAGGGCCGCTTGGATCCGTTGCGCAGGGCGGTCCGGACCGCATCCATGGCCACGTTGCCGCCGCCGATGACGGCCACGCGGTCGCCCAGGTCGATCTTCTCGCCCAGGTTGGTGCGCAGCAGGTAGTCCACGCCGGGCCATACCCCTTCATATTCTTCTCCCTCGATGCCCAGAAGCTTGCACTCCTGGGAGCCGATAGCGATGAAAAAGGCCTTGTATCCCTGGTCGCGCAGCTGGCCGACGGTGAGTTGGCGGCCCATCTCGACGCCGGTTTCAAATTTAACCCCCAGCTGGCGCAGGAGCGAGATCTCGTCGTCGATGATATCCCGGGGAAGCCGGTAGGACGGAATCCCCAGGCTCAGCATGCCGCCCAGGACATCGTGCTTTTCGAAAACCGTCACGGCAAACCCCTCGACGGCCAGAAAATAGGCGCAGGCCAGGCCGGCCGGACCGCTGCCCACCACGGCGGCTTTTTCGGGCCGGGCCTCCTTTTTTGGGGGAAGGTATGTCACGCCGTTTTGCCGGGCCCAGTCGGCCAGAAAGCGGTGCAGGGCCATGATGGAAACGGGGGCGTCCACCTTGCCGCGGGTGCAGGCCGTTTCGCAGGGGTGATGGCAGACCCGTCCGCAGATGCCGGGAAAGGGATGCTCGCTGCGAAACAGTTCGAAAGCTTCTTTGTACTTGCCCTGGGCCATGAGGGCGATGCAGCCCTGAAAGCTGGGATTGGCCGGGCAGGCCACCTTGCACGGGGCCGCGCCCTTCTTCTCGATCGAGTAGGCCGACGGCATGGCCTGGGGGTAGCGCTTGAAGGCCGCCTTGCGGGTGCGCAGTCCCTGGTCGAAATCGTTGGGTACATCGACGGGGCAGACCTTGCTGCACTCGCCGCAGGCGGTGCACTTTTGCATGTCGATAAAGCGCGGGCGCTGGCGTAGGGTCGCGGTGAAATGCCCGGCTTCACCGCTGATCGATTCGACGTCGGTCATGGTGTACAGGTCGATGTTCAGGTGGCGTCCGGCCTCCACCAGCTTGGGGGAGATGATGCACATGGAGCAGTCGTTGGTGGGGAAGGTCTTGTCCAGTTGCGACATGACGCCGCCGATGGCCGAACTCTGCTCGGCCAGGACCACCCGGAAACCGGCGTCGGCCAGGTCCAAGGATGCCTGAATGCCGGCGATGCCGCCACCGACCACCAGTACGGAACCAGTTGTTTGGTTACTCATGATCTCTCCTCCTATAGGCCGTAATCCGCCAGGTCGGGCCCCAGGTAGCTGCGTTCGTTTTCGCCCAAACAGCCCATGGCCAGGCACATGATGGTCCACAGGTGCACCACATGGTATTGGCCGCCGTAATGCGCGCCCATGTCCTCGATCTGGCTGTGGCAGTTGTGGCAGGGGGCGATGACATATTTGGCACCGGTGGCCATGACCTGGTCGAACTTGATCTTGCCGTAGGCCCGGCGCTCCTCCGTGAAACCGCCCTGCAGGGCGCCGCCGCCGCCGCCGCAGCAGTAGTTGTTGACCCCGCAGGGCACCATGTCGACGAAGTTCTCTTCACCGACCACGGTTTTGACCACGAAGCGCAGCTCGTCGGCCATCTCGTGGCGCAGGGTCTTGCGCACGATGTTGCAGGGGTCCTGGACCGTGAACTTGATCTTCAGGTCCTTGTTCCAGTCGGCGTTGACCGGCAGCTTGCCTTCCCGGATCCACTGGGCGTAAAGCTGGATGATGCTGGTGAATTCGAACTTGTAAGGGATGTTGAACTTGCGCAATCCTTCCAGGATCGCAAAGTAGGAGTGCCCTCACTCGGTGTTGACCACCATCTTGCAGCCCAGGGTGTTGTCGATGTGGTCGACGAACTCCTCCAGGATGTAGCGCCAGCCCTCCTCGTCGGCCAGGAACAGGCAGTAGTTCTCACCGGCCCACATCACCGACGGGTAGGTCCAGTCGGCGCCCACCAGGTGCAGAATTTTCCACAGCGGGCCCAATTCGTCCGGCTCGGTGACCGGCTCCCGGGAGTTCTGGTTGATGGCCATGGTGGCGCCGATCCGATCCACGGAAACCTGCAGCTCCTTGAATTGGGGCTGGGTTTCGCGGATCTCGTCGGCTACGTCCTCCACGGTCCAGATGAAATCCTCGGTGGGCACGCCCATGGCGTTGCCGGCGCGGATGTGCTGGTCGCAGGAGCCGCGGATGCCCTTGGGACGCTTGTCGCGGGGCCAGGCGCCGCGCATGTTGTAGACCAGCTTGGGAATATTGATCTTCATGGGGCAGGCGTTGACGCATCGGGCGCACATGGTGCACACCCAGGCCCACTTGGATTTTTTGATTTCCTCGTCCATACCCAGGTTGACCATGCGCAGCAGCTTGCGCGGGTCCATGTCCATGAGGCCCGAAGCGGGGCAGCCGCCCGTGCAGGTCCCGCAGGTCATGCACAGGTCCAGCAGGGCATCGGGCACCTTTTCCAGGACCGCTTCCTTGAATTCACACTCCAGTTCGTCCAGTTCGATGGGTGATGTCATGATAAAGGCCTCCAAGGTTAGGTGGATAGACCGAAAGTGAAGGGCCGAAGGGCCGTCATCTGATTTTGGCCGCATCCAGGTACGGCTGAATCTTGTCGATGCCGCCCAAGGTGATGATGTGGACGCCGTCGCAGGTGTCCCGCAGGCCCTTGATGGTGTCGGCGAACAGCTCGATGCTGGCCTTTTTCTTGTCGGGCGCTTTGTCCAGCTTCTGAATGACCCAGTCCGGTATCAGGCCGGCCTTGAAGTGCCGGTTGATGAAGCGGGCCATGGCGGCGTTCCGAAGCAGCATCACCTCGGCGATAACGGGAACGCCGAAGGTCTTTACCTGGCGCATGAATCGCTCGAACTGGTCCAGGTCGAAGATGGGCGTGGTCAAAAAGTAGCCGGTTCCGATTTCACGCATGGTCTCCATCTCCTGCATGCCCTGCTTGGGCACGTTTTTGCCCCAGGGGGATTCCACGCCGGAGCCCATGACGAACTCGACCTGCCGGTCCAGCGGCTTGCCGTCCACGGTGTGCCCGTCTTTCAGGTGCTGCAGGACCGAGGCCAGTTTGCCCGAGTCGACGTGAAAGAACATGGTTTCCTGCAGGCTTTCTCCGGAGATGCGGTAGTCTTCGGTGAAGACCAGCAGGTTTTCGACGCCGGACTCGTGGGCCAGGGTCAGGTCTTTCTGGAGTTGAATGCGGTTTTTGTCCCGGGTGGTGGTCTGATAGATGGCATCGAAACGGTTCTGGTTGAGCAGTTCGCAGGTGCGAATGCTGTCGCCGACAATGCCCTCCAGCTCAACCTCGGTGATGGATACCCCGTCCATGCGGCCCCGGACCCGTTTCAAATTCTCTACCAGCGTTTCGGGGTCGTCGTCGCCCATGGGGGCCTGGACTTCCGAGGTGACCACAAATTTCTTTTTTTTCAGCGCTTCCTTGAGTTTCATGCTAGGCCTCCTTGTTGAACGCTGTTTTGCGATTGTGACGCGCTATTTAAGTTCCAGCAGCCGGGCCACCTCTTCCTTGAGCTGTGGCAGGGGAAGCGGCTTGGAGAAGCAGACATCGGCACCGTGCGATTTCATCTCCTTGAATTTCTGTTCGTCCAGGTAGGCCGACAGGACGATGATCTTGGTGTCGCGGGTGTCCTCGTTGGATTTGATCTTCCGGCAGACCTCGTTGCCCTTGATGTCCGGCATCATGATGTCCAGGATCATCAGGTGCGGGTGGAAATGGTTGACCTGCAGACCCGCCTCGAAACCGTCCGAGGCGCTGATGACCTCGTAGTCGAACTCGTCCTCCTCGAGGGCCTGAACGATGGTCTCGACGATGATGGGATCGTCGTCGACCACCAGGATGCGTTTGCGCGCGTCCTCGACTTCCGTGTCCGGAATGGGAATGCCCTGGTTTTTCATGAACGATTCCATGTCGCTGCGTTTGATGCGCCGGTGACCGCCGACCGTCTTGTAGGCCTTGATGTGGCCGGCTTCGATCCAGTTGATGATGGTTTTCGAGGACACATTGCAGAACTTGCTTGCCTTGAAGACGGTAAGTGTATCTTCCATTTTCCAATCCCTCCTTCACTTGCGTGTGGGTTGCCAGACGATCGGGCTGCGGCCAGCCTCGCTGATATCGCCGGTATGCCGCCGAAAAGCGCTCTGGTGACGACGGCGGTCGCTCTCGCCGGTTGGAACGTCGACGTCGAGCTGGTGCAGGGTGAGGCTGCCGCCTTGCGATATCTTTTGCCGGCCTTGTCACCATCTAAATCAGGTCGGTGACGCCTTGTCAATAAAAAAATATAAAAACTATAAAAAACATAATAAGTAAATCAAATAAGCTTATTTAAGTTTATTTATTATAGTTATTATAAAATTTATAGTAAAAAATGGAGTTGTCAGGATCGGTTTCGGGGGGATTGACAGACCGGGGAGCGAAGGGTTCGGTCGGCAACGCCGGCCGTGGCCTGTCTGGACTGTAATGTTCATAGGCTCGAAATAAGTTGCATTTGCGGCGGATTCGTAAAAGCGTCGAGATCAAGGCTTGCGAATCCCGAGGCGGGAGGTGTACTTACGGTACTCCGCAGTGACGAGGGGTGAAGCGGAACGCAGATATGGGCCTTTTTCCGAATCCGCCACTGTAGCCCTTAACAACTGCCCCCGCAAGGCGTATAAGAGAGCCTTGGGCCGGCTTTGCTCGGCTTGCCGCCGATCGAGCCTTTCGCGCTCAGGTTTTGGTTCGGCCTTCCGGTCGAGCCGGCAACGTGGAGGCCGCCAGTGAAGGCACCTTTTAATAATTTGGCCCGTGTGCTAGAGGGCGATGTCGCCTGGGGGCGACTGACCCGGCTCCTGCTGGCCACCGACGCCAGTATTTTCGCGCGCCGGCCGGCGGCTGTGGTCTATCCCAGGCATACCGGCGATGTGATCGCCACGGTCGATTTTGCCCGCCGGCACGGCCTGTCTGTGCACCCGCGCGGGGCTGGCAGCGGTCTGTGCGGATCGGCCCTGGGGGCCGGCGTGGTGGTTGATTTCACCCGCCACATGAATCGGCTGATCGCCATCGACGCAGCAGCCGGGACCGTGACCTGTCAGCCCGGCTACCGCCTCGGCGAGCTGGAGCAGGCCCTTGAGGGCACGGGACTGTTCTTTCCGCCCGATCCCTCCAGCGGTGAATACGCCAGTTTCGGCGGCATGCTGGCCACCAACGCCTCGGGCGCGCATTCGGTCAAGTACGGCAGCGTGTCCGATTACCTTCTCGATGCCGAGCTGGTGCTCTCCTCGGGAGAGCGGGTGCGCCTGTCGGACATATCCGCCGTCCCCTGCGACCGGCTTGCCGATCCCTTCGCCGAACTGGCGCGCTGCTACCTTGCGCATCAGGACGTGATCGAAAGGGCCTATCCGGAGGTGCGCTTCAACTGCTCGGGTTACAACCTGCGGGGCCTGGTCAGGGCCGGCCGGCTGCACCTGCAGCAACTGCTGGCCGGCGCCGAGGGCACCTTGGGCATCGTCACCCGCCTGACCTTCCGGCTGATCGCCAAACCGGGCGCCGACAGTCTGGTGGTGGCTTCTTTCGACGCCATCGGCAAGGCCGCCAGAGCGGTGCAGGCCATCCTGCCCCTGAGGCCGGCCGGCATCGAGGTGATGGACAAGTCGCTTCTGGAGCTGGCCCGGTCCAGCGATCCGGTGCTGCGCGAGCGCATTCCCACCGGCATCGACAACCTGTTGCTGGTGGAGTTCGACGGGCCTGACCGGGCGGCGACGCAAACGCTTGCAAATCGGGTCCAGGCCCTGTTGAAAGAAAAGGGCCTTTCCAGCGACGTCCATCTGGCCGTCTCCGCCATGGAAAAAGAACGCTTCTGGGCGGTGCGCAAGGCCGCCGTCCCCATCCTCTACAAGCTCAAGGGGGTGCGCAAGATCCTGGCCCTGGTCGAAGACGCCGTGGTGCCCACCGAGCGTCTGGTGGACTATTTTTTGGGAATTTATGCCATTTTCAACCGCTGCCAGGTCCAATTCGTCATCTACGGACACATCGCCAAGGGCCTTTTGCACACCCGGCCGCTGCTGAACCTCAAGGACCCCGACGATGTGGCCCTGCTCAAGCCCCTGGCCGATGCCGTGTTCGAGCTGGTGCACGGCCTGGGTGGCGTGGTGTCCGGCGAGCACGGCGACGGACGGCTGCGCAGCGCCTACATTGCCCGTCACTATCCGGACATCTTCCCGATTTTTCAGCGGGTCAAGCAGCTGCTCGACCCCCACGACATGATGAACCCCGAGATCAAGACCGCTTCTACCCCGGACCAGATGGCGCGGCACCTGCGTTTCGGCGCCGACTATCGACGGGTGGCCTTGCCGTCGGCCGGCCTGCGGTGGCGCGATGACTGGCAGGACGAGATCGAGGCTTGCCACGGATGCGCCAAGTGTACGACGGTGACCACGGCCACGCGCATGTGCCCTATTTACAAGTTCACCCGCCGGGAAGCGGCGGCCCCCAGGGCCAAGGCCAATCTGCTGCGCGCCCTGATCAGCGGCGCCCTTGACAAAGCCGCACTTTTCGATCACGCTTTTCAAGGGGTTATTGACCTGTGCGTGGGGTGCGGCAGCTGCCGCATCGAATGCCCTTCCAACGTGGACATCCCCAAGATGGCCCTGGAAGCGCGGGCCCGCCGCGTGCAGCGCTTCGGCCCCTCGCTGCACGACCGCCTGGTGACCGGCGTGGAAACCCTGGGGCGCCGCGGCGGCCGTTTCAGCGGGCTGGCCGAACCGATCGCCGGCCTGGCCGCTGGCCGCAAGCTCGGGCAGTGGGTCGCCGGGGTCAGTTCGCGGCGGCCGCTGGTCTCGGTTTCGCGGCGGTCGCTGTTTGAGCAGGTCGCGCCGGCGGCCGGTACCGGCCGCCGGGAGGTACTCTATTTCTGCGGCTGTTATGCCGGCTACATCCGGCCCGAGATCGGGGTCTCCCTGGTCGAGGTGCTCACCCGCCTGGGCTTTCGGGTGCACACCCCGCCCCAGCATTGCTGCGGGCTGCCCCATTTGACCAAGGGCATGTCCGCTGCGGCCAGGGACAAAGTGCGCTGCAATCTGGAGCGCTGGCAGGGCCTGCTGGAACGGGTCGACCACATCGTGGTCAGCTGCTCTTCGTGCGGGTTGGCTCTGATGACCGAGTGGGCCTGCCTTCTGGACGGGCCGCGCATCCGCCGGGCGGCCGCGAAGGTCATCCATGCCAGCCGGCTGATAGGCCGGTTGCTGCCGGCGGTCGAGCTCAAGCCGCAGCGCTTGTCGGCGGCCTATCATTTGCCCTGCCACCTCAAGGTGCAGGAGCATTCGGGCGCCTCGGTGTCGGTGTTGAACATGGTGCCGGAGCTGAGATTGGCCGCCCTTAACAGCCACTGCTGCGGCATGGCGGGCACCTGGGGCATGGCGGCAAAAAATGACCGCCTGAGCCGCACGATCGGCAGCCATCTGATCGATCTGCTGCAGCGCTCCGGCGCCGACGTGGCGGTGACCGACTGCCCTACCTGCGAGATGCAGCTGGCCCAGTTGGGGGGGCGACCGGTGCTGCATCCCGTGGAGATCCTGGCCGGCTCTCTGTGACCGTTGGACGTTAGAACTTGACAATCTTCGGCACACCCTCTAAGAGGGGCGGCATTTTGACCGGCCTGTCCGGGCGGAGAGACCGGATCGCCAAACCGCAACGACGAACGCGCAACATGGGGACGATTCATGGCAAAACGGAAGCTGAAGGAACACCGGATCAATCGGGACTGGTGCAAGGGCTGCGGTATATGCGTGGCCTTTTGCCCAACCCAGGTGCTGGAGCTGGATCGCCAGGACAAGGCCGTGGCCGCGCGCCTTTCGGACTGCATCGCCTGCCGGCTGTGTGAACTGCGCTGCCCGGACTTGGCCATCGAGGTGGAGGTCGAGGAGCAGAGTCCAGAAGACAGGAGCCAGGAGTCGAAAGAACAGAATTCAGAATATAGAAGTCAGGAGACAGAATAAAGCGGTGTTGCCGGAGGCGACGTCCTTGCATTCTGACTCCTGGATTCTGACTTCTGAGATCGGGCGCCGTTTAATCCAATAAAATCGATAAACGCAATAAATACCGAAGGCAAACCCATGACGAGACAAATCAAATTCATCCAGGGCAACGAAGCCTGCGTGGAAGGGGCCTTGTATGCGGGCCTGGAATTTTTTGCAGGCTACCCGATCACGCCCTCCACGGAGATCGCCGAGCACCTGGCCAGGCGGCTGCCCCAGCAGGGCGGCAAGTTCATCCAGATGGAGGACGAGATCGCCAGCATGTGTGCCATCATCGGTGCTTCCCTGACGGGCCACAAGGTGCTCACGGCCACCTCGGGACCGGGTTTCTCCCTCAAGCAGGAGGCCCTGGGGTACGCGGTCATGGCCGAGATTCCCTGCGTGATCGTCAACGTGCAGCGCGGCGGCCCTTCCACCGGGGTGCCCACCCACGTGAGCCAGGGCGACGTGATGCAGGCGCGCTGGGGCACCCATGGAGACCACAGCATCGTGACCCTGACGGCTTCCAATCACCAGGACGTGTTCGCCATGACCGTGGAGGCCTTCAACATCGCTGAGACGTATCGCACGCCGGTGATCCTGCTCTTCGACGAGGTGATCGGGCACATGCGCGAACGCCTGGAGATCCCCGAACCGGGCGAGATCCCGCTGGTGGAGCGGCTGCGAACGTCCGTGGGCGACGGCGTGGACTATCACCCCTACCTGCCGCGTGAAGACGGCCGGCTGCCCATGAGCGATTTCGGCAGTGTGCACCGCTACAACGTCACCGGCCTGGTGCACGACATGTGGGGGTTCCCATCGGACAACCCCAAGATCGTGCACGGTCTGCTGCGGCACCTGGTGGACAAGATCGAAAACAACGCCGGCCAGATGGCGCGCTACAAGACCTACTACCTGGAGGACGCCGAGACGGTGCTGGTCAGCTTCGGTTCGGCGGCGCGCTCGGCCCTGCACATCGTCGAGAGCCTGCGCCCGCGCGGGGAGCGGATCGGCCTGCTGGAACTGCAGACCATCTGGCCCTTTCCGGCCGACGTGGTGCGGCGCTACTGCAACGAGGCCCACTACACCGTGGTGGTCGAGATGAACATGGGCCAGGTCTGCCAGATGGTCAAAACGACCCTGAGCCGTCCGGAGCGGGTCTTTCTGGCCAACCGGATTGACGGGGTGTTCATCACGCCCACGGACATCAAGAACATACTGCGCCTGATCAAGGGACGGGGGGTATAGATGGCAGTCAACGACTACATCCGGCAACGGTTTTTCCCGCACCTGTGGTGTTCGGGATGCGGCCACGGGATCGTGCTCAACGGCTTGATCCGGGCCGTGGAGGGGCTGGGCATGAGCCGCAACGAGATCGTGATGGTGTCGGGCATCGGTTGCTCGTCGCGCATCTCCGGCTACATGGACTTTCACACCCTGCACACCATCCACGGCCGGGCCCTGGCCTTTGCCACGGGCGTCAAGCTGAGCAAGCCGGAACTGAACGTGATCGTGCCCATGGGCGACGGCGACGCGCTGTCCATCGGCGGCAACCACTTCATCCACGCCGCACGGCGCAACATCGCCATTACGGCCATCGTGATGAACAACCGCATCTACGGCATGACCGGCGGGCAGTACTCTCCCCTGACCGGGCCGGGGATGCTGGCATCCACGGCACCATATACCAACATCGACCAGGGCTTCGACGTGGTCGAGATGGCCAGCGCGGCCGGGGCGACCTTCGTGGCCCGCACCACGACCTATCACGTACAGCAGATGGCCGACATCATCCGGGCCGCGATTCTGCACGACGGGTTTTCGGTGGTGGAGGTGATGAGCCAGTGCCCGACCTACTTCGGGCGCAAGAACAAGATGGGCACCGCGGTGGACATGATGAAGCGCATGAAGGCCATGACGGTGCCCATCGGATCAAAGAAAAAGGCCGAGAATCCGGAACTGATCGAGCGGGGCATCTTTGTTCAGAAAGATAAGCCCGAGTACTGCAGCGAATACAGCAAGATCATCGAGCGGGCCATGGGAGGACGATAGATGGAGCGATGCAGGATGGTGTTTTCAGGATCCGGCGGCCAGGGGGTCATCACGGCCGCGATCATTTTGGCCGAGGCGGCGGTGCTGCACGAGGGCCTGACGGCGGTGCAGACCCAGGCCTACGGTGCGGCGGCACGCGGCGGGGCAACCCGTTCGGATGTGATCATTTCGGACACGACGATCAATTTTCCCAAGGTGAACCAGCCCAACGTGCTGGTGTGCCTGACCCAGGAGGCGTACAATAAGTTTTTCGACATCATCCGTCCCGGGGGACTGCTGATCACCGACACGCGCTACGTTCAGACCCAGTTGAAGGTGGATGCGATCCAGCGCGAGCTGCCCATGTACGAAACGGTCATGCAAAAGGTCGGCAAGCCGATCGTGTTTAACATCTGCATGCTGGGGGCCGTGATCGGCCTGACCGGACTGGTCAAGCCGGCCTCGGTCATGCAGGTGCTGGAAAGTCGCATACCGTCGGGTTTCCTGGACATGAACCGCCAGGCCCTGGAACTGGGACTGGAACTGGGGCGTGCGGTTGCGGCGGCGGCCTGACGACTGCAACCTTTCCCGTGGCACTTCGCCTGATGGCTGAATGGAAAAAAAGTCTCCAATCCCTGCCGATCGTGGCCGCGATCGCCCTGACGGGGTGCCGACGGCTGCCCTTTTGGCGGGGATTTACGTGCATGTGCCGTTCTGCCGCGCCAAGTGCCCCTACTGCGATTTCTACTCGATTGCCGACGATGGCCGGATTCCCGACTACCTTGCCGCCCTGTGCATCGAACTGAGCCGCTGCCGGTATGCCGGCGCGGCGGTCGACTCGATCTATTTCGGGGGCGGGACCCCCTCGCTCCTGGCCGCCGAATCGGTCGGTCGGATTCTGGAAGCCGTCCGGCGCCGTTTTGCGGTGACCGCCGATGCGGAGATCACCCTGGAAGTCAACCCCGGTACGGTCAGCCGGGAAAGCCTGGCTGCCTATCGGTCCCTGGGCGTCAACCGCCTCAACATCGGCGTCCAAAGCGTCGACGACCCAAGCCTGGCCTGGTTGGGACGAATCCACACCGCCGCGCAGGGGCGTGAGGCCTTTAACTGGGCCCGGGCGGCCGGCTTCGACAATGTCGGCCTGGACCTGATTTACGGTCTCCCGGGTCAGACGCGGCGGCAGTGGGAAAACCAGATGGCGCAGGCGGTCGAGCTGGCCCCGGAGCACCTTGCCTGCTACAGCCTCACCGTTGAACCGGACACCCCCCTGGCCGCTCGGGTGGCCGCCGGGCAGGTGCGTCTGCCGACCGAGAGGTTGGCCGCCGACCTGTTCGACCTGACCGCCGCCTATCTGAATGCCAACGGTTATCGCCAGTACGAGATTTCCAATTTTGCCAGGCAGCCGGCCGCCGGTCAACCCGACCGGCGCTCGCGCCACAACCGCAAGTACTGGACCGCGGCCCCCTACCTGGGATTCGGGCCCGCGGCCCACAGCTTTGTCGACCCCGCGCGCTGGTGGAACCACCGCTCTCTGGACCGCTACCTTGCCGACCTGGCTGCCGGAGTGCCGCCCGTCGCCCAGCGCGAGGCGCTGACCCGCGCCCAGCGGCTGATCGAATTCGTCTACCTGGGACTGCGCCAGAGCGCGGGCATCGACAAAGCGGATTTTCAGTCGCGCTTCGCCGCGGAATTTGACGACCGTTTTGAACCGCAGCTGACCCGGCTGATCGGCGAAGGGCTGATCGCGGATGCAATAACGCGCATTCGGCTGACCGCTCGCGGGCGGCGTTTTTTGGAGGGGGTGGTGCTAAGGTTGTTAGGCTGAAGGCCTCTAGGTCGACAGCGTCTTGATCAGCTGCCCCAGATAGAACCGGGCGTGGCTGATCGGGGCCGCCATGTTGGCGCGGTGATTGGCGAAAACGCTGCTCAGATCACTGTTGAGCACGATCCAGGGGTCCAGGGCGGCGGCCTGCTGGCAGGAGACGATGGCGTGGTGCAGCAGTTCGGTGCCGTGGCGCGACTCCAGAGTCAGGAGAAAATCTTGGTGCACGGCCTCCAGCACGGTGGCCATGGCGTCGGCAACCCCCTTGGTGTAGTAAAAGTAGTTGTCCACGGCAAAGGTGCTCATGGGGCTGCCATCTTCATTGGTCTGTTTGACCAGGTTTTCGTCGCAGCTGCCCATCAAGTCCTCGAAGGACGCCAGCAGGGGAATCAGGTTGTCCGTGCGGGTGTAAAAAGTGGCTTTGCCGACCTTGAGCTTTTCGAGATACTTTTCGAGTTCCTCGAGGCCGTCGTGGTACTTGGATTCGGCCGACGGGAACCAGAAGCTGGTCGCCTTGACCATGAACCAGTTCATGGCCTCTTCCAGGTTTTCGTCGAAGGCGTCGGTGGAGCCGGTGCGGGCGATCCGCTCGGCCAGGGCCACGGTGGTGCGCCGGGTCACCTCCAGAACGCCCAGCTGAATCATGTTGACGTTGTCGGTCAGATCGATCAGGTCATTGGGCCGCCAGCCCCACCAGCGCTCTTCCAGTTCGTATTGCAAGGGCTTGATGGCGGCTTGCACAAAGGCGACCCCCTTTGGTGTGGGTTTGTGCAGGTTCGTGTCCGGCAGCGGATGGCCCTCCATGGTTTCGGGAACGGCTGCAGTGTGGCCGCCGGTGTCGTGAGTGGCGGCCGGCTGATCGTGTGACGGCTCCGGCTGTGCCGGTGCGGCATGGGTCGACTCGGCCGCGGCAGGGTGGGTGTCGGTCGCATGGTCAGCGTCGGCGCCTTTGTCGGTTGGGGCGTCATGGGCCGTGTCGGTTTCATGCGGTGCCGCTGCGCCTTGGCCGGCGGTGATCTCGTGATCGGTCGCGGTGGCGTGCGTGTTCGAGCCAGTCTGGCCGGTTGTCGCGGTCGTTCCGGACGGGTGCCGCGGATCCGCCGGGGCAGGCGCGGCAGCCTGGGTGCCGCTGGTGGTCGGGATTGCCGTCGACCGGTCCGAGATGTGGGTGTTGTCGGTCACGACCTGCGGTGCCTCCGAAGACCCGAAGATCAGGGTCAGGGCCCACAACACCACGACGGCGATGCCGATCCCGCCGATGATGCGTGGCGTCGCGAATTTTCGGAACCCGCTGCCCTTATTGCCTTCCCCGTTGTCTGCCATGGCTGCTCCGTCTTTACAGATGTCGGTATGGTTGTGATGGACTTGGAAACTGCAGCATTCCCGACGGATTCGTAAAATCGCCGAGATCAAGGCTTGCGAATCCCGAGGAATGAGGCGTACTCAAAGTACTCCGCAGTGACGAGGGATGAAGCGCAACGCAGCTACCGGCGATTTTACGGATTCGTCCCCATTGATCTATTGGCGCTTTCTCAATATCCGCGCATCTCCCACGCGGATGGTGACGTTGGTGGCGTCGAAATGCTCGATCAAAGGTATCACATATTTCCGGGAAGCTCCAGTCATATCCTTGAACTCGGGGGTCGTGATCTGGCCCTTTGCCTGGATGTAGTCGACCAGTTCGCTTTTCAGGTTTTGCATGGTTTCGGCCAGGTAGTAGAGATCTTCTTTTACCTTGACCAGCACCCGTTCACCGGTGAGCAGCTCGAGGACGCTCTTGGCCGCCTTGGGGTCCACGTCCAGCTCCTTGACGATCTCCCGAAAATAGGGCGGCGTCAGCCCGGATTGCGCGTAGGTGTCCAGGATCTGACGTTTCAGCGCTTCCTGGTCTACCTGCAAGGAGACCGTGTGCGTCGCCAACCGGACCGTGTCGTCCGCAAGGGCCAGCTGCTGATCGCGGATCATGCGGTTGAGGACCAGGGTGAAGAGCTTGCCGCCGGCCCGGCGCGGAAACTTGGATTTCAACTCCTCCTTGGAGATGCCCGGTTTGAGGGGGTAGTCGGCGTGGTAGCGCGTCAAGACCGTGTGGCTGAGCTGCTTGAGCGATTCGAAAACCTCCAGATGGACGTAGGTCCGGTTCTCCTTGTCCACCTGCACGATGGTCTGGCTGTTGAGCATGTTGCCGATGGCAGCGCTCAGGGCTTTGTCCGGCAGGTTGGTCATCAGCAGCAGCTCGGCAAAGCTGATGCCCGCCGGGCCGGCCATGCGGGCCTGGTGATCGATGATGCCCTCGGGGGAGGCGTCGACCAGGGTCTTCAGGCCCGCGATGATGTCTGCTTGAAAACGTTTGTGCTTGGCGGGAATGGGATTGAGCACCTTGCCGCCGCCGATGGTGCGCACCGGCGAATAGCTGCGGATCACGAAACGGTCGTCGCGAATCAGGCTGACCGGTTCGTCCAGGCGGATCTGGGCCTGGCAGGTCTCCCCGGGACTCAACTCTTCCCGGTCCAGTAGAATCAGGTTGCCCATGACCTCGCTGGTGCCGGTGTGAAAGCGCACCTGGGTGCGGCTCTTGACGGGTTTTTTGTTGCTGGACAGAAAGTGCAGGTCCAGGTCGACCATGTAGTTGGGCATGAGGGTGTTTTCCCTGGCCAGGATGTCGCCGCGGTTGATGGCGGTCTTTTCCAGCCCCTGGAAATTGATGGCGGTGCGCATGCCCGCTTCGGCCGTGTCGCGGCCTTCGTTGTGCACTTGGATGCCCCTCACCTTGGACGGGATCCTGCCGGGATAGATCATGATGGCGTCTCCGACGCTGACCTGGCCCGAAATCAGGGTCCCGGTGATGACCGTGCCGAAGCCCTTCATGGAAAAGACGCGGTCGACGGGCAGGCGGAACAGTCCCGACGTGGTGTGCTCGGGCACATCCGCGCACAAGGCGTCCAGTGCTTCGACGAACTGGGCGATGCCGTCGCCGGTCACGGAAGAGATCGGAACGATCGGCGCGCCTTCCAGAAAGGTGCCCTCGGTAAAGTCCCGGATGTCTTCGGTGACCAGCTCCAGCCACTCTTCGTCCACCATGTCGATCTTGGTCAGCACCACCAGGCCGTGCCGGACGCCCAGAAGGGTGCAGATCTCCATGTGCTCGCGGGTCTGGGGCATGACGCCCTCGTCGGCGGCGATGACCATGCTGACGATATCGATCCCCGTGGCGCCGGCCACCATGTTCTTGACGAACTTCTCGTGGCCGGGAACGTCGACGATGCCCAGGTGGCGCCCGCTGGGAAGGTCCAGCGCCGCAAACCCCAGTTCGATGGTGATGCCGCGCTTCTGCTCTTCCTTGAGCCGGTCGGTGTTGGTGCCGGTGACTGCCTTGATGAGACTGGTCTTGCCGTGGTCGATGTGGCCGGCTGTGCCGAGAATGATCTGTTTCACGATGGGTGCGCTCCGGTGGCCGGTCAGGGTCCCTGTTTCCTGCGGTTTCTGAGATATTCGACAAAGTATGCCAGCCCGACCAGGATGATGCCCAGCCCGGCCACATAAACGATGTCGGCGTCCGGGTAGAACATGCGCGACAGGATCACCGCGAAGACCGCCCCCAGGACGGCTCTGATGATAAATACATGAAATCGGGTCAAGGTGCCACCTCCAGTAGCCGACAAGTTTAGCATGGTTTTATCGGATCTGGCCCATATGGTCAACACTTGCCGGCCGGGCAACGGTTCGCCGGTGTTTCGGGGCATCGGCGCAGACAACGCCATCTATCAGTGACGACGGATCAAACGGTGCGCTGAAGTCGGGTTTTTTATGAAGGCCTCAAATTTAGGTTGAAATAGGATAATGGGTTTGATAATTAGATTAGTTTATTATGGTGGGTGTAGCTCAGTAGGTAGAGCATCAGGTTGTGGCCCTGAGGGTCGTGGGTTCAAGTCCCATCACTCACCCCATAAAAAGCAAAAGGCCATTGCACCGAGACAGCGTGCAGTGGCCTTTTTTCATGGTACCGACTGCACCGACAAGGTGTTTGCCAAAGGCGGCGACTGGGGATGGGAATCGTGCTTCCGTCGATGACGGCCCGAAGGGGAATCCCACCGCAAGGGGGTGGCAGCGTTACTTTTAGCGGCCATTGATGACGACTTCCATTAACGCCGTCTCCCTGTGGGAGAGGGCTGGGGGGTGGGATGAGGTGTTATGCTAAAATTATAACCGTTCAGGGTGTATCGGGGGTATACGTGGTACTGTGCGATGACAATGGATGACGCGCAACGCAGTTATCGGTGATTTTAGGTACCCGTTATAATTGGACCTATTTTGTTGTTCGGACTGCGTCTGAAAGGGGTTGTGTATCGGTCTGAAATGCATTAAGAAATGGTCTTCAGTGATCAGGAGTGACGACCATTGACGAAATGCGCCCGTAGCTCAGCTGGATAGAGCGCCGGACTTCGAATCCGTAGGCCGCCCGTTCGAATCGGGCCGGGCGTACCATAAAATCAAGGGGTTACGGCATTAGCTGTTCCCCTTTTTTTATCTGTGTGTGAATCCGGAGCGCCAGGATAAGCCTGGTGCGACTTGCTGACTGAAAGGAGTCAGCCATGATAATTGCTCGTTCATCATGTAGCAGCGGCTCCCCGTGTCAGGGTAACCGATCACGGGAAGCGGGCCGGTCTCCGCCTTAGAACGTGGGGCGACGGAAGTAACCCTTCCAGACTGCGAACGAGTGAGCCCTAACGCCAGTGAACCCGGTTCGGCCTCGTTACACATATGGGTGCGGCCAGCCTCCCGGATATGGTGAAGCCTGCCACCTGTGGTGAAGCAACGAGCGATAGCAACCGCAGGGCACCCCGGGGTGATAGGGGAGGGCGCGCTTGGACAGTCGCATCGAGGAACCTGGGAGACCCGGCACGGTGGAGGCCATGCCGCCAACAGTTGTTGGGAATCAATAACCGGCAAATGGCTGTGTCGGGAGTCGGAGAGGCCCATAGTAGCGAAGAAGCGGGGTAATGCCCGCGGAGCCAAGGGGCCTTGCCTTGGACACGTGGAGTCAGACAAGGAGAGTGCCGCTTGGTCAACAGGCCCATTACGGAACAACTGGCACTGTGGGAGTCGATCGACGTTGATGTGTGGGAGTCCGCACACAAGAAGACGATTCGGTTGCCGGAGAAACTCTCTTCTTTGAGACAGAAGCTCTACCTTAAGGCGAAGCAGGAGCCGAAGTTCCGGTTTTACGCCCTGTACGACCGGATCTATCGGCGCGACGTATTGACCAGCGCCTACCGGATCGCCCGAGCCAACCATGGCAAAGGCGGTGTGGACGGCGTCACGTTCGAGCAGATCGAAGCTAAACAGGGGGGCGCCGAGGCCTTTGTGGAGGAGCTCCACGCAAGCCTGCAAGGCAAGCAGTACCGCCCCTCGGCAGTTCGCCGGGTGTATATCCCCAAGCCCGATGGCCGCCAGCGTCCGCTGGGCATACCGACCATTCGGGACCGGGTGGTACAGACGGCGATGCTGCTGATCGTCGAGCCGATATTCGAAGCGGACTTCATGGATTGTTCGTACGGGTTCCGACCCAAGCGTTCGGCCCATGATGCCCTGGGCGAGGTACGTAAGCATCTCAAGCAGGGATTGACGGCCGTGTTGGACGCGGACCTGAAGGGGTACTTCGATTCGATACCGCAGGACAAGCTGATGAAATGCCTTCGAATGCGCATCGTCGACCGGTCGGTGTTGAAGCTGATCCGTATGTGGCTTGAGGCACCGGTTGAGGAAGACGACGGCCATGGTGGCAAGAAGGTCTGCCGGCGGAGGAAAGGGACGCCTCAGGGCGGCGTGATTTCGCCGCTCTTGGCGAACGTTTATCTCCACTGGTTCGAGAAGGTCTTTTATGCCACCAGCGGGCCGGGAACCTGGGCCAAGGCCCAAGTCGTGCGTTATGCCGACGATTTTATGGTTCTGGCGCGTTACCAGGGCGATCGGCTGGCCGGCTATATCGAGTCCAAGATCGAATCCTGGCTGGGTCTGGAGTTGAACCGGACCAAAACGAAGGTCGTTGATCTTCGACGGCCCGGAGGCAGCGTTGACTTCCTGGGGTACACGTTCAGGTACGACCGGGACCTTAAAGGCCGCGGTCACCGGTATCTGAATGTAACGCCCTCGCGTAAGGCGATGCAGGCGCACCGGGCCAGGCTTCGGGAAACGATCAGCCGTGGCAAAAGCTTCGTGCCTGTGACGCGGTTGATCGAGATCGTCAATCGGCAACAGCGTGGATGGGCCAACTACTTCAGTTTCGGTTATCCGCGTAAGGCGATGCGTGAAACGAACCGGTATGTTCGAAACCGTCTTATTGGCCATTTGCGTCGACGCAGCCAGCGGCCTTTTCGTCCCCCGAAAGGGCGAAGCTATTACCGGCACCTGAAGCAGCTGGGGCTGATTTATTTGTAACGGCGACATTAGCTGGCGTCGTGCGTGTGCCTGTGGGTGAAGTCCAAGGGAAAGCCGGATGCGGGAAATCCGCCTGTCCGGTTTGACGAGGGGGAGGGGTTCCCCTCCCTACTCTACTGTGTGAAAAAGTTTTGAAACCATCGTCCAAAATGTCCATTGCATGGCGTTCGCCCTCGCCCACGGAATGTAAATAGATCTCGGTTGTCGCGCGATTTTCGTGGCCAAGGATGCGCTGAATCGATCCAATCGGAACTTTGGCAGAGTCCAGTACGAGGAATGTTCCAGGTAGTGTGATCGATAGCACGGGCTATGAGTTGTTGGCATAGTTCTATGGATTTTGACATGAAGGCCTCCTTTGCGTTTGGGAATAAAAAAGGTGACCTGTCGTGGTGACGGGTTGCCTGGGGATTGGATTCCGAGTTGGACGTTTTGATTGGCAACCACAGTGGAATGGTAGCGATATGTGCAGAGAATCTAATATACTAAAATAATGATATAAAATAGTTCTTGCTAAGTGTGTAATACAGTATTAGAATCAACAATATGTGGGGGTAGACAGTCCATATAGGCTGCGATAATTCTTACCCGCTGATCATTATTTATGGATAATGTTCTTTCGAACATCTTGGTTGTTTATTCTGAGCTAATGTTTTTTCACCTTTTTCTTTGGTCGTATCGTCCTTATAGATCTTCTCATCTCTCGCTCCTACAGATGAAGTAGCCTTTTCAATTTGGATTCTGTTCAGTTAAGACCATTCACTGTCTGCCTCTGATTACAGGTTGTCGAATCATTCCGATTTGACAACAACAACCAACCAAAGGAGGCCACCATGTCTAAAAAAAACAAAAGAATAGTATCCGGGCGGGTATGGTTAAGAAATTTTCTATTGGTTCCTATCATTTGCTTTACAACCGGGATTCTCGTGTTTGCTGCCACCATGGGTGAAGACCTTATTCAGGCAGCCAGAAACAATGATGTCAATTCGTTAAATACCCTTATTGCACAAGGTGCTGATGTTAATACAAGAAATGTTTTCCTTGCCACACCATTAATTATTGCTGCTAAAGCTGGAAATACTGAATGCGTTAAGGCATTGCTGAAAGCAGGAGCAGACGCCAATGTAAAATGCATTCAAACATGCACACCATTGATCTGGTCAGCCGATTTAGGACATGCCGATGTTGTTAAAGCATTGATAGATAATGGTGCCGATTTAGAGATTTCAGATTTTTACGGATGGACAGCTTTAATGAAAGCAACCTATCGTAACAATCTCGAAATCGTTACGTTGTTAATCGAAAAAGGAGCCGATGTTAACGCTAAAAATTCTGCGGGAAACAGCATTTTGTATATTGCGGAAGAACTTAACAAACAGCCCGCCATTCTTCATCTTTTGGTTAATGCGGGTGCCGCAAGATAGTTTTGGTATCTGTAAGGGTAGCCGCGTGTCCCGTCAGCCAAAGGCATGTTGACTACCTTTCTGCGTTCTGAGTACCTGTTTGGCTATTCGACTGCGGTTGTAGCTACATGAACCATTTCGCTGGTCAAACTATCTTTGCTCAGAAAGTAATCTAACATACCAATATATGTTGGAATTATTTGTCATATTATTACCGCCGGCGAATTAAATTTTCTGCTTCAGTGAACCTCTCCAGCATCGCGAAGATCCCACATCGATCCTTGCCAGTCGCTGATGTATCCGCAGTCATCGCAAACCGGACACCACCACATAATCCTATAATCTTCGGGATCGAAGTCGGCTTCGATTATACCAGGGCATGGTTTACGACCAGGGCGGCGGCGGCAACGGACTTGGTATTCAGGCAGCGGAATTAATTTCAAGACCATTTAACTCAATCTATCTTTTGTTCGGCGGTGTCGAAAGGACGCACTATTGCTTTTAACGATTCTTAAAGTTTTTTACCTCACTTTTTTCTTATTGTATCACCTGACCCACAATTTCTGAATAAGCTAATTACAACATCCATCACTATAGTATGTTCCCTCTGGGCAACTGATACAAGTTTCTGAACCTTCATAGTCTTCAAGCGTATACCCAGCAGGGCAGATTATACATGTACCGCGGGCCTCGTCTTCTATAACGGTGCTACCCTCGGCAATATATGAATCAATTTGTTCAGTTGTGTAGCAGCTGCTATAGTCAGGCATAGGATAGTAATAGGCTTTAACAAAATAATATTTTCCCTCTTCACCAATTGTTATGTCCGGATCAATTAAGCAGTCTTCGGTGATAGGCTCGCTATTTGATCCGCAACTTTGAAAATCACTGGTTGAGGCCGTGTTTGTTGGCACAGTAGAATAATCGATATAAGTGGTCTCACCTTCTCTAACGGAAAGTGTGTAGCCCTCTGGCGTTCCAAACCGTGCGTGTCCAGGTTTGAAAGCAACGATCTCCCACTCGCCTTCCGGGACTGAAATGGTTTCAGTTTCATCGAACGACGCGCTAAAGGTCATTGTGTTTGAATCATTATCGTTTGCCGCTTGTGGAAAATTATTGTTGTTGGAGTCGGATTGTCTGCCCGTTACGTAGATAGTCGTTGTATCCCAAGCTGCGGAGAAGGCTTTGAACAAAACTCTACCAAAACGGAGTGGGATTCTATCTGGGCCGGCAACAGAGACAAAGCCTCCCACTACGTCCCCATAATATTTTTCATAATATTCGGTTTCGGCCATACTCTTACACAGTAAATATTCTTCATATGTTATTTTGTTCAGGTTCTCCAGTGTATCTTGAGGGTAACCTGCATTTAGGTCCTTCTCTAGTTGTGCTTTGTAATTGTCACCACACTGTTTTTTTGCCCTCCATGTATTCAGTAGATTATCGTTTTGGGATGATGCAAAAGCTGCGGCGGTTAGTCCAACAGCACAGACCCCCAATATTACAGCAGCGCTTTGCGGTTCTACGATTTTCATACGCTTAGCTATATTTGCTGAGGACGTTGAAATTGTTTGTTGTAACTGCTGCTCAATCTCATAAAGTTCATCACCAATATCCGTGATCTCTTGTGCAAGAATGTAGTTCTCCTCGACGTCGTTGATTATTTCTTCCATTGTTAATATGTCGCTATAATCGACCTCAAAAAGCCTTTCATCAACCGAGGCAGCGGTCTCAATCAGTTGTTTATACTTTGAGAAATAGTCTGCAGCTTTACTATTCTGAGAATCAAGCTGGTCTGGAACACTTTCAGAAGTAACAATTGGGCTCTCAGGAAAATCACTATTGTCATTAACTTCGTTCCCACCACCACCACCGCAGGATGTAAAAAAAGGAGTCGAAATAAAGCAAAAGATAACGAGTAAGCTTGCAGAAAAATGAAAGGACCTATAATTGTGTTTCATGTAGTCTCCCTGCCTGGAAATCAATTTAAGTTGAGATTGGCCAGTATAATTATCTGAATTTTTACTCCTATCGTGCAATGAGCTAATGATTGCAGGATGAATTAAGCACGGATATGATCCGGGTTGGTACAAGCAATATTTATGCAAATTGTTAATGATCAGTTAAAAAATTTATTCAACAAGATATCAAAGTGTTGTGCGATTGTAACAGTGATTTGCCTTAAAGTTTATGGGTAAAATAATTCTCACTGTGAAATTTATTAAACAATTATTATGATCTTGATGCATCATGGCTGATACATATTACCTATTCCAAGTCAGTCGCGACCTCATCCCGTTGCAGATATTATAGTTCAGTCCATTTGAAATCATTTCATGTGTGGGTATAGATACCAATACCTAATTTAGTGTCGATCCAGAAACGCCTAATTTTTGGTGTTGCTCGTGATCAAAAAATCCGGTTGTACTTCTCATTGAGAAGTTTCTTCCGATTATTGGAAATGATTTAGATCATACGTTCGTAAAACACTTTTTTGGACCTACCTGTCCACAGGACGACAGATTTTCCGGTTACAGGTTTTGTTACGCCGGTGATAATTTCTTTCTCGCCATGGTTAGCAAATTGGCGGCGACAACTGATGACAGCACATAGCATTTGAAGGAGCGAAATCCTTTCCAGGTGCAACGGGTCAGTCCGAAGCTGCGCTTAAGCCAGGAGATTCCGGATTCGATCCCGGCACGAAACCGACGGAGTTTTTTGTACACATATTCGCTGCGGCACATATCCGTTTCTTTCAAGCCACGTTTTTTGGCAAAGCAGACGTCCTCGATCTTTCGTTCTTTGGCTTTCGACAAATTGTCTTTGGACGCGAACCCGCCGTCCAGGGCGACTTTCAACGGATACCGGCCGTAGAACTGTTTCTGGCGATCCAGCATTTGTTCGACCAAATCCGTGTCGGCGGGATTGCCTTCAAGGATTACACAATCCAAGATCAGGTTGGAAGCACCGCCAGTCAGGCAAATCTTATGGCCGTAGTAGGTATCCCGGCTGTCCTTGACGATGACGTCGGTGTGTTCTTCGAAAATCGAAACCACCTTCTGGTCGGCAGGAACGCTTTCGCCTTGGATGACACGCCGGTAGGTCTGGTCGTATACCTGTCGGGCCAGATCACCGTAATGTTTGATTTCGTATAGCAGTTCAAACAGTACGTGATTTGTCGGGCAACACGGTCCCAAAAGTGCCTCGGCCTTTATGGCGTAGCCGATGGTCTTTTGGGTGACCTTGAGCAAATCCTTATACAAAGGAATACGCTGCTTCATTGTCTTGGCATACTGGATTCCAACCATCCTGCGCTTGGCTCGGCGCTGATGGTCGGTGAAAATAACCTTGATAGCGAACTCATCACGGGCTTTATACAGCAAACGGGTCAACACCCGCACGGAATCGAACAGTTGGATCGAATCAAACGGCTTATGGATATTGCTTTCAACCACCGTACAATCAATGCGGGCCTTGCGTCCTTTCTCGATGTTTTCGTCTTTGGCATGTTCCAACAGGTCACGGAAAATGCATTCCCACGTATGCGGGGAAAGTCTTTTGATGTTGGCGTTGAGGGCCGATTTTCCAAATCCTTTGTCAGCAATGCCGATTCGACAAAACCGCCTCAATGCCCGAGAGTCAACCATATGAAAAGCCAGCTGTTCATAAGTGAACGAGTAAAGTTGCATTACGACTGCCGCCCGGAGCACCTGATCGGCGCTCATTCCTTCGGCCCCTGTATTACGCTTTTCAACCTTTCCTTCGTTAAGATCTTGAAGAACATATTCACAAATGGTAGGCGTATGATCAATGAACTGGCTGATGACTTCCAACTCCATTTCTTGAGGGTGACCGGAAGCAGGTTCAATCAAGGGCATTTGTGATTCATCCGACTAAAGCGTACTTTGTTTCATGAAGCGCCATAATCTTGAGTTTGAAGAACTGATTATCTCTAAAACCATAGGCTTGGCGTTTCATCGTTTTGATTTTGTTATTGGTTCCCTCCAGTGGTCCGGTTGAAATTGGGCAATCATAATAAGCCAGTAATCCGTGGAAATGGGTGGCAATCGTTCGAGCCATTTTCACCAGCATCGGGATCATTGAACTGCCAGCACGGTAAACCCAATCAGTCAGGAAAGTTTTGGCCGTTTCCTTATCCGGCTGACTCCAAGCCTGGCGCAGATCTTCTTTCATGTAATATGCCGCCGCCAAGGGTTGATTGAGTTCAAGAGCTGCTTTGAGTCGATTCGGCTCTGATCGGTCGGTATTGAGGTTTTCAGGATTCTTCAGCAACAACCAGCGAGTTCCTTTGATGACTTGTTTTTTTTGCGGGTCTTCGATTTGATTGAAAAGTTGGCGCCGAAACTCGGAAAGCCGGTCGTTGTAGAGTTTGATGACATGGAAATGATCGAAGACGATGACAGCATCAGCCAGGTTTTCCCGAACCGCCTGGATGTATGCCCGTGACATGTCGATGGCGACCGCTTCAATAGTGGCTTTAGAGCACTTCAATCGACGCCAGAAGGGAATCAGGGCTTCGGCACCTTTGCCGTCGCCTACGAAAACGACAGCACCGGAATCCAAATCCAGAACGATGGTCAGATAATTATGCCCAGCGCCAATGGATATCTCATCGATGGCCAGCCGTTTGAGATGTTTCAGTTTGGGATGGGAGAAGCGTTTCTCCAGATTCCGTTTTTGAATATCCTTGATCATGTCCCATCCGACGTTGAGATGACAGGCTACGTCCTTGATGGTCATGTGCCGGCAAGGTTCCAAAGCGTAACGTTCGAATGCCCGTGTATAGGTATAGCGGGGGTCGGTGAAGTTGGTGCGCACCTGGCGAACGCGATGGCAGGCCGAGCACCACACCCGCTGGATCGCCAAAACGATCCATACCGTCTTGCGGCCAATGGGAAGACTTCGGAAGCGTCGTTCGACTTTCCTCCTGCGCACGATTTGACGGCAATTGCATGATGAGCATCGAATCTGATCGGGTTTCATTTCCACGGTGAAGTAGACATGACCATTAAGGTATTCAGTGCGAAGGTAACGATAGCCACGAAGGCCGAATCCATGGTACAAAAGACTGGTGGACATGAAGGTCTCCTTTTTTTTGGATTTTTTGGCGAAAACCCAATGGAAACCTGATTGTCCACATTTTTTCAATTTGAAAGTACGTTTTAGTCGGATGAATTCCTATCCTACCTGACTTACAGGCACTTGTTCGAAAGTACGCTTAAACCGGAAGAACCAGATTTGTTCATTTGGAGGAAACGCTATGATTGCGCTATATATTTTATTAGTTATGATCGCTCTTATTGCACTAATATTTACAAAAAAAATCCTTCAGTTAAGAAAAGGAAAACAGCTGGCAGATGCCCAATTTTCAAGCATGACAATCAATAAACTATCGTCACCTGGGACCATCAAATCACTTTCAATCCTTCCTCTTATTGATTATTACACGGATAATCCGAATTTAAAAACAGAACCCGGTGTCTCCTATCTGATTTCTGCCGATAATACCAAAATTTTGTTAGATGTCGGATTTAACAAAAAAAAAGAACATCCATCCCCGCTGCTCCAAAACATGAAAACCCTTGGTATTTCTGAATCTAAAATTGATATGATTTTTTTCAGCCATCCACACTTAGACCATGTGGGGGGAAAGAAGGAACAAAAAGAAAAAACATTCAGTTTGTCCCAAGGCCCGGTGTCGCTGCCGAATCTCCCCGTTTATTCGCCAGTCGATATCTCTGCATCCAGATGGAACCCAGGTCCTATAACGCATGTGATTAAAGATCCCGTTGTCTTAAAAGAAGGAATTGTCAGCATCGGCGTCATTCCAAGATATTTATTTCTCATGGGCTACACTCTGGAAAACTCCCTGGCCATTAATGTTGCCGGCAAAGGAATCGTCCTGATCGTCGGTTGCGGCCACCAGACAATTGAGCGCATCTTCGAACGGACCCGGGCTCTGTTTGACGAACCGATATATGCGATTATTGGTGGCCTTCATTACCCGGTCAACGGCGGCAGGATTATGATCGGTCCAATCAATATTCAGCGCATTGTCGGATCAGACAGGCCTCCTTGGATCAGCATCCGAGAATCTGACGTAAAAAACGCTATTGCGGCAATTAAAAAAGTGTCCCCCAAAATTGTTGCCTTGTCTCCCCATGACAGTTCTGACTGGTGCATTGATCAATTCAAACAGACGTTCGGCAACACTTATGTGGATGTGAAAGTCGGCAAAGAAATTGTAATTTGAAGGGTTGGTGAAAGAATAAAATATCGATCAAAATACCGGTGATTACTAAAACTTAGTGCAGGTCAGCCCCGATTAAAGCTATCCACATTACGTTCGCCCAAAGTCATTCAAGGCTCCGGTACAGGCACCAATACCGTATTCCCATGCTACGGCTGCTCAAGTACCGTCTGGTTACCTCACTGCCATTTCAATTCAATTTCGCATTTCCCACTATATTCCCCCAAATAACGCCATAACCTACCTACATAATGAATAATACTAACCATTTTATAGATACATTTACCTTTTAAGTAATCGCAACTGTGTGCTGGTTCTTGGCAGCCGGCCTTCCAAGTGGTAACAAGACACCGAATTATGTTTGAGTAGGACGCACAGAATAAACCTGACGAAGGAGGGGATGCTTATGAGTGCCTCTGTTCTCAAGTACGAAGAGAAAATGTGGGAATTGTTCAATGTGACAAAAGACCAAATGCCAGACCTTGCCGAAGCCTATTATGGTGGTGTTAAAGATGCCGTATACAGCGATGGTGCTCTGGATCTGAAAACCAAGCGGCTGATGTCGTTGGCCGTTGCTGTCCAGGCAGGCTGTAGAGATTGCATGATCTCCCAAACTTCGAAAGCTTTGGAATTGGGATCGACGCCGGCGGAGATTTTTGAAACCTGCTCAGTTTCCATCAGTATGGGCGGTACCCTTGCTTGGAGTAAGGCTTTGGTAGTTGCGGATTATCTGCAGGAGCGGGGATTGATTAAAACGAAGGCCTGAGGGTATATGTGAGCTGGTTTTTCCCCCTTCAGGAAATTCGCAGGTTACACTATTTTTGCCCTAAATCCATTTTAACCAAAAGACATCACAAAATATTCTAACGTTTTATAGATAGTGTCCATCCGGGGCTACTAACCGTTTGATATAAATAAAAAATGCGCATTTTATGCTGGCTTTTTCTCATCTATTGTAGTATAAGGTATTTTCCCAAGTACCTAATAACACTACAATAAAAACAAAAAGGCCAAACACAAAATGCGCAAGAAACAACAAAAACAAATGCCGCTGATCGAACCTGTTTCCGGTCATCCCCAGGAAGTGGAACTGGAGCTCATCAGCCAGATCATCGATCGTACGCCTACCATTTGCGGATATGTTCTTCAAGACCTCAATGAGGGCAAGGTCAGAAAACGAAACACAGGGGCCGAAGGCATGAGCGCCGAACAGGTGCTCCGGGCGGCGGTCGTTATGCGGCTTTTCGACTTCACTTATGAACAGCTGTCTTTTCATATCTCCGATTCCCGGGCCTTGCGGCGGTTTTGCCGAATCGGCATCGCCGATAAAGGATTCGGTAAATCCGCACTCAATGCGAACGTCAAAAGGATTTGTCCGGACACCTGGCAGCGCATTTCGCAGGACCTGTTGGCCCACGCCGAACAAGAAAACATCGAGAAAGGACGAAAGGCCCGCATCGATTGTACCGTGGTCGAAACCAATATCCACAAACCCTTTGACTCCATCCAGCTTTTCGACTGCGTCCGGGTGTTGACCCGCTTGCTGTACAAAACCCGTGACGATCTGGGCATCCAGGTGGTCTTCACCGACCACCAGCGCCGTGCCAAGCGCAGAATGGTCGGCATCCAGTATGCCAAGACAATGAACAAACGCCTTGCCTTGTACAAGGACCTGCTCAACGTCACCCAAAAGACCATCGGTTACAGTTTGCAGGCCGAAAAGCGGTTGTTCAGGCATCATTCGGCAAGCATCGAATCGTTGGCATTGCTCAACGACATCCAACACTATGGCGATCTGGCCCAAAAGGTCTACGACCAGACCTTTCGGCGTGTCATCCAGGGCGAAAGCGTTCCCGCCGATCAAAAGGTGGTCTCGATTTTCGAAGAGCACACCGACATCATCGTCAAGGACAAGCGGGATACCTACTATGGCCATAAAATCTGCCTGACCGGCGGCGCCTCCAACCTGATCCTGGATTGCGTGGTGCTTGAAGGCAACCCCGCCGACAGCGAGCTGGTGGAACAGATGCTGGATCGCCAACAGCAGATTTACGGTCGGTACCCGTTGAAAGTCGCTTTGGACGGCGGTTTTGCTTCCAAGGACAACCTGGCCAAGGCCAAAGCGCGAAACATCAAGGACGTCTGCTTTGCCAAAAAGCGCGGCCTGAAAGAAACGGACATGTGCCGCAGCGAGTACGTATACAAGAAACTCAGACAGTTTCGAGCCGGAATCGAATCGGGCATCTCCTGGCTCAAGCGCGGCTTCGGTCTGACCCGCTGCACCTGGAAAGGGTTTCGTTCTTTCAAGTGCTATGTATTGTCGTCGATTGTCGCCGCCAACTTGCTAACGATGGCGCGCAAGAAGCTGGCGCCTGTTTAAAAACGGGATTTCTCGTTCGGCGCAGCAACCCAATGGATCGGTGCGCGCGAAAAGGGTTCTATATGTGCATATGTCCATAAAGCAGTGCGGCCATTGTCGTAAGTACGTAGTCGTGAAGGAGCACTCATTTTTTTTGTCGGCGATGAGAACTCAAAAGTGCTGTTTCTGGATCGACACTAGATAACTTTACCCTTTAACTAATCGCCACTGCGTGCTGGGTGGTGCAAAGCCTGGCACGGTGGAGGACCATTCTAGAGCGTCTATATCAATACTTGGGAAAGTATCGCACGGAAAGCTTCTGCCGGCGGGTAAAAATGTTATCTCTGAGCGATCAGGACAATCTGACCCATTATCCACAAAAACAGACCCACTTGAATGTTGACATTGGATATTCATTCCGTTATTCAAATTGGTAGTGGAGAATTTTAGACACGCTCGCCTTATTTTTGATGCTAATCCTCTTGCATCCTATGTACGCCTGAAATTCTAATCTGGTTATACGGTGCGTTCCGTTTCTTGTCGCAGCGCTATTGTATGCAGCTGTGCGACATCGCTAATTATGGCACAAATTCCGATTTAAATGGGGTGACACTTTTCCCGCCCATACGATCTTGATCAGGTCATTTTTCAGCAGCCAGTGCTTGGCCGCAACTCTCCATTCCACGTTGGTGATTTCGGGCTTGCCGGCCCGGATTGCGATTTCGGTTGCCAGATCCCGGATCCATCGGAAGACACCTTTTCGCTGACGTATGGAGTAACGGATACGATCTCCTCCAAAATAGGTCCTGCAGGCCGTACGATTATCCAGGCAGCGCCGCGGCGTGTGATTCAACTCATGGGCCGCCGTTTCCGACAGGAGAAAATACGATTCCATGGTGGTCGCCTTCCACTGCCAGCATTTTACATAATCCTTGAACTCTCGTTGGGTCCGCTCGACCGACCCATTATAAGAAGGCATTTTGGGCGGACTGTTAATCGGGATCACCCATGCGGTTTCCAACACTTCGTCGACGGTGGTGTGATTCAGATTGCTGCCATTGTCCCGCTTGCAGAACAACGGCGGGCCGAAGCGATCAAAAAGGCAGGCCGCCAGATGACCGGCCACTTCCTCGCCGCAGGGCAGGCTTCTCGAGGCAATCGGCGGCAGCTTGTACCGCGAACAAAGATCTGTCAGGTTGTGCAGGTGAAGCGTTTCCGAGACAACGGTATCGCTTTTTTGGCAATCGTCCACAGCCCAGGCCAGGTTCGGCCGAAGCCAACTGACACAGCCCGTTTCGGCTTTCCGACGGCGGTTGCTTTCGCTGCGTGCCTGAATCACCAGCGCATTCAACTCCCGGCGGGATATGGACTCGCCGTAAGCGCTGTGCAGCCTGCCGGTGCCGCGGCTGCGCTTGGGACCATGATCCAGATCCCGGACCTTGGCCTTCAATTCGTTCAGGTTCAACGGCCGTACCTTTTTCGGGCCGCATTTTCCCACGGCGGGCAGGCCGCCGGCCAGGCGCCGCTTCCAGCGCATCAACGTGCGGTAGCCAAGCCCCATCTGGTCAGCCAGGCTGGCATACGACAGCGAAAAGGTCGCTTTCATCTTTTCGATCATGGCCACCGCCTGTTGTATCCGCTCATTTTTTTTCGCCCGGTCGCTGCCGGTTTGAGGAAGCTTCAGGTCCATCAACACATCCTTTAACGCCATTTTGTGGTTCAGCAGCTCGATTTCCCGGGTCGCTTCCGACAGCTGCTTCTCCAGGGCTTGGCAACGGGCGTCCCCAGGATCGGGAGGCCGCCCCGGATGCTGGTCGGTCACACTGTCGAGCAGCGCGCAAAGTCCCCGCTGCTCCCACTTGTAAAACGTCTTGCGCGAGGTGCCCAACTGCCTGGCGGCCTCGGCCGCCGTCATCAGGCCGCAGCGCACCTTCATGATCAGTTCGGCCCTCAATCGTGCAGCCTGCTCTGGCGATGGACGAGTTGGCATCGGTTCCCCCGGCTACGCTGGCGGCTGTGCCTTCTGGAGGGTCTTGAGGCGCTTCTCCAATCGATCGTTCGGACCGGCCAGCTTCTTTTCGATCAGCCGCGACAGTCGGTTGTTGAGCGGCGGCAAAGGATCCTTCTTCTTCGGATCCAGCGCCTTGAGCATGCCCTCGATGGCCAGGTTCTGCCACTGGCCCAGCAGCGTCGGGCTGATTTCCATCTCCTGGCAAACCTGGGCGCTGGTGCGCCGCTCGCTCCAGACCGACAACACGGCCGTGATTTTCTGCTGCGGATCGAATACCCTGCGGGTTTGTTGGCTTGTCTTCATGGTCTATATCCTTTCTTGCATCGTACACAAGTTCTTTTTCCCGGCCGGCGTCGTCCACCAGCATCTTCACCTTGCCCTTTTCCGCACGGATGACCACGCTCTGGCCGCCCATGCGGCCGACCATGTAAAACGGATCCACCGGACGGCCGCGCAAGGCCAGTTCCAGAACGTTTTCTTCGACGCCTTTTTCCAGGGTCTTTTTCAGGTCGTGGGTGATCTCGAAGAACCGGTCGGCCGGACACAATCCGCCGATGCCCTGGTGGGGGCGCTTGTAATTGTAATACTTTACCCAAAAAGCGGTGCGCTCCACCGCCTGCTCGAAGCTGTCGAACTGGGCACGCTGGAGGAACTCGGCCAGAATTGATTTCCAGAACCGTTCAATCTTGCCCAGCGTCATGGGATGGTGAGGGCGGGAACGGATATGCTTGACGCGGTCTTTTTTCATCTCCCGTTCGAATCGGGTCTTACCCCGCCAGTTCGTGTATTGCCGACCGTTGTCGGTGAGCATCTCCCTGGGAACGCCGTACTCGGCAATACCGCGGCGGTAGGTCTCCAGCACGTGTTCGGCCGTCTGGCTGCGGTACAACCCCAGGGAGACGATGTACCGGCTGTAGTCGTCCATGAAGCCGATCAGGTAGGCGTTTCGCCCGGCCAGGCGGAAGGTCATGATGTCGCTCTGCCACAACTGGTTGGGACGGGAGCGTTCGAAGAACCGGGGCTTGGGTGGGTTCTTCTTCGGCTTGCGCTTGGCCTTGTTGACCAGCCCCTGGTCCGACAGCGTTTTATGTACAGTTGATGGACTCGTTCGAATCAGGAAAAATCGCTTGAGGACATCGGCGATCCGTCGCGGACCGTATTCCGGGTTCGCCTTTTTTAACGCCACCATGCGCCCTCGGACTTCCGGGGACACGTTGGGCTTACCGCCGCTGCGAGGCTTAACCTCCAGTCCCTCGGCGCCACGCAGCCGATATAACCTGATCCAACGGCGGATGGCCGATCTACTGATGCCGAACTGCTCGGCAAGCAGGGACGCGCTGTACCCTTCTTCCAAAAACAGCCGTATGACCTTTAATCGAAACTCGGCCGGGTAGGCCCACACCCGGGACCTCTTCTTCCCCCCGGCTGTCCGTTTCTTCGTTTTCTTTTTCATGAGTCACACTCCTTTCGGTAAAATTGAATTTTACACTCGGGAGTGTCACCCCATTTTCTCGATTTCGTTGTGCCATTAACTGGCGATTAGGACAGTTGGCGGACAATAGGATTCCCGCCGCCCTCGCTAAGTTGGAATAGGCATTTTTTGAGGATAATTTTCTTGACCTGATAGCCTCAAACGATGGTATCTTCAATTATGTGGGGCTGATGGTTGTCTCAATCTATCACAGTTCGCAAGTGTCTTACGATCCATAAATATATCGATCTGCAGTCACAACTGATTCAGAATCATGCATTCCCACTATGTAATGGTGCTTTATTTTAACTTTCGATTTGCTGAATACCAACTTATAAAAGGTGAAACCTGTTTCGGTGGAACTTGAAAAGGAGATCAATAATGCCCGATAGGAGAATTGGAATCATCCGTCCTGTTTTGTTTGCCCTGGTGCTACTGGTCCCCTTTTTGATTTATCCTTCATCACCGTCGGCGGCGACGCTTCTGCATATGGATCGCGATGAGGTTCTCTCCTCGGGATCGGTTTATACAATCACATGGACGGCGTCACCACAGGAGATTGTCAGTAAAATTGAATACTCGCTCCACGGATTTAAACGATGGAAAACTATTGTAGATTTATACCCAACGGCTGAATTAAGCTATGATTGGACCGTGGTAGTGCCGGCGGACAATTTATCAAAATGTTTTATCCGGATCACCACCTTTGATGTCCACGGAAAAAAGGTCGCCGTAGATGTTTCGAACCCATTTTCTATTGAGGTGGTAAGGTTACTCGAACCGAACGGCCAGTATCCTATCCGGTCTCAATCTCAAAAAACCATTCGATGGAGAACCCACCAGACACTGCGACCAGTTGCCAGCGTACGACTTTCCTATTCCACCAACGGAGGTAAAATGTGGTATGAAATCGATACCTTGAGCGGCAATCAGGAAGTTTATTTCTGGTCAGTTCCAAAAACTGTCAGAAATAAAAAAAGAGCCATGGTAAGGGTGACTTTGAAGGATGCCAACGGCGGTGTGGTTGGAAACGACCATAGTGACGCGACTTTTGAAATTCTGACACCAAAGGCTCCGAGAAAGACGATTTTCTATAATGCCAAGATAATCCCGATGGAAGGAGATGAAGTATACGATGGTGCCATTTACATAAAGGGCAACACCATCAAAGCAATCGGGCAGAATCAAGAAATATTGGCCCGGGCCGACAAAAACACTACTTTGATCAATTTGGATGGGCATACCATCATCCCAGGCTTTATCGACCCACACACTCACCTTTTTAACGATGCCGAATGGAATGGCTATCCCCTCAATGACGTTCAATGGATGGCCTTGACGAATGGCGTTACTGGCGTCGGCAATATCGGCGATTTACCTCACCAGATCGAACACTATATAGACTTCGCCAATCAAGGTAATATGCGAATCCGCTCCTATCATTACCTCTGTTACACTGATCATTGCGGGAACCCGTGCGGGGACTGGTATAAAGACTATTTACCGCAAGTTGAGCATGCTCCAAACTTGTGGATAAACGGCATCAAGCTCTTTGCTGAAAGGTCCGTCTGTCCAACTATAAAACCCAATTTCAGCGACGACCTGTTCAACAATTTAACCCCTCTCGGGCAGTCTGAATGGTCAGACAGTGTCTTATTCTTTAGCGCTCCACAGATGGCGGAGATAATCGATATAGCAGATACCGAGGGATACCAGGTGGCTATCCATGCCATTGGAGATTTGGGGATACAAACAACTATGGATGCCATCGATATGGCTCTCAACGGATCCGAAAACATCCAGCGGCACATGATATTTCATAACCACTTCCTTGATGATAATATGGTCGACCAGTATGCTGCTTCAGGAATTCTTGCGATCGTTGAGCCTGCACGTCCCGGTCAGGCCGAATATTATGCGGGATATGTCGGTAAGAATAATATGAAATATTTCAAGCGCTGGAAAGAGTTAATAGACTTAGACGTAGCCGTAGCCGGTAACTCCGATTGGCCTTATGGTAGCATAAATCCGCTCCGCAGGCTGGGTCAATTCGTGAATAGTTATGTGCCTGTTTATCCCGGCCGAAAGGATCAAGCTCTGCCTGTATTAGAAGCCCTGAAACTGCAGACAATCCGTGCAGCCTATGCCATGCGTAACGAGGATAAAACCGGCAGCTTGAACCCTGGAAAATTGGCCGACATAGTGGTCCTCTCGAATAATCCGTTGGATACAGACCCCGCCAATATGGAAGATATTAAAGTGATGATGACCATGGTCGATGGCTGGGTAGAATACTGGAATGAGAATTTACTGTCCAGTCACTTATCAGTAAAAAAATTTCGAAAATAATTGTAGAACCCCATTCTAAGGTGCAACTCCTTTATCAAATATTGGGATAGATGGCATTCGGTCCCTTTGCTGGAATCTCTGTTCGCTAAAAAATACGTGATGGATATCCCACGACGACGGATACTTCTGAAACTTGTGCTTACTCCAAAGAATCACAGAATTTTGCAAGGTCCACGCGGTCAAGATTATCTCAATGCATCTGGTATTTAGTCAGTAATTTCCGGTTAGGAATTTGCATGAAAATAAATTAAAATCAACAGGTTAAACGTATTTTTTGCTTGACATAGGGTCGCTAATGTGGGCCGCGATTTTGTATATCCAACTATTACAAGAGGTTATACATGCCGCGCTCATTCAAGCCCTTCCAAAAACGTGACAAGCTCGAATTTTACTCTCTTTTTCGACCTGCGATTGAGGCAACGTCACAAATGCCAGCGCTTAATTCAAAAGGCAACCGACCTTTGCAGATGACTTTTGAAGAACATCTGCGGGCACTGGTTTTCTTTCACCTCGAAGAGCACCACTCCGCTCAGCATCTGCTTCAAGTCCTTGAAGAGGATGATTTCGCCCGAAGTGAAATCGCACCGGAAAACGGAATCAAAAAAAGCAGCTTCTCAGAGGCCACCAACAGCCGCGGTCTTGAACAGTTCATGCATGTCTATCAAAACCTGCAAGCCCAGGCCTCTGACATCTTACCCAAACAAAATCCAGAACTGGGCAATCTGGTAGGTATCGATGGATCCCTGATCGAGGCCACCTTGTCTATGCACTGGGCCGACTACCGTAAACAATCGAAAAAGGCCAAGGTCCATGTGGGCTTTGACCTGAACCAGGCGATTCCAAGAAAGATCTATTTGACCGATGGTAATGGCGCTGAAAGACCGTTTGTCAGCTTAATCCTTTCCGAGGGACAGACTGGCGTTATGGACCGCGGCTACCAGAGCCACAACCGTTTCGACCAATGGCGACGTGACGGCAAGTTGTTTATGTGTCGGATAAAGGCCGGCACCAAAAAGACGATCGTTAAGCAACATCCTATTGGTCAATGATCGACCACAATATATAGGTGCGCCACGAAGGCGCAAATCACCAACGGGTGCAAGTCCCGTCCGGGAAATTGACGGTTCATCCCGGTAGCTACCTGGGCAGTGGGACAGGGAGATCTTCCTGCTGAAGCCTCGGGGACAAATGTAAGTCGAAAGGACTGCAGCAACCTGGCAGGCCGTAACGCGAGTGAACCTTGAGAAGGCCCCGAAAGGACAGTTGTAGATGCCGACCCGCCCTAGATTCGGGGAAGGCCGAAGCAAGATGGGGAACCAACCGCCAGAAGAACCCATTTTGATCTACCGGGGTAATGAGGACAGCATGTCAGGAAGGTGGTCTGAGTACCGTGGGAGACCCGTCCCTGACGCGGGGTCGCAACCTGCAACAGTGCTTCAGGTACTGGTCAGGGCGGGAGTCGGAGAGGGTCGTACGACCGTTGAAGCCGGGTAATGCCGGTGGAGGAAAGGACCCTTGCTTCTGGTATGCTTTTGACCGAGACGAGATAGGGTGATTGGACATGGTCCTAAAAACGCCTGACAAGATTCAGAATCTCCAGAGAAAGCTTTACCTCAAGGCGAAGTCGGAACCGGAATTTCGCTTCTATGTGCTGTATGACAAGATCTATCGGGAGGATATTCTTATCCATGCCTATCGGTTGGCCAAGGCCAACGGTGGTTCAGCGGGTACCGATGGGGCGACCTTCGATCAGATCGCGTCGGAAGGCGTAACGGAGTGGTTGACCGGGATCAGAGAACAACTGCGGGCCAAGACTTATCGGCCGCAGCCGGTGAGACGGGTAATGATCCCGAAGCCGGGGGGCGGGGAGCGCCCATTGGGCATTCCCACCATACGTGATCGGGTGGTTCAAACGGCCACCAAACTGGTCGTTGAGCCGATCTTTGAGGCGGATCTGGAACCCAATGTCCACGGTTATCGACCCAAACGCAGTGCGTTAGACGCGATCCAACAGGTTCATCAATTGTTGAAACAGGGGTACACAGACGTCGTGGATGCGGACTTATCCAAATATTTTGATACGATTCCGCATCAGGCCATGATGCAATGTGTTTCCCGTCGGATTGTGGACCGTAATGTGTTGCGACTGATCAAACTGTGGTTGAAAACACCGGTCGTGCACGATGACGGCAAGGGCAGAGGGGGAAAGATCACAGGTGGTCGTAAGAGCACCTGTGGCACGCCCCAAGGGGGTGTGATCAGTCCGCTTTTGGCCAACGTATACATGAACCGCTTTCTGAAATACTGGCGAATGCAAGGGTGTGATGAGGTTTTTCGAGCGCATGTAGTATCCTACGCCGACGACTTTGTCATCCTGAGTCGCGGTAAAGCTGCACAGGCCCTGGACTGGACTGCTGCTGTAATGGAGCGTCTGGGGTTGCGGCTGAACGAAACCAAGACCGTGATACGGAACGGCCGGAAGGAGACCTTCAACTTTCTGGGCTACACCTTTGGCCGGATGACGTTCAAGAAAGATGGAACCTGTTACCTTGGCGCAAGCCCATCAAAGATCAGCGTAAGTCGCTTGAAGCAGAAGGTCGGGGCATTATTGCGACCCAGCGAGAAAGGGGCGTGGCCGGATGTAAGAAATCGGTTGAACGCGCTTTTGCGGGGTTGGTGCACTTACTTTTGCTATGGCACGACGATGATTGCGTATCGGGCGGTGGAGCGGAATGTATACAACCGCGTCAGACGTTTTCTGGTTGAACGGCACAAGGTGCCTTCGCGAGGCATCCGTCGGTATCCTTCGGAGCGAGTGTTCGGAGAACTTGGCGTAATGCTGCCAAAGCCGATAAGATCTGCCGTCCAGCGTGAGCCTTGAGAAGAAGCCAGTCGGAAAGCCGGATGCGGTAGCTCCGCATGTCCGGTTTGATGAGCGGGGATGGGAAACGGAGTCATGGCAAGTCGGACTGAGGCGGTGTATCGAAAGAGACGCCAACAGCCACCGAAAGCCTAAAACCACCGCGCCCATCTTCGACTCTACTGGTGTTCCCCATTTTCCCGAAACCCAAGAATTTCTATTTTTGCATAATAATACGCTGATAGGTCGAAAATGGGGGCATCTATTTTGATCGATATCACGGACAATTTATCACCTATCAAGACTGTTACCGGCCTACAACGAACGACAGAAAGATCACTCGAAGAAAAATGACTGACTTAACCGAAAAAAAGATTCAAAAAAGTATCGAAGATAGAAAACGTACTCATCGACGGTTCCTTGAAAATGTAAAGACATACAAACCATTCTTGGAATTGGAAGAAAACGCGTTCAGAGATGGTGCAATTTCAAAAAAAATGAAAGAGTTGATGGCGCTATCGATATCGATAGTCACAAAATGCGAACCGTGTATGGAATGGCATCTTGATCAAGCTCTCCAGAATGGTGCGACAGACGAAGAAATTTATGAAACGATCGACGTTTCGATAGAAATGGGTGGTGGTCAAGCTGGTGCGTATGCTCGTTTTGTATTAAAGGCCATGGATTACTTCAAAAACAAGAATACTGGTGACGCCGGTAACAAGCGTTTGCAGGAAGACCTCTAACCGCAGTGCCCACCAACGGCCAGCGACCCCTGTGTCGCGGTGTTATGCTTGGAAATTAAAACGCGCCCGCTGAAAACAAGGTTATGAACGAGATATTGTGTCGGTGAATTTAGTCGTTAATTTTGGAATTGCTCCAACAAATTGCAATTATATAATATCTTTAGTTTTCGTTTGGTAATCTTTAGTTTTGACAAGGGCTTGAATAGTAAGGTACTCTCAATGTATCTCAGTTTCAGATTAAATATTTATTAGTGAAGTTTTCAATTCTGCCTTTGGTCTAACCAAAAGGAAATTTTAATAGGGAGGTAAACATGCCATCACTAACCGACCGTATGATTCGTGCAGCAAAATTGGATGCAGCGCTTTATGAAGAAGTTGAAGCTGATAAGGAAGCTCTCGGCCAGGCCATAACGGTGGTTATTCTTTCAAGCGTAGCGTCTGGATTCGGAGCTATTGGAACTATAGGGTTAAAAGGTCTTATTTTTGGAACCGTCGCTGCACTTGTTAGTTGGTTTATCTGGGCGTATTTAACATACGCTATTGGCACTAAATTATTAGCAGAACCACAAACGAAAGCGGACATTGGTGAATTACTTCGTACAATAGGTTTCTCCAGTTCTCCTGGTGTGCTTCGTGTTTTGGCAATAATACCCATGTTGGGAATTATTATTAACTTAGTTTGTGGAATTTGGATGTTAGTGGCAATGGTTATAGCCGTAAGGCAAGCACTTGATTATAAAAGCACATGGAGGGCAATCGCTGTTTGTAGTATTGGATTTATTGTTCAGATAATTGTATTGGCGATTTTTTTTCAATTGTTCGGGGGTCAAGGATCACTGCAGCCGTCCTAAAAATAAAAACGGAGGAGATAGATACCAGAAATAGAAAAGTTAAATATTAAAGAGTAAGTCCAGATGTTGTAGCTGGACAGGCATAACCAGATGGTATCGTAAATATTTTTGGATTATCTGATAGTTGGACTTTTCTCAATTTATCTGTAATCCATATTTGCAGCTTTAGACCGAGCCCTAAATTGGATGGTAGATTGTAATTTGCTATTTTTTATCCTTATTTGGGGGTGTTAATATAACATTCCCATGTGGGACAGGCGTCTGATACGCCCACGTCCGATTGGCATTTCAGGGCTCGTCAGTTGATCCGCAAAGGAACGACTACCCATCCAGGGATGTTCCATGTAGAGCTTGTCGATTCGGCGCATCATCTCCTGATCGCCTTTACGCATCCTGGTTGCGGGACCGCGGTAATAACTTGGGCGAGGGACGCCAAGCAGTTGGCAGCGGCGCGCAACAGAGACATCCGGATGACCAGCCTTGATCACTTTCTGTTTCTGCGCCCGGTCAAGTTCAGACCGGGCAGATTGGATAAAAAATCGTTTTCGACCTTTAGCTTGCCGATCTGGCGGTGAAGCTCGGCCACCTCGGCTTCGTGGTTCAGCTCTTTTTTCTTGCCTTTGCCGAACAGGTCCGGAGCATTGGCGATCAGGTCCTGTTTCCAGCGGGTGATCTGGGTCTGATGAACCCCATACTCACTGGATAGTTCGGCCAGGGCAACCTTGGCCTTGAATTCTGCGCTACGACGGATACGGTGCTTTGCCATGGATATTTCCTTTCGATATTCTTGATCCATTGCTTATACACCTGTCTCAATATTCCGCGCCACTTCAGAGTGGAGTAATTACACCAATAAGCCATACTAACTTATAGGTTAATTGCAACAGCAAAACTGGTACAAATTTCAAAGGTGCTCTTAGCCCTAAAAATGCAAGCAGGCCAAATGCCAAGAAGACGCTGCCTACAATACCGTAAGGGATAGGATCACATGAAGTGTGGAATATTGATTTCATCTGATCTGGATTAAAAATAATACCCAATCCATATCCTCCGGCAACGACAATAGTCACAATGTACATAACCTTAAGCCAGCCCCATCTAACAGCTTTAGGAGCAGACATTGCCACCTCCTATCATTTTTTCAATCTTGATCACTTATGGGTCAGGGACCGGCGGCATCTATGCAATTTCTTCTCGTAAGGTTTTGGCCACTCTGTAAACTTCCACACGGGGCTCGCCTTCAATCTGGTATGCCGCCGCTATGCTGGCCCTTAGTTCGGAATCACGAAAATTAGCCAAGGCTTCTGGTGATTTCCAAAGGTAAAGGCCTGCGTACTCACCGTACGCAACGTCTTGGAGGTAGTATTTTTGATACAATCCTTCGAGAGCTCTGAATTCTGGTGCTCGTTCATCGGCAACCTTCGAAACTTCCTCAAGGGACAACGAGGTTTTGAATCGAACAAGCATGACTACTTCCGGATGATCCATTTTAAAACCCTCCCTTTCTTCATTGAAAAGTTCGTTTAATGTCAAAAGCGCTTTACATCGAAAAATTAAATATATCGGGATCACTATCGCTTCAGGTGCTTATCAATATAACTGTGACAGGTTAGAACAAGGAAGGAAGAACAAATAAAAATTCCCGATAATTATAGATAGAATGGATTGGCTGTAAGCGTCAAGCACCGATTATCAAAGATAAATATTATCAATAAATGCGAGTATGTTGTGCGGCATGAAGTTTATGCTTGCCAACTGTAATTTTCATATGCAGTTTGATATCATTGATTTGTGATTAATTGAGACGATCTTAGTAACTGGATTTTATATAAATTTTACTGATATACTATGGTGATTCCCACGTTACCATATGAACCTCTATTCTGGCAAGATTTGGCCCGCTGTGATAATTTTTCAGAATCGCAGGAAAATGACGGGTCTGATATCTACATGGTCGTTGGAGTAATTAAAGGACTATGTGTTCGTTTTTTCCCTGTGATAACAAATCGAAAGTCAATTAAATCCTTAAACATAACCCCTAACTATTTACAGGAGGTATTAGTTGCGTAAAAAAAATCATTGGTAATGGATGTCGAGTTCGGAAATCATCTCGTTATTTTTTTGATGCCTGCTACCAAATGGTTCGTAATATATTTTATTTTTTCTTTTCTGACTTTTGTTGCTCTAATATTTTATCCCATTGTTTTTTGTCCATTCCATAAGGAGGAAGTGTGATCAACAATTGTCTTGCCAGATTATCAATAAAAAAATCATCAGAAGCCATAAATACTTTATTATTTGAGTCGATAAAAAAGGTTCCATCTCCATATCGCATGTTTAACATATCGACTCTCTGAAGAAGTCTATCTCCATTGTTGTTATATAATTGAAAAACAGCCAAGATATCTGTTGGGGCTATTTCGCTTTCTGCACCTTCCCCACGGGTAATAAGATTATTTCCTTGCCTCAAAAATTTACAATCCAAGAAAATAACAGCATCGGTTCTTAATTGAGGGGCTATTTCTTTTGCATAGTCATCAAGTGAAGAGGGTAAATCGCCAATAAAGGGCGTTAGACTTTTGTTTCCTAAATTTGCAGTATAGCCTTTTTTATTTAGCTCTAAAATTAGTTTATTTGCAAATTCATATGATCTTTCTTGATCTTTATATGGATGTTCTCTTTTTGCTAAATTTACCTCAATTTTCTTTATCTTTGAATTGTAGAATTTATTTTTTGGGGTCATTACTGCACATGCTGAAAATTGAAAGAAAACCAGTATAAATATCGATAGAATTTTGTATGCTTTCAAATTTTTACCTCCTTTATCATGGCATTGTAGATTTATCTATGTTTGAGTTAGCCTAATATCCAGTTAAGTAGTGGTTACCTCTGAAAAAATATAATATCACATGAATGTGGAGACCTGAGATGTATTGAGATCATCACCGGTACAACAAAATTAAAATTACCACAACTTACCGCTGGCAGGTCAAGTAAATCCGGATTAGACGAGTTGTCCACGCGTACACACTTACCAAAAATCTGTATGTCCAGCTCCATGTAGTGGCACTTTCGCTTCCGTGGAGCCATCTACCGGGGGGGGGGTGCCATCCCCCCCATGCTCCAGTGAACATAATCCACGCTCATCGGTCAACTGGAAACAATCTGGCCGACACCCCACACTTACCTATTAAACTCGCTATCCGCCTGATAGAGCGACGATCTCATACCCACCCATACCCGAGTATGGGTTCAAGCTTTCAATGCCCTTCACAGAGTAAATATCATTACAAAAAATAACCATTTTACAGCTATAAAATACTACTATGTAGTACTTTCAAGATATTAATTGACAGCGAATGAAATCGGAGGTTTAATATTTATTAGGCGACGAGTGCCATTAGTTGCTCAAAGGTCCATGTACCATGCCACCTCGATCCAATTACCGCTATCTTCACCTATCTAATTCTGAGTCCACGCCTCAGCCCAATCGAACAGCCAACTTAACCAGTTGCCAGAATACGTTAGATTTTCTTCTATCAAATTTATCGGTGAAAGCCATGAAAATGGGTATTGAGAAGTTGCCAATGTAAGAGCCTCTGAGGGTGTTTTTATACCCTCAGAGGCATCAACATTACCTATCGCATCAATTCGAATCAGATTGTATAAATAGTTAGGATTTTACGGAGGTAGAAGGGGGATATAATGGGGAACAAGAAAAATAACTTGGAATTTATAATAAAGTTCATTTGTTTAATCATCACGATTTTCATCGTCCAGCTAAATAGCGTTGCTAATTCAGCCGAAGAGGGAAATACAAAATGGGAAATTTCTAATTGTGAGGGGGTTGCTGTTGGCAAAGATGGTACCATATATTCCGTTAAAGTTGATGAGGAAATTAGGAAATTATTAGCTATTAATCCAGATGGACATGAGCGATGGAGAGCCGATCTTATTGGAATGCAAACTGGAGAAATATCAGTTGGAGATGATGGTACGATCTACGTGTCAACACAAAAAGCACTGCATGCGTTCGATCCTGATGGCAGCCCAAAATGGATTTTCCCTGCAGAAAGTGTTGATTTTGAGGACTACCGTCCAATAGCAATCGGTTTCGATGATACAGTTTACTTTGGCGCGAATAGAAAAATATACGCAATCGGACCAAGCGGGAATCAGAAATGGGTGTACCCGACTGGAGCACTCACTCAAGGTCAACTATCAGACCTTGCCATCGGGGGTGATAGCACAATATATGCTGCCGCTGGTGACCTGTATGCGATAAAATCGAACGGCACCATAAAATGGCGAAAGCGCGGCAATGATTATTGGAGACTTGCCATTGGTGGTGATGGCACAATTTATGCTTTTTTTTCAGAAAAATTAGAGGCAATCAATCCCGACGGATCGAGAAAATGGTTAACTGGTGGATGCGGCTGGACGGTTGCCGCAATTGACACTTATGGAACCATTTATTACCCGTGTAATTATTCTCTTTTGTCGGTTAACCCAAATGATGGTTATGATACCGATCTTCATGAGCGTGAGGACACCTCTTATATGAATAATGCCATATTCATCGGTGCTGATGAAAACATATATGTAGGCGTAGATTTTTCCGAAAGTCGTTATGGTTGGTTCGCACTGGTCGACTATGTGGGCGTTAATTCCAATGATTTTGATACCTCAGGAGCAAATTTAGAAGGCTATATTTTTGATTATGCCGTTAACGAACATGGTGTCCTTTACTATATCGGGGGAGATGGATGGGGTAGCTCAAATCTTTATGCAGTTCAGACAAGTTCACAGGGACTTTCCAATTCATCATGGCCAATGCCTGGTCATGATGCACGAAAAACTTATCGTGCAGATAAATTATCAACAGATGATTTGATTTCGGCTAATTTTAATTCCGGAACTGATAGCTTCACCTATCACGATGATACATTTCGCAACACCAATCGTCCTGCATACGCGAAGGGTGATCGCACACCTACCGGCGGCTATGGCGGCACCGGCGGCCTGCATGTTTGCGTTGGAAACGTCGACTATAAGGCGGTCTTGAATGGCATGTCGGGCGGCTGGTCAAAAGACTTTTACCTGGACAAAGATTCTGATCTCGATTTCAGCATGCGATATCGACTCATGACCTCACGCTACGATCCAGACGAGTGCGCGGAAGCGCTGGTCGGCATCGATGGTGAGCTTGCGATGCAGCTGGCCCTGTTTTGTGGGCGGGGTAAAGATGGCAAACACGATACCGGATGGCAGATGAAGACCTTTAATCAGGTACTGTCAAAAGGCAAGCACACCCTCACCGTGGGCGCTTACAACAATAAAAAAACCAGTAAATTGGAAAAAACAGACGCTTACTTCGACGACATATCGGTCTCTTTGTATGAAGCCTTCCCCCCCGAAAGCGACTGCGACAACGGTAACGATGATGACGGCGATGGTGACATCGACTGCGCGGATTCCGACTGCGCCGGTTCAGATGCCTGCAATGGCGGTGGCAACGGCACATCGGTTCTGTCGGCTGATTTTGATGCCGGCAACAATGGGTTCGTCTACACGGACGACATGTTTTCCCATACCAGAAGCCCCCGCTATGCTGTTGGCGACCGCACCACTTCCGGGGGGTATGCGGGCAGTGGCGGCCTTCATTTGGTTCTGGGAGACGTCGACAGCAAACACATCCTCGGCATGTCGGGCGGGTGGTCCAAAGGCTTTTCCATTGGCACCAAAGGGACGTATGAGGTCACCCTCAAGTACCGCATGGTCATGAATCGCTTCGATGCGGACGAGTGCGCCCTCGTATTGGTGCAACTTGACAACGGCGGTGTGGAACAATTGGAAAGGCAGTGTTACCGTGGTAAAGATACGGGCTGGATCACCACGAAATTAACCCAGTCCCTATCGGCCGGAGATCATACGATCAAGGTCGGCGGCTACTTGAACAAGAAAACCGCACCGTTGGAAGCCGCCCACATCTACTTCGATGACATTGCGATCGAATAACCCAAAATCCCGCTGACGATTTCGGTCGGCGGGGTTTATTTTTGCCTTCCTGAAGCCGGTATCAAAACCCCTTGCAGATACCCAAATAAGGAAATCTGAATTTTGATCTGGGTGGTGATTGAGAGCATCTGACAACGAGGGCCTTGTCAAAACCCACAACTACCCCACGCAGCCGACCATGGCAAGAAACAGCCCCGGTAACCCAGGGCCTCGAGTTCCGGAACCGCTGGTGTATCCATTTTTATCTGCGTCTGGCGTCGAACGTGTAAACATCGCCAAACGCAAGCTTCCGCCCATTTCGTTCAACGTTTTGAAATCGATTCAAATCCTTACTATATCGCACGTTTGGCACACGCTGTGCTGTACTATGCCACAACACCAACAAACACTTTGTTGGTCTCCCATATTAGACAAGGCTCCTTTTTTCGGGCGGGGGCCTTGTCTATTTTGGCGGGGTCACCTCTCCACTCTGACACAGCGTCGTCCTGACTCACAATGTTCCAACACTTTCCACCGATTCAACCTGGAGGTAATAGGGTTGTCGCCACACAGGCAAGGGGTACTCTATGGCCTGGAATGTGATTTGGCTCTATCAATCATAGCCTACTGCGGAATTATTTTTTCAGGGGGACATGACGATTTTCAAGCTCGATGTTGGAAATAGGGTTGGAATCAAAAAAAGGGGTTACAGACAGAAATCTGTAACCCCTTGATTTGTTTGGCTCCCCAGCACGGACTCGAACCGCGGACCCAGTGGTTAACAGCCACTTGCTCTGCCGACTGAGCTACTGGGGATCAGAGTGTATCTTTGGCCAATGTGGCGGCGAAAGAAGCGATATAATTAAATTATGGCATGTCGAATGTCAAGGCCTTTTTAATCATATACACGACCAGGCTTTTGCCCAACAGCGGGTTGAGCAGCCGGTCCACCAAGCGGGTCGCCAACGGTTTTTGCATGATGTCCCAGACCAGCAGGCGATGGTAAAGGTTGACCGCCGACGCATCGGTTCGGGTGGGACCCAGCAGGCACTTGAGCCACCAATACGGGGTGTGGATGCTGTGGGCATAGTGGTGCCCGATCAAGCGGGTGCCGGCCCGCTCCAGCAGTTCGATCAACTCCTGTTTGCGATAGATTCTCACGTGGCCCTGGCTGGCGCTGGCGTAGTCATCGGAAAACGCCCAGCAGATGCGTTCGGGAAAGTAGCGTGGAACGCTGACCGCCAACGGCTTTCCCGGTTTGAGGACCCGCACGATTTCGTGCGCGGCGCCTTCGTGATCGGGAATGTGTTCTAAAACCTCGCTGCAGATGACCAGATCGAAGCAGGCGTCCGGAAAGGGCAGGCGGGTGACATCGGCGGCGGACAGGCTCCAGGTGCCCCCGCCGTGTTCTGCCAGACGATCGTGGAATTGCAGCCGATCGCGGGTCTTTTCCAGATCTTCCAGCTTGATGTCCGCGCCGGTGACATGCGCTCCTGCCAGCCGGTAGGCTGCGGCACTGTGGCGGCCAGACCCGCAGCCGATGTCCAGGATGCGGTCGCCGGGTGTGACCGGCAGCCGAGCCAGGTCAACCGTAATCACGGATCACCTCGCGGTAGACATGGACGGTTTTTTCGGCGGCGCGCTGCCAGGTGAAGTGCCGCTGAACGCGCCGGTGTCCCCGGCGGCCCAGTTCTTCGGCTCGTCGGGGGTGGTCGAGCAGGTGCACAATGGCCCCGGCAAGGGCCAGGTGATCCCTGGGCGGCACCAGAATGCCGGCGTTTCCCACCACTTCGGGAAGGGCGCCGCCGGTGGTGCTGATGACCGGTACGCCGCAGGCCATGGCTTCGCCGGCCGGCAGGCCGAAGCCCTCGTAAACGGAAGCGACCACCGCCATGGCGGCTCGGGCATACTGCTTGACGAATTCGTCATCGCTGATGGGGCCGGTAAACCGGATCAGATGGCCGATGCCCAGGCGCCGGATTAGGCGTGTGATCCCGCCGTTTGCCTTGGGGCTGCCCACCACGACCAGCTTGATCGGTCGGGTCATGGCGATTTTGGCCACGGCATGCAGCAGGTAATAGAGCCCTTTCAGCGGCACGTCGGAACTGTTGGTCGTGATGATGCGGCCCGGCTCGCGCTGAATTTGGGCAATGGGATGGAACAGGCGGGTGTTGATCCCGTTGGGTACCACGGTAAAGCGCTCCGGCGGAATTATGAAATCCCGCGCGATGTCGGCACGGGCGCATTCGGAGACGGTGATGATGCGCCGCAATGCGCGTGAAACCCGTTTTTGCATGCCGATAAACGAGAACCAGCGCATTACCTTGACTTTTTTCCAGAAGGGGCGCACCGCGCGCACCGCAATCTGGCGGTCGACCGTGATGGGGTGGTGGATGGTCGCCACGGTGGGAATCCGCCTGGACAGGCTTCGGATGCTGTAAGAGAGACTCTGATTGTCGTGGATGATGTCGTAGCGATGCATCCGGGTTCGCAGGTGGCGCCGGGCGCGGATGCCGAAGGTGAACGGTTCGGGAAATCCCATGGTGGAAACACCCACCCATTCGATGAGGTTGACCGGGTCCGACAGCTCCAGCAGGGTCGGGGTGCGGAACAGGGCGTTCGGATTGTAAAGGTCCAGGCAGGCCGGCCGGTAGACGGGGATGTCCGCATCCAGTTCGGGATCCGGGGGCCCGGCAATGACCTCGACGTGATGACCGCCGTCCCTCAACGCCCGACTCAGGTTTTTCAGGTAGACTCCCTGGCCCCCGCAATGCGGATTGCTGCGATAGCTGAGCAGGCAGATGTTCAAGGGGCGGTTCAGGCGCTGGTCCATGGGCACACGGTCTGGATAAGGCCGAGGAAAACAAATAAATCCGTAAGCCAAAAATGCCAGTGCATACCTTTCGGCCGCGGGCCAGGTCAAGCCTTTTCACATCCGCTGCGGCAATCGGCTGGGTGCACAAATGCGCATTGTCCGCCCGGGTCAGACCGTGTAAGATGAGCGCGTAAAATCAAGCGTCGCGACACCGGCCGCCTGTCAATGTTCAAAAAGGAGCTCCGCAAATGGGTCAACCCCTTGCAGTCACACTGGTCGAGGTGGGACCGCGTGACGGATTTCAGATCGAAGCGGCGGTGATGCCCACCGACCGCAAGCTGGCCGTTATCGCCCGGCTGGTCTCAGCGGGTCTGAAACAGATTCAGGTGGCGTCGTTTGTGCACCCCGGCAAGGTGCCGCAAATGGCCGACGCCGAGCGATTGATCGGCCGGCTTCCCCAAGACGACGGTGTTTTGTACACGGCCCTGGTGCTCAATGGACACGGGTTGGCACGCGCCATGGCATCGGGCATTGCCGCCGTGGAGATCTCGCTTTCGGCCAGCGACGCCCACAGCCGCAAAAACGCCGGCATGAGCCGCCATGAGGCGCTGGAGCAGGGTCTGCAGCTGATCGACCGGGCTGTATCGGCGGGGCTGCGCGTCAGGGCCAGCGTTCAGTGTGCGTTCGGCTGCGTCTACGAAGGCCCGGTTCCGGTCGCACGGGTGGCCGACGTTATCCGCCGGTTTGTCGAACACGGTGCCGACGAGGTTGCCCTGGCGGACACCACCGGCATGGGATCGCCGCCGACGGTCCGAGGTCTTTTGGATGCCGTGCTGCCGACATCCGGCCGCCGGCCTCTAGCCCTGCACCTGCACGACACGCGTGGGCTGGGGCTGGTGAACCTGTCGACTGCCTTGCCTTACGGAATCGCGATCTTCGACACCGCCCTGGGCGGCATGGGAGGTTGTCCCTTCGTGCCGGGTGCCGCCGGCAATATCGCCACCGAGGACACAGCCCACCTGCTTGAGCGCCTGAACATTGTTACCGGGGTCGATTACGGCCGGGTGGGGGCCATTTCGCGTGAGGTGGAGTCGTTTTACCAGAAGGTGTTTCCCGGCCGGATGCATCGGCTGGAATCGGACTTTTGAGCTGCGTTTGCCGCAGCCCCTTTTTCGAGCGCCCTGCTCAAGCTGACTTTCGATTTGCCGATATCTGGTATCTGACAGGGTACATCGCCGGGCACCGGTTCGCGTCGATCAAAATCGGGCTCGGGTAGACCTCAAACGATGCCAGCAAACCGCAGCTTGCGGCCCGGTAATGAAACGAATGCCAGACGCACCCAAAGAGACCCTTTTGATCGTCGATGACGAGGAGAGCATCCTGGACGTGACCTCGGAATTCTTCGAGACCAAAGGCTACCGGATCGTCACCGCCAACAACGGTCGCATGGCCGCCGATATCATCGCCTCGGAAAAAATAGATTGCTGCTTCACGGACATCAACATGCCCGAGATGGACGGGCTCGAGCTGGCCGAGCATATCCGTATGGTGGACAACACCATCCCGGTCATCATCATGACTGGCTACCCCTCCTTGGACAACACCATCCGTACCCTGAAAAACGGCGTGGTCGATTTTCTGGTCAAGCCGGTCAATCTGAACCAGCTGGAAATCTGCGTCCGGCGGGTGATGCGCGAGCGGCAGCTGTTTATCAACAATCTGTTTCTGACCAAGGAGGTGGAGGGCAAGCAGCGCCTGTTGGATCTCAACCGGGAGTTGACCTACAAGGTCGACGAACTCAACACCCTCAACCGCATCATGAGCGACTTTGCCAGCATCGGTTCCGGCCAGGACCTGTTCAAACGGGTGGTGGACCTGTCCATCGAGCTCAGCCACGCCGACGAGGCCTGCTTTTATGTGATCAATGAAGCGCTCCAGCGCCCGGTCCAGGTGGCCCGCTCGGTTGCCGGCGGCCATGGCGGCCGGCGTCTTGCGTCGACGGCACCGGGCGGCCACCGCGATTCGGTGCCGGCCTGCCGGGCGGACATCACGTCGCTGGTGCTCGATAATTGCGATGAGGACCGACCGTTGCTGGTCCATGAAAACAGCAATGTGCCGGGTGTACCCGACGCAATACGATCCTTGATGCTGGTTCCTTTGACCATCCGCAAACGGGTCTTCGGGGTGTTGTCGGTGTCCGTTCTGGGCGGTGATGTTCGATTCACCGAAAAAGACTTGTATTACATGGCCTTTATGACCAATCGGGCGGCGTTTGCCATCGAGAACGTCGCCCTTTATGAAAATATTTACGAAAACCTGTTCGCCACCCTTTTCGCCTTTGTGCGGGCCATCGAAGCACGCGACCCCTACACGGAACAGCACTCCAACCGGGTCACCCGCATCGCAACGGCGCTGTGCCGGGCCATGGGCGGCAGCCGGGAGGAGCAGGATATTTTACACGTCGCCGGACAGCTTCACGACATCGGTAAAATCGGCATCCGGGACGACATTCTGCTCAAGCCCGGTCGCCTGACCACAGAGGAGTTTCGCGTCATCAAGGAACACCCGGTCATCGGCGCCAACATTGTGGAGCGCATGGGGCTTTGGGACCGGGAAAAAACCATCATCCGCTGCCACCACGAGCGCTTCGACGGCAACGGCTATCCGGACGGCCTGGCCGGTGAAAAAATTCCCATGCTGGCCCGAATTCTATCGGTGGCCGACGTGTACGATGCCATCGCCTCGGATCGCGCCTACCGCAAAAAAATGGCCGAGGCCAAGATTTTGCAGATCATGTATGGCGGCGCCGGCACCCAGTTCGACAGCGCGGTTATCGACACCTTCCGCAAGCTCCACGACAGCGGGGGCCTCAAAGCGATCCTCGAATCCCCGACCTGACGACAGTGCTTGGCCCGGGCCGGACTTCCATGGGGGCCCGGCCGCCCAATTGATTCGATCCCGCCGACAGCGTACTCTTTATCATTTAATCCGAATGTAGTAATAGGCGAGGCATCTCGAACCGGCCCGATGGTTGTCGATGTTCGGCGGGCCGTGGAAAAGGGGCCACATGTCGGTTTGGTCGGCGGCGCAGGATCGCAAGATGGGTGTGTTGCGGGGCGTGAGTTTGCGGGGGACGGTGATGTGCCTGGCCCTGCTGGCCGTCTTGATGTCTGAAGTTCGCTTCAGCTGGATGGAGTTTTTGATGGGCCGCTACTTGGCGGCTACCAACAGCCACCGGCCGGAGCGCGGCAATGTGTGGGAGCAGGGGCGTCTCAAGAAGGTGGCCACCCAAACCCTGGAACAGATGGTCAACCGGCAGCTCAGCGCCCGGCGCGAGGCCCAGGAGGCCACCTCCCTGGCCCAATTGATCGAGGGCCTGCCCGCCTCCCAGGGAACGATCATTTCCGCGGCCCGGTTCAGGACACTTTACAGCCAGTTGCCCGAAGCCGTCGCCCGAAGCCTGTTTTCACCTATCCTGATCCTGCGCATCAGCGCCGAAAAGAGTTGGGACCGGGTCTACGTCGAACGCGAGAACGGCACGGTGGGCATCTATCTGCTCGACCACGCCAACAACGTGCTCAGCTACACCACCTTGACGGATCATCAGCTCCAATCCGCCAGCGTTGTGACGGCGGCCCGTTCGACCACCCTTGACAGCCAGCCGGAGTTTGCCGGCCGCATCTACCCGGCCAGTCGCTTTTTCCTGGCCCTGGAAACCCTGCCCCCGGAAACCAAACGGGGCGTAATGCCGGCACCTGCCGCGCTGCTGGCCGTTGAGGGCACGCCCTTGCGGGTGGGCATCAGCGATGAAGTCAACGCCGACAGGATTCGCATCGGTGTGGAAATGGACACGCCGCAGGGGCCGCGGGTGGTGCTGACCACCGGGCAGGCCTGGGCCGTCGGGCAGGTCCGCATGCTGCTGGAACCGCGTGCCTCCCGGCCACCGGCGGGCAAGCGGCGCCAGTTCGGGCAAAGAGGGGATCCATGACCGTTGCCCAGCGTGCGTTTAGGATCGCGGCTACCCTGATGTATGTGACGGCGATTGTCCTGGCCTTGGGCGCGGCCGGTCTGTTTGGCCTTTTCCTGGTGGCCGTCAAGGACCTGCCGCGGGTCCCCGAACCGATCGGGCGCATCAACGATACGCCGGCGACCGAGATATTCAGCGCCGACGGTTCGCGCATCCTGGTGATCGGGGGGCGCGAAACGGTCAGCATCGACGACGTCTCCTACGCCTTTATTCAGGCAATTTTGGCGACCGAGGACCACCGCTTTTGGGACCATCGCGGAATCAACAAGCTGCGCACCCTCAAGGCCTTGTGGATCACCCTGTTCGAAGCCGGCAAGGTCCAAGGCGCCTCCACCATCACCCAGCAACTGGCCAAGAACCTCTTCTTCAGTTTCGAACGCTCCTATATCCGCAAGTTCCGGGAGCTGCTGGTTGCCCTGCAGATCGAGGCCCAATTTTCCAAACGTGAAATTCTGGAGGCCTACATCAACCAGATTCCCTTCGGAGTCGGCGCCTACGGTATCGGCGAAGCCTCGCGTGCCTTTTTCGGCAAGTCGCCCGGGGAGCTGACCCTGGCCGAGGCTTCCCTGCTGGCGGGACTGCCCAAATCGCCCACGCTTTACAATCCGTTCCGTTACCCGGACCGCGCCAAAGATCGTCGGCGTGTGGTGCTGCAGCGCATGGTGGCCACCGGCATGATCAGTCGTGAAGCGGCCGCCGAGGCCGGTGCAACGCCCCTTGAGCTGCGCACCACGGCGCGTTCCATGCGCGTGGACAGCTATTTCCTCGATGCCGTGATGAAGCGCCTGGAAGAGACTTACAGCCCGGAGGTGGTTTACCACGGCGGGCTGCGGGTTTTCACGACCCTGGACACGCGCTTGCAGCAACTGGCCGAAACGGCGCTGCAACAGGGCATCTCCCGCTTGGCGTCCCAAATGGATGTGCCCGACGAAACCCAGGCTTCATCGACGGACAGGGACAACGGGTTGCAGGGGGCGCTGGTAGCGGTAGAAGTCAACACCGGCGCGGTCAAAGCCATCGTGGGCGGACGGGATTTTTTCCAGACCCCCTACAACCGTGCCTTGCAGAACAACCGGCAGCCCGGCTCGGCATTTAAACCCTTCGTCTATTTCAGCGCTATGGATCGCCTGGGCAAGACGCCGGCCGACGTCGTGGTGGACAAGCCGGTGGCCATTCCCGTGGAGGGCAGGCCGGACTGGAAGCCCCGCAATTTCAGGCGCCGCTACGAAGGCCCCATGGTGATCAAAAGGGCCTTTACCGAGTCGGTCAACACGGTGGCGGCGCAACTGATGGCACAAGTCGGTCCCGATGCCGTGATCGAGACCGCCCGGCAGTGCGGCATTACCAGCCCGCTGGGGGCGTTCCACTCCGTGGCCCTGGGAACTTTCGGCGTCAGCCCGATGGAGATGGCCGCCGCCTACGCCACCTTTGCCGCCGGTGGAGTGCGCCACCCGCCCTACCTCATTCACCGGGTGGAGGACGTCAGCGGTCGGGCGCTGGAAGAGCACATCATTACCGGCGAGCGAGCGCTCAACGAGGCGATCACCTACCAGCTGGTGGACATGATGGCTGGTGTGATCGACGAAGGCACCGGCCAGGTGGTGCGCCGGTTGGGATTCAGGCTGCCGGCGGCCGGCAAAACGGGCACCACCAACGGTTACCACGACGCCTGGTTTGCCGGTTTCACGCCCAACCTGAGTGCCGCGGTCTGGGTGGGGTTCGATCGCGGCCAGGGCATGCGGGACAAGAACGGCACTGGAATTACGGGCGGGAGGGGGGCTGCGCCGATCTGGGCCCAGTTCATGAATCAGGCCACCGAAGGGGAGCCGCCCCGGCCGTTCCGGGTGCCACCGGAGATCTATTTTAGGAAAGTAGATCCCAAGACCGGGACGTGGGCCGGCCCCTGGACGGAGCAGCCGGTCAGCGTGGCAATGCGCAAGGGGCAGCCGTGAATTGGGATGGAACGCTGGTCAAACATGTGGCCGTGCGCCTGTGGACGGCCCTTTGGGGCGGCAGCGTGGTCGCTCTGTTGGTCTTGCCGCCGTTTGCCGCCAGCCTGGGACCGGCCTGGATGGTCGTTCCCGGCCTCGGCCTGCTGATTGCCGCCTACTGGCTGGCGGGACTGCTCTTTGCGGCCATGGGTCGCCGCCGCCTGGCGCGCCTTCTCGACGAGGCGACCGTCTGGGAGCGCGCCGGTATGTCGCGCGAGGCCCGGCAGGCGCTCGACCTGGCAGCGGCCACGGTGGACAGCTTTCTCTTTTCGCCTTTGTCCCGCCAAGCCCCGGTCCGTCGGCTGCTGTCCCAAATGGCCCACCACCAATTGGCCAAAGCCACACCCGATTCGGCTTCGAATGCCATTATCGAGGCCTACCTGCGCGATTTTCCCCAGGACCGCGACGCCGCCGTCAAATGGCTGGAGAGCTTGCTGGCCGGTGGAGAGGTGACCCGAAACGCCCATGACATCGCCGCCAGGATCGGATCCGCGCACAACGACGATGACGACATCCAGCGCATGCTGACCCGTTTTTACCTGGCCGAGGGCCGGTGCGATTTTGCCGCCCTGCAGACCTACCGGCTGTGGGTGGACAGTGCCGAGTCAGCTGGGGACACCCTGATGGACGGCATCGGCGATCTTTTGTTAGCCCAGCAGCGCGCCGACAGCCTGGCCCTCGACGTCTATCTGAACCGTGTCGAAGGCGGCCACCGTGACGGGCGCTGGCTGTCCGGCATCGCCGCCTGTCTGCAGGTGGTGCCTCCCGGCCTGTTGTCCCATCGTCTGCGTGAGCGTGCCGACACCGCCCTGGCGGATATCGACCCCGTGCGGCGCGAGCGCATGGCGGCCGCATTTTTACCCGACACGGCGATCGACGCGCCGGGTGCCTCGGCCGCCGGGCCGCGCATCCCCTGGTCGAGAATCCAGGCGACAGCGGGGCGGGCGGCCGCCGGCCTCGGCCGCGTGGCAACCCATTGGCGTTCCGGTGCAGCCTCTCTTTCAGAGCGATTGCGGGGCGCCCTGCGGTCGCGGCGATTCAAGTCGGTATTCAAATGGGTTTCAGCGGGCGTTTTCGCCGTTGGGGTGGGGTGGCTGGTGTTGAGCACGGCCAGCCATATGACCGGCGGTTTAACGACGCCGGAACCGGTACCCGCCCCGGCCGCTGTTCCGGTAACCGATCCCTTTACCCTGCAAGTGGCGGCCTACCTGCAGGAAACCGACGCCCGACGCTACACCAACCAGCTCATAGACCAGGGTCTGGATGCCTACTGGACCCGGGCATCCGGTGCGAACACAACCTGGTACCAGGTGCGCGTTTCCCATTTCAAGACCAAGGCGGCGGCCAGGGCCTATGGCGAAGATCTGAAAAACCGTCAGATAATCGACGACTACTATGTCGCCAACTACAGCCGACCCGACAATCCCTGATCGCCCGGGCCGATCGGGACGCTCAGTTGCCAAAAAGGGCTTGTCTCCCGTCGGGTATGCGTTTAGAGTGACTTCATTGTAAACATTGCCGCTATTGACTTCGGATCATGCCAATCGGAGGTGAGCACCATGGAAAAACAAGACGTCATCAGAATTGCCGAAGGGTTGCGCCTGATCGAAGAAGGCGTTGAAACGATTCAGGCCGTGATGAAGGAAAAGAAGATCAAATCACTCAAGGAGGTGGCCGCTGAACTGATCCCCTTCTTCAAGAAAGATGACGACTCGCTGACCGAGTCCGTCATCAGCCACCTTGAATAGGTTGTCGGTAAGACATCGATCTCACCACGCGGAGTCTGTCCGCGGCAGGTGAAAAGCCGCAGCCGGACAACTGGGTCGGGTACCTGTGAGTTGCCGCCAGGGCTGCCGGCAGGCGTTGCGCAGGTGTTTTTTGTTGATCTTGCCCACGCTGGTCCTGGCGGTGGCGTCGACACTTTCCACCCGGTCCGGCAGGCCATAGTGGGGAAAAGCGTCCTCTTCGGCGAATGCGGCCCAAAACGCTTTCGTTGCATCCGGCCCGGCTCCCTTTTCTGGACGGACACTTAAAAAAACGATTCCCTTCGATGAGATTTAAAAAAGCGACCGCACCAAATCACAGCCACAGCTTCGGTCAGGATCGCAAACGACCGGGTGAAATCCCTACCATCATCGTTATCGTCATGACCGCCGCCATGATGGTCGTGGAGATCGCCACCGGCATCCTGTTCGGCTCCATGGCCCTTCTGGCAGACGGCCTGCACATGGCCTCGCACGCCGCGGCCCTTTCCATCAACCTCTTTGCCTACATTTATGCCCGCCGTCATGCCCACGACCCGCAGTTCAGCTTCGGCACCGGCAAAGTGAACGCCCTGGGCGGGTTTTCCGGCGCCGTCCTGCTGGCGGTGTTTGCATCGATGATGGCCGTGGAAAGCGTGACCCGGCTGATCGACCCGGTGGCGATTGCCTTCAACCAGGCCATTTTTGTGGCCGTGATCGGCCTTGTGGTCAACGGCCTCTCCATGCTGATCCTGAACCACCGCGACGACCATCACCATCACCACGACCCGGAGCACGCCGACCGCCAGGATCGCCGGCAGCCTATCCACCGCCACCCGGATCACAACCTGCGTTCCGCCTATCTGCACGTCCTGGCCGACGCCCTGACCTCTTTTTTGGCGATCTTTGCCCTGCTGGCGGGAAAATTCCTCGGGCTGAACTGGATGGACCCGATCATGGGGATCGTCGGCGCCGTCATGGTGGCGAGGTGGTCGATCGGACTGCTCAGATCGACCAGCCACGTGCTGCTGGACCGGCAGGCACCGGCCTACATCCGCCAGAAAGTGGTGGACGGAATCGAGAAAGACGGGGACAATCGCGTTGTCGATCTTCACCTGTGGGCCGTCGGGCCCAACATTCACGCCGCCATCGTCGTGGTGACCACAACCGTTCCCAGGCCTCCCGATCACTACAAGCAACTGATTCCATCCAACCTGAACGTGGTGCACGTCACCGTGGAGGTAAACCCCGCGCAGGTTTCCAAAGCACACTGAGGACTCAGGTTTAGACAGCGTTCAGCGAGTTTCGCCTATAAATGTGAACTGCTCGTTTTGGGTGATAATTTGCCTAAATTTCATCCCCAAACCAACAGATAAGCCTGAACAAGTGCCAACCGGCTGAAAGATCAAATTATATTACCGGTAAATCCGCACACACTTCGTTTTCATAAGCATCAGCGGCAAATTGAAAAACATCATCGATCGTTTTTATTATGCTATCAACCTTGAGCATTTCAGATTGTGCCACGCCTTCGGGATGCGGAGGATTTAGTGGATATATTAAAAACACTCATAACAACTATTCCAACGGCTTGGGCTTGATGTCGGTATCGCTGACTGTTGTTTTCTGCCAATGCGCGATCAGAAAAAGCGCCACAAAGAGATTGCCGGAGAGAATGAAGAGATACATGTCCGGCGAGATTCGAAGCCACTCGCCGGTAAAGTTCATCATACCGTGAAAAATCAGAACCGCCAGAATGCTTCGTCGGGTGCCGTTGTAAACGTGGGCGATCAGGAGGGTATGACAGACGATCATGGGCAGCCACCATGAAAGCGCCGGATCGAACGTGGTGTTTTCATAATAGCCGGGAAACCACACGAACGGCGCATGCCAGACAGCCCACACCACCCCGTTGACCGTGCCCGCAGCAGCCGGGCCCAGTCGTCGTTGCAGCGTATCTAGGTAGTACCCGCGCAGCCCGACCTCCTCTACGGCCGGGAATACAAACGACAAGAGCAAGAGAAAGAGCAGCAAGCCCGGATCGAAAAAGAGGGACCAGTTCACGTCGAGTGGGGAGTCGGTGACACCCAGCAGCACTGCCAGGCCGGCCATCGACACATCGAACACCAGCCAGAACGAGACGACCAGCGGCCACCACATCCCGGGAATGCGCCGCCAGTCCACCAGGCGATGGAACAGATCAAGGAGCTGCGCCGTGCCACCTGTAGCCGCCGCCAGGCTAAGCCCTGCAATCAACGGGCTGGCGCCGCCGATCAAGAACCACACAATGTTTGGAAATTCCCACACTGAAGATTCCGAAAGCAGCAAGGGTGTCCAAAAGAGGTAGGCCCAGCCAAGATAGACCAGCGGAAAGGCGATGATTGGGTGCGCCTGAATCCATTGTTGCAAGCTGTTGGATGATGTGCGTGAATCAGTCATGAGGAAAGACGATATCGGTCACATTCACCACAAAGAACGGAAAGTACCGATCTGTACCGAACCAGTTGCCGGCTTCCACGTGTGTCGGCAAGCGGAAACCGGCAAATTCTTTAAACTCCGAGACGTAGCCACCGAACGGTTGCATCCGGTGCTGCTTCTCCGGATTGGCATTACTCCATCTTTCAAAGCAGACCTTTACCGGCTGACCATCCGGTGCCACCGTGACATCGACAGACTGCGAAAGACCCTGATGGTTGACGGTGAGTCGGGCGCCATCCATACCCACCCACTTCCAGTCGACACCGGGTCCAGGCAACACCGCAGCAGGTGTCCAGAATACGGCCTCCGCCACATAGCGGCCAAAAGCTGAGCGCGTATGATCCGGATCTCCACCCATTCGCGCGACCGGCAGCAACCCCATCAGCCAGAACCGCGTCCAGCATTCGCTGTCCGAGGCAGAAAACTCGTTGCCATAATTCAGGTTCTCGATGAACCGTTGCAATCATCGCAGCATCTCACGATTGAATTGCTTGGTTGCGCATTGTGCCTGCGACCGCGGTTGGCTGATTCACGTTGACGTATCATTGTATTGGAAATACCGTATTTGCCCAAAACCCGGCTTCAGCGGCGAGTGAATCGCGTCCCCCTGAAACCAGATAATGTGATCTTTTTCTTAGCTCAGGGCGTCACGCTTTTCAACTGCCACCCAGACCGGGAGCATCTCGTCAGCTTTTATGTTTGGCTACGCCGCCTCCACCTTTTCGTATCTACCCGAATCCTGATTATTTGAAACGGCGATCCCGCATCAGTTTGTCCTTGTCAGTGCTCACCGTATCCGCAGGAATCTCTTCCTCCTCGGTTTCCTTGCAGGTGGAGATTCCCAATGCAGTGGTGATGGGACACCAGCCAATTACGGCTGTTATGAAAACAACGGCTCCTACCACATAAAAACCTTTCCACCAACCAGCTCCAAGGGCTATGAATGCCAAGCTGGCGACGATTCGGATGATCCGTTCGGTTTTGCCGACATTGCATTTCATGGATGGCTCCTTTCAGTTTTCAATTCACCGCTTCATCTCTCCAGCTTATTAAGCAAGACAAATACCAATTCGATAATTAAATATTTAGTGTAGTTATACCCAAACTGAGCGATTCACCTTTTTCGGAAATGTTCGAATGGACTCGATTTCAGTTTGTTATGATCGATTGGGTTCCTCAAAAGGCTAAACCCATCGGGTTGCCGATCTCACCGCATCTTCGGCGTTAGATATCGCCGCGCATAGGTCACTATAGCGCGACGACATCTGCCTTGAATCTACGGTAAGCTCGACAATCGCTCAGCTTGGGTTATATTAGGTTAGTAAAAATTTTCGGCCGTCTTGCCGCTACGGGTGTCAGCCTTTTTTACCGGATGATAAGAATGGATGCGCTAGGTGATTGCAGGACTACAGAAAATTAAAAACCGTATAATTTGCGGGACAATTTTCTACCAATCGTTAACCTGGTTCTTGGGTCCAGGACTTTCTACTTACCCAACGGTGTCATGGGCTAACGTTTCTGTGATCTATCTTTCACCAATAAGTGAATTGCTCGAAGAACCCCTATAAGCCACATCAGTTTTTCAAACCCCAATTAATCGCACTTCATCAAATTAAGGTAGGTTTTAGTCGGAACAACCACTGTTATCCTCGCCATTGGATGACCTATCAATGATGCTTTCCCTTGACACCCGCCATCAAGATTACCACATTGTAGCACATTAAACTTCGTGTGCTCTTTGTCCTCATCATGGTGCCACATCTAACTGAATTGCATGGACCTATGCTTCAGTGGCTGAAAATAGATGCGAAGTTTTGTCGATTGGGGGGTAAAATCGTACGACACCCCCAATATCGGGTATAATCATTATGTTGATTTGGTAGGGATGGACGGCTTGATGCGGTGCGAGAAGGCACTTACTTGGTCGATAGCAACATGATTGTTCTCGGGAAAAGCGAACCTGGGATGAAATATTTTGCGCTGCACCCTGAGGGGCTGTTAATGCTTGATATTGAAGGGAAGCCAATTGTGGGTGGTCTATAAGTGATGGCTACATTTTAACGCGACAGGTACAATCTAGTGGAGCCTGAGCAAGGTACATTTTCAATTCGCCATGTTACAGTTTGACATTTTGTAAATTGGAGCTTTATAGTTTAAGAGTCCTACCGCAGGTAGCGTTATATACACACGTCGAAAAATTTTTATAACTAAACCGATTAGTTAATATACTTTTCGGTCGACGGCGACCTGAAGGCCTTGCGCTATCCCGATTGGAAGATGGTTTTCATGGAGCAGAAAGCCATGGGTACATTCCGGGTATGGACGGAGCCTTTCGTACCCCTGCGGGTGCCACTGATCTTCAACCTGCGCCGCGACCCTTACGAGCGGGCTGCGATCACCTCCAACACTTACTATGACTGGCTGCTTGAGCGCGCCTTCCTGTTGGTGCCGGCCCAGACCTATGTGGGCAACTTTCTCAAGACGTTCCAGGAGTTCCCGCCGCGCCAGAAGGCGGCCAGTTTCGGGCTGGATCAGGTAATGGAAAAAATGATGTCACCGGCTGGCGCCCAATAACCCTTGGCGATGGTTGTGGAAGCGCTGACTGCCTTAGTGACGTTAGACTATCTACGGTCAACCGGCTGGCATGAAAGATGTCCCGAACAGCTCTCAACTAATTGTCTTTAAGGACATTGATGGCCAAACGCAGAGAGGAAATGCGATGAAGCTCCTATCCGTTCTGGGATGCCTGCTGCTTGTCACCTTCCTTGTTGGTGGCCGACCAGTGGCGGCAGAAAATAATGATCCGTTAAAGGAGGAAGAACTGGATCAGATGCTGGCACCGATTGCGTTGTATCCCGATGCACTGCTCTCCCAGGTGCTGATGGCTGCCACCTACCCGGCGGATGTAGTTGAAGCAGCCAAATGGTCCGCAGCCAATCCAGATCAAAAAGGTGATGGCGCCGTGAAAGCGGTGGAGGACCATTCCTGGGATCCGAGTGTAAAATCACTGGTCGCATTCCCCCAGGTGCTGGCCACGATGGAGCAGGATCCAGATTGGGTGCAGAATGTGGGCGATGCCTTTCTCGCTCAACCCGACGCGGTGATGGACTCGGTTCAGCGGCTACGCAAGGCTGCCCACAAGGAAGGTAATCTCGAATCGAACGAGCAGCAGAAGGTCGTCGTCGAGGAGGCAAGCCAGCGCCAGCAATCCGTCATCATCATTGAGCCAGCCGATCCTCAGGTGGTCTATGTGCCCACCTATAATCCCACGGTTGTGTATGGTCCGTGGTGGTATCCACTTTATCCGCCGGTTTATATCCCACCACCGCCCGGTTACGTTTTCGGCACAGCGCTGGTTTCCGGCATCGCCTTCGGTATCGGCATCGGCATCACCAACTCATTGTGGGGGGGATGCAACTGGCATCATCACCACGTCGATATCAACGTCAACCGCTACAACAACATCAACGTTAACAAGAAGATCGACGTCAACCAGAAGAACGTGACCTGGAACCATAACCCGGACAATCGGCGCGGTGTCCCCTACCGTGACGCCAAAAGCCGCGAGCGCTATGGCAGGCAAGCCCCCGGCAAGGAAAGTCGCGAGGCTTATCGAGGCCGTGACCCAGAGCGTGACGCCAGTCGAAAAAAGGCCCAGGCGGCCTTGCAGGATCGGGGCATTGATCCGGCTAAAGGTCGCCAAGAGCTGCGCAGCGATCCGCAAACCCGCCAGCGTTCCCAGGCGGCGGCGCAAGGCGTCAATCGCGACCAAGCGCGAGCCAAGGCGCAGAATGTAGACAGGAACCAGGCTCGCCAATCAGCGCAGACCAGAAGCCGTGACAGTGCATTCAAACAGGCCTCCAGTCCAAATCGAACCCGGCAGAGCATCGATCGCGGCAACGCCAGTCGACAATCGATGCAACGCGGTGGCGGTGGAGGTCACCGCGGTGACGGCAGAAGACGGGGTTGAAAGGAGGGAATAACAATGTCAATCCAACATTCAAGATTCTGTGCATTCGGGCTCGTTTCGTTGACGTTAGCCTGCCTGGCCGTGGGTTTGCCTTCAACCTCAATTGCCCAACAAGCCTTCGATACTCCCGCGCTGGCCGCCGATGCCTTCGTCGACGCCGTGGCGAAAAACGATACCGAAGCCCTGGCCTCTATTCTTGGTGACGATTGGCGGGCTTTCATCCCCACCGACGATATCGACCAGACTGATGTCGATGCTTTCCTGGCTGCTTGGAATAAAAAACACCGCTTCAAGCAAATCGCTTACGGTAAGGGCTTGATCGCGGTCGGCCGCGAAGATTGGACGCTGCCGATCCCAATCGTCAAGCAGGGAGAGCGCTGGCACTTCGACACCCGGGCCGGGGCAGAGGAGATGCGAATCCGGCGCATCGGGCGCAACGAACTGGCGACCATTCAGGCCGTGATGGCCTATTACGACGCTCAAAAGGAGTATGCGCTGACCGACCGTAACGGTGACGGCATGCTCGAATACGCCCGAAAGCTGATCAGTTCGCCGGGCTTGCATGACGGCCTCTATTGGCCGGTGCAAGAAGGCGGAGCGGAAAGCCCGCTCGGGCCGCTGTTCGGCGATGACACGCCAGGAAACGATTACTATGGCTACTATTACCGAATACTGACCGCGCAAGGGCCAAACGCCCCTGGAGGGCCTTACGATTACCTGATCAACGACCGCATGCGTGCCGGATTTGCATTGGTGGCCTGGCCGGTAACTTATGGCGACACAGGCGTGACCACATTTCTGGTAAGCCACGCTGGAATGGTTCACCAGAAAGACCTGGGGCCGGAAACCGACGCGACTGCCCGGGCCATTATGCGCTTCGATCCTGATTCAACCTGGACGGCGGTTCCGCCATGAAAAAGCCGTTGAAAGGGTCTTGTTTGTTTTTCGTGGTGGTTCTTTTCACCGGCTGTACCTACTATCAGACGGCCCCCGGCGTTTATTCGACCTCACCCCCCTCGAAGTTTGACCGGTCTTTCGCAGCGGTGGTGGGGGCATTCAAAGACCAGGGGCTGCACATCACCACCGAGGATCGATCGGCCGGGCAAGTGGATGGCAATCGGAACGGAATCGATGTCCGCGCTACGCTGCAAACCCAAGCCGACGGCAGTGTTCGTGTGGCCTTCAATACCGCTGGTGCGACCGGTAACGATCCTGAGCTGATCGACCGCATCACCCGATCATATAACCGGCGGATGGGCCGATAGATGCCTGTTTAGGAGGGGCATCAAAGGAAGAGAACGATATCATCGATAACGCTATTATCTTTCAATCAGTATTCAACAATTCATGGAGGAAAAGATGAGCAATCTCGTCGTCATTGCCTTTGAAGAAGAGCACAAAGCATTCGAGCTGCGGGCCGAACTGGTCAAGCTGCAAAAGGAATATCTTCTTAAAATGGAAGATGTTGTGGTCGTTACCAAGGACAATGAAGGTAACGTCAAGCTTCATCAGGCGGTCAACTTGACGGCGGCCGGTGCCGTTGGCGGCACATTCTGGGGAGCCCTCATCGGTTTGATATTTCTCAATCCATTGGTAGGGGCAGCCGTCGGAGCTGGGGCCGGGGCCCTTTCTGGAAAAATAGCCGATATTGGCATCGATGACAAGTTCATGAAGGAATTGGGCACGACCTTTCAGCCGAATACCTCAGCCCTGTGTGTACTGGTCAAACAGGCGACACCAGACAAGGTGATGGAAAAGTTGCGCGGCTTTGGCGGTAAGGTGCTTAAAACCTCCCTTTCCAAGGAAGACGAAGCAAAACTGCAGCAGGTTTTGGCCGAAGCGCCCTCTATTCAGGCGCTGGTGAGCCCGACGCCTTCGGATAAACAGCAATAATTTTGTGACGCCCACCGGGATGCGATCCTTTTACCCGTTTGGGTCTGCCCTGTTTCCGTCGGTTGCGATTACTATGGTGTTGCGACGCCTTTGCACTCGAGTCCGCGGAAAAACATCCATCGTGATTCGTCGCCATGGGCTTCGTTAGCAAATGACCGAGGACGCTGGCAACGATCCTCATATTGGATACTAAAAGGAGATGAACATGAGCCCCACCAACATCGTTAGTACCCCATTGAAATATTTGGACAAGGCCGTCAACAGTCTGCGCGATCTCGGCCTGATGCCCGCCAAACCGGACGAAGCGCCCATAACGGCGTTGATCGAGCAGGTCAGCGGCCTCGACGAAGATAAGTCTCTGGCAATTGCCCGCACCCTGAGTCATACCAGTGTTTTCAATGAAGTCGTACGGGAGCAGATAACCCAGATGAAGGTTGGTGAACGCTACGAGAAGATCACCGAGGCGTTCAACAGCATTCGCGACGATGCCAAGTCGATGGTGGATCAACTCGACGACGGCAAAATTTCGACCATGGAGCGGCTACAAAATGCCTGGATCAAGCTGACCCGTGGGGATATACCCAATCGCTTCAGCCAAATAAAGGATGCCTACCTTGACGTCTCGGCCGACACCAAGGACCAGATCGAACGGGAAACAAAAATATTAGAGTCGTACAAAGATTTTCGTGTGGCCCTCAAGGAGGCCCAGGTCCTTGCCTTCCAACTCCTGAAAAAAGCCGAAGGCGAAGTCGAGGCGGCCAAAGAACGCCTGTCCTCTGCTTCAAAAGCCGTGGAAGAAGACACTGATGAAGACCGCGAACGAACCGCTCGCCTGGAACTGGAACGGGACCAGCGTCTACGGGAGCTTCAGGATGAAGACAAGCGCTATCAGATCGTCAAGGACCTGGCCGAAAACCTGTCGGTTAGCTACAACACCACCGAAGTGGTGATGGCGCGGCTGGCCCAGTCTACCGAAGTCAAGGAGCGGGTTTACTCGCAGGCAGTTTCGTTCTTCGGCACCAACGAGTCCGTTTTCACCGCTTTGAACGCCTCTTTCACCAGTCTACAGGGACTTCACGAGAGCACCCGTACCCTGGACGCCATGAAAGAGGGGGTCAATCAGAGCCTGGAAACCCTCTCCGAGGTGGGCGGCAAGGTCCAGGAAGACGCCCTTCGGGCGGGATATGGGCCGACGATCAAGGCAGAGTCGGTCAAGAAGCTGGTTGATTCGGTGGTCAATTTTCAGGAGAAATCCCGATCGCTGATCGCCGAGATGCGCGATCTGGCCACGCGCAACGAGCAGGAGATCAGCGCCGCGGTGGAAGCCAGCAAGCGACGCATGGCCGAACTGGCCCGCGCGGGAGCAGCGATCGAAAATGGCTGATCAACAGACATCCGAAAAATTCGAGCTTTCCGAAGTGATGTTGGCCATGGACATCGTCGATACCATCCGGCACGATCGATCGCTGGTCGACCGGGAACTGCAATCCGACCATCGAGAAGCCGAGTTGATCGCGAAGCTGCGCAAGATTTACGCCGATCAGGGGTTGGAGGTATCGGACGAGGTTATTGCCGACGGCGTGAAGGCCATGCGCGAGGACCGCTTCACCTACCAACCACCACCGCGCAGCTTTCAAACGATGCTGGCCAGACTCTATATCCACCGGGGACGATGGTTCAAACGGATAGCGGTAATGGCGCTCGTTCTGATCGGTGTCTGGGCCGCCTATCACTACACAGTGGTCATGCCGGCCAAGCGGGCCCAAACAGAGCTGGCCGAGAGCACAACGGCAATCGATGTGCTGCATGCCGAAGCACTGAAGGCGGTTCGCGAGCCGGGGGCCAAGGAAAAGATTGAGGCTATTTACAACGATGCCAAGTCGGCTGTTCAATCGGGAGACGCCGATAAGATCACCAACGCCCGGCAGGCATTGCAGGCCGCCCTTGACATGTTGAATCAAGCCTACACCGTCCAGGTGGTTTCACGTCCTGGCACCCCCAGCGGCATTTGGCGATATCCGGTTAACAGCCGCACGGCACGCAACTATTACCTGATTGTCGAAGCCATATCGCCGAGTGGTGAACTACTGAGCCTGCCGATCACCTCGGAAGAGGATGGCACCGTCCGCACGGTCAGCGCGTGGGGGTTGCGCGTCAATCCGCAGGTCTTTGAGCGCGTCAAACAGGACAAAATGGATGACGGCATCGTAAACAACAAGGTCCTGGGAGAAAAACAGCGCGGTTACCTCACCCCGACCTATACAGTAGCGACCACGGGTGCAGCGATCACCGAATGGTAGGAGAGATGAGGCCATGATAAATGGAATGGATCAGTTGGCAGTCCTCAATCAGCATATCGACGCCGCCCGCACCAACCTCGACACCCTGCACCAGCGCAAAGAAGACGCCAATCAGCAACTGCTTCACCTTCGCAACCAGATGGCCGATGCCTATCGTCGCCTGGCTCGGTTCCGTCTGGATGAATTGGCTGCGGATCGCCTGGTCAACCAACTGGATGAAACCGATCGGGCCGTCGTGAAGCTTCTTGAACGCCGGGCTAAGGCCCTGCAAGCACTGGATGCCACCATCGAGCAGGCTGCTCCCGAATTGACATCACTGAACACCGAACGGGAGCAGGTGCTTCAAAAACGCGATACACTGATTAAACAGATCGATGACCATGCCGCCGACATTAAAGCGCAGCTTAGTCGCCAGGAACCTTATCAGATTCAGGAGAAGCGTGTCGCCGAGGAGACCGCCAAGGCCGAAAGGGCCGACAGCAAAGCCAACCAGGCCGAGGCCGACCAATCGGAAAAAGGCAAATCCTACCGCGAGGATCCTCTGTTCATGTATCTGTGGCAGCGTCGTTATCTGACCCCGGACTATACTGGCAGCGGTCTGACGCGCACGCTGGACGGTTGGGTCGCCGGGTTGATCAACTATTCCGATGCCCACAGCAACTATTACATGCTGACCGAGTTGCCGGTGAGGCTGCGTGAGCATGCCGACCGTCAGCAAGCGATCGCCAGCCAAGCGGAACAGACCCTGCACAGCATGGAGGCCGACGCATTGAACAACGCCTGGATGCTTCAGCATAAAGAAGAGCTCGAAAAAATACAGAAAAGGGTGGACCAGATCGAACAGCGTATCGAAGCTGAAGAATCCAAGCATGCATCCCTTTTGGAGCAGCGATCCCAATTCTCTTCAGGTACCGACGAACTTTCCAGGCAGGCTATCGAACTGCAGATCTCCGAAATCAAAAATGACTCGGTGGCCAATCTCTATATTCAAGCCCAAATGACACCCAAACCCGATGACGATGTAATCGTCAGTCGCATCCGCGACCTCCAAAAGGAAGAGAAAAAAGTCGAAAACGATATCGAAGAACTGCAATCCCAGGAGCGCCAGCAGCAACAATCCTACAAGGAACTTGAAGACCTTCGCAGGCAGTACCGACGCAGTGGCTATGACTCCGGTTATTCCACCTTTCCACGTGGCTTCGATATGGCGGCACTACTGGCCTTGCTGATGTCTGGTCGATCGTCGGGCCGCGATGTGTGGGGTCGCATCGACCGTGAACAGCAGTTTCGCCGCCCGCGAACTCCGCGGGGCTTTGGCGGCGGCCTGTTCGGTGGCGGTTTTCGAAGTGGCGGTGGATTCGGCGGCGGCATGGGCGGTGGCGGATTTCGCACCGGTGGTGGCTTCTAACTGCAGTCAGCCAAGCCTTGTTGCTTTCTCACTTTTTGAACCCGACAGACCCGAAAACGGCCTATAAACGAAAGGTAAAGAAGGTGCGATCAATTCTAATCAAAGGAGACGGGTATGTTTAACATGAGTGATTTACTTGGTGCGCTCACGCAGTCGGGCCTGACTGGTTCTGCCAACCAGCGCATGCGAAACGCCCTGAGCGCGGGTGGTAAGGCTTCGGACGGTCTGCTGTCAGGACTTTCTGGTGGTTCGTCCGCTGGTGGTGGACTGGGCGATGCCCTGTCTAAGATGCTCGGCGGAGGTGGCAGTGGTGGTATCGGGGGGATGCTTGGCAATGTCCTCGATGATGCCAGCCGGGCCGTGGGTGGAAAGCGCAACCTGGCTGTCGGGGGCATCGGGGCTCTGGCCGGTGCGCTGCTGGGCGGCGGCGGCCGTTCGATGGGAGGCGCCCTCGGCGGCGGCGTCATGGCGCTTTTGGGAGCCATGGGCTATGCGGCCCTGAAGAAGGGCGGGCAGGCAACCCCCAAAGAGGTGCCGGTGGGGTTGCAGGAACCAGAAACGCCCGAAGAAAAGAAAGCTTTGGAACACGACGCGGGCCTTTTTTTGAAAGCCATGATCAATGCCACCAAGGCCGATGGCAAGATCGACGAGCAAGAAATGACCCGGATCATCGGCAAGCTCGGTGAGATGGGAATCGACAGCGAGGCCAAGGCGTTTGTAGCCGCCGAGATGCGAAAACCGATGGATACGGATGGGCTGGTCAATGCGGCTGCCGGTCAACCGGCACTGGGGGCTCAACTATATGCGGCTTCACTGTTGGCGATCGAAGTCGATACTCCAGCGGAGCGGACCTATATGAAAAACTTGGCCGAGCGTCTCGGCTTGAACCCTGAAACGGTTGCTGTTTTAGAACAAGTGATCGGTATGCAGCGCACTTGATCATCTAATTGGTTATCATACAACGCCAACGCTGCTGACCGTTCAATCGCAGGTTGCTTGACAAACCGCAACGGCAGCCTTTAGCGGACTCTGATTGCCGTTCAAGAAAGAACTGGAAGATACGGACATGTCAAAACGTTTGGTTCAAAACGTTAGAAGCGTTTCACAGTTTAAGGATCAGCGACGTGGAAGCCGCTCCCCGTTTACCGCAAAATCCGTGCTGCTCACCGGCGGGCTCTTTTTAGGCGCCCTCGGTGTATCGACGGTGGGGTCCGGAAAAGGTACGGACGCGTCATGGCTGCAGTCCTTCGCCCCCGGCACCCTGACTGTCACCGGTAGCTACCTCGCCGGGTTCTTTATTGGCTGGGGGGCAAGGCGGGCCATCAAACTGACCTCGATTGTCACCGGACTGGCTGTTGCCGCAGTCGGGGCATTGGCGTGGATTGGCTGGGATGCGTCGGCCATACAATCTTGGTTGAATTCGACCTCCGCATGGGCTGGAGAAAGTATCGAGGGGGCCAGGCAATATCTCGTGTCGCTTATTCCCTCTGCCGGCGCGGCGGGGGTCGGCGGGGTTTTAGGTTTCAAGAGAAAATAACTGAAAAGGTCAAGCCATGTTTATCCCCATCGGCGATGATAATTCTGATCGAAGAATTCGTCCGTTTATCAACCTGTCCCTGATAGGACTTAACCTTCTGGTATTTTTCTTTTTGCAGGAGATGGGGAACAATCTGCCATTCACCTATTCATTGTCCACGGTACCGCAGGAAATTCTCACCGGAACCGATATTGTCACCGAGGAAAGGATCATCCGCGACTCGAACAGCGGGCAGCACTATCGCATTCCTGGGCTTGGAAAAACGCCGGTATCCGTCTACCTAACCCTCCTGACGTCCATGTTCATGCATGGCGGTTTTATGCACCTTCTGGGCAATATGCTCTACCTATATATCTTCGGTGACAACATCGAGAACCTGATGGGCCATGCACGCTACCTCGGTTTTTATTTGTTTTGTGGTGTGCTCGCCTCATTGGCGCATGTTTTTACCAGTTCCGCATTAAACGCCGATTTGCTCGTACCCAGCCTGGGGGCTTCCGGGGCAATTTCTGGTGTTTTGGGTGGTTATTTTTTGTTGTTTCCGAAACGGCGCGTGCGTGTGCTCATCTTTCGTTTTGTCCGGGAGGTACCGGCTCTTGTGGCCATCGGGGTCTGGTTTGCTTTCCAACTGATCAGTTCCATAGGCATGTTCAGCGGCGATTCTAGCGGTGGTGTGGCCTACGGCGCGCACATCGGTGGGTTTATTGCTGGGTTGATTTTTGTAAAAATATTTTTGGTGGGCAAATCTATTGTCGATGAGCGTTGGTTGCCCCACTAACAGTGTAAACTTTTGAATCATTTATTGCCGCATCTATTGATTTTTTTGCCAGCGGTTTCACCGTAACCGATTCTATTTATTTTCAATTGATGCTGACGCATGTAATCAGGCGTTTGTATGTCCTACAACCTCGTCGGTTAATTTTCATCAGACACTTTGGCCAAAAACTCTGGGTTTTTGTATCGACAGTCAAAACAGAGTGTTTCCTGGCGCCTTTTTTTGCTAACCGATTGATTGTCAGACCGCAATTCAAAATAACTCTATAGCATCAATCTGCTCAAGGAGGTTTATGATGCAACGGTTACGAATATGCTTGTTTTTTTATCTCGTTTTTACCTTGAGTCTTTATGGAAATGCCGTTTCCTCAGAAAAAACTGGCGATGCTCCCCATCCCGAGCCGGTCACAACAGGGGATCCGGTTATCCCGGTCGATGAACTGGAGTTGCTGCTGAAACCGTTGACCAAAAGCCAGCTGCTGATCGAAGCCGAGGCCTGGCAGGTGCTCGTCCAGGCCAAGGCAGAGCAGATCTCGAGCGCTGAAATCACGGTCAAACGTCACAATCAGGAAATAGAAAAGACAGGGCAGACCAAGCAAACGGCCGAACCTGAACCCGGCAAAGAAAGTGCCCAGCAAAAAAAAGAGGAGCAAAAAGTCAAGCTGCTCGAGGGGATCGCCGAACTGCGCAAAGATCGCACCGTGCTGTTGGATCAATTCAAAACGGTGATCACCGCCCTGGAGGAAAAGACCGATGAAAGCGATGCCGACACGCTGGCCAAAATCCGCGATTACCAGCTTTACGCCTCGGCCGTCAGCGGCATTCAAGTGGACGTCAAGGATGCGACGTCGACCTGGCTGGCTATCAAAACCTGGCTGATCTCAGAGGAGGGCGGTCATCGGTGGGGATTGAACATCCTCACCTTCATCGGCATCCTGCTCGTCACTTGGATCGTTTCCGGCATCCTAAGTCGCCTAATCCACCAAGGCATGAAGCGTGTTCCCGGGACATCGCGGTTGTTGGAGGATTTCTTTGTCAGGACCGCTCGATGGGTCGTTTTGGCCGTCGGTCTGATCATGGCCTTGGCTGCCTTGGAGGTCAGCGTCGGCCCCCTACTCGCCGTCGTTGGCGCCGCCGGTTTCGCCATCGCTTTTGCCCTTCAGGATTCGCTGAGCAACTTTGCCAACGGCCTGATGATCCTTTTTTTCAGGCCTTTCGATGTGGGCCATTTCATTGAGGCCGGCGGCGTGTCGGGCAAGGTGGAGTCGTTGAATTTGGTGTCGACGACCATCAAGACACTGGACAACAGGTTGATGGTGGTGCCCAACAACAAGGTTTGGCAAGATGTGATCACCAACGCCAGTGCCTTCGATGAACGCCGTGTAGATATGGAATTCGGCATCGGTTACAACGATGACATCGACAAAGCACAGGCCATTCTGGAGGCGGTGGTTGCCGCGCACCCGAAGGTGCTCGAAAAACCGGCTCCCAAAATCTGCGTCAACTCCCTCGGGGAGTCATCGGTGAATTTCATCGTGCGACCGTGGTCCAAGCGGGCCCATCGCATGGGCGTATTTTGGGACATTACCCGTGAGGTAAAAAAACGCTTCGACGCTGAGGGCATTGGCATCCCCTATCCACAACGCGATGTGCATTTATACCTCAGCGACGCCGATAGGGAAGGTATCATTGCCCATTTGAGTGCCGGTCGCACAGGATCATCGGATGCGTCGAAGGAGGCCCGTGACGGCTCAGCGGGGAGCTAAATCATCCTCCGCCTCTTCCAATCGATATTTCGACAGAGCGTTTGATTGACATGCCGCAGCTACCCGAAAAAACGGATAAGATGGATTCGATATGGCAACTTGTGTCTCTTGATGGTTTCCACCCGCCACTCTGCGATTATAAATGTTGCACTCATCGTAGTAGGCTCCCTTTTATTGATTGCACTAAGCCAACGCTTGTTATCATGGATGGCCAACAAGCTGGCAGGGGCCTATCGGCTTTACCTATTGGCTTCGGTACCTCTTTTTCGTCTACTCATTATCGCTGTCGCCATCGTGCTCGTCATCCCGCAGATTGTCGAGCCCACGGTAGCGAATATGGTCGCCCTGCTCGGTGCGTCGGGACTGGTATTGGGTTTTGGGTTGAAAGATTATTTCAGCAGCCTGATTGCAGGTATCGTGACACTGTATGAAATGCCTTATCGTCCAGGAGATTGGATTGAGGTGGATGGTGCTTACGGGGAAGTAAAAAAGATCGGCATGCGTACGGTCGAGATTATCACCCCTGACGATACCACGGTTTCGATTCCCTATCTGAAGATGTGGGACAACCTAATTTTTAATGCCAACGATGGGGAGACACACTTGATGTGTGTAGCCGACTTCTACCTGAATCCGCACCATGATGGTGCACTAGCTAAACAAGCACTCTACGACGTAGCCTTGACGAGCCCCTATGTTCAGCTGGAAAACCCGATTGCGGTAATTGTAATGGAAAAACCGTGGGGTACGCATTACCGGCTGAAGGCCTATCCGATCGACTTGCGGAAACAATTCCATTTCATTTCTGACTTAACCGTTCGTGGGAAAGCCGCCTTGATTCGCTTAGGCGTAGATTTTGCGTTGGTTCCTGCAATACAGTGAGGATAAGTCCCGCCCGGGAAATTGTGGGTATATCCTGGCAGCTCCCCAGAGGACTGCAACAACCTGGCGGGTCGTAAGGCCAGCGGAAATAACAACTCCACCACCACACGGTGGTTAGAAAAGGGAAAAAACTAATGTCAACAGAACATACGGAAGAAACAAAAGTATCACGGGTCATCGAGTCATTTGCCAAAAGCTGGAACCGACACGATATGATAGCCTTTTCCGAGTTGTTTGCAACGGACGCCGAGTTTGTAAATGTTGTTGGGTTATGGTGGAAGGGAAGGGAAGAAATCAAGGCAGCTCATGAGTTCACGCACCAAACACTTTTTAAGAATAGCAGATTGACCATCGCAGAAGTCTCCACCAGATTTCCCGTACCCAAAATAGCGATTGCGCGATGCCGTTGGAATTTAAAAGGCCACGTCACACCTGACGGGGCACCATTGCCAGAGCGGAATGGAATACTTTTGAACGTGTTGCTAAAAGATAAAAATAGGTGGCTAATAATTGATTCACAGAACACAGACATCATTGAAGGTGTCGCTTCTAAGCCACAATAGTTGCAGTTGTTGGTTTAGCTAAGCAGGCCAATGACGCCCAACAAGGTAAATAAACCGGACCCACCTCCGTCGAGCCGGTTGTTTGGAACGTTACTCAACAGTTGATGTCCAACATATACCAACTCTGAGTGACTTCAAGATAGTTGACTGAACAGATTAGTAGCTTCCACCTACCATTCGACCGCCAGCCGGTTCACATTGTCTTTTTCCATCAATGCCGTATATTTTGGTCACCAAGGAAAAGACACATCAACCAGTAAAACAACAAACCAATGAGGTGATACCATGGCCGAAAATAAAGTGCAGGATTACAGCGACGACCGCAACGAAGGACACGTTGATACCCGCGAAGCCAATTTCGAATGCGAAAATAAAGACGAGAACCTGGGATGTGACATGGGAATCGATGTCGCCGGTTAACTGAAAGGACGGTGCCCTATGATTGGAACAGCCATTACACTGATTGCCCTGGGTTATTTCATCAACAGATGCATAGCTGGCAGGGCATCAGAAGCCACCTGTAAACTCTGAGGACATGATTAACGGCAGAGCTTCGATATTTCAGGCAACTCATTAAAACTCACCTGGCAGGGCCTCTCACGAGGCTCTGCCTTTTTTGTGGCATCAACGGATTCTGGGGCAGCAAAACGACGCCATGGGTTCATGGAGGGCTTATGATCAATGTTGGGTATCTTCGTGTTGTTAACCGCTGCAGGTTATATCGCCATGGGTTTAATGGTCCCTAATGCCTTTCATTCAATCTATTTCCTCGGATTTCTGGCCTGCCTGATCATCGGGTATACCTTCTTCCGTCTGCCGGTTTGGCATGCAACTACCGTTGGCTTGATTGCAGGTTTTATTTGTATTGACGGTTTACGGGTTGTCACCGGCGATTATGTGCTGTTTGCGCCGACCCTGGAACTGATGGAAGCGTCCCGGATCCGGATGGTAAAAATGCGTGCGGTCGAACGCAAGGTAACCTGTTGACAAGCCGTGCCAACGTGGCGGAGAATGATTCATACGCAAACCAACCGAGGAGGCAACGATCATGGCAGCTAAAAAGATTCTCATGCTGGTGGGCGATTTTGTCGAGGACTACGAGGTGATGGTGCCGTTCCAGGCCCTGTCAATGGTTGGCCACACGGTGCATGCGGTCTGCCCGGACAAAAAGGCCGGTGACACGGTGCGGACCGCCGTGCACGATTTCGAGGGCGACCAGACCTACAGCGAAAAACCGGGCCACAACTTCGGCCTCAACGCCACATTCGACGAGGTCAAGGCCGAGGATTACGACGCCCTGGTGATCCCCGGCGGCCGGGCCCCAGAGTACATCCGGCTCAATGCCAGGGTGCTGGAGATCGTGCGCCACTTCGCCCAGGCCGACAAACCGATCGCGGCCGTCTGCCACGGCGCCCAGGTTCTGGCGGCCGCCGGCGTCGTTCGGGGACGAAGCTGTTCGGCCTATCCTGCCGTTGGTCCTGATGTGGGCTGCGCCGGCGGAACTTTCGTGGACATCCCCGTGGACCAGGCCCACGTGGACGGAAACCTGGTCACCGCCCCGGCCTGGCCGGCCCACCCCCAGTGGCTGGCCGCGTTTCTCAAGGTGCTGGGGACTCGGATCGAGCCTTAGGACGCTGGCGCTGCCGTGATGCCAGGTGCCGGGCTTGTTTTCGATTAGACGATCCGGTCCTGCCCTGGTTTGGCAACAGGCGAGATTACGTCCATCGTCTATCCAAGCATACCGTAGCGTTTCATCTTGCGCCACAGGGTGGTGCGATCCATGCCCAGCTCCCGGGCCGCTCTGAGGCGGTGGCCGCCGGTCTGTGAGAGCGCCGCCATGATGCGCCGGTGTTCCTCGTCGTGGTAGCGGACCACAGCCTTGGCCGCAGACGGCGTTGCACCCGGTTGCCGTGTCTGCTGGACGTAGTCCGGCAGGTGTTCGGGCTGAATCATGGTATCGCGGCAGATGATCAGGGCGTGTTCCAGAATATTTTCCAACTCCCGGATGTTGCCCGGGTAGTCGTAGTTGAGCAGGATCCGCATGGCCGTTTTCGAGATGGCCGGCGGTGAGACCGCCCGGGCGGCGCACAGATTTCGGGCGATGTGGCGGATCAGCAGGGGCAGGTCGCCCCGGCGTTCCCTCAGGGGGGGCAGTTCGATGCGCATGACGTTGAGCCGGTAGAACAGGTCCTCGCGAAACAGCTTGCCAGCCACCATATCCTTGAGCCGCCGGTTGGTGGCCGAGACGATGCGCACGTCGACCTTGCGGGTGCGGCGCGACCCCAACGGATAGAACTCCTTGTCTTCCAGGACCCGCAGCAGCTTGGCCTGCAGGGCCAGCGGCAGGTCGCCGATTTCATCCAGAAAGATCGTGCCGCCCTGGGCATCGGAGAAGCGGCCGGGTTTGTCCCGGTCGGCGCCGGTGAAAGCCCCTTTGACATAACCGAAGATCTCCGATTCGAGCAGGTTTTCCGGGATGGCGGCGCAGTTGACCTTGACCAGGGGCTGGCTCGCCCGCCGGCTGGCCGAGTGGATCACCTTGGCCAGCAGGTCCTTGCCGGTCCCCGTGGCGCCTTCCACCAGCACGGTAGAATCGCTGGGGGCCACGACCGACACCATTTCGAAAATCCTGCGCATGGCCGGTGCCTTGCCGATCATGTCGTGGAAGGTGTAGCGGTCGCTGATGGCCCGGTTCAACTGGTGGGCCAGGGTCATGTCGTGAAAGGTGGCCAGCCCCCCCACGATGACGTTCTTCTCGTTTCTCAGGGCGATGTAGGTGGCGCGGATGGGAATGGTGACCCCGTCCCGGTCGGTCATGCGGCCCTCGCTGCTGCTGCGGGATTTGCCCGAGGCGATCGATTCCTTGAGCAGGCAGACATCCGGCGATCGCTCCCCGGAAAAGATCATGGCGCAGGACTGGCCCAGCACCTCGTGCCGATCGTAGCCCGAGATGGTTTCGGCGGCGCGGTTGAAAAAGTTGATCAAGCCCCCGCGGTTCACGGTAAAAATGCCCACGTCCAGATTCTCCAGTATCATCTTGAGGCTTCGCTCCTCGTAGTGCAGGCGGTCGATCAGCTGGGTGATGGGCGAGTGGTCCTGCAAGATGGTCATGCAGCCGGTAATCCGACCCTCGCGGCTGTAGACGGGCGTGGCCATGCGGGTGATCAGGTGCCGCCGGTTTTTCTCGTCGGTGACCTCCAGGTCGGGATTCCGGTCGACGGCGGCATCCGGATGATCGATCACGCAGTCGACCGTGCACGGGACCCCGGTGAATACCTCGCGGCAGTCCTGGTTGACCACTTCCTGGTCCCTGAGCCCCAAAAGGGCCTGGGCACTAAGGTTGATGGCCGTGATTCGACGGGTGTTGTCGGCCACGAAGGCACCGATGTTGAGCTCGTCCATCGCATCCAGCCAGTGGTCGCAGCGGATGCCCAGGTTTTGATCAAGGTCCTGCGCGACCCCGCTCATGTCGACCCTCCCGACGGACTTTCGGCCTCCGGTGCTGCCATGGCGTTTTCTACCGGGAGTCGGATTTCGAAGGTCGTGCCCTGGCCCGGCTGACTGACCGCCGACAGGGTCCCGCCGTGGCGCTCGATGATGCCGTAGGTGGTGGAGAGCCCGAGGCCGATGCCGTGGCCTTCCTGTTTGGTTGTGAAGAAGGGCTCGAAAATTCGGCCCAGATCTTCTTCGCGAATGCCGTGGCCGGTGTCGGTCACCCGGATGACCACGCTGTGGGGTGTGTTGTGCGGTGCGGCATCGACGGTGAGGGTGCCGCCGTCGGGCATGGCGTCTGCGGCATTGAAAAACAGGTTGAGAAAACACTGCTGAAGCTGATTGGCATCGGCCGCCACGGGTGGGATCGCGGCCTGGATTCGGGCGACCAGGTCGATGTTGCCCAGTTCGAGCCGGTGCCGGGCCAGCACCATGCTGCGGTCCAGAATCTCCTTGATGTCCACCGGCCCGAACGCGATCGGTGATTTGCGCGAAAAAGTCAGCAGGCCGGAGACGATTTTGGCGCAGCGGTCGGTTTCCGCTTCCACGACCGCCAGGTAGCGAGTGAACTGGGCCTGCTTGTCCGCCGCCAGCGGACCCTTGTCCATGGACCGGCGCATCAGACGGATGTAGTTGAGAATTCCGGCCAGGGGATTGTTGATCTCGTGGGCCACGCTGGCGGCCAGGCGGCCCAGAGACATCATCTTGTCCTGATGCAGCAGCCGTGCCTGGTCGGCCATCTCCTGCTCCAGGCGGTGAATGCGACGCAGGTCCCGGCAAAAGCAGACCAGGCCGGCGGAACGGCCGGCCGCCATCAACACGCTGGCCGACAGTTGAACCGGTACCGACTGCCGGCGGTGGTCCAGCAAAGCCGTTTCGTAGAGCATCAGCCGGTCTGCGCCGCCGTGGCCGGACCCGGACAGGTCATTTTGAAAGCGGCGGTATTCCCTTGCGCTGAAAAAACGCTCCAGGGTGGCCTGGCCCAGAACACCGGCGCGGTCGACGCCCAGCATCTGCTCCATGCTGTGGTTGAACGTCATTACCTTGCCGCTGGCATTGCACCCTAAAATGCCGTCCATGGAGCTTTCGATCAGCCGCTCCTGATAAGCGACGGTCTCCTCCAGCTCCCGGGTCGTGCGTGAGAGGCCGCTTTCGAGACGCCGGGTGTAGGCTTTCAACTGCTGGCGGGTGCGATAGCGCTGGCGGGCGCGTTCCAGGGCCACCATCATGGCCTCGGTGTGGATCGGCTTGGTGATGAAGTCGGAGGCATCCAACTGCAGGGCGCGAATGGCGGTTTCCATTTCGCCGAAGGCGGTGGCGACGATGACTTCCGTGTCCGGAAAGCGCTGCTTGATTTTTTCGAGAACCTGGAGGCCGTCCATGCCGGGCATGCGGATGTCGGTGATGACGATGCTGGGGGCGAACTGTTCACACCGCGCTAGGCCCTCGATGCCGTCGGCGGCGGTTTCGACCCGGTAGCCCGCATCCACCAGGGTCAGGGCGGTGACGTCGCGGATGTCTGCTTCGTCGTCGATGATCAGGACGGGCCAGGGGTCGGGGGTGGTCATGGTGCATCCGCTTTCTGCCTGTTTATGCCGTCCGCACCGGATGTTGCCGTTTGTGCGGGAGTTGTGGGTGCCGGCAGCAACTTGAAGCATCCCGCAAAGGAACGATCTGTGCGTATCATAGGGAATTCAACCCACCAGGTCAATCCATTGCCTTCTTCATTGGGGTCGGAAAGGGGAATCTTGAGACGACGCGTAGGTGTAGTTGGCGAAAAATATCGTTTTTTCCATATAATCAGGATGGAAATCACAAATGAACAATGGAAGCCGATAGAGCCGATCATGGTTGCGTCAACACCGCCCAAAGATCCCAGGGGACGGCCGCCAAGAGATCCATGCGAAGTACTCAACGACATATGCTGGTAATAAATAGTGAACAGCCCGAAAGCCATCGCCATCAAGGATGATCAGATGTTTCTGCTGGAACTTGAGAAAATGATTACCTTAGCCACAAAATCTTCAACATAAACCTAAACATCGTCAGGAAGGTAAAGAATTATGACTGCATCAGAAAAAACATACACCTATCGATCAGGGAAGAAAATTGAGCTTAACAAGAGCCTCGTCCAAATGGTTGTCCGAGCCTTGCCTGGCAGTTTGGATGATGATGCGATTGTCGACAAGCAGCAGGTATCATCTGGTGCGACGCTGATAACGACAACTTCGACAAATCTCGAATCGGTGATGCGCCGCAGCCGCGCGGTCGCACCGACCCACCATGCCTATTTTGAGGCACAAACCGGAGCCGAGTTTTTGATAACCGATCGAATTTTTGTCGTATTTAAAACACCGCCGTCCCCCGGGGAGGTCGATGCATTTGCCGGTCGTTACGGCCTCGTTAAAAAGGCGGTTTACAGTGACCGTGATTATCTATTTCAACTGACCACGCATACCGGTATGAACCCGGTTAAGCTGGTGGTGAAACTGACCGAAGAAGATCCTCTGGTCGAAGTGGCCGAGCATGATCTGGACCAGCGTATGGCCACCAGTCAATTTGCTGTTCCTTTAGATCCGCAATATGGGCGTGAATGGCACTTGCATACGGATCTGAATGATCCGGATTATGACACGCGCGCATGCTCGCAATGTGAGGATGCATGGCGCTTGCTGGACCATTTCGGAAGTGAGCAAGTTGTCGTCGCGGTTACGGATGATGGCTGCAAGCTGGACCATCATGATTTCGATTCTCCTGACAAATTTGCCGACTGGGGATATTTCCGTGGAGAACGCTTGATCACTTCGGGTGATATCGATGCTGATCCGGGCGAAATGTATCAACCCGGTTCCAATCACGGCACATCTTGTGCCGGGGTGATTGCCGGCGAAGTAGACGCTTTGCTGACCGTCGGGGCTGCGCCAGGATGCCGTCTGCTCCCCGTCCAGTGGGAGTCAGATGGTCCATCTCTATATATCAGTGATTCGAAGCTGCTGACCGCGTTGAATTTCATAGCGGACAAGGTGGATGTGATGTCCAACTCATGGAGCGGAGTGCCAACCTTCGTACTAGCCCTTCCGGTTATTAATCGCCTAACCGAACTTGCTCAGACCGGCGGAAGGCGTGGGAAGGGCATCGTGTTTTTGTGGGCGGCCGGTAATGACAATTGCCCCATCAGCCACACGGCAACTGTAGATGTGCCATTTACCCATGGATGGCGTGTGTACGATGATGGCTCCGCGGAATGGATCGGTGTTAATACGGCGAGACAGTTTGATAGAAATCTGGTTGGAATTCCGGGCATCATGAATATTGCGGCACTGGCAAGTACGGCGCGGCGGAGTCACTATTCCAATTATGGACCGGGGATTTCCCTATGTGCGCCCAGCAGTAATGGCCATGCTTACTATCGCATGGATGTCAGGGGATTGGGCGTTACCACGACAACCGGGCAACCGGGTGGTGTTACCCACGAATTCGGTGGTACCTCAAGTGCAACCCCTTTGGTGGCCGGCATTGCCGCCCTGATGGTTTCAGCAAATCCTGACCTGACCGCGCTGGAAATCGTTTCCATTCTCAAGCAGACGGCTTCAAAGGATCTCGATTTCCAAGCTTATCCACCTACGCCGTCCGCCGGTTTCGATCCCGATACAAGCTGGGATATATCTCCGATTGCACCTTTTGACAATGGCCACTTTAGCGATGTGGGTGACGCAGACGGCACATGGAGCCCCTGGTTTGGGCACGGACGGGTAGATGCCGCTGCTGCCGTTGCGGAGGCCATGAGACGCGGTGTCCGGCCAGGTGATTTAATTTTCCAGGGCGACGCATCTCCGGACAGAAGCATTCCGGATAACAATTCAAGAGGGATTAAAGACGAAATCGTGTGTGACCTGGATTTCACACTTGGTTCCATAAAGGTTCATGTGGAGATCACGCACACCTACATCGGAGATCTGCGCATCGCCTTGATTTCACCCTCCGGTACCGCAGTGACGCTCCATGATCGTGCCGGCGGCGGTGCCAACGATCTACACGGCGAATTTGATATCAGTTCCACGTCCGCGCTGCTGGCTTTCTTAGACGAACCGGTTGAGGGTGTTTGGACACTTCATGTTCAGGACTTGGCGGCTCAAGACCGTGGCCGTTTAAAACGTTGGCAGCTGGAGATCAGCGGGAAGAGGCAGTATGCGTTTGATGTTGAGGAATCCCCCGGAATTATCATTCCGGACAATCTCCCGGGTGGGATGTCACGATCCCTAAATGTTGAAATTGGCGGTCATCTTGACGATATTCACGCCGAACTCGACATCACGCACACTTATATCGGCGATTTACGGGTCGAACTGGTCTCCCCAAACGGCACACATGTTTTACTCCATAATCGCACCGGCGGTTCTGCAAACAATATCATTAAGACCTACACCGGAGAAAACACGCCGCACCTGATGATGCTACGCGGAGAGACGATTAATGGCCTCTGGACACTAAACGTATCGGATCGTGGGGGGGGCGATCAAGGCAAGCTGAACCATTGGGCCTTGAAACTGGTGCCTTCCGATTAAGCCGCAAAAAAGCGGGCGGTCTAACTGCTTCGAGCGATATCAAGGATCAAATGGAAGGTGATTTCGACATGTACGCATCTTAATTGTATTGACAACTTTACAAATTTAAGGCATATGTCGTCAGGAGTCAGGAGTCAGGAGTCAGTGAGTCAGGAGTCATGAACATCCATGCTCAACCCCCAATCCCCCATACCCCTGTACCGCCAGCTGGCCGACATCCTCGCGGAGGCCATCCGCAGCGGCGACTACGCTCCCGGTGCGCGGATTCCATCGGAGCCCCAGCTGGTCCGGGATTACGGCATCGGCCGCCCCACGGTGCGCCAGGCCATCGACGTGCTGGTGCAACAACGCCTGCTGCGGCGTCAGCGCGGCTCGGGGACCTATGTGCGCCGGCCCGTCAAGGCCATCGATCTTTTTTCCCTGGCCGGCACCAGCGCGGCCTTTCACCGGCAGGGGATCGCTGTCGACGTTAAGCTGCTGCAGCCCACCCAACAGATCGCGGTGGCAGATGGCGGTCCGAATCCGTTTGCCGGGGGCAGGGCCTTTTTTATCTGCCGCTTGAACCGGGTGGATCAATCGCCGGTGCTGCTGGAAGAGATCTACCTGCACCCGGTGCTGTTCAAGGGGATCGAGCGCGTGGACCTGGCCGGTAGATCGTTGGCCCAGGTGGTCGAGACCCGCTTTTACATGCGGCCGGTGGGGGGGCGGCAGACCTTTCGTATCGCCTGCCCGGATGCCCAAAAGGCGGCCTTGATGGCCGTTCAAACCGATACGCCGCTTTTGATCGTTGAGCGGTTTCTCAATTTCAGGCAGGCCAACAACGCCGTTTTTTCGATGCTCTACTGCAACACCGAACGATTTGTTTTTTCACAGCAGATTGGAGGCCCGGGCCATGATTAAGCGCGGCTATTTCGGCAGCTTCGGCGGGGCGTTTTTACCCGAGATTCTGGTTGCCACCTTTGACGAACTCGAAGCGGCCTATGCCGCGGCCAGAAGCGATCCGTCATTCTGGCGCGAATACGAACAGCTCATGGCCAGCTACTCCGGCCGGCCGACGCCGGTGACCTGCGCGGAAAACCTGACCCGCCATTTGGGCGGGGCCCGCATCTTCATCAAACGTGAGGACCTCAACCACACCGGCGCCCACAAGGCCAACAACGTCATGGGGCAGGGGCTGCTGGTCAAGCGCATGGGCAAGACCCGGGTGATCGCCGAAACCGGAGCCGGCCAGCACGGCGTGGCCACGGCCACCATGGCGGCCCGTTTCGGCCTCGACTGCACCATCTACATGGGCGCGGTGGACGTCGAGCGCCAGCGCCCCAACGTGTTCTGGATGGAGCAGCTGGGCGCCACGGTGGTGCCGGTGACCGACGGGACCCGCATTTTAAAAGACGCCATCAACGAGGCGTTCCGGGACTGGGTCAAGAACATGGACACCACCCACTACGTGCTGGGAACCGCCTGTGGCCCGCACCCGTTTCCGGAGATGGTCTCCTGGTTCCAGTCCATCGTCGGCCAAGAGGCCCGCCGGCAGCTCTTGGAAAGGGAAGGGCGGCTGCCGTCGCGGGTCTTTGCCTGTGTGGGGGGCGGCTCCAACGCCATGGGGGTTTTCAGCGGCTTTTTTGACGATGACGTCGATCTGGTTGGGGTGGAAGCGGCCGGACACGGCCTGGGTTCGGGCCAGCACGCCGCGCGGCTGTGTTCCAGCGACGCCAGCGTCGGCGTGGCCCAGGGGTACAAGACCTATTTCCTCCAGAACGCCGACGGCCAGATGCGCGAAACGCACAGCATCGCCGCCGGCCTGGACTATGTGGGTGTTTCGCCGATCCTGGCGGATCTGAAAGAAAAGGGACGGGTGCGCTTCGAAGGCGCCACGGATCAGGAGGTGATTGCGGCGCTCTCGCTGACCATGCGCAAAGAGGGGGTGATCCCGGCCCTGGAGTCGGCGCACGCCTTCGCGCGGGCCTTCAGGGAGGCGCCCCAGATGTCAACGGACGACATCATCCTGATCAACCAGTCCGGCCGGGGAGACAAAGACATCTTCACGATTGCCGATGCCTTCGACGATCCCAAGTGGAAACAATTCATCATTGCAAAGGCGAAACAGTATCATGCTTGAATCCTACATTCGTGCTCGGCTAGAGGAAAAGCCGATCCTGCTGATGACCCACATCGTCATCGGCTACCCGTCGCTTGCGGCCTCGATGGAGATCGTGGACACCATGGTGGCGGCGGGGGTGGACATGATGGAGCTGCAGATACCCTTTTCCGAACCGATCGCCGACGGCCCGGTGATTTTAAAGGCCAACCAGAAGGCTCTGGCCAACGGTGTGACGGTCGCCCAGTGCCTGGATTTCGGGCGCGCGGCGGCCGAGCGGTTCCCCATCCCCTTTTTGTACATGACCTACTATAACATCTTGTTCAAGTACGGCGTCACGCGCTTTGCCGATCACATGCACACGGCGGGGCTGCAGGGCGCCATCGTGCCGGACCTGCCCCCGGAAGAGGCCGATGCCTACCTCGATGCCATGGGAACACATGGACTGGCGCCCATCTTTATCTTCTCGCCGACCACCGCCGATGGGCGCATGAACACGATTGCCCGGGTCGCCAGTGGCTTCATTTACTGCGTGGCCCGCAAGGGGGTCACCGGCGACCAGACCGATTTCTCGCGGCAGATCGGCGATTATCTGGGGCGCTGCCGGGCGGCTACACCGCTGCCCCTGGCACTGGGATTCGGCGTCAAGGACAAGGCCGACGTCCGCTTCCTGGAAGGCCGGGCCGACATCGCCGTGATCGGCACCCAGGCCCTGCGGCTGGTCGAGAAAAAGGGCGTCGGCGCGCTGGCGGGATTTATCGGCGGCCTGCGATCATAGACGACCGGGGCCTGGTGTCGTTCACGAACAGGCCACATGCGGTGCAGACAACAGGACCCATGTTGCAACCCTTCACGTTTACGGCGATGCCGCAACTGATTTTTGGCCCGGGAACGATTGGCCGGCTGGGGAAGTGCGCCCGGGGCTTCGGCCAACGCGCACTGGTGGTGACCGGAGCCGGATCCCTGGAACGCGCCGGCCACCTGTCCCGCCTCAAGGAAGATCTGAAAGCGGCCGGGATGGCCGTTTACCACACCCGCATCCCCGGTGAACCGTCGCCCGAAATGGTCGATACGGTGGTCGATGAGTTCAGGGGCAAGGCAGTCGACCTGTTGATCGCCATCGGCGGCGGCAGTGTCCTGGACGGCGGAAAAGCCGTAGCCGCCATGCTGAACGAAAACGGCTCCGTATTAGACTACCTGGAAGGGGTAGGCACGCACCGGCTTTCGGGGCGGTCGCTGCCGGTCATCGCCGTGCCGACCACATCGGGCACCGGCAGCGAGGCCACTAAAAATGCGGTGATTTCCCGGGTCGGCCCGAAGGGCTTTAAAAAATCCCTGCGCCACGACAACTACATACCCAAACTGGCGCTTTTGGATCCTGAGCTGTGCCTTTCGTCGCCGCCACTGCTGACCGCCGCCTGCGGTATGGATGCCCTGACCCAGTTGATCGAATCCTATGTTTCTATAAAGGCCTCGGCCCTGACCGACGCCCTGGCCATCGATGGCCTGCGCCGCTTGATTCCGGCCCTTCCCGAGGCTTGCGGGAAAGGTGCCGCCGATCCGGGTTGCCGCGGCGAGGTGGCCTATGGGGCCTTTCTCTCCGGCGTCACCCTGGCACATGCGGGCCTGGGCGTGGTGCATGGCGTGGCCGGTCCCATGGGCGGGCTGGTGGCCATTCCTCACGGCGTGGCCTGCGCCAATCTGCTGCCCTATGCGCTAAAGGCGACGGTTGACAACCTGGTTGAGGGGGGTGCCGGCGACATTGCGCTCGACAAATTGGTGCACATTGCGCGTCTGTTCGGTGCATCGCCAGAAGACCGTATCGGTTCCTGCCGCGCTCTGGTGGCAGACCTTTACCGATGGCTGGATCGATTGAAGGTTCCCCGACTCAAGGCTTTCGGGTTGACCACCGCCCAGGTCGATCAGCTCGTGGCGGTCGCATCCAACAAAAACAATCCCGTGCCGCTCTCCACCGAGCAGATGCGGCGGATGATCCTGGATCGATACTGAATCGCCGCCCATGGCGGCCGCCGCAATCAATCGCCGTTCAAAGAATCGTCGGATATCCCGCTGGTTGCAGGGGGACCCACAGACCGCAGCGGTTGTCAGGCCGCTATTCGATGATTTCGAGGACCGTGCGCTTTTTGGCTTTCGAGGAGACGGCGCCTAATATGGTTCGGATGGCTTGAGCGGTTCGGCCATGCTTGCCGATTACCTTGCCCAGGTCTTCTTTGGCTACCGTCAGCTCCAACACCGTGGTTTGATTACCATGGACTTCTGCGACGCTGACCTGATCGGGCTTGTCCACCAGTGACCGGGCGATATGAACAATGAGTTCTTTCATCGTGAGCGTTCCTTCCCAGAATGTTTGCAGCGGCGTTCAGCTGTGTTTCATTCCGCGGCCTAACGGTGCAAAGCGTTGGTTGGAGATGCGTTTCGGATTTCGATGGGTTCGAGGGACGATAATACTCACATGACCCATCATAGATGCACGCCTGACGGTAAATCAAGCCGAAAGGCAAAAAAAACGGCGTGGATAGCCCTTGTTTCCTTCATGGTTGAGTGATAAATCTGTCTGCGATTCAGATTCAAGGCGAAGGGATTCACCTGGGCTCATTTTTTTGGGCTCGCTGGGCGTCAGGAAGCGATTTGCCGGTTTAACACCCATGTCCATGAAGGAACCATATCGATACGCGTGTCTGCTGCTGTTGAGCGTGCTGCTGCTGGTGTCGTGCAGCCCTTTCGAACCGGTGGCAATACCGGACGCAGCTGGAGAAATCCCTGAAACCTATACTTTATATACCGGCCTGGGGGATACGTCAACGCCCTGGTGGACCACTCTGGACGCGCCCGAACTCGACCGATTGATTCAGGAAGCGATTTCCGGCAACTTTAGCATGAACGTCGCCTGGGCCCGCCTCCGGCAGGCCGGGTCGATTGCCGTCCAGGTTGGTGCCGCGCGCTATCCGGACCTGACGGCCAACGGTACCGCCGAAATATTCCGCAACAAAACAGAATCCACCGCTGGGGTTTCGGTGGAACGGCAAAATTTCGCCATCGGACTGGTCAGCAGCTACGAGGTCGACTTGTGGGGTCGTATCCGCAGCCAGCGCGAAGCGGCCCTGCTGGATGTCGACGCATCCCGGGCAGACGTGTACACGGCCATGGTGACCGTCGCGGCCGAGGTGGCCGACCGCTGGGTGCGGATCATCGCGCAACGGCTTCAACTCCAGTTGCTGGAAAAGCAGCTGGCCAACAATCAGACCTTTCTGGAGCTCATCGAGCTTCGGTTTAGAAAGGCCATGGTCTCCGCGCTTGACGTTTACCAGCAGCGCCAGACCGTGGAAAGCGTACGTGCCAGAATCCCCCTGGCGGATGCCGAACTGCAATTGCTGACCCATGAACTGGCCGTTCTGCTGGGGCGGCTCCCGCGTTCGGATCTTGACCTCTCGCAATTGGACATGCCTGAGATCGGGCAACTCCCGCCGGTAGGTCTGCCGGCCGACCTGCTGGCCAGCCGGCCCGATGTGCAGGCGGCCGGGATGCGGCTGACGTCCGCCCAATGGCAGGTGGCGGCCGCGCGTGCCAATCGGCTGCCGGCCCTGCGCTTGACCGCGCGTGCCGAATATGGCCGCGGCGAGCTGGATCTGTTGCTCGATACCTGGTTCTTGAGCCTGGCCGGCAATTTGACCGCCCCGATTTTCGACGGCGGCCGTCGGGCCGCGGAGGTCGACCGCACCCGTGCCAATGTGGATGAAAGTCTCTGGATTTACCGCCAGGCGGTCGTGTCAGCCATCAAAGAGGTCGAGGATGCCATGGTCAGCGAAACCCGGCAGCGTGAGCACATTCAGGGCCTGGAAGCCGTCAAGGCGGCCTCCAGCCGGGGGCTCGAAGAAGCCATCGGGCGTTACCGCAGCGGGTTGAGCGATTATCTCCCCGTGCTCACGCAACTGCTTGCCGTGCAGGATCTGGAGCGCAATCTGATCAATCAGCGAGCCCTGCTGATTCGTTATCGTGTCGGTCTTTACCGCGCCCTGGGCGGCGGCTGGACGAGCGAGGCGATCCCACTGGCCCACAACCCAACCACCGGCGCGCTGGCCCGTGCCGGTGCAACCCCGTTGAAGTGACTGGTACATGATGCAACCCAATGCAAGCCCGACCCACGTCGGGCACCGCCGTCGATGGTGGTGGGTGGGGACCATACTGCTTTGCCTGGCGATCCTGGCCGTCGGTATGGCACTGGCCGGATACATCAAGCAAACGGCTCCCACGGCTCAGAAACGGGAGCCGGTCATCCACACCCCGCGGGTCGAAACGCTGGTCCTGGCGCCCGGCGATCATCAGGTGTCCATCGATGCCATGGGATCGGTCGTGCCGGCGCGCGAGTTGACCTTGAAGGCGCGGGTTTCCGGGCAGGTCAAATCCCTGCATCCCGAATTCGCGGCCGGGGGGATTGTCGAACAGGGGGAACGGCTTGTGCAAATCGACCCCCAGGACTTTCGCCTGGCGCTGGCCCGCCAGGAAAGCCAACTGGCCGACGCCCGCTACAAGTTGAAACTGGAGATGGGCTACCAGGAAGTGGCCCGGCGTGAGTGGAATCTGATCAACCAGGGTGCGCCGTCCAGCGACGAGGACGAGGAGCTGGCGCTGCGCAGACCGCATCTGGCCAAGGCCCGATCGGACTTGGCGGCCGCCGAAGCGGAGCTCGAACAGGCCCGGCTCAACCTGGCGCGGACCGAGATAACGGCGCCCTTCAACGCCGTCGTTCGAACCACCCACGTCGAGGTCGGTTCGCAGGTTTCCACCCAGGATGCGCTGGCCGAACTGGTGGGTACGGACGAATACTGGATCCGCGTCTCCCTGCCGGTAGACCGCCTGCGCTGGATTCACATACCGGTCAGCCGCTCCGAAACCGGCGCCTCGGCCATCGTGCACTATCGGGGGACCCGGCGCACCGGCCGTGTGATTCGTCTGCTGAGCGACCTGGAGACCCAGGGGCGCATGGCCCGTATCCTGGTGTCGGTCGAAGACCCGTTGGGTCACGCCGACCCGACGCCGGACCGGCCGCCGCTGTTGATCGGCGAGTATGTGCGGCTTGAAATCCAGGGGCAGGCCTTGCGGGATGTGTACCGAATCCCGCGCACGGCCCTGCGGGACGGCGACACCATCTGGGTGGCGGGCGGGGGTGACACCTTGCAGATCAAACCGGTCGACATCGTCTGGCGCGACGATCGCTTTGTGCTGATCGCCGACAGCCTCGACCCGGGCGATCGTCTGATCGTTTCGGACCTGGCGACGCCGGTGGCCGGCATGCGGGTGGATCCGGCCGCCGGCATTCCGGCCGAATCTCCAGCGGTATCCGGTACAAGCGGTGGCGAGGGCCAGGATGGATAACCCTAATCCCTACCCATCCTACTCGGCCCAGCCGGTGCGCAAGGGACCGATTGCCTGGATGGCCAGGCACCGAGTGGCCGCCAATCTGCTGATGGTCGTCTTTCTGGTGGGCGGTCTGCTGTACGCCGGTCAGATCAAGAAAGAGGTGTTCCCCGATTTCGAGCTGGACCAGGTCACCATCCGTCTGCCTTACCCCGGCGCCAGCCCGGAGGAGGTCGAGCGCGGGGTCATCTTGGCGGTCGAAGAGGCCGTGCAGGGCCTCAATGGGGTCAAATCGGTCACGTCCAGCGCCAACGAGGGTTCCGGGACCGTTACCGTCGAAATGATCGAAGGCGAGGACATCCAGCGCCTGGCCCAGGACATCAAGACCGAGGTGGACCGGATCGTCTCGTTTCCCGAGGAGGCCGAAGACCCGCGGGTGTCCATCTCCCAGCGCAAGCGGTACGTGGTCTCCCTGGCGCTGTATGGCCCGCAGAGCGAAAAGGTCCTGCGCGAGGCGGCCGAGCAGGTCCGAGATCGCCTGTTGCAGTCACCGCACGTCACCCAGGTTGAGTTTTCCGGTGTCCGCGATTACGAGATCGACATTTCGGTGCCCCAATCGCGGCTGCGGGCCTACAACCTGACCCTGGCCGATATCGCCCAGGCCATCCGCCGGGCGGCCGTGGAACTGCCCGGCGGGTCGATCAAGTCCGAGGGCGGCGACGTCCTGGTTCGCATGAACGAACGCCGCGATTTCGGACGCGAGTTCGGGCGGATTCCGATCATCACCAGCAACGAGGGGACCGAAGTCCTGCTGGCCGACATCGCGCGGATCAGCGACGGCTTCGAAGACAGCGACCGGTTCGCCAGCTACAACGGCCAACCCGCTGTTTTCATCGAGATCTACCGGGTCGGCGACGAGAGCCCCACCGCCGTGTCCGCAGCGGTGCGGGAGAAGATGGCCGAGATCAGGGCCGATCTGCCGCCCGGGCTCTTTCTGGATGCCCACAACGACCGCTCCGACATCTATCGCCAGCGCATGGACCTGATGCTGCGCAACGGGTACCTGGGACTGACCCTGGTCTTTATCCTGCTGGCCATTTTTCTGGAGCCGCGCCTGGCCTTCTGGGTCAGCCTGGGGATCCCCATCTCCATCCTGGGGTCGCTGCTCTTCATTCCCATGGCCGGGGTGAGCATTAACATCATCTCCATGTTCGCCTTCATCATCACCCTGGGCATTGTCGTGGATGATGCCATCGTGGCCGGAGAAAACATGTATTTTCACCGCCAGCAGGGCGCACCGTGGTTTGAGGCGGCCGTGAACGGCACGCGCGAGATCGCCACACCGGTCACCTTCAGCGTCCTCACCAATCTGGTCGCCTTCGCGCCCCTGCTCTTTGTGTCCGGATTCATGGGCAAGGTCTTCAAACAGATCCCGGTGGTCGTGATCGCCGTTTTTGCCGTCTCGCTGATCGAGAGCCTGTTCATCCTGCCGGCCCACATCGGCCACCAGCGTCGTGCCGCGCCGACGACCGGGGTGTTCGGATGGCTGTTTGCCCGGCAGAGCGCTTTCAGCCAGTGGTTTGCCCGCATGGTGCGCACCCGCTACGGCCCGCTGCTGGATCTGGTGCTGCGCCATCGCTACGTTTCGATCAGCCTGGCCGTGGCCCTGCTGCTGGTCACGATCAGTTACGTCAGGAGCGGGCGCATGGGCTTCGAACTCTTCCCCAAGGTGGAGTCGGATTACGCGGTCGTCACGGCGACCCTGCCCTACGGTACGGCCGTGAGCAAAACCGCCGCCGTGCAGCAGCACCTGCTGACGGCCGCCAATCAGATCATCGCCGAGAACGGCGGCGATCAGCTGGTCGAGGGCATCTTCGCCGAAATCGACGGCAACACGGCCAGCGTCCGGGTCTACCTGACACCGCCGGGTGTGCGGCCCCTATCCACGGCCGAATTGACCGACAAGTGGCGCGAACGGGCCGGGCCCATCACCGGCCTGCAGTCCTTGAAGTTCGAGTCCGATGCGGGCGGTCCAGGCCGCGGGGCCGCCATTTCGGTCGAGTTGAGTCACCGCGACGTGGATGTGCTGGCGCGGGCCAGCGAAGAGGTGGCCCAGGCCCTGGGCTATTTCCCCACCGTCACCGACATCGATGACGGCTACGCGCCTGGCAAGCGTCAGCTCGATTTCAAGATTCGACCCGAAGCCCGCAGCCTGGGCTTACGCTCCCAGGATGTGGCCCTGCAGGTGCGCAACGCTTTCTACGGGGCCGAGGCGCTGCGCCAGCAGCGCGGGCGCAACGAGGTGCGCGTCATGGTGCGCCTGCCCAAGGAGGAACGTGTGTCCGAGCAGCAGCTGGAAGAGATGGTGCTGCTCACCCCGCTGGGCACGGAGATCCCGCTGGTAGAGGCGGTCACCATCGAGCGCGGGCGGGCCTACACCACCATCGAGCGGCGCAACGGGCGGCGGGTGATCACCGTCACGGCCGATTCGCAACCGCGCAGCAAGGCCGGCCAGGTTGTCAAATCCCTGTCCGAGGAGACCCTGCCGGAGATCCAGGCGCGCTACCCGGGATTGACCTACAGTTTCGAGGGGCGCCAGGCCGACCGACGCGAGAGCATGCAGAGCCTGGTCCGGGGGCTGCTCTTAGCGCTGCTGATCATCTATGCCATGCTGGCCATCCCCTTCAACAGTTTCGTCCAGCCGATTATCATCATGGTCGTGATTCCGTTTGGCATCGTAGGTGCGGTGTTCGGGCACCTGCTGATGGGCTACAGCCTCAGTCTGATGAGCATGTTCGGCGTCGTGGCCCTGTCCGGCGTGGTGATCAACGACGCCCTGGTGCTGATCGACTTTGCCAACCGGCAACAGCAGCAGGGCATGCACAGTCATGACGCGATCCACATATCGGGTATCAACCGCTTCCGACCGATTCTGTTGACCACCCTTACCACCTTCGGCGGGCTGACCCCCATGATTTTCGAAACCTCCCGGCAGGCCCGCTTTTTGATCCCCATGGCCGTTTCTCTGGGTTTCGGGATCCTTTTCGCCACCCTGATCACCCTGTTGCTGGTGCCCTGTCTCTACATGGTCATCGAGGACATCGGTCGGGTGCGGCGCCGCCTGTTGCGATCGGCCGAGGCCGGCGCTTGAGCCTTGCCACACCACCGCCCTGTCGGCGCTGCGGCACCTGCTGTAAAAAGGGCGGGCCGGCCCTGCACCGCGAAGATCGAACGCTGGTGGCCGAGGGCCTGATCCCGGCCCGTTACCTGTTCACCATCCGTCGGGGTGAACGGGTCAGGGACAATGTCAGGGGCACGCTGGCCCTGCTGGCGGACGAGATCGTGAAAATCAAGGGGGCGGATGGCCGGTGGACCTGTGCCTTTTATGAGCATGCGTCCAAGGGGTGTCGCATTTACGAGGCCCGCCCGCTGGAGTGCCGGGTGCTCAACTGTCGGGACACCCGACCGATCGAGACGGTATATGAACGCACCCGTTTGACGCGGCGGGATCTGTTGGCCGACGTGGGCGGACTGTGGGAATTGATTGCTGAACACGAGCGGCGCTGCAGTTATACCCGGATCGCACGGCTGTTGGCCGACGGTTTCGAAAACGGCCTCCCGACTCAGGCTGCAGCGATCCAGGAGATGATCCGCTGGGACGATCACGTCCGGCAGCTGACGGTTGAAAAGGCGGGTATGGATGTACGGATGCTGGATTTTTTGTTCGGCCGTCCACTGATCGACACGCTCAAAGGGGTCGATCTGAACGGTCACCGGTCCAGCTTTTTCAGTAAGGCCGACTTGCCATACAGCCCCGGCCGTCGATTGGGGAAGAAGTAGCGCATACGATGGCCGCGCACATGCTGGAGGCGGTCGGCGGTCAGATCGGCGGTCAGCAGGCCGGGGTCGGACGACAGGCGCGAGGCGATGACCTCGCCGGATGGTGCCAAGACCACGGCATTTCCGGGAAAGGTCAATCCGTTGCGGTTGTCGCCGATCTGATTGCAGGCCACCACGAAAAGCCCGTTGTCGAATGCACGGGCAGGCAGGTGGCGCATCCAGGACTGATGCTTGTCCGCCGCCTGGCCACGCGGAGAGGCATGCGGTATGAATATCGCGTCGGCATTCGCCTCGGCCATGCGTGTGGCCAGGTCGGGAAAGTGGGCGTCGTAGCACAGCTGGATGCCGAACCGGATTCCGGACCAGTCGAAGACCGGCAAGGTGCTGCCGGGCGTGAACACTGCCGCTTCCGGCGGCGCCAGGTGCAGTTTGCGATAGACTCCGGTTTGCCCTTCGGGGGTGATCGCCATGTGGCTGGCATATATCCGGCCGTCAGCGCCCTTTTCCGCGAAACCGATCAGCAGGGCGATGTGAAGCTCGGCGGCCAGGCGAATCAGCCGCCCGATCTCCGGTCCACGTGCGGAAATGGTGTGCTCGGCGATCTCGGCCTGGTGGCTGTAACCGGTCAGGTTGAGTTCCGGGAAACAGACCAGATCCGCGCCTGCCTCCCGGGCCATTTGCGCCCAATCGCGTGTGCGCGCCAGGTTGCGCGCAATCTGACCCACGGGGCATCGGCAAACCACCGCAGCGATGCGGATGTCGTCCATTATGCACCGATCAGCCGGATGTCCAGTTTGCGGTTGCGGGGCCCGTCGAACTCACAGAAAAAGAGGCCCTGCCAGGTGCCCAGCACCAGGCGTCCCTTCTCCACGCCGACGGTTGCCGACGAACCGATCAGGGATGCCTTCAGGTGGGCCGGCGAGTTGCCTTCCAGGTGACGATAGGCCGCTTCCCAGGGGACGATCTGGTTGAGCACCATCAGAATGTCCCGACGAACGGCCGGATCGGCGCTCTCGTTGATGGTGACCGCCGCCGTGGTGTGCGGAACGAAGACCACGCAGAGGCCCTCTTGTATCTTGCTCTCGGCCACCTGCTGTTCCACCAGGGCCGTGACGTCGATCATCTCGGTCTGGGCATGGGTTTTAAGGGAAAGGCGCACGGAGAACCTCGGGATAGAAAGTTAGCCGGTCAGGCTGAAGGGAGCCTGAATGCCGTCACCCTTCAGCCTGAACACCTCAACCAAAAAAAAGCCCCGCTTTCTTCAAAGCGGGGCTTTTGGGGTTGCTAAAAATTCGGTGTGATTACACACATCCGGTGGGTTTGGGAAGCCCCGCCATCTTACAGGCTCCCTTGCCGGGTCCCGACGGAAACAGCTCGTAGATGTGCTTCAGTTTGAAGCCGGTAACCTTGGAGAGCACGCGCACCATGGGGGCGATGCCGTTCTTCTCATAATACTCGCGCAGCACCTCGACGACTTTCTTGTGCTCGTCGTTCAGCTCGTCGATGCCCTCTTCTTTTTTGACGTACTGAACCCACTCTTCAGACCAGTTGCTGTAATCATCGATGAAACCGTCTTCATCTACCGTAAATGATTTTCCACCAAATTCGACTGTCGGCATGTTACTCAATCCTCCTTTACAAATTTGTTAGTATTTTCGGCATGCTGCCGTTTGAATTCGACATTTTGAATCTAAGCCTAATAGCGGATTAGGATTTCAATGTCAATACGTATTCTGTTTTTCGACCCCGCCGGTCGATCGTCGGCGACCTTTTCCGGGCACGGCTAATATTCCCGGGGGGTTCGGTTGATCTGGCCGAGGGTGAACACCGGCCCGTCCTTGCAGACCAGTTCCTTGCCGATACCGCAGCGGCCGCACATGCCGAAGCCGCACTTCATGCGGTTTTCCAGGCTCATGATGATGTGGTCGTGATCGTAGCCCAGCTTTTCCAGGACCGGCTGGGTGAATTTGATCATGATCGGTGGGCCGCAGACGATGGCATAGGTGTCGTCGCCGCCGGCCGGGGCCTTCTGTTCGGTGACCGGGGGAACGAAGCCCACGTTGTATTTCCAGTCGGGGTCGCTGGTGGCGTCTACGGTGATGTGCATGTTGATGTCATCCCGCTTTTCCCACGCCACCAGTTCGTCCTTGTAAAGGAGCATGCCCGGGGACCGGGCGCCGTACACCACGTCGATGTTGCCGAACTTGGGACGGTTGGCCGGATCCAGCATGGTGACGATGGACGAACGCAAGGTGGTGAAGGCAAACCCACCGCCGACGATGAGCAGGTTCTTGCCCTCCAGAATGTCCCAGGGATACCAGTTGCCCAGGGGCCCGCGCAGGCCCATGATGTCGCCGACCTTCATGTTGTGAAGGTGGGTGGTGACGACCCCGGCCCGGTTGACCGTGAACTTGACGAACCCTTTTTCGACCGGAGACGAGGCGATCCCGATGGGGATTTCCCCTTTGCCGGGAATGGACAGCTCGGCAAACTGGCCGGCCTGGTACGCGAACTTCTCTTCGTCACCATCGTTGAGGAAGACGAACTTGAATGTTTTCAGGCTTTTGTCTTCGGCCTCGACGATGATGTCGTCAATGCGGACCGGATAGGGTAGGTATGGATTTTGCACGTGTGGTTCCTCCATCAACCCTGCGCGGCGCAGGCGTCGGCAGGTTTGTAGCGGTTCATCAGATCACACACCCGGCGAATGTCGATATTGACCGGACACTGGCGAACGCACCGGCCGCAGCCCACGCACATGATGCCCGTTTCGTACTTGTCGACAAAGTATTTGAGCTTGTGCATGAAGCGCTGGCGAACCCGCTGGGTCTTGGTGTCCCGGGGGTTGTGCCCGGTGGTGTGGACGGTGAAAATGGGGAACATGCAGCTGTCCCAGTTTTTCATGCGCACACCGGATTTACCGTGGACCTCGTCCTGGATGTCAAAGCACCAGCAGGTGGGGCAGGAGAAGGTACAAGTGCCGCAGTTCAGGCAGGCGAAGGCCACGTCATCCCAAAAGGGAGCCCCGTGGAGCTCCAGCAGGTCCGTGTCGGCCAGGTTGCCGGTTTCCACCGTGGAGACGATGCGCGCTTCGGCGGCCTTACGGCCGGCCTCGAAGGCGGCGGCTTGGTCCGAAGCGTCCGTCCAGCCGGCCGCATCGGCAAAGGCCTGGCCCTTGTCGGTCAGAATCTTGGCCAGATAGGCGTCGCCCTGGTCCATCACCAGCACATCGAGGCCCTCCTCATGATAGGGACCGCAACCGGCCGTGGTGCAAAAGCAGGTGGACATGGGCCGATCGCAGGCCATGCCGATGAAGGTGGTGGCCTGGTAGGCGCCGAGCCAGTAGGGATCCTTGACGTCCGGCGTGTCGAAGTTGAGTTTCACCAGCAAGGTGGCCTTGGCGTCGCAGGGCCGGATACCGACCACGGCGCGGGGGGCATCGTCCCGGGCGACCGGTTTCATGATGTGGTGGTCCGCTTTGGATTCATCCAGGGAGTATTCGAGCATGTCTTCGGACTGGGGAAAGAGCAGTGCCTTGGGAGAGAGACGGGTGTTGACCAGGTCCGTATCCGGCATCTGGCCCTTTTCCAATGCCTTGAACTGATGGTAGTCCTTCTCCTTGACCGGTCCGAACAACCGGTAGGTGTCGGCGGCGGCCGTCAATCCTTCCGTCCATTTATTCTTGTCGATTTTAACGAGCGTCATAGCATTAACCTTTACCGCGTTAAAGGAAGATCCCGACGGAGAGACGACGCCTCCCCGCCACCGGCGTTCATTTGTTACTTGATGAAGGTTTCCGGATCGTTGGCTTTGTAACTGTCCAACGCCGGACGCTGATCCAGGGAGAGCCCGGCTTCCCATCCGAACTGTTCCTGGCAGTCTTTCTCGAGTTTGCGGGTCAGCAGTCGCATGTTGATGCCCACCGGGCAGGCGCGTTCGCAGGCCCCGCAGTCGGTGCATCGGCCGGCGCAGTGGTAGGCCCTTAAAAAGTGAAAGGTGCGCACGTCGATGGGATCCTGCCCCTTGCCGACCCACTGGGGCTTGGCTTCGTCCACGAAGCAGGTCGGGCAGTAGCACAGCGGGCAGGCGTTGCGGCAGGCGTAGCAGCGAATGCAAGGCGACAGCAGATCCTCGAAGAACTGCCACTTCTCCTCGGTGCCCATCTCCTCGATTTTGCGGATGTCGGCGTAGCGGTCGACGTCGGTCTGCTCGGCCACCGCATCGGCCACCATTTCATCGAAGATCACCGGGTTGCGGTGGACGCACAAGGCGCAGTTCTGTTGCAGCACCTCGCTTTTGTCAAAAAGGGTCTCGGCTTCGGCGGTCTTGACCTTGATCGTGTCGGCGGTTTCGGAGACCTCGATAATTTCGCCGTCCACCAGATTGGTGATCTTGCGTTTGTCGATCATGCCCGTGCAGGGCACCCCGACGATGTGGACCTGGTCGCGCTTGATCTTGTTTTCGATCAAATGGGTGACGATGTTACGCGAGTCGCACCCTTTGGCGAACACGGCCACCTTTTCCTTGCGGTTGGTCAGGTAATTGGCCAGATTGATGCCGCAGTTGCTGTCCCACACCAGGGTGTCGACATCTTCGGGGGTGGTCGCAAAGCAGGGCTCGTTCATCATCGGCATGGTGCCCTTGCGAAATCCGATGACCATCTCCACCGTGCAATCCTTGAGCAGTCGACCGGCGATCTCTCTACTCTTTTCCGTGTATCCTAGCATGTTACGCTACCTTGGCCGTCTCTTTGATGTAATGGGTGTTGGGCCCGATGGCCTTGACCTTTTCCGTCACTTCCTTGACCACTTTGACGAACTTGGTGGATTCCGCCGAAGAGATCCAGGAGAAGTGCAGCCGATCCGGCTCGATGCCCATCAGCTCCATCAGGTTTTTGAACAGGGTGAATTTCCGACGTGCGTAGTAATTACCTTCCAGGTAATGGCATTCGCCCGGATGTCACCCGCTCACCCAGACGGCATCGGCGCCTTCGCGCAGGGCGGCCAGGGCGAACTTGGGGCTCATGCGGCCCGTGCACGGAATGCGGATGACCCGGATGTTGGCCGGATACTCCATGCGGCTGACGCCGGCCAGATCCGCGGCGCCGTAGCTGCACCAGTTGCAGAGGAAGCTGACGATTTTCGGTTCCCAGTCAGACATGCGTTAATCTCCTTTTTTTGCTCACGACGCCGGCTTCGCGTTTCTTTTACAACCGGCAATGACTGCGTTGAAAGATCACACCGCTTCGTTGAGCGTGAAAATCTGTGCAAAAATCTGGTCGTTGTCAAACCCTTTCAAGCGAATGGCCCCGGACCGGCAGGAGGCCACGCACAGGCCGCAGCCTTTGCACAACACCGGGTTGATCTGGGCCTTGCCGGCAAACATGCGCGCGTCGGCGGCGATAAACGAGGGCGCCGAATAGGGGCAGATGGAGACGCACACCCCGCAGCTGCTGCAGATGGCCGGTTCCGTTTCGGCCACGGTCCCGCTGGTGTTGATGGTCTCTTTGGCCAGCAGGGTGATGGCCCGCGATGCGCTGGCACGGCCCTGGGCGACGGCTTCGTCGATGGGCTTGGGGTAGTGGGCCAGGCCACACAAAAAGACCCCGTCGGTGGCAAATTCGCTGGGCCCAAGCTTGGCGTGCTTTTCCACGAAGAACCCGTCGTCGTTGAGCGGCACCTTGAAGAATTGGGCCAGGGCCTCGTCCTTGTTGGGCAAAATGGCCGAAGCCAGGGTAACCAGGTCGGCGCTGATTTCCACCGGGCGCTGCAGGACGTGGTCGGTGACGGTGATGCGGATGTCGCCGTCTTTGATGGCCAGCTGCGGCTTGTTGTCAAGGCTGTGGCGGATGAAGATCACGCCGGCCTGGCGGGCTTTCTTGTAGAGGTATTCGCGCTCGCCGTAGGTGCGGATGTCCCGATAGAGAATGTAGACATCCATGTCGGGATTGACTTTTTTCAGTTCCAGGGCATTGTCGATGGAGTGGGTGCAGCAGACCCGGCTGCAGTAGGGCCGGTCGGGCTGGCGCGAGCCCACGCACTGGATGAAGACCGCCGAACTGATCGCTTTCAAGGCCGGGTCGCCGGCGATGAACCGTTCGTCAAGCTCCAGACTGGTCAGGATGCGTGAATCCTTGCCGTAGCTGTACTCGTCGGGTACAAGGGCGCTTCCGCCCGTGGCCACCACGGCCACACCGTGTTCCAGGACCTCGTTGGTGTCGCCGCTGCTCAAGGTGGACTTGAAGCTGCCCACAAACCCCTCCACGCCGGTGAGCCGGGTGTTCAGGTGAACGCGGACCCGGTCGTCATGGTCGATCGAGGCGATCAGTTCGTCCAGTTTGTCCTTGACCCGGTCGCCGTCGGCGCTTTTGAAAATGCGCTGGGCGTTGCCGCCCAGCCGGTCGGCGGTTTCGACGATGTGGGTCGTGTAGCCCTGGCTGGCCAGGCTTTTGGCCGCGGTCATGCCCGAGATACCGCCGCCGATGACCAGCGCACTCTGGTTGACGTTGAGTTGGGCTTCGGACAACGGCTGCATCAGGGCCACCTTGGAGACGGCCATGCGCACCAGGTCCTTGGCCTTGGCCGTGGCCAGCTCCGGATTGTTCTTGTGCACCCAAGAGTCGTGGTTGCGGATGTTGCACATTTCGAACAGGTATTTGTTCAGGCCGGCATTGATCAGGGTCTCCTGGAACAGCGGTTCGTGGGTCTTGGGGGTGCAGGCGGCCACGACCACCCGGTTGAGCTTTTTCTGCTGGATGATCTGGGTCATGGTCTCCTGGGTGTCCTGGGCGCAGGAGTACAGGTTGTCCGAGACATATTCCACATAGGGCAGCGTGGCGGCGTAATCCCGGACGTCGGGGACGTTGACCACGCCGGCGATGTTGATGCCGCAGCGGCAGACGAACACCCCCACGCGGGGTCGTTCGCCGATCACGTTGGTCTCGGGGACGACTTCGGGCTTTTGGGTCCGGGTGTTGCGCGCTTCGGCCAGAATCTCGCCGGCGGCCGATGCGGCGGCGCTGGCATCCACCACCGACTGGGGGATATCCTTGGGGCCCTGGAAGGCGCCGCAGACGAAGATGCCCTTGCGGGAGGTCTCGACGGGGGTGAAGGCGCCGGTTTTGCTGAAGTTGCCCGGGGTCAGTTCGATGCCCAGCCGGTCGGCCATGGCCTTGACCTCGGGATCGGTCTGCAAGCCGATGGAGAGCACGATCTGGTCGAAGGTCTCGACCACCGTCTCGCCCGTTTCGGTGGTGTAGCGCACGCTCAGGTCGTCGGAGTCGGGCACCGGGTCGATGGTGTGCACCCGGCTGCGCACGAAGCGTACGCCTTTGTCTTTGGCGTTCTCGTAAAAGCGTTCGAAATCCTTGCCGTGGGTGCGCATGTCCATGAAGAAGATGGCGCAGTCCAGGTCATAAGGGGCGTGCTCTTTGGCGATGACCGCCTCTTTGATGGCGTACATGCAGCACACCGACGAACAGTAGGAGTTGTCGCAGCGGTTGAGATCGCGGGAGCCCACGCACTGGAACCAAGCGATTTTTTTAGGTTCCTTGTGATCGGAGAGCCGCACCAGGTGACCGCCAGTGGGCCCGGAGGCCGAGAGCAGGCGCTCCATCTCCATGGCGGTGATCACGTTGGGGTGATTGGCGTAATTGTAGGAATCGAACCGGGATGGATCGAAGGGCTCGAAGCCGGGCGCCAGGATGATCGAGCCCACGTTCAACTCCACGATTTCATCTTCCATGCTGTGGTCGATGGCGTCCACGCCGCAGAACTCCGTGCAGACCTGGCAGCCGCCGGTTTTAAAGTGCGCACAGACGTCGCGGTCGATGGCCGGTGTGTTGGGGACGGCCTGGGCATAGGGGACATAGACCGGCTTGCGCCCTTTAAGGCCCATGTCGTATTCGGACGGGATCAGTTTGGATTCGCGCCGCGAGACCGCTTCCCTGATTTTTTCCAGGGTGATGTGGCCGGTGGGACAAACCGAGGCGCAGGCGCCGCAGGCGATGCAGACGTCGGACTGCAGATGAAAGGGAGTGTCCACCTTCATGTCGACGCCGCGGCCGGTCAGGCTGATGGCGCTGGCACCCATTTTCTCGCACATACGGGTGCAAAGGCCGCACAGAATGCAGGTGTCGCTTTCCAGTTTGAAGCGCGGCGTGTCGATGCCGTAGGTCTTGGCCAGCTTCTGAAGCAGCGGCACTTCCGGGCAGCGCGCCAGCAGCATCTCGACGATCAGCTTGCGACCGGCGTGAACCGCCTCGGTGTCCGTTTTGACCTCCATGCCCTCCCAGATGGGGTAGTTGCAGGCGGTCACAAAGCGGGTCCGGCGGCCGTCGAACAGCTCCACCGTACAGATACGGCACATGCCGGCCGGCTCCAGCGCCTTGTGGTGGCACAGGGTGGGGATCTCCACACCGACCTTCTCGGCAACCTGGAGAATGTATTGTCCCTCTTCTCCCTGGACTGTCTTACCGTTGAGCTTAAACGTGATCATCTGTTATTTCCCTCGGTCTTCCCTTGGTTTTATCGAATGACGATGGCATCGAACTTACAGGCGTCGTAGCAGATGCCGCATTTTATGCATTTCTCCTGGTCCAGCTGGTGGGGCTTTTTCTTTTTGCCGGAGATGGCGTCCTGGGGACATTTTTTGGCGCACAGGGTGCAGCCGGTGCAGGCCTCGGCGTCGATTTCGTAGTGGAACAGGGCTTTGCAGACGCCTGCCGGGCAGCGCTTGTCCCGGATGTGGGCCTCGTATTCATCCCGGAAATAGAGGATGGTGGTCAGCACCGGGTTGGGCGCCGCCGTACCCAGACCGCACAAGGAGAAGCGCTGTATCATGCTGCCGAGCTCTTCGAGCAGCTCGATGTCACCTTCTTTGCCCTGGCCCGCGCAGATGTCGGTCAGAATGTTGAGCATCTGTTTGATGCCTTCGCGGCAGGGATTGCACTGCCCGCAGGACTCTTCTTTCAGAAAGTCGAGGAAGTAACGAGCCACATCCACCATGCAGGTGTCCTGGTCCATGACGATCATGCCGCCCGAGCCCATGATGGATCCCACCTCGGCCAGGCGTTGGTAATCCACCGGCAGGTCCAGAAACCGTTCAGGAATGCAGCCGCCGGATGGTCCGCCGGTTTGGACCGCCTTGAATTTTTTCTTTTTGGGGACGCCGCCGCCCAGTTCGAAGACGATTTCGCGCAGGCTGACGCCCATGGGCACTTCCACCAGCCCGGTGTTGTTGATCTTGCCGCACAGGCTGAACACCTTGGTGCCCTTGCTGTGCTCGGTGCCCATGCCGGCGTACCAGGCCCCGCCCTTCATGATGATGGGCGGCACGTTGGCGTAGGTTTCCACGTTGTTCAGGTTGGTGGGCCCGTCGCGAAAGCCCTTTTCGACGGTGTGAACGTACTTGGCGCGCGGGCGGCCCACCTTGCCTTCCAAAGAGGCCATCAGGGCCGTTGACTCGCCGCACACGAAGGCGCCGGCACCGGTGGAAATTTTGATGCGGAAGCTGAAATCGGTACCGGCGATGCCGTCGCCGAGCAGTCCATAGGCCTCGGCCTGCTTGATGGCCGTGACCAGCCGTTTGACCGCCAGGGGATATTCGTTGCGCACGTAAATGTAGCCGTTGCTCGAGCCGATGGCCACGCCGGCGATGAGCATGCCCTCGATGACGCTGTGGGGGTCGCCCTCGAGGATGCTGCGGTCCATGTAGGCACCCGGGTCGCCCTCGTCGGCGTTGCAGATGATGCTGCGTTCGCCGTCGTGTTTGGCACAGGTCGCCCATTTGATGCCGGCCGGAAAGCCGCCGCCGCCGCGTCCGCGCAGGCCCGAGGCCTTGACCTCGTCGATGATTTGCTTGGGTTTCATCGATTTGAGCGCTTTGAGCAGGGCGCTGTAACCGCCGCGGGCGATATACGCTTCGATGGCATCGGGGTCGATGTAACCGCAGTTGCGCAGGGCGATTTTGACCTGTTTGTCGTAAAACGGAACATCCTCCAAGAACGCCAGGCCCTCGTGGGGGGTCACCTTGGCCAGGGGGTTGGTGGCGCCGTCTTCCATGACCCCCAAAGGCTTGCGCATCTGGCCCAGGATCCACTTTTTCTTGTCGAAGTGGCCCTGGCGGTAGTCCTCGATGGCCTCGACGATCCTGTCCGCGGTGATGTTTTTGTAGATCACGCGCGGTTTGCCGTCGGCCAGGATCTCGACCAGCGGTTCCTGTTCGCAAAAGCCGATGCAGCCGGTCTGGCAGATCGATATCGTGTCGTCATCGGCAAAAGCATCGGCCGCCCTGTCGAAGGCTGCCTGGGCGCCGGCGGCGATACCGCAGGAGGCCATGCCGATGTTCACTTTAACCGTGTCCGGATGGTAGAGGGACTCTCGGGCCTTCTGGCTTATGGTGTTCAAGTCTTCCAGAGACTGGATTTTCATGGTGTTGGCCTCGTTGTTCGATTATTCGTATTGACCCAGAACCTTCTCGACTTCATCGGTGGCGATGCGACCGTGCATGTCTTCGTTGATCTTGACGACCGGCCCCAGGCTGCAGCATCCGATGCAGCGCACCGATTCCAGGGTGAAGCGCATGTCCTCGGTGGTTTGACCGTCGTCGATCTTCAGGGTGTCGTGCAGCCGCTCGCGGATGCGCTCGGCGCCGCGAACGTGGCAGGCAGTGCCCAGACAAAGGGAGATGATGTTTCTGCCGCGCGGTTCCAGGCTGAAGGTACTGTAGAACGTCGCCACCTCGTAAATTTTGCTGTAGGGGACGCCGATTTTAACGGATAGGTAGGTCAATGCGGATTTGGGCAGATAGTTGTAGCGGCGCTGGATCGCCTGCAGGATCATGATCAGGTTCTCCTGATCATTGGCGAACTCGTCGTCGATGATGGTGTCCAGTTCAACGAAATCGACCGCTTCCACCGGTTCCGGAACCACTGCGGGTGCCTCACTCATATACCGATCTCCCAATAGAAATCACGCTTCACAAAAAAATGAAGGAAAATAGCTGTTCCTATACGCTTTGCTGTACCACCGGGCAATTTTCGACACAGGCACCGCAGCCGGTGCACAAATCCATCTTGATGCTGCGGGCGCGCTTTTTGACTTTTACCTTGAAATTGCCGGGGTCGCCCTCGACGCTCTCAAGATCCGCATAGGTGATCAATTCAATGTTCAAATGCCGGCCGACCTCGACCAGTACGGGGGAGATAATTCACATCGCACAGTCATTGGTGGGAAAGGTCTTGTCCAGCTGAGACATGACCCCGCCAATGGAAGGAGACTTTTCGAGAAGGTAGACATAATATCCAGAGTTTGCCAGATCCAGCGCACTCTGCATGCCGGCGATGCCGCCGCCGACCACCAGTACGGAACCCACTACTTCCTTAGCCATCTTTACACTCTCCTGTCGATGTTGATCCGCCCGGTGACCCGTTTTGTGGGGCAACGACCCCGGTCGCGGTTCCGGCGGGCGGGACTAAACCAAAAAGTTCCTGTATATGCTGATGGTTGGCTTGTCAATATAATTTCGGTGGGTTTTGTGATGGGCGGTCCGGCGGATTGTGCGTATATGATCAAAAAACCAATCGGTTAGGGAGGCGGCGGGCCGGTTTGGGGCGGGGTGCCAAAACCGATGGTCGGCGGCAGGTGGCGAGCGCCCCGCCCAACCGGCTGCGGGGCGCTCGCGTCGACCGCCATTTATGGTGCGCCGCAACGAGTTGTCAGGCGGCGATCTTGAAGGCGCGCTCGGTGGCGCTGCGGATCTCGTCGGGGGTGAATGGCTTGGGCAGGTAATCCACGGCACCGATGCGGGCCGCCTCCACCGCTGTTTCGATGCTGGCATAGCCGGTGATCATGATCACCTTGGCATCGGGGTTTTTGTCGACGATGGCTTCGAGCAGCTCCAGCCCCTTGACGCCGGGGATGCGCAGGTCCAGCAGCACCAGGCTGTAGTTTCTGGCTTCGATCTGCTCGAGGGCCTCTTGTTTGCTGGTGGCCTGGTCCACCTGGTAGCCCTTCTTGGACAGGATCTTGCGGATGTTGTTGTTGACGGCCACCTCGTCATCCACCACCAGGATGCCGGGGTGGGCAGGCCTCGCAGCGGCCTCGCGAGTGGGCGCTGCTTCCGCCTCGGCGGCCAGCAGCTTCTCCATGTTGGCTTTTAGGGTGGCGTAGGGGATCTGCACCGTGCCGTCGTAGATCAGGTGGTCCACATAATCGGAGCCGGTAACCCGGGCGACTTCATCGTAGTCGAAGGGCATGTCCGGAGCGATCAAAGCGCTCGTGTCGACCACGGCCTTTTTGGCGGCACGCTTCTTTTTGGCCAGCTGCGGGCAGGCGGCGGTTTTGATGCCGGCCTTGCAGGTGGCGCCCAGCTTCTTGAAGATGTCGCAGACCATGTTGCCGACTTCACAAAAGCCATCGACATCTTCGCTGACGCTGATCTCCACGGTCGGCACGTCGCTGCGGGTGGCATGGCGCACATAATCCCTGCCGGTGACCTGGGCCACCTCGTCCGCGTCGAAGGGCACGTCCACGTCGATGCGGTTGCGCTCGGCCAGACGGGCCACGTTGGCCTTCAGATCCTCGTAGTAGGGGATCGAGACGCCGTCGCTGCGCAGGTTGTGAATGTATTCGGGGCCGGAAACCGCGGCGACTTCGTCATAGTCGAAGGGTTGGTCGATACCGATCAGCTTTTTGGTGTCGACGCGCTTTTTCTGGCCCTTGGCGCCCTTGGCCTTTTTGGCCAGCTGCGGGCAGGCGGCGGTTTTGGTGCCGGCCTTGCAAGTGGCGCCCAGCTTCTTGAAGATGTCGCAGACCATGTTGCCGACCTCGCAGTAACCCTCGAGATTGTCGGGCATCTTGACCTCGACCACCGGCATGTCCGAGGGGCCCAGGCTGTCGGCGTAGCCCTTTCCGGTGACCTTGGCGACCTCGTCGGCATCGAAGGGAATGTCCACATCGATGATGTTGATGGCCTCGCGCTCCCGGTCGGAGATCCTGGCTTCGACCAGCTTGCCGGACAGGGCCTTTTCAACCGTGCTGCGCAGCTCGTCGGGCGTGAAGGGCTTGGGAATGTAGTCCAGGGCACCCATGCGGATCGCCTTGACGGCCGTCTCCGTGGAGGCGTAGGCGGTCATCATCACGGCTCGGGTGACCGGCCACTCTTTCTTGACCATCTTCAGCAGCTCTAGTCCGTTCATCTCGGGCATGACGATGTCGGAGATCAGCAGCGAGAACGACTCCTTGGCCATCAGGGCCAGGGCTTCCTTGGCGCTGGCGGCGTGGGTGACGTCATAGTTGCCCTTTTTGAGGATCTTTGCGACGTTTTTGCAGATGCCGACCTCGTCGTCGACGACCATGATTTTGGCGGGTGCGTTCATGTGACCTCCTTGTCCGTATGATCGATTAATCGTGTCCCGTGAATTTGCATCTCTTTTTTTGTTCCAGATCTCAGCACAAGGCGTGCCACGAAAAACAAAATTTATAACTATTTGAAATTAAATATGATATGAAAAATATTTCAGGCGGGTTGCCGGCGATGTGTATATAAGTTCCATACACATTGCCATGCGTCCGGGCGTCCGGACGGGGTCGTTCCGGGCGGACAGGCGGGCGGAACGGCCGGTGCGAGGGTGATGTATAAAAAAAATATACGCTGTATAAAAGCCGCTTCCTATCGATCTTTTGGAAGCGTAATACCGTGCTTTTTCATCAAATTCTGGAAATTCGGGCGCAGCATGCCCACCGCTTTGGCCGCCCGGGTGACGTTCCAGTCATTGCCGGCCAGAGCGTTGGTGAGGAAGTTGCACTCCACCCGGGCCACCGCTTTTTGGCGGATCTGGGCCTTGACGGCCTTGAGGGCCTCATTGGTGGTGGGGGTGTTGTCGAACAGGTTCTCGATATCGCTGAGGTCGCTCAAAAGGGGCAGTTCCTTGAGTCCGATGAGCTCTTTTTCGCACAGGATCACGGCCCGTTCGACCACGTTGCGCAGCTGACGCACGTTGCCCGGCCAGCTGTATTCGGTCAGGCGGCTGACGGCATCGTCGGCGAACCCGGTCACCGGGCGGTTCATGCGGCGGCTGAACTGGCCCAGGAAATGGTAGGCGATGGGCAAGATGTCCTCACGGCGCTCCTTGAGGGACGGCAGCAAAATCGGGTAGACGTATATCCGGTAGTAGAAATCCTGCCGGAAGGTCCCCTCGCGTACCATCTCCTCCAGGTTGCGGTTGGTGGCGAAGATCAGGCGGATGTCGACCTTGTGGTGGGCGGTGCTGCCCAGGGGCATCAGTTCGCGTGTCTCGAGAAAGCGCAGCAGCTTGCCCTGAACGTCCAGGCCGATGTTGCTGATTTCGTCCAAAAAGACCGTGCCGGTGTCGGCCTGCCGAAAAATGCCGGCCTTGTCCTGATGAGCGCCCGTAAAGGCCCCTTTGACGTGTCCGAACAGTTCCGATTCGAGCAGGTTGCCGGAAAGGGTGGCGCAGTCCACCGCAAAGAAGACCTTGTCGGCCCGGTTGCTGTTGGCGTGCACGGCTCTGGCCACCAGCTCCTTGCCGGTGCCGCTGGCACCGTAAATCAGGACAGTGGCATCGGTGGGGGCGACCTTTTCCACCATGGTGACGACCTTTTTGATTTTGGCGCTGCTGCCGATCAGCTGGTGGGATGCCCGAGGGGACCTGGCGGAGGATTTGAGCCGGCGGTTGTTCAATCGTGCTTCCCGCGCCGCCAGGGCCTGGGCGACCACGGCCCGCAGTTCGTGGGGTGTAAATGGCTTGGGCAGGTAGTCGAACGCCCCCATTTTCATCACCTCCACGGCCGAAGAGACGGTGGAGTAACCCGTGATGACGACCACCATGGTGTCCGGATAGGCCTCCTTGATGCGGGTCAGCACCTGCATGCCGCCCAAAGCGCTCATTTTCAGATCGGTGACGACAACCTCGAACGACCGAGTTTCGAGCATTTTCAGGGCCTGGTAGCCGTCCAGGGCAAAGTGGGTGTCGTAGCCCGGTTTGGACAGGATTTTTACGCAGCTGTGGCAGATGTTGGGCTCGTCGTCGACGATCAGGACCGAGGCGGGGCTAGTGGTCATGGCCTTGGGTGTTGTCGACGGGCAGGGTGATCACAAAGGTGGTGCCCTTTCCCGGATCGCTTTGCACCGTGACAACGCCGCCGTGCTGCTCGATGATGCCGTGAATGATGGCCAGCCCGAGTCCGGTGCCCTTCTCTTTGGTGGTGAAAAAGGGGTCGAAGATTTTGCCGATGCGGTCCTCGGGGATGCCTTCTCCCGTGTCGGAAACGGAGATTTCGACAAACCCTTTCCAGTCGGCGGTTCGGGTGGCGACATCGATCCTGCCGCCGGCCGGGGTCGCTTCGACGGCATTGATGATCAGGTTGATCAGGGCCTGCTCGATCTGACCCTTGTCGACCAGGGCCTGCGGAAGGCCGTCGGCCAGGTCGTGGCCCACGGAAATGTCCTTGAAGGCGGCCTGCTTCTGGGTTAGGGAGATGCAGGCGGTGACGATGGCGTTGATGTCGTGGTGCTTCTTGACGGGCTGGTTCTGCCGGGCGAAATCGAGCAGGTTGGTGACGATCTTGCGGCAGCGCAGGGCTTCGTTGGCGATCGTGGCGAGGTCCTCGTAGGCCGGGTCGTCGGCTGCCAGGTCTTCTTGCATCAGCATGGCCGTGGTCAAAATGGTGGTCAGCGGGTTGTTGATTTCGTGGGCCACGCCGGCCGACAGGCGGCCCACACTGGCCAGTTTTTCCTGCTGCATCATCACTTTCTGAACGTTGATGTCCTTGGTGATGTCGCGCGAGATTTCCACGGCTCCGATCACGTCACCCTGTTCGATCAACGGGTAGGTCGAGATGGAGTAGTAGATTTCGCGGCCTTCGCGGTCCAGGTGAATGTGGGTGGTCTGGGACGGCTCTTCGGTCTGCAGGGTCTGGATCAGCGGGCAGGGGTGGTTGTCGCCCGAGCAGGGGTTTTCCAGGTGGTGCGTGATCTCGTAGCAGAAACGGCCGATGACCTGGTCGCGGGTCAGGTCGAATTTTTCCAGAAAGGCGTCGTTGGTGTCGATGATGCGAAAATTGTGGTCGATGACCAGAACCTCCTCCTGGATGAGGTCGTTGATGGCGACGTGGTAAAGCGCCCGCGCCTCCTTGAGTTCCTGATCGGTTTTCTTTTGCATGGTGGAGACCCGGGCGATCTCCCAGAACAGCTGCGCCGTGTTGGTGGAGATGGCGCGCACACTTTTTTTCTTCTTGCCGAGGATGTCGTTGTAGATGTCCATGGAACCGGTCAACTCGACAATCAGGTCGATGTCGTCCCGGTCGAAAAAATCGTCGTAGCTGCTGGTGATGAACAGCCCTTTTTCCATTGCGGCGACCAGCCCCGGCGCGTCGGTTCTGATGTCCGCCACGGCCACGATTTCCGGATGAATTTCCTGAAAGGTGTGGCGTTGGATGACGTCCATGAGGTCCTTGCAGCGTCTGCCGCCACCCACCACTGCGATTTTCATTGACGCATCTCCCCCGTTTCTGGCTGCTGGCTGGCTTGTTTCGAAAAGTCTCATGGGAATGTTCGGCACTTCCATTTATGGTTGGGCCGGGGGGATTTGTCAACAGCACCCGGTTGGGATGCTGCCGGCGGCGGCACTGCGATTTTCGAGCTGGGGCGGCTTGACGCCGCCCGGCAATCGGGTTAGGGGTAAGCCTGCCGTCAATCGAAACCTGCGTCGGCGACCGACGCGACCCCATCGCCCATGCCATCGCCGCCCAGCCTCGAAGCGCCCAACCTCGTCCTGATCGCCGGGCCCACCGGTTCCGGCAAGACAGCCTTTGCCATCCGCCTGGCGCGGCAGTGCAAGGCCGAGATCGTCGGAGCCGATTCCGTGCAGATCTACCGCCAGATGGACATCGGCACGGCCAAGCCGACCCCGGCCGAACAGGCCGCGGTGCCGCATCACATGATCGACATCGTCGACCCGGATCAGCCCTTCGATGCCGCCGATTATGCGGCCATGGCCGCCGGCGTCATCAACGACATTGCGGCCCGCGGCCGAACGCCGATGGTGGTGGGAGGCACCGGGTTCTACATCAAGGCCCTGATCCACGGCCTGTTCGAGCCGGGCCGGTCCGACCCGGTCTTGCGCCGCCGCCTCAACCGGGAGGCCGAATCGCTGGGTCGGGCCGCATTGCACCGGCGTCTGCAGCAGGTCGACCGGGCCGCGGCCGACCGGATCCATCCCAACGACCTCTATCGCATCGTTCGGGCTCTGGAAGTGTACGAGCTGACCGGAGATTCGCTGACGGCTGTTCAGCAGCGCCACCGCTTTCGCAAGCGGCGTTTTAACACCCTGGAACTCGGTCTGGCGTGGCCGCGGGAGTTTTTGTACGACCGCATCAACCGGCGGGTGGACCAGATGATCTCCCAGGGATTTGTGCAAGAGGTCGCCCGGCTGCTGGCCGCCGGCTACGGCCGCGGCCTCAAGTCCATGCAGAGCCTGGGCTACCGCCACCTGGCGGCGTTTATTGCCGGTGAGATCGACCTGCCGGAAGCGGTGGCGACCTTAAAGCGCGATCACCGCCGCTACGCCAAACGCCAGCTGACCTGGTTCCGCGCCCAGCCGTCGATGCACTGGCTGGATCCGGATCAAACCGCGGCCGCCGGCGACCTGATCGACCGCTTTCTTCGCTAAATCGATCTTTTGCCAGGCCGGCATACCCAATTTTCGCTTGACATACCACATTGTGACACATACCTTAGCAATAAGCACGGTAGTTCTTGTCTGGATCAATCCTGCCAACGTTCATCACACGCTGGCTTCTCTTCCAAAGGAGGAGCGCCATGAAAACCAAATATTATATCATTCCGATTCTGTTGGTGGCCCTGGTCAGTGTCATGGCCGCACCGCCGGTTCAAGCCGAATTCGTAACCCTCAGCATCATTTTGGCCGCTGCGTTTGGTACAGCGGTGGTCGCCAACGAAGCCGTCCGATCCGACCCCGACGACGAAACGGCCGCGGCGTTGGATCAGGGCGACCCAAGCCGACAGGCACCGGTCGATTATGTGGTGCTCGCGCCGTCTTCCCGATAGGCCGACCGACAAGTTTTAGTGGATCTTGAATCGACTCTTTCGACAATGGATCCTGGTGATGGCGGGAAGTCGCCCCCCTGGCCCTTCCCGCCGGTCATTTGACGATTCGCCGAATCGCCCGGCCAGGCTAGGTCGGTGGGTCCTTGTGGGTGAGCTGTGGACGGCGGCGCTTTCGGATCATATCAAAGCCAGTTGGGCGCTGCGGCGACATGTGGTTGCGCCCGACGCCCCATGACACGCAACGGCTCGGAATGACCCTGTGGCCGGCATGCGCCGCGGCAGGCCTGCCCGGCACGGGGTAACGTTCGACTGGGGTTGACGACGGCCTATTCATCGGTATCCGGCCAGGATTCGTCCTTTTTCTGGCGGTGTGACCGCTTTTTGCGCTTGGCGGCACTGTCGGCTTGATTGTCGAAATCCTTGAATTTGGTTCGCTGGGTGCGCTTGGGTTGATTGTCGTTCCAGTCTTCGTAGCGCTCGTCGTCTTCGTGCTCGTTCATGCTCACACCGCTTCCTTTTTTCGTGCAGCTGAATCTGGTGATGACCATTGTCCTTGCGACCCGTTGATCAATGCGGCCGCCGTTTGGGCCATGTTGGAGGCGTTCGTCGATTCGCAAGGCTGTGCAATACATCGATCTGCCAGTATCGTCTTTCCACGTACCACGTGAAATCTTAAGTTTTCAACCTCTAAAAATCAATTGAACGTCGCTTGGTTGGCCACGGGGCGGCCGATGGAAAAATGCGGGTGAGATGGTTGCGCCGGCGGTCAGGTCACCGGCGGCTTCCTGGGAATGCACACGGTAAATTCACTGCCCACGCCCGGCGTGCTGGTCACCGCGATGTCGCCACCGTGCTGACCGACGATGCGATGGCTGATGAACAGCCCCAGCCCGGTGCCTTTGCGGCCTTTGGTGGAGAAAAAAATGGTGAAGAGCTGGTCACGGGTGGCCTGGTCCATGCCGATGCCGTCGTCGGCGATGCCGAACACGATCTCATCTTCCCGGCCGGTCATGCTGAAGGTGATTCGGTGCGTCGGTTGGCGGCGCTCCTTGAGGCAGGCATCGACGGCGTTTTCCAGGATGTTGACCAAGGCGGCGTGAAGGTCGTCGGCGTCCACGGTCATGCGGCCGGCATCCGCGTCGATCCGGCAGTCGAGACGGACCGCGGTGCCCTCCAGGCGGGTGCGCACGGTGGCGGCCACCTGCCTGGCAAAGGCCGCCGCATCCACTTCGGTGCGCTTCAGTTCCCGCTCCTTGGCGTAATAGAGGATGTCGAGCACCATCTTGCGAATGCGCTCGGCCGTCTCCCGCGCGGCCTTGCAGCCCTCGTGCATGCGCTCGGGATCGTTGCGCTCGAGTCCGGTCGAGACCAGGTAGAGCCCGCCGTCCAGGCTGGTGATCAACCCCTTGATGCCGTGCGAGATCGACCCGATCATCAGGCCCAGGGAGGCCAGGTGGTCCTGGAGTTCGGTTTTCTCCTTGACCAGGCGTTCCAGGTTGCGGGTGTAATCCAGCAGTGTCTGCCGCATGGCGATCTTTTCCTGGGCCCGGCGCAGGGCGATCTCCAGTGCGTCCACGTTGATCGGCTTGGTGATAAAGTCGGTGGCCGCGTACTTCAGGCTGCGAATGGCCAGATCCATGTCGCCGTGGCCGGTGATCATGATCACCTCGGTCTCCGGGTTTTCACTTTTGATTTTTCTCAGCAGGCCGATTCCGTCCCCGCCGGGCATCTTGATGTCCGTGATCACGATGCCCGGGTGTTCCTCCACAAACACCGCAAAGGCCTCGTCGGCATTTTCGGCCTCGACGACTCCGTAACCCATGTCGGCCAGGGTGATGGCCAGCACCTCACGGATGTCCGGTTCGTCGTCGACAATCAAAATGGTTGTGACCGGGGGGCGGTTCATGCACCATGCCTCACTGTTTGTCCGCACGTGGAAACCGCACCACGAAACAGGTGCCGCAGGGGTCGTTGGGCAGCGCCTCGATGCTTCCGCCGCACTCCTTGACGATGCCGTAACTGATCGAAAGCCCCAGCCCGGTTCCCTTGCCGACCTCCTTGGTGGTAAAAAAAGGTTCGAAGATCTTCTCGGCCATGTTTTCGGGAATGCCCGTTCCCGTGTCGCAGACTTGGCAGACCACGGTCTGCTCCTGGGTGCCGGTCCACAGGCGGATGGTTTTCTCCCCGCTCTCCCCGGCGGCCGGCGGTTGATCCCCCCACCTGGCTTCGATGGCATCGCGGGCGTTGAGCAGCAGGTTGATGAAGACCTGCTCCAGTCGGCTGGGATCGGCGTGGATGCGCGGCAGCCACTCCTGGGTTTCCCAGACCACCTGGATGCCGCGGACCTTGAGCTGCTGACTGAAAATTTCGAATGCGCTTTTCAACACGTCGTTGAGCTGCACCGATGCCATCCCCATGTCCGACTTGCGGGCGAACTGGCGCATGTGGTTGATGATGCGGGTGGCCCGGTCCACGTTGCTGTCCACCTTGCTCAACATGGTGGACAGGGTCTTTTGGGGTATCTGTTCTGCGGTGGCGAGCTTTTTCATGAAGAAGCTGCTCACGGTTTTGATCACCGAAAGCGGCTGGTTGAGCTCGTGGGCCACGCCGGTGGCCATCTCCCCTAAGGTCGCCATTTTACTGGCCTGGATGAGCTGCTGTTCGGCCTCCAGCCGCTTGGTGATGTCACTGGTGGTGACCAGCAGCACCTTTTGTCCGGAGTATTCCGAAGGTGAGATCCGGATGTTGACGAACAGCCCCTTGCCGTCCCGATTCAGGTGCCGGGCCTGGTTGATGACGGCGCAGGTGACGATTTTGAAGGCATAGTGATCCCGTTCGTCGGGATGGAACAGGCTCATGAAGGACTGTCCGATCATCGCTTCCACTTCAAAACCGTACACGGCGGTGACGCTGCGGTTGCAGTCCACGATTTTCAGGGTCGCCACCTCCAGTACGAAAACCGGGTTGGGGATGTTGCTGAAGATGGCGTGGTAGTTCTTCTCCGACGACTCCAGATCCACTTCGAGGCGTCGCCGCTGGGTGATGTCCAGGGATATCTCCATGGCGGCCACGATGCGGCCGGCCGCGTCCTTGATCGGCGATGTGCGCACCAGCCAGTGCTTGGGTGATCCGTCCTTGGCCACCCCGCTCTCCTCGGCCTGGTGGGACTTGCCGTCGGCAAAAGTCTTCTCCACGGGACAGGAGACACACTTCTCATCCCTGCCTTTGTAGGCATGGAAGCAGAAGTCGCCCGGTTCGGGGGCGAAGCGCTGGGAGAACTCGCGATTGAAGCGCAGCAGGCGGTAGCCGCGATCCTGGACGGTGATCAGGCAAGGCACCCGTTCGAACAGGTTCTGGTACTCGTCGCGCTGATTGTTCAGCTCCTGCTGACTGGAAGCGATGTCGTCGGCCATCTGGTTGACGGCCGCCGCCAATTGCCCCAACTCGTCGGCTTTGTGGACCTGGACCTTGCTGGTATAGTCGCCGCGCGCGATCCGTCGTGTGCCGGCGATGAGGTGTTTGATGGGCTGGTTCACAAAGCGCAGGACGAAGACGAAAATGATGGCAGCAGTTATCAAAAAGACGAACCCGGCCAGACCGATGATGCCGCGCTCTTCCATCAAGATGGCGTGATCGGTCTTCTCCAGCGAGATCACCACGTCCAGGGCGCCCAGAATCTGTTTGTCTTCGGGGTGCACATGGCAGTCACCGGTGCTGCAGCCCGGCTCGTTGCAGATGGGGCTGATGATGCCCAGCAGGCGAACGCCCTGGTCGGACGTGAAAATTCGCGTGCGCTCGTTCAATGGCACGGATGCCACGGGCGGATCGCTGCGGTGGCAGATGTGGCAGGCCTCGGCCTTGATGTTGGTTTTGCGCTCGACTTCGTCGGGATTGTTGGAGTATTTTATCTCACCGGCTTTGTTGTAGATGCGGATGTTCTGGATCTCGGGCTGGCGGCCGATGTTGTTGATGATCTGGTTGATCTCGTTCCGGGCGTTGAGCATCATGGCGTAGTGGGTCCCCAGGCGGATGGTGGTGGTGAGCCGGTCGGTACCGGCCACCATAGCGGTCATCATCTTCTCCTTTTGATGCCGGATATTGAAAAAGGCCCAGGTGGCGATGGTGAACAGCAGCACGGTGCCCACCGTCAAAATAAGCTTGGAAGCCAAGCTGTTGCGCAGGTTGTGGATCAGATTCAACATAAAAACCTTTCGAGCAAGCGCAACGCGACGCTGTTTAGGTGTTTATCGCTGCTCTCTTCCTAACGCGCTCTGTAAGGGCCAGATTCAGATTGAGCCCCACTTCCTGTAATGACATTCCCATGGCCAGTCCCAGCAACTGCGGCAGATAGAGTACACTGATGGTCAGGTCTTCACCGGCCATGCGCGACGCTTTGGATTGCCAGCCATCCAGGTTGATCTGGCACATGGGGCAGACCGTCACGATCAGATCCGCGCCCTTGGCGGCTTGCAGGATGGCCATCACCCGTTCGATCCCCACGGCCGGTTCGCTGCTGACCAGCGACGCCCCGCAGCAGCGGGCGCCCATGTCCCAGGCATGGATCCCGGCGCCGGTCAAGTCGATCAGGGCGTCCATGGAGACCGGCCGTTCGGGATCGTCGAATTCGGGGTACGGCCGCAGGCACTGGCAGCCGTAATAGGGGGCCACGGACAGCCCCGCCAGGGAGCGGGTCACCAGCGGCGCCAGCCGGGAGGGACCCAGGTCGACGGCCAATACGTCCAGCAGATGGCGTACCGGCGTCCGGCCGGTGGCCTCCAGCGCCACGGCCGCCAGGGCCTGGTTGATGGCTGCGCGGCCCTCGGGGTCGCGGTGCAGGGTTTCACGGGCCTTTTTCAAATTCAGGTAGCAGGCGCTGCACGGCACCAACACGCTCCCGGCATCGGGCATTCGTTCGGCCAGGGCCAGGTTGCGGGCGCTCAGGGCCAGGGAGAGCAAATGGCTGATCGGCGCCGCTGCACTGGCACCGCAGCAGGTCCAGTGCCCGATTTCAGTCAGGTTGCAGTCGGCGGCGCTCATCACCGCCCGTGTGGCCAGGTCGTATTCACGCGCCGAAGCGGTCAGGCTGCAGCCCGGGTAGTACAGGTAGTTCATCGTCGGCCCTCCTTGCGATCGGGCGCCGCGGCCTGCTCCAGCGCGGCGACCTTGTCGAACAGCGCCCCCAGCGGGGTGTCGGTCGCGTTGCCCGAGTCCCCCCCCAGCTTGCCTTTACCCATGAGTTTGACGCCCAACGGGGCAAACCGAAACGGCGCCGCCGGGCTGCGCATGGCCGTGAAATAGCGGGTCATGAATTCCATTTCGTGAATGCGGCCGTGCCGGCGCACGGTTTGAATGAACTGTTCGTAAAAATGGCGGCTGCGACGATGGCGAGCTTCCCGGCGGGCGAAGGCGATGCCCTTGAGGCGCTCCATGGCCGCCGTCAGGGGCAGGCCCCGGGGACAGCGCAGACTGCAGGTGTAGCAGTCCGAACAGAGTATGAAGGTTCGGCTGGCCATGACCGTTTCCAGGCGGCCCAGGATGACCAGACGCCACATGTGCCGCGGGGTCAGGTCCATTTCGGCCGCATTGGGACACGATCCGGTGCAGGTACCGCATTGAATGCAGGCGCAGACCATGCGGCCGATTTCAGCCATGGCGGCGCGTTGATGGCCGGCTGTCGTCAGTGCGTTAACGGGTTGTGGATTCATGGATGACCTTCTCTGTTTGTTCAGATGATCGTTGCCTACATCGCCATCATGGCTCCGTCGATGGTTTCGAATACGCTTTGGTGCGCATATCCCGATAGAATCGTCGCGCTGTTGGGGCATGCCGCCGCACAGGCGCCGCACCCCTGGCACATGGCGGTATTGACGGCAACCCGCTGGGCGGCATCGTCCAGAAAACGGGCGCTGTATGGGCAGGCCTCGACACAGCGCAGGCACTGGGTGCACAGGCTGTGGCGCACGACGGCCGTGACGCGCGCCGCCGGCAGCTGCCGGGCGGACAGCAGGGCCAGGGCGCGTCCGGCGGCGGCCTCACCCGTGGCCACGGCATCGGGGATCGACCGCGGGGAGAGGGCGATGCCGCAGGCGAACACGCCGGCCGTCAAGGCCTCCACCGGGCGCCACTTGGCGTCGGCCTCCTGAACGAAGCCGTCGCGGTCGCGCTTCACACCGTAGGCTGTCAACACCGGCTCGGGCAGGTGCGGTGCGATCCCGGTCGCCAGGACCAGCAGGTCGGCGGCGATCTCCACCGCTGCGTCCAGGATGGGGTCGTGGAGGGATACCGCCACCGGTCCACCCGCAGCGGTGGAAACGCGTACCACCGGTTTGCGGTCGGCCTGATACTGGAAAAAGAGAACGCCCTGCCGGCGGGCCTCGGTGTACCATCTTTCGCTAAGACCGCAGGTCATCATGTCACGGTAGAGAATGTAAACCTGCAGGTCGGGATTGCGGCGTTTGAGTAACAGGGCTTGTTTGAGTGCCGTGGGACAGCAGACGCGGCTGCAGTAGTTGCGCGGTGCTTCGCGGGAGCCCACGCATTGGATCATCACCACCGACGACATCCCGGCGGCATCCAGGCGCGCTTCGGCGATGCGGATTTCCAGTTCACGCTGCGTAATCACGGCCTTGCTGCTGCCGTAGCCGTAGGCATCCGTGGCGGCCTCTCGACCGCCGGTGGCCAAAATCACGGCCCCGTGTTCGATGGTGGTGATCCCTTGACCGCTGGTTTCGATGGTCGAGAAAAAATGCCCGGCCTGCCCGAAGGCGCCGGTCACCTGACTGCCGGTCATCACCTCGATGTGGGGGTGCGTCTCGACCTGCCCGACGGTGGTTTCCAGAAAGGGGGCGATGGGGGTGCCATCGATGGTCTCGTGCAGCCAGACCAGATTGCCGCCCAGTCGGTCGCCGGCTTCCACCAGGGTGACCGGCACGCCGTGGTCGGCCATGGCCAGGGCGGCACTCATCCCGGCGGTGCCCCCGCCGACCACCAGGGCGCGGTTGACGGTGGTGACCGTCTCGCCGTCGTGCGGTGAGGCGTGCTTCAAGCGCGCGATGCCAGCCCGCAGGGCGGCCACATTGACCGCTGCCGCCGGTCCGAGGCGGTCTTCCAGGGCCACCGCGTCGATCAGGCTGGGGTGCAGATGGAACGACGCTGCCAGCGTGCGCATCTGCTTGGCGTGCACCAGGGGGCGGCAGACGCCGATCAGGACCCGGTTGACATCCGAGGCTGCCGATGCGGTCAGCGCCTCCCAGCCGTCGGCCGTGCAGATGCGCTCTATGATTTCGACCTGCACCACGGCCGGGTCCCGTCGCAATTGAGCCGACAGGGACGCTGCCTCCGGGGGTGCGGTCGGGCCGGTTTCGCAGCGGCAGCACACGACCCGGATTCGGGGCGGTTCGCGTGAAACGTCGCGGCGATCTTTTTCAGCGGGGTGCTTTTCGGCCAGCCCGCCGCCGGCGCGGTGAAGGGTCCGCGAGGCGTTGAGGGCCGCAGCGGAGGCACGCAGCACCGATTCAGCGATGTCGGTCGGCCCGGTGAGCGTTCCGCCGGCGACGATCCCATCTTGCGCTGTGCGGGCCGCGGAGAAGGGCGCCGTTTTCACGAACCCGAATTCGTCGGTTTCGATGCCCAGCCGCTCGCACAGCAAGGCGGTCTGGGGGTGGGCCCGCTGACCGACCGAGAGCACCACCAGATCGAAAGCTGGCTTCCTGCGGCTCGCCCGATGCCGTCGTCCAGCGAATGACCACATCGTCTCCGGCCGGGTTGGGGGCGATCGAATGCACCCGCCCGCGAACCAGGCGGACGTCCTGGTCCGCCTGGACCGCCTGCCCGTAGCGGTCGAAGCTTTTGCCGAAGGTGCGCATGTCCATGTAGATGATGGTGGCCTGAAAACCGGGCCCGGCCGCCTTGCCGGCCAGAGCAGCCTCCTTGAGGGCGAACATGCAGCAGATGGTGCTGCAGAAATCGGCTCCGGACTGCAGGTCGCGGGAGCCCACGCACTGGATCCAGGCCGCGTTTTTGACTGCGCGCTTGTCCGAGGGCCGCAGCAGCCGGCCGGCGTCCGGACCGGTGCCGCTGAGCATGCGTTCCAATTCCAGGCTGGTGACCACGTTGGGCACGATGCCGTACCCCATTGGGTTCTTGCCGGGGGCGGGGTCGTAGCAGGCCGTGCCGGTGGCCAGGACGATGGCCCCGAAGGTTTCGCGCCGATAGCCGGAGGCCTGAAACGTGTCGTATACGGCGCTGATCTTGGGAATCAGGTCGTCGGTTTCGAAGGGTTTGATCAGGTAGTCCGCGGCGCCGATTTTCATGGCATCCACGGCCGTTTCCACGGTGGCGTAGGCGGTCATCATCAACACCGCCAGCTCCGGCTGGAGCGCTTTGGCCTTGTCCAGCACGGTCACCCCGTCCATACCCGGCATCTTGATGTCCAGCAGCATGAGGTGAAACCGGTCGCTGGCCAGCTTCTCAAGGGCCTCGGGCCCCGAGGCGGCCATGTCGACGCGGTAGCCCTCCTCGTCGCCCAGCCACGCGTCCAGCGAATTCCGGATGATCGATTCGTCGTCCACCACCAGTATCCGGAAGGCGCGCCGGCCCATGGACGACAGGTCGATGGCGCCGGTCGGGCAGGCGGGTTCACAGGCCCCGCAACGGGTGCAGGCCGACGGGTCGATGGCATAGGTGTTGGGAATGTTGTGGGGCACGGGCAGATAGACGGCCTTGCGACGGGTCAATCCGGCGTTGAAGGCGTCGGGAACCGAGACCGGGCAGACCTGGCTGCACTGCCCGCATCCCACGCAGCGTTCCGGATCGATGGGCCCCTGGGGTCGGTTCAAGGTGACCGTGAATTGGCCGGGCTCCCCCTCGACCGATTCCAAGGTGGTGCCCAGCAGGATGTCGATGTTGTCGTGAAACAGCCCTTTGCGCAGGCAGGTCTGAATCCCGGCGTCCCGGTTGACCATGGGCAGCATTCGACACATCCCGCAGTTGTCCGTGGGAAACTGGTGGTCCAGCTGGCTCAAAACGCCGCCCAGGTGCGGCGACCGTTCGGCCAGGGTGACCCGGTATCCGATCTGGGCCAGGTCGAGGGCGGCCCGGATGCCGCTGATGCCGGCGCCGACGACCAGGGCGCTGCCGATTTTATGGTCCATGTGGATTTTCCTTTTACGTTAAGTCTCTCAACACCGCTGCGGTCCGGCACGCCTTCCCAACCCGCATGCCTGGTCCTTGAGCTAATCCATCCCCACCACGTCCTCATACTCTTGCTCTTGGAATTCGCTCATGGGCGGTGCCTTGGCCAAGTCCAGTCCGGCGTGATAGTCGAACGCCGCCTGGGTGTGGTGCGCGATGGCGCTGAACAGGTCGGACAAGGGGATGTCGTTGGGGCAGGCATTGCTGCACTGCCCGCAACCCACGCAGGCGGTGCTCATGTGGGCCATGCGCGTCAGATGGAAAAAAAGGGTGTCCGTGGGCATCTTGACACCGCCTTTGCGGCGGGCCCACTGCAAGTACTGAAAGGGTTCGTGGCGAAAGGTGTCGGTGGTGAACACGCAGGTGGTGCAGTAGCAGACCGGGCAGGCTACCCGGCAATTGTAGCAGTTGACGCAGTCGGCCAGGTAGGTCGCCAGCCCTCGAATGCTGCCGGTGGCATTCGCCACCGAGGCGAACATCTGTTCTCGGAAAGCGTTGCGCTCGGCCAAGATGCCGTCGATGACGGTTTTTCGCTGGGGGGGGGACGTGGCCGGTGAATGGTCCAATCCGCTGAGGACGGCGTGTCCCGAGTCCGTCAGGGCGCGCACGGTCAGACCCTCACCGCTGACGCTGCCGAACAGTTCCACGGCGATGTCGGCCATCTCCGGCGTCGGATGGGTGCAGGCCCGACAGGCAGCGGCAAGCGGGCCGTCCGCTGCCGTCGGATCGTCTCCGAAGGCCTGCCTGCAAAACGCCCCGGTGGCGGCATCCAGGGTTTCATGCTGGTCCGCAAAGGCGCGGAATTCGGTGTTGGACAGGGCCCCGGGGCAGTCAAGGCCCACGATGAGCACATCCTCGCGCCGGCCCTGGTTCAGCTTGATCAGCTCGTTGAAGGCCCGGATTTCACAGGGGCGCAGAACGGCGGCCAACCGTCCGCCGGCCGGTTGACGGGTGAGCTTGGCCAGTTGCTGGGCCGCGTTGACCGCAAATCCCGGCGACAGCGGGTCGGCCTCCGCCAACCGCTCCGGATCCGAGATCAGGGCGGGCATGATCCGGTTCTTGACGGCCAGGCGGGTGGCGACGAGCATGGCGTCCAGGTCGGTTTTGCGCATGAGCGTGGCCAGAAAACCGCGAATGCCGTCCAATCGATCGATATTGTCGGTGCCGATACGAATTGCCTCTGTCATAACCACCTCCGTCTAAATGGCCATTTTCAGGTCGGGCAGCGTCGGCCCCAAGGCGCGGGTCTGGGCCACCAGCTCGTCCATGATGCCGGCGAACTGGATGCCGTCGCTGGCGCCGATCCAGGTCAGCCTCAGCCGGCGTGCGTCGATGCCGAAGCGCGGCAGGATCTCCTTGAGCAGCTTGACGCGGCGGCGGGCCTTGTAATTGCCGTTGATGTAGTGGCAGTCGCCGGGGTGGCACCCGCTGACCAGTACGCCGTCGGCCCCTTCGAGGAACGCCTTGATCACGTACTGGGGATCCACCATCCCCGTACACATCACCCGGATCAGCCGAATGTTGTGGGGATAGGACAGGCGCGAGGTGCCGGCCAGGTCGGCGGCGGTGTAAGTGCACCAGTTACAGACGAAGGCGATAATGGCGGGTTCGAAGTGATCCATGAAACCTCCGGTGTCGTTGCGTGTTAAGTGCCCGGTGTTAGGTCGTGGACCGGGTCTGATTTCCCTGAAAAACGACCGGATAGCTTGGCTTGATGCGTCACACCGTCAAGCTTGAAGCGATCATCCCACGGCCGAGAGGGCATCCATGATGCCGTCCAGCTCGGCAAAAATCTGCCGCCCCTGGAAGTGTCTGACCTGGGCGGCATTGGCCGGGCAGGCCGTACTGCAGCTGCCGCAGCCCTTGCACAGGGCCCCGTTGACCACACTGACATGCCGGCGGGCGTCGTAATCGATGGCACCGTAGGCGCACAGCTCGATGCAGGTCTGACAGCCCGAGCAGACCTCTGGATCGATCCAGCTGATGGCCGACGGTACCGCCACCTCTCCCCGGGTGGCCAGCGCCAGGGCCTTGGCCGCCGCACCCGAGGCCTGGGACACGGTGTCGGGAATATCTTTGGGGCCTTGGCAGGTGCCGGCCAGAAAGACGCCGTCCGTGGCCGTGTTCAATGGGCCCAGCTTGGGGTGCTCCTCCAGGAAGAAGCCGTCCGTGCCTGGATTGACGCCGAACAGCCGTCCCACGTCGACGGCATCGTCGCGCGCCTCCATGGCGCTGCACAAGATCACCATGTCCACGGGTACCCGCACCCGTTCGCCCAGGAGGGTGTCCTCGGCCACGGCCATCAGTTTGCCCGCTTCGGCCGCGGATTCAGCCCGGTCGGTGATCTCGGCCACCTTGCCGCGAATGAAGATCGTGCCCTCCTCCTGGCAGCGGCGGTAGAACTCCTCGTAGCCTTTGCCGAAGCAGCGTTGATCGATGTAAAAATCATACACCCGGGTGTGATGGCCCACTTTCTCCTTGATCAAATGACTGAACTTGAGCGCGACCATGCAGCATACCCGCGAACAGTAGGGGTGGTGGTTGACATCCCGGCTGCCCACGCAGTGAACCAGGGCTACGCTTTGGGGCGGCGCGGTGAAATTGCCGGCCGGACCGCGCATCAGAATCCGGCCGCCGGTGGGACCGGTGGCGTTGCTCAGGCGCTCGAACTCCAGGCTGGTGAAGACATTGTCAAAGCGGCCGTAGCCCAGCGGCTTGATCGTGGAGGGGTCCATCAGATCGTACCCGGTCGCCAGGATGATGCTGCCCACCTGGACGGTCTCGCGGGTGGCCGTCATGCGGTGGTCGATGGCCTTGGCCTCACAGGCTGACACGCAGGCCATGCACTCACTGCAGACCCCGCAGTTCAGGCACCGGGCCGCCTCGTGACGGGCATCTGCGGCATCCATGGCCATTTCGACCTCGTCGAAGGTTGTCCTGCGCTGCGCCTCGGGGATGCGATCCGTCGCGGTCCGCGCCGCCGGTGCCAGCGTTTCCGGAATCGCGGCCCAGTCGCTGCCCGGTTGGGGGCGTGCGGCCAGACCCTGTGACCATTCCGCCATGTCCGCGCCGTCGAGAAAGTGTGCGATGGCATCGGCCGCCCGGTGCCCGGCCGCCACGGCCTCGATCACCGTGGCCGGGCCGCTGACGGCATCCCCGGCGGCGAACACGGTGGCGATGCTGGTCTGCATGGTGTGCGGATCGACCGCAATGGTGTTGCGCGCGGTCAATTGCAGAGCGGGCATCCGTTCGGTCCAGGCGGCATCGCTGCGCTGGCCGATGGCCGGAATCACCGCATCGCACTCGATGACGAACTCCGACCCCGCCACCGGGACCGGCCGTCGCCGGCCGCTGTCGTCCGGCGGCCCCAGTTCGGTGCGCAGGCATTCGAAGCCGCTGACCGTGCCGTCCGTGGCCACGATCCTCACCGGTGCGGTCAAAAAGGCGAATTCGATGCCCTCGTCTTTGGCGGCCTGGATCTCCTCGGCATAGGCCGGCATCTCCGCTTCGCTGCGGCGGTAGACCACGGTGACCCGATCGGCGCCCAACCGCCGGACCACACGGGCGGCGTCGACGGCCACGTTGCCGCCGCCCACCACGACGATGCGCCGGCCAGGACAGGTGCGGCCGCCCAAATTGACGTCCCGCAAAAAACCGATGGCGTCGACCACGCCCTGCGGGGTCGCTTCGCCTGGAATGCCCAGCTTCAGGCTGTCGTGGGCCCCCATGGCCAAAAAGACGGCGCCGAATCCCGCCCCTTCTAAATCGGTCAGGTCCAGATCCGTGCCGAAGCGCACACCGGTGCGGGTTTCGATGCCGTGGCGCAGCAGATAGTCGATTTCACGATCCAGGATGGCCGGGGGCAGTCGATAGTCGGGGATGCCCACGCGCAGCATGCCGCCCAGCTTGGGCAGGGCCTCGAACAGGGTGATCTGAAAGCCCTTCAGGCGCAGGTAGTAGGCCACGGTCAGCCCGGCGGGGCCGGAGCCCACCACCGCCACCTTCTCGGGCCGGTCCTGGATTGGCGGAACCGCCAACTGGTCAAGGTCGACCTGATCGGCCGCAAAGCGCTTCAGGTCGCGGATGGCCAGGGGCGCATCCACCTCCCGGCGGCGGCAGGCGGTTTCACACGGGTGCGGGCAGACCCGCCCCAGGACCCCGGGCAGGGGCAGGCGCTGGCGAATCAGAGCCACGGCCTCGGGGTATTTGCCCTGGCCGATCAGCTGGACGTAGCCCTGAACGTTGATGCCGGCCGGGCAGGTGGTCGTGCAGGGGGCACGGTCCTTCTTGTCGATGGTGAAGGTGATGGGCACCGCCTGGGGAAAGGCCCGATAGATGGCCTTGCGGTCGGCCAGATCCTCGTCCCACTCGCTGGGCAGCGCCACCGGGCACACCTTGGCGCACTCCCCGCATCCGGTGCAGACACCCTCGGTGACGTAGCGGGGCTTGCGGGTGACGGTGACCTGGTAGTTGCCGATGTACCCGGTCACCTCGCTGACCTCAGTGTAGGTCAGCAGCCGGATGTTGGGATTCTGAGCCACTTCGACCATCTTGGGCGTGCCGATGCAGGCCGCGCAGTCTAAGGTCGGAAAGGTCTTGTCGAACTGCAGCATGTGGCCGCCCACGGTGGTCTGGCGTTCGACCAGGTAGACCGTGTGGCCGGCGTTGCCGATGTCCAGGGCCGCCTGCATGCCGGCGATGCCGCCGCCCACCACCATGACGTCGGGGTGGACGGTGACCGAGCGTGCCTCCAGGGACTGGTGAAAGTTGATCCGGTTGATGGCGCCGGCGGCCAGGGTCTTGGCCTTGCGGGTCGCCTCATCTTCGTCGGTCGTGACCCAGGAGACCTGCTCGCGCACCGAGGCCATCTGGAACAGGTAGGGGTTCAGCCCGGCCCGACGGCAGGCGCTTTGAAAGGTTTTTTCGTGCAGCCGGGGAGAACAGGATGCCACGACCACCCGGTTGAGGCCGTAGGTGCGGATGTCGTTTTCGATCATCTCCTGGCCGGGATCGGAGCACATGAACTTGTAGTCGCGGGAGACGACCACGTTTTGCAGGCCGCGGGCAAAGTCGGCCACCTCGGCGACCCGGACGCGGTAAGCGATGTTGATCCCACAGTGGCAGATGTAAAATCCGATTTTGATGGCCATTCGTGCAATCCCCCACTCCCAAATGTTGGCGATCCCCAATCCCGGTTTACCGTCTTAAGGCGGTGCGGTTTTACACAGCCGGTTGACCACCGCCAGGAGTTCGTCCGCCTCGGGCGGCTTCATCAAAAAGGCCTCCGGCTCCGGAATCGGGCGGCCCGACGGCGACCGCCTGGTCCCGGGCCAGTGCCGGAAGGTCTGGCTGTCCAAGGTGGACAGCATGACCACCGGAATGTGGCACAGGCGGGTGCTGGTGCGCAGCCTGAGATAGAGGCGCATGCCGCCTTCGGCGGGCAGCATGGCGTTGATGATAATCAGGTCGGGGCATGCCTCCAGTGCTCTTGCCAGGCCCTCGGAGATCGTTGCGGTGCAGATCGGGCGATACCCGTGGGCGCTGAGCAGGTTGAACAAAAAGATGCGCATGTCCGGTTCGTCCTCCACCACGAGAATGGTCTTGGCTGAATTCGGCGCTGCCACCGATGGCCTCCTTGCTGGCGGTTGTTGGCTTGTCCCTCGATACGACCTGGAATCAGCACGGATTGTGCCAGATGTTAGAAGTGTTTATAACATTTTGAAATAATTATAAAAAAAATTGGCTTGGTGCCGGGGGGCGCCAGATTCGGAAAACGGCGTTGCAAGAATTGCAACGCAGGGGGCCTGTCAAAAACGATATAACAATAAGATATTCAATCCAATAAATCGTTTTTCAGGGCGCGGGAGGTGTTGCATCGCGTTGCACAACACAGTTTTGCAACATGCGGGAAGCGGCCTCACCGGGAGAGGATCGGATGGATGCGGCTGCCCACACGGATCGCCAGACCGTCCGGGATCTCCTCCAGATAGGGACTGAGATCCAGCAGGGCGCGATCGCTGAATTTGATCCGTTCGTCGTCCCGGCCCTGGTAGAGCTGATCCGACCGCGTGAACAGGTGGGCGGGTTCCAGGTCGAGGGCGTCGCCGGTGTTGAGCACCAGCTGGATGGGATCGGAAACGATGATGCGGGTGACGAACAACGGGGTGTCCGCGTAGGGGAAGTAGACCCGCTCGCGGATGTCGCCGCGCACCTGGGTGACGTAGTAGCCGTCCTGATCCCGCCGGATGGATCGGTTGAAGTGGGCGATGATGCGCTTGTGCCCGAAGCGGCCGTGTTGATTGTGCCACTGTCCGCGCGCGTCCATCCAGAAGACGGCCTTCTCTTTGGGAATGACGACCTCTATCAGCGGGTGGTCGGCCGGCGGCGGCTCGGTGGGGGTCATGGTGGCGCCAGGAGGTTGTTTTCGTTTTCAGCTTCGGATCTGGTCGTGCAAGCGCTGCCCTAGTGTGATACCTATCCCATTAGGGGAGGTTTTGCAAGCATGCCGGCCATAGGCCCAAGTGAAAGGATCGACCGATGAATGGTGAACCGGATGACGCGCAGCGGTTTTTCAATCGTCTCGGCCGACTGTACGAAGCCCAACTGCCGTTCAACCGGCTGCTGGGCTTTGCGGTCACGGCCGTGAACGCCGAGGGCGCAACCATGGCCGTTGGCATGCGCCAGGAGCTGATCGGCAACGTCTTTCACCAAACCCTGCACGGCGGCGTCATTTCGGCTCTCCTCGATGCGGTGGGCGGGTTGACCGCCTCGGCCAGCCTGGTCGGGCGTTTTGCCGGGCTGCCCGAAGCCGAGATCGAAAAACGGTTTGCCCGGGTGGGAACCATCGATCTGCGGGTCGATTACCTGCGGCCCGGCCGCGGCCTCGGGTTTACGGCCAAAGGCCGGATCATGCGCTCCGGCCGCAAGGTGGCCGTGGTGCGCATGGAGATGCACAACCAGGACGACCTGCTGGTGGCCGTGGGCACGGGAACCTATCTGGTGGGATGAACCGCAGCGCTTTGCCGACAGGGCCGTGACCGGCCTCGGGCCGCTTGTCGGCCGGATCGATTTCAGGGGCGCGAATCTCAAAAAAAACAATGCAAAATATTGAGATTCTATCCATTTTGTGCTAGATCCCATGCCACGATGAAACAGTACGTGATCGACGAAATCCGACCCGCGGATCATAACAAGCTCAAGGCCTATCTCGACGACGCCTTCGGCCGGGCGGCCATGGACGGGCTTTACTGGTTGCCGCTCGACAGCGATCTGCTCAGCGATCTCCAGCGCTCCCATGCGGCCTGCGCGCCCTTTTACCTGGCCCTGGAGCTGGGCGAGAACCGTCTGGCAGGCGAGCTTCTGGTACGGACCCAGCAGCGGGTGCGCTGCGATTGTATCGGGTATGCCGACGCGCGGCAGCGGGACTGGCTGATCGGCCGCATGGAAGCCATTTTCGAAAAACTGGGCATCATCACCTGACCGGACGGGATATCGACCATGGGCAGATCCTTGATCCATACGCTGCAGACCGCGGTTATCGTCCTGTGGTTTGTCGTGGTGACCGTGCTTGTGGCCACCACGGTCATCCTCTGCTCTTTTTTCAGCCGCACCGGCAACTTGCCCCACCTGCTGGCCAGGTGGTGGGCCAACTCCATCCTGTGGGTGGCCCGGGCCCGGATCACCGTCACCGGCGCCGAGAAGCTCGAGCCCGGGCGATCCTACATTTTCATGCCCAACCACCAGAGCAATGCCGACATTCCGCTGTTGCTGGGCCGCCTGCCGGTGCAATTCCGCTGGCTGGCCAAAGCCGAGCTGTTCAAGATTCCCGTTTTCGGCCGGGCCATGCGCGGCGTGGGCTACATCAGCATCGACCGCTCCAACCGCAAGTCGGCCTTTGCAAGCCTCAAGCAGGCCGCCCAGACCATCCGCAACGGCACCAGCGTGCTGATCTTTCCCGAAGGGACCCGCAGCCGGGACGGCCGGGTGCTGCCGTTCAAAAAGGGCGGCTTCGTGCTGGCCGTGGACTCGCAGGTGCCCATCGTGCCGGTCATCATTCAGGGTACCGGCGGCATCATGCCCAAGGGCCGCTTCATGATCCGCCCGGCGCCGGTGACCATGACCATACTCGATCCGGTGGAAACGGCCGACTACTCCCGCAAGACCAAGGATGCCCTGCTCGAGCGCATCCGCGCCGTCCTGATCGCGCACGTCGAACCTTCGGAGCCAAAAGCGTAAGCCATGTTGAAACTGCTTCCCCTGGGCGGCCTGGGTGAAATCGGCCTGAACATGATGGTCGTGGAATACGGCGACACGATTTTCGTCATCGACGCCGGCATCATGTTTCCCGAAGCCCACATGCTGGGCATCGACTACGTCATCCCGGACATGGAGTATCTGCGCCAGAATCGCAGCCGGGTGTCGGGCGTCATCCTGACCCACGCCCACGAGGATCACATCGGGGCCCTGCCGTTTTTGCTCAAGGAGATCAACGTACCGGTGTTCGGCACGCCCTTCACGCTGGGCATCGTCCGTCACAAGCTCGAGGAGCACGACCTGCTGGCCGCCGCGGCCCTGCACGAGGTGCTGCCGCGCGAACACCTCAAAATCGGCCCTTTCGAGGTCGAGTTCATCCGCGTCAACCACAGCATCGTGGACGGCGTCGGCCTGGCCATCCGCACCCCGGTGGGCCTGGTGGTGCACACGGGTGATTTCAAGATGAGCCACACGCGGGTCGAGGGCATGACCACCGATGTCAACCGCTTCGCCCAGTGCGGCGAGCAGGGCGTCCTGGCGCTGTTGTCCGACTCCACCAACGTGGAAAAGGAGGGCCACACGATCTCCTCCCAGGAGATCGCCGCGGAGCTGGCCCGCATCACCGAGGCCGCCACCGGACGGATCATCGTGGCCCTGTTCGCCTCCAACATCGCCCGCATCCAGTTGATCGTGAACCTTGCCGCGACGCGCGGCCGCAAGATCCTCTTCAACGGCCGCAGCATCGAGGTCAGCGTGGCCATCGCCCGCAAGCTGGGCTACCTGAACATTCCCGAGGGCATCGAGATCGACATCGAACAGGTCAACGCCTACCCGGACGACGAGATCATCATGGTCACGACCGGCAGCCAGGGCGAGCCCATGTCCTCTCTGGCCAGAATGGCGGCCGGCACCCACAAGCAGATCAAGATTCAACCGGAAGACAAGATCATCCTCTCGTCCAAGTTCATCCCGGGCAACGAAAAGGCGATCGCCAACATCATCAACAACCTCTACCGCCAGGGCGCCGACGTGGTCTACGAAAAGATCTCCAGGATTCACGTCTCCGGGCACGCCTTCCGGGAAGAGCTCAAGATGATGCTCAACCTGACCAAGCCCAAGTTCTTCATGCCCATCCACGGCGAATACCGTCACCTGGTGCTGCACACCCGGCTGGCCCGGCAGATGGGCATCCCGGAATCGCACCTGATCCTGGCCCAGAACGGCCAGGTGATCGAGCTGAGCGAAAGCGGCTTTACGGTGCGCGACGGTATCGGCGCCGGCCGGGTGCTCATCGACGGCAAGGGCATCGGGGACGTGGGGCGCAGCGTGCTCAAGGAGCGGCGCATCCTTTCCGAGGAGGGGCTGGTGGTCGTCAACATGGCCTTTGACGAGGAGACCGGCATCGTGGTGTACGGGCCGGACATCGTCTCGCGCGGCTTTGTCTTCGAGACCGAGACGGGCTACCTGCTCCAGGACGCCCAGTGCGTGATTCTGGAGATCGTAGAGGAGATCACGCCGGATGTGCCCAACCGCGTCGACAAGATCCGGACCCGCATCCAGACGGCCCTGCGGCAGTACTTCTTTTTCACGATCGGGCGCCGGCCGGTCATTCTCCCCTTCTTGGTGGAGGTGTGAGCGTGAAAAAAGAGATTATCGGGATTCTTTTCTTCTTCATGGTGGTCTTCAGCCTGATCAGCCTGCTCTCGTTCTCTCCCGGCGACCCCTGCCTGCTCTTCAACGCCGGCCACGCCGGCCGGGTCCAGAACCTGTTCGGCGTTTTCGGGGCCAATTTCGCCGGCATCCTGGTGGGGCTGTTCGGTATGGGTGCCTTCTGGGTTCCGATTCTTTTTCTGCTGGGCAGCCTTTTGTTCTTCAGCGAGAACCCCGGCCGGGCCATGCCGCTGCTGTCGGTGGGCGGGCTGCTGCTGATCGTCACCACGGGCAGCCTGCTGTCCTTCCGCCAGGAGCACTACATTTTGCTGGGCAGCCGGTTTCCGGCCGGCGGCATCGTCGGCGTGCTGCTCAGGTCGTTTGTGGTGCGCTACTCCAATTTCACCGGGGGCGCCTTCATCCTGGTGCTGGTCTGGCTGATCGGCTTCATCATGGCCACCGGCTTTTCGGTGGTGGCCTTTTACCAGCGCATGAAAGCCGCCAATGCCCACCTTTTCGAACAGCTCACCACGACCCTGATCAAGTGGAAGGAGCGTCGTCAAAAGCGCGTCAAGCGCCGCCGGACCCTGAAGGCGGAAAAGAAGCAGAAACCGGCCAGAATCGAGATCAATGCCCCGGCGCCCAGCCCGCTGCCGGTCAAGCCCGTTCCCAAGCAGGCCGTGTTCGAATTCATGAAAGGGCAGAGCGGCATCACCTTGCCGTCGGTCGGCTTTTTGGACGATCCCGATGCCCGCCCCCAGTCCAACAGCGAGTCCAACCTGCGCATGCAGTCGCGTCTTCTGGAAAAAAAACTGGAAGACTTCGGGGTCAACGGCAAGGTGGTGGCGGTCACCCCCGGGCCGGTGATTACCACCTTCGAATACGAACCGGCGCCCGGGGTGAAGATCAACCGGGTCGTCACCCTAACCGATGACCTGGCCCTCGCCCTGCGCGCCATCAGCATCCGCATCGTGGCGCCGATTCCAGGCAAGGCCGTGATCGGCGTTGAGATTCCCAACACCGACCGCGAGCTGGTGCGCTTCAAGGAGATGATCCTTTCGCCGGCCTTCGAGAAGGCCAAGACCACCTTGACCTTGTGCCTGGGCAAGGACATTGTCGGCAATCCGGTCTCGGCCGGCCTGGAGAAGATGCCGCACCTGCTGATCGCCGGTGCCACCGGGGCCGGCAAGAGCGTGGCCCTGAACACCATGATCTGCAGTTTGCTCTACAAGCTCACCCCGGACCAGGTGAAGCTGATCATGGTTGACCCCAAGCGCATCGAGCTGTCCATGTACGACGGCATTCCCCACCTGATCACCCCCGTGGTCACCGATGTCAAAAAGGCCACCAATGCGCTCTTCTGGGCCGTGCGCGAGATGGAGCACCGCTACGAGCTGCTGTCCGAACAGCAGACCCGCAACATCGACCAGTACAACCGCAAGATCCAGAAGGCGCCGGCGGCCGGTGCGGCCGGCGATGCCGAACCGGAGGGCGAACCGGCCCGGCCGCTGCCCTACATCGTCATCATCATCGACGAACTGGCCGACCTCATGATGGTGGCCTCGCGGGACGTGGAGGTGGCCCTGACCCGCCTGGCCCAGATGGCCCGGGCCGCCGGCATTCACCTGATCCTGGCCACCCAGCGGCCGTCGGTGGACGTGCTGACCGGCATCATCAAGGCCAACTTCCCCACGCGCTTGACCTTCCAGGTCTCCTCCAAAACCGACTCGCGCACCATCATCGACGCCAATGGCGCCGAAAGTCTGCTGGGCAACGGCGACATGCTCTTTCTGCCCCCGGGCACCGGCCGCCTGCAGCGCATCCACGGGGCCTACATCTCCGAGGAGGAGCTGACCCGCATCACCGACTTTTTGAAAAAACAGCAGGCGCCCGACTACGACCAGCGCGTGATCCAGGCCCCGGAAAAAGAGACCCAGGCGGAAGGAGAGAAGGAGTACGACGAACGCTACGACGATGCCGTGGCGCTGGTCACCCAGGCCGGGCAGGCCTCGATCTCCATGGTCCAGCGCCATCTGCGCATCGGCTACAACCGCGCGGCCCGGATTATCGAAATGATGGAGCAGGAGGGGATTGTCGGCCCCCAGGAAGGGGTTAAGACGCGGGAGGTGTTGGTGAGAAATTATGACGACATCTCCTAGTATTCCTTCAGAAACGGCGTCTTTCGGTCCAGGCCGGCGTTCTCGCTCGGCAGATACGGTTGCCATGCGCTTTGATTCAACGCTTGTCGACGGCATCAAGGGCTTTTTGGACCCGGAAGAGGGAAGGGCCCTGTACGACATCGCCCTGAGGGCCTCGCGCCTGGGACCCTGCCTGGAGATCGGCAGCTACTGCGGTAAGTCGGCGGTTTATCTGGGCCGTGCCTGCCGGGAAAACGGGTCCACCCTGTTTTCGATCGACCACCACCGCGGATCGGAGGAGCAGCAGCCCGGCCAGGCCTACTTCGATCCGGCCCTTTTCGACTTTAGGTCCTATCGGGTCGACACCCTGCCGCTGCTGCGGCGAACCCTGGCCCTGGCCGGGCTGGAGGAGACGGTGGTGCCCATCGTCAGCAGTTCAACGGTCGCGGCCCGCCACTGGGCCACACCCCTGGCGCTGGTTTTTGTCGACGGCGGCCACAGCTTCGAAGCGGCCCGCACCGATTACCGCTGCTGGGCCGGCCACATCGTGGCCGGCGGCTACCTGCTTTTCCACGACATTTTCGAAAACCCGGCCGACGGCGGCCAGGCCCCCTGGCAGGTGTACCGGCTGGCCCTGGCCTCGGACCGCTTTGAGGCGCTGGGGTGCATCAAGTCTCTGGGGGTACTGCGAAAAAAACGGCCCTGAAGGCCGACACACCCCATTTTAGGTGCGAAGGACCACCATGGCCCGGCCTGAAATGCACAAAGAGATCAGTTGCAGGGTCACCTGCACCCTGCTGCGCTATGTCCGCGAGGTCAACAACGGCACCCTCGGCCATCTGCTCGACGGCCTGCCGCTGGGTGAAAGCTACCTGTGCGACACCAACCATTGGGTTTCGCACGCCTTTTTACAGCGTCTCTACCGGCGTATGATCGATCTGCTGGGAGACCAAAAGGCGGTCTACCACATGGCCCTGGCATCGCACCGGCTCAAAGCGCTGGGCATTCTGGATCGGATCGTGCGCCTTTTCGGGAGCCCCAGGTACATCTACTCGCAGGCACCACGCTTCAACAACTTCCTCAAACTCAACGGCAGCGTGGTCGTTCACCAGGTGGACGATGCCATGGCGGTCTTGGCCGATCATTACCATGACGGTTCCCAGAAGACCCGTTTCGACTGCGACTACACGCGCGGCATTCTGGCGGGCATACCGACCATCTTCGGGCTGCCCCTGGCCGACGTCGAAGAGATCGAGTGTCAGGTGGCCGCTGATCGCTATGGGCGCCGCCTCTGGCCGGACAGCCCACCCTCGGGGTGCGGCGGCTGCTTGTACCGGGTTCGTTGGCAGCCGGAAAAGCGCAATCCGATCAGGCGCTTTTTCAGCCGTCAGGACGACCACTTCCGGGCCATCGAGGACCTGGTGCAGGCCAACCAGCTGGTTCAGTCCAAGTACGACGAGGTCAAACAGCTGATGGCCGATCTCGAGGCCACCAACCGCCAGCTGCACCGGTCCAATGCGGCCCTGGAGGCTCAGCAAACCGAACTGCTCGATTCGGAGCGCAAATACCGCAACCTCTTTGAAAATGGATCGGACCTGATCTGCATTCACGACCTGGATGGCAACCTGCTGGAAACCAATCTGCAGTACAAAGCCAAATACGGCTGGCAGCAGGAAGACTTGCAGGGGATGCACCTGAGCCGCCTGATGCCCGAGCGGCACCGTTCCGACCTCAAGGCCTACCTGAAGCGGATTGTCGCCAATGGCGCCGACGAGGGCTACGTCAAGGGCGTCACCAAAACCGGCCAGGAGTTCACCCTGGAGTACCGCAACGCCCTCATTCGAGACCAGGCCGGCCGGCCCAAGGCGGTTCACGGGGCGGCCCGGGACGTCACCCAGCGGGTCCGCTACGAAAAGGAGCTTCGCGAAAGCAGAACCAAGTACAAGGAGCTGGTCCAGCATGTTCCGGCCGGGATTTACGAATTCGACATGCAGACCCTGCGCTTTACCCGCGTCAACGATGTGATCTGCGAGAAGACGGGCTACAGCCGGGAGGAATTCATGACCCTGGATCCGTTTGCCCTGCTGGCCGAAGAGAGCAAGGCCACCTTGACCCGCCTGATCGAAACGGTGTTTGCCGATCACCCCCGCGAGCTGTCGGTCGAATACACGATCATCGGCAAGAACGAACAAGCCTATCTGGTTCTGGTCAATTCCAGGTTTTTCTATGAAAACGGCCTCCCCAGGCGCGCGTTTGCCGTCGTCCACGACCTGACCGAGATCCGGCGGGCCGAGCAGGAGAAAAAAGCCCTGGAAGTCAAACTGCAAAACGCCCGCAAGCTGGAATCCCTGGGGGCGCTGGCAGGCGGTGTGGCGCACGATTTGAACAACATTTTAAGCGGCATCGTCAGCTATCCCGACCTGCTGCTGATGGACGTCGCCGAAGACAGCGCGCTTCGCAAACCGCTGCTGGCGATCAAACAGTCCGGTCAAAAGGCGGCCGAGATCGTCCAGGACCTGTTGACCCTGGCCCGCCGCAACGTGGCCACCAAAAAGGTGGTGCGCCTCAATCAGATCGTGGAAGAGTTCATCGCCACCCCGGAGTACCTGGCCATCATCGACGGCCGCGGCGATCTCACCCTCGAGCTGCATCTCGCCGACAGTCCCTCGAATGTGATCGGGTCGGCCGCCCAGCTGTCCAAGACCCTGATGAACCTGGTCAAAAACGCCGTCGACGCCATGCCGTCGGGGGGCAGCCTCACCATTGCCACGCGTGACTGCTACCTGGACCAGTCGCATGCCGGCTTCGAGGTCGTGCCCCAGGGCGAATACGCGGTCCTTACCATCGCCGACACGGGCATCGGCATTGCCGCGGGCGAGCTGAACAAGATTTTCGAACCCTTCTACACCAAAAAAGTGATGGGGCGCAGCGGCACTGGGTTGGGGATGTCGGTGGTCTGGGGAACGGTCAAAGATCACGGGGGCTACATCGACATCATCACCGCCGAAGGGACCGGGACCACATTCGTGATCTATTTTCCGCTTTCGCGGTCCCAGATCGAGATCTCCGCTTCGGTTTACATCGAGGATTATTTGGGCAGCGGTGAATCGATCCTGGTCGTCGACGATGCGCCCGAGCAGCGCGAACTGGCCCAACGCATGATGCAGCGCATCGGATACACGGTCAGCGCCGCCGCCAGCGGCGAGGAGGCCATCGCGCTGGTCGGGCGCCAGCGCTTCGACCTGTTGATTCTGGACATGATCATGCCGCCGGGGCTGGACGGCCTGGAGACCTATCGGCGGATTCTAAAGATTGCCCCCGGTCAGAAGGCGGTCATCGCCAGCGGCTACGCCAAGACCGAAAACGTCCAGGCCGCCCAGCGGCTGGGTGCCGGCGCCTACGTCAAAAAACCGTTCACCCTTGAAAATATCGGGCTGGCCGTGCGCCGGGAACTGGATCGGCAATAGCTGCTGTGGGGCTTTCACAGCGGCCAGAAGATCGGCAGGACCAGCATCAGCACCACCAGCACGACGACTGTCAGCGGCAGGCCGACCTTGATGTAATCGACGAAGCGATAACCGCCGGGGCCCATCACCAGCACATTGGCCGGATGGGAGATGGGCGAGGTAAAGCTGGCCGATGCGGCCATGGCGATGCCCATCAAAAGGGCATAGGGCGAGATGTTCAGGCCGGCGGCGGTCTTCAAGGCGATGGGCACCATCAAGACCACCAGGGCCGAGGTCGGAATAATGCTGGTGGCCATGAAGGTGATGGCCAGCAGGCCGAACAGCACTGCGTAGGGGCCGAACGGTCCCAAAGCGCCGACCACCCCTTCGGCCAGCAGGTTGGCCGCGCCGGTTTTTTCCAGCGCGGTGCCCAGGGGCAGCATGCCGGCAATCAGAAAAACCGCCTTCCACTCGATGTAGCGATACGCTTCCGTCATGGTCAGGCAGCGGGTCAGCACCATGCAGGCCGCACCGATGACCACCGCAATGTAAATGGGCAGCCAATCCAGGATGACCGGTATCAGCACCCCGGCCATGATGGCAAGGGCCACCTTGGCCTTCTCCTCGCGCGGCGGTTCCTGGGCCGTCTCGGTGAGCACCAGAAAATCGGGCTCGCGGCCCAGCAGGTTCAGCTTGGCCCAGGGCCCGTAAAGCAGCAGGGCATCGCCGAATGCCAATGGCATGTCGCGCAGGTCGTCGTGGTAGGCCTTGCCCTTGCGCCAGACGGCCATCACGGTCAGGCCGTATTTTTCCCGGAAATTGATGCTGCGCAGGGTTTTTCCGGAAAGCACGCTGTGCGGCGAGAGGGTCACTTCGATCAGCCCGACCTGGTCGTCTTCGATGACGGCCGGGTCGAAATGATCCCTGCTGCTCTGCACGATGGTGCCTTCCAGGCCCTGCATGAGCAGGATTGCGATCATGTCCGCGGCGCCGGAAACGATCAGCCGGTCATCGGGCGCGAAGCGGTAGGCCGAGGTGGGGATCAGGGCGGTGCCGTCCCGGCGCAGGATGCACAGGATCTGAACATCCACGGCGTCCCCCAGGCGGGTTTCGGTCAAGGTGGCCCCCACCAGCTTGGACCCTTCGGGAACGCGCAGCTGGCGCAGACGATGACCGATATCGGCCTGTCGGGCCAGTTCATCGGGGGACAGGGATTCGGGCGCCAGGAAATGGGCGTCTGCGGCCAATGTGGCCATCTGTTCCAGCGGCCCGTGCACCACGAGGATGTCGTCGGTCGCAAGGGGCAGCATCTTCAGGTCCGTGTCCAGCTTGCGTCCGGCCCGGTCGATGGCCAGGACGTTGAGGCCGAAGCGGTTGCGAAAGCCGATGTCGCCCAGGGTCTGGTTGGCATGGGCGCTGTCAGGCGCAAGGCGCAGGCGGGCGACCTGCATGCCATGGGCATACAGACTGTCCAGGCCGATGGCATCGGCCTCGGTGAGCAGCTGCCCCCAGTGGTTCATCTCCTGGATCTGGTCGATCCGGCCCTCCACGATCAGCAGGTCGCCGCCTAAAATGGGTTCCGTGTTGGGCGGCGCCAGCAAGGTTCTCCCCTTGCGGGTGATACCGATCACGTTGAGTCCCAGGGCCGCCCCCAGGCGGCTGGTGGCCAGGGTCCGCCCCACCAGGGGCGAGCCCTCGGGAACCCGGATTTCAAACAGGCACTCTTGCAGTCGGTACTGGGCGCGCAGGTCCTGGGGCTGCCCATCGAGCGCTTTGGAAACGTCGCGTTTGGGAAGCAGGCGCGTGCCGATCAGGGCCACGAAGGCGATCCCGGCCGCCATGACGGCAAGGCCCACCGGGGTGAAGTCAAACAGGGCGAACGGCCGCATTCCGTTGGCGGCCAGTGCCTCGCTGACCAGGATGTTGGGCGGGGTGCCGATCATGGTGGTCAACCCGCCCAACAGCGACCCGTAGGCCAGGGGCATGAGCAGGATCGAGGGCGACCGGCCGGTTTTGCGGGCGATGTCCATGACCACGGGCAGCATCAGGGCCGCCACGGCGACGTTGTTCATGAATGCCGACAGCGCGCCGGCGATGACCATGATGATGACCACCAGGATCGTCTCCCCGCCCCCGGCGACCCTGAGCAGTTGCCGGCCCAGGATGTTGGCGATCCCAGTGCGGGTCAGGCCGCCGCTGAGGATGAAGACGGCCCAGATGGTGACCACGGCCGGGTTGCTGAATCCGGCCAGTGCCTCGGTGGGGCTGACGATGCCGGCCACGGCCAGGATGCCCATGACCAGCATGGCCAGGGCTTCCAACGGGGCCCATTCGGTGACCAAAAGGACGATGACCCCTACCAGGATAAGCAGGATCGTTATGATTTCGGGCGTCATGGCTGCTCCATTGGTTTAATCTGGCGTTGGTGCCGAACCGAGGTCGGGCCCTGAGATTTTTTCAAACTCCTTACAATCGCATGCTTAACGGCGGTGGTTCAACCCAATATTGATGGCGTCGTAAAAAACCCGATATCGGCTTGTGTCGGTCCCGAAACGCGGAATTTTGGTCGAGATCAAGACCCACGACAAATTTTACCGGAGGCATCGGGTCGGGTTGATGTGTGGCTGCCGCGATAGCGGGGTCATTGGGGTTCGCAAGCCCTGATTTCGGGCTTTTTGCAAAGCCGTCTCAAGAACCTGGTGGCTGCAGTGGTAGGCTTTGACTGCCATTGAGACGCCACCCCACTCCCATTGCACCCTTGCGGAGGGTGGTTTAACTTCTTACCAGCATAGCAGTAAACCATTAAACCACAACCATCTGCATGAGGTGACGATATGTCAGAAAATAGAACTCAGGATTACTGGAGCGACAGCGATGACGGACACGTGGATACCCGCGAACAGAACTTTCAATGCGATAACCCCGACAAACATCTGGGATGCGACATGGGCATCGATGTTCAGGGATAGATCCGGGAGGTGACCTATGATCGGAACCTTGATCACACTCGTAGCGATCGGCTACTTCATCAATCGGTGCATGGGCAGCAGTTCGGCTGCCTGCAAGATCTGACAACGGCAGAGCTTCGTTGACGCACGAATAAGCAGTCAATCGTCGAATACAAACCACAACGGCAGAGTCCCACACGGGGCTCTGCCGTTGTGCGTTACCCTAAAAGATCTCCGAAGCTGGACAGATCGGTTCTGATCTGGTCGATATTCGACTGAATCACCGTATCTCCTCCAGTTTGGGAAAGGGTTGCGATGCTGGTAAGCCGTCAACGCGGATGGTGGAATCTTCACCGTTTCTGATTAGTCATCAACTCCAGACAAAACCTCTTCCACCCAACTCAAGGCAGCAATCATATTAGGAAATCCGGTGGTCGTCATTGCCAGCAGCACGGCATGTCGAACCTCATCGGCTGTTGCGCCAGCAGCCAGGGCCTTGCGGGTATTTGACATAACGCCACCCCGAGAGTTTGCCCCCACGGCAATACCCAATTTCACCAGATCTTGAATTTTCTGATCGAGCGGCCCCGCTTCCCTGGTGGAGATGCCGATTTGTTTGAAATCCTCGAATACCTTGGGATACTTGTCCTGAAAGTTTTGGTAGACTTTTGGCAGATACATGGGTGCTCCCTTCTTTTCGCTAACCTAAAATGGTCCAAGATGGTGGTGCGATGGGCTGGTTTTCGGTGCAACGCCTATCCGTTTACAGGGGATAAATGGTGTCCCCGGGTCGAATCGCTCCGGCCTTTAGGACCCGGGCGAAGATGCCCTCGCGCGGCATGACACAATCGCCGACTTTATGAAAAATCTCGCAGCGGTGGTGACAGGTTTTGCCGATCTGGGTCACCTCCACGACCGCACCGTCACCGATCTTCAATCGCGTGCCCACCGGCAGTTTCCACAGGCAGAGACCTTCGGTGGTAATATTTTCGGCAAAATCGCCGGCAGCCACATCCAACCCTTTGGCCTTGATTTTGGCAATGCTTTCGACACCCAGCAGACTGACCTGGCGATGCCAGCTGCCGGCATGGGCGTCGTTGGCCAGGCCGTGGTCGACCCGCAACTCCGCGGCCTCAACGTTGTGTTTCTGGGTTCCTTTGCGGTCACTGATCGATACGGCCACAACACGACCACCGGTTTGGGTTGAGGGTGTCATGGAACGAATCACTCCGTTTCGTAGGTCAGCACCCGGATGATGCCGATCGTGTCCCCGTTGGCACAAGTCGTGGTGTCCGAGACGCAGATCACCTTTTTGACGCCGTTTTGTTCGATGAAGGCATTGATCTGGGCGTCCAGGTCGCTCAGTTCTTTCATGGCGTGCATGGCGTTGAGCGCGTTGGTGAAGGTTTTGACGTTGATCATGGCTGATTCTCCTCTATTTTACCGCATGGTATATCGGGCATCGGGACCGCTTCCACCCGAGCCGCTGGGAAACCACTTCAATTTGACGCTGTATTCGATTATAAAGCCGGATCGGCAGTTAAACAACCCGGCAATTTATCCGTGATCGCTCTGCCGGCCGTTCCTGAAGGAGCGGCCGCCGGCTACCGAATTTTCAGGCCAATTGACCATGCTGATTCAGGCCGCCATCATCGCTTTCGCCGCCCTGGTTCACGGGGCCATCGGCATCGGCTTTCCCATGATCGCCACGCCGCTGCTGTCGTTGTTTAGCGACGTGCGGACGGCGATTTTGCTGCTGGTGATTCCCACCATGGCGATCAACGTGGCCAACATCATCAAGGGCGGACGCTGGGGCGACAGCCTGGCGCGCTACTGGCCGCTGGCGGTTTACGGCATGATCGGCAGCCTGGTCGGCACCCGCTTGCTCGTCGTCGTTTCTCCGGAAGTGTTTCGGCCGCTGATGGCGGCCATGCTGGTGTTCTACCTCAATGCCGAACGGATCGGGGTCGGCTTTGCCTGGATCCATCGCCGCCCGCGTGCAGCCGTGGCCGTATTCGGACTGGCAGCCGGGTTCCTGGCCGGCACGGTGAATGTCATGCTGCCGGCCCTGGTCATTTTCGCGCTGGAAATGCGCATGCCCAAAACGGTGATGATTCAGACCTTCAATTTCTGTTTCCTGTTCGGCAAACTGGTCCAGGGGGGCGTTTTCGTCCAGGCCGGTCTGATGACGGCGGACGTGCTGTCCGTGTCGATTCCGCTGGCCGGCCTGGGGCTGGTCGTCATGCTGCTCGGCATGCAGATGCGCGAGCGCATTTCGACCCACCGCTACCGCCGCTGGCTGCGCGTGCTGCTGGCGGTGTTGGCCGTGCTGCTGATGGTGCAGTTCGCGACGGACCGGTGATCGGGTGGCCGCGGTCACAGGCGGCCTGTCGGCGGGGGCTACTGCTCGACCGGGAAGAAGTAATCCTGGCACGACTGGCAGATGGCCGAGATGCGGTACTCCATTTCCGCACGGGCGGTGCGGAAAAAGGTCGCCGGCTGACTGCAGATTTTACACATGTGGTGTGCCTTGGCATTGGGATTCCGGGCCACCGGATCGGTCTGCGCCAGCACGTCGATCAATTCCTGAAGTCTACTCATACGCAACTGCACCTGTCCACATTAGCCACTGTCGTCGGATCCACGATACGGTTATCGGCACCAAGTTGAGGAACATAAAGCGGGCGGCAGCCGCTAATCCAGGTGCCCGGCCAGGTGCATGGCCAACTGGCGGATGTGGCGGTGATCGGTTCCGCAGCAGCCTCCCAGCAGCTTCATGCCCAACTCTTTTTTCAGGCCTGCGACCGACCGGCCGAACGCCTCGGGGGCTTCCTCGATCAGCCGATCGCTGTTGTCCAGCTCCTCGGGCGTCAGGGCGGCCGTGTTGGCCAGCAGGCCGCAAACGCGCTCGCGGACCTGGGCGGATGAATGGGTTTCGTGAAGGAGCGCGGATCGGAATATGGAGGCATGCGTGCAGTTGACCAGAAACGCCAGCGGCGCCGGGTCGACCTGGGCATCGATGGCGGCCACGGCCCTCTTGAGCGGGGTGCGGTCCAGCAGCGTGCCCTCGGGGCGGGCAATGAAGCTGATGATGTAAGGCGTGCCGGTCGATGCCAGGGCCCTTGCCAGCCCCAGCGCCTCGCCCATGGCCGGCAGGGTGGCGGCCAGCAGAAAGTCGACCCCGGCCGCGGCCAGCTTTTCGGCCTGCCAGGTGTGAAAGGCCTGGGCTTCGGCGCTCGACAGGGCCTGGTCCGGGTCGTAGGCGTCGCCCCGGCAGCTGAGCAGCCCGCAGATGGCGACGTTTTCGGCGTAGGCGCCGTAGCGGCGGCGCAGGGCATCGAAAAAGCGGAAATTGTCCCCGTTGACGTCCCGGTCGGCATAGCCGGCCGCGGCGATGCGCTCCTGGCTGGCGCGCCAGGTGGGGGTCGAGAGCATCAGCGGCAGGTCGAATTCCGCACCGATGTCCAGGTACTGGCGATACATGGCTTCCAGAGCGGCCCGCCGGGCACCGTCGTAGATGAAGGCCGAATTGACCACATGCGGGTCGAGTTCGAAATCGGTTTCGCGGCGCAGCCGTTCGATCACGGCACCCTCGCCGAGGATGTGGGGTGCCTGCGCCAGCAAGGTGGCAAAGGGAATGGGGCTCATGTCACTCTCCTGTGGCCGGTCCCGTGCCGCCGTCGGCACGCCGTGGCATCCGCCGTGCGGTGGCGGGAGCGGCGGCCACGCCGGGACCGCGCCTCAATCGTCAGGCGGACGCTATTTTGCGGTTGCCCGAGTAGGCCAGCGCGGCGGCGATGAAGCTGCGGAACAGGGGGTGGGGGGTCATGGGCCGCGATTTGAATTCAGGATGGAATTGGCACCCCAGGAACCAGGGGTGGTCGGCGATTTCCACGATCTCCACCAGTTCCCCCGACGGCGCCATGCCGGAGATCTTGAGGCCGGCCGCCTGCAAGGGCTTGAGGTAGTGGTTGTTGAATTCGTAGCGGTGCCGGTGGCGCTCGGAAATAGCGGCATCGGCGTAGGCCTTGTAGGCCACCGAGTCTTTTTCCAGTTTGCACGGGTAGGCCCCCAGGCGCATGGTGCCGCCTTTGTCCGAGTCGACGTCGCGTCGCTGGAGGGTACCGGACTTGTCGTCGAACCACGCTTCCATCAGGTAGATCACCGGGTGGGGCGTGGCGGCGTCGAATTCGGTGCTGTTGGCCCGTTCCAGGCCGGCCACGTGGCGCGCGAACTCGATCACGGCGATCTGCATGCCCAGGCAGATGCCGAAATAGGGAATGCCTTTCTCGCGGGCATACCGGGCCGCGCAGATTTTGCCCTCCACGCCGCGCGAGCCGAAGCCGCCGGGCACCAGGATGCCGTCGACCCCTTCCAGGCTCAGGCTGCAGGTGTCGGCGTCGATGGTTTCCGAGTCCACGAATTTCAGATCGACCCGGGTCTGGTTGGGGATGCCGCCGTGAACCAGGGCTTCGTTGAGGCTTTTGTAGGATTCGGTCAGATCGACATATTTGCCCACGATGGCGATGGTCACCCGGTAGACCGGGCCATTCATCTGCCGGACCAGCTCCTCCCAGTCTTTCAGGCGCGGCGAGCGGGTCCAGATGTTGAGCAGTTCGACGATCTTGTTGTCCAGCCCCTCCTGGTGGAAGAGCAGGGGCACCTCGTAGATGCAGGTGACGTCCTTGGCCGTGATGACGGCATCGGCGTCCACGTTGCAGAACATGGCGATCTTGGCCTTGATGTCGGCGCTGAGCATGCGGTCGGTGCGGCACAGCAAAATGTCGGGCTGAATCCCGATGCTGCGCAGCTCCTTGACGCTGTGCTGGGTCGGCTTGGTCTTGACCTCCCCGGCCGTGCCGATGTAGGGCACCAGGGTGAGGTGGATGTAGATCACGTTGTCCTTGCCCACGTCGATGGAGAACTGGCGGATGGCCTCTAAAAAGGGCAGGCTTTCGATGTCGCCGATGGTGCCGCCGATCTCGACGATGACCACGTCCACGTTGTCCGATGCCTTGCGGATGCTCTCTTTGATCTCGTCGGTGATGTGGGGGATGACCTGCACCGTGCCGCCCAGGTATCGGCCCTGGCGCTCCTTGGTGATGACGCTGTAGTAAATCTTCCCGGTGGTGTAGTTGTTGTCCTGGCCCAGCTTGGCGTGGGTGAAGCGTTCGTAGTGGCCCAGGTCCAAGTCGGTTTCGGTGCCGTCGTCGGTGACGAACACCTCGCCGTGCTGAAAGGGGTTCATGGTGCCCGGATCGACGTTGATATACGGGTCCAGCTTTTGAATGGTGACGGTCAGCCCCCGGCTTTCCAGCAATGCGCCGATGGACGCCGAGGCCAACCCTTTGCCCAGGGACGACAACACCCCCCCGGTAACGAAAATGTACTTGGTGTCATACCCCATTATACAACCTCAGCCGATGTGTTGATCCGGTCGTTCCGGACTCCGGTGATTTCACGATGTGGCGGATGCCGGCCCGGGGCCGGCATGTGGTTCTGGCGACGTTTTTCATGGTCGGGCAATTCGTAGCGCCTGTCCGTCGCAGCTGCCTGTACCACATTTAACCGGCTTGGAAAACCCGGCTGGACAACTTTTTCGGGTGCGCGCAGCGCCTCGAGCCGGTCGGCACCTCTCGAGGCTAGGGATCGGCGGCCACGGATGCCTTGAGCGCCTCCAGATCCAGATAGTCGGCTGAAAGGGAGGGGTTGAGGCGTAGGGCTGCCACCCGGATCTCCCGGGTCAGATGCCCGTCGACCACAAAGACCACCTGAAAGGGAAACCAGCCGCTCTGGGCCTTGCGCCAGTCGTGGTAGAAAATCTCCAGCCGGCGCGGCTGAACGGAGGCATCCCGATCCACCAGCAACAGGCGTGTCGGCAGAAACGTCTCCTGGTCGACGGCCAGCTGGGAAACGCTTTCATCGGGATAGCGGGCCCCGACGACGAACACCACTGTCCCGGCGATCCGTCCCAGGCTGGAGATGGCGGTCTCCACGCCCAGTTGGTTGACGGTTCGCATCAGCGTTGCCCGGCTGCGGCTTCGCAGCAGGCGCTGGTAGCGGTCAAAGGGCTCCGGATCGGCCGTCGTCCGACCGTCGACGAGGGTGAGCGACTGGTCGCCGACCACCAGGTGAACGCGCTGGTGCAGCTCGAAAAGCGTGTCGGCACGAAAGCGGTCCGGCATCACATACGTGGCGGTTTCGTCGAAGACGCTCGGAAAGGTGTCCGGTGTCTGCGGGTAGACGATCAGTTTCTGGCTGACCTGCAGGGCCGCCAGCGGGCCCATGGCCCGGGCGCTCAGATCGAGGATGTGCGGGCCTTCCAGGACGGCCGAGAAGGCCCGGCCAGCCGCCCCCGGACCGACCCAAACCAGGGCGACGATCAGCAGGGCCGTGGCGAGCGGCGGCGAGCGCCTTGCGCGACGGTTAATGGGGTGCGCTTGGCGGGCGGTTCTTTCAGTCGCCAAGGAAAATCTCCCTGGCGAACTGGGCGCCCTGGCCCAACTGGGATTCGATGCGGATCAGCTGGTTGTACTTGGCGATGCGGTCGGAGCGCGACAGCGAGCCGGTTTTGATCTGACCGCTGTTTACGGCCACGGCCAGGTCGGCGATAAAGGCATCCTCGGTTTCACCGCTGCGGTGCGAAATGACGGTGGTGTAGCCGGACTGTTTGGCCATCTCGATGGCGTCCAGGGTCTCGCTGACGGTGCCGATCTGGTTGAGCTTGATCAGGATCGAGTTGGCCACGCCGTCTTCGATGCCTTTGGCCAGGATCTCCGGATTGGTCACGAAGACATCGTCGCCGACGATCTGGATGACTTCGTCCAGGCGGTCGGTCATCAGGATCCAGTTCTCCCAGTCCTGTTCGGCCAGGCCGTCCTCGATGGACAAAATAGGGTATTTGTCGATCAGCTTTTCGTAGTAGTCCACCATCTCGACGGCGGTAAGGGTCTTGTTCTCGCCCTTGAGGAGATATTTTTTCTTGGCGTACAGTTCGCTGGCCGCCACGTCCAGGGCCAGGCCGATCTCCGTGCCGGGGGTGTAGCCGGCGGCCGTGATGGCCTGCATGATGAATTCCAGGGCTTGCTCGTTGCTGTTCAGGTCGGGGGCGAAGCCGCCCTCGTCGCCCACGGCCGTGCTCAGCCCCTTGGATTTGAGGATCTTTTTGAGGGCGTGGAAGGTTTCGGCCCCCATCTGGATGGCCTGGGCCATGGAGACCGCGCCGAAGGGCACGATCATGAACTCTTGAATGTCCAGGTTGTTGGCGGCATGCGCGCCGCCGTTGATGACGTTCATCATGGGGATCGGCAAGACCCGGGCGTTGATGCCGCCCAGGTAGCGGTACAGGGGAAGGCCGAAGGCGTTGGCCGCCGCACGGGCTGCGGCCATGGAGACGCCCAAGATGGCATTGGCGCCCAGTTTGGATTTGTTGGCGGTGCCGTCCAGGGCCAGCATGCAGGCGTCCAGGGCCGCCTGGTCGGCGGCGTCCATACCGCGGATCTCGTCGGCGATGATGGTGTTGGCGTTTTCGACAGCGCTGGCCACGCCCTTGCCGCCATAGCGCTTGGCACGGGTGTTGCGCAGTTCCAGGGCTTCGCGTTTGCCTGTGGAGGCGCCCGAGGGGACCGCCGCCCGGCCGTTGGCGCCGCAGGCCAGGACCATCTCCACCTCCACCGTGGGGTTGCCCCGTGAATCCAGGATCTCTCTTGCCCTTACCTCGATAATCTCCGTCATGGTTTCATCCCCCGCATGTCTGTTCTCACCAGGGCCGCCGGCACCGCCCATGGCGCTCGGCTGCCTATCGAACTGTTTGAATTGTATGACTATTAAGGAGTGCGGATCCTGAGCAACGCCGGTCGGGTGCTGCTTGACAATTTAACGGCAGATGTTACTCTGCTTGCCAGGGGATGTCAAGAAATGGCCGGTAACGGCCTCAACCCAAACGCGGCGGCCTGGCTCCGCCTGGCGCAGGGAATCGATGACCATGAAGCCGAACGACCTGTATGAGACCGCCCACCTGTTCGTGGCGGCACTGCGCGTTTTGGATCACCGTGACGGGTTGCCGCCGATGCTGGCGGATGTCTGCCGCCTGCTCGACTATTCGGACGAAAAGGGCAGCTACCTGCTCAACCGGTTCAAGGAGTTGAACATCGTCGACACGATCAGAAGCGGATACTCCGACCGCATCGTCGTGGGCGACCATCTGGCCATCGAAGCCCTGCCCCGGGGCGGGGAAGAGAGCCGCCTGGAACAGGAGCTGAAAAAGTTCCAGCACGGCAAGGGCGTCATGCAGGACAAGGTGGCCTCCATCAAGGCCGAGCAGGCACGCAAGAAGCAGGACCTGTTCGCCGAGATCGAAAAAAAGCTCAAAAAGAAGATCGAAAAGAAGTAACCGCAGCCCCCCCAAACCGGGTCATCGCGCCGCCTTCCGTGCCGACGATCTGCGGGTCTTGGTGTCGACGACCGCCCAGACCGTCGTCACATTAGGGGGAATCGACGGCTACCAAGCGGCCGTCGGCCATGGCCAGAACGCGATCCACATGGCCGGCGCAGCGGGGGCTGTGGGTCACCATGACGATGGTTATGCCTTCGGCGTTGAGATCCTTGAACAGGGCCATCACCGCGTCGGCGGTGCGGGTGTCCAGGTTGCCCGTGGGCTCGTCGGCCAGCAGCACCGGAGGCGCGTTGACGATCGCCCGGGCGATGGCGCAGCGCTCCATTTCGCCCCCCGAGGCCTCGCCTGGCAGGCGGTCCGCCTTGCCTCCCAGGCCGACCCGCTCAAGCGCGGCGAGCGCCCGGGCCCGTTTTTCGGGTCCGGCCATGCGGATGGTGGTCAGGGGCAGCATGACGTTTTCCAGCAGGGTGAGGTAGGGGATCAGGTGAAAGCTCTGGAAAACGAAGCCCAGGAATTCGCGGCGAAAATCGGCCCGCTGCTCTGAGGTCAGCCGATACAGGTCGATGCTGTCCACGGTCAATTGGCCCGTGGTGGGGGTGTTCATGGCGCCGAGGACCGAGAGCAGGGTCGCCCCGACGAACAGCAGCGGATCCAGGATCAGCGTCGCCCGCTCCATCTGCGAGAAGAACCGCAGGGCCAGGAAGCTGGCCCCGATACCGGCCAGATAGCCGACCATCCCGGCCGGGACGGAAATGAAGGCCGCCTCGGTGAAGATGATTTCCATCACGTGGCGCTTGCGAAAGCCCATGGCCCGGAAAATGCCGATCTCCTCTCTGCGCTCGCGGACGCTGCTCATCATCGTGGTGAGCACCACCAGGCTGCCCACCAGAATCACCACCACAGACATGCCTATCGACACGGCACCGAAGCGATGCAGGGTTTCCATGCGCCCCTTGACCACCTGCTGGATGGCCTTGACCTCGGCGCCGGGCAGGGCGCCGGAGATCTGACGCACCATTTCATCGATGGGGCAGGCGTTGCACAGGGCGGCCACCTCGGCCATGGAGATCTGGCCCGGTTTGTCCAGGATGCGCTGGGCCGTGGCCAGTTCGGCGATGATCCATTCGGCGGCTGAAGGAGGATGCGAAGGGGGCGGTTGCCCGGTCGACCCGAAAGGCTATTCCGGAGGCGGCGTGTGCCATGGGGAGCCGGACCCCGGAAACCGGTCGATGGCCCCGGTTTCACGGTACGATCGGCATAAGGGCAGCGGAAACCAATAGATCCGCCAGAATTGCGCCGGATGGGTGCCGATCTTCAAGGCGCACCAAATGAAAGCGTATGGGAACACCTGCCATTTGGGGCAACGCCCAAGACCGGCGCAAAGACAAGCAAAGCGGTGGATTTATTTCCGCCGGCCTAACCTCAGCCTTCCCAGGGGGCGCAGCCGGTGACGCTCTTCCTTCAGCCGGTGGTGCGGCCTGGGTTCAACAGATCAGTCGGCAGGTGGTCAGGTAGATTGGGGAGGGATCGAGACGGGGGCCCTGCCTGAGCCACGCGAAAGGCAGATTGGAGACGGGTGTCGCCGCACCCGGCGACGGCCCGCTTCATTCGGCCAGTTTTCCGGCCACGGACAGATCCGCCAAACCGGCCGGATCGAGCAGCTCGATCGTTTTACCGTCCACGCGAAGCAATTGCTGGGCGGACATCTTGGCGAAAATCCGCGATAGGGTTTCCGGAATGGTGCCCAGCAGGCTGGCCAGCTGACCCTTGGAGATTTCCAGGGTGACCCGGTCCGGACGCTGCTGCTCCTGGGCCAGGTAAATCAGGTAGTCCGCCAGGCGGGAGGGCACCTCCTTGAGCGAGAGGTTCTCGATCTGGATGGTGAATTCGCGCAGCCGCATGGAGAGCTCGCCGAGCATGTTCATGGAAAGCGACGGGTTGGCGGCGATCAGGTGCACGAAGGCCTTGCGGGGCAAAAAGAGGATCTGGCTTTTGACCAGGGCCTGGGCGTTGGCCGGAAAGCGCGATCCCGAAAAGACCGGTACCTCCCCAAAGGGGTTGCCGGGACCGTAGATGTGCAGAATCTGTTCCTTGCCGTCCATGGAGGCCTTGTAGATTTTGACCTGGCCCAGTCAACCCGTTGATCGATCCAACGGGAGTCTGAAACTTCTCCGGCTTGATTCCTGCCAGGTCCTGCTTGATGTCAATCGCGGTCGGAAGGTCTGCCGAGTAAACAATGTAGTCGACCTGCGGCAGCACCCGGCGATCCCACAAAGTCTTCAGGACGGGCAACAAGATTTGCTCGCGAAAAGCCTCCACGTTAATCGTGTCAAAGTCGGGCAGCCCGTTGAGGTGCACGACATTCGTGGCGGTAATTCCGCGCATGTCGATGTATTCATTGGCGATCAGCTTAGAAGCCCAGCTGTCGGTGTTAACGACAACCGCCACGTTCTGTGGGCCACCCCCCGCAGGCGCCCTTGCCGCCAATCCCAGCAGCACCAATCCCACAATAACCATGCGCATCCACATCATAACCGCCGCACCTCGATTTAAACTTTCTTGACACCGCATCCGCTCTGCCCGCTCCCTCCCCTGCCCGCTCCCTACCCTGCAGCGGAACCGCGGGGCGACGACGTTCTGGAAAAGTCGATCAGCCGAAATCGCAAAGTTCCGTGATTCACCCGGTCGGTATTCTGTAATCGCTCGATTCCGGCAATCCCTCCTCCCGCAGTTCTCGCCCTGCGCCCGAGCGGGCTCATCCCAACAACCGAACCGACATTCACTCCACCGCACCATGCCTCGCACAGGTGCTGTGAGCGCGTCGTGGGCGGATTCGAGTCTCACGCAGAGTCGCGGAGATCGCCAAGGAGAGCCGGTTTCCGCTCGCTGCCACGAACTCCACGCCTCGGCGAGACCTTATTCCCGCTGGCGGATTCCCCGTGACGGATTTGGCGGTGGCCGAAGACCGCGTTCAGTACCGGCGTCCTTCTTCCCCAGGCTGTCGCTGGTGGTCCGACGTCCCCCCGCTACGCCCTGGCTGTAAACGGACTTGAAATCGCTTACATTATGGGGAACTGACTCACAACTCTTTCGCGGAGAGAACTCGATGTATTACCACCGTCTGAACAGGATTTTGGCACTCTTTCTCTCACTGGCGCGGTCACGCCAGCCACTGCGGCCGAGCAACAGCAACAGGAGAAGATCCGCGTACTGGTCGTTACCGGGGGCCATGCTTTTGAGGAGAAACAATTCTACGGCATGTTTGATGCGATAGGCGACATCACAACTTCATGAAGCCACGTACCCGGCGGTCGCGGAATCGCTCACACCGGACCTGGCGGACAAGTTCGATGTGGTTGTGTTCTACGACATGTGGGCTCAAGGTATCACGCCCCAACAGCAGAAGTCGTTCACCGCCCTGCTGGAGCGCGGGATCGGTGTGGTGGCACTGCATCACACGATGGCCGAACATCAGAACTGGCCCGAATACGCCAAGATTATTGGTGGCAAGTTCCATTTGCAGGATCGGATCGTGGACGGGAAAACCCTCGCCAAATCCGGATACGACCATGGTCAGGATATCAAGGTCCATATCGCCAGCGCCGATCACCCGATCACGAAAGGCCTGAAAGACTTTGAAATCCATGACGAGACCTACAGCAATTATGACACCGATCCCGGGCGACGCTGCTGCTGACAACGCAGCATCCCAAGAGCGATCGCGAATTGGCCTGGGCCAAAACGTATGCCAGCAGCCGCGTCGTCTATATCGAGCTGGGACATGATCATTTCGCGTACGAGAACCCGAGTTACCGCACCCTGGTGCTGGCTCCATCCGTTGGACGGCCGGGCGCGTGGCCGACCCCGATGCACCCGCCACAGAGCTCTTCAATGGCAAGGACCTCACGGGCTGGAAAGCCGACGGCAAGACCCCGTCAGCCTGGTTCGTCAAGGACGGATTGCTCATCGGTCAGCAGGGAGCAGGAAACTCGCCGGGCGACCTGTTTACCGAAGCCTCTTTTGGTGATTTTGAATTGACGGTCACCTACCGCGTCGTGTGGCCTGCCAACAGCGGCGTGTGGTATCGGTATCAGAGCGGTGCGAAGGCATTTCAGGCAGATATCCTCGAATATGAAGACCCGTTTGCTCTCAGTGGTACGCTCTACCGACCCGGTATCGCGGGCAAACCGTTTATCGCGATCAACACGGATGCCAGCATTATCGACAAGGACGGTTGGAATACGCTCGTGATCCGCGCGGTGGGTAACCGGCAGATGGTTTTCCTCAATGGCACGAAACGGCCGATGTGCGCGACGATCTGACTGATCGGGCCGCATCGGGTTCCAGGTGCACGCAGGCGAACAGTTCGGTTCCATGAAGATCGTGGTCCGAAAGATCGCCCTGCGCCCCTGATAGGTCAACGGATCTCGAGGCGGTCCTTTCTGGTAAGACGAGGTGTGTGAGTCGCGTGGCGCGCGGCATCTCCACGCGTAGCGTGACAAACTGCTCGGATTATGTGACACTTGAGGGTCCCACGGTAAGGTGCGAAAAACTCTTGGTAGATGAAAGGAGCGTCGTCATGTTGCGGCTTAGGAACGGCTCAGAAATAACTTCCGCAGTTCCCTCGCCCCCGTGGGGAGAGGGTAGGGTGAGGGGGAAAAGAGACACAGTAGTTATTTATGAGCCGTTCCTTAGATCCTTGCAGCTCGTTTGCAGCCTACTCCTACTTGCGGGCTGGCTATCACATGGTGCCTGAGTCCGGTCGCGGTCAAGGCCGAGGACTCCTGGAGATTTCACCAGGCTTGGGAGACGGCAGTGCCTGCGTCATGCTGGGCACGCCTGGCGACGGTCAGCCTGAATCGGTAATCGACTTCTCTACGGCAACGCTCTGCAAGTGTTCTTCCAGTCCCCCGATGCGGAGCAGGTGGAGGCGGTACGCCGATTGGCGGCCGCCGCGGCGTATTGGGCATGCGCGTGTACGCCGAACAGGGGACCTCTCGTCGATTCACCTGGCCAACAACGTGGCAGATACGGTGCAAGTCGCGGCGGAGTTGAAAGAGGATGTTTCGCGGCAAGAGGTTTTGCGAGTCCTGCGTCCGGAGGGAACCGCCACGCTCGGCAGCGAGGCGTATCGCGAAACCCAAGGCGGACTCCGTGGACGCTGGTCGCATGTCTACCACGGCCCGGACAACAACCCCAGTCGACCGACAAGATCGCCCCGCTACCGCACACAGTTCCTGGCCGCACCACTCTTTTCCCCCATGCCGGAGGTGAGCGTGGCCGCCGGGGGTCGCATCTTCAAAGCCTTCGGGCACATCGCTCATAAAGCGAATCAGAATGCCGTGCTCAATACCCTCATGTGTATTAATGCCTACAACGGAAGCGTCCTGTGGCAGCGGCCTTTGAGTCCAGGATTCATGATTCACCGCAGCACGATGATTGCGACGCCTGAGCAGTTTTATCTGGCCGACGATACGTCGTGCAAAATGATCGATCCAGCCAGCGGTCAGGTGCGGGACGAAATTGTCGTTCCCGAGGGGAATGGCTGACGGCACGGTCTGGAAGTGGATGGCCCTGCAGGACGGCGTGCTCTATGCCCTGGTAGGTGGCTCTGAAGTCTCGGTCGACACCATCACCTCGAATTTACGAGGAGTCGGGCATTGGCCGTGGGGGATGTGGAAGGGCCATGACTATAGCGACCCCACCACCAACTTCGGTTTTGGTCGCACGTTCCTGGCCATCGATCCGAATACCAAAAAGATCCTCTGGAGCTATCGAGACCCCGACTATATCGATAGCCGAGGCGTCTGCATGGGGAACGGACGGATTTATTTCTACAGTCCCGAAAAGTTTCTCGGCTCCCTCCAGGCGAAAAGCGGCGATCTGGCCTGGAAAAACTCGGACGATTCACTCCTGCAGGCAATCGGCCCGAATGGCCGAGCACAGCATTACGTGACCGGCTACGCCACCACTTCGTACATCAAGTGCAACGACGAGCAGCTGTTTTTCGCAGGTCCGCAACGAACACGCATGGTCGTCGCGTCGACCGAGGACGGCCGCCTGCTATGGCAAAAACGACAGGGGAATGTGCAAGTTGTGCTGCGTGACGACGGCGTCTATTGCGCCGGCCCGCAAATGAATGACGATGCCGCTGGCGCAGAAGTATTCGTACGACGGCCAGCGACTGGCTTCGTTACCGATTCGCCGCGCCTGCACCCGGGCGACGGGCAGCGTGGACAGCATATTCTATCGAACCAGCGGGGGAACCGTCCGAGTCGACACGGCAACCAACTCGGCCGAGCATATTGCTCCCATGCGTCCCCCCTGCCAAGACGGCGTGTTGATCTCCGATGGATTGCTCTTCTGGGGCCCCTGGATGTGCGGCTGCCAGCTGTCCCTTTATGGCCACATCTCCCTCGGACCCGCCGCGGCACTGCCGCTGGCCGAACCGACAGCGGAACCTCAGCTGCAGCTTGGCACGGGCGATCCGACGCAAGTGCAAGCCTTTCCCGTCGATGCGGGGGACTGGCCCGCCTACCAGCACGACAACTGGCGGAGCGGGTTCACACGTAACGCCGTTCCCGCGGCAGTCCAAAAGGAAATGTGGCGGCACCAGGTTGTCACCGGCCAACTGCCAACCGCTCCGATTGTGGCTGGCGGAACGATCTTCGTGGCCGACCGCAGTGGCGTCGTCAAAGCGATTGGCAAAGATGGGTCTGAGATCTGGAATGTCGCCACCGGCGGTCCGGTCTACTATCCGCCGACACTGGAAAACGGGCGTCTCTTCGTCGGCTCTGCCGACGGTCGCGTCTACGCGCTGGAAGCCGCCACCGGACGGATGCTCTGGTCTTATCGCGTCGCGCCGCCGGCGCTGGATCCCCGTCTACGGACGCCTCATCTCGACATGGCCGGTCGCCGGTGGTGTCGCGGTCCAGGACGGCGTTGTCTACGCCGCCGCCGGCATTGCGCACTACGACGGTACCTACGTCGTCGCGCTGGATGCGGTCACTGGCAAAGTGATCTGGAGCAACAACGCGTCCGGCGCGCTGGCCGAGGACGTCAATTGCGGCATCAGTCTGCAAGGTGAGCTGCAAGTGCGGGGCAACGAACTGCAGTTTCTCGGAGGGGGTGCCTATCAAATCGCCAGATACGATCGCACGACGGGCGAATGCCTCAATCCGGCCCGCCATCAAGTGACCTCGCAGTTTGCGACTGCGTTTTATCCTTATTTCCCGACGTACGCCAAGTACTCGTCGTTAAACCACACGTTCCCTGATGGCAAGACGTTGATGTATCTTTCGAGTTACGACGGCAGTCGCCCCACGCCACTCGGCGTATTGGCACCACCGGCACCGATCACCGATCAACCACGGCCCAAAACGCCCCCTGCGCCTTGCCGATGTCCCCAAACGTGACGGACCCGCCAAGCTGCGACCCAGGCAGCCAATCTGGCAAACCGACCAACCACGGCTGTACACTGCGTTCGTCGTGACACCTTCCGTCCTCCTGGCCGGCGGACCGGCCGATCAAGAGGGTGATCGTTCGCAACTCTCTGCCATTGCGATGGAGGACGGTTCCGTACTCTGGCAACATTCGCTTCCCGCGTTACCTGTCAAAGCAGGGATCGCGTTGGACAGTCAACAGCGCATTGTTGTGACTCTCGAAAACGGCCAACTGCTCTGCTTTGGCCCTGCCAGCGGCAGCCAAGACAACGAGTGACCCTGCAATAGAGTGCCAGCAATAGAGTGCCAGTAATCGAGTGATGCCGTAATGGAACGGTGAAGTATGGCTTGCCTGACGCTGGTACCCGTAGTGGTGTGCTCCAATACTCCCGTACGCTACGCCTTCTTTGCTCTCATCGGTACACCGAACATGCAACCACAAAACGAAAGTCTCCACCGGCGTGATCTAAGTGACGTTCAGCGAGAAGCGGATACCGCCGCATGTTCTCGGACTGGCTGCTGCGACGCCCTCGATATAGGACGTCGGACTTTTGTCAAACTGGCGGTGGTGACGCCGGCGGCGCCGGTTGCCCGCTCTCGGGCCCTGCCCGCCATGGCAGGGCCGTTCAGCCAGGAAGACTTGGTCCACCACTGTGTCCCGGCCGACAAAAAACTGCAACCCCAATGGATCCAAATGCTCGGTCAGCGAGGTGTGCCCGCCGTTTACCAGCATGCTGATCTGGCGACCATCGGCATGCCGGTGGGAGGCATTGTGCGCGGGCAACTCTACATCACCGGCGACGGACGATTAGCCCACTGGGACATTTTCAATCTGAAGACGGCCGGTTATGGTTATCCGCGCGACCCGGCAGAGCCTGGCTCGCCCGTGAGGCAAGGATTCGCCGTGCTGCTTGAAAAGGTACCGACCGCTCCGTTCATGCACTCGATCTTGGCGGGTTTCCCGATGTGGCGTTTCGCGGAGCGTACCCGATCGCCACAGTCAGCTACCAACAAGAAGGTTTCCCTCTCGAGATGACACTCGCCGCATTCTCGCCTTTCATACCGCTCAACCCGGATGATTCATCTCTGCCGGCGACCGTGATGCAGTTCACGTTGAAGAACCATTCGACCGAGACGCTGTGCGGCAACCTGGCGGGGTGGTTACAGAACAGTGTTTGTCGCGAGAGTGGTGGGGTGCATTCGGGAGATCTCGTCAATCAGCTGATCCAGACTCCGGCAGCCACCACATTGCTCAGCTCAGTGCGGCCAGGTCAGCAGCAAGTCGCCCAGCGTGACGTGATTACACTCTCTGATTTCGAAGCGGACAACTACGGCGATTGGACGGTTGACGGTCAGGCGTTTGGCTCCCATCCCGCCGGCGGTACTCTGGATGGCCAGCAAAAGGTGGACGGCTTTCAAGGGCAGGGACTGGTCAATACGTTTCTCGGTGGCGATGGTCCACAGGGCAGATTGACGTCTCCACTTTTCACGATCAACCGCCGCTACATTTGCTTTCTGATCGGCGGCGGCAACGATGCCAAAACGACTTGCATGAACCTGCTGGTTGACGGTCAGATCGGTCGCACCGCCACGGGTCGAGCGGCCGAGCAGCTGACCTGGCAGAACTGGAACGTGGCGGAACTGGAGGGAAAAGAAGCCCGGATCGAAATCGTGG
>CAVOIA010000009.1:0-107803 GCA_963695845.1 uncultured delta proteobacterium | reverse complement strand
CTCGACAGCAACCGGCCTTCTCGTTCCAACTTACATCCCAGAGTCATTGACAGATTGGCGATTCGGGAATTTCCCATACAAGATCTTCTTTAGACTGGATCTCAATGAGATAGATTTCAATTTTGGACAAATTATCGAGGACTTCATTTTCAATGATTCCATCTGTGGCAGTGTGATTTTTCCGATTGTACGCGTTATAAAGTGTATTGTGGAGGGGCATGCTCAAGTCGCCATCGTAGTGAGCACAGAATGCCAAATGGTATTCGGCGTATTTCCCCTTTTTGGTGGTTGTTCGGTATTCCCTGATTGAGGCAATGATAGCTCCATAAAGATGCCCCATTTCGTCATCTGGATTGTTGTATAGGTCTGCTTGTTTAAGAACCGTATCAACGGTATCAACTGTACCCGGTGTATTGTTTACATAGTGGTTCTTCTTTTCGACGTCGCCAGCCCTAATCTTGGTAATGTCAGCACCGGCGGCATTATACCATTTTTCGTAGCCGGCGGCCCTGGCTATGTCGAGGTGGGTTTCATCGTGCCACGCCCAGCCCTGCGAAGAAAAAAATATGAGTGGTAGTGCCAGAATAAATGTAATTGATTTTTTCATGAGCCAGCAGTTTTAGCCATGGATTTATATTTAGCCATCAGCGGCCCATCCTCACGCCATACCCAGCAGGTATTTTTCACTCGTCCCATTGCCATTTCCAGGTAAACTTCCTGGTCAACTGGTTCTCGTATCACGGCACTCCAAGCACCTTGGACGGCTGCAGGAGCCATTGCGGTCAATAATGATAGCAGATGGCAGCAACCTTTCCGCCCCCCAATTAAATTTTTCACTTTGGCAGTGAAACCAGCAACAATGGGCATCCCCTTGAGCTGATCCAGTGTATCGAGGGTTTCAAGGCACGCTTCGTATGGAATCGTAGGCATTTCGACTTCAATGTCTTCGATAACCAGTTTCGGCCCCTTGATCTCCATGCGTATGATCATGTGGTGAACGGTACCAGGGGGATGAGCCTCCCCTGTTGGGCGATATGTCTCTACCAGGCGTTCATCATTAAGAATACCTTCAACAATGACAGAATCGGAGGATCCTGCGTAAGTGGTGATGTCTATCTTTCGATTGTGTATTTCTTTGCCTTGCTTTTTCATATACTCAACTTTTATTATTCAATATTTTGATATTTTAAAACTTATTGAATGCCAAACCCTCTAAAAAACAAGTTGAAAATTAGCCCGCCAAGAAAAGCCCAGAATAAAGAGAAAAGGAACCCAACGATCATAATGGCTGGTATGGCTGCCAAGATGATCTTGATAAACAGCATCACCATACGCCCAAATGGCATGTTTACATCTAACAGGGTTGAACCTTTTGAAAGCTGCCCTTTGATTTCTTCAAGCTGTCTATAGATATCGTCTAAGGTCGCTTCATTATCAATTGTGGTTACCCTTTCAATGCCGGAACCAATGTCTTTAAAGCTTGGCTCATCAGCAGGTACGTCGGGAATCTCCACCCTATCGCCTTCGCCAGAATGTACTCGACTTATATCGGCTCCGCAAAATTCACAAATACCAGCATAGGCACTATTCATCTTTTCACATTTTGGACATTTTTTCATGCTACATTCCGATTAGATGGTTCATGCTAAGGCAGTCTGTTGTTAGTTTCCCTGATTTATCCCCCACCAACCAGATTGTCAATGAATACCAAACCCTTGACAAAACAAGGGAATTGGTGAAATATGTATTCATCCCACCTACCATCACCGGAACGGAGATCCGTCAATGAAACTATCGAAAAAGAACATCATTGAACAGCTGCAGTCGGAATTGGGATTTCTGAAAAAACAATCCGTCGAGATCACCGAGACCCTGCTTGAAATCATCAAGTCATCCCTCGAATCCGGTGAAGATGTATTGGTAAGTGGGTTCGGCAAATTCTGTGTGAAGGAAAAAAAGGCGCGGAAGGGACGGAACCCGGCTACCGGAGAGGATGCCATCTTACCGGCAAGACGGGTGGTGACGTTCAAGTGTTCACATAAGCTAAGGGAGATGATCAATGAAAGGTAATCAACGTCAATATCCCCGGAAAGCCGCCTTTATCATTGCAGAGTACACCACTAACGAAGGTACCTTTAAGGATGTCATAAAAAATATTGGTGCTGAAGGTCTATTCGTAAGCACATGGAGAAAATTTGTATATGGGGAACACATTATGCTCAAGTTCCCACTATTCAGCTTGGAAAGTACCATTCGGGTATCTGGCAAGGTCATTCGTAATCACCACGATGGTTTTGCGGTATCATTTGATAAACCCATTTCAGGATTGATGTGCGAAGAGGGTCATCTGCCGGAAATTGTCCAAGAGAGTGATCGGAAAAATTAGAGACTGTTTATCTACCTCGACACCGAAACCACAGGCAATGGTCCTGGTGACAGGCTTTGCCAGATAGCCTTCAAGCCCGAGAATGGTCAGGCCGTAAGCGGATTGTTTAATCCCGGCAAGCCGATTTGCATCGATGCAATGGTCGTCCATCACATCACGGACAAGATGGTTCAGGATAAACCGCCATTCATGGGAAGCGACGAATACGCCAAGCTTCAAGAGCTGATCGGCGACAAGAATAATGTCGTCGTTGCCCACAACGCTCAATTCGACATGCAAATGCTAAACATGGAAAGCATTTTTTTGTCTCGTTTTATTTGTACCCTCAAACTGGCTCTGCATCTCGATAAGAACGGTGTCATTCCCAAGTATAATCTGCAGTAACTGCGTTATTTTCTGGACCTGGAAATCGATTCCAGGGCTCCTGACGCCTTTGGCGACAACTTGGTGCTGGAATGCCTTTTCAATCGGCTAAACGCCAAAATCCAGGAAGATGGCAAACTGAAAGACCCGGTTGCAGAAATGATCCGCTTCAGCAATATTCCGGTTCTGATTCCACGGATGCCTCTCGGTAAGCACAAGGGGATGCTGTTTAGTGAGGTGCCAAAGGATTACCTGCAGTGGCTATCTGGAACCGAGTTGGACGAGGATATGGCGTATGCGGTGAAGACTTCTCTTGGATTGATCGCCGAAAAATGATTATTAAGATTTTTCATTGATTTTGCATTGAATGGTCAATAAATTTTCAAGAAAATCGATTAGATGAAAGTCTCAACAGAAGTGACTGCAAGAAAGCAGGTTCATCCGACTAAAGCGTGCTTTGTATTGTGAGGCGCCATAATTTTGAGTTTGAAGAATTGCACGTGAAATGAAATTTATTGTCAGAGACAATTTCGAACAGATATGAAGCCCAAAAGACAATCTGAGCAGGGCTGTTTCAAGCCCTTTTTTTTGACGTTGGTTTTCGCGTTGATTGTTTTTATCGGGTGGGTTCGTTTTCTTACAGGCACGGAATATGCTTTTTCCCTGCTCTATCTCCTGCCAATTGCGGCTGTTACATGGGTGAACGGCCTGCTCTGGGGGACACTGTCGGCGGTAGCAAGTACGCTGTCCTTGCTACAGGCAGACCTCGCCTTGATCGATCGGTTCTCCACCCCTTATATACCATTTATAAATGAGTCCTTTAGATTAGTCATCTTTATGTTCGTCGTTTTCATTATTGCCAAATACAAACAGATACTGGCAAACCAGAAGGACATGGCGATGATAGATCCCCTGACAGGTATTGCCAATCGGAGGGCTTTTTTTATTTTTGCGCGCACTGAGATAGATCGATCACGCAGATACAGCCACCCTTTTTCAGTAATGGTCATCGATATTGACGATTTCAAATCGATCAACGATCAATTCGGCCATCACACGGGTGATAGGCTTTTGATTGCTGTGGTTGAGACCATCAGACATCATGTTCGTGCCATTGATATCGTTTCACGGTTTGGCGGAGACGAATTCGTCGTTCTCTTGGGCAAGACCGGGGATCAGTCTGCATCTCTGATTGCCCAGAAATTGCAGAATCAGCTATTGAAGACCATGAAAAACCAACAATGGCAAGTGACTTTCAGCATTGGTGTGGCGACCTACCACAGTACTCCCGAAACTGTTGAGGAAACCATCAGGGCCGCGGATCAACTAATGTATGAAGTCAAACACAACGGCAAGAACGGCATCAGACATGCGGTACTAAAAACCTGAATTTGAAAAAGCGTATTGGGTATGTTTTCCGAACGTCGAGACCGGTTCCGAGCTATACTTTGAACGGCCACAATCTTCGATTTTACCCCTTACCCCCAGCCCTTTTCCACAGTGAAAGAGGGTTAACGGAAATCGCAATCAATGGCCGTTCAAAGTATAACCATACTTCCTTTACTGGTGTGATTTTGTTAAATTGGACCATCATATAAATCATTAAAAAATTGAGCTCGGATTGTTAGGGTGCCCTTGCATGAATGATTGAAGTAGAACAATCCAGTGGTCAGCTCTTCAAAATCGGATTCTTAAACTCATTTGAAAAAAGGAGACCACGCCAATGGAGATTATTATAAGGGATATGAAAGGAAATCAGCTTGAACTGAGCCATGGGAGTGCCGTAGGTGTGAAGGACGCTCGAACTGGAAAGGAAGTTCACTTTGAGTGGCCAGACCTGCCAAAAATGTTTCAGCATGAGATGGATGATCTGGCTTCCAGAGCTGTAAGGGCCATGGAGCAGGCAAGTGAATTGATCACGGCGAGCTCCAACCTCTGCTGATATGCTATGCTTTACAGCATCTACCGACCACTTTAAGACGGCCTAGCCATAGCAGAAAGGAGCCTTAAATGGATATCTCAATAACCGATCAAGACGGAAACAATCTGGAAATCACCTTGGGTAGTGACGTCGTCGTGGTTGATTCTGTCAGTAGCTCAGACAGCAATCTCGCCTGGTCTGAGCTTTCCGAAAACACCCAGGAGATGCTCTATGAGTTGTCTGATCAGTGTTCCGAGGCTGTGGAGGCCGTGAAGGCTGAAGCGGCAAAGCACCTTGATGAACTGTTGGATCCTGAAGACTTGGACGATAACGAACAGTTCGAAGCTGACGAATAGTGAAACTGTGAATAAAGTTGGGTAGAACGAGGCTTCTAACCTGTCTTTTATGAATCGGGGCATTGACTGACCACCATCGTGATGGTGGGATTGGTCCCTCGATTTCTATTCTCGGTGTTTTACATTCCGCCAATCCGCTGATTTTAGCCTACAGGGATAATAATCCGCCTGCACCTTCCTCATCTTGTCTATTTGACAATAGGTAGGATTTTCCGAAATTCATCGCTGTTCGCACGGCAGGCCCACTGAAAGATGACGATTTCAGTTGAGCTAATGACAGCACCAGCCTGTTTCAGCAAATCAATGGCGATGTCACGATTATCATTTACACGAGATGCCACGGCATCGGCTACCAAGTGTACCTGAAAGCCGGCCTTTATCAGATCCAAGCACGTCTGCAGTACGCAAACATGGGTTTCCATCCCGACCACTACAATCTTTCTGCGATTGAATGATTGAGCAGTTGGGATGAAATCATCTTCGAGGCAGGCACTAAAGTGTTGCTTCTGGAAGATCTGTGGAGATTTGATTTCTTGAATCAGTTCGGGAAGCGTTTCACCAAGGCCCTTTTTGTATTGCTCTGTTAACATAATTGGAACGTCAAGGGCATTCGCAGACTGAATAAGCTGTTTTGCCTTGCCGGCGATCAATTCCCAAGAATCGATGACCTTTAGCATCGCTTGTTGAATATCGACAATAAGAAGCAGGCTGTCTTCACGGGTGGCAATGTATTCGGAACGTTCCATTTGTATTTCCTTGATTAATGATATCGATCACAGCAAAATACCCTTCCTGGCTTATCATGCCTCAATACGAAAGCTCTTCAATTCAGCTATTCCTTCCCACTGCGGCAATCTTGGTAACGGCCCTTCTATCCGCACCAACGGTGGATTCCTATCCGCCAAGCCATTTATTTTGGCCCATAAGGTGATATCTCCCCAATATTGTGGAGGCGTATCAGTAGCAGCGACTTTATTGAAGATATCCCATGGCTTTTCACAACCGGAACGAATCGCTTCCAAAGCCAATGTTTCCAGCCGGCCGAGTCCTGTTTCCGCGTCTGGTTGTTCCTGCAGCCATCTTGTTACCGCCGCCGGAATCCATGGTAATGGAGCATCAGTCATTTTGGATAACTCAGAAAATAGTTTTTTGTTTTGATTTGCGAAGGCTTCATCAACAATCTTAGCATATTGGAATTGTTCATTTGTAACTTGTTCGCGTTGATCATACACCGATGCCATTTGTGATGGCTGAAGTTGACCCAGCCCGTTATAAGGTTCGATTCCTGGAAATACATCAACACAGAGCAACTCGGCCTTTTTAATTCCCTTGTGATGCATACATGTCAGAATATGGACGAGCATGGATTGGTCGAAAAGGCAGGCGTCGAACCAAAGGACAATCTGTTTGTATTTTTCAGCGGCGGCAAGCATAACGTATTGCTCTTTCAATGTGTTGAGAACGACTGCCTTTTTTAAGCCCCCACCTGTCGATTCTTCGAGAAATTTTGCACGAGCAACGGGAGTGTCGTCATCCGGCCATCCTGGATTCCTTGGGCCATCATAAAGTATGTCATGCCACACGAAGACTTCGCCAGAAATGATGGATTTGGCGAGATGGTCACCTGCAATATCACCGCTCGTTATGTGAAGGGTTTCATTCATATTTTCATTTTAATGACGCGAACCTTTTTCATAATCCATCTGAACTTCCTTCATCTTTTCCAGAAATTCCGCCACGGTGAAATATCCTTTCTGGATCAATAGCTGGCATTAAGGGCTACTTCAGCATCCGGATCACGCACGTGCAAACTGGCCCGTGCCACAACTTTTGAACGTTACCAAAATATTGGGCTTATTTTCGGCTGTTTGTGCGTAAGACAGCCCCGCTACAGGTCCAAATATGATGCAAGCCAATACTACCATATGAATAATAGATCGCATTACCTCCCCCTTTAAGTCCTTTATAAGAATAATTTTTAATTATCGATTCTTGCGTGGATAAAGGTATTGGTCAACATATTGTATCTTTTCGGTAAATAATTAGTTGATTGCAGTTTGTTGTCAAGCTTGGTTTTTTTCCTTTTGCTTTCGCTATCTGACGATTGTTGGAATATATGGCCGGTGGACATGGGGATGGAATTCGAATAGCCGTGCAATCATTTTCTGGCTATCCTACAAATACAGACCCGACCGCATCTCGTGGTTTGCCAACACCATCCAGCCCCCCTGTCAAAACCTAAGATTACCAAACGGAACCTGTAGATATCATATGATTGCAATTTGTTGGAGAATACCAGATATGTGGACTATACAAGAAATATGAAGCTATGTAGTCTTGTGAAGTTCGATGCTATTTAAAATAAAAAAGCCGGGCTTGACCCGGCTTAATAGCACTATTAAAAACCATGCTGGAAAAAAAATTGAACAGCCGCTTCATCCTGTTTCGTAAATGGTTCGTTATGAAGAATTTGTTTTTTTCAGTTGTTCGCGAAAGCGTAGATTTGATTTGGTTGTCCCCCTGGCATCGGCTACGGTGACCAGAAACAGGTACAGGGCCGCAGCAGCATGGGTACAGCGATCAATATAGTGGTCGCTGACCAGGCGGTGATCCAGCCAACTGAACTGTCTGGGTGTTCTACGGATACGGTCGGGGCAAATGGGTTGTTTGGTTACCATGGCGGCCTCCTTCACATTGAGGGTTAAGGATATCGTCGCCAAATTGTTGCATGCGACGGGCGGCCATGGCGATGTCATCTTGTAACGCATATCCGGTTAATTGGGCAATAATACCAATCAATACGGAAGGTTGTCGCGTTAAGAGATCTTGTAACACATGGTTTTCAAAATCGGTATTATTGTCAACTTTTTCAAAAGGTTGTTGGGTTAAGAGCTCTTGTAACGCATCGGAGGTGATTTTCGGTTTTCGGAGCCAGTAGCCAGGGTTGTCGTCTCGCCAGCGTTGAACCCGCTGCACATTCTCCGGACCGCTAAAGTAATCGCGGTTGTCTGGTTTTTGGAGCCATCGCCTCTGACTGGCGGCCTTGCTTGCCTTACGGCATTCAGGCCTATGGCAGTATTTTTGCCGATCTCTATTTCGTGGATCGGGAACGAATAAGATCAGGCAATGACGGCATTTTTTACGTTTAATCCCTGGCATCGGTCGCAGCCCTCCTGCGTACCAATCATACAGGAATTGAGATCGGTTTGGATAATCGGGTACGGCAAGAAAATGATTGAAGAAAAAGAGAAGAAGATCGTTTGAAATTTACATTATGGAAGAAAATAGTCGGGGGACAACCTGGACTATTTCAAACTGCCAGGAAGAAGACAGTTTTAAAACGCCGCTGGCACTTTGGGGGTCCTCTTTCATCCTGTCTTCCGAGTTCTTTCCTTATTATTATCAAAACGTTGTGGCATTTTCTCTAAAATGTACAGACACAACCCTGCGTACTTCCTTGGCCATGAAAATTTTCACCGTTGATTCGATGAATTTATATTCCAACATTTGACAAGGATGTGATTCGGAGGCTACTATTACACGTTAGAACCCGCCTAAATTCCGTAAAACACAATACAAGTAAAAAATAACGAGGTAAACAAAAACCATATAAAAAGACAACTAACCAATAGGAGGAGCAGTAATGAACGAAAAGCTGCGTATAATGACGGAAAATCCGCTTAATGCTGAAACACCTATCGAAAGGCTGCGTACTTGGATCACAGACAATAAAGTTTTTTTCAAGCGCAATCAGGGGATGTTTCCTGATAGCCCGGTTGATTTGGACAAATGGTCATTAACTGTTGATGGCCTGGTCAATGAAGAACTGGATTTAAAATTTGCCGATATCCTTAGGATGCCGAAGGTAGAGATAGCCAATACCCTAGAGTGTTCCGGTAACAGTCGCTCGCTTCTACCCCAAAAAGCTTCTGGAAATCCGTGGACCATTGGTGGTGTTGGTAATGCTATATGGGGTGGGATATGGCTCAAGGATTTATTGAATCAGGCAGGAGTCAAACCGAATGCTAAACATGTCTGCTTTGAAGGATTTGATATTCCCAAAGGAAAAGCACAAATTAAATTTATCCGAAGCATACCGATTGAAAAAGCTCTGAATTCAACTATTCTTGCATATGAAATGAACGGAGACCCTTTGCCGCTTGAACATGGATTCCCATTGCGTGCGCTCGCTTTAGGATGGACGGGTGCCAATTGTGTAAAATGGTTAACGAAGATTACCCTTCTCAGTGCACCAGTGAAAGGCTTTTTCATGGATAAGGTTTATCGCATTTTTCAAAAGGGTGAAGAATCCGCATCCGGGAAGGTAGTTACAAGCATAAATATCAAATCAATTATTACGCAACCTTTGAATAATGAGCAGGTTCCTGTGGGTATGACACCAATACGGGGTGCTGCTTATGCGGGTGAATACGGAGTAAAGTCGGTGGAGGTTTCCATTGACGATGGTCAGACATGGAATCCTGCAAAGTTACTCGGACTAGAATCCCCATATGCCTGGCGGCACTGGGAGTATCTGTGGGAAACCAAACAGAAAGGAGTTGCTACCATCTTTTCAAGGGCAACCAGTACAAGCGGGGAACGGCAGCCCAAAACGGCAACCTGGAATGTTCTGGGTTATTGTAACGATGGCATAAAGGAACACGGTATTACAATTCAGATTATATAGATCCAGATTGACAAATTTATCCGCTGACGTGAACGACATAACCTGGTATGGCATCCATTGATCCATTGCTAGAGGAATGATGAAAAAGAAGATTGAACAGGCTAATATTCCTTCTTTGGCCGATCTTCAAGAGATGGCGCAGAAAGAAGACGTGTAATTGGTAACGAGTAAAATCACGGTATATATGGTGGAAATCGATGAAAAAAAACCCCTCCAAGGCGTTGTCGTTCGGACTGCCGAAGACTTTCTTAAGTATGCAAAAGAATGCAAAATTTGTCTATTCACCTAAACATCGTCAGATCAAGGCCAGCGGAAACAAATAAATCCCCTGAAATTGCGCCGGATGTGGGCTGTTCGTCAAGGCGCACCAAATGAAAGCGTACTGCAATACGTGCCATTTGGGGCAACGCCGAAGACCGGCGCAAAGACAAGCAAGGCCGGGGAGTTATTTATTTCCGCTGGCCTAAAATTGCAAGTTTTTGTAAAATGATTCCTGGCAGAATAGAGTGCGTATTTCTTGATAGCTCATCAACCTAAACACCAATTTATCTCAAGGGAATGATTAATTTATAGGCTCAAAAATATCACCCAATGAAGCAAAGTTCTAAACAAAAATAAACTCACTTCAAGCGTGTTATTGCCAGTTATGTTAAAATCGCCAGGTGAGGCCTAAATCCAAAGCATACTCTTTCAAGGTTGACTCTATAGTTACCGGCTGTCCAAATGGATCTGTTCCTTGCTCGGTGATTGAATTTTCAAATGCGTACATTCCTCCCAAATTCATAAAAAATTTATCAGAGAACCGGTATTCCACTCCCAGGGTTATGTGGTGCTCCACTAAAGCCGGGAAACCAATAATCCGAAAAGTTTCATAATAATAAGTGGGAATGTTTTTCCCTTGAACGGTATTGAAACTGTTAGGACCGGTTGGGCCAAAACTCCCGTCCCATCCGTTATGTTCGTTAACAGGATTGGATCCATAGTTGTAACCGGCCCTCAAGATTAAACTTTTTGTGGCCCTATATTGGCCACCGATTGCGAACACCCATTGGTTGTCCCAGTCGAAATCTTCATACCCATCAGCACCGCTCCAGTTGATCCACTTGATGTCACTTGCCAGCAAGAATTTACCCTGCATAAACTCATAGGCCGCCCCGAAACCGAGTTGCTGAGGAGACTCAAGCTCGAGGTCATCCCGCGAACCATCCTGATCAAAATCGGTAACATTCTGGTGATTCACGGATTGTGGGGATATGTAGTTCAGACCGAATGATAGTGCATCTGTGGGTTTGTAAATGACACCAGGTTGAATCCCGAACGCAAAACCTGACGAACTGCCATCTTGTAAGTCCAGTGTTGCATAATCGATGTGAACCGCCAGCCCCAGTGACCATGCATCCGATACCTGCCAAGCGACTGACGGGGCAAATTTCATTTTTTGTAACGCGGTATATGTCCCTGAAGCTAAGGGAAGTTGGGGACCGCCGAAGCTCGAAAAATCATAAAAGGAATTGTTGTCCAATTCTGTCCCCCTGTAATCAACTCCAAGACCGGAAACACCATAGGCAGCCAAACCGAAACGCCAATTTGGTAACGCGTCTCCCATGGGTACCGAGAGTCCAATTGCGGGTATTGGAGAGATCGTGTCATCGCTTGAGGATTCAATAATTCCTTGTGATGTTGTAATTCTAGCGTCAACTTTAGGGGCAAAAATGGTACCGGCAAAATTGAATTCGGATGAAGGGCAGTATTCCCCAAAACACATGGCCGCTGGATTGGCGAATACAGCGCCAATCGCATCTTGAGGAGCGGCGATGCCAGCTCCACCCATTGCTCTGACAGCCGGTCCGATACCAATGAGATTGTCTCCATTGGTGGCGAAGGCAGTTGGCGTCAGAGCCAAGCTCATTACACACACGATTAAAAGAATAGAAGCTTTTTCTCTCATCTGAACCTCCTCCACCAAAATATTTATTTGTAAAGCTCTGAAGATTGAAAGTCGTTTTTCGTGGGCGCATCCTCTCCTTAGAGGCTTATTTCGAGTGGGCTAATGGTATGCAGAGTTCCTTAGTTTCAATGAATTAATGCGTCAGCTACCATGGATGATAAAAATTTTACGTCACACCCCAATTTGTAATGATCCGTTAGATTCTCGAGTTGTGTATGGCAGTTTTCACAAGCCGTAGATAAAATTTTAGCATCTGTAGCTTTGACTTGATCAGCCTTTACCTTGGCGGATTTCATCCGAAAGTCGAGCGTATCTTCTCCTAAAGCGACAAGCCCCCCTCCCCCTCCGCAACACCAGTTATATTTGGGGTCAGGCGTCATTTCCCGGTAATTTTCTGTCAAATGCTGTAGAATGTAGCGAGGCTCATCCATTACACCACCGTTTCGAGCAATTTGGCAAGGATCATGGTAGACGACGGTTCCACTGATTTTGGTTTTGTCCAATTTGATCCGTCCCTCTTTGATATAGCGAGCGTGTACTTCCGTGATCGAGGAGACGGTAAAGGACTGGCGTCCCGAAAGCTGTTTCATTACCCGGTAAGCGGTGCCACATTCACAAATACACACTTCCTTGACTTTAAGTCGATTGGCCTCGTCAATGATGCGATTAAGAATGAGCTTAGTGCGGGTAGGATCGCCAACGAATGCACCGAAGTTGACCGCCTCGAAAAAACTCAAACTCCATTTCTCTCCGGCGGCATTGAATACCGCTGCCGCAGGTATGATCGAGTGAGCTCCTGCTAATGCCACATATAATAAATCTGCGCCTTCAACATCGACTGGGATAACGGTTTCACCAGCTTCCGCCTGCCAGCGTTTTAGCACCTGCTTTTCGAGATTCTTAACACCCTTAAGAAAGCCGTTTTTAAACAGGTTAATGGATTTGCCTTTTTCGATGGATGTGTCGGCCAACATGCTTAGTATTTCCGGTTCTGCCTTGGCACCGATTAATAGTATTTTTGCAATGGACATGATCATCTGGGTGTCTATCCCAAAAGGACAATAAACCATACATCGACGGCAACCCGTACAGGAATAGGCTGCATCATAAAGTTCGTCTAAAGCCATTTCAGTTAACTTTTTTGACTCGCCTAAGGATGCCCACATTTTTCCTTGTTTTTTAAAATATTTTTTATAAATTCGGCGGACGATCTCGGCACGGTAAGCAGCGATATATTTAACCTGGCCCATAGACGCGTAGGCATGACATGCTTCGATACAAACTCCGCACCGCATGCACGTCTCCAGATAAAATATCATGGCCTCGTTAAGCTTGCTGCGGAACAGTTCGAGTAATTCACTCCTCAACTTTTCTTCCATTATTAGCCCCTTCTAAGTTTGTTCATCGGTAGGGAGAAAAATGAGTGCATTGCTTGGCTGAACGGAAAGAAAATTAAAAATAAATTTGCAAAGAATACGTGTAATACAAGCATAAACGAGTGACCTGAAAACATCACATTGGCCGGTAGATCAGGTTGTAACTTCAACAGGCTCCACAGATAGGCTTGGTAGTCTTCGATATCCAATTCGCCATATTCGTACCAACGTCTGGCCCAGTCCATTTCGCTGCCGAAAATCACAATTAGGAACAGCAGGATGAGCAGGTAATAATCTTCGGCGATCGATAATTCGCGAACTGGGGATAAAAACCGTCTGAAAAGAAAATAGAGCAGGCAAATTGCCGTAATTAAACCGACAAATCCCTGGCCAATGAAAACTTCGTGGGGAACAACCTGAAAAATTGCGAAATCGCCGAGAAGTTCGATATGGCCGATGATCAACAGTAATAGACACGTATGAAAAACAATAAGGAAAAACCAAAGTAACGGTTTATGCCGTCGGACGGTGGGAAACGTGAATGTGTCAATGAGAGCCCACAGCCACAAGGACTTTTTTTCGGGATAAATCTGTAACGTTGTTGGGTGCTTGGGTTGACGAAAGATTTTAATTAAGCGGATAGTAGTTCCCACAACAAACGTGGCAAACGCAATGTACACCATTGGGACCAATACAAAATAATAAGCTGTTTGCAAATTAACCCCCTTTGGCACATGTGCACGCCTCCGGAAAGCACCCCTGAATAGGGGTGCCCGGATATCAGGTATCAGGTCAGGCGTCTGATCTTAAATTTAATTTCATCCTCACTTTGTTGTGTATCAATAATTTCATTCCCGCTGGTACGCGCCCATGCTGGAAAATCAGTCAACGATCCGGGATCGGTCGATATCGCTTCAATGACCTCGCCAACTTCAACCTCTTTTATCCCCTTGCTCACCTTTACGACTGGCATTGGACAAGCCAACCCTTTAAGATCCATTACTTTGGCAATTTTAATGTCTTCACTCATGATTTAATCCTCCAGTTTAAAATTAGTTTTAGTGGATAGATCGTTTTGAACAATATAAAACCATTTAATCCAATTAAAGGCTCCTCAATCAGATAAATAGCTGGATTTTGCTGTTCGCAGCTTCTTCCAGAAAGCCAGCAACGCCTCCATATGTTTTATGTTCGTAGTCAATCATCTCCTCACGCTTGAATCCCATCAAATCCATAGACATCTCGCATATGAATATCCTAACACCAAGTTCTTCAGCCAGTTTTATAAAACCTTCAAGCGAGTTGACGTTCTTTTTCTGCATCAATGATTTCATCATCGCAGTGCCCATGCCACCCATATTCATTTTGCTGAGCTTTGCATCTTTGGCACCGGTCGGAAGCATCGCCCCAAACATTTTGCTCATGGGGTCCTTACCGCCGACTTTTTTATCTTTGTCTCTCAGCAGGGGTGTCCCCCAAAAGGTAAAAAACATGATCACTTCCATTCCCATTGCTACCGCGCCAGTGGCAATCACAAATGCAGCCAACGCTTTGTCGAGGTCGCCGCTGAACACGATCAGAGAAAGCTTATTGGCTGGCATTCGCTTGTTGGTTGAATTGATTTGGGCTTTGAGCAGTTCTATTTGCTTTTCGAGTTCTTCCATCTGTTCCTCCATTAGATTAGTGTGTAAACCTTTAAAAAACTATTTTAACAAATGGTTAACTAATTTTAATATAGATAAAATTTCATAGTAATAACTATTATTGACGATTTTTTGTTTCTGCCGGCTGTTGTGTACTATGCTATCATTTCTTTAAGTGCTTCCATGGAGACTTTTAGAAGCTCCAGGTTCGTGATCATCGCGTTCCTTTGCTCTGGAGCCATGTTACCCAATACCTCCCGATAGACAAAGTCCTGAAAAGCCTTGATTTGTAATAATTTGCTTTGGCCTGACTGAGTGAGGCTTATCAGGGTCACCCTGGAATCGGCAGGATCCTTCATTCTTTGTACCAACTGCTTTTCCTCGAGACCGTCGATTATTTTGGTGATACGGCTTTTGACCACATTCATTTTGTAGGCTATGCTTTTTGCAGTAAGATATCGTTCATTGGTGAAAAGCATCAAACAGCGTAATTCAGCATCAGGCAGATCAAACTTTTCACTCTGAAATTGCATCCGCTCCTGGCAGCATTGATACAATTTTGTAATAGTTTCATGAAATTTTTCAACTTGGCGCTCTGGAATATCCGCTGACGATTGTTCATTATTATTGTTCATGGCGTGAACTTTAACATAAGAAAATTATGTGTCAAGCAGTTTCTTTTACCGACGCAGATTTAATGGTTACTGCACCGGTTAAAAGAGATATCGTTCATTCAATTCCAATGGCGATGCGAAAATTCACAAGCAGGGGATGGATTTCAACAATTGGAACCATCGGTGCTCACCTGCATAGCGTGTCTGCAAGTGAGCTTCGGTTTGATGCATCCGGCGCGAAAAAGAATAAAGAGCATTTCAATCTGGTTGAGGAACGCGGTCAGCAAAATGGCCTTCTCTCTTGAGATGGTGTTGCTTGGGAAAATCATTACTGTCAGCAGATCGAGGTTCTGTTGGCGAGGTCCGACCGTTTGCAACCCATCGATTTTGACTCCGCACAAAATTGCCCGGTTGCCAATGGTTGCCGAGGGAATCGGTTCCCCAAAACGGTGAACGCTGTGTTCGTTGACCATTCGGCCACTCTGGCGATCAATCATGCGGACAATCAGCCAGGGTGCGGCGGAGACGGTTAATGCTTTCGACGCCAATCGATCGACGAGCCTTCTGAATTCTTTCTTGCTCTGGGGGTAGAAGGCGACGCCGCACAGCGCCGACTCGATTTCCTGAATCTCCACGTTGACCTTGCCGATGTAGCGAAAGGCGTCTGTTAATCGCGCGACCAGCTTGGATTTGGTGTGAACAGCCTGATTCAACTCCCGCTGGTATGCTTCGAGGCGTTTCATAAAACGTTTCAGCGTCAGGAAGGAGATGCCGAAAATGGCGAGGATCAAGACGGTCTCGAGCATCTCTTCTTCGATTATGAAATGGTCGGTAATTGAAATCCCGTGCCGAATCAACAACGGTGTGGTGCTCACGCATAGCAGCAGCACCAATAAGATCGAGAAATAAACCACGACCATATAATTTCGTTTCCAAATGGGTTCCATAAAGCGTCCTGCCTGTTCCATGATTAAAGAGAGGATTTAGTTCGGGGAGCCGGGCAACGGTCAACGCCGAGCGCATTAAAAGGATAGTTAAGGATGAGCCCTGCCATGCGTCGAATGGGGTGCCAGGTGATGATGGACGGTTTCCAGGAACCGTTCATGATGCTGACCTTTCAGGTTGAAGTGTCGGTAAACCAGGATCTTGGCCCAGTCGGTTAAAAAGGTCCAGGCGATTGAGTAACCCCAGATCAGGTTGATTTCGTACCAGCGAATGGGCGTGATCAGACCGAACCCGTAGGCAGCCAGAAGGGTGCCGATTATCTTGGTGGCCAATGCCGACCAGATCATCACCGGTGCAGGATGGGGTTTTTTTAAAAAGAAACCTTTGCTGCGGGCCAGGAAGAGGGTCAAGTGCCCGGACACAGCCATCTTGAGGAAAATATAGGTCTGCACCTGGGGGATGCTTAGATGCAGCAGGTCGATGGCAATATAGAGCATCAGAAAGCTGCCGGCTACACCGGTCAGCCCCATGATCGACGAAACGGCGATGATGCGGTACATGTCCCAGCGCACCGGTCCGGGTTCAAGCCCGGTATGGTCGTAAGCGATGGTCATGATCGGCACATCGTTGAGAAATGCCAGCAGGATGATCATCATCGCCGTGATCGGGTAGAAGTTGAAAACGATCATCGTCAGAACCACGAAGATCATGATGCGGATGGTCTCTGTAATGCGGTAGACGGCATAGCTGTTCATGCGTTCGAAGATGCGGCGGGCCTCCTCCACGGCGCGCACCAGCACCGACAGGCCCGGCGCCGTCAAGACCAGATCGGCCGCCGCCCGGGCCGCGTCGGTGGCACCGCTGACGGCAATGCCAACATCGGCTTGTTTGAGGGCCGGCGCATCGTTGACCCCGTCTCCGGTCATGCCGACGATGTGGCCCTTGTCCTGGAGCGCTTTGACGATTCTGAATTTGTGCTCGGGAAACACCTGGGCGAAGCCGTCGGCCGCTTCCATGCGAGCGGCCAGATCACCACCCTCCGAAGGCCCATCTTCAATCAACAGGCGGTCTGCATTGTGGATATTTCTGCCCAGACCGAGTTTACCGGCAATTTCCCGGGCAATGGCCAGGTTGTCGCCGGTCACCATCTTGACCTGAATGCCATGCGCCCGGGCCTGGGCGATGGTTTCGGCTGAATCCTCGCGCGGCGGATCGAAAAGCGGTAAGATGCCCATGAACTGCCATAACCCGTCTTCATCCTGTGTGCGCGCCACGCCCAGGGTGCGCTGACCTCTTTGCGCCAGTTCGTCGACCACCGCGCTGGCTTTGTTGCGCGTCTTCTCATCGAGGTCGGCCAAACCCATGATCACCTGGGGTGCCCCCTTGGTCACTTTGAAGCGACGTCCATCCTTGTCACGAATCGTCGCTTCGGTACGTTTGCCAACAGGGTCGAAAGGCAAGAACCCCAGCGATGTAAAACGGTCCAGTAGGCCGGGGTCGTCGAGGGCATCAATCACGGCCGAATCGATACCATCATTGTTTTCTGCTTTGGAGGCCAGGGCCGCGGTCAGGATCAATTCATTGGTGTCACCGCCATCAAAGACCCGCGGTTCACCCAGGCTGAGGCGGTTCTGGGTGAGGGTTCCGGTTTTGTCCGAGCACAGGATATCCATGCCTGCCATCTCTTCAACCGATTCCAAACGGGAGACAATGGCCTTCATCTTGGACAGGACCAGGGCGCCCACGGCCATGGTCACCGAGAGCACGGCCGGCATGGCCACCGGGATCGAGGCCACGGTGAGAATCAGGGCAAACTGAAGCAATTCCGTAAAACTGGATCCGCGGAAAAGCTGGACGATAAGCAATACCCCCACCAGGCCAAGGCTTAGATAAATGAGGGTGTCGCCGATCTGCAAAACAGCTTTCTGGAAGTGGGACACCCGGCCGGCGCCCTCCACCAGCCTGGCGGTGCGTCCGAAATAGGTCTGGGCCCCGGTGGTGGTAACCAGGGCGATCACCTCCCCCTGTTTGGCGATGGAACCCGAGTAGACCACATCGCCCTGCTTCTTGCTGGCAGGCATGGATTCACCGGTTAGGGCCGACTGGTCTACGCTTAGGTATTCACCGTCGATGAGTTTGGCATCGGCCGGGATGATATCCCCAGCCCGCAGACGGATAATATCGCCGGGAACTAACTCGCGGGCATTCAGCGGTTGCCAGGTACCTTCACGGAGCACACGGCTCTTCAGAGCCAGTTTTTTCTTCAAGGCAGCAACAGCATTGTCGGCCTGATACTCTTGCCAGAGACCCACGCCGGCGTTGAACAGCAGCAGGGTGACAATGATGCCCAGATCGACCCAATGGTGGACGACGAGGGAGAGAATCGCCGCTGCCTCGATCATCCAGGGGATCGGCCCCCACAAGTAACTTAAGAATTTGACGATCGGGCTGGTAATTTTTTCGGTGATTTCATTGGCACCAAACCGTTCCTTGCGTTGCCGAGCCTCATCCACGGATAGGCCTTGCGGCGTTGCACCGAGTTGTTTCATCAGTTCGGCGGTCTCTGTTTTTAGTGCATCCTCCGCCGATATATGCATCTCATCCATAGCTTTACTCCTCTGTCTGAAACTTAATTGTCTTGTACCCTTTTGCCCCTATCGACGAACTGGATAACGCTCCGCTCCGTGAAGTGTTTTAGCCATGACATGCCTCCTTATTTGACCAGCATCAACGTCGCCGGCAGCCTGCGGATGATGGCGTCGTTGGTCTTGCCGAACAGGAAGTGCTCCAGACGACCCTCGCGATGAGCCAGCATCAGAATCAAATCTATTTTTTCGCTTTCAACCGCCTCCTGAATGGCATCCACTGGATTGCCATCTTTGATCCATTCGTTAATCACCAGCCCTTCGGCTTTTTCAGCCCTAACCAATCGTTCCAGTTCGGTACGTGCCTTGGCAACCATGGATTGGTATTCATCCTCTAAAGACGGTACCGGAAGGTTCCAGCCGTTAAGGCTGAAGGGATCGTGGATGATATGCAGGACATTCAGCCTGGCGTCGAATTTTCGGGACAGGGCGATGCCTGTGCGCAGCACCTTGATGCAACGCTGGGTGGAACGGCTGACGACGAGAATGCTATTAAACGTTTCCATGATTTGCTCCTTTCATTGATGCGCACGTCGAATTTCAATGCGTCGGGTTGTCCTTGATTGTGTCGATAATTTTTTCAAGCTCCCTGGTATTGTTCAAAAAATGGTCTACACCCAGATGCCGGCACTGCTGCCGGTAGCGGGTACCATCGAGATTGGTCAGCATGATGACCGCACTTTCCGGATAGCGTTCCTTGAAGATTTTGAGCAGCTTGATGCCGCTTTTATCGGGAAGGCGAATATCAAGAATTACCACTTCGGGTTTTAGACGCTGAACCGCATCGAGAGCATCACGACTGTTGCCGACCTGACCGGCGATTCGGATCTGCGGGGATTCTGCCAACAGCGCAGCGACTCGTTCGCGGACCTGGAGAGAATCGTCTATAATTAATACCTGTTTCATGGTCTTCTCCTTTTCTATAGCACCAATAATAGGAACCATTGGGCAGATAGAAAATCGGCAGCTGTCTGATCTTAGTGTAGGCGTTAGGCGGGAGATATTGTCAGTGTTCGTCCGACGTCAAATGACGCACGGCCGATGTCAGCCATTCAAGTAAGAGAAAATGGTGAGCTATTATGAGGATGTACGGTGGGTTAATCGACCAAACCGTTATGAACCGTATAGTGGATTAGTTCAGCATTGTTGTCCATGTGCATTTTTTCAAGAATGCGGGCGCGGTAGGTGCTTACCGTCTTGACGCTCAGAGCCAGTGAATCGGCAATCTGAGAAACCGTTTTCCCGGCGCCGATCAAGCATAGCACCTGATATTCGCGGTCCGACAGGGTTTCATGGAGCAGTTTGGGAGTATCTTCGTCCAGAGCGAAGGCAATTTTCTCGGCCAGAGACGGGCTGATGTATTTGCCGCCTCGGTGCACCTTGTGAATCGCCTTGATCAGTTCATCGGAGGCGCTCGCTTTGGTCAGGTAGCCTGACGCACCGGCTTTCAATATTCTCAGGGCATACTGAGATTCCGGGTGAATGGTCAGGATGACTACCGGTATATTTGGTTTTTCTATTTTCAGCTGCTTGAGCACATCCAGTCCATCCATGCCCGGCATGGTCAGGTCCAGCAGGATGACGTCGTAGTCCTGACCTCGCACCAGGGTCAGCAGATCGTTGCCGTTTTCGGCTTCACCTGCAACGGTGATACCGGCATCTTCCATGATAATCTGTTTCAACCCGGCGCGTACGATCGGATGGTCGTCAGCGATGATAACGTGGATCATTGGGTGCCTCCCTGCGGGGTTATTGGTAGGCGGACGGTCACGAGCGTTCCGAAACCGGGTCGGCCTTCGAAGCCGACCTGGCCACCGAAAGGATAAAGTCGTTCCCGGATGCCGAGCAGCCCGAACGATTTGGGATCGTTGACCTCAGCATCGGTTATACCGCGACCGTCGTCCTGGACTTGGAGGATTAAATCTCCGTTGTCTGCCTTCAGTTTGACTACCACTTCATTGGCCTGTGCATGGCGCATGATGTTGGTCAGCAGCTCCTGAAAAATACGAAAAATGGCTGTGGCCTGGTCTTTGGGCAAGTCCGGCTCAAAACCGGTGGTCTCCATTCGACATTCAATTCCGATCCGATTCTTATATTCTTCTACTTGCCACTCGATGGCGGCGGCCAAACCGAAATCGTCCAAGATCACTGGCCGCAGCTCAGCCGTTACCGTGTGCAGACGTTCCAACGCATTGGCGATGACAGTGAACATGTCACTTATCTTTTCATCTATCTTGGGCTGCCTGGTTGATATGTGTTTCTTTATCCAAGCGAGGTCCATGCTTAGGATGGTCAATGACTGACCCAGTTGATCATGAATCTCGCGGGCAATGCGAATTCTCTCCTGTTCGCGAACCTCCTGCTGATAGGCGGCCAGTTTTCGAAGCTGTTCTCGGGACTGCTCTAAAGTCGCCGTGACCTGCGCTTCACGCGCAATGCGTTCCTGCAGTGAGGCCGCCATATTGTCGAATACGTCGGCCAGGTGACTCAGTTCGTCCCGAACGCCGATCTTTCCGATGCGCGCGTTCAAATCACCGGCCGTCAACTGACGACTGGCCCGGACCATCGCCCGTACGCGCCTGAGGATGAAGATGTCGCTGGCCCACCAGATGGATATCACGGCAATCAGCACTGATACCAACAACAAGGTCACATTGCGGGCGAAGATACGCCTGGATGCAGCCAACCTCAGTCCTTTGGGAATCTCCAGCACGACTGAAATTTGGCGGTTTCTGAAGGTGCTGTTCAGAGGGGCAAAGGCGTAGATGCGCTGGACCCGGTTTTCATCCGATGCACTCAGGGTACCCGATCGACGACTGGCAATCTCCTGTTGCACTACCGGACTGAAATTTTCCGGAACGGACCATTGGCCGGTATCCGCATCGTACCTGAGTATGCCTTGGGTCTCATCCAGAAGGGTTAACCGCGAGCCATCGGGCAAGTCGGCCAGCCGTTTGAATATGGTGCGATTCATCCAGTTCAGGTTTAATGCTGCAAAAGCTACCGCAACGATTTGCTGGCGATTGTTCAGTGCTGGGATGGCTACATAAAGTAATGGCTCACCGTTGATATGCGCGCCGTGATATTGCCCCATGACCATCTTTTTTTCATTCAGGACAGCCGAGAACCAGGCCTTGTCGCTATATTCTTGAACCGTTTTAGAGGGATCGCTGCCGGTCACTAACCGGCCGTCAAGATCGAGGATGCCAAAACCTCCATTGGCGTTGGACTTCATCGACAGATTGGCCAACAAGCCTGACAGTTTATCAGGCTGACCTTCTACGACAGCAAAGAGATCGGCCACAACCGCCAGCAGATTGCGGGTAAGTACCAGCTCCTGGTCTTCTGCATCGGCCGCCGACCGGGCAAGATCCAGGGTTTTTTGTAAAATTGCAGCCTCTTCAATTGCTTTTTGCTCTTCGGCTATATAGAAAATCAAGAAGGCTATGGGAATGAAAGCCACCAATACAAGCAGGTATAAGCGTGTCTTGAGACTGGTTCCAACAAATTGATGCATGGCGATCCTTACTAAAAACCTGAATCTATAACGAAAAATACGGGAAGGAAGTTGCTTTTCAGAATTCAACTATGGGTGAAAGGATAGCGTGTGTCAATAAGCATCCAAAATGATCGGTGGTCACTGGTTGCGATCATGAAAAACCGTCTGAAAATCGAATTGACTTTATACACAATTTTACCGATTCTGAGCATATCTCTTTTGGAGAAAAAAAATGATTTATCAGATACTTACAGAAAACGATTACAGAAACGAAATCAATAGTTCGCATATCCAATTGAAATTATTTGAAAGTTAGCCGGATACTACTGAGATAGCATATTGTCGGAATTTAGGATTTGGTGGCTTCCCGAACATTGCTCTAATTATACGCATAGGAGAGTATTTCCAGCGGGTGGTAAACCGGAAAAGGCAGCAACTGTTGAAACTGAAGACGGCAGCTTAAACAATCGGTTACCACGATATCGGGTTCGTGTGCGCTGATTTTGGCGGAAAGGGATGAGCCGAGTGATATAGATGCGTCGTGGAAATCCTTTTTAAAACCCAAACTTCCTCCCATCCCACAACAATCCATGGATCCACCAACCTGTTCGATTTCAAGGTCCGAGATCAAGGAAAGCAGACGTAAATAAGGGCTCCCGATCTTTTGCTCCCTCTGGTGGCAGGGAGCAAAGTAGACGATCCGTTTGGATAGGTTCCGGAACCGATCATCAAACTTGTTTTCATCAAGCAGACGACCAAGGTATTCACCGATATCGCAAAAGCTATCTGATACGCCAATCCGATCCAGCGGGTTTAGTTCGCTCAGCAACCCATCATCGCTAAGAACGTTGGCGTACAATGATTTTTTTAAAAAGGTGAATTGGCCGGTTTTTCGATCATTCGGTATCTTGATTTCATCGCAACCGGCTCCAATCAATCGCTGGTAGGATTCTGAATGATAGGCCCCTTCCTTGAGTAGCACTTTCATAAAAAACCCACATGTCGGGCATGAGCTGACAGGCTCGAAGCCCATATCTTTGGCTGTCAGTATCGAATCCAGATTCGATCTCGCACGTTTCAGGGTTGTGCGAAGATCACCTTCCACAAGCGTCGGCATGCCGCAACATTGCTGAGATGGAACCAACACCTTTACCTCATTTCGTTCCAGGACCGTCACCGCTGCCCGCCCTACCTCTGGAAACAGGTAGCCCGCAGTACAGCCAGCGAAATAAGCCACCCCTCGTCCATTGTTGGTGGTGTTGCGCAGTCCACGATCTTTGGCCCAGGTAAAAAAGTTTTCCTCGGGGATGCGCGGCAGTTTTCGTTCCGGATGTATCCCGACAATGCGTTTAACGATCCCTTTGACGGAGCCATTGGATAAGAGTGCGTTGACCAGCCCCGACGCCATACCGCATGTGTGCCCGAATTGCTGAACATCAGCCAACAGGCGATTGCCGATGGACATGCCATTTAGACTGACAAGTGCAGCTTTAGCTCTGATAACATCGTTTCGAATGTTGGGACATGGGCACAACCCGCACAGTGTGCACTGTTCCACCAACGACTTCAGTTGATGATCGAGGGGCGGATGTCCGTTTTCTTTCCGCCGATCCACAAGCCGGTATAGCTCAGGGAAAAAGAGGCAGTCCTCGTTCATGAGAAATCTGCAGGTATCGCAGTCCGCACATGCATCGATCACACTGCGAATGATCGCTTCGAAGTCAGCTTCCAATTTTTTCATGGTTGAACCAGGATTGCGTGTTGAGGCAGATCTTGACCAGCATGAGCATAACCGGCACTTCAATAAGCACACCAACCACCGTCGCCAGGGCGGCTCCCGAACTCAAACCAAAGAGCATGGTCGAGGTAGCGATGGCAACTTCAAAGTGATTCGACGCACCGATCAGTGCTGCTGGAGCGGCGTCCTCGTATCGTAATTTAAGGAATTTGGCCAATGCATATCCCAAGCAGAATATCAACACCGTCTGGATGAACAGCGGCACGGCAATCCAGAGGATGGTCAGTGGATTGCCAAGAATGACCTCTCCTTTGAAAGAGAAGAGCAACACCAGGGTGATCAGAAGGGCAATGATCGTTATGGGGGTAAGCACGTGCAGGAAACGCTCTTTGAACCACGCTTCTCCTTTGGCAGAAATAATCCAGCGTCGTGAAAAATAGCCGGCGACCAGGGGCAACGCGACATAAACGCCGATGGACAGCAGCAGGGCCTGCCAGGGCACGGGCAACCGCCCCACACCCAACAGAAACCCGCCCAGCACACCGTAGAGCAGCAGCATGGTCAGCGAGTTGATCGCCACCATCACCAGGGTAAGGCCGTCGTTGCCCCGGGAAAGGAATCCCCACACCAGCACCATGGCCGTGCACGGCGCGATGCCCAGCAGGATGCATCCGGCCAGGTAGCTGCGCCACAGGGGAACCTCAAGCATCTTGACGCCGTCGACAAGAACCACGGCCCCGGAGCCATGAGAAGCGCCCACAGGAAGATCCAACCCGAAGGGCATTTTGACCAGGTCCATCGCGTCCGGACCGATGAAGCCATAGAAGAGCGTACCCAGAAAAAATAGGGCGATGGCATACATGGTAAAGGGTTTGATCGCCCAGTTGATGAACAGGGTCAGAAACACCGGTTTGCCGCTCTTTCCGGCCTTGATCACCTCCCCGAAATCGATTTTGACCATAATTGGATACATCATGAAAAACAGGCAGACGGCGATGGGGATGGAGACCACCGGCGCCCCGTTCACCAAAATGGCCATGCCGTCCAGGGTCCGGGCCAGTCCGGGAGCGATTTTTCCGAGCAGAATGCCGGCAATGATACACAAGAGCACCCACAGGGAGAGGTAGCGTTCGAATACACTGGTCATCTTGCGATCGTTGGTGTGGGCTGCGTTTGAGCTCATTGATCGATTTACTCCTGAGTATGGTTATTCCTGCAGAGAGCCAGGCAGGGCGTCGACGAACGCACGGATTTCGTCGCGCACCCGTCGGTAATGAACCATGGCCGCTTCCTCGGTGGGTTCGTACTTGGCCAGTAACGGCGGGTCGTCGAATCCCACGTGAACGATTTTAACACCACCCGGAAAATAGGGGCAAGTCTCGTGGGCGTGGCCGCAGACCGTCACCACGAAGTCCCATGGCTCGCCGACAAAATCACGGGCCAGTTTGGACCGGTGGCGGGAAATGTCCACCCCCGCCTCTGCCATGGCCTTGACCGCCAGCGGGTTGAGCCCGTGGGTTTCGATGCCGGCTGATGCAGCCTCGATCGCATCGCTTTTCAGGTGGTTCACCCATCCTTCGGCCATCTGGCTGCGGCAGCTGTTGCCGGTGCACAGGAAAAGAATTTTCAGTCTGTCTTTCATTGGGGACCGCTTCCGTTGGCTTGTATTGTTGAATAGGAAGGACATCTTCTCGCTTCGTCTGACAGCGAGTCGTCTCTGATCACCACGGTATGCCGTCAAATCCAACGGAAAACGCAGCCATATAGCCGTCGAGGGATTGTTTCGCCTCGGCGGTGATTGGCGGGCAGTCACCGCTGACGTTGACACCCTCTGCCACGCGGGTGGCGAATACCATACAGGTGGGTTCACCGCACTCGCGGCAATTCGTCTTGGGCAGACATTTTAATATCCATTAAACCGACGACCACGCCGGCACCTTTGCGGACCCAGTTTCCCGCCCCTTGCCAGGCGTGGTTTTCGGTCAATTCTCTCACCAATGCGGTAAAACTGCCAGCGATAACGATGGGTAGACAATGTCCCAACGCAACTAGAATCATCATCAGTGATCCGGTTGCCAACGCTTTCTGGACGCTAACGACTGCCAGAAGGGGGGCGATAAAACCGAACGTACACGACCCGGACAAAATGCCGTATGCCAGGCCTAAACCAAATGCACCGGCATAGATGCCTGCCCGGCTGGGATTTACAGCGGTCTCCTGGCCTGCAACATTAGCGTCATATCTTTTTGATAGAAAACAGGGCAAACAAAAGCGTCTACTACCTCACCTACATCACCTAAACAGTGAGAAATCAATCAAAGCACTTTTGTGCTGCATCCTTTTGCCATAGTCAACCATGAATATTTCCAGACAATCGCTGTCCTTTGGAAGATTTGCCAACAGGTCCTCTTCCGCGTAGAGTAAAAGCTCGCCCACGCGAAATCGGCGGTAGCTGTTACGATTGACAGGCTTGCCAATCCAACCGATTGGCTCTTTGACGGCGTTTCATCAGCCAATCACGCTGGCCGCCCGGTAAATCGTCATGATCCCACTGCGTTCAAGGATGAACCGGGTCTGGGATTCCGAAATCCCCAGATCTCGAACCCAATGGCCGCTTCCCGCGCTTGTGGGGTTAACTCCGCCTACCGGATCCATCCCAGGACCTCCTCTTTCTTGGGGATCTTGCCCACCGACTTGACCTCGCCGTCGACCACCACGGCCGGCGTACCGAACACACCGTAGCCGGCGATCGCCATGACGTCGGTCACCTTTTCGACGGTGGCCGCAACGCCGCTTTCGGCGACGGCATCCTTTACGATTTTTTCGGTCTGCTGACATTTCGGGCATCCGGGGCCCAGTACTTTGATGTCCATTTCTTCTCCTTGATGGATGGGTGGTGATTCAATGGATTGAACGGTATGCGTCTCTGTTATCTGAAAAAATGGCCGAAAATCATTCCGCTGATGGTGGCCATAACGACCACCAAGATCACGAAAGCAACGGTCTTCTTGGTTCCCAGAACGCTGCGTATGACCAGCATATTGGGTAGACTAAGGGCTGGTCCGGCCAGAAGCAGGGCCAATGCGGGCCCCTTGCCCATGCCCGCCCCGATGAGCCCCTGAAGAATGGGCACTTCGGTGAGGGTTGCAAAGTACATGAACGCACCAACCACTGAAGCGAACAGGTTGGCCCACAGGGAGTTGCCCCCCACCAGGCCGCTGATCCATTCAGAAGGGATCAGCCCTTCGGATCCGGGGCGGCCCAGTAGTAACCCTGCAACCAGAACACCGGCCAAAAGCAGCGGCATGATCTGCTTGGCAAAGTCCCAGGATGCCGTGAACCAGGATTCGGTTTCACCGCGGGTGGTGGTCAACAAGGTTGAAAACGCGATCAGGCCCACGGAAAAGGCGACCAGGGGATATTGCGGAACCATCAGGGCCGGTACCAGGACAGCAACCGCTGCCAGAACCAGCTTATACACTTTCACACGCATCCAGCGGACCATCAACACGCCCAGCAGAAGCGCAAAACCTCCTGCCAGCATCCACTTGACGGCAAACACCGCCGACCAGAAACCGCCCGCCTGCTCCGGCCGTCCCCAGGTGGCGGAAACCAGCAGCCCCAGCATGGTGGCAAACAGCAAGGTGGTCTGCCACAAGGGTCTTTCCACTTCGGGTGTGGGCATGTGCATTGCCGCCGCTGCCTTGGCTTCTTCCTCTTTCCTGAACATCAGGTGCATGAAAAGGCCGATGATCACGCTGAAGAGAACTGCACCCACGGCCCGTGCCGCGCCTATATCCGGTCCAAGAATGCGGGCCGTTAGGATGATGGCCAAAACATTAATAGCCGGACCAGAGTAGAGGAAAGCAATGGCCGGTCCCAAGCCAGCGCCCCGCTTCCAGATGCCGGCAAAAAGCGGCAACACCGTACATGAACAAACCGCCAAAACAGATCCGGAGACACTGGCCACCCCATAGGAGAGCACCTTGCTGGCGCCGGCACCTAAATATTTCATTACCGATCCCTGGGAGACAAACACGGCCACACCGCCGGCGATGAAAAAGGCCGGCACCAGACATAGCAGCACATGCTCCTGCGCATACCACTTGGCCAGAGCCAGTGCCTCGATCACCGATCCAGTGAAGCGACCGCTGTCCACCGGCAAAAAGAAGAACAATAGAAACCCGCCAACAATCCAGGTCAGTGGCTTCCATATTTCTTTCCAATCGATAAGACTGGGCTCCTCCGGATCTATGTCCTTGATTGATTCGCCGATACCTTTGTTGGATGTGGCCATTGAAAGGGTTTCACTCATGATATGTTGCCCCTGATGGTTGTCGACTCCCCGCTCGGTCAGATGCCGTCACGGTTAGCGACATTTTATTATATCGTGATTTAAACATGTATAAAGGACTAAGAAATATCAGTTCTTGTTGAGGATCTCATAACGATCGATCCCGTGAATGTTCCCCATCAGTTCGGAGATTTCGACCTCATCATTCAGCCAGTGACGCAAATTACCCAAAATAGATGCGGCATAGGCGCTCTGCCGGCCGTCGGCCAAGGTATAATTAACCCACAATCCATCCTTGCGAGAGGTTACCAATCCTGCATCTTCGAGGATCTTGAGGTGTTTGCTGGTGGTGGACTGAGCACTTCCCAGAGCGGTCTGCAACTCACAGACGCACATGGATCGTCGTTCCAATATTTTGAGTATCTTTACGCGGGTGGGATCGGAAAGAGCCTTCATGACTCTGATAAATTCTTTCATAATACCCTCTATATCGTTAAATTTGAATATATAGATAGACCGATCAATGTCAACAACTAATTTTTCAAAAATCTTTACGTATCTAGTTTCCGTCGTTAAATTAAGAACTGCTTGACGTTTGCAAAAACGAAAGGATTGATACTATGAGTGATCTTGTCTGCTACTGCTTCGGGTATTCTGCGGATGACATTCGAAAAGATTACCTGGAGAATGGCAAATCATCGATATCGGAGAGAATCAAGGCAGAGAAAAGATTTGGAAATTGCCAGTGTGCAAAAAAAATCCAAAAGGAGAATGATGTTTAGCCGATGTCCACCAGGTGGTGGCCAGCTTTGAGAATGATTCTGTTGTTGATATGTTTGATTGACAAATCCATTCCCATTGAACCGCGTTTTTGGATTAAAAGCATCCGACAATGTAGCGGATTGCTTCGAATAGCACGCAACCGCAGAGTATGCCCTCGATAACCCTGGCGGTTACAAACAGTCGGAAGCCGCTATACAAAAGTAGCGAACCAACAAATAACTTGAAGTTAATGGGATCCGCTATGTTCTGTCTATCCCACGAAAAACAGCATGGCCGAAATTCCATTTGGCTTGCCAGCGGGTCAACTGTCTGCAATCTTGCAACTTATATAGAACAATACAGATATTTTTACCTATGATTTCTGAAGGATAAATGCTTTTTCAGGATCGACTAAAGAGTCATTTTGTCGGCTCTACCGAGCGTGGCAAAGGCCTCTGCACGTCCTTCCAGCACCACAGTCGCCCTCTCCAGGCTATCGCACAAATCGATGCCAATCCGTGCTGAGAAACCACTTGAAATAAATCTGATCGAAGCGACCATCGGCTTTTATCCGGGCCAAAAACCCATTTAAAAATTTCATGAAATCCGGGTCGTTTTTTCGTATCGCCCAGGCAATGGGCTCTTTTGTAAAGGGTTCATCCAGAAAGACCAGCTGATTCGATGGATTCAAGGCACGAAACACGGCGTTAAACGGAAAGTCATAGACAAAGGCGTCCGCCGTGCCTTCGAGTACCCGCATAGCACCCTCGATTTCCGTATCCGCGGTTTCATAGGTGGCTTTGGGAATCAGAAGCTGCACGGCCTCCTCACCGGTAGTGCCGGGTTTGGATACCACAATAAACCTGGAATCATTCAGGTCCTTGTAAGATTGAACGGTCCTCTTGTGTTTGGCATTGAGCAGGACTGTCTGTCCCACGGTCATAAAAGGATCGGCAAAATCCACTTGCTCCTTACGTGATTCTGTAACGGACATCCCGCCAAATATGATGTCGAATCGGCCTAAATTCAAAGCAGGAATGATGCTGGGCCACATGGTGTCAACAAACACCGGCTTGACCCCCAATGCCTTGGCCATCTCAATCCCCACATCGATATCAAAGCCCATCAAGCTCAGCTGACGCCCCCCCCTTTGCCGCAATCCACCGTGCCGGATCTCTTTTTGGCGCAACCCACTGCGGGTGTCGATCATCTCAAAGGGCATGTATCCCACTTCCAGTCCGATGCGCAGTTCACCGCGCTGGATGATGTCCGCCAGGGTGGAGTCCTTGGAGAACACGACATCGGCGGCAAAGGCAGGGATGCCCCCCAAAGCCACCACGACCAGAATCATAATCAATGGATAATTGAATTGTTTTAGCATTTGCATACCTCCCTCAATGGCGACTTTGCCAACCAATCGCCGGCAGAGCTGCGGTCCTGTCAGGCAGGGCTTTTCGCGCCTATTTTCTCGGGTTCCATCTCGGCGTCGTCTGCTTCAATGGGATCGATAGTGATGTTGAGCCACCCAAAAAGCATTGAAACAATTGGCGATATCCAGCAAAAAAAGTTGAAGGGCAGGTAGGCGATGGTCGGCACGCCAAGTGTGGCTGTCATGAAGGCACCGCCCGAGTTCCACGGCACGAGATTGGCGGTAACGGTGGCACTGTCCTCAATGGCCCGCGACAGGTTTTTGGGGTGCAGTCCCTGGTCTTTATAGGCCTGGGCGTACATTTTACCGGTCATGACAATGGACATGTATTGGTCGCACAGGATCAGGTTGGATCCGATGGCGGTCAACACCGTGGCCGTAATCAAAGAGCCGGTGGACTGGGCTTTTTTGAGGATAACCGTGACAACCACGCGCAGCTGGTTGGTTTTTTCCATGATACCGCCGAACATCATGGCGCAGATCACCAGGGACACGGTATACATCATCGATTCGAACCCGCCCTTGGTAAGCAGGTTGTCCACCGCTTCCACGCCGGAATTGCTGGTGTAGCCGCCATAGGCTGCTGAGAGGAGATCACCGAGTGCGTTTTTCTGAAATATCATTCCCAAAACGGCGGCAACGATGATGCCGATGGTGATTCCAGGGACCGCCGGGATTTTCCGAAACGCCAGGACCATGACGACCACCGGTGGCAGGAGCAGCAGAGGATTGACGGCAAACTGGGCGTCGATGCCGGCCAGGATCTGGTTAACGGCCTCCAGATTGGCTTCCCCGCCGCCATAAAAAAAGCCCAGTGCAATCTGAATAACCAGCGTGATGCCGATACTGACGCTAGTGGTGTAGGTCATGTGCTTGATATGCGTATACAGATCGGTACCCACCATGGCCGGCGCCAGGTTGGTGGTGTCGGACAGGGGCGACATCTTGTCTCCGAAATAAGCCCCCGAAAGCACCGCCCCGGCAACGATTGGCAGGGGGAAGCCCAGTCCCGATCCGATGCCGATCAGTGCGATACCGATGGTTCCCGCAGTCCCCCAGGAGGTGCCGGTGGCCAGTGAGGTGATCGAACAGATGATCAAGGTTGCCGGTAGAAAGATCTTGGGGTGCAGGATTTTCAAGCCGTAGTAGAGCATGGTCGGTACCACGCCGCTCAAAATCCAGACGCCGATGAGAACGCCAATAATGAGCAGGATGACAATGGCCTGCAGCGAGTTGGTGATGCCATTGAGCATACCGGTTTCAATATCCTTCCAGCTGAAACCGGCGCGCAGACCCATCAGGGCCGCCACCAAAACGCCTATCAGAATCGGCACCTGCGCGTCCGACTCGTAGCGAACGATGGCAAGGCTGATCATTGCGACCAAGGCCAGGATGGATACCAATGCTTCCCACAGGTAAGGATCTCTTTTTTCTCTGGGTCCTGCCATGATTGTACTCCTTTTCCGATCGTTCTAGTTGCTTTTGACGAGCATGACCGGCACGGGCGACAGCTTGGCCACTTTGTCCGCCACCGATCCGAAGACCGCCTTTTGAAGCGGACTTCCACTGCCCATTATGATCAGATCGATCTTTTCGGACTCGACATAGGCCAGGATTCTTTTATAGTGGGTGCCGGTCACCACGGTCGACTTGGCGATGTCAAGGCCCTTGAAATGTTTATCCTTGAAAACTTCAAGGGTCTGCTGGGCGCGGGAGAGGAGCTGATCTTCAAAGTCGGAGGCGATGCTCTTGAAATCCGTCTCCAACGGTTGCGAGACATAGGTGTCGACAAACCAGTCGAAGCGCCTGAGCACATGCAACAAGTGCAGTTTTGCACCGAACCGGCCGGCAACGGTGGCCACATAAGGCGCCACGACCGGAGAAATGTCGGTCAGGGCAACGGGAAAGAGAATGTTTCGGAAATCGACCATTGGTGACTCCTTTCCTTTTAAAACAGCTCACGTGTAGTGCGGTGTGATAAACCTGCACCCTACACGAACCAATGCCGTGGTTCCCAGACGGTGGTGGTATTTTCTTCTGATCACCTGGCTAAATATGGTAAGGTTCGCTAGCTGGACCATTATTAACAGCTGGCGTAGATGTTATATTCAGGGATGAAACCCTACTTTAATTCGTTTGGGCTAATTGCCGCTGCTCTCGATGCAATAATCACAATTGGCTGCGTTGTTCAGGGAAAAAGAAGAAAAATGATAGCACTCGCTATTTTCCATGAATAGAATGGATTTGTACGTGGGTCAAGGGTCAATCAAAAATGAATTTATCACTGCCTCCAAACTAAAGATGTCCAAAAAAGCTTTGTTTTGTGTATGCCACGACAAACCAGTTGCCTCAAATTACACGTGCCAGTCTCGGGAAAAAAGACTAATTCCACGTACTCTCCGAGCAAAAGTATGATGGTCCTATTCCTTTTCTTATCGGAAATTAGCGAGCTAAACACATTTCAATCGTCTATTTCTTGCTGGATCGGTGTTTAAACTTCAGCTTCATGCTGAAACCCGCGGCCAGCATCATTCCGGCCGCTGCAATTATAAAGGCCCAGTTATAAGAGCCGGTGTGATCGAACACCCATCCGGCCAGGTACGGTCCGGAAGCTGAGCCCAGTCCCCAGCTGATCATGAGAATGCCCATCATGGTTCCCACTTTAGCTATCCCGAAAACATCGGTCACAACAGCGATCAACGATGTATCTCCACAACCGAAAGTTATGCCGAAAACGACGGCAAACGGATAGAGCATCCAGGGTCCGTCGGCTGCCGATAGCCAGACCATGCTCATGGCCATTGCCGTGGTCAGGACTGCAAGCAGTTTCCGCTTATCCATCCTATCGGCCATCAGGCCTCCTGCGACGCGCGATACAGCACTGATCGCAGTCAGGATACTCATCACGCTGGCGGCTCGCACCGGATCAAGCCCAAGGTCCTGTGCCTTTGGAACGATGTGGGTGATCACCATATAGAGGCAAAACGAAAACCAGAACCACACCAAGGACAAATACCAAAAACTGCCGCTTTTGATCGCACCGGATACGGAAAAGCCGGTTGTCTTCCCGTTTCCGTCGGTTGATCTGACCGTGAGATGGGGATCTCCGTCAAGACCGGTTCCGATTTCGGCGGGTCTCCCTTTCAGTGCCAGGGCAGCCGGGATCATCAGGCACCAGGCCAGAATCCCGGTCAATATGTAGGCGGTTCGCCACTGATAGACAGCGATTAACCAAGCACTGAATGGGGCCATCACAACCGGCCCCAGCGATCCTCCGGCTCCCAAAATGCCCATGGCGGTAGCGCGCTTTCGATAGAACCAGCGCGATGCCGTAGACATAGAGATGATATATATCCCGCCCGTACCAGCTGCCAGTAGCACACTGTAAGTAAAATAGAACTGCCAGATGGTCTGAACCCGTGAGGTCAAGATAAGGCTGAAACCGGCGATTACCGACATGGTTAGGACAACCAGTTTTGGGCCAAAGCGGTCCACATTGCGTCCGCAGATAATGGAAAAGAGGCCCACCAAGAGTAAAAACAGCGAAAAGGCTCCCGATGTGGCAGCCCGGCCCCAGGAAAATTCGGACTGCAGTGCGAAAAAATAAACGCTGAACGAGTAAATAATTCCAAAACAGGTAGCCATCAACAACGTGCCGGCGGCAATGATATACCAGCCATAGAAAATCCTGAAACGCCCCTTGGCGGGGTTATTTGTATCCTCGAGAGAAAGCTTGGTATTACAATTCATAGAGGTATTTGATTGTCTGATTCAGATTGACGGCGCCATCACCGAAATGGTAGCAGTCTATCGGAAAACCCGCTACACTGCATCCTGCTTATAGGTTCTTTCCAATTTCCGGTTGTTTACAGCTGAAACGTGTTTAAGTTTCACACCTTATCGGTTTGACCTCCATTCATGCTCGCTGCTTTCTATCAAGACACGCGAATGTAATCATTGTTATGGTAGGAAAATGGTGACCACAAAATCTTGTACAATGTACCCCATTCTATTGTAATCATTAAGATAAATGTTTATAGCAGTAGCCGCAAGGTTGAGGTGTCGTGAGGTAAGTTCTGGCTGTAGCCGTTAACGTTCAGGGTCACCGACTGGTGCCACCGGACCTCATCGACCGAAGCGAGGCAACCAAGCGTTTCTACAGTCCGGTGGACCCTGTGGTTAGGTGACACCCCCAGGATCGCCCGGGGGTGGATTGCTGAATCCTAATTTCCGGTGGGAATCGGAATCTTGACGCCCTCCTTCTCGAGCTGCTCGCGGACGTGCAGGAAGCGGAAGTAGGAGCTGAGCGTGATCGGGCCCGAGTAAGCTCACTCTGCAACGGCCGTGGCGGGTACTTCACGTAGGTTTCCATCTTCTTCTTGATCGCCTCGCTGATCGTCACCATTGTCCAGGTTCGCTCTGTGTAGTTGTTCATGAAGATATCGTAGCGCTCCTGCGGATCCTGCCAGAGGTCGAAGACCTGAGGAACTGTGGCGACATACGACTCCGGACCCTTCCAACCAAGATTGCTATCCACGGCGAGGCCGCCAGTTGCCTGGCCGTTGTCGCCGCGCAGGTTGAACGCGGCCTTGTAGTTTCCGACACGTGCGGCGCCGGGCGTCAGCTCATTCTCGGTGAAGTAGAACCACTCGTTCCGATCACTCTTGCCGGTGCCGAACAGGACTGGCGACATGTCGTAGCTATCGAAGACGATGGGCTGCCCCTCGCGGTCCTTTTTCGGCAGCTCCACACCGGCAATGGCGGCGAACGTGGCCATCAGGTCAAGGCCGCCCAGGATGTCGTGGTTCTTCGCGCCGGCCTTGATCTTGCCCGGCATCCAGGCGATCGCCGGAACCCGGTTGCCACCCTCACGCACGGTGCCCTTGGTGCCGCGGAACGGCGTGTACCCGGCGTCCGGGTAGACGTCCTGCCAGGCGCCATTGTCGGTGGTGTAGAAGACCATCGTGTTCTTGTCGAGACCGAGCTCGCGCACCTTGTCCATGATCCGCCCGATCCTGGAATCCAGCTCCACGATCGAATCCGCGTACTTGCTCTTCGACAGAGACTTGTGGACGTAGTCAGGGTGCGGCATGTTCGGCTGGTGCACCTTCATGAAGTTGATGCTCATGAAGAACGGTGTCTTCGACTTCGATGCTTTGTCGAGATAGTCGATGGACGCCTTCTCCACGTAGCCGTCGAAGAACGGAATCCCAACGACGCCATCCGGGTAGTCAGCCGTACTTGCATCAGGTGTGTCTACATACTGGCCGTTGACCTTGAATTCCTCTGTCGGCTTTTCGCCTGCTTTACCCGACAAAGCACCATTTGTCACCTTCTTGAACATGGCACGCAGCTCCGGACTCATGTCGGGGAACCATGTCGGATCCGCATAGGTATAGGCGTTGAGGTGGTAGAGGCCGGCGTACTTCATCTCGTCGTAGCCCTGGGCGTTTGGTAGCGCATAGTCGTCCTCGCCGAGGTGCCACTTGCCGGTGAAGAAGGTGTTGTAGCCCGCGGTCTTCAGCACCGAGGCCAGCGTCCACTCCGCGGCGGGCAGTCCACCGCCCTGACCCTGAAAGGCCACGGTGGTCATGCCGCTGCGGTTTGGGATACGCCCGGTCTGCATCGCCGCCCGGCCGGGTGTGCAGCTCGGCTGAGCGTAGAATGTAAACAGCGTCATCCCTTCGTTCGCCATGCGGTCGATATTCGGCGTAGGCATGCCGCGCCCTTCACCACCACCATAGGGGCCGAGATCGCCGTAGCCGGTGTCGTCAGACACGATGAGTATGATATTGGGTTTGTCGCTCTCTTGGGCCATGGCTGCCATGCCGGGGAAGAGCATCAGGACGAACAGCAGGCTGAATAGTTTTCTCATGGGTTTCTCCTTTCGAAAGTTCTTCGTGTAAATTGGCGTGGCGCCACTATCGCCACCTAACAGTACTGATGCATGGAAAATTTTCCGCGTATTGGCGTATTAAGCCCAGCAGAGAGATAAATGCAATCCAACTCAGCGAAATTCAGTTAGCCTCCCTCCCTTTATCGCCTGCATCTTCCAGGGAATCTTTCGCGACTGGCTGGGTGCTATCTTTTGATATTTTAAACGGCACAGCACTCTTTATATGCAGATCGCGCTGCGGAAATGCAATTTCGATCCCATTGGCGTGAAAGCTGTTCCAAACCGCCACAAGAGCGGCATCCTTGACATTATTAATGCCATTTTTGGGATCATTGATCCAAACCCGTAACTCCAGATTGACCGTACTGTCACCATATTCCATGACAAGGCATTTGGGTTCAGGAGTCTTTAAAATCCGGTCGATGCTGGAGCAAGCGCCCAGGGCCAGGGTCTTTGCTTCGTCCAAATCCGACTCATAGGCGATGCCGAAAGGTATGTTAAGGCGTACGTTGCTATCGTCGTAGGATAGATTTTCTGTTTTTTGGGTCACAAAGACCTCATTGGGTATGAGCAGTAATGATCCGTGTCGCGTGGCCACCTGAACATAGTTAAAGCCCATTTGCGTAACCCATCCCCAGTTGGCGCCACCAAAGCCTTTCGGAAAAGTGATCACATCTCCCTGACGAATGGGTTTGCTGATCAGCAGCATAATCCCGCTGATTATATTGGATCCGATTTTCTGTAGTCCAACACCGATGCCCAGACCGATGGCTCCCCCGGTGACGGCGATGGCCGTCATATGGATGCCAGCCGCTCCTAAAGAGATCAAAATCACCACCGCCACCGTTGCCGCTCTGATAACTCTGAGTAGCAACGTTCGGTCCGAGTAAGTCAGCTTGGTGGAAGTCATTAACCATTGGGCAATAAAGCGATTGGCCATGCCCGCTATTGCATACAACAGAATGAAGATGATAATCGCTTCGATCAACCCCCAAATGGAAATGTTGATTTTACCTAATTCGAGTGTCATGCTGTTAAGCAGGTTAACGGTCGGTTTCCATAATTTAAATATCCGTAAAAATAAAACCACCACGCAGACCACGTATACAAAGCGAGACCAGAAAATACTCTTTATGTAAAAAGATGCAAAGCGAATAACTATCAAGGCACCGACAAGGTTGTGGGTCATATGCAGAAGGGTAATCGGTATTGCGAACTCTCTGAGAAGTTCAATAGAGAACCACAAAAGCAACAGCCAAAATAAATACCCGAGTAATTGTGCAGACTGGGCCGGCTTCAATTTAAAAATTAGCGTGTGAATTTTAACCATCTCTGTTCTTTTGTCAAAGTAGTGATGGAATTTTCGAGCAAAAAGCCAGGCGGTCAAAAAACTAATACCAATGGCGACTATCTGCACGAATCCGATAGGATGAGAAAGGTCTTCACTAAGCCCTTGAGCCTGGGATGTGAAGAATATCGAGAGCTTACCTAAAAACATTGGATTTGCACCTCATGTCATCCTGAAGATGTCTTTTTAAATGAATAAATCTTGGGTTTAGACTTTTCATAACCTTGGTTATCTTTCTGACCGCGTAATAGGGCATGCCCTGTAAGGGTATAAACATTTAGAAAATTTTCTTAAATCCCTTTTCAATCTTTTTGATTACGGTTCCAGGCTCTTTGGCCTCGGATTTGACAGCTTCGCCGATTTCTTTCTCTGTTGCCGGACGAATTTCCGGTTTTTCATAGGGCCCTTTTATTTCAAGATAGATTTCGGTTAAATCCTCTGCTGTCTTGCCAATCAGCGGTATGCTTCCAATCGCCTTGCCAACGCTCCTGAGCGGCTCCAGTTTAATTTCGAGATCCAAATTTTCATCGATCAGGTTCTGCTCCCCTTGCACGGTCATCATCATTGCATCGCTGACGAATTGAAAACCTTTCACGCCCATCACGCCCTTGCCAAATGTGGTCTGCGATTTGATCTTACGGAAAGGTATCCCTTGGTCTTTTAGATCATCGACGATGTTTCCTGAAAAAACACCCCGAATGCTGGTCATGGAAAATATTTTCAACATTAGATCGCCAGTCCTTCCCGCATTGGTCACACGGCCTGGGCCTATCTCAATCTTCAGGTTGCCGGCAAGGCTGGTCAGCAGCTTTTGCCGATTTCCTGAGTGGCCCTGCAATTGGCCAGTCAAGAACATCGGTCCGGTAAGAGGCAGTTTTTCAAATCCGAAAACCGGTGCAACCTTCTCCAGTTGCAATGCCGTAATATTGGGATCCACGCTAAAAGTGACGCGACCCAAATCGCGCAAATCGGCAGCGCCTTTTGTATGAACCCGACCTTGATCAACGCCAAAATCAAGTGCGTAATGTTCGATTACGCCATGCTTATACCGCAGGTTCAGGTTCAATTTTTGAAATTGAAGCCCGCGGTAGCGACCCTGCTCTGCTTTCATTTTTATGTCGGCGGTCAGTTTCCGCGCCAGTGGCGGTAATTCTTTTTTAGACGATTTCACTTCTATGGCCGGCTTTTCGTCCTGGTCTTTTTCCCCCGTTGACTTCTGGTTTTTTGGTTTTTTCTGTACCAAAAATCGATCCAGATTCAGATCCGGTGATGTGATTAGAAGTATTGCCTTGGGTTTCAAAGGATTCGATAGTTGCCCCGACACCGATATCTGCTGCTCATTGATGCGCAAGGTCATGATTTTGACGGTGGCGCTGTCTCCGGCCAGTACGACCTGAGTATCGGCGCTTTCAACAGATAAATCCGCCGCAGCTATCTCGAAACCAACATTTCGAGTCGCCAATGCTCCGGTGAGCCGGCTTTTAGCCGGCGTCGCGGAGGGAATATGCACGTCTAAATCCATGTCGACACTGCCGCTTAGTTTCATGGCTTTCAATGACGGAATAAACGCAGCCACGTCGGAAAAATCCAACTGCTTTGCATGCACCTTGGTTTCGATCAGCATGTCCGGTTCCCCGACCTTGATGAATCTTCCTGACATTTTAACTGGTGCCTGATTGATCTGGGCACTTAGATCTTGAGCGGCAATGGTGATCACCTTGTCACGATTGAAATGAACAGCACCGTTAAGGTTATTCATCACAACCGTTTCAGGGTGCGTTTCCGCCCTAACTCCCTTCAGCACCATGGCGCCTTTTACCGTCCAGTCATTGGGTCGGCGCTGATCAAATTCAGCAATGGCGTCGATATCCGCTGACCCGGTAAGCGCCTTCAGTCCGTAATGCATGAGCAGCGTCTCGATTTGTGTTTCACCGAGCCCGGCCACTTGCAATGGCCCGTTGACGCGAATGGTGCCTTTGGGTTGCGCTGCTATTTCCGTTATATGGATACTCACGGCCGGCAGCGCGATAGGCCCAATCCGCGAATGAATGTTCTCAGCTGCCAGCACGTTATTGTTGAGTGTCACCACTCCTGAAATACTCTCCACCTTAGGAGCGTTTGGTGAAGGTTTAATGGATATGCCAGTGACCTGACCCGCCATTTCAATGCCGGACAGCAAGTCGTTTACCGTCCCAGGCGGTTTTGCGACGCGGACTTCGGGGAAAGTTATTTTATTGAAAACAACTTTTCCGCCCCCCAGCAGGATCGATCGAATTAAATCGGCGTTGTTTCCCAGCTGCTTCCACGGGACAAGGGGCATCACAGCTAACAATGGCAGGTCGGCGGAGATTTCAGCACCTTTGATCACCGGATCCTCTTTCCAGCCCTTTATTTCAGCGCGGGCCTCCAGAGAAAGATCACCGAGTTGTAGGGCGATTTTTTCAGCGGTTAGATCTTGGGGGTCGAGATTGATCTGAAAAGCGACGGTGGTTGGCTGTTCGGGAAGGGCTGCCTCCCAGCGTGCAGGATCTGTGTAGGTTAAGTTGCCAAGATCGATCTCACCCTGCGTATGAAGATTGTTTTTTGTCAGATCAACATCGCAGGTTGCCTTCATGGAGATGCTGCCGGCAAGCTTATTTTTAAGCGGGCTGTTATTCAGATACGGCCTGAAGGCTTCCACCTCCAACGCATCCAGGCTTGCCGCCAGTTTGAGTTCGGGACGCTCCAGCGTCAGAGATTTCGTCAATCCCCTGAAAGTACCGTGTGCCGTGATTGTCCCCTGACCTGGAGGGGAGTTGTCCCGGAAGGACAAATCGAAAGCCATTACCGTTGCGGGTGCAATACCGGTTGCCGCCAGTTCAACATCAGAAAATACATGCACCAGAGTTTGACCGGGAAGAGACCTGGCGTTGCTAAATTCGAATCGCTTGATCGCCAACAGCAGCTGCAGGATCTCAATTTCGATCGGAAGCTGCACAGCGGCAGATTTTTTATCGTCATCAGGCGGACCAGTATTTTTGGGGGCGGAAGGAAGTCCGAATTTAACCTCGGAGCTTTCCACTTGCAACTTATGCACGATGATTTTTTTGGTCAGCAGTTCGGGGATGGAGACGCTGGCATAGATGCGGGTAAGTTCCACATCTCCTTGAAATGCCGAAGCACCGACAACTGAAAATCCATCTACCTCCAGCCAAACCCGGTGCGCAATGCCCCACGATATGCGGCCCAGTGTGACTGTTCCTCCAACGGCTTTTTCCACCTCGGAGACGATAAGCCCATGGTACCGGTTAAGATCCAGGACCAGTGGCGCCGCAAGAGCAATGATGATCAACACCAAGACAATGGCGCCAAGGAGAATAGCAACTTTTTTGGATCTGCGGGTCCTCATGCTCTAAACCCTATTGGTTGAAACGACATTTCAGGTACTTATTCGGTTTGGTCGGCCGATTGGGGTCGCAAGGTCAGACACTGTTTACCATTTTATGAAATGTTCATCGGGGTCAACCGAGATAGTATTTCCCAGCATGTTCGCTAAGGCTGTGGCGTTGAGTCAACATGTCAAGGCTCAAGACCGAGCTAATCTGACAACTGTGGATAGGGTTTATTTGGATATATTGAGGCCTATTCAGCGGGTGGCGCCTTTGCGGGTTGGCGTATCAGGGTACGTTTAAGGTTCGATTATCATTACCCATGAGCTGATCGGCGGAATCGAGCGGCTGATCCACATCCGGCTGAGCGTTGTAATCATAACTTAGCAAACCGTGGGGAGCGTTGATGGTAATGCTTTTACCCGCGTTTAGCCGCCCCTGCCATAAAATGCCGCAGCGATTACCATCATTGTCCCAATCGTATACCACTGGGTATACGTCATCTGGGTATGCTTTGAGAATGCACGTGCCTTCCTCTGCGGTTAGTGTAGTTCGCACTTTGTGCGACCCTGCATTAAAAAGACCCTTTTGACCTGTTTCCCAAAAAGGCTTTGCGCAGGCTACGATTACAATTTTTTCAACCACCAGCTATAATATTCAATTTATGGAGATATGTCAAAAGTCCAAATTAATTCAAAATCTATTCTGCTTTTAAGCGTCTACTCAATCGCCCCTTCGGCATAGATGACGACTTGATCCACTCGGGTGGGAAAAGATTCTATGCTGTCTGGCTTACTTTGGGCCAGGGGAAGTTTCCCAGATAATAGGACAGATGCTTTGCCGAACAGTCGCGGGAATCTAAATGAACAGGCCTACACGTAATGGGTATCCCACAGAAACGAGCCCCACCAGTCCTGGTGTTTACTGGCACCTTTCCGAGTGACAAGATGGCGGACAGGCGAGCGAGCCCGCAGGGCCAAGCTCGCGGAGCCTGCACTGCTCTTGGCAGGCTCCATAAGTGTCAGGGAAGACGTTGGATTTGCATCATTTTAATGAATATCATAGGCTTACCTTGGGTGCTGCCCGTATCGTTAACCCATTAACCTAAGGTGGAATTTCTTACGCCGGCGCTTTATATTGACTTACGATTTTGGGGGGATGAGCGAAAGTCTGAAAAATGACACAATATCGCTCAGTGAGTTGAACAAGTTTTTCTATTTCTTTTAATTCCGCAGAACTATCAATTTCAAAGGTTAGCTTTACCTCCGTAAGGCCAACTGGAGCTGTGCGGTCTACACCAAGCGTCCCGCGTGCGTCCCATTTCCCATCGGCAATTACTTTGGCATGATTGAGGGGAAGGCGCATTGCAGTGGCTACAGCTTTAAGGGTAACCCCGGCACAAGCAACCAACGCATCCATCAGCATATCAGCTGAGCAGGCTTGTGAGCCGTCACCGCCAGTTGCTGGATGTAAGCCTGCCTCGATATCCCCACTGTGGCTGTGTATTTGGCAAGACACATCCTCCCCTTTGATAAATCCCTCGGCTCTGGCAGATATAATGGCGCTCTCAGGGTTCTGTTTATACCGTTCCTTTAGCGGGGTTTGAAGGGCACGAAGTTCTTTTATGTCCATGTTGACCATCCTTCCTGTCGGCAGTTGTTTGTTTGTACGGCATCGAATTCATTCTGTATTTATAGGTAGGGTGGTCGTCCACCGGAGAAGATCAGTTTGTTGTAAGTACGGTCAAATGTATTTTTGGGTTGCGCCTTGATGTACAAACGAACATAGCCAGGGATGTCACCCCTGTTCAGGTAGATTTTGAAATCACTTTCGATTTTGGCTTGGGAAAAATGCCAGTCTTGGTTGGCCCGCTCGAAGAGGTTATAGACACTGCAACCGTTGGCAAAGGCCAAATCCTTCAAGTCCCCGTCGGAACCGAGGGTGTCTAAAGGTGCCAGGCGACGTTCGAGAACAATCTTTATCCCTCCGTAAAGTACCGCCAAGCAAATAAAAATGAGCATTACTTCCATGATGCCGAATCCTCAATCTACAGGTTAATTCCTTACATGAAAATCGGTCCACAGGGATGATTTGTCAAGTGAGGAGGGGCGCTGATTGTTGAAGCGGGCTGATTTCAGCTCAAGATGGAATCCACCGCCTTATTTTTTATCAGAGACATGAAAAATGGCTTCAAAAGTATCTTTCAGGTTCTTCTTGTCCATGGGAACCTGCAGGTATATGGACACATCCAGGATAGATCGTAGCGCTTTACTACGATCCCTTGGCAGCGTTGGGGGTTACCCGGGAAAAAACGGCAGATGTGACTTATTTTGCATGGCGGGTGGAGCCATCATCTACAGCGCGCTGGCCCGATTCTTTTGGCCAGGTTCACGAAAACCAATGGCACACAAGGTAGCCGTCACGCCGCCGAGACCCAGAACCATGAATGACCAACCCCAGGTCTCGGGGGTGGTGTCAGGTGGATTCGTAAAATCCAGCACCGCGCCGAATGCGATCGGCGCCAGGCCTCCGGCGCCAAAACCAAGCAGTGCTCTGACGGCAAGCATCGACCCGAGGTGACCCGCAGAGACGGACTCGGTCAGTGCGGTGGACAATACCGGCGAATCGCCGATGGCGAAAAAATAATAGGCAAACCCAATCAACACCAAGAGTACGATCGGCCAGGTGGTCAGCCAGCCGATCACCAGAGAAAAGCCGGCGCCGATGGCGGCCACCTGCACCAGTACGACCCGCCGACCGAGTCGGTCCGCCAGTCGCCCCATCGATACCGATGCCAGGGCGCCAACCAGGTGCATTGAGGCCACCAGGTAGGCCCCGAACTGGGCCGTCTCCCCAAAATCGCTTGCGGAAATGGCGATAACGGCGGCGAAAAAGGCCGGCGTCCATGACCACATGCCCAACAATTCCCAGGCATGAAAGGTATATCCGGCGATCAAGAGGCTCGCATTTCGATTGCGTTTTAAAATCGCTGATAGGCCAAGGTGCCCTGAGTGGGGATGGATACGATTGGGGGTGCTTCGCAGGGCGAACCAGGCCAGGATCAGACCGACTGCGGGCAGGCACCCCGTCACGATGAAAGCACTGCGGTATCCACCCAGGGTGAGGCACAGCCCCGACACAATCAACGAAAAGGCATATCCGACGGAAGTGCTGGCGATCAGGCATCCAAGCGCCCCACCGCGCCTTGACACGTCGTAGCGTTCCGAAAAAAGGATGATTGCCGGCGTGTAAAGACCACCTTGGGTCGCTGCGGCAAGGGCATACAGGATCAGGCCGGTGAGATAGGAGTGGGCCAAGAAGCCGAAGGCCAGGGCGGTAATCACGCTCAGCGCAGCCGAGAGCAGAAACAGCCGCTTCGCCCCGAAACGATCCGACAGCCAGGCAAAGACGAACAGCGAAGCGGCATAGCCAAACATGAAAGCGGTCGAGATGCTGCCGGCCTGGGTGGCCGACATATTCCAACGATTGAGAAGGACCGGCAAACAGGCCGCGTACACCATGAAATTCGCATACAGGGCGACGCGTGAAATGCATATCGAGGTCAACCAGCCATCGAATCGCTGGGCGGCCATCGGGATCAATGCATCCCAACGCTGTCCAACAGGATCGCGCCGGTGACGATACCACCGCCAACCACCGTGAGCATGCTCGGGACTTCGTTGACGCCGAAAACCGGCAGATAGACCCAGACCACGCCACCGACCACTTCCACCAGGGAGAGCAAATTCAGTTCAGCCGCCGGAAAATATTTGGCGCCGAGCGAAAACAAGATCAGCCCCACACCGACCAGGGTGCCGTGCACCATGCTCAGACTGATGTTGCGAATGGGCATCAGCATCGAGTCATGCTGCACAAAGAGGATGACGGCGGTCAACATGACGCACAGGATTCCCGCCAGGGCAATGGCTGCAAACTGCGGGGTCTCCTTGCGGCATCGCAGACACACCGAAAACATGGCGAATCCGCAGGCCGCCGCAAAACCCGTGACCGTTCCCAGAACGCTGCCCGTTTCCAACCCCTCGATCACCATTACGGAAATTCCCACCAGGGCGACGACCATGGCGATCCAGGTAAGTGGTCGGATTTGCTCCTTGAGGACCACGATGCCCATGAATGCGGCCAGAAAGGGAATGGTGGCAAACAAGAACAGGGTGTTGGCGGCGGTCGTCAAGGTGATCGACCAAATAAAGCAGATGAAGGCCGTCACGAGCCCGCAGGCGCCGACCACACCCGGAACACCCAATTTTCTGAAATTGTCCAATACCCGCCGGCCATCTTTGACAGTGAGGTAGAGGCACAGTATTCCCGCAATCGTCAGGCCCCTGAAAAGCAGATATTGCCAGCGATAGTCCTGCGGATCGACCATGTGGCGGATGGTCAACGCGCCAAATGACCACAAGGTGCCGGCCGTCAGAACAAGAAGCAGTGCTTTGGAATGCGTTGTTGCCGTCATGAACACTCCCTGTCGATCCAATTTATCTGGGCGTATTCGCGCAGATCCTGGTGCGCTCAGATGGCACAGCTGGGCACTGGGTTCAAGGTTTATTTTTACCCAAGCTGAGCGATTCACCTTTTCGGAAGTGTTCGAATGGACTCGATTTCAGTTTGTTACGATCGATTCGACCGGTTTCGCCGGAGCCACTATTTGTTTGATCCAACACCCTGGATGATATAACACGTAAGGCCAGCGGAAGCAGCGCGATATCGAGTGTCCATCCCGAAACGGTTATTTTGCTCGATATCTTAACCATCAAAGGAGTAAAATGAGTCCCGGCAAACGAAAGCGGGTCGATCCAATTGAAAAAGCGATCGAAAGGGAACTTTCCCCCGGAACATTCGTCTCTTATGATGCTGCCTGGTCCGAGTACGATCGCACCCTTGCACCTTCACATATGAAGAGTTGATGCGCTACGTGCCGACCAAAGAGAAAAAGGCTTGGCACCAAAAGGCCAAGCAGGCCACCGAAAATAGCGATCTGTCGGATCAGCTCGATCTGTGGGTCGAAGAGAAAGCGCGCGATCGGCTCGCAGCGCGCCTGCGTAAAGCAGCGGACAGTGAACTGGAAGCACTCAGCCACTATCGGACCGCGCCTTTGGCACGCCAGTTGGCACGCACTCACCCTGACAGTGCTGGAAGGATCTATCGCGCCCTGTGCATGCGGATTGTCAATGCCGGAAAAGCCGGTACTACGATGCAGAACTTGCGCAAGAAAGGGTTCATGTTTGGTTTCGAAGATATTGTCGCCGGCGCACCCACGCATGTCGAATCGCCCTTCTTGGGCCGCGCCAATGCGCGTTGGCCAAAAAAATCGAAGGGTGATCGGCATTTAAAATGAGTAGAATGGGCAGATTCGTCGGGTCGAGGCCGATCAACACCATCGGCGCGGCCACGCTTATCATGATGGGCAGCATTTTCCTCAGCCGGATCACCGGCGTCGCCAGGGAGATGCTGCTGGCCGCGGTGTCAGGCGCCGGCTCCGAGGTCGATGCTTACCGGGTGGCCTTTGTGCTGCCCGAAATACTCAATCACATCCTGGCCAGCGGTTTTCTGTCGGTGACCTTCATTCCGATTTTCTCACTTTATCTGACCGAAAACGAGGAAGCCGACGGCTGGTACACCTTTTCCAATATTTTTACCGTATTTGGAGCGCTCCTGCTGATGCTCATCCTGGCCGGCATGCTGCTGGCTCCCCAGGTGGTGCCCCTTCTGGCGGCCGGGCGACAGGACCCGGAATTCATCGCCCTGGCCGTGAGAATGACCCGCATCACCCTACCGGCGCAGTTTTTCTTTTTCGCCGGCGGCATGCTCATGGCCGTTCAGTATAGCCGGGCGCACTTTTTGCTGCCGGCCCTGGCACCCCTGATCTACAACCTGGGGATCATCTGCGGCGGTTGGCTGCTGGGCCGCCGGCTGGGTGTGGAGGGGTTCTGCTGGGGCGCCCTGGCCGGGGCCGCCATCGGCAGTTTTGCGATCCAGTTGGCCGGGGCCGTTCAAATCGGCATGAAGTTCCGGCCGACCTTCGACCTGGGCCACCCGGACCTCAAACGCTACATCAAGTTGACCCTGCCTCTGATGGTCGGGCTGACCATGGTGTTTTCAACAGAGCTCTTTTCTAAATTTTTCGGCAGTTTTCTGCCGGAGGGCGCCATCGCCTGGATCGACTATGCCATGCGCGTCATGCTGATCCTGGTCGGGTTTTTCGGGCAGGCCGTGGGGGTCGCCTCCTACCCTTTAATGGCGCGCCTGGCCGCGCAGGGCCGCATGGCTGAACTGAACGACACAATCAACAAGGTCTTGCGCTACCTGGCGATCGTCATCCCGGTATCCGTGCTGGTTGCCATCCTGCGGCACGAAATTGTGGCCGTGCTTTTCCAGCGCGGCCGGTTCACCCCCGAAGACACCCGGATGACGGCCCTGACCTTGGCCTGCCTGATGGTCGGGGCGATCGCCTTCGTCTCCCAAACCGTTGTCAACCGCGGCTTTTACGCGACTCAAAACACGCTGCTGCCCGCGGTTTTCGGAACGGCCGCCGTGATCGCAAGCCTGCCCGTCTACTGGCTCGGCTTGACGGCCCTGGGCGTTGCCGGGGTCGGACTGGCCATCTCCGCATCCGCCCTTTTTCAGACTGTCCTCTTGTTCGCGGTCTGGAACCGGCGCAGCGGCAACCAGGCTGCCGGCGGGGTCTATCGGGCCTATCTGGCGGCAACCGTGGCCGGGCTGGTCATCGGCGCAATCCTCTGGCCGCTCCACCGCACGCTGCAGGCCGTCCTCGAGAATCCGACGCTGATCGCAAACCTGTCCGTGATCGGCATCGTTTCGGTCACCTTCGCGGTGTTAACGGGGTTGTGGGGCTGGTTTTTCAAGGTCGAGGGGATTCACTATCTGATCGGTCGGGTTGGCGCCCTGAACCGCTTCAGATAAACCAGGCCCACTGCGGTTGGCCGAGCGCGGCTCGGGTTTGTTTCCAAACTTTTGAGTCGAACGGCGTGTGGCTATCTTTCGATCGCTTTGATCAGGGTGTCGGTCAGCGCTCCCGCCAGGGGCGCAGCTTTCTGTTTTTTGACATCCAGCATCACGAAGGTGACGTCGGCCTCGGCCACGGTTTGAGCGTCTTTTCTATTTTTGACCACCTGCCGCAGGGTGGCCGATCGGGCACCTGTTTTCGCCAACCGCGTTTCAACGCAAAGGGTGTCATGCAGGAAAGCCGGCCGCCGATAGCTGATGTTGATGTTGACCACGGTAAAGGCGAACCCATCGCGGGCCATCTCCTCGAGGCCCAGCTTGTCGTCGAAAAGCGCCCAGCGGGCCTCTTCCAGAAACTCCAGATAGCGGGCGTTGTTGACGTGACCGAAAACGTCCAGGTGATAGCCTCTGATCTTGATGTCGATGGTGTCTGTCATTTTCTCGCTTCATTTTAAATGGCTGGCGTGGCGGCGCCGTGGTGGCGATAGACAGCTAGTGGCGCCGGCTGTCTTTCTGAAATTTGTAACAGAATGGTCATCCCCCGGCAACCGGCTTTTTTTGGCTTCTATCAAAGCATATCATCGTCCGGCGATGGACCTTTTTCGCCGCATCCGAGAGAAGGACGGTCGCAAGAACGGCAGTGCGGCCGTCCTTCGACCGTCCTGAGGATCCCTTCCCGGCCGGTTGCAATTTTTTTGGCAGACCCAGTTTCCACAGTTGCCGAGAGCCTTGATTTTTAATACGATCGATGCATGGACTGCAACGTAACCGTCAACATCGCCCCAGGCTTCGATAAACCGGAAAGCAGCGTTCAGGTCGACGCGCCGGCCGCGGTGGCTGTTTGATGGCGGCGCAGTTGGAGATCCCGAATGCGCTACGGTCCAAGTACGATCGCCTTCGATCACTTTTGCACCAGATGGAACGCGTGCTGGTGGCCTTTTCAGGAGGGGTGGACAGCACCTTGCTCCTGAAGGTGGCGGTGAATGTCCTGGGAAACCGGGTGCTCGCGGTGACGGCCCTGTCGGCGACCACGCCGGAACACGAAAAACGCACGGCCGCACAATTCGCCGCATCCATCGGCGTGCCTTACCGGCAGGTCGCCTCTGGTGAACTGGCGATCGCGGCATTTCGGGACAACCCACCGGACAAGTGTTATATCTGCAAGAAAAGCCGCTTCGAAGCGCTCGTGCGACTGGCGTTCGAGTCCGAGATCGCCTGGGTGATCGACGGCGAAAACCTGGATGACGACGCCGACTACCGTCCCGGAAGCCGCGCCGCCAAGGAGTTGGGCGTTCGCAGCCCCCTGCGTGAGGTCGGGTTGACCAAGGCGGAAATCCGTCAGCTGTCCCGATGGCTTGCACTTGCCACCTGGGACAAGCCCGCCTGTGCGTGCCTGGCATCAAGAATCCCCTACGGCCAGGCGATCACGTCCGCAAAACTGGCGCAGGTGGATGCGGGCGAGGATTTTCTCCGCGGGCTGGGCATTGCCCGCCAGGTCCGGATCCGGCACGAAGCGGATACCGCCCGAATCGAAGTCGAAACCGAGGCCCTTGATCGATTCATGGACCGGGAGATTCGGCAAAAGGTGGTCGCCCGCCTCAGGGCCCTGGGCTTCAAGTTCGTCGCCCTGGATCTGGACGGTTATGCCACCGGCAGCCTAAATCGCCTTCTCGATACGGGCGCTGACAACGGCAAGGACACGCAGGTGAAAGGAGACGCCGATGGATAACCAACACCTCGTGGAACTACTCAGACAGGTCCAGGCCGGCAAGTTGGACCTGGACGCGGCCGTCGACCGGCTCAAACATCTGCCCTTTGAAGACCTCGGTTACGCCCGCATCGACAATCACCGCTGTGTGCGCACGGGCGTCTCGGAGGTTATCTATTGCGAGGGCAAGACTGCCGAGCAGACCAAGGGCATCGCCGCGCGGCTGGCCCATGATCACGACAACATTCTGGCCACCCGCGCCAGCCGGCAGGTGTACGAAAGCATCCGCGAAGTGACCGAAAACTGCCGCTACCACCCCATGGCCCGCATCGTCGTAATCAATCCGCGAGACATCGGCCGGGTGGGAAATATTGCCGTAGTCACGGCCGGAACATCGGACATCCCTGTGGCCGAAGAGGCCGCCGTCACCGCCGAGACCCTGGGCAGCCGCGTCAACCGCATCTATGACGCCGGCGTGGCTGGCATTCACCGCATTCTGAACGTACGCGAGGATCTCTTCCAGGCCAATGTGACCGTGGTGGTGGCGGGCATGGAAGGCGCCCTGACCAGCGTCGTGGGGGGGCTGGTGAGCTGTCCGGTCATCGGTGTGCCCACCAGCGTCGGCTATGGCGCCAGTTTCGGCGGTCTGGCCGCGCTGCTGTGCATGCTCAACAGCTGTGCGTCCGGGGTGTCGGTGGTCAACATCGACAACGGATTCGGAGCGGGCTACCAGGCCAGTTTGATCAACAAGCTCGGGGTACAGACCGGCCACGACAGCGCTCCCGGGACACAGGCCGTCGGCAACCCACAAACCGGTGATGGCTCACCTGACGTCAACCTCAAAACGGAAACATATAGAGGATAAGTTGAAAGTCGCCTACTTTGACTGTTTTGCCGGTGCCAGCGGAGATATGATCCTGGGCGCCCTGCTGGACGCGGGATTGACCATCGCGCGCCTCCGGGAGGAAATCGCCAAGCTGCATCTGTCCCATTTCCGGCTGGATGTCGAAAAGGTGGTCAAAACGGGTATCGGCGGCAGTCAGGCTCATATCGCCATCGATCAGGCCCACCATGATCATCACCACCGCCACCTGTCCCATATTCGTGAGATCATCGACGGCAGCGACTTGGATGCATCGGTCAAGGAGAAAAGCACCGCCATCTTCACCCGGCTGGCGGAAGCCGAGGCCCGCGTGCACCGGTCGAGCGTGGAATCGGTCCATTTTCACGAAGTCGGGGCCATGGACGCCATCATCGACGTGGTGGGCAGCGTGGCTGCGCTGACTGCCCTGGGTATCGACAAGGTCTTTTGTTCACCGCTGCATGTGGGCAGCGGCACCGTCGAATGCGCCCACGGAACCCTGCCGGTGCCGGCGCCGGCCACGGCGGAGTTGATCAAGGGCAAGCCCGTCTATTCCACCGGTGTCGTGGGCGAACTGCTCACCCCTACCGGTGCCGCCATCCTGACCACCCTGTCGTCGGGGTTCGGCCCCATGCCGGCCATGCAGGTGCGGCAGATCGGTTACGGTGCCGGCACCCAGGATCCGGGCATCCCCAATCTACTGCGCGTCTGGGTCGGTGACGCCAGGGACGAGACGGGCGACTACGACATCCAGCAGACCGTTCTGATGGAAACCACTATCGACGACATGAATCCCCAACTCTACGATTACCTGATGGGGCTGCTGCTGGGCCACGGCGCCCTGGATGTGTTTCTCACCTCCGTGCAGATGAAGAAGAACCGCCCCGGTACCCTTTTGTCGGTGATCTGCCTGCCCGACGCGGTGGGCCGGTTCGCGGATCTTCTCATGCAGGAAACCACGACCATCGGACTGCGCTGGCGGGTGGAAAATCGCATCATGGCCAAGCGGCAGATCGAGTCGCTCGAGACCCGACATGGCCCCATACACGTCAAGCTGGCCAGAAACGACGGCCGGATCATCAACCTGACCCCCGAGTACGACGACTGCAAGCGGGTGGCGCTTGAGAAGCGGATCCCGCTGAAAAAAGTGATGGATGAGGTTCGATCGGATGCGCTGGCAAAATTGTAGGCGAAATTGCCTCCCCACTGGAGATTCTTTATGATACAGAACAGTCCTATGTCCGCTGCGCTGACAATTGTCCTGAACCCGAAACGGGTTGCCGTCATGTATCCCCTGCTCCAGCAGGGATTTCAGGTTGCCGCCAGGGTGGGCTGCGACATTCGGTCGCTCTTGTGCGATCAGTTTGGACTGATTCCCGCTTACCTGTCGGATCGCATCAACACCATCTTTTTGAATGGCAAGCCCGTGGACGACGACGCGACGGCCGTGGTCGAGGACGGCGCCACCCTGGCATTGTCGGCCGCCATGCCTGGCCTAGTCGGCGCGACGTTTCGAAAAGCCGGTTGTTTGGCCGCCTTCAGGGGCTCGATCACTTACCAAAAAAATGACCACGCCCCGGCAGCCTGCCGTGACGGCATCGTCACCATCAAACTGTTCAACCTGCTCGTGGAAGAGATAGGGCCGCTGTTTCTGGAGCGTGGGATCTGGATCGACGGCCCTAACTGGCAGGAGTTTACCAAATCCAGCGCATCGGAACTGGAGAGATCGATCGAGCGGATTGAGACAGATCAGCCAGACGTGACCCTGAAAACGCTGGCGGACCCGGCCTGGATCAGGTCGCAAACCCGCATTTTCCTGACGGTCGTCTGCAATTATTGAGCAAAAGGACAGCCGAATCATGCCAGTCACCTTAACGCCCATCGGAACGGCCCACACGGATGCGACCCGCATCCCCCGGCACTGGACCGTCTCCGATGTGGAAGGCACCTTGACCATCGATCCGCAGTATACCGAGGCCCTGGCCGACATCCAGGTCGGAGAGCGGATCGTGGTCTTGTTTCATTTCCACCAAAGCCCTCCATTTTCACTCGATCTCTTAAAGCAGACCCCGCCCCATCGCGACCGTCCGCTGGGCGTGTTCAGCATCTGTTCGCCCCGTCGGCCGAACCCGATCGGGTTGTCGGTGGTCAAGGTGCTGGCACGCGACAAGAACGTTCTGGCGGTGCGCGGCATGGACATGGTCGACGGCACTCCCATTTTCGACATCAAGCCCTTCATCGTCAGCGCCAAGACCCTTCCAAGCCGGAAGCGGCACGACTGACCCTGGTCGTTTCGCCGGTCGCCCCGGCATGGCCGGAAATACGTTTTTTGCCTATCCATGGAGTTTAGATCAGGCCATAACGTTCCAGCTTATTGTAGAGCGTGCGCCGGCTGACACCCAGTATGGAGGCCGTCCGGCGGCGGTTGTTCCGGGTCCAGTTCAAGGTGCGCATGATCATGACCCGCTCGGCCTCCTTCAAGGTGCTCCCCATGGGCAGGCTGATTTCCGGCAGTTGCCTGTGGGCTTTTTGCAGGCGCTCGGGAAGGTGATTGGGCAGCAGGACCCCGCCGGTCGAATTGAGCACCGCCCGATGGATGACGTTCTTGATCTCGCGCACATTGCCCGGCCAGTCGTAGGACTCCAAAGCCAGGACGCACTCGGGCGAGATGCCGACAATATCGCGCTGGTAGTCGTCGCTGAACTGCTTGAGAAAGTGGTTGACCAGCAGGACGACATCGCCGCTACGCTCGCGAACCGGCGGCAAAGCGATCTGGAAGATGTCCAGCCGAAAGAAAAGATCTTCTCTAAAGCGTCCCTGTTCGACCGCTTCGACCAGGTTTTCATTGGTGGCCGCTACGATGCGGGCGTTGGTGGATATGGTCCGGGTCCCGCCGAGACGCTCGAGGGTTCGCGTCTCGAGCAGCCGCAGCAGGCTGATCTGAACTTTTTCGTTGATGGTACCGATCTCATCCAAAAATATGGTGCCACCGACCGCTTTCTCGAAAAAACCCCGGTGGCTTTGCGTGGCCCCGGTAAAGGCCCCGCGCTCATAGCCGAACAACTCACCGGCAACCAGCTCCGGAGGCAATGCGCCAAGGTGAATGGGCTGAAAAGAGTGCTTGCTGCGCGGGCTCAGCTGGTGGATTGCCCGGGCCACCAGGTCCTTGCCGGTACCGGTTTCACCGGTGAGCAGTACGGGTATCTCGGTGTTGGCCGCCTGGCGGATCTGGCGGTAGATGTCGATCATCTTGGGCGAACCGCCCACCATTTTTTCGAAAGTGGCCTTGCGGGATTTGGTCTTCAGCAGCAGATTGTGCGTGTACTGGGGTTGATGCAGCAGCGCGGCGTCTACGAGCATCCGAAGCTCGCTGTCCGACACGGGCAGTTTGGCGTACTGGTAGGAGCCACTTTTGAGGGCCGAAAAGACCAGGGACATGTCCTTGGACGATGCCAGAAACAGGATCTGGGTCGACGCGCTTTTTTCCGAAATAATCTCCAGCAGGGCCATGCCGTGAATCCGCCCGAGACGGGCCACGGAGCCGGTCAGAATCAGAATGTCGATTTCGTGATCTTCGAAAAGCTCAAAGCTGTGCTCGATGGTCTGGGAGCCCATGATGGTGAACTTCCGGTCGCTGCAGATGCGCCGGAGCTGTCGGATCAGTTCGACCCCCCGTTCGATGGTCAGTATGGTGACTTTCTTTTTCATTGATCGCCTTCGGCCGCTGATCGTCAGCGTCGGTCGGTAATCGAAAACAGTGAAAATGCGCCGCATTGTGCGCTGCCACGCTGCGGCAATTTAACCCTAACCCTTTCCACGAACTTATATGTAAATAATTTATACTGTCAAGCGCTAATCGCCGCTTTCGCCGGCACGGTTGTTTGAGTATTGAAAATGATCTTATTTAACTGGTATTTTTTATAAAAATTATTTTCTGCTATGGAAAATGTTCTCTTCGGCTCGGTTAGCGCGCGATTATAATTGTAAACTTTATTTACATCATTATCCCCCCTTCCAAAGAAATGTAGAATTAATTTACACTTCAATGGCATCCTGTATCATCCACCCAATGCCGTAGAGGACACCTATCGATGTAGCCATTCAATTTAATTATATTTTTCAATTATAGAATAATCATGGCACGCAAATTGGACTTAAGTCGAAATCGGTTTGTGCAATAACTGCGCAACAACCAATCCCCAGTATCGACTCCAATATCAAAGGAGGCCGGCATGCCTAAGCGCAAGCTGCAGGTGAAGTATCCAGGCAGAGCATCCATGCTCGAACAGAATGAAGAGTGGTTCCATCTGGTGACCGACGACGGCCAGGAGCGAATTCGGATTCACGAGTACGAAAAAGTTTACGAGGTCCCCGGACTCTACGAGGAGGTCGTTTACAACAAGCTTCAGTGCGACTCCCCCCAGGTGATCACCGATCTGCTCAAGGAGACGATGCAGTCACACAACGGAGGCGACACCTCTCTCAGAGTACTAGACTTCGGCGCCGGCAACGGCATCGTCGGCGAATGCCTTCAGGAAGCCGTCGAACCGGAAGCCATTGTGGGAATCGACATCATCGACCAGGCAAAAAAAGCCGTCCACCGGGACCGGCCCGACATCTACGATGACTACTATGTAATGGATCTCAGCCAGATTGACGACGAGGACATCAAGAGATTGGACCAATGGAATTTCAACGCCCTGGTGACCGTGGCTGCGCTGGGATTCGGCGACATTCCAACCCAGGCTTTCCTGAACGCCTTTAACCTTGTCGAAAACAACAGCTGGATCGTGTTCAACATCAAAGACCGTTTCTTCAGCGAAGATGACGACACCGGCTACAACGAAATGCTGCAGGAAATGATCGGCAACAGCCTCAAGGTTTACAAAAAACACCACTACTGCCACCGCCTCTCCATGGCCGGAGATCCGCTGCACTACTATGCGGTCATTGGTCGCAAGGAAAATGATCTATAGCCAGCCTGTGGCAATCAGCAATCCCGTTTCGCAAAGCTGACTACCGTTGCGCCGCTCCGTCCCTAACCCGCAAGGCTTATGCATACAGTCCGACGCGATCGGACCGCGCGCCGGCCGCCTTGGGGACGCGCCCCCGTTCGCCGGTTCTCTCCCCGGGGCGGGCATCGGCGCTGAACCAGCAGCACAACCCGATTGCAAAAAAAGCCACCATCGACGCGATTGAATTGAAAGGAACAACCATGAGCAAAATCAAAGGAGCGCACGTCTTTACCTCGGAGTCGGTCGGCAAGGGCCATCCGGACAAGCTTTGCGACCAGATATCGGATGCCATTTTGGATGCCTGCCTCCAGCGGGACCCATTCAGTCGGGTCGCCTGCGAAACCATGGCCGGGTTTAACCTGGTGGTCAACGTGGGCGAGATCACCTGCCCGGACTTTGCGTCGGTCGACACCGAAAAGATCGCCCGCGACACCGTCAAAAAGATCGGGTACGACTCATCTGAACTCGGTTTCTGGCACGACGATTTCGAATACCTGTCGCGCATCCACGGACAGTCTCCGGACATCTGCCAGGGCGTAACCGCCGGTAAAGGATTGTATGCGGAGCAAGGCGCCGGTGACCAGGGGATGATGTTTGGATACGCAACCAGCGAGACCGCGGAAATGCTGCCGGTGCCGATTGCCTTCAGCCATCGCCTGCTCAAGCGATTCGAAATGCTGCGCAAGCGCAACATCATCGACTACCTGCAGCCGGACGCCAAGGCCCAGGTATCGGTTCACTACGACGGCGGTAGGCCCCGGCGCATCACATCGGTTGTGGTGTCGCACCAGACCGGCCACGTCTCCCTGGACCGAATCCGCAAGGATGCCACCGATGTCATCCGCCAGGAACTCGAGCCCACCGGCCTGCTGGACGACGACACCGAATATTTCGTCAACCCCACCGGCAGTTTTGTCCTGGGCGGCCCCGTTGCCGATGCCGGCCTGACCGGACGCAAAATCATCGTGGACACCTATGGCGGTGTCGGCAGCCACGGCGGCGGCGCCTTTTCGGGCAAAGACCCCTCTAAAGTGGATCGCTCGGCAGCCTATTATGCGCGCTACGCCGCCAAAAACATTGTGGCCGCCGGTCTGGCGGACAAGTGTGAAATCCAGGTAGCCTATGCCATCGGCGTCGCCAGGCCCCTTTCCATCAACGTCGACACCTACGGTACGGCCCATGTGGATGAAACCGCCATCCAGGAGATGCTGGTGGATGGCGACCTGTTTGATTTCCGCCCCGCGGCGATCATCGACCAGCTGAAGCTGCTGACACCCGAGGACTGGAGCTACGAGCAGACCGCCGCCTACGGGCATTTCGGACGCGAGCAGTTTCCGTGGGAGCGGACGGACAAGGCCGACGCGCTCAAACAATGCTACCGAACCACGCAGGCCGCTTAGGCCAGGAGAACAACGATGAAACAACCGAATATCAGTACACTGCGTCCCCGCATGCAGGTGTTGAGCGAAGATCAGGCCTGGGCCATTCACCACGCGGCCCTGGAGATCCTGGAAACCACCGGCTTCACCATGGAGCACCCCCAGGTTCAGCGCATGCTGCTGGACGCCGGCTGCCGATTGGACGGCGACGGCCGCACCTTGATGCCGGCCCACCTGGTCGAAGAGGCCCTCAAGTCCGCCCCCAAGCGGTTCACCCTTTACGACCAGCAGGGCCAGCGCTGCATGCCGCTGGTCAACGGCAACTTTTTCTTCGGCACCGGCTCGGACACCATCTTCACCCATGATTTGGATACCGGCCAGCGGCGCCGGACCGTGCTTCAGGACACGGGCAATTTCGCGAAGCTGGTCGACGGTTTGGAAAACATGGACTTTTCCATGTCCATGGGCAACCCGGCCGACGTGCCGATCGATGACATTTACGTGCATGTGTTTTCCGAAATGGTCAAATCGAGCAACAAGCCGATCTGCTTTATCGCCGACAGCGGCGACGACATCGCCCGGATCCATGAAATCGCCAGCCTGGTGGCCGGCGGAGAGGATGAGCTGGCGCATCGACCGTTCCTGCTCAACTATTCGGAAGCCATCAGCCCCTTGCGCTATCCCCAGAATGTCATGGAGAAACTGGTCTTTTGCGCCCGTAAACGGATTCCCATATGCCTTCCCTCGGGCTGTAACGCCGGCGGCGGGGGCCCGGTCACCCTGGCCGGGGCCATGGCGCTCGGCATCGCCGAGAACCTGGTGGGACTCACCATTCATCAGCTCACCAACACAGGTGCACCCTTTCTCTTCGCCCCCAACGTCAGCGTGCTGGACATGCGCCACACGGTGGTCTCCTACGGCTGCACCGAGTGGAGCCTGACCCAGGCGGCCCTGGCCGACATGCGCGACATCATCTACGAGCTGCCCATCTGGGCCTTTGCCGGAGCGACCGATGCCAAGACCGTGGACGCCCAGGCCGGAGCCGAAGGAATGCTCTCGATCATCACGGCCATGCTCTCGCGCTGCAACTTCATTCATGACGTGGGCTACATCGAATCCGGGCACACCTCTTCCCTGGAGATGCTGACCCTGGCTGATGAGCTGGTGGGCATGAGCCGATATTTTGTCGAGGGGTTGAGCATTGACGACGACACCCTGGCCCTGGACGCCATCGACCGTGTGGCGCGCGGCTGCCGCAATGGCGCCATCTTCATCAGCGACACCCACACCTTCGACCATTTCAAGCAGTCATTGTTCCACCCGCAGCTGGCCGATCGCAGCCGCTTCGAACAGTGGCACGAAATGGGCGCCAAAGAGATGCATCAGCGATGCAATGAAAGGGCCCGGCGGATTCTGGCCGATCACCGGGTCGTTCCCAAACCCGATGCAGTGATAGATGGCATTGCAGCGCTGCTGTCCGGCCGATCGGCTCGTTCCAATTGACACCGTCCAACTCCGCCGCCGCGCCCGGGGGGCGGCGGCGGCGGGGCAGGATTCTGGCATGGCCGCTGATTCCACCATCCAAGCGATCGCAAAAACGGATCGCCCCAACAGGCCCCTTCCCTCTTCCCCCCCGGTCAAGTTCAACCGCGAACCTGCCGATAACCAGGTAGCACAGTGCAACCCAGGATTTTGTATACCACGTAACCGCACGAGGAACGCGGATGACTGAGCCAGCCCGGGATCCCGACGTCGAAGACCTGACCAAACCACAGCGGCATCCTGCCTACATAATCACCATCGCCATGATCATCGCGGCCTTTCTGGGCTTCATGGCCGGCCGAATCGTTGAGTCGATGCACTATAACCACATGCGCAAAAACTTCCTGCAGCAGATTCAGAAACTGGAGCAGCAACTCAAGGACGAGACCAAACAGGTTTAGCTCTTGACTGTGGCGCTTCGGCCGCCGATGTGCTATCATTTTCCCGTCGATCACACCCTTCACTTTCCAAAGGAATCCAAAATGGCTCGCGACCAAATCAACCAGGGGTTTGCCCAGATGTTCAAAAACGGCGTCATCATGGACGTGACCAACGCCGAGCAGGCGCGCATTGCCGAAGCGGCCGGCGCATGCGCGGTCATGGCCCTGGAACGGGTACCTGCGGACATCCGCGGCGACGGCCAGGTTGCCCGCATGAGTGACCCGGCCATGATCCAGCAGATCATGGATGCGGTCAGCGTTCCGGTAATGGCCAAGGTGCGCATCGGCCATTTTATGGAAGCTCGGATTTTGCAGGCCATGGGCGTCGACTTCGTCGACGAGAGCGAGGTGCTCACCCCCGCCGACGAAGCCCGCCACGTGGACAAACACCGCTTCGACGTCCCGTTCGTGTGCGGCGCCCGCAACCTGGGGGAAGCCCTGCGGCGCATTGACGAGGGCGCTGCCATGATCCGCACCAAGGGGGAAGCCGGCACCGGCAACATTGTCAACGCGGTGACCCACATGCGTGCCATCAATGAGCAGGTCGAGGCCCTGAAAGGGCTGGATAAGTTTCAACTGACCCACGCCGCCGGGCAGATGCGCGTACCCCTCGACCTGGTGGTGCAGACCCGCGACCGTGGACGCCTGCCGGTGGTCAACTTCGCCGCCGGCGGAATCGCCACCCCGGCCGACGCGGCCCTGATGATGGCCTTGGGCGCCGACGGGGTTTTCGTGGGCTCGGGGGTATTTAAATCCGAAAATCCGCCCCGGATGGCCCATGCCATCGTTCAGGCCGTGATTCACTACCAGGACCCGGACAAACTGGTCGAGATCTCAAAGGGGCTGGGGACGGCCATGATCGGACTTGAGAACAGCGCCCTGGACGTCAAAATGGCCGAACGGGGCGCCTGAGGTGCACGTCGTCGGTCTGCTCGGTTTACAAGGGGCTTTTTTGGATCACATTCCCCACCTGCAGCGGATCGGTGCCGCCCACCACATGGTACGCAGCATCGGCGAACTCGATGCCGTCGACCGCCTGATCATTCCCGGCGGTGAAAGTACGGTCATGACCAAGTTCCTGAGGGCATTCGACATGGTCTCCGGGCTGCAGCAGCGCATCGTGGACGGTATGCCGGTGTGGGGAATTTGTGCCGGGGCCATTGTGCTGGCTGCACGGGTCGATGGTCAGCCGGGACCACTGCAGGCGCTGCCGATCGGCGTGACCCGCAACGCCTATGGCCGCCAGATCGACAGCGTTCAAATCGACATCGACGTTCCCGTGATGCATCTCACCGGCTATCCGGCGATCTTCATCCGCTCACCGCGTATCGGGCACTGGGACCCGGCGGTTAAGATCCATGCCCTGCGCGATGGCGACCCCGTCTTCGTTCAACATGGCCGCGTCATGGCCACCACTTTTCATCCGGAACTGAACGCCGACGATGCGTTTCATCGCTATTTTCTGGAGATGTAGCACCGCCCGTCACCACCCGAACAGATCCATTTTTTTGGCTCTTAAAAACGCATCCAAGGCCTCGATGACCACCCCGGTCACCGTGTTGCCGTTATCCCTGGCATACCGTTCGGCACGCTCGGCCAATCGGCAGGGAATATCGATCGTAAACTTCTGAGTTTCGCCGGAACACGTCACGGGGATTGGCGGATCGTCCATGGGGCTGGCTCCTTGGGTCGATGTTCGTCGATTTGGGTAGACCGTTAAGCGCGTCACGCCGTTTGTCAAGTGTCTGAAAAGAAAAGGGCCGGCCACCCGGTGCGGGGGGACACGGCCCTTTGGTTTACCCAGGATCGTTTTTCAATGCCGCCGGATCAGCCGGCACGGCCGTCGTCACAGGCCTCGTCGGCACCGGCGCGACCGGAATGTTCGGCGGTTCCCGCCAGGGTGCACGAATCGGTGTCGTCATCCGCCGCGGCCAACTCGCCCGACGGCTGGGCGGGTGTGTACTCGACGTCGGCCATACGCTTTAAAGTGGCGTAGCGCTCGGCGAACTCCGCTTCCAGCCGGGTGTGCAGGCTCTTGGCCTCCTCCGGAAAAATCTTCTGTAGGGCGGCGTAGCGCACTTCTCCGGCCAGAAACTGCTGCAGGCTGCCGTCCGGCTCCTTGGAATCCAGCACGAGGGGATTCTTGCCTTCGGCCGCCAGGGTGGGGTTGTAGCGGTACAAGGGCCAGTAGCCGCACTTGACGGCCAGGTCGGTCTCTTCCTGGGTCTTGCCCATCCCCTTTTTGATGCCGTGGTTGATGCACGGCGAATAAGCCATGATCAGCGACGGTCCGTCGTAGCTCTCCGCTTCGGTGAAGGCCTTCATCAGCTGCTGCTTGTTGGCCCCCATGCCCACACTGGCAACGTAGACATAGCCGTAGGTCATGGCCATGCCGCCCAGATCCTTCTTGGCCGTCTTTTTCCCGGAGGCTGCGAACTTGGCGATCGAGCCCGTGGGCGTCGCCTTGGAACTCTGTCCGCCGGTGTTGGAGTAGACCTCGGTGTCGTAGACGATCACGTTGATGTCCTCACCGGTGGCCAGGACATGATCGATGCCGCCGAAGGAGATGTCGTAGGCGGAGCCGTCGCCCACGAAAATCCAGTAGGAGCGCTTGGTGAAAAAAGAAGCCAGGCGTTCGATCTTTTCTAGCAGGGCATTGCCGCTGTAGCCGAACAGCATCTCGCGGATCTGATCGCCGTATTTTTTAGACGCCTCGGCATCGCGCATGTTCGCCAGCCAGCCTTGCATGGCGGCCTTCAGGTCCGCATCGATATCCGTCTCCAGCGCCTGGGTGACCAGATCGGCCAGCTGCCTGCGCTGCTGAAGGCCGCCGAGCAGCATGCCGTAAGTGAATTCGGCCGGATCCTCGAACAGCGAGTTGCCCCAGGTGGGTCCGCAGCCTTCGGCGTTCACGCAATAAGGGATGGATGGCGCGCTGCCGCCCCAGATCGATGAGCATCCGGTAGCATTGCCGATCACCATGCGGTCACCGAACAGTTGGGTCAACAGTTTGGCATACGGGGTTTCGCCGCAGCCGGCACAGGCCCCCGAGAACTCGAGCAGGGGCTGGTAGAACTGGCTGCCCTTGACCGTGTTGCGTTTGACCAGGCCTTCGCGCACCGGCAGGCTGGAGGCATAGCGCTGGTTGGGAACCTGCGCGCCGATCTGCGTGTCCAGGGGTTTCATGACCAGGGCCGGCTTCTTGGCCGGGCAGATGTCGGCACAGTTGCCGCAGCCCATGCAATCCTCGGTATAAACCTGGATGCGGAACTGGTACTCCTTGAGCTCCTTGCCCAGGGCTTTTTTGGCCTCGAACCCCTCGGGAGCCGCCTTCAATTCGTCGTCGGTGACCAGCACCGGCCGGATGGCCGCGTGGGGGCATACCATGGCGCACTGGTTGCACTGAATGCAGTTGTCGATGATCCACTCGGGAACGTTGATGGCCACGCCGCGTTTTTCGTACTGGGTGGTCGCGACGGGGAAGATACCGTCAGGGCTGAAGGCGCTGACCGGCAGCTTGTCGCCCTGCTGGGCCAGCATGGGCTTCATCACTTCAGTTACCCATTCGGGATCGTCGACGGCGGTGGCGGCCTCGATGCCGGCATCGGCCCATTCGGCGGGGTAGTCGATCTTGACCAGGTGGTCCAGGCTCTTGTCGACGGCCTCGTTGTTCATGTTGACGATCTTGTCGCCCTTCTTGCTGAACAACTCGTGAATCTGATCCTTGAGGTAGGCGATGGCATCGTCGACGGGAATGACGTTGGCCGCCTTGAAAAACGCCGTTTGCATGATCATGTTGATGCGCCCGCCCAGTCCGACTTCACCGGCGATGGCAACCGCGTCGATGTTGTAGAACTTGAGCTTTTTGCGGGCGATGGTGCGGCGCATGGCGGCCGGCAGCTTCTCTTCCATGTCGGCCAGCGTCCAGGGGCTGTTGAGCATGAAGGTGCCGCCGTCCTTGATCCCCTCCAGGACGTCGTAGATGTGCACGTAGGCCGGGTTGTGGCAGGCGATGTAGTCGGCGCTGTCGATCAGGTAGGTGGATTTGATCGGGGTTTTGCCGAACCGCAGGTGCGAGATGGTCACGCCGCCGGACTTCTTGGAGTCGTAGGCGAAGTAGGCCTGGGCATACATGTCGGTGTTGTCGCCGATAATCTTGATGGCGCTCTTGTTGGCCCCGACGGTGCCGTCGGCACCCAGGCCCCAGAACTTGCACTGAACGGTGCCTTCGGGGGCCACGTCGAAACCGGTCTGCACCTCCAGGCTGGTGTGGGTGACATCGTCTTCGATGCCCACGGTGAAATGATTTTTGGGCGCCATGCCGTTCATGTTGTCGAAAACGGCCTTGACCATGGAGGGGTTGAACTCCTTGGATCCCAACCCGTAGCGGCCGTTGACGATGGTGGGCATTTCGCCCCGCTCCATGAAGGCCGTGCAGACATCCTGGTACAGCGGTTCGCCCAGCGCGCCGGGCTCCTTGGTGCGGTCGAGAACGGTGATCCGGGCCGCTGTGGCCGGGATGACCGACAGCATGTGTTTGGCCGAGAAGGGGCGATAGAGGCGTACCTTGACCAGTCCGACGGACTCGCCGCGGGCGTTGAGGTGATCGACGACCTCTTCGATAGTCTCACACGACGACCCCATGGAGACGATGACCCGGTCGGCATTGGGATCGCCGACGTAGTCGAACAGGTTGTATTTGCGGCCGGTGAGCACGGAGACCTTTTTCATGTAAGCGGCGACAATGTCCGGCACCTCGCTGTAATAAGCGTTGGCCGCCTCGCGCCCCTGAAAGTAGATGTCCGGATTCTGGGCCGTGCCGCGCAGTTCAGGCGCCTCCGGGTTGACCGCCCGGGCGCGGAAGTTGTCCAGTGCCTCCGTGTTGATCAGGCGGGCCATGTCTTCATAGTCGATCATTTCGACCTTTTGGATCTCATGAGATGTCCGGAATCCATCGAAAAAGTGCAGAAAGGGCACGCTCGAATCGATGGCGGCCAGGTGGGCCACCAGGCCCAGGTCCATGACCTCCTGGACCGACGCCGAAGCCAGCAGGGCGAAACCGGTCTGGCGCACGGCCATGACATCCTGATGATCGCCGAAGATAGACAGGGCATGGGCGGCGATGGCGCGGGCCGTTACATGCAAAACGCCGGGCAGCAGTTCACCGGACATCTTGTACATGTTGGGAATCATCAGCAGCAGGCCCTGGGAGGCGGTGTAGGTGGAGGTCAGGGCCCCGGCGGCCAGCGATCCGTGAACCGCGGCGGCCGCACCGGCCTCGCTCTGCAGCTGCCGCACCATCAGGGTCTGGCCGAAGGCGTTCTTGCGCCCGTTGGCAGCCCACTCGTCACAGATCTCGCCGATCGGTGACGAAGGGGTGATGGGATAGATGGCGGCCACCTCGCTCATGGCGTAGGCCACGTGGGCGGCGGCGGTGTTCCCGTCGATGGTCTTCATTTTCTTTGCCATAACTGCTCCTTGTAACGGGGGTTAATCGATTTATCCAGGAAAAGAGATTATTTAAATCACATTGAATCACGCTTGACAAGCATAATTTGGCAGGGGCCGGGAGTGGATTCATGGGACAGCCGAATCGGCGGCCCTGCGCGAGCAATCCGCTACTCCGGGCGATCGGCCAACTCGTCGAAGCGGCACTTGAGCATCAGCGAATCGCCGTCAAAGGAGGTCTTGACCTTGTACGGCAGCGTTTTGAACAGGGCGATCATGGCCTTGTTCTGCGGTGAGGTGTAAGCCACCAGCCCGGAGATCCCGTTGTCGCGCGCGGCCCGGGCCAGCTTGCGGATAAACAGCTTGCCCAGCCCCTTGCCCTGGTACTCCTTGGAAACGGAAAAGGCCACCTCGGCCAGGTTGCTCTCCATCAGCAGCAGGTACTCACCGAGACCCACCACCTTGCCGAACCCGAATTCACCGACCACGGCCACAATGGTCAGGTCCTTGATGTAGTCGATCTGGGAGCGCGTCTCCACATCGCTGCGGTCGAAGCTGAGTTTGTCGTGGAAAAAGCGCAGCTGTACGTCGGCTTTGTCCAGACTGTAGTAATGCTCCTGGATGCGGCGTTCGTCCACCGGCTTGGAGGGCCGGATGGTGATCTCTTCGCCGTCGCGCACGATGGTCTCCTCCAGATGGATGGGATAGATACCCTTGGTGGCCTCACCCAGGCGCCGTTCGCTGCCGATCAGCCGGGCCTGTTTGGCAGCGTCGAACAGGCGCTCGCGATGGTCCGGATGGGCGATGCCGATCAGGGCCAGGACCCGCTCTTGAAGGCTCTTGCCGAACAGGTTGACGGCACCATACTCGGTCACCACGTAGTGCACGTCGCCGCGCGGCACGACCACCGCGGTCCCGGCCATCTCCGGCACGATATTGCTGCGGGTACCGTCCCGCGAGGTCGAATAGAGCATCAGAATCGCCTTGCCGCCCTTGGAACGCTTGGCGCCGCGCACAAAGTCGGGGATGCCGGAGACACCCGCGTAAAAGGTGTGCTCCGAGGCTTCGGCGGACGCCTGGCCAGTCAAATCGATGGTGTGGGCCACATTCAGGGAGATCATGCGATTGTGCTGGCCGATGATGTAGGGGTCGTTGACGTAGTTGGACGGCCGGAAGTCGACCCCCGGATTGTTGTCCAAAAATTCGTAGAGGTTCTGGCTGCCGATGGCACACGAGGCCACCAGCTTGCCGTCATTGAGCCCCTTGCGGCGGTTGGTGATGACGCCCGAGGCGTAAAGGTGCATGACGTCGTCGGTGAGGTACTGAGAGTGGAAGCCCAGGTCGTTTTTGTCGGCCAGGGACTTGACCGTGGCCTGGGAGGCGGCGTCCAACCCAATTTGCAAGGTGGAGCCGTCGTCCACAAAACGCGCGATGTGCCTGCCGATCAGGTCCGCGGCCCCGGAGGGGTTGCGCAGGTTGATGGCCAAAATGGGCTCCTCGTGCTCCACCAGCACGTGCACGTTATTGACGTGAATGAAGCTCTGCCCCATGGTGCGCGGCATACGCGGGTTGACCTGGGCGATCACCAGATCCGCGCTCTGGGCCGCGGCCAGGGTCACATCCACGGACACCCCCAGACTCATCCAGCCGAAATCGTCCGGCGGCGACACCTGAACCAGGGCGACATGGATGGGCAGTTTGCGCGAGGTGAACAATCCCGGCACTTCGGACATGTTGATGGGCGTTATAAAACGCATGTAGCGGGCGATGGCCTCGGTGTCCGCCGAACCGAGGTAGATCGTGCGGATGTTGAGACTGTGGTCACGGGTCTTGTCGGCAATGGCCGACAGGGAGGTGGTCTCCCGGCTCATCAGCCGCACGATCTCCAGGCCGCTGATTCTCACGGCGGCTTCGGACAGGGCCCGGACCAGGGCCTGGGGTTCGCCGCTGGCGCTGCCGATAAACACTCGCTTACCGGGCCGGATCATGGCAATGGCCGCCTCCGCGGATTTTTGTTTTTCGACATATCCGTCGGCCCAATAGATTGACCGTGTCATCGTCTGTCTCCTTATGATGGGCCTACAGCAGCCCGTCGAAAAAGTCGTTGCCCTTGTCGTCCACCAGGATAAAGGCCGGAAAGTCCTTGACCGTAATCATGTAGATGGCTTCCATGCCCAGCTCGGGATACTCGAGCACCTCCACCGAGGTGATGCACTCTTTGCCCAACCGGGCGGCCGGCCCGCCGATCGAGCCAAGGTAAAAACCGCCGTATTGCTTGCAGGCCTCGGTCACCCCTTTCGACCGGTTGCCCTTGGCCAGCATCACCATGGAAGCACCCTGGGCCTGAAAGATGGGTACGTAAGCGTCCATGCGGCCGGCCGTGGTGGGCCCGAAGGAGCCCGAGGGGTATCCGTCGGGGGTCTTGGCCGGGCCGGCGTAATAGATGATGTGATCCTTCAGGTACTGGGGCAGGCCTTCGCCGCTGTCCAGCCGCTCTTTGAGCTTGGCATGGGCGATGTCGCGGCCCACGATGATCCTGCCGGACAGTTTCAGGCGCGTGGCCACCGGGTACTGGGTGAGAATGGACCGGATAGCCTGCATGGGCTGATCCAGGTCGATGGCCACGGCATCCTGCGCGGCGGCCCGGGGTTCGGGCAGGAAACGGGCCGGATCGATCTCCAGTTGTTCCAGGAAGATGCCGTCCGCGGTGATTTTAGCCTTGATGTTGCGGTCCGCGCTGCAGCTGACCCCCATCCCGATGGGGCAGGAGGCGCCGTGGCGCGGCAGCCGCACCACGCGGACGTCGTGACAAAAATACCTGCCCCCGAACTGGGCGCCGATCCCCAGTTCCCGGGCACGGGCCAGCAGGACCCGCTCCAGCGCCAGGTCCCGGAACCCGTGGCCGCTGTCGCTGCCGGTCGTGGGCAGGCCGTCCAGGTAACCGGCCGAGGCCAGCTTGACCGTCTTCAGGTTGAATTCCGCGGAGGTGCCGCCGACCACGAATGCCAGATGGTAGGGCGGACAGGCGGCGGTGCCCAGGGTTTTCATCTTGGCGGTCAGAAAATCCACCAGGGTTTGCGGATTCAAGACGGCCTTGGTCTCTTGAAACAGATAGGTCTTGTTGGCCGACCCGCCGCCTTTGGCAATGAAAAGGAATTTGTAGGCCTCGCCCTCGGTGGCGTAGATCTCCACCTGGGCCGGCAGGTTGCACCCCGTGTTCTTTTCGGCATACATGCTGAGCGGGGCATTTTGGGAATAGCGCAGGTTGCCGTTGGTGTAGGCCTTGAACACCCCTTTGGAAATGGCTTTTTCATCGCCGCCGCCCGTCCAGACCTGCTGGCCTTTTTTTCCCATGACAATGGCCGTGCCGGTGTCCTGGCACATGGGAAACTCCATCTCGGCCGAGATGACGGCGTTTTTGAGCATCTCCAGGGCCACGTAGCGATCGTTTTCGGAACTCTCGGGATCGTCCAATATTTTTTTCAGCTGGGCCAGGTGGGTTGGCCGCAGAAGATGGGAGACATCCTTGAAGGCTGCTTCCGCGAGCTGTTCCAGCCCGGCAGGAGCGACTTTGAGAACGGTCTTTCCCTCAAATGTGGCGGTGCTGACGTGATCGGTGGTGAGCCGCCGGTAGGGCGTCTCGTCCGTATCCAACGGCAGCAGTTCCGTATAGGTGAAATCGGCCATCGCTTCGTCTCCTAATTCGGTTTGTGGAAAATCAATACCGCCTGTTGTCCCCGTTAAATCCATATTTCCGGGTGGAAAACGTCAAGGAAAGTCAATTTAATGGGTGGGTTTCAGCCTTGTCAAGACGTTTACGCCGGAATTCCAGTGCCAGGTGCGCTGCCACAGGCAGACACATGTTTCTCTTTTCCTTTGGGGTAGGTGTTTGGATCCCACAACGGCGGCCCATCCCACAAAGTGTATGGGCCATCATTGTAGACGCGTTCGCCGACTTCGGGAATGCCCAACCGTTTCAGGGTTTCTGGCAAGGGGATTCCGGTATCCGGATCATAGCCAAGCGCACTGTAATACCTTCGCAGCATCTGAAAATGAACGCTGCGCTGCCTTGCCCCCTCTGGACTCTCCTTTATCCCAGACTTCTGCGGCAGATTATCATGTGCGATGGTGATTCCTTGCCGGGTATTGAAAGCCCGTTCGACGGCATGGATACGATCCGCCGTGTCTTCGATATCCTTCGCTTCGAAATTCAGTCCGGTCGCTGCCGTCAACAACTTTGCCAGGCCATCCCATAGATCGGATTGCCAGATAAGGGGCACCGCGCACACCCATGAGTTGACGGCTCCTTTGCATCTGCCGATGGTATCGGCAAGCACAGCGGCGCGTTGTCCAGCGATAATTGAATGCACCGCATCGTCTGATATAATTTGGCGATCAATCAAGGTCTTGAGAATCTGTTCCGGAGCATTGTCACCCGTACTCCAGCTGCGCCCCCGCAAATGGTCGGCACCACGACTGGAGACCGCGTGGGCCAGGGCAAAAACTCCTGGCGGGTGGGGGCCGCGGCTCAGCCCCTTTACGTGATAACAGTATTTCATCGCATCCTGGCCGATGAGCTTTGCCAGGCTGTACAGGCCTTCGGCAATGAGGTTTCCAAACCCCTCACGAAAAACTGTTTTGTGGATCAATGCAACCTGGGCGTCCGCGTTTTCCCAGGAGAGTCGGAGACCCTCTGTCTCCGCATCGGATATCACCCCCCTGTTGTAGAGGTCTTTGGCGAATGCGATGGTATTGCCCAAAGCGATAACGTCAATGCCGTAAAGATCCGCCAGGTTTTCCATTTCCATGATGGCCACCGGATCTTGTATGCCACAGTTGGTGCCCAAACAGCAAATTGCCTCGTACTCCAAGGCTTCGCCACGCTCCCCTTTCCTTCGACCCTTTGGGATTTCATAAACATTTTTGCATCTTATGTGACAACCTTGACATCCCGTCCGACCCACTTCGTATTGCTTCCAGGCCTCCGGTCGAAGTGCCTTTGGAACAGCATCGCCCGGTAGTTCCGATTCGAAATTTCGAAAACCGGGAAACCAATGTGTCATTCCGTAATGGGAGCCATAGACTGCCGAGATCTCCCTTTGGACCCAATCGTTGGCCACGTATTTCCGATCGGCTGAGGCTAGGGACAAAAAGCGGCGTCGGTCGTGGAGTGTTACCTTTTTCGTGCCCCGCACCACGATGGCTTTCAGACGTTTGCTGCCCCAGACCGCACCACTGCCGCGCGCTGCGGAAGCGAATTTATCGATCATGGTGGAGGCCATGCGCACCAGATTTTCGCCGGCCTGCCCGATACAGGCCACGCTCGTGCGACCACCGTGGCGATTCACGAGGCGATCTGTGGTTTCCCACACGCTCGTACCCCACAAATCGTGAGCGGGGAGCAACACCACCTCATCGTCGTCGATCCATAAATAGTGGGGTGACCCAGCCTGTCCGCGAACAATGATCTGGTCATAGCCCGCCCGTTTCATTGCATAGGCAAATTTTCCACCGGCGTTGCCGTCCCCCAAAATACCGCTGTAGGGTGACAGGGTCGAAACCTGGAGACGGCTTGAGAGACCCAGTGGCGTCGCCGTCAATATACCGGGGGAAATGCAAAGAATGTTTTCGGCGCCCAAAGGATCTGCAGCCGGCGGCACCCTGTCAAACAGGGTTTTCGAGTTCAAGCCACGTCCGGATAAAAAACGCCTCGCATCCGTTTTGTCGAGCCGACGCCTGTCTATGGTCCCGGTCGTCAAATCGATGTCCAGAATGGTTCCGCACCAACCGGTAACCGTGCCATTGTCCATTTTGCGGCTCCTCCAGTCAGGGGTAGGTATCAAGGTGTGGTCGCGAAATGCCAGCGCTTTGCTTGGTCAAAATAGATTGTGGTGCCGGCGAAAAACTTAATAATCCACATTTCAAGGCCAGCATTGTCAGAGCCTTCCGGCTCGTATTCCCCTGTAGGGGCAAGAACACCCAAACCAGCTTTGAAATCAGCCCGATCCGTAATCGATCAAAGTTCAGCACATTCTTTTAGAAAATATCACATTGCAACGTTTATGTAATTATATTCCTAAAATATATTTAGTTATCTCCACAATATTATATCCTTCTCTTAAATTTCTAACATCATACCACTTCTAAACTTTATGTAACTAATCAATATTTTATTATATAACTAAAATCAACTTTACCTTGCATGCTTTTTGCTAAAAATATTCAGTGATCTTTATATACACAATTCATGAGAGGATTTAGGCTATTATTACATTAAATCCAGCAGTACATGTCCTGGCGACGAGTTTGGAAAAGCATCGCCCTGACCTCGGACAAGAGCACTATGTCCGTGGGGGCTGGTGCTGTCGGCATTGGTGAGGTGCATTTATGTTAACAAGAGGCAGAAATGACCAGGCGAATTCATCTATTCATTGGATTTAGTGTGTTCTTACTCTTGCTTTCCTGTGCATCCCAAAAGATGCTCGCAAAAGCACCGCCACGGAAGTTAAGCGGTATCGTGTTGGCAAAAGCTGTAGACACCTCTGGAACGGTCGGTATCCCGGTAGAACTGACCAGCCATTTTTTCAATAATGATGAACAGGTAGTCGCCTTTTTCTCACTTGATGACGTGACCGGTTACCATACACTTCGATGGGAATGGATCGAGCCGGATGGCGGAATTTATTTGGTCAGCAACGAATACTCGCTCGTAGTAAACAAAGGGAAATACTTGCCCAAGGTGACTGCCTGGCACCGACTTTCCATAAATTACGAGGCTGCTGCTGATACACTTGGGGAATGGAAGGTTGCAGTCTATGTCGATGATGAGCTAGTGGATGTAAAACCGTTTATGTTGAATGAATACACCAATCCTTGATTCAATTACCGAAAGTGTTTCATAGACCTTTTCCGAAGGATTGGGGCCTTATCATCGGCATAGAAAATCATAATAATTTGTCGATATCAAGTTTGCCAAAAAGATTCGCAAATCATCAAATATAATTTTTTCCTGATATTGAGTGCATCTAATAACCTATTAGAGTAAAAAGCCTTGAAGCCGATGAGATTTATGCGTTTCTTGAAAATGAAGATCGAAAAAAGAGTTCGAAATTTCTATTTTAAATGCATGGAAACGCGCAACTATATACTGAATATATTCATAATGGTCCTTCCGGGATCTTTCCAATCAGATCAGATTCCGTCAATGCACAGGAGGGAATTTTTGGTATTTATATTGGCGAAACCGCATTTTTCCGTGATTTGATTGAAGAGGTAAGCAACATTTCTCATAAAAATCGTACCAAGGTGTTGCTTCAATGTGAAATTCAAAAATCCAAGGAAGGTTTATGGCCATGAGGATGTCAATAAAGTTCATCATCGGCTGGATGATTCTGTCGATGGTCGCGATCCATTTTCCAGGTGGTACCCAATGTAATGCAGGCTCGTTGTACGCTCAAGCTGATTTGTTGGATACCAAAACCCAGCATAAACCCGAGGTATTGTCCACGCCTGAAAAAGATATACCGCTGACGGAGGTTGCAAAAACGGGAAAAAAAGGATTCAGCAAGTGGGTTTGGATCGGCCTTGGTGTACTTGCCGTTGGTGGCGCGGCTTTGGCGTTAGGCGGTGGCAGTGGTGGTGGTGGTGGTGGTGATGGGACGGGAGATGTTTCAATTACCTGGTGATTTTGCTTATTATCGACTGTTTTTGCTTTTTGGCGTGGTGTTTCAAATGTTGATTTTTAGTTTGATAAGTTAAGTTGGGATTACCCTATGGTTGATCAAGATTGCAAAAATAGGCTTGCAGCCATTCTCAGTACCGGCTCTTTTTTTAATAATCAATTGAGGTATAAAAATAGCGAGATAAGGTGCGTTAAGACTCACACCCCCTTTCGTACATCAACCAGAGACCTTTTTCTCGCATCTCTGATATCACTTTTATTCATTTTCCTGCTATGGGGCTGCGGAAATGATGTTCAAGGCGTTTCAACTCCAGGGTATCCTGGCACCGGATCGGCTTCTTTGAACATTCGATGGTATGACACTCAATATTATCAAAATCCAACGGCTTTTCAGGTTTCTCTAAATTGTCAGGCAAGTAGCGTTGAGCATGTTGTATGCAATGCATACGATACTTCAACCAGCACGTTGCTGGTCACCGGCGGCCCCTGGGACTGTGAGGCTCACAGCGGGACGATAAAGGGCATTCCTGTAGGTCAGGATAGAACCTTTGTGGTATTGGCAGAAGATTCTAACGGCAACGTGAAATGGCGTGGGGAAGTGACCGGAGTTTCGATAATCGATGGTAAAAACAACGAGAATGTAAGCCTTGACGCCTATCGGTTTATTCCCTCCCTGATTTTTCCCGACAACGGCGCAATAGTCGATCCGAACGCTGTTTCTCTTGAGTGGGAGCCTTGCTTTAGTGCTGTTGAGTATATTGTACAGGTTGCAAAGGACGAGGATTTTTATGATACTATAATTGATCAAACGACTCCTGATTTAACTCATGAGCCTGAGATGCTAACTCCATCAACAGAGTACTACTGGAAAATTTCGGCGATTGATCTTTATACCAACATTGGAGCGGAATCGGAAACAAGACACTTTATCACCTCCGATTGTACTTATTTGATTTCTTCCACCAATAACATGATCATTTCGGGCGGTGGAACAGGCGGGTTTAACGTCTCTACATCGTCAGCCAGCTGCGAGTGGTATGCCGAAGCGAATGTGCCCTGGGTGACAATCACCTCCGAATCCAGCGGTATCGGCGATGGTACAGTAACTTACAAGGTTACGCCCAATACCGGCGATAGCCGAACGGCGGTAATAAACATTGCCGGTCAAACACATACGGTTAGCCAGGATCCCGCATTAGGTGCGCTAAAAGTGACAATTTACCCGTCCGAAGCTATTTCAGCAGGCGCCGGATGGCGAGTGAATGGCGGGGATTGGAACAGCAGCGGGTATACGCAGAACGGACTTTCAGTTGGCAATCATTTATTGGAGTTCAATACGATACCCGGCTGGATCAAACCAACCAGTCAAACGGTAACAATTAACAATAATCAAACGACCGATGCCAGCGGCGAGTATAGCCGACTTACACTAATTGATCTTAGCGCTTATACTTATAAGATCATAAATTATAAATATGCCTACCTTACTTGGTCAGGGGCAAATTCAACGTCTGTGGATGTCTACCGTGACGGTTCCATCATTGCTACTACTCGCAATGATGGAGCATACACTGACGGCCCTTTTAGTAAGGGAAACCCGGCAACCTACCAATTATGCGAGGCCGGAACATCGATTTGCTCAAACAAGGTCCCCGTAAGCTGGTAAGACCTCTGACCAAATCTGAGTAAACATTAAAATAGTTTATTTTATTTTTATATCAAATTTTTAAACAGCGATATCTTACAAGTTCAGTTTTGTGGCGATATCTCAATGTGTCAACTTTCCAAAATTGCAATTTGAATAAAGAGATATAATATCAATCCCAATAATAGAAAAAATCGAAATGAAAACGGCGATACAGACAGTTTAGGTTCTTTCTGTAACGCCGTTTTATTAGCTGGCTTATCAGCTAATTGTGACTACTACGATAATTTGTATACCATTAAACTAATTACGGTGAATCAGCTGGGTCAAGAACCGCATCGATGACATGGATAACACCGTTAGAAGATAGCACATCTGTTATGATGACGGATGCCTGTCGATTCCCTCCCAGATTTAACACTAGATCACTTCCAGCTAGATCAATACTCATCGACCCACTATTTAACATTGTTACGCTTTGGCCATCCAAGGCAATTGCAGCTGGTGAGAGTACAGATCCATCAAAAACATGATACAATAAGAGATCAATTAGCGTCGCTTGGTTAACAGGTTGTAAAAGAAAGTCTACGGTTCCCGGAGGCAGCAAACCAAAGGCGTCGTCGGTAGGGGCGAAAACTGTAAATGGGCCAGGTCCAGATAAGTCGTCATCCAATTCAGCTGCCTGAAGCGCTGCAACCAAGGTGGTGAACCTTCCATCATCCACGGCAGTTTCAACTATGTTATCAACCGCATCTCCTGGGTCGAGGACTGCGTCAATTATATGAATCACACCATTGGTGCACTCAACGTCAGTTACTGTGACCATTGCCTCCCTGTTTCCATTCAGGTTAAGGATTAGGTCGCCATTATCCGCATCGATTCTGACGTTCAAACCATTAAGCATCAACGCACTCGTTCCGTCCAATAAAATTGCATCACTTGCAAAAACTTCTCCGTCAATAACATGATAAAGCAAAAGATCAGTTAAGGCAGCCTCATTGGCGGGTTCCAGTAAAAAATCAACAGTCCCCGGAGGCAGCAAATCAAAGGCGTCGTCGGTTGGGGCGAAAACTGTAAATGGGCCGGGTCCAGATAAGTCGTCAACCAATTCAGCGGCCTGAAGCGCTGCAACCAAGGTGGTGAATCCTCCATCGTTGACGGCAGTTTCGACTATGTTCAGCGTTGGTTCGGTACTGACGGGTGGGTGATCATCACCGCTACTGCATGCAAGCAGAGCCAAAGAAAGAAATAGGGCAGAACCTACCGAAGTTATATTTGACCAAGAAATCTTCATTGTATCCCCTTTCATTGAGACTGTATTAATAATCCCTAGTAATTTTTACATCAACCAAGGGAATGCAATGATAAGAGAAAAAGATGCTAATGGTAGCATGACACTATTAACCTTTCATGGAAGAACCACCATGAAAATATTATATCCATCAGGAATCATTAAAATTTTTTAATATGCTTCATCTTAAATTCCATCATCACCTACACCGCGGGATCACCTGCCGCAGCCAGGCCAGTCGATGATCAATGGCCGGCGTCGCACCGGAGAAAAGGAGCACCGCACCGGCAACGAAGGTGGTCAAGGCCAGCACCGGCGGGACCACGGGTGCACTCCAGCGACGGTAGCCGGCCGCCATGTGCTTGAGCGACTCCCTGTGCGCGATGGCTTCGTTGACACCCAGCAGGGCTGTCGAGATCACCAAGGGGATCAAATAATAGATGACCCGGTAGGCGAAAAGGGCCCCCATGACCGCTTCGGCCGGCAGGCGACCGCCGACCAGCAACAGGAAGACCGTTTCGAACATACCCAGTCCACCCGGCACCTGGCTGACCAGTCCGGCCAGTTGGGCCAGCAGATAGATCACCAGCAAGGTCGCCGGTGAATCCTGTCCGCCGACCGGCAGCAGCACGATCAGGGTGCAGCCGGCCAGCAACCAGTCCGCCGATCCCACCAGCACCTGGAGGATCCCCGTTTTCCAGGAGGGTATCTCGATCCACCCATTGACAGCAGGCGGAACGGCTCACGCCGCAGACCGCCCCCCACCAGATAGGCGATCACGCCCAGTCCCATCAATGCACCGATGGCGCGGGTCGATCCTTTCGGCAGATGCACGGCCAGCGGCAGGGCCAACGGATCGAGGATGAAGGCCATGCCACCGAGAGCACAGAACCCCAGCCACAGGGTCAGGGTACAGAAAAAGACGACCTTGGTAATCTCCAGGGCCGACAACCCCCAGGATGCGTACAACCGATAGCGGACACCGCGATGCGTCCCGCCGGAAGGATCCGGATTTGCTGCAGAATGTCTTTGAGGTGATGGGCCGCCAGTTCGCGGTGCAGAATCCAAATGGCGGCGCAGAACAGAACCGCACCCGCCAGCGGGCCGATCCAGGCTTTCGATTTGGCCTTCATCGATCCCCCCGACGCCTTCAATTGCCCTGGTTGCAGTCGCTCGGCCGTTGCCGACGATGCCGGGCAAAATGGATTATCCAGAGGATCGCGCCGGCTGCCGCCACCAGAGCGAACAGCACCTTTTCATAGCGGCGGATGTCGCCGATGAGTCCTTCGAGGGCTTGGCCGAAGAGGTATCCGCTCCCACCGACCGCCACGGCCCACCCTGCCGCACCGATGGCGTTGAGCAAAACGAAGCGCAGCGCGGGAACCTTACTCAGGCCGATGGCGAAAGGCATCACCGTGCGCAGTCCGTAGAGAAAGCGAAATCCGAGAATCAGCGGGGTCTGAAAGCGATCGATCAGGCGGTTGGCGCGTTCCAGTTTGGGTGTCCAGGCCGGTCGCCGGCGCATGAGGAACTCGCTGTGCCGGTGGCCCAGGTAGAAAAAGAGCTGGTCGCCGCACAGGCTGCCAGCAAATGCCGCCAGGATCACGCCGCTTAGATTCAGGTAGCCACGATGGGCGATCAGCCCGGCCAGCACCAGGATGGTCTCTCCTTCTAAAAAGGTACCCACCAGGATCGCCCAATATCCATAGGTTTGCAGGAATGTTTCCATGGTTCCTTCATACCAATCGTTTCGGGGAAGGATGCCGATGGGACCGGATCAGACAGTTCGATCCAGTCGGTAGAGCACAAGGATGAGAATGATCGATCCAATTAGCATCCACGTGGGGCCGAAGATCCACAACCCCAAGGGGATGGCCAGGTAGTAGCAGCGCATGCCGATGGTATAATGTAAACTGGCATGGTTGACCACTTCGGTCACAAATTCGTGGCTGGCAACACCGGCATGGGTGTCGGTCAGACCCAGGCCGTACCCGGCATGGTTAAAATAGCGGATAGCCAAAGTGAAATTGAAGAAGGCCAGGAAAAAATCCACCGCCAGGAGCATCAGCTTGATGACCCACAGGGTTTCGCTGCGGGTACCGGCGATATTCAGGGCGTGGCTCATCTCCTGAAAACCGCTCGGACGCACCGCTGTATTCAGAATCCCCAGAGCGATGAGGATCGCTGTGGAGGCCAGCAAGCTGGAAGCCATCACCCAATTGCGCAGGGTCTGCACGGCGAGGATGTCGCGCCGGTCGGCCATGATGGTTTCGACCCACTGCTGGCGTATGAGGTTGGTCATGCCCACGGCCGTAGTCTCCGGGCTGCGGCGAACTTTGACGTATAAATGCAGGTGATAGAGGCAGAGCACCACTACCGTAGCTCCGGCGAGAAGGGCTTCAAACAGGTTCATCGTTATTCAATTATAATAGCTAGTTGATTGATGGACGTTACGTGACACCAACAACTTAATAATACGGGAGAGATTTTGGATCTTCTTTTAGCATTTTTTTGCCAGGCCTGCAATGCGGACTGTGGGCGGGCTTTTCTGCCCTGAGGTCCAAAAATGTGATGGCACCCTCTTTTTGTTAGCACCATTTTGAGCAGGAGCAGCTTCAAGTCCATCGACGATGATCTGACCAGGCTCTTCTCCGTTCAGCTGCCCATCGAAAAGATCGAGCACAATTTCTACCGCATCCGCATCGACCGCGCGTTCCTGACCGCCGCGATCCTGGCAATTCAATGAATTGTCATTGTGTCGATGCTTTTTATTGTGTTTCAATTTTTTCTTTGAGTTCCTCCTTATCAACGATAAGTCGATAGGCAAGATAATACTTAAAGATATTGCTCACATAGTTTACCGTTTCCCTGCCGATCCGTTTCGCTGCCACCACTTCAACATTCCTGAACCAGATATTGGGATCAAGACCCATGTCAGCGGCTTCTTTCCGTAATTTAGAAATTTTGGCAGGTCCGGCATTGTATGATGCAAATGCCAGAAGCCCTCGGTTAAGCCTGTCGATCTTTGGATCATCAAAATATCGGTCCATCATAAAACGAAGGTATTTAGTACCAGCATGTATATTGGGGTCAATTTTCTCAATATTTGCAATATTAATGTTTTTATCTTTGGCTGTGGTCGGCAGGATCTGCATAACCCCGACAGCACCAGCTTGACTGCGCTTGTTCTGGTCAATCTTTGATTCCTGGAAAGCAAGAGCCGCAAGCATGAGCCAGTCAAAATCATATTGATCAGCATATTTCTTAAAAAATACAATGGTTTCATCAAACCGTTTTCTGGAATCTGTATCAAGACTGTTTTCAATATAGTTAGTATTCTTAAGATACTTCTTGAAAATGATATTTCCTTGCAGGGTGCCCTTTTTATTTTTCTTAACAAACTCGTTGATTTCCGTTTTCAGCAACGGTGAATCCTTGCGCATAGCCCAGGCAATCTTACCGTTTTCCCTAAACTTAATTTTCGGATGAAGGGTAATGTTTTCAAAAATCTGTGCCCAGAATTCACCCTTGTGGCTGTCGATTATAATCATCGGTATCAAACCGGCATTAACCATTTCAAGTAAATCCTCATCCTCCAAGTACTCATTGGCTTCCACTATTTTTGTTGGTGCTTTTCCTTCATTGGCCAGTTGTTTGTTAAGACGTAGCAGGCTTTCATAATAGCTACTCGATTTCCTGACATGGATTGTCTGGTCGCTCAGATCGGATAAAATGTTGACCGTGGGACTTTTTGGCCCGGTAACAAGAATTTCATTGATTCCCTTGAGCATAGGGTCAGAAAAATCAACCAACTTAAGACGATCATCCGTTATGGTAAGATTGCCTGCAGCAATGTCCCCCAGTCCTTCAACCACGCTCGGGATGAGCCTGTCCCTGGGAGTAGGAACAATAATAACATGGACTTCTAAATGTTTTGTTTTCAGTTTCTTGTTTAGTTGTTTTTCAAACAGCTTTAGCATTTCATATTCAGCACCCTTGGGGGTGGCGCCATCAAGAAAATAAAACGTTTTGCTATAGGGAACCAGTGCGCGGATGATCCTGTTCTCAATCATTTTGTCAAAATCACCGTTAAACTTCTTGTTAAGGGAATGTTTAACGGCTTCGCCCAGATTCTGATCACCCATGGCAGAAAACGGGATGCATATCACTGCCGCTGATATTATACCCGATAATAGTATAACCCAACAAATTGACACACGATTAAAACGCATTCTTTCTCCATATAATAAAAGATAGGTGATATTGAGAATAAAGTGACAAAACGAATTTTTGATTTGTTGCAGAGTACCAGATAGTGCAGGCTTCACCACTGATATGGAAGCCACAACATATGGTCTACAACAGCTTTGGATATTGTGCTTAGGAAGGATAGCCATTGGCTGGCCCTTTTGCCTCATCCAATATTTTGCGAACTTTTTGAGACAGCTCTGAGATAGTGAACGGTTTTTGGATAAATTCGTTGCATCCCCTTCGCAGGATGGCATCTACCTGGCCGTTGACAGAGTAGCCACTGGATAATATCACTGGCATTGATGGTTGAATTACACGGATAAGATCGAACGTCCTGTCGCCACCCATCCCAGGCATGGTCAGGTCGAGAATCACCAGGTCAATTCCGTCTCCCTGCTTTTCAATCGCATCAACCGCCTGTTTACCATCTTTGGCGACAATAACCTGGTAACCTAATTTCTCCAGCAATGCCTCTCCCACTTGGAGAACCTTCTCTTCGTCTTCAACCAGAAGAACGGTTTCAGATCCCTTGACAAGCTCTGTTGCTTTAGAAACCTTTCTATAGATCTTTTTTTCCGATACTGGTAAATAAATATTGAATTTAGTTCCCTGACCTGCCTGGCTGTCGACCGTGATGATGCCAGCGTGATTTTTGATGATTCCATATACCGAAGCCAACCCCAACCCTGTCCCACAACTATTACCCTTGGTCGTGAAGAACGGGTCGAATACCTGCTGGCGGACGGACTCATCCATCCCGATACCAGTATCATTGACCGAAACCTTGGCATAACAGCCCGGTTTCACTAAATAGGGTTTACAAAAGGCATCGTCCAAAGTCACGATCTTGGTTTCCAAGTAGAGCTCTCCACCATCTGGCATCGCCTGCCATGCGTTGATATACAAGTTTAAAAGGGCTTGCTCGATTTGTCTCCAATCTGCCTCCACTACGATTGGCTGACGTTGCAATTTAGTGTGGATATGGATCTCTTTTTTGGTACTACCAAACATCTTTGCCCCTTCAATCAGCAGCTCATTGATATCGATGGGTCGCACTTCATATTTCCCTCCCCGTGCGAAACCTAATAGCTGTTTTGTAAGATGTGTCGCACTTCGGATGCTTTCTTCAATGGCTTCGACATGTTCAGCATGGGGGTGGGAAGGCTCAAGATCAACCGAAATCAGCGAAGCCCGACCTTGGATTCCCATCAGAATATTATTGAAATTGTGGGCGATACCTCCGGCCAATGTGCCGATGGCTTCCATCTTTTGATTTTGGCGAAGTTGGTCTTCTAATTGTTTTTTATCAGTTATCACTTCTGTGAAAATAATTAACCCACCGATATCTCCGGATCTGTGCCGCCATGGGCAAAGCTCTCTTCGCACCCAGTCCGTTGAGCCGTCTTTCCTTGGAAATGCCTCCACGTCTTTTTTTATTGCCTCTCCCTCAAAGCAGCTTTGGTGCTCCTTTTTCCAATGAGCCGGCAGATCAGGAAACAGATCATAATGACAACGGCCCACTAAGTTTTCCGTACCTAAACCGTAATCCTTAGCCCATCGGTCACTATAATACAGGTATCGCATCTGTAGATCACACATGGCAACGGCTGCTGGCGTATGTTTTACAAACAGATGTAAAAGCTCCTCGTTATGGCGAAGCGCTGCCTCTGACTGTTTGTGGCCCGTGATGTCCGAAAAGCTGACGAGGCTGGCGATCACCTTTCCTTGTTGATCCAAAACAGGACTGCCGAAAACCTCCAACAAAACCCTACTTCCGTCCGGATGGACAACCACCATGTCATCTATAGTATGACTCCGGCCTTTAATTCCCTGGACTATCGGCATCTGATCAGCAGGATAGATGTCATCAGTACCAAACTTATATGCTTTGTAAACCTCAGCAAGGTTGTCTTTATTGGAATCGTTAACAATCCCACGCCCAAGCAACTCAATTGCAGCGCGATTTGCCAACAATGGTTTTCCAGATGGAGCATCGACCATAAATACGCCAACCTTCAAATTATCTAAAAGCGTATTCATCAGTCGATTTCGATCCGCGAGTACTTTCTCCGTAAGCTTGCGGTCGTGTTCAGCCTTCTCCAATTCTCGAATCCGCTGCTCAAGTTCTTCATAAGTGTGCTTGTCAGACATGGTTATTCTCAGACATTATTTGGTCCTCTGAAATTCATATTCCTACACAACCTTAAATCCGGTAAATTTTCAATAAGGTGGTATTCAATAAACTGTTAAACGCAAGCGGTCTGATGGAGTATATGTCAACGGTAGTCGTTCAGGTATGCATCAACGAAAGCATATCAGATTGTAAAAGAAATACAATGTATTGGGGTGGACGATCAGGCTGATTAATTTTTGATTTATTGAGATCATCTTGATTATTTTGCGCATGCCAAAATTTTTGATTTGTTGGAGAGATATCGGCATACAACCGCCATCAATTTTCTTCTGTGATATCCCAATGAAATCCAACTGATCATCGAAAATGGCCTGGTTGTATCATTCCGGCCAACTCAGGTTTGTAAAAGGTTGCCTGCAAGTGGCAGGCACCCCGAGCCGAGGTAGCATAGGCCAACCCCACCTGGGGTCGTAGCCGGCGGGCTCCATACCTTTAACATGTACGGCAATATCCTCCCGGTAAAGACGTAGATGGTTTCGTACTCTGGTCCTTCGATGGTCAGCCCTTTGTGAGGACCTTCTTTAACCGTTCCCAGTTGCCCGCAGAACATAAAACACTTGCCACATCCATGAGGCTTTGGGTCCATCTTTTTGATCAACGATTCGGCGAAAATTCCCGTAAGAGGGCCCTTGGTGTAGACTCCGTAACGGCAGGGACCCCAGATTGTGCTTCCCCCCAAAGGCCCTGTGGCGAAGATTAGGCAGTTCTCCGGCGCCATGGGATCAACACCAGGTGGGTTCAACTCAGTGAGTAGGTGAGCGGCCAGTCCTTTACCACCAAAGTATCACGCGCAAATGTCCTCTGCCAGCGTTTCGATGACAATGTTTTGATGGCTCAGGTCGATGGTGATGATACGGCCATGAAAGCCGAACATGTCTATTCCCCGTTTTGAATGGCGTTGAGTCCGTCTGCAATGATGGCCAGTCCCTTGTCCAACTGCTCATCAGTAATGACCAGAGGCATCAGGAAACGGATCACATTACCGTAAGTTCCGCACGCAAGCAGGATCAACCCGTTTTCAAAGCAGTACGTGGTCAGCGCTTTGGTCTCACTCGCAGCGGGCGTCTTAGTCCGGCGATCCGTAACCAGTTCCATGGCCATCATGGATCCCATGCCACGCACGTCGCCGATGATTTCAAACTGTTCCTGATACTGGTCCAAGCGGGTACGAATTTTTTCACCTAGTGTTCTGGAGCGGGCCAGCAGATCTTCTTTTTCAAATATCTCCAAAACAGCCAGGGCGGCGGCGCAGGCCACCGGATTACCGCCATAAGTCCCGCCAATGCCACCGGGATGGACCGCGTCCATGATTTCTTTCTTGCCAACGACGGCACTGAGCGGCATGCCGGCGGCAAGGCTTTTAGCCGTAGTGGTGATGTCAGGGGCCACACCGAACTGCTCCATGGCGAACATAGTGCCCGTACGACCAATACCGGTTTGTATTTCGTCAGCGACAAAAAGCACATCTCGCGCCTCGCAGATCGCCTTGATCTTGGCAAAATACTCCGGCGGCGGGGCGATAAAGCCTCCTTCACCCAAAACCGGCTCGGCGATGACCGCAGCGGTATGCTCTGGCATCAGCTGCTTATCGATCAGAGCCGTCAGGCAATCAGCGCAGGCTACGTCACACTTGGGATACTCCAGGTTGATGGGGCACCGATAGCAATAGGCAAACGGTGCACGGTAAACCTCCGGGGCATAAGGCCCAAAGCCGAATTTGTAGGGCATCGACTTGGCGGTTAACGACATGCCCATTAGCGTTCTGCCATGGAAGGCATGCTCAAACGCAATTATGGCCGGCTTCTTGGTGGCATAGCGGGCAATCTTGACAGCGTTTTCCACTGCTTCGGCACCGCTGTTGGCAAACATGGCTGCCTTTGGGAAATCGCCGGGAACGGCTGCGCAGAGCTTCTCGGCCAGGGTTACCGCTGGCGCGTAGGGAACCACCATAAAACAGGTATGGGTAAACCGCTCGGCCTGCCGTTTGATGGCTTCGACCACTACCGGGTGAGAGTGGCCCACGTTCATGACCGCAATGCCGCCGGAAAAATCGATATACTCTTGCCCTTGTACGTCGGTGATCACAGCTCCGGCGGCCTTGCTGATATAGCAACTGGTGCCGCTGACGTTGCCCTTGGCGATCACCTGCTCTCTCAGCGATTGTAAAGATGCATTGGTATTGTTTGAGCTCATTGTTAAAATTCCTCTTAATTTGGGTTGGCCGAAAAAGAGCCGATACTTCAATTTTCTCACCCATTGAAATGGACGCACTTCAATGGGTGTTCGGCAATATACAAAAGACACTTGTTGCAGGAGATGCAACGAGCTTTGGGGTTCCCATCACTTCGGAAAATATTTTTGGGAAAATCGGGCTCGCTGATGATCGGCCGGCACACACCAACCATGTCGGCCCCTTCGCCCAGCGTCTTCTCGATTGCGTTCAAGGATCTGAGGCCCCCGGTGACGGCCAGGGGTGTTTTACCAATGGCCTGACGAAAGGGTTGGATGGCATGGGTGAAATAAGACTCGCGCTCGCCGGCGGCTTTCTTCAAGCGTTGCCTGAGCTTGATCTGTTCCTTGACGCCCCCGCTGACCTCGATAAGGTCGACCCCCTCATCTACAAGTTTCCCCGCCGCTTGGGCGTAAATCTCGATATCGTTTCCATCGTCCAAGTAGTCGGAACAGTTCATCTTCCAGAGCAGGGGCATTCCAGCATCGATCTCAGATCGTATGGAACGGCATACCTCAAGAGCAAACCGCAACCGTCTCTCAGGTGAGCCACCCCAGGCATCGCTCCGCCGATTGATAGCCGGCGACAAAAACTGGCTGATGAGATAACCGTGCGCACCATGCACTGCCACAGCATCGAAACCGGCCTTGGCCACCCGTGCGGCGGCACTGCCGAAGGCCGCTATGACGGTTTCGATTTCGTCGGCGGTAGCGCTGTTGACATCGAATCCAGCCACCGTCTTTCCATAGGAGTAGCCGAATCCCGCAGTACCGCCGTGGTGGAGCTGAATAGCGCACTTGCCTGCGCCGCTTTCGTGAATGGCGGCCGGAATCCGGCTTAAGGCAGCTATGCCATCATCACTCCAAAGGGAAAGTTGGTGCTGCCACACTCGGCCCCGGGGTTCCACGGCCGAGGCTCCCGCCACGATAAGCCCGGCGCCGCCCTTTGCCACGGTACGGTAAAGCATCACCAGGTTATCGGTAGCAGTGCCATGCGCATCGGCCATGTTCTCCATGGTGGCCGAACGCAGGATCCGGTTGGGAATTGTGAGGTGGTTAACGGTGATCGGTTTATTGACAATCAAGGTCCGATCCTCCCTGGTGCGCGGTGCAGGCGTCGGGGCACATCCTTTTTCTATCCCGCCTCGCCTCACCGGAGATCTGCCGGTTACGCGGGCATGCCTGCCGTGCAGAGGCGAGGCTCCATATTGGCCTTAGAGGGAGGTGTCGATAAAATTCGTATCGATGTTGCCCTCCTGAAACTCCGGACTGTTTAGTATTTTAAGGTTTAGGGGGGTAGAAATTTTAACGCCCTCGATGCGGAAATCAGACAAGGCCTGCGTCAGTCGGCTCACGGCAAGGGAGCGATCGTCTCCCCATGCAATGACCTTGGCCAGCAAGGGATCATAATAGGGGGGGACGCTGGTATCGACTTTCAAGGCATGGTCGATACGGACTTTAGGATCTTGCGCCGGGAAGGTTAAAGCGGAAATCCTACCCGGCGAAGGAATGAAGGTCTCTGGATCTTCGGCATAGACCCTGGCTTCTATGGCATGGCCGTTAAAACGCACGTCTTTCTGAGCCAGGCCCAGAGCCTCACCCGAGGCGATGGCGAGCTGCTGCTTGACGATATCAATGCCGGTCAGGTATTCGGTAACGGGGTGCTCTACCTGAAGACGAGCGTTGATCTCCATGAAGTAGTAGTTGCCGTCGCCCGCGCGCAGGTATTCCAGCGTACCGGCTCCCCGGTAGCCGATCTTGGTGATGATCCGCACCGTTCGTTCGAAAAGCTCCGACCGTTCGTCGGGTGTAACCACCACCGAGGGCGCCTCTTCAATGATCTTCTGATGCCGCCGCTGGACTGAACACTCTCTCTCGCCCAGACAGACGCAGTTCCCGAACCTATCGGCCAGGAACTGCACCTCGATATGGCGGGGGCTGTCCACCACGGTTTCAATATAGCAGGCACCCGAGCCAAAGGCCATCTTACCGATCCGGGTGGCCCGCTCGAATACCGCCGCGGCGTCTTTCGCTCCACCGACCCGCTCAATACCCTTGCCACCACCACCCTTGTCTAGCTTGAGAAACACCGGCCAGCCGTTGGCATTGCCAAAATCGATTACCGCCGCTGGGCTTTCGACGATGCCCAGGGTGCCCGGTATCACCGGTACATTGACGCTGTCGGCGATCTCTCGGCAATAGCTCTTGGAGCTGATGGACCGGAGCACCTGCGGGGGAGGCCCCACCCATGTGATGCCGGCAGCTTCGACCGCCTCGGCAAATGCCCCCCGCTCGGATAAAAACCCGTAGCCCGGGTGCACGGCTTGGGCGCCGGTCTTGCGGGCGGCATCGATGATGGCATCGATATTGAGGTAGCTCTGCACCGGGTTGGCCGGGCCGATAAGTACGGCATCATCGGCGGTTTCGATATAGGGCATATTGGCGTCAGCCTCGGAGTAGACCACTGCCGTGGCGATGCCCATCTCCTTGCAGGTGCGGATAATCCGGGCGACGATCTCCCCCCTGTTGGCAATCAGTACGCGCTTTACCATCTCTTTTTCCTATTCATCGGTCTCGAGGATTACCATAGGATCCCCTACCTGCAGCTCATCCCACTCCTTGGAGATAACCTTCTTGACCATTCCCCCGAAATTAGCCGCCACCGAGATCTCAGTTTTCATACAATTGATCACGGCTACTTCCTGCCCGCTGGAGACCTTATCACCTACTTCCACAACTACCCGGGCGCACAGGCCAGGCATGATCGCGTCAATGCTCTTTTCCATTTTTCACTCCTTAAAATATGATGGATTTGGATGACGTCGAGAATCACCCATTGTTTTCATTCCCGTCCAGACGGGTACCCCGTGTTTTATTATTCACAGGTTTTCGCCCGCGCTGAAATCAGAAGGTCATGACATTTGTTTTGGCGCATCAAACGCCCAACACCGTCGTTGAAGCCGGCCCTTCAATGAGTTTAACAGCAAGCGTCAAGCCAATGAACTTTCACTGAGAAGCTTATTCTGGTCGATCCGCGCCTGTATCGCCTCCTCTTGGCTGGAAAGCTGGAACTGGATGAAGTCGCGGTTGGGGGTACCCTGACCGACTTTCCATAGGTCGGCATTGATTACATTCAAGGCACACATATAGCCCCCCAACGTGGGACCGTCGGCGATGAGCAGGATGGGCGTGTTGCCGCAGATGTTCAGCGCGCCTCTGATAGCATAAGCGTGGTCGATGATATTGGAAGGGTGGCTACCGCCCACCCCACCGTCGGAGCGGGCGAAGAAGCTGTCAGGCAGCGCCTCCAGCCGATAAGCCGAACGGTTGGAGGTGTGCTGGATTTTGGAGTTGCGACTAAACAGGTAGTCCATGCCCTCTTCGGTGACGTAGTCAGGTGAAGTGTTGGGACCTGGAATCGCCCGCAGCACCCAGTTGTTGGTATAGTCGGGTATCACCCCCGCCTTGAGTCGGTTGGCGGCCAACTCGCTGAGACCCGCCTTGGGGGCACCCGTTTTGATCACGTCGCCAGGGGCCAGTTTGCGACCTTCGAATCCACCGTAACTGCCGAAGATACACGTGGATTTACTGCCCAGGTAGGCGGGTACGTCAACGCCACCGGCCAGGGCTATGTATGCTCGAAAACCCAGTGGGCCGATATGCAAGAATTTAATATGATCGCCCTTGGTTACCATCAGTGGTTCGTACATGGGCAACTTCTCGCCGTTGAGGGTTGGCTGCATATCAGTTCCGGTAAGGGCGATAACGGTGCTGTCGCCAAACTCGGCTTCGAAGAAGCCACCGGTGATCTCCAGCCCGGCCTCGCCAGCTGCATTGCCTACCAGAATATTGCCCAAACCTAAGGCCATGTTGTCAAAGGCGCCCGAGGCCGACATTCCTTTACCAAGATATCCCAGACGTCCCGGCCAATCCTCCACCAGGGTCTCGATTCCGCCGTTTATCACTTTAAGCATTTGCATTTCCTCCTTATATGACATGGAACCGAAAAACGGTTTACAGCCTCGGTGCAGTTTTGACGCCCTCGGCCTGTTTGGCCTTGAGATCCTTCATCCCGGCCTGAACCTCCGGTGAGTTGTACCATTCCAGATAATCCTTGGCTTTGATCTGCCCCTCTTCGATCTGGTACTCGTAGTCGAACTTCTCGTGAACATGGCCATAGATTTCCACCACCTCTTTCTCGGTGGTTTCGTGGAACTGGACCCTGTCGGCGTTACGGTAGAGAAAGGGACCGTCTTTAAATATGGGGTGCTTACAGGCGAATTGGAAAATTGGAATGGTACGCCCGAAGAGCTGATAACCACCACCGGTGGGCGTGGTGTAGGTGAACACACAGGGACCGCCGATACCCACTGCTCCCTCAGGGGTCCAGGTGCGTGGTGGATTGTACTTCGGTACCACAATGGCGCAGCGCGGATCCATGGGCCATAGAAACGCCCCCCCAGGCCAGAAACCGCCACCGGAGTTGAACCACTGGGTACCCAAAATCATCTGTTTGGTTTCTTCTACGGTGATGCCGTTGCACATGGCCATGTACTCAAGGTTGTAGCCATTGATGTAGTTGGGTGCGTCCGGCCGCACCTCGGCGACATACTTCTCCACAGCTTTTTTAGTTTCGGAGTCCTCGAAAGCGATGGGTAAATGAATGACCCGCGATTCCAGCACGACGTCGTCGATGGTGGGCATGGAGTCTTCCGAGTTTTTTACGATATCGATGAGTTCCTCGTAGCTAATGATCTCGGGGTCAAAATGCAGCAGATTGGTGCGGATGCCGGGCACCGTCTCGATGAGCCCCTTGATCTCTTTGCCCAGGATAATGTCGTTGATGGCCAGCATGCGAAAGGAGTCCTGCAGGGCGGCGCGCTGCTCTCGGCCATACTCCACCTGAAGGAATCCGTCACCTGCCTGCCGGAAAAGAATCTCAAGCCTCGACTCAGTTGCCGGCATGGTGTCTAGGATGACATCATATTTGCCTTTGCTCATGGGATAACCTCCTTAGTCTTTACCAGCGGAATAAATACAAGGGCGTTTGGTTTCGTTATTTTTTAAAAAAGCAGTGCACTGGTACGTACTGCCTGATTTTTGCATGGGTCCGCGGCCGGGGCCTCACAGCACCGGCGAGGCCAAGTCACAACCGGCCGACTCCAGCCCTGCGCGGACGGCCTTTACGATATCAAATGCACCCGGCGTATCGCAATGCACGCAGACCGAGTTACCTTCAATGTCGATTTCGGTGCCGTCCATGGCGGTGACTTTGTTATCCACAACCATGCGTTTGACCCGAGCGGCCACGTGGTCGGGTTCGTGGGCGTCGTGTACCCGGGTGATGACGAGATTGCCTTCGGCGTCGTAGCCCAGGTCTGAATAGAGCTCGTGTACGGTTCGCAAGCCCATCTCCTCGGCCATGGGGGCGATAAGGCCCTTTTTCATCACGTAGAGGTACATGTCGGCGTCAATATCCTTCACCGCTTGGCAGATAGCCTGCGCCACCTCCCTCATGCGGTGAGCCATGCCGTAAAGCGACCCATGGGGTTTGACATGGTGCATCCGCAATCCAGCCGCCTCGGTGAAGGCTTTCAGGGCCCCTACCTGGTACACCACGATATCGTAAACCTCATCGGGGGTCAGCTTCATCTCTCGGCGTCCGAACCCCTGGAGGTCCGGCAGTCCCGGATGAGCACCGACCTGAACATTGAAGGTTTTGGCCAGTTGTACGGTGTGTTTCATCACCGAATAGTCCCCGGCATGAAACCCACAAGCCACGTTAGCACTGGTGATGTATTTCATAAACTCCGCATCGTTGCCGAGTTTATACATACCGAAACTTTCGCCCATATCTGCGTTGAGATCAACTTTCATGAATCACATCCCTATTTTAGAAAACGTTAACATTAATCCTGCGACTTGATAACCAGGCGCTGGCGGAACTGATCGGAGGCAACGGCCACAATCAACAAAATCCCGATCACCACGGTCTGCAGGTATGATTCGATTCGCGCCAGATTCATGCCATTTTGAATCAGGCCGATGAAAAGCGCACCCAGCACCACGTTTTCTACACGCCCAACCCCCCCTTTTAGGCTGACGCCACCAATAACGCAGGCGGCAATAGACTCGAGAGGCATGGAGACGCCGATGTTGGCCTCGCCCGTTTCCAGGCGTGCCGTTAGTAAAAGACCGCTAATGGTGGCTAGCGCACTGCAAAAAATGTAAGCTAGAAAGAGTATCAGTTTGGTGTTGATCCCCGACAGGGCAGAGGCCTTGATATTGCCCCCCACAGCATAGAAATAGCGTCCGATGCGGGTCCAGTTGACCAAAAAGTACATCACCACGATGATTCCGGCGGTGATGAGCACCGGAGTGGGGATTCCTAGCAGGCTGCCGAATCCGAGAACATCGCTAAAGGTCGCCGGCAATCCATACACCGGTACGCCGCCGGTGAGGTATAGGGCGATGCCGAAACCCACCGAGGACATGCCCAGGGTCATCATGAAAGGATTGACGTTAAAGAGCGATACACCAAGGCCGTTAACGGTACCGATGGTGAGCCCGGCGCCCATGCCCGCCAACAGGCCTACGATGATCACCAGGGCCGCCGCATCGGGAAAGGCAGTGTTCATTGCCGCCATAGCCATGGCCCCGACCACCGAGGAAAGCGCCACGATGGTACCCACCGACAGGTCGAAACCTCCGGTAAGCAGGGCCAACATCTGCCCCATGGTGACGATGATCAGATAGGTGGACTGACGGGACACGTTGAGCAAGTTTCGAACCGTCAGGAAATTATCCGAGAGGATCGCGAAAATAATGGTGGCGATAAGGATGAGAAAGGGAAGCACCCCCATGCCGATGAAGGTCTTCCTGATCAGCCTGGTCAGCATGTTTTCGGGTTTGACGGTACCGTTTTCGTTCATGATCAAGCCGCGTCCTGTTCAAAAAAGTGGTAGAGTACGTTTTGCTCGGTGATTTCCTCCCCTTTAAGCTCCGCCAGCATGTCTCCGCGGTGAAAGACATAGGTGCGATGGGTCAGGTTGAGGATCTCCGGCAGGTCAGAGGAGATCAGGGCGATGGCCGCTCCCTGCTGACACAGATCCTTGATAAATTCATAAATGGCAGCGCGGGTTCCCACATCAACGCCCACCGTGGGCTCGTCAAATACAAATAGTTTTGTTTTGCGGGTGAGCACTTTAGCCAGCAGGGCCTTCTGTTGATTTCCGCCAGAAAACAGATCTACTCGTCGCTCGGTACGCATGGGGTGCAAGTTGAGACGACCACTCAAGTCCAAGGCCATCTTGTTTTCATTGTTGCGTTTCAGGAAAATCGAATAGTTGGAGAGCTTTTTGCTCGCAAGGGCCGCCAGCGTTATATTTTCCCGTACATTGCGCACCATCACCAATCCCTCGATGCGCCGATCGGGCGGGATGTAAAACATACCCAGGTCCAGCATCCTAGAAGGTGTGACACGCGTCAGCGTTTTGCCGTTGAAAATCAGCCGGCCGCTCTTTATCGCTTCGAGGCCGAAACAGGCCCGCATGATCTCGGACTTTCCCGAACCTACCAGTCCGGCCAGACCGACGATCTCCCCTTCTCGAAACTGCATGGAAACATTGCGGGCCGAGCGATCTACGGTAGTGACTTTCTCCATTGAAAGGACCGTCTTTCCGGGATTGTATTCGATTGTCGGGAAGATCTGGTCGATCACCCGGCCGGTCATCAGTTCCACAAGCTCTTTATCGGTTACATCACCTGTCTTGACGGTAGTGATGTATCTCCCATCCCTTAGAATGGTAATCCGGTCTGATATTTTTCGAATCTCACCCATGCGGTGGGTGATGTAAATAATGCCGACCTTCTCCTGTTTGGCTTGCTCGATTAGACTGAAGAGACGGATGGTTTCCTTCTCGGTCAGGGAGGCGGTAGGTTCATCAAGAATCAGGATCGACAGTTCTGAGCTGAACACCTTGGCGATCTCCACCATCTGCTGCTCGGCCCGAGTCAGGTAAATAATCTTTTTCCCGGGATCAATCTCAAAACCGAGGCGGTCGAGGATCTCCCGAGCCTGGCGGTGCATCTGCTGTTTGTCCAACACCCCGAAGCGGCCCTTTTCGTTGCCTAGAAAGAGGTTCTGGTCCACGGTGAGCTGGGGCACCAATGAAAACTCCTGAAATACCGCGTGTACACCGTGCTTGCGGGCGGTGTGAACATTGGGAAAGTGAACTTTATGCCCTAAAAAAAGCATCTCGCCCGAGGTGGGGCGTAAGGCGCCGGCGACGATATTGATCAGGGTGGACTTGCCAGCGCCGTTCTCGCCAAAAAGCACGTGGACCTCACCCGAACGGAGGTCAAAATCAACCTTGCTTAAGGCCGAAACACCCGGAAAACGCTTGGATATCTTTTCCAGCTTTAGCAGAACGGGCGTTTCGTTGGCATTTAATACGCCATTTTCCATGGCTATTCTCTATCCTGCTAGTGGTCTTCGATTATCGGTTTAGCGGCCGGTGGGATAAGTAGCTTGAAGCACCGCCATGAACGTTCCTTGTTCCTGCCGTCAGCTGTCAACTTCCAGGATAAGTTCATTCACCAGCTAAAATGGAGTCCATATTCGATTTGGACGCCCTTGTTTCAACCTTTGGCGTACAAATGCATTTTGGAGCATCATCAGCGTTTGCCCATCCTTGCCTTCCCCATGATGGGGAAGGTCAAGGTGGGTGGGGTATCAAATCTTGGATACTGAGCATCTCGCTGATGCGAAACATCAATAGCGGACGAATCATCATGGGAAAGCTAATTGACAATAAACGTGGCTTTAAAGCCATCCGGCGCCAGGGAGCTGTCTCGATCGAATGTATTCACGTTCTCGGCATCAATGACGTACAGCTTGGGGCCGACGTGTTTCTCGTAGGGCTTGCCTTCCAGAACGCGTACCGCTTGATCGATAGCGATGCGGCCCTGGATCACCGTGGAGTCCGTGGGTGCGGCCATGATGCGGTTGCTTTTTATTCCCTGGTACACGCCGGGAGTGAAGTAATAAGAGAGGATTTTGATCTCTTTGTCCAGCCCTCTGGAGCGCAGGATGCTGGTGGCGGCCTCGGCGGTTACTGCAGTGCCGACGATGTAGTCGATCTCATTGGGAAATGCTTCCAGGGTATCTTCCACCAAACGGCTCTGCACCTCTTTGCCGGTGTCGCCATACTTGGTGGCCACGATCTTGATCGCACCCTTGGCCACTGCTTCGGAAAACCCCTTGTTACCGGCTTCCACCCAGCCGGCACCGGGCGGACCAGGAAACCAAGCCACATTCACTGGATCGCTGCCGGCAGGATGCAGCTTTACCAGATACTCGCCCGCCTTCGACCCCATCTCACCGAAAGAGACCAAGGATTTGGCCGAAAGCTCCGGGGAGGACATACCGTTGATGACGTCGATTACCGGGATGCCCTTTTTTCTTACTTCCGAGACCAAGTTGTTAAGGCCCTCGAAAGAGATTGCCCCGATCACCACCGCGTTTGCCCCACTGGCTACACAATCCTCGATCTGTGATATCTGCTTGTTGAGATTGACATAGCCACCGGCTTCCACCAATTGCATGTTTACGCCCAACCGCTTGCTCTCTTCAACAACGCCGTAATCCACAGCCATCCAGTATGCGTCCTTCATGTGCGGAAAGGAGACACAGATGTTCCACTTCTTCGAGGCTTTTTCCAGGGGCGTATAATCCATCTGAGATCTGGGGCTGCTCATGTCAAAAGGCGGATCCCAGACTTCCACATTGATGGGATACCAGTCAGCCGAGGCCTGAGCCATTGAGAATACCAGCGCAAATGCAACGAGGCAGACCACTTTTGCCGAAAATTCTGCATTTTTCATAACGCCCTCCCTTAAATTGATTTTGCATAATAGCCTATTGAACCATTGTTTATGTGATTATCATGAAAATCAGCTTTTGTATAATTCATGTTTTTGATTTATGAATTCGGATATTATGAATTTTATATAATTCTGATATTATTTGAATTTGCTCCACGGTTTCGGAATAATTATTTTCACTAAATTTTACTCACAAAATTAATAATATTTAAAATATTGAATATATTAGAATATATACCTAAAGAGGGACGTCGGATAAACAAGAGATGGAATTTAATTGGGCTGTAAAATCGGAATAATTGAAGTCACAATTAGCGCCGATAGCGGTTCGGCGCCACCAGCTTTTTCCCTTTGGTGCCCGTTGGCGCGAAGCCGGCCGACTTGTACTCCATCTGGCAAAATTCGATAAAACTTAGGGCGGCCTTGCTCAGATGGCGGTCTTTGGCCCAGGCTAAGCCCACATCCATGGTGGGTATGTTGTCGACGATGTCGCGGGCCTCGATGCGATCTCCTTCGAGGGACCAAGGCCGATAGACCATATCGGATAAAATGGTCACCCCCGATCCCATCGCCACCATGCTTCGAACGGCCTCGACCGACTCGGTTCGAAAAATGATATTGGGATTTTGGTTGTTTTGGTGCCAGAAACTCAAGTGGGTGACACCGGCCTCATCGATCATCAACTGTATGTAGGGCTCTATGGAAATGTCTTTGAGGGTGACTCTATCATTTAGACACAAAGGATGGTTCACGGCGGTCCATAGCCGCCTTTTGGAACATACTAAGGTTTCCATCGAAAGACTTTCGTTATGAACGTTGGAAACAAGTAGCACTGCCAAGTCGAGCTTTCCCTCCATCAGCATGATCTCTATGATATCCCTGGGATATTCTAAAACTTTAATTTTGATGTTGGGAAAGGTCCGCTTGAAACGGGCCAGCGGCGAGGCAATAAAATAGCCCGCTACGGTGATGGTAATGCCCAGAACGAGTTCACCGGAGACACTGGTGGAAGAGTTCTTTATCGCATAGACCGCATCGGAGACCGTGGTGTTGATGTTGCAACAATGCTGCAGAAAACGATAGCCGTCAAAGGTCAGATTGATGCCCCGGCGGTGCCTTGTGATCAGCTTGACCCCCACGACCTTCTCTAACTCTTTGATGGATTCCGTGATCGATGAAGGCGATATGCTGAGCAAACTGGCGGCGGCGGCAATTTTGCCAGTTTCAGCAGCGGCGATGAAGTATTTTATCTGGCGGAGAGTAATTTCCATGCCGTGTCACTGTTTGTTAGAGGTCCGTTGTATAACCAACGAGTTCGATCATCGTTCCGAAGAATCAATATGGTATCTTAAACACCTGAAATTGTCAAAAAATAAGCTCCTGAGAGTACACTGCCATAAACACAGCGGAGAGGTTGGCAAAAATTATTTTTACCATCGTTTTTTCCGAATTCACAAATCAAATTGAAGATCTTTACAAACAAGCCATTCTTAATTTATTATTGTAAGTCATCGTTCGTATAAGTAAGAATCAAAATTACCATCGATTACATCATTCCCAAAAAAGGAGGTTGCCATGGATGGATACATGGGCAAAGCCCTGCTCGTAGAATTGTCACAGGGAATCATCACGACCCAAGAGATTCCCAAGGAGTGGTACGAGGATTTCCTCGGTGGCGAAGGTCTGGCCGTTAGGCTCTTCTATGACCATATGGATCCTGGCCGAGATGCTTTGGATCCCGAATCGCCGATTATTTTTGCCACCGGCCCTTTGAACGGCACCAAAGCTCCCGAGGGCGGTCGCCTGGTGCTGGTCTTCCGGTCGCCGGCCACCGGTACTCTGGGGCTGACCAATGTCGGTGGCCATTTCGCACCAGCCCTGAAGAAAGCCGGTTACGACCTGCTAATGGTCACCGGCAAGGCACCCAAGCCCGTTTGGCTTCGCATCGCCGACGACCGCGTCAGCATCGAGGATGCTGCCGACTTGTGGGGCCAGCGCGTGTCCCCCACAGAAAAAGCCATCAAGGAGGATCTAGGCACCAAGGCTCAGGTTATCTGCATTGGGCCGGCCGGCGAGAATTTAGTCAACTTCTCCTGCCTGATGACCCACCAACACCGCTCGGCCGGCCGCGGCGGTGGCGGTGCCATGTTTGGTTCCAAGAACCTAAAAGCCGTGGGGGTAATGGGAACGCAGGAAGTCGCCGTAGCCGATCCCGAGGCCTTAAATGTGGCATCTAAAAAATCCCGCGAGGAGATCGACGCAGAAGCCTTTACCGCGGGATTGTTGAAGCCTTTTGGTACCCCCGGATTCTACATCTCCATCAGCGCTACGGGAACCTTGCCGACAAAAAACTGGCAGCGCACTACCTACCCTGAGTCCCACGACGTTCTCGGCCACGAAGCCTACCACAAGACCCTGGATGTCAAACCCTATGCCTGCGCCCAATGCTACATTGCCTGTGGGCGTAAAACCACCATTAAAGAGGGGCCTTATGCCGGTGAGAGCGGCGGCGGTCCTGAATATGAAACCCTGGGCGCTTTCGGCTCCAAATGCCTGATAAATGATGTCAGCGCCGTGGCCAAGCTGGGCTACGATTGCAACGAACTGGGGCTTGACACTATCAGCGCCGGGCAGGTTCTGGCCACGGCCATGGAATGGTATGACCGGGGCATTCTAAACAAGGAAAACAGCGACGGTATTGAGATAACTTGGGGCAATGTGCCTGCCGCCCTGGAGATTGTCCGTAAAATTGCCTATCGCGAAGGCATCGGCGACCTGTTGGCCAATGGCTCAAAAAAAGCTGCCGAGAAACTTGGCAGCGATGCCGGTGATTATGCCTTCCACGTGAAAGGCCTGGAAATGGCTTCCTGCGGGGTTCGTGCTAGCAAGGGCGAAGCCGTCGTCCACGCGGTTTCGCCCCGTGGCGCAGACCACCTGCGTCCCTACGCATCTGTGGTGGACGCTTTCGGTTATGTTGACGAAGAGTTGGGCATTACCGAAAAACAGAACCCGTTGGAAGACGACAACAAAGGCTGGGTGAAACCCCTGCAGGAGCTCTCAATGGCCACCAATCTGCTGGGGGCCTGCCTGTTCGCCTCTATCTGCCTGGCGGTCAAAGGCAGCACCTGGGCCTCGCTCTATACGGCAGTCACCGGCCGCATTCTGACGATTGAGGAATTGCTCAAGGCGGCCGAGCGTACCATAAATATGGAGCGTGTCATCAATACCCGCTTTGGTTTCGACCGCAAAGACGATAAGCTGCCCAAGCGGCTGCTTCAGGAACCGGCGACCGACGGCGTGGGTGAAGGCCAAGTGGTGGATATGGACAAGGTATTGGACAGCTACTACGCGGCGATGGGCTGGGACATAGCTACCGGCAAACCAAAACCAGAAAAACTCAATGAGCTTAAGCTTGGCTGGATGGCATAAGCTACAATTATATTTCTAAATTACTAGAATAGGTGCGATGGGGAAGATTTGCTCCGCCGTTTTAAGCTGTCGAAGACAGAATGCCACGGGTTCCCCCGTTCATGATTGAGCCTCACCCCGCTCTCTGCGTCAGCAGAGGCGGGGTTGGGTCAATAGCGGTTTATTAACCCCATCTTCACAAGATCCGTGGGCAGCACGGACAGGTTGTGATACGTATCGGGCATGTCTTTGGAACTGACCGGCTGCCCGACGATACCGAATCACTGCCGTCCATTCCTGCCGACCAGTTGCCGTTGTTTGTCTCCGACGCATCCGTTGCGCCCATCCAAGAAGACGAAAAGATATTAATCCCGGCACACACCCGAAAAAAGCGCGGCCGCAAGCCGTTGCCTGCGGATCTGCCCCGCGTTGAGGTCCTGCACGACATTTCTGAAGATGAGAAACGGTGTGCCTGCGGGGCGATGCTGAGCCGCATCGGCGAAGAGACCTGCGAAAAGCTCGACTACATCTCGACCGGGATGCAGGTGCTCCGCCATATCCGCCCCAAATAGGCCTGCGAAGGCGTCGAAGACGACGGCCCGACGGTCAAAATCGCGCCGCCCCCCGAACAGCTGATTCCCAAAAGCGTCGCCAGCGCGGGGCTCCTGGCCCACATCGCCGTTGCCAAGTTTGCCGATGCACTGCCGCTTTTTCGCCAACAAAAGATCTTCAACCGGCTGGGCATCGATTTTTCTTGGTCGACCCTGGCCAACTGGATGATTCAGGCGGCCTTGCGCTGGAGGCCGCTCATCGAACTACTGAAAAAAGAAATTCGTGGTGGCCCGGTGATCAACATCGATGAAAGTCCGCTGCAGGTGCTTAACGAACCGGGCCGGCGCAATACCGCTTGTACTAGGTCGCAAGAACTGGCAGTTTGCCGTCGGGCCGAACGGCGCCGAGGCCAGCGCCACATTCTTCAGCCTGATCGAAACGGCCAAGGCTAATGGCCTGGAACCATACACTTACCTCCCTTTCCTGTTCTCCAAAATTCCTTCTGCCGTGAATGAAGCCGACTTTCGCGACCTGCTTCCCGTTCGGATTGACTGGCAGTCATCGATGCTTCTGCAACAGAGGGCGGTTTAAAAGACGCTTACGTTGAACAAGACGCAGGAGTTGTCTTATTGGCAGGTCTGGGGCAGATTTTCGCACGAGGCGTATTTCGTGTTACCCACCCTGACGCTGTAGTCGCTGTTAAAGGTTACCGTCACTTCGCCGTCGCCCGATACAGTCACCTGACCCGATGTGGGGCAATAACCGTAGTACGGCGTAAAAACAGGCTCTATGGTGGCAAACGTCACCCATCCGTTGAAGCAACTTCCACTGATGGCGCCGCTGATGGTGGCGCTGTCGCCTTCGTCTGTCTCCGTATTGGTGATGTTGAAGTTGCTGAAATTCATGGCATCTGAAACGCCGCCGGTACTGCCTGAAACATCGCCGTTGAAGGTCGCCGAGGTGGTGTCACCGCCGATAGAAAAATCGATTGAAAAACTGTTCATGCTGGCATTGACGTCGCCGCTCTGGATAGTCGCATTGACAAAGTCCATGGACATCGCAGAAGGATTGCACAGATTGCCCGAAATGTGTAAATAAATCGTTCCATTAATGTATGTGCCGCTTTCGCTGCATTGGTTGAACTGTATGGTTGCGTTTACGTTGCTGACCTGTGAACAATCCGTTGTGGTTTCCGGCCCGTCCCACGTAATGTTCATGGTCATGTTGCCAGAGCTACAGTCTTCGGATTCCGACGCACTGCCTGCCGCCTGATAAGGCGCTGCGGAGAAGATCTCTTCCTTGACCCGTCTCAATGCCCAGTCGGCGATTTTTTGGCTGGGCCTGGTATCGGATGACGCGGAAAGAGTGTCGAATTCCTCATCCAAATCCATCAAAGGTACGGCGGCAAACGCCATGGATACGACTTCGGCGCCTGTTGTGTCATCAACTGCTGCAGGGGTCAGCGTGGTTTCCCCCCCACCGCCACCGCCACCATCACCCCCACCGCCACAGTTCAATAGAAAAAGGGACAGAAACAAAATAAGAAAGATACGAATTAAAGACCGATGCTTGTTCGCTTTCGTCACCACGCTATCATGCTGTTTCATTTCGCACTCCTTCCAAGAAATATGAGGGTGGTAGGAATCTTTATGACTACGGTATGCTTCGGTTATCCACCCGATACCACGGGAGCGGTTATTCTGGCAAGGTTTGTCCGTTTGTGATTATTTTCAAACATCGTTGGAAATTTGAGAGGCTGATATCTACAAGGTTGTTGGAGAGTAATCTTAAAACTGTTCTAAGGGTAGATCCGAATTAATACACGATTTAAAGCAGCACGCCTTCTTTCACATGGATCTTCCTGAGCAGTGAGTTCCAACTTATCTTTTTCTATTTTCTTTATAGCGTACTTTCCCGAATAATTTGTACACATGGGACTTTCTGAAGGAATTAAAACAATATCTTTTCCTTCTAATTTTAATTGGCCTTTATCAACTGGTTTTGTTTCTATTTTTTCAACATCATAGGCGATTGTGTAAGTTCCATCTTTCAAAATTTTAATAACACTTTTTGTAAAGTCTTCAGGTGTTGTATCTTGTGTCCAGATTCCTACTAGATCATTTAGCTGAAAAATGCCATTTTTCGGATTGGCGGCCAGGTTTGTATGTGTAAGATACAATAAATTGACCATTTGGTCATTTTAACCTGGCACAATATATGGGTTCCCAACATTCTATTTATTTTCAAGACTTTATCAAAATAGGTTTAACAAAGCATCACTCTGTGGCATTGCATATTTGTCGTAATTCGAAGCTGAATGTTTTCATCACTTTAACCCCGCTTTTCGCAGTGCGCTTACCACCCGATCGCACTGCGTTTTATCTTTTAGAGCACATCTCTTGGCGAATTTTTCGAGAGAAAAATTGGGGTATATTCTAAGCACTTCAGCAGCCTCAATCTGAGCCTCCTCATCCCGTCCGGACAAACTATAAATAAGAGCCATAAACAATCGCGCAAACATAGCATTTGGTTCTTCACGGACAGCTCTTTCACACCATCTTATGGCCTGGTCGTATTGTCCATCATAACAGTAAGCAAGTCCCAAAGTGTATAAATATACATTCGGTGGTATAGGATTAAGGCGTATCGCTGTCTGTAAATACGAAATAGATTCCTTGTACTTACCAGCTTGATTAAGAATCATACCATATCTCATGTGTGATTCAGCTGAATTGGGATTGAGGGCCACAGCCTTTTCCGCGTGGGCAAGGGCCAGATCGTACTGTCGTGTCATTGCGAATATCCAGCCCAAAAAGGCGTGGGCGTCAGCATAAGCATCATTCAAATCAATAGCCTTTTGCACTAATTGCATAGCCTTCGCCATAGAAGCCTCGGGGGATTTGCTCGTGCCGAACCACATGTCCAATATGTGCGTTTTTGATTGAACGTAGTATGCCGAGGCATACCGTGGGTCTAAGGCAACGGCTTCCTCTGCCAATTTCCTTGCCAAAGCACAATCCTCTGGGGTATGTTTGTAAAAAAGCTCATTCGCCTTCAAGTACTTTAAATAGGCTTGAAGGTTATTTGTGCCTTTTGCAGCAACTCTTACTTCTTCCCCCTCCGTCAGTTTTACCTGCAAGGCCGAAATAATCTCTTTCGTGATCTCTTCTTGAACGGTAAATATGTCGCTCAGGTTTCCTTCATAGCGTTGCGCCCACAAGTGATGCCCGTTAATTGCGTCGACCAACTGGGCCGATATTCGTATCTCGTCTCCACTCTTTCTAACGCTTCCCTCTAAAACATACCTTACACCCAATTCCTCACTAATTTGCTGAACTTTAACGGGTTTGCCTTTATATGTGAATGTGGAGTTTCGAGCGATCACAATGAGCTTTGGAACATTGCTGAGTGCAGTGATAAGTTCCTCAGTGAGCCCGTCGCTGAAATATTCCTGCTGGGGGTCGCCGGTGAGGTTGTCGAAAGGCAAGACAGCCAGGGAGGGTTTATCATTGCTGGAATAGGCCGCAATGCCCAGGTCGATGCTTTCGGTCTGATTGGGCGCTTTGTGGAGAGCGAACCGCCAAACCACAATGGCTATGAGGATCGCTGCCGCGACAGCTGCTCCGCTCCAAATGACTGTGTGGACTTTAACCTGAGGCGGCCCGTTTAGCGAGGGCGTTTCTGCTTTCACTGCAACCATTGATTCTTTAAAATCATTTTCGGTCGTGGACGGAATGTCGAGTCGATCGACAAACTCATCCCAAGCCGCTTTGTCCCGCAGATCGCCCAAGGTCAGCGAAATATCACTCAAGTCGATCAGTGCCTCACTAAATGCAAATTTGAACCGCCATTTGTTGTTGTCATCGTAGCCGAATAGACTGGCCCAGACGTCGCATTCTGCCTCGGAACAGTGATACCTGTACCTCCCCCCTTTTTCGTAAGGCGTGACAATGTCTCGATCGAGGACCTTAAAGACCGCTGCCGACTCTAAATCCGGAAGCCGGTGACGCCAGGCCATATTGATTTTGGCCCACATGCCCTCCGCGTTCTTGGATGCGTTTTTGCCCGAAAGGGACAGATCGAGCTGGGTAAGAATTTTCTGATGCCTGCGGATATGAATGTATTCCGGCCTACCGCGCATTTTCATTTCAGTAATAATCAAGGCAATGACCGAAAAATAGAATCGCCTGGATGGGGTATCGAAGTGGACGACAAGAGGCGCTTTATCGTCGGGGAATTGAAGGGTGATTCGATATTTGGCCAGATCTAATTGGATGGCTTCAAGCCTTTCCATGGCGGCACCAATGAAATATCGAATGAAAAATTAAAAAACTTAACTGTTATAACAGTTCTACGCCTGTAATTCATATATATCGTAAATCATATCGCAATGGAAGGTAAAACACAAAACCTCTCGATATTGTTATTCAATTGAAATCTACCCGTACCTGAACTGTAATTGGTACGACTTGAGGCACGTATCCTTACCTGCGTCTAAATATAGGCGAGCTTAAACTTTGAAAACTAATTTTCTCAACATGTCTTTTTCTCACCAGTAGCAAAATAGGTTAAAATAGGCAAAAATCTATTTCGGTTGCGTAAAGTTACAATTTTAAAAAACCGTATACTTTTTGCGTGCTTTTAACCCAAGCGGAAACTGCAAGACGAAATGTTGGTTTTACGCTCCCCCCTTTAATTTAACACTCCGCTTGATATATACAGAAACCTGTTTTCAATGAAGGCGATTCCTTGCATTTAGGTCGGCAACTGTTCGATTTGGGTAAAGTCATATCGCCTTTTTTTAATATACATTTGGAGATCAACCAAATACTGAGTTGCACTACTAAAATCTTTGAAAGGAGGTGATGGTTTAAGAGCACATCCGTTCGCGCGTTCGGTCAAGGAACATTGAGAATCGTATTTGTATTCTTATTTTCAAAAACCTAAACAGCTTAGAGGAGATTAAAATGAAAAAGTTAACAGTTATTGTGATTATCGCCGTATCATCCGCGTTTATGTTTGCGGGAATGGTGTCTGGCAAGGACAAAAATGACCACAAAGGAAGCATCAACGGAACCTATGAGATGATCGCAACGGGAAGCTGCATTCATTCTCCAAGTGGCTTTGTGGAAACTACCGACGCTCTTGGCAACCCGCTTTATGTTCCATTCAGCCGTGTAGGTGTATGGGGTGCAACCACTTCAGCAATGGGCACTTGGGAATTTTACTCGGATGGCACCGGACATGCTGATATATGGAACTACCCTATAGACTTTCCGCCTGGGAGCGAATCTTTGGGGCCAAGAGCACGTTCACAAAATTTGGTGTTTGATACCAAGTATCAGGTAAATAAGGATGTAATTATAATTAAACTTTATGTGCCTGATGGTACCTTCAAACAACAAAGAGGGGAATTGGTTGGTTCGGTTTCTCTAGACAAAAAAACCCTAACGATCCCAACTGAGCTACAATATATTAACTTCGGAGGGCCTCCCCTCTATCAGGCTGTCTGTAACACAATGCGTGTCTTGATCCGAGTAGATAATTTTAAATGATTGAGGTGTAGATTATAATATCAAGATTCCTTAGAATATACGCTCCTTTTATTCTGAGAGAGACACTGGGTTCCTTAAACTTTGACTGCACAAACAGGTGAAGTTTCAATGGAGACCCCCCTCAAATTATGCATGCGAGCGTCCTAATAGAAAGTTGTTTTTTTCTATTAGGACGGAGCAAGGATCTTGATTGCATTTAGTTAAATTATGTTTTTTCCCGACACTACTTCAATTTTTAAGCATTGAAAAAGGAGGGTTAGATGAAACAAAACAGTTTCTATTCCTTAATAAAAAGAGTTTCTAAGAGGGGTTTGGCGTTTGGAATCGGAAGTCTTCTGGTACTCTCCAACAATCCTGAAATAATCTATCGCATCCCAAAATTACAGGTACCAATACCACATCTTGGTTTTGGCGGGATTGCAGATGTATTGAGATCATCTTGATTATTTGGCGCATGCCAAAATTTTTGTTTTTTTGGAGAAATTCAAAGTATCGGCGTTATTTCATCGGATAAAGATACGTCGTTCCATTTTTTGCTTAGCAGGTGGATATAAACAAAGATTCTACGGCTGGTTATCACAGTAAGGTAATGAACAATATTTTCCGTTTCCCATATATACGGCAAGACCCATAAAACTTCCTTCAGCATCGTAAAACTCCGCAATATCCCCATGTGTTTTTAATGGATCACACAATTGGGGACAAAGGGTTGACAAACAATTAAAGTAACATCGTATTTTATGTTTGACCCTGCCATTGGGAGTATCCGAGACAACATCTCTAATTTCATTTTCCCAATAGTAAAATTTCTCAAACATGCAACAAAATGGAAACATCGCATCGCAATAAGCGAAAAACGGCTTCAACGGCACCATCTTGCCATCAAGGGTTTTTAGGTGGGTCTTTTCAGGGAGCGCTTTGATGGCATTGGTTCTTTCGACCGCTGCATTAATAACATTTTCGGTCTGTGGTTCAGAATCTGCAAAAACAAGGGGCTGGGACCAAACTAAAAAAGTGACTGGGAAAATTAAGCACATCAATGCTTTTAAGTTACCGTTTTCTAACATTTTATTGCCCCCTTTCATTAACGGTTCTGTGTCTCCAGACCATCAAATGATCAGTAAGCAATTGAGGCAACAATCGATAATGTCATTATATTATTTAAATAAAAAATGGCAATTAGCAGTACTACTCATTTGTAGCGGGGCATTGTGGGTATTCATGCATATATAATGGAAGGCAATATGGAACAAATCCCTCCGTCCTCGGCATTGAACTTTCCATGGTGTCCACTAAATTGGGCCCAAACTGAGCGATTCACCTTTATCGGATGGTCCAACAGGACCTCAATTGACTGCTCCGGCCTCACACCCTTTCAATATTTTTCAGGCACATGCCGCCTCGAAGCCAGCGGCTTTAGGTCGTCATAGGCATTCGTATTATCCCGCAGGCAACGCCTTCGAAAAATTGATTTGAAAAAATGCCTGTGAGGCGGGACGCTAATTGTCGAAAGCCACGGGCAACTGGGCGGTATAATTCAAGGGGGCGTGGTTGGCTAAAAATGAAGGTGCTTGGGCAAATGGGCGGCGGGGCGGGCGAATCTCCTCGTTTCTCACGATGATACCGGCATGGGTAAATCGGGTTAGACGACTGACCGGGGGCATTTCGGTAACGATATCCTTCGGGTTGAATACGTTGAACACCGGAACACCGGCAAGCGTTTGGGCAAACTCGGCATCCCCGATGCGTGGCGCCCCGAAGGTGTAAACTGCACGTGGTTGTCGAAGTGAGGCCGCCAGGGTGGCCAGCGCACCGCCTAAGCTGTGGCCGGTGTAGTACAACGGTTTCTCAATGACTTCCAGCGCAGCAGCGATGGTGCCCCAAAGCTCCATGAAAATATTCCTAAATCCCCGGTGCACATTGCCGCCGGTGGGCCATTTACAGGCAACCATGTCCAGGTTGGACAGCCAGTTGAACAGACTGCCGGTGGTTCCGCGAAACACCAGCGCGGCGAAGGCCCCATCGCCGCCGTCCACGGTCTCCACCAGGGCGCCCTGAGTGATGGGGCCGCTGAAAAATCGCCGTTCAGACAGACCCACCCGTGCCAGGAAGTCATTTCGCGATGCATGACCCAACCGGTCAACACCTTCCGTTGCGTCTTTTCGATAGATCAACCTGCACAGTTCGGACAGCCACCAGGCATTGACCGGAGTGAACCCTTGGGCACTCGCCTGAAATCCAACGGGGTGATCCGCCGTGAAAAAATCATCGGATGCCCCCGGTCTGAATACTGTTTGCCAAGCGTGGTTGTAAGCCATCGTAACGGATACCTTCTCTATTGCTGGTGCTCATCCACCAAATCATACCAGTGTCACTTACAACGGTGTTTACATTTTAATTAGGGGGAATAGGGGCGTCAATCACTTTGTTAGCATTTGTTTAGAAAATAGTTACCCTGACGTTAGTATGAGCTAATTCGGAAGCAACGATTCTGCATAAAAGTAACTGAAGCGAGGGTATATTTGGGCGGCAACCGGCGTATTGACGGTTGGCTTCATATCAAAAAAGGATCCTTGTCCAGTTTGCCCTCAAGAATACATCATGACGGAAATTTAAATCGATTCTTCAATCAATGGATGGTCTGATCGTTCATCTGCAGTAGGGTGCAAATAGAGTCGTAACTGTAGAAAGAGAGTCCATGGCGGTCTGAGGCAAGCACCAGGAACAGGTAGAGAAGTATTTTCTTTTGCTGCAACGTGGCCAAGAATCCACCGCATAGAAACCGGTGCGGGATGAAGCTGAACCCACCACGGATGCGTCTGATACGATCAGGATTGAGAATTTTCTTTTTTATTATCATGGCCACCTTTTCGATTGGGTTAACCATATCCGCGGCGGGGGAACATCTTCACAATCCGGCCACGAATACCGCAAAAATGGCAAAATGGCCTTGTATCGAAACGGCAGGTACAGTTTTTTGTGCGGGTTACGATGTACATAGCCCATGGACGCCGGGGTGTTGAAGTGGCATCATCCATGTTTTTTGGTTTTCTTTGCGCATTGCCGTGTCTGCGACGGTTTTCAGATTCACAGTGGTTCTTTTTGCCCTTTTGAGTCCGGCGATATTTTCTTTGTGCTTTGCAATGGTTTTTGCGCTTTCCCGCACTACGGCATTCATCACAACAATAGGCCTGTCCTCTGAAACAGCTTCTGCAGATACAAAAAGTAAAATCACACCATCGACATTGAATGAGAATCAGTAACACCTTGGGCATGCCTCCGGCCTTGCAAACAGCCGGAAGGTGCAATAGAAAGGAAGTATGGTGTGGGAGCTTCCGGATGCTTGCGGTAGCTCTTGCCTAAAGCCCGAAGGTGCCACTTCGGGCTTTTCTATATATCCCCATTTAGAGTTACAAATCGTGGGCCGAAGTACAAGAGATCCTGATAGTCAGAGCTATACAGGTATTCCTTCCAGTCGTCGTGAAACGATAGGAGGGTCGAATCAGAGGAATGATATGGATTGTTAAATTTTCATGGAATTAGATGGAATGATATGAGGAATGAAAACCACAACATAACGAAACTCACAACACAACTTGCCAAATATTGTAAAATCGAAACTCAACAATATGTTACAGGTACGAAATGGAAATATAAAGCGATTGCCAAGCCAAGCAGAGTGGACCACATTCATGGTCCACCCTGCCTCCCGGTGCCATAATCGCCTACCGCCCTATTTTTTCAGGATGTCGGAAAGGAACTCCGTAAAGCGCTTCCAGGACTTCTTGTCGGCAGCCTCCTGATAACGGCTACCCCCGAAAACGGTGAAGGCATGCTGGGCGCCGCCGTATGTGATCATCTCGTGGTCCATCCCTGCCGTCTCAAGCTCATTGGCCAGCCCAGCGAACTGGTCCATGGAGATTGCGCTATCAGCCGTGCCGTGCAAAATGAGGATCTTGCCCCGCGCCCTACTGTAGTCCTGCCCCTCGGGCGTTTTCAGGCCGCCGTGGAAGGTCACAAACCCCTTCAGTTCCACCCCGGACCGGGCCCACTCCAGCACAGCCGCTCCCCCGAAGCAATAGCCCATGGCGACGGCGCTACCGACATCGGCACCCTTGTCTCTTGCGGTCTTGAGGGCGCCGGTCATCAGGGCGCGCATCTTGCCCCTGTCCTTGTAGAGTTCGCCAGTGTGCTGACGCTTGTCCTTGACCTCCGTGGGCCGGACACCGGCCCCGAACAGATCCATTGCAAACACCGAGTAGCCCAGGTCGGCGAGCATGTGGGACCGTTTGATCTCGTAGTCCGTCAAACCGTCCCAGTCGTGGATCAGCAAGACCAGCGGTGCCTTGTCCGCGGGACTGACGTAGTAGCCTTCGTATGATTGGCCGTCGACCTCGTAGGTAACGGCAGTGCCAGTTGCTCCGTGCGCTGCATTTGCAGCGATGAGGATGAGAATTGATAAGGTAGTTTTTAAGTAACTCATTGCATGCCACTCCTTTAAATGTCTTTTGCAACC
>CAVOIA010000008.1:0-13195 GCA_963695845.1 uncultured delta proteobacterium | reverse complement strand
AGCACCTGGATCAGTATTACTATGATGGCGATGACCAGCAGGGCATGGATGACGCCGCCCAACGTGTACCCGGTCATCAATCCCAACCCCCATAAAACCAGTAGAATTACAAATATGGTCCAAAGCATGGTGGCCTCCTTTTTTAACGCCATCAAATTCATTTGACGGGCGCCCATGTTACTTCCCGACGACGTCCTTTATCTGGCCGACCTTTTCCTGAACCTTCCCGTCAATACTTTCGGCATCGCCTTCGGCTTTTCCAGGTCGCGGTTCCCGACTGCTTTTCCGGCGACCTGCTTGATCTTGCCCTTCACTTTGTGCCACTTGCCTTCTGCCTTTGTCCTGGGTGCTTGATTTCATGGTAGACCTCCTGTTGAATAACCTGTTGAATAACGAAAGTCGTCGTGCCGACATCTTCTATTGCTGAATCTTCAATCTTTATGCCAGGTACCATACACTCACTGTAAGGATACCCAAAATTTTGATATTTTAACGTAATCTGCTAAAAAGACATTCTGTGGGACACCGATTACCACCATCGAAAAAGGGTCGTATTTAACCGGTGGTCATATTTGACCTTTTTAGGCGGCGCCGCGTTGATGAATCCGTAAAAAGTCACATTTCCCCGGATCCCGGAAAAGAAACAGCCGATGCCGCCCATCAAGGGGATGGACAGCACCACTAGGAAAATGGTTGGTTCCAATTGGCCATGCCCGATGGCAAGGCCTGTACCTCACGTAAGATGGTAGTAGGGCAGGATGGTGGGCAGCGCGATACATCCTGCCCCGATAGCGCACGCCCGATTGGCTGCACGCTACTTGATTTACTCGAATCGAATGGCGGCATCGTCATAAATGAAGAAATATTTCACCCGCCCGGAGGACTTGACTCCCCCGCCGTGTCGGCGCTCTTGGAATTTGAATAGGCGGCTTTCCATGACACAATGCCAGCACCGTGGTGTGGTCGCCTTCAATGGCATTGACGCGAACATCCTGGGGGCTGTCCACGAGTGATCGTGCAATCTGGGTGACCAATTTCATTCATTTGCATCGCTGCTGTATTCATGTTCCATTTGAACCACATGGCGGGTCAATACTTTCGTTTGCGAATGATGTTGATCAGCAGCCAGATCCCCAACAATCCGGAAAACAGATACCCGATGACGCCCAAGGCGGGAAAACCGAACAAAAGCGGTCTGACGCCGGTGGTGATGATCATCGAGGATCCGACGATCATGGCCGCGATGATGATGCCGAAGGTCACACGGCTGGCCACGTTTTCAAGGGTGTCGATAAGGCCGGAAAGGTTTTCGTGCCGGAATCCCAGTGTCAGTTCATTGCGATCAGCCTTGCCCAGCAGGCTCTCAAAGCGACTCGGAATCTCCTTTTGCAAACTTAACAACTGGGACACGGTGAAGCGCAGGCGGCGCAACACCGATTCGGGAGTGTACCGCTGAGCCGCCAGCTTTGAGATATGCGCCTTGGCTCCGGATACCACATCCAGTTCGGGATAGATGCGCCGGGCTGTGCCTTCGGCGGCGACCAGCGCCTTGATCATGATCACCAGGTCCGGGGGCAACCAGAGGCTATAGGTCCGTAAAAGATCCGTGATCGCCATGAGCAACTGACCGATATTCATATCCTGGATGGGAACTGCGTAGTGCAGGTCCAGGATATCCAGCAGGTCCCTCTCCAGGCCCCTTTGGTCGATGGCCGCTTCGGCATGTCCGATACGCAAAAGGATGTGAACCATGGCTTCGCCGTCTTTTTCCAACACTGCTTGCAACAACCCGATGAGCTGGTAGCGGTCGCGTTCCGATAGCCGTCCCGTCATTCCCCAATCGATTAAACACATGCGACCGTCTTGGGTTATCAGAATATTTCCGGGGTGCGGATCGGCATGAAAAAAACCGTGTTTGAGGATTTGGTCGATGGCGGCACCAAGGCCCTGCTTTGCCAGCAATTCGGGATCGGCGATCGATTCGCGCTTGAAATCTTTCAATTTCGCGCCCTGAATGAATTCCATCACCAGTACCTGCTCTGAGCAATATGCTTCATAAACCTCGGGAATATAGACATCAGCCGCTTCGCCCGCATATGTGCGTGCAATTTTCATGTGTCGTGCTTCACTTCTAAAATCGAGCTCACGGAGCAGGGTTTTTTTGATTAAGCGAACGAGATTGGGAAGATCGAAACTGTTTAGTTCTTCGACTCGCTCATGAAGTTGTTCCGCCAGGATCGCCAGAATGTCGAGGTCGGTTCGCATCTTGGCCCGAATGCCCGGGCGTTGGACTTTGACCGATGCGATACGCCCATCCGCCGCCAAAACACCGCGATGGACTTGGGAGATGGAAGCTGCCGCCACCGGCGTCACATCAAAAACGCTGAACGTTTCCTTGAGCGGTTTGCCGGAGCTTTGTTCAATCACTTCGCTGATCTGCGACATGTCCACGGGCGCAACGTCATCCTGTAGTTTGCCGAGTTCATCGATCAACTGCGGCGGCACCAGATCCGGCCGAAGACTCGCCATCTGCCCGAACTTGACAAAGGTCGGTCCCAGTTCTTCGCAGGCATATCGGATTCTTTCAAAGGTGTTCAGCGGCTGGTCGATGCGACTTTTTTTCCGCATGAACTTGGTTCCCGGAATGTTGAGACGATCGACCAGATCGTCAAATCCGTATCTTATCATGACCATGACGATATCTTTGAAACGACCCAAACTCGTTAATGTCTTCCAGTCCATTCAGCCTTTCCTTTTTACTCTTTTGTGCCTTTGTTGTACTCCTTCTCAAACTCGGTCCTTGCATTGTTGAAGCTCATCTTCAAAATCTCCCATGAATTTTCAAGGCCTTCTTTGAGGTCCTCCCATCCCCCCTTCCCAGCCTGTTGCACAGCCAAAAGCTTGTCCCTGACATCATCGCGCTTGGTACGCAAGTCATCCAGCTTATTTAGATATTCGATTTTCGCCTCCGCTTCCGCCTGGGCGGCGTTGGCCGCCAGTTTGTTAATATCGGCGTTCCACCGGTCCAACTGGGCCTTCAATTTATCCACATAAGCATCTTTTTTTGCGCTCATCTTAACCCTCCTTTTGAGTTGATATTAAGCGTTCTCTTCTATTACACGGATAAAACCGAACACCCAAGACGGCAGAAATCGCGATGATACCGGTGTAGATGGAAGGTGGAGCGTCTGTTTGCCTGGCTTCAAAACTTCAGGCGGTTGATTGTCCGGTACGAATACCATGCAGAAAATTTCCTGGGTATGGTTCATCTTGGTTGCATTAAAATACTACTTCGGTTTTTTTGAGATGGCTTCTAGTTACTCTTTTGCCAACTTTTCGCTTTTCAGTGGATATCTTCCTTTTTATATATCGTTCTGACCCAAGCTGAGTGATTGTCGAGCTTGCCGCATATTCAAGGCAGATGTCGTCGCGCTATAGTTAACTATGCGCGGCGATATCTAACGCCGAAGATGTGGTGAGATCGGCAACCCAATAGGTGTCACCTTTTGAGGAATTAAATCAAACGTAACAAGCTGAAATCGAGTCAATTCAAATATTTGCAAAAAAGGTGAATCGCTCAGCTTGGGTCTGACCAACTTCATGTCGTTGGTTTCACCGAATGGACACGAGCTAATCTTCCAGCACATTTTTGATGCTGTTGGAATAGAATTTCTCAATGTATTGCTTGACCATTCGGCGTGCGGAAAAACCGGCTGCTGCGCATTTAATGGTTGCTTTCATCAGCCGGACCCATTCGAGGGGAATGCCGTTTTCCGACATCTGGTAATAAATGGGGATGATTTGGTCTTCCAGAAGGCGGTAGATCTTTTCGGCATCGCTGCCATCCGGATTTTCAGCATTTGCATCATGATCCACCGCCCAACCATTTTTCCCGTTGAATCCTTCTCCCCACCAACCGTCCAGTATGCTTAAATGGGGTACACCGTTCAGGGCCGCCTTCATGCCGCTCGTCCCGCAGGCTTCAAAAGGAGGCAGCGGATTGTTCAGCCATACGTCCACCCCGTGCACCAGGTACTGGGCCAACTGCTCCCCATAATCCTCCACAAAGGCGATTCTACCCCCCAATTGCGGGTCGCGTGCCAGGTTGATCAGGTCCTGCAGCAGCCGTTTGCCGGGGTCGTCAGCCGGATGGGCTTTGCCGGCAAAGATGATCTGTATGGGGCGCCAGCGGTCTTTTAAGTGTGTCTTGAGACGATCCAGATCCTGGAAGATCAACAGCGCCCTCTTGTAGGTAGCGAATCGGCGGGCAAAACCGAGCGTCAGGATCGAGGGATCGAGGAAGGCACCTCCGGCAAGCATCACGGATGAACTGCCTCCGCCATCGGCCCATCGCAGGCGGGTGCGTTCCCGGATGGCATCGATCAGTTTTACCTTGAGCCAGCGGTGCGTTTGCCACAACTCGGTGTCGGGGACATTGTCGAGAAGCTGCCAGACAGCCGGATCGTCATGCTTCTCCAGCCAATCGGCCCCGAGATACATGTCCAGCAGCAGCTTGATTTTCGGTTCGATCCAGGTGGGTACGTGGACGCCGTTGGTGACGTAATCGATGGGAACCTGATCTTCAGGCACGTCAGGCCACAGGCTGTGCCACATCTTACGGGAAACCTCGGCGTGCCGTTTGCTCACCGCGTTCCGACAGCCGGATAATCTCAACGCAAAAGCGGTCATGTTGAATCCGTCACCCGGTTTGTCCGGATGGAGGCCCAATTGGAAAAACGCGTCGCGATCGAGACCCAGGTCTGGCCAGTAGGCGTGAAAATACTTTTCGATCAGCTGAAAGGGAAAAACATCGTGACCCGCGGGGACGGGGGTGTGCGTCGTGAAGATCGTGGCCTTGATATTTTTTTGGCAGGCCGCAGCAAAATCGCTGCCCGCGGATACCGTCGCCCGGATACGCTCCAACAGGGCGAAGCCGGCATGGCCCTCGTTCAAGTGCAGGAGGTAATGATCGATGCCTAACTCCTTGAGCACCGCCGCGCCACCGAGGCCCAAGACGATCTCCTGGCGCAGGCGCTGCTCCAAATCGCCGATGTAGAGCCGGGCGGTGATGGCTCGGTTCCAGGGATCGTTGATTTCGACATCCGTGTCCATCAAATAGAGGGAAACCCGCCCGACGGCGACCTTCCACACCGCGACGTGAATGGGCGGATCGGTCAACGGCACCTTGACGATGCGCTGGCGTCCATCACTGTCCAGCACTCTGGAAATCGGGGCGGCTTCGCGGTCGATGGACTCGACGATATTCTCCTGCCAGCCGTCATCCCGGATCTGTTGCCGGAAATAGCCTTCCGGATACATGAACCCCACCGCCACCAACGGGATACACAAATCACTGCATTCCTTGATGAAGTCTCCCGCCAGAAAACCAAGCCCGCCGGCATAAAAGGGCAAGGAGCGATGCAGGCCGTATTCGGCGGAAAAGTAAGCCACGGCATACTTGTGGTCCGGCGAAAACGGCGCCAGCAGATGGCACGCTTTTGGTTGCATATATTCTTGAAACACATCCATGACAGCATCGTACCTGGCAATGTAGTCGGCATCGCCAGCGGCCTTTTCCAGAAGCTCGCGGGGAAGCTCCCTGAGCATCCTGTCCGGGTTGTGGCCGCTCTCCTTCCAGGCCTGCCGGTCGAGGGTCTTGAAGAGCATGCGTGCGCCCGGATTCCAGCTCCACCAGAGGTTTTCCGCCAGCGCCTCCAAACCGGCAAGGCGTACCGGCAAATACGGAAATAACGGTTGTGCGGCGACTGTTTTTTTCATGTTTCGAAAATCGTCTTGAATGATATCAGCCATTTTGTTTCCTATCCGCGGCCGGCACACGCCGCATCGGTCTGCATGGGTTTCAGGGAAAATCCACTGATGGCATCAGCCACCGGTTTCAACATATCGTAGGGGGTCTGACCGTCTGCCAGACCGCCAAGATAATAGACCCACCCGCCTGATTGGACCGCCGTCCGTTCGATGCCGTTTCTGCCGAGCTCGTCCCAGTCGTAGGCAACAATATAGTGCTCGATGTCGAGGCGCTTGAGAATGGCCGCCGCCTCGGGGGTGAGATAAGAACCCAATGTGGAGACCACCACTTGCTTGTCCTGGCCGTGGAGCAGGTTGGTGAAGGCAAAATAATCAAAGAGGCCCTCCACCAGGATGATCGTGCGGTACTGCCGGATAAAGTGCCAGGCCTTGTCCATGCCGTATAGCCAGCACCTGGCGGAAAGCGGAACTTCTCTGGTCTGGTGCTTGAGCCAGCGAACGCCCCTATCGCCCGGCCGCCTGCCGACCAATCCGATCGGGCGGGCATCGGCATCATAAATGGGGAACACCATCCGACCGGCGAAAAAATCACTGTAATTTCTTGAAAACCGGTTTTTGCGGTTGAAATCGATCTGCCGGCAATAGTACCCGTAACCCCTGACGGTCGCATCGTTCAAAAATCTGAATAGTCCGTCATTTGAGAATGCATCCAATGCATCAGCATCCACTTCAAAGTGTTGTAAGAAACCGTCTATCAATGCCCTGCCTTTGTATTGCTGATCGCTGTATGGTGGGGCGTAGCCGATGTTGAACGTGCGGATGGGCTCTTTGCCGACGCCCCGGCGGGCAAGATACTCCCAAATGGGCTTGAACCGGTCTTCATTTGCGACAAACAGGCCATGGTAAAAATTGACGGCATCGTTCAGGGCAGCAACCCCCTTTTCATCGCCCTTCTTCGATTCGACGAACCCAACCGGTTCATCGGGCTCCGGTGTTTCGTCAGGTTCGGGAATACCGGGGCTGCGGCCATCATCGAATTTGAATTCCGTGATACCCAATTGCGCAGCCCACACCTGCTGTGCCTTTTTGAACGGACAGTTCCTGCGCAGCATGATCAAGTCGTATATGTCCCAATCGCCCTTGCAGGCCCCGAAACAATGGAACCGGACCTCATCCTCTTTATTGACATACACCATGAAATTCTCTTTGGTGTCAGCGTGGAATGGGCATGGGGCATTGTACCGATATTTTTTTACGCGCTTGAAGCGAATACCGAGCAGCGGTTCCACATAGGAGACGATGGCATCGATGGTCGCTGCCGATTTTATTTCCTGATCGGTTCTCATTACGGTTCCAGATTTTTCACACGGCCACTAAGGGCCCGTTCTTCAGGCTGCGTGATCGATCGAAATGTCTCGGCCGGGCAGTTTACCCGGGGCATATCCCGCGATTCCGATCATGAATCGCACCACGCCATAACTCAGCCAACTCGTCAGACGCTGTCCGATGGATTGGGTTCTCCAGTTGTTCTCATTTATTCGCTGTGCCCCCGTCTCCATGGCCTGTTCCAGGCTGAACGTTAATTCTTTGGCAAAGCCTTCATCGTCAACAACCACATTGGCTTCAAGCGCAAGCAGTAGGCTGAATGGGTCGAGATTGGACGATCCCACCGTGGCCCAATGTCCATCGATCACGGCAACTTTGGCATGCAGAAGGCTCTTGTGATATTCAAAGATTTCGATGCCTGCAGCGAGAAAACTGCCATAGAGGGCATGCGAGGCATAATGAAACAAGGGGTGATCCCTTTTCCCTTGCAACAGCAGAACCACCCGGACACCGCGTCCGGCGGCGTCCACAAGTGCATGACGGAAATTAAATCCGGGCAAAAAGTAGGCATTGGCAAGTATGACCTCGCATTGTGCCTGCTCGATCGCCCGCAGATAGGCAGCTTCAATATCACGACGGTGACGGATGTTGTTGCGTACCAGAAAAGCCGCCTGCATCAGGCCCGCGGGTTCGGTTGAAGGCGTGTATCTGGCATTGTCCCAGACCCGGCCGGGACGCAAGCGGGTCCAGGCCACCCGTGACCACACCCGGCGGGCAGAATCATGAATGGCTTTCACCAGCGGCCCTTGCACACTTACCGCGTAGTCAAAGCGCATCGATGGTTGACCAAGACTATCCATGCCATCGTTTATATTGATGCCGCCGACAAATGCGATCTTCCGATCCACGACCATGATTTTGCGGTGCAGGCGACGCAACCGCCGGCGTCGCAGCGTCCAGGGCGAAGTCTTGGGCCGGAATTTCAGCACCATTACGCCGGCCGCCTCAAGGCCATCGACCATGGATTTCGGCAAACCGATCGAGCCGAATCCATCGATCAGCAGGTGGGTTTTCACATCCCGCACGGCCGCCCGCCTGAGCGCTTCGGCAATACGTCGCCCGGTCGTGTCATCCTCGAAGATATAGGTTTCCAGATAGATTTCATGGATCGCCCGGTCCAGCGCCGCTTCGATTGCCGGGAAATAAGCTTCGCCGCTTTGCAGCAGGGTGATCTGATTGTTCGCTATCATAAGGGTCACAGTAGCGTTGTCTCTCGAAGCACATCCAAATGGATGTCGGCCATTGACTCTCTGTTAATTCGATGACATTTCGGCTCTTACCGGTTGCTCCTCCGCCCGCCCTGAGATGAAAAAGCCTGTAGGCTTGCCATTTCTGCTTTCGCAATAATCACCTTCGGGTGTCGAAAACAGAATCCCGACCACCTGTCCGTCACTGCCAAAAATCACTCGTCCCACCGCAGTAAGCATGGTGGCCGGTGGGCCAGCATCTTTAATCGTGCCAATCGGATGGACATTCGATGGGGTTGTCTTTTCAAGCCTGGCAATCGATTCTTTTGACGCCATGGGATTGTTGCACGTAATAATTCCAAGCATCAGACCAGCCAACAGAATGCCACGGATATTTTTTTTTATCGCCCTCATTTGTCAGCCCCCCTTTTCTCCTTCAAGATGGTTGACCCACCTTGTGCCCTTGCCAACGACCAAAACCGGATGTTGACTGAAGCAACCAATCGCTTTGCAGGGCAACCACAGGCAGCGCAAGGAAGTGGAGATCAGAAAAGGGGGCCTCTACAAGTTGATCACCGAATTGTGGCTGTCTCCATATGGCGTCGTTATGTAATCGTCCGCATCGGGGTCATTTTCCCAGTGGTACTGCCCCAGCAAATAACGGAAATGGTAAGATCGGCCTTTTTCCAGTTTCACGAAAGCGCTGAACGCACTGTTTTTAAATCGTTTCAACTATCTACGGCCACCCCTCTGGGAAAAGCGACCGCTCTTCCCAGAGTCAGTCTGTGTTTTGAACATTCGCCCTTTAATCCACGTTCACTTCGATGGCTTTCGGTTTGGCCTCCTCCGTCTTTTGAATCTGTAGATTCAGGATGCCATCCTTGAACGCAGCCTTAATGTCATTCTCATCGACATTGTCCGGCAACGTAAAGCTGCGGGTGAAGCTTCCGTATTTTCGCTCGACACGATGGAACTTTTTGCCGTTTTCCTCCTTTTCCTGTTTTCTTTCTCCCCGAATCGTCAGGACACCATTGTACACACTAACTTTGACGTCTTCTTTTTTTACTTCGGGAAGCTCTGCCTTGATCTCGAAGGCGTTATCGGTCTCGGCGATGTCTACCCGAGGTGCCCAGTCGCCTGTGGCGACGACCTCCTGGCTGCCAGGCTGAGCTTGCCCCCCCGCTCTCGTGTAGCGGTCGGCCATTACCTCAAGCTCTCTCCATGGATTCCATCTTACTAGCGTCATCATACACCTCATTTTTTGCAGGATTTGGTTTGCCCCAGTGGACAGTCCCGCATTTCAAGCCACCAGGGTTGTTGGTTTAACTTTCTGCAGCACCACCTTATCTGACCTGAATTAGGTCGGGGATGGGTAAAATCGGATTCTGTTAAATGCCATTTTCATCATCTGCTTTTTCGTCGACGTCTCGAGGCGGCTCATCGGGCAACACAGGTTCCGTTGCAGGTGTGGCGGCCGACAGCATCTGCCTAAGCGCCTCTCCCTGCACGCTTTCCTTCTGCGAAAGCAGACGGGCCAACTCATCCAGGACCATTCGCCGCTCCGATAGGATTTTGCGTACGCGCTGATGGGCTTCGTCGACAAACCGGGAGACCTCGTCATCGATCTGGGCGGCTTTGGCTTCACTGTATTGTTTAGCGGAAGAGAAACTTTCCGGGAGAAACATCGCCTGGCGCGGGCGTTCGTAGCTCACCAGCCCCATGAGGTCGCTCATGCCATATTCCGTAACCATGGAGCGGGCGATGTCCGTTGCCCGCTGCAGATCGTTCTGGGCCCCGGTTGAAATTTCGTTGAACACCAGTTCCTCGGCAACGCGACCGCCCAAGAGCACGGCGAGCCGGTCCAGCAGTTCGGAGCGGGTCATCAGATAACGGTCCTCGGTGGGCTGCTGCTGGGTGTAGCCCAGCGCCGCAATTCCGCGCGGAATGATCGAGATTTTATGCACCGGGTCGGCGTTTTCAACCGACTCGGCCACGATCGCGTGTCCGGACTCATGGAAGGCGACAATGTCCTTCTCCTTCGGATTCATGACCCGGTTTTTCTTCTGAAGACCCGCCACCACCCGATCGATGGCCTCGTCGAAATCCGTCAGCTCCACCGTCTCCTTGTCGTTGCGGGCGGCCAGCAACGCGGCTTCATTGATGATATTGGCCAGGTCCGCCCCCACAAAGCCCGGAGTGCGGCCGGCAATCATGCGCAGGTCGACCTCCGGACCCAAGACCACGTTTTTAGAGTGGATTTTCAAGATGGCTTCCCGTCCATTGATGTCCGGCCGGTCCACCAGCACCTGCCGGTCAAACCGTCCCGGCCGCAGCAACGCCGGATCGAGAATTTCAGGTCGGTTGGTCGCGGCCATGATGATGACCCCTTTATTGGTTTCGAAACCATCCATCTCCACCAGGAGCTGGTTAAGCGTTTGCTCGCGTTCGTCATGGCCGCCCATCACGTTCATCCCCCGCGCTTTGCCCAGGGCATCGAGTTCATCGATAAAGATGATACAGGGTGCCTGAGCCGCGGCCTGAGAGAAAAGATCGCGGACGCGGGCCGCTCCCACGCCAACAAACATCTCCACAAACTCGGAACCGCTGATGCTGAAGAACGGTACCTTGGCCTCTCCGGCCACCGCCCGCGCCAAAAGGGTTTTGCCGGTTCCCGGCGGGCCAACCAGAAGCACCCCCTTGGGAATTCTTCCCCCCAGTTTCTGAGATTTTTCCGGGGTGCTTAAAAATTCGACCACTTCCTGGAGCTCTTCTTTAGCTTCGTCGATGCCGGCGGCATCAGCAAAAGTGACCTTGGTCTCGCTCTCGGCGAAAATCTTGGCTTTGCTCTTGCTGAAGGACATCACCCCCATGCCCGGTCCCATCTTTTTCATGGCAAATCGCCAGATCAGGAAAAAAAAGCCCAGAGGGAGAACCCAGGAGAGAAGCGTGCCCAGAAATTTATTTTCGTATCGTCCTGAATAACTGATGTTGCGTTCGTCCAGCTCCTTGACCAGACCGGGGTCGTTCACTCGAATGGTCCTGAACGCCTGACCCGGCGATCCTCTCAACGTCCCTTTGATATTTTCAGGACCGATAGTCAATTTGCTCACGTTCCCATCGGCGATGGATTGTTTGAATTGACTATAGGGGATCGTCTCCACTTTTTCAGAAAATAAGAAAGGCTGCAAATAAGAAAGAAAGAGCACCGCCAACAGGAAATACCAGATGTTAAAACGGGTTTTCGATGGCGGCGAGTTTTTATTTTTCGGATGATCGCCGGAACCGAAGAGAGAGCGAAGCTTGTCCGTCAGATTGCCGATGGGGTCGTTGTTTCCATTGGAGGCCATTTTCATTTTTCTAACTCTTCCTGCGATCAGGTAAGGTATTTGGCCAACTCCCGCATGGCCTTTGATATTTCCTGGATGGCCTCATGCATGCCCTCGGCAGCGTGGTTAATGTTGGGTGTTTCCTTCTTCACGATCTTGTCTTGAAGCGCTGTTTTGATCTTTTTCAGGTGTTGGGCATGTATTTCAACCTGCAGACGATGCTCCGCTTTCATGTCTTTAACAGCATCGGCATCAATCCGTTTGACCAGTTCATCGGCCTCGGCCATTAATTGCTTGATATCCTTGGATTCTAAGTATTCTGACATGATGTGTCCTTTCGACGGGTTTTTGTCTGTTCCAGCATGAGAATACCGCTCACCCAGCCAACCGGGCTTGCCCTCGCAATCACCATCGGCAGTACCGCGCTGCAGACTATTGTACTTCCTCACGTTTCCTGCCGGCGGCGAATCTCCTCGTGACTACGGAGCCGATGGGATCCGCACCTGGCTTGGGTTGGCGTTTTTAATATATTGATAAAAATCACTGTCCGTTGTGAGAATCAAAATGGAGTTCATATTGGTCTTCTCCTTGTAGCTTTCAAGGGTGCGCAAAAAAGCATAGAATTCCGGATTTTTATTGTACGCTTGGCCGTAGATGTGCGTCGCTTCAGCGTCGGCTTTGCCTTGGACTTCCTGCACCCGGCGGTAGGCGGTGGAGCGGATCTGGCGCAGCTCTTTTTCCATCGTACCGAGGATCTCGGCACTGCGTCCCTCGCCTTCGGAGCGAAACTGCGCGGCGATCCGTTTACGCTCGGAGATCATGCGTTCATAGACCTTTTCGCGGACACTTTCCACGTAATCCAGGCGCTTGATGCGCACATCCACCAATTCGATGCCGTATTGCGGGATGATCTTTCGTGCTTCAGTCAGTATCGTTCGGGTGATCTCCTCCCTGCCGCGGGCAATCTCCCTTTTAAGCTCCTCTTCGCGCTCCTTTGGGACCTCCTTCAGGGCCTCACCCTCAGGCACTTCCCACGATGCGCTGCGCACGAGTTCCACGAGTTCGCTGCTCGACACCTGGTCGCGCACCACCGAATCCAGAATGTCGTTCAAGCGCGACTGGGCCCCCTCTTCGCTGGCCACATTCTCCAGAAATTTTTTCGCGTCGGCGATCCGCCATCGGGCGGTGGTATCCACCCAGATGAACTCGCGCCCCTTGGTGGGAACTTGGTTCGGATCACCGTCCCAGACCAGCAGGCGCTTTTCGAATCGCCGCACCTCCTGCACAAAGGGCAGCTTCATGTGCAGCCCCGCCTCGGTTACCGGTTCCCCAACAGGCCGGCCAAACTGCACGACAATGGCCTGCAGCCCCTCTTCCAATGTATATAGACCGCCATAGAGTGTGATAACGATCACCACCGCTATCGCGATGATTACTGCTTTCAGGGTAAACTTCATGGCTGCCTCCCTTGTGCTGATGATTGCCCACTGGATTCCAATGGGAGCCAGGGCACCATGGCCTTCTGGT
>CAVOIA010000007.1:0-224013 GCA_963695845.1 uncultured delta proteobacterium | reverse complement strand
CCGAGTAGCCCAGGTCGGCGAGCATGTGGGACCGTTTGATCTCGTAGTCCGTCAAACCGTCCCAGTCGTGGATCAGCAAGACCAGCGGTGCCTTGTCCGCGGGACTGACGTAGTAGCCTTCGTATGATTGGCCGTCGACCTCGTAGGTAACGGCAGTGCCAGTTGCTCCGTGCGCTGCATTTGCAGCGATGAGGATGAGAATTGATAAGGTAGTTTTTAAGTAACTCATTGCATGCCACTCCTTTAAATGTCTTTTGCAACCAGCCTTAACAGCGTCAACGCTGTTTGCTTTACTCCGGTTGCATTCATATTAATCAAATAGTTCAGAAAACTTGTTGAGGTCTGTTGGAAAAGATATATCCACCATTGGGCTTCGTCGAGTTTCCGGAGCTTAAAAGTACAACTCGGATACAAAGGGGGTGGAAAAATCGTGGACAAGAATTTAGCGGATAATTGTCAACTGCCAAGATATCTACGAACGTCGCATACTTCGGCTTTTGCCAATGGGTCACAGTCTGCAGTAACTGGTTTGCACTGAGCACTGATGACCTGATTCCATCTTTGCGGAATGGCCTAATGAAAACTTCAAATGTCAATTCTATCAAATCATCCAGATTTGAACAGAGGGACGAGCGTTCACAGAAAGGGCAATCTTGCATGAATGCAATTAAAATATAGATTAGTCTATCCCACGAAAAACGGCCTTGCGTAAGTTACATATAGCTTGCCAATCCAACCGGTGAATATAATTTTGTTCTGACGACAGATAGCCTTCTTGTTACAGAAATGTAGAAAGCTGAATGCACAAGGATTCTCGTACCCATTGTAGCTACGGGGCCATAATGTAACTCATAATTGAAGACCTTAGAATCCTTAATAATTTGGTAAAAGAATAGGTTTCTTCAGAGTCAAATTTTAATGGGCGGAGTCAATCACCGTCTGCCGAAAAAAAATGTACTAGACATAATGGTTGACAGTCAACACCGAGCAATGCGGCGACTCCGTGGGTGCCACCCGCGAAAATTCATCATGGCCTCCGACGAGCTTTCGAGGGCCCATTCTCGGCCATGCTGAATTTCGCTGACCGCTGCAACCCATAGACAAAAAAAGACCTGCCATCCTTGCAAACGTGGGTTATGTTAGTTGTCGTTTTATAAACCCCAACACAGAGCCAAAACCAAGGAGGCAGGTCATGAAAGAGTATAGCACATTTATCGGTATGGACGTCCATAAAAATTCCATCGATATCGCCATCGCACAAAGCGGTCGTAAGGGGCAAGTACTGCATTACGGTAAAATAGACGGCACCCTGGCTGCGCTCGACAAGGTAGTTCGAAAATTGGTCAGCAAGGGCAGCCGATTGCACTTTGTTTATGAAGCCGGCCCTTGTGGATACCAGATCTACCGCCACCTTACGGCAAAGGGGGTCGATTGCGCGGTGGTGGCTCCTTCCAGGATCCCCAAAGCCAGCGGCAAGCAGATCAAAAACGACCGCCGGGATGCCCTGATGCTGGCCCGCCTGCATCGTGCCGGCGAACTGACCGCCGTTCACGTTCCCCTGGCCGCAGACGAGGCCATGCGGGACCTGACCCGCGCCCGGGAAGATGCCAAGGTCGACGAGAAAAAGAGCAAACAGCGCCTGCTGGCCTTTTTGCTGCGCAGCGGGATCCGCTATACTGGCAAGGGGCCGTGGAGCAAGGCCCACATGCGCTGGCTGTCCGGCATCAAGATGCCTCACCGGTCCCAGCAGATTGTCCTGCAAGAGTACATCGGTACCTTGAACCAATGCCAGGATCGGGTGCAGCGGCTAACCGAGCAGATCCGGCAGCTGTTGCCCGAATGGCAACTGTACCCGGTCGTTCAAGCGCTTCAGGGCATGCGTGGCGTTTCCATGATCGTGGCGGCCACCACCGTTGCCGAAGTCGGCGACCTGAAACGGTTTGACAACCCTGCCGAGTTGATGAGCTACCTGGGCCTGGTGCCGTCGGAGAATTCCAGCGGCCAAAAAACCCGGCGCGGCTCGATTACCAAAGCCGGCAACGGCCATGTGCGCCGTGTGTTGGTCGAGGCCGCCTGGGCCTACCGGCTACCGGCCCGGGTCAGCCGGGTATTGCTCAAAAGGCAGGAAGGCCTTGCGCAATCCGTTTGCGATATTGCCTGGAAAGCCCAGGTCCGACTCTGTTCGCGTTACCGGCACCTGTGGAATAAAGGTAAAGTCAAACAGGTCGTCGTAACCGCCATCGCCCGAGAGCTATGTGGGTTTATGTGGGCGATCGCCAATGAAACCGAAGTCCCGGTAACGGTATAACAAAGAGCGATTAAAACTGACCCATTGGCAAACGGAGACACTTAACACGGCAAAAGCACAACCGTTCCAAGGCAGCCACAGGGGCGCAACCACGGTCAGGAGAACCCTCGAGGACACTATTGGATAAGCCTTAGGGCCGAACTCCCGAAACTAGACCGAGGCAGCTCCGCGACGAAGCTAAGTCATGCGGTACCAACCCGCGAATATCAGAGTGATCGACCGTCGCCATACCGGTTCCGCCCCTTTGGGTGCCTTGGAATATGACCCAAACAAGGACCACTGAAAAACAGTTGGCAGGAAGTTCTTTTTTCTCTTGACAACTGTCAACCATATCAGTATATATGCGTCCAACAAACAGCTATAACCGCATAAAAAATCATCGCAGAAGCGATCAATATCCTAAAAGCATATAGCGCCTCGACTCAACTGTATGAACCCTAACTCAGTGCCTCACCGAGAGCGCCCAGAGCTTCGTTTGCATACGCTTCGACCTTTTCCACGAAATTGTCATCAAGCCGCTGCCGGAAAAGGGGTGCTCCCTGAAACATAGCCGCCCAATCCCTCACGGGTTTGATGGTTTTCTCTGCATCCACTTTGAAATCATCCCAAGCCCTTACACTTTCTTCCGACCGGAAGAGGTTCATGCGCGCTCATGTGTACGCCCAACTCGGCTGCCCCCATTGCTCCAAGGCGGTCGAAGAGTAACCGATGGCTTGATCTGGACTGACTTCCAGGACTTCCGAACCTCTCATCCGTACCCTGATCTTGTCACCACTATGCAGGCATCTAGTGTTGATTGTGATTTCCTTTCCTGGGAAAAGATGGCTCACGGCCAGCGCTTCTAAACCTCATTGGCCATACCATTTTTGGACACCATCCACGCTGATGAGGTGCTGATTGGGGAGGTTGGAAAAAGGTGCCCAAGAGCCAATATAGTCCGTATCTGGTGTTATCCACGCAAAAAGAAACGGACTTTCAGTCGTAGTTTCCCGGAGAATTTGCCGAGCTTTTCCTGGCACAATATCCATTGCCTCTGCAAGTTCTGTGTAGTGTGGTGCCCTGCCGGTCTCAACGAAATGGCGCAAAACACCTTGGTGAACCTTTTGTCTTTCTTCTGAAGTCGCCATTATTGCTCCTTTCTATCGGTAGTATAGAATTGTTAACGAAGGTTAAAAATCAATTCATTAATCGATCAAGGATCGGGTTGACACCCGTTGAACATTCAGCCATTTGCGTGAGGTATGGATTTTTACAGCAATCGTTTCGAATTATTATGCACGGAGAGCATCTGTTGAATGAAGGCTGATACTATTGAATAGAATAGAATGTTTTAATGGTCAAGCAAATTACAATTGATAATCTCTATGTTGGCCCTATCTGATTGCAGTTTCAGAATAGATTTGCGTACCACTCGAGAATCGACTTGTAGAAAAGTACATGTACCTAGCCAGCCCCCGTAACTATCAGAGAAGATCTCGAATTTGCATTTAGCAAATGGATATCATAGGCTTACCTTGGGTGCTACCCGTATCGTTAACCCTTTAACCCAAGGAGGAATGCCATGAAACTTTCCAAAGCTGCCAAAATCTGGATCGATTACCACAAGACCCATTCTAAAAAAAAATACGGTGCGATCCTACCAGGCCATCATCGAACGGTTCATCCATGAATTCGGCGATGGCCCCGTCGACCAGGTCACCCCGGAACAAATCCTTACATTCCTGAATCGCCTCACCGAAGGACACAAACCCTACACCAAGCGGATCCGTTTTTCCCAACTTTCTTCCTTTTTCAATTTCGTGCGCAACAATATCGATCCCGAACTTCGTAATCCATGCGACAGACCTATGATCCGCAAGCTGTATCGAGAGAGGGTGCCTCTGAGATGGAAAATCATCGAAAAGGAAACCATCGACGAAATCATTTTCCGCACCACCAAGGTTCGCAATCGATTGATCCTCGAACTGATGGCCCGAGGTGGCATGCGCATCGGTGAAGTGCTAAAGCTGCGACTGGGAGATCTGCAGGATCGCAAGCTTGTCTTGCGTGAACCCAAAAGCGGCAAGGAATATGAGTTTGTGTTCATCCCACAGAAAGTGGCGGATCGATTACGTGAATACGCGTTTCAGGTGTGCAATGCACCCAGTGATCGGATTTTTCCGATTTCCTATGAGGCAGCCAGGATCATGGTGATCAAATCCGGCAAACTGGTAGGTGTCAAACTCAGACCGCATGACCTGCGTCGGCATTCGGCAACTTTTGCGTCTCGATCTGGCGTACCTATTGAAATCATTTCAAAAGTTATCCTCCGGCACGCGAATCTTTCGACCACACAAAGGTATCTGGGAACCATTAGTGATGTAGAAGCTATTCGTTGGATTGAGAACATCTACCGCTAAAGCAAAGGGGTGAAGCCAGTTGTCGGTTTCACCCCATTCAGATTTGCCAGTAAAGATACGCAGAACTAACCGTTGATTTTATCGAGAAATGGGAGCCACAAGATGTTGTATGAAGTGGCTTATTATTCTGATTTTATTTACATAAATGTCTATAGCAGTAATCAGATCCTCGACAATATTCCACCTATGGTTTGTATATCGCATTAGCAATGAACCACCGCGAACATGATAATTTCATCAATATCCGGTTAATTAAGTAGGGCTTCCTGAATTACAGATAAACACTTGAAATACTATCTATTTTATGGTATTTTGGATCGAACAAAATGCAAATATAACCACGCTTTACCTCTCAAAACCCTTGCACTTTTCTCGGTCCTATTATGTATCGACATAATCAAAAACAGCTCGAATTCGAAACTTTCGAATTGCCTTTCGGTGGAAAACTGCGAAGCGACAATCGCTGGGTGAAATTAGCCAAGTTTATTCCATGGGGTCAGTTCGAACCGGCCTACAGTAAATCGTTGACCAAGTCCGGTTTGGGCCCTCCGGCCAAATCGGTAAGAGTCGCCTTGGGCGCCCTGATTATCAAGGAGCGCTTGGGAACCAGCGACGAAGAGACGGTAGAGCAGATCCGGGAAAATCCTTATCTCCAATACTTTTTAGGCTACAAGGCCTATGAGGACGAAAAGCCCTTTAATCCATCGCTGTTTGTATACTTCCGCAAGCGGTTTGGCAAAAAGATGATAGCGAAGATCAATGAGTCGATTGCCTGCAAGGCACTTGAACAAGAAAAACAATCAAAAGACCGCTCCCAAACCAAAGATGACAGTGATTCCACACCTACAGGTGGAAGTAGTGAAAACCAGGGAAAATTACTTCTTGATGCCACATGTACCCCCGCTGATATTACCTTCCCAACCGACCTCAAATTGTTGAACACGGCCCGAGAGAAGAGCGAAGGGATCATTGACATCCTACACAGTCCACTCAAGGGGAAATATCCCAAACCGCGTACCTACCGCAAGGTGGCCCGCAAAGCGTTTCTATCTGCAGCCAAAAGCAAAAGATTGTCAAAGAGCAAGAGGCGTAAGGCCATTCGGAAACAGTTGGGATATCTCAAACGCAACTTGAAAAGCATAACCAAGCTATCCCAACGAACGCCGCTGACGAAGCTCAGTCCCCGTCAGTACAAAGAGCTGCTGGTCATCCACGAAGTCTATCGCCAGCAGCAATGGATGTATAACCAGCATGAAAATCGTATCGACGATCGCATCGTCAGCATCAGTCAACCCCATGTGCGTCCGATCAAACGGGGTAAGGCCGGTGCGGCTACAGAATTTGGTGCCAAAATATCGGTCAGTCTCATCGATGGCGTTTCATTTGTTGACCGCATCAGTTGGGATGCCTTCAATGAATCCGGGGATCTGATCGATCAGGTCAAGGCATTTCGAAAACGATTTGGGCACTATCCGGCATCGGTTCATGTGGATCAGATTTACCGTAACCAAGACAATCGCCGGTTCTGCAAGAAACATGGCATCCGCCTTTCGGGCCCCCCGCTGGGCCGTCCACCGGCCGCTGTGAAAATAAAGAAAGAGATCAAAAAGCAGGTCCGTCAGGATGAGATCGATCGGATCCCGATCGAGGGCAAGTTCGGCCAGGGTAAGCGGCGATTCAGTCTATCCAGAATCATGTGTAAGCTGGCAGTGACATCCGAGACAGCGATCGTGGTATCCTTCATCGTCATGAACTTGGAGAAATGGCTGAAAGGCCTTTCTTATCTCTTTTTTACTTCCTCGTGGCTGTTCATGGTTCATATCAGAGCGCTTCAGAGACGATTTAACGGGTTTTCAGGTTGCTCAGTCAGTAAATATTTTCAGACCGAAATGCACCTGTCACTGTCGATAGGATGAATTTACCCGAACTAATGCGGCATCTACACTAATTCAGGAAGCCCTAAGTAAGTTTTAATAAATAGAGGTGGCAAAAAGATAAGTCGATCAAATGCTTTGGCAGAACACCTGACTAACTGTTCTTTTCATCCATAAAGCATACGGTTACGGCACAGCCAGCTATCATCATGATATAAAGTGTGTCCCAGAAAGATAATGCCAATATTAATTGTCGACTGTTTGTTTGCGGAGTTTGTGATCATATTGACCCCATTTATTTGATTTTCCTCATCATAAAAAATACTGGGAATCCCTTTCCGCCCCCTATTGTATTGGGGCAGTCAAACGGGCCAGGCGTACGGCCAGCTTGAAACCTATAAACTTCTCTTCCAATTCCTGGGGGTGCATCTCTCGACTGTTCTCAAAATCATTTTCAAACATCTGTTTTACTTCCATTGCAAATGCCGGATCAGCCACAATGGTCGTAATCTCAAAATTCAACCGGAAGGAGCGGTTGTCGAAATTGGCCGTGCCTACAGTGGCGGTTTGGTCATCGATGAGCATGGCCTTTTCGTGCAAAAAACCGTCGGTGTATCGGAAAAACCGAACACCGGTTCGGCCTGCTTCTTCGAAGTAGGAAAACGCCGCCAGATAGACAAGCAGGTGATCGGGCTTGTCCGGGATCAGGATGCGAACATCCACCTCACGCAGGCCGGCCAACTGTAGGGCGTTGACGATGGAATCGTCGGGAACGAAATAGGGGCTGGAAATCCATATGCGCTGTTTTGCGGAGTTGATGGCATGCAGGAACATCAATGTCGCCGTTTCCAAATCATCGGCGGGACCAGAGGGTACAACCAGCACCAGCTGATCTCCTTCAGCCGATGCAACGGGTGACCAGTTCAACTCCGGCGTCGAGTTTTTCGCCCAATGCCAGTCTTCAATAAAAGAAAGCTGTGCTTCCAGCACCGCGGGGCCTTCGATGCGTACATGCGTGTCCCGCCAGTGACCGAACTTAGGATCTTTCCCCAGGTATTCATCGCCGACATTGTGGCCACCGATCCATGCCACACGGCCGTCCACCACAACTACCTTCCGGTGGTTGCGGAAGTTGATCTGGAAACGGTTTCCCTTGCCTTTGCGGGTGTGAAACGCAGAGACATCGATGCCGGCTGCCTGCATTTCCTCTTTGTAGGCGGCAGGCAGGCTGTGACTACCGATTTCATCATATAGAAAATAAACCGGCACCCCTTGCTGGGATTTTCCGATCAGATGTGTTTTGACCCGGCGCCCGATTTCGTCATCGTGAACGATGAAGAACTGGAAAAGGATATACTGCTTGGCTTCATTGACACCGTCGATAATGCTGTCAAATGTTGCCTCGCCATCGATCAGCAGGTCCACATGATTTGCATTCAGAAAGGGCATACTGGCCAGTTTTTCGGCCGCCCGTCCGGTCGAAGGTATTTCGACTTCCGGAATCCGGTAAGGAGCAAAATTCCTCTCAATCATCTCCTCAAATTTTTCTATGCTGCGCCCACTCTTCTGATGTGCTCTGACGTATCCCTGAAAACGGCTGCGGCCTAAAATCCAATATGCCGGTACGGCAATATAGGGGAAGGTGTTCAGGGAAATCACCCAGGCAATCGTTCCCTGAGTCGTTCGCGTGCTCATTACAGAGTGGATTGATGAGATAAACCCCAGAATGTGAAACAGTAGAATAGAAAAGCCTATCATCTTCTTTCCCTTTCAAATTACAAAACATGGTTATACTTGCTATTCGATGGGCAGGCTTACCATGAAACCAATTCCAAAACGTTTTTATAGTCTAATGTAGGACTCATGGTTGAAAGTCTGTTTTCGCCTGATAAACATGCTTTCATTTGATCGAATAATCATGCACCATCCTGAGCGGTCTTGGGAAAATACACAAGTTGTACAGCAGAGACGACAACCGCCGTTGTCAATCCGAAAATAATGATGCCGTTGGCGGATTCGAAGGCAGCCAGCAGCCGCCAGTTGGCATCGAGAAGAATATCCCCGTACCCGAGCGTGGTGAATGTGACCGTGGAGAAATACATGGCCGTCTCAAGGTCACCAAGCGCACCGACATACAGGTAAACTGCCGCCCAGGCGGTCATTTCCAGAAGCGAGAGCGTGAACATCAGCAGGACAACGCTGCTGATCGCCCGCATCCGGTCGAGTGGGTGCCGGGTCGCCCAATGCGCTGAACGATTCCTTATAAAAATGACCACCAGGCCGATCCCGCCGGCATGAATGGCGGTTGTGGCCATCATCATAAAAGATGCGATGGTGATGTTCAACAGCATGCCTGCTGCTCCATCGGTTTCTCAGTTGTGATCATCGTCATGGCGTCACTTATTTTCAAAGGTTCTGTTCCAGTACTTGGTGCGCTCAAGCATCTCGCCTTTGACCGCTTCGGGGATCAGATCAGTGGGATTCTGGCTCTGCCGCACCTCCCAGCCGCCGCCCAGCGACTTGTAGAGATCGACGAGGTTCGTGGCGACCGTCCCATGGATCGCGGCAAGCTGCTCCTGCTGGGCAACGAGCGCCCGCAGGGTCGTGATGACTGTGTTGTAGGGCACCTCGCCCTCCTCGTATTGTAAGGTCGACACGTCCGCCGCGCGCTGGGCGGCAGATGCTGCCGCTTGCAGGGAAACCAGCTGCTGCTGGCTCTTGAAAAAGGCGATGATAGCGTTCTCGACCTCGCCCTGGGCCTGCAGCACCGTCTGGCGGTAGTCCTCCAGCAGTTGCTGGAAGATCGCGTCCTGCAGCCGAATGTTGCTCTTGAGCCGTCCGTACTGAAAGATGTTCCATTGAAAGCTACCTAAGAGCGTGTAGCCAATGGTTTCGGGGCGAAAAAGGTCGTAGAAGTCTAAAGCGCTGTTGGTCGATACGGTGGTGCCGATGGCCCCTCCTACAAAAAAATGGGGATAGAGGTCGCTGATTGCATAACCGATCTGGGCGCTCTGGGCGGCCAGTTGACGCTCGGCAATGCGAATGTCGGGCCGGCGACGGATCAGGTTCTGGGGCATACCCACGGCAACCTTGGAGGATACGACCGGCACCGGTTGGTCCGGCCCGAGCATCGCGCGCATATCGTGCGGCGGCCGGCCGAGGAGGATTGCCAGCGAGTTCTTGAACTGCTGCAGGGACAGCTCCAGCGACCTTACGGATGCCTCGGTGTTGTAAAACAGGGTTTGGGCCTGTTCGACGTCTAAGGAACTGACCTCACCGCCTTCGAACTTTGCGGTGGTGATCCGCACGCTCTCCTGCTGAAGTGCGAGGTTGTTTTCGGCCACCGCGAGGCGCTGCTGGGTGGTGCGGATGAGCAGATAGGTCCGCGCGACTTCGGCGATCAATGAAATCGTGATCCCGTCGTAGCTGCCGAAGCTGGCCTCCAGCGCGGCAGTAGCTGACTCGATCTGGCGTGTGAAGCGTCCCCAGACGTTGGCCTCCCAGGTCAGGTTGAACTCCAAGTCGTAAATTTCGTAAGCTGGCGAGGCGCTAACGCCCTCGATTCCCGCCTGGCCGCTGATCTGCTGCTTTTGGGGATACTGGTTACCGATAGCGATGGATAGTCGTTGGCGGGCCTGCAGTACCCGCAATCCGGCCGAGCGCAGGGAGAGATTTTGCGCCAGGGCCGTCTCCACGAGCCGGTCGAGGATGGGGTCGTTAAAGGCTGCCTCCCACCACTCGGCGGCCACCGGTTCTGCAAGGTCCAGCGAGGGGTCCTCGAATTCGAGCCAGTTCTCCTGAACCTGGGCGGTCGGTGCCTGGTAATCGGGACCCACCATGGCGCAGCCGCCGGCAAGTACCGTGACCATTATGGATAAAGTCAACAATCTCAGCCGACGTTTCATCGTGATCTCCTTACTGCAGCGCCTTGGGCGCGGCCGGTACCGGTTGGCCGTTACCACCATCCGCACTGCCGGCCATCACCAGGACCGAACAGGTTGTGCCCACGCGAAGCTGGATGCTTTTGGGGACATCGGTGAGCTGCACCCGCACCGGCACCCGTTGGGCCAGCCGGATCCACTCGAAGGTCGGGCTGATGGTGGGCAGCAGTTCGAAACCCGTGCTGCCGTCCTGTTGGGCAATGCCCCAGCCGATACTGTCGACACGGGCCTCGAGGGGGTTGTCCGGGTAGGTCATCAGGGTGACGACGGCCCGGTCGCCGCTGCGGATGCTTCCAATCGTATTCTCCTTGAAGTACCCGTCAATCCAGTAGCTGTTCACATCGACCAGGGCCACCACCGGCTGGTTGGCGACGGCCTGGCCGCCCAGCCGCAGGTTGAGATTGGTGATGTAACCGTCCACCGGCGCCTGCACCCGGGTAAACTCCAGGTTGAGCGCGGCCTGCTGGACCGCGGCCAATGCCGCCCTGAGCTGCGGGTTGGACGCGCCCAGCGCGCCCAGCTGGGCTCGCGTTTGGGCCAGGGTCGCCTGGGATTTGGCCAGCGCGGCACGTGCCTGGTTGAGTGCGGCGATGGCAGCATTTTTCTGCTGCAGGGAAACCTCGTAATTGGCCTCGGCACTTTGCAGTGACCGTTGCGAGGTGGCCTTCTTGGGCAACAGTTCCTTCTTGCGTTCGTAATTGGCCTTGTTTTTAGCGATCGTGGCCTCTATCTGGGCGATCGTGCTCTTGGCCTGCTCGATGGCCGCACGCGATGAATTGACCCCTGCCTGCGCCGCCTCGACCTGCTTTTCGAGGGCATGGACATTGCCCCCGGTCTGATCAAGCTGCGCGCGCGCTTGATCGAGGCTGGCCTGGAACGTGCGTGGGTCGATCTCGTAGAGCAGGTCGCCGGCCTTGACGAACTGATTGCTGCGGATCGGCAGGGTGATGACCGGGCCGGATACCCGTGACGTGATCTGAATGACGCTGGCACGTACCTGTCCGTTGCGGGTCCAGGGATTGGCGACGTAATCCCAATACTTGAAAAGCATGGCACCGGCGGCAATAAGGACAACGCTACCGGTCAGCAGGAGTTTCCCATATTTTTTCATTTTCTATATCCTGACAATGAATGTTCCCAAAAGAACGGTGTAAATGGTGAAAAGCGCCAAGAATACCAGCGGCGGGTAAAAAAAATATCTGGACAGTCGAATCCGGTTGAGTAAATGGGCCGTCAGCACCGCTGCAATCGTGCCAAGTGCGGCCGCAACGAGCAACGGCGGCAGATATACCCCGCCGACGGCGAGTTCATGTGGGATGGTATTCATATCAATCGCTCCCTTGTTATTTAATAAAATCTCTCCTCACGCCATGGGACCCAGTCGATGGCACCAGCGCTGGTCACATAGTTGGCCAGCGCATCCGAAACACCCCGATAGGCGCCCAGCAGGCGGTAGAAGTTTTCACCCTCCTGGTCGGTAATATTTTTAGCCGCTTTATCCACGGTCTCTTTAATGCGCTGGTTCAGGCGCTCCATGATGCCGGTCATTTCCGTATGAAACCGGTCTTGGTTTTCAACGGATGGTTCCCCGGCCAGACATCGAAAGGCTTCCGTCATTTTCGTACGCCACACCACTACATCACTGCGCAGTTCCTGTGCCAGAAACGGCGCCTGCTGTTGACCGCGATCTTCGACCAGCTGCTGCATCCGATAGCTGAGCCCCTGTAGGGTGGTGACCATGGCCGTGATCTGTTGCGGTGATGTTCCGGGCAGCGCCTTCATGCTCAGGACTTTGGACCAGACACCCAGCTTGGTCGGCAGGCTGGAAACTTCACGCAGATGAAACGCCGTTTTCATGCGGGCAAGGCGCGACTCGGTCTTTTGCGGATCCTGGGACAACGCATCCATCAGGTGTTCACAACTTTGGAAATAGCGGCCGAGGAGACGCAGAAATGACTGTCTGGGACGCAGGTCAACCGGAAAGTAGGCCGTAACGCCCATGCAGATAAAGACCACGGGCAGCATCAGGGCCGTAGTGGAGACCACCAGAAAATGGTAGCTCTGGTGGTTGGAAACGGAGATAACGGTCATAAACATGCTGATGGCCATTAATTTAACCACACTTAGTTTGGGCGCGGAAAACAGATAATAGATGACAAAGGTGACCGCGAACAAGAGCGCCCCAAGCCCAAGAAAACTTGACAGTTGCGGCATCACCAAAAAGTATATCAGACCGGTGGCCAGGACGCTGAGAAATGCGGGCAGGAACAACAGCCAGATCGATACCTGGGGAATACCGGCGATGACCAATCCAAAGGTGCCGGCGACGGCGACAGCATCGGCACCAGCGGGGAAACGGTCCACATAGATCATGCCAAGATAGGCGATCCACATGATCAGGACCGCCCGGACGGCACCGGCCATCCGATCCGGGTCCGGCAATCCACACGCCCCGGCGGCACCGGGCTGGTCGCTCAATGGGGGCGCTTCGGGGCTGAATCCCTTGATATAGCCAACACGGTCAAACAGGGAACGGGTCAGTGACTCCATGCGCCGCAACTGGTCCCGGATGACGATCAGGGCTGCTTTATGGAAATGGGACAGGTGCCGGACCTGTATATCATCTATTTCAAGATCGACTGCAGATGGTTGCTGTGCGGGTTCCTGATTGGTCAGCATGCGGCCGATTTGGGTCAGCCGGCCGTCCAGTTCAGTTGCAAAGCCGTTTAAATTGGGCATCAGATCCGGCAGATCGAGTGATTGCGTTCCGGTAAGATTCTCCCGCCAACGTGCCATGGTCTCGGACAGTTCCGCCACCCGGTGTTGATAGGAGTGCCAGTGGTGGCGCAGTTCCCAGATTTCGTAGCTGTCTGTCTCGGCCGCGGCGAAAAGCTTGCCGACCTGATTCTGTTCCTGCATTTCCTGGGCCCTTAATTTTTCGGCTGCTGCCGGGTCCCAATGCCCGGTCATCCAATCCATACCGGCATGCAGCAGTTGCTGCTGGGTCGCTGTTAGTTTGGCAGCGGCGGCTTCGAATTTGGGGCGACTGTTCACCGGCCAAAGCAGTATGGCCAAAAGGCTGTAGACCAGGATACCCAGCCCGGTCTCCTGAGCGCGCAGCACGGCCGTGTTAAAGGCGTTGACGGGATCGGGTCCCGCTGCCATGCTGACGACGGCGCAGACATACCCGCTGTAACTCCAGAAATCCGGGTGTCTCTTCCCCCACGTCATATAGGTGCAAAAGCCCACCCAGGCGGAGAGCAGGGTGATAAACAGCCACCGGTTCTGGGGCGCAAGTGCGATGATCGCCAGGGAGACGACCCCCGCCATCAGGGTACCGAGCATGCGATAGGCACCCTTGTTCAGCGACTGACCGGAGGTTGCCAGACTGATGAATGCCACCGAGAACCCTGCCCAATACGGCTTGTCCCACCCCAATGACAGGGCGATGCCGTAGGAAAGGGTCATGGCCAGGGCGGTTTTGATGGCTTCTTTGGCTTTTCTGGAGAGGGCCATGGTCGTATCTGTCACCTTTTAACTGACAAACGCTTGTTCCTGGCAGCCAGCGCTGCCACGAGTGGATTGGCGCTGAGGCCGTGCCCGATAATACTCAGAATAACGGTACAGACGACGGTGGTCACGATGATGTCGCCGCCCGGCAAATGCGCGTTAAGCACGATTACGGCGAAGACAATGCTGGCCAGACCCCGTGGGCCGAACCAGCCCATGAACAGTTTTTCATCCGTTCGCAGGTTCATTCTGGCAAGCACCAGAAATACCGGCAGCATCCGGGCGACGGTAAGGCTCAAAAGTGCATAGAGTAAGATTTCCCAACTGAAATGCGTGACGGCCTGTCCCACTATGGCTGAACCGAAGACGACCCAGGTTAGCAGGGCCAGTGTGTCGCCGGTACCTTCCGCTGCCAGCAGAAGGGTGTGTTTATGGCGTTTTACAATCCCGCCAAACAGAAGTCCACCGACAAAGGCGGCGATAAATCCGCTGCCGCCCAGCCACTGCGCCATGGCAAAACAGACCACCGCCAGGGTGACCACAGGCAGCTGGCGCCAGGTTTCGGACACCCAACCCCGGTCGTAAAACCACCTTAGCAGCCAGGCACCCACAATCGTGACACCGCCCCCCACCGCCATCCCGATCCCGATCTGCTGGGACACCAATTTCAAGGCAAGCAGCGATGTGCTACCCTCGGTATTGGACTGCATGACAATCGCCAGAAAGAGGAATAGAATTGGAACGCAGATGCCGTCATTGAGTCCGCTTTCCACATTCAGCCCTTCGCGAATATTGTCGGGAACGGATTCGCTCGTTACGACCGCTTTGCCGAGTGCGGCATCAGTGGGGGCCAGCATGGTCGCAAGGATTGCGATCTCTATCATGGTCAACCCGCCGAACACAAGGGCACCGACGCCGAACCCGATTAGGATCGTGAGCGGCAGGCCGATCAGCAGTAGGCGCTGAGGAAGTAGGTAGCTTTTTTCAGCACCCCGAGATTGGCATTGGCGGCGTCGGTGAACAGGACAAGGGCGAGGGTCAGCTCGGCGAGGGTGCTAATGCCTTCCGCCTCTATCTCAAACTTCAAAAGGTCCATCCCCAGCGGACCCAGGACCAGCCCGACGGCGGTAAATAAAACCGCTCCGTTGATGGGCGTGCTTTCGAGCCATTTGCTCGAAATACTGTAAAGAAAAATGAAAACGCCCAGAATCATCAGGTTTTCATACATGAGACCTTCTCTCTTGTGGTATGCTGCTGAATGGCCCAAAGGGTTCGAATGATGGCGTTGCCTTTTCTCTCCACAACCGAAAACCGGTTAGCCGGTCGGAGGCACCCCCATTGCTTCATGCTGAAACCTCGGGCACCGATCCCGGCGGCGGTCAGATTCATGGCCTGATGAAGTTTGACCTTCTCCTTCTCATCCTTGGTCACTACCACCACGTCCTCCATTTCGATGAGATATTCCTTTTGAAGTTTGGCCAGGGTTGCCCGCATCTCGAACGCAGTGTGTTCGTCTTCGAATCCAATTACGACCAACTCACTCATTTTTTCCTCTTTTATTTTTGTTTTTTCCACAAAAAGTTACCCATGCTTTTGTGGCTGGATACCTACGTCTAATTACCATCTGCAGAATCTACTGGTCCAGATTCACCTGCCTGGTGATCTTGTGGACCTCATAGCGCTGGTCGGGACTGCCGAGATAGTAACTGAGGTCAACGGTGATGTCGGCCGACCGGACGCCTTCGGGAAGAACGAATTCGATGGATTCGGTCTTCGTCTGATAGGGCTGTATGCTGGTATCGCGGATGTTGGCGACTTTTATCTCTGCGCCGTATAGCTGTTTCGAGTCCTTTTCGTTGGTTGCCTGAGGATGATAATGGCGCGATTGTGAACCAATATCTTTTCCGTCCGGTGTCTTTGCGGTCACTTCCAGGACCACTCGATTATGGGACGGTCACCCGTCAGGGATTCGGTGCCCGGCAGTTGAGGCAATTTTCGTGTTCACGACGACCTTCGGAACGGATGTCTTCCTATTCTCACGCCACTCGTAACCGAGGGTCTGAACATCGAGTGACAGCGCTTCCTGCAGGAGCCTGGTTGTCTGCGGGACATCGTCAAAGTTCGGCGCCATCAGATGATCGGCCAGGCCGTCAATGGGCTTCATGTGGCATTCCTGGCAGGTCAGGGAACCGCCAGCGGGAATGTAGGCATGCAGGTAGCTGCCATAGAGATTGGCGCACTGCACCGGGTTCTCAAACTCGAGATTCGGGCCCAGGCCGTGGCACTGCCCGCACATGAGCGATCGTTTCATGACCGCGCTCTTTTTGACCGTCCCGAAGACATCGTCTTCATGAGCCTCCATGTCGGTGTTGCCGTAAAGCGTTGCCGGATCTGACCGGCCCTCCTCGAGCCGGTGGATGATCGCCTTTTGGTTGTGGCAGACGATGCAGGTGATCTGCAGTTTGGCGATTTTTTCGGTGTCCTGCGCAAGGATCGCTTCGGTGAGTTCGACCGCTACAGAATCTTCAGCATACTCGACAGCCTGCGGCAGGTGGCACTTGAGACACGGATAGGTCTTGATCGTCGCCTGCTTCGGATCATCCGGGGAGAACGGCGTCGCTCCGGCTTTAGCCAACAGCGTCATATTCAGTGTGCCCCGGGTTCCCATCAATGGACGCGCGTGGTGAGACTTCTCCCACTGCTCATAGATCACGTCATGGCATTCTGCGCAACGCGATGCGTCGAACATCTCAACCAGTTCGTCGATGGTCTTCGCTTTCTGCGCAAACGACGGCAGCGGAAGCGCGATGCAAAGTAGAGCAATAATTAACTTCAACCGATTCATAATCCCTCCCATCGTTGGCATAACGCGACGTTTTCTTGCTTTTACCCCCTCAGTTTTTCTGATAGATCGCCCATGATCATAATCAGGTCTATGGAGAAGCGTTTGTTGTCCACTTGCTGATTTTCTCTACGTGAGAGACTCTACCGTGATCAACGGCAGGTGCAGCTCGTAGAGTTCGTTCAGCACACCGGACAAAGCCGCCTGATCCTGCAGATGACCGACCAGGATGGTGATGGGGCGGCTGTCCGCGGTGAAGGCACGGGTAATCACCATTCCGCCCAACTGGCCCGAGAGACGTTCGTCGATGTGGCCGGTCACGCGAATCCGGTAGGTGGCCGGTTTCTCGAACTGCAGATTTCTTCCGAATCGTTCCTCTGACAAGGTCTTCTCCTTGTTCCACTGGGTAACCGGTGGCATCCCCACTCCAACTTGTAATGAATCCGTATCCGCTACCGGTGGTCGGTTTCATCCACCAAAAGTTGTAAGAAAAGTTGCATTTTATACTACCAGTCCGGCCATTGCCAATCCTGGCGATCCGTATCGGCAGCGGGCCGTTCGACCGCATCCGGTTCCAGCAAACCACCCCAACCGGTGCGCTCGATCATAGCGTTTCGGTTTTCCGGAGAAAGGATGTCTTCATCTTCCCTGACCTGCCAACCGCCTCCCAGCGCCTTGTAGGTGGCCACCAGATTCGTGCCCACCTGACCGCTGACTTCGGTCAGTCGATCGGCCTGGGTGGCCAGGAAACGTTGGGAATCCAGCACCCGCTGGTAGTCAACGAGCCCCTCTTTGTATTGCAGCGAAGATATCTTTACCGATTTTGCTGCCGCAGTGACGCTCTCTTTCAGAAACGCTTCTTCTTCCTTGGCCTGCGTATACGCCACCATGGCGTCCTCGACTTCCCGCTGGGCGTTTAACACCGTGTTTTTGTAGTTGACCACAAGCTGTTGAAGGCGTGCATCTTCCACCCGAACACGGTTGCGGATACGCCCGTAATTGAGAATATCCCAGCTGATACCCGGCCCAGCTCTCCAGAACAGACTCTTTTGGCTGAAGATATCTGCCAGTGAACTCTCTCCGGAAACCGACATTGCGTCCGATGAACGCCATCCAATCGCCCCGAACAGGGTAAAATGAGGGTACAGGTCTGCCTTGGCGATTCCGATCTGGGGGCTTTGAGCGGCGATGCGCAACTCCGTCAGACGGATGTCGGGTCGACGCCTGAGAAGGTTGTTGGGGATGTCGACAATGACCGTCTCGGCGGCCACCGGAATCTCAGGCGGTCCACTGAGCATCGCGTTCAATTCACCCGGCAGCACACCCAGCAGGATGGCCAGCGCGTTCAGTGCTTGACGCAGCCCGGATGCCAGTTGGGGAACCAGGGCTTGTGTATCCGCCAACAACATCCTGGCCTGGGTCACATCCAGCTCCGAAACGGCGCCCTCTTTGAACCGGACGTCGGCGATCCGCAGGGAGTGCTCCTGCAGCCTCACATTTTCCTCGGCGATCTTCGACCGTTTCTCCAATGTACGGATCACGATGTACGTGCGTGCGACTTCGGCTGTCAGCGATACGAGAACGTTGTCATAGCTGGCGACGGCCGCCTCCAGGTTGGCGGTTCCGGACTGCACCGTACGGCGAAACTTGCCCCAGACATCCAACTCCCACACCGCGTCGAACCCGAGACGCAATGAATTAAAATAGTTGTCGATATACGGTGTTTCACTACGTGTGCTGACCTTGTTGGTGGCCAGCACTCCAGAAGCCGATTGCTGCTGAGGATACAAGTTGCCGACCGCGATGCCCAGTTGTGCACGCGCCTCAAAAATTCGGATGCCGGCGATCTGCAGGGATAGGTTTTGCCGGTAGGCGCTTTCGACCAAATTGTCGAGTACGGGATCGTCAAACACATGCCACCATTGGCTGTAATCGGTTTGACCGGCACTCAGGCCAGGGGCCTCGATTTCCGTCCACGCATCCTGCAGGGGCGCTTCCGGCTTGACAAAATCCGGTCCGACCATGGTGCAGCCACTCATGATCAGCGCCATGGCAACCAGGGCCAGCCCGGCAGGCTGCCGTAAAACGGTGCCCAATACCCTGACCCGGTGTCCCCGTGGCTGGCCAATCCTCGCGGTAGCGCCGCTGCGACTGCGGTTGTCCTTTCGGCTGCGTCCTTGACCGAGGGCAGGATGCTTGTTTTTCAACAGCCTGCTGACAGCCCTGAATGGATTGAACCATTTGGCGAGGCCTCCCGTCCGCTTCCGATCGCCTACCCCATCGCTTTTGCCTGTATCCATAGATATCTCCCGCTTCCATCGTTGCCGAACCAATCTGGGTTGTGAGTATCGCGGCGCGTCTGCTCTCGGGCTCAGCCGGGCACTGCGTCCGTCGGCGGTCTGACCCTGAAGAAAAGGCTGTAAAGCACCGGCACATAGTTCAGCGTGAATAGACTGCCGATGCCCAGGCCGAAGAACATGACTGATGCCATGCCGTAAAACAACGGATCACGGTTGATGATCAACGGCAAAAAGCCCAGCATGGTGGTCGACACCGACAGCAGGATTGGCCTGAATCGGCTGATGGCCGAATTGACCACCGCATCATAGGGAGCCTGCCCGTCGCGCTGGTTCTCCTCGATTTTATCGATCATCACGATGCCGTTGTTCACGATCGACCCGGCCAGGGCCAGCAGTCCCAGGATGACCATAAAACCGAAATCGGCCTGCATCGTCAGCAGGCCGACCACGGACCCGACGATGACCAGCGGTATGGTCAGAATGATGATGGCGGCCCGCCGGATGGAGTTGAACTGCCATACCAGGAGAAAGACAATGCCGCCGAAACACGGCAACAGCCAATTCGCCAGGTTCCGCTGGGCCGTGGCGGAATCCTCGAGTTCGGCGCCGACGCGCCAGTAGTGATTTTTGGGGAATGCCATGGCATCCAGCGTGGGCATTAGAGCGGCAAAGATTTCGGAAGCCTTGAGCACCTGGTTTTTGGCGCTGACGGTGATGGTGCGCTCCTGGTTGTAGCGTACGATGCGGTTCAGTTCGCCGACGGCGACCACATCGGCCACCTGGCTGAGCGGTACGCTGCCGCCCGATGCGGCACGGATGCCCAATGTGCGCAGGCTGTCGGGAGAATCCCGTTCCGCCTTGACCCCGCGCCCGACAATGGGAATCTGAGCATTGCCCTGGTGGAAATTGGTGGTTGTCGTGCCGTCGATAAAGAAACCCAGGGCGGTGGCCACATCCTTGGAGGTCACCCCGGCGCGCAGGGCCCGGGCCTGGTCGACATTGGCCTTGGCGGTGAAAACCCGGTTGTTCCAGTCCTGCTTGATCTGGATACTGCCGGGGATGTCGCGCAGTGCGGCCATCAACTGCTCGGCCTGATTCATCAGCACATGGATATCGGGCCCGCTGAGCCGGAGTTCGAACAGGCCGGATTCGCTGCCGCCAAGCCACATCGATTTGACCCGGCCGCGGACATTGGGGAAGTGATTCTGCAGGTACTGGTCGGTGCGCCGGACAAGCTCGGCCACCTGTTTGTTGGTCTCGGTGTTGACGATCAAAAACCCGACGAAGGGGTCGGGGTCCAGCGGCGCCAGCGACAGGAAAAAGCGGGGCCCGCCGTTGCCTACATAGGCGATGGTTCCGGTAATTTCCGGGTTTTCCTTTTTATCCTGCAGCCAGGTGCTGAGTTCTCTGACGGTCCTGTCGGTCTCCTCGATGTGTGTGCTGGCGGGAAGGTCGAGGTAGATCAAGTACTGGTTTCGGTCTCCACTGGGGAAAAAGGCCTGCGGGATGAAAGTGGCTGCATAGATGGCGGCTGCAAACGCGCCGCCCGTCACGGCCAGTACCAGGGTCCGATATCGCAGGGAAAACGCCAGGACCCGACGATACAGCCGATAGAATCTTCCCTGGTACGGATCACTTCCCGACGGTTGATCATTGCTGCCGGCCGGGGGTATTTTTAAAAACCAGTAACACAGGCTGGTGGATGAAAACATGGAGAAGAACCACGAGCCCATGAGCAGAATAATCATCACCGAACCCAGCGAGGCGGTGTAATCACCGGCCATGCCGATTTGTAGCAGAATCGGTCCGAATGCGAAAACCGTGGTCAGGGTGCTGGTGAGCAGGGGTACCGAAAGGGTGCTGCCGCTTTTTAAAACGGCTTCCTTGCGCCCCATCCCCGTTTCCAGATTCACTTTGATGTCATCGGAAACCACGATGGCGTTGTCCACGAACATGCCCAAGGCGATGATCATCGTGGCCAGCGACATCCGTTCCAGATCGATCCCCAGCGCATACATCATCAACAGGCCGAAGAGCATGACCAGGGGGATGAACGAGCCCACGATCAAACCGGTTCGCAGGCCCAGCAGCAGCATGACCACCACCAGGACGATGACGATGCTTTCGATCACGTTGATCACCATGCCGCTGACGGATTTTTTGATCAGATCCGGCTGGTAGGTGGCGAATTCGAGCACGTAACCCCATGGCAGAGATTGCTCGATCGCCTGGACGGCTTGCGTCAGCCGCGAACCGTACTCGACGGCATCGACGCCTTTGATGATAAAAACGCTCAATACAATGGCCGGGTGGCCGTTGAAATAGGCCGGGTTGTCGATCGGCTCCACATACGTTTTCCGGATGGTGGCGATGTTACGTAGCGGAATCGAGGCCTGGGTTGCGGGGATCGGGATGAGGACCGCCCCGATCTCCTCAATGGACGCGAAGCGTCCCTGGGTTTCAACGATGATCTCCACATCGTTGATGTCTATCCGGCCCCCGGGCAGAAGGATGTTCTGATTCTGAAGTTTTTCGCCGACGTCGGCGGGGTCGATGCCCAGCTGCACCATCTTGGCGTTGGACACCTCCAGATAGATGCGCTCATCCTGCACACCGGTGAGATCGATCTTCTGGGTTCCCTCAATCAGGTTGAGGCGCTCCCGGATTTGACGGGCGGTTTCATGCATCTCCGCCATGTCGAATCCATCGCTCCACAGGGCGATGGTGGCCACCGAGGTATCACCGAAGGTATCGTTGACCATCGGTCCGATGGTGCCTTCCGGCAGTTCGGGTTTGACATCTTCCATCCGGTTGCGCAGAAGCTTCCAGGTCGCCGAGAGCTGCTCGGCGGGTACTTCATCGCTGATGACGACATGGATCAGGCATTCACCGTATTTGGATGTGGAATTCTTGATCTTGTCGACTTCGCCCATGCTGCGGATTTTTTCTTCGATGGGCCGGGTGATCAGGCGTTCGACTTCCATCACCGGCATGCCGGGATAGCTGGCCGACACCACCGCTTCACGGATCGTGATGAAGGGGTCTTCCAGTTTCGGAAGGCCCATGAATGCAGCGACACCCCCGACAGTCACCAACAGTATCGTCATGACGACGGTCCGGGAATTATTTAGTGCAAATGCGGTGATTCCAGTCATTATCCGTTCCCCTACTGCTGCATCAATTTGACTTTCATGCCGTCTGCTAAAAAACTGACCCCGGCCACGGCAATGATGTCTCCAGCCGCAAGGCCCTCGATCACGATGGGTTTTTTCTGTTCTGCGCCGCGGAAACGGATCGTTGTCCTTTTAACCGTCAATGTCTGGGGGTCATAGACAAAGGCAACCCCCTGATTGGCTTCCGGGGCAGGCAGGATGGCCTGAAGCGGAATCGGGTAACCGGGTTCCCGCATTTTGTCCGTTACGGTAAAACTGGCTTCTGCGGTCATGCCGGGTTTTACTTTTTCGTTGGGGTCCAGCAGCGCCACTTTGACCGGGAAGGCGTTGGCTTCGACCGCGGCGGAACCGATGTCGGAAATGCGGCCCTGGGTGGACTCACCGGGCAGCGTGGGAAAGGTGACCGTCACCGCATCATCGATTTGAAGGCGGTCGACGGTGGTCTCCGGAACGGCCAACTGGACTTCCATATTCCCGGTGGCATTGATTTCGAATATCTTCTGCCCGACTGCCACCTCTTCGTTGGGCTGCACCGACCGCCAGGCGATGGTACCGTCGTAAGGAGAAAGCAGCTTGGTTTTGCGCAGATTGCGGTTGGCCGAATCCAGTCTGGCTACCTGATAATCCACGGCGCTGCCGGCGGCTTTGTAATTGTACTCGGCGACGTCCAGGCGGCTTTTCACCCCCGCCCCCTGCTCGTAAATCCGCCTTTGGCGCTCGAACTGCGACTTGGATTCGGCTTCCTGGTCCCTGGCCTTGACCAGCTCGGCCTTGATGGCATCCGCCTCCAGTTGATAGGGCTCCGGGTCCAGAACAGCCAGAACCTGCCCTTTTTTCACCCGATCGCCGATGTCGACTTCCACGGACGCCACCTGCCCGCCCACCTGAAAACTGAGGCCGGAGGAATCGACCGCCGCGGCCAGCCCGGAAAATTTGAGTGTCTGACCGGTCGCCTGCTCCCTGACGGTCATCGTCTTGATCGGCCGGATATCTTCGACAATTTCAACCTTTTCCTTGCATGCCGCCAGCGCAGCCGCCATGCACAGCAGCCAGACACTCTTTTTAAACGCCTGTTTTGGCAAATTGAATCTCATTTCTATCGTCTCCCGTTGCCTTCTTCAGTGAAGCCCAAGCTATCGCATTCAGAAATAAAGAGGTCTACCCCTGTGCGCGCATAGACACCCCTCACGAACCTATCAATCTCATGCGTCAGGAAGGTCTACCCCTGTGTGCGCATAGAAACCGCCCCAAAACCGGAGTCCGATTGGTGATCGACATCGTCGGGGGTTGATGATTCCTGCTCGGTCTCCCACTGCGACCAGATGAGCAAGGGACCGGCATCCACATTTAGGCGCAGCCATCTTGCCGGTTCAACGGCAAGAAACCCGCCGGCAAAGTAGTCGATCAAAAATGAGTTCACCTCCACCGAGACGGCAACCTCGCCGCCGCCGCTTCCGGAAGATGCGCTGAAATGGCGAACATCGCTGTCTATGCTGAAGAGCGCCTGTTTCGAAGCCATACGTGAATATTTTGCCACCGAATGACTTTTGAGCATCGACACCGAAAATCGGCATGTCGAAGTTACCCTCGGCAACGTCCGGATCATTGTTGACGATATTCATCATGCCATAGAAAACATGACCGGCCAGGGGCGGTTTAGTCTCTTGGGCCGAAACAGGTGCCACTGCCGGCGGGCAGGATGTCGCGTAAGCGGCCAGAGCAAGCACTGGTTTGATTTTCACCTTCGGTCTCATTCTCTTTCAAAGGGGTTGGATATCCCGTTCCCCAAGGGGCGATGGCATAGAGACCTTGGCGTCACTCGACCACCCGCCATGTCTGATCGGGATCGAAGCCCTCCATCGCTGCAGCAATCTGCGCTGTCCTTTCGCCGAGATCCTTTTGGTAGACCAACCCCCGCTAATTCACCATGAAGGTCATGACTCCGGAAACGCCATAGTCGGCCGGAAAGGCAACCACGCCAAATCCGCTCATCATGGCTATCCCAACCAAAATTTCGTTTCGCATGCGTTCTCTCCTGAATCGATTTGCCCGTATCCTTCCCGGAATTCACGCGGCATCGCCATGCCAAATCGCCGGGCAGGCGGTATTATTGTTTGCGGGTGATATAGTGACACGCGCTCAACGACGCCTTGAGTATCCTATAAGTCCTGTCGGTGGCGGGGCATCCCCCGAAAGTTGTAAAAAAAGTTGTATTTTTCGGATCGGGCCGGAACTCGGAAAGGTGGTGCGGGGTGATGCGGGGGCACGATCAGGCTGTCACAGGATCCCGATGCACCCGGCGCTGACGATGGCCTGTTGACGGTTTTTTACATCCAGCTTGCGGTAAATGGTGGACAGGTGCCTTTTGACTGTCTCGGGTGAGATGAACAAGCTTCGGGCAATGTCGCGGTTGCTCAACCCCTTGCCCAGTATCTTTAACACTTCGATTTCACGATTGGACAGCGGTTCGACCAAGGGATCGGGCTGCAAGGACGACCGCGACCGGCTGCGATCATCCGATCGGCCGCTTGACGATTCGGTTTTCCCGCGGATGAGGGCGTCGAGGACCCGCTCGGCATATCGCTGGTTACGATTTTGTTCGACGATACGGCCCAAGAGATTCGCCATTTCCTGCCCCTGATCCAGGAACGGTCGCATGAATCCGCCCGGTTCGGCCAGGGCAAGCGCCTCCGCCAGCTTTTCGAGTCCTCGCGAATCGTCCCCCTGCATAACGTGGACCAGGGCCTTCAAGACATGAACATCGATCAGCACGCGGGTGCTGTGGATCGACGCATGATAGTCAGCCATTCTGGACAGAAGCGCCTGTGCTTCGCCCAGACTTTTTTCGGTTCGCCTGGCCAGGAGCACTTTGGGCAGGGTTAAATGAGGGGTGTAGAAACGGTATGCGGGTGCCAGCGGTGATGGGGTGGTATTCTGGGCCCAGAAATCGGCTTCGGCAACATCCCCCCGACTCAGTGCCAGGTCGGCCCGAAACACCTGGCAGAGTTCCAGCAGATCGCCATTGCCGGTCTCCAGCATGTGACCGAGCAACGACTCGATGATCTGACTGGCTTTTTCGGCACGACCCATGGCCTGGTAGGTTAACGAGAGGGCAAATGAACTTTGGCAGTAGGTTACGACCGTGGGGACGATCAGCTTGCCGATATCCGGGGTCCCCACAACCGCTGCCAGAAAGCGCTCGGCCAGGTCCAGGTCGTTGCGCTGATAGTGGAGGATTCCGGAAAAAAATCGGCCGAGGACGATGGTTTCCGGCAGGTCGTGCGTCTGGCCGTGTTTAAGCAGTTGTCCTGCCGTCTGTTTCAGGCTGTTTAGATCGGCCGCGATCCAGCTCATGTAACAGAGCGCGACCAGCAAGGCGGTTTTATAGATGGCCGTCGATGCCGCTTCCTGCTGCAGCGCTTCCAGCACCACTTGCCGTGCTTGCACTGGGTCGCCCTGCATTTGAAGCGCCAGCGACAGAATGAGAAGCGCGAGGCCACGGGTGCCGTGGTGCCGGGCCGGAAGCTGGGTTAAGGCCTCCCGGGCCGCGGATGCGGATAGCTCGCCCCGGGCCGTTGCGTAATACTGGAAGCTCTTCAGGGCCTGCACTTCCCCCCAAAGGATACTGTCGTCACTGGATCGATTCTCGCCGATGGATTCGGTCGGTTTGAATCCGTCCAGAATAGCGAACAGCTCGGAGTAACGGGCCTGCCGCTGGTACGTCCACGCCCTGGCCAGCATTAAATCGGGGTGCCGCTGAATAAATTCGGATGGGAAGCGCTGCAGCCAGCGGTTCAACTGGTACCATTGCTCCCGGTTCATGATATCGTGGCGGTGTTGTTTTACCAACCGGGCGGCGGCCTCTTTATCCCCGCTCTCGTGGGCATGCGTGAGCGCCTCTTCAATATACCCGTTTTCGGCGAACCAGGCGCTGGCCTGCTTGTGGAGCGTAACGATCTCCTCGGCGTTTAGCCGTTGCGTGAGCTGGCGTTTCAGCAGCGCCTGAAACAGGTGGTGGTAGCGAAACCAATTCCGCTCTTCGTCCAGGGGGATGACAAACAGGTCGGCATTTTGCAGCAGTTCCATGAACCCGCGACCATCCGGGCCGCCTCCACCGGCGTCCGTACCGGAACCGCAAACCGCGTCGCAAAGGGGTGCGCAGAAGCGGTTTAACACCGAGGCCTTCAGTAAACACGCCTGTATGGCCGGCGGATGGCGGGAGATGACCTCGCTGACGACATAATCCATGACATAGCGGTTGTCCACCGGCAGGTCGGTCAAGACTCGTTTTAAATCCTTTTTTCCCCGCAATGACAGGACGGCCAAGCGCAGACCGGTCACCCAGCCCTCGGTTTTTTCCTCCAGGATGGCGGCGACGGAGCTATCCACCTGCGCCCCTGTCATCTGCTGCAGAAAAACCAGGGTCTCTTCCAATGAAAAGCGCAGATCCCGGGTCCGCATCTCGATCATTTGCCCCTTGGCGCGCAGGGCGGTCAGCGGCAACGGTGGATCGCGCCGGGCAATCAGGACAAGGTGCATATAGGACGAAGGGTGATGCAGGAGTTCGGTGATCAACTTGTGAACGCGCTGGTTCCCGATAAGGTGATAATCGTCCAGGGCCAGGATAAACGCCGCTTCAATCTGGTCCAGTTCGTTGATCAGACTCCTTGCCAGTCCCGAAACCGGAGGCAACGGGTCAAGACCAAGCATCGATCGGGTTTCAGCGCAGGCGGCGGGAAAGATGCGTTGGATCGCGGAGATGAAATAAGACAGGAAGATCCCGAGATCGTTGTCATTCTCGTCCAGGGACACCCACGCGCTGGGAACATTGCAGGCCTCCAGCCAGCAGCTCACCAGGGTACTCTTGCCGTAACCGGCCGGCGCCGAGACCAGGGTCATCGGTCGACACCGGCCCTGGTTAAGCCTGTCCAACAAATGATCACGGTGCAGATATGCCTCGTCAATCGGCGGCCGGTACAGTTTTGTTCGTATGATGGGTATGGGCATCGCTTTACGGCTTTGGTTATGACGGTAATGTAATCGATATCATCGCTTTTGGAGCTGTAATATAATGGAATGCAGATGGTGTTGCAATAATGAACAGGTCAATCTATTTTCGCTAACAAATTTCTGGAAGTTTGAAATTCACTTTAGGCTGGCTTTTTTAAGAATGACACACTGGTACAAACCTGAATGGATTGAAGGATATGACACATAAGGTATCGGATGGCTATCCCATATAAATGACCCCCACCGAAAACTTGGCATAGCTTGCCTTATGTTGCGAGCGATCCTATCCTATTGAAATCATGCAGTATTTAAGGAGTTGTCAAATAAATTCATATTCGAAGGCATGTCAATTAGTTGCGCGGATAGTTACAAATTTGTAAAAATAGCTCACAACATAATTGCAGGCCAACTGGGCACCACTGTTGATGAACGCTAAATCAGTTTCATGACTTTGAAGGGCCCATTTTTAATTCATTCGGTTTTTCTTTCAATCAAATGATCGAACCACATGATAATTACTTCTCTATTAGTCCAAAGGCCCATCAAATGGAGCTTTTCAAACAACACACGATAAAGGAAATTTCTCTTTAGAATTCTACCTTCATCTTTAGAAAACATTATACCATGTAACCCATTGAATTAAAATTGAATTAGAAGAAGTATATGGATTTTGCTATTTTTAAAGAGAATGAAGGAATCAAATGAATTAAATTCCCGCAACATAAAAAAACTCACAACACAACTTGCCTTATGCTGAAAAGTGACTGAAATAAAATTTAATTTGAAGCACCACTACATATGGGGGCGGCCGAATTGGCAGTTCGGTACAGATTACCACCGATTTTCGCGAAGGGTATAAGCGTCACAGCGATATAAGAATCGGACGGGCCGATCATTTGAATTTCAGCTCGAGGTTGACATCCCCCAGCCAGGATATTTTCGTTGGCAACCGGTGCCAAGGTACGTTTCTCAGGATCGGGTTGTGGGCTCTTCGCGGAAAGGTAACGCTAAGCCGACCGGCGGTAAGGTCCACGTGTCCTTTGCCTTTGATAAAATGACGGTAGACTTTGGCTGCATCGCAATCCTCGAAGCCCCTGAGCTTACCCGCCAGCATACTGTACAGGGTGTCGGCAACCATGGTCATTATCACATCGAAGTGCACTTTGGTCAAAATTGGAGAAGACAATGCGTTGAGGTTGAAAAACTTGACTGCCTCGGAAATGACGTTTTCCACCCGCCAGCGGCGGGCATAATCGCCGGCGATGCGCTCCACCGGACAGTCCTTGTCGTTTGAGATCAAAAAAGCCGGTCTTGCATGACCGTTGCCGCGCATGACGACCTGGCGCAGGCTGCCGCTGTAACCGGTCAGTTCGACCATGGACTCGTAAACCTGGGGATTTTGGTATTTGCGCTTGGCATGCGCAATGTGGATCCGCTTCCAGGGACCAACCGAATCCAGGCTCTCGATGAGGTTTTTGCCCCTGCGGCGTAAGGTGATGAACTTGATCCCCTGGGCGTTGAGCTCAGACAGGTTGGCATAGGTGGTGAATTTGGAGTCGAAAATCAACTTTGGCGCCACACCACGCTGAGTCGCTTTCCAAAACGATAAAAACTCCAGGATCTGGTCGTCGGCTTCGCTGCGCTGGATATCGGCAGCCGTGTACAAAATCAGCTTGGAATCGGCATCCTGGCCCACCAGGGTCAAAGCCCCCTTCATCCGTTTGTTTCTGGCACCGGCCCAGTGTTCTTGCAGCACGGACTCGTCGCCAAAGTGGGGGATGGTGTGAAAATCCAAATTGACGATACGCTTGTCGTAAAGCCCGATGCGGTCGGCCTGCCGGACGAAGGCTTTTTGCAGGTGGTGCAAGTGGATCGCGTCCAGCGAATAGGAATAGGTGGACATGGCCGTGCACTTGGGCAGCACGTTGAGTCCGGCAAACAGCCCCAGTCCGGCATCGAAGCTGTGATCGTTCATGTGGGCAAAGCGCTCGGTGCCAACCAGCTTCAAGGAAAGAAAGGAGAGAAAATACTGTAGCGCGGGAATCATCTTGCTGCCCGGAAGTCCGGCGTCATCGACCACTTTTGCCAGATTGAGTCTTTCGATGAACGGTGCGAACAAGAACACACCAGCCGAGTCGCAATCGACTTTTCGCGCAATACCGGCAGCAAGGGTCTGGGACACTTGCGGAACACGGGCGCCCTGGACCGTGAGGCCCACTTTAAGACGGCTGCGGCGTGGCAGTTTCGGGTAGTTTTCTTCGGCCAGTACCCGTTCGACGGTACGCACCGATATTTCGATACCCTCTTGGGAGAGCAGTTGGGCGATCTCTCCGGCAGACAGTCGGTGTTCGCGCCAGGAACAGATTTTTTGACGGGTTGCCATGTCCACTGCCCGACGGTTGGTTTTTCCTTCCGGCACGGGTTCGGAAAAGTCGATCTTGTCGTGGGAGAACTGATGCCGCAACAGGTTGACGTAGGCCGGGGAATAGCCGAATCGGTCTGCCACGACCTTGGCCGGTTGGCGATCGAGAAAGGACGCTCTCAGGGCCTCGTAGCGGCGCTGCCAGTCGTGCAGGGGATGGAGGAAAAACTTTTCATCGGCCATGCATCTCTTATAGTTAGTGACGCTTATAAAGTCAAATAAAATTTGTTAAAAATACACAACTGGTAGTGGGAGCCGATGGTGCTGCAACACTATATTGCGATTTTATGTATTAAATACGGGTTCTTGATTATTTTCAATCAAAAGATGAATTCGTTCGGTTTTATTTTTAACTTGGTTGAGGTCCTATTTTCTCCGTCACATCATATAATGGAAATCTATGGACAGGGACACAGTAAGAGTTTTATCTGACTGAATTTTAAATATTTTCGTTCACACAGCAGCCGCCAGCAGGTCCGAATCCATTATATGAAACCTTACCGCGAAAATCGGTGATTACATCGGAAAAATGAATCTATCACAGAAATTTGGCGACCTGAGATGTATTGAGATCATCTTTGTTACGTTGTCATTGCCTAAGCTGGTGATCAGTTGGAGAAATCAACGGTTTTGACAAGGTATTTTTTCGCAAGATACCCATTGCGTATCAGCAACAGGCCGAAAACTAATTGATTGACAGTATCCCCTACCCATGGCTAATCATAAATATTCCCATCGTATAAATTACAATTTACTAAGGCCAAACCCACCGTGAGGTGCGGACGGAAAACCACAGGTCTACTGATCTCGTTCCTTTGTTGATTTTGCTGAATCCGGGTTGGTCAGAGACAGCCGGGCTGCCGAAGGTGACATCGTCAAGGTCACACCAGGTGCAGTCCGGCTTTTTTTTGGGTGGACACCGCAACCGGAGGAGGAGACGAGATGGCAGGCAATCGACGATGGCAAAGGCTGATTGGTTTTTTTTCGTACTCTTTATCTGGGGCGCATCTGCGGTTCTGGCAGCCATGCCGGCGGAGATTAAGGCGATGGACCCTATCCTCAGGGCTTGATCTTAATCATTTGGTTCTTTCTGATAACCGGTATCCCTTCCGGGATCTGTATGGTCTGGAGTATAAGCCAATTTGACGATGACAATCATCATCTCTAATCGTATAGATCAAGCGATTATTTTTGAATTACAGCCCTCAACATCGCTGCTCGACATACCATTCGACGGGATCCAGAATTTCATAGCCCATTTCGCGAAGTTTCTTTTTGAGATTGACCACGTTTTTGGTCAACAGATAGGGAAACACAGCCTGCTTGCCAGGGCACCAATTCCTGTAGACGAGAATGGAACCAAAAGTGATGTTCTCTGCGATAAGGGCATGGATGATACGCTCCATTTCTTCGATTTTTTCATCGACCACAATACCCAGCAAGGCGCCCGGTTCCTTGATGCCCATCACATGGATAAAGGCGTTCAACAGATCTCTGTCCGAAACGATGCCCACCACCTTGAGATTCTCATCCACAACCGGAAATGCACCCACTCGCGTTTTTTCGATCAACAGAAGCGCATCCTGAAGGGTTGAGGACAGTGAGACGGAAATGGGGTCCTTGGTCATGATATCCTGGACCGAAACACCCGTTGCGCTTGCCGATTCCATCTCCTTGATCCCGTGGTCGTGGAAATACTTTGATGGCATGGCACTGCGTATATCGCGGTCGCTGACGATGCCGATGAGGGTGTTGTCCGATCGGGTCACCGGTATGTGACGAATCCGACAGCGGATCATCAGTTTCCTGGCTTCAACGATATCGGATTCCCTGTCCAGGGTAACCACATCTTTGGTCATGAATCGACTGATAAACATAGGACACCTCCCTTATTGTTGAACGGACCGATAGCCGGACGCCGCCTTCTATGGCAGATCAAACGGTATACGGACATGATAGACATTGTCTTCCATTTCCGTGTGGACCGCCAGGCCGCTTTTATTGAAAACCTTCATCATGGCGACGTTGGAAACAAGTACATCAGCCCAGAACCCCTTGACGCCCCTCTCCCTGGCCAGTCTGACGAGAAGCTTAAATACATAGGTGGAAATGCCTATCCGCTGATAGGACTCGTCCACGACAAATGCAATTTCAGCCCAACCACCATCTGGATCCACGAGGTATCGCGCTTCGGCGACGATAGACCCATGCCCGGGCTTGCCGACAACACCGATGATGGACATCACATCGTTCCAGTCGACGTTGACGTAGGTCTGCATGCGGGTATGCGGCATGGCCTTTAAAGAAGAAAAATAGCGATAGTAAACCGATTCGTCTGAAAACCGGTAAAAAAGCCGCCTCATTTCTTCTTCGTCAGAAGGCCTCATGGGCCTGAACCGGATCTCTACATCGCCCTTGAACCGTAGACGTTTTCTGATCTGTGAAGGATAGTGGCGGGCGCTTTCCGCTATGTAAATCTGATCCCGATAGAGGATATTTTCTCTTTTTGCCGCGGCGATCAATTCGACGCGATCGTCGGGGTGGGCGATTTCAATCAATGCCTGTGCCCGTTCCCGGATCGTGAGGCCCTTTAGGCTGGCCACCCCGAATTCCGTGACCACATAATCCACGGCCTCTCTGAAATCGACCCGGTTTTTCAACCCTTCGATGGAAACCGTGATGTTGGCGGTACCCTGGCGGCTGCGGCTGGGCAGCCCGAATACCGTGTACCCCCCTTCCGATATCTGGGCGCCATTCAAAAAAGCGAGCACCTCGGCCGGCCCGGCCACCACATTGCCCAGGCCGGTGTGCAGGGCGATTCTTCCGGTGATATCCGCCCTCCTGGCGGAAATAATGGCCACGAAACGAGGATTTCGGCCGATGTTCAACGGATCGAAGACCTTGTCTACCGGCTGGAATTCAACTCCGGGGTTCTGGTTCAGCCATTCAAACAGCTCTGCCGTACCGCATGCATAGGAGGTAATCGATTTCCTTTTGAACAGCTCTTTATAACGGTTGGTGACCGCGCCGCTTTTCACCAGATCCATCAGTGCGTCGCTGAAAAACGGTGAGTGGATGCCAAGGTGCTGTTTGCGGGTCAGCGCGCGACCGACGGCTTCAAACAAGGGGCCTAAGGAAAAAGCAACGCAGCTCTGATCTTCAATCAACGGTTCGATATTGGTGGCAATCAGATCATAAACCGGTTCGGCAGGCCACCGTTCAAAGTAGACCGGCGGCTCGTCCGATTGGACCAGCATGTCGAAATCGGAAATCTGGACGAACGTATCACCCAACGTGCGCGGCACCTGGGTGTTTACCTCCCCCACGACGAGTGTGGCCTGTTCCATTGCCAATCGGGCGACGTCTACGGAAACGCCCAGGCTGCTGTAACCATCCTTGTCCGGAGGGGTGATCTGGACAAAAACCACATCCACCCGGACCTTCCGCTTTTCTATAAGTTCGGGAATCCGTGACAGGTAGCAGGGGATCAGGTCCACATGGCCGGCGGTGATCGCTTCGTCGGCCACCCAGCCGGAGAAAAAGGTTTTCAATCTAAATTTCTGGCTCTGCAGATTTTTCAACGAAATGGCATCGGCAAAACTGACAATCTGAATCAGCTCGAGATCCTGGAGCTTGGCACTGCAAGCCGCCATCAGATGTTTGACCAGTGTTCGGGGTTCCGCCGCGCCGGTGGAAAGCAAGACGCTCATGCCAGGGCGCATCCGCTCGAAAACGGCGTCTACGGGCACCCGCATCTTCTCCCATTCCATGGATCACCCCCAATTTGTCACTGCATTGATGAAGCCTTCAGACGCATTTGGAAGCCTGTTTTGTCATCTTTTTCGTTGGCATGCCGGAGCACAGCGCTTGATACAGAAGGAGGCCGGTCAATCAGACCGCAGGCAGGTAGTGGATGGTCACGTGTCCGAGAATCAACTGGCGTCGCTGGAAATGGCGCAGCAGAAATGAAAAAAGAGGAAGCCTTCAACGTGTCAGGTGCTTATTAAAAGAATAGCACAGGCCTTGTTTACGTCAAGGAGATTGTCGGAGTGTTGATAGAATCCGATTGACACCGACCCTCGGGATGAATAAAATAATTTTATGATATCGGCAGGAACCTTGAGCTGACCGATCTACGACATTCCACCTCCCTTTCATGCGACCGTCTCTTTCGTAATACACATCGTCATCGCAAAGCGTTCGCGCATTTTTTGCTAATCTGACGCACAACGTCGACCGCCGTAAAAACAGTTCATGAACGATGCCCCTGCCGAATGGGTCAACCCATTTGAAAGGAGATGCGTCATGACAAAAAAATCAGATGTCCACAAGTGCAAGAACTGCGGCTGCATCGTTGCCATCATCAACGGTGGAGAAGGAGATCTTACCTGCTGCGGCCAGCAGATGATAGAGGTGACCCCGGACAAGGCCAAGAAGCTTATTCACGGTATGACCAGTCCGGGAACTCCATAATGATTGACACATAATCCCGGTGGCGTCCATTTTGCCGCTATTTAAGGGTCATTGAATGGCGGGCTGACCCCGGATACACGACCCTGTTTACGGTCATATGATTCAATATATCTTCAATATCAGGTAGATACTCGTGTCCCCCCGGTTATCCGGGAAGACAGCCATGCGAATACTGTTACCGGTGTTGTATTTGTGATCCGCCATTGTTTCGTGGGTTATTTTTATGGGTATCTACCTGATATAAAAATAGATAATGACTTTAACTGGAGGAGGTGCATTATAAAGGCAGGCATTTTTTTTACCGGCACTGGCCCGATTCTGCTTTTGACGACCTATGGTGAGCTCAGCGATGCGACGCTGGTGGCAAAACTGGCTCAAAAGGGGATTAAAAAATACATCGCCTATGAGGTCCCCGAAGATCTGGTTAAGGAAAAATATGGCAAACATTTTGATGTATACTTTGAACGGCCATTGATTGCGATTTCCGTTACCCTCTTTCACTGTGGAAAAGGGCTGGGGGTAAGGGGTAAAAATCGAAGATTGTGGCCGTTCAAAGTATATATTGAGAAAACCGCCAGCCCCACCCTATTGAAGATACCACCCTTTGAGGCTATCAGGTCAAGAAAATTATCCTAAAAAAAATTCCTATTCCAACTTAGCGAGGGCGGCGGGAATCCAACTGTCCGCCAACTCACCCACCCACCGGGTCTTGCCTTTCTTTTATCCGGTCTTCGTGGCATTATCCTCAAAATGAACAGACCCAATCCAATTCCTTTGGCGATAATCCTCGCCATCTCCCTTCTGGCATCCACTTCCTTTGCAGTTGAGCCATATCAGGCTAAGGTCATCGGGATCAGCGACGGGGATACAATCAAGGTTCTTCACGAGGGGACGCAGGTCAAGTTTCGCCTTTACGGGATCGACACCCCGGAAAGGCGCCAGGCATCGCGCGGCCAACCGCTGGATGGTATATTCGGGATACGACGCCCGAATCGCCCGAACTTCGTCAGCGGTTAACTTTCCGCGATTGGCTATCTCCTCATGGCCCTGCACGATGTTGGAGCATTTCCTGCTGCAATAAAGCCGCTGCATCAAGGTGTCGATCTTGACACCCTGTGGTCGGTCCTTGCGGGTCCCGAACTCCTCACAGAACAGATAATCGCGGCCTTCAATCGGGTTCTCAAGGAATCTGGCCATTGTTTTGGAACGGGGATTATGCAGGCGTTCGTCGGACCAGCCGGCTTCGTGTCGGCGCTGGACGGTCTCAAATTGTCACCAACAATAGTCGAAGTCTCGAAAATGTTTTTTGGCGGGTTCGGAACAGTCTGAAAATTCAAAAGGTTCGCCGTCGAACTCGGCGACGTGCCAACAGTCGATTGGACCGGACTTGGCCCGCCGGCAATCGTCGTACTCAGCCCAAAGGTCGCGGTCGATGTCTTCGAGTTCGTGGGCGCATCCCATAAAATAGCAGACGGTTTCGCCCAAGACCTCCATAGGGGCGTAGGGGGGGCCACCGAAATCGCGGATGCTGCTTCGGAAATGCTCGACATATGCTTAACTTGTTGTTAGGATATTTTTGAATAGCTCAATAGACTATTGTGATAACAAAGTCATAACATCGCTGTCGCAAGCGCCGCGGATCGCCAGCGCGTTCTTGGGCTTGCAAGTCCGCTGGCCGGTTTCAGGATAGTGTAAAAAAACACTGTGGTTAAATGAATTCCATGTTGCTCTCTGATCCGGTCGGCGATTTGCTTGAGGGTCGTGCCGGTTTTAACCCGGTAATCTTTCAATAATGTCATGTCAGCATGATTGATAAATGTTATGGACCTGTCTACCAAAAAACAACAGACCGCCGAAATAATTGAGCGCCTAAGACAGCACATGGGCGTGGCCGACGAACAACAGCAAATTGCCGCCAAGCTCGGCGTTCACCCTTCTTCGCTCTCGCGTTCCTTGAATACCGGTGTCCCGCCCAGAAAAAAAATCCTTGAATACTGCGAACGCACCGGTGCCGACTATCACTGGATCATCAATGGATCGGAACCACATAACACCAACTGTTGTGCGGAGGGAGGTGATACCCAAGTGACCAACCCCGTCGATGTGCATCTTCAGGAGTACCAGCACCAACTCACGCTGGAACTCCAACGCCCACCAAAGGACCGCGACCCGGAGTTGATTAAATGGCTGTGCAGCCGGATCGACGAACGGGAACGTCTAAACTCCCCAATATAGGGGGCACCCCACAAAAAAGAGCCGTGTCAAATTAAATTACTAAAGTTTCCTAAAAAGTATCACGCCGCCATGCAAAGCAGTACGTCCACCAGCGAATTTACGACGGATTTGCGTGGGCCGGGGAAAAGCCTACGAAAATCATCGTCCAAAGCGGTTTTTGCTATCGATCGGTGAACGTCCGAGAAGGCAAAATAGTTGCGACCTTCAATGGCATGCCGTCGCGTAGGCGTTTTCTCAATCCGACTTGCATAAATCCAGGCCGCTGAAGTCGCCAACATGCAAAAGTGCAGGTGGTTGCCGACAGCCTGCGGATGTCGGGTCTGCGTCTCGGCACTACCGATATCGCGTTTCAGTTCTTTGAATAGGGCCTCGATCTTCCACCTGGCGCCATAGTATTCGATGATTTGCCGAGCTGACAGGGTCAGGTCAGTTGTATAAAGTGCGACCCATTGCTTCTGGCGATAGATCCATACGACTTTGACCGCACAGCGGAGGTTGGCAGTTAAAGATTTGCAGACAAAACTTAAGGGAAATGGTTTGATAAATAAGTGATCTGCCATCCCATCAGCTAAAAGATAGTCCCACGGATAAGCTTATTGAAGTGCCATTTTCAAAAGATTAGCGACCCCATCGCCGCCTGTATTCTGAGCATAATCCAGGATGATGGGCACGAATTGTTGAACCATATCACTGCCAAGCCCCAATTGGGAGAAGGCACTTGTTAAACCTGCAAGCGAGGAAACGCCCCCGCCACTCTTGCCTAACATCGAAGATAATCCTCCGAGTGTCCCTGATCCTGTGTCAAGTGATGGTGCAGCCTTCATAAGTGATTGAACTTCGGGCAAAGCATCAGTCACTTTAGCAAAATCATCGAGGCTCATATTTTGGGATGCGGCATTAAAGATTGCCCCTGCACCGCCCTCTGCTTGCTGGCTGGATACATTAAGATTCTTGGTCAAAGTACTTACAAGGTTCATATCTAGAGCAAATGGCGCAGATCCAACCCCCATTGCCAACATGAAGGATATTGATAGAAAGCCAATTACCAATTTACGTTTTAGCATCGGTACCCCTGTTCATTTTTCGATTTTGATTAATCTACATTGCTGTAAGAAATAATAAGACGATCGGTCAAAGATACAATCCACAATTTTAGGTGGCTTGAGCTATTTGATCAGAAGATCTGAAATCTGAAAAAGATCGGGGGCGTAAGCCATTAAGTTTACTTCTTATCGAAAATATTGCCCACATTGGCAGTGATCTGCTTTATGAATTTTCTTTGGGATTGACTCATAACCATCATTTCTTTGTATCGTCTACTGTTGTTGATGGCAACCGCCACCATATTGGCGGCAAGCTTCAATAATTCGAGGTCGTCTTTGGTGAAATTCCCTTCTCGTTTGTTCAACGATTGAATGGTTCCCAAGCACTGATCCTCGTTAAGAAGCAATGGCGTGCAAATCAGGTTGCGGGTTTTAAAGCCCGTCATGTCATCAATTTCTCTGTAAAACCGTGGGTCTTCATAGGCGTTATTGACGGATGCGGGCTCACGGTTGACGAAAACCCATCCGGCCACACCGCACGATTTCGGAATGCGGAATTCATTTTTCTCAAGATCAAGGGATGAGAAAACGGTAAGCTGACGATCCCAATGTTGAAATAAAAATATGGACGATCTTTCAGAATCCATGAACTGGTTGAGATGGTACATGGAGACCGAAAGCGTCGTTTCTATCTTGCTCTCCAGATCGAAAAGCTGCGACAATTTTTTTGCCAGAAGATAGGGCCTGGTCATGCTTTCTTCCATTTCTATTTCCTCACTCTATTTTTCCCATATATCAGAAGGTGAATCGCTCAGGTCGGATCTGAGTATAGGTCTTGCAAGAGGGCACTGGGAAAAAACTTAATCCTATTTGAGTCGATGGTTCTCAGATCTCAGCCCGCCATATACTAAGGGGTTAGCCAGAAATGGTTAACCCCTTTTTGGTTGGTTAATGAATAAATGAATAACTGAGTGAATTCTGCCTTGCCCTTGCCAGGCATTCCAACTTTAGAGGCTTCAACGCCACACGGGTGTTGTCCCCATCGTTGCTGGCGGTATGGCTAATGGATAGCCGTCGCGGATTGTCGCCTTTGGCCACGAACTCATTGAACCTTTTTAATGCCTGTCTAAGGGATAAGATGTTTTCCAGCCAGTTGTCGGATGCCATGATAACGTCGATTAAGGCAACGAGGCAATGATCTCCCTGTATTCAGTTTCCGTAAAGGCCTTGAGGGTTTCGGAGCGAACGGCCCCTGTCGCACCAATGGCAAGCATGGTTGTGGCGTAGACTGCATCATTGGGCGCCTCGCTGATAACCATCATGTCATAATGGCCCATGGTCAGATAAAATGCTTTGAATTCGCCTCCAGCAGCTTTCATGGCCTTTTTAACTCTGTCCAGTCTCGCAGGGCTCTCTTTGATGTTTTCGATGCCTTTTTGGGTGTAATTGACCAATGTAATGTAAGTTGGCATGATTGCAGCTCCTTTTCTGAATGGTGATCTTGAAATTGGAATAATGCTTGTTAAGGTGTCTCCTTCATTTGGCATAAAGCACCTCCTTTGATCTCACCAAATGGCTCTTCAGCGAATATGTTCGACACTTCTATATCTTTGCCCGAAGAAACGGTGAGCAGAGGAACTTTCAGCTTCTGGTGGAAACGTTACGCCGAACGCAACGCAGAATTTAATAAATACAAGTAAATATAAAACGATTTAGGGGAAATGCCTGTCGTAGAAGTGGCGTAGGGTGTTGATCGCGATCAGTCCGACATGAAATTTCTAAGGATTTCCCTATTTCTTAAATTACGAATTTTATATTATCTTGTCAAATTTTAGCTGGGCCCCTGAACAGAATACCTGGGGTAACCACTATGCAAGGGGATAGCTAAAATATCAGGAAAGAGATTTCAGGATGATTATACAGGCATGTGTGGTATATACACTGGCCACAAGGAGAAAAACATGCATTTTGAAGAGACACCGAGCGCCCAGAAACGGACCGATGAAGTTGCCGTCAAACTCAGGCAGATAGAAGAAGCCAAGTTCAAGGTCGCCACGGAACGGGCCGAATCCGAAGAGCGGCTTCAAAAATTGAGGGAAAAATTGCCCCGACTGCTGGCCCGACGGGCTCTGGAACAGGCCACCCACGGGGAAATCCTGGCCATCAAGCGCGATATCATTGAACTGGAGGAGCTCCTGACCGACTTTCCATTGACGCTGCAGGGGCTCGATGCTCTGGAACGATCCGTTCGCACGGACTGCGGGGACGATCAGCTCAGCGGTGAATCCAGCTTGACGGCGGCCAGCGCGGCGATCTGATCGAATTTGTCGGTCTGGTCTGATTGCTTCTCTTGGTAGTACAAGATGCGCAGCGACCGAAAGGCCCGAATCAATTCGTTCGGTTTCAGGCAGTAGCGGCTTTGGCGGCTGGTCATAAAAGACTCCACAATCAAAACACCGCCTGGCCGCAGGCCCGCAATGATCATGGGGAACAGGCGTCTGTCTAAAAAGCGGATGTTCACGATAAGGGTGTAGCGGCCCTCTGGAATCCGCCAGGTGTCCAGATCGGCCTGGATTACGGTAATACGGGGGCTTTGGCCTGCCAGGCGGGCCGTGGCGACCGTCGATATGTCCACGGCGTCGACGTCAAACCCCTTGGCGGCCAGAAAAAGACTGTTTCGGCCGTTGCCGCAGGCGATATCCAGGGCTTGCCCGACGGGAGCGATCGACCAGAATTTTTTCAGAATCGCAGAGGGCTGCATGCCTCCCTTGCGCGTCAGGTAGCGTGCGTCCCATTTCTCGCGATCTTTTTCGACCATCCCACTACCCTAAACCGCCGCTGGCCCGACTGCAACGGTTTATCTATTTCGGTGTTCAGGTGGGCTGGCGCTTCAACCCGCGTTGCATTGCCGAAACACAATAGATACAGAGCCTTTCATCCCGGTTGACTTTGACGATCGTGCGCTGCTTCCGACAATTGCTGCAGATAGATTTTTTGTCATCCATGGCGATTTCCTTCTTGGTTCAGCCACACATTCAGCCAAGATTAATATCGCCACAAGGCCTCATTTTATGAGCATAAACTGTTGGCAGATCTGGCCGGGGTTCAACTCTCTTCCTCGTCGCGATGGACGCTTTGCGGCGAAAAAGCGGGCAGGCAGACGGCGATGTATTCGGCACCTTCGGGTTGCGGTGTGCTGTAGCGTACCCACTGGCCGGCATGGGTGATGATGGCCTGGCCGGCCTGGACCTCAACGGCCCCGTCCTCGGATTCGACGCGCAACCTCCCTTTGAGCACCACGGTGTACTCGTCGAATTCGGGACGCTGCCCCGGCTCCTGCCACCCGGGCGGCGATACCATGCGGGCAATGCTGACCGCGGTGGTGCCGGAGTTGACCCGGCCAACAAACTCGTCGATGCGTTTGGGAAGGTTGCCGGACGAGGCGACGGTGGTCGGCCGACATATAACGGTGGGCATGCGATGCTCCTTATGCGAGTTTGGGACCTGGCATCATCGGGCGCCGGGAATCCCGACATATGGAATTCCTATCCGTAAAGACGTTATTCGATCAGGCACACCAGATGATCGTGCTCCCCGCGCTCGATTTTGAAACGCTCATCGTATTTTTTGAGCAGATCGGCAAAGCTGCGGCAGCCGTAGTTGGACTCGTCAAAAGTGGGGTCCAGGCGTTTGACCACCGGCCGAATGGCGGCCTTTAGGACCCATTTGTCGCCGTTTCGCAGTGATATCTGCTTGATGGCCTTGGCGATCAGTTCGACGGAGTCCTTGGCAATGGCGTCCTCGGCCTCCTCTTCCTGGCACTGGGGCGCGAGGGCGAAGGTTTCGTAATATTTGAAATCCGAGCAGCTGTTGGCCCAGTGGCGGTTGGTGCTGTTCCGGCATCCCACGCCAATGAGATCCTTGCCGGCGGCCTTGAGCTTCTGGGCCAGAGGAATGAAGTCGCTGTCGCCGCCGACGACGACGATGGAAGAGATGTGCGGAAAGCGCAGAATGTCCTCGACCGCATCCAGGGAAAGCTTGATGTCAGCCCCGTTTTTAGCCTGGGGGCCGGGGGGAAACAGCTGAATCAGTTCCACGGCGCATTTGAGCAGGCTCTGACGGTATTTACTAAACCAGTGCCAGTTGCAGTAGGCTTTGTTGATGGCCACGTTGCCGTATGTGGTGGCAAAATCGTAGACTCCCTGGACATCCACCAGCACCTCCTGCTGCCGGCTCCGGTTGGCCGGTTTCGGATAACTGCCACCGCCGTTGATGTTGTCGAAAATACTGGCGTGCAGGTTTTCGAAATCCCAGTATATGGCTACCGCTTCCTTGGTCATGATACCTCATTCATCGCCTTGTGGTGCAGGCTACTCAGTGCCCATCCATAAACGGTTATGTGGCCCGATATCTGCGTTGCGTCAGCCACCCTATAGAGCTTGCACGATTTTGTCAATTTGCTGTTGAAGCGGACGTGGTATGGACGCATAATCGGTTGTCTGTTTGCGATCGCGTATTAGCTTAAGGTGTTTAATCACCGACCTTAAAAGAAAGGGACGACACTGAAGCCGACCGATCGACACCCCACGAGCCCATCTCCCTTTGCGGTCAACAACGTGCGCATGTTCATCGCTTTTCGGGTATTTTTCAACTGCCGATTCTACTATCCGATCTTTACGGTTCTGTTCCTGGATTTCGGCTTGAGCGTGGCCCAGTTCTCGATCCTCAACGCGGTCTGGGCCGGGACCATTGTCGTGGCCGAAGTGCCTTCCGGTGCCCTGGCGGACATCCTCGGGCGTCGACGCCTGCTGGTGTTCGCCGCCCTCTCCATGGTGGTGGAAATGGCCATCTTGTGCCTGGCCCCCCGGGGCAACGTTCCCCTGTTGTTCGGTGTCTTTCTGGTCAACCGCGTGCTGAGCGGGCTGGCCGAAGCGGCCGCCAGCGGGGCCGACGAAGCCATCGCCTATGACGCCCTGCAGGAAAAGGGCATGGCCGATCAGTGGGGACGGGTGCTGGACGTGCAGATGCGCCTGCGATCGGTGATGTTCATCGTCACCATGACCGTGGGCGCCGCCGTTTACGATCCCGATCTGATGACCCGGGTCGCCGCCTTTCTGGGATCCGGGTACCAGTTCAGCCAGGCCCAGACCCTGAGGTTTCCCCTCTACCTGACGTTCATCCTGGCCTTGATCACTCTGGCCGCCGTATTGCGTCTGGAAGAGGTTTGCGCCGGCCCCGATGCGGCGGGCATCTGTGAAAAGCAGTTCGGCGGATCGGCACTGGACGCTTTCAAACTCACCTTGAGCACCGGCAACTGGATTATCAAAACCCCCTTCGTGCTGGCTGTGATCTTGTTCGGGATGCTGTTCGACGGTATTCTGCGCATGGTCATCACCCTGGCCAGCCAGTATTACCGTATGGTGCAGCTGCCCGAATCGGTATTCGGCCTTCTCGGTTCGGTAATGGCAGTGCTGGGACTTTTCATACCCCGCCTGGCGCTCTGGATTGCCGAAAACCGCTCGCCGGCGTTCTGCCTCTGGTCCACGGCCGCCACGGCCCTGGCCGGACTGGCCGGCATGGCTTTCTTCTGGCCCGTCGCCGGACTCGTACCGGCCCTGGTGGCCTTTTCGGCCCTGTACATGGTGGGGTTTTATGTCAGCTTTTTTGTCAATCGACATGCATCGTCGTCGCGCCGGGCCACGGTGCTCAGCTTCAAAGGCCTGGCCTACAACCTTTCCTACGGCTTGATTGGGCTGGTTTATGCCGGCCTACTGGAAGTAAAAAAGCAGGATGTCGATTTAGTGGCCGGAAATGGCTTGGGAATCGAAAATCTGGTTTTCAAGGAGACGTTTTTCTGGTTTCCGGTCGCCCTGGCCGCGGGCCTGGCCCTGCTGTCGCTGAGTGTCCTGGTCGGCCGCGCGAGGCGACGATGAGCCGTCGTCGGTTTGGATCCTCATGCAACTGAGCACAAACGTTTCACTCAAATCGTTGAACACCTTCCAGGTCGAGGCCCTGGCCGCCCGTTACGTGCGCTTCGATGCGCCCGACGAAATCGTCGATTACCTCAGCCGGTATCCCCTGGGGGCATCTTCTCATTTGGTGCTGGGCGGGGGCAGCAACCTGCTGTTCGTGGATGATGTCGACGGAGTCGTCCTGCACCCGCTTCTCAAGGGGATCGATGTCGTGGACGCCGATCGCAGCCACGTATGGATCAGGGCCATGGCCGGAGAAGTGTGGGACGACCTGGTGGCCCAAGCTGTGGCCAACGGCTGGGGGGGCATCGAAAACCTGTCCCTGATCCCGGGCAGCGTCGGCGCCAGTGTGGTCCAGAACATCGGCGCCTACGGCGTGGAGGTCAAGACGGTCATCGACCGCGTCGAGGCCGTCTCCCTGGTCAGTGGAAAGCCGGTGACCTTCTCCCCCCAAGCGTGCCGGTTCGCCTACCGCTTCAGCAACTTCAAAGGAGCGTGGGCCGGGCGGTACATCATTACCGCGGTGGTCTTTAAACTCGAGCGGCAGCCCGCCTTCGTTCTGGACTACCCTGGCGTTCGCGAGGCGGTCAACGGGTTGGGAGAGACCGGTTTAGATACGGTGCGCCGTGCGATCATCGCCATCCGGCAGCTCAAGCTTCCCGACCCCAGCGTCATCGGCAATGCGGGCAGCTTCTTCAAAAATCCGGTTGTGGCCGGCGATGCGGTCGACCACCTGCTGCGCCGCTGTCCCGACTTGCCCTGCTACCCCCAGGGCAAGGGGCGCTTCAAGCTGGCCGCCGGGTGGCTGATCGAACGCTGCGGCTGGAAGGGCAGGCGTGTCGGGCGGGCTGCCGTTCACGACCGGCAGGCCTTGGTTCTGGTCAATCTGGGCGGGGCTGCGGGGCGAGATATCCTGGCGTTGTCCGAACGCATCCGGCAATCCGTCAGGGCGCGTTTCGGCGTCGACCTGGAGTGCGAGGTCCAGGTCGTTGCCACGGATTGCGGCCGAAACTAAACCTTCAACTTGTCAAGGCGCAGCAGGTAGGCCAGCACGACGCCGGCCGCGAACCCGGCCGCCAGGTTGGATGCCAGGGTGATGCCCAAGATGGACACCACGACAAACAGGTCCTTGCGCTGGTTGACGTCCAGTATCGTCAGCGCCAGCTGGCTGCCGGCAAACAGCAGCAGCACGCCCAAAATGGCCATGGGGATCAGGTTGAAGACGGCCAGGATGCGATTGCCCAGCAGCACGGTGAACACGATGAAAACGGCCCCGATCATCAGATTCGACCCGGCCGAACGGGCCCCGAAGCGATAGTGGGCCGCCAGGCCGCCGGCGCCGTGACAGACGGGCATGCCGCCGAGCAGGGCGCTGACGAAGTTGCCCAGGGCCATGCTGACGCACAGCGATTTGCCGGTCACCCGGTGGGCGGCATCGCCGAAGTAGTTGATGGACAAATCCATTTCGGCGATCACCGCATTGCCCAGGGTCATGGGCATCTGCGGTACCACCAGCGCCAGCAGGGCAAAGGTGAAATCCGGGCCCTGCGGAAAGCCCAGGGGCAGGATGCGGGGCAGGAAGAGCCCCGGCCGGAGGCCGTCCAGACCTTCCCGGGTGCCGATCATCAGGCCGATCAGAACGCCCACGCCCACAATCATCAGGCCGGCCGGTGTTTTCTTGTTGTCCAGCAGGAGCAGGGTCAACAGGGTGCCGATGACACCGATGATCAATCCCACGGGCAGGGGACCGATCTGCTGGATGGCCAGGTAGGGCTCCGCCATCTGGTGCAGCTCCTGAAGCCGGGTTTTACCGATCATGAATTTGACCCCTTCGGCCATGAGCAGGGCCCCGGTGGAGAGCTGCACCCCCCGCACGGTGGCTCTGGGGATGTATTTGCCGATCAAGGTGATGGCGCCGGTGGCGCCGATGAACAGCAGGCTGGCCCCCATGAGAATGCCGGATGCCATGATCTGGTGCGGGTCCATGGCCGTGGCGATGGCATAAGCCCCGATCACCTTCATGGGTTCGACCGGTGTCGTGATGCCGAAATAGATTCCGGTCAGGATGTAAAACAGACCCACACTAAAAAAGAGTCCCGAGGGGTCAAGGCCGTTGACCATGATCATGCCGATGGACAGCGGCAGGACGGTCCCGAGGTCGCCCAGGGACCCGGCAAACTCCATGCGGTTGAAGCGATAGGGCAGCGGCACGGCGGACTCCATTCTAATCACGGCGGGGTTGATGTTGATCAGACGACGACACTCACTGTCACGGAGCGGTCCAAAATGGATGAGCACTAGGTGTCGTCGATGAATCGTCGGTCGGATGTGGTGGTGTCGGCACTGGCCTGCTTTTCTTCCAGCCACCCGCTGCGCGCGTTGCTGCGCATGTCGAAGGCCGGCACCCACGGTTTGATGTCCAGCAGCGGGGTGCCGTCCAGCATGTCCACCCCGTGCACGGTCAGGGTGGGTCCTTCGATCCGCTCCAGCCCGACGATCGACAGACCGATGGGGTTGGGCCGGCGCGGAGCCCGGGTGGCAAACAGCCCGCGTTCGACCGTGTCCAGAAACGGGGTGACGGTCAGGCGGTATCCCGGGGCGCGGTGAAAGTGGTAGAGCAAGATGATGTGGGAAAAGCCGTCCAGGTCCCTCAGGCCCTCGACGTAGGCCGCTTCGACGATCACCCGGCCTTCGGCGGCCGTGACCGCGCACGGTTGCACCGGCATTCCCTCCAGATCGCGAAACGGTGTGCGAATGACGCCGATGGGCGTGAAGGCAATGGGCATCTTATCCCTCCGGAATCTGTGGCGGCGCGACCGGAATCGTTCCCATGCTCAGGTTGGCGCGCCAGGTGAAAACCAGAAAGAGCGTCGTCCCCGAGGCCATGATCAGCGCCCCGAGCACGAAGGCCTGGCGCAGCTCGAACCAGTCCATCATCAATCCGGCCAGAACCGAACCGATCAGCATGCCCAGGCTGTGGGCCACGGTCAGCAGCGCCATTACGGACCCCATGGCCTCGCTGCGGCTGCCGCGCACAACGGCGGCCGCCATCAGAGCCGGCATGGCGACGCCGCCGCCCAACCCGAACACCAGGCTGGCCCAGAACATGTCCATGAACCCCTGGGCGTGGCTGAAGGTAAAAACGGCCCCGGTGACTGTCAATCCGCCGAGCAGGACCATGGTGTTGCGGTTCAATCGATCGGCCACCCAACCCATGGGAACGTGGATGACGCCGCTCACCAAGACCCCCAGCATCACCAGAATGCCGATGGCCGAGGCCGACGTGGAAAATTCAATGTCGGCAAACACCGGTAGAAAGCCCCAGATGATGCCGATGCAGGCGGTGTAGGCCATGCGAAAGAGAAATAGGCCGGCGATGATGCGGTCGCTGATGATCCGCGACCAGGCCAGCGGCGGCAGCCCCTTGTTGACGACACGCTCCTGGGCGGTCGGGGGCAGCAGGGTCACGCTCAGGGCGAAACCGATCAGCGACAGAACGCCCATGCAGACAAAGGCTCCCTGGAGGCTGAAGTGGTCCTTGATGAGGCCGCCGATCAAGGGCCCGGCACTCAGGCCGATGAACATGGACATGTTGAAAAGCCCCATGACCCATCCTTCCCGACCCAAAGGGGTAATGTCACCCACGTAGGCCTGAACGACCGGCATGATCATGGCCGATGTAATTCCCTGGACGAAGCGGATGACGATCAAAGACTCCACCCCCCTGGACAGGATGAACAGCACCGAGATGACGGCGTAGGAAAGGAGCCCGGTGACGATGAAGGGCTTGCGTCCCTTGCGGTCGGACATGCGGCCGAAGTAAGGCAGAAAGATGGTGCGTGAGAGCGAGAAAGCGCCGAAGATCATGCCGATGTAAATGCCGCTGGCGCCCAGGTCATGGGCGTAAATCGGCAGCAGCGGCACCACGATGCCTACTCCGGTGACCGCCGCGAAGATGGAAAAGAAAAGGGTCCCGAAAATTTTTCGGTCGGCGGTGTTCATCGCAGGTGGGCGAACATCCCAAATCCATTGTCAATGTTGTCAAAAAATGAAATGATTGACTCCTTGTTGGCTCCTGTTGTTAACTGATTCAATATCTGAAACTCTTGCGGCGCCTGCGGCTGCGCACATCCCTTAATCTTGGCAAGTTGACGAGGACAACGGCATGGACAATTATCAGACCCTGGTTGAAAAAGCAAAAAAAGGATTTGCGGCGCTCGATCTGCCGAAGCACCTGAAAGCCGATGCACTGTCGCGACTGGAGACCTGGCTGACGCACGCCATGTTTGTCGATTACGTGCCTCAGATCGAGCACCTGGTCGACTCCGGGCAGTGGGAATTCTTGCTGGACAGCTTCTATCAGGTGATTCCCTTCGGTACCGGCGGCCGGCGCGGACTGGTGGGTGTCGGACCCAACCGGATCAATCCGTGGACCATTCAGGCCTCGGCCCAGGGCCACAGCCAGTACTTGTTCAAGGCCCATGGGGATTCGGCCGGTCAGCGGGGGCTCGTGCTGGCCTACGACGTGCGTCGTTTTACGGATCTGGCCCGCTACGCCCCGGACCGGCCCAACCCGGTCAAGGATCTGGACTGCCGCCAGCTGGCCGAAGCCGCTGCACAGGTGTACGCCGCCAACGGCATCAAGGTTTATCTGTTCGGCAGTACGCGCAGTACGCCCGAGCTGTCGTTCGCCATCCGCCACTTAAACGCCGTTTCCGGATGCATGTTTTCCGCCAGCCACAACCTGCCCACGGACAACGGCAAAAAGGTCTACGATCAGCATGGCGGTCAGCTCATCCCGCCCCAGGACCAGGAACTGGTCGACGAAGTCACCAAGTACGTGGCCGCCATCCAGACCATAGATCTGAACACCGCCCGGCAAAAAGGACTGCTCGAGACCATCGGCAAGGCCGTGGACGACGCCTACCACGCGGCGGTGGCCGGCCTTCAGCTCAGCGACGCCCGCGGGGTCAAGATTTTGTACAGCCCGCTGCACGGCACCGGCCTGACCTCGGTCTATCCGGTGCTCAAGGCCATGGGGTTTGACATCCACCTGGACCCGGCCACCTCCAACCTGAGCGGTGCTTTCGAGAACGTCACCTTCAACATCCCCAACCCGGAAGTGACCCAGTCGTTCGATTCGGCCATTCCCGAGGCCGATGCCATCGCTGCGGACGTGATCATGAGCACCGATCCGGATGCCGACCGCATCGGCATCATGGTGCGCCACGCCGGGAAATGGAAGTTTATTAACGGCAACGAGATCGGCATCGTTCTGTCCGAATACGCCATCGGCCAGTACCGCCTTCAGGGGCGCTTGAGCAAGAACCACGTGATCATCAAAACCGAGGTCACCTCATCGCTGATCGACACCATCGCCGCTCAAAACGACATTCAGTGCGTCGGCGACCTGCTGGTCGGATTCAAGTACATCGGTGAACGCATGAACCGGCTGGAGGCCGACGGACGCCAGGACCTCTTCATCCTGGGCACCGAGGAGAGCCACGGCTTTCTCATGGGCAACTACGCCCGCGACAAGGATGCCGCCGGCGCGGCCGTGTGGCTGGCCGAGCTGACCTCACAACTCAAAACCGAGGGACGCACGCTGGTGGACTACCTGAACGGGATCTACGCCAAGTATGGCTACTGCCACAACTATCTGACCGAAATCCGCCTGTTAGGCGCCAAGGGCATCGGGCAGATCGCCGGCATCATGACCCACCTGCGTGAAAACACCATCAGCACCGTGGGCGACTTCAAGGTGGCCCGCAAGATCGACCGCTGGCGTGGTGAACCCCAGCCGCACCTGTCGAAAACGGACACCTCGTCGCGCAACGTGCTGATCCTGAAAATGGACAACCTTCCCGAGACCCGCAGCATCCGCATCACGGTCCGGCCTTCGGGCACGGAACCCAAATTCAAGATTTACATTGAGGTGCTGGGCCGACCGTTTGCCCCGTCCGACATCGACGCGGCCAAGGCGCGCCTCGTGCAGATTCAGGAGCAGCTCGAGCGGGCCTTCATGGCTCACTGCTACGGCATTTTGGGAGTCGACTTCCCCGAACGGGGATTCTTGCTCTTTTGGCAGCTGCCCCTGAACGACAAGCTGGCCTATTTCGAGGTGGAGGAGCAGGTGGCCGCCCTGCGGGACGTTTCCGATGCCGGCGAGCGCCGGCGGCAGCTGGAGGCCCTGTTGGGATTTTTAGGCGCCAATCCGGTCCAAAAGGTCGACCGGGCCTTCAGCGCCCGCTACGGCAGCGGGATCATGGCTTATCTGGACATCAGGTAGCGGCCGTCCTTTAATGCTTGGCCAATCGGCGAAAAAACCATGCGAATTGGACGTTGTCTTTCCAATTTGCATGGTTTTATTGTTGTGACGGTGTAGCTTGGACGGTATGGTTCGGATGCTCGAAGCTTCACCTTAGCGATGCTGGCTGGCGGCACTGTTGGCCTGGGCCTGGGCTACCGTAATGGCAATCAGATCCACCACGCTCTCCATGTCCGAATGGCGTTGCAGCACGTTAAAGGGTCGGTCGATGCCCATCAGCAGCGGCCCCACCACCTTGGCGCCGCCCAACCGGTTCATCAGCTTGTAGGCGATGTTGCCCGACGCCAGGTCTGGGAAAACCAGAACGTTGGCGGGCAATCCCAGCCGATTGAAGGCGAAATCTTCCGCCAGAATGGTCTGCATCACGGCCGTGTCGGCCTGCATTTCACCCTCTACCACCAGGTCCGGGTTTCTCTGGCGCGCCAGTTCGGCGGCCTGGGCCATACGCTGGGTGTCGGCGTTGCGCACGCTGCCGAAGTTGGAATAGGAGAGCATGGCCACCCGCGGCGTCATGTCGAAGAACAGGGCCATCTCTCCGGCCAGCACGGCGATTTCGGCCAGGTCCGAGGCGTCCGGATGGATGTTGACGGTCGCGTCGGCAAACAGCAGGGTACGGTTTTTCTGGATGATCAGGTAGAGTCCGGAGACGCGCCTGACGCCGGTCCGGCGGTGGATGACCTGAAGCACCGGCCGGATCGCGTTGGGATAGGATTGGTCGATGCCGTGAACCTGCCCATCCACCAGCCCCTCCTTGACCAGCATGGCGCCGAAAACGTAGGGGTTGCGCAGCTGCAGGGTCGTTTCTTCCAGGGTCCAGCCCTTGCGCTGCCGCAGGGCATACAGGGTCTTGGTAAAGGCCGCCAGATGCGGGTTGCGGCGGTGGTCCATGAGATCGATGCCCTCCAGGGAGATGCGGCAGGCATCGGCGGTGGCGCGTACGGCCGTCGGGTCGCCCAGCAGCAGGGGACGGGCGATGCCCTCTTTGGCGACCTGATGGGCGGCCCGGACGATCACCGGATTGTGCCCTTCGGGCAACACGATGCGGCGCGGGGACTGCTGGGCCCGTGTAATCACCTTGCGCATCAGTTCGCGCTCCGGCCCCAGGCCGGCTTCCAGGCGCTGGAGGTAAGCCGTCGGCTCGGGCAGGGCGGCCTGGGCGACCCCGCTCTCGACCGCCGCGGCGGCCACGGCCGGCACCACCTTGAGCAGCACGCGCGTGTCCAGGGGTTTGGGGATGATGTACTCGGGCCCGAAGCAGATGCGGTTGCCGCCGTAAGCGCGGATCACCGCGTCGGGGACATCCTCGCGGGCCAGTTCGGCCAGGGCGTGCACTGCGGCCACCTTCATGGCTTCGTTGATCTCGGTGGCGCGAACGTCCAGGGCGCCGCGAAAGATAAAGGGGAAGCCCAGCACATTGTTGACCTGGTTGGGATAATCCGACCGGCCGGTGGCCACGATGGCGTCCGGCCGCGCGGTTTTGGCCGCATGGTAATCGATCTCGGGATCCGGATTGGCCAGGGCGAAGACGATGGGATCGGGATTCATCCGTCGCAGCATCTGTTCGGTGAAGGCGCCTTTGACCGACAGCCCGACCAGCAGGTCCGCGCCCTCGACGGCCTCTGCCAGGCTGCGGGCGGGCGTGTCGCAGGCCAGGGCGGCCTTGTAGGGGTTCATGCCCGCCGTGCGGCCCCGGTAGATCACACCACGGGTGTCGGCCATGATCAGATGGGCCGGTTGGACGCCCAGTTGGATGTAGAGTTTGGCGCAGGCGATGCCGGCCGCGCCGGCGCCGTTGATGACCACCCGCAGCTCGTCGATGCGCCGGCCGGTGATGATCACGGCGTTGAGCATGGCGGCGGCCGAGATGATGGCCGTGCCGTGCTGGTCGTCGTGAAACACCGGAATGCGCATCTGGGCCTTGAGCTGCTCCTCGATGTAGAAGCAGTCCGGGGCCTTGATGTCCTCCAGGTTGATGCCGCCGAAGGTGGGCGCCATCAACCGCACGGTGCGGATGAAGTCGTCCGGGTCCGTGGTGTCCAGTTCGATGTCGAACACATCGATGTTGGCAAAGCGCTTGAACAGGACGGCCTTGCCCTCCATGACCGGTTTGCCTGCCAGGGCGCCGATATTGCCCAGCCCCAGAACGGCCGTGCCGTTGGTCACCACGGCGATCAGATTGCCCCGGTTGGTGTAGTCGTAGGAGGCGTCGGGTGCCGCCTTGATCTCCAGGCAGGGTGCCGCCACGCCCGGCGAGTAGGCCAGGCTCAGGTCCGTTTGGCTGAAAAAGGGCTTGGTGGGGATGACCTCGGTTTTTCCGGGCCGCGGTTCGCGGTGGTAGCGCAGCGCTTCTGCATCGTTGGACATGGTCGCCTCCGGTGGACCTTTTGCATGCCGTGAACCGGGTCAGGATCCAGTCAGGCCTGCGGATTGAGCGGATTGAAGCGTGCTTCGAAGCGGCTGATGTCGGCTTCGTGCCGCAGGGTCAAGTCGATTTCGTCCTTGCCCTCGAGCAGCTGAGCCTTGGGGCCGGGATCGATGTCGAAGGCGATGGTCCGTGGGGTGGGGGCGTGCACGACGATCTGCTGGCCCGGCAGGTCGACGGTGGCCGTCAGGCCCTCGTGCCGATCGACCAGTCGAAATATTTCATCTACCTCGGCTTCGGCGAGTTCGATGGCCAGCATGCCGTTCTTGGTGGTGTTGCTGCGGAAAATGTCGGCAAAGCCGGGCAGCTTTTTACCGCCGATCGTCTTTTGGGGAGCGATCACGACCCGGTAGCCGTCCTGGACCAGGGCCCAGACGGCGTGCTCGCGGCTGGAGCCGCAGCCAAAGTTGTTGCGCGTCACCAGGATGGAGCGGTCCTTAAAGCGGGGCCGATTGAGCTCGAAATTCATATCGAGGCTGCCGTCGGGCCCGTAGCGCCAATCGAAAAAGGCATTGGGGCCGTACCCGGTGCGCTTGATGGACTTGAGGAACTGCTTGGGAATGATGGCGTCGGTGTCCACGTTGGCGCGGTCCAGGGTGGCCAGGATGCCGGTGTGAGTGGTAAAGGGTTCCATAGGGGGTCCTTGATCGGTGCCCATCCATAAACGGGTAAGTTGCCCGATATCTGCGTTGTGCGAAAAATTTACCTAAAAATATCAACCATATGCCTGCGGTAAGATTTTTCGCGCGCCTTGATTTCGACCAAAAGCCCTCGTTTGTAGACGAACACCAGCTGGTGCCGATCCAGAAAAGGTTCATCGATCCGAGACCGGTCCTGTGATGTCGGCCCGATGGGTCTGTCGCTGGACGAACACGCGGTTGGTGGGGATTGTCCCAAGTTAGAAGCGTTGCCTCCGGGCTACCGTTCAAGCCAGGTGCGGATGTCGACGAATTTGCCGGCCACCGCCGCCGCGGCCGCCATCTCCGGGCTGACCAGGTGGGTGCGGCCCCCTTTGCCCTGGCGTCCTTCGAAATTGCGGTTGGAGGTTGATGCGCTGCGCTGCTGCGGGCGCAGCTGATCGGGGTTCATGCCCAGGCACATGCTGCACCCGGCAAAGCGCCACTGTCCACCGGCGGCCTCGAAAATCCGGTCGAGCCCCTCGGCTTCGGCCTGGCGGCGAACCTGCTGGGACCCGGGCACGATCAGTAGCTCGACATTTGCGGCCTTTTTGCGGTCCTTTAAAATGGATGCGGCCTGCCGCAGGTCCTCAATGCGCGAATTGGTGCAGCTGCCGATAAAGACCACGTCCACGGGCACGTCGGTCAACTTCTGACCGGGCGTGAGTCCCATGTAGTCCAGGGCTTTTTCGACGTCGCCGGCACTGTATCCGTCGACCGTTCCGGGGGCGGGGATGGGCTGATCCACATCGATGACCATGCCGGGGTTGGTGCCCCAGGTGACCTGGGGTGCGATGGCGCCGGCGTCGATGGTCAGCGAACGGTCGAAGACGGCATCGGCGTCGCTGGGCAGGGTTCGCCAATGGGCGATGGCGTCTGCCAGGGCCTTGCCGGTTGGCACGTAGGGGCGTTCGTGGGCCGTGACGTAGTCGATGGTGGTGTCGTCCGGAGCGATCATGCCGGCCCGCGCCCCGGCTTCGATGCTCATGTTGCAGACCGTCATGCGCGCCTCCATGGAGAGGCCGCGGATCGCCTCGCCGCAGTACTCGAGCACATGTCCGGCGCCGCCGGCGGTGCCCATGACGCCGATCATTTTCAGGACCATGTCCTTGGCATTCACATGGGGTCCAGGGCGCCCGGTGAATTCGACCTTGTAGCTTCGGGGCTTTTTCTGGACCAGCGTCTGCGTGACCAGCACGTGTTCGACCTCGCTGGTGCCGATGCCGAAGGCCAGGGCACCGAAGGCCCCGTGGGTGGAGGTGTGGGAGTCGCCGCATACGACGGTCAAGCCCGGCAGGGTGAGGCCCAGTTCCGGGCCGATGACGTGCACGATGCCCTGGCGGTCGTCGCCCAGCTCGAACAAGGTGACGCCGAACGCCTCGCAATTCTGTTTCAGGGCCGCCACCTGCGCCCGGGAAGTGGCGTCGGTGATCTGCATGCGGTCGGCCGTGGTGGGCACATTGTGGTCCATGGTCGAAAAGGTCAGGTCGGGCCGCCGGATTCGTCGGCCGGCCAGCCGCAGGCCATCAAAGGCCTGGGGGCTGGTCACTTCGTGGACCAGGTGGCGGTCGATGTACAAAAGGCTGGCACCATCCGGCAATTCGCGCACCACATGCGGCGCCCATATTTTCTCGAACAACGTTTTCCCCATCGATTGATCCTTCCTGCCTGCCTGAACCGGGTTGCCTTCGCCGGATGGGCGTTCGGTTGAAAGACGATCCATTAAAATGTCGCCATCGGGCGTGAAAGTCAAGGCGGGGATCCACCAAGCGGTTGCCTTTTCAGAAAGATAGATTACCTTGCGGTGACGTGGAGTCGACCGGCGTCGACCATTTCAATTTTTGCGCTGTTTGTCGCGCAGGGTCTACAATTGGCGGCGGTTGCCTGTAACCGCTTATCAATGCAGGAAAAATGAAGGGAAATGTATTCATGAAAGGATCGCAGCTGGTTCTCAAGGCGCTGATCGACAATGGGGTCAAATTTGTTTTCGGTTACACCGGCGGTGCGATCATGCCCATTTTCGACGAAATGGCCAAACAGACCGCCTTCACGTTCATCATGTCCAGGCACGAGCAGGGGGCCGCCTTTATGGCCCAGGGCATCTCGCGGGCCTCTTTGTCCACGGCCGACCCCCGCACCGGGGTGTGCATGGCCACATCGGGTCCCGGTGCCATGAACCTGGTCACCGGTATCGCCGATGCCGGCATGGACAGTGTGCCCGTGCTGGCCGTGACCGGCCAGGTCCCCACCGGCGTCATCGCCACGGATGCCTTTCAGGAGAGCGATGTGGTGGGCGTCATGATGCCGCTGACCAAGCAGACCTACATGCCGCTTTCCATCCACGAGATCGAATCCACCATTCACGAGGCTATGTACGTGGCCGCCAACGGCCGCGGCGGCCCGGTGGTGGTCGACATCCCCAAAGACGTGCAGCTGCAGGAGGCCGACAGCGTGTGCGCGGTCGATCCCGGTTCCTGTACGCCGCAGGTGCCGGGTTACTTTGTTTCGCCGTCGCCGGATCTGGACCGGCTGAAGCAGGCCGTGAGCCTGATCAACAACAGCACGCGGCCCATTATCCTGTGCGGGCACGGCGTTATTTCCAGCAACTCGGGGCCGCAGCTGCAGGCCTTTGCGCAACGCACCCATATCCCGGTGGCCTTTACCCTGCACGGGTTGTCGGCCATGCCGGTGGACCACCCGGTCAGCCTGGGCATGGTGGGGATGCACGGCACTGTCGAGGCCAACCGTACCCTGATGCACGCCGACCTGATCATTTCGCTGGGCATGCGCTTCGATGACCGCGTGACCGGCAGCCTGGACCAATTCGCGCGCCACGCCAAGGTCATCCACGTCGAGATCGATCCTTCCGAGATCGACAAGAACGTCAAGACCACGGTGGCCTTGAACGCCGATGTGAAACAGGTGCTCAACCTGCTGGACCGCGATCCGACCCTCGTTTCCAGGCCGCGCTCGCGCTGGTTCGCGCAGATCGACGACTTCCGGAGGGAGATTGCCGACCAGGTTCAAACCGAGATCGCGGCTGGTGTCGGCCGCGAAGGGCGGCTGCTGGCCAAAACCGTTGTCTCGCGCCTGTCCGACCTGACCGGGGGACAAGACATCGTCGTGGGCGACGTGGGGCAGCACCAGATGATCCTGGCGCGCTTTTACCGTTTCCAGACCGTCAACAGCTGGTTCACCTCCGGCGGTGCCGGCACCATGGGCTGTGCGCTGCCCATGTCCATCGGCGTCAAGCTGGCCCGCCCGGACGAACGCGTTTGGTCGGTCAGCGGCGACGGTGGCTTTCAGATGAACATCCAGGAGCTGGGCACGATCATGGAGCACGACATCGATGTCAAGATCGTCATCATGAACAACGGCTACCTGGGCATGGTCCGCCAGTGGCAGACCCTGTTCTACGACGGCCGCTATGCCGGAACACCCATGAAAAACCCCGATTACGGCGCCATCGCCAGCGCCTACGGCATCGCCTATCGCAAGGTTGCCCAGCTGGACCAGGTCGACGATGCCATTCGAACGGCAGCCGCGCACCCGGGCGCCTTCATGCTCGAGTTCATCTGCGATCCCAGCGAGATCGTCCTGCCCATGGTGCCGGCGGGCGGCGGGATTGCCGATATGATCGTCTCCGTCGCACCGTAACGGCCTCTGGCCCCCGCGGTTGCGGGCAGCTTCGCACCGGCGGCAGCGGCGCACCGCCAGGACCGCATCTCGCATCCACATCACCGGGAGGATTTGATGACCACCACCACCCCCGCCAAACGGCGGGCTATTCTGGCATTCATGCTGGATCGACCGGGCGTTCTCAACAAGATCGCCATGCTGGTCCGTCGCAAGATGTACAACGTCGAAACCCTGACCGTCTGCAAGACCAACCAGCCGGGAACCAGCCGCATGACCATTACCCTGCGAGAGGACAGCGATGAAAAGATGGGTCAGGTCGTCAAGCAGATCGAGAAGATCACCGAGGTTATTTCGGCCAGGGAGCTCGACATCCACGCCAGCTTCTGGCGCGAGGTCGCCGTCGTCAAGCTGGAAGTCGATGCCGGCCGGCTGGCCGAGCTGGGCAAGGCATACCGGTTTGAGATCCTCGACAACCACCAGGACGAACGCTTCGTGATTCAGGTGGCCGGGACGTCGCAGTCCATCGACGCCTTTCTCGATGAGGCCGGCAGCGGCAACATCGTCGAGGTCGCAAGGTCGGGGTTTACGGCCATCGAAAGGTGACGACTTTGTAAGAAGCCCGATATCCAGGCTACGCGTCATCCTTCGTCACTGCGGAGTACTCGTAGTACGCCCCATTCCTCAGGATTCGCAAGCCTTGATCTCGGACTTCTTACAAAGCCGTCTGAAAGTGACTTTTTGCGAGTTTGTCAAAATTAGGGTTCATATTGTTTGGGAGGCGTCATGACGGAAAAACTCAACCGCGTCAGTTCGCGGATTACCGAACCCAAATCCCAGGGCGCTTCCCAGGCCATGCTCTACGGCATCGGCATGAACGAAGCCGACATGCAAAAGCCTCAGGTGGGCATCAGCAGCGTCTGGTACGAAGGCAACCCGTGCAACATGCACCTGAACGATCTGGCGGCGCGCGTCAAGACCGGCGTGGATGCAGCCGGTGCCGTCGGGCTGCGGTTCAACACCATCGGGGTCAGCGACGGAATTTCCATGGGTACCGAGGGCATGAGCTACTCGCTGCCCTCGCGGGACCTGATCGCCGATTCCATCGAAACGGTCATGCGGGCCCAGTGGTACGATGCCAACATCTCTTTGCCGGGTTGCGACAAAAACATGCCCGGTTGCCTGATGGCCATGGCGCGCCTCAACCGCCCGGCGTTGATGGTCTACGGCGGCACGATTCGGGCCGGCAGCCTGGACGGCGCCAAGCTGGACATCGTCTCGGCCTTTCAAAGCTATGGCGAGTACATGGCCGGCACCATCGATGACACGCGCCGGCAGGCCATCGTCAGACACAGCTGTCCGGGACCGGGTGCCTGTGGGGGCATGTACACTGCCAACACCATGGCGTCGGCCATCGAGGCCCTGGGCATGGCGCTGCCGTTCAGCGCCAGCCGGCCGGCCGAATCGCCCGAAAAGCGGGACGAGTGTACCCGGGCCGGCGCGGCGATCATGAACCTGCTGCGCTCGGATATCCGTCCGCGCGACATCATGACCCGCCAGGCCTTCGAAAACGCACTGGTGGTGATGACGGTGTTGGGCGGCTCCACCAATGCGGTGCTGCACCTGATCGCCATGGCCCGTGCCGTGGGCGTCCCGTTGACCATCGACGACTTCCAGCGGGTCAGCGACCGCGTGCCGCTGCTGGCGGACATGAAGCCCAGCGGCACCTACGTTCAGGAAGACCTGGACCGGGTTGGCGGCATCCCGGCCCTGATGAAGTACCTGCTGTACCAAGGCCTGCTCGACGGCGACTGCCTGACCGTTACCGGGCGAAGCGTGGCCGAGAACCTGGCCGGCGTGAATGGATTCACGCCGGGCCAGCAGATCGTGCGGCCGCTGGACGATCCCATCCACCCCACCGGACACATTCGGATTTTGCGGGGCAATCTGGCTCCCGACGGTGCCGTGGCCAAAATCACCGGCAAGGAAGGACTCGCCTTTTGCGGCAGAGCCAACGTCTTCGATGCCGAAGAGGCCATGCTGGCCGCCCTGCAGGACGGCCGGATTCAAAAAGGCGACGTGATTGTGATTCGCTACGAAGGCCCCAAGGGCGGGCCCGGTATGCCGGAAATGCTGACCCCCACCTCGGCGATCATGGGTGCCGGACTGGGTCAGGATGTGGCCCTGATCACCGATGGCCGCTTCTCCGGCGGCTCCCACGGCTTTATCGTGGGCCACATCACCCCCGAGGCCCAGGAAGGCGGACCGATCGCACTGGTGCAAACCGGTGACACGATAACGATCGATGCGGCCGCCAACACCATCGATGTGCACCTGGATGCAGCCGAAATGGCGTGCCGGCGCAGCGCCTGGACCGCGCCGCCCTACAAGGTCTCGCGCGGTGTCCTGTTCAAGTACATTCGTGCCGTTCGACCGGCTTCGCAAGGGTGCGTGACCGACGAATAGTACGGCACCTGCTCATTCTATATGAGGACAGCCCGCCGCTTCTGGTTTTTGCCAATCACTTTTTTATCGATGTGGATGGCGGTGACAAGCCCTGCATTATGGTAAATCCAAAAGAGGCCAAGAAACTGCTTGGCGACGATGCGGTTCCTGGATTGAAGTACGAGGCCCGCATCCATGCAGCCAGGTCGGGCTGTCAATTCAACCCCTTACTTCAACTGGCTCTCCTTGCTGGCCCGTCGATTGATGCCGCCGGAAAGCGGTTGCTTTTTTTCGAGGTCGGACTGGCAGTCGACGCACAAGCGGACGCCCGGCAAGGCCTTGCGGCGGGCCTTGGGGATTTCGGCTTCGCACATCTCGCAATACCGGTGGCTGGACCCGACCGGCAGCCGGCTGCGAGCCAGCTTGACGGCGTCTGCCACGCTGGCATCGATCTGATCCTGAACCGATCCGTCAGGGGACCATCCACTGGCCATTGTGGACTCCTGTTCGATTTCGGGTGGGCAACCCGTCGTTGCCCGGATTCTTGTCAAACCGGTTGATCATGTCCAGGCCAGCGCCAGGGTGACCACTCCCACCAGCCAGCAATACGGGGCGAAACGATACAGCTGGCCCCGGTCCACGACCCGCAGCAGGATGACCAGGGCGACCCAGCCCACCAGCGCCGATACGACCGAGCCGATCAGGATGGTGGCCATCGGGATCGTGGTCTGCAACTCGGGCGTGTCCAGGCCCAACACCAGGGCGCCGACGATGGCGGGGACGGAGAGCAGGAACGAGTAGCGTCCGGCCACCTTGCGGTCCACGCCCAGGAACAGGGCTGTGGAGATGGTGGACCCAGAGCGCGAGATGCCGGGCAGAATCGCCAGGCCCTGCACGACGCCGATGACCAGGGCGTCCTTGAGGGTGGTCCCACCCAGGGGCCGGCCGTTGCCGTGTATCCGGCGCGTCAGCCAGAGCAGGGTGCCGGTCACCAGCAGCATGCATCCCACCACGGCGATGGAGCCGAACAGCTGGTCGGTGATCTCCTTGAACAGCAGGCCGATAACGGCCGTCGGGATGCTGCCGATCACGATCAGCAGCGCCATGCGGATGGCCGGGTCCGATCGACAAAGCGGCTTTAATCCGCCGGCCACGCGTATCCGCCCGGGAAGTTGCAGCAGGGCCACCAGGATTTCCAGAATCTCGCGGTAGAAAACGATGACGACCGCCAGCAGCGTGCCCACGTGCAGGCAGATGTCGAACAGCAGCTCCGGTTCCTTCAGTCCGAATAGATTCTGGAACAAGACCAGGTGGCCGGAACTGCTGACCGGCAGAAATTCGGTCAGGCCCTGCACCGTGCCTAAAATGATCGCTTCAATGGTGTTCAATGGTCGGCTCCCACCGGATTATATCAGCCCTTAATCACACAGATCGGCCTCAGCCGGGCCACCTTTTTCGATATGCCGGCCCCGTGGACGGCGTTTACCACCTGGTCGACGTCCTTGTAGGCCTCGGGCATCTCTTCGGCCAGGGTGCTGCGGCCGGTCCACTTGACCAGAATGCCGCGGTCGGCCAGTTCGCGCTGAATCGACCGGCCCTTGCTCTGTTTCTTGGCGGCCTTGCGGCTCAGGACCCGCCCGGCGCCGTGGCAGGTGGAGCCGAAGCTTTGGGTCATGGCGGCTTCGGTGCCGGCCATTACATAGGAGGCCGTGCCCATGTCGCCGGGAATCAAGATGGGCTGGCCCACCGGCCGATAGCGCTCGCAGACGTCGGGATGACCGGGCGGGAAGGCCCGTGTGGCGCCTTTGCGGTGCACGCAGACGGTGCGCTGCAGGCCGTCCACGGTGTGGGTCTCCTGCTTGGCGATGTTGTGGCAGATGTCGTAAACCTGATGCATGGCCAGGTCCCGGGGGCCGATGCCCAGAACCCGCTGGAAGGTCTCGCGGGCCCGGTGCAAAAGGATCTGGCGGTTGGCCCAGGCGTAATTGGCGGCGCAAGCCATGGCGGCCAGGTAGCGCTGTCCGGCCGGTGACTGAATCATGGCGCAGGCCAACTGGCGGTCGGGCAGGGGGATGTCGAGCGTTCGGACGTGTTTGGCCATGAAGGCCAGCGAATCGTCGCACACCTGATAGCCCAGTCCGCGCGATCCCGAGTGCAGCATCACCGTGACCTGGCCCTGGAACAGGCCGTAGGTCCGGGCGATGGTGTCGTCGAAGATCTCGTCGACCAGGCCCACTTCCAGAAAGTGGTTGCCCGAGCCCAGGGTGCCCAGCTGTTTGAGCCCGCGCTGCAGGGCCCGTTCACTGACCTGGGACGGATCGGCCGTTGTCATGCAGCCGCCGTCCTCGGTGCGCTCCACGTCCGAGGGGTCGCCAAACCCATGGCGGACGGCCCAGCGCCCGCCCTCACGCAGTACCCGGGTTATCTCTTTGGTCGTCAGTTTCACCGATCCGGTGGAGCCCACGCCGGTGGGGATGTTTTCGAACAGGGCGTTGACCAGGCGCTCTGCCACCGGCCTGACATCCTTTTCCTCCAGGGCCGTGCCGGCCAGGCGCACGCCGCAGTTGATGTCGTAGCCCACGCCGCCCGGTGAAATGACGCCGGACTCCCAGTCGAAGGCGGCCACGCCGCCGATGGGAAACCCGTAGCCCCAGTGCATGTCGGGCATGGCCATGGCGGCCGTGAGAATGCCGGGCAGCGTGGCCACGTTGGCGACCTGCTGGAGGGCCTCTGTTTCGCGCAGCAGGGCAGCCATGCGGCTGCTCATGAAGATCCGGCCCGGAACCTTCATGGACCCGGACTGGGGGATCTCAAAGCTGAAGGGGGTGATCTGTTTCAGTTCCATATCTTCTAAATGTCGAATATTACCGTTGCCTGCCAGCCGGTTGCCGTTCGGCTCACGTCGATCTGATGGTAGGTCACCGCCTTGATCTCGTGGACAACCTGCTGGCGTTGCGGCGCAAAGTCACAGGTGGTGACCCGGGCACGGACGCTGGTAGCCGTGATGTGCGTCACCTGGACCAGCGTAGCCACTTTTTCGTGCCCGGTCCACAGGTAGAGCAGTTCGCGCAGAAAGTTGACCAGGAGATCGGCCGCATCCTGGCCGCCGACATGTACTTCGGTCTCGTCAGTGCAGCCGGTGGCGGGGCTTTCGACGATCAGGTCGAACAGGGCCAGCCCGGCCTTGGTGAACAGGTCCGCCAGGTCAACGCCGACGACGCGGATGCGCAGGTCGGCGGTGTGGTCCAGCAGGGTGTAGGTCGGTTGTGAATCGATTGACATCATCCGTTTATCAGTTGACCCGTTTTCTCGGTACTGTAACCGCCCAGGGCCGCCACCCGCCGTTTAAACGCCTCGGAACTGATGGTTTCCAGCAGCACCTGGATGTTTTTCGATCCGAAATGGTCCTCCGGGACGATCAGGTCGTACTGTTCGGTCACCACGGGAATGAAATCCAGGCCCAGGGCCCGGGCGGCCGCGTTGATGCCCAGCCCTGCGTCGGCTGCGCCACCCAGTACGGCCACGGCCACGTTCATGTGGGTGAACTCCTCGTTGGTGTAGCCGTTGATCTTGTCCGGGGAGAGTGCGATCTGTTTCAGCCGGTAGTCCAGCAGGATGCGGGTGCCCGAGCCGCCCTGGCGGTTGATGAAAACCAGGTCGTCGCGCCCCAGATCTGCGATGCCGTCAATGCCTTTGGGATTGCCCTTGGCCACAATCAGGCCCTGGCTGCGCATCACCAGGTTGACGATGCGCACCTTCGTGTCGGGCAGGTAGCGTTTGACGTACGACAGATTGTATTGACCCGTTTCAGTGTCCAGCAGATGCGCGCCGGCCAAGTGGCAGACGCCGCGCTTGACGGCCATCAGACCGCCCATGCTGCCCACATGGCTGGAAGAGAGCGTCAGGGCGGCGTCGCCGGCCCGCAGCTGGTCGGCCAGCAGGTCCAGGGTGTTGTCGTGGCTGCCCACAATGACGATGGTGTTGCGGATGGCCGACAACGGCTTGAGCAGCTCGGCATGTACGACAGCGTCGTCCTTGATGCCCTCGGCGTGGCTGGGGATGCGGATGATGCCGTCGGCCTCGGTGATGCTGGTGATCATGCCGGCGCCGCGGGGCAGCGGCGTGGCCACAATGCGCTCGGCGACCTGGCCCAGTCTGACGCGCAGAAACTCCTCCACCCCCAGTTTTGAAGCGATCTTGCGGGTCGGCACCACTGCCACGCTGGGGCGCGGGTCGTTGGGGGCTCCCAGCAGGCGCCGGATCAGCGGCTGCACGAACTGTTCGAAGGCGATGATGGCCGACACCGGGTACCCGGGAATGCCGAAAAAGGGTTTGTGTCGAATCGCTCCCAGAATGAGCGGTTTACCCGGCATGATGGTCACCCCGTGGACCAGCATCCGCCCCAGGTCCTGCAGCACGGGCAGGGCATAGTCTTCGGAGCCGGCCGACGATCCGCCGATGGTCAACACCACGTCGACGTCGCCGGCAACCGCCGCGGCCACCGTCCGGCGGATCTGGTCCAGATCATCCATGACCCGTTCGTGGCGCACGGCCTGGCCGCCGCAGGCCTCGATCATCTTTTCGAGCACGTAGCCGTTGGTCTCCAACACCTGGCCCGGTTTAAGGTCTTCGGGGGCGGTCGTGCGCCAGTCCACCAGCTCGGAGCCGGTGGGAACCATCAACACGCGCGGTTTGCGCCTGACCGGCACCCGGTAGATGCCGCCCGAGATCAGGGCGCCCACGCAGTAAGGGGTGACCGTGTGGCCGCGCGGGTAGAGCAGTTCCGTGGCCACGATGTCCTCGCCCATCTTGCGTACGTGCTGCCAGGGAACCGCCGGCGCTTCGATGCGGATGCGGTCGTCGCCCACCATCTGGACCTGTTCGATCATGATGACGGCGTCGCTGTCCGTCGGCATGACATTGCCGGTGTTGAGAAAGCGGGCCTGGGTGCCCACGGCCAGTTCCCTGGGGCGGGCCTGGCTGGCGCCGAAGGTGTCACGGGCCCTGACGGCCACGCCGTCCATGGCGGCGGCGTGAAAATTGGGTGAGGAGACCGCGGCCGTGACCGGTTCGGCCAGGATCCGACCCACGGCTTCGGGCGGAGAGACCGTTTCGGCGGTCATCGTGCCGATACCGGGAAAGTGATCGAAAAGGATCCGACGTGCATCCTCGAGCGATTGCATGTTGAGATAGACGTTGCGTTTGGCTTTCAATTCACACTCCGATGGGAAATCCAATTTTTTAGCGACCGTGAACCGCTCGTTTCCTATATCGGCATCACTTTTACGATCGTGCCCTGGTCCAAACCTTCCGTGTTCATCCCAATGGCGATCAGTCCGTCGGCCTGGACCATGGTGTTGATCAGGCCGGACTGACCCAGCACCGGTTCGGCCGAGAGCCGGCCGTTTTCATCGCAAAGGCGCACGCGGACGTAGTCCACCCGTCCCTGGGCCGAGGCCAGGTTGCGGGTCAAAACGGCCTGCACCGGAAAGCGCCGGGCCGGCTTTGCCAGGCCGCACAGGCGTTCGAGGAAGGGGCGCACCACCACGGTAAAGACCACCATGGCCGAGACGGCGTGGCCGGGCAGCCCCCAGAACGCCTTGCCACCGGAGCTGGCCAGGATCGTGGGTTTGCCGGGGCTGATGGAAATGCCGTGCACCAGGATGTGCGTGTCGGGCAGGGTCTCGAGCACCTCCACGGTGAAATCGCGGGCGCCGACCGAACTGCCGCCGGAGACCAGCACCATGTCGGTCATTTCCAATGCGCTCCGGCACTTGGTCAGCAGGTCGCCGCGGCTGTCCCGCACGATGCCCAGCACCACCGGCCGGCCGCCGGCCGCCTGCACCTGGCCGGAAAGGGTGTGGCTGTTGATGTCCCGTATCTTGCCCGCGGTGGGCTTTTGGTCCACGGCAACAACTTCGTCGCCGGAGGAGATGATAGCCACCGTGGGGCGTTTGAATACCGGTATGTCGGTTTTGCCGCAGGCGGCCAGCAGGCCGGCTTCCTGGGGGCGGATCCGCCGGCCCCGGGTCAGGGCCGGCTCGCTGTGGTGGATGTCCTCGCCTTTTTCGATCAGGTGCTGGCCGGGGGCGACGCTGCGGTAGACTTCGATGGTGGTCTCGTCCAGGGCGTCGGTGTGTTCGACCATGACGACACTGTCGGCCCCTTGCGGCAGCATTCCGCCGGTGGCGATCCGGGCGGCCTCGCCAGGGCCGATGGAAAAAGGCGGCCGGACGCCCATTTCGACCCGTCCCCGGACGGTCAGAAAAGCGGGATTGGCTTCGGACGCGCCGAATGTGGATGCGGCCTTGACGGCGAATCCGTCCATGGTGGCGCGGTCGAAGTCGGGAATGTCCACATCGGAATAGGCGTCTTCAGCCAGAACCCGACCGAGGCAATCGGCCAACGCGACCGTCTCGGTGCCAACCGGCAAAAGGGCGGCCGCGTGGCTCAGCACTTCTTCGATCGTCTTGACGTTGAAAAACTCTTTCATGACAACTCGTTCTTTTTTTGTTATGGCGTTGCCTTCGGTCGTCATCGCTGTCGCGACGGCTCGGGATTCGAATCGGCAACACTATAGCACAACCGGAGCGATGGAAACAGAAACCTGTGTCAATCATCCCGATCGACCCGGGCAGTTGGTCTGCATGAAGTACCAGGTGCATTTCTGCGAGGCCTGTGCGCACTGCCGGGACCCCAAGCTGTACTGCAAGCATCGCACGGCCTGCCCGATCTGGTTCATCGCCAAGGACCGCGAAAATGGCTGGGGGGCTGCCTGAGGGAGGACGGGTGGACAACTACCAGAAACTGGCCCAGGACAATCTACGCCAACTTTACGCCGACCTGCCGGCCGACCTGGCCGAGCGCCTGCCGGCCCGGCGGAACGGATCGGCCTACACCTTCGATGCCTTCGGCCAAACCTGTGTGGTGTCACCTGAAGGGATTACGCTGGGCGGCATCGCACCTTCCGGCGTGATCGCCATCCTGCTGTCCCTTTACGCCCTGAACGCCAGCTTTGAGCCTTGCACCGTGGCGCCGCTGAGGGCTTTCAAGGAGTTTGCCGATGCGGCGCCCTACGTGGGGGCGTTTACCTCCCGCACCGAACAGATCCTGGTCCCGGCCGTTGCGCGCATCAAAAGCCACGCGGCCGGCATCAGGCAGCGCCTGTCCGGCGAGGCGGCCCCGCTGTCATCCGGCGGCGATTTTGCCTTTCTGGTGCGTCCGCTGCCCAAGATCTGCCTGTGCTACATTTTCTACGAGGCCGACGCGGATTTCCCGCCCTCGGTAACCTGCCTTTTTTCCAACAATGCCCGCCGCTTCATGCCCACAGACGGTTTGGCCGACCTGGGTGAGTACACCTCGAAAACGATCCTGAAACTGATCGACGCGCCATAAAAAAGGGGCGCCGCCGACCGGCACCCCTGAAGCGATCGTGGATGATTGGCCTTATTCCTTTATCATCGCCAGGGCGGTGGCGACGATGTGCTGCGCCGTAAAGCCCAGTTTCTCCAACACGGTTGCCCCGGGTGCCGAGGCGCCGAAACGGTCGATGCCGATCACCTTGCCGTGCGAACCGACGTAGCGCTCCCAGCCCATGGCGATGCCGGCCTCCACGGCGATACGGTGCTTGATGGCCGGTGGCAGGATCCGCCGTTGAAAGTCGGCCGAGTGCGATTCGAAGATCTCCCACGAGGGCATGTTGACCACGCGGGCCGCAATGCCCAGGTCGGCCAGCATCTGCTGGGCGCGAAGGGTGATGTGAACCTCGGCACCCGTGGCGATGAGCAGGATCTGCGGAGTGCCCTGGCAGTCGGAAAGGATGTAGGCGCCCTGGTCCACACCACCGGCGGTCTGCCGGGCGTCCAAAATCGGCAGCTTCTGGCGGCTGAGTATCAGGGCCACCGGGCTGTCGTTCATGGCGATGGCCTTGCGCCAGGCCTCGGCGGTTTCGGTGGCGTCGGCCGGGCGGATCACGGTCAGATTGGGAATGGCCCGCAGCGCGGCCAGGTGTTCAACGGGCTGATGGGTGGGGCCGTCTTCCCCGACGGCCACGCTGTCGTGGGTGAACACGTAGATGACCGGCAGCTTCATCAGGGCCGCCATGCGGATGGCCGGGCGCATGTAGTCGGAAAAGACCAAAAAGGTGCCGCCATAAGGACGCAGGCCGCCGTGCAGGAACATGCCTGACATGACGGCGCCCATGGCGAACTCGCGCACGCCGAAGCGGATGTTGCACCCCGCGTAGCAGGTCGGGCTGAATTCCGGGCTGCCGTCGATGTAGGTCTTGTTGGAGGGCGCCAGATCCGCCGATCCCCCGATCAGGCTGGGAAAGACGGCCGCGGCGGCATTGAGCGCCTTGCCCGAGGCGGCCCGGGTGGCCATGGGGCCGTCTTCCGGGGTGAAGCGCGGCAGGTTGATCTCCCAGCCTTTGGGCATGAAGCGGGTCAGTCCGTTCAGCCACCGGTCGGCCAGGTCGGGGTGCGCCTTGGCATAGTCCTGATAGACGCTTTTCCAGCGCTGCTCCGCCGCTGCACCAGCAGAGACGCAGGTGCGGAAGTGGTCCAGGGCTTCGGGGGGAATGGCAAAGGGCGTCGTCTCGGTCCAGCCCAGGGCCGCCTTGGTCAGCCGCACCTCTTCTTCACCCAGCGGTGCGCCGTGCGCGTCGGCCGAGTCCTGCTTGTTGGGGCTGCCAAAGGCGATGTTGGTCTTGAGGACGATCAGACAGGGGCGTTGGGTGTCGGCCTTGGCGGCCAGGATGGCCTTTTCGACGGCGTCGGGATCGTTGCCGTCGGCCACGCGAAGCACCTGCCAGCCGTAGGCTTGGAAACGAGCGGCGGTGTCGTCAGTGAAGGTGCAGCCGGTCGCCCCCTCGATGCAGATGCCGTTGTCATCGTAAAGGCAGATGAGCTTGGACAGCTGAAGATGGCCTGCCAGGGAGGCCGCTTCGGCGCTGACGCCCTCCATCAGGTCGCCGTCGCCGCACATGACGTAGGTGTAGTGATCGACGATCTTTTTGTCGGGCTGGTTGAAGCGTGCCGCCAGGTGCCGCTCGGCCATGGCCATGCCGACGGCGTTTGCAAACCCTTGGCCCAGGGGCCCGGTGGTGGTCTCCACACCGGGCGTCAGCCCGTACTCGGGGTGGCCGGGGGTCTTGCTGTCCCATTGGCGGAAGTTCTTGATTTCGTCCAGGCTCAGGTCGTAGCCGGTCAGGTGCAGCAGACTGTAGAGCAGCATGGAGGCGTGGCCGCCGGAGAGCACGAAGCGGTCGCGATCGGGCCAGTCCGGGTTGCTGGGGTTGTGCTTCATCACCCGCGTCCAGAGGGCATAGCCGGCCGGGGCCAGTCCCATGGGGGCGCCCGGGTGTCCGGAGTTGGCCTGCTGTACCGCGTCCATGGCAAGCGTGCGGATGGTGTTGATGCAAAGCGCGTCGATGGTCGATTGGTTACTGGCGTTCGATGTGCTGCTCATGTCTGGCGGCTCCTTTGGACACGACCTCGTTTGTGGATGATGCGATGGGGGGGTGATACAAAAGATTGTCCCGCGACGCAAGGTCTTTCACAAGGCCCGCATCCACTCCGGCTTCAGGGTCACCTTGCCGTCCAGGGCCGCATCGATCAGCGCCAGGGTGTCGGCCTTGTCCTTGGGCATGCGGGCCCGGATGGGCAGGTAGTTGGAGGCGTGGTTGGCGTGAAACAACCCCTGGGTCTGGTGTGTTTCGGCGATCATGGTGCGCAGCTCGGCCAGCATCTCGTCCGGTCCGATAAGTTCGAATCGACCGGCGCGGTGGTCTTCGTACATGGGCGTGCCGGGAATCAGCATCAGGCTCAACGCGCCCACGTACTCCGGGTCGATGGCCGATAGGACCCGGCCGGTCTCCCGGGCGTGGACCTGGGAGCGCTGCCGGCCCGCAAGGCCCAGCAGGACGGTGATCGACAGCTTGATGCCGGCGGCCTTTGCCTTACGGCCCATTTCGATCATCTGGCGGCTGTCGGCACCCTTGTTGATGGCCTTGAGGGTGACGTCGTCACCGGTCTCCAGTCCCATGTAAGCGATGCCGATGCCGTTTTCGCGCAGCGCCGTCAGCTGCTCGGCCGTTTTCATGCTCAGGCTCTTGGCGTTGGCGTAAACGCCCACGCGGGTCACCCAGGGCAGCTGGCGTCGGATTTCGGTCAAAATTTTCATCAGGCGCTCATGGGGAATGATCAGGGCGTCGCCGTCGCACAAAAACACGCGGCGCTGGCGCCGGCAGTGGGCGGCCGCAAAGGCGATGTCGGCCATGATGACCTCGTCGGGCTTGATCTTGAAGCGTTCGCCCTGGTAGGCACCGCAGAAGGTGCACTTGTTGCGCGAACACCCCACGGTGACTTGCAGCAGTATGCTGTTGGCCTCGCTGGGGGGCCGGATGATGTTGCCTTCGTAATGCATGCTGTTTCCTGTCTGCCGTTTTCGGCGAATGAATTCCCGGGCCGCTGCTCTCGAAGCGGTCAGCGACCCGCCGTGGTTCGATTGGCGATCGATCAATAATTTGATGGCCGTTTCCCGTATTGTCAACTGTAGGCGCTTTTGATATGAAAAATGACGACACGTCGATTTCCAGCCGTTTGTGGGTGCCGCCGGTCGCCGGCGGCAGACACCGTATCATTTCCAGGCAAAACCGAATCTTAAGAAGGAGCCGACCTCATGAGCAGATGCTTATGGCAGCCGACCGACACGCAGATTCAGGCCACCCGTATGTACCGGTTCATGAAGCGGATCAACCAGCGCTACGACACCGATTTTGACCGCTACGCCGACCTTTATCAGTGGTCGGTCGACCACATCCCCGAGTTCTGGCGGGAGATGTGGGAAGAGGCCGGGATCATCGCTTCGACACCCTACAGCGCGGTGGTGGACGATCCATCCAAGATGCCCGGCGCGCGCTGGTTCGAGGGGGCGCGGCTCAATTTCGCCGAAAACCTGCTGCGCTACCGCGACGATCGGCCGGCCCTGGTATTTCGCGGGGAAGACCGGGTGCGCCGGATCCTCACCTATGCCCAGCTTTACGACCAGGTGGCCCGGGTCGCCAAAGCCCTGAAAGGTTGCGGTGTGACGGCCGGCGACCGGGTGGCCGGCTTCGTCCCCAACATGCCCGAAGCCATCATCGCCATGCTGGCGGCCACCTCCCTGGGGGCGGCCTGGTCATCCTGCTCGCCCGATTTCGGCATCAAAGGCGTCTTGGACCGCTTCGGCCAGATCCGGCCCAAGGTGCTTTTCAGCGCCGACGGGTACTGGTTCAAAGGCAAGCCCCTGGACTGCCTGGGGCGGGTCGCCGACATCGCAGCCCAGATCCCCTCGGTGGAACGGCTGGTGGTGATCCCTTATCTCGATGCACACCTTGATGTGGGCCACATTCCCAAAGCCGTGACCCTGGACGATTTCAAAGCGCCGGACGACGGGCTGCAGATCGATTTCGCGCAGCTGCCTTTCGATCACCCGCTGTACGTGATGTACTCGTCGGGCACGACCGGACTGCCCAAGTGCATGGTGCAGAGCACCGGCGGTATTCTGATCCACCATCTTAAGGAGCTGATGCTGCACACCGACCTGTCCCGCGCCGACACCATTTTCTATTTCACCACCTGCGGGTGGATGATGTGGAACTGGCTGGTCAGCTCCCTGGCCACCGGTGCCACCGTCGTGCTGTATGACGGCAACCCGTTCCACCCCTCCCCCAACGCCTTGTGGCAGATGGCTGCGGATGAAAAGATAACCGTTTTCGGCACCAGTGCCGGCTACCTGGCTGCCCTTCAGGCCGCCGGGGTCCGGCCGGGCGATGAATTCGACCTGTCGGCCCTGCGCGCGCTGCTTTCCACCGGATCACCCCTGTCCATCGAAGGGTTCGAGTTCGTCTACGAGGCGATCAAGTCCGATCTTCAACTGGCCTCCATCGCCGGGGGGACCGATCTGAACGGTTGTTTTGCCCTGGGCAACCCCATGGGCCCGGTCTACGCCGGTGAGTTGCAGTGCCGGGGGCTGGCCATGAAGGTCTTCGCCTACGACGACCAAGGCCGGCCGGTGGTGGGCCAGGAAGGCGAACTGGTCTGCACGGCCCCGTTTCCCTCCATGCCGATCTATTTCTGGAACGACCCGGACGGCCAGAAATACCACCAGGCCTACTTCGACGTTTTTCCCGGCGTCTGGCGCCACGGCGATTTTATCACGGTCACCGAACGCGGCGGCGTGGTGATGTACGGCCGCTCGGACGCCACCTTGAACCCCGGCGGAGTGCGCATCGGCACGGCCGAGATCTACCGGCAGGTCGAACAGCTGGGCGAGATAGACGACAGCGTGGTGGTGGGTCAGAACTGGGGCAACGACGTGCGGGTGATCCTGTTCGTCAAGCTGGCCCCGGGGGTGCAGCTGGACGACGACCTGGAAAGCCGCATCCGTCAGACCATCCGCCGGCACGCCTCGCCCCGCCATGTCCCCGCCAAAATCATCCCGGTGCCGGACATCCCCTATACCCTGAACATGAAAAAGGTCGAACTGGCCGTGAAAAAAGTGATCCACGGCCAGGCCGTCAAGAACAAGGATGCCCTGAGAAACCCGGAGTCGCTGGACCACTATGCAAACTTAGCGGAGCTGCAGGCGGATTAGCGCCGCTTTTCCCAGCCCCCAGGCCGTGGAGCCGATTGGTATGCTCAGCAAGCCTACAGGTGATCGTCACGTCAAGGCCGCTTCACTCAGGTTCTCACTGGCGGCGAACTACGATCCGGACCTGGTTCCCGCCTTGGCCGCCTACCCGGTCGACGAAGTTTACGGCAAACTGCCATCCGACGGCGTCAGCGGCGGCCGGCCGCGCTATCTGGCGACACCGCTGTCGACAGCGGGATTGCGGCGCTACGTCAGCCTGCTCGACCGCCATGGCATTGCCTTCAACTATCTTCTCAACGGCGCCTGTTTCGGCAACCACGAGTGGACCCGCCGCTGGCAAAAGCGTGTCACCCGCCTGCTGGACACCCTGGGCGAACTGGGCGTGCGGCGGCTGACCGTGTCGACCCCCTTTCTGCTGGAACTGGTCAAGCGCCGCTTTCCCGAGTTCAAGGTCAGAGTGGGGATCTATGCCCAGGTGGACACGCCCCGACGCGCCCGTTTCTGGGAAGACCTCGGGGCGGACGCCATCACCCTGGAGAGCTTTTCGATCAACCGCGACTTCGGCCGCCTGGCGAGCATCCGGCGGGCGGTAAAGTGCGAGCTGCAGCTGATCGCCAACCACGTCTGCCTTCCGAACTGCCCGCTGCAGGTCTATCATCAAAACGGTTTTGCACACGCCTCCGAGGGGTCGGGGACGATTTTCGTCGACTACTGCTTTTTGCGCTGCTCACGGCTGCGCCTGATGGATCCTTCGCTGTTGATCAAGGCGGCCTGGATCCGACCGGAGGATCTCGGGTTTTACGAGGCCATGGGCTACACGACCTTCAAGCTTTTGGAGCGCGGCATTCCGTCGGTGGAACTGATGCGGCGCGTGCGCGCCTACAGTGAGCGACGCTTCGACGGCAACCTGGCCGAGCTGCTGCTCTCCCATGGTTTCAAGGCGCCGGTCCGCAAGGAGTCCTTCTGGGCGTTGCGCCACTTCTTCAAACCGCGGCAGGCCAGCGCGCTGCGCCTGAAGCCGCTGCTCGAACTGGCCCGCCTGCAGGGCATGCTCTCCCCTTTGCCGGACAGTCCCGTGAAAGTAAATGCGCAAGCGATCCCACCGGACTTTGTCGAGGGCTTTCGCGATCGGGACTGTGCCGCCATGCCGTGCCGGACCTGCGGATACTGCGAGCGTATCGCCGCCAAAGCGGTCTCGATCGCGCCCGGTTATCGGACGACCGTGTTGGAAAAATATGCCCAGATCGACCACTGCCTGACCACCGGAGCGCTCTGGAATGTATGACGGGCGGGCGGTCGAAACGGAGCACCTGGATCGACCGGAGTGTGATGCGGCCCTGGCGGCCGCCAGCTACCGCTTCATGGAGACGGTCAACCGTTACTTCGGCGGCGTCCGGACGGTGCGGCATTTCCTGGCGGGCTGCACGAGCGGTTTGGCCGCCGGCAGCTGCCTGCGTATCCTCGACATCGGTGCGGGCAGCTGCGACATCCCCCTGGCGGTCGCGCGCTGGGCCAGGGCCCGCGGCATCCGGCTGCACTTTACCTGCCTTGAGACCTCCAGCCACGCGTTCGGCATCGCCCGGCAACGGGTCGCCCGTGCCGGCAGCCCGGACCTGCATCTGCTCCAGGAGGATGTATTTTCTCACCAGCCGGCCCGACCGTACGATTATGCCGTGGCCTCCATGTGCTTCCATCACTTCAGCGACGCCCAGATCATCCGCCTACTGCAAAGGCTGCAAGGCTTCGTGCGTTGCGGCATTCTGATCAACGATCTGCGCCGCTCCCGGCTGGCGTCCGCGGCGGCCGGACTGCTGCTGCTCGGTGCGCCGGCAGGCGTGCGGCACGACGCCCTGCTCTCCATCCGGCGCGGATTCAAGATGGCTGAACTCGAAAAGCTGCTGCGGCAAGTGGACGGCGCCGCGGTGGCCGTTCAAGCAGCCCCCTGGTTTCGGGTTGCCGCCGCGATTCGCTATAAAACCCAAGCCACCCCCACCTTATGCGACGATGGGATGACCCCATGCCAATAGTCCTTTGCGGTCTGGGCACCGCCACCCCCTTGCTGTATACCACCCAGGAGGAAGCCTGCGAGCTTTTCACCGGGCACATGAACCTGAAAACAGAGCAAAAAGACCTTTACCGGCGTATTCTTCTGAACGGCAAGATCAAGGGGCGCTACCTGGGCCTGGAGCGGGCAGCCGACATTCTCGACAACGATCCCGACCGGCTGTTGAGCCGATTTCTCAAATTCGGCCGTGCGGCGGCCGCCGGCGCCGCACAGCGCGCCCTGGCCGAGGCGGGCGTTCAAGCGGCGGACATCGGTGGCCTGATCGTCAACACCTGCACCGGCTATCTTTGCCCCGGCCTCTCGTCGTACCTGGCCGCTGACCTGGGCCTTAAAACCGCCATCCGGGTGTTGGACCTGATGGGGATGGGCTGCGGGGGCGCGCTGCCGAATCTCGATGCCGCCGCCGGCATGCTGGCCCAGGGTAAGAACGGCCCGGTTCTCAGCATCGCGGTTGAGATCTGCTCGGCCACCATTTTTCCCGATCATGAACCGGAACTGATTCTGAGCAATTCCATCTTTGGTGACGGTGCCGCCGCAGCCATACTCGACACGCTGCCCGAAGACCATACGGGCGGTCTGGCCCGCTATGTGGACTTTGCCGCATGCCTTTCTCCCCGCTATCGCGAGGATCTGCGCTACCGGACCGTAAACGGCCGACTGCGCAACCAGCTCAGCCGGCGGGTGCCGGTCATCGCCGGACGGGTCGTGGCGGAGATGGCTTCCGATCTGCTGGCACGCAACGGCCTGGGCCGCGGTGACATCGACTGGTGGGTGGTCCACCCGGGCGGCACGGCCGTGCTGACCCAGTTCGCCAGACAGATGAAGCTGAACGACGAGGCCCTGCGATTTTCTCACGCCGTCTTCGCACAATACGGCAACATGTCTTCGCCGTCGGTATTGTTCGTCCTGCGCGAAATTCTGGATCGGGGCCGGCCAGAGCCGGGCCAGAAGGCAATCCTGGTGGCTTTCGGGGCCGGTTTTTCGGCCTTTGCGACCCTGATTGAATTCGGCCCGGGATGACGGACCGGATCGATGTCAGCCAAACTGCACAGCCCCATCGCTCACACTCGAAGACCAACTTTTTTCTGTATCCTGCCTGTGATAAAGTCACCGCCATGGTGGTCAGAATAAGCCTGAAATCGATTGCTGTCGCCGGGCAAATGGTTCGGTTCCACCGCAAGCAGGCCGGGCTGTCCCGAATCGCCCTGGCCGCCCAAACGGGCCGACGTGGAACAGGAATCACAGCCCACCGTGCAGCCCGCCGAGGGGATAAAAATAGCGGCCGTGTCGGCGGGTGTGCCACCCAGTTCGAGGCCCATGATGTGGGTTCCGAAGGCCGAAAGAAGGCCCGGGCGGTTGACAGGGGCTTTCGAGGACTTTTTCGATGTTGGGGCGGGTGGCGCTGATGCCGACGATATCGCAGGGCTGAACCCACAACTCCTGAAAAAACCGGTCACGGGAGGCAACGACGAGAACGGTGCAAGGCGCGTCGATGTCGGCCTGGAGCATGCGCAGCCCGAATGAGCGATGAAACATTGGCTGGGAAAATCCGCCTTGGACCCCTGTGGCCTGGTTGTGGTACAGTTCCGTTTCTCGGCAGGTGATTGACGGCAGGGCCACCGCCGAAGAAAGTAGTGATGGGACCGCTGTAATGGGGCGATCACGGTGTGAACACAGACAAGCCTCATTTTACACAAGTACTACACTCTCCGTACACGTCCGGAAAAATAGTGCCTCAACCCCATTGCCAAAGCGCAGGACAGCGAGTAGCATCGGTAACTGCCGGTGACCCTGTTTTACAATTGCAGAAAATTATAAAATTCAGGTGGGGCTAATGAGTATTTCAACGTCACGACCTGCGCTAGATGCCATCGTTGATCAGCTTGCAACCGGCGACCCATATTTAAAACCCTACACCGACCGCATCCGCCAGCGCATCCGCATGGCTGACGAAACCGAGCGGCGGCTCACGGGGGGGGCAGCGGATCTGCCCGGCTTCGCCTCCGGGCACGAATACTTCGGCATGCACTTTGTGGACGATCACTGGGTTTTTCGGGAGTGGGCACCCAATGCGACCGCCATATCCTTGAAAGGCAGTTTCAACGGATGGCGGGCCAGTCGGCCGTATGAGCTCAGCCGGCTGAGCGAAGACGGGGTCTGGGAAATCATCCTGGATGCATCCGCGCTCAGCCATGAAGATGTATACCGTCTGGAGATGCAGTGGCCGGGCGGAGCGGGAGATCGGATTCCGGCCTGGGTCCGCCGGGTGGTCCAGGACGCGTCCTCGTCGAGTTTCAACGCCCAGGTCTGGCGGCCGCGCCAACCTTATGTGTGGCAGCATCCCCGTCCCAACATTTCAGGTGAACCACTGCTGGTGTATGAGTCCCACGTGGGCATGGCCCAGGAAGCCGAAAAAGTCGGCTCCTATCTGGAATTCAAGGAGAACGTGCTGCCCCGCATCCGGGAGGCCGGCTACAACGCCATCCAGCTGATGGCCATTGCCGAGCACCCCTACTATGCTTCCTTCGGGTACCAGGTGTCCAACTTTTTTGCCTGTTCCTCACGGTTCGGCACGCCCGAGGAGCTCAAGGCCCTGGTCGACGCGGCCCATGGCATGGATCTGGTCGTGTTGATGGACTTGATCCACTCCCATGCGGTCAAAAACGAGGTCGAGGGACTGGCCCGGTTCGATGGAACCCCCCATCAATATTTCCATGCCGGCGGGCGGGGCGAGCATCCGGCCTGGGATTCGCGGTGCTTTGACTATGCCAAACCGCAGGTCCTGCATTTTCTGCTCTCCAACTGCCGGTACTGGATGGATGAATTCCACTTTGACGGCTTCCGCTTCGACGGTGTCACCAGCATGCTCTACACCCATCACGGATTGGAAAGAGCCTTTACGGGGTATGCGGACTATTTTGACGATTCCATCGATCTGGCCGCCCTGACCTACCTGACCTTGGCCAACCGACTGGTGCACGCCCTCAGCGACCAGGCCATCACGGTCGCCGAAGACGTTTCCGGAATGCCGGGCCTGGCGGTTGCCGTCGAAAAAGGGGGTGTCGGGTTCGATTATCGATACGCCATGGGGGTCCCCGACTACTGGATCAAGCTGGTCAAGGATACGCCCGACGAGCGCTGGCCCATGGGCGGGCTGTGGTACGAGTTGACCAACCGGCGCAGCGACGAAAAAACCATCAGTTATGCCGAGTCCCACGACCAGGCCCTGGTCGGTGATCAGACCCTGATTTTCCGGCTTATCGGCGATCGGATCTACGGACACATGTCGATCGGCGACGAGGACATGTCCGTTTTCCGCGGTGTCAGCCTGCACAAGATGATCCGCCTGATCACCCTGGCGACGGCAGGGCACGGATACCTCAATTTCATGGGCAATGAATTCGGCCATCCGGAATGGATCGATTTTCCAAGATCGGGCAATCAGTGGTCCTACCGATATGCGCAGCGTCAGTGGCACCTTTCGGATGCGCCCCAGCTGCGCTATCATCAGCTGGCACGCTTTGACCGAGACCTGATGGCCATGGCCAAAAACCTGGGGCTTCCCGGCGGTCAGGACCAATTTATGCTGCATCTCGACGAATCCAGCAAGGTGCTGGCGTTTATGCGCGGCGATGCGGTCTTCGTTTTCAACTTCCATCCCCACCAGTCTATTCCCGACCACTGGATACCGGCGCCGCCCGGCGGCTACCGCGTCGTTTTGGATACGGATCGCGGGGAATACGGCGGCCTTGACCGGCAGGATCTCGACATCGTCCATCGCACCATTACGGATCGGATACACCGGCATTTTTTGAGCCTCTACCTGCCGGCCCGAACCGCGATGGTCATGGTGCTCGTTTCCGACGGCGCCGAATCCTGATCGCCCGTCGCGGCCCGATTTGAAAGAGGAGGTTTTGTGGACAGTTCTGAATGGCGCAGGCAAGCCGCCCGAGATTCGTTGGCCAGACTGCTGCCACGCCTCGAAACCAAATACAAAGAGGAACTCGCCGATGTGCCCGGGCGGCGCAACCGTTTCAACAGCCGCCTCAATCGGGAGTGGGAGCGCCTGTTCGTATGCCTGCACGAGCTTTACGGGTGGCAGTATGATTTCTTTTACACCCTGGAGCAGGTCCTCGACATGCTGCTGCGCTGCTGGCTGAAACGGCCCGAGGCCATGCATCAGCTCGATGAACAGCGCGAGGCCGACCCGCTCTGGTTCCTCGGCGAAGATATGGTCGGCATGGTGTTGTACGTGGACTTGTTCAGCGAAAATCTGTCCGGGCTGCGCCACCACATCTCCTATTTTGAAAAACTGGGCGTGACCTATCTGCATCTGATGCCACTGTTTTCGGTGCCGCGTGGGGAAAATGACGGCGGTTATGCGGTCAGCGACTACCGCACGGTCAACCCGGACCTGGGCACTATGGAGGAGCTTTCCCAGTTGGCGACCGAGCTTCGTGAACGGGGCATCAGCCTGGTCCTGGATTTTGTGTTCAACCACACTTCCGACGAACACGCCTGGGCCCAGAACGCCAGGTCCGGCGACCCGGAGTTTTTGAACTATTACTACACCTTCACGGACCGCACCCTGGTCGATCGATTCCAGGAGCATTTGCGTGACATTTTCCCTAGTGTGCGCAAAGGCAGTTTTACCTGGCGTGACGACCTGCAGCGCTGGGTGTGGACCACCTTCAACAGCTACCAGTGGGACCTGAACTACGGCAATCCGGCCGTGTTTCGGGCCATGGCGGAGGAGATGCTGTTTCTGGCCAATCAGGGCGTCGAGGTGCTGCGCCTGGATGCCGTGGCCTTCATCTGGAAACGGCTGGGCACCGATTGTGAAAACCAACCCGAAGCCCACACCATTATTCGGGCCTTCAACGCCATGGCCAGGATCGCCGCGCCGGCCATGCTTTTTAAATCGGAGGCCATCGTCCATCCCGACGACGTGATCAAATACGTTCACCCGGACGAGTGTCAACTCTCCTACAACCCGCTTCTGATGGCCCTGCTCTGGGAGACCCTGGCAACTCGGGACGTGAGGCTGCTGGAGCACTCCATCCGCCATCGGGAGCGGCTGCCGCACGGGTGTGCCTGGGTCAACTACCTGCGCTGCCACGACGACATCGGATGGACCTTCGACGACAGCGATGCATGGCAGCTGGGCATCAATCCCCAGGGGCACCGACAATTTTTGAACGCGTTCTACACCGGCCAGCACCCGGGATCCTTCTCCAGGGGGCTGCCGTTTCAATTCAATCCGGACAACGGCGATCTGCGCATATCCGGCACCTTCTCATCGTTGGCTGGACTGGAAGCGGCCCTCGACAAACAGGACAACCACATGATCGAACTGGCGGTGCGCCGCATCAACCTGCTGCGCAGCATCCAGGTGAGCATCGGCGGCATCCCGCTGCTCTACGCCGGTGATGAGGTCGGGAGCTTGAACGATTACACCTTTCTTTCCGATCCGCTCAAAGCCAATGACAGCCGCTGGGTGCACCGCTCCCGAAAAAGATGGGAAGCCGGAGAGGATCTTGCCCACACCGACACGCTGCAGTGGCGCTTTTTCCACGAGATGGTCAAGCTTTTCAGGCAGCGCAAGCAGTCGCCAGCCCTGAGAAATGGCGGCATGGAGCTGGTTCACACCGGAAACCGTCACCTGTTGGCCTACATCAGAGAAGGTGGGGATCAGCGTCTGCTGATGGTCAACAATTTTTCCGAGCACCCTCAGGTCGCCGGCGGTGAACGGCTGGCAGCGTCGGGCCTGACCGCTGACGCTCCTGAAATCTTTACCGGAGGCACTGTTTCGGCCGGGCAGGACCTCGAGCTGGATGCCTATCGTTATGTTTGGATCGATATTTCCGGTCAACCAAAAGCATCTCAAACAGCGGGAGCCGATAAATGACCCAACCGCCACTCACCAATCCCAGGATATTGATCATCACCCCCGAAGTGACCTATCTGCCTGACCGCATGGGGAACCTGGCGGCTTACTTTACCGCCAAAGCCGGTGGGTTGGCAGATGTTTCGGCCGCGCTGGTCACCGCGCTGTTCGATCAGGGAGCGGATGTGCATGTGGCCATTCCCGATTACCGCAGGATTTTCAGCGACCGCGTCTCTCCCCTGTTGAAAAAAGAGCTGCAGCGCATCAAACGCAAGATGCCGGATGACCGGATCCACCTGGCCGAAGATCGGGCTTTTTTTTATCTCAACCGGGTTTATTCCAGCCAGGGCGAAGACAATCTCAAGATGGCGCTCGCCTTCGTGCGGGAGGTGATGAACCACATCGTTCCCATCGTCGAGCCGGACCTGATTCACTGCAACGACTGGATGACGGGACTGATTCCGGCCATGGCGCGCCAGATGGGTATTCCGTGCCTGTTTACCATCCACAATATTCACTCCGTCGAATGCGCGTTGGCGCACATCGAAGATCGCGGCATCGACGCGGCCTTCTTCTGGCAGCAACTGTACTACAAGAACATGGCCTTTGACTACGAAGGCACACGCGAACAAAACCCGGTGGACTTTCTCACCACGGGGGTCTTTGCGGCCCACTTCATCAACACGGTCAGCCCCCACTTTCTCTCCGAAATCGTCGAGGGACGCCACAGTTTCATCAAGCCTTATCTGCGTCAGGAGATCATCAACAAATACAACGCCAACTGCGCCACCGGCATCCTGAATGCCCCGGATCCGGCCTTCGATCCCCAAACCGATCAGGATCTGAAAGTCCGCTACGGCCCTGAAGACCACCCCCGTGCCAAACAGGCCAACAAACGGTTTCTGCAGCGCAACCTGGGCCTGATCGAGGATGCCGAGGCGCCTCTTTTTTTCTGGCCTTCACGCTTGGATCCGGTCCAGAAAGGGTGTCAGCTGCTGGCAGACATCTTTTACGCGGTGATCTCCAGGTGGTGGGAGAAGAATCTGCAGGTCGTCTTTGTTGCCGATGGTGCCTATCAGTCCATCTTTCGTGATATCGTCGGTTTTCACGGACTCGAGAAACGAACCGCGGTCTGCAATTTCAACGAGCAGCTGGAACATCTGTCCTATGCGGCTTCGGATTTCATCCTCATGCCCTCTTCGTTCGAACCGTGCGGCCTGCCGCAAATGACGGCACCCATATACGGGTCGCTGCCCGTCGCGCACAACACGGGCGGCATTCACGACACCGTCACGCCGCTGGATGTGAATCAGGACAGCGGCAACGGATTTTTGTTCGACACATTCGATGCCCAGGGCCTTTTCTGGGCCATCGAGCAGGCCATGCAGTTCTACGATCGGCCCGCTGCGGTCAGAGCCGCGCAGATCGAACGGATCATGAAGCAGAGCAAGGCTCGGTTCACGCACGCCGAAACGGCCCGGCAATATATCGCGCTTTACGAACGAATGCTTCAGCGTCCGTTGATCTTAGGCCAGCGGGAATAAATAAATCCACCGCGTTGCTTGTCTTTGCGCCGGTCTTCGGCGTTGCCCCAAATGTCACCTATTCCAATCCGCTTTGATTTGTCGCGCCTTGAGGTCGGCTCACATCCGGCGCAATGCTGGCGGATTTATTTCCGCTGGCCTTACATCAACATGCGGTCGAATCCCAGTCAACGGCCGAAAATATTGCCTAAAAAATACAATATTGTTTTGTCATTTTATTGATATGACAAATATGAAATTTAATCTATTTCCGCACCCATGCCCCGGCCAATCGAAAACCCTAATGATTAAAGGCATTTGAGTGATTTCAAGCCTGCCGGTGATGTTGGCATGTATGTTGATCTGACAAAGCATCATGGCGAAAACGCGAACTGCTGCGAGCTGTCCGGCTTCACCGAGACACAGACAAGGTCCCAATTAGCTTGGAAAACAAGATATACGAATTGGAGCTGAAGACGCTCTACGCCATCAGCCGGCGGATCGGACAGGTCCTAGATCTGGACAACACCTTGGGGTCCATCCTGGAGATCCTTTCCAGAAAGCTGTCCATGGAGCGCGGTACGGTGACGCTGACGGACCGTGACACCGGACTGCTGCGGATCGTCGCCTCCCACGGCCTGGATGCCTCGGAACAGAAGCGCGGGATCTATCAGCCCGGGGAGGGGGTCACCGGGGCCATCTTCGAAACCGCCCAGCCTTTTGCGGTGCCCGACATCGGCAAGGAGCCGCTGTTTCTCAACCGCACCCAGGCCCGCAATCTGAGCAAAAGCAACCTGGCGTTTATCGGCGTGCCGATCGTGCTCAACAACGAGCCCATCGGGGTGCTCAGCGTGGACCGCCTCTTCGGTCCCGAGGTCGATTTCAAGGAGGATATCCGCTTTCTGACCATCGTGGCGACCCTGATGGCCCAGTTTGTTCAGCTCAACCGGCAGGTGGAGTGGCGCGAGGCGCACCTGATCACCGAAAACCGCGGGCTGCGCGCCGAGGTCTCGGCCACCTACAACCACTTCTTCGCCGTGGGGGTCAGTCCGGTCATGCAGGCCCTCAACCAGATGATCCGCAAGGTCGCCTCCAGCCGGGCCTCGGTGCTGCTGCTCGGCGAGTCGGGGACCGGCAAAACGCTCACCGCGCGCATCATCCACGAGTTGAGCCAGCGCCGCCGCAATCCGTTCGCCAAGGTCAATTGCGCCGCCCTGCCCGACAACCTGATCGAGTCGGAACTGTTCGGCCACGAGAAAGGGGCCTTTACCGGGGCCACCCAACTGAGAAAGGGCCGCCTGGAAGAGGCCGACAGCGGTACTGTTTTCCTGGACGAAATCGGCGATCTACCGCCGCCCGTGCAGTCCAAGCTGCTGCGGTTTCTGCAGGAGCGGGAATTCGAACGGCTCGGCAGCACCCGGACCCGCAAGGTGGATGTGCGCATCATTGCGGCCACCAACGTCGATCTGAATCAGGCCGTGGAGGCGGGCCGCTTCCGTTCGGACCTGTTCTACCGCTTGAATGTCTTCCCCATATCGATTCCGCCCCTGCGCCAGCGCAAGGCGGATCTGCCACTGCTGGTCGACTATTTCATCGATAAAACAGCCAAAGAGTACGGCCGCCGGTTTGTCTTCTCCACGGAGTGCATGGCAAAGTTTGCCGCCTACCACTGGCCGGGCAATGTCCGTGAGTTGGAAAACCTGATCGAGCGCATCGCCATCATGGCAGAGACCGATCAGATCGAGGTCAATATGCTGCCGGCCTATCTTTACCTCCAGAAGCAGACTGCAACCGCAAAAACGCCCCTGGAGCCCAACGCCTCAAGGCTGGAGGTGATGGAGCGCGACACTATTTTAAAGGCCCTGGCGCGCAACGACTGGGTGCAGCAGAAAGCGGCCTTAGAGATCGGCCTGACGCTGCGGCAGATGGGGTACCGCGTCAAGAAATTCAAGCTGGAAAGTGTCATTCGCGAGAACAAACGACGCAATTCGGAGTATGGGCGGCTTTCCAACTAAAGCAGTCTTTCTACTTTCTTTTTTTCTTTCATCACCACTCAAAACATCACATCTTGTAAGATTTAATACCGTTCTTGAGACGCACTCATCGGACCTGCGCGTTTTCGAAAATACTTTCCATCTACACTATTGTAAATCGACTATCTACACATTCGTAGATGGCCTGGTCGATAGCCTGCCGTTGCCTCTCGATGAGAACAGCCAGCAGTATTAAATTGTGCCATATTTACTGCCAGTTAATAGAATAGAGAAAGATTTGACGTCACGATGGCATACCGGTTGCTCTACCCGTAGGCAACATCGGTTCGGAAAAGGGACGCAATCATTTTACTGCTTTGTCAGACAAAGGAAAGACAATGAGAAAAGTAGCGATCTACGGCAAGGGCGGCATCGGTAAATCCACCACAACCCAGAACACCGTGGCGGGCCTGGCGGAGCTGGGCAAGAAAGTGATGGTCGTCGGCTGCGATCCCAAGGCGGACTCCACGCGTCTGCTGCTGGGCGGCCTGGCCCAGAGGACGGTTCTGGACACCCTGCGCGAAGAGGGCGAGGACGTGGAACTGGAAGATGTGCGCAAGCAGGGGTTCGGCGGAACCATGTGCACCGAATCCGGCGGACCCGAACCCGGGGTCGGCTGCGCCGGGCGAGGCATCATCACCTCCATCAACCTGCTCGAGCAGTTGGGCGCCTACGCCGACAGCGAAGACCTGGATTATGTCTTTTACGACGTCCTGGGTGACGTGGTCTGCGGCGGCTTTGCCATGCCGATCCGCGAGGGCAAGGCCCAGGAGATCTACATCGTCGTCTCCGGCGAGATGATGGCCATGTACGCGGCCAACAACATCTGCAAGGGGATCGTCAAGTTTGCCGAGGCCGGCGGCGTGCGTCTGGGCGGGTTGATCTGCAACAGCCGCAAGGTCGACAACGAGATGGAGATGATCGAGGCCCTGGCCGACAAGCTGGGCACCCAGATGATCCACTTCGTGCCCCGCGACAATATGGTTCAGCGGGCCGAGATCAACCGCAAAACCGTGATCGAATACGATCCGGCGCACGCCCAGGCCGATGAGTACCGGGCCTTGGCCAAGAAGATCGATGCCAACGAGATGCGTGTCATCCCGACCCCGCTGGATATCGAGGAGCTGGAAAAGCTGCTGATTGAATACGGCATCGCCGCCTGAGGCGTGCCTTTTGATGGTCGGAAACGAACCTTCACCATCTGCCATCTCTATACAAGGAGCAACGCAACAATGATCATGATCAGATCGATCGTCAGACCGGAAAAGGTCGACAATGTGCTGGCGGCCCTCATGGAAGCCGGGTTTCCCGGTGTGACCAAAATGTCGGTGGTCGGCCGCGGTAAGCAGCGCGGCATCAAGATCGGCGAGGTCACCTATGACGAAATACCCAAGGAGATGCTGCTCACCGTGGTCAAGGACGGCGACAAGGAGTTTGTCGTCAAAACGATTATCAAGGCCGCCCGGACCGGGGAGAAGGGCGCTTTCGGCGACGGCAAATCTTTGTCGTGCCGGTGGAGGAGACCTACACCATCAGCTCGGGTATCAGGGAAACCGCAGACGGCCGGACCGAAGAGGTGCTGCTATGAAAGAGCTGATCGCCATCGTGCGCATGAACATGATGAACCAGCACCAAAAAGGCCCTGGCCGATGCCGGTCTGGGGTCCATCACGGCCCGCGACGCCCTGGGCCGCGGCAAGGGCATTGTCGATCTTCAGCTGCTCCAGGGCGCCGAGCGCGGCTACGAGGAGGCCATTGCCCAGCTGGGCCAGAGCCAACGCCTGATCCCCAAGCGGGCCATGATGATGGTGGTCAACGACGACCTGGTCGAAAAAGCGGTCAAAACCATCATCCGGACCAACCGCACCGGCAAATCGGGCGACGGCATGATTTTCGTCATGCCGTGTCGCGACGCCATTCGGGTGCGCACCGGCGAGCGTGGTGAAGAGACGCTGGACGAAGGTTGACACATTACCATTTGACACAGGAGAATTTCAATGGCCATGGCCGCGAAAGACAAACCGACCGAAAAAGTTACCCTGGAGAGCCACGACCCGGAAGCGATCAAAGCCAGAATGCTGGCCAAATATCCCCCCAAGGTGGCCCGTAAGCGCGCCAAGCAGATCATGATCAACAGGGTCGATCCCGACGGCGAGGTCCCGGTGATCAGTTCCAATGTGCGCACGATGCCGGGCCTCATGGGGCAGCGCGGCTGCTGCTACGCCGGCTGCAAAGGGGTGGTCCTGGGTCCGACCCGGGACATCGTCAACATCACCCACGGTCCGATCGGCTGCGGTTTCTACAGCTGGCTGACCCGCCGCAACCAGACCGATCCGGACAGCACGCCGGACGGGCACAATTTCATGCCCTACTGCTTCTCGACCGACATGCAGGACCAGGAGATCATTTTCGGCGGCGAGAAGAAGCTCAAGCAGGCCATCCAGGAGGCCTACGACAATTTCAAGCCCAAGGCGATTGCCGTCTTTGCCACCTGCCCGGTCGGTCTGATCGGTGACGACGTCCACGCCGTGTGCCGCGAGATGAAGGACAAGCTGGGGATCAACGTCTTCGGCTTCTGCTGCGAAGGCTACAAGGGCGTCAGCCAGTGCGCCGGTCACCACATCGCCAACAACGGCATCTTCAAGCACGTGGTCGGCCTGGACGACACCGTCAAGGCCGGCAAATACAGAATCAACCTGCTGGGTGAGTACAACATCGGCGGTGATGCCTTCGAGATCGAGCGCCTGTTCGAGAACTGCGGCATCACCCTGGTCTCCTCCTTCAGCGGCAATTCCAGCATCGATGCCTTCGCCAACTCGCACACCGCCGACCTCAACCTGATCATGTGCCACCGCTCCATCAACTATGTGGCCGAGATGATGGAGACCAAATTCGGGATGCCCTGGATCAAGGTCAACTTCATCGGTGCCGGCGGCCACGGCCAAATCCCTGCGCAAGATCGCCCAGTATTTCGACGAGCAGGAGCTGACCGACCGGTGTCGAAGCGGTCATCGCCGAAGAGATGCCGGCCGTCGAGGCGGCCTGTGCCGCCGTGCGGCCCCGAACCCGAGGCAAGCGGGCCATGCTCTTTGTGGGCGGCTCGCGGGCCCACCACTACCAGGAGCTGTTCGCTGAGCTGGGCATGAAAACCCTCTCCGCCGGCTATGAATTCGGTCACCGGGATGACTACGAAGGCCGCCGGGTGTTGCCCAGCATCAAGGTCGATGCCGACAGCCGCAACATCGAGGAGCTCGAGATCACGCCCGATCCCGAGCGATACAAGCCCCGTGTCAGTGAAGCCAGAAAAAAGGAGCTGGAAGCCAAGGGCCTGGCGTTCAAGGAGTACGACGGCATGATGCCGGATATGCCCGACGGCAGCATGGTCATCGATGACCTGAGCCAGTACGAAACCGATCAGCTGATCAAGATTTTCAAACCCGATCTTTTCTGCGCCGGCATCAAGGAGAAGTACACCGTGCAAAAGCACGGGATTCCCCTGAAACAGCTGCACAGCTACGATTACGGCGGGCCGTACGCCGGTTTCAAGGGGGCCGTCAATTTCTACAACGAGATCGACCGCATGGTCAACAGCCGGGTGTGGCGGTACATGCGGGCACCCTGGCAGGAGAATCCCGAGCTGTCGGCCACCTATGGCTGGGAATAGTTTGGAATCACCCAGAGATCTAAGCTGATAATAGAAACCAGCACGAATTGCATAATGGAGATCAGACCCCATGCTACTGAGACACACGCCTAAAGAAATCAAGGAACGCAGGGCCCTGACCATCAATCCCGGCCAAGACCTGCCAGCCCATCGGCGCCATGTACGCGGCCCTGGGGATGCACGGCTGCCTGCCTCACAGCCACGGCTCCCAGGGGTGCTACGCCTACCATCGCAGCGCCCTGACCCGCCACTTCAAGGAGCCGGTGGTCGCGGCCACCAGCGCCTTCACCGAAGGTGCCTCGGTGTTCGGCGGCCAGGCCAACCTGGTCCAGGCCATCGACAACATCTTTACGGTCTACAACCCCGATGTGATCGCCGTGCACACGACCTGCCTGTCGGAAACCATCGGTGACGATGTGCCCCAGATTTTCGCCAAGGCCAGGAGCGACGGCAAAATCCCGGAGGGCAAGTACGTGTTTCACGCCAACACGCCCAGCTATGTCGGTTCCCACGTCACCGGATTCGCCAACATCGCCAAGGCCATGGTGGACTACTTTGCCGAGTCCAACGGTCACAAGGAAAAGACGATCAACCTGATTCCCGGTTACGTGGAGCCCTCGGACATGGACGAGATCAGGCGCATCGCCGAAGTGATGGGGATCGCCGCGATCATGTTTCCCGACACCGCCAAGGTGCTCAACGGCCCCTTGACCGGGAAGTACAAGATGTTTCCCGAGGGTGGGGTCACCATCGAGGAGTTGCAGAAAAGCGGCAGCAGCATCGGCACCGTGGCCCTGGGGCGCACCGCCTCGCTGCCGGCCGCCCGCGCCCTGGACGCCAAATGCAAGGTGCCCTGCGAGATCCTGGACCTGCCGATCGGTCTGCACGGCACGGATGCATTCGTGGACGCCCTGCGGCTAATGGCCGGTGTAACCGTACCCGACGTGCTGAACCTGGAGCGCGGCCAGCTGGTGGACAGTATTTCCGACTGGCACCAGTACCTCTATGGCAAGCGCGTGGCCCTGGTCGGCGACCCCGATCAGGTCCTGGCCCTGACCCGCTTTCTGGTCTCGCTGGATATGCGGCCGGTGCATATCGTCACCGGCAGCCCGGCCGGCAAGAAATACGAAACGTCCCTGCGCGACGCCGTTGCCGAGCTCTCCGAAACGGTCAACATCAAGGTGCCCGGTGACATGCTGCTCTTCCATCAGTGGATCAAGAACGACCCGGTCGACCTGATCATCGGCAACACCTATGCCAAGTACATCGCCAAGGACGAGGACACCCCGCTGATCCGCCACGGATTCCCCATCTACGACCGGCTGGGCCACAGCTATTTTGCGACCGTCGGTTACCGCGGCGCCTTGCGCCTGCTGGAGAAGCTGCTCGATGCCATCTTGGACCGCAAGGACCGCGATGCCGACGACATCACCATGGAACTGGTCATGTGAGGGGTCAGGTTGAAGGATGTCGGCTGAGGGTGCAGGACCAAAGCGAGAAGAGGGAACGGACCGGACACGGCAAGATAACGGCCAAGCAGGAGCAACACATGCCTTCCACACCCATACTAGAAGCGCGGCAGTCACAGATTCACCGCAAGGGCGGTGGGCCCTTCCAAATGACCTGCGGCAAACACAGCCTGGCCGGTTCGGTCAGCCAGCGGGCCTGCGTGTTCTGCGGTTCCCGGGTGGTGCTCTACCCGATTGCCGACGCCCTGCACCTGATTCACGGGCCGATCGGCTGTGCGGCCTACACCTGGGATATCCGCGGAGCGCTCTCATCCGGCCCGGAATTGCATCGCATGAGCTTTTCCACCGACCTTCGCGAACGGGATGTCATCTTCGGAGGCGAGAAGAAGCTCGCGGCGGCGCTGGGCGAGCTGATCGACCGCTACCAGCCCAAGGCGGCCTTTGTCTACGCCACCTGCATCGTCGGCATCATCGGTGACGACGTGGCCGCCGTGTGCCGTCAGGTGGAAAAAGAAAAGGGAATTCCAGTGCTGCCGGTCCATTCCGAAGGCTTCAAAGGGACCAAAAAGGACGGCTACAAGGCGGCCTGCGACGCGCTTTTCAATCTGGTCGGCACCGGGAGTACCGCCGACGTGGCGCCGGTGAGCATCAACATCCTGGGCGAATTCAACATCGGCGGCGAAGCCTGGTTGATCAAGCGCTACTACGAGCGCATGGGGGTTCAGGTGGTCTCGATCATGACCGGCGACGGGCGCGTGGATCAGGTCCGCCGCAGCCACGGCGCCTCTCTCAACGTGGTGCAGTGCTCGGGGGCCCTGACCTTTTTGGCCGAGATGATGCAGGAGACCTACGGCATTCCGTACATCCGAGCTTCCTATTTCGGCATCGACGACATGGCCAAGGCCCTTTACGATGTGGCGGCGTATTTCGATGCCGATCCGCAGATTATGGCGCGCACCCGCGACATCGTACGCGACGAAGTCACCGCCATCATGCCCGAACTCGACCGCATCAAAGGCGATTTGGCCGGCCGGCGCGCCGCCGTCTACGTGGGCGGCGCCTTCAAGGCCTTCTCCCTGATCAAGGCCCTGCGGTACCTGGGAATGACGGTGGTGCTGGTGGGCTCGCAGACCGGTAACCAGAGCGATTACGACACGTTGCGGGAGATGTGCGACGACGGAACCATCATCCTGGACGACGCCAACCCCCTGGAACTGTCCACCTACATTGTCGAGAAGCAGGCCGATCTGTTCATCGGCGGCGTCAAGGAGCGCCCGATCGCCTTTAAAATGGGCATCGGCTTTTGCGACCACAACCACGAACGCAAGATTCCCCTGGCCGGTTTCGCCGGCATGCTGCAGTTCGCCCGCGAGGTGCACACCTCGGTGACCAGTCCGGTGTGGCAATTCGTCCCGGTGCGCGCTGCGGACAGTCCCCCCGAACCGGAGGCGACCCGATGAGATCCGCTACCCGATCCGAAAACTACGCGGCTACCCAGAACGCCTGCAACCTGTGCGCCCCGCTGGGCGCGGCTCTGGTCTTCAAGGGCATCGCCAATGCCGTGCCCCTGCTGCACGGCTCCCAGGGGTGTTCGACCTACATCCGGCGTTACATGATCAGCCACTTCAAAGAGCCCTTAGACATCGCCTGCTCCAATTTTGCCGAGGAGACGGCCATATTTGGCGGCGGGGCCAACCTGAAACTGGCCATCGACAACATTCGCCGACAGTACGACCCCGAATTGATCGGGGTGGCCACCACCTGCCTGTCGGAAACCATCGGCGACGACGTGCCCATGTTTATCAAGGCTTATCAGGCCGGGTGCCCGGATGAGGATCTACCGGCCCTGGTGCATGTGGCCACCCCCAGCTACCAGGGAACCCACATGCAGGGGTTTCACGGGGCCGTGCGTGCCCTGGTGATGGCGCTGGCCGAACCGGCGGCACCCGGCCAGCGACCCACGCTGAACCTGTTTCCGGGAATGGTCTCGCCCGCCGACCTGCGGCAGTTAAAGGCCATTGTGGCAGCGTTCGGTCTCGACGGGACCCTGTTGCCCGACTACAGTGACACCCTCAACGGCCCGCTGTGGACCGAATACCAGCCCATTCCCCAAGGCGGCACGCCGGTGGCGGCGCTGCGCGCTGCCGGAGGAGCCTGTGCCAGCATCGAGTGCGGGCATGTGCTGGCTGGTGAAAAAGAGACCGCCGGGACCTGGCTCAACGCCAACTGCGGTGTGGCGCTGCATCGCATGGGCCTCCCCATCGGCATCCGTCAGTCCGACCGCTTTATGCAACTGTTGTCTGCGGTCAGCGGTCGTCCGGTACCGCAGCGCTTCACCGCCCAGCGCGGCCGCCTGCTGGACGCTTTGGTGGACGGCCACAAGCATCTCAACGGCGTGACGGTAGCCCTGTTCGGCGAAGAGGACCTCGTGGCCGGTCTGGCCGAATTTTGCGGGGAGATCGGCCTGGTTCCCGTCCTGTGCGCCACCGGCGGCCGCACCGGCCGCTTTGCGCCGGCCGTGCGCAGTGTGGTGCCGGAAAAACTTCACGACCGGGTGCAGATCCTGGAGGATGCGGATTTCGTGACCATCGAAAAGCGGTTGGCTGAAACGGACGTCGATCTGTTGATCGGCCACAGCAAGGGTTACACCATGTCCCGGCACCTCAAGCGGCCCCTGATCCGGGTCGGCTTCCCGGTGCACGACCGCGTCGACGGCAGCCGCCTGCTGCATCTGGGCTACCGCGGGGCGCAGCAGTTGTTCGACCGGATTGCCAATACGCTGATCCAGGTGAAACAGGAGCGCTCGGATGTGGGGTACACCTACATGTGACAGCGCTTGCTGACGGTCGTTCGACGTCCTGAACCAGCGATTCGAAACCAACCCCCAGGAACCCGCTATCATGAACTTAGACAATCATCCCTGTTTCAACCCCGGCGCCTGCAGTTCATTCGGACGGGTTCACCTGCCGGTGGCTCCGCGATGCAACATCCAGTGCAAGTTCTGCAACCGCCAATTCGACTGTGTCAATGAAACCCGTCCCGGCGTGACCAGTGCCGTGCTCTCAGCGGGGCAAGCCATGGTCTATCTTGAGGAGGTTTTCGCCAAAAAGGGCAACGTCGCCGTGGTGGGAATCGCCGGCCCGGGCGACCCCTTTGCCAATCCCGACCAGACCTTGGAAACCCTGGCGCGGGTGCGCCACCGCTTTCCGGATGTCATCTTGTGCGTGGCGACCAACGGCCTTGAACTGACCGCCTACATCGACGAACTGGCGCGCCTGAAGGTCAGTCACGTGACCGTGACGGTCAATGCCGTCGACCCGGCTGTCGGGGCACGGATCTACTCATGGATGCGTGTGGGCAAGCGGGTGGTCCGGGCGCAAACCGGCGCTGCTATCCTGCTGGAGCGCCAGCTGGACGCCATTGCGCGTCTGAAGCAGCTGGGGATCATGGTCAAGGCCAACAGCATCATCCTGCCCGGCATCAACGACGGCCACATCGTGACAGTGGCGGCACGCATGGCCGAACTGGGCGTCGACCTGTTCAACGCCATTCCCTACTACCCCAGCGCCGGCTCCGACTTCGAGCATCTTGCCGAACCGAACAAGGCCGTGGTCGAGACCATCCGCGCGGCATCGGCCGTGCACGTCAAACAGATGCGCCACTGCACGCGCTGCCGGGCCGATGCCGTCGGTCTGTTGGGCGAGCCCGCCGACACCGAAATGACGGACATCTTGAAGGCCTGCCAGCGGCTGGATGTCAGCAAGCCGCGGGCCAAACGGGTGTCGCCGCGTCCTTGCGTGGCGGTGGCCAGCATGGAAGGCGTTCTGGTGAATCAGCATTTGGGCGAAGCGGGGAAGTTGCTGGTGTACGGTGAACGCGAGGGGCGGATTGAGCTGATCGAGGCGCGATCCCTACCGCCCAAGGGCGGCGGCATGCAGCGCTGGGAGCAGATGGCCGAGACCTTGTCGGACTGCAGCACCCTGCTGGTCAGCGGCGTGGGCAGCAATCCGCAGCAGGTGCTCTCGGCGGCCGGCATCGAGGTGCTGGAGATCGAGGGCCTGATCGATGAAGCGCTGCGGGCGGTTTTTGCCGGTGAGCCTCTGAACCATATGGTGAAACGGTCGCTGAAGGCTTGTGGAGCGGCGTGCGGGGGCAATGGTCTGGGTTGCGGTTGACGGCAGGGCCGCCCGTGGCAGACGCTTTGTGGCCTCAGGCGGCGCTCCCGTCCCTTAGCGATCCTCATTGCCGCGCCGCTGCGCCTGTGGTCACCAGGGGCCTGCGGCCTCGCCTGCAACCGCAAGCCACCTGCCATCAACAGACACTGTGGCATAAAGATTAACCAATCGAGCGGAGGAACCAATGGAAAAACCGGAACATCACATTTTTGTCTGTGCCAGCTTTCGTGCCGACGGCGACCCCAAGGGGGTCTGCCACAAAAAAGGCTCGACGGCCCTTTTGCCGTACATCGAAAACGAAATCCTCGACCGCGGACTCGATGCGCAGATCACCAGTACCGGCTGCATGAAAGCCTGCGACCACGGCCCGGTGATGGTGATCCAACCTAAAGGGCTCTGGTATGGCAGTGTGGAGAGCGAGGAGGCGGTGGACGAGATTCTGGATTCGCTGGAGGATGGGGCGGTGGCGCAGGACCGGCTAATTTCATGAGCGTTCAAGCCATCAGTGATTGGAACGATCACATCACAGCTGGGCACAAGTATTTGAAAACCGCCTGCAACGGTTTGGCACGCCGGTCCGTTTTTAACGACGAGCTGGTTTTTCAGCTGGCGTCGCTGGTGTCATGGTCGGTTAAACGCGGCCTGACGCGTTTGCAGCTGCTGGCCGACCGCAACAACCGGCCGGCCCTCGACTTTTACCGCCGTATCGGGTGGCGGTCCACCCAGCTGATTTGCCTGCGAACCAACGAATTGGCCGATCAATAATTTGGAATTTGAGCCTATGAACATGAACCAATCAACCTCGGTCGTTCGGATCATCGACACCACCCTGCGCGACGGCGAGCAGGCGCCCGGCGTGGCGTTCACGCTCAAGGAGAAGCTCGCCCTCGTGCGGCTGCTGGAAAGGGCCGGTGTGGATGAACTGGAGGTGGGAATTCCGGCCATGGGACCGTCGGCCTGCCAGGAAATCCGCGCCATGGTTGCACTCGGGCCGCAATGCCGGTTGACCAGCTGGTGCCGGGCGCTGGCGGTAGATTTGAACCTGGCGGCCAACTGCGGTACCGGCGGGGTGCACATCAGCTTCCCGGTCTCCGCGATTTTGCTGCGCGCCATGGGTAAAACAGCCAACTGGGTGCTGGATCAGCTGGGTGAGTTGGTGGCGCCGGCCCTGCAACGCTTCCAACTGGTTTCCGTGGGTGCCCAGGACGCCTTTCGCGCCGACCCCGACTTTTTGCAGGCCTTTGTGCGCGCAGCCGCAACCAGCGGCGCCCAGCGCGTGCGCATCGCCGATACCGTCGGGCTGGCCCGGCCGTCCCAGGTGGTGCGCTTGCTCCGGTCGTTGACAGACGCCGCGGGGACCGCGGGTCTCGAGTTCCACGGCCACAACGATCTGGGCATGGCCACGGCCAACAGCGTGGCGGCCGTCGAAGCCGGCATCGGTGCCGTCAGCGTTACCGTGAACGGGATCGGCGAGCGGGCCGGCAACGCCGCCCTGGAACAGGTGGCCGTGGCGGTGGGCACCCTCGAGGATCGCAGCTGCCGAATCGTCACGCGGCGGCTCATGAGACTTTGCGGCTTCGTCGCGCGCATCACCCGGCGGCCAATTCCGGTGGACCGACCGGTTACCGGTGGCGCCGTCTTCAGGCATGAATCGGGCATCCACTGCGCGGCAATGCTCAAGGATCCCGATACATATCAGCCATTTTCACCGCAGATGGTCGGCCGGGAGGCCGGGAGGCTGGTGGTGGGCCGCCACAGCGGATCCCAGGTGATCCGGCACGTCCTGCAAACGGCCGGCGTCACCCTGGATGCCGAAAAAGAGGACCGGCTGCTCATGGCGGTGCGCGCTCGCAGCCTGCAAAAAAAAGCGTGCCTTTCGGCCACTGAACTCCTGCAGCTTTACCGGCAGGCCCTTTGCTGAGGCACAAAAAAGCCCTTTTGCGGCGCTTGCACAAAAGGGCGCGAGGTCCCGCTAGATCAGGCCTGCGGCAGATGTGGCATCCCGGGCCTGGTCCGGCGAGATTGGGATCCGTCAGCTTATTTCTTGGATTGGTTGCCCTGGTAGTCGAGCCGCTGCACCAGAAAGGTCGATCCGTCGTCCTTCAGGCGCATGGATATTTCTCCTGAATTTTCGCGCCAGCGCTTGTCAGGCGGCAGCCACTCAAGGAAAAAATCGCCGTTGACGGTCACGGTCTGGTCATCCTCGATTGAAAAATCCTTCATGCGGATCCGATACTGAATCGTGTCGATGAGGGTAAAGTTCTTTTCGTATTTGGGCAGCAGGGATCTGAACGGCTTGCCGTTTTCAGTGGCACCGGCCGCAAACAGATCGGCGAATGCGTCCAGGTCCTTGGAGGTGTAAGTGTCGCAGTAGCTCTTCAGAAACTGGTCCAGCCGCTCTTCCATGCTAATGTCTTCCACCATTGCTTTTGCGGTGGTCATGGAGGGGCGGGCCGTGGCCACTGTCAGCGCCGGGGCGGCGCCCCCCGACCTCGCGGCTGTCTCTGGTGTCGGCGGCACTTGAGCGGCCGGGGCAGTCTTGGCGGGGCTGGGCGGTTTGGTGTCCGGGACGGTGGCCGGCGATGTACTCACGGGCGCCGGGTCGGGTGCGGGCCTGGGTTGGGGTGCCGTCGTTGCCCGCGGGGCAGCCTCGGCCGTGGACGCGGCTTGTGTCGCTGAAGGTGGATTTTCGGGAGCCGCTTTGCGATCGGGCGCTGGGGGCGCCGGTTTGGCTGTTGCGCTGACGGCCGGCGCCGGTGCCGTTTCTTTGGCCGGTGGGGTGGCTGGTTCGGTCGCCGCGCGCTGGGTTCCCGGCGAGGTTGCCTGCACCGCGGCGCTGTCGCCGCCGGCGGTCAATTCGGCGTCTGTTTCGGCTTCGGTGACCAGCGCGGCCGACAGCGTGGCCATTGCCGTCAGGGACTTGCCCGGCAGGGACAGGTCGCTGGGTCTTTCCGGGTTGTCAGGCGGCAGTTCCGGTGTCGGGGACGCCTCGGCCCTGCCGACGATCGCCTGACCGTCGTCGGCCGTCGGTTCATCTGTTGCGTTTTCGTCAGCAATCTCACGGCCTTCTTCGACCGGGGGGGGCCATGCCGGCTGGGTGTCGGGCGCTGCCGGGGCTGGGCTCAGGTTTGCCAACGCCTTGCCGGTTGCCGGCTTGGCGCCCTCGCTGGCGGTGCTGTCCGGCGTGGCGGGGTCGCGTGCCGGCGGATTTGCCGGCGAACTCTCCGGCTGTGCCGTTTGGGGCGGCACCGGTTGTGTCTCTGGCTCGGTTTGCCCTTCAAAGGCCGGGGCGGCCTTGCCGGTCTCTTCCACGGTGGGCATCTGGATTGTTTCGCTGGACTGCGGCCACAGCCAGAAATAGCCGATCAAAGCCGTCAGGAGAATACAGGCGCCCACGATAAGAGAATAGATACCTGATCTGCCGCGGCGGGCTTCGGGTTCCGGCATTGGTATTCGTGGCCGGGGCGCGGGCTGATGGCGCGCTTGGGGTGGCGGCCCAGGCTGCCCTTCCGGCTCGGGGCGTTTCTGGATTTCGGGCCGGCGCGGCGGCGTTGCGGATTGCCGTGCATCGGTCTTGTGGGGAGTGAACGCTTTACTGATCCGCAGTTCGTTTTCGCATTCCCGGATGATGGCGGCATCGATCGTCTCCACCCCAGCTGAATACCCCGTCAAGAGGGCGTGGTCGCAGAGGATGTTGATGGCGCGCGGAAACCCGGCCGTGAATCGGTAAACTTCGCGCAGGGCGCTGGGCTCGAATATGTCCCACGAGGCGCCGGCCACCGCCATGCGATATTCGATGTAGGTTCGGGTTTCGGATTCCGACAAGGGGTCGATATGGTAGTTGGCGGCGATGCGCTGGCGCAGGGGGCGATTGGCCTCGGCCAGCAGCATGTTCTTGAATTCGGGCTGTCCGACCAAAAAAATGTTGATCAGTTTGCGGTCGCTCAGTTCGATGTTGGAAAGCACCCGGATCTGGTCGATGAGCTTGTTGTTCAAACGCTGGGCTTCGTCGATGATCAACAGGATCCGCTTGCGATCCCTGTGGGCCTGGTAAAGGAATTTTTCCAGGGCGATCAGGAATTCACCCTTGCTGGTGAAATCGGTGGGGATCTCGAACTGGGCGGCCATGATCCTGAAAAAATCGAGCGTGCCCAGCCCCGGATCGGTAATGTGGGCCACAAGCGTTGATGAGTCGAGGCTGCGAATCAATCGATGGATGAGGGCGGTCTTGCCCACGCCCACATCCCCGGTGAGCAGCAGGAAGCCCATATCCTCGACAATGCCATACTTGAGTGTCGCCAGGGCTTCCTTGTGCTTTTCGCCCAGCCACAGGAAGTCAGGTTTGGGGCTCAAGTCAAAAGGTTTGATGGTCAGACGATAGTGGTCAAGGTACATGGGTGCGTGTTCGTTTGTTGAGGATAAACCAATCTAAAAAACCACGGGGGGGCGATACCCCCCCATCTGTTCCCGGCCCGGGGATGGAATTTTCCCCGCTGGTTCAATTGGTAACCGGTATCATACATAATAAGTCTGTCAATAGTCAAAATAAAGTGCCACGACCGGGCGGCCTCCCTTTTTAGATTTGCCGCTCCTTAAACCAAAAAACCCGGGTCGGATAGCCGGACCCGGGCTGCACTGATCTATCCACCACCCTGTCGCCAGTCGGCAATATCGCCGGCCTTTTACCTATCTTCCCTTTCGGCTGTTTGTTCGGCAAGATTAAGGCCAGCGGAAATAAATAAATCCACCGCCTTGCCTGTCTTGGCACCGATCTTCGGTGTTGCCCTTAATGTCACGTATTCCCATACGCTGTCATTTGTCGCGCCTTGAAGATCGGCACACATCCGGCGCAATTCTGGCGGATTTATTTCCGCTGGCCTAAACCGGAATCAGCTAAGGCAGACAAGGGAATCATTGCTGTTGATAGACGAAAGCTTATCTGGCCCAGTAGCTGAACCCGGTGCCCAGCACCTGTATGCTGAAGCCGCGCATGTAACTGGAGGCGCCGCTTTCGCCGACCATCAGGATGTCCCGATCGTTGATCTCCATTTGGGGAACTCCCCCTTGATTCAGGTCCAGGTCGATGATCTGCCGCTCGCCGCTTTCGGCCATGCGTACCAGTTTCAGCTTATCTTCAGCCCCCCAGGACTCGATGCCCCCGGCTTCCACCAGGGCCTCCTGGAGAAGGGTGCGGTGCTTGATGACATAGGCACCGGGCCGCCGAACGGCGCCGTCGACAAAAAAGACGCCGGCTTCGGGAATAAAGATGACGTCGCCGCCGTTGATCTCGATGTTTTGGCGGACGTCGCCTTTTTTGATCAACCGGTCCAGGTCGATCATGAGCACCTCAGGCTGCCCCTGGGTTTGCCCGGCCCGACGAACTTGAACGGTCTGGCCTGCCTTTTCGCTCAATCCGCCTCCTAAAGCGATGGCATCCAGCAGACGCTGCTTGGTGGGGTAGTCGTAGGTGCCGGGATTTTGAAACTGCCCCACCAGGGTGATGCGCTGGCTGACGTGCTCTTCGACGAAGATCGCCACATGCGGATTCTTGATGTAGCGCTGCCGGTACATCGCTTCGATCTGTTCCTCGGCCTCCATGACGGTCAACCCCTTGACGGACAAGGTTTCGATCAACGGCAGGCTAATAAACCCACGTGAACTGACCCGCACTGTGGTATCCAGTTCCTCGGCCTCGAACACACTGATGTTGAGCAGATCTCCCTTGCCGAGCTGATAGTCTCCGGGGTCTTGGTTCATCTGAACCTGGGCCAGGATCATGTCGTTCATCCTGGCAATCTCGTCGTCGCCCAGGGCGTCGTCGACCGCCGAGGGTTCAACCGTCCGGTTGTGTGTGGCGGCGCAGGCCCCCAGAAACGCCAGCGTCATCACCAGCATGACCCGCAGCAGCCAGTTCCTTTGCCGCAACGTTTGGTGCCAACTCCGCCTGGCGTTGGGACCGCTATCCATTTTTATCAATGTGACCTCCTTGAACGTCTGATGCTTTTTCTGACGGTCACGGGTTGGATGGGCTGACCGGGGTGTCATCGCCGCCGCTGCCGCCGCCCAGTCCGATGGCGATGCCGGCGATGGCGGCCGCTCCCAGAGCACCGAGCGCCACCTTGGTGCCCGCCGACCACCCTGCCGGACCCGTTTGCGCCGATGGTTGCGGTTCCGCCGCCGGCGGTGTGGCCTTGGGCTCCTCTTCGGGCAGGCCGATGTCCAGATCCGCCTGGGACAGGATCAGTTTCTTGCCGGGTTCGACCGTCAGCAACCCCTGGTCGGTTAACACGTCCATTGAGCCGCCTTCCGAGACGCCCAGTTCGCTGCGGTCGCTGGCAACGGCGACGTAGCCCTTGATCGAGGCGTTGGTGGCCGACGCGTTCAGGCGAATGCGTTGAATGCCGATCTGACCGTTGGGCGTGATGAATTCAAGCTGGCGCCGCATGCCCGATGTCTTGAAATAGAGGGTTCCCCGGTCGATAAACAGATTTCGCTGTTGTCCGGTGGTGTTGATCGAAAAGGCACTTTGGTCTTCGCCCACCAGGTAAAAATCCTCCAGCTTGACGCCACAGCGTCCATTGGTCGCGATGACCACCCCTTCGGGCAGGGGCGCCTCCTTGGTGTGTTCGCCCACCACCTGATCGTCCCTGTACAGGGTCACTTTCTGGGATGGAATGAGGCGGTCGCCGCCGGCCAGTGCCAGCATGCCGGGGTTGACCAGCGACCCGACCAACAGGCAGACCAGGAACTTCAATGAATGTCGGTTGCATCGAATGATACGCATGGGGTGATCCTCCTTGGTGGATGGTGTTTCCCGAAAAGGCGGGAACCTGTATTCACTTCTGTTGCGGATGCGTTACGCCTTGCTCCGCTGATTTTTGCGGCCATCAATCGATCCATCAATTGGGCAGTTGCTCGAAGGCCTTTTCGTCCAGCCCGTAGGCGGCATAGGAGTGGTAGGAGCGATAGTAGCCGCCGTAGCCGTATTTGCTGCTGAAGTCGACCTTGTTGGCGATGCAGCCCAGGATGGTGCCGTTGACGGTGGCAATCGATTTCTTGAAGCGCCCGATCGCCTCGCGGCTGGTTTCGCCGATGCTGCTGACCAGGACGATGCCGTTGACGCTTTTCGACAGGATCAGCGTGTCGGCAAAGCCAATGTGGGGCGGCCCGTCCAGGATGATGCGGTCGTAGCGGACGGTCAGCTGTTTCAGCAAGAGCACGAAGCGCCGAGAGGCCAGCAGCTCCGCGGGATTGGGCGGGACCGGTCCCGAAGGGATGATGCTCAGATTGGGGTTGTAGTCATTGTACACTTTTAATTTGTCGGTCACCTGGGCCAGAAAGCTGGAAACCCCGTTGCCGTTGACGCGGTGTTTGAGGTCGAAGACCTCGTGCAGGCGCGGTTTGCGCAGGTCGGCATCGATGAGCACGGTCTTTTCACCGGAGGCGGCAAAACTCAGGGCCAGGTTGATGGCCAGGGTGGTCTTGCCCTCGCTGGGCCGGGTGCTGGTGATCAGGACGCACTTGGAGCGGCTGCCGGAGCCGGATAGCTGCACTGCCACGCGGGTGGCGCGGACCGCTTCGGAGAAAGGCGAGCGCGGGTGCCGCAGAAACGAATTTTCCAACCCGTCTGCATCGGGCTTGGTCTGAGGGATGGTGCCCAGCAAGGGAATCTGGAAGCGGTCGGAAATTTCACTGGGGTTGGTGATGGTGTCGGCGAAATACTCGGCCAGAAAGGCGCAGCCGACGCCGCCGAGCAGGCCCAGGATCAGGGCGAGCGTCAGATTCAGCTGGACATCGGGCTTGACGGCCGTGAGCGGCAGGTCCGCACGGCTGACGACCTGGATGTTGCTGGTCGAGACGCCGGCCATGGACTCGATCTCCTTGGCCCGCTGCAGCAGGCTCTGGTAGATGGCCTCGTTGGTTTCCACCTCACGGGCCATGATCGAGTACTGGGTGGCGCGGTCGTTCAGGTCCAGGACCAGGTCTTTTTGCTGATCGATCCGTTTTTCCATGGCACCAACAATTTTCTGAGCGGACGCGTACTCGTTCTCGATGGAGAGGAAGATGCCGCGCTCCTGGGCTTCGATCAGCGCGGCGATGCTGTCCATGCGTGCCCTGAGGGCCACCACCGTGGGGTAGTCGTCGTGAAAGGTCGCCTTCAGCTCCTGGTGCTGGGCACTCAGTTCGGCATACTTGTTTTTCAAGCTGGCGATCAGCTCGCTCTGTAGAACGCGCGGGAGATTGGCGGGGCCATCCTTGAGGGCCTGCGTGTAAACAGCCTGCTTGGTCATCATGTCCGCCTCGGCTGCGGCATAAGCCGAATTCAACTCCTCCAGGTGGCGGTAGATGCTGTTCATGCGGGCGTCCAGCGAGACGATGCCGGCATGCTTGGCAAAGGCGTTGAGCCGCTCCTCGGCCTTTTCCAGATTGATCTTGGCCCGGTCCATCTGCATCATCAGAAAGTCGCGCGCGATTCCCGAGGCGTCGACCTTCAGCTCCATTTTCCAGCTGATGAAGTTGTCGACCAGCGTGTTGACCACCGTCTGGGAAAGCTGGCGGTCGGGCGAGCGGAAAGCCACCTCGATCAACATGGACTTGCGGCTGGGGGAAACCTTCAGGTTTTCCATCATATATTCAGCGACCTCCTGCTTCTCGGCCAGCTGAGTGTCCACGGCTGCCTGCGTCTTCACCACGCGCGTCGCCAGGCTGCCGACGGCCCCCGCCATGCGCCGCAGCGCACCCAGGCGGCCTTCGGCGAAGACCGCCTTGCGGATCACGGCATGGTTGACCAGGTCCAGTTCGTCGATCACGCGGTCGATCATGGCCTTGCTGCCCAGCAGCTCCACCTGGGTCTCGTAAAATTCACGGGCCTGGATCTCGGACCCCAGGATCTCCTTGAAGGAGGTTACGTTGGGGGTCTCCTGGCTGACCTCGACCACTCCCCTGGCTTCGTAAATGCGAGTTACCGAAAGGGTCAGGATCAGAGTCGACAGAAACACCAGGGCCAGCACGCTCAGGATCAGCCAGCGCCTGCGCACGATGACGTCGATGTAGTCGCGCAGCTGAATCTCTTCGCTCTCTCGCCAAACCAGCGTCGGGTGGGAAACGGTGCAGCCAGGAAGACCGTTGTTGCCGCTTTCCACCAGATGATGGGTTTGGGGACTTTCGGCCGGTTTAATGCGTATTGGATTCATGCGGATACCTCATTGACCTATAGGGTGGGGGATGCAGCGCTTACGATTCGCTGCGATGGGAACGGATGCGCGGGGCGGCGCCGGCGGCCTGTGCGCCCGATTCAAGGCAGTGCAGCTGAAAGTGGTCGATCCAGAGCGTTCCCCGGATCTTGTTGTCGAAGCGCATGCTCTGCCGCCGGCGCAGGCGCACCACCGCGGCGTTGCAGCTGTCGGGGGTTTCGAATTCAATGGAGACTTCTTGCCACTTGCGGGACCCCGTGAGCATCGGGCCGGCCTGGTAAAGCCCCTTGGCGTCGTAGCCGAAAACCTCGACAAAGGGCCCCTGGTCCGAGGTGATGCCTCGGCTTTGCCAGGCGTAGGTGAGCCGGTACCGCGTCCCGGGGGAAACCGTGAAGATCTGGTAAAGATGTTCGAAGGCGATGTTATCACGGCCGGCGAAATCGATGCGCAGGGCATGTCCGCCCTCGGCCGTCTGCCCGCCGATACGCTTGACCTCCCACCTGCCGTCCCCTTCGCCCCAGTGGCGCCAGTCGAATCCCTGCCCGGTAATCTCGTTTTCGAACCCGGGGTTGGTTAGCCCAATGCTGCCGGTGTAGTCCCGCCAGATGGCGACCGAAGGGATGATTTTTTTGTGGCTGAGCAGAAAATGGGCGTACCGCAGGGCAATTTCCCGGTCCGGCGCACTGTCGGCCGTCATGGCTCGCCACACCACCTGGCTTGCCTCGGACATGCCCCAGCGCATGGTCCAGTCGAGATAGGCCGGCAGATGTGCCTTTGCCAGCACGGCCACCACCGCCGCGGCATCGTTGTTCAGGTGGGTGTGCAGCAGCTGCAGGGCATCCTGAACGAGTGCCTTGTTGGCCAACAGCTGATTGACCCCGTCGTAAACCGGCCCGTCGACCCCCAGTTCGTGGGCCAGCAGCATCTGCGGCCACAAATAGCGGTAGACCCGGTCGGTCAGGCGGGTCGTATATGCCAGGATCTGCCTGGCCTTGTCGGTGTTTCCCATGGCGGCCTCGGTTTCGGCCAGTTTGATCCAGGCATCGAAAAACAGGACATCCTGGGCGACGGCCTGTCGAAACAATTCCGCGGCGCGCGCGGGCTGCTGCTGGCGCCAGGCCTGCATGCCCCGGGCGAAATCGGCCGCCGGGTAACCATCGTGCAGCCGGTCGGTGTGCGCCAGCGGCGTGTCGCCGATGCGGTCTATGCGGCGCTGCGGCCAGTGGTGATAAACGGCCCAGCTGCCCAGGGTGGTCAGTATGAGGGCGATGGTGACCCGGAAGAGGGCCTGCGACCAGCGATTGTCGGCGTTGGGTCGGGATTTCATCTGCTGCATTCGTCGTGTTGAGTCACTGTGGCCGCCACCATCGCCACCACGGTCGCTTGTCCGGCGGTGTCGGGGCGGTGGGTCTGTACATCGCTGCCGGAGGCTCGCCGCGCAGCACCCGGGCTGGATTTTCCCGGGCGATCAAGGCGACGTTGGGTTGTCCGATGGTTTTGGCGAGTGCTGCGGCCGCATCGTCCAGGCGACCCAGGTCGGGTCGTCCGGGGTGGTGGCTGTCGGTTGCCAGGCAGTGGGCCAACCCCGCCTGCAGGATCGTTTGGGCGGCCGTGGCCACCGTCCGGCCGTATTGGCCGAGCAGGCTGCCCCAGTTGACCTGAAGATAAACCCCGGAATGGACCAGGCGGCCGAGCTTGTCCATGTCCGTGCCCAGTTGCCGGCATCGCTCGGGGTGGGCCAACAAGACGGCATAACCCCTGGCCAGGATGGCAAAGACCGTCTGTTCCCATCCCGGTGGAAGCTGCTGAAACGGCGGTTCGATCAGCAGGCAGGCCGCCTTGCCGAGCGGCAGCAGCCGACCGGCGTCGATCAGGTCGGGAATCGACGGGTCCAGCGCGATTTCCATGCCTGCAACGACGGTCAGCGACAGGCCCTGGTCGCGGATGGCGCGGTTCAGGTCGGCTACCTGGGTGGTCACCCGCTCGGCGGTGGGCATCCAAGCGGTTCCCGGCACCATGTGCGGCGTGGCGGCCACCGTGTGGTATCCGTGCGTCGTGTAGGCCTTGGCCATGCGCATGCTTTCGGACGCCGATTCGGGGCCGTCGTCCAACCCGTAAAGGATGTGGGCGTGCAGATCGATCATTGGCGGTGTCGGTGTCGGCGGTCGGGCCGGGCCGTTTTGGTGGGCTGGTCCCGGCCGTCGGGTCGGACGCGGCGCTGGGAGGTGCAGGCGCTCAGGATGGCCATCAGGACGACGAAGTAGAGGCAGTTGGCGGGAATCTGCAGGTTGAAGTCGAACAACCCATGCGCGGCCATGGAGATCAACCCGCTGCAGGCGCCGACGGCCAGGTAGAAGCGCAGCGGGTCGCCGCGAAAATCAAGTCGCCGGATGCGCTGAATGCGGTTGGCGAGAAATACCGCAAAGGCGCCCATCATCGCCACAAACCCGACCCAGCCGCTTTCGATCAGCAGTTGCAGATAGTCGTTGTGGGCAAAGACAACCGGCCGGTCCGTGGCGAAGGTGTGGTTGTAGATTTGAAACACGTTTTCGTAGTTTCGCAGTCCGATGCCCAGGGGGTGATCTTTGATCATCGCCAGGCTGTCGTGCCAGATCTCCAAGCGTGAGCTGCCGTCGCTGGCGATGCGTAAAAATCGGTCGATCACCGGCTCAATGCCGATGGTCAGTGTGTAAAGACACACCAGGACGGCGACGCCGCCCAGCAGGACGCGGGTTGGCCTGACCATGGCGCTCATGCCGGGGCGGGCCTGGATGACGAAGGCCAGAAAACCGATCAGGGCGCACAACATGCCGGCCCGGCTGCGCGAAAAAATCAGCGCCAGCAGGAAAACAATGACGCCCAATGCCATCAGGGCCTGGCGGTTGAGGTGGTCCGACCCGAGTGCGGCCTTTAAATGGAGCGCGCGCGGCCGGTCATGGCCAGGGTGACACCCAGGGCCAGCGGCCAGACCATGCCGATAAAGCCGGCGAAATTGTTGCGATTGATGAAGGTGCCCCGGGCGCTGCCCATGTAGTCGGCGATGCGGTTCTCCCACAGGACGCCCATGGACGGCACCAGGGCCTGCAGCAGGCCGTAGAGCGATTCCAGCAGGCCGACCGCGATCATGACGAAGACGAGGCGTTTCAGGGCCCTCCGGTTGGCGCAAAGGCGCCGCACCAATACATAGAACAGGCTCAGGCTGAGCAGGAAAGTCCACCACCCCAGGGCCTCCTTGGGCAAATAGCTGAGCGTCTCCAGGTCCGGTGCGGTGCCGCTCAGCTTCCAGGTCTCGGACAATATGGCCGACCGCCTGGGACTGAGAAAAGCCAGGGCCCGGTGGGGCAGGGGCAGGCACAGGAACAGGGTCCACAAAAGAAACACGAAGACCATCTTGTTCAGATAGCCCTCGTGGTCTGCGTCGGTCGGCGCCTCCATGTCCCACAGGGCCAGGGCGAATGCAGCCAGCATCAGCAGGCCGTACAGGGACCACACCCAGGGCTGCGCGGCGGCGAAGAGAATCGGGAATGGTGCGACGATCAGCAGGGCCACGATGTTGATCAGGCGTGTCATGGCCACGGTCGCATCCTGTCGGTTCAGATGGCATTTTTCCATGCCGAGCGACTGAAGAAGGTCAGGAAGATGATTTTGAAGTCAAGCCACAGGCTCCAGTTTTCGAGATAGTAGAGGTCGTTTTCGACCCGTTTTTGAATCGAGGTATTGCCGCGCCAGCCGTTGGCCTGGGCCAGACCGGTGATGCCGGATTTGACCAGGTGGCGGATGCGGTAGTTGGGGATCTGCATGCTGAATTGGTTGACGAAGTGGGCCCGCTCCGGGCGCGGTCCGACAATGCTCATGTCGCCCACCAGCACGTTCCACAGCTGCGGGAGTTCGTCGAGGTTGGACTGGCGCAGGACCCGGCCCACCGGCGTCACGCGCTGGTCAGCCGGGCATGGTCCAGGTCGTGTCGGACTGACGGCAGGATTGGACGACCATGCTTCTGAATTTGAACAGGGTAAATTCGGCGTTGTTGTTGCCGATGCGCTGCTGGCGGAACAGGACCGGACCCGGCGATGTGGCCTTGATGGCCGCCGCGATGACCAGAAGCAGCGGCGACAGCACCAGCAATCCGGCCAGCGACACCACGATGTCGAAGGTGCGCTTGATCATGCGGTTGCCGAAGATGTTGAGCGGGTCGTTGCGAACCGCGATCACCGGGATGTCGCCCAGGCTGTTGAGAACCGTCCACCTGGGAACGATGTTGTAAAAATCGGGAACGATGCTGAAGCGCAGGCCGGCTGTTTCGCAGCAGTCGACGATGCCTTTGATGACCGGCGCCTCACTCAGCGGCTTGGCAATGATGACTTCGTCGATGCGATGGCGCGACCAGCACGCTGGCCAACTGATCGGGTTTGCCCAGGTAGAATTGCCCCAGCGGCTCTTCTGGAGCCGTTTGCGAGAAGTAGGCCGCAAATGTGAAAGCCCAGTTGCGGGGTCGACAACAGTCGCGCGATGACCTGCCTGGCCGACGCGCCGGCGCCGACGATCAATACCGATCTTTGTTGATACCCGTATTTGGCGATCTGTCTGCAGATGGTCAGAAACGCCAGACGAACCGAGAGCGCGATGATGAATCCGAAGAGCAGGGGATAGAGGACCAGTTTGTCGTTGGGGCTGAATTCGCCGAAGATGGCCACTGTGGCGATAACCAGGGTGCTTAACACTGAATAGGCGATCAAAATGCTTTTGGCCACCGGAAGGGCGCGCGACCATCGGCTGACTCTTGAGAATGTCTGAGTTGACGGATATCAGGAACCAGAAGACCACGATCAGACCCATCAGGATGCCGCCTTTGAGCGGTATCAGCGTCACGCCGGTGTAATGGCGAAACACGGCCAGGAAGGCGCCATGCAGGATCACCAGGTCGACGATGAACAGGATTCTCGAATTCCCGTTTTCCATCTCAACACCTCGGTCGGTTGGACGTTCGATGGGCCGGCCCCATGCCGGCGGCAGCACGATATTTAGGTTTGGCGGAGGGGTTCAGTTTGCCGAGACCCGATAAAGGATTGCTTCGAAAGTATCGGCGATCCGGGCGATGGGAAAGTGCTGCTCGGCATATTCACGGGCGTTTCGACCCATGGTAAGAGCTAAACCCGGGTTGGTTTTCAGTTTGCGAATGGCGGCGACGCAGTCGATGACCGATCCGGGCGGCACGGTGATACCGGCACCGATTCCGGCGGTGATGCGTGCACAGTAGTTGGCGCTGTCGACGGCTACGACGGAGGCCTTCTGGGCGCAGAAAGCCGACCAGAGTTTGGAGGGGACGCAGTACGAACCGGCGTTGCGGTCCATGCTCACCAGACAGGCATCGGCGGATGCCAGCAGGTAGGGGTAAAGGGTTGTCGGCTGCAGGGGCAGGCGCACCAGGTTTTTGGGACGACGGCTGCCGATCTGCCGGTTCAGCAGGTCGTGCCCGCGCCGATCGGTGGCCACGACGAAGCGGATTTCCGCGTCTGCGGACAGCTGCGCGGCCGCCTCGGCGATCAGCCGGGTGCTCTGTTTTTTGCCCAGCGTGCCGGCGTATAGGACCACGAATTTATCGTTCAGGCCGTGCCGCTGCGAAAATGTGTTTCTTCTGGGCAGGACCGGAATTTGTTCGATCGGCCCCCAGTTGGGAATTACACTGACTTTCGCGTGTTCAATATTCCAGCGATTTAAGTACATATAAAAATCATCACTGATGGAAACGATATGGCTTGCTTTGTTAAGAGCACCGATTTCGAGGTTACAAAGATATCGAAACACAAGGTAACCCATTACTTTGCTGATCTTGGAAAGAATTGACCCGGCGGCGACGCTTAGCAGGTCCTGAAGCCAGAAGATTGATGGCACGGTACTGGCGCTTGCCCAATCAATGATTTTCTTCTGGGCTTCCAAGGGTGTATTGCCGGAAATTATGACTTTTGGTCGCCACTGCTGCAATTGGGTGACGGCATGATTCCCATACTGCCGCTCCTGCACCCAACGCTTGAATAAGTTGTCTTTATTGATTCGATTGTGCCCAATGTTGATGACCTGTAATCCGCGTTCTTGTCGATGGTCATTTAAGGCTTTCGGTCCGCCGCTGGCTTCTGAAAAAAGATGTAGGACATGATGCCCACGTCTTGCCATCTCGCAACTCAATTCGAGAGGAAACGAAAAACCCGCATAATCATGGATGGCGATGCGCATCAGCCGGGTTGAAGAATCTTTCCGAGTTATAGTGGTTTCGGTTGATGACACCAATTCGCCGTCCGATTGGATGTTTGACCCTTGATCAGCCGAGTAGTAATTCGAATTAAATAATAAATGCCAAGAACAACCAGATAACTCCACAGCAATAGACCGAGATTGTATAAATCAGCACGAATAAAAACTGTCATTGCGTGGATGCAGAAAACGCCTCCAAACAGCAGCGAGATTGTATTTCGGGATGATGAAAGTAAAAGCCTGGTCCAAAAGTAGGCTAAAATCGCGCTGACGACTATCGCACCGGCGTATCCAAAATCATAGTAAAGATTAGCGAAGCCGGTGATGGTCCATTCTGATTTAACAAGCAGCCAACGGTTAAGATCGGCCGTCATTGTAAACTCAGCACTCGCTCCATAGAGCTTCCAAGGAATCCAGCTGCGTGGAATGAATGCGATTAGACCACCCACTAAAAAGCTATAAGGGGATCTATCAATGAGTGGTTCGGAAAGGTTGATCGAAATGGCCTCCGCAATCGAGATGTCGAGTGTACCGAAAAGACTTCCCGAGATTCCACCATTTGTCGCTAAAAATGCACCGAGATCGCTGTAGTTGCCATTCAGCCGCACAAAATAGAGATAAGCTATCAGAAAAATACCAACTACAGGAATCGCGGAATAAAGATAAAAAAGCGGTAAACGCCTTGTCTGAGCGATTTTAAAAACATAGGCAATGGCGATCATCAGCAAGGTTAAGCGCCCGCCATTCAAAGCAAGAATAGCGGTTGTTATCGCTACTGCCGAAATGATTATCGGCCAGTGATTATGTCTTGAAAGGAACATGAAAAATGCAGGAAGCACCATCAACACAATAAACTGGAAGATTTGATTCTCACGAAACCAAATTTGACGAGTGGTAGCGACATGAAATATAGAACCGTATTGTAAGGATTCTTTTAAAACGACAAAACTGACGAACGAAGCTGCTGAAATAACTATAACGAATAGAATCGTCACCACTTGTTGATCATCATAAGGCCGTAAAAAGGGTCTTTTGCGCTTCACCTTGAGGGCGACGTAAATTCCGGCAACGACAGACAGCATACATAAACAAAAGAATATTAAGCCAAATAGCACCTCGCCTTGATTATAAATCCACATAGATCCCAAACGAGCACCACGCACACCATCAACCTGCCACCAGGAATCTAAGAAATCGAAACCGATAATTGCTGTGAATGCACCAAGGATATTAAATGGATGGGGCATCTGGCCTTTCATTCCAAAAGTTTGCTGGCGTGCGAAATGCCTGAGAACAAGAGGAAGAAGCCACAGGAATAGTAGAATCAGATAAAACACTTTTCACCTATGCCTTCAATCAAAAGAGAAATTAATGCCGAATATTGTTGCTTCGATACGTTACAACACTCACGCATATGATTGCGAATTGCCTCTCCTCTAGATTGTCGGGCCTTAGTGTCCCAGGCCATTTTGTGCTCAATACAATTTGTGGCAAAGTCGACAAAACTATCCTCATCCGTTGAAATAAAGCCGCACTCGCCGTCAAGCATTTCCGGGATGCATCCACGAGAAGTAGCGATGACCGGTACACCCGCAGCCAAAGCCTCGTATATGACGTTCGGCTGAGCTTCTTGGGAGTGGCGGGAAGGGAAAACAAACAGATTGAGCCCCTGGTAAAATAGCTCTTTATCTTCACCATATACCGGACCACAATAAACAACCCTATCAGGAAAGCATTGTTTCATCTCATCGATACGCTTTTTAACCGAGCTTTCCAGAATGGGGCCAGCTAAAATTAGTTTGAAATTCAGATCTCTTTTGACCAGACGATCGAAGAGGTCCGCAACAAGAAAAAATCCTTTTTCACTGCACAGATTGCTCAGGTATCCGATGTTCAAGAATTTCGTCTGGCCACTCCTTTTTGGTGTTGATACCGTCTTTATGACAAAATAAGCATTGGTGCATACCATACTAAAAACCGGTCCGTATTTTCGCTGAAACACTGCCGCCATGTTTGGGGAGAGGAAGACATGGCAAACCCTTTCGCGACCCATACGGACGATCAATGCCATGAGCGCCATGTATCCTTCTACATATTTTCCCGTTCGGTGGTGCAAAACGATTTTTTCGGAGAATATGAGGGCAGCCGTATAGTGAAAGATGAAATAATATAAACCGAGTCCGCCATCGGGAACCATATAGACAGTGCTGCTCTTTGAAGCAAACCTTATTATGGACAAAAAAGCGTTAACATTTTTTCCGAACCGGCGTGCATGATAGCGCCACGTCCGCACATGGGGGAACATTCCTACGCCAGTGTTGGTCCGCCTGACCCGAACCTTGCACGCCTCTATCATATCCGCAATAATTGCAGTATTTTTGGCTGCGCCTACATATGGCGGGGGAAATGCAGCGAGAATAATGATGTTTTTAGTTATCCTGCTCAAGAGAGGTTTTCCACTCTGGTATCTTCTTTGAATGTTGGCTTTTTTCTATCCTTTATTTTACGTGCCGGAACACCCGCAACAACCGCAAAAGAGGTAACATTTTTTGTAACTACCGCATTTGCTCCGATGACAGCTCCCTTTTCTATGGTTACACCTTTGGTAATGACCGCGCCTCTTCCAATCCAGACGTCATCTTCAATAATTACTGATTCAATAGAATATCCTTGGTCTCTAATCGGTTTATTGGCACAACTCCAATCATGATCATTGTCCCTGATGCTGCAATATTCTCCTATAAGAACGTCATCTCCAATTCTGATCAATTTGCGAGAAACGATAAAGGTTCCGCGATTAATAGTAACTCTTTTACCCACCAGCAACTCGCCACCCGTTGAACATTCAATACTCACATCTGGACCGATATTTACATTATCTCCAAAGATAACGTTACCACCAACCGATCGTATCATAAGCCGCGGGCCAATTTGAGCCCTTCCCTTGAAACGCCATATCAAAGAAAGCCGAAAACGACGCATAATTGACATTGAAGATGCCATAAGCATTTTTGAACATTTATAGATCGCTTTTGTAAAAACATTAGAAGTCATCTAAAAAACCAAAAAAGTATTTTAGACATTTGAGCTAAGCTTTCCTTGGAAATGTCCTACATGGTATTCGTACCTGACAATCAACAGGCTGAAACATTGGGTGCTTTGCAGACCTTGAGCCGATGTCGCGTATTGCGGGATTGGGTGCGCTTAGAGGATTTTAATTACTTTCATGACCGCTATTCATGCAACCTTGTCTTTTCTTAGAGCGTCGTCTTTTGTTAAAGACAATTTATCAGTCGCACCGAGGAATCCAAAGCTTATTACACACATTCCAATCAAATGAATTGCCACCTCTCCTAAACTCAGCGCTATCCAGCCATGAGGCACGACAACCCACTGGATGCCTAATCCAATACCTGTGACTGCTACAGCACACCAAGCCGCAAGCTCCATTCTTTCAGCTGCGATGCAGATTTGATTGAAAGTGGAATAGAATGCGGATGATGGTATGGTGATGGCGAGAGCTGCAAAGACTCTTCCTGTTTCTTGAAACTGGTCTGGACCGAATTGCCAGAGAAATATGCCGCCTGACGCCATTGCGAGTACTGCGGCAAAAGAACCAAGCAGGCTGGCTTGTTGTACCAACAACCCTGTGATAATGCATTTTTGTGGTGAGTTTCGTACAACGCTAACAAGGTGTGGGAATTCTGCCCTTCGTAGGAAGAATAGAATCTGGTTCATACCGTTGACCACCTGTTTGGTGTATACGAAGATACCAACCAACCTGATGTCCATCTGTGCCGCACAGATAGCAATTTGTCCACGATAGAAAAATTGTCCTGCACCCCATGAGAGCAGGTAGAGTGTGCCTTCGCGTAGAAAGAACAATGCGCTTGATCGGTTTATCGGTTCAATAGTGAGGGCAAAACCTGATTTAATCAGCAGAATGTGCTGCATTCCGGTACCCAACACCGCACCGAGAGAAAACACGCCGCCTAACCAAAATCCAGCTTTTGAAAGTGGAATGTCTGCTACAAGAGGAAGAATAACGGCACTAAAGACAAAAGGAATGGCCCATGTCAATCCGGACCAGCGACTGCGGTGCAAGCCATCTAAAATGCCGATAGCATTAAAGGAATAGGCAAGTGTACCAATGCTTGCTGACAGCGCATAAGAAGCAACAAAACTATGACTGTCTCCCAGATAATATAGCATTGCGCAGAAAACGACCAGAATGAGAGACAGCATTAGCCGGACTATCGAACCTGACCAGAACAGCCTTTTCAAAGATCCTTTTGTTCTTTTTTGCTGCATCTCCCGCGCCAGAATTGTGAGACCGCCCAAATCAACGATATGGTATGCTAAAACTACCATGGCGAACGATGCTCCGAAAAGGCCCAACATTTCCAACCGATTGCTGCCAATTAACCAGGTTTGAGCGAGAAATAGCATGCCCTGGCCAAGGCCGAAGGCAAAAAATAGCCCAAAAAAGTTTTTCCACTTTTCCTGATATTTATGAAATTTGGCAGTGTACACGCTCTAACCCGACAGCCTTACGTAATTAACTTTGAAATTTCACGTATGCGAATTTTTTCGATGTGACAGGTAGGCAAGTTGATTGCGGGTTTGCATCTAAATGACTTGTTTAAGCAGGCGTTCAAGGTTGCGCTGCCTCATCGGAAAAACGACTTCGATTGGCGTTCTAAAGTGCGACTGCGTAATAGACGGGGCTTTTTTGCCATCCTGATCTTAATCCGCCGGAGGAAAAAATGGGCCAACCTGCATGTGAGTCACCGGCAGCAATAAACTCCAGAGTGACTCCGTATATCGCGCCGGCCAGGACATATTTGAAAGGCGATATAGCTCCGCTCTGCCGATTACAACTCGAATCGGATATAATTTTTATTTATGTCGGTAGGATAAATCGGTAAGAACCGATTCTGCTGTTGCTTGGCCTCGGCGGAAAACGGATTTGAATCAAAACCAGATCATGTTGTTATGCCATCACAGAATATGGACGGTATGTTGTGATCGATACAATCGCCTCGGCATTTTTATCGCCATCTGCTCACCCGCACAGATCTGTCGTCGTCCAAATTGTCGACCCATTCAGGAGATCATCAGCTCGCGCCGAAACCGTTTCGACAAGGGATACAAAAAGATATCCTTTACCGCTGCACCGTGGCGCTTGTTCTCCCGGTCCATGCGCCCCCGGCCGGTCGTCTGGCCCACGTGCACCCAGTTGGCGGCCTTGTAGCAGGTGCCCGAAAATCGCTTCTGATCCACGAGGGTCTCCATGAGCACCGGGCGGCAGCCGTAGCTGTCCAGCCAGTCCTCCGGAACCGTTCGGGCCGCCAGCGCCAGAACCGAGCTGGCCAGGTTCTTGACCTGCACCCAGGGGAAAATGAGAAAGCGGCTGTTGTTGATGATTCTCTGCAGGTTCTTCTGGCGCTGGTCGTCGTCCCAGCCGATCCATTCGTCCCGGGGCGCCATGCGCCAGGCCGGGCTGGAAAACTGCAGGCAGCCCAGTTTGTTGCGGCCGCGTTCGGACGCGATAAAATAGCGGAGGTGGGCGCCGAAGGGAATCCGGTAGCCCAGGTAGTGGTAGCGATCCACGAATTCGTACCAGACCTGCCGCTGCGAATGGCTGCCGACCCGCTGCAACAGCAGCGGCGCCAGTTCCTTGAGCCTGGCCGAGAGGATCGGGCGGCTGGCGGTCTTTTGGGTTTTGACGATGGCGGGTTTGCCTCGTTTCGGCTGCTGGATCCGGCAGGCCGGCAGCTTGATGACCCCTTTGGCGTCCAGGCGCTCTAAAAATTGCAGGCACTCGATGGTCTTGAGTTTACCGGTCGGCCGCTTCCAGGCCAGCAGCTCGCAGATGGTGTTGGCCAGTTCGGTGCGGGTGAGTTTCGGAAACGTGGATACGATGTCGGTAATATCGCCGAGCTGATCCGGACTGACCGCCTCTCCGCAGAACTTTTCAGATGTCATCGCGCATGTTCCGTGGTTTCAAAGTACGTTGTCGACAGATCGTTATTCTCCTCATATCAGCGGCAAAGTAAGATGTCCAGCGTATTCAGGTTTAAATGCATGCAGGTCGAGTGATTCTTACCATAACGGCCGAACTCTAAAATGTCCAGATGTTTGTGGCCCCGCAGACCGCTTTTAGCTTTTTCGTACTACAAGACCCAACCGTTGTCCAGAACATTTCGCGTTCCGGCGCGCCCCTTGAACGACCATCGGTCTTGAGCGGCCGGGAAGATGGATGCGATTGTTTTTATAAACGCCGCGGGCAAGGATGTCCAGCGTTTTTTTTCACAGGCAGCGGGCAGGGCCATCTTCCTATCGCTTCGGTAATGTGATAAAGTTGAGCTCAGCCGCACCGGGCCAGCGGCCCAACGTGTCAGGCGAGATCGTATTGCGGATTGACCATGCCCATCACCACCTTCCACGGCTTTTTGACCACAGCCGGCCTGCAGCACGGCCTGATCGTCGACCTGTGCGCCGAGCAGGGGGTGATCACCCGCGCACAACTGCTGGCTTACATGCAGCGCCACGGAATCGCTCCGGCCGAAAAAGAGAAGTTGATCGAGCGCTACTGTCGGACCCTGATTCTCTACGAAGAGGCCGATTTCGAGTACACGGTCAATCCCATCGTGGCCGGACTGGTCAATTTTTACGAACGGCGCGGAAGGCTGACCCACGCCGATTTCCTGCGCGACCGGATTTTTGAAATCGGAAAACTGACCGATGTTCTGCAGCAGCTCCTGTTTGCCGAAACACCCCAGTTGATGGCGATTGCCGACACGGTCGACAAACTGTTTCTGGTGGTGCGCGAAGTTCGCGAGGGCGGGTACCAGCACTACCAGGCCTGCATGCGCGCCTTCGGCGACATGAAGCGCAACAGCGCGGCCAAGCCGATCGATGTGCGCATCGAGGATCTCAAAACCGTTTACCGGCGCTACATTGAACCGCTCAAGGAGTTGGTCGATCCCCAGGCCGAGCCGGTGCAGAAGCTCTCCCTGCTGCGCCGCCGCATGGCCGACCTGGGCGCCAGGGGCGACCTGCTGGCCGAATCGGTCGAGCTCGACACCCGCCGGGCGCGGCTGAACATCGACATTCAGTACATCGACTACACCCTGATCCGCCACTTCGAGGCCCTGATCGACACCAGCCGGGCCCTGCTCAACTCCCTGATCGAAGAGAAAAGCATCAAAGACGCCCTGGCGGCCTGCCTGGGAGGTTTGGATGCGCTATGGGCGGCCCTGCCGGCCCGCACGGTCGTGGCGGTCGGCCTGCAGGCCAACCAGGCGGCCTCCCTGGACAAGCTGGGCCTTTTTTTCAACGATGTGGTCCACGGCCGCTTCGTGCCCCGTCCGCGGCCGCTGACAGTGCGGCCGCCCCGAGAGGAGAACGCCGACCACCTGCTGCTCTTCGCGTCGCAGTTGCTGGATTGCATGGCGACCCGCCGGCGGATCCAGGGCTGGCCGGGTTTCGTGACCCGTGAATTCGGCGCCTATCCCCCCGGGGAGCAGTTGAAGGCCATCGCCTTTCCGCTGGTCATGTCCGATCCGCCGTTTTTCGTCCGCGAGACGGCGCAGACCTTCTACGCCGATCTGGAGGCATTTACCGTGGAACTGGAAGACTTTGACATCGTCTGGGAGGCGGCCGATGGCAGCCAGTCCGCCTGAAGAGACGCAGCGGATCGTTCAGACCCTGCTGCGCGGATACCAGTTCAGCGATGCCGATCTGTTCAAGGCGGGCTATGACCGCTGGTACACGATCCTGGACCAGCACTTCGAGTGGTTCCGCGAGCATCTGGCCCTGAGCGGGTTCGCGCTCGCCCGCGAGCAGCAGGTCATCTTTCTGGAGAAAGAGAGCAAGCTGCTCAGCCAGGAGGAGAAGCAGGCCGTGGTCGCGCTGTTTCTGCTGACCGACCTGTGGCTGGAAAAAGGCAAGCGCTATGCCGATCTGTTCCAGGTGAGCGTGCCCTGGGCCGAACTGGACTGGTTCCGGGACGGCTACGGCCGCGAGTACCTGAGCCAGGTCGGCATCGACGACGGCGATGACGGCGCCCTGGAACAGCTGTTCCGGCGCCTGGCCGGCAAAGGCTTCATGGAGATCGACATGGACGCGCGAACCCTGACCCTGCGCCGGCCGGCCGAACGGGTGATCAACATGGCGCGCCGGCTGCACCAGCAGATTCAACCCCAGCCGGGCCAAGCGGAGATCACCGAAACGAAAGACCGCAGCGATGGGTAGCTACACCAGCAGCATCCGCAGGATCGGTTTGATCAACAGCGGCATGTTCGACACCTTGACCTTGAATCTGGATGTTCAGGCCATCCACCTGGTCGGGGCCAACAACGTGGGCAAGACCAGCCTGATCGCCCTGATTCAGTTTCTCTTCTTCCCGACCGTCAACGAGATGACCTTCATCAAGTCGAGCGGCGAATCGATGAGCTTTTACTTCAGGCCGGAGGGTTCCTACCTGCTGTTCGAGGTGCGCACCATCACGGGCAGTATTCGCACCGTGGGCATATACGGGACCGGCGAGTCCGATTCGCGCATCAACTTCGTCTTCAACGGCGCCTTCGAGATTGCCGACTTTCTGAACGCCGACCAGGCCCCGGCGCCGCTGCAGGAGGTGCAGGCGGCCTTTTTCGCGCGCGACTTCGCCCGTTTCGACAAGTTCGAACGCTACGAGGAAGCCCTGCTTGGGCTGCACACCCGCGGCGAGTACAATGTGCCCATGTTCGACCTCTCCAAGCCCAACTTCCGCCTGCTGCGCAAACTGATGCAAGGGCTCTTGCGCCTGGACCGCATCGATGCCGCCGACGTGCAGCAGTTTCTGATCCGCATCGTGGAAAAAGGCGCCGTCAAGACGCGCTTCAACCTGCTGCAGGACTTCGAGCAGAAATACCGGCACATCAACCAGCTGCGGGTGTCGCTGCAGGAGCTCGAGACCCTCAGGCCGCTGATGGTGCGCTATCAAAGCATCCTGGCCCGCACTGCCGCCAAAATGGAACTGCGACGCCAGTATGCCCAGCGGCTCTTTCATCTTTCAGCGACCTATGGTGCGCTGCTGGCGGCCGAAAAAACGTCCCTGGCCCAGGCCTTCGAAACCCAGGAGGCCCGGCTGGAAGCCTGCGGACAATCCGTCAAGCGCTGGGCCGTGCGCATCCGTGACCTCGAGTCGGCCGCCACGGATCTGCAGGATTTCAAGGTGCGTTTCGAGACGCTTTTGGAAGCGACCGGGCCCCACACCGAGGCCCTGGTCAAAAACGCGCGCGACACCCTGACGCACCGCCGGGTGGAGCTCCAAAACGCCCTGGCTGGCACCCGCTCCCATCGTACGAAGGACTTGAAACAGCAGCTGCGCGCCCTGCAGCGCGACCACGATGCGGCGGTCCGGCAACTCGAGGCCGACACCCTGGCCCAGGTGTGGGTGCGGGCCGGTTTCGACGAAACGCACCAGGCCCTGCTCCATTTCCTGGTGTCCAACAACCTGTCCAGCCTGGATTCATCCACGGCGCTGGCCGACGAAGCGGCCTTTCGGGCGGCATCGGCCCGGGTGATGGCCGATCTGGATGCCGACGGCACCTACACGGGCTTTGGCTTGAACCTGCCCCGTTCGGTCTGGTTTGTTGACGCGGCCGACCAGGAACCCCTGCAAGCGCGCCGAGCCCGTCTCGAACAGGCCATGGCGGACATTCGCACGGCCATCGACCTGGCCGAAAACCAGGAACTGCAGCAGCGTGAACTGGCCGCTCTGGACGCGGCCATTGCCGAAAACGAGACCTGCCTGAGCCAGTTTGTCCAATTGCGGCAGCTGACCGACCGCTGGCCGCACCCGGGCGCCATCGCGGCCGAGCTGAAAAAAAACGCCGCTGAAGTGACGCGGCTGCAACGCGCCGTGGACGCCAAGGAGGCCGAGGTCCGAACGCTGCGCCGGGAACAGCAGCGCACCCACGCCGCCTTGCAGACCGTTCAGGACCAGTGGGACCGGGTCAGCCGGGAACACGCCCGCCTGCAGCCCTTCGAGGAGGAGGCGCCGCCGGACCTCAGCGGCCTGCCCATTGCGGCCCTGCGCGACGAATACGACCAGGTGCGCACGGCCCTGGCCGAAATTGTGGCTGCCCTGAGCCGGCTGGAAAAAGAGCTGGCTGAACCCAGGGCCGACCTGGAGGCGCGCTACGAGCGCGCTGCGGCGGACGTTCCATTCGAGCGCTGGCTGGAACGCAAATCCAACCTGGCCGGCGAGATCGGCGCCCTGGAGGATCAGCTGCAGCGCGAGTACGACGGTATCTTTACCGTGGTGCGCGCCAAGCTGTCCAAGATCACCCAGGCCTATGAAAACGTCGAAGCCCAGGTGGCGGCCCTGAACGGTGCCATCCGCAACGTGCGCATCTCCAACATCGACCAGATCGGGATCGCCATCGAAAAGACCGCCCTGCTCGACGCCATCGACCAGAGCAGTCCCGGTCAGATGGACCTGTTTGTTGCCCGGCACCAGCCGACCTCCATGGCCCAGGCGCATGCCCAGGTCGACGAGTACTTCAACCGCATCAAGACCTACGGCAACGACATCAACCTGCAGGACATGTTCCGGCTCAAGTTCTCGGTCCAGTTCAACTACCAGGCCAGGCCGGTCGAGCGCTACGAGATCCACCGCTTCGAGTCCCACGGCACCGAAACCGGCGTCAAGATCGTCATCTACCTGGGCCTGATGGGATTGTTGCAGGAGCGCAAGAACGCTGTGGGGTCGCGAATTCCATTCTTTTTGGACGAAGTCGGCAGCATCGACTCGGACAATTTGAACCAGCTGATCGCCTATTGCACGCGCAACAACTTTCTGCCGATTTTCGCCAGCCCGGAGATCCGCAAGGACATCTCGCACAACTACCTGTTCCGGCGCTCCGGCAATCGCAGCTACCTGGCCTCGGTGGTCAAAATCGCGCCATGGTCTCCGCAACCGCTGCCAAAGGCATCCCCCGACGATGAATCGCCCCGCCTGGTTGACACGCCTGCTTGAAAACGGCTCGCTGGGATTTTCGGCGGCCAACCGCGGGCAGCTTGCCGAACTGCTCGGCCTGGGCATCGTCTCCGTCCGGTCGGCCGGCCTGCGTCGAACCATCGTGGTGGCCGACTCAGACCAGCTGGCGCAGTGGCTGCAGGCCCGCTACCCGACCCACGTCATCGATCCGGACCGGCTGGCGACCCGCGGCGGCAACATCGTGCGCCGCGGCGGCAGCAAGGTCGGCCGGCACGCCCATGAGGTGCTGCCGCTGCCCTTCAAGTGGTTCGGCGACGGTCAAGACCGCCTGACGCGCATCACCCGCGATTTCGGCCTGGCGGCGTCGCTGACCGACCGGCTGGCCGGCCTGGCTTTGCCGGAACGCTGGCACCTGCTTACCATCGAAAACTGGGAGCCTTTTCTGCAGGCCGACTACACGGCGGCGCCGGCGCCGGTCATGGTGGCCTATCTGGGCGGCAACGTCTCGGAAGCGGTGCTCAAAGCCCTGGGCACCTTTGACTGCGCGCCGCTGTCGGTGCTGCATTTCGGCGATTACGACTGGGAGGGGCTTTACATTTTCCAGCGCCTGCAACGGTTCCTTCCCGCGGCGCGCCTTTACATACCGCCGGACATCGCGACGCTGTTCGCCGACTTCGGCGACCGCCGGCTGATCGAACGGCAGATCCGCAAGGCCGCCTTTGACATGCACGACCGCGCCTGCCGGCCGGTGGTCGAGCTGATGGCGCGGTTCAACGCCGGCCTGGAACAGGAGATCGTGGGGTTACCGCGGTTTTCGGATTTCGACAAAGACTGAAAAATCGCCCGGATCGCGCCCCTGGAAAATGAGCGTTTCGATCTTGCGTAGTCCCGCCCGGTGGTGATGGACCCTACCACGCGCAACCTTTTCGCATGTCGACATGAAGGCGGGCAGATGGGCGCCATCAGTCATCCCAGGCCGTCCCGTAATCCCACTTGTCCTTGATGATCTCGACGATCAGGGAGGTCTCGACCGAGTGAACGCCGTCGATCTGGCTGATGTTCTCGAAAATCAAGTCCTTGAATTCCGACAGGGAGCCGGCGATGAACTCGATGTCGATGTCGTTGCCGCCGGTGGTCAAGGCCACGTAGTTCAAGGCGTCCATCTCCTTGAGCGAGTGCAAAATGGCGTCCTTTTTTTTCAGGTCGATGCTGAGCTTGATGTTGCCGATGATTTCGAATCCGAGCCGGATGGGGTTGCTGACGGCCACCACCTTGATGACCTCGTCGTTGATCAGGCGCTTCAGGCGGCTCCTGGCCGTGGTCTCGGAGATGTTCAGGGTTTTGGCGATGGTGACTGTGGGCATGCGCCCGTCCTTTTGCAGCAATTCGACCATCAATCGATCGACGCGATCGAGCTTGCGCACTGGGAAATGGGAGGTTGTCATGGCAGTGCTCCTTGGATCGGCGACGATGAGTCCTGGTCGAAAATGGCACCCGCGTCGACGGGTCGGTAGTCATTGTGGCAGGGCGGCCCATGGGTCAGAAACATCATTCGCCGGCCCAGGTCCATGATCAGCGAGGCATTGGTCTGCCATTGGGCATCGGGATCTGCCGTGTCGCTGGGGTGGGTGCAGATGCCGGACGGGTAGTCGAAGTGATCCGACAGGATGCGCTTGATCCAGGTCAGGTCGTCGCCCGGGCGGTGGGCGCTGCACAGTTGTGCGGCCCGGGCGTCGCGCACCACGGTATCGGGCCACAGGCCCGGCAGCAGATCGGCATTGGCGGGATTGGGTCGCTGGAAGTGGTTGGCATGGGTCAGCAGTCCCTGCTGCGGATAGAGCAGGTTGAGGTGGTCGGGCGACGCCTCGATGTCCACGGCAAACCCGTCGCCGTGGCCGATGAGGTAGTTTCCGGCCGAGGCGCGCCGGGCCCGAGTGATTGCGCCGATGGCATCGGCCATGTGCCGGGCGTTGAGGATGCCCCGCAAGATGGCGTGGTAGGGAACTCCCACCCGCCAGCCGTCGGTCAGCAGGGCGTTCGTGCAAAGCCCGAGGCCGGCGCTGTTCATACCCATCTTGGCGATCAGGCCGGCTTCCACCAGCTGAAGAATCGTCGGCCGGGGCGGTTGCCGGATCAGCAGCAGGACGCACTGGTCCATGGTGGCCTGATACCAGTCCCAGTTCTGGGCCATGAGCATGGACCGGCCGCTTTCGGCCTGCGCGACTGCGGCCAGGGCGGTGCAGCAGGGTTTGGGCGGTGCCGTGCCGGCCGTGAGCTGAAACAGCAGTTCGCTGCGGGCATTGATGGCCAAGATGGCCTTTTCCGGCACCGCGGCGCCCTGGGCGAGGCCGCTTATTTCGGCCATGATGTCGGCGTCATAGCGCGCGATGGGGTCGGCGTAGCCGGCGGCGGCCTCCAGGGCCCGGGACCAGGTCAGCTTGCCCTCGCTTCTGAAGATGCGACGGTAAACGTCGATCGTGGCCTGGATCCGGTCCCGGCAGCGGCGTCCGTAGGCGACCCCGCGCTCCCGGGGCGACCCTTCTATGACGACCAGTGGAAATGGGGGTTGCACCATGGTCATGACATGAGGCCTTTGGCGGTCTGGCGGCTGCAATCGGCCAGATGGCAGGCGACCCGGTGCGACGGGCCCCAGGATTTCAGTTCGGGCCTTACTTCGGCGCAGCGCGGTTCGGCCATGAAACAGCGCGTGTGAAAGCGGCACCCGTCGGGCGGATCGATGGGGCTGGGCAAATCGCCTTGCAGCAGCAAGCGGTTGGGGCGGACGTGCGGGTCGGGAACCGGCAGGGCCGACAACAGCGCCAGGGTGTAAGGGTGCATGGGCTGCCGGAAGAGGGTCATGACCGGCGCGATTTCAACGATCGATCCCAGGTACATGACGCCGACCCGGCTGCTGATGTGCTGGATGACGCTCAAATCGTGGGAGATGAACAGGTAGGTCAAACCCAGGTCGCGCTGCAGGGCCTTGAGCAGGTTAAGCACCTGGGCCTGGATCGAGACGTCCAGGGCCGAGACCGGCTCGTCGCAGACGATCAGGTCCGGATTGAGCGCCAGGGCGCGGGCAATGGCGATGCGCTGGCGTTGGCCGCCGCTGAACTCGTGCGGGTAGCGCTCCAGGGCCTGTGCGCTCAGCCCGACCCGGCCGAGCAGGTCGTGCACCCGATCGTGCCGCTCAGCGCTGGTGCCGATGCGGTGCACGTGCAACGGTTCGGCCACGATCCGGGCCACGGTTTGGCGCGGGTCCAGGGAGCTGAAGGGGTCCTGGAAGATGATCTGCATGCGTCGGCGCAGCTGCCGCAGGGCCTTGCGGCCCAGGGTGTGGATGTCGCGTCCGTCGAACTGCACCTGGCCGCCGGACGGGGGGATCAACCCCAGCATGACCCGCGCCACGGTGGATTTGCCGCAGCCGCTTTCGCCCACCAGGCCGAAGGTCTCGCCCCGCTCGATCGCAAAGGAGACGTCGTCGAGCGCCTTGACGGTCTCGACGGGCTTGAACGGGCGCCACTCGCCGACGGGAAAGTGTTTTTTCAGGTGCCGTACGGCCATCAAGGGAGTCGTGTTCATGGGCCGTCGTCCGTCGTGTACAGATGGCAGGCCACCTCGTGACCGGGCCGATGGGCCCGCATCTGGGGGGTTTTGCGGTCGCAGACCGCCATGCGCCGGTCGCAGCGCGGTGCGAAACGGCAGCAGTGGTCGGCAAATTCGCCCACGCCGGGAACCGTGCCGGGAATGGTGTACAGCATCTCCACCTGTCGGTCGATGCGCGGGATCGAGGCGGTCAGGCCGAGGGTGTACGGGTGCAGGGGCGCGTCGAACAGGTCGGCCACCGCGGCTGATTCGACGATACGGCCGGCGTACATGACCAGCACGCGTTGGCAGATTTCGGCCACCACGCCCAGGTCGTGGGTGATGAACAGCACGGCCATGCCGCGCTTGGCCACCAGGCTGCGCAGCAGATCCAGGATCTGAGCCTGGATGGTGACGTCCAGGGCGGTGGTGGGTTCGTCGGCCACCAGCAGGGCCGGGTCGCAGGCGATGGCCATGGCGATCATCACCCGCTGGCGCATGCCGCCGGAGAGCTGGTGCGCGTATTCGTTCATGCGTCGGCCGGGCGCGGAAATGCCGACGCTCTCCAGGGCCGCCATGGCCCGTGCGCGGGCCGTGTTGCGATCCAGGCCCTGGTGCAGGCGCATGGGTTCCATGATCTGGTGGCCGATGCGCTGAGTCGGATTGAGCGAGGTCATCGGTTCCTGAAAGATCATGGCGATGCGGTTGCCGCGAACGGCCTGAAGCTGACGTTCGGACAATCTTTCCATGGCCCGACCTTCAAAATGGATCTGGCCGGCGGCCCGAAAGCCGGGCTCCGGTACCAGTCCGAGCAGCGACAGGGCCGTGAGGCTCTTGCCGCAGCCGCTTTCGCCGACGATGCCCACGACCTCGCCGCGGGCGATGGAAAAGCCGATCTGCTCCACTGCCACCACCCGGCCGCGGTGGGTGGGAAAGGCCACCGAGAAATCCCGGACCACCAGCAGGGGGTCGCGGTTGCGCTGGTCGTTGGCATCGGTCACGGCGTCACTCGCTCCTCGGGTCAAGGATGTCGCGCAGGCCGTCGCCGGCCAGGTTGGCCCCCAGCACGAACAGGGAAATGGCGATGCCCGGGTAGATGCTGATCCAGGGGGCCTTGAACATCCAGTCGCGGCCGTCGCTGAGAATGGCCCCCCAGCTGGCCTTGGAGGGCGCCCCGAACCCCAAAAAGCTCAGGGCCGCCTCGGAGAGGATCGCGTAGCCGAACACCACCGTGGCCTGGACGATCAGGGGCGACAGACAGTTGGGCAGCACGTGGTCGAACATGATCCGCAGGTGCCCGGCACCGATGGCCCGGCTGGCCTCCACGTACTCCAGTTCGCGAATCGTCAGCACGGCGTTGCGGGTAAGCCGGGCGAAACCGGGCACGTAGACGATGGCCAGGGCGATCACCAGGTTGACCGTGTCGGGACCCAGGGCGGCCATGATGGCCAGGCTGAGCAGCAGGGCCGGAAAGGCCATCAGCCCGTCCACGATGCGCATCACGAAAAAGTCCACCGGCCCCAGGAAGTAGCCGGCCAGCAGCCCCATCAGGGCCCCGACGAGGCCGGCCGACAGCACGACCATGCTCGAAATCAGCAGGCTGATGCGGGCCCCGAACAGCACCCGGCTGAAGATGTCGCGCCCGAATTCATCGGTGCCCATCCAGTGCCCGGCGCCGGGCGCCTGAAGCCGGTCGAGGATCCGCACCTCGGCGGGGTCGAAAGGGGCCAGGGCGCTGGCGAAAACGCTCACCACCACCAGCAGGGCGATGATGCCCAGTCCGGTCAAGGCCAGGGTGTTGCGCGACAGGGAGCGCCATGCCCGTCCCTGCTGAAACCGTTTGCCGGTGGCCGGTTTGGGATCGGTCATCTCAATAGCGGATCCGTGGATTCATCAGGGTCACGATGAAGTCCACCAGCAGGTTGACCAGCATGTAGATGACCGCCATGTAAAGGATTACCCCCTGGACCATGGGGTAGTCCCGGTTCAAGATGGAATAGACCACCAGGCGGCCCATGCCGGGGATGCCGAAGACCGATTCGATCACCACCGTCCCGCCCAGCAGCCACCCGAAATCGAGGCCGATGACGGTGATGACCGGGATCATGGCGTTTTTCAGCCCGTGGCGGATCACCACGGCCCAGGGCCCCAGGCCCTTGGCCCGAGCGGTGCGGATGTAATCCTGGCGCAGCACCTCCAGCATGGCCGATCGCGCCATGCGGGCCGACACGGCCGCCATGACCAGCGCCAGGGAGACGGCCGGCAGCAGCAGGTAGCGCAGTCCCTCGATCGGGTTTTCGTAGACCGAGACATAACCGGATGCCGGCAGCCAGCGCAGCTGGACGGCAAAGAGGATGATGAAGAGAATGCCCACCCAGAAGCTGGGCAGGCTGACGCCCAGCAGCGAAAAGAGCATCACGGCCCGATCAGTCAGTGTGTTTTGGTTGACCGCTGCGGTCACCCCCGAGGGAATGGCGATGGCTACGGCCATGGCGATGGCCAAAAAGGCCAGGGCCATGGTGTGGGGCAGGCGTTCTAAAATCGACCGGGAAATGGAACGGCCGCTGATGATCGACATCCCCAGGTCCCCTGTCAGGGCCTTGCCCAGCCAGGCGGCGTATTGAACCGGCAGGGGGCGGTCCAGCCCCATCTTGGCCCGCACGGCCTCGATCTCCTGGGCACTGGCGTTGCGGCCCAGCACGGCCGTGGCCGGATCGCCCGGAATGAGGTGCAGGAACATGAAGACCACCACCGACACCACGAACAGGACCGGAATTGCGGCCATCAGGCGCTTGATCAGGTAGGAAATGCTCATGCCGTGCCCTGTCCCAGCCTGAAAGCGCCGGCGCCGCCAGGCTGGGCCGGAACGACGCCGGAGGGGATGGCGTGGGGACTATTTTTCAATCCAGACATCCCACAAGCGCAGGAAGACGGCGCCCCAAGGCTTGAACCCGTGCACCTTCTTGCCATGACCGTAAAAGTACTCCTCAGAAAAGGTGAAGAGCAGCGGCAGTTCGGCGTTGAGAATCTGCTGGGCCTGATCGTAGAGCGCTTTGCGCTTTTCCAGGTCCGTCGTGGAGCGCGCGGCGATGACCAGCTTGTCCAGTTCGGGGCTTCCCCACCCGTTGAAGGTGTTGGTGCTGAGCATGCGGGCGTAGTAGAAGAAATCCGGATCGGCATGGGATCCATAGCCGTAGGAGACCACGTCGAAATCACCGGACTTGTACTTGTCGAACAGGGAGGACCAGTCGTGGTATTCCAGCTCGGTCACGATACCGACCTGTTTGAGCTGGGCCTGGGCCACGACGGCCTGTTTGTCCATGGCCGGGTAGCCCTTGCTGGTGATGATCGTGATGGGCTCGCCCTTGTAGGCGCTTTTGGCGAGGTAGGCCTTGGCCTTGGCCGGATCGTAGTTGGGGCCGGCTTCAGGTGAGTGGGACTCGGTGTACCAGAACGAGAAGCTGGGAAAGGGCGAATTGACGATCACACCGGGTCCACCGGTGGTGGCCAGCAGCATCTCCTGTTTGTTGACCGCATGGGCGAAGGCCTTGCGCAGATTGATGTCCGCAAACGGTGCACCCTCCTTGCAGTTGAACCAGAAATTCCAGAACTCGAAGGTCGGTCCGGTGCCGACGATCACCAGGTTGGGATTGGTCGCCAGACGCTCGCGCTCGGCACTGGGAACGAATCCCAGGTCGATGTCGCCGGCTTCCAAGGCCGAGACCCGTACGGCGCGTTCGGTCATCGGCACAAAGACCACCTCATCCACATAGGCGCTTTTTTGGCCGCCGGTGCCCGTGGACTCGCCTTCACCGCCCCAGTAGGCGTCGAAGCGTTTCAGCTTGACATGCCGATCCGGCACCCATTCGACAAACGCGAAGGGACCGGTGCCCACGGGGTTCTGGATGTTGTCGCCCTGCTTGTCGATCTCCGCTTTGGGCATCACGCCGACCGTGTGGGGGCTGGCCAGGTTGATCAGAAAGGTGGCCGTCGGTTGGGACAGGGTCACGGTCACCTGATAAGGGCCGGTGACCTCTGTTTTGGCGATGGTTTCGAATTTGCTTTTGATGGCCGAAACCGTCAAACGGTCCAGGGTCGCCTTGACGTCCTCGGCGGTCATCTCGTTGCCGTTGTGAAACTTGACGCCCTTGCGCAGGTGAAACGTGTAGATCAGGCCGTCGTCCGATATTTCCCACTGGTGTGCCAGGCCGGGGATGATGCCGAAGCCGTCGTCCACGGCCAGGATCCCTTCGAAAACCTGGCGCAGCACTTCGTGGTTCTGCCAGCCGATCTGGTGCGGGTCGAGACTCTTGATGTCGACATCCATGCTGACCCGCAGCGTGCCGCCCGGCTGCGGGGTCATGGCATGCAGTGAAGCGGTGCTGGCCACACCCATCGTCAAGATGGCGGCCAAGGCGAATGCGCTGAGCAGGTACAACGGACCTCTTTTCCTCATGATTACCCCCTTTGGTTGACAGCCGCTGTCAAGGTCGATCGGCGCGGCCTGCGGCCACGCCAACGCGCCACTGCGGCGGTTCGATTCAAGACACAGGTCGAGTCGGTCTTGCAAGTGGTGTCGGTCGAGCGCTCAAAAAATTTTTGGTAAATTTTAGCCAATGTCACCAAAATTTTTGAAAAATCTATTGTAAAATGTTAAAATTGTCAATAATTTTATTGTAATAAAAAAATATCTGGTTTAAAGAACAAAATTGGAACACCAGTCGCTTCCGGTCGACAGGCGGTCGTCTGCCGCTGGAACGCAGCACCACTTTACGAACGACGGCCGCGGTCACGCCGGGCAAACGGCCCGGCGGCGGTGCAGGCCGGTTTACGGTGGGTGGTGGTGGCTACAACCGGTTCAAAAGGAGAAGTGATGAAACGCATTATCGTGGTTGGGGTCGGGGCCCAGGGGAGCACCATCGCCAAGCGGATGAACGAGCACCCCGGCGTGTCGGAGATCATCTGTGCGGACTATGATTTAAAGGCCGCCGAAGTGTTGAGCCAGTCGCTGGGCAAGGCGACGGCCATCGAACTGGACGCCCGTGAGGTCGCCAATCTGATCGCGACCGCCAAAGGGTGCGACCTGATCGTCAACGGCCTGCCGTTGGACTACAACCTGCAGGTCATGGAGGCGGCCCTGGCGGTCGGCGCCTCCTACATCGACATGGCCGGCCCCATGGAAGACATCGGCTTCGTGGAGAGCTACAAGCTGCTGTTCGGCGAGTGGCACGAGCAATTCAAGGCCAAGGGGCTGACGGCCCTGGTGGGGGCCGGCTCGTCGCCCGGGCTGGCCAACATCATGGCCCGGGAGGCGGTCGAGAAGCTGGACCGCTGCGAGACCATCAGCATCTGCGTCTACGAGAACGTCATGACCCGGCGCTTCACGCCCTTCTGGTGGTCGCCGGAGATCGCCTTCTGGGACATGGCCTACAAGACCTTCCGGTTCGAGGAAGGCCAGATCATCACCGACAAGCCCTTCAGCCGCCCGATCAAGATGAAGCTGCGCGGGATCGACCGCGAGGTGCGCATGGTCGACCACGAGCACGACGAACCGGTCACCATGGGACTGCTGGCCGATGAGGTCCTCAAGGGGGTCCGCAACGTCGAATTCAAGTACGGCGGTTTTGGCGTCAAGCTTTCCGAACTGCTCTACACCATGGGGCTGCTTTCCGAAACGCCGGTGGAGCTCAACGGCGCCCAGGTCGTGCCCGTTGATCTGGTGCTTAAACTGTGCCCCCCGGCGCCCAAATACCCGGACGAACTCAGGGCCATCATCACCGACGGCGTCCTCAAGGAGGAGGGGGCTTTTCTGGTCAGGGTCTCCGGCACCAAGAACGACCTGCCCATCCAGATCGACAGCTACGCCATCGGACCGGGCCTGGTGGAAGCCTTCGAGACTTCCGGTTTGAGCCACGAAGCCTACCTGACCGGACAGTGCGCCTCGGTCTTCGTCATGATGATGGTGGACGGGGTCTTTGCCGAAAAAGGCCTTTTCGTTCCCGAGCAGCTCGAGGCGGACGCCCGCGGCTACTGCTTCCAGAACCTGGCGGCACTGGGGGTGTCCATCGACGAAACCCTGCTGCAGAAAACCGTGTACGCCGACCGCGAACACCAAAAAAAGGCATACGGCCTGACGCCGCCGAAAAAGTCGGCGCCCGCCCTTGTCTGAAGCCTAAATGGCGAATTGACTTCCGGGAGCCGTGGGTGTAGCACTGATCTCAATTATCGGCGGCGGTTGCCGCCTGGTTGCCAACCCCTTCGAACCGATAAGCCCGACTCTCGACGCTATGAACCCGGATCGGAATCGACACCCCACGGTTGAGCAGGGCCTTGCGGTCAAACAGATCTGCAAGCATTTCGGCGAGATTACGGCCCTGGAGGACGTTACCCTCCATGTGGCTCCGGGTGAGTTCTTTACCCTGCTGGGCCCGTCGGGCTGCGGAAAAACGACCCTGCTGCGCATCATTGCCGGGCTCGAGATGGCCGATTCGGGCCAGGTCTTCAGCGGCGGGCAGGAGATCACGCGCCTGCCGGCCATCAAACGGCAGGTCAACACGGTCTTCCAGAGCTATGCCCTGTTTCCCCACCTGACCATCTATGAGAATGTGGCCTTCGGGCTGCGGTCGCGCCGTTTTCCCGAAGCCGAAATCAAGACGCGCGTGACCCGTCGCCTGGAGATGCTCGATCTGGCCGCCATGGCCCGGCGCCATCCCCATCAGCTGTCCGGGGGCCAGAAGCAGCGCGTGGCCCTGGCGCGCGCCCTGGTCAACGAGCCCGACGTGCTGCTGCTCGACGAACCCATGAGCGCCCTGGACGCGCGCCTGCGGGCCCAGGTGCAAGAGGATCTGCGCCGCCTGCAGCGCAAGCTGGGCCGAACCTTCATCCTGGTCACCCACGACCAGGCCGAAGCGCTGGTCTGCAGCGACCGGCTGGCCGTGATGCGCGCCGGCCGGGTGGTTCAGATCGGCACCCCAGAGGCGGTCTACGACAACCCTCGCGACAGCTTCGTGGCCAAATTTCTAGGTGCCGCCAACCTGATCCCCTGCACCCGGACAACCGGCGGCGTCCAGACGGCCTTCGGCTTTCTGGCCCTGGAAAAAGAGCCGCCCTGGCAAAAGGGTACCGTTGCCATCCGGCCCGAGTGGATCGGTATCGGCGAGCGTCAGCCCGAACGCAACGCCGTTCGCGCCACGGTGACCGAAATCGTCTACCGGGGAACCAATTTCGACCTGTGGGTGGAGCCCGGGCCCTTGCGTGTGCGCACCAGTTCCTACCGCCGGATCGATCCCGGCAAAGAGGTCTGGCTGGAACTGGCTCCCCAGGAGTTGGTGATCTTGGAAGATGAACAGACCCGATAGGCTGATCACCTGGTACGGTGAACTGACCACCCGCCGGCACCTGCTCAAGCGCGGTGGCGTGCTGCTGATACCGGGCATGCTGTGGCTGATGCTGTTTCTGGTTTTGCCCAGCCTGGTGCTGGTCGTGGTGAGCGTGGTCACCCGGGGGGTTTACGGGGAACTGGAGTGGGTCTTCACCCTGGAGAACTACAAGCGCCTGGCCGGTTTTTCGCTCTTCGGGTGGACCGCGGATTACCTGTTGATCCTGTGGCGCTCGGTGGTGGTGGCCTTCGTCACCACCCTGGTGTCGGTGCTGCTTTCCTACCCTCTGTGCTTTTTTATCGCCGGGCGTCCCGAGCGCAGCCGCTACATGTGGCTGACCCTGGTGATCATACCGTTTTGGACCAACATGGTCATCCGGGCCTACGCCTGGTTTCTGATCCTGTCGCCGGAAATGCCCTTTGCCCGCCTGGCGGCCTTGATGGGCCTGATCCCCGAGGGCGCCCCCTTGTATCCCAATGCCTTTGCGGTATACTTGGGCATGGTCTCCATGTTTCTGCCCTTCGTGACCCTGCCGCTGTACGCCAGTGTCGAACGCCTTGACTGGTCCCTGGTGGAGGCGGCCCAGGACCTTTACGCCTCGCGGGTCAGGGTCTTCACCCAGGCCATTTTGCCCCAGACCATGCCGGGCCTGTCGGTGGGCATCATCCTGACCTTCGTGCCCGCCATGGGCATGTTCGTGGTTCCGGACCTGCTGGGCGGGGCCAAGTACATGCTGGTGGGCAATCTGATTCAGCAGCAGTTCGGCACCAGTCGGGACTGGCCCTTCGGTGCGGCCATCAGCATGGGGCTGATGGTGCTGACCATGATCGGGCTGCAGGTCTACCGGCGCAAGGGCAGGGAGATCGAGGTCATATGAGGCGCAACAACCTGGTGATTGCGGCGATCTCCTACCTGACCATGGCGTTTCTCTATCTGCCGCTGGCCGGGGTGGCCGTCTTTTCGGTCAACGAGGCCCGGCGCGGCCTGGTCTGGAAGGGCTTTACCCTCAAGTGGTACGCCAAGCTTTTCCAAAACGACTGGATTCTGGAGGCGGCCTGGAACACGCTGCTGCTGGCGGTGATCTCCACGGTCATCGCCACGGTGCTGGGCACCATCCTGGCCATTGCCATGGACCGCTTCCCATGGCGCCAGCGCACCAGCAATTTTCTGGACATCATCCTGCACATTCCCGTGGTCATCCCCGACATCATTCTGGCGGCTTCGCTGGTGGTGGCCTTCGGGCTGCTGCGCTTTGTTTCGTCCATCTTCGAGCCCGGCCTGCTGAACATGATCATCGGCCACATCACCTTTCAGATCGCCTTTGTGGCTCTGGTGGTGCGCAGCCGCCTGGTGGCCATCGGCCGCGAAGTGGAAGAGGCGGCCCGCGATCTGTTCGCCACCAACTGGTACCTGCTCCGCAAGGTGATGCTGCCCCTGCTGATGCCGGGGATCTTCGCCGGCGCCATGCTGGCCTTCACCCTCTCGCTGGACGACTTCGTGATCAGCTTTTTTACGGCCGGACCCGAGTCGCAGACCCTGCCGCTGTTTATTTTCGCGGCCGTCCGGCGGGGGGTGACTCCGCAGATTCACGCCCTGTCGACCCTGATCATGCTGGTCACGGTGGTGCTGGTGGTGCTGACGGAGCGGTTTACCCGGGGCCAGGAAACCTAACCCGGTGGTTTTCAACAACCCCTCAATTTAGCAAAGGAGGAGCGTTATGCGGAAAATCGGTTTGTTCTTGTCGGTCCTGTTGCTTTTCGGTGCTGCCACCGTCGGTGCCGAGGAACTGCGGGTTTATACCTGGTCGGAGTACATGGACGAGGAGAAGATGCCGGCCGACTTCGAAAAGAAATTCGGCATCAAGGTCAGGCTAGACATTTACGAGAACAACGAGGAGATGGTGGCCAAGCTGCAAGCCGGCGGGGCCAGCCAGTACGACATCATCGTGCCGTCGGATTACATCATGCCGGTCCTGATCAACCAGAAGCTGATCCAGCCCCTGGACCACGCCAAGATTCCCAACCTGAACAATCTCAAGCCGCTCTTTCGCGAGGCCAGCTATGACCCGGGCAACGTCTATTCCGTGGCCTATCAGTGGGGCACGGTCGGGCTGATGTACCGCCGGGACAGGGTCAGCGACGACGCGGTCAAGTCCTGGGCGGTCCTGTTCGATCCCGACCAGCAGCCCGGCCCCTTCTGGCTGATCGACAGCGTGCGCGAGATGATGGGCATTGCGCTGGTCTACCAGGGCAAGGATTTCAACAGCACCGATCCCAAGGATCTCAAGGCCGCCGCCGACCTGCTGGTGGCGACCAAGCGGACCGCCAACTGCATGGGCTTCAAGCCCGGTGTGGGCGGCAAAAACGATGTGGTGGCCGGCACGGCCGTGGCCGCAATCGTCTACAACGGCGATGCCATTCAATCGGTCAGCGAAGATCCGGAGAAACTCGGTTTCCTGATCCCCAAAGAGGGCAGCGAGATCTGGTACGACTCCATGTGCATCCCCGTTAAGGCCCCCAATCCGGAGGCCGCCCACAAGTGGATCAACTGGATCCTGGAGCCCGAGGTCGGGGCCGAACTGTCCAACTACAACCAGTATGCGACCCCCAACGCCGCCGCCGAGGCCTTCATCACGCCCGAGGACCTGAAAAACCCGCGCATCTACCCGACGCCCGAGATCATGGAAAAGCTCCACTTTACCAAGGACCTGGGCAAGGACAACCGGATTATGGACGAGGCCTGGACCCGGGCCAAATCCCATTAACACAAAGCCGTTTCGGGGCGACATCGGCAAGCCGTCCCATGATAGACGACACCCGCATGCGCCTGGCCGGCTGGTGAACCGCCGTTTCACCAGCCCGGTCGGGCGTCTGTTTTTGGCGCGGCGGCTAGGGTTAGGCGTCGAAGCCGTTGGTCTTGCCGGTCATGCGGTCGATGTCCACCCGGATCACCGCAGTGATTGCGATCTTGTTCTCCGGAAACGTGTAGGTCCCGCTGGCATACTGGGCCATGATCAGGTCCAGGGCCGCTCTTTTTTCGGCTGCGTCTTCCACGATGCCGGCCGTCCCGAAGCCGACCACGCTCTGGTAGCGCATGTTCCATTTGCACGGCTCGGGTGCCGGAATGGGGCGGGCCAGAATGTCCATTTCAAAGCCCACCGCGGGGTGCCGGCGGATCAGGTCGAGCTTTCTGCTTTTCATCGAAGAGTGGCAGTAGATGATGTTGTTGCGGTACCCGAAGCACAGCGGCACGATGTAGGGGGCGTCGCCATCGAGCATGGCCAACCGGATGACCGACGCCCGGCCGATGATGGCCTCGATCGCGGCCTGTTCGTGCAATACGGTTGACATGTCGTGATACTCCTTGGGTTAAAAGGTGTCGATGACGGTGACGCCCGTCATCTGGAAACGATCCATGTTGACCAGTTCGTCGAGTGCTGCCGCCAGATCGATCGTTTTGCCGATCAGCTTGTGCGGAGCCAGCTTGCCGGAGCGGATCATGGCCAGCATGGCCGGGTAGCGGTGGGCCTGCATGCCGTGGCTGCCCAGGATCTCGAGCTCAAATGCGATCACGCGGTCCATGGGCAGGCGCGGGTGCCGGTGCTGGGCCAGCATCAGGCCGACCTGAATGTGCCGGCCGCGTTTGCGCAGGTTGGCGACCGAATTGAAACAGGTCGTCGGGCTGCCCAGGGCGTCGATGGAAACGTGCACCCCACCACCGCTGATATCCAGGATCCGATCGACGACCGCCGGGGTCGTTTTGGCGTTGACCGTCGCACAGGCGCCGGCCGCACGGGCCAGATCGAGCTTGTCGTCGCCGATGTCGACGCCCACGACGTTGGCGCCCAGGGCGCTGGCAATCATGATGGCCGACAATCCCACCCCGCCGCAGCCGTGTACCGCCACCCACTGACCGGCACCGACCCGGCCCTGGTCGACGATGGCCCGAAAAGCGGTCACGAAACGGCAGCCCAGGCTGGCCGCCGTCACGAAGTCGATCTCTTCGGGAAGCCTTACCAGATTGACGTCGGCCCGGTCGACGGCCACGTATTCGGCAAAGGCGCCCCAGTGGGTGAAGCCGGGCTGAAACTGCCGGTCGCAGACCTGATGGTTGCCCGAGGCGCATTGCGGGCAGCGGCCGCAGCCGCACACAAAGGGCAGGGTGACCCGGTCGCCCGGCTGCCAGCGGACGACCGCCGGGCCGGCGGCTTCGACGGTGCCGGCCAGTTCGTGGCCGGGGACGTGGGGCAGGCGAATGTCCGGGTCGTGCCCCATCCAGCCGTGCCAGTCGCTGCGGCACAGGCCGGTGGCCATGACGCGGATGACGACCCCGTGCTCCGGGGGGGTCGGGTCGGGCAGCTGTTGAATCGTCAGGGGTTGCCCGAACTGCTCATAGATGGCGGCGCGCATGGTGACCTCCCTTGGGTTGGTTCATTGTTAAAACGATGCCGTTGGCGGCCGCTTGCCCCGCGAGAGATTCCATCAGGCCGGCCAAACGGCCGCTCTCGGCGCCTGGGGAACCTGTTGGGTGATGCAGTGAATGTTGCCGCCCCCCAAGAGGATCTCCCGGCTGGCGATTCCCACGATGCGTCTGTCGGGAAACAAGCCGGTCAGCAGATCGACGGCGGCGCGGTCGTGGGGGGCGTCGAAGAGCGGCATGACGATGCCGCCGTTGGCGATGTAAAAGTTGACGTAGGACGCGGCCAGCCGGTCGCCGGCCCGTCGCGGTTTGGCAGTCTCGCTGGCATCCAGGCCGTCACACTCCGAGGGCGTGATGACCATCGGATCGGGCTGGTGGATCTTGTGAACGGTCAGTGCCCGCCCCTGGGCGTCCGTTTGCGCCACGAGCGATTCGTAGGCCTGCCGGGAGATCGCATACTGGGGGTCGCGGCGGTCGTCGGTCCAGGAGAGCAGCACCTCCCCCGGTTTGACGAAGCAGCACAGGTTGTCTACATGGCCGTCGGTTTCGTCCATGGCCACGCCTCTGTCGAGCCAGATCACTTTTTGAACATTCAGATAATCCTTGAGTCCGGCTTCGATCTGCTCCGGGGTCATCTGGGGATTGCGGTTGGGGTTCAACAGGCACTCGGCCGTGGTGATCAGGGTGCCCTGGCCGTCGGTGTGAAATGCACCGCCTTCCATGATCAGCGGCGCGCGGTAGCGGTCGGCGCCCTCCACTTCGAGGACCTTGGCGGCCACCTGGCTGTCCTGCGACCAGGGAAAGTACAGGCCGCCGTCGAGGCCGCCCCAGGCGTTGAAGCGCCAGTCGACCCCGCGCAGGCCGCCCTGGCCGTCGACCACGAAGGTGGGGCCGACGTCGCGCATCCAGGCGTCGTCGGCGGCCATTTCGACCACCCGGACCGCGTCGGGCAGCACTGCCCGGGCGTTTTCCCACTGGCGGCGGCCGGCCGCGACCGTGACCGGCTCAAAAGCGGCGATGGCTTCGGCCACCCGGGCGAAGGCGGCCTGGGCCGGCTTGGCGCCCAGGCGCCAGGTGTCGCCCCGTTCGGGCCACAGCATCCAGCATCCGGCATGGGTTTCGAATTCGGCCGGCATGCGGTAGCCGTCCTGGCGCGGTGTGGTGTGGTGGATGGTCGCCATGGGCCTTCACCCTCCCGCGATTTTCTGCATCAGCTTGACCTCGGCATCCGCGGGGATCGGATCCGTTGCCCTGGCCAGGCTGCCGTTGACGGTCACAACGCCCACCCGCCGGCGGGAAATGCCCAGGCGCTCGACCAGGTCGGCCACGCAGGCCCCGGCCGGAAGGTCGACCTGGATCCCCGCTAAGGCGTAAGGGCCGGCATAATCGGACGGCAGGGTTCCCAGTAGTTTAACGCGCACGTTCACGTCGGCCGGCTCTAAAAGTCGAAAGTCGTGTCCATCTGGGCATCGCTGACCTTTACGACCACGTTGTGGGGCGGCAGCGGTTCCTTGTAGAACATTTGCGGCAGCCGGTCGTCTTTGTTGGTGAAGCCCGCCCTGCGGTTGAAGTCTCGTTCGGCCTTGAGTACCCGTCGGCCCAGCTCGGTCCAGTCCGCCTCGCCGAACTGCCGGCCCGATTTGGCCGCCACCATTTTGTAGACGTTGGCGATGCCGTCGGGCGATGCCAGGCCGGACTGGGCGAAGTCGCAGATGCCGACCGTGTCGACGGCCGCCATGTGGATCTGCGTGTTGCGCGAGGCCTCGACCTGCCCCTCGGCGCCCAATGGGTCGATGGTTCCACCAAAGGCTTCCAGGTTCTGGTCGACGACCCACCCGGCGGTGTGGTCGGCCCCCATGGGCGTCGTGGCGTAGGTGACGGCCATGCCCTGAATGGCCCGGGGGTCGTAGGCCGCCATGCTCTGGCCCTTGACGGTGGGGACGCGGTCGTGACCGAAGTGGCGCCCCACGGCGTCGGGACCGTTGCCGATGACCCGGCCGAAGGCGCTGCCCCGGCCGGCCTCCTCGACCATTTCGATGGCCGCGGCCGCGTCGCCGAAGGATTTGTAGCCCGCGTCCATGGCCACGGCGATGGCCACGCCGGTGTTGATGGTGTCCAGGCCGATGTCATCGCACAGGAAATCGAGCCGGGCGATGCTGTCCAGGTCGTCGTTGCCGATCATGCCGCCCATGGACCAGATGGTTTCGTACTCCAACGATGAGGTGACATAGCGGCCGTCGGGGTCCACGAATTCGTTGGAGCAGTCGATGATGCACTGGGCGCAGCCCTTGTGGGTCGTCTTGCCGCCGCGCTTTTGAATCACATCGGCCATGGTTTCGCCGCTGATCTTTTCCACGCCGTCGAACTGGCCGCTGCGGGCGTTGCGGGTGGGAAAGGCCCCGGCGGCGTTGATGGCTTCGACCAGGGCGGCCGTGCCCAGCTGGGGCAGGATCTCGCCGCTGAATTCATCGGCTTTGACGGCCTGGGCGTAGGCTCTGGCGGCTTGCTTGAAGGCCTCGGGGTCTGAGAGTGGATCGGTAGCTTTACCGCTGCGGTCGACGATCATGGCCTTGAGTCCCTTGGATCCCATGACGGCTCCCAGCCCCCCGCGACCGGCCGCCCGGCAGGGGCGGCCGTCCAGGTCGGTGGTCTGGATGGAAGCCGAAGCCAGCTGGAACTCGCCGGCCGGGCCGATGCAGGTGATGCTGCAGTCGGTGCCATAGCGCGCGGTCAACTGTTCGACCAGGGCGTAGGTGCGCACGCCCCGGGTTTCCGGAGCCGGGATCAGTTCGGCCGCTCCCGCGCCGTCGATCTTGAGCAGGTAGGCCTGGCCGGCCGGCGCCTGGCCTTCGACGATCACGGCCGTAATGCCCAGGCGCGCCAGGGCCAAGGCCACCGTGCCGCCGACATTGCTCTCCTTGATGCCGCCGGTCAGCGGGCTTTTGGCGCCGGCCGACAACCGGCTGGTGTTGATCAGCGGGGTTCCGGTCAAAAAGCCGGGTGCGAACACCAGCTTGTTGTGCGGGCCCAGTGCATCGGTCTGGGCGGGTACCTCGGCGTTGATCAGGGTCGACGTCAGGCCGCGTCCGCCGAGCAGGCGGTATTCCTGCGGCGTCTGGACGACGGTAATGGACAGGTCGGTCATGTTGACGCGGATCAGTTGCATGGCGCCTCCTTTGCTGTGAAAAGTCGTGCGTGGAATCTGTTCGAGCGGCCTACATGGTTTTCCGGACGGCCTGGAGCGTGTCGCGCAGCCGGTCGAGGACCGCGTCGATCTCCTGCCGGGCCACGATCAGGGGTGGTTCGAAGCGGATCGCCTTGGCGTTGATCAGGGTTCCGGCCACCAGCACCTTGCGCTTGAACAGGCCTGCGGCGACCTTGTACCCGATGGCGTCATCGATGAAGTGCTGCCCGATCAGCAGGCCCTTGCCGGTGATCCCGGCGTAGATGTCGGGAAATTCGCCCGCCATCGTGTTGAGCTGACCGATGAAATAGTCTCCCAGTTCGGCCGCGCGCCGGGGCAGATCGTCCCGGAGGGTGATCCGGATTGTGGCGATGGCCGCAGCGCAGGCCATGGGGTTTCCGCCGGTGGTGGTGGTGTGCATGAACGGGTTGGGCTCCTCCAGGGATTTCCAGATCCGGCCGTTGCCCATGAAGCACCCGATCGGCATGACGCCCCCGCCCAGCGACTTGGCGGCCATCATGATGTCCGGGGCCACATTCCAGTGGTCGACCCCCCACAAGGTGCCGGTTCGGCCCAGGCCGGTCTGCACCTCGTCGCAAATCATCAGGATGCCGTAGCGTGTGCAGATCTCACGCACCCTGGGCCAGTAATCGTCCGGGGGCACGATGGCGCCGGCTTCCCCCTGGATCGGTTCGGCCACGAACCCGGCGATCTCGACGCCCACCGCATTGCAGATCTCGAGCTGCTGTTCCAAGGCATCCGCATCGCCGAAAGGCACGAAGTAGATCTGCGCCCCATAGGGCTGCAGCGGGGCCCGAAACGCTTTTTTGCCCATGACGCTCAACGAGCCCGACGTTTTGCCGTGAAAGGCCTTGACCGTCGAAACGAAGCTGTGTTTGCCGGTGTGCAGCCGGGCGACCTTGAGCGCTCCTTCGACGGCTTCGGTGCCGCTGCCGACGAAAAAGGCGTGGTCGATGTCGCCGGGGGTGATCTCGGCCATCAGCCGGGCCATCACGCCGCGCAGCGGGTCCATCAGCTCCTGGCTGGGAATACCGGATTTGCCGGCCTGGGCCCGGACCACCTCGACCACTTCCGGGTGCGACCAGCCCAGGTCGAGGGCGCCGTAGCCGCCCAGAAAGTCGAGGTAGGCGTTGCCGAAGTTGTCGTAAATGGTCGCCCCGCGGCCGCGCCACTCGATCGCCGCGTAGTCGCCGGCCTCGGTCATGGATTTGCGGTAATTGACCCAGCCGGCGTTGAAGTGATCGACGAAGTTGCGTTTGGTCTCCTGGGAGATCCACCGGGCAGTGGCCTCGTCGAGGGTCTCCGAATCCTTTTTAATGATATCCAGCCATTTGGTGCAATAATCAAGCGCATTTTGAAAATGATGCATTCGGCCTCCGCAATCGGGTCGCATGGTGTCCATTGGTGCCGGAGGGGCACCGCTTCACAGGTTCATCGCCAGGCCAGTAGGTGGCGTCGCCGATGGGTTTTGGCAACGCAATTCGCATACCAGAGAGGCAGGCTTTCCGGCCGACCACCAATGCCGCTGTTTCCGGCGGCGGGCGGGGCCGCTGTCGCGGGCCCTTGGCCGCCCCCAATGATGCCCGATGGCATAATTTAATGCAAAAATGCATAAACCGGACTGGCCGCGTTACGCCGACGATTGGTGAAGGCGTTTGAGTTTCCTGGCGATGGTGGACTGGTTGATGCCCAGGGCACGGGCCGCCCTGGCCTGGGTACCGTAGGTTTCCATGGCCTGGCGCAGGATCCGCCCCTCGACGCGTGCCATGGCTTGCGGCAGCGACTGGCCGGCCGCCACCACCTCGATCCCGCAGGACAGGTCGGGCGGAAGGCCGGCCGTGACGGCTGCGGGCAGATCCGCGATGCCGATGCGCACCGATTCGGACATGACCACCAGGCGCTCGCAGATGTTCATCAGTTCGCGTACATTGCCCGGGAAGTGGTAGGCCAGCAGGGCGTCCAGGGCGCGGCGGCTGAGCCGCCGCGCCGGCCCCTGCCCGAGGGCGGTCCCGAAATGGTCCAGGTAATGCCGGATCAGGGCCAGTTTGCAGTCCTGGCGCTCGCGCAGGGGCGGGATCTGTATGGGGATGACGTTCAGCCGGTAAAACAGATCCAGGCGGAAGCGCCCCTGGTCGACCATCTTTTCCAGGTCGCGGTGAGTGGCGCCGATGATGCGCACATTCAGGCACTGAGGGGTGGTTCCGCCGACCCGCGTGACCATGCCGTCTTCCAGAAAACGCAGCAGCTTGACCTGCGATGCAATCGGCAGTTCGGCGACCTCGTCCAAAAAGACGATGCCGCCGTCGGCCAGTTCCAGATAGCCGGGCTTGCCCTGCAAGGCGGCGCCGGTAAATGCACCGCGCGCATAGCCGAACAGCTCGCTTTCCACCAGGGTCTCCGGGATGGCGCCGCAGTTGACCTGGATCAGGGGTTTTTTGGCCCGCGCCGAGTGGCGGTGGATCAGGTTGGCAAGAACCCCTTTGCCGGTTCCAGATTCACCCAGGATCAAGACGGTCGAGTCCACCTGGCTGACCTTGCGCGCCTGGCGAAGGGCCTGGACCATGTTGGTGCTGCGGGCCACGATTTGCCCCGACTCCAGCTCGGCAATCTGCATCTCGTGGATGCGGCGCTGCATCTGATCGGTCTTGGCCTGCTGGGCCTCGATCTCTTCGCGCAGGGCATCGATTTCGGTCATGTCGCGCTCGTTGACCACCACCCGGATTAAATCGCCGGCCGGGTTGAAGACCGGGTTGCCGGTCAGCATCAGCTTGCGCCCGGATCGCGTCTCCTGAAGCATGTTTTCGCGCCGGCGGCTGCGCATTACTTTGAGGGTGACCGAGGTGTCGATGTAGCCTTCGGTGACCAGTTCGTCGATCTTGCGGCCGACCACGTCCACGGCGCGCAGGTGGTTGAGCCGCTCCGAGGCGGCATTGATGCGCAGGATCGTACCCTTGCCGTCGCAGATCCACAAACCGTCGTCGCTGGAGGCGATGATGGCGTCCAGCTCCTGGCTCAACTCCTGGTAGGCGCGCATCTTGCGGGTGGTTTGTTCCAGTTCGGTGCGGTCTTCGAGCACACCCAGCACACCGATGACGGCGTCTCTGGCCGTCAACGGGGCCAGGCGGGCCAGGTAGGAGCTTTGGCCGGCCTGGACCGGCAGGCCGCGCAGGTGGCGGCCGTCCTTCAGGACCTGCAGGACATGGGGCCAGACTTCCGGCAGGGTGTTGGACAGCAGGCTGCCGGGAAACAGGCCCAGGCGCTGTTGCACGCGGCGGTTGGAGATCACCACCGTGCCAACCGGATCCGATGCGAAGATGGCGTTGGCGGAGGCGTCGAGCAGGGCCTTGGCGAACAACCGCCAGTCGCGCGGTGCACCGCTGCCGGGCCTGCCGGCCAGCACGGTTGCCCGCGATCCCGGTCCCAGCAGCGGTGTCGGGGGGGGCTCGGACTTCATGGCCCTTAGCATAACCACAAGCGCCTCGATTATGCAATATTGCATTGGCGGTGCCGATCTGTTCCGGTCCCACGGTCGACTTCCGGGCCGAGCCATCCGGTCTGCACGCCCGTCGGGGCCGCGGGAGGTGTTGCGGGGGTTGGGACGGGTTTGGCTTGATTTTGTGGTATGGCATTTGCTTCGATTGAGATGTCCCGCACCGTTTGAAGCGGTGGCGCGCATCGCATTTGTTCACCCGTCTTAATCTCGTCAATCACAAGGGAGCTGCCACGATGCCAGGCCGAAATGAGGAGTTGCTCGAAAAGCGCAACCAACACGTTCCGCAGGGACCTTTCAATGTCACCACGGCATTCGTCCGGGAGGCCAGCGGGGCCGTCATGGTGGATGTGGACGGACGCGAACTGATCGATTTTGCCGGTGGAATCGGCGTCAACAACGTCGGACATTGCCATCCCAAGGTGGTGGCGGCCATTCGGGACCAGGCCGGCAAATGTATTCACACCTGTTTTCACGTGGCCATGTACGAAGCTTACGTGGAATTGGCCGCCCGGCTCAACGAGCTGGCACCCGGTGATTTCGCCAAGATGACCATGCTGGCCAACAGCGGCGCCGAAGCGGTCGAAAACGCCGTCAAGGTGGCTCGCTACGCCACCAAACGCCCGGCGATCATCTGCTTCGAAAATGCCTTTCATGGGCGCACGTTGATGGGCATGACCCTGACCAGCAAGGTCAAGCCCTACAAGTTCGGTTTCGGGCCCTTGGCGCCCGAAGTCTATCGGATGCCCTTCGCCTACTGCTACCGCTGCCCGTTCGGATTGACCTATCCGGCCTGCGCTGCGGCCTGCGCCGACTACCTGGAGGAGTTTTTCGTGAACCACGTGGCCGCCGAACAGACCGCAGCCGTGATCGTCGAACCGATCCAGGGGGAGGGCGGTTTCATTACGCCGCCGCCCGAGTATTTTCCCAAACTCAAGGCCATCTGCGAAAAATACGGCATTGCCCTGATCGTCGACGAAGTTCAAAGCGGGGCCGGCCGCACCGGCACCTACTTCGCCATCGATCACTGGAATGTTGTGCCCGACGTGATCACCATGGCCAAAAGCTTTGCCGGGGGCATGCCCCTGTCGGCCGTGATCGGACGCGCCGAGATGATGAACGCCGCCCACGTGGGCGGATTGGGCGGCACCTACAGCGGCAACCCCATCTCCTGCCGGGCGGCGCTGGCCGTGCTGGAAATTCTGTTCGACGACGGCTTGCTGGCCCAGTCGGTCCGCCTGGGCGAAACCCTGCTCGATCGATTCACCGCCCTTGCGCAGCGCCACGAGATCATCGGCGAGGTGCGCGGCAAGGGCCCCATGCTGGCCATGGAGCTGGTGGAGGACCGCGCGTCCAAGAAGCCGGCCGCCGACAAGGCCAAGGCCCTGGTCGGCCGCTGCTTCGAAAAGGGGCTGGTGCTGCTCTCGTGCGGCAATTTCGGGAACGTGATCCGAACCCTGATGCCGCTGGTGATAACGGATGCACAGCTGGAAAAGGGCCTTGGGATTCTTGAAGAGAGCCTGGCGGAGGTCGAACATTCGTGAGATCGGATGTCTAAGTTAACAAGGTGTCAGAGGACAAACAAATGGATGGTTTTTTCAAACGGGTCCTGACCCTCGACGTGAGCAACCGGACCAGCCGGGCCGAAGATCTGTCCGAGGCGGTCTTAAGGGCCGGCTTGGGGGGTAAGGGACTGGGAACGCAGCTGCTGCTGGATCGCAACCCGGTCGGCGTGGACCCTTTTGCGGCGGAAAGCCACATGGTGTTCGCCGTGGGGCCGGCCGCGGACAGCCCAATCCACGGTTCCTGCCGGCACGGCATCTATGCCAAATCACCGCTGACCGGCTTTTACAGCGAATCTTACGCCGGCGGCAGCGCGGCCATCGCCATGAGCCGGGTCGGCTTTGATGCCGTTGTCATCGAAGGGGCCTCGGACCGCCCGCTCTGGCTGGAGGTCAGCGACCGAGGCGTTTTCTTCCACGCGGCCGAGGAGCTCTGGGGGCTGGACACCTTCGAGACCGAAGCGGCCCTGCGCAAAAAAGTGGCCGCGACGGCACCGGGCATTCTGGTCATCGGCCCGGCCGGTGAGAACCGGGTCCGTTTCGCGGTGATCAAAAACGACGGGTGGCGGGTCTGCGGCCGCACGGGCATGGGGGCCGTGCTGGGTTCCAAAAAGATCAAGGCCGTGGTTTTTCACGGCAGCTGCAAACGCCCCTTCGCCGACCCGGACGGTCTCAAGGCCTATGCCCGTCAGATGCTCACCGATTACAAGGACCACCCGGTCGCCCAGGCCTACCGCAACCACGGCACGCCCATGATGGTCGACATCCTCAACAAGGCTGGCGGCTTTCCCAGTCGCTACTGGTCGCAGGGATCGGTGGAGACCTGCGCTGACATCAACGCTCAGAGCATCAAGGATCGCTGCCGCCCCAAACCCCGGGCCTGCCGGACCTGCTTTCTGGCCTGCGCCAAATCGATCCAGGTGCAACAGGGGCGTCATCGGGGCTTGACGCTGGAAGGGCCGGAGTACGAGACCATCTACGCCTTCGGCGGGCTGTGCATGATCGACCGCATCGAAGAGATCATATACCTGAACGACCTGTGCGACCGCCTGGGGCTGGACACCATGAGTTCGGGAAACCTGGCTGCCTTCGCCATCGAGGCCGGCCGGCGGGGCAAGATTGACCTGGCCATCGACTACAATCAGCCTGATCAGATCGCCGCCCTGCTCAAGAAGATCGTGCTGCGGCAGGATGTGGGCGGGTTGCTGGCCGACGGAATCCGGCCGGCCAGCGAAGAGCTGGGCCTGGAAGAGATCGCCGTGCACGTCAAGGGGCTGGAGCCTTCCGGATACGATCCACGGGCGCTCAAAGGCATGGGACTGGCCTACGCCGTGGCCGACCGCGGTGCCTGCCACCTGCGCACGACCTTCTACAAGCCCGAGCTGGCCGGTATGATCGACCCCGATCAGATCGACGACAAGGCCGCCCTGCTGATCGACTTCGAGGACCGCTGCACGCTCTTCGACACCCTGATCCTCTGCCGCTTCTATCGGGATTTGTACCCCTGGGAGGAGATCGGCAAGTTGATCGCCCTGACCACCGGGGAACACCTGGACAAACCGGGGCTTCAGGCCCTGGCGTCACGGGTGACCGACAGCGCCCGGTGTTTCAACCTGCGCGAGGGGCTGCGGGCGACCGACGACTGGCTGCCCGGGCGGCTGCTCGACCAGGCCCTGCCCGATGGACGCCGCATCGCCGGGGACGATTTAAGGCGCCTGGTGGATGACTACTACCGCCTGAGAGGGTGGTCGGCCGATGGGCAGCTGGTGGATCCCCCATGACCCCCCCGCTTGCCAAACCGATGTCCCTGGCCGATGCGGTGGCGCGTTTCGTTCCCGACGGGGCCCACATTTCCATCGGCGGCTTCACCATCAACCGCAACCCCATGGCGGCGGTATATGAGATCATTCGCCAGGGCAAGCGGCATCTGCATCTGTATGCCCACTCAAACGGCCAGGGGGCCGATGAACTGATCGGCGGCGGCTGCGTCGACCAGCTCGAGATCGCCTACGGCGGCAGCGGGCGTTTTGCGCCGACCTGCGTGCGCTTTCGCAAGGCGGTCGAATCCGGTCAAATCCAGGTCGAAGACTACTCCAACTACCAGATGACCCTGCGCTTCATGGCCGGGGCCATGGGGATTCCCTTCCTGCCGACCCGCTCGGCGCTGGCCTCGGACATCGTCGAGCGCTGGGGGATTGGCGAGGCGGCGCGTCGCAAGGACCCGCGCATGCCCAACCGCAAGCTGGTGGTCATGCAAAACCCCTTCGACGGCTGGTGCGACACGCAGCGGGTTGTGCTGGTGCCCGCCATCAACCCCGACGTCACCATCATCCACGTGCAGGCGGCCGACATCCAGGGAACCGCCCGCATCGAGGGGCTGCCCTTTGCCGACGTGGAGCAGGCCAAGGCGGCCAGGCACCTGATCGTCACCTGCGAGACCCTGGTCGAGGACGACCGGCTGCGCCGCAACCCGGACCGCAACCAGATTCCGTTTTTCTGCGTCGACGCGGTGGTGCACGTGCCCCTGGGGGCTTACCCCACGGCCTGCTACCGGCACTACGACTACGACCCGGCCCGTCTGCACCGCTATCGGCAGGCGGCCCTGGACGAGGACCGTTACCAGGCCTATCTGGACACGGAGATACGGGCCACGGCCGATCACGTCGAAATGATGGCGCGCATCGACGCCGGGCAGCTGGCCAAGATCAGCGCGGATCCACGGACCGGGTACGCGGTGGGTCTAGACCGACGCTGATAGGCCCCATTTGCAGGCAGCGCCGGACCCGTGGAGCCCGAACGGTGGTATCGAAAGCGATTTTTTCAGCCCCTGATTTTCAGGGTTTCAGCAGTGCTCCGACCTCCACCGGCTGTGTGATCAGCCCGTGTGCAAACGCGAAGTCGGCAAATGCCTGCCAGCGCCGTTGATCGACGGTCTGGGTCTGTGCAAAATAGGGGCGTGTGCGTTCGAACGCGGCCCGTTCAATTTCCCGATCAGCGTCGGGAAGGGCCTTGAAATATGCCTGAAGTGCCGTTTCCGGCTGCAGGCGGGTATCTTCCAGGCCGCGCTGTACCGCCCGCACAAAGCGCTGCACCAGGGTCGATTTTTTCGACAGCGTTGCAGCACCACAAATGAATACCAGCTCGTCGTAGTCTGGAATTCCCCAGCGCTCCAATTCAAAATAGGCGGCTTCGAGTCCTTTGGCGGCCATCGTCACGGTTTCGTAGGTTTTAAACGGACCCATGACGGCTTGGACCTGGCCCGACGTCAGGGCCGGGACGATGCTGAATCCAACGTTGACCGCCGTGTAGTCATGGATGCCATTGATCTTGGCAAAAGCCGCCAGGAGTACATCCATCAGACCCGGCACCGTGTATCCGATGGCTTTTCCGCTCAGCTGCGAGGGCGACGTGTAGCCCCGTTCCTTCAAAAACAGGAGCGTGGTCAACGGATGCGCCACGAGTCGACCGGCTACCCGTACCGGAAGACCTTGCGATGCGGCGATGATGGTTTGTGGCTCGTAGGACACCGCCAGGTCGACCTTGCCTGCCACGGCCAGCTTCAGGGCATCCGATGTGTCCGAAGGGGATAAAATCTCCAGCTGAATCCCTTCCTCGGCAAAATAGCCCTTTTCCCGGGCCACATAGACGGGCAGATGATCGACGTTGGGAAACCAGTCCAGCATCAAGGTGACCTCCCGGGCCATGACACCCTGACCGCTCATCACCAACGGGGTTAACACGAACAGCATCATCAGGCGCTTCTTCATTTTGACCCTTTCACCCAAACCGCGTTTATCAATGGTACCAAACCGATATTTTTGACAATCGACCTTCTCCGAGACAGGTGAATCGATTGTTTGGGTTTCAGTTGGACAGCTGTTTCCACCACAAACAGCGCTTTTCGATTCGTCCCACCAACACCCACAGTCCGACACCCATCAACGCAAGCCATAAAATGGCTGCAAACACCAAATCGACCTTAAGCCGCGCGTTGGCCTGAATCATCACAAAGCCGAGTCCCTGCTGGGCCCCGACCCACTCGCCGATCACGGCCCCGATCGTCGCCACCGAAACCCCGACCTTCAGCCCGGCGAAAAAATAGGGCAAGGCCCACGGCCAGTAGAGTTTTTGCAGGGCCTGGCGCCTGCTGGCCCCCATCATGTCGAACAGGATGCGGTAATCGCGGTCGCAGCTCTTAAAGCCCTCCAGCAAGCTGACCGTGATCGGGAAAAATATGATCACTCCCGCCATCAGCACCTTGCTGGCCATGCCGTATCCCAGCCAGACCACCAGAAGCGGTGCCAGCGCAAACACAGGCACCGCCTGGGAGGCAATCAGAAAGGGAGCCAGCGCTCTTTCAACACCTGGCTGGGCATGCATGCCGACGGCCAGCGGTATGGCTACGATCAAGGCCAGAAAAATTCCGGCCAGGATCTCTGCCAGTGTCGTGCCGGCATGGGGCAGCAAATACGGGGCGTCGAGCAAGGCGACCCGGAGAATACGGGTAGGCGGCGGCAATATGAAAACGGGCATACCGCCCAACCGGCAAAAGGCCTCCCAGACGACCAGAATCGCCAGAAACAGCGCCAGGGGGAACAGGGCCGATCGTATCACCCGACGACCTCCTGTTCGAGCCGCGCCAGCACCCGGGCCTTGATCGCCAGGAAGGATCGATCGGCGATATCGCGCGGCTTGGGCATGTCCAGTCGGAAGCGTTCACAGATGCGCATGGGGTCGGCGGTCAGAACCAGCAGGTCATCGGCCAGCAGCAGGGCTTCTTCGACATCGTGGGTCACCATCAGAATGCTCTTGCCGAATTCGGTCTGCAGCAACAGCAGCTGCGCCTGCAGCTGGCGCCGGGTAATGGCGTCCAGGGCCGAAAGGGGTTCGTCCAGCAAGACCAGATTCCGCGTGAACATCAGGGTGCGCGCCAATGCACAGCGCTGACGCATGCCGCCGGAGACCATGTACGGCAGGTAGTCCTTAAATCCCTCAAGGCCCAATTTCGTAAACAGCGCCCCTGCCATTAGCGCCCTTTGTCGGGCGGAAACATTGGCCAGTTCAGCAGGCAGGCAGGCATTTTCTTCCAGGGTGAGCCATGGCAGCAAAAGGTCACGCTGCTGCATGTATGCTGCCAGGGTTCGCAGTCCGGAGACTGCTTCTCCGCGCCAGGAGATCTCCCCTTGATCCATGGGGCAAATTCCCATCAACAGGTTGAAAAGGGTACTCTTCCCGCACCCCGAGGGGCCGATCAGCACCGTAAAACCGTTCTCGGGAACCGTCAGGTCAAACCCTTCCACAACGCGTTGCCCATTAAACCGTTTGGACAGGTTCCGGATGACGAGCACCGTTTACACCTCGCAGAACGAAATTGGCGGGAACGGGAACAGGGGATGGCGTGGTGGACTTCCCTACGCCGGCATTATCCGGATCAGGTATAAAGGGTCGAGACTGCCAGTCTCCTCTCAGTCGATCCCAATCGACTCCCCCAGCTTAAAGAGAGATATTCCTGATAGCATCGCCTTCGGGAGATGTCAACCCGGGCCGCCCGGCGTTTTTCCAATCGGACAAAAGTCTTGTCATTTACCCCCATAGCTGTTAGGCAACGAAACCATTCCGATTGGGGTGTTCTGGCCGATTGGCGGCAGGACTGAGAACAGACCCATTGAACCTGAGGCAGTTTGCACTGACGTAGGGAACTCGGAACCCCCCTCCTGATTTTCCCCGCCCCAGTGATCATCATTTGCCCGCTCGGGTTTGTGACCCTGACCGGTGATGATTTGTCGAGAAAGCGCAGCTCATGGCAGCCAAAAACGCGTCGCCCGCGACATCGTCTCAACACACCCGCAAAATAGCCCAGACCGTGGTTCTGGTGGCCATGGGCGTCGCCCTCGCCCCTTACACCTCCTTTCCGGTCGGCATTGCCAAGGTGAACCCTACCCAGCATTTCGTCAACGTCCTGGCAGCCGTCCTATTGGGACCGTGGTGGGCCGTGTTGACCGCCCTGGTGATCGGAATCCTGCGCAATGCCATGGGCGTCGGCACGTTGCTGGCGTTTCCCGGCGGCATGATCGGGGCGTTTTTGGCCGGTGTCGCCTACCGGACGGGTCGCAAGGCCTGGATCGCCGCTGCCGGAGAAATCATGGGCACCGGCGGCATCGCACCGGTCGTCAGCGCCCTTTTCGTGGCCCCGGTGCTCATGGGCAACGCCATACCGCTGCTGGCCCTGCTGCCGTCGTTTATCGGCAGTTCCGTCGCGGGCGCCCTGCTGGGCGTTTTGGCCCTGGGTCTGCTCAAACGGTTGGATATCGTCGATTTCTAAAGTGGATGGGCGACGTGGCCGCAAGCACGATCATAGCCGTAAGGAAGCTGACCTACCAGTATCGTCAGGCCTCCCGGCCCGTGTTGCGCAACATCGACCTGGAGGTCGGCCGCAGCGACTATCTCCTTATCGCCGGCCGCAGCGGATCGGGCAAGTCTACCCTGTGCCGGACCTTTAACGGCCTTGTTCCCCATTTTTACGGAGGAACCCTCAGCGGCGATGTCTGGGTTGCCGGCAAAGCGGTCAGCCAAACGCCCGTTGGCGAACTGTTTGACCAGGTGGGAATGGTTTTTCAAAACCCGGACGCCCAGCTTTTCTGCCGGTCCGTGGCGCAGGAGATCGCCTTCGGCCTGGAGAGTCTGGGTCTTGGCCGCCGAGCGATCGAGGCCCGTCTGCGCAAGGTGCTGGACCAGACCGGGCTCACGGGCCTGCGGCACCGCGACCCGCAAACCCTGTCCGGTGGTGAAAAACACCTGGTCCTGATCGCTGCCATGCTGGCACTGCGTCCCAAGGTCATGGTATTGGACGAGCCCTTTGCCGATCTTGACCCGGCCAATGTCCAAAGGGTCAGGCGCCTTCTGCAAGAACTGCATGCCGACGGCTGCGGCATCGTCATATGCGAACACCGCCTGTCGCGCGCCGCACCGGATGCAACGCGCATGGTGGTCATCCACCAGGGGCGGATTGCGGCGGATGGCGACCCTCAGTCCATCCTGGCCCAGGCCCAGAAAAAATGGGGACTGGAGCCTCCCCTGGCCAACCGGGTCGGCGTCGCCCTCGGACTGGAGCCATTGCCGCGAACGATTGAAGCGCTGCGCCCCCTAGCGCCTCAACCCGAACTGATCGACCAGCTCGAACCCGGCCTGCCGGAAATCACCCGTGAGCCGAACCGGCCGGCGGTGATTGAAGTCGAACATCTCGACTTTCGTTCTGGAAAACGGGCGCTCCTGTCCGATATCAGCTTCGTGCTGCACCCTGGCGAGTGCATTGCCGTGGTCGGGGCCAACGGGGCGGGAAAAACCAGCCTGCTGCGCCAACTGGTCGGGCTGCAGCGACCAGCCCACGGCCGGATCCGAATCAACGGACGCGACGGCAGCACCGCCCCGATCAATGACCTGGCCAGAGTGGTCGGCCTGGCCTTCCAGAATCCGGACAACCAGTTTTTCCGCTACACCGTGGATCAGGAAATCCGGGTGGGGCCGGAAGCGCTTGGCAGCCTCGACAGCGCCTGGATAGAAGCGCTGACCGATATCTTTCAGCTGCAGGCATATCGGTTCCAGGCGCCCTATCGCTTGAGCGGTGGTGAAAAAAAACGGGTGGCGTTTGCCGCCGCGCTGGCGTCACGGCCGGCGGTACTGGCCCTGGACGAACCCACCGCCGGTCAGGATTTCAGGTTCCGGCGGGATCTGCGGGCTTTTTTGCGCCGGATGCAGGCCGACGGTCAGGCCATTATCATTGTCACCCACGACCTGAGCTTCGCCGAGCGTGCGGCCGGGCGATGGCTGCTGATGGCGGCCGGGCGGCTGCTGGCTGACGACGCACCGCACCGGATCATGGCCGACCCCGTTCTCATGGCCCGCGCCGGCCTGGAGGCGACCGACCGGTTTCGCCTAACCCAGATGTGGCGCTGGAAGGAACCCGGTGTTTGACCCACGCACCAAATTGTTGCTCAGCGTGGCGTATGCCACGTTGATCGCGCTGACCCGCAGGCCGGGCTGGCTGCTGGCGGAGTGGTCGCTGCTCTTGCTAGCCATCGCTGTTCTGGGCCAATCGAAGGCCTATCTGCGCTGGCTGGTCATGCTTCTCCCCATGGCAGCCTTCTTTGGGGGTGTCACCTGGTGGTCCGCCGACCGGTCAACCGGCCAGGCGGCCGCCATGAGCCTGGTGGCCATCACGACGCTCTTTTTTTTATTCTTTACGAGCACGGCGCCGGAAGACCTGGGCAACAGCCTGGTGCAGGCCGGACTCCCCTTTCCGGTTGCTTTTGTCATTATGGCCGCCATGCAGTTCGCACCGATCATCGGCCATAAGGCCCGGGCGGTCATCGAAGCCCAACAGGCCCGGGGCGTTGCCCTGAAGCCCGGGTGGCGAGCCTTGCGCAACTACCCGGCCCTGCTGATCCCGCTGCTGATTCAGTCTTTTCAGATGGCCGACGCCCTGGCCGAAGCCATGGAAGTCCGCGGATTCAGCCGCTCCGGCCGGTCATTTCGGAAAATTTACCGGATGCGAGCCAGGGACTGGCTGGCACTCGTCTGGGGGTGGGGGGCGGTCGTCGCCGCAATCTGTTTTTTTTGGCGTTGACACACACCTATTCGATGGTGGATGTTCGTGACACTTTTTTTCAGTGGAGAACAAGAGTCATGCCCCTTCAAACCGACTACACGCCCCGGGAGATGATGGCCGTGGCCGCTGCGCGGGAGATCCGCGACGGCGACATCGTGTTCTGCGGCACGGGCATCTCCATGCTGGCCGCCATGGCGGCCAAGCACATCAGCGCCCCCAACAGCGTCATATTCTTCGAGACCGGGGCCATCGATTCGCGTCTGGAAGAGGTCCCCCTGGCCGTGGGCGACTCGCGCGTGATGTTCGACACCTCGGTCAACGGCAGCCTGGCGGACGCCTTCGCCTTTATGCAGAACCCATTTACCGGCCGGCGGGTGGTGGGGATCATGGGCGCGGCCCAGATCGACCGCTACGGCAACCTCAACTCTACCGTCATCGGCGACTATCGGCAGCCTTTGGTGCGATTTTCCGGCAGCGGCGGCGCCTGCGACGTGGCTTCTTTCGTGGGCCGCACGATCATCTTCATGCAGCACGCCAGACGCAAGTTTGTGCCCAAGCTCGATTATCTGACCAGCCCGGGCTGGATCGACGGCCCCGACGGCCGCCAAAGGGCCGGTTTGCCGGGGGGGGGACCGGCCTGCGTGATCTCCAACCTGGCGGTGATGGGTTTTGACGATTGCACCAAGCAGATGATGCTGCGCGGCTGTTTTGCGGGCGTGAACGAAACGGATGTGCTCGACAACATGGGGTTTGGGGTGGACACCTCGCGGGCGTTTACGATCCCGCCGCCGTCGGCGCAGGAGCTGGCCATTTTAAGGCAAACGTGCGACCCCCAGCGCCTTATACTTGGGTAATCTGAATCAGGGAAAATGTTGTCGATATCCGAGCACCTGTCCATACCGGACGGCGAAATAGAGATCCAGGCCATTCGTGCCCAGGGTGCCGGCGGGCAGAATGTCAACAAGGTGGCCTCGGCAGCGCACCTTCGTTTTGATATTGCCGCGTCCTCCTTGCCGGAATCCGTCAAGGCGCAGGTGCTGCGCTGCCGGGACCAGCGGATCACGAAAAGCGGCGTCGTTGTGATCAAGGCCCAGGAATATCGAACCCTGGAAAAGAACCGGGAAGCGGCCCTGATGCGTCTGGCGAGTCTGATCCGCGGTGCGATGATGCCGGTCAACAACCGCAAACCCACCCGCCCCACGCGTGGTTCCCAGCGACGCCGCATGGACCGCAAGACCCAACGGGGAAAACAGAAGGCCTTGCGGCGCAAGATCGCTCTTTAGGTCGGCGGTCGTAGCGACGAAAGGGGTCAGATCCGGTAGGACTGCAGGGTGTCTTTCAGGGCGAAGGTGTTGCTGACGTTCAGTTTGCGGCGGATGTTGGAGCGGTGGTTGTCGACCGTGCGCGGGGCCAGGTTGACGTGGTCGGCGATCTCCTTGCTGGACATGCCGGCCGCCACCAGCCGGGCAATGGCCCGCTCGGTGCCGGAAACGGTTTTGGGGAGCGGTTTTTTCTGAAGATTCAGGGACCGCATCAGCTCGGCTTCGGTGATTTTGGCTTCGGTGATATTGATGTGCTGGACTAAAATGAGGTCTTCCTCGATCTTGTAGATGCGGCTTTGCAGCCACACCCGCCCGCCGGTCTTTTGAACGATGCGATGGTCGAACACATCCGAGGCGATTTCGTTCTCCAGTTTGGTGACGATGACTTCCCGGATCCACTGCATGGCCTCTTCGGGCACCATGTCCTTGTAACACCTGTCGATCAACTCCTCCTGTGTGTAACCGGTCATCTCGGCGAAGGCCTGATTGGCAGCCACTATCTGGCCGTTTTCCTGCCGGCAGATGACCAGTCCGATATGGCTGTTGACAAACAGCATCTGGACCATTTCGGCGGATTTAAACAGACGCTGCAGGGTCTTTTCGGTCTCCTGGGATAGGTTCATGGACTGACGCTCCTTGGATTTTGAAACCAGTTGCAAAGCTCCCTGGAGGGTGCCAGCACGCTCTGGACGCCCCCGAGCCACGTGATGAAATTTTCCATCCTGAAGGGCTTTTCAAATATCTTGCAGTCGAGTTGCCTGGCTCGATGCACGTCCACGGGGCTGATCCAGGCCGACATAATCGCCACATGTCTGCATTTGCAGTTTTTCCGTTTCAGGTTTTCGATAAACTGGAATCCATCCATGCCTGGCATGTCCAAATCCGTTAAAACCACATCCGTGCAGGACTGGTTTTCGGTGCATCGGCAGGCCGGCAGCACCTGAAGGGGGCAGATGCTGGGTTCAGGAAAGGCATACACGTCATAGCCCCGGCAGGTCAGGGAGGCATGCAGCACCTCCCGAACGACATCGTTGTCTTCAAGCAAAACGATCCGTAGCTTGCCATTTTGAGACATTTGCCCTCCGACGCAAATTCCAGCCGAGCAGCCGTCGGCATGCAGATGGCTTAGCATGCCGAAGCATGGAAGGCAACCCGATCGAGATAAGCGGCGACCATTTTCCTCAAACCCCCAAATAGTGGGATTTGAGGCCGGCGTCAACCGCCAGCGCCGCCGTAGCGCCCTGCCAGACGATGCGCCCTTTTTGGATGATGCAGTGCCGGTCGGCCAGTTGCATTAGGGCGTCCAGGTTTTTGTCGATAATCAGAATGGCATGGCCATTGTTTTTCAGGGTGGCCAGGCCCTGCCAGATCTCCTTGCGGATCAAGGGGGCAAGCCCTTCGGTGGCTTCGTCGAGGATCAGCAGCTTCGGGTTGGTCATCAGGGCGCGCACCACCGCCAGCATCTGCTGCTCACCGCCGGAGAGTTGGTTGCCGTAGTGGTCGAGGCGGTCCGCCAGACGCGGAAAAATGGCCAGGACGCGGTCCAGGGTGTAAGGCGTGCAGAACCCAAGGCGGTTGGCGGCGGTGGCCACCATGTTCTCGCGGACCGTCAGGTTGGGAAAGATCTGACGGCCCTCCGGTACCAGCCTGATTCCCAGGCGGGCGATGGTGTAGCTGGGCAGGCGGTGTATGGCCCTTCCATCGAAGGCGATACGACCGGCGCGAATACGGGCCAGACCCATGATCGAGCGCACCGTGGTGCTCTTGCCCATGCCGTTGCGGCCCAGCAGGGTGACCACCTCGCCGTCGTCGATGGCCATGCTGACGCCGAACAGGGCCTGGCTGTTGCCGAAATAGGTGTCGATACGATCGATTTCAAGCATGGGCCGCCTCGCCCAGATAGGCCTTTTGAACCACCGGGTTGGCCCGGATCTGGGCCGGCGTGCCGTGGGCGACGACCTGCCCGTAGACCATTACCGAAATGCGGTCTGCAAGGGCGAAGACCGCCTGCATGTCGTGTTCCACCAGCAATATGGTGACCACCTTTTTCAAGCGCCGGATCAACTTGGTCAATTCGACCGCCCCGCCCGGACCCATTCCGGCATAGGGCTCGTCCAGCAGGAGCATTTGGGGCCGGCCGGCTAGGGCCATGCCGACTTCCAGCTGACGCCTCTCGCCGTGCGATAGATTGGCGGCCAAGATGTCGGCCCGCTGTTCAAGGCCCACCCGCGCCATGGCCGGACCGACCGCCCGGCCAAGGACCGGATCGCTGCCGGCGCGCCGCCAGAAACGGAAGTTGTGGCCGTTGTGGGCCTGGACGGCCAGGTAAAAATTCTCCTGCACGGTCAGGCGGTCGAACACCGATGTGATCTGATACGATCGGGCCAGCCCCAGGCGTGCCCGCCGGTGAACCCGCATGTGCGTGATGCGGCTGCCGTTGAAAAAGACCTGTCCGCTGTCTGGCATCAGTCCGCAGATGCCCTGCTTTGCGAACAGGACCACCCCAATCAGAAAAGGCCCCAGGTAAACCATCCAGTGTTCGGTGTACATGGCCAGGATTTCTTCCATCAGCAGCAGCGCTGTCGCCCCCAGGACCGGGCCGAAGAGGGTTCCCATGCCGCCCAGCAGCACCATGACCAGGATCTCACCGGAGCGGGTCCAATGCAGCAGGCCCGGGCTGACATATTCGGCCTGGTTGGCGATCAGCGCACCGGCCAGTCCGGCCCCGGCGCCGGCGATGACGGAGCAGACCAGCCGATAGCGAAATGTCGCAAATCCGAGGGATTTCATACGGCGCTCGTTCTCCTTGCAGCCGCGGATCACCATGCCGAACCGCGATTGCACCAGGCGCTGGGCCAGGAAGAGAAAGGCCGCCAGGGCGGCAAGGCAGAGGTAGTAGAACTGGACGTCGCTGGTCAGATCGACTCCCGCCATGCGGTTGCGGGACAACAGGCTGATGTCGTCGTCGCCGCCGTACCCCTCCAGGGACACGAAAAGGTAGTAGAGCATCTGGGCGAAGGCCAGGGTGATCATGATGAAGTGCATGCCGCTGGTGCGCAGGCTGAAGGCCCCGATCACCGCGGCCGCTGCCGCCGAGAGCGACACGGCTGCCGGCCAGACCGCCAACGCGTTGGTGCTGCCGTTTATCTGAACGGGCCAGGTCAGAAGGGGCGTCGCGTCCACGGCATGCAGGGAAAAAATGCAGACCGCGTAGGCACCGATGCCGAAAAAGGCGGCGTGGCCCAGACTGACCATGCCCCCGAAACCCAGGATCAGATCCAGGCTGACGGCGGCCAGGGCATAAATGAGGATGCGGCTGAACAAGGTGACCAGATAGGGCTCGCCGGCCAGGCTGGCCAACGGTAGTTGCCGGCCTCGTCCTTGACCACCTCCCGGATGTAGAGGCTCTGGATGGGGTGCTGGTTGGCCGAGAAGGCGAATTGCCCGCGCACGCTTTCGAAGTCGGCCTTGCGGATGGCCTGGCGCAGAGCCTCCCGATCGGTGACATCGCCGCCGACCTGCTTGAGGGCGCTGCCCAGCAGCCGGGCGGCGTCGTACCCCTGACTGGCGTACAGGGTCGGGGTGCGGCCGTAGGCGGTTTTAAAGGCCGCCACGAACTGGCGGTTGGCCGGATGGTCCAGGTCGTGGGTCCACTGCGACCCGTTTTTGACCCCCAAGGCCGCTGCCTTGACGGCCTGCAGCAAGCGTTCGTCAAAGGAAAACGCCGGTCCGAACACCGGAATGGTATGGTTCAACCCGGCCTGGGCAAACTGCTTGACGAAGTTGATGCCCATGCCGCCGGGCAGGAAAAAGAACACCGCATCCGGTTGGGCGGCACGCAGGGCCGCAATTTCGGCTGCGTAGTCGGCCTGGCCCAGCTTGGTGTAGACCTCGCCGGCGATGCCACCCTGGTAATAGCGCTTGAAACCGGCCAGGTGATCCTTGCCGGCCGGATAGTTGGGGGCCAGCAGATAGACGCTCTTGAACCCGGCGTCGCTGACATACTTGCCCACGACCTCGTCGAGATTGTCGTTCTGGTAGGCCACGTTGAAGTAGTTGCGGTGGCACCCTTTGCCCGCCAGCAGGGACGGCCCGGCGTTGGCGCTCAGGTAGATCACCTCCTGTTGGACCACTTTGGGCACCACGGCGATGGCCACGTTGGAAAAGACGATTCCGGTCAGGATGCTCACGCCGTCGCGCTTGATGAAGCGCTCGGCGATCTGTTTGGCCTTCTCCGGGTTGCGCCCGTCATCATCCACCAGCAGTTGTACCGGTGTGCCGCCCAGCCGGCCCTTTTCCTGGTCGATGGCCAGCTGGAATCCATCGCGGATCTCCTCGCCCAGGTAGCCGGCTTTGGTCGACAAGGTGGTGATCATGCCGATTTTGACCGGTTCCATCGCCTGAACCGGGCCCGCCGCCAGTGCCGCAATTATCGTTGCAACCAACAACAGTCGTTTCATGCCGCTCCGCATTATCTCATCGGGGTTGCCGTGGCCGCGATCGGCACGGTTTTTGATCAAACGGCGTTACTATTTATAGAAACATCGGGCGATACGCAAGGTTTAATTTTCAGAAGGCGCCTGTGACGGCTTCCGGAAAATAGGTCTCCCCACCTCCGGTGCCGGGAATATCGGGACTGGGGGTTCCGATTCAGCCGGCCGGCGGCCGAACGTGCTGGGCGGTGATACGGTCGACCCAGCGGTGGGGGCCGGTGCCGCCGGTGGCTGTAGTTGGTCGTATCTGCCTTAAATTAAACTTGATTTTAGGCAACCGCTGGCGTTATGCTTAAACCGTCGATGGTGTTTTGGTTTCCGCGAACACGCTTTTCAAATCTGGCACGATACTGGCTTACGAGCTCGAACGAACGGGGTCGCCGCTGCGCTTGTACTGGTTTAGCGTCCAACCGAAGGCTGCCGGGACGACACACCGCCAGCGCGCCCGACGTGATTTTGCCCCGCTTTAATTGGGGCAAAACCAACTACAGAGGAGGATTCGATGAAAACGAAGCTTCGTGTTTTACTTTTTGTAAGCGTTTTTCTGTTCAGCAGCGCCTGTGCCACGGCCCAAACCACCGCTGTTCCCGACGGCAGTGCCAACGCGGCGGTCAAGCAGCTGGAAACGGACCTGGCCGACGCCCGTTCCAGGAGCATCGACGTACTTTCCCCCCGGTTCTACAAGGACGCCGAATCGTCGTTCGCCAAGGCCAAGCAATCCCTGGACAAGGGTGCCAAAATATCAACGATCAACAAATATGTCGCCGAAGGCAACGCCAGCCTGAAAAAAGCCGAAGAGTTTACCCGGATCTCCCAGACCATCCTCGGCGACACTATTGTTGCCCGGGAAAAGGCCCTGGCGGTCGGTGCCGACCAACTGGGCAAACCGTTCACGGAGGCCGAAAAGGATTACCTGAATCTGACCAAGGCCATCGAAAACGACAATCCGAGTTATGCCCAGCAATACGCTCCCAAGGTGAAGGCCGCCTTCCAGGAGCTGGAAATCATGGCCATTAAAAACAATGCTCTCAAAGATACCCGCGCGATCATGGCCGCGGCCGAAAAGAACAAGCTTCCCAAAATTGCCCCAACGGCCTACGACGATGCGCGCAGCGCCCTGGATGAAGCCGACCGCTACGTTCAGGACAATCCCTACGACGGGCCGGGCATCGCCCAAAAAGCCGCCATGGCCCAGCTCATGGCCCGACGGATGGAGGTGGTGGCCGCCAACAGCACGCAGTTCAAGGGCATGGCTCCGGAAGCCACCGCCCTCTACCTGGAAGGGGTCATGGTGCAGCTGAGCGATGCCATCGAGACCGGGGAGATCCGCGATCAGGAGGTCGCTGCCCAGGTCAACATCATGACCGGTGCCGTGGAGACCCTGAAGCGCAAGAATCAAAGCCTCGACACCGAAAACCAGAATCTCCAGGCGCAGCTTTCCGATCTGGAGCAGCGCCTGGTGGGTGTGCAGGGCTACTCCCGGGAACAGGAGGCGGCCAAGCGCAAACTCGCGGTCGAACGGGAGTTCAACAAGCAGTTCGACACGGTTCAGCGCTTTTTCGATCCCGACGAAGCCGAGGTCTACAAGCAGGGCAACCAGCTGGTGATCCGGCTAAGGGGCATCAAGTTCCCCGTTGGACAGGCTACGCTGTCTCCCGAAAACTACACCCTGCTCAGCAAGGTGCAGCAGGCCATTCAGACCTTTGGCCAGCCGATGGTGACGATCGAGGGCCACACCGACAGCACCGGCTCCGCCAAAACGAACCAGGAACTTTCCCAAAAGCGCGCCGAGGCGGTCAAGACCTACCTGGTCGCCAACAAGACGCTCCCCGAAGACCGTATCCGGGCCGCCGGGTATGGTCCCAGCCGGCCGCTGGCCCCCAACACCACGGCGGCCGGCCGGGCAGCCAACCGCCGCATCGATGTCGTGATCACGCCCGAAAAAGCTCAATAAATTTCGACCGGCCCGGCCCGCGCGGCCGGGCCGGGTCCGGGTGAGGGGCTCATGACGAGGGGGAGGCCGGAATCAGGTGCAGGCTGTCGACCACCTGGTTGAACGCCGACACCTGCGCGTCGAAATAGTGTCGCTGGGTGGCCGTGTACCGCAGCGCGATGAATCGATTTTCCACAATAACACCCACATAGACGGCCTTTATCGCCACGTCGTGGGCATCGCGGTAGCAGTAGGTCACCTTGAAGCCCGATCGACCGCCGACGGTTGCCGGTTGGCTTTCCAGCAGCTGAAATCGGCGGATCCGCGGATCGCGGCGCATGCTGTCGACGATCACCTGAGCGGCTTCGTGAGGCAGCATGTCGGCGCTCAGCTTCTGGCGTGTGGACCGGAACCCCTGCGTCAGCGGCCGCGACTGTACCAGAATGTACTCCAGATAGGGGCCGTTTCTGGAAAACATGTCTGTTTGCGGCATTGCCAGGTGCATCCACCCTTGCGGCGGTCGGATCAGCCATTGCGGGCCGCTAAGCGATGCCGGCGCGCTGCGCCACGGCGCTGCACAGGCGGCCAGCAGCACGGCCGCCACCACCCCCAAAAGGGTCCGCAGCGGTCTGAAAGCGGATGCTATTGTCGACACTGATCCAGGTATCCTTTGACGTAGTCGATCGTTGCGTGTTGGGGCGCCAGGTCCAGAAACGATTCAAAATAGGCAACGGCGTCCCGACATCGCCCAGCCTTGAAGTACAGTTCACCTAAAGCCCGATGGGCCAGGGCGAAGCGAGGGTCGATGGCGATGGCCTTTTTGTAGCAGGCCACACAGCGATCGCCTGGGAAGCCGGCGCTCTGGCGCCGCAGAATGTCGCCCTGGAGGTAGTGCGCCTCGGCATGATCGGGCCTGACCGCCAGAAACCGGGAGATGCTGCGGGCGGCCTGCCGGAAGTCTCCGGACTGCAGGGCGACCCGTGCATTGGCGATCAGGGCCGGGGCGATGCGGTCGGCGAACGCCTCGCTGTCATCACCGCGCCCCGGCGAACAGGCCGCCGTCGGGCTGACCGGGTTCAAGGCCGCTTGGATCCTATCCCGGCGACGATCCATTTTGTGCAGGGTCTCATCAACGGCGCCTCGCTGGGCCGCGGCCGCCCTGAGGTCGGACATCAGCGGCAACACCTGTCGGCCGCAATAGCCGGCCTTTGTGATCATTTTCAGACCGTCGCCGTCGGCTTGATCTTCAGCGGCATCGACGGCTGACCGGAGGTCCCGGTGGTCAGCGCCCATTTGTCGAAGATGGTCATAGATCCGTGATGCGTGCTGGCAGACGTAGTGAACGATCTCATGGGCCAGGATCATGGCCAGCTGATCCTCGTTCGTCACCGCGTCGAGAATGCCGGTGGTCAGGTAACAGGCGCCATCCGGATAGGCCTGCGCATCCAGGCCGGAATCCAGAAGGACCCGGAAAGCCGGTTTCTCCAGCGGGGTGTCGACATGCGCCCAGAGGCGCGCGACCACGTCGCTCAGATAGGCCGACAGGCGCGCATCGGACAGGATGAGGCCGCCCTGCTCAAGCTCGGCCTGCTCGCGAGCGGCCAGCCGTTGCAGATGCGCCGATGGGTTCGAAGCCGCCTCCGATTCGAACGGCAGTGTGCTGGCCCATATCATTACCAGACAGGCCGCGATCAGGCGATGCGGTCTCATGAACCGGGTTCCGTGAAATGGGCCATGGTGCCGGCCACCATCCGGTCGATACCGTCACTGCAGCGTAGGTCGAATTTGCCTGGGGCGCTGTGCCGGGCATACCAGACGATACGGCCGGCGGGTTCGACAACCGCAATGGCGAGCCAGTTCTGGGCAGCCGGCCTGGCATGGGCCTGATAACCGATCGCCAGGACCAGCCCGTCGGCCTGGCTGGCCTGCAATATCTCGGATATGGATCCCAGGCGGTAATCGAACTCCTTGACTTTGGCCGGGTAAATCTGGGGGCCGAAGGTGTGCAGTCGGATGGCGTGGTTGACGGATCGATAGAGCGATGCGACCTCGGCAATCCCGGGCAGGCCCATCGTGTGTGCATCGGCGGTGGTCACCGCAAAGCCGTGTTGCTGCAGCTGTCGGGCAATAGAGCGCTGTAGCTGCTGCCCCGCAGCCTGACTCTCGATGTCCTGCAAAAGGCGGCTGCCGTCGGGCAGTTGCTCGAAAAAGCGCACCTCGGGCTGCAGCAGGAGCAGGGTGTGCATGGCCTGGCGATAAGTGGCAAACTGAGGCGCGAAGCGATCTGTCGAAGCGGCGCAGCCTGACAGCACGAGGCCGATGAGCACTGCCGCAGCGCTGAACCGCCTGGCGGTGAGGTCGGCGTGCCAGGCCGGCCAGGGTACGTTGTCAATGCATGGGGTCATGAACGTTTTTTTTCAATTGAGAAAAGCTCGCTGTTCCGGCCGGGTTGCCGATGTCGGACACCGTTAACTTCAGCAATATCCGGGCCAAAAAATAAAATATATCTCTTATTCAATTGGTTACGAGCTTTTTCCGACCGGTGGAGCAGCGATTTCGGCCCGGCAAGCGACAATAAAATGGCGCAATTGACAAGCGGCTGGAATTGTCTAATAATTGAGAATTACTCAGCACCAGACCGGTGCGGAGCAGGCGGTACAAACCTAAGAGGAGGAGGATGAGATGAAAAAGGTAATTTTCCTGATGCTGTTGTCCATTGCGTTGGCGGGGTGCAGCCACTTTCACCAGTCTGAATTCGCAGAGCACGAAAGCATGTACAAAAACTGGGATCACATGAAGTTCAGCTGGGCGGGCTACCGTAACCCGACGACTGAGGATGTGGAAAAATCTGCCGAGCAGGGCTGGTGGGGCTTCGACGTGCCCTACGTTCCGGGCCAGTAGCCGATCGTGACGGTGCCCTTGTCGCGGCGATGCCCAAACCGGTAAAGATTGGTTTTCAGGTCTTTACCGGTGACTCGATCTTGGCAGTTTCGACAATCGAGCGCAGGTGCAGGTCGCGCTGGGGAAAGGGAATTTCGATGCCCTTTTCTCTGAAGGCTTTGTCAATTTCGAACCGAATCGCCGTGGCCACTTTGAGCATGTTGTTGATGTCTGTCCAGATCCGCAGCGTAAAAATCAGGGCACTGTCGCCGAAGTCTTGAAACAGCACATCCGGTTTGGGGATCTGGCGAACGTTCGGCGTTCGTTCCGCGATCGCCAAAAGGGTCTCTCTGACCAGTTCGGTCTGTGATCCGTAGGCCACCCCGACGTTGATCTTGACCCGCAGGCTTTGGTCCCGAAAGCTCCAGTTGGTCACCTGGTTGCTGATGAAGTCCGAGTTGGGAATGATCAGCGAGGCATTGTCGTAGGTTTGGACGATGGTGGAGCGAAAGTTGATCTTCTTGACCTCGCCCCAGACCCCGTTGATTTCGATCGCATCGCCCACCTGGATCGGCCGCTCGAAGAGCATGATGATGCCGCTGATGAAGTTGTTGAAAATGTTCTGCATGCCGAAGCCCAGGCCGATACTGATGGCACCGAAGGCCACGGTCAGCGAGGTTCCGCTGACGCCGAGGGCGGAAAGGGCGATGATGATCCCGATCCCCCACAGGATGTAGACATTGATGGTGACGATGGAGCTTTTGAGACCGGTTTCCAGACCGCTGTCGTCCAATATCTTGCCCTGCAGGACGTAGCGCCACAGGCGAACGATCGTGTGGGTGAAGAACAAAATCAAAAAGGCGTGCAGCACTCCCAGCAGGCTGACGTTGAAATCCCCGATGGCGATCTGGTTGCCCACTACCCGCGCCAGTTCGGTAAAGACCGCCCTCTGGCCGCCCCAGGCCAGTACGACCAGCAAGGCTCCGCCCAGCGCCCATGCCAGCCAGGACATGCGGAAAGCGAACCACCTCAAGGGCTGGGCGACATCTGCGGCGACATCTTCCTTGAGCATGTAAAATTTCTGATCCCACTCTTTCAGGACAAAAAAGAAAATGGTCAGCCAGAGCAGGACCACGGCGGTGTGGCCCCAGGATTCCAGCCAGAAGGCGGCCAGGATGCCGTAGCCGGTCAGCTCGAGAACCAGCGCGACGGTGACGAGCGCACTGGCCGTCATGAAGCCGTAGCGTTCGATCAGGGTCCATTTTTTGCCACGCACGGGACGGGCTTTTGGGATCTCACGGTCCCAGCGGCGTTTGAACGATAAGAGCCAAAAGAGAAAATACCCCTGTAAGGCCAACCGGAAGAGTATCAACAGCACCGCGTCGGTGGCCAGCATCGACCGCATGACCATGTAAACCACGGCGGCGTAGCGAATGACCTGGATCAGGGATCGCAGCCGCCGGAGCAGGGGCGCCGGCAGTTGCGTCGTCGTCGCTTCGCGCCTGATGTCGATCAGGTCCAATCCCCATTTAGTGTACAGCAAGACCACCAGGGCGCGGACCGTGACCTGGATCACGGGCATTTGATCATAGAGGCCGCGAACGGTCGTGTAGGTGAACAAAAAAGCCATGCTGCCGGCCAGAAACATCGACTGGTAGGCCAGCCGAACGGCCGTGCTGCGCCACGGGAAGGCGATCGCATAAGGCCCGTGGGAAACGCTGGCGCAGCGGCGTTTGAGTCTGTGCAAGGCGGTAATGAAGGCGGCATACAGCAATGCGGCGGCCAGGAAGAGAAGCCCGCCCGATGCCCAGAGCAGCAGTGCCCGCTCGATCAGATGGTCGCGGTTCAGTGCCTTCAGCAGTTGTTCGCGTACGCTTTCAATTTCGGATAGCAGCGCCGACCAGCCCTGGAAATAAAACGGCAAGGCGCGGCGCTCGAAGCGTTGCCGGTTGCGTTGCTCATCGATTCGGTCTTCGAACCGCAGGATCTGGGCCGCGAATTCCTGTTTGAGCTGGTTCAGGGCCTTCAGCTGACGATCCAAAAGGCCGGTCATCTGGTCCACAAGGCCCTGTTTTTCGGATATGGCGGCTACCAGACGATCCAAAGAGCTACTAGCGCCTTGTGTGTCGGTGCTTTGGAGCGACTCGGGCGAAGCGCTGCCGGTGTTTTTTTGGTATAGGTTGACCTGCTGGGCGGCCTGTTCCCGAAGCGCATTGAGCTGCCCGCGCTGGGCGGTCTTGTCCACCATCAGCGCTTCAATGGCCTGCAAGGACTGCTGCTGCGCAAGGGCGGCCGCTTCGAGCTCCGCCAGCGGTGTCCGGGGCATAAACAGCAGGCTGTTGAATGCAGCCAGCTGAATGCGGTAGGTATCCAGCTCGGACTGGAACGCCTCGGCGTCCTTTTCGAGTTCCTGGGCCTGGCGCTTGATCTTTTCGAGGTTGCGGGTTTCCGCGCCCAGAGCGGTCTGCAGGTTCCTGGCTATGACCTCGGCGGATGTCGCCGGCCCATTTGCGGCCGGTGGCGCCTGTTGCGGGTAACCCGAAGCGGCCAGCAGGAGGGTCAGCCAGGTGCAGACGACGATTTTCGTGGCCGCGATCGGAAGACGACGGCCTGCGGTGTTTGTCATGATTGCTTTTTCTGCCTGTTCACGGTCTGATCACAGCCACTTGTTGCGCCTGAAGTAGGCCACCATGCCGATCAGGATGGCCACCATCAGCAGCCAGAAGGCCGGATAGGCCCATTTCCAGTGCAGTTCGGGTATGTGATCGAAGTTCATGCCATAAACACCGGCCAAAAACGTCATCGGGATGAAAATGGTGGCCATGACGGTCAGCACCTTCATCACCTCGTTCATCTTGTTGCTGACACTGGACAGATAGATGTCCAGGATCGCCGAGAGCATGTCCCGGAACAGGTCAACGGTGTCGATGGCGTGAATCGTGTGATCGTAGACGTCTCGAAAGTAGAGGTTGACTTTTTTGCCGATCACCTTCGATTCGCCGCGCACCAGGGTGCTCATGACTTCCCGCATTGGCCACAGCGAGGTGCGGACGTGCAGCATCTCACGCTTGAGATCCTGGATTTCGGCCAGGGTGCCGGGATCCGGCGACTGTATGACCGTCTCCTCCAGGTCCTCGATCCGTTCGCCCAGCTCCTCGAGAACCTTGAAATAGTGGTCCACCACCGTGTCCAGAAGGGCGTAGGTCAGATAACCGCTGCCCTGGGTGCGGATGCGTCCGCGCCCCCGTTCGATCCGCTCCCGCAGCGGGTCGAAAATGTCCAGGCCCACCTCCTGCAGGGAGATCACGTATCCCTTGCCCACAATCAGGCTGACCTGCTCGTGCTTGACGGATTGGTTGCCCGGCTCCGAATAAAGCATCTTGAAGACGATGAACACATAGTCATCGTAGTCGTCGATTTTGGGGCGCTGTCCGGTGTTGACGATGTCTTCGAGCACCAGCGGGTGGATCCCGAAGGCGTCGTGCAGCTTGCCGATGGCGGCGACGTCATGGATGCCGCTGATGTTGATCCAACGCACGGTGTCGGCGGCGGCATTTTTGACGCAATCCTCGATGCCCGGGGCCGGGTGTCGATGGAAATGGTCGATCCCGTAATCGATGATGGAGATCTGGATCGGCTCTGCACGGCTGTCGCCCAGATAGACCAGTGAACCTGGAGAGAGGCCGATTTTCTGTGATCTGCGGCGCGAGGCCATTGTAGCTCCTTTGAACAGCCGACGGCGAACGGCGTTCAACATATCCTGAATCACAAAAAAAAGCCATACCTGCGCCGCCGTTCGGGTAGGTATGGCTTTTTAGCTTGAGCGCGAAAGGGATCAATACATATCGTCGTCCATCGGCGGTGCCGCTTTCTTTTTCTTGGCCGGTTTTTCGGCAATCATGGCTTCGGTGGTCAGCATGAGCCCGGCCACTGAGGCCGCGTTTTGCAGCGCAAAGCGCACCACCTTGGTCGGGTCGATCACCCCGGCGGCCAGCAGGTTTTCGAATTCGCCGGTGGCCGCGTTGAAGCCGAAGTCGTCCTTGCCTTCCAGGACCTTGTTGAGGACCACGGTGCCCTCCATTCCGGCGTTGCAGACGATCTGCCGCAGGGGTTCCTGCAGGGCCCGCTTCAGAATCTCGACGCCGTGTCTGGCTTCCCCGGCGGCATCAATGCGCTCAAGCGCCGCCGTGCAGCGCAAAAGGGCCACGCCGCCGCCCGGAACGACCCCTTCTTCGACCGCTGCCCGGGTGGCGTTGAGGGCGTCTTCCAGACGTGCTTTCTTCTCTTTCATTTCGGTCTCTGTGGCGGCGCCAATGCTGATGACCGCAACCCCGCCGATCAGCTTGGCCAGCCGTTCCTGAAGCTTCTCGCGGTCGTAATCGGACTTGCTCTCTTCGATCTGGGCCCGGATCTGCTTGACCCGACCCTCGATCGCGGATTTGGCCCCGGCGCCATCGACGATAGTGGTGTTGTCCTTGTCGATCTTGATCGTGCGGCATTTGCCCAGGTCGTTGATGGTCAGATTCTCCAGCTTGATGCCCAGATCCTCGGAGACCACCTGCCCGCCGGTGAGGACGGCGATGTCCTCGAGCATTGCCTTGCGGCGGTCGCCGAACCCGGGCGCCTTGACCGCAGCGACCTTCAAGGTGCCGCGCAGCTTGTTGACGATCAGCGTCGCCAGGGCCTCGCCGTCCACATCCTCGGCAATGATCAGCAGCGGTTTGCCCGCCCGGGAGACCGACTCCAGGATCGGCAGCAGGTCCTTCATGTTGGAAATCTTCTTTTCGTTGATCAGGACCACGGGGTCCTCCATGGTCACCACCATCTTCTCGGCATCGGTCACGAAGTAGGGCGACAGGTAGCCCCGGTCGAACTGCATGCCCTCGACGATGTCCAGGGTGGTCTCCATGGACTTGGCCTCTTCCACGGTGATGACGCCCTCTTTGCCGACCTTTTCCATCGCCTCGGAGATCAGCTTGCCGATCGCTTCGTCGTCATTGGCCGAAATGGTGCCCACCTGTTCGATCTCCTTGCGGTCCTTGGTGGGCTTGGACTGTTTTTTCAGGGCTTCGACCACGGCCGCCGCACCCAGGTCGATGCCGCGCTTGATGGCCATGGGGTTTGCACCGGCAGCCACCAGTTTCTGGCCTTCGGTGAAAATGCACTGGGCCAGGACGGTTGCCGTGGTGGTGCCGTCGCCGGCCACGTCGCTGGTCTTGCTGGCCACTTCCCGCACCATCTGGGCGCCCATGTTTTCGAATTTGTCGGTCAGTTCGATCTCCTTGGCCACGGTTACGCCGTCCTTGGTGACCAGCGGGGAGCCGAAGGATTTGTCCAGAACCACGTTGTTGCCTCTGGGGCCCAGGGTCACCTTGACGGCATTGGCCAGCCTGTTGACGCCGTTGAGCATGGACTCACGCGCTTTGGGACCGAACTTAATCATCTTTGCAGCCATTGTTTTCCTCCGTGTTAGGCGATCACGCCAAGAATGTCATCTTCACGCATGAACAGGTGCTCGACGCCGTCGATTTTGATTTCGGTGCCGGCATATTTGGCAAAGAGCACGCGGTCACCCGTCTTGACGTCCATGGGCTGACGCTGGCCATTTTCATCGCGTTTTCCCGGGCCGATGGCCACGACTTCGCCCTCCATCGGCTTCTCCTTGGCGGTATCGGGGATGATGATGCCGCCGGTGGTTTTTTGCTCCTGTTCGACACGCACCACTAGCAACCGGTCATTCATTGGTCTGACTTTCATTGTGTCCTCCTGCGTCACAGTGTTCCAAGATCACATCAGAAATGCTGCCCGGAAGGGGGCAAAAAGAATTTTCAAGGCAATTTTAAGTCGCCGCGAGCCCTTGTCAAGATCGGTGCGTAAAAAAATATCGTTAATATTTAAAGCGGGTTGAGTTTTGTTTTCAATCGATTTCCACCTGCTTGACGCTTTTGGTGAACCGGCCGGTGTAGCGGATGAATTCAGGCCGTTCGTCCAGGGTCGACCAGCCTTTGATCACCACACCGGCCATGCGGGCCTTGTCCGGGTCGAACAGTCTGAACTCGACCGTGCCGGGGCGCTCCGCCAGCGGACGGCTCACATACCGCAGGGCCCAGACCTCATCGGGTTCAAGCTTCATGCCGACCACCATCTTGTGGCCGATCGGTTCCGGAAGGTCCCGTGGCTTGTCCAATTTGGGAGGTTTGATGGCGGAACCGGCACCCCCGCCCACACTGGTCTTTTTCCAAAATTTCCAATTCATGATCTTTTCCTTTCATTCCTGCCGGGCATTGACGGTCTGTCCCTGATTCGTGTCGGTGCCCGATCGGTCCGGGCCACACGCCTGATGCAGGTCACATCCCTGCGACAAACAGTCGATAACAAAATACATACCATTTCAGTAAAAAAATCGATCATCGTTAATGGCGGGTGCGGGTTCATTTATTGAAAATGATTTCGATGCGTTGGCGTTTCACGCAGCCGGCCGGTCAGGAGCGGCCTGAGCTCCCGGCGGCGACCACTGTCGAAAAGGTGCGAATCACCGGTTCCGATATGACGGTTCAAGTGGAATCTTCGATTCTGGTGGGGGATCCGCCGTTGGCGGGTTGCGAAAGGTCTAAAAATGCCGGTTTAGGTGGTGGCGGTGCCTTTGAACAGCCCCTTGTTCAGGTCGTACTTGTGCATCAGCTTGTTCAACTGGCGCGTGCCGATGCCGGCTTCCAACGCCGATGCGTTGATCCTGCCACGGTTGCGGGCCAGAAGTTCCTTGAGATAGCGGCGCTCGATTTCAGCGATCCCCTTTTTGCGGACGACCAACAGGGTTTCGGAGGTGTCGATGGTAATCTCGGTGACGGGCTCGACCGATTCGAACAGTTCGGACGGGAAGCTTTCGGGTGTCAGCTCGGCGGTGGTTTCCAGGATGTAGGCCCGCTCCAGCAGATTTTCCAGCTCGCGGATGTTGCCCGGCCAATGGTACCGTTCAAGGGCGGCCATGACCCTGGGATGCACACCGCCAATCGCCTTGGTGTTGATGCGGTTGAATTTTTTGATAAAGGCCTTCACGAACAGCTGCACGTCTTCCCTGCGCTCGTGCAGCTGGGGAACCGTGATCGGAAAGACGTTGAGGCGGTAATACAGATCCTTGCGGAAAAATCCGTCATCGCACATCTGCTTCAGGTCGGTGTTGGAGGCCGCGATTACCCGCACATCCGCCTTGAGGGTCTGCTCACCGCCCACCCGCTGATAGGCGCCCTCCTGGAGAATGGTCAGCAGTTTGACCTGCGCCGACTTGGATATGGTTCCAATTTCATCCAGAAAGATGGTTCCCCCCGAGGCCACCTCGAACTTGCCCAGCTTGCGGCGGTGGGCACCGGTGAAGGACCCCTTTTCGTGGCCGAACAGTTCGCTCTCCACGAGCGTTTCGGGTATGGCGCCGCAATGGACGCTGATGAACGGTCCGTTCTTGCGGTTGCTGAAGCGGTGGATCCGCCGGGCCAGGTGGCTCTTCCCGGTGCCGGTTTCGCCCAGCAGCAGCACCGTCGTTTTCGTGGGGCCGACCGACATCACATTGTGGTGCACTTTTTTCATGGTGGGGCTGAGCGTCTGGACGATGTCGGCCGATTCGTCCTGCCACACCTGCGCCCGCAGGTAGGCGATCTCGGACTGCTTGAGGCGCTCTTTCGAAATTTCATCCAGCACCAGACGAACTTCGTCCTCATTGATCGGCACGGTGACGTAGTTGCTGGCGCCGAATTTCACGTAGCTGACGGCCTTGCGGATGTCGGCATCCTCGGCAATAACGACAATGGCCATATTCGGCTTGATGGTTTTCAGACGGTCGATGACCGCCCTGGGCGTCGCCGTTGAACCCAGGCCCTCGGAAAGCTGCTCCATGTGGGCCAGATCGATGAACAGGCAGTCCCAGGGGTCGGATTGGATTTTCGGCCACAAATCCGTGGGGGCGTCGACGATGTGCAGGTGCGGGCCGTGGGCAAAGAGCGCGCCGATGGACGCGCGCGTGGTCGGGCTGTGTGTCGACAAGAGGATGATGTCGTGTGCAATTGCCATGCGCCGCCGTACCGCCACTTTCCTGGATGACCGACAACAAGATGGTGATCGGATCGTGCCGTCACCCTTGCCACATCGGTCGGGTGATGACAAGCGGAAAGTGAGCCCCGAACAAGCGATTCACCTTTCTCCAAGAAGGTCGATGGCGCAAGATGTCAGTTTGGGTGAGCGTCAACCGCTATCGAACCGGTCTGGGTTCAAACAACGGCGTGTTTGACGGAAAGCGTGGATCGGCAGCAAAAATGGGCCTGTTGGCAAGCGCTCGGCGACGATCGAAAACAGCGTGCCGGTGGTCGGCCGTCGGAAGGCATTGGTCTGGATAGGTCCGCAGCGATGAGGGTGTCAGTAGCCGATGACCTTTTCAAAGGCCTCGCGGCGCATCTTGCAGGTGATGCAGTAGCTGGCGACCGGCCTGACCTTGAGCCGCTCGATGGCGATGGGTTCTTCGCACTCCTCGCAGATCCCATAGGTGCCGTCTTCAATCGATTCCAGGCGGTCCTTGATCTTGTTGATCAAGCGGCTCTCGCGGCTGCGAATGCGATAAACGCTGTTGCGCGATACCTCCTGGGAGGCGCGGTCGAGCGGATCCGGTTCGCCGTCCGCCGTGCTGCCGATCAGTTCCAGGACCGTCACGCCGGCCTTGGACTGCAGTTCCGCCAATTCGGCTTCGAGAAGTTCACGAAAATACTCCAGCATCTCTTTTTTCATGGCATGGCCTCATTTCACTACCGGTTGGGGTTGATCCAGGTCGCTCTGGCCACTGCCGGGACCGGACAGGGCGCGCGAGTACCCCGGATGCACCTGTTCGAACAGGGTGGCATAGTCCAGCATCTGGAAATTTTGGATGCTGATCGACCGTTGTGCGTTCGTGCCGTGGGTGACGATTCCGGTTGCCCGGATGGGCGTTTGCACCAGGTCCAGAAAGCGTTGGCCGTTTTTGATGAGATAGGCTTCGTCGTCGGTCGCGCAGAGCGACACTTCACGGACCTGATCGTTTTCGTCCCACTCGCATGGCGTGACGATACCCACCAGGGTCTGCATCGCAGGTTTGGTTGATTGGCTCATGATCGGACTCCTGACACTCAAGGGGGAGGCGGCGCGGCCATGCAGGCATGCCCGCGCCCTGCCGGTTTTATTCCGCCAACACCTCGAAATCGATTACCGTAATGACGTTTAGGTCGCCTTCCTTGGCAACCGTTCCGGTCACCTTGGCCTTGTCGCCGATGTGCTGCTCGGTGAGCGTGTTGCCCATGTCGGTGTCGGCAACCTCATACACCTGACCGTCGCCGTCGACGATCTGGTAATTGTCGTTTACTTCGCCCGTGACGGTGATCGTCTCCGAGGCCCCTGCCGTCCACGGCGCGGCCAGGAGCATCGCCATGGTGACCAACACCATGGCCACGTTACGCTTACCTTTTCGCATCGATCTTCTCCTTTTTTGAGTCGTTTGGAAAATGGGTGCCCGCTCGGTTTCCGCGCTGACCCCGGTGGTCAGATACAAACGGCACATAAAAAGTGTCCGCCTAACCGTCACAAGTCCAAAAAAAATCCAAAGCAAGGATTGGGCCAAAAATATAATTATCTGATATTATGGGATAGACATTAAAATCAACATAATTTCAATGCGACAGTGGGTTGCCGCGCAAATTCCGATTGACCTCAAAACAGAATTGGCGGTTCCGGATTCGATCCGTGCGGGATGCGCGCCCGGGTCACCCCAAATGGCGATGTCGCCCAACGGATAGTGTGCTGTACGAGAAATTTAATCCCGGGGATATTTCAGACGCAGGCGCTCGACACGATAGTAACTGCTTTGGGATTTGATTTTTATGTTACAGGCAGGTAAAAGTGGTCTGGCCGGGAGGATGTCATGAAGCGCGATGGAAATGCGATTGTCTACTGCCAGGGGGCCTTCGACACCCTCAACGGCAAGACCGCCCATGGCCTGGTCCGATTTTGCCGTCGCTACCATGTTGCCGCGGTGGTGGACGCCCGCCATGCCGGGCGGGACGCCGGGGAGGTGCTCGACGGCCGCAGGTCCGGCATCCCGGTGGTCGCCTCGGTTGCAGCGGCGATCAATGCCGCCGAGCAGGCCGGCACTGCGGCCACACACCTGGTGATCGGCATCGCCCCGGACGGCGGCCGGCTGCCGGAAGCGACTCGGCAGGACATCCTCGAGGCGATTGGGTTCAAGCTCAATGTGGACAGCGGACTGCACGATTTTCTGTGCCAAGACCCAAAGATTGCCCGGCATGCCCAGCGTCACGGGGTTGCGCTGCGGGATGTCCGCAAGCCGCCCGAGCGAGACCGGCTGCACTTTTTTAGCGGTAAAATCGAGCAAGTGCAGGCGCTCACGGTCGCCGTTTTGGGGACTGACTCGGCCGTGGGCAAACGCACCACGGCCTGGCTGATCGTGCAGGCCTTTGAACGAGCGGGCTGCCGGGCCGAGATGATCGGCACCGGCCAGACAGCCTGGATGCAGGGTGCCCGCTACGCCATGGTCATGGATGGGTTAGTCAACGATTTTGTGTCGGGGGAGATCGAGCATGCCATCTGGTCGGCCTGGAACGACCGGCACCCCGACCTGATCGTCATCGAGGGCCAGGGCAGCCTGCTGAATCCGGCCTACCCGGGGGGCTTGGAAATCCTGGCCGCCGGTCGGCCGGACCTGGTGATCGTGCAGCACGCCCCGGCCCGCAAGGATTACGACGGTTTCCCCGGCCAGCCCATCCAGCCGTTGCACCGACAGATCCAGGCCATCGAGATTCTGGCCGGCAAACCGGTGGTGGCGGTTGCCCTCAATCGCGAGGGCCTGGCGCCTGATCGGGTCCCGGTGATCTGCGACGGCATTCTGATGATCACCGGCCTGCCGGCTTTTGACGTACTGCAGGATCAGGGGCAGGGGCTGTTCGATCTGCTCTTACCCTACGTGCAAAAAAAAGTCCTCGAGCAGCGAGGGAAAACCGAATGACGCCCCCCAAATCTTTGATTGGGTCGGGCAGGGGCCCAACCAGCGGTGTGGACGTGGACCGCGCCACCTAAGAATAAAGCCTAACGCAGGAAGCGGACTTTTTGCGGTTCCGGCGGCACGGACCGCCGCCGAAAACGGCGCCATGGAGACCGAAACGGCCGTTGCAAAGGAAACGACATGGTTCACGTCGCGGGTGCATTCAGCGCCCTTTTCACTGCTGTCTTTATCTGTTTGACCGGCAACGGCCTGCTCAACACGCTGCTCAGCACGCGCATGGCCGTCGAACAGTTTCCGACGGCCACCATCGGCATCATCACGTCCTGCTATTTCAGCGGCCTGTTGGCCGGCTCCCTGTTCTGCCACCGCCTGATCGAGCGGGTCGGCCACATCCGGGCCTTCACCATTTTCACCGCCGGCACGACGGTCGCCGCCCTGCTGCACGGACTGGTGATCACGCCCATCTTCTGGGGCCTGCTGCGTTTTTTGGGCGGGATGGCCACCTTCGGTCTGTTCATGGTGATCGAGAGCTGGTTGAACGAGTGCACCGAGCCGCGCTATCGCGGGCGCATTTTTTCCATTTACATGACCCTGACCTACCTGGGGATCGGCGTTGGTCAGCAGTTGCTCACAATCGGCGACATCCGCGGCAACACCCTGTTCACGATTGCGGGCATCCTTTTCGCCCTGTCCATGGTCCCGGTGTCGGCCACCCAGGGCGTCCACCCCAACCTGCCCGAACACCAACCGTTCAGTTTTCTGGCCATCTTTCGCAAGGCACCGCTGGGCATGCTCGGCTGCATGTCGGCCGGCCTGACCAACAGTGCCTTTTACGCCATGATGCCGGTGGTCTGTAACGACATCGGTCTGACCCAACATCAACTGGCCTGGATCATGTCGATCACGGTCTTTTCCGGACTGGCCGCCCAGTGGGCGGTCGGGACCGTGTCGGACCGCTTCGACCGCGCCGTCGTCCTCACCGTGATCGTCGTCGCCATCGCAGTGGTCAGCGGGTTCATTTTCGTGCGGGCCACAACCTCCTTTGGCGCCCTGGCGGTGGCCATGGGTGTGCTGGGGGCGCTGGTGTTTGCCGTCTACCCGGTGGCGGTGGCACGGGCTCACGACCTGTTCGGCGGCCATGAGACCGTGGCGGTCAGTGCGGGGCTTCTGTTTGCCTACAGCATCGGTGCCAGCCTCAGTCCCATTCTGGCCGCCGGGGTGATGAGTCTGCTGGACAACCCCTTCGGCCTGTTCGCGTTCTGGTGCCTGGTGCATGTCACCTTCCTGGCGCTGATCCTCTATCTGCGCAAACAGGAGCGGATCGAGACCGTGCCGGTGGTGGACCAGGTGGCCTTCGTGCCCATGAAGAGCACATCGCCGGTCGTCATGGCCCTGGATCCGCGCAGCGACCCGCCGCGCGGCATGGCGTCGCCCGTCGGCCATCCCGACCACCCGGCGCAGCGGCAAACCGCTTCCGTGGCCAAGCATGGTCGTTGACCTCTTTCATATGCTGCGCCGCGCCCTGGTCGGCGCATGCCGGGACCTGGCGCCGATCATCGTCGTGATCGCCCTGTTTCAGGGCCTGGTCCTGCGCCAGCCCTTTCCGGAACTGCTCTCCGTTCTCGTGGGGCTGGCCCTGGTAATTGTCGGGCTGGCCCTGTTCGTCATCGGTCTGGACATGGGCTTGTTCCCGCTCGGCGAAACCCTGGCCGAGGAATTCGCCCGGAAAGGCAGCCTGTTCTGGTTGTTGTTGTTCGCCTTCACCCTTGGTTTCGGTACCACCGTGGCCGAGCCGGCCCTGATCGCCGTGACCCGGGAGGGCGCCAGGGCCGCAGCGCAGGCGGGACTGATCGACAACGATGCCGGCACGATCGGGCGTTATGCCCTCCAGGTCCGCCTGGTGGTGGCCTTTTCCGTCGGCCTGGCCATCGTCGTCGGGGTCTTGCGCATCCTGAAGGGGTGGTCGCTGCCGATACTGATCGTCGGGGGATATCTGCTCGTCATGTTGACGACCCTGTTCGCGCCGCAAGAGATCGTCGGGCTGGCCTACGACACCGGCGGGGTGACCACGTCGACCGTCACCGTGCCGCTGGTCACGGCCCTGGGGGTCGGCCTGGCCCGCACCATCCGCGGCCGGGACCCGCTGACCGATGGATTTGGACTAATTGCCCTGGCATCGTTGACACCCATGCTGTTCGTAATGGTGTTCGGGCTGTTCGTTCACTAGGGAAATCATGGAGATCCTTTTCAACCCCATCAGCTTGTTGTTGGCCACGGCCCGGGACGTCCTGCCGGTGCTGGTGCTGCTGGTTTTTTTTCAGATGGTGGTGCTCAGACGCAAGCTTCCCAGACCGGGACCGATCCTGTTCGGTTTTCTGATGGCCCTGATCGGCATGACCTGCTTTCTGGCCGGGCTCGACATGGCGCTCTTCCCGGTCGGCCGGACCATGGCGCTCCAGTTGGTGGAAAGCGCCCGATCAGGGGGGCGCGAGGTCTGGACCGCCTACGGCTGGGTCTACCTGTTTGCCCTGTTGATCGGATTTTCCACCACCGTGGCCGAGCCTTCCCTGATCGCCGTTGCCCACAAGGCCGAGGAGGCGTCCCACAAGTCGATCTCGGCGCTGGGGCTGCGCCTGGCCGTGGCCGTCGGCGTGGCCGTGGGCATTACCCTGGGGGTGTTTCGCATCATTACCGGAACGCCGCTTTACCTTTATATCCTGGCCGGCTACCTGATCGTCGCCGTGCAGACCATTTTCGCACCCCGCATGATCATCCCGCTGGCCTACGATTCCGGCGGGGTGACCACATCGACGGTCACCGTCCCGCTGGTGGCCGCGCTCGGCCTCGGGCTGGCATCCCACGTTCCCGGGCGCAGCCCCGTGATCGACGGCTTCGGCCTGATCGCCTTCGCCAGCGTGTTCCCGATCATCAGTGTGCTGGGGTACGCCCAGCTGGCGCAGTGGATGGTGCGCCGGCGCGACCGACTGAGAAAGCGGGCCTTGATGCCAGCCGGCGACGGTGGGTCCGGTTCAACCAACCATCCGACGGGGAGGATAGACGACCAATGACTTACAAGTGCATCATCGCCATGGTAAAGCCGGACCTGACCGATGCCGTCATCAGCGCGGCCAAGAAAGCCGGAGCGACGGGGGCGACCGTCATTTCCGCCGCCGGAACCGGTGCCGGTGAGGCCAAAACCTTTTTTGGACTGAGTCTGGACGTGCGTACGGAGTTGATTGTCAGTCTCGTGGAAGAGGCCGCCGTGGCGCCGATCCTATCCGCCATCGGCCGGGCAGGCCGCTTTCACGAGCACGGCACCGGTATCGCCATGGTGCTGCCGGTGGACCAGGCCATCGGGGTCGTCAAGCAGGCCTTTGTCGGCGATGGCTGATGCACGGCCGGATGCCGCCTGATGATCCCCTGGGCCCTGGCTATGCCCTGCCGGATGAAAGCGCGATTCCCACCCCGCCCCTTTTCTCGTAAGGGTTGCTTTACATGCTGTAAAAAGAGTTGACACCGCCTGCCCCCACGCCTTCCCGTCGCCCGCATGAAATAAAAAATATACAATTTTTTCATTAAGTTATAAAAATTTTGGGTCCAGTTTGTTGGCACCATAATTGAATATGGCTTCGTCGAAGGCGCGTGTCCGACACCGTCGCATATGACCGTTGGTTTGAATCGGGGGATAGATGCAGAAAGAGAGCCATCGCTACAGCAGTATTCGCGGCATCCTGCTGACCACCATGATTCTGGTGCCCTTCATACCCTTTATTCTGATCATGGGGCTCAGTTTCTACTCGCTCAAATCGTCGCTCGAAAAGGGGACCATCACTCGCATGTCCCGAGTCGTCGACAATCACCGCCAGATGATTGACAACCTTTTTAACCGAGCGCACCCGCGACATCGAGTTCGTCGTCAATACTCACACCTTCGACGAGCTGAGCGACACGGAAAACCTGCAGGCCGTATTCGAACGCCTGAAAAAGGTGTCCGAGGCCTTTGCGGACCTGGGAATTTTCGATGCCGATGGCATGCACGTGGCCTACGTGGGGCCGTATCAACTGGCCGGCCGCCACTACCGGGACGCCGAGTGGTTCATGCAGGTCATGGCCAACACGGTCTACATCAGCGACGTTTTCATGGGCTATCGCCAAGAGCCTCACTTCATCATCGCCATCGCGACCGGCACCGGCGGGCAACGCTGGGTCATCCGCACTACCATCGACACCCAGATGTTCGAAACCCTGGTCGGCGGCATCCACATCGGTGAAACCGGCGAAGCCTACATCGTGAATCGCTCCGGCGTACTTGCAGACCACCCGGCGCTCGGGCGGGGAGATCCTGTCCCAAACCACCGAGAACCTGCGGTTCCCGGAGCGCCCAGGCAAGATCGAGAGCTTTGTCCAAGAAGACGACCAGGGCCAGAAATACCTGTACGCCATTGCCCGGCTCAAAGTCGGCGACTGGGCCCTGGTGGCCCGGCAGCGAACCACCGAGGCCTTCGCGACCCTGTTCACGACCGTCTACTGGTCGCTGGCCATCTTCGTTCTGGGCGGCATGGCCATCGTGGCCGTGGCCTTTTACATGACCGAGCACATCGTGCGCCGGCTCGAGCGCATGCACTCGGAAAAAGAGAGCCTGACCCGCCAGCTCATCGGTACCAGCCGTCTGGCGGAACTGGGCGAGATGGCGGCCGGGTTCGCCCACGAGATCAACAATCCCCTCCAGATCATCAAGAGCGAGCAGTCCCTGATCGAAGCCCTGCTCGACGAACTCAAAGCCGACGGCCGGCTGGCACTGTCCGAGACCCTGACCGAACTGGAGGACTCCATCGACCAGATCAAGCTGCAGATCACCCGCTGTGCCAAAATCACCCAGGCCATCCTCAAATTCGGCCGCCAGAGTGAGCCCGAAGTCGTCAGCGTCGATCTGCACACGCTCATTCCGGAAGTGACCAAGATGATCCACCAGAAGGCCAGTGTGCACGGCATCGCCTTCGAACAGGCGGTCGATCCCCGACCGATGACGGTCAGCGGGGACCCGGCCCAGCTTCAGCAGGTGATCATGAACCTGCTCAACAACGCCATCGACGCCATTTTGGCGCGTCACGGCGTGTCGGGCGGCCAGTTGGCGCTGGCGGCGTCCGCGGCCGATGACGGAACGGTGGCGATCCAGGTCACCGACAACGGCTGCGGCATCAGCCCCGACAACCTGGCCAAGGTTTTTTCGCCGTTCTTCACCACCAAGCCGGTCGGTGAAGGCACCGGGTTGGGCCTGTCGGTCTGTTACGGGATCGTGGAAAGCATGGGCGGGCGCATGCAGGTCAGCAGCCAGGAAGGCCGGGGGACCACCTTCACGGTCACCCTGCAGGCCGCTGCCTGAGGTGCGCCGCACGCTATCGCTGCCCCGGGGGCGGGCAAGCCGGCCAGGCCGGCCGCCTTCGAGGCGGCCGTCAAGCATAGATGACAACCGAATCAACCCTTTTAGTGCATAGGAGCAACCGAGATGAAAACAGTCAAGATCATGCTGGTCGACGATGAAGAGCGCTTTCTGGCCACCACCCAAAAGCTGCTAACCAAAAAGGGCTACGACGCCATCACCGCTTCCAGCGGCAGTCGGGCGCTGGAGCTGCTGGCCCAGAAACCGGTCCACGTGGTCATTCTGGACGTGAAGATGCCCGGGATGGACGGCATCGAGACCCTCAAGGCCATCAAGAAGCAGTACCCCATGGTCGAGGTGATCATGCTGACCGGCCACGCCACGGTCGAGTCCGCCGTTCGAGGGACTGAAATCGGGCGCTTCGGACTATCTGATGAAACCGGCCGATGTGGATGACCTGATCGACCGGGCCGAGGACGCCTTTGTGCGGGTCCAGCAGCTGGAGGAGAAGATCCGCCTGATCCAGCTGCGCAAGGGTATGCAGTCGCCGCGCAGGATCATCGCCGATGGAAATTTAGAGTAGTCGGCGCACCGCAATCTTCGTCCGGCAGCCCGTCGCATGAGCGGCGGTCGGACCATCATGGATGCATGCCAACATCGAGGAGTCACACATGGAGAGCACGACCTCAAAGAAAGCGACCGGATACGATAAATACGTCGATTGGAAGATATTTTCCATTCCGGTGGTCTTGTTGTTTGCCATTCTTTTCATGCCCACGCCCAGCGGTATGAAGGACGTCGGGGTGGAGTACAAGGTCGCCCCCAAGGCGGTGGTTGATTTCTTCACCCAGTCCCTTTTCAACAAGCCGCCTGCCGATGCCGAGCAGTGGCAGCTGCTGACCGCCCGCATCATGCACGAGAACATGCTGATGGGCTCGCTGGGCAAATCCGCATTCGAAAAACGCGATCTCAAGTGGGTCCAGGGTCAGAAGATCACCGCCGATCAGAAGAATTTCGATCGGGCCATGGCCTTTGTCAAAGAAACGGTCAGTGAACAGGACTACCTGGGCCTCATGCAGCAGGGCCTATCCCTGCGCCGCGACGGCCTCAAGTACGAGGAGCTGTCCGACAAGGACCGCAGCGCGGCCGACACGGGCGCCTGGCACATCAAGGTCGCCATCGCCATGGTGGCCTTCGTGGTGCTCTGTTTTCTGACCGAGTGCATTCCGCTGCCGGGCGTCTCCTTCTGCGTGGGCCTGCTGCTGGTCTTTACCGGCGTCTACTCGCGCAAGGACGTGCCCATGCTCTACTGGGACGACGCGGTCTGGTTCATCATGGGCAGCCTGATGTTCGCCGTGGCCCTGGTCAAAACCGGGGTCGACAAGCGCATGTGCCTGGCAATGTTCCGCAAGCTGGCCGTGCCCAACATCAAATCGATCTCCCTGATCTTTTTCATCGTCATCAGCCCCATGGCGGCCTTCATCTCCGACCACGCCCTGGCGGCCATGTTTTTGCCCATCGGAATCCTGCTCTACCAGAACAGCCTGACCCGCGAGATTCCCGAAGACCCCGAACTGGCCAAGATGCTGATGATCACCATCGCCATGGCCTGCAACATCGGCGGTCCCGGCGCGCTGTCGGGCGGCGCCCGCAACGTCATCATGGTGACCTACCTGAACGACATGTTCGGCATGGACATCGGCTACCTGCAGTGGATCATCTACTGCATGCCCTTCGTCATTATCATGATTCCGGTCACCTGGCTGGCGGTGAACTGGCGCTTCAAGCCCCGGATCACCTCCCTGGCCCCGGCCATGGCCCAGCTGCAGGGCGAGATCGACCGCATGGGCGGCTGGAGCCGGCAGCAGGTGGTGGCCCTGGTGATCTTCCTGGTCATGATCTTCGGCTGGTTGACGGAAAAGACCTTTTACGACATGGGCATCGTGCCCGTGCGCCTGGGCATCGGCGTCATCGCCATGGCCGGGGCCGTGGCCTACCTGTTCGCCGGGGTGACCAACTGGCGCGACTACCAGAACAAGGTCGACTGGGGCGTGGTCTGGCTCTATGCCGGTGCCATCATTTTCGGCCGGACCCTGGACAGCACCGGTGCGGCCTACTGGATGGCGCGCAGCATCCTCGAAGCAGTCGCGCCGCTCGGAATGGACTCCGGGCTGCCCCTGCTGGCCACGGCCAGCGGCATCACCGCCACCATTACGAACCTGATGGCGGACGGCCCGGCCGCAGCGGCCGTCGGTCCGGTCACGCTCAACATGGCCGGTCTGGCGCACCCCGGGACCACCTTCATCCCCTTTATGGCCATGGTGACGGCCATCTCCTCCTCTTTCGCCTACTGCCTGATCATCGGCACGCCGCCCAACGCCATCGTCTACGCCAGCGGCTACCTGGGGCCGAAGGATTTTCTCAGGGTCGGGGTCATGCTGTGGTTCTGCTCCCAAATCCTGCTGATGATCCTTTCCATGGTCTACTGGCAGCTGCTGGGATTCGGTTCACTGCCGGCCTTCTAGCCGGGCAACTTCAAAGGAGATCGCTTCATGGATCGCATCGACATTCAAACGGCCCCCCAAGAAAACCGGAAGCTGCGTGTGGACAAGGGCAGAATCTACTTCAGCCGCGAGGCGGAGCGCAGGTTCTATTTCGGGGTGTCCCTGATGCTCTTTCTGGCCGGCCTGCTCTACAAATTGGGGATACTGCAATGACCACCACCCTGGCCATCCAATCGCCGGCCGCTGCGCTGAGCGCCTACTGGCGGACCGTGACGGGCCTTTTGGGCCACCCGCGCCGCTTTTTCGGCGATCTGCCGGAAGCGCTCGACCTGCGCCAGAGCGCGGGCTTTCTGGGCCTGTCGGCCATATTACACGCCACCCTGGCCCTGATCTACGCCAGGCCGGCCAATCCCCTGACGGTGGGCGGCACCCTTTTGCTCAACGCCGTCGGCATGGTCGGCCTGCTGTCCCTGCTGGGCTATCTTCTGGCCGGCGTCTCCGGCCGACCCCGGGTGCGGTTCGGCCGGCTGTTTCAGATCTATGCGCTCTCGTCCGGTGTGGTGCTGCTGGTCTCGTGGCTGCCGGCCGCGCTGGTCTACACCGAAATCTGGAAGTGGTGGCTGATCGGGACCGGCATGACCGCCGGGCTCGGTTTCAAGTGGTATCGGGCCCTGGCGATTGTCGGGGTGTCGGTCCTGACGACGATCCTGCTCTTTCCACTGGCTGCTGTCGACAGGCCAACCCACATGATCCGCCGCGGATGCGCATCGCGCCTCCGCCGGCCTGTTTTGGGGACGACGGGGGCCAGGGTGGGTGAGCGCAGTGCGTGGCGAATGCACCTTATGACCATTGCCGTACCCGGAGCGATGAATCCGGACGCAAAAGGAGACACACAATGGAAAGTAAAATAAAGGTCCTGATGGTTGACGACGAAGCCCAGTTCCGGGCCACGACCCAAAAGATCCTCAACCGCAAGGGGTTCGAGACCATTATCGCCGCCAGCGGCGAAGAGGCCCTGGGCAAGCTGGGCGAGGCGCCGGACGTGGTCGTCTTGGACATCAAAATGCCCGGTATCGACGGCCACCAGGCCCTGCAGGAGATCAAGAAACAGAAGCCCGACCTGCCGGTGATCATGCTCACCGGGCACGGCGCCCTGCCGTCGGCCACGGCCGCATTGGGAAAAGGGGCCTTCGACTACCTGTCCAAACCCTGTGACATCGAGCTGTTGACGGCCAAGATCCACGAGGCCTATCAGTACGGCAAGGCGCCCATCGTGCGCCAGGAAAAGACGGTCGGCGAGGCCATGGTGCCGCTCGAGGATTACACCACCTTGACCGGCGACCAGAGTATCGCCGATGCCATCGCCCAATTGAAAGGCTCGTTCACGTGCAAGATTTCCACCAGCCGCATCATGGAGACCGGCCACCGTTCGGTGCTGGTCATGGCGGGCGGGCGGCAGGTGATCGGCATCGTGGCCATCACCGATCTGATCAAAATGATCATGCCCGGCTATCTGTCGGCGCCCAAACCGTCGACGGCCGACAGCATTCAGTATTCGCCCATGTTCTGGAAGGGCATGTTCAGCACCGAAATACGCAAGAAGGCTCAGGTCAAGGTCAGCCAGGTGATGTCGCCCGCGCCGCCGGTCATCGACGCCGCAGCCAGCCTGATGGAGGCCGCCTACCGGATGGACGTCGAGAGCGTCCGCCGGCTGGTGGTGCAATCGTCGAACAAGGTCGTGGGGGTCATCCGCGAGCAGGACCTTTTCTTCGAGATGGAGAGCGTGCTGAGCAACTGACCGCCGCCGGCGCCCGGCACTGACCGGATCAGGCTCGGTAGCCGCGCCTGTCCAGGCCGTGCTTGCTGAGCAGGCGTCTCAGCTGCCGGGTGGTCACGTCGGCCGACCTGGCCGTGGCGTCGATCCGACCGCTGTTTCTGGTCAACAGGCGGGCCAGGTAGGATCGTTCGAAGGCATCGACGGCGGCCTGCCGTGCCGCCGCCAGCGGCAGCTCGGCGGCCTCCTCGATGGCCCGGACGATTTTGGACCCGGCCACCAGCGTGTCGGGAAAGCTGTCGAACTTGAGCGTGCTGCCGTTTTCGAGAATGTAGGCCCGTTCGAGCACATTTTCCAGCTCGCGCAGGTTGCCCGGCCAGTGGTATCCCTGCAGGGCTTCCAGGAGGCCGTTTTGAAGGCCCACGATCGGCTTGCCGTACTTGTTGTTCAGGTTGGCCAGAAAAAGGTTGACCAGGTGGGGGATGTCCTCCCGGCGCGCTTTAAGAGGGGGGAGTTCGATCGGAAAGACGTTCAGGCGGTAGAGCAGGTCTTTGCGGAAGGCGCCCGCTTCGACCATCAGCTGCAGGTCGGCATTGGTGGCCGCGATGATGCGCGCGTTGGTGGCGATGGTGTCGCCGCCGCCGAGACGGTCGAAGGTGCCGTCCTGCAGGACCTGGAGCAGCCTGATCTGGGCCGCCGGGGTGACGGTTCCGATCTCGTCCAGAAAAATGGTGCCATCGCGGGCCATCTCGAACTTGCCGATTTTGCGGCGCTCCGCACCGGTGAAAGCCCCTTTTTCGTGGCCGAACAGTTCGCTTTCGATGAGCGTTTCGGGGATGGCCCCGCAGTGAACGGACACGAAGGGTCCCTCGGCACGATGGCTGTGCCGGTGAATCAGCCGGGCCATCAAGCCCTTGCCGGTCCCGGTTTCGCCCAGCAAAAGGACCGTGGCGATGGTGGGGGCGACGCTGCGCACGCGATCGAGGACGCCGCGCATGGCCGGATTGTGGGTGTGGATGATGTCCAGCCAATCCGATTTCCAGAACTTGTCCCTCAGGTATTCCAGTTCCATCTCCTTGGACAGGTTCTGCTGGATCGACTCCATCACCAGGTCTATCTCGGTGCCGTCGATGGGGTAGGTCAGGTAGTCGCTGGCCCCCTGCCGGACCGCCAGGACGGCTTGGCGGGCCTGCTCCTTGGGCGCCAGGGCGATGAACTGCACCAGCGGGTTGGCGTGCCGGAAGTGCCGGCTGATCGCCTCGAAAGGCATCGCGGCACGGTCGGCCTGCTGAAGGACATCGAAAAAGACCAGATCGTATGGGTGGTCGCCGGCGACCCATTTTTCGGAGAAGTCGGGGGCTGCGCGAACCGTGGCCGTTCCGCCGACCTTGTGCTTGATCAGGCGGCAGACGTCGACATCCTTGCAGATTATCAAGATGTCTTTCATTTTCAATTGATTGAACGCTCAACAGGTCGATCTTGCGGTGTGCCGAAAGACCATCGGCTGCAGTTGTTCGGGCCTAAATAGCCTAAAATGTCGGGGTGATCAAGGGGGACCTGATCCTGGGAAGGACAGGGCGCAATGAAGATGGGCGGCAGCGCCGGCTAATGGTTTTTTGGATCTGTTGCGTCAACGGGAGGGGGATGGTCGCAGTGGAATCGCTTGACGTGAATGATCGCCTGACCGGCTGTCTGTTCGATCAGGCCGTCGACGACCAGGCGTTCTCTGACCAACTGCCGCAAACGCCGGCCGGTCGGATCGTCGGCGACCCGGTAGCGCTTTTCGTCGTATCCGGCGATGTCCACCGCAGCGATGTCGCCGTTTTTTTTCCAGGCGGCGGCGATCACAATGCCCGTGAGCCTAATCGGCCTTTGTTTTCCCATCGGATCTCCAGGTGCGGGTACGGCGCTGATGGCCCTGTGCACGGCTTGCCTAAGCAATTCTTGTGCCAGGACGTCGCATTCCATCCCAGCCATGCCTTCTTCGCCCGTGGGCTGTGGGCAAATTACACGCGACGCTGAACGACTGCGGCCGCCGCACCGGATTAACAACCGGACAACCTGAGTCCCCTGTCCGGTTTTAGTGGACGTGGCATGTCCGATTGACAGAGGCACAAATGGCCGCTGCGGCGGGACGCCCGGGAAAATAGACCGACAGCCAAAAACAACCTAACAAATTGTAATACTTAGGTATTTTAAAAATACGAAAGATCACCGGCGGCCACCCACAGGGCCTTTGCGGTATTGGCACGTGAGTTGCTGAAAGTAGGTAGCCATTGCCGGGTGCGCGGCTGGATCCGACCAAGCGGCCGCGCGCCCAGTGGTGGGTGTCTTGTCTGACCCGACGACGCCGGCAATCTAACCCAACGCCCGCTTCGACCGGGACGCCAACAGGGAAACGAACCCATGAAAATCGACCGTTTGCACACGCGTCAAAAAAATCCGCGGCCATGGAGCCTGGTGTTGATCGTGATGCTGGTGGCCGGCGTGCCCCTGCTGGTGATCGGCCTGGTCATCGTGCACCAGTTTGGAGAGGTCTATCGCAACAAGGTGACCGACCACCTGTCCGTGCTGGTTCGCAAGCACAGTCGCACGATCGACAGTTTCCTGACCGACCGGCTGGGCGACATCCGTGTTCTGGCCCGCTCCCACGATATCGACAAATTGATGAACCCGATCTTTCTGACCAACAAGCTGGCCATCTTGCGCGAAGAGTACGGGGGCGTTTTTGTCGACATCGGGTTGATCGGCCCCGACGGTATCCAGCACGCCTATTCCGGGCCCTTCAATCTGGCCAAGGCCAACTATGCCGATGCCGTCTGGTTTTCAGAGGCCCAGAAAAGCCAGTATTACGTCAGCGATGTCTTTTCGGGCCTGCGCGGGTCGCCGCACTTTATCGTCGCCGTAAAAATACCGCAGGGCAGCCAGGGCTGGATCCTGCGGGCCACGGTGGATTTTCAGACCTTCAACGCCCTGGTCTCCAACATCCGCATCGACAAGACCGGTTTCGCGTTCATCATCAACCGCGCCGGCGCCATGCAGACCAACACCCATTTCGACGCCAACGTGGTCGGCAAGCCGCATCAGCGCTTTCTCAAGGCCGACCTGGAGCACGACAAGGTCCGCATCGAGACCATCGAGGTCGTTGACGGCCAGGAGAGCATTTTTGCCATTACGCCCCTCAACAACGGGCGCTGGATTTTGATCTTCCAGCAGGAGCTGGCGGATGCCTTCGCGACCTGGAACCGCGCCCGCGTCAACGCGGCGCTCCTGTTTTTGCTGTGGACCGGCGTGGTGGCCATGTTCACCTATTTCATATCCCGCAACATGACCCTGCTGATCGAAGAGGAGCGTGAGCAGAAAGAGAAGATGAGCGACCAGGTGGTCGAGGCCGGCCGGCTGGCCTCCATCGGTGAACTGGCCGCCGGCATCGCCCACGAGATCAACAACCCCGTGGCCATCATGGTCGAAGAGGCCGGCTGGATCAAGGACCTGCTGGAAGAGCCGGCGCCCATGCCGCCCGACACCCTGGCCGAGATCGACCGGGCCGCCTCCCAGATCAAGACCCAGGGAGGCCGCTGCAAGGAGATCACCCACAAACTGCTCTCCTTTGCGCGCAAGACCGACCCGACCATAAAGGAGATCGACCTCAACGCCCTGGTGGCGGAGATGATCACCCTGGTGGACCAGAAAACCCGCTACGCCAACGTCCAGATCGACACCCAGCTGGCCGCCGACCTGCCGCCGATCTGGGCCTCGGCCACCGAGATTCAGCAGGTGATGCTCAACCTGCTCAACAACAGCGTCGACGCCATGGGCGCATCGGGCGGTACGATCCAGGTCGCGACCGGGCAGCAGGACGGCTGGATCGTGCTCACGGTCGCCGATGACGGCGCCGGCATCGCCGAGGCCAATCTGGCCCGCATTTTCGATCCCTTCTACACCACCAAGCCCGTGGGTCAGGGAACCGGCCTGGGGCTGTCGATCTGCTACGGCATCATCAACAAGCTGGGCGGCGAGATCCGGGTCCAAAGCGCCAAGGGCCAGGGAACGGCCTTTACGATCACCCTGCCCATCGACAAGGAAAAGACCGGCGCGCACGACGGCGACCGCCGGACCACTGCATGAGCGGCGGCCATCCGTTCCGATGGCAGCCACCCACCCTTACCGCTGGTCCACTGACAACAAGGAGAAGACAATGGGGTACCGAATGACGTCCTTGGTTCCACCGTCCGTGCTGCTGGTCGACGACGAGGCCTCGTTTGTCGAGACGCTGTCCAAGCGCATCGCCAAACGCGACCTGAAGGTGACCACGGCCCTGAGCGGAGCCGAGGCCCTGGACAAACTCGAGTCGGGCGGCGTCGCCGCTTTCGATGTGGTTATCCTCGATGTCAAGATGCCGGGTATGGACGGCATGGAGACGCTGGCGCGGATTAAACAGGCCCATCCCAACATCGAGGTGATCATGCTGACCGGCCACGCCACCGTGGAGAGCGCCATCGACGGCATGAAGGCCGGCGCTTTCGACTACCTGATGAAACCCTGCGAAATCGATCTGCTGCTGGCCAAAATCGACCGGGCGGTCATCAAGAAGCGTGAGCACGAAGAGAAGATCCTGCAGGCCAAGGCCCAGCTGATCGCCCTGAAAAGAGGGTATTGAACCGATGGCGACGGACGCGCGCAAGATACGATTGCTGCTGGTCGACGATGAGATCGGCTACCTGGAGGTGCTGTCCAAGCGCCTTGAAAAGCGGGGCCTTGCGGTGTCGACCTCCAGTTCGGGACAGCAGGCGATCCAACTCCTGCGCAGGCAGCCCTTCGACGCGGCTGTCGTCGATCTTAAAATGACCGACATGGACGGCATCGATGTCCTGCAGATCTTCAAGAAGATGGACCCTGACCTGGCGGTGATCATCCTGACCGGTCACGGGTCGGAACAGGCGGCCCGGGAGGGGATTGCGAAAGGTGCCTTCGACTACCTGACCAAGCCCTGTGACCTGGAGAGCCTGCTGGAAACCATTCACGCAGCATGCAACCGGTAGCGACCGCAGCGTCGCCGGATAATTTCAAAGGAAGGTACTATGCTATTGAAAAACAAGTTCTTACAGTTGGGCATCGCCGTGTTGCTGGGCTTGATCGTCATGCTGATACCGCGTCCGGAAGGGACCAAATTCGAGGTGACCGGCGATCCGGAGCAACGGTTGGCGGCCGCCTTGAGCGCCGATTTCACTGTCGAGACGGGCGATGGGCAAAAAACCAACCGGTATGTGCTCAAGGCCATAGCTCCCGGTCAGCCCCGGTCCACGGCCCAGCACATCGCCGAAACGGCCGAAAACCTGGGGTTGAGCGACGTGCAGGTCGGTTTTGTCGATGGCCTGTCGCCCAAGGCCCAGCGCTTTCTGGCCACGCTGGCCTTTTTGCTGTTTTTGTTCGTCTTCGAGCCGATCCCACTGGAGATCACGGCCGTGTGCATCGGCGTGCTGATGATCCTGACCGGCGTGACCGACGTCAAAGGCGCCTGGGCGCCCTACATGCACCCGGTGGTGGTGTTCATCATGTGCTGCCTGGTGTACGCCATCGCGCTGGAAAAAGCCGGCCTGACCCAGCGTCTGGGCCAGGCCATCGCCCGCCAGGCTGGCGACAGCGTGATCCGCTTCACCTTTTTGCTGTCGGTGGGGCTGGGCTACGCCTCGGGCATTTTCCACGACGCGGCGGCCGCGGCGATCGGGATCGCCACCATGCTGCCCCTGATGCGGGCGGCCGGGATCAAGCCCTACACCAACACGGCCAAGTTCATGATGCTCTCGGTGCCCTTTGCCGCGTCGGCCGGCGGCATGATCACCCTGGTGGGCGGGGGCCGCAACATGGTTGCGGCGGCCTTTCTGAAAGAGTTCACCGGCATGGAGCTGACCTTTTTCGACTGGATTAAGTTCGCCGCGCCGGCCGGCTTTGTGACCGTGCCCCTGGCCGTGTGCGTGATCTACTTTGTCTATCGGCCCGACCGCAGTTTCAAGCTGCCCAAGTTCGACCAAAAGATGGGCCCCTGGACCCCTCTTGAGAAAAAGACCGCCGCTATCCTGGCCATCGCCTTCGGATTCTGGCTCACCAAGGGCATCCACGGCCTGGACTACTCCATTCCGGGCATCCTGGCCATCGCCGTGCTGGTCGTCAGCGGCGTACTCGAATGGGAGGACATTCACAAGCACCTGGAGTGGGGCACGGTGCTGTTCATCTTCGGCGGCGGTATCTCGCTGGGCCTGGGCATGGACGCCTCGGGTGCGGCCGGCTATTTTGCCAACCTGTTCTTCCCCCTGTTCAAGGGCAGCGGCTGGCTGGTCATGTTCATCGGCGTGGCGGTCTTCGGCGCCGTGGTCACCAACGCCATGGCCAACGTGGCCGCGGCGGCCCTGATCCTGCCCATCGTGATACCACTGGCCCAGCTGGAAGGGGTCGACCCGCGCGTCCTGGCCCTTTGCCTGGGCATGGCGACCTCTTTTGCCATGCTGCTGGTCATCGGCTGTCCCCCCAACGCGATTGCCTACTCGTACCGTCAGTTCAAGTCGTCCGACCTGACCAAGGCCGGGCTGGTGGCGACCCCCGTGCTGCTGACCGCGCTGGTCGTGATCTGCGCCGTGTGGTGGAAACTGCTGGGACTGGTTTAGGAGCCGGCCATGTGGCGCGGAGAACGCAGAACCCGGATATTGATCGTCGATGACGAAAGCGGCTTCCGGGAGAGCCTGGCCCGGCGGCTCGAGCGCCGCGGGGCGGTGGTCAACCAGGCCGCCGACGGTGAGGCGGCGCTGGCGTCGCTGGAGCAGGAGCCGGTCGATGTGGTCCTGCTGGACGTCCGCATGCCGGGCATGGATGGTTTGGCCACCTTGGAGCGCATCCGCGTCGACCACCCCGACACGGAGGTCATCCTGGTCACCGGCAATGTGGACACCCGCGAAGGCGTGGCCGGCATCAAGGCCGGCGCCTTCGACTACCTGACCAAGCCGATCGAGATCGAGCACCTGATCGGCAAGATCCGCCAGGCCTTCGACAAGCTGATTCGCTCCCAGGAGCAGGCCCGTGAGGAGCACTTCCGGGTGCGCATGCAGCAGCAGCTCATCGCCGCCGACCGGCTGGCCGCCCTGGGAACGCTGTCGGCCGGCACCGCCCATGAAATCAACAACCCGTTGGCGATCATCAACGACGCGGCCGGCTGGCTGAAGAGCCGGGTGGCCAAGGACGCCTCGCTGTCGGCTGGGCTGCGCCAGGATTTCGACCTGGCCCTGGGCAAGATCGAGTCCAGCGTTGTGCGGGCGCGGCGGATCACCCACCAGATGCTGAGTTTTTCGCGGCAGTCCGACGCCTCGATCCGGGAGTTCAATCTATCGGACCTGGTGGTCGAGGTGGTCGAGCTGACCCGCAAGACGGCCTCGGCCTGTCAGGCCGACGTCACCGCGGCCTGTGAAGTCAAGGACATGCGGGTCTGGAGCGATCCGTTCCAAGTCCGCCAGGTGCTGATCAACCTGGTGACCAACGGTCTGCAGGCCATGGCGCCGGGCGGCCGGGTCGACCTGGTGGTCAGCGGCAACGGCCAGGAGGCCCTGGTCGTCGTCAGGGACAATGGTCCGGGGATTCCACCCGAACTGCTCGAAAAGATTTTCGAGCCGTTTTTTACCACGAAACCCCCCGGCGAGGGGACCGGCCTGGGGCTGTCGGTGTCGCGCGGTATCGTCGAACAGCTGGGCGGGCGCATGACGGTCGACAGCAGGCTGGGCGAGGGGGCGACCTTCACCGTTTTTCTGCCCCGCAAGCCGGTCGCGCTGGATCAACCCTAATTTTTCAATATTGCACGATAGGAGAGACACATGCTTAACTTACCGATCAACATCCTTTTGGTCGATGACGAGCGCGATTTCGTCGAGGTCCTGTCCCTGCGGCTGACCGATGCCGGTCACCGGGTTCGAACGGCCTTCAGCGGGCAGGAAGCGCTGGCGGTTCTGGCCGAAGGTCAGGATGACGCCCTGCCGGAAGTCGATGTGGTCGTGCTGGACATCAAAATGCCCGGCATGGACGGCATCGAGACCCTTAAACAGATCAAGGCCCGGCACCCGGTCATCGAGGTGCTGCTCTTGACCGGCCACGGGGCCGTCGACACCGCCGTCAAGGGGTTGAAGTCCGGGGCCTTCGACTACCTGCTCAAGCCGGCCGATTTCGACGAGTTGACCAAAAAACTGGAGGCCGCGCGCCAGCGCAAGGATGCCCAGGCCGAGCGCATCCGCGAAGCCGAGGCCCATGCCCTGATGCGGCGCAGCGGCGGACTGTTCAAACGGGACTGACGATTTCCGGACACCAACGCTGTGCATCGAACCGGACAGGGGCGGTCCGCCTGTTCGCGCCCATCGGACATGCCATGTCTGGTTTCCGCACGCCGGTGCGGCCGCAGCCGCCAGCGTGCGTGTGCCGGGTCGAATCCGGGTTGTCAGGTACGGGAAATAATCTTATAACACAATGAAAACATTAAAAAATAAAAATTACCGGCCGCGGCCACTCTGCCTGGATCAGGTCTGGGATATTGGTATGTGAGTTGCTATCATCGGCTTTCAGCAACAACGCTGACGGCACCTTCACCGCTCTCGGCTCGCTGACCGGGCTCAAGCGCATGGACCTGCACGGCGCCGCCTGGGCAACAGTCGGACACCGTTGTGGTTCGACTGGAACAACGACGGCCCCTGGACGTGCTGATCGTGACCGCCCGACGGCCCGACGGAAAGGCATCTACGGCGCTGTTCACCCAGCAGGACGGCCGATTGCGACAATGACATGGATGTGGACCTCTATCTCGTGCGTTCCAGCCGGTCGGCCAACCAGCCCAACCTGCTATACGAGAACCTGGGCGACGGTTCCTTCAGGGCCGTGCCCGATGCGGGCGGCGCTCAGGGCAGCACGGCCGGCCTGGGCAGCGACGTGACCACGGTGGATTTCGACCGGGATGGGTTCATGAATCTGGCCATGCGCGCCGAACCACACCTTCCGTTTCAATGTGCTGGTGGACGGCCGGCTGGTGGGCGCCTTCAGGCAGGCCCGCTCAGCGACGGCGGCCTGGCAGACCTTCGAACTGCCGGCCGGCACCCGCGGCAAGACGGTGCGCATTCAGTGTACCAGCGACCGCTGGTTCCGGGTGCACGAGGTTGCCTTGCGGGGCAGCCCCAAGTGAGACATCCTTCGGTAGACGTCGGTCGACAGGTGCAGGCATCGCTGACCATGCCGTCCGTTATCCGAAAGCCGGCCGCATGACCGCACCGCTTGCGGTCCTGGTGATCCTGGTCGGCTTTGGGCTCCTGCTCAAGGGGGCCGACCTGCTGGTCGACGGCGCCGTGGTGGTGGCGCGCCGGCTGGCGGTGTCGGACATGGTCATCGGGTTGACCGTGGTGGCCTTCGGCACCTCCGCACCCGAGCTGGCCGTTAACCTGATTGCCGCCGTGCGCGGGACCACCGACATCGCCATCGGCAACGTCATCGGCAGCAACATCGCCAACATCCTCCTGATCCTGGGCGTCGCCGCTTCGATCCGAACACTGCGGGTGAACGCGGAAATCGTCTGGCGCGAGATTCCCATGTGCCTGCTGGCGGTGGTCGTCATGGCGGTTCTGGCCAACGACCGCGCCCTGGACGGCGGCCCGACCGACGTCCTGACGCGCATCGACGGGCTGGTGCTGCTCGCCTTGTTCGGTGTGTTCATCTACTACACGGTGGCCGGGGCCATGCGGGTCGGGAGACTCGGTGAGGCTGCGCCCCGAGGAGACCTGGGAACGGGGCGGGCCCTGGTTTACATCAGCGTGGGACTGTTCGGGTTGATGGCGGGCGGGCAGCTGATCGTCAGCGGCGCCGTCAGCCTTGCCCGTCTTTTGGGGGTCAGCGAGGCTGTCATCGGCCTGAGCGTGGTGGCCGTGGGCACCTCCCTGCCGGAACTGGCCACCTCGATCATCGCGGCACGCCGGGGCAATGCCGACATCGCCGTGGGAAATGTGGTCGGCTCGAACATCTTCAATGTGCTGTTTATCCTGGGGATCAGCGCCGTGATTCAGCCCCTGCCGTTTGGCACGGCCACTAACCTGGACATTGGCACCGCCGTCCTGGCCACCCTGCTCTTGTTCGTGTTCATGTTCACGGTCCGGCGGCATGCCATCGACCGCCTGGAAGCCGCGATGTTCATCGCCCTGTATGCGGCCTACATGGCCACCTTGGCCGTCGGCGCGCGGTAGTGCCCGGCGGGTTGCCCGTTACCGCCGTTGGGAGTCCTTCACTCGTCCAGCCAGATGTCGGCTTCTCCGCCGCAGTGCGAACATACCGCGTGGCCCTTGGTTTTTCCCTCTTCCTGGGATACGACCTTGGGTGGTGCGGTTGGCGTTGGCGCTTCGGGGAGTTCACAGGTTACCATCATCTCGGCTTCGTTGCCGCAGTTGGTGCAGTGGCAGACGTGTTTGAATTGCGTTTCGGTCACGGTGTTCTCCTTTGGGTTTGTATTAAAGGATAATGATTATCACTTAATATTTGATTGCTTTTTTTGTCAAGGCCATTTTGGTCGTGGCGCCGTGATCCAGGCCCGGTTGCGGCCGGTGTCGAACCGGAGCCGGGCTAAGCGATCAGCGGGCGTTCAAGCCTTTTTTCATACCGGTCGATATACTGCCGGGCCGGGTTGGCGCGTTTGCCGCTGGTGTGCCTGTCGGCGGTGTAATTGCGGTAAAAGGCCGGATCGGCTTTCAGGTTGAAGGTCCGCTCCCGGGCCAGGCCGCCCGCATCGGCGTCTCCTTTCCAGGCGGTGGCCCGGCCTTAGGCCCAGGTCAGCAGGGCCGGCCGGAACTTGACCCAGGCATCGGCCTTGGGGGTCACCCGGACGGTGAAGCCGTAGCGGCCGGGATTGCGGCAGGGCAGCTGGCAGGCATACAGGTGCCGGTTGGCCGAATAGGTCTCTTTGACCTTCATGATCTTGACCCGGGGCGTTTCGACCTGGTCCAGATGGCGCATCTTGCCGTAGTAGAGTTCCACGTCCAGCTCGTCCGGATTCAGCTCCCCGGTCTCGACTTCGGCGGTGACCTCGAACGACTGGTTGACCCGAAAGGGACCCGTGGCGCTGCCCATGGGCTGGGAGACCCGGACCTGCCGCCATTTGTCCAGGTAGCGCTTGAGCTGGCCGCTCAGCTGGCGGGCCTCGGCGGCACCGTCGGCGGTCAGCTCCGTGAAGCGCCGGCTGGCGGGCAGGTAGAAGCGCTCCTCGTATTCAGTGATCATGCGCAGGCTGCAGAACTGGGCCATGGCCATCTTCATGGAGGCCTTCATCATCCGGATCCACTGGCCGGGCATGCCGCCGGCGTCGCGCTCGTAGTAGAGCGGGGCGACTTCGTTTTCGATGATGTTGTACAGGGCCTGGCTTTCGATGGCATCCTGGTACTGGTGATCCTGGTACTCCTCGCCGTTGCCGATGCGCCACCCCCGTTCCGGGCTGTAGCCCTCGCACCACCAGCCGTCCAGAATGCTGACATTGAGGACGCCGTTGAGGGCCGCCTTCATGCCCGAGGTTCCGCAGGCCTCCATGGGGCGGCGCGGCGTGTTGAGCCACACGTCGGCCCCCTGAACCAGCATGCGGGCAATGTGCATGTCGTAGTCTTCCAGAAAGACGAAGCGGTGGCGCAGGCTGACCTTGCGCCCGAATTCGACCAGGCGGCGGATGATCTTCTTGCCCTCGTCGTCGCGGGGGTGGGCCTTGCCGGCGAAGACGAACTGCACCGGATGGGTGGCCGAGTTGATGATGGCTTCCAGCCGCTCGGGGTCCTGGAACAGCAGGTGCGCGCGCTTGTAGGTCGCGAATCGCCGGGCGAAGGCCACGGTCAGGACATCCGGATCCAGGACCGACTCGACGGCTTTCATCACGTTCAGGGGTGCGTTGCGGCGGGCGTACTGGTGGTGCATGAGTTCGCGCACGCTGCGGATCAGGCGCGAACGGCACATCTCGTGGGCCTGCCAGATCTCCTCGTCGAAGACGTTTTCAATGCGGGTGCTGTTTTCCGGGATGGTGGAGCCCATGTTCCACTGCGGTCCCAGGTGGCGTTCGAACAGCAATTTGATTTCGGGCGCCAGCACGCTGGGGATGTGCACGCCGTTGGTTACATGGGTGATGGGGGTTTCGTCGTCGGACCGGTTGGGCCAGATGTGCGACCACATGCGCCGGGCTACCTGGCCGTGCAGCTTGCTGACCGCGTTGATGTGCTGGGCCGTGTGCAGCCCCAGGATAAACATGGAAAACGGTGTCTCGGGCGGCGCCCCGTCGGGCTGACCCATGGCGACCAGCTGGTCGACCTTCATGTTGAAGGCATCTTCGAAGGACTTGAGGAAGGGCTTGACCATATCGGGCGGGAATTCGTCGTGCCCGGCCGCCACCGGGGTGTGGGTGGTAAAGACCGTGGTGCGCGGCACGATCTCCAGGGCGGTGTCCAGGTCGATGTGGTGCTGCTGCATGATCTGCCGCAGTCGCTCCAAGCCCACGAAGGCGCAGTGGCCCTCGTTGAGGTGGCAGACCGTGGGGTGGATGCCCAGGGCCTCCAGGGCCCGCATGCCGCCGATGCCCAGCAGGACCTCCTGGGCCAGCCGGACCTGCTGTTCGCCGGAATAGAGTCTGGCGGTGATGTCACGCGTCTCCGGGGGGTTTTCGGTCAGGTTGGTGTCCAGCAGGAACAAGGGGATGCGCCCGACGCGGATTTTCCACACCAGGGCCAGGATCTCGCGGCCGTCGAAGGGCACCTGGATCACCAGGTCGTGGCCGTCGGCGTCTTTTTGCTTGGACAGCGGCAGATGGTAGAGGTCGGTCTCCGGATAGGTCTCCTGCTGCCAGCCGTCCTTGTCCAGGTACTGGTGAAAGTAGCCTTGCCGGTAGCGCAACCCCACCCCCACCAGGGGCATTTTCATGCCCGATGCTGCCTTGAGGTGGTCGCCGGCCAGGATCCCCAGTCCACCGGCGAACAGCGGCAGGGTCTCGTGGATGCCGAACTCCATGGAAAAATAGGCCACGGTCTCCCCGCGGTCCCAGGGGGTTTCGCGATCGGTTTCCTGCAGGATCCGGTTCTCGTAGCGGTCGCGAACCTGTTTGAGGTGGGCCAGGTAGCTGTCGTCGTTAGCCAGCTCCTCGAGACGTTCCTGGGGGATCAGGGTCGCGAACACGGTGGGGTTGTGCCCCGCGGTTTCCCACAAGCGGGGGTTGATGCGCCGGAACAGTTCGACGGCGTTCTGGTTCCAACACCACCACAGATTGCGCGACAGCGTCTCCAGGAACATGAGGGGTTCGGGTATATCTGGAAATACTTGGAATGTTTGCAATAACCGCATGGTGTGCATCCTTCATGGCTGATTGAGGGTAAACGGTTGAAATAAACAGGCCACCGGCCTAACGGGCCGCCTGGGCATCCTTGGCCGCCTGAATCGTGATCCAGACCCGCAGCAGCTCGCTCACCCCCCAGGCCTGGGCGTCGCAGCCGCGCTGATGGTGGGGGGCGTCGCCGTCGAGAATCTCCGGTACATGGCCCACACAGCCGTCGTTGATCAGGATTGTGCTGCTAGCCAGCCAGGCCAGGGCCGTGTCGAACTCGGCCGGACCGAAGCAGGCCGCCCAGGCTTCGCAAAAGCTGGGAAAGAGCCAGGTCCAGGCGGTGCCGTTGTGATAGGCGGGTTTGCGGTGGGTGTCCTCTTCTCCGGCATAAACGCCACTATAGGGCCTTTTGGGGTCATTGAGCAAGACCCCGTTGTGTACAATCGGCAGCTCGGGGTGAACGGGGCGGTCGGCCAGGCTGCGGATGGCGCCGGGAACCAGCAGTTCCTGGCAGGCCATCAGGATTGGCGCGGCCATGCGCCGGTCGGTCAACACTCCCAGCGTCAGGGCGAACAGCTGGTTGGGCCGCAGGAGGTCGTCGGCCGTGGCCTGGCCGGCCGGCGTGCCGGGGGCGGCGTGCAGGCAATCGGACAGATAGGCCCGCCGGTCGTCGAAAAAAAGGGACGCGATGGACTGTCGTACCTGTTCGGCCAGTTTCCGCCACCGGCGGCGACGGACCGGCGCGTCCACGCGGCTCAGGTAATCCAGAGCGGCGGCCCACAGGGCCTGGATCTCGATGGGGTAGCCCTGACGCGGTGTGCCGGCCGGGTGGTTGGTGTCCATCCAGGTGAAGTGGGAGGGGCTGAAAAGCAGCCCTGTCGTCGTGTCCATGGCAATTCCGTTGGGTGTCCCGTCGGTCAGGGCGTTCACCATGGAAAAGAGCACCTGTGCGAGCGGCCGACCGCCGCAGTCGGTGGCCAGCAGCGCCTCATGTCCCATGGCCGCCCCCAGTTCGTCGCACACCCGCAGGAGCCATAGGGGCGCGTCGGAAGTGTCGCGGTTGCCGGTGTCGGTCCCGTGGATCATGTTGGGAATGGTGCCGTCCTGCTCGAACGCGGCAAACTGCTGGACGATGGCCTGTGCGGCGGCATGGCGGCCGGCCGCGATCATGCCCCGCGCGGCGATGAGCGTGTCGCGTCCCCAGTCCAGAAACCAGGGGTACCCGGCGATGACCGACAGGTGCCGTCCACGTTTGACCACGTATTGATCCAGGGCTTTGGTGAGGGCCTGAACGACCGGTTCGTGCCGGGGCAGCGCGTCGAACCCATGCGCGGCCTCCGGGTGGCCCGTGTCTGCGGCCTCCCCCGGTGCGGGCACCCGTGCGGTCAGCGTGGCCCGGCCGCCGCCTTCCAACTGCAGCGAGAAATAGCCCGGGCTGAACAGATCCGAATCGGGGTCCTGTCCGCGTTGGGCCTCCCTGAAGCGGTGGACCATGTAGTGCCATTCGGGCTCGACGACAAATTTGGCTCCCGTCATGGAGACTTCGAGGGAATGGGTCGGGTAGGGTTGAAAAACAAACCCGTTCCGGCGCGCCCGGACGGCCGCCGGAAAACGTGCTTCCAGGCCGGTGTAGGCCTTGGTGGCGTCGTGAAAATTGCGATCCTCGATATCCGGGCGCAGAATCAGCGTGATTGCGCGCTCGTCGGCCAACCGCTCCCGGTGGCCGCCGGCCGGATGGCGATAGCAGGTTACCGCGACGGCGTTGGTCTGCGGCGGCATGTGCATGGCCATGTCCAGGACCAGGTGTTGGCCCTGGCCCGTGGGCAGGCGATAGCGCCAGTATCCCCGGGCGTCGAAATCGAATCCGAACGCATCCAGCACATCCGGGCCGATCTCCTGGGAGTAGCCCTGGTAGACGACCCAGCCGCGCAGGCGGGTCAACAGGATGCGTCGGTCTTCGGGCACCGTGGGGCTCAGGTTGGCCGCCAGCAGGGCGTCGTAGCGGCTGGGCAGCCGGCCCCAGTGGGCGTGGGCGCGCATCATGGCCCCGCGTCCGTTGGTCCCCAGCATGTGGATGCCGGCCAGGCGCCGGCGCGGGCGGGCAAACACCTTGCGCACGCGGGACTGCTGGGCTGTCGTCAACAGCAGCAGCGGCGCGCAATGGTGGGTGCAGCCGTCGCGATCGTAGACGGTCAGGTCGAGCGTCAAGCGCTTGTGCCGGCCGGGCGTCGGCAGCGGGCTGAACAGGGCGAAGCACCCGTCGTCGCCGGCGAAACTTTTGGCAACACCCACGTTCCGGTCGCCCTCCTGAAGGCGTGCCTGAAAGGGCGTTTTGGCGACGATCAGCAGGAAGTGGCCGGGTGGCAACATGACCTCGCGGCGCAGATCGACGGGGTGGCGCCACACCACCGTTCGCGGGGTTTGAGCATCGGGATTGATCTTTCGGCAGAAGTCCAGCGGCGACGCCTGCAGGCCGGCCGCGGCCTGGTCCGGGTCCCACTTTGCCAGGTCTGACAGCCCATGGTAAAATTGCCACGCCGCCATGGCCGTGGCCCGCAGGCGCTGTCGCTCAACGCGTGGTGGGGTGTGCGGGAAATTTTCTTCGGTGCGACGGATATCTTCCAGGTCCTTTGGATTTTCGGTCAGGCAGCAGGCCCGGCCCGGCGGCAAGGTCAGTTGGGCCTGGCTCGCCTGGCGTTCCAGCGCCAGCGTTTCCCCGGTCAACAGATCGATGGCACTGTCTTCTTGAAAAGGGGACCGGGCCGCCGGCCAGATCGCCGTCACGGGCGCCGTTGCATCCAAGTTCACCAGGATCAGCAGGCCGCCGGTGCCGTCGGCAGGCTGCCGGACGGCGGCGATAAAGTTGCCCGGGCCCTGCTGCACCATCTCGATAGACGTACCGTGGGCAAAGGCCGGGTGGTTGGTCAGCAGGGCGTTCAGGCGCCGGATGTGGTCCACCAGGTTGGGCACGGCACCCCAGTTCAGGGGCGCGGCGTCGTGGACGTTGATTTTTTCGGTGGCCAGCCACTCCACCCCGTTGGCGAAGGCAAAGCCGCCCTGCACCGAGAGCAGGGCGCAAAGAGCCGTGCGCATGCGGGCCCAGGTTTCGGAAGTGGCCGCCAGACGAGGGTTGTCGTGGGTTTCGGCAAAATGGACTGTGGTGCCGTCGGCCTGCGATATCTCCATGGCGCCGGGCAGGTAGTGTTCGATCTGGTCGCGTGCGTAATTTTGAAACAGTTCGCTGTAGGCCCAGTTGAAATCGGCCCGGTTGAGCAGGTCGCGGGTGACGCTGATCTTGCCCCCCAGCCCCTCCAGAAAAAAGAGCGTGTCCGGGAACTGGTCGCGCACCTTGCCGATCAGGTAGCGCCAGGTCTCCATGGGGATCATGTAGCCGGCGTCGCAGCGGAAGCCGTCCACGCCGCGTCGGCACCAGGTCAGAAAGACGTTGGCCATGTAAGGCCACAGATCGCGGTTGGCGTAGTCCAGGCGGGTCAGATCCGCCCAGACCACCCCCCAGGCGCCGGGGGTTTCGATCTGGCCGTCGGTTTCCCGGGCCAGCCACTGTGGATGGGAGCCGTGCAGGCTGGCCGCCCAGCCGGTGTGGTTGATGGCGATGTCCAGCAGCAGGCGGGCCCCGCGGGCATGCACGGCATCGACCAGTTCGATGAACTGCTCCAGGGGGGTGGCCGTGGGATCGAATTCGGCCAGGGCCGGATCCACGGCCGTAAAACTCAGGGAAGCGTAGGGGCTGCCGAAACGGCCCATGCGGGCATAGGTCGTCGGAGTGGGATGTACGGGCAGCAACTGAACGATCCTGCAGCCCAGGTGGCCGATGATGAAATCGAGCTCCCCGATCAGGTTCCGGAAGGTTCCCGAAGGCGGGATCACCGTGTAGCCGGCTCCGTCCAGCCGTGCCACGGCCGCCTCGTCGGTGGGAACGCGCCGGGCCTTGTTGGGGCCGAATTGGCGAACGAAGGCGTTGTAGACGATGTTGGCGCAGCAGCTCTCGGCCGGTGCCACGTTGACGGCCGTGTTGGCACCCGGCGGCCAGAGCGGTTCGCGGCTGCCCGGCTTGAGAAAGAAACACTTGGCTTCAAAGTGGCCCACTTCGGTCAGCACGGTGCTCAGTGCATGGCGCCCCTGGCCGGCGGCACGCATGGGGATGTCGTACCAGCTCCACCCCAACGGGGTCTCGCGACGATCGATTTCACGGATGATTTCGCGGCGTACGGAACGGCCGCGCCCCAGATTGGTGCGAAGCCAGGCCTGCCCCTGCCACGTTGACGGAACGGTCAGCGTAAAGTTGATCGTGTCACCGGCACAGTGCAGGTGGCGGCTTCCCGGTGCCGGGGTCTGTTGGATGGCTTCGGACTGAACCATGGGCCGACGCTCTCAGGGCATCTTTGCCGATGGGTGTGCCACGTCAGGCGCACCATCGGTTAATTTGGTGATAATCCTTGGAAATTCATAGCAATATTTACGCCAGGCCAAGGTTTAGACATCCGGGCTACTATAGCCTGTCGACAGCCTGGACGGCAACCTTAATTTGCGGCCGCCCAGCGGCGGGTTCGAGGGCCCGGCGGACGACATGGCTCCGGCGACGCGCAACTCCCTTTGCGCCGGCGTTGCCGGCCAGGTGTCAGGGCTTCTTACAGGTTGTAAAAAGAGGCCGATGGGGTGTGCCGTGTGCCGACGACCCGCCGCCTGCGGCAGACCTTAACCGTCGATGATGCCGGCGGTCGACGATAAGGTTTGCGACACCTGAAACAATTGGATTATATTAAAAAAAACATTTCTCGAGGAGTAGCCGGAGTTCCGATGACCGACCGAGGAACCGGGTGACGAGCCCCCCCACCTGGCGCTCAAAAGGGAGTGAAAAAGTGGCCCCGGGATTGCAAATATCGTTTGCGGCAGGATTGATTTGGGCACCAGGAGGATCGGCATGAGCAGCGCCCACCACCAGAGGGCCATCTGCGACGCCATGATGCGGCCCGACCTCTACCCCCATCCGGTGGCGCGGATCGAACGGCGGGAGACCCACATTTCGTCGGTCTTTCTGACCGGTCCGTTCGTGTACAAGATCAAGAAGGCGGTGGATCTGGGGTTCCTGGATTTTTCAACCCTGGACAAACGCCGCCGCTGCTGCCGGCAGGAGGTGGTCCTGAACCGCCGCCTGGCGCACGGCGTCTATCTCGATGTGGTGCCGATCACCCGCCACGCCGGCGCATATCACCTGAACGGGCTGGGTGACGCGGTGGAGTTCGCTGTCAAGATGGTCCAGTTGGCCGATTCGGATGCCATGCCGGCGCGCCTGCGGCGCCAGGCGTTGGGGCCCAGGGATGTGCTGGCTTTGGCGGATCTGCTGACCGATTTTTACGCCGCGGCGGCCGTTTGCGAGGCGGCCTCGGCCGACCCGGCCGCCTGGGAGGAAAATCTGCAGCAGGTCGAAGGGGTTGCCGGCGCCTGGATCGACCACCGCCAGTTCGCGTTCGTGCAGGCCGCTTCCCGCGCGTTTACCCGTACCCGTCGAAGCCTTTTCGACCGCCGCCGGACCGACCGCCGCATCAAGCACGGGCACGGTGATCTGCGCAGCGAACACATCTACTTTACCCCCAACGGGATTCAGATCGTCGACTGCGTCGAATTCAGCGAGCGCCTGCGCTGCCTGGACGTGGCCAGCGACCTGGCCTTTCTGGCCATGGATCTGGCGGCCCAGGGATTCGATGCGACCGCTGCGGCCCTGATCCGGCGTTACGTGGAGCGCAGCGACGACCTCGGGGCCCTGCCGCTGTTGAATTTCTATCGCTGCTACCGGGCCATGGTGCGCTGCAAGGTCAGCTGCTGCCGGCTTCGGGAAAACGGCCTGGCTACTGCCCAGCGAGATGCCCTCGAAGCGGCAGCGTCCCGATACCTTGCCATGGCCCACGACTACGCCGCCGCCTTCAACCGGCCGACCCTCTGGATGGTGTGCGGGCTGCCCGGATCGGGAAAGAGCACCCTTGCCCGGGCGGTGGCGGCGGTTCACGGCCTTGCCGTCATCCGCTCGGATGCGCTCCGCAAGACGCTTTTTCCCGATTCGGACCAAGCGTCTGAAGCGGCCGCCTTCGGCCGGGGAATCTACTCGGCCGCTGCCACCGAAGCGACCTACCGCGAGATGCTGTTGCAGGCTGACGAGATGCTCAAGACCGGTGCCAGCGTAGTGGTCGACGCCACCTTCAGCCATGGTTCGCACCGGCTCCAGGCCCTGCGCATGGCCGATCGGCGGCAGGCCCGCTCGGTTTTGGTCGAGTGCCGGGCTGCGACGCCGGTCCTGGCCGAGCGACTGCGGCAGCGCGAAACGCAGGCATGTGTTTCCGATGCCCGCCGGATCCATCTCGAGGCTTTCCAGAAACGCTTCGAGCCCTTGGATCCGGACGGCGCTGCCGTGCACATTCGGGTCGACACGGCGGCTTCCCGGCAGGCCTGCCTGCGGCACGTCCTGATTGCAGAAGCCCTGCCGGACGGCGACGTGCGCCCGAACGGATCCGGCCCACGCGCGGCACCGGCCACGGTCGGCCGGGAGCGTGGATGAGCCGACCGACAAACCGCAAAGGAGGCCATCGTGTTCAACCGTATTCTGGTGGCAAGCGACATCGTTGACGGCCTTGACCCGGCGGTGCTGACGGCGGCCCGCCTGGCCCGGAGGCAGGCTGGCCGGTTGTGCCTGCTGCACGTGATGGAGTCGGCCTCCACAACGGATCGCCGTCTGGTTCGTCACTACGCCAGCGGCGCGGAGATGCCGGTCGACGCCGACTATGAGCGATCGGTGGTGCAGGCCCTGCGTCGGGCCTACCGGGACGGTCCGGCCGCCGACGCGCCGGACATGACGGTGCAGGTCGCCACCGGTTTTCCGTGGGAGGTGATCCTGCGAACCAGCGCGGCGCTCGAAACCGACCTGATCATACTGGGTCCCCACTCGAGCAGGCTGCAGGCCAAAGGTGTGGTGCGGGTTGCCGGCAGCGTCGGGTCGACGGTGGAACACATCCTGACCCGCGAACCCTGCCCGGTCATGATCGTCAACCGACCTGCCGACGACGACCAGTTACAGTTCCGGAAGGTCCTGGTTGCGGTCGACTTCTCGCGTTCATGCGAATGCGCGGTCTGTTTCGCCGTTCGGCTGGCCGCTGCCTTTTGCAGTCGGCTGCTGCTCTTCCACATGATTCCGGTACCGCCGGTTCCCAAATACTCCCGCGTGGCCTACGCCAGGGACACGGCGCATGCCCGCCGGCGGCTCGAATCGTTCTACCAGCCCTACCTGGGCGGCCTCGACCACCAGATCCTGATTCGGGCCGGTGCCATGCCGCACCTGGGTATCCTCAAGGCGGCCGGGGAGAACCGGGCCGATCTGATCGTCATGGGGTCGCACACCAAAGAGAGTGCCGGCAAGTGGTATCCGGGAAGTGCCGTGGAACGGGTCGGCTTTCGGGCGGATTGCCCGGTGGTGGTGATCACCGATCCGCAGGTGCTGATCCGCTGGGACGGCCGGCTGGTCGAGACCCCTCGGAAAACGACCGACCGGTTGATCCGTGTGCTCACCTGATCCCGGTCCAATGAGGCAGTAAAACCAGCAAAGGAGGCAAGCGATGACAACCAAATCCGAAGTCTACAAGTGCAAGGCCTGCGGCGCCATCGTGGCCGTGATTACCGGTGGCAAGGGCACCCTGACCTGTTGTGATCAGGCCATGCTGGAGGTCACGCCGGACAAAGCCAAGAAGATGATCTACGACATGGCCCGCCCGGGGACGCCGTGAAGCGAGCGGGGCGGTTGACTTAAGCTGCGGGTGAACTGCACGCATTCATGCCAGGCGGCGTGACCGCCGTGGCGGTGGACCGGTGCACCCTCCAGCTAGCGATCGGCATGAGTGGTGCCGCTCATCCGCGTGACCACAGCGGGCGCGGCGGCTTGGATTAAAACGTGACCTGGGCCGTCGGCGGCCGTCATCGGTCTGCCGTCGAAAATTCTGCCTGCCCGCCAGGCGGGGCGGGCGGATCCCATCGGGACCCTGCGAGCGGCGTGATTGGTTGGGGTGCGCTTCCTATCGTGATGATGCCTGTCGGCGCGCCGCAGCGGTTTTCGAAAAAATCACCTTGGGGCGTCAAAAACAGAATCCCGATTACCTGGCCATCCGCCGAATACAAAACCCTTCCCATCACCTCCGGCACTCTGGGTGAGGGTCGGCTATGTCCGGCCTCACCAGCCGGGCCGGTGGCGTCTGGAGGCGCCTCGCAGGCCATGACGGCGACAAGCGTCGTGGCCGCCAGCAGGATGCCGCCGGTGGCGATGCGCATTCGGTCCATGGCTTCGCTCCCCTATCGCCCCACCGCTCTGGGAAATGGGCACGTATTGGCCGGAACGATCGACGGGATGCGCCTGTGGGTGCCGCTTGTCTATGAAGTGGTCTCAGCAGCGTTGCCAGCCAACCAGGCGGCGCTGCCGGCGAATCCCTCCCTCAAGAGCTGCCTGGCGTTGCGGCGCCCGCTTCGCGACGCTCTCAGATAAGGGTCGAGCGCAGCCTTGACAGGCTTTTCGATCCCCACCTGGCCGGCCCAGTACCAGCTGGTCTGTTCGGCGTAATCTTGAAAAATGTCAAGGGCATCGAAGAGGTTGCGGCAGGCCTGTTTTTGGATTGCGGCGTTTTTTCGCGCGATCGATTGGATGTCCATTGGCGGCTCTCTTTTGATTGTCCGGTCAAATCGGTGTCATGCCGAACCTTGGCCCCGGGGCCGGCAGACGGTTTCGATGCTTGCTTTCATGGTTGCCAGGCTGAACGGCTTGAACAGCAGGCCGTCCACGACACCGGCGCTATCCATCAGGCAGCCGACGTCTTCTTCCAGATGGCCGGTCATGATGATGACCCGCGTCCCGAAGTACTGTTCCTTGATCTGGTCGGCCAGCTGGTATCCATCGATAAAGGGCATGTCGTAGTCGGTGATGACCAGGTCGAAGCGGGTCCGGGCCAGGCGATGCAGGGCGTCGACCCCATCAATCGCCGTGGTCGGGCGAAAGCCCAGGTGGGCGGCCATGCTGGCCACCAGCTTGAGCACTCCCGCATCGTCGTCTACGATGAGAATGCGGCCGGTGGAAACGTCTTGCTTGAGCCGGCCGCCCAGGTTTACCGGATGGGCCCCTTGAGATCGATGGATGCGCGTTGCCCGTGCCGGACGCCGCCGCCCGGGCAAGGCTTTCGGCGGCCGCTGGGTTTGTGCGGACATGCAACCCTCCCTAATTGATCGTAATGGTGCCAAAACGGCTGTGTGGGCTAACTACACGGGCGTGTCGTGTCAGCGGGCGGGCAGCGTTTCCAGGGGACAGGGTCGCAGCAGCGTCAGGGTCTCGGCTGATTTGTTGCGATCACCATAACCGTTCAATCCAGCGCCGACAATTCGCAGATTTGCCCAATTTGTGAAATGTCGGATGGGTAGTTTTGCCCATCCGGTGTGCATCTTGCCGCCAGGGCCGTCCGATTGGCAGGGCCGTTAATGCACGGCGCTGGTATAGCCCCTGGCGATGGCGTAGCGCACCAGGTCGGCCGTGCGCTTCAAGTTGAGCTTGGATCGGATGTTGGCGTGGTGGCGGTGCACGGTGCGGATGCTGATGCACAGCCGGTCCGCGATCTGCCGGTCGCTGTGGCCTTCGGCGATCAATTGCAGGACGTGGCGCTCGCGGGGGCTGAGCGGATCGGTTTCGGATTTGTGATTGCCGCGGCAGATGGCGATGATGGTGTCGGGAAAGGTGCTGGCCAGCTGTTTGGACAGGTAGGTTTCGCCCTTTTTGACCTGGGCGATGGCGTCGAGCAGTTCATCCCCGGAGTCTTCCTTCAACACGTAGCCGCTCGCGCCGGCCGCCAGGGCCATGGAGAGAAAATCCTCCAGCTTGTGCATGCTCAGCATCAGGATGTGAATGTCGGGATACAGGGTGTGGATTTCAAGGGCGGCCTCGATGCCGCGCAGCCCCGGCATGGAGATGTCCAGGATGACCATGTCGGGCTGGGTCTGCTTGAGCAGTTTGAGCAGCGACAGGCCGTCGCCGGCTTCGGCGATGACCTTGAGTCCCGGCTGACCCTCGATCAGGCGCTTCAGCCCTTCGCGCATCAGGGTGTGATCGTCGGCCAGAATGATGGTGTAATCTTTCATGGGCGGGCCTTGGCATCTGGAAGGGGCAGGCGGATGTTCAGGCAAGTTCCCTGGCCCACGGCGCTGTCGAACGACAGCGTGGCACCGATCATGCGGCAGCGCAGCGTCATGGCCTTGAGCCCCATGCCGTTGCGGCCATCGGGCCGCAGAGGCTGTCTGCCGGCATCGAAGCCGACGCCGTTGTCCTGAATCCGGATGCGGATCTGCCGGTCGTCACGATCGACGGTAATCAGGGCCCAGGTCGCCCGGGCGTGCTTGCGGGTGTTGGTCAGCGCTTCCTGGAATATGCGGAACAGGCACACCTGGGCCATGGGATCGTGGATCAGGTCGAGCAGGTCGATGTGGCTTTCGATCTGAAGGTCTCCGGCAGCTGAAAATTCACGGATCATCTGCCGGGTGGCCGCGGCCAGACCCAGCAGATCCAGGGCCGCCGGTTTGAGGCCATGGGCGATGTTGCGGACGTCATTGATCATTTTGTCGAAACCGGACAGCAGCTGGTCACAGATCTCGGTGCAGTCGCTGGCGTCGGACGGCAGCTGGTGTTGAAGTCCCTTGAGCTGCAGTTTCATCACGCTCAGGTACTGGCCGCAGCCATCGTGAAGTTCCATGGCGATGCGCCGCTGTTCGTCCTCTTGCACCCGCAGTAGATGGGCGGAGAGTTCGTTGAGGGTCTTGACCGACTGGTGAAGCTGTTCCTGCAGGTCGAAGCGCAGGATCGATAGCCCCAGGCGCTGGGCGGCGTTTTCGACCGACTCGACCGCTCGGGCGGGAAAGCGGTTCTCACGGTGGTCGGCCGCGTGGATCAGGCCTTCGATGGCGTCGTTGATCACGATCGGCACCAGGAGCACGGATTCGTAGCCGTGGGCATTGCAGGCATTGCGGAGGCGGCCTTTTTCCTCCGGCGGCAAAGCGGCCATAAAGCGGCTGGTACAATTGAGGCAAAACGATCCGTGGGCGCTGAAATAGGGTGCGCCGAGAGTGCAATCGCCCTTGATTACCGAAATGCACAGGCACTGGTCGGTGTGCAGGGACAAGGGACTTTCCGAGTCGTAGAAGGTCTGACAGAAACCGTCATGGGCCTGGTAGGGGATATTGCCGGCCCCATCGCGCAAACGGATGCCGACCGCATCGCACTGCAGGTACGATTTGATCAGACGCACGTAGCCCTCCAGCAGGGTGCGCATGTCGACGGCCCGGACCGACCACTCCAGGCTATCCTGCTGCAGCGCGAATCCTGCGTAGCGCTGGACGGACTCGCTGACGTCCATCAAGGCGATGCTGTATCCGGGATTCGATTCCATGGTACCGGAGAGGATCTGCATTTGCACCTGGGCATCGAACAGTGTGCCGTCGGCCCGCTTCATTTTGAGCTCGAAGCGGGTGGCCTCCTGGTATTTCTGGCAGCTCAGTTCGTGGAAGTAGAAGACATCCCGATCGTCATCCTCGACGAGGCTGGAAAAGCGGCGACCGATCAGGGCGTTGCGGGGGGTGTTCAGCAGGCCGGCCGCCGGCAGGTTGGCTTCTCGGATCTGCTCGTTGCGGTCGATCGTCAGCCAGCCGATGGGCGCCGCATCGAACAGGCCGGCATACCGGCGGTAGAGCTGCTCGTAGTTCAACCCGGCGGACTCGTCCGCAGAAGGAGTGCTGGAGATCTGTCGATGCTGCAGGGCCACCTGGTCCCGGGCCGGTCGGTGATCGTCGGCCGGCTGCATCTCCGCAGGCCTGTTATGCCCATCGTCCGGCCTGGTCGATGGGTCGACCGTCCGCTCCGCCTGGCGACGAGGCGGCGTCCTATGGGCGTCGCTACGGTTCTGCCGGCTCATTACAGGCCATCCCGGTATGGTGTCCTCTTACAGGGTATGATTTCTGCGGGCCGGTGGTCAATATTTTTGTCTGCAGCGGCCGGCTGACCCCTTGACGGGCCTCAGGCCGCGATCTGCGATGCCGGCGGTGATTCGGCGCCGGCCGGCAGCGGCATCGGGGGCGGCTCAAAAGGTGGGTGTAAAGATCGATGATTCGGTGGACCATTTCGGTGGTGTCGACTTGCACCAGACTGTCCGCCAGGCTGCACGCATGTCGATGGGAGGCGGCCGTCGGCCCCTGCCATGGGTCCTCAGTCCAGGTATCTGAGTCCCAGACCGTATTGAAGGCCGCTGGCGTCGGCCAGTTCCTGACGCCACTTGACCTCTGCCAGGCAAATGGAGCGCGGACGCACGTCGTCACCCAGTCTCAAGGACTCGGGTGGATACTCAACGATTCGCAGGTGTAAGATGGTTCCCGAATTGAACCGGTGGGAGGTTTCCATGTAGACGCCTTTACCCGAATAGTTGCGAATGACACCGTCGGCCGTGTGGGTGGCGCCGCTGCTGGCAAAAGGACGGCAGGTGACCGCAGCCAGGGTCGCGGTACGCGGTGCGTCCGTGCGCTTGTCTTTAATGGTGGTCGCATGCATCGTTTTACCCCCGGTCGTGACGGGTTGATCTCGAGATGGGTACCGCCGCCGTTCCCATGACACCAGGGGAGCGGGGGCGTCGAACCGCTGTTGCGGTGCCGGCTTCATGTCGTTTTGATTTCGATTTTTTTGGCCTCGGTTTGGCATTTTTACAAATGGATCACCGAATTGTGGCTGTCGCCGAACGGGGTCGGCTGAAGATCGTCGGCATCCGGGTCGTTTTCCCACCGGGCTGGTCCCAGCAGGTAGCGAAACTGGTAGGAGCGGTCTTTGTCCAGCTCCACGGTGGCGCTGAAGGCGCCTTTTTTGGAGCGCCGCATGGGCGTGGCCGACGTCGACCACTGGTTGAACTCGCCGACCACGTGTGCGTCCGCGGCGGCGTTTCCCATCGATTCCGGAATGGTGAAGGTGACCTTGCACACCGGCCTGCTTTTCAGAAACTGTTTACGAATGCTCATCGACACCTCCGTTTAGCGAACACTCCGGGTAGCCGTCATCCATCTGGTCATCGCTGCGCCGGCAGCACTCGCGCCGGCAGATCCATCCCACCGTCGAAATATAGGTCAATCCCGGGGAACGGACCTTGCGGCGCTCCCCCTCACGGGGCCTGAATCCAGCGGCACCCGGGTTGGCGTTGTGTGGTGGCTGCGTGCAGAAGCCATGATTGTTCATGGGTTTCACCTCGAGGGTTGGGGCCGGCTGTTCCGGCCGGTTCACTGTTCGCGGAACGCCTCGCTGAAGCGACCCGTCACCTCGATCTCGGCACGCTTGTTCTGCATGCGGGTCATTTCGGGGACAAAGAGATCGAGACCGAAGGCGTTGACCGCCCGCAATCCGTCAGTGTCGATGGCCACTTTGCCGGACCGCTTGACCCGTTCGTCCAGGACGTTGATCAACTCGCAGGCCGATGAGGCGTCGAAGTCGCCGAACAGCCTCACATCCAGTGATTGGTCACCGGTTTCCCGGGCATGGATACGAAAGTTCAGTGCCATATCTCATCCTCCGTGAAGGTCGGAACCGTCGGCGCGGTCCATCTCCATTTACTGATCAGCAAAGGTCATGCCACAGTTTGAAATAAGAGAATATTTAATATCGTCAGATGGTTAGGCTTCTTTGCCGGTAGATGCCGGTCCATGCGGGTGTCAGCATTTTTTACGACCTGCAATACACCCTTGCATGGGGTGTTCAATACGCCTTATGATTGCAATCAACTGTGCACGCGGTTATGGTTCAGGCAACGACTGCGGCTTTTTTTGGCAAAGCGAGACGAGCGCATAGGGCGGCAGCGGATCGGGGGCGACAGTTAAGAAATACTATACGCTTTCGCCGCATGCGAGGCAATTCGCAAATGTGCCCAATTTTTCGAAGCCGCTTGGGTACCTTTACCCATTCGGCCAGGGGCCATGCAATCGGTGGTGTGCCCTTGAGGTCGGTCTGCCGGTGTTGCCGGCGGACGTCAGGGGGCGCTTGCGGCCTTGACGAAAGACCGTTTTTAACGTTAATCGTTAACCAAAATTCACCCAAAGCAGCAGGGCCGGTGGAAACAAACCAAGCCACTGCCGTGCTTGTCTTTGCCACGGTCTTCGAGCAGACGGCATGGCTGCCGCAGCGCCTGCCCAAAGACGTTGTCAACGATGGTGGGCCCCTAATCCCGGGGGCGGCCGACGCCCGCCGACATCTTCGAGGAGAAAATCGATGGGAAAAAAGGACAAGATCATGGTGGCCTGCGACCTTTCCAGGCATGCGGTCGAGGCCTTGCGCACCGGCGCGGCACTGGCCGGCGACTTGGGTGCCGAATTGCTGGTGGTCAGCATCATCAATCAGCGTGACGTCACTGCCATGGAGGGGGCCTTGAAACGGATCAAGGCCGAGATCGACAACTTCCCGATCACCTTGCAGGACTACACCGACGGATTGACGCAGGAGCGCCGCAAAGCGCTCGAGGCAACGACCCGCGAGGCCATCGGCGGCCAGGCCCGTTTTCGCAGCCTGGTCGCCACCGGCGTGCCCTTCAAACGCCTGATCGACATCGGCAGGCAGGAGCGCCCGCGCCTGATCGTCATGGGGACCAAGGGCCGCAGCAACCTGGCCGATGTCATTTTGGGCTCCACAGCCGAGAAGATGTTCCGGCATTGCCCCTTGCCCCTGCTCAGCGTCCGTCCCGAGGACCACACCCGATAATGGAAAAATACACGGATCCGGCATTTTGGACGGCCCACCTGACCCGCTGGAGGGACTGGCTGACCCAATCCGCGCTAACGGTCGATACCCTTTTGCAGATCGTTGTCATCGGCCTGTCGCTGCTCGCCGCGCACCTGGTCTCTCGTCCGCTGGTCCGGCTGCTGCAGCGTTATCTGGAGGCGCAGGCCTGGCGCTTCAAAATGCCGGGACGGCTGCTCGGCGCGTTTTTGCCGCTCATTTCCAGCGTCCTGGCGATTTTGTTCTTTCGCATCGCCGCCAGCGCCTTCGCCACAGTGCCACTGTCGTTTCTGCTGATTGACACGGCCGCCCGCCTGTTGACGGCCTGGATCATCATCCGCTCCACCAGCGTGGTCATTCGCGACTCGAACTGGGCGCGCACGGTTTCGATCACCGCCTGGGTGGTTGCCGCGCTGCACATCCTCAAGCTGCTCGGGCCGGCCATCGATCTTCTCGATCAGCTGGCCATCGACCTTGGCGGCGTGCGCATCTCCGTGCTGCTGCTGATCAAGGGCGTGATCGTGTTTACCCTGCTCCTGAAACTGGCCACGACCGCCGCCGGTCTGATGGAAAAACGGATCTACGCCATCAAGGAGCTGACCCCGTCGGTCCAGGTGCTGCTGTCGAAGGCCTTGACCATCACCTTCATGACCGTGGCGGTGGTGGTGGCATTCAGCAGCCTGGGCATCAATCTGTCGGGCTTTGCGTTCATCGGCGGCGCCATCGGCGTCGGCATCGGCTTCGGTCTGCAAAAGGTCGTGTCCAACCTGATCAGCGGTGTGATCCTGTTGTTGGACAAATCAATCAAGCCGGGCGACGTGATCGAGGTCGGCCAGAGTTATGGCCGGATCAAGTCGCTGGGCGCCCGTTACGTGTCCGTGGCCACGCGCGACGGGTTCGAGTACCTGATTCCCAATGAGGACCTGATCACCCACCAGGTGATCAACTGGTCCTTCAGCGACCAGTTGATCCGTTTGAAGATCGGTGTTGGCGTTTCCTACGACACCGACGTCCGCGCGGCCATGGAACTGATGAAAGCGGCCGCCCGCAACACCCCGCGGGTCCTGGAGCAGCCTGCCCCCGTCTGCCAGCTGAAAAGCTTCGGCGACAATTCCATCGACCTGGAGCTGCGGGTCTGGATCAGAGATCCCGACAAGGGCGTCGCCAATGTGAGCAGCGCCGTGCGCCTGGCCGTCTGGGACGCTTTCCAGGTCCACCGCATCGAAATTCCCTTTCCCCAGCGCGACGTGCACATCAAGTCGAGCCTGGCCGGATCGACCCAATGATACTGACAATCCGCTGTCGCCGGCGGATCGTTTTTCAAGCCTGAGGTGGCCTTTAAGGGAGGTATGGCTTTATGAAGACATTTGCATCTTATGATACGGAAGGGTTCTACGACGAGTTGATTGAGGCCGGTGGCCAACCCCGGCCCGGATCCCGTTTGCTGATTGAAAAAATCGAGTCGCTGCCGCCGGGAGATCTGACCATCCGCCAGAAAGCCGCCGAGGCCATGCTGCTGAAAATGGGCATCACCTTCAACGTATACGGTCGCGATGAAGGCACCGAGAAAATCATGCCCTTTGACATTATTCCCCGCATCGTCTCCGCCGAGGACTGGCGCAAGATTGAAAGCGGACTCAAGCAGCGCATCTTCGCGCTCAACGAGTTCATCCAGGATGTCTACAACCAGAAGCGGATCCTAAAGGACAAGGTGGTGCCGGAAGCGCTCATTCGCACCAGCCGCACCTACCGCGAGGCCTGCGAGGGGTTCACGCCGCCGCACAAGATCTGGTGCCACGTCACCGGAACGGACCTGGTGCGTGACAATGATGGCCGTTTTTACGTGCTCGAAGACAACCTGCGCTGCCCTTCCGGGGTCTCCTATGTACTGGAAAACCGGCAGGTGTTGAAGCGCACCTTTCCACAAGTGTTTGATGCATCCAGAGTCCGGCCGGTAGACGATTACCCCGCGAAATTGCTGGAAGTACTGGAACACCTCGCACCAGAAGGGGTTGCGTCGCCGACGATCGGCGTGTTGACGCCCGGGATATACAACAGTGCCTATTTCGAACACTCCTTTCTCTCCCAGCAAATGGGGGTGGAACTGGTCGAAGGCCAGGACCTGCTGGTTTCTGACGGCTATGTCCACATGCTCACCACCATGGGCCTTAAACGTGTGGATGTGATCTACCGGCGCATCGATGACGATTTTGTCGACCCGGATGTCTTCCGCCCCGACTCCATGCTGGGGGTAAGGGGACTCGTCGGCGCTTACAAGGCCGGCCGGATCGCGATGGCCAACGCACCCGGCACCGGTATCGCCGACGACAAGGTGATCTACGCCTACGTTCCCAAGATCATCAAATACTATACCGGAGAGGACGCCATTTTGCCGAATGTGCCCACTTATATCTGCGGCAATGACGCGGACCGTGACCATGTGCTGGCCCACCTGGACGAACTGGTGGTCAAGGCCGCCAACGAATCCGGAGGGTACGGCATGCTCGTGGGGCCCCATGCGAGCGAATCGGAACGTGCCGCCTTCGCGGAAAAAATCAAGGCCGAGCCGCGTAACTACATGGCCCAACCGACGCTTTCACTCTCCCGGGTGCCCACCATTGTCGGCGATGGCATCGAGGGGCGGCACGTGGACCTGCGGCCATACGTGCTTTTCGGAAAGGACATTTACGTGCAGCCCGGTGGATTGACCCGGGTGGCGCTGACCAAGGGGTCGCTGGTGGTCAACTCCTCCCAGGGCGGAGGCAGCAAAGACACGTGGGTGCTTTAAGTATTTCGGTGAAAGGAGAATAGTCGATGCTCAGCCGCGTAGCCAATTCAATCTACTGGATGTGCCGATATATCGAACGGGCCGAAAACATAGCGCGTTTCATCAGTGTCAACCTCAACCTGCTGCTGGACCTGCCTTCGGAAAAGGGCAAGCACTGGGAGCCGCTGGTGATGATCACCGGTGACCAGCGGTTTTACGAAGAGACCTACTCGGCCTACAATCAGGAGCGTGTGACCCGCTTTTTGACCTTTGACCGGGAATACGGCAATTCTATTTTGACCTGCCTGGCCGCGGCTCGGGAAAACGGACGGTCCATCCGCGAGATCATATCGTCGGAAATGTGGGAGCATTTGAATACCTTCTACCTGGAACTGGCCGACCCTGCGAGCACCACCATGGCCCTTGAAGACCCGCACCGTTTTTTCAAAATCATTCAGATGCGCAGCCACCTGTTCACGGGCCTGATGGACAGCACCATGAGTCATGGGGAAGCCTGGAACTTCGCCCGCATCGGCATGATGATCGAACGTGCCGACAAAACCTCGCGGATTCTGGACGTCAAGTATTTCATGCTGCTGCCGCAGGCTGACCTGGTCAACACACCCATCGACAACATCCAGTGGACGGCCGTGCTCAAGTCCGCCAGTGCCTTTGAGATGTACCGCAAGCAGCACCACCAGATCACCCCGCGCAATGTCGCCGATTTCCTGATTTTCGACAGCCAGTTCCCGCGCTCGATCCGCCACTGCATCTCCAAGGCCCGGGTCTGCCTGCACCGGATTACGGGAACGGCGGTCGACATGGTTCACAACCTGGCTGAAAAGCGGCTGGGCCGCCTCAACGCAGACCTGGAATATACGGATATCGACGAAGTGATCGACAGCGGCCTGCACGAGTATCTGGATGGCTTCCAGAGCCGGCTCAATCACGTGGATACGGCTATCGGGTCCACCTTTTTCAACCTCAAGCCGTTAATCGAGGCATCCTCGAATGGATAATTGCCGCCGCCCTCATGGCCAAAACAAACGAGGCCTTTCTGAACACGGGGGCTTCCCCCAAAACCGCAGCCGACACGCGTCAGCGTCTGGATCAGAAGCTCGAAAATAAAATCAAGCCGGCCGCCGTTTTGTACACCCACAGCCATTACACCGATGGCACGGATGCATGCCTGGACGAGGGCGCGGAGATCTGGGGTCACGAGCATCTGGACAAGCACAGACGCGCCGATACCGCGGTTTCCAGCAAGGAATCGGCGGAGTTTGTCCTGGGTCAGCAATCTTTTTCCCATCGGGACAACACCGATGCCGCATTCGAGAGCGTATTGGCGCGGCCATCGTTGCCGTGACCTTTGGGAATCCTGGATGACCAATTGGACAACGTGGCGGGAGATGTGGGATATACCAGTGGCGGAGGGGACAACCTGTAGGGCCAACAAGAAATGAACATTACCGGACAAAAAGGGAAAAGACGGTCGCCGAGCCTAATCCGCCATACCGCAGCGGTGGTTTCGATATTCGGTTTGATGACCTGCTCTCAAAACAATCAAGCCTCGTCTGATGCTTTTCAAGCCTACATGACCAAGACCGGAAAGACGATCGTCGTATCGGAAACCCACCCGGCCGGTCGCAGCCTCGCTACGATCGAGGTCCGCACCGAGGGCTTTGAACACAATTACGACGAAGTGTTCGAAGACAGGGACCCGGTTTCAGATGTCCTTGTGGCAGATCTGGACGGCAACGGTTTCGACGAGATCTACATCCTCACCACAGCGGCCGGATCCGGCAGTTATGGATCGGTACTGGGATTCGCCTCGAACCAAGACAAAAGCCTGTCCATGATCCATTTCCCGGATATGAAGGAAGGGGATGAGAATTTTGAAGGGTACCTGGGGCACGACACCTACAAGATCGAAGGTCGGAAGCTCATCAGGGTTTTCCCCATATACAACAAGGGCGATACCAATCAGAACCCGACCGGCGGGAGACGAAAGCTGGTTTATGGTTTGTACCCGGGAGAGGCCGTGTGGCAGTTGCGGATCGAGCAAACGACAACGCTCAACATGCCCTGAAATGGGAGGTAAGGATGTATGCTTCCAAAAAATTGCATTCTCGAGTTTTCATCGCCATGCAATTGGCCCTAATTCTATCCTTAGCGACATCCATGACAACCGCTGCCGACCAAAAAGGCACCAAGAATGCCGACCAAGTCATGACTGAAGCCGAGTTGCAGGGAAAGCTTATGGCCTTCGCCGACCGTTATTGGTCGACGCTGAACTCAGCGGGTATCGAGTATTTAGAAAAACGGCCATCGTCTGAAAACAGTCGCATGATCCTATCTCAGTTAGTGCATTCAGCGGCAGATGCTTTTACGATTGCCGCCGGCCCCAATCCAGTGGCTGCCTTCCTGGATATGGTGGTCATGGTCAGCCTGGGTCGTATGGTGTTCGAACAGCATTATGCCAAACTTTACGGGGCTGAGGTGACCCCGATTGTGGAGGGTTTCAGAAAAGCCGAGGCAGATATCTGGAGAATTGCCAGCGAAATTCTGACGGTCGAACAACAACGTGATTTGATGAGCCTGATCGAGAGGTGGCGACGAAACAATCCAAAAAATATCGTTTTCAGTAGTGTGCGCTTCAGTGAATTTGAGAAATTCAGGGGTTCTTCAGACGATTCTAAAAAATCGTCTTCGGGCGGCATTTTCCCATCCGTGGCCGAGGCTACCGAACAGGTTGAAAAGATGCGTCTGCTGGCTGAACGCGCTATGTATCTGAGCTCCCGTCTACCGATGATGACCGGTGCTTTCGCCGATGTATGGGCATCCCGGTTAACGCGCAATCAGGATGTCGGCCAAATTTTAATCGACCTGAATCGCATCGCTGACGGATTGCAGCGTGTAGCTGCTGTCTCCGAAAAATTACCGGATGATATCGCCAGAGAACGGGACACCACCATCAATATGCTCATGCAAGAAGTGGCAAGGCAGCGACGGCAAACACTAGAAGACTTCCTGGCCGAAGAAAAACGAATACGCGGCTTGTTAACGGATTTGAAATCGACTCTAATTTCGGCCAATGACCTTTTGATTTCAACCAACTCCATAGTTGACCGGCTCAGTTTCGGCCAAGGTGAAGTGGGTCAGGCAGCGCTATCTAAGCCTTTAGACATCAAGGATTATCAAACCACCCTTGAGGAAGCATCAACGGCCATTGAAGCGCTGCACGAATTGGTGAAAACGATTGATCAGATGGGCTTGGAAAACAAAATGCCAGAAATTAGCAAGGCCATCGAAAAAATTGGGCGGCAAGGTCAAAAATGGGTTCTGCAGGGATTCATGCTGGGAGTAGTACTCATCCTGATTTTCCTTGGTGGATCGGTGTTGGCCATGATTTCTTATCGTTATGTAGCCCAGAAAATGCTTTCCACAGATAAAAAGGAAGGGCGGCAGACGCCGCCCCCTTATTGACTTGGCAGATATTTCACCCCAAATCGACATTCTCCGAGAAGTGTGAATCGCTCAGTTTGGGTCACCCATCCTATCGCCAGCAGTAGCCGCGTCCGCCATAACCGGAGCCCATCATTCGGCCATGGCCTCTGTAGTTCCGATCATAGTTAGGTGACGATTTTCTGGCCTGGATTTCAAATTCCAGGCGTTTTTGGTCCAGTTCACCTCGCAGCTTGGAAATGTCTTGCTGCAGATCAGACGCTTTGCTGGGGTCGGGGTTTTGCTTTGCCAGTTCGCTCTGCAAAGCAAGATTCTTTTCATGCAGCTGACCGCGAAGCGCTTCGGTGGCCTTGAAAAATTCCGACCGCCGCTGATCGAGCTTGGCTATCTCTTCATCGGAAAGGCCGCCATAGCTGCCCATCATTCCGTAACCATCGCCACCTCTGGGATACCAGCCCATACCGCGACCACCGTTTCCCATGCCTGAGCCGCAGCCATTGCCCCACCCGGCGAATGCCAGGCTTGCGAAACCAAAAATTCCGATGATCGTAGCAATCATGATTCCTTTAACGTTGCCTTTCATTTGAACCTCCTAATTTAGTTTAGTCCGATCAGTTAACCGTTGTTTACGCGATCCTTCAATTTTAAGTATAGATAGAGCAACCGCTGTGCCAAGCAGGATTATTCAAGATATAAAGCAAGGTTACTAACTGTAATAACAACAAAAAAGCCTAATTATCAAAACATCAACTGATGTGATGCTTTTCAGCCCGCAGATATAAGCGTGGTAATTTTACCCACATTCCGATTGGGCAGTGGTAGCGGTGGGGCGAAAACAACCAATCTGTGGGGATGGATCGTCAAAGATAGTGATCAGAGAGAGGCAAGCGGCTAAAAGACAGATAGGTTCATCCTGTCATGATTGCCATATCAAGGGGACACTTTGCCGGATTCGTTACCGTCGATGCGTAAAAGGTCTCACCCGACGCCATACTCCTTCAGTTTGTTGTGAAGGGTTTTACGGTTGATGCCAAGCTTTCTAGCCGTTTCGCTCTTGTTGCCCTGACAGGCGTCGAAGGTGGCCAGGATCGCTTCCTTTTCAACCTCATCCAAAGGTCGATTTGCCTGGATGGGTTGCCTTATTGGCTCGACCCAATCACGCGTTTCCGAATAGGCTTCCGTAACCGTAGAGGGCAATTCTTTTTCGGTAATGAAATCCCCGGCAAGCAATATTACCGCCCGTTCAACAACATTTTCCAGTTCCCTCACGTTTCCCGGCCATCTGTATTTTAGGAGCATGTCCATGGCCAAGGGGGACAGCCTTTTGACCGACTTGCGGTTTTTCTTTCCAAATTTATCCACAAAATGCTGAACGAGCAGCGGGATGTCATCCTGGCGCTCAGCAAGTGGCGGAACCTTCAGTGTGACGACATTTAAGCGGTAGAACAGATCTTCCCTGAATTTGCCCGCCGCTACATCCTGCTTCAAATCCCTATTGGTTGCGGCAATGATGCGGACATCGACCTTGAGGGTTTCCTCACCGCCAACCCTCTGAATCTCCCTTTCCTGAATAACACGCAGCAATTTGGCTTGCATGGATGGGGAAGTTTCTCCGATTTCATCAAGAAAGATGGTGCCCTTGTTGGCCTGCATAAATCGCCCCTCACGACGTCTGTCAGCACCAGTGAAGGCTCCCTTCTCATGACCGAAAAGCTCGGATTCGAGCAAAGATTCCGTGATCGCCGCACAATTCACGATAACCAGAGGTCCCGCTTTACGTGGGCTGTTGTGGTGGATCGATTTGGCAATCAACTCTTTCCCAGTGCCACTGCCCCCGGTAATCAGGACCGTGGCGTCCGATGGTGCGACCATGGCCAGCATATCGACCAGTGCCTTCATCGGCTGGCTTTTGCCGATGATATTGCGCAGGTCATAGTCCGCGTTCAACTGGTCCTTCAGGTGTTGATTTTCAGCCTTGAGCCCCAAATGTTCCAGAGCGCGTTCGATCGTCAATTTCAACACATCAAAGTCGAGCGGTTTGGTCAGATAGTCGTAGGCACCCGCTTTTAAGGCTTCAACCGCCGTATCAACACTGGAGTATGCCGTCATGATAAGAATCGGAATGGCCGGATTGTAGTCTTTGATCTGTTTCAGAGCGGCGATTCCATCCATTTCGGCCATTCGCACATCAAGCAGGATGAGGTCAAAGGGTCTTTCCATTACCCTTTCTACGGCCATTTTCCCGTCATCGGCACCATAAACCGTATATCCCCAACTTCCGATGATGGCGTTGAGCGTTTTTAAATGGTTGAGATCGTCATCGACAACCAGGATATCATGTGCGTTTTTTCTATTCATGAGACCTCACGTCGTGGTTCTGACTGGAAGGGTTATCGTGAACGTTGACCCTTGTCCCAGGATACTGCGGACTTTTATTTCACCGTCGTGTCCTTCGACGATTTTGTGGACAATCGCCAACCCCAAGCCCGTGCCTTTGGGCTTGGTGGTGTAGTAGGGGTCGAATACCCGGTTCAAGTCCTCCGGATCGATCCCTGTACCCGTATCCTGAACCTTTATGTTGATCCGGTCATCCGTTGACTTGGCGGAGCGGATGCTCAGCTGCCCCCCTTTGTCCATGGACTGCAGCGCGTTGAGATAAAGATTCAGAAGGCATTGAGAGAGCCGGTCAGAATCAATGCGGGCGGCCGGCACATCCTCTGACAGCGTCAAATCGATTTCTATATCTTTGGCAGCAGCCTCTTTTCGAATCAGCCGCACGGAATTTTTCAGAAGATCATTGATATCCGCTAATGTTAAACTTAATTCGGTGGGACGGGCAAATTCAAGCAGTTCACCGATGACTCGGTTCAGGCGGTCCACCTCCTCGATCATCACGCCTGCCATCTCCTGATCGTGGCTGTCGGGCGCAAATTTGCCCTTGAAGTACGAAGCGATGCCTTTGATCGAGCTCAGTGGATTGCGGATTTCATGGGCGACACCGGCAGCCAGGCCACCGATTGCGGCCAACTTTTCCTGTCGGCGGATTTCATCCTGCAGACGCCTGACTTCACCCAGATCTCTGAGGATCAGAACCTGGCCGACAAATTGTCCCGCCTCGTTGATTATTCTGGATGCGCTGACACTGACCGGCACGACATGGTCCTCGGTGAACTCGCACTCCATCTCCTTTTCGGATATGACGTCGCCGCGATCCAGCGCTTCTTTCAATCCACAAAAATGGCTGGGAAGAACCGTCTCGGGGTCTTTACCTCTGGTTTGGGATAGATCAATCCCTGTGATCTTTTCGGCGGCACTGTTGAAAAAGGCGATCTTTCCTTTGTTGTCCGTGGCGATCAGCCCTACGGGAAGGCTTGTTACCACCTCATCCGCAATCGCGCTGGTGTCCTGAAGCGACCGTTTGGCGGAACGATAGCTTTGCATCCAGAAAAGGGACACAAAGCCTGCCATGCCCAATATCAAAAGAACACCGGAAATAACGATCGTGTTGCGAATGTCCGCTTGTCGGGCCTCCTCGAATGGCCCGGGATTCAATCCGACGAAAATGGAGAGCTGGTCGCCGTTGCTGCCGGACGGCAGACACCAGTCGGTTCCAGAACCCGGCGTCATGTTGCGCTGGCGCATCGTTTGATGCATGCGGTGGTTCATCCGTCGATCACGCTGGGAAATGGGTGAGAAGCGTCCATGCACTTCAAAGGATCGTTGTCCGCCATCGGTCTCGATGATTCTCCAGGCATAACCATCGGAACCATCGCCTGTCGTCGGGGGTGTGTCGAGATGCGAACCGATCAGCCGTTTGTTGCTGCTGGCCAGTACCGCGCCATCCTGATCGACGATGGTCAGATAAAGTACATCCGGCAGGCTGGCCGTTTCTTCAAGCAGTGTCTGGACTTGCCGGCCACCCCACATCATGCCCATCATACCGGTTCTGGCCCCGGCTTCCACACCTTTGATCAACGCCGCTCCTTTTTCTTTAAGGATGCGGGACATATAGTCTTTTTCACGATGGTTGTTCTGCACGGCCAGGACAACTACGATGATCATCAGAATCAATGCCGATCCGACGATAATCCACGGGGAGGCTGTCAGAGTCGCCTTTGTTCGCTGCTGTTGTGATCTCATTATCCGCTTCCTTCAAAGATGGTCATCCAATGGCCCCACCAAAAGTTGGAGGACCAAACTTTTTCAAATAAGGGGTGCTGAGTGATGTTATCTTAGGCCAGCGGAAATAAATAAATCACCCGAAATTGCGCCGGGTGTGTGTTGGTCTTCAAGGCGCCCCAAATGAAAGCGTATTGGAATACGTGCCATTTGGGGCGACGCCGAAGACCGGCACAAAGACAAGCAGGGCGGGGGAGTTATTTATTTCCGCTGGCCTTATCTTAATATAAAATGAATGGACAGTCATCCTGCGCTATGCGAATTTTCCAACGACACAACGGCATCCGGGAACGATCAGCGATGTGGAAGTGTTCCGCTGGCCTTACTGTAGAAGTGGGTCATAGGCGATTCGTCCATGATCGTCAAAAAGAATTGTTTATCAATTCAATTTCAGGTAGCTAAGCAACCTGAAACAACGCTGTCAGACTGACCAGATTTTGACGATCCCGCCCATCGATCACGTAGGGCGCATTTCAAAAAAGTAGGACTACTCAACGGTCACGAAAGCCAACGAAAATGCATGCGGGCCCGGTTGCGAATGAAGAAATTGCGTTCGGTTTTGATGTCCTTGGCGTTCCGACCACGGCAGATCTCCTTAATCGCGCCGATCACCTTGTTTGAATGTCCCTTTAGCAATAAACGTCGATGCCTGGCGATCCAGCGCTTTTTTTCCGACCGTGTCCAGTTCTTCTTAAAGTCAGCAACCTTGGCCAAATGCTCAACGGCATGATAAAAGTCCACCAGTTCATAGACCTTGGAGTGCGACAGCCCCAGGGACTTGATCCGCTCAGACACCCTGGCCGCCAAGATGCTCGACAAGGTCGTCGCCCAAGCCGAAGCCGACAAGGATTCTTATCTTGCCTTACTGGACCAGCTGCTGGAAGAGGAGGTCGCCGCCAAGGAGAAGCGGCGCGTGCAGACCGCCATGAAAACCGCCGGACTGCCCTCGGCCAAAACCATCGAGGAGTACGATTTCACCTTTCACCCCCGGCTGAACAAAAGGAGGTGATGGCCCTTTTCGATCTGGACTTCATCGGCAAACAGGAGAACGTCATTTTCCTGGGACCGCCGGGTGTGGGCAAAATCCATCTGGCCATATCCTTGGCGACCAAGGTCTGCCATCACCGGTTCAAGATCTATTTCACCACCATGGACACCCTGAGGCGCAAACTCAAGGAGCCCTCGTCCCGGCAGCGGGCGTACCTGACGTCAGCCTTGGTGGTGGTCGATGAAGTGGGTTATCTGCCCATCGACAGCCGGGAAGCGTACCTGTTCTTTCAGTTTGTCTCCAACCGCTACGAGCGGGCATCAACCCTGATCACCTCGAACAAGAGCTTCGGGGACTGGCAGGAACTGTTCGGCGGGCAGGTCATCGCCACGGCCATCCTCGACCGGCTTTTGCATTTCTGCCGGGTGGTCAATATCAAGGGGCACAGCTACCGGCTCCGCGGGTACAGTTTTTCAAAGAACGATTTCGCCTCCGCCGGCGCCGCCGCCCAGGTGGCTTAGAGTGGGAAAACGGAGGCTCAATGAGCCCCAGGGTGGTACATTTTATTTCTGAAGGATAAATGCTTTTTCAGGATCGACTAACATAACAGCTATCAAACGTTCAGCCATTTGTGAGCTTCGTACTGGTTATCACCTATCCTGCTGCAATGTCCGACCGCATCCCTCCTATTCGTTTAGATGCCGCCAAAACACCTTGATTTTTAATATCATTGCCGTTATTTACGAAAGCTTAAGCCACACCATCCCTGTGTTTCTGTGTAAATGACCGTACAAATCAATCTATGGATCCGGTCGTTCGGCAATGCGGAGCGGCGGGTACTTGTGAATCGTGTATAGAGCAGGGATGTGACCGGCAATAGGGCCAACATGTCCCGCCCAAGCGACGAAGCTGAAGCCGTAGGCGTTGAAATTCAATGATTTTTTCCATGCCCGAATTTCCGGTATGGGATGGAAAATTGATGAACTGCGGGAATTGCCATAATATCGACGGGTGAAAATTGGGGATGAAAGGATCTATCCTTTACACCAAATTGCAACGGCCGCCCGTGGCGACGGATATTGTGCCGCGGGACCGTCTGCTGGATCAGCTTAATGAGGGGCTTCACCGGCCCTTGACATTGATTTCGGCGCCGGCCGGCTATGGCAAGAGCACCTTGGCCAGTCGCTGGGTCGTGGCATGCGATCGCCCGAGCGCGTGGGTATCTCTGGAAGAGAGCGACAATGACCTGCAAATGTTTCTGAGCTATGTCCTGGCTGCCATTCAGACGCTGTTCCCCAGAACAGAATTTCGGACCGAGGCGATACTGGAAACATCACAAATGCCCCCTGCTGCAGACTTGGCGCGCCACTTGCTGAATGATCTGCATCAGATATCCGAGCCTTTCAACCTCGTGCTGGATGATTATCACCGCATTCAAAGAGGGTCCCCCGTAAACGACCTGCTGGATGAGTTTCTGGCGCATCCCCCCCGGGGAATGCATCTGGTGCTGCTGACACGGCAAGATCCTTCACTGCCGATCGCCACCATGCGGGGCCGCGGGTTGGTGACAGAGATCCGTGCGTCCGATTTGCGATTTACTCCCGACGAAGCGGCGGCATTTATGAGCCGGATGCTCAATGTCGTGGTTGATGAAACCACGGCCACCCTCCTGGAAATCAAAACCGAAGGATGGGCTACGGGTTTGCGGCTGGCCGGCCTCTACCTGAAAGGTCAGAAAGAGCTGAAACGGTCTTTAGAGCAATTGAGCGGAAACTCAAGGTACATTGCCGAGTATTTAGTTGCCGAAGTCTTGTCCCGGCATCACTACTATGATAGGGTTAAAATCAAAATTACTATCAGTGAACTGGCCCACCTTTTCAAGCAGGCGCCCGCGTGGCTGATTTTTTTGATTCGCACGCTCATCAAAAAAATCAGCCACGCGTTAAATTGAATTTACAGAATGGAAGTTACACCACCCTCGACTTGTC
>CAVOIA010000006.1:0-896030 GCA_963695845.1 uncultured delta proteobacterium | reverse complement strand
TGCCGCTGCAAAAAACAGCCAGGGAAAAATCAAATAGTGAATTTGTCGATGATAGTTTTCGATCGTATAGTGACCAATGGAGATTCCTTTCCTCGATTCAAAGAATCTCAGAAAACCAATTAGAAGATCTTATCTCAGTGCTTTCCCATGGGAATGAGTTGGGTAATTTAAAGATGGACGAAGAAGAGAAACCCTGGGAAACCCAGCGTCCAAAAAAAATATTAGAAAAAGACGATTTTCCAGATCATCTCAAAATTGTCAAAGCGAACATGCTGTATGTTCCGAAAGCCGGAATCTCCCAAAGGGCACTCAATCGGTTGAAGCGTCTCGCATCCTTTAAAAATCCGATGTTTTACCGGCAGCAGGCTATGCGTCTGCCTACCTACGGGCATCCGCGGGTCATCTCTTGCGCAGATGAAACCAAAGACTATCTGTGCCTGCCCAGAGGAAGCGAGCCGGAATTACTTGATGAACTCGAAACACTCGGCATCGATGTCAGGATAGTCAATAAAACCTTTAGTGGCAACAGGATAGATGTGGTATTCAAAGGCCAACTTAGAGATGAACAGCCCCTTGCCCTCAGGCATCTGCTCCAGCATGACATAGGCATCCTTTCAGGCACAACAGCCTTTGGCAAAACAGTCGTGGCAATCAAACTAATTGCGGAGAAAAAAATAAACACGTTGATCTTGGTGGACAAGATCAGCCTGGTGTCGCAATGGAGGGAAAGGCTTTCAGAATTCCTCACAGTCAACGAAACTTTGCCGGAGGAGCCGATCACCACGCCCCCCAAAAAAGGGCGCAGGAAAAAGAAAAGCGTTATCGGACAAATAGGGGGTGGTAAAAATGCGCTGAGCGGAATTATCGATATTGCAATCATGCAGTCGCTCAGCAGACAGGGTGAAGTCAAGGAGTGCGTCAAAAATTACGGACTCGTCATTGCCGATGAATGTCATCATGCCTCGGCATTCACCTATGAACAGATTTTAAAAACAACCAATGCAAAATACATTTATGGCCTCACCGCCACACCGACACGAAAAGACGGGCACCACCCGATTTTGTTTATGCATTGCGGCCCGATCCGCTATCGGGACAATCCCAAAAAACAGGCAGAGAACAGACCTTTTGATCATTACATTATCCCCCGATTTACCCCCTTGAGAATTCCTCTGGGTACCGATTTAAAAGACCTGTCCATTCAGGAATTATATTCCGAAATCATGGATAACGACTTCAGAAACCAGTTGATTGTTGAGGATGTGATCAAAAATTTCCGTCAGGGCAGAAGCTGCCTTGTTCTGACTCTCAGAACGAAACACGTGGAGCGGCTTGCAAAAAGAATCGAAGAAAATATACCGGGCGTCATCGTTCTCACTGGTGGCATGGGGAGGAAGTCAACCCGGGAAACCTTTGAGCGCATTGCCAACATTCCCGCCAAAAAAAATATCGTTCTGGTGGCAACCGGTCATTTTATCGGAGAGGGATTTGATGAACCGCGCCTGGATACGCTTTTTTTGGCCATGCCAATATCCTGGAAAGGGACACTGCAGCAATATGCAGGCAGACTCCACCGACTGTTCAAAACGAAAAAAGATGTTCAGATCTATGATTATGTAGACATCCAGATAAGGATGCTCGAGAAAATGTACCAAAGGCGTCTGAACGGCTACGCTTCAATGGGTTATAAGGCCAAGGGGGAAGAGGTTATGGACACCCCACTGGATATCATATTCAATAAGGATAATTTTATTTCTGTATTCAATCAGGATATTGTTGCGGCCAAAAAAGAAATCCTGATCGTGAGTCCGTTTGCAAGACAAAAACGTACCCATCAAATGATACAGCATTTGAAAACTGCAATCGGGGAACACATCCTTATCACCGTCGTGACCCGTCCGAAAGAGGATTTCCCAAAGAAGGATCGCCCTGTTTTACAAAAGACTTTGGATCTCTTAACCCGCAGCGGGATAAACATCATATATAAATCGAATATCCACCAGAAATTTGCCATTATGGATCAAAAAATCGTGTGGTACGGTAGCATCAACCTATTGAGCTATGGGAGGGCCCAGGAGAGCATCATGCGGATTGAAGGTTCTAATATTGCGAACGAATTGATCAAAAGCATAGAAAATGCATGAATAGATCTAAACCAGTGTATAGTGCAGAGAATGTCTTAACAATCCTATTCTAACCGAATGAGCCGGGTTTTTATAACCTATTGAATTAGATTTAAATAATTGGTGGAGGCGGCGGGAGTCGAACCCGCGTCCGAAAACATTCCACACAGACCTCTACATGCATATCCTGATATCTAAGTATCGCCTCTGCCAGTCTCCATCAGGAAGGGTACTGCAAAGGCTATCCTGCTGAAAGTTCGCCACTGCTGTAGCAGGCATTCAGCAACGGCTATTCCACTAGTCGACGCTCTATCCAGGTCCGCGGAAAAAACCCGGTAGAACGGTAGCATTAAGCAGCTACGGCGTAGTTATAATCGTCTGCGATTATATTTAGGTCCCACCAGTTTTACGAGACGGCAGGAACTCGGCATGCAGTCGGTGCTTCTTTATCCCCGTCGAAGCCGTTTCGCCCCCAATTTGTTAAAGAACTGTTTAGACCTATATGTTAACGCGCGGGTCGCTCCGTGTCAATAAATGGTGTGAAAAGATAATGTTTCGGGCGACATGGGTTATTCACCGAGATAGGCTTTCCTGATCTCCGGGTTGTTGAGCAGCTTTTTGGCATCATCTTCCAGGGTAATGTGGCCGGTTTCCAGAACGTACCCCCGCGAAGCGGTCTGCAAGGCCAGGTTGGCGTTCTGCTCCACCAGCAGGATGGTGGTACCGTCCTCTCTGTTGACCTCGGTGATGATTTCGAAAATCTGTTGAACGATTTTGGGTGCCAACCCCAGTGAGGGTTCGTCGAGCAACAGCACCTTGGGCCGTCCCATCAGGGCCCGTGCAATGGCCAGCATCTGCTGTTCGCCGCCGGACAGGGTTCCGCCATGCTGCTTGTGGCGGTCCCTGAGGATGGGAAACAGGTTGTAGACGTGCCGACGGTCTGCCTCGATCTTGGCATCGTCCTTGCGGAAAAAGGCGCCCAGGGTCAGGTTCTCGTCGACCGTAAGGCGGGGAAAGATGCGACGCCCTTCCGGCACCTGGCACAAACCGGCCACCGGCAGCTGCTCGGCGGCGGTTCCGTGAATGGGGTTGCCATCGTACCAGATCTCGCCTTTGTCGATGGGGATCACACAGCAGGTGGTCATCAACGTGGTCGATTTACCGGCCCCGTTGGCGCCGATGATGGCCACGATCTCACCCGGGAAGACCTTAAGGGAAATCCCTTTGAGGGCCTTGATGGAGCCATAGCTGGAGTAGACGTTGCTCAATTCCAGGATCGGTTGAATGGCCATCTACCCCTCCTTTTCCTCGCCCCGGGTGCCCATGCGTTTGGCCGGGATGAGGCCGGCGGGCCTGAAGAGCATCATCACCACCATGGACAAGCCGAAAACCAGCATGCGGTAGGTTTCGAATTCGCGGAAGACCTCGGGCAGCACGATCAGGGCGGCCGCACCCAAAATGATGCCGGGGATGGACCCCATGCCACCCAGCACCACCATGCTCAGCACCATGGCCGATTCAAGAAAAGTGAAGCTTTCCGGGCTGACAAAGCGCATGCGCGCACAGAAAAATGCGCCGGCCATACCGGCGAACATGGCGCCCATGGCGTAGGCCAGCAGCTTGAGCAGGAAGGTGTTGACGCCCATCAGCTCGGCGGCGGTTTCATCTTCGCGGATGGATTCCCAAGCCCGGCCGATGCGCGAGTAGTTCAGGTTTCGGACCGCGATGACGGTAACGATCGCCAGCGCCAGGGCAACGTAGTACAGGTATTGCAGTTTCTTCAGATAAATGATCTCAAAACTCAAACCGCCTTGAAAAACGGGGATCAGGATGCTGGGCGCATCGATACCAAGCAGCCCGTTGGGTCCGTTGGTCAAGCTCATCCAGTTGTTGAGCAGAATCCGCACGATTTCACCGAACCCCAGGGTGACGATGGCCAGGTAGTCGCCGCGCATGCGCAGGGTCGGGTAACCGATGATGCACCCGGCGATCATGGCCAGTGCCGCAGCAATCGGCAGACTGACCCAGAAGGACATTCCGAAGTGCAGATTCAGCAGGGCGTAGGTGTAGGCTCCGACGCCGTAAAAGGCGATGTAGCCCAGGTCCAGCATGCCGGCCAAGCCCACCACCACGTTGAGCCCCAGTCCCAGGCAGACGTAAATCAGCACGTTGGTGGCCACATCCTGGGCATAGCGGTTGGTAAACTGGGGGTAGCCGATCGCGAAGACCAACAACAGGGCGATCCAGACCCAAATGGGAACTTTGCCCGAGGCCTGTTCGACGCTCTGGCGAAGACCGGCCAGCGGACTGCCGATGGCGGCCAGCGTGCCGCTCTGGTTCATGACGTAAAGCAGCAGACAGATGAACGTTCCGGCAGCGATGTACAGCCAGACCGTAAATGTCCTGTCGAAAGAGAGCGTGCCGTCGGGATGGATGCCCAACAGGGGCCACAGCAGCCCCAGTAGCCACACCAGGCCGATGGTGTAGGGTTTCCAGACTCTTTTAAACTCTTGTATCATCGATATTCTCGCCCATGATGCCGGTCGGTTTAAAGTAGAGCACGGAGATCAGGATAATAAAGGCGAACACGTCCTTATATTGACCGGATATGTATCCCGCACCAAAGATCTCCACCATGCCGATGATCAGGCCGCCCAGCATGGCGCCGGTGATGCTTCCGATACCGCCCAGCACGGCGGCGGCGAAGGCCTTGATACCCGGCAAGAAGCCCATGTCGTAACGCACCGAACCGTAGTACAGGCCCACCATGATGCCGGCGGCGGCAGCCAGCCCGGCGCCGATGGCAAAAGTCAAGGAGATGATCCGGTTGCTGCTGATGGAAACCAGCGAGCTCATGACCTTGTCCTGGGCCGTGGCCCGCATCGCCATGCCGATCTTGGTTTTGAAAACCAGGACGTTGAGCCCGATCAGCAGGGCGATGGTCATGCCAACGATCATGATTTGCAGATAGCCGACGGTAATCATGCCGAAATTGACGCCGCCCTGGAACAACTCGCCGGGGTAGGCCTTGTCGTAGACGCCCTGGGTCAGCATCAACCCGTTGGACAAAAAGATCGACATCCCCAGCGCCGAGAGCAGCGCGGCCAGGCGGGACTGGCGACGCAGGGGTTTGTAGGCGACCTTCTCGACGCCCATAGCCAGAAAGGCGCAATACACCATGGTCAGGGCAAAAGCGACCGTCAGGCAAAGAATCGGGTGGGTGTCCATGTAACCCAACCCGCTGAAATAGCTGAGCAGAATCACACCGACGTAACCCCCGGCCGCAAAAAATTCGCCGTGGGCGAAGTTGATCAGCTGGATGACGCCGTACACCATGGTGTATCCCAGCGCGATCAGGGCGTACAGGCCGCCCAGGGTGATGCCGTTTATCAGTTGCTGGATGAAGTATTCCATTGCCCATCAATTCGTTGGGTGTTTCACGAAAATAAAGGTCGGCTGCCCTGATAAAATTGGGCAGGGCAGCCGTATGGGTGGGTCGGTTCCGCTCACAAACGATCGCTTGTGATTCAGGCCGAACCTGGGCCCCAAAATGGGGCCTGCGGAGAGACCCGATCTATTGGAGCAAGCCCTTTTCGGGAGACCAGAAGGGCACGAATTTGCCGTCGACAACCTTGTAGGCGATGTAGGAAGATCCGGAGTCGCCCTTCTCATTGAACTTGATGCGCTTGGCCACACCATCGAAATCCATCTTCATGATTTCAGCCTTGATCTTGGCCGGATCGGTGGAACCGGCGGCCTTGATGGCGTTGAGCAGCACGGTGGCTGCATCGTAGGCGTAGGTGGCGTAGGCAGCGATGGCGCCGTACTTGGGCACATAGCGCTCCTCGAAGGCCTTGTACTCGGGTGTGGTCGTGTCGGTATACCCGTAGGTCAGGTAAACGCCCTCCGCCGCATCCTTGGCCACTTCCATGTATTTGGGCTGGAACACGGCATCCTGGGTCACGATCTGGGATTCCAGACCAAGCCGTTTGGCCTGCAGCGTCATCATGGCGGCCGGCGAAAACCCCTGCAGGGACATGTAGAACACATCGGCATTGGCGGCTTTGGCTTTGGTCAGCACGGCGGCGAAATCCTTGTCGCCCTGGTTGACGTGATCGTGCTCCACCACCTCCATGCCCAGCTCCTTGGCGGCTTTGGATACGCCGTCGGCCAGACCCTGGGAATAGGTGGTTTTGTCGTCGACGATGAAGATGGTTTTGGCACCCAGCTGCTCTTTCAGAAATTTGGCGGCCGCCGGGGCCTGGTCGTCGTCACGCCCGCACAGGCGAAACATGTATTCCAGGCCGCGTTCGGTGACCTGCTCGTTGGTGGATGCCGGAGTCAGCATGGGAATGTCCTCTTCGGCCAGCACCTCCGAGGAGGGGATCGTGGAGGACGAGCAGTAGGCGCCGATGACACCGACCACTTCCAGATTGATCAGCTTGTTGGCGGCGGCCACGGCCTGCTTGGGATCGCAGGCGGTGTCCTGAGCGAACAGTTCGATCTTGTCGAAACCGGGAATCCCCCCGGCCTCTTCGAACACGGCGATGGCGGTCAGAACGCCGTTTTTGATGTCGGTCCCGTCGGACGCATAGGGGCCGGTCAACGGGCTCATGGAGCCGATCTTCAGGGTTTCGGCGGTCGCCATTCCCACGACGAAGGGAACGACCATCAGGCCAAGTACCAGTGCAGTGAACAGTTTCTTTCTCATTCGACGATCCTCCTGTTGTTGATAGTAAATTCGGAAACGCGAACCTTGACGCGACAGCAGCGAGAGGCGATTGCCTGTTGCGGTTGTCGCCGCGATCGCTTTCAAAGCCGTCTCCGGTTGGACACCTGTTGTCACTTGTCGGCTGCCGGCTGGCCCAGATAGGCCTCGATCACCTGAGCATTGGACTGGATCTCTTCGGGCGTTCCCTCGGCGATCTTGACGCCGTGGTCGACGCACACGATGCGGTGGCACACGCCCATGACCACTTTCATGTCGTGCTCGACCAGCAGGACATCGATTCCTAGCTCCGATATGCGCGAAATATCCTTCATCAGGGCCGAACTCTCCGACGGGTTCATCCCGGCGGCCGGTTCGTCCAGCAAGATCACCTTGGGCTGCGAGGCCAGGGCGCGGGCGATCTCCAGGCGACGCTGCAATCCATAGGGCAGGTTCGAGGCCACCGTGTCGGCATAATCGACCACGCCCATGAACGTGAGCGCTTCCAGGGCACTGTCCCGGATGCGCCGCTCCTCCCGGCGCTGCGACGCCGTACGGAAGATGGCGCCGACAACCCCTTTTTTAGAGCGGCAGTGCCGCGCCACCATGGCATTTTCAACCGCCGTCATGGCCGAAAAGAGCCGTATGTTCTGGAAGGTGCGCGCCACCCCCATTTTAAAAATCTCGTGCGGCCGTTTGCCCAGGATGCTCCTGCCCCCGAAACGCACGTCGCCGCTGCTGGCTTTGTAGACTCCGGTCAACACGTTGAACACCGTCGTTTTACCGGCGCCGTTGGGGCCGATCAGGCCGACGATTTCACCGCTGTCGAGCGAAAAGCTCAACTCTGAAAGGGCCAACAGACCGCCGAACCTGACCGTGATGTCAATCAATTCCAAATTCGCCATAACACCAAACCGTTGTTCGCCTGAGTATCCGTTTCAGTGGCGGAGCGGCCGGCATCACGATTTTCCGCCAGCCGGCGGGCCGTCAGGCCCGCTGCTCCTGTTCACGCATCTCCATATAGCTGCTGAAGCGCCGCACATGAGCCCGGACGATGTCGCCGGCCGCTTGGGCATCGCCCGCTTCCATGGCAGCCACCAGCGCTTCGAGATCCTTGATGTTTTCCTGCATCTCCTGTCCATCCATGACCAGCAGTTCGTCAAAGTAGCGGCGAATGTTGTCATGCATGATTTTGAGGATCAAGATGTAGATGGGGTTGCCGGTAACTTCGGCCAGAAAAAGGTGAATGCGCTGATCGGCGCTGAGAAAGTCGGCCACGGCGTCGGCACCCTGGGCGGCGCAGCGCCGGGCATTGTCGAGCAGCTGGTTCAACGCCGCCTTGTCCGCATCCGTCATTCGCGACGTGGCCAGGATGACCACGTCGCCTTCCACCCGTTCCCGAAATTCGGCAATGTGGCCCAGCGACACCTGGTGGGAGCGGATCAGCAGATCCAGGCTTTCCGCCACCAGATCCGACGAAACGGCCTTGACCACGGCACCGCCGCCCGTGCCCAGTTTGATCTCGATGAGCCCCTTTTGCTCGAGCACCCGCAGGGCCTCACGCAGGGTGCTTCGGCTGGTCTGGAGCATGGCTTTGAGTTCGCGCTCGGCCGGAAGCCGGTCACCCACCTTCAAGTGTCCCTGGATGATGGCCTCTTGAATCTGATCGACCACATCCTCAAAAATTCGATTCTGTTTGGCAACCCGAAACAGCTGGCTCATCACTGCATAACCGAATCCGGATAAAATACAAGGTAAAAAATGGTGAAGAGAGATGCCTTGACGCTTTTGGCCGTCCAGGACGGCCGAATGGTCAGACCATTATCCTATCCGGGTCAGGCTGTCAAGATGATTGTTGCCCGTCCACGGCCTCGGAAGGCGGTATAGGCCTGGCCGATTTGAATCTCACGCGCCACGCAATGGGTTTCCAGAGGCCCTTTGTCGAAAAGCAGGCCCACCCCCATCGCAGCCAGGACAACAGGTTGATGGCCAGCCAGAGGGCCCAGCCGAGCATGAGCAGGCGGTAGACCCAGTGCGGCAGGCTCACGACCCACGGGCTCGGCAGGAAACCGTCGATGCGATCCTGGGTCCAGTTCAGCTGCAGCCGCGTGGAGTGGTTGCCGGCGATCTGCATGTCGGGAATGCCCAGCAGGCCCTGCTCGACGGCCATGTACAGCGCTGCCAGCGCCGCAGCGGTCCAGATGGCCAGCAGCAGCTGGCCGCCGTTAAAGGCCCAGGTCTGGCCGGGTGCCCGCCGGCAGCGCCACCCCAGGGCCAGCAGCCATCCGACCACCAGCAGGGCCAGCGCTGCCGGCACCTGGGTCAGACCGAGCCCCAGCAGCAGCCAGTGAATCGTGCCCAGGGGCGTGAGGGTGGTTCGGCCCAGCACCACCGCCGCCATGATGACCACGATGACGTAGCTCCAGAAGAGAACGGCCGGTCCCAGTCGCGGCCCTCCGGCAAACAGAATCCAGCGCTGGTCGGGCATATGGAAGGTGACGTCGACGTTGACGGCCGCGTCGCCCACATCCACCCCAGGAGCCCGGATCCGCACCAGGGAATCGGTCAGCTGGTGCCATTTCAGACGAACGGTCTGCGCACCCGGCTTCAGGGGAACCTTGATGTGGCGGCCCTCCTGTCGGATGGGCAGCGCACTGCCGTCCACGGCAACCGTCTGCAGGTTGATCTCGGACGGCAGTTCAAGCTGATGATGCCCCCCCCGGCTGGCACGGATGTCCAGGGTCAGTTCGGCTTTGGAAATACGGCTTCCGGGCATCAGCCCCAGATGCACGCGGTCGATGGTCATCGTGCGGCCCGGGATGGCTTCCGGGCGGCTGACCGCGATGGTTACCGTCTCACCCGGCCAGGGACGCCACTGGGGCTGCCAGTTGCGGTCGGCATCCTGATGGTGAACCACCGTCAGTCCCGAGATGCTGCACTGCCAGATGGCGGCCGCATCCAGGATCCAGGTTTCCGTCCAGGGAACGCCCTGCGGGGCCGTCAGCGAGATCATGGGGCCAATGGGCAGCGTCGCGCTAAAGCCGGTCTCCATCTCCTGCGGGCCCAGCGAGACCTGGGCTCGTCCATCTTCGACCTGCACGCCGGCCGTTGTCACCGCGGCCCCCGGCAGCAAGGGAATACTGATCAGGGCCGGCTGACCGGGCGCGGTCAGCCGCCGGATGTGGGTGCTGACCTCCCACTGCAGGCCCAGGTGCAGGGTCCGCGACACCTCAAAAAAGGCCGGCAGCTGCAGTTTCGTCCGTTCGCCGGGAGCGGCGGCGGCGCCAGCCTCGCGCTTGAGGGCGATGTTGGCGGCCATGCGACCGTCGGATTCAATGCCCTGTACCCGCCATCCAACCCCGGCGTAGGTCGCCAGGTGGGGAACCATCGCAAAACCGATCCGAATTTCATCGCCAGGCCCCGCCGGACCAGTCAACTTGACCCGGTGAACGCCAGGCGGCACAACCATCCAGAGGGTTCCGCGCTCGTCCCTGGCAAGCTGCCCGGTGGGACCGTTGTCCACGGTGATCTCATTCGGCCGCCAGGTGTCCAGTGAGGCCGGCAAGGGAATGGCCGTCTCCACCTGGGCGTTCACCATCAGGATCATGCGCAGCTGGTCCGGTGTGGCGGTCAACTCCAGCCGGCTCACGTCGGCGCAATGGGGCAGGCAGGGCGGCGGCTCGAGCAGCCGCTGCCGCAGCACCTCCAGCATGGCTGGCGGCGGAAAGGCAACTTCGGCGGTTTGGGCCGCCACCGGCTGGATCGGCGTCAGCACAGCCGGGACCAACATCAGCACGCCGGCCAGGCTGGTCAGCGGCAGGTTGCGGCGCCAGTTGCGCAAGTCGAGAAAGGCAAGGATCAACAGAAACAACAGGCCGACCCTGATCAACCCGACGATCAGGTTCAGGGACGGCGAAATCAGCCACAGACGCATCTGCTGGGATCGGTCTACCGGCCCGTTCCACTGCAGCGGAACGGAACGCCATCGCCAGGTGGGCAGACCGGGACCGGTCTGAATCGGCGCGTCAGGGTCCGTCGACCAGCGCGCCGGCCGGATCCCGGCTTTGGGCTCCGCGGAAAGGACGGCGGCCGACTCCGAAAGCAGCCGTTTGCCCCTTGACACAGTTGGGGAAGCCGCCTCCCGGGGCGCCTCCAGGACGTCCTGGAAGCCGTTCAGCGCGCTTTGCGGTTTGACCCCTGCCCCAACAGGCGCCAGTTGAGGATAAACGGCGGTGCGCACCTGCTGCACCATGAAAGGCAAGGCCGCGACCAGTAAAGCCACGACCGCTGCCGCCCACCACAGCCGGACGACCTGCCTGAACAGGTTGTCGGGGAGGTACCGCAACAGCGCGGCCGCCGCCAGCAGATGCAGCCACACATAGCGCGGCGCCCCCGGTTCATGAAACGTCAGCACCAGGGTCAGCAGGGCCAGCAGGCCGATCACCCGATTGCGGACTTTACCGGCACCGAGGGCGATGATCAGGGTCAGGAAAAGATCCAGCAGCGTCCAGCGCTGCAGCCAGCTTCCAGACGGATCGTCGACGCCGCCGGCCGAAAACAGCACCCATCCCGGTGGCAGGTGCAGGACACCCCGGACCTGTTCAAAATCGTGATCCCAGCCGACGGCCGGCAGGGTGGATGATGCCGGTGCGATCCGGCTGTCCGCCGCCAGGGAAACATGCCCCCGGCGCAGCTGGACACCCGGCAGATCGTTCTGCCGGGTGATCAACTGGTCCTGGCCATCCACGGCAATGCGCCCCAGTTGCACAGGGGCCTGCATGGCCAGGTGCCAGCTGCGGTTCAAGGTGCCGGTGATGCGGTCGTGAACGGTGTAGCCCCTGCCGTCGAAATCGAGCCACCAGGACCGATCGAGAGCGAGCTGGTCCGGCGCCGGATCCGGGTCGCCGCGGCGGGTCTGCGTCAGGGTCAAAGACCCGCCGGGAGGGACCTGATAGGCCGCAAAGCGCTGCCACGCGTCCGGCATGCGGGTGCGCGACGGCTCGATGGCCGGTGCCCCGGAGAGGTCGACCATGCGCAGATGGTGGAAGGGTTTGAAAGACCAGATTTCATCACCGTAACGGCCGTCGCCGGTGGTCAGAAAGTTGACCGGGCCCTGCATGCGCACGGTCACCTGCAGGTCCCATTGGCCCGGCCTGGCCTGAACCAGCAGGCCGTTGTCGGGGACCAGGCGGGCGGGCAGCGGGCTGTCGATGCGCATCGGCGTGCCGCCCTCGGGCAGCAGGTCGTCCAGCCGGATCTCGCGTGATCGGCCGGAAACGGTCAGCAGGACCCGGGTGGTGATCCGCATGGGGATGTCATCTTCGATCAGCCGGAACAGGACGATCGTCGTGGCGTCGTCGCCGGCGGCGTCATGCTGCTTGCCGCGCAGCTGAAGCCGCCCCTGAAGATCCAGATCCGGTCCGTCGACTTCCCGGCCGTCGACCGTGATGGACAAGATGCCCACCGACGCGGGAACCTGCATCAGCTCCGGCAGCGTCTCCCAGACGAAAGCGCCGTTGATCCGGTACTCGCCGGGCCTGAGGCGCACACAGGGTCGGCCGTTTTGCGGCACCACCGGCAACGCCGTCCCGTCGCTGGAGACCGATTGGGGCCAGTGGGTCTCATCGCCGGGGAGCGCCACCCAGCTGGGCGCGAAAACGGTTGTCGTCTGTTCGAACAGGCCGCCCTGCCCGCTCAAATCCAGTTCCAGGCGCGACGGCCACCAGCAGCGGCGCGGCTGGGCGTTGTCGAAGTGAACCGGGCAGTTTACCTCCGCATGATCGTGCAGCACCCATTCCCGCCACGGCTCCAAAGGCGCCGGGATATCCGCCGCCGCAACCGCGGCGGCCATCCCGGCAAGGGCGCCACACAGCCAGGCTGTCACCGCCAGCGCCAAACGAATGCGGTTCATCAGGCCCCCTGTCATGCCGGATAACCGTGGCGCCACGACATCATGCGATGGGACGGCCGAACCGTCGCCATCAGGCCTGGCGCTCCGCAAGGGCCGCATGGGCGGCCGCCAGACGGGCAATCGGCACCCGGAAGGGGGAGCACGAGACGTAGGAGAGCCCCAAGGTGTGGCACAGCTGGATGGACTTGGGATCGCCGCCGTGCTCGCCGCAGATGCCGCATTCCAGGTCCGGCTTGGTCGAGCGGCCCTTTGAGACCGCCAGTTCGATGAGCTGCCCCACGCCGTCGCGATCCAGGGTGGCAAACGGATTGGCGGGCAGGATGCCGGACTCCATGTACTCGATCAGAAACCCCGTCTCGGCGTCATCACGGGAGATACCGAAGGTGGTCTGGGTCAGGTCGTTGGTGCCGAACGAAAAGAATTCGGCATGCTCGGCGATCTGGTCGGCGGTCAGGGCCGCGCGGGGCAGCTCGATCATGGTGCCGAACTTGTAGGCGATCTCCACGCCCTGCTCGGCCATGACGGCCTTGGCTTCGCTCTCTAAAACCGACCGCTGCCGGATCAGTTCGTTGACGTGACTGGTCAGCGGAATCATCACTTCCGGGTGCACCGCAATGCCTTCTTTCACGACCGTGCAGGCCGCTTCGAAAATGGCCCGCACCTGCATGGTGGTCAACTCCGGGATGTAGATGCCCAGGCGCACGCCCCGCAGCCCCAGCATGGGGTTGGCCTCGCGCAGGCTCTGGGCCCGCCGGCGAAGCTGCTCTTTCTGGCGGATCTCATCGAGCAAAAGGTCGATGGCGTTCATGTCCGGGGCGTGCTTGAGCCGGATCTTCAGGTCGGCCAGCTCGGAGACCAGTTCGACCAGGTCCGGTAAAAATTCGTGCAGGGGTGGATCGATCAGGCGGATGATGACCGGTCGGCCGTCCATGACCCGGAAAAGCCCCGCGAAATCCTCGCGCTGGTACGGCAGCAGCGCGGCCAGGGCCTCGCGGCGCTCGACCGGATAGTCGGTCATGATCATTTTCCGGAAATAGGGCAGGCGGTCGGTTTCGAAAAACATGTGCTCGGACCGGCACAGACCGATGCCCTGGGCGCCGTACTCCAGTGCCCGGCTCGCGTCCCGGGGGTAGTCGGCGTTGGCCCACACCCCAAGGGTCCTGAACTCATCGGCCCAGTCCAGCAATTTGATCAGCCAGGGGTCTTTGATATCCGGCACCATGGTCGCAAGGCGCCCCTCGTACACGACGCCGGTGGTGCCGTCGAGGGAGATCCAGTCCCCCTCGTGAATGGTCTGGCTGCCAATGGTCATCAACCGGTTGGCCAGATCGATGGTGATGGCCGATGCGCCCACCACGGCCGGCTTGCCGAACTGGCGGGCCACCAGCGCAGCATGGCTGGTTCGTCCGCCGCGGCTGGTCAGGATACCCTGGGCGGCCAGCATGCCGTGCACGTCGTCGGGTTTGGTTTCCGGACGCACCATGATCACGGCCTTGTCTTCATTTTTTCCCCAGGCTTCGGCCATGTCGGCATCGAAGGCCACCTGCCCCACGGCGGCGCCGGGAGAGACATTCAGGCCCCGCGCCAGCAAGGTTGCCGAAGCGACGGCACCGGGGTCGAACTGGGGGTGCAGGAAAAAATCGACCTGGGCGGGGCTGACCCGCAGCACGGCGGTCTGGCGGTCGATGAGCCCCTCGTCGGCCATCTCGACGGCGATGCGCACGGCCGCCTGGGCGGTTCGCTTGCCGTCTCGCGTCTGGAGCATCCACAGCTTGCCCTTTTCGATGGTGAACTCCAGGTCCTGCATGTCGTGGTAGTGGGTCTCCAGCAGCCGGGCGATGTGCTCGAACTCGGCATAGAGGGTCGGCATCTCGTCTTTGAGCCGGTCCAGGTCGCGGGTCATGCGGATGCCGGCCACCACATCTTCGCCCTGGGCATTGGTCAAGTAGTCCCCCTCCAGGTGGCGTTCCCCGGTGGAGCCGTTGCGGGTCATGGCCACCCCGGTGGCGCAGTCGTCGCCCATGTTGCCGAACACCATGGTGACGATGCTCACGGCCGTACCCAGGTCGTGGGCGATCCCGGCGGCGTTGCGATAATCGACCGCGCGCCGGCCGTTCCAGCTCTTGAAGACCGCCTCGGTCGCCATCTTGAGCTGCTTGAACGGGTCTTCCGGAAAATCATGCGTGGTGTGCCGCCGATAAATGGCCTTGAACTGAGCGACCACCCGCTCCCAGTCCTGGGCCGAAAGGGCCGTGTCGTTCTCCACGCCGGCCGCACTGCGGGCCTGGGCGATCACCGCCTCGAACGGTTCGTCGTCGATACCCATGACGACGCTGCCGAACATCTGAATCAGGCGCCGGTAGGCATCGAAGACAAAGCGCGCATCATCGGTCAGGCGGATCATGGCCGATACGGTCTGGCGGTTGAGGCCGATGTTGAGCACCGTGTCCATCATTCCGGGCATGGAAAACTTGGCGCCGGACCGGCAGGAGACCAGCAAGGGGCTGTCCTCGCCGCCAAAACGCTTGCCGGTTTGCGACTCTACCCGTTTGAGGGCCGCCAGCACCTGGTCCCACATGCCGCTGGGAAATGTGCCGCCCGAATCGAGATAGGCGTTGCAGGCCTCGGTCGAGACCGTGAACCCGTGCGGAACCGGCAGCCCGATGCGCACCATGTCCGCCAGGTTGGCCCCTTTCCCGCCCAACAGTTCGCGAACGGCATCCCAGTCGTCGCCCACCCGCGCAGTAACCTCATCCAGTTCGTCAAAACCGAAAACCCACTGTTTTGTTGGCATCGACACCTCCCGTTCATAGATTCGAGCAAACCGGCGCCGATTACCGCCGATTGGCACCAGGCATGGGTGAACATCGGCGCCGTTTCGAAAACGCGCCTTGGGTTACGCAATAGGGTCCGTTCAAGGGGGGATCTGTCGGCGCCGCCCGGCGCCTGACTGCAACAGGTTGATTTTACCCTTTCGGGAGTGGATTTGCAATTGGTTTCCGAGCGTTGCCAAAAGGAAACGGCCAATCGGGATGACGCCGATTGACCGTTAAGGAGGAGAACAGATGAAAAATTATTAGGTGACAATCTACGAAAGCAAGCAGCTTGCCAAAACGGATCAATCTGAGTCAAAAACCAGCGAAAAAATAATTTTATTTTAATATTTCAAATAGATATAATTTAAACAAATGATTGCGCAGGTCCTTGTCTGGAAGTCGGCCACGGGGGTTGGCTCACTTGAAAGTTCACGATCGTAAACCGGAAAATGGCTTTTTCGATCTTAACCGTTTGATATCTAAGTTTTATTTTCAAAATCCCCCAAAGTTCAAGATCTTGAACCCAGGCTTGCCCATTTTTCGATAATGAATTTAACCAACTGAAATATATAGTTTATAAGATGTTTTCAGTATTGAACCGTCTGGTTTCGGCGGCATTGGCGATCTGCATCCCTGGCCCCGCTCAGATATCCGCGATCGGCCGCGGCCGCACCCGCGTACCCAACGGCTTGACAAACCCCAAATCAAGCCCATTATAAAGCAGCAAAATCTTTTCGAACTGGCTATAACCATTGACAAAAAAGATTAAGGAGCATTCGGGAACGGCCATGGAAGCAAAAATGGAAACCCACCAGTTTAAAACTGAAGTGCAGCAGATTCTCAACCTGATCATCAACTCCCTGTATTCCAACAAGGACATTTTCCTGCGCGAGTTGATATCCAATGCGTCGGATGCCATCGACAAGGTGCGCTTTCGGGCGGAGACCGAGCCCAACATACTCGGCGACGACACCGAATTCAAGATTCATCTCAAACCGAACGGCATCGCCAGGACGTTTGAGATTTCCGACAACGGCATCGGTATGACCTACGACGAAGTTCTGGAGAACATCGGCACCATCGCCAAAAGCGGCACGGCCGCATTTGTGGAAGCGCTCGAACACGTCAAGGACCAGGATACGCTGATACCGGAGCTGATCGGACAGTTCGGCGTCGGCTTTTACAGCGCCTTCATGGTGGCCGAAAAAATTACCCTGGTCACCCGGGCGACCGGCGTGGATGCGGACCAGGCCGTCAAGTGGGTCTCCACCGGCGACGGCGCTTTCACCGTCGAACATACGCACAAGGATACCCGGGGCACCACCATCACCCTGGACCTGAAAAAGCCCGAAAAGGACGAAAAGGATTTCACCGACCAGTGGGTGATCCGGGGCATCGTCAAGCAGCACTCCGATTTCGTGAACTACCCGATCACCATGGATGTGGAACGCGACGAGCCGCTGCCCGACGAGGAGATCATCAAGGACAAGGACGGCAAGCCCATCGGAGCCACGACCCGCAAGGTGATGCGCGAAGAGACGCTCAACTCCATGAAGGCCATCTGGACCCGCAATCCCGGAGACGTCACGGATGAAGAGTACGAAGAGTTCTACAAGCACCTGAGCCACGACTGGAACCCGCCCCTGGAGCGGCTCCACCTCAAGTTCGAAGGCACCACCGAATACGATGCCCTGCTCTACATCCCCTCCAAAGCCCCCTTTGACCTGTTTATGCCCGAACGCCGCCACGGCATTCACCTGTATTCCAAACGGGTCTTTATCATGGACGACTGCAAGGAGCTGATGCCCGAGTATTTTCGCTTCGTCAAAGGCGTTGTGGACGCATCCGATCTGAACCTGAACGTGAGCCGCGAAATCCTGCAGCGGGACCGGCTGGTCCTAAATATCCGCAAAAACCTGCTCAAAAAGCTCTTCGACCTGCTGGAAAAAATGGATGCGGAGAAATACGACCAGTTTTACGATGAATTCGGCGCCGTACTCAAAGAGGGCATCTACACCGACCCGGCCAGCAAGGACAAGATCGCTCCCCTGGCGCGCTACAAGACCACCAAGAGCGAAGACAAATGGGTTTCGCTGGACACCTACGTCAAGAACATGCAGACCGATCAGAAGGAGATCTACTTTATCACCGGCGACAAGCTCTCCACCCTGCTCAACAGCCCTCACCTGGAAAAACTCAAGGAGAAGGACTACGAGGTGCTGCTGATGACCGACCCGGTCGACGAGTGGGTGATGCAGTCGCTGACCGAGTACGATGGCAAATCCATGAAGAGCGCCGAGAAGGGCGATTTGGACCTGGACAAGCTGGATGATGCCAAAAAAGAGGCCTACAATGCCCTGTTCGGTTTTATCAAAGGCCACCTGGAAGACAAGATCAAAGAGGTCAAGCCGTCATCGCGGCTCAAGGATTCGGTCGCCTGCCTGTCCGGAGACACCTACGACATGAGTGCCTACATGGAGAAGCTGCTCAAGGCGTCCGGCCAGAAGGCACCGGTCGTCAAACGGGTGCTGGAGCTGAACATGGACCACCCCGTTCTGGAGAAGATCAAGACCCTGTTTGAAAACGACCGCGACAACCCCCTGCTCAAGGACTACAGCCAGCTGCTGATGGACATGGCCGTGGTCGGCGAAGGCGGCAAACTGGACAACCCGGCCCGTTTTTCGAAGGTGGTGGGCGACCTGATGGCCGAGGCCATGGGTTAGGGCCAGAAAAAGACAGGCCTAAAGGATATCGGGCGGGATCAGTCCCGCCCGATTTTTTGCAGGTGCACCTGGGGCCAATCCCGGCCGCGTCAGACATGCCGACCGGGTCTATCGGGTGCAGTTTGAAAAGCTGGGCTACTCGCTGGTATATTTGAAAGACAAATTCACCCGGGCGCGAAAAGCGGTCACCTTGCCGCTCTCCACTTTCATGTCAAGCTTGGTGATTTCCGCCACCCGTAAATTCTTCAGTGACTTGGCAGCCGTCTCGACGGCGTTTTTGGCCGCATCTTCCCAGGAGTTGGGGCTGCTTCCCACCAGTTCGATAACCTTGTAAACACTGTCGCTCATGGTTCCCCCTTTTTGGTTGCCGATTGATCAGACACCCGCTCGCCGAAACCAGACACCCATTGCGACGAGCGGCCCACAAAAACACACATCTAAATGAGACGATGGCAAACGATCAATGACGGACGGTCACTGTGGAGCGGTGGTCCATTCACACAGAGAAGTGATACCTACAACCTATTATGGAGCTCCGGCCCGGGTCAAGGGGATTTTCGGCCCGGGGGGCGCGCGGCAGATTGAAATGTGCGCTGAAAACCGCTAAAGTTAGTCCAACATCGCTTACTGAATTGAGGCAACCGCGCACGTCATGAACCAGGTAAAGTGGCTTTTTCATCCCATTTTGGTGTTTGTTTTTTCCACCACCGCCCTGGTGGCGTCGCTCTTTTTATTCATCTATTGGTACATCGAGGTCAGCACCGGCCTGCGCTCGGCCATGGAACGCTTCAACCTGGAGCAGGATCAGGTGTTTGCGGCCGACACCTGGGTCGTCATCCTGGTGCTGAGCCTGCTCATCGGCACCATACTGCTGGGCATTTTCATTATTTTCGTATTCAGCCAGAAAACCTTGCAGCTGTACCGGATGCAGAACAATTTCATCAACAATTTCACCCATGAACTCAAGACACCGGTCACCTCCTTGCAATTGTACCTGCAGACGTTTTCGAAATACGACCTCTCCCGCGAGGATCAGCTGAAATACATTCAGTACATGCTGACCGATGTCAACCATCTGACCGAAAACATCAATCGCATGCTGAATCTGGCCAAACTGGAAAGCAAACACTACATGGGTGAGTTCGTGGTGTGCGACCTGATCGGGACCTTGAAAGGGTTCCTGGACGAAAATGCACACCTTTTCAAAGATTGCCGGATCATCATCCACGATGCAGCGGTCGCCACCCGCTATCATCGCATCAACCGCCAGCTGTTCGAAATGCTGCTGATGAACATTCTCACCAATGCCATGAAATACAGATCCGAAGAGACACCGCGGGTAGACATCGTTGTCGAACCGCAAAAACACTGGACCCGCATCCACTTCAGCGACAACGGCATCGGGTTTGACCGCAAGGAGATGAAAAAGATTTTCCGCAAATTTTACCAGGTCGGTCGCTCGGACGACATGACGGCCAAGGGCAGCGGGCTGGGTTTGCACCTGGTACAAACCATCGCGCGTCTGCACAAGGGCAAAGTGCTGGCCGAAAGCGCTGGCCGCGGGCACGGTTCCACATTCACCCTTACACTTCCGGCTTTGGAACAAAGCCCATGACGACCCGCAAAAAACGCATCCTGATCATCGAAGACGATCGCCACATCGCCGAGGGCCTTGAACTGAACCTGAAGCTGCAGGGATACGAGGTCAGCCTGGCCCCCGACGGCGTGGCCGGCCTGACCCGGTGGAAGGAGATCGGGCCGGACATGATCATTCTGGACATCATGCTGCCGGGCATCGATGGCCTGTCCATCCTTCAACGTATAAGGCTGGAAGATGAAAAGCTGCCGATCTTGATCCTCTCCGCCAAGGGCGATACGGACGACCGCATCAAAGGACTCGCCTTCGGCGTCGACGACTATCTGGCCAAGCCCTTCAACCTGGAGGAACTTCTCCTGCGCATGGAACGGCTGCTAAAAAGAGACGACTGGAGCCAGGAAAACGGAGGCGCGGCCGTCCCCGCTTTCGACACCTATCGATTTGGCGCCAACCGTATCGACTTCCAGACCAACACGGCAAACTGCCGCATGGGAGAGATCACGCTCACCGAACAGGAAACCAAATTGCTGAAACTGTTCATCGCCAACCGCGGCAAGGCGCTTTCGCGCGAACAGTTGCTGCAGATCGGCTGGGGCTATTCCCGAAAAACCGCCACGCGCACCGTGGACAACTTTATTGTCCGCTTCCGGAAATATTTTGAAACCGACCCTCGAAACCCGGTTTTCTTTCGAAGTCTGCGTTCGGTCGGATACCTTTTCGATCACGGCCTTGGTGAAGGGCCCAGCGACGAGAAAAAATAGGTAATTCTTTTCCGAAAAAGCATTTTTTTTCCCAATATATACTCGCATTTATTTCACACCATTCGCAACGCCTGTGCCCGGTAAATTCTTAACCATTCGAAATATTTGTAATTAAACCAAAACGAGGACGATTGCTCGTTTCTTGCATGCAATCATAGCGACTTCTTTTAGAATTTCCTGGTCGACTCCGCCCGGTATGAGGTGGCTGCTGTCCAGAAACGAGGTATTTCGATCGGAATCAAGGCTCGCAAAATTTTGAGCAAATGAAAAAACCCCCGCTTCATGACAACGGCGGGCGGCGTTCGGGCATAGAGCGACGCCTGTTCGCATACGCCGTCCACATCCCCGAGCGCCGCAACGGTCAAGACCGTCGCTGCGGCAACGACCGTCGTGCCCCCCGGTCTTGTGGTCAGGCCGTTCCCCCTGCCAAAAACGACTCGCCCCCCCCGCCCGTTGCCAGGCATTCTGCGACCGCTTGACCCCCGGCAAAACATCCGCTTTTTATCGCGGCCCTCAAACCGATGCGGCGGCCAGCAGGGCGCCGACAACGGCCAGGACGATGGCGATCGACCGCGCCGGCGTCACCGGCTCTTTCAGGATCAACGCCGCTAGAATAAAGGTAAAAATGGTGGAGAGCTGGTTGAGGATGGCCGCCACGGAAACCAGCGTGTACTTGAATCCGGCCAGCCAGGCCAGCATGGCCAGATAATTGCCGACAATGGACGCCGGCAGGGCGATTTTCCAGGCCGGAGACGGTATCAGCACCCGCAGGATCGCGCTTCTTTGCGGATGGAAGAGGGTCATGACCAGCAGACCGGCCACGCCGGCCAGCAGCCTCACGAAGCTGGCCCACAGGACGCTGGTGGTGGCCAGCAGGGGCTTGACCATCACGATGCTGCCGGCCATCAGGGCCACCGACATGGCACCCCAGAAGAGTCCGGCCATAAAATCGCGCCGGTGCTCGACGACCGGGATTCCCGAATGAGATCCGGCGATGATGGCCGCCATGACCAGAGCCGCGCCGGTCAGCCCCTTCAGCCCGATGGATTCATTCAGGAAAACAGCCGACAGCAGAATAATGGCGGGCAGGTAGAGGCAGTCGACCACGGCCCACAGGCCGGCGCCGAGCCGCCTGAGTGCCATGAAAAAAAAATTGTCCGCCAGGGAAATGCCAAGCACACCCGAAATGGAAAACAGCACCCACTCCTGCATGGGGCGCTCGGGGAACAAGGGGATGCCGGCCAGCAGGAGGGTCGGGACCAGCAGCAGCAAGGTGACCAGGCCCTTAAACAGGTTCAACGCCGTGGGCGAAAGCACCTCCCCGCTCTTTTTGAACATGATGACGGCGGCCGACCAGAACAGCGCCGCACCGGTCGCGCAAAACACACCGATCCATTGCATGGCTCAACGGGCCTCGGCAGGCCGGCGCTCACGGCGGGCGGGCGGCATCAGTGCAGCAGAAACAGGTGGACATGGCGTGGATCGAGCGCTGTCGTGTCCACGGCTGCCATTTCGGATTCGATCTCATCGAAAAGGGCTTCGAACACACTGCCCAGGCGATCTACAAGATCCCCGGGCGCCTGCCCCGATGCATTGGCCACCCAGTTCAAAAAGGCGGTCTTTGGCGCGTCGCCGATGGTGCGCCTTTTGCCGCAGGAAGTCCAGAGGGCGGCGTAAAATGGTTTGAAATCGGCCAGCGGAATAGAAATGACCGCGTCGCTGGATGGCATTTCCAGAGCTGAGCGCGCCCACAGGGTCAGCAGCAGGGTTTTGTAGGTCGGAAACGAAAACCCGGCCACGGTTGACACCGGGGGTGCCATCTGCGCGAACAGATCATCCAGCGCCATCAATTGACCCAGACACCGATCGGCTTCGAGCACGTCGGCCTGCGTCTTGAATTCGCGATAACTGGCACCGCTGGAAGATGGCTCGAAAAATTTGGGCCGGTCGAGCAGCAGCCCGCCCAGCTGGCCCAGCCACAACTCGCCCCAGAAAGCCAGGGGCTCCCCCTGGGACCGGCTCCAGCTGGTGCGCCGCCACTGCTGGGCCCGCCATTTGAGCTGCATGATCAGGGCGGCGCCGGTCCTGAAAATATCCGCCAGCAGGTGGCGGCGGATCAGCAGCGATGCGCGGCGTTCGCCTTGGTCCAATTCGGGGCCGATCAGGCGCTCGAGGCCGATGGCCAGGTATCCACTGACTTTGGCGACAACCGCCCGCAGCTGTTCGCGGCCGCGCACGATCTCGCGGTCGGCCGAGATGACCTGGTTGCAAAGCGCCGCCAGCTCGGCTTGAAGCTGCTGGTGCACGTGGGCCTCGCCGATGCCCTTGAGGGCGCGCACAAACAGGTTGTCTTCGTCCAGAAAGGCAGCCGCCAAGCGAGGCGCCGGCAGGCGCGCATCGTCCGGAGATGCGGGACGGATGACCTTGGTCGACCGGCTGGCGATCTCAGCGGACCGAAGCGGTTGATAGACGCCGATGGCCTCGTGAAAGGGAAGAAACCCCTTTTCGGCCAGGCGCACATTGCGCAGCCGGAACAACTCCTCCTCGACTTCGGCGGGAAGCACACCAGCGGATTCCAGCAGCAAGCCCTGGTAGCGGGGGTGATCGAATTCGGAAAGCCGCTGTAAGAGCCGATGCAACATCTCGTTGCGCCGCTTCCGGGCGGCTTCTTCCGCGGCGGTGGCCACCGGATAATCGACGATGCGGACGTAAAAGGTGTCGTCATCCGAAAAGAAACCGTTTCCAAAATCGGAAGGCGCCTCATCGGCCTCGCGCACCCGCAGCTCGACGTTCCGGAACAGGTACAATTCCAAAAACTCCAGCTTCTCCTCGAAACACCACCGCACCAGCCGCTGCGGATCCGAAACCAGCAACAGGTTCAGCCAGGTGGTGACCGACCGAAAATCCAACCGATCCCCCTGCCAGGTTTCCATGTCCAGCATGTATTCCCACTGGCGGTTGTTGGCCAGGCGAATCAGCGGCAAGGCCTCATCTAAACCGATATCGTGGATCAGAAAATGAAGCTCATCCTCTGGAAAGGAGTGCACCAGAGCTGCCGGCTGGGGGTGTTCGAGGATAGCGGCCAGGGCCGCATCGGGCGGCATGGCCAGGATATCCTGCCGCCTGGCGCTCAAGCGCCGCAGGCGCTCGGCCTGCTCTGGGATCGATGGTAATGTGGGCGTCACGAGGCGGTCGTTCTTTTTTGAGTTCGCTCGGGATAAAATAGACGAAACCCTATCATAACCAGCAATGGCCAAAAAACAAGGCGGCCGGGCGGATGCAGCCGCCACGGCAATGACCGCCCCTGCCCTGCGATACCGCCGATTCAGCCGCGCTGTCGACCGGACCTGCCGATGCGCATCAGCAGGAGCAGCCCGGGAACGGCCATGCCGGTACACAGAATGAAAAAACCCTGCCATCCCATGTGGGTTGCCAGAAAACCGGTGGGTGCCGACGCCAGCACCCGTGGCACGCCCATGAGGCTGGTCAGCAGGGCGTACTGGGTGGCCGTGAAGCGCTTGTCGGTGATGCTGGCCATATAGGCCGCATAAGCGGAGGTTCCCATGCCGCCGCTCAGGTTTTCGAAGGCGATGACCGCCGACAGGGCCGCGATGCTGGGACCGATGGCGGCCAGCAGGGCAAAACCGGCTGTGGAGAGCGCCTGCAGGATACCGAACAGCCACAGGCCGCGCACGATACCGAGACGGATCAGAACGAGGCCCCCGACAATCGTACCGCCGACCGTCGCCCAGAAGCCGAACAGCTTGACCACGGTCCCGACCTGGGTCTTGGTAAAGCCGATGTCCAGGTAAAAAGGCGTGGTCATGGCGGCGGCCATGGTGTCGCCGATCTTGTACATCAGTATGAATGCCAGGATCCACAGGGCATCCGTCCGGCTGAAATACTCCACCAGCGGGTCGACCACGGCGGCCTTGAGGGTCCTGGGAAATTGCGTCACCGCCGGTTCGGGGGTCAATACGGTGGTGACGACACCCGGCAGCAGGCACAGGGCCATGATCACATAGACCATGGTAAAAGAGACGTGGTCGGCCAGGATCAGGCCACCCCCCGACGCCAATAGCATGCCGACCCGATAGCCGTTGATGTATAGCGACGATCCCAGTCCCAGTTCATGGTCGGGCAGGTCTTCCCGCCGGTAGGCGTCCACAACGATGTCCTGGGAAGCGCTGAAAAAAGCAACCGTCAGCGCCGCCAGGGCCAGCAGTTCAGGCTGCGCGACCGGGTCGCTGCATCCCAGGCCCACCAGGGCGGCCATCAGGGCCAGTTGCGCAATCAGAAGCCAGCCCCGGCGCCGCCCCAGGAACGGCAGGGTGTAGCGGTCGAAGAGCGGCGACCAGAAGAATTTGAGGGTGTAGGGCAGCCCCACCAGGGTCATGAGCCCGATGGTGGTCAAATCAACGCCGGCGTCCTGCATCCGGGCCTGCAGCACGGACAGGGTCAGCAGCAGCGGCAGGCCGCACGAAAAACCCATCGTCAGCGCGACCAGCATGCGGCGATTGATCAGGGTGGCGAGGATTTGCATTCAACCGTTTCGGTTTCGTCCGGGGGCGGGAGCGGTTGAACGACCGCCAGTCGGTTGACGCGCCAACCGCCTCAGCCTTCCTGCAACTGTTGCGGTGTGACAACAGCGCCGAACTTGGCTTTCAGGGCAATCAAGCCGTCACGCTGCTCCCGCAGCACATCGAATAGCCGCTGGGGAATATTCGCCTCCTTGCCGTAGGCACTGGTCTGCAGGTCGTTGCGCGCCAGGATGTTGTCCACATACAGGGAGAACTGGCGATCGTAGAGGTTCCGGGGATATGGTTTGTCGATCAGGGTTTCGAAAAGGGCCTTTAGATCGTCGTAACGGGGGATGAAGCCGATGGGGGTCTCGATGGCTTTTACGTCGCCGTGGGCGCGACGCTCCAGCCACGCCAGCCAGACCTTGACGTCTCGCTTTTCCCCCAGCAGGGTCTTGCCGTTTCCACCCCGGGCCTGGTCCGTGAGAAAGTAGTTCAATCCCGCCATGATCGGCTGTTTGCCGTCGGCGATGGCCGGGTTGCCGAAAAAGTCGAACTGGGCCTTCATGTAATCGCCCAGCGCACCGGGAATAAAGGGGGCGTTGGCCCAGGGCGCGCGTTTGACACCGCTGGCGCCCACTTCCGTGGCCGTGGCGGCCGAAACGATGCAGGCCCCGATGACGACACCGTGGTCGGTGTTTTTGGCCGCCCAAACCGGCGGCATGGTGTCGCTGTCCCGGCCGCTGTAAGTGATCACGCGCGTTTCGACCCCGCTGGGGTCCTCGGCTTTGTCCGAGTAGTTCTCCAGGACCGAAGAGGAGATGGTGCAGCGTGCGTTGGGGTGCGAGATGGGGATGACCTTGCCGCCCTCATCCGTCAACCCGCTTTTCCAGGGACCCTGAAAATTGCGGCCCCGGGTGGGTTGGGCTTCGCCGTTGCCGGCCCAGTGCGGCACGCCGTTTTCATCGACCAGCACGTTGGACCAGATCACTTCACTGCCGGAATTGCGCAGCCGGTCCATCAGCATGGGGTCGCCACTCCAATTCACGTCCTCGACGATGCCGAAAATACCGCACTCCGGGTTGATGGAACGCACGCCTCCGGCCTCATCGATCCACATCTGGGCCAGGTCGTCACCCACAAAGTAATCTCCAGCCATGGCGGTGGTGGTCTTGCCGCAGCCAGACGGCGCCGCGCCGGCCACCCAGGTGACGCGTCCGCCAGGCCCGGCAATACCGGTGATGAACATGTGCTCGGCCAGTTCCCTGCCCCGACCTTCGTAGACCGCTTTGTCCACGGAAAAGCGATGATTGCCTTTTTTCAGCAGCAGGGTGTTGCCGGCATATGTGCAGTTGAACGAGTAGGTGGTGCGATGGCTGCGGTCCATGAAGACCCGTGCATTGGGCAGATCGCGGGGCCGGTTGAGGCCCTCGCTGTGGATGTTGGTGTAAAAATGCCCCAGGCGGCTCACCTCTTTTTCGAAATCGGCAAAGGCGTTGCGGTAGAGGATCTCGGCACTATGGCCGACATAGGCCGAACTGGTAATTTCCAGGGCCGGGTTTGAGGCCGACGCACCCACCGGCCCGCGCATGTAAAGCCCGATCAGCATGGTCGCCCCGCTCATGATGCCGGCCATCTTTTCGCGAACCTGAACCAGCGCATCGTCCCTTCCGATTTTGTTGGCCAGGCTGCTGATCTTTTCGTCGGGATTGGCGATGTAGAAGGTCCGGTCGATAATGCGGCCCTGCTCCTCCTTGAGATCGAAGTGAATGGTGTGCCCGTCCATGGCCAAAACGGCCTCTTCGCCCTTGTTCAGGGCCAACTGCCGGATAAACTGCCGGTCCGCATCGGACCCGGTGTTGATGTAGATGCGGGCGGGATCGCACATGGCGATGGCATTGGCGATTTTGAGCAGGATGTCGCGGTGGTTCAAGGTCCGCAGACGGGCGAGATGATCCTTGTCCAGCCGTTTTTCAAACAGGGCTTGGGCCTGCTCGACATTCTGGACCCCGCCCAATTCTTTGACGATGTCGACCCCTTCATTCTTTTTCAACATGCAATTTCCCCTTCAGGACAGGTTAACCGTTCACTTCACCCTGGACCAGCGGGACCCCCAGGCGATCAACATCCACCAGGCTTGCCCTGGCAACCAATGATCTCCGGCTGCGGCAAGTGCCGGTCGATCCACTTGAGTACCTTGTCGAACTCTTCTTGGAGTTCCCGCAGCGCCTTTCCCCGATGACTGACCCGGCCTTTTTCGGCAATGCTCAACTGGGCGAAGGTCTTGTCCAGGGGCGGATAGTAAAACACCGGATCGTAGCCGAACCCGTTGCTGCCGGCCGGGGCCGTTGAGATGAGCCCTTCGCAGCGGCCTTCGTAGGTCAGGGCCGGCCCGCTGGGAACCGCAAGGGAGATCACGCACGCGAAGGTCGCCTGCCGGTTGGATTGGTGCCGCATGGCCGCCAGCAGTTTGCGATTGCGCTGGGCGTCGGTGGCGTCGGGGCCGGCATAGCGGGCGCTGTGGACACCCGGTGCGCCGTCGAGCGCCGCCACGACCAGACCCGAATCGTCGGAAAGGGCCGGGTACCCCAATACCCGGGCCGTGAAACTGGCTTTCTTGTAAGCGTTCTCTTCAAACGTGTTCCCGTCTTCGACCACTTCCGGAATCGGACCGAAGTCATCCAGGTTTTTGATCGTGACCGGAAAGGGTTCGAGCAGGTTCTGGATCTCGGCCGTCTTGCCCTTGTTGCGGGTGGCCAGAACAATAATTTTGGTTTGCGTCATCGTTCCTCAGGCTCGGCACAGGCTTGGCTGGAAGGCGCAATCGTTGATCGACTACCACCTAAGCTGAGCGATTCACCTTTTTCGGAACTGTTCGAATGGCATCGATTTCGGTTCGTTACGATCGATTGAATTCCTCAAACGGTGAAACCCGTTGGGTTGCCGATCTCACCGCATCTTCGGCGTTGGATATCGCCGCGCATGGTTTACCATAGCGCGGCGACATCCGCCTTGAATATGCGGCAAGCTCGACAATCGCTCAGCTTGGGTACCACAAATGCGAGCAGACTTCCAGCACTAAATGGCTGAATAAAAATTGTGAAATTAGGGAGTTGTCAATTGATCCCGCTCCCGGATTCATGGAACCAGGATGGTGCTTCCCGTGGTTTTTCTGGCCTCGAGATCCCGGTGGGCCTGGACCGCGTCAGCCAGGGCATAGCTCTGGGCGATGGAAATGTTTACCGCACCCGAGGCGACGACCGCAAACAGATCTTGGGCGTGCGCCAGCAGATCCTCCCGCCGGGCGGTGTAGGTCATCAAGCTCGGGCGGGTGAGAAAAAGCGACCCCTTGGCCGCCAGAATGCCGACATCCAGCGGCGGGACGGCGCCCGATGCCTGACCGAAAGAGACCATGGTCCCCATGGGCCTGAGACAGTCCAGGGATTGCGCGAAGGTGGCCTGGCCGACGCCGTCGTAGACCACATCGACGCCCTGCCCGTCCGTGATCGCACGCACCTGTTCCACGAAATCGGTTTCGCCGTACAAGATGGGGTGGTGACAGCCATTTTGTCTGGCGGCATCGGCTTTGGGTGCCGATCCCACCGTACCGATCACTTCGGCACCCAGGTGCGAGGCCCACTGGCAGACAATGCTGCCCACGCCGCCGGCGGCAGCGTGCATGAGAATGCGGTCGCCGGCCTTGACCGGGTAGCACCCGAAAAGCAGGTATCGGGCAGTCATGCCGCGCAGCATCATCCCGGCGGCCTTTCGGGTGGATATCTGCTCCGGCAGCCGCACCAGGCGATGGGCCGGAATGTTGCGCACCTGCGCATAGGCCCCCGGGGGAATGCCGGCATAGGCCACCCGATCACCGGGCTTGAAACCGGTGACATCGGCGCCCACCGCTTCAACTTGACCGGCGCCTTCCAGACCCAGTACGGCCGGCAATGCGGGCAGCGGATAGAGTCCCGAGCGATGATAGACGTCGATGTAGTTCAACCCCACGGCTTTTTGGGCGATCCGCACCTCTCCCGCGGGCGGCGGGCCGGGGTCGTAATCTTCCCAACGCATGACCGATGGGTCTCCGGTGGCATGAATGACGATGGCTTTGGGCATGAGACCTCCTTGCAAGTTGACAGGTGAGGCGAGCACGGGCGAGCCGAATCCGTCCGGGATGCGACGCGCCGCTCAAGATCGCTCGACGAAATCGGTCAGAATCACCTGGTAGAGCGCTTCACCGATGGCGATACCGATATCGATAAACTGGGGACCATAGCGCCGGCCGGTGCGCGAGCGAAAGGTCCCGCGTATTTTGCGCAGCAGGTCCATACCTTTGGGATAATGGCCCACAAAGGCTTCCAGGGGCGGGTTCAAAAAGCCCACCATGTCCCAGACCGTGTGGGTGAAGTTGTCCGGCCCCCAGCGGAATTTATCCGCATCGTACAGGCAGTCCGATATCAGGCGCGCCGGTCGAGCCGGCAGGTGCTCCAGTCGGGCAAAGGCTTCGTGGTTGCGGATCGCCGCACAGACGTGCGCGATCTCATCGGGAATGAGCGGATAGGTGCTCAGGATATCCCGCGCCGTTTCGGCACCTTTTTGGGCATGGAACTTCTCTTTGCGGCAGACGTCGTGCAGCAGGCCGGCGCACTGGGCCAGCAGCAGGTTGCGTTGAACGCGTTCCTCGCGATAGCCGTAAAGCCGGCTTTCGATGATCACGAGGGTACCGGCATCCAGGGCGACTTTTTCGGCGTGCCCCATGCCGTGGCCGAAATCGTCATCGAGACACGCGGCCATCTTCTCGCGAAGTTTGCAGATGGCGCCATTGGAGTGATAAAACTGCCGGGAGTTCCGGACTTCGACGGGATGATCTCCATAAAAATCGGGCCGGGGATAACGGGCCACGATTCGGCGGGCAGCTTTTCGAATCTCGATGTAGACGGTTTCCATGGACAGAGACCGTGAACGGGCGGCGGTGTCAACAAAAAACGCCGGTTTCACTTAAGATGTGAAACCGGCGGCGAACGCACAAAGAAAATGGGCGGCCACATCTTGTCAGACGCGGTCAACTCCTGCGTTGTCAGCTTAAATGGACGTAAAGCGGACGCGCCTGTGTCAGAGCGTCATGCCAAAGGGGGCGCCGCACACCTTCCACTTGCCGTCTTGCTTGACCAGCTCGAGGGTCTCTTCGAACTCGCGCGTCTCACCCAGTTGAAACAGCTTGGCGACGAAGGCATAAACCGGGTTGATGCGGGTGCGTCGCGATCCCTCGAGGCGGATGGTCGCCGATTCGTCTTCCTGAGCCAGGGTTTCGGTCTTTACACGGTAGATCATCTCTCTGGCCATGCTTTCGGGAAAGCCACGCGCGGCAGCGCTGTCGACGGCAGCCTGAATGTGGTCGGAGACAACGGAGGTTTCCTCATCCTCGGTCAGCTCGCTGCACAGATACCTTTCCATATCCGCATCCAGGAGAAAATACGCCTTGGAAAAATCGATGGCCGTTCCCGTCGCCGTCTGTCTGCCATCCGCAAAAACAAAGACCACCTGAAGAAAAACCGCCAGGATGACCACCAGAATCCACGCTGATCGGTTGCTGCCCTTTGCCATGCTCAACGCCTCCTTGCTGGATCATCCCGGTGGTGTCCGGGTAAAGGCTGACGGAACCGGGATGCCGCTCCTGTGATAGGATAAAATTAGGGACTCAAAATTAGCCAATTCAGTTACCATGGATTATGACATTAGACAAGCCCTTGGACGGCCTCTTGTCAAAAATCGCATTTCAAGCTATCTGATGCTTTCAAGTCGCATTCACGCCTGACGATAGGCGTTGCCGATGATTTGATTGCAGAAAAAGGGGGGAGTTGCATGACCACGCACGAATCCATTGAATTCGACGTTCTTTTTGTGGGCGGCGGCCCCGCCAACCTGGCCGGTGCTATCCGGTTGATGCAGTTGGCCGCCGACAAAGGGGAGACTTTAGAGGTAGCCCTGATTGACAAGGGAGCCGCCATCGGTTCGCATGCCATCAGCGGAGCGGTGATGAACCCCGTGGCCATTGCCGAACTCTACCCCGACTACATGGCCCAGGGATTTCCGGTGGAGCAGACCGTGCGCGGCGATGGCTTTTTTTTCCTGACCAAAAGCCGTGGTTTCAAGGTACCCCTGGTACCCCGGCAAATGCACAACACCGGCTTTCCCATCGTCAGCCTGTCCAAAGTGTGCCGGTGGTTGGCGGACCAGGCCGAAGCACTGGGCATCAATCTGTTTCCCGGCTTCGACGGCAAACAGATCCTGCTGGCCGAAGACGGCGTTACCGTCAAAGGAGTTCGCACCGGCGACAAGGGTCTTGACAAGGAGGGCAAGCCCAAGCCCAATTTCGAGCCGGGTATCGATCTGCTGGCCAAGGTCACCGTGCTGGGTGAAGGCGCCCGCGGCAGCCTGACGAAAGCGCTGGCCGGGATGCTGCCCATTCGGTCGGGCCGGCTGCCCGAGGTCTTCGAAACGGGCATCAAGGAGGTCATCCAGCTGCCGGAGGACCACTTTTTTTCCGACACCCCCTTCAACGACATCCACACCATGGGCTTTCCGCTCAACCTGGACACACCCGGCGGCGGGTTCGTCTACGAAATGGCCGAAAACCGCATTGCACTGGGATTTCTGGTGGCCCTGGGATATGAAGATCCAGCCTTGGACATTTACGACACGTTCATGCGCTTCAAAGGCCATCCCATGATCCGCAAGATCATTCAAGGTGGCCGGGTCGTGGAACAGGGCGCCCGGGCCGTGTCCACCGGCGGGTGGTTTTCCATGCCGCAACTGGCCGTTGCCGGCGCCCTGTTGACCGGCAATGGTGCCGCCATGCACAGTACGCCGGCCATCAAGGGCATCCATCTGGCCATGAAATCGGGCATGCTGGCCGCCGAAACCATCATGGAGGCCCTGACCAGCGGCGATACCGGCCGGCACCGGCTCGAGGGCTACCACCAACGACTGGCCCAGAGCTGGGCCGGCGAAGAGCTGCGCGAAGGCCGCAACTTCGCCCAGGCCCTGGCCAAAAAGGGGCCCGCCAAGTGGATTCACCTGGCCGCCCAGTATGTTTCCAGAGGCAATGGCCTGGTCGACCGCCTGCCGGCGGTGGACGACGCCGCCACGCTCAAATCCGGTCCGTCAGCTGTTGCGCCGCCGACGGCAAAAGAGGGCCACGCCGCCACGGACGATCCGGCCATGGTCGACAAGCTCACCGGCGTCTACCTGTCCGGCACCCGGCACCGTGAAGATCAGCCCTGCCATGTGCACATTCACGATCAGCAGGTGTGCGTGCACACCTGCTATGCGACCTACGGCTGCCCCTGCACGCGCTTTTGCCCGGGAGAGGTTTACGAGATGGACCCCGTGTCGGACGGCCAGGGGATCAAAGGGATCAAGCTCAATTTCAGCAACTGCCTGCACTGCAAGACCTGCGACATCAAGGATCCGTTTCACAACGTCACCTGGACCTGCCCCGAAGGCGGCGACGGCCCCAACTACAAACAGGCCTGATCGAGCGGGCTCGAGCGACCGGCAGCAGGAGAGGAGAACCCGGCACCATGGACAACCGCACACATTTCGATGTCATCATTGTGGGAGGTGGCATCATGGGATCCAGCACCGCCTATTACCTGACCCGCAACGATCCGCAATTGCAGGTGGCCGTCATCGAACGGGACCTGACCTACAGCCGGGCCTCCACCACCTTGTCCATGGTCAACGCCAGGATTCAGTTCAGCCTCAAGCAGAATGTCCAGATCTCACAGTATGCGTTCGACGTCCTCGAGCGCTTCGAGGAAGAGATGGCAGTCAACGGAGTGCGGCCCCGCATCGCCTATCACCGCGAAGGCAACCTGTTTTTGCACGAAGATACCACCGCTGCCGATGCCAAGGCGGCCATGGCCATGCAGCAGGATTTGGGCTGCGCGGTGCAGTGGTGGACACCCGAGCAGATCGCGGCCCGCTACCCCCTGTATGCCCCCCGGGGATTGGCCGGCGGCACCTTCGGCGCACACGACGGCCACTTCGACGCCTATGCCGTGCTGATGGCCTACAAAGCCAACGCCAGATCCCAGGGGGCCGTGTACATCGAGGACGAGGTGACCGGGTTGAACGTCGCCAACCGTCAGATCACGGGCCTCAGGACGGCCGCCGGAACGATGTATACCTCTGCCGTGGTGGTCAACTGCGCCGGGGCCTGGTGCACCCAACTGGCCGCCACCGCCGGAGTGGATCTGCCCGTCAGCCCGGTCAAACGGCAGTGTTTTTGCTTGGACACGGCCGTCAAACCCGATGGTCCGCTGCCCCTGACCATCTTGCCGTCAGGGCTCTATTTTCGAACGGAAACAGGCGGCATGGTGCTGTTGGGAAAATCCATGGACGACGACCCGGTGGGCTTCGATTTCACCTGGGACCAGAGGCGTTTCATGGATATACTGTGGCTGGAGTTGGCCGAATTCGTGCCGGCCTTCGAACGGCTGAAACTGATCCGCGGCTGGGCCGGACTTTATGCGGTCAACACCCTGGACGGCAATGCCATTTTGGGCGAGTGGCCCGAGCTCAGGGGATTTTACCTGGCCAATGGCTTCTCCGGGCACGGTCTTCAGCAGGGTCCGGCCGTGGGCCGCTACCTGAGCGAATTGATCACCGGTACAAAACCGACCCTGGACCTGTCTGTTTTCGGCCCCCGGCGCATTGTGGAGAAAAAGCCGCTTTCTGAGGTGGGGCTGGTTTGATATCTCAACATCGTGGGGCGTTGCAATAACGCCAAGAACTACAGCATCGCTGGAAACGTATAGTTAAATTCTATCCAAAATAAATTGCGCTCTCTTACATTATCATTGCCGAAAACATCTCGCGAGCTGTTCTGGTATCGATAACGCAAGGAGGTGTTCAATTTTGGCGTTATCTGGTAAGCCGTAAAAGGTTCGATCGAATAAAACCGATTGTCTTGGGTATCGTCCTCGTCTCGGAAAAGATTGTAGCTGAATATGAGACGCCCATTTATGCCTAAACCCAAACGCTCGGTAAGGCGATAAGTGTATCCCAGAAAAAAATTGTCTACGTTGACATCCGTGCCGACAACTGTGGTTCTTAGATCATGAAAATATCTGAAATTGACCACAGAAACAACTCCCTGGTGCGTTAGATTGAACAGACCCCGAGCCCCCCAAACATCTCTATCGTTGCCAAGATTGTTTTCAACCGTCGTATATCGCGCGCCGATCAGCGCCTGGGTCGTGGTTATCTCGCTCCAATCCCGATCCCACCCGAAATCAAGTGAGACATAGTCGGTGTCATTGACGTCATCGGTACGGTGATAAAACGAAGGGCCGACCAGAAGGGTATCTCGTTGGTTTTTCAAGCGATGCCGGTACCTCACATTCAGTCGGTGCCGGTCAAAATCGGTAAAAATATCCCTTTCATACTTGACCTTTTCGTATATATAGTCGGTATCGATCGACGAGACGGTGGTCATATCGTAGCTTATGCCTGCCGTCGCAGAGGCATATTCTCGCTGAAATCGATCGACCACACGCCCTGTCTCTTCCAGGTAGGTGTTCAAGGTGAGGTCGTTAATGTAACCCAAACCGCCACGCACATCCCAGCGCTGCGCAAACCGATGATCACCGACCAAGTCGTAATATTGATTCACGCGATTTAAGTCGCTTTTTTCCAAGTATTGCAAGATGGCCCAATCGGCCGTCAGGCGCAACGAGGACAGCGGTGTGGTATAGTCAAGTTCAAATGACGGCCATATGCTTACAACAGAAGATGAAATTATTTCCTCTCTGCTAAAAAAAACATTGTCATCATAACCAACCCATAAACCTATTTTGGGGACGAAGCGCCATTCTCCGGCAAGTGCAGGTGCTGAAAGGAAAAAAGCGCCAAAAAGAATCAGGACCAGGCTTCCAAGTAAACCAGTATGCGGACCGGTAGGCAAGAATCGCTTCCAAAACTTCTTGCCGAAATCGTTTCCAGCAAACAAAAACGCTCCAGGTGCACGAACCATCTGCGACTGATCTGCTTTACCGGTTTGCCTTTTCATCATCACCGTCAATCCCCTGTATGTTTTTTGCCAAAATTTGCTGATTGCCTTTAGTGGGACAACACCGATTCGAACAGAATTGTACCGCGTGGGCAACACGACTCTCCACGCTATGGGTTTGCATGAGGGGGGCAGAACCGTTTTCACCCCCTCCTGTTTTTGCTCAGGTGCAGCATGTTTTCAATTTCCCCATGCGTCTTTAATCGTTTTCCAAATCAGGTGATCCTGCACCATAGGCAACCACAAACCCGCGGTCGGTGAGATTTTCCGCCATTTCCCCATGCGTTTTCATATAATTTAAACTTGTCAATATCAAGGCCTTAAGTTAATTGTTGAAGTGGCCGATTTAGGTACGCAGTGGACAGAGTTGGGTTCGATATCACAACAGCGGCGGTGAGCAGTGCCTGTTTTATGCACATGCACCATAATCAGACCTTCCCATGCAAGGAGTGACATCAAGAAATGAACATCAAAAACAAAATCGCCCGATTTGCTTGTATGCCGATATTGATGGCTTTCATGGTGGTGATGGGCTGCGGCGGCAGTGACAGTCCCGAAAGCCCGACCAAACCATCCGACTCGACAGGCAAAGCGGAGTTGACGGTCTTGCCTGCAGATTTCGATTTCGGCATCGTCACCGATGGAAACCAGGTCGCACCTTTGGAAGTCACCATCCGGAATGACGGCACGGAAGACCTGATCGTAAGCGATATCGCACTGTCAGACACAGTCAATTTCAGCTTGGATGAAAACGATGGCGCATCCCCTTGCGCTGTCATCAACCCGACACTCGCTCCTGGCGACGAGTGTACCGTGACGGTTGCCTTTGGACCGCAATCGACTGCCGTGTTCACTGCGGCGATGACGATTACATCCAACGACCCCACCTCGCCGCAGTATGATATGGGCCTGGCGGGCACCTTCGAGACGGTCGACAATATCACGGTCAAGGTCAATCAAATCATTGCATGCCCACGGGAAGACGCTAGGGTGTTCGTTTCTGTCACCGATCAAGGCGGTTTTACACTTTCCGGGCTGGAGGCTGACAACTTCACATTGCTGGAAAACGGCGCTGCAAGCCCGATCAAAACGTCCAGTTTCCTGTCAGAAAATCCCGGCGATGAGCCGCTGTCCATCGCGCTGCTGATGGACTACAGCGGCAGCATCTTCATCGATGGGAAAAAATATCGGACCGACATGGAAAACGCGGCGACCGCTTTCGTTGAAAGTCTTGAAACCGGCGACGAGGCGGAAATCATCAAGTTTGGCACGACCGTCAGGGTCATGCAACAGTTCACGACCGACCCGACATTGCTTGTCGACGCGATCACCACTTTTCCGCAAGATCTGGGCTTTGGAACGGCCCTGTACGATGCCATTGATCTGGCCCTTGACAGGATCATCACCCGTGCATCGAACGACAGAAAAGCGATCGTGGTGATGACCGATGGAAAGGACGACGACGGTACGCGCCAGCCCCTGTCCGAAGCCACCATCGAGGAGGTCATCGGCAAGGCCCAATCGATCGGTGTTCCGATATTCACCGTCAGCGTCGCCAGTGCCGATGTGGATAGTCTTGGGCAACTGGCGGATGAAACCGGCGGTACCCTTTTCGCATCAGCCACCTCCAGCAACCTGGCGACCGTCTATCAGCAGTTGGCGGCGCTCCTGCTGACCAATCAGTACGTTCTGACCTATGATTCCGGTTTAGCGGTATCGGAAACCGGCGAACTCGAGGTCGCCGTTGACCATGACGACATGCAAAACAGCGACACGCGGCCGATATTGGCTTGCCCTTGATCGACAGGCCGGACCAGCCCTGAAAAACAAACCGGCAGCGTCGTCGCGACGCTGCCGGTTTGTTTTTTCCAACCAAAATCGACGGATGAGCGGCGCTTGGCCGTTATCATCCCCCATTGCTGACCTTTAACCGTTTCGGTACGCTCTCAACCGGGGCGCCTGCCCGGTATCAGGATCAGCCTGTCGATCCGGCGCCAAATTTCTTAAGGCTCACTAACAGGCATTTCCCCCCTGTAAGATCATCACGCACCTAACCCGACAACCCGGAACAGCTCAGACAGCGATGATTGCTCTCATCCGCCAACCAGACCATTGGGTATTGGGTATTGGGTTGGCCCTTGCGATAATGAGGCGATTACAATTACTGCGCATCACTGGTTACGGTTTTTTCCCGAAGCCTGTTCCCTTGCATTGACCGGCCCGTTTCACCTCAACCTGTTAATTCCATGTGATGAATTAATACAAACAGTTACATTAAATGTAAGTGATTTCTGGAAACATGGCAAGATCATTGCTCTGTAGATCACGCCGGGTTGAGTGATCGCCTGTGTAAATGTGGTTTTTTTAAACAAAGAAGAGGAGAAAAACAACTGTGAATACTTTTTTTAAACGGATACGAAAACACTTTTCTGCCGGAGTAGTAGCGCTCGGCGCGCTTTTTTGCTTCATGCTCGTGACGGCTGGCACTGCGTCGGCCGCAACCTACAAGACGGCCAACGGCCAGGTGATGATCGAAGCCGAAAATTTCACGCGCCTGGCCGGCTCATTAGGGGGCAAGTGGGCAAAAAGTACCGCCCTGCCAGACTACAAAGGGTCAGGCTTCATGTTGGCCCCATCGGGTAACCCGCGCACCCTGACCTACTCGAGCGGCAACGCCAGGGTGGAATACGACATCAACTTCACCGAGACGGGAACCTATCACCTGCATCTTCGATCCTACGCCACCAACCACGCCAACAACGGTTTTTTTGCGACCATGGACGGCCGGAACTTCAACTACGGCCATTCGAAGGCCTATTACATCGCCGCCCCGTGGATGGGCAAGTGGTGGTGGTATTCGGACGGCGGCGGGGCGGAAGGGCGCGGCTACAAGGTCAGCGTCAACATCACCAAGCCTGGTTTCCATACCCTGGCCATCGTCAGACGCGACAAGGGTTCACGCGTCGATCGCATCTGGCTGACCAAAAACGTAAGCGCGTCACCGAAGGTGACCAGCCTGAACGTGGGCAGCTCAGGCGTGTCCAATGTCAGTGCACCAACGACGCCCACGACCAGCCCACCAGCGTCCAATAACAACACCCAAACCTCTACCCCGACCTCCACCACGACCGCCGGAAGCGGCGCTGCTTTCATGCAAAACGCCAGCGGGCTGGTGGCGATCGACGCCTTTGACTACAGTGCCACGGTCAGCCGCAACAATCAGAACTGGGCCGAGGTCAGACACCTGGGCATCGACGCCATGGAAGCAATTCCCAACCGCGGCGCCCGCATCGCCAGCGGCTACACCTCCAAAAGCCCCTACTTGCGGTTCAATGTCAGATTCCAGAAAACCGGCCCACACTACATCTGGCTCTGGGCCTCCTGCCAGGGAAGCGACAACACCTTCCACGTCGGGCTGAATGGCGGAGCGCAGGCGTCCGGCGCCAACATCAAGGTGCCGCTGTCCAAGGCATGGGCCTGGTCCAGCACGACCATGGGAGGCGCTCGGGCGCGGATCAATGTGACCAAAACCGGCCTGCAAACCGTCGAAGTGTACATGCGCGAGGACGGGGCGATTCTGCGCCGCTTGGTGCTAACCACGCAGGCCGGCTACACGCCTTCCGGAGAAGCGGCTTCGGCTGCCACCGATAACGGCGGCAGCACCACGGCCAGCAGCGGTGTCACCGGCAAGGGCTTTCAGCAGAAGACCGATGCCACCGGGCTGGTGGTGATGAACGCGACTAGCCATGACACCAAAACCACCCGCAGCAATCACAACTGGGCCGCGGTCAACCACGGCGGCACGACCGCCATGCAGGCGAAACCCGACACCGGGATGCGCATCGCCAGCGGCTACACTTCCAAAAGCCCCTACTTGCGCTTTAACGTCAATTTCCAGAAAACCGGCACGCACTACATCTATCTCAGAGCCTCCTGTGAGGGAGGCGACAACACATTTTACGTTGGGCTGAACGGCCGGCCCGGCACCGCGGTCGCGGTGCCGGTCACCCGGAACTGGGCCTGGTCAAACCGGGCGGCGGTCACCGTGACCAAAACCGGCCCGCAGACCGTCGAGGTCTACATGCGTGAAGACGGAGCGAGGCTGCACAAGGTGGTGATGACCTCCTCCGGCAGCTACAAGCCTTCGGGCAGCGGTCCGGCCCAGAGCGTCCGCAATTAGCGGTAGCCCACCCGGAAAAAACCACAGCCGTTGAAACCCAATGCGGTTAGGCTAACCAGCAGAGCTCATCGTCCAGACCTGAGCTTGCTGTTTAACCTGGCCGCATTTTTTTTGGCCATTCAACGCTAACGATCCCACTCAAACTGCATCCCGAGGTAGTCATACAACGCCTGGTTGTGGGGCGCGAAATAGTCAATCAGTCGCTTGCGAAGGTCTGCCGGCATTGGCTCTTGATAAACGCCACGGTTGTGGGTTTTCGGATTTTTGATTTTGTGCGGTGCCAACTGTAGAAACGCACAGACCTGGTCGTAAACGCCCTGCAGGTCGACCAGCATCTCGGCGCTGTCGACGACCCAAAACTGCTCTTCCTGGAAATAGGCCCGGCAGGCCTTGAGCTGTTCCACGTAGATCCCGCGGCGCAGGTAAGCGTGGCGGCCGTAGTGAACACTGAAATAGCGCTCATCGTGAAGCATTTTTTCCAATTCGCCCTCCAGGCGAACGGGTTCCGCATCCAGCGCTTGCTCAAACGTCAACTGTTCGCGGCCGTGCTTGACTTCATAGTGGTAGTGCGAGTAGGCCCGATCAACGGGATTCCTCAGAAGCACGATCAACTTCACCTTGGGCAGAACCGACGCGATCCGTCTCATCGCATGAGGGTGGAACATATAGTATGGGCTGGCTTCACCGGTAATGATCCGCCGTCCCCTTAGCCTGCAGGCCAATTTCCTGGCTTTGGTGGGAAATCGCCTGCGATACCAGTCCAGGCCCTGGTTATATTTTGAATCAAAGAAATGGATTTCCTTGGTGATCGGGGGGAAGAAATCGGGATGTTCCGCAAGATATCGAAACAATGATGTCGTCCCGCATTTCATTGCCCCGATGATAATCATGTCCGGCAGCATATACAATTTGGCGGTGCCCGGATGGGACATGATATAGTTTCGAAATCTTCCAGCAAGCATCATGAACCCCTCTGGGTGGGGTGGTAGCGCCCCGAACAACGCGGAATGGCGTCTTAAAAGCAGGATAGACCGATCTGCCCGAAATCAACAACAAGGGAAACGCCCACCCCGCGCCCCCCGTTCAGCGCCATAAATTGCTTAATAGGGCCGGCCGGTCAAGGTGTCGATGAAGCATCCGCCCCCCCCGGAACCAGTTGCCGAGGTATCGCCGGATGGCATCCGCCCCAGCGTCAGCGGATCGACGACGACGCCGTCGTCGCCTTCAAGATCATACATGCCGTTGTCTTCAATGACCAGATATAGGTCCACCAACTGATCCGGGTCTATCGATTCGCTCGATGGCAGGATTTTATCACTGAGGTGGTCGGTGACCCAAAAATCGCCATCCATGGATAGATCTTGCCCACGCGCCTGGTACCTGAAAAGTATCGACGACTGGCCGACGGGTTTCAATTTCAAAAGTCCAAGGTCTCCAACCAGAATGCCGGAACTACCGCTGACAGGAACAATGCCAGGATAGCAAATCAATGCCATGTCTCCGGCTGAGTCAACGGTCGCCTCAAACGAAGGCAACGCCAGCAGGCTTTTGAATCCCGCACCATCCGGGTTTCCATCCAGAAGAACCAGCTTGATGAAATCATCGGAATAGCTTTCACCATCCTTAACCCTTACCGTCCGGGTCGTCCCGTCTCGATAGCTTATCGTGGCCGTATTATTTTGAAATAAGACCTCACGAATTGACGCCTCAACCGGAAATTGCGTCACGCCGTCTGCTATGTTCATCAAAAGATCTCGTTCTTCGGGAGTTAAACTCACCACACTGATATCGCCAACCGGATTTGCCTCTGCCTGCAAGAGTAAATTGACTTGAACGATTTTATCGCTGTCCAAGACCAGCGAACAGGCATCCCCAGGGGCGCCGGCGCAATCCCCGCCCCAATTCTTGAGGATCGAGCCGGGTTCCGGATTAGCGATGAAGGTAATCTCGGAACCGGCCTCATAGAAGTCGCTGCAAGAGTCCCCATTTGTTCCATAGCAGGCCGTTCCCGCGTGCGCGGTGGACACCTCCCCGACACCCCGCCCTGTAAAAGAGACAGTCACCGAATAGGCCATGTCGTCTTGGCGCGTGTAGGTGGACGTTGCCGTGTCACTCGAATTAACGCCCAGCTCGGCTTTGGCCTTCAGTGTTCCGGGGAGTGCCACGACGACCTCCCCGCCGGAAATAACTGTCGGGCTTGTCTGGGAAGGTTCGCTACCATCGGTAGTATACCATATGGTGGCACCTTCCGTCGCGCAACGGACAGTCACATTCACGGTGTCACCCGGGTGTGCGCCGCCGTCGGGATCGAAGGTTGGCGTGGGCACAGCGGATCCGTCGACGAGAAAAAATGACGGGTCTGTCAAATCCAGGGTGCCCGTGTCCTGCGGTTCGCTCTGGTTCTTGGTCAGCCAGATGCGGTCGATACGCGTGCCCTTGTCGCGCCGGTATATGGCCAGCCGCTGGACACCCGTCTTGGTGATGTCGATGCTGACTTTGTAGCCGCGACCCTCCGCCCCGCCGCCGTCAATGTACCACCACCACAGGTTCTTCCAATAGCTGGTGATATAATAGGCATCCGGGTGGCCGTAGTCGAAACTCCGACCGTCCAGGGTCGCAAAATACCCGTTGTTGGCGTGGTCGGTGGCGTAGGTTCGAAGGTGCAGGTAATAGGTGCCCGTCTCGGTGAAATCGATGTCGTATTCCGCCCGGATGATACTGCTGGAATACTCCAGGGTGCGCGGGTCGTCCGTTGTGGACTGGAGGTAGCCCGAACCAAGGTAGCCGGATATGTCATTGTTGACGTACCAGGTGCCCCCGGTGGTGCCGCCCAGGCGTGTGAACTTTTCGGCTTCGATCACCACCTCGCCGTTGTCCGTCTGGTAGGTCGCAGCAGATCCGATGTCGGCCGCCACGAGCACGAGACCCAAAAAAATTCCGATCGCTGCCATACCGATACCGCGAAAATTATCGATTAGAGCCTTCACTGGTGTTCTCCGCCCCCGATTTGAATCAGGGATAATGGTAATGTGTTGAACCTGATTATTCTTTGTTGATGGATCGGCAGTTTTTGTCGGAGCTAAAGCCGTACCAGAGACCTTAATAACTCGACCCAAACGGTGCAAGCTTGCACCGGCTTTACCGTCATGGCGATGGCGATCCGCTGATTTTACGCTGGATACCAGCAGTCGTAAATTGGAATTTCGGTGGCGGGTAAATAAGCTGGTGGGGTATGAGGTGGGATGAGGGGTGGGTTCACCTCACAGGCGGCGCAACCGGGCCACGGATTTTCCATGATACCGGGGGTGAAACGCCCGGGTTTTAGCAGGTGCAAGCCCCATCTTCAGGCAATATGAGGTCAGGGTGCGGGCCGCCAAACGACAGGTGTCACTCGCGTTTCTTGTTGAGTACGATGCCCAATACGTTGACTTCGCTCAAATGCCGCATCATTTTTTTCAGGTCTTCGGAAGAGGTGCCTTCCGCTTCAACAACCGGCAACACCCCGTCAACATAGCGATTGAGAATCATGGCATCCGGAAAATGCAAAATCGCAGGACCGTCGATGATCACCAGCCGATCGCCAGGATAGCGGCTCTTGATCTCCTGCATCATCGTCTGCATCCTGGCGGAATTTAATAGTTCCGGAGAGTTTTCGACCGGCGCGCCCCCCGGAATCAGGGTCAGCCTTTCGATACCGGGATTGATGAGGATGTCTTCGATTTCGGCATTGCCCATCAAATAATCGGTGAGCCCCTTGTCGACTTTCAGCGAGAAGAAGGAGGTCGAAAAATCGGTGTGGTGCCGGGTGGGCCGCCGGACGTCGGCATCGATGATCAGCACCGTGTGATCGAACTCCTTGGCGATGCTCACCCCTAAGTTGATACTGGTGAATGTCTTGCCCTCGTAAGGGTTGGCGCTGGTCACCAGAATGCTGTTGCCGCCCAGCGCCTTCAGCTTTCTCAACACCTGGGTTCTCAGCAATTTAAACTGATTGGTCGTCTCAAAGCTCTCGAACACCGACAGCACGTTGTTGTCGATCAGTTTCTGAGGATCATTGACCTGAACCTTGGTCCGGTAATATCTGACCTTGACTTCGTCCCGGGAGCGATCGGGCTGAGTTGCCGCAAAAACCGAACTGGCGTCGCCGGCTGACATTGAAGCGGAGGGTTCCTGAGCTGCGGGTGACGGCCGGGGCACCTCCGGCTTGAGGAGGGAAACGGGTGCGTTCTGCCGTGTGGGTTCGCCACCAGCATCTGGAATCGCTTCGGAAACAACGCGTGCCAGGCTTGGTTTAGGACCTGCCGACAGCGGTTCGGGGCGCTTTTCGGGGCGTCCTGCCGGGCGCGGTTCCGCGGGCCTGCCAACCAACGGCTGAACCGGGGACGATGAAGGTGAGTCGACCAACTGGCCGGTCTTTGCTGGATCGGCTGGACCACTTCGCCTGTCGGTGACAACGGTTTGATCTTTCGATGGCGCCGAAGGCGCCGCGTCGGCAGGGCCTCCATCGGCGTCAGGCGCCGGCGGGCCATGATCGGCCACCGGTTTTTGAAGCGGTTTAATTCCCGTTTGTCTCTCCGCCTTTTCAAGCGCTTTGAATATTTTTCCCATGTTGCTGTCCGTGTTGGGGTCAAGGATAAATCGTTTCGTAAAACGACCCTATTCCCGATTGATGGTTATCTTCGGTTTAGAAAAGGATATATTTTCTTTCCAAGCAGTTGTGGATGGCAAGATTCAACCCGCCGGCACTGGAAACGGACCGTGGTGCGGCTAATGGTACATTTGCTGAGGATCGGCTTACCCAATGATCAGATCTCTTTGTGCTCCTTTTCGATCGGAACGCCAATCTCAACCAGCCGATCTTCGAATTTCGCCCACAAATCGTCCATGGGGATAACCAACCAATTGATGGCCAGGGTGACAATCAAAAGGACGACCACGGCAATACCCAGCGAAGTCATCCGCTTGACCCGGCGCATCCGTTTTCGTGAAGGCGAATCCACCAAGGAAACGGCCGCTAGCACCGGAACACCCGCGATGCTCTCCAGTTCGTCGGCCATCTTGACGGACGCATCCAGGCCTTCGGCCAGGGCGGTCAGCACAACCGCACCGCCGAGCCCCAGGACAAAGCCCATGAGAATGATCATCAATCGGTTGGGTTTGGTTGGTCTGTCCGGTAGGTTGCCCGGGGCTTCAATGCGAAACCGTGCGCCTTGTTCCGACATGTCCATCTCCTGGGCGATCCTTGCCGAATGGAGCTTGTTGGCCACCTCATTGAATTTTTGCTTGGTATTGGCATAGTCCAGCGTCAGGGCATTGTACTCTTCGTCGATAAACGGCATCCGCTCGAGTCGCTGCTGGTATTCCTCCAGCTTGGCGGCCAATTTGATCCTTTCGGCACGCAAGGCCTCGATCTCCGATTCGGCGGTGATGATCTGGGCACGGATGTTCATGTATTCCGGGTTGTCGGAACGTTCTTCCACGATAGTGGGGCTCGCCTTTTCCGAAGCAATTTGCTGTTTGAGCAGATCGGCTTCCTTGGAAAGCCCGATCAGATCCGGATGCTTGTCTCCATACTTGGACTTAAGTGCCGCAATCTGGTCGTCAAGAACCTTCAGCCGATTGACCTTTTCAGCGCTTGTGTCCCCGCTTCCGACTTGGGACTCCAGCTGCGCGATTTCGCTCTTCATCCGGATGATGTCAGGATGCTTTTCGGACAGGTTGGCCTGCATCCGGATCAACTGCAAGCGTAGGTATTTCAACCGGTTGGCAGGGTTACTGCTGACCTTGCCCTCATCGGTCAAAATCGGAATCATCGGATCAATGTTGACGATCTGGCTCTTCAGATAAACGATCTTCTCTTGGATGGTGCGAATGCGCGTATCGATGCTGTCTACGTCCTGCTCCAACCGGAAAATGGTCTGGGTGAAAATAGCGGTCGAGCCGGGCAGTTGATCGAGGTTGGCGGCTTTGAACCGACTGATCTTCTCTTCGTTCAGGCGTACCTGCTCGCGCAGTGACTCCAGCTCTTTTTCAAGAAACGTGGTCGTCGTCCCGGCCTGGAGCTCACGCGTTTTCTGGTCCTCTTGAACATAGAAATTGGCCAGCAGGTCCACCACGGTCTTCGCTTTTTCGGCACTCTTATGGTTATAGGAAAGCGTAAAAGCAATCGTGGCCCTTTCCCTGCCCCCCGACTCCTTCAGGGCCACATCGATGGTCTTGAGCTCAATGTCTTCGCGCATCTGGGTGACCATCTCCCCAGGCGACGACATGTCCGGATAGAGATCGTGTTCCTTGATGATTTCGCGCAATTTGGCGTAACCCATGATCTTTTCGGTGAGAAGGTGCAGGCGTTCGCTGATGAAGGTCGTGATGGTCGATTTCACGTATTCGGCGGGGATTTCCTGGTTCTCGACAACAATCATCGTCTGGGAGGTGTAGATGGGTGGCAACACGAAGGCGACTACCGTGCAGGCAAGAAAAATGAGGCCGAAACAGATGGCGGCCATCTTCCTTCTGCGCCGAATGATTCCCTTGAGTTCCAATTTTCCAATCTCGATGGACATATAACTTTCCTTTACAGCAGGTTGCTGCGGACATGGTGCCGGCGCCCTCAGCTTATGCAGGCAGATCACGGCATCGGCCGCGTCTCGCACCTGGTTCGCCATGCCTGCCCGAGAGCATGGTGAGACACGAGCGGTTGGATCTTACCACCGGCGGTGCAAGCACTACTCTCGGGCTTAGGGTACGACGATGACGTCGCCGCGCTTGAGCACGATATCCTGTTCTAAGTTGTTGCCTTTGAGCACCTCTTTGTAGTCAAATCCGATTTTTTGAGTGCCTTTATCCGAATAGCGGAGAATGTGAATATCCCGTTCGGCGGCAAACGGCGTCAACCCCTGGGCCATGGCAAGCACCTGCATCACGCGGGTTTCCTGGTTGATGGGGAAGGCGCCGGGATTCTTTACCTGTCCGATGACATACACCTTCAGGCTGTGGATCTCCTTGACAATCACCGCCACCGACGCATCGGGAATAAACTCGGACAGCCTTTTGGTGATGATATCCCGGATCTCTGCCACCGACATGTTGGCTACCTTTACATCGCCAATCAGCGGAAAGGAGAGAATGCCGTCCGGCGTCACAATCAATTCGCGGCTGAGGTTTTCATCTCGCCAAACGGACACCTCCAGGACGTCTCCAGGCCCTACGTAAAATGGTTCGACGGACCATCCAATTCCTGTCGGAAAAATCATCATCAGCAAGACCGTTATCAACAAGCAGCGCTTAAGCATACCCCCCTCCTTTGAACATCGTCAGTTGATGCCGGTTTCTGACGATAGCGATGGTAATAGAAACTGCATCAATTTATTGGCACCCAATTGTATTTTGCTTTGTATCGCCAACTTTTCACACCAAATTAATCCATGAAAAAGGCTTTGGCACCACCAACGATGATGGCGACAGAGACTGGCGGCCCAATTCTCTTTTTTCTGGTTTCCCCCACCAACACCTCGTAACTGTAAAATAAAATCACTGTTTTCACGGCAACCATCCCCAAATGGTAGCTTTTTACGGCACCGTCAGGCAGGTTGGGAATCAGCAAGATGACGAATATCACTAAAAAGTCCAGGGTCGAACTTTTAAAGCCATTCATCCGCCGCGTCAGTTTCATCGTTAAAATCACAGCGACCAGAAGAATCAAGTACAGGCAGTGGTATGCAACGAGCACCGCCCTATCCGCATATTGGTAAAGCACCTGATCACATCGATAGATCATGAAGGGCGTCAAGAGATAGAGGCCGATCTTTACAACCTTGTCCAAAAACGTCTTGTTCACCAGCCAGGCCAGGGCCAAGACAATGATGAATCCCCCTGAAAAGTATAGCTGGTTTCTGTCAGCCAGAGTTGGCAGCAAGGCATTGAAGAGCAACAGGATCGGCACTCCAAATTTGACAATGGCAAAGGCAATTTTAATTGCCTGTCCCCTGTCCTTGAACGGCTTTAACCGTGTTTTGATCTTGTTTAGGAACTTATCTCTGTCGACACGATAACCACTCTTTTTAAAATAGGCAAAGGCGCCCACCACCAAAAAGGCAAAACAGATATACCCGATCAAAAAGAACCAATCATTGACCTGGCGGTAGACAATCGCAGAAAAAATGAGCAGGGATTGGATGATGTAGATCGCCATCACCGCTTCGGTATGATACAGGCCGATGCCGATCAATTGGTGGTGGAAGTGATTCCGATCCGCACTAAAAGGTGACCGTTTTCCTGCCAGCCGTTTGATCATCACGGTCAATGTGTCCAATATGGGCAGTCCCAGGATAATCAAGGGTAACAACACGCTCAAGTGATCAGATTGCTGGGTAAGCTTGATGGAAAGCAGAATGGCCACAAAACCAAGCAACTGACTGCCTGCATCCCCCATGAACAGCTGCGCCGGGTGGCTGTTGAATCTCAGGAAACCGAGGACGGCGCCACCAACGGCGATGGCAACCATGGTAACCAACCAATCATTTTCGATGACGCCCAAATAACCGATGCACATAAAGATTAAAAGGGCCAGGCCACCGGCCAGTCCGTCGAGACCGTCCGATAGGTTGGTCGCATTGGTGACGCCGATAATGACAAGGGCGGTCAGGGGTATGGCCGCCAGGTCCGGAAGCAGCACGCCCGATGGCAAAAAATGCCCCAGGTCGTTAATCTTGACCCCGCCAACGAAGATGGCCACCATTGCGCCCATCAACTGGCCAACCAGTTTGTTGTGAGGGCTAAGATTTTTGATGTCATCGGCGACACCGAAGCAGACAATGACCAGCGTCCCGATCAAAAGTCCTTTGGTAAAGGTAGTAAATGGCGCCCACAGCAAAATCGGGACCATTGCCCCGATCATCATTGCCATTCCACCACACTTGGGCATTACACTTTCATGAATCTTGCGCTGGCCTGGCTGGTCCACCGAGTGGAGCAGGCAAGCCAGTTCCCTTGCATAGGGCATCAATGCAATGGTCACAATGATGGAAATAAGCAAGGTGGTCAGCAGCAGCATGCAACCATCGTAGAGCAAATTACAGGTTTTTTTAAGTGACGATCCAAAATTTTCTTTCGCTTAAAGACGTTCTGTGGCCAGCTGGCCGCAACCCAGGCGGGTTACTGATCCCATAGCGACCACACTCAAATTTCTTTCTCATTAGGCCTGTTTTTAAAAATAAACCAAGAATAGTAGATGAGCATATCCTTGTACCTCGCCGACAAGCGTAACGGCTCTTGAATAAATCTATAGAGCCATTCAATGTTCATTTTCTTAATAATCAATGGCGCTGGTTTTTTCTTGCCAGCAAGAATGTCGAAAACCCCACCTATGCCCAGAGATATCTTAAAATTTATTTTATTATATTGATTTAAGAGAAACACCTCTTTTTTAGGGCTCGGCATTCCGAGGATGAGCACATCAGGCTTACTTTTATTTATTTCGTTTACAATCTTTTCTTCATCTTCCTCACTGAAATAGCCATGATGAAACCCTGCAATTTTAATTCCTGGAAACTGATTTTCCAATTTTTCTCTAATTAACGGCAAATCATCAGGTTTTGAACCAAGAAGAAAAATGTGGTACTCCTTTTTAACACAAAGTTCCATTAATTTTATAAAGACCGACGGCGTATCCAGTCTCTCCGGGACATCATACCCCAATATCTGCAAAGAATACTTCAACAAGATCCCATCGACGCTACCAATTGTGGTAATCCTTAATGCATCGAGCATCACCTTTTTTTTTTGATAATACTCAAACTGTATGGATTAATACCGGTAAGTACAATCTTATCCTTTTCCGAAGCGGTCCTTTCTAAAAATGAACAGTATTCATCGAGATTGGAGAGCAGGAAATTAATCCCCCAAATGGTATGTAACTTTGTCACGAAAAGATCCTATTGTTCATCTTCTATAGATAATTGATGTTTACTTTCTTGGTGGATTATATCAGCATATCTGAATAAAATTAAACCCAACTCAATCGTCCGATAGAGATTCATTCCATACCACTCTTTTTACATAATCAGTATAGCTCAAAATTATTCTTACCACTTTCTCTGAAACGTTTGGCATGGAGTAGTCGCTTACCGGCATGAAATTCCGCTCCGAACCCGTCTTCTGATACTGCAATTGCGACAACCCCTGCAAAATTCGCTCAGGATTTAATCCAACCATCATAACCGATGCCTGCTCCATGGCTTCAGGTCGTTCGTGGGCATCGCGAATATTCAAGGCCTTGAAGTTCAAAATAGAAGATTCTTCGCTGATCGTGCCACTGTCGGAAAGAACCGCATACGCATGCATTTGCAGCGCGTTATAGTCGCTAAAACCAAGTGGCTTTAAAAATTTGACCAGGGAATTCACGTCAACCCGTTTTGAATCCAATATTTTTCGGGTTCGTGGATGCGTCGTGACGATAACGGGGAAACCGTACCTTTCAGAAATTCTGTTCAGCGATGTGATCAGACCGCTGAAGTTTTTATCACTGTCTATGTTTTCCTCACGATGCGCCGAAACAACAAAAAATCTATCTTTTTCAAGATTTAACTGCTCTAATACCTTAGATTTTTTTATCTTAGGTAGGTAATAGGTGAGCACCTCGAACATAGGACTTCCCGTTTTGATCACCCGATCTGCTTGCAGTCCTTCGCGCAAAAGATATTCACGGGCAATAGCGCTGTAGGTCAAGTTGATGTCAGAAATATGATCCACAATTTTACGGTTGGTTTCCTCAGGCACCCGCTGATCAAAGCAGCGATTTCCGGCTTCCATGTGAAAGATTGGGATGTGCCGCTTTTTCGCAGGAATTGCACAAAGGCACGAGTTTGTATCACCCAAAATCAAGAATGCACCGGGATTCACGCTTTCAAGGATAGGCTCGATGTTGATTAGGATGTGGCCGACTGTGGCTGTAGCGGTATCGCCAGCGGCATTAAGGAAAAAGTCGGGCTTGCGGATATTGAGATCTTTATAGAATATTTCGTTTAATTCATAGTCATAGTTCTGGCCCGTATGGACGGTGATGTGGTCAATGGCTTCAGAGCGGTCAAGCGCAGCCATCACCCTCGAGAGCCGGATGATTTCGGGGCGGGTGCCGACGACAGTCATTACCTTGAGTTTGCTGTCGGGGACACTGTCCAGAAAGTGCGACGAATGGGCAGCGACGCTGGTGGCAACGTGGTCTGGTAATGTAGTGTTTCTGTTTTGCTGATCCTCGGTCATAGTCAACACCAGTTTGTTAGGATGAATTTGAAGCCAGACTTCCAATCATCCGGTTTTCATACGTTTTGGAAAAACGTATCGGGATCAGTTGGGCTGAAATGTTCACTAATCCAGAAAATGGTATATAGCGATTCATTGCCAACGTTGGTGATGTTGTGAGTGAACCAGATCGGCATATCCACAAATGAGGGTCGACTTCCATCCAAATTAAATGATAGAATTTTATCCGTCCCTATGCGACGCATAGCGATGCGTGCTCTTCCTTTAATTACTGCAAATCGCTCGGCTTTGCGGGTGTGAAAATGATTGCCCCTGACGATTCCCGGCAAGGTGGTCGAAAAAGAGATTTGTCCGCCACTGTTCACTTTAACGGTTTCGACGAAGCTACCCCGTTTGTCGGTGTGCAGTTTCAAGTTGAAAGGAAAAAAATTGGCATGATCAATATAGCAAAAAAATGTGTTGAATAGATTCCTGTTGAATGCAGTATCCAGAGCCGGTATTTCTCCATTATTGAAATAACCGGTTTTGTAACCTTCCAAGCGTTCTAATAGCTGCGATACTGACAATTCAGCAGTGTGTGGCGGCATGAGTTGCTGAATGAGTGCTTCATTTTTATGTCCTTTGCTGGTGCTTTCAACCCAATCGATAATTTGTGCTGCCAATTCCCCTACGTAAATTAGTTTTAGTTGGCCATCGATTTCAATTTCAGGCATTTCGTTATGCGTGAGCTGGTGAGAAAAGGTCGCCACCACGGAATTGTAATATGGGTGCCCAAAAGGACCGTACACATTGGGTATGATCAGTCCACTGAATACTGCGTGGTTCTTGTCCGCCCACCTTTCGAACAGTTTCCTACCCTCTTTTTTTGATTGCCCATAGGGGTTGTCCCGTTCTTCCTGGGTAGAGGATGAAAACAGGATATGGGGGGTGGATTGGGTTGATTCACAGGCGTCGATTACCTGTTTGACCAGGCGCATGTTGGTTTCGTAGATGACTTTTGGATCACTATGCCGATTCACGGCCGCCAAATGAACAATGACGTCGCATTGGGCAACGAACCGTTCTAGTGTGTGGGTGTCTTCGAAATATTGATCTTCAAATGGAATCCGCCTGAACCGCTCCGGGTAAAGCCCAAGGGAATTGTACAGGTGCGTACCAATGAAGCCCCTTTGTCCAGTGATTCCGATTTTAATCATACACTGACAACCTCAGTCTCTGAACCGATTTACTTGCAGTGAACCTTACTAAAACAGGGCATAGATAAATGGTGCAATCGCGCTGCTTTCGGTGAAAACGATAAGCGCACTAAACAGAAAAAGAACCAATACAATCGGAAGCAGCCAATAACGTTTTCTAACCTTAACCAATTGCCAAAACTCAACTATAAGGCTTTGACTCATCTTTTTGTCTCCATTTAAAACCGTTTTAAGAACTGTTCTTTTGATTGAGCCGCTTCGTCACGTTTTACCCAGTAAGATGAAATATTTTTATCAGGTTCAGTCGGAAGCGGGGCGCCTCCGAATATTCGTTTAATGAAAGCAGCCGGCGTAATCACTAAATAATACGCTATGGCAAGAACAACCGTGGTGACCACTTGACCCAAAAAATGAGCGATTTTGAGCCACCCTGTAAAAACGGGCTTGAGTGGCTTCGGAAATAAGATAAACCCGAGTCCTAAAGTTGAAAGCGTTCCAAAAAAAAACATCGCCAACGGTTTTTTGAACCAGATCCCCAAAGCGCACAGGCAACCGAAAAAAATAAGCGCTATCAGTCCAAATTTCCGTATCTCTCTTAAATCAGTCGAGTTCGAGTTCACTTCGCCAATCCCCTTCCTCTTGCCAAGCTGGTTGCTCTTCCTTAAACATGATAAAACCTTCTATAACCAACACATCCATTTCGGTTCTCATGAAACATCTATACGCGTCCTTCGGCGTACAGATAATCGGCTCACCACGAACATTAAAACTGGTGTTCACAATGACCGCACAACCGGTAAGTTTCTCAAATTCGGTGATTATGGCATGATAATCCGGCTTATCCTTTTTATTAACCGTCTGAAGGCGCGCTGAGTAATCGAGATGCGTGATGGCGGGGATATCGCTTCTTTTGACCTTGAGCCGCTCCATCATTGGTACTCCGTCTTTAGAAGGTTGCGGCAGGCGTCTTTCCTTTCGAACGGGAGCGACCAGGAGCATGTAGGGGCTTGGCCGGTCGATCTCGAAATAGTCCGAAACCTTCTCTTCCAGAACGGTAGGCGCAAACGGCCTAAAAGATTCACGATACTTTATTTTTAGATTCATCACCGTCTGCGTGTCTTGACGCCTGGCATCACCGATGATGCTTCTGGCTCCCAGCGCTCGCGGACCAAATTCCATACGCCCCGACATGTGTCCGATTATCTTTCCTTCCGAGATCAACTCGGCGATGGTTCTGGCCCTTTTATCGGGGTCAAGCTTATGATAAGCATATTTATTTTTGTTAAGGAATTTTTCTACGGTTTCTTCAGAATAAGATGGGCCGAGATATGAGCCAAATTGCATGTCAACCCCGGTATCATTCTTCCGGTCCTTACCAAGGTAACGATGCCAAACCGAAAGCGCGGCTCCTAGTGCGCCGCCGGCATCGCCTGCCGCAGGTTGAATCCAGATGTCTTCGAATTGTGTTTCTCGGAGAATTCGGCCGTTGGCGACACAATTAAGGGCCACACCTCCCGCGAGACAGAGATTTTTCTGCTTGGTTTCCTTGTAGACGTGATTTGCCATTCGGAGCACGGCTTCTTCTGCCACGGTCTGAATGCTGGCAGCAATATCCATTTCCCGCTGGGTGATTTCACTCTCCGGCTCGCGCGGGGGACCGCCAAACAATTCAGCGAAACGGCTGTTGGTCATCTTCAAACCGCCCAAGAAATCGAAGTACGATAGATTCAGTCTCAAGGAGCCGTCTTCCTTTAAATCTATCAGTTCCGAAAGGATCGTATCTTTGTATTTAGGTGTGCCATAGGGGGCCAAGCCCATCAATTTGTATTCACCTGAATTTACTCTAAACCCTGTAAAATAGGTAAAAGCGGAATACAGCAATCCCAAGGAATCAGGAAAGTGCAATTCCTTTAAGATGTGAAGGTCTTTTCCGCTGCCCATACCATAGCTGGCCGTGGCCCATTCACCGACACCATCAATGGTCAATATGGCGGCCTCATTGAAGGGCGACGGGTAAAAGGCGGATGCCTGGTGGGCTTCATGGTGCTCGGTAAACAGTATATCTCCCGCAAACCCGGTCTCTTTTTTGACAACTTTGGGAATGTAAAGCTTCTTTCCAAGCCACAGTGGCATCGCTTCCAGCCAGGACTTTATGCCTTTGGGCGCCACCGTCAGATAGCTCATCAGCAGTCGCTCAAAGGTCAACAAAGGCTTATCGTAATAGACCAGGTAATCAAGGTGTTGAATGTCGATACCTGCTTCCCTTAAACAGTAATTTATTGCATTTTTGGGGAATCTCGGGTCATGCTTTTTTCGAGTGAATCTCTCCTCTTGGGCAGCGGCAATAATTTTTCCGTCTCTAACCAAGCAGGCGGCACTATCATGATAAAAGCAAGAAATTCCTAAAATATCCATCGTTTCCAGTGCCTCAATTATTAATGAATCACTTCATCCATAAAAAACCATCAAATTCTCATGCCATGTGGGCCGCCACACATGATCAACTGCAAAAAAACGCAACCAATTGTAATAATATACTATTACCCAATTGGATGTTCCTAACGATAGTCATGCCCGTATGTAATTGTCAAAAACTATTTTATAAGAGCCTGATTGCGGTTCATAGTTTGGTTTTTTTTCATGAACTTTTGGGGCTCATGCCCAACGTTAGAAAATAAACAGTGATTATTCTCTGTATGCACCCCGGAGCGTATTTTTTTTACGGCTTCTTCAGCTTCCAATAGTCAACCGGAAACCTAAAATCGTCTTTTTTTGATGCCTGCACGGTCTTATCCGAAAACACAACTAACGTCGAGCCCGATTCTAGCGCCTTGAACCCATTTGCATGCCCCGGTGGAATGACAAGAATCTCACTTTTTCGGTCGTTAAGAATCATCGAAGCTATTTCAAGTCCTGCAGAAGGTTGCTTCCAGTTGTCAATTTTAATCCAGTTTACCAGAAACGTCCCGTTAGCCACAAAAAAATATTTGGTCTCTTTTTTGTGACCCTGCCAGGCCCGGACGACATTGATGTCACGGTGGGTGATGACATAGAAGCGCTTTATCTCTTCAAAGGTAAATTCATTGACGAAACGAATCCTTCCTCGTTGGTCGGTGTGGGTATTGCCAGTGACAATCATAATTAATCAATTTTCCAAATGTTACTAAAAGATGAGCATCTGACAAGAATTCCTCGACCGTCAAGGTGATACGCGACTATGGTTCATAGACTGGCCCGAGATCCTCTCCAAGAACATCTTTGCGGATCATGGGAAGTTGCAGCAACAGCTCCTTCATCCCCTCCGTATCCAATCGAGTGGTGTTGTGCGAGGTGTAGTCTTTGACCTGCGAAACCTTTTCAACGCCTTCTGTGAAAAATTTCCCGTAATTCAGATCTCGAGTGTCCGATGGAATTCGGTAGTAGTAACCGCAATCTTCAGCTTTTGACATTTCCTCACGGGTCACCAACGTTTCAAACTTTTTCTCTCCATGACGAGTCCCGATCACCTTGATGGGGTTGGAGGCGTTGTAAAGTTCCAGCAAAGCCACGGCCAGGGTTTCAACGGTGGCCGCCGGGGCTTTTTGAACAAAAATGTCGCCATTGCGACCGTGTTCGAACGCATAAAGCACCAAATCCAATGCACCTTCCAATGTCATCATGAAACGGGTCATATTCGGATCGGTCATGGTGAGCTCGCTATCGGTTTTTATCTGCTCCACGAATAACGGAATGACCGAACCTCGTGAGGCCATGACGTTGCCATAGCGCGTGCCGCAAAGTACAACATCACGACCGTTGAGATTGCGACTCTTGGACACCATAACTTTCTCGCTCAGGGCTTTGCTCATTCCCATTGCATTGATTGGATAGACCGCCTTATCAGTGCTGAGGACGATAACATTTTTAACCCCATGTTCCAAGGCGCTATCCAGAACATTTTCGCAGCCAATGACGTTGGTCCGCACTGCTTCACTGGGAAAAAACTCGCAGGAAGGCACTTGCTTTAAGGCAGCGGCCTGGAATACATAGTCCACGCCATACATGGCCATGTCCACGCTTCTTTTGTTGCGGGTGTCACCAATGTAGTACTTGATCTTAGCATCACCATAAAAACGTCGCATATCGTCTTGTTTTTTTTCGTCACGGCTTAAAATTCGGATTTCCTGCACGAAGTCGCTCCGGAGAAATCGCTGTAGAACAGCATTTCCAAATGAGCCCGTACCGCCTGTGATTAAAAGTGTTTTGTGTTTAAGCATGAGGTCCTCGTCATTATTTTCAAGCATCAACTAAAAATTATTTTGAAAATTATTTATTGGGAATCTATAAGACCGTTTCGGCAAATAGATCTGAATTTAAAGCTCATTGCGGCCTATCTCATTTCAATTGTATCGGAAAAATGCTATTATTAGTCTCGATGATTAACTCTAATTGTTCTGAAATGTAATTTAAATTAGGCGCTTTTTTTTTGGTCTATGAAGAATTCTAATGCATTTTTTAATCTCTTTTTATATTGGTAAATAGTATATTTTTTTTCATAGATAGATCGACTAGCCTTTCCCATTTCTATTCTTATTTCAGGATTAATGATTAACTTAAAAACGCGATCAGTTAACATATCGATATCTTTAGTATGGACAATGAATCCGTTAACGCCATCGATAACAATTTCAGGTATGCTTCCTTGATCAGTAGAAACAATTGGAATTCCCGCACGCATAGCCTCTAAATTCACCAAACCAAAGGCCTCATTTTGAGTTGGGAATACAAATATATCTATCTTCTTAAACAAAGAAAGCTTTTTATCTCCATATACAGGTCCAATTACGGTTACGAAATTTTTGAGACCTTCTTTCTCTATGAATTCAATGATTTCATTAAAATAATATTTGTCCATTTTGGGACCAGCTAGATAAAAATGTACTTTTTCATATTTCTGAACAATTTTTTTAGCCATTATTAAAAACTCTATAGGCCCTTTTGATGGCATGATATGAGATAAAAAAAGGACTTCTACATTGGCTTGTATATCATAATTAGTTTTTATATATTTAGTTTTAATATCTGGTATTGAGTTGGGGAGCACAAACAATTTTTCATTCGGAATCAAATAGCATACATCTGTTTTCAGCCTTTCTCCTAAAACGAGCGCCCCTAAGGAGAGTGAAATTACCTTCTTTACAAATGAGCGTAGGGGCCAGACAAGCTTATTATTTAGATCAATAAGTCCTTTGGCATGTAAATATTGGATGTAGTTAACTCTAAATATTCGGATTATTGTTAGAAATATAGCATCAATATATATCGATGGTGGTTTTACTGAAGTGAAGTAAAAACACAGATCGTATTTATTCCGTATTAAGTTAAAAATCAAAAGGGAGGCGATTTTAGGAATTTTAAAGATTTTTGTTATTGATCGTCTGTCAACATCCTTTATTTTTTTTGAAAATGTTTTTTGAATTAACGTTACATTACAACCTAAGTCTTTAAGTTCTTTAATTAATACCTCAGTCATGATATTCGATCCATGCACTGGTGGTGGAATCTGACCGATTATTAAAATTCTATAACTCAATCTCAATTCCTAAAAAAGGATCGAAAGCGGTTGAAGACCAGTAGCTAAGATAATCAATTGTAATGAAAGTCGTTCTATAATAGCACAAAAGTGAAGCCATTTTATAGGACGTGACAAATAACAGAAACTTTTTCAAATGTAACAGAGAAGAATTAAAGCATCAAAACCATCTTACTTATTTTGCAGTTATTATTATTTTTTTCCTAAATAGGCCGACGCCCAATTGAACCGAGTCCTTGGTTTGGAGAACATTAATCGGATACTCTACTGAATACACAAGGCGTAGAAATAAAGGACTATTGATGAGAAATTAAAGCCAGTCAAGGTAATTTCAAGTCCAAGTAAAAATTAATCGAAAAAATATGAAATGGCTTATTTTGAAAGCCTAATTTTATAATATTTAGTGCAACTTCAAGATGGTTGAATGATGACTAAAATCATTTATATCAATCATACGATTCATTATATACTACGCATGGCAATAATATGTGAAAAACAACAATCATGGTAAATTGATCTGGACATCTCGACATTTCTATTCCATACTATCCTGGATTCATTGAACACAGGCAACCAGGAGGTATCTAATGATAAACGTCGAGTTTTCCGAACACGACCTTAAACTTTCGTTTGCGGTGAGTAGGCAGAAAATGACCCCCAAAAGGCATCTCTTTCAATTTCACACATAACAAAATCAGTGGGTTAGCGTTTTCGGATCCCTTTTCGACCCTCAAAACCTGTAGGCACACGTTTTTGCTATTTATGCTTGCAACAGCTTGGAATAAAAGCTATATGCGTAAACATGTATCTGCGATCCACCAAACGCAAAAATAAGGACGGCTCCACTGTCGAGTACTTTCAGCTGGCGCACAACGAGCGCCACCCCCAGACCCGAAAACCCGTTGCCAAAATCATCCACAACTTCGGCAGAGCCGACCAGCTCGATCGTCAAGAGTTGGTACGGTTGTGCAACTCCATCGCCAGGGTATGCGGTCTGATCGTCACCGATCCCGTGGATCCGGTCACTCAGTCTATCGGCTTCGGCGAAGGGCTCAAAATCAAACAGACCCTGGCTCTGGGGTGCCCTCTGGTCGTCGAAACCCTGTGGGAACGGCTGGGGCTGAGAAAAACCCTTCAGGATATCGAAAAGATTGCCGGCGTTCAGGTCCCCTACGAACGTGCCCTGCTGGCCATGGTGGCCAACCGGCTCTGCGATCCCGAGTCCAAGCTCGGCGTCTGGGATCGTTGGCTCTCTAAAGTCTACCTGCCCTCCTGCCAGGGGCTGAAACTGAGGCACATGTACGAGGCCATGGATCTTCTGCATGCCCATGCCGAGGAGGTCGAGAAAACCGTCTTCTTCCAGGTCGCCGATCTGTTCAACCTCGAGGTGGATCTCATCTTTTATGACACAACGACGGCATCTTTTCATGTTGACCAGGAAGATGACGATGGTGCCGGTTTACGCAAGTTCGGTCACAGCAAAGAGGGTTTCTGGGCTCCCCAGGTGGTTGTCGCCTTGGCCGTGACCCACGAGGGCATTCCCGTCAGGAGTTGGGTGCTGCCTGGCAACACGGCTGACGTGAGCACGGTCGAGATGGTTCGCGCCGATCTGCGCGGGTGGAACCTGGGCCGTGCCATGTTTGTCGCCGACTCGGGCATGAACTCCGAAAACAACCGGTCCGAGCTTGCCAAGGCCTGCGGTAAGTACCTTTTAGCCTGCCGCATGGCCAGCGTGGCCGATATCAAGCGCGATGTACTCACCAAACGCGGTCGCTACACCGTTTTTAAAGACAACCTGCATGCCAAAGAAGTCATCGTCGGCGATGGGGAAAGGCGCAAACGTTATATCCTGTGCTACAACCCCAAAGAGGCGAAGCGGCAACGCAAACACCGGCAGATGACCGTGGAACTGCTCGAGGATGAACTCCAGCGGCACAGGGATCAATCAGCCACCGCCCAGTGGGCGATCGAACTGTTAGCCTCACGCCGCTTCAAGCGTTACCTGCGTGTTCTCAAATCCGGTCACGTGCGCATTGATCGGGCCGCCATCCGAGAGGCGGAAAAGTACGATGGCAAGTGGGTGATCGAAACCAACGATGACACCATCAGCCTGGAAGACGCCGCCTGCGGCTATAAGGGGCTGATGGTCATCGAGCGCTGCTTCCGGTCGCTCAAGCGCACCCAGATCCGGAGGACTCCGATGTACCACTGGGCCAGCAGACGCATTGAAGCGCACGTGAAAATCTGCGTACTGTCCCTTTTGATCGAGCGTATCGCCGAGCTGCAATGCGGCCAGCCATGGCATCGTATTCGCCAGGCCCTGCAGCGGCTTCAGGTCACAGATTTTTTTGATTTAAATCACCGTGTGCTTATGCGCAACGAGCTGGTATCAGATATCCGCAAGACATTCAATTTGTTAAAGATCAAGCCCCCACCGCAGGTCATTCAGCTGGACAAACAGCCCTAAATTTTGTAGACACACGCTGAATCTCGTTCATTTTGCGATCCCTCGGCTGGCGTGCATTTACGCGAAATTTTCAACTTACTGACCGCAAACCCAAGTTAAAGCTAGGACCAACTTCTACCAGCCCAAAAGTGAACTGGAAAACCATCGCGACACGATCGAACAGTACTTTCGTGACAACCCGGTCGCCAGCATTGCCGAGGCCGTCACGATAATCGAAGCCCTGACCGGAATTCGGCGCAGCAAGAACCAGGTGCGCGAATTTTTGAAAAAGATCGGCATGCGGTTTCGCAAAGTGGGGGCGATACCGGGCGGTGCCGACCCCGACACGCAAGCCGACTTTAAAAAAAATTCCTGGATCCTCGCATAGAGCAAGCCAACGCCGGAAAGCGCTATCTGTTCTTTATGGATGCCGCTCATTTTGTCTTTGCACCGTTTTTGGGATACTTGTGGTGCTTTGCCAGGCTGTTTGTCAAAGCGCCGTCGGGCAGAAAACGTTTCAACGTCCTTGGCGCACTCAACGCCATCAGCCACGAGATGATTACGGTCACCAATACGGGTTACATCAATTCGTTAAGCGTGTGTCAGCTGTTGGCAAAGCTGTATCAACGGTTTGCGGATCTTCCGATTACCGTCGTTCTGGACAACGCCAGATACCAAAAGTGCAGGTTGGTTCAAAACACAGCACGGCTATTTGAAATCGAATTGCTGTACTTGCCATCGTACTCGCCGAATCTCAACCTGATCGAACGGGTTTGGAAATTCGTGAAAAGAAAATGCCTGTACTCGACGTGCTATTCCGATTTCGAGGCGTTTACCCGGGCCATTTCCCAGTGCCTGGCATGGACAAATGGCGACTACAAAAATGAATTGGATTCCTTTCTGTCGCTGAGGTTCCAATCATTTCAAAAAACGCATTTATTGTCCGGTTGAAGTATTCTTCTTGCAAAGTTCGCAAGAAAAGTGTTGGATTCAATTTGAATTTTTCCAAATTTTAAAGAAAATTGACAAAAATTTAAGGACAGTTCTCAATACATTGCACAAATACATTTTTAGGTGCTTCAGGAGGAATGCCTTGGTCAAAAGATAACTCTGATGTATTTGTTGGGATATCAAAAGATACTTTTGGTGAATAGGATACATCTTGGGTATAAATTGAAGAATACTCGTTATTATTGATGTACAATTCTTTTTGATGCGTAATATGCAATCTTCCGCCAAGCTTGTTGTTAACGACAATATTCCCATAACTGTGAAAAGGTTCCTGATAGCGAGCACTAACTGGAATGTACTTCATATTGTTATCTGGATGATAAAATAAGGCGATATTTCCTGAAAGAGTATTGTTCCTAATCACGTTAAAGCAATTGGGCGCTCGCCCCAATTCGCCAGTAACAGAATTTTTAGGTTTTGCAATATTATCAAGGGACTTGATACCAATACCGCCATTATTTCGACTACCAAACCCAATGATTTTGTTGTTCTCAATTATATTTCCATAACCCATCCCAAAAAAAAGGATCGCACTTGCATCATTTTTTATAACGGTATTTCCCCTAATAATGTTTCGTTTGTAGGGCGCTCCAATAAGAACTTCATCTCCTGGTTTTACACCTGATATCGATGATGACAGGTTGAAAGTAGCTTTTGATTGGCCAGTAATCAATCTTGTCTGCCCCGCCATTGTGCCAGTCAAAAATATTACGTCATAACCAACGTAATTTGGGTTCCCTGTAGGTGCCCAATTTGGATGTGATAATGTTACACTTTTGATTGAGGATGAGGCCACAAAATCACGCTCAAGAGTTGGCACAGCATAGCTTGCCTCCCCTGCAATATCAAAAGATATACCTTCTTCGAGCGGATATTCACATGTATTACCTTCGATTAAGAAATCCTCAAAAGTACTTTCGGGCGCAGGGCCATTAGTGGACCTCGAATATTTAAGGCTTATGCAAACCGTGCCACCATAAACATAATTATTTATGATCTTATTTCGCTTACCTCCCAGAAATTGTATATTTTGACCGTTTCCACCTCTAAGTGCATAAAATTCGTTATTTGTTATTAAGGTGTCATTAGCTCTATACGCTAATATAGATGCCCAGTCACCATCCCCAAAGATACAATTTTTTACCACAGCACCAACAACTAATTCATTTTCACCAATAATAATTGAACGCCTCTGGGTTTTAAATTCTATATTATCAATAGTGCTATAATTGGATAATCTTATAGTTCCATTGAATTTTACTCCATCATCACCTATTACAGTCACCCTTTTAGGGATAACTGGAATATTGGGATAGGCAATTTTGTAGTAGCTGCCTTTAATTCCTATCGGGATTCTTACGGTTTTTTCAGGTTCATTCTCAGCGGCTGCTAAACACTTTTTAAACTCTAAAAAATTTTCAGTACTATCATCATCAACCATCTCGCTGCAAATTATTACACTGCAATGTGCACAAATTGGTAAAATCATGAGGAAAAATAATATCAATGTCTTAACCATACCGGCCATCCTTTTCATTCAGTTAATGTTAAATCCTCAAATTTAAAGACAAATATTTGATTCAATTGTGTTGCTATTAACTGTTGTAAAAAATGTCTTAGTGTATGTGGCAATTTTTATGCCAATTTCCTTACCAATTGGCTTGGTGGAAATTAAATTCGTTCCAACAAAGCTAACAAGATTTAATGAACTACCCCGCCGCAAGCAGCGGGGTATCAACTAAGGATTGGGTCTTCTATCCTCGCAAGTTACGAGGTTAGACCCGATGCACCGCAATAAAAAGTAATCGTAATTTAATTATTTCTTAAAGGTCGCCAAAGTAAACTCAAATCAGCTGCAATTGAATTCGTAGAGTAAAGCGACGCAATTTTGAGGCTAACTTTACTCGCATCCCTTAATTTCAGCGCTTTAATGATTGAGTGAGCAAATAAAATAGGGTCTCTTTCCACCACAACATACCCATTCTCACCATGACTTATCATATCATTCGCCCCACTGACATCAGTAGATACTATTGGTTTACCACATGCAAGCATCTCAAGCATAGCTAAAGACCATCCTTCTTTGTGAGAGGCTACAAGGCAAACATCCGAAGCATTAATATAATTTTTAACGTTTTTATTAGGGACAAATCCGGTTATTTTATAATTTTTTTCTAAGCCTAAATCTTTGGCTTTTTTGATTAATTTCTTCCGTTCTTCTCCATCGCCTACAAATATTAATAGGAAGTCATCAAAATTCTCCTTGATTTTGACCATTGATTGAAGTATCAGATCCCATCCCTTTATCCAGGATATTCTTCCACATACCACAAAAATCTTGCTATTTATATTTAGATTCAATTCTTTTCTTGATTCTTCTTTGGATTCAGATCTAAAAGTATCGGTGTCAACTCGTGTCGGGAAATGGTGAATAAGATTTCTTTCTAGTAATCCATTGCTCCTTAGAATCATCTCATCAATTGATTTGTTGTCAGCAGATGCAAGAATTACTTTGTTCTTAATTTTCTTCAAATTTAAAAACATTAATTTTTCGAAAATAAATCCAAAATTCCTTGCCCATTTATATCTAGAATTTTCTATTGGATTATTCACCCCGGCGAAACGGTAACAAACACTTTCCCATTTATAATTTGCTGCAGCGAAGAGCGTCTCAGGTGACTCAAGAAAAATATTCTTAAATCCTTTTGAATATATACAAGGGATTGATTTATATGTATAATAGTAAACGAGAAATCTTAGAGGTACTAACGGTTTTTTTTCTTTATTTTTAATAAATCCCATATTAAAAAACCTGATTTTATTACCATAAAAAGACCTATAAATCCATTTTCTCAAAGGAAGTTCTTCGTTAGTAACGCTAGCGACAGCAATGCGATCCCCCAAAGATTTAAGCATTTGCGCTGCAAAACGAGCCTGCCCTCCTTTAGAATCACCCCAAGGATCGTAACTTACGCAGAAAATATTTTCTGTAGTCATTTTTTCGAAAATTCTCTTATTTTATTTCTATTTCCGTATTGAGCTCAAGCGCTATATGATAAAAGAGTCCCATGACTAGCCAAAACAATTGAGCTGTTGGAAGTTGATAAGTGATAATACCACTTGCAAAGTTAACAAAAATAATGGATAAAATAAATCCTATATAAAAAAATTTAACCTTTTTTTTATTCCTTAACGATAAAATTTCATTAATTATTGCCCAATGAATAAATAGGAACAGTGACAAACCAATTATCCCTAATTGCATTAACAGGTGAAGATAATCGTTATGTGAAGACCATATTTCATCTTCTTTTCCAATAACAGTCACCGATCCAACGCCAAGTCCACGTCCTAATGCTTTTTCATATAAAGCGTAACTTTTAAAAAGGTCAATATTGTGTTCCCAAAGATATGCCCTTCCACTTGAAGCAACATTAATTTCAACCTCTTTTGTTGATTTAAAAAATATTTCTTGTAAATTGGTCCTAAAAGCAAAACTAATTATCAAGCCACAGACTAAGAAAATAATAACATATTTATTTTTAATACCAAAAAGCCCAAAGGACCACAATATAAACAGAGCCAACAAAATGCTCCTCGTGTAACTCTTATAAGCACAATACAAAGATATCACTAACATTAAAATTAAAGCGTACTTTAAAATGTCATTACTTGGACGTAAACAGAAGTACTTTATGAAAAAAAAGACAGAAAAAAAGTACATTGCATTGGCTAATGGGCGTATTCCACCGAACAACCCAGAATGTCTTTCTATACCTGTCAAAAATTCAACCTTTGATACACTTTCTCCTTGCAAAATTTGATAGAAACTTCCAAAAAGCGGATAGATATAGGCGATAATAACAATAAGCACTATCAATCTCAGTTGATTTCTGTTTTTGATAAATATTCGTGCAGAGAAGAAAATTATAAAAGGCAAAACAACCTGCATCACCACCTTTATCGTAGATCCCCACATCAAGCTTAACAAACAATAAAAACAAAAAACAATAATTGTTAAAGTAACAAAATCAATTTTTATCTTTTTTAGATTAAAAATTGCTAATATTAACAGTGCATACGATGATGCCACAGCAAATAGCTCTAATAGTCCTAGACCACCTAATCCGATTTTAAAATCGATAAGCAAAATTGGCCTAAAAAAACAGAACAAGGCCAACATTATGAAACCTATCTTTAGTGTTGAATTTTCATATATTTCCTTATCAATGCTCATTTTGGAATCTTTATTAATTTTAAATATTATTTGAGTATATTTAATTAAGAATTGGTTAAGACTCTGTCGAAATTGACAAAACTATGACCAATTTATAGAAACAATATTATTACGAAACTTAAAAAAAAGAATCGCTGCTTTTCTTATATTTAAAAAGCTGTATGGAAAATCGCATACGACTGAAATTAAAAACCAAAAAAGACTTTCTTTGAAATACTTTCTTTTTTTGAGAAGAAGTGAATACATAAATATATTTGATTCGAATCGGCACTTTAAACGTATATCTGAATTTACTTTATTTTTGAATTTGTTTCGTAACATAATTGTACCAATTAACTTGTTTTTGTGATTTATTCCAATACGAATTCTCTCTTCTTGGTACATGAAAACCAACACTTTTGGCACAAAAGTAAACTCTACAATTCCAGATAGCCTTATCCATAGATCTTGGTCCTGACTTGCAGGAAATAATTCGTCAAAACCATTAATTTTAATCAGTTTTTCGGTTCGAACACAAGTACTGCTTAAACAACCAATAAGCCCGCCATATAAAATTTTATTTTCCACCCATCCTGTCGGCCTGTTTTTTATATATTGAGGCTTTTTTCCTTTTCCTTTGTATATCATATAATCGGAGCATATCAATCCTACAGAACTCTTTGATACCGAAATTTTTTTGAACTGAAACTTCAATTTATCTGAATGCCAAACATCATCATCATCTAAAAATGCAGTCCATTTTCCCTTTGCTGTGAAAATCCCTGTATTCCTCGCACCGCAAGCACCTTTCGTTCCCTTATTTAGTATATATTTTACCCGACTATCCGAATATGATTTCGCCACCTGCATTGTTTCATCTGTCGAATGGTCATCCACTATTATCAACTCAAAATTATCATAAGTCTGGCAAAGAACACTATCTACAGCTCGCCTTAAAAGGGAAGCTCTATTGTGAGTCGGGATAACAACTGAAAAAAATGGGTACACCATTTAAGAATTTCTTTCCCTAACGAGTTTAAAATCTATAAGTAAAGAGTATTTTTTTATTAAATCTGAAATTTTATTAAAAAATTCCTATTTATCTTACAATTTCAATATATTTTAATGCCAATTTATCAGGAGTTCTTGAGGTTCTTAATTTACCTAAATTTTCAACTTGCAGTCTGTATTTATTCTTGTCAAATTTTTCTAAAACATCTGTAATAGTGTTATATATTTCGTTCGGTTTGCACAAATGACCAATCTCTCCAAACCTGTTTTGAATCGTTTCAAAAAGCACAATTTTATTCGCAATGATCGGTTTTTTCCAGGCGATACTATCCATCAAAACCCCTGAAGCGCAATAATCATAATAACTATCATAAAATAAACAGACGTAATGAAGATTCTTTAGCCGATCAGTATATTCCGAACGGCTAAGCCTGTTATTTTCAGGTATCTCGGTTAAAAAAGTCATTTTTGATTTATTGCGCTTTTTTATTTTTTCCGAAACTCGCCCAATATAATGAAATTTAGCCTGTCCTGGAAATCTTTCTGAAATCTCAACAGCAACATCAAGGTATCTGAAAAACCCTTTTTGTTTAGTCGCACGCCCTAGATACCCAAAATGAATCGGCTGGCCTTTTTTATATTCTAAATCGGACGCATCTGTTTCGTGATTTTTATCAATCGGTATGGGGTGGTCAAGGACCACCATATGGTCATTCAAAAAAGGTAAGCGCTCAATGACTTTATTTCGGACCGCCTCCTCCAGCACGATGTGTTGCAATCTTTGGTAACCTGGCAATCTCAATGCTGTTTTCAACGATCCGACATAATAAAGGGGGTTGAGGATTTCTCGGCGCGGGATACGGACCAACGTTGAAAAATCGGAATGAATTACGACCTGGACCCTTTGGTTTTTAAAGTCCTTTCGTGTATAGTATTTGAGAGCCCAGATAATCGAAGCGTTACCTGTAATTACGAGAACATCTTTTTGGGGGTGGTTGCCCAACAAGCCCAACATCGATTTAACGGTATTGAAGTCAGCGGAAAGCCGCGAAAAAAATTTGGAGTGCCGGGGGGGCAATATCAGGTTATGCCAATCAATTTTGGAACTGAATGATTCCTCGATTTGCTCTTTGATAAATTGGATATGTGAATGTTCCCCATAAAAACGGACCTCCGCATTCGGAAAAGCCAGGCAGATCGTTTTCAACAGAGCTGCGTTGAAGGGAACGTGCTCCATGCCCAAAGCCACAGGCTCACACACAATAAACATTTAACAAGGCCCTATTTTAAAGCGGTTGGTAAAACTATTTCTATTTTTTATCAACCTACTAAATAGTTCGTAAATTTGTTTACCGAAAGAGAAACACCCCGCTCAAGCTTTCCAGTCAATCGGGCAATTCGCTGACGCCGTTTTTGCAAATCACAACGACGTCGAAAATCGTCTAGGTAGTTCTGAAATTGGCTTGAATCCTCGAAAACACGCCTTAACGATGAATCTAAAAAACGATTCGCAAACTCCAAAAGCCTGAAATCCAGTTTCATATATTCACTTATTGTTGCTGTCTGTTTGTCCGAAACAGTGGTTTTCTGCTTAGAAACGTTGTAATGGGCATAACTACAATCTTTGAAATCATTCGGGAAAAGCCTCTCAAGCAGGATGCATGCTTCGTCAAATCGTTCGGTTGGCAGACAAATGAGATGGCCTTGTTTCGTGAGCTCCGCGATCCTGTCTAACCCACTCGCTGAATGGCTCCCTCCCAGAATGAAGGTTTGACCGTTTCGCCACATGGGATTCTCATTTTCGACAATCGCTTTGGAGATAAACGCATCGAGGTCGTTCTCTTTGGCAAAACCGCCGAGGTAGTCAGCGCCACGCTGGTAATTGTAATTCGACATGAACCTTTTTACAGGATCCCTCACAAAGGCAATCCCGACAACTCTTTTTCCGGTTTCATTGTCGTAAGGCAGCTCGCCCGACAACATGTGACAGCTATAGCATCGCACCCACGCATGGTATTTAAGGAGCCATCGGAGCTGCTGGGCAGAGAGGAACCAATTTTGGATAAGCATATTGTCTCGATGGAATGCTTTTCCGAAGTTCTCTCGGCAGATATTCAGAAAGGAGGTGCCTCCGGTTTTCCAGATGTGAATGTGAAAATAGACCTGACTCATACGATCACCTAAAACCTCCTCCTTGTGTAGTACCCGTTGTCAAAGACCCATTTGTATTTTTCGTATATTGCCTGTTCGACTTCAGGCGTAAGCACATCCTGAAGGGAGGTTTTTTTCTTTGTCCGGTTGAGTTGGGGGAGTCTATAGGGTTGATATATCTGAAAGACTGAAAGTACCTCCATCAAAAACGATAGCGGGTTTTTGATTCCGTCACGTTTGGGAATGCGTTTAATGCCTCTCAGTCGGTCGGTTTTTACGCGATTGCCGACAAACACGTCTTTTAAATCTTCATCAAGCTTTTCAAATCGTAATATCTTTAAATTGTTTGGTATTTTTCCATCGATCTCGTAGTAATGCTGAATGCCCGGAAGGCCGGTTTCCCTGCAGTAATAGTAAGGCGCTTCTTTGGCAAACGCTTCAAAATCACCTTGCCTGGCCAAAAGCACTTCTTTTGCATTTGGATGAATCCAGTCGATATCTTTTGCAAAATAGTGAAATCTTGAATATTCGATTGCATAAGGGTTGCGGATAACCGAAATGATTACTTTGAAGGCATCGATTGAAAAGTTTTCAAATGTCTGCAAGTAGTCTCGTGCATATGGAAGGTTTCCATGTCGATTTCCCACTAAACAGACAACTTCGCTCCAATTCAGGTAAGCGCCGTGATGATTTTTTTGGGCAACATAAAAAATGGGTGCTTTTAATCGCGTAATGAAAAAATTGGTTAAAGACATTCCTGCTGTCTTTACAGGGTGCAGGAATAGTATCTCTTTGTTGAACAGCATATCTGAGACCTTTTCGTAACCATCGTTACCGCACGCCAGTCTGACAGCGCTTTTCAAATATTTACAAAAAAACGCTCGTGTTTCACGGGCAATTTTAAATCATCTAACTGTATGGGTTGACTGGATATGATGGTGTTCTTGGAGTGACAAACGATATGCGCCGCTTCGCGTTAATTGTTTTCGGCCCAAGGCATTGGTTCAAGGTTGGCAAACGTAGACTTCATTTGGTACGGCGTTCCCGTTTCATGAGGGGATTGGAGCGCTATGGTCAGTTCGGTGACATGCAGCGCATGTTCAGCGGACATGCGACACGGCCGACCTTCGTCAATGGCAGCAGACATCTCAGCGATACCACGACCATAGTCCATGATAGTGAGCTGTTTCCAATGGCGATGGTCAGCAGCTGGGTTGCTCAATAGGATCGAGGCCGTCTTTTTGGAGTAGTGTCCTTTTGATGCCAGGAAGGGAATGCGTTGCCTGATTCTTCGTATCCACGGATTCACTGTGGTTTTGGACTTATTTAAGCGTTCGTTAAACATCACCGGCGAACGATAATCCCAAGCATCGTTGACGCAAAGCGTCCCTTTTTCCCCGACAATGGTCAAACTCCGATCCCGATCTGCCACGATGCTGCAGGTTATTCGCGCAACCACATTGGATTCAAATTCAATACATCCCACTGAAAAATCAGGTGCCATATTCTCTATGTGCTCATCATCGGTTTTGTTCGGTATGAGGCAAGCGGAAAAGGATGTGACGGTTTTGGCAGGGCCAAAAAATGCAGTTAACCATGTGAGATAATATCCAGCGTGCTCCATCGTGCACCCTGTCTCAAACTCGTTCTTGTAAGGCCAGGCGGTACCCGATTCGCTTTTCCAGCCTTTGGGGTTCAGCTGGTGGATCATACCGTCATCCAATTCGGCATAGGCTAAATAAACCTTTCCTATTTTTCCTTCCCGCAGTAATTTCCAGGCTGTTTGGGCAGACTCGCCAAGCAGACTGCATGGAGCTGATGCGATGTAAAGGTTCTTTTGCTGGGCCAACGTAACAAGTTCCTGCGCATCTGGGAAGTTTATGGCCAGTGGTTTTTCCGTGTATACATGTTTACCTGCCATTAAACTAGCTTTGGAAACAGCGTAATGACTCGCCGGGTTGGTCAGGTTAACCACCATCTCAACGCGATCATCATTTATCAACGAATCGAATGTGTTAAATGTATCTAACGAATAGTACGTTGAGAAGTGATCCAATCGACTAGGATTGTTATCGTATACCCCTACCAGTTCGATTTCAGGATGCAAGGGTAAAGTCTTCATGTAATAATCAGCCACAAAACCACACCCAACCACTGCTATACGCATAATTTAGTCCCTGCCGCCGACCTGATCGTAATTATTCTCATGGGGATATCTGATATCCAACTGGGCACGAATTTGGTCCATGATTCTGATTATCTCAATTGTATCGTCTAACGGCATCAAATCACTTTCACGCTTTCCCATTTGTAAACAGCGAACGACCTCTACCGCTTCATACTGATGCCCGCTGCCCACATAAGGTATTGAATAACTATTATCACAGCTGGAATTAAGCGAGAAATATGGTTCTAATCGCCTCTTGAGCTTGCGCATTAAGGAAATTCCGGGAAACGGCTTTTTTATCATGGCATTCTGATTGTTTTCTGAGACTGGGGCGGGATGATGCGTGATGCTAAAGCGGCTTGGCCGCAGCAAGGGTGCATGAATATGAATCTGGCCTTTCGTCCCCATTATAGTTGCATCATTGATACATTTGGTACGAAAACTCGTTGTGAGTACGGCCAATTGACCCTTTTCATACCCAAGAATGGCTGCGGCTTGTTCATCGACCCCGGTGATTCCTTTATTGGCATGACTGACGACCGAAGAAGGTTTTCCAAGTATTTCGAATATAAAGGAAAGCGGATAAATGCCCAGATCGAGCAAGGAGCCGCCACCCAATTTAAGGTCGAATAACCGGCTGTTTTGATCATCATGAGTCAGAAAACCCATTGACGCGACAATCATCCGGACATCACCGATGGCATTGCTGTTTATGAGCGAGCGCACTTTTTCCATAACCGGAAAGAAGCGCATCCACATGGCTTCCATGCAGAACAGTTTCTTCTGTCGAGCTAATTTTACGACTGTGCTTGCTTCCGTGGCGTTAATTGCAAATGGTTTTTCACAAAGAACCGCCTTGCCCGCTTCGAGACAAAGTATACAATTGTCTTTGTGCATAACGTGCGGAGTAGCGATATAGACAACATCGACCTCATTATCGCGAACCAGCGCCTCATAGGAATCATAGGCATGTGGAATCTTAAATTGGTTTGCAAAATCTTTGGCTGTCGTTTTGGAACGTGAACCAATTGCCAACAGTTCTGCGTTTGGCACTTCGTTCAATCCATTCGCAAACTCCCTGGCAACGGCCCCGGTTCCCAATATACCCCATCTTATCTGCTTCATTAATTTGACCCCAAAAAGCGAGTGTCGAACAGAAAAGGCACTAAAATCAGCCGTCAAACCATGACAGTGTGAATGGCACAACCTGGTGTCTCACGGGCCGCATCGCTGGCTTAAACTCCCCCTCAGAAACATGCTATTAGACCAAAAAGTATTTTTCTTAAAAACGGTTTTGTACCTTATTCCAAATAATAAAGCGGTTTCTTTTTGGAAAAAGCATTGCTCAGTTTTTGCCCATATGAATAGACGGTAAAAAACAGCTCCTTTAGACTCGGCGGAATTTCTTTTCCTGGTTTTCGCCTCCCTGCCGAACCGGTCAACCCATCCCATATTCCATCGAGGCATGCCTCTGCTGACAATCGCTTGCCTCTCGATCTTAATGACAACGAAGCGCCGAAAGACAATCTGGCTTGCTTGTATTTCAATTTCAATCCAACAAGGCCCGTAAAGTGTTTCCGATAGAGTAAAAGAAGGTTGCGATAATAATAGTATGTTTTTATGGGTGAATCGGTTCCACCTGTTGATGAGGCATCTTTGTGGTAGATTTTGGCCGATTTAACGACCATGGTCCGAAAATTATTCTTGTGTGCTCTCAGTGAGTAGTCAAAATCCTCAAAGTAGGCAAAGAATGTTTCATCAAAAAGACCAATTTTTTCTATAACATCTCTTTTAATTAACAATGCGGTTCCATACAGTACAAAAGCAGCCTCATCCAAATTGGTGTTTTGCTCTTTTCGGTATGAGGACCACTCCGAAAAACGATCCCCTTTGGTGTTGAAAAAAGCCCCACAAGACTGAATTCTATCCCGTTGGTGGTTGAAGAAAATAATTGGGCTGAGGAGCCCGACTTGAGGGTCTATTTCGGCCGCCTCAATCATGTATTTCAAACAATCTCTGTCTAAAATGGTATCATTGTTCAGAATCCAAACATAATCAGCCATTCGTTTCATGGCAGATTGAATGCCGAGATTATTACCGCCGGTATAACCCAGATTCTGATCGCTCTCAATAATCGTCAAGCCCGGATACCGGTTTCGAACGATTTCAACGGACATGTCCGTTGAGCCGTTGTCAACCATGATCGCCTCGTAATTCGGATAATTCAGGCTGGATATCGATTCCAGACATTCAAGCGTGTCTCTTACCCCATTCCAGTTTAAAACGATAATACACACTTTAGGATAGCGCATTGTCAATTTAAATCATCCATTCAGTATTTTTTAAATTATAAACAAACTTTTTAAATATATTAAGAGATTATATTGCAGATGGTGATGACAACCCAAGCTGAGCGATTCACCTTTTTCGGAAATGTTCGAATGGAATTGATTTCAGTTGGTGACGATCGATTGGGGTCCTCAACAGGTGAAACCCATTGGGTTGCCGATCAGCTTGGGGATAAGATAAGTTTGAAATCAGGGGAACAAATTTGGAAATTGAACGGTTGGCTTACCGGGATGTTCCTAACTTTTTCTTGAGCGGACGATATATTTTTGCTGCTTTGGGCCCAAGCAACAATCGAATCCTTAGCCCCATGACGTTACTGTCCCACCCAGAACGTTTTGATACATTCTTAATCCATCCCATATACGCGCGAGCAGATTCGAAATCGTCTCTCCCGCATGCAGCAATTCCTCTGTGGGCTGCCTGGGAAACAAAACTATTTACAATATCCTCCTTTAAGGATTCTGTGTTGGGAATCACATTTTTGTGTTCGTATAATGTTCTGCAAACAACATCGAAATGCTCCAGCAAAAAATTTATCTTATGAAACTTGCTGCTTGAATCACCATCCCGGTAGCTGCGGTATTTAACCAACGACTCACCAATGCACGCTGCGTCAGTTCTAAGCAGTGCTCTTAGGAACAGTGAGCTGTCGCAGATCAACGGCGCATCATGCAAATTGAACCCACCCGCTTGGTTCAAAACACTTTTTCGACTTATGGCCGACCCGATGAAGAAAAATGCACCGATGTGCATTCTTCGTAAATACTTATCAAACAGATCCTTTCCGTTTATCGTAAAGCTCTCTCGGCATTCTTCATTCCAGGTGAAATTGTGCAGGTTGTCATTCTCATCAATAAAATCCACGTTGGAGAACACAATTCCAAGATTGCGATTGCTTTCAAGCAGTTTGACTTTCTTTTCTAAATTTTCCGGCATCATGACGTCATCATCGTGCCAGATGTTCAGGTACTCGGTTTCGCAAGCGTCTAAACAGCGTTGGTGATTACCAACCAGGCCGAGGTTGGTTTCATTTCTGACGTATGTGATGCGGGGATCCTTGAATCGTCTGACGATATCCTCCGTGTCATCGGTAGAGCAATTGTCATGAATGTGTATACGAAAGTCTGCATATGTCTGCGCGAGGACCGATTCAAGCGATTTTGCAATGGTCTTTCTGCCATTATACACCGGCATGCCTATTGTCAGTTTGGCCGTGGCCATCCGTTACCCGCCCCTTCCAGCCAGTGCCCATCCAAAAACGGTTATTTTGCCCGATATCTGCGTTGCGCGAAAAATTTTATCCTCGGAATATCAACCATATGCCTGCGGTAAAATTTTTCGTGCGCCTTGATCTCGATCAAAATTCCTCGTTTCTGGACGGACACTATCTATGATTTTCCCAGATCACTGCGCATTTTGATTACCCTGGCCGGCCTGCCCACGGCGACCGCGCCTTCCGGGATATTGGTTGTGACCAGCGAACCTGCCCCGATCGCCGCACCTTTTCCGATATGCACCCCGCTCATCACCGTGACGCCGACCCCCAGCCAGGCGTCATCCTCAATTTTAATGCCGCCTTTTGTGGTCAGTGGCTGATCACGAATCGGGCGACCGTGTTCTATCCCGTGGCTGTAGGAATAAAACACGCAATTAGGTGCAATATCAACGCCTTTTCCTATCTCTATCGGTGCCACATAGGCATTCATCTGACACCTTGGGTGAATCCAGGTGGTATCTCCGATCTCGATATGACCGCCGTGACCGGTTTCTAGAATCCCGTCTCGGAGGATGGTGACCTTCTTTCCGATCTTGATCCTGCCGCCGTTTTTTGCCTGGTAGATCATGACGCGGTCTCCGATCAAGACATTGCCCCCTATCTGTATATCAGCGTGATGGATCGTCGCTGTCGGTGCGATGTAACCAACCGGATTGAGGTACGCCAGATAGGTACTCGATTTGTGCGGCAAGGCAAACCATGTCGCCAATCGAGTTGCCATTCGTCCAAACCCATCCAATCCGGCGAAGCGCATCCAAAAGCGCACCCATCGTCTTTTCAATTTCGATCTTATGGAATTGTTATCGTGGATCGTATTCATGGGGAAGAGTGGGCGTCACGGTGCCCCAACGTGCAACGAGGGGGTGGACTGGCTCTGTTTTATGTCCAAGCATCGGCGCATGACGATCACTCCGTCAGGTAATATACGGACGGCGCCGTCTCTACCCCGGTGTGAATGCGAATTGCGTTTCGGCTTTTCAGCAACTGTGAAACCGTGCTGTGGGGGTCGTCAAGATCCCCGAAATGCAGCGCGCCACTGCTGCACATTGCCACGCAACATGGCGTGGCATCAGGGTCGACACCGGGCTGGAGGCCCTGTTTCAAACCATCTTCGATTCTGTCCGCGCAGAAGTTGCATTTGGTGCAAACACCTTCCCGGCTTTCGATGAGGGTATCGGCCCGGCCAACCTGCGAGCTTGCGTCAGAATCGAAGGTGTGCTGATACCGATAAATCGTCCTCGCATCGTAAGGACAGGCCAAAATGCAGTATCCGCACCCGACGCATTTTTTTTCGTCAATCTGAACGATCCCATCATCCTGCCGAGAGGTCGCCCCGGTGGGACAGACATCGTTGCAGGGCGGACTTTCACAGTGCATGCAACCCCGCGTCGCCAACAATCTTTTTCTTTCAGGGGGCGGAGACGCCTCGACAGTGCACAGCTTTCGCCACATGCCCTCAGGAACACCGTTTGCCTGGCTGCAGGCCAGAATGCAGGCGCGACATCCGATACAACAATTCAAATCGATCAGCATCACCCAGTGCGTCATGATAAAAGCGTCAATCTCTCAAATTGATGGAAAAAAATCGTCCTCACCAGCCCGTTCATTCAGGTCCGCATCCGATGGCGAATGTGATCGGCCAGGCGCAACACCAGCGCAATGGTGGTCAACACCGGGTTGGCATAACCACTGGTCGGAAAGGCAGACGCACCCGCCACATAAAGGTTGGCGATCCCGTGAACGCGGCAATCGGGATCGATTACGCCCTGTTTGGGATCCGAGTGCATGCGGGTGGTGCCCATATGATGCCATCCACCGTGAATACCGCGGGGAATCTCATCACGCTTCGTTTCGATCAGCAAATGCCCCAATCCGGCACCACGCAAGGCTTCATCGAGAAGTTCCTGTGCCCGGGTGATGGTGTACGTGTCCAGGGGGGTAAGCTGCCAGTCCAGGTTGATCCTGCGTTGACCCAGGGCATCTTTCTCGGCCCCTAATACAACGCGGCTTTTCGGGTTGGGGGCCTGTTCGACCATGGGGTTCAAGCGATAAACGGTGACGTGTTTGGCGCGGTCGAAATCCCTTTTTGCATGGTTTCTCATTTTCCGATACAGGTAACTGAGATTGTCGCCCATTCCGGCCAGGGCATCTGCAAGGTGCGGCGTCACAGAGGACAATCCGCGACGCTGCTTGACCGCATATTTGATCATTCTGGCTGCCGTAACGCCTTTTTTATAGTAACCCAGATAGTAATTGTGGCTGAGCTGGTAATCCAGGTTGAGGGAGGCGACCCAATTGAGCAGCTTTTCCTCTCTGAGCGCGTTTTCCTTTATGGCGATCTTGCCCATTAGGTTGGTGCCGTTTTTTTCGAACACATCGTAAAGGCCGGTTGAATTGGCAATATCCACGCTGGCCGGAAAATAGGCACTTAGCCACAGATGGGGATGTTCCATGAAAAAACGGCCGACCAGATCGTTGGCGTTTCCCAGGCCGGTTTTCTGAACCTTGTCGGACAAGAGGAGCAGTCGCGGCACTTCCAATCCGCCCATGGCCAGGACAAATATCTTTGCGGAAACCGAAAACCGGTTGCCGTTGAGGCAGGCCACGTGTATCCGGTTGACTTCGGTGGCCGTCTCGTTGGTTTCAATATCGATGGCATTGCCGTGCAGCAAGGTGGTAATGTTGCCTGCTTTTCCGACCTGCCCGGCATACTCCCCGAAGAAGACGTCGCGGACCCCGAATTGGAACATGACCGTCTCGACCCCACCTCCATGAAATGGCAGGGGCTGCGGGCCTTCCGGGTCGGTCCACGCACGGGTGTCATAGCGATAGGGCCCGATCCGGCAGACGGTCTGGGCCCGCTCATAGTAAGGGTCCAGGTGGGCTTTGTTGAATGGCCACCCGCTGTAAGGGACCCACTCGCGGGCTTCAAAATCAATGGGGTCCAAGGGGCGCAACCGCACGCCCAGGCCTTTTCCCACCAACCTTACCCCCCAGTAGTGGCTCGATCCGCCTAAAAGACGGGCCCTGGCCGTATCCAAGGGATAGTATGGAATTCCAATATTCTCGCCCCAGTACAAGGCCTGGGTCGCCTTGTCCGCTTTTTCTCCGCCGCTTTCGATGATGCAGGTGTTGAACCTGGCTTGCCGGAATTCCATCGCCATGGTCAGGCCCGCAACGCCCGCCCCGACGATGCAGACGTCCGTGTCGATAATATTGGCACTGTCGATTGATCTCGAATCGATAAACATAAATAGCGCTACCTCAACATTTGACCGTCAGGGGTCGAGAAAGACACGCGACTCGGTTTGGTGGTGTTGTGTGGCCTGGCAGCCATGGCCCGGCTTTGACCCAACCGGCCTTTTGCGGGCGGCGTTTTTGGACATTGCCTTTTTCCAAACCCATCTGACCGACGGCAATACCGGAGCGAGGTTCGCGTAGAAACGGCCCGTTAAAGCGTCTTTCACCGACAGACAGCCCGCTCGATGAAAGCGCTGGGTCAGTATCGTGGCGTCCTTTCCACGCCCCAACTTGGCCAAGCGCAGGGCGTGTGACAACGCTTTGTCGGCTAGATATGTTTTCAGGAGCGGCAATTTCAACGATGGGCATGCATCAAAAAGCGATTCGGGGCGTTCCATAACAGGGCTTCGGGGCAGGGCCGCTACCAGGGAACCGCCGCCGTAGAGATCGGATGCTTCGGTGTGATATATCACATGGGGCTCGGGAATGAGGCCGATATTTTCGTTGAATGCAAGCTTGATGGTCAAATATACATCTTCGTGGAAAAAGCATCTAAACTGGTCGAAAAAGCCCCCCCATTTCCTGACGGTATCCGCCCTCATGATGGTGGCACATATCCAGTGGTGGCATAACTGCTTGACCAGGGCCAGGGCCGTGTCCGGCGATATGGCGATCACGCCGCTCAATTTCTCCGCTTGGCCGATATGATGGGCCTGCATGCCGGGGCAGGAATAGAATCCCGTATAAACCAACGAAATTTTTGATCTATTTTCCTCAAGCAGGGAGATACCCGCCTCAAGAAACGACGGCAGATACTCGTCATCGGCGTCTAAAAACGCCACATATGTTCCCCGTGCCAAAGACAATCCCTTGTTGCGTGCCGCACCGGGTCCCGAATTCTCCTGTCTGACGAGTCTGATTCTGGAATCGTTGAATTTTGATACCCTTTCGGGGCCGTCATCGCGTGAACCGTCGTCCACCACAATAATTTCCAAAGGTGGGGCGGTTTGTGCCAGGACGGACGTCAGGGCCCGTTCGATGAATTTTCCCTTGTTGTACAAGGGGACGACAATAGAGGCTGTCGGTGAGCTCATGTTCACTACTCAGCGCACCGGCGCGGCGAGGAAACGCTGTCCCTGAATACCGTATCGATGAAAATCGGACGATGATACCCGGCCGCAAGGACAATACCGATTTTCTGGCCCACGCCGCCGGCCAGCAGCATCAGCCCGGACCCCACGCGGAAAAGGGAGGCCGTCACAGTGCTGGGTTCACTGTTGCCGGAGAATAAAACACCCCCCAGGTAAAGAAGCGGCAGGAGGTGTCCCAGCCCTGCAATGAGCAGCAGCACGGCCGGGTGCCGCAGGAATTTGAACCCCCGGTTGGAATCGGATTCGGTCCGCCCGAACAGGTATAAAAGCCAGGCAGCCAGGTTCAACAACACCATGAGCCCCAGGCACAGAATCGACAGCCGGCCCAGCGCCGAGAGTTGCCGCACGTTGAGCAGCAACAAGCCGCAGGCACTCATCAAGCCGGAGGTCACGAAAACAAAGGGAATCACCCCACGGTGCCACGCATCCACCCCCACGGCCCTGTAGAGCATCATTCCCTGGCTGACGATAAGCACCAGGGCGGCCGCCACCGCCACGGCGCGCAAGAACAAAACAGGAAACCAGTGGCTGGCAACCGCGGCAACGATGAAAAGCGCGCCGGCCAGGCTCTCCACAGACATCCACGAGCCCGGCAGCCGGCTGAACAACCGATAGGCCCTCAGCGGCCTTCCCGCCTCCATGGCGAGGGTGACGAACCCACTGCTGACGACCACCGCCGCCAGCAGCGGGAAGGCGATGAATTGGTTGTCATGCGGCCATGGCCGACTGAAGAAAGCGAAAAAAGCCCCCAGCAGGTAGAAAGCGGAACCGGTTCCGCCCAATGTCAGATTAACGACCGCCGGCCACCCCCAAATTCTTTGCCGCGACGCGGGCGCCAATTCCAAAAATGCCATTTGATTCGCCTTTTTCGATTATCGAACGCTGGGTCGCTCAGCGCCGTTGCGGCCGAGCCCTAATCTCAGCGGGCCCCACGGACCATCCCGGTATTGCCTGATGCTGGGTAAGCCTGAATAATCCCTGATTGGGGCCATGGTGTCAATATTCCTGCTTGCTAGCCCGTTGGGCATGCCCTTACGTCTGGACCCTGCCATTGGGTTTGGGCGGGATCAATGCCGGGAAACGGCGACCGCTAATTGGCGCACAACTGGCCTGGGGCCGGCGTGAACTGGGTCGTCCATTCCAGCATCGGCCGGACGACCCCCGGGATCTTTCTGGGCCAGTCGCCCCGTGCCGAGTCGCCGTCCATGCTGTCGAACACTTGAAAGGCCACTGTCGCGCGCTCCCGGAATTGGACCTCATTGGGATTCAATTTAACCAGGGTACAATTGACGAACAGCATGCCTTCCGACAGCAGGTTGCCGGGAATCCGAACGGTGCTGGTAAACCTTCCTGTTGGGCGCGGGCGCTGTCGCCAGTCGGGATCCAGGTCGACGCTGGTAAACACACGCTGTCCCTCCTCGTTGTTCAGGGCAAAGATAGGCGTCATTACCGCATCGCCGATCAGAACGTCATATTCCATCGCCAAGGTAAAAGCGCGCCTGATATCGATTGCATCCGCAATCCGGCCATCATCTGTCTGAATTCTGACCTCCCGCAACCGTGCATAATTGCCTCCGGGAGCCTTTTCCGGGTCCGGCCATTGGCTGGAGGCCATGGTTCCGTAGCCGGAAGTCAGATAGTGGCTCACGATCTGCTCCGCGGGTCCGTCTTTGGCAACCTGGCCGTCTTCCAGCAGGATGACCCGGCTGCACAACCGCATGACTGCGGCCATGTCGTGGGAAACGAAAAGAACGGTACGGCCCTCCCCGCCGACATCCTCCATCTTTGTCAGGCACTTTTTCTGAAAGTCGGCATCGCCTACCGCCAGAACCTCGTCGATGATCAGGATGTCCGGTTCCAGATGGGCGGCCACCGAAAACGCCAGCCGAACCTTCATTCCGCTCGAGTAGCGCTTCACCGGGGTATCGATAAACTTTTCGATGCCCGAAAACGCGACAATTTCATCAAATTTGTTATCGACCTCCGCTTTGCTCATACCCAAAATCGTACCATTCAAATAAACATTCTCTCTGCCTGTCAACTCTTGATGGAACCCGGTGCCGACCTCCAGCAGGCTCGAAATCTTTCCGCGGATCTTGGCGCAGCCGCGGGTTGGATCGGTTATTCGGCAGAGTATCTTCAGAAGGGTCGACTTGCCGGCACCATTTCGGCCAATGATGCCCAACACTTCGCCCTTTTTGAGCTCAAAAGAGACGTCCTTGACCGCCCACAGAATGTCGGAAGGATCGCGGCCGGATGGATTGCGGCCCCCCAGCTCGACATCGTCAAAATAGTAAAGCGACCGGTATTTGCGAAAGTTTTTCAGCGGACTTCGAAGGAAATTGAAAACGGTCTTGGCAAGGTTGTCCTCGATCGCGTCTTTGGATCCGATTCGATAGATTTTGCTTATATTTTCGACTTTGACTGCGACTTCATTATCCAGCATTGGCCTTCCTCGTGGTTGCCAAGATTTTGTAGCACCGTATGGGAACAAGTCGATAAAAAACAAGGGCCGCTAACCGGGAGCGCTAGATGACGTCGACAAACACTTTTTCCATGTGTTTGAAATAGAGCGCGCCGCTGGTGAGCAGCAGGGCGGCGGTCACCATGCCCGGCCAGACAAATTCCCAAGGCATCGGCGTGCCCAGCAGGCAGGCCCGAAACCCCTCGATTGTCGCCACAATGGGGTTCAGGGAATAGATCAGACGCCATTTATCCGGTATGGTGGAGGCAGAGTATACGACCGGCGCGGTGTACATCAGAATCCGGGTGACGAATGTCATGGCATATTTGACGTCCCGATATCGGATGGCCATGGCCGACAACCACAATCCGACACCGGCGGAAACACAGACCATGTGCAGGACGAACAGGGGCAGCAGCAGCACGTTCCATGTTGGAACGACCCTGTAAAAGATCAGGGCGAACAGGACAATAATCAGCGAGATGCCAAAATCGACCAACTTGGCAAACACGGCCGTGAGCGGATAAATCAAGCGGGGAAAATATACTTTTCCCAGAACGTTCTGGCCGGTTACCAAGCTTTGGCTGGACTGCGTCATGGCCTGCGACATGAAAGTCCAGGGGATAATCGCCACCGTGGAGAACAGGAAATAGGGGATGCCATCGGTGCTGATTTTGGCCACCTTGCCAAAAACGACCGTAAAAATAGCAATTTGTACCAGCGGCTGAATGATGGCCCAAAGAAAACCCAAAATGGTCTGCGCATACAGGACCTTGATATCCCGCCACACCAGAAAGAAAAATAGGTCTCTGTATTCGATCAATTCCCTTAAGTTAATAAATTGCCAACCGGATTTGGGTTCGATGATGGTGATGGTTTCCGAACCCGCTTTCAAATTGTTGGCAGAACCATCAGACGGACTTGGCATGATGTCTCGTTCCGTTAAGGCGATAGAAATAATAGGGTGTAGTCCGTGGTGACGACATCGCGGGCAATCGGCAGGAAGTCAACCTTGGTGAAATTACAGCCAAAGCGATGATTGCGCATTGCCGTTGCCGATAGACCGGGTTAACGTTTGGGCGCGTGGGTTCGAACAGCGGTTTGCATCTCCTCAGGCGAGCCGATATCGATGTAGGTGCCATGGTGAAACTTGACGTGGTCAATCTTCAAATGGGACCCGATCGCCTCCCGAATGACGTCCCCCACAAACCATTCCCGATAGTTCTGCCGGCTCTCCCCGTTTGCGGTCGTGGTAATACGCTGGTACTCATGGCCCACGAAGTCGTGCATGAATCGGGTAAACGCAGCATTCCACACCGCAATGGTCCATGTCCAGCGCAGATCGGTTCGGGCTGGCTTGATGTCGATCCCGGAGATGGCATCGTCGGCGTCAAAAGCAACCATGTCCATTTTCTGCGGGTCGACCGCCTGGTAAAGACCGAGCACAAGATCGGCCTGGGCCGCGCGCATTTTATCCAAAAGCCGAAGGTAGACGTCATCGGGCTGAAGAATGATGTCGGGAAAACCGAACAGAACCTGCTTGTCGGTCAGGAAGGGAACGGCACTGTCCACCGTAAACGGGACGCCGTAGGGCAGGTCGGTCAAAAGGTAGGCGATGGCCATGTCAACCATGGCCCCGCCACCAAAATAGGCTGGAATGTCCCACTTACCTTTGGACAGGACGATGTAGGCGCGCTTGGCACCCGCCAGGCGCATCTTTTCCAGCAGATGGTGAGCCGCCACCTTGGGGCGCGGCCCACCCCTCTTGCCGATTTCACCAAATCCGATCGGAAAGATCTCCTTGCTGCAGGGCAAGGGTGATATTCTTTCGGCGGTCCCGGCCGCTGGGATCAGCCCGACACACTCCAAAGACTGGTTTCTCAGCGACGTCAACCGCATGCATCCGTTAACAGGGTGTATGATACCATGGTTGCGACCAAAAAGGCCCCGCGACTATTTAAAATATTGATCCTGCTCTTCCCGAAGCCGGTCGCAAAGCCGACCCTTGGGAAGTTCAATGTCCTGATAAGAAAGGACCTGGTCCTTGGGAAGGTCTCTGAGCAGACGACATCCTTCCGCCAGCCCGATGGGCAGCAGCCGTTCGGATTTGGCCACGTCGGCGTTTTCACAGAGTCCATAGGTCATGTAGTGCCCCATGCCATCCAGCACCTGCCCGGCCTTCAGGTCGATCTTGGCCGTGGCTACGACGTCTACGCAGGGTCCGTGGCTCGGCGTGATGGCCGCATCGTTAAAAAGCACCGCGCGCGCAGCCGTCAGCGGTGCTTCGAAGTGGCACAGATGATAGGGTGTGTAAAAGCAGTACAACGGACCCGTGCCCAGTTTATAGAGGTTGAGATAGTGCTGCTGCTGTGGGTGATCGTGGGTGCCCAAAACAAACACCCCCGGACCGGGTTCGGCGCCGACCACATAGTCCACGATACCCGGGCCTTCCATCAGCACCTCCAGCGGATAAAGCGCCGCCACCTCTTTAATTGGAGTTCCACTGTTTACGGTTGGACCGAACATACCCCGTTGGGCGACCTTCATCCCGGTGGCATTGGCAACGATGGCCTGCTCGAAGGAGATCTTGGTTCCGTCGGCAAAACTGGTGACCATGCTCGGCTGTTGTCCCCACTGTTTGGCGAAACCCTCCTGGGTGGTGGGATTTCGATAGGGATCGTGCAGCCCCTTGATGTTGCCGCACAACACCGGTTTGACGCCGATCGCCTTCACAAAACGATATAAATTCATGATAACGCCCGGCTGATCACCATCCGCATTGGTAATCACGACACCGGCCTTGTCGGCATACACTTTCAAAATCGGACCGATGGTACCGTCCAGTTCGGCATTCATCAGCACCACATGCTTTCCGTTTTTTATCGCTTCCAAAACCAAATGGGTGCTGTATTCGATGGCACCGGTCACCTCGATGATGGCGTCGATGCCATCCGCTTGGCATACGGCCGCTGCGTTTTCGGTAATGGCCGGCGTTCCATCGGCAATCAACGTCTCGATTTCGCTCCGAGACGTCACCGCCTGGCAGTTTTTCACGCCGGCCTCCAGATAGGCTCGCCTGGCGCCCTCGACCCGGCGGTTGGCGATTGCTACTAAATCCATCCCATCGATATAATTAACCATCTGCAATGCGATGCCGCGCCCCATGAACCCGGCACCGATCATGGCAACGCGGACAGGATTTCCTTGCGCGGCCCGTTTCTTCAATTCGGTATCGACGATGATCATATTATTCTCCCGTAGTTATCGCGGACAGGGTGTCCAACCAGGACATTAAGCGGAGGGGGGGAAATCAGGCCAGTTGGCATCTTTTTCCGAAATCACCTGAACAGCAATGGGCCATTGGATACCGAATTGAGGATCGTTCCAGCGAATACCGAGTTCGGATCCGGGTGAATAAAATTGTGAAACCAGGTAGGTCGCTTCGGTATGGTCCGCCAGCGTGATAAATCCATGGGCAAACTGCTGGGGAACGAAGAGCATGCGATAGTTGTCGGCGGTTAGTTCAACGCCAATCCACTGTCTGAATGTTGGCGAGTCCGGTCTCAGATCGATGATCACATCGTAAAGTGCGCCGCACGTACAACGAACCAGTTTGGTTTCTTCAAAAGGTGTTTTTTGATAATGCATGCCCCTGAGGGTGCCCCGGGTATCGCTCAAGGAGGTGTTTGCCTGGGCGACATTCGAGATCAGCCCATGGGCCTCGAGCTCCTTTTGGCAGAAGGTGCGTGCGAAAAACCCACGTTCATCCTGATGCTTGTCCAAATCAATTACAAAGGCCCCACGCAATTTCGTTTCCACAAAGATCATAAAGACCTCTTCACACGTCGTCTCTAAATGTATGGCAAAGTAAAAACGTGCCTATTTCCATCTAAGGTCAGCACTTAACAGACCGTCTTCCCGTAGCTGGTTGAGCACCTTCAGTCTGATGAGTGTTGATTCCCTGAACCGTTTATCCTTGAAGTTCATGGCCGTCAAACCGTCCCGCAATGCTTGGATGGCATCAGTCAGCGTGTGTTGCGGCTGGTGATTGGGGGCCAGTTTTTTAAAAAGGTCGAAGCACACCCGGTAAGAGCGCTTATCCGGCATGGCATCCTCGTTAATTGACACCTTAAGACCTGGGATCACCGTCGCGACGGCTTCCGCCAGATCCTTGACTTGGTAATTCCAATCGTTGCTGCCCACATTAACGGACAAGCAATTGCCCCCCAGGCTCGCATCCCGCCCGATTGCCCAGTCAATTGCACGGGCCATATCCCTGACATCGATAAGGGGCCGCCAGGGGGTTCCGTCGCTCAAAATGGTTATTTCTCCGGAGCTGATGGCGGCGGCGACAAAATCGTTCAATACCAAGTCCAAACGCAGCCTTGGGCTCATGCCACAGGCCGTCGAAAACCGAAGGCAGGTAACGACGAAACTATCATCGGCGATGTCCTTTAACGCCTTTTCGGTGAAGACCTTGGATCGTGCGTATGCGGTCAACGGGTTTAGAGGCGAATCTTCCGTCTTGGGTGCATCGTCGGCCGACCCGTACATGCTGCAGCTCGATGCAAACACAAAGCGCTTCACGCCCTTGCTTTTGGCTTTTTTGGCCAGCGCGATGCCTGCCTCATAATTGACCTGGAGGGTAACCGCTTCATATGTTTTTCCCATTGGATCGTTGGATATGGCCGCCAAATTGACAATAGCGTCTACACCGTCCAGCTGGTTTTCGGTTACATTCCGGATATCCTGGAAATATTGCACGTCGATTCGACACTCGGGCAATGTGGCGCTGGGGGTCAGACAGGTGGCAAAAAAACCCAGATCCAGACCCACCAGGGTCGCGTCGGGGTAGGTACTGCGCAATTGATTGACGACGATCGGTCCGATATATCCCATATTGCCGGTAATGAGTATTTTCATTCAAAGACTCCTTGGACAGAAATGAAATGGGTAGGCGCGGGGCTTTCTATCTTTTGCTCGTTGTTGGACAATTCAGGATTTCCGGGATACGCCTACCACACCTTCCATGGCGCTTTCCCGTTTTGAAACAACTGATCGAGTGTCGTTTTGTCCCTGAGGGTATCCATGGGATGCCAAAAGCCCATATGCCGATAGGCGGACAGCATCCCGTCCTGGGCCAAGCGCTCCAACGGTTCTTGCTCCCAAACGGTTGAATCTCCCTTGATGTAGCTCATTACCTGGGGCTCCAAAACGAAAAAACCGCCGTTGATCCAGGCCCCATCCCCTTCCGGTTTTTCCTTGAAGGATTGGATCTGCATCTGGTTCTCATTCAATTTGAATGCGCCGAATCGTCCCGGTGGCTTGACTGCGGTCAGGGTGGCCAGCGTTTTTTGGCGTTTATGGAAGTCGATCAATTTCCTGATGTTCAGATCTGAAACGCCGTCCCCGTAGGTCAGACAAAATGTTTCGCCGTCAAGGTATTTCTCGACACGCTTCAACCGCCCTCCGGTCATGGAGCTTTCTCCGGTGTCGACGAGCGTTATTTTCCAGGGCTCCGTCCCATTTTGATGGATCTGCATATCGTTGTTCCGAAGATCGAAGGTCACATCGGATTGATGCAGGGTATAGTTGGAAAAATATTCTTTGATCATGTGCCCTTTGTATCCCAGGCATACGATGAAATCCTCTATCCCGTGGGCAGAATAGATTTTCATAATATGCCAAAGAATCGGCCGGCCACCAATCTCCACCATCGGCTTGGGTCTCACACCGGTTTCCTCGGACAACCGGGTGCCAAATCCGCCTGCTAAAATTACCGCTTTCATACAAGTCCTTTTGGGTTGTGAAGGTGATCGTGGGGCCTCGTCGAAGAACGCGCCGGTCGTCACGTCACGGTGGGTCGCGGAGCAGTCAACACATAGCTCCGCCGCCTCGGTTACGACACGCATAACGTTCCAGGTAAGTGGCCATGGACAGCAACCGTCACCATCCGGTCAGCCCGACATCGGCACGCAAACAAGGGTAATCATCGGCAACGGCTACATAACTTTTTTTATCCGATGAATCAAATCTTACCTTGCCTGAGCATCGGCTAATTCTGGAATTCCTTGAATGACAAGGCAAAATATCTGATCGCGTTCAAGGTGGGTTTGAACACCCCCCATCGACCATAAAAAGTGGGTTTTGCCTAACCGAAGCAAACCGGGAAAGCGTTCGATTGATAGTAATATGGAGGGGGCAAACGAAAAAGCACGTGTTCACGGGGTCGAAATGCCCAATTTACAGCAACTGCCGGATCGGTATGCGTTTACAGGGTGCCTCAGATGCAAGGCTTCGGGCATGCAGACGACCTGATGGGTCTTCAAATGCCCGGTAACGAAGCAGGTGCGGTGCCCTGTGAACGCATACACGAAAAATGGGGCGGGAAAAACACACCGCCCCATGCACTTTTGATACAGGTAGTTGGCTTAAAACATGCTGTTGATGAAGCAGCCGCCACCGCCGCCGTCGTCACTGGGGGCCGCCGGGGGCGAACCGCCGTCGCCGCCGTCACCGCCGTCACCGCCGTCATCTTCAGCCGTTACGGTTACCGTTGTGGTGGCGGGCTCGGATTCCTGGCCGTCTGCTGCGGTCACCGTCAGCTGGAAGGTCAGGGCTTCGTCGCTGTCGACACTCGGCGCAGTGAAGCTGGCGTTGGCCTGGTCCGCATCCGTCAACGTCACCGAGGTACCATCTGTCTGTTCCCATCGATAAGCCACGATATCGCTGCCATCGCCAACATAGCCCTCACCCGGTGTGCCGCTACCGGACAACGTGACGTCGCCACCCTCGGCCACGCTTTGATCCGAACCGGCATCGGCGGTGGGGGCCGGCCGCAACGTCTGAACGCCCTTTCCGTCATTTCCGGCGGCGACGTGTCCTTGAATTTCACTTTGCGGCAGCACCCGGTCGTAGATGGCCAGTTCGTCGATCATGCCGGCATAGCGATTCCGATCGGCGACATTGGCGAAATTCAAACTTGCCGAAGTTGCAAAACCGAGGGTCATATTTCCAACGTTCGTGGGCGTGGTAGCCTCGATCTCGCCGTCGACGTACAGGCCCTGCAGACCGGTTTCACCGTCCCATGTCGCCACCAGGTGGCGCCACCCCGTATTGGGAAGCAGCGTCACCCCGACCACCTTTCTGCTGGACCCGTCCTCCTCCCTCAGGAAGAAGGCGGGCGCACCGCCGCTGGCTGCATCTAGCCCGAGCCACCAGAGCACTCCCGAAGCAAGCGTTCCCCTGCCGACCAACACCTGATTGATACCACCCTCCGGGACCACATCGGTCATCATCCACAATTCGATCGAAAAGCTGTCGCTCGGCCCCCAGTTAAAGGCCTTGCTCGCCGGCACATCGATTCCCAGGCCCGCACCGAACTGCTGGGCACCGTTGACCTTGCCTTCGGCTACCGCCGTGGGGCTGGCGTTGCCTTCCCCTTGGATGCCGGCAAATGCGTCCACATAGGTCGAACCGCCGGATTCATCCAGCGGCCACAAGGCCACCGTGTCGTCCGGGAAGGGGGCGAAATTGGTATCCGTATCCGGCGCCGCAGCGCCCGCACAATAATCGGTGTCCGAGCCGGCACGCTCTTGAATTTCGCTCTCGGGCAGTACCCGGTCGTAAATGGCGATCTCGTCGATCACGCCGACATAACGAAACGAGTCGTCGACATGGCCGATGTTCAAATCCTTGGGCGTTGCAAACCCGAGGGTCATGTTCGCCCCAAAGTTATCTGAGGTGGTCGGCTCAAGCAGGCCGTCGACGTAAATGCTCTGTTCCTTCGTCGCCCCGTCCCAAATGGCCACGATGTGGTGCCACTCACCGTCGGAAAGAACGGTTTTTGTTCCGGTCAGCTTTCTCCTGGAGTTATCCTCTTCCCTCAGGTAAAATAGAGGTCTGCCGTCGCCCTCGTTGAGCCCGACGTACCAGAGCACACCAGCGTCAAGCCCCGGCGTCCCCCTGCCGATAAGGACCCGGTTGATGTTTTCAGGTGGCGTTTGGTCCGTTTTCATCCACAGTTCAATGGAAAAACTGTCGGTGCCGGACCAGTTGAACGCCCTGCTCGGCGGCACATTGATTCCCAGACCCGACGCGAACTCTTGGGCGCCGTTGACCTTACCGTCGGCAACCGGCAAGGGGTTGGCATCGCCCTGGCCGTCGTTACCGCCGACAAAGTCCGAATAGGTCGGACCGGACGCTTCGTCCAGCTTCCAGTAAGCGACGATGTCATCCGGGCATTCAGCCAATCCCGCCGCAGGCACGAACAAACACCCGACTGTAACAAGTGTCAGAGCCAGAATTGAAGTCGATATTTTCGATCTTTTCATTGCTTGCCATCCTCTCACGAAAACACGTTAAGTAATATCAAACCAGTGGGCCAGCGACGCTGGCAACTCATCGAACATAAGACCGGTATCCGGTCCACAGCCACTGCGCAGAAACACCAATAAGCAAATAGTGTGCCGACATGAGAACCCGGGGGTATCCCGTCGGCTGCCGCCGTTCGTGGCTCACGCTCCAGTAGAGCCTCCCTTCGAATTAGGGCGAGACGCTGGTTCCTTTGACAACTCATCGATGTGCATGGTTCTGACCCATTGGTGTGACGATCCCGTACCATTAAATTAGAACAGGCACCCAAAAACCGCATCACATAAAATATCATTAATTTCTCATAAATATGGTATCACATGTTCTGCAGAAATTGAATATCGCGAAATTGATTTTTCTGTCAACAACCATCTTCCCAACCCAATTTCCCTTCTGCGTGATCGACAATCGTTAAAACTGTGAAAAAAAATTTCGTTTTCCACATGACATGGAGACTCGATTTCCCAAGAGCTGCTGATGGGCAGGTGCTTGTCCAACCAGCATGCTCCGTTCTTTATTGAAATTCTTAACGATCCGACAACAGCCTTGACGGTCCGTTTTTTGCTTGCTATCTGAAAACCAATTAAGAGAAAATAATGAGATCTTGTGAGATGCGTGTTGAGGGCACCTGTTTTACAGTTCACTTTGATCAGTCCCGCGGAAATGAATCCACCGCCCTGCGCGTCCTTGCACCGGTCTTGGGCGATGGCCAAATGTCGCGTATTCCGATAGGCTTCATGCGGCGCGGCTTAATCGGATCCAGGGCCATGCAGGCGGTTTGGTTCAGTTCCACGGGCCTTGTCCCAATGCAACCAGTAACAGGCGTGGTTGTCAAATCCAACTTTTGTGGTTACCTTGTCGCCATTTGCGGCTGACACGTACCAACAGCGTCGACCTGACCAGCCAAATGATTTGATTTTGAATCGTTCAGGTCGGTACCCCATGGTATGGGAGACAATTTATTGAAGCTTCATGGTTTGCTTAGACATAAAATGGCTTTTGGGGCCGCCCTGCTGATGGTGCTTATTGTCGGATGCGCCGGTGGAAGCAGTAGCGGGGGAGACGGCGACACCTCGAACACGCCTCCGGTCGCCCGGGCCGGCCAGGATCGCGTCGCCGCAGCGCTCTCAAGCGTGGTGCTCGACGGATCGTCCAGTTCGGATGCGGATGGTCAGGTTGTTTCGTATTCCTGGGAACAGACCCCAAACGGCGCCACCCCGATTACCCTGTCTGGTGCCCAATCCCCGATCGCCACGTTCACCGCACCGGATCCGGACACAAGAGAGGCCTTGGTTTTCCGGTTGACCGTTACGGACGACGACGGCGCCACAAGCTCGGATGCAGTGACCATTACGGTTAACCTGACACCCTCAGTGGATGCCGGCCCGAACCAGACCATCGGTTTCTCGGGCTCCAGCCCGATAACGATCACCCTTAATGGCACGGCCACGGACGACGGCGACATCGTAGACCAACAGTGGGCTCAAATGGATGGAGACGACTGGACACTGACCGGCGTGGACAACTCCATCTCGGGCAACTCCGTCGCCACGTTCACCACCAATGCGGCCCCGACAACGGGGGCCTATGCCTTCAGCTACACGGTCACTGACGATGACGGCGCCCGGAGCTCCGATACGGTCCAGGTCAATACCGTTGGCACCGTATTCGCGGACGGCTTTGACGACGGCCCCCTGTGGACAACCCGCTGGTCTCCGGAGAATGGCGCGGCGGACGCAGACTGGTTGGTGAACAATGGAAAGCTGCTCCAGAAAAGCTACTTTGAGGAATACGATGAATCCTATCATACGGGAACTTACGCCCTGCTTTACGATCCGTCGGTGAACGAAATCCCATTGGATTATCGTTTCAGCGCCGATATCACGCCGACCACCAACCTGTCCGGCCCGAAACAGGGCAACGATATCGGCATCATGTTCCGGTATCTGGATCAAGACAACTACTACCGCGTGTCAATGAATGCCCGATTCGGCTTTACCCGTTTCGAAAAACGGAAAAACGGCATTTTTTCCACCCTGGCGGTTAACGCCATCGGCTATGTCGAAAATCAACCGCTCACGATGACAGCCGAAGTACAGGACGATGCGGTGGTGGTCTGGATCGATGGTGATCCGGTGTTTGCCATCGTGGATGACGACCCGATTGCGGGAGGAACGGTGGCTCTCTATTGCCAGGACCGCGCCCAATTCGACAATGTTACGATCACCGAAGCCTCTCCCCAGCCGGCGGTGGTGATTTCCAGACCGCTGGCATACTCAGTGCCGCTGACCCAGGACGACGGCGACACGCTGGCGGTGGAGGCGGTGGTACTCAATGCGCCGCCCGGAGCCAGTGTCACATTCAGCCGCTTTGCCCTGAACGACAGTGAAAAAAGAACCGCTGCCTTCACGGGCGATTACTACGCGGCCCAATTCAGCGCTGTCCCCCCCGGTGAGCATGAGATCATGGCGGTCTTGAATGACCTGGATGGAAATGAAATTAGCAGCGACATCAATTCAACGGTCGGCACCGGTGGTGGCTATTGGGTAGCGGTTGGTGACAGCATCACCAACGGCTTCGGGGACGAGATCAGTTCAAACAATGAATCTGCCGATGGCCGCATTGTCGCCATCCAGGGTTTTCAGTCGCCACTGGCCGACCTTCTGACGGATGCCACCGGTCTGCCGCAGATCGTGTTCAACGAGGGTATCGGTAGCGAACGGTCTTCGGATTTACTTCTCAGAATCGATTCCATTCTCGAGCGCCACCCTGGAGCCAACGGGTTCCTGCTGATGATCGGCACCAACGACGCCGGTTTTTGGCAGATTCAGCCTGCCACCTATAGAGCCAACGTCGATGGCACCGTCGTAAAAATTGATAACCAGCAAGGGAAATCCGTTTGGTTGGCAGAGCTCATGCCCCGGTACGAAGACGATGTCCAATGGACCCTCGATGCCGCCGGAAACGCCTTGATTGGGCAATACAACACCATCCTGCGTCAAATCGCCGGCAGCGATCCAAACGACCGAACCCTTCTTGGACCGAATTTTTACCGCGGCGCATTTTTAACCAGTCCCGCGCAGGTGTACACTGACATTCTTCATCCCAACAACGCCGGTTATCAACTCATGGCCGAGGGGTGGCTTGGCGCCTTGACTCAGGATTAGGAGGCACCAGCCAACGGTAGTAGGGATACAGAAAATTCAGCGACCGCAAGCATTTCGGGTGCTTGAATGATGCCCACTCGAGAAAGAGGGCATCATACTGGGGGGCATGTGGGTTTTCTCACGCCCGAGGTTGGCTTATTTTTATTTTCCCCGCTCGTCGGTTATCAGTCTCTCCTGCTCAATGAAGTTAGCTAAAATTTCAGCAACAACCCCACTTCCAACAGGAGACAAATGGTCTTTGTCCAAAAATAAATCACTGGGCGTAGTGCCATTTTCTTCCATCTGTTCAAACAATAACGGAAGCAAATCAATCACGGGGACGTTGTTCCGCTGCGCATATTCACTCACCGTTTTTTGGGGGGCGGATAGCGCATTTATATCATCGAACTGAAATGTGAAAGGAAATACAACCAACATCACTGGGATGTGCCTACTTTTGGCATAGTCGAATATCTTTCCAAGGTTTTGAAGGGTTGTCTCCCAAGCTTTTTGAACGTCTGGGCGATCCGGATGATAGACCAAATCCTTGACATCCGCGACCTCCCGCTGTGTGGCACCTTCCTGGATATCGCTGCCAAATCTTATTCGTTTGGCGATTTTTCTCGAAAAATGCACAATGCTACTCTTTTCGATTAGTTTTTCAAATTTCTTTGAGACCGTGTGTTTGAGCTGCAATCCCTCGCCTGTTCCGCCGAACATAACCAATCCGAGTTTCTCCGACACGTCATTCAAAACGAATGAGACGACAATTAAATCGGGTTGATATTTTATTCCTTCATTTGTGAGATAAATATACTCCTGCCAAGGAGAATACCCGCCGACACCGCTGTTTATCGCTTCCACTTCATAGTCGGATTTGCTTCGCAATATATTTTCGATGAGGTGCGGAAAGGTCTGTTTATAACTTTTAAGCTTATATCCGAAAGTCACCGAATCACCAAGGAAAAGGATCCGTTTGACGTCGGGTGGTTTGGTGTAGCTTAGTTCAGGGCCTCTTAATCCCTTTTTGTTTATTGTTATTGAGGCTCCGCCCCACTCATCTTTTGAACCCGGTCTTAGTTTCCACCCTAGTTCGCTATCGCGCATAAAGATAGTGGTAAGTTCTTTGGGTGTCTCAGCAAAAGGTTGAAGTGATAGTTCTAAAATGGCAATTAGGGCAAACAAGGGCAGCACCGCAAGGAGTAGGTTAACGACCCAGCCTTTTCTCGTAATAGAATCAAGCCACCCAATCCTTTTGATTACACATTCCGATATAAAAATTAATCCAAGACCGGTAATCAAAAATATGATCTGCACGTACCTTATTCTTGTTAAGGTTCCGACATCGATTGGCGGATCAGAGTCAAAAAGAACTAAAAGAAATTCATTGTAAATTAATGCGGCCAATATGAACAGTATACCGAAAACAAGTAGCAGGACTCTAGATACATTATTACTGTCTTTTTTATTGAGGCTCATATTCTAGTCACCTGCATTCTCAAATCGCATGGTATAAGAAATCGCGACACCAATCTTCACTTCGTTGACATTGCTTCTGTTGCGATATGTTTTTTCCCGGTAACATAAAAATAGGCGCCGAAAAGGCCCCAACACAGTAGAACGACCTGAAACGCCGTAAAGGCATTGGGTCCGATTTGACTGTCGATTCCGGTGTACAACTTGTACAATTGATATATGGCTACCTGCCCGACACCGACACCTGCCGGTGTAATTGGCAATACCGTGCTTATCAAGGCGATGGGGACAACAAATAAATAAACGTAGAAAGGAAGGTGGGGTGCTTCGGAAATTTCGGCAAAAAACCAGAAGAAAATGATGATAAAAAATTGAGACAAAAAGCTTAGCATCAACGCCTGGATCAATGCCATCGGTTTATTGCGGTAGTTGTGAATGGCCTCATAGATGTTTTGTAGAAAAGAACCACCCGGAAAGCTGACAAACAGCTTTTTGGTAAGCGGAAAATTAATTACCGATTTTGAAAAAGCCAGCGCAAGAAATAAAGTAATCAACAAAAATAATCCGACCACCGAAATTGACAATATGTGCAATTCTGTACGGCCTTTTATTGTCGGGTAATCAAAAAGAATAATGGCAGTGGACAGCAACACCAACCCGTAGAGCCCTATGACGCGGTCCATCAACAACGTCGTTGCTGCCATGGTCTTTTTTCCGACACTACCCTTAAGCAGATAGTAGCCTTTAACAAGATCTCCTCCTACGCCGCTAGGCAAAGCAAAGTTGAAGAAGATTCCAATCAAAGTAAGCGGAAATGTTTGCCTGTAGGTAACATTAAAATCGTTCATTTTCAGCAATAAGGTCCAACGAAAATTGTTGAAAACGATCGTTAAAAGTACCAACGCTATGGATATTGTGAAATATATGGGATTACCTAATATTAAAAGAGTAGATAAATCCAGCATTCCATCGGCAATCATCCAGGCTATCAATCCGAATGAAAATAAATATTTAAACGAAATGCTCAGTATTGGTTTAATCTTCATATTACAAGTGTTTCTAAGCTAACAGAGGCAAACAGGATCAACTAAAGCAGCAACCAATTGGCACCCGTTTAATACTGGCATTTTCTTTTCTCTATATGAGAGACAATAGGCGTTTAAAATAATCGACTCCCGTTACTTGAATAAGAATCTTATGTGAATTCATGGTTACAAATAAAAGGTACATCAAATAAAAAGGTATGTTATGCCAGCCAGTGGCAGCCTGACCTTTAATCCAGGAATAAAGAGAAAACATTGACAATATAATGAATACATAGGAAGGATACATAAATCTTGTGTATAGTGGGTCGTTATTTGTCAATGTCCAAACACAAACAATCGATATAATGTAAAAAGCTGCAAATTGAAAAGGAAGCGCCTGTGGAGAAACCAACAGTTTGACGGAAAGCGCTTTTATTGAAGAATGTGTTTTTCTGTGTGCATGGATTACGACCAAGGCGACCCAAACTGCTATTATCACGAAAAACAAGAAAATGATGAGTTCCTTGAACGGGAGGTCACGCTCCACGACATCATGACTCGCGAAACTGTGCGATGAGAAAAAGTCAACCAGGACTGTTTTTAATAGGAACAAGACATTTGTCGAAAAATCGGTAAGTTGATTCCAATGGGCGATGGGTTCTGGTAAATTCCGTGGGGACGTCCTGTCAAACCCGGAAAAAAACCCAGTGCTGATTTTTAAGTAAACAATCCATGGTGCTGCAATTATAGAGAAAATACTCAAAAATACAGCCACGTGTTTGTTTCTTACCCGAGGTGGTCGGTCAACGTTCGAAAACCACAAATGCCCCATTGCGATGGGCACCAACCAGAACAGTCCGAAAAATCGCGTAAGAACGGCGATTGACGAAAATAGCCCCATGAAAAAAGCACCATACAGCGTAGGACGGTTACGATAGTTTGCGATCAGCATCATGATCACGAAACCAAAAAGAATGAATAACGTCTCCGAAACCGGCTGGTGCATATTTATATAGATGGCGTGGGTAACCGCAAGAAGAGATATGGGGAAAAAAGGATTTATCTTTTCCAAATAAAGTCGGAAGTAAACCCAAACTAAAATGAGTAGGATAAAAAAGGAAAAAAGGTTGAAATATTTAAACTGAAACCCAAAATGAGCGAACACCCACAAGGCCGTCGGATAAACAGGAGGCCAAGTCTTTTGATAATTTTTAACCGCTGAAAGGAGAGACGGATTCTCTGAAGCTGCGATGTTTTCCTTGGATTGAGGAGACATCTTGCCGGTTTGATGTTGATAAATGTAAAATGACAGTAAGGCTATAATGAATGAAAATACTAAAACCTTTATGATGGAATATCTGTTCACGAATGCGAAAGCTTTCTTATATTTTCAAGATCATCAATCCAGGCGTTTACCAGAGGCAATTCTTTTTTCTCTATCATCCCTAGCGCTACTATCTTTTCATAACAAGTGACTAAATTAAGGCCCAGATGATCGACACCGCTTTTAAGGGCCAACGTCTCCAATGCGTTACAGATCTTTTCGTTATGCAAGTACCCGGGAATCTCGTCCGTAAAATCTTTAAGCAGATTGTGCTCGTTACGTTTCTGGAACATGGTTGGCTTGTCGAACAATACATTCCAGTTATTCTCCCAGGCAATGCGCTGTGCCACGAAACTTCGCCATATATCAGTCATTCTAAATGAACAGTGTGCCGGCAGGTATAACAGTGGAAAAGCGTCTTGCCACCATGTTGTATTTTGGCTGTTAAATGGGCACCAAACCCCACTTTTTAAGGCTATTTTTCTGTCGTCTCGAAAAGATTGAGGAAGTGGTAAAATTAAGCGGTAAATCGCATCCACATCCGGGTTCTCGTTCGCGAGTCCTTGTTGAATTGGACAGTCGACTTTTTGGACGGTTAAAGAATCACAAGGAGGAGGCGTGGAATGAATTTTGCTCAGTGGAAACCCTCGTGGCCAAATGTGTGTGCCGGTAAAGTAGGAATATATGTTTAACCACCCTTTATCCACCACTGTCGGGACTTCGTGCACACGCTCACGTTCATTCCAGAATGTTGGATACGGAATGTTGTCATCATCTGTTTCGATAATTAAGTTGGTGCCATTCTGAATGGCTAAAAGATAACCGATATTTTTTCGAGCATAGTGCTTTTGTGGACATAGCTTGGCATACTTTAGTTTGGTTTTTAGTTGACGATCAATGCTATAGTAATCACAGCCTTTGATATTAAAATCGGGTGGGCTTGCAGTATCACCTATTACCAAAAATTGATACCCATTCTTGAGGCAGCCTTCGGCTAAAGCAAGCAGCGCGCTATTGGGTGTGGAGATGGAGGTTACTATTAGTGATATCATCTTTTCTTCCGTCACATTCATTTTCCTCACCGTTTTTATTGATCCGCCGCGAGTCGAATACGAAACAGGCGCCAAAGATTGCTAAATGCATCACGCAGAACGGCATTGTTTATTTTATGGCTCGCTTCCTTATAGTTAATGGGCACTTCCGCAATCCTAAATTGGTGCGCGAATGTTTTTATTTCGGTTTGGAAAAAGGGTCCCCGGGAAAAAATACCCTTGGAGAGAATATGTTGGAGCGCTTCACGTTTAAAAAGCTCAAACCCACTGGTCATGTCCGAAAGCTTTGTGCCCAGCATCAGGTTTGACAAAATTGTACCGCCACGACTGGTGATATAGCGTGACCTTGCACAGCCCTCCATTTTACCGTTTCTACAAAATCGACTCCCAAACACACAATCGTAACCTCGCTCCATTTTTTTGAAAAATGATGGAATGTCAGATGGTTGGTGGGAGTATCCGGCGTCTATTTCCAAAATCCAATCACAGGCAGCCGATATCGCTTCATGGTAGCCGCGAATATACGCATCGACCACGCATCGGTTTTCTGGCGCGTAAACAAAGATCAATTCATCGGACCGCGTCGATAAGTTGCGTATAATGTCAATGGTTCCGTCTTTGCTGGCATTATCTAAAATGGCAAAAAAACGGATAGATTCAAAATTAAATGTTCGGCATGTTTCCAAAACTTCAGAAACAAACGATTCAGCATTTTTTCGCTCATTTGCCATTGGGCAAACAATGCCCAATTTTATGGTTGAATATGACATTTGTTCTATTTAAAAACTCCACTTGAATTAATAGGATTTGGGACAACGACCACCCATGATTGATATCGTTCACAATCGACCATCTTCGGAAAGGTGAATCGCTCAGTTTGGGGACCATTAAGGAAAAACCTGATGCTCACTGATCTGCTGACCCCTCAAGAGGCTCTTCCGATGCTATCTTCCAAACGCCGTCATGCTGCTCCAAATAAAAGCGGACCAGAAGCGGCGGGCCCTCAGGAAAGTGGAACTCGACATCGGCCGTGCTTTCGAGATCGTCCACCCAATTGATTCTGTTGACAACCAGGGTCGCGCGTTCATAGGTCTGCCTTAAAAATTCAGGATAATCTCGGTTATTTTGCAATAAATCCCGCTTTTGGGCCAACAAGGGGTCGGCGCAATGGTCCAGAATGGCTTCGACATCCCCCGCCTTCAGGGAGATGAAAAAGGTTTGCACAAATGCGGCGAGTTCATCTTCGGAAGCCCCTGCGCCGGATCCCGCTGTGATGAAGACGGTTAATGAAATCAAAACGAACACAATTCGAATCATGACGGCGTCCTTCAGGTTGATTTCCGCATCCAAGGATGGTCGGTGACGACTCATTCGAACAACGGGCTGCCCACGATATTGTCGTGCCACATGTGCGCCATGTCCAGATACCCGCTGCCGTTAGGATGAACATTGTCAAAAAACAGATAGTGATTGGCCGGTTCCATAAAATGATCGTAGAATGCGGGCGGTTCGATCCCCAAATGGTGGAATGCATGAAGATCCCGGACAACCTGATTGTATTCAAGAATCAGGTTGAGCCTGGATGCAGGCGCATTCCTGACATAGGGAACCTGGGCCAATGCCGGAATTTTATTTCGTGATTGAAGCCGCAGCACCATATCACGGAGGTAGCCCTTGAAGGTTGAGCGGCAGGCCGCATCATAATCGGGGTGGGTGGGATCAAAACTGTCGGGTTCCCGGCAATTGACCCCGCTAGGAACCGGCATGGTGCCCCCAGAATCGTTCGTTCCGAATAAAATCAACCAGATTTGAGAATCCGGATAACGCGCAATGGTTTCAGCAAGCCTGTCGCGCCCCTCTTTGGTGGTGGTGCCGCCCAGGCCTTCATTAGCGATGAACACCGCCGTGTCAGCGCCCCAAGAACTAGAGAGAAGGTCGTTGAGGATCGGCGGGTAGCCGCGGTTCAGGTTTTTTCCATTGGCGCTGTCGTTGTCGTCCTGGCGGTCGTCGCCTACCCCGTTGGTAATGCTGTCCCCAATGGCGACCAGCAATCTTCCGCCCACGCCCACACCGGCATTCAGGTCTTCCTGGCCCAGCGACGCATCGCTTAACGGCTCGCCGTCTTGATCGACGATAACCGCAGCGAGCCTTCGATCTCCTTTGGGTACATTCGTGAAGGTGCCGGAAGTCAAACCGGTGAAATCGATGATTTCGTTCGGCGCACCATCGTCAATGGCGAATTTGACGCCATAAGCATCGGGCAGGTCGAACGTCAGCGCGGAGACGAACAGCGCCTGCTGAGTCTGCGTCGGGTCCGCCGGCAGGACGGTGTAGGCGACCGGCTGTTGAATCACCACCTGGGGTACCGCAGAGGGCCTGGTGATACGGATATTGTCAAATTCTGCCATGCTCTGGGTGAACAAGGCGATTGACCCCCCGGTCGGCCCCACATCCTCGGCTCCAAACAGGGGGTCGCCATCAAGATAGACCAAAACTTTGAATTCATCCACCGACCCGTCGCGGTCGTTGTCCGCCCCGTCGCCGCAGGTCCTCTCGCCGCATCTGACATCGATGGAAACGTCATACTCCTTTCCGAGGTCGATTCCCCTGCCGCTGTGCTGCAAGGTTTTAAACTGTCCGTTCACTCTGCTTTCCAGCCTCAGAAAGCCTTGCATTCTGCTCATGATGAATCGAATGTAGTTGTTCTTGTCCTGGTATCTGACCATCACCCCGAGGCTGTCCCTTACACCATCATATTCTGAAAGTGATTTGAGGCTTAGCCGAGCCTGGTAATCAGTCAGTGCCATGCCGCCGGCATAGACGGCATAGGACCCTAAATGGTAGCTTCCCCGCCAACTGTCCACCCGGTTATTCATCTGGGTATACTTGCCGTCAACCACTTGCCAAGTCGAGCTTTTGCCCGCATCATTGACAATCACCCACCCACTGGCATCACCGTCTTGAAAGTCATCAGTGAAAAATACAGACCCTTCGGTATGCTGAACAATGAGGTCGTCGAAATAGACATTGACGATCTCTATGGGGCCGGTCTTCTTGTTCAGATAGCCCCCAACCGTGAGCGTGTGCACACCCGAGGCAAGCGGCAGGTCAATCGCCGCCTCACGCCAGCCACTGTCCTGGTCAGGATTCCCGTCGCCGACCCCGCAATACCGCTCCAGGTAGGCATGCGGCCCGTCGCTGACCACGGTGCCGTCCACCGCAACCAATACCTCCCCGCACTCATCCGGTTCAAAAGAACCGGCATGAACCAGCCGATATCTCAAGGATAAACGCACCGTGCCGGCTGACGGAACCGTGAAATCGGTCGACCACCCACCCGACACCCCAAGCCGGGGTTTAAAATCCAGACCGCCGAGGGTAACGCGCAGCCCGCCGCCACTGTACCCCTCCGAGGCCGCATAACGCCCCGTGGCATACGACGGCTGGGTCGTGCCCCGGAAGGCATCGTCGCGGTACAGCAGCCCGTCGCTCCCGCCGTCAAATGAGGCCCACAGAAGCGTATTCGTGTCACCACATCCCGGGTCGTCCGCGCAATCCGAATCGTCACAGTCGATCAACCCGTCACGGTCATTGTCGATGCCGTCTCCGCAGGCGTCCTCGGCCGGTTCGCCGGTATCGCCTTCGGAAGGAACACTTTCCGAGGGGAGGTAGCTGGAGGAGGTGGTCAGCAGGATTCTCTCCAGCCTGAAGCCATCTTCACGCATGTATACCTCCACGGTGTGCAACCCCGTGGACCCGACATCCAGTCGCGCCCGGCTTCCTCCGGACAATACACCTGACCAGACCCATCCCTGGTTGGTCGGCACGGTCATGTTTTCGGCGCTGGAGATCCCCCGGCCGTCCAGTCCGACGTGAAGGCTGTTGTCCTTGCCCGTGCACAGCCCCCTGACCCAGACATAGTGGGTGCCGGTTTTCTGAAAGTTGACATTGAACCGCAGATAGGGGCTGCTGGCGACATAACCGGTAGCAATGCGGATGCCGATATCCGGAGACGCCTGCATGGCCTGGGTCCCGCTTTGCGTTACCGGGGTCCAGGCGCTACTGCCACGATCCATTTTTTCACTGTAGTTTTTGGCCGGCATCACCACCAGCCCCTCGGCATCGGGAGTCTGGTCGAAGGCGTCTGTCTCTGCCGGCATCGAATCCTCATTGACGACGATCTGAAGCCTGGATGTGCCTTCCAGCTCCCCATCATGGGCTGAAAGTTCTAACCAGTAAGTGCCAACCGCACTGAAACCGGCCGTAGTCTGCAAACTGGATCGGTCGGCAATGTCGACGACTCCAGGGCCACTGATCACTTTCCAGTCGATCGTCAAGGTGTTGTCGGGGGTTCCGTCATCGCTGGCGCTGCCGTTCAACAGCGCTGTTTCGCTGACCTCGATCGTCTGATCTGGCCCGGCATTGACTACCGGAACGGCGTTGGCCTCACCCCCACCGGCGCAGGTTGAACGCTGCTGGCAATCCGGGTCTTCACAATCGATCAACCCGTCGCCGTCGTTGTCGACCCCATCTTCGCAATACGACTCGGGGGGGGGCGCATTCGCAGCAGGCGTAATCCTGAGGTCGTCGAAATAGACATTGACGATCTCTATGGGGCCGGTCTTCTTGTTCAGATAGCCCCCAACCGTGAGCGTGTGCACACCCGAGGCAAGCGGCAGGTCAATCGCCGCCTCACGCCAGCCACTGTCCTGGTCAGGATTCCCGTCGCCGACCCCGCAATACCGCTCCAGGTAGGCATGCGGCCCGTCGCTGACCACGGTGCCGTCCACCGCAACCAATACCTCCCCGCACTCATCCGGTTCAAAAGAACCGGCATGAACCAGCCGATATCTCAAGGATAAACGCACCGTGCCGGCTGACGGAACCGTGAAATCGGTCGACCACCCACCCGACACCCCGAGCCGGGGTTTAAAATCCAGACCGCCGAGGGTAACGCGCAGCCCGCCGCCACTGTACCCCTCCGAGGCCGCATAACGCCCCGTGGCATACGACGGCTGGGTCGTGCCCCGGAAGGCATCGTCGCGGTAAAGCAGCCCGTCGCTCCCGCCGTCAAATGAGGCCCACAGAAGCGGCATCGGTGAACTGCCCGGTGCGCTACTTGGGAATGCTGCGGGGTCCGTCAACGTCAGGGTGTCCGTATCCTGCGGTTCGCTCTGGTTCTTGGTCAGCCAGATGCGGTCGATACGCGTGCCCTTGTCGCGCCGGTATATGGCCAGCCGCTGGACACCCGTTTTGGTGATGTCGATGCTGACTTTGTAGCCGCGACCCTCCGCCCCGCCGCCGTCAATGTACCACCACCACAGGTTCTTCCAATAGCTGGTGATATAATAGGCATCCGGGTGGCCGTAGTCGAAACTCCGACCGTCCAGGGTCGCAAAATACCCGTTGTTGGCGTGGTCGGTGGCGTAGGTTCGAAGGTGCAGGTAATAGGTGCCCGTCTCGGTGAAATCGATGTCGTATTCCGCCCGGATGATACTGCTGGAATACGCCAGGGTAGGCGGGTCGTCCGTTGTGGACTCAAGGTAACCCGAACCAAGGTAGCCGGATATGTCGTTGTTGACATACCAGGTGCCCCCGATGGTGCCGCCCAGGCGTGTGTACTTTTCGGCTTCGATCACCACCTCGCCGTTGTCCGTCCGGTAGGTCGCAGCAGATCCGATCTCGGCCGCCACGAGCACGAGACACAAAAGCGTGCCGACCGTTATCATACCGAAAGGGAGGTTGCCTGTTACCTTATCGATTAGCGCCTTCACAGTTGCCACTCTCCATAACCGCCATTCGAATCGAAGCAGAATCAAGGTGAACCGGATGCCCTCGGATCTCAACATTTCTTATCAGCTACATCCTGCAAAAATTGTGCAATCTGACAGCGCACCATCAGAAAGAAAATAATCCAAGCACTTATACTCCTTTTTAGTTTCGCTGGAAAGCCATAAAAAGGGAAAGCGTTTTCCCTCTGTGAAAAAAGACAGACAACGGCCGCTGAATCACAAAATCGGGGAGAAGAGTCTGGCAGTTCGTATGGCCAGCCTGAAGGCCAGCGAACGACGATACACATCGTCGGTGGTCAACGGATCGGAAACCGCAAAGTCGTTCAGGCACATCTTTTCCACCTGACTCACAAAATCGGGATCGGTGAAGGCCATGGTGATCTCGAAATTGATCCGCAATGAGCGGTTGTCCAGGTTGGCCGTACCGATCCCGGCCAGACCGTCGTCCACCAGAAACACCTTCTGATGCATGAACCCGTTGCGGTAGGTGTACATGCGCACGCCGGCCACGGCCACCTCCGATACGTAGCTGTGGGCCGCCCACCAGACCACCCGCTTGTCCGGGTTGGCCGGAATCAGAATCCGCACATCCACGCCGCGCATGGCGGCCAGCTGAAGCGCTTTGATGACGGCCACATCCGGCACGAAATAGGGACTGAGGATCCAGCAGCGGCGCGTGGCCGTATTGATGGCCTGAACCATCATCAGCGAACAGCTTTCGACCAGATCGCCGGGGCCGGTGGGAATACACAAAACCGGTTCGCTGCCATATGCAGGCGGCGGCGCCCAGGAGACATCGGGCAGCTTTCCGCAGGCCCAATACCAGTCTTCGACAAAGGAGAGCTGCACCGCCAGGGTGACCGGCCCGGCCATCTTCACGTGGGTGTCGCGCCAGAATGAAAAGCGCGGTCCCTTCCCCAGATAGGGGTCACCGACGTTGTGGCCCCCCACCCAACTTTTTTCGCCGTCGACCACCACGATTTTGCGGTGGTTGCGAAAATTGATCCGAAACCGGTTGAGCCAGCCTCGGCCCACACGGAAGATGCCCAAACGAACCCCCGCGGATTTCAATTCCTGGGTGTAGGAGCGGGGCAGCCGCACCGAACCGACCTTGTCGTACAGGAGGTAAACCGCAACACCGGCACGAGCCCGTTCGATCAGGGCCGACTTAAAGCGGTGGCCGAGCCCGTCGGCGTGGATGATGAAAAATTGAACGAGGATGTAATGCCGGGCCCGGGCGATGCCGTCGATGATGGAATCGAAGGTGGCGTCACCGTTGATCAACAAGGTGCAGCGGTTCCCCCGCATGACGGGCAGCTGGTAGATCTCGCTGAGGATGCCGATCTGGGGCCGCTCTCTTGTCATGAGCCCATTCAGGCGCTGATCCCGGCGCAGCATCTTGCCCAGGTGGTGAATGTCCGTCGTGCCGGACTGGTGATCGGCCGCATAATCCTGGATGCGCCGCCCGCCGAATATCAGGTACAGAAAAACGGAGGCGTAGGGGAAAAAGAAAAGGGCCATCACCCACGCAACGGTTCCCTGACTGGTTCGGCCGTTCATGAGCACGTCAAAGATGAATAGGATGCCAATGCTGTGCATCACCAGGGGAACCGCCAACATCCAATAGTCGATCACCACAAGTAACACAGGCATTTGCTACCTTTCACCACGGTCGGGTTTGGAGGAAAACATTAGCATAGGACCAAGCCGGGTGCCCGTTTCCCAACCTCTCGTGAGCGGTATCGTCGCCGGCTCCCCACCGGGCGGCTTTTGCTCCTGAACATATAATGCTATATACGCAGCGACCGATTCGACAACCCCGAATGCACCAACGGTTTTTTTAGCATATGAGCTCCCATGGTTGCAATGACCGGAACTGAAACGCTGGCCCTTGGCTGCGGGTTGTGCAGTGCCCTGGCATGGGGCGCGGGAGATTTTGCCGGCGGTGTCGCGTCCCGGCGGGGCAATGCCGTTAGCGTGGTTCTGTTTTCCCAGTTGATCGGCGGTATCCTGCTGGTAGTGACGGCTGTCGCCTTTGCACGCGCAGTGCCGACCGGTCGGCAGCTGGCGGCCGGCGGGCTGGCCGGCATCTTCGGCGTACTGGGCCTCATCGGGCTCTACAAAGGGCTCGCCCGGGGACGAATGGGGCTGGTCGCGCCACTGTCGGCGGTGGTGGCTGCAGTGGTCCCGGTGGCTTTCTCGCTGTTCATCGATGGCTTTCCGGGAGGGCTGCGGCTGGTCGGTTTCGGAATTGCCCTGTCGGCGGTCTGGTTTCTGTCCGCTTCCAAGGGTGGCTCGACCATCGAAGCCGGCGCTCTCCGGCTCTCCCTTTTGGCCGGTCTGGGATTCGGCCTGTTTTTCGTTTGCATCGATTTCGCCAGCGCCCAGGCGGTACTGTGGCCGCTGGTGTCGGCACGAACCGCAGCCATCGTGCTGCTGGTGGCGCTTCTCACGCCCGCCCGGAAGACTCGGGTGCCGGCTCGCGAACAATACCTCCCCATTGCGCTGGCCGGCATTCTCGACGCCGCGGGCAATGCCGCCTTCGGAATGGCGGCCCACCTTGGACGGCTGGACATGGCGGCCATTCCCACGTCTCTCTATCCGGCGGCCACCGTACTTCTGGCCTGGTGGTTCTTCCACGAACGGCTCAGCCGCCGGCAGTGGATCGGAGTGGCGGCGGCCGGCGTGGCCCTGGTCTTGATCGCCGTATAGCACGGCAGGCGTGGCCATCAGCGGTCAGCCTTTTCAACCGATCGCAGATCATCCGGTTTGCACCGAACGCACGACCGCCTGCCATCTTGACCCCCTCCAATTATGTCTATTTCAATTGTTTTTGGTGTAATTTTTTGAAGAATACCTCAATTTGTTAAAAAATGTTTGACAGTATCATCATCCTCAAATAAATTATTACCTGATCATACCGAATGAAAACGCACCATGAAAATCGACAACCTGAACATTTCCATTATTCGCCATCTGCGCCAGGGCCGCAAATCCTACAAGCTGATCGCGGAGGACCTCGGTGTCTCGGAAAACACCGTCCGGTCCCGGGTCAACAGGCTTGAAGAAGAAGGCGTGCTTGAAATCGCGGGATTGGTCGATCCTGAAGCGGTTCCGCGGCACCAGGCCGTAATGGTGGGCGTTAAACTGGCCACCATGGATCTGGTCAAAAAGGGCGCCGAGTTCAGCCGCATTCGCGGTGTGGTGTCGGTCAGCGTGGTGACCGGGCGGTTTGACTTGATCCTGGTTGTGCTGCTCAAAGAGGGCTTCGGTTTGCTGGAGTTCTATACCCAGGAGGTCTCGCGCCTGACCGGGGTACAGTCGGTGGAAACCTTCGTGGTTTACAAGAGCTACAACCTCAAGGTGCCCTATATATTCTAAAAATCAACACGTCGATTGTGACCAAGGAGAAGCCGGTATGCCAACCACCATCAAAACCACCCCCCTTAACACCTGGCATCGGAACCACGGTGCCAACATGGCCGAGTTCGGCGGCTATGACATGCCCTTGTGGTATTCGTCGGTCAAAGACGAGCATATCGCCGTGCTGACTGCGGCCGGAGTTTTTGACACCAGTCACATGGCCGCGCTCACCATTTCCGGACCCGATGCAAAAGACTTGCTCCAAGGCTGCTTTACCAACGATCTGGACGCGTGTGTCGGCGCCGCCAAAAAACCGCTTACGCCGGGCCGGTGCGTCTATGGTGCCTTTCTGGACGAAAATGGCTACACCATCGACGATGCCATCGTTTTTTTTGTGGCGGCCGACAGCTACCTGGTGGTGGTCAACGCCGGCATGGGCGGCGCCATCGCCGACCACCTGGGCCGGCACCTGGGCCGACGGAAAGCCGCGGTGACCGACCTGACCGACCAGCTGGGCAAGATGGACATCCAGGGACCGGCCGCTGCAAGGGTACTCGGGCCGCTTCTGGCCGATCCGAAGGCCGTTTTTTCCGACCTGCCCTACTTCTCTTTCAAAGGTCACTACAACCCTGCCGGAGCCGAAGCGGTGCACCTGGATGACGGCACGCCGATCCTGCTGTCGCGCACCGGATACACCGGCGAGTTCGGATTCGAGATCTTCCTGGCGCCGGACAAGATCGAAAACCTGTGGGAACGGGTTCTGTCCGTCGGCGGCGACCTGGGCATCAGACCCTGCGGCTTGGCAGCCCGGGACAGCCTGCGGGCCGGTGCCGTGCTGCCCCTGTCCCACCAGGATATCGGGCACTGGCCGTTCATCAACCACCCCTGGCCCTTCGCCCTGCCCTTTGCGGCCGACCAGAGCGCATTCACCAAGGATTTCATCGGCCGGACGGCCCTGGAGAATCCCGACCAGATCGCCTTCACCCAGGCCTTCGTGGGCCAGGACCTGCGCAAGGTCTCCTCCGGGGAAGCGTCCCGTGTACTGGATGCGAACGGTCGCCGAATCGGCAGCGTTCTCACCTGTGCCACGGACATGGCCATCGGCCGCCATGACGGCCATATTTTCAGCATCGCCAGTCCCGACAAACCACCCGATTTCAAGCCCAGGGGACTGTGCTGCGGATTTATCAAGACCGAGCGTAAAATCCCCTTTGGCCAGCAGGTGCGGATCGCCGACAGCCGGCGCACCATCACTGTCACCGTCACGGACGACGTGCGACCCGACCGCACCGCCCGCAAGCCCATGGCCGACATGGTATGAACGCGGCCTCGACACCCGCGCAATCCGATACCAACCAAAAATACAGGGAGGAAAACGATGAAAGCGATCAACGAGCTCAATCTGCCGGAAGATGTCAAATACACCGATGACCATGAGTGGGCCAAATCAACCGGCGACGCCGTGCGCATCGGCATTTCCGACTACGCCCAGGACCAGCTGGGGGACATTGTGTTCGTGGAGCTGCCTGAAGTGGGCAGCAGTTTCGAAAAGGGTGCCGAGTTCGGCACGGTTGAATCCGTCAAGGCCGTATCCGAACTGTACATGCCCCTGAGCGGGGAAGTGACGGCCATCAACGACACCCTGGCCGACGAACCCGAGCAGGTCAACAGCGACCCCTATGGAAAAGGCTGGATGATCGAAGTCAAGGCCAGCGACTCCGCCCAACTGAATGCCCTCAAATCCAAGGCCGACTACCTTGCCATGCTGAAAGGATAAATCGTCATGCGATATCTGCCCCATACCCCGGAAGACATCCAACAGATGCTCCAGGTGGTGGGTGCGGCGGATCTGGACGACCTGTTTTCCAGCATTCCCGCCGACTGCCGCCGGAAAGAGACCATGAACCTGCCCGAGCCGCTCACCGAGTGGGAGCTCAACGGACACATGGACTGCATGGCCGCCAGTATGGGTGCGCCACCCTTCTACAAGGTGTTCATGGGCGCCGGCAGCTACCATCACTTCATTCCCGAAATCAGCCGCCAGCTGCTGCTTCGGGGCGAAGTCTTCACGGCCTACACGCCCTACCAGCCCGAAATCAGCCAGGGCACATTGCAGACCATCTACGAATACCAGACCCTGGTCTGCCGGCTGCTGGGCATGGATGTGGCCAATGCCTCCATGTACGACGGCGCCTCCGGGCTGGCCGAGGCCCTGCTGATGACCATCCGGGTGTCGCGCCGCAAGAAAGTGGCCGTGTCCCGCGCCGTCCACCCGCTCTACCGCAAGGTGGTCGAAACCTATTTCGCCCCGACCGGCTTCGAGGTGGTCGAACTGCCGGTGGGCAGCGATGGCCGCACCGACCTCTCCGGCCTGGCCGATCTGGGCCAACTGGCCGGCGTGGCCCTGCAGAGCCCCAACTTTTTCGGCTGCATCGAGGATCTGGAAAAGGCCGGCAAGACGATTCACGCCGACCCCAAGACCCTGTTCGTGGTGGCTTTCAGCGAACCGCTGGCCTATGGTCTGCTCAAAAACCCCGGTGCCTGCGGAGCCGACATCGCCTGCGGCGAAGGCCAGAGCTTCGGCATCCCCCAGAGCTTCGGCGGGCCCGGCCTGGGCATGTTCGCCGCCAGGCAGCAGTACGTGCGCACCATGCCCGGCCGGTTGATCGGCAAAACCACTGACCGGGACGGCAAGACCGGCTTCGTGCTGACCCTGGCCACCCGCGAACAGCACATCCGCCGCGAGAAAGCCACTTCCAACATCTGCTCCAACCAGGGGCTGTGCGCCACCGCCGCCACCATGTACATGGCCGCTCTAGGTGGCACCGGCATCCGCGAACTGGCCCGACTCAACCGCGACCGGGCCGAATATCTCAAGGCCAGCCTGGCCGAAGCCGGCCATGCCTCACCGTTTGGTGCACCGACCTTCAACGAATTCGTGGTGCGCTTCCCGGACGGATTTGCCGACACCTGGCAGGCCCTGCTCGACAAAAAGATCGTCGCCGGACTCTCCCTGGCGCCCTACTATCCGGAGCTGGCCGACTGCTGGCTGATGTGCGTGACCGAGACCATCTCTAAAGCGGCAATCGACGAATTGGTAAAGGAGGTGGCCAAATGAAAGACCAGTTAAAAGACCAGGTGAAAGAGCAAGTGAAAGATAAGATGGGAACCACCGGTCTGATCTTCAACGAACCGCTGTTGTGGGAAAAAGGATCACCGGGACGCAAAGGCATCTCGCTGCCGCGCCGCGATGTCGCCGAAGCCCCGCTGGACAAGGCCCTTGTGGGCGACGGCCCCGATTTTCCAGACCTGTCCGAACTGGACGTGGTGCGCCACTTCACCAAACTCTCCCAGTGGAATTTCGGTGTTGACAGCGGCATGTACCCGCTGGGCTCGTGCACCATGAAATACAACCCCAAGACCAACGAACGCCAGGCTTCCCTGCCCGGCCTGGCCGGCGCGCACCCGCTGCTCCCGGAAAGCCTCTCCCAGGGAGCCCTGGAGCTGATGCACGACCTTCAGGTTTACCTGGGCGAAGTCACCGGCTTGCCGGCGGTGTCGCTGCAGCCGGCGGCCGGCTCGCAGGGTGAATTGACCGGCATGCTGATCTTCGCGGCCTATCACAGGCACCAGGGCCGACCGCGCAGCAAGGTGTTGATCCCCGACACGGCCCACGGCACCAACCCGGCCAGCGCGGCCCTGTGCGGCTTTCAATCCATACCGGTCAAATCGGGACCCGATGGGGTCCTGCTGCCCGAAACGGTGGCCGAGCTCATGGACGAAGACACGGCCGGCATCATGATAACCAACCCCAACACCCTGGGGCTGTTCGAAGACCACATCCGCCAGGTGGCCGACATCGTGCACGGAAAAGGCGGCCTGGTCTACGGCGACGGCGCCAACATGAACGCCGTCATGGGCATCGTCGACATCGGCGACATCGGGGTGGACATACTGCACCTCAACCTGCACAAGACCTTCTCCACCCCCCATGGCGGGGGCGGGCCAGGCGCCGGACCGGTCTGCGTCACCCCGCAGCTGGAGCCCTTTCTGCCGGTTCCACGGGTGGTCAAACAGGGCGACACCTTTCACCTGGATGAAGGCCAACCCCTGTCCATCGGCAAGGTTCACGCCTTTTTCGGCAATTTCGGCATCCTGGTGCGCGCCTACAGCTACATTATGAGCGTGGGCAAACACCTCAAGGAGGTCAGCCAGTACGCCGTGCTCAACGCCAATTACATCAAAGAGCGCCTCAAGGGCGATTACCACCTCCCCTACGACCGTCCCTGCATGCACGAGTGCGTCTTCACCGACAAGCGTCAGCAGGAGCATCACGTGGCCACCCTGGACATCGCCAAACGGCTCATGGACCACGGGTTCCATCCGCCCACGATCTATTTCCCGCTGGTGGTCAGCGGGGCAATCATGATCGAACCGACCGAATCCGAGTCCAAGGAGACCCTGGACCAGTTTATCGACGCCATGAAGCAGATCGCCCGGGAAGCCGTGGAGTGCCCCGACTGCCTGCACGAATCGCCCCAGTTCCCCAAGGTGCGGCGGCTGGACGAGACGGCGGCGGCCAGAAACCCCTGCCTGCAAGGCTGACCGAAGATCGACCAGAGACCAACCTCAGGTAGATCGCAGGAGCGGCGCCTGGCCGCTCCTGCACCTTTCTTGAACAGATCCGAGGCGTTGCCGAAGCGTGCCGGTTTCCACTGAAAAAAAAGCCCCCCACACCACGCCCTGCTGGTGGGTGGATCTGCCGCAAACCCCGTACCGCCGGGCCCTCGACCTGCAGTTGGCCATCGTGGACGCCAAAACATGCGGCCGGCTGGATGCCGACGTCGTCCTGGGCGTGGAGCACCCCCGGGTCTTCACGCTGGGACGGCGCGGCGGCCGTGAAAACCTGTGCGTCACGGACCCTTTTTTGACGGAAAAGGGCGTCGCGGTGGTGCCCACGGACCGCGGCGGCAACATCACCTACCACGGTCCGGGCCAGCTGGTGGTCTATCCCATCATCCATCTCAACCGGCGGCGCCTCAAGGTCGTGGACTTTGTTTCCGGCCTCGAACAGGCCATGATCCGTACGGCCGAACACTGGGGCATCCAGGCCGGCACCGACCCGGCCAACCGCGGTGTCTGGCTTGACGGGGACAAGTTGGGCAGCATCGGCATCGCCGTGCGCCGCGGGGTCAGCTTTCACGGCCTGGCCCTGAACGTCAATACGGACATGGAGCCCTTTGACTGGATCAATCCCTGTGGCTTGAACCGGGTGCGCATGACCTCCTTCGAGCGCCGGCTGAACCACCCCGTGCCCATGCCCGAGGCACGCCAGGTCATGGCCGCCCACCTGGCGGCGATCCTGGGAGTTGAGTTGACAACGACTCCCTTGAAGCAACTCTGCGAACAGATTGAATTTTGAAATTGAGGGACCAGGAAATATAGTTGAATGCCAGATGCCCAATTATTAATGTCAAGGGGAAGACCGCCCATGAATAGCACCACCGCAACTCGCTCCGCCAAGCCCCCCTGGCTGAGACGAAAGCTGCCCTCGGGCCCTGAATACGAACGCATCCGATCCATGATCGGCAAGGGGCGGTTGCACACGGTCTGCCAGGAAGCCAACTGTCCCAACCAGTTCGAGTGCTTTGGCGCCCGCACGGCCACCTTTTTGATTCTGGGGGCCACCTGCACCCGCAACTGCCGTTTCTGCAATATCGAAAGCGGACGACCCGGGCCGGTCGACCCCGACGAACCCCGCCGAGTGGCCGAGGCGGCCGCCGAAATGAATCTGCGCTACGTGGTGGTCACCTCGGTGACCCGCGATGACGTGGCCGACGGCGGCGCCGCGCATTTTGCCGCTACCATCGAGGCCCTGCGGGCCAGGATCGCCGGTGTTCAGGTGGAGGTGCTCATTCCGGACCTTCAGGGATCCCGGTCGGCGCTGCAGACCGTCATGGCCGCCCGGCCGGATGTACTCAACCACAACATGGAAACCGTCCGGCGCCTCTACCCTGAAGTCCGCCCCCAGGCGGATTACGCTCGCTCCCTGGAACTGCTGGCCCGCGTCAGACAGATCGATGCCGCCATCCCCGCTAAATCGGGCATCATGCTGGGCCTGGGCGAAACCGAAGCGGAGGTCCGGCAGACCATCGCCGATGTCTTGGCCACCGGCTGCCGCATGCTCACCATCGGCCAGTACCTGCAGCCCACACCGCAGCACCTGCCGGTGGTCGATTTCATTCCGCCCGAGGAATTTGAGCGCTGGCGTCGATTTGCCGTGGAGACCGGCTTTGAAAAAGTGGCCTCCGGACCCTTCGTGCGCAGTTCCTACCACGCCGGGGAGATGTTTAGCGCCGGTGATTGAACCATGGGTGGGAAAACGATCAATCCCGGCCGCGCTGTTGATTCAGGCACGGCCGGGAAGCGATGGTTTTGCGATGTGGGTACTCACTTCGGACCCGTGTTGGCCTGGGCTCGACGAATGAGATCCACCAGGCAGGTCACCTTGTCGGGCGGGGCGCGGTGACGGGCCAGCGCCTCGAAAGTCTCGGCTGGCAAGCTGGCCCGCAGGTGCGCCACAACGTCGAAGCGCTCCCACCAGCAATCCAGCAGCTTGAAACAGGGCGACTGGTCATCACCGCCAAGCTGGCAGTAGGCGAAAGCCACCTCGCCGCCCAAGCGGGGGCAGCGCCGCTGGAGTGCGTCAACATCCATCAGCGGCTCTTAATGTGCTGGGGTTTGGGATAGTCCCTGAACACCTGGGTCGATTTTTCGATTTCGGCATCGTCCAGGCAGTGGTCGAAAAGCTCGCCCGAGAAGAACTTGTCGTAAGCGCCCAGATCCAGCAGGCCATGCCCGCTGAAATTGAACACGATGGTCCTGGCCTGGCCTTCCGCCTTGGCCTTTTGGGCCTCTTCCACCACCAGCGCCAGGGCATTGTTGGTTTCCGGTGCCGGGATAAACCCCTCGGTGCGCGCCCACAAGATGCCTGCCTCGTAGGCGGCCATCTGGCCCACCGACTTGGGTGTGAGCAACCCCTCGTTGACCAGCTGGCTGACCGTTGGGGCCATGCCGTGATAGCGCAGTCCGCCGGCGTGGATCGGGGCCGGCACGAAGTTGTGCCCCAGGCTGTGCATGGGCAGCAGGGGCGTGTAGCCGGCCGTGTCGCCGTGGTCGTAGGCAAAGGGTGCCCGCGTCATGGTCGGGCAGGCCTTGGGCTCGACCGGGTAGATCTCGATCTGCTTCCCGTTGATCTTGTCCAGAACAAAAGGGAAGGCCAGGCCGCCAAAATTGCTGCCGCCGCCGGCGCAGCCGATGACGATGTCCGGGTAGTCGCCGGCCATCTCGAACTGTTTCTTGGCCTCCAGACCGATAATGGTCTGGTGCAGCATCACGTGGTTGAGGACGCTGCCCAGCGAGTAGCGGGTTTTGCCGGAGGTGTCGCTGACGGCCGCCTCCACGGCTTCGGAGATAGCGATCCCCAGGCTTCCGGGCGTGTCGGGAGTCCTTTCGAGAACATCCCGGCCGGCCTTGGTTTCGGTGCTCGGAGAGGCGATGCAGGTCGCCCCCCAGGTCTCCATCATGGCCTTGCGGTACGGCTTCTGGTCGAAGCTGATGCGCACCATGTAAACCTTGCAGGTCAGGCCGAATTGGGCGCAGGCAAAGGCCAGGGCACTGCCCCACTGGCCGGCGCCGGTTTCGGTGGTCATGTTCTCGATGCCGAAAACCTTGTTGTAGTAGGCCTGGGGAACGGCGGTGTTGGGCTTGTGGCTGCCGGGGGGACTCATGCCTTCGTTTTTGAAGTATATCCTCGCCGGCGTGCCCAAGGCTTTCTCGAAGGCTGTGGCCCGGGTCAAAGGTGCCGGCCGCCAGATGGACAAAACGTCCAGCACCGCTTCGGGGATGTCGATCCAACGCTGCGTGCTGACCTCCTGTTCGATCAGGTTCATGGGGAACACCGGGGCCAGCATGTCGGGGCTGATCGGTTTTCCATCCGGTCCCAGCGGTGGATTCATCTTGATGTCGGCCAGGATATTGTACCACTGTCTGGGAATCTCATCTTTGGATAGAATGAAGCTTTTGGGTGTCATGCAGGTCTCCTTGGATGGGTCGTCAACGGGCCTGTCGATCGCCAGTGCCGGTTTTTTTGCGATTAGCCCGGCGGCGCGTATCTGCAACGGCAGCGACGTTTTACGCCGCCAGGAGTGTTTCTGTCAATAGAAATGACCCGCCGGCACCGCCACGCGGCCGACGCCGGGATTGGGTTGACATTTTTGGGACATGGCCTGGAAGTGGTTACGGCAAGGCCGTTGTAAAACAACCCATCCGGCCGATTGAGGATCGAACGTGAGGAACATGCAGCCTGGCATATTCATCCCCCCGTTTTACCTGAAACCGACCGCCGTTCAGACCGTGTTGGCCAGTGCCGGTCTGCGCGCCTGGGGAAACAATCCCATGCTGACGGCGGCCCGCGAGATGGTGGTCTCTACCGCACAGGGCATCCGACTGCTGGGCTACATGAGTCGCCAGCGCCGGCGCCGCGGCAAGGGCCTGGTCATCTTGCTGCACGGCTGGGAAGGCAGTTCGGAGTCCACCTACATCCGCACCACGGGACGCTTTTTGTATCGCCGCGGGTTCGACCTTTTCCGACTCAACTTTCGCGACCATGGGCCCAGCCACCATCTGAACACCGGTATTTTCTACGCCGTGCTGCTCGATGAGGTCTTCGACGCCGTGCGCCAGGTCGCAGCGGCCCAAACGCGGCAACCGGTCTTTCTGGTGGGCTTTTCCCTGGGCGGCAATTTTGCACTGCGGATCGCGTTGAAATCGGCGCGGCAACCGATCGACGGCCTGCGGCAGGTGGTCGCCATCAGCCCGGTGCTGGATCCGGACAAGGCCACCGACCGCATTGACGGCAATCGCTTCATCCGGGCCTATTTTCTCAGGAAGTGGCGCCGATCCCTTTCCATCAAACAGCGCCTTTTTCCGGATCGCTATGATTTTTCCGGCATCGTGGGCCTCGACAATATCCGTGAAATGACCGAACGCCTGCTGATGCAATACAGCACCTATGGCAGTCTACACGCCTATTTCAACGCCTACACCCTGCTCGACAACGACCTGCAGGCCATCAGCGTACCCACCACCATCATCACCGCCGACGACGACCCCATCATCCCCGTAAACGATTTTTACGGCCTGCGCACCGGCCCGGCCACCCGCCTGATCGTCCAGCCCTATGGCGGGCACAACGGGTTCCTGGAAGGGTGGCGACTCAATGGGTGGTATGAGAAGGTGCTGGAAGAGGGTTTTGAAAATGCCTGATTTCAATTTTCACCCCATCGGCATTGTCCATTCATGCTTCACCCAAAAATTCGGCATTCCCAGGCAGCCGGGCCTGGTACCGGTCGCCCGGGCCACCCTGGAACTCCTGCCGCCCTACGATCGGGAGGAAACCTGCCGGGGACTCGATCAATTTTCGCATCTGTGGATCGTCTTCGTGTTCCACGCTGTCGACGCCCAGAAGTGGCGACCCACGGTGCGACCGCCGCGCCTGGGCGGAAACCGGCGCCTCGGCGTTTTCGCCACCCGATCCGGATTCCGCCCCAACCCCATCGGCACCTCCAGCGTGGTATTGGAGCGCGTTGGCCGGGAGCACGGAAAAATGGTTTTGAAACTCTCCGGGGTCGACCTGTTGGATCAAACCCCGGTCCTGGACATCAAGCCCTATCTGCCCTACGCGGATTCGATTCCCGATGCCAGCGGCGGCTATGCCGGCCAGCCGCCGCGACCGTCGCTGCCGGTTCAATTTTCCGACCGGGCACGACAGGCCGGCGCCGAGGCCGAAAAAACCTATCCGGGATTCAGCGACCTGGTGATCCAGGTGCTGCGCATCGACCCCCGGCCGGCCTACATGGTCAACCGCTTTGACAGAACCACATTCGGCCTGCGGCTGTATGACCGCAACATTCGCTGGACAGTCCGTCCGGGGGCCATCGTCGTCGAGGCCATCGAGACGGTAGCGGCCGGATCGAAGACGGACCGGAAAGGGCCTTTGTAAACACTTTCCCTTTCAGCTGCTGGCGCTGCTGTAGCGGCGCACCGCAAAGCGCCAGAAGCACACGCAAGCCCAAAAGAGTCCGGCGGCCAGCGCAAACGCCGCCACGAGCAGCAGCGGCAGGGCACGGCCCAAGAGCGCGGCGGCCGGAAAGGTCGTGATAAAGGCGATCGGCACCACGAAGGTCAGCACACCACGCATCCAGGAAGGATACACGGAGACCGGGAATCGTCCGGTTTCGTAGATGGCCGAAAAGAGTTCGCTGATGTTGTCGATGCGCACAAACCAGAACGCCAAGGTCACCATCATCAGCCAGATGCTGTAAAGGATCACGGTGCCGCACAACACGAAAGCGGCCGCAGCGATCAGGTCCGCGATCGACGGTGACAAGGATAGGCGGGCCGCGGCGTAGACGCAGATGCCCAGGCCCATGGCGACATCGGCCAGCTTCCAGATCGACAGGTGCCGCAGCGAGGCCATGAACTGGCTGTTCACCGGCTTTGTCAGGACAAAGTCGAAGGTACCCAGACGAATCTGCTCGATGATGCGGCTCATGTTGGGCTGCAGCAGGGCCTCGATGAAGCCGTTGAAAAAAGAGAAAAACCCCACCACGAGCATGGCTTCGAAATAGCCCCAGGCGCCGATCTGATCGCGGTGATAAAAAAATACCTGCAACCCCAAAATGGCGAAGGCCAACCAGAAGGCGCTCATCAGGACATTGGCAACGAAATTGGCCCGATACTCCATTTCGGCGTAAAGGGAGTTGCGGTAGAAGATGCTCAGCAGCCTGAAGTAGCGCATCAAAGCCAATCGCTCCTGCCGTCAGGCGCCGACGGCGCTGTAGTGTTTGAGGCCGATCCGCCAGAGCAGACGGTAGATGGCGGTGAAAACAGCCAGCCACAGAATCTGAACGCCCAAGGCGGCCAGGCGCTCGGTCCCGGCCAGCCGCCCGAGCAGAAGCTCCACGGGCAAAGAGAGCATATAGCGAAAGGGCAGAATTTCGGCCAGTCGGGCCACGGCCGGCGGAAAGAGACCCAGTGGCGCGATGACACCCCCGAACATGACCATGCCGGCGTAAAGCATCTCGTTGATGGCCAGGGACTGGGTGATCCAGAAGCTGAGCAGCCCCGTGCAGTACTGGGCCATGAAGCGAATGGCCAGGGCACAGGCCGTGGAGAACAAAAAAAGGGCCACGGTGACAGGATCGCTGGAATAGGCGACACCGGGCACAAGCGCCGCGGCCAGCAGGATCACAGGAACCACCGTGCCAAGCCGGAAGAGTTTGTCTGCCAGGTGCAGGGCCAGGTGGTTGTGGATCGGGTCGATGGGGCGCAATAGTTTCGCTGAGAGGTCGCCCATGCGGATGTCGTAGTCGAGCTCCCACGCCACCCACACCGAGGTCATCTGGCGTACGAGCAGCAGCGCCAAATAGTAGGACGTAAACTCAGCAGGTCCGTATTCGCCCACCGGCCCCGATTCGGCGATGGAGAGCCACACGGCCAGCATCACCAGCGGCAAGGTGTTGGCCAGCACCCAGATCAGCATCCCGGCCCGGTACTCGAGCACCAGGCTCCAGTTGACCTTCAGCAGCACCCAATACTTACGGAGCATCGCGCCTTCCTTCAGCCTGCGGCGACGTATTCTCGACCTGGCCGCGATCGAACAGGTCCGAAACAATCTCTTCCACGGGCGGCTCCTCGATGGTCACGTCGTCGACGTCCACAGCGCCGAGCAGCTGCGCCGCGGCTCGGGTGGCCGTCTGGCGGGGCACCCGAATCACGGCCCGCAACCCGCTGCACTCGACCACCTGGCCGTAGGGCGACAGCGTCTGGCAGGTCACCGGGCTGCGCATCAGCAGCTTGAGGATTTTGTAGGGGGCCATCCGGGCGATCATGTCCCTCAGATCGCCGTCATAAATCAATTTCCCATGATCGATGACCAGCACCCGTTTGCACAGGGCCGTAACGTCGGCCATGTAGTGGCTGGTCAGGATCACTGTGGCCCCGTGACGACGGTTGTACTCGCCCACGAATTGGCGGATGCGCGTTTGCATGACGACGTCCAGCCCGATGGTCGGCTCGTCCAGGAACAGGACCCGGGGACGATGCAGCAGTGCCGCGGCCAGTTCGCATTTCATGCGCTCGCCCAGCGAGAGTTTGCGGACCTGCTTGTCGATCAGCGGATCGAGGTCGAGCAATTGGGTCAGTTCGGCCAGGGTCTGGCGGAAGGTGTCGGCGGGGATGTCGTAGATGGCCTGGTTGACGATAAAGCTCTCCATGGCCGGAAGGTCCCAGTTGAGCTGGTTTTTCTGGCCCATGACCAGGGTGATCTGCCTGAGAAACGCTGATTTGCGCTCGTGGGGGGTGAAGCCGAGAATGCGCGCCCTGCCGGCGGTGGGGTGCAACAGCCCGGAGAGCACCTTCAGGGTCGTGGTCTTGCCGGCTCCGTTGGGCCCCAGAAACCCGACCACCTCACCGGCTTGGATCTGAAAGTTTATGTGGTCGACGGCCGTTACGTTCTGGTAGCGGCGCCGCAGGAAGCTGCGCAGCGAGCCCATCAATCCGGCGGCTTTGCGGTGGACCCGGTAGTGTTTGACAAGATTCTGGACATCGATTTGGGGCAAGACTTGAGCTCCGTGGCAGTCAGCTGAGATAAACTGAGGGATATGGATTCCAGCAGCTACGCACCTGCAGCCATCTTTTTCCGATAGGCATCGATCAGATTGCTCAAGCGGACGAATTCGGTGACCGAGAGCTGCTCGGCGCGCCGCATGGGATCGACACCGGCGTTTTCGAGCAGTCGCTCGCAGGTGGCGGGCGTCAGCCCGAGATCACTCTGGGAGAGCGCATTGCGCAGGGTTTTTCGCCGCTTGCCGAAGGCCGTTTTGACGACCCGGAAAAGAAAGGATTCGTCGTCGGCCGGACAGGCCGGCGGACCGGTGAACCGAATGCCGATCACGGTCGAGTCCACCTTGGGCGTCGGGAAAAAGTGCGACGCCTTGACCTGCATCAACACCCGTGTGTCCGCACAGTATCCCAGCATGACCGAGAGGCGGCCGTAGTCTTTGGAACCCGGCCCGGCGCAGATCCGCTGGACCATCTCCTTCTGGAGCATCAGTACCGCCCGGTCGACGGCGCGGCGGCCCTGAACCAGCTGGACGATCACCTGGGAGGAGATGTTGTAGGGCAGGTTGCCGAGCACCACCAGCGGCCGGCCGACCGCCCTCGAAACCGCCGCCAGGTCCACCGTGAGGATGTCGGCGGTCTGGATCTCGACGTTGTCGATCCCGGCCGCCATCAATTCCGTTTGCAGCAGACCGATGATGCGCTCGTCCTTCTCTACGGCGATTACGCGGTCGGCTGCCCGTGCGGCCGGGATGGTGATGGCGCCCAGCCCCGGCCCGATCTCAAGGACCACCTCAGCGGCGGCGATGTCGGCCTTGTCCACGATGGATCGGGCCACGTTGAGATCCTTGAGGAAATTCTGCCCTAGCTGTTTTCTAGCCTGGACGTCCCAGGCCGTCAACAGGACCCGCGGCGCTGTCATCGCTCTAGTCCGGAACCGACATCGGCGGCGTCGGGTTTGCGCCGGAAGGAGACAACCGCCCGCAGGGTGATAAAGTAGAACAAAACCCCTAAAACGGCACCGATCGCCGCACCGCCGACGATCATGGCCCAGGTCACCTCCAGGCCCAATGCCATCAGCTCGGAAAACGAGTGGAAAGCGATGCGGTCCAGGCTGTTCTGATATCCCAACAGGATGCACCCCAGTTTGTAATTGGCAAGGTATACCACCGGTATGGTCAACGGATTGCTCAACCAGGTGCCCAGAACCGCCGCCGACTTGCTTCCACGAACCACAAATGCCAGCGCGATGGCGACGACGGTCTGAAAGGGAATGATCGGGGTGATGGAAACGAAAATGCCGATGGCCATGCCAAGGGCCAGATGGTGCGGATTGCCCTCCAGTTGGCGCAGGCGGACCAGCATCTGGCCGAGGCGTTCCCGGGGGCCGGTCAGCGCCGGGGGTTTTTGGGTGTTGCGACCACCGGTTGATTTCATTGGCAAGGCATCCGTCCCTCCACGTGAACCCCGAAACCTCCCGACCGCAGGATACGGGGAAGCTGGAAACGCCGACGTCATCGGTTCGATTTGCGTTCCCGATCCAGTTCCCGCTTCTGGTCGCGTCGCCGGATGGTTTCGCGTTTGTCGTGCAGCTGCTTGCCTTTGGCCAGCGCCAGGGTGAGCTTAACCTTGCCGGATCGGAAGTAGAGCTTCAGCGGAATCAGGGCGTAGCCCTTTTCATTGACCTTGCCATATAATTTTTTGATTTCGTGGTGATGCAGCAATAATTTACGGGGGCGCAGCGGATCGTGATTGTTGTAGTAGGCATACGGATACATCCCGATGTGCATCTGGTGGACGAAAACCTCGCCGTTCTTGATGCGCGCATAGGAATCCTTGAGATTGGCCTTGCCCATCCGCAGGGATTTAACCTCGGTGCCGACCAGTACCAGGCCGGCCTCGAAGGTGTCCTCGAAAAGATAATCGTGCCGCGCCTTGCGGTTTTCGGCAACCAGTTTGACATGATGTTCTTTCACGACCCTATCGCTCCTCTCGCGCCGGTTCGACCGCCGTGACCACCTCGCCGTAGGTTTGCTCCAGCAGGGCCCGCACGGCGTCGGTGGTGGTCAGTTGCATCACCTCGGCGATCAAACCGGACAGATCCGCCTTGCGGATCGAACGGATGGCGTTTTTGACCAGGGGGATGGACTGGGGATTCATACTCAGTTCGTCGACACCCATCCCCAGTAAAATCGGCGCGAAAAGAGGCTCTCCGGCCATCTCGCCGCACATGTAGGTCTGGATGCCTTTCTCCCTGGCCACATCGCAGACACGCTTGATCATCCGCAAAATCGCCGGATGCAGGGGCTGGTGCAGGTGGGCCACATGACGATTGCCGCGGTCGGTGGCGATGGTGTACTGTATCAGATCGTTGGTGCCGATGCTGAAAAAATCAACCTTTTCAGCCAGAATATCGGCGGTGATAACCGCCGACGGCACTTCGATCATGATGCCCAGAGGGATCTTTCGATTGTAGACCACACCCTGGCGCTGCAGGCATCGGGCGGCCTCGTCGAGCAGGAAGATGGTCTGGTCCACCTCCTCGACCCCCGATATCAGCGGGATCAGGATGCGAACATCACCAAAAGCAGCCGCCCGCAAAATGGCCCGCAATTGGGTTTTGAAAATGTCGGGTTTGTGAAGACAGTATCGGATGGCCCGCAACCCCAGGGCCGGGTTCACCTCATGACGGTCCCGAATGTGGTTGACCGCCTTGTCGCCGTTGATGTCAAGGGTCCGGATGGTCACCGGCCGCCGGCCCATGACATCGATCACATCCTTGTAATTTTCGAACAGCATCGCCTCGCTGGGAAAATCGGCTCGGCTGAGGTACTGGAATTCGGTCCGATACAGCCCGATGCCGTCTCCGCCGTGGTCCAGCACCGAAACGACCTCTTCGGGAAGCTCGATGTTGCCCATGACCGAAATTCGGGTCCCGTCCGTTGTCCGGGCGGGAAGATGGCTGCGCCGAACCATCAGGGCTTTTTGGATTTCGTAGCGTTCCCGGCGCTCCTCGGTCTCCATCAGGGTCTGCTCGGTGGGATTGACAACCACGATTCCGGCCTTGCCGTCCACGATGATGATATCGTCGTTGTTGATTTTCATGGTAGCGTTGCCCACCCCTAACACAGCCGGAATTTCGAGGGTTCGGGCAATAATGCTGGTGTGGGACGCCAGCCCGCCGCGATTGGTGACAAAACCCTTAATGCGCTCCAGCTGGATCTGGCTGGTTTCGGCCGGTGACAGATCCCGCGCCACCAGGATTACCCGCTTGTCGATGCTGGCGATGTTGACCTGTTCTGCACCCACCAGGTGCGTCATGATTCGATCCGACACCTGGGTGATGTCTTCGGCCCGCTGCCGCAGATAGTCGTCGGACATGCCGGCAAACATGGGTTTGACTTGGGATACCACTTTCTTGAGCGCCCACTCGGCATTGACGCCCTCTTGGGTGATCGTGTCGATGGTGCGGTCATAGAGCATCTTGTCTTCCAGGAGCAGCATGTGCGCTTCCAATATCTGGGCATGCTCGCGAAAGGATTCGGGGGAGTCGTCGATGATCTGCCGCAGCGCTTCCCGGGCCTTTTTTACGGCGGTTTTAAAGCGGTTCACCTCGGCAGCGAGGGATGCCTTGGGGATCAGATACCGCTTGACGACATCCACCCCCTCCTTGTCGACAAGGTAGGCCTTGCCGATGCAGATTCCGGGCGATCCGCCGATACCCGTTAGAACGATCTCCTGATGTTCCTGGTCTTCCATCAGCGATTACTCTCCAAATCCGCGGCGGATCAAGACCGCCATCTGCTCGAGGACGGGCAGGTCGGATTGATCGTCAACGCCGACCGTCACCTCGGAACCTTTGGGACAGGCCAGGGTCAACATATCCAGCATGGAGGTGGCATCGGCCGTTTGGCCGCTTTTCATGATCCACACCCTCCCGCGGGCCTGTCCGGCCAGCTTGGCCAATTGGGCGGCCGACCTGGCGTGCAACCCCAGTTCGTTGACAATCCGAAGGGTTCTGGTGTGAGCGGTGTTGTGCTTTTCCACAGCTTGATTAAACGCATGCCTGATTGAGCGTGTCAACACCGGGTCCTTCGAAGCGGCCCTGCAGGGTATTCGCAAGGCCGATCAGGCAGCACCCCATTGGTTAAAACGTGAATAAATATCAACCGCCGACGGTGATGTCAATGCGTAATCATTGACAATTTTGATCCTCAACGGTATGCTGGAATCTAAGCGGTCCAAATCAAATTCATGGCATACTGCTAACCTCCAAACCGCCCTTGCGGCCGAAAGACGACCTCATGGACCCGAGTGTAACCATTTTTGGAAAAAACACCTGACCCCACACCCTGGCGGCCCGTGAGGCCTACGCCCGTAAAGGGACAACGGTGGCTTACATTGATGTCATCGCCGATGCCGAGGCGATGGACAAGATGCTGGCGCTGACCAAGGGCATCCGCAAAGTGCCGGTCATTGTGGAGGGCGGCCAGGTGGCGGTCGGGTTCCTGGGCAAGGGGTGAAGGGTTTGAAACCGGCGGCTGGACGCCGCCTGAATGCCCCTTGAACAAAGCGGTCGGCACGCCTGTCCAAAATGACTATCCCACCGACAATCAACGGCAAATCGCTTACCATGAACCGCGCCGTGCAGCGCCAGAATGCCTCGCTCAAAGCTCTGCACGAAACCGCCCTGGGCCTGCTCGACAAGATCGATACCGAAGGATTGCTCGAAACCTTGATCGAACGGGCAGCGGCGTTGACCGGTACCCCGCATGGCTACATCTATCTTCTGGACCCGGTTCGACGGGTGATGACCATGCGGGTGGGCAAGGGTTTTTTTTCCAAACAGCTGGGTCGAAGCGTGCGCCTTGGCGAGGGTATGGGAGGCCGAGTGTGGCAAAACGAGGCACCGGTATTGGTGCCCGACTACAGCAGCTGGCCGGGCCGGTTGGACGACCCCTCCCTGGACGGCCTGCGCTGCATTGTCGGCATTCCGCTCAAGTCCGACCTGCAGGTGCAAGGCGTCATCGGCCTGGCCCATGTCGACCCCGGTCGGCGGTTCGACCAGGAGGATGTCGTCGTTCTGGAACGCTTTGCGGCACTGGCCCTGTTGGCGCTGGAAAAGGCCACCTTGTACAGCAAGCTCACCCGCGAACTGGCGGAACGCAAGAAAGCCGAAGCACGCATTCGCGATAGCGAACAACGCTACCGCTCTTTTCTGGAGTCCTCCCCCGACCCCATCGTCGTTTACGACATGAAAGGGGTCGCCACCTATGTCAACCCGGCTTTCGAGCAGACCTTCGGCCTGTCACGCCAGGAACTTCTGGGCAAGCAGATCGATTTTGTTCCCGAAGCGTGCTGGCCGGAGACCAAGGCCGCCATCGAACGCATGCTCAAGGGCAAGAAGATCACCATGTTCGAAACCCAGCGTCTGACCAGAAACGGCCGCGTCCTGGATGTTCAGATCAGCTCCACCTTGTTTCAGGATCAAAACGGCCGGCCGGTCGGCAACATCGTTACCTTGAGAGACATCAGCGCCCGCAAAAAAGCCGAAAACGCGCTTCAGCAGTACCATGGCCAACTGGAAGAACTGGTCCAGGAACGCACGGCCGAGCTGGCCAAGGCCAACCGCCGTCTGGAGCAGCAGATCGAAGAACGCATGCGGGCCGAAGCCGCCTTGCGGGCCCAGTCCAGCCACCTGGAAGAGGTCAACACGGCCCTGCAGGTACTGCTTAAAAAACGCGAAGAAGATCGCCACGAAATGCAGGAAAACGTGCTCTCCAATGTCAGAGAGCTGGTCATCCCCTACCTGATGCGGCTGCGTCGCGGTCGACTGGAGCCGCGCCAGGTCACCTTGATGGAGATCCTTCAATCCAACCTGGACAACATTATCTCGCCGTTTATCAGCAAGCTCTCCTCCCGCTACCTGAATTTCACCCCGGCCGAAATCCGGGTCGCCAACCTGATCAAAGAGGGCAAGACCAACAAGGAGATCGCCGAGGTGCTGCTGATTTCCAAAAACACGGTTTTGTTTCACCGCCACCGCATCCGCACCAAGCTGGATCTTAAAAACAAGAAGATTAACCTTCGAACCCACCTGTTGTCATATGATGAGTAGTGGTTATTACCCACTATTTAGCTGATATTTTATCAACTTGACATTGTTGATCGTTAAATCGATAATGGACTTCAAAGTGGTCGCCGAACGGGTCAACATGCACTATTACATTTTTTAATAGCCTAAAATTAATTGGAATAAAAACAGTTGCGAATTACAATGCAATAATATGAATTAAATTTATTTTTTAAACAAAATATAACCATTTTAGGGCCATATGACCACGCTGACCATTGAAAACGTAACCCTCACGTTTGGCGGACTGAACGCCCTTTCCAATGTCAACATGACCATCGAACCCGGACTGATCACCTCCATCATCGGTCCCAACGGCGCCGGCAAAACCAGCATATTGAACTGCGTCTCCGGCTTTTATCATCCCACTTCCGGGGAGATCCACTATGGCGACCACCGCCTGACCCAGGCCCCTCCCCATCGGCTGACGAAACTGGGCATCGCTCGCGCGTTTCAGAACCTCGAATTGTTTCGAGGCCTTAGCGTTCTGGACAACCTCATGCTGGCCCGCCACACCAACCTGAACTACAATTTTTTCCAGGCCTTGATATTCGTAGGCCGGGCATCGCGGCTGGAGGCCGAAAACCGGGCCTACGTGGAAGGGGTCATCGATTTCATGGAGCTCGAGCCGTATCGCAAAAGTACGGTCGGCAGTCTGGCCTACGGCATCCAAAAACGGGTCGAGGTCGCCCGGGCACTGACCTTGGATCCCCAACTGCTGCTGCTGGACGAGCCCATGGCGGGGATGAATATCGAAGAAAAAGAGGACATCGTCCGATTCATCATGGACATCAAAAAGGAGCGCAAGACAACGATCATACTGGTCGAACACGATTTGGGGGTTGTCATGGACATTTCCGACCGCATCAACGTGCTGGACTTCGGGGAGTTGATCGGATCGGGCACGCCGCAGGAAGTGGCTGCCAATCCAACGGTGATCGAGGCCTACATCGGAGAAGAGTAATTGGACACGCACGACATGCAACACCTGCAGTCCCTGACCATTCCCCAACTGCTGCGCTGGCGTGTGCAGCGCACGGGGGAAAAGGTCGCCCTGCGCGAAAAGGAGTTCGGCCGCTGGAACAGCTACACCTGGAACGCCTACTACCGGATGGTTCGCAAAGCGGGGCTTGGCCTGCAAAAACTCGGGCTGCAAAAAGGCGAGGTCATCGCCCTGATCGGCGACAACATTCCGGAACTGCTGTTCACCGCCATTGGCGCACAGGCCGTGGGCGGTATTTCCGCGGCCATCTACCAGACCACCATGCCGGATGAAATCGCCCAGCTGCTGGAGTACATGAATGTCGGTATGGTCTTTTGCGACAACCAGGAGCAGGTGGACAAGGTGGTCGAAATCAGGAAGCGGGTCCCGGACATCAAGCACGTCATCTACGAAGATCCCCGCGGCATGCGCGCCTACCGGAACGACGACTGGTTTGTTTTCATCGACGACCTCTACCAGCTCGGCGATGCGGTCCACGCCCGGCAGCCGGAGCTGTTTGAACGCCTGATCGATGAAGGGTCGGCGGATCAGGTTTGCCATCTGTGCCTGACGTCGGGTACCACCGGTTTGTCCAAAGGGACCATGCTGACCCACAAAAACTTTATCAGCATGGGCCTGCAGCTCACCGAGGCGGATCCGCTGGCCAACACCGACGAGTACCTCTCTTTCCTGCCGTTTGCCTGGATTGGCGAGCAGATGAACTCCTTCGGGGTGGCCATGGCCACCGGAATCACCCTCAATTTTCCCGAGTCGGTCGAAACGGCCATGGAGGACCTCAAGGAGATCGGGCCGCACTTCATGTTCGGGGCGCCCCGGATTTACGAAACCATCCGCTCCCAAATCTGGCTCAAGATCGACGAGTCCTACTGGCTCAATCGAAAACTCTACCACTACTTCATCAAAGTCGGCGAACGGGCGGCCGGCTACCGCATGTCGGGCCGCTCCATGCCCCCGGTGCTGCGATTCAAGGCCTGGCTGGGCTACCAGATGATGTTCAGGCCCCTGATCAACCAGATCGGCTTGCTGCGTCTGCGCCGGGCCTATACCGGCGGGGCCGCCCTGGGCCCCGAATTGTTCACCTTCTACCAGGCCATCGGGGTCAACCTGAAACAGATCTACGGCCAGACCGAAATCGTGGGTATCGCCTACATGCACCGGGACGGCGATGTACGTCCCGACACGGTGGGCAAACCGTTGCCCAACACCGAGTGCAAGATCTCGGAAGCGGGCGAGATCCTCTCCCGATCGCCCTCGGTGACACCGGGGTATTACAAACTGCCCGACAAGACGGCCGAGCTGCTGGAAGGCGGCTGGCTGCACTCCGGCGATGCCGGCTACATCGACGAGCACGGCCACCTGGTGGTCATCGATCGTCTGGCGGATGTGATGCACAACGCCAACGGCGAGATGTTCAGCCCCATGTTCCTGGAAAACAAGCTCAAGTTCAGCCCCTACGTCAAAGAGGCGGTCATCTTCGGGGACCAGCGCGACTTCGTGGCCGCCCTGATCAACATCGACCCCATCGTGGTGGGCAAATGGGCCGAAGACCGGGGCATCTCGTACACCACCTTCATGGATCTGTCGGCCAAACCCGAAGTGGCCCAACTGATCCAGAAGCAGGTGGCCGAGATCAACACACGGGTCGAAAAGGAACACTTCAAGATCAAACGGTTTGCGATTTTGTACAAGCTTCTGGACATGGACGACGGCGAGTTGACCAAAACGGGCAAGATCCGCAGGAAATTCGTACGCCAGAAATACCAGGATCTCTACGACGCCCTCTACGACGAACAGATTCGCGAAAAAGAGGTCGAGGCCTTTTTCCAGTACCAGGATGGGCAGTCAACCACGGTTAAAACCAAGATATCATTTTACACCATGGAAGGGTCCTGATGAGCTATTTTTTTCAACTGGTGGTCAGCGGCATCGTGGTGGGATCCATCTACGCCCTCTCGGCTTTAGGGTTCGTGTTGATCTACAAATCCAGCCGGGTCCTCAACATCGCCCACGGCCAGATCATCGCCGCCGGGGCGTTCATCGTTTACGCCCTGACGGTCTGGGTCGGCCTGCCCATCCTGGTCTCGTTTCTGGCCAGTATGCTGATTACCTTCTTTCTGGCCATGAGTGTGGAGCGGGTGTTCCTGCGCCGGCTGATCGGGGAGCCGATCATTTCGGTCATCATGGTGACCATCGGGTTGATGTCGATCCTGGACGGCATCATCTACCTGACGCCTTTCGGCTCGATGAACTACTCGTTTCCCGAATTTCTGCCGACCTCCCCCATCAGCCTGGGAGGGGTCTCGATCTCCTGGACGCAATTGTTGGGGGTCGTCATCACCGCCATTCTGATCGGGGCCTTTTCGTGGTTTTTCAAAAGCGCCACACTGGGCATCAGCATGCGGGCCGTGTCCGACGACCAGCTGGCCTCCATGAGCGTGGGGATATCGGTCCCCCGCATCTTCGGCCTGGCCTGGGCCATGGCCGGTCTGAGCGCCGCCGCCGCCGGCGCCATCATCGGCAACATCACCGGTCTCAACTTCGAGACGCTAAGGGCCTTCGGCATCACGGTCTTTCCAGTGGTCATTTTGGGGGGGCTGGATTCCATCTTCGGAGCGGTGGTGGCCGGCATCATCATGGGCCTGATCCAGCAGTTCGCGGCCGGCTACCTCGACGGCAACTGGGGGCTCAACGGCACGGCCGACGTCCTGCCCTACGTCATTCTCCTGATCATCCTCCTGTTCAAGCCCCACGGCCTGTTCGGGACCCATGAAATCGAGCGAGTATAGCCATGTCGAGCAGCCGATGGTTTGCCACGGGCAATTTCTACACCAGCTACCGGGAAGAACAGCGCATTTTCAAGACCCACCTCGATCGCCTGATCTTCTGTCTTTTTCTGATCGGCCTGTTCGCCTGGCCCCTGTTCATCTCCGCCAGCAACAAAAACATGCTGGTGATCAACAACATCCTGATCGCCGTCGTGGCCGTTTACGGCCTGAACCTGGTGACGGGCTTTGCCGGCCTGATCTCCATCGGACATGCCGCATTCGTGGGCATCGGTGCCTACACCCTGGCGGGAACGGCGCGCACCATCGGCGCCGACCACGTGGTGGTGACGCATGCCTGGCCCCTGATGATCCTGATCTCCGGGTTTGTGGGCGCGGCATTCGGGGCCTTCGTGGGGCTGCCGGCCATGCGCCTCAAGCACCTTTACCTGGCCATCGCCACCTTGTCGTTTCAGATGATCTTCACCTGGACGATCAGCTTCATGCCGTTTTTCAACCAGGGCCAGATGATCGCGGTGGGTCGCGTCCACTGGATCAACGGCCAGGTGGGGCGCAACGAACACTATCTGTTCTGGTATTACATCATCCTGATCACGGCGGTGGTCTGCGGTCTGGGGGTGCGCAACCTGCTGCGCACCCGCTACGGTCGCTGCCTGGTGGCCGTGCGCGACAACGACCGGGCCGCCGACGCCATGGGGATGCACCCGGGGCTGACCAAGGTCTATGCATTCGCCCTGGCGGGTTTTTTCGCCGGTATCGCCGGGGCCTTGCACACCTATATGTTTCGCGGGGCCGGCTTCGAGTCCTTCACCTTGCACCACTCGATCATTTACCTGGCCATGGCCATCGTGGGCGGCCTGGGCACCCTGCCCGGCAGTCTGTTGGGGCCGGTGGCGATCCAGACCCTCGAGCTGCAGATGGAACACCTGTCCGAATGGGCCGGATCCTTCCTGCCGGCCAGCATGAACCTGGCCACGGCTTTGCGACCCCTCGGGTTCGGCCTGGTCATCGTGCTTTTCTTGATGTTCGAACCGCGCGGAATCGCCAACTGGTGGCGCATCTGCCGATCCTATTGCAAGCTCTGGCCCTTCCGCTACTGACACGGGCCGGGGCAAAAGGCCCGCAATTGTCTTGCGGTGTTAATGATGAATGTCAACCAATCACCAAAGGGGGAGAAGATGACTGAATTCGGTTTTAGGCAAAAGATGGTCCTGGTCGCAGTCGGACTGATATTGGCCCTCACGGCCCCGGCCCAGGCCGCCGAAACGATCCAGCTTGGCCTGTCGCTGGCGATCACCGGTCCGACCTCGGATGCCGGCAACCCGTATTCGAAGGGCGTGGAGGACTACATTCGCCTGGTCAATGAAACCGGTGTCCTGGGCGATGCCAAGGTCGACTGTCCGATTCGGGACGACATGTACGAGACCGCCGTGACCAAGCGCAATTTCGAGGATTTTCTCGATCAGGGCATGGTGCTGTTTCTCAGCTATGCCACCGGCGCCAACCAGGCCCTGGCCCAGGATTTCAACGAGGTTGAGATCCCGGTCATCCCGGCCTCCATGGACAAGTCGCTCTACGGCCTGTCCCCGTTTATCTTCCTGCCCATCGCCTCCTATTCCCACCAGTACGTCGGTGTGGCCGAATACGTGGCCAAAAACCACAAGGGCGGGGATGTTCCCAAAGTGGCCGCCTTTATCCATCCCTCGGCCTTCGGGCGCGCGCCTTTGGATGATTTCAAAGCCGCCGTGAGCGCCGGGTTGAAGATGGACCTGGTCGAAGTGGTCGAACACGGCAAAGACCTGGACAACAGTGCCCTGTTGCAGCGGCTTTCCAGCAAGGGCGTCCAGTATGTGCTGTGCCAGACCGTGCAGAGTCCGGTGGCGACCCTGCTCAACGACGCCCAGCGTTTGGGGATGACGGCCAAAACCTACGGCGAGGCCGGCAAGATCACCTTTCTGGGCGCCCACTACACCGGCGGCAACGATCTGATCGCCCTGGCCGGCTCGGCTGCCGAAGGGTATCACTGGACCACCGGCTACCACGTGACCTCCGAAGCGGGTCCCTGGACCGACTGGCAGCTCGACATCGCCAAAAAGTACGGCCGCGACGACAAGACGGCCAACTCCCACAACTACGCCTGCGGCATGATGGCGGCCCAGGTCGCCGTGGAGGCCATCCGGCGCACGCGCGAAGCCGGCAAGGAGGTCACCAAAGCGACGCTCTACGAAACCCTCAACCAGATGAACGGTGAAAAGGCCTTCACATCGCTGGCCGCCGTCGGTCCGGTGACCTATTCCGAGACCGACCGCATGGGGGTCGACACCGTCCAACTCTACGTGGTCAAGGAGGGGGCCTTCAAATCCGTGGGCGAACCGTTTGTGCCCGAATTCATCAAATAAAGGCCATTGCCTGGCAACCTGCGGCGGGGCGCCGGACCGGCGTCCCGCTTCAACCCACCCGGACCCAAACGGATTGTCTAAACGAAGCCATGGAATCTAACGTCGCGGAAAAATCGCTTCTGGAGGTCAACAACATCGAAGTGGTGTACAACGACATCATCCAGGTGCTGCGGGGAGTCAGTCTCAGGGTGCGCCAGGGCAGTATCGTGGCGCTGCTGGGGACCAACGGTGCCGGCAAGACCACCACCCTGCGGGCCATCAGCGGACTGCTGAAGCCTGAAAACGGCTTCATCCGGGATGGATACGTCACCTTTTCCGGCCACAACATCACCAACATTCTGGGCACCCAGGTGGTCCAACTCGGCGCCGTGATGGTGCCGGAGGGGCGCCGCGTCTTCAAACATCTCACGGTGGACGAAAACATCCGTGCCGGATCGATCACCCGCAAGGATGGTTCAGCCAACATCAAGGCCGATCTGCAGAAAATGTACGTGCACTTTCCCCGGCTCTCCAAAATCACCAACCGCCTGGCCGGGTACTGTTCCGGTGGAGAACAGCAGATGATCGCCATCGCCCGGGCCCTAATGGCCGCACCGAAAATGCTGATGCTGGACGAACCGTCCCTGGGCCTGGCGCCCCTGCTGGTCAAAGAGATCTTCGACAACATCGAAACCATAAACCGGGAGATGGACACCACCATTTTGGTGGTCGAGCAGAATGCCAAGATTGCCCTGCAGGTGTCCAATTACGCCTATATCATGGAGTCGGGCAAGATCGTCCTGGAAGGCCCATCGCAGGAGCTGAAAAAGAACCCGGATGTCAAGGAGTTTTACATGGGCATCACTCAGGGTGGCGGGCGTAAATCCTTCAAGGAAGTCAAATCGTACAAGCGTCGTAAACGTTGGATGTGACACACACGATTAGCGGTGGGGAAAGGACGGCAGCAATGACGTTTCTGGTGGCCTACAACGGTTCCAAAGAATCCAAGGCGGCCCTGGCGCTGGCCATCAAGCAGGCCGGCGTGTTCGGCGCCAAAGTCGCAGTGATCACCTCCATGGAAGGCGGTCAGAGCGAAAAGCCGGAGGATATCGCCAGGGTGAACCGGGAACTGGAGGGCGTCGAACGGCAGCTTCAAGATGCCGGTCTCGAGCACGAGGTTCATGAAATGGCACGCGGCCTCTCCCCGGGTGAGGACATCGTCATTTACGCCGCGGAGAATCGGATCGATCAGATCTTTGTGGGCATCGAAAAAAAATCGAAGACACGCAAGCTGCTGCTCGGATCCACTGCCCAATACATCATTCTCAAAGCCAACTGCCCGGTAACCACCACCAAGTAGAAACCCCATCCTCACAAGGAGTCCGCATCATGGGGCTTTACGATTTTTCCCTTTATGACCTGATCCGCCGCAACGCGCAGTGTTTCCGGGACCGACCGGCCTGGCTGGACGTCGACACCAAAACGTCCGTCACCTTCGACGAGTTCAGGGCCCAGGTGGATCGACTGGCGGCCGGTCTTGAACGGGCCGGCATTGGCGCCGGAGACCGGATCGGCGTGGTCGGGAAAAACAGCCTGGCCTTTTTCCGGATCTACGGTGCCGCGGCAGCACTGGGAGCGATCGTTTTACCCGTCAACTGGCGCCTTTCGGCCGCGGAAGTGGCCTTCAATCTGAACGATTGCACACCCTCGATCGTATTCTGCGATGCAAAATTCGGTGACATGCTGACCGAAATCCGGGGTCGGCTGCCTTCGGTCAAGCGCTTTGTCAACCTCACCGAAACCGGCCCGTTCGACCCCATGGATGGGCTGATGAGCGACGCGGCGTTTGGGGGGCATTCGGTCGACGCCGGGGCCGGCATGGTGATCATTCACACCGCCGCCGTGGCCGGCCGGCCGCGCGGTGCGCTGGTCAGTCACGCCAACCTGCTGTGTGCCAGCTTGCACCTCAACTACTGCTTCGGCCTGTCGCCGGCCGACGTCCATTTGAACCTGCTGCCCCTGTTCCATGTGGCCGGGCTGTTCATGGCCGTCAACGCCTTTCACGCCGGCGCGTTGAACGTCAACATGGGCAAATTCGACGCCGACGACGCCGTGGATCTGATCCAAAGCCAAAAGGTCTCCCTGCTCTTCGACTTCTCACCCATCCTGGGCGCCATTTTGGACGCCCAGGCCAAAAGCGGCGCCGACATCTCATCGTTGCGGGCCGTAATGGGCCTGGACACCCCGGAAACCATCGAACGCTACCAGAAGGTCACCGGCGGCGCTTTTTTCAGCATGTATGGCCAGACGGAGACCTCCTGCCTGACCACCATGGGGCGCTATGACGACCGTCCCGGTTCGGCCGGACGGCCAATCCCGCTGGGTCTGGTGGAGCTGGTCGATGACGGCGACCGACCGGTAGCGACCGGCCAGGTGGGGGAGATCACCCTCAAGGGCCCCATGGTGTTCAAGGGGTACTGGGACCTGGCGGAAGACAACGCCCACACCTTCCGCAACGGCCGCCATCACACCGGCGACCTGGGTCGCTTCGACGAAGATGGCTTTTTGTGGTACGCCGGGCGCAAACCGGAAAAGGAACTGATCAAACCCGGTGGCGAGAACGTCTATCCGGCGGAAGTGGAAAAGGTGATCTGCGACCATCCGGCCGTGCTGCAGACCGTGGTGTTCGGTGTACCCGATCCCAAGTGGAAAGAGGGCATCAAGGCTGTTTGCGTGCTCAAAGCGGGTCGGACGCTGAGCGCCGGGGAATTGATCGACTTTGTGGGCGGCCGCATCGCCCGCTACAAAAAGCCCCAGTATGTCCAGTTCGTCGAATCCCTGCCCGAAAAAAATGGCGCCATCGACCGCCAAGCCGTCAAGGCGCTCTATGGAGGCGACCACCACAGCGGAAAGTAGGTGCCTGGCGATCAGGGTTCCCTTGGACACTACCCAGATGGCTAACGGGGATATTTTTTTTCCTGCAGGTGGCACATACCGCCTGCACGCTACGACTGCAAAGACCGCCCCCACCTCAACCCCCCCATGGATTGAAGACCGACGGCTCGGTTCAGCCGCTAACACCCGCACCGCGAGCTCCCGGCATCGTCATTGACACAAGACCCAATTTCTTGTTGAATCCACCACATCCGGACTACAAAACGCCGGTGCTGTGGAAGATTTCGAGAATCGAGGATGGTGAACGATCGTTTACGTTGAAGGATTGTTATGAAACCTATGCTGTTTGAGCATGTCGCCATCGAAGCGGTCGCCTGCGCCCTGCCGGCCACAGTCATCACCTCGGCGGATATCGAGGCGCAGCTGGCGGACGCCATGGCCCGCATGGGCGTCAAACCCGGGCTGATCGAAGGGCTCACGGGCATCCGGGAACGGCGCTTCTGGGACACCGGCCAGCAGGCCAGCGATGTGGCCACCCTGGCCGCCGAAAAGGTGCTGGCCAAATCCGCCATCCCCCGGGAGGAGATCGGCTGTCTGATCAGCACCTCGGTCAGCAAGGACTATATCGAGCCCTCGGTCGCCAGCCTGGTACATGGCAACCTGGGCCTGGCCGACCACTGCATCAACTACGACATCGGCAATGCCTGTCTGGGATTCATCAATGCCATGGCCAGTGTGGGCATGATGATCGAGGCCGGTCTCTTGAACTACGGGCTGATCGTGGATGGCGAGAACTCCCGCGAAGTGGTCGAGGCCACCATCGACCGCCTCAGACGGCCGGATGCCACGCCCGAGGCCTTTCGCAGTCAGTTCGCCACGCTCACGCTGGGGTCCGGGGCGGTGGCCATGCTGGTCTGCCGCCGCGATTCAGCCACATCCGGTCACCAGGTCAACGGATCGGTGACCCGGGCCGCCACCCGGCACAGCCGCCTCTGTTTAGGGCAACGCGACTACATGACCGCCGACGCGTCCAAAGTGCTCATTTTCGGCGTGGAGTTGGCCAAAAAGACCTGGGACCTGGCCTGCGTCGCCCTGGCCGGCTGGAGCGATGCCGAAATCGATGCCTATATGCCCCATCAGGTCAGCCGGCGGAACATGGACGTTCTCAACCAAAAACTGGGCCTGACCCCTGAAAAGCACCATTTGAACTTCCACACCCTGGGCAACATCGGCCCGGCCGCCGTTCCGATCACCCTGTGCCAGGCCGATGACGCCGGCCGCATCCGATCCGGAGACCACGTGGCCCTCATGGGCATCGGCAGCGGCCTCAACTGCTCGATGATGAGTGTCACCTGGTAGCGGTGCCGACGAATTTGGCGTTCAACTTGTTGAAAATTGTGGTAGCATGCGCAGCAGTGAGTCCAGCCCCAGCCGCCGCACCACTCAAAACACAGAAAGACGATCCATGAGCACCGATCCCAATAAAGTGATCTATTCCATGGTCCGCGTCAGCAAATTTTATGACAAAAAACCGGTCATCAAGGAGATCTCTCTAAGCTACTTCTACGGTGCCAAGATCGGTGTGCTGGGCCTCAACGGCTCCGGCAAAAGCACCCTGCTGAAGATCATGGCCGGCGTCGACCCGGCGTTCAACGGAGAAACGATCCTCTCCAAAGGCTATACCATCGGTTACCTGGAGCAGGAGCCGCTGGTCGACGACACCAAGAGCGTTCGCCAAATCGTCCAGGAAGGCGTTCAGGAGGCGGTGGACCTGCTGGCTGAATTCAACCGGATCAACGAATCGTTTGCCGAGCCCATGTCCGATGACGAGATGGATCGGTTGATCCAGCGCCAGGGTGAGGTCCAGGAGAAGCTCGATGCCATGGATGCCTGGGATCTGGACGCACGCCTGGAGATGGCCATGGACGCCCTGCGCTGTCCCCCCGGCGACACGCCGGTCAACCTGATCTCGGGCGGCGAGCGCCGCCGGGTGGCCCTGTGCCGCCTGCTGCTCAAAAAACCGGATATCTTGCTGCTGGACGAACCCACCAACCACCTGGATGCCGAATCGGTGGCCTGGCTGGAGCAGCATTTGCAGAAATACGTCGGCACCATCATCGCCGTCACCCACGACCGCTATTTTCTGGACAACGTCGCCGGCTGGATTCTGGAGTTGGACCGGGGCCACGGCATCCCCTGGAAAGGCAACTACAGCAGCTGGCTGGAACAGAAACAAAACCGTCTGGCGACCGAAGAGAAGTCCGAAAGCGAGCGCCAGAAAACCCTCAAACGTGAACTGGAGTGGATCCGCATGGCCCCCAAGGGGCGTCGGGCCAAGTCCAAGGCACGCATCACGGCCTACGAGAAATTGCTCGACCAGGCCAATGCGCGTCTGGCCAAAGAGCTGGAGATCTACATCCCTCCCGGCCCCCGGCTGGGCAATGTCGTCATTCAAGCTCGAGGGGTCCGCAAAGGATATGAGGACAAGCTGCTGGTGGACAATATGGATTTCGCGCTGCCGCCGGGCGGCATCGTGGGCGTCATCGGTCCCAACGGGGCCGGCAAGACCACCTTGTTTCGCATGATCACCGGCCAGGAGCAGCCGGACAGCGGCGACATCGTCATCGGCGACACTGTCAGCCTGGCCTACGTGGATCAGAGCCGCGACGTGCTCGATCCGGAAAAGAGCATCTGGGAAATGGTTGCAGAGGGCCAGGACGCCATAGCGCTGGGCGACCGTCAGGTCAATTCCAGAGCCTACGTGGCCCGTTTCAACTTTTCCGGCACCGATCAACAGAAAAAGGTCGGCCTGCTCAGCGGCGGCGAACGCAATCGGGTGCACCTGGCCCGCATGCTCAAGTCGGGAGCCAACGTGCTGCTGCTGGACGAACCCACCAACGATCTGGACGTCAACACCATGCGCGCCCTGGAAGAGGCCCTTGAAAACTTTGCTGGCTGCGCCGTGGTGATCAGCCATGACCGCTGGTTCCTGGACCGCATCGCCACCCACATTCTGGCCTTCGAGGGTGACAGCCAGGTGGTCTGGTTCGAGGGCAACTACTCCGACTACGAAAAAGATCGCAAAAAGCGGCTGGGCGCGGCGGCCGATCAACCCCACCGCATCAGGTACCGGCAATTGACACGCTAGCCAGACGATTAACGCACAGCCGGGGAGGATGAGCAAACTGGCACTCAAGCAAAACGTCAGGGAGTTGTGGACCCGGGCCGTCACCTTTTTCAGTGTCACCATCTGGCAGGTGCGCCGGGACGAGCGGCCCGCCATTCAGTGGCTTCTGATTCGACTGGTCCGCACGGGAATCCTCACCGCCCAAGGGTTTACCCGGCACAACGGTCCCATGCGGGCATCGGCGCTGACCTATTTCACGCTGCTCTCCCTGGTGCCGGTGGCGGCCTTGGCCTTCGGCATCGCCAAGGGCTTCGGTTTGGAGAAACGGCTCCAGCAGGACCTGCTCAACAACTTTGCCGCCCAGCAGGAAGTCATAACCCAAGTAATTCAATTTGCTGAAAAATTACTCGAGAACACCCGCGGAGACATGATCGCGGGCGCCGGTGTCGTGGTGCTCTTCTGGGCGGTCATCAAGGTGCTGAACCATATCGAAAATTCCTTCAACCACATCTGGGGCGTCTCCTCGCGGCCGATGGTCCGTAAATTGAGCGACTACCTGACCATCATGTTGATCTGTCCCTTGCTGGTGGTCATGTCCAGCAGCATGACCGTCTACATCTCGCATCAGGTCTTGGCTATTTCCGGCCGACTCGAACTGCCGCACCTGGTGAATCCGGCCATCTACACGGGCCTAAAGCTGCTGCCCTATGCCCTGATCTGGGTGTTGTTCACCCTGGTATACATCATCATGCCCAACACGCACGTCCCCTTCAACTGCGCCCTGCTGGCTGGTGTGGTCGCCGGCTCGGCCTATCAGATCGTCCAGGCCGTCTATATCGAGCTTCAGATCAACGTGGCCCAGTACAACGCCATCTACGGAAGTTTTGCCGCCCTGCCCCTGTTTTTAACCTGGCTGCAGGCCAGTTGGCTGATTGTGATCTTCGGTGCTGAGATCTCCCACGCTTTCCGCAATTCTGCATTTGTGGATCAAACGGACGGCGGCCGTAAAATGAGCGTTTACCAGACCCGGCTCGTGGCCCTGGCGGTCTGCCGTCACGTCGTCGAGCTGTTCCACCAGGGCCGGCCGGCGCAATCGGCGCGCCAGATTGCCGACGCGCTGGCCCTGTCTCCGGTGCTGGTGGACAACCTGACGGATCTTCTGATACAAGGGGACATCCTGGTAAGAATCGACAGCGGCAGGAGCCACGGGGCCGCCTTGCAGCCGGCACGCGACATCGGCAGCCTGACTGTCAACGACGTTGTCACGGCCCTGGATGCGGTCGGTGCCAGCGACCGGCCGCTGCCCCACCTGTCTGCCGAAGGAGCGATTTCCAAAACGCTGGCGGCATTTAGGGAGGAACTGGATCACTGCGATGCCAACCGGTTGGTCAAAACGCTGTGAGGATCGCAAGCGACATTTGAAACGCCCGAACGACTCGAAAGAGCACCTATCATGGACCAGCTCACCGAAATTACCAAGATCATCGCCCTGACCATGGGGGCAGCCTGGGCGGCCGGCATCAATCTGTATGCCGCCATTGCCACCCTGGGCATTCTGGGGGCAACCGGCAACATGACCCTGCCGCCGGATTTGCAGATCCTGGCCCATCCGCTGGTCATCGGCGCCGCCTGCCTGATGTTCGTGGTCGAGTTCGTGGCCGACAAGACACCCGGTGTGGACAGCGGATGGGATGCGATCCACACCTTTATCCGCATCCCGGCCGGCGCGCTGCTGGCCGCCGGGGCCGTGGGCACGGTGAATCCGGCCGTGAGCCTGGCCGCCGCCCTGTTGGGAGGGACCCTGGCCGCCGGCGCCCATGGCGTCAAGGCCGGGTCGCGGCTGTTGATCAACACATCCCCCGAACCGTTGAGCAACTGGACCGCCTCCATTGTCGAAGACATCGTCGTCATCGGCGGCATCTGGACGGCCGTCAACCACCCCTGGCTGTTTCTGACCCTGCTGGCCGCGTTCATCCTGCTGATGATCTGGCTGCTGCCCAAACTGTGGCATGGCATTACCCTGCTGGCGGCCAGGATCAGACAGCTGTTCAGGCCCCGAGATTTGGATTTGATGCCATGACCCTTTTTGCGACCCTGTTCGTGACCTCCTTTGTGGTAGCGCTTTCGGGCGCCGTCATGCCCGGACCGCTGTTGACGATCACCATCAGCGAAAGTTCGCGGCGCGGAATCATGACCGGCCCGCTGCTCATTGCCGGGCACGCCATCCTGGAGTTGGCGCTGGTGCTGGCCCTGATCATGGGCTTGGCGCCCCTGTTGAATATGGAGCCGGTGTTCATCATCATCGCCTTGGCCGGCTCGGCCGTGTTGCTGTGGATGGGGGTCGGCATGCTCAGGTCCGTGCCGGCCATGACCCTGGTCGCCGACGGCACCCCTTCCGGCGGAAAGAACCTGATCCTGTCGGGCGTTCTCATGAGCCTGGTCAACCCCTACTGGAGCATCTGGTGGGCCACGATCGGCCTGGGCTACATCCTGCACAGCATGAAGGCCGGGACCATGGGTGTAGTGGCCTTTTTCAGCGGCCACATCCTGGGCGACCTTTTCTGGTATGCCGCCGTCTCCACCGCCATCTGGAAAGGCCGGCGCCTGCTCTCCGACCGCAGCTATCGGCTCCTGATCGGCGCCTGCGGCGTGTTTCTGATCGTCTTTTCCTGCCTGTTTGCCTGGTCGGGCGTTCAACGACTCATCGCCTGACCGACAGCAGCCGCAAAAGGCGGCTTGTGGACCGCACTAGGCCACCTTATAGCGCTGTCCGCGGCGGTTTAGATTGCTGTCGAGCAATCGCGCGTGGGCGGAACGAATCAACTGCTCGGTCGTGTCCCAGTCGATGCAGGCGTCGGTAATCGACACCCCGTAAGCCAGCGCTTCCAGGTTGCCGCCGTTCTGCTGGCTGCCTGCCGCCAGGTTGCTCTCCAGCATCAATCCGACAATACTGTCGTTGCCGTCCATGCGCTGGTTGATTACGTCCTGCCAGACCAATCCCTGGCGGGTGTGATCTTTGCTGGAATTGTCGTGGGAGCAGTCCACCATGATGGCGTTGGAGAGGCCCTTGGCCGCCAACATGGCCTGCGCCTGGTTGATGCTGACCGAATCGTAGTTGGGCCGACTGCCGCCGCGCAGCACAAGGTGCGCATGCGGATTGCCGGTGGTGGTGACAATGCAGGTCTGACCGTCCTGGTCGATGCCCAGAAAGTGCTGGGGGGAGCCGGCGGCAATCATGGCGTTCACGGCGGTGGACAGGTCGCCGTCGGTACAGTTTTTAAACCCTACCGGCATGGAGAGCCCGCTGGCCATCTCGCGATGGGTCTGGGATTCCGTGGTTCGCGCGCCGATAGCGGCCCAGCAGACCAGCCCGGCGATGTATTGGGGCACGATCGGGTCCAGCATCTCCGTGGCGGTGGGCAATCCCATTTCGGTGATGGCCAGCAACAGGGCGCGCGCTTTTTCAAGCCCGGTGTTGATGTCGTAGCTGCCGTTCAGCCAGGGGTCGTTGATCAGCCCTTTCCAGCCCACGTTGGTGCGCGGTTTCTCAAAGTACACCCGCATGACCAGCAGCATGGTTTCGGAAACCTGGCCGGCCAGTTCCTGCAGTCGTCGGGCGTATTCCAGGGCCGCCTTTTCGTCGTGGATGGAACACGGGCCGGCAATGATCAGCAGGCGCCTGTCCGCACCGGTCAAAATATCGGCAATGGCGGCGCGTCCTGCCACAACGGTGCCCTGGGAGGCTTCACTCATCGGGAGCCGATCTTTCAGCTGGGAGGGTGCGATCAGCGGTTCGAATTTTTCCACGTGCAAATCGTAGGTCTTGGGCATGCGGGTGTTCCTTTCTGATAGATTGCTGGGTTTGCGTTTTGAGGTCCAAAACTAAAAAAGCCGCAGGCGGTTTCGCCTGCGGCTCTTGCTTTTTTTATTACGATGAAATCAGCAGCTCACAGGCGCACCTCGGCCGAAATAAAAATAATAACCAAAATAAGCATGTATGGCGGCTGCCGGCTGCATTTTAAAGATGACCCTTCCTGTTGACAGCATGCCTATCACACGCCATCGAGAGTTGCAACTCCTAACACAGCTCGAACAGCGCCGCTGCACCCATCCCCCCGCCGATGCACATGGATTCGACGCCGTACTGAACACCCTTGCGCTGCATGCTGGCCAGCAAGGTGGCACACAGCTTGGCGCCGGTACAGCCCAGCGGGTGGCCCAGGGCGATGGCTCCGCCGTTGACGTTGATGCGGTCCATCCGGTCTTCGATGCCGAGCTTGCGGATGCTGTAAAGGGCCTGGGAGGCAAAGGCTTCGTTGATCTCCCAGAGACCGATGTCGCTGGTCTGCAGGCCGGCCATCTCCAGCAGTTTGGGTATGGCCACGGCCGGTCCCACCCCCATTTCGTCCGGCGCGCACCCGACGGTGGTGTAAAGCTTGAGCTTGGCGATCGGCTTGAGGCCGTGCTTTTTGACGGCATCGCCGCTGGCGACGATGCTGGCTGCCGCGCCGTCGGTGGTCTGGGAGGAGTTGCCGGCCGTCACCGACCCGTTGGCCGCAAAGACGGGGTTGAGTTTGGCCAATCCCGCAATGGTGGTGTCGGCCCGGACACCGTCATCGTGATCCTGAACAAAGGTCTCCTTCCGGTAAGTGCCGTTGTCCTGAAGCACGAACTTGGCGGCCGGCGTCGGCACCAGCTCGGTAAACAGGCCCTCTTTCTGGGCCCGGGCAGCCTTTGCCTGGGATTCGCAGGCAAAGGCGTCCTGATCCTGGCGGGTCACGTGGTAGCGGTTGGCCACATTTTCGGCGGTAATGCCCATGGCGGCGTACAGGTCGGCGTGGGCCCTGGCGTGTCCGGGATGGGGGCGGGGCAGATTGCCGCCCATGGGCACATAGGTCATGGACTCGACCCCACCGCCCATGGTGATCTCGGACCATCCCGCCATGACCCGCAGGGCGGCCAGGGCGATCGCCTCCAGGCCCGAAGAACAGAAGCGGTTGACGGTCGCACCCGAGACGCTGACCGGAAATCCGGCGATCTGGGTGGCCAGGCGGCCGATATTGAGCCCTTGCTCCGCCTCGGGAAAAGAGCAGCCGATCATGACGTCGTCGATGTGCCCGGGTTCGATCGGGGTGGCCTTCTCAACGGCCGCCTGCATGATGAAGGTCAACAGGTCTTCGGGCCGGGTGTCCTTGAAAGCGCCTTTGGCACGGCGGCATCCGGGGGTCCTGACAGACGATACGATATATGCATCTCTCATGGTTATGATCCCTCCTTTTCTGAACCCTAATTTCTCAGGGGCTTTCCGGTGGTCAACATGTGCTCCACCCGGGCCACCGTTTTGGCTTGCTGCCAGAAATCGACGAAGGCCTCGCGCTCCAGCTTGAGAATGACCTCCTCGGCAACCTCGCTGTTGGTGCGCACGTCGCCGCCGCTGAGCACCCAGGCGATTCGTCTGGCCAAAAAGGCGTCGTATTCGCTGACGAATTTGGCCGAGCGCATATTGAACAGTTCGGCGTCGATCATGCCCTGGGCAGCGGCGCCGAAAACCTTTACCGGCCGTTTGACCGGTGGCGCATAGCCCTCGTCGGCCATCTTGAGCACCTCTTTTTTGGCCTCCCCGATCAGGTAGTCGCGATTGAACACGATGCGGTCACAGGGACCTAAAAACCCATTGGCCCTGGCTTCGGCCGCCGAGGTGGAGACCTTGGCCATGGCGATGGCCATGAAGGTGGGGATGAAAAATTTGGCCAGATCCACGTCGCTGACCGCCTCGGGCAGGTTGGCGATCATCTTCTTCCACAGGTTCAGGCAGCCGCCGCCGCCGGGCAGCAGGCCCACGCCGATTTCGACCAGCCCCATGTAAAGTTCGCTGTGCGCCACGATCTTGTCCGCCGCCCCCAGGCAGAGTTCGCAGCCGCCGCCCAGGGTCAGGCCGTAAGGTGCCGCCACGACCGGAAAGCTGGCATAGCGCACGCGCTGCATGCCGGTCTGGGCCTTTTTCAGAAAGGCATCGATCTCGGCATAGCGGCCCTTTTGGGCCAGCCCGGCCATGAAGGCCAGGTCGCCGCCGGCCGAAAACGCACCGGGCATGCCCCCGGCCTGATTGCCGATCACCAGGCCGACGCCCTCGGCATCGACCGTGTCGACCGCATCGGCCATGAAATCGACGATCTCATCGTTGATGGCATTCATCTTGGTGTGAAATTCCAGGCAGAAGACACCGTCGCCGATGTCCACCAGGGTGGCCGATCGACAGGTTTTAACCGTTTTTCCGTCGGCCTTCAGACCGGCCAGCGAGATGATGTTGCGGCTGGTTTTCACGACCTGATAGGTGCCGCTGGCAAAATCGTAATAGTGGCGCCGGCCACCCTCCAGCTGGTAAAAACGCTCCTTGCCGCCGGCTAGCATGGCCTTGACCGCCGGGGGAACGGTCATGCCCTCGGCCTCCATTTTGGCCACCGATTTGGCCACGCCGATGGCGTCCCAGGTTTCAAAGGGCCCCATCTCGAAATTGAAACCCCACTTCATGGCGTTGTCGATCTCCACGATGGTGTCGGAGATTTCAGGGATGCGGTTGGCGGCATAGATCAGATTGGCCGCAACGGCCTGCCAGGCAAACCGGGCCCCCTTGTCGTCGCCGTAGACGATGGCCTGCATCTTTTCCGGCAGGGTCTTGGCGGCCTTGGCGGCCTTCAGGCAGGGCAGCTCCACCTTGTCATATTCGGCATGCTCCAGGGTGGCCGGATCGATGACCTTGCGGATTTTCTGCCACTGTGGCGTCAGGTCGGTCTTGTAGAACCCGGCCTTGCTCTTTTTGCCCAGCATCTTGGCCTCGATCATGCGGGTCACGAATTCGGGCATGACAAAATCGTCCCGGGCCTCGTCGTCGGGAACCAGGTCGTAGGTGTTTTTGGCCACGTGGGCCAGGGTGTCCAGGCCGACCAGGTCGGCGGTCTTGAACATGGCGGTCTTGGGTCGACCCATGGCCGGACCGAACAGGGCGTCCACCTCGGCAATGGTCAGTCCTGTTTCCAGCATCAGCTGCATGGCTTTGACCATCCCCTGCACCCCGATGCGGTTGCCCACAAAATTGGGTGTGTCCTTGGCCCAGACAATGCCCTTGCCCAGGACGCGTTCGCCGTAATCGGCCATGAAGGCCAGGACCTCGGGCAGGGTCGCTTGACCGGGAACGATCTCCAGCAGTTTCATGTAGCGCACCGGGTTGAAAAAGTGGGTGCCCAGGAAGTGCTTCTTGAAATCGTCGCTCAACCCCTGGCTCATGCGCTGCAGCGGAATGCCGGACGTGTTGGACGAAACGATGGCGCCCGGCTTTCTGACCGGTTCGATGCGCTTGAGCAGGTCCTGTTTGATCTTCAGGTTCTCGACCACCACCTCGACGATCCAGTCGCAGTCGGCCAGCTGATCGAAGTCATCCTCCAGATTGCCGATGCGAATCAGATCAATGTCTTTGGGCTGCATGAGCAGGGCCGGCCGGGAGGTGCGCAGCGTGTCCAGACCTGCCTGAACAATCCGGTTACGAGCGACCGGGTCCTCTTTTTCCGAATCCTTGAGATCGAACGGAACGATGTCCAGCAACAGTGTCTTTACACCGGCACCGGCCAGCAGCGCGGCGATCCCGCCGCCCATCACGCCGCTGCCCACTACGGCGGCCTTCCTAATCTTTCTGGTCATAATTGCCTCCTGCCATTGAAATTATCCTCTGTTCACAGCAAGTTAGCGCAAGGAACCCTGTTGGGTGGGATCTGTGGAAACCAAGCTAGTTGTGAATGAATATTCATTCATTTAACAGGGCCGGGAAGGCCCTGTCAAGAACAAACCGGGCCATGAAGAGAAGCCACAATTTCAAAAATGGGCGCTTTTGGAGTAGCCTCAGGATACTGTCGGCCATTCGGGGGCCGGATTCGGCACGAGTCGGTGGATTCCAGGCCGCAGAATGAATCTATATTCAGTCACGGGATCGGTTTTCCATCGGCGAAGGCCGGTTCGTGCAACGGGAGCAGGATGTCGGCCAGCTTTTTGACCCGCAGCATGATGTCGTAGGCCGCGTAGGCATTCACATGGGTTCCGGGCGGGATCACCTCCATTTCCATGGCTTTGATCTGCCGCGGCGGAAAGAAGTTGTCCCGGATCGTACAAAAACCCGTGATGGCCGCCGTGCCTGAGGCCGTTTTCACCAACACCGTCAGGCCGCCTTCAGTGTGGGCCGGGGTGTGCATGACCTGGATGCCGTCGACAATTTCCCGGTCCGAGCCAACCAGCCGGAGTTGACCGTTCTCCTCCACATCCTCGATGAAATCGGCTGCATATCTGAAATCCAGGGGATGGGGATCGTGAATGTGGGCCAGTTCGGCAGGATGAACGAAAATTTCGGCATTGAGGCACTTGTAATCGTTTTCACAGTGGTCATTGTGCAGGTGGGTGTGGATGACGGTGTCGATGCGCTCCGGGGTCAGGCCATGCCTGGCCAGTCCCGCTTCGAAGGTGTAGATCGCGCCGCCGATGGCCTGCTGGCGATCGTCGGACTGCAGGGGGTGCATTTCACCGGTGTCCACGATGATGTTGCGGTCCCCGCCTTCCAGGTACCAGCAGTAGATCGGGATGGTATAGGGTTGGCCGTAATCGTGCTGATAGGTCATCATGCCCTTGTCGAACTGTTTGGTTCCCACGACGATGGGATGAATGCGGTACTGGGTCATCTGCACTCTCCGGTATGCTGGATAATTTCAATGGCTCGCAAGCCATGCGGATATCGGAATTTTTAGGGAGTCTTGATTTTAGAGCATATGCTTTCCTGGGTCAATCCTTTACCGCAACGCGCGTCAGGCGGCTATGTAAAAAGCCCGAGATCAAGGCTTGCGAATCTTGAGAAGCCTGCTATCGCGGGTGCCGCAGGCAGCGTACCCGCCGTACTCCGCAGTGACGAAAGATGAAGCATAACGCAGATATCGGGTTTCTTACGAAGTCGTCAAGCAGGTTGACAGCACCCGAACTTAACCGATAAGGATGTCTATCCCATTGAGGAATAAAACATGCCTACCGAAAATGACATCGTGCTGATTCACTTCGAGGATCAGCCATTGAGTTTCGCGCGCATCGAACAGATCCTGCCGGACAACAAACCGGACTGGTATCACGTCAAGCTGCTCATGCTCCAGGTGCCGCTGCAGGTCGTCACCTGGATTCTGCGGGACCGATACATCGCCGGCGATGAATTCACCATGAACGGCAAGCGCATGCGCCTGGCGCCGGTCGTCAGCCCCGAGCCGGCGGCCGGCGACGACGCGCCGCCACATACAGATGCCCCCGGGTCGGCCGCCCCGAACAAAGGCGATGCCATGGTGATCTCACTGGCGGACAAGAAGAAGCGCTGACCGGTTCAGCAACACCCATGTCAGGCACCCTCAAACAGGTCCTCTCGGTCTCGCGCCGAACCGATATCCCAGCCTTTTACATGCCCTGGTTCATGGATCGGGTCCACCGGGGGGTCGTGGAGGTCGCCAACCCCTTCAACCGCCGGGTTCGGCAGGTGCCCGTGTCGCCGGAGCAAGTTCACACCATGGTGTTCTGGTCCAAAAACTTCGCTGCCTTTCTGAACGGCCGCTACGGTGAAACACTTCGCGAAATGGGCTTTCACCTGATGTTCAACTTCACCATCAATTCACCCGCAGCCCGCCTCGAGCCGGGTGTGCCGGACCTGGATCGACGCTTGATGCAGTTGCAGGAGCTGTGCCGGCGCTTTGGCGCCGTGTCGGTCCAGTGGCGCTTCGATCCGATCTGCCACTTCACCACCGGCACGGGGCCGGCGAGCTCCAATCGCGGCGATTTCGAAACCATTGCCGATGCGGCCGGGGCATGCGGCATCGACACCTGCATTACCAGCTTCATGGACCACTATCGCAAAATCGACCGGCGCACCGGCCAGGATCTGACCTTTCTGGACCCGCCCATGGCCGAGAAGGTCCGCATCGCGCTGGAGATGGAACAGGTCTTGAAGCAGCAGGGCATTCAACTGGCTCTGTGCTGCGAACCGGCGGTCTTGAGAGCCCTTCCCGCCGACACCACGATCAGCGCCGGGGCCTGCATTTCAGGCCACCGGATCATGGCCAAGCATGGCGGAAAGGTGTCCGTCAGGCAAGATGGCGGCCAGCGCAAGGCCTCTGGATGCAGATGCACGCAATCCGTGGATGTGGGGTCTTACGATCTGCACCCCTGCCGCCACAGCTGCCTTTACTGCTACGCCAATCCCGCCTGTGACCGAAAGCCCGGCCAATGAAAATCGGCTGTGTGACGCTACCCAATTTGACCGTATTGGCACCGCTGGCTGGCATCACCAACCTGCCCATGCGCCTGCTGGCCAAACGGGCCGGCTGCGGGCTGGTCTGTTCGGAGATGATCAGCTCCAACGGCCTGGTGTACAACTCCGGCAAAACAGTGCAGATGCTGGACAGCACCCCGTTCGAGAAACCGCTCTCGGTACAGATCTTCGGCGCCGACCCGCAGATCATGGCCGAGGCGGCCCGGATCGTCGAGCACTCCGGTGCCGACATTATCGACATCAATTTCGGCTGTTCGGTCCGCAAGATCCTCAAGAGCCATTCGGGCTCGGCCCTGATGAAGGACCCTGAGCTGGCCGGCCGGATCCTGGCATCCGTGCGCCGGGCCATCGACGTGCCCCTGACCATCAAGATCCGGTCCGGATGGGATTCGAGCGGCGGGCAGGCCGTGCAGATCGCGCGCCTGGCCGAAGATTGCGGGGTGGACGCCGTGGCCGTGCACCCGCGCACGGCCACCCAGGGATTTAGCGGCATCGCCGACTGGTCCATCATTGCCGCCGTCAAGCAGGCCGTGGCCATTCCCGTAATCGGCAATGGCGATGTGAACACCCCGCAAGACGCCTTGCGCATGCTGGCGGAAACGGGCTGCGACGGCGTGATGGTCGGCCGCGCTGCCATCGGCAACCCCTTCATCTTCAACCAGATTCTCGATGCGACCCGGGGCCGCCCGTCCCGGGGTCCGGATGAGCAGGCACGCATCGACACGATGCGCGACTATTTGCGGGACTCGGTGACCTATCTGGGCGAAGAGACGGCCTGCCGCATGATGCGCAGCCGCCTGTGCTGGTTCGTCAAAGGCATGCCCCATGCGGCTCGGTTCCGTAACGCCATCCGCTTCATCGATTCCGAAGAAGAGGCCCTGAGCCTGATCGGTCAGTATGCAGCCTCGATTGCCGCGCCCCCTGCCGCTTAGGCCGATCCAACCCTGGCGGCCGGCAATATGGACCCGTCGGTTGTTCTCTCAGGCTCGTGCGGGTCGCGCCTGCAGTAAGTGCCTGAGCTTAAGACTGGGCCCAACAGTGGTTTGCGAAGAGCACACGGCGCATGAATGGCGTGTGGTTGAAAGCTGCCAAAGCGGGTCGGCGGTGTCAGGGCGATGGATGCGCGAGGAGACGGCTCCACGATAGGAGGGATTGTCGTGCGGGATGGTCTGGATAGGCATTAATATTGTCACCCCGCCAGGATGGGTCGGTCGGGATCGGGAGCCCCGTGTCCTAATCCAGCGGCACCACGATGCTGCCAACAGGCGGAGGCGCTCCCGACAGCGGCATGCCAACGGCGCTACGGTCGTCCACCCGCGTGATGGTGAGCTCACCGATTTTGGTCCCGGGGACGCTGAAGCGCTGATTGTCCAGTCCCGTAATGACCCCGCTGACGCTAAAAACGGCGAACCGGTCACCGACCGCGATACCGGCCGCACGGCCGGTTGGAATCACGCAGCCGTCATTTTCAACGGACACCACGCTACCAAACCACTTACTCTCATTAATGGCGTCGCCCATGCGGGCGCCCAGTTTCTGACCCATTTTTTCTGCCATTTCGACCAGTTCGTACGCCGGAATTTCCTGGCCGTTGCGAACGAACTGAGCCTCCTGCTGGTCGATCTCGACTTCGTCGGTAAGGATTTCCAAATCCAGCCGCGCGCCGGTGATGGCATCGTACAACGCGGCGGCCGTCTGGATCTGAAGGCTGTGGGTCACCGCTTTGAAAAACCAGAAGCCGGTATTTCTGGACCGCACCCGGATGTCCATCAGTACGGGACTCGCGACGGCGTTCATGCCCGTTTGCCGGGCCAGAGCCGACAAGGTGAACACCTCCATCTCCCCGGTGGCCACCCGGGGTGGGTCGCTCAGAAACGGCGGCGCGTCGCTGTCACCCGGCAGCACCCAGATCACATCCCCCCCGGCGTCGGTCATACTGGCCAGAAACGACTCCATAAAAGGAACGGCAATTTGATCGCTGGTGAAGATCGTGGTGTTGGCCAGTGCGATCACACCGACCCGTTTGCGGTAGGGGCTGTTGCCGTCAGCGTCGCGGATGGTCATGCGGTCGGCCGGCCGGTAGGAAGCGGCGATGCCGCATCCGGACAGCAAGAAGGCTAGCGCCAGCAAGGCCGCCGCGGTCGTTTTCCGGCCGGCCTCAACCACTACGAAGCAGCCTCGTAGCGGGCACTGACGCTGGTGGTCAGGCCGCCGCGCGAGGTGAACTCACCGGTAACCTGCATGGTTTTGGGCTTGAGGACCGAAACCAGATCGTCCAGAATGCGGTTGGATACGTGTTCGTAAAACATGCCCACATTGCGAAACTGCATCAGATAGTACTTGAGGGATTTCAACTCTACAATAAACCGGTCAGGCGTGTATCTGACCGTGATGGTCCCGAAATCCGGCAGCCCGGTCATGGGGCAGACCGACGTGAACTCCGGATGGGAAATGGTGATAACCACATCCCGCCGGCCCTTGTAGTGATAGTCGATGGGATCGAGCACATCGGCGGTCACGACCTCCGGCGTGTCCACGCTATAGCGGATCGTGTGGTCGTAGGATTTCATGGCTCGCTCCAGAGATGGGGTTGTGCACGGTTAACCCAGATTCTGGGCGACAAACTCCCAGTTGACGAGGTTCGCCAAAAATGCCTCGACATACGCCTTGCGCTGATTCTGATAGTCCAGATAGTAGGCGTGTTCCCAGACGTCGATAACCAGTACCGGCTTCAAGCCGTGTGCCAGGGGTGTGTCTGCATTTGATGTCGCCATCACATCGAGCTTGCCGTCACGGATCAGCAACCAGGCCCAACCACTGCCGAACTGTCCGGTGGCCGCATCGAGAAAGGCCTTTTGAAAGCCGTCATAGCTGCCGAACGAAGCGGCAAGGCCTTCCAGGACCGCCCCCGTGGGTGCTTTGCCCCCGCCAGGCGTCAGGCTGCGCCAGTAGAAATTGTGGTTGTAAACCTGGGCGGCGTTGTTGAAGATGGCGGTGTGATCGGCATCCCCGGCACTGCTGACCACCAGCTCTTCCAAGGCCATGCCCGCATACTGGGTTTTAACGACCAGCTTGTTGACCGTGTCCACATACCCCCGGTGATGCTTGCCATAGTGAAAGGCCATGGTCCGCGCCGAAATGTACGGTTCCAAGGCATCTTCGGCATATTCCAGGGGCGGCAGGTCAATCGACGGCGTCGCGGAATTGCGCTGACACCCGGTCCAAATCGCCGGCAGCAAGGCCACGGCGCCGGCCTTAATGGTCCAGCTGAGAAACTCCCGTCTTCGCATAGCCATTTCTCCTTTTAAGTGGTAACGAAACGGTGAAAACGATTCCCAAGGTTGCGGGGCGGGTCGACAACAAGATGCCTCAGTGCGTCCGATAACAGAGTTGCCGGTGGGGTGTCAAGCCGGAGATGCCGGTGTTATCAACCTATTAAAATCGATTAAAAACTTTTGACCGCCACTGCCCGCCTTGCTATAAGCTTGCCTTAAACAAGATGCGCCCTGCTGTCACCGCGCCACCAAACGGCCGGTTATCGCGGTGGTGCCGCAAGGTGAAAATCGATGCGAAAGACCAGCCAGGATGACCAGATTTTAAGAGCGACCAAAGAGATTGTGGTCAAGTTCATTGAAACCGGTCGGATATCGCCGACCGGTTTCCCCGAAGTGTTCAAAGCCATTTATCAGGCCGTCGACGAAACGGTCAAGCAGTGCTCGGCTCCGGAGGCCGGGGAAGAATAGTGGTCGCAATTCAGATCGTGGACAGCAGATAAACCTCCCAGAGGACCACTGCACCAAATGTGGCGGCGCAGGTGGGGAGCAAGCCGGCGCACACTCGATACCGGGTGGTGATGGTCTCATGGGCCACGACGATGATCAGGACCGACAGGGCGGTCATCCCGTATTTCACCAGCAGAAAGACCTGCGGTCCATGGGTCAGATAATATCGCATGACCGGGTTGAGCTCCTGGGCGCCTTGGGCGATCAGGGTCAAGGTGAGCAGCGCATCCAGCAAGCTCAACCCCAAGACCACCAGTGCCAGGACAACCAGGGAGGGCCGGTATCGATCGAAAACCACGATCCGATCACGCTCCGCCACCCGACGGACGGAGGTCCGCGTTCCCCTGAAAAACAGGCGCTTGAAAAATGGAAGCCCTTGCACGCGGCGATCGTTTCCGGAGCGCCGTTCCGCCATCGATAAACCAGTCATATTGTCTCTTTCCCGGGCAAGCGGCACGCAGGATCTTTGCATCACTGGTGGGATCGCTGCTGTGTGCCTTGCTTTTTAAATCATGCAAGAACCACTCCGCAAATTAAAACCACTTTACGTTCAGCAGGTTGCAACAATCAACCCGTTCTCAGCGGCAGGAATTGTTTAAAAAAATTCCCAAAAACCGGGAAAATATTTTCACACCCGTTGGCGTCACGGTGACCCGATGGCCTGCGGCCAGATGTAGTAAAATCCGGCATCGAGAGCGAACAGGGCACCAATCGATCCCAGGTCGACCAGCGCTGTTGGATCGCCTCCGGCCCTACTGGTCAGGGGATTGTAAATGTTGTCGTCGGCGTAGTCGCTCCGTCGGTAGGTCACCACCCGGGCCTCGGGACTCAGGTCGGCAATTTTTTTGGCCGCGGCGATGGCATCGGAAAGATAGCCGACACCGTCAATCAGGCCCGTTTCAAGGGCGGCATCGGCCAGAAAAATTCGCGCATCGGCGATGACCTTCAAGCGGTCGTCATCCAATTTGCGATGAAGCTTGACCAGCTCGACAAAACGCCGGCCCAGGGTGTCGGTCAGCTCCTGCAGCATGCGATCCTCACTGGTGGTGGCGGCCCGAAAAGGCGATCCCATGTCCTTGTTCTCACCCGATTTGTTGACCTGCACGGCCACACCGATGCTATCCATCAGGCCGTACACCTCGGGCCGCATCAAAATGACGCCGACCGAACCGGTGACAGTCGTGGGGTGCGCCAGGATCAGGTCGGCCGGCAAGCTGATGTAGTAGCCGCCGGAAGTGGCCAGGCTCATCATACAGGCCACGACCTTTTTAGCGGTGCGGGCCTGGAAGGCCACGATTTCATGATAGAGGGTGTCACTGGCCGTGACGCTGCCCCCGGGAGAGTCGATCTTAAGCAGAACCGCCTTGACCCGATCATCCTTCTCGGCCAGCCGCAGGAGCGAGACCACCTCATGCAGCATTCCGGGCGTCGTTCGTAAAAACCGGCTTTCGGGCGCATCGCTGATGACGCCGGAAATGGGAATCATCAGGATCTTTTCGGTGGCCGATCCTTCCAGGGTCACCTCTTTTAGCGGATCGGCGCCGTCGGGAAAAAGCGTTATGCGGGGCCCCGTGCAACTGCATACAGAAACGAGCGTCAACAGTGAAAACAGCATCCCGGCCCATCGTTTCATGAACTCCCCTCCTTTCGCCGACCCATTGCGGCCGGTCGTCTCACAACCATTTCGAAACGGCCATTGCGGCTAGTGGGCCTCGGCCCAGTTCTTGCCAGTGGCCAGGTTGACTTTCAACGGAACGGCCAGATCCCACACATTCTCCATTTCGCCGCGCACCATGGCCTTGGCCTCATCCAGTTCGTCGGGCGGCACCTCGAAAATCATCTCGTCATGCACGGAAAGCAGCATGGCGGTTTGCATCCCCTTTTGGCGAAGCGCCCGGCTCACGTTGATCATGGCCAGTTTGATGAGATCCGCGGCCGATCCCTGAATCGGGGTATTCACGGCGGTGCGCTCCGCGAACTGGCGCACGTTGCGGTTGGTGCTGGCAATGTCCGGCAGCTGCCGAATCCGGCCCAAAAGGGTGCTGGTCTGGCGGGTCTTGTGGGCGGTGGCGATGGTATGCTCAATGAAGGATTTGACGCCCTGGTAGCGCTCGAAATAGTGATCGATGTAGGTCTGGGCCATCTTGTTGCTGATGTCCAGTTCGCGCGACAGGCCGAAGGCACTCATGCCGTAGATGATACCGAAATTGATGGCCTTGGCTTGGCGCCGCAGATCGTCGTTGATCATCTGGGGAAAGACCTGAAACACCTCTGCCGCCGTACGGGTGTGGATGTCCTCGTCGTCCTCGAAAGCCTTGATGAGGATCGGGTCCTGGGAGACATGCGCCAGGATGCGCAGCTCGATTTGAGAGTAATCGGCCGAAAGCAGCTCCCAGGACGGCCTGGGGACAAACGCCTTGCGGATCTCGCGCCCCTCGGCGGTGCGGATGGGAATGTTCTGGAGGTTGGGGTCGCTGCTGCTCAGCCGACCGGTGGCGGTGACGGTCTGGTTGAACGACGTGTGAATCCGACCGGTCTCCGGGTGGATCAGCTGCAAGAGCGCGTCGGCATAGGTGGACTTGAGCTTGGCCAGGGTGCGATGGCGCAGCACCAGGGCCGGCAGCTCATGGTCGCGGGCCAAGGTGGTGAGCACTTCCACATCGGTGGAGTAGCCGGTCTTTTTACGCGTTTTTTTCTGGACGGGCAGGTTGAGCTTGTCGAACAAAATGGTGCCCAGTTGCTGGGACGAATTGATGTTGAAGCACTCGCCGGCCAGATCGTGAATCTGCTGTTCGAGACGGTCCAGCTGACCGGCAAACAAACGCGAAAGCTCACCGAGTTTGGCGCGGTCCACGCAGACGCCGGTCATCTCCATCTCCAGCAGCACCGGCAGCAGCGGCATCTCCACCTGCCGCATCAGTTTCGACAAGCCGTTTTCCTCAAGCAGCGGCAAAAACACCTCAAAGGCGGACAGGGTCATGTCGGCATCCTGGCAGGCATAGGGAATCGCCTTTTCAAGGATAACCTGATCGAAGGTTGCGGCGGTTTTGCCCTTGCCGGCCACGTCGGCGTAGCTGATGGTCTTGTGGCCCAGATAGTCCAGGGCGATCTGGTCCAGGCCATGAACCCGTTTGCCGGGGTTGATCAGGTAGGAGGCCACCATGGTATCGAAATCCACGCCGGCCAGATCCAGCCCATGGCGGCGCAGCACCATCCAGTCGTACTTGATGTTCTGGCCGATTTTGGCGATCCGAGGGTTGGACAGCACCGGTCGCAGGCGCTCGAAGACCACCTGCAGGGAAAGCTGCTCAGGCGCCCCCAGATAGTTGTGACCCACCGGAATGTACCATGCCCTGCCGGACGCCACGCAAAAGGAGAGTCCCACCAGACGCGCCTGCATGGGGTCCAGGGAAGTGGTTTCCGTATCGAGGGCGAACCGCTCGGCGCTCTCCAACCGGCGCACCAGTTTTTCCAGCTCTGCCACATCCATGATGGCAGTGTAGTGCCGCTGCTCGCTTTCGGCCGGCGACGCATATTCCTGTTGAAGCTGCCTGAATTCCAATTGGGCAAACAGCTGAAACAGCGCGTCGTCGTCAGGCTGGCCGGCTTTTAGTTCCTCGGGATCACATTCAAGCGGCGCCTGCCGGTCGATGGTCACCAGCTCACGGCTCAACAGCGCCTGGGACTTGTACGCCAACAGGTTTTCCTTAAGCTTCTTGGCGGTAATGGTCTCGATGCCGGCATACACGCCGTCCAAGCTGCCGAATTGCTGAATCAGCCTGACCGCCGTTTTCTGTCCGATACCGGGCACGCCGGGGATGTTGTCCGACGTGTCGCCCGACAGGCCCATCACGTCGATGATCTGCCGGGGATCCAGATCGAAGGCGGCCCGGATGGCATCAGGATCGAAAACCTGATCTTTCATGGGATCCCAGACGGTGCAGCGCTCGCTGACCAGCTGCATGAAATCTTTGTCCCCGGTAACCATGACGACCCGAAACCCGTTTTGTTCGGCCAGGTGCCCCAGCGTTCCGATCAGGTCGTCGGCCTCGTAGCCCGCCATCTCGAACACCGGGATGTTGAAGGCCTCGGTGACCTTGCGGATCCAGGGCAGCTGCTGGATCAGGTCGTCGGGCATGGGCGGCCGGTTGGCCTTGTAGTCCGCATAGCGCTCGTGGCGAAAGGTGGGGCCCTTGGCATCGAAAAACATGGCCACATATTCCGGGGAGCGTTCCTGCATCAGCTTGATCAGCATGCGCGTAAAACCGAAAGTGGCGTTGGTGGGCAGGCCGCTGCTGTTGGACAGTCCCCGGACGGCGTGGTAGGCACGGTAGATGTAGGCACTGCCGTCGATCAGGTACAGGGTCGGCCTGCCCGCTTCCCGGACAGACTCGATTGGCGTTGACACGAAATGGCTCCTGCATTTAATAGTGAGCGTTAGAAAGATTGCCTGAATGGCAACCTTGCCTTATCTTTTCGGCGTGTTGAACGCATGGTAGCATTTAGCGACCCAAACAACAAGACGTCAGGCCGCCCCCTTCACAAGAGCGATGAACGAGCGCAAAGGCCATACCACACGCCACACACGACGCCGACAAAAGGCACCGCAACGGTGCCACTGCTGCACCTGCGAAGTGCCCTTTTGCTGGCGCTGCCGCTGCGGCTTCATGATCTGTCAGGAGTGCATGAACGAAAATGTGTGGGGCATGTCCTGCAACGGCATCACCTGGCAATGCCCGGACTGCGGCGGTCAGAACGGATTCGGGAACCAGTAGGCACCGGCCGGTGCCGTCGATCGACACCAGTGCGCAACCGGCGCCACCCATCCTCCCGAAGACCGCCTGAAACGACCTGCCTTGGCGATACGGCCGATCAGGCGACCGCGCTGCAAATCGCCGCGGCAGCGGCATCGACGCTAAGCGTGCCCGTGTTCAGGATCATGTCGTAGTTGAGCGGATCGCGGATATCACTGTGGTAGTATTTGCGGACAAAGGCCCGCCGATCCGATTCAGTGTGCAGCACCCGCCGCCTGGCCTCTTTCATGGAGACGCCGAATGCGTTGGCCACACATTTCACACGCCATTCCAGAGGCGCGATGATCCGCAGCCGCAAACGGTTTTCGGGCGGCAAGACGAAATTGGCGCCTCGCCCCACGATGATGGCCTTGCCATGCCGGGCAATGGTGCCGATGACCCGCATCATGACCTGGCCATACTGATCCGGCCACAGGTGCCGCTCGCTGATGGCGGCCGACACCCAGTCCTCCAGCATGGAAACCCCTTTCTCGTCGAGCGTCCGGATCACACGGGCGCTGGTGTCCGCATCGGCAGCCATGCTGTGAATCAAATCGTGGTGAAACAGGTCCAGCCCCAATCGCTCGGCCACCGCTTGGGCCACCAGCTTGCCGCCGCTGCCCGGCTCCCTCGACAAGGTGATCACCGGCAAGGGCGTTGCCGCTGGCTGGCTCTCTTTTCTGAGAATCTCCCAGCGCCGCACCTGCTCTTCAATCAGTTGATGAATGGCTTTCATGGCGCCCCTCCTTTCCGCAATCGGGTTCATGCAACCGTGGGAAACACCCGGAGGAAGCACGTCAGGACGAACCGCGCACAGATCACGGGAGTCGAGGCCAGGTGTGCGAGATAAGTCGAACTGTCAAACAATCGGTCAGGTGGATGGCCAGTGGTGCCAGTGCAAACGGTGCGAGAGGAAGCGGTTCGGCAGCCTGAGCTTCACCGGGCAGGCCGCATATCAATGCATAAAGTGTATTTAACAACCAATCGCGTGTCAAGCGCGCCTTGAGCCCGCCGCCCCGGTCTAAGCCTTTCGGCTTGATTGAAAATGTCAATGCCCTCACCTTGCGGCATAGATATTAACGCTTTGACTAATTTGGCAGGCCAACTTAAGAGATTTGCCTCACAAGAGTTGCGTTCGACCACCGCCTGCGGCTTGACTATGAAATCGCTCGCACACCTTTACAACCTGCTGCGCTGGATCCTGGGTGCGGTTTTCATCTACTCCGGGGCAACCAAGCTCCTGGCTCCGGACGCCTTTGCCGTGCTGATCGAGGCCTACGGTCTGGTCCCGCCGGCGCTGCTAATGCCGGTGGCCGTCATCCTGCCGGCCATCGAGGTGCTTGCCGGCATCGGTTTGCTGGTCGACATTCACGGCAGCCTGGCCGTGATGAGCGGCCTGCTGCTGATGTTTGTGGCCATTTTGGGTTACGGCATCCACATGGGGCTGGACGTGGACTGCGGCTGCTTCGGCCCCGAGGATCCGGAAGCCGAAGCTTTTCACGGCCTGCGCACAGCACTCTACCGCGACCTGGCCATGCTGGCGGCAATCGCTTTTCTCTATGCCTGGCGCTATTGGGCCCACATCCAGCCCGTTCGAGCGGTGAAAATAAAAAAAATCGCCGGAATTGCGCCGGGGATGGGCTGGTCTTCGAGGCGCACCAAATGAATTTGGATTAGGTGACGTTGGGCGCAACGCCCAACGCCGAAGACCGGCGCAGTCTCTTATCGCGGATTGCCGAGGTCAATAGATTGAGGAACCATCAGGAAAAGACAAAAGGGGGATTTGCACATGGGTAAAGGAACGTTGACACTGGTGTTGGTTTTCGGGCTGATAATGGGGCTGGCCGGTACGGCCACCGCCAAAAACAAGTTCGAGGCGGAATTGGAAATTGAAGCCGTGGCGGTCAAACTCGTTCGTGACAGCCAGCGCGGCGGCTACGATCTGGTCACCACGGCCGAACTCAAACAGTGGATCGACGGCGGCAAAGCGATGGTCATCGTCGACACCATGCCCTACGCGGACAGCTACCGGAAAGCGCATGTGCCGGGAGCCCAGCAATTCCTGTTTCCCATCCCGGATATGGACACTTGGGACGCCGACGCGACCGACGGAAAATCCCAGGCCGATTTTGCCAAGATGCTGGGGGCGGACAAGGAAAAGCCCATTGTCATCTACTGCGGCTTCGTCAAGTGCACCCGCAGCCACAACGGTGCCGCCTGGGCGGTCAAACTGGGCTATCGGAATGTCTATCGCTACCCCGGGGGCATTTTTGCCTGGAAAGGGGCCGGCTATCCGATCGAGAAGGTCGAATAGGCCGCACCCACACGGATTCCAAGATGGTCTCGGTTCAACACGGGCCCTGGTGCCCGCCGCTCGCGCAGGTATGCGATCGTATCCGTTCCCGCTGCACCGCTTGCGGAGCCTGCCGGATACAGTGCCCCTTTTTGCAGCGCTACGGCACACCGCTCGACATTGTCGACCGGTATGACTTCTCCAGGCCGGCGCACCAGCGAATCGCATTCGAATGCAGTCTCTGCACACTCTGCGACGCCGTCTGTCCAGCCCAGGTGGGGCCCTGCGATCTGTTTCTGGCCCTCCGGCGGCAGGCCGCCGGAGGGGCCAACGGGCGGATGTGGCGCTACCTGCCGATTCTGGCCTACGAAAAGTGGGGCAAGTCGCCCCTGCTGTCCTACTATGGGATGCCCGAGGGCTGCGACACGGTGTTCTTCCCCGGCTGCGCCTTGCCCGGCACGCGTCCGGAAACGACCTGGCGGTTGTTCACCCAACTGCAGCAGTCTATCCCCAGCCTGGGCATCGTACTGGATTGCTGCACAAAGCCGAGCCACGACCTTGGCCGGCAACTCCATTTCAGGGATAGATTCGGTGAAATGGCGCGGTATCTGAGTGCCAGGGGCATCCGCAGGGTGCTGGTGGCCTGCCCCAGCTGCCACACCATTTTCAGACAGTACGCAAACAGCCTGATCGTCGACACCGTTTACCCCATTCTCAGCCGCAGCGCCCGGCCCTTCAACGCCCCGGGCACCGGCAAGCTTACGGTCCACGACCCCTGTGCGGCGCGCACGGAACCGGCCATTCAGGACGCCGTGCGCACCTTGCTGTCACGCCTGGGGCTGCACGCGACCGAAATGCCGCACCACCGGGAGCACACCTTGTGCTGCGGCGAAGGCGGCAGCGTCGACCTTGTCCGGCCCGACCTGCCCCGCCACTGGGGCCGAATCCGCCGCCAGGAGGCCGACGGGCGCAAACTGGTCACCTACTGCACCGGCTGCGCCGACCGCCTGAGCCGGCAAACCCCGACCGTGCACGTCGCCGACCTGCTGTTCTTCCCCGACCAGGCCTTAAACGGCGGCATGCCGGCGGCCCGGCGCCCGCATACTTATGCCAACCGGTTGAAAGTCAAACAGCGTTTCCAGCGCATCCTGGCCCCTGCGGTTCACGGTCGCCGCCGCCTTCTGGCAAGGTGAAGCAGTCTTTCGCCCTCGTCATAGCAGGCCCTTATTGCGGTAAATCCGCCTCAACACCGTGTCAACCACAACAAACAGAACCACCGGTAAAAATAAAAAAATCAAGGTCAAAACAGCCGCCAGGGAACGGTTGGACGAGGTGAGCAGCGGAAACAGCGTCCCGGTAAACGAAGCCACGCTGCCGCCGCCGATCAGAAACACCAGGAAGTACTCCGAGAAGGCGACCAGAAAAACCACACTGCCGCCGGCGACTGCCGCCGGCATGAGCAGGGGCATTTCCACCCGCCAGAGAACCGCCAGCGAACCGGCGCCCAGATTCAGGGCGCAGGTCCGGTACTGCACCCCAATGGTCTGAAAACCGGCCACCAGGGCCCGGAACATGTAAGGGTAGCTGAACATCGCCAACACCAGGACCACGCCGGTCAAGCTCTCCGTCAGAGACAACTTGATGAAGATGAAGTGCAGACCCATGGCAAATGTCATCGGGGGAACCAGGGCCGGGGTCAACAGCAGCCCTTCCAGCAGGGCCTTTCCGGAAAATTCGGCCCTGGCAAAAACGGATGCCGGAAACACGCACATCAGCAAGGTGGCCAGGGCGGTGAGCAGCGAAAAGGCAAAGGAAGTCCCCAGGGCGGTGGCGATCTGTTCGTGGCGTCCAATCAGGTAGGCGACACCCTCCAGCGAGAAGGCCTGCGGCCAGAGATCCGGAAACCGCCACCCCGGCGCCAGGCTGATCAGAATCAAAACGATCACCGGCAGGACGAACGCCACGAGCAGCAGCAGCAGGGTGTAAGCGTGTTTCATAATTTCCGGGCCCCGCTTTCAAGGCGGCGCACCACCTTCGAATAGACCACGATAAAGCAGACCGCAAAGCCGAACATGACCACCAGGATGGCCATGGCTTCGGGCCGCCGGGCCAGGTCGTGCCGGAAATAGAGGTTGTAGACCTGAATGCTCAGCATGCCGGGGCGGCTTTCGCTCAACAGGTAAGGGATGTCGAAGGCGCCAAAGTTGTAGAGGAAGAGGATGATAAAAGCGGTGTGCATGGCCGGCGCCAGGCGGGGCTGCACGATGCTGAAAAAGATACGCCCCCCGCTGGCCCCGAGCATGGTCGCGGTCTGGATCTGCCGGACATCGAAGCGCGCCAAAAGGGCCAGGACCAGGAGCATGGCAAACGGGGTTCCCTTGAGGGTGTAGGCCAGGATCATCCCGGTTCCCCAGCCCGAAAACAAAAGATTGGGGAAGTCGTGCATGGCGTCGATCAGGCCCATGGCGTGGGCAGCCGATGCCAGAATGCCCGACTGGCTCCAGAACACCAGCACTACAAACGCCACGGCAATGTGGGGCAATATCAGCGGAATCTTGTAAACCAGGGCCACGCCGGCCAGTTTGGCGGGCAGCTGCCAGACGCGGTAGGCCAGAAAGGTGCCGGCGGCAACGGCCAGAAAAGCCGATGCCGCGGCCACGCCCAGAGAAAACCCGAAGGTGGCGAAAAAGGCCGCATCGCTGAAAAGGCGGGCATAGGCGTCCAGGGCACCACCCTGATGGGGCAGTGGCGTGAAAAGGCCCACGGACTGGCAGACGGTCAGCAGCACCCCGCCGCAAAACAGCACCAGGTACGGCAGCACCAGGGGGCTGAGCCGAATGGTTAACCCGAGTTTGCTCACCGGCATGTCACTTATTTGTCCAGAACATGTTCCTTCCACCCCTGCTCCAGCGCCTCCAGATAGGCGGACGGAATTTCGGGCACGGCCACACGGTTCAGGCGGTCGGATCCCAGGGTGGCCGGTCCCAGGTCAACGGCCTTAAATCGCTTCTTGTCCTCGGGCGAAAGCCGGTTCAGGTCCAGGGCCGGGAAGTCGCCCCAGTTGTCCGGGCGATACTTGGAAAGCTGCGCATCCGGGGAAACCAGGAAGTCGGCCAGCACCATGGCGCCGGCCTTGTTGGGACTGTTGAAGGGGATGGCGGTAAAGTGGGTGTTGTAGATCGAGCCGTCTTCCATCACAAAGGTACGTACCGTGTCCGGGTAGCTGCCCTCGATGATCTTGTTTTGGGCATGCGACGGGTGGTAGGACATGCCCAGAGCCACTTCGCCGCGTGAGAAGAGCGTGTCCAGAAAGGCGCTGTCCTGGGGATAGGTGCGGCCTTTTTGCCACAGGTAGGGCTCGATTTCGTTGAGCCATTCCCACAGCCGCGGCGCCTGGCGGTCGAACAGATCCGGGTCCCAGCCGGCCAGGAAGGCTTCGTGGCCGCCAGCGGTCGCGTAGAAGACCTGGCGCACAAAGGCCGACCCGGTAAAGTCCGGCGGCTGGGGGTAGGTGAAGCGCCCCGGGTTGGCCTGGACCCAGGCCTTCAAAGCCGCCATGCTGTTGGGTGGGTCGCCGATCTGGGCGCTGTCGTATTCAAAGACGAACTGCGCCCGGCCGAAGGGCGCCTCGAAACCGTCCACGGCATAACCGAAATCAAACGCCACACTATCGGGGTCGACGTACTGCTGGACGTTGGGCAGCTTGTGGGCAAAGGGGCCGAACAGCAGGCCGGCCTCCCTGGCATTTTTGAAATTCTCCCCGTTGATCCAGAGCAGGTCGATATTCCCGATCATCTTTCCGGCCGCTTTTTCGTTGAGCAGCTTGTTGACAAAAACCCCGGCGTCCATGGGAACGCGCACCAGATCGATGGCGTAGCGCCGTTTCATTTCAGCGGCCACGTAGGTGTCCACCCAGGCATTGACGTGGGCCCAGCCGCCAAACATGTACCATCGCACCTGGCTGCCGCGGGCCTGCTGCACGATCTCGTCGAATGGGGTCTCCAGCAGGCGTGCGTCCGCCTGCGCGGACCGAGCCGGGCCTGCCCCGGCCAGGATGGCGCACAGCGCCGTCAGGATAAGGAATCTTGTTGCCATGCTATCTCCTCAATAGGGTTTGAGTGTCAATGCCACCCGCTGGCCGGGTCGAAAGCGGTCGTCCTGGCTGTAAACAGTGTATTTCGTGCCCTCAAGGTCTACGGTATAGGCGGTGTAATGACCGGCAAAAGTTTTTTCCACGATGCGGCCGGGCCCCTTGCCGTCCGGGGCCATGCTCAAATTTTCGGGCCGGGCCAGGATCTGAGCCGCATGGGGTTGGCCGGGAGCGTATCCATTGACCTGGAACAGGCTAAACACCCGTTGCGGGATGGTGTTGACCGGCCCCAAGAAGGTGGCCACGGCCGGGGACACGGAGTTGAAGTAGACCTGTTTAGGGGTGTCGAACTGCTGCAGGCGGCCCTCCAGCAGAACGCCGATGCGATCGGACATGGCAAAAGCCTCTTCCAGGTCGTGGGTCACACTGACCGTGGGAATGCCGAAGGCCTGCTGGGTGTCGCGGATGAACCGCGCGGTCTCCATTTTCAAGTTGCGGTCCAGATTGGCAAAAGGCTCGTCCAGCAGCAGTACGGCCGGGTTGACGATCATGGCGCGGGCGATGGCGACCCGCTGCTTCTGCCCGGCCGACAATTGGGCCGGGTAGTGGTCGCCCTTGTCGGTCAGCTTGAAATAGGCCAGCATTCGATCTACCTTTTCGGCGACTCGACGCCGGTCCATGCGGCGGGCCCGCAGGCCGAAACCGATGTTGTCCCTAACCGTCATGGCCGGAAAAAGAACATAGTCCTGAAAGACGATGATGACCGGATGCGCTTTGGACGGCGGCGTGGAAAACTGCACGCTTCCGGCATCGGGCGCCTCCAGTCCGGCGATGATCGTCAGCAAGGTGGTCTTGCCCACCCCCGACGGCCCCACGATGGAGACCAGTTCGTGCGGCCCGACATCGAAGCTGATCTCTTCCAGCACGCTGCGGTTCTTGAACCGCTTGGCTATGTGACGGACCTTAAAATCCATGGGATATCGGCAAGATACTGCTTGATCTTGGCAAATGTGTCCGGGTTGCGCAGGCGGCGCTCGGACATGGCGTACTCGTACCAGGCCATGAAACACCAGGCCAGGGCCCGCAGCACGATGGTCTGTTCCATGACGCGGGTTTTCAGGATCAGGCCGTCCAGATCCATCTCGGGGCAGGCCGCCTGACGATAGGCTTCGAGAAACCGCCGCTTCTGAGGCTGCGTCAGCTGCGTGTCGCTCTTCCAGAGCGTGGTGGTCGGGACCATGAAATGTCCCAAGTCCTGGTGTCGATAGGACACCACCGCCTTCTCCCAGTCCACCAGAAAGGCACCGGCCTCGCCGATCAGGAAATTGCCCGAGTTGACCTCGGTGTTGACCAGACAGAGATCTTCACCGTCGAACAGGGTCCGGGTCCGGTCCGCCAGCGCCAACACGCTGTCGTGGTAGGAGCGGAGCTGACCGCGCTCTTTTTTCAGGGGGTGATCGGCGAAACGATCCAGAAGCCCCGCGCTCTCCCGGGCGATGTCCATCACCGGGTCGGCCTGGACCACCAGGCCTTCGGGCACCGCGGCCGTGTGAATGCGGGCGAAGATGCCTGCGGCACGATCCAGGTCGCGCCGGTAGTCCAAGGCCTTGCCGGGTAGGTAAGTCATCAGCAGCGCGCCGCCGCCAAGCGGTTCAGGGTAAGGATGGCAGGCCAGGGGACGGGGGGTGACGCCGGTTGCCGCCAGCGCCTGAAGCACCTTGTATTCGTAGGCGATCTGATCGTGCCCCAATCCCAACTGGCTGCCGTGGTTGATGCGCAGCACGAATCGGGCGGCATCGCTTTTGACCAGATAGTTGGCATTGTATTCCCCGGCGGCCAGAAAGGAGAGTGAAAAGGGATTCTCGATCCAGCCGGAGGTTGCCAGAAATGCGTGTATGCGTTCCAGGTTGTCAGGGCCTGCCATGTCGCCACCGGACGTTCGAACCCGTGTAGATGGGTCGGTAGGTCAGCCTTTCTTCCGACGACTCTATAGCACGTTGACGCTGATGAGTAAATTTTATTGGCCGGGGAATCCACCATAAAACGACCCGCTCAACTGGGTCTGTTCGATGAGGTGGCGGCGAAACTTCCGGAACAGAGGCTGGTCGGGGGGATGATGCTCGGACCAGAAGCGGTCCAACGGCATGCCCTTGCAGGTGAGACCGCCGATGTCGTACAGGGCTTTTCCCAATACGATGGTGGGCGTGCCGTGATAGAGCGACTGGATCCCGACCGTGCTGTTGATCGTCACGGTGCCGACGGCATTTTTCAGGCAGGTGGGCAGGTGGGCGTCATGGACGGCATGCACGCGGTTCGACACACCCAGCCGTTCAGCCGTGTTGCGAATATAATCAAAATAGAGCCTGCGACCCCGGTCCATGGGATGGTGCTTGAACACCAGGTCGACGCCATCGGGAGCGCATCTGGCAAAGGAGGTCATCACGGTGACGATAAAATCCTGCATGTCCGTGAAGTGGGAGTGCCGCGATATCTGAAAGTCATACTGCACCTGCAGCGGCACCAGAAAGTAGCGTTTGGACATGCCCGCGGCAATGGCCTTGACAAATGCTTTTTCGGTCAACGCAAACCCGATTTTGCGAACGGCGTTGCGCAGGCCGTAGATGATTTCGAACCCGATGCGGGTGTTGCGGTGATGGCGGTAGTGAGGATAGCGATGCTTGTTGAGTTGCATGCTTAAAAAATAGAGGATGGCAAAAAGGGCCTGCCGCTGGTAGTTGTATCTAGCCGCTGAGGTGGATGACGCCGGCGTCGATTGGGCCTTCAGGCCCCTGTAAAAGGCGGCATCACGGGGCTGCGGACTGCGAGCGTTGACCCCTTCGACCTCCAGGGTAACAAAGTTCGGCCTGAGGTAGCCCTCCTCGAATACGAACACCGGTATACCGGATCTGCAGGCCTCCTCGATTGCCACACGATGATAATACCGGCAATCGCCGTACAGAACCATTGCGCCAATTTTCTTTTCGGCACACCATTGGCCCACAAAGGCCTTCCAGGATTCAGGACTCCCGCGGTAGGCGATGCAGTTTTCCGGGTTGGCGAAAAAGCGGTCGCCGCCATTGAAACAGATTCGCCAGGTCAGGATGCCGCGATCCTGCAGACAATCGTCCAACTTTCGAAAAAACGGGCCCATGGGGCCTTGCAGCAGCAGCACACGCCGGTTGGCGGCGCGTTCGCTTATCCGAAGACATGCGGCTTGCACGACAGTGAGGTCAACCATTGAGCGCGCTTGATCGGTAGGAATTAAATTTCATAAGCATAGGTCAAGTGGTACCAAATTACCCAAATCCAGTGGCGTCCACCTGCGCATCTCTGGCGACCGGTAAGCGGCTTAAATCGGGGACCAACGACTGTCGTGCCGAGTTCACTTTTACCCGACCGGTCATTTTTACGATCAATAACAAGTACCTTGGAACTGGATTCGAAAGCAAGGATTCAGTTTAAACCCCCGCCAGATCAAACAGCACCGGGACAGTTTTTTCACACCGTTTTCCTGGTACGCGATTTGAAGATGCGCTTTACAGTTGATTTGCATTTGCGTGCATCATTCGAGCGGCCATTGATGGCGACTTCCGATGACTGCCGCTTCCTCTGAATAGGTCTGGCGCGAGGGTTTTGAAGATTGTTGCCCTCTGCGCAAATGCCGCCTTTGGGGGCAGGCACGCGTCCGGTGAATATATGAAAACTACATGCGCACATCTGCTGCTGATTTTGGCGCTCGTCTGCCCGGGCGCGGCCTGGAGTGAGTCACACCCCCAGCGACTGATCAGCGAAATCCGCGTCGGCATCATGGCCCACGATGTCGCCACCCGCGCCAATAAGCATGAGAGCGGTCAGGATTTTAACGGTGAACTCTTCTTTCGCCCCTTCAGCGCCCAGGTGATGGAATATTTAGGGTCTCCACGACCCTCGGTCGGGATAGCGGTAAACAACCACAACCAGACCTCTCAATTTTACTCCGGTCTGAATTGGCAAGCCCGGTTTCTGCATCGGCTGTTTTTTAGTCTCGGGCTGGGTGGCTCCATTCACAATGGCGAACTGCAAAGCACGGACCCCGAAGCACAGCGGTTGGGTTCGCGCGTCTTGTTTCGGTTCGCCCTGGCAGCCGGCTTCACATTCAATGAACGCACGAACGTGTCGGCCCTTTTCGACCACTGCTCCAACGGACGCCTGGCCTATCCGAACAATGGCTTGGAGAAATTGGGCATTCAGTTTGGGTTTACTTATTAAGTGCCACTTTTAGGCCAGCGGAAATCAATCCGCCAGAATTGCGCCGGATGCCTGCCGATCTTCAAGGCGCGACAAATCAAAGCGTATGGGAATACGTGACATTTGGGGCAACGCCGAAGCGCGGCGCCAAGACAAGCAAGGCGGTGGATTGATTTATTTCCGCTGGCCTTAGCAGAAATGGTCCTGAAAGCCGCCCGTCATGCGGTAGCCCGATTTGATCTGCCGCTTCAGCTGGCTGAGCGTTTTCGCCCACTCTTTGGTGCTGCTGACCCGCAGCTGCCCGGTGTTGATCAGGTAAACCCTGCCATTGTCCTGACGATGGTTTTGGTTGCCGGAATTACCCTTCACCGTCTCGATCGAATTGCCTTTTTGCATCATTTTTCCTGTGCACCCTGCCTCGGTTGGTTGTGGTTGACGTTTCTTGGAAATGGCTTTTTATGGAGTGACGCGGCCTGTTGTTCGCTTAATATATCGGCGCAATTGAGGATTCATCAAGGCTCGTCCGGTCAACTTTTTAGCAGCAGAACGCTGCTCTCCAACAAGTTGCTAGCCTTGCAAGCTAAGCGTCGCCGCCAGGAAAGATCCAGCACTCGGTTTTTCCTGGTCTTGGCGCGGATGAGGTCTTCAACGGCATCCTCCGCACCGATGAACATGCGGGCCCTCCAATGGTAATAGCGGGGATAGAGAAACAGGGCGCAGTAGAGCAATTCGTCGACGCATCGTCGCCGCCGGCGACGCTCACAGGCGTGCCGGTCTCGCGTCAAGCCCCACCCGGCATAAAACGGCAGGCCGTATGTGTGCACGGCCTTGCCGCGCAAGAGCGCTTCAAATCCGGTCAGCGATGTCATCGTGTGGACCTCGTCGACCCGCTCCAGGCAGGCAGTGATGTCGCAGTCGGTTACGATCTCATCGCACAGCGTGCGGGCGGCGGCGGCGGGAATGGCGCCGACTCGGTTGCCGGCCACCACGTCGGGGTGCGGCTTGAAGATGACATGGGCCTCCGGCCGGGCTTGGCGAACCGCTTTCAACAGGTCCAGATTGGTTCTGACGTCGATGCATCCGGTTTGGATGGATGCGTCGTCCTCCACCTGCCCCGGGACCAGAATGACACGGGTTGAACCGTCGCGCTGCGAACTGGCTTTGCAGGCGCCGGTGTTGTACTTGCTGATACCGCTGTCGACCAGGCGGCGGCGCAGGCGCCTGGCACGGCCGATGGACGCATCATCCAGTTCCACCGTGTTCAGCAGATATTCCAGGTCTGAGGGCTGCCGGGGGTCAAAGTAGATGCCACGCCGGTCCAGGATCAATGACATGGGCTTGGCAAAATCCGACCCCAGGCCCACGCTGCGAATAAAGCCGTCTTCGACCCGTTCGACCGCGATTGGGCCACCCTGGCCCAAGCCGCAAAGCGGTGGGGCCTTCGCAGCGCCCCACACCACGATCCGGTTGGGAGGCGGCCTGCGGTTTTGACGCTGGGCATGAAGCTGCCTGGGGAAAAAAATGGCCGTGTCGGCCGAGCCTAAAAATTGCTTGATGATACCGCGCTTCCACCAGCGGAAGTTGAAACAGTGGATCGTGCCCCGATTTTGGACGGCGACGCGCTTGTGGTTCTCGATCAGATCGAGAATGCGTTCGAGTTCACAGGGCTGTTCGGTCACCGGATCGACGTAGCGCGTATACTGCAGGTAGGCCGCCGCGAAGACCTGCTCCAGGGAACGTCGCATGCCCCGCCGGGGGCAACTGAGCATGTCTTGGGTAAGCCCCCATCCGGCGTAAAAGGGCATGCCGAAACAGGTCACCCGTTTGCCTGCCAGCAGGGCTTCGAAGCCCATCTGGGAGGTTACCGTGTAAACATGGTCGACCTGTTGGAGCAGGGCGATCGGGTTGCAGTCCTGCGAAATCAGCCTGACCCCGGGCGGCAGCTTTCCCGTCAGGTAGCCGCGCTTTTTCCCGGCAATGACATCCGGGTGGGTTTTGACGAAAAAGCGCGCCTGAGGATGTCGCTGCACGGCGGCATCGACCATGCACCCGAAACTGTAGTCGTCGGCCAGGCCGTACGCCACGGACAAATCACCGCGGGTCTGGTCGATCAGGAGAATATTGGGACGGCCGGCCCTGGGCAGGGCCGGGCTGTCCCAGACATGATTGTACTTGGAAACCTGTAGTTCGACGAGCCTTTTGATGAGACGCGCAGCACGCGGTGTATCCGCTGCGTCGCCGGTCCTGATCAGATCTTCGACGTCGGAAGGCTGACACGCATTGTAGTAGATGCCCTGGCGATCGACGATGAACCCGAAAGGCTCCGACCCGGTGACCCCCAGCCCCACTGAACGAACGAACCCGTCTTCGAGGCAGTAGTACGGGAGCCCATGGCGACGGGCTACACAGCGGGCGTTTTGGGTGTTGTCTTTGAGCCCCCAGCCGATGATGCCGGATAGTCGGTCGGCACGACGGCCACGCCGGCAGGCAACCAGTTCATTGCCCATGGCAATCGGCAGCAGGCGTCGGTTTAATATGCCTTTGGAAAAAGTTCCGATCATCCTGTTTCGATCAGTTTGGCATGCCAAGGCGGCCTTGATTGGTGCACCAGGCCGCAGCTTTTGCGTGAATCGAGGTTTGCAGTTTTTTCTCACACAGCAGATGGATGGTTGCCGCCACCCACTTGTCCAGGACGTTGGCACACAGCAACCCGGTGCTGCCGTGGACGACCCTGTCCGCATACGGTGTCACATCGGAGTAAATTCCTGCGGCGCCCAGACGGGTGATGTCGAAGATCTTGCTGTGGGAGCGCGCCCGATTGAAGTGGGTGTCGAAGCAGGGTGCCAGGCCGACGTGGTATCGAACGGTCCCGGCATAGGCAAGGTAGTCTTTCCACGGCATGGGATGGATGACGCGCACCCGCGGGATGCCGCGAAACAGTTTGCGTACCTGATCGGTTCCCATGATCTCGAACCAGGTCCCGGGGGCTGCCTGCTGGACCTGCCTGACAATGGGAACCAGCCATTTGATCTCGCGTCGATGGGCCCAGGAGCCATGGTAGAAATAGACAAGCGGGGTGGCACCTTCCCTCTTGGCCGCAACATATTCCGGTTCTGTCAACCGAGCCGATGGCATGGGATAGCGCCGCATCAGTTCGGGAGTGGAAAACCAGATTTCACTGAAAATTCCCTTGAGCGATTGCCACGTGCAGGCAAACCGCCAGGTGGTTTTCAGGGCGTACCCCCAGGGGAGTTCGTGCGCCCGCAGTGCGGCCGGCATGTCGTCATCCATGAGGTAGGCGATGCCGGCGAACTGGTCGCGGTGTCGTTTCAACCACCGGCGCCAGTTGCCGGGAACATGGCGGACGATCACGACCAAGGCGCCGGCGTCGACATCCAACGAATTCGGATTCGAACGCAAGGTGTCGACGTAGCATACGGATCCTCCGAAATGCTGATCGAACCTCCCCTTGAGGTATAGATCCGTGGTCGGCAGGTTTCCGGGTGACAGTACGACGGCCCCGCCTGGTTCCTTCTGACCAGAGACGATCGCCGCGCGCGCAATACCGCCGGCTCCGGAAAAAATTTGCAGGGAGCTGGCCCAAAACCGCCGCATCAATCAGGTCACCTCTGAAAAATAGCCGTAGTGCCGGCCCCACCGTAGGCAGAGCTTGTCGGATCTGATTGATCTCTTCGGCTGAGAACATTTCGGCGTGTTTGTGGCACTTCGGTTCGATTTTCATGTGCTTGTAATGCGACGCATCGAAATCTTCGCCCAAAAAAGCCAACAGTGCTTTGCATCCCAACCACGGGTTGGCGCGTAAAATCTTCATATCGCACCTCATAGACCCGATCCGGAAAGGCTTTTTTAATCACGTGGACAATGTCGGCCGCTTCTTTCCAGTAATTGCAGGCGCCAACAATGTTTGCGACCTTCATCACTTTGCCGATGCGCAGGCTCGAGACCACATCCAAGGGGTGGCGCACAATGTGGATGAACTGGGCACCTGGCATGTCACTGGCGATCAGGGCGGCGCCGTAAACATTTTGGGGCGACTTGTCGAACCAGCGCTGCGCGCCGGGCTTGTTGGTCAAGATATAGCGCTGCATGTATCGTCGATACAGGTCCGCCCGTGAAACGCTGTGGTCCAGCAACTCCAGAAACGCCGCCTCCCCGATCCCGTCCAGTTCGCGATGGCGCTGGAGCACCCGATTGTTGCAGACGGCATTTCGATACGGAACCCCGCCCAAGGGTTCGGCCCACCTGAAAAAATGGGTCTCTTCGGGTGCCGCCAGGCGGGGGTGGTTGCGCAGCACATCCCGCAGCAAGGTGGTGCCGGAGCGGACGCAGCCAACAATGAAAAAGGGTGTATTCTTCACGGTCTTATGCTTTGAATGGGCAGTGGATCAACCGACTTTCCGCATCTGTTCGACAACCATGTGGCGGAAGCGAAACTCTTCGAACGCCCTGTTGACCGCTTCAGGCCTTTTGGCCAGCGCCAACGGCAGCAACCGATGCCCTGCCGATGAATCGCATTCACGGATGCGCCGGGCGATAGCCCCGATGTCGAAGGCAATCACCGGAAAACCTTCCTTCAGGGCAATCGACAGGGTGTAGCTGTAAGTTTCGGGCCACAGATAAGGCAGCCAGACCACGTGTGGCGACAGTGCTTTCAGGGTTTCCTGCGCGTTGTCATCCAGGTACCGCCCAGTCACCCTGACCCCTGCGTCGCGCAGCGGGCGGTCATTCAGGCTGTACCCCATGAGAATAAACTCCAGCGGCAGCTTTCCCTTTCGAGCTTTTTGGGCGCAGCCGAGGAGTAGATCATAACCTTTGATTTTACCGATCGCGCCGATCACCACGATCCGCAGGGTTTCGTCCAAGGGCAACTCGGGAATACGCGGGACAATCAGTGACGGATCGATCTTTTCGTGCGGCGACACCCAAAATCGGATCTCGGGATAATAGCGCCGCAGGCGTTGGGCCGCATCCGGGTCAGGCACCCACACCTTGTCCGCTGCCTGCAGCGCCCGGCGGTGCATGGCGCGCCAGGCAGCGATGTCGGTCACCTGGAAATCGGAGCCGGCGTCGATCAGGCAATGGTTACAGGCGTTTTCATTCGGTTCGTAGCAGTGAAATCCGTCTTTGTCCGCCAGGTTGATCCGCGGGCAGATGACCTTGTAGTCGTGCAGATTCACCTCCCACCGCGCCCCCAACGCCTTGGTCAATGTAACCAGATGGTCGGGTGCATCGGTTTGAAAATCGACAAGGCTGTGGGTATGAATTTCGGTGATGTTCAACGCGTTCAGTACCGTAATCAAGCAGGCGGTGTCCGCCAGTCGGCATTCAACCAAGTTGGGCAAGGGCCTGGCCGTGGGGTGCTGGATGACGACCCGCGACGGTTGGCCGGCTTTGGGGCGCATAAAATAGACGCCATATCGCTCGCGATTGAAGCGCAGGACCTCTTCCTGAACTTTCCTTTCGGCACCCCCTCCCCGGTTGTGGCAAACGATCAGGGCGTTCCTTTCCCGGCGCAATCGTGTCAGTCGCGCCCCGTCGAGGCGGCGGCGGATGTCATGCAGGGGGTCACGGTCGATGAACGCGGCAACATCACGCTGATAATTGGGATGCAGGCGGTCAAGCGTTTTGAGTGCAGCCTGAACGCGCTTGGCCTTTTCTCCCTGAAAAGAGGTCGCCCCCCAGTGATGAACGAACACATCGGCCGCAATGACGTTGCGCCAATTCTTACGGATAGCACGCTGGCAAAAGTCGTTCTCTTCTCCGTAGCCACGGCCGAAGGATATTTCATCAAACGGGCCGACCTGCGTCAGGGCTTCTCGCTTAAGGTACATGCAAAAGCCGACGCCGGTGGGCGCTTCTATTTCAACACCCGCATTCACCTCAGCAGTAAGAGCATCCAGTTCATCGTAGCCCAACTCGAGTGGAAAGGGGTTGTCCTGCAAAAAACGCGGATAGCTGCAGATGGTGGCGTTGTTGGAAAGCGGCGTCGCTGTAGCGGTACGGGGATGGCGTTGGGCGGTCTGTCGCAATCGGTCAAGCCAGCCGTCAAACACTTCGGTGTCGGCATTCAAAAGAACGACATCCCGGTCCGGGTGAAGGGCCATGCCCCGGTTGACCGTGCGGACGAAACCGCGGTTTTCCAGGTTGGTCAGCAGCGTGAATAGCTTCCGGGCAGCCAGCCTCTCCAAGTCCGCCGCCAGCATTGCATCGGGACTGGCATCATCGATCACCACCAGTTCGTAGGCGGTGGTATTGGTGGCCGTGAGAACACTGTAGAGGCAGCGCAGGGTTTCGGCTCTGCCTTTGTACACCGGTACAACCACATCGACCGCGGCATTGTGGATGTCTGCACGTTGCGCCAAGGCTGCCCATGCTTCGTTTTCCGGCATCGCGGCCTGGCAGGCATTTCCCAGCACGATCTCGGCGCATAGGTCATTTTCCGACGGCATGGTGGGCCGCCCTTCGAAACGACCCATCCGCAGGTAATGGAGCAAGGGATTGATCCGCCGCTGGGCGACCTGCGGGTTGGTTCGCAGATAATAGGCGCTGTCAAATTGCGGTGAGGGCGAACGCCCTTCCGCACCGCCCCAGTTCAGAAAATGGTGCAGCGGGTCGAAACCGGCCCGGGCGACATCCTTGTTGACCGCAAGATAAAAATCAATGTCGAACCATGGGCTGGGCGAGATCCGCAGATAACGTCCGACATAAGTATAGTGCAGCAGCGCATTCACGCAGGTCAGCCGGCACTCCGCGCGGGCGCGGTAGTAATCGGGATCGAACAGTGCCAGGGGCGGACGTCTTTGCCGGTCCCCGTGAATCACGTAGTGACGCAAGGGCGTCATATCGGCTTCTGCCACGTCTTCATTGGCACCAAGGTAATAGTCGCGATCGAAAATTTTTGTTTTCTTGATCAAGTGGATGATCGTGCCATGATAGGCCTTGCGCAGGATCGGGAGCCAGGTGAGCGTCTTGAAAAGCCAGAGTGCAAACAACAGGGCCTCACCTCTCCAGGCTTTCATTCGATCGCGCCAGAGGATTTTAGAACGGGTCGTTTGGTCTATCTGCATCTATTCATCGCTTTTATTCGTGCTCGGGTTCGGGCTCTTGAACGGTTGTTTTTCTATTTCGAGTAGGCTCACAAACGCAATCCGCATCTAATGGCCTGCAAATCAGATACCTAATTTTTCCATTATCTTATGAAAACTTAAAACGGCCGGCAACTTGGCCTGAAAAATAATCTAAATAGCGAGCAAAATATTGTCTTATTTCTTTTAATATTTAGTGGTTATGATAGGTGTACTGTACAGATGGAAAAATTCAGGCAGGCTTTTATTGCGTTCTATTCATTCCTGTTAATCTCATTCAGTACAACAGCATCCGACGTGTAGACAATCCTTTTGTCAAGAACATGACGGACGAAGTCACAAAACATTCGTGCGTGTTGGCCCGCATCATCCTGCAAGTTACTAATATGACGAAATGCGTCCCATGCCTCACGTTTGATATACACGCAGAAAAAAGGTGTGTAGTTCAGTTCGACCACACCGCCATCATAAAAAAGCGGTACTTTTTCAACATTCCTGAGTTGGTGGGATAACGCCACATCACAAGGTACGTCCTGGAAGGCATAAGGGACATGAACCTTGATATCCGGATGGCCGCCTGGCAGTAGGCATTGCGGTGCGACCACGGCGATGGATTCGCTGGCATACGCAGCTCGCTGCATTGCCGGTAGTGCCCCGGTGGCAAGCCTGGCCTTCGGATCCATAATCAGGAGGTCGCAATCGGGATCTGCTATTTTCAATGATTGAGCGACTTCGTCCAAGAAAGGATTTGGGTTTTCAGCAGGGAGATACTTTTCTTCAGCAGTGCTATTGCAGGGTCGCAACTCGGACCCCGTGCCAGCAAATTCAGCCGTCGCAAGCACTTGGACGAGCGGGTCACCTGAGGTTTTACAAAACGATTCGAGGCAGGTATTGGTTGCAGCCAGATCATCTGACCTGATCACGCCGACTGCCACCTTTCGCGTCAACGGCTCCCGGCTATCTTGAGAGCTGGTAAGGGTCCAGGACCGGAACTTGTCAAGGATGTATTCGCGAGCCGGCTCTACGGCTATGGTTTCGGTAATGGTATTACTCGTTTTGCCCAGATAATAATTAGACTGGAGTACCGGTACCGAGTAGATCGTCCCCGCACTTGCGATTCGCAGAATAAACTCCCAATCGACCCACCTGGTGATCTTATCGGAAAACCCGCCGCCGATGGTCTCGAGAGTGGCGCGGCGATGGACAAAGCAGTTCAGATCGATGTAATTACGGTTGCGCAGCAGGGATGGATTGTAGCAACCGAACCGCACGGCAAAGGGCTCTATTTCCTTTCCACGATAAAGATACTGGCCGCCGTAAGCCGCATCTGCATCGGGCCGAATATTGAAAAAACTCACCATGGCGCCCAGATAGTCCGGTTTCCAGGTGTTGTCGGAATCCAGGTATGCGATCAGCTCACCCCGAGCCTCCGCCAGACCCTGGTTACGGGCAGCAGACACGCCGGCCGATGGGTTGTTTTCTATCAAACGAATGCGGGAATCGGTAAAGGCGCGTACCTTGGTAACGCTGTCATCCTGGCTGCCATCATCGATCACGATCAATTCAAAATTAGAATAAGCTTGCTCAAGGACTGATCGGATGGAATCGCCAACGAAGGGGGCGCGGTCGCGCATGGGCATGATTATTGACACAACGGGTTGCTGCTCATACGATTTCAGTTTTTCAATCAGCCAGCGGGTCAGCTTTTCCATAAAGGCAAAACAACTCTTATCAACCGCGGAAAAAGGCGCCTTTACCAAAGGATCGAGCATGGAATAAGTCAGGTATTCACTGAAATGGCAATAGGAACGGCGGAGAATTTGTAATTCCACGCCGGATGAGATGAGACGTCCTTCCTGCTTTCCGTAGCGGATATAATGCAGCAACGGATTAATGCCAGCCTCAGCCACATCGGGATTAAGGGCCAGGTATGCACTAGTGCTGAATACCGGTCCCGGATCGCGGCCTTCAACCGCACCGTGGGACAAATAGTGCTGCAGCGGGTCCACACCGGCGGCTGCCACATCCTGGTATTGGTCCAGATACCAGTCGGACGAGAAAAGGTCGCATTCAAAAACTTCAAGATAATCGCTAACGATGGATAAAGGCAGGCGGATCGGAGATTGACCAAAAGCGGACTCTATATTAACTCGAATGTCATCCTCCAAGGCACCATCCGATGAATCCTCGTCGATTACAATGACGGACCGACACTTGAAAACGGGGAGACTATCGGGAATCCAGCGAAGCGGTTCCGGTTGGATGATGATTGCTGCCTCGGCATCGATCGTTTCGCCGGGAACCAGAAGGCGAACATTGTTTTTTGCTGTAATCTCGAAAATACGATCATCTATTGGGCTGTCTTCATCGAGACAATAATTTGGCCAATGAAACAATGCCGTTTGGCGGATACCTGAAATTTTCTCCAGCAACGCAATGGGGCGATCTTCAGATGCGAGCGCCGTCCGGGAAAAGTCGGAAACCAGTACATGGGACACTGGTCCCGACATCGGTGAACTCAGGATAGCATCCGGTGCGGGAAAGGGGCGTCGATTCTTATTGTCGTCATTGCGTAAGTATAAGTTTTTCCCTTCCTTGGCATGCCACCACCTGGCCGCCTCGCGATAAGTTCGCCGAAGCCCATAGAAAACGGTTTTAACGTGAGTGTTCGATGCCTGGGTCAAGGAGGTCGAAGCAGCCAGCGAAAATGAGAGCGGCGCATCCGGGCAGACTTTAGCGAAAGCATCTTTTCCATGCTTGGCTTCGGCACGCCAGATGAATTCGGTATCTCCAGTCACTAGGACATTGTCCCATTCACCAATGGAGTCGAGCAGTGATCGTCGGAATAAAAAGGATGAATGGTTAAAATCGATAAGTTTTCCCCAGGGACGCCATCCTCCGACGATGGTCATATCCCAATCGACTTTCGTCCAATATGAGAATGAGCCAAGCAGCTGGGAGTCGTCGAGTATCGGAACCAGCTGCATTTCGAGTTTTTGGGGGTGAGACCAGTCATCGCAGTCGTGTACGGTAATAAAATCGCCTGTGGAGATGCGGGCGCCTGCATTCCGAGCCTCATAAGCCCCCATATTTCGCGGCTGCCGTAATGCTCTGACTCGAGGGTCCTGTGCTGCGTAGCGCTGAGCGATTGCGAAGGTGTTATCGGTGCTGCAGTCGTCAACAACGATCAGCTCAATATCAGCCCAGGTTTGGCTGAGTACGCTCTCAATCGCATAAGCGAGGGTAGAATATGCATTGTAGGCTGGGATGATGACAGAGATCTTAGCGGCACCTTGGCTCGTTGGTCGAGGCGGAATCTTTGCTATGATGTTGTCTAAGGCAAGGCGCCTCGCCAGTTCTTTTTTTTTAATGGGAGCCAAGCCACGCTGATTGAACACGCGATTGATCAAATGTAGCCTGAAAGCGTCTATATCAAGAAAATCAGCAGGTGCCTTTTCGAGAAGCGCCGTATTGGCCATCAAAAGGTAGATATCCGGATCGAAATCATTCCTTGTTAGCGTAACTTCTAGAAGATCGCGTGCCGAATTGAATTTGCCTAATTTAGCATGACAAAAGGCCGCAATGATCGCCCATTTTTTGGTGCCTTTCAGTGATTCTCGCAACCGAAAGGCGAAGGAAGCATTTTCGAGGGCCTGGGTATATTTTTCTTGAGAAGTATACCAAACCATCATAGACCAGGCGGCTAATATTTGTTCCTGTTCCGCCGAATCAGAGTCCAACTTGATTGACTCCATTTCCTCAAGGCAATATCTTGAAAAACCCTCCCATAATTTACGCTCAAGAGTGAGTGCTCTACCAGCCTTAGTCAGGCGTCCTTCGTCTCTGCCGTAAAGAAGGTAATGCAATAGTGGATTTTGACCTGAATTAGCGACATCAGGGTACTGCACCATATAAAAACGGGAATCAAAGTCAGGGCTGGGATTTATCTCTGGTAGATAGCCGTCATTTTTGAACTCGTGCACTGGAAAACCATCATGCATGGTAATTAAGGAATCCTTGAAAAAATATGTTTTTGACTTATAAAGATAGATGTTCTGAATATTTTCATAAATTATTTTTCGACTTAAGGCTGTGTGGGGATAGCCGCGCTGGGTTTATTATGTTCAATACCTGAGGTATTGTGCAAACAGCCTCCACCTGTTTCGGCGACATAGGGATATTGCTTCAAGCATCAAAAAGTGTTGAATTTGAATCTAAGGTCGTAGCCTTCTTATATTTGTTGTCGCATATTCTAATCAATCGGGTAAAATTCAGCTTTGCCAATTCCAGGAATTTAGAAAGGAATTGCTTAACGTTGGAGATTTCCAGGATTCTAAGCATGCGATGATATAAATTTTGATAAAATTTAAAATAATCGAGACTAAAATGAAACTTTATACTTTAACAACCTTCGATCCGATAAATTTTGGTTTTATAGAAAAATTATTGTTTTGAAAATAGATCACTGTTTTCATGTTTATTCATTATGACAAAAAGTTTTTTGTGATATCTAAAGCCTCAGCAATTGCTATGTGCATGTCAAGATAGCGATAGGTTCCAAGCCGCCCGACAAACGTAGTGTTTTTTTCAGAATTAGCAAGTTTTAAATATTTTGCTAATTGCGTTTTATTTTTTTTAACCCTAATTGGATAATACGCAATATCCGATTCCGAACATTGGCGACTAAATTCCTTGAAAATAATTGTCTTTTTGTGAGATTCCCAAGGAGTGAAATGTTTGTGTTCTGAAATACGCGTCCAAGGCACGTCCTCGTCACAATAATTGATCACAGCATTTCCTTGATAATCATTTTCATGCCGTTCTTCAATAAAATCTAGAGTTCTATATGCCAATCGACCTTCACAGTTATCAAACCATGAATCAATAGATCCGGTATAAAAAACATGTTTGTAATCATTTGCCATCTTACGATCAAAATTAGAATTAAGGATTATATGAATGTTTGGAAAATCGAGCATTTTTTTTATTATGTGTGTGTAACCATTTTTTGGAATTCCCTGATAAATGCAATTATAATAGTTATCATCATAATTAAAACGTACTGGTAACCTCTTCAAAATACTTGCCGGTAATTCGGCTGGATGAAGTCCCCATTGTTTTTTCGTATATCCTTTAAAAAATGCTTCATATAGATCTTTTCCAATAAATTTTAATGCTTGCTCTTCGAAAGATTGTGGATCATTAATGGAAGTGTCTCCAATTGACTCAATAAATGCTTGAGCTTCGGAGGGATTGAATGTTTTTTTGAAAAAACTATTAATCGTATGTAAATTGATTGGAAGTGTAAAAACACGACCATTAAATATTGCTTTTACCCGATTCGTGTATAAAAAGAATTCATCAAATTGGCGAATATAATTCCAAACTTTATCGTTGCTGGTGTGGAAAATATGTGGTCCATATAAATGGACCATAATTCCAGTGTTAGGATCACGTTTGGTATAACAGTTTCCACCAATGTGATGTCGAGACTCATGGACATCTAATTCAAAACCTGCTTTTGATAACTCGTGAGCAATAACAGCTCCAGAAAATCCAGCACCGACAACAGCAATTTTATGCATGAAATTAATGCCTTTCATTAATTAATACGATTTCGAAGATGAATGTGTAAAGTCGGTTATTATATTTGATTGAAAGTGAATCTCAAAATAACGTACCAGGATGACGACGCATCCAAGTTGTAATATGCCTAATAAGTTGTCAGCAAGATATTCAAAGGAGCGTAAGCCTTCTGAATTTATGCAGCCAAGAGAACAAGTGCTTCACTTTCCATTGACGTTGATTTCGCCGCCTTAAAGTGCGCCGACCCTGGAGTCCAATTTTCGCTGGTGATTTCTATCCACAGTATATGTTATATTCTAATCATATGTCTGGATTTAATTTTGAGATAAGCTCTATCATAATTACGGATCACAGTACGTTATGCGGCTATACGATGAAAGAATTTTTTGATATCTTTTCTTGATATAACAGAAGACAAATCTTCAAAGTCAATCATTCTCACAATCTCTTGACAAGACAGAGTAAATAATCGATTTAAATCTTCCTCAGATGAGGAAAAGTTCGCAATTCTCATAAAATGTGACCTTAAAGCGCGGTTGAAAAAATAATAATCAAAAAAGTTTTTTTTATATCTATCATACAGCCCTTTTTCAATTAAAAAATTTTGAACAATTTTATACATGGAACAGACACTATCGATGTGCTTTATTGAGGCACTCGTAACAGCAGAACCTTTACGTTGGTGATAAAAATATAATTGTTCTTTTAGAAGCAAAATTTTATTACAATAATATATATATTGAGGCATTGTAGCGATATCTTGATGAAATATATGTTCCGGAAATCTAATTTTATTCTTTAAAAATATTTCTTTTTTATAGAGTTTTTGATAAACAGCGGGATCTATAATGCTTGTGGTCATATAAGTATGAAAACAGTTTTTTAACACTTCTTCTTTGTCATACTTAATGAAGCTAGTTATTTTTTTAGGTTCATCTTCATAGGTTTTTTTTACTCCACAAACGACCATGTCAACGTCATGCATAATAGCTTTTGAATACATTGTCTTCAACATATCAAAACTGATTGTATCATCACTGTCAATGAGGCAAATATATGGTGCATTAGCACTATCTATACAAGTATTTCTAACTGCGCCTAATCCCTTATTTTTATTGTGTTTGATAACTTTAATTCTTTTGTCATTATTTTTATAATTATACGCAATTTTTAAAGAATCGTCAGGAGAGCAATCATCAACTAGAATTATCTCAATCTCTTTTAAAGATTGATTGATGACTGAATCAAGACAATTCTTTAAATATCTTTCGGTCTTAAATAAAGGTATCCCGATTGACACTTTGGGTCGTCTTAAATTATCTACAGTAAATTCTCGTTCTATTTTTGTATTCGTTAAATCATATTTTGATGAATATTCTTTAAAGTTATTTGCGTCTTCAATTAACTCTAAAATCTTTCTAAGATGTTTTTTAATGCTATTATAATATAATTTTCTGTTTTGTTTTTGTAATAAATCACTCAAAATGAAGGCTCGGATTTTATCATAAAACGACCATTTTAATTCATTACTAAGTCGTTTAATATGGAATCCATTATAATTCGCATATCCAAGCGCCCGATGAACGAGTTGTAAGTATACCTGTCTATATATATTTGGAAATCTAAGCTTAACTATATTTTCACAAAATTTTTTTATTTCATTTAATTCATTTATGGGCGCATCTAATTTTGATTTATTATGAATAGATTGCTCTGGATGCTGCCTGTAAAAATAAAACAAATTTTTCAAAAATATTGCATTATTGGATAATGCCAAAATTTTAAAATAAAAGGATACATCCTGAAATGATGCACCAGGTGTCTCTTGGAATTTTATTGTGTTTTCAATTAAAAATTGACGCCTGTATAAAAATCCCCAAACTGTTGGCTGAGTTGATAATAAGTCTGGGTAATCCATTACATGGAAAACTATATTTGATGGTACTTTCAAATCATTTAAAACTTTATTATAAGTCGATTCTTTTATCTTACCTTCATCATATAGCGAAAAACCAAATCTTACAATATCAATATCAACTTCTTTTGTTTGCTCATAAGCATATTTATATGCATCAGGATCAATAAAATCGTCTGGCTCAAGAATTCCTATATATCGTCCCTTGGCGTTATAAATACCCTCATTACATGCTCTTCCATAACCACTGTTTTCAGATAAATTTATATATTTAATATTGTTATGCTGTTTGTTGTAATGATCACAGATTGCGCCACTATTGTCAGTAGAGCCGTCGTTAACAATTATTATTTCAATATCTTCAAGCGTCTGATTTACAACACTTTCCAATGCTTTTTCAAGATATTTTTCGACGTTAAATACTGGAATTATTACACTGACTTTTATGTTATTATGTTCTACTTTTAGCTTTTTTATCTTTTTTTTGTACAAACTTATTGGTCTCGAAAGCATTAACATTTTTCTAGATATTCCATATGGAACATAAGCAATTTTATTTTTATCACATACTTTTATCTTTATCAAATGTTTTTTATCATCGCAATACTTTAAAGGAATAGAAAACTCAAATACTCTTTTCGATTTTTTATTTAATATTGTTTTAAATTTGTATTCTGACCCATTTACAACAGTTGATCCTATGAACTCATTATCAATGTATAAAAGTACACTCGATATATCAGCAGCTTCTTCCAATATATCAATCCAACCATAGATTTTTCCATTTTCACTATCTTCTATAAAGCCTAATACTTCAAATTGATTTTGCATTATTTAATTGTTCCGTATTTCGATTTTCTTCAGCATATAATTTTACCATTAAAAAGTTTGTTAACCTTCGCTTTAAATAGCTCGCCTTTCCAATATTCCATACTTTACAAAATGTACCAACGGATTCATACCCGTTTCTGCAACATCAGGATTGATCTCAAGGTAGCGCCGAGTATTGAACGCTGGTGATGGATCGCGGCCTTCAGCGGCACCATGAATGATATAGTGTTCTACCGGGTCGTCACCCATTCTGGCTACGTCTTCATTCTCAGTTAGGTAGTAGGCCTCGTCAAAGTGATTGGATGTTTTCAGCAGCTTGATCTGTTCTTTAGTTTTTTGCGTATCCTTGTTCAAATAATTGAGTGGTTTTGCCAGAGCACGCAACGGCGCAGTGATTTTCCAGGAAAAGGTCTGCTTGATCCAGGCGATCCGTTGATGTTGAATATCGATCTGCCTATCTTTGACGGTCAATTCTCCCCGGACCTGCTGCAATTCGTGAGACAGGGATTCACCCGCCTGAACCGCCTCCTTTTGTTCCTTTTCAATGCGCGCTCGAGCCTGCTTAAAATTTTGGTTTCGCAAAAAATAATTTTCTAACTCCTCTTGTACCTGGTGCAGTTGCAGCAGCAAAAGCTCATTTTCTTGTGCAATTTCGTTATTTTCGGTTTCCAGTTTTTTACGATTCTGTTGCTCCTGTGCCAATTTTGTCTGGTGCGCTGATACTAGTTTTGATTTTTCATTTTCTACATTCGTTAATCGGACTTGTTTTTCAGCAACCGCTTTTGACTTCTGATCACGTTCAATAATCAAATCTTCAATTTTTTCTTGCTGCTTTTTAATCTCATTTTTTAGATCAATTACCTGCCGCTCGTTTCGCAACAGCTTACTGGTAACCTTCTCCATCTTATCGTTTAGTTTTCTTTCAAATCTAATACGCTGCTGTTGACTGTAAAACAACTCAACAGGATTGTATCTGGTGACTGATCCGATAGCGAATGATTGAGATTTTGCCGTTAGTTCGGATTGAAGCCATTGAATCGCTGGATGATCATCAACGATTGCTTTTGACAAGAAGCCCTCGATGGTGCTTTTTTGCAACTCAGCTTCAACCGATACCTGCTTTTGCTGCAAGTAGATTCCGAGACCATGGCAAACCTCCATTAATGCCTGAGGGTGCTGCAGAAAAGACTCATTATTTATCAACACTGTCCGACGACGATAACGTCTGTAGAACTGCAACAATTGACGAACACTATTTTTCCAGCCCTCTAATCGCACGTTAGGGTCAATTTCGGCTTGGCAGGCGGATTCCAATGCCGTATCTGCATTGGAATAGAACAACAAGAATTTCGCGCTTTGATTTTTTGCCGCCATATAATCGAGCAGAGAGAGGCTCTGGCTATCAATCAGCAACAAACGGGCAGGCATTGAATTCTGCTTTTCAATTTTGCCGTTTACATCCAGTTTGGCATCCATCATTCGGGCCTTTTTTTCTGAAGAATGCTCGGATCTCTTTTCAGACGACTGCATTTCGCATTGATCTTTCGATGGTGCTGCTTCTACCAGTTTTAGTCCTGCGGCCTCAAGGATAGGTATCGAGTTTCTCCATGCACTATATAAGCAGCCAGTTACGATTACCGTTTCCATATTTACTCCAACATTATAGTATTAAAATACTGTGCTAAAAATGCTTCGAAATTTAAAAGATCGCCACCAAGATCCCCACACTAACCGCAATCTGGTAAAGAATTTGTGTGATGTCCTTTGCGATCTGCAGCGTCTTTCCCTTGAGCTCCGGGAAGACCAGAATCGAATCACCTCTTTCCACTGCAACCCTGCCCAATTGAGACTTCGACTCGACGCGCACAACGCTTCCGTTTTGTTTGATGACCAGAACGCGGTCTTTGTTGGCCCGTTCGCTGAAGTCACCTGCCAGGGAAATGTAGTCCCTGACCGTCTTCCCCTCGCTGTAGGTGTGAGCCCCCGGAAAAGAGACTTCTCCTTGCACCAGCACGACGTTGGTCCTACGGGGAATGAACACCTGATCGCCGTCTTCAAGATAGATCTCCTGCATGGCCGCCGTGTCGTGGATGACGACATGGCCCTTGGGTTCGACCAGTTTAGCGCGGTCGATGAACCGCAGGATGGATTCGGTCTCCTGACTGCGCATTCTGGCTTCGTCGGTCGTGACCGAGGGTGTCGTCAGCACCAGCGTTTCCAGTTCGCGCAGCTTGGCCAGCAGCAGCTGCTTTTGCCGTTCGGCCACGCTTTTGCGGAACAGTTGAATTGCGTCGATATTAGACAGTTCGGTCAGGGTCAGCTGGGATTTAAGCTCGGCGAGCGTAGTCCCGTTGGGCAGCAAGAGGGTGTGCCGGCCGTCGTGCTCGCCCGAAATGGTCGCGGTGATGGCGTTGGCGTTGTGGTCGGCGTAAACCTCGATGGTATCGCCACTGAGCACCAGCAGGCCCTCGCTCTGGTCCAGGGCATAGGTGCGCAAGACCTTGTTGTTGTCCGGCAGCCAGCGCGTGAGGGTCAAATTCGTGGCCGTCGGATTGGGAAGCGCCAGGGCCAGAATTTCTTCGACCTCAACCACCGATTTGGCGATTTCAAAACGGAATGGACGCTTGACATCGCCGGTCACGGTGACGCGATGCTGGATATCGCCGACCAGCACCGAATCGCCGTCGTGGAACTGGAACAGGTCCATCTCGCCGGCGGTCAGGAAGTCGTAAAGGTCTATGTTTTTGATCGGCTGGTTGTTGCGAACGATGGAAATGTCACGAAAGCTGCCGTAATTGCGGTTGATGCCCTGGGCCTTGTCGATGAACTGCAGTACCGAATCCGAGGCCATGCCCTGGTACAAGCCCGGCTGGTTGACGTTGCCGGTCACGAACACCCACACCGGTTGAAAGCTGGCCACGTTGGCATACACAAACACACGCATGTTGTAGTTCTGGTGGACTTTGGCCTTGATGATCTCGACCAGCCGCCGGTTGGTTACGCCCCCCACGGCAACCGTACCCACCTTGGGGATGAAGATGTTACCCTGGTTGTCCACCGTGGCGTCCATTTCCAGCTCCAGGGATCCCCAGATGCGCAAATTGATCGTGTCCCCGACGGCTACGCGGTAATCGGGATTGTAATGGGGCTGCGACTTGGCCGTAAAGCGTCCCTGAAAGAGGTTGTGCCCGAAAACTGCGGCCGTGGGCACTTCCACGGCACTGTCCGCCACCTCAAGGTCCGATGCGGTGGTCACGGCTTCGCCGACGGAAACCTCGGCGGCCAAGGCATGGCTGGCCCAAATTGCTGCCAGGCAGACGACCAAAAGGCATAATCCGATCTTCACCACCATCGGGCACGCATTCGGCAATTTTCGATCAGCACGCTGGTCGCCTAGCGTGCGTGGAGAAATAATTGAATCTGCATTAACAGGCATCAGTTAGTCCTTGTGATCCTTGACCACGGCCCAGACCAGCATGGCGACCTTATAGCCGATGAGTGTCAGGACCATGGCCGTCAGGGTCATGTGCAGGCGTTTGGGGTAAACGTGGCCGTCGGGCAGAGTGGGCGCCGCTACGACTTCGAAAATCTTGGACTCCTGCAAGGCCTCGATGCGCAGGACTTCATACTGGACCAGCGTTTTCTTGTAGACCTCGGTGGCAAAATCGACATCGTTTTTCAGTTTCTGATAGTCGAACATCAGGTCGTTCAGGCGCGCCGGGTCGGCCCCGGAGAGCTTGGATTTTGTCTTTTCCAGGGCCGCCTTGAGTTCGCCGATGTGGGTTTGCATCTTCAGGGCGTCGATGGTGTCCGGCGACATGTAGCTGACCAGCTGGTTGTAGGCAGCCGTTTTCTCGACGATCGACGCTTCCAGGCTGGCGATGATGCTGTTTTTGACGGCCATGTCCGCCGACGGGTCGATTAGACGGTGCCGGTTTTGAAAGGCCTCGAGCACCTGGATGGCGTTATCCAGCTTGGCTTTGTTGCGCTCGAGCTGGCTGGATGCGAAGGCGATCTTTTTCTCGGCGCGCTGGCGGTTGAGTTCGTTGAGAAATGCTTCGCCGGATTCCAGCAGATATTGCAAAATCGACAGCGCCGTTTGCGGGTCCGTGCTCTCAAACGAAATGGTAGTGATGCCGCTGGAGGGATCCGGAAGTATCTTCAGATTTTTGCGGTATAGATCGACAAAATCCTCGTTCGATGGGTCCCAGACCAATCGTTCCCGGATGTCGGTCTGGCTGGAACGGTAGCGCCCTTTCAGATCGAAGCGCTGGTCGACGCGCGCGAACATGTCGGCCGATTGCAGGTAGTGAACCACGATGCCGGCATCCAGCTGCTGGCTGGACCCGCCGACACCAAAAATTCCCAAATCGACGCCCATGGTTTCCTTGGTGGACAGGTCGCGAATCACGTAGGTGGAGGTGGAGCGGTACTTTTCAACGGCAATTGCAAACAGATAAACAAGGATGATCGCCAGGGGAAAGGCGATTAGCAGGGTGGGTTTTAGATATCTGTTTTCTTTTATTGGGGTCACGTTGGTTTTTGGTCGGTTTACGGTTACCGGTCACCGGTTTACGGTTACCGGTTGACGGTTACCGGTTGACGGGTTTTTTAGTGAGTTGTGCAATGCCTGGAGCATTTTTGATATCGATTTAAGCTCTTTTATAAATTTTGTTGCATCTGAATTTGACAGGATATCGACTTCTCTAGAAATATAAATTTGCGTTCTCAGCTCCGCCGCCGATCCTTGTGCAATACTGATAAACCGTTGGAAATCCCGAGAACTTTTCCTTTCGCTTCCTTCAGCAATATTTGATGAAATAGATACGGATGAGCGAAGCATCTGGTCTTTCAATCCAAAATCGCGGCAGTCCTCTAAAGATCTATAAAGTTGCACCGCTAACCGGCATGCTTTTTTCCAAACTTCTAAATCTTCTAATGAAGACCCCATAGCTCTCTTCCGCCTTTAACCGCAAACCGTAAACCGTGAACCGTAAACTGAGAACCAGAAATTCTTTATTATCGCTAAGTTTCAACAACCGTTATAAATCTCGACAGCCTCCCGAACATCCTCAAAATACCTCAACCGCCCATTCTCAAGCAGAATACCGGCCTCGCACATCTCCCTCAACATCGGCATGCTGTGGCTGACCATCAAAATGTTGCGTTTTCGCTTGAGATCGTCCAGGGCCGCCTGGCATTTTTTCTTGAAGACGGCGTCGCCGACGGAAAGCGTCTCGTCGATCAGATAATATTCGAAATCGAAGGCCAGGCTGATGGCAAAGGCCAGGCGGGATTTCATTCCGGAAGAGTAGGTTTTGACCGGCATATCGAAGTAGTCGCCCAGTTCGCTGAATTCGATCACGAAATCCACGATTTCCTGCAGTTGAGCATCGGTGCGGCTGTAGACGCGGCCAATGAACTGGGTGTTCTCCTTTCCGGTGAGGCTGCCCTGAAATCCGCCGGACAGGCCTAAGGGCCAGGAAAAGTCGACATCGGCAACGATCTTGCCCTGGTTCGGAAAATCGATTCCGCCCAGCATGCGCAGCAGGGTCGACTTGCCAACCCCGTTGCGTCCCAGGATGCCGACATTGGTGCCGTCGGGAATGGTCAGGGTCACATCCTTCAACAGGTACTTACGGCCCCCCTTGACCTTGAAAAATTTGGTGACCTTCTCCAGTCGGATCATGACGAGGCCACAATCCTGTCTTTTAAATGGGTGTACAGCCACAGGCCGAGCAGGCTGCTGAGCATGGTCCAGGCGAAGACATACAGGTAGCTGGCGCCCTGGGGCTCAAACGAGGCAAAATAGTGGCCTCGAATCAGCTCCAGAAAATTCAACACGGGATTGAGCAGTAGAATTTCGCGGTACTGGGAGGGCAGCATGGAGACGGAGAAAAAGATGCCCGACAGAAAAAAGAGCGGCCGCATGACGATGCCGACCACTTTTTTAAAATTTTCCGCAAACGATCCGATGACCGCGCAGACCAATCCCATGCTGAAAGAGAACCAGACCAGCAGCAGCAGAATCAGGCTCAATCCCAGAAAATCGTCGATGGCCGCATCGAAGCCCAGCGCCATCCCGGCCGCCACCAGAATCAGAAACACCAGAAGATAGACCAGACATTCCACCAGGCAGCGCGTGATCAGGGCGTCGAACGGTTTGACCTGACGGTAGTTGAACAGCCCCTGGTTGGACTCGAAAGCGGCCATGGATTTGGTCAAGGTGTTGGCGAACAGCTGATAGGGCAGCATGCCGGTCAGCAGAAACATGGGGTAGTCGACCCCCGGCAGCCCCGCTCTCAGAGCCAGACCGAACATGGCCCAGAAGACTAAAATGATGGCGGCCGGCTCTAATATGGCCCAGAAATAGCCCAGGCGCTTGGAGCCGAAGCGCGTTTTCATCTCCCGCAGAAACAGAGCCAGGACGACTGCTCGCTGTATTTGCCAGGGCGAGCGCGCGGCAGTCATGGCTTATATTCCTGGTTCGGTTTGGATAAGATAAAGTTCAAGTTCTCTCTATCGACCATTCGGGATCTCCGTGCCCGTGCACGGTAAACGTCTTATTGCGGATTCATCTCAAGGCCAACCGCCTGCACGTCCGAACGTAGGCGCGTACTCGCGCGCGTTCCCGTGCCCGCGAACGGCTCTTCTTATTTGAGCTCAGTCCAGCGCTGTATGGTTTTGCATCTTGATGCTTTTGTCATGGTTTTCTATTTCTTTCGGTGCCCGTGCACGCGAACGTCGCCGGGAGAAGCACCCTCAATTGGCCAGTTGAAGATGCTTGGCATAGTCGCGGGCCATGATTCGCCTGACCTTTTCGAGACAGGCCGGCGTGTCGACGCCAGGACCGGCCCGGGAGGTTCGCACCGCTTTGATGGGAATGTCCGACTCGAGCAGCCGCAGCTGCTCCAGCCGTTCCTGGTTCTCGAGATCCGACATGGGCAGGGCCTGGTATTGGTTCAGCACGTCCGCTCGATAGGCATAAATACCGATGTGCTTCAAATACTCGGGCTGATAGGTGGTGTTGGAGATGTAAGGAATCAGCCCGCGGCTGAAGTAGAGCACACTGCCGGTGTGCGAAACGATCACCTTGACCGTGTTGGCATCCAAAGCTTCCTGGATGGGAACCCGGTAGCAGAGCGTACCGACCCTGCAATCCGGATCGTCCAGCATGGTCCGAGCCAGCAGATCGATGTCGTCGGGACGGATCAGCGGTTCGTCGCCCTGCACGTTGATGTAGATGTCGGCCTGGATGTGACGCGCCACCTCGACCACCCGATCCGTTCCGGAGGGGTGCTCGGAGGCGGTCATCATGACCTCACCCCCAAACCCGGCAACGGTGGCGGCGATGCGGTGATCGTCGGTGGCCACAATCACCTGTTCGGCGCATTCGGCCAGGCAGGAACGCTCGTAGACATGCTGGATCATGGGCTTGCCGTGGATGTCGGCCAGCGGCTTGCCGGGAAAGCGCGAAGAGTTGTACCGTGAAGGAATGACAATTAAAATTTGCATCGGCATGCGCTGTCTTCACCTACAACCACTTGATTTCTAAAATTAATTGGATATTTTCCACCCCACATTGCCCAAGTGAACAATTCAACAATTATGCCAGCCTGTCCAAAAGCACCCGGCGGAACAGAGGCCATTTTCCTGCCAATCGCGTCAATCGGCCATTATTTTAATTAGGTAGGGCGTTTGAAGCGTCGCTAACAATGGGAGGAAACAACGTTGCGGAAAGTGCTCAAAACGGAATCAGCCGGATCGAGCCGCCATTTATGTGCCAGGGGTGACAGGATATTGACTCGCGCTCAAGATTTTTTTGTCCCAGCGAATGGATTCGGAGCTGCGTCAATAACACCAATCAGCCGCCGGGTCACCTGCTCCAGATAGCCGAAGAAAAAATGATCGGCCCCGTCGATAATCTCGAGCCGGGCCGTCGGGTGCCACTGCTCCATCAGGGGCCGAATCAGAGCAGGCGGGGCGAACTCGTCGAGGCTGCCGGCCACCACGCCGGTCAGTGCGGGAAGGCGAATGTCATGGGCGAAATCGATAAAGGCCACCGGTGGGGCCACCATGGTCATCTGCTGCACCGGCAGACGCTCCTGCACGGCCATGGCGTTGACCCAGGCGCCGAAGGAGTACCCGGAAAGATGGATCTGCGCAGGACCTTGCCGCACGAGCCAGTCGATGGCCGCGGCCACATCGCGGCGCTCCCCGACACCCCGGTCGTGCACGCCGTTACTGTTGCCGGCACCCCGGAAATTAAAGCGCAGGGTCGCATATCCGCAGCGGTGGTAGGCCGACACGATGGCCTCGACCACCGGGCTGTACATATCGCCGCCATACAGCGGGTGTGGGTGGGTGACGACAACACCCTTTTCAGCGTGCCCGCCGTGGTACAATCCCCCCAGTTCCGACCGCCCGGACGGAAACCGAACCTTTTCTTCCTGCATACGCATCATCTTCTGGAGGGCCTAATTCGTGAACCGCTTGGCCAGGTCATTGTCGATGACGTACATGCAAACCGCCTTGGCACCCGCCTCGGTATAGCGATACTGCTGCATCAGGTTGTCTATGAGAAAGGTGACGTCATCGCGGATCTTTTTATCGTAGGTCTTGAAGTCCTCTTCGGCGTAGTCCTTGATCGCCCGCCTGAAATTCTCATTTTCTAAAAATGGGTCCAGCACCTTTTCCTTCAGGTTGTAGAGATAGCGGTCTTTGAGCGCTTTGAACAGGCGCGTTTGCGTGGGCGCCGTGCCGGCCACCGATATCTCCTGGGTGAGCGTCCGGGAGGTGTATTCGCGCTGGGTCTCTTTGCGCAGATTCAAGAGTTTTGCTTTTTCGACCTTCGGGCCCAGCATGCGCCGCTCGATACTGTCCAGCAACGCCTCGGTGATGTGGATCCGTTCGTTGGTGAACGTGCACACCTCAATCGTGCCCGGTTCGAAATTGACGGCGAACATGTAGTTCAGGACGTCGCGGTGAATCTGGTCTTCGTTGTAGTAGTAGAGCGACTCCTTGACTTCCTGAAGAATGGTGAAATCGTAAAGCAGCAGCAAGGAGTCCAGCAGGCCCTCCGGAATGGTGGCCTTGAGCTCTTTCTGGCCATGAAAGAATTTGCACAGCATGGACATGTCGATCAGTTTGTCGGCCTTGGCGTATGCCGTGAAAAAAGCGTTGAAAATCTTGATGGAGTCACGGCCCGATATGCCCTGGCGACCCTCGCCCTCGGACTCGTCGATGATGCGGCGGCGGCGTTTGGCGGTAAGCGACTTGCGATCCTCTTCGGCCAGCCATTTGGGGATATGGCCGGTGTAAATCTCCATTTTGAGAAGTTGCAGATTCTTGTCGCAATAGCGATTGTATTTGGCAGGGTCGGGTATCCATTCCAGCATGGCTTCGGAGCGCAGGTTCAAACGGGAAGAGATGATGACTCTGGCAAAATTGTGCAGCACCCGGGGCAGGAAACTGTCGTCGATACGCGAGCCGAATATGTTGCGATAGATCTGCACTTCGGTGTTCAAGTCCAGCACATAAGGGATGTTGATGTAGACGATACGATCCGAAAACGACTGAAAATCGTCGATGTTCTTCTTGTCCTCGGGATTCATCAGTGCCAGGAACAGAGAGTTCACGTTCTCTTCGATATCCTCGACCTTGTGCACCCCCTCGCTGATGATGTTGTGCAGCTCGATCAACCGTTCGATATTGTGTGACTTGATGTCCATCAGGGCGTAAACACCGTTGTTGGTCTTGGCATAGTGGGAGTAGATGTAGCGCACCGGGTTGCGGCCGGTAAAGAAGCGATCGATCAGCCGCTGCAGGTAGGCATTGGTCAGGATGATCTGCTTGACCGGGCGATCCCCCGGAGAAAAGACACTGATCCCCCGCCCCAGGCGACGGTTGAAGTGGTAGGGAACCGCGTAGGCCATGGCGAGCACCTTGGCCGGGGACTTCAGCCGGGCTGAAAGCGCATCGAACAGCGATCCGCAAATGGTGCAGGCCTCATCCTGAAAAATCCACTCGAAAGCCTTGTCGGTGAACAGGGTGTACTTGAACTGGTTGTTGTCGAAAAGGTCGTCGAGAAAGCGGCGGCGCTGGGCTTTGGGAATCAGCAACAGGGGATTGTCATGGCAGGGGCAAGGAACCTCCACGTAGTCGCTTTTCGGTTCGGATAGCACCCGGTTCGGTGAAGCGTCGAGCTGCGGTCGAACCAGCTCGGGGTTCATTTTAATCAGGTATTCCACGATGGAATTGGCCTCGTCGGCCTCCTGGTAGGCCAGCTGCCGCTTGTCCAGGCGCCAGACCGTTTCGTAGCGCATGCCCTGCTCGGTGTTGGCGTACTCCTCGAAACGCTTGAGCAGGTTGTTTAAAAAGGTACTCTTGCCGCAACCGTGCGGGCCATCGAAAATATAAATCTTGTTTTGCTGGGCGCCGGTGCGCAGCGCCTCGACGTGATTGACCAGCCGGTTGGCGAACAGACGGTCTGCAAAAAACGGATGGTCCGCACCGTCGACGAACAGCTTGCTGCAGTCATAACTCACATAGCGGATGGACTCGGGATCGTTGGGATACTCGTCGACGCCCTCGCCGATGGTGGTCGTGAACAGGTCGTGCAGCAGCTGAAATACGTTGCGGATCGTGCCGAAGGGGTTGTCGAGGACCACCTGGAGATATTCCTCGAAGGTGATGGGCTTGCGATGGTTCGATGCCGTGGCGTCAGCTTCGACATGCCGCATGGCTTTGGCGATGTTCTCCATTACAGCACCTTTTTGCTCAGCTTGCGCTCTTGCATGGTGTACAGCACCCGCTGCCATTTTATTTCCGGCGCTGTGGCGCTGTCCGCCACCGGCCCTGAGGTTCCGGGCGCGACGGCCGTGCCCGGCGGCCTGGGCGCGGACACGACTTCCGAAGTTTCCAGCTGCACCGGACCGCCCCACAAATATTCGACGCCCAGCATGGTGTTGGGGATGTATTCGGTCAGCAGGGGTTTGCCTTCGAAACGGTGGATCAGGTAGAGGGAATTTTGCTCTGTTTTCTGCAGATCGACCTCGATGCGCGGGGGATGATACAGGGACGCCATCAACATTTGCCGATAATCGTCGGCGCTGCGGCTCTTGACGTAGTACTCCCAGACCATTTTTTTGGCGTTCAGGCGCTTGCCGGCGACAAAAAGCTTGTTGGCGGTCACGAAATCCTGATCCACAAAACGGTGAATGAAGGTGAAGTCGGAAAAATTTTCGCGGACATCGAAGATAAAGTCCTTGCCACGGCCGGTCCGGGCATCGTATCGGCGGCGCTGGTGGCTGTCGGTCAGGCGCTGAAAATCCCAGTTGCAGCGGCCCTTGTCGGCCATCTCTTCCAAATGGTAGAACAGGCGCATGCCCAGCGCGTAAGGATTCAATCCCACCCGGGGCATAGCCGTCACGCCGGCATTGACCCGGGCAAAGTCCACTTCGTGCCCCTTGATGCGGTCATCTTGCATGAACAAGGTCTCGTGCCAGTAGGAGGCCCAGCCCTCATTCATGATCTTGGTGCGGATCTGGGGCTGAAAAAACAGACCGGTCTTCCGAACGATCTGAATCACCATCAGCATCCATTGATGCGCTTCCCGGGCCAGCATCTTGGAGTGCGCCATGATAAACTCCAGCAGATCCTGGGGCTTTTGCCGTTTCTTCTCCTGGTGCTTTTTAAACAGGCTGTTGAACTCCGGATGACGCTGATCGATTTGCGCGAAAAAGCGCTCTTCACCCATCAGCGGGTCTTCCCGCATGCCGACGTTGTAGCGCTCCAGTTCCTTGACGTAGCGACTGATGCTGGCCTTGGCGACATCCTGCAGGTAGACGTCGAAATAGTAATCGAGCTTGTCGGAAACGCCGCTGCCCGAGGGTGCAAACAAGGTGGAAAGCAGGCTGTGGTAGCCCACCAGGTTGTCGATCCCGCGGGCGAATTCGATCACATAGTCCACCCAGCGTCCCCGCTCGGCGCGCAGCTTGGCGATGGCGCGCTTGTCGGACAGCGCTTCACCGTTGAAATCGTAGTCCCAGGTGTGCCGGAAGTAGAGATTGTTCTGAAAGAAATCGATGTGCCCCAAGACGTGGTAGAAAATCATCACGTTGAGCCAGTCCGGATTGTTGTCGTTGTAGAACGATATGGCCGGACGGGTGTTGATGACCGTTTCGTAGGGGTTGCCTGGATAGAGTTCGTACTTGCCCTTTTCCTTGAGCACTTCCACGTCATGAACCCAGTAATCGTAAAGGGTGGGAATCATCACCTTGGGAGACAGTTCGATCAGGTCTCGGTTGGTGACAATGTACTCCAGGCTCTCTTCCTCGAAGCGCAATCCGGCGTCGCGCGCGCGCAGCTTGCAGCCCTCCATGATCGATTTGGTGTGCTGGTCAATCAGTTCCATGGGCACGTTTCATGAGATTAGTTTCTTGATTCCCTCTATGAGCCTGGGCTCGTCGGCGCTTTCATTGATGACATCCATGCGCAGCAGGTTGGGAAATTTTTCCAGAAAGCCCGACTTCTTCAGATATCGCTCCACTTCGGTGTTGTTTTGCGCACCGCTGCTGTGCTCGGCGATGGTCACCCCTACGCGGTTGGCGTAGTCGAGCATCTCCTTCAGGGCCGGCAGGGCCTTTTTGCCCTGGGTATCCCAGTCGTCGCCGTCGGTGCCGTGGAAGACGTAAATGTTGTAATCGGCCGCCAGGCTCTCCGCTTTGACGATCCGGTTCACCATTTCATAGGCGGAAAAGACCTGGGTGCCGCCGGCCACCTTGGAGTTGTAGTAGGTGTAAAAATCCGGCACCTCTTTGGCCTCGGTGTCGTGCAGGATGAACCGCGACACGACCTGGTTGGCATACTGATAGAGCAACCAACTGTAGATGAGCACGTGCTGAGTCACCACCAGCTCGGTGGCCTTGCCGGCCATGGACCCCGAATAGTCGCGCACAAAGAACACCACCGCCTGGGATTCGAAGTCCTTCTCCTCGGAAAGGATACGATAGATGCGGTCCCGGGGTGAAATGATCAGCCCGGCCGGGTCGATCTCCTCTACGTCGGGAATGTTGCCCAGGTGGATGTTGGTCTCGACGATCTCCCGCAGGGTGGCCTTTTTGTCCAGCACCTGGCCGAAACCGCGGTTGCGGTCGGTCATGTCGTAGGTGTAGCGCGTCAGCGACCGTTTCTTGCCCTTGTCCTTCAGGTTGGGCAATTCGAACTGTTCGGTCAAAATTTTGCCCAGATCGTAGGCCGAGGACTCGATCTCATGCTGGCCGTCCTGTCCTTCGCCCGGCCCCCCGGCGCCGGTCTGGTCCGGTTCACGGACCGGCTGCTCGCCGATCACCTCTCCTTCCTCGCCATCGCCGCTGCCCCCCTGGCCCTGACCTTCTTGCGGTTCGGCAAAATTGGGATCGTGGATGAACTTCTCTTCCACCGTGGTCGGCACGACCACGACCTTGCCTTTGCCGGCCTTGCCGGGTTTGATCATGCGGCCGACCCGGATCTTGCGCGGAAAGCCGTCTTTTTCGCGCTGCCGGTCCTTTTCTAACAGTTCGTCGATGGAACGGATGTGGCTGACCGCCGAGCCCTTGGGTGCGGACATGGCCTGGAGGACCATCAGGTCGTGATAATCGTACAGGTTGAGCAGCCGAATCTGGCCGCCGTCGGTGGTGACGACCGCAACCGCACCTCCGGGGGCCGGCAGACTGTGGTCACGGTCGTCGTCGAGTTCCCTGAGGACCATCGCCTCCTGAGCCGGCGTCAATCCGTCCTTTTTCAGCTCGGCATAGATTGCTTTGCGGTTTTGGCGCATGAGTTGTCCCGCTGAGACTGGTGGATAGCTATTTTAAGATTCATCCTCCTGCGTGCAAAAATACTCGATCGTCTTCTGGGCGCAGGTGCGGCAGTATCCGAGCTTGTTGAGCATGGTGTCGACCATGCGGTCGTAAAGCTTCTGGTTCTCTTCATTGGTGCGGTTGGCCAGGGCGCCGATGAGGCTGCCGGCACCGGCGATATCCGACTTGAGGCGCACATCGGTGACCGCCTTGACCAGTTCCAGGTTATCCATGAAGTCGTAGTCCGGGGTGACGGAAATTTTCTGACCGTATATTTTGCGGATGGAGGTGCGGAACGATTCCTGCTGTTCGGCGGTTTTCAGGCCAAGGCGTTCTTCGACGCTTTTGATGTAGCGCTCGTCGATCTTGAGTGCCTTGAGGTCACCGGACTGAGGGTCCTTGTACTTCCACATTTTGTCAGGGCCGAGGTTTTCGGCATCGATACCGACGATCATATTGACATAGTTCATGACATCCTTGCGAATGGCCAACGGCTCGTCCATATAGGCGTTGAACATCTCGGTCATGATCCGCTCACGGTAGAGCCCCTTGGCCGTTTTCAGATCCTCTAAGTACTTGGCGCGGTCATTGGCCTCGCTAACATAGTCCAGGATAATGCGTTCCAGGGCCTTGAAGACATCGTAGGCAAACATACACCGGCCTTCGTTGGTCTCGGAACTTTCGGTCAGCAGCTGGATGGCGCGACCCAGGTTGCGCTGGCCCATTCCTTTTTGCCCGAAGCGTTTGGTGATGTCCGGGTCCTGGTTCAAGGTGTCGATGACCTCGGCCAAGGTCTTGATGCTTTTTTCGCCGGCCACCTCGCCGGCGGCCAGCTTCATGGTTTCAATGGGGGTCAGTTTTTCGGAGCGGGCCAGGCGGGTGAGCACCACCGCCACGGAAGCGGCCTGGTTCAGATTGGGGTCCTGGTGCAGATATTCACGGTTGAGGGTGGTTCGCGTCTCGCTGCCGATGGCATAGCCGGTCAGCTCTTTCTGCAGCTTGTAGTTGGTGTTGTGCGACACGTAGCAGATGCGGCAGCGGTCGACGATGGGCGCCTCCTCCTTTTCGGCCAAAAAGCGGTTGAACTCGGAATTGTTGCTGGTGGCGATAATCAGGGTGTCGATGGGCCACTTGTAGCCGTCGATCTCGATGTTGCGATTCTGGATGACGCCCAGGTAGACCTGGACCAGATCCTTTTTATTTTTGAAGATTTCGTCGGAAAAGTGAACCCCGCCGCCGGCGACCCGGGCCAATGCCCCGCGCCGCAGATCGAATCGATAGGGGTTGTTGGTTTCGGTAATGTGCAGCAGGCGCTGAATGGACTCTTCGCCCAGAAGGTCGACGGCCGAGGAGGTGATCTTGTCCTTGGCCGGATATTTGCCGGTGACGGTGCCCAGGCTCTCGGTCATGGGCACCGGGAAGATCTGGACGAAGTCGAGCATCTTGGCCAGATCGCCGTCGGTGACGCGGCGGATGTCGTTCCATATGAAGGCACTGCAGGCCCCCAGGGGCCGGTAGTCCGACCACAAGGTTTCAATTTCATTGTCCGAAAAGCCGATCTCCCGGGACAGAAAAGCGCGGTTTTTGTCGGGTTCGTCGTTGATGTTCATCCCCAGGATCATGGGGTCTTCGTAGGTCTGTGACTCGATGGCCTTAATTTTGCCGTACCCGCCGACCCGATCCAGCCCGACAAAACGGAATGAGTAGCGGCGGTTGCGGTCAAGCGACAAAAATTCTCTGTACTTGCCGCATACGTAATCGACCAAAAAGGTCTTTCCATTGCCCGGTTCACCCACCAGAACAAAGGCCATCTCCTTGGACGATCCGTTCTCGGCGGCATCCTTGACGTAAGAGACAAAACTGTTGATCTCGTCGTACATGCCGATAATGTGCTTCTTACCGATTCTGAAAATACTGAAATCATAGGTAGTTTTTCCATTCACGACCACTTTTTCGATCTCGCTTTCCAAAATCATGCGGGCCACGCCCTGAAAGGCATTCTCGAAACATCGTTTGCCCTCTTTGACTTCGGCCAGATGCTGGTGAAGCGCGGAAGCCTGCCTAGATGTCATGATGTCCCCCTTGGACGAGAATAAGCGCTGCTTGAAGATGGTTAAAGGCCCCCGAACTGGCGAACGCCGAGAACCGTTCGATATGAAGCTCCAGTTTATTTCGCAATGGCAAACATCACAGGGGCTGAACGTTTGCGCTGAGAGAACGCCGAGCGTCACAGGCAGGAAGAGTGGAGAATTCCATTGCGTTATAGGACGAGTATATCAATTCGCCGCCAAACTGCAACCTAAATGAGCAATCGACCACCATTTAGCAAACCGTGGCGCGACGGCCCCGCCGGTGACTGCCTCCCCGTTGATAATGCTTGATTCCCCCCGGCGGCTTTTTTATGATGGCGGTGCGTTGTGCGTAGATGACACCGATTGGGACTTGTGGTGGAGACCACCATGCTCAAAGAGCTGCTGATCAAAAATTTTGCGATTATCGACGATCTGAACATCCGCTTCGAGGCGGGGTTGACCATTTTAAGCGGCGAAACCGGGGCCGGCAAATCCATCATCGTCAACGCGGTGAACCTGCTCCTGGGATCGCGTGCCAGCGCCAAATTGATCCGCGACGGTGAGGACACGGCCGAACTGTCCGCCTTTTTCGATGTCCCGGCAACCTCCACGGCGGCGGCGATCATGGCCGAAAACGGCTACGAGCCCAACGAGGGTCTGCTGGTGCGCCGGGTCATCGCCGACAACGACCGCCATCGGGTCTACATCAACGACCGCATGGCCACCATGCAGCTGCTGTCAGCCATCACGGCCGACCTGGCCAGCATCTCCGGCCAGCACGCCCATCAGAAGCTGCTCAAGGAGGAGACCCATATCGCCATATTAGACCGCTTTGGCGGTCTGTTGCCGCTGGCCGGCCAGGTGGCCGATCTGTACGGGCAGCTGGTGCCCCTGGTCAACGCCCTCGACGACTTTGAAGACAGGCGCCATGACCAGGAAAAAACCTTGGAGTTACTGCGCTTTCAGGCCGCGGAGATCGACGATGCCGCTGTCTCCGCCGACGAGGATGCCTCCCTGGAGCAGGAACAGCTGCGGCTCAAACACACCGAATCCCTGCACACCAGCACCATGTCGGCCATCGAGACCCTGCACGGTGCCGACGGCGCCATTGTGGAAAGGCTCGGTGAACTCCGCAAAGACATCGAAAAGGCGGCCGACCTGGACCCGCAGCTGGCGGAGGTGGCGCAGGCCCTGGCCGACCACCTGTTTGGCCTCGAAGATGTGACCGGGATGCTGCGATCCTACCTCGGCAGCCTGGATGCGGACAGCGGGCGCCTGGATGCGGTTGGGGCCCGCCTGGATCTGATCAACAGGCTCAAACGCAAATACGGCGGATCCATGGCAGCCCTTTTGGAAAAACGGGATGCCATTGCAAAAGAACTCGAAGCCATCGGCAGCCTGGACGACGAGATCGAGCGTTGCCGGGCGCAGCTGGCCGACCTTCATGAGCAGCTGGCCAGGCTGACCCGGCAGCTCACGGCACAGCGCAAGCACGTCGCCACCGATTTTGCCGACGCCGTCGCCAGGCAGTTGCGGGAACTGAAGATGCCGGGCACCCGCTTCAGGGTCGACTTTCCCCCCGCCGCTGCCGCATCGCAGGCGTCCCGCTGGCTGCAGGTGGACGGCCAGGCGCTGAGCGCCTCGGGGGTTGACCAGGCCGTGTTCATGATCGCCCCCAATGTGGGCGAATCGCTCAAGCCCCTGGCATCCATCGCCTCGGGCGGCGAGCTCTCCCGAGTGGTGCTGGCACTCAAGGCCATTCTGGCCCAGACCGATGCGGTGGGCACAATCGTTTTCGACGAGGTCGATGCCGGCATCGGTGGTGCCGTGGCCGATGTGGTCGGTAAAAATTTGAGCGAGCTGGCCGCCAGACACCAGCTCATCTGTATCACTCACCTGCCCCAGATCGCCCGTTTCGGAAACCACCACTATTATATCGAAAAGCAGGTTCGCAAGGATCGCACCGTGACCGTCATCAGGCCCATGAACCCGGAAGAACGCGTGCATGAAATCGCCCGCATGCTGGGCGGCGAAAAAATCACCGGCACCGCACTGGCGCATGCGCGCTCCCTTCTAACGACATGATCGGGCGATCCGTTGACTTGACAATTGGCCTTTAATGGGAAGAATTTAATCAATTTTCCGACAAGGAGATCCGTATGCCCATTTTTGAATTCAAATGCGTGGATTGTGACCAATACATTGAAATCCTGGTCATGAGCAGGCAGGAGGAAGTACGATTGACCTGCAGCCACTGCGGCTCTGGCAATCTGGAACGCATTCTCTCCACAACCAACCACACCGTTACCGGAGGTGGTGCCGGCCAGGCCAACAGCGGTTCCAGCAGCCAAACGCGCACCTGTAGCTCGGGCTCGTGTACCACCTATACCATTCCCGGGCCGGCATGAGATCATTGATGCGCCACCCGTCCCAGCGTGATGGTTGACAGACCATGCCGCACAAACTGCACAAGCATGAAAAAGAGCAGTTCAGCAAGCTGTTCCAAAAAGACCGGATCGCCGACTTTGAAGATCGCTTCGCGGTGATGGAGGCTTTCATGCATACCGATGGCCATGTCACGTCGTCTCAGTTGGTCGAACGGCTAAACGACATGGGTCACCCGCTGGAAGCTGAATTTGTCCGTGACACATTAAAACTGTTGTGCCAGTATGGCTTCGCCAGCAAGCAGCAGTTCGACAACGGCGAGGTCCTTTACGAGCATCTGCATCTGGGCCAGCACCACGACCACATGGTCTGTACCACGTGCCGGAAAATTGTCGAGTTTGAAGACCCGCAACTGGAGTCACTTCAGATTCAAGCGGCCGCGCATCACGGATTCCACCTGCTCCAGCACAAATTGGAGATGTACGGGATCTGTGCCCAATGCCTGGCCCAGCGCCGGAACCTGCTGCCGCTCTCCGATGCGCCCACCGGAGAACGCCTGGTGATCGCCCGTATAGACGGCGGTCCCGTGGCACGCGCGCGCATGATGGCAATGGGGCTGCGCGTGGGGGATGAAGTGGATGTGATCGCCAATTCCGGCCAGGGACAGTTGGTCATTGCCGTGGATTACAACCGCATTGTCATGGGGCGGGGTTTGGCACAGAAACTGCTGGTTCAAGTAAAGGCCATCGATGACTGATGGCCCGACAGGAAAGCGACGTTGAAACAGGCACGACTGATTATTCTGACGGTTATGGCCATGCTGGTCTCGACGAGCTTGGCGGCGGCCGAGCGGGTGAGCGTTACGGCCGACATTGCCAATGTTCGGGCACAGCCGAATGCCAGCGCGGCCGTCATATGGCAGGTGGAACGGTATCATCCCCTGAATGTGGTCAGCAGGCAGGACGATTGGGTTCTGTTTGAGGATTTCGAGGGGGACCGCGGGTGGATTCACAATTCCCTGCTCAGCGACGTGGACGCCGTCATCGTTAAAAAAGACAGGTGCAACGTCCGTTCGGGTCCGGGAACCGACACCGACATCCGCTTTACCGTGGACAAGGGTGTTCCTTTCAAAGTGCTCAAGAAAGAGGGGAAATGGATAAACGTGATCCATGCCGACGGCGATGAGGGCTGGATCTATCAATCCCTGGTTTGGTAAGGTGACAGGTTGCGGCTACAAAATGGTCATCGAAGAGTAGTGGGCCTCGGTTCGGCCCTGGTGGACATGTTGGTTCATGAAAGCGACGAGTTCGTGCATCGCATCGGTTTGGAAAAAGGCGGTATGTTCCTGGTGGACATGCCACAACTGCAGCGGATTTTGTCCCAGGCAACCACCGCGCCCATCGTGGTGCCCGGCGGATCGGCATGCAATACGGCCGTGGGCATCGGACGCCTGGGCGGCCAGGCCCGCTTCGTGGGAAAACGGGGCGACGACGACTTGGGCCGCTTTTTTGAAAAAGCCCTGGCCAAATGCGAGGTCGAGCCCTATTTGATGACCTCGACAACCCCCACCGGGCGGGTGCTGTCCATCATCACCCCCGATGCCCAGCGCACCATGCTGACCTATTTGGGAGCTTCCGCGGACACCCAGCCCGAAGAGATCACGCCGCAGTGTTTCACGGACAGCGCCGTGGTCCACATCGAGGGCTATCTGCTGTTCAATCCCGAATTGATGACCGCTGCCTTGAACGCTGCCCGGAGTGCCGGAGCCCTGATATCACTGGATCTGGCCAGCTTCACCGTGGTCGAGCAGTCCCGTGCCCTGTTGCATGACATTGTTGAAAATTATGTGGACATCCTGATTGCCAATGAAGATGAAGCCCTGGCCTATACGGGCTGCCAGGATGAGATGGATGCGCTGGCCGGCCTGGCCCGGCACGTGGACACCGCCGTTTTAAAAGTGGGTGCCCGGGGCAGCTTTATTCAGCAAGGCGATCAGGTGTATCGAATTGCCCCTCAGGGTTCGGGAAAGGCCATCGACACGACCGGGGCCGGAGATCTCTGGGCCTCGGGGTTTTTATTCGGCCAGGTGAACGGCTACCCTTACGACAAGAGCGGCGCGCTGGCGTCCGCCTGCGGATATGAGGTCTGCCAGGTGGTCGGGGCTGAGATCCCCGAAGTGGCCTGGCTGCGGATCAAAAAGAGACTGGAGGGCTGATGGCCAGGACGGACAAAACACGCAAACAGTTGCTCAACGAACCCGATCGGTTTATTACCTTTTCGGGCAAATTGATCGCTTTCGGGCGGTCCAATGCCAAAACGCTTCTGATCTGCACCGGCGTCGCTGTGGCGCTGCTGCTGAGCGCGGCAATCATACGCCAGGTTTTTGAAACCAAGGAAAAACGCGCCTCCGAAATGGTCGAAGCCGCAGTGACCAAATACACGGCCGCCCTTGAAGATACCGACCCCAAAACGGCCTATGCGCGCGTAAAAACCGATTTTACCGACATTTTCGATCGATATGGCTCCCAGCAAGCCACCAAGGCCGCCCGAATCGTTTTCGCTGACATCAGCTACAAAGGCGGGGACGCCGACACGGCCGTCTCCATGTACACGCGGGCCCTGGAGGATTTCAAGCACGCCGCGGCACTGCAAAACATCATCCTGAGCGGATTGGGACATGCATATCTGTTGAAATCGGAATATCCCGAATCCATGCGCTATTTCGAAATGATTGCCGGCGGCAGCCAAAATGACATGAAAAGCGACGCCCTGTTCAACCTGGCCTGGCTCTACGAAACGACCGGCCAGGAAGCCAAAAGCAAGGCCCTCTACCAGCAGCTGCTGGCGGAGTTTCCCGACTCGATGTATGGCGATCTGGTAAGAGAAAAAATCAGCGGTTAACCCAGCCGGCTTGCTAAAAAAACCGCGATATCTGTGGTAAGCTTATCAACCCTCGTCTTTTTTGAACAGGTCATATTTCTTTATCTTCTGGTTCAAACCGCTCTTGCCGATGCCCAAAAGCTCCGCGGCATGGGCCTGCACGTAATTGGCCTTTTTGAGGGCCCGGACGATCATGTTTTTTTCGACCAGGGCCAAGGTATCGTATAGCCCGGCATCGACGGGGATGCCGTCCATGTGCAGTGTGCTGTGGGCATTGTCGACAAAATCCTTTGGAAGATCGCTTACCTGGATGGTCTCTTCCGGGCTCAGGACCACCGCCCGTTCGATGACGTTTTCCAACTCCCGGACATTGCCGGGCCAGTCGTATTCGTAAAACAAGCGCTCCACGTCGCGGTGGATGCGGGTCACCGGCAATCCGGTGCTGCGTTCGCCGCTGTACTTGGCGATAAAATGCAGGACCAGGGGACGGATGTCTTCCAGCCGTTCGCGCAGGGGCGGCAGGGTAATCGAAACCACGTTGAGGCGGTAAAACAGATCCTCCCGATAATTCCCCTTGGCCACTTCCGCCTTGAGGGATTTATTGGTGGCCGCAACCAGTCGAATGTTGACCGGAATCGGTTTGACACCGCCGACCCGCTCGATGACACGCTCCTGCAGGACACGCAACAGCTTGACCTGCAACCCTGAAGAGAGCTCGCCGACTTCATCTAGGAACAAGGTACCGCCATCGGCGATCTCGAAGCGCCCTTTCTTCATGGAAACCGCGCCGGTAAACGCCCCTTTTTCGTGGCCAAACAACTCGCTCTCCAAGAGGGTTTCGGCCAGGGCGGAGCAATTTACCGCAACAAAGGGCTTGTCTTTTCTGGCGCTGTTGACGTGCAGCGCGTTGGCGACCAGTTCCTTGCCGGTGCCGCTGGCGCCTTCGATGAGCACCGTAGCAGCGGCAGGGGCGACTTTGCGGATGGTCTCGAAGACATCCTGCATGGCCTTGCTTTTACCGATAATATTGTGGAAGCTGTAGCGGTCCGCGACCGCACTTCGCAGCTGACGGTTCTCCTTGACCACGCGATACATGGAGACCGCCTTGCTGGCGTAAAGCACCAGCCGCTCGTTGTCGAAGGGTTTGAGGATGTAATTGTAAGCGCCTTTCTGCATGGCCTCGACCGCCTTTTCGACCGTGCCGTGGGCGGTCATCATGATGACCGGCAGGTCCGCATCCTCCTTCTTGATCCGCTCGAGCAGCTCGATGCCGTCCATGGACGGCATCTTCATGTCGGTCAGGACCAGATCCACATCGGATTCGGAAAGAATCGCCAAGGCCTCCTGGCCGCTGTTGGCCGTCAGGGTTTCAAATCCCTCGTCTTCGAGAATTGCGGCCAGGATAAGGGTGTAATTTTTCTCATCATCAACAATGAGAATGGTTTCCATCATGCGTCCTTTGGATTGCGTGGAAAATGAATCGAAATTCGGGCCCCCTTTTCGGGTCGATTGTCGATTCGGATATCGCCGCCATGGGCCTCGACAATGTTTTTTACGATACCCAGCCCCAATCCTGTCCCCTTTTCCTTGGTGGTAAAAAAGGGATCCCAGATCTTTTCCATTACCGACGCCGTGACCCCCTGGCCCTCATCGGCGATGGTGACGATCAGGGCCGCATCCGTCTGGTCGATCGACACCGCGATGGGGCCGCCGTCGGGCATGGCCTGCATGGCATTGATCAGCAGGTTGAGGAAGGCCTGGTAGAGCATGTCCGCGTCGGCCATGATCACGGGGATCGGATCGACGAAAGATGTCGTGATGGCATACCCGTTCGAGGTGAGCTGCTGTTCAAGGAAGTGGATGTTCTTGGCCAGGACCTCATCGACCCGACAGGGGCCGAGTTTGGGTTTTTTGGGGCGGGCGTAGTTCAAGAAATCGCTGATAATGTTGTTCAGGCGCCGTGATTCGGTCACGATGATGTCGGCAATGCCGTTGAGCCTGTCGTGGGGGTCGATCTTCTTTTTGAGCAGTTCGGCGGAGCTGCTGATGATGCCCAAGGGGTTCCTGATCTCGTGGGAAACGCCGGCAACCATCTCTCCCAGGGAGGACAGGTGCTTGGATCGGGCCAGCTGATCCTTGAGGCGGATGCGCTCGAGGGCCCGTCTTTCGATGATCCCTTCCCCGCGTTTGACGACATAGATCAGGGTCAACAGCAAAATGGCCATGACGATACTGATGGTCAGGATCACCAGGACCTGAAACTTGAAGATTTTACGGTGGTCGCCGGACAGATCCTGTCTGATTTCAACCACACCCAGGACCGGGCCGGATATCGGCGACAACGGCTTTTCGGCCCTCAAGGGTGCAAACGTAACCAGCGTGATCGCTTTCGGAATCCCCAGAAAAATTTCCCAGAACGTGCCGTTTTGAACCAGCTTGGAAGTGGTCTCTCCCTCCACCGCCCTCTTATAAAAGGTACCGCCGACATCCTCCATGCCGACCAGTTCGGGTGCAAAACTGTAGGCAATGATGTCTTTTTTGCCGTAGATATTGACCATTTCGACCTTAAAGCTGTGCAGCGTGCTGCGAACGACGCTGTCCATCCTTTCAAACTGCTCCTTGTTGCGCAGCTCGATCTTGCCGTATTTCAACCCGACCGGAAGAATGAATTGCAAAAAGACCTGATGGTTCAGATTTTCGACCAGAAGCAGTGCATAATCCTCACTTTTCTCATACTGCATCGAACGCACCCAGTGGGTGTTGAGCACGGACAGGACAATGGTCCCCAGAAAAATGGCGATCAGGCTGGAAAAGGTGAAATACTTAACCAAACGAAAGGGTTTGGTGCGTTCGGCGCGGTAGGCCGGTTTTATCTCATTTTTTTTATCCGTTAAAGACATCGTACTAAAGTTTTGGTTGCCAATACCGATTTAGGAATTTAACCAGCGGCTGCGACCATATTACGACCATGAAAATTGCAACATGCTTGACCATTGGCCGCCGCTCAGCACCTCTTGAAATTGGAGTCATATAACCTACATCGATTCCTTGAGCCATGCCAATAGATTTTACAGAAAAAATGACGAAAAATTCATTAAAACAAGTTAGGGAATCACTTTTGGTAAGCAAGTCGGAACTGGCGCGGGAAGCCAACATCTCTCCCATCACGATTTCACGAATCGAAGAGGGCAAGCCGTGCCGGCTGGAAACCAAGCGAAAATTCTTGTTGGCACGGGGATATCGCCTTTCGGACAGCAAAAAAATCTTTAACGATTAAAAGAGCGAATCATGTTTCTTGGGAAAAAAGATCGTCTAATCGGCCTTGACATCGGATCTAGATCCATCAAAGCGGCGGAGATTTCGGAAACGAAAAAAGGCCGCTGCCTGGAGCGGTTCGGTATCATCGATTTGGCGCCCGGTCTCATCGAAGACGGCGCGATCAAAGATACCGAGCAAGTCGCCGGCACCATCCGCCAGCTGTTCAAAAATTACGGCATTAAAAGCCACAACGTTGCGCTTTCGGTTGGCGGATACTCGGTCATCGTAAAAAAGATCAACGTTCAGACCATGCCGGAGGAACAGCTTCAGGACAGCATCAGCTACGAGGCGGAGCAGTATATTCCGTTCGACATTTCCGATGTCAATCTCGACTTTCAGATTCTGGGCGAAAATGAAAACAACCCCAACCAGATGAATGTCCTGTTGGTCGCCGCCAAAAAAGAGATGGTCAACGATTACGTCAATATTGCCCAACTGGCCGGCCTCAACCCGTGCATCATCGACGTGGATGCATTCGGCCTTCAAAACATTTACGAGTTCAACTACGCCCCTTCCGAGGATGAAAACGTGGCGCTGATCGACATTGGCGCCAGCAAGACATCCTTAAACATCTTAAAAGGGAAAACATCGGTTTTCATGCGGGATGTGTCGCTGGGCTGCAGCCAGATCGACCACAAAATCGCATCGTTGATCGACTGTACCCTGGAGGAGGCGGAACAAATCAAGTTCGGGGACCACTCCGACAAAATGCCTGCCGGTGACCTCACCGACATTGTGTCGTCGGTCGTTTCAGACTGGTGCACGGAAATCCGTCGGGCCCTCGACTTCTTCTACTCGACCTATCCCGATGATCAGATCAAACGGATAATGCTCAGCGGCGGTGGCGGCAACATCAAGGAGTTCAGGCAGCTGCTGTCTGTTGAAACCTCTGCAGAGGTGGCAACGATTAACCCGTTTGAAAATTTTCACATCGATGAGAATCGCTTCGATGTGGCGTTTTTAAAACGAATCGCCCCTCAAGCTTCAATCAGCATGGGACTCGCTACCAGAAAAGTTGATGATAAATGATACGCATTAATTTACTTCCATTTCGAGCCGCAAGAAAAAAAGAGAACATCCGGCGACAGGTGTCCATCTTTCTGTTGTCGCTTGTCTTCGTGGTGATCGTTGCCACTTGGTTTAACTATCTGCTGTCCGGCAAGATTAACCTTCTGGACAAACAGATTTCCGAAACCAAGGCGCAGGTCGACAAGTACAACGAGATCAACAAAGAGATCGCTGAGATAAAAAAGAAGCTGGATGTTCTCAATAAAAAAATCGAGGTGATCAAATCCTTGGACCTGACTCGCAAAGCGCCGGTCACCCTGCTCGACGACATGGCCAGGCTGAATGTCGAAAAGCGCATGTGGCTGACCGGTCTGGAAGAGAACGCTGGCAGCGTCAAGGTGACCGGAATTGCGCTGGACAACCCCACGGTTGCCGAATACATGACGCGCATCGAATCGGTCGAAAAGTATGCCGACGTGAAGCTGCTGTCCATCAGTCAAGATACGTCGGTCGAGGGCCTCAAGCTGAAACGATTCGACATCCGGTTTCAAAAAGCGACCAATAAAACCACTAAATAGGTGTTGCGGAAATGAAGCAAGGCAAAGCGGTTTCCACTGAAAAAATCAACCCATTGTTGGATAAGCTGGAACAGCTTACCAAAGTCCAGCGGATCGCGATCTGGGCGGGCCTGTTGATAGTGCTGGTCGGTGCTTTTGTTTATTTCTCCTATTATCCGAAATTCAAAAAGATCGACACGCTCAAGGCCAATCTGTCGAAAGTTGAAGAGCAGTTGGCGGTCGCCAAGAAAAATGCGCGCCAGCTGAATGCCTTCAGAAAACAGATGCAGGATGCGGAAGAACAGTTCCGGGTGGTGATGCGCGCCTTGCCCGAGAACGAAGAGATACCGACCCTGCTGACCGGGATCTCCAAGTCCGGTAAGGATGCCGGCCTGAGCTTCGTCCTCTTCCAGCCCAAACCGGAAGTCAAAAAAGACTTCTACGCGGAGATCCCCGTTTCAATGAAGATGACGGGCGATTACCATGGCGTTGCCACTTTTTTCGAAAGTGTCGCCGAGCTCAATCGAATTGTTAACATCAAAGACGTAAATATGACACCGGAAAAAGAGGGCTCGGAGCTGACGACAACCTGTACGGCGGTCACGTACAAGTTCATTGAGGCAGCCCCTGAGGAACCCGTGCGGTCAAAAAAACAGAAGAGAAAAAAGAATCGGTAAAATCATGCGAATGCAATTGAAACAAGTTGGCGGCATTGTAGCTCTTTTCCTGCTGATTGCATGTTTTTTGTGCAGCTGCGGAGAACAGAAGCGGCAAGCCAAGGCTCAGGTGGTCAGCAAGCGCATCGTCGTCAGCAATCCGACGGCGGAAAATGAGGCCGAAACGGCAAAACAGACCGAACCGTCGGCGCCTGCAAAAGACCAGGCCTCCGAAGATACACTGCCCGACATTGCCGCCACCCGAATTTATGATCCGGCAAACCGGCTAAATCCATTTACGCGGCTGTTTAAAACGGAAAAGCAGGAGACGGTAGCGCAAGCGCAGGGCATCGAGAAGCGCAAAAAACGGGAGCCGCGCACACCGCTCGAAAAGATCAGCCTCGATCAGCTCGACCTGGTGGCCATCGTCAGAGCGCCATCGGGAAACCGGGCCCTGATGGAGGACAGCAGCGGCAAGGGCTTTATCGTCCACAAGGGAACCTATGTCGGCTTGAATTCAGGGATTGTCACTCAGATTAATGCAAGTAGTTTGGTTGTCGAAGAAGAATTAGAAAACCTCATGGGGGAACTAACGCTTCAACACACCGAAATCAAACTTCAGAAACCGGCTGGAGAATAATATGCGAAACATCAGGATCGGATTTCCAAAGAGATGGGCACGGAATTGTTGCCTGGGATGGGTTGTGGTCTTCCTTTTCGCATCGTGTGCCACACAGGATGCGGGGCGACAAACCGGCACGACGGCACTTGATGCTTCGCAGCCGATGCGGATCACCGCCATCACGCTGTCCGAAACAACGGATGCGCTCGATGTCGTCATCACCGGAAACGCGCCCTTGACCTACACCTCGGTCAAGCAGCCGCTCCCGCTGGGCGTCGTGCTATATTTCCCGGAAACGCAGCTGGATGCGGCCAACCCGGCCATCGAATCGACAGACGGCCCGGTCACCGCAATTCGCGCCGATCAGGTCAAAACGAAAATCGACACCACCCGGGTTGAGATTCTGCTTGCCGCAGACGCACCCTACCAGGTCCTTCAAGACGGTTCGGCTCTGGTAATCCGGTTTGACCGCAGCGCGGTACCCGCGGATGGCAGCAGTCAGGCGGCGGCAATGGCTGCGGCGACCGAACCGCAGGCCGCCGACGTCAACGGCACGCAGCCGTCCGGGCAGCAGGCGCCGTTTAGGACCGTTACCCCGTCCGCGACCTTTCAGGGCACCGGTGCCAGCATTACGCCGTCAGATCGGATTTGGGTCAACCGCATGGATTTTCTGGGTGAGGCCGACGGCAGGTCGACCCTTTCCATCGAAACGACCGCCCCCGTGGAGTACGACCTGAAAAAGGTGTCCAACACGGTGCTTGAACTGCGCCTGCTGAACGCCAACATCGCCGACTTCCGGCAGCGGCCCATGATCACCACCCGCTTCGAAAGCGCGGTTAACCGGATTATGCCCATTCAACTGCCATCGATGAAGGATTACGCGCTCTTTACCATCGAGCTGCGTGAACCGGTGCCCTTTTACACAGAACAGACCGACGGGCTCCTGCTGGTCCACTTTGAAGCCTCGACCGTCCCGCCGGCACCCGTCGACCAGAGCAACCTTCCCGAATGGAAAAAAGCCCTGGAATCCTCCTTCGGCTCGGCCTCGGCTGGAAATTTCTCCAAACCGCTTGACGCCGGCCAAGGGTCAGCATCCGAGAGCCTGCCGACCGCCACGGATCAGGCCCAAGGCGCCGAGGTCGCGACGATGACCTTCGACACCGACAAGGCCATGGTCCTGAACAAGAACATCCAGCAATACACGGGTGAGAAGATCGCCCTGGATTTCTACGAAACCGACATCAAGAACGTGTTCCGTATTCTAAGAGAAGTCAGCGGGAAAAATTTTGCCATCGACAAGGATGTCACCGGCAAGGTCACCTTGACGCTGGACAAACCGGTGCCCTGGGACCAGGTGCTGGATCTGGTCCTGCGCATGAACCAGCTGGGGATGATCGTCGAGGGTGACATCGTCCGAATCGCGACCTTGACCACCCTCAAGCAGGAAAACGACCTGCGCAACGCACAAATCACCGCCATGCAAAAAGAGAAGGAGCAGATCAAGTCCCTGGAGCCGCTTCGAACCCGCTACATCCCGGTCAGCTACTCCGATGCATCCCAGGAAATTCTGCCGCACATCGAGCCGATTGTAACCAAGGGGCGCGGGTCGGTGTCCGTCGACAGTAAGAACAACCAGATCATCATTACGGACACGGCCGACAAGATCGCCAAAGCCGAGGAGATCGCCGTCCAGATCGACAAAGTCACCTCCCAGGTAATTATCGAAGCCCGGGTGGTCGAGGTCAACGAGAACTACACCAAGGAACTCGGGTTTTCCTGGAACCTGGGCGTAGGGCCGGTCAGCGTCAACAACGGCGGGGCCGCATGGACCTCCTCCGTGGCCATGAACTATCCGGCCGCCACCAACAACGGTCTGGGATTGAGCTACACCAAGATCGCCGGCACCCCGTTTACGCTGGATGCCGCCCTGACCGCCCTGGAAACCAATGGCAACGGCAAGATCCTGTCGGCGCCTAAGATTCTGACCCTGAACAACAAGAAGGCCAAGATCAAACAGGGCCAAGAGATCGGCTACCTGGAGCGCGACTCGGCCGGTGGCTCGTCGGTGAAATTCAAAGACGTCGATCTGCTGCTGGAGGTGACGCCGCACGTCACCCCTGACAACCGCATCTCCTTGACGATCATGATCCAGAAGAACGACGTGACCGGGTTTGTCGACGGCGTCCCGGTAATCTCCACCAACGAAGCCGAAACCCAGCTGCTGGTCAACGACGGCGACACGATCGTCATCGGCGGAATTATCAAGGCCTCTTCCTCCAATGAGAAAAATGGGTTCCCGGGGCTCTATCAGATGCCGTTGGTCGGATGGATGTTTGGCCGGCGATTGGAAAAGGTCGACAACAATGAACTGCTGATTTTCATGAACCCCAAAATCGTCCAGCTCGAACAGCGCGCGGCGGCCTACTAACAGGAGCGTACTGAATAATGCATAAAAATCGATTCAACGCGGCCCATCTCTTGGCAGTGGCATTGCTGGCGGCACTCTTGCTGATCGGGTGCAGCAGCGGCGGCGACGAGGAGGTTGCGGTCAACGACGGCACGACCCCGGCGGCCGTCGACACCGGCGACGGCGACAATGACGGTACCACCGGCAACGGCGGCGCCGACGATGCCAACATCACCATGAGCCGGGTGGCCGGCCCGGGCGAACTGGGCCCCCTGGACGATGCCGGCGATTTGGTCGACATTGGAGACAACTGGTACTGGACCAAAATCCACGCCATCAGCGACGACGGCAGCGTCGTGGGCCAGTCCACGGGCGGGACCGGCCAGCCCACCAAAGCGGCCTTTTTGCGCGATGCCGCAGGCGCCATGACCTATCTGGGAATCCATTCCGGCCTCTACGACCCGGATGACGACACGACCAACTTCATCTACAGCGAAGCGGTCGGCATCGGTCCCGACGGAGACGCCATCGGCAACTCGACCACGGGCACCGGCTGGCCGGAGGAGGAGCAGAAACGGGCCTTCTACTGGCACGGCGGGGCCTTTACCGACCTTGCACCAGCCGGCGAGGGAAAGTTCTCCGAAGCGCACTTCATCAATGGCGATTACGTTCTCTATACCCGCGAAGATGACGAGGAGAACAAGAACGCCTGGTACGTGAAAAAAACCAACGGAGCGCTTGGAACCTCTGGAGTCCTGGGTAAAATCATCGGCGCCAAGCTGACCGAACCGGTCGGCATCAACAGTCAGAACCAGGCCGTGGTCAATTCCGAAGGCACCACGGCCGTGTTTCACGACCTCGACGTGGATGTGGTCCAATCCTTGAACCACCTCCCCGGTGCCGAAGCGACCACGGCCTCGGCCATCAACGACAGCGGCTATGTGGTGGGCACGTCCGGATCGATGGCGTTTTTCTGGGACGGCGGCTCCATGTATCCGTGCGGCGATTTGGGGGGCGGCAGCAGCGAAGCGGCGGGTCTGAACAACAAGCCCTACCCCCAGACCCAGGTGGTCGGCCATTCGACCACCGGCAGTGGGGCGACACACGCCTTCATCTGGGCCCTGAACACCGGCGGTACCGGCGAAATGAAGGATCTCGGCACCCTGGGCGGGGAGAACAGCTGGGCCACGGCCATCAACGACAACGGCCTGGTGGTCGGCTATTCGGAAACCGGGGAGACCTACAGCCAGGGCGGCATCACCAAGCCCATCGTGCACGCCTGCGCCTGGTATGGCGACGTCATCTTCGACCTCGGCATTCACAATGATTTTTACGAATACCCCTTTGTCCAGCCCTATCCGTTCAGCGAAGCGATCGATGTCAACAACGAGGGCCGGATTGCCGGGAATTCGTTTACCATCAACAGCCACTATCGCGGATTTGTGATCGATGCGGTAATGCCCTGAGCCAGCGTCGCTTCGGCCACCACGCAGTTGGTGTGACGGCCGCCCCGGGAAAAATCGTTCCCGGGGCGGTCGTTTGCGGTTTAAGCGCGGGCCGCGGTCAGCCGCTGTAGAGCACGGCCAGAATCGTGGCCTGGCCCTCGACGGCGGCAATCAGGTGCGGCGTGGTGGACAGGTAGTAGGCACTGTCTCCAGGCGAAAGGCTGAAGTGCTCGTCGCCGATGTCCAGAGAGACCGCACCGTCGAGGACATAGATGAACTCCTCACCCTCGTGAATGGAGCGCTCCGTATCCGGCGCGGTTTCCAGCTGGACAATCAGCGACTCCATGTGGCGCCCTTTCACATCGGGGGCCAGGCTCTTGTAGGTGTAGGCCTGCCGGGCTCCCTTTTGCGAAGTCGAGCGTGAAACGATCTTGCGCTCTCCCTTGCGGGTGATCGAATAAAGCTTCTCACCCACACCGGACACCAGGCGACCGAAGGCGCTGTCCAGGGCCTTGGAAAGTTTAATGGCCGTTCCCAGCTGGGGCTGGACTTCGCAGCGTTCGATGCTTGACAGCAGGGCCACGTCGAAGCCGGTCAGGTTGGACAGCTCCTCGAGGGTAATCCCTTTGGACTCGCGGATGGCCTTGATGCGTTGGCCGATGTCTTCCCGGCCGCTTTGCGACGATGGGGAGCGGCTGTCCGACCGGATCTGTCCGGTAAGATCCTCGAAGTAATCCACGTTGATATGGGGTTTTTTGTCGCCTGTTTGCATGGCAAAGCTCCTGATATGGGTCGAATGGTCTGTCGTCAGGGGCGGTAGCGCTCAGGCAGCACCGCCTGCCGGGCCCACTCCTTGGGAAGTTTCTGGTCGCGTGCCTCGCCCATCTTCTCCTTGAGCCGCTTTAAGCCCGGCCGGGCGAATTTGGGGTGCCCCGCCTTGAGGGTGCGTCCGTTGACGACGGCTTCACTGCGCAGCCGGTGTCCCACGGTGCGCTCGAGCTGACGCCCCAGCCACAAAACGCGGTCAACATCATAGCCGTGCTCGATGCCCATCTCGTCGATCTGGACCAGCATATCCTCGAGGCACGTCAAGCCGACATAGCGCGGATCTTCATAGTAGTAGTCGCCCGTGCCCGGGACCGGGCAGTCGTCCAAAAAGTTGGCCGGTTGTCCGCCCAGGCCGCCAAGCGTGCCTTCGAAGTGGCAGATACCCGCCTGCAGAGCCGCCAGCACCGAGGCCGAGGCCACGCGCTTGGTCTCATGAAAGTGGGCGATGTGCACCGAGGTGTCCGGGATCTGGTCCAGGATCATGGAAAAGTAGCGGTAGACCTGTGGAGCCGAGGCGCTGCCGTCATGGTCGGCGTGTTCGATGTCCGTGGCGCCGATCTCCAGCCAGCGCTTGGTGAACTCGACCGCATCGGCCAATTCGGTGGCCCCGGCGATCGGGCTGCCCCAGATGGTGCTGACCGTGCCGCACATCTGCAGACCGGCATCCCGGCATTTGCGGATCGCGCTCTCACACTCCTTCCAGTATTCGGGCAGCGTCAGGCCGGAGTTGGCAAAGTGATGCTCCTCCTCGGTCGAGACCATCATCAGGCAGCGGTCCGGCCCGACCCCCTTTTGGGCCAGGGCGATGGCCCGGTCGACGGAGGGTTCGCGGATGGTCACGGCCGTGATGGTGACATCGGCCGGATCGATACCCCGCTTTTGACAGCGCGACTTGAAGCGGTCGCTGCGCAAATGCGCCAGCACCCGCTCGGCATCGCTGAACTGGGGCATCAGGTAGGGGTTGCCCAGGTTGGTTACCTCGATGTTGCGGCAACCGGCAAAAATCATCTCTTCGGCGTAAAAGATCTTGGCCCGCGTCGAGATGAACTTTTCCAGGTGCTGGAAGCCATCCCGGACGGTGATGTCACCCAGGGTGACTTTTTTTGGCATGCGCGGAAAGATGTTCCAGTAATCGTATTCGGTCATGATGCCTCCTGTTCAAGATGGTGTCAACGTGGTTTCGGCGGGACTCGGGTCAGCCGCCGCCGTTTCTCAGCGTCCCTTGTAGACCGGTTTGCGCTTTTCCCGGAAAGCGGCCAGCCCCTCCAGGCGGTCTTCGGTGGGAATGCAGACCCAGTAAGCGTTGGATTCGATGGAAAGGCCGGTGGACAGGTCCGTCTCGGTGCCATGATTGATGGCGTATTTGGCCTGTTCGATGGCCACCGGGCCGGCCTCGCTGATCTCGGCCGCCATGGCCCGGCAGGTCTCGAGCAGGGCGTTCGGGGAACTGACGGCATTGACCAGGCCGATGGCCAGCGCTTCGGCGGCGTCGATGCGCCGGCCGGTAAAAATCAGTTCCTTGGCCTTGCCCTTGCCCACCAGGCGCGGCAGGCGCTGGGTGCCGCCGGCCCCGGGAATGATGGCCAGCCGGGTTTCGGTCAGCCCCATGGTGGCGGTTTCCGAAGCGATCCGGATGTCCGCGGCCAGGGCCAGTTCGGTGCCGCCACCCAATGCCACGCCGTTGATGGCGGCGATGACCGGCTTGTTGAGCTGTTCGATCTCGGTGAACAGATTGCGGATCGTGAAAATGTAAGTCTTGACCTGGACTGGCGACAGGGTGGCGCGTTCTTTCAGATCCGCACCCGAACAAAAGGCCCGCTCGCCGGCGCCGGTGATGATGACGACCCGGACGTCACTGTCAAACCGGATCTCGGCGATGGTCGCTTTGAGTGCCTTGAGCAGGTCGAAATTGATGGAATTCATCACTGCCGGTCGGTTCAGGGTGATTTCGGCCACCTGGTCGCGCATCTCGGTCAGCAGGATAGGGTCGTTCATTGGGCCTCCTCAGTAAACGGGTTCGATCAGCAGCCGATGTGGCGGGAGATGACGATGCGCTGAACCTCCGACGTTCCCTCGCCGATGTCCAGCAGTTTCTGGTCGCGATAAAAGCGCTCGACGTCGTACTCCTTCATCAACCCGTATCCGCCGTGAATCTGCACGGCCCGATCCGCCACCCGACCCATGAGCTCGGAACAATAGAGCTTGGCCATGGCAGCCTCTTTTTCGAAGGGACGCCGGTTGTCCCGCAGCCAGCAGGCCTTGTAAAGCAGGTTGCGGCCGCACTCGATCTCCATGGCACTGTCGGCCAGTTTGAAGGCCACGGCCTGGAACTTGGAAATGGGTTGGCCGAACTGCTCGCGCTGGCGCGCGTATTTCAGGGCGGCGTCGTAGGCGCCCTGGGCCCCGCCCAGACCCATGGCGGCAATCGAGAGCCGGCCGCCGTCCAGGGTTTTGAGCATCTGGTGAAATCCGTCGCCCTGCCGGCCCAGAATGTTTTCGGCGGGCACGCGCACATCGTCGAAATAGAGTTCGGCCGTATTGGACGACCGCCACATCATTTTGCGCTTCATCGGGACGGCCTTGAACCCTTTGGCGCCGTTTTCCAGGATGAAGCAGGAGTATTCCGGCTTTCCATTGGGACGCGTGCCGGTGACGGCTTGAACCGTCACCCCAAGGGTCATGTCACTGGCAGCATTGGTGATGAAAATTTTCGACCCGTTGATCACCCACTGGTTGCCGTCACGTACGGCGGTCGTCTTGGACCCGCCGGCATCGGAACCGGCCGTCGGTTCGGTTAGCCCGAATCCCCACAAGGCCTCTCCCCTGCACAATGGTGGCAGGTATTTTTTCTTCTGGGCGTCGCTGCCGAAGTAGTAGAGCGGTCCGATGCCAAGCGAGTTGCCGGCCGCAATGGTGGCCGCCTGACTGCCGTCCACCCGGGCAATCTCCTCGACGGCGATGATGTAGGAGATGTAGTCCATGGCCTGTCCGTCATAGGCTTCCGAAACGAACAGGCCAAACAACCCGATCTCACCCATCTTGCGAGTCAACTCGCTGGAGAAGGTCTCGGTTTCGTCCAGTTCCATCGCGACCGGCGCAATCTCACTTTGGGCAAACTTGCGGACCTCCTTGCGAATCATCTCCTGTTCCCTGGTCAAATCAAAATCCACAATGCCCTCCTTTTAAAAAATGGCGTCTTCGTCGCGTGGGCGCCGATCTGGCACCGTCTCTCTTCGCTCCCAGCACCCCCGCTCAACTACCGGGGCGTGGCTCCAGCCCACCCTGCTTGAGGCCGCCGATTATGAAATTTTCATAAATGTCGGCGATCTCGTCCACGGCCAAGCGTCCCCCCGACTTGTACCAGGTGGCGCCCGCCGTACACAGGGTCAAGATGGCATAGGAGAGAATTTTGGCATCCGCCCGGGCGAACACCCTCTCGGCAATCCCCTGGCAGATAATATCCTGAAACACCCGTTCATATTCATCACGCTGGTCCACGATAATGCGACGGTATTCGGCCGTGATGCCGCGCAGTTCACTGTTGGCGATAAAGTTCTCTTTCTGGCGCTGCAGGTGAAAACAGACATGGCTGCGAACCGCTGACCGCATGCGCTGCTCCACATCCTTGGCCAATGATAGGCTCGCCTTGAGATTGGCCGTCAAATCGTCCATGGTGCCCTTCAGGATGTGAAACAGAATCGACTCTTTGCTGTCGTAGTGGTAATAGATACTGGCCTTTTGAATGCCGCTGCCCCTGGCGATATCGCTGATGCTGGTGGCAAAGTATCCCTTCTGGAAAAAAAGGTCGATGGATACCGCTTTGATCGTGGCCTTCATGTCGGTCATGCGGCGGCAGCTCCTGAGGCGGTAGATACCATGCGCCGGCTTGGATACGGGCGATTTGGAAGAAAAACTTACCGACCGGTCGTTAGGTAATCTCTAATCCATCTCCAGGGCGCATGTCAAGCCCCTAGGTCACTGGCTGCCAAAAAAGCCGTCGTGCCGCTGTTGACCCCGGAGGCGGCCATCGTCGTCAAACCGGACCGCCGATCAGGGGGAGGCGGCCAGCACCTCCCGCAGGGCATGGGCGATGGCCTCCATCGTCAGCGGTTTCATCAGAACCCGACGCACGCCGATGGCCTTGGCGCGCGCTTGATCGAAGGCCTTGGAAAAGCCGGTACAGACGATGATGGGTATCTCCCTCCGGATCGACAGAATCTGCTGGGCCAGCTGATCACCGGTCAATCCAGGCATGTTGAAATCGGAAACGACCAGGTCGAAGCCGAATGGATCCTGTTTAAAAAGTGCCAGCGCTTCCATGCTGCCGGTGCATGCCATCACCCGGTAGCCGAGTCGCTCAAGCATGCTGCCGACGATCTCGACCAGGTCCTTTTCATCATCGACCAGCAGCACGTGTTCGTGGCCACGGGGCATACTGACCGGCAGGTGGCCGCTCTCAGGCGCTGGCGGGACGCAGGCCGGCAAAAGAACAGAGATTGCGGTGCCCTTGCCCAGGCGGCTGTCAACGCTGATACCTCCGCCGTACTGCTTGACGATGCCGTGCACCACAGCCAGCCCAAGGCCGGTGCCCTTGCCCTTTTCCTTGGTCGTGAAGTAAGGGTCGAAAATGCGCTCGATGATGGCCGGGTCGATGCCGGTTCCCGTATCGGCAACCACTATCCGCAGGTAGGAGCCCGCGGGCAGGTCTTCCACGCCGCAAGCGTCCCTTGAATCGACGCAGACGGGCTCCAGCACCAGACTGAGGAGCCCCCCCGCATCCTGCATGGCGTGATAGGCATTGGTGCACAGATTCATGATGATCTGATGTATCTGGGTGGGGTCGCCCATGACCGTCCGGTCGTCCGCGATGGTCGACTGGACCCGGATCGAAGCCGGCAGGGAGGACTGCAGTAGTTTGAGTACCTCCTTGACGATGGGTGCGATCTTGACCGGAACTTGCGGTTGTTCCTGCCGGCGACTGAAGGCCAGAATCTGATCGACCAGTCGCTTGGCCCGATGACCGGCATGGTTGATGGCGGTCAACTTGGCGAAAAGCGGATGGGAGGCATCGTCAAGGTCCTGAAGCCCCAACTCCGAATACCCGAGCACCGCACTGAGGATGTTGTTGAAGTCGTGCGCGATGCCCCCGGCCAGAGTGCCCAGGGCCTCCATTTTCTGGGCCTGGCGAAGCTGGGTTTGCAGCCGCTTTTGTTCCTGTTCGGCCCGCAGCTGTTCGGACAGGTCGATAAAGCTTTCGATAAAACAGTCCCTTCCTTCGAGCACGGTTCGGCAGACCGTCTTGAGAACCGGCACCTCACGGCCATCGACGGTCAGCATCGTTCGTTCGGCACGATCCAGGGACTTGTCTTTTCCCATGGAACAGTTGCCGGCCAGTTGCGGACACACCCGCTGGCAGGGAATCCCGAGCGCATCTTGCGGATCGACGCCCAGCATGCCGGCCGCGGCCGGACTCAGGTAGACAATCCGGCTGCTCTCGGCATCGACAATGATGATGCCGGTCGGCAGGGTGTCCAAGATCCGGCGGAACTGGGTGTTGATCTGCGACAGGATCGCATTTGTCTCGGCCAGGGCCGCTGTACGGGCCTTGACCAACTTTTCCAGATTCGCCCGGTAGTCCTGATTCTCTTTTTTGAGCTGACGCTTCTCCAGGGCGGCTTCGACCGCATGGGCCAGAACGGACAGGTCCTCGACCGGCTTGAGCAGATAGTCCCAGGCACCCTGCCGCAGGGCGGCGACGGCATCGCCGATAATGCCGGTACCCGATGCCACGATCAGGGGCGTCAACGGGGACAAGCGGCGTATTTCGCAGAGAACCTGAATACCGTCCACTTCGGGCATGCGCAGATCCACAATCACCAGATCCGGGCCCTGCGCTCGGAAAGCGGCCAGCCCCTGGCGACCGTTTTCGGCCGTGATGACGCCGTACCCGCAATCTTCCAGGTAAGCACCGAAGCTGTCTCTAATGGCGATCTCATCGTCTATGACCAGGATAAGAGGGCGTGACATGATTCAAGGCTCCAAAGCATGCCGGTCAATGCGTTCAGGTCACGTCGGCTGCGCTTTTGGGCAGGCGAATGACAAATCGGGTGCCCTTTCCGGCCGTGGAAAAGACGTCCATCTTACCGGAGTGGTTTTCGGTGATGATGAAATAGGAAACAGACAAGCCCAATCCGGTACCCTTTCCGGCCGGCTTGGTGGTAAAAAAGGGTTCGAAAACACGGCGGCGCGTATTCTCTTCCATCCCCGGGCCGTTGTCGATGATCTCCACTTGCACCCACGATCCGTCATCTTCAATCTTCAGGGTAAAGGTTGCAACCGCTTTGGCGGCCATATTGTCGGCCATGGCCTCGGCCCCGTTTTTCAAAATATTCAAAAACACCTGCTGGAGCTTGCTTTTCTCACAGGGCACGGGGTCAAGGGTCTCGGCATACTGGCGCACGATCTGAATTTGCTTGAAGTCGTAGTGTTTTTTCATGTCGTAATCGGTTTGCGCCAACTCTACGGCTTCATCCATGAGCACCCGCAGGTCGTGACTCGAGACGATGCGATCGCTTTTTCTGGCAAAGCTGAGCATATTCCTGACGATGGCGGCGGCCCGTTCGCCGGATGTGCGGATGTTGTCCAGCATGCGGTTCAGCTGGCGCAGTTTAATATAGCGCCGGATCGCCGCCATGCTCGTACCGGCGGCCTGGGCAGCCTTGTGGTTGGCCGACAGGTCGGCGCTCAAGCGGCTGGCCAGAACGGCGGCGTTTTGCATAATGCCGGCCAGGGGATTGTTGATCTCATGGGCCATGCCGGCCGCCAGGCCACCGACGGACAGCATCTTCTCGCTCTGGATCATCATCTCCTCCAGGCGGACCCGATCGGTCACATCGTCCACCCGGATCACCGCGCCGTCGACCCCGTTGGCCACAAGGGGAAAGACGGTCAGGTCTTCAAACCGCGTCTCGCCGCGCCCGAACTGGGAAACCTTGGCGTCCTTGAGCACCCGACGGTCCCTGATGGCCGTGTGGATAAGGTCCATTTTATCGATCAGCCGGGGAAACACATCCGCCAGTGGCCGCGATTGGGCCGTCTCATAGGTGAGCCCCGTCACCTTTTCGGCCTGCCGGTTCCACTGGGTGACCCGGCCGTCTCGGTCTACGCCCACCAGGACCGATGGCATGGAGTCGATGATGTTGACCAGGTAGTTGCGCAGCCGACTGAGCTCCTCTTCGGCCCGTTTGCGGTCGGTAACATCCTGATAGGTCCCCAGCACACCGATGATGTTCTCCTGCGCATCGCGCATGGGGACCTTGCTGGTCTGCAACCAGATGGTGCGGCCGTCAGGGGTGGTCTGGCGTTCTTCGGAATTGAGCCGGGCTTTGCCCGACGCCATGACGGCCCGATCGTCCCGGCGGTAGGAATCGGCCTGATCCACTCCCCAGGAAAAGGCGTAATCGTCTTTTCCGATCAGATCGTCGGGGGAGGCTTGCCCGGCGTCTTCAGCGAAGGGCTGGTTGCAGCCCAGATAGCGGCTGTCGGTGTCTTTCCAGAACACGCGCACCGGGATGGTATCGATCACCAGCCGCAGCATGCGGCTGGCCTCCACGATGGCCGCCTTGGCGTTTTTCAATTCGGTGATGTCGTGAAGGGTTTCGATGCCGCCGACCACCGCACCGGCGTCATCGTAAATCGGGCCGGCCATGATGGTAAAGTGGCGGTTGCCAAGGATGCGCAGGGGGTGCCGGGTTTCCGACAGCAGGCAGTCGCCGACGCGCTGAATCTCCTCGTATTTGTCGACCGCATCGTCTTGCCACTGACCGAGCAGGTCGATCAGCAGCGGCTGTCGACTCCCGTAGAACGGGAGCGCGTATTCGTAATCGCCCTTGCCGAGCATATCGCGAGCCGCAAACCCGGTCAGTGCTTCCATGGCCCGGTTCCAGGCGACCACCTGGCCCAGGGTGTCGATGACAAAGGTGGGGTCCGGCAAAAAATCGATGATCTGAGCCATGCGGCGTTGCGACCGGCGCAGGCGGCGTTCCATGTGACGGCGATGGTCCAGATTGGTCAGCAGAAAGACGACCAGGACCATCAGGGCGACCAGGGCGGTCAAGCCGCTCCAGATGGCCGGCTTGTAGGCCTGGTAAACCGAGGGTGGTCGATTGACGAAGAGGCTGCCCGCCGGCAGGCGCGACGCCTTGATGCCAAAGCGCTTCAACACGGCATCGTCGAAAGCGTAGCGGTTGGGGCTGCGCATCTTCACAGGTATCTGGTCGGCGGTTGCACCGCCGAGCAGCTGCAGCACCATTTCGGCCGCCGAGCGTCCCTGCTCGAAGCCGCTGACCAGTTTGCCGCCGACTATGCCGTGGCCCAGGTTGAACTCCCACATGCCGAATACCGGCACCGGCGAAGCACTGCAGATTCGCTGGGCGCTCTCGTCGTATTCGAAAAACCGACCCACCCGGTCGCGGAAGAAAAAGGTGTAGAGCACGATATCGTCGCTTTTCAGTCCGGCCACGCGATCCAGCAGCGCCTCCATCGCCAGATCGTCCCAGAAGGCGAACCTCACCGTGTCGGTGTATGTCGCGGCCACCCGCCCGATCTCGCCTTTGACGCTGCGGCCGGTCGGCGTGGTGTCGGTGATCACCACGACGCGACGCGTGACCGGCATCAGGCGCAGGGCCAGCTCGACGGTCTCACGCACATCGGCGGCTTCATTGACCCCGGTCACGGGTGCCAAACCGACCAGATCGTCCGGGTTCAAATCGTTGACACCACAAAAAACGGCCGGGATGCCGGCGAAAAGCGACTGGCGGTGCTGTTTCAGGTAGGCGAGCGAATTGTTGTCCGCGGCGATGATGGCATCGAAATGAAGATAGCGATATTTTTCGCGGATCAGGTCAGCCAGGCGATCGAAGGCGGCGGGCCGAAAGATGCGCTTGCTGTCGAGATGCTCGACGAACAGTTGCGTGCGCGGCGCCCGGGTCGAAAGGGTTTCGCGGACGCCGTCGACAATCTCGTCGCTCCAGCGGTATCCAAGATGATATGCATTGAGCAACAGAACATTGGCCGCAGGCGCGGCCCGTCCGGTGGCCCCGGCGATAGATCCGCCCGGCAGCAGCGCTGCCGACAGGATCGCCGCCGACAGAAAAAGCCTCAACCCCGGCGACCCTTTAAACGCAACCATGCACTTGAGCAGCCGGCCGTGTTGGCAGTCACACATCCGCAGCACCCAACTTCTCCGCGTCCGCCAATGAAAAGGTCATGACGATGCGCGGCACCCCCGTTTTGCCGTGCCCGCGTGCGGCGTCCGGAAATCAGCGGCACCGGAATTTTACTACTTTATACCCAGTGCGGGTTGCCGTCAAAAGTATTTTATGGAACGGATGACGCGGCCGGAATTCTCTGCACGGCAACCAGAGAGACGACGGCCATGACCGCGCCGGCGACAAACGGAATGCGGTAATCGACAATCCAGAAATAACCGCCGATGGCGGGAAGGAAAACAGCCGCGACATGGTTGATGGTGAACCCCACGGCCATGGTCGGGGCCACGTCTCCGGGATCGCCCATCTTCTGGAAGAAGGTGTTGATGGCCATGCCGAAATTGAAAAAGATGTGGTCGAGAATGTAGAGGCCGCCGGCCACCCATTTTGAATCGGTGAAGGCGTATGCCAGAAAAACGACGATCAGGCTGCCGTATTCGAGGGTCAGGACCCTGCGCTCGCCGAAGCGGATGATCGCCCGGCCGATCGTGGGGCTGAGAAAAAAATTGATGGCGTTGTTGAGCACAAACAAAACGGTCACCCCCTGGACCGAATAGTCGAACTTCTGCACCAGCAGCAGTACGGCGAAGGCGATGAAAATCTGCCGCCGGGCACCGGCCATGAAGGTCAAAAAGTAATAGAGGCTGTATCGCCGCCGGAAGATCATCTTTTTGAGCTGGGGTGCGGTTTCGGAGCTGGTGGGACGGCGCGTGAACCCCCACAGGGCCGTGCCACAGATGAATCCGCCGACGACCATGTACATGTGCGTGAAATCCAGCACCGACGCCAGGCCGAAAATAAACAGGCCCACGACGATACTCGCCGCCGCGGACACGCTGCGCAGCTTTCCGAACACCCACGGCGACTGGTGACGGTCGAAATACTGCAGGGTCAGGGACATGTTGGTGGTTTCGTAATAGTGAAACCCGAAACTCATCAGCAGGGTAGTCAGCGACAGGCCGACCAGGGAGGGAAACCAACCGGTGACGGCAATGCCCGCACCCAGACACAGAATCGACAGGGTCGAAAGCCGATGCTCCGGAATCAACCGAATAATCAGGATCGCCAGCAAGGCCAGAAAGCCTGGAATTTCACGAATGGACTGGATCAGGCCGATGCCGTCCCCGTCCAGCTGGGCCACTTCGACCGCGAAATTGTTGAACAGGGTCGTCCAGGCCTGCAGACCAGCCGTGGAAGCGATGGTGAGCACCACCAGGAAGAGGTACATGGGATTTTTTTTGACAGCTTCCATGGCAGCGTTCTGATGCCTCGTATCTGCGACCATCGGGACGAATGGGGGACTGCGGCCTACTGCATGGCAGACATCCGATAGAGCGTGAGGATCTTGCCGGTGCGGGTTTCCAGTTCGATCCAGGCCTGGCGAAGACCGACCCGGGCCAGGGCCAGATTGCTTTCGGCGGTGATCAAATCCCTCTGGGCTTCGTTGAGGCGCACCAGCGAGGCCTGACCGACGTTGTATTCCTTTTCCACCAGGTCGCGGGTTCGCTGCACCAGTTGCGTATTCTCCTCTTGAAGGGCCAACTGGGCCTGGGCCGTGGCCACCAGTGCGACAGCGCTGCGGATGTCCGACGTGATCGACAACACCAGCTCCTCCAGGCGCTTTTCCAGCTCCACCTGGCGCTGCCGGGCCTCTCGAACCTTTGCCCGCGTGGACCCGCCTGCAAACAGGTTGTAGGAAAGATCCAACCGAAGGCTGTTGCCGAAATTATCCTGACTGAAGTTAGGGCTATCGGTCTGCTCACCGTCTACGCGACCGGCGATGACGACGGTGGGATAGTAATCGGATTGGGCGATTTTGATCTGGGCTTCGGTCTGCTGGATGTTCCAGCGGGTTTGCTGGATATCCGGGCGGTGATCAATGGCATTGCTGATCAGGTCATTGAACGACGGATCGGAAAGTTCCGCGGGTGTCTCCGGCTCAAGACGGGCCAAGCCAACGTGGGGCGGTAGACGTGATTCTGGAATTCCCATCAGGGCGGCCAGGCTGAAAAGACCAAGCTCATACCGATACTCCTGGTTGATGCGGGTGGTCTTGGCTTCGTTCTTTCGTATCTGGAAGTTAAGCACATCGGTCAGCAAACCGGTGCCAACCCGCTGGCGAGCTTCGGCATCGACCAATTGGCGCTGGTTGAACTCTTCGTTTGCCTTGGCGATGGCGATGTTCTCCCGGGCCAACTGGGCAGCGTAATAGGATAAGGCCACTGCGGAAATAAGCAGCCGGCGAGCATCGCTCAAAGCGGCTGTGCTGGATTGCTCCCCATAGCGGGCTGCAGCATTGGCGAATTTGCGTTCGAATCCGTCAAACAGGGTCCAGGATGCAATCAAGTCCGCGTTGTAGTATTGCCTGGGATTGTCGAGGCTGACATTGGGATTCTGGAAGCGGATGGCCTCAAGATTGTCACGGTAAGCATTGTTGGAGAGTTCCAAACGGGAACCCGACGCATTGGCGTCCAGCCGGGGCCAGTAGGTGGCGCGCGCCTGATCCACCTGGGCCTTGGCCTGGCGTACGCGGGCAGCGGAAGCCTCCAATCCGGGATTACCAGCCATTGCGATCTTGACGGCCGTTTCCAGGTCCAGGACCGTCACACGGCTCCAGTCTATCTCCAGGCTACCGGCGGCAGGTGACGACAGGCCCGCTGGCGGGGCGGCAGCCTCCTGAGCATAGCTCATCGGCGCCAGGCCGGCCAACAGACAGAACACGAACAGGCTGAACCACACTGACCATTTTCTCATTTTTTCACTCTTCATGACTTGTTGTTATGGCTCAATTGCAAATATTCAGCGTCGGGGCGTGGATGGGCTTGGCATCCTCGGCCAACGGGTCGGCGTGCCGGTTGCGCGCCGGCTCCACCTCCAGGCGCCGCGGCCAGCGGCCATGCCGAATGCGGTGTACCAACAGGCGCATGTCGCTCAATATGGCCAACAGGCTGGGGATGAGGATCAGGGTCAACACCGTAGTGAAGGCCACACCGGCAGCGATGGAAAGCGCCATGGGGATCAAAAACTTGGCCTGAAAGTCGGTTTCCATAATCAGTGGGGCCAGCCCGCCCACGGTGCTGAGCGTGGTCAGAAAAATGGCCCGGAATCGCCGGGTGCCGCCTTGTAAAATGGCGTCGAAAAAGGGCATTCCGCAGGCAAAATTTTCATTTATGCGCTCAATCAGCACAATGGCGTCGTTCACCACCACGCCGGTCAACGCCACCATGCCGAAGATACTCATGATGGACAAGTCGTAACCCAGCAGCAGGTGACCGAACACGGCACCGATGATGCCGAAGGGCACCGTGAACAGGATGACAAACGGTTGGGCATAGGAGCGGAACATGGTCGCGATGACAATGAAAATGCCCAATACCGCCAACGGAAATCCAATGAACAGGCTGCCAAACGATTCACGCATTTTCTTCTGTTCACCCTGCAGACTAACAAACAGACCCGGATAGCGCTTCTTCAACTCCGGAAAGAAATCGGTCGACAATGCGGCGAAGATCTGATTGGCATTGGCTCTGTTGGTGTCCACACCGGCACTCACCGCAACCCGGCGCATGCCGTCGGTACGGGTGATGGTCGCGTATCCGGGGCTGAACGTCACCTCCGCCACCGTCATCAGCGGCACTTCGAAGCCCCTGCCGGTGCGAATGCGCACCTGGTTGAGGTCGGAGATGCGGCTGCGTTCGTCGGCTGTGTAGCGTACCTTGACGCGAATGTCATCCCGGCCGCGCTGCACACGGTAGGCCTCGTCCCCATAGTACCCGGCATAAATCTGACTGGCCAGGTCCTCAACGGTCAGCCCCAAGGTACGGGCCTCCGGTTTGAGACGCAAGCGCATCTCGTTCTTGCCGGCCGAAAAATCCGATCGGATCTGATAGACCCCGTCGAATTTTCGCAGACGCGTCTTCAAATCGTCGGCGGCGGCCAGGATGTCGTCCATGTCGTTGCCCTGCAACCAAACTTCGATGGGATCGCCGGGCGGACCGGCCTCCATGCCGGCAAAGGTCAGGGATTTAACGCCGGGAAGCATGCCGATCTCCTGCTCCCACAGAACCATCAGCTCTTCGGTGTGAATGCCGCGGTCTTCGGATTCCAGCAAAATGGCCTGCACCGAGCCGTATTGGGGACCCACCGCGGGAAAGTCGCTCAGGGTCTGCCCCACCAGTGTCAACCGGTCGACCAGCAGCGGGGCTCCCGATCGCGTCTGGACCTTGGCCTCCAGGCGCAACAGGGCCTGCTCGATCGCCTGAACGGCCCGCTGGGTAACCTCAGGCGGCGTTCCGCTGGGAAACTCGGTCGTGGCGGTCATGATGAAGCCATCCAGCTTGGGAAAGACCTCGAACTTGATGATTCCGCTGCGCACCAGACCGATGGTGAGCATGAGCACGGCGATGGCCGTGGCAAAGGAGATGTAGCGCCAATAGAGGGTCTTGCTCAGAAAGGGCAGGTAGACGCGGGCGACCAGCTTCTCCATCCAGCGCGAGGTGGTCTCCTGAACCCGGGAAAGGCGGCCCAGGAGCGAGCGACCGTTGCGAGCGGTCTGGTTGGGATCGCCCAGGTGGCTCAGGTGCGCCGGCAGCAGAAACAGGCACTCGACCAGGGACACCACCAGGCAGGCGATCACCACGGCGGGCAGGATGGAGATAAACTTTCCCATGATGCCCCCCACGTAAAACAGCGGTAAAAAAGCCACCACGGTGGTAATGACCGCCGCGATGACCGGCAAACCCACTTCCGACACACCATCCACCGCCGCTATCAGGGCCGTCTTGCCCTGTTTGCGGTGAACGTAGATGGCCTCGCCGACCACAATGGCGTCGTCCACAACGATGCCAAGGACCATGATCAGCCCGAAAAGGGAGATCATGTTGATGGTGCCGCCCATGGCCCACAGGATGACCAGGGCCCCGCTAATCGAGACGGGAATTCCCATTCCGGCCCAAAAAGAGAGCCGGGCATTGAGAAAACTCCACAGCAGCAGGAAAACGATGCTCAGACCGATGATACCATTTTTGACCAACAGGTCGATGCGCGCCTTGAGCATTTCGGTGTTGTCGTACAAGGTGCGCATCCGGGCGCCGCTGGGCAGCTGCTGCTGCTTTTGTTCGACGAAGGTCGCCAGGGTCTTTGAGATCACCAGGGCGTCTTCTTCGGGTGTTTTGTAAATGATCAGCAGGACGGCCGGCTCGCCGTTGATCGTCGCGGCGATGGGATCTTCGGTGAAGCCGTCATCGATGTGGGCCAGCTGGCCCAATGTGACCACATCGCCTTCGGGCCGCGCCAGCACCACCACCGAGGCCAGCTCTTCGCCGGTGTACTTGCGACCCATGGTGCGCACCCGAATCTCCTCCTCCCGGGTTCGAATGGTGCCCCCGGCCAAGTTGAGACTGCTGCGGCGCACAGCCCCGGCCACCTCCGAAAATGAGAGGCCGTACTGGCGCAAACGCTCCTCGGAAACCTCGATGGCGATCTCGTAATCCCGCGCGCCGAAGGTCACCACCTGGGAGATGTTGGGCAGTTGCTGGATCTCGTCCTTGATCTTTTCGGACCACTCCTTGATCCGGCGTTCGGACATGTCGCCGGCTAGATAGATCAGACTGACCACATCCTTGAGCAGCAGTTCGCTGATGACCGGCTTTTCGGAATCCACCGGAAATGTGGAAATGGCGTTGACCTTGGTCCGCACCCGTTCGAGGACATCGTCCACGCCATAGTCTTCCCGAACCTCTATTGTGGCCGACCCGAGCCCTTCGGCGGACTGGGTGGTGTACTGCTTGATCCCCTCCAGGCCTTCGATGGCCGCTTCGATCTTGCGACTGATGCCCTCTTCCACCTCTTCCGGATCGGCCCCGGGATACGCCACGGAGATGGTTATCATGTCCAGGGAAAACTCCGGAAAGGTCTCCCGGATCATGTTGGCGGTGGCAAAGTATCCGGCGATGAAAATGATCACCAAGACGATGTTGGCAAAAACCGTATTTCTGGCAAATGCGGCAATGATGGGCCTCACGAGGCGGACTCCTTGACCGGTTCGGCGGCGGCGATATCCACCAGGGCGTTTTCGAGGGGATCGATCAGCCGCGTGGTGATCACGGTGTCTCCCGGACTGAGCCCCTGGCTGACATAAACCGATTCACCGTCTACCCGCGCCACCGTAACGGACACCGTTTCGAGCCGGTTATGGGCGTTGGCCAGGTGGACCTCGTTTTCGAAGCTGACCGCCTGGCGGGGCAGCCTGAACACGCTTCGCATGGTCCGGCCGGGAATTTCGACCACACAGAACATCCCTTCCACCAGCGGCATCTTCTGGATGCGGCGGTCAGTGGCCGATGCGGCCGTGACCCTGACCGCGACGGTCAACGTTCGCGTCTGCTGGTCGAATCTGATCACGCGATTCAGGGTGCCGACCCGGGCCGGGCCGGCCTTGTCTTCGGTCCAGCGGATCTTGCACTCGACCGGCCTGAGTCCGCTAAACCAGGCCGTGGTCGATTGGCCCGGGGCGACTGGGTCAAACAGCAGCCAGTCGCGGGCATCGGTGCTGGACAACGGCACCTGGATCTCCAGCACCGAATCGTCCGCCAGGCTCAACACGAGCTGACCCGGCGACACGAACTGGCCGGTCTCGAGCGAGACGGTCTTGATGCGGGCATCGAAGGGCGCGCTGATCGCACAGCGGTCCAAATTGGTTTCGGCCATAAAGCGGCGGGCGACCGCCGATGCCAGGCTGCTTTCGGCCTCGCGGATTTGCAACGGATAGAGGCTGACGGCCTGCGCCATCTGGTCGGCCAGATCCAGGGCACTGTTGTAAGCGCGCTCGGCCTGATCCACACCGGAACGGGTGCCCACGCGGTCCGACGCGAAAAGGCCCTGAATACGCTCGAACTCGGCTTTGGCCAGTTCGGCGCTTCGTTTGAGCGTCTTCAGTCGCTGCGCGTCAAGCTCAAACTGCCTGTTGAGTCGGGCGACGATATGGCGCCACTGGGCCTCGTTCGCTTTGGCCTCCGCAAGGCGTGCCTGGTAGTCCGACGGGTCGATACGAAACAGGGTCGCACCACTGGGAATGATCTCGCCGGCCCTGAGTGCGGGGTGGGTGTAGACCACTCGACCGGACACCTCCGGTGCAAGCGCCACGACCGTCAGGGCCCGGGTTTCGCCGAAGCCGGTGATCACCACCGGATAGTCTCCCGGATGGGCGGTGATCGCCTGCACTTTGATGGCCTGTTCTTCGGTTGTGGCCTCTGCCGGCGGCTTGTTCAGACTGGCCAGCCCATTCATCCCCACCCAACCGGCCCCGACAATCAGGGCACAAATCACGATTCGAATGGTCACATGCTTTTTTTGACGGTTTTTTGGTTTGGCATCCATCTTTTCAACCCTTCATGGATGGGAACGGTCCAGGACCGTTTTGATGCGCTGCAACACCTCGCACCACTTACGGGTCGTTTTGGCGCCCACGGCTTCCACCAACTCGACGAAGGAAGCCAGGATCATCGCTTCCACCCGGGCGATCTCTTCGATCGCTTCCGGCGAAACCTGGATCACCACCTTGCGGCGGTCGAGAGCGCTGGGCGTGCGCGTCAGCAGGCCGCGTTCCACCAGCCGATCCACCATCGTGGACACCGAGGGCGGCGAGACGCCCAGCAGCATTGCCAATTCGGTAACCGACACGGCCTCCCGCACCCGGATCATCATGATCATATTCAGTTGCGGCGCCGATAGGTCTCCGAATTTAGCCTCAGCGATGCCCATGCAAGCCGAAGTGGCAATCCGTTGCACGCGCTCGTGAACCATTCGTCCCGTGGTGAAAATGTAGCGGGCACTGTCCAGCGTTGCCTGGTCTGTCATAACGACCTCCACCTTTGTTGAAAGGCCAATTATGACAGGGCTTAACCTTTTGTCAATTTAATATTTAGCATTTCTAATTTTTAGTTCTCGCCTGAGACCGCCAACGGCTTGCGATCAGGACGGATTGAGGCCTGCCCGGCGGTTAAAGAAATATCTGCCGGGGCCGATATTGGGGATGACGCCTGAGCGTTGACGCACGATCGAAACTACAACAGCACCCGGTTTTCCCGAAAACAGGCACCCGTTCGCGGATACGTCCAGCCAAACCGGTCAAACGAGTCGGACAACCTATGCCCGAAGGCAGAAAAAAACCGTTGACCCTTTGTGTGACCGGCGGCAAGGGCGGGGTCGGCAAGACCAGTTTTGCCGTCAATTTCGCCATCGCGCTGACGCGAAGCGGTCTGCGCGTACTGGTGGTCGACGGCGACATGGGCTTGGCCAATGTGGACATCCTGTTGCGCCTGTCGGTGAAAAACAATATCCGGGACATCCTGGAAAGCGGCGCCGACCCGCGTCAGGCCCTGATATTCGCCCGTCCCAACCTGGCCGTCCTGCCAGGCAGTTCCGGGGTCCCGGAGCTGGTCGCGCTGGAAGGGGCGCAACAGGCCCGGATGGCCGCTTTTCTGAAAGAGATCGCCGCCGATTTCGACTACGTGATCATCGACACGGCGGCCGGGATCGGATCGTCGGTATTGTGGTTCAACCGGCTTTCCGATCACCACATCTTCATTCTCAGCCCCGACCCGACATCCATGACCGATGCCTATGCGCTGCTCAAGCTGCTGTCCCGTGATCATGGCATCAGCCGGTTCAATGTGGTGCTCAACTTTGTTCGCGGAGCCCGCGAGGGCAACCACACCCTCGACACCATCCAGCGGGTCGCCCAGCGGTTTTTGAACTTGCAGCTCTCCCACATGGGCAGCATTCCGGAGGACCGCATGGTTCGCCAAGCGGTCCTGGACCAGCTGCCCTTCGTCGAACAGGCACCCGGCGGCAAGGCGGCCCGGGCCGTCCACGCGATGGCCGCCCAGATACAAGGGTTGATCTGATGGGCAGCCGCTGCCGGACCCACATCCAGGCACCGTCCGCGGGACTATGGGGTTGGAGCGCGTCGCTGGTGCTGATCGCCGAAACGGCGCTGGCGGCCAATGCCGGCAGCTTGCACGGCGGCGGTAGTGCCTGGGCGGTATGGATCGGCCTGCTGATCCTGACGGCCGGCCTGGCCGGCTGCCTGCTGCAGCGCCGGATGGTCCAGCGTCAAACCGCCCAGTTACGCCGGGAACTGTTCGAACGGCAGGTCGCGGAAAAGGAACTGCTGGCGTCGGATCGGCACCTGCGACAATCCCTGGCGGAAAAGGAGTCCCTGCTCAAAGAGATCCACCACCGGGTCAAAAACAACCTCCAGGTCGTCTCCAGCCTGCTCTATCTGCAGGAAGCGCACCAGAGCGATCCCAAAAGCATCGAGGTGTTAAGGCAAAGCCAAAACCGGATCAGATCCATGGCATTGATCCACGAGCAGCTCTATGGCACCGCCGACCTGGCGAGGATCGATTTCGGCCGCTATGTAAGCGAACTGGCAACCAATTTGATGGATGCCTACGGCGTCGATCCGGCCCACATCCGGCTCACCGTCCGTGCCGACGCCATCGCCCTGCCCGTTGACGTGGCCGTACCGTGCGGTCTGATCGTCAACGAACTGGTTTCCAACGCCTTCAAACACGCCTTCTTGCCCGGTGAAGGCGGAAGCATCGAAATCGTCATTCGAGCCATGGAACCCGGTCGCATGACCATCGTCGTGGCCGACGACGGCATCGGCTTTGCCCGTTGGGCCACCCAAAGCGAATCCGAATCGCTGGGACTGCGGCTCACAGAGACGCTGATCGCCCAGTTGGGCGGCCGGCTGACCCGCCATGCGGACAACGGGTCCCGGTTCGACATCGACCTGCAGATCCCCGAACCATATTCAAAGGAACGCTGAAATGACACATGCGAACATTCTGGTGGTGGAAGACGAAGGTATCGTGGCCCAGGAGATCAAAAGCCGCCTGGAGAAAAATGGCTACACGGTGTGTGCCGTTGCCCACGATGGTGAAACGGCGGTGGCGCAGGCCGAGCGCCAGCACCCCGATCTGGTGTTGATGGATATCCGGCTCCAGGGCGAGATGGACGGCATCCAGACCGCCACCGTCATCCGGGATCGCTTCGATATTCCCGTCGTCTACCTGACCGCCTACACCGATCCGGCCACCATGGAGCGCATCAAAGCCATGGAGCCGTTCGGGTACGTGGTCAAACCGTTCGATTCGCGCAGCCTGATGGTCTCCATCGAGATCGCCCTGCACCGCCACCGCAGCGAATCGGAACGGATTTACCGCGAAAAGCTCCAAGCGGTGCTCGAGACGGCCGGCGCTATCTGCCACGAGCTCAATCAGCCCATAATGGCCATTTCCGGCAATGCGGAGCTGCTCATGTATACGCTGGATCCCGACAGCCCCATCTACCCGAAAATCGCCAAAATAAAGTCCCAGGTGGAGCGCATGGGCAACATTACCCACAAGCTCATGGGCATCACCCGCTACGAAACCAAGGCCTACACCAACGGCGAGAGCATCGTCGACATCGAAAAATCTTCCATGGCAATGGGCTAACCGCTGCGGTGGCGCGCGGTGCGACGGTAGGCGGTGCGCAGCAGTTTGGCAATGTGACGGTAGTAGTGAGCACTGCTCAGCAGCAGGGCACCGCCGATACCCGTGTAAATGACGGACAGAATCGTGCCCGAAACCGACGAATGGCGCAGGGCAGCCCCCAATGCCACCATGAAAGCAACCATCAGATAACTCTTCCATGCTTGAAACGCGAAAAGGCAGCCCCGCTGCGGAAGCCGTCGCAGGCGCCGGATATTTTTTTTGGCCATGCCCCCGAAGGGCCGGTAGGCCGACACCATGGCCACCCCCAGCCCCGCTGCGGCCAGCCCGAGCGCAGGCAGCACCCCTTCGTGCACCAGGTAGCCGAACCCGGTAGCGCACATCATGACGCCCACCGCACTCCACATCAGGCCGGAGGCCACAAAAAGCCAGCATTTCGGGACCGCTGGTTTGAAATGGGCAAGGGTCATCGAGCGACCAACCGGTAGTAGAGCAAGCCGAGGTATTCGTGCAGGGCGCTCGAGGCCGTGAACAGGGCTTTGGCCTGCGGTAGCCAGTCCCGCCAGGTGACCGGTCGATCGGCGGAACTGGCAAAATAGGCTGGAAACAGGACAGCCGGCAGACCCACCGCCTCGAAGGCCCTGCGGGCCCGTTTGAGGTGGTAGGCGGAGGTCAGCACGATCGGCCTTGTAAAGCCATGCCGGCGGCAGATGACCGCGCTAAAGCGCGCATTCTCTTGGGTGTCGCGGGCACGATCCTCTATGATAATCATGCTCGCGGGAACCCCCAAATCCTGCAGAAAGCGCTTGACCACCGGCGCTTCGGCAACAGCGCCTTCCTCGGCGCCACCGCTGACGATGATGGGCAGCCTCAGACGCTGGTACAGGCGCACGGCGGCGACCACCCGGCCCATGCTCCGTGGTGAAGGCACCGCCGTGCCGGTCAGATCGGGAACGTGATCGATGATACCCCCGCCCAGCACAACGATGACATCCCCCGCCGGCGCCGCCGGAATGGGAACGTCCGCCTCCAGACCCTGCATGAGCGTGTTGGCCAGCGGTGCGGTGGAAAGCGCCCACAGGGAAAGTCCCACAGCCAGGTTGACCAGTCCGAGTCGCCCTCTTTTACGATAGATCAGGCCCATGGAAACCAGCAAGATCAGAAGAATGAAGATCCCGGGAGGCAACAGAAACGAAGCAATCACTTTTTTGGCGGCAAACATGAGATCGCCCTTTTAGAATTGCGTGGGTCCAGCCAGGCCTTGCGGACAGCGGCCGAAGGTGGCGAACCTGCAGCGGCAAACAATGAAAAAGGGCTCACGGCGAACACCGTAAACCCTTGAATTTTCTGGTAGGCACGATTGGATTTGAACCAACGACCTCTTCCGTGTCAGGGAAGCGCTCTCCCCCTGAGCTACGTGCCTACATAAAGTGCTTTCGATACCATCCGGACCGACCGCTGTCAAGCAAAATGAAGCCTTGGCGCTAGGGCTTCAAACGGACGCGAACCGTGTCGGCGGTAACTTCCACGATGTCGATGCCAAAACCGTCGAAGGTCTGCTGGAGCAGCGCATCGGCCAGTGAGCGGGTGTTGCCCTGGTAGTCCACCGACATCACGGCCCCATCCGGCGACATCTCCGTCATGGCCAGCTCCTTGACACCCGAAAGGGACGCCATGGCGGTGCGCAGGCGCACGAAACTGGCGATCTTTCCCCCGGTCCCCTCGACGACGACCGTAAAAGTGGTCTGCGGCACGTCGGCGCCGGACACCACCACCCCGGCCTGGACCAGGTCCTGTTCGAGTCGATCCGCGGCAACGTCTACCTGCACCAGGGTCTTGACGGCGTTGCCGGACACGGATTCGGTCAACACACGGTAATTTTTGACGTAATTTTCCGGTTTGGCCAGGATGCCGCCGGCGATCAGCTGGAACTGCTGGACCACCGTTTCGGCACTGAGCATTTCGATGACTGCCTGCCCCACCGCCGTGTCCAGCGCATTTTGGACCGCGTCCTGCCTGCTCGTGGCCAGGTTCTTTTTGCCGGCCTCGGCCGATCCCAATACGTTCAGCCGCATGACCGTCCGGTCCGTTGCGGCATCGCCGCCGGCCCCGGCAAGCACCAGTACGATGACCAGACAGACTGGCCCCCACCATTTTTTCAGGACGCCACGATCAAACACGCTTTTCTCCTTCCCTTTGGTAGTTGACCACTCAAACGCTGCGGACCAGGGCATAGTCGGCAATGTCAATCAACAGATCCCGCGTCGACCCGTCCTCAAAGACGCCAAGCTGGGTTTTTGCCGTTTGAATGTGCGCTGCGGCCTGGGCACGGGTGTAATCGATGCCGCCGTAGGCGTTGAGCATCTGAACCAGGTCGGCAAAGGCACCATCGCTGAACTCCGGGTTCTCGAGGGTCGTCAGCATGGCCCGGCGGTCTGCTTGCGGGGCGTTCGACAACGCATGAATCAGGGGCAGGGTCATTTTGCCTTCGCGCAGATCGGCTCCGGCGCGTTTGCCCAGGGTGGTCAGGTCCTGGGTGTAGTCCAGCAGATCGTCGGCCATTTGAAAGGCCATCCCCAGGTGATAGCCAAAGTCAGACAACTTTTGAACCCGTGCGTCGTCGGCGCCGGCCACCAGGGCCCCGGTACGGCAGGCCCCCCGGAAGAGGACGGCGGTCTTGCAGCGTATCACCTCCAGGTACTCCTGCTCGGTGAGCGAGGCGTCGCCCTTTCTCTCCAATTGACGGATCTCCCCTTGTGACATGTTCTCGGTGATCCCGGCAATCACGTCGATGACGGCGCACAACCCGGTGTCGGCTGCAATGGAAAGTCCGCGGGCCAGTAAAAAGTCGCCGGTAAGCACCGCCGTTGGGCTGTCCCATTGCAAGTGCGCCGCCTGCCGGCCGCGCCGCATGTCGGCACCGTCCACCAGGTCGTCGTGCAGCAAGGTGGCGGCGTGCAGGTACTCGAAGATCGTGGCGGTGCGGGCGGTGTGGTTGCCCGAAGCGCCACACAGCCGGGCGCACAGCACCATCAAAAGGGGCCGCAGGCGCTTGCCGCCGGCAAACAGGATGTGCCCTGCAACCCGGGAGACCAAATCGAAACAGGGGTTGAGGTTGTCGACCAGGGCCTGTTCGATGGCGGCCAGATCATCCCCTACGGCAAGCAGGATTTTTTGCTTCAGATCGGTCATAGCAGCGTTCCAATCAGATCGTATTCGAGGGCCTCGGTGACCCTGACCGGAACGACCTGCCCGATGGACAAGGCCGCTGCCTGCGGTCCGGTGTTGACAACCGTCATGCCATCCACCTCGGGCGCCTGAAGCATCGAGCGGCCTTCATAAACGTGGGGTTCGGGGGCGGATTCGATCATCACCGGCAAGGTCGTGCCGACTCGGCCAGTCAGGTTGTTGGACGAAATCGTCAGCTGCCGGGCCATGATCGCATCAAGGCGCGCGCGGGCCTTTGCGGGGGAAACGTGCCCGGGAAGGCCGTGGGAGGCAAGATCCTCGGCATCGGAATAGGTGAACACCCCCAGGTGGTCGAAGCGGACCTGTTCCACGAATGCCATCAACTCCTTGAAATCGGATTCGGTCTCGCCGGGAAATCCGACGATCAAGGTGGTCCGGATGGCCGCCTCGGGTATCCGTGCCCGGATCTTTGCAAACAGATCCAGCAGGTACTGCTGCGTGTAGTGGCGCCCCATTTTTTTCAGGACGCCGGCGGCGGCGTGCTGGATCGGCAGGTCGAAATAGGGGCACAGATTGGGATGAGCGGCCACGGTGTCGATCACCGCGTCGTCGATGCTCAGCGGATGACCGTACAGAAATCGGATCCAGACCTCTTGGCGTAGGGCGGCCAGGCGGGTCAGCAGGGTTCCGAAATCGACCGGTTCGGGCAGGTCGCGGCCGTATTGGGTCGTGTCCTGGGCGACCAGGACCAACTCCTTGACGCCGCCGGCGATCAGTTGGCGGGCCTCACTGACGATCTGGTCCATGGGGCGGCTTTTCTGGCGGCCGCGCAGGCGGGGGATGACACAGTAGGTGCAGCGGCGGCTGCACCCTTCGGCGATTTTAAGATAGGCGGAGTGCGCCAGCGGCCTTTCCCGCACGGTCGCTGCCCCGATGGGGATGCGGTCCGGGTCGGGCAACAGGCATTTTGGCCCCCCCGTGTCGCCGGCAACGGCTTCGACGATGGCCCCAAAGGCCCCGGTGCCCAAAAATCGATCCACTTCGGGCAGGGCCTCTGCAATCGCTTCGCGGAACCGCTCCGGCAGGCAGCCGGCCACCACCAACCGCCGGCACTGCCCCGAGCGCTTGAACTTGGCCAGTTCGAGGATGGTGTCGATGGATTCGTTGATGGCCGACTCCACGAAACTGCAGGTGTTGACAACGATAACCGTGGCTTGGGCCGGGTCGCGGGTGACCGACCAGCCGGCCTGCATCAACTTCCCGGCCATGCCCTCGCTGTCCACCTGGTTGCGGGCGCAGCCCAGGCTTTCAATGTACAGGTGCATGGCCCCAGGCGCTATTGATCACAATACGGTAGCTGGACAAGCCGCCTATCCCTTCAGGTTGGCGACTTCGGCCGTCACGGCTGGCAGCACCTCGAACAGATCGCCCACGACACCGTAGTCGCATTTTGAAAAAATGGGCGCCTCCGGGTCCTTGTTGACCGCCACCACCACCCGCGACGACGCCATGCCGGCCAGATGCTGGATGGCACCGGAAACACCGCAGGCGATGTACAGGTTGGGGGCGACCACCTTGCCGGTCTGTCCAACCTGGTCGGTGACCGGCCGCCAGCCCTCGTCAACGGCGCTGCGGGAGGCGCCCACGGCGCCGCCCAGGGCCTTGGCCAGGGCTTCCACCACACTGAAATCGTCTCCGCCCAGGCCCCGCCCGCCGGTCACCACCACATCGGCCTCGGTCAGTTCGATCTTGCCGGTCTCCATCTGTTTGTCGATCAGCGTCAAGGCGCTGTCGTTTAAGTCGACATCCAGGGTTTCGATCTCTCCGGCGCCGGCAGCGGCCACCGCATCCATGGCCCGGGGCCGGATGGCAACCAACGCCGGAGATCCATCCAGGCGCACGTCCACCAAGACCTTGCCACCGTACATGGGACGCGTGGCGACGATGCGGTCGCCCTCGACGCGAACGTCCACGCAGTCCATCGCCAGGGGGGCGTTCAGGCGGGCCGACAACCGGGCGGCGATGTCCTTGCCCAAGGTGGTGGCACCGATGACCACTACGGCCGGATCGCATTGTTGCACCAGTTGCGCCACGGCCTGGGTGCAGACATCGGCAAGGCCCGCTTTCAATCCGGCGTGGTCGGCCACCAGGATTCGGTCGGCGCCGTATGCAGCGGCCTGTCCGGCCATGCCGGCCACGCCGCTGCCCATGACGGCCGCGGTCAGCGAACCGCCGACTTTTTCAGCGATCACCTTGCCGGTCGACACCGCTTCGAAGGATATATTTCTAAACGTGCCGTCCACCTGTTCGGTGATGGCCAGGATGACTTTTGACATGTGGATTTCCTCTTGTATTGTGCTGTGAATAAACGCTTCTCAAGCGGACTTTAAATGACTTTAGCCTCTTCCCGCAGAGCCTTGACCAGCGCAGCGGCCTTTTCAGCCGCGCTGTCGCCCGCGATCATGCGGCCCCCCTTGCGCTGCGGCGGCAGCCGCACGGCCATGGTGGTGACCATGGGGTCGCCCGGATCGGTGCCGGTCTCCGACAGCTTGCGGGTGTCAATGGGTTTTTTCTTGGCTTTCATAATCCCCGGCAAGCTGGCGTAGCGCGGTTCGTTGAGGCCGCGCTGGGTGGTGATCAGGGCCGGCAGGGTCGTTTCCAGCACCAGGGTGCCCCCCTCGACAGTTCGCGTGCAGCGCAGCTTGCCGTCGGCCAGCTCCTGGCGAATGACCATGGATATGTGGGGAATTCCCATGAACTCGGCCACGGCCGGACCCACCAGAAAATTGTCGTCATCAACAGCCCGGTGGCCGGCGACGATCAGGTCGAAGGCGCCCTTTTTCAGCTCGCCGGCCAGCACCTTGGCGGTTGCCAGGCCGTCCAGGGGCTTGCCCTCCGGATCGATGCGCACGGCAATGTCGGCGCCCATGGCCAGCGCCGTGCGCAAGGCGTCGACACTCTTATCCGGTCCCAGCGAAAAGACGGTGACGGTTCCACCGGCTGCCTCGCGGATCTGAAGGGCCTCTTCAATGGCCATCTCGTCATAAGGGTTCAAGACCCAGTTGATGCCATCGGTTTTGATGGCGGTGCCATCGTCGGCCACTTCGATCAGGGATTCGGTGGCCGGAACCTGTTTGAGCAGTACGGCGATTTCCACGATGCAACCTCCTTGCGGCGCCCTTGGTCAAGCGGCAGGCGTGCCTGGCGACCGTGGGCGGGTGTATGTCCGAAAAAACGATATAACCTTCCAATATTATAGGATATGTAATTGCTTTTCAGTCAAATATAAGAGTAGGGTGACAAAGTCAACGGGAAATCGGCCCGACAGCGGACTTTTTAACGGAGCACGAACCGGTCCGACGGGTAGTCGATCAGGCGGCCGTCGGGCCGGCGCACCACGATCAAACACGCCACCGAATCCAGCCGATTGACCAGCTCGAGCCCCTTTTCCGGCCCCATGACCATCAGGGCGGTCGCCAGGCCGTCGGCCACTGTGCAATTGGCCGCCACAACCGTCGCGCTCACGACGCCATTGGTCACCGGCCGGCCGCTGCGCGGGTCGAGAACATGCGAATAAAAATGTCCCTCGACCTCAAAAAAAATCCGGTAGTCACCGCTGGTGGCCATGGCCTGATCGGTCAGCGGCACCACCTTGTATACATCGCCGGCGGCCGCACCGCGCTGCGGGCGATTGATGCCCACCTGCCAGGGGCGGCCATCCAGGCGGTGTCCGCGGGCGTAAACCTCACCGCCGATCTCCACCAGAAAGTGGGCAAACCCCCGCTCGTCCAGTAACCGGGCGATGGCATCGACACCATACCCCTTGGCGATCGAGGCCAGGTCCAGGGTGACCATCGGGTCGAGTTTGCGCATGACACCGGACGAATCGACCTGGATTCGCTCGAAGCCGACATGGGCAAGGGCCTTTTGGATTGCAGCGTCGTCCGGTATGTGCGTCACCGTCCCCTTGCGGCCGAAGCCCCACAAGGTGATCAGCGGATCCAGGGTGCCGTCCCAGGCACCGTCGGTGAGGCGGTGCAGTTTCGAGGCCACCTGCAGCACATCGTGAAAATCGGTCGACGCGGCAAAGGATTGGGAGGTCGATCCGATGGCATTGAAACGGCTGATCTCGCTGGCCGGATCATAGGTGGACATGCTGGCGTTGATCTGCGCCAGGCGCCGGTCGATCATAGCTTGCAGCTTGCCTGCCGAGGTGAACGGGCCAGCGACGACCGTGACGTGATAGGTGGTGCCCATGGTGTCGCCGAAAAGGGTCAACGCCTTGCGGGGCTGACAGGCGACGCAAACCAGGACCAGCGCCAGGGCCAGTCCGGCAGTGCGGCCGGGCCTTGCTTGATCGTTCAGCATATGCGCGGCAACTGCTCGCCGGCCAGCATGTCCACGATACGCTCGCCGCCGATGCGGGTCTGCATAAAAACGCGGCCGGGGTGATCGGGAACCACCTCGCCGATCACACAGGCATTTTTCCCGTAAGGGGAGGCGTGCATCACGGCCAGCACCCGCTCTGCGTCGCAGCCCGGCACCAGGGCCAGCAGTTTGCCCTCATTGGCGACGTAGAGGGGGTCGAATCCCAGCAGCTCGCAAACCCCGGCCACATCGGGTCTGATGGGCAGGCGCGCTTCGTGGATGCGGATGCCGACCCGCGACTGGCCGGCAATCTCGTTGAGGGTGGTGCCCACCCCGCCCCGAGTGGGATCGCGCAGCACATGCAGGTCGCATCCGCTCCCGAGGATATCGGCCACCATGTGATTCAATGGCGCGGAGTCGCTGCGGATCTCCGATTCGAAGGCCAGCCCCTGGCGTTGGGTCAAAATGGCCATGCCGTGGTCGGCCATGGTGCCGCTGAGAATGACCACATCACCGGGCCGGCCGTTGGCGCCGGAGACATTGACGCCGTCGGCGACGACCCCGATGCCGGCCGTGTTGATGAAGATTTGATCCGCGGCGCCTTTGGGCACCACCTTGGTGTCGCCGGTCACCACGCTGACACCGGCCTGCCGCGCGGCACGGCCCATTCCGGCCACGACCCGCTCCAGTTCGGCCATGGCAAAGCCCTCTTCGATGATCATGCCCACGCTCAAGTAAAGAGGGGTGGCGCCGCACATGGCCACATCGTTGACCGTGCCGTTGACGGCCAGATCGCCGATACTGCCCCCCGGGAAAAAGATGGGGTCCACCACATAGGTGTCCGTGGAAAAAGCCAGCCGGCCGCCGGGCACATTCAGCACGGCGCCGTCGTCAAGCTTGGCCAGGGCCGGGTTGTCGAAGGCCGGCAGCAGCAGCTCGGCCGTGAGACGGTGGGCGATTTTGCCGCCGCTGCCGTGATCCAACAGGATTGTGTCCGGTTTCATCAGATTAGATCCAGTTCTTCATTTGCCATGCAACCCACAACCGTTGCCGCTCAGCTGCGGCCCCTTGGCCGGACCGGTTTCAAACCGGTGGACCGTTATCCGTGGTAGCGATAGTAGGCCGCACAGGTTCCCTCGCTGGAGACCATGCAGGGCCCCACCGGTGCCATGGGGTTGCAGGCCGTCCGGTACAGCGGGCACTCGGGCGGCGTTTTCAGGCCGGTCAAGATCGCGCCGCAGGCGCACCCCTTGGGTTCCGGGGCCGGCTGGAGGTGCAGGTCGAAGTGCCTGACCGCGTCGAAGGCCGCATAGGGATCGCGGATGGCCAGCCCGCTGGCCGCGATGGTGCCAAGGCCCCGCCAATCGGTATCGACCACCGTGAAGACCGCCTGCATAATCGACATCGCCTTGGTGTTGCCGGCGGCCGAAACCGCCCGTGGATATCCGTTTTCCAGGGCGGGCTGCCGGCGTTCAACCTGGTCGACCAGCATGACGATGCCCTGGAGCAGGTCGGTCGGCTCGAATCCGGCCACCACGCAGGGCACCCGATAGGCATCGAAAAACGGCCGGTAGGCGTCCAGGCCGACGATCACCGACACATGGCCGGGCAGCAGGAATCCGTCGATGTTGATCTTTGCGCTGGCCAGGGCGTTTAAGGCCGGGGGCACGATCTTGTGGGCCGACATGACAAAGAAGTTGTCCAGCCGCTGCCGTTGAGCGGTCAAAATGGCGGCGGCCACGGTCGGCGCCGTGGTCTCGAACCCGACCCCCAAAAAAACGACCCGTTTGCTGGGGTTTTCCCGGGCCAGATGGACGGCGTCGATGGTGGAATAGACCATGCGCACGTCGGCGCCCGCGGCCTTTTCGCGCTGCAGCGACGACCCACTGCCCGGCACGCGGATCAGGTCGCCGAAGGTCGCCACAATGGTGTCCGGCTCCCGCGCCAGGGCGACAAAGGCATCGATTTCGGCCTGCGCCGTCACGCACACCGGGCAGCCCGGCCCGGAAAGGAGGCCGATGGTTGGCGGTAAAAGCGTGCGGATGCCGCTGCGGAAAATGGAAACGGTGTGGGTGCCGCACACCTCCATGAAACGAACCGGCTTGCGGCTGGTGCGGACGATGCGCTCGACCAGGCCCTGGGCGACTTGCGGGTCGCTGAAAAGGGCGCTCTGGTTACCGGTCATGATGGATGCCCTCGGAAATTTGCCCGGCCTGCGCTGCAGCAACCACGGCCTGTCCCAGGCTCAGGCCGCCATCGTTGGTCGGCACCAGCCGATGGGTGATCAGGTCGAAACCACTGTCGGTCAGAGCACCGCTCAACCCCGTCAGCAGTTGGCTGTTCTGAAACACGCCGCCGCTCAGGGCCACCCGGTCGATGCCCGTGATGCGGCGCAGATGACGGCAGACGCTGTCGAACAAGGCCACCAGGGTGTGGTGAAACCGGGCACTGATCACCGCCGGCGAAACCCCGTTCTGCACATCCTGCACGACGGCCCGGATGATCGGGGCAGTCGACAGCTGCAGCACCCCATCACCTTCCCAGGTGAAATCATAGACACCGGATGCCGCCGGGTCGGCAATCATCTCCAGTTCCATGGCGGCTTGGCCTTCGAAGGCCACGTAGCTGCGCAGGCCGACGATAGCCGCAACGGCGTCGAACAGCCGGCCCAGGCTGGATGTCAGCGGGCTGTTGAGCCTCTGGTCCATCATCCGGAGCATCAGCGCCACCTTCCGGTCGTCAATGTCCGGCAGCAACGGCCTTGCCGGCAGGTTCGGCACCTCCCCGAAAGCGGCCCGCAGGTGGCTGACCGCCATGCGCCAGGGGGCTTTGACAGCGGCCGCGCTGCCGGGCATGGGTACCGCTGTCAAATGGGCCACCCGCTTGAAATCATGGGCTTCGGCCACCAGCACCTCACCGCCCCAGATAGTGCCGTCCGTTCCCAAGCCGGTACCGTCGAAGGCCAGTCCGATCACCGGTCCATCGACCTGGTTCTCGGCCAGGCAGGCGGCGATGTGGGCGTGGTGGTGCTGTACCGCGATACGGGTAACGCCGGTCACTTCGTGGGCGTAGCGGGTACTCATATAGTCGGGGTGCAGGTCGCAGGCCACGATCTGCGGGTCGATGTCCAGGATGCGTTTGAGATGGTCGATGGTCAGGCGAAAAAAATCCTCGGTGGCCCGGTTTTCCAGATCACCGATGTGCTGGCTGACAAAGGCCTGCCGGCCCCGGGTCAGGCAGACCGTGTTTTTCAGCTCTGCCCCGCAGGCCAGCACCGGCGGAACCTCGGCCTTGAGGAACACGGGGATGGGCACATAGCCCCGCGAGCGCCGGATGGGGCGCATGTGGCCGGCGCTGTGCCGCACAATGGAATCGTCGCTGCGCAGGAAGATCGGGCGGTCGTGGATCAGAAAGTCATCGGCAATCGCCCCCAACCGGTCGAAGGCCTCGGCATTGTCGATGGCGATCGGCTCTTCGCTGAGGTTGGCGCTGGTCATCACCAGGGCCGCAAACCCGAAATCCATCAGCAAGTGGTGCAGGGGGGTGTAGGGCAGCATGACGCCGAAATAGCGGTTGCCCGGGGCCACCGCATCGGCGATGGGCGTCCGGCCGCGCTTTTCCAGCAGTACGATGGGCCGCTGGATGGAAGTCAACAGCCGCGCCTCGGCCTCGCTGACCTGTGCGATGGCCCTGATATGATCCATGTCGGCGCACATCAAGGCCAGAGGCTTTTCCTCACGGTGCTTGCGGCGCCGCAGACGCGCCACGGCGTCCGGGTCGGTGGCATCCACGGCCAGGTGAAATCCGCCCAGCCCCTTGATGGCCGCAATTCGACCGGCCTTGATTCGGCTGGCAGTCTCGGCGATGGGATCGTCCGTGTCGATGGGCATCCCGCGGCCATCGCACAGGGTCACGCGGGGGCCGCAGGTCGGGCAGGCGTTGGGCTGGGCATGGAAGCGGCGGTCGCCGGGGTCGTCATACTCGGCCTGGCAGCGGCGGCACATGCTGAATTGCCGCATGCTGGTCTTGGGCCGGTCGTAGGGGATGTCGTCGATAATCGTGTAGCGCGGACCGCAGTTGGTGCAGTTGATGAACGGGTAGCCGAAGCGCCGGTCGTGCGGGTCGCGCATCTCCGCCAGGCAGTCGTCGCAGACCATCACATCCGGGGAAATCAGGGTGGCGCGGGCAGCGCTGCCCCGGCTGGCGACGATGGAAAAGGAGCTGAAGCCCGACACGGACTCGGACCTGGCCGAGATTTCCACGATGTGGGCCAAGGGTGGCTTACGGCGCGGCAGATCGTCGACAAACTGCTGGATCCGGGCGGCAGGGCCTTCCAGCACCAGGGAGACGCCTGTGGCGGTGTTGGCGACCTCCCCTTTCAGGCCGAGGCGGTTGGCCAACTGGTGGATGAAGGGGCGAAACCCCACCCCTTGAACGATACCGTTGATCTCCAGGCGTGTTGCCGTTGGTGCCTCCGTCATGGGCCGTATCGGCGGCTATCCATCGTTGGCGTCCAGGTCGTCCACGAAGGCGGCGGCCTCCTTGAGCAGCCGGATGGTCTCCATGGCCGCCTGGGCATCCAGCTTCTGGATGGCAAAGCCGGCATGAACGATGACATAATCACCCACGCAGGCATCCTCCAGCAGCATGAGGCTGGCCGACCGTTTGACGCCGTCCACGTCGATCATGGCCATTTCGTTGTCGATGTGGGTGATTTTAGATGGGATGGCAAGGCACATGAGCGTCTGTTCCTCTATCGTGGTAAACGATACCCAGCCGATCCAGCTCGGTGAGCACCATCTTGATGGTCGCTTCCATTTTGGTTTGGGTCGTCGCCGTCAAGGCCGTGCTCAAGGTCCTGATGTCTTCGGGCTCGACACCGATGATGACCGTTTCAGGCACCTTTTCCATGGCCTGGCACAGGGTCAGAGCCTCCAGAAAGTCGATCTGATGAAGGGAGTTCTTGGCCCGGATCCGTTCGGGAATGGCATCACCCGCCAGGCGATACAAATCGCCCGGCACCCCCTGGTTTCGAATCACGTCCACAACGATCAGCTGGTCCGCTTCGGACATGACTCCCAACAGGCTGACCCCCAGGACCCCCCCGTCGACGATGGAAACGTTTGCCGGAAACGTATAGCGGCGTTCCAGGGCCTGCACGACCCGGATACCGAACCCTTCATCGGAAAACAACAGGTTGCCGACACCCAGAATCATGACATGGTCAGGCATCTTCGCTTTACCCATAAACCCTGTGAACGTCAGGGCCGTGCCCGACACGCTTGACCCTGACGGCGGTTAAAAGAAGTTTGGTACCATGGATCGTCAAACGGTTCAAGCCAAGATCCAAGGGCATTGGCCGGCACGGCCGCGGGAAAGGCAATTTCCCGACTGAGCGGGTCGTCGATGCACCCCGGGCGGTGATCACCGGCGGCGATGTTTGGGTAGTACCAGGTTGTTTTCGTCCAAGGTGACGACGCTGATCCGTTCCGGGGCCACGGTCACCGGTTCCTGCCAGGCAACCTTGTAGCCCTCAATCATGGCAGGGAATTTAATCAGAACGAAAAAGTCGCCGGCCGGCGGATCCAGAAAGGCGAAGTTGCCTGTTTCCGAGGTGACCGCCTGGCCAACCAGATAGCCGGGCTGCCTCTGCTTTTCTTGAAACCGTTTGTAAAAATCCAGATGCCGGTTGTTCAGACAGTCCAAACGCTGCTGGGGATGCGTCATTGTTTCACAGAGATCCGCCGAAATCGGATTTTGGGCGCTAACCAGAAACACAGCCAGGCGTTCGCCGTAGACCCGTCGACCGGCTTCATCACGAATGGAAACCGAACCGACGATCCATTGCGCGGCGTGCACCTGGCCGATGAAGAGGATACAACCCATCGCAATGGCAAGCTGAAAGAACCATCGATAAACTTTGATCATCTCATCCTCTTGCGTCGGCAAATGAACTTTATTGAAACTATACTCAATATGTGAAATAGTAAAGCACTTGTTGGCCTGACTTACCCAAACCCTCTTGGGGGCCCGATGAAACGTGCCTACATGGGAAAAATCCTGTGGGTGGATCTGACTGGCGGCCGAATCACCACCGAAAGGATTCCGGACGCGCAATATCGACACTTTCTGTCCGGAACCGGGTTGGCCGCGTGGCTGCTGTACGGACGGATTCCGGCCGGTGCGGACCCGCTGGGGCCGGAAAACATCCTGGGCTTCATGTCCGGCCTGTTGACCGCCAGCGGCTCCCTGTTCACCGGCCGCTGGATGGCGGTGGGCAAAAGCCCGCTCACCGGCACCTGGGGCGATGCCAACTGCGGCGGCAACCTGGCTCCTGGGATCAAAGGGTGCGGCGTCGATGGAATTTTCTTCACTGGCCGCAGCGACCGACCGGTTTACCTGTATGCCGACACGAGCGGCGCCGAACTGCGTGACGCCACCCATCTGTGGGGTCGGGACGCCATTGCGACGGAGCGCCTGCTCACCGAGGCCCATGGGAAAAAACAGCGCGCACGGGTAGCCTGTATCGGCATGGCCGGCGAGCGACGTTCCCTGATCGCCGGCATCGTCAACCAGGGTGGACGGTTGGCGGCCCGCAGCGGGTTGGGCGCCGTCATGGGATCCAAGAATCTCAAGGCCCTGGTTCTGTGCGGCGCCCATCGCGTACATGCCTTCGACCACAAGCGCATGAAAGCCCTCAGCCAGGCCTGCAACGAACACGTCGCCTTTCAGCCGCCATTTTTAAACGGCACCATGACCGCCTACCTGGGGTCCCTCATGCGCGTCATGCCAGCCCAGTTGGAATTCGACGGCATGCTCTACAAAATCATGCTCAAAAAGTGGGGTACCGTCAACCAGAACCAGATGGCCATCGAAATCGGTGATGCGCCGGTCAAAAACTGGAAGGGCTCCAACCGGGATTTCGATTTGGACCGATCGAGGCCGATCGACCCGGATGACTTTACCCGCCCGGTGGTGGCCAAGTACTTCTGTTACGCCTGCCCACTGGGATGCGGCGGTGTCAGCCTGGCGCCGGACGGAATAACCGAGGTTCACCGCCCCGAGTATGAATCCACGATCGCACTGGGGGGGTTGTGTCTCAACGAGGATGCCGACAGCATTTATTACCTCAACGAGCTGCTCAATCGCGCCGGCATGGACACCATTTCCGTGGGTGGCACCGTGGCCTTCGCCATCGAGTGTTTTGAAAACGGGATTCTGACGGCCGGAGAGACCGACGGTCTGGAACTGACCTGGGGCAACACCGACGCGATTGTGCACCTCGTGGAAAAAATGGTCGCACGGCGCGGCATCGGCGACCTGCTGGCTGATGGGGTCCGCATGGCCGCCGCCCGAATCGGCAAGGGCAGCGCGGAGATGGCCATCCATGCCGGTGGCCAGGAACTGGGCATGCATGATGGCCGCTACGACCCGGGCTTTGCACTGCACAATGTGGTCGAACCCACACCAGGCCGCCATACCATCGGCGCCTACATGTACTACGAGATGTTCCAGTTGTGGCGCAAGATTCCGCAACTGCCCGACCCGGCGCTAATTTACCTGAAACGCAGCAAGTACCGCGAACATCGCCAAAAAGCCGCCATGGGGATCGCCTGCAGCCAGTTCATGAATGTGGTCAATGGCGCCGGCTGCTGCCTTTTCGGTGCGTTCATGGGCGCCCATCGCCTCCCGCTGTTCGACTGGCTCAATGCCGCCGCCGGCTGGGATCTCACACCCCAGGCCTACATGACCATCGGGCATCGGATTCAGGCCATCAAGCAACTGTTCAATATCAAACAGGGTGTCAATCCGAACGACATCCATATCAGCAAGCGCGTCCTGGGCAATCCCCCCCAGGCCAAAGGGGCCAATCGGGGCGCCACGGTGCCGCTGGAAAAGCTGCGCCGCTATTACTGGTCGGGCATGGGCTTCGACCCGCACACGGGTGTTCCAAGGCCGGAGTGCTTGGCCGCGCTTGATCTTTTCTTTTACCGCAGGCCCTGATTATGGCTTACACCATTACCCATGAATGCGTCGGCTGCAGCGTGTGCGTGCGCGTTTGCCCGGTCAAGGCCATCGTCGGCAAACCCAAAAAATGTCATCAGGTGATATCCGACGTATGTATCGACTGCGGTGCCTGCGGTCGGATCTGCCCCCACAGCAGCGTCAAGGATCCCGAAGGCCGGATCGTTGAACGCATCCGCATTCGCGCGCGGTGGCCACGGCCGGTTTTCGACGAACAGCGCTGTATGGGATGCACCATCTGCGTGGAAGCCTGCCCCACAGGTTGCATCACCTTGAAAATGGACCGGGGAACCCGGGAAACCATTCGCTACCCGCGGGTCAAAACGATCGGCGACTGTATCGGATGCGGTTTCTGCGAATGGGCCTGTCCGGTGGATGCGGTCGAGATGGTTCGGTCGGAAGGGTGAAAACCCCTTCCCGGGCCAGATGACCCGGGAAGGGTGCCAAACGATTTAAATGACCTTGAATTTATAAACCTGGTTGGAGTCCGGGTCGATCACGTGCACGCCGCAGGCCACGCACGGGTCGAACGAGTGGACCGTGCGGAGCACCTCCAGGGGCTGCTTGGCATCGGCAACCGGGGTGCCGATGAGGGCTTCTTCGACCGGTCCCAGTTTGCCTTGGCTGTCCCGGGGGCCGAAGTTCCAGGTTGACGGCACCACGTACTGATAATTCTTGATCTTGCCGCCTTCGATGTTGATCCAGTGCCCCAGCGATCCGCGTGGCACATCGTTGAGCCCCAGGCCCATGCCTTCATCGGGCATCTCCCAGGGGGTGTAGGTCTCCAGGTCGCCATTTTTGATGTTTTCCAGCAGCTCCATGGTCCAGCCCGGCATGGCCTGGCCGATGGCGATGGTTTCCAGCCCACGGGCCGCGGTCCGGCCAAGGGTGGAGAACAGGGCGCCAGCCGGGATGTCGAGTTTTTGAAGGGTGCCGTCCACCAGGGGCTTGATCTCCTTGTGGCCCTTGCCGTAGGCCACCAGCACGCGGGCCAGGGGGCCGACTTCGCAGGGTTCGCCCTCGTAGCGGGGCGCTTTGAACCAGGAGTATTTGCCACCGTCGGGCCGGTACTGGGGATTCTCCTGAACCGGCTTGGTCTCGCCTTCATAGGGATGCAGGTCGGCGCCGTCTTCATACCAGGCGCGGGTCACATTTTCGGCGACCTGCTCCTGAACCGCCATGCCGATGCTGGCCAGGTCACGCTTTTTGATCACGCCGCGGGGCATGAAGAGGCTGTCCGGCTCACTGGTGCTGTCGCCGGAGGGGAAATCACCCCAGGCCAGAAAATTGGTGGTGCCCCCGATGCCGCCCCAATCCTTGTAGAAGGAAGCCACGGCCACCAGGTCGGGGATGTAGACATTCTCGATAAAATCTTGGGTCTCTTTTTGCAGGTACAGGAATTCGGCGATACGATCGGGTTTCAGGTCGGCCACACTGGTGATGCCACCCACCACCAGGAACTGCGGATGCGGGTTCTTGCCGCCGAAGACGGCGTGCATACGGGCCGCGCGCGCCTGCAGGCGCAGCGCTTCGATGTAGTGAGCGCTGGCCATCAGGTTGGCTTCGGGCGGCAGCATGTAGGCCGGGTGGCCCCAGTAGGCATTGGCGAAGGGTCCCAGTTGACCGCTGTCGACGAATGTCTGCAGGCGCTGCTGGACCTGTTTGTAGTAGGCGGCGCCGCCGACCTTGGCGTTGCTGACGTTGTCGGCCAGGGCGGCCGTCTTTTGGGGATCGGCTTTCAGCGCGCTGACGATGTCGACCCAGTCCAGCGCGTGCAGGTGATAGAAGTGGACCAGGTGGTCATGCTGAAACTGCGCGGCATGCATCATGTTGCGGATCAACCTGGCGTTTTTCGGAATCTGAACGCCAACCGCGGCTTCGACTGCCCTCACCGAGGACAGAGCATGGGTGTACGTTCAGACGCCGCAGGAACGGGCCACAAAATGGTGGGCATCCCGCGGATCGCGCCCCTGAAGGATCAGCTCGATGCCGCGGAACAACTGGCCCGAACTCCATGCATTGACGACTTTCCCCCCGGCCACTTCCACCTCGATGCGGAGATGGCCCTCGATTCTGGTGATCGGATCAATTACAACACGCTTACCCATATTGGTAACCTCCCGTTATTCGTCAAAGGATAATTGCAGATAAGACAACGATGTGCGCACCTCATTAAGTACATGGTCGAACCGCTGCCTGTGCGGCGGCCGGGTTACATCTCTTCGTAGAACGGCGTCATCGTATCCCAGAAATTCGGTTGGCTGCAACCGATGCAGGGATGTCCGGCTTCCACCGGCCAGCTGGTTCCGTCATTGAACTTGGCCGTGGGGCAGTTGTTGTACGTCTCCGGCCCGCGGCATCCCATCTTGTAGAGACAGTAACCCAGGGCGGCTTCCTGGCTGCCGAACTGCTCCACGAATTCATCGTTCTCGAAGTGGGAGCGCCGAGGGCATTTGTCATGGATCGTGTTGCCGAAGGCAAACAGGGGGCGGCCCAGGTTGTCCAGCTCGGGCAGTTTGCCCAGCATCAGATAGTTGACCACCGTGCCGACCAGGTTGATCGGGTTGGGCGGACATCCCGGGATCTGGAGCGGTTTGATGCCGATGGCATCGCCCACACCTTTGTAGCCGCCCGGGTTGGGCTCCGCGGCCTGAATGCCGCCGAAGGTGGCACAGGTGCCATAGGCGATGACGGCCGCCGCCTTGGGGCAGACCTCTTGGGCGATCTCAAGGAAGGTGCGGCCGCCCACCTTGCCGTAGCCGCCATCGAATTTGGTGCCGACGCCGCCTTCGACCACGCAGATGAACTTGCCGTCGTATTTCGTAATGGCATGATGGAGCTGCTCTTCGGCCTGGCGTCCGGCTGCCGCCATGATGGTTTCGTGGTATTCGACCGAAAGGACTTCCAGCACCAGCTCGTCCACATAGGGATACTGGGATCGCAGCAGGGACTCGCTGCATCCGGTGCATTCTGCGAAATGCAGCCAGACCAGCGGCGGACGCTCGGCCGGTGCGGCAAACACCTCGGCCACTTTGGGAATGAATGATGATGACAGTCCCATGGTTGCCGTCAGTGCCGTGCAATACTTCATGAAATCTCTTCGCGAGACGCCTTTCGCTTTCAGCCTTTCATAAAATGATCTTTCCTGGTCCATTGGCACCTCCTGATGCTGGTATGGGATGGTTGGGTAACAAAAAAAAGCGGAACCGGCGACACCTGCCCGGCTGTTTGTGCCGCAGCCCAAACAGCGCATGCTGCTGCGCCAGGGTTCCACTTGATTTTTTCAGGCCACTGGAACGTTTTGTATTTTGGACGATCAAAGGATTTCACGAGCAATGTTGGTGACGGTTTCCGGTGGTGTTGATGCCAGTTCGATACCGGTGAACAAGGTGAATTGCCAATCCTGCCATCACGACAAGACGACGTGTCGATCACCGACTCTATTTCAGTATTCGAATAAGGTCAAGCAATTGAATGCCATTTACATTTTTTTCGATGTCATCGGTTCAGGCGTCGTCGACGCTGGCGTCCTCATCGGAGTTTTTTATGGATTTTTTCAGATTTTTGATAATTCCCTTCTCTTCGAAATCATCATCAATATCTTCATCCAGCAGCTCGTCCACATCCACCTCAGCGTCGTCGTCACTGTCGTCGCCGTCGCTCTCCGGCTCCGCGTCCACATCCTGGAAATCGAACAGTTCCCGTTCTTCGAAAAAAAGTTCGGCGGAGGTGTTCCCCCCGGGCTGAAGCATTTCGACAACCGCATCGGCAATCCGCTCCGTGTATCCTCCCGGAGGGTACATGTTGTGCGTCCGCAGGGCCTGAATCAGCGCGTTGCGATCCTTTTCCATGGCGGCCTTGATCGCCTGGGCATCGTAGGTCTCTTCACACAACAGGGAAAGCATCTCCTTGTCCAGTTCAGCATACTCTTGAATGGCGAGTTGATCGACCTCTTTGTCCAATAGAACCACATATTTTTGTTTCATTACCATCTTCCTCCGAAGCCAGTGATGCCCAATTTTTGGGTGCACGGAGGAACATCATATATCATTGCCGATGTCAACCATCATTTAATAAGCGCGCGTAAGCGCGCGGGCCCCGGCACGGGGATAAAATGATTGACGCTGATGGTTCGAGATGCTAAGGAGCCAGCTTTCAGTGGAGGGATGGCCGAGTGGTTTAAGGCGGCGGTCTTGAAAACCGTTGAGCGAAAGCTCCGTGGGTTCGAATCCTACTCCCTCCGCCACCAGATCGATTGCCGATTCCAATCGTCACCGAATAGTCCGGAGAGATGGCCGAGCCGGCTGAAGGCGCTCGCCTGCTAAGCGAGTGTGGGGGGAAACTTCCACCGAGGGTTCGAATCCCTCTCTCTCCGCCATTTCATATCGGCATCCGATAGCTCGCTTGATCGGCGGGCTATCTTTTTTCCCAGCGCCGTCGACAGGGTCCCGAATACCGATCAACCGGCGCTTCTCACCGAGTACCGAGCATGCCATCCGCGCGACCCTTTCACGGCCGAATTCTTTTTACCGCCCTGGTAGTGCTGGTCGCCGGGCCTCCTTTTGTGAGCGTTGCGGCCGGGTGGTCAACTCAGACGCCTGTCGAACGGGTGCAAACCGTCATCCAGGCCCGTCTGGCCGCTAGCCCAGCCGGCGGCGCGCCCGTCTGCCGGGGGAAGCGCTTGCATGGCCTTGGTATGCTGCCCCGGGCCTACCAGGACAGAGATTATCTTCCCATGTGGCTCGATCCGCCGCAAGGAACGTTAACGGCCAGGACGCTGGCCGCGGCCATCGGACGCAGCCATGAAGACGGCCTGGCGCCGCTGGACTACCATCTGGACCTCATCTACGATCTATTGGCCCGGGTGTTGAAGCAGTCCGGCAGACACGACCCGCTGCCATTTGAACCGGCGCTGTGGGCGGACCTGGACCTGATGCTCACCGATGCCTTTGTGTTGTTAGGCGCCCACCTGGCTGCCGGACGGGTCAACCCGGAAACCCTGCACAGCGACTGGAAAATCAAGCCCGGCCTCGTGGACCTGTCGGCGGCCCTGGACCAGACCGTCTCATCCGGTGACGTCGAAACGGGGCTGGCCCGGTTGCGCCCGGCTCACAGAGGCTACCAGGACCTTCGCGACGCCTTGGCCCGATTGCGTGAGTTGCAAGATGCCGGTGGCTGGCCGACGGTGGCGATCCGCGAAACGCTTCACCCGGGCGACCGTTGCGCGGCGATCGGCGATTTGCGCTGCCGTCTGGTGGCAGGCGGTGATGCCGACCTGCCCGGCCGATCTGACGATCTCCTCTATTTCGATGCCAGGCTCGCCTCGGCGGTCAAGCGCTTTCAGCGCAACAACGGGCTGCCGGCCGATGGTGTGGTCGGAACCCAAACGCGTGCGGTCCTGAACGTTACCGTCGCGCAACACATCGGCCAGGTGGTCCTTAATATGGAAAGATGGCGCTGGCTGCCCCGCAATTTGGGACAGCGCCACATCATGGTCAACACCGCCGATTTCACGCTCATTGCCGTGGAAAAGGGTCTGCCGGTTCGGCAGATGCGGGTGGTTGTCGGGCGGCCGGCCCGGCGATCGCCGGTTTTCAGCGCTGACATGACCTACCTGGTGGCCAATCCTTACTGGAACGTCCCCAATACCATTGCGGTGGCGGATCTGCTGCCCCGGCTGCAGCGAGACGCGGCCTACCTGTCCCGAAACGGGATCCGTGTGTTTGCAAACTGGCGGCCGGACGCAGCGGAGATCGACCCGCTGACGGTAGACTGGAAATCTTTTCGTGCCGACAACTTCCCCTTCAGGCTGCGCCAGGAACCGGGGCCAAACAATGCCCTGGGGCGCCTCAAATTCATGCTTCCCAACCGCTTTTCCGTGTACCTGCACGACACGCCGAACCATGACCTGTTCGATCGGCGGCAGCGCGATTTCAGCTCCGGATGCATCCGCGTGGAAGCACCGCTCGCACTGGCCGAATTCGTTCTGGCCGGAGACGACCGCTGGAACCGGGAGGCGTTGGCCGGCCTCATCGGCGGCAAGACGCCGGTGACCATCCGCCTGAACGCCCCCGTTCCCGTCCACCTGGTCTACCTGACCGCCTGGGTGGATCGCGCCGGACGCCTTCGGTTTCGCAAGGACATTTACCACCGCGACCTGGAGTTGGACCGCGCCCTCAAATTGCGCGACCCGCATCGGCCGCCAAAATTCGCTCACCAATAAGGACGGATTCGTAAAAACAGTCGCTGTCCGCGCTGCGTTTCTGGGTCGCAAATGGCCGCTGCTATCCACTCCAGGTGCGGATCTCACCGGTGTCGACGTGGACGAAATCGGACTTGGCATAGTAGCCGACCCCACCGCCTCGAAGCGCCAGACAGGTGCGTTTTAGCCGGCGGGTGTCGCATCCGGGCAGGCGGATGTCGATGGCGCGCCCCAGCAGGTGGTAGCTGCGCCTGGCCACACCGGAGCCTTTTTTGCGCAGCATCGCGTTCGTCTGGGGCGAGCGGTATGCGGATATGATGTGAAAGGGGGCGTCGACGGCCAGGCGGCGCTTCACGCCATACAGCAGATCCAGCAGTCGGCGGTCAATGGCGGCCATGTCACCCGTGCGGTGGTCCCTGAGAATGTGATCGATGCGCTGCAGGGCGTCGGGACAGTAGGCGCCGTTTGTATAGTAGGTGACACCGAGCCGCTCGCCGGTGTGGGTGTTGAAAAAAGCCAGGGCCCGCGAGGCGGGCTCGAAAACCAATGCCGCGCTTGCCGGCAGCGGTGCAAGGCAGGCGGCGATGAGCGCGGTACCGGTTTTCAAAAAAGTGCGTCGACTGCAGTGACCCATTATTGGCTCCACCTTTCAGGGCGCTTGGCCTGCTTGACAGCAGCGGGCCGCCGTTAACGAACCGGCCCGATAGAAAAGCAAATGGCATGCCCATATGGCAAAAGCGTCTCAATCCAGCGACGCGTCGACCAGGCTATCTTACAACCTTTTGAAATAAATATTGATTTAATATTATGGAGTCGACTTCGACTGGATGCGGCAGACCAACGTCATCGATCCGATGCGGGCCGGAGGTGTCAACCGGTTGACGGCCTCCAGCGCTCAGACGATTCGTCGAAACTGTTTTTCCAGCTCCTGACGGGTCCACTGAATCCAGATCGGTCGGCCGTGCGGGCAGTGGGACGGGTTTTCGCAGGCATCCAGCTGCGTGAGCATCGCCTGGATCTGCGCATCGCTGAGACGCTGGTGGGCCCGGATGGCATTGTGGCAGGCCATGACCATCAGGCACCCCTCCATGATCGCGTCGATCTCGGCCGCCACTCCGATGGCAGCGGCTTTTTCGACCAGCCGGGTGACCAGGGCGGGCACATCCCGGTTGTCCAGCAGCACCGGCATTGCCTTGACCACGAAGGTGTTGCCGCCGAACGGTTCGATCTCCAGCCCGTAGTCTGCCAGTTCCGGGACGATACGTTCCAAAATCTGAGCTTCGCGGAACCCCAGCTCGATGGTCTCGGGCAGCAGCAGGCGCTGGACCGCCGGTCGACGCTGGTCGGAGCGGTGCTTGAGCTGCTCGAAGACGATGCGCTCATGGGCGGCGTGCTGATCGATCAGCACCAGGCCGGCGTCGGACTCACAGATGATGTAGGTGCCCTGGTACTGACCGATGCGGATCAGATCGGAAAAAAACCGCTGTCGCCACAGCGGGGACTGCCGATTCGGGTGCTGCGCCGCTGCGGGAACTTTTGAGGACCGCTCAGGCGACCCCGGCCGATCGTCCCCGGCAGCCTCGGGTCTGCCGGCCTTGGGCCGATCCAGCAAATCGGTCGAGCGGGGGTGCGGGGGCGCACCGTGGCGCTGGTCGGGCGGCAGGTAGGCCGTTGGCGATTCAGCCACCGCCGCCGGCTGACCATCCGATCGCTCGGCTTTCCGGACCGACGAATGCCAGGAAGTGGGATCGGATCGTCGCAGGGCCTCGGTCACCGCATCGCGAACGCGGTCATGAATCGCTTTTTGATGCACAAAGCGGATTTCGTGCTTGGTAGGGTGCACGTTGACGTCCACCTGGTCAAACGGGACCGTCAAAAACAGCACCGCCACGGGGTATTGGCCCTTCATCAGCCGGCCGGCATAGCCGGCGAACAAGGCGTGTCGGACGACCCGATCCTTGACCCAGCGGCCGTTGACGAACAGATAGATCCCCCGCGCCGTGGAGCGATTCAGACGCGGCACCGCCACCCAGCCGCTGATGGCGACCGCCTCGGTGATTCGTTCGACCGGACAAAGGGCGCGTTTTATGGCGGGTCCCAGAACGTCGGCCACCCGATCGGCGGGATCCGGGACCGCGGCCCAGCTCTTGACCAGCCGGTTGTTGTGGGACAGGCGGAACTGGATTGCGGGCCGGCACAAGGCCATGCTGGCGATGGTGTCGGCAATGTGCCCGGTTTCCGTTGGGCCGCTTTTTAAAAACTTGCGCCGGGCCGGGGTGTTGTAGAAAAGGCCGGCTATCGAAATCATGGTGCCGGGTGGCGCGCCGACGTCGGCAACGTCTGCGATCCGGCCACCGGCCACCGTGATACAGGTACCCACATCGGCATCCGCTTCACGGGTGGTCAGGGTGAATCGGGAGACCGCGGCGATGCTGGGCAGCGCCTCTCCGCGAAACCCCAGGGTACGGATGGCAAACAGATCATGGTCGCGGGCGATCTTGCTGGTGGCATAGCGCTCCAGCGAGAGCAGGGCATCGTCCCGGCCCATGCCGTGCCCGTTGTCCGACACTCGGATGAGCTTGCGGCCGCCCTGTTCGATCTCCACGGTGATCCGGGTGCTGCCCGCATCGATGGCGTTTTCCACCAGCTCCTTGACCACCGAGGCCGGGCGTTCGACCACCTCCCCGGCGGCGATCTTGTTGGACAGGATCTCGGGCAGAATGCGGATGATGGACATCTATTTGGCGATATCCTCGAAGCTGCGCGCCAAGTATTCCGACTCCATGGGGGTCAGGTTGAATTTCAGCGCCGCCTGGGCCATCAGGTCCCTGCGGCTTTTCGGGGATCCGGCCTTTTCTTCTTCGGCGATCCAGCGCACGGCTTTGCGCAGGCTTTCGCCTTCGGGATGGATGCTCATGAACGTCTCTCCTCCATCGGTTCGCGGTGTCGTGGCCGCCTGCCGATCCAGCTTTAAAGTGGCGGTTTACGGTCCGTCAGGGGCATGGCGCGCTCGATCTCCCGGGCCACCCGGAAAAGGATCGCCTCGTTGAAGTGGCTGCCCATGATCTGTAGGCCGATGGGCAGTCCTTGGTCGCTGAAACCGCAGGGCACCGACAGGCCCGGGATGCCGGCCAGATTGGCCGACAAGGTGAAAATATCCGACAGGTACATGGTCAGGGGATCGTCGACGGTGTCGCCGATGGGGCAGGCCGGCGTCGGGGCCACCGGCGAAACGATCGCATCGCAGGCCGCAAAGGCCTTTTTAAAATCGTCTCTGATCAAGGTGCGGATCTGGGAGGCCTTGCCGTAGTAGGCATCGTAGTAGCCGGCGGAAAGGGCATAGGTGCCCAGTATGATGCGCCGCTGCACTTCCGGGCCGAAACCCTGGGAGCGGGTGCGGCAATACATCTGCAATAGATCGGTCTGGGTCTGGTCGCGGAACCCGTACTTGACCCCGTCGTAGCGCGCCAGGTTGGAGCTGGCTTCACTGGGCGCGATCACGTAATAGGCCGCCACGGCGTGATCGGCGTGCGGAAGGGAGACCTCCACGCAGCGGGCACCCAGGGTTTGGATGGTGGCCACGGCCCGGTCGATCGCCGCGCTCACCTGGGGGTCGACCCCCCCGGCCCTTTGGTACTGGGTGGGAATGCCCACGACCACATCGGCCAGGCCATCGGTAAGGATGTCGGCCAGGGTGGGCACCGGCTCTCGAACCGAGGTGGAATCACACGGGTCATGCCCGGCAATGGCGTCCAGCAGGATGGCGCAGTCCGTCACCGATTTTCCCAGCGGGCCGATCTGGTCCAGGGACGAGGCAAAGGCCACCAGCCCGAAACGCGACACCCGGCCGTAGGTCGGCTTGACCCCGACCACCCCGCAATGCGAGGCCGGCTGGCGGATGGAGCCGCCCGTGTCCGACCCCAGGGCACCCAGGCACATGTCCGCCGCCACGGCCGCCGCGGAACCGCCGCTGGAACCGCCGGGAATGCAGTCCAGGTTCCAGGGGTTGCGGGTGACCTGAAAGCCGGAATGCTCGGTGGTGGAACCCATGGCGAATTCATCCATGTTCAGCTTGCCGACAATCACCGCACCAGCCGCTTTCAGGCGGGTGATCACCGTGGCGTCGTAGGGTGGGATGAAATCGGCCAGCATCTTCGACGCGCATGTCGTACGCAACCCCTTGGTACAGATCAGGTCCTTGATCCCCAAGGGGATGCCGGTCAGCGCAGTTGCCTGACCCCCTTCCAGGCGCCGGTCCGCCGCCTGGGCCTGGGCCATGGCGCCGTCGGCATCGACGGTCAGGTAAGCCCCGACCCGACCGTCAACGGCCTCGATTCGCGCCAGAACGGCGCGGGTCAGCTCAACGGAGGAGATCGCTTTTTTTCTCAGCAGGTCGCGGGCCTGCACAATGGTCAGTTCATGTAATTTCATCGGCGATTCTCGGTCTGATGCGCAGCCGCCGGATCCTAAGGTCGGGTTCAAATTACCTTGGGCACCACGAAGGCACCGTCATCCGTTTGCGGGGCGTTGGCCAGCGACGCCGCTGGATCCAGGTGCGGCCGGGGAATATCGTCCCGAAACGCATTGGTCAGGCTGATGGCATGCGACGTGGCCGCAATGCCGCGGGTGTCCACCTGTTTCAAGGTGTCCACATAGTCGAGAATGGTCCCAATCTGATCGGCCAAACGGCCCACATCCGCCGCGGCGATATCCAGCCGTGCCAGATGGGCCACGTGCAACACTTCCTGATGGGTGATTTTCATTGCAGCCTCTTTTCTCCTGTCAATAGATCCGAAAGAGCGTGGGCAGCATTTCCAGTGCGTGCAGGGCCTGGTTGACCTTCAAAAAACCAACCAGGATGAAAAACCAGATGACATCGGCCATGTGCTTGCGGAAGACGCGCGGTTTGACGGTGTAGTCTTGGGGCTCGACCAGGCCCGAAAGGGCCGGGAAAAAGCGCGGCACCGCTTCCTGGTAGTCGCTGAATGCCGATCCGTGCAGCTTCAGCAGCTGCGCTTCCTCGCTCTTGATGACCAGCGGATAGTAGATCGCAAAGGCCATCAGAATGATGGCCGGGATCAACAGGGTCTCGGTGGTCAGGGCAACGCCGACGGCGCCCAGCAGGCTGAAAAAATAGAGCGGGTTGCGGCACATGGAATAGGGCCCCACGGTGATCAGGGTTGCGGTTTTATAGCCCGCGATGAACAGCGAACACCACAACCGACCCAGGGTGGCGATGGCGACCAGCACGACCCCGAGCAGGAAAAGGGCGTTGCCGACCAGCGGTGCCGTTTCCGTAAGGGCGCTGGCCGAAACCGACAGCAAGGCAATCAGTCCCACGGCAACCACCCGGGTGATGATGATTCTCAGATGTTCAATCACAACCAAACCCACATCGTGGTTATTGTTGCAGCAAAATGGGCTTTTGCCGGGCCTTGCGCAAGCGATCCATGTCGCCCGCCGCCTGCCGGCGGTCGTCGTAGCGGCCCACCCGCACCCGGTACCAGTCGCCCTGCCCGGGCAGGTTCACCTTGGACAAGTAGGCAGGATACCCGTCTTTCTTTAAATTTGCAACGATCTGCCGGGCGGCGGCGGCATCCTTGACGGCCGCCACCTGAATCGTCAGCCGGCCGGTGGGGGCGGCTTCCGCCGGCGCCCGGGATGCGGTGGCCGGGGAATCGACGCCGACCGACGCGCTGGATTGTTTGGCCATGATGGCCGGGCGCGATTTGTGGGGCACGCTGGGCCTAGCGACCGGCGCTGCTGGTGCGGCCGCATCGCCCGGTGCGGTCGGGGCCATGGAAAGCGCGTCCGCATCGTCCGGCCCGTCCTTTCCGAGGGCTTCGTAAAATTTCAAGGCAGCCTGGTCGTCCTGGCCGCGCAAGGCGCTTTCCATGGCGGCGCGCTCCTTTTTCACCATGGCGTCGCGCAGGGACGCCAGCTCTTTTTGCAGGGCCTGGGTGTCAAACTGGACCGGCGCCGTTCCGCGGCCCACCAGCACGCCCAGAACAAACATCCAGGCCGCAATGAAAAAGAGCAGCAGGTATCGCCCCCAGGCGATCCGGGATTTCGGCGCGCCGGCCGTCCCCTTTGTCACGGGTCGTTCCTATGCAAGAGACAAAAGGAATCCATTGGATGCGGCCTACATGGAATCCGGCGCATTCACCCCCAACAGCGCCAAGCCGTTGCGAATCACCCGCTGGACGGCTGCGATCAGGTACAGCCGGGCCCGGGTCAACCTGAGGTCGCCGTCGCACAGCACGCGATGGCGATTGTAGTAGGTGTGGAAGGCCGCGGCCAGGGTCATCAGGTAAAAGGTGATGCGGTGTGGTTCCTTGAAGGCGGCGGCCGTTTCCACGGACTCGGGAAAACGGGCCAGGGCCTTGATCAGGAGGATATCCTCGGGCGTCTCCAGGGCAATCAGGTCCGATTGATGAAAACCGGTCACATCGAGCCCGTCGGCCTCGGCCTTGCGCTTGATGCTGGAGATGCGCGCGTGAACATACTGGACATAGTAGACGGGATTGTCATTGCTTTTGCGGGTGGCCAGTTCCAGGTCAAAATCCAGGGGGCTGTCGTAGTGGCGCGTCAGAAAAAGAAACCGCGCCGCATCGCGGCCCACCTCCTTGACCACGTCGGCCAGGGTGACGAACTCGCCGGCCCGGGTGGACATGGCCACGGGCTGTCCGGCCCGCAGCAGATTGACCAGCTGAACCAGAAGCACGTCGAAGCGGTCGCGGTCGAATCCCGCGGCCTCGATGGCCGCTTTCATGCGCGGGATGTAACCGTGGTGGTCGGCCCCCCAGACGTCGATGACCGTCTGGAACCCCCGTGCAAACTTGTCCTTGTGATAGGCGATATCCGATGCAAAATAGGTGGTCTGACCGTTTTGCCGCACCACGACGCGGTCTTTTTCATCGCCGAAATCGCTGGTCCTGAACCATAGGGCGCCGTCCTTTTCGTAAATCAGGCCCTTTTCCTGGAAATAGCGCACATCGGCGTCGACCTTGCCCGCATCGTAGAGGCTCTGCTCGGAGAACCACCGGTCGAAGGAGACACCAAAATCCAGCAGGTCGGACCGCATCCCCCGCGTGATCTTGTCGGCCGCATAGCGCGCACACTGGTCGATGGCGGCTGTCTCGTCACCGTCGAACATCTCGCGACCCTCTTGGTCGATCAGTTCCCGGGCCAGCTCCCGAATGTAGTCGCCCTGGTAGCAGGTGTCGGGAAAATCGACCGTATCACCCAGCAAGGCCTTGCCCCTCAGGTAAACCGACCTGCCCAGGGTCTCAATCTGGCGGCCGGAATCGTTGATGTAGAACTCCCGTTGGACCTCGTAGCCGCAAAAGGCGAGAATGCTGGCCGTGCTGTCGCCCACGGCGGCACCCCGGCCGTGGCCCACGTGAAGCGGGCCGGTGGGGTTGGAACTGACGAATTCGATCTGAATGCGCGTTCCCCTGCCCAAATCGCTGCGGCCGTACTGATCGCCTTGTTCATGGATCGCCGTCAGCACAGGGTACCAGGCGGCGGGGCGAATAAAAAAGTTGATGAATCCCGGCCCGGCGATTTCGGCCCGATCGATGAGCCCGTCGCGGTCGTCCAGGTGAGCGACGATCGCCTCGGCAATCGTGCGCGGCGCCATGCGCTGGGTCTTGGCCAACTGCATGGCCAAGTTGGTGGAAAGGTCGCCATGGCTGGCAGACTTGGGCTCTTCCAAAACCACATCACAAATATGCGGCGACGGCAGGATGCCGTTTTGGTGGGCGGCCATGGCCGCCGCCCGGATCGTCTCCCTGAGCTGGTTCTTCATACATCCTATCCCGTCGCTTTGGGGCGGCCGCCTGGGGCGAAAACGCCGACCGGTGTGGTCAGCCGATGGTCGGTGAAAGGCAAATTGCCGGATACACACCATTTTTCACAAAACCCAGTTCATAAAGAGTTTTCCGATCCAAGTCAAGAAGGTTCCCGGGGCCTGCCAGGGTCCCGCATCCGCCGGGCGCTTGGAGATCGTTGTCGGACGACCGTCGCCCTTGCCGCGATACGCCGCCCGAAAAAACCGGTCGCCGCTTGGCAGCTGCGGCACGCCCGCAGAACCAAGCGGGTCGGGCACTGCCGGCGATCGGCGGTCCAGGGCAGCGGCGTTTTCGCTTGCATATCCAGAAATTCCAACGTAATTTTACGGGCTGCCGAACAATGGCATTTGGCGTTGCGGATGACAGGTCACGATCCAGGCGGTTCAGCATGCCAAGCGGTTCAACGAGATGATATGATAGTCTGTGAACACCAGGAAAGACCGACCATCGACATCGGCGCCCTCTGTCGCCAGATCGCCACGACCCAGCTGCCGACCGGCGAGATTCCCTGGGCCCGGGGAGACAAAACCGATCCCTGGGACCACGTTGAATCCGCCATGGGGCTTGCGGTGGGCGGCTACCTGGAAGCGGCCAGACGGGCCTATGCCTGGATGCGATCCAAGCAGCTGGCCGACGGCAGCTGGTTTTCCGCCTATCGCGACGGCATCCCCGAAGACCGGACCCGCGAAACCAACCTGAGCGCCTATATCGCCGTGGGGGTCTATCACTTCTGGCTGATCACCCGGGAGCGTGAGTTCCTCGAGGAGATGTGGAACACCGTTGAACGGGCGGTTGACTTCGCCGTCCGTCTCCAGCGGCCCGGCGGCCAGTGCTGCTGGGCGGTCAGCCCCCAGGGCAAGGTCGATCCCATGGCGCTGCTCACCGGCTGCAGCTCGGTCTACATGAGCCTGAAGTGCGCCGGTGCGATCGCCGCCGAACTGGGCCGGCCCCGGCCGCGCTGGACCGATGCATGCAAGCGCCTCGGTGCAGCCATTCGGGAGCGGCCGCACCTGTTCAACATGACCAAATCCCGTTTTTCCATGGACTGGTTCTATCCGGTTTTGTGCGGTGCCGTGACCGGCGCGCAGGCCGAGCGCCGCATCGAACGGCAGTGGCAGAAATTCGTGGTCGAAGGGCTGGGGGTGCGCTGCGTTTCCGACCGGCCGTGGGTAACCATCGCCGAAAGTGCCGAACTGGTGCTGACGCTTTCCGCAATGGGAGACGAGGCCAAAGCCCGCATCGTCTTCGGCTGGTTGGCGGCCCACGTGTTCGAAGATGGGTCGCTTTGGTGTGGATTTACCTTTCCGGACATGACCCGCTGGCCGGAGGCACAGATTGCCTGGACCAACGCCGCCGTGCTCATGGCGGCCGATGCTCTGTTCAGTCTGACCCCCGGCGGGCAGCTGTTCGGCCACGCCGGCTGGGCTGAAAACGGGTATGGGCCCGACTGACGGCTTTGAAATGCCGTAATTTCAAAACCGAGGCGACACCGTTGGGGAAATGTTTGCGAAAAATGGCGCTGCGTGAGCGCTACAACGCATGATCGGGTGTTCGGCGATGATCAAAGACCACCGACCCTACCTCGTCAAGAAAGCCTACCTGAAATATCAGAAATTCTATGCCAACCACTTTCTGCGCCCGCAAATGGCGCACCTGGGCCGTGGGTTCACCTTCATGCGGCCCTGGCACGTGGAGTTGTTCGGCGGCCCCATCTCGATCGGATCCTATGCCACGGTGATCGCCACCCCGGATAAGAAAATCCGCTTGTCGGTGTGGCCGGACAAGGCCGGCCAGGGTCACATCACCATGGGCAACTACACCCTGATCTGCCCGGGTGTGCGGATCAGCAGCGCCATCGGCATCACCATCGCCGACAACTGCATGCTCGCCAACGGAGTTTACATCACCGATTCGGACTGGCATGGCATTTACAATCGCCTCTCTTTCGGAAGCGCCAAGCCGGTGTCCATCGCCAAAAATGCCTGGATCGGCGACAGCGCCATCGTCTGCAAAGGGGTCACCATCGGCGAGAACAGCATCGTGGGCGCCGGCGCCATCGTGGTCGACTCAATTCCCGCCAACTGCGTGGCCGCCGGCAATCCGGCCCGTGTGGTCAAGCAATTGGACGCCCGGGAAACCTTCACCACCCGCGCCGCGTTTTATGCCGATCCGGCCAGGCTGGCCCAAGAGTTCATGGCCTGGGAGCAGGCCGTGCTGCAGGGCAACACCCTGTTCGGGTGGCTGCGCCACCTGTTGTTTCCCACCCGGGGAGATTGAAGGCCCGACAGCGCCGTCAGGGCACCTTGGACACGAGCCGGGACGCCTGGGAAGTCTCACCGCCGGGCGGACACTACGGGTCGCTGCCCCTGTCCTTTAGGAGCGCCGCCAAGCCGGCAAAGGGCTGATGGGAAAAATCCGAATCCGAGGCTTCTTTCGAGGGCGCACGGTCATCATAGGCCTCGGCCACCTCCAGGCGTCCGTGCTCGTTGTCGTGGCAGTAAATGCACAGCAGTTCCCAGTTGCTGCCGTCGGGCGGGTTGTTGTCGTGGTTGTGGTCGCGGTGGTGCACGGTCAACTCCTTGAGCCGCTTGCCGCCAAACTCCCGGCCGCAGCGACCGCAGACGTGGGGAAACATCTTCAGCGCCCGCTCGCGGTAGGTGTTTTCGCGCTCTCGCATGTGACGGCGCGCATCGGCCACCACAGCGGATAGTTTGTCCCCTTCCGTTTGCTTTGATGCCATCACCGGCTCCTTGTGGTCTTCGACGAGTTGTCGGTATTTAGACTGGTGAACGAACACCCATCATAGTTGCAATGCCAACCGCGTACCCTGCTCGATGGCACGCTTGGCATCCAGTTCGGCCGCCACGTCCGCACCCCCGATGAGGTGGATCGGCATGCCGCGGCCGTGCAGGTCGTCCGCCAGGCGGCGCAGCGGCTCCTGGCCGGCACAGACAATGATGGTGTCGGCCGGGATCGTGCGACGGCTCGCATTTTTCAGGATATGCAGGCCCGCACCGTCGATTTTCTCGTAAGTCACCCCGTTGAGCATTTCCACACCGCGTTTTTTCAATACGCTCCGGTGAATCCAGCCGGTGGTTTTACCCAGACCGGCGCCCAACTTGCCGGCCTTGCGCTGCAGCATGACAACCGTTCTGGACGACGGCCTTGCAGTTTGCGGGGCAGCCGCCAGGCCGCCCGGCCTGGGGTAGGTTGGATCCACGCCCCACTCCCTCAGAAAGCGATCGCGATCCAGACTCGAAGCGGGGCCCTGGTCTGTCACCCGGAGGGCGGTGTCGAAGCCGATGCCGCCGGCGCCGATAATGGCCACGGTCTTTCCGATCGGTTGGGTCTCCATGATGGCATCGATGTAGGTGATCACCCGGGGATCGTCGATACCGGGAATGCGGGGCAGACGCGGCACCACCCCGGTGGCGATGACGACCACATCGAACCCGCCGTCGGCCAGGGTAGGGGCATCCACGGTGGTGTCCAGCATCACGGTCACCCCCGTCAGGGCCAGCTGTCTCTCAAAGTAGCCGAGCGTCTCGGCAAACTCCTCTTTGCCGGGGATGCGCACCGCCAGGTTCAACTGGCCGCCGACACGGTCCTGCCGGTCGAAAAGGGTGACCCGGTGGCCGCGTTGAGCGGCGGTCACGGCGGCGGCAAGCCCGGCCGGACCAGCCCCCACGACGGCGACCCGCATGGGCGACGGGGTCGGCGAGACGGCCCACTGTGTCTCCCGGCAGGCGCGCGGATTGACCAGGCAGGTCGCCGTTAGGCCGGAAAAGATGTGGTCCAGGCAGGCCTGGTTGCAGCCGATGCAGACATTGATCTCATCGGCACGGCCCGCTTTGGCCTTGCGCATGAAATGCGGGTCGGCCAGAAAGGGACGTGCCATGGAAACCAGATCGGCCATGCCATCGGCCAGGGTCCGTTCGGCCACCTCGGGGGTGTTAATGCGGTTGCTGGTGACCAGCGGGATGGAGACGGCCCCCTTGAGCCGACCGGTGACCCAGGTGAAAGCCGCCCGGGGGACCATGCCGGCGATGGTGGGAATGCGGGCCTCGTGCCATCCAATTCCGGTGTTGATGATGGTCGCCCCGGCGGATTCGATCCGGCGGGCCAGCTCCACGACCTGGTCCCAGGTGCTGCCGTCCTCGATCAGGTCGAGCATGGAGAGGCGGTATATGATGATAAAGTCTTGTCCTACCCGAGCGCGGACCTTGCGCACGATCTCGATCGGGAAGCGAATCCGGTTGGCGAAGCTGCCGCCCCAGCGGTCATTGCGCCGATTGGTACGCGGGGCGACAAACTGGTTGATCAGGTAGCCTTCCGACCCCATGATCTCGACCCCGTCGTAGCCGGCCTGGCGGGCCAGGTGGGCGCAGCGGACAAAATCGTCGATCTGGTCGTTAATTTGCGCTTCGGTCAGCGCTCTGGGCTTGAAGATATTGATCGGGGCCTGCAGGGCCGAAGCGCTGACGATCTGCTTGTGAAATCCGTAGCGACCGGTGTGCAGAATCTGCAAGGCGATTTTCCCGCCGTGGCCGTGCACGGCCTGGGTAACGATACGGTGCCGCGCGGCATCTTCCGCAGTGCTCAATTGGGCCGCCCGGTCGGCGATGCACCCTTCCGGATTGGGGGAATACCCACCGGTCACGATCAGTCCCACATCGCCCGCGGCCCGCTCGCCGAAATAAGCCGCCAGGCGCGCATATCCATTCGGGTCTTCTTCGAGGCCGGTGTGCATGGATCCCATGATGGCCCGGTTTTTCAAGGTCGTGAAACCCAAGTCCAGCGGCTGGAAGAGATGCGGGTAGCGCTGGTGCGTCATGGCGTTCTCCTGAACGATGGCCAAAGGCCGTTGACGTGATGCCGCAAGCAGTCCGCCCAACAACGGGGCGTTGTCCATTGATCGACCGCCGCAACAATACCACTACCTGTGACGGGGAACAAGTTTTCCAATGCGTTTTCATCGCAGACCGGCGTCGGGATTCAGCCCGTTTGCGGCTGGGTGCGAAGCTGAAATTGCAATTGATTTTCTTTGACAATGCAGTAAGCTATAGCTTCTTTTCAATTCCGAACCATCGGCTTTTCAGCCCTGTTGCGGCTGGATGTCGATGGCAGAAACCAGACGGCGGTTGGTCTCAAGACGGTTTGAATGCCCATGGCAAGGACACCGATCGACAAATTCAAGGCCCGCATCCCGTTTCGCATCTTCCTGCCGGTGTTGTTGACCGTCATGCTGTTTGGGATGACCATCTTTCTGGTCATTCTGCCGATGATCAAAGAGCGGCTGCTGGAGGGCAAGCGCGAGGTGATTCGGGAGCTGGTCACATCGGCCTGGAGCAGCCTGGATGCCTATGCCGAGCAGGAGCGTCTGGGGCTGCTGACCCGCGAACAGGCCCAGCGACAGGCCATCGACCACATCCGTAGGCTGCGCTACGGGACTGACTTCAAGGACTATTTCTGGATCAACGACATGCAGCCGCGCATGATCATGCACCCCTACCGGCCCGATCTCGAAGGCACGGACATTTCCACCTTCGCCGACCCGGCCGGCAACCGCCTCTTCATGGCGGTGGTCGAGACAGTCAATGCCAGTGGCGCCGGCTATGTGGACTACCAGTGGCAGTGGATGGACGATCCGGCCCGCATCGTTGCCAAAATTTCCTATGTAATGGGCTTCGAGCCCTGGGGATGGATCATCGGTTCGGGCATCTACGTCGAGGATGTACACGCCCAGATTTCGGCCATCACCCGCAAGATCACGCTCATCTGTATCCTGATCTTGATGGTGATCATCGCCCTTTCCATCCACATCGTCTGGCTCGGCGCCAAGGTCACCCGTGAAAAAAAAATGGCCGAAGCGCAGGCCCTGGTCAAGCAGGAGCAGCTGTTTCAAGCCGCCAAAATGGTCAGCTTGGGAACACTGGTCTCCGGTGTCGCCCATGAAATCAACAACCCCATTACCTCGGTCATGCTCAACGCACCGAACCTGAACCGCATGTGGCAGGCCATCATGCCCATCTTGGATCAGCATTGTGCCGCCCAGGGCGATTTCAAGGTGGGTGCGACCGTCTACAGCCGCATCCGTGACCGCATCCCCCAGATGTTGACCAGCATTACCGACGACGCCCGGCGGGTTCGCGACATCGTGGCGGACCTGAAAGATTTCGCCCGGGAAAACCCCACGGCCAAGAAAGACGATGTCAGTTTGAACGATGCGGTCAACAAGGCCGTGGGGTTGACCGCCAACCTGATCAAAAAATCCACCCGGCACTTTACCCTGACCCTGCAACCGGATTTGCCGCCCCTGTTGGGCAACGCCCAGCGTATCGAGCAGGTCGTCATCAACCTGGTGGTCAACGCCTGCCAAGCCCTGCCCGACAAAAGCCGATCGGTAAGTGTGACCACCATCGCCGACACCGCAAACGGCGGGGTGATCCTCGAGGTCCGAGATGCCGGCAACGGCATTGCAGCGGATGTATTGAAACGAATCACCGATCCCTTTTTCACGACCAAGCGTGAGCAGGGCGGCACGGGCCTCGGCCTGGCGATTTCCGACCGCATCGTGCGTGACCACGGGGGAACCATGGCGTTCACATCGACCCCTGGCCAGGGAACCGCGGTACGGGTAACCTTCCCGGCAACGGCAACACCCCAACTTGAGGAGACAAGCGCAGCCTGATATGCCGATTTCGTTGAATCCACCCCAACCGATCCTGATCGTCGACGACGAGGCCTCCATTCTGCTGGCCATCGATACGACCCTGCAGATGGCCGGCTTTACCAACACCATCACATGCCAGGACAGCCGCCAGGTCATGGGGATCCTGGCCGACAGCCCGGTCGAGGCCATGCTGCTGGACCTGAACATGCCCAACATCGACGGGCAGCGCCTGCTGGACGATGTGCAGCAGGAGCACCCCCAGGTGCCGGTCATCATCGTCACCGGCGCCGTCGATGTCGAGACCACGGTGCGCTGCATCAAAGCCGGGGCTTTCGACTACATCGTCAAGCCCGTCGAGGCGGACCGCCTGGTCACGGCCGTCAACCGGGCCTTGTCATTTCAAGAGCTACGCCGCGAAAACCAGTCCCTGCGGCGGCACATGCTGCGCAACGATCTGGATCATCCGGAAGCGTTCGAACACATCATCACCAGCAGCCAGAAGATGCTGACGATTTTTCAGTATGTGGAATCCATCGCCAGGACCTCCCAGCCGGTGCTCATTCGCGGTGAAACCGGCGTCGGCAAGGAGTTGATCGCCCGCACCATCCACCGCCTGAGCGGTCTGAAAGGCGCCTTTGTGGCGGTCAATGCCGCCGGTCTGGATGACACCGTTTTTTCGGACACCCTCTTCGGCCATGTCAAAGGGGCTTTCACCGGTGCCGAAACGCCACGCGGCGGATTGATCGAGCAGGCTGACGGGGGAACCCTGTTCCTGGACGAAATCGGCGACTTGACACCGGCATCCCAGGTCAAGTTGCTGCGGCTGCTGCAGGAAGGGGAATACTTTGCGCTGGGCGCCGACGTGCCGCGCTCATCCAATGCCCGGATTATCGCCGCCACCAATCAGCGGCTCTCCGTACTCCTGCAGGAGGGGCGGTTTCGAAAAGACCTCAACTATCGCCTGCAAACCCACCGCATCGTCATCCCACCGCTCAGAGAGCGCCTGGAAGACATTCCACAGCTGTTCGATTTTTTCCTGGCCCGCGCCGCCTCCCGCCTGAAAAAGCCGATCCCATCCGCCCCCCGGCAGCTGGTGTCGCTGCTCGGCAGGCACAGCTATCCGGGCAACATCCGCGAACTGGAATCGATCGTTTTCGACGCCGTCAGCCGCCACCGGTCCGGCGAACTCTCCCTGGGGTCGTTCCATTCCCACCTGGCACGCCAGCCGTCCGGCGCTCCTGCCCCGGCCCCGTCCCCGCGCACCGAGGCCTCGATCACCTTTCCGGCAACCCTGCCCACCATCAAAGAGGCCTGCCGGCTGCTGGTGGCCGAAGCCCTGCGGCGTTGCGACGGCAACCAGTCCCAGGCGGCAAAAATGCTGGGGATATCACAGCAGGCCCTTAGCAAGCGCTTAAAAAACCAGCGCGCCCGTCGCTAGGGCGATCAGGGAATACAACTTTTTTTGTGGCAACAATCTTCTTTGTGTTAAGTCGATTAACGCCCCTCAGGCCTGCGGATGAAGCCGCTGCTCGGCCCACCGCACCCCCTCCGCCCCGACCCAAGATACAACTTTAATTGTGCTACCCGTCGGCCCAACACCGCTCAGTAAATTATTATTTAATAATATTTCAACATGTTAAGAACATATAAAGCGCATGGCACACCTTTTGTATTGCTTAAACAGCAGGCGTGATGAACGGCATTCAATCGATACAAAATATTCAATGAATAGCATTCATTAACATTTGCCCAAAACTCCGGGCACCACCCTGACACTCAAGCTTGGATAACAACAAGACAACCCTTTTCATACCAACCAATCAACGATGGAGAGCGGCATGCACAAGATCAAAAACAGAGGATGGAGCGTGACCATGGCGGGTCTGGGAATCAACCTGGCACTCGGTATTCTTTACACCTGGAGCATCTTCAAACAAGCCATCAAGGAGTCGGTGATCGCCAAAGACGGGGTGTTCAACTGGGATATCGCCTCGCTCAACGATCCCTACGCCGTGTGCTGCCTGATGTTTACGGTGGCAATGGTCTTTGCCGGCCGCATCCAGGACAAGCTCAGCCCGCGGCTGACCGCCATCATCGGCGGCATCCTCACCGGCGCCGGCCTGATCGTCATCTCCCAGTCCAACGCCCTTTCGGCCTGGATTCTGGGATTCGGCGTGCTGACCGGACTGGGACTGGGATTCGGTTATGCATCGGCGACACCGCCGGCCATCAAATGGTTTCCCGCCTCCAAAACGGGGATGATCGCCGGCATCGTGGTTGCCGGGTTCGGACTGGCCTCCGTCTACATCGCCCCCCTGGCCAATTTCCTGATCGGCAAATTCGGCCTCAGCCAGGCCATGATGATCTTTGGTGTCGCCTTTATTGGCGTGGTCTGCACCCTGGCCATGTTCCTCGTCAACCCTCCTGACGGGTATGTCCCCGCCAGTGCGGCAACGAACAAAAAGGCCGCCGCGCCGGCACCGCCCATTAACTACGCACCCATGGAAATGCTCAAAACCGGGTCGTTTTACAAACTGTGGTTCATGTATTTTATCGGTGCCGGCGCCGCATTGATCATCATCGGCGGCGTTGCCGGCATGGCCAAAAACAGCATGGGCGATCTGGCATGGATCGTCGTGGCGTTGATGGCCGTGGGAAATGCCGGGGGTCGGGTTGTGGCCGGTATCGTTTCCGACAAAATCGGCCGCACCAAAACCCTGCTGATCATGATGAGCCTGCAGGCCGCCGTTATCTTCTCACTTCTGTTTATCAGCGAATCCCAAGCCTTCCTGCTGGCTGCGGCCGCCACCATGATCGGTTTCAATTACGGTACCAACTTATCCCTGTTCCCGTCAGCCACCAAGGATTACTTCGGCCTGAAAAACTTCGGCATAAACTACGGCCTGGTCTTTTCCGCCTGGGGCATCGGCGGGTTCGTCTTCCCCCGCGTCTCGCAGATGATCGTGGCCAGCACCGGCAGCCAGCACGCCGCCTATCTGTTGTGCAGCATCCTGCTGGTAGCCAGCGCCTTGATGTCGCTGACGACCAAAGCGCCGGAGGCGTCCACGCAGGGTCAGTCGGCCTGGGATCAGTTCAAAGACAGAGTGGCCTTCGCCAGGGCCCAACCTGTCGATGTCGACCTGGGAGCCCGGTATCTTTAATCGAACGGTATTAACGCGCAATAGCTGACCGATCGCATCCCAATCCTGCCCCTCAGACAGAATGGGTGCAACAAAAAAACGCCCTGGCATCAACCGGCCAGGGCGTTTTTTTGCCGTCGCGATGTGGCGCTGTCCGTTTCTGTAGCGTCAGGCACCATTGGAATGGAAGAGCCGCTCCTTGAAGGCGGAGGGACTGTCCATGTAAAGCCCTATCGCTTCCCGGTACCCCAGACGCTCCACCAGATGCAGGCCCTTTTCCCGATATCGGTAGCGGTGAAGATCAGGCACCGCGGCGTCCGATGCCTGCCAGGCAGCCAGCATACCACTGTACCGGGAGCAGTATTGGTCGAGGATGCCCTTGACCAGCCCGCCCACCACCGACTCTTCCACTGCCATCCATTCGTTGGCCATCTGCCGCACATCGCCAAGGCTTGCCGGCGGCTGGTCGGCCAGGCAGGCCGCGATCTGGCGGTCCGTTGACTGCCCCAGGTAGAAATGCAGTGTCTCTTCCAACGGGATCGCCAGCAGCGAGTAGAGATTTTCGGTGTCATTCTGCCAGATCGTAAACGGTTTGCGCGTCAGTCCATACTGTCCGGCCGCCTGCACTTCGATCTCCAGATCCACCGATCCTAGATGATTGGAAAATGCGGATCCGGACACTTTGAATTTGACACTGCGCCCCGATTCGGCGCTGAACCGACACACCACGCGATACGCTTTGGCCAGACGATGAACCAAAAAAGCGCTTTTCCCCGTATCGGCCACCTGTGGATAACTGGCGCCGGGGATGGTGATGGCATCGTAGAAGTTGTCAGTTTGGATCAATTCAAAAAAGTAGTCTACAATATCAATGCAGTAGCGATGATAGGCGATGGTGTGGTCATCCAGCAGGTGCGGAACAAACATCAACCGGACCTGCATGTCGTCCAGCGACAGCTTCACATGGCTTTTAAACTCAATTTTTTTCTTGAGCAGGTCCAACAGATCCTTGCGCTGTCCCAACTGAAGCCGGATGTGATTTTCAATCTCGGCATCCGCATCGGAAACGAAATCGCGAAAGACCAGCAAGGGGTTTTCCCGCCCCCCGAGTTGGGGAATGTGTGCCACCATTTCAAGATCTTCAGGCAACGCGGACGCTGCCGTCTGGATCGGAGAGAACATCCAGCAGCATAGACTCGCCGCACCCAGCTGGATCAGCTGACGCCGGCTCAGCCGCCGGCTGTCGATGGGCTTAGTTTCAAATCGGTTCATGAACCCGATATCGGTCTTTTTTCGCGTCCCATGAGACGAGATTTCAAAGCCCGAAACGGATCTCTATCGAGCCCCTTTTCGCAGCCAGGGTGTATGATGGCAACCCATAAAAAGCAGACATGGCAAGCATTAAGTGAGCAATTTTGAGCGCGCAACCAGTGCGCCCCAATTCAGCGCCCTTTCACCGTTCTTATTGTTTCTATTTGTATTTAATTAATATTCTTGTTTTCAAGGTCGGCTGGCCAAACCGCCCGATCCGCCACTTAGATAGAGTGCGCAATTTTTGGTATATAGTGCGCAAATTTCGTAACGGGGTGACGCCTTTATCCTCCGCCTTTTTGCTCCACCAATCCGATTTTAATAAATATCAATAAATAACAAGTAGTTTTATTGTTGGCACACCCATTGCTTTGGTTGGTAGGCAGAGCACACGCGCGGTTGGTTCCGTATCGCTGAAATCAAAGCATGTGTGCTGCAGAAAGGGAGATTCAACTGTCTCCTGAAATGATGAAGAGGGGTCATTTAAAAACGTAAGAGAGGAAACGGAAATGAAAAAGACAAGTGTTATTGCAAGCCTGATCGTAGCTATGTTTGTCGTTGTTGCCACCGCCGGCCTGGCCGTTGCCACAGATCCGATCACCGGTACCATTGCCCAGCAGGGCGACCAGTTCGTTCTCGATGCCGCTGACGGCAGCTATGTTCTCGAAGGCGATGTAACCCCCGAAATGGTTGGCAAAAAAGTAGCCGTTACCGGCGCTGTTGCCGAAAAAGATGGCATGAAAGTCATCAGCGTTGACAGCATGGAAGAGGTCACCGAGTAAGGTAGTCGCTTCAACAAGAAATTACCCTGACGGCCACATGGCCGTTCAAGTAAAACCGGTTTCAGACAGCTTCCACACCCGGTAAGGACCCCACTGCGGTCGAGGCTGAAGAGATCAAATAAAAAGAGGAGCATTGCCGAAACGGTGATGCTCCTTTTTTTTACTTTCCGTTCGGCAGCCAGACCGGCGGTAGCGCCGTCAGTGTGCAGGCATGGGCACATCGAATCCTTTACCTTGCATGCGGGATGGTTTAAACTGCGGTGATGTGAATAGATTGAAATAGCGCAGACAAGGAGTGAAAGCAATGCCCAACGCCATCTTTTGTGTGGAACCACCGGACAATGAGCCCATCCTTGAATACCGCCCCGGTAGCGATGAAACCCACCGCATCAAGGAAGCCTTGCACCGCCTCAGGCAAACCCGGCTCGAGATTCCCCTGATCATCGGCGGCCGCCGAATCGAGACGAACCGCTTCGGCCGCTGCGCCATCCCGCACGACCACGGCCACGAATTGGCAGTTTACCACCAGGCCGGCGCCAAGGAAGTGGCCATGGCCATCGAGGCCGCCGACAGCGCAGCGGCCCAATGGGCGGCCATGGGCTGGGAGGATCGCCTGGCGATCTTTACCAAGGCCGCGGACCTCATCGCCGGCCCGTGGCGCATGTCCCTCAATGCCGCCACCATGCTCGGTCAGGGAAAAAATGTATTCCAGGCCGAAATCGACTCCGCCTGCGAGATCGTCGACTTTTTACGCTTCAACACCTACTACGCGACCCAGATCTATGCTCAGCAGCCCAAATCCGGGCCGGCCGAGTGGAATCAACTGGAATACCGCCCCTTGGAAGGCTTCGTGTTCGCCGTTACCCCATTCAACTTTACCGCCATCGGCGGCAACCTGCCGTCGGCCCCGGCCATGCTGGGCAACACCGTGTTGTGGAAGCCCGCATCCACGGCGGTTTATTCAGCCTGGATGCTCATGGAAATTTTCATGGCCGCCGGACTCCCGGCGGGAGTGATCAATTTTATCCCGGGCCCGGGCGGCCAGGTGGGCGACCCGGTGCTGGCCAGTCCGAACCTGGCCGGGATTCACTTCACCGGCTCCACGTCCGTGTTTCGGAGCATGTGGAAGACGGTCGCCGAAAACCTGGATCGCTATCGAACCTACCCGCGCATCGTGGGCGAAACCGGGGGCAAAGATTTTGTTTTCGTTCATGCCAGCGCCGACCCGGATGCCGTCACCGCAGCCCTGATCCGGGGGGCCTTCGAATACCAAGGGCAAAAGTGTTCAGCGGTTTCCCGCGCCTACATTCCCGCATCTGTGTGGGAATCGCTCAAATCGAAGCTGCTGGCCAGCATGCAGACCATCAAGACGGGGTCGCCGGAGGATTTTTCCACCTTCGTTAACGCCGTTATCGATCAGTCCGCATTTAACACCATCACGGCCTACATCGAATATGCCCGCAACCATGACGACGCTGAAATCATCGCCGGCGGCGAATATGACAATACGACCGGGTACTACATCGACCCCACCGTCATTCTCACCACCGATCCGTATTTTAAGACCATGCGAGAAGAGATTTTCGGTCCGGTGCTGACCCTTTTCGTTTACGATGACGACGCTTTCGAAGCCACCTTGGACCTGTGCGATCGAACCTCGCCATACGCCCTCACCGGCGCCGTCTTTGCCCGGGATCGGGCGGCCATCGTCACGGCCAGACGCCGGCTGGTCAATGCGGCCGGCAACTTCTACATCAACGACAAGCCCACCGGTGCCGTGGTCGGGCGTCAGCCGTTCGGCGGTGGACGCGCTTCGGGAACCAATGACAAGGCCGGAAGCATCCTCAACCTCTACCGCTGGGTCAGCCCGAGAACGGTCAAGGAAAATTTCACCCCGGCGACCGACTATCGCTACCCGTTCATGGATGCCGAATAACGATCGGCACCCCCACCGAAAGGAGCATGCAAAACAGATGGAATTCCTGAAAACCCTGGGCATCCACAAGGAAAACCGCGGCGTGTCCACCGGCTTGAACTGGCTGGGAGGCGGCGCTGGTCCCATCCTCGAGTCGATCTCACCCGTGGATGGCGGCGTCATCGCCGGCGTATTTACCGCTGCCGAAGCCGATTACGACCACGCTGTCCAGACGGCCCAGCAGGCCTTTGTGAAGTGGCGGCGGGTACCGGCCCCCCGGCGCGGCGACATCGTACGTCAGATCGGCAATGGCTTTCGCGCCTACAAGGAGCCGCTGGGCGCCCTGGTTTCCTACGAGATGGGGAAATCCCTCCAGGAGGGTTTGGGAGAGGTCCAGGAGATGATCGACATCTGTGACTTTGCCGTGGGTCAGTCGCGGCAGCTCTATGGATTTACCATGCCGTCGGAGCGGCCGGAGCACCGCATGTACGATCAGTACCATCCCCTGGGGGTGGTGGGTATTGTCACCGCCTTCAACTTTCCGGTAGCCGTCTGGTCGTGGAATGCCATGCTGGCCGCGGTTTGCGGGGATGCCTGCCTGTGGAAGCCCTCCTCAAAAACGCCCCTGACCGCCATCGCGGTGCAGCACATCCTGGCCGACGTGCTGCAGAAAAACGCCGACCTGGTGCCCGAAGGGCTCTTTACCCTCGTGGTGGGCAGCGGTCGCAGCGTGGGCCAACGGCTGCTCGAAGACCCACGCGTACCGCTGGTGTCGATCACCGGCTCGACCGGCGTGGGTCGACACGCCGCCCAGGTGGTAGCCGCCCGTTTCGGCCGGACCATCCTTGAACTGGGCGGCAACAATGCCATCATCGTGACCCCCGCCGCCGATCTGGCTCTGGCCGTGCCGGCCATTGTCTTCGGCGCCGTGGGCACCGCCGGCCAGCGCTGCACCTCCACGCGGCGGGTGATCCTGCACGAATCGATCTACGACAAGGTCAGCACCGCCCTGCTCAAGGCCTATGGCAACGTGCGCATCGGCACCCCCCTAAACGCCAACAACCACATGGGCCCTTTGATCGACACCGACGCCGTGAAGGTGTTTCAGGATGCCCTGGCGATGGTCACGCAGCAGGGCGGCCGAATCCTTTGCGGAGGGAAGGTGCTCCAAGGTGAGGCATTCGCCTCCGGTTGTTATGTGGAACCCACCATCTGCGAAGTTAAAAATGACGCTGCCGTCGTTCAGCAGGAGACCTTCGCACCGATTCTCTATCTGATCCGCTACCGCGGAGGTCTGGACGAGGCCATCGCCATTCACAACGACGTCCCTCAGGGTCTCTCGTCGGCCATCTTCACGACGGATATGCGCGAGGCCGAGCGCTTTCTCTCCAGCGCCGGGTCGGACTGCGGCATCGCCAACGTCAACATCGGCACCTCCGGCGCGGAAATCGGCGGCGCTTTCGGCGGAGAAAAAGAGACCGGCGGCGGCCGCGAATCCGGCTCCGATGCCTGGAAAGGCTATATGCGCCGGCAGACCAACACGATCAACTTCGGCCGGGACCTGCCGTTGGCCCAGGGAATCGTATTCGACATTTAGGCATGCATCAAACGGGTAAAACCAACTGCCTGACCGACGTCTTCGGCCTGCTGGTGGGACACCACACCGACACGGCGGCCGCTTCCGGTGCGACCGTGATTTTGTGCCCAGGCGGTGCGGTGGCGGGGGTGGATGTGCGCGGCGCCGCACCGGGCACGCGCGAAACCGACCTGCTGGCACCCGAAAACCTGGTAGAGCAGGTACAGGCCGTTTGCCTTTCGGGCGGCTCGGTGTTCGGGCTGGCCGCGGCGGACGGCGTCGTACGGTACCTGGAACGCCAGGGGTGGGGTTTCGCGTTGGACGATGCCCATGTGGCGCCGATCGTACCGGCGGCGGTGCTCTTTGATTTGGGACGCGGCGTCGAGTTCAGGCCGCCGGTGGACAGCTCGTGGGGCGAGCGTGCCTGCCGGTCCGCCCACCCGGGAGCCGTGGCCACCGGTTGCGTGGGCGCCGGAACGGGCGCCATGTCCGGCGGCATCAAGGGCGGGGTCGGCACCGCCAGCGTGGTCCTTGAAACGGCCACCACCGTTGCCGCGCTGGCGGTTGTCAACTCGCTGGGATCGACCATCGACCCCGCTGCCGGCACCTTCTGGGAGGCCCGATTGGAAATCGGGGCGGAATTTTCCGGGCGCATGCGCCGCCCCGTCGACATGCCCGTTCTGCCATCCGGAGAGACGGGAAAAAATACCACCCTGGCGGTCGTTGCCACGGACACTACCCTTTCCAAATCGCAGGCCAAAAGAGTCGCCATGATGGCGCATGACGGCATGGCCCGGGCCATCCGCCCGGCCCACACGCTGTTCGACGGGGACATCGTGTTTTGCCTGGCCACCGGCCGGCGGGCCCTTGACGCCAAGCCCGGCTTTTTTGCAGCACCCGCGGCTCAGGCCGTCAGCGATATCGGCCATGCCGCGGCCGACTGCCTGGCCCGGGCCATCATCCGGGGCATTTTGGACGCCGAAAGCGGCTTTGGCCTGACGGCCTACCGCGACCTGATCGAACGATAACCTTTTGTTTTCCAGAAGAAAGGAACCAAAATGAAATACGCTCTGGGGGTGTTGCTGACGCTGACCCTTTCGCTGACATGGTGGTGCTCACCCATCCTGGCGCAGACACCGGTCAAAGGCGGATCGCTGACCGTGTGCAAACCGGCCGAACCGCCGGGGCTCGATCCCACGGCCAACACCGCCGCGGCCATTGACCGCGTGGTTTATGCCAACATTTACGAGGGCCTGGTGAAGGTAGACCGCAACGGAAATTTCATACCCGGCCTGGCCGAAAACTGGCAGGTGTCCGACGACGGCAAAGTGTATACCTTCACCCTCAGAAAATCGGTGGCTTTCCACAACGGGGAGGCCTACGATGCCGCAGTGGCCAAATGGAATCTGGAACGCGCCGCCGATCCGCAAAACGGCAACCCCCATCCCGAGTATTTCAACGGCATCGCATCCATTGAATTGCCCGACAGCCACACCCTGGTCGTCAGGCTCAAATCCGCCAACGCCCTTTTCATTGCCCACATGGCCGAAGGAGATGCGGTCATGCTGCCTCCCAAAGGCCATGCCGACGCCAAGTCCAGCCCCGTCGGCACAGGCCCTTTCAAGTTCGACAAATGGGTGCGCGGGGATCGGGTCGAAATGACTCGCTTCGACGGCTACTGGAACCCAAAGCTGCCCTACCTGGACAAGGTGGTCTTTCGTTTCATCAGCGATCCGGCAGCCCAGATCGCGGCCTTAAAGGCCGGCGACATCGATGTGATCGGCTACATCGCCGCCCCCGAATCGGCCATGATGCTGGAAAAGGACGACCGCTTCAAGGTGTTTGCCGGCACCACCACCGGCGAGGTGATCATGTCGACCAACAACAAGGCCAAACCCTTCGACAACCGCCTGGTCCGCCAGGCCATGGCCCACGCCATCGACCGCCAGGCCGTGGTGGACCTGGTAATGCTCGGCTACGGCACGCCCATCGGCTCCCACTGGTCGCCCTCGACCCCTTACTACCGGGACCTCACCCATCGTTTTCCCTACGACCCGGAAAAGGCAAAAGCCCTGCTCAAGGAGGCCGGCTATCCCGATGGCTTTGCGGCCACCATCAAGCTGCCGGCCATCTATTCCTACTCCAAACGGGCCGGCGAGGTGATCGCCGACATGCTGGCCAAGGTGGGCATCGACCTGACCATCGAAATCGTGGAGTGGGGCCAGTGGATCGACCGCATTTTCAAGAAAAAGGAGTATGAGCTGACCATGATCGGCCACGTGGAGGCCTGGGATATCGGCATCTACGCCAGACCGGACTACTATTTCCAGTACGACTCGCAACCCTTTAGAGACGCCTACGCCAAGGCCCTGGCAGCCCCGGACGAAGCCGGCAAAGCCGATGGGTTCGGCCGCTGCCAGGAGATCATTGCCGAGGACGCGGTCAATGGATTCCTCTTTTCCGCACCCAGCCTGCCGGTAATGAAAAACAAGGTCATGGGCTGGTGGGAAAACTACCCGACGGTCCTTTTGGACTGCACTGCGGTGTGGTTGCGGCAGTAGCGGCGGCGGCCCTGCGTCGATGACGGTCTACTTCGTTCAAAAAACAACCGCGCTGGCAGTTCTGCTGTTTCTGGTCTCGCTGACCATATTCGCTGTACTCTTTGTCCTGCCCGGTGATCCGGCCCAGATCATCCTGGGGATCAACGCCTCGCCGGAAACCCTGGCGGCCCTGCGGGCCCGCATGGGGCTGGATCAGCCCTTCCTGGTTCAATACGGACAATGGATCGGCAGCCTGCTCAGGGGCTCCGGCGGGCACTCGATCACCTACGACGTGCCGGTGGTGTCCCTGATCGGCTCCCGCCTGGCGGTGACCGGCCCCCTGGCGATCATGGCCATGGCCATCGCCGTGGCCGTGGCCCTGCCGATGGGTGTTTATGCGGCCCGCCACCAGAACCGCCCCGCAGACGCCGCCGTGATGGCCGGCACCCAGCTGGGGCTGGCCATACCGGAGTTCTGGCTGGGCATCCTGCTGATGCTGCTCTTTTCCGTCCACTGGGGGGTCTTTGCGGCCGGTGGATTTCCAGGCTGGGCGGAAAGTTTTTGGGGATCGCTGAAAGCCCTGTGGCTGCCGGCCCTGGCCCTGGGCCTGATCAGAGCCGCCATTTTAACCCGGCTGACCCGCTCGGCCATGCTGGAGGTACTGCGCGAGGATTATGTGCGCACGGCCCGCGCCAAGGGCCTGAAAGAGCACAGCGTCGTCTACGGGCATGCCTTGAAAAACGCGCTGATCCCGGTGCTGACCATTTTCGGTCTGCAGATGGGCCAGCTTCTGGCCGGGGCGATCATCATCGAAAACGTCTTCACCCTGCCCGGCCTGGGACGGCTGGTCTTTCAGGCCATCGGCCAGCGGGACCTGCCGGTGGTGCGCGAGGTGGTGCTCTTCATGGCCGCCGCCGTGGTGATCGTCAACTATCTCGTGGACATCTCTTACGCCGTCGTGGATCCACGGATCCGCCTGGACCGGTGACGGCGATGGGGTTCAATTTGAAAAACCTCAACTTCACGCTGGGCCTGATCCTTTCAGCCGCCCTGGTGACGGTCGCAGCCACCAGTTTGTTCTGGACCCCGTATGAACCCAACGCCATGAACATCGGCGAGCGCATGCAGGCCCCGTCGTTCAACCACCCGCTGGGCACGGATCAATATGGCCGCGACCAGCTTTCTCGGATAATGGCCGGAGCGGTCAATTCGATCATGGTGGGCTTGATGACGGTAGCCATTGGCATGGGCGCCGGCATGGCCCTGGGGCTGATCAGCGCCTGGGGCGGACGCATGGTCGACGAAGCGATCATGCGCTTTTCGGACCTGCTCTTCGCCTTTCCGGCGGTGTTGTCGGCCATTCTGATCACGGCCGTATTGGGGCCGTCGGTAGTCAACGCCATGCTGGCCATCGGCATCTTTTACGTTCCCGTATTTGCACGACTCACCCGGGCCTCGGCCCTGAGCGTCAAGGAGCTGAACTACATTACCGCGGCCCGTGCGGCCGGACAGAGCGAGTTCGCCATCATCCGGCGCCACGTGCTGCCCAACATTCTTTCGCCGCTGATCGTCCAGGCCACCATCCAGTTTGCGGTGGCCATCTTGGCCGAGGCCGGCTTGAGCTATCTGGGCCTGGGCACCCAGCCCCCGCACGCATCCTGGGGCCGCATGCTCAACGAGGCCCAGACATTCATGGAACTGGCCCCGTGGATGGCCCTTTTCCCCGGTATGGCCATCGCCTGGGCGGTGCTGGGCTTCAACCTGCTGGGCGATGGGCTGCGCGACATTCTGGACCCTCGGCTGCGCTAGGAATGATTTGAATTTGAGGCTGCTTAAGGCATGTTATGATACCCGACGCGATCATCGACAAGACACTTGACCGGATCGACGCCCGGAAGGTGATCGACCTGACCGCCCGCCTGGTGCGATGCAACTCGGTCTGGGATCCAGAGGCCGGCACCGGCGAGGCCGAAACGGCCGCACTGGTCGCCCGCTGGGCCGCCACGCAGGACCTCACGGTGAAGGTTGAAGAGGTCTCCCCGGGCCGGCCCAACGTGATCATCCGCATTCCTTTCGCCGGCGGCCGCCGGACGCTCATGTTCGAAGCGCACACCGATGTGGTCACGCCCGGCGACCGGGCCCGCTGGCGGCACGATCCTTTCGGCGCCCACATCGAAAACGGGCGCATGTTCGGACGGGGTACCAACGACACCAAAGGCAACCTGGCGGCCATGCTGGTGGCCATGGCCGCCCTGCAATCGTCGGGCATCGCCCTGTCCGGTTCGATCGTGGGGGGCGTGTTGTGCGACGAAGAGGGCATGATGACCGGTGTTCAGCCACTTCATCGCGCCGGGTCACGCCGACCCGTTACGGCCGCCGTCATCTGCGAACCCCAGGATGGGCTGATCTGCGTCGCCCAGAAAGGCGCCGTACGCGCGCGGTTTATCGTCACCGGCCGCATGAGCCACGGCGCCATGCCTCTTTCCGGCATCAATCCGGCGCCCGCCGTGGCCCGGATTATCGACGGCCTGGCCGACCTCGAATACGACGCGGTGGGCACCTTGGGATGCGACCCGCTGCTCGGCTGGCCCAGCTTCACCCCCACGGTGGTGCAGGCCCCCGCCCAAGGACCGCCGCAGCTCAACGTAATGCCCGGCGAAGCGGAAATCCAAGTCGATGTGCGCACCATTCCCGGCCAAAATCACGATGATGTTCGCAACCAATTGTCCGCCTTGGCCAGAGAAACCGCCGAAGCGATCGATATCCTAAACCGGCGAGTACGATCGACGGCTGGGCATCGAACGATCTGGGCAACTGAATGTCGGTGTGGAATTTCTTACCGACCGCCCCTGTACCCGCACGGATGAAAACGATCCGGTTGTCAAGTCCGCCTGCTGGGCCAGCCGCCGGATCAACGGCAGGGAGCCGGACTGGCCGGCGTTCCCGGAGCCACCGACGGAACCTTTCTCTGGGCGCTGAAGGGCATCCCCATCGTCACCATGGGCGCTGGGGATCGCCACGTGCCCCACCAGGTCGACGAATGGGTGGACCTGGAACAGCTGGTGGACACCGCCCGAATTTATGCCCTTACGGCGCTGCACTACCTCTATCCGGCTGTCGATCGCTGAACGATGCCCGCTGGAAGCCCATGCGGTCCCTACCGTTCCAAAATCGGAAACGTGTTGGCACCTTGGGGCATGACCGTAATCCTGGGCGCGTTGCTGCCACAGGCCGCGTAGGCCATTTGCAGCGCCTCGGCCATCGTGGCCACCCCCTGCATGCCGGCCTTGCGCGCCAATTCGATATTCTCTTTGCGGGTCACCATGATGATCGTTCCCTGCCGGCCATACTCCAGCTGACGCACCGCCACCCAGCCCGAGATCAAAAAGTTGGCCCGCACGGCCTTTTCCAGTTCCAGAAATGAGGGATGGTCGAACCAGTCGAAAAACTCCCTGGGCTCCTTGATGTCCGGGCACTCCGCCAGCAGGATTACCACGCCGCCCGGTTTCATGGCATACACGGCGTTGTCGATGGTCTTCTGGGACTGGTAGAGATTGATGTCCTTGGGATAGCCGCCGGCCGAGGCGATGACGATGTCGGCCTGCTCCCGGATCACCACCCCGAACATATCGTCCACCAGGCCGGTGGCCGCCTGCCAGGCCGTGATCCAGTTTCCGGCAAAGATACCCGCAATGTCACCATCCAGGTTCGGGACGACATTGACGATGAAGTCGGGCTTTAAAAATGCCGCGGCCTCCACCATGTCCTCGTGGGCCGGGTTGCCGCGGGTCTTCTTGTTGGCCGCCAGGGGATTGGAGCCTTGGCCGACGGTCTCGTGCATGGCCCACATGTGGCTCTGCTGAATGGTCTTCAATGATGCGACGCCGGGCAGGACGCTTTTGCGGCCGCCGCCATAGCCCACCATGTAGTGGTAGATGACCCCCCCGGTGAGAATTACCCGGTCGACCTCGGCCACGAAGCGATTCAGGGAAACCTCGGTTCCCCGGCTGGTCTTGCCATAGTAGACCATGTTGTCGGCGTCCCAGGCGTCGTTGTTGACCACCCGGACGCGATGGCAGACAGTTTTACTGCAAAGCGCCACAAACTCCTCAGGCGTGTTCTGGCGGTGGGCACCGACGGCGATGATCACGGTGATGTCCCCATCGGCGACACCGGCCTCATTGAGGTAGTCGATCAGGATGGGCAGGGTCAGATCGTTGCGCTGCCAGCCCCGGGTGATGTCGCTGACCGTGATGGCCACCCGCTCTCCCGGCTTGACGATTTCGCCCAACGGCGGGCTGTCGATGGGATGGGCCAGCGCATGGCGATAGGCCTCGGCCAGATGTTGTGGTGCTTGGCGATTGCGCCCCACGAGCTCGTAGAGCAGCTGCGTTTCCGGGATGGAAAAAGTCGCCGTCTCCATGCCGATCTTGAGTGTGAAGGCTCTTTTTTTCATGCGCTTCATCCGTTTAGGTGGTGACTGGGGTCGACCGATCCGCTTCGTCTTGAAGCCAATGGAATAAAATTTCGCTCACCGTCTGAGCAGGCTCCTTCCAAAGAGAAAAAATCCCGTCTGGTTGTTGATTGCGAAGCGGGACTCATCTTGCCTGTACAAGCGAAGGGACCGTTGCGCAGGCTTGAAATGTGGGCCACAACTGCCGATAATGGACCGTGATAGCCGATCTTGCAAGGATAACATTTTTTGGGAAGCGCAACTGTCGGACAATCGAACCGTTAATGGACCTTCACGATATAGGGAGTCGCAATGAACCTGCGTGACTGCATGCGCAATGGCGTGGTATTGGTGCTGTTGATCTGGGCACCACTGGCAACCGTCGGGTGCGAGGGGTCGGACACCCGTGCAACAGTAGACGATACCGCCCAGGAGCTGGCCGGGAAAAAGAACCTGGACCGCTACCAGCAGATGAGAGGCGATCTTGACGATGTACAGCAACGGCAGGCGCACCAATATCGTCAGTTGGAAGAAAGCGCCGACACCGACTGATCCGGTCGACCGCGATATAAAAAATCATTGCCCCAGGCGCCACCAATTGTGTTACAGACTCGACCATGCAAGCCAAGCCGCCAGCCTGTAATCACCCGGATTCACCAAGGTGAATGGTTATGACGGGACACTGTCAATGACGGCGTTGCCGACAGGGGATCTCGGAAATGGGGGAAGCCGCAAAAGTTCAGGGTGAAAAACTCACCGAACTGTTCAACGAGCTGATTGAAAAAAAAGTGATCATCTCCATGAATGTGGTCGGCACCGGTTTCGATCGGCTCACCTGCGTGACCGCAATCTTACGGGACAGTGCGGGCAGCCACCTGATCGTCGATCCGCCCAACGATTTCGGGGAAGCGGTCTCCACCACGGAGGAATGGCGTCTGCGCTTCAACTATGTCGGTTCGGATCGGCTGGAATACATCTTCCACACGTGCGGCGGTTCGGTTGACGAAAGGGGCCTTAAAATCCCTTTCCCCGACCACGTGGAGCGCCTCCAGCGACGGCGCAACTTCAGGGTCAACACGCTGACCGGAACCCGGCTGCATTTCAAATTGAAAAAAATCCAGGGTGTTGTCGACCTGATCAACATCAGTCGCGGGGGAGCTTACGGTGTGCTGACCAGAACCAACTTTAAGTTCATGCGCGGATCGGTGCTCAAGGTCGACCAACAGGTTTACCATATCGACATGGTATTTCCTGGCGACGAGGGTTCCGCAGACGAGCGCGTTCACGTCGCAAGAGCCGAAGTCAAGCGGGTGGAACGCGATTCTGAGCGCGGTTTTTACCGCTATGCTTTCGAATTCAAGGATGTCGAAAAAGCTGAACTGGATCGGCTCACCCGGATCATCTACGACCTACAGCGCAAATATTTACGCCACCGCAAGTAGGCCCGATTGTTCGGCAATCGGGTTGCCGCCAGAAAAGGAGTATTCATTATGGCTGTGATCACCAAGTATGTCGTCGTCCGACAGGGCGTCGAGCTGGACAGGATCTTTCTGGTCAAAAAGGAGGCCGACGCCTACGACAAGATGCTGGATGCAGCCGAAGCCCTGGCCGATTACATCAAGAAGGCCGGACTGGAAATCGGGCTGGCCGGCACGACGATCGACGCGATCGCCGTGTTTCTGGCCCAAAACGGTCCCGAGGTAACGCGGATCCTTAAAGGATCGAAGCCCGCCAAACCCGCGGCTGCCGGGGCTTTAGAGGGCGATGCACCGGCCCACGTCCCGCCGAAACCGGCGCCTAAGAAAAAGGCCGCCCCGGCCCAACCGAAACCGAACCGTTAGTCGCGCGTCACAGGCATGCCCGCCGTTTCAAAGCAAGAAGCCGACGCCTGGGACCGCGTGCTCGATGCAGCCGCGGAGCTGGCGGATTTGATCGATTCCAGCGGGATTGACATCGACGATGTCGCCCTGGAGGAGTTGACGATCTTTTTAGCCAGACATGGCCCTGCCGTCCGCAAGGTGCTCAAGGGACTCAAGCGGACCTGGTCGACGGAGACGCCCAGTGCGACTTAGCCCATCGAAAAGATGGCACAGCGATCGCGGCCCGCAGGGATTACGATCAGAAGATGGATCGCTACGCGCTGCTGATGATCAATTGATTCACTCGAACCGGGGAGGCTCGGTCTGCAACAGCCAGGTTCGCATCTCTTCCTGATAGCGCCAAAATTGGTGATGCTGGATTTTTCTCACAACATACTGATCGAGAAAAAAGTACTCTACCTCAACCGTCTGATAAACCTCCTGATTGTCTTTCGCTGCTGCCATTTCAAGCACATCATAGCGGGTCACTTTCAAATTGCCATACCGTTTCCGGCAGGCATCGGAAGCCATGACGGATGGATCAACGAACTGGCAGGCGGTCTTGAATTCCGACAACCGCATGGCCGATTCGTAGGTGTCGCTGGTTTGCTCAAATGCTTCGATTCTGGTTTGGTCAGCAATGGTTGCGCACCCCGTCGACAGGAGCAATAACATGGCAAGTCCAACAAAAAAACATCTCATGGGCAATACCTTGGTTGTTTTGAAACTGCTTGAATTGCTTATATTCCATGTTGGCAATGGACTCAATGGTTAAATAAACCCGCTTATTCATTACCCGCATCACCGCCCGGGGAATCCTGGAACGGCCATCTTCGGCACGGCGCAGAACGTTCTCCGTCCGGCGGCAACGGCTCCGCAAAAAAGGCGGTTTTCCGATAGGCGCCCGGGGTTGCCTTGACAACCGCGGCGTCCTTATTTATTTTGCCGGTCGATGGCTTACCTGCGCGTATCTGCGGGGAGAGTTGACGTCTATGGTGTACGATTGGTTCGAAAATTCGGCCAGAGGAGGCCATTGTGCCATTGGAGGAGTTGAAAGCGCAGATCGAAGAGAAAGGCATCGTAATTGACCGCATCCGCGAACAGATCGGCAAGGTTCTGGTGGGTCAGCGCGAACTGATCGACGGCCTGCTGATGGGGCTCTTCACGCGCGGGCACATCCTGATCGAGGGGGTGCCGGGACTGGCCAAAACCAGCGCGGTCAAGGCCCTGGCCGACACCGTGCAAGCCGACTTCAAGCGCATCCAGTTCACGCCCGACCTTCTGCCGGCCGATCTGGTGGGCACCGAGATCTACCGCCCCAAAACCGGCGACTTCACCATTAAAAAGGGCCCCCTTTTCAACAACATCATCCTGGCCGACGAGATCAACCGGGCCCCCTCCAAAGTCCAGTCGGCCTTGTTGGAGGCCATGCAGGAACGTCAGGTCACCATCGGCGAGACCACCTTTGCGCTGGCCGACCCGTTTCTGGTGCTGGCCACCCAGAATCCCATCGAACAGGAAGGCACCTACCCGTTGCCTGAGGCCCAGGTCGACCGGTTCATGCTCAAGATTTTGATCAACTATCCGGATAAAATCGAAGAGAAGGAGATCATGAAGCGCGTGGGCTTCGAGGACCCGCAACCGGTGCAGGCCGTCCTGGATCCGACTGAAATCAGCGCCATCGGTCACCTGATCAATGGCGTCTACATGGACGAAAAGCTCAAGGACTACATCGTGGACCTGGTTTTTGCCACCCGGGATCCGGCGAGCTACCACATCGATGTGGCCCAGTACATTCAGTTCGGTGCCTCTCCGCGCGCAACCATCTTTTTAAGCCTGGCCGCCAGGGCCCATGCCTTTTTGCAGGGTCGTGCCTACGTGACCCCCCAGGACGTGAAAACCATCGCCCCGGCCGTTCTGCGCCACCGCATCCTGTTGACCTATGAGGCTGAAGCCGAAGAAATCGACACGGATCGGATTATCGGCCACATCTTTGATTCGGTGGAAGTGCCGTAGAAAGAACGATGCTTTCTCCCGAGATCGTCAACAAGATCAAGAAGGTCCACATTCGCACCGGGCGCATGGTCGACACCGCCATGGCCGGCCAGTACCGATCGATCTTTCGGGGGGCGGGCATCGAATTCGAAGAGGTGCGCGAGTATTCACCCGGCGACGAGGTCAAGAGCATCGACTGGAAAGTGTCGGCCCGCATGGGCAAACCCTTTGTCAAGCGCTACCGGGAAGAACGCGAGCAGGTGGTCATGCTGCTCGTGGACATGAGCGCATCTGGCCGCTTCGGCACCACCGTGGGCCTCAAACGGGAAACCGCCGCCGAAATGGCCGCCGTTCTGGCCTTCAATGCCGTTCGCAACAACGACAAGGCCGGCGCCATCCTGTTCACCGATCAGGTGGAGCGCTACATTCCGCCCCAAAAGGGATCGGCCCACGTGTGGCGACTGATCCGCGAAATATTCACCTTTCAGCCGCGACACCCCGGGACCGACATTGTCGCGGCGGTGGACTTTCTGGCCCGGGTGTGCCGCAAACGCAGCGTTGCCTTCCTGGTTTCTGATTTTCTGATCGAGGACTTCGGTCGACAGACCACTTTGCGGATGAAATGCGCCGCCAGAAAACACGAATTGATCAGCATTCTGGTCAGCGACCCGGGTGAATTTCACCTGCCTACCGGCGGCATCGTGGCCTTCAAAGATCTGGAAACCGGTGCCATGCGCGAGATGGATGCCTCCGACCGGGCCACCCGTGAGCGCTATCGGGCCAGTCGGCAGGCGCTGCACGATCAAATCCTGCGAGCCCATAAAGCCATGGACATGGACTGTATCGAAATACCCACGGACGGCGACTCGGCCGATGTCCTGGTGCGTTATTTCAGGTACCGGGAGCGGCGGCGACGATGAACGGACGCCGGACGATGGTGGGCTGCGGTGGCGGTATGCCGGACATGGCATGTTATGGCCGGCATGGCTGTCGCAGCGCCTGTATGGCCGGTGCCATCTTTTGGTTCTTGGTTTCATGGGGGGCCGAGAAGGCTGCCGCCAATCCACCGGCAGCGGTTGCTCCCGCCCCCTTAACCGACATCCACGACATCCTGCCACCGGTTGCGGTGGGCATTCACCTCGCCTGGGTAATCCCGCTCCTGCTGGCCCTGACGGCCGCAGCCGTCCTGGCGGCCGCCTTTTGGCTCTGGAAAAAACGCCATACCGACCGGCAGATCGAGACCATCGTCCCCGAGCTGCCCCCGGAGATGACGGCCATGCGGGCCCTGGATGCGATCGGCGATGTGGGCCGGTTCGATCCCAGGACATTTTACTTCAGGCTATCGGCGATTTTGCGACAGTACATCTCCGGCCGCTTCGCCCTGAGAGCCGCTGAAATGACCACCGAGGAATTTTTACCCTGCATCGACGAACTGGTGGTGGACAGAACCCTGGCCCGGCAGTTGCAGCTTCTCATGCGTGCCATGGATCCGGTCAAATTCGGCGCAGAGACGACCGCGCAAGACCAGTTGGCGGCGGATCTGCGTTTTGCCCGTGAGTTCGTCGCCAAAACGACACCGGCGGCCACTGACGAACGCCATGACGGTGCGATGGCGATATCCACGGCCGAAACCAGCGTTGACCATCGGCAGCTGCCGGACGCCGGCCACCACGTGTCCGACAGCCGACGTTGAACAACTTCACCAGGATCGATCCATGCTGAGGCTTGCATTTCCGCATTTCCTGTTCCTGCTGCTGATTCTGCCGGCTCTGGCCTGGTACCGCCGCCGGCGCCACCGCAGACCGGCCATGGCCAGCAGCGCCCTGTTTCCGGCAGCCGGCGTCCCGTCATCTGTGACCCTCAGGCTGCAAAGACTGTTGCCGATCCTCAAATACACTGCCTTGGGTTTGTTGGTGGTGGCCCTGGCACGTCCCCAGTGGGGCACCCAGCGCATCGACGTACCCACCGACGGCATCAACATCGTCCTGGCACTGGACCTGTCCGAGAGCATGGCCGCCCTGGATTTCAAGCAGAAGGGGCGCGTCGTCAACCGTCTGAAAGCGGTCAAGGGGGTGGTTCAAGATTTCGTGGCCGGACGCAGCGGCGACCGCATCGGCATGGTGGTTTTCGGCACCCACGCCTACACCCAGCTGCCCCTGACTCGCGACTACAACACCATCGTCAGCGTGCTGGACCGTCTGGAGATTGGTGCCGCCGGCAAGAGCACGGCCATCGGCGACGCCATCGGCATCTCCCTGAAACGGCTGGCCGACATCGAGAGCCGTTCCAACGTCATCATCCTGCTGACCGACGGCCAGAGCAACACCGGTCAGCTGAAACCGGAAACCGCCGCCGAAATCGCTCTGCAGAAAAGGGTCAAGATTTACACCATTGGCGTGGGATCAAGCGGCAAGGCACCTTTTCTGATCAACGACCCCATGTTCGGTCAGCGCTACGTCTACCAGCAGGTCGACATCGATGAAGAAATGCTCGATACCATTGCCGAAAAAACCGGGGGGCGCTATTTCCGGGCCGAAAACCTCAAGGTCCTGCAGGACGTTTATGCCACCATCGACGCCATGGAGACCACCACGGTCAAGGTGGAAATCTTCGCCGACTACCGCGAAATCTATCCCTGGTTGATCATTCCGGCCCTGGCACTGCTGTCGATTTTCGTCATCTTGCGCAACACAAGGTATTTGACCGTCCCATGACCTTCTTCAGAACCGAAATGTTGTTTTTCATCTGGGCGGTGCCGATGGTGTTCCTGGTGATCGTCTATGGCATGCGCCGACGGCGCGACATCATGCGGCGCTTCTCCTCCGATCACGGCCTGGCAGCAATCGTCCCCGACCGGGTTGACGGCCGCCGGTGGGTCAAGGGATCGCTGCTCGCAGCGACGGTGCTGTTTGGCGTGCTGGCCCTTGCCGGACCCAAGGCCGGCTACCGCTGGCAGGAAATTCATCAGCGGGGAGTGGATGTAATCATCGCCCTGGACTGCTCGCGCAGCATGACCGCCGCCGACATCCAGCCCAATCGCCTCGAACGCGCCAAGCGTGAAGTGTTCGACCTGCTGGCCATGCTTGAAGGCGACCGTGTGGGACTGGTGGCCTTTGCGGGCACGGCTTTTCTGCAGTGCCCGCTGACGCTGGACTACGCTGCCTTCAATCTGTTTATCAACGCCCTGTCGCCCGACTACCTGCCGGTGGGGGGCACCGACCTCACTGCCGCCCTGGAGACCGCCAAGGATGGCTTCGATCCCAAAAGCGCCTCGGACAAAGCCGTGATCCTCATCACCGACGGCGAACACACGGGCAGCGGTGATCCACTAAAAACCGCCGAAGTCTTGAAAGACAATGGGATCAAACTGTTTTGCATCGGCGTCGGCGGCAATGAGGGGGTACCCATCCCCGAACCCGCGGGCGGTTTCAAGAAGGACCGAGCCGATCGGATTGTCCTCTCGCGGCTGGACGAAACCACCCTCGAAAAAGTGGCCGGCGTCACCGGCGGTACCTATGTCCGTTCCGTGGCCGGCGACATGGACCTGGATGTCATCTACAGCGCGCAAATCCGTGGCAAGATGGACGCCGCAACACGCACCTCGGGACGCAAGCAGGTGTGGGAAGACCGCTTCCAGTGGCCCCTGGCCCTGGCCGTCATCTGCCTGGCGGTCGAACTGATGCTGCCGACAGCCCGCAAGGCCGTCATCAGCGCGCTGCTGGCAGGCGTGATGATACTGCCGGCGCAACCCGCCGGGGCCAACGACACCCGCGACGGCATCGCGGCCTTTGAAAAAGGCGATTTCGACCAGGCCCTCAAGCACTTCACCGAGGCCCAGCTCAAGGCACCGGAAAAACCTGAGATCCTTTACAATATCGCCGGCGCCTACTATAAAACAGGTCAATTCGATGCGGCGGCCGATCATTTCAGACAGGTTCTGGAAACCGACGACAGCCAGTTGAAACACGACGCCCTTTACAACCTCGGCAACGCCGAGTTCCGGCGCGGCAATGCCGAGGCGGCCATCGGCCACTACGAGGCCGCCCTGGCCATCGACCCGGACGACCGCCTGTCTCAAGAGAACCTGGCTTTCGTCAAAAAGGCGCTCGAAGCGCGGCAGCGGCAGCAGGCCGGCCAAACGGGAGATCGGCAGGAGAGCCCGAACCAGAAGAACGACGCCAACTCGGCCGATCCGCCGGCAGCAGATCGATCCAGGCAGGATCGGGTGTCGCCATCGCCCCAAGCAACGCAGCCCGAGGGCGATCGGGACCCGGAAGAACCCGCCGGCGGCGACAAGCAACAGCGCCCCAGGTTCGGTGATGAAATGAGCGCACAGCAGCAGGCCGCGCCGCCGGAACCGACCCAGGGCGCCCCGTCGACCGCCACCAGATCGCAAGCCCAAACCGAACCCGGGGACGGACGGACCGGCGGCCCCGACCAGGCCGAACACATGCTCAACCGTCTCCAGGATCAGCCGGGCCGGGCACTCATGCCGGCCACCGGCAGGCGGCCGGTCGAAAAGGACTGGTAGGCGGCCTTGCATCGCGCCGTGCGGAGAAACGCAATGGGGTTCATCACCACCACCGTGCACAGAAAATGAAAAATGCAGTGCCATACATTGTCCTGGCGACGATTTGGGTAACGGCTGCCGCGGCAGTTGCCGATGCCGCCGCCGTGCGTGCGGCGGTGGACCGCAATCAGGCAACCGTTGGCGAATCCATCGCCTTGCAGGTGGTCATCGACGGTGGCAAAGGCGACATCGACCTTTCCGGGCTGGCCGGTTTTCAGACGATCCCGCGCGGATCGACCAGCCGCTTTCAGATGATCAACGGCCGCAGCTCACGCCAGATGGTCCACAATTATGCGCTGATACCCCTTGCCGCCGGCAATCTGACGATCCCCGCCATACCGGTAACCATCGACGGGGTGGTTGTCCACACGCAGCCCGTCACGATTACCGTTTCCGACCAGCCGGCGGTCGAGAGCGGCCAGCGCGATGTCTATGTGACCGCCCAGGTGTCGGAAGCGGCGCCATGGGTCGGCCAGCAGCTCACCTACACCTTCCGTCTGTTCAACGCCGTGCAGGTGGCGGAAGCCACCTTTCAGGCGCCGGCCTTCGACGGGTTCAGTGCCCAGGAACTGGAAGACCGCAACTCCCATCGAACGGTCGTCAACGGCCGGGAATTCGTGGTCACGGAAGTGGTTTTCATTCTGGTCCCCATAAGGGCTGGCGAAATTGAAATCGAGCCGGCCGTGCTGCAGGTGGGCCTGTTTCAAGGCCGTCGCCGACCGCAGCCGTTTGCCGGCATGGAGGCCTTTTTCGGCCGCACGGAAATGACCACCCGGATGCTCGAATCGGACGCCGTGGCAGTCAGGGCGTCGCCCTTGCCGCCGGTGCCACCGGGACCCCCCTTTTCCGGGCTGGTGGGATCGTTCGACATGACGGCCGATCTCGAGAAGGCGGACATTCGAGTCGGGGACTCCACCACCTTGACCGTGACCGTCAGCGGTGCCGGCAACATCATGGACACCCCCGAACCGGCCATTCCCACACCGTCCGGATTCAAGACCTACGCCGACAATCCAGAGGTACAGGTTCAGACGACACCGCAAGGCTACTCGGGCAGCAAAATCTTTCGCACCGCTTTGGTGCCCGTCCAACCCGGCCAATTCCGCATCGATCCCATCGTGCTGACCTACTTCGATACGGCGGCCGGTGCCTATCGCAGCCTGACCACATCGGCATTTGAGATCGCCGTTGCCCCTTCCGAAACGGCCTCCACCAGCGTCGACGGGATCGGGGCCCCACCGCTGTTAACGCCGGGGCTGAAAAAACGGGTTGAATTCACCGGCAGGGACATCCTGCCGCTCAAAACCGGGCTGGACACCCTGGCGCCACAGCGCACGCTGCCGCCAGCCTGGTTCACAGTGCTGCTCCTGATTCCCGTAATCGGCTTTATCGCCACCACCGTCGTGCTGCGGATGACCCAAAAAGAGGACTCCCCCGAGCGGGTCATGGCCGATCGGGCCAGGCAGGCCCTGAAAGCCGCGGCGGCCTCCGGTAATTCGGACGCCCAATTCCTTTCGGCCCTTTATCGGGCCCTGGTGTCGGCGATCCACGCCAAACAACAGGTCATGGGCGCCTCCCTGACCTGGTCGGAAGCCAGAACCGTTTTGCTGGATAGGGGGTGGGATCCGGTTCAGGCCGATGCAGCCGCCAAACTGCTGGAGACCATCGAGTCCGTCAACTACTCCGGCGAAAGATTGAACGCGGAAAGAAGAGCACAGCTGCAGGAACGGACCCGGCAGGCGGTCGGGAGGCTGGTGCCATGAAAGGTCCTTCGGCATTGGCCGTGGCGCTTTTGCTGATGGCCGGCCTGGCCGGTGTTGCGCTTGCATCGCCAAGCGCCCGCAAGTTGATGACAGGTGTCGACGCCTACCAGAACCAAGCGTGGCAGACCGCCATCGCCGCCTTTGAAGATCTGGTCGGCACCGGAATCGACAACGGCAATCTGTTTTACAACCTGGGCAACGCCTACCTGAAAAACGGCGACCTGGGCCGAGCCGTGCTCTGGTACGAGCGGGCCCTGAAACACCTTCCGGACGACCCGGATCTGCGCTTCAACTATAACCACGCCCTTTCCCTGACCAAGGATGAAAAAGGCGAACGGACGTCACCGCTGATCCCCATCCTGTTCTTCTGGAAATACCAGTTGAGTCCGGCATTGGTGCGCTGGATCGCCATCGCCCTCAATGCGGGCCTGTGGCTGGTGCTGTCGATCCTGGCCGTTCGCAACAAGCAGCGGCTGCGTCCCACCACGGTCCTGATCGCCGCCGCGACGGTCATTTTCACGGCCACCGCCGTCTATAACTATGTCGAAGCCGTGCGTGTCCGTTATGCCGTGATTCTGCCGGACCAGGTGGCCGTGCGTTCCGGTTTCACCGACACGGCCACCCAGCTTTTCGTTCTGCATGCCGGCACCAAGGTACGTGTCGAGCGCGAATCCGACGCGCACCTGTTGATTCGTTACACCGCGGATAAAATCGGTTGGGTGAACCGGGCCGACGCCGGCCTGATCTGACTCTCGCCTGCCGGCAAATCTTCAAGGCTTGCCAATCCCCGTTCAATGCAATAGATTTGCATTGAGTCCAATCAAGTAAAGAAGGTTCACATTAACAGGGCCGGAGGCCGGTGATGATGAATGCCCGTAGTTTAACATTGTTATTGATAATGGTTGGTTGCCTGCCCGTTTGGCCGGCGGGGGCCGCGGCGCCGATACCCGTGTTCGTCAGCATCGCCCCCCAACGTTACTTTGTGCAACAAATTGGCAAAGACCTGGTGGCCGTAGAGGTTCTCGTCGAACCCGGAGCCGATCCGCACACCTACGAGCCCAAGCCGCAGCAGATGGCAGCGCTCTCCAAAGCCCGGCTCTATTTTGCGATCGGCATCGAATTCGAAGCGGCCAGGCTGGCCAAAATCACGGCCTTGAATCCCGACCTGCAGGTGATCCACACCGATCGGGATATTTTGAAACGGCCCATGGCGATCAACGACCGTCAACATGGCGACGGTGGCGACGGCGATCACGCCGGTCGCGACCCGCACATCTGGCTCTCTCCTCCGCAGGTGATGCTGCAGGCACGCTCGATTCTGACGGCCCTGCAGGCCGCGGATCCGGATCAGCGCCTGGCCTACGAGGCGAACTACCGTGAATTTATAATGGCCCTCGTCGATCTCGATGCCCACCTGCGGTCAGCCCTGGACGGGTTCGAGGGCGCCGCCTTCATGGTCGTTCACCCCTCCTGGGGGACCTTTGCACACACCTATGGCTTAGAGCAGATACCGATCGAAATTGAAGGCAAAGGCCCCAAGCCGGCCCAACTCAACCGCCTGATCGCCCAGGCACGTTCAAGCCGCATCAAAGCGGTTTTCGTACAGCCCCAATTTTCATCGAAAAGCGCCCAGCAGATCGCCAGGGCGATCGATGGACGGGTGGTGGCGATCGACCCGCTTGCCGAAGCGTGGGCAAGCAATTTACGCCAAGTCGCCGAGGAGATCCAGCATGCCGTCAGATGACGCCCCCATCGCCCGAATCGACAATCTGTCCTTCGGCTACAATGGACAACCGGTGCTTGAAAATGTCAACCTGCTGATCCACGAAGGGGACTTCATCGCCATGATCGGACCCAACGGCGGCGGAAAGACCACGCTGCTCAAGCTCATGCTGGGGCTGCTCAAATCGGACCGCGGCAGCATCCGGATCATGGGCAAACCACCCGGCCAGATCTCCCATCAGATCGGCTACGTTCCCCAGGACGTCAACATCAATCGCAACTTTCCGATTACGGCCCTGGACGTTGTCCTCATGGGCAAATTGGCACCGGGCAGACGGTGGTCCCTCAATTCGGCCCGGGATCGTCAGGATGCTCTCGAGGCACTGGACCGCATCGACATGGCCGGGCATGCCCGGCGCCGGATCAGTGAACTGTCCGGGGGGCAGCGCCAGCGCGTGTTTATCGCCCGCGCCCTGGTGACCCGTCCACGACTGCTGCTGCTGGACGAACCCACGGCCAGCATCGACTCCAAGGGGCAGACCGAATTTTTCAGTTTGCTCAAACGTCTCAACGATACCGTCACGATCGTGGTCGTCAGCCATGACCTGCTGGTGGTGTCCACCTACGTCAAATCCGTGGCCTGCGTGAACCGGCGCCTGCACCATCACCATCAAGCCGAAATCACCGGCAGTATGCTGGAAGCCATGTATCCCTGCACGGCCGAAGCGGTCTGCCCGGTGGAACTGATCACGCATGGCCACCTGCCCCATCGTGTCCTGCATCACCACAAGGAGTGATCCATGATTGAGGCATTGCAGTTCGAATTCATGCGCAACGCCCTGGCGGCCGGCCTGCTGGCCAGCGTCATCTGCGGGATCATGGGAACACTGGTGGTGGTCAATCGCATCGTGTTCCTGTCCGGCGGCATCGCCCACGCCGCTTACGGCGGTATCGGCCTGGCCTTTTTCATGGGGTGGCCCTACCTGGCCGGAACCCTGGGCTTTTCCCTGGCGGCCGCCATGATCATGGCGGCGGTGACACTGAAGGCCCGGCACCGGGCCGACACGATCATCGGTGTCATCTGGGCCGTGGGGATGGCCTGCGGCATCATTCTGATCGATCTGACGCCTGGCTACAATGTCGATCTGATGAGCTACCTGTTCGGCAGCATCCTGACGGTACCGGACACCGATCTGTGGATCATGGTCGGCATGGGCTTGGCGATCATCGCTTTGGTGGCGCTTTATTACAAGGATCTGCTGGCGATCTCCTACGACGAAGAGTTCGCCCGGATCCGTGGGGTGCCGGTGAACACCCTCTATTTTCTGATGATCGGCATGCTGGCGATCACCGTGGTCATGGTCATTCAGGTGGTGGGCCTGATCCTAGTGATCGCACTGCTCACCATACCCCCGTTCATCATGGAACGCTATGCCCGATCCCTGCTGCACATGATGATTGGGTCGAGTATTCTGGGCGCCGTTTTTTCAGTTTCCGGGCTGTGGATCTCCTATGCCTTCAACCTCACGTCGGGGGCCTCGATCATCCTGGTCGCCGGCGGCTTCTTTTTTCTGAACCTGCTGGTCGAACGGCTTACCGCTTTACGCAGGGCCGCCAATCGCAGCCCAACCCCAACCCGCCCTGCGGCGGGCCCACAAGGGAGCTGATATGTGCAATCGATGCAACTACGAAAACCTGCTGAAGGCAGCCAACCTGGATTATACTGACAATCGTCTGAGCGTCCTGGAAGTGGTCGGCAACAACACTCATCCGCTCTCGGCGGCCGAGATTTACAACACGCTGCAACGGTCGAACCACATCAACCGCGTCACGGTCTACCGCATCCTCGATCTCCTGGTGGCACAAGGCGTGGTGGAGCGCATCAGCACCGGCGGCCGGGCATTTCGCTACGGTCTGGCCCCCAACGAACACCACCACCCCCACCCGCACTTCTACTGCAAAAAATGCGGTCGGATGGACTGCATGACACCGGAGAGTCTGAGTGTGGACACGGACGCGTTCTGGAAAACATTTCCCGGCCGCATCGACAAGGTGGAAATCCGCGTGGACGGTGTCTGCAGCTACTGCATGAAGTAATCGGCCCGTCCACAAGACCGCCTCATGGTACCTGTTGGCGGCTGATATGTCTTCTCGAAAAGCACGCTATGTGTTGACATCTTTGCAATAATTTTAGAAGATTACTGAATCCCTGAGCCAATCATGGAAACTTTAGTTCAAGGTCATACCGCCGACCGGATGCCGATTTTTCGATCAGGACAAGGTTATGTTCAGCCATGGATAAAGAAGAGACGACACAACGGCCTGTGGATTCGCCCGAGATCAACAAAGCCACCCACCCGGATCCGCATGCTCTCGGCGATGCCCACCCGCACCCGGATCGTTCGCTGGATGAGATCGTTTCGGCACTCAAAGCCGGAAGTTCGGTTCGAGACCAATTGCGCTTCGGTGGCGATGAATATGAAGTTGAAACCGTCCTGCAGGCCAACGACCGCGAGTGGTATTTTTTAGCAACCGTGAGGCACAACGGGGATGAAATCACCGGATGACATCGAGCTGGCCCCGGATGAGCTGCGCAGGAAACGCGCCACCCAGGCAAACAAGTCCAAAGCGCTGTGGAATCTGTTTGTCAAAGAAGCCGCGGCAACGCACCTTGAAAAATGCAGCTGTGTAAAAAGAAGGCTCGATAACGTTAAAAAGACGCGCTGGCAGAATAAAAAATATGTTCTTCCGGTATTGGGGTGCCTGATTGCCGCTCTGGCAGGCACCGGCATCTACATGTGGCAGGTGACGACGCCTGCGGCAATACCGACCGCGCAGAAAACACCGGCAACCCCGGACAAAACCGAAAAACCGACCCTGGTGATCGACGTGCAACGTGGGCAGGTGCCGCGGGACGCTCAGGCGCCGAAACCGGCCACCACAACCGCCCCGGCCCAGCCGGCAACCCCAGCGGCCAGGGACGATTTTGCCCGCGCGGAAAACCAGTCGTCTGCCGAAGCATCGCGGAAACAGCCGGCAGCACAAGCACAGGGCGGACTGTCCACACCCGAAACTGTCGGACAGGCAGACGATCAAGCTAAAATCGAACCGCAACCGATCTCACAACCGCAACACCCCATGCCATCGGCGACCGAATCCGATGGCGTCAGCGACCCGGCGGAAAGCCAGCCACCGGCCGAAGCATCGCGGAAACAGCCGGCAGCACAAGCACAGGGCGGACTGTCCACATCCGAAACTGCCCTGCCGCCCAACGACGCTGCTCTGGAACCTGAAGAACTGGTGGCCAAGGATCGCGAAACGCCTGAAGCGTTAAAGCAGCAGGCAGCGCCACAACTGTCGCGGGAAGAGATTAAGCAAAAGGTCAGAAAGCTACTGAACAACCCCAATTAAAAAGAAGGGAGAGGTAATGATGAAAAGAGCGTTGCTCCTGGTGGTGGCGGCCGCCCTCATCGCACCCGTCATGGTGGGGATCTCGTCCGGCCTGGCCGAGGACAAGCGTGCCATGGGGATGGTGACCGGATCGGAATCGGGCACCTATATTCAGTTTGGCAAACAAATCGCCGAAATTGCCGCTCAAGAAGGCATCGAGATCATCGTCAAAACATCCGGCGGATCTCTGGACAACGTCCGACGCATTCGAAGTACCGAGAATGCCGCACTGGGCATCGTTCAGTCCGATGTATTGGGTTTTATTCAAAAAAAGTCGGACGACCCAGAGCTCAAGCAATTTGTCAGGCACCTGCGGCTGATCTACCCCTTCTACAACGAAGAGGTTCATTTGTATGCCAGCAAGGAAATTACCGATATCAAGGACCTTCAGGGCAAGCGCGTGGCCATCGGAACCGAAAACAGTGGCAATTTTGTGACCTCCATGAATCTGTTTCACATCATGCAGATCGAACCACTCGAATATGTGACCGGCTTGGAACCGATGGACGCTGCGGCGGCGGTCATCTCGGGCGAGGTTGATGCCATGGTTTATGTTGCCGGCAAACCAGTTTCGTTGTTCACAGAGCTCGCCAAGGTCAAATCCAATCCTGATCTGGCACCCTACTTTGAAAACACCCATTTCGTGCCGCTGAATCATGAAGCGATTCTCAAAGAGTATGTTGCCAGCGACATCAGCACCTCCGATTATGCCTGGTTCGAGGGCCACGTTCCCACCGTCGCGGTCAAGGCCGTACTGATCGGCTACGACTTTTCGAAAGGCAAGTCCGCCTACTACAAAATGCGCTGCAATCAACTGGGAGCGCTCAGCCAGGCCATCAGGGATGGCATTGGCGACCTGAGAAAAAATGGCCACCCGAAATGGGCCGAGGTCGATCTGGATCAGGAAATCGGGATCTGGACCCTGGATGCGTGTTCACGGAATCCTCCAACCCGCGACGAGCCGCCCGGCAAAGGGTTGCACGAGAAGATAATCGATGCCATAAAAAGCCAATAGTGCGACTTTGCACGAGCAACTTCAAACCGGCATACCCTGAATATGACAGATATCACCAACCTCCCCATACCGCGCAATCCTTATTTTTCCGGAAGGGAAACAACGCTCACAGAGCTGGCAGACCGATTCAATTCGGACGACCACGGTACCTCGATCCAGGTGATAAAGGGCATGAGCGGCGTTGGAAAGACCCAGATAGCGCTGGAATATGCGTATCGGCACGCCTCAGCGTATCAGGTCATTTGGTGGGTGAATGCTGCGGACGAATTGACCCTTGCTGCGGATTATGCGGCCTTTGCCGTGGCGGCGGATCTTCCGGAAAAGGCCCTAAAGCGGGAAACGGCCATTGCCGCCGTTCGCCATTGGATGGAAGCCAATTCAGGGTGGTTGTTCATTTTCGACGGCGTCAAGCAGCCGCAGGATGTTCACGATTACCTGCCCCGCCAAACAGTGGGGCATATCCTTCTCACCTCCCGGCACCAGGTCTGGGAAAAAAGCTTTCGTGGACTGAACCTGTATACCTGGCCGCGTACGGAGGCGATCTCTTTCCTGGCCCGGCGAACGAATCTTTCCAGCACGCAGGATGCCGACGGTATTGCTGAAATACTAAAAGACCTTCCACTTGCACTGGAACACGCCGCCGCCTGGATTGCTGCGAACGGCTTTGACTATGCAGAATATCTAAAAGTTTTCGATGCGAGCCACCGCCAACTCTGGGAAAACCGGAACCCGCCCTTGGATTACCCGGAGACGCTGGGGACCACCTGCAGCCTTTCGGTCGAAAAGGTCCACGCCGAAATACCGATATGCGTTCTGGTTCTGAATCTATGTGCCTTTTTCGCCTCGCACGACATTCCGTTGAAACTGATTCAGGCAGCCAGTACCCATGTATCCACGGAATTTTCGACCGTGTTTACGGACAGGAACCGGCTTGACGACGGTATCGATTTATTGAATCGCTATGCGCTCGTCGAGCGCCGCCCCGATGGGCTGTGCATGCACCGGTTGGTGCAGAAGGCGGTCCAGGGTCGCCTGAACGCCGCGGAACGCAAATTATGGTGCGACGTGGCCGTACGCGCTGTCAACTCGGTCTTTGCAGTCGAGGTTCTCAGGCCGGTTTTACCACAGGCAGGGCCAGCATTAATCGCGCATGCACAGAACGCTATCGCATTTGCGGACAAAAACGAGGTCGCCCAGGATGCCACGGCAGACCTGCTGGATAAAATTGGTGTTTACCTTCATCGCTGCAACTTGTTCGCTGAAGCGCAGCCGCTGTTTCTCAGGGCTATCAGGATATACGAAACCCGACTTGGGAACCACCATCCCGATGTGGCTGCGGTCATCAACAACCTGGCGGCGCTGCACCGGGATTGGCAAAACGATGCCGATGCCGAACAGCTTTGGCAGCGCTCGCTGCAAATCCTCGAAACGCAGTTTGGCGCCGACCATCTTGATGTCGCCATCGTTTTGAGCAATCTGGCCTCGCTGCGCCATGGTCAGGGCAGGCCCAGCGAAGCCTTACCACTGCTGCACCGGGCGCTCGAAATCCAAGAATCTCGATTGGGCAGGGACCACCTTTCAGTCGCCGGCAGCTTGAGCAATCTGGGGGAGCTGCTGCACGACCAGGACGAGTACACCGAAGCGGAGATACTGCTGCGCCGGGCCTTAACCATCCAGGAAACCCATCTGGGTGATGACCACCCCTCGATCGTCCACAGCTTGAGCCGTTTGGGCATATTGCTGCATGACCAGGGCAAGTATATCGAAGCGGAGCCGCTGCTGCGCCGGGCCTTAACCATCCAGGAAACCAGGTTGGGCGATGACCATCCCGATACGGCCGTGGCTGCAAACAACCTGGCTTCGTTACTGCTCGACCGGGACAAGCTCACCGAGGCGGAGTCGCTGCTGCGCCGGGCCTTAACCATCCAGGAAACCCATCTGGACGACGACCATCTTGATGCGGCCTTGAGCGTAAACAACTTGGCCGAGGTGCTGCACGAACAGGGCCGGGCCGGCGATGCCGAACCTTTCTATCGTCGGGCACTAGAAATTTATGAATGCCGCTTGGGTGACACGCACCCCCAGGTTGCGACGGGGTTGAACAACCTGGCCATAGCGTTGCACGAGCAAGGCGACCTGACCGGGGCCGAACCGCTTTACCGCCGCGCCTTGGGAATCAACGAATCCCACTACGGCAACGATCATCTTGCGGTGGCCACGAGCTTGAACAACCTGGCCGCCCTGCTCGAGGAACAAGAGAAGCTGGCCGAGGCGGAAGCGATTTACCGCCGGGCATTGTCAATCGGAACGGCACAACTGGGTGACGCCCACCCCGATGTGGCCGCCACCCTGGCCAATCTGGCGAGGCTGTCCAGAAAACTGGGCGATACAAAAACCGGCGACGCCCTCTTGGGCCAAATTCCGGTGTATTTTCTTCAGGGTCGCCATCCTGACCCGAACCTTCCCTGATAAGTCCCGCGGAAATAAAAAAACCCACCGGAATTATGCGCCGTTGGGGTGAACCTCTAACGGCCATTCGAATTGGCTGACTGGCGATCAAGAAAAATCCCGATTCCCGGCCGCACAACATACCGCATCGAACGCTCGCCAACTCCAGGGCAGGCAACCGTTTTCACTGCTTGCCAGCCCCGGCCATGGCCACCCCTGCGGTACCGGCACCTCGACGGTCAGCCGCCGCCCCAAGGTGGGGTGGTCCACCGACAGCGCCTGGGCCAGCAAGGCGATCTGCTTGTCGGGCATCGGCTCGTCGGCACCGTACCGCAGGTCGCCTATAACCGGATGGCCCAGCCGGGCCAGTTGAATCCGGATCTGGTGGCGCCGGCCGGTTTCCAGATCGACCTGCAGCAAGCTGAGATGATCGGTCCGGTCGAGAACCCGATAGGTCAACCGGGCCTCCTGGCTCGTCGGGGTGGGTGACGGCACGACCCGGCTGACGCGCTCCTGGCGCTCGATGTGATCGACCAGCCGGCCGGAGGCGGCGCGGACGGATCCGTGAACGACCACCAGATAGCGCTTGTCCACCAAACGATCCCGAAACTGCCGGGCCAGGCGACCCGCCGCCTTGGACGTTCGCGCAAACAGGACCACGCCGGCCGCCGGGCGATCCAGGCGGTGGAGCAGGGCCAGAAATACCCTCCCCGGCTTGCGATAGTGCGTTTTGATCCACCGCTTGCCCAGATCGAGCAGACAGGCATCCCCCGTGGGGTCTCCTTGCACCAGCAGGCCCGATGGTTTATAAAGCGCCAGCAGATGGTTGTCCACGTAGAGAACCGGCCAGCGCCGATCAAAAAAACAGGGTTGATGCAATGGTTGCGAAGCGGTATCCATCGCTCTCGGTCAAGGCTTAACGGTATTATTCACCCGCAAGGAGTCGCTCGTGGCACAAGGGGGTACGGCTTTCCGGCAGCACCACAACGGCGGCGGTGGTAAAACACCGACCCCCGGGCGGATGGATGAGCTGCTCAGACGCTGCCATATCTATCTCACGAACGACCAGCTCAAGCAACTGTGGGCTTACCACCAGTTTCTGCGGCGCCACGATGACGAACTGAACCTGACCCGTATCCGCAACTTCGACAACATGGTGGTCAAGCTCTACGCCGATTCCATCCTCCCGGCCCTGCACGTCACCCTGCCCTCCCCCCTGCTCGATCTGGGGACCGGCCCGGGCATGCCGGGCATTCCGCTCAAGATTTTCCGGCCCGACCTGCACATCCTGCTGGCCGAAAGCCGCCAGCCACGCATCGCGTTTCTGAAAGCGGTCGTCGCCATGCTCGATCTGAACGGCCTCGAAGTGGTCGAGCGCGGCATCGCACCGGATTTCGATCGACCGGTCGCCGGCGTCATCACCCGCGCAGTGGAACCCATGGCCGACACCTTGATCCGTGTCGGCGGCTGCCTGGCAGAAAACGGCATGGCGATCTTCATGAAAGGCCCGCACTGTGACAGCGAGATCGCAGCGGTGCTGCAGCACGTCTCGTCCGCCTACAGACCGGCCGGGGACATCCCCTACCGCATCGCGCAGACACCTCATCAGCGCCGCCTGGTGCTTTTCCAGCGCACGAGCCCTCCGGCATGCAGCGGCAGCCCCCCGACCCATCCGATCGGTCACCGGATCAAAGTGATCGAAAGCGCGGGCAACCCCACCTTCAAAGATCTGAAGAAGCTGTTGACCGGCCGAGGCGTCAAAAAACAGGGCCAGACCCTGGTGTTCGGCACGCGCCTGACAAGCGAGGCCTTGCAGAAATCCGCGGCGCACTGCCTGGCTTGGATCACCAGCGGGAGCAAAACGCCGCCCCCGTGCGACGCAACCGCCGCACTGACCTGGCTGCAGCTCGCCCCGGAGCTGTTTCGGGAACTCGATCCATTCGGAACCCGCAGCCCCATTATCCTTTATGCAATTCCCGCAATCGAACGCTGGCCGATGGATGCGGCCTCGCTTTCGGGGTGCAGCCTGTTGGTCCCCTTTCAGGACCCGGAAAATGTGGGTGCGGTGATCCGAACGGCCATGGCCTTCAGTGTGGATCGGATCGTCATGCTGGCCGAAAGCGCCAATCCGTTCCACCCCAAAGCCGTGCGCGCTTCGGCCGGAAGCGTCTTTTCCGCCACGATCGTGCAGGGTCCCTCCCTGTCCGATATACCGCCGGACCTGCCGATGGTGGCACTTGCCCCAACCGGTCGGCTCCTGGTTGACCTGCGGTTTCCCCCATCCTTCTGCCTGCTGGCGGGAATGGAAGGCCCCGGTCTGCCGGCAGAGTGGAGACCCCATGCGATTGCCATCCCCATGGCGGCCGGGATCGACTCTTTGAATGCCGCCGTGGCCGTGGGTATTGCGCTTTACGAATGGCGGCGAAACCTGTCCGAATAGCCTTTGGGCACTCGACACCAAAAAAAAGGGGGGGCTGAAAGCCCCCCCCCTTTTTAACACCCCCGCGTCCACGATGAGCGGATCTATTTTCGTCCGCTGTATTCCTGATAGGCCATGGCCACTGTCCGGTAGACGATGTGAGCCAGTTTGGAAAAAGGCGTGTAGGCGAACAGCGCCCAGATGAAGATGAGGTGCAGAAAGTAGATGAAGGCCGACAAATCGTACATCCCCCCCAACCGCAGCATCTGGGTCAACAGGCCGGTCACCGCCAGGGCCAGCACCAGACCCACCAGGTACCAATCCCAGTAGCTGGAAACCTGGTCCTTCTTGGCCAGGCGGTTTTTCAGCAGCAGCACACCGCCAATGAGCAACGCGATACCGCTGAAGTTGGCCAGCCATTTAACCGGATTGATCTGGCTGTAGGGCCCCTCGATGTGAAAAATCCACTCGGCCGCGAAGAAACTGTTGGTAACGATGAACAGCCCGATGAAACCGAACAGCACCATCATGTGGGCCGTCGAGCGGTCGTGGTTGTCGGTGCACTCGTTGAATTTCTGGTGCTTCACAATGGTCGGTACGATTTTGACCAGGCTCTGCAGAAAGCCAACCGGATCGATCTTCTCTTTGTCGGTTTTTCCCTCTTTGAGGGCATTGGCGTGCATGTCGGCCAAAAAGCGTTTCAGACCCAGTGCGAAAACCGCCACGGCGCCGAAGAAGGTGGGAATCATGATGATGTCCACCAGGTAATTGCCGATGTAATCGGCCTGCCATAAATGATCACCACTGGGGGCGAAGTTGAGCCAATCAATGCCCACCATTTTCAGCAAGAATCCCACCGTCAGGAATATCAGGGCCGGAATGGCCAGCAGAATCGGCAGTTGTTTGGGATCGCTGACCATTCTGGCCAATGCTTTGGGCGTGGCATATTCGATCACGGTGGCGGCCCGCACCGCGGCCAGGACGTCGCCGGGCTTGGCGCCGCGGGGGCACAGCGTGGAACAGTCGCCGCAATTGTGGCACAACCAGACGTCCCCATTACCGATCAAACGGTCCTTCAATCCCCAGGATGCCGCGATCATTTCCTTTCTGGGAAACGGTTTGGTATCCGGAGAGATCGGACAGGCCACCGCACAGGTGGCACACTGAAAGCACTTTTTGACATCAGCGCCGCCAAGCCGCCCCACTTCCTTAATAAACCCCACATCAGGGTCGACCAGATATGAATCCGCCATTGATAACCTCCTCACTTGGCAAATGGGTGGAAAAGGCGGCAGGCACCGCCTTTCCATTGGTTCATCGTATCAGTTAGAAACCCTTGAACGGGTTCGGACCGAGCGCCTCGATGGATTCCACAAAGTCATTGATGATCTGCGGCACTTTGTCGAAATCATCGATGGCAACTTCAAACTGAGCCACGCGTTCCTCTTCCAAGGCCAGGCTGGCCAAGGCATCGCCGATCTTTTTCATGCGAATTTCGGCCAATTCCGAGCCCTTGACAAAGTGACACTGGTAGTCGTCACCGTGCTTGCAGCCCAGCAGGAAAACACCGTCCATGCCTTGGGAGAGGGCGTCCTTGATCCAGATGACGTTCATAGAGCCCAAGCAGCGGATCGGAATGAGACGTACGTCCGCCGAGTAGGACAACCGGTTGAGGCCGGCCATGTCCAGGGCCGGGTAGGCGTCGTTTTCACAGACCAGACCCAGGATCCGAAATGGCGGTTCGGAGTAGTCGTCCTCGGACGGCACCCGCACCGCTTTGACCATGGAGCCGACGCTGTCGATGTTGTAGTCGGCAAACCCGATGATGCGCTCGGGGCAGGCGCCCATGCACGTGCCGCACCGTCGACAGCGCGTGGGATTGGGTTTGGGCGTACCTTTTTCATCGTCGTCCAGGGCGCCGAAGGGGCACTCTTCCGTGCAGCGTTTGCACTGGGTGCAGCGCTGGAAGAAAAAGTCCGGGAAGGTCATGTCGCCGGAGCGCGGATGAACGCTGACGCCCCGATTGACCGACTCCAGGCACTGGATCGCCTTGAGCGCGGCGCCGGAGGCATCCTCGACGGCCTCTTCCATGGTCATGGAACGACGAATCGCACCGGCAGCGTAGATGCCGGTGCGCTGCGTCTCGTAGGGAAAACAGATAAAGTTGGAATCGGCGTAACCGTTGAACAGCCCGATATCCCTAAATCCCGGACCCTGGCGATAGGCCAGGTTGATGACCGGGTCGTCCTTGGTGACCGGAACCATGCCGGCACCCAGGACCACCAGATCGGCCTTGACCTGCAGTTTTTCACCCAGCAGGGTGTCCTGGGCGTCCACGATCATGCCGCCGCCGTTCTTGGACACCTTCATCACGGCACCTTTGGTCATGAAGATGCCCGGATCCTGCTGCAGCCCTTTGTAGAAGAGCTCTGAAAAACCGGGTGTACGCATGTGCTGGTAAAAGATGAAGGCCTTGCCGTCGTCGTAGTCTTCGCGCACGTACTTGGCCTGTTTCAGGGACACCATACTGGTGACCGCACCGGCATAGGCAAAGTCGCTGTCAGATTCGTCTTTGCCCGGGCTCTGGACGAAAACCACCGATTTGGCAGGCTTGCCGTCGGAGGGCCGCACGATCTTGCCGGCCTTGGCGATCTCTTCGAACTGGTGGTTGGTGATCACGTCGGGCAGTTCACCGAAGCCCAGGTGACCGTAATCGCCCTTCTTGAGGTCGTCCGGGCGCCAGCCGGCCGCCAGAATCACGGCGCCGAACAGCTCGCCGTTCGGGTCGAGCTGAAGAATGTCGTTTTTTCCTTCGTTGTAGGCCAGGTAAGCCTCGTGCTGCTTCTCGACGTCCAGCTCCTTGCCGTTTTCGTCCACTTTCATCTCGTCGGGCAGGGGATAGGGTACATCGAAGGGGATTTTTTCGCCCGGCTTTTTCATCGTCACCGTGAACTCACCCGGTTGGCCGGCAATGCGGGCCACGACGGTTTCCGTCTTGACGGTGATGTTCGGCATGGCCTCCACTTCGGCAATTTTGGCCGCCACGATCGGGGAGATCAACGCGTCGTAGGGTGCCGCCATCGGGATTTGGCGACGCACCTTGGCCGCATAGCCACCCAAGGCCGCGGTTTTTTCGACAATGGTGACATCGAACCCGGCCTTGGCCGCGTCGATGGCCGCGGACATGCCGGTGATCCCGCCGCCCAGCACCAGGATTTTCCGGGAAAGATTCTCGACCACGTAGGGTTCGGGAAGCTTGATCTTTTCCACACGGATCATGCCCATTTTGACATAATCTTCGGCCATCATCTGGACGCGGTCGAAGTTCTCCTCGTCCTCTTTTTCCGCTTCGGTCAGGGCGGGAAATTCGCTGCGGGGATGCGACCAGACCACCCCTTCACGCAGGTTGACACGGTCGACGATGCAGCCGTCGAAACGGAAAATATCGAAGTTCACCCGGCGGGAACAGGCCGCAATGACCAGGGTGTTGGTTCCGCCGTCGATATCCTTTTTCAGCAATGCCACCCCATCTTTGCCGCACAAAAAGGGGTGGGTCTTGACGGGTACGCCCTCTTCCTCGGGAACCCCGCACAGGGCCTTTACATCGAGGGACTCCCCGATGCCACAACCTTCGCAGATATAAACACCATACTTTTTATCCATGGGTTACCTCCTACCTTTTCACCAGGGTTTGAATGGCTTTCATGGCCATCCCGGTCGCATTCTGGTTGGACGATATCACGTCGGCCGGTTTGTTGGCACAGCCAGCGGCGAACATGCCGCCTTTTTCAAAGTCATTGATGAGAAAACCGTCATCGTTGACCGTGAGATTGACAGGCAGACTGGCGTTGGCGGCCGTGGGCTGCATACCCGTTGCCAGCACCGCCATATCCACCGTCTGGTGAATCTTCTCCCCGGTGACTGCATTTTCGGCAACCACGGTAATATTTTTGGTGGCCGGATCTTCGCTGACGTCGGCGACTTTTCCTTTGATGAAAATGACCTTCTCGTCTTCTTTGATCTTGTTGTAGAATTTCTCGTAACGGTCACCCGGTGAGCGGATGTCGATGTAAAAAATATAAACGGTGGTGTCCGGATACTGTTCGCGGATATAGGTGGCATGCTTGAGCGAGGCCATGCAACAGATGTAGGAGCAGTAGGGCAGGTGATTTTCGTCACGCGAGCCGGCACACTGGACAAAGGCCACGCTGGCCGGGGCCTTGTCGTCGGACGGGCGTACGATTTTACCGGCCGTCGGGCCGGATTTGGAGGCCAGACGCTCGAGCATCATGTTGGTGATGACGTTGTCGTACTGACCGAAGCCCAAATTGTCGATGCGGTGGGCGTCATAGGGCTCCCAACCGGTGGCCCAGACAATGGCGCCCACGGGCAGATCGACGGTCTTGGCGGCCATGTCCAGATCGACCGCATCGTATTTGCAGGCCTCCTTGACCTTGGCGCCGTCATCGGTTCCGATGATCTGCGGTGAAATGACGAATCTGGCCGGGAACGCCATCTCGAAGGGCAGAAAGGCGCCTTTGGTCTTGCTCATACCGAAGTTAAAGTCGTCGGAGACTTCCATCTGGCAGGCTTCGGCGCAGTCGCCGCAGCAGGTGCAGTTTTCGTTTACATAGCGGGGATTGATTTTAACACTGACCGTGTAGTTGCCGGGCGTACCGTCAACCTTTTCGACCTCCGACAGGGTAAACACCTTGATCCTCGGGTTGTCCTTTATCCGCCGGAAGTTGATCTCCAGACCGCAGGTCGGCGGGCAGAGTTTGGGAAAATACTGATTCAGCTGCGCCACTCTTCCGCCCAGATAAGGATTCTTTTCGATCAGAAACACCTCATAGCCCACTTCAGCGGCCTCGATGGCCGTGGTCAAACCGGCGATGCCGCCACCGACCACCATAATGCTTCCACTCGCAGGGGCTGCTTTGTCGTTTGTCATGCTATCCCTCCGTGCATCAACGTTTCAGAAAAATCAAAACTGTACGGTTATCGATACGTCGCGTTCCGGGCAATACCCAATTATTGAAACTGGAAACGGGGAGCTGGAAACCGTTGTACCGCAATTTGCCGATCTCCAGGTACCGGCTTCAGGCTCCAATAAGGGCGACTGCCGCCCTGGGACGGTACGATTTTTCGGAGACATGCCGTCCCAGACGGGTACTACCCGAAAGCAAGGCACAAATACGCTAATAAAAACCTCCAGGTGCCATTGTGGCACCTGGAGGCGTGTTGCTATTCGACTGGAATTACCGTCGACATGCCATTAAGAAACGATCTTGATGTAATCTTTCTTGAAAATATCCCACTCCTTCTTGGCCGGATCGTACTTGGAGTTGACGAAACAGAACCAGTTCTCGTCATCCTGACCCGGGTAGTCGGCCTGGTAGTAGAAGCCGGGGTAGCGGGTCTCTTTGCGGAACTGGATGTGACGCAGGTGCGCCTCCACCGTCCAGATGCGGTGCTCGATCTCCCAACATCTCATCAGCTCGTGCAGGTCGCCGGCAGCCAGCTTGGCGCAGTCTTCGCGCATGGTGGCCAGCAGATCCATGACCACTTCCAGGGATTTGGTGGTGGTCATGTAGAAGGTGGCCGTGCCGGCACCGTACTCATGGGTGGCCTTCATCAGGCGGTACATCATCCCGTTGGGCTTGAGGTAGTTGGGGTTGATGTCGATGGCGGTGGTGTACTCGCAGTGATCCAGGAAGGTGCGGACCGGTTTGTAGACCAGGTCGACCAACTCTTCATTGGACTGCTTCAGGGCCGGTTTGAAATCGGCGAAGTCCGTGGCAAAGCGCACCATCTGCTTGGCGGCGATACGACCTTCGGCATGGGAGCCGGAGGAGAACTTGTGGCCGGAGCCGCCCACGCCGTCACCGGAGGTGAACAGGCCCTCAACGGTGGTCATGCGGTTGTATACTTTCCCGTTGCGGGCTTTGATCTTGTAGGCATCCGGCACCCAGTCGGCATCCGGTCCAGAAGTCCACAGACCGCAGCAGCCGGAGTGGGAACCCAGCAGGTAGGGCTCGGTGGGCATGATTTCGGAGTTCTTCTTCTCCGGCTCGCAGTCCTGCGCACACCAAAGGTTGGCCTGGCCGCAGGTCATGTCCAGAAAGTCTTCCCAGGCTTCGGACTCAAGGTGCTTGAGCTCTTTCTTGTCCATGGTGGCGCCGAGTTCGGCCAGGGCGGTCACGGTGTCCATCATGATGGGGCCGCGCCCTTCCTTCATCTCGAACAGCATCAGGTGGTTGCGCAGGCAGGTCGGGGTGATGGCGGCCGTGCCGTAGGGCGCATACTTTTCAAGCTCGGCCTTGGCGGCGTCGCTGCCGGCAAAGGCTTCGCCCAGACCGTTGAGGGTCTTGGCCTTGAACAGCAGGAACCAGGCGCCGACCGGGCCGTAACCGTCTTTGAAACGGGCCGGGGTGAACCGGTTTTCCATCATGGTCAGCTCGGCACCGATCTTCATGGTCATGGTGTAGGTGGAGCCGGCGTTCCATACCGGATACCAGGCACGGCCTTTGCCTTCACCGACGCTGCGGGGCTGGTAGATGTTGACCGCGCCGCCGCAGGCAACCATCATGGTCTTGCATTTGATGATGTAGACAATGTTCTCACGAACGGAGAAGCCAACGGCACCGGCAATCTGATTCTCGACGTTGGCATCCAGCAGCAGTTCGACGATGAAGCAGCGCTCGATGATGTTGTCTTCGCCCAAGGCCAGCTTGGCGGCCTCGGCGACGATCCGTTTGTAGGACTCGCCGTTGATCATGATCTGCCACTTGCCGGTACGGACCGGCTGGGCACCGGATTTCAGGGTCCCCATTTTCTGACCCTTCTTGCCGTCCAGGTTTTTGCCGTCTTCGGTTTTCTTCCAGATCGGCAGGCCCCACTCTTCGAACAGGTGGACCGAGTCGTCGACATAGCAGCCCAGGTCGAAGATCAGGTCTTCGCGAACCAGGCCCATCAGGTCGTTGCGAACCATGCGAACATAGTCTTCGGGAGCATTTTCACCAACGTAGGTGTTGATGGCGGAAAGGCCCTGGGCAACGGCGCCGGAACGCTCCATGGCGGCCTTGTCGCACAGCAGAACGGTCTGGCCGTCCTTGAGCCATTTTTTAACCTCGAATGCGGTGCCGCAGGCAGCCATACCACCGCCAACGATGAGGACGTCAACTTCTTTTTCGACGACTTTAGGATCCCGCACGGCCTTGAGTTCACCCAAAGGTTTATTCGGTAATGCCATATTGTATCCTCCTGTAGAAAATCAAATTCTTAAAGTTGTATCACCAACAACACAATGGACCGGGTTCTATGCCTTGGGGGCAGGAATGGTCGCGCCGTCCGCTTCCTGGGTGGAGAGCAGGGGGCTTTCGAGGTCATTGCCCTTGAGGTCGGCATAGGCATTGGCCTGGCCTTCGGGGGTGGTCCGGATGGGGAACTTGAAGCGTTTGATGAGGCCGTTTCTGAACTTACAGGTCCACATGACGTCTTCGGTACCCATCATGGGCATGATGGAGCTTCCCAGCGGCACGAAATCGGCATAGCCGCGCACTTCGATGGCCTGGGTGGGGCAGATTTTGACGCAGGAAAAGCACTCCCAGCACTGGTCCGGTTCCTGGTTGTAGGCTTTCATTGCGTTGGGATCCAGCACCATCAGGTCATTGGGACAAATGTACATGCAAGCGGTCTTGTCGCCACCCTTGCAGCCGTCACATTTTTCCTGAATTACAAAACTTGGCATTTAATATACCTCCTACGGTTGGTTGAAAAAGATTTGACTCAATTTACTTCCGAAAATAAGGCTTGGACCTCCTGTTCGTCGCACCTCCCTTCCATGGATTAGGCGTCCGAATGGTTTCGACCCGGACTGTTACACTGGGTTAACGACAAATAATTTGATCCCCATATCCTGTTTTTGCAAAACACGACGTGCAGATATCACTCAATGCGCTGCGGCATTGATCCAGTCGATAGAATATATCGTATAAATTCGGGAAGATAGTCATTGTCTAACACAAGGATAGATCAATATCATCCGTCATATTCATTGTCAAGAATTTTCGGCAGTCGCAAAGCCTAAAAGATGCAGATAGTTATATTCCGGTTGATGCCAATCAACATATCGTTGAAGGGCGTTAGGCTACCACTACATGTAGTGGGAAAAAAATGGAGTTGACATGCCTGACCAGCATGCTACCACTGCCAGCTTGAAAAGCGACCCGAATGGAGCAGCCATGCCAGATTTCCTATCGCCGTTGGACAGGCAGCAGACCTTCTGTTTTGCCTGCTCTCCCCGTGTGCCGTGCTTCAACGCCTGCTGCCGGGATTTAAACCAGGCGCTGACCCCTTATGACGTCGTGTGCCTCAAACAGCACCTAAACCTCTCCTCGACCGACTTTTTGAAACGATTCACCGAATCGCATACCGGCCCTGGAACCGGCCTGCCGGTGGTCGGCCTGAGATTCCGGGACGACGACGACCTGGCCTGTCCCTTCGTCACCGCAGGCGGCTGCAGCGTTTACCCGGCCCGGCCGGGGTCCTGCCGCACATATCCCCTGGCCCGCGGGGTCTCGCGCAACCGCCACAGCAAAAAGGTGACCGAGCACTGGGCCCTGATTCGCGAGCCGCACTGCCTGGGTTTTGCAAACGGTCGCGAACACAGCGTGGACCAATGGGTCCGTTCCCAGAAGCTTGACGCATACAACCGGGCCAATGACCGGATGCTGACCTTTATCGGCCGCAAGAACCGTTTTCGGCCGGGCCCCTTGACACCCGGTGAGAGCGAGCGAGTGTTCACCGCACTTTACGACATCGATAGGCTGCGCAGGCAATTGGCGACGGACAGCTGCCCGACAATGGGCACCGTCGATCGTCAGCGTTTCACGCAGGCGGGTCAGGATGATCTGGTCCTGCTGATGGTTGCCATGGAGTGGGTTGAAAAGACCATCTTCGCGGCACCGGCACGAATCGAGTAAGCCGACATGCCAACCCACCCCAAAGTCGCCCTGGTGCTTGGCGGCATCAGCGGCATCGGCAACGCCATCGCCCTGGACCTGCTGGGCCGGGGGGTCCGGGTGGCCGCCACCTGGTTTGACTGGCCGGAACGCCTGGCGGCCATGCAGGCCGATTTTGCCGGCACCGGGACGGATCATTTCATCGAAGCGATCGATCTGCGCGACACCGACGCCATCCCCGGACTGGTGGATCGGATCGTGGCGCGCTTCGATCGTCTGGACATCCTTATTAACAACATCGAGCGGGGCGGGTGGCCGGTGGTGCATGGGCACTACACCCGCGACCAGTGGGATCTGGAGATGGCCGTCACCCTGCGGGCCAAGCGGTGGGTGTTCGAGGCCGCCCTGCCGCATCTTACGGCATCCGGAGATGGTTGCGTGATCAACATCTCGTCGATCGCCGGCGTCGTCGGCCGCAGCGGTCCGGCCAGCTACCTCTTCAACGAAGGCTATTCAGCCGCCAACCGCGGCATCGCGTTGTTGACGGAAACCTGGGCCCGCCTGGGAGCCCCCCGGGTGCGTGTGAACGAACTGATGCTGGGCATCGTCGAAACCCGGCATGGACCGCAGACACGGGGGTGGGGGCTGCTGACCGCGGACCAGCGCCAGGCCGTCGTCGATCACACCCTGCTGGCCAGAATCGGCCGGATGACGGATGTGACCCGGGCGGTCCGCTTTCTCCTGGACGATGCCCCCTTCATGACCGGCGGCGTGATCCGGCTCGACGGCGGCTACTGCCTGGGCGGCCAACCGGTCGCACCGATGCCCGACGGGGTCGTCTGAAAACCGCCATGACACCTGCCCAAAACCCGCTGAAAACTTACGCGGCGCTGGTCGCCACCATGGTCTTTTGGGGGCTGTCGTTCGTGGCCACCAAGGTGGCGCTGGAAACCATTGCCCCCTTTACCCTGGTCTTTGCACGCTTTGGCCTGGCCGCCGCGGTATTCCTGCTGATGCGCCAGGGGCGCACCTGGCCGGCCTTCCATGGCAGGGACCACCTCAAAATGTTGCTGCTGGCCCTGTTCGAACCCTGCCTATATTTCATCTTCGAAACCGTCGGCCTGCAGCACACCAGCGCTCCGAAGACGGCCCTGATCATCGCCACCATCCCCGTGGTGGTGATGGCACTGGGCGCAGTGGTGCTGGGCGAGCGCACCAGCGTTGTGCGCGTGGCCGGGATTCTGCTCTCTTTTTGCGGCATCGCGATCCTGGTGGTTGGAGATCCGCAGTTCGGCTGGAACCTGGCGGGATCGCTGCTGGGCGACCTGCTGATCGGCGGCGCCGTCATTTCAGCCTCGCTGTACATGATCCTGGCCCGTGACCTGAGCCGCAGCTATGCATCCCTTGAGATCACCTTCGTTCAGATCGTCTACGGGGCGGTGTTTTTTTTCTTTCCGTTCCTGTGGGAACTGCCCGGACTGCAATGGTCGGCCATTTCGGCGCAGTCCACCGCCGCCGTCGCCTATTTGACCCTGTTTGCCACGGTCGGCGCCTTCGTGTGCTATAATTTTGCCCTCTCCCAGGTACCCGCCTCCCGGGCGGCCGTATTCATCAACGGCATTCCGGTCGTCACCGCCATCGGTGCATGGGCACTGCTGGACGAACGCTTGACGGGACTCCAGATGGGTGGCGGCGCCCTGGTGCTGGTGGCGGTGTTTCTGACCAACCTGCCGGCTGGTTTTTTTTGCAAAGCGAAGGGGAACCGAGCCAATGCGAGTGGTTACCAGGCCTGACTTCGACGGCGTCGTGTGCGCCGTGTTGCTGATGGACGCCCTTGACATCGACCCACCGGTGCTGTGGGTGCAACCCAGTGACATGCAGCGCGGGCGGGTCGACATTCGATCCGGCGATGTCATCGCCAACCTGCCCTTTCACGAAAATTGCAGCTTGTGGTTCGATCACCACTATTCCAACCAGCCCTCGTCACCGGTCGCCGGCAGATTTAAAATTGCACCGTCGGCGGCCGGCATTATCCACGACTATTTTCGTGGGAGGCTGGATCGGGATTACAGTGAATTGGTCAGCCAGACGGATCGCATCGACGCGGCGAATCTGGAGCTGGACGAAATCCTGCGACCGCAACGCTACCCCTATGTATTGCTGTCGATGACCCTCGGCAACCCCGATCCGGACCAGACGCCTTACTGGGAGCACCTGGTGGCCCTGTTGCGAAGCCAGCCCATGGAACGGGTCATGCGGGATTCGGCGGTAAGACGGCGGTGCCGTGACGTGGAAACTGAAAACCTCATTTACGAAAGCGCCTTGAAGACCCACACCACGATGCTGGACCACATCTCCATCACCGACTTTCGGGGGATCCATCCCGCACCCAACGGCAACCGTTTTTTAGTCTACTCCCTTTTTCCGGAGTGCACCGTGAACGTCAAAATCGTTGACCACGACGACCATCTGGCCAGCATCAAGGTGGGGCACAGCATTTTAAAGCGGGGCTGCAACGTGAACGTGGGCAAGATGCTGGCCGCCTTCGGGGGCGGGGGGCACCCCGGCGCAGGCGCCTGCCGGTTCGGGCGGCGCAAAACGGCTGAGACCCTGGCCCGCATTGTCGACATCCTCAGGAAAAACGATCCGATATAGAACCGCATCAGGACCGGTCGAACATGGCCTGGATGCGCTTGCGGCTGTCCACCAGCATGCGGCGGTTTTCGTCAAACACCTCCAGGGTGAGCGTGTCATCGTAGCCGGCGGCCTTGAGGCGACGGACCAGATCCACAAACCCAACCGTCCCATGGCCCACCGCCAGATGGTCGTCGTTGCGACCCCGATTGTCGCTGAAGTGAAGGTGGCCAATTTTGGCGCTGTAGCGCTCCACCAACCCTTTCAGACGCTGCCCCCGCCGGTCGTCGATGTTGGCGTGCCCCGTGTCCAGAGTCATCTCGAGCGATGGGAAGGCGTCGAAAATCGGTTCGAAATCGTCCGGCACAACACCGATACGGTATCGCGGAAACATATTCTCGAGGCAGATCGTAAGGTCCAGACGCCGGGCGGCATCCACCATGTCCGCCAAGAATTCGAACAGAAACCCCTTGACCGTGTCCAGGACAAAGGCCCCCATGCCGGCCGCCATGCTGGGGTGCAGCACCACCTTCCTGGCGCCCAGGGCGGCCGCCACCTCCAGGGAGTCGTGCATCTCCAGCACCGATGCCCGCCGCAGGCGCGCGGTCAGGTCGGCGGTGCTCAAAAAGGTCGGCAGATGACAGATCAGGCCCAGGCCGTGGTCTTTCAAGGCGCGGTCAATCTCCGCCGCGGAGGCCGACAGGATGCTGTAGTGGGCCATTGGCGGGTCCATGGCCAGTTCGAGGTAGTCGAAACCCAGCTGCGCAATCTCAGTGATCTCGTCCAGCACCGGTGCCACCGGAAAATTCATGGCCCCATATTGCACACCAGCCCTCCTTTCAATACCCGGCCGACGTTCTGGACCGTCCGCTCACAACCCCCGCCCCAAAGGAAAGCTGAAGGTGGGCTTTTTGGGGTTCAGATGCACCAGCAGAATCCCGGATGCAATCAACGCCAGGGCCAATAGCAGTCTGGGGGTGATCGGCTCTTTCAGCAGCAACCCGCTGAACAACACCCCGGCGATGGGCATCATGAAGACAAACACGTGCAGGGTCGAGGCGCCGTAGCGCTGCAGCATGGTGTTCCAGGCCACAAAACCGAAGGCCGCCGTGACCAGGCTTTGGTAAAAGTAGGCTCCGATGACCTTGGCATCGAGATTGAAAATCATCCGGCCGTCCCACAGATAGGCGGCGGACAGGAATATGGGAACGGCGAAGATCATGGGATAGAGCACCAGGTGGAAGGCAGAAAAATCGTTGATGATCCGCTTGGTGTAGACCACATTGCCGGCCCAGATGGCCACCGCCATCAAGATGATCGGGTCGCCATTGTGCAGTGATCCAAGCCCGGCCCCTGCATCCAGAAACATGTACACCACGCCACCGAATCCCAGCACCATCCCCACCAGTTTGGGCCAGGTGATCCGCTCCCCGGGGATGAAAAAATGGCTGAGCCCCAAGACGAAAAACGGCAGCAGATTGGAGATCAGTACGCCCCGGGAAGCATAGGTTCGGTCCATTCCCAGGTAGAACAGGCATAGCTGGGCCGTAAATCCAGCCGAGACGATCAACACTTGCGGCAGCTGGCCGGCCTGAAGGCGAAAGGGCCGCCTGGTCACATGGGCCCATCCGGCAATCGCGGCCGCCGCCAGGGCGAACCTCAGGCCCGCGCTGGTCAAGGGGCCCATGCCCATCAAGGTCAGTTTGATCGCCACGGCGTTGCCGCCGAAAAGCACCGTGAGAAATACAATGAATATCCCGGGCAGCAGAGTCATGTCGATGTTTTTCGAAGCCATGAGAAATGTTACCGGTCGAGCATGAATTGCAGGAAATCGGCGACGTTTCTCGCGGCATAATAGACGCCCGTGCGCTGAGCAAAACCGGGATCCGCGGAAAACACCGGCCCGCCGGCCACGATTCGGGTCCGGCATGGCAGCCGCTGTGCGATCCATTTCAAATCGTCTTCGCTGTCGAACTGCAGCACGGTCACCCCCAACCAATCCGGTTGATGCCGGCGGCAGGCATCGCTGATCGCCTCCGGCGAGCGCATCAACCCGCTCGAGATTAGTCGGATGCCGATCGCGGCGGCGCAATTTTCGATCACCGCCAAGCCCTGGCCGATGCCGTCATCCAGGGTGGCCGTCACCATGGTCGGCGACCGTTCCCACAGGCCGGGAATGTTCAGGCGCTGGCGCAGACCATTGAGGTGGTTAAAGGCCGCATCGAGTTGCTGCCGTGAAGGCAGCCCGGATACACACCAGCTGTCGACCAGTTGCTGTGCCGCCTCCCGCAATGGATTGTAGGACGAGTCCGTCATTTGCGCAGCCTCAACTCAGGCCAGCGGGAATATCACCATCTGATGCACGAGTCAAAAGTTGTCTCGCAGCGCTAAAATAAAGGTGAATCAAGGGTCATAGAAAGCGGAAAACCAACCCGTCCCATCGTCGGGCCGTGATCTCGCAAAGGGTTGCCGAATTTTAGGTCGCTGAAACGGTTAAAGCGGAATATCGTTCGACGCCTCGTAATCGTCGATCGTATCGGCAAGGTGCTGAATGATGGCCGCTTTGGCGCCGGATTGAAACATCACGCTCAGGGCCTCTAATGCATCATAACCGTGTTCGAAGGTGTTCATGTGAAAATCCTGAGCCAGCAGCGCGAACCGTTCCAGGTCGGCCTCCCGCATGCAGGCCGCCGTATAAAAATCGATCAGTTCGCCGAGGATGCTGTCGAACTCGCTGAAATAGGCCAGGTCGTCCAGAAGGTCCGGGTCGGTGGGATCGGCCGCCAACCCCGCCAGAATGATGGCCTTTAGGTTGACATTGGCCTGCTTGAAGTATCTTCGGATCAGCGCAATATTGGACGTTTTCGAATAGCGCTCCTCCAGGTAGCCCTCGAGCACCTGCCGGGTAACCGGTCCGCCGCCGTCCAGAAAGCGAACCAGCATGCGCTGCCGCTTGGTTTTGGCAACAGCCAGTCGCTCTTCACCGGTTTCCTCCTCGAAGAGCTGGTCGTATTCGTCGTCATGCCAGGTGAACCCGATCTCCTCCAGTCCCTCCCGATAGTCCCGGGAATGGTGCTTCATGGTCTCGGCGACCGCTGCAAACGGATCGTCCCGACCGTACAGCGCTGCCATGCAACCGTCGCACGCCTCGACAATTTCGGGGTCGCCGTTGGGTTCAGCCGAACCGGTAATACAGGTGAAGCAACCATACCCGGCAACGGCAGACCCTGCCACCCAGAGCGGCTTGCCGCAGGCACAGCGAACCCCCTGCCGTTTGGCCGCCAGGGCATCGTCGACGGCAGCGCGGACGGTTTCACCATCGACCGCCTTGTTTTTTTTCACGTATTGGGCCACAAACCGGTCCAGGGTAACGGGAACGAAACCGCTCATCGACATGATCTCCCGATTGATTTTGAGTTGCGATGGCTAACCGGGAAAGTTTTTTCACAACCCGCTTGTGCCGTCAAGTGTCAACCGGAGTATCCGGATGGCATCGTTTGGTGTCAGGGCGATATCGTAAAATTTACACTTTATATCAGAGTGTTCCAGCGATTTGACAACATCGGTGCGGTGTTTATATTGAGGATGCAAAATACGGACCATTTTTGGATTTTCATTCTATACTAAGGGAGGCAGCAATGCGGTTTGACCGATTCACCATAAAATCACAAGAGCTGATCCAAAACGCCCAGGCCCTGGCATCCACCCACGGGAACCAGCAGATCGAACCGGAACACCTGCTGGCGGCCATGCTCGACGAAAAGGATGGCGTGGCGCGCTCCGTGTTCAAAAGGCTGGGTGCTTCCGGGGACGGCGTCGCCACCGCCGCCCTGGCGGCCGTCGACCGGCTGCCCAAGGTCAGCGGAGCCGGTGAGGTGTACCTGTCCTCCAGCGCCAAGTCCGTTCTGGAGGCGGCCTTTACCGAAGCCGGTAAAATGAAGGACGAGTACACCAGCATCGAACATATTCTGCTGGCCCTGTGCGATAAAAAATCCGGGCAGGCCTATCGGATTTTGGCGGACGCCGGCGTCAGCCGGGATGCCATATTGAAGGTGCTCATGGAGATTCGGGGCAATCAGCGGATCACGGACCCCAATCCCGAAGAAAAATACGAGGCCCTTAAAAAATTCAGCCGCGACCTGACCGACATGGCGCGCAGCGGCAAGCTGGACCCGGTGATCGGCCGCGACGACGAAATCCGCCGCATTGTCCAGGTGCTCTCGCGCCGGACCAAAAACAACCCGGTCCTGATCGGGGAACCGGGCGTCGGCAAAACCGCCATAGTCGAGGGCCTGGCCCAGCGAATCGTCGCCGGTGATGTCTCCGAAAGCCTCAAGAACCGGCGACTGGTGGCTCTGGACATGGGTGCCTTAATCGCCGGCGCCAAGTATCGGGGCGAATTCGAAGACCGTCTCAAAGCGGTACTGAAAGAGGTCGAAAAGGCCGAAGGCGAGGTGATCCTGTTCATCGACGAGCTGCACACCCTGGTGGGAGCCGGGGCCAGCGAGGGCGCCATGGATGCCTCCAACATGCTCAAACCGGCACTGGCCAGGGGCACGCTGCGCTGCGTGGGGGCCACGACCTTGAACGAATACCGCAAATACATCGAAAAAGATGCCGCCCTGGAACGGCGTTTCCAGCCGGTACTCGTGCGCGAACCCAGCGTCGAGGACACGGTTTCGATCTTGCGGGGGCTCAAGGAAAAATACGAGGTGCACCACGGCGTGCGCATCAAGGACTCCGCCATTGTGGCGGCCGCGTCGCTCTCTCACCGCTACATCGCCGACCGTTTTCTGCCCGACAAAGCCATCGACCTGATCGACGAGTGCGCCTCCAAACTGCGCATTGAAATCGACTCCATGCCCCTGGAAATCGACGAAATCCAGCGCAAGATCCTGCAGGCCGAGATTGAACGGGAGGCGTTGAAAAAAGAGTCCGACCCGGCTTCGCAGGAGCGGCTGGCCAAACTTGAAGACAGCCTGGAGAGCATGCGCACCCAGATCGCCGGCATGAAAACCCACTGGGAAGCGGAAAAGCGGCTGATTCAGAATATCCGCAGGATCAAAGAGGAGCAGGAACAGCTGGGGGTTGAGGAGCAGCGGGCAGAGCGGGAGGGCAATCTGGCCCGCGTGGCCGAACTGCGCTACGGCCGCAGCAGCGAATTGAAAACCCGGCTGGAACAGGCCAAAAAGGATCTGGAATCGCTGCAGACGGATAAAAAAATGCTCAAGGAGGAGGTCGACGACGAGGATATCGCCGAGGTGATCTCCCGTTGGACCGGGATCCCGGTCAGCCGCATGCTGGAGGGTGAACGACAGAAGCTGGTCAAGATGGAACAGCGCCTGGGAAGGCGAGTCATCGGTCAGGAGCAGGCCATCGAAGCCGTCTCCAATGCCGTGCGGCGGGCGCGCTCCGGGCTCCAGGACCCCAATCGGCCCATCGGCTCGTTCATCTTCATGGGACCCACCGGCGTGGGAAAAACCGAACTGGCCAAAGCCCTGGCCCAGTTCATCTTCGATTCGGAACAGGCCATGGTGCGCATCGACATGTCCGAATTTATGGAAAAGCACTCGGTTTCACGGCTCATCGGCGCCCCTCCGGGTTATGTGGGCTACGACGAGGGCGGATACCTGACCGAGGCGGTGCGGCGGCGGCCCTACGCGGTGGTCCTGTTCGACGAAATCGAAAAAGCCCACCCGGAAGTGTTCAACGTCCTGCTGCAGATTTTGGATGACGGCCGCATGACCGACGGCCACGGCAAGACCGTCGATTTCAAGAACACGATCATCATCATGACCTCCAACATCGGCAGCCAGATTATCCAGGAACTGGGCGGCCGCGACCGCCCGGAGATGGAGCGTCGGGTCACCGAAGCGCTGCGGGCCGGGTTCAAGCCGGAATTTCTCAACCGCATCGACGATATTATCATTTTTCTCAACCTGGAACCGGACCAGATCGGCCGGATCGTTGACATCCAGATCGGACAGCTGGCCGACCGCCTGGCCGAACAGAACATCGAACTGATCCTTTCCGATTCGGCCCGCGATCTCATCGCCCGCCAGGGCTACGATCCCATCTACGGCGCCCGACCGCTCAAACGGGTGATTCAGCGCCAGATCGAAAACCCCCTGGCCATGGAGATTTTGGAGGGCAAGGTCTTGGAAGGCGCCAAAATCAGTGCCGAACCCGACGGCGAGCGAATCGTGTTTCGGAAAGTATGAATTGTTTTCCGCGCCGCTCGTTGCGAACCTCAACGTCGACCGGTCACCTCAACACATTCCCACACCCTAAATGTAGGAATGTGTTTTTATAGAATGGGCAGCGTGACATGCGCTTCGATCAACCCGGCAAGCAGCAGGCCGCCGATCGTCAGCAGCACAATGGTCATGACCGGCAGCTCTTGGCGGTGGCGTTCGATTTGATCGAAAACCATTTTGACTTGGTCGTGCCGCGCCAGCTCTTTGACCAGCAGGTGCGCTGAAAAGGTGACCGAACCGGCAGCTGCCAGGGTTGGGATCTCAACCAGACCGTGCGGCAGCATGGAAAGAATGGCTGCAAAAAACGATCCGAAGATATGGGTCGCCGTCGCGACCTGCAGACCGCTTTCCGTGCCAAGCAACACCATGCCGAGCAGGGGTATCATCAGCCAGACATAGAGTCTGCGCAAGGGCTCCGCCGCGATTGCCGAGCACCCCGGAAGGTGGCAAAATAACATCATTCTGCGCTGGCTGCCGAAGAGCTTTCGCAATGCCTGCGGAGGCGATCCAAGGTGGTCGGGATCGAACCAGTCGGCCGTGTAAACGAATGACAGGGTGATCAAAGCACCGATCGAATTCCAGACGAACAATAAAATTCCCATGTCGATGCCGTGACGCACGCCCAGGTCGAAAACCGGCAGCGCATAGGCGAGCCGTTTGGTGGACACTTCGTACAGGCGCTCGGGCGGCACCTGCGCGATCATGACCAACAGCGTTCCGACCGCCAAACTGATGGCAAAGGCCAGCAGATAGGCTGCGATCAATTGCCTCCAGGCAGCGCAAAGATGATGAGGTGTGGCTTTCATAAAGTGCTTATTGGCCTTTTGAGGCCCAGGCTTGAACTGAGCTCGGCTCTCGCCCCCAAGCACGATTCCCTGAGGGTGATCGGGGACAAAGCGCTAAATTTCCGGTGGAAAACGACCGATACAACGTCATGGTTCAAGCTTGGCAGGTGATCGACAGCCACATCTGGCACCGAATTACCACTGCACCTTCCGTGGTAGCTTAGGGTCGCAGAAAGGGCTGCCCGGGAAAAGGGGGCGCCGTTGTGGTGGAGCTGGTCGGAGAGGCAATTTTTTCCCTACAATATCAATGTTTTGCTTGACAAAAACGCCGGGCTGCGATTGGTAATGAAACAAAGAGGCAAAACATGATCAGGGTTCAGGCAGCCGGTTTGAGCGATACCGGTAAAATCCGCAAAGCCAACGAAGACCGCTTTCTCCTCAACCCGTCCCTGGGTCTGTATGTCGTTGCCGACGGCATGGGCGGTCATCGCGGCGGGGAGGTGGCCAGCCAGATGGCCGTGGAGGTCATCGGCACCTATTTGGCCACCCCACCGGCGGACCCGCCGGAGGTTCGCGGAACCGACGCCGTTGCGGCATCGCAGCGGCTCCGCCAGGGCATTGTACTGGCAAACCGCACCATCTTCGAGCAATCCACCGCCAATGAAGCCTACCGGGGAATGGGCACCACCATCTCCGCCCTCTACCTGATCGGCGACACCCTGATCACCGCCAATGTGGGCGACAGTCCCATCTATCTGGTGCGCAAGGGAACGATTACCGATCTTTACACGCCCCATACCCTGCTTCACGAGGGCAGCCCCAAGGCCTTGAGCCGCTATCCCAGCAGCAGCCTGGCGCACATTCTGACGCGCGCCCTTGGCGTCCGGCAGACGGTTCGCATGGATCTCACCCAAACCCAATGCACCCGTGGCGATATCGTGGTTATCTGCAGCGACGGCCTCAGCGGCAAGGCCACCAGGACCGAAATCAACGACATCGTTCGGCGAGAATCCCCCGCGGCGGCTTGTGAAATCCTGGTCGACCTGGCCAACCGCAGAGGCGGTGAAGACAATATCACCGTCATTGTGGCCAAACTCTTACCGCATGGCGACGGCGCGATCACGAATTTTTTTCAGCGCGTGGTTAGCATTCCGGCGGGACTGGCATCGTTGTTAACGGGCAGGAAACGCACGTGAAAACATCGACAATCAACATCGCCCCGAAGCCCTGTCAACCTCCCGTAGGCGTGGCCTGCAACGTTGTCCAGATGCTGCATGAGATGTGACCCGCGCAAGGTCGGAAAATGGATCGTCGTGGTAGCACTCGCCGCCGGTTGTGCCGCCATGGTCTCCTTTGTCAAAATCGAGGTGACCGCCACGCGCCAGGTCATTCATGTCAAGGGGGGCGGAACGGTCCTGGCCGACAGCGTCGACCGCTCCGATGGGCTTGTCATTTATGAAGCCGACGGCAAATCAGGCATGTTCATGCCAGCCGACGTCTCTTCGGTCGGCTCGATCCAGATCCGCCAACAGACAGCACTGCTGGAGATCGTCGATCGCCTCAAACGTCGAATGGGCGAGAGAACGGGCCTGACCGGATCCGGGATCCCGGAGGTGGACAGCCGCCTGCTGATCTTTGCCATCATCCTGATCGGCACCTCAGGTGCGGCCAGGCTGTTGCCGCGGCTCACCAGAACCATCGCCGGCCGAATTGCCAGACCGCCGGCCGCCATCCCCACCGGATTGCCCGACGGGACATCCACCGCGCAGTCCGAAAACAGCCGCGAGTCCTCCGACATTCGTGATATCGCCCTGTTTTTCCTGGAGCTGTTCAAGGTCCAAAACGGCCTGAAAAAGGAAGCTCCCGGCCGCTTTTCCATGCTCGCGGCGTCCGCTTCTCAAAAAGTGAAAGGTTTCCATCTGGAGATCAAGCGCAACAACGATTGGATGAGCCGCCGCATGTCCATTGGACCGCTGGGAGAGGAGACCGGCAGTAAAAGCAGGTGCTACTATGTCATCTTCGACACCCACATGGTAATCAAAATACCGCCCACAACGGTCTCGGACATGCAACACTATGCGAGCGCCATTCGGGCCGGCGTGCAGGTTGCCGCACGGGTCGCCCCAATCGTGTGCATCGTTCCCATGGTGTCCGTGGTTCTGAAAAAGGTCCGCAAGCTGCCTTACGCAGCCAGCCTGACGCCGGCCCAACTGGAAAAACGGTATATCCGCCTGGCCGAAGCCCAGCCCGCTTTTCAGGAATACCTTAAAATCGGCGGTCGTTTTGCCTTCTTTATGGAACTGACCAACAACTTCTTTCTGGGGCGCGTCATCAATGAATTGAACTCGGCCAGGTCTACTGCGGGTGATGAGATCCATGAAGCGCCCGAGGTGGCCTGGGATCAGGCGGCATTTACCACCCGCTATGGGCTGGCGTCCCTGCCGGTGTTCGAAGGATTGCAGACCCTTTACCGCCAGTGTGAAAGCGACGCCCTGCGCATTGTCCGCACCTCGGGTCCGCATCGGACGGTTCACCCCTTCCAGATCAAAAAGTGGTTCTGGTCCTGCCTCCTCGGCATGGGGGTTCACCCGCAAGAAAAACGGCTTGACGAACCCCAGCGCGTTCGCATCGAAGAAGCCTTCACCACGACCTTCAGGGCCAACCCCGGGAAAGTCAACGACCTGATTCGGCTATTGGGTGAACGGCGCGAGACGATCGTCTTTGCAAAAAATCGACGGCCGATCGAAAATATCGCAACCAACGTGCTGAGCATGCTCGACCGCTTAAGGGAAAAGCAAATTGCCATCCGGGATCTCAAACCGGACAATCTCTTCCTGGATGCCAACCCGCAGGACTATCCGGTTTTTTTGAACAACCGCAGCGATTTTGCCATCGGGGTCATCGATGTGGAAACCGCCGTCGGCCTGCAGCCCGCTGAAAACGGGTCGCCTGCCCAGCCCGTTTTGGGAGGCACGCCACTTTACGCGACCCCGCTGCAGCTTGTGGCCAACGCGGCCATCAACGCCTGTTTCGGAAACGCGGCCGAAATCCTGCACTATCAGGACTGGTTTGCGGTCATCGCCATCATTTTCAGAACGGTCACCGGCAAAAACCTGTTCGTCCGTGCCGCCCGCACCTTTCCGGAAACACTCAAGGCCCTCAAGCCGGGCCGCAGTCGGTCGCGACCGGACGAGGCCACCCTCAAGGCCATCAGCCAACGGTTCTGGTCCGCGGCGGTCATGGATATCCAGGACGGCCTGACAGACCATTCCGAGCGATTGAAGCGCCTGACGCTCCGTGTTCCGGAATCGATGACCCCATCGATCCGGGAGGAGCTGGAGCGCGAAACGGCGGGCCTTGAGCGGGCAATCCGCCGGCACGTCACCTACTCTCCCCTTTTTACGGGCGATAAGAACCGGAATTTTTTGTTGACGGCGTCGCGTGAGGCGATTGCCCGGCAGGTAGCGCGTTGGCGGCAAAACGATGGGCTTGCCGAATCGCATCAGGCCATTGCGCCGCGCATGGTGGCATTCTTGCAGAATTTGAATCGATTGAAACGGGGGGTTTCGGAAAAGCGATCCGCCGCCCTGGCCCTGGTCGCCCCCCCCCATGAAATCACGGCCCACATCCTGTTGGAAGCCATGTTTCAGGTGGTCTTTGGGGCCATGTACAAGTCCCGCTGGGAAACGCTGCCCCGCCGAACCCGCATTTCCGAACGGGAATTGGCTGCAGCCGACAACCGCAGCGTGGTGACGACGGCCTTGAGCGCGCTCTGACGGCCGATTCGCTTACTCGGTTCCGGCGCCGGCGGCCGCTATGTTGTTCATGACCGCTTTGCATCCCACCACCATGCCGATTACCGCGCCCAAAGCCTCATCGACATTCAGTTTTTTGGTGTTGATCACCAGATCGTAATTGGCGGGGTTGGAGACCTCGGCATTAAAGGATTGGCGGATAAAAGCGGCCCGCCTGTTTTCACGATTGATCACGCGTCGTTTGGCTTCTTCAAGGGTGACCTTGAACTCCGTAGCCACGTTTCGAACCCGGTCTTCAAGCGGCGCAATCACCCGAATGCTCAACCGCTCTTCCGCTGGAATCAGAAAGTTGGCCCCGCGGCCCACGATAACGGCATTGCCATGGCTTGCAATGGCGGCCACCACCTTCATGAGGTGGTCCAGATAGACACCCGGCCAGAGGTAGCGGTCGTTGACCAGCGATGAAATGAAGTCCTGGACGCCGGACATGCGTTCCTTCTCCATGGTCTCAATCACGGCGGCGCTGATGTGCGCGCTTTCGGCAATCTCTTTGACGATATCACGGTCAAACAGGTCGATGCCAAGCTGCTCGGCCAGACCCCGGGCAATGATCCGCCCGCCGCTGCCCGGTTCGGAAGAGATGGTGATCACCGGTGCCTGGCGCTGGGTTTTCTGGCCCCACTTGGCTATCTGATCCTTGATGAACGTTTCGATCGAACGCTGCTGTGTCATTTTATCACCATACCTACCTGAACTCAGCCTGCTTGTGTCTGATCTGCAGACGCTCCATGTAGGAATCCACCAATCGTTGGTTGTCGCTGTCGGTCATGATGCGGGGCAAACGCTGAAGGGCCTGTTCAAAGGCCAGATCCGCCAGCTCGAGCTTGAGCTGCTTTTGGGCTTGGACGATCTTGAATTCCAACTTTCTCTGGGCCGATTCGATCATGATGGCGCTCTGCTGCTGGGCCTGCTCGATAATCTGCTGCTTTTCGCTTTCGCCCTGGGAAATCAGACGCGCCTTCATCTCTTCAAGCCGCTCCCGGTTTTCGGCCGCCTGCAACTGGGCGGCCTTGATCTCTTCGATGACCCGGTTTTTTTCACCCTCGAGGGCATCGATCTGAGCGACCACATCCCCTTTTTGCTGCTTCAAAAAATTCCTGATCGGTTCACGGCCGTAGCGGTAGATCACGGCGGCAAGGATGCCAAAGTTGACATATTTCAGGATCAGATCGTAGGTTGGTCGCCACTCGGGATCGGAGGCCATGGCCGCACCCGGAATCATCACCAAAAAAAAGGAGGCCGCGGGCAAGAGGCGCCGAATTAATCGATCGATCTGAATCATGACGACAATCTCCGATTCAACACTTTTTCCATGATGGCTGCGGTCACGGCATCCACTTCATCGCTCAGCTTGGCCCTGGCGTCCTTGACCTGTTGTTTGACCCTGCTCTCCGTCTCTTGGCGCAATTGAGCGATCTGTGATCGGGCTGCCTCGAAGAGTTCGGATGACCGCCCATCGGCTTCCCGTTCCAGCTTCGAGGTCGCGGCCGCGGCCTCCTTGAGGACTTTCTGGCGTTGGCGATCCAGTTCCCGATTGAGGCCATCAAGGTCTGATTTGGCCTTTTCGATATCCGTCTTGACGTCGTTGAGGAATTCTTTTCGCTCCGCCATGGTGCCGATCAGGGGGCGGATCATCACCCGGTTCAGAATGTACAGAAACACCAAAAACGAAATCAGTTGAACGAAAAAGGTCTCGTTGATGCTGATCAAGGCATTGGTTGCAATAATTTCCATGGAGGACTCTTTCCGCTGGACATTGCCAACCCGGTCGGGTCGATTGCGAGTTGGCGGATTGATTCGGGCCGGGGCTGGGTCAGCGGCGTTCAGCTTTCAGTTGCCGCCCCGGGTATCAGACCACGAACAGCAAAAGCAGGGAAATCACCAAGGAATAAATACCGGTTGATTCCGATACGGCCTGACCGACGAGCATGGTTCGGGTCAAAAGGCCCGCCTCCTTGGGATTTTTTCCGATCGCCTCGCACGCCTTTGCCGCCACCATGCCCTCGCCGACTCCGGGTCCGATTGCACCCAACCCCATGGAAATGCCAGCACCCAGAAATGCCGCTGCTTTTACGATATCCACACCTTCGATTGCCATGATCGTCCTCCTGAAGAAAAGGCGTTAAAAATTTCCACCCTCAATCAACCATACCACCTTGTACAAAAAACCATCGCCTAACGCGTCGTTAGACGACGAAAATTAAAACCAGACTCACTACCATTGCATAAATGGCGGTGGATTGGGAAACCGCCTGTCCGACCAGCATGATTCGCATGAGATCGGCCGCATGCTTTACGTTCCGCGCCACCCATCTGACAGCACTTTCCGCGGCCATACCATTGCCGACACCCGGCCCAATACCGCCAAAACCGGTGCACAGCCCGGCCCCCAACAGGGCCATGGATGTCTGCAGCTGGTTTGACTCGGGGAAGGCTTTGAACATCAGAATAAAACTCACCAGCAGTCCAAAAATCGAGGGCGTTTGGGCCACGGCCTGTCCCACCAGCATAATGGTGGTGACGTTGCCAACCGTTTCCGGCTGACGGGCAACGCCCTCGCAGCTGGTACCGGCCGCCATGCCGCCGCCGTAGCCCGAGCCGATGGCGGCAAGCCCGGTGCTCAGCCCGGCACCGATCAGGGCCGCCCAAGTGGGATTTAGGGCTGCATTGCTAAAATCCATAAAAAGCAGCATCAGTGCGACCACCATGGCGAAAATCGCCGGTGTCTGACAAACGGCGGAACCGATCAGCATGTTGGTGGTCAGCCGATTGATTACGGCAGGCTGCCGTGAAATTCCCAGGCAGGCCTGACCGCCGGGAAAGCCCGAACCGACGCCTGAACCTATGGCGCCGAATCCCATGCTGACACCGGCACCGAAAAGCGCTGCCGCCTTGATCAGGTGCGGCTCGCCCTTGTCCATGAACAGCAGCAGAATGGACACCACCAAGGCAAAAATCGAGGCCGATTCGGCAACAGCCTGGCCCACCAGCATGTTTTTGAATATGTCGCCCGAGATCTTCGGATTTCGGGAGACCGCTAGATTGGCCATGGCCGCAGTGTAGCCTTCGCCGATGGCAGCACCAACCGCACCGAGCCCCATGGCGATACCACCGCCGGTAAACGCAGCAACTTTAACCCAGGCCTGAATGTCGAGTTCCATCATCTATTTCACCTGGACTGATATATAAACAACAGTTAACATCGTAAAAACAAAAGCTTGAATGGTGCCCACAAACATGCCGAAAAATGCGTTGAGAAAGGGTGGCAAAACAATGCTCCACGTCAGGTAGGACACCACCAGGATGATGATCGACCCGCCCATGATGTTGCCGAACAGACGGAAGGAAATGGACACGATTTTCGCCACCTCGCCGATGATGTTGAGCGGGGCCATGAAAAAGATTGGCTGGAAGTACTCGTAGGCATATTTTTTGAAGCCTTTCTTCTTTATGCCCGCCGCATGGGCAATCACAAATCCCATCACCCCAAGACTCAGCGGTGTATTGAGATCCTTGGTGGGTTCCTCGAGATGGGGAATGATTCCGAGCCAGTTGGACACCAGCAAGAATAAAAACAGGGCGCAGATGAGCGGGGCGTATTTTTTGGCCAGCTGCTCGTCAAGGGCGTCCTCGGTTAATTTGTAAAGATTGTAGACGAACAGTTCGCCGACAATCTGCATGGAATTCGGAACGACCCCACGTTTACGGACAGATGAAAACCCTAGAGCGAGGATCAACGCGAAGGCGATCCATGTCATCAGAATGACGTCGAGGTTGAAGGTCATGGAATGGCCAAAAAGCGGTATGATCAGCTGATGAATTCTTCCGAGTTCTTCCATGTGTTAAGGCCTTTGGTTCAATGTTTGACGAAAGCGAAAAAAAAACCGGGCGCCATGTTCGATCAGGATCACCAGTTGAACCATGAAAATACCCACTACCGTCGCCGCCAGATCGAATCGATCCGATCGCACAGATAGGATGAGGGGTATCGCCAGCACGGCGTAGCGCAAGGCCAAGGCCAGAAAAGATTTCAGGACGGACTTCCGGCGGTTGTCGCTGAGGCGGTATTGCAGCATCTGTCCCATGAGGACGAAATTGATCGTGCTGAACAGACCGCCGAGAACCAGTCCCCGGCATAGCGCTTTTTGATCTAGCACCAGGAACAGCAGGCCAATCCCGATGGCCAAAAGCAGTGCCCGTGAGCCGTATTTTTTTTCAACTTCATGAACCGCCCTGTCCATCTTCTCCAGGCCCTGATTTGTTGTTTTGTTTTGTTATGTCTATTATCTGCCGGTAACAGACATTGGCGCCGCCGGCGATGCCGAAAAGAATGAAAATGGTGGTGAACACCCCGTGCAGCCCCAGCCACTTATCCAGATAAAACCCGACAAAGAAGCAGAAAACGATGCAGCCGGCCATGGTCAGGCCCAACTGCATGACGATGGTCAAATTCTCGGCCCAGTCCCTGTTTTTCTTATAGTCGAACAAAGCGCGGATCCGTGTCTTGTCTCCTACCGCCGGCACCGGTTACCGGACAGGTCAAAACAGCGCAACAAAACATATTCGATTGTATGGATCGCCAGGTGACAGGAGCGGTTAACCCGGTGGTCGAGCGCACATAAATTGCTGCACCGCTTAGAGATTTCATTCAGCCCGCATAAACGAACAGCGGCAGGAATAGCAAATCCCATTTGGCATTGTCAAGCGCCTTGATGGGGGCCACTGAAAATGGCCGAAGTGGCCGTACGCTCGTACCACCGGCCCGGCCTTTGGCCGCGACGCACCCAAACAGCTCATATGGTTCGCGATAATTCCTGACCGGCAGCGCTTCCGGCACATTGCGGTTGAATTCCGAACAGGTTCGTCCTAAAATGCTGCAACCACATGAGACAATTCACTTTTTCAAGGAGATGCCCTGACGATGACTATCCGGATCACCATATTGGGATCGGGAACCTGCGTGCCCTCGCTGACCCGCAACCCGTGTTCGTTTCTGCTGCAGACCGCCGGGCAACACCTGCTCTTCGACTGCGGTCCCGGCGTAATGCGCCGGCTGCTGGAAACCGGTGTCACCATTTTCGACGTTTCGCATATCTTCCTCAGCCATTTTCATCCGGATCACACCGGTGAACTGGCCTCCTTCCTGTTCGCCCTGAAGTACGCGGCCCCGGACCATCAACACCAGCACCTGACCCTGGTGGCGGGCGATGGATTCAAGGCCTTTTTCGAGCGGCTCAAAGGGGTCTACGGCGACTGGATCGTGCTGCCGCCCGATCGTTTCACGGTGGCCGAACTGGACACCCGCCAGCCGGAACACCGCGCGTTCGAAGGGTTTACGGCCGCGTCCATGCCCGTGGCCCACGGTCCGGAGAGCATTGCCTATCGCATCGTCACTGCGGACGGAAAAGCCGTGGTCTATTCCGGTGACAGCGATGTCTGCGACGGGCTGACGACCATCGCCGCCGATGCCGACCTGATGATCTGCGAGTCGGCCTTTCCCGACGGCCAAAAGGTGGACGGCCACCTGACCCCTTCGCTGGCCGGGAAAATCGCCCAGCAGGCCCGCGTGAAACAGTTGATCCTGACCCATTTCTACCCGGCCTGCGATTCGATCGATGTTGAAAAACAGTGCCGCAGCACCTATAATGGGAAGGTTTTGGCGGCCCGGGACCTGATGACGGTTACCTTGTAGCGGATTCGAAAACAGACCCACATGCGATACTACCCGGTCAATCTGGATATTCAAAACCGGCCCTGCCTGGTCGTTGGCGGCGGGGCGGTCGGCGCCCGCAAGGTCGCCACCCTGGTGGAGTGCAAGGCGGTGGTGACGGTGGTGAGCCCCGACACGGTTCCCGCCCTGGTGCGGCTGGCCGACGAAAAAACCATTGTTTTGAAACGGCGCGCCTACCGGTCGTCGGACATATCGGGAATGTTTCTGGTCATCGGAGCCACCGATGACGAGGCCCTGAACCGCCGGATCAACACCGACGCCGAGCGGCAGGGCCTGTTGTGCAACATCGCCGACCGACCCCAGATCTGCAATTTCATTCTGCCGGCCGTCGTCAGGCGCGGTGATTTCGTCATGGCCATCTCCACGGCCGGGAAAAGCCCGGCCTTTGCCAAGCACGTCCGTCAACGCCTGGAGAGCGAGTTCGGTCCCGAATACGGCGACCTGCTGGACCTGATGGGTGCGATTCGGACCCGCCTGCTGGCCGAAGCGCATGCGCCCGAAGCGCACAAACCCTTGTTCGAACAGTTGATCGACGCCGATCTGCTCAGGCTGGTCAAAGATGGCGATACCGATCGGATCGACCGGCTGCTGGAGTCGGTTCTGGGCCCGGGATATCGGTACGACTGGCTGATGGCCGCAACTTCGCCACCCCGGGAGTGACATGGAGCCACTATTCATCAGCGCCACCGCAGTCTACACCTTGAGCTGCGCCAGCTACTTCGGTTTCCTGTTCTTTCAGAAACCGGTCTTCCAGCGCACGGCCATCGCCCTGATGACGATCGCCTTCGTCCTGCACACGGCCGCCCTGGTGGCCAGCGGGATGCACGCCGGCAACGTTCCGGTCAACAACCTGCATGAGACCCTCTCGATGACCGGTTGGGCCATTACGGCGGTTTTCCTGGCCTTTCACTTCAGGTACAAGCTCAAAATCCTGGGGATCTTTGCAGCCCCGTTGATCACCCTGATCATGATCGCCGCCTATGGACTGCCCAAGCCGGTCGCCCAAAACCCCCAATGGTTCAAAAGCTGGTGGCTGGCCGCCCACATCGTCACCATTTTCATCGGCAATGCGGCCTTTGCCCTGGCCTGCGGCCTGGGCATCCTCTATCTACTGCAGGAACATGCCATCAAAAAGAAAACCCGGGGATTTTTTTTCAGCCGTTTGCCGTCCCTGGAGCTGCTGGACACCACCGCCTACGCCTGCATCGTGGTGGGCTTTTCCATGGTGACCATCGGATTGATCACCGGCGTCGTCTATGCCAAAGCCGTCTGGGGCCGATTTTGGAGCTGGGACCCCAAAGAGGTCTGGTCCGCGGTGACCTGGCTGTTTTACGCGGCCTTGCTTCACGAACGGCTGACCGTCGGGTGGCGCGGCAAACGGGCCGCCATTATGGCCATCATCGGATTCGGCGTGCTGCTGTTCACCTTTTTCGGCGTGAACTTTCTGATGGACGGCCACCACGGCATCTTTACGGCTGTGTAATTATGCGCGATATCGTACTGCTGGGACTCAATCATAAGACCGCCTCCGTGGACGTACGCGAGTGCATCGCCTTTACGGCCGAGGAGACCGACCGGGCCCTGGAGATGCTGCGGGCCAACCCGGTCATCGCTGAATCCGTCCTCTTGTCGACCTGCAACCGGATCGAACTGCTCATGGCCGTCGACGATGTCGAGGCGGCCGTGGCGGTGGCCAAACGCTTCATCTCCGAATTCAAAAAAGTTCCCCTGGCCCAGTTTGAAACCGCCCTGTACCAATACATGGGCGACGAGGCCGTTCGACACACCTTTCAGGTCGCCGCCAGTCTGGACTCCATGGTCGTCGGCGAACCCCAGATCCTGGGTCAGATGAAGGCCGCCTATCATCAGGCGACGCTCGAGCGGACCTCCGGGGTGATTCTCAACAAGCTCTTTCACCGCACCTTTTTCGTCGCCAAAAAGGTGCGCTCGGAAACCGGCATCGGGGATCACGCGGTCAGCATCAGCTACGCTGCCATCGAGTTGGGCAAGAAGATTTTCGGTGAGCTTGCCGGCAAGCGGGTGATGCTGATCGGTGCCGGTGAAATGGCCGAACTGGCCGTCGAACACCTGATCCGCAACCGTGCCGGCACGATTACGGTCGCCAACCGCACCTTTGAACGGGGCGTTGAGCTGGCGCGGCGCTTCTCCGGTAAAGCGATAAAATTCGAAGAGATCGCCGACACCATCGCGGATGTCGACATCGTCATCAGTTCCACCGGGGCCAGCGGATATGTCCTTACCAAGGAACAGGTCAAGCGCGCTATGAAGAGCCGGCGAAATCGCCGCCTGTTTTTCATCGACATCGCCGTTCCCCGAGACATCGATCCGGAGATCAACCGCATCGGCAACGCTTATGTCTACGATATCGACGACCTGAAGGGTGTCGTGGACGACAACGTCGAAGACCGCCAACGCGAAGCGGTGAAAGCCCAGCGCATCATCGATGAAACCGTGATCGCGTTCCGTAAATGGTACGACACCCTGGATGTGGTGCCGACCATCGTGTCCCTGCGCTCAAAGGTAGCGGCCATGGCCCAGCAGGAGTTGCAGAAAACACTGGGAACGCTCGGCCATCTTTCCGAAACGGACAAACAGGCCATCGAACGCATGACAGACGCCCTGGTGAATAAAATTCTGCACGAGCCCACCCACTTTCTGAGAAAGAATGGTTGCCGGGGGGACAAAACCGTGTCACTGGATCTAACACGCAAATTGTTCAATCTGGATTAAGGCCCGATGGAGGAGAAACCGTGAAAAACATCGCACTGCTGTTTCCCGGCCAGGGATCCCAGTCGGTCGGCATGGGCGCCGATCTGTACCAGGAATTCGGCTTCGTGAGGGAAATCTTCGACGCGGCCGACGATATTGCCCGCACCCACATCACCCAATACTGCTTCAAGGGTCCCATGCCGACCCTGACCGAAACCGTCAATCTCCAGCCGGCCATCACCGCCGTCAACCTGGCCTGCCTGGCCGCCCTCGAGCATGCCGGCATCTTTGGCACTTTTGCGGCCGGCCACAGCCTGGGCGAATACAGCGCACTGACCGCCGCCAAGGTCATCTCCGTTCCGGACACCCTGCAGCTGGTGTTCAAACGCGGCCAATTGATGCACCGCGAATCGTTGAAGCACAAAGGCGCCATGAGCGCCATCATCGGATTGGACATTGAAACGGTTGAGGCACTGGTGGCGGCAGGCCGGAAAAACGGCGTGGTTGCGGTCGCCAACCACAACACCGCCCAGCAAATCGTCCTCACCGGTGCTCCCGAAGCCGTTGCGGCAGTTTCCGAGGCGGCCAAAGCCAAGGGCGCCCGGGCCATCCCCCTCAAAGTCAGCGGGGCCTGGCACAGCGATCTGATCAAAGGCGCCGAAGATGAATTCCTGGATTATCTGAACCGTTTTCAATTCGCCTCACCGCAAATCATCGTCATTCACAATGCCACCGCCGACCGCTGCGACGCGGGCAGCGCTGTTCGACGCCTGCTGGCCCTGCAGTTGTGCAGCCCGGTAAGATGGTACGACACGATCCGGCGACTGCTGGACGACAACGTTAACCGGTTCGTCGAAGTCGGGCCGGGCAAGGTGCTGGCGGGCCTGTTGAAAAAAATCGTCCCGGCGGATCGTGAGATCGCCATATCCACTGTCAACGACATGAAAACGCTTGAAGCCCTGGTTTCGGAAATGGCCCGTTAGCACCAGCGGCGATGATGGCCTGTAAAAGCACTTTACACACCTGCATCCTTGTGATAGTTTTATTATTTCGCTAAAAGTCGTAAACTTTATTTTCACAGGTTGAGACGATGAATAAAAAAGATTTGAAATTCTTCGAAGAGCTCCTTCATCAGAGACTGCAGGAATTGCTGAATCAAGCCGGTGACACCGTTTCGGGAATGACGGAACAGAAAGAGAACTTTCCGGACCCCACTGATCGGGCAACGCTGGAATCGGATCGGAATTTCATGTTGAGGATCCGTGACCGCGAACACAAGCTGATCAAAAAAGTTAAAAAAGCGCTCAACCGGATCGAAAATAAAACCTTTGGTATCTGTGAAAAGTGTGGTGAAGACATCTCCATCGAGCGGCTGAAAGCGAGGCCGGTCACCACCCAATGCATTGATTGTAAAACCAAAGAGGAGGCTTTTGAAAAAGCCCTTGGCATTTGATCCGCGCGCTGGTATCGATCTGCATGTCCATTCAACAGCCTCTGACGGCACCCTGACACCGGCCGAAATTCTGACGATGGCGGTCCAACGCGGGCTGAAGGCCATCGCGATCACCGATCACGACACCCTTTCCGGTTCAGCAGCCGCCATTGCCGGCGGTATCCCAGCGGCACTTCAATTTATCACCGGCGTCGAAATCAGCGCCGCAGCACCCGATGGCTACCCTATCCAGGGCAGTGTTCACATGCTCGGGTACGGGGTCGATCTGCACAACCCCACCCTCACCGCCCTGGTGAACAAGCTCAGCGATGCCAGGCACAACCGCAATCCCCGAATTATGGCGCGACTGGCGGCGCTGGGGATGCACCTTGACATGGATGAGTTGGCCCGTCTGGTCGGCAACGCCACACCCGGTCGCCCCCACATCGCCCAACTGATGATCGACAACGGCATGGCCACCTCCATCGACGATGCCTTCGATCGTTTTTTAGGAAAAAGAGGCGCCGCTTATGTGGAAAAAGCGCGCGTCCCCATGGCAGATGCCATCGCGGCCATCAATATCGCCGGCGGCGTGGCCGTTTTGGCCCACCCCCACTTGAACGGCCTTACCGATCCCGACCTGTTCGAAAGCTTCCTGCTGACCCTTAAAACAATGGGCTTACAGGGTATCGAAGCCATCTACCCCAGTCACCCCCCGGCAGCCACCACGGCCTACTGCCACCTGGCCCGCAGACACGGCCTGCTGATTACCGGCGGCACCGATTTTCACGGTGCGGTGACGCCGGGGATTGAACTGGGCGTCGGCAGCGGAGATTTTCATGTCCCCTACGAACACTTTGCCTTGCTGGTGGCGCGCCTGGAGCACTGACGATGGACGCCCCCACTCTTGATGAAACCGCCAACGCGTGCCTGGAGACGGCCCTTGGATACCGTTTCAAGCGTCCACACCGGTTGACCCAGGCCTTGCGCCACAGTTCCTACACCAATGAACAGCTCGACGTCGACCTGGCCAGCAACGAACGACTCGAATTTTTAGGCGATGCCGTGCTGAGCCTTGCGATCAGCCACCTGCTGATGAAACACGACCCGAATCTCAGCGAGGGCGCGCTGTCCCGAAACCGGGCCCAACTGGTCAATGAGGCCCAACTGGCCGACCTTGCCCGGCAGATTGGAATCGGCCCGCACCTGCTGTTGGGAAAAGGGGAAGCGTTGACCCAGGGCCGGGAAAAAAATTCAATCCTGGCCGACGCGATGGAAGCGATCATCGCCGCAATTTACCTCGATGGCGGTTTCGATGCCGCCTTTCGGTTCGTGGCCAACCAGTTCGCCGAAGCACTGCGCGGTCTCGACCGGGTCGGCGATGCCATCGACTACAAGAGCAAGCTCCAGGAAAAAGTTCAAATGACCCATCACCAGGTGCCCCGCTATCAAGTGGTCGACACCAGCGGACCGGACCATGACAAGACCTTCCGGGTCAGGATGTCTGTGGCCGGGATCGTCACCGAGGGCGACGGCAAAAGCAAAAAAATGGCCGAACAGGAGGCTGCCCGCGCTGGCCTGGAAAGATTGACGCAGTTGGGTTGACCATGGCCAGGCCGATTGCAGCCCCATCACCCACCGACCGGCCACTGGTCGTACCGCTCTTTATCCCCCATTTAGGCTGTCCGCACCGCTGCGTGTTCTGCAACCAGCACACCCTCACCGCGACGACCGATCGCACCCTTTCACCAGAGCGGGTTCAAGACGATATCAAGCGCTTTCTGGCGTATGCCAAAAAAAAGCGTCCTACGACCCAGGTCTCTTTTTTCGGCGGAAACTTCCTGGGCCTCGATCCATCGGTCATGCTGGCCCTGCTGACGGCGGTCACCCCCTTCGTCGCAGACAAGCTTGTGGACAGCATCCGTTTTTCGACCCGGCCGGATACCGTCGATCGGCAGCGCCTCAACCTGTTGACCCGGTATCCGGTTGCAACGGTAGAGCTGGGAGTTCAATCCATGAACGATCGGGTTCTGACCATGGCCGGACGTGGACATCGGGCCCTGGATACGGAAACCGCGGTCGGACGGCTGAAGCGACGCGGCTACCAGGTCGGGCTGCAAATGATGGTCGGGCTGCCGGGCGATGACAGGCATGGGGCCTTTTTTACCGCCCGCCGGATCGCCGACTTGAACCCCGATTTTGTCAGAATCTACCCGACCCTGGTACTGCGGGGCAGCCGGCTGGAAAAACGATATCGCGATGGGCGCTACCGCCCCATGTCGCTGGCATCGTGTGTCACCCTGGTCAAACACCTGTTGCTTTACTTTAAGGCCCGCCAGATTCCGGTAATCCGGATGGGGCTGCAGGCCTCGGATGGATTGGATGCGGCCGGCGGCGTCATTGCCGGGCCCTTCCACCCGGCCTTCGGACACCTGGTCCAGGCCGAGGTCGTCCGTGATGCAATGTTTACGACATTGGCCGCAATGGACAGCCGTCCCGATCCGCTGACCATCATCACGCATCCTGCCACGATCTCCCGCGTTCAAGGCCTGAACAAGAGCAACATTAAAGGCCTGTGTGCAGGCTTTGGCCTGGCAACCATCTCCCTGATTCAAGATCCGAACCTGCCCACAAACCAGCTGATCCTTGCCGACCGGCGCATCACCCTGCCCTGATGCCGGATGTCGCCAAACGCCGTCGCAAAAAAAGCCCCGCTCTGTCGAACGGGGCTCTTGGTGGTTCAAAGGCCTTGCGGCGTAAGGCCAGCAGAAAAAAATTAATCCCCTGAAATTGCGCCGGATGTGGGCTGGTCTTCAAGGCGCGCCAAATGAAAGCGTATTGGAATACGTGACATTTGGGGCTAGGCCGAAGACCGGCGCAAAGACAAGCCCGGCGGAAAGTTATTTGTTTCCGCTGGCCTAATATCAGGCGGCCGGTGATTTCCGGAACCATCCGACCAAATTTTTGAACCAGATGCCGCTGAGGAGATAAGCGTAAACATAGGTACCGATGGTGATCAGAACAAAGGCCTTGACGATGTCGGTGGCGCTCCCGTTAAGGGAGAATGCCGGCACGTAACCGAACAGAAACGGTCCCAGGTAGAGAAATTTGGCGAACTTGAACGAGGCGAAGGCTGTTCGCCACATGTTGGCCTTGGCAATCGTCGCCCCGGCAAACGCCGCGATGCAGACCGGCGGTGTGATGTTGGAATCCTGCGAGAGCCAGTAGACGATCATGTGGGCGGCGATTTCATTGACGCCTAAATGGGTCAGGGCCGGCACAGCCACCACGGCCGTGATGAGATAGGCCGCGGTCACCGGTACCCCCATACCGAGCACCAGAGATGCCAGGGCAACGAGTAAAATGGTCAGCACCAGTGAACCGCTGGCCAGCTCGATGACGATGTCGGCGAAGGTCAGCACCAGGCCGGTGAAGGTGAGCACGCCGATGATAATGCCGATGACGCCGATCGTGGCGCCGATCTTCAGGCTGTTTTCCGTGCCCGAGCGCGACGCCTCCAGAAAACGCTTTAAGCCGAAGTTAATGGACGGACGTCGATCTTTCTTGACAATATACCAGATCACGCACACGGCCAGTCCGGTGAAAACCATCGTCCGTTCGGAAAAAATCTTCAGGAAACCGCGTCCCGCTTCAGGCCCGACGGTCTTGCTGAGCAACAGGGCGATCATCTGGGTGGCCAGAACCAGCGCCATGACCACCGCCAGGGTGTAGTCGATGCGATTTTCCGGGTATTTATAGCTGACGACGATACAGGTCGCCAGCCCCAGAATGGCCGCGTAGCCGGGCGAGTAGCCAGTCAGCATAAAAATGGTGATGACGATCAGCGGCAGGGTGTAAAACCACTCCTTTTTCAGGATGTCCATGGCGCTGTTCTCAGAGCGTTCACCGACGATGTTGTACATCTTGGCTTCGTAGTGCACCATGACGAAGACGCTGAAAAAATACATGAAAGCCGGGAACAGGCCCACCAGCATGATGGTGGAGTAGGGTACACCGGTCAGCTCGGCCATGATGAACCCGCCGGCGCCCATGATGGGCGGCATGAACATGCCGCCGATGGACGCCGCCGGCTCGATGCCGCCGGCGATGTGGGGCCGGAAGCCGGCCTTTTTCATCATCGGGATCGTAAATGTTCCCGTGGAGACCGTGTTGGCGATGGCGCTGCCCGAGATGGAGCCGAACAGACCGCTGGCGATGACCGACACCTTGGCCGGCCCGCCGATCTTGTGGCCGACCGCGGCCAGCGGGAAATCGATGAAGAATTTCTGGGCACCGCTTTTTTCCAGAAAGGCGCCGAACAGCACGAACAGGATCACATAGGTGGCCAGGACGTTGGCCATGATGCCGAACACCCCGTCGCTCATGTAGTAGATGGTGGTGCACAGGTTGGGAAAGGTGTCGCCGGGATGGGCGAACAGGTCGGGGGCGTAAGGCCCGTAGACGCCATAAAGGATCATGGCGGTACCGATGATCACAAAGGCGTTGCCCACCACCCGCCGGGCCAGTTCGATACCGATGAGCACTCCGACCACCGCCACGGCCTTGTCCAGGGGCGTTTCAGCGCCCGTGCGGTAGTTGATGGCTTCGAAATTGACGATCCAGTAGCCGATGCAAAGGATCGACAGCACGATCAGGACATAGTCGACGGCCCGCATGACCGGGGATTTGGATTTGTAGAGCAAAAACACCAGCACGTAGGTGATGATGACGTAAATGCCCCGGTGGTACTGGGTGGCGGCCGGCTGGACGACGGCGGCATAGGAGTAAAACAGAACCAGCAACACCGAAAGGACATCAAAAATGATCTGTTCGAACCGCTTGAGTTGATCGTACACGGCAACCTCTGCCTGGCTGGGATAGGATTAATGCCCAATGAAACGGGGGCCGCGGCCTTGACCGGCGGCCCCTTGCGATGAGGGGGCTATTTCAGTATGCCCTTTTCCTTCCAAAACTTCTCGGCACCTGGGTGCAGGGGGGTGACCACGCCTTTGATGCCGTCTTCGATGCTCATGGACTTGGCGGTCTTCTTGACGTTGACCATGTGAGCCAGTCCTTCGGGCGAATATATCAAAGAGACCAGCTTGTAGACCACGTCCGCAGGAACGTCCTTGTTGGCAACCCACAGCGCGGAATCCTGGTAAGAGGGAACCGGTTCGTCGACACCTTTGTAGACACCGGCCGGAATCTCCACCTGGGACAGGTAGGGGTACTCCTTGAAGAAGCCGGCCGCTTCGGGCTCGGTGTAAAGGTCCAGCAGTTTGATGTCGTTTTGCTGGGCCGCCATGATAACCGCGCCCGAGGGATAGCCCACAAACAGCCAGAAGGCATCCAGCTGGTTGTTGCCGAAAGCCGCCGCCGCGTCGTTGTACCCCATGGCGTTGCGCTCGATCTTGTCCCAGATGCCCATGTGGGTAAAGAGCAGCTCACAGTTGGCGAAGGCGCCCGAGCCGGCATTGCCCACACCGACTTTTTTGCCTTCCAGATCCTTCAGGCTTTTGATACCGCCGCCGGCCTTGACCACCAGGTGGGCCGGTGCACCGTAGAAATAGGAGACGGCCATGACGTTTTCATACTTTTTGGGGTCGTTGGTCATTCTGCCGTTGCGGGCCAAAAAGACGTCGCCCGAGTAGGCCACACCAAAGGCATAGGCCCCGGAATCGACCTTGCGCACGTTCTCGGTGGAGCCGCCGGAAGCCCCTGCCAGGATCCGGAATTCCTCGATATCCTTGACGGGTGGAAAGGTCGAAATACCACCGGCCATGAACTGGAAGGTACCGCCGGCCGGACCGCCGCCGAACTTGTACATGTCTTTGGCTTGTGCCGTAAAGGTCATCGTCAGCACTGCGCAAACACCGATCGCTAATGTGAGTAGTCTGTTCCTCATTCGTTCCTCCTGCAGGTTGTCAGTTGATGTTCGTCCGGGGCGTAGCATATGACCAGAGCCCCCGGAACCCGGAAAAGCCTTTTGCAGATCGATGTATGCTACCAAGGCCGTTGAAAAGGTTCAATTGGGGTATTTCTGATTCTCGCGTAGGGATTTTTCTTACACGGCATGCGATTTTTTTGTTGCTTTTTATAAACATTTTGTTGTATTAATTAAACAATTCGGCAAACAAAATGAAACAAAATAAAGCGCCAATGAGCAGACACTTCAACACATTCTTCGACCGGGCCCGCAGCGCGTTGGGAATTTCGAGCCTTTCCGAACTGGCCGCGACCTTGAAGGTCAACCGTTCGGCCATCACCCAGGCCCGCAAAAAAGACTCCGTTCCGGCCAATTGGCTGCTGGAGCTTTTCCGCAGCCATGGGTTGAATCCCGATTGGCTGGAGGGCGGGAGCGGCCCACAGCGGCTCAAGAACACCCGCGGCTTCTTTCCGGTTCCGAAAGTCAAGGCACGCTTGTGCGCCGGGTCGGGCTCCTTCGAAGTCGGCCAGCAGGTCGAAGGGCACTATTCATTTCAAACCGCCTGGCTGGAAAAACAAGGCGTCAAGGAACGCATGGTGCTGATGGAGGTATTCGGCAACAGCATGTCTCCGGAAATCAAGGATGGCGACACGGTTCTGATCGACCAGTCCCAAACCGACATTTTTGCCGGCCGCGTTTATGCGGTCGGGGTCGAAGACACCATCATGGTAAAGCGCATCGAGAGACATCCACGCAAACTTGTCCTGCTAAGTGACAACCGGGAATATGCACCCATTTTCCTGGCCGCCGACGAGATGGACCGGGTGCGCATTATTGGCAAAGTGATGTGGATCTGTAGAGAATTGAGGTAACTAATGAATTATTCAGAACAAATTTCACACCTGGCCATCGATCGCCCCCACCCCATGGCCGTGGATCTCGACAGTTTGGTTTGGAGCAGCGCCGACCGTCAGCATGCCGGAAGCCATATGGCCGCCACCCGCCCGGCGCCAACTCACAGGACAACCGCGTTGCGACCCGCAAGCCTGCTCGATCAAGCCGAGGCCGTGAAGCCCGAAACCGCCCCGGAAATGGGGCCCTGGGGCTTTTTTGTCAGAGGTTCAACAGCCGGCTGGCTTCGGGTTTTTCAAAATCAGGGCCTCGACCGCATAAAAATAGCGGCTGTGGACTGCATCGCCATGGCTGGTTGCGTTTTGGGCGCCGCACTGCTCACCTTGCTGCTGGGAATGTAAAAGAGATCCATCGTGACGGATAACCTGTCGATGCTCCAAGAGATGCGCAGGGGAGCGCTGGCCAATCTGCCCATAGGTGCCAGCGTGGCCGCATACGGCAGTGTCCTGGGGATGCTGGCGGCCCAGAAAGGACTCACCTGGCTGCAGCTGTTGGCCATGAACCTCTCCGTGTTCGCCGGATCGGCCCAGTTCGTCATGGTCGAGATGTGGGCCCCGCCCCTGCCCGTGGTGGAGATGATCATTGCCGTATTGATCATCAACCTGCGCTACATGCTCATCGGCGCCTCCCTGCAACCGCTGTTTAGCGGCAAATCGCTGGCCCACAAGGCCGGGGTCATGCATCTGGTCGCCGACGAGAACTGGGCCGTCACCATGGCGGCCTACCGGCGTGGCGGCGCCACGACCGGCTATCTGCTGGGGGGCGGCATCTGTTTGTGCAGCATCTGGTCCACGGGCACCCTGCTGGGCCACCGTTTGGGGGCGGTGGTCTCCCATCCGGAGCGGTTTGCGCTGGACTTCGCCTTCGTGGCGGTGTTTACGGCCCTGACCGTCAGCATGTGGCGCGGCAAGCGAGACATCTTGCCCTGGCTGGCAGCCGCGCTGCTGGCGGTCGTCGCCGAGCGGTGGCTGCCCGGCAAGTGGTACATCGTGATTGGCGGTGTTGGCGGGGCGCTGGTTCCCGCCCTACAGGAAACCTGGCGCTCGCGAAAATTGAAAAAGGCACCTGCGGCCGGGGCATCAGGCCGGAACCCCGGTTTGGAAAAACCCAAATGAACACCTTTTGGCCGACCGATCCGAGCGTTGTCACGGCTATCGCCGGGGCCGCCATCGCCACTTACAGCCTCCGCCTGGGCGGCCTGCTGCTGGCCGAACGCCTGCCGCGCAACCCCGGATTCAGGCGCTTTATGGAAACCCTGCCCGGCACAATTTTACTCGCGCTCGTGGCCCCGGGGATTTTTTCCGCCGGTCTGCTGGGCGGCATGGCCGCCCTGGCAACCGCGCTGTGTGCCTGGAAAACCCGCAACGTGCTGGTGGCCATGGTGGTGGGTATGGGAATGGTTGCCGCGGGCAGAGTGCTGATGTAGCCCTCTGCTAACCGCCTTGATCGATCAGGGTCTCACACAGCGCAGTTCGTGAATGAAAACCAGATCCCCGCTGGCGGTCTGTTCGCCGAAGCGAAAAAAACCGCCATACCCGGCAGACCCGACGCCTTCATGTTCTTGCGATGAATTCGAGAAATGCGGTGTTGGGTCGGTTCAGGATCCGTTGCATCCGCCTGCCATTATCGCAGAGCACGGGTCCGGCTGAAAGGGCTTTTTCAGTCACTCCCTGAAGTGGGCACCATGCCGATATCCGGCTAATGCCAATGGATGCGGTCTAGCCGATAGGCGATGGTGACGGGCCATCCCCGGTGCAGGGTGATGGCGGCCAGGTGGCTTTCGAGGACCCGCACAGCCAGGATGATGCCGCCCACACGCACATCGGCGAACAGGTCGCCGCCCTGTCGGTCCAGAGAGAGGCGCGTCAGCGTACCGGTTACCGTCGCGATGGTGCCGGCCTCCACCGTCTCATCCTTGCCGAGTATGCGCAGGTCACCCGGATCGATAAACGCGGTGGCGTCGGCGTCGGGAGGCGACGAAACCGAAAGGCGGCGCTTATCACCGATATTTTTTGACCAAACGCCGTTGCCGTCCTCAATCCAGGGGCCGAAAATCATGTTGAAGCGACCGCTGCCGACCTTCCGACCCTTGAACAGATGCAGCACCTCGTCACTGACATCGTAGAGCCACTCGCTGTCATGGCTGGACACGACCAGGGTGGCCCCCCACTCCTCACGGGCACGCAAAGAGGCGGTTCGAATCAGTTCACTGGAGGCGGCGTCGACGCTGGCGGTCGGTTCGTCCAGCAGCAGCACCTGCGGCTTGAGCACCAACCGTGCCGCCAGGGCCACCCGCTGGGCTTCGCCACCGGACAATTCATCCCAAGAGCGCTTCGAAAAAGCGACCGGGTCCAGACCGACCATCGCCAGGGCCTCGTTTGCCGACCGGGTCCAGTTCCCGCGCTCCCCACGGACCTTCAGGCCGTAGACGATGTTTTTAAATACCGAGCGTTTCATCAGGTAGGGATCCTGGGTCAACAGGGTTACGTTGAACCGCACGCTGGCATCGAATGGGGCCGCCGGGCGCCCGTTGAATCGAATTTGGCCTTGGGTGGGCCGCAGAATAAAGGCCATGAGCTTGAGCAGGGTGCTCTTGCCGCTGCCGTTGGGGCCCACCAAGCCTGTGATGGATGCCGGTTCGATGTCCAAGCGATCGATCGCCAGCACCGGTTCACGCTGGTAGCGATGCACCACATGCTCTATCCTGTATATCGGCTCGGCCACGGGCAACGGCTCCTGTCAGCGTCTGGTACCATGTGACTCCATCGAACCGCCTCGACTTGTTTGGCCGGTTTCCCGGCAGCTTGTCTATTTTTTCCGCAAGAAGGAGAGGCAGACGTTGACGCCAAAGGCGATGGCGATCAAGACCAGTCCCAGGGCAATCCCGGTGGCAAACATGCCTTTGCCCGTCTCGAGGGCGATGGCCGTGGTGATGGTACGGGTGTGCCACTTGATGTTGCCGCCCACCATCATGGAAATACCCACCTCGGTCATCACCCGTCCGTAGGCGGCCAGCCCGGCGGCAAGAACACCGTAGCGCACCTCCCACAAACTGCTTAACAGCAGTTGCCGCCGACTGGCACCCAGGGAGATCAACAGGGTTCGCAGGTGGCGGTCCATGCTTTCCACGGCCGTGGCGCTCAGGGCAATCACCACCGGCAGGGCCAGCAGGGTCTGGCCCAGGACGATCCCGCGCAAGGTGAACAGCAGGCCCCACTCCCCCAGCGGCCCCCGACTGGCAATAAAAGCATAGACCACCAGGCCGATAAACACCGTGGGCAGCGCCATGGCCGTGTCCACCACCAACCGGGCCTGGCGCTTGGCCGGAAATTCGAAGTAACCGAGAGCAAACCCCAAAGGGATTCCCAGCAGCAGGCTGGCCGCCATGGAGCCGGTGGAGGACTTCAAGGTTGCCGAAACGGCGGACCAGGTCTGGGCATCACCGCCGAAGAGCAGAAGAATCGCCTCGATGAATCCGGCTACAATAAAATCCATGGCGGGCCGATGTCACTTGGCGTTGGGAACGAACAGCGGCTTTCCGAGCAGTTTGAAATCGCGGATCAGCGCCTGCCCCTCGTCACCGACCAGCCAGTCCGAAAAGGCAGTCGCCAGATCGATTTTGGCATCCTTGCAGCGCTCGGGATTGACGGTCATCACGCTGTACTGGTTCAGCAGGATGTCGTCACCTTCCACCAGAACTTTCAGGGGTGGATTGCCCTGCAAGGTGTCGGCGTATTTGATGTAGGTTCCGCGATCGGTCATGGTGTAACCGTTGCGTTCGGCGGCCACATTGATGGTGGTCAGCATGCCCTGGCCGGTCTGCACGTACCACGCCTCTTTTTCGGGAATTTCGTTGCCGGCGGCACGCCACAGGGAAAGCTCCATTTTGTGGGTGCCCGAATTGTCTCCACGGCTGGCGAAAACAGCCCCCTTGGCCCGGATGGCCGCCAATGCATCGACAACCGACTTGCCCTTGATGCCGGCCGGGTCGCCCTCGGGGCCGATGATCACAAAATCGTTGTACATCACCTCTTGCCGGTCAACCCCGAAGCCGGCCGCCACATAGGCTTTTTCCGCATCCGGAGCGTGCACCAGCAGCACATCCACGTCGCAGTTTTCACCCAGCTTAAGGGCTTTGCCCGTGCCCACCGCCGTCCACTTCAGCGTGATGCCGGTCGCTTTGGTAAAGGCGGGTGCCAGGTAATCCAGCAACCCGGTGTTGTCGGTGCTGGTGGTCGTGGCCATCATCAGCACTTTTTCGGCCGCCACAACCGGAACGGCCATCATCAGGATCAATACCGCGATCACCACTCGTTTAGTCCGCATTGCGTGTCTCCTCTTCCAGTTCATGGGGAAATATCATCTTACCGCTTCGGGATACGTCATATCCCGCCAGTTTTCCAGCCACCGCCACAAAGGCGTCATCGTGCAGCATGCTCAGAAAATACTGAATCCCCTGGTCGAAAAATCGCTCGCGCGTCACCAGCAGGTCATAGCGCTCCTGCCGCAGGGGTAAAAAATCGAGCTTAAGCAAAGATGCCACCGGGCGGATGCCCGGACCGGCGTCGGCGCGACCGCTCAATATCTCCAGCCCGACATCCATGTGCCGACCCACTTCGTGCCGGTATCCCGGGATGCGATCGCCCTGGATGCCGGCCAGTTTGAGCTCCCGGTCAAACAGCAGGCGGGTGCCGGTGGCCAGGGAGCGGTTGATGATCCGGATGCCGGGTTTGGCCAGGTCCTTGACGCGGTTGATGCCGTGCGGGTTGCCCTTCTGAAGCAAAATCCCCTGATCCCGGCGACAAAAGTTGACCACCACGGGCATGCGCTCAAACCGTTGCTGCAGGAAATCGAAGTTGTATTCACTGCCGTTCTCCTGCAGCAGGTGGCTGGTGGCCATGTGGCACAGATTGCGGCGCAGCGCGTTGATCCCCCCCACGGATCCGATATTGCCGAACACGCTCAAATGGCCGGGATGTCGACTGTTGAACAGCGCCATCGTTTTTTCCAGGAGGATGTCATTGCTGCCGGCGATCACCAGCAATCCGTCATAGGGCGGCAACCCGTTGTGGTGCTGCGGGTAGTTGACGGTGTTGGCTTCGACCCACTGCTCCACCAGGTGGCGGGGAAAAATCCACTTTCCGGTCACCTTGGAAGCGGGCAGGCCCTTGTCCGCAATCAATGTGTAGACCATCTTCTCATTGATCCCAAGGAACTTGGCCACCTCTTTGGTGGACAACAGCTGCGTCATGGCATCCTCTGCGCTGGGCCGGTGGAGTCTGTGGGGCAAGGGGCGCTCTTTTTCGGGAGTTGTAAGTTTCTAATCATTGCTTGTCAACGGCTTAGACCGGGTGACGACCCGATTGCCGTAAAATCCAACCGATACCGACAGATAATGACCATTGTGCACGATTTTCGAGCTGCCCGGCGCACACGTTTGGGGTTGACGCACGTCGACCTGGCGGATTAGATAGACGGGGTCAGAATGGCGTGTTTTTGGTTCAGGATCAGGATTGCAGGGAGACGGGAGCCATGCTCAGCGAAAACCAGAAATTGGACAGCCTGATGGCGCTGGGAATCGAGCTGAATCGAATTCACGACATCGACATCCTGCTGGAGTACGTGCTGACGCGGGCCCGCCAGTTCGTCAATGCCGATGCCGGGTCGATCTATATCCGCGAAGGCCGGTATCTCACGTTTGCCTACTCTCAAAACGACACCCTGCAACGGCAACGGCCGGCCGACGAGAAGCTGATCTACACCAATTTTTCGGTGCCCATCGATCAATCCAGCATCGCCGGGTATGCCGCGGCGACGGGAAAAATGCTGAGCATTCCCGATGTCTACAACCTGTCGGCCGGCAAGAGTTACCGCTTCAGCCGCAAATTCGACCAGGCCTCGGGCTACGTGACCCGCAGCATGCTCACCATCCCGCTGTTGAGCGCCAAAAAGGATGTCCTGGGCGTCCTTCAGATCATCAATGCCCAGGATCGCGAAAAGCGCATCCGGCCCTTCGACCGCAGCGACGAAAAGGTGATGCTGCACTTTGCCAGCATCGTCGCCGTGGCCATGGAGCGGGCCAAGATGACGCGCTCGATGATCCTGAGAATGATCCGCATGGCCGAAATGCGCGATCCCAAAGAAACCGGCGCCCATGTCAACCGGGTGGCCGGCTTTTCATTGGAGATCTACCAGCACTGGGCCAAACGCCACCGGATCGAGCGCAAACAGATCGACAAAACCCGGGATGTCCTGCGCATGGGTGCCATGCTGCACGATGTGGGCAAGGTATCGATCAGCGACCTGATTCTGAAAAAGCCGGCTCCCTTGACCGCCGACGAATTCGAACTCATGAAGCGGCACACGGTTTATGGGGCGCGCCTGTTCTCCAACCCCCAGTCGGATTACGACGAAGCGGCCGCCATCATCGCCTTGAACCATCATGAAAAGTGGGACGGAAGCGGCTACCCCGGCCATGTCGATGCGATCACGGGGCGGCCGGCACCCGACGCCGAACAGCAGGCCGTCGACCCGCTGCCCGGGAAAAAGGGCCAGGAGATCCCCCTTTTAGGTCGAATCGTGGCCATTGCCGACGTGTATGACGCCTTGTCGTCGAAACGCAGCTACAAGGTACCCTGGAGTGAATCGCGCAGCATCGACCAGATCAGGGCCGGCGCGGGCACCCATTTTGATCCTGAGCTGGTGGACATTTTTCTGGAACGGATCGCCGCCATACACCTCATTCAAAAACGCTACGCCGAACCGCTGGACCCCACCGAAGAAATGGACGCTTGATGTTTAACCGACTGATTGCCAACAGCCTGCCCCTGTTTCCCAAACGGTTGGTCTGGCTGTTTTCCCGATCCTACATTGCCGGTGAAACGGTCGACGACGCCATGCAGGCCTGTCAAGCCCTCAACGGCGAGGGTATCAAGACGACCATCGACATCCTGGGCGAGTTCATTCAGAATCTGGATGAAGCCCAGCACAACCGCGATGAATACCTGAACCTGATCGAGATTGCCCAGCGATCCGACATTGACGGCAACTACTCGATCAAGCCCACCATGTTCGGCCTGCTGATCGATCCCGAGGCATGCTACCGGCATGTCCGCGCAATAGTAGCCAGGGCCGCCGGCTTTGGAAACTTCATCCGCATCGACATGGAGGATTCCGACTGCGTGGATCTGGAGATCGACCTGTTTCGCCGCCTGAAGGCCGAATTTCCTCAAAATGTGGGCCTGGTGGTCCAGGCCTACCTGCGACGCACCCTATATGACATCAAGGCGCTGATGGACCTTCACACACCACAGGTGCCGTTGAACTTGCGGCTGTGCAAGGGCATTTACATCGAACCGGCCCGGATCGCCTTCCAGCGCTACGACGAGATCAACACCCACTTTCTGGAGGACCTGGAATTCATGCTCGCAAACGGGGTCTACCCGGGCATCGCCACCCATGACCGGGCCCTGGTCGAAGCCTCCCTGGCGCTCATCGACCGCTACCAAGCGCCTCATAGCGGGTACGAATTTCAAATGCTCTACGGGGTCACGCCGGAGCTTCGGCGCAGCATCGTCGCGGCCGGGCACACCATGCGGGTCTACGTTCCCTACGGCCGGCACTGGTTCGGGTACAGCACCCGCCGCTTGAAGGAAAACCCGCGCATCGTCACCAGCATCATCAAGTCGATGCTGATCAACCGCTAACCGGTAAGGCCGGTGCCCACGGGGCAGCGCCAGCCTGGGAAAGGACAAGATGATAACCGAACCCAAAACACCCGCCCTGGAGGTCTTTTCCGATTACATCTGACCGTGGTGCTACTTCAGTACCGGGCGTATTGAACAGCTCCAGTCGGCATTCGACATCCAGGTCAGGTGGATCGCCTTTCCCTTGCATCCGGAAACCCCGGATTCGGGCCGGACCCTTCAGGACCTGTTTGCCGGGCAACCGGTCGACATCCCCGCCATGCTGGCCCACCTGCGCCAGGTGGCCCGGGATCTGGAGCTGCCTTTCGGCGACCGCACCATGACCTTCAACAGCCGCCTGGCACAGGAGCTGGGCAAATGGGCCGAAGAGCAGGACAAGGGCGATGCCTTTCATCGAGCCGCCTTCCGGGCCTATTTTCAGCACGGTGAAAACATCGCCCAGAAAGCGGTCCTGCTGCGCATCGGCGCCGCCGTCGGCCTGGACCCGGCGGCGGCCCAGACGGTTCTGGAGCAGCGCACCCATCGGCAGGCCGTAGACCGGGACTGGGAGCGCTCGCGTCGAATGGGAATCACGGCCGTACCGACTTTCGTGCTCGGTGGCCGACGCCTGGTGGGGGCCCAGCCTTATGACGCCCTTAAGCGGATGGTTCTGGACGCCGGGGTCGGCAGGCGATCCTGACAGGTGTGCGCCCACCAGCTGGCTTGCAGGCGTGGTCAGGCCGGCGACCGCGCCGCAAACAGATCGCCCAGCACCACGGTTCCCACCGCCAGGCAGATCAGCCCGAAGGGCAAGTAGCCCCCGTAGCCCAGAATCGGCATTTCGAACAGATGAAAGCGCTGCACGTAGGGAATCGCGTAGGACCAGCGGGACAGACTGAAAAAATTCCACATCTCCCAGAAGAACCCACAGACAAGGGCCGCTAACGCCGGAGTCACCACCGGTCGCCAGTCTCCTTGGCGCAGCGGTGACAGCAGGGTCGGCCGGCCGGCCACGGCCTGGACAGAAAGGATTATCAACAGCGGCGAGACCCACAACAGGGCGAACAGCTGATCCGGGAAGATGCCGATCAGCGTCAGGCCAGCGCCCGAAAGGGCGAGGACACTCACCGGAATCCACCGGGAATCCGGCAGATCGAGCGGCCGGCCATGCGCCAGGCCACGGTTTAGGGCCGGGAACGTGAGCAGCAGGTCGATCGTGCTCAGCACACCGGGCAGCACCGTCGCGAAAGCGATGCTGGACAGATAGCTGTACTCCCCCGCCCCCAGGCCTTCGACACCGGTGTAGTACCAGTTGTGGACAAACCGGTTGAAGTATTCAAAAAACCACCAGAAGCCGGCGCTGACCGGGAAAAGCAGCAGAAACCCAGCCGGCTGGCGCAGCATCAAGCAGCTGCCGCTGCGCCTGACCGCCAAGGCGTTGATCGTGAAGATGAAGCCAGCCCAGATGGGCAAAAAGGTGTGCTGCTGAAAGGCCTGGAACCAGGTGAAGCGGGTCCATGCCATGAACCAGAAGAACCCACCCAGCAGGAGCGCAAGCCAGCCCCACCAGGGAAATCGATTGCCGGCGACAGGCCTTGCGGATCGCCGGGCACTGGCGTGCAGTCCCTGGCGGACGGCCCACAGCAGGCCGGCCGTGGCCAACCCATCGACCACCGCAAACCAGGCGAACCACGGCCACGAAAAACCGGCATGCGACACATAGCGGGTCAACGGCGGAAAGGCCAGATAGGGTGAAGGATCGCGGCCGGCGGCGGCGATGCCGACCAGGGGCAGCGCAATCAGCATCAGGCCGGTGACAAGCCAAGGCATCATCGTGAAAGGGCTACTTGATCCAGGAAATCACGACCGTTCCCAGGATCAGGGCCACGATGCCCACCAGGCGGTATCCCTGGTCCGCAAGCGTGTCCAGCCAGTTTTTTATCAGGTCGAAAAGACCGGCCGGATTAAAATAGATCAACACGCCCTTGACGATCCCCAGGATGCCGATCAGCCCGATGAACCAGGCGTGGCTGGTCGACGAGGCGGCGATCAGCAGCAGCAGGCCGACGGCGGCGGGAATGATGGCCAGGATGCTGCGGTCCATGCGGGTCGTCAATCCCTTGAGGTAACCTTTGAAATCATCGGTGTAGAGAATGGCGACGGTGCCGGCGGCGATCCACAGAAAACCCAACAGATAGACAACGTACTTCATCGCTCCCCCTTTTGGTTGGCCGTGTTGCGAGGTTCAAGTCTGCCGATCATACCTCAAACGATCCAAACGATCAACGTTGCCGGCGAGCGGGCAAACCGGCCACGCCTCCGTTCTTCCCGGGGTCAGGACCTACCATTGCGTTTACAAATGGTTGTGGACGAATTAGGATACACTTAGGTTTGCTCCAAAGGGCAATTCATTCCGGAAAGGCGGATAATGTGGCCAAAACGGCATTGATCGTGGTTGACATGCTCAACGACTTCATCGACGAAAAGGGCGCCCTTTACTGCGGCCAGGGTGCCCGGGACATTGTCCCCTTTGTCCGCGGTCGTTTGAACCACCATCGGCGTTCGGGCAGCCTGGTGGTGTACCTGCAGGACGCCCATGCCGAAGACGACCGGGAGTTCGAAAAATTCCCGCCCCATTGCGTGGCCGGAACCTGGGGCAGCCGCATCATTGACGACCTGGCGCCCAGGCCCGGTGAGCACGTGCTGCCCAAGACGCGTTACAGCGGATTTTACGGCACCGATCTGGAAAACATCCTGGCCGCGAACGACCCCGAGGAAGTCGAAGTGGTGGGCGTGTGCACCTCCATTTGCGTCATGGACACCGTCGGCGGCCTGGCCAATCGGGACTATCGCACCACGGTGCCGGCCGCCGGGGTGGCCGACTTCGACGCCCGGGCCCACCGCTTCGCGCTCGAGCGCATGCAACGGCTTTACGGGGCCGTCATCCAATGAGCTTTCCCGATTTTCCCGGACCCTTGTTCACCGACCTGTACGAGCTGAACATGGCGGCCGGGTATTTCAACCGGGGAATCGATGCGCAAGCCACCTTTTCCCTCTTCACGCGCTCCCATCCCAGGCGCAGCTATTTCGTCGCCGCCGGGTTGTCCGAAGCGCTGGAGGGCTTGTCCCGCTTTCGCTTCACGGCCGATGAGATCGACTGGCTGGCGCAAACCGGCCGCTTCAAACGGGATTTTCTCGACTTCCTGGCCGCTGCGCGGTTCACCGGAGATGTGCTGGCCATGGAGGAGGGGCAGATTTTTTTCCCGACGAACCGGTTCTGGAGGTGACGGGGCCCCTGATCCAGGCCCAGCTCGTCGAGACCTACCTGATCAATACCGTGGGCGTCGCCAGCCTCCTGGCGACCAAGGCGGCCCGCTGCGTCCACGCGGCCGCCGGTCGGCCCCTGTTCGACTTCTCCCTGCGCCGCACCCAGGGGTCATCTGCCGGCATGGCGGCGGCGCGCTCGGCCTACCTTGCCGGATTCGCCGGCACCAGCAACGTGCTGGCCGGCAAAACCTACGGGATACCCATCACGGGCACCATGGCCCACGCCTTCGTCATGGCCTTCGAGTCGGAAATCGACGCCTTTCAAGCCTACGCCGACATCTTCCCGGACAGCGCCGTGTTTCTCATCGACACATACGACACCCTGCAGGGAGCGAAAAACGCGGCGGTGGTGGGCGGACGCATGCAGCGCAGCGGCCACCACCTGCTGGGCGTGCGGCTTGACAGCGGGGAGATGGTCGCCTTGAGCAGGCAGGTGCGCCGGATCCTGGACGAGGCCGGGCTGCCGGAAACGGATATATACGCCAGCAGCGGATTCGACGAATACGCCATAGCGCGTATGATCGCCGACGGCGCCCGCATCGACGCCTTCGGCGTGGGGACCCATATGGGCGTTTCGGCCGATCTGCCCTACCTGGACATGGTTTACAAATTGGTGCGCTTGAAAGACCGCAACGTGCGCAAAGTCAGTGCGGGCAAAGCCACCCTGGCCGGAGAAAAGCAGGTATTCCGGACCAGCGCAGCCGATGGTCGCTTGCAAGGCGATCTCATCGGCCTGCGCGACGACACACCGCGAGGCGCCCGCCCCCTGCTGGCACCGGTGATGCAAAATGGACGGCCGATCAGATCGATGCCCCCCCTGGCGCAGGTTCGCAGGCACTTTGCCGAAACGCTTGCCCGCCTGGATGACCGCTACAAACGACTGTCGGCACCCCAGGCCTATCCCGTGGCGGTGAGTGCGCGCCTGGCAGATGTGCAGGACCGGCTTTAGGCGGTGGGTCTGTTTCAGTCCAGCCTAATACAGCATCCCCACATACCCCACAAAACTATCCCCCGGGTGCTTGTCATAGCTGGTGGCATAGACCAGCTCCTCGGCGTGCTGGGCACCCAGCGCTTTTCCCGCGGCGATGGCCGCGGCAGCCGCCCCGGCGCAGCAGGCGTTGTCATGCTCAAGGCCTTCGCGGATCACCGCCTGGGGGTCCATGCCGGCCATGGCGGCGATGACGCGCCGGTCGTTTTCGCTGCGCACCCACTGCGCCGCCTTCGCCCCCCGCCCCTTGGAGGTAAACCCGTAGTTGGGGCCGTAGTGGGTCAGATCCGTGGAGCCGACCACGGCGATGGTCAGATCCAACTCACGCGCTATGGTCACCACCGAGTCGGCCAGGGCCAGGGTTTCGGCGGTGGGCGGCACCCCCATGGCAACCACGCGTGCCTCCTTGAAAAAGTAACGGATAAAGGGCATCTGCAATTCGATGGTGTTGTCCTGCTGGTATCGGCTGGGCGTTTCCAGCTGAAAGCGCCAGCGCCGGGTGAGTTCACCGGCCAGGGCCGTGTCGACCGCAAGGGGACCAAACGGCGTCTCCCACTGGCCTTCCGGCATGATGTAATTGGGCGAGGCCGGGCGCAGGTGCATGCCGAACACCACCACCACATCGGGTGGCGGGGTCGTTTTGGCGAGGCGGTGGATCACGTTGCAGGCGATGCTGCCGGAAAAGAACCATCCGGCGTGGGGGACAATGCCGCCCACCGGATTGGCTATCGTGTGCGCCAGGGTGCGCCCTTCATCCAGAAACTGATGGATCTTGCTTTCGCAGGACGAGGCATCGGCCGGATACCAGCTTCCCGCAAAAACGGCCTTGCGAAGGTTCATGTTTCCGTCCCCGTTGAAAAGATCCTGTTGCAGCGGCGTGACGATTGGCTGGAAGCGACTGATTCAAGATCATATTTGTAACAGAAAAACGAAGTAGTCACGACTTTTTTTTTATCGGATCATGCTTATGGTAAACAGATCGACCGGCATGCCCGGGTCACACGGCTGAAAACCGGGCAAACCATAAGGTGAAACAGGACCCATTCAATCTGGAGGCAGTCATGTGGGATTACACGGATAAAACCAAGGAACATTTCCTCAATCCGCGCAATGTCGGATTCATAGACGACTTTGACGGTATCGGGGAGGTCGGCTCCTTAGCTTGCGGTGACGCTCTCAAACTGACCTTCAAGCTGGACGAGAACGAGCGGATCGCCGATGCAAAGTTTCAGACCTTCGGCTGTGCCAGCGCCATCGCGTCATCGTCGGCCCTGACGGAAATCGTCAAAGGCATGACCCTGGATGAAGCCGCCAAGGTTACCAACGAAGACATCGCCGACTATCTGGGCGGGCTGCCCAAGGAGAAGATGCACTGTTCGGTGATGGGGCGCGATGCCATGGAAAAAGCCATCGCTTACTATCGCGGCGAGGCCGAGAAGAAAATCGAGGGCGAAATCGTCTGCGAGTGCTTCGGCGTGACCGACGTGCAGATCGAGCGCGCCGTAAGGGAAAACGGTCTGACCACCCTCGAGGATGTCACCGACTACGTCAAGGCCGGCGGCGGGTGCGGCAACTGCCACGACAAAATCCAGTTCATCATCGACTCGACCCTGGGCAACGCCCCGCGCGCGGCCAAAAAACCGGAAGCGTTGACCAACATCCAGAAGATCAAGATGATCGACGCCACCCTGGAAAGGGAGATCAAGCCGGCCCTCAATCAGGACGGTGGCGACATCGAGCTGGTCGATGTGGACGGCAATCGCGTGCTGGTCAAGCTGCGCGGGACCTGTGCCTCCTGCAGCAAGTCTCAGATCACCCTCAAGCATTACGTGGAGAGCAAACTCAGGGATCTGGTCTCCCAGGAACTCGTCGTCGAGGAGGTGTAGCGCATGAAACCCGTTTACGTGGACAACAACGCCACCACCCGCGTCGCACCGGAAGTGGTCGAGGCCATGCTGCCGTATCTGTCCGACAACTATGGCAACCCGTCCAGCATGCACACCTTTGGCGGCAGTGTGGGGGCCAGGCTCAAGGCGGCCCGCGAGCAGGTGGCCGCCCTGTTGGGGGCCATGCCCGAAGAGATCCTGTTTACCAGTTGCGGGACCGAAAGCGACAGTACGGCCATTCACGCCGCCCTCCAGTCCCACCCGGACAAGCGCCACATCATCACCACGCGGGTCGAGCACCCGGCCGTGAAAAACCTGTGTGAGCATCTGGGCAAAAACGGTTATCGGGTCACGGTCGTTCCCGTGGACCGCCAGGGGCGCCTGGACCTGGACACGCTTTACAAGAGTCTGTCCGACGACACGGCCATCGTCAGCGTCATGTGGGCCAACAACGAAACCGGGACGATATTCCCGGTCGAGGAGATCGCCCGCAAGGTGCGCGAACGCGGCATCGTTTTCCACACCGATGCGGTCCAGGCCGTCGGCAAGATTCCGATCAACATGGCCGATTCGGCCATCGACATGCTCTCGGTCTCCGGACACAAGCTGCACGCACCCAAGGGTGTCGGCGTGCTCTACCTGCGCAAAGGCACCAAGTTCGCCCCCTTTCTCATGGGAGGACACCAAGAGGGCGGCCGCCGGGCCGGCACCGAAAACACGGCCTCGATCATCGCCATGGGCCGTGCCGCCCAGTTGGCCATGGAGAAGATGGAAGACGAGAATACCAGGGTGAAAGCGCTGCGTGACAAGCTGGAAAGCGAACTGCTCAAACGCGTGCCCAAGAGCATGATCAACGGCGACCCGCAGAACCGGCTGCCCAACACCACCAGTATCGCCTTCGAATTCGTGGAGGGTGAGGCGATCCTGTTACTGATGGACCAGCACGGCATCTGCGCCTCGTCCGGATCGGCCTGCACCTCGGGCTCTCTGGAACCGTCCCACGTCCTGCGCGCCATGGGCGTGCCCTTCACCGCCGCCCACGGCTCCATCCGCTTCAGCCTGAGCATCTACAACACCGAAGCCGAGATCGATTTCATCATCGACAAGATGCCGCCCATCATCGAACGGCTGCGGCAGATGTCGCCGTTCTGGCGGGAGGGGCAGATCGCCTGACCATCTATTCGCCGACTGCCCGGTTATTAGCCGACTGCCCGGTCCTTGCAAAAGGCCGGGCAATTTGGTTTCTCCGGCGCAAGCTGAAATCAACACGCGCTTTACGGCGTTGATCCGTTTTGATCTGTGTCGGCAATTCGGTTTCTCCGGCGCAAGCTGAAATCAACACGCGCTTTACGGCGTTGATCCGTTTTGATCTGTGTCCCACAATGGCGTGGCACCAGCGAGTGAAGTCGATCACCCGGCTGGCAGCTTCGCTTTCACCTGCCCCTCCAGCCAAGCGATCCATCCATCGAACCCCGCTTCGGTCTTGGCCGAAATCTCGAACACCGGCATGCCCGGGTGGATGTTGGCGATGCTGGTGCGGGCCAGCTCCAGGTCGAAATCCAGGTAGGGCAAAAGGTCGATCTTGTTGAGCAATGTGGCATCGCACTCGCGGAACATCAGCGGGTACTTGGCCGGCTTGTCCTCACCCTCGGTGACCGAGAGCACCACCACGCGTTTGTCTTCCCCGATGTCGAACTCGGCCGGGCAGACCAGGTTGCCGATGTTCTCGACGACCAGCAGGTCGAGGGTGTCCAGGTCAAACTCGGCCACGGCCTTTTCGACCACGTGGGCCGCCAGGTGGCAGTCACCGCCGAACTGGTCGGTGTTGATCTGGGTCACCGGCGCCCCGGATTGGGCCAGGCGGTCGGCATCGTGGGTGGTGCAGATGTCGCCCACGATCACCGCACAGCGTATCGCCGGCATGATGCGCGCCAGCGTCTTCTGCAACATGGTGGTCTTGCCGGAGCCCGGTGAGCTCATCACGTTGAGCACGAAGACCTTCTTATCGGCAAATATCTTCCGCATCCGGTCGGCCATGATGTCATTGGCGTCCAGCACCCGTTTGACCACCTTGATCTCGCGGGTTCCCGATTTGCGCGTCTGAACGTCGTTGGCGTGATGGTGGTGATGATCGTGGGGACCGTGATGGGTGTGATCGCGATGAAATCGTTTCGGTTGGTGGTTGGCGAAAAACCACATGACTACTCCTCTTCTTCGATCTCGATCGAGGTGATGTCCAGCTCTCGCCCAGAGAGCATGTCGATTGTGCCGCTGTGGCAGGCCGGGCAGGTGAATACCGCTTCGGAAACCGTCCACTCAGCTTGGCAATCCTTGCAGCGGGCCGTCACGGGCACCTCTTCGATGGCCAGTTCGGCGCCTTCCAGGGGCGTCTCCTTGACCACCAGGTCGAAGCAGAAGCGCAGGCTGTCGGCCACGATGGCCGACAATTGCCCCACCTTCAGGTTGACCCGCTGCACCGTGGCGCCCTGCATATCCTCGGGGATGGATGCCCTGGCGATCTTAACGATCTCCATGGCGATTCCCATTTCGTGCATGGTGTTTCCTCAACACAATTTCGTCAGCCAGACCGAAAGACGTATCACCCTGGGCATATCAACACAATAGGTGAATTCATTTCGCACCAAAGAAACCAGATCAATTACCCCTCGGCAACTGATCGCCGGTGTCAACCTATTTTTTTTTATAATTATCAGCATTTTATGTTGCCATCCGGGAGGCGGCTGGAAACCTTTGTGTATCAGGAGCTGCGACGACTGTCCAGCTGGCAGGATGCGGGAATTGCATTCCACCGCTTCCGTGACAAGGATCAGGTCGAAGTGGATGTGGTGCTTGAATCCGAAGCCCGTGTGGCTGGAGTGGAAGTGAAGGCGGCTTCAACCGTGACCAGCGATGATTTCAGAGGGCTTCGCAAGCTGAATGCCCTATCAAGTCAAGCTTTAAGGCAGACTTAAAAAAGCAAAGGCGGGAAGTCACCCCGCCCTTGCGAATTGGATGTCACGGCAAAAGGCAGATCTCGCCCGAGTTCATTGGGACAATTGATTTAGATTGCCCGCCCCAAGTCAGAAATCATTGGTGACGCTGGCCTTGATAAGAACGCGTTCGACATCGCCGGCGATCAACTCGCGCGGATGCGTCTGGCCGTCGCTGAACCAGTGCGTTAACCGTCAGGCAAAATATGCTTGCAAAGTTCTCTGGTATGATATATTATCATACCAGAGGTGAATAAAATGGCAGCATCTAAAATTGCAATTACAATTGACGACAAAACACTTAAACGTTTAGACATTCTCGTAAAATCGAAATTTTTTCCGAACCGCAGCAAAGCTATTCAGGAGGCTGTTACCGAAAAATTAATGCGTATTGAGAAAAGTCGTCTTGCCCAGGAGTGCGATAAGTTAGATCCAGAATTCGAACAATCCTTAGCAGAGGAAGGCTTTTCATCGGAGTTGGAAGAATGGCCAGAATACTAAGGGGTGATATATACTGGGCAGATCTGAATCCAGTTATTGGCAGTGAACAGGGCGGGTTACGCCCTGTTCTTATTTTAAGCCACAATGTGTTCAATGACAGATCAGGAACTGTCATTGCGGTGGCGATCACCAGTCAGCCTCAAAGGGCTGGCTATCCGTTGACCATGGAACTATCAGATACCAAACTGCCTAAAAAGTCTTGGGTAAAGATCAGCCAGATTCGAATCCTTTCAACGAAACGGATTGGCAAAAAAATAGTAAAAGCGTCTGAGGAAGAATTGGCTCTTATCATTGAAGGTTTGAATGAAATAATTGGAGGTTAACAATTCCTTTCACTCGGATGGCAATTCCGCTGCGATAGCAACTAAGCGGGGGCTTGAGATGGCAAAAGGCCCCTTATGCGTTAATTTTCATTCATTTTTGGAAGAAATAGGTAATGCTACCACTTGCTTTTTCATCGCAGGTCATTCCCATCTCCTGAATGGTGACTGCGTCGCTCCACAGGCACAAGATATGGATCAATGATTTTCATGCGGAGTTGAACAGAAACCTAACCGGCCATGCTGAGCGATGTCAAGTCCCAAATGCCTGGATATTCACTCGTTGTCTCTCCCTCAAAGCATAAGCCACCATTGCCGATCCCGGCGCTATTTTCAACAAGAAGTCTCCGTTAGTTTGCTGTAATAACCGTAGTAGCGAACCATCTGTTCGCCTTTGTTCGGTACGTGGGAACACATGGCGGCCAGCCATTCCAGCGCGTCGAACACTTTTGTTTTCGACCCGTCCTTGGATCGGTATTCGACCCGAGCGGTTTGCTGAAGATTCCAGATGTTCCGGTCGTTCCGGTGGTGTTAACAGGCAAAGTGCCGGGATTAAAGGCCTTCAGGTTCCAGAACGGCGTGGCACAGGCGCTGTCGCAGCAGCCGCATTTCCAGGAGCCGTTCACATGCTCGCAGATATAAGCGGCTATGAAGGTAGAGGTGGCAGTCGCCGGGAGCGGAGGCAGGTGGCGGTGGGGCGGTGTTGGAGGAGTCAGGATCGGCACCAGAGCCGTTGGTCTGGCAGATCCAGCCGTTGCGGCAAAGACAGGTCTGGCAGTTGTCGACTATATTACCGTTGGCATCGCAGTAGAGTGGTCCGGTATTGGGGACACAGGTCTTTGTCGGAGTGCCGTTGGGGCAGGTGGCGGGGGCGGTTGTCCCCCTGACCACAGACATTCAAGTCGATCTCATCTTGATCAATTACCCAGCTGTCATCCAAAAGAGCCTTAATATTATTATTGTTGCTCATTGACCATTGGTTGTTCCAGACCCAAAAAATGGCGGCATCAGGTGTGTATTGCTTTATTCCTTGTATAATATTGTAATAATCAACCGCGCCGCTGGGGTCGGTTACGCCATTATCGGTTCCCAAACCTACTTCCGAAACTATAAAAGGCTTGCCGGTTGATCTTAATGTATCGTGAATATTCGCATATTCCGGACGAAAGGTATTGATTTTCGGATAAAGGGCCGAACCGACTATATCTACATAATTATCACCGGGATAATACCCCAGGTACGCATCCTCCGCTATCGTACCGCCACCGGCTATGGCATAGAGCCATATCAGATTGTTCAATTGATGGTGATTTGTGAAATATTCAAACATATGACGCCAAGTATTTATAAAATCGTCACGATTGCGGTTTCCGTACCAATACCAACTACCCTGCATTTCATGAAAGGGGCGCCAAATAACCGCAACGCCGTTGTTTTGCAGTTCTTTTAAGACGCCTGCCGCCAGATCCAGCCTTTTTTCCCACTCTCTATTCTCGGTCGTACCTTGTTGGTAAACATTGGCAAAATTAATGCTCCTATCATTAATATTGGTCAAGGTCATCGGATTGATAGGATGCCAGGTGACAAGGACCAAACCGCCCTCCTTCCAATGCTGGGTAAGCTGAGCATTGGCCCAGTTGGTAGGGCCGATACCGGGGCCAAAATTAAGGTCCGTACCGATCACGGCAATTTTGTGTCCGGTCTCACTCTCGACATCGGCAATATATTCATCATATTGGGAAATCCCCCGGCTATTGCTGTAGGAGAACTCTTGGCCGGAAAGCACCTTGTTGGCGGTTTTTGACGGCAAGGACTTGATGTATGCTAAAACTCTTCTGGCGTCTTCAGTGGAATTGGGATTGGCGGTTGCGGGACAGGCAGCGGTTTGGGCTTTGGCACTCTTGCGGGCAAGTTGAATAGTGCTTGCCGCCTCTGAATCGTAATGGTCGCCAATCTTGCCCAGATTATACGCCACCGACTCGGCCAAAAATGAAACTGAGGCCAAGCCGAGGACAAATAAAGCGATAAAGCTGCCTTTGTTCGGCAGTTTCTGCTTAATGATCTTCAGGTGATAAGAACTTGCTTTTTCATCGCGGGTCATTGCTATCTCCTCAATTGTGACTGCGTCGCTCCACAGGCACAAGATAGGGATCAATGATTTTCATGCGGAGTTGAACAGAAACCTACTCGTAAATCGTTTGTATCAACCGCGCCCAGGTCCGACGAGAACGCCTGCCGAACAATTCGGCCTCAAGGGTACAGGGTACGCCATCGTCCGCGTCGGGACATTGCTGATCGAATTTCTGAGCTCAATGATGAAAACCACCGCCTTCCTTGCTGTCCAGAGGGACGCTCACCGGGTGGTTGCCGAGATAATCGAGTGCCCGTTTAAAATCTTCAATAAGAAGAGAACCCAGGTCAAGGCTGACACCGTGGCGAACAAGAATACGCTGAATAACAGTCTCCTGGCAATGTGCCGGCAAACTGTAGGCAGGAACCTGCCAGCCGCGAGCCCGCAGCCGGTCAGCAATATCATACAGACTGAATCCCGGAGAGACGTCTTCCTTTAACTTCCAGCATAGCGCAGGAATTCCGGAATCCATCTCACCGCCATAGATAACCTCAAAAATACCGAATTTTTTTATTTCATCCGCCAGATATTGGGCCGTTTGGTAACAGGCGCTATGTATCTTTTGGTACCCCTCTTTACCCAGGCGAAGGAAGTTATAGTACTGACAGACAATCTGGCCGCCCGGTCGTGAAAAGTTCAGGGCTATATCACGCATGTTGCCGCCCAGGTAGTTGACCCAGAATATCAAATCTTCGGGAAGATCAGCTGCCTCTCGCCAGATGACCCATCCGACACCAAGAGGTGAGAGACCGAATTTATGGCCTGAGGCATTGATCGATTTTACCCGCTTGAGTCGAAAATCCCAGACAAGGTCAGGAGCACAGAACGGGGCAAGAAATCCGCCACTGGCTCCATCAACGTGTATGGGAATATCCAGCCCAGTATCAGCCTGATACTGATCCAACGCCTCTGATACCGCTTGTACCGGTTCAAACTCTCCAGTAAAAGTCACGCCAAGGGTCGGAACCACGCCGATAGTTTTTTCATCGCACCGGGCCAGCACCTCGTCAGGCGTCATCAAGTACCGGCCCTTATCCATGGGAATTTCACGATGCTCAATATCCCAATAACGGGTGAATTTATGCCAGCAGATCTGTACCGGACCGGTAATCAGATTGGGTTTATCTAACGACAGTCCTGCAGCCCTGCGTTTGGCCTCCCAGCGGCGCTTCATTGCCAGGCCACCAAGCATGGCGGCTTCACTGGAACCGGTAGTCGAATAGCCAATCGTATTATTTGCCTCCGGAGAATTCCAGAGATCAGATAACATATGAACACAACGAGCCTCAATTTCAGCTGTCTGCGGATATTCATCCTTGTCGATCATGTTTTTGTCGATGCACTCATCCATAAGTTTATGCACTTCCGGCTCTGTCCATGTCTGGCAGAATGTAGCCAGATTCTGCCGTGCATTGCCGTCAAGCATCAACTCATCATGCACAACCGTATACGCTGCTCTCGGATTGATCTCGCTATTGGGGAACTTATACTTGGGTAGCCTCACCGATAGATCTGTGGAAGCATAAATTTCGTCCTCAATCCTGTGCCGTATGGAATTCTTGTCATGCAAAGCCATTTTCACTTCCTCTTTTTAAATGGGGGCTGATCTTTTACTGATCTGGAATTATAGCAGCAGTCCATATAAATCGAACCGGCAAAACGCTTCAAACAGGTTACTATAATCCACCTGTTCTGGAGGTTAACATACTGTATTTACAAACGTACCATTACCACACGTGCCCATTTATGCAAGCGCCAAAATGAAAATACCGTTTATATCCAAGGTGTTTGACCAGACAACTGACCTGTTTGTCGATCTATGAAGCTTCCAATTCGTTTGTACCAACCGCGCCCAGGTCCGACGAGAACGCCTGCCGGACAACTCGGGCTCAAGGATACAGGGTATGCCATCGTCGGCGTGGGACTTTTTGCGTTTTCCCCGTGAGACGTTTTGGTATCCACGGGCGCGGAAACGGAAAACATGCCCCTGCCGTGGAAACACCTGGGGAAGAGCCTTGACCGCCTCTCCGCATAGACCTGATCGAAAGTTGTGATCGTAGATGGCCACACCGGCCAAGCGGAACATCAGGGTCTGATCACCGACCAGGGCCTGGTCGTGGGACTCGGCCTAACTGATGGTTCGCTCCTCACGCCGCCGATTGGTCAGCTCTTGCCACATGCGGCCCATGGGCCATCGTTCGTCCGGTGTGTCCTTGGTGAGCTTGATCCAATAGTCGGGGACGCCCATGGAGAAACGGTAGCCGAACCCGATCCCACCGTGTTCCTGCGGCAGGGCCAGGCCCGGCATGCCGCTGATGTCTTCGGCCACGATCATGGCATCGGGTCGGACCGTGTGGATCACCTCGCTGGCCAGGACCAGGTAGGCCAGGGCGTCTTCATCCACGGCAATATCGAAATAGTCGTCGTACCCGCCGAACGCTTTTTCAAGGCCGTGGTGGGTGTAGAGCATGCTGGTGATGCCGTCGAAGCCGAATCCATCCACATGAAAGGCGTCAAACCAGTAGCGGCAATTGGACAGCAGAAAATGGACCACCTCGAGTTTGGCGTAATCGAAGCAGTGGCTGTCCCAGTCGCCACCATCGTTCAGCCGGGTCAGCGCGAATGATGGATCCGCGTTCCATTCACTAAATTTGCCAACCTGATGGATGGCCGTTGCGTTGGGTGCCCACTCCCGGAAGGTCCAACCCGCTTCAGTGCGGTGCAGGCCAAAATAGGTATGCCCGCATGCCGATTCGGCCGACCCCATGCGTCCTGTGGTCTGGCGTTCAGGCACGGCTCAAATATGGTTCATGCGCCTGACCAGGTTCGGTCGCTAGGCTGCCAGATGCGGGTCCAAATCGATCAGGCGACGCACGAGGGCGCCGATGTTGGCCATGACATGCGTCGTTTCGTGGTTTGGGTTGACGGGTGCGATTCGCGCCCGCGGGACGACTGATGCATTTTCGGTAAGACTCCTCAATCCAAGGTTTGACGAAAGCGCTTCAAGCCGATTGCCAGAACAAAAAAGGCAAAGAGGGCGATGGGGACGATCTCCGAATAGATGTCCACCATTGTATTGCCTTTCAACAAGATTCCACGGACAATGCGTAAAAAATGGGTCAGTGGCAGTATCTCTCCGACATATTGCGCCCACACCGGCATGCCGCGAAATGGAAACATGAAGCCGGAAAGCAAGATGGACGGCAAGAAAAAAAAGAAGGCCATCTGCATGGCCTGGAGCTGGTTGCGGGCAATCGTGGAAAACGTAATCCCGACCGCCAGGTTCGCGGCGATAAATACCAGCATGACCGTCGCCAGCAGATAGAGATTACCGAACATCGGGACACTGAACAAAAACCGTGCCGCCAGCAGGATCAATCCTGCCTGGATATAGCCGACCAGAATATAGGGAATGATCTTCCCCAGCGTCACCTCGACCGGCCGCACGGGCGTGGACAGCAGGTTTTCCATCGTTCCGCGCTCATGCTCGCGCGTGATCGCCAGGGCTGTAATCATCACCATGGTCATGGTCAGGACCACCCCCATCAGACCGGGAACGATATTGTACTGGCTGATGCGTTCCGGGTTGTAGGCCGCGTGGACGACCAGCTCCGCTGCCGGTGGCTCGGTGGCGAGCCACGCGTTGGGACCTTTCAGCTCCCGGTTGAGCACGCGCGTCATCAGTTCCTGAAGGGTGCTGATGGCGTTGCTGGTCGCCGCCGGGTCGGTCGCATCGGCCAGCAGCAGGACTTTTGGCCGCTCGCCCCTGAGCAGCTTTCGTGAATACGCTTCTGGAATCTGGAGCACAAACTGGACCTTGCCACGCCGAATCAAATCGTCGGCCTGGGTTTGGCTGTCAACCTGCGCGACGATTTTGAAATAGTCGCTGTTTTCCATCGCCTTGAGCAGGCTGCGCGAAAAAATGCTCTGTTCTTTCAACACCACCGCCGTGGAGAGGTGTTTGGGGTCGGAATTGATGGCGAATCCGAAAAGGATCAACTGGATCAGGGGGATACCCAACACCATGGCGAAAGTCAGGCGGTCCCGGCGCATCTGAATGAATTCCTTGGCGATGATGGCGAAAAAACGCGAAAGTGAAAAGCGGTTTTTCATCGATAGTTGTCCTCGGCACGTTTCATCAGGCTGATGAAGACATCTTCCAGTCCCGACGAAATCGCTTCCCAGCGATAGTGCAACCCCAACGTATCTCGAAACACGGCCTCCATCGCTTCACGGTCATGCCCGCTGACGTGGAGGCTGTTGCCGAAGGCGACCACCTGGCCGATGGCTGCAGATTCTCGCAATCGGCGGGTAACGGCCGCTTTGTTGCTGCCGGTGATCCGATAGGTGACCAGCCCGGCGCGGTCGACCACATCATCGACGGTGCCTTGTGTCATCAGGCGGCCATAGGCGATGTAAGCCAGGCGATGGCAGCGTTCGGCCTCATCCATGTAATGGGTAGTTATCATGACGGTCAGGCCTTGTGCGGCCAATTGGTGGATCTCCTCCCAAAAATCGCGTCTGGCCTTCGGGTCGACGCCGGCAGTGGGCTCGTCCAGCAGGAGCAACCGGGGGTGGTGCAGCATGCAGGCGGCCAGGGCCAGCCGCTGTTTCCACCCCCCGCTCAGCTGTCCGGCCAGCTGTTTCTGCCGGCCGGTCAGCCCCAGGCGCTCGAGGGATTCGTCAACCGCTTTGCGCTTGTCGGTGATGCCATACACCCGCGCAATGAAATCAAGGTTCTCCCGGATGCTGAGATCTTCGTAATAGCTGAACTTTTGGGTCATATACCCGACCTGTTTCTTGATGGCGGCCGGTGCTTCGAAAATGTCGAACCCCATGCAGGTTCCCGATCCCGCATCGGGGGTCAAGAGGCCGCAGAGCATGCGCAAAAACGTCGTTTTGCCACTCCCGTTGGGCCCTAAAAATCCGTAAATTTCCCCCGGCAGAACCCGCATGGAGATGTCCTTGACCACCACCTTGTCGCCAAAGGATTTCGTGATGCCCTGGACATCGATAATCGGCGCTGCGCTGGCGGCATCCAGATCCATCAATCCAGATAAACCTCAACGGGTTGACCGACATGAAGTTGCGCCACGGCATCAGATTCGGGGACGGCTTCGATCATGAAAACCAATTTGGTTCTGGATTCCTTGCTGTAGATGATGGGCGGCGTAAATTCCGCTTCCGGTGAAATAAAGGCGATTTGCGCACGGATCGGTGCGTTCATGCCATCCCAATGCACCGTCACTGCCGATCCGGCTTGGATTTTAGACAGATGCGCTTGCGGCACGAAAAACCGAATTTTCAGGTTCTCAGGCGGCAGCATGGACAGGACCGGGCGACCGGCGGGCACGAATTCACCGGTGCGATACAGAATATCTACGATGGTGCCCAGCGCGGGAGAATCCACCAGCTTCTCATCGAGTTGCCATTCCAGGCGGCGCAAAGAAGCATCAAGAATGTCGATTTCGCTTGCTGTTGCCACGATGGCATCGCTGCGTCCCCCCAACTGAGCCGTTTTCAGTTCCGCTTCAATAGCCTGCACATCTTGTTGCCGGATGTTGACGTCAGTTCGAAAGCGGTCAAGCTCCTCTTCGGAGATGGTGTCGGAACGCCCCAACTCGTAAAGATGCTCTCTGCGTGCCAGATCCCTTTTGGCGAGCGCCAATGCCGATTGGGATTGGGTTAGCCGTGATTGAATCGACGCCAGCTCCGACGGCCGATCACCCTTCTTTATATCGCTCAATCTCGATTTTGCCTGCTGGATGCGATGGCCCATCTCTTCAATTTGCAGGCGTTCCGGATTGGGGTCCAGTTGGTACAGGGGTTCATTTGGGCGAACCGACTGCCCCCTGGTCACGAACAGGTGTTTAAGGGTGCCCTGACCGGAGGCGGCTGGAAAAACGAATTCACCCTCCACATAGCCTTGGTAATAGGCCGTATCTTCATGTTGACAGCCCGCGATGAGTGCAATTGTCAACAACAGGCCGACCTGGAATCTAAACGTGCCCCATCTGCTTCGATGATCCGTGCCGTTTTCCTCGGTACTAGGGTGCATTGCTGGCGTTGTATCCCGTGTCAATGACCGCCTCCCACCCGCCACCCAGTGATTTGTAAAGCGCCACGACGCGAGCGAGACGGTCCAGTTCCAAATCAAGGTGGTTCCGTTGCGAATCGAGCCATGCCACCGTCGCCTCCGTAACCGTCAGCGCGTCGCTGAGGCCACTTGCCTGGCGGCGGGTTTCCATCTCAACCTGCTGTTGTCTGGTATTCATGGCTTCACCGGCGAAACGCAGTGACTGAGCGGTGTTGCCATAACGAACCAGATTGTTCTCAACCTCTTCCAGGGCCTGATTGACGGTGGCTTCGTATTCGATCAATGCCTGGGCCTGAAGTGCGTTCGCGGTTTCCAGTTGCGCGCGGTTGCGGTTGCCGGAAAAGAGTTTCCAGGTGACCTTCGGACCGAACATCCATGCCGAACTGCCACTGGAAAAGAGATCGACGAAATTGCCGTTCTGCCAACCGGGTGAGCCGGTCAGAAAAAAGCGCGGGAAAAACTCAGCCTTGGCGACGCCGATATCTGCCGTTGCCGCTGCCAGTTTTCGCTCTGAAGCCGCTATATCCGGTCTCCGCCGCAACAGATCGGACGGGAGACCGACCGGTACCTGTCCGGCAGAACCCGGCAGCGGACGAACGGTGTCAAGCCCCGCTAAGGGCGTTTCAGGCCGCCGTCCCATCAAAACGGCCAGTCGGTAGCGTCCCGCCTGAATATCCGCCAGAATAGCGGGGCGGTGGGATTTCAATTCTTGCAGGCGGGTGTGGCTGCCGAGCCGTTGGCTGGTTGGGATCAGTCCGGCGCGCTGCTTTTTTTGCAGGATCCGGGCCCGCCATGCTTCATTTTCGATCTGAGCGTCGAGAATCGCCAGCTTATGCTGATTGCCCCTGATGTCGAGGTAATTCCTGGCCACCTCGGCGGACACGGAAATCATCACGGCCAACTGCTGAAAGGATGCTTCCGCGATTCGGGCGGCCGCACCTTCAACTCGTCTGCGGGTGCCGCCGAATATGTCGATTTCCCAATTGACATCGAAGCCCGCATCCCAATATTCGACATCCCTGGGGAAAAAACCGGCGCGAACCGCCTCTCCAAACCGCGGATTATTTTCGCTCAAGCGGTCCACCGTATAGGACAGCGTGGTGTCGATATCGGGATAAAATCGACTGGATTCCATGCGCCGCATCGCCCGTGCGACGCGGATGCGTTCAATGGAGAGTTGGATGTCCTGATTGTGCTCCAGTGCGTCCTGGATACAGGCGACCAGAACCGGATCGTTGAAGGAAGCCCACCAGGAATCTATCGGTTGGGTTGGTGCGGACGTCATGCTGGTGTCGGTCTGCGTGGCGGCATCATAATGCGGCGGCACCTCGATGGCCGGTGGTACGTAATCCGGGCCCACCGCGCAGCCGATGAGTGCGAGCAGCAATCCGGCGATTCGACCGTGGCGGGCCAATGTCGCCAACACGCATGTTTTGTCCGGATACCTTGGATGGTGCATTGCCTTCCCAATCCATCTGCGCCGGGGTGGACGCATTCGACGCGATTAACTTATCAGCGGCCGTTCGAGCATCCTCTCATACAGGTCGATATAGTGCCGGGCTGTGTTGGCATGGTTGAAGGTCGCCGCACTCTCCCGCATGATCCGCTCTATCTGGTGCTGCTTGTCTGCTTCGGCCAAGCTGAAAAAAGCCATGGCCTGGGTTACGGCCCAGTAAAGCACACCGGTATCGTAGTTTTCGAACAGAAAGCCGTTGCCGATGTCCCGGTCCACATCGAGATGGGTGATCGTATCGTGGATGCCGCCAGTGTCGTGGGCCACCGGCAGCGCTCCGTAGATGGGGGCGATCATCTGGGGCAGGCCGCAGGGTTCGAACTTTGACGGCATGAGCAAGAAGTCGGCAGCGGCGTAAGCCTGATGCTCCAAATCTTCGTTGAAGTCGCACACCGCGACCCGGTCATGGAACCCGTGTTGGTTTAGGATGTTGCGGAAGACCTGCTGGTAATCGCCGTTGGCCACGAATACCGCCTGCAGGCTATGGTCCCAACAGGTCGACAGGATGCCGTAAAACGCTTCGGCCAACAGCTGGCAGCCTTTTTGGATCGGGTCCAGCCGCGACGACCAGAAGAAAAGAGGGGCACTGTCGTCCTGGATCAGCCCCAGGGCGCGCTGCAGGTGACGCTTGTTCATGCGTTTCCCGCCGGCATGGCTGTCGGTGATAGGTGATAGGAACTTGCTTTTTCATCGCAGGTCATTCCTATCTCCTGAATTGTGACTGCGTCGCGCCACAGGCACAAGATAGGGATCAATGATTTTCATGCGGAGTTGAACAGAAACCTAACCGGCCATGCCGAGCGATGTCAAGTCCCAAATGTGCGGGTAATGGCATCTCCTGAATTGTGACTGCGTCGCGCCACAGGCACAAGATAGGGATCAATGATTTTCATGCGGAGTTGAGCAGAAACCTAACCGGCCATGCCGAGCGATGTCAAGTCCCAAATGTACGGGTATCTGGATGGCAATGGCAGCTCCGGGAATTGCCGTCTTGTCCCGGACACCCGCCGTATTAACCGCTTTTAGCGCCTCCCACCCGCAATGGCTCAGTTCCGAAAACAGCTTACGGTCGTAAAAAAACATCGTCGATGTAATAATTTGCGGGACCCTGAACACCCCATGCCGGTGGGAAACAGCCTTGACCGCCTCCCGGCAGAGCCATTCGCCGAATTCAACAACCCGTTTCTGATGGCAGGAAGGGCAAAAATGCCGCCTTTTTCACGAAAAGGCCGGCAGGTACTCGTGGCCGCAGTCTTCGCAAGGGATACGCGCGAAGCCGTTTTTCGGGACACCGCAGTCCAGGTACCGGTAAATCACCTGGCGAACGTGGGCGCGAAAAAAACCATATGGTCGCTCGAAACGATCCGCATAGAGCTGATCGAAACCTAACTTGGTTGCATGGCCGGTCCTCGGTCGATCGGTTCGGCGGCAGCGGCGATCCCGGCCAAACGCATTAGGGTATTCATATTTACTCATATCGTGGTCAACGGTTTGATCAAAAAACAGTTGCCTTGCTTATCCGTCACGCCGCTATCCATTCGGTGCTGAGCGGACATCCCACGGTTGACAAGGTGAAGCGGTTCGTGCTTAAGCTTCCGGATCAACACCACGAATGCGCCACTGCCCGCATCAAATTGGGATCGACACGTTGATCAAAACCATCAGACAACCGTCCGCCTGCAGGCGAGCGCTTACATGCTTCGCCCTCCTGTTCGGGATCGGTTTTTTTGACCCAGCATTCGGTATGTTGTCTGAAAAGACCGATTCCCCAGTGGTGACCGTCCTGTGCTACATGAACGGTGACAATGATCTTTCGGAAGAGGTTCTCCACACACTCGATATGATCGAAACGGCGGGTTCATCAGAAAGGGTGAACGTGATCGCCCTTGTGGATGGAAACGGTGAATGGTTGGGGCAGTACGACAATTCGTGGGTGCGTACGCGAATGGTCAAAGTTGAACATGATACGCAAATCGGTGTGATCAACTCTCCGGTGCTGGAAGACTGGGGGGAAGCCAATCTTGCAGACCCCCGGATATTGGAACGATTCATTCACGTCGCCATCGATCGTTATCCGGCCGACAGGTATTTTTTTTATGCGTTTGCCCACAGTCAGGGGGTCATCGACACCCGCGCATTTTCGATTCAAAAGCAAGTTAAAAAGATATCCATCTCCAATGATGACACCAGCGAGCACAAGATGGATCTCAATCAGTTCCATGATGCCATCAAGCGTGGTCTGGATGATCGTCGGTTTGATTTAATCGTCTTATTTTCGTGCCTGACAAACATGGTGGAGATCGGGTATGCGCTGGCCGATGTTTGCCACTATTTTGTCGCCAGCCAAGACGAGATACGTCTAATCAATGAACCGCCCGGAAGATTTCAGATTCGCGGTCTTCCATTCGAAGCGGCAATTACGGCCTTAATTGACAACCCCTCAATCGGGACTGTGGATTTAGGCCGGATCGTGGTTGATTTTCATGTTGACAATTATCTTCAGGAAGCGGCGCTCGATTTTTATGCATCCAAACCTGTCAACTACCGACTTCCAGCGGGTATGGCGTTGGTGGGGTGCCAAGCCTTGCCGATTCTGGTTCAAGACTTGAATGAACTGGCGCGATCCATGATCGCCCACGCCGGGGAACCGATGGTTGTCAATGCAATGCGAGATGCGCTGAACAAAACGCCTCGGTTTGCCAGTTTTTTGAACCTGGAATATTACGACCTTTATTTTTTTGTACAGTACCTGCGGGACAGTCTACAACAACTCGAGACCATTCAGGCATGCAATGCGGTGCTTGACCGGTTGGATGAACAGGTCTTGATATACGAGCGACACACACGTGACAACCATGCCAAAGGTGTATCCATTTATCTGTCCAATCCGTTGGTTCCAGAAAACATATATCGCGTTCATCAACGCATGTACGCGAATACCCGATTCTCCCAGGAAACACTCTGGGATGAAATGATCGCGTGTTTTAGACATCGCCTTAAATGATGTCTCACGGTTGTTGATCACCTCCCGAATATGGACATCGCCACAACTTAGGGCGGAGCCCGTTGAGGACTCCGCCCTACCTAGATCGAATTTGTACTGATAATAGGTGAATTATGGCATAATCACCTGATCAATCACATGAATGACCCCATTGCTGGCCATGATATCCGTTTTGATCACCTTGGCATTATCAATCATCAGATCGTCGCCGGATTTTGTTATCGTAAAATCTTTGCCATTTACTGTTTTGGCGGAAGACAGGGTAACCGCATCTTCGGCGGTCACTTTTCCCGGGACCACATGGTAGGTGAGGATCTGCTGAAGCTTCTCCTTGTTTTCAGGTTTGAGCAGATCATCCACGGTTCCCTCGGGCAATTTGGCGAACGCTTCATCCGTTGGGGCAAAAACGGTGAAAGGCCCGCTCCCCTTTAGTGTATCCACGAGACCCGCGGCTTGAATTGCCGCGACCAGCGTACTAAATGAACCGGCTTCTATGGCTGTATCGACGATATCCTTGGATGCCTTGGAATCTTTGTAGCTGCCTGCTACTGCAAATGTGGGAATCGAAAGCAAAAGGACGAGGATAATACCTTTGGAGATTATGTTCATTTGATCACCTCAATTGTTGTATTTTGTATGGTGGTTCCCGCTCGGCTCGACACACATGTCTGTTAGAGCGGTTTGATTACCATTGTAGCTACAGGACCCTTTACAAACAAGTGGTAAGAAAACAGGGGAAAATGATAGACAAAACCCGCCAGTACATTTCCGGGGGAAACGAAAAAGACTGGGGTCGGGCCAAGTCAAGACACTATGATTACAACCCCCGTGCCGGGACAGCATCTTGTTCTCCGGAATGGTCTGTCTGGCAATATGTTGCCAAAAAGTCCTGTGAAGAGGACGCCTTGATATCCTGCTGAAAGGCGACCCTCCGATTGGGTTCTGCCACGTGCGCAGCATTATCCGAATGCGAATCTCCAGCAATTGGAAAAAACCGATTGATCAGGGGCCGTTGTGGAAATGGTCCAAGCGGGCAAGAGGGGGTATGCGTTTTGTCCGGGAGAAAGCCTTTGATGTCAATCCGGTGCGAAACGAATTGCGCCAACGCATGAAGGAATGAGGACTTGGGCAGGCAGGGGGCGTGCCCGGGTCAGTAAAAGCAAGAGCAGGCTTTCAATACACACAAGGGCAGGAAGGATTTCCGCCCTTGTGTGTATTGAATATTGCGGCCATGACAGCTTGCGCCCGATGGCAATGTGGAAGACGGGTTCACGGTCCCCCCGCCAAAGGCGGAGATCGTTTGAAAGATGCCTTTTCTGTTACTTGAACGTTTCCGCGCAGACGTCGCTGAGGTAGGCCAGATTCTCGCACACGTGGATCCCGTTGGCCTTCATGGCCGCCACCTTGCTCTGACCGGTGCCGCTGCTGCCGCTGATGATGGCGCCGGCATGGCCCATGCGCCGTCCCGGAGGCGCCGTCAGGCCGGCGATGAACCCCACCACCGGCTTGGTGACGTTGGCCTTGATGTAGTCGGCCGCCTTCTCTTCCGCGTCGCCGCCGATCTCGCCGATCATGACGATGCCTTCGGTGGCCTCGTCGGCCTGGAAGCGCTCCAGGCAGTCGATGAAGTTGGTGCCGTTGACCGGGTCGCCGCCGATGCCGATGCAGGTGGTCTGACCCAGGCCGGTCGTGGTCAGGGCGTGGACGGCTTCGTAGGTCAGGGTGCCGGAGCGCGAAACCACCCCGATTTTACCGGGCTGGTGAATGACGCCGGGCATGATGCCGATCTTGCATTCACCCGGGGTGATGATGCCGGGGCAGTTCGGGCCGATCAGGCGCACCGGTTTGTCCTTGAGATAATTCTTGACCCGCATCATGTCCATGACCGGAATGCCCTCGGTGATGCACACGATCAGGGGAACCTGGGCATCGGCCGCTTCCATGATGGCGTCGGCGGCAAAGGGCGGGGGCACGAAAATCATGCTGGCGTTGGCACCGGCGATCTTGACCGCATCGGCAACCGTGTTGAAAACGGGGATGTCGTCCATCTTCTGGCCGCCCTTGCCGGGGGTGACGCCGGCCACCACCTGGGTGCCGTATTCGACGCATGCACGGGTGTGGAACTGGCCCTCCTTACCCGTGATCCCTTGCACCAACAACTTGGTCTCTTTATTGACTAATATGCTCACGATTCAATCCTCGCTGTTTTGACGGCTTCGTAAAAAGCCCGATATCTGCGTTACGCTTCACCCCTCGTCACTGCGGCGTACCGTTGTGTACGCCGCATTCCTCGGGGTTCGCAAGCCTTGATCTCGGCGCTTTTTACAAAGCCGTCCGAGATCCGGCTGCTCACCAAGGGCTTGCCTATTGAATGGCGGCCTGCAATTTCTGGGCGGCGTCCTTGAGATCTTTGGCATTGATCAGGTCCAGGCCCGAATCGGCCAGGATCTTGCGCCCTTCGGCCAGGTTGGTGCCTTCCATGCGGATGATCACCGGCACGCGCAGGCCCACCTTCTCGGCGGCCTGGACCACGCCGTTGGCCAGCCGGTCGCAGCGCAGAATCCCACCGAAAATATTGATCAGGATCGCTTTGACGTTTTCGTCGCTCTGCAGGATGCGGAAGCCGTTTTCGATCTGCTCGGCACTGGCGCCGCCGCCGACGTCGAGAAAGTTGACCGGCTTGCCGCCGGCATACTTGATGCAGTCCATGGTGGCCATGGCCAGGCCGGCGCCGTTGACCATGTTGCCCACGTTGCCGCCCTCACCCAGGTGGATGTAGTTCAGGCCGTGGCTGCCGGCCTCCACCTCGGTGGGATCCTCTTCGTCCAGATCGCGGTATTCTTGAACATCGGGGTGGCGGTAAAGGGCATTGTCGTCGAAATCCATCTTGCCGTCCAGGGCGATGACATCGTCCTGGGCGGTGATGATCAGGGGATTGATCTCCACCAGGGAACAGTCGTAGTTGACGGCCAGGTTGTAAAGGTTTTTCAAAAGCACGGTAAACGGCTTCATGCAGGCCTTGGGCATGTTGAGTCCAAAGGCCGCCGCGCGCAGGTGGTAAGCCTGGATCCCGACGTTGGGGTCCACGTAGACTTTGATGATCTTCTCGGGCGTTTTCTCGGCCACGGTTTCGATGTCCATGCCGCCGGCCTCGGAAGCCATGATGATCATCTTGGCCGTGGCGCGATCCGGCAGAATACTCAGGTAGAGTTCCTTGGCGATGTCTAGCCCCTGTTCGATGAGCAGCTTTTTGACCTGCTTGCCGCCGGGGCCGGTCTGCTTGGTAACCAGGTTCATTCCCAGGATGCTGCTGGCGTAAGTGTCGAACTCCTGTGCTGTTTTGGCCACCTTTACGCCGCCGCCCAGACCGCGGCCGCCGGCGTGGATCTGCGCCTTGACCACCACCGGGTAGGCGCCCAGCTTGTCGGCAACCGCCTTGGCCTCTGCAACGGTAAAGGCGACCTGTCCGTCGGGAACGGCCACGCCGTTCTTGCGAAACAGTTCTTTGGCTTGGTATTCATGAATCTTCATGGATGGGCCTCTTTCTTCTTTTAAATTGGTTCATCGATTGCGAAACCCCGGCCTTAACAAAGACGAGCATGGCCACCTGCCGGAGGCCGGCAACCATGCTCATCTGGAGTCGCCTGACGTCCGGCTTAACCGATCACGCAGAGCACGTCTCCCTTGGCCACGGAGTCGCCCGATCCATAGTTGATGGCCTTGACGGTTCCGCTGACCGGCGAGGCCAGGGCGTTTTCCATCTTCATGGCTTCCAGGATCACGACGGTTTCGCCTTCCGTGACCGCATCGCCCACGTTCTTGGCATACTTGACGATCATGCCCGGCATGGGGGCGGGCAGGGGCGTGCCGTCGGCAGTGGCCGGCGCGGGTGCCGCGGCCGCCTTTTTGGCTGGCGCGGCCGCCGGAGCGGCTGCAGGGGCCGCGGGGGCTGGTGCCGACGTGGCCGGGGCCTGCGCCGCCGGGGCAGCCGGCATGCCGCCGGACAGCTGGATCTGCTGAGCGTATTTCAAGATGGGGCTGCCGCCGACTTCGTCCACGCCCACCTCGAAGTACTCGTTGTCCACGAAGACGTTGAAGGTGCGCAGGTTCTCACCTTTGGCCGGGGCATCCTTCTTCTTTTCGACCAGTTCACCGGCCTTGGCCTTTTTGATCAGCTCGTCCTTCTTTCTGACCGCTTCCATGGTGATGGGCTTGACCGATTCGGGCGGCTCTTCCTTGCCGTACTTCCACTGCAGGAATTTCTTGCCGGTGACAGGGTATATCGCGTAGAGAACCAGGTCGTCCATGTCCACGGCCAGGTCGCCGATCTCTTCCTTGGCTTTTTCCATTTCCGGCTCGAGCACCTCGGCCGGCCGACAGGTGATCGGCTCTTCGCCGCGGGCGTAGCCCTTGAGGGCTTTTTTCTGCACTTCCGGGTTGATGGGGACGGCGGTCTTGCCGTAGAGGCCGTAGCACAGGTCCTTGACCTGTCCGGTGATCATCTTGTAGCGCTCCTCCGGAGTGTCGAAGAGCACGTTGTTGACGGTCTGGATGCCCACGATCTGGCTGGTGGGCGTGACCAGCGGAATCTGGCCCAGGTCCTTGCGGACTCTGGGCAGCTCTTTGTAGACTTCGTCGATCTTGTCCAGGGCGTCCATGTCGCGCAGCTGGTTGACCAGGTTGGAGAGCATGCCGCCCGGCGTCTGGTGCAGCAGCACGTTGATGTCGATGATCGACATCTTGGAGTCGTCCAGCAGGTGCTTGTACTTGGGCATGACCTCTTTTTCGAAAATCTCGTTGATCTGGGCCAGCAGCTTGATGTCGAAGCCGGTGTCCCGGTTGGTGCCCAGCAGGGTCATCACCAGCGGCTCGATGGCGGCATGCGAGGTGCGGTAGGCGTAAGGGGTCATACAGGTGTCGATGATGTCCACACCGGCCTCGATGGCCTTGAGGTGGCTCATGGGGGACATGCCCGAGGTGAAGTGGCTGTGCAGATGGATCGGGACCTTGACGGCGGCCTTGAGGGCCTTGACGACCGCATAGGCGTCGTAGGGGGCGATCAGGCCGGCCATGTCCTTGACGCAGATGCTGTCGGCGCCCATGGCCTCCAGGTCCTTGGCCTTGCCGACGTAATAGTCCAGGTTGTAAACCTCACCGCCCAGGCGCGGCTCGGTCATGGTGTAGCAGATGCACCCCTGGAAATGCTTGCCATACTCCTTGATTTTGGGAACCACGGTCTGAAAGTTGCGGTAGTCGTTCAGGGCGTCGAAGGTCCGGAAGATGTCCATGCCGTTTTCGCAGGCGCGGTCCATGAAGGCGTTGGCCACATCGTCGGCGTAGTTGCGGTATCCCACCAGATTCTGGGCGCGCAGGAGCATGGAAAAGGGCGTCTTCTTGAAGTAGCGCTTGAGAGTGCGGATCCGCTCCCAGGGATCTTCGTTGAGAAAGCGGTGCATGGTGTCGAAGGTGGCGCCGCCCCAGGTCTCCACGGCCCAGAAGCCGACCTGGTCCATCAGTTCGGCCACCGGGATCATGTCCTCGGTGCGGCCGCGGGTGGCAAACAGGCTCTGGTGGCCGTCGCGCAGGCTCAGGTCCATGATCTTGATCGGATTCTTGGCCTTGGGCCGGTCGACGTCGTAGTTCATCGGGGTCATCTTGACTTGATCGTGGTCACTCATCGTATGGGTCTCCTCTTAAAATGTGGATGTTTATTGACGCTTGGGTGTTGCGATCGCCCCACCGGACCTAGCGCAGTCGATTGAAGGTTTTCATCTGCATCAGGTTGCGCATGCTCATCATGCCCTGGCGGCCGGAAAGGGCCCACAGGTTGCCCTGTTCAAAACGGCGCGGCTGAGGTCGCTGGGGAGGTCCCATGACAAGGGCCTCCTCCTCGGTCTGAATGTAGGTCATGACGGCGGCGACGGCGGCAGCCAATCTTTTTTCATTTACTTGCATGAAAGTCCCCTTTCGGGTTGGGTTTGCTGTGAAGGTCGGCGACTACAACGGGATGTTGCCGTGTTTTTTGGGCGGTCGCAGCTCCCGTTTGCTGCACATCACCTCGAGGGCGTCGATCAGCCGCGGCCGGGTCTCGGCCGGTTCGATGACCGCATCGATGTAGCCCCGCTGGGCGGCGCAGTATGGGTTGGAGAACAGATCCTCGTATTCGGCGATCTTCTCTTTGCGCTTGGCGGCCGGATCCTCGGCTCCCTTGATCTCCTTGCGGTGGATGACGTTGGCGGCGCCGGCCGCACCCATCACGGCGATCTCGGCCGTCGGCCAGGCAAAAGCGAAGTCGGCCCCCAGGTCCTTGGAGCACATGGCCAGGTAGGAGCCGCCATAGTCCTTGCGGGTCACCAGCAGCAGCTTGGGCACCGTGGCCTCGCTGTAGCACCACAGCAGCTTGGCGCCGTGGCGGATGATGCCGCCCCACTCCTGGTTGCTGCCGGGCAGATAGCCGGGAACGTCGGCAATGGTCAGCAGCGGGATGTTGAAGGCATCGCAAAAGCGGATGAAACGGGCCGCTTTGTCCGAGGCGTTGATGTCCAGGCACCCGGCCATGACCTTGGGCTGGCTGGCGATGATGCCGATCGAGCGGCCGTTGAGCCGTGCCAGGACCGTCAGGATGTTGCTGGCAAAGTGCTGATGGGGTTCGAAGAATTCGCCCTTGTCAACGATGCTCGCGATCACGTCGCGCATGTCGTAGGACTGGTTGGGGCTGTCGGGGATGAGCGCGTTGAGGGCGTCGTCGGTGCGGGCGGGGTCGTCGCCCATGTCCACGACCGGCGGCTCCTCCATGTTGTTGGACGGCAGGTAGGCGAGCAGCCGCTTGATCTGGAAGATGGCGTCCTCGTCGCTTTCACAGGCGAACTGGGCCACGCCGCTCTTTTCGTTGTGGGCCATGGCGCCGCCCAAGTCCTCGAAGTTGATCTCCTCGCCGGTCACGGACTTGATCACCTCGGGCCCGGTGATGAACATGTAGCTGGTGTTCTTGACCATGAAGATAAAGTCGGTCATGGCCGGAGAGTAGACCGCGCCGCCCGCCGTGGGTCCCATGATGGCCGAGATCTGCGGAATCACGCCCGAGGCCACCGAGTTGCGGTAGAAGATCTGGCCGAAGCCCGACAGCGAATCCACGCCCTCCTGGATGCGGGCGCCGCCGGAGTCGTTGAGGCCCACGAAGGGGACGCCGGCTTTCAAGGCCATGTCCATGACTTTGCAGATCTTCTTGGCATGCATTTCGCCGAGGCTCCCGGCCCGGGAGGTGAAATCCTGGGCAAAGGCGAACACCGGCCGGCCGTCCACCAGGCCGTGGCCGGTAATGACGCCGTCGGAGGGAACCGCTACCTTTTCCATGCCGAAATTCACGCAGCGGTGCTGAACGAACATGTCGACCTCCCGAAAGGTTCCCTTGTCGAACAGCACGGCCAGTCGTTCCCGGGCGGTCAGCTTGCCGTTTTCCTTGTGTTTGGCAATCAGCTTCTCCCCGCCCATCTCAAGCATTCGCGCCTCGCGCGCCCTGAGATCATCGATTTTCGCTTTCACGATACCCATGTCACATTCCTTTCACGTTAAGTGCAAAACTCGTCGGCCGGCAGCGGATTGGAAACAACCCGCCCACCGCTTGCAAGTCCGTTGTCATCTCAGGCGAACCGGTTACGAGAGCAACCCGGTCGCCTTCACAGCGCCTTGTCCAGCAGTTGAAGCAGCTGGTCGGCGCCCATCGTCGGTGAGACGTCGCCCCGTTCCACCGCATCCTGAACCGATCGCAGCCGGGCGCTGACCGAGGGGTGCTCGAAAAAGCGCTCCTTGAGCCCATCCTCGATGCGCGACCACATCCAGGCCAGGGCCTGGCGGCGCCGCTTTTCCGCTAACTCACCGGTTTGCTGCAGCCGCCGCCGAAAATCCTGGACCGTCTCCCATATCGTGTCCACACCGGCCATGGTCAAGGCACTGCAGGTCAACACCGGCGCAGACCAGGTTGGCGTGGTCGGATTTAGCAGGTGCAGGGCCATCTCGTAGGATCGTCGGGCTTTTTCGGCCTTTTCCACATTGTCACCGTCGGCCTTGTTGACCGCCACCGCATCGGCCAGTTCCAGCACGCCCTTTTTGATGCCCTGGAGTTCGTCGCCGGCACCGGCCAACATGAGGACCAGGAAGAAATCCACCATGGAGGCCACCGTGGTTTCCGACTGCCCGACCCCGACGGTCTCAACGATGACCACATCGAAACCGGCCGCCTCGCACACCAGCAGCGTTTCGCGGGTCATGCGCGCCACACCGCCCAGCGTACCGCCGGACGGCGACGGACGGATAAAGGCGCCCGGCGAAACCGCCAGGCGTTCCATGCGGGTCTTGTCCGCCATGACGCTGCCGCCGCTGCGCGAGCTGCTCGGGTCCACGGCCAGTACGGCCACCTGGTGCCCGTTGTCGACCAGCATCATGCCGAAACTTTCGATGAAGGTGCTTTTGCCGACCCCGGGCACCCCGGTGATGCCGATGCGCGCCGCCTTTCCCGTCTCCGGGAGCAGCCGGTCCACGACCGCACGACCCAGCTGTCGATGCGCCGGATGCGCGCTTTCGATCAACGTAATCGTCTTGGCCAGGATGCGGCGGTTGCCGGCCCGAACGCCGTCGACATAAAATTCAGGGTCTTGCATCCCCATTGTCTAAACCGTTTTTCGTTTGTCAGGCCTCCAGGGCGTTGAGCACCTTGTTGGCCGAATCGGTAATCGAGGTTCCGGGGCCGAAAACGCCCACGGCACCGGCCTTGTAGAGAAAATCGTAGTCGCCCGGCGGAATGACCCCGCCCACCACCACCTTGATGTCCTGACCACCTTCCTTCTTCAAGGCCGCCACCAGCTGGGGCACCAGGGCCTTGTGGCCGGCCGCCAGGCTGGAGGCGCCAACCAGATGCACGTCGTTTTCCACGGCCATCTTGGCCGCTTCCTCGGGCGTCTGGAACATGGGGCTGATGTCCACGTCGAACCCCAGGTCGGCGAAAGCGGTCGCCACGACCTTGATGCCGCGGTCATGGCCGTCCTGGCCCATTTTGGTGAGCAGGATGCGCGGCCGGCGCCCCTCTTTTTTCATGAACCCCTCGGTGCGTTTCCGAATGGCATCGATGACGTCGCTGTTGGCGTACTCGGAGGCGTAGACACCTGAGATGCACTGCGTCGTGGCCACGAAACGGCCGAAAACCTTTTCCATGGCGTCGGACACCTCGCCCACTGTGGCGCGGGCACGGATGGCCGCGACACTGGCCGCCAGCAGGTTGCCGTTCTGCTCGGCGGCCTGGGTCACGCCGTTGAGAGCGCTGCGAACGGCGGCATCGTCGCGCTCGGCCTTGACCTTGTTGATCAGAGCGATCTGTTCCTCACGCACCTTCTCGGAAACCTCCAAAACCTCCATGTGGGAGTCTTCTTCGATTTTGTACTTGTTGACGCCGACGATGACGTCCAGTCCCTGGTCGATGCGGGCCTGCTTGCGGGCGGCAGACTCCTCGATGCGCAGTTTGGGCATGCCGGTTTCGATGGCCTTGGCCATGCCGCCCAGCTGCTCGACCTCGTCGATGATCTTGCGGGCTTCGGTGATGATGCCGTCGGTCAGGGCTTCGATGTAATAGGAGCCGCCCAGCGGGTCGACGGTGTGGCACACCTGGGACTCTTCCTGGATGATGATCTGGGTGTTGCGGGCGATGCGGGCCGAAAAGTTGGTCGGCAGGCCCACGGCTTCGTCGAACGAGTTGGTGTGCAGGCTCTGGGTGCCGCCCAATACCGCGGCCAGGGCTTCAAGGGTGGTGCGGATGATGTTGTTGTAAGGGTCCTGCTCGGTGAGGCTCCAGCCCGAGGTCTGGACGTGGGTGCGCAGCATGGAGGACTTTGGGTTTTTGGGGTTGAAGGGCTTGAGCAGATCGTGCCACAGGAAGCGGGCGGCGCGCAGCATGGCGATCTCCATGAAAAAATTCATGCCCACACCGAAAAAGAAGCTCAGCCGCGGGGCGAAGGCGTCGATGTCCAGGCCGGCGGCGATGGCCGCCCGGACGTACTCCAGGCCGTCGGCCAGGGTGAACGCCGTCTGCAGCACGCTGTTGGCCCCGGCTTCCATCATATGGTAGCCGCTGATGCTGACCGTGTTGAACTTGGGCATGTGTTCGGAGCAGTAGGCGATGATGTCCGAAACGATGCGCATGGAAGGCTTGGGCGGATAGATGTAGGTGTTGCGCGTCAGGTACTCTTTGAGGATGTCGTTCTGGATGGTACCGGTCAGCTGCGCTTGCTTGACGCCCTGCTCCTCGGCGGCAACGATATAGCCGGCCATGATGGGCAGAACGGCGCCGTTCATGGTCATGGAGACGCTCATCTTGTCCAGCGGGATCTGATCGAAGAGCACTTTCATGTCCTCGACCGAATCGATGGCCACGCCGGCCTTGCCCACATCGCCCATCACGCGGGGGTGGTCGGAGTCATAGCCGCGGTGCGTGGCCAGGTCGAAAGCAACGGAGAGGCCCTTTTGGCCCGCCGCCAGGTTGCGGCGATAGAACGCGTTGGACTCCTTGGCGCTGGAAAAGCCGGCGTACTGGCGAATGGTCCAGGGGCGACCGGCATACATGGTCGCCATGGGGCCGCGCACATAGGGAGCGAAACCGGGCAGGGTGTCGACGTGCGCCATCCCCTCGATGTCTTTGGCGGTGTAAAGGGGACGGACCGTGATGCCTTCCGGGGTCTCCCAGTCCAAATCCGACAGGGGCTTGCCGCGCAGCTGCTTGGCGGCCAAATCTTTCCATTTCTGTAAATCGGGATGTTCTGACATGGTCTGCTCCTTTGCTGAAACGATTGATCGGCAATATGGGTGACACGGGTTCTACGATATCTTCTGTATCGGTTTCATCCGCAGGGCCGGGCGGATGCGCAGGGACCGCCCAAAGGAACGAATCAGGCCGCACCCCGGTCGGGATTGGAGATGGCCTGCCAGACCATTTCAAAGAGCATGTTGGCCTGGTCCGTCAAACGCCCCTGCTGCCCCCGGGAGATCCACATGGTAAAGGCCCGCTGGACGGTTCCCAGCATGAAATCCAGGAGGACGCCGGCCCGCACATTCGGGTTCAGGCGCCCCTCTTTCTGGCCGTTGCGCATGACCTCCAGGTAGAGGTGGATCATTTTTTTCTGCTTGAAGGTTTCGTCGGCCATCCAGGTTTTCATGGGCAGGGTCATAAAAATGATGCGGGCCAGCCCCGGATTGCGTTCGTAGTAGTCCAGCTGCAACCAGAGCACCTTGCGCATCTTCTCTTTCAGGTCTTCGATGCCCTGCAGGTGATCGTAAATCCGGTCGGTCAACTTGCCCAGCCAGACATCCACGAAAGCGAACACCAGCCGCTCTTTGGACCCGTAGTGTTTGTAGATCGTAGAAAAACTGACCCCTGCCCGGTTGGCCACGTCACGAATGTTGGCTTTGTGAAAGTCGGAGTGGGAAAAAATGTCCAGCACAGCCTGCTCGAGCCGCTGGTACACATCGGGTTTAAGGGGTGTAAACATTGTTATTTCAATTCAAATAAAAAAACCGGCCTCGCAGGCCTGTTTTTAAATAACCATTTGATTTATATTTAAATATATCGATTGTCACTTCGAGGGTCAGAGTGGTGCGAAATGAACACAAAGAATGATGTTCTTATCTCTTTTTATGTTTTTTAATCAATAAAATCAATGTTTTTTTTCAATTTATTGTTTGAGCCGAGATCGAAGCGTAACAATGTTATGGAAGATTAATTAGGATGCCGGCCAAAGCTCTGTCAAGAAAAATAAAATAATAATTGATCATCAAATGAATGAAATTCACGGAAAAGGGGAGGCGGCAGGTGGCCGCTGCGGCTTGAACACCGCGACGATCATGTCTATAGTGCCCGGATGTACACACTCGACGACTATGACTACGCCTTGCCGGAAGCCCTCATTGCCCAGGCGCCGAGCGACCGGCGCGACGGCTCGCGGCTGCTGCACCTCAAGCGCCGCGACGGCAGCCTGGCCCACCGGCACTTTGTGGATATTGTTGATTTGCTGCGGCCCACGGACGTTTTGATTGTCAACGACACCCGCGTCGTTCCGGGCCGTCTGCACGGCCGCAAAGAGACCGGCGGCAAGGTCGAACTGTTGATTCTTGACTACGGGCAGCCGGACCGCCGGCGCTGCGGCGACGGCCGGCGCAGGCATCGCTGCCTGATCAAAGCCTCCAAACAGGCCGCGGCCGGCACCCGGATGCGGTTCGACCAGGGCCTTGTGGCCGAGGTGCTGTCATTTTCAGACGGCATCTATGAGGTGGCCTTTTCGGCGCCGGAATCTTTCGACCGGCTGCTCGAACGGGTGGGACGCATGCCGCTGCCGCCATACATCAAACGGAGCGCAACCGCACCCGAGGATTCCGACCGCGTGCGCTATCAGACGGTTTATGCACGCCGGTCAGGCGCCGTCGCCGCCCCGACGGCCGGCTTGCACTTCAGCGAGGCGATCCTGGCCCGGCTGCGCGAAAACGGGGTGACCCTGGCAGCCGTGACCCTGCACGTGGGCTACGGCACCTTCGTTCCGGTGCGGGTAGACGACATCCGCAGCCACCGCATGCACGAAGAGTGGTTCACGGTTTCAGCGCAAACGGCCGACATCGTCAACCGGGCCAAGGACGACGGTTGCCGTGTGATCGCCGTGGGTACCACCAGCGTGCGTACCTTGGAGTATGCCGGCCGGTCCGGCGGACGCGTTGTGCCGGGGTGCGGGCACTGCGACCTGTTCATCTATCCCGGCTACGCCTTTTCCATCGTGGATGCCATGATCACCAATTTTCACCTGCCCCGCTCGACCCTGCTCATGCTGGTATCTGCTTTCGCCGGCCGGGAAAGGATGCTCAAGGCCTATGGCGAGGCGGTCAAGGAGAAATATCGCTTCTTCAGTTATGGGGATGCGATGTTGATCGAGTAGGAGACACTTAACACCATGGGCGCCTTTAGAATAGATCAACAATGCGATCTGACATCAGCCCGCGCCGGCACGCTCACCACCAATCACGGGAAGGTTGAAACGCCCGTCTTCATGCCCGTGGGCACCCAGGCGACCGTCAAAGCCCTGAGCCCGGAAGAGCTAGAGGCCGCCGGGGCCCAAATCGTCCTGGCCAACACCTACCACCTCTACCTGCGGCCGGGATGCGACGTCGTCGGGCGCTTTAACGGCCTGCACCGCTTTATGCACTGGGACCGGCCCATATTGACCGACAGCGGCGGCTTCCAGGTCTTTTCCCTGGCCAAGCTGCGCCAGCTCAGCGAAGATGGCTACGCCTTTCAGTCCCACATCGACGGTTCCCGCCACCTGCTGACGCCGGAAAAATCCGTCGAGGTGCAGACCTGCCTGAATTCGGACATCGCCATGTGCCTGGACCAGTGCCTCGAACACCCGGCCACACATGCCCAGGCCGCCCAGGCATCGGCCTTGACCACCCGCTGGGCGACGCGCTGCAAGCGCTTCTGGGAGCAACGGACGGGTCGGCGTAACCACCTGTTCGGCATCGTTCAAGGGGGCATGTTTGCCGATCTGCGGCAGCGCAGCGCCGAGGCGATCACCGCCCTGGACTTTCCCGGCTATGCCGTCGGCGGGTTGAGTGTGGGCGAACCCAAGGCCCTGATGCTGGAAATGGCCGCCTGCACATTGACCCTGTTGCCTGCCGATCGGCCGCGCTATGTCATGGGCGTGGGCACCCCGGAGGATCTGGTGGAGCTGACGGCCCTGGGGGCCGACATGTTCGACTGCGTCATGCCCACGCGCAACGCCCGCAACGGTCAGATGTTCACCGAGCACGGCACGATCAACATCCGCAACGCCCATTTTCGCACGGCCGAAGGGCCGGTGGATCCCGCCTGCGACTGCTACACCTGCCGAAACTACAGCCTGGCCTACCTGCGGCACCTCTTCATGACGCGCGAGATCCTGGCCTACCGCCTGAACACCATCCACAACCTGCACTACTACCTGAACCTGGCCGCAGGTATGCGCGCGGCAATCCGGGCCGGCACATTTGACCGTTTCCGAAATGCGTTTTATAGTAGGCGTGACAGCTGACATCAACCACGCCAACATCTCCAGGGGGCATATGATGAAAGAAAAAGTAGAAGCGGCCATCGACAAGATCCGTCCCATGCTGCAGGCTGACGGGGGCGACGTGGAACTGGTCAGTGTGGTCGACGGAATCGTCACAGTTCGGCTCCAGGGCGCCTGCGCAGGCTGTCCCATGTCCCAGATGACCCTCAAAAACGGCATCGAACGGGTGCTCAAGCAACAGATCCCCGAGATCAAGTCGGTCGAATCCGCCTGACGCAGACCCGCACACCCACACCAGGCGATCCTGCCCCTTTGGACCTTTGCTCCCACACCCCACGGCCGGTATCGCACCACGCGTTCAACCGGCAGTCCGCCGCATCAGCGCTGGCATCGGTGCGCCGCCGAATCGTCATCCGCTCGGGTTCTTGCATTGTTGACATCCGGGGCCGCCTTTCTTTAGCCTTTCCGATGTCCGCCGGGCATCGACGATGAGCGGCGTTGTGCCTCCACGATGGATGGGAAACAAATCGGCCCCACAGCCAATGGCGCGCAGTTGACAGGAGCAGTGAATGATTAATCTGGCCCGCCATTTTGCGGATCTGCGTATCCGATACAAGCTGCTGATCAGCTACTCGGCGGTTTTCATCGTCTCTTTGACGATCGGCAGCAGCATCATCTTCTTTTTCGTCAAAGAGGTGATCGAAACCAACATTGAAAGCGAGCTGGCCAACACCACCCAGACCATCACCAACATGGTGCGGACCTCCGCTGGCGTGTCGATCAAGAACCACCTGCGGGCCGTCGCCGAAAAAAATCGCGAAATCGCCCGGCATTTTTACCAACAGGCCCTGATGGGAACAATCAGCATGGCCGAGGCCCAGCAGCGGACCCGCGATGTCATGCTGAGCCAGACAATCGGAAAAACCGGCTATATTTATGCCGTCGACAGCCGCGGGATCATTCAGATCCACCCCGAAACGGCCCTGGTAAATGTGGACCTGTCCGAACACGCCTTCATCGCCGATCAGAAGCAGCGCAAGGAAGGTTACCTGGAGTACGACTGGAAGAACCCCGGCGAGTTTACCCCTCGGCCCAAGGCACTCTACATGACCTATTTTGACCCCTGGGATTGGATCATTTCGGTCTCTTCCTACCGCAACGAATTTAAAGAACTGGTCAACGTGGATGATTTTCGAGACAGCATCCTCTCCGTCGTTTTCGGCCAGACCGGATTTTGCTATGTGCTCGACACCGAGGGCAACCTGATCGTGCACCCCTCCCTGGAAGGCAACTATTTAACGGCCATTGATGAACAGGGACGCCCGTTCATTCAGGAAATCTGCAACCGCAAGAGCGGCAAAATCATCTATTCATGGGCTGCGCCCGGTGAAGCGCAGGCCCGCGAAAAGCTGGTGATCTTCAATTACATACCCGAATATCAGTGGATCGTGGCCTCCTCCAGCTTTTTGGAAGAGTTTTTCGCACCGCTCAAAACCATCGGGCACCTGATCCTGGCCACGGTCGTGATTTCATTCATACTGGTGTTGCCGATCACCTTGCGTATCAGCGCCTCGATCACCAACCCCCTCCAGGAACTGATGCAACGCTTCGCTTCGGGCGCCAAGGGAGACATTTCGGTGCGCATGCAGCGCCAAAGCCGGGATGAAGTCGGCACCCTGGCCTACTACTTCAACACCTTCATGGAGCGTCTGGAGGCCTCCAGCCAAAGCCTGAAAACGGAAATCGCCGATCGCAAAAAAGCGGAGGCCGCGATCCGCAAAAGCGAAGCCAAGTATCGCGAACTGGTGGAAAATGCCAACAGCATCATCCTGCGCATGACCCCGGAAGGCCTGATCACCTTTTTCAATGAGTTCGCCCAGCGGTTTTTTGGGTACACCGAACCCGAGATTCTGGGAAAATCAGTGGTCGGGACCCTGGTTTCCCCCGACACACCCGCCGGCATCCAGATGATGGTTGGCCAGGGCAGCTATTCCGGTGAACGCGCCCATGCCAACACGCTGCGCGACGGCACCCGGGTGTGGATCGCCTGGACCAGTCGGGCCGTTCGCGACAACGCCGGCGCCATCCGGGAGTACCTGTGCATCGGCACCGACATCACCGAGGCCCGCGAGGCCGAACAGGAGATGGCTCGCATGCGGCACTACCTGAAAAACTTCGTGGATGCCATGCCGTCGGTGCTGATCGGCGTGGACCGTCAGTGCCGGGTGACTCAATACAACCGCAGCGCCGTAGGCATGACCGGCATCAGCGACCGGCAGGCGTTAGGGCGCCCGGTCACCGAGGTGCTGCCGCTGTTGGTTCCGCACACGAAAATGATCGCCGCGGCCATGCACCAGGGGCGGGCCCGCCAGGTGGAAAAGGCCATGTGCAGCCACGATCACAGCACATTTTACGCCGACATCATGGTCTACCCCATCGAAGCCGGTCAGGTCAAAGGGGCCGTCATCCGGGTGGACGACGTCACCCAACGGGTACGCATGGAAAACATGATGGTTCAGACCGAAAAGATGATGAGCGTCGGCGGACTGGCAGCCGGCATGGCCCATGAGATCAACAATCCGCTGGGGGGCATGCTGCAGAGCCTTCAAAACGTGATCCGACGATTGTCGCCGGGGCTGCCCGCCAACGAAACCGAGGCCGCCGCCTGCGGCATCCAACTGGAGTCCATCCGCGCCTATCTGGAAAAACGCGAGATCTTTCGATTTCTGGAAAACATCCGTCTTTCCGGCGAGCGGGCCTCGCACATCGTCGAGAACATGCTCAGTTTCAGCCGGCGCAGCGAGTCCCGAAAAGTGCCGGTAGATATGGCCAATCTGTTGGACAAGGCCGTCGAGCTGGCCAACCACGATTACGATTTGAAAAAGAAATTTGATTTTCGCGACATCCGCATCGTACGCAACTATCGGCCGGACCTGCCCCAGGTGCCGTGCGTCGACACCGAAATCGAGCAGGTGATCCTCAATCTGCTGCGCAATGCCGCCCAGGCCATGAGCAGCACCAGCATGCCGAAACGAACGCCCTGCATCACCTTGCACCTTAGACGGGAAAACGAATTTGCCGTGATTGAAATCGCCGACAACGGCCCCGGAATGACGGATGTGCAGCTCAACCGCATCTTCGAACCTTTTTTCACCACCAAGGAGGTCGGCGTGGGTACCGGGCTGGGACTCTCGGTCTCCTATTTCATCGTCACCAACAACCACAGCGGCAGCCTCTCTGCCGAATCGACCCTGAGCAGCGGCGCCAGCTTTATCGTACGCCTCCCCCTGAGCGACCCCTTGGCAGCGGCGCGAGAAACCGATCTGGGTAACGAATTCAAGGAGCTTGAGCGTGTCCAGTGACACATTGGAAAAACGCCGGGTGCTGGTCATCGACGACGAAGAGATTGTCCGCGACAGCGTTTCGACCTATCTGCAGGACAGTGGGTTTACCGTCGAGCAGGCCGCGGACGGTGTGCAAGGGCTCGACCGCTTCCGGGCGAGCCGACCCGATGTGGTCCTGCTGGACTTGCGCATGCCGCGCATGGACGGGTTGGAAGTGCTCGAGGCCGTTGCCACCGATCTGGACGAGGTACCCGTGATTGTCGTCACCGGCGCCGGGGTGCTGCAGGATGCCGTCGCGGCCCTGCGCTTGGGAGCGTTTGATTTTGTCACCAAGCCCATCGTGGACATGGCGGTGTTGGAGCATGCCGTCCGAAGGGCCCTGGAACGCAACCGTCTGCTGGAAGAGAACCGGCGCTACCAGGCCCATCTGGAAGACGAAATCCGCAGGCGCACGGCGGACCTGCACCAGCGGACCGAGCAGCTGCTGGCAACCAACGCGGAATTGAAAAAGGAAGTCGCCATCCGTGAGAAGACGGCGGCCGCCTTGAAGCAGAACGAGGCCCGCCTGGCCGAAATCGTCTCTATCTTCGCGGGTTTCATCTATACCTGCGACACGACCTTCAAACTGGATTTTGTCAATCGCAGACTGGCCGACCACGTGGGCGGCGATGTAACTGGCAAGCGCTGCCATTTGACCCTGTACGGCCTTGAGCGACCCTGCCCGTGGTGCCGTCACACCGACGTTTTCAACGCCCAGACTGCCCACACCGAATTTTACAACGAGCGGGACGGCCGCTGGTACGATGCCGTCCAGGCACCGGTATTCAGCGCCGAAGGCCGGGTCAGCCACCTGCAGGCCGTGGTGCTCGACATCACCAAACGCAAGACCACCGAAGACTGGCTGCGCCAGCGCGAAGCCGACCTGGCGGCCAAAAACCGCCGGCTGAAAACATCGTTGCGCACGGCCAGCCGGTTCGGCCGTATCATCGGCAAAAGCCAGGCCATGCAGGAGGTCTACGAGAACATCCTCAAGGCGGCCGAATCCAACGCGCATGTGATCATATACGGCGATTCGGGAACGGGCAAGGAGCTGGTGGCCAAGACCATTCACGACCTGTCCGACCGCGGCAACAACAAATTCGTCACCGTCCACTGCGGCGCCATCCCCGACAACCTCATCGAGAGCGAATTCTTCGGTTACCTCAAGGGCGCCTTTACCGGCGCCGATCAGGACAAGCCCGGCTACCTGGACGCGGCCGACAAAGGCACTTTGTTCATGGACGAGGTCGGCGAGCTCAACCTGACCTTGCAGGTCAAACTGTTGCGGGCCATCGAAGGCGGCGGCTACACCCCCATCGGCGGCAGCGAGGTCAAGCAGGCCGACCTGCGCATCGTGGCGGCAACCAATCGCAACCTGCGCAGCAGCATTGAGAGCGGCCGTTTCCGCAAGGACTTTTTTTACCGGATTCACATTCTGCCCATCCACCTGCCGCCCCTGAAATCACGCATAGAAGACATTCCCCTGCTGGTCAACCACTTCGTCAACGACTTTCCCCACGGCGACAAACTGCCCGTGGTGCCCCAGCGGGTCATTGCGGCCATGCAGCGCTACGCCTGGCCGGGTAATGTGCGCGAACTGCAGAACACCGTCCAGCGCTACATCACCCTGGGCGAAATCGATTTTCTGGACATCCCGCCCGAAACCGGGGGCGATCGCCCTCCCCGGGGCGTCGACACGGCGCCGCTTCTGCCGGATCGCTGGGACCTGAGCCTGAGCGATGCGGTCCGCGCATTCGAAAAAGCTTACATTGAACGCCTGCTCCACAAACATCAGTGGCACCGTTCCCGCGTGGCCGAACTGCTGGGCGTCGATCGGCGCACCCTGTTCCGCAAGATGAAGGGTCATGGGCTATAGTTTTCCCCAATTGAGACTATTTCACCCCACAACTGTTTAACATAAACATATCAATTAGATATACAAGAACCAGCACGATTTTGGGTCAAAAAAGCCCCATTAAATCCCCGAATAGAATTCATTTTTCAACGCGCCGTCAAGCAACACAACAAACTGTTATCATAGAGAATAATTAACGCTCTCACTCCTGGCACACCGTTTGAATGGCAGATCGTCAGCAAGCACGCTCACTCATTTTAGGCAGCATGGTTTAACCTACTTCACACTACTCACATTCAATCACGGGAGGCTCCACATGGCAGCAGAGGGTCAGGGAAATCCAGCAGTCGTCGGTCTGGCAGGTTTCGGTTTAACCACATTGATTCTTCAGTTTCACAACCTGGGGTGGTGCGGGATCGGCCCGGTTCTGGCGCTCGCCATTGCCTTCGGCGGCATGGCTCAGCTGATCGCCGGGTTTCAGGAGTTCAAGTGCGGCAACAATTTCGGGTACAGCGCTTTCGTTTCCTACGGTGCTTTCTGGATTGCCCTGGGCATTATCTGGATGCTGAACCATTATAAAATTTACACCCTCAGCGGCACGGATGTGGGCTTTTTCCTGATCGTCTGGACGCTCTACACCGCCATCATGTGGATCGGCGCCATGCGCATCCACGGGGCCATGGCCTCGACCTTTACCTTGCTGCTGATCGGGTTCATCGGCCTCGATCTGGCTCACTTCGGTTATCCGGGATTGACCAAACCCACCGCCGTCATCCTGATTTTGTGCGCCCTGAATGCCTGGTACATGATGGCCGCCGCCATTTACGCCCAGGTGTTCGGCAAACCGATTCTCCCCCTTGGTAAACCGTGGATCGATTCATCTCCCGAACCGGTTGGCAAGCTGGCCCAAGAAAACGCTTAGGCGCCTCTCGGCCCGACACCGCCCTGGGTGAAAGAGCCGTTCGACGCGGCATCTCCCACGGGTGACGCGGGCCAAACACCCGAACAGCTCCATAAACCCTAACCCACAGGGTACCATCAGCGCTTGCCCGGAGCCGCCACTTCAGCTCCGGGCCAAGCCGTGGTGCCCCGACCAGACACTGACACTGCATCGATCACCGCGAACACAGGAAAGGAATGATTCATGACCAATCTCTACGAGGCGGCATTTGCGGAATCAATTAACGATCCAAATGGCTTCTGGGGTAAAGCGGCCGAGGACTGCCACTGGGAAAAACGCTGGGACAAGGTGTTGGATGACAGCAACAAGCCGTTCTACCGCTGGTTTACCGGTGGAGAGATGAACACCTGCTACAACGCCTTGGATCTGCACGTCGACAACGGCCGCGGCGATCAGGCGGCCCTGATCTATGACAGCCCCGTAACCGACACCATCAAAACCTACACTTATCGCCAGCTGCGCGATGAAACCGCCAAATTCGCCGGCGTGCTGGCCGCTCAGGGCGTGGTCAAGGGCGACCGGGTGCTCATCTACATGCCCATGATCGCCGAGGCCGCCATAGCCATGCTGGCCTGCGCCCGCATCGGTGCCATTCACTCCGTGGTGTTCGGTGGATTTGCCGCCAAGGAACTGGCCACCCGCATCAACGACGCCAAACCCAAGGCGATCGTCTCGGCGTCATGCGGTATCGAAGTTAAGAAGGTGATCAAATACAAGCCCCTGCTGGATGGCGCCATCGATATGGCGGATCACAAACCACAGTGCTGCATCGTTTTGCAGCGTCCCATGGAAACGGCCACCATGATCGACGGCCGCGATGTGGACTGGGCCGACGCCATGGCCGCTGCCAAACCGGCGGACTGCGTCATCGTTGCCGCCACCGATCCGCTCTATATCCTCTACACCTCGGGTACCACCGGTCAGCCCAAAGGCGTCGTGCGCGACAACGGCGGCCACATGGTGGCCCTTAAATGGACCATGAAGAACATTTACGACATCGATGCCGGCGATGTCTGGTGGGCTGCATCGGATGTGGGCTGGGTGGTGGGCCACTCCTACATCGTCTACGCACCGCTGTTCAAGGGCGCCACCACGGTCCTGTTCGAAGGCAAACCGGTCGGCACGCCGGATGCCGGCGTTTTCTGGCGCGTCATCTCACAGCACAAGGTCAAATGCCAGTTTACGGCACCCACGGCCTTTCGGGCCATCAAGCGCGACGACCCCAAGGGTGAACTGATTAAAAATTACGATCTCTCCGGCTTCAAGATCCTCTTTTTGGCCGGCGAACGCTCCGACCCCGACACCATTCAGTGGTCGGAAAAGAACCTCAAGGTGCCGGTCATCGACCACTGGTGGCAGACCGAAACCGGCTGGGCCATCGCAGCCAACTGCATGGGCCTTCACCAGTATCCCGTCAAGTATGGTTCACCCACCAAGCCCGTTCCCGGATGGGACCTGCGCGTGGTCGACGACAGCAACCAGGAGGTGGCGCCGGGCACCATCGGGGCACTGGTGGTCAAACTGCCCCTGCCTCCGGGAACCCTGCCCACCTTGTACAAAAACGACGCCCGTTTCGTCGAATCCTATCTGGAAGAGTTCCCGGGATACTACAAGACCGCCGATGCCGGCTACATCGATGAGGACGGCTACGCCTACGTCATGGCCCGCACCGACGACATCATCAACGTGGCCGGGCACCGCCTTTCGACCGGCGCCATGGAGGAGGTCCTTGCCGATCATCCCGACGTGGCCGAATGCGCCGTCCTGGGGGTCGAGGACAAACTCAAGGGCCAGATCCCGATTGGGTTCCTGGTACTCAACGCCGGCGTCGACCGCGACCACAAGGAAATTACAGCCGAAGTCGTCAAGATGGTGCGCGAGCGCATCGGCCCGGTGGCCGCCTTCAAGACGGCCACCGTGGTCAATCGCCTGCCCAAGACCCGCTCGGGCAAAATCCTGCGCGGCACCATCCAGAAGATCGCCGACAACGTGGCGTACAAGGTTCCAGCTACCATCGACGATCCGACCATCCTGGGCGAAATGGAAACCGCCCTCAACAAAATCGGTCTGGCCGGTGCACGAAACTAAATGGCGTAGCGCGCCTTCATAAGCGGCATGTAAATCAAAGGCCTTCCCGCGGCTTGCCGCGGGAAGGCCTTTTCTCTCAGGATCCGAGGTCGGTGGAAGCGGCCTCAAATGGCCGTGAAGAAGTGATTCAATTGTGGTATTGTGCCTGATAAATCGATGCCGGCATTTCTGACCTTAATCACTTAACACGTTATCTTTTTTTAACAACACAGGAGAGCCAATGAAAGAGACCCTCGTTCCCGGAATCGAACACGAACTGAAGCTGCGCATCACCGACGCCAAGACGGTCCCGGCGCTCTACCCGGAAGCTTCCGAATTCCAGGTCATGCCCAAGGTCTTTGCCACCGGCTTCATGGTCGGGTTTTTCGAGTGGGCCTGCATTCAGGCCATTACTCCGCACCTGGAGTGGCCGGCCGAACAGAGTGTGGGAACCCACATCGACGTGAGCCACACCGCGGCGACCCCAGCCGGATTTGAGGTCACCGCCAAAGTCAAGCTGGTGGAGGTGGATCGCAGGCGGCTGGTTTTTGAAATCGAGGCCCACGACGGCGTCGACCGGATCGCCCAAGGCAGGCACGAGCGCTTCGTGATCGACAAGGCCTCCTTCGACGCCAAGCTGGAAAAAAAGGTCGCCCGCGGCTCGTCCTGACTACCCTCTGGTGTCGAGTATCGGCGATACCGCAGTTTGCTGATATTCAGCGATGGAACCATCAATCGTGCGGTGCTCGATGCCGCTGGTGTTCAACAATAGGACACTCAGCACGACCAAAAAAATAATCGACATTAATCGGCTGGGCGTAAAAAGTTGATTGACGGCCTCTTCGATCTGGTCGCGTGTTGCCATAACCCACCCCCTGTTTGATGCCTCTTTCCAGACAGTTCGTTGTGAATCTCCATCGGTTCGGTCTTGCCCGAGTGTGGCGGCACCGCCCGATGGCCACCCGTTCACGATGCACAACCCGCGTACTGATCATCCACTTTGGATATATTACATTTCATCAAATATGGAAACAAAAAATTTTGAACGACATTTATCGAATAAACTTGAATCACACCGTTTTGTATTGGCACAAACCGTCAAAAGTTGAATTCACGTTCGGTGTCTGTGTCGCGCCGGCAGACGCCTTTCGGAAGCTTATTCAAAGGTGGGGATAGTCGATGCTCCCCGGGCCGCCGGGGCAACGCTACTGAAGTTCAAAGTCACGCCACACGGCATCCCGGGAGGTCAATGCCGCCATCAGGCGGGGAGGTTTTCAGGATAATCCTGGTTGTCGCTTGCCCAGGAGGGTACCTGGCACCTCCCTATTCGGGCGTACCTTGAGCGGCTGGATGCTCCACTTGCCCGCCGCTCTGGAAATCGCCAACAGGCGTTCATTGGTCGGGTAGGCCCCGACCTCCCCCCTTGGCGCCTTCCCAGGCGATGGTTTCGTCCGGGTGCCGGTTTTCGGTAAAGCTACACCGGCCGTCGACCACGGCCGTAAACACCTGGTCCGTGGTAACCATGTCCACCGGCTCCTCGACCGCTTCACGAACGCCGCACCATGAGCCGAACACAGACAGGCTTGAGATCACGCCCAACATAAGTTGCCAACTGCATTTCATGAACGCCTCAATCGCCATCTACCGGAATCGGGACATCGATCCGAGGCGCTGCCGGAACCGGGTAACGGGCATGGTAGGTGGCGACGAAAAAGGTGCCACGCCAAAAGGCGGCGTGTGCAAAAAAGGCCGGGTGGCGCGCGACGAAATCGGGGGCCAAATGATACCATCGGTAGCCGGCGGCACTGAAAAAAGCGCGGGTTTCCGCGGCGTAACCCAACTGGCGCGCGGCAGCCATGGCCGCGTCCCGCTGACAGCGTGAGGCGGCCATGGATTTGAAAATGCGCCGGTCCGGTCCGTAGCGGATCAGTTGGTCCCTGACTTTTTTATATTCCTGGAAGCGGGAGCGGGCATCCAGTTGAGTGAAAAGAGGAAAAAAGCCCGCGGCCATAATGACAAGGACTATTGATGGCGTCGAATCCATACAGGCGGTCATCGCCACAATCGCCGACACCTCGGCCACGGTGATGGCATGCAGCAGCACGCCGGTCGACAGGTAACTATAGATCACAATTGAAAAACCCTTTTTTCGGTCACGGCCGGGGTCCGGGTTGCGGCGCTTCGGTGGCATCGCGTGCCGGCCCACGGCCTATAACCGGGTAGCGACACGCCACGCGCTTAGAGCATAACGGGTATGCGCGCCGCCCTCAAGAACTTTCGAGGCTTGTGTTTGCACGTCCGGCACCTTATGGTACCCTTTATCGCTTCCACGTACACGATCAACCCCAAGGATCAAATGCCGCCGGATTCGCTCTCCCGCCAACGCCGCCTGCTGCTCATTCTGGCCACCCTGCTGGCCCTGTTTTTGGCCGCCCTGGACACCCTGATCATGAGCGCGGTCATGCCCACCATCGTGGCCGACCTGGGCGGACTGCATCTTTACAGCTGGGTCTTTTCGACCTATCTGCTCAGCCGGGCCGTCGCCCTGCCGGTGTTCGGCAAACTGGCCGACCTGTTTGCCAACCGCACGCTTTACCTGGTGTCGATCCTGATTTTTGTGATCGGTTCCATCCTGGCCGGCATGGCCCAGAGCATGGTGGCCCTGACCGTCTTCCGGGCCGTCCAGGGCATTGGCGCCGGCGGCAATTTTGCCCTGGTGTACATCGTCCTGTCGGACATTTCCGAACCGGAGCAGCGGGGGCGCATGATGTCGTACGCCAGTTTCGTCTGGGGGCTGGCCAGCGTTCTGGGACCGTCCATCGGCGGCTTTATCGTCAGCTGGGTCTCCTGGCGCTGGATTTTTTACATCAACGTGCCCATCGGCCTGCTCTCGTTGATCGGCATCTGGTTCTTTTTGACGGAAACACGTGAAAAGCACCAGGTGGTCGAGATCGACTACCTGGGCATCGTCACCCTGGTGGTGGCCATCCTTTCGTTTCTGACCGTCTTTTTACTGGGTGGACGCGACTACGCCTGGACGTCGCTGCCCATTTTGGGGCTGGTGGCGCTGTTTTTCCTGTCTGCCGGCGGCTTCTACCTGGCTGAAAAACGCAGCAACGAACCCATTCTCTGTTTCAATCTGTTCGGTCGGCGCGGATTTTCCAGTGGCAACGGTCTGGTCTTTTTCAGCAGCGTGGCCATCTTTTCGCTATCGGCCTTCAGTCCCCTGTTCATCCAGGGCGCCCTGGGCCAGACGCCGGCCCAATTGGGCATCGTCATGATGTTTCTCAGCTTCGGCTGGTCCGCCGGAGCCCTTTACTGCGGGCGCAAGTCCAACCGCTGGGGCGAAAAACGATTCGCCCTGGCCGGTGGCATCATTCTGGTGGCCGGTTGCGTGATGGCGGTTCGCTTTTCAGCCGCCACCAGCTTGTGGACCTGCGCCGCGGCCATGGGACTGGCCGGTGTGGGCATGGGGTTCACCTCCATTTCCACCCTGCTGATCGTTCAAAACAGTGTTGACAAAAAGGACCTGGGGGTGGCCACCTCCTCGCACCAGTTCACGCGAACCCTGGGCGGAACGGTGGGAATCGGCATCTGCGGCAGCCTGGTGACCGCCCGCTTTGCCCAGGTGGCGGACACGTTGAACAATTCGGCCCTCGTGGGACGGATACCGGCCGCGACCCTGAGCCAGATTCGTCGGAACTTCGAAAACTTCTTCCGCCCTGACGTGCAGCAGCAGTTGCTGCCCGACGTCAAGTCCGTCTTGCACGACGCCATCGGCAACAGCGTCATCGATGTCTTCTGGCTGGCCCTGATCGCCGCGGTCATCTGTCTCCTCCTGGGGCTGTTCCTGCCACCCCATGGCGCCGACAGCGGTGAAAAAGCTTGACAGGCGTGCAGCGACCTTGTAATTTTGCGCGACTTTAGTTCTTAATAAAGAGCATGGACACTGATATGATTCGCGTGAGCGGCGGCAGGTTTTATTACTTTGATCGCTTTTTTAGCAAGGGCCTGCCCGACGCGCGCTGAGATGTCCTGAGAATCCCAACAGACAAACCAGGCCGTGGGCGGACCCAGAACCCCACGGCTCTTTTTTTCAGGGCCGTGGAGATCACCCTCCCCGGCCCTTTGTTTGTCAGAAAAGCGGGCCGCACCCAACATGCCAGATGACGCCACGACACCGGTTTGCACGATGGCCACCGACATCTGTGAAATCCGTGAGCAGATCGACCGTATCGACGACACGATCCTGGAGTTGATCAACCGCCGCCTCAATCTGGCCCGGCGGATCGGAGAACTCAAGAAGGGCAGCGGCAACCGCGTGGTCGACAGCACCCGCGAAAGCGAGATTCTCAAGCGCCTGACCGCCCTGAACAAGGGGCCCTTGAACCCCAACGTCCTGCACCACATCTTCATCGACATCATCGCCGCCGCACGCGCCATCCAGGCCTCCCAGCGCGTGGCCTATCTGGGGCCCGAAGCCACCTTCACCCACCTGGCGGCAACCAGCCACTTCGGCTATTCGGTCACCTACGTGCCCCAGCCCAGCATCCGGGAAATCTTCAGCGAAGTCGAAAAAGATGCCTGCGATTATGGCGTCGTGCCGGTGGAAAACTCCGTGGAAGGATCGGTGCGCCACACCCTGGACCTGTTTTTCGAATCGGCCCTGTGTATCTGTGCCGAACGCTACCAACCGGTCTCCTATGACCTGCTGGCCCAGGAGATCAAGCTGGGTGCGATCCGGGTGGTGTACGCCCACTCCCAGGCCCTGAACCAGTGCCGCAACTGGCTCAACCAGTATCTGCCCGATGTGGAACTGAAAGAGTGCAGCTCCAGCGCCTTCGCGGTGGACCAGGCCGCCAGGGACACCGGCGTGGCGGCCATCGCCGGGGTCGGCGCGGCGGCCATCTTCGGACTGGAGGCCGTCGCCTCCAAGATCGAGGATTTTTCCCGGCCACCCACGCGCTTTCTGGTGATCGGCAAGGAGCAGGTGCGCCGGTCGGACAGGGACAAAACCTCGCTGATGTTCGCCCTGGCCCACGTGCCCGGCGCCCTGGCCGGCGCCCTGGCCCCCATTACGGCCGCCGGCATCAACCTGGTCAAGATCGAGTCGCGTCCCACCCGGCACGCCAGCTGGAGCCATTTCTTTTTCGTGGACCTGGAGGGGCACACCGAAGACGACAACATTCAGGAAGCCATCGAGTCGATTCGACCCCACACGCTCTACCTGAAAAACCTGGGATCCTACCCGTTGGTGGGTGTGGGCACCTGAAAACGGCCGCACCCGGAATGGAAACAACCGAATATGGTTACAATTGACGCAAAGACGCGGGTGTATGCGGTAATCGGGGACCCGGTCACCCACAGCCTCGGCCCGCTCATGCACAACGCGGCCTTTGCCAAAAGGGGCATCAACGCCGTCTACGTGGCCTTTCGGGTCAGCGACCTTCCCGGGGCCGTGGCCGGGATTCGCGGTTTGGACATCCGCGGCTGCAGCGTGACCATTCCCCACAAGGTCGCCGTGATGGATTTACTGGACGAGGTGGACCCGTTGGCCCGCCAGATCGGGGCCGTCAACACCATCGTCAACCACGACGGCCGGCTCTGTGGATTCAATTCGGACAGCCCCGGAGCCGTGGCCGCCCTGCTGGAAAAAACGCCCGTGATTCACCGCCAGGTGGCGGTGATCGGGGCCGGCGGCGCCGCCCGCGCTTTGGCCCACGGCGTGACGGCCAACGGCGGGCGCCTGACCATTGTCAACCGCAGTGACCGTCGGGGTCGGCGGCTGGCTGAGGAGGTCGGCGGCGACTTCTGCCCCTTGAACGACTTTTTGGGGGCCGGGGTGGAGATCCTGATCAATGCCACCAGCGTGGGCATGGCGCCCGACACGGACCGGATACCCGTTTCCATCGCCTGCCTGCGGCCCGGCATGACCGTGATGGACATCGTTTACAATCCCCTGGAAACCCGGTTGCTCAAGGCGGCGCGTACCGCCGGGTGCAGGCTGGTCGACGGCGTGGCGATGTTTGTCCACCAGGGGGCCATCCAGTTCCAGCGCTGGACCGGCCAAAAAGCGCCGGTCCAGCTGATGAAAAAAATCGTTCTGGATGCACTGGAAACGGCTGCTTGAGATGCCCGGTCAGGGACAAAAACCATGATTGAAATACAACCGGGCCGCATCGGCCACCGCCGGGTCTCGGTCCCGGGTTCGAAAAGCTACACGCACCGCACGCTGATCGCGGCGGCCCTGTCCGAGGGCGCCTGCATGGTACGCAACCCGCTGCGCAGCCAAGACACCCTGTTGACCCTGGCCGCTCTGGAAAAGATGGGGGCCAGGGTGGTCGACCGGCAAACGTCCATTGAGATCCAGGGCTTGAAGGGTCGCCTGAAACCGTGCCGCGAACCGATCTACCTGGCCAACTCCGGCACCTCCATGCGGCTGTTGACCGGCGTGGCGGCCCTGGGCCAGGGAACCTATCGCTTGACCGGGTCGGAGCGCATGTACCAGCGGCCCATCGTCCACCTGCTCGAGGCCCTCAACCAGCTTGGCGTCAAGGCCCGCGCCCTGCAGGGCAACGGCTGCCCGCCGGTGGAGATCCCCGGCGGCCAGGTGACCGGGAAAAACGCGACCATCGACTGCAGCGTGAGCAGCCAGTTTCTATCATCCCTGCTGCTCATGGCGCCGTGCACCCCCGGGGGTTTGACCATCAGCGTCTCCCACGGGCCGGTTTCGCGACCCTACGTCGACATGACCGTGGAGATCATGCAGCGCTTCGGCTTGAACCTCGACCGGGACGGCTACACCCGTTTCGCGGTGCCCGGCGGACAGACCTACCGGGCCGGCGACTGCACGGTGGCGCCGGACGCGTCCCAGGCCGGGTATTTCTGGGGCGCGGCCGCCATCACCGGAGGCAGCGTCACCGTCAACGGGGTCACGCGCGACTCCGGCCAGGGGGACGTGGGCCTTTCCCGGATCTTTGAACGCATGGGCTGCCGGGTGGACGACAACAGGGACGGTATTACCGTCACCGGCGGCGACCTGCGGGCCGTCACGGTGGACATGGCCGACATGCCCGACATGGTGCCCACCCTGGCTGTGGTGGCGGCCTTTGCCAGGGGCACCACGATCATCGAAAACGTGGCTCACCTCAAGGCCAAGGAGAGTGACCGGCTGGCATCCACCTGTGCAGAGCTCACCAAAATGGGCATCACGGCCGTCGCCGAACCCGACCGCCTTTCGATAACAGGCGGCCGTGCGCACGGCGCGACCATCGCGACCCACGATGACCACCGCATCGCCATGAGCTTTGCCATGGCCGGCCTGGTGGTTCCGGGGATCAAAATCATGGATCCCGGCTGCGTAGAAAAATCGTTTCCCAACTTCTGGCAGGTCTGGGATACCCTGGCATCGTGAACCTGTTTCTGATCGGATACCGCTGCACTGGAAAAAGCACCGTGGGGCGGGCCCTGGCCGACCGGATCGGATGGCCCTTCGTGGACACCGACCAGGTCATCGCTCAGGCCCTCGACACCCCCATCGCCCGAATCGTGGCCGAAAAGGGGTGGCCCTTGTTTCGGCAGCAGGAGCACTTGACCCTGCTGCAGGTAGCGGCCGGCGACGGTCAGGTGGTGGCAACCGGGGGCGGCGTCATCCTGGACGCCCGCAATGTCTCCGCCATGCGGGCCTCGGGTGCGGTGGTCTGGCTGACGGCCGGAGAGCCGGCGATCCGGGCACGCCTACTGGCCGACGCCGCCACGGACGGCAGCCGGCCGGCCCTGACCGATCAGGGCCTGATCGCGGAAATCGGCGCGGTCCTGGCGGAAAGAAGCCCGCTTTACCTGGCAGCGGCCGATTTGACCGTCGACACGGACAAGCTGACGATTCGCAGCATCTGCGATCGCATCAACGCGTTCATGATCGCACACCAGAACCAACAAACCCAGTAAGCGTTAGAGGCCAACCCCATGTCCAGCACCTTCGGAACCCTGCTCAAAGTCTCCACCTTCGGCGAATCCCACTGCAAGGGCGTGGGCGCCATCCTCGACGGCTGCCCGCCCGGCATGCAGCTCGGCGAAGCGGACATCCAGCCGCAGCTGGACCGCCGCCGGCCGGGCCAGAGCGAACTGACCACCGACCGCCAGGAGGCGGACCGGGTGACCATTTTTTCGGGCGTGGAAAACGGCCTCACCCTGGGCACGCCCATCGGCCTTTTTGTGCCCAACCGCGACCAGCGGCCCGGCGACTACCGGGAGATGAGCCGGATCCCCCGGCCGTCCCATGCCGACTACACCTATCAAGCCAAATACGGCATCCGCGCCGCTTCGGGCGGCGGCCGCTCAAGCGCGCGCGAAACCATCGGCCGCGTGGCCGCCGGCGCCGTGGTGGAAAAGATGCTCTACGAGGTCTATGGCGTTGAGATCGTCGCCTGGGTCAGCGCCATCAGCGACATTGCGGCGGCGCCGGTCAACGTCCACCAGATCACACGGCAGGCGGTGGACGGCAACCGGGTGCGCTGCCCGGACGCGGCCGCCGCCGCCAAGATGGAAGCCCTGGTGGCCCGGACCAAGCAGGCCAAGGACAGTGTCGGCGGCGTGGTCACCTGCGTGTGCCGCCAGGTTCCGGCCGGCTGGGGCGAGCCGGTCTTCGACAAGCTCGAGGCCAAGCTGGCCCAGGCCATGCTCTCGATACCCGCTACCAAAGGGTTCGAGATCGGTTCGGGGTTTGCCGGCACCCGGCTCAAGGGCTCGGTTCACAACGATCCCTTCGTGGCCGTCGACGGCCGCCTGAAAACGGCCACCAACAACAGCGGCGGGGTGCAGGGCGGCATCTCCAACGGCCAGCCGGTGCTCTTTTCGGTGGCGTTCAAGCCGCCGGCCACCATCGGTCTGGCCCAGGAGACGGTCGATTTCGATGGCAATCCGGTCACCCTTGCGGCCAAGGGCCGTCACGACCCCTGCGTGGTGCCGCGGGCCGTGCCGATTGTGGAGGCCATGGCAGCCCTGGTGCTTGGGGATTTGGCGCTGAGACAAAAAATGCGTGTGTAGTTATGCCGCAACCAAAACGCTCCATTTCAGCCAATCTCGGCGTTGGGTCCCCCATTTCAACCCTCGACATACGACCCTGTAATTGGATATGAAACTGTCGCGTCGAATTCAAACCATCGAAGATTCCAGGACCGCCCGGTTCATTCCGCTGCTGGAAAAACTGCGGCGCGAGGGACGCCCGGTGATCAGCCTGGCCATCGGCGAGCCGGACGTGGACACCCCGCAGCCGGTGATCGCGGCCACCAAACGGGCCCTGGATCGGCAGCAGACCCGCTACAGCGACACCGCCGGCCTCGGCGATCTCAAAGCGGCCCTGGCCGAGCGGTTTGCCGGCAGCTCGGCCGACAACATCGTCGTCTTCAACGGCTCCAAGCAGGCCCTGTACACAATTTTTCAGACCATCTGCGATCCGGGGGACCAGGTGATCATCCCGGCTCCCTGCTGGGTGAGCTTCGCCGAGCAGGTTAAGCTGACCGGCGCCGCGCCGGTCTTCGTTCCCACCAGCAACCACCAGCTGGATGTGGATGCCGTTGCTGCCGCCGTCACCGGAAGCACCAGGGCGATCGTGATCAATTCGCCCAACAACCCCACCGGCGCCGTCTATCCCCACAAGGACCTGGAGCGGGTCGCCCGCCTGGCGATCGAGCGGGATCTGATCCTGGTTTCCGACGAGGCCTACGCTTTTTTCGTCTATGACGGTCGAGCCTGCCCATCCCTTTACGATATCAAAGCGGTGCAAGACCGCCTGATCGTCACCCGCAGCTTTTCCAAACACTTTGCCATGACCGGCTTTCGGGTCGGCTACGCCGTGGCCCCAGCGGCGGTGGCCGCGGCCATGCTGCGGCTGCACAGCCATCTGACCGGTAATGTCTGCACCTTTGCCCAGCACGGCGCCGTGGCCGCCCTGAAAATGGATGACGACCTGCTGATCCAGCGCCGGATGGACCTTGAACGCAAACGCGACCTGGCCTACGACCTGGCCACGCGGTACTTTGCCTGCATTCGCCCCCAGGGCGCTTTCTACCTTTTTCCGGACGTCAGCGCCCACCTGCGCCGCGGTGAGCGTTCGCAGGATTTCGCGGCCCGGATTCTGGATCAAACCGCCGTGGCCCTGGTTCCCGGTGAGGACTTCGGCATGGATGGCCACGTGCGCATCTGTTTCGCAGCGCCCGAGGACCGGTTGCAAACGGCCTTCCAGCGCATCGGCGAGGTGTTATGAGCAGCATCGGCATTATCGGCTTCGGGCGCTTCGGTGAGTTGACGGCCCGCTATCTGGCCAAGTCGTTTTCGGTGGTGGTTGCCACGCGCAGCCCCAAAGATGCCCGGATTCTGGCCTGCGGCGCCCGGCCGGTCACCTTCGAGACCGCCTGCCGTCAGAACATCGTGGTGCTGTGCACGCCCATATCGGCCATGCAGGCCACCCTGCGGCTGGCAGCCCCCCTGCTGCGCGACGACGCCCTGGTGGTGGACGTGTGTTCGGTCAAGGTCTATCCGGTGGCCTGGATGCGCGAGCTGCTTCCGGCCAGCGTTTCGATTCTGCCCACCCATCCCATGTTCGGCCCGGACAGTGCCGCCGACTCCCTGCAGGGCCGTAAAATCGTCTTGTGCCCCGAACGCATCGACGCAGACCGGTATGCACGCATCCGGACCTGGCTTCAGCAGCGCGGGCTGGTGGTCATCGAAACCACGGCCCGGCAGCATGACGAACAGATCGCGGTGAGCCTTTCGCTGACCCACTTCATCGGCCGATCCCTGTCGGCGTTCGGTGCCCGGGAGATGGAGATCGACACCGAGGGGTACAAACGGCTCATGCACATCCTCGGCGTGGTGACCCACGACACCTGGCAGCTTTTCGAGGACATGCACACCTACAACCCCTTTGCCAGACAAAAACGCGCGGCGTTCATGGACGCCATGCGCGACATCCATGAAAGGCTCGGCCAATGAAAGTCGCATTTCAGGGAATCCGCGGTGCCTACAGCGAAATGGCCCTGCACGAACACTTCGGCAAAACGGTCGAAACGGTCGGCTGCGACAGCTTCGACGAGGTGTTCGAGCTGGTCATCCGCGACGAGGTGCTCTACGGGTTCATTCCGGTGGAGAACACGATTGCCGGCACCGTGGTGGAAAACTACGACCTGCTGTTTGCCAACGACGTGTTTGTGATCGCCGAGGTTTATCTGCCGGTGCGGCACACCCTGCTGGCCAAAAAGGGCGCCCGCATCAAACAGATCCGCGAGGCCTTCTCCCACCCCCATGCCCTCAAGCAGTGCAAGGCTTATCTTAAATCTCATGATATCCGCCCGGTGCCCACCTATGACACCGCCGGAGCCGCCCAAACGGTGGCTGCCGGCGAGCGCATGGACTGCGCCGCCATCGCCTCGGAGCTGTGCGCCGAGATTTACGACATGGAGATCCTGGAGCGCAACATCCAGACCAACAGCTCCAACACCACCCGCTTCTTTGTCATCGCCAAGAAGGAGAACGCGCCGGAAGGCCAGGAAACCGGCAAGACCACCGTGGCGTTCAAAACCCGCCACTACCCCGGTGCGTTGGTGGACTGCCTGAAAATTTTTCAGAAGTACAACCTGAACCTCACCAAGCTGGAGTCGCGGCCCATCCCGGAAAACCCGTGGGAGTACGTCTTCTACGCTGCCTTCGAAGCGGGCATCGACGCGGACGAAGCCAAGTCGGCCATCGGCGAGCTGACCCTGCACGCCGTGTTCGTCAAATTGCTGGGAAGCTATCCCAAGGCCGAAAAATGCTGGTGAGGGCCTGCGCACCGCTCTTGACCTAGTCCCAGTTATCTTATAAAAAGCGCCATCCAAGGTGCACTTTCATCCAACCCATCAATTCGACAAGGAGAGACGACATGGCCGACTATTACATTAATGTGTTTCTGGATGATGCCAAAAAAGCCAAACTTGCCGACGCCGGTCTGACAGACCAAATCGTCACCATCGATGGCAAAGAGGCCATTCAGGTTCCCATGACCTCGAAGGAACTCAAAAAAATTACCAAGGGCTTCAACGGGCTGACCTGCGACGACAGCAACGCCTGTGAACTCCCCTCGGACGCCGAGGAGAAACTGATGGGGATCATTGCCGAAACCAAGACGCTGGACGTAATGAAGTTTGCCATCATGAAGCTGTACAATCCCCTGGCCGGCAAGGCCCCGCGAGCGGCCCAACGATAGTTTCCCGCCCCACACAAAAACCCGCTTCGGAACCCGGTCACCCGCGGTGCCGGAGCGGGTTTGACACTTTTGGGGACCGCGTTCCCGTCACGTCCAGCTCGCATTTGCCAGGCCCTGCGGTTCCGGGCGCAACCGGCCGCCGGGACAGAAAGTCGATCCCTTGGAACTGATTAACACACTGGCCCTGGCCGTGGCCCTGGCCATGGATGCCTTTGCCGTTTCCGTCGCCTCGGGTGTTGCCCTCAAGTCGGTCAGCCCGCGCCAAACCTTCCGACTGGCCTGGCACTTCGGCCTTTTCCAGGCCATGATGCCCGTCATCGGCTGGGGTGCCGGATTGACCGTCAGAAGCCACATCGAGGCTTATGACCACTGGGTCGCCTTTGCCCTGCTGTTCTTCGTGGCCCAGGGGATGCTGCGGTCGGCCTTCAAGGGCGAGGCGCTGGAAGAGAGTGCCAAGGACCCCACCAAGGGCATGACCATGGTGATGCTCTCGGTGGCCACCAGCATCGACGCCCTGGCCGTGGGCCTGAGCCTCTCGATGATCAATGTTTCCATCTGGACCCCGGCCCTGATCATCGGCCTGGTGGCCGGCGCCTTTACCACGGCCGGCATGCACCTGGGCAAGCTGGTCGGCCGCCTTCCGCAGCTCAGCCGCTGGGCCGAGATGGCCGGCGGCATCGTCTTGCTGCTCATCGGGCTGAACATCCTTCGCGAGCATGACGCCCTGGCGATTCTCAACTGGCCCGGGCTGATACACTATATGCAGTAAGGATATAATTTTTACATCTATCATCAGTGTTAGACAGCCTTCGCCCCCCGAGGAGGTGACAGTGATTGTGAGCGACTGGAAAGAGCAGGCCCGATCGATGATCGGACGCGCTGTGCTAGCACCATCGAGCCACAACACCCAGCCATGGTTCTTCCAGTTGTCAGATTCGTCAGTCGATCTATTTGCTGACCGCACGCGTGCGGTGCCAGCAAACGACCCTGAAGACCGGGAGCTTGCCATTAGCTGCGGTTGCGCTTATGAATCTTCGTATTGGAGCCGCCAGGGCCGGTTTACGTGTGCAGGTGCGGCTTCTTCCCGAGCCCGAAGAACCGGACCTCCTCGCCCGCATGTCTCTCTCAGGGCAGTCGGAGGTATCCGCTGACGATGCTCAGCTTGCGGACTTCATCGAAACGCGGCGCACGTACCGGAAACGATTTGCGCCCCGCGAGGTGAGTGCGTCTGCCCTCGACCAGCTGATTGAGGCGGCAAGACAAGAAGGCGCGCGCTTGGTACCGCTCTTGACCGAAGAAGCAAGGCAGAAAGCCGCTGCTCTCGTCGCTGAGGGCGATGCCGCACAGTGGGCCAATCCAAGCTGGCGCCGAGAACTTGCCGCTTGGATGCATCCGCGACGCCGGGGTGACGGACTGACAATGCCCGCCTTAGCGGTGCCGGTGGCCCAGCTTGTTGTTCGGACCTTTGATATGGGCGGCGGCGTCGGTGCGAAGGATCGTCAGCTCGCCGAAGCCTCACCGCTGATAGCGGTCCTAAGCACTGAAAGCGACCATCCTCGTGACTGGTTGCTGGCCGGTCAGGCGCTCCAACGCGCCCTGCTCATCGGCTGCAAGCACGGGCTGCAGGCCTCCTATCTCAATCAGCCGGTGCAGGTAGGGTCGTTGCGGCCCAAGCTACAAAACTTGGTGGGTACCGGGTTCCCACAGATTCTTCTTCGCATTGGTTACCCCCTCGAAGAGATTTCGCCCGCACCAAGAAGAGCGCTGGATGATGTCATCGAGTAGAGCAAGGCCGAAGTACCGGCTGTCTGACAACCGGTTGCAGCGGACGGCTTACGCCGCCGCTAAACCGGAGCGTTATGTGTCGTTTTAGTAGGCGGCACACACAAAACATAAAAAAAGGAAAACGAATCATGAAATACACTAGAACTAGACACCAGATCGGCACGATATTGGTTTCATTAGCACTTATAGCAACGGCCAATTCGGCTATGGCTGAAGGGCCAACACCGGGGTTTAATACCAAGATTCCAGAGTCCATCATGACGCCGGACACGGTGGAGACCCGGATCGGAACGTTGAAGTTCTTCGACGGTATTCCCACCAAGGAGACTTCCGCTCTGGTCTACGACAACCTTGACTTTCTGCGAGGTGTGGAGGCCTTCCTGAATGGAGTCCCCGCCGCTTCCATTGAAGGAATGCGGCTTGGTGCGGTGTCCCTTGGCGCAAGGAATTCGAATCAGGTTGTGTACTTTCCTGAGCTGATGGACAGCACCCCCTTGTTCCTCACCGGCAACACCAGCACGGTCTACGCGATTAATATTCTCGACCTCAAGAAAGATGGCCCTACAGTGGTAGAGATTCCCGCTGGTGCTGGCCCGGGAACGGTGAACGACGCCTACTTCCGCTTTGTCATCGACATGGGCGCACCCGGACCGGACAAGGGTAGGGGCGGCAAGTATCTGATCCTGCCGCCGGACTACGAGGGCGACCTTGAGGGTCCCATCGGTGGCAAGGAGCAGGTCATCAACGGCGAGAAATATTTCGTCGCCAAGTCCACCAGCTATGTGAACTTAATCGCCCTGCGAGGGTTCCTCGTTGACGGCAAACCGGATACCGCTGCGAAGATGTGGAGGGAGGGCCTGAAAATCTATCCCCTGGCCAAGGCAGAGAATCCACCGAAGATGGAATTCATCAGTGCCTCCGGCAAATCGTATAACACGATTCACGCCAATAATTTCGAGTTCTATGAAGAACTCCACAACGTTATCGAACGTGAACCTGTCGAGATGCTTGATCCCGAGTTGCGCGGTCTCTTTGCATCCATCGGTATCCAAAAAGGCAAACCTTTTGCCCCGGACGAGCGCATGAAGAAAATCCTGATCGACGCGGTCGCGGTGGCAAATGCAACTGCACGCTCTCTCCTCTGGGATGAACGCAATCAGGAGGAATTCCTCTATGAAGGCAGCTACTGGAAGCGGGGGTACCCTGGCAATAACTATCAGTTCCTCAAAGATGAGGGCATGGGCGGGCGCAACCTAGATGCACGGACTCTCTTCTACTACTTTGCAACGATTAACACGCCAGCAATGGCGATGAAGCTGATTGGCAAGGGCTCACAATACGCCTGGGGCTATTTGGATTCCGATGGCAACCACCTCGATGGTAGCAAGACTTATAAGCTAAACATCCCAAAAGACGCGCCTGCCAAGAAATTCTGGTCGGTGGTCGCATATGATCCCCAGACCCGCTCAGAGCTTCAGACGGATCAGACCTTCCCAAGCAAGCAAAGCCAGCGCGACAAGTTGATCACCAACGAAGACGGTTCGATCGATCTTTACTTCGGTCCGAAAGCCCCGGCTGGTAAGGAAGCGAACTGGACCCAGACTGTTCCCGGCAAGGGTTGGTTCTGCCTCTTGCGTCTCTATAGCCCCACCGAGGCCTGGTTTGACAAGACCTGGCGACCGGGCGAGATTGAGCTGGTAGAATAAGCACGCGATACAAACCAGCTAACAAGCGCATGCAATCGGGCAATGTGCCCGCTCCGCGGGCACATTGCCGCTGATGCAGGGCGTTAAGCATAAATGGAATATTTTTCAGAACTGGGATATATTGGTCTTTTCATCGCTGCATTCTTAGCCGCGACGATTTTACCTTTAAGCTCAGAAATTGTTTTGAGTGCTTTATTGCTGAGTGGTTTATCACCCACCACGCTAGTAATCATCGCAACAACAGGAAATGTGTTGGGTTCACTTACCAACTATGCCCTAGGATACTGGGCTAGCTTGGTTGTGGTAAAAAAGTGGCTAAGGATGTCGGAAGCTGAATTCGTGCGAGCAGAACGGCACTTTATTAAATACGGCATGTTTTCCTTATGTTTTGCTTGGGTTCCAATAATTGGTGACCCATTAACCGTTATGGCAGGTGTTTTACGGGTTCGCTTACAGTGGTTTCTTATCTTGGTTACTGCGGGTAAATTGCTGCGGTATGTCGTCATCAGCTATATGGTACTGCAAATAAATTAAGTTGATACAATGCTTAACAAGCGAATTCAGCCGATCGCTAAACGCGGCGGCTGATTCGGTGTCTTAGCCCTCCATATTTGACAAGCCGTTATCGATAGTGATATTGTAATACAAAAACATGATCGATAAAGGTGCTATCATGCAAACAGTTACGGTTTCACCGAAATTTCAAGTCGTTATACCTAAGGTAATTCGAGAGGCGATGCGGCTTCGCCCTGGCCAAAAGTTAAAGATCATGGAATATGAAGGGCGAATCGAACTGATTCCTGATCGGGATATTTCCGAACTCAAAGGATTTTTAAAAGGTATAAACATAGAAATTATACGGGAGGATGACAGAGTATGAATATAGTTGATTCCTCCGGATGGCTTGAATACTTTTCCGGTGGACCTAATGCAGTGGACTTTCAGCCTCCGCTTCAGGAGCCTTCCTCTTTAATAGTTCCAACCATCACAATATATGAAGTCTTTAACGTTGTTTTCCGTGAAACCAGCGAAAACGAAGCACTTCAATCCATAGCTGCTATGCAGAAAGGATCGGTTGTAAAACTGACGGACAGCATTGCAATACGAGCCGCAAAGTTGAGCTTGCAGCACAACCTGCCAATGGCGGATAGTATTATTTTATCAACGGCCAAAACTTATAAATGCGTCATATGGACGCAGGATTCTGACTTTAAGAATTTGGAACGTGTTAAATTCTTTCCAAAGAAAGGTTTTGGCCAACAAGGGCATTGAGTAGGACGCGCCTTACTTCGCGCCTTTCATGCCCGACGTTAGCCCCAGGCAGAGCAACTCGATCAACATCTCTACCAAGTACAGCGACGACATAGCGTTTAAGCAGCCATCCTAAACACCCAACACAGGAAACACCAATGAACTTGATAAAACAAGCATTCATTAGCTCTCTTTGTTTGGCATTAACGCTTCCCGTGTTTTTTCACAAGCCAGCTTTGGCCTGCACAAGCATTGCTCTACAGGCAGAAGATGGTGCGATCGTATATGGCCGAACAATGGAATGGGGTGCATTTGATCTCCACTCTCGTGTCGCTATTATTCCCCGTGAAACTCCTTTGCAGGGCCACGCGCCAGACGGAACCTCCGGCCTCATTTGGAAGACCCGCTATGGCGTCGTCGGTCTTGATGCGATTGAAAAGGATTATATTACCGACGGAATTAATGAAAAAGGACTGGTAGTAGGTGTCCTTTATCTCCCCGGTTTTGCCGAGTTCCAACCTTACGATCCCACCTTGGCCGACATATCCATGAGTTCGGCAGAATTAGCCAATTACATTCTCACAAAGTTTGCGACGGTTGATGAAGTACGTGAGGGGCTGACAAAGATACGTGTTGTACCTGTTGTAGAACCCGCAATTGGCGAGCCACCCCCATTTCACTGGACAGTAATGGACTCAAATGGCGCAGCGATCGTGGTCCAGTACCTTAAGGGGGAACTGCACATCTTCGATAATCCGCTTCGAGTGCTGACTAATGCACCCAGTTTTGATTGGCACACGACAAACCTTCGTAATTTCATCAATTTGTCAGCTATTGCACTGCCTAGCCGAAGAATAGAAGATCTTGACTTTGCACCCTTAGGAGCCGGAAGCGGTTTCATCGGCCTGCCGGGTGACAATACCCCGCCCTCACGTTTTGTTCGCGCCGTGGCCTTCACACAGACGGCTCGGGAAACGCCCGATGCTGACGAAACGGTATATGAGGTGTTGCGCATTTTGGACAACTTCAATTTGCCCTTGGGCTCTGCCGAAGGTCCAGAGGCAAATCCTGAGTTGTTGGAGGGAATGCGGAGCTCAACACTCTGGACAACTGCCGCTGACACCCAAAATCTCAAGTATTACTATCATACGCAACATAATCGCAGAGTGAGAATGATCGATCTCAATAGGGTCGATTTCTCACCTAACCAGGAGGGAATTCGTAATTTTCCTTTGGATGAGGAAAAGTCACAAAGCATCGAGGATGTGACACCGGAAGGGTGAGCGTCTTCGCGATATTGGCTGACAATCCCGTTGCACAACGACCGTATAAATTCCCTTCGTAGAGTCCGGGAGGCCACTGGCAGCGAGTGAACGGGGTCGTTAGCCGAAAAAAAGGGTATCACATATGATCGAACCAAAAAGCTCATTTCCAGTATTTATCGTTGAGGATCTCGATGCAGCGAAATCCTTCTACACGGAGAACCTTGGATTTGATGTTGTCTTCTCGGGTGATTGGTATATTCACCTAGTTTCGAAGTCAGGCGTTCAGGTTGGTTTTATGTTGCCAGATCAACCAACTCAACCACCAATATTTCAAAAACCACACGCTGGCACAGGCGTCATCTTCAGCTTGGAAGTAGAAGATGCGGACGCGGCATTCTCATCAGCAAAATCCCAATCGCTTCATATCGTTCTTGAGCTGCGATCCGAAGATTGGGGTCAGCGACACTTCTGTATTCAGGATCCTAATGGAGTGTATTTGGACATTGTTCAGTCCTTTGAGCCAACCGAAGAATATCAGAGTGATTATGTCTCGGAATAGAAACCTTACCAACCTCAAAAATATCGGCAAGAAAATCGCTAGTCGGTTGAACGAAGTTGGGATTTTTTCCGAAGACGATTTGAGGCTCGTTGGTGCTGTTGATGCACATCGCTTGATCAAGGAACGGTATCCGAATGAAACATTGCCAGTCTGTTACTACCTGTATTCATTTGAAGGTGCTTTGACTGACAGGCATTGGAACGAAATCGGTGAGCAAAGAAAACGGCACCTTAAGGAGCAAATCGGCTAACAAGGCAAATGCGCTCGGACAGCAAAAAGCGCCGCTCCTTGGTCGCTCTGCTTTTTGCCGCCGCTGATTTTTAACGTTGGGCGACGCATAAAGCGAGACCACAATTCATTCGGTTTTTACGCCAGTTCGAACCGGCAAGCTTTTGGTTGGCCTTGACAATGGAGCATGATGTATAGGTGTGTGTGTAGTGTCCGTCCAGAAACGAGGGATGTTGGAATACGTGCCATTTGGGGCAAGGCCGAAGACCGGCGCAAAGACAAGCAAGGCGGAATTAAAGTCCTTAAATGTCAAGTATTACCCCATGATCAAAGGATTGAACCCGGCTTATAAAAAATGAAGTGAGATACTGACAGAACGGTTTCGGCAGTCGTCTTTTCCGGAAATGCTCAAAAAAACCCTCCTTTATATCCTGCTGATTGTCGGTCTTGCCGGGTTGGACGCGCAGGCGTTCGATCCCATGCTGCCGTCTGTCTATAAAAAAGGCGTCGATCTTTCAAACTGGCTGATGAGCGAGAAGCTTGACGGGGTCAGAGGCTATTGGGACGGACGGCAATTGCTGTCCAAAAATGGGATGGCGCTGAATGCGCCAGCGGCCTTTACCCGGAATTTTCCCGGTTTCGAGCTTGAAGGAGAGATATGGGGAGGACGGAACACCTTTGAAAAGACGATGGGCATCATCAAGAAACAGGGCGCCCATGACGGCTGGTTGACCTTGAAATTTGCCGTTTTCGACGTTCCGGCGGCGGAGGGGGGCTTTGAGGAGCGGCTGGACAAGGCGTCCGAGTGGTTTCTGCGGCACCCCAGCGCGCATGCCTTCGTCATCGCGCACCGCCCCGTTGGCAACCACGAGCGGCTACTCGCGGAATTGAATAGAATCGAGGCCCTTGGCGGCGAAGGGCTCATGCTCAGAAGGCGAGGATCCGCCTACACCGCCGGCAGAAGCAGCGACGTCCTGAAAGTGAAGCGCTATGTTGACATGGAGGCCGTCGTGGTCGCGCACGTTGCCGGAAAAGGGAAGCACGCGGGCCGGATGGGGTCCTTGCTGGTCGAACTGCGCGACTCACGGATACGGTTCAAAATAGGAACCGGATTCTCGGACGAGGTCAGGGCGCATCCACCGCCCGTCGGTACCCTGGTTACATTCAAGCATTACGGGTTTTACGAATCGGGCATTCCCAAGTTCCCTTCTTTCTTAAGGGTCAGGGATGACTTGTGATGCCTTCCTGGATGCCGGCCAATCAAAAGATGCACCGGCATCTTGAGCGACTATTGCGGGGCTGCGCATGGGGGCCTTCAGCCATTGCAACTGAATGGATTCGGAATGCTTTCCGCGGGGGCAGCCGGATTGCCAAACGGTTTCCCCATTTTGAGACTTGCACACCCGGCCCCTTGTTGATCCCCAGCTGAGCGATTGACCTTTTTCGGAAATGTTCGAATGGGCTCGATTTCAGTTGGTTGCGATCGATTGGAATCCTGAATAAGGTGAAACCCATCGGGTTTGCCGATCTCACCGCATCTTCGGCGTTGGATATCGTCGCGCATAGTCCACTTTCATATTTTTAGCGGCGCTACCGGTCGAATTCCAGGCGTTGGCCGGCGGGACGCTGATCCAATTCTCCATCCAGATAGGCCAGATGGCCCGACACGATCGTCGCTATAACGGTCGATCGGAAGGTGCGGCCGGCAAACGGCGTCCAGCCGCAACGATAGAAAACGGGTTGATCGTCCACCGCGCCGGGCCGGTCGAGATCGACCAGCACCAGGTCGGCCCAGTAGCCCTCGCGCAGGTATCCCCGCTCCTTGACGTCGAACAGGCGGGCCGGGTTGTGGGCGGTTTTTTCCACCACCTGGGGCAGGGTCAGACCGCCATCGTGAAAGTGTTCCAGCAAACAGACCAGGGCGTGCTGGGCCAAGGGCAGCCCCGAGGGTGCATGCAGATAGGGCCGCTGCTTTTCCGCCAGGGTGTGGGGCGCATGATCGGTGCCCACCACATCGATTTTTCCGGCAGCCAGCGCCGCCAGAAGAGACGACCGATCCGACTCCGTTTTGATGGCCGGATTGCATTTGATGCGCATGCCCTGTTCGCGATAGTCGGTACCCGCAAAAAAGAGGTGGTGGACGCACACCTCGGCGGTGATCCGCTTGTCGTCCAACGGCGCTGGCGCAAACAACTCCAGCTCCCGGGCCGTGCTCAGGTGCAGGATGTGCAGCCGCGTGTCGCATCGGCGGGCAAGGTCAACGGCCAGTGCGGAAGAGCGGTAGCAGGCCGTCTCGCTGCGAATGGCCGGGTGAAGCGTGATGGGTATGTCGTCGCCATGGATGGCCTGAAACCGCCGGGTGTTCTCCGCGATGGTCGGGCTGTCTTCACAGTGGGTGGCCACGATTACCGGACTGTGGCTGAAAATCTGCTCGAGCGCCTCGGGATCGTCCACCAGCATGTTCCCGGTGGATGCCCCCATGAACACCTTGACACCGCAGGCCTGTTTCGGATCGAGCCGCTTGACGGCCTCGATGTTGTCGTTGGCGCCGCCCAGATAAAAACTGTAGTTGGCAAAAGAGCGATCGCGTGCCAGGCGGTGTTTGGCTTCGAGCAGGTCAAGGCTGGTGGTGGGCGGCGAGGTATTGGGCATTTCCATGTAGCTGGTAATCCCGCCGGCCACCGCCGCACGCGATTCGGAGCCGATGTCCCCCTTGTGGGTCAGGCCGGGTTCGCGAAAGTGCACCTGGTCGTCGATCATACCCGGAAGCAGGGCGCGGCCGGCAGCGTCGATGACCCGATCCGATCTCATGCCGGAAAGATTTTTGCCGATAATCTCCACACGACCATTGCGGATGAGCACATCCTGGTGAACGGCCGTGCCTTCATTTACCGTCAATGCATTGCAGATCAAAATGGTTGCCATGCGGGCTCCTTGGGATAGGGGACCAGCGGATGGGTAATAGTGTAACGGGAGCATGCCCGCTTGTCCATAGCCGCGTTCAAGGCAAGCCGGCCCCTTTCGGGTGCTTGTGGTCCCCGGCGCGGCGGGCCACGGTGACAGACGCCGCGCCGGGCGGATCGGAATTCATGGCAACCGGTCAATGTGACCCACCGCCTCAAGTCATCGACGGACGGAACCTGCAAAAATGTTCGACTTTTTAAAATATCACCCCCGGCTGCCCGGGCTCGACAACTTCCCGATCGCATCCTACGCCATCAATTTCGCCCTGGATCGCCTGGTCGTCGGTGTGGACAACGTTCGCTACGACGTGCGCCTGAGCCCTGCCTTTTGCAAGGCCACGGGCCAACTGGCCGGCCTGTTGATCGAACGCGAAACCGGAATCTGGACCGCCGATGAAAAAATCCAGCTGGCGGCCCTGGCCAGGGCCGAGGAATCCTTCAGCCGGCTCTACAGTCAGATCATGAGCGATGCGGTCAACAAAGCCCGTGCCGTCAAGGAGGTGCAGGTCGATTTCCTGGCCCAGGTGGCCATCTTGAGCATGGTGCACGACGAGATCCGCCGCCAGTACGACAAGCTGATCACCTACTGCAAGTCCGCCATTCGCCTTTCGGATCTGGCCCGTCTGGACGATCACGAGGAAGTGCTCGACCTCAAGGAGAACCTGGCCCACGTGCTCCACAGCCGGGAGTCCGTGCAGTTGTGCGTGGGAATGGAGTTGTGCGGGCTGTTCAAGGCGATTCGCGGCAGCGATATTCGTGAAATCCGGGAAGCGGTCTTTGGTCAGGACCTGCCGTTTCTGGCCGATCTGCTGTCAAACCCGATCGTCCACATGGAAAACCCGTTTCACGACCACTTCATGATCGAGGCCTATGACCTGTGCCTGGGGCGCCGGGTTGAAGACCCGGACCGCTACGAGCGCATGATCGCCCTCATGCGCAGCATTTTCGCCTTTCTGGAGATGGGGGACACGGCCGCGGTAGCCTGGTCCATCGATCGGCGACGCCGGGAGTTGAGCGCGGCGGAGTTGTCGGTCAAGGCTGAAGCGGCGCCCTTTCAGCTGCAGCGCCTGGACCAGTGGATCCGTGAGCCGGAAAACATCGACCTGCTGCTCAATGTCGATGCGGCCAAAAAGGAGTATCGTAGCCTGAAACAGCGCAAAGCGGACAAGGATACCCTGCGCTCCCAGCGCCTGCGAATGAAGCATCAGCAACTGTTGATGGGGTATTTTTTCCGGCAGTTCTCCCGCACGGGACTCATGGAGCGCATTACGGCGTCATATGAAATGCAGCCCCTTTACCGAGATTTCTGCCCCCCTCTGGTCCCCCAGCAGGTGCTGCAGTATTTGATCAACCCCAAGAGTCGGCGCCTGGTCAAAAATCGACTCAAACGCCTGAAAAAACTGTATGGAAAGAGCTTTCACCTGCGGCCCCTCAATCGCAAGGTGGTCCAGATGGAGCGCATGAGCGCCCGCCGCAAAAAGGCCTACCTGGTTCGGTTTCTACGTGCTTTTTGCCGGTATCATCGCGATTTCTGCTGCTTCAACGTCTACCGGGAGGCGGTCGAGCGCATCAATCCGATCACCGACAAGAGACTCATGGCCCTGTCCAAGGCCAACCGCACCTTGTATGAGTTTTTGCTGCCCCACGAGCAGGAGATGGGCGAAAGGCCCATCATGAACCACACCATCATCAAGGCCGATCTGCGCGGCTCGACGGACATCACCCACCACATGAACCGGCGCGGCCTGAACCCGGCTTCCTACTTTGCGCTCAACTTTTTCGATCCCATCACTGAAATTCTTTCCGAGTACGATGCCCACAAGGTGTTCATCGAAGGCGACGCCATCATCTTGTGCATCGTCGAGCAGGAAGACACCCCCAGCGGTTGGTACAGTGTGGCCCGGGCCTGCGGCATGGCCATCAACATGCTGATGATCATCAGCCGCATCAACAAGAAAAGCAAGGAGAACCAGCTGCCGGTGCTGGAACTGGGTGTCGGCATCTGCCACCGCGCCGCGCCACCGACCTTCCTGTTCGACGGGGGCCGGCGCATCATGATCTCCCCGGCCATCAACCTGGCGGACCGCCTCTCCGGGTGCGACAAGTCCGTACGCCGCATCATCCAGAAGAATCGCAGCCCCTTCAACCTGTTGGTATTCCAGGGCATGGCCGATGCGGAGATGTCAAAAACGGCCGACGATCTGTTCATCCGCTACAACATCAACGGCATCGAGTTGAACGAGGCCGGATTCCGCAAACTGGCCCAGGAGATCGACCTGAAACAGTTTTACGGCGACATACCCGACCTGCAGCTGGAAAAAGTGCGCCTGTACACGGGGAAATTCCCCACCAAATCCAACCGCTACCAGCGCCTGGTGATCCGCGAAGCCGATGTACCCGCCGTCAATCCCAAGGATTTCAGCGAGCTGCACTTCACCCATCGCAAATACTACGAGGTCTGCACCAGCCCCACGCTGTATAAGTTCACCCAGAAACTGCTGCGGTGAACGGGGCTCTCGGACACCATCAGGCGATACTGGGATAGAGGTGGATCAGCCGATTGCCAAGCATCGTCGCCACCCGCTGAAAAAGGGTCGCCCCTTCCGCGGGGTGTTGATTCAAAAGATCTAAAAATTTCTGCCGGTCCACCTTGCTGAGAATCGTGGACTCCAGGCAGTGCGCCGTCGCCGACAGGGTGTCGCGACCGATCAGGCTCGACCACCCGATAAGCTCTCCCGGTTGATAGGCCACGTACACTTCCCGGGATTTATCGCCCAGGGTTAGCTTGACGCGGCCTTTAACCAGGATATAAAAAGCCTCAGCCGGGTCGCCCTCCCCGAACACCACATCTCCCTCCTCTAGAGCCAGCTTGGTGGTGCTATCCATTGCCGCCTTTACAAAATCCTTGTCCATTCCCCAGAACAGGTCACCTTGTTTGAGATACATTGCCGACCTCCTTTCGATAACGGGTTGGTGGGAACCGCTATAGAAACGCGATTCCGCGCTCTGCGGGAGGGAGATGCGGACAGCGCGAACGGATCGAAGGAGAATGCGCGGGTTACGAACCGCGTTGCAGGTCCTGGGCAGCGCGCAACTTAGCACATGTCGGGGCGGTCGGGACACGGGTTTCCTAAAGATCCCTCACCACAACAGTCGTCAACTTTATGATATAATTATAAGCGGCTTTAAAGCGGCAGGTCAACCAACAATCCAGGCGTCAGAAGCCAATCTGGAAAGCTGCTTCCGACGCCTGAGTCAATGGTGCGGAAGGGTTAAGCGAGTTTTTCGGCCAGGGCCTTGCCGTAGTCCTGGCAGGCCTTCATGCCCTCGCCGCTCTCGACCACGGCTTCGGTGAGGTTCAGCGGTCCCAGATTGGTCATATCCATTTTGAAGACATGCTCCATGGTGTCGAAGATCATGGGCGCGCTCTCGCCGCTGTGGGTGTGCGAGCCGAAGGCGCCGCCGATCTTGCCGTCCAGATTGGCTTTCTGGGCCTTGAAGAGGAACTGCTTCATACCGCCGGTCATGTCTTTGTGGTAGGTGGGGCAGCCGAACACGTAGCCGTCGTAGCCGACGATGCCTTTTTCATCCTCGATGGCCGCGATCTTCTTGAGCTCGACCTCCTGTCCCTTGATCCGCAGACCTTCGGCGATGTAGTTGGCCATGGATTCCGTCTTTCCGGTGCGGCTGACATAAGCGATCAGTACCTTCTTCATGAGGCCTCCTTTACTGGGGTTGATTTCGGGAGCGTCAGATTGCCGGGCGTAATGATGCGCGTATTTTCGATCGATGTCAAGATTTCAGCGCCGCCGGTCCGCTTTTTTCTCACCCTGCTCAAGCCGGAAAGGCGTTGCCTTTACCCACAAAGCGGATATGATAGGATCGGTCTGGACACCTACTGCGGGTTTGAGCATGATCAGCGCAAAGAATGCCATTCGAATTCAGTATTTTCTCTATTTCGGGGCCATGGGGGTCTACCTGCCCTATTTCAATCTTTATTGCCTCCAAATCGGTTTCTCCGGTTTTCAGATCGGTGCCCTGTCGGCCCTGCGCGCGGCGGTGCTGATCGTCTTTGCCCTGCTGTGGGGACACCTTGCGGACCGCAAGGGCCTCCGGCGGCCCATCTACGTCGTGTGCAGCATGGCCAGTGCGGCCCTGTGGTCGCTTTTTCTGTTGACCACCGACTTTGGCTTCATGATGGCCATCACGGTCATGTACGGTCTGTTTTACGCCCCGATCATATCCTTTTTGGAGGCGTTCGCCATGGATGTGCTTGGAAAGACCAGGCATCGCTATGGCCAGACCCGGGTCTGGGGCTCGATCGCGTTCATTGCGGTGGCCCTCATCGTCGGACGGCTGCTCGACCAGCATGCCATCTCGATTATCGTAGGGTTGATCCTGGTCATTTTGGCCCTCCAGGCCGTGGCTGCCGCCGGCATGCCCAGGATCAGTACCCAACGGCCACCGGAGGCCCACGATGCCGTGCGATTGTTTTCCGCGAGCACGGTGATCTTTCTGGTTTGCGCCTTTCTCATGCTGGTGAGTCACGGGGCCTACTACGCCTTTTTTTCCATCCACCTGAATCACCTGGGACACGGCGGCAGTTTCATCGGGCTCTCCTGGGCCCTGGCCTCCGCCGCCGAAGTGGTGGTGATGATCGGATCTCCGCGCCTGTTTGCCCGTTTTTCGGTCAAACGGGTGCTGGCGGTCTCGTTTACGGTCGCCGCGCTGCGCTGGATCATCCTGTATGCCACCACTTCGACCGTGGCGATTCTGGCCAGCCAGCTGCTTCACGCCGTCACCTACGGAACCTTTCACATGGCCGGCATCCTGTACATGGACCAGCTGGCCCCGGCAGCGGACAAAACCCTGGGCCAGGCGTTGAACAACGCCGTTACCTATGGCCTGGGTCTCACGGTAGGCTTTTTTGTCTGCGGTGCCCTTTACCAGCAAGGCGACACCGCCCCCTTGTTTCTGTTCAGCGCCGGCGCCGCCCTGGTGGCCGGGGTGCTGTTTGTCGGGTATCACCGATTTGTTCATGGCCGGCGTATCGTCCATCCAGGGTAAGTTGTTGAGGAAAGCAAACCATGGCCAGGCCGCTTGACCGGTTGCAACGCTCATGAACGCCATCCGCCCGTTGATTAGCATGTGCAATCTGCCGCCCTGGGAAATCGCCTCCAGGGATTACAATGACCGTCCCCGGCCGCTTTCCATCCAGGGCGTTCGCGCCACCCACCGCCACTTCTTTGCGCTTCTGGACCGGCTCGAGACATGGGAGGATCGCGCCCGCATCTACCAGGACTACATGGAGGTGGCCTTTCATCTTCACCAGTGGCGCCGGGAAAAAGACCCTACCGGGCAGCTCAGCGTGAAGCACAGCTACCTGCGGTTCCTGCGCGGCTGGCTCTTCGACGCCAACTCCGTGGAAGGCGCGGTGATGAAAGGGTGGGTCGAAAGCCGTTTGGGCCTGCCGCCCACCTTTCACGGCCGGCGCATTCGGAGCATGGAAAGCCCGGCCTACCTGAACTACATGACCGACCGCATGAACGGGGCAGCCCGCACCAACGCCATCTTCTCCCAACTGGATCTCCTCTATGAGTTCGTCCAGTACGAATTGGCGCGCCGGGATCCCGTCGGCCGCCACACGGTCCTCTACCGGGGGGTGACTGATTTTGGCGAGCACGACATTCTGGAACGAATAGACAGCCGTCGCGTTGTCATGCGGCTCAACAACCTGAACTCCTTCACGCGTGATTTCGAGCGGGCCTGGGAGTTCGGCACCCGGGTCATCGAGGCCCAGGTGCCCGTCACCAAGATTTTTTTTGACGGGGCCTTTTTGCATGCCGGCATTTTAAAGGGTGAAGAGGAGGTGCTGGTGATCGGCGGTGAATACGAAGTCAACCTGCGCTTTTACTGAGAAGGCAAATGCCCCGCGACCGAATTGAAGATCTCCAAGTGGTCGACTGGCTCCAGATCGAAGCGCGGGCCAAAAGCGCATTTCTGGGTGTGGCCATCGGCGATGCGCTAGGGGCCACGACCGAATTCATGACACCCGCGGAGATCCGGGCCAGGTACGGTGTCCACCGCAGGATCGTCGGTGGGGGGTGGCTAAGGCTCAAAGCCGGTGAGGTTACCGACGACACCGAAATGTCGATCTGCATCGCCCGCGCGATCCAGGAGGCCGGTGGCTGGGACCTGAACGCCATTGCCGACCGCTTCAGCGCCTGGATGCGGAACCGGCCGGTGGACATCGGCGCCACCTGTGCCCGTGGGATCCGCAGCTTCATGCACCAGGGAACCCTAGAAGTGCCCTACAACGAGTGGGACGCCGGCAACGGCGGTGTCATGCGCATGGTTCCCGTGGCGCTGGCGACCCTTGGCGACGACCGCCTGCTGGCGTCCCGGGCGATTCAGCAGGCCCGCTTGACCCACCATCACCCCCTGTCCGATGCGGCCTGCATCACCGTGGGCCGCATGGTGCACCAGGCCTTGACGGGCGCATCCCGCGACGGCCTGCAGGCGGTCGCCGAGGACCTGGTCGAGCGCTGCCCACCCTTTCGCTACCGCCCATTTCCGGGCCGCAGCTCCGCCTATGTGGTGGAGACGCTTCAGACCGTCTTTCACTTCTTTTTTTCGACAGGCTCCTTCAAAGACTGCCTCATCGGTGTGGTCAACCAGGGGGGCGACGCCGACACCACCGGCGCCATTGCCGGCATGATCGCCGGGGCCTTCTACGGTGTCGAGGGCCTGCCCCGGCGCTGGCTTAAGCGCCTGGACCCGACGGTTCGCGAAACCGCTGTCGCACTGGCTGAACACCTGATTCGTCGCTCGCCCCTGGCCATTGTACGTCGGCCGCCCGGCTGACATATAAACGGAAACGGCAGCCCGCAGGCGGTGCCCGCGGACTGCCGTTCGGTAAGGACCGACCTGTTTGGGGAGGAATCGGTCACGCAGGTGAACGACTAGATGTCGTAGTACAGGAAGAACTCGTGCGGATGGGGCCTCAGTTTGACGGGGTTGACTTCACTTTTGGTTTTGTACTCAACCCACATCTCGATGACATCCTTGGTAAACACATCGCCCTTGAGCAAAAAGTCATGATCTTCGTTCAAGGCTGCCAGCGCTTCGTCCAGTGAACCCGGTGCGGAAGGAATTCCGGCCAGCTCTTCGGGCGGCAGGTCGTAGATGTTCTTGTCCAGCGGGTCACCCGGCTCGATCTTGTTTTCGATCCCGTCGATGACCGCCATCAGCATGGCCGAGAAGGCCAGGTAGCCGTTGCACGACGGATCGGGCGTCCTGAATTCGATGCGTTTGGCCTTGGGGGAGGCCGAGTACATGGGAATGCGGATGGCCGCACTGCGGTTGCGACTGGAGTATGCCAGGTTCACGGGCGCCTCGAAGCCCGGTACCAGACGCTTGTAGGAGTTGGTGGTGGGGTTGGTGAACGCGCACAGCGCGCGGCAGTGTTTCAGGATGCCGCCGATGGCGTACAGTGCTTCCTGCGACACGCCGGCATACTTGTCTCCGGCGAACAAGGGCTGGTCGTCCTTCCAGATGCTGATGTGGGTGTGCATGCCGGTACCGTTGTCCTCGAAGAGCGGTTTGGGCATGAACGTGACCGTGTGTCCGGCCCGGTAGGCCACGTTTTTGAGCACGTACTTGAACCACATGAGCTGGTCGGCCATCTCGAGCAGGGGCTTGAAGCGCATGTCGATCTCGGCCTGTCCGGAAGTGGCGACCTCGTGATGCTGACACTCGACGTCGATGCCCAGGTTTTCGAGGGTCAGGAGCATGTCGGAGCGCAGGTCCTGGAACTTGTCCGTGGGCGGTACGGGGAAATAGCCTTCTTTGTGGCGGGGTTTGTACCCTAAGTTGGGCTCTTCGCAGCGGCCCGTGTTCCAGACGCCTTCCACGGAATCGATGGCGTAAAAGGCACCGTTGCGCTGGCTGTCGAAACGAATGTCGTCAAATATAAAAAATTCGGCTTCGGGCCCGATGAAGGCCGTGTCGCCGATACCGCTGCCTTTGAGATAAGCTTCCGCTTTACTGGCGATGTTGCGGGGGTCGCGGCTGTAAGCCTCACGGGTGATGGGGTCGGCGATGTTGCCGATCAGCACCAGGGTCGGTGCTTTGAAAAACGGGTCCATTTTGGCCGTGGACGGGTCGGGGATCACCAGCATGTCGCTGGCATTGATGGGCTGCCAGCCGCGGATGCTGGAACCGTCGAACCCGAAGCCGTCTTCGAAGCTGCCTTCGTTTAGCTCGCACAGGGGCACGCTGAAATGCTGCCACATGCCCGGAAAGTCCATGAAACGGATGTCGACGATCTTAACGCCGTTCTCCTTCGCCATTGCCAACACTTGTTCTGGGGTCATGATTTCCTCCACACAATAAATAGTGAATTATAAATGATACCAAATATTAATTCCGCACTTGTCTGTCCTGAAGTGGCACGCTACAACCGCTTTTAAACGAACCCTAAATGGCGTCCGTTCCCTTTTCGCCGGTGCGCACCCGGATGACGTCTTCGACGGCGAACACGAAAATCTTGCCGTCACCGATTTTCCCGGTATTGGCCGATTTCTCGATGGTCGCCACCACCTGGTCGGCGCGCTCGGAATCGACGATGATTTCGATTTTGACCTTGGGGATGAAATCCACCACATACTCGGCGCCCCGATAGATCTCCTTGTGACCCTTCTGGCGCCCGTAACCCTTGACCTCCGAAATGGTCATGCCCTGGATGCCGATTTCGTTGAGGGCCTCCTTCACATCATCCAGCTTGAAGGGTTTGATGATGGCCTCGATCTTTTTCATTTTCCAACCTCCTGTTTTTTAGTCGGGAGCACGACATCACGTCTCGCCGAAGTTGTTGAACCGCTTGGGTAGTGCCCATCCATCAAAATTCCGCGTTTCTGGACAGACACTATGTAATCTCGAATCCACGTTCACCATGAAGGGTGTTGTCCAGTCCCTGGATTTCGTCGTCGCCTTCCACCCGCAGCCCGCCGGTTAAAACTCTGGTGACGGTCGCCACGATCAGGGTTCCCAGCGCCGTAAACACGGCCGTGGCAACAATCGAGACCACCTGGGTCCACAGCTGACCGGGGTTGCCGTAAAACAGGCCGGCTGCCCCTTCGGTGATGGCGGGATTGGCGAACAGCCCCGTTGCCAGGGCGCCCCAGATGCCGCACATGCCATGCACACCGAAGGCATCCAATGAGTCATCGTAGCCGATCTTGTGCTTGACCACGGCGACAAAAAAGTAGCCCAGGGCACCAGACACCGCGCCGATGATCAACGATGCCGGCAGGTTGACGAATCCGGCCGCCGGGGTAATGGCGACCAGCCCGGCCACCACGCCGGAAGCGATGCCCAGGATGGTCGGCTTGCCAGTGGCGATCCATTCGCCGGACATCCACACCAGGGCAGCCGTTGCGGCAGAAGTGTTGGTGACCAGAAAGGCCGATGCGGCCACGCCGTCGGCGGCCAGTTGGCTGCCGGCGTTGAACCCGAACCAGCCGAACCACAGCAGCGCGGCACCCAGGGCGGTCAGGGCGATGCTGGCCGGGAACATGGCCTCCTTGCCGTAGCCGATGCGTTTGCCGAGAACCAGCGCCAGCACCAGGCCGGCCACACCGGCGTTGATGTGCACCACGTTGCCGCCGGCGAAATCGAGTGCGCCCATTTCACCCATCCAGCCGCCGCCCCACACCCAGTGGGCGATGGGGCAGTAAATAAAGGTAATCCACAAAATCGTGAATACGATCCAGGACGAGAATTTCATCCGATCGACAATGGCGCCCAACACCAGTGCGACCGTTATGCCGGCAAAGGTCATCTGGAACAGCGCGAACACCAAGGTGGGAATGGACCCCGAGAGGCTGTCCACACCGATGCCGGACATGAAAAGGTGGTCGAGCCCCCCGATCATGCCGCCTTTGCTGGGCCCAAAGGCCAGGGTGTATCCCCACATCATCCAGATGACGCTGCCCAGACAATAGGCGATAAAGGTCATGGCCAGGGTGTTGAGCAGGTTTTTATAGCGCGACATGCCACCGTAAAACAACGCCAGGCCGGCCGGGGTCATCATCATCACCAAAGCGGTCGACACGATCACCCAGGCCGTGTCGCCCGTGTCCAGCACGTCCTGGGCGAATGCCGTTCTAGCGATCAATCCAGTTGTCAGGGCCAGCCCGATCCATTTCAGTTTCATTATGTCCCTTTTCCTCGTTTGGGGTTATGCATGTGTGGCGTTTGCACCCGTTACGCTCCGGATGCCGCCGTCAGGCCCTCTTGGGAGATCTGCGGCTGGCAGAACCTCCAGGATGGCGGCTTTGAGGGCGGCGATGTCATGGGGGGTGTCGACCTTCTGACCATCGAAGTCCCTCACGTAAAACACATCCACGACCTGGTCCACCTTGGTGGCAATTTTGGCCACCCAGATGTCCAGCCCGCAGTTAAACAGCGCATCGGCCACCCGGAACAGCAAACCGGGGAAATCGAAGGTGACCACTTCGACGATCGTAAAAAAACTCGACGTTTCGTTGTCCACGACGATCTCGGTGGAGCGTTCGGCCGTGTGAGGCGCCAGCACGGCCGTGTCGCTGTTTTTGCGCATCAGCTCGCCGCCCAGGTCCACGCGTCCGGCCAAAACTTCCGCGAGCTTGCGACCGGCGCGCAGCCAGTGTTCGTCCTCGAAAATCGGATCAGGGGGCGGCGTCACCTCGAAAATGTCCAGGGCAATGTTGTTGCGCCAGGTAAAGATCTGGACGTCGAGGATGTTGATATTGTTCAAAGTGAAAACGCCAGCGATCCTGGAGAGCAGCCCGGGCCGGTCCTTGCCGCACACGGTGACCGTGCGGGTGGCCGCTACCGGTGACGATTCGATCTGCCAGACGAAATCACGCTCGCCGAGCTGGCTGAACAGCTGCAGGTGTTGGGGAATTTTTTTGGCGGGCGTGTAGAGCAGGTAGCGCGGCGACATGAAATTGTGCAGCAGGTTCAGTTGATCCGGATCCATCTGCGCGCCCATGGCGGCCATGACGGCATCGCGCTTTTTGGCGATGGTTTTGACGGCCCGGCCAGTGGCCAGTTCGCCCTTTTCGAGAATGTTGAGCACTTTGAAAAACAGGTTGCGCAGCAGTGACGCCGCCCAGTCGTTCCAGGCCTTGGGCCCGGTGGCCATCGAGTCGGCCACGGTGAGCAGGTAGAGCATCTTCAAGGTATCCACTTTTTTGATTATCCGGGCCATGGCGATGGCGGTCTGCTCGTCGTTGAGGTCCCGGCGCGTGGCGGTTTTGATCAGCAGCAGATGGTGTTCGACCAGAAATGCAGCCAGTCTGGCATCGGCGCTGGTGGCCCCCTTTTCCAGCAAAATGGTTTCGGTCATGGCGGCGCCTCGCACGGCGTGGCCGCTTTTCGGCTCGCCCTTACCGATGTCGTGCAGCAGCGCCGCCCAGACAAGCGCTTTTTTCTTCTTCAGCTCTTTGTAGAGCTTGTGCGCCAGCGGATCTTCCTGCTCGCTGGCGTCGAAGCTGCGCAGCTTTTTTACGGTAAACAGCAGGTGCCGCACCACGGGGTAGAGGTGATACTGGTCGAATTGAATCCGGTTGACCACCGGCTTGAACTCGGGAAGGAAGCGCACCAAAAATCCCGTGTTGAGCATCTGGTTGAGAACCTCGAATGCCCGGCCGGACCGGATCAGGATGCGTTCAAACTGCCGCACCACATCCGGGTCGGTTCGGAAAGTCCGGTCCACCAAATGACCAAAATCCAGGATCAGCCGTTTGGCCTCGCTGTTGAGCGGGGCTTTGTGGGCTGCGCTCTCCACAAAGATGTCGATCAGCAGTCGCGGCTGGGCGACGATCGCCTCCGGTGAGGTGAAATTCAACATCCCCCGGTTAAACTTCAGGCCTTTGACCGGGGTGGTTTTCAGCCCGGTGTTTTTGCGCTTGAGCCGTTTTTGCTGTTCCATCTCGAACAGGAACAGGTCGTGCTGCTGCTTGACGAACTCCATGTGGCCGTGCAGTTCACCCAACAGGTGCTCGACGGGCAGATGCCCATTGACCGCCGGAATGTTCATGACCTTGGCCAGCTTGCGCTGCTGTTCCAGGTGGATCCGGTCGCTCTTGCGGTTCATCATCAAGTGAAAGCGATTCCGAACGTTCCAGATGAAATCGAGCGATTCCGACAGGCGCGCGTAATCGTCGTGGGAAAAATAACCGTAGTACTCCAGGTCCCGGCGCTCCTTGATACCGGATTTGATTTTGGCGATCCACAGCATGGTATGGTAGTCGCGCAGTCCGCCCTGCCCCTCCTTGAAATTGGGCTCCAGCAGATAGGAAGAGTCACCGAAGCGGCGGTGCCGTTCGCGGTTGGTGTCGACCAGCCAGGTGATGATCTTGTGGGGCTTGAGATTGATGAACTTGGTGCGGATCTGGTCCATCAACTTCATGAACAGCGGCGACATGCCGCAGATGAAGCGGGCGTCCAGAATGGAGGTGAGCACCTCGAAATCATGACGCGCCATGGCGAGGCACTCTTTGATGGAGCGCGTGGCGTGACCCACATCCAGTCCCATGTCCCACAACGGGTAGATGATTTCGCGCACCAGCGCTTCGGCCTGCCGGGGAACCCGCTTTTCGAAAAGGAACAACAGGTCGACATCCGAAAAGACACACTGCTCGGCGCGACCGTAACCGCCCAGGGCCACGACCGCATAGGGGTTTTTGGCGATGTCCATGGTAGGACCCACCACGCTTTTCTCGTAGCTTTGACGAAAGTAGTCGTCGATCAAACGGGCCAGGTCGTCGAGAAACCGGGGGGCCTTGCCTGCCACCAACGCATCGATGAGCTTGGCCCGTTCGCTTTTCAGGGTCATCGAAACGTCGGCGAAGCGGTTGTCGGAGTTGGTTGCAGTCACATCGTTATCCTTGGTCGGTGAATGACGGGAATTAGCCAAAGCAACCGCTGTGCCATTGGCTTTTGAATTTAAATTAAATAATGAAAACAAATTGTTATAAATTTTCATGGTCTGGATAGAATCGGTTTTAAAATTGCAAAAATGCAATTTATTGCGCCGAAAAATAACAAATTTGGAATTGTTCACCTCGAATGCCAAATCGCGGCCCCATAAAAAATGCACCCCGAAACAGAAGGGACGGGCTGTTTCGGGGTGCATGCTGCGGGAGGAACCGAAGGCATACGCAGCGGCCGGCTAACCAGAGCCGCTTGTTGAGTCAGGCGAGGCTTACGGCTGGGTGGCCGGCTTTGCCGCGGGGACGTAGCCGGGCAGGCCTGACGACGGCGGCCCGGAGGTGGTCGACACCCCACCGTGGCTGGACACGCCGAAGTCCGGATAGGCGATGCCGCCATGCTCGGACAGGTCGAGCCCCTCCATTTCCTCTTCGGCAGAGACCCGCAGCCCGATGGTCTTGTCGATCAGCTTAAACAGCACGAAGGCCGCCGGGAAGGTCCAGACGAAGCAGGTGGCGATGCCCAGCAGCTGGACACCGATAATTGCGGCAGTCGTACCGCCGATGTTGAATATCCCGGCCGCCAGGGTACCCCAGGCGCCGCAGACGCCGTGCACGGAGATGGCGCCGACCGGATCGTCAATTTTGAGTTTGTCAAAGAACATGACCGAAAAGACCACGATGACACCGGCAGTGGCCCCGATGATTACGGCGGAGGCGGGCATGACGTTGGCGCATCCCGCGGTGATGCCCACCAACCCGGCCAGAGCCCCGTTGAGGCTCATGCCGACTTCGGGCTTGCCGAATTTGATCCAGGAAACCACCATGGCCAGGATCGCACCGGCCGCTGCCGCCAGGTTGGTGTTGACGAAAATCATGGCGATGCTGGTGTCCGCCGTGGTCGTGGAGCCGGGGTTGAAGCCGAACCAGCCCAGCCAGAGAATAAAGACGCCCAGTGCCGCCAGGGGAATGTTGTGGCCCATAATGGGTTTGATTTTGCCCTCTCGGGTGTATTTGCCCAACCGGGGCCCGAGTACGATGGCGCCGGCCAAAGCCGCCCACCCACCTACCGAGTGAACCACGGTCGAGCCGGCAAAGTCGATGAAGCCAAGGCCTTCCAGCCAGCCGCTGCCGTTGAACAGGCTGCCCCAGGCCCAGGAGCCGAAGACCGGGTAGATCAGTCCGGAAACGAAGATGCTGTAAATGATGTATCCGGTGAACTTGGTCCGCTCCGCCATGGCGCCCGACACGATGGTGGCAGCGGTGGCGGCGAAAACGACCTGGAACATCCAGAAGGCCAGCACCCAGGGATCGCCGTCCGGCGTGAAATCGCTGAGAAAAAAACCGCTCGTGCCGAACCAGCCGGTCGTTGTGGCACCGAACATGATCCCGAATCCGACCGCCCAGAAAGCGATGGATCCAATCGAAAAATCCATCAGGTTTTTCATCATGATGTTGATGGCGCTCTTGGCGCGGGTGAACCCGGATTCAACCAGGGCGAACCCGGCCTGCATGAAAAACACCAGGCAGGCCGCCACCAGGGTCCACAGGTAGTTGGCGTGGGTCTGAACCAGGTCGATGGCCTGTTTGTTGGTCATGGCCGTGGGTTCAGGATCGGCGGCGACGGCAACGGTGGAACTGGCCAGGGCAATCAGAAACAGCAGGACGAACGCTTTGAATTTCATTTCTCTCTCCTTTTGAAAATGGATTGACCAAGCAAACCCAGGCATTGGTCGTCGACTGTAGGGTCTGTTGAGCAACCGCCGTGCCAAAACTGCCGCTCTTGATGATAAGCAATTGTAAAAATTATGTTTTTTTATGATAAACAAAAATACAAACGTCTTCAACTCCAAACAATTTTGTAAATTTAATCCCAATAAAATTACAAAAATTGTCATATTATTGCTTAATACAACATTATTGTTGTTTTTGGGGTGCTCTCGCCTAAACACCGACCATGCTGGCCGTGGGGTTGTGTATCCAGATTGAAAGAAGGAGTGATTCGCGTGCTGACCTACAATTTTGTAAACAGTGACGCGAGCCGATCGGCAACCCAACGCCTCGCTGTGGCGAAAACATTTTGAGCTTGAATTTTGCTTGGGATCTCCATAGATTGACGGTTCACTGATTGGGCCGTTGCAATACAGCACAGGAGATCGACGTCATGAGCGTAGCGCGAAAAATCGACCAAATCATGGCCAAGTCGTCGTGGATCCGCAAAATGTTCGAAGAGGGTGCCCGACTCAAGGCTGAACACGGTGCCGACAAGGTGTTCGATTTCAGTCTGGGCAATCCCAACTTGCCACCGCCGGAAAAATTCAACGAGATCCTGCGCGACACCGTCGATTCGTGCGGGCTGGACGACCATTGCTACATGCCCCAGGCCGGTTATCCCCAGGTGTGCGTCTCGATTTCCCAGTACCTGTCCGTGGAGCAGGACGTACCGGTGACCTGCAACGACGTCATCATGACCTGCGGGGCAGCCGGGGCCTTGAACGTCATTTTAAAGGCCCTGCTGGATTCCGGCGACGAGGTCCTGACCCCCATGCCGTGCTTCGTTGAGTATCGCTTTTACGCCGACAATCACGGCGGCGTCCTGAAAATGGTCGCCACCCGCTCCGACTTCACCCTGGATGTGGAGGCGATCGGCCAGGCCATTTCGGAAAAAACCAAAGTGGTCCTGATCAATTCCCCCAACAACCCCACCGGCCAGATTTACAACAAGGCCTGTCTGGATGCCCTGGGTCGTCTGCTGGCCGAAAAAAGCGACCAGTATGGGCATGTCATCTATCTGGTTTCCGACGAGCCCTATCGAAAAATCGTGTATGACGGCGCAACAGTGCCGTCCATCTTCAAAAGCTACCGCGACAGCATCATCGCGACCTCCTATTCCAAGGATATCTCCATACCCGGTGAACGCATCGGCTTTGCGGCCATCAACCCGATGGCCACCCACCGGGAATCGCTGATGGCCGGCATGGCCTTGACCAACCGAATTCTCGGTTTTGTGAATGCACCGGCCCTGATGCAGCGCGTGGTGGCCCGCATGCAGGGGATGAGCGTGGACATCGATGAGTACAAGCGCAAACGGGATCTGCTTTGCGACGGACTCGCCGAGGCCGGGTATGAGTTCATCGTCCCGCCGGGGGCGTTTTATCTGTTCCCGCGCACACCGATCGCCGACGATGTCGAATTTGTGCGCGCCCTGCAAAAGGAGCTGATTCTGGTGGTTCCGGGAAGCGGTTTCGCCGGCCCGGGACATTTCCGCATCGCCTTTTGCGTGGCGGACCGGACCATCGTCAATGCCTTGCCGGGATTTAAACGGGTAATGCAGCAATACCACTGATCGGCTACCTGTTCCCAACGGATGGGCACCCAACAACGAAACCGGACGTTCAGACACGCTGGTGCCTGCCCAACACAAGACAACACGGCCTTAAGGGATGACCAACTGTCAGGAAACCATTACTGTTAAACCTTTCAATCCGGAGGAGGTAGACTTTATGAAGATTTTGAAAATCGACCATTTGGGCATCGCCGTCAACAGCATCGACGACGGCAAAGATTTCTGGTCCGGCGTCCTGGGGCTGAAATTCGAAGGGGCTGAAACCGTGGCCGAACAGAAGGTCACCACCGCGTTTTTTCCGGTGGGGGACAGCGAAGTGGAACTGCTGGAGTCCACGGCGCCGGACGGCCCGGTGGCCAAATACATCGAAAAACGGGGCCAGGGCATCCAGCATGTGGCTTTCCGGGTCGACAACATCGACGAAGCCTTGGCCGAACTCAAGGAAAAGGGCATCCAGCTGATCGACCAAAAACCCCGCATCGGCGCCGGGGGCGCTAAAATCGCATTCTTGCACCCCAAGGCCACCGCCGGCGTACTGGTGGAATTGTGCCAGCGCGATTAAGAATCGCTGCCATCCTGTCGACCGGCAACTCAAGGCATGACATATCGGCGATGCCCGCTCCCCTGTTTCAGTTGTTGGGGAACGGGCATCGACGGTTTAAAAGTTGACATCGATTCCCAGGAGTCGCGCCATGGAACCATCCTCGCCCGCCGCATCGCACCCCATGCTCTCACCCCTGCCCCCGGACCGCGCCAAGAAAGGCAAGATCGTCTCGGCCGAGGAGGCCGTCCGCATCATCCGCGACGGCGATACGGTCGCCACGGGCGGTTTTGTGGGCATCGGTTTCCCCGAGCAGATCGCCGTCGCCCTGGAAACCTATTTCTTGCAGCACGATCACCCGCGCGGGCTCACCCTGGTCTATGCCGCCGGCCAGGGCGACGGCAAGGAGCGGGGGCTGAACCACTTCGGGCACGCAGGCCTGGTCAAACGGGTGATCGGCGGCCACTGGGGGCTGGTTCCCAAACTTCAGAAACTGGCCCTGGACAACCGCATCGAAGGCTACAACCTGCCCCAGGGCGTGATTTCGCACATGTACCGTGACATCGCCGCCCACAAGCCTCGCACCATTACCACGGTCGGCATCGGCACCTTCGTCGACCCGCTCCACGGCGGCGGCAAGATCAATGCCGTCACCACCGAGGAGCTGGTCGAGCGCATTCAGTTCGACGGCAACGACTACCTGGCCTACAAGACCTTTCCCATTCACGTGGCCATATTGCGGGGCACGACCGCCGACACGGACGGCAACATCACCATGGAGAAAGAGGCCCTGACCCTGGAGGCCCTGGCCATTGCCACGGCAGCCCGCAACTCGGGCGGCTTCGTCATCGTCCAGGTGGAGCGGGTGGCCGACCGGGGCACCCTGAATGCCCGTCAGGTCAGGATACCCGGAATCATGGTGGACTGTGTCGTGGTGTCGCAGCCTGAACACCACTGGCAGACATTCGGCACCGCCTACGACCCGTCGTTCAGCAGCGAGATCCGGGTGCCGGTCCAGTCCCTACCGCCCATGGCGATGGGCGACCGCAAAATCATCGCCCGGCGCGCGGCCTTCGAGCTGGCCCCCAACAGCGTCGTCAATTTGGGCATCGGCATGCCCGAAGGGGTCTCCAATGTGGCCAACGAAGAAAAGATTATCGAACATCTGACCCTGACCGCGGAGCCGGGGGTGATCGGCGGGCTACCGGCGGGCGGCCTTAATTTCGGGGCGGCCGTCAACACCGAGGCCCTGATCGACCAACCCGCCCAGTTCGACTTTTACGATGGCGGCGGGCTGGACATCGCCTTTCTGGGCCTGGCCCAGGCCGACGCGGCCGGCAACCTCAACGTCAGCAAGTTCGGCCCCAAGCTGGCCGGTGCCGGCGGCTTCATCAACATCAGCCAGAACGCCAAGAAAGTGGTCTTCGTGGGCACCTTCACCACCGGCGGCCTGGCCGTTTCGGTTCGCGACCGCAAACTGCACATCGATCGGGAGGGTCGCGTCAACAAGTTTGTCAAACAGGTCGAACACGTCACTTTTTCCGGTTCCTATGCCGTCTCCAAGGAGCAACCGGTGCTGTATGTAACCGAACGCTGTGTGTTCAAACTGACACCGGCGGGCATGGCGCTGATCGAAATCGCGCCGGGAGTGGACCTGGAGGCCGACATTTTGCAGCACATGGCGTTTCGTCCCATCGTCAACGCCCCGGTGGCCATCATGGACGAACGGATTTTCAGCCCTGAACCCATGGGTCTCAAGGCCGACCTGTTCGCCATATCCCTGGACAAGCGCCTGGTCTACGACCGACGCGAAAACCTGTTTTTCGTCAACTTCGAGGCTTACGCGATTCGTACGATCGACGATGTGGAAGCGGTCAGGGCCGCCGTGGCCAAGATCCTGGACCCACTTGAGCACCGGGTCTACGCCATCGTCAACTATGACCACTTCAGCATCGTTCCGGAGTTGATCGAGCCCTACACCGACATGGTCAAAGGCCTGGTGGACCGCTACTACACCGGTGTCACCCGCTATACCACCAGCACCTTTTTACGCATGAAAATCGGAGCTGCCCTCACCCAGCGCAAGATGGCGCCGCACATCTACGAAACGCGTTCGGAAGCGGAGGCCGCGTTGAAGGGGCAGGTGGCCAGCGCTTGAGCCGGGCCGGGTGGGTCGTCAGCGTGACCGCCATGGAAGACACCACTGCCGAAAGCGAAACAACAGACTGGTTCGTCTACATGCTGCGCTGCGGCAACGCAGCCCTGTACACCGGCGTGACCACCGACGTGGCCCGGCGGGTCACCGAGCACCGCGACCGGGGGCCACTTGGCGCCCGCTACACGCGGGCCTTTGCACCGGTCGAACTGGTCTACAGCTGTCGGTTGGGTCGGCGCACTCTGGCCTGCCGGGTCGAGCACCGCCTCAAGCGGCTGCCCCGGCCAAAGAAGATCCAGGTCGTCTCAGGCAACTTCTCGACAGCGGAGCTGCTCGATTTTTTAGGAATCGAAACAGCGCGACGGCCGGCCGGTCACTCCTCGGAATGAAAACTGCGGATGATGTAGCCGCCGGACTTTTCGTCCGACTCAAGGTCCATGAGGCCACGGCTGGCCGCTTCGTCCAGCAGGCGTTTGAATGAGCGGAAACCATAATAGGACTCGTTGAACCCCGGCCGCCGCCGCTTGAGAGTCTGCTTGACCATAGAGCCCCAGATCTTGTCCTCCGAACCGCGCTCCTCGGCCAGGGCCTCGAGCGTTTCCATCACCAGATCGAGCGCTTCCTGAATCAGGGCTTCGGCCTCTAATTTGCCGGTTTCGGCGGTCACGGCCTTGGGTCCCTTTGGGGCTGACTTGCGGGCGGGCTTCTTGGCTTTCTTTTTCTTGCGGACCAGGTCGTCGTAATAGATGAACTCGTCGCAGTTGGCGATCAGCAGGTCGGAGCTGGAGTTTTTGACCCCCACCCCAATGACGTTTTTGTTGTTCTCACGCAGCTTGCTGACCAATGGCGAGAAGTCGGAATCCCCGCTGACGATCACGAACGTATCCACGTGCAGTTTGGTGTAGCACAGATCGAGTGCGTCCACGACCATGCGGATATCGGCGGAATTTTTGCCGGACTGGCGCACATGCGGAATTTCGATCAGTTCGAAAGCGGCTTCGTGCATGGCCGCCTTGAACTCCTTGTAGCGATCCCAGTCACAGTAGGCTTTTTTGACGACGATGCTTCCCTTGAGAAGCAGCCGCTCGAGCACCTTGCCGATGTCAAACTGGGCCACACGGGCATCGCGGACCCCTAAAGCGACATTCTCAAAATCACAGAAAACGGCCAGGTTGCTGGTTTCCAATGTCTTGCTCATGGCATCCTTCCACCTATGGTAAACAGTTTGGAACGATCATAGCGCGATTGGCGAAAAAAGGAAACGCCGATGATGAAACCTTGTGAAAACCTTTATTTACAAATTTCAAAGGCATCTTACCTTGATTTTAACATCTTTGCGAAAGGAGGCCGTGATGGCCGAACTGCGTGGGACATCGACCCCATATACCCTGGACATCGTCCATCTCGACAGTGACGACCCGCAGCTGGACCTGGCCGGGGCGAGTGCCCTGGCCAAAACAACCGCTCGAGAACTGGACAGCAACGCCATGATGCTGTCCTACCACAGCGCCAAAACCGGCCAGTTCTGGCCCAGCTACGACTGCGGCGGCGGCGGGCGGCCACCGTGGATCGTCTTTGCCGAATCCCGCGGCTACAACCTGAAAATCGATATCAACGACGGGGAGTACGAGTTTTTTTATCTGCGTTTTTAAGGCCGGAGGAAAAAATCCACCGTCTTGCTTGTCCTTAGGCCGGTCTTGGCCGCTTCCGGCTCTTGACAGCGCTTCGATTTCAACCCGATAATAAAGATCGTCGCACCGTTGGCGCCCGAGTCGGGGACCGGCAGCCGCATCCCATTGCCAACGCCTCCCGGCGGACGCTGTGCCCGGAGACGGCGCCACACCTGAATCGCCATTGTCACCAAACGCCTGCCCGCCCAGACGGCGGGCCACTCGGCCGTTTACGAACCGGCCCAACCGAAGGGACGCCGCCATGCACGAGGAAGATGCCAAGGCGATTGCCCGGGACATTGCCCTTGAAAACCGGGAGTGGATCGAAAGCCTGGATTACGTTTACAACAATCAGGGGCCCGACCGGGTACTGGAACTGCTGCGGCATCTTCAGGTGCGCGCGCAGCAGCGCGGCGTTCAGGTTCATTTTAACGCCAACACTCCCTACATCAACACCATTCCGGTGAGCCGACAGCCGGTCTTCCCGGGCAGCCGGGAGACCGAACGGCGCATCAAGAGCCTCATCCGCTGGAATGCCATGGCCATGGTGGTGCGGGCCAACCGCCAGCATGCCGGCATCGGCGGGCACATCTCCACATTCGCATCCAGCGCCACCTTATACGAAGTGGGTTTCAACCATTTTTTCCGCGCCAAAAACGCCGGCCACCCGGGGGACATGGTCTTCTTTCAGGGCCACGCGGCTCCGGGCATCTACGCCCGGGCGTTTTTAGAGGGCCGCATCACCGAAACCCAAATGGAAAACTTTCGTCGCGAACTGGCCGAGGGCGGCGGCCTGAGCTCCTACCCCCACCCCTACCTCATGCCCGAGTTCTGGCAATTTCCAACCGTCTCCATGGGCCTTGCGCCCATCATGGCCATCTACCAGGCGCGCTTCAACCGCTACATGGAAGATCGCGGCATCAAAGCGTCCGACGACCGTCGGGTGTGGGCCTTCCTGGGCGACGGCGAGACCGATGAACCGGAAAGTCTGGGCGCCATCACCCTGGCGGCCCGCGAGCAGCTGGACAACCTGATCTTCGTCATCAACTGCAATCTGCAGCGCCTGGACGGCCCGGTGCGCGGCAACGGCAAGATCATTCAGGAGCTGGAAGCGGCTTTTCGCGGGGCGGGCTGGAACGCCATCAAGGTGATCTGGGGGGATGATTGGGACCCCCTGCTGGCTCAGGACGACCAGGGCATCCTGGTCAAACGCATGACCGAGGTGCCCGACGGCCAGTATCAGATGTACTCGGTGGCCGGGGGAGATTTTATCCGCAAGGACTTTTTCGGTCGCTACCCGGAGCTGGCCAAGATGGTGGCGCGCTACACCGACGAACAGCTTCAGAAGCTGCGCCGCGGCGGTCACGACCCCCAGAAAGTGTATGCCGCCTACCAGGCGGCCGTCGAGCACAAAGGCAGTCCCACGGTCATTCTGGCCAAAACCATCAAGGGCTACGGGTTGGGCGAAGCCGGCGAAGGGCGCAACGTCACCCATCAGCAGAAAAAGCTCAACGAACAGGAGCTGCGCCACTTCAGGAGCCGCTTCGGCATTCCCATTCCCGACGACCGTATCCAGGAGGCGCCCTTTTACCGTCCCGATGAAAACAGCGAAGAGATTCGCTACCTGAAGGCGCGGCGACGGGCCCTGGGCGGCTACCTGCCGGCCCGCAGCGTCTCGGTGCCCATCTTCCGGCCGCCAGCCGAAACCGCCTACGCCGATCTCATGGATGGCTCCGGCGACCGCGAGGTAGCCACCACCATGGCCATGGTGGCCCTGCTGGCAAAACTGTTGGCCGACAAAAAAATCGGACGTTATCTCGTCCCCATCGTTCCCGACGAAGCCCGCACCTTCGGCATGGAGAGCCTGTTTCGCAAATACGGAATTTACTCCCACCTCGGCCAGAATTACGACCCTGTCGACAAGAACAGCCTGCTCTACTACAAGGAGGCTACCGACGGCCAGATCCTCGAAGAAGGCATCACCGAGGCCGGCTCCATGGCTTCGTTCATCGCCGCCGGAACGGCCTACTCAACCTTCGACATCAACATGGTCCCCTTCTTTTTTTTCTACTCCATGTTCGGGTTCCAGCGCATCGGCGACCTGATCTGGGCCAGCGGCGACATCCAGGCCCGGGGTTTTTTGCTGGGGGCCACGGCCGGACGGACCACCCTGGCTGGTGAAGGGCTCCAGCACCAGGACGGCAACAGCCAGGTCCTGGCCCTGCCCAATCCATCCCTGCTGGCCTACGATCCGGCCTTTGCCTTCGAGATTGCCGTCATCGTGCGCGAGGGTTTGCGGCGCATGCTCGAAGCGGGCGAAAACCTGGTCTACTATCTCACCATCGCCAACGAATTCTACCCCATGCCCGCCATGCCGAGCGGCGTGGAAGCGGGAATTCTCAAGGGAATCTACAAGTTCTCGGCCGCCACCCTCAAAAAGCCCAAGGCCAGAGCCCACCTGCTGGGCAGCGGCGCCATCGTCAACGAGTGTCTCAAGGCCCGCGACATGCTGGCGTCTGACTACGGCATCGCCGCCGATGTCTGGAGCGTCACCAGCTACAAGAGTCTATACTGGGACCGGCTCGACACCGAGCGCTGGAACCGCCTCAACCCCGAGAAGAAACCGCGCAGCTCCTTTTTGCAACGGCAGACCGCCGGCGAATCCGGGGTTTTCGTGGCCGCCAGCGACTACCTCAAGATCCTGCCGCAAGGGTTGTCCGGCCAGCTGCCCGGACGGCTGGTGGCCCTGGGAACCGACGGCTACGGGCGCAGCGAAACCCGCGCGGCCCTGCGCGATTTTTTCGAGGTGGACGCCCGGCATATCGTCTTCGCCGCCCTGTCCGCCCTGGGCCGTGAACAAGCCATTCCCATGGCTGCCGTCAAGTCCGCACGCAAGACCCTGCACATCGACCCCGAACGGGCGAATCCCTTGTTTTCCTAACTGAAGGAGGTGAAATGACACAGGCGATCACGGTTCCGGAAATTGGCGAGAATGTCGAATCGGGGGTGGTGGTGGCGGTGCACATCAATGTCGGGGACACGGTCGCGGTGGACGACACGGTCATCGAACTTGAAACCGACAAGGCCCTGGTGGAGATCCCGTCTCCCTTTTCCGGGAAGGTGACGGAGGTGCTGGCCGAGCCGGGTGCCAAAATGAAGGTAGGGGACGTCATTGCCCAAGTTGAAACCGATGCTGCCGGCGAGGACGATCAGGGCGGCCATGATGCGGTCGAAGCGGATACGGCCGCAGATGTGGCCACAGAGCCGGTGGATGAGGACGCGGCGTCGGACGCAAAGAAAAATGCTGAACCAGCGCCCGATGACCAGGCTGTTGGTTCCAAGGCCAGCGGCGGGGAACAACCGCCGCCATCCTCACCGGACGCGGCCGCCACCGGCGCCGGGAAACCCGAATCCGAGGCGGGTCGTCAACCGGCAGCGGCGGCGCCGTCCGTTCGCCGGTTGGCCCGTGAACTGGGATTGATAATCGATGACATCAATGGCAGCGGTCCCGGGGGCCGGATCAGCGAGGCGGATGTCAAAGCGCAAGTGCGCCAGCTACTGACGCCCACTGGCGGCGCCGACGGCACCCCGAAGCATCCCGTCAGGCCAACGTTGCCCGACTTCACCCGCTGGGGCGCCATCGACACCGAGGATCTGGAGACCGTCCGCCGCCTCACGGCACAGAGCACGGCAACGTCTTGGGCCACCATCCCCCATGTCACCCAGTTCGACGAGGCCGACATCAGCGACGTGACGGCCTTCATGAAAAAAAGCGCCGCAAAAACGGAGCCGTCCGGGGGCAAGCTTACCGTGACGGCCGTTGTCACCAAGGTGTGCGCTGAAGCCTTGAAACGCTTTCCACGCTTTAACGCCAGCATCGACGTCGATGCCAACCGGATCGTCTTGAAGCGCTACGTGCATGTCGGCATGGCCGTCGACACCCCACGCGGGTTGCTGGTGCCGGTGATCCGCGACGCCGACCAAAAAAGTATCCGCGAGCTGGCCGATGCCATCTCGGATCTGGCGACCCGCGCACGCAGTAAAAAAATCAAACCCGACGAACTCGAGGGCGGCACGTTCAGCATCTCCAACCAGGGCGTCATCGGTGGTGCCGGGTTCACCCCCATCGTCCTGTGGCCCCAGGCGGCCATTCTGGGTATGAGCCGTTCCACGCTCAAACCGGTCTGGCGCCAGGACCGGTTCGAACCGCGCACCGTGCTGCCCCTGTCGCTCTCCTACGATCACCGCATCGTCGATGGCGCCGACGCGGCGCGTTTTCTGCGCTGGATCTGCCAGGGGCTCGAGCAGCCCATGAACCTGTTTCTGGATTAATCATTTTCATTAACCTTCCTACAGCAAAGCGAGTAAACCTTATGGCTGACAAAAAGACACAGCTGGCTGTTATCGGCGCCGGACCCGGCGGGTATGCCGCCGCGTTTTTGGCCGCCGACATGGGCATGGACGTCACCCTCATCGACCCGGCCGAAAACCCCGGCGGGGTCTGCCTGTATCGGGGATGCATTCCTTCCAAAGCCCTGTTGCATGTGGCCCGGTTGATCAACGAAGCGGCCGAGGCCGAAAAGTGGGGCGTGTCGTTCGGCAAGCCCAAGATCGACGTCAAAAAACTGCGCCAATGGAAGTCGGATGTGGTGAGCGGCCTGACCGGTGGATTGGGGCGCCTGGCCACGCAACGCAAGATCGAACATCTCAGGGCCAGGGCGGTATTCGCCGACGACCGGACCCTGACCCTGACCGACGGGGACGGCAAAACCAGCACGCTGGCGTTCAGCCACGCGATCCTGGCAACCGGTTCGCGCGCCGTGGACATTCCCTTGTTCCCGGTCGATTCGGATCGGATCTGGAAATCCTCCAACGCCCTGAACCTGGAAGCGATTCCCAAAAATCTGCTGGTCGTGGGGGGCGGCTACATCGGCCTTGAGCTGGGTAGCGTCTATGCGGCCCTGGGAACCAAGGTCACCGTGGTGGAGATGCTGCCCAACCTGCTGGCCGGTGCGGATCGGGACCTGGTGCGCTTCGTGACCAAGGCCCTTACGGGGCGCTTTGCGAACATCTTGTTGAACACCACTGTGGCGGAGGCCAAAGTCCAGAAAAACGGCGTCAAAGTCACTTTCGAGGGCGACACGGACAAACCGGTCACCCAACTGTTCCAGCAGGTTCTGGTGGCGGTGGGACGCCGCCCCCAGACATCCGACCTGGGCCTTGAGCAAGCGGGTGTGACCCTCGATGAAGCCGGTTTCGTCAAAATCGACCGGCAGTGCCGAACCTCGGTCGCCCACATTTTGGCCATCGGCGATGTGGCCGGCCAGCCCATGTTGGCCCACAAAGCCTCCTACGAGGCGCGCATTGCCGTGGAGGTGATCGCCGGAAAAGATGTGGTCGCCGACGCCGTGGCGATTCCCGCAGTGGTCTTCACCGATCCGGAACTGGCCTGGACCGGACTCACCGAGAGCGAAGCCAAGGCCAAGGGCATCAAAGTGGAAGTGACCCGTTTCCCATGGGCGGCGTCGGGCCGCGCGGTCACACTCGGCCGCAGTGACGGACTGACCAAGCTGGTGGTCGATCCCACCACCGAACGCCTGCTGGGCGTGGGCATCGTGGGGCCGGGAGCCGGCGAACTCATCGCCGAGGCGACCCTGGCACTGGAAATGGGCGCCAGTGCCGCCGATGTGGGCCTAACGATCCACCCGCACCCGACCCTGTCGGAGACACTCAAGGAGGCCGCCGACCTGTTTGACGGCACCGCAACGCACTACTACCGGCCAAAACGGCCTGGAAAATGATGTCGGCTTTTTCCAACCGGTTTTTTTTGGGTCATGAGAACCCCTTTTGAGAAAAAACAAACAAATTACTTGCTTTTCTTTAAATAGGTGTTATGGTCGCCGTATCATGAAGGCCTGCCGGTGTTGACGGGCCGGTTTCTTGCTGCAGGATCGATCCATTTGTCAAAGTGGCGCCTGAAGTTTGAAGCAATGATTAATTTATTATTTGTAGGAGGATGTCTGCATGGCAAATGGTATCGTAAAATGGTTTAATGACAGCAAAGGGTACGGGTTTATCGAGCAAGAAGATGGTCCGGACGTATTCGTTCATCACTCAGCGATCAATGCCACCGGATTCAGATCGCTCAACGAAGGCGACCGGGTGACGTTCGAAATCGAGCAGGGTCCCAAAGGTCCCGCCGCCGCAAACGTGACCATCGTCTAACACTTCGTTTCCAATCTAAAGGCATCTCTTGCGCAGTGCGAAGGGATGCCTTTTTTTGTGAATCACGCTGCCGTCAGCAATCACGAGCGCTTAGGCAGCAATCCATTTTTCTGGAGTTCCTTCATCACGGCCTCAACCACCTGGCCGATGGCCTCGCCGGTAGTTTTCGGATTGGTGGTTTTGGTTTCCCCCGCCCAGATCAGCGTTTCGGTCTTCACATCGTACAGCCGGGTTTCCAGATCGAATTCAACGTCCTCGCCGTAAATGGTCGGCCAGCTCACATACCCCCAAGCGTAATTGTAAAACCCGTAGTAGTTGTAATAAAATCGCGGCCGGTCACGGCTGAACACCTCGGTCTCGGAAAAGCCCACCGGGCGGGTGATTGCGACCGTGTCGGCACCCAACTGGTCGACCACCTCGACTATCTCCGCTCTTTCCACTTTGGGGTCGTCGTCGATGGGCAGCACCGCGCTGCTGGTGACCGCTTCTACCCCGTATGCGTTGAACCACTCCTGGACATGTTTTTCAAAGATCGTCCGGATCTGTTGATCCTCGATGACCGCAATGATCAGCACGTTTTTGATTGGCGTGCCCACATGTGTCTCTTCCACGTGGGCCTGCACCACCCGGGTCCGCGAAAGTGAACAGGCGACCGTCACCAGGATAAACAGTGCCGCCGCTGCCATCCAAAAAAATTTCCCCATCTCGCCATTCCTCCTTGTCCGAGCGACCATAACGGGAAAGTGATGCATTGACAACGAACAATTCGCGGGAAGGCATGCGGCCGGCGCCTATCGGGCAGTCGGTCGGCGGTCAGGGTGCGCTGACCATCGGCAACATCAGAGGAGTTGATCGAAGCGCATATGGATGGCGTAGGGGGAGTTGAAATCGACCTTGTATCCCGGACCGATGACCCCCCTTGCCGTCAGCAGCACCTCCTTTTGCTTGACGGTGATGCCGGTGCGGCCCTCCATGAGGAGATAGGTACCGTTGGAGCTCTGGTCGGTCAGAAAATACTTGCCATTTTTGTACTCGATGAAGGCGTGGATTCGGGAGACCCGCTTGTTGGAAACCTGGATGTCGTTGCTCTGTCGACGGCCGATTTCAATGCGCGAATTGGTTTCACTGACCACCACCGAAGCGCTTCCATACTTCAGGATCAGACAGGATCGCGGCAGCGACGTTACCGGGGCCAAGGCCGCTTTGATCGCCTTGGCCTTCATCCCATAAAATCGCAGGGGATCGCCGCACTTGCCGCAGATGATTCGCACCTCGTTATCTTTAATGCGGGCTGCGTCAATGGCATTTCTGAACCCGCACTCTTCGCAATAAACGATCATAAAGGGCTTCCTTCAGGGTTTGCCTTTTTCGGTGGCTGCGCCTCCTCGACAGTCCCGGGTTGCATCTTGTCGGCAGCCTTGGCGGCATCATCGGCATTGAACTTGGCGTTAATCGCCCGTCGATATGCTTTTTCGGCACCCACTTCGGCATCCTTGAGCGCTTCTTTCAATATTTGGCTGTAATCCGGTGGGTTTGACCTCAAACCCCAATGGTCCGCCCGCCGGTTGAGGCGTATTGGGGGCGTTTCCACAAGCGCCCCGATCTCCTCCGCCACCACCCTGGCCGACCGGGAAATCAAGTTAACGGCCAAGCGGCCGAAAAATGAAACAGTACCTGGGCGCCACGGCCCGCGGAAACCAAGCCGGGCTTGAATGAACAACCGTTTACCTGTTGGGCGATATGAAAATCGATTGCAAAAAATTGGGTTGCAAAAAAATTGGCGCCGCCATAGGCGCCGCGATGACCAAAAGGCGGCTCATCGCGGTGACGGTCGCCATCACGCTGATCCTGGCCGTCTTTATCGTAGGCGTCCATCGCGGTTATCGCCTCGGTTTCACCGATGGGGAAAAAAAAGCCAATTGCTGGTGGATTGACCAAAAAAGCCGCTACTATGAATCCTCGGAAATCAGGAAAAGCAGGCTAAGCCAAAAATTTAACGAAATCTAATCCCCCCCAAACGTGCATACATTACCACCACACCCCTTCGACACCCTCGACGTCTCACTCCTGCGCCTCCCGAAACTTGCCCCCCGTGGTGTGCCGTTTTGGTAAGCGGCGGGCAAAAAACCAGGTCGCTATAAAATCTTTATATTATTTCAACGTGTTGAAATAAAGACACACCGATTGGGTTATTAATTGACCGGGATTCATAAATTAGTAGACCATTAGACAATTTTATTATATCCTTAGCCACTGAGAATTATGCTTGCCCAGCCAGCCGCCTGACCTGGCGGCAGGGCGTCGCCCGAGGTCGATGCAGCGTCCTGTGCCTGCACCGGTGGTCAATCGCCTGCGTTCCCTTTCTCTTTTCAGGCGTATTTCAACGTTCCATAAAAGGAGGTGGTGCCGGAGATTCAAGAATCGGTCAACGTGGAGGTCCCAAGTTTAACATCCGATTAATTAAAAGGGAGGAGTTACGCATGAAAAGAATCGTTCATTGTACCGCTCTCGTTCTGGTTCTCGTCATCTGCTTTGCCGGTATGGCCTGGGCTGAAAGTGCCACCCAGGATGAAGTGGTCGCCAAGGTTGGAGAAGCGGCCGCATTGATCAAGGAAAAAGGTGTCGAAGAGGCCGCTGCAATCATCGGTGACAAGGAGGGTCCATTTGTATGGAAAGACACCTATGTCTTCCTGATGGACCTGGACGGCAAAATGCTGGCCCATCCCATCAAGCCGGAATTGACCGAAAAAGCCAACCTGCTGGATGTGAAGGACACCGATGGCAAGCCGCTGTTCGTGGACTTCGTCGAGGTTGCCGGCACCAAGGGCAGCGGCTGGGTTGACTATATGTGGCCCAAACCGGGTGAGGACGCGCCGGTGGCGAAAAGCAGCTACATCCTGCGGGTCGACGGCACCCAGTACTTTGTCGGAGCCGGTATTTACAAATAAGCGGCCCCAAAAAACAGCTTCCAATCCATTTGGTTGACCATGACTGTGGAGGCCGGTGCCGATAAATGGCACCGGCCTCTGTCGGTCTTGACACCTCACTGCCGCTTGATTATGCTTCGCGATTCGGTTCAAGCATCAAGGACGAAATCATTTGATACCCCCACATTGACGCCATGCCGCCAAACGACACGATCTTGGAGGTCAAGGACCTGCAACTCTACTTCACGGTCAGAGAGGGACTGGCCAAGGCCGTGGACGGGGTCTCCTTTCGGCTGCATCGGGGCGAAACCCTGGGGCTGGTGGGCGAAAGCGGCTGCGGTAAAACCGTTACGGCCCTCTCCATTTTGAGGCTGCTCGACGAACCGCCGGCACGCTATCACGGCGGCGCGATCTACTTCGACGGCAAGGATCTGCTCCAGGCCGACGAATCGGAGATGCAGCGCATCCGGGGAAACACGGTGTCGATGATCTTTCAGGAACCGATGACCTCCCTCAATCCAGTTCTCTCCATCGGGCGCCAGATTGACGAAGTGCTGCGCAACCACCTGCGACTCAACGCGGCGGATGCCCGTCAACGGTCTGTCGAACTACTGGGCAAGGTCGGCATCCCCGCTCCCGATCAGCGCGTCCGCTCCTTTCCCCACCAGCTCTCCGGGGGTATGCGCCAGCGGGTGATGATCGCCATCGCCCTGGCCTGCAATCCGCAGGTGCTGATCGCCGACGAGCCGACCACCGCCCTGGACGTGACCATTCAGGCCCAGATTCTGGAGCTGATGCAGCTGCTGCAGGCCGATCTGGGAACCAGCGTCCTGTTGATTACCCACGATCTGGGGGTGATTGCCGAGACGGCCGACCGCGTGGCCGTCATGTACGCCGGCCGGATTGTCGAAGTGGCCGATGTGCGCACGATCTTCAGGAATCCGGCCCATCCCTACACGCAGGGACTGTTGCGATCCATACCCCGGATAGACGAAGCCCAGCGGCCGCACCGGCTCCCGGAGATCCCCGGACGGGTGCCGAGCCTGTTTGTGCTGCCCAAAGGGTGCGCCTTTATCGAGCGCTGTCCGATGGCGATCGAGCGCTGCCGGCGCACGATTCCAGAACTGGTTGAGATCGACGCGGGCCACTTCGTGCGCTGCTGGCCGGCCGCCGGGAATCATTGAAGCGATGCATGCCCTGTTGGAGGTGAGCCATCTGGTCAAGCACTTTCCCGTCCGGCGCGGACGCTTGGCCCGTGTTGCCGGAAAGGTGCATGCCGTCGACGGCATCAGCTTGCGCGTCACCAAGGGGCAGACCCTGGGGCTGGTCGGCGAGAGTGGCTGCGGCAAGACGACGGCCGGCAAGACCATTCTCAAACTGATCGAACCGACGGCCGGGACTATCCGCTACGACGGCGTCGACATCACCGCCTTCGGCCGGCGACGGATGAAGCCCTACCGGCGGCAGATGCAGATCATCTTCCAGGACCCGTTCTCGTCCCTGAATCCGAGGCAGACCGTGGGCGCCATCATCGCGACGCCCCTGGAGATTCATGGCCTGGCCCGCGCCGGCGAAAAAGAGGCGCGCATCGCCGATTTGCTGAACAAGGTGGGCCTGCCGGCCGCTGCCATGCGGCGCTATCCCCACGAGTTCTCCGGAGGCCAGCGCCAGCGCATCGGCATCGCCCGGGCCCTGGCGGTCAACCCGCGCCTGGTGGTCGGCGACGAGCCGGTGTCGGCCCTGGATGTCTCCATCCAGGCCCAGATTCTCAACCTGATGGAAGACCTGCGAGACGAACTGGGGTTGACCTACATCATGATCGCCCACGACCTGAGTGTGATCCGCCACATTGCCGACGACATCGCCGTGATGTACCTGGGCAAGATTGTCGAAACGGCAACACAGGACAAGCTCTATCGAAATCCACGACACCCCTACACGCAGGCGTTGCTGTCGGCCGTCCCGATTCCCGATCCGGAGCGCAGTCGCCGACGCACGATCCTGGTGGGCGATGTGCCGTCGCCGATCGATCCGCCGGCGGGCTGCCGTTTTCATCCCCGCTGCCCGCGACGCTTCGACCCTTGCGATCGATTGGCGCCCGCGATCAAAACCGTCGAAGCCGGCCACGACGTGGCGTGTCACCTTTACGGATAAGAGGAGTCGGACGTGTTCCAGTTTCTGGTCAAACGAGTCCTGCAGGCCATCCCGCTGCTGATCGGGGTGTCGGTGATCGGGTTTGCCCTGATGCACCTGGCCCCCGGCGGCCCTCTGGCGGTCTACACGTTGAATCCCACCATCACCGCCCAGGACATCGAGCGCATCAAGCAGGTTTTCGGACTCGACCAGCCGATCTACGTCCAGTATCTGAAATGGGCCACCGGCATGTTTACCGGCAACTGGGGCAACACCTTTTTTGGCGGCCGACCGGTGCTGGACGTTATCGTGGAGCGCATGCCGGCCACCTTCCTGCTGATGGGATCCGGCATGTCCCTGGCCGTCGTGATCGGAATGCTGATCGGCATTCTAGGGGCGGTGAAGCGCTATTCGATATTCGACTACCTGGCCACCACCGGTGCCATGGTGGCGCTCTCCTTTCCGACCTTCTGGTTCGGGCTGATGGCAATCTTTGTTTTCGCCCTCAAGCTCGGCTGGCTGCCGTCGGGAGGCATGTTCACCCTGGGCGGGGAAGAAGATCTCGTCGATTTGGCCAGGCACCTGATTTTGCCGACCGTGGTGCTCTCCCTCGTACTGGTGGCCCAGTGGAGCCGTTACACGCGCTCGAGCTTTCTGGAGGTAATCCACCAGGATTACATCCGAACGGCCAAGAGCAAGGGATTGTCGGCGGCGCGCGTGCTGTTTGGCCACGCCTTTCCCAATGCCCTGGCCCCCCTGATCGCCCTGGCCGGCATCCAGCTGCCCTGGCTCTTCTCGGGAGCGCTCGTGACCGAAACGATTTTCGGTTGGCCCGGCATGGGGCGGCTGTTCGTCGACTCGCTGACCATGAAAGAGTACCCGGTGCTCATGGGCATGGTCATGATCACCGCGGCCGCCGTGATCGTGGGCAATCTGTTGGCGGATGTGATCAACGCCCTGATCGATCCGCGCATAAGGTTGGCAGAATGAACCCCAGGCACCCCCAGCAAGGCCGATCCAGCGCAGCCGCCAAATCCAGCGGCGGACCCGAGATCGTCACCGCCGGGACGCTGACCCACCACTACGAAAGCCAGGCCCGGCGCATCTGGCGCCGCTTTCGGCGGCATCGTTTGGCCGTTGCCGGCGGGGCGGTGGTCGTACTGCTGCTGATCATGGCGGCCTTCGCCAACGTTTTCGCCCCCCACGACCCGCTGGCCCTGGACACCCAGCGCCGCTTCATCCCCCCGCTGACCAGCGGTCAGTTCGTTCTGGGAACCGACGAGATGGGCCGGGATCTGCTCAGCCGGCTGTTTTTCGGCGGCCGGATCAGTCTCGTAGTGGGCGTGGCGGCCATGCTCGCCACCATCGTCACCGGTCTGCTGGTGGGGCTGATCGCCGGCTTTTACGGGGGCCGGGTGGACAACCTGCTCATGCGGTTCACCGACACCATGCTGTGCTTTCCGCAGGTGTTTCTGCTGCTGGTGCTGGCGGCCTTTGTCACCCCCACGGTGGTGTCGATCGCACTGATCATCGGATTGACCTCCTGGATGGAAGTGGCGCGCATCATCCGGGCTCAGATCCAGTACATCAAAGGGCAGGACTTCATTCAGGCCGCCTTCGCCCTGGGGGCCTCCGAGCTGCGCATCATGTTCAAGGAGCTGCTTCCCAACGCCATCGCACCGGTGCTGGTCTCGGCGACCCTGAATGTGGCCAACGCCGTGCTGATGGAATCCTACATCAGCTTTTTAGGCTACGGCATCCAGCCCCCGCTGGCCAGCTGGGGCAACATGCTGACCAATGCCCAGTCCTATTTCGACCTGGCCCCCTGGCTGGCGATTCTGCCGGGGGTGATGATCACCCTGACGGTGATGAGTTTCAACTTTCTGGGCGACGGTTTGCGCGACGCCCTCGATCCCCGCTTGAGAATGTAAACCCAGTGTGATTCAATGACAGCTGATCCGAAACGAAAACCCCTATCAAGAGGAGAGGTCCCATGAGCAACGATGCAATCACCCGCAGGGATTTTATCAAGACCACCGGGCTGGCCGTGGCCGGCACGGCCCTGGCCGGAAGCACCTTTTTCCCCGGGCGGGCCTGGGCCGCCAAGGACAACGTCATCGTGGGCATGACCCAGGAACCGGTCAACTTCAACCCGCTGTTGTACGTCAACTCAGGTACCGAGGAGGTCCCCGAAGCGTGCATGTTCGATGCCCTCTGGGACATGAACGCCCAGGGCGAATTCATCCCCAACCTGGCCGCGGCCGTGCCGACCTACGAAAACGGCGGCATCTCCCCGGACGGGCTGGTGTGGAAGATCGCGCTCAAAGAGGGCGTCAAGTGGCACGACGGCACGCCGTTTACGGCCAAGGACGTCGAATTCACCTACAAGACCATTGTGCGGCCGGATGTGGCCATTCGATCCCGCTCCGGCTTCGACCTGATCGCCGAATTCAAGATCGTCGACGACCGGAATGTGGAGATCGTTTTATCCAAACCGTACGTCCCCTTCGCCTGGGCCTGGCAGAAGATGCACATCGTGCCCGAACACATTCTCGCTACGGTCGGTGATATCAACACGGCGCCGTTCAACACCCAGCCCATCGGCACCGGGCCCTACAAGCTGGTCAAACGCGTGGCCGGCAGCCACATGATCTACGAAAAAAATCCCGACTACCATCGCGGAGCGCCGGCCATCGGCAAGGTGATCCACAAGTTCGTGCCCGACCAGACCGTGGCCTACACCCAGTTCAAGACCGGTGAGATCGACGTCTTCGGCCTGCACGGCGTACCGCCCGAACGCTTCGAGGAGTCCCGCAACCTGTCCGGCCGGGATGCCCTGGAAACCCCGGCCCCGTGGGTGGAGTTCGTCTACTTCAATTGCGGCAAACCGCAGTTCCAGGAAAAGGTCGTGCGACAGGCGCTCTACTACGCCATCGACAAAGAGAAGTGGATCAAGGACATTTACTATGGCCTGCCGCCGCGCACCCTCTCTTACCTGCACCCCACCCACTGGGCCTACAATCCCAACCTGACCGATCCGGGATACGATCCTGGCCGCGCGGCCGAAATGCTGGACGCGGCCGGGTGGAAGCCGGGCGCCGACGGCATTCGCCAGAAAAACGGCGTGAAGCTGGCATTTTCCATGTCCACCACGGCCGGGTCCAAAGCGCGCGAACAGGCCCAGGCCATGATCCAGGCCAACTGGAAGGCGATCGGCGTCGCCATGGAGATCAAGAACATGCCGGCCTCGGTGGTGTGGGGCGAATACACCACCAACAGCCAGTTCGACACCCTGATGGTCGGCTGGGAGCCCACCGTGGGCATGGACCCCGACTACGCGGCCCGCTGCCACTCCAAGCAGATACCGGTCAAATACGGCACCGGCTCCAATTACGTCCAATACGAAAACCCGGAGCTGGACACGCTCCTGGAAGAGGGCGTGCTGATCTCCGACATGGAAAAGCGCAAGGCCGTCTACCATCAGATACAAGCCATTCTGCACGAGGACGTACCCTTTGCCCCGATCTTCGCCTACATGTTCATGTACGGCAAAAAGAGCGACCTGAAGGGATACGAGATCAACCCCTACCTGACCGACATCACCTGGAACATCCAGGACTGGTCCTGGGGATAGGGTGTCACTAAACCACTCTTTATGAGGATCGTCGCAAAATGAATGCGAAATACGATGCCATCGTGATCGGCGCCGGGATCATCGGCGCCTGCACCGGGTTCGAACTGGCCAAAAGGGGCTGCAAGGTGCTCAATGTCGACAAGCTGCCCGAAGCCGGCCACGGCTCAACCTCCGGGTCTTGCGCCATCATCCGGCTGCACTACTCCACCCCCGACGGGGTGGCCATGGCCCGGGAAGGGTACTACTATTGGCTTGACTGGCCCAAATACCTCGGAACCGTAGATGAAACCGGGCTGGTCAAGTACATCAACACCGGCTGCCTGGTCATAAAGACCGCCAAGAACCACTACCTGAAGAAGGTCATGGCTGCCCTGGACGAGCTGTGCGTGCCCTACGAAGAGGTTGCACCCGACGATATCGCCAGGCGTTTTCCCATATTGAACACCCGCTGCTACGGCCCCCCGGTGCTGCCCAGCGACGAGCGCTTCGGGCAACCCACCGGCGAGCGCATCGCCGGCGCCATCTACGTGCCCGAATCGGGGTTGATCTCCGACCCCAAGCAGTCGGTCCACAACGTCCAGCGCGCGTCCGAGGCGCTCGGTGCCACATACCGCTTCAAAGCCGAAGTGGTCGAGATTCGCAGACGCGACAACCGCGTGGCCGGTATCACCCTCAAGGACGGCAGCCAGATCGACGCGCCGGTGGTCATCAACGTGGCCGGGCCGCACTCGGCCATCATCAACCGCATGGCCGGTGTCGAAGACGAGATGAACATCAAGACCCGCCCGCTGCGACAGGAGGTCTGCCACGTGCCGGCGCCCGAGGGCTTTGACTACAACCACCTGGGGACCATCATTTCGGACGGCGATGTGGGCTGTTACTCCCGGCCGGAAGTGGGCAACCACATTCTGATCGGCTCCGAGGACCCGGAATGCGACACCATGGAGTACGTCGACGATCCGGACCACTACAACACCAACTTCACCGAGCAGTGGACCACCCAGGCCATGCGCGAGGCCCAGCGCATCTCGGACCTTCGCATTCCCAACCAGCCCAGCGGGGTGGTCGACCTTTACGACTGCTCCGACGACTGGATTCCGATCTATGACAGATCCGCCCTGCCGGGCTTTTACATGGCCGTGGGAACATCCGGGAACCAATATAAAAACGCTCCTGTCGTGGGGGTGCTCATGGCCGAGCTGATCGCGGCCGTCGAAAAGGGCCACGATCACGACACCGACCCCGTTAAGTTCGCCATGAAGTACACCAGGCGAACGTGTGACATCGGCTTTTTTTCACGGCTGCGCAAAATCAATCCCGAATCGAGCTTTTCGGTGATTGGATAGACGTTCGGCATGCACGCCACCCTGAACGCCATCCACAACCAGGCCCTGAAAATCCTGGAAACGGTGGGCATCGAGCTGTTTCAGGACGAGATTCTCGGGCGGTTGCACAACCACGGCGTGGCGGTGGAAGGCTGCCGTGCCTTTTTCCCGCCGCAGCTGGTCATGGAGGCAATCGGCCAGGCACCCGAAGCCTTCACCCTGCAGGCCCGCAACCGGTCCCATGACACAAAGATCGGCGGCAGTGCGGTGAATTGCGCGCCCGGGTACGGCTGTGCGGCCGTGTGCGCGCCAGACGGGTCGCGCCGTGATGCCCGGATGGACGATTACGTCCGTTTCGCCAAGCTGGTGCATCAATGCCCGCACTTGACCATCAACGGCGGCATCCTGGCCCAGCCGTCGGACGTTCCGGCCGATAAGAGTCACCTGCTGATGGTCTACGCCGCCATGTTGAGTTCGGACAAGTGCCTCATGGGTGTGCCGGGCCATATCGCGCAGATGCAGGCCATTATGGACCTGGCCGCGTTTACCTGCGGCGGCCAGACGGCCTTTCGCGCCAAACCGCGCATCCTGACCCTGGTCAACACCACCAGCCCCTTGCGCATGGATGCCATGACCCTCGATTCCATGCTTGTTGCGGCGCGCCACAACCAACCGCTGATCATCTCCCCCTCGCCGGCGGCCGGCAGCACCGGCCCCATCGACCTGGCGGCCAATGTCGCCCTGGCAACGGCCGAGGCCCTGGCCGCCATCACCATCGTCCAGCTCGTCAATCCCGGCAACCCGGTGATCTTCGGTCTGCAGTGCCTGGGCGCCGACTTGCGCAGCGGCAACATCGCGGTCGGCTCACCGGCCTATGCCCGGCAGCTGAAAATCACCGCAGCCCTGGCCCGCAGGTACCGTCTGCCCAGCCGCTGCGGCGGCGCACCGACCGACGCTCCGGCGCTGTCCGCCCAAAGCGGCTACGAAAGCATGTTGAACCTGCTGGCCTCTTTTGAGCATGGCGTCAACCTGATCGTCCACAGTGCCGGAACCCTGGGGGCTTTTTCCGCCATTTCCTACGAGAAGTTCATCATGGATATCGAGATGATCGCCATGGTAAAATACTATCGCTCGGATCTGGACGTCGACGGCGACGTTCTCGACCTTGGGCTGATTCAAGACGTTGGTCCCGGCGGCCTGTTTCTCAACCAGATGGACACGGTGCGCAAGTGTCGATCACATGCCTGGGACTCGGCCGTCAATCTTGGGGACGCCCGGGCGTCCGAAACGGCCTACCTGGATCGCATCGCCGCCAGACAGCAGGCCATGCTGGATGCCTATGTGCCACCGGCCATGGACCCGGCCCTGCGCAAGGATGTAGACGACTTCATGGTCCGGAAGGGTGTCGACATGCCACGACTCGAACAGATCGGGCAGCTGATCGGGAGGAGCACATGATTTACGGTAATCGCGACATGGGCATCAACCGCATCCGTACCCGGGGCAACCACACCTGCTACGGCATGGGCGTCGGCATCATGGTACTGGACGACGCCTACCCGGGCTTTCCAGGAGACGTGCGCAACGCCAGCGCCTTTCCCTTCCCGGTGCAGTACGAGATCGCCGAGGGGGTGGACAACTACACCCTGGTGTGGGCGCCGGACAAAACACCTTGCCGGGCGCCAATCCTGCGCGCCGCCGCGCGGCTCGAACGCATGGGCTGCCGGGCCATCGCCGCCGAGTGCGGCTACTTCGCCTATTTCCAAAAGGATGTGGCCGCCCACGTGCAGGTGCCGGTGTTCATGTCCAGCCTGCTGCAGGTGCCCTTCATCCAACAGGTGATCGGACCGGACAAGACGGTGGGCATCGTCTGCGCCCAGAAACGGTTTTTGAGCGAGGCCCACCTGGTCAACGTGGGCATCGATCCGAACAGCCGCTTCGTCGTCGCCGGTGCCCAGGACGAATACGGCTGCCCGGAGTTCGACAACCTCTGGGACCATGAAAAGCGCCCGAACGTGCCTGAAATCTTCTATGACAAGGCCCAAGCCGACATGCTCCGGGTCTGCCGACAGTTCTGCGACGCCAACCCGTCCATCGGGGCTCTCATGCTGGAGTGCACCGGCATGCAGCCCTTTGCGCGAGCCGTGCAGCGCACCCTGGACCTGCCCGTCTTCAGCTGGGGCACGCTGCTCGATTATGCCTATGGCGTGGTGGTGCACCGGGAGTATTACGGGCACGTGTAGATCGGATCACAGGGTGGAGCTTTCGAATGCCAAAAACACACCTAGCCGAAATTTTGAAAAGATGCCTTTATTGGGTTGCGCCGATGGTCTTTTTTGCCGCTGCCGCGAACGCCCAGCCTCCGGCCTCAGATCCTGATCTCATCGACAATGAGCCAACCGAAGAAGGCACGCCGGTCGGCATCCGGAAAGATTTCACAATGGCGCTGATTCCCTGGAAAGGCGATTATGACGAGATGGTCCAGCGCAGGATGATTCGAATCGTGGTGCCTTACAGCCCGATCCACTATTTCCTGGATGGCGCCACCGAACGCGGCATTGTCGCCACGGCAGGTCGCCAATTCGAACGCGACGTCAATCGCAGGGAAGGGCTCAGAACACGGCTGGTGCACGTTGTCTTCATTCCGGTGCTGCAAAGCGAGCTGATCCAGTACCTGAGGGACGGTCTTGGCGACATCGCGGCGGGAAACCTCACCATCACCGAAAGCCGTCGGGCCATGGTCGATTTTTCCGATCCGGTACTGCGAAATTCAGAGGAGATCGTGGTCACCGGCCCCGGCGCACCACCGATTGAGGCCATCGAAGAACTGGCTGGGAAGGAGGTTTATGTTCAGGCCTCCAGCAGCTATTTTACGTCGTTGAAAGGACTCAGCCGGGAACTCGAGCACAAGGGGCACCCGCCCATCCGGATCGAGGTGGCCGATGAGCTGCTAGAGCCCGATGAGATTGTCGAAATGGTTCAAGCGGGGCTGTTTCCGGTCACGGTCGTCGACCGGCATCTGGCGGAATTCTGGAGCCAGGTTTTCCCGGATCTCACCGTTCGCTCCGATCTGGTGGTCGCATCCGGTCAAAACATTGCCTGGGCTTTTCGTAAGGAGAGTCCCAGATTAGAAGCGGTGCTCAATGAATTCGTCGGCACCCACCGCCACCGAACCAAATTCGGCAACGAGATCTTCCGGCGCTATCTGAAAAACACAAAATGGGTGCACAACACCAATGCGACAGCCGACCGACGACGGTTCGACACGACCAAGCCCTTCTTTGACAAATACGGGCGGCAGTACGACCTGGATCCCCTCCTGCTCGCGGCGCTGGGCTACCAGGAGTCGCGGCTCAACCAGAACGTTCGAAGCCCTGCCGGAGCGATCGGCGTGATGCAGCTGCTGCCGGGTACCGGGGAATCTCTGAAGGTGGGCGACATCACCGAACTGGAGCCCAACATTCACGCCGGAACGCGATATTTGCACCAACTGGTCGAGCGCGTCAGCAGCCCCGAGGTGGACCCGTTGAACCGGATCTTTTTTGCCCTTGCGTCCTACAACGCCGGCCAGACCCGCATCCGGCGCCTGCGTCGCGAGACCGCCCAGAATGGATTGGATCCCAACATCTGGGTGAACAACGTCGAACTGGCCGTTGCGCGCGAGATCGGCCGTGAAACCGTGCAGTACGTTCGCAACATCTACAAGTATTACCTTGCCTATCAGCGCGTGGAAGCCAAGCGCGCCCAGCGCTTATCCAGGGGAGCGAGTCCATAGGGGTTCTCACGGACATGCCAAAAAACAAACGCCAAAAATATGAGCGCCTCACCTACCTGCCCAACGTGACCCTTACCGAGGCTGGCAAGTCGCGGCCGCCAGGTGACTACCCCTGGCGTGGCACGAGTGTGGAAGGCAAGCCAACGGTTCTCGAACTGGGCTGCGGCAAAGCAGAGCACAGCCTCGCTTTTGGCGCCGCCAATCCAAAGCGGCGCTATGTGGCGGTCGACCGCAAAAGCCACCGCCTGTGCGTCGGCGCAGAGCGAGCGATTGCCGAAAAGATAGACAATGTCCACTTCCTGCGCTCACGGATCGAAGACATCCCAGCCTTTTTTACAGCGCATACGATCCGTGAAATCTGGTTGACCTTTCCCGATCCACACCCCAAAAACCGCACCCGCGACCGCCGCTTGTCGGCCACCCCGTTTCTGGAGATCTACGCCAGGCTGCTCAGCCCCGACGGCACCGTGCATCTGAAAACCGACAGCGACCTGCTCTTTGCATTTACGCAGGATTCCGTGGCAAGCTGGGGCGGACATGTGCTTGCGGCCTGCGATGACATTCACGCCCCCGATCGTCCGGCGATTGGCGCGGCAACGGTGGTTTCGGCCTACGACCGCCTCGCCCAATCGCGCGGCCTGGCCGTCAAATACATGGCCTTCAGATTGCGCCGTCGGGGCGGTCACCACAACACGCCTGTTCAAGCGGGTTCGATCTAAGGTCTCGCCCCCAGTCCCGCCATTTTGGCCAGTGAGCGGGCCATGGTGTCCAAAAAGGTTTCGTCGGGCAAGGTGATGGTCATGTTCAAACGGCCATCGGGCGTTTTTTCCATGCAATCGCCCAGCTTGGCTTTAAAGGCCCCGGCCAGGTGTTCCAATCCGTCATCGGTTGACGGATCCGCGAACATTTCGCCGATAAAGGCGAATGCCGCTCCAACCAACTGGCCGCCGGCAACGGCCACCTTCTCCTTTCTGGCCAGGGCGGCGGCCGTCTTTTCGGCTTCGACCCGCATGCTCTCGTCTTCGGCCGCTTCGGGCCGAGCCCCCAGCAGCACCTCCAGACGCCGTTTGAGCTCTTCCATGCCCGTGTTCATCTCCACCTGACTGGTGTCGGTGTCCGGATCCAGAACCGCCAGGGAGAGTTGATGCTTGGCAGACAAGGTGGCCAGCAGATTCTCCTCCAGGGTGTCGGTGGTGACCAGCAGAAAAACCTGCACCGGCTGCTGCTGGCCCATGCGATGCGCTCGGGAGATGCGCTGCTCCAGAACCGCCGGATTCCAGGGCAGATCGACATTGATGACCGTATTGGCGGCCTGCAGGTTCAGTCCCGTGGCACCGGCGTTGGTGGTGATAAAGAGCATGCACGTGGAATCGTTCTGGAAGCGGTGGATCAGTTCCTGGCGTTTTTTCTGGGGTACCGAACCGTCCAGGCGCACATAGTTCATCCGGTGCGCCTGGAGCAGCGGTTCGATCAGGTTGAGCATGGTGGTCCACTCGGAGAACAGCACGATTTTTCGGTCTTCCTCGGCCTTGAGCCGATCGAGCAGACTGTCCAATTCCGTCAGTTTGCTGGAGAAGCCCGGGGCCTGTTTGTCCACCAGAAAGGTGCTGTCGGCGCACATGCGGCACATGAGCAGGGCCTTTTGCAATCTGAGCAGATCCATTTCCGACAAATACTTCTTGTTGATGATGGTTTGAATGATGTTGCGGTGGCCCTTTTGCATGTCGAGCTGTTCGGCAGTGGGGGCGATGCGGATCACCTCGGTTGTGCGGGGCGGCAATTCATCCAGCACCTGCTGACGGGTGCGGCGCAGCAAAATCGGACGCAAGTTTTCACGAAGCTGGTCCAGATGCTTGTACCCCAGCAGTTTGCCCTTTTCGTCCACCACCCGGTGGCGATTGAAAAATCGGAAGGCCGGCCCCAGGCGCCGGTCGTCGACAAACGCCACCACCGAAAAAAGCTCATCGAGCCGGTTTTCCAGGGGCGTGCCGGACAGCACCAGCGCATAGGGGGATTTCAGGGCTTTGACGATTCGGCTGGTCTTGGCCTCCCAATTCTTGATGCGCTGGCCTTCGTCGAGAATGATCAGGTCCCAGGCCACGCGCTCGATGGCCAGAATATCGCGCAGCACCTGTTCATAATTGCAGACCGTAAAAAACTGATCGCCCGCATATTGGGTCGGACGTTCTTTGTGGCTGCCCAGAATCAAGCGAACGCTGTGATCGCAAAAGCGTCTGATCTCACTGCGCCACTGGGACTTGAGTGAGGCCGGGCAAATGATCAGCACTTTTTCCACAGCGGCGTGGTGGGCGAGCAGTTCGGCTACCCCGATGCCCTGAATGGTTTTTCCCAGTCCCATGTCGTCGGCCAGAATGGCCCGGCCAGCGCCGGTGGCAAAGGCGATGCCATCCAGTTGGTAGGGCCGCAGGTCTGCTTTCAGCAGCGTCTGGCGCAGGGGATGGGCCGCCGGATCCTTCCGGATGTCGGCCACTAGCGCCGCCATGCGCTGTTGAAACAGCAGCTGCTGAATGTAGGCTTCGGCATCCGGATAGATGGTTACCGATGCGCCCCGGCGTTCCACCTGGCCGATGCGCCGCAACAGATCCTTGGGGTTGTCAACGAGCTTATCCTTCAGCGGCGCCAACAGCTTCTGGATCGGCATTTCCAAACCATCGGGAAGCAGCAGGCGCAGCTCCAGACGCCGGCCGTAGCGCAGGTAGACGCAGATCTCCTCCACGATTGCCGGCCTATTCTGCACGGCCTTGGGGAACTTGGCCCGGCCGCGGTCGAGGGCATAAAGGATATGCTTGCAGGTGCCCAGGGTGTTTTTGCGAAAATCGGGGCAGGAGCAATAGGATTCGCCCGGTTGCCAGCCGCGCAGGGCCAGGCGGTAGCTTTTTCCGGAGAGCAGGCTGGTGATAACGTAGTCGGTCCACAACTGCTGTGGGTTCATGGACGCCAGACGCATTTTTTCGTCATGGGCGCGCTGGCGGCGCTCGTTGAGGGCCTGGTCGATGAGGGTTGCCTCGTCCAGACTTTCCATGGGGGTGCGCTCCGGGGGCGGCGCCGACAATCCCAGGGCCAGTTTTTCCTCCAGAATCAACGACAAGGCTGCCCCCTGATGCACACAGGCACCCTTGCAGACACTGCATTTTAGGTCAAACCGCTGCCGCTTGTCGTTGCTCAGGCCGATGGTTACCGTGGCCCCGTCCACGTTCAGACGGAACTGCTGCTCATCCAGACGTACCTGCTCGTATAAATCGACCTCGAATTGGCCGCCGTCCATGATCAGCTTCCGGCCCCGTGGCCCCAGCAGCTTCGTGGCTTGCGTAAAAGAGAGATGGGAGAGTTTGTCTAGCATGGTTCTCATCGCACGCATCCTTATTGATTAAATCGGTTTGGCCCTCTATGTCATCGTCTTGCAGACCCCACGGCGGCAGGTTGCCCTAACGTTTACCCGTTTCTCTTTTCAAATGATTCAGGGCCTGAATCAACGCTTTCTTCTGGACGGCGACCCTGCGCCTGAGTGGCCAGGCCGTTGGCGTTTCGGTCGCTAAAAAATGATCCGTGTGCCCGTTTTTAAACAAATACCAATCCAGGCCGCCGCTGAATTCGGGCAAGAGCGGGTACTTTGGGCTGCCGGGTGCGGGTGTGCAGATGAGCCCGTGGTAGCATGCTGCCCCATAGATCGAATCGCGCGGTGAGATGGGATATCCGGAACTACGGATCCCCTTTAAGATTTCCGGGCCGAGGCGCGGCTGTCCGTTGCGGGTGGTTTCATGCATATACGCTCCGGCCGGAAGAGTCTCCACCGATCGGTGTTCACCTTTCGGCATGTGCGTATCCGTTTCATGAAAGTCTAAGGCCAGGCGGTAGGGGCCGGGAAACCGTCGAAGTATCGCCTTGACAGCCGCCACTTCCGGAGGCCCGGGGGCATCATCGAATGACCTGTTCAGGTCTGAAACCTCGCGACTGAAGTGTACGCCGCGGGTGAATCCGTAGGGGTTGAGGCACGGCAAGATCAGAAATGAAAACTGTTTCAAATAGTTTGCGATCCCCCGGTTCAAAAAGGCCAGGAGCGTATAAACCCCGGCCGGCTCTTCTCCGTGAATGCCTGCCGACAGAATGATCCGGGGCAGATCTTGACGGAAATTCCGGGTTACGACGGCGTAAATCGGATGAACGCCTGAGTCGGTTCTGATCCGACCGGTTTTGACAAGCCGGTGTCCGGGAGTATTGACGTTGAGCGGACGGGCGACTTCTGCACCAAAATCCCGTTTGACGGTCGCTCTCTTTTTGGCAGACAGGTCGACCAGTCCTTTTATCCATATCCAATTGACCATACACGCCTTATCCAGCGGCGTTTTGCCGGTGGTCTCGGGAGTGACCGCATAGGTGACCCCCAGGCGCCACAAAAGATCCCCCAAGGTACCGTCGTGCCGGATGATGAACCCCTCTCTGTTGGTTCGCATGCCGCTGGATTGTCCGGCGCTGATGATCTTGTTGGCGAGAATCGGCACGGTTCTATTGACGGTTTCCACGATCTGGCCGTAGACGGAAAGATCCCCGAAGGCGTAGTGGTATGCGGCTGCCCGATCGCACTTGGAGATATAATCCTGGTGCAGATCAAGGGAAGCGACGATACTGTCCAGGGGGTCGCGCTTTAAAAGCGCGTGCATCAGCGCGGTTTCGGCAGGCAGACGGTGGTTCAACCGGCGGTCAGACGACCAGTACCACCTCTTGAATTTAGCGCCCCGGCCGACATCACCCGCAAAATTTCCGTCGCCGCGCTCATAGCGCACAAAATCGTTGTTGGCGCCCGATCCATCGCCGGGATCGGTGCTGTAGCGCTGCCTGGCCGCGAAGCCAGCCGGATTGCCGAGCGGATAGATGATCAATTTGAGACCACGTTTGTGGGCGTAGTCAACGATGCGGTTGAAATATTGGATGACAGTCAACGGACCGGCCACTTCATCCCCGTGAATCCCAGCCCGGATAAGCACGATCTTGTCGTTGGGCTTGATTCCGTGCGAGGCGATTCGGAAGAAATCGTATCCCTTGGCCCGGTGCTCAAGGCGGTGGCATTCGATCTCGATATCCCGGCGGGCAGCGGCCAGCCTCTTCAGTTCCGCATGGTAGCGGTTGATTTCCAAAAACCGGTCATACCGGGTTGACTTTTCGATGACGATCATTCGCCGGATGATCAGTTCGCTCTTGGACTTCAGGTAATCGTTGGGAAAGTCAAACCACAAGCGTTTGAACGTCGCCAATTTCATCGCCCGCCGGTGACCCAGACTCGGGTCTTCAAGGTAGATATTCTCCCTGTCTATACCGCTGACGACCGAATAGTGGCCGCCTTCAAAAGCGAACCAGTCGACGATGACCGGTATTTTTTTCTGGTTGACCCACTCCTTGATGTCTTTCAGGTCAGAAAAATCCTTTATTTGGGCCTGGAAGCCAAGCTTGCGGGCCGCCCGCACCAATCCTTCGGCCTTAATCCCGCGGGTATTGGAACAACCGGATATCTCCACCATCTTTTTTTCGGTGATCTTAACCCCAAAAAAACCCAAGACCATCTTCAACGATGCCGGGCCACAATATCCGGGCTTCTGTCTGAAAGGCGTGATATTCAACATAAAACGGAATCAATTCATTTACGGGTGTAGTCTTGGCTCACTGCCGCAAAGGGGTTTGTCAAAATGGGGCATATACCATTTTAAACACGACGATATCAACAAGCGGTATGCATTCATACCCGGAAGCAAAGAAGTCGATGAGAAGTGCGGGAGACGAACGTTACCGCTTCCCCGAGCGCACGATGGAAAAGACCAGCCACAACCCTAAAAAGGTGGCGATCAGGTAGCCGCTGAAACCCAGCACGTCGGTAACGGAAAGGGTTTGCACCCCGAAGAAATCGACCTCGAAGTGCAGCACCTTGCGGGTCGAGTTGAGAATCAGGGAGGCGGCGATCAGGGAAGCGGCCACCACCAGCCCCAGGGTGAGGCGGTTGACACCGCTTTCGAACTTTTTGGAGGTCTCCTCCAGGCCGGTGTGGCGGACTTCGATACGCGGGCCCTCGGCAGCCAACTGCCTAAAGACGCCGTGCGCCAGGTGGGGCATCTGGCGCAGATAGCCGCCGAACAGCTTCAGGTCGCGGCCCATGTTTTTCAGGACCTTGTGGGCTTCGTAGCCCTGCTCGAGCAATTTTTTGGCATAAGGCCGCGTGACCTCCAGCAGGCTGGCCTCCGATCCCAGAATCTTGCCCAGACTTTCGGTCTGGATGAGGGTCTTGAACAGCAAAAGCAGGTTGCGGGGCATACGGATGCGGTGCTTGAACACCAGGCGCATCACCTGGTCGTAGACGTCCTTGACGGCGATGGTCTTCAGGGAACGGCCGTAAAATGGCTCGGCCATCTCTTTCAGGTCCACCCGCAGGGCCTTCAGGTCCATGGTAGCAGGATTGACCAGGCCGGCGGCTTCAAGGGCCTCCATGATCATCTCGTAGTCGTGTTCGGCAAAGCCCAGGAACAGGTGGGCGATCTGCATCATGGTCTCTTCGTCCAGGTAGCCCACGATGCCGAAATCGACCAGGCTGACCCGCCCGTCGTGCATGACCAGGGTGTTGCCGGGGTGGGGGTCGGCGTGGAAGATCCCGGCCGACATGAGCTGCCGCGAAAAGGAGCGCAGGCCGATCATGGCCACCGCTTCGGGATCGATGCCATGGCGGCGGATGTCGTCGACCCGGTCCATCTTGATGCCCTGGATAAATTCCATCACCAGGACCGATTTTACGGTGTGGTCCCAGTAGACTTTGGGGATGTAGATTTCGTCGACGCCTTCGAAACTACGGGTGAAGCGCTCGATGTTGCCCGCCTCGATGAGCATGTCCAGTTCCCGGAAAATGGTGCGCTCAAACTCCTTGACCAGATTGACCGCCCCCAGGACGCGGCCCAGTTCGAAACCGCGTTCGAAGCGGGCGGCCAGGTAGTACATCACCTGGATATCCTTGCGGATGCGCTTTTCGATGCCCGGCCGAATCACCTTGACGGCAACCTTCTCCCCGGTTTTCAGCCAGGCGGTGTGCACCTGGGCCACGGATGCGGCCGCCAGGGCGGTCTGATCGAAGCGACCGAAGCGCTCCTCCAGGGGCTGGCCCAGTTCGCTTTCGACCAGGCGACGGATCTCGTCGAACGGCACCGGCGGCACCTGATCCTGGAGTTTGGTCAACTCGTGAATGTACTCGGTGGGAAAAAGGTCGGCCCGGGTGCTCATCAGTTGACCCAGCTTGATGAAGCTGGGTCCCAACTCCTCGAGGGCCAGGCGGATGCGGACCGGGTCGGGAAGGCCGGTCTTGATCTTGGTTCCGGTGCGGCCTTTTAGCCGATCGGCGACTTCGCCCATGCCGTGCTTGATGAGCACGCGCGAAATCAGACCGAAGTGGCGGATGCCACGGATGCGGCTGCTGAAAAAGGGCAGCGGCATCAGGACTCCTCGGCGGGTTCCGGATCGTTGACGGCGGTCCATCGCCGGGCGATTTTTTTCAGCATGGCCTCATCGGCAACATAGCTTTCCACCAGGCCGCAATCCACACACACGTAGTTGTCCAGGGCGGCCATGGCGGTCAGACTGACGGGAATGGCGTTGCTGCCGAAGGGACCGCTTTTCAGGGGCAGGTCGACGGCGGCATAGACACGTTTGGATCCACACTTGGGGCATGTGCCCTGTTTCATGGCGTTTCCTCCCATAAAAAGTTGCGCTTTCGATGGACGGGGTTCGGATGTTTATGCCGCAATCCCGATGGGCTGTCAACGACCAACACCGGAGCGGATCTCGGCGTTGTAAAAACAGCCCGATTCCGGTACAAGGGCCCGAACGCTTACCCCCGGAGACCCACGCCATGCCGCCCAACCCAAAACCGACCCTGCCGGCATTCCTGATGGTGGCCGTCGCCCCCTTGTGCTGGGCCGGCAACATCGTGCTGGCCAAGGGGATCGTCAGCATGATTCCGCCGGTGGCCCTGGCGTTCTGGCGCTGGGCGGTGGCCTTTTTGATTCTGCTGCCCCTGACCTGGCCGCTGGTCCGGCGGGACTGGCAGGCGGCCGCCCGTGGCTGGAAGATGATGGCACTGCTCTCCCTGCTGGGCATTACCGGGTTCAACACCTTGCTCTACATCGCCATGCACACCACCACGGCCATCAACGGTGCCTTGATTCAGACCACCATGCCGGCCATGATCATTGTCATCTGCCTGCTGCTCTATGGCGAGCGGGTCTCGCGCATGCAGGTGGCGGGCGTCATCCTGTGCGTGCTCGGCGCCGCTGTGGTGGTTCTTAAGGGCCGCTGGCAGGCCCTGGTCTACTTGAATCTCGTGCGAGGCGATCTGCTGATGATCGTCGCCGTGGTTCTATACGCCTTCTATTCGGCCCTGCTGCCTAAGCGGCCCAATATACACCCTTTGAGCTTCATGGTGGTCACCTTCGGTGTCGGCGCCGTCGGGCTGCTGCCGCTTTACCTGTGGGAAATGGCGGTATTGGGGCCCTTCGCGCTGTCGCCCGGCGTGGCCGCCAGCATCGGCTACGTGGCCGTCTTCCCGTCCATCGTGGCCTATTTTTGCTGGAACCGGGGCGTGGCCGTCATCGGGGCCAACCGCACCGGCCTGTTCATCACCCTGATTCCGGTCTTCGCCGCCATACTGGCCATCGTCTTGCTGGGCGAATCTTTAGAAGCCTACCATCTGGCCGGCATGGCCTTGATCGCAGCGGGGTTTGTGATGTTCAATCGCTGAATGCGGCAGGACCGGCAGGTGAGCGACCGCTACAGCTACAGGGTGCCGACCGCACGCCGGATCCGCTCCAGCGCCTCTGCCAGGATCGACCGCGGGCAGGCGATGTTGAGCCGTTCGAAGCCCTCGCCCTCGGGTCCGAAAATAAAGCCCTCGTCCGGAAAGATCCGGGCCGTCTCCATCATCAGGCGTTTGAGGGCCCACTTGTCAAGTCCCAGCCCGCGGCAGTCCAGCCACACCAGGTAGGTGCCTTCGGGCCGAATCAAACGGATGCCCGGGATGTGGTCGCCGATGAACCCGTCCAGGTAATCCAGGTTGCCCTCGATATAGGCCATCACCTGCGCCAGCCAGGGCTCACCCTCGCGGTAGGCGGTTTCACAGGCCACCGTGCCGAAGGGATCGGCCCACTTGCCCATGCCGCAGCTGGTCAAGGTGTGCTGGAGGCGCCGGCGCAATCCGGCGTTGGAAACGATGATGTTGGAGGTGTGCAGGCCGGCCAGGTTGAAGGTCTTGCTGGGGGCCGTGCAGACGATAGTGTTGTCGGCCATCTCGGCGCTGAGGGCGGCAAAGGGGGTGAACGTCACTCCTTTGTAGAGCAGGTCGGCGTGGATCTCGTCGGCCACCACCTGGACCTGGTGCTTCAGGCAGATCTGGCCGATGCGGTTCAGTTCCTCGCGCGACCAGACCCGACCGACCGGGTTGTGGGGGCTGCAGAGAATGAACAGGCGCGTGGCCGGGTCGGCCGCTTTTTTTTCGAAATCCGCAAAATCCATGGTGTAGCGGTCCTGAGTCAAGATCAGGCTGCTGGACACGATCCGGCCGCCGTTGTTTTCGATGGCGCTGAAAAACGGGTAGTAGACCGGCCGCTGGATCAGCACCTGCTGCCCCGATTTCACGAAGGTGCGCACGATCAGGTTGACCGCCGTGACCACGCCGGGCGTCGACAGAATCCACCCGGGATCGATCTGCCAGCCGTGGCGCCGTTTCATCCAGTCCACCACGGCCCGGTCGTAGCTTTGGGGTCGAATCGTGTAGCCATAAATGCCGTGCTGAGCCCGTCGGACCAGGGCCTCGACCACCGGCGCCGGGGCAGAGAAGTCCATGTCCGCCACCCACATGGGCAGGATCCGGTCCCGGCCGAAATAGGCCTCGGTGGCATGCCAGCGCGACGGATCGTCACGATCCTGGATGACGCCCCATTTGGCCGAATGGGTGCCTTTTCGGTTGATCTCCCGGTCGAAATCGGTTTTCATGGTCAAGTGTTTCCTGTGGCGTTTAATTGGCCGATGAAGACGGCCGAATCGCCTATGAATAGCACTCGATCCAAATGTCGTCGACCGTTTTCTGGACAGGAGAGACGATGAGCGCCCCCCGCTCCAACGACTGGCAGCCCAAACTGGCAACACCGGATGAGGCCCTGGCCAACATCAAGCCGGGGATGCACATTTTTCTCAGCACCGGCAACGCCGAGCCGCGCACCCTGGTCAAACACCTCATGGCCTCCCAGGCGCCCAACCTCCAGGACCTGACCCTGATTCAACTGCTCAGCTTCGGCGACGCCATCTCGTTTGAGGAGATCCAGTCCCACAAATATCGCCTGAAGACCTTCTTCTCCGGATGGGTCGCCAGCGAGGCCGTCAGCGCCGGCCGCGTGGACCTGATCCCCAGCCGCTTTTCGGCCATCCCCTGGCTGATCAAAAGCCGGCAGCTGCCGGTGGACGCCGCCATGGTCCAGATCACGCCGCCGGACGAACAGGGCCGCTGCTCTCTGGGTATCGCCGTGGATGTGGCCCGTCGGGCCATGGCCCAGGCATCGTTGGTCATCGGTGAAATCAATGCCGAGATCCCCTGCACCTATGGCGACACCTTCGTGTCCCTGAACGAGTTCGACCTGGTCGTGGAAAGCACCGAGCCGGCGCCCCTGTTTGAAGGCTGGCCCGTGGACCCGGTCTACGACCGCGTGGCCGCCAACGTGGCCGCGGTGATCGAGGACGGCAGCTGCCTGGGCTTCACCTTCGGGCCCCTGTTCGACGCCCTGCCGCGCCACCTGGCCGACAAAAAAGACCTGGGTGTCCACACCCCCTTTATCACCGATGCCGTCATGGCCCTGGTGAAAAGCGGTGCGGTGACCAACCGGCGCAAACAGACCTTTCGCGGCAAATCCCTTTCCAGCTACGCCATGGGATCGAAGGGGCTGATGCGCTGGCTGGACCGCAACCCGCTGGTGGAGTTCCAGACCATCGACACGGTGTTCAGTCCGCTTGAAATCGGCCGCAACACGCACTTTGTGGCCATCTTGCCGGCACGCAAGGTCGATCTGTCCGGCCGCATCGCCATGCACACCGGCAAAGGCAGCATTATCTCCGGCCCGGGCCAGGCCATGGACTTTTTCAACGGCGCCGAAATTTCCAGGGGCGGGTTCACCATGTTTGCCCTGCCCAGCCGCAATCTGAAGGGCGAATGCAATATCCGCATCTCACTGGGCGCCATGCCCAACCAGCTCAACCTTCCCGACTCGGTCGGCATCATCGCCACCGAATTCGGCATCGCCGCGCTCACCGGTCGAACCCTGCGCGAACGGGCCCAGGCCCTGATCGAGATCGCCCACCCCGACGACCGGTCGGCCCTCGTGGAGCGGGCCAAAAGCGAGAAGATCCTCTACGCCGATCAGATCTATCTGGATGCCAGCGGGCACCTCTACCCCTCCGAAATCGCCGAACGGCAAACCTTCAAGGACGGCACCACGGTCAGGTTCAGGGCCATCAAGCCGTCCGACGAAGAGGCCATGCGCCGCCTCTTCTACCGTTTTTCGGACGAGGCCATCTACTACCGTTATTTTTCTCCGGTCAAAACCATGCCCCACGCCAAAATGCAGGCCTACGTCAACGTGGACTACCGCGACGTCATGTCCGTGGTGGGCCTGGTGGGGCCGCCGGGCCAGGGGCGCATCATCGCCGAGGCCCGCTTCGCCCGCCACACGGACAAACCCTACGTGGATGTGGCCTTCGTGGTCGACCAGCAGTATCAGGGGCTCGGTATCGCCACCTACCTTTACCGCATGCTGGCCCGCCTGGCCCGCCAGCGCGGTGCCCGCGGCATGACCGCCGACGTGCTGGCCACCAACCGGGCCATGCTCAACGTGTTCGAAAAGGGCGAATACCCGGTTCGCAGCCGGTTCGAAGATGGCGCCTACGCCCTGACGATTCCCTTTGAGGCCAACGGAAGTAACGCATGATGACTACTTCAAGAAAAAGCCCTTTTTCTCTAAAAAGGCCTTCATGTGAGGCCGGATCACCTTGCCCATGAAGTCGGCCATCTGCCGGGTCCAGGTGTCGTCTCTCAGGTTGCTGTTGCGGTTGCGGTAATAGTGGGTGACGGTTTGATCGTACTCGGTCAGCAGGACTTGGTTGTGGGATTGCGGATAGCGGTCCGTGAAGAGCACCGCCTCGATCGGCAGCCTGGGTTTGGGGGGTGGATCGTGGGCCGGCCACCCCAGGCACATGCCGAAGACCGGATAGGCCTGGTTGGGAATCTCCAGCAGGTCGCACACCGTCTGGGGATCGTTGCGGATGCCGCCGATGAACACACCGCCCATGCCCAGCGATTCGGCCGCCAGGATCACGTTCTGGGCCAGCAGGGCCGCATCCACCGTGGCGGTGACGAACTGCTCGGCCCACCCTGTTTCCACCGTCACGTCGTGGCGGTCGCAGGCGGCGACGAGGCGGTTGAAGTCGGCGCAAAAAACCAGGAAGACCGGCGCCCGGACCACCCAAACCTGCGGGCCGGCCAGTTCGGCGATGACCTGCCGCTTGTGCGGATCTTCGACGCGAATGATCGTGCAGGCCTGCACGAAATGCGACGTGGCCGCGCACTGGGCCGCCGCAATGATCGCCTCGAGGGTGCCCCTGTCGACCGCCCGGTCGGTGAATTTACGGATCGAGCGGTGGGATTTGATCAGATCGATGATGGGGTTCATGGTATCGCCGCCGGGCCGGATGAACATGCGCCGCACAGGCGCAGCGACATGCGGCACGATGTCGAGGATTGAGCGTTTCGGGTGCGCCTTGTCGCCGGCGATGGTATACCATCGCCGGCAGGGATTCAATATCGCAATGCCTTCAGACACTGCCGAGCGCCCGCGATGGTGCCGGCCGCCACCACCTGACGGGCATGGTCCCGGCAGGCATCCAGGTCCAGCCGGGCGATCTGACCGTGAACATCGGGCATGAACTGCGGATCGACGCTCAGTTGCCGGATGCCGATTCCCAGCAGAAAGGGAATCATCTGCTGGTCGTGGCCCATTTCGCCGCAAATGCCGACGGGCTTGCCGTGCTCGGCGGCGATGCGCACCACACGCGCCAGGGCCCGCAGCACGGCCGGATGCTCGGGCCGGTAGTAGTCAGCCACCCGCTTGTTGGCACGATCGACCCCCAGCATGTACTGAACGAAATCGTTGCTGCCGATCGAGAAAAAATCGGCTTCTTCAGCGAATTCCGCCATGGTTTCCACCACCGAGGGCAGCTCGACCATCAGACCGACAGTCGGATGGGTGTGATGGGCCAGTCCCTCGGCGGCCAGCGCCTTCAGGCAATCGTGCACCACCAGGCGGGCCTGGAAGAATTCGTCCAGCGAGGAGATCAGGGGAAACATGATGCCCAGCACCTCGCTGCCGGCCCCGGCACGCAGTATGGCACGGATCTGCTGATCGAAGATCTCCCGGTAGGCCAGGGTGAAACGGATCGATCGCAATCCCAACTCGGGGTTGGGTTCGTTGGCCGTATCCGTGTAGGCCAGGGTCTTCTCGCCGCCGATGTCCAGGGTTCGAAAGCAGACCGGCTTGCCGTCCATAGCTTCCACCACCTGGCGGTAGACCAGGTACTGCTCGGTCTCCGATGGAAAGGCCGGCCGGATCAAAAAGGGGAACTCGGTGCGGTAGAGGCCGATGCCGGCCGCTCCGACCTGGCGGGCCAGGGGCAGCTCGGCCAGCAGGTTGATGTTGGCCAGCAGCTGCACGGGGGTGCCGTCCATGGTTCGGGCGCTGCCGGTCGCAACCGGTGTGGCGCGCAGGGCCACTTGTCGGCGGGCCCGGTCGCGGGTCTCGAAGCGGGCGATGATGTCGGGGGCAGGGTCCACATAAATATTTCCCACCTCGCCATCCACCAGGATGGGCGTGTCCGGGGGCAGGTGCAGCAGCTCCGGGTAGGGGGCCATCACCACGGGAATTTTCAGGGAGCGGGCGATGATGGTCACGTGGGAGGTGACACCGCCATTGACCATCACGATGCCGCTCACCGATTCGGCCGCCAGCTTCAGCAGCTCCGACGGGTAGAGCGTCCGGGCGATCACCACCTTGCCGCGGCTTGGTCGGTTGCCGTCCGGCGCCGTCGGGGCCAGATTGCTCAACAGCCGCCCGGCCAGGTCTTCGATGTCGTTGACCTTTTCGCGGATGTAGGGATGCGGGCTTTCGCCGAACAGGTTGAGGTAGTGCCCGGCTACCTCGCGAACCGCCCGCGTGGCCGGGGCGCCGCTTTCGATCAGGGCCGCCATGCGGTCGATGAACTTGGGATCCTTGAGCATCATGAAGTGCGCCGCAAAAATCAGCGAAGCGCTCTCGGGCAGACGCTGGGCACAGCGCTGCTGGAGGTCGTCCAGCTGCCGGGCGGTGTGGTCGACGGCCCGGCGGAAATCGGCCATGCCGCCGCCCTCGAATCCGGCCGGGCTGGCCAGAAGGCGCGCGTGGCTTTGGCGCCAGGCCACCGATCGACCGAAGGCAAACCCGTCCGACGCCTTCTGTCCCTTGATGAAGCCCAGGCTGGAGACCGGTTTTTCCGGCACGCGGCACATGCGCTGCAGGTCCATCAGCAGCCGGGCATTTTCCAGCACGGCGGCCAGCTGGGCACCGGTGGCCTTGAGCGCAGTCAGGTCGGTGGTGCCGAAATAATCGGGCTGGGTGTGCTGAACCACCAGTACGCCGATCCTGACCTCGCCTTTCTGAATGGGGACCGCCAGAAACGACTCATACGGCAGTTCATCGGCTTCCGGGAAATACCGAAAGCGCGGGTTTTGGCTGGCCGCACCCTCGCGCACCGGTTGCCGCGTGGCCATGACCGTGCCCACCAGACCTTCGCCAAGGCCCATACGCACCTGTTCCACGGCCCGGGGGTTCAATCCGACCGTGGCCTTGAGGACCAGCTGAGCGGCCGTTTCATCGAAAAGATAGATGGAACAAACCGGGGTTTCCAGATGCTTGGCAACCAGATGCACCGTGCGCTGAAGAAAATGTTCGATGTTCGAGCTGCCGGTCACCAGCGCGGACAGATCACTCAGGTCGCAGAGCATGTTCAGCAGATCTTGGCGTTTGGCGGCCATTGACGTTGTCACCTTTCATGAACACAGTGGGGTACATCAGGAATTATGCATCTACTGTACCGAATTCGAACAATAACGCTCGCCGGTGAACGGTTCAAGGGGAAGCCGGTGCGATCGTCACCCCCGGGCATGATCCCGCGCTATGAGATGGACTGCCCGGTCGGCGCCGTGGGGCGCAAGCAACCCAACCCGGCTGACCAACAATTATGCATCTTGATCTAAATTTTTTTACGTAATTGTAATTTTTGGCAAGATGATCGGCCGCTCACCATGGCAGGTTGCTCGCTACCGCCGGTCATCCAGTCGCGCTACTACAGCGGCCACAAAGGCCTCGCCAAACGCCGTCCGAACAAACCACATACGGCATATGCCTTGCAGTACGTTGGGCTTGGTTGACTCGAAACAGTAAGCATTTTCGACGGGTTCGCAAATGCGCCAAGATCAAGGCCTGCGAATCCCGAGGAATCCGCCATCGCGGGCGCCGTAGCCAGCGCACCGATTGCACGCCGCAGTGGCGACGGATGACCCGTGGCGCTGACATCGATGTTTTCACGAGTCCGTCGGGACTCTATAACCATAGCCAGGACGCCTAGCATGAACCCCGCCGACATCTCGACCATGAATCGTCCCGTCTCCACCGGTCTCTACCGCCGGGAATTCGAACACGACGCCTGCGGCGTGGGCATGGTCTGCGATCTGCACAACCGTAAAAGCCATGCCCTCGTTCTGGATGCCCTGCGGATTCTGGTCAACCTGACCCATCGCGGGGCCTGCGGCTGCGATGAAACCACCGGGGACGGCGCCGGCATCCTGATTCAACAACCCCACGCGTTTTTGGAAAAAGCGGCCGACGCGGCCGGCATTGAACTTCCGGACGTGGCCGATGTCGCCGCCGGGCTGGTCTTTCTGCCCACCGATATGGTGCGCCAAGCGGCCGTCAAGGCCGCCGTGGCCGCGGCGGCCGACGCCAAGGGGCTGGTTTTTCTGGGCTGGCGGGATGTACCGGTAAATCCCGAGGCGGCCGGCGACCTGGCCCGCCGGGTGATGCCGGCAATCCAGATGGCCTTTGTCGGCAAGGGTGACCCGGCCGCGGACACACCCACGTTCGAGCGCCGGCTCTTTCTCATGCGCAAATCCGTCGAAAACCGCGTCCGCCGTTCAAGCCCGACTCACGCGGATCCATTTCACATCGCCAGCCTCTCGTCGCGTACCCTGGTTTATAAGGGCATGCTGCTGGCCGACCAGATGACCGCCTTTTACCCGGACCTGTGCGACCCGGAGATGGCCAGCGCCCTGGCCCTGGTCCACCAGCGTTACAGCACCAACACCTTCCCCTCCTGGGACCTGGCCCAACCCTTCCGCTACCTGTGCCACAACGGCGAGATCAACACGGTGCGCGGCAACATCAACTGGATGCGCGCCCGTGAACCACTCCTGGATGACGAGGCCATCGGGGACGACATGGCCGACCTGGTTCCGGTGGCAACCCCCGGCGCCAGCGATTCGGCCACCCTGGACAACGCCCTGGAGCTGTTGCTGCACACCGGCCGGCCGCTGGCCCAATGCATGATGATGCTGATCCCCGAGGCCTGGCAGCACCACGAGACCATGCCCCAGGCCAAAAAGGACTTTTACGCCTACCAGGCCTGCCTCATGGAGCCCTGGGACGGCCCGGCCGCCATCCCCTTTACCGACGGGATATGTGTCGGCGCCGTGCTGGACCGCAACGGCCTGCGTCCCAGCCGCTATACGGTCACCCGCGACGGCCGGGTGATCATGGCCTCGGAGACCGGCGTGCTGCCGGTGGATCCGGCCAACGTGGCCGCCAAGGGTCGTCTGCAGCCCGGGCGCATGTTCCTGGTGGACCTGCAGCAGGGACGCATCGTCCACGATGACGAAATCAAGGCCCAGATGGCCGCCCGGCAGCCCTACGGCCGCTGGCTGGCGGACAACCTGCTGCACCTGGAAAAGCTGGCCCCGGCACAACCGCCGCCGCTGCCGGAAGCGGAGGCGCTGCTGCACGAACAGCGGCGATTCGGTTACACCGCCGAAGATGTCAAACTGATCTTGGGTCCCATGGCCGCCACAGGGGTCGAACCCACGGGCTCCATGGGCGACGACATCCCTCTGGCCGTCCTTTCCAAAAAGCCGCGTTTGATCTACGACTACTTCCGCCAGCTGTTCGCCCAGGTGACCAACCCGCCCCTGGACGCTATTCGGGAAAAGCTGGTCACGGCCCTGTCAACCACCATCGGGGCCGAAGACAACCTGTTTGCCGAAACACCCGGTCACTGCCGCCAGCTGCTGCTGCCGCATCCGATTCTCGACCCGGCGGCACTAGCCGCCATTCGCACAACCGACATCGCTGCCATCAGGCCGGCGGTGTTGGCGATCGCGTGGCCCCCCAATCAAGGCGGGGAGGCACTGAAGCTGTCTCTGGAGGGGTTGTGTGACCATGCCGCCAGTCAGGTGCGATCGGGCGTTCGGCTGCTGATCCTGTCGGACCGGGAGATTCCCTCCGGCCAGGTCCCCATACCGGCCCTGCTGGCCACGGCCGCTGTGCACCACCATTTGATAGCGGCCGGGCTGCGAGCCCGCTGCGGCCTGATCGTCGACACCGGCGAAGCACGCGAGATTCATCACATCTGTTGCCTGCTGGGATATGGCGCCGGCGCGGTGGCGCCCTGGCTGGCCCTGGCGACCGTCGACGCGCTGGCTCGCGACGGGCATCTGGGAGAAATCGACCCGCCCACCGCCCGACACAACTATGTCGCCGCCCTCAACAAGGGCATCCTCAAGGTCCTGTCGAAAATGGGGATTTCCACCCTGCAGAGCTACCGGGGTGCCCAGATATTCGAGTGCGTCGGTCTAGCTCGCTCGGTGACGGACCGCTGGTTCAGTGGCACGGTGTCTCGCATCGGCGGAGCGGACATGGCGACCCTCGCCCGGGAAATCGAGGCCCGCTGCAGGGCTGGTGAGCCAGCGCCGGGAGCGCCGGCAAGCGACCTGCTGGCAGCCGGCGGACAATACCGGTGGCGGCGCGACGGAGAGGTCCATCAGTACACCCCCCAGACCATCCCGTTAATTCAGCAGGCCGTGCGCCAAAACGACGCCGCCGCCTGGCGGCAGTTCAGCCAGTCGATTGAGCGCCTCAACCGGCAAGGGGGACTGATCCGCGGCCTGTTCGAATTCAGGCCGGCGACCCGTCCGCTGCCACTGGCAGAGGTGGAGCCCTGGACCGAGATCGTCAGACGCTTTAAAACTGGGGCCATGTCCTACGGCTCCATCAGCCAGGAGGCCCACGAAACCCAGGCCATCGCGATGAACCGGATCGGCGGCAAGAGCAACAGCGGCGAAGGCGGCGAAGATGCCGACCGCTTCACGCCCGATGCCAACGGGGACTTGCGCAACAGCGCCATCAAACAGATCGCCTCGGGCCGTTTCGGTGTGACCATCGCCTACCTGGCCAGTGCCGTGGAGCTTCAGATCAAGATGGCTCAGGGCGCCAAACCCGGAGAAGGCGGTCAGCTGCCCGGGGAGAAAGTCTACCCCTGGATTGCCGCCACCCGCCACAGCACCCCCTACGTAGGGCTCATCTCGCCGCCACCCCACCACGACATCTACTCTATTGAGGACCTGGCCCAGCTGATCTACGACCTCAAGTGCGCCAACCCGACGGCGCGCATCAACGTCAAACTGGTTTCCGAGGTCGGTGTGGGCACGGTGGCGGCCGGCGTGGCCAAGGCCGGGGCCGATGTGATCCTGATCAGCGGCGAGTCAGGCGGAACGGGGGCTTCGCCGCTGACCTCGATCCGCTACGGCGGCCTACCTTGGGAGTTGGGGCTTGCCGAAACCCAGCAGACCCTCATTCTAAATGGACTGCGCGATCGGGTGGTGCTAGAGTGCGACGGACAATTGAAAACCGCCCACGACGTGGCCGTGGCCTGCCTGCTGGGGGCCGAGGAGTTTGGCTTCGGCACCGTCTCCCTGGTGGCCTTGGGGTGTGTCATGATGCGAGTGTGCCACCTAAACACCTGCCCGGTGGGCATCGCCACACAGAACCCGCGGCTTCGCAAAAGGTTTACCGGAAGGCCTGAATACGTGGTTCGGCTGATGCGCTTTATCGCCGAGGATCTGCGCCGCATCATGGCTGACCTGGGATTTCGCACCCTCGCGGAGATGTCGGGCCACGTGGAGCGGCTGCAGGCCGGTGCGATTCCGGAGCACTGGAAAGCCCGCGGACTGGATCTGAGCCCGATCCTGCACCGCCCCACAGCCCCGGCGCACATTTTGAAACTCTGCGTCCCCAAAGGGCTGATGGCGGCTGACGGCCGTAATCCGGACGAAGACCTGATCGCGCAGGCCCGCCCGGCCCTTGAGAAAAAAGCCCCGGTCAGGGTCGATCTGACCATCACCAATGTCCAGCGCACCCTGGGCACCCGCCTGAGCTATGAGGTGGCCCGGCGCCACGGCCCCGAAGGGCTACCGGACGGCACCATCACCATCAACGCCGACGGCAGTGCCGGGCAGAGTTTTCTGGCCTTTGGCGCACCGGGCATCACCGTGCGGTTGAAAGGGGATGCCAACGACTACTTCGGCAAGGGCCTGTCCGGCGCCGTGCTGGTCATCCGGCCGCCGGACGAGTCCGCTTTCGCCGCCGAAGCCAACGTCATCATCGGCAATGTGGCCCTTTACGGCGCCACCGCCGGGCGGGCCTTCATCCGCGGCCAGGCCGGTGAACGCTTCGGTGTGCGCAACAGCGGGGCCGTGGCGGTCGTGGAGGGCGTCGGCGATCATGGCTGCGAGTACATGACCGGCGGGCGCATCGTCGTACTGGGGCCCACGGGACGCAATTTTGCGGCCGGTATGAGCGGCGGTATCGCCTATGTGGTAGACGACGCGGATGGTTGGTTTCGCCGCTTCGGCTGCAACCGGGAATCGATTGATCTCGATCCGCTGACCCCGGATGACACACGCGAGGTGATGCAGCTGTTGCGGACCCATCTTGAACTGACCGGCAGCACGGTCGCCCGACGGCTGCTCGCGGAGCCGGACACCGTGGCGGTGCGTTTCGTCAAAATCATGCCCAAGGAGTACAAACAGGCCCTGGCCCGCTTGTCGGAAGCCACGCCGCAAGGATAACCGTTATGGGAAAACCCACTGGATTCATGGAACACGACCGCCAGCTGCCCGACCGGCGGCCAGTGGACGAACGGGTGGGCGATTTCAGGGAGATCTATGGCCCGTTTCCCGAAGCGACCCTGCGCCAACAGGCCGCACGCTGCATGGACTGCGGCGTTCCCACCTGCCATGCCGGCTGCCCCCTGGGCAATCGCATTCCGGACTGGAACGACGACGTCTACCACGGGCGCTGGGAGACCGCCCTTAGGCAGCTGCTGGCCACCAACAATTTTCCGGAGTTCACCGGGCGACTGTGTCCGGCACCCTGTGAGGAAGCCTGCGTGCTGGCCATCAACGCGCCGGCCGTGACCATCGAGCAGATCGAAAAAACCATTATCGAACATGCTTTTGAAAAGGGATGGATCCGACCGCAGCCGCCTTCCCGGACTACCGGCAAAACCGTTGCGGTGATTGGTTCCGGGCCGGCTGGCCTGGCCTGTGCCGAACAGCTCAGCCGCGCCGGCCACCGGGTGACGGTCTTCGAGCGTGATCGAAAACCCGGCGGACTGCTGCGCTATGGCATTCCCGACTTCAAGCTCGAAAAGGGCGTGTTGGACCGGCGCATCGACTTGATGAAACAAGAAGGCATTGTTTTTAAAAACGGCGTCCAGGCCGGGGTGGATGTCACCGGCGAAAGCTTGTGCGAGGCATTTGATGCCGTGGTGGTGTGTGCCGGGTCCACGCGTCCCCGCGACCTGCCCATTGCCGGCCGTGAACTGGGCGGCATTCACTTCGCCATGGAATTTCTCAGCGGCCAAAACCGGGTGGTTTCAGGTGAATCCCCAACCCTGCCCATCGATGTCGCCGGCCAAAAGGTCATCGTCATCGGCGGGGGCGACACGGGCAGCGACTGCATCGGCACCAGCCATCGACAGGGCGCCGCCTCGGTGGTCAATTTCGAACTGCTGCCCCAGCCTCCGCAGGAGCGGCCGGAATCTCAGCCGTGGCCGTACTGGCCTATGCGCCAACGTTCCAGCAGTTCTCACGAAGAGGGCGGCAGCCGCCACTGGAACCTGCTCACCCGGCGCTTCATCGGAGAAAATGGCCGTTTGACGGCCCTGGAAACCGTTGCGGTGAACTGGCAAGAGGAGAACGGGCGGCCGGTGCGCTTCGACACGGTGGCCGGATCCGAAAAACTCTGGCCGGTGGACCGGGTGCTGCTGGCCATGGGATTCGTGGGTCCGGAGCCGGGCACCGTGTTGGCCCAGCTCGGCCTGGCCCTGGATGACCGCGGCAACATCCACACCGACGACGACTACATGACCTCGCGCACCGGGGTGTTCGCCGCTGGGGATGCCCGCCGCGGCCAGTCCCTGATCGTCTGGGCCATATCCGAAGGTCGCGAGGCCGCCCGCAATGTCGACCGGTTCCTCATGGGACGAAGCGACCTACCTGAAAAACAGTGCTGCGATTTGGTGCCGTGAGGCGGCCTTGCGCCACCCGATCGGAAATTACTTCTCCTTTTTTTCAAGGACCCCTCCCGTACCGACCACCTCGTTTCGACGCGTGGCGCGCCGGCAGGCATTCCTGCGCGACACCACCGGCCTCGGCATCAAACATAACATACATTTATGTTGATATTTATGATTTGACAAACAAATCTGTAATAAATTTTGAGAACCATCCTCATTTCCATGCGGCCGAACTTCACATAGAGCAGTTTTTTTCATAGTAAAAACAATTACTAAGCCATTTTGCCGAATTCAAAGACGCACGTGGAACACCTTTTGCTGTAGGACTGACTACGATTTAGAACTGTCGAAACCCGTAACCAATTTTAACTAAAGGGGAGTCTGCGGATGAGAAAGATCGAGGCCATTATCAAGCCGTTTAAGCTGGATGAGATGAAAGAGGCCCTGAGTAAAATCGGCGTCACGGGCATGACCTTGTCCGAAGTCAAGGGCTTCGGCCGTCAGAAGGGTCACAAAGAGGTCTATCGGGGCGCCGAGTATCAGGTGGACTTCGTGCCCAAGCTGAAACTGGAAATCGTCGTCGCGGCCGACCTGTGCGACCGAACGGTCGAAACCATCCAAAGCATCGCCAACACCGGCAAGATCGGAGACGGTAAAATCTTCGTTCTGCCGGTCGAAACCGCCGTTCGCATTCGTACTGGCGAGGCCGGCGGCAGGGCAATTTGAAGCCAATGAGAATTTAGGGCCGATAGTTTAAGCTTACCTGCAACCAACAGAAGGAGACCCACAATGAAGATCAGAAGGTCCTGGACAATGTCATGCGTTATTTTTCTCACCCTCATGTGGGCAACGGTGAGCTCGCTCAGTGCGGCCGACGTGGCGCCCGAAGCGGTTGCCCTGTCGGCCTTTCCCGCGGAGCTGTTCCAGGGCAAAACACAGGCCGAGATTCAAGCGGAGCTACCGATTTCCGGGGCCTACCGAGATGAGACCTCTCCGATCGAAGAGACGGTTGCGGTCGATGTCAACGGCGAAACGAAAACCTTCACCGTCTTTCGCTACCTGAAGGAGATCGAGATCCTGCAGTACCGGGGTGATGTGCTCTGGACCTGCATCGCCGCATTTCTGGTGTTCATCATGCAGGCCGGGTTCGCCATGCTCGAAGCCGGCTTTACGCGCGCCAAGAACGCCATCAACATCATGATGAAAAACATCATGGACTTTTGCATCGGCACCATCGCCTTTTTGGCCGTCGGTTTTCATATCATGTTTGCCGGACCCGATGAATCGCTGTTCTGGCTCGGCAACACGGCGGCTACCCAGTGGGGATTTCCCTTCTGGCTGTTCCAGTGCGTATTTGCCGCCACCACGGCCACGATCGTCTCCGGCGGCGTCGCCGAACGCACCAAGTTTACCGGTTACCTGGCCTACAGTGTCGTGATCTGTGCCTTCATCTACCCGGTTTTCGGGAGCTGGGCCTGGGGCAGCCTGCTGGACGGCAGCGGGTGGCTCGAGGGCGTGTTGGGGGTCGGTTTCTACGACTTCGCCGGCTCGACCGTGGTTCACTCCATCGGCGGTTGGCTGGCCCTGGCGGGTGCCTGGGTGATCGGCCCGCGCATCGGCAAATTCACCCCCGACGGGACGCCCAGGGCGATTCCCGGACACAACCTGCCCTTTGCGGTAATCGGCGGATTCGTGTTGTGGCTGGGGTGGTTCGGGTTCAACCCGGGCAGCACGACCACGTTTGACGGCAACCTGGCCCGCATCGCCGTGATGACCAACATCGCCGGCGCCGCCGGCGGCCTGGGCGCCATGGCGGCCATCTGGGCCTACATGAAAAAACCGGACGTCGGCATGACCGTAAACGGTTTTCTGGCCGGCATGGTGGCCATCTGCACGGCCGTGGATGTGGTCACGGTCACCGGAGCCTTTATGATCGGCCTGGTTGCCGGTGTGCTGGTCGTCTTCAGCGTCATCTTCATCGAGCGCACCTTGAAGATCGACGACCCGGTCGGCTGTATCAGCGTGCACGGCGTGTGCGGCGCCTGGGGCACCCTGGCCTACGCCTTTTTCGGCGTCCAAAAATTCAGCATTACGGTTCTCTTGGCCCAGCTGATCGGAATCGGGGTGGGCTTTGTCTGGGCCTTCGGGACCGGGCTGGTGCTCTTTATGGCCATCAAGCACACCATCGGCCTGCGCGTCACCGCGGCCGAAGAGGAAGAAGGCCTCGACATCGGCGAGCATGGCGGAGAAGCCTACACGGGCTTTGTGCCGGTTAATCATCTGACGTCCTAATTGCCTGTGGGTTGTCTTCAAACGCGGGCAACCCAAGTGGGCCGGGGACTCTCTCCCCCCGGCCCACCATCTTCGCCCGACCCACCGCCTTAACGTCGACACCGCCGGCCGCATCGACAGGCCGGCAAGGGCGACCTCGGCCCAAAATGTTTCAGTTAATAAAATTTTATTCATTTGCTGAGCGGAAAACCACTCTACCTGCACGGGAGCAAATCCTACCCGATGCAGCCCAAGGATTCGCTCTCCTCGATGCAGAGACGATCCATGGCCCCGAGGAGCTGATCGATCTGCCGATCCAATTTCTTTCGCGCATTGTCTCACCCCGATTTTCGGAAACGTAAGGAAAGGACATACCATGTGTGCCATTGCAGGTATTTTATTCAAAAACGGGCGTCGCGCCATCCCGAACATGACCACCGGCCAGGCCCTGACCGCCATGCTGGATGCCACCTTGCATCGCGGGCCGGACTCGACCGGTTGGGCGCTGTACCACCCGCCCCAAGATGGCCGGCTGCGGATGCGGTTCTTTCTCACCGATGGGCGTTCGTTGGAAACGCAGACCGCACACATCCGCCGGCAGCTCGCCGCTCAGCAGGTCGATGTTCTCTCGGCCGAGACCGTCGGCTGCACCTACGGGGTCACGGTGGCGTTCGAGGGCGACATCCCGGCCTTGACGCGGGCCCTCGAGGGCTCGGTGCAGCTGGCCTCGATCGGGTCGAGCCTGGACATCATCAAGGATGTCGGGCAGCCGGTCGATCTGGCCGCCAGATACGGCATTGCCGGATTCGACGGCCGGCACGGCATCGCCCACATCCGCCTGGCCACCGAATCCGGCGTCCACCCCGACACCGCACACCCTTTCTGGGCCTGCGGCTTCTCGGATGTCGCCACGGTCCACAACGGCCAGATCACCAACTACTGGATCATGCGCCGCCGCCTGGAGCGCAAGGGCATGCGCTTTCAGACCGAGAACGACACCGAGCTGATCGCCGTTTACCTGGCCTACCAGATGAGCTGCGGCATCTCTCTGGAAGCGGCCCTGAAGAGCAGCCTGGAAGACCTGGACGGCACCTTTTCCTACCTGGTGGCCACCCGTGAGGCCATCGGGTACGCCAAGGACAAGCTGGCGGCCAAACCGATGGTCAAGTACGAGAACGACGATCTGATCGCCATCTCCTCGGAGGAGGTCGGCCTCAACCGGCTCTTTCCGGGCCAGGCCCTGGACACGACCGAACCGGCCCCGCTGACATGCGGGCTGTGGTCGCGACAATAGTCGCTTGTCTTGTCGGACAATACCGTTTCGGCTCAGGTCAGCGCGCTCGCAGTTTCAAAACAACCACAAGGCAGGTTCCAATGGCTACAATCGATTTGTCCAGCATGCCCATCCGCACGGCCAACGAGATCATCAAGGGATACGGGGCCATTCACCAGGACATCAGCATCGTCAATCCGGATGCCCGGCACTACATCGCCGTCGGGTTGACCAATCCGATCCGCGTCGACATCCGCGGCTCGGCCGGCTATTTTTGCGGCGGGCTCAGCGACGGTCCGCACATTCGCGTCGAAAAAAACGTCAGCTGGGGCGTGGGCGACAACATGCTGGCCGGCACCATCGTCGTGGAAGGCAATGCCGGGGCCATCGCCGGCGAAGCCCTGCGCGGCGGCGACATCGTCATCAAGGGCAACATGGGCAGCCGGGCAGGCCAGGTGATGAAAAAGGGCACCCTGTGCTGTGGGGGCAATGCCAGCTTCATGGCCGGCTACATGATGTACGGCGGCCGCATGATCATCGTCGGCAACTCCGGCGAGCGCGTCGGCGAGAACATGGCCGGGGGTGCCATCTTCGTGGGCGGCGCGATCGACTCGCTCGGCAGTGACGCCCGGGTGGTGGATGCCGAAAACGATGAGCTCGGGTCGGTTTTCGAATTTCTCGAAACTCACGGCATTGCTTTTACGGGTAGGTTTAAAAAGATCGTCAACGCCGGCAACGACCTGACCTTTGCAGCCCCTGAACCCCGGACGGCGCGAAACCCCTTCCCGGTCTTTTCCGCCGCCGGCGCCGCCTACTGGAACGCCAAAATCGTGCAAGACATCCAGGTCAAAAGCGAGATCGGCCGCTACCGCATCAGGGGCTATGGCAGCGCCCGGCATGTACCCCATTTTGGCGATCTGGCCTTTAAGCAGGATATCGGCAAGGCCATCACGGATCTTCCAAAAGTCTTTAGCGTCAATCTGAGAACCCTGATCGGCGACCGGCATGGGGCCCGGGCCATCGACCTGAGCATGCCGGTGATGATCGCACCGATGAGCTACGGGGCCCTAAGCCCGGCCATGAAGCAGGCCCTGGGAATCGCCTCGCGGCTGTCCGGCATCGCCGACAACACCGGCGAGGGCGGCATGTACTCGGTGGAACGCGCCGAAGCCCGGCAGCTGATCGCCCAGTGCCTCTCGGGACGGCTGGGCTGGAATATCCACGACATGAAGCGCGCCGACGGCCTGGAGCTCTATATCTCCCAGGGGGCCAAACCGGGTCTGGGCGGCCAGCTGATGGCCGCCAAACTGACCCGCGAAATCGCCGACATACGCGGCATTCCGGCCGGCATGGACCTGCGCTCCCCCTCGCGCCACCCCGACATTCTGGGCGGCGATGACCTGGTCATGAAAGTCAACGAGTTCAAGGAGTCCGTCGGCGGACGCATCCCGGTCAGCCTCAAGCTCGGCGGTGGGCGCACCCGGGACGATGTCAAAATCGCCTTCAAGGATGGACTGGATTTCATCGAGCTGGACGGACTGCAGGGCGGCACGGGGGCCACCGGCGACGAGGTGGCTGAATACGTGGGCATTCCCACCATGGCGGCCTTGATGGAGGCCGTCGACGGCCTGGAGGAGATCGACGCCGGCGGGCAGCTGCCCATCGTGCTGATGGGCGGCATCCAAAATGGCGTCGATGCGGCCAAGGCCATTGCCCTGGGCGCCAGTGCCGTGGCGCTGGGCACGGCGATGCTGGTTGCCGGCGGCTGCACCGGCTGCATGCGATGCAGCGCCGGCGACTGCCCGGTGGGCATGGCCACCCAGAGGGCCGACCTGGTCCGACGCTGCGACCCGTCGGCCATCGCGCTCAAAATGCACGCCTTCCTGGAATCATTTCGCTGGCAGATGGCCGCCGTCGCCCAGGCCTTGGGGCACACCGACATCCACCAACTGTCGCCGTCGGACCTGGTGGCGCTGACCCCAGAGGCGGCCGAGATGACCCGGCTGCCCTACTGCCCCGAATACCGCGATCGGCTTTGGGCGGCATCGCCGGCCCAGCGCCGAAAACCGCCTGGTCGAGAGACCGGATCGGCCAATTACACCCGCCGGGACCGGCGCATCATCCGGGAGATGGCCGGACCGCAGATCACCGACACGGCCGCTCGCCAGCACCTTTTGCAGCGCCTGCTGGACCCTCGCCCCAATCCCTTCCCCGAGCGGCGGCCGGCCAATCTGGATGACGTCGTCTTTTTGTCGGCAGCCCTGACCCGCCTGGTCATCGACCCCTATCGGGAGGCCTGCAGCACCCAAACGACGCTCACGCGCTGGATGGAGGTGGGCCGGCGGCCGGCCGAGATCCCGGCCCTGACCACCGCCGAGCCCTTTTTCGTCACCGGGTTCGACGACGCCCCCCAGGTGGTCGGCACAGCCCTGGCCGACGCCCTGGCCCAAAAAGGGTGCGGCTACATCGGCCGGCGGCGGCCGGCCCCGGTCTCCGCCGGCAGCCGTGTGGCCTGGTTGCAGCTGGTCCAGCCCGCGGATCGCCCCGATGGCGATGCGGATGGGCTGATCTATGTCTGTGGGTCCGAGCCAAGCCAGATGACGATGCCGCGCTGCCGCCCGGACCAGCTGCTGGGAATGACCGTCAACGCGACGACCCTGCACCAGGCCATTCCGTTGGCCCTGGACCGCGGCCTGGACGTGCTGTTGCTCGACTGCACAGCCGACCTGACAACGCCCTGGGTTGAATTGACGGGGCCCCCTGACCTGACCGTTCTGAGAGACGCCATCGCCGTGCTCAGGACGCTGGGCAAAGAGGAGGAGATCGCGCTGATCAATTTCGGCGGCATGCGGTCCGGCACGGACGTGGCCAAGGCGCTGGCCATCAATTGTCACGCCGCCGCATTTGGGCTGGCGGCCGGCCTGGCCATGGGCGGTGCGGTCGACGGCCGGCAGCTGAATTTTGCGGACACGTCATCCCGGAAAGCGATGACGACCGACCTTGCCAACTGGATCACGGCCACCAGCCAGGAAACCGCCATCATCGCCCGCTGTACCGGCAAGACCAACGTGCACAACCTGGAACCCGAGGACATGCGCTGCATCAGCATCGCCACGGCAACGGCCCTGGGTATTCCGCTGGCGTCGGGCAAGGTGAAGCGGGAAGGCTTTTAAACTGCGACAACCCCAAATTTTCAACCAAATTATAAAAGGAATGCATCATGAATCGAGTCGTCAGCATGCCAAAAACCGAATCGGACGTGAAAAACCGCAGCGCGGTTCGCAGTCGTCTGGAAGAGCAGGGAATCGAATTTTTACTGGCGCAGTTCGTCGACATTCACGGCAGCCCCAAGGTCAAGCAGGTGCCGGCGGCCTGCTTCGACGACATGATCGACGGCGGGGCCGGTTTCGCGGGAGCGGCCGTCTGGGGGCTCGGGCAGGGACCGGAAAGCCATGACCTGATGGCCCGCGCCGATCTGGACACCTTCTGCCAGCTGCCCTGGAAACCCAACGTGGCCATCGCCAGCTGCAACATCTATGTGGACGACGAACCCTGGCCCTTTTGCCCACGCAACAACCTGATCCGCATGATGGACCGGTTTGCGGACCAGGGCTATCTGCTCAACGGCGGATTCGAGCCCGAGCACTTTCTGGTCGAAAAAGGCCCCGACGGACAGATCCGACCCTGGGACCCACAGGGCATCGATGTTCTAGCCAAACCCTGCTACGACTTCAAAGGCATGTGCCAGACCATGGACTACCTGCAGGACATTATCCGCTACGGCAACCAGATGGGCTTCGGCATCTACCAGAGCGACCACGAGGACGCCAACGGCCAGTATGAGATCAATTTCGGGTGGACCAACGCCCTGCACACCGCCGACCGCCTGGTCCGGTTCCGCATGCTGGCCGGTCAGACGGCCGTCAAATACGGGGCCACGGCCACCTTTCTGGCCAAACCCTTCGACGACAAGACCGGATCGGGGGCCCATTTCCATTTTCACGTCGCCGACGCCAACAACCAGACCAACCTTTTCCCGCTCAACGGGGGCGGCAAGGACATGAAAGCCCTGGGCCTGTCCGAAACGGCCATTTACTACATCGGCGGCCTACTCAAACACATCAGGGCGTTAACGGCGGTTTCCTCTCCGATCATCAACTGCTACCGGCGCATCCAGAGCGGCGAATTCGTCTACTCCTCCGCATCCGGCTACACGTGGACACCGTCGTTTGCCTCCTACGGCGACAACAACCGTACCCAGCTGTATCGCTGCCCGGACAACAAACGTGTCGAAGACCGCTCGCCCTCGGCCATGGTCAACCCCTACCTGTTCATGGCCGCGCACATCGCCGCCGGACTGGACGGCATCCACAACCGGATCGACCCCGGCGACCCCATCATCGGCGAAAATGTCTGGAATCTGTCCTACGACCAACGGCGCGAGCGCGGCATGATCCTGCTGCCCCAAAACCTGCTCGAGGCCATAGAGGCCCTGGAGGCGGATGACGTCGTCAGATCGGGCCTGGGGCCGATCGCCGACGAATTCATCAAATTGAAAAAAAACGAGTGGGGTCAGTTCATGAAGCATGTTACACCGTGGGAAGTGCAACGCTATCTGACGCTGTTGTAACCCGACAATCCGCTGGCGCTGACCGGCGGCATGGTTTACCCCATTGGTCGGGCAGCGTCCGCAGGAATAGCGGGCCGGGAAACCGGAAAAGTGGTGCGCCGCCGCAAGCTCAGGCCTCGTCCGTCATGTCCAGTTGGTGGGTAATCGATATGGCCTCGACCACGCTCTGGGCGGCCGGACAGAGCGTGATATAGTTGTTGAAAGCCGTCTCGGCATCGGCCCGCTTGTCCGCCGGAAGGGTCAGCTTGTAGTTGACGTGGATGCGCGTGATTTTCAGGACCCCGTTGACATCCTCGATATCACCGGTAACCGTCGCCATGTAGCGATCCTGAAAGGTTCGAATTTTCTTTTTGGCCAGCACCGCGGCCAATGTTCCCATCATTCACCCGCCGACGGCGCCCACCAGATGATCCAGGGTGGCCGCGTGCTCCTCTTCCGGGTCGACATTGTAAAACGCCTTGATACCCCCGTGCACACCATAGTAGACTGGCTGATCGAATCCCCGGATGTGGGCGATTCGGGTCGGGCCTTTTTGGCGCGTGATCGTGATGTACGATTGATGAACGATTTCTCCCATGATGGCTTCCTTTCCGATAGCGGGTTGCGGTATGTTGCCGGTGGACGGGCCATCAACCATATCTTGATGGCGGTTGACATACCTTAGGGCCGTTTGCTTCAATGTCAATTTAGCGGACCGTGGGTTTGGGTCATGTTTATGGGTAAACCAATATGATGGAAACGCCGTACATGGTGATCGGGTTTTGGGTGTTGATGCTTCTGTTTTTGGGATTGGCCGCCTGGGGCGTCTATCAGTCCCGCAGCCAGCAGCGCCGAATGCAGGAACTCCAACAATCCCTGCTGGAATCCAGAAAGCAGACGGACCAACAGATCGAAGCTTTCAAAAAGGACAAAGAGGGCTGGGAGCAGACCGAAGAGAAGTTGCGCAGCTTTCTGAAACTGCTGGACACCTTGATGAACACCATCCCCAACCCCATCTATTTCAAAGACGCCGAGGGCGTCTTTCAAGGATGCAACAAGGTCTTCGCCAAGGAGATTCTCGGTCTCACCCGGGACCGCATCATCGGCAGACGCCCCCAGGAGCTGACCGACCAGATCCCGGCCGATCTGGCGGCGTCCTACCAGAACGAAGAGTACAAAATGGTCCGTAAAGCCGGCTATCACACCTTTGAAGGCAAGGTTCAGTGCGCGGACGGCCAGCGCCGCGACTATCTGTTCAGCCTGGCACCGGTACTGGAGGCCAATGGGACCCTCAGCGGCAGCGTGGCGATCCTGTCGGATTTGACCGAAAAAAACCGTGCCGCACGCAACCGCATGCAAAAAGAGAAGCTGGAGGGTGTCCTGGAGACAGCCGGCGCGGTCTGCCACGAACTCAACCAGCCCCTGCAGACCCTTTCCGGCTACACCGAACTGCTGGCCTTCCAGTTGCACGGCCACAAGGCCCACCCGGACATCGAAAAACTCACCACCCAGATCGACCGCATGCGCGCCATCACCGAAAAGTTGCAGCGCATCACCCGCTATGAATCCATGGATTACGGGACTCAGACGAAAATCATCGATATCCGCAAGGCTTCCACAGAAGCGTCTTGAATTCGGCTCATGCTTTTCTGCGGCTGAAGGCCAAGTGAACCAGCGCCAGGATGGAGGTTCCCACGATAAGTAAAAACGAGATCGCGTTGATGACCGGTGTGGAGCCGTCCCGTACCTGCAGGTAAAGTGTTATCGGCAGGGTTGCTTCCGAGCCGACCAGAAACAGGGTCGTGTTGAAGTTTTCGAAAGACATCAGAAAGGCGACCGCGGCCGCCCCAACAACCGCTGGCCGCAGGAACGGCAGGGTGATGTACCAAATCACCTGAAGGGGTGTGGCACCGAGATTCAGGGCCGCCTCCTCCAGGCTGCGGTCGAACTTTTTCAACCGGGCCGACACCACCAGGGTGACCAGTGTCGATATGAAGGAAAACTGCCCCAACACCACCAACCAGAATCCGGGTCGCAGGAGGGGCACGTCCAGTTGGAAGGTCTCTTCAAAGAAAATACCCATCGTATTGGCGAACAGCAGAATGGAAATCCCCAGGATGACGCCGGGGATCACCAGCGGGGCGAGCATGAGATAATAAAGGGCCTGCTTTAACGGAAACAGCTCCTGTTCGAAGAGGAACGCGCCGCAGGTACCGACGACGGTGGAAAGCGTCGCGACCCAGAAGGCTACCTTGAAGCTCACCCAGATGGCCGACAGATTGACCGGATCGTGAAAGATCCCGACCCGATCCGGCAGATCGGCGGTAAACCATGAGAGGCTGAACCCTTTCCAGGGAAGTGCCGGAAACGGGGAGTCGTTGAAGGCCAGGACGCAAGTGACCAGCAGCGGCGCAAACAGAAAAACGAAAAAAAGGGCCACATACAGCTTGAAGCCCAGCGTGTAGGGTCGTGGATTGGGCAGCGAGCGGATCATCGAACCACCTGGCTGAGCTTCTGGCCGGTAAGCTTGAGGCCTACCCAGATAATCGTGGAAGAGAGAATCAGCAGTAAAAAGCCGAAAGCCGCACCCTGATTCCAGTTAAAACTGGCGATAAACTGGTTGTAGATCTGCTCGGTAAACCACAGCGAGCTCTTGCCGCCGATCAGGTTGGGCGTCAGGTAGTTGCCCAAGGTGAGCATGAACACGACGATACCCCCGGAAACGATCCCGGGCATGGCGTGAGGGATGACGATCCGGTTGACTATCGAAACCGGGCTGGCGCCCAGGTCGGTGGCCGCTTCGATCAGGCTGTCATCCAGACTTTCCAGAACCGATATCAACGGCACCACCATGAACAGCATGGAGGTGTACACCAGCCCCATGACCATGGCGACATCGTTGTAGAGCATTTCAACGGGGCGCCGCAGCAGCCCGACGTTGACCAGGAAATGATTGATGATCCCACTTTCCCGCAGCAAGATCATCCAACCGTAAACCCGCACCAGCTCGCTGACCCAAAAGGGCATCAGCAACAGCAGGCTGAGAAAGCCCCTGAACCGGGGCGCCACAACCTTGGTGATGTAAAACGCAACCGGCAGGGAGACGGCGAACGTGATCAGGGTCACGAGAATCGCATAGACCGCGGTGCGCACAAACGTGCCCCAGTAAACCGGTTCGTTAAAAAAGAGGATGTAGTTGGCCAGGCTCCAGCTCGCGTTACCGGGATCGTCCTCGGTTTGGAAGGACATCAACAGGAGGTCGATGTGAGGCAGCACGATCAGCAGGATCAGCCACAACAGGACCGGTGTGACAAACAGGAGCAGCGGGAATGACCGGCGGACGCGACCGGCGTTCATGGTGCCCTGAAACAGGTGGCGGCCCCTGAATGCCAACCGACGTCCAGGCGGTCGCCGACAACCAGATGGTCGTATTGGCGATTCTGGGGCAGGGCGATCAGCAGTTCGGCATCGCCGTTGGCCGGCGTGGCTAACATACGGCTGTTGGCACCGTCGAACAGGATCGACTTGATTACCACACGCAATCGATTGAAGCGCTCGGCACCCTCATCCGGGGAGATGATGATGGCCTCGGGACGGATGAACATCACCACCGCAGCGCCCGGCGCCAAGTCCGGGCGACTGTCGGCCGTAAAGGTATGGCCTTCGGCGGTCTCGATCATAACCCGCTCGTCGCGGTGCGCGGTCACGGTTCCCTGCCAGCGGTTGTTGTCGCCCACAAACTTGGCCACGAAGGCAGTTTTGGGATGGATGTAGAGATTGCGCGGTGTGTCCACCTGCTCGAACCGCCCGCTTTTCATGACGGCAACATGATCGGACATCACCAGGGCTTCCGACTGGTCGTGGGTGATGTAGACGAACGTGGTGCCCACCTGGGCCTGCAATTTTTTCAAGGCCACCTTCATCTGCTCACGCAGCTTCAAGTCCAGCGCACCGAGCGGTTCATCCAGCAGCAGTACGGCAGGATCCAGAACCAGACAGCGGGCGATGGCCACGCGCTGTTGCTGACCGCCGGAAAGCTGGTCGATCTTCTTTTTTTCAAATCCTGGCAACCCGACCAGGGCCAGTATGGCAGTCACCTTGCGAGCAATGTCGGATCGGTTCTCACCCCGCCGCTGCAAGCCGAAGGCGATGTTCTGAGCCACGTTCATCATGGGAAAAAGGGCCAGATGCTGAAAGATCAGGTTGACCGGACGATGGTTGGGCGGTATGCCCGCCATGTCCTTGCCGCGAATCAGGATCCGCCCCTCGCAGGGCGCGATAAACCCGGCGATCATTCGCAGCAGCGTGGTTTTCCCGCAGCCGGACGGTCCCAGAATCGAGAAAAAACGACCCGGCTCCACCGCGAAGGAGACGTCGCTGACCGCCGCGAAATCGCCGAAAGTTTTAGAAACCCGCTCTATTGCCAGGTCGAATTCCACTCCAGTGCGTCCTCATCGCGCTTGTCGACAACGGCCGGATAGGCTTGCGGTCCAGGCATGCGACCTGCGTCACCGCCGACTCGATGAGCCCCTGCCGAAATTAACTTTTTCGCATAACGCCGGTGGCGTCCCAAAAGACCGCCGGCACTATTTGGCGGCTTTGACCTTGTCTAAAATCAGCCCTTCGATCGACTCCAGCTTCGCGGGAACCGGCGGATACCATTTAATGTTGTCGATGTCGGCCTGGCTGAACGAGCGCGTGAAATTGGCTTTAACATCCGGATCGAAAAAATCGATTGCCCCTGCCGAAGCAGTCCCATATTTTTCCATGTTGGTGAACACGGCGGCGTTTTCCGGTTTGAGCATGAAATTGATCCACTTGTAGGCCGCCGCGACGTTTTTGGCCTTGGCGGGAATGGCATAGGTGTCGATCCATCCCAGGGCGCCGCTTTTGGGCGCCACGAAGTCGATATCGGGGTTCTCGGCGTTCAACTTCCACCCGCCATTGTCCCAGGCCATGGCCACGTGCACCTCTTGCGAACGCATGGACTGGAGCAGGGCGTCCCCGTTGGTCCAGTAATTTTTCACCAGGCCCTTGCCCTCGATCAGCTTCTCGCCGACCTGATTCATCAGTTTTTCATAGGCTTCGGCATCGGTATAAAGCGCAAACGGGTCCTGGCCCATGGCAAAGGCGATCGCGATCAGGGTGGGGCGTTTGAGCCGGTAGCTGATCCTGCCGCTGTAGGCTGGATTGAGCAGGTCCAGATAGTCCGACGCCTCCGGGGCGTGTTGGCGATTTACGATCAATCCGGAAGTACCATAAACGTGTGGCACCGCATAGCTTTTGCCGTCCACCAGGGTGTTCTTTTTGACCGCCTCGAGCATGGATGCAACGATCTGGTCGGTGTCCAGCTCATTGTAGTCAATGGGCATATACAGGTTGTAGGTTGCCTGGACCGACGAAATGCGGTCCTGGCTGGGCTGGGCTAAGTCGAATCCGGCCCCGCGCGTGGCGCGAAGCTTGGCGATCATCTCTTCGTTGTTTGAATAGGTCGGTTTTACGGTGATGCCGGTTTCTTTTTCGAATTTGTCCATCAGGACCTTGGGTGCGTAGCCCTCCCAGGTGAGCAGTTCCAGCGTCTCCGCCGGACACGACAGTGCCAAAGCGAGAACCAAAGACGCGGCCCCTGCCACAATCGCCACTCTTTTCATTTTCCTGCCTCCCGATTTTAGATGTAATCGTTTCGTTACGCCATCACGTCATGCGGCACCGCCGGCCTGGGGTGACCGAGCGTCGCCTGCTGGATATCATCGGTGTCTTGGGGGTATCTGTGTCAATCCTCTCACATATTTGTTAGCATACGATGAGAATCACCGCAACACGGCGGATACACCGACCCGCCACCCGGTCGTTCATGCACCGGACGATCCCGTTTGCAATCGGATACGCTTTGCCGTATGGATAAAGGGTTCACTGTGCCATTAAATCCTGCCATACGAGAAATTGAAAAAGGAGGTCGAAGATGTTGAAGTTGGGTGAAAAGGGCGCCATTTTGCAGCGCGACAAGGAGACCTACGCCATTGCCCCCCACATCCCCTGCGGTATCGTCACCCCCCAGTTGCTGCGCACCATCGCCGATGTGGCTGAAAAATACGACGCCCAGGCGATCAAGATCACCGGTGCCGCGCGCGTCGCCATCGTGGGGTTGAAAGAGGCCGACATCGATGCAGCCTGGGCCGACCTGCAACTGGACAAGGGTGCGGCCGTTGGACTGTGCGTGCGCAGCGTGCGGGCCTGCCCGGGCACCACCTTCTGCCGCATCGCCAAACAGGATGCCCTGGGCATGGGCATGGCCCTGGACAAAAAATTTCACAGCATGACCCTGCCGGGAAAGTTCAAGATGGCGGTTTCCGGCTGCCACCTGAGCTGCTCCGAATCGTGGGTGCGCGACATCGGCCTGATCGGCGAAAAAAAGGGCTGGCAGCTGGTCATCGGCGGCAACGTGGGCGCTGCGCCCCGCATCGCCCAGGAACTGAGCACCGGTCTGGACGACACCCAGGTCATGGAGGCCGTCGACCGAACCGTGGCTTGCTACACCGAAAACGCCAAGCCGGGGGAACGCCTGGGCAAGACGATCGAGCGGGTCGGATTGACACCGTTCAAGGAGGCCCTGGCCTGATGGCAGGGATTGTTTTTAACCGAATGTCGAGTAAATTCAAATAGATGAGGTGACACCATGATAAAACACACCCGTTTGATCGCCGTTTCGCTCATCTTGCTGCTGGCTGTGTTGGCTCCCGGAAGCGCACTGGCCGACAGCATCGAAAGAACGGTCGAGATCTTCAAAAAATCTCCTGTTGTCCAGCCCTTTTTCGAGACCGCCTACGGTTACGCCGTTTTCCCCAATGTAATCAAGGCCGGTCTGTTTGTCGGCTTGTCCTACGGAACAGGGAAGGTTTTTAGGGGTGGGGTGGCCACGGGAACCTCCGAGTTGAACCGCATGTCCCTCGGATTCCAGTTCGGCGGCAAGGGCTTCCGGCAGATCATCTTCTTTGAAGACGAACGTGCTTACAATGAATTCACCCGCCAGAGCTTCGATTTTGACTTCGACGTAAATGCCACCGTCATTACGGTGGGAGCGCAGGCCAGTGCCGGAACCATGGGGTCGACGGCAGGAGCGTCTGCGGGACCCGCCACGGGCGCCCAGGCCAACAGCAGCTACTTCAGGGGCATGGCCGTTTTCGTGCACGCCAAGGGCGGCCTGATGCTGGAAGCCTCCCTTGGCGGTCAGAAATTCAACTTCACGCCCTACGAGTAAGACCTTCCGCTGGCACCAGACTCAAGCCCTGGTGCCGGCGAACAGCAGCCCCATTCCAAGCAGGATCATGTTCACCGGTTCGAGGGCTGCATACAGGGGAAGGCCTTCCGGCCCGATGGTTTCTGCAAAAGCAAGGGGGCCGAAAAAGGCCATGCCCACGATTATAAGGATCAAAGCGAACCAGGTCGCCGTTGTTTTCACGATTCAGACTCCTGTATTGCGGTTAGGACGCTTGCGGCCAACAGTTGCCGCATGCGGTTGACAGCTTTCCATGCAAATTTTATGTCAGGTCTGATTTCCAGCTCGCGAAAAGCCGATGGTGTTCCTAATCTATTAGAATTTTAATATATTCAGAAAGACGGAAACGTGTTGAAGTGTCGTTGCGGCAATGGTGGCGGTCCAGTTCGAACGACCAATATGGTGGGAAGGTAACAGGAAAACCAACGAATATGAAAGAAATGTCATAGGCCGCGACCACCCAACTGGCCGCAGGCGGCCATGATACGCGCGCCGCGCTCACCACGCCGGCGGACGAAGACCTTGCGGGCCACCAGGCTGGCGTGGAATCGCTCGAATGTCTCACTGGAGGGCGGGTTGAAGCCGGAACCGGGAGCCGGATTGAAGGCAATCAGGTTTAGCTTGACCCTAAGGGGAGCGAGATAGCCTGCCAGCTCAACGGCGTGGCGGTCGCGGTCGTTGACGCCCTCGATCAGCACGTACTCCACGAACAGGGCGGCCTTCCTGGCCAGGGGGTAGCGCATCAGCGAACCCCGCAAGGCCGCCATGGGGATGGCGCGATTGATGGGCATGAGCTGCGATCGGATCGTGTCGTTGGACGCATTCAGGGAGACGGCCAGATTCACAGGGGCGACATCGCTGCGGGCCAGGCGTTCGATGCCGGCGGTCAACCCGGCCGTAGACACGGTGATATAGCGGCGGGCGATGTCCAGCCCTCTCTGATCCGTAAGAACGCGAATGGCCTGCAGCAGGTTGTCCAGATTGTCCAGCGGTTCACCCATGCCCATGAAGACGACATTGCGGATATCGACGCCCAGGCGGTGGCGGGCGTTGAACACCTGCCCGACCATTTCAGCCACCGTCAGGTTGCGGATCAGCCCCATCGTGCCCGTGCGGCAGAAGCGACACCCCATGCGGCAGCCCACCTGACTGGAGGTGCACAGGGTGTTGCGGTTGAACATGGGGATCACCACGGATTCGATCTCCAGGCCGTCCGCCAGCCGGGTAACGAACTTGATGACCCCGCCCTCGGACAGCCGACCCACCAGGCGACCGGTCGCCTGCTCAAGTTCAGTTGCCAACTGCGCAGCCGGCGTCGCTAAATCACTGGCCGGTCCGAGCCCTTGGGCCGACTGGCCGCCGCTTTTCATCACCTGGCGGTACACGGCCGTGGCACGGTCGGTTCCCTGTCCCCAGCGGCGCCGGTTGGCCTCGACGAATTGATCGTGGGTGAATTCCAGAATATTGCGCATCAGTCACTTGCCATCGGAAGTGTGGGGTCAAGCGCCCTGTCAGGACACCCTAGCCCATCGACCAAATAAATCAACCACAATCGGTTTGACACCCGTTGTCGTTTTCTGCGATATTCGGCCGCATTCAAAGGGCTTCGCTCCGGCAGACCGTTTTCCGGCGGACGCTCGGATCGCAGGTTGACCGTTTGGTGCAAAGGAAAAGAGAATGACGGAAAACGACATCACCCCTGGATCCAACTTCATCACCACCATCATCGAAGCGGATCTCAAAGCGAATAAAAACGACGGGCGCGTGGCCACCCGCTTTCCGCCGGAGCCCAACGGGTATCTGCACATCGGCCACGCCAAGTCCATCTGCCTCAACTTCGGCGTCGCCAACACATACAACGGCACCTGCAATCTGCGCTTTGACGACACCAATCCGGCCAAAGAGGATGTGGAATACGTGGACGCCATCATGGCCGACGTGCGCTGGATGGGGTTCGACTGGGAAGACCGGCTGTACTATGCCTCGGACTATTTTGAAGCGCTGTACGCGTTTGCGGTACAGCTCATCGCGTCCGGCAGGGCCTACGTGGACGATCTGAGTGCCGACGAAATCCGCGCCCATCGGGGTACGCTCACCGAGGCGGGCACGGACAGCCCCTGGCGCAATCGCCCGGTTGACGAGAACCTGGATCTTTTCCGCCGCATGCGGGCCGGTGAATTCGAAGACGGTTCGCGCGTGCTGCGGGCCAAGATCGACATGGCGCACCCCAACCTGCTCATGCGCGACCCCACCTTGTATCGCATCCGCAACACCAGCCACCACCGCACCGGCTCTAAATGGTGCATCTACCCCATGTACGACTTCACCCATTGCCTGTCCGACAGCATCGAAGGCATCACCCATAGCCTGTGCACCCTGGAGTTCGAAAACAACCGCGCCCTGTACGACTGGGTTCTGGACAATGTGGAGGCCCCCTGCCATCCCCGGCAGATCGAATTCGCGCGCCTGAATCTGAGCTACACGGTGCTGAGCAAACGTAAACTGATTCAGCTGGTCGACGAAGGCCACGTCAGCGGCTGGGACGACCCGCGCCTGCCCACCCTGTGCGGGCTGCGGCGGCGGGGCTACACGCCGGCCGCCGTACGCAATTTCTGCGAGCGCATCGGCCTGGCCAAACGCGACAGCGTGGTGGATGTGGCCCTGCTCGAGTACAGTGTGCGTGAGGATCTGAACAGGCGCGCGCCGCGGGTCATGGGGGTGCTGCGTCCCTTGAAAGTGATCATTGACAACTATCCCGAGGATCGGGTGGACGAACTCGACGCCATCAACAACCCCGAGGACCCGGCGGCCGGCGTGCGCAAGATCCCCTTTTCGCGCGAGATCTACATCGAGCGCGACGACTTTTTGGAGCATCCACCCAAAAAATTCTTCCGTCTGGGCCCGGGGCGCGAGGTGCGCCTGCGATATGCCTTTTTCATCACCTGCACCGATGTGGTCAAGGACGCCGCCACCGGCGAGGTCATCGAGCTGCACTGCACCTACGACCCGGCAACCCGCGGGGGCGACGCTCCGGACGGCCGCAAGGTCAGGGCCACGCTGCACTGGGTGTCGGCCGCCCATGCCGTCGAGGCCCAGGTCCGGCTGTACGATCGCCTGTTCGAAAAGGCCAACCCGGACGAGCGGCAAGACGGTAAGACCTTCAAGGATTTTATCAATCCCAACGCCCTGGAGGTGCTGGGGGCCTGCAAGCTAGAACCCTGCCTGGCGGACGTCCAGCCGGGCTACTTCTGCCAGTTCGAACGCCTGGGCTATTTCTGTGTGGATGAGAAAGATTCCAAACCCGGTGCGTTGGTGTTCAACCGCACGGTGACCCTGCGGGACGCCTGGGCCAAACTGCAGAAAAAAAGCTAAGCCGAAGATTGTTTTCTGCGCATCGTGTCACCACCTGCCCCACCATTATCTGCGCACCGCTTGTGCCGCCGGAGACATTTTGGTGCCTTCGGCCATGCGCCAGACGACTCGTCCGTCGCCTTGCCGATCCGCCAGGGTGGCAAACAGGCGGTTGACCAGATCACGCCGCTGTGGGTAGCTGCGCCCCGGAAACAGCGACGCCGATTGGGCCGGGATCGAAAAAAAGTCCTGCACAAAGCCGATGTCCAGGGGCTTGATCCAGCGATGGTGGCGGATCTGGCCGCAGCGGGCCGCAAGGGCCTTGCAGGCATCCGCATAATCCGTAATCACCCGAAACCGGGGCGCCGGTTCGCCCAATCGCGCAAACGCGACATCGAACAGATCGGCCTCGTCCTTGCCGATCAGCTGCGGATAAAAGGAAAAGGCGATCTTGCCGCCGGATCGTAGGCAGTTGAGGGCCTCGTCCATGGCCCTGTCCAGATTGGGGAAAATGAAAATCGATGCATTGTAGAGGACGTAATCGAACTGGCGGCCACCGATCATCGGTGCAAGATCTTCTCCGTCGCCCACCACCAGGTTGATCGCTGCGTTTTTTTCCAGATACCGCCCGGCAGCAACCATTTCCGGCGACAGATCCACACCGAAAACGCGGCAGCCGTACCGCGCGTTGAGGACCTCGGCAGACAGCCCATACCCGCAGCCGACGTCCAGAACCGATGACCCCGTTTCAAGGCCTATGGATTCGGCCAGCTTCAGCGCGTAGGATGCGAAGAACCCAAATTTGTGCTCGAAGGCCTGGTACATCCCGATGCTCTGGTCAAAATTGTGGGCGACGTTGCGTTTGACGTTCTCCTTGAAATCCACGCTGGGTTGCTCCTTGTCGAAAAACCACACCAAAAAACGGCGTATTTCGGGTAGGCCGTTGTTCAGCCAACGGCTTCAGGTCTTGATTGTTCCCAGACACAGGGTCACATTCAACCCGCCATGCATCAACGGTATCTGCCGGACAGGAAACGGTATGGTCTTCAGCAGGTTGCGGGCGGGCGTGATCAGGGCCACATCCCAGCCGTTGAAGGCTTGTTGGAGATGCCGGCAAATGCGCCCGAAGAGCGCATCGGCATCCCCTGCCTCACCGATGCGGATGCCGTAGGGCGGGTTGATCGCCACCAGGCCCGGACCGCCGCCATAGTGATCGCCTGCGCAATCGAAAAAGTTGCCTTGAGTTACAGAAATGGCATCGGACAAGCCGCTGGCGGTGATTTGAATGGCGAGTTGCTCGCAGGCACCGTTGTCGACATCCGAGGCGAAGATCAGCGGCTGTTCCATATGGGTTACGGCAGCCTTGGCCTCACGCGTCAGGTAGCGCCAGGGCGCATCTTGAAACGCCGGCCAGCCCATGAAGGCAAACGTGCGTTGGACTCCCGGCGCCATCCGTTTGGCCAGCATGGCCGCTTCCAGGGAAAAGGTGCCCGAACCGCACATGGGATCCACCAGCGGACGTCGGCGATTGTACCCGGCCGCAATTAAAATGGCCGCCGCCAGGGTCTCTCGAAGCGGTGCGCGCGCGGGCCCCGCCTTCAGCCCGCGCTTGTAAAGCGCTTCGCCGCTGCTGTCCAGCGATAAAGTCGCCTGGTCGTCCGCAAGGCGCACAAACAGGGTTTGGGTAAAGCCGGTTGGCGGCCAAGCGGAGGACGAGCCCAACCGTCTGGCCAAACTATCCCGGGCACAGTCGGCAATGAGGTCGGTATGATAGAGGCGCGATCGCCGGCTGCCAACCTTGATCTCAGGCAGCGGCTCGGCAGGCAGAAACAGCTCCCAGGGGATCTCGGCGCATTTCCGGTTCAACTGGCGGGGATTGGTGGCCGTGAAGGTGTCGATGCGCATGAGAATACGGGTGGCCGAACGCAGACCAAGATTGGCCCGCTGGCAGTCCACAAAGCGTCCCTTGAATTCAACGCCGCCCGGTTTCGCTGACGGCGCGTGGCATTCCATGCCCAGGTCGATCAGCTCCTGACGGCAGATGGCTTCTATACCCGGCGTGGTAACGGCATAATAGTCGCGAATCCGGCCAATCACATGGCGGCGGATGCGTTTTTCCATAGCGACGGCTCCAGTATGCAGTTTCCTGCCCATGGTTCAAGGGGCTTCCGACTCAAATCGGGGTCGGGTTTGAATGCGCTTAGGCCGGAATCGACGTTTTTCGAATCCGTCAAGCTTGGGATTGATAAACCGCAGTATCAATACTAAGTTGCCAGTCTATCAAACCCTATCAATTCGCTGGACGATGTTCAATCATCTTGGTCCGGAAAGCAAACGCATTCATGTCCACTGTTTTCGTTCGCCAAGCCGCCTATGATGAGCAGATCATACGGCCCCTCATTTTCGAAATGCTGGCCTCCGCCCCGGCGCCGGCCATCGAGGCCGGGGCCCGGGTGCTCATCAAACCCAATTTTCTGGCGCCGGCGCCGCCGGATCGGGCGGTGACCACCCACCCTCTTCTGGTAAAGGCCGCGGCCGAATTCGCACTCGAACGTGGTGCGCGCGTGCAGATATCGGACAGCCCGGCCATGGGCAGCTTCGCCAGGCTGCTCCGGGTCGGCGGCTACACGGAAGCCCTGGCCGGACTCGATGTGATTGTCAAACCCTTCCAGGAGACGACCCCGGTCGACGTGGGCGACCCGTTCGGCGTGATCGACCTCGCCGCCGATGCCCTGGCGGCCGACGTGGTCCTCAACCTGGCCAAACTCAAGACCCACACCCAGATGATGCTGACCCTGGGGGTCAAAAACCTCTTCGGCTGCGTCGTGGGACTGCAAAAACCGGAGTGGCACCTGCGCGCCGGCGTGGATCGCCGGATGTTCGCCCGCCTGATCGTGGGCATCTGCGAAGCCGTCAATCCGGCCTACACCATCGTGGACGGCATCTTGGGCATGCAAGGCCAGGGTCCCGGAAAAAGCGGCACACCCCGTGAAATGGGGCTGCTCATCGGCGGTGCCAGTGCCCACGCCGTGGACCATGCCATCTGCCGGCTGCTGGGCGTCGCCCCCCAGCGGCTGCAGACCCTGGTCGCTGCCCGTCAGATGAGCCGCTTCGGCGTCAACGTGCGCATCGACGGCAACGTCCCGGTACTAACCGACTTTCAGATTCCGGAGCTGGGATCGCTGACCACCGGTCCGGCCTATTTGGATCGTTTCATGCGCCGCTTCGTCATCCAACGGCCGATGGTCTCGGATCTGGCCTGCAAGCGCTGCGGCGAGTGCTGGACCATCTGCCCGGCCAAGGCCATCGAACACACCGACCACGGCATCCGGTTCGACACCGGGCGCTGCATCCGCTGCTACTGCTGTCTGGAGGTGTGCCCGCACGCGGCCATTTTCGCCCAAAAACCCGTGGCCGGGCGGTTGGCCGACTGGCTTAGGAAAAAGCGAATGCCGCGGTCTTGACCCCCGGCAGGATTCGCCTGGGGGGGGTTGTCCGGTACTGTTGCATGAAACCTGTAATTTGCATGCAAATAGTGGTATCGTCTATAATTCGAATTCTGATGGTAAGGTGAAAATCTGAACCTCGGCACGAAAGGCAGGTAGCCATGGCAGGGATCAACAAGGTTATTCTGGTGGGCAATCTGGGGCAGGACCCTGAAATCCGGTATACCGCCGATGGTCGGCCCATTGCCAATTTTTCCATTGCGACCTCCGAGTCCTGGAAAGATAAAAACAGCGGCGAGAAGCGCGAAAAGACCGAGTGGCATCGGGTGGTGGTGTTCGGAAAACTGGCCGAAATCTGCGGGGAGTACCTGTCCAAGGGTCGCCAGGTCTACATCGAGGGCAAGCTGCAAACCCGCAAGTGGCAGGGCCAGGACGGCCAGGACCGCTACACCACCGAGGTGGTGATTGACAGCTTCAACGGCACCATGCAGATGTTGGGAACCCGGGACGACGGCGGGGGCGCTCCCCGATCCGCTTCCGGCGGCGCCAACAGGGCTGCCCCCGGCGGCGGCCACCAGGATCAGGGCTACCCCCAGCAGCCCTACCAGAGCGATCAGGAAGACGACATCCCGTTCTGAGACAAGCGCGGCAATGGGTTCGTTTTTTCCCACGGACCTGACCCCGGCGGGCGGTCGAGTGCCCGGCAACGCCTGACGCCGGCCGACCCACCACGGTCTGACGGGTCTGTTTCCGGACCGCCACCGACACGGCCAGGGTTACTTCATGAAAGAATTGATTTTTTTGGGCCCGGTTATAATTATATAGAGATTCTGGGCTGGCTCGGCTGAGCAACGAGGTGGGCCGACCGCCGTTCCAAGCGACCGCTCGTGGCCTGCCATCAGAGCGATGTAGCTCGGCAACGGACCGGCGGGGCCGGCCTTGCCGCAACGCGTCGACCCCGGCCGGCAAGGGCCGTGGTCAACCCCCGCACGGTGACGGCCGTCAGCACCAGTGCTCCGCCGACACAGGCCCACACCCCCGGCACTTCGCCGGTGCCCAGAAACACCCACACCGGATTGATCAGCGGTTCAATGGCCGGTATCAGGACCGCCTCGAGCGCCCGAACGCGCTGGATGCCGTAGGCAAACAAGGCATACCCGATCCCCAGCGACACAATGCCCAGACCCGCCAGACCGAACCAGTCCATCGCGGTCGGCATCTGGCGCAGCATGACCGGCAGGCAGATCCCCGCGGCCATGAAATTGCCCAGTGCGATCGGCCAGGCCGTTGAGCCGGCACGGGATTTGCGCAGAAAGAGCATTGCCCCGGCCCAGAAGATCGATCCGGCCAGACCCACCAGGATGCCCATTAGGCCGGTCGTGGTGAGGTCATCCAAAAAAAAGAGGCCGATGCCGGCAACCACCAGCAGCAGCAGAATCCAATCCTGGCGGCAGGTCGGCTCGTCGAGCATTCTGGGTGCCAGAACGGCGATGTAGGCCGAGGCCGCGTACTGAAGCACAATGGCGTTGGCGGCGGTGGTCAGCTTGGTGGCGATGACGAAGCAGATGCAAAACAGTCCCATGCAGACGGCCGCCATCAAGGGCGCCATGCCCCACGAGACCTTGAGCGAGCGGCGGCACAGAGCCGCAATGACGATCGCGGCGATCAGGCTGCGCCAGCCGGCGATGGCCATGGGATGAAGCGACACCAGTTTGATCAGTACCCCGCTGGTGCTCCAGAAAACGGCGGCGGCCAGAAGCGTCAAAACGGCCAGTCGATTGTCGGGCATGATTAATTGAACACCGTCTGACCAAACGGCCCGTCGAGCGGCACCGCCATGGGGCCTTCGGCATAGCCGATGCGGGCGGCCTGGAGGGCATGCACCACGACCCGCCCGGGCAGGGAGATGATGAAGGCGTCACCCGCCTCGAGCACGTAGTCTTGCAGGTCGCACTCCTGGGTCACCCACACGCTGCCCTGAAGGCAGTAAAGGACCTGCTGGCGGCGGTTGCCCAGCACCGACCACCCCTGGCCGGCGGCCAGATCGACAGTGGTCTTTGGCCGGCCGACGTTGGCCAAATTGAATTGCCGACGGGCGCCCCCGACGGTTTCGGAATGCTGACAATGATGATGCATGGCGGCCTCCTTGTTCTGCCTCAAATGCGGCAGAACCGACACGTTGATGATATGATGCCACCATACCGCGGCCCTCCAAATAATAACAGACACAGAAATTCTTTTTTGTTATCAGTACAGATGTGATAAATTCCCATCTGTACCGCTTTAACAGGCCTCAATGTGTACCGCTTCATGCCCAAGACACCCAAATACCGGCAGATTGCCGAGCGCTTCACCCGCCTGATCGAATCGGGCGCCTTTGGGCCCGGGGTGGCGGCACCCTCGGTGCGCAAGTTGAGCCGGCAGTGGAATGTCAGCATCACCACGATCCTGAAGGCCTACTACCTGCTGGAGGCCCGTGGTCTGCTGACCCCCCGTCCGCGATCCGGCTTCTATGTCAGCAATCAACTGCCCGGGGCCCCGCCCGAACCGGCCCTGTCCGACCCCGAACCGGATCCCAGCCGCGTCGGCATGCGCGAACTGATCACCATGATCGTTTTGCGCGACACCCTCAACCCGAAGCTGATCCAGCTGGGGGCCGCCCACCCGGCCCAGGAGCTGAGCGCCACCCGCCAGTTGAACCGCCACATGGCCGCCGCGGCGCGCCGGATGGGCGATCGCTCCGGCCTGTACATGGCGCCGCCGGGCAACAACGCCCTGCGGCAGCAGATCGTCAGGCACGCGGTCGCCGCCGGCTGCAGCCTTGACGCCGATGAAATCGTGATCACCTCGGGCTGCGGCGAGGCCGTCTCCACCTGCCTGCAGGCGGTCTGCCGGGCGGGCGACACCGTCGCCGTGGAGTCGCCCATCTGCTTCGATGTCTTTCAGTACCTGGAAAACCTGGGCCTCAAGGCCCTGGAAATTCCCACCCACCCCCGCGACGGCATCAGCCTGGAAGCGTTAGGATTTGCCCTGGAAAACAATGCCGTTGCCGCCTGCCTTGTCATTTCCAATTTCAACAACCCGCTTGGCAGCTGCATACCGGACGGCAACAAGCAAGCCCTGGTCAAGCTGCTGGCGCGTCACCAGATCCCGCTGATTGAAAACGACATCTTCGGCGACATCCACTTTGCGGCCAAGCGGCCCATGTCCGCCAAGGCTTTCGACAACGACGGCAACGTCCTGTGGTGCGCCTCTTTTTCCAAGACCCTCTCGCCCGGGCTCCGGGTGGGCTGGACGGCCCCGGGGCGGCACCGCGCCACCGTGGCCTGGCTGAAATACAGCACCAACCTGGCCGCGGCCACGCTGCCCCAGGTGGCCGTGGCGGCCTTCATGGCCGAAGGCGCCTACCGCCAGCACCTGCGCCGAATCCGGCGCATTTATCAAGAGCGCGTCACCGAACTGCGGCGGGCGGTGATCCGCTTTTTACCGACCGACATCCGGGTGACCGACCCGGCCGGGGGGTACCTGCTCTGGATCGAACTACCCGACGACATCGATGCCCTGGCCCTTTACCAGAGAGCCCTCGCCGAAGGCATCGCCATCACGCCCGGCCACCTCTTCTCCACGGGCGACCGCTACCGCAACTTCATCCGCCTGAATGCGGCCAACTGGTCGGACCAGGCCACCCCGGCCATCCGCCGCCTGGGAAGGGTGGTCGAGCTCATGGCGTCTAGATCTCGGTGAACGTCGCCGCACAACAGCGAGCATGTCGAACGCCAGACGACAGGGGATTATCGCTTGCCAAGGTCGGGCATCTGTGAGATAGTTTTACTACCAGCCATCATCGATGCTCAATACCCGTGCCCGTCCGACAGATGCCCGGGCACACGCTCAGCGCGGACGCTCACACCGCTCGTTCGCTTATTCTGAATCGTCGTTACCGTATCGAACCGCTACCAGCTGCCAACCCGCCTCCTGATGACAACATGGCCGAGGGGCCATGACCACGCGATGGCCGGCATCGATCCCTTGTCCAAAAACCATCCAACCCAAAGGAGGCCGCCATGCAAAAACCGATTCTCAACTATGAAAGTCTGATGCGGATCACCAGTTCCATCTCCATGATCAGGGACCCCGAAGAGATCGTTCTGGTTTCGGTGGAAGGGGTCACCAGCGCGCTGAAGGTCAAGGGCTGCGCCCTGTTTCTGATCGACAAGAGCAGCCGCCTGCTGTCGCTGGCCGGCAGCTATGGGCTCAGCCAGGATTACCTGGACAAGGGCCCGGTCAGCGCCCTGCAGTCGATTTCATCGTCGCTGGAAGACGGCAAGCCGGTCGCGATTTACGATGTCAACGACGATCCGCGGCTGCAGTATCCCGAGGCCGCCATCAAAGAGGGCATCGCTTCGATTCTGTCAGTGCCGCTCATCATCGGCGAGCGCACCATCGGGTGTCTGCGCGTCTACACGGCCGAACCCTGGGAATTCAGCCTCGACGACGTCAATTTCGTCCAGGCGGTGGCCCAGATCGTCGGCATGGCCATGGAGCTGTGCCGGATCAACAAGGGCTACAAGGAGAGCATCGACATCTTGAAATCCATGCGCGATCCCAGGACGATGAAGTTCAAAAAGCGCACCCCGTACGAGGGGGTCCCCAAGAGTTTTTCCAGTGCAGAGCTGTCCGAAGCCACGGCCTGACCGCTGAGCGAGCCTCAGCCGCTCCCCAACAGGCAGGGCCCAGGTTGGCTCTGCCTGTTCTGTTCCGGGCGATGTCTGGGCTTTTTCGGTTGATCCTTGCCCCTGCAAGACGGTATTGATTGCCCTGAAAAGGAAAAACCAGCCATGAAGATGATCACACAAGCTGCCTGTGATCTGCCCGAAAAATGCCCACTCGCCCATCGGCCTTTCCGGCGGGGTCGCAACACCGGGAGAGATTGCCGCGAGCATTCTGGCCGAATTGATCCGGGTCAGTGCGGGGCTTCGGGCTTAACGACGACCAAACTGCGGTTGGCGGTTTATTTCGGATGAAACAGCGGGGCGACATGGCCGCCATAGTGCTCTCCGCCGGGCTTTCCGAGCGCATGGGGCGCTTCAAGCCCCTGCTGCCGTTGGGGCGCCGCCCGGTCGTCCAAAGGGTGGTGCGGCTGTTTCAAGAGGTCGGCCTTGAAAATATTCTGGTGGTGGTGGGACAGCGGGCTCCCGAGGTTCGCCGGGCGGTTTGGCCGCTTCAGGTTTGCTGTGTGGAAAACCCGCGCTTTCGCGAGAGCATGTTCTCCTCAGTGCTGACCGGCATCCGGGCCCTGCCCCCACGCTGCCGCGCCTTTTTGATCCATCCCGTGGACATCCCTCTGGTGCGCGCCCGGACGGTCGAGCGCCTGCTCGAGGCATTCAACGACGCCCCGGCCGCGGTGGTCTATCCCACCTTCGACGGCCGGCGCGGCCACCCGCCCGTGATCGATGCCGGCCTGGCGCCGCGGATTTTGAAATGGTCCGGCACCGGTGGCCTGCAAGGATTTTTACAACGCTGTGAAAAAGAGAGCCGCGAACTGGCTGTGGCCGACGAGGCCACTGTGATGGACCTGGACACGCCCGAGGATTACCGCCGCATGCTGGCCAGGCTGCGCCACGAGGGGCTGCCCTCGGCCGAAGAGTGCCGGGTGTTGATGGACCGCTTCCAGAATCTGCCCGCGGCCACGGCCGCGCACTGCCGCACCGTGGCTGCCGTGGCCCGACGATTGGCCACGGCCCTTAATGCCGGCGGCCTGGACATCGACGTCGAGTTGACCGCTACCGCAGCCCTGCTGCATGATGCCGCCCGAATGGAGGCGAACCATGCCGAGGCCGGGGCGCACCTGCTATCATTTCACGGGTTCACCCGTCTGGCGCCCATCGTTGCCGCCCATATGAGCCTGGCGGTGGACATGAACGCCCCCCTGGACGAAATCCAGATTGTCTATCTGGCCGACAAACTGGTGGTCGGCGATCGCTGCGCCACTCTGGAACAGCGCTTTTCCCGCAAGATGGATACCCACGGCAGCGACCATCGGGCGGCGCAGGCGATCGCCCGAAAGCGGGAGAACGCCCGGCGCATCCAGGCCAAGATAGAGCGGACCACCGGACTTGCCCTTGAAACCTTGGCCGGGGTACCCGCCTGCCCCGACGCTGAGACCCGATGAACCGCCGGCCCCAATCTGGCCGGGCGACCCTTTATCTGCTGCGCCACGGTGTCGTCGATCCGCCTGACAATGACGAGCGGTATGTCGGCTGGCAGGACGTGGCCCTCGGTGCGCCGGGCCGCCAGCAGGCGCGTGCCTGGGGGACGCACTTTGCGGACAGCGCGCTGGAGGCCGTCTATTGCAGCACGCTGATTCGCTGCCGGGAAACGGCCCGGATCATCGCCGAGCGCTGCCGTTTGGAGCTTCAGGCGCTGCCGGCCTTGCGGGAAATCCATCTGGGATCATGGGAGGGTCAACGCCGGCAAACCATCAAAACCCGGTTTCCACGGGCCTATCTGCAGCGCGGCGAACAGATCGCCGACTACCGCCCGCCGGGAGGGGAGTCGTTTCGCGACCTGCAGAAACGCGTCTGGCCGGCATTCGACACCGTGGCCCGGCGGCACGGTCAAGCGCTGATCGTTACCCACGCCGGGGTCATCCGTGTGCTGCTGTGCCGCCTGCTGGAAATACCGCTGGAACACCTGTTTCGCCTGGGACAAGCCCACGGCGCACTGACCATCGTCACCAGACGGGCGCAGGGCTACTGCGTCGAGGCAATCAACATACCGTGCCGGGACCGGTGCTAGCACGTCGAGATCGAGACGAAGTGCTCCTGCATGGCCATGCCGCCGTTGTCCCAGCGGTCCAGACCACCGCACATGAGTTCATGATCGGCTGCGCTCTGTACAGCGGCCCCTGGCCCAGCGGAACGAATCCCTTGGCATCGAAGTCGCTCACACTGACGCCCGTGCCGCCCAGCTGATAGTCCCAGATCGCTTCGATGGAACGGCCTGATCGTCACCACCGGCGGTATGTCGGTTGACCCCGATGACGCCGCCTGTCATGGCTTGGGGCTGCACCGCCAGATCACCGTTTTCAACCTGGTGCTGCCGCGGCTGCTGGCCGGCGAACGGCTGGACGAGCGCGACCCGGCCCGCTTTGCCTTAGGGGGACTGTGTCTGAACTGCCGGGTCTGCCGCTATCCGGCCCGCCCGATGGGCAAACCCGGGCTCTGAACGGCGACCGTTTTCTCTTGCTACCCGGTTTTGCGGCTGCTATCCTTGCCATCATCCAGTGAGTGACGTCGAAATGACTGCCGACACCAAAAATATCCACCTAAAGTCAAACGTCTGGCTGGAGGACCGCAAGGGCCGGATCATTTTCGGCCTGGGCCGCATGCGGATTCAAACCGCGATCGAAAAATGCGGCTCTTTGAACGCCGCCGCCAAAACCCTCAAGATGAGCTACCGGGCCCTGTCCCGCATCGTCGACGACCAGGCCGACACGCTTTTCGAATCCGGGTTTCTTGACACCCGGTCAACCGCTGGGATGCCGCAACCGAAATCATAACCGGGCAGCGCCGTCACCGTGAACCCAAGGAGCCCATGACCAGCGAACTGATTGGAAAAACCGCCATCGTCACCGGCGCATCGCGCGGCATCGGCAAGGCCATTGCCCTCAAGCTGGGCAGCCTGGGCGCCGCGGTGGCGGTCAATTACGGCCGAGACGACGAGGCCGCGGCAGCCACCGTGGCGGCGATCGAAGGCAGCGGTGGAAAAGCCCTTGCCGTCAGAGCCGACATGCGAAGGGTCGCTCAGATCGAGATACTGTTCGAGCGAACCATCGCCATGTTCGGCCAAATCGACATCCTGGTCAACAACGCCGGGGTGCGGCTGTTCAAGCCCATCGCATCCGTCAGCGAGGCTGAATTCGACGATATTTTCGCCACCAACGTCAAGGGGGTGTTCTTCGCCTGCCAGCTGGCGGCCCGGCGCATGGCTGACGGCGGTCGCATCGTCAACATCTCCTCGTCGGTCACCCGGGTGCTGCTGCCCAATTACGGCGGCTACGCCGCCACCAAGGGCGCCGTCGATCAGATCACCCGGGTCCTGGCCAAGGAGCTGGGCCCTAAGGGCATCACGGTCAACGCGGTTTCGCCGGGCCCCACCGACACGGCCCTGTTTCGAAAGGGCAAAACCCGGGAAGAGATCGACGGCTTTGCCCGCAGCACCGCCTTGGGGCGCATCGGCACGCCGGCAGACATCGCCGATGCCGTGGCCCTGTTGGTGGGCGATGGCGCCGGCTGGATCAGCGGGCAAAACATTTTTGTCAACGGTGGATTCGTGGCGTAGCGTGGGTAGACGGGGATAAAAATGGCATTTGTGGGCAACCTGCTCTGGTTCATACTCGGTGGCGGAGTCATCGCCTGGCTGCTGTGGGTCGTCTTCGGGTTACTGCTGGCCATCACGATCGTCGGGCTGCCCTTCGCCATGGCCGCTTTTCGCATTTCCGGGTTTGCCGCATTCCCTTTCGGAAAGGAGCTCGTCGACGCCCGGCTGCTCGGAGAGGAGCGCATCTTCGGAACCGGTCTGGCAAACCTGCTCTGGGTGGTGCTGGCCGGCATCTGGCTGGCCATCTCCCATGCGCTTTCAGGAATATCCTACTGTCTTACGATCATTGGCATTCCCTTTGGTCTTGCGCACTTCAAGCTTGCCGCCGTATCCTTCGCGCCGCTTGGCAAGCGGCCCGTGACCACCGAGCTCGCCATGCAGGCCCGCCACCAAAATGCCAGCACCGCGCTGCAGAAAGGGAGGACCGATGGAACCTGATAAAATCATGGATGGTTTGTCAAAAGAAGTGATGGTTGTATTGAAAGCGATGTCGAAGACCAAAGATCTCGCTGAAAAGGAGGCTTACAGCCGGATTCTCAAGAATCTGTGCGACTCCCTGGGGGTGTTTTTCGACCTGACCAGCGAGATGATGTCCATGGATTTTGACGATGATGGGGATGATGACATGCCGTTTTGAAAAACCGCGTTCATCGAGGCCGCGGCCATGGGGGGCCTCTAGGGGAAAACAATGCCAACGGTTTCGAAAAAGTTGCCGTGGGTTTTTTTGGCCGTTTTTATAACCCTCATCCTGGGACTGTTGGACTGGTTATCGGGCTACGAGCTCAATTTTTTTGTTTTCTATTTTATTCCTGTCTTTATCGCCGCCTGGTGCCTGGGTGCGACTGGGGCAGTGATTTTCGCCCTTTTGTGTTCGATGGTCTGGTTCGTAGCCGATGTACTGACCGGGCACACGCACCCGTCAACCATCCATGCCGTCTGGAACACGATGATTCGATTGATCGCTTTCTGTTCGATCGGCTGGTCGATTTCATCGTTGAAACAGATCGTTGACGACGAAAAGGAATCGGCCGAAAAATTACGCCGGTCCCTGTCCGAAATTAAGGTGCTGAAAGCTATTTTGCCCATCTGCGCCCAGTGCAAGAAAATCCGTGATGAACAGGGCACTTGGCACCAATTGGAAGGTTTTATCAGCGAACACGCCAACGTTAAATTTTCGCACAGCTACTGCCCGGAGTGCTTAAAACAGGCCCTGGCTGAAGCAGACCTGCTCGAGGGCCATTGATATCCACTTTCCAACAAAGCGAGCACCCCATGTTTAAAAACCTGTTTTCCGAGATGACCATTGACGGCCTGACCTTGAAAAACCGCCTCACCATGGCACCGCTCTACTTGGGCTACGCCGGTGAGGGTGGTGCGGTCAGCGACATGCTGCTGGATCACTACCGGCTGATGGCCCACAGCGGGGTGGCCATGGTGGTGGTCGAAAATTCGACCGTGGACCATCCGGCCGGCAGCGGTTCGAACCGGGTATTGCGGGCCGACACCGATGACCACAGCGACGGCCTGAAAACCCTGGCCGCCACCATCAAACACGAGGGCAGCCTGGCCTGCCTGCAGATCAACCATGCCGGTCGTTTCGCCTTCGCGACCTCGCAGCCGGTGGCGCCCTCGGCCGTTGATACCTTTGGACGGGTGCCCAGGGCGCTCCCGATCAACGAGATCGACCGGATCGTCGACCAGTACGCCGGCGCCGCGGCCAGGGCCAAGGCGGCCGGGTTCGACCTGGTGGAGCTGCACGGGGGCACCGGCTACCTGCTGGCCCAGTTTCTCAGTCCCCGGACCAACCAGCGCACCGACGTCTATGGCGGCAGCCTGGAAAACCGCCAGCGCTTTGCCCTGGAGGTGTTGGCGCGGGTCAAGGCGGCGGTGGGCGATTTTCCGGTGGGCTATCGATTTCTGGCCGACGAATGGCTGCCGGACGGCTTGCAGATCGCCGAATCACGGCAATTTGCCCAAGGCCTGGCCCAGGCGGGGATCGCCTACATCTCCGTCATGGGCGGCACGTATGAGTCCTTTTCCCGGCCCGAGGTGTTGGAAAAGTCCAAGCAGGAGGGCTACATGCTCGATCTGGCGGCACAGATCCGTGCCACAGTCGCGGTGCCGATCATTGCCGCCGGCCGCCTGGCGACCGGCGCCGTGGCGAACCGGGCCATTGCCGAGGGCAAAACCGACCTGATCGGCCTGGCGCGGGTGCTGTGGGCCGACCCGCAGTGGCCGCAAAAGGTCCACGAGGGCCGGGAGGCCGACATTGTGCACTGCGATCCCGAGTGCGGCGACGCCTGCATGCAGATGGTCATGAAGGGCCGTCCGGCGTTTTGCGTGGCCTGGCCGGCGGAAAAAATCAAGGAATGGAAGACAAAATTCGAATAAGGCAGCAACCCAATCCCGGCCTTGCTCATTTTAAGGAGCCATCATGCAATTCGAATCCATCAAAAAAGAGACCGTCATGCTGAACCCACAAAAGGCGATGGCCTCTCGACGGGTTCCCAGTGAGATCCGCCTGGACCCCCTCACCGGAAGAACAGCACGGATTTGCCATTTCATGGAGCTCAAATGGGAGAAGCCGGATTTTGACGCCCTGGTTTCGGGAACCGATGCCTGGTGCCCTTTCTGCGCCGAGAAGGTGCTTACGGTGACGCCATGCTTTTCGGCTGAATTGATCCCCGAAGGCCGTCTGCAGAAGAGCGACATGGTGATTTTCCCCAACATCGCACCCTACGACAGCATTGGGGCCGTAGCCACCTTCGGTTCCCGTCACTACATCCCCATGACGGACCTCAGCGTGAACCACATGGCCGCCGCCTTCAATTTCGTCATCGACTTCTTCCGGCGCATCGCCGCCACCAGTCACCCCGAATCCGTCTACCACATCGTCAACTGGAACTACATGCCGCCGGCGGGCAGCTCCCTGATTCACCCCCACCTGCAGGTCTTCTCAACCTCCACGGCGCCCAACCTCATGCGCCATGAGATCGAGGCGTCACGGGATTACCACAATCGCCACGGATCGGTCTACTGGGACGACCTCGTCTCCGCCGAAAGGGATCGGGGAGACCGCTACCTGGGCCGGATCGGCCGCACCCACTGGCTGACCGCCTTCGCTCCCATGGGTGTTGCCGGAGATGTCCTGGCCGTGGTCGAAGCGGCCTGCTGCACACTTGATCTCACCCCACAGGACCTGGCCGACCTGGCCGCAGGCCTGGCCAGGCTGATGACCGAATACGACAAGATGGGAATCTACAGCTTCAACATGAACTTTTTCACGGCCGCGTCGGGCGACGACCATTTCCGTTTCCACCTGCTCTTTTCACCGCGCACGTTCTTCAACCAACAGCTGGGCACACCGGACATCGGTGCCCTGCGCAACCTGTTCAACGAAACCTTGTGCATGGCCTACCCGGAAGAGATCAACGCACTGCTGAAAAAAGGGTTCATTTGAGTGGTGGTGCAAGCTTTATTAGCGGAACAACCCTGTCAAACCGCCCGTTCTCCAACCATGGCGGCCCGTGATCGATCGCCTCGGGTACAACGCCGCAGCACCATCGGTGAACCCAGACAATAGACGTTGACATCAAAGCGAATCAATGTTAAATAAAAACCATTACCATTTAGGACAAGAGAGACTCCAATTGGCCGATCCCAAAAAACGGTTTGAAAGAATCATCCAAAGATTAAGGGAAAATGGTCACAAGATAACCCCGCAGCGGCTGGCCATCGTCAAAATTCTCGCCAAGAGCGAAGGCCATCCCAGCGTGGAGGATATTTACGACCAGATCAAAAAGAATTTCCCGACCATGAGCCTTGCCACGGTATACAGAAATATTGCGCTGATCAAGTCGATCGGCGAAGTTCTCGAGTTGGGGTTCCCGGACGGAAGCAACCGCTATGATGGAAACAGGCCCTCCCCCCATCCTCACGTCATCTGTGTCAAGTGTAAAAAAATGGTCGATCCAGACCTCGACAGCCTGGATGAAATGAAAAAGGAAGTCGCCATAGAGACCAAGTTTAAAATTCTGAACCACCGCTTGGATTTTTTCGGAATATGCAGCCATTGCCTGAATAAGCAGATCTGATTCTTTTGCCATTTCCTGATAGTCGTTATCATAGCGTGGTCAGTCCACAGTTGAGTTGCGTGGTCAGGTGGGCAAACGCATCCCGCCGCCCACCTGATCGCGCGGCATGCCTTCCAACATCGAAAGGAGGATCGTTATGAACGAAGAGAGCAAGTGCCCGGTAACGGGCAGGACAAGCAGACCGATTGCCGGCGGCGGGAGGTCGAACAAGGACTGGTGGCCGAACCAGTTGAACCTCAAGATTCTTCATCAGCACTCGCACCTGAGCAATCCCATGGGCGAGGCCTTCACCTACGCTGAAGAATTCAAAAAACTCGACCTGCAGGCCTTGAAAAAGGACCTTTATGCCCTGATGACCGATTCCCAGGAGTGGTGGCCGGCCGACTACGGTCACTACGGAGGGCTCTTCATCCGGATGGCCTGGCACAGCGCCGGCACCTACCGCATGGGCGACGGTCGCGGCGGCGGGGGGTCGGGCAACCAGCGCTTCGCGCCCCTCAACAGCTGGCCCGACAATGTGAACCTCGACAAGGCCCGTCGTCTGCTCTGGCCGATCAAGCAAAAATACGGCAAGAAAATCTCCTGGGCCGACCTCATGATTCTGGCCGGCAACTGCGCCCTGGAGTCGATGGGCTTCAAGACCTTCGGCTTCGGCGGCGGGCGCGATGATATCTGGGAGCCGGAAGAAGATGTCTACTGGGGTTCCGAAGAGGAATGGCTGGCGACAAGCGACAAGCCCAAGAGCCGCTACAGCGGCGAGCGGGATCTGGAAAACCCCCTGGCGGCTGTGCAGATGGGCCTGATCTACGTTAATCCGGAAGGTCCGGACGGCAATCCGGACCCGGTCGCCTCCGGCCGTGACGTTCGCGAGACCTTCGGGCGCATGGCCATGAACGACGAAGAGACCGTCGCGCTCGTCGCCGGCGGGCACACCTTCGGTAAGTGCCACGGCGCCGGCCCTGCGTCCCACGTAGGCCCTGAGCCCGAAGGTGCCGGCATCGAAGAGCAGGGGCTGGGCTGGAAGAGCAGCTTCGGCAGCGGCAAGGGCGGCGATACCATCAGCAGCGGCATCGAGGGCGCCTGGAAGCCGAACCCGACCCAATGGGACATGGGCTATCTGAAGGTGCTGTTCAAATACGAGTGGGAACTGGTCAAGAGCCCGGCCGGCGCCAATCAGTGGCTGGCCAAGGACGTGGACGAAGCGGACATGGTGGTCGACGCACACGACCCGTCGAAGAAGCACCGGCCCATGATGACCACGGCGGACCTTTCCCTGCGCTTTGATCCGATTTATGAACCGATTGCACGGCGCTACCTGGAAAACCCCGAGGAATTCGCGGACGCCTTCGCCCGGGCCTGGTTCAAGCTGACCCACCGCGACATGGGGCCCATCTCACGCTATCTGGGCCCGGAGGTCCCGGCAGAGGAACTGATCTGGCAAGACCCGGTGCCCACCGTCGATCATAAGCTGATTGACACACAGGACATCGACACCCTCAAGGGCAAGATCCTCGCCTCGGGCCTCTCCATCCCGGAACTGGTCTCGACCGCCTGGGCATCGGCGTCTACGTTCCGCGGTTCCGACAAACGCGGCGGGGCCAACGGGGCCCGCGTTCGCCTCGCCCCGCAGAAAGACTGGGAAGTCAACCAGCCGGCCCAACTGAAACGGGTGCTGCAAACCCTCGAGGGGATCCAACAGGAATTCAACAGCGCGCAGTCCGGCGGGAAGAAGGTCTCGCTGGCCGACCTGATTGTTTTAGGTGGTTGCGCCGGCGTGGAGCAAGCGGCCAAGAACGCTGGCCACGATGTGATTGTTCCCTTCAGGCCGGGACGAACGGATGCGTCTGCGGAGCAAACCGACGCGGTGTCCTTTTCCGTGCTCGAACCGAAGGCGGACGGGTTCCGCAACTACCAGAAAACCAAATACGCCGTTTCGGCAGAGGAACTGCTGGTCGATCGGGCGCAGCTGCTGACCCTGACCGCACCCGAGATGACGGCGCTCATCGGCGGTATGCGCGTCCTGAATGCCAACTTCGGAAAATCCCCGCACGGCGTCTTCACCCAGCGGCCCGAGACGCTCACCAACGACTTTTTCGTGAACCTGCTCGACATGCGCACAGAGTGGAAGGCGATCTCGGACGACGACGTGTTCGAGGGTCGTGATCGCGCGACGGGCGAACGCAAGTGGACCGGCAGCCGTGTCGACCTCATCTTCGGTTCGAACTCACAGCTGCGGGCCTTGGCCGAAGTTTACGGTTGCGAGGACGCCCAGGAGAAGTTTGTAAATGATTTTATAGCGGTGTGGACCAAAGTCATGAACCTTGACCGCTTCGACCTGGCCTGATCACCGCCGAAGCGGCGTTGAGGGCTTGTGAGGAACAATGCGAACAGCCACTGACCGTGACCGTCTCTAACCGCCCGCTCTGTGGGATCGGGTTGGGGTGAGGGTAACCGTTGGAGGCCTATTGCCCTTCTCGTCATACCAGCCACACCTGCGGGGCGGCGTTTCAATGCAATGTTGAAACGCCGCCCTTTTACTGTATCCTCACCCGCTGCTTCCGCTGAAAACCACTCACGGTTCCACAAACCAGGTCTTTTTTCGATACACCAGGTCCTGACTGCGGGCGATGAGCGTACCGCTGGCCGCGTCGACCACTGTGATCTCGTACAGCCCGGTTCGACCGCCCAGGTGGCACTCCTTGGCTTCGGCCACCAGACGGTCGCCCACCTTGGACGGGCTGAGAAAACAGATGCTCACGTTCAGGGCCACGGCCACCTGCCCCCGGGAATTGCCGGCCGCGGCAAAGGCCATATCGCCCAGGGCGAAAATCACCCCGCCGTGGGTCATGCCGTGAAAATTGGTCATCCGATCGGTTATGGTCAGTGAAACCCGGCTGTGTCCCGGCGCCACAATTTTCACCTCGGCGCCCAGCAGGCGTGCAAAAGCGTCGTTTTGGATGTGGGTCTCGATGGCAGCCCTTTTGTCCTGATCCGGCATCGATAGTTCTCCTGCTTCAGACCCCGTTATGCAATCCAGGGGCGTTACGAAAATTTCAGATGAAGGCGATGGGCGCCACCCCTTCGCGCTGCCGCAGCGCTTCCAGCAGTCCCACCGTTCCGGTCATCATGTTGTCGCCCCAGGGGGCGCCAAAGGTTATCGGCAGCGTGGATGCCGTCGCCAGGCGGCGTCGCGGGCCGGTGGCCAGGATCAGCTCGACCTTGTCGAAGCCGAAGGCCTCCCGGCAGTAGGCCCCGTGGCCGCCCGCTTCCAGGATGGCCCGGTGGGAGAGCTTGCCGTCGGGCAGATCCTCGAGCAGCTGGTCCAGGCGCACGGCGGTGATGTCTGTGGTGTGGTATTCGAAGAAACCGCACAGGCGGCCGGTGGCCAGGGCCGCACCCACGGTGTGAGAGGTGGCGATATCCAGAACGAGGATGCGCTTCTTGCAGGCGGCCAGCACGTCCAGGGATGCGCCCAGGATAGCGGCCATACCTGAATCCATGACGTAAACCCGCTCGGTCGGCAGGTCCTGGGCATCCCGGGCAATGGTGGCCAGCCGATTCATTTGAGGCGGAATCTGGTCGGACCGATAGAGCAGGGCCTGGGGTGTCGGGTCGCGGTCCAGTGCCGCCGAAAAGAGCCGATGCCGGAAATCCAGGTGAGAAACGCCGGGCGGCGCTGCACCATGGTCTTGGGCGCAGACGGCCACGGCGTCGAATTCAAAAGGAACCCCGAACCCCTCGATCAGACGCCGCAGCCGCTCGGGCTGAATGTCGCCGAGGCCCACCTGGTTGAAACGCGAATCCGGTTTCAAGGCCTTGGCCTCGGCGGCCGACACCACCCGAATGCCATGAGCGGTCACGCGCTGCAGGTCGTGGTGGATCGTGGCAGCGGCGTCGGCCGACATCACAACCTCAGCGATGGCCGCCCGATCGATCAGGGCCTGGGAAATCGGCCCGCCGCCCATCTCCCCGCCGGTCACCACCAGGTTCCCACGGGTCCGGCGCACAGTGTCGGCCAGGACCCGCACCGGAGCGCGCACCACGGCCTTGTAGTGCAGGTCGTGGTCACTGTCGTAGAAGAGGATGTCCAGGGTTCCGGCACCGATGTCCAACATGAGATAACGTCCCATGAGCTACTCCCGTGAGGTGCGCCTGAATCTGCCGAGCTGGTCGCGCAGAAATTGCCTGAAACCGCTTCGCTCCGTGTCGAAGGCCTGCTGCATCGGGGCCCGGTTGCGGTTTTCGATGAGCGTTTTGATGGCCTCGAGCAGTTGGGGATCGGTCTGTACGATATGGGCCGCGATCGTTTTGGCGCGCTCCAGCAAATGCTCGCGCGGCACCACCTCGTTGACCAGCCCCCAAGCCAAGGCCGTGTGGGCGAAGATGGGCTGGCAGGAGAAGGAGATCTGCTTGGCTCGGCGTTGGCCGACGGTCTGCTGCAGCAACTGGGTCATGCCCCAGCCGGGGTGGATGCCAACGCGGGCATGCGTGTCCGAAAACTGTGCATTTTCGCTGGCAATGATAAAATCGCAGTTCAGGGCCAGCTCGAAGCCCCCGGTGATGGCGTGGCCGTTGACAGCGGCGATGATGGGCTTTTTACAGGCCCGGAAGACATCCGGCAGGTCCGTACCGTCTGCGCGCGGATCGAACAGGTTCTCGCGTCCGATGGCATCCAGATCCAGGCCGGCGCAAAAAGAGGGCCCGTTGCCGGTGATGATGGCCACGCGGACGTGGTTTGCCGCGGCCACGCTATCCATGGCATCGTACAGGCACAAGAGCAGATCCTGGTTGATGGCGTTGCGACGCTCGGGACGGTTGAGGGTGATCACCGCAATCTGATTGTCAACATCGAGCTGCACCGTTGGCGCCATGGCAAACGCTCCTCACAACCGGTTGAGAAAAAATCATCCGGGTCCCGCAAACCAGCCCGGGTCGTCGACAATCGCGCCGTCCACGCCCATTGCCAGCAGCCGTTTCAGCGCCGGCCGGCCCTCCACCTGATAGGGAAACACGCAGGCCCCCACCTCATGCCAGAGGTCGACCTGGGCGCGGGTCAGATGTCGGCCGTTCGGGTGCCAGGAAAACCCGCCGACCCGTCGACACCAGTCGATCGCACGCTGGTCGGCCGGATCGTCGCAGAGCAGGCCCAGGGCGATTTGGGAATCCAGGCGGCGGATTTTTTCCAGAACGCCCCACGCAAAGCTGGAAATCAGGACAGCATCGTCCATCGCCAGGGAATGCACCAGCTCGAGAACCTGCCGTTCGACCGCATCGTCAGGCCCATGCGCTTCCACGGCCTCGGGTTTGATTTCGATGTTCACCGACACCTGGCCACGGACGCTTTCCAGCACCTGGGCCAAGGTGGGTATGCGTTCGCCCTGAAATCGCGGGTCGAACCAACTACCGGCATCCAGCCGGGTCAGCTGCGCCACGGTCAAGGCCCCGACCGCGCCGCGGCCATTGGTGGTCCGGTCGACACTGCGGTCGTGGATGACGACCAGGCGTCGATCGGCGGACAGGTTCACATCCAGCTCGATCATGTGCGCCGCGGCGGCGACGGCCGCCTTGAACGCGGCCAGGGTGTTTTCCGGATGGGTCGCGCTGCAGCCGCGATGGGCGATGATGACGGGTCGGGGAAGGGGGCTTTGCATGGGCATCACACCGTTGTGGATGTTCGGCCGGTGACGTCCGGTCGCGTCGCCGGCCTGTCCATCACGTGGCTGCAAGTTGGCACCATAAGCATCTTGTGCCCCTTAAAGCAAAGCCATTTCAAGAATGCAACAGGCATGAACAGGTCACTGTCGCGGCCGTGTGCCGGGGACTGCCCACCGGCGGCGCCCTGCGATTGCGCTGCAGCCCCGCAAAAAGCCGCTCCGGCGCAATCCGGTCACCCACCGTGCGAGCGTTGACTCACCGTTAAAATAGGTGTACCTAATACGCATTCATCAGTGCTGTCGTTGTCTTGTCCTAAGTTGATATAATGATTCCGGGACCCTAAAAGCGGAGGCCGGACCGAGATCGCATCACCTATCGAGGAGGACCCAATTATGCAAGTGACCATCACCAACGCCGACCGCTTGAAGGCCAAGCCGGATGAAAACAAACTGGGGTTCGGCACCATCTTCACCGACCACATGTTCAACATGGATTACAGTGTGGAAAAGGGGTGGCATTCCCCGCGCATCGAACCCTACGCCCCCCTGGTGATGGAACCGTCCACGATGGTGCTGCACTACGGCCAGGGGGTCTTCGAGGGCTTGAAAGCCTACCGCAACGCACAGGGAAGCATCCAGCTGTTTCGGCCCCGCGAGAACTTCAAGCGCCTCAACGCCTCCAACCGCAAGCTGTGCATCCCCGAAATCGATGAAGGGTTCGCCCTGGATGCACTCAAACAGCTGCTCACGGTCGAGAGGGAGTGGGTGCCCCGCGCCCAGGGGACCTCTTTGTACATTCGCCCCACCATCATCGCCACCGACCCGTTTCTGGGCGTGCGGGCCTCTTTCACCTACCGCTTTTTCATCATCCTGTGCCCGGTGGGCGCCTACTACGCGGAAGGGTTCAATCCCGTCAAGATCATGGTCACCCGGGACCACGTGCGCGCCGTGCGCGGCGGTGTGGGCGACACCAAAACCCTGGGTAATTACGCCGCCAGCCTGCTGGCCGGCAGCGAAGCCCACAAAGCCGGCTACACGCAAGTGCTGTGGCTGGACGGTGTCGAACAGAAGTACGTGGAAGAGGTGGGCGCCATGAACATCTTCTTTGTCATCGACGACGAGCTGATCACCCCCATGCTGTCGGGCAGCATTTTACCCGGCATCACCCGCGCCTCGGTGCTCGAGCTGGGCCGTTCCTGGGGACTGAAGGTCTCGGAAAGGAAAATCAGCATCGACGAAGTCGTCAACGCCCACACCTCGGGCCATCTAAAGGAGATCTTCGGGTCCGGCACCGCGGCCGTCATCTCGCCGGTGGGAGAGCTTAAATACGAGGAGACGCTCATCACCGTGGGTGATGGGAAAGTCGGCCCCCTGGCCCACAAGTTTTTCCAGGCCATCCAGGACATCCAGTACGGCAAGACCCCCGGCCCGCAAGGGTGGATCGAGCCGGTTGCCTGAAAAAGTCCCGGCGCCCATCGCAACCACCCGCCTTGAATCCTTTGTCGAAAGGCGCAGCATGACGCATTTGTCGGCCTTCCTGGAAAAAATGAGACGGGCGAAGCTGCCTCCGGTCGTAATCGAGACGTTTGCCCACTACTACGACCAGGTGATTTCCGGGGCCACGGGCATGATTTCCGACCACGAGATCCGTCCGGTACACGGCACCGAAATCGCCGACGCAGCCGCTTTGGACCGCTACACCCCGGCCGGCCGTGCCGTCCTGGGCCAGGCGGTGCAAGTCGTTCTCAACGGCGGCCTGGGAACCAGTATGGGATTGACCGGCCCCAAAAGCCTGCTCCAGGTCAAGGACGGCAAAACCTTTTTGCAGATCATTATCGAACAGGCCGCGGCCGCCAACGTGGGCCTGGCGTTTATGAACAGCTTCAACACCGACGCCCAGACCCGCGCCGCCGTTCGCGCCCTGGCGCCGCAAACCCCGCCGCGCTTTTTTTTGCAGCACAAATTTCCCAAAATCCTGCGCGACGATTTTTCCACGGCCCGTTGGCCCGAAGACCCCGAGCTGGAGTGGAATCCTCCCGGACACGGTGAAATCTACACCGCCCTGGCCACATCGGGCCTGCTGGCCGACTTTTTGAGTGAGGGCCTCCGATACGCCTTGATCGTCAATTGCGACAACCTCGGGGCCACGCTGGACCCGGCCCTGCTGGGCTATTTCAGCAGCCATGGCTTCCCATTCATGATGGAGGTGGCCCAGCGAACCCCCACCGACATGAAGGGCGGACACCTGGCCCGACATGCCAACGGTCGCCTCATTTTAAGGGAGATCGCCCAGTGCCCGGAAACCGACTTGGCCGCCTTCCAGGACATCGATTACTACCGCTATTTTAACGTCAACTCACTGTGGATCGACCTACAGGCCCTTTTCGCACTGGTCCGTGACGGCCGGGTGATCCAGCTGCCGATGATCCTCAACCCCAAAACCCTGGACCCCCGCAATGCCCGCAGCCCGGCCGTCTACCAGGTCGAAACCGCCATGGGTGCAGCCATTTCCCTTTTCGAGGGCGCCACGGCCGTGGCGGTGCCGGACGCCCGCTTTCAGCCGGTCAAAAAATGTGCCGATCTGCTGGCCCGGCGCTCCGACTGTTTCATCTTCAACGCCAACGGCAGTTTGGTGCCCAACCCCGCCCGCCGCCTGGGGCGCATCCAGGTCGACCTCGACCCGGCCTTCTACACATTGATCGACGACTTCGAGCAGCGCTTTGCCAACGGCATCCCCAGCCTCATCGCCTGCGAGGCCCTCGCCATAGCAGGCGACGTCTATTTTGAACCGGACGTGGTCATCCGTGGCCGAGTGCGCATCCACAACCCAGCCCCCGCGGCGGCCGTGATTCCGGCCGGAACGATCATCGATGCGGATCTGACCGTGTAGGCGTTGCGACACGGCCGCTGCCGCCAGCGAACTTTTTTGTCAAAAGATCATAATTGGGTTTGACACCCTGCCGATGAGGGCCTATATTTTGGGCATATGACAGATACAGGGGGGGGGTGCCGCCTGCCGGACCCCAAAACCCGGAATGCTTTCCGGCTGTCCCGCGATAGCGGCGGTTGTCCCCCTGGGTGCCCACCACCGTGGAAAGGAGGTGAGAGATATGCCCCGAGGAGACGGAAAAGGCCCCGATGGACAGGGTCAGCAACCCGGCAAGGGCCCGTGCAGCCGCCAGGATCGGAGCGGCCAAAGACCGGGCCAAGGCGGTCGATGCGGCGGTCAAGGTGCCGGCCAGGGCAAAGGCCAAGGTGGCGGCCGCGGAAAGGGACAAGGCGGCGGCTCAGGACGTGGCCGCGGTCAAAACCGTTAATGCGGATTGAGAAGAAGGAGGTATTGCCATGCCAGGATATGACAGACGTGGACCCATGGGAGCCGGCCCGATGACCGGCGGTCGCCGGGGACGCTGCGCTAGCCCGGAGCTTGCCGCCAACCGGCTTGGTTACGGCGCTTACGGCGAAGGTCGCGGCATGGGGCTCGGACGCGGTTTCGGACGCCGGCGGGGCCGTGGATTCGGTCCGGCCGGCGCCGGCGCTATCCACCCGGCGGCCTACCGTAGCGGCCAAACGCCGAGCGGCGGCGATGAGATCGCGATGCTGCGGGCCGAGGCCGAGGCCATCCAGCAGTCCCTGGAAGCGGTTCGCAACCGGATCGCCGAACTGGACAAACCAGACAGCGCCTGAGGTTAAGACATCCGGGGTACCGGCCTGACGGGAGCGTTTAACGACGGCCCCGCCGATTCGGTGCCCCACGGTCTGTTCCCCGCCCATCGGCCGAATCGCACGGGCTTGTATTTACCTCAAATTGGCACTGTCCGTGAAAATTACCATCATCTACGACAACACCGCCCATCTTCCGGCCCTTGCACCCGATTGGGGCTTTGCCTGCCTGGTGGAGACCGGCGGCGGAACGATCCTGTTCGACACCGGTGCCAAGGGCGCCATTTTGATGGCCAACATGGCCGCCCTGGGCATCGATCCGGCCACCATCGACACGGTCTTTATCTCCCACAACCACTGGGACCACACCGGCGGGATGGCCGAGCTCCTGAAAGCTCACCCCACAGCGGTCTGCATTCCGGCCGCCTGCCCGGCGCCCGATGGCGCCACCACGGTCCAGGCCGTGGAAAAGCCCGTTGAAATTTTCGACAACGTCTACTCCACCGGTCAACTGGGCGGCACGGAACAGTCACTGGTGGTTCAAAAGGACGGTCGGGCAGTTGTGATCGCTGGCTGTTCGCACCCCGGTGTCAACACCATCATCGACGCCGCGGGCCGTTTTGGCGCAGTAACGTCTCTGATCGGTGGCTTGCACGGGTTCTCCGATTTTGCGCTCATCGACCGGCTGGAACGCATCTGCCCGGCGCACTGCACCCGCCACATCGCCGCGATCGAGCGCGACTACCCCGACCGGTATCTGCCCGCGGGAGCCGGCAGGATCCTGGCGATCTGACCCGCACCCCTCACGGCAGCGCTTCCCGCCGAAGCGGAATGTCCCAATCAAACTACCGTTGGGGCGGTCACGGTTGCAATGAATGGCCTCAGCGCCCTGCCGAAGCCCCTCTCGCCTCGAACCGTTAATACGACAAGCGATGCCAAAAAGGCCCGCGCCACAGACTGCCTTGACCCGCCGTGGCCATCCACGCTATATCAATCGGGCAGCGCTCAGTTCCCCTGGACAGGGTTGTTTTCAGAGTCCCGCAACGCAACCATCATGGAGGAAACAGTGAAGATGCGAATCGATTTTCCGGGCGGAAAGCGCGTCACATCCACCTACAAGGGCTTTACGGTGGAGACGGATCAGACACGCGAAGAGGGCGGCCAGGGCAGTGCACCCGAACCGTTCGACCTGTTTTTGTCCTCTCTGGGAACCTGTGCCGGCGTGTACGTGGTCTATTTTTGCGAAAGCCGCGGCATTCCCACGGACGGCCTGTCGATGACCTTGTCGTTCGATCGCGACGAGAGGTCCCACCTGCTGGAAAAGGTCGCCATGCAGATCCATCTGCCTCCGGATTTTCCGGACAAATACCGCAAGGCCGTGATCCGCGCCGCCGAGATGTGCACTGTCAAACGCACCCTGGCCCAGCCCCCGCAAATTTACATCACGGCCACCGGCAAGGAGTAGACCCGCCATGAAATTTCTGATCGTCGGCGGGGATGCGGCCGGCATGAGCGCCGCCAGCCGGGCCAAGCGCAGCATGCCCGACCTGGAGGTCACCGTGCTGGAGCAGACCCATGACGTCTCCTACAGCGCCTGCGGCATGCCCTACAACATCGCCGATGCGGACCGCAAGATCGATGACCTGGTGGTCCGGACCGCGGATGTCTTTCGCCACAAGCAGGGCATCGATCTGCTGACCGGATACCGGGCCGAGTCGATCGACACCGGCCGCCGAACCGTCTCAGGCACAGTCCAGGCCAGCGGCCAGCCGTTTTGCCTTAACTTCGACCGGCTGCTCATCGCCACGGGCGGGCGCCCCACGATTCCGGGCCAGTCCGGATTCGACCTGCCCGGCGTGGTGGTCTTGAAAAGCCTGGAGGACGGCCGGCGCATCAAGGATTACTTGCGCCGGCACACGGTCGACAGCGCGGTCATCATCGGCATGGGATACATCGGAATGGAGATGGCCGAAGCCCTGCGGGCGCGTGGCATTGCCGTGGAGATGGTCAAGCCCGGCCCCGACCTGCTGCCGTGGATGCACCGCGACCTGGCCGAGGTCGTCCAACAGGAGCTGAGCGGCAACGACGTCCGGCTGCATCTTGGCTGTGAGGTCACCAGAATTGAAAAAGCCGACAATCGGCTGCGGGTGGTCTGCCAGGACCGGACGCTGCCGGCTGACATGGTACTGGTGGCCATCGGCATCGAACCCAACAGCGCCCTGGCCGCCGGGGCCGACATCGCCACCAGCGTGGGCAATGCCATCGCCGTCGACCGCCGCATGCAGACCTCGGCGTCGGGCGTGTATGCCGCCGGCGACTGCGCGGACGCCTACCACGTGGTCACCGGAGAGAAAACCTGGATTCCGCTGGCCCTGCGGGCCAACCGCGCCGGGTGGGCCGTGGCCGACAACGTCTGCGGCAGGCCGACCGAACTGGAGGGCGTGGCCGGCACGGCCGTTTTCAAGGTGTTCGACCTGCAGGTGGCACGCACCGGGCTGTCCCTGGCAGAAGCCCGTCGGTTCGGATTCGAGGCGGCCGATGTGGTCATCAAAAGCAGTTCCCGGGCGCACAACCATCCCGGCGCCCAGCCGATCTGGGTCCAGCTGGTGGGGGACAAACGCACCGGCCGGCTCTTGGGGGCCCAGCTGGTAGGGCGTGAAAGTGCGGCCCACCGCATCAATGCCGCCGTGGTGGCCCTGCACAGTCAACTGACCGTGGCGGCCTTTGTGCAAACCGACCTGGCCTATGCACCACCGTTCGGCCCGGTTTGGGACCCGCTGCTGACGGCTGCCAATCAGCTGTTGAAGCAGCTGTAGGCGGATCGTCTAGGTTATCCGCATATCCCCTGTATTCATGAAGCGGTGATGAAAACCCAGGGCCTCATTGAGCAGATGCGGTTCGTGGCCGCCGGCTTCTTTTTTAGCCCTCTGGTAGTAGTCCCACAACAGATCCCTGTAGTCCGGGTGGGCACATTTACGGATCACCTGTTCGGCCACCTGGCGCGGCGTCAGGGGGCGGGTATCCACCAACCCGTGCTCGGTCACGACGACATCCACCGAGTGCTCGCTGTGGTCCACGTGGGAAACCATGGGCACGATCGCCGATATCTTTCCATCCTTAGCCGTACTGGGGGTGACGATGAAAGAGACGGCTCCATTGCGCATGAAGTCGCCGGACCCACCGATACCGTTCATCATCTGAGAGCCCATCACGTGGGTGGAGTTGACCTGCCCGTAAATGTCCACTTCAATGGCGGTGTTGATGGCGATCACGCCCAGCCGCTGGATCACTTCCGGCGCGTTGGAGATCTCCACCGGCCTGAGGACCAGCTTTTCCTTGTAGCGGTAGAGTTCGTTATAGAACCGCGCCCGGGCTTTTTCGGACAGGGTCAGAGACGATCCCGAGGCTGCGCGGGCCTTGCCCAGGTCAATCAGATCCAGCACGCTGTCCTGGAGCACTTCCGAGTAAATGTCCAGGCTATGGAAAAAATCGTCTTCCACAAAGCCGCTCAGGACGGCGTTGGCCACATCCCCGACGCCCGACTGCCAGGGAAGGGCAGCCGGCTGCCGTCCCTGTTTGATCTCATGCCGGGTGAAATCGAGGATTTGGGCGGCGATCTGTTTGGCGGTTTCATCGGGGGGTCTGAAGACCGGGCAGGTGTCCTGCTCGTGACTGTAAACGATTCCCACCACCCGGTCGGGGTCCATCTCGATGAACGGCTTGCCAATCCGGTCCGCGGTCCGATAGATGGGGATCGGCATACGGTAGGGGGGATCTTCGGGGATGTAGATGTCGTGAATGCCTTCCAGATCTTCGTCGTGGACTGATATTTCAATGATTATTTTTCGGGCTTCACGCACATAGGTGGGGGTATTGCCCACGGAAGTGGTCGGGATCAGGTGGCCCTTTTCAGTGATGCAAAGGGCCTCGACCACCGCCACGTCCACCCTGCCCCAGGCTCCCGAGCGCACCACGCTTGACAGCTGGGAGAGATGATCGTCCTTGAATAAAATTTCCTCGTTGTTGATCTTCTGCCGCATGAAACGGTCGCTCATATAGGGACGGCGCGCCGCCACCAGGTCGGCCCGGGCCAGCAGTCCATCCACCAAGTCGCTGGTGGAAGCGCCGGCGAACAGGTTGATTTTAAACCGCTCCCCGGCCTCGGCCCTTTTGACCAACGCCCGCGGGATGAGTTTGGGATATCCGGCGGTGAAACCGGAGATGAACAGGTTGGTGCCGTCCCGGATACAGCGGCAGGCATCATCTGCACTGGTGATCTTGTCCAGCAGGGGTTGATAGCGAATGCGTTCTTTGATCATATTCCATGCCGATCGAGTGATCATGGGAGGCGCCGTTGTGGACGTCCAGGACCGCCGGGCCGGGGCTGTCGATGGCGCAGGGCTTGTCGACCGCCGAAATCCCTTCAGCCGGCCCTTACGCCACCAGCTGCTTGACCAGCTTGACCGCGCCCGGGGCGTCGGCGCTGTAGCCGTCGGCACCGATCTGGTCGGCAAAGGCCTGGGTCACCGGCGCGCCCCCGATGATCGTACGCGTGGCCATGCCGGCCTCCTTGACGGCCGCTACCGTGCTCTGCATGGCCGGCATGGTCGTGGTCAGCAGCGCCGACAGCGCGATCACGTCGGCACCCTTCTCCGCCGCCGTCTTGACAAACGTCTCGCTCTCCACGTCCACCCCCAGGTCCACCACCTCGAAACCGGCCCCTTCCATCATCATCGAAACCAGGTTCTTGCCGATGTCGTGCAGGTCGCCCTTGACCGTGCCGATCACCACGACGCCCTTGCTCTTGCTCTGGCCGGCAGAGAGATGAGGCTTTAAAATCTTCAGGCCCGCCTTCATGGCCTGGGCCGCCATGAGCATCTCGGGCACGAACAGCTCGCCGGTCGAAAAGCGCTCGCCCACCTCGTCCATGGCGCTGATCAGCCCGTCGTTCAAGATGGCGCCGATCTCCGTGCCGGCCGAAAGCTCGGCCTGGGTCTTGGCCTTCACCGTCGCTTCGTCAAACGCCAGTACCGCGTCGAAAATCTCCTGCGTGCTCATCGGTAATTCTCCTTTCAGGAATATCGTCTACTTCCAATCAGCCTGCATTTCATCCAGGATCTTGATGGTCTCCGCATCCAGCATTTCCGGGCGATGTTCCATCTTTTTCAGGGTCGCTGCCTGGAGTCGCTGTTCGAAGGTTTTGGCCCCGGCCGCCTTCCACTGGTCGTAGACCATGCGCTCGAAAACATCCGAATATTTGATCTTCTTGAAATTGTTGAGGGTGTGGGAATCCTGCAGGTAGTGCCCGCCCGGGCCCACCCGGTCGATCACCTCCAGGGCCAGGGTCTCTGGGGTCACGGGGATGCCCTGCATGTAGTGGTCGATCGAATCGACGATGTCGTGAACCAGCACCATGAACTCCGGCGAGGCCACCGAACCGTGGTCCATCCAGCTGCTGCAGTCGTGCACCAGGCCCGAGCCGGTTGCGGCAGCCGACAGGATCTGCCAGGCCGCCTCGGCACCGGCCTGGGCGTCGCAGAACTTGGCGTCCGTGGCACCGGCGGTGCCGAAGAAGGGCAGCCCGTAGTTTTGGGCCATCTGGGCCATGGCCGCCGTCATCAGGCTCATCTCGACGGCACCGTAGGAAAAGATGGTCGAGCGCATGTCCATGATGGTGGTAAAGGCCCCGTAGATGAACGGCGCGCCGGGACCGACCAGCTGGTGGAGCACCAGGCCGCTCAGGCTTTCCGCGCTGGCCTGGACCAGGGCCCCGGCAAAGGTGGCCGGCGAACTGCCGCAGCACTGCGGCGCCGGAAAGTTGATCAGCGGGATGCGGTTTTCGGCGCAGTACATGACCTTGTCGATGGCCGGGTCGAAGTAGACCAGGGGTGAAATGGGCTCGGAGTAGTGCACCACGGTGGGCGCCTGGTCAAACGCCTCCTTGCCGCCGCACAACAGCAGCGCCATCGCGTAGATGTCCTTGACGCTGTTGGTGTCCTTGCAGCAGAACACCAGCGGTTTTTGGCAGTTCTCGAACACCCGTCGGGCGATGACCCGGTCGGCGATGTCGGCCGGCACGTCATCGGCCATGCCGATGGTCATGCACCACTTAAAGTGGGGCAGGGCGTCGCAAAGGGCCGCGGTCGCCTTGACGTTGTCGCTGACAAACCGGGACCGCACGTGGGTGCCAGGATCCAGGTAGTCCACACAGTCCAGGCTGGGGCCGAAAAAGCTCTTGTCGCGTTCCAGAAAGACCGTCCGCTCACCGCTGCGCTTGGCCAGCACGATACGCGACGGGGCCTTGCGGATGGCGTCCTCTACCAGCCAACCGGGAATCCTGACCCGGCTGCCGTCGACCCGCGCACCGGCCCCGGCCAAGATCTCCAGGGCCTTGGGGTGGGTGATCTTGACCCCCGTGCGCTCCAGCACATCCAGGGTGGCCATGTGAATCTGGGCGATCTGGTCGTCGCTGGCAACCTGCAGGCGGGGTTTGAAGTAAAGCGCGTCGGTGGTCATACCCATGATAATTTTCCTGGAATAGAAGGGTGTTGTTGGTGTTTCGCTAAGGCGGTATTGCAGGGGCAGCCAAGTGCCCATGGTTTTCTTCGGAAAACATTTGTACAAACGAAATGGCACCCGTCGGAGTGGGCGGCGCTAAAATATCAGCGCTAAAATGACGATGACAACGGCGATAATGGTGGTTAGGACGCTTAGCTTGAAAACCACCTGTTTATCGAAAACATCCAAATGTTTTTTTGCTAAATGGCTAATATAGGATAGGCCCCACCTGGTTGTCATGATTTTCTTCCGAGCAGGGTTGGTGTAAAAGATCGATCTTGATTGTATATGCTGAATCGCCGGCGATCCGATTGACCCCATATCAATTTTGGTCGCATAGGTACAACAAAAATAGTTTAAACTCCCATTATCGAAAAGCGCCTTGACACACCATTGCTGCTTCATCCATAAATATAGAAGCAGTCCCGTTTGGTGGCAAGCGGGCTGTTTTTACTCATCCTAAATGAGAGGAGGCAGCGATGGAGATCAAAGAGCTGAAAAAAATCGTTGCCGGACTGAGCGTGGCGAGTCTGATCGGGGTTGGCGGACTTGTTGCGAGCAACGCTCATGCCGGCAGCAGCGGGTGAAGCGGTAAAACCGGCACAGGTAGTGCCGACAAAAAGGTAGAGGCCAAAGGCAGCGGCTGAGGCAGTAAATCAGACAGCGCAGGTAGCGCTGATGAAAAAGAAGTCGAAGAAGCCGAGAACAAAAAAGCCGAAGAGGCCGAACAAGAACCCAAGAAAAAAACCGGGAAAAGTGGTTGAAGCTGATCCAATCTGTGCGGTTCGCACAACTCAACTGAACGAACAAAGGCCGATGGTTCCACGACCATCGGCCTTTTTGTAAACCGAGGAAAATTATGGGGAACGGTCCTGTTGGAAAACGGCCACAAGCCGCAACGGCCACCGGAAGCTATCCGGCCTGCGCGGCCCTGATTGCCCGGACGATGGGTTGGGCCAACCAAATTGCGATCGACTCCCGCGAAGCGTTGCAGCGCTGTTGTGACGCCCACGCGACCCTGCTTGAAAAACGGCCCTTTTTAGACGATCTGGGGCGTGTCGAAGCAGCCATTGGCACGCTTCAAAATGCCGCAACCCACCCGCACCGGGCACGATCGGCGACGGTGGTCAATCCCGACCTCGAGCTGGTCGATGTTGCCTATTCCGGCTTGCCGCTGCTGTTGACGGACATCGCCCATCGACCGCAGCCCCAAAAAGGGTTCGTCCTGCTTTATCGCCCGCCGGGAAGCGACCGGATCGAAGTCCACGACGCCCAGCCTCACGACCTGCTGGCCCTTAAAATCATCGCCGAAGACCTTGACTATCGGCAGGTGGCAGCCGAGCATGGGGTGACCCTCGGCCATATCGACGACATTGTCTACAAGGCGGTCGCCAAAGGGATTCTCGTCCGACCGCCATCGCGGATTAGTCGCCCAACCGATTTTATCACCGACGCAATCAGCGATGAAACGTACCTCGTTTCACCCGTTTTCACCCTTCAGTGGCACATCACCCAGCAATGCGACCTTTCCTGCCGCCACTGCTACGACCGCAGCCAACGGCTGGCCGTAACTTACGATCAGGGCCTCGCGGTCCTGGACGATTTCTACGATTTTTGCCGCTCCAAATTTGTTTACGGTCAGGTGACCTTCAGCGGCGGCAACCCCGTTTTGCATCCCGATTTCATGAAACTGTATCAGGCCGCCGTAGAGCGGGGGTTTCTAACCGCCATTCTCGGCAACCCCATATCCCGGGAAAAACTGGAAGCGATCCTCGCCGTTCGAAAACCTGTTTTTTTCCAGGTCAGCCTGGAGGGCTTGCGGGACCACAACGATTATATACGCGGCCAGGGGGTATTTGAACGGGTGATGCGGTTCCTACCCCTGCTAAAGCAGTTCGATATTTGCGCCATGGTAATGCTGACCTTGACCCGCGAAAACAGCGCACAAGTCCTGGAGCTGGCCGAACTGCTCCGAGACAAGGTTGACCAATTCAACTTCAACCGGCTCGCCATGGTCGGTGAAGGCGCCCGCCTGGACGGCGCCGATATCGAGACCTATGCGGATTTTTTAAGCAACTACCTGACGGCCGCCAGGCGCAACCCCATCATGGGCCTGAAAGACAACCTTTTTAACCTGGTCCAGCTGCAGAATGGCAGCGATCATTTTTTCGGTGGGTGCACCGGTTATGGCTGCGGTGCCGCCTTTAATTTCGTCTCCCTGTTGCCCGACGGCCGAGTGGATGCCTGCCGAAAATTCGACTCCCCCATTGGCAATATCTATGCGAACAGCCTGCTCGAGATTTATGAAAGCGAGGGTGCCCGGCAATACCGCAAGGGCCCCCGGGGATGCCGGGATTGCACCATCCGAACCCTGTGCCGGGGGTGCATGGCGGTAATGCGTGGCTTGGGCGTGGATGTTTTTGGCGCTCCGGACCCCTACTGCTTTGCATCCGGACCCCACCAGCGCTGATTATCGACCACGAGTTTAGGCCCAACACCCGAACAGCTTTCGGATGTGGCGGTCGCCGGGCTCCTGCCGCCCGAGGGCTTAATGGTCGAAGGGTTTCAAGGCCGCGTTTCCGGCCGTACGGGTTGTCGGATTGACCATGTACGAAGAGAACCAGATCGTTCATGCCATGCGGCAAGCGGGCGCGACGGCGGTCATCAGCAAGACGGGATCGGCGGCCGATCTGCTGAAAACAATCTACGACACGACCCACCGCAAGGACCCCGTCGACGATTCGGAAGGCAGAATCGAGAACGTTGTCAAATTAGGGGATAACCCGCGTTGGACCAGGCAAACACCCCGCCGGCCAGGGACTTGACGCGTTCATATCCAGCCTGGCGCATGATACTGGCAGCGATGTTGGATCGGTACCCGCTGCCGCACTGCAAGACGATCTCCACTTCTTTTGCGGCCCTGGGAAATTGGCCGGCCAACAGATCCGCCAGCGGGAAATGCTCGGCCTGCGCGATGCGGCCGCTCTCCCATTCGGCCGGCGTGCGTACATCGATGAGGCGCACGCCGCCGTTTTGGAGACGGTCGGCCAGTTGCTGGACCGAGAACTGCTCCAGCTGCGCCACGGGCCGGCCGCTCATCAGCCAGGCCATGATGCCACCGGACAGGTAGCCGAAGATCAGATCGTAGCCGATGCGGTGCAGTTCGGTGACCATGCGATCGTAGTCGCCGCGATCGTCCACCACCAGGACGATTTCGGCCTTGGGGTCCACCACCATGCCGACCCAGTTGGCCAGCTGCTTTTCGAAACCGATATTGATGCTGCCGGGAATGTGAAACCCGCCGAAGGCGGCCGAATCGCGCGCATCGATGATCGTGGCCCCGTCGGCAACCATCTCCTCGAACTGCTGGGGAGTGAGGTTTTTGTCGATTGGGCAGGCATCCAGGGTTGCCGCACCCGCGAGGTTGGTCTGGATGATGTGCGAAAAGCTTTTGGGACGCACGGGAAAGCCCGACAGCACCTCGGCCTTGAAGGCCTCGAAGGAGGAAAACCCCAGCATGTGATTGGCCCGGCGTTCGTAGCCCAGGGTGGAACTTTTCTTGGCGCTCATGCCGCGCCCGCACAAAGAGCCCTCACCGTGGGCCGGAAAAACTTCCAGGTGATCCGGGTAGTCCGCCAGCTTGACGTACAGGCTGTCATAGAGGTTCTGGACCTGCTCGTCGAGAATTTCGGCCCCGGGCAGATCCGGGCGGCCGATGTCGCCGACAAACAGCAGGTCGCCGGTCAGCAGCATCTGTGGCTCGTCGGATCGCGCCTTGTCCGTGACCAGCAGGGAGATGGAGTTGGGCGTGTGTCCGGGGGTGTGCAGAACCTCGATTTTAGCCGCCCCGAGCTCGAACCGGTCGCCCTGTTCGACAGTGCGGTGCATGTATTGTACCGGCGCACTGGCGTGGATGTATATGTCGGCGCCGGTCGCCAGGCGCAGTTCCTGATCACCGCTGACATGGTCGGCATGCACATGGGTGTTGAAGATGTGGGTGACCTGCATGCCCTCTTCCCGGGCAATGGTCAGATAGTCCTGAATGTCCCGCTTGGGATCCACAACCGCCATGGACTTGGCCCGCGGGCAGCCGATCACGTAGGAAAGGCATCCCAGGCCAGGCACAGCTATTTGATTGAAATACACGCCCACCTCCTTGGTCGGTCCGCCGTGCCGCCGGCCCGGACCCAGGCCCGGTGGCACGGCCCAATCGTGGTTTAGTCGAATGCCATGTCCGTTTTCCACACTTCCCACACCTTGCCGACCAGGTCTGGACCGGGTTTTAGGGTCAGTTTGCCCGGCCGCCAGCCCGACGGCGTGGCTTCGGCGCCCTTGGTCTTGCGGACCAGCTGAAAGGCCTGCACCTGGCGCAGGGTTTCCTGCACGTTGCGGCCCACGGGCGGCGTCAGCACTTCGTATCCCTGGACCACCCCGTCCGGGTCGATGATGAAGCGTCCCCGGTTTTCAACCCCGGCGGCCTCGTTGAAGACGCCATACAGCCGGCCCACTTTGCCGCCGGCATCGGAGAGCATGGGGAAGGGCACACCACCGTCGACCATCTTGGACAACTCGTGGTCATCCCACATTTTGTGCACAAACATGCTGTCGATGCTCATGGAGAGGACCTCCACGCCCAGCTTCTGAAATTCAGGATACTTTTCGGCGACCGCCGAAAGCTCAGTCGCTCAAACGAATGTGAAGTCACCCGGATAAAAGCAGAGCAAGGTCCATTTGCCCAGGTAATCGGAAAGCTTGATGTTGATAAATTTACCCTTCTGATAGCCCGGCGCTACAAAATCGGGCGCTTTTTCTCCCACGTGAATCATCTGTTCCTCCTCCTTGATTGGTTGGCTTTTGTCCTCGGCGACGCCTGTTACCGGCTCTCCCACCGGTCCCCCGGTCGGCCGGGCGCACCCCACCTTCAAATCTTCCGCCATCTCCACTCCTTTCGTTGATTGTTGATATGAGATTATGTTATTTAGTCTTGATCGAATTCGATCGCATTGTCAACCATCCGCAACGCCGGGCGAACTGGTGGAGGCGATGTGCACAACCCTCTTTTCTTAGGTTTTGCTTGATCGCCGATCGGCAATTGAACCATACTGTGCAAAACCGTCCGAGCGCCTCGCTGATCTGATTTCAATTTAAAAATTATATTCTGGAGGGGTACCCACGATGCCCGAGTTGATTCTTCCCGTGCTTTTCGTAGGGGTTGTTTTAACGGCCTGGTCCATCACCACATACAATAAGTTCGTCAAATACAAAAACAATATCGAAGAGTCGTGGAGTGGCATCGATGTGGCCCTGAAACGCCGGGCCAATCTCATCCCTGGCCTGGTCGACGTTATCGAGGGGTACGGAAAGCATGAAACATCTATTTTTAAAGAAAAAACAGATGCCTACAGAGCGACAAGCACGGCCGACCGGGTGGCCGGGGAGAGCGACATTTCCAGGTCCCTGGGCGGTTTGCTGGCCCAGGCTGAGGCCTACCCCGATTTAAAGGCCAGTGAAAATTTTCTGAACCTGCAGCAACGCCTCAATGACATTGAAGCCGAAATCGCCCAGGCCCGCACGCGATTCAACCGCAATGTGGCCCGGCTCAACACGCTGGTCGAGTCGTTCCCGGCCAAGATTATCGCCAGGAAGTATGGCTTCACCCGGCAGAAATACCTGGACCTGGAGCTGGCGACCCAGAACCCCTTGCCGGATGTGGAGATTTCGACTTCCGGCGGCCAGGCAAACGAATAGAAGATGTTCAGGCGCTGATGACCGCCATCACGCGGTGCGCCACCCGCACCATCGCAACCGACAACGGCCACATCGAACAAATTATCGGTGAGGTTACAACATTCGCTTTTTATGGCCCATGCGGTACCTTCGTTGATTCATGACCAGTTGGCGGAGTGGATCGCCGACCAGAGTCAGTCGAGGGAGCGGCGGCGATGGCCGTCTCCCCGATCCCGTCTGGTCCGGCGACCACGCCTTAGTCCACTTGCGGTCGAGGCAGCACCTTGGCCCGCTCGGCAATCTCGGGCACTTTGTGCTCCCACTCGATGGCCATGAGGTGCACGCCGGCAACCCCTTCCATCTCCTTGAACTCTTCAATCTGCTCGATGGCAAACTTGATGCCTTCTTCGGCCTGATTGCCTTTTCCGGCGCCTTTCAGGCGCTCGATCAACTCCTCGGGAACATCCATGCCGGGCACGAATTTGGCCATGTACTGGGCCATGCGTGCACTTTTCATGGGGGTCACACCGGCCAGGATGTAGGCCTTTTCGGTCAGGCCCATGTCCACGGCCTTCTTCATGAAGTCCCGGAATCGCGGCATGTTGTAGATGCACTGGGTCTGGATGAAGTCCGCCCCGGCGTCGATCTTGTTGGCCAGACGGTAGATCCGGAATTCGTAGGGATCGGCAAACGGGTTGGCGGCGGCGCCGATGAACATCTTGGGCGGCTCGTCGATCTCCTCTTCGTTCAGAAATTTGCCTTCATCACGCATCTTCTTGACCAGGGCGATCAGCTGCATGGAATCGATGTCGTAGACGTTTTTGGCCTGGGGGTGGTTGCCGAACTTCTGGTGGTCGCCCGACAGGCAGAGCATGTTTTTCACGCCCAGCGAATAGACGCCCAGGACGTCGGCCATCATGGCCAGGCGGTTTCGGTCCCGGCAGACCATTTGAAAATTGGGTTCGATTCCGTTGGCCACCATGATGGCCGATGCCGCCGCACTGGACATGCGCACCACGGCGGTCTGGTTGTCGGTGACGTTAACGGCGTCCACCATGCCCCGCAGGTGTTCGAACTTCTCTTTCAGATGCGCTACATTGGCGCCTTTGGGCGGTCCACACTCACCGGTAAATGCAAAGTGGCCGGCTTTGAGTACTTTCTCCAGGTTGCTTCCCGATTTCAGACCGTTGTCGCTCATTTTACCAGCTCCTCCCTTATGCTCTTGCGGGGACCGCCGTCCCTTGCCGTCTGCCAGTCCTTGGCCGCCCGGATCGTGCGAAGATCCTCGAGCCGTCCCTGCTCCATTTTCTTCTTGACGATGGTGTCCCAGATGCACTCCACGTCCTTGGCGATTTCGCACTTACCGTCGGCGCTGCCGCCGCAGGGGCCGTGCTGAATGCTTTTCGAACAGCGCGCAATGGGGCACAACCCATCGTAGTAGTGGATCACACAGGTGCCGCAGCCGGCGCAGCGCTCCTCCCAGATGCCGTGGGTGACGGCGCCGCCGAAAAACGTGGTGTTAACCGTAGGAAAGAACTTCTGATCGGGATAGGCTTCGGAGAGGAACTGGGGGCCGACCCCACAGGCCATGGAAAGAACCGCATCGTACTGATCGTAGATGTCGCGAATCTGCTCCACGTATTCGGGATCGCACTGGCGCTCTAAGGTCTTCTCGTCGATTTCGATGGGGTTGCCATCCTTTTTGCGGCCGATTTTCAGACTCGCGGCCAACACGCCCACCTCCTTGGCGCCGCCCACGTTGCAGACGGTGACGCAACCCTTGCAGCCCACAAGAAGGATTTTCTTATATGCCTTGATCATGTCCTGTATCTCTTCAAGAGACTTTCGATCCGCAACTATCATAGGTTTCACCTCTCAAGGGTTGACAGGCAGCGCCTCCGCCACCTGACCGTGGTTAGGAATTCACCGGGCTGGGCCCCAGGTCTTTGATCCTGTCCGTCATTTCGTTTGCGATTTCCGCAAAGCGAGGACCCTGCGCTGAAGAAAGATTGTACATTTGCGCCCGTTCCGGCTCGATGCCCAACTCTTTAAGGGTTCGTTGAACGTACTCGACTTTCCGTCTGGTTTTGAGATTTCCTTCCAGGAAATGACATTCACCTTCCAGTCAGCCGGCCACGTATACGCCGTCGGCGCCCTTTTCAAAGGCAGTCAGAAGGTGGAGGATGTCCACCCGGCCACTGCACGGCACCTGAATGACCTTCACGTTGCTGGGGTAATTCAGACGCATGGATCCAGCCAAATCGGCGGCCGCATACGCACAGTACTTGCAGCAATATGCCAGGATCTGGGGCTCAAAAGTGTCGTTCATGCTCTCTCTCCAATGGGGTTTGGGTTTTATGAAATCAGGCGGCCTGGCCCTTTTTCTTCTCGAACAGGGCCGCGGTCTTGGCGACGATCTGCTCGTCGGTAAAATGCTTGAGTTCGATGGCCTTGCCCGGGCACTCGCTCACGCAACAGCCGCAGCCATGACATTCGGCCGGCTCGATCACGGCATGCCCCTCCTCGCCGATGTAGGGGATTCCGTAAGGGCAGGTCCGGACGCAGGTCACGCAGACGGCGCACTTGTCCGGGTTCACCTCGGCCACCACGCCACCCACCATGATCGAATCGCGGGACAAGATGGTCATGACCCTCGAGACCGAGGCCCGGGCCTGGGCGATGCTTTCGTCCAGGGGTTTGGGGTAGTGGGCCAGACCGGCCATGAAGATGCCCTCGGAACCGAAGTCCACGGGACGCAGCTTGGCATGGGCCTCCACCAAGAAGCCGTCGGCCGTGATGGGCAGTTTGAACAGCTCGAACAGGTCCTTGTTCTCATTGGGCAGCACGGCCGTGGCCAGCACCAGCAGGTCCGGATTCAGTTCCACCGGCATCTGCAGAACGTGGTCTCTGACCTTGACGCTCAGCCGACCGTCCGTTTCAGTTACGTCGGGCAGGTTGTCTTCCACGTTGTAGCGCATGAAGATAACGCCCTTTTCCCGGGCCTTTTTGTAGAGCTCTTCGCGGAATCCGTAAGTGCGCACATCCCGGTAGAGCACGTAGACATCCATGTCCGGGTTGCGTTCCTTGAGGCTCAGGGCGCTCTTGACGGTGTGGGTGCAGCACAGGCGGCTGCAGTAGGGACGCTCCGGGATGCGCGAGCCCACACACTGGATAAAGGCCACGCTGGCGGCCGCGGAAAGCCGGGGATCGTCGGCCACCATGGCCGCATCCAGGTCGAAGTGGGTCAGCACATTGGGATGTTGACCATACAGGTACTCGCTGGGCGTGTACTCCTTGCCGCCGGTGGCGATGATCGTGGCTCCGTGCTCCACGACCGTCTCCGTGAGAGCGTCACCGGAGGTCATCAAGGTGGTGGTGAAGTTGCCCATGATCCCGGTGGTTTCCACCGCCTCGGTCTTCATGAAGACCCGAATGTGTTCATTGGTGTTGACCCTGTCGATCAGCGCTTCCAGGTAGGGCTTTACGGTTTCCCCCTGCCAGGTGGACAGCAGTTTATGGGCCACGCCGCCCAACTGATCGCCGCGCTCCACCAGAAAGACCGGAAGTCCCTGGTCGGCCACGCCCAGGGCGGCTTCCATGCCGGCCACGCCGCCCCCCACGACCAGCACCTTCTGGGTCACCGCCAGCCGGACCTGATGCAGCGGCTCGATGTAGGCGGCCTTGGCGACGGCCATGCGGACCAGGTCCTTGGCCTTGGCCGTGGCCCGTTCGGGATTGTTCATGTGCACCCAGGTGTTCTGGTCGCGGATGTTGGCCATCTCGAACAGATACTTGTTCAAGCCGGCATCCCGGATGGTCTCCTGGAAGAGCGGTTCATGCGTACGCGGAGAGCAGGAGGCCACCACGACGCGGTTGAGGCCGTGTTCCTTGATCACCTCTTTCATCTTGTCCTGGGTGTCCTGGCTGCAGGTGAACAGGTTGTCCTCCACGTGGACGACATGCGGCAAGGTTGCGGCATACTCTCTGACCGCCGGTACGTCGGCGACGCCGCCGATGTTGATGCCGCAGTTGCAGACGAAGACCCCCACACGCGGCTCCTGCCCGGAGACGTCGATCTCCGGCGGCAGCTCCTTGGTCTTGATCAGAGTGCCGCGGGCTTCGGCCAGGCTGCTGGTGGCCGTCGATGCGGCCGCCGAGGCCTCCATGACCGACTGGGGGATGTCCTTGGGCTCCTGGAAGGCGCCGCAAACGAAAATTCCCGGACGGGTGGAGGTGACCGGTTCGAGGGTGCGGGTGGCGGCATGCAGGTGCTCGTTGAGATCGATGCCCATGGTGTTGGCCAGGTTGACCGACTCCTTGTTGGGGGCCAGGCCGATGGCCAGGACCACCATGTCGAAGGTCTCCTCGATCAGTTCGCCCTCCTCGGTGATATAGCGCAGGCGCAGGTTGTCGTTTTCCACCGGGTCGATGGTGTGCACCTTGGACCGGATGTAGCGCACCCCTTTTTCATCCTTGGCGCGCATGTAGTACTTTTCGAACTCCTTGCCGTGGGTGCGCATGTCCATGAAAAAGACAGCCGTGTCCAGCTCCTTGGCGCTGTGTTCTTTGGCGATGATGGTCTGCTTGTTGGTGTACATGCAGCACACCGACGAGCAGTAGCTGTGGTCCGAGCAGTTGATGTCCCGGGAGCCCACGCACTGGAACCAGGCAATCTTGTCCGGCTCCTTGTGGTCCGAGGGCCGAACCAGATGGCCGGCGTACGGTCCGGAGGCCGACAGGATGCGCTCCATCTCCAGGCTGGTGACCACGTTGGGGTGGCTGGCGTAGGGATAACTCTTGTGCTCAGTGGGATCGAAGGGGGTGAAGCCGGGTGCCAGGATGATGGCCCCGACGTTGATCTCCTTGTGCTCGGCCACCATGTCGTGGTTGACGGCATGGGCCAGGCAGGCGTCCACACACTGATAGCACTCAGAGCAAAGCCCGCACTTGAGGCAACGCTCGGCTTCGGTTTTGGCCTCTTCTTCGTTGTAGCCGAAAGAGACTTCGAGAAAGTTGCACTCGCGGGCTTCGGGATCGAGGCACCTGACCGTCGTGCGCCGTTTGGTGGGTTCGCCGCTCAAATCCTCGGGCTTGACGAAGTCCCACTCTTTCTGGCGGCCGGCGGTCAGATCGAGGCCGTTGATGAAGCGATGAATGCTCTCGGCGGCTTCCTTGCCGCAGGCCACGGCGTCGACCACCGATTTGGGGCCGTAAAAGGCGTCGCCGCCCGCAAACACCCAGTCGATGGGGGTCTGCAGGGTGACCGGGTCGGCTTCCAGGCCGCCGGGGCGGGAAATGGCGATGCCCTGCTCCTTGATGCCGGTCAGGTCCGTGCTCTGCCCGATGGCGATAATGATGGTGTCGCCGAAGAAGGGCTGGCACTCCCCCTCGTCATAGGCGGGGTTGAAGCGGCCGTTTTCGTCGAACACCGCCGTACAGGTCTTGAACTCGATGCCCGACACGCGCTTGTTCTTGTCGATGTAAAACGATTTGGGGCCGAAGCTGTTGACGATGTTGATTTCGCCTTCCAGGGCTTCTTCGATCTCGTGCTCCCAGGCGGGCATCTCTTCGCGTTTTTCCAGGCAGATCAGGGTGACGTTCTTGGCACCCTTGCGTTTGGCGGTAAGGGCCACGTCGATGGCCACGTTGCCGCCGCCCACCACGATGACGTCCTCGCCGAGCTCGATCTCTTTGCCCATGGCGGCGTCCCGCAAAAAGTCGACGCCCTGGAGTACACCGGCGGTATCTTCATTCTCCACGCCCAGGCGGCGGCCGCCGTGCAGTCCGATGGCCATGAAGCAGGCACTGTAGCCGTCGGCCTTGAGGCTCTCCAGGGTGATGTCGGATCCGAAGGTCACCCCGCATTTGATCTCGGCGCCCATCTGGCGGATCACGTCGATCTCACCGGCCAGAATGTCGCGGGGCAGCCGGTATTCGGGAATGCCGTAGCGCATCATGCCGCCCGGCTCGGGTTGCTTTTCGAAGATGGTCACGCCGTAGCCTTGCTGGAGCAGGTAGTAGGCCGCGGTGACGCCGGCGGGGCCAGAGCCGATGACGGCCACCTTTTCGTCGCGCTTTTCGGCCGTGATCTCGGGGATGTAGGTCTCGCCGCTCTGTTTTTCGAAATCGGCCAGAAACCGGTGCAGTTCGCGAATGGCCAGGGGCTGATCCACGTCATTTCGCGTGCAGGCGCTTTCGCAGGGGTGGTGGCAGACCCGTCCGCAAACCGCGGGGAAGGGGTGGTCCTGCTTGAACAGTTTCAGGGCCTCCTTGTAGCGTCCGTCATTGATCAGGGCGATGTAGCCCTGGATGCTGACGTGGGCCGGGCAGGTGGCCTTGCAGGGTGCCGTGCCGCGCTTTTCGATGGCGTAGGCGCTGGGCATGCCCTGGGGATAGAGCTTGAACGCCGCCTTGCGGTCCCGCAGGCCTTCGTCGAACAGGTTGGGCGTCTCGATGGGGCAGGCCTTGGCGCACTCCCCGCAGGCCGTGCACTTGTCCATTTCAATATATCGCGCATTCTGGCGCAGCTTGACCGTGAAGTTACCCACCTCGCCGGACACCTCCTCGACTTCCGTCAAGGTCATCAGGTCGATGTTCAGATGCCGGCCGCACTCCACCAGCTTGGGGGAGATGACGCACATGGAACAGTCGTTGGTGGGGAAGGTTTTGTCCAGCTGGGCCATGACGCCACCGATGGCCGATTTGGTCTCGGTCATGTGCACGTAGTAGCCTGAATCCGCCAGATCCAGGGCGGCTTGTATGCCGGCGATACCGCCTCCGACCACCAGTACGCTGCCGACGACATCCTTACTCTGGGTAGTTTCTTTTTCTGCCATTACACGATCCTCATGAGTGTGTTGATAATGGAAAGGCTTTCCTCGATTTGCTGTACGCGGAAGGTACAGTCGACTGTCCGCAGGCAAAAGGCCGGACGGACAACGATGTTGGCCAAATTATGATATTTTTTCGCCCTTTTGGACCAGCAACGGCTGTACCACAACACCGCACAAAATTCAAATCAGGTTTTTAACAATATTTCAAATCTTTTGACTGGTTCATGGAATATGCTCAAAACGGGCGGGCGGGAGGCGGCGCGTCTGGCTTTTGGGCGGCTTACCGCTCACCACGACGGTAGGGTTCCGCCAGCATGGCCGGGGCGCTGAGGCGGCGGCTGTCGCGCAGGCCGCCCACCAGCAGTACCAGCAGGGTGGCGATGTAGGGCAGCATGGCCAAAAAATAAGGCGAAATACCCAAGGGCTGCAGCAGGTACTGCAGAACGAAGATCCCGCCAAACAGGAAGGCGCCCACGATGGCCCGCAGGGGGTTCCAGAGGGCGAAAATGGTCAGGGCAATGACGATCCAGCCCCGGCCGGCGGTCATGCCCTCGATCCAGGACTTGCTGTAGGAGGTCGACAGATGGGCGCCGGCCATGGCCGAAAAACCGCCGCCGACGATGACCGCCAGATAGCGTATCCGAGCGACATTGACACCCTGGGCTTCCGTGGCCCGGGGATTTTCGCCGGCCGAGCGGATCCGGATGCCCAGCAGGGTGTATTCGAGGATGAACCATACCGCAATGGCCGACAAGACCGCCAGATAGAAAAAGGGGCTCTGGTTGAACAGCACCGGCCCCACCACCGGGATGTCGGACAGAAACGGAATGGGCAGGGCGTTGATCTTGACCGCCAGGGGCTGGCCAACATAGGGCTTGCCCATCAGGCCGGCCAGACCCAGGCCGAGCATGGTCAAGGCCAGGCCGGAGACCACCTGGTTGGACTGCAGGGATATCGAGGCGAAGGCGTGCACGATGGAGACCAGCATGCCCGCCAGGATGGCCGCACCCAATCCGAGCCAGGGATTGCCGGTGTGGTGGGTGACCACGAAGGCCGTCACGGCACCGACGGCCATGACCCCTTCCACGCCGAGATTGAGGATCCCGGACCGTTCGCAGACGATCTCGCCCACCGTGCCGATCAACAGCGGCGTTCCGGCCACCAGGGTGCGCTGCGCGATGGAGGTGATGATCTCTTCCATGGACTAGGCCCTCTCGCTCTTGACGACCCGCAGCCGGTTTCTGCTGAAAAAATCTCCCATGATCAAAAAAATCAGCAGGGTTCCATTGAAAATGGCCACCGTGGCGGACGGCAGGCCGAGCGAGATTTGAATGGCGTCGCCGCCCACCAGAATGCCGGCAAAAAAGATCGCTGAAAAGATGACAAAAAAGGGGTTCAGCTTGGCCAGCCAGGCCACGATGATCGCCGTGAATCCATAGCCGGAAGAGATGGTGTCCGGGTAGCTCAGGTAGTGGTGAATGCCGGCCACCTCTCCGACGCCGGCCAAACCGGCCATGCCACCGCTGATGGCCATGATCATGAGGGTCGTGCGCGAAAAATCGATGCCGGCATAGCGGGCCGCTTCCGGGTTTTCGCCGATCACGCGGACTTCGTAGCCGAATCGGGTCTTGTAGATGACCAGGGTCAGCAAAAGAGCCGCTGCCACCGCCAGAATCAAGGTGGCGGTGTGGATCCGCGATCCGGGCACCAGGGAGAGAACCGCCGCGGCCGGCAGGTCATCGGTATAGGGAAAGCCGAACTTTTTGGAACTCTTCCAGGGACCGACGATCAGCATGGTCATCAGCTCGGCACAGATATAGTTTAGCATCAAGGTGGAAATCACCTCGTTGATGGCGAATCGAAGTTTGAGGATGGCCGGGATCAACCCCCACAGGGCCCCGCCGACAAACCCGCCCGCAAACATGACCGGTAGGACCGTTGCCGGCGGCAGCGCCGTTCCCCAGTTCAACCCCACCCAGGTACCGAAAATGGCACCCATGAGAAGTTGACCCTCGGCGCCGATATTCCAGACTTTGGCCTTGAACACCAGGGCCAGCCCGCCGCCGATGAGCATGAGCGGAATCGCCTTGGTAATGGTCTCCTTGAATCCGTAGGCGCTGCCAAAGGATCCGCTGAAAATTTTGTCGAAGGCAAAGAGGGGATTGACACCGCAGGCAATGAAAATCAGCCCGACCGCCGCCATGCCGGCCGCCAGCGAAAACACCAGGATCAGGAGCGTGGCCGGGGCGGAGATCCGTTCGCGGTCCGTGACCTTAAATCGCAGCATCGGCCCCGTCTCCCGAATCGATTTGGGCCACGCCGGCCATCATCAGGCCGATATCGGCTAGGCGTGGGTCGTCCGCCCCCAACACCCCCATCAACCGTCCCTGAAAGATAACGGCAATACGATCGCACAACTCGAAGAGCTCTTCCAGGTCTTCCGAGACCAGCAGCACGGCGCCGCCCTCTGCCCGCCGTTTGAGCAGCTGGTTACGCAGGTACTCCGTGGCGCCGACATCCAGGCCGTAAGTGGGGTGGGACGCCACGAGCAGGTCCGGCTTGTCGGCAATCTCGCGGCCGAGAATCAGTTTCTGGATATTGCCGCCGGACAGATTTTTGGTCTGCACGTCGATCGATGGCGTGGCAACCTGGAAGTCCTTTACCAGCTGCCGGGTGTGGGTCTTGATGCGGCCATATGCGAGAAAGGCCCGATGCGAAAATTTTTTCTGGTGATGCTGCTTCAAAATGGCGTTTTCGTAAAGAAACAGATTGGGTGCGATACCGAAGCGGATCCGCTCTTCCGGTACGTGGGAAACCCCGGTGTTGTATATGTTGCGGGGAGACTGGTTGGCGATGTCAACCCCGTTGATTTTGATGCGGCCCCGGGCGACCCGTCTCAGGCCGGTGATGGCTTCGACCAGCTCGCGCTGACCGTTGCCGGACACCCCGGCGATGCCGAAGATCTCGTTGCGGTATACATCGAAAGAGATGCCGTTGACGACGGCAACGCCCTTGTCGCCGACCACCTGGACGCTGTCGACCTCGAGCACTTTTTCTTCCCGGGGCATCTTCTCTCTTGAAAAAGAGAAAACCACGTCCCGACCGACCATCATACGGGCCAGAGTCCGTTTGTCCAGGTCTTTTCTCTCGGCGTGGCCAACCACACGACCTTTTCTCAGGACGGTTACCCGATCGCAAAGCATGGTGATCTCATCCAGCTTGTGGCTGATGAGAATAATCATGCGCCCTTCTTTTCTCATCTTTTCCAGAATCCCGAAAAAATCTCGCGTTTCCTGAGGCGTGAGAACGGATGTGGGTTCATCCAATATCAGCAAGCCGGCCTCGTTGACGAGGGCCTTGATGATCTCCACACGCTGCTGTTCACCGGCGGACAGCTGCCAGACCTTTTTGTCGGGGTCGATGTTGAAGTTGAACTTTTCCGAAAAAGAGACAACCGTGGCACGGATTTTTTTCTGGGGAAACAGTCCAGGGGCGCGTATGTACCCCAACACGATATTCTCCAGAACGGTGTGGTTCTGAACCAGCATGAAGTGCTGATGCACCATGCCGATGCCGCGGTTCATGGAAGCCCTGGGAGAATCGATCCTGGTCCGGCGCCCGTTGATCCGGATTTCGCCGCCGTCGGGCTGGTAAACCCCGTAAAGAATGTTCATCAGGGTCGTTTTTCCGGCACCGTTTTCACCCAGAAGGCCCAGAATTTCTCCCGACGACACCGTTAAATCGACATTGGCGTTGGCCTCAACACCTTGAAATAACTTAGAAATATTAATCATCTCAAGGTGTTTCAAACGTTTCATGTCGAGTTTCATCCAGTGCGGTTTCAGCAGCGACCATACACACCCTGAGCGGGACAACCGCCGTGCCCTCCTCGAATGCAGAACGGGGGAAGTCGGTTTCCAGAACACGTCCTTCCCCCGTTGACGACATCCCATCAAGGCCGGCGGGTCTCGCTCGCCGTTGGCAGTCGTCGGCCATGCCACGCTCGCATCGAAGCTGGAGCGTTTCAAACAGCGTCCCGACGGGCAAGGTCGCCGGACATGAGGCCGCGGAGGTCCGCAGCCTACTTGGGAATAGTGCCCACCACGTTGTCCACGTAGTACATCATGCTCAGCAGATCGGCCTTGGATGCCCGCTGCCCGGCCGCGATCTGAATCTGCCCGGTGTTGTCCGAGATGGGGCCCGTGAATGGATCGAAGGTGTCGGGACCCGCCTGCATCTGAGCATAGCGTTTGAAAACCAGGTCATGCACGCTCAACGTGCCCGCATCCGGTGTCTGCGCGCTGACGCCCTTTAGTGCACCCACGAATTTGGCGTTAACGGGTTCGCCGAACTTGCCGCCCAGGATGGCGGCCTTTTCGCCGACCAGCCACCACATATCGTCGTTGGTCCAGGTGCCTTCGTACAGATCCGTCAGTATCTGAACATACATGACCCCCCAGTCCACCAGCTGGCCGGACAGCACCGAATCCTCGCCGTAAGCCTGCATGGGGCTGTAGTGGCTGAACGTGTAAATCTGCTTGCCCTTTTCGGTGTGTTCCTGGCCGACTTCGACAACGGCCGGCGTGTCCTCGGTAAAGGCCAGCGCGTCACACCCTTCCGCGATCAGGGCTTCGGCCGCCTCCCTGGCTTTGTCCGGGCCATACCAGGCATTAATCCATCGCACATTCACCTGGGCTTCGGGATTGACGGCCTTGATCCCGAGGGCGAAGGCATTGATGTGACGGATCAGTTCCGGAATCGGGAAGGCCGCCACATACCCGATCTTATTGCTTTTGGTCAAGGCGCCGGCCATGAGACCGTTGAGGTAATAGGTCTGATACAGGTCGGCGAAATAGGTGCCGACGTTTTTGGCCTGCTTGAAGCCCGAGCAGTGCATGAAGTGTTTGTCGGGGTACTTCTGTCCGGCTTTGATCGTGGCATCCATGTAGCCGAAGCTGGTGGTGAAGACCACGTCGCACTTCTCTTCCTGTATGAAGCGATCGATGATTCGGGGGGCATCGGCTTCGGCCACGGATTCGATAAAGACGGTCTGCAGCCACGGCAGCTGTTCTTCCGCAAATCGTCGGCCCACATCATGGGCATGCGACCAACCGTAGTCGCCCACCGGACCGACATAGACAAAACCGGCTTTGATCTGTTTGTCGGCAGCCGTTGCCATGCCGGTGGCAGCCACGGCCACCACTATGGTCGCCAACACAAGCCCGACAATCGGCAGGCGCCGGTTTTTCTTGCTTTCCATGCCATCCTCCTTTGGTTTTTTCGATTTTACAGGTACGCGTTTCGGGGCAAGTCAATACTAGTACGACGATACGATTCGGTAAGTCAACAGTCGTGTGCCCGTTTTCGGTTTCCGGCCGACAAGCCGCCGACTGAAGGCCCGCATCGGCCAAATCCATCGTGCTGCGTCGCGGACGGTGGCGCTGGGCGCCGCCGCGTGTAAGAATAATTCTGATTCTGATCGTTTTTTGGCATTATCATTGACTTTCTTTTTGTGGTATGATCGGTAGATTTATCCGATGCTCAGTGATCCAATAGGTTAACCCACAAATCAGTTCGCCTTACACCCTCATTAAACCGGCGTCACGAAGGCGGCCTTGGCAGGAGGACAACATGTACGGAGTTGCGGCTATTAATCAAGCCAACGGGTGGGCCATGGCGGGTGCAGGAGCCTGCATTGTGCTCATCGGATTGGCGGTTCTCTCCTTTTTGATCTCCATGATTCCCCGACTGACGGCTTTTTTCGAAACCAAGGCACCCCAACCGAGTAAACCGCCGACACCGGAAAACGCGCCCCCACCGCAGGCACCGCCGGCGGAATTGGACGATATGTCGGCCGAAGCGGCCACGTATATGGCCCTGACCGAAGACCTGGGCACCGAATTCAACCTGGTCGATGTGCATCGCAAGTCAAGGGCGGAGGGCCTTGCCCACCCCCACCTGTCGATCTGCCGCTTCCGGGATTCCGGCATATTGATCCCCGTCGGCAAGGACCGCTTTTCCTGGCAATCCCCTTCCCAATAGAGACGAGGACTCGATAAATGGATTTATTGCTACAATTTCTCAGCAACACTGGATATTATCTGGCCGACTACCGGCATATTCTCATGTGGTGCATCGGGATCTTTTTCGTTTACCTGGCCATCGCCAAGAAATACGAACCGTTGCTGCTGTTGCCGATCGGTTTTGGCGTTCTGATCGGGAACGTACCCTTTTTCAAAGGGTTCGGGCTAGGTATCTATGAGCCCAACAGCGTATTGCACTACCTCTATTTTGGAGTGACGTCAGGAGTGTACCCGTCGATCGTTTTTCTTGGCCTGGGCGCCATGACCGATTTTTCGTCCCTGCTGGCGCGGCCCAAACTGATGTTGCTCGGCGCCGCCGCCCAGATGGGCATCTTCTTCACCCTGCTGAGCGCCCTGGCGTTAGGGTTTCTTCCCAAGGAGGCCGCATCGATCGCCATCATCGGCGGCGCCGACGGGCCAACCTCCATCTTTCTGACCGCCAAACTGGCACCGCACCTGATCGGTCCCATCGCCATCGCCGCCTATTCGTACATGGCCTTGATTCCGATCATCCAGCCGCCGATCATGAGACTGCTCACCACCAAGGCGGAACGCCGGATTCACATGCCTGACCCGCGGCCGGTGTCGCGCAAGGAACTGCTGATCTTTCCGGTCGTCGGTCTGTTTTTGTGCTGTTTTTTGGCCCCGGCATCGATCCCCCTGCTGGGAACCTTCTTTTTCGGAAACTTGATGAAGGTCAGCGGCGTGGTCGAACGACTGGCCCAAACCGCCCGCAACGCCGTCATCGACACGGCCACCATCTTCCTCGGACTGACCGTGGGCGCCAGCACTCAGGCGGACGTTTTTCTGACCACCAAATCGGTGGGCATCTTCGTTCTCGGCGCGGTGGCCTTCAGCATCGCCACGGCCTCGGGATTGATCTTCGGGAAAATAATGAATCTGTTTCTCAAGGAAAAAATCAACCCCCTCCTGGGCGCCGCCGGCGTTTCCGCCGTACCCGGCTCAGCCCGGGAGGTTCACCTGATGGGTCAAAAGGAGGACCCCAGCAACTACCTGCTCATGCACGCCATGGCGTGCAACTCCTCCGGCGTTATCGGCTCGGCAATCTGTGCCGGCATCTTGTGGAGCTTCAACGCCGGGTGAGCGTTGTTCTGAATCGTTACCCACCGAAACCGCCGGCCGCGGCATGAGCGCTGTCGGCGGTTTTTATTTTGCTTGACCGGTTTGTTCGGATTGTGCGATTCTTGATGTGCAACCGAAAACGGAACGGTCCCGCCTGCAGCCGTTGAGCTCGCCAATTCGATGCACTGCCCCCGCCCCGCTTGCCGATCCCGTTTTCTCCGCAATGCACAGCATCGCCAAAAGGGGGTATACAATGATCGCAAAAATCATTATCAAACGGCGCTTCGTCAAAGAAAACACACCCCAAATTCTTTCCCTGCTCAACAAGATCAGATCGATTGCTATGGAGCAGCCCGGTTACATATCCGGAGAAACGCTCATGCAGGAGGCGTTTCCAGAAAACATGGCCGTCATCGCCACATGGCAGCGCATGGAAGATTGGAAAGCATGGAAAGAGAGTGAGACGCGCCACAAATATGAAGCCATGCTGGAAATCTATCAGACCAGGCCCACCCAGTATGAAGAGTACCTGTTGGGAACCGCGTTCCACCCGCAAGGTGAGTGATCAGACCGAGTCGGCATTGTCGACAGCCAAAACCGCCGGCGCGATCGAAGCCGAACGCGTATACCCGCCAAACGTGGGCGTTTCGCCCTGAATGGCGAAAATTGATCTGGAAAAACAATTGCTTAAAAACGACTCTCCCAGAGCCCGTATTTCGGGCGATCGGGCCATCGTCAATATCATTGCCTGCGCGGCGCCTTCTCGCTTGACAGCACGCTCCTGATCAAGCATATGGCGCTCCACCTCTTTTCGGCCCTTCTTTTTTAGCGCCGATAATCAACCTTCCGGTACCAGCGGCAACGTCCAGCGACATCATCTGTTTTGATACCCGAACAAACCAGGGCACGCCGCTCGGTGCTGATTTTTAGCACAAAGGGGCGCTGGTCCCCACCAGGGTCGGTGTCTGCGGATTGGCAATAACGATGTCATAGACCGTGTCGAGTGCCTCCAGATCGAGAACCCGCCGCGCTAACCCATCCACGACGGACACCGTCCGGGACAAACGGAGGTTGCAGGGCCGGCCGACCCGGCCTTACTCATGACCTTCGCGTGACAACAGGGCCTTGTGCCACAGTGCGAAGTCATACATACCGATGAATCGGTCGTCGTCATTGACGATCCCAATGGCCATCTCCAGCACCCCGCGTCCATAGCTGTTTGAATATCGCTCCATCGGGCAGGCCTGCAAAAACTCCCGCACCAGTGTTTGGGAGGTGCGTCGACTCTTGTCCCGACGGATATCAATCGGATCCTTGGGCTTTTCGAAAGGGTCCCACTTGTCATATCCGACTTTGTCGAGAATGTGCTTTTGCCGACGCGGCGCCATGGCATCGAAAACGGCTTTTTTTTTGTCGTCTTCTGAAATCGGGTTGTCCATGCCTCACGACCCTTGCGCTTGCGGGTTGTCGGTGTCCGCCGCCGCTGACGGCAACCCCAGATAGGCGGCATCGAAAACGGTCAACAGCGCCATGGAAAGCGGCATCAAGAGGTCTCCCATTTTGACGTGTTTGGACTGCAGCAAAGCGACGACTTCCTGGGACAGGGCGTGTAGCTTGTCATTGACTGCGTCCAGGTTCACGGTCGGATAGGCCTGACCCTCCTTGAAGTCCGACAGTCCGCAGGTGTGACCGCGCCCGTCAATGGAGGTGGGGATGCCGTACAACCGGCAGGTGATCGGCCGATGGGAGTACATTTCGCAACGGTTCTCCGTGTTTAGGAGGGGACAACGGACGCGTTCGGCCGCCATTTCGAGCAGCACCTGCTCCTCCGATTTTTCGCCGGACTCGACGGCCTTGAAGGCTTTGCGCTTCAACCGGTAGACATCGCGATCGGTCTTGTTGGCCTGGGCCAGGATCTCCTCTTTGCGCGCATCGGCGACCGCAGCGAGAAAATGGCGGTTCAGATACAACGCCTCCACAAGCGAAAGATCGAAAAGCGCATGACAACAATCCGCACACTCCAGTTGGCATTTAACGCAATCGGGATGTTCCAGGCGGACCTTTTCGAAAACGTCGTCCACCTGTTTGACCAGGGCCTCATATTTGGTAAAGATGGCATCCAACTCAGGTATCATTTCGTGCTCCCCCAAACGACTGTTTCACGTGAAACGCTATTTGCCAACACAAAATTGGCTGAAAATTTGCTCGTAGAGATCCTCCTGGTCCCGGTTTCCCGAGATCTCATCGAGAATGTGCAGGATCTGGTTCATTTTTTCGGATACGAGCTCGACGTCCGACTTGGTCCCTATGGCCGCCGACAACGATTCGATTTCGCGCGCGGCCCGCTCCAAAACGTTGCGCTGGCGGAGATTGGGAGAGACCTGTTCACCGGCCACCATGCCGGACTCGGCAACCAGACCGTTGAAAATGCGCTGCTTGAGATCGTCGATCCCGGCTCCGGTTTTGGCCGAGACGCGCACACAGTGCTCGCCACCCAACCGCCTTTCGATGGCAGCCACGGCCATCTCCTCGGCGATGTCGTCCTTGTTGATGACGACGATCGTTCGCTGCGCGCTGCTATCTTGGAAAAGCCGCTGTTCGAAATCCTTGAGCGGTCGGGTGGCCTCTACCACCAGAAGGACGAGGTCGGCGCTCTCGATCTGGCCCCGGGCCCTGGCGATGCCGATACACTCGACCGGGTCGGTGGTGTCGTGAATGCCTGCCGTGTCGCAGACCATCACCGGCACCCCATTGATGGAGCTGTATTCGCGCACCACATCCCGTGTGGTGCCGGGAATATCGGAGACGATGGCCGTTTCTTTTTGAACCAGTGTGTTCAACAGGCTCGATTTGCCGACGTTGGGCATTCCGGCGATCGTCAACGCCAGACCATCACGATAGACGGCGGCCTCTTTTTGGCGCCGAATGAGGGCCGTTATTTCGGGCAGAACGAACCGGCCCAGAATTCGGGCGGCCTCATCGAACTCCTGTTGACCCGCGCTGGCGCCCGACTCGCCAAACTCGATCATCGCTTCGCACTTGGCCTGCAAACCGACAATGGTGTTGACCATGCCGGCAACCACATCGCGAAGGCCGCCGGCGATGTGGCGCCCGGCAATGCGTGCCGCGGTTTCGCAGGGGGCGTTGATCAGGTCGATAACGGCCTCGGCCTGGGTCAGATCAATGCGGCCGTTTAAAAAGGCCCGCTTGGTGAAGGCTCCCGGTTCGGCCAGGTGGGCGCCCGCCTCGACAACAGCGCCCAGCAAGCGGTCCAGGACGACGATTCCGGAGTGGGAGTGAATTTCGACCACATCTTCGCGGGTAAAGCTCTTGGGGCCCCGCATGTAAAGGGCCAGGACTTCGTCGATGACATTGCCGTCGTGGGGGTCGACCACAAACCCATAATAGACCCGGTGAGACTGGATGGGGGGCGTCGTTGCGGGTCTGCCCCCGGACGGGCCCGCCTGAAGGGGACGTTTGAAAAGCCGGACCAAGATCGCACGTGCATCGGGTCCGGAAACCCGTATGATGCCGATGCCGCCCGGCCCCAGCGGCGTCGAGATGGCGGCTATGGTGTCCACTAACATTTTTACAATTATATCAAATAGTTATATTTCATTTGGGGTTTCGGCTCGGCCCTGGGCCCTTCTTTTTCGGAAAAATCATTAGTTTGCGGTAGTACCCGTCACCGATGCTTTGGGTCCGCACGCTGTTTCTGTCTTTCAGGTGAATATGGACGATGCGGCGGTCGTGGGCATTCATCTGACCAATCGTGACCGGCTTTTTGATCCGCTGGGCCTTTTCAGCCATGCGGGCAGCCAGCTGCTCCAGGTTTTTTTTGCGCTTTTCCAGATAACCTTCGACATCGACCATTACCCTAACGCGGTGGGCACTTCTTTTGTTGATCATTTTTTCCAGCAAATATTGAATCGCCTCTAGCGTCTGCCCCCGCTTGCCGATCATCACCCCGCTTTCGCCCCCTGAAACGGTAAACAGCAGACGCTCGGCTTCCTGGACCACATCCACCCCGGCGCCCGAGGTGATTTCGTCGACGATGGTCTGCAGCGCCGATTTTCCAAAGGCAACCAGCGCTTGGTCGACCGCGGGGGGCGGCATCGATAGATCCTTGGCTGGCGTCGCTTCGGGCAGCGACGCATCCGTGTCGATCGCCGTTGGGGGTGGGACCTCGGTTTGGACCGGGGGCGCTTGGTCCTCCACAAATACATTGATGACGGCTTTTTTGATACCGACCAGTCCGAAAATGCCCGTCGACCCGTAGGTCACCACTTCGTGCTTGATCGCTTCGACGGGAATATTGAGTTCATTGCTGGCGGCTTCCAGCGCCTGTTCGACACTTTTTCCTTGAAACTCATGGGAATTCGACATGCGTATCTCCGGAATCGACTAGGTTTTCTTCTGGACGTAATATTGCTGGCTGATGGAAAGCACATTGTTCACCAGCCAGTACAGGACCAGTCCAGAGGAAAAATTGATAAAGATAAAGGTGAACACCACGGGCATCAACATCATCATTTTGGCCTGCGTGGGGTCTCCCGGAGGGGGTGACATTTTCTGCTGAAGCAGCATGGTGGCGCCCATGATAATGGTCAGAACCGGAATCCCGTAGGGCGGCTGCATAAATGGAATCGAGAAGCCGAAATCGAAAAGCCGGTCCGGGGCGCTAAGGTCGTTGATCCAAAGGAAAAACGGCGCATGGCGCAGTTCGATGGCCTGATACAGCATACGGTAAAGCGCGAAAAAAACCGGAATCTGCAGAACCATCGGCAGGCACCCGCCCATGGGGTTGACCTTGTAGGTGCGATACAGCGCCATCAACTCCTGATTCATTTTCTGTTTGTCGCCTTTGTACTTCTCACGAATCTCGGTCATCAGCGGTTGAAGTTTTTTCATCTCGCTCATGGACTTGTAGCTCTTGTTGCCCAGGGGCCACAGGATAATTTTCGTGACAATGGTCAAGATGATGATGGCGATGCCGTAGTTGGGAATGACGCTGTAAATCTGGTTCATGAACCAGAGGCAGGGCTTGGCGATGAAATTGAAGAACCCGAAGTTCAGGGCCTTGCCCAGGTCGTGTCCCAGGCTGTTGAGCAGTTCCATGCTTTTGGGGCCCATGAACACATAAAACTGAAACGCCTGACGGGCTCCCGGATTGATTTCAAAGGTGGGATTGAGCAGTTGGTTGACGATCACATCCCCGTTCAGGGCCAATTTGACGCTGCCGTCGACCGGCTCGCCAGGAATGACGCTGGACAAAAAATAGCGATCTTCGATGCTGATCCAAGTGATGTTGCCGGAAAGCAGGGGCTTGTCTTCGATTTTTTTGGTCTTGACCTGTTCGAGGCGGCCGTCGATCAGCGCACTGGGTCCCACAAAACCGTAGCCGCTGTCCGCTTCCAGCGGTTTGCGGATCGAAAGGACCAGCTGGTCCGCCAACACCTGCTGCGAGATGTTGTCGATCGCGACGTTCAGATCGATCAGATAGGACTCGGGATCGAAGGTGTAGGTTTTGGAAAGGCGGGTGCCGTTCTCGGCCTCCCAGGTAAAGGTCAACGATTGTTTATCATCGGAGACCTCAAAGCGGTCTGCCGAATGGTCGATTGAAAAGACGGCGTTGTCCAACCCCGGCAACGATTGCCCCACCAGCGATGTCCGCAGGACCCCGTTTTTAAAGGCTTCCGGTATCAGTTGTTTGTTGGGCGAATCAGCCTCAACCGTCTCGCGGAATTTTTTGAGGACAAAGCTGGTAAAAGAGGCGCCTTTAGTGGAAATACGTACCTCATAAAAAGGGGTGTCGACGGTTATTTCCCGCGCCGGATCGGAGGCGGCCGGAACGACAGCGGCGGCACCGGGCGCCACGGGTTCAGCGACGCTGCCCGTAGGCGGGGTCTTGGTTGCGTCGCCTGAGCCGCCCTTTTCAGCGGTCGCCGCCGGGGGCATTTTTTCCGGAGCGTCGCTCACCACCGGCTGCTGGTCCACGAAAAAGATGCTCCAGACAAAGAGCACCAGAAAAGATAGACCGATGGCCAGCAGCAGTCTCGTTTGTTCCATTTTTTTCTCCCTGACGCCATTTAGCGCCAACAGTCGCAAAACATACCCGGGTGATCGTGGTTGAGCGGTGGTATCGTCTCAAAGAAGACTGACGCGGTGGGCAGAGGACGAAACAGGACGGATTTTCGAAAGAAATAAGGAAAAATCACGGAACCGGATCGAAACCGCCCGGGTGCAGGGGGTGGCAGCGCAAGATTCTTCTCAGTGCGAGCAGGCCGCCCTTCAACACGCCGTGATCGGTTATCGCCTGATGTGCGTACTGCGAACAGGTCGGAACAAAACGACAAGCCGGCCCCAGCAGGGGCGAGATCAGTACCCGATAGAGTTCGATCAGCAGCAGCGCCAGCGTTTTCATCTATCCTTAGGGTTCGGACCGAAACCCAGACCTCCCCGCAATCGATTTAAATCCGCCCAGGAGATTATCCCGCATCCGTTCGCGTGAAATCTTCCCGCAGGATTGTCTGGCAATGACATTGATGTCAAATCGACCCGGCACCACGTTTCGGTTCAATCGAAAACATTCGCGAACAACGCGTTTGATCCTGTTTCTGATTACGGCATTGCCGACCTTTTTTGAGACGGTAATGCCAAGGCGGGATGCGGACAGTCGGTTTTCCCGGAAAACGAAGACAAAAGCGTCGCTGTAATGGCGATGCCCGTTTTTGGACAACGACCGGTATTCGACCGATTTTCTGACCCGATCCGCCTTGCAAAAAGTCCCGCGCGTCGAAAAAAGCCCCTTGCCGTCCTGGTTGCCGCCGGCCTTGGAATCATCCGCTCCAGGGTCTTCTTCGACCATTCAACTACACCGCCAATCTTTTTCTGCCTTTGGCCCGCCGACGATTGATCACCCGACGCCCCGCTTTGGTCGACATCCGTTTTCTAAATCCGTGGGTCCGGGCACGTTTTATTCTGCTCGGTTGATAGGTGCGTTTCATTGTTTAGCGTCCTTGTTTCAGATAGAGGGTTACCCTATGATGTTGATCCCGATTGTTGAATCGGGAAGTCTAACCACAAGAAAAAAATTGTGTCAAGGTGCAAATCGATCGGTCCGTTCGGCACCGGACCCCTCCGGACCACTCACCAAAGGCCGGCGCACCTTCCAAAGCAGCTTCAATTGACTATTGTTTCAATTATTTCAAATGCTTCCATGTGATACCGGCTGTCAGGATAGATGACGATCTGTTTGCCGATGCTCTTTTCCAGACCGGGAATCAGGTGGTTCTCTTCGCCATGCAGGAAATCGGCCACATCTGGATTGACCCGCAGGGTTAGCCGGGAACCGGTCATGTCCACGGCATAGCGCATGATTTCACGGTAAATCGAATAACAGATCGACTTGATGGAGATGATGTACCCCTCCCCATCGCAGTAAGGGCATGGGTCGCACAACAGACGGTTAAGGGGTTTGCGGGTCCGCTTGCGGGTCATCTGGATCAGCCCCATCTCCGAAATCGGGAGGATGTGGGTCTTGCTGCGATCTTTGGTAAAGGCTTCGTTCAGGGCTGAAAAGACCTTTTCCTGGTTGGATTTTTTCTCCATGTCGATAAAATCGATAATGATGATGCCCCCGATGTCCCGCAGCCGGATCTGGTAGGCGATCTCTTTGACCGCCTCGAGGTTGGTTTTTAAAATGGTTTCCTCGAGGTTGTATTTGCCGACATAGCGCCCCGTGTTAACATCGATGGCCACCAGGGCCTCGGTGTGCTCGATGACGATATAACCGCCCGATTTGAGCCATACCTTGCGCTTTAAGGCCCTGGAGATGTCTCCTTCCAGGTTGTAGGCGTCGAAGATGGGCTCCTTGCCTTCGTAAAGTTCGACCGAATCCTTGAGGGAGGGATTGAAGGTGTCCAGAAATGCCAGAACCGATTCGAAATCCTTTTTCGAATCGATAACCAGTTTTTCCGCCTCCTGAATCAACAGGTCCCTGACCGCCCTGAGGCTGAGATTCAACTCCTGGTGGAGCAGCGACGGCGTTCGGGCCGTCTGGTATTTTTTCTGAATATTGCACCACAGGTTTTTAAGAAAGCCCATTTCATAGGCGATTTTTTCGCTTTTTACACCTTCGGCCGCGGTTCGGACGATGTATCCCATCGCGCTGTTCTGGGAAAGCCCGGAAACGATCTCCTTGAGCCGTTGACGCTCGGATTCGTCCTCGATCCGCCGCGAGATACCGATGTGGGAGGAGGTCGGCATCAGCACCAAAAAGCGTCCCGGCAGCGAAATATTGGAGGTAATGCGGGCGCCTTTCGTCCCGATGGGCGATTTGGACACCTGAACGAGAACCTCCTGCCCCTCGGTGATAAGGTCTTCGATGTTCTCTTTGTCCGCCAGGCGCTGGTCCGCGGTGTCGCTGTCGTGCCAGACCGGCACCGCCTCTTCCAGGTCATTGCAGGTAAAATCGTCCACGATGTCCGCATAGGTGTCACGGATGACGTCGTCGACATAGATGAAGGCGGCCTGGTTGAGTCCGACATCCACAAAAGCGGCCTGCATGCCCGGCAGGACCCGTTGAACCCGGCCTTTGTAAATGTTGCCGGTGTTGTCCCGGCTGCCTTTGCGCTCGATGAACAACTCGACGATGGTTTCGTCTTCCACCAGTGCGACCCGGGTCTCGTGGTCGGCCACGTTGATGATGATTTTTTTATACATGGGTCGCTTTTCTTTTGGTGACGATGGCCGTACGAATCTGGTGGTCGGTCAACTTGAATACGGTATGCATGATGTGCGCAGGCCGCACCATCAGGTGGCGATCGAGCCCCAGGGTCATCAGGGCCTCACGGGCGTTGAGCAGCCGAAGATCGACAACCGCCTTTTTCAGGTCGACGGCCGCCCCTGCGGATTTTTTGCTTTTTCTTGCGATGGGTACCTGTTGTTGATCCCGGAACCAGTCTAAATCGTTTTGCCGGAAAAAGCCATCGATTAGTTCCACCCGATAGGGCACGGGGTCGCTGCGATCGGGCCGCTTTTTCCCGGCCTGGGCCCGGCAGCCGACCACCGCCAGGCCGGCCGGCATCTGTCGCTGCAGACGTGATACCAGCTCCTGCGGCGCCATTGCTTCGGTCAGACCAATCCACATGCGTTCCTCCTCGCTTTGCATGCCCATAGGAATCGTGTCGCTAAAGGACAGGCGGGGCATGGGGTGGAATCCGTTCGAATATCCGATCGGAATGGCGGCGCGGCGAAAGGCCCTGATGAAGACGTTCACCATTTCCAGGTGGCCTAAAAACCGCGCCGGCCCGGTCTTGCTGAATGTCACCTGATAGGTAGCCAGTGCTGCTGCCGGCGGCTTCTCGGCATCCGGTGGGTCGATCACCGCCGCCTCGATGTCGTGATCGCCGTAGGTAACCGGTTTGAGTGTGTCGAAGTCGCAGACGCCGCAGCCACTGCAGTTGCCGGTACGACAGTCGGCGGTGGTTCGGCCCTTGAGGGCCCGTTCGTACTCCTCTATCAGGTAGGCTCGATCGACCCCCAGGCGGATGTGATCCCACGCCAGCGGCCGATGGGGGTCCGATGGATCGGGCTGGTAACGATCCGGATCGATGCCGCAGGCTTTAAAGACCGCCACCCAGCGCTCATAATCGAAAAAATCGGTCCAGCCGTCGAATCGGCATCCGGCCCGCCAAGCCTCGATCAGCACCCGGCTCAACCGTCGATCACCGCGCGACCAGACCCCTTCGATGCGGCTGACCCGCGGATCCTGCCACTTGAACTGGACGTTTTTGATTTTCAAATTGGCCTTGAGCCAGCTCATCCTGTCAAGGGCCGTGTCGAGGTCGATCTGCGGCGCCCACTGAAACGGCGTGTGCGGTTTGGGCACAAAGGTGGCCACGCTCACGTTGATCCGCCCCTTGCGACCGTCGCTGCCGCTCACGGTCGACAGCTGTTTGACCAGGGCCACGATGGCCTCCAGGTCGGCCTGGGTCTCGGTGGGCAGCCCGATCATGAAGTAGAGTTTGATCAGCTTCCATCCCAACGAAAAGGCATTTTCAACCGTTTCGAGGATGTCCGCCTCGCTGATGTTCTTGTTGATGACGTCGCGCAGGCGTTGGCTTCCGGCTTCCGGGGCAATCGTAAATCCCGTTTTCCTGACCTTGCGGATCGTTTCCATCAACTCGGGCGTGAGCGACCCGGCCCGCAGCGACGGCAGCGACACCGCAACATGCGACGTTTCACCGGCTTGCATGATGCGGTTTATCAACGCGGCGATGCAGGAGTAGTCGCCGGTGCTCAGGGACAACAGGGAGAGATCTTCATAGCCGGTCTCCTGCAGGGCCTGCAGCGCCGAGGCCACAACCGTCTCGGGATGACGTTCACGCACCGGCCGGTAGATCATGCCGGCCTGGCAGAAGCGGCAGCCCCGTGTGCACCCCCGGGCGATCTCCATGCGCAGGCGGTCGTGAACCGGGCGCCCGAAGGCGATGATCGGTCGCCGGGGAAAGGGTGCCTCGTTCAGGTCGGACACAACGGCCTTTTCGACAAACGAATAGTCCGGTCGTTTGGCGACCACACCTTGCCGGCCGGCCGCGTCTTCATCCACGTCGAAAAAAGACGGAATATAGACGCCTTTGATACGCGACCAGCGTTCGAGCAGCGCCGCCCGCGGGTCGGATTCCCGGCGCCAAGCCCGCCAGGCCTCCGCCATCTGCAACATGGCAACCTCCCCATCGCCCACCACGATGGCGTCGAAAAAATCGGCCACCGGTTCCGGATTGCAGGCACAGGGACCGCCGGCGATCAGAAACGGTTCATCGCCCTGGCGGGCGCTGGCCAGAAAGGGAATGTCCGCCAGGTCTAGCATGTTGACCATGTTGGTGTAATTCAACTCGTAGAGCAGACTGAAACCGACGATGTCGAATTGGTTGAGCGGGATCGCCGACTCCAGGGAAGCGAGGGGAATCTGCTGCCGGCGCAGCTTTTCTTCCAGGTCGACGGCCGGTGCAAACACCCGTTCGGCCAGGATATCGGGTTGGTCGTTGAGCAGGTCGTAGAGAATCTGGATGCCGAAGTGGGAGGTGGCGATTTCATAGAGGTCGGGAAAGGCCAAGGCGATGTGCAGGGGTACGCTGTGCCAGGCTTTTTTGACGCGGTTTATTTCACAGCCCAGGTAGCGGCTGGGCATCTGCAGCAGCGGCAGGAGATCTTGAATGGTGGATTCGCTCATGGTATGATTTTTTTTACCCGAAAGGTCGAAAGTGTTCGCAATGGCAAGGCATGCGCCACCCTTCAATAAATGGAAAAAACGATCCTGGCGTAGCTTCGCAGGAACGTTGATGCTGGTCTGCTGGCTTGGCCAATTCAGCGTTAGTGTCGCCCAGACACGCGAAAACGGCGTTGTCAAAGCCGTCCGAAAAGTCAGCCCGGCAGTGGTCAATATAAGTTCGGAATATGAAATCCGCAAGAATTCCAGTCCGTTTTCACAATACGGCATGGATCCGATGCTGGAACGCTTTTTCCGCGACTTCTTCGCCCCCGAACTGGAACGGCGTGAGCGGCGGACCAGCCTGGGTTCCGGGGTGATCATCGACGGCGAACGCGGGCTGGTGCTGACCAATACCCACGTTATCGAAAAGGCCTCGGCCATCAGCGTGACGCTCAACGACCAGCACGAATTTTCGGCCATGATCGTGGGCATGGATCCGGACTCGGATCTGGCGGTTCTTAAAATCGATTCGCAGCAGGTCCTGCCGAGCATTCAAATGGGCGACTCCGATGCTCTCATGATCGGCGAGTCGGTGATCGCCATCGGAAATCCGTTTGGTTTTTCGCACACGGTTACCACCGGGGTGATCAGTGCCGTCAAGCGCAGCATTAAAACCGCCGAGCGGGTGTTTCACGAGTTCATTCAAACCGATGCATCCATCAATCCGGGCAACAGCGGCGGACCGCTGCTGAACATCGACGGCGAACTGATCGGCATCAACACGGCGATCTACGCCCAAGGCCAGGGCATCGGGTTCGCCATCCCCATCAACCGGGCCAAACGCATCATCGCCGACCTGATCACCTACGGCGAGGTTGTACCAGCCTGGATCGGTGCGGCCGTGCAGCCCGTCGATGCCGGGTTGGCCCAATACCTCGGTCTTGACGGTCCCGGCGGCGTGCTGGTCACTCGGGTGGAACCGGATAGCCCGGCCCAGAAGGCGGGTCTGCAAGAAGGCGATGTAATCGTTTCCATCGACGGCACCCGCACGGTGGATGGAACCGCCTATCAGTTGAAATTAAACGACATCAGCGTCGATCAATCCATTTCCGTCACGGTCAACCGCAATGGAACCCGTCAGCGGCTGTCGCTCAAAACGGCACTTTTCCCGCTCGAGCGCGCCCTGGACCTGGCTGCCCGCCAACTGGGCATCAGCGTGGCCGACCTCGACGATCAGGCTCGGGCCCGCTATGGCCTCACGTCGCGCAAGGGCGTGTTGATCGTCAAGTTGCGCCGCAACAGTCATCTGGACCGCATCGGGGTGCGGCCGGGCGACATTGTCCACCAGATCGACGAGACAAGCGTTCCCGATGTCGAAGCGTTCAAGGCCGCCATCGTCAAATACCGCAACAAGGCGGCCGTGGTGCTCTTCATCGAACGCGACGGCACGATTTACCACATCAACACACCCATGAGGGACGGTACCGGATGAACCGAATCAAAATTGCCGATCTGTTGAGATCCCCGACGCCGCTCGATCCCGTTTTGCTGTACGGCTGGGTCCGGACCAAACGGGATGCCAAACGTTTTTCCTTCATCGAGGTCAACGACGGCTCCTGTCTGAAAAACATCCAGGTTGTCGCCGACGAAAAAATCCCTGATTACCAGGAGGTCAAAAAAATCACCACCGGATCGGCGGTCAGTGTGCGGGGCCGGCTGGTCGCATCCCAGGGCGCCGGACAGCAGTGGGAGGTCCAGGCCTTAACCGTGGCCATCATCAGTCTGGCGCCCGAGAACTTCCCGCTGCAGAAAAAACGCCACAGCGACGATTACCTGCGCAGCATCGCCCATCTGAGGCCGCGAACCAACAAATACGGGGCTGTTTTCCGGATCCGATCGGAGCTCTCCTGGGCGGTTCATCAGTTCTTCAGAAAACGCGGTTTCCGCTACATTCACACGCCGGTCATCACCGGATCGGATTGCGAGGGGGCCGGGGAACTTTTCCGCGTCACCGCTCTGGACCCTCCCTTTCCCTTGACGGACGATCAGCAGATCGATTTTTCAAAAGATTTCTTTGGAAAGGAGTCCAATCTAACCGTTTCCGGACAGCTTTCGGCGGAAATGTTAGCCCTTGCCCTCGGCGATGTCTACACCTTCGGGCCCACATTTCGGGCCGAAAATTCCAACACCAGCCGGCATGTGGCCGAATTCTGGATGATCGAACCGGAAATGGCGTTTTGCGATCTGATCGGAAACATGCAACTGGGCGAAACCCTGATCAAACATCTGATATCCTTCGCTCTGGAGGAGTGTTCCCAGGATCTGGAGTTGTTCGCCCGATTCGTCGACAACGGTTTGATGCAGACCCTGGACAACATCGTCGGTTCCGAATTCGAACGCGTTGCTTACGGCAGTGCCGTCGACATATTGGCGCATTCAAAAAAATCGTTTGATTTCGATGTGACCTACGGAGCGGACCTGCAGTCCGAGCACGAACGCTACCTGACCGAAATCCACTTCAAGAAACCGGTCATTCTCTACGACTACCCAAAGGCCATCAAACCCTTTTACATGCGCCTGAACGACGACGGCAAAACGGTGGCGGCGGTGGATATACTGGTTCCCAGAATCGGCGAATTGATCGGCGGCAGCCAGCGTGAAGAGCGCTTGGACATTCTGGAAAAGCGTATGGCCGAAGCCGGACTGTCACAAGATAACTACTGGTGGTACCTGGATTCGCGGCGCTACGGAACGGTACCCCACAGCGGCTTTGGGCTGGGTTTCGAGCGGTTGTTGATGCTGATCACCGGCGTGACCAACATCAGGGATGTGATCCCTTTTCCGCGAACGCCGGGAAGTATCGATTTTTAGTATAGAAGGCCTACTGGCGGTACTCCGCAGTGACCAGGGATGAAACGTAATGCAGATATCGGTGTTTTTACGAGCCCATCAGATTACTGCCGCAGACACCTCAGCTTGGCCAGATCTTCGGCGTACCCGTACAGGTGCAGCCCTTTGGAAGCAACGGTCCAGGCCCGCAGCGCATCCTCGGGCAGGCCGATCTCGCCGGCCATGTATTTGCCGAGTTCGACGATGCCGGCTAAATTGGCAGGCAGCCCGCCCCACAAATCCCACGATCTAAAATAGATGTTGAAGCGCAACTCGGGACCGTCACCATCGTCTTGAATGCGGGTGTCGATGTGTCTCAAACAGGGCGGATCGACCAGCAGCATATCGGTTGGGTGGCCGACCTGCAGAATAATCTGGTTGTTTCTGAACCCGTGCCGCTTGTAGATGTCAATGGCCAGTTCGATCTGGTTGAGATAGAGGTGCGGGCCCTCTTCGAAGAGAATCCGGCCGTCGGGGTCCATGACGTCGATGATGTCGGAATTGCCGGACCGCAGCCATTTCAATTTGTCGCCGGTGACCGGGTAGCGGGTCAAGCGCTCTCCATAGGTGTAGGATTCGCCTGGCTGCTTCAGTCCGGTCATCAGGTATTCCACGTAGGAGCGCTCGTATCCGTCGCCACCGTAAATATAGCCCTGTTCGACGGGATTGGGAATGCCGCACGACGCTGGAATGTCAGGCAACAGTGGTTCGGTGGCGGGGTAGGCGATCTTGCCGATAAAAAAATCGTATTCGAGCCGGGTCTGGCCGGCGTAGGACCCTTTATCGACAATGAATTTCTTGCCGCTGTCCAGTATATCGTGTACCGCCTGAAACCACAGATCCGGCAGATCCCTGGCATTGATCTGGTGAATGTGCATCGTCTGGCCGCCTTACTGCATAAATTAAAGGAACCCCATTCAAAAAATGGATTGACAACCAATCCAAATTGTGAAATCAAACAGTCGCTCTTTAATGTCGCTGCTGATGTGCAACCGCTTGTGCCGCTCGATCTTATCTGAACCGATTCGGATGCCGATGCCCTGATCATCATTAAATGAGCTCACCCATTTGAGACTCCCTGATTCTCTTTCGAGATAATCGGGGAGTCTCATTTTTTGGGAGATTAAATCCGGGCAAAACAACCGTTTCTGGATCGAAACGAGCTATATGTCGAGCACACTTACCTCCAGAGCATTGTTCTGAATGAACTCCCGTCGCGGCTCCACTTCATCGCCCATTAAAATCGTGAATATCTCATCTGACTCGACGGCGTCCTCCACGGTTACTTTCAGCAGATGACGCCGGTCCGGGTGCATGGTGGTCTGCCACAACTGTTCGGGATTCATCTCGCCCAACCCTTTGTAGCGTTGAATGTGGATGCCTTTTTTGCCCTCTTCGAACAGGTGCTGCAGCAATTGCCGTTTGTCGGCGACCATCAGCGGGGGTGCATCGCTGTCGATCGTGTGAACCGCGAAGGGCGGGCGATCATAGTCCCTGAGTTTATTGTTGAGCAACAAACATTTCTGATAGTCCGAAGAGTAGACCAACTGTCGGCCGATCGTGGCTGCCGGCTGGTATTTATTGCTGTCCGTGGGGTTGACGATCAGTTCGAAAACCTCATCGGCTTCATTCCAGGCGATGGACTCGGTTGCATAACCATGCGCTTCGATGGCGGTTTTCAAACCGTTCATCCGCTCCCGATCCTGCAAAAACAGTTTGTCCTGAACGTTGGCAACGATCAGAATTTCCGTTAGAAAGGGGTCGAACCCGCGATGCTCCAGCTTGCGTATCAAGGAGGTGTATTCACTCAGATCACACAAAAAAATAAACAGGCGGTGGTTGGTCAGCCGTTTGTCTTCGCCGGCGATCCGGACCTGTTTTCGTTCACATATTTTTTTTAAAATGATGTCGTTTAATTCCTGTTCGTCTTTGAGGTACGATTCGCTTTTGCCCTTACCAATCTTAAACAGCGGTGGCTGGGCGATATAAAGGTAACCTTTGTCAACCAGTTCAGGCATTTGACGATAAAAAAAGGTCAACAGGAGGGTGCGTATGTGACTGCCGTCGACGTCCGCATCGGTCATGATGATGATCTTGTGGTAGCGGATTTTATCGATATTGTACTCTTCCTTGCCGACACCGGTGCCAAGGGCCGTGATGATATTTTTGATCTCCTCGCTGCGCAGAATTTTATCGAAACGCGCCTTTTCGACGTTTAAAATCTTGCCCTTGAGCGGTAAAATGGCCTGAAATCTGCGGTCGCGTCCCTGTTTGGCCGAACCGCCGGCCGAATCGCCCTCGACCAGAAAAAGCTCGCGCAGGGCCGGGTCGGACAACTGACATTCGGCCAGCTTTCCCGGCAGGGTGGAGTCGATCAAGGCCCCTTTGTTGCGGGCCAGGTCGCGCGCGCGTTTGGCCGCGTCCCGGGCCCGGGCGGCATCGACGGCCTTTTCAATGATTTTCCGGGCAACCGCCGGATTCTCCTCCATGAAGACGCTCAGCTTTTCGTTGACCAGCGATTCGACCAGCCCTTTGACTTCGCTGTTGCCCAGTTTGGTTTTGGTCTGACCTTCGAACTGGGGCGATTTGATGCGCACGCTGATGATCGCGGTCAATCCTTCCCGAACATCGTCACCGCTGATTTTGGCGGACAGGTTCTTGGGCAGGTTCCCGGTTACGGCATACTGGTTGATGCAGCGGGTCAGGGCGGCCTTGAACCCGATCAGGTGAAAACCGCCTTCGACCGTGTTGATGTTGTTGGCAAATGAAAATATGTTTTCTTTGTAGGTCGCATTGTACTGAATGGCGACTTCGATCGTGACATCGTTGCGACAGCCTTCGATGAAGACCGGCTCGTGAAGCGCCGAGTGACGCTTGTTCAGGTACTCGACAAACGAAACGATTCCGCCTTGGTAACAGTAGCGGTCGCTTTTGTCGAAGCGCTCGTCTTCGATAAAAATGTTGACGCCCTTGTTGAGAAACGCCAGTTCCCTGAGGCGGCGGGTCAGAATGTCGTAACTGAACTCGGTCACGTTGAATATATGATCGTCGGGAACGAAATGGATCGAGGTGCCCCGCTTCTGGCTTTCGCCGATGACTTTCAATTCGCAGGTTTTGACACCCCTTGCATAACTTTGGTAGTAGGTTCGGCCCTTGGCGTAGATTTCAACCTCCAGGGATTTGGACAGGGCATTGACCACGCTGACGCCGACGCCGTGCAATCCTCCCGATACCTTGTAGCTGTCGTTGTCAAATTTTCCGCCGGCATGCAGTTTGGTCAACACCACTTCGACCGCTGGAACATTTTCGGTACGATGGATGTCAACGGGAATTCCCCGGCCGTTGTCCTCCACGCTGACGCTGTTGTCCTTGTGGATGGTCACCCGAATGGTGTCGCAGTAACCGGCCATGGCCTCGTCGATGCTGTTGTCCACCACCTCGTAAACCAGGTGGTGAAGGCCGGCCACATCCACGTTTCCGATATACATGGACGGCCGCAACCGTACCGGTTCCAGTCCTTCCAACACATCAATACTGCTGGCATCGTATATGTCGTTCATTTATATTCTCATGGGCATGATAACGCTGATAAAGGTTTGATCCGTGTCCCCTTGCACAATACAGGGCAGATTGCCGTCGCTGATATTGAGAACCACCTGGTCCTCGTCGATAACGGCCAGGGTGTCCGTGAAAAATTTGGGGTTGAAGGCCGCTTCGATGGCATCGCCTGAAAATTCGATCTCCATCTCTTCCTTGGATTCACCGTAATCCGGGTTGGTGGCCGTCACCACCATTTTATTGTCTTCAAAGGAAAAAACGGCGCCCTTGTAGCTATCGGTAGCCAGGATGGACATGCGCTTGAGCATTTTTGCAAATTTGATTTTGTCCAGTTCGATGATGTGAATGTCTCCTTTTTTTAAAATATCTTCGTACTTGGGAAATTCACCGTCGAGCAGACGGATGATAAGGGTCTCGTGTTCCTTTTTGACGATAAAATTGCTGTCCTTGATGCCGACCTTGACGTCGCCGTCGATATCCAGGAACTTGGCCACTTCGTTCAACCCTTTTTTGGGAACCAGGACCCCCTCGCCGGCCGGAATTGCATCCGGTGCGTCGTACAGGTGATCCGCGGCATTCAATCGACTGCCGTCGGTTGAAACAAACCGCAGTCGATTGTTTTCCGGGCTATGGGTCCGTTCGACAAAGACCCCGTTGATGTGGGCCCGTTTCTCATCGCCGGTTGCCGAGATGATGGTGGCGCGTTCGATCATTTTTTCGAGAGCCCCGGCATCGATGGAAAAAAAGTCGACTTGGCTGATATGCGGCGTTTCGGGAAAATCGTCCGGATTCATACCGACAATATGGTACTGCACCTTGTGGTTGCTGATTTCAATCCAGCGATTTTCGACCTCGTTGATCAGAATATCCTCGGCGGGAAATTCACGCAGAATCTCGTATAATTTTTTAGCGCTGACCGCCACGGTACCCTCTTTTTCCACGGCGGCCGGATAAAATCCTTCGAAACCGGTCTCCAGGTCTGTCGCGGTCATATGAATGCCGTCGGTCGTTGCCCGAATCAAAATATTTTCGGTAATGGCCAGGTTGCTGCGACGTCCGGTCAACCCCTGAATTTTGGACAGGACACTGACAATCTGAAATTTGTTGATAATGAATTTCATATTAGTATTCCTTTACTTAAAAATAATCCTTTCAACAAGGGCTGATAATAAATCTATAACTAACCCAACCTTTCGATATTAATTAATATTTTTTTAAATCCGGCTGTTAACAACCGGACGGTTCGCCATTCAAAAGCCTGCCGTTATGGACATGCCGGCCGACAGTGTTAACAACGGCTGAGTTATCGTCATCCTTTCAATAACCAACTGTTGATAACGGCGGCGGTCGAACCGGCCTGCCGTCGCTTCAGCTGTAAATCCATTTTTTAATTTCCGGCACGATCGTCTGCTGCCACTGGACGCCGCAGCGGCGCTTCAGGAAAAAGTTAAACAGATGATCGACCAGCACAACCGCTTTTTCGTACAGATAGGCTTTTTCCAAGATCATGCCCTCGATCTCCTGCGCGGTTTCGATCGGGCCCGTTTGAGGGACCTTGAGAGCGTAGAAACTCAGGTTTTCACCTTTCAGGGTGAATTGCCACTCCTGATTGAGCGCTTTGTAGATCAGGTTCAGTTCGACTACCGTTGCGCCTTTGCGCAGAGACAAAATGCCCTCTTCCAACCCGGCGTCGTCGCCTTTGATGGTGATGATCTCGCTGGTATCGTTGATCGTGTTTTCGAGCACGATTCGATTGCCGACCGTAAGCGATGTCATGTCGGCAACCACGGCATTCAAATCGTGGGGGTGGCTGTCGATCATGAACCACAGCCAGGTCAAAAATTCATTACCAATAAACTGGTAGCGGTTATAGGCAACGGCGACATCTAACATCGGTTTTCGATTACTCCGTGAATGGGGTTGGGGTGAGTTTGGCCAGGATATCTTTTTCGGCATCTGACAGTGGCGCCGTCAGCATTGCCATGGTATAAGGGAACAGGCGCACCAATTTAAGATTGAAAGAGCGGCTGAACAGCGTTTCCAACTCTTCGTTGGCCCCTTTCAAATTGGAGAAAAACCAGAGTGTGCCGGCTTCGTAGTTCCAGATCAAATCGTGAACGTGGGGGGTTGCCGGTATTCTGAGATTCAACACCTGCACAACATGCTCCTTGAGTTCTTTTTTTTCGGTGTTGCTCAGATAATCCCGACCGCTCTCGGTCAGTTTCTTTTGCATTTCCAGGGCGTAATGTTTTTGAACGACTTTGGCGGGGATCGTTTTTTTGTCAATTCGCATGGAAAACACCAAATGGGTTCCCATCAGAAAGGGGGACCGGTCGAAATCGGTGCTGAAGGGATCGCCGATGCACGCCCATCCAACCGCCTTATCCGAGGCGTCGTTGTCGATCTCTTCAATGGCATTTTTTTTTAGACCGGCTGCAACTGTATCCAGGATCGGATCCGGGAGTTTTCCACCGATGTGATAGGGAGTAATGGATGCTGCCGAGGACATGATGGCCATAAGGTGGTGCCGTTTCTTTCTATTTTAGTTTTAATTAAAAAAAACAAATATATATATAATTTTTTAAGGCAATAATCAAGCTCTTTTTGGTAATTGGTCTCCAGGAAAAGCACATCCCACCATGAAATCGGATCCATTCATAGCAGATCTTCACATTCACTCGAAATATTCGCGGGCTACCGCCCGATCCCTCGATCTAGAAAATATCTATATTTGGGCGCAATTAAAAGGCATCACCGTGGTCGGCACGGGTGATTTTACGCACCCGCGGTGGTTTGGCGAAATCAGCGACAAGCTTGAGCCGGCCGAAGCGGGCCTCTATCGGCTTAGGTCCGACATCGCTGCGGCTTGTGACGAGGCCGTCCCCCCGTCGTGCCGGGCGCCGGTTCGGTTCCTGCTCAGTTGTGAAATAAGCAGTATCTACAAGAAAAAGGGCGCTACCCGAAAGAACCACAACCTGGTTTTTTTCCCTGATCGGCGGTGCGTGCAACGCTTCAACCACCGCTTGGACGCCATCGGCAATCTCAATGCCGATGGCCGTCCCATACTCGGCCTGGATGCTCGCGATCTTCTGGAAATCGTATTGGAAACCTGTCAAGACGGCCTGTTGGTCCCGGCCCACATCTGGACACCGTGGTTTTCGATGCTTGGATCGAGATCCGGATTCGACTCGGTTCAAGCCTGTTTCGAGGATCTGAGCCCATACATCGTAGCCGCTGAAACCGGGCTTTCATCCGATCCGGCCATGAACTGGCGGGTCGACAACCTGGACGGGATCACGCTCATTTCCAATTCAGATGCCCATTCGCCCTCCAAGCTGGGTCGTGAAGCCAACCTGTTCACGACCCAGCTGAGCTATGCGGGCATTCGGGCCGCCATCACCAGCGGTGATCCCGATCGGTTTGCGGGGACCTTCGAGTTCTTTCCCGAGGAGGGTAAATACCACGTGGACGGACACCGCAAGTGCGGTGTTCAGTTTACCCCTGCCCAAACTCGCTCCCATTCAGGCAATTGTCCGGTGTGCGGCAAACCGCTGACCCTGGGGGTGTTGCATCGCGTGGAAACACTGGCCACACGCCCCCAGGGGTATCGTCCGCTGCAGCCGGCACCCTTTTTCCGACTGATACCGTTGGACGATCTGCTGTCGGAAATTTTGTCAGTGGGTGCCCAATCCAAGAAAGTCCAAGGAACCGTTCGTTTTTTGCTGGAACGGCTTGGCTGTGAATTCAATATCCTGCATCGTCTCGACCGCGAGACGATCGCCTCTGCCGGTGTGCCGCTCCTGGACGAAGCCATCTGCCGCATGCGCGCCGATCAGGTTTCGTTTTCACCCGGTTACGACGGGCATTTTGGAACGGTCCGGATATTTGACGATCTGGAAAGAGCGCGCCTGTTTGGGCAGCGTTCACTTTTTAGCGGATTCAATGACGCTGCCAGGCGGGTCGGTTGTGAAACCTCAGCTGAAGCCTGCACAACCACCCGAAACCGCCCTGACAGGCCGGCGGGTGCGGTGATCTCCGCCCCGGACGAATCGCAGCCGCCGCCGATCCAACTGAATCGGCGGCAGCAGTTGGCCGTGGAGCACGGCAACGGTCCCCTCATGATCGTGGCCGGGCCGGGAACGGGCAAAACCCGTACCTTGACCTTTCGGATCGCCCGGTTGGTCGAACAGGGCACGCCTGCCGACCGCCTGCTGGCGGTCACCTTTACCAACAAGGCCGCCGCTGAAATGCGCTCGCGGTTGACGGCGATCCTGGGCAAGACCCGCCCGTTGCCTTTTGTGGGAACGTTCCACGCCTTGGGGTATACAATTCTGAAACAGGCCGCGGGCCAGGACGGCCTCTTGATCCTGGACACGACGTCGCGTCGGGCTTTGATCCGCGATGCCGTCGCCATGGCTGGGATATCGGGACCCCAATCCGCGATCAACGTAGAGCGGCTGACCGAGTGGCTGGTTGGGTTAAAACAAAACGCGGCCGCCGTGGACCCAGACCAAGACGATGGCGCCTTGCCGGATGAGCCAACCGATTTCAAGCGATGTTATGACGTGTATGAGCAGCTGCTGCGCCTCAACCGACGGGTCGATTTCGAGGATCTGATTGTGAGGGCCACCGGCCTGATGACCTCGTCGCCAAGGATGCGCGACCGCTACGCCGGTCGTTTCAGCCACATCTTTATCGATGAATATCAGGATATCAACGCCGGTCAGTACCGGCTGATCCGTCTATTGGCCGGCACGTGTCGCAACATTTGCGTCATTGGTGATCCGGATCAATCCATCTATGCGTTCAGAGGATCCCACCGGGAATGTTTTCAGTGGTTCCAACGCGATTTTCAAGATGCGCGGACGATTTTTCTGAAGAACAATTATCGGTCCACCCAGACCATTTTGGAGGTCTCCTCACAGGTGATTCAACGCAACCCGGAGTTGTCCGACACACTCAAGCGCCAGCCGGTCCATTCGGGTAGGCAGGGAGATCCACAGATCCATGTCATGACAATGGCCACCGAAAAATCCGAAGCGGTGGCCATTGGTAAAACCATCGAATCCATGGTCGGGGGAACCGGGTTTTTGTCGCTGGATTCCGGTGTTGTGGATGCCGCTGAGACCCATCCGTGGTTGAGTTTCAGTGATTTTGCGGTGCTGTTCAGGACGCGAAGCCAAGCAACGCCGATCCTGTCGGTCCTGGAAAAGGCCGGTATTCCGTGCCAGTTGGTGGACCGAACGGCTACGCTGGATCATGCGGGCATGCAGGCCTTGTTGGCCGCGGTCAAGGTGTTTTACGGCGTGGGCCTGTTCAGTGATCTTGAGCAGGTCACGACCCTGCTACGGGCCAGGGTTTCCGTTAAAAGCCTTGAATTGCTTAAAAAATGGGCCTATTCGAACCACCTGTCGATGCCGGAATCCCTGACACAGGCGCGGCGGTTTCCGATTCCGGACCTGGCTCGGTCGGCCCAGCAGCGCCTGGTTGAGCTTGCCGGACGGATTGCGGCTTTCCGGCGCGAGGTGGATCGTCGCTCGGTCGGGGATGCCGTCGACTGGATCGCCACCCAGACCGGCTTGCGTGAAAAATATGCCGGCGACCGTTTGTTCGAACAGGGGTTGCGGTCCTTGCGCCTGAACGACGCCCGGTATCAAACCGATCCGGCCGGGTTTTTGGCCGTACAGGCCTTGTCCGGCGACACCGACCTTTACGATCACCGCGTTGAAAAGGTTTCCCTGATGACCATGCATGCCGCCAAGGGCCTCGAATTTCCGGTGGTTTTCATCGCCGGTTGCGAAAAGGATTGGATTCCATTCCGATCCGCGGGTCGATTACCGGATATCGAGGAAGAGCGCCGGCTCTTCTACGTTGCCCTGACCCGGGCAAAAACGCATTTGCTGTTGACCCGGGCGGCCGTCAGATATATCAGGGGGCAAAAACGGTTCCGGCGCTGGTCACCATTCCTGGCCGACATCGACAGCGCCATGAAAAACGTTTCCGAATCGAGGCTGCAACGGAGCCGGACCCCCGCTCAGGAGCAGCTTGCCCTCTTTTAGGAAGGATTTCGGCGCTTGGCATGTCGCCAGATATGAAAACGGCAACGCTGGTTCCCCTGAACCGTTCGGATCGGATACTGGAAAAGGTACGGCGATACCTTGCCGCGCCGCCGAGCGCTTTCAACGAGATGCCCGAATCGCTTTGCGTGCTGATCGACGCGCTGCCCTTTGCCGACACGGCCCTGCTCTCCCGGATCGTTCCCCGGCTTGGATACCGTGGCGACGAGCGTGTGCTCGAACCGCTCTTCGGGCTGATCGTCGAAGATGGGATCGACGAAACCGTTCGTCGCCTGGCGGCGCTGCAGCTGAGCCTGGCGGCCGCGGCGAGCGACGATTCTCAAATGCTGGTCGAGGCCCTGATAGCGCACCTCGACCATCCCTGTCCCGTGGTTCGCGCCAACTGTGCCATCGCCCTTGGGTGGCACAACCATCGGGCGGCCGTGGCGCCACTTCTGGTGCACCTCGGCGACCCGGACCACGATGTCGGCGAGGCGGTGGTGGTAGCGCTTGCCTCGGTGGCTACGACGGAGGCTTTTGAACGCTTGACCGGCGAGCTCAACAGCGCCCGCCAGGACCTTCGACGCTGCATTCTGCTCAACCTCTGGCGATTCGAGCGACCGACCGGTCGCATCGTCACGACCTACCTGGAATCGATGGCCACCCTACCGGCCGCCTTGCGCCTGGACGCCCTGTGTGGTCTGGGAATGCTGCCGCTGTCCAAAACCCTTTTGCATGGCTATGGTCAACTGCTGTCCGACGACGATCCGCAGATCCGCCGTCAGGTGATCGAAAACCTGAAGGCGCTGCCGTCTTGCGACTACCGGTCGCTCTGGGATGGCCTCGAGCAGCTGTTGTCGGACACGGACAGCGGCGTCCGGCAGGCCGCTATCCGACTTTTCGCAAACCGATAAACAGGGTCTGTTTTTTCAAAAACCGCCCGCTTAGGCATCGATCAACTGGTTCTGGATGGCGAAACGGGACAATTCGGCATTGTTGCGCAGATTCAACTTTTTGAGCAGCCGAAAGCGATAGGTGTCCACGGTCTTGATGCTGATGTGATAGGCGTCTGCGATTTCCCGATTGGTGTTGCCCATGGCCAGACGTCTGAGCACTTGAAGCTCCCGCGTCGACAGGGTGTCCAGCGGCGATTCGGTTTTGTTGCCTTTGGCCACCCGCAGGGCCAGCGCTTCGGCGGCCTCGTCCGACAGGAAAAGCGAACCGGAATAAACCTTGCGAATGGCTTTGACCAACTGCTCCGGCGCACTCTGTTTGGTGATGTAGCCCATGGCACCAGTTTCTATGGCGCGAATGACATATTGGTGTTCTTCGTGCATGGTCAGCACCAGAATGGGGATGTCAGGGTATTCGCTTTTGAGTTGGGTGATCACCTCCAGCCCATCGAGTACCGGCATGGAAATGTCGATGACGGCCACGTCCGGACGGTTTTTGCGTACGGCCAGGATCGCCTCCCGGCCATCCGATGCCTCGGCGATCACCTCGATATCATCGCTCTCTTCAACGATCCGGCGCAGTCCAGCTCGAACAATGCTGTGGTCGTCCGCCAGCAGTACCTTGATCATGATGACCTTCGCCCAGCCGGTGTGCTCCCGAAAAGGGACGCTATGTCTGGTTGGATGCGGGCAGGGGCACGGTAAAGCAGATCCGGGTCCCCTTGCCCAAAGTGGATTGCACGTCGAAAACACCGCCCACCAAATTGGCTCGCTCGCGCATGTTGGTCATTCCTAGACCCGCGCTGTCCCCCAGCGTCCGGGGGTCGAACCCGGCGCCGTTGTCCGCGATGGTAAAGGTCAACTGCCGGCCCACAATGGACATGCTGACCGTCGTCCGCGTGGCCGAGGCGTGCCGGGCCACGTTGGTCAGGGTTTCCTGGATGATCCGGTAGGCGGCGGTGGCGATGTGGCCGCGGATCTCGGGGCCGTCGCTGTTTTTAAACACACAGGTGATCCCGTATCGCTTCTCGAAATCGGCCGTCACCCACTCGATGGCTTCCACCAGGCCCAGATGATCCAGAACGCCCGGCCGCAGCCGAATGGCCAGATTGCGGACATTTTCTATGGTTGTATCGATGAGATCGCACATTGTCAATGCACGTGCGCCCAGGGTCGGGTCGGATTGCCGGACCCGCTTTTGAATCCAGACCGCATCCATGCGCAGGGCGGTCAGCACCTGCCCAAGTTCATCATGCAGTTCCCGCGCCAAATAAGCGCGCTCCTGTTCCTGGGCATTCATGATGCCGGCCGACAGGCGTCGCAGCTGCTCCTGGGCTTTTTTCAAAACGGTGATGTTGGTGGCGATGCCGCACACGCCGGTGACGCGGCCCTTGTCGTCGTACAGGGGAAATTTGGTGCTCAAAAAAGTATAGACGTGTCCATCGATGACGAACTGTTCCTCAACCTGAAGCGACTGCTTTTCTTGAAGTACCCGCTCGTCGTTTTTCAAAAATTGCTCGGCGACCTCCGCGGACAGGAAGTCCGGGTCGGTTTTGCCGCGAACGTCGCTGGATTGAATGCCGAACAGCTTTTCGAAGCGTGAGTTGACCATGCTGTATTTGCCGTCGGCATCCTTGATGTAGATCACGGCCGGACTGTATTTCAAAATACCGGAAATTTCACGGGTGCGCTTGCGGACCTGTCGCTCTAGATTTTTGGAGTAGCGGCTCAAGGCCTCTTTGGCCTCCTTGAGCGCCCGCTCGGCCCGGTTGCGTTCGCTGACGTCTATGGATACGGCCAGGGACCGGACCGTGCGCTGATTTTCGTCACGCTCGGAGATCGCCGAAAGCTGGGTTTCGATGATCTGACCGTTTTTCTTGACAAACTGATAGGGTACATTCTTGATGAACCCGTTTTTAAAAAAGGCCGGCAAGACCTGTGTTTCGGCGAATTGTCGGGAGGCCGGGGTCAGATAATCGGTCAGTTTTTTGCCCCGGACCTCCTCGCGGGTGTAGCCGAGCGCTTCGGACCAGTAGTCGCTGACGCTGAGCAGGCGGCCGTTTGGATCGATGGAGTGAAGCATGGCGGGCGTGTGGTGGTAGAGACTGCGGTAGCGCTCCTCGCTTTTGCGCAGCACACCCTCCACACTGCGGCGGCGCACGATTTCCTGGTTGGCGCGGCTGTAAAGAAAGCTGATCGACAGTCCCAGCAGGGTGCACAGGATGACGATAACCGGCAGCACGATTTTCGACAGGGACTCGGAAACGATATTCGAGGCTGCGGCCAGGTCATACAGGTACACGATTTTCCAGTCCGGGTAGTTGTCGACGTCGACCTCCTGGTACAGATAGGCTTTTCCGAAGGCATCGACCACCCGTCGGCCGCCGTCTCTGCGGATGCCCGTCCATTGCCAGGGTCCATTGCCGAACTGGCGGGATTGGCGCAACTGCTCAAGGTCGTTCGGACCAGGGCGCCACAGCAGTTGGTAGAGCCAGTCGGGATGGCTGGAGATGAAAATAACGCCCAGGGGACTGACGACCAGTTGAATGCTGCTCGGCTCCTGGGTCAGCTCCTTTTCCACGAAATAGATCGAGGCCTTGATGACCACGATTCCCAAGGGGGTGTCCTCGCCGTCGCGGTACACCGGGTAGCCGTAATAGGCCCCCCGTTTGCGTGAGGCCGTGCCCAGGGCCAGGTAACTGGACGGCAACCCCTGTATGGCCTGCTGAAAATAGGGCCGGAACGAAAAATTGATGCCGACGAAGCTGTCCGGCGAATGGCGGTTGGATGAGGCGATCGTGTTGCCGCCATCGTCCATCAGATAGCAGGTTTCGACATCCAGGCGCTGTTGGTACAGATCCAACAGCGCATTGGCCGCGTTCAGGGTCTCGGGCGTGCTGTGATTCAGCGCATCCACCAACGGCTGCATCCCGGCCAACAGGCGCACGGGCTTGACGTTCTCGGAAAAGAAGGTGGAGAGGTTTTTCTTGGTGGTCTGCAGGCGTTCGGTGACGTGGCGTTCGGCTTCCTGGGTGGCGTACTCCTTTAGGAACCGATAGTAGAGGAATCCGGCGCTGCAGGCCGAAATGAAGGCTAGCAGGGATAGAATCTGCAGGATGGATCTTAATTTCATTGCCGGTTACATGTCGGACTTGAAAAACGATTCGGCATCCACGATGGTGTCCGGGGTGGGCGTGTATTCGGTCGGTGCGGTTCCCTCCTTGAAACATTCAAAGCGGGTCGCCTTGGATTCCGGGATCGGCAACAGCCCCGTTTCCGTGTCAATTTTGGCGAACACCACCCCTTCGGGAACCGGGAAGGTCTGTACCGGGGTACCTTTTAAAATCGCCTCCATGAAACCGAGCCAGATCGGGCTGGCCGTAAGCGACCCGGTTTCGCCCTTGCCCAGCGTCTGCCCGTTGTCGTGGCCCACCCAGACGCCGGTGATGAAGCGCGGCGTGTATCCCACGAACCAGGCGTCCTGAAGATCGTTGGTGGTCCCCGTTTTGGCGGCCACTGGCCGATTCAAGCGCTTGGCACGTCGGCCGGTTCCCTCTGTGACCACGCTCTCCATCAGGCTGGTCATGATATAGGCCGTGCTCTTGTCGATGGCCCGTTTGCGGGATGGATTCATCTCTTCCAGAACGTTTCCAAAGCGATCTTCGATCTTGGTGATAAAGGCCGGTTCAATCAGATAGCCCTGGTTGGCGAAAACGGCATAGGCGTTGACCAGTTCCAACAGGGAAACGCCCGACGAACCCAAGGCAATCGACAGGTCCCGGGGCATCTCCGATTCGATACCCAACTTTCTGGCATAGTCGATACAATAGTCGATCCCGATTTCCTGAAGGATCTTGATCGTGACCACATTGCGCGACTTGGCCAGCGCTTTTCTGAGCAGGGTCGGCCCGTAAAATTTCTGCCCGTAGTTTTTGGGCTTCCAGGTGAAGTCGTTGGCCTCGTCCGTGAAAACGATCGGCGAGTCGATGATCTCGGAGGCCGGGGTGAAGCCCTTGTCGATGGCGGCGGCATAGATGATCGGTTTGAAGGCCGAGCCGGGCTGGCGCCGGGACTGAATGGCCCGGTTGAACTGGCTTTCCATGAAATCCCGGCCGCCCACCATCACCTTTACCAGTCCGGTTTCCGCTTCGAGACACACCAGGGCGCTCTGGGCGTCGGGAGGCTGGTCCAGGGAGATTTTCCATATGTCGTCGGATGTCGTCGGTTTGTTAACCAGCTTGACCAGGACGACGTCCCCGGGTGTCACCACCTGGCTCATCTTTTTGACGGGTTCCTGTTTGGATGTCCGGTCGGGATTGGGGTGCCGGGCCCAGCGCGTCTCCTCGATCGACATCACCCCTTTGGCGGCACCCATCTGAACGACGGCGGTCCCTTTTTTGTCGTCCACGTTGCTGACCACACCCTTGGTCGACATCCCTTCGGCCAGGGGATCCTGAAGCAAGGCGAGTTGCAACTGGCCCAAAAACGACTCGATTTGATCGGGCTCCAGATGCGCTTGCGGGCCGCGGTATCCCTGGCGTCGATCCAATTCAAGCAGCCCCTTTTCAATTTCTCGGCGGGCGGCTTTTTGCATCTCGATGTTAACGGCGGCATAGATTTTCAGACCCTGGGTGTACAGGGCCGCTTTGCCGTATTTTCTTTCGACGTATCGGCGGATGTGCTCGGTGTAAATGGGGACCTGCTCGATGTACCAGTTGCGCCGGGGTTTGATGTCCATCTTGATGTCGATGGCCTCGGTGACCTGGGTGTTGTCGATGAACCCTTCGGCCAGCATGCGGTTCAGGACATAAATCTGGCGCTGCTTGGCGCGATCCGGAAACTGAAATGGGGAGTATCGACTGGGCGCCTGGGGCAGCCCCGCCAGAATGGCGCATTCGGCCAGGTTGAGTTCGCTGACCGACTTGCCGAAGTAGTTTTCCGCGGCGGCTTCCACCCCATAGGCCCCGTGGCCCAGGTAGATCTGGTTCAGATACAGATATAAGATATCCTCCTTGGTGAAGGCCTTGTCGATGCGATAGGCCAAGATGGCCTCTTTGAGTTTGCGCCGATAGCTGCGCTCGGGCGTCAGCAAAAACGATTTGGTGACCTGCTGGGTGATGGTGCTGCCGCCCTGGACGATGGCGCCGGCCTCCAGATTCTTGATGAAAGCGCGTGCCACACTGAACAGATCGATCCCGCCGTGTTTGTAAAAGCGGGCGTCCTCGGCGGCGATAAAGGCCTGTTGAAGCTGAACGGGTATCTCGGAAAGCGGCACCACGATGCGTCTTTCCTTGTAGAATTCGGCGATTTTTCGATTGTCGTCCGAGTACACCGTGGTGATGATGGACGGTTGATAATCTTTCAGGGACGTGATTTTGGGCAGGTCGTCGCTCAAATAAAAATAGACGCCGACCGCGGTCGCCGCACCCGACAGCATCAGCGCGAGAACGATGACCAGCGACCACTTCATGAGGCGTCCGAAGGATACGCCGGATTTGCGGCGAGCCCGGTCTTTCAGAATCTGAGAGGTGCTTCTTTTTCTGAGCATAGTGGATCCAGGTTGAGTTGTTCAATTACCGAATACCTAACAGAGTATCGGTATTTTCGCAAGATTATCCCACAGTTGCAAAAAAAATGCGTTGACTCACCGGGTCGATATGGTTAGATAGTTCGGTTTTAGGTCACGTTTTTGCAACCGGGGGTGCTGCGGATGCGACACGCAAGACGGTCGCGGCCGTGTCACCGTTTGGAGCGACATCGAATGATTCAACTGAATTTTGATAAAATGGGCGGGTTGGTTCCGGCCATTGCCCAGGATCACAAAACCGGCGCCGTGCTCATGCTGGCCTTCATGAACCGGGACGCCTGGGAAGCCACCCTTTCCACCGGACGGGCAACCTATTACAGCCGCACGCGGGACACCTTGTGGGTCAAAGGGCTCACTTCCGGGCACATCCAGCAGGTCAAGGAGATCCGTGTGGACTGCGACAGCGACACGGTGCTGCTCAAAGTGGAACAGGCGGGCGGGGCGGCCTGTCACACCGGTTATGCCAGCTGTTTTTACCAGCGGGTGACCAACGGCGAACTGGAGACCGTAGGCTCGCCGGTTTTCGATCCCAAGGAGGTCTACAAAAAATGACCAGTCCCCTCAAACTGGGTATTCCCAAGGGAAGCCTGCAAAATGCCACCTTTGCCCTTTTCAAGCGCTCCGGGTGGACGATCAACGTCAACGACCGCAGCTATTTTCCCGAAATCGACGACCCCACCATCGCGTGCACCATCTGCCGGGCCCAGGAGATGTCCCGCTACGTGGAAAGCGGCACCCTGGATGCCGGGCTGACGGGCAAGGACTGGATCGCCGAAAACAACTCCGATGTACACGTTGTGGAGGAGCTGGTCTATTCCAAGGTCAGCGCGCGGCCGGCCCGGTGGGTCCTGGCGGTGCCCTACGACTCGCCCATCAAGACCCTCGACGAGTTGAACGGCAAAAAGGTCGCCACCGAAATGGTGGCCTTCACCAAGCGCTATTTCCAGGAGCTCGGGATATCGGTGGCGGTCGAGTTCTCGTGGGGCGCCACCGAGGCCAAGGCGGTCTCCGGCCTGGCCGACGCCGTCGTGGAGGTCACCGAGACGGGCAGCACCATCCGGGCCCACGGGCTGCGGATCATTCACGAGCTGATGCAGACCAACACGCAGTTGATCGCCAACCACCGGGCCTGGGAAGAGAGACCCAAGCGCGAGAAGATCGAGCAGATCGCCCTGCTGCTCAAAGGGGCGCTGCTGGGCGACAAGATGGTGGGTATCAAGATGAACGTGCCCCACGACAAGTTGGAGCGCATCGTCAAGCTGCTTCCCAGCCTCAACGCGCCCACCATCGCCTCTTTGTACCAGTCCGACTGGTTTTCGGTGGAGACCGTCGTGGGCACCGGGGTCGTGCGCGAACTGATTCCCGAACTGCTCAAGCAGGGCGCCGAGGGGATCATCGAATATCCGCTCAACAAGGTGATATAGGGCCCGTTTGCGTGCCGGAAACCCGGTCGGCGCCCAACCAAGGGAGATGGTGGCATGGCATCGAAGCGCACCGAAGAGATGACCTCTTTCATCGTCATGGATGTTCTGGAGCGGGCCTGCCTGTTGGAGTGTGAGGGCAGGCACATCGTGCACCTGGAGGTGGGCGAACCCGACTTCGACACGCCGGAGTGCATCAAAACCGCCGCCTGTCAGGCCCTGACCGACGGGTTTACCCACTACACCCACAGCCTGGGGATGTTGGAGCTGCGTGAAGCGATCTGCCAGTACTACCATGCCACCTACGGCGTCAGCGTGGACCCCGACCAGGTGGTGGTGACCTCCGGAAGCTCGCCGGCCATTTTCATGACCTTTGCCGCCCTTCTCGAACCCGGAGACCAGGTGATTCTGTCCGACCCGCACTACGCCTGTTACCCCAATTTCATCAAGTTTGTCGGCGGTGAACCGGTCATGGTGCCGGTTTACGAGGAGGATGGCTTCCAGTTCCGCCCCGAGGCCATCGAGGCCAAACTTTCCGAGCGCACCCGGGCGATTTTTATCAATTCACCGTCCAACCCCACCGGCAACCTGCTTTCCAGGGCGCGCATGGCCGCCATCGCTAAAATGGCGCCCTGGATCGTTTCCGACGAGATTTACCACGGCCTGGTCTACGAAGGCCGCGAACACTCGATCCTGGAGTTCAGCGACCACGCCTTCGTGCTGAACGGCTTTTCCAAGCTGTTCGCCATGACCGGGCTGCGCCTGGGTTACCTGATCGCACCCAAGGCGTTCATGCGCCCCATTCAAAAGGTTCAACAGAACTTTTTCATTGCGGCCAACAGCATGATTCAGAAGGCGGGCATTGCGGCCCTCAAGGAGGCAGGCCCCGACGTGGCGCGGATGAAACGCATCTACAACGAGCGGCGCGTTTTCATGGTGCGCCGGCTGCGGGAGATGGGCCTGGGCATTACCGTGGAACCCACCGGGGCCTTCTACGTGTTCGCCAACGCCCGGCACATTTCCAACGACTCTTATGCCCTGGCCTTCGACATCCTTGAAAAGGCCAGCGTCGGTGTGACCCCTGGAATCGACTTCGGCCGCAACGGCGAAGGGTACCTGCGTTTTTCCTATGCCAACTCCATGGAAAACATCGCCGAAGGCATGAATCGGCTGGAGGCCTACCTCAAAGCGCGGTGATGGGATGAATGTCAAATCGGCCGAATTTGTCACCAGCGCGGTCAAACCGCACCAGTATCCCGTGGCGCAGCTTCCGGAGGTGGCCTTTGCCGGACGCTCCAACGTGGGCAAATCCTCGCTGATCAACACCCTGGTCAACCGCAAGCGGCTGGTCAAGACCAGTGCCACGCCCGGCCGAACCCAGCTGATCAATTTTTTTACGGTCAACGCGGTGCTTTCCCTGGTGGACCTGCCCGGCTACGGATATGCCAGGGTACCGGCCGCGGTGCAGCGCCAGTGGGGACCCATGATCGAAACCTACCTGAAGGGCCGCGAGACCCTCAGGGCGGTCGTTCTGATTCTGGATGTGCGCCGCACCCCGGGCCTGGAAGAACAAAACCTGATCGATTGGCTGGCGCTTTACCGGCGCGCCCCCATTCTGGTGCTGACCAAGGCCGACAAGCTGTCCAAATCGGCCCGGGTCCAACAGCGTGCGGCCATCGGGAGGACCCTGGGCGTTCCGGCCGCGGAGCTGATCCTCTTTTCCGCCAAATCCCGCCTGGGGCGCCCGGAGGTCTGGTCCGCTATTGAAACGGCTGTCGGCGAGGCATCAGATGAGCGCGACTGACGCCAGCCCAAGGCCCTTTCGATCCGGTTTCGTAGCCATTGTCGGGGCGCCCAATGCGGGCAAGTCCACCCTGTTGAACCGCATGCTGGGCCAGAAGCTGGCCATCACGTCCAAAAAACCCCAGACGACCCGCAACCGCATCCTCGGCATCGTTCACCGCCCGGCCGCCCAGGTGGTCTTTCTGGATACGCCCGGCGTGCACCAGGCCACCGTTCCGCTCAATGTTCGCATTGTGGACGCGGCCCTGGCCACCCTGGACGAAGCCGATCTAATCCTGTTGGTGGTCGATGCCCACACCCCGGACCGGCAATCGGAGCAGCTGCTGCTCGACCGGCTGCGCCCGCGTTCGCTGCCGGTCCTGCTGGCCCTGAACAAAATCGACCGCCTTTCCCGCCCGGCAATTCTGCCCCTGATCGAGCGCTGGTCGAGGGTGTTTGCCTTTGCTGACGTGGTCCCGGTCTGCGCTAAAAGCGGCGAGCAGGTGGAGCGTCTGCTCGAACTGGTGCAACGCGCGCTTCCCGCCGGTCCGCCCTTTTTCCCGCCCGACAGCCTGACCGATCTGCCCACGCGTTTCGTCGTTGCTGAGATGATCCGCGAAAAGGCCTTCCGGCTGACCGGCCAGGAGATACCCTATGCCTTGGCGGTCACCGTCGAGGCCTTCAAGGAGGCCCAAGCGGGTGCGCCGGTCCGGATTCACGCCACGATCCACGTCGAGCGGGAGTCCCAAAAGGCCATCGTCATCGGCCGCCGGGGGGCCAAGCTCAAACAGATCGGCCAGGCCGCCCGGCAGGAGATCGAAGACCTGCTGGAAGCGCGGGTGTTTTTGAAACTGTTTGTGCGGGTGCAGAAAAACTGGACCCGGGACACCCGGGCCCTGCGCAAGTTCGGGTACGGATGATCCTCTCCTTTCACCCTTGCTACGACGGCGATGTCAACATCCTGTGCGCCGGCAGAGCGCCAGGCGACGAGGATCTGGCGGCGATCCGCAGGGCCGAGGCGGTGGTGCTGCCCCAGGGCTGCCGACCGGCCCTTTACCGCATGGCCCGCGATCATTGTGGGCATGTGTTTCCCAATTACGACACTCGCTTTAGGTATCCGGGCAAAACGGGTCAGGCCCGGTTGTTCGCCAAGATGGGCGTGCCCCATCCCCGCACGTGGGTTTTTGAGAACATGGCCCATTTCACGCGCAGCCGTGCGGCCCTGGACGCGGCCGGGTTTCCACTGGTATTCAAGCTGGATTGGGGCGGGGAGGGCGAGACGGTCATGCTGCTGCGCAATTCTGCCGACCTGATGCAGGCGCTTGCCCGGGCCGCCGCCCACGAACGGTCCGGCCAGAGCGGGTTTGTGGTGCAGGCCTTCGTGCCCCACGCCGGTCGGACGCTGCGCGTGGCCGTTGTCGGACAGACCCAGGTCGCCTATTGGCGTGTTCAGGAAGACCGCTCGATTTTCGGTACGAGCCTATCCAACGGTGCCAGCATCGACGCCGTATCGGACCCGGACCGTCGTGCCACGGCCGTCGCGCTGGCCCGGCGCTTCTGCCAACGGGTGCAGATCGATCTGGCCGGCCTGGACCTGCTTTTCGACATGTCGCCCAACGCCACGGGCGAGCCCCAGCCGCTGATGCTGGAAATCAACTATTTTTTCGGCCGCCGGGGGTTGGGGGGCTCGGATCGCTTTTACGACCTGCTGCGGACCGAAATCGACCATTGGCTGGCCGTGCGGGAATTGGCGGTGCGCCGGCCGGCAACCACAGGCGGCGAGACGCCATGAAGCCCTATGCCTACGACCTGGAGGAGCGCGATATCGCGCGCGAGCGCCGAAAGGCCCGCGAACTGCGGCAGTCCCAGTGGTGGAAGCGCCGTTGCGCCAAGGGCCGCTGTTACTACTGCGGTCGCCCGACGCCGGCCGGCGAACTGACCATGGACCATATCGTTCCCGTGGCCCGGGGTGGCAAAAGCACCAAGGGCAATGTCGTCCCGGCCTGCAAACGGTGCAACAACCGCAAAAAACAACTGCTGCCCATCGAGTGGCAGGAGTACCTTCGGTCGACCCAATCCGCTTCGCCGGAATGATTTATTATTGACCGAGTCGGGCAGACCCGGAAAGCGTTCTGACGGATCACGGTTTCACGATCAGCGACCATTTTCTGCGGCTGGGCCCATTGAAAGCGGAGCGCGCGGTAAACCCGGTCCTGGAGCGGGCCAAAGCAAATGTGCTCACCAATGCCCTCATGGGCGTCGTGCCGGCACTCAGTCTGGACGGGCGGTCGCTGCAGGTGCCCGATCCAGCCTTGGATGCCATTTTGAATGGCGGGTGCGTTGAGCCCCGGTAGGAACGCCCCGGCACACGATGAACGTCCATAGAAGACCGCCTATCGATGGTGCAGCGGCTGGCGCTGCCATCAATAAATATCCTTTGAGCGCCTATGGCGCCAATTTGGGGTTGTTGCGATGGCGATGCTGGTCCCGGGCGGTTTTTTTTTCCAGATTCTGCGCCATGGCTTTTTCCAGGTCCACACCGGTCTGGTTGGCGAGGCAGACCAGCACGAAGAGCACATCGGCGATTTCATCCGCCAGGCCGGGCCGTGTCAGACCGTTTTTGGTGCTCTGATCGCCGTAAGTCCGGGACATGATGCGGGCCAGTTCACCGACCTCTTCCACCAGCACGGCCAGGTTGGTCAATTCGGAAAAATAACGTACACCGTAGGTCTTTATCCAGCGATCCACGGTGGCTTGCAGCGTTTTCAGGGACATCGACGGGTTCGAGGCCACAGGGGGTCCCCCGTTATTCGTCAACAGTGGAAAGGACATTGAGATGAAGGCCTTTTGGGGTATCAACCCGTTCATAGTCAAAAACCATCCGGTTGATTTTAGGATGGATGGACTTTTTCCGGGCTAGCAAACAATCCATGATTTCAACAATTTCTTTTGAGTGTTGCGGCATCGATTACAGGCCGCGCAAAATCGAGTAAAAGCGTCGGCATTTTTTCGGTTTGCGGCGATTCGGCAAATACCTGCGACGCGAATCTTTCCGAGCGTTGCCGTGCTCTGATCAACACGCTATTCTTGCTTTCATTAAGCGCTTTTTTTGTGCGGCTGTACTTTGGAAACACCCCTGAACGCGTACAAATTTTTTGACCGTTATGGGATGGCAAAAGTCAGAAATCAGCTCCAATGCTAAAAATCAAATAATAATCGTTCGGATCGGGCAGCGTGCCGTCTTCCCTCGGCTGCGGCGTTTCGGTTCGATCCCACACGAAAGAGACATCAAAATTCAGAAACTTCGTCAAGGCTGTCTCGAGGGTGGCCACAAGATGATGGTTGTAAGAACCTGACCGCTCGTTGACGAGCTGGAAATTATAAAGAAAGTCAAAATTCACAGTATCGTTCAAGGCCCTGTTGAATTCGGTACCTGCCATCAGAACCGGTGTCGATTCACTGTCGTCTTGACCAGCCTCGACACTATTGAATTGGGTGTATTGGTACGCGGGACCACCCGAAACGTCCCATTTGGTCTTGGGCGTATCGATGATATGGTAGCCCAAACCCGTTCCCACGGTTGCCCGGTGGGCAATATTTTTAATCGTGTCCCGATAGTACTCGCCAAAAACGGGGCGCAGAAAGTATCTGCGCGTCCGAAATACATCAAAATAGGTGTTAAATCGATGATTGTTGATGGTGTTTTCGCCGTCGGTTTTAGTGTAATTTGCCAAATAGGTGTTAACGAAACGCGTCGATGAAGTTTGGCGATTGAGCGACGCAATCGCACTGTACTGCGTTTGGTCGGTATTACCGCTGGCAAAGCTCAGCCCCAGATTCAATTTGCCTGACCAATAATCGATTTCTTTGGATACTTCCTGGGCGATCGACAGCAGATCGTTACGATCGAATTGTTGGGTCTCTTCACCCATGGTAATGAACACGGTGGTTTCACTTATACGTAACTGGCCATCGACCACTGTCGCCCCTTCGAAGCTGGCGCTAAAAGGGCGGTGCCCAAAAACCTGCCTTACATCCTCCCAGTCCAACTCCAATAGGCCGAGTTTGTCGCTGTCAAACGTCAATTTGCTATCGTAAAGCGTTTTCAATGTACCCTTGAGCCACTCACCGGAACTCAACTGGATCCAATCGAAATCAGCCGGTGCCGGTTCGGGGGGTGTCCAGGCGGCTTTGGCCGGCGCCTTTTCTTGAATTTCAGCTTGGCCATCCGCTTCAACCCCGCTTTGCTCAGCTGCGCCTGAAATTGAGGTTGTTCCAGTTAGAACGCAACCGATGATACATGCGATAACCGCGTGAATGCGCTTTCGGGATAAATTTCTCACAATTGGTTTCTCCAAATGATTGGGCTGGTGCCAGAGAATTCCAGCTGGCAGTGGCTCGACGTCAGAATAGGTATCGAGGATACATACTTAAAGTAAAAAGGGTTGTCAAACGTCACAAGCAGGCTACAAAATCAGCATAAAAATTTTATTGTTACCGAATTTGAATGTGACGGGGTTGTCCGTGCAGAAAGTGAGGAAGAGGTGCTGAAAATGGCGTCGCAGCATGCCAAAAGCGTTCATGGCGTTGACGAACTGAGCAGTCAAATGGTTGCAAAAGTGAAGTCGGTCATTCGGGATGAACCTTAGCGTTGAGGGCTGGCATGGGTGGGAAAACGGATCTCTTTTTCCTGCACGGTCTTATCGCGCCTGACCAGCCCAGGTCCCGGTGCCCGCGACCTGGGTTGGCATTACCGTTTCCCGAGCAAAAACCGCAGCGTAGATCCATGCAGGGCCGACCGGATACCCGCTACCGATGCACTCATTTTTGCACGTGGGCGACCACATGCCCCAACTCCGGAAATATCAGCGCCCTGCACGCTAATTGGCAGGCCCTCTTGCTGCCGGGTATGCAGTACACCACCGTACGGCCGATCACCCCGGCAGTGGCCCGGGAGAGGATGGCGGCCGAATCGATGGTTTCGTAGCTGAGTTGGGCGAAGATGGCCCCGAAGGCGGTCATCTCCTTGGCAAAGAGCGGTCTGATCGCCTCGATGGTGACATCGGCGGCAGTCATTCCGGTGCCGCCGGTGACGATCAGGGCCTGCAGGTCATGATCCCGCATGGCCTTGAGGACCGTTTCCCGGATAGCGGCCATGTCGTCGGCGACCACCTGGTGGAAACGCACCGCATGCCCCTCCTTGCCGGCGCGTTTGGCCATCCAATGGCCGCTCTCGTCATTTTCCAACGTCCGGGTGGTGCTGACCGTGACAATCCCTATCCGTACCGACGCCATTGCCGCTTTGCGGTGCTGATGCACGCCCATTTTTGCCTGCCTTGAGCCCATCCACAACGGGCCGGTCGGCCGACGGGGTGGACAGGCTCCGCTGAAAGGTTGCCGATCGAACCGTCCATTTTCCAAGGACGGCGTTGGTTTTTCAATGACTGAAAACTACCCCAGCCGGCCGGTCATGGCAAGGACAGATTGCGCTTATCTTCTTGCATTTATAGTGCCTTTTGCCTATGTTGGCCTGTGTTGCCGGCAAACATCGGTCGACGGCGGTCGTTGGTAGCTCTGGATCATCTTATGCAAACACCTTGTTCCGGCGTGATTTTGGCCGGCGGAGAAAATAAACGCTTCGACGGCATCAACAAGGCCTTGATCCGCATTGGCGGAAGGCGCATCGTCGACCGTCTGATGGATGTCTTTGGCCGGCTGTTCGATCAGATCGTTCTGGTGACCAACGACCCGGCCGCCTACATGGACATCGACGCCCTGATCGTCAGCGACCACTACCCGGCGCGCAGCTCGCTCAACGGCCTGTACGCCGGCCTGTTCGCCGCCGCGCACGACCATGCCTTTTTTGCGGCATGCGACAACCCGTTCGTGGATGATGCCCTGGTTCGCTGCCTGCTGGAGCGAATCGATCGCAAGGCGGACATCATCATTCCATCCACGTCGGCCGGTTACGAACCCATGTTTGCCGTATACCGGAAAACCTGCCTGCCGGCCATGGCCCGGCAGCTCGAAACAGACCGCCTGAAAATCCAGGGATTGTTTCGCAAGCTGCGCGTCAAAGCGGTTGGCGAGGCCGACCTGAGGGCGGTGGACCCCGAGCTGGTTTCGCTGTTCAATGTCAACACCCCCGACGACCTGGCTACGGCCCAGGCCATGGTCGAAGGCCAACGATGGAGACCATAGGTTGAATGCCGACGAATTGATTTCAATTGTAAAGGCCCATCCGAACTACGATCAGGTGGGAATGGTGCTGTGCCACAACGGCGTCGTACGAGCCACCTCCCGCGACGGGCGCAAGGTGACCGGGCTGCGCGTGGCCGTGGACCGGGATCAGTTGTCCCGCGTGCTGACCGAGCAGCGCTCTCGACCTGGCATTGTGGACATCCAGGTGCGCATCGCCGCCGACACGGACCTGACCGTCGGCGACGACGTGATGCTGCTGGTGGTGGCCGGGGATATTCGCGAAAACGTGATTGCATCCTTGACCGAGACCCTCAATGCCATCAAAACCACGGTGACCGCCAAAACCGAGTTCTTCGCCTGAACATGGCCCACCGTTGCGACCGGATATTTTCGAGCGGGAGAGATCATTGAGCGACTTGACCCACATCGACGGCCAGGGACGCGTGCGCATGGTCGACGTCAGCGAAAAGCCGGCCACCCGGCGTACTGCCGTGGCCCAGGCGGTGGTTCGCATGAACGCCGACACGTTTCAAAAAATCGCCGCCGGCACGGTGTCCAAGGGTAACGTTCTGGAGACGGCCCGCATCGCCGGGGTGATGGCCGCCAAAAAAACCGCCGATCTGATTCCCATGTGCCACCCGTTGAATCTGACGCACGTGCAGGTCGATTTTTTTCCCGATGCCGCCGGTCACACCATCCGGATCGAGGCCATGGCGCGCATCGTGGACCAGACCGGCATCGAGATGGAAGCCTTGACTGCGGTATCGGTGGCGGCCCTGACGCTGTACGACATGTGCAAGGCCTCCGACAAATCCATGACCATCACCGACATCTGCCTGCTCAAAAAATCGGGCGGAAAAAGCGGTCTGTTCGAGCGCCGAGGCCACCTCCCATGACCGCCCATATCCGTCTGTTCCTGCTTGGGGTGTCGCTGCTGACGATGGCCGGGTGCGCCCTGCTACCGGGGCCTGAGCCACTACCGGAACCCCCGCAGCCGGTGCTGATTCGGCTGGCCAAATCCGCCTACCCCGATTTTTCCGACGGCCTCTTTTTCGACAACCTCTCCCACGGCATCGGCAAGAGCCTTGACTATTTGAACAAATTGCCGCCCGAACGCGGCTTTCGCCTCGCAGAAGACACTTACAGCACCCTTGACCTGATCCGATCCCTGGAGGCGCTGCGTGATCTGGTGGAATCACGGCCCGATTCGACGGCCTTGAACCGCATTATTGGCCAACGCTACCGCGTCTATCGATCGGTCGGCCGTCCGGGGACGGGCCAGATGCTTTTCACGGGTTACTACGAACCCCATCTGCGCGGCAGCCTGACCCCCGATGGGCGCTACCGCTACCCGGTTTATGCCATGCCGGCCGACCTGATGGTCATCGACCTGACGGCCTTTGCCGAAGAACTGAGCGGCAAGCGCATCGTCGGTCGCCTGGACGGCAACACCGTGGTGCCCTACCCGGATCGCAGCACTATCGAAGCGGACGCCGGATTCGGCCGCAAAGCCGCGCCCCTGGCCTGGGTGGATGACCGGGTCGACCTGTTCTTTTTGCAGATCCAAGGTTCCGGACGCATCTACCTGTCGGACGGGTCCTTTATGCGCGTGCACTATCACGGCTCCAATGGCCGGCCTTACCGCAGCATCGGCCGGCTGCTCATCGACCAGGGCAAAATACCGCCCGAGGAGATGTCCATGCAGCGCCTGAAATCCTATCTGCAAGATCATCCCGACGAGGTGGACGCGGTGCTCAATCACAACCCCAGTTATGTGTTTTTTAAAACCGAAACCTCCGGTCCGATTGGTGCCATCGGCGTGGACCTGACGCCGGGCCGTTCCGTGGCCGTGGATCGCCGTGTCTTTCCCATGGCCGTGCCGGCCTTTCTGCAAACCCAGATTCCGGTGATCGACGGCCATGGCCGCATCGACCGGTGGATCGATTTTTCGGCCTTCGCCCTCAACCAGGACACCGGCGGCGCCATCCGGGGTCCCGGACGGGTGGACATCTTCTGGGGCAACGGCCCTTACGCCGAGATTGCCGCCGGTCACATGCAGCACGACGGGGCCTTTTACCTTCTGATCCTGGATCCCGATACGCCTAACTGATCGTTTATTTTGGCGGTTTCTGGTTTGGCTCTTGTCTTGACACCCCCTGCCAAAACCAGTAGTGTTCTTTGTTTTGAAACCCTCGCCCTAAACGCGCTGTAAAGGAGATTTTCATGTTCGGTATCGGAATGCCGGAAATGATCCTGATTCTGGCGGTGGCCCTGATCGTCATCGGACCGAAAAAGCTGCCCGACCTGGCCAAATCCCTGGGCAGGGCCATGGGCGAGTTCAAGAAGGCCGCCAGCGATCTGAAAGAGAGCATGCAGATCGATACGGAACTCAAGGATCTCAAAACCTCCTTCGACAACCTGGCACGCGAAGACAAAAAAGCAGCGGACCCACCGCAAAGCGGCCCGACCGAGGACAGCCCGGCCGACAACGCCGAAGTGGTTCCGCCGACGGATGCCGCTCCTGCCGGCGGCACCCAAGATGATCTCGAGGCGTCCTTCGATCGTCACCAGAAGGATGATGCCAAGGCCGAAACGAGCGCGCCCGCCGGCGCCGCCGAAACGCCGGTTGATGCCGAGCGCGATGCAACCCGACCCAAGGACGTGTGACCGTGGCAGAGCCTGAAACGGATACGGACGACAAAATACCCTTTACCGCGCACCTGGAAGAGTTGCGACGGCGGCTGATCATCTGCTTTGTTGCGGTCGGGGTCGGCTTTGCCGTCTCCTACGGGTTCAAGGAGCGGCTTTTCGACATCCTCACCCGGCCGCTGATCTCGGTGATGGCGGAAGGCGAAACCCTGATTTACACCGGGCTTCCGGAAGCGTTTTTCACCTTCCTCAAGGTCTCTTTTCTGTCTGGGCTCATGCTGGCGTCACCGGTGATCATCTACCAGTTCTGGATGTTCGTCGCCCCGGGTCTGTACGATCGCGAAAAGCGTCTGCTGATTCCCATCGTTCTGCTCTCGTCGATCTTTTTTGTCGGCGGCGCCCTATTCGGATACTTTATCGTCTTTCCCTTCGGGTTCGAGTTCTTTCTTGGTTTTGCCACGGAAACCATCCGGCCGCTGCCCTCCATGAAGGAGTATTTGAGTTTTTCGGCCAAACTGCTGCTGGCCTTCGGCCTGGTGTTCGAACTGCCTCTGGTCATCACCTTTCTGGCCAAACTGGGTATTGTCACGGTTCCCTTTCTGAAAAAGAATCGTAAGTACGCCATCCTCCTTTTTTTCGTGGGTGCCGCCATTTTGACCCCCCCTGACGTGGTCACCCAAGTCATGATGGCCCTGCCGCTGATGATCCTGTACGAGATCAGCATTGTCGGCGCCCGCATTTTCGGTAAAAAAGAGGCCTCGCCGGCCGCTGCCGAAGCAGACAGCGCCAACGATTGAAGGCACGTTCGCAAGGCCCCTTGGAAAACGGCGCCCCCTGCAGCCGGAGATCAGGGCAGCTTTTTAATAATTATCTGAAAATACATTATAAACAATAATTTGGGATTCCCATTGACAGCAGCGGTAAGGATTGATAGAGGTTTTTATCACCATCACGTTGGGTTGTTAATCAATCATGGGAGAGGAGAGTAGCGGTTATGGGTAGAAAAAACGTTATTGTGCTGTCGATGATTTGCTTGGCTTTCTTGTTTACCGTCGGGACTCTGTATGCGGCAACAGAGGTCCAGGACGTCATCAAGATGCAGAACAAGGCATACCAGGAGCATACCAAGGCGGTCGTCGAGTTCACCCACAAAAAGCACAACGAAGAATACCAGATCGGCTGCGGCGAGTGCCATCACGATGACAAGGGCCAGCCGTTGAAAGATCTGAAGATGGGCGACGATGTCAAATCCTGCATCGAGTGCCACAAGATTCCCGGTCAGATGCCCGGCGAAATGAAAAAAGAGATGAAGGCCAGCGGGGCATCGAAGAAAGAGATCGACGCCAAGGAGCTGGAGTTCCACGCCGAGGCCATCCACGGCAACTGCATCTCCTGCCACAAGGAGTTCAACAAGAAAAACAACACCAAGGACGCCCCGACGACATGCACCAAGTGCCATCCGAAGCAAGAGTAATCGCCTGATTGATTCGATCCACCGACTCAGCGGGACGCCATCGCCAACGGCGAGGGTTGTCCCGCTTTTTTTTGTTGCCCTCCCCCCTTCAGCCCCCGCTGGATTTCAGGCTTCGATCCCGACCGTTGGCCGGCCACCCAGGATTGACAGCCATCACCGTTGATGGTAGGCTTTTATCAAATAGTGCCCATCCATTAACGGTGATGCTGCCCGATATCGTCGTTGCCCGAAAAATTTTAGCCTCGGAATGTCAACCTTGTGCCTCCGGTGAAATTTTTCGCGCGTCTTGACCTCGACCACAACGCATCGTTTCTGGACGGACACTGACCCCTGCGCAACCTAGCTGTTGATTCTGACCGTTTTTGCAAGCTGTCCGACAGTAGTTCTCCCAGCGCTTGAACGCCCTTCGGGCCTTGACCCGTTTACCTAACCATCGCTCACGCACAGGCCATGCCTCGATCCGTCAAGACATTTTGGATCGGCCTGGGTGCCGGATGTTTCGGCGTCATCTTGTCCATCCTGCCTTTATCCCTGGACCTGCAGGAGCATTACGGGCTGAGGCTGCTTTTCAATTTAAGGGGGCCCCGTCGACCACCGCCGGAGGTGATGATTGTCACGATGGATCGCGAGTCCATCGCGTCGCTGGACCTTTCCAGAAAAATTCAAAAATGGCCCCGGGCCCTGCATGCCCAGCTGGTGCAGACGCTGACCCGCAAGGGGGTCAGGTTGATCGTGTTCGACATTCTGTTCGACGAGGATCACGATCCCGCCGCGGACAGGGCCCTGGCGCGGGCCCTGGCCGATTCCAAGCGGGTGGTCCTGTGCGCTGCCATTCAGCGCGAGCAGCTTCCCATTAACAATGCGAGCGGCAAATACCTTGCCGATTTAAACATCGAGACCGTGATCCCGCCGATACCGGTCCTGGCAAAGGCCGCGGTGGCCATGGCGCCGTTTCCGCTGCCCAAGGTGCCCGTCCAGCTCAGCCAGTTCTGGATGTTCAAAGCCGGCGCGGGCAACTTGCCGACCCTGCCGGTAGTGGCCTTTTTCATCTATGCATCGCCGCACTATGCGTCGTTTGTTCACGGTTTCTCCCAGGTGCACAGCCACCCTGAACCGGCCCTTCCGGCGCTGTGGGGACCGCTGATGGCCCGGGGCGGTGTCGAACAAGCGCTGATCGCCTTCCGGGAAACATTCAACCTCGACCCCTCGCTCGCCGACAGGATGCTCGATCGGCTCGGGCCGGATGACGGCCGCGACGGCATTCTGGATGAGCACCACATCCTGCGTTGCCTGATTCGCGTGTTACAGGGCAGCGACAGCCGCTACCTGAATTTTTACGGACCGGCCGGAACCATCGATACGCACTCGTACCACGAGTTCCTCGAGGCCCCGTCGAGTGCAACCCCGGCCACCGCAGGCACCACGATATCCGCCGAGTTGAACGGCAAGGTCGTTTTCGTGGGGCTTTCCGAGAACCTGCGACCCCAGCGGCAGGACGGATACCACACGGTTTTTTCTCAAAAGGACGGCGTCGACATCAGCGGTGTGGAGGTTGCAGCCACCGCATTTGCCAATCTGCTGGAAGACCGACCCCTGAACCCCCTTCAATGGCCGTTGCACCGTCTGACTGTTTTTGCCTTCGGATGCCTGCTGGGTGCGGCCTGTTGCGCCCTGCCCATGGGCGCCGCGGCGCTCGCTGTCACTTTCATCGCCGCAGCCTACCTCGCCGCGGCGGTGTTGAGTTTTAACATCTGGGCCATCTGGCTGCCGGTCGTCGTGCCGATTTTTTTACTGACGCCCCTGGCCCTGGTCGGAACCGTCGTGTGCCGCTACTGCGTTGTCAAAAAGGAGCGTGAAACCATCCGCAAGGCCTTCGGCTACTATCTGCCCGATGCGGTGATTGATCAGCTGGCCGAAAACCTGGGCGATCTGGATGCAAACAGCCAGGTCCTTTACGGCATCTGTCTGTACACCGATGCCCAGCAGTATGCCGCGCTGTCCGAGTCGATGGACCCCAAGGCCCTGAGCCAGCTGATGAACCGCTACTACGCCAAGCTATTTGTTCCGGTCAGAACGAGCGGGGGCATTATTTCGGATGTGGTGGGTGACGCCATGATGGCCATCTGGGCCAAATCCAAACCGGATGCAACCCTCAGATCAGCAGCCTGCGAGGCCGCCATCGGCGTTGCCCGGGCGATACGAGCCTTCAACCGCGAAAATCCCCAATTCAAGCTGTCCACCCGCATCGGCATGCATGCCGGGCACATCCTGGTCGGCAACATCGGCGCCGTCGACCATTACGAGTATCGCCCGGTGGGGGATATCGTCAACACCGCCTCGCGCATCGAAGGCATAAACCGCTATCTGGGCACCCAGACGCTGGTTTCCGATCAGGTGCTGCACCGTTTAGAGGGGTTTGCGACCCGCCGGCTGGGTCGATTTCTGCCGTTTGGCAAAACCAACGCCGTCGTTTTGCACGAGCTGCTGGGCCATGCCAGCGAAATCGGCGACGACCAACATGAGCTGTGCCGGCACTTCGAGGCGGGCCTGCGTGCCTACCATCGCCAACGCTGGGACGAGGCCATCGACGCCTTTGATCGAACCTTGTCCGTTTATCGCGCCGACGGGCCGTCAATCTTTTTCAAGCGGCTTTGCGAGCGCCTCAAGCAAAATCCGCCCGCCGAGGGTTGGGATGGCCTGGTCCTGATGGACGCCAAATGAAAGGGCATCAGATGGTCACAGCGGCTGAAAACGATCCACGGCGCAGGCGGTGGGTTGCCACCGCACTGATGGCGGCGGTCGGTATTTTATTGGCCGGCGGGCCGCCGGCAGCCGCGGCCGGACCCGGTGAAAATTGGGTGGCGACGGTTGTTTCCATCCAGGGTGAGGTCAAGGTGCGCAGGCAGGGGACGCAGCCGTGGCGGGTCGTGCGCCTGAATGACCGATTTCATGCCGGCGATGTGATCAAGGTGGGCCCCAACAGCCGGGCGGGATTTGTGCTGACCAACCAGAGCACCCTGAGAGTTGACCAGCAGTCAACCCTGGTATTCAGCGAGGCCGAACCGCGGCAGCCATTTCTGATCGAACTGATCAACGGTGCGGTGCACTTTTTCAGCCGGGTGCACCGCAGCCTGCAACTGGTGACGCCATTTGTCAATGGCACCGTGGAAGGGACCGAATTTTTTGTCCGCGTGGACAATGACCAATCTACCATTGTCCTGTTCGAAGGGCGCCTGAAGGTTTTCAACACCCAGGGTACCGTTTACCTGGAGAAGGGCCAGGCCGTGGCTGCGGCCGCCCAAACGCCGCCGGTGGCGATGGCGGTGGTGCGGCCGCGCGATGCGGTCAATTGGACGCTCTACTACCCGGCGATTGTCGATTTCAATCCCGATGACTTCGACTGCGGCGACGACTGGTGCGCGGCGGCCCGGCAATCGGTGGCGGCCTGGCGCCGGAACGATTTGAACACCGCTTTTGCCCAGCTTGGGCGTGTTTCGGAAACGGTGGTCGATGCGCGCTGGTTGCTCTACCGGGCCGCCCTGGGCCTGACGGTGGGCCGTGCCGACGAAGCCGTGAGCGACCTCCAAAAGGCCCTGTCATCCGATGATCAGCGTAGCGATGCTCTGGCGTTGCTGGCGGCGATGCTGCTGGTGCAGAACCGGAAAGCAGAGGCGCGCGAACGGGTCGATCAAGCCCTGGTCCAGCCAGGGGCGGGCAGTGCCGCGCACATCGCCAGTTCCTATGTCCAACAGGCCCACTTCAACTTGGATGCCGCCGTGGGCGCCGCCACAGCGGCCACGCGAAACGAACCGGGCAACGCCCTGGCCTGGGCCCGGCTGGCGGAACTCTACCTGTCGGTCGGGTACCGCACCCAGGCTTTGTCGGCGGCCCGGCGGGCGAGCACGCTCCGGCCCGAGCTGGCACACACCCTGAGCGTCCTGGGCTTCGCCCATTTGGCCCAGATCAGGATCGAGGATGCCATACAGGCCTTCAGCGATGCCATTGCCATCGATTCGGCGGCGCCGTTGGCACGCCTGGGCCTGGGTCTGGCCGAGATTCGCAGCGGCCAGCTGGCCGAGGGTCGGGGCCAGATCGAGATCGCCGCCTCGCTCAATCCGGGCAACGCTCTGATCCGCAGCTACCTGGGCAAGGCCTACTTCGAGGAGAAGCGCGACGATCCGGCCGCAGGGCAGCTGACGACGGCCAAGGCGCTGGATCCAGCCGACCCGACACCCTGGTTTTACGATGCGATCCGCAAGCAGTCCATCAACCGCCCGGTGGAGGCCCTGGAAGCGTTGTAGCATTCCATCGCGTTGAATGACAACCGCGCCGTCTACCGATCTCGACTGCTACTGGATGAAGACCTGGCGGCCAGAAGTGCCGGGTTAGCAAGGATTTACAGCGATCTTGGTTTTCAACAACTGGCTCTGGTTGAAGGATGGAAATCCCTGAACACCGATCCGAGCAACTTTTCGGCGCACCGGTTTTTAGCCGACTCCTATTCGGTCCTGCCGCGACACGAAATCGCCCGGGTCAGCGAGCTGCTTCAGGCACAGCTGCTGCAGCCCATCAACATCAATCCGGTCGGACCCAATCAGGCAGAGAGTCATTTGGGCGTTTTCCAGGGCTCCGGTCCGATAAGCCCGTCGTTCAACGAGTTCAATTCCTTGTTTGAGCGCAACCGGGCTGCCTTGCAGGCCAGTGGCGTGGCCGGTGAAAACAGCACCTGGGGTAACGAGCTGGTCCTTTCCGGCGTGTATGATCGGTTGTCATTCAGCCTTGGCCAGTTCCATCAGGAGACGGATGGTTTTCGAGAAAACAATGGCCTCAAGCAAAACATCTACAATGCTTTTGTCCAGGCCAGCCTGACATCCAAGGCCAGCATTCAGGCCGAAGTGCGCTCCCGGGATACCGAAAGTGGTGATCTGGAAATGCTTTTCGACCCGGAACAATTCCAACCCAACGCGAAAAAGAGCCTGGATGTAAACAGCTATCGACTGGGGGGGCGTTATGCATTTTCTCCGGGTTCGGAGCTCATTGCATCCTTCATTGGGAAAAAGGAGGATGAAGCGCGTTATGACCATATATCCCAGACGGTTTATATCCCGCCCCCGGTAGACGTTCGTTTTGACATCAACACCAGCATCGAAAATAATGAAGAAACAGACGGCTACAGCGTCGAGCTTCAGCACCTTTACCAACGGCACCGTTTTAATCTGGTGACCGGTGGCGGGATCGTGGATGGGGATTTCAAGGGCACGATAGTTATTGCAAGCGACCCGCCGGGTGATAACGATGGTACGCTGAATGATGATGCGGATATTCGTCACGGCAATGTCTATGTCTACTCGCAGGTCCAAGCTCTGGACAACCTGGTCGTCAATGCCGGTATCAGTTATGATGACTTCTCCAAAGACATCGTGGATGCAGAGCAGATCAATCCCAAATTGGGCCTGACATGGCAGCCGTTTAATCGAACAACCGTCAGAGGCGCCGCTTTTCGCGTGCTGACACGAACGCTGCTCAATGACCAAACGGTGGAACCCACACAGGTGGCCGGCTTTAATCAGTTCTTCAGGGATACGCCCGGAGCGGATATCTGGTCCTACGGTGGGGCGGTGGATCAACGCTTTAGCACCGATGTCTATGGGGGCGTCGAATTGATGTTGCGAGATTTGGATATCCCCTACAAGGAGATCAACGCACCCCCTATCGACGTGCGCCGCAGCGATTGGAATGAACGCCTCGGTCGCGCGTATCTTTACTGGACACCCCACCCGTGGGTGGTGGGCAGCTTTGATTATATATTTGAAGATTGGGATCGAGGCGATGAATATACCAGTATTGATAGAATCAAGACGCTGACGACCCACCGGCTGGGGCTGGGTGGCAGCTTTTTCCATCCAACAGGAATCTTCGCCCGTATAAAGGCGATCCATGCAGATCAACGCGGAGAGTTCTGGGGCTCGGGTGGAATGCTGACATGGGACGGCAGCGATCACTTTTGGGTCGTCGATGCCGCTGTGGGGTATCGATTGCCGAAACGCTTTGGGTTGCTGACCGTTGAAGTCAAAAACCTTTTTGATGAAGAATTCAACTTCCAGGACACCGACCCGGCCAATCCCACCATTTACCCTGAACGGCTGATACTTGGCCGATTAACACTCAGCTTCTGAATGAATTTTCAATTCGCGTCGCCATAACCCCAACTTGAAAGGAGACGACAAATGACGGTATAATGAACAAATGCTGCTAAGAAAGAGGAGGCAAAAGCCAAGGAGACGAGTGACGGTGCGGAAATTATGGAAATGAGGTTATATCTGAAAGAAGGCAAAATCCTCTGGGTAGAACCCATTGATCAAAAAGAGCTTCACGCAAGCAAAGCGACAGGCAATGAATTAGTGTTGATATCGTTCCGAACTTGAGTGAGGAGGGCATCCGTGAAGTCAGCCCGGTGGCATTTCGGCAAAACAGTCCCGCCTGTGCTTATTGGTATGTCATTGAAACCAAGAACGGTATTTTGAAAATCTGCCTGAAATGGACTTGAGTTCAAGCGCTGCGATTTCAAATCGGCATTTTTGATTGCCAAAGACTTATGGAAAGCACCAGAACCCGTTGAAGGCGTTCAATCCTCATTGACAGACAGCGCTTTCCTGAATCGATTGGCCTGATCGACCAGCGCAACCGCCCACTTCGGCGTCCCCAAAGCGTGAATGTGCGTATAGGTGGCCAGAACGTTGTTGACGCAGACACCGTCCCAGCCATCCCGAAACCCGACGCCGCGCTGCATGCTAAAGGCCAGTTTGGCATCCGTGCCGTTCCAGGCTTTTACGGTGGAGTAGTGAAACTCGTGGCCCAGCAGCATGGCTCCCTTGGCAAAATAGGGGTTGTCGCGCTCCACGCGCACGATGGTGTAGCCGTGCCCCTGCGGACGTTTGGAAAAACCGAACACCACCGGTAAAACCCCGGCCATTTGGAAGTCGCCCTCCTCCAGGTGCAGGGCTTCGCCCAGGTACATGAGCCCGCCGCACTCGGCGTAGATGGGCAGGCCATTTTGCGCCATCAGCTTTATTTCGTTGCGGTAGTCCGCGTTGCGATCCAGCTCTCGCGCGTGGGTTTCCGGAAATCCCCCGCCGATGTAAAGGGCGTCGACCTCCGGCAGGTGCCGGTCGCTCAGGGGGCTGGTAAAGACCAGCTGGGCACCCGCGGCTTGCAGGGCTTCCAGGTTTTCAGGGTAATAGAATTGAAAGGCGGCGTCGCGCAAAACGCCGATGGTGGGGGGGGGGGCAGCGCTGGCAACCCGTGGCGTTGCGTTGGTTGGATCGATTGGTTCGACCGGCTGGGCCGTGGCGGCCAGCTCCTGGATGCGCGCCAGGTCCAAATGCGCCTCTGCGACCGATCGGATGGCGTCGATGGCGGGCTGGGCCCATTGGTGCTCGGGGGTGGGCACCAGCCCCATGTGGCGTTCGGGGAAGCGCTGCTCCCTCAGTTTGGGCACCGCCCCCAGGACCGGGATGCCCGTGTATTCTTCGATGCTTCGGGTCAAAATGGACTGGTGCCGCTTGCCGGCCACCCGGTTCAGCACCACCCCGCCGATGCGCACCGCCGGGTCGAAAGCGGCCAGGCCGGCCACCACCGCCGCCATGGTGCGGGTGGTTTTGGTGGCGTCGAGGCACAACACCACCGGCAGGCCCAACAGCTTGGCCAGTTCGGCGGTGCTGGTGTCGCCCTTGGTGTCGATGCAGTCATAGAGACCGCGGTTGCCTTCGATAACTGCAACATCGGCTTGTTGGGTGTGGGTGTGGTACGAGCCGAGGATGGCGTCGCGCTCGATCAGAAAGGTGTCCAGATTGTAGCAGGGCCGGCCGGCCGCCAGGGCAAGCCAGCCGGCATCGATATAATCCGGGCCTTTTTTGAAAGGTGCGGTGGTTCTGCCCAGGCTCCGCAACGCGGCGATGATGCCGACCGAGAAAATGGTCTTTCCCGAGCCGCCCCTCAAGGCGGCGACAACGATGCCCGGGGTAGGTTGGAGTTGCTGCCTGGCGGACGCCTGTTTCAAAAGGTTTTCATGGCGGCGGCAGTCCGCCGCGGTTCCCGTTTAGTCTTCGTGTTCGGCCCCAGCCTGCTTGCCGGTGCCGGGCAGGCCGTACATGGAGGTGGATCCGGAAGACCAGTACTCCAACACCCTGTCCTGAACGAGCTGGTTGACGATCTTCTTGGCCTCGCGGGGCTTCATGTCCAGGATCTTGGACAGATCGTTGAAGTAGAACTTGCTCTTGGTTTTTTGCTTTTTGGTCAGTCCGTCAACGATCAGCTTTTTTGCCTCTTCGTATTCCATGGTAACCTCTTTTCTAAAGAAGGCAGGGGGGGCGCGCGGCCTCCCCCTGCACAGGTGCGTTCATATGAACCGGACTAGAACTTGAACTGCGTGGTCTGGCGCCAGGTGTAGTAGGCCGGATCACGGAAGTCGTCGATCAGGTGATGGGTGAACTCAAGCTCGCATTTTTCGAAGAAGCGTTCCCAACCGATACGCTCGGCCCAGTCGCCCACGCGCTCGTACTTGTTGGCGCCGGCGGAGTAAGCCTCGACGATCTTTTTGATGCAAGAGGTGGTGGACTCCCAGCGCGGGGCCTCATTGGGCAAAAAGGCCACGACGACCTTGGAGAACATGGGTTTGCTGATGCGGTTGGAGACCTTGCCGCCCACCATGATGACGATGCCGTCGCCTTCCTTGTCGGCCAGCGGCAGCGAGGGGCACATGGTGTAGCAGTTGCCGCAGAACATGCAGCGGTCGTTGTTGACGGCCACGGATTTGACTTCCTTGTCGCCCACTTTGACCTTGACCGGCTTGATGGCCGCAGTGGGGCAGGCGGCGATGGCCAGGGGGATTTCGCACATCTTGTCCAGGTATTCGTTGTCGATGATCGGCGGTTTGCGGTGGTAGCCGAGGATGGCGATGTCGGAGCAGTGCACGGCCCCGCACATGTTCAGGCAGCAGGCCAAAGAGACCCGCAGTTGGGCCGGCAGGCGGTGTTCCTTGAAGTCGTCGAAGAGCACGTCCATGGTGGCCTTGACCGGGCCGGAGGCGTCGGTGGCCGGGGTGTGGCAGTGGATCCAGCCCTGGGTGTGAATGATGTTGGTGACGCCGGCGCCGGTGCCGCCCACGGGGAATTTGAAGCTGCCGCCGTCGAACTTGCGGCTTTCCAGGTCCTGAACCAGGGGCTCGACCTTGGCCTTGCTGTCGACCATGAACTCGATGTTGTTGCGGGTGGTGAAGCGCAGGTGGCCGCCGCAGTGCTTGTCGGCGATTTCGCAGATTTCGCGGATCAGGTTAACGCTCATCAGACGGGCACCGCCCACGCGCACGGTGTAGCACTCGTCGCCGCTTTCGGCCACGTGCACCAGCACGCCCGGCTTGATGATTTCGTGATACAGCCATTTGCCCTTGTTCTTGGCAATGACCGGCGGATAAAATTCATCGTACTTTCTCGGACCGATGTCGGTGATCCGGTTTTCCATCGGTTTGTCGGGATTGTATCCTGAAGAAATAAATGCCATTGTGTCTCCTCCCCTCTATCTCTGGTGGTCTTTTCTGAATTCTGCGATGTCGCGATCCCAGCCGCCTTCAACTTCTTCCTCTTTCCAGAAGATGTAGGGGTTGTGGCGCGGCTCCTGAACATGCTGGGGCACCGGCTTGATGTTGGTCGCTTCGAGCAGTTTCTGGAACCCTTGACGTTTGATCAGCTCACCGAGACGTTCGCGGTTTTTGCCCTCTTCCATCCACCAATCCCAGATGGCTTCGATGACTTCCTTGATTTCGTCGTAGGGCTCTTCGACCTTGACGAAGGGCACCAGCAGGGAGCCCATCTGAGCGCCGTCCAGGATCGGGGCCTTGGCGCCGACCAGCATGGAAAGGCCGCGGTCATCGCCGATGTGCAGGGCACGCGGCATGACGTTGATGCAGTGCATGCAGCGGGTGCACTCGCGGTTGTTGATCAGCAGCTTGCTGCCGTCATATTTCATGCAGTGCGTGGGGCACAGGTCGCAGACCTCTTTGTTGATGTCGAACTTGCCCCAGTCGCGACCGCTGTGGGCGCCGCCGTTGGGAGCGAATTCGCCGCCGACGTAGCCGGCGACGGCTTCCTGGTCGATCTTGATGTCGTCTTTCCAGGTTCCGACGAAAGAGATGTCGGCCCGGGCGATGGAGGCCACGCAGCAGTTGGGGCAGCCGTCGAACTTGAACTTGAACTTGTAGGGGAAGGCCGGGCGGTGCAGTTCGTCCTGGTACTCTTGAGTCAGGTCGTAGCAGATGGCCTGGGTGTCGTAGCAGGAGTATTCACAACGCGAAGTTCCGATGCAGTCCGAGGGGGTGCGCAGGTTGGAGCCGGAGCCGCCCAGGTCCTGATCCATGTTGTGGGTCAGTTCGAAAAAGATCTCTTCCAGCTGGTTGGTCTTGGTTCCGATGAAGATAATGTCGCCGGTGGAGCCGTGCATGTTGGTGACGCCGGAGCCGCGGAACTCCCACAGGTCGCAGATTTTCTTCAGGTAATCGGTGGTATAGTACTTGCCGCCGGGCTGGGCGATGCGCATGGTGTGAAAGTGGGCCACGCCGGGGAACATTTCGGGCTGGTCGCAGTAGCGGCCGATAACGCCGCCGCCGTAACCGAAAACACCCACGATGCCGCCGTGCTTCCAATGCGTCCGGCCGTGCTTGTAGGAGAGCTCCAAAACGCCCAGAATGTCTTCCACGCAGTCTTGCTCAACCTGGAATTCCACGTTGTTCGGGTTCTTGGCCCTGTGCGCGGCGTACTGCTTCAGATCGGACACGAAGCTCGGCCACGGACCGGACTCAAGCTGATCCAACAAAGGGGTTGCATGCTTTGCCATCTTTTACCTCCATTTAAATTAATAGTGAACCAACCTGCCAATAGAAATAAAACCATCCCCGACGGGGGAGTTTCAAGGTCACCTCCTCTCAATTTTTTTCTGCATATATTGTCGGGATTGTTATAATCTCGCGGTTTTCACAGCCAAGAACTGCAAGGAGCAGATATAGAATCAATCATGGGGCTTGTCAATAAAAAAGCATGGTTTCGCGCGGTTAAGTCACAAGGCCGGCCGATGCCCCCTTTTCATACCAAATGTTGTGGTGTGCCGCAAACTATAGCCGCCATGTAGCGGTTGTCGGCAACGCGTTCGTCACCCCGGCAGCGGCCCTGGGCCACTCTGGCGGTGCATTATGCGGCCCAGCAACATCAGGTGGTCGGTCAAATGCCGCAAGGTGACGGTGTGCTCCTCGCAGCGGGGCCGGAAAACCGATTGCGTGATCCGGCGGGCCATGACCGTCAGTGCCGGCGGACCGATCTGGTTGAAATAGCATCGGAAGGTTTCCGGAAAGTCCCGCGGAAAATCGTTCAGGCGGGCCGTCAGATCCAAGCCTTGGAAAAAACCCTGCACGGTGGGTGCCAGGCTGGCCGGCGGGGCCCAGGCGACATCGCCCACGCCATCGATCCGGTCCAGGCGCATGCGCAGGGTCAGGTGGATCAAAAATGACGTCAGGTTGTCCAGGATCGCCCATTCGGTGTCGGGTGCGCCGCTGCCAACGGCAGCCAAGGGCGCATAGCCCCTGACCGTGATCAGCCTGACCGCCAGCCGCGCCTGGTCGATGCGGACCACGAAGTCCCCGGCGGCATGGTGCCAGGGGTGGATCTGGGATGACGAGATCGGATCGTAGCAGGCGGTCAGAATCATGGCCGCCTGTCGGTACAAATCCGCCTTTTGATCGGTCGAGAGCAGGGTTGGGGTGGGCGCCCCGTCCCAGACCACGACGGCCGTCTCTTCACTGCCGGGCGGCCGCGTCAGGTGAAACTCGTGAAAGTCCGCGAACCAGTCAGCCAGAAACAGGGGCGGTGCGGCGGCATCGCAATCGTAAATCGTGGGCAGCCAGCCGAACGGTCGCTCGTGGTTGAGCCGCTGCAGGGCTCGCACCTCGACCGGCAGGGTCTGCCGGCCCGCAGGGGAGACCGCCACGTTGACCACGAACAGGAGCGGGCGCTCCTGCACCATGACCTGGAGTCGGGCCGGATGGTATATGGCGCCGTGCTTCTCCAGGTAAATCGACATGTGCCGCAGCTCGCTGGCCAAAACGGGCCGTGCCAGGCGACGCGATACCGCCCGGACCATCCGCCGCCATCCGTCGGCTTGGCAAAAGCGGTGGATCGCCGCAAAGTAGCGGCCGTAGGAAACCGTGGCGCCGGCATCGTTCGTCGGGCGCGCGGCGGCCGCCTGGCCCTGGCGCGTTTCAGGCAGCGGGCGGTGCCAGAGCGGGTGCGCGGCATCGATCGGATGAGCGTCGGTGGACAGGAAGTAGTCGACGGTCGGCATGGATGGCGGGCCTGGATTGACACGAAGCGGGCTCCCGGAGGAGCGACGGCCTTGAACCGGGAGTCCGCCCAGGGGGTCAGTTGCGATGGGGTTCGAGCTCTTTGAGGATCTCCGGGGCGACGTCGTAGCCCAGCGCACGCGCTTTGTCGGCGTGCTCCACAGCCAGGCCCGGCTGACCGTCTTCCAGGTAGGCAATGGCCAGGTTGTTGTGGGCCACGGCAAACTCCGGCGACAGCTTCAGGGCTTTCAAATTGGTCTCGATGCTCTCCTTGACCTGGCCGTTCATCAGGTAGGCGTTGGCCAGGGTGGCAAAGGCCTGGATGAATCGGAAGTTGAACATGGTGGCTTTTTCCAGGGCCCGAATCGCCCCGGCCACATCGCCGCGCTGGAGCAGGACAAAACCGATGTTGCCCCACCCTTCCGAAAAGCCGGGTTTGACCTTCACGGCGCGCTGGTTCCAGTCCAGGCAACCGTCCATATCGCCGCGCTTCATGCAAATGCCGCCCATCTGCACGTAGGCCTCGGCCAGTCCCGGGCTGCATTCGATGGCCGTTGCCAGGGCTTGCTCGGCCTCTTCGATCTTGCCCTGTCCGAGCAGGGCCACGCCCAGATTGTAGTGCGACGTGCCGCATTCGGGGTTGGCGGAAATCGCCCGGCGCTGCTGCTCGATGAACGCTTCCGCATTGGGTGCTTTGGTTGCATTTTTCATGGTGACATCCTTTTTCGATGGATCTAGCGGTGGCATTTCAGTATAAAACCAAAATCCGTAGCCCGACCGATTGCCGGTGTCAAGGAAAATAATCGTGGGCCGGCCCCTTTTTCCTTGACTTCAAGGACGACTTTTTTTTAGTCTTTTCGAGCGGTTCATTTGTTTACAGCTCCTTTTCCGGCCCGCTTTTCCACCCGCTTTCAACCAGACCGATTGTATCAGGAGGCAGCATGAAATCAGGATGTTACACGGCGATGGTAACACCTTTCGAGAACGCTGGCATCGATGAGGCCGGCCTGGTGCGTCTGGCCGACTTTCAGATTCAAAACGGCATCAGCGGCCTTCTGGCCGTGGGCACCACCGGTGAAAGCCCCACCCTGGACTGGCAGGAACACCACCGGGTGATCGAGCTGTACGCGCAAAAGGCCAAGGGCAAGTGTCTGTGCATCGCCGGAACCGGCAGCAACAATTCCCAGGAGGCGCTGTCCGCCACGCGCCACGCGGTCGCGGCCGGCGTGGACGCGGTCCTGCTGGTGGACCCGTACTACAACGGCCCCAGTTCCCTGGAGATCCGCAGGGAGTATGTGGCGCCGGTCGCGGCGGCGTTTCCCGACACGACCGTCATTCCCTACGTCATCCCGGGTCGGACCGGAGCGCAGCTGCTGCCCGAAGACCTGGCCCTGCTGTTCAAGGACCACGCCAACGTCAACACCGTGAAAGAGGCCACCGGCAATCTGGACAACATGCGGCGCACCCGGGCCTGCTGCGGACCTGAGTTCACCATTCTCTCCGGTGACGACGGACTGCTGTTCGACATGATGGCCGATGGAGATATCGCTGCGGCCGGCGTGATTTCGGTGGTTTCCAACATCGCTCCCAGGGCTGTGGGCGATCTGGTGCGCCTGCTGGCGGACCAGGAGATCGACGCGGCCCGAAAACTGGCCGACGCCCTGAGGCCATTGTTCGGTCTGGTGACGGTGACCACCCAGGAGCAAAGTCCCTACGGCCCGGTAGTCTGCCGGGCGCGCAACCCGCTGGCGCTGAAAACCGTGATGCGGCTGCTGGGGATGCCCGCGGGACCCTGCCGCCCGCCGCTGGGGAAGATGAGCCCAGGGGGCCTGGAAAAGGTGCTGGAGATCGTCCGGACCGTGCAGTCCCGCAACCCGGAGATCCTGGCGCCCCTGGCCGAATTTTTCAACCTGGACATCGAGGCGCGGCTCAATGACAGCCGCTTGCTGGAGGAGCTGGCCTACCCGAATTACTAATCAGTGCCCATCCATAAATAACCATTTTACCCGACCGATGCGTTGCGGGTCATTCCGAGCTTGCCCGATCGACGGCGTTGGCCGCCTGCCGATCGGGATCGGTCTGCTTGAACAGGACCCCTTTGAGCCACTCCAGTCCGAATTTGAGCAGTTCGATTTCATCGTTTTTGATTTGTTCCACGGTGGCCTCATCCACGTCGACGCGCCTTAAAAAGGAGCTGTCGAAAACGAACTCCTTGAATTTGTCGATGTCGTAGCTGACCAGAAAGAACATCTGCTTGGCTTTTTCGGTCAGCTTGATGTTGGACGGAAAGGAGCGCTTGCGCACCACCAGGTCGGTCCACTCGCGGTTGATTTCGTCGCGCAGGTCGACGCCCTGATCTTCGCGCCACTCGGCCACGGTCCACTGGGCATCCTCTTCGAAGCCCTTGCAGTGGGGTTCGTGGACGAAAAAGAAGAAGCCGTCGTCGTCGGCGCCCTCCTTGTGCTGCAAGGTTGCCGTGCCCAGGGGGTAGTAACGGCAGGATGTGGGCCGGTCCGCATATATGATGCAGCCGTCCTTGTCCTTGACGAAGGGGCAGGATTGGCGCTCGTCGTCCAGCAGTTTGAGCGTCACCATGGGCAGATCGGTTTTTTCCAGCAGGTGCACGTCGGTGTAGATGGCCAGAAACTCGCGCGAAGAGAGGTTCAGGCGGTTTTTGAGCTGGATGATGTCGTAAGGGGTCAAGATAATATTGATGCCCCGGCAGCACTCGGTAAAGCACGACACGCCGGGGTGGCATTTGAAGTTGAACTGGCTGCCGTATCCCAGGCGCACCGGCGAGATACCGGCACTTTTATCGGCATCGGTCATGGGTTTTCCTTTCGTGATCGTTCGGTGGATGGGCCCCATCAAAACGCAGATATCGGCGTTTTTAGGAATCGGTCCTATTTGGGGGCGGACACTATCCAAGGCCGCGGTCAAAGTCAAACGCTAATCAGGGCGTCTGTGGGGCTCAACACCGCTGCATTTCCGATCGGCGAATCTGAAGCGGGCCTGCCGCCACGGGCCACCCAGGCGGATGCCGGCCCGCCAAACAAGCAGGGCCGACCCATCTGTGGGCCGGCCCATGTTCATGGTGCTGAAAAGGGGGTGGGTGGGGATTATTTCACCCGGCCCGCCCGCCAGGCTTCGATCAGCTTGTCGTAATCCACCGTCTCGCCCTGGGGCTTTTCGTTGTCGAGCTTGGCCTTGGGGGATCCGGGCTGGCTCAACCAGTAGGCCTCATCCTTTTCCGGGTTCAGCTTGGGACCGCATTCGCCCTGGGTTTTTGAGCGGGCGATACGCTCCATGACCTTGTCCATCTCCTGGGCCAGGTTGTCCATGGCGGTGTCCACGGTGACTTCGCCGGACACGGCCTCACCGATATTCTGCCACCACAGCTGGGCCAGCCTCGGATAGTCGGGCACGTTGACACCGGTCGGCGTCCAGGCCACGCGGGCCGGGCTGCGGTAGAACTCCACCAGGCCGCCCAGTTTGGGAGCCCGTTCGGTAAAGGATTCGTGGTTGATGTCGCTGTCGCGGATGGGCGTCAGGCCCACATGGGCTTTTTTGAGCGACGTGGTCTTGGCCACGCAGAACTGGGCGAACAGCCAGGCGGCCTTGCGGCGCTCGAGCGGGGTGCTCTTCATGAAGGTCCACGAACCGCAGTCCTGATACCCCAGCTTCATGCCCTCTTCCCAGTAAGGACCATGCGGCGAGGGAGCCATGCGCCATTTGGGCGTCCCGTCTTCATTGACGGTGGGCCCCGGGGCGACCATACTGGGTACGAAGGCGGTGTACCAGAAGATCTGCTGGGCCACGCTGCCGTTGGCCAAAAAGGGCAGGTAGGTGTAAAAATCCATGCCAAGGCTGCCGGGAGGCGCATATTTTCTGAGCCACTCCATGTACTTGCGAAGCGCATACTTGGCCGCTGGACCGTTGGCGGCGCCCCCGCGGGCCACGGTAGCACCCACGGGCTGGCAACCCTCCATGCGGATGCCCCATTCATCCACCGGCTTGCCGTTGGGAATGCCCTTGTCCCCGGCGCCGGCCATGGAGAGCCAGGCATCGGTGAACCGCCACCCCAGGTCGGGCGCCTTCTTGCCATAGTCGTTGTGACCGAACACCGCTTTGCCGTCGATTTCGCGAACATGCTCGGTGAAAAATTGGGCGATGTCCTCGTAGGCCGACCAGTTCACCGGAACGCCAAGCTCGTAGCCGTAGATCTCCTTGAACTGTTTTTTGAAATCGTCCCGTTTGAACCAGTCGTAGCGGAACCAGTAGAGGTTGGCGAACTGCTGGTCGGGCAGCTGATAGAGTTTGCCGTCCGGCCCCGTGGTGAAGGACTTGCCCATGAAGTCGTCGACATCCAGGGTCGGCAGGGTCACATCTTTGCCCTCTCCGGCCATGAAGTCCGACAAGGGCACCACGTAGCCATAGCGGGCATGGGTGCCGATCAGGTCGGAGTCGTTGATCCAGGCATCGTAAATGTTTTCGCCCGAGGCCCACTGGGTCTGCAGTTTTTCAATCACGTCGCCCTCCTGGATCAGGTCGAACGACACCTTGATGCCGGTGATCTCCTCGAAGGCCGGGGCCAGTGTTTTGGCTTCATACTCGTGGGTGGGGATGGTTTCGGAGACGACCTTGATGTTCATGCCCTTGAACGGTTCGGCGGCCTTGATGAACCAGGCCATCTCTTTGAGCTGCTCGTCCTTGGACAGGGTCGACGGCTGGAACTCCTTTTCGACCCACTTTTTGGCAGCGTCCATGTTTGCCATGCCCGGTGCGGCCGTCATGGCGAGCACAACCGCCAGGGCAACAGCGGCCAGCATCGTCCTGCACATCTCTCTCTTCATGACTCTCTCTCCTTTACGCCTTCAAAGGTGGGTTTGGTTCTGTCGGACGGCGTCGCGGGCGTGAAGGCGGCGATCGCCACGCGAGAGGCACACGTCCAGATTGTGGGGTGACGCGTTTGGCCATTCCATCCGAAGCAGCTACCCCCAGCGCATGACGATGACGATCCAGACGACTGAAATGGGCAGCGCGTACCACAAATTCCAATCCGTGAGCCCGATCCAGGCCAGATGGATGTAAGCCGTTCCCAGCAGGCCCACAAAAAACCGGGTGCCCCGCGTCGTGGGCACCTGCAGGAACCCCCGGCGCACGATGGTCGGCGACACCAGCTCCCAGATCAGCATGCCGACGATCATCAGGGCAATGGTGGTAAAGAAGATCGCCGTCGGCACGGTCCAGTACATCCAATCGAAACGCATGCGACCTCCTTTTTCAGACGCGGCCCAGGGCAAACCCCTTGGCCAGGTGATTGCGCACGAACCAGATGACCAAAGCCCCCGGAACGATGGTCAGAATGCCGTTGGCGGCCAGCAGGCCCCAGTCCAGACCGGTGGCGCTGATGGTACGGGTCATGGTGGCGACGATCGGCTTGGCTTCGGTGACCGTCAGGGTGCGTGCAAACAGCAGCTCGACCCAGCTGAACATGAAACAGAAGAACGCCGTCACGCCGACGCCCGCCCGGATCAGCGGGATAAAGATGGTGATGAAAAAGCGCGGAAAACTGTAACCGTCGATAAATGCCGTTTCGTCGATCTCCTTGGGTATACCGGACATGAACCCTTCCAGGATCCACACGGCCAGTGGAACGTTGAACAGGGCGTGCGCCAAGGCGACGGCAATGTGGGTGTCGATCAGATTCACGGTGGAGTACAACTGAAAATAGGGCAGCAGGAAAACCGCCGGTGGCGCCATGCGGTTGGTCAGCAGCCAGAAAAACATCTGTCCGTCGCCCAGGAAGCTGAAGCGTGAAAAGGCGTAGGCGGCCGGCAGCGCAAAGGCCAGCGACATGACCGTGTTCATGCTCACGTAGATCATGGCATTGATGTATCCCGAATACCAGGTCGGGTCCGTGAAGACCTTGATGTAATTTTTAAATGTGATGTCGGCAGGATACAAAGAGAAGGAGTTGAGGATGTCGGCATTGCTGCGCAGGGACATGTTGAGCATCCAGTAGATGGGGATCACCAGCACCAGGAAATAGAATAGAAGGGCAGCGGTTCGCTTTTTGATTCTCATGATATTTTTTCTCCTTTGCCGACGTGCAGGAGGGTCTGGTAGAAGATGAAGCTGAACAGCAGGACGATCAGAAAATAGATCAGTGAAAAGGCCGCAGCCGGCCCCAGATCAAACTGGCCGGTGGCCAGCTTGACCAGATAGATCGACAAAAACGTGGTCGAGTTGCCCGGTCCGCCGCCGGTCAGCGCGAAGGGCTCGGCGTAGATGAGAAAGCTGTCCATCCAGCGCAGCAGGACCGCGATGGTAAGGACACCGCGCATTTTGGGCAGTTGGATATAGCGGAACACCGCCCAGGACGAGGCCCCGTCGATGCGGGCGGCCTGGAAATAGGCCTCCGGGATGGCGCGCAGCCCGGCATAGCAAAGCAGGGCCACCAGGGGCGTCCAGTGCCACACCTCCATGGCCATCAGGGTGACCCAGGCGTAGGAGGGGCGGGCGGTGTGGTCAAATGGAACGTCGAGGATCCCCAGGCTGTTGATTCCGACGCCGAACAGGCCGATGTCCGGCCGGGTAAAGATGATCCATATGGTGCCGATCACATTCCAGGGAATCAGCAGCGGAATGGCCAGGGTCACCAGGCTGGCGGAAACGCCCCATCCCTTTTTGGGCATGGCCAGCGCAATGAGGATGCCCAGGGGAATTTCGATCAGCAGGACCAGGCCCGAAAAGAGGAACTGGCGCATCAAGGCGTCGTGGAGGCGACTGTCGGTCAGCATCTCCTCGAACCACTCCGTGCCGACGAAAACGGCGTTGCCGGGACCGAAGATGTCCTGAATCGAGTAATTGACCACGGTCATCAGCGGTATGATGGCGCTGAAGGCCACGACGACAAATACCGGCAGCACCAAAAACCAGGCCCGGTTGTCGGCCCACTTATCCATGACGTCCTCCGCTTGGAAACTAGGTGACCAGCCGCTCGTCGGCAAACAGGCGGATGCGTTCCGGTGGAAAGGCCAGCCATATCGGGCCGTCCGGAATCGGGTGCCCCTCGGGCACGCGCGCTTTCAGGATGTGCCCGTTGAGTGTGGCGGTCAGAATTTTGAAGCTGCCCTGATCTTCGACCGTTTTGAGTGTGACCGGCACGCCGCTGGCAACCGCCGATCCATGGACCTTCAGGTGCATGGGGCGGATACCCAGCTCCAGCGTGCCGACCGCGTTGGCCGCCCGGGCGGCCGCCTCCGGGGTCAAGGCGATCGAGGCACCATCGACCCGGGCCGTTTGTCCTTCTATCCGGCAGGGCAGAAAATTCATTCCCGGGCTGCCGATAAAATAACCCACGAATTTATGCCGGGGATTCTCGAAGAGTGCTTCCGGCGTGCCGATCTGAACGATTTCACCCGCGTACATCAAGATGACCTGATCGGCGAAGGTCAATGCTTCCACCTGGTCGTGGGTGACATAGATCAGGGTCAGTTGCAACTGTTCGTGGATTTCCTTGAGCTTGCGCCGCAAATGCCACTTCAGGTGGGGGTCGATGACGGTCAGGGGTTCGTCGAAGAGCACGGCGGCCACGTCGCTGCGAACCAGGCCGCGTCCCAATGAGATCTTCTGCTTGGCGTCGGCGCTCAGGCCGGCGGCTTTTTTGTTAAGGTCGGGCGTCAATTCCAGAATCTCGGCCACCTCCCTGACCCGTCTGGTGGTGTCCGTCTTGTTGAACCCCCGGTTTCTCAGCGGAAAGGCCAGGTTGTCGAACACCGTCATAGTGTCGTAAAGCACCGGAAACTGAAATACCTGCGCGATGTTGCGTTTTTCCGGTGGCATTGCGGTCACGTCGGCACCGTCATAAAGCACCCGTCCCCGGCTCGGTGTCAGCAGTCCCGATATCACGTTGAGCAGGGTGGTTTTGCCGCAGCCCGACGGTCCGAGCAGGGCATAGGCGCCGCCGTCCTCCCAGACGGCATTGATTTCCTTGAGGGCGTAGTCCGCTGTCGTACTAGGATTGCTGTAATAGGAATGGGCGATGTGATCGAATTCTATGCGCGCCATTCAGGATCTCCCGGTAGATGGCCGCCCGGACTGCCCGGCGGTCGCGGGTGCGGCCACCAGCCGGCCGGTGGTGTCATAGGCGAACAGGTGTTCAGGGTTGATGAAGACGGTGATGGGGCTGCCCATGGCAACCGGGTGGATGCCCTCTTGCTGAAGCACAATGGCGCTGTTGCCGTGCTTTACGTAGACAAAGGTTTCCGATCCGTTGATTTCGGACAGTTCCACTCTGCCGGCAATGGCGATGTCGCTCTCCGTTCGGCGGTTCAGCCACAGGTGGTTGGATCGAAAGGCGAAGCGGTACGATCCGTCGGCAAGATCGGCCAGTTGACCGGTCATGGGGACCGGTATCTCTTTTCCCATGACGGCGCTCCCGGCACTGACCGTGCTGTCTATGGCGTTGATGGGCGGGTCGCTGAACACCTCGGCAACCCTGAGGGTTTCGGGTCGTTGGTAGACTGCGGGGGTGGAACCGGTCTGCAACACGGCCCCCTCATCGAGGACGACCACGTTGCCCCCCAGCATGAGGGCCTCGGCAGGCTCGGTGGTCGTGTAGACAACGATGGCCGAACGCTTGCGGAAAATATCCTGGAGCTCCACCCGCAGCTCCTCACGCAGCTTGTAGTCCAGGTTGACCAGGGGCTCGTCCAGCAAAAGGAGCTGTGCGTCCTTGACCAGCGCCCGGGCAATGGCGGTGCGCTGCTGCTGGCCGCCGGACAGTTCGGCGGGCATGCGGCCCAGCATCTCTTCCAGGTGCAGCATCTCGGCCGTTTCGCGCACCAGTCGATCAATCTTTTGTTTGGGCGTGCCGGCGACTTTCAGGGGCGAAGCGATGTTGTCGTACACCGTCATGGAGGGGTAATTGATAAACTGCTGGTAGACCATGGCGACGTTCCGTTTTCGGGCTGACACGCCGGTCACGTCGCGGCCGTCGACCATTATTTTTCCGTGGGTGGGCCGGTCCAGTCCGGCCATGATGCGCAGCAAGGATGTCTTGCCGGCCAGGGTTCGGCCCAGCAACACGTTGCGCGATCCCGTTTCAAAAACGAGATCGATCTGCCGAAGGTGCATCTTTCCGTCCACCACCTTGTTGACGTTCTGGAGCGTCAAACCCATCGTGCGGACTCCGATATGTGGCTGGGGTCAGAAATGAAAGCGAACCGGTGCATCGCTGACCCTACCCTAACAGGTCGAAGTGATTTTCTCAAGTGAAAATTGATCGTCAACTAACGTGAATACGAAGCGCTAAAATTTCGAAAACGAAAATCCAGAACCTCAGGCAACGTGCAGTTCGACTTCGGCGGCGGCGATGATTTCGGCCAGTCCGGCAGGAGGGGGGCGGTCCGTGAACAGGCCGTCGATCTCCGCAATGCTGCCCAGACGGACCATGGCGTTGCGTCCGAACTTGGTGTGGTCGGCCGCCAAAAAGACGCGGCGGGCGTTGTCGATGATGGCGCGGGCCGCGCGGACTTCGCGATAATCGAAGTCGAGCAGGGTTCCGTCCGCATCGATGCCGCTGATGCCGATGATGCCGTAATCCACCTTGAATTGGCTGATGAAGTCGATGGTGGCCTCGCCGATGATGCCCTGGTCGCGATGACGGACCAACCCGCCGGCCACGATGACCTCGAAGTTTTCATTGGCGCTCATGATCGAGGCCACGTTCAAGTTGTTGGTGATGATCCGCAGACGCTGGTGACTGCCCAGCGCGTGCGCAATCGCCTCGGTGGTCGTGCCGATGTTGATGAAAAGGGAAGCGTTGTCCGGAATGTGCTGGGCCAGCAGGTGGGCGATTTTCTGTTTTTCACGAAAACAGAGCACCTTGCGCTGGGTGTAGGCCACGTTTTCGGTGGATGTGGAGGCGGCTACGCCGCCGTGGTAGCGGGTCAGCCAACCCTTGCGGGTCAGCGCGTGGATATCGCGGCGGATGGTCTGGGGGGTCACGGCGCAGGCCTGGGCCAGGGTTTCGATGGTGACGAAGCGCTGCGCCTGGACGATCTGTCTGATCTTGTCGTGGCGCCGGTGCACCGGCGCCGTCTTGCCTGCCGCCCGCTTTTTCTCCGGTTTGTCGATCATTGCCGTTTTGTTGGCCATTGAAACCCAACCGTTGGGGAGTGGCCGCTTGGTTTTCGTTTAAGAAATCGAACGCCCAATTTTGTACACAAACGAACATTTGTGGGGTGACAAGTGCCGATCTTTGTGCTATTGTTTGATCCGAAAGATATTGTTTAGGCCTTCAACAATAGCATTAGAGCCATTTTTTCACAAGCGAAAACATGTTTGTGGGCGGCAGTTTGGCCGTGACGCGGGTCGCGAGACGGCGACTGGCGCCGCCGGAGGGCAAAAAAATGCAGGCAGCCTTGACGACCCAGGTACTGATCATCGGCGGCGGTGCCACCGGGACGGGTTTGATCCGTGACCTGGCCCTGCGCGGGGTCGACTGTATCCTGGTGGAAAAGCAGGATGTCAACGCCGGTGCCTCGGGGGGCAATCACGGTCTGCTGCACAGCGGCGCGCGCTATATCGCCTCGGACCCGGCCGCCGCACGGGAGTGCCGCGCCGAAGGCGCGATCATCAAGCGCCTGGCCCCGCAGTGTGTGGAAGACACCGGCGGACTTTTCGTGGCCGTGCGCGGTGATGACGAGGATTACATTGCCGATTTCGCCTCCCGCTGCGCCAAATGCGGTATCGCCGCAACCCCCATCGACCCCAAGGCGGCTATGGAGATGGAGCCCTGCCTTTCCAAAGATGTCATCGCGGCCTTCGCGGTCGACGATGCCTCTATCGACCCGTTCAAACTGTCGCTGGACAATCTGACCCAGGCCGGCACGCTGGGTGCCACACACCTGTTGCATCACGAGGTGGTCGACTTTGAAACGTGCGGGCGGCGAATCACCGCCGTAAGGCTCCTGGACCGGCGGAGCGGCGGTGAGCGCCTTGTTCACGCCGATCAGATCGTCAATGCCAGCGGCGCCTGGGCCGGGGCGGTGGCGGCCTTGGCCGGTGCACGCATCGACATGGTCTACTCCCAGGGCACCTTGATCGTCTGCCAGATGCGACTGGGTGAACGGGTGCTCAACCGGCTGCGCATGGCGGCCGATGCCGACATCCTGGTGCCGGCCGGAACCGTCTCGATTTTCGGCACCACCTCCAAACGGATCGACGCCCCGGACAACTACCGTCCGACCACGGCTGAGATCGATGCCATGGTCGACGACGGCATGGCCATGGTTCCCCAGCTGGCCGACACCCGTTACATCCGTGCCTATGCCGGTGTGCGCCCATTGGTGAAATCCGGAAGCGGTGTCGACGACCGGGCGGTCAGCCGCGGATTCTCGCTGCTGGATCACGATGCCGACGGCCTGGACAACTTTATCTCCATCACCGGCGGCAAGCTGACCACCTATCGCCTCATGGCCGAAAAGACCGCCGATCTGGTCTGTCAGCGGCTGGGGCTCACCCGTGACTGCCGCACCGCCCATGAGCCGCTGCCCGCCTCCGAGGGCGCCCGCTACACCGAGCCGGGCTTCACGCCCAAAATGTGGTTCCGAAAAAAGGACCCGTCGGACCTGTTGCTGTGCGAGTGCGAGATGGTGCCCACCAGCGTCTTCGATGAGATTGCGTCATCCTTGAGCGACAACGGTTTTCGACCGGGGTTGCGCGAGATGGGCCAGCGCAGCCGGGTAGGCAAGGGACCCTGCCAGGGTGCCTTTTGCAGCCTGCGTATGACGGCTCACCTTTACAACCAGGGTATGCTCAAAGACAGGCAGGGCGTCACCGAACTCAAGGATTTTCTCAACGAACGCTGGCGCGGGATTCAACCCTTGCTGTGGGGTTCCGCCGTGGCCCAGGCCGAACTGCAAGAGGCCCTGCATTGTGGCTTGTTGAATCTCGAGGTCGACGAACCGGTTTAACGGTTCGGTTGGCAAATATGCCATGTCGTTACCCCTTCCTTGGGGCAGGGCCAGGAGATAGATGAAAACCGACCATCCCGCCCATTCATGCCAACTGTTGATCATCGGTGCCGGTATGGCCGGTGTGGCGGCGGCGCTTTTCGCGGCCCGGCGCGGCATCGGCACCGTCCAGGTCGGGCGCACCGGAGAGACGCTGTATGCCAGCGGCCTGTTCGATCTTTACGGGGTCGCCCACAGCCGCGACCGGATGCCGGTCGACGACCCGTGGCAGGGGCTGCGTCAGCTCATACAGGACCACCCCGAACACCCGTTTTCGCGCTTGTCCATCGACCAGATCCGCACGGCCATGGACCAGTTGACGACCTTCATGGGCGACATCGGCCACCCCTACATGGGCTATCCCGACCGAAACGCCCGCCTGATCACCTCCATCGGGTCGATCAAGCGCACGTTCCGGGTGCCGGCGACCATGTGGGCCGGCGTGCGGGCCCTGGAAGAAAAGGCTGCCGGTCTGATTGTCGATATTTGGGGCCTGCGCGGATTCAGCGCCCGCCAGATGGTCGGTACCCTCGCGCCGGGCTGGCCCAACCTGACGGCGGCCACCATCGACCTGCCCCGCGGGAAGGGCCTGGGACCCAAATATGCCGAGCACATGGCCCGAGGGCTGGATGTGGCGGCCGCGCGCCGGGAACTGGCCGACGCCATCGCGCCCCATCTGGGCGCGGCGACGGTTGTGGGACTGCCGGCAATTTTAGGCATGCAGGACCCGGCCGGCGCCTGCAAAGAGCTCGAAAACCGGCTTGGTTGTCCCGTTTTCGAGATTCCCACCATGCCGCCCGCGGTTGCCGGGGTGCGCCTCAAGGAGAGCTTCGATACGCACCTGCCCCGCTTGGGGATCAAGACCTTTTTTCATCACACGGTCAGCACCGTCCGGCGCCGTGCCGACGGCCGTTTCAGCGTTGAAATCGGCCAAACCACACCGGACACCACCATTGTGGCGGAGGCCGTGCTGCTGGCGACCGGCCGGTTTCTGGGAAAAGGGCTGGTGGCCGATCGGCGCGGCATCCGTGAACCCCTCCTTGACCTGCCGGTCCGGCAACCGGACAACCGCGGCTGTTGGCACCGGGAGTCCTTTCTGGACCCCCGGGGACACGCCATCAACCTGGCCGGTCTCGAGGTGGATGATCGTTTCCGGCCGGTAACGCCCGCCGGCCGGTTGATCGACGCGAACCTGTTTGCGGCCGGCACCATTTTGGCCCACCAGGACTGGGTGCGCACCAAAAGCGGCACCGGCCTGGCCGTTGCCACGGCCTATGGGGCCATCGAAGCCGTGCTGGAAAGACTCAACGGTTAGCAGCCCGACCCGTATCCGGTTGCCCGAAATTCCAAAAAGCGATAGGTTGTTTCTGTATCAATGAAAGTGCCATCTTCGGGAAAGGAGCGACACATGGACGGCTATATCGGCGCCTTGGATCTGGGCACCACCAGCAACCGATTCATCATTTTCGACCATCAGGGACAGATTGCCGGAGTCGACCAGATCGAGCACGCTCAAATCTTTCCGCGGCCGGGATGGGTGGAGCACGATCCGGTGGAGATCTGGGAAAACGCCGGCCGGGTCATCAAGGGCGCCATGGGAAAAGTTGGGATCACGGGCAGACAGATGGCCGCCATCGGTATTACCAACCAGCGTGAAACGGCCGTGGTCTGGCATCGGCAAACCGGCAAACCACTGTGCAATGCAATCGTCTGGCAGTGCACCCGCACCGACCGGATCTGCCAGGCCCTGGCCCAAGAGGGCGGTCAGGACCGCTTCCGGGCCACGACCGGATTGCCGATCGCCACCTATTTCTCCGGGCCCAAGGTCAAGTGGATCCTGGACAATATCCCCGAGGCCAAGGCCGCGGCGGACAGGGGCCTGGCCCTTTTCGGCACGATCGAAACCTGGATCATCTGGCAGCTTACCGGCGGCGTTGCCGGCGGCGCGCACGTCAGCGATGTGACCAACGCCTCGCGCACGCTGCTGATGGATCTGGACGCCTTGCAGTGGGATGACGAAATTTGCCGCATCATGGGCATTCCCCGTCAGATGCTGCCGCGCATCGTTCCCTCCATCGACAAAAATACCTGGGGGCACACCCTGAAAGACGGTCCCTTGGGGGCCACTGTGCCGGTCTGCGGCGCCCTGGGAGACCAGCAGGCTGCTCTGGTGGGCCAGACCTGCTTTGCGGTCGGCGAAGCCAAAAATACCTACGGCACCGGGTGCTTCATGCTGCTGAACACCGGCACGACGCCGGTCGCGTCCACCCAGGGTCTGCTGACGACGGTCGCCTATCAGATCAGCGGCCAAAAGCCGGTCTACTGTTTAGAGGGGTCGATCGCCGTTGCCGGGGCCCTGGTGCAGTGGCTGCGCGACAACCTGGGTCTGATCGCCACCGCGGCGGAGGTGGAAGCGCTGGCCAGGACGGTCGACGACAACGGCGGCGCCTACATCGTGCCGGCCTTTTCGGGCCTGTTCGCCCCTTACTGGCGCTCCGATGCGCGCGGCGTCATTGCCGGCCTGACGCGCTACGTCAACAAGGGCCACCTGGCCCGGGCCGTTCTGGAGGCCAACGCCTACCAGACCTTGGACATCATGGAGGCCATGCAAACGGATTCGGGGGTGGCGCTCAACAGCCTCAAGGTGGACGGCGGCATGGTGACCAACGAGCTGCTGATGCAGTTTCAGGCCGACCTGCTCAAGGTGCCGGTCATCCGGCCGACCATCACAGAGACCACGGCCCTGGGCGCGGCCTATGCCGCCGGCCTGGCGGTGGATTTCTGGGATTCGATGGAAGCGCTCAAGCAATACTGGTCGGTGGACCGGACCTGGCACCCGCAGATGGATGATGCGCTTCGCCAGGCGGGCATTCAGGGATGGAAAAAGGCCGTTCAGCGGACCTTTGACTGGGTGGCGTGAGCGCGCGTGGGTGCCGGTTTAAACCGTGAGGGGCCACCTACCGGGACATGGAGATGACCACGGGACCCAAACGCTGTTCGGTCTCTACTCTGCGATGGGCGTGGGCGGCCTGTTCCATTGGATAGATTCTATCGACGACGGGTTGGATGATTCCCGCCTCGATCATATTCTTGAGGGTGAGCAGCTCTTCCTCCTTTTCCCCGGCGAACGCAAAGATGGCCGTCTTGTCGGTGAACCGTGACGTCAGGACCGACCTGGCCATGTCAACCATGCGCGGGTTGGCCATCAGATACCGCCCCTTGGGCTTGAGCGCGCCAACGCATCCGGCGTAGGAACTGTTGGCAACCATGTCCAAAATCACGTCATAGGTCTGCCCGCTGCGGGTGAAGTCTTCTCTGGTGTAGTCGATGAAATGATCGGCACCGATCCGACGCAGCATCGCCGCCTTGATGGAGCTGTCAACGGCGATCACCTGGGCGCCCATTGCTTTGGCAATCTGCACCCCAAACGGGCCGATGCTACCGCCGGCACCGTTGATCAGGACCGCTTCCCCTTTTCTGACATTCGCTTTTCTCAAAAAGTGAAGTGCATTCAGCCCCCCCAACGGTACTGCCGCGGCCTCTTCAAAGCTGATGTTGATCGGTTTGGGAACCAGTGTGTAGCGGGCAGGCAGGCACACGTACTGGCCGTAGGCGCCCAACCGAAGTCTGGCGGCACCGAAGATCCGATCTCCCCGCTTAAACCTCGAGACCGCTTTGCCGACCGAATCGACCTCCCCGGCAAAATATCCGCCCAATATGGGCTTCTTTGGCCTGGTGAGCCCCATTGCGATCCGCAAGGGCAGCCAAAACCACTTGACCTGGAAGTGGAAGCCGCGCATTTCACAGTCGGCCTTGGTCGCCTCTGCCGCATGAACCTTGATCAGGACTTCGTCGGCTTTGGGTTTTGGCTTCTCCACCGCTTTGACCCGAAGCACGTCCGGAGTTCCGTATGTCGTGTAAACAACCGCTTGCATCATCTTTTGTCTATTAGGTTATGCCAGCCGGCGTTTGATCCAATACCTGCGCTAACTATTGTAACCTAAGAAGACCATTTAATCATTCCTGTTTTTTGATGGATTTGGGGTCATATGGCGATGGGCTCCCCGGCTTTTCCCCACAAACAGGTTGGCAACACCCAGCGTCAGGCGCCGGCAGGTGATCCGCTCGAATCCGGCCTCGGCCATCAGGGCCATGAAATCGTCGGCGGTGGGGAACCGGGCCACCGAGTCGGGCAGGTAAGTGTAGGCGAAGGCGTGTTTTGAAAAGAGGCGGCCGATGCGTGGCAGGATCTTGCGAAAGTAGGTCAGATACAGGTCCGCCCAGCCGCCGCGCGGCGGGTTGGCCAGCTCCAGCACCAGCAGTCTTCCGCCGGGGTTGAGGCATCCGTAAAAGGCGTCCAGTGCCGCCGGCTTGTCCTGGATGTTGCGGATGCCGAAGGCGATGGTCACGGCCTGGAAACGCGATTGACCGAACGGCAGCGCCAGGGCATTGCCGGCCACCAGGGAGACCGCACCGTCGCGGATGGGACCGGCTTTGGTTTTGGCCCGTTTGAGCATGCCGATCGAAAAGTCGATGCCGACCACCCGGACCGCAGGCCCCATGCGTCGCCAAATGGCCGCCGTCACGTCGCCGGTGCCGCAGGCTACGTCGAGGACGGTGCCGCCGCCGAGTGGGGCCATGGCCGACACCATCGCGTTTCGCCAGGCCACGTCCTGTCTGAGGCTGAGCAGGCGGTTGAGCAGATCGTAGCGGGGCGCGATGCTGTCGAACATCTGGCGGATGAAGGGTAACTCCCGGCCCTCCATTGACAACCTTTCAGCTTGCATTACGTTAGAGCATCATTTAGAAACCGGAAAACTAACATATCCATGAAGTTGTGACAACACCGAGCGGAGCCGATTCCCAGGACGATCCATGGTTGCCAAACGAGACTATTACGAAGTACTCGGCGTTGAACGAAACGCCGACGAGGCGGAGCTCAAAAAATCCTACCGTAAACTGGCCCTGAAGTACCACCCGGACCGAAATCCCGGCGACCGCGCTGCCGAGGAACGCTTCAAAGAGGCGGCCGAAGCCTACGATGTGTTGCGCGACAGCCGCAAGCGCCAGATTTATGACCAGTTTGGCCACCAGGGGCTGGAAGGTTCCGGTTTCTCCGGGTTTGGCGGATTCGAAGACATCTTTTCCAGTTTTGGAGACATTTTCGAAGATTTTTTTGGCTTCGGCGGCGGCCGCCGCTCGCGCAGCCATGTGCAGCGCGGTGCCGACCTGCGCTATGATATGCAGCTTACCTTCATGGAAGCAGCCTTCGGTTCCGAGAAAAAGATCGATGTGGAAAAAGCCGAAACCTGCGGCGAGTGCAACGGCGCCGGCGCCGCCCCCGGAAGCGGGGTCGAGAACTGCGGGCACTGCGGCGGCTCGGGTCAGATCGGTCGAAGCCAGGGGTTTTTCACCGTGCGTACCACCTGCGGGCATTGCCGGGGCCAGGGTCAGGTCATTTCCAACCCCTGCGGCACCTGCCGGGGCCAGGGCAAGGTGTTGGCCCGTAAAAAGGTTTCGGTCAGAATACCGGCCGGGGTGGACAACGGGTCACGGCTGCGCTTGACCGGCGAAGGCGAAGCCGGCGCTTACGGCGGACCCCACGGCGATCTGTACGTTTTCGTCCATGTCGAACCCCACGATTTTTTCAAGCGCGAAGACACCCACGTGATCTGCCAGATTCCGATCTCTTTTGTCCAGGCGGCCCTGGGCGATTCCATCACCATTCCCACGCTTAAAGGCGAAACTACCCTGGAAATCCCCAAGGGCACCCAGCCCGGAGAGCTTTTTCGGATTCGCGGCGAAGGCATTCCCTCCCTCAGAAACGGCCACCGCGGCGACCAGGTGGTTCAGGTGAGCGTGAAAACTCCCACCAATCTGAACAAGAAGCAGGTGACCCTGCTCAAAGAGTTCGCCTTGCTGGAAGAGGGCAAGTTTACCAGCAAGCTCAAGCATCTGCTAAAAAGTGGACCGACACGGGCCGCTAATTAGGGCCCACCCCAAAACGTTCAGGTTGCCATACATCGGCCTTGCCCAGAAAACCGGGCCCCTGGAATCAGGAGTTAACCGAATATGTTCGAACTAAAGATCCTCAGCCATTTCGCAGCCGCCCATCAACTGACCATGGTGGCCAAAAAATGTGAAAACCTGCACGGACACAACTGGAAGGTGGAGGTGTGCGTCACCGGTGAGCGGCTCAATGAGGCCGGGGTGCTGGTCGATTTCGGAATTTTGAAGCAACATGTCAAGGCGGTCATGAGCCGACTGGACCACCGCTTTTTAAACGAGCTGCCCTATTTTGAAAACAAGGCACCCTCGTCGGAGAATCTGGCGGTATACATTGCCGACAGCCTGCAGGAGCTGATCGACGAACCCGGGCTAACCGTCAGCCGGGTGACGACCTGGGAATCGGACGACGCCTGCGCCACCTACTTCCCCAAATAAAAAGCGCGCAGCCGCGACCCAATTCGTCCCAGCAGGGCGCTTTGGTTCGAATTGACACCCGTCATTCACGCTGCATCTGTTTCCAGCAGGCCACCAATTCGTCGCGGTTGATGATGGCCGTGACATGGGGAACATGGGCACGAATATTGTCCAGCCCCCCTTCCTGACGGTCCACCAGGATCACGGCGCGGACCACCTCCAGCCCTTCTGAACGAGCCCGTTCGATGGCCTTGAGGGTGGAGCCGCCGGTCGTGGCCACATCATCGATCACTACCACCCGTTCCCCCGGCTGGATGTCCCCTTCCACCCATTTCACGATACCGTGGTCTTTCTGGTTTTTGCGGATGGAAAAGGCTTTCACCGGGTGGCCCTTCAATTCCGAGGCAAAGGCGGTGGCCATGGCGATCGGGTCGGCCCCGAAAGTGAGCCCGCCGACGGCCGATGCACCGCTGCCGGTAACGGCGTCCAGCATCAAATGGCCGGTAAGAAACATGCCGCGGGGGCTCATGGTGGTGGGCTTGCAGTTGACGTAAAAGCGGCTCATGCGGCCCGAGACCAGCTTGAAGGCCGGAGAGGGACTGTATTTGAAAGATTTCCGGCACAGCAGTGCGATGAGTTCGTTTTTCATGGAATTTCCCAGGAGACCGGATTTATAAGAAATACTTGATTTTAAGGGGCTTATCGGATAACAAAGCCTCCACCGAATTGGAAGAAGCCCGTCATTGGGATTCAGTGGAGGCTTCGGCAAGGAAAACTGGGAGCAGCACTCCTTAAGCGTGGCCCAATTCATACCAGCTGCGAGGTTGCCGGTCAATGCCAAAACCGGGGAAGCAATCAGACCGCCTGCCAAACCAGACCTGGACCGACATCGCCGAGGCCCCATGACCGGTGCTTCTGAAAAAAATGCCGTCGTGCGCATGTTTCACGTGCACAAGCGCTATGGCGCCAAGCTGGCGGTGGTGGATGCCTCCCTGGACATCTTCAAGAGCGAGTTTCTGTTCATCAGCGGGCCCAGTGGTGCCGGAAAGTCGACCCTGCTCAAACTGCTGTATCTGGCCGAACCGGTTTCCGAAGGGCAAATTCTGGTGGACGGCATGAATCTGTCGCGGATTTCGCGGCGACGCATTCCCGTGCTGCGCCGCAAGTTCGGCATCATCTTTCAGGATTTTAAACTGATACCCACCCGAACGGTTTACGAGAACGTGGCCCTGGTGCTCGAAGCCCAGAGAAAAAAGCAGCGCTTCATCGAAAAAAAGGTCAACAGCGTGCTGCGGATCGTGGGCATGGAAGACCGCCGGGCAGCCTACCCCCCGAGCCTGTCCGGCGGAGAACAGCAACGCATCGCCGTGGCCCGGGCCGTCGTCGGCGATCCCCAGATTATCCTGGCCGACGAACCGACCGGCAGCCTGGACGAACAGTCGGCGGCCATTATCGTGGCGCTGCTCAATCGATTTCATGGCCGTGGTGCGACCGTGGTGGTGGCCACCCACGACAAGACGCTCATCGAAGGCGCCACCGGCCGGGTGCTGCACATCGACCAGGGGCGATTGGAAACGCCGGCCAATCTGTGAAGCGATGATCCGATACATCCAGCGCGCACTAAAGGACATCATCGAGAACCCGTTTTTAAACGGGGTCACCATTGTCACCATCGCCCTGTCCGTCCTGATCGTCAGTGCCTTCGGCCTTTTTTTTGTCAATGCGCAGGACCTGTTCGAGGCCTGGAAAAAGGGCGTGCGCATCATGGTTTACCTGAAACCGGAAACGACCGAACCCCAGCGCCAGGAGGCCCGCCGCCAGATCCAGGCCATGGCCGGCATCGCGCATATCCGGTTCATTTCCAAATCGGAGGCCCTGACGCTGTTGCAAGAACGCATGCCCCGCCAGGCCTCCCTGCTGGGTCGGCTGCGCGAAAACCCCCTTCCCGACGCATTTGAAATTACCCTCGTTCCGGCATCCAACGCGCTGGAGACCATCGAATTTGTCGCCCAGCGCATGGAGGGTTTGCCATCGGTGGCCGAGGTGCAGTACGGCCAGCAGTGGGTTGATCGGTTCAGCAATTTTTTCAATTTGTTCAAGCTGGGCGGATACGCCATGGGGGGCCTGTTTTTCATGGCCACCGTCTTTATCGCCGCCAATACCATCCGCCTGTCGTTGTATTCCCGCCGGGAGGAGATCCACATCATGCGGCTGGTGGGTGCCACAGATTCGTTTATCAGCGTTCCGTTCTACCTGGAGGGGGTGTTGCAGGGGCTTTTCGGCAGCCTGATCGGCCTGGCGCTCCTGTACACGGCTTATTTTACCGTCGGGTCCCGGTTTGGTCCGGCGCTGTCGGCCGAGATGATCTCCATTCGGTTTTTCGATCCAAAGATCTGTGCGGCAATCGTCGGCGGTGGCATGGCAACCGGCTTGCTGGGCTCATTTTTTTCACTCAGACAGTTTATGAAAGGGTAATGTCTCCGATAACAGGTATCAAGGACAGCCGTGGCGTCAAGGCGTGGCGAGGATTGGCCGTGACCGGCCTGGCGGTGATGTTGTGCCTGCTGTCACTGCTGATGTTACCCCGACTGGTGCCGGCGGACGAACCGGCTTCACGATCGGTCGATGACCCGACGCCGGTCGGCGTGCAAACCGACCGGGCGGATGAGCTGCAGCGGGAGATCGAGGCTTCCTCGGATCAGGCAGCGGCGTTTTCGAGGAAAGAGGCAGCCGTAGTCAAACGCCTGGACGAAACCGAACGATTGCTTGACCAGGCCCGCAAAGAAGCTGCCCGGCTCGCGGCCGAACTCGAGGTCGTGACCCTGCGCATCCAGGAGTTGGGGGATCGCTATCGGGAAGTCGAAAAACGCGCTGAGCGCAACGAACACTACGTGGCCGGGCGGCTTGCCGCGCTTTACCAGCTCAGCTGGTTCGGTAAATTTCAGCTGACGGCGTCGGCCGAATCCGTATTCGATTTCATTAAGCTCAAACGCGCTCTGGAGCTGATCCTGGCGCAGGACGCGGCCGTGATCGATCGGTTCGCCACGGACAAGGCCGAGATGCTGGCGCTGCTGGCCAGCCTGGAAACCCAGCGGGAAGCCAAGCACGCCACCACGGCTGACCTGAACCGCCGCATGGCCGAGATGACCGCGCAGCAGGCCCGGCGCGAGACGCTGCTGGCAGAGATCCGCAGCAAGAAAAGCCTGCAGCTGGCGGCCATCGAATCCCTCCGGTCGGCGGCGCGCGAGCTGGACCGGTCGGTGGCGGCCCTTGAATCCGTTCCGCCGCCAGCGGCCGGCCCGACCGAAAAGTCCTTTGCGGCGCTTAAAGGCTTGCTTATGATGCCGGTGGAAGGTAAAATAGTGTCTTTTTTCGGTAATTACAAAGACCGTCGGTTGAAGGTGACCCATATTCAAAGCGGTATCAACATCAAGGCGGACAGGGGCGAACCCATTCGGGCCGTATTTGGCGGTCGCACCCTTTACGCATCGTGGTTCAAGGGTTTTGGCAACATGCTGATCATCGACCATGGCGACCACTACTACACGGTGTATGCCCACCTGGAGGAGCAGTTCAAGTCGGAGGGCGATCCGGTCGAAACCGGTGAGGTCATCGCCACCGTTGGGGATACCGGCGCGATGGCCGGCCCCGGATTGCACTTTGAGATTCGCCACCATGGAAAACCCATGAATCCAATGGATTGGATCAAGCAAGGATAGAGGAGAAACGCATGACAGCCAGAAAAACCCGACACTTGAAGCTGTGGGCGGCAATGGCGTTCGTTGTGGCAACGCTGGTACTGGGTCACGGCTTTTACCGGAATCTGTTCGCGGACAACGAAGATACGTACCGGGGCTTAAAGCTTTTCACCGATGTCATCGAACTCGTCCAGAAAAATTATGTGGACGAAGTGGACACCGAAAAGATGATCGAAGCCGCCATCCAGGGCATGGTGCGCAGCCTGGACCCCCACAGCGCCCTTTTGCCCCCCGATGCGCTCAACGAACTTCAGATCGACACCCACGGCGAGTTCTCGGGCATCGGTATTCACGTCACCATGCGCAACAACCTGGTGACCGTGATCTCGCCCATCGCGGGCACGCCGGCCTACGAGGCCGGCGTCAAGGCCGGGGACAAAATTATCCAGGTCGACGGACGGCCCACCGAAGATCTCCAGGATGCCGTCAAGCGCATGCGCGGTCCCAAAGGCACCCCCGTCGTGCTGACCATTATCCGGCAAGGTGCCCCGGAACCGCTCGAATTCAAGCTGGTTCGGGATGTCATCCCCATTTACAGCGTCAAGGCCGAACTGCTCCAGCCGGGCTACGGGTACATCTGGATCACCAACTTCAGGGAGAACACCACCGGGGACGTGGTCGATGCCCTCGAGGCCATGGAGGTTGACGAGGCACCCCTGAAAGGATTGGTGTTGGACCTTCGCGACAATCCCGGTGGCATTCTCAACCAGGCCATTGAGGTGTCGGACCTTTTTTTGAGCAGCGGTGAAATCCTGAGCATCAAGGGGCGTGACGGCCGCAACACCAAGGTGTTTGAAGCCACGGCCGACGCTACCCAGCGCGATTATCCCATCGTCGTTCTGATCAACGGCGGCAGTGCCAGCGCTTCGGAAATCGTGGCCGGCGCACTTCAGGACCACAAGCGTGCCCTGATTCTGGGCACGACGTCCTTCGGCAAGGGATCGGTGCAAACCGTGGAAACGTTGCGGGACGGCTACGGTCTCAAGTTTACGATCGCCCGCTACTATACGCCCTCGGGCCGCTCCATCCAGGCCAAGGGTGTCGCGCCCGATGTGGAGGTCATGCCCCGCCCCCTGGCCGATGCCGATACCAGCGCGGAACGGATGCTCAAGGAAAAGGACCTGAAAAACCACCTGGACGCCGAACCGCAAGTCGATTTCGATGGGTCCCCGGACGCGCCGGAGGTGCCCAAGGTCCAGGAAGTCGAGGATCCGCCGGCCCTGAAGCGCTTCAAGTCCAAACACAGCCCCTTGGACCGGGAGGCGCTGTTGACCGACAATCAGGTGTTGCGGGCCCTGGACATCTTGATCAGTTACGATATCTTCAAAGATCTGAAAAATGGCTAAAAAGGGCACCGCCAAACCGAAACCCCGGGCCCGAAAATCCAGCAAAAAAGGAGCCAACCCCAACCTTCAATTGATGAAGATCGTGGCGGGAACGGCCCTTCTGGTCTGCCTGGTCATTACCGCCGGGCTGCTGGTCAACCGGTTTCTCATGCGGCCGTCGCCACCGGTGGCCCCTAAACCCAAACCCAGCGTTGTTGCCAAACCCGAGCGCGCCCCGGCTCACCACAGCGTGCCCGATTACGAAGCCTTTCACCGTGAACAGGTGCCGCCTCCGCCGCCCGTCACCCGGATCAAGCCGGTTACCAACGGAATCCCCGTGGCCATTATCATCGACGATGTGGGCTACGACCGTCAAACGGCCGAAGGGTTCCTGGCATTGGGCGTCCCGCTCACCTTTTCCGTGCTTCCCGAGGGCACCTTCAACAGGCGGATCGTCGACCAGGCCCTGAAAAACCATGTGGAGATCATGCTCCACCAACCCATGGAACCGATCGACTATCCCAGTGTCAACCCCGGCCCGGCGGCCCTGCTGACCACGATGAATCCCGACCAACTCATCGCCCAGCTCAACACCAACCTGGACAGCCTTCCCCAGGTGAAAGGCGTCAACAACCACATGGGCTCGAAGCTGACCGCCTCCTCCGAGCAGATGCGCCAGGTATTCACTGTTTTGAAAAAGCGGGATCTTTTTTTCGTCGACAGCCGCACATCGGCCGACACCCTCTGCCGGCCGTCGGCCGCGCTGCTGCGACTGCCTTTTGCCGAACGGGACGTCTTCATCGATCACGTTCAGACGGCGGACTTCATACGGCAACAACTCAAACGGCTGATCAAAAGGGCCCGCCAGCAAGGATATGCGATCGGCATCGCCCACCCGCACCCGGTGACGCTGGCGGTGTTCAAAGAGATGCTGCCGGAACTGAAAAACGCAGTGTCGCTGACTGTGGCCTCGGAAGTGGTGGCGTTTCAGCAGGGGTGAGGCCCGCAGCAATCGGAGCGTGGGCTAACGATGAATCTTTTTGCCGGCATCATTTACAATTTCAAGGGCGTCTGGCTGGGCATCAAAACCCCCCGGCTGCTGCTGCTGGGGAGTTTGCGCTTCGTCGTCGTGGCCCTTCTGACGGTCGCATTAGCCGGGCTGATCCTGGCCAAACATGCCGCCATCCTGGGGCTTTTGTGGCAGCAGCCCGACAGTGCCTGGATCGTCTGGCTGTGGCACCTGGCTTCGTGGCTGCTCAGCCTGCTGTTGATGGGCATCTCGGCGGTAATTGCCTATGTGCTGGCCCAGCTGCTGTTTGCGGTATTTATCATGGACCTGATGTCCCGCATCACCGAACGGCTGGTCACCGGATCGGCAGCGGCTTCCCCGCCCGCATCGCTCATGGCCCAGATGGGGTTTCTGCTCCGCCAGGAGCTGCCCCGCAACATTTTTCCGGTGATGCTCACCTTGCTGCTGATGGTGATGAGCTGGTTTACCCCGCTCGGACCGGTGCTCACCATCGTGGGGACCGCGGTCGCGGTCATTTTTCTGGCCTGGGACAACACCGACCTGGTGCCGGCCCGCAACCTCGAACCGTTTGGCAAGCGCTTTCGGACCCTGGGCAGATCGCTGCCCTTCCACCTGGGATTCGGCCTTCCCTTTCTGATCCCCGTTCTGAACCTGGTCTTTTTGAGTTTTGCGCCGGTGGGAGCCACCTTGTACCATCTGGACCGGGCCGGTAAGATGACACCGCCTTCAACGACATGAGGGGTTTCCCGTGAGCACGGATGCGAGTGGATCGGTCTACCATGAAACCTACCGGCGCTACCTTGACCGCCTGCGGTCCATGCAGTTCGACGGCAGGGAATCGGTGCTGGGCATCACCCTGGCCGGCGGCGATGTGGTGCTGCCCTATTTCGGGCGCACCGTTCGGCTGACGCCGGCCGGGCTCGAGGATGAGGCCGGTCGGCGGCCGGGGTTTGCCGACTGTGTCGTGATCTGCCGCTACCTGATCATGTGCCCGCCGTTCGAACCCAAAAACACGAACTGGGTCGCCTTCCGCGATTTTCCCGACGCGGGCCCCTTGACGGTCTTTTGGGCCGACACCGTCGAAGGCACCTTGGCCAAAACATTCGCCGGTCGCCGGGATGCATTGCGACAACGTTGTGATGCGCTGGGCGGCGTCGCCCCGGAAATGGATATTTCGTGCGACCTGGTGCGGCGCTTTTCCCCGCTGCCCAAAATCCCGCTGCTGCTGGTCTTCAATGACGCCGACGAGACCTTTCCGGCTGCCGTTTCGGTGCTGTTCGAAAAGCGTGCCTCGACCTATCTGGATGGCGAAAGCCAGGCGATATTAGGCCACATTCTGGCGGATCGGCTGGTGGCCGCCGGGAACGGGTAGGGCCTCCTGCCAGGCGATTCAGGTCGCTTGGCGGATGGCGTTGTCGAAAGCCCGCCTGACCTGGTGCGGAAATGCGGCCGCCACCGGCCGGCCCCCGGGGTCGCGCATCACCCACACCGCCCGGTGCAGGCCGTAGGCGATTTTGAGCCGCTCGCCATCGGGTTCCAGTCGAAAATAATCCACCTGGAAGGTCACGCTGCAGCGGCGCAGTTCCTTGAGGGCCAGGGTCAGCACGACGGTATCAAAGGGCATGGCCTCGCGCAGGTGGTCCACGCGGCTTTCCAGGGTCAGCAGTTCGCCTTTTTCCCCGATACCCCGATAGTAGTCCGGAATCAGATCGTAAAACAAACGGTCCCGGATCTGCCCCTGCCAGTCATAGTAGTTGGCGTAATAAATGTTGCCGACCAGATTGGCATGCGCCAGGGTGGTCTCGAAGGTCTGTTCGCGAACGCTGGGCGCCAGCATGCTGCCGGAAGGCGCCGTGTAGACAATCGGATCGTCGTCAGCCTCGAACAGGTGGGAGAGCGTCGCCTCCATGGGCTCGAGCGTGTCGGGTGCATCGAAGCGCGGGCACATGTCTTCGATGAACTGCCCGTAGTAGGCCGGATAGGGGGCCGCCCGGGCCACACCCGGCTCCAGGATCTCCACCCAGGTGGTCTGTAGCCGGCAATAGGCCAGGCGCCGGCATCCGCCGTCGGGCATCATCTGCCGAAAGTCGTAGGAGAGGGTCATGGTGGAGTTGTGCGGGCCGCTGTTGTCCGACACCCACATGAGAATTTCGACCTGATCGCTGGTGCGCCCTTCGCCCAGGATTTTCAGGTGGCCATAATTGGTGACGCCGCCCCAGCGGCCGCTGGCGAACTGTTCGGACATTTCGGCCAGTACCGGCCAGGCCGAGGCCTCGCGGGTGTTGCCCATCCATTTGATGAAATTGGCAAAGTAGATCGTGCGGCTCAAATTGGCGCTGGGCTGGAAGGTGACCGGCAGGCGCTGGACGAACACCAGCTGCCCCTGGGGGCCATTTTCGACCATCTCGAAGGGGCGGGTTTCGTAAAGGGGTTCGTAGCCGGGATAGTCGGACGTCAACAGGTGTTCGGGCACCCGCGGCACCACCTCCGGCGTTACCGAAAGGGCCAGGATCTGAGGCGACCCCCAGGTCAGGTGGATGGGCAGCGTCAGGATGTGAAAGCGGTTTTCGGTGGTGCCGCCCTGAAACAGTACCGCATCGCCAAAGCGGTGCAGCGCATCCAGGCCGCCGCCCGCCTGGCCGGTAATTTTGGTCAGGGTTTCGGCCGCCGCCCAGATGCGCGTGCCGGCACGATCCGGATCGTCGCCCTGCTCCACCAGCGCTTCCAACAGGGCCGACCGCCGATCCCCCAACAGACCCAGCCACTGTTCAGAAGATCTGGGTGTCACCGCGGCCAGATCGCAGCCCACCGGACCAGGGGCGCAGACGCAAAGACAGGTGCGATCCTCGTGGGTGAGGGCGACGTCCAGGACCGCCTGATCCACACCGGCCACGCCGGGCTTGCCCGTGGCCTGCCACTCTACCCGCAAGGGCGAACCGGCCTCGGCGTAATGCCGGCCTGCCGTTTCCAGAGCGCGTTCCAACAGCGGTGTTTCCAGTTCGTGGCGGGCCGATTTGGGCAGTTCATGGATACCGACCATGGGCGTCAGGTCGACAATGGGGGCGGTTACCGACAGGTCGCGGCAGGCCGTTTCCAGCGCTTGCCTGATCAGGGCTCGGTCGCGCGCCTCGGGGCTGACCAGATCGGCCACGGTCGGGTATTCAGGGTGGTGTTTGAGGATGTTGAGCCGGTAGCCGGACAGCACCGCCCGCACCGCACCGCTTTGGCCGAGGGCCACCACCTGAACCGTGAGGTTCCGGTCGGTTTTTTCGACCAGCCTGACCTGCACCGTGGCCGGCGCGGATGCCTCGAAAAATTCGGGAAACAGGTCCATGCGCTCGATGGCCACGGGAAGGCTGGTATCCTGGGGAACCAGCAGGGCCGCGCTCTGTAGCAGCGTGTCGCCAAAAAACGGGTCGCCCAGGCTCAGGTGCCGGGTCTGGCCCTCGCCGAAGGCGGCGCTTGACAGGTGCTCTGCCGCCGAGGGGTTCGATGTGAACAGAGCTTCAACGGATCCCTGGTCGCTGGCCTCGATGGCCCAGACGGTTCGGATGCCCTGAAAGCGCGGGCCCTGGAAAAGCAGGCTGGGCCGGTACAGGTCGGTGTGCGGTACCAGGGGCGTCGGTGCTTCCGGGAGGGTGACAGCGGCCTCGGGGGCAACGTCTGGGGGGTCGAAAACCAGGCTGGCCCTGAAAAAGTCCGCCTCGACCCCGCTGCCCGTTTTGACGATGCCGGCCTGCACCACGGTTTCGCCCTTGTCCGGCGATTCCGCAACCATGGCCCGGATGACGATATCGGCACCGGTGTCGGGGTCGACGGTGATGGGGCGATCGAGACGGACATCCCGGATTTGGAGGCGGGACAGGTCGCTGCGTCCCAGCAAATATTGGGCGGCCTGGGCCATGGCCTCCAGCCCGAATACGGTTGGAAACAGATAGGAACCCTGGAAATGGTGGTCCTTCAGGTAGGGATCGGTCTCCAGTGCGAGGTGGGCTGCAAACACGGCCTCCACCCCCGGTGTCACGTGGTGTCGGGCTTCCAGAAAGCGCCATCCCCGGGGCACTTCCGGCGCGGCCGGCCGCCAGGTATCCAGCCCTGCCATGCGGGCCGTCACCACGATCTGTCGCCGGGCCGGATCGTGGGTGAAAAGTTTCAGGAATCGCGCCACCCCTTCGTCCGTGGAAATCGCATCGATGCCCTTTTCGCGGAGCAGCTTCACGTTGCCCATGCGGACGCCCATGCCGGTTTCTCCCCAGATGCTAAAGGCTACGTCGACGGCCGCGGTCTGGGGGTGGTCGACCGTAAACCCGCGCAGGGCGATGTCCATGGCCTCGTTGGAGAAACCGTACCAACCGTTGCCGGGCATGCCGCTGATGCCGATGATCGAACCGATGGCGACGATCAGTTTGGGCGGCCGGGCAGCCAGGATGTCCAGGATGTGTAGCAGGCCCAGCAGCTTGGGTGCGGTTTCGTCAAAGGCCTGCTGCGGATCGACCTGGCCGGTCAGGCGCGGCCGGTTGAGCCCGGCCCCGTGGATGAGACCGGTAATCGGACCGCAGCGTCCCACCACGGCGGCGATCATGGCCGCCACCGCATCGCGGTCGGCGATGTCGCAGGTAAAATAATCGGCCCTCAGACCCTGTTCGGCATACTGGTCCAGAAGGACTTCAATTTCACGGGACCCCTCGTTCGTCGGGGCCTGGTCCGGAGGCGGGGTGCGTCCCACCAGGGCCATGCAGGCGCCGGTCTCCCGGGCCACGGCCAGCGCGCAGGCGGACGTGATCCCCCGGGCGCCGCCGGTGACGAGAATCACATCCTTGCCGGACCAGTCAATGTCCCGCCTGTGGAAAGCGGCCGGCTGCACCAGCTGGGGCCGCAGGGTCCGCCGGGTGCGGTCGAGGTCGTAGCCGACGGCGGCGAAATCTTCCTGGGTACTCATCTCGGCGATGGTCTCCCAGGCGATGACTTCCGGCGGCAGCGCCGGGCAAAAGTCCACCACCCGAACCCTAAGGTCGGTCCGTTCAAGGTGCACACTGGCGGCCAGGGCCATGGCGGCGCATCGATCCAGTCGGGCAAATTTCGGATCGCGGCCGAAGAAACCGCCGCCGAACTGGATCCAGGCCACGGCGGTGCGCCGCTTGGGCGTCCGGGCGGCCGGCGGGACGGCGACTACACTGGCGCGCATGCGGATCATACGCCGCAGCAGCGCCGCGCGATCGTTGTCGCGGTGCCCGTTTTTGGGCAAGACAGCCACCAGATGGGAAAACGCCGGATCCTGTGTCGCCGTGGCGGCAGTTTCATCGAAAAAGGATGCCACCTGGGTCAGGGCCCCGCGCTGAAAAAAGTTCTGGCCGAGGGCTTCGGCCACGTCGATGGCATCGTCACTGTGAAGGATCAACACGCGAGCCCGCTGCCAGTCGTTTTCCGAACGCATGCGCCAGGTGTCGGGAAACTCCGGAAAGGGGCTTTGCACCAGATCCATGGCAAAATTGCGAACCCAGGCGGCGGCCTGGCTGGCAGCCGGAAGCACGGGGCCGTCCGTGTCCCCGAGGGCATCTCGAGCGTGCTGTTGGGCGATCATGCGATTCATGATGCTGCCGATCTGGCGCAGATTGCGGGTCAACAGGGGCTCCAGATCGACATGCGCTTCAATTTCAAGGGCCGCAGCGGTACGCTGGACCAGCGTCTTCAACTTGTCGGGGCCGAGTTTAAGGCCCCTTTCGACCGGCAGGTCCGGGTCCAGGGCGTCGCCGGCGAAACCGGTGATCCGTTGGGCCTGTTGGCGCAGCTCGGTCAGGGCATCCGTCGACCGGGCCGGTTCGGGCGGGCCGACCTGAAGCCGGTGGGCGGCATCGACCAGCTCGCCCAGGGTGGCATTGCCCAGCAGGGTTGGATCGGGAAAGGTGACGCCGCATTGCCGGGCAAACTTGCCGATCAGATCGCCGGCCTTGATGGAATCCAGGTTCAGATCGTCCAGCAGCCGCGATGCGCCGGAAAGCATTTCGGTTGCAAAGCCGGTCGTGTCGGCGACCAGCTGATACAGCATGGCCTGGATGTCGTCCGCTGTCGCGGCCCGATCCGGCGCAGTCCGATCCGCGGCCTCGCCGGGTTCCAGCGCGGGTGCATCCGGGTTCCAGAAAGAGAGATCGGATTGAACGACCTGGTTCAGAAAGGGGCCTCGAGAGGCAAGGTAGCGCTGGACCAGCCTTTCCGGGACACCGTTGAAGGCCTCGGCCAGCACGCCACGGGAAAGGTCCCTGGGCATGTCCGGGTCGTCATCGGGGTAGCCGCCATCGGCGCGTGGCAAGGTTTCGCAGGGATTGACGATGAACGCTTTGTCAGCGGCCGGCACGAAGGGCCGGGTCAGTCGCTTCTCGCAAAGCCGCTCCCACCGGATGGCCACACCCCGGACGAACAGGGTGGCGATGGTTCGGTTCATATCCAGTGTGCTGCCGGCGGTGCTTTCCACCGGCAGGCAACCGGCGTGGGTGTCGCCCAGCAGATCGCCGACCAGACCGGTCAATATCCGCCCCGGGCCTTGCTCGACGATCAGCTCGCAGCATGCCGCCAGGTTGGTTGCCATGCGGATGAAATCGACCCGGGATTGGATCTGGCTGGAAAAGTGATCGTTCAGCGGCAGCCCCGCCTCCAGCGAGGTGCCGTCGGTGCTGGAAAAGAGCCGGCACGACAGCGGTGCCAGGGGTTTTGCAAGCATCTTAAGGCCGGCCACCTGTCGGGCGGCCGTCGCCACCAGGCGACTGTGGAAGGCACCGGAGACTTGCAGGATACGGGCACTGATGCCCTCCTTGAGGGCGCTGTCGGCCAGTGCTTTCGCGGCGGCCGCTTCTCCGGACACCACCGTTTGGCGGGGGCTGTTGAGATTGGCCACGGTCAAATAACCGTCGACCACCCGGATCAGGTCATTGGCCCGTGATTCGTTGCATTGCAGGCTGACCATGGCCCCGGCAGCGGCGCTCTGGCTGGACATGAGCTGTCCCCGGTGCGCCGCAAATCCGAGCAGGGTTGTCGTGTCCAGGCCGCCGGCGGCAAAACAGGCCGTCAGTTCCCCCAGGCTGTGTCCGCCGACCGCAACGGGCTTGACACCCAGGCGTGAAAAATACGTCAACCACAACACGGATGCGAGGCAGATGGCCGGTTGGGCGTTTTCGGTCTGGGAAAGCGTCGCCAGCCATCGATCGCGCTCCTCGGGCCCGGGAGCCCGATCGGGATTCCGAAAAATGAGTTCGCTGACGGCAATCCCGTTCAATTCGCGGGTCATCCGATCGGCCTGCTCGACAAGGGCACGCGCCCAGGCAAACCGCCGCACCAGAATGCCGGCCATGTTGAGCTGCTGGGCGCCCTGGCCGGGAAACAGGAAGCCGATGCGAGGGTCGGCCCTTTCCGTTGCAAGCCAGCAGTCCGGGCCCGGGCTGGCGGCCGACCGTCTCTGGCCGTCAGGGTGGCGCAGTGCGGTTTCCAGCGATTCGAGCCGAGTCGGCAGGTCGTCAGGGTGGCCGACGACAATGGCGGCCCTAACCGGTGCCTCGGCGGGTACCTGTCGGCCGAGATCGGCCGCCAGATCTGTCAGTTCAGCGATGCTGATGCCGTCCGCCATGCGGCGCAGGGTGCCTACTTTTTCCAGCATGGATGCCGGGGTGGCGGCGCCCAGGGCCAGCAGTTCGCTCTCCTGGGCACAGGCCAGCAGGGCACCTTCTTCCAGGTCAGGTGCAAGGCGGTTGTCGGGCGGGTCGGCGGATGCCAGGGTGATGTGGCAATTGATCCCCCCGAACCCCATGGCGGAGACGCCGGCTTTCAACGACCGGTCGGTGGCTTCCTGACGGCCATGACGGACGGGATAGAGCCGTCGGGCGGCGCCGTCAAAGGCCTGGTGAGGCTCGCGGCAGGCGGCGGTCGGTGGAATAACACGGCGGTTGACCGCCATGACGGCCTTGAGCAGCCCTCCGATTCCCGATGCCGCCTTGGTGTGACCGACGATGGACTTGAGGGAGGTGATGCCGCAAGGCCGCAGGTTGCCGCTGGCCACCGGTTGGCTCCCCAGCACCCGGGCGATGGCTTCCAGTTCGGTACGGTCTCCGACGGTGGTGCCCGTGCCGTGGCCCTCGATGAAGTCCAGGTCGGTGATGTCGTGGGGCGCGACGCGGTAGGCCCGCTCCAGGGCAAGGGCCTGGCCCGCGGCGCTGGGGGCGGTGATTCCGGAGCCGCCGCCATCGGAAGAAATTCCCCAGCCATGAATCGTCGCGTAGACGGGGTTGTTGTCCCGGTGAGCCGCATCCAGGGGCTTGAGCACGATGAAACCGCACCCCTCGCCTGGGATGAACCCCTTGCCACCGCGGTCGTAGACCAGCATGTCCATGTCGGTGAGGGCACCGGTCTTGGCGAAACCCACCAGTTCGAACGGGTCCAGGCTGATGTCGACGCCGCCCACGATAGCCAGGTCCAGCTCCTGGGCCGCCATGCGTGAGGCGGCGTGGGCCACGGCCAGCAGAGAGGAGGCGCAGGCACCGTCCACGGTGAAGCCGCCGCCCATCAAATTGAGGAAGTTGCAGATGCGCCCGGCAATGGTATTGGATAGGCTCCCGGCCAGGGTGTCTTCATCCACGGGCGGGAAGACGGCCTTGTAGCGTTCTTTCAAGAGGCGGGTGAGCCGCTGAATCTGGCCCGCGTCCATGCCCTGGGCTTGTGCGGCGCCGTGCAGTGCCCGGCGGACAAAAGGCCAGCGCAGCCGCATGGTGGACGCGCGGGTCTGCTCGCCGGTGAGAGTGTTGCCGATGATCACGCCGGTGCGTTGGGCGGGCAGGGTCTCGCGGGTGTAGCCGGCGTCGGCCACGGCGGCCAGGCTGACGTCCAGGGCCAGCCAGTGCACGATGTCGGTGGTGCGCGTGGTGGAAAGGGGGATGCGGTGCCCAGCCCAATCGAAGTCGAATCCGTCGATGACCGCCGCCTGGCGTCCGTAGGTTTTGTCCGGTGCCCGTTTGTCCGCATCGTGATAGTCGGCCAGGGGCAGCCGGCAATCCGGAAACCGGCGGAATTGCCGCCGGCGGGCCAGGATGTTTTCCCACAACTGGCGGGGCGTGGTCGCGTCCGGATATCGGCATGCCAACCCGATGACGGCGATTGGCAAAGCCGGAGGCCGATCGGTCATGGCCGCCTTCCTTTCCCGGTCAGAGTGGTTTCATTGCAGCGCAACGGTTGCCGGGAGCAGTGTACACTTTATGTTGCCGTTGAATACGATGGTATTATACTATATATTGTGTTTTTATCTTTATCCGACTTCCGCATGCGCATCAACCCTAAAATAACAAGAGGATAGGCGAAATGACCCTGCGGACCTGTATTTCACCGGCGGGCCGATTTGTTTACGGCCTGCACCGCCCCCAATTCAGGGCCGGCAACTACCGTGAATCCGATGCCCTGGCCGACCTGGGCGAATTTCCGGACGGCAGCCTGCACCGCAACGGGGCCAACTTTCCCGCCGGGCCGGTGGACGAGCCGGCCGCGGATTGGATCTACGAGATTCCCAATGCCTTTCCTTTTAGAGGCGCCACCTACATCGGCAGGCGCTGGGCCGATGAGCGTGCCCGGCGGCCTGAAACGATCAGGCTGCCCGAGGCGCCCGAGGTCTCCGTCTTCGCGCAGCACCTTGACGAACCCACGGCCATGCGTGCCATCCAGCAACTGCCGCCACCGCTGAGGCTGGCCCTGGCGCTCACGTCGACGGACGCACGGGATCTGTGCTGCCTGGCCCACCTGGCGGCAACCTTTTGCATGGACCCCGCCAGCGGGCAACCCTGGGGCCTGGCTTTCGAAAAGGGCCCGGATGGCCGCACGCACGCCAAGATTGCCGATGCGGGCCTGTTCGACGCCGTGGCCAACAACCGCCACCTGCCGGATGATTACAAGGTGGCCATGGTGCTGCGGCCCGGTGTTCAAGGGGCCAGCGAGATCGTGGGCGAATGGCAAGCGCCGGGCAGTCATGTCTTCGAATACCTGCGGCGCAACTCCTACATCCCCTGGGGCCACTATGCCGCCAACATGGCCGACGACAGTGTGCGCTATCGGGCCGGGGACCTGTCATTCGAGGACATGACCGGCCTGCGCCACCTTTATTACCAGCGCACATACACCCGGCTGGCCGACCTGCTGGGCATCTCCTGTGCCGTACAGCGGCGTCGCCTGACGGTCGCTGAACTCGAAGTGCTGCGGCAAGCCGTTGCAAAAAAACTTGCCGGAAAGGCGTCCCAGGACTTTGACCGCACCCTGTGGGGCTGGAACTACGGGTTCGACTACGCCCCCAGCGGCTATCGTCTGCACGCCTCCCACCAGCAGATTCACCAGCAGTTCGCGCTGATTCCATCGCTGGTCGCTTCACCAGAGGCCGAGGGAGCGCTGCCGGCCTACGCCTGCGGAGACCTGGTGGCCGATGTGGTGGCCGAATTCCGACAGTCCACCGGCAACGGCTTTTTCGACTGCTATCAGCGGGCGATTGAAACCAATCGGCGCATGGACGGCACCAACCGGCCGGCGCGGAGCCTGGTGGTTTTTGAAGACAGCCAGGTGATGCTCTTCGTTCCCAAGGCCCAGACCTCACAATGGGAGCTGCAGCTGATGCCCAAGGCATCGGTTGGCAACATCGTCGAGGCGGACACGGCCATGCGCGGTGCCCTGGACCGCGGTCTGTTGGTGGGGGCAACGGTCCTGACGAACATGGGGGCCCGCATGATTACGACCATCGAGTATTCGAAAGCGGTTGTCGGCGGTGATGACGACCAGCGGCTGCTGATGGCTCTGATGCCCAGACTGCCCGAATCTCCGGGCGCGTTCAGCGAGGCCCAACTGCGCTGGATCAACGGGCATTACCCGGAGGATTTCGCCGTTGCCTGCCGCCGGCAGTTGCCTGAGCTGGAAGCATCCTGACGCGAGCGCTTCCCCCGTAACCGCCAACCTTGGGGTTGACATCGATACCCCTTCGGCTTAGCTTTGCCGCGAGATTGCCGACAGACTGGCCGCCTGGAACGCGCACCAATCACATCAGCAAGGAGACGATTTTGCCACCCGTTCTTTCCATTGTGGGCAAATCGGAATCCGGTAAGACCACACTCATCGAAAAGTTGATTCCCGAACTGAAGCGCCGGGGCTATCGCGTCGGTGTCGTCAAGCACGCCCACCACGGATTCGACCTGGACCGGCCGGGCAAGGACAGCTATCGCCATCGCCAGGCCGGAGCCAGCACCGTCATGATCGTTTCGCCGGGGCAGATGGCCCTGGTCAAGGAAATGGCCGGTGAGCACCTTGCCGATCTGGTTCCCTATTTCGCGGACATGGACCTGCTGATCACAGAGGGCTTCAAACGGGACGCGGCCCCCAAGATCGAGGTGTTTCGGGCCAAGCGGCACCGCCAGCCGGCCTGCCTGGACGACCCCACCCTGGTGGCCATGGTTTCCGACACGCCCTGCAGCCTCAACGTGCCGTGCTTCACCCCCGACGACGCTGCGGCCATCGCCGCCTTCATCGTGAACCGATTCCTCGGTGAACCGGGAAGCGGCCTATGACCAGACCCGCTAGGAACCGCCGCCATCCATGAACATCAAGCTGGGTATCACCGGAAAACTGCTGATCTGGTTTTTCGCCATCATCGTTATCTTTTACGGAACCATCCTGGTCCTTTACATCGACGTGCAGCAGGTGGTCGCCTTGTCTGCAGCCATCGTGGAAAAGAACTACACCATCGCCTCCGGGACCAAAAAAATGGCCGAAACCCTGCTCAGTATGGAAGAGAGCAAACAAAAGTACGTCCTGCTCAACAAGGTCGATTACCTGGTTTTTTTCAACGAGGCGCAGCAGGCCTTCGAAGAGAGTCTGACGCAGGTGACCCTGCTGGCGGCCATGGGGTACGATATTCCCCGCACGTGGTTGGACATTGCCGATCAATACCGGGCTTACCCCAATGCCGCCGAGGTATCCACTTTCCTGGCGGGTGAATCCAAGGACCCGGCAACCGTGAACTCCTTCTGGATCCCCGAATCGGTCATTAACGAATGGATTGCCAAGATCTCCAGCGAACGCGTCAAAAATGAGCGTGAAATCGAAAAAACGACCCGTAAACTGCACCAGAAGGGCCGCCTTTCCGCCAAAAACGGTTTGATCGGCCTGGCCGTCTCCAGCGTGGTGGGGCTGCTGGGAATCCTTTACCTGGCCTATTCAATGATCCGCCCCTTGCGGGATCTGATGGAGGGTATCCGTGAGATCTCCTCCAACCGGCGAAGTACGCCCATGGAGGTTCGCAGCAAGGACGAGTTCGGCGAATTGGCCCACGCTTTCAATGAGATGTCCAATCGCCTGAGCAGGGAGGAGCACATGCGCTCGGATTTCATTTCCATGCTCAGTCACGAGATCCGGACGCCGCTGACCTCGATTCGTGAATCCGTCAACATGATCCGGGAGGAGGTGATGGGTCCCGTCAACAGCCGCCAGGAAAAATTCCTGAAAATCGCCAGCTCGGAAATCAGCCGGATCAGCGACCTGTTGAACCATCTGATGCAGGCTTCCCGGCTGGAGCCGAGTCTGCTGAACATCCAGCTGGAACCGATCGACCCCCACCTGCTGATCACCGAGTGCGCCGATCGCATCCGGCTGGCCGCCGAGGCCAAGCAGATCAGACTGGTCATTCAGGCGCCGCCGCGACTGCCCCAGATCGTCGGCGACCAGAAGCAGCTGTTGCAGGCCCTGTTGAATTATCTGTCCAATGCCATCAAATTCTCCGAACCCGAAAGTGCAGTCACCATCGGTCTGTACCATCACCGATCGCGCAACCGACTCTCGTTTTTCGTCCAGGACAGCGGCCCCGGCATCCTGGAGGAGGATCAGACCTACCTGTTCAACAAATACTATCGCGGCAAGGCCGAGCGCGAACGCCTGGAAGGCGTCGGACTGGGGCTGAGTATCGTCAAAAACATCATCGAATCCCACCATGGCAGCGTGTGGATCAACAGTCGGCTGGGCAAGGGCAGCACCTTTGGATTCACCCTTCCCTGCGTTCAGGAACGATGAGGGTGCAAAGCGGTAAGGGTGATAAATTAGCTTGAATTGTGGTGCGATGGTGATTAAAGATGTGCTTTGTATGGCCGGTAACGGTGGATCAAGGAAAATGGGAGTCAGATGACAATTTCATGCAGTCAGCCGTTACGCCGTTGGCTCTTTTTGGTAGGTGTTGTTGCGGTGATCAGCGGATGCGTGGCCGGGCCCCGAGACCTGGGCGTTGGGTCGGGTGGGCCGCGCGCCGCAGGTGACGCCGCGGCACTCCACAAGGCCATTGCCATTTATGAAGAGGGCGATCTTGCCGACGCCCTGCTAAAGTTCGAGGCACTCACCGTGGCCGGCACCGATGACGTCATCGGCCGAACCGCACGCCTGGGCGAAATCTGCAGCCGCTTGATGCTGGCCGAAACGCAAGCTGAATATATCGCCGCCGTGGACATGTGGCGCGACTTCACCCGGCGGGTACCCGACCCCGAAGCCGCCCGCGAACTCTCCCTTCTCGATCCGCTGATCGTGCGCATGACCCCCAAGGTCACCACCCAGGTGGTCGAAATCAAGCCGTCACCGGATCCGGAAAAAACCGCCGCACCGTCTATCTCGACGGTCAGTGCGCAACAGGTGCAAAAGCTTCGCAATGAGCTGGCCGCCATGAGGCAAAAGGCGGCCCAGCTGCCCGAATTGCAGCAGCGGCTGAATGCAAGCGAAGCCGAGAATCGTATTCTAAAGGAAAAGATAAAGGCGCTGGAAGCCATCGATCAGAACATTCAAAAGAAAAAAACGGAAATATCGGCTCCCAGCGAATAAAACGATGACCGACAACCAGAAACAGCAGTGCGTCCTGGTCGTGGACGACGATCCCAACGTTCTCGAGGTCCTGGATGCGCGGCTGACCAGCAGCGGGCTGACCGTGTTCAAGGCGGAAAGCGGTCGCAAAGCCCTTCAGATCATCAAGTCCCAGCCGGTGGACCTGGTTGTATCCGATGTCAAAATGCCCAAAATGGACGGCATGGCATTGCTGTCGGAGATTATCCGGATCCAGCCGGGGCTGCCGGTCCTTCTACTGACGGCCTACGCCAACGTTCCCGATGCGGTCAAAGCCGTCAAGTCCGGCGCCGTCGACTATGTTGAAAAGCCTTTCGACGGCAAGTTTTTGACCGAAAAAATTCACCTGCTGCTCGATGAGATGGAAGATCCATCGGAGGGGCCGACACCTGCTGCGGACCTGGACGGCGACCTCAGCGAGCATTTCAAGAGCCCGGCCATGAAGAACCTGTATGGCCTGGTCAAAAAGGTGGCCCGCAGCAATGTGAACGTGCTGGTTCTGGGGGAAAGCGGGGTTGGAAAGGAGCGTGTCGCCAACCGGATCCACCAGCTGGGCCCCCGACGCAACAAACCGTTCGTCGTCGTGGATTGCGGCGCCACACCGGCCGGATTGCTGGAGAGCGAGCTGTTCGGGCATGTCAAAGGGTCTTTTACCCATGCCGTCAGCGATAAAAAGGGACTCATCGAAACGGCCGACACCGGCACGCTTTTTCTCGACGAAATCGGCAACATTTCCCATGAGATGCAGATCCGGCTGCTGCGCTTTATCGAAGACCGGACCATCCGCAGGATCGGCGGGCTCAAGGGAACGCCGGTGGATTGCCGGATCATTGCCGCCACCAATGCCGATCTGGGAGAAGCGATCAGCGATGGGCGCTTCCGGGAAGACCTGTTTTTCCGCCTCAGGGTGGTCACCCTGAACATTCCCCCCTTGCGGGAGCGCAAAATTGACATTCCCATCCTGGCCGAACATTTCGCGCGCCAATTTTCCAGCGAACACGGGGTCGACCCGGTCGAGATTCCGGAAAAAACAATGAACTGGCTCTGCGAATACCCCTGGCCGGGCAATGTCCGTGAACTGAAAAACGCCATCGAAGGCGGGATTGTGCTGTGCCGGGACCACAAGCTGTGGGTCTCGGATTTCCATCTGGCCGGCATTCCCGAGGGGGTGGCCGATCTTCAGGGTGGCGACGCCTGCCTCTCGCTGGAAGAGAGTGAAAAAAATACCATCATTCGGGCACTGGAAAAAACCGGCGGTATTCAGAAAGAGGCGGCCGAGGTGCTGGGCATCAGTCGACGGGCCATCCACTACAAAATCAAGAAATACGGTATTGACGCCGGGAGCATCAAGGCCAGGCATTGATCCGTTCCTGTAACCGAAAGCCCCTTTCCGTCTCCTTACCCTTTTCCAAACCCGTGGTCGTCAACAAATCCAGTTGAAAGGGGAAAACAATGAAGGAAATATTGATCCTGGTGGCCGTGGTGGGCATCTGGGTGCTGCTTCAGGCCTACATCCTGCCGAAATTCGGCATCTCCACCTGAATGCGGGATGCCTGTCAGGTGACAAGCAAAAAACCCAATGGCGATGGCTCCGGAGAAACCGAACAACGATGATGTCGATACCGAATTGGTTCAGGCCATCAACGCCGGCCGGCAGGACCGCTTTTATGAATTGGTGAAGCGCTACGAGAAAAGCCTGTACAACTTCGGCCTGCGCATGTGCAATGACCCCAGTGACGCCGAAGACGTGGTCCAGGACACATTTCTCAACGTTTTCAGATACCTGGAAACTTTTCGATTCGAAACCAAATTCAAACACTGGCTTTACCGGGTCGCCACCAGCGCCTGCCTGAAAAAAAAGCGCCGCTCCAAATTTGCCCCCGACAGGGAGCTTTCTCTGGATTCGTTTCTGCCCGCGGACGAATCGGCCGTGGCCATGCAGACGCCCCGCTGGGCATCCCAGCCACTGGCGCAGTTGCTTGACGAGGAGCTCAACGGCGTGATCCGGCAGGCGCTGATGGAACTTCCGGAAAAATATCGCCTGGTGGTCGTATTGCGGGATCTGGAAGGGTTCAGCACCCAGGAGGCGGCCGACATCCTGAACCTGACCCCCGCCAATGTCAAAGTCCGGCTTCACCGGGCCAGGCTTTTCCTAAAAGATGCCCTGAAGAGCTATTATGAAGCGGACTGATTCCGGCCACCTTGAGCATCCCTGTCTGGCGTTGTTCGAACGCCTCAGCGAATACATCGACCAAGAGTTGGACACACCCACCAGCGACCACATCGAGGCTCACCTCGAGGCCTGCCAACCCTGCCGGATCTGTCTGGACACCCTCAAACAGACCGTGAACCTGTGCCGGAACGTCGCACGCGTTCAGGTGCCTGAATCCGTTTCCTTGAAATTGAAGGCCGCCATCTGCGCAATGGTGAATGGCAACCGCGATTGACCGTGCATCAGATCTTCGTCAACGGGCCTCTTCAAAGTATTGAACCCGATAGACCTGCAGCGCCAGACCGCCCCGGCGCCACTGGTCGGGCGCAAGGCCGGCCTTCATGCACAGGTGGTCGAGAAACGCTTCCGGCCGGGGCAGTTGCTGCCACACCTGGGGTAAAAAGGTGGCCCCGGCGGCCCCCTTTTTGACGATCACCCCGTCGATGCCGGGACGCAGCTTGGACAGCAGGTCGTCGGCATCGGTGTAGACCAGGTCAGCCGGTTCGGAGAGCACGCTGACCTCGATGTGGACCTGGGCCAGTTCGGACAGGCTCAAGGGTGCAAACCGGGGATCGCGAAGGGCCGCGCTCAGCGTGTTGTCGCGTACGCTGGTCACGATGGGCGCCGTTGCCGACAGGCTGCCGATGCACCCCCGCAGCCGACCGTCGATGGTCAGGGTCACAAACGTCGCGCCCAGGGCCGTGAGGGCCGGATCATCAAGGCGAGCCTTCAGGTCTTGGGCTTCAGCGGGATCGACGGCTTGACCAAAATGGCCGGCCAGGGTCTGGCGGGCCAGGGCCACCAGGGCCGCTCCCTGCCGGGGCGACAAGGGCGGTTGTGTTCGGGTATGGGTTGGCATCGGGTTGTCTCCACTCAAGAATTCCCTATTTCCAGGACCTTTGCGCCGCGAATGTTTTTGTGCTTCAGCTCCATGAGGGCCTGGTTGGCCGCCGCGAGCGCATAGGTCTGGACCTGGGGAACAATCGGGATCTGATCGGCCAGCGCCAGAAACCGGGCCACATCCTCACGCGTCACGTTGGCGACGCTTTTGATCTCCTTTTCGTGCCACAGGTGGTCGGCGTAGTTCAGTTGCAGCAGGGCTTTTTGATCGGTGGTCTCCTTGCGGATGGCGTTGATGACCAGTCGTCCTCCCGGGCCAAGACTGCCCAGCGCCGCCACCACCGGCGTCCAGGCCGGCGTGGTATCGATGATGCAATCCAGGGCGGTCGGCGCCGTTGCGGTGGTGTCTCCGGCCCACGCGGCCCCCAGAGCGCGTGCGAACTCCCGCTCCCCTGGGCTTCTGGCAAAGACATAAACCGAGGTGCCGGGGAAGCGATGGCGCACCATCTTGAGCACCAGATGGGCCGAGGCACCGAATCCGGTCAGGCCCAGCCGCTGCCCGTCGTGCAGGTTGCACAGGGCCAGGGAACGGTATCCGATGGCCCCGGCACACAGCAGCGGCGCGGCTTCGGCATCCGAAAACCGCTCCGGAATGGGATAGGCGAAGTCTTCATGCACGGTCATGAACTCGGCGTAGCCGCCGTGGGCGTCCCTTCCTGTGGCGGCGAATCGGGCGCACAGATTCTCATGACCGGTGCGACAGTGGTCACAGCGGCCGCAGGCCCGGTTGATCCAGGCCACGCCCACGCGCTGTCCGATGGAAAACCGGGCCGCGTCGGCCGCACCTGCCGCCACCCGCCCGACCACCTGATGGCCGGGAACCACGGGAAAACGCGGCGGCGGCGTCCGGCCTTCAATCTCGTCCAGTTCGGTGCGGCACACCCCGCAGGCGGCCACCCGAATCAGGATTTCATGTGGACCGGGCTGGGGAATCGGCACCGTTTTCAGCACCAGGGGGGCCTGGGTCCGGTTCAGATCGTGGATTCCTTCCAGCATCATGACATGCATTCGGTTCATGGAACGATCTTTCGACACGGTTTTTCAATCAAACAGGGCGCCGACGCTCGCGCCGGTGTGAATGCGGCGAATGGCCTCGGCGAACAGCCCGGCCACGGAAAGGATGCCGATTTTGGCGACGCGCTTGCCGCTGGGGATGTCGACCGTATCGGTCACCGTGACGGATGCGATCGGACTGTGGTCCAGCCGTTTTAGGGCGGGGCCGCACAGCACCCCGTGGGTAGCGCCCACCTGAATGCTCCGGACGCCGGCGGTTGTCAGGGTTTCGGCCGAGGCCACCAACGTGCCGCCGGTGGCGATCTCGTCATCGAAGATGATGGCATCGCGTCCCTTGACGTCTCCCACCACCAGGCCCTGGATGACCGTCGTGTCGCTTGTGCGCCGCTTGTCGATGATGGCCAGGGGCAGATGCATGCGCTGCGCAAAGCGTCCGGCCCGCTTGGCCCCGCCGGCATCGGTGGCAACGACCACGGCATTGTCCAGATCCAGAACCTGTCGGAAGTGGCTGGCGAAATGGGGGATGGCGGTGAGGTGGTCGACGGGAACGCTGAAGAACCCGTGCACCGCTTCCGAGTGCAGATCCATGGTCAGCACCCGGTCGGCGCCGGCGGTATGGATCAGATCCGCCATGAGCCGGCCGGTGATGGAAATGCGCGGCGCATCTTTTTTATCGGAGCGCGCATATGAAAAATAGGGAATCACCGCCGTGATGCGCCGTGCCGAGGCGCTTCTCAAGGCATCCATGATGATGAACAGCTCCAGGATCACGTCACCGGTCGGGGCGGTGAACGGCTGCACGACGAAAACATCCTTCTCTCGCACGTTTTCGTGGATCTGAACGATCAGGTTGTCGTTGGAAAAGCGCGACACCGTCAATCGGCCGAGGTCGATTCCCAGCGAGTCGCAAATGGATGCGGCCAAGGGCACATTGGCGCCGCCCGAAAACAATTTCAGATCGGATGTCATCGATGTTGCTCCCCCAGGAATGTTCGCGCGAGTTGCCGGGTCAAAGCCGCTTCACCGGACCGGCCGCCACCAGGTAGAGCAGCCATGATTCTGCGGTCAGGTTCAGCAGCCGGGCCGCCTCCCGGTCATAAATGGCCCCGATTCCACAGGCCCCCCATCCCAAGGCCGTGGCGCACAGGTAGGCCCGCTGGCCAAGCTGCCCGGACCCGATCATGGCATAGCGGTACCCCCGCGCGCCCCAACGCCGGTCCAGTGCCTGCAGGTCGGCCATGAACAGAAGGTGCAAGCCGGCGTGCTTGAGCCACAGCTGGTCCAGGCAGGCCGCTGCCATTGGATCCGTGAAGGCACCCGCCACAACCTGGCCCAAGCGGCGCCGGTCCGGATCCAGCAGGTAGAATCCCGGCTGAATCGGCATGGCGGATCCCGTCAGAAAACCAAGCCGCAACGCGCCTTGCCCGGCGGACGTACCGGCCGCCGTGGCGTCCAGGCCGCCGGCCAGCAGGTGCATGAAGGTCGCAAAGTCGTCCGCGGCAGCCGGATCTTCGATGAAGTTGCGGCGCGACCGGCGGCGGCGCAGCACCTCGACATAATCGGCCGCGGCCGTCAGGGGCGGTGAATGCAGGTCGGTCCAGGATCCCGGCCTGTCCTGGACAAGGTGCCGGGCTGCATCGGATGCGACCGTTCCAACGCCGAGCGTGTCCCCGGCCCGGTGAATCCCCAGAATATCGGGATAGGCAACCTCTTTGGCCGACACCGTCGCGGCCGCCAACAGCGGTTCGGCCAGGGGCGGCAGGCTGTCGACGGCCTCATGTTTAGATGCCGACCGCGGGGCGGCAAGCACGTGGACCGCTGTCAGGCAGACCTCCTGGTCCGGATTGAGGCCCAACAGGCGGGCGGCTCGTGCGTCGTCGAAATCCAGGTGGACCGAAAAGGCGAGCTTCAACGCCGCCAGGGCCAGACGTAAATTTTCCAGCAGGTGGCCGGCATCCAGCAGCAGGTACCGATAGGCGCGGCTGCGGTATTTCCAGGCGCTGCGAAAAAAGATGCCCGTGATGTAAACGGTGGCCGCAACGGTCCCGTCCACCGGTGGCTCGACTGGAAGCGGGTGGTGGCGCAGGCCGGTGAGTGCACCACCGAACAGGTCGTGGTGATACACGCCCTGCTTCAGCCCTGCGATCTGATGAGCGGCCAGGTAAGTTTCAAAGGGGTAGAGGGCGCCGGCCGAGGCGACGCTGCGGTAGTAGAAGGGCTGGCCGCCGTGCATGCTGCGGCCGGTGATGGCGTGGGTCAGATGCAAAAGGGTCGACAGGGTTTTCAGATCGACCGGAGCTGTCGGCCGGTCATTGTCGACCGCAGCCTGGCGGCACAGGTTGAAAAAGTCGACCGCCGGCAATGCCGGGTCACGGTCCAGGGGCACCCGGGGGCACTCCGGGTAGGTTTTGGTCAGCCGCGGCTGATGAGCCCAGTCGAGGGTGTGCGACCTCAACTGGTGGCGGCGGTAACTGGTGGCCCGGTGATAGTCCGCGGCGGTCGGCAAAATCGATTTCATGATCGCTCGACCAGGTCGGCCAGGGCCGGTCCCAGGTGGGGAAAACGAAAATCGAACCCCTCGGCCGTCAGCCGTTCGGGCGCAACCCGTTGGCTGGCCAACAGGATGCCGGCCATCTCGCCCATCACCAGGCGCAGGGCCGCCGCCGGAGCCGGCATAACGGCCGGCCGGCCCAGCGCCGCGCCCAAGGCTTCGGCAAAGGCCTTTTGGCGAACCACCCCCGGCGCGCAGAAATTGTATGGGCCCTGGGCCGTTTGGCGGTCGATCAGAAACTGCACCGCCGACAACAGGTCGGCCATGTGGATCCAGGGAAACCATTGCCGGCCGCCGCCTATTGGGCCACCTGCGAATCGGCGGAATGCCGGCTGCATCTGCGCCAGGGCGCCGCCGCCGACACCCAGAACCACCCCGAATCGCATGGTGGCCACCCGTGCGCCTTGTGTTTCGGCCTGGCGGGCGGTGTTTTCCCATTCTACGGCCAGGCGGCCCAGAAAATCGTCGGCCGGGGGAGACTCTTCATTGAGGATCTCCTCGCCCCGATCGCCGTAGTAGCCGACCGCCGATGTGCTGAGCAGGATCTGCCCGCGGCCGCGCATGGCCTCGACGATGTTGCCGGTGGTGCGGATGCGGCTGTCGACGATCGTTGCCTTGTAGGCCCGGGTCCAGCGCCTGGCGATGGTGCGCCCGGCCAGGTTGACGACCGCATCGGCTTTTCGGACCGCATCCTGCCATGACCCGGGCCGGGTGGTGTCCGCGGCGATCCAGGCGAAGGCCGTGCCGCCTTGCAGCGGATGGGACGCACGGGTTCCCAGCCCGGTCACCTGGTGGCCGGCTTTTAGCAAAAACCGGCTCAGGGCCGAGCCGACAAATCCGGATGCACCTGCAATCACGATGTTCATGTCGACTCCAGTGCCTGCTGTTGTTTATCCAGAAATGGTTATTTTGCCAGAAAGCGCCACAGATGTTGCTCGATTAACTGTCGCGGCAGCGCTCCGGCGGCCGTGTCCACCACCTTGCCATCTTTGAAAAACAGCAGGGTCGGCAGGCTCAGGACGCTGTAGCGGCTGGCCGTGGCCGGGTTTTGATCCACGTTGAGTTTGGCCACCTTGAGCCTGCCGGCGTAGGTTTTGGCCAGGTCTTCCAGGATGGGCGCTATGGCCCCGCAGGGCGCACACCAGGCCGCCCAGCAGTCCAGCATCACCGGCAGCGGGCTGCCGATCACTTCCGCAGCGAAGGTTCGATCCGTCACCACCACCGGCCGGGTGGTGATCGGGATGGGCGGAAAGGGGTTCCGGCAGCGGCCGCAACGGGGCCCGTCCTTCAGTCGCACCACGGGGATCCGGTTGCGCGCGTTGCACTTTTTGCAGCGTATCAGGGCATTCTCACCGGGCATTGCCTCTCCTATCTAAAACGGGTACCCTCACCGGGAAAAACGGTGCGCTCGCCTTCGGGCGTGGGATGCGTGACGGGCGGCCAACGGCCGGCCTGGGGCTCCGACCCCTCGCGGGCCGCCGCACCCGGCTGGCGATCGAGCATGCGCGGCTTGTCCCGCAGCTCGACTCGGGCGACCGGCGCGCTGAACTCGATGGGGATGTTGTTGGGATCGAAGCTGTAGATGGAATGGATGAAGCCGTGGTCGATCACTTCCGAAACCCAGAAGCCGGCCGCCTCGAGGCGGTCCTTCAACTCCCACAGGTCGTCGTCGCCGGCCACGCCCACCGAAACGTGGTCGAATGCAAACGGGCCCTTCACCGGCACGCCATGATCCTTTTCGGGCAGTTTTTCGACCCCGGGCCACTCGAAAAAAGCGATCAGGTCCCACTTCGAGATTTCAAAGAAGTAGTGCCGATACCCATGGCTGCCCAGGCCGCCGACCAGGCGCAGGCCGAGCAGGTCCCGCCAGAAGCGGATGGTGCGCTCCATGTCGCAGGTGACCATGGCCAGGTGGTTGATGCCGGTGTATGCGGTCATGAGGCCTCGTTTCTGGATGAACACTGAAACAATAAACATGCCAACATTTTGGCTTGTATTGGTTCGATGGCATTGATATTGCTGTTTAAGCTCCAAGTTAACACATTTTCTGAAAACTTCAATTACCGGGAGGCAAACCATGGGTCACCAGCGTTATCAAATCAAATCCGCATGTCCCCAGTGCGGGTGCAGCTTTGCGCAGGTCTTGTCCAAAGAAGAGATCAAGAAGCGCTACGGCGATACACCCAACATCGAGTTGGAGTGCGGTGAATGCATGCTTAAGTTCGAAACCGATCGCAAAAGTGCCTGCCCCGAGTGGGATGACGAATGTCGCATGAGTGAAAAATAAGAAAGGCAAATCCCTACCATGAGCTACGATTTCAACGCCGACGACGTGTTTGAAATGGCTGAACAGATCGAAAAAAACGGGGCCGATTTTTATCGCAAAGCCGCCGCCGCCGTCACCGATGCCGAGCCCAAACGCTTTCTGCTGGACCTGGCCGCCATGGAAGACGATCATGAAAAAACATTTGCCGCCATGCGAAAACGGCTCTCGGAAGCCGATCGGTCAGCCACGGTCTTCGATCCCGACAACGAGGCGGCATCCTATCTGAAAGCCCTGGCCGACACGCGTATCTTCTTTGAGAAAGAGATCGACACGACCTCCATGCAGGCCATTCTAAAAGCGGCCATTCTGGCGGAAAAGGATTCCATCGTCTTTTACCTGGGGATGAAGGACCTGGTTCCCGAATCGCTGGGTCAACCCCGGCTGGAGGGTATCATTAAGGAGGAGATGTCGCACATCAACATGCTCAGCCGGCGCCTGGTCGCTACCCGTTAAAGAGGCGAATTTGAGACACCATTGTTTCACCTTCGCATCGAGGAAAACCCATGAAAAATATCTGCCTGTGGCTGGCGGCGGTGCTCGTTGCGACCGCGCCCGCAGCCGTTTTCGGCCAGGCGCCGCCGGTAGCCGGGGATCGCCTGGAAGGCCTGCGCCTGATGGCCCCGGAAGACCCGACCCACCGGGCTTACCTTGGATTGGTTGAGAGTGGTGAATTCGATATCCTGGATATATCCGGTCGGTTGCTCATCGTCGAGATTTTCAGCATGTACTGCCCTCACTGCCAGCGCGAAGCCCCATCGGTCAACCGCCTGTATGAGGCCATCGCGGCATCGGCCGCACTGCGCGAGCAGGTCAAACTGATCGGCATCGGCGTGGGTAATTCGGCCTATGAAGTCGACCATTTTCGCAACCACTATCAAATCCCATTTGCGCTGTTTCCCGACGAAGACTTTGTCATCCATCAATCCCTGGGCGAAGTTCGTACCCCCTATTTTTTGATTGTGGACCTCGGCGCGGCCGACAAGGGGCGGGTCCTGTGGACCGAGGCGGGAAAAATGGATTCGCTGGAATCCTACCTGGAGCGCCTGAAAATGTTCCTTGCCAAAAAAGGAGACGCCCAATGAGCCGGCCAATCGGGACCGCCACGACCCTATTGGGGGTTGCCGTGCTGGTGATGACCCTATTTCCAATGGGCGGCCTGAGCCAGGCGGCCGCGGGCCTGCGCTCGATGATTTACGACCCCGGCCCGCTCAAACCGGTCGACAGTGAGCTGCGCGTCGCCGTCGGGGATCCTGCCCCGTCATTTTCCCTGCCGTCCCTGACCGGTGAAACCGTTGCCCTGGAGGACTTTCGCGGCACCCGCAACGTGGTGATCTCCTTTGTTCCCGCCGCTTGGACCCCGGTCTGTTCGGACCAGTGGCCCGGCTACAATATCGCCAAAGACATTTTTGCGCAGCATGATGCGGTACTGCTGGGGATCACGGTCGACAACCTGCCCACCCTGCACGCCTGGACCGCACAGATGGGCCACCTCTGGTTTCCGGTATTGTCGGATTTCTGGCCCCATGGCGAAGTCGCCCAGCGGTTTGGCGTGCTGCGCAGCGACGGGACGGCCGAACGGGCCCTGTTCGTCATTGATAAAAAAGGCGTCATTCGTTTCATTTCGGTTGCCGACATCAACCGGCGTCCCGATCTGAAAGCGCTGGTAGATGCTTTGGCGGCGACAGACGACCCGAGCAACGATTGATGTCGTTCAGACCGTCCCATGCCCAACTTTGCGATACACCTTTGTTTCACATAAAACATGAACCTGACCCGGCCCCCAGTGGGGGCATCCCCCCGGCATACGGCTGAAGCGCTGGATCGGACGCCCTGCCCTGCGCCGGAACCGCGACCCGTTTCGGCGGCCGGCCGCCTGCCGGGACCACCCCCGTACAGTTCACCTTGGCCGGTTGGGCGGCCGTTGGTCGCCAGGCCATGCGAAATGGCTGTGTTTTTTGGCATGCATCTTGATAATTTTATCAATTGTAATGTGTTGCGCCCTTCCAGAGCGGTCGGTTCCAACTTTTTCGGAGAGCCCCAATCCGTGAAACCGTGTGACCACAATCTCAAGCAAGCCATTTTGCTGGCCGAACGCATGATCAAGCTGGCCGACAAAGGCGACGGCGACCGTGAAGATATCGGTTGCGGTATTCTCTACGGCATGCTGCGCGATTCAGGTTACAAGATCAAGCAGTTGGCCGAAAGCGAAAAGCACAAGCACATCGCCAAGGGCTGGTGGGATGACCGCGGCTGACGGTGGACGAGCTACCGTCGGATCAACGCCCAGGATCGGTAACTCGGCAACGGCGATTTCGCGTTTTGTAATTCACGAAGAAAACTGGTAAGGGATGATCAGACCCCAATTAACCTGGTAACATGGAGAAGGAGCGAAAAATGGCGGAACGGTATGAAGTCTACAAGTGTGATCTGTGCGGCAACATCGTTCAGGTTCTGGTTGGCGGCGGTGGAGAATTGGTCTGCTGCGGTCAGCCGATGCAAAAGCTGACCGAAAATACGGTTGATGCGGCCAAGGAAAAGCACGTCCCGGTGATCGAAAAAGTCGACGGCGGGTACAGCGTCAAAATCGGTAGCGTTGCACACCCCATGGAAGAGAAACACTGGATTCAGTGGATCGAGCTGATCGCGGACGGCAAGTCTTATTTCCAGTTTCTCGACCCGGGTCAGAAGCCCGAAGCCCTGTTCAAGGTGGATGCAGCATCGGTTTCCGCCAGAGAGTTCTGCAACCTGCACGGGTTGTGGAAAGCCTAACCCGGCTGACGGTGTCAAGGGCGACGGCCGCGGATCGAGCGCCGTCGCCCGCCAATTTTAATTTCACGCCGGCCGTTGACGACAAGGAGGTTCCCCATGGGCAGCTGGAAATGCGGCAACTGCGGATACGAACTGCAGGCGGATAGACCGCCTGAGCAGTGTCCATCCTGCAAGGAAAAATGCGACTTTCTGGACAACACCTGCTATACGCCCGACTGCCAGTACGACGGCAAGGATCCCCGGATCAAATAGCAGCCCCTGACACAGACCCATTTTTCGAAAAGGATGCAGGAGATGGCAAAGGTACTGATCGTATATGCCACACGCACCGGTGAAACGGAGCGGATCGGCAACCTCATCGCCGAGGGCGTGCGGTTTTCGGGTCACGAAGCCGAGGTGGTCAAGGTGACCGAGATCAACAAGGCCGCCGATCTGCAGCAGTGCGACGCCCTGGTGCTCGGCTCGCCCACCTATCATGGCGAGATGGTGCCGGGCATGAAAACCCTGCTGTTCATGGCGGAGAAAGCCGGTCTGGCGGGAAAGGCGGGCGGCGCCTTTGGCGCTTTCGGATGGAGCGGCGAAGCCCCCGACCGCATTTTCGACACCATGAAAAACATTTTCGAGATGAATATGGTCGGCGCCCCGTTGCGCCTCAAGTCGTCCAGCCTGGGGGGCGGGCTAAAAATGGCCCAGGACTACGGCCGCGAGATCGCCGCCAAGCTGAACTGAGCCGCAGGGGCTGTTGCTGTTGGCGACAGTCGACCTCATCGGCACACCGTCGGCCTCATCCGCTGTCGAGCAAATAACCACCCGGGTACCCTTTTCCCACAATCGACCTACAGCGATTAACGCCAAGGAGGCATCATGTCCACACCCCAACATTGCCCCGGTTACGAAAACTTCAAAAATCTCAAATCCTTTATCTGCAAGTGCCCCGAGTGCGGTGAGAGCAAGGAGATCTTTTCGGACGAATTCAACAAAAACCACACCTGCGGTAAATGCGGCAAGCCAATTGACTTTGCCCAATGCACCCTGGATGGGAGTGCCTGAATCCCGGACCGGCTGTATTGACCCCGGTTTGCCTCAAAAACGCGTGCACCGACGGACAGTGGTCCTGGTCGACAACCCTAATCGGGTCTGCCGCTGCGGCCGCCGAAAGGTGAACCGGCGCCTTTCCCCGGACCCCTTTGGGCCGTCGTATGGTCATTGGTCGGCCGTCGGCAGTTGTTCGAGGAGGAAGCTGTATGGACGTTGTCATGTTATCCCGGCTCCAGTTCGCCGCCGCCACCATGTTCCACTTTCTGTTCGTTCCCCTCACCCTGGGGCTGTCCGTGCTGGTGGCGTACATGGAGACCCAGTATGTGCGGACCGGGGAGGAGGTCTACCTGCGCATGACCAAATTCTGGGGCAAGCTGTTCTTGATCAACTTTGCCCTGGGTGTGGTCACCGGTATCACCTTGGAGTTCCAGTTCGGCACCAATTGGTCCCGCTATTCGGCCTATGTGGGCGATGTCTTCGGGTCGCTGCTGGCCATCGAGGCCACCGTGGCCTTTTTCCTGGAGTCCACCTTGATCGGCATCTGGATCTTCGGTTGGAACAAGCTGTCCAAAAAGGCCCACGCCACGGTCATGTGGCTGGTGGCCGCCGCCGGGAACGTCTCGGCCATCTGGATTCTTCTGGCCAACGGTTGGATGCAGCATCCCGTCGGCTACACCATCCGCAACGGACGTGCGGAGCTGACCGATTTTACAGCCGTTCTGACCAATGAATTCGGCTTGCTGCAAATCGTCCACACCATCCCCTCGGCCTTTTTGCTGGCCGCCTTCTTCGTGATGGGTATCAGTGCCTGGCACCTGCTCAAACACCAGCACATCGACTTTTTTACGCGCTCGTTCAACATCGGCCTGGTGGTCGGCCTGGTTTCATCAATCGTGGTGGCCCTGACCGGCGATCTGCACGCCGTGCACGTGACCGAAACCCAGCCGGCCAAACTGGCCGCCATGGAAGCGCATTGGGAAACCCAGGCCCAGGCCCCCATCGTCTTGTTTGCCGTGCCCGACGCCGAAAACGAGCGCAACGCCATGGAAATCGGACGCGTGCCCGGTCTGCTTAGCCTGCTGGGACACCACGACGCGAATGCCGCGGTGACGGGGCTCAAGGACATTCCCAAAGACGAGCGTCCGCCGGTTGCCCTGACCTTCGTTTCATTTCGAATCATGGTCGCCCTGGGAACCGTGTTTCTGCTGTTGACCATTGTGGGGATGTTTCTGAAAAACCGGCTGCTCGAATCGCGCTGGTTTTTGTGGATCATGCTCTTTGCCATCCCGTTGCCCTACCTCGCCATCGAGGCCGGGTGGGTTCTGGCCGAGGTCGGGCGCCAGCCCTGGATCGTCTACGGACTGCTCAAGACCGCCGACGCGGCCTCGCCGGTGGCGGGCATTCAGGTGATGACCACCCTGGCCGGGTTCATCCTGGTATACGGCCTGTTGGGTCTGGCGGGATTCTACCTGATGGCCAGGTACGTCATCAAGGGCCCCGAGCCGGCCTGATCGGCACCACGCCTTGACCAACCAAGAACACACACGGGGGTTACAATGGAATTGCAATCGGTCTGGTTTTTTCTGTGGGGCCTGCTCTGGGCCGTCTTTTTCATGACGGACGGCTTCGACTTGGGGATCGGAACGCTCTATCCCTTCCTGGGCCAGTCGGAACAGGACAAGCGCACCATGATCCACGCCATGGGGCCGTTGTGGGACGGCAACGAGGTCTGGCTGCTCACTGCCGGCGGTGTCACCTTCGCCGCCTTTCCGCAGGTGTATGCGACCATGTTTTCGACGCTGTACTCGCCGTTGATGCTGATCCTTTTCGCCCTGATCCTGCGCGGCGTCTCCTTCGAGTTTCGCAACAAGGTCGACAGCCCGGCCTGGAAAACGGTCTGGGACGGCTGCATTTTTATCGGCAGCGTTTTGCCGGCCCTGCTGTTCGGTGTTGCCTTCGCCAATATTTTCCAGGGTATACCCTTCGACGAAAAGGGCGTTTTCCAGGGCACCCTGTTGACGCTGCTCAACCCATACGGCCTGCTGGGCGGCCTGCTGTTTCTCAGTCTGTTTTTGGTTCACGGGGCCTTGTGGCTGATCATTCGCGCCGACGGAGACCTGTCCCGGCGTGCCGAAAACCTGGCCGGCAAACTGTGGCCCATTTTGACCGGCGTGGCGGTTGTTTTTCTGGTAGCGACCTTCGTTTTCACTCCCTTGTACGACAACTACCTGGCCTACCCGGCCCTTTTCCTCGTTCCGGCGATTTCGGTTGCCGGAATCTTCGGGATCAGGTATTTCCTGATGAAGGAGAGTCCCTTTCTGGCCTGGTGCGCCTCGGCGGTGACCATCGTCAGCTGCACCTTTTTCGGCGTGATCGGACTGTTTCCCAACCTGTTCCCGTCCAGCATCGATGCCGCCTACAGCCTGACGGCCTTTAACGCCTCATCGAGCCCGCTGACGCTGAAAATCATGCTCATTGTAGTGGTGCTCTTCGTGCCCGTGGTGTTGGCCTACCAGATTTGGGCCTACCAGCTGTTCAGCGTCAAGGTGACCGATGACGATCTGAGCCACGAGGTGGCCTACTGAAACCCGAACCAGACAGGCTTTAAACTTGACAATTACGTAAAAAGTCGCTTTTCAGCCGGGTTCGCAAGGAGCCCGAGAGCAAGGCTTGCGACTCCTGAGGAATGAGGTGTACTTATGGTAGCCCGCAGTGACGAAGGATGAAGCGTAACGCAGATATCGGGTTTTTTACGAAGCCGTCAAATTAGCCACCCGGATTCAAAGGAGAGTCTGTCATGCGTCGCCGAACCCTCGCCGGCATCCTTACCGCAAGCCTTTTGAGCGTTTTGAGCGTGGCTGTCGCCGCCAACCGCGGGCCGGGCCAAATCGACATCTACGGAGGCAGCAGCGGCAAGGTCCCGTTTCCCCACGCGCAGCATCAGGACCGCATTGCCGACTGCAACGTCTGTCACAGCGTCTTCCCCCAGGAGATCGGTGCCATCAAAACACTCAAGGCCGAGGGTAAGCTCAAGCCCAAGAAAGTGATGAACCTGCAGTGCATCAAGTGTCACAAGCAGGAGAAACAAGCCGGTAATCCCCATGGACCACTGACCTGTACCAGCTGTCATGTAAAGTAAACCATGCTGATTTTAGGACTGCAAGGCAGCCCCCGCAAAGGCGGCAACACCGATACCCTGCTGGCCGCATTTTTGGAAAAAGCCGCCCAGGCGGGTGCAGCCGTTGTCACCATTCAGGTGCCGCGGGCGGGAATCGTACCCTGCAAAGGCTGTGGCTACTGTGAAAAGCACGGCACCTGTGTGATTGCCGACGACCCCATGTCCACCGAGATATTCGGGCGGCTGCGCACAGCGGACGTGGTGGTCGCGGCCTCGCCGGTCTTCTTTTACGGGATTACCGCCCAACTTAAAGGCCTTGTCGATCGAAGCCAGACCCTTTGGTCCCGCAAATATGTGTTCAAGCTCAAAGACCCGCTGGCGGACACCCGCCGAGGTGTTCTGCTCAGTGTCGCGGCGTCGCACGGACGGCAGCTGTTTGACGGTATTCAGCTGACTGCCAAATATTTTTTCGACGCCATCGACGCCCGTTTCGAACAGGCACTGACCTACCGGGGCGTTGAAGCCAAAGGCGCGATTCGAGGGCAGGCGGGCCTGGCAGCGGACATCGATGCGGCCGTCGAAAAAACCGTCCTCCCGCTGGCCCGCCGCAAGAAGGTCCAGTTTGTGTCCCCGCGTGGTGTCTGCCGCGCGCCCATGGCCGCGGCCATGGCCCAGCAGCGCCTGGGTGCAGCCATCCGAACCGATTTTTGCGGCCGCTCCCCGGGGGCGGAGTTGTCGCCGGTGATGGTGGCCGTCATGCAGCGGTTCGGTGTGGACATGGGCTACCGCCGGCCGCAGGCAGTCGATGCGGTTTTTGCCGGGGGCCGGCCCGATGTGACCGTCACCATCGGCGGTCGTGACCCACAGGCACCGGCTTCCGGATTGCCAACGCAGCACTGGCCGCTTGCCGAGCCGGCCTCGTCGGACGAGGCGGCTGTGGAAGGCTTGTACCGTCAGATCGAGGCCTGCATCGACACCCTGAGGCCGCTGGTGGGCCTGAGCTAAAACAGACAAAAGGAGTTCATCATGGCCGAACCGCATGAAATGTACCAGTGCCAGACCAACAACTGCGGCTACATCTACAACCCCGACAAGGGTGACCGCAAGGGCAAGATTCCCAAAGGGACCGCGTTCGACGATCTGCCCGATGACTGGAAGTGTCCCATCTGCGGCGCGACCAAAAAGATGTTCAAGCCGCTGGGATGACCCGTGCCGTTCCCGACCCGTCAGACCGCGGATACCAATTTACCCGTCACCCCAAGGGCCGCCTGCCAATCGACGGCCGGCTGCGCGCGCATGCTCCAACCGTTGCCCGTGGCGGCAGCCTAAACTGCACTATAACAGGGAGGTAACAATGGACAAGTATGTTTGCACACTGTGTGGCTACGTTTACGATCCGGAAGCCGGCGACCCCGACAATGGCGTGGCCCCCGGCACCAAGTGGGAAGACGTGCCCGCGGATTGGGAATGTCCGGTCTGCGGCGCCGGCAAGGACGACTTCGAGAAAGAGGCCTAAATTCGCGGGGCGGCCTTACCTGACCGGCAACCCATGCCCTTTCCCAGCATACGGGAAAGGGCATCTCGATTCATGATCCACGGCACTGTTTTCGGGTCGACCCCCGGCCCGCCTTGGCGGCGGACGCCGTCGATGCGGATGAGCGCAGCTGCGCCGTTGGCGGCTCGCAAACCAACCTAACGGGAAACTGTTTATGAAACCGACCAAAATTGCGGACGGCATCTATGAAGTCGGCGTTATCGACTGGAACATCAGGGATTTTCACGGCTACTCCACCGACCGGGGGACCAGCTACAACGCCTATCTGGTGGTCGACGACCAGGTGGCCCTCATCGATACCGTCAAGGCGCCCTTTGCGGACCAGCTGCTCGCCAACATATCTCAAATCATCGATCCCGGCAAAATCGACCTGGTGATCAGCAACCACACCGAAATGGACCACTCGGGAGCCCTGCCGCAGGTCATGCAACGGGTCGGTCGGGACAAGCCCCTGTATTGCTCCAAGCTGGGCGCCAGAAACCTGTCCACTCACTTTGCCGATGCCTGGAACTATCACCCGGTAGCCGATGGCGAAACCCTGTTGTTGGGCCGGCGCACGCTCTCCTTCATGGAAACCCGCATGATTCATTGGCCGGACAGCATGTTCACTTACCTGAAAGAGGATGCGATCCTCTTTTCCAGCGACGGGTTCGGTCAACACTATGCCGGGTTCGAGAAGTTCGACGATCAGGCCGGCAGCGATGTCATGGTGCAGGCCAAAAAATACTATGCCAACATCCTTTTGCTCTACGCTCCGCGCATCCTCAAACTGGTCGAAAAGGTCGTGGACTCGGGCATCCGCATCGACATGATCTGCCCGGACCACGGCGTCATCTGGCGCAAGAATCCGGCCGCGATCATTGACGCCTATCTGCGGTGGAGCCGTCAGGAGCCGGAGCCCAAGGCGGTGGTCATCTACGATACCATGTGGAAAAGTACCGAATGCATGGCCAACGCCATCGCCGAAGGCATCTCCGCGACGGGGGTTCGCGTCAAGCCTATTCACATCCGCAGTTCGCACCGCAGCGACATCATGACCGACGTCCTCGACGCCGCAGCGGTAGTGGTCGGTTCACCGACATTGAACAATCAGATGTTTCCCACGGTGGCCGATGTGCTCACCTACATGAAGGGGCTCAAGCCCGCCAGAAAAATCGCCGGCGCCTTCGGTTCCTACGGCTGGAGCGGCGAGGCGGTCAAACTGGTGGCGGCCGAACTGGCGGCCATGAATTTCAATCTGATCGATCCGGGACCCCGGCTGCAGTACGTTCCCGATGTGGCCGGCCTTGCCGCCTGTGCGGACTACGGCAAACGGATCGGTGAGGCCGTCTTGGCCGGATGATGCCGCCGTGCGTCAGGAGGCCGCTGGGGGTTAGATGAAAATTCCGGTTGTCGATATCGGCACCTGCACCCTGTGCATGGGCTGCGTGGAAGTCTGCCCAGAGGTGTTTCAACAAACCGATGCCGGGTACATCGCCGTGGTCGAGCTGGATGACTACCCTCAGGCGTCGGTCGACGAAGCAATCAAATACTGCCCGGAAGGCTCCATCAGTTGGGAGGACGCATGAAGAAAATGGCCCTGTTTGTTTTCAACGGAGATCCGGTCTGTTTCATTCATGTCCTGCTCAACGGCCTGGACATGCACGCCAAGGGCATGGGGGGCCGGATTGTCGTGGAAGGGGCCGCGACCGCCCTGCTGCCCAAACTGGACGAACCGGGCAATCCGCTGCACCAGTTGTGGCAGGAGGCCAAATCCCACCATATTGTCGATGGCGTCTGCAAGGGCTGCGCCCGCAAGATGGGTACCGCCGACGAAGCCGTAAGGCAGGGCTTGAGCCTGCTGGACGACATGTCCGGCCATCCGTCCATCTCCCGGTACATCAACGACGGCTACACGATCATCTCCTTTTAGGGGAATGGATCGATGGGATTTCGGAAACGTAGGATCCAAATCGAAGCGCTGCTTGGAGAGGGCGACCTGCAGCGGGCCCTGGCCACCCTTCGGGCGATTCCCGGACGCCAGGCCGTCAACCCGTTGTTCTCCCTTCTCTATTCAGGCGATGAGATGCTGCGCTGGCGAGCCGTCACGGCCATGGGAGCGGTCGTGGGTCAGATGGCCGTGACCCAAATGGAGTCGGCCCGGGTGGTCCTGCGGCGGCTCATGTGGAATCTGAACGACGAGTCCGGGGGCATCGGCTGGGGGTCGCCGGAAGCCATGGGAGAGATCGCCGCAGTGCACGCCGGTTTGGCCCGGGAGTTTGCCAACATCATCGTCTCGTACATCAATCCTGCCGGCAATTTTCTCGAACATGAAACGCTGCAGCGGGGATCGTTGTGGGCCGTCGGCCGCCTGGCCCATGCCCACCCATCGCTGGCCGCACCGGCCGCCTCTTTTTTACCGGCTTTTTTCGATGCCGCCGATCCATACCTGCGGGGAACGTCCATCTGGGCGGCCGGTCCCATCGTCAACGACGACATGTGCCCTCTCATCAACGCCCGCCTGAACGACCAGGCCGTGCTGCGGCTATACCGCCAGATGGTGCTGACCCGACCGACCGTGGCTGAACTGGCCGCAGCGGCCTTGCCGACAACCGGCCCGCGCAAGGTGTCGCCAGGGTCGAATATCGTTCGCTGCGAGGATTGGCCAGGCCGTCGAACCGATCACTAGCGCTGGTGCGACGGCGGACCACTTGATTTTTCATCGCCCATTCTTTAGAGTCAATGGCGGTGTCCAGGCTGGTTCGATCGACACAAGCGTGGGGCTTGGATCTGCGCTCGAGCCAGGGGCGATATCGATTTCAGTTCTCCGTTTTTTACCTGAACAACCGATTCCCGCGGACCTGCTGCGGCAGGTGCCACGGTCGTGCAGCGCTTTTGCGGACAGCAGTCGCGGAGATCCGGCATCCGGTCCCGTCGTCACCGGTTGGCAGCCTGTTGGCGGCAAGGGGCTCTCAACCGTTTCCAATCACGCATGAATGAAGGAGGAGCAAATGCCAGGACGCCCGGTTACACCGGTGTCGGTCTTTGCGTTGCTGTTGGCCGCAACGCTCATCGGATGCGCATCCGGCAAGCACTACCGCTACGATGAGATTAAGGTCGAGTATGCCGATCTGGTCTTTAACCTGGAGCCATCACGGACAGCGGTGACACCTGCGGCCACCTGCGCGGTCAACGGCACCTTGACCCTTCCGGAGGTCCTGGAGATCGCCCGGGCCAACAACCCGGATCTGCTCATGGCCATGGCCCGCATCGAACGGGCGCGGGCCATGATCGACAAATCCGCAGCTCCCTTTTATCCTCAGGTCGACCTCTATACCAACTATCTTCAGGGTGACGCCCCGTCCGCCTACCTGGTCAATACTATCGATCAACGCAAACTGCCGCCGAATGTCGATTTCAACGACCCGGGATGGTTCCAGAACTACGAGAGCGGGGTGCGGGCCGGGATCAACCTGTTCAACGGCGGCCGGGACAGCCTCAACCGGGAAATGGCCAAAACCAGCCTCGTCATTTCTCAATTGGATCGTGACAGCATCGAAAACCAGGTCATGGCGACGGCCATCGGCGCCTACTATGACATTCTTGCCGCGGCCCGTTTCATCAGCGTGGCCGAGGCGTCCATGGAAACGACCCGCGCGCAGCTGCGCACCATGGAAGTTCGCTATCGCTCGGGTGGCGCCTTGAAATCGGATGTGCTGTCGCTGCAGGTGCGCGTGGCCGAAATCGAGGAAATTCTCGTTCAAGGCCACAACCGGGAACGGCTGGCCAAGGCCGCACTGGCCGAAATCCTGGGCGTGGAGCCCAACATTGCGTTACAGGTTCAAGAAGCGCCCGCTTCCGCCGTCGACATTCCCCTGAATCCGCTTGCGGCTCTGGAATTCGCCATCGATCATCGACCGGACCTGGCCAGTGTGCGCGAGCAGCTGCGCCGTTCAAAAATGGCTGTGGACGCATCTCGGGCCGGTTATCTGCCGCAATTGGATTTCATGACCGGCTATTACGCCGCCGACCCGGAAATGAAATACAGCATCGACCGAGCCAACTGGACCGCCGGCCTTTTTTTGAACTGGAAAATTTTCGATGGCTTCACCACCAAAAGCGATCGGGCCGAAGCACTCTCACAGCTTCAGGAAAACCTGGCCGCCGACCGCAAGGCACTGCTGGCGGTCAAATTCGATGTCAAGCGGGCCTACCTCAACCTCGCCGAAGCCGAGGCGCGATTGGCGGTGGCGAGCGCCAATGTAGCCACCGCGCGGGAGACCCACCAGTTGGTCAGGCAGCAGTACGATGGCGGATCGGCGGACATTACCCGCTACCTGGAAGCCGAACTGGCCTTCAGCCGGGCCAAGATGCGTGAGACCAGCGCATATTTCGACCGGGAGAAGGCCCGGGCCCAGATCGCCCGTGCCATCGGCTACTGGACCGGCAACCGCGGCGTCGACGCTAAAGAGGGTTAATCCGATGAAACCGAAAATCAGATCTGGGGTATGGCGGACGGGCGTGTGCACCGCCGCCTTGTGTCTGCTGCTGAACGGCTGCGGCAAGATCGAACCCGGCGTATTTACGGCGCTGGAAAAGAAACCGTTCCACCCGGACCAAACGGCGGTTGCCCAGGCAGGTCAAGCCGACCAGTGGGAGGAAGCGGTGGGCACGGTTCGCCCCACCACTGAAACGCGCATCGAGGCCCGGGTTACCGGGCAGGTCCTCGATGTGCGGGTCAACCCCGGCGACCCGGTCACCAAAGGGGCCCTGCTGGTATCCCTGGACGACCGCCAGATGCGTTCGCAGCAGGATCAGGCCCAACAGGCCCTGAAAGCCGCCCAGGCCGGCCGCGAACAGGCCCGGCACAGCGTGGATGCCGCCCGGGCGGCCTTCAAGCAGGCCGAAGCCAACTACAAGCGCTACAAAGGCTATTTCGAGAGTCAGGCCGCCACCGCCCAGGAGCTGGAGGCGGCGGAGTCCGCCTACGGTCAGGCCGATGCCGGCCTCCGGCGGGCCGAGGAGGGGCTGGCTGCCGCCCAGGCCGGCATTCGTCAGGCCCAGGCGGTGGTCGCCGAGAGTACGGTTTCCCTGGAGTTCACCCGCATCCTGGCGCCTGAAGACGGGGTCGTCCTCGAACGCCTGGTGGAGCCCGGCGACCTGGCCCTGCCCGGCAAGCCGCTGGTGACCCTGCGCACCACGGGCACCTTGCGTCTGGAGGCCTTTGTGCGCGAAGGGCTGATTTCCAGGGTGTCGTCGGGAACCTCGCTGGAGGTGGTAATTGAAACCCTGGGGCAACAGATCCCGGCAACCGTTGAGGAGATCGTTCCCTACGCCGATCCCCAATCGCGCACCTTTCTGGTCAAGGCCGCCTTGCCGACCGTCGAGAATCTGTTTCCGGGCATGTTTGGCAAACTGCGCATTCCCGTCGACCGCCAGCGCATCGTCACTATTCCCTGGATCGCCGTCCGGCGGGTCGGCCAGTTGGAACTGATTCAGGTGCAGACCGCCGCGGGCTGGCAGACCCGGTACATCAAAACCGGCGCTCGCCGGGGGAATGACGTCGAGGTCCTCTCCGGGCTGGACGGCTCGGAAACCGTCGGCTGGGAGGTGGCCCAGCATGGTTGATCAGGCATCGGCACCCAAGGGATTCATCGCCGCGCTGGTTCATCGGTTCCTCACCTCGCAGCTCTCCATCATCCTGATCATCCTTTCACTTTGCCTGGGTGTGGCCGCTATACTGGTTACCCCGCGGGAAGAGGATCCCCAGATCGTGGTGCCGTTGGCCGACATTTACGTCAGTGCACCGGGAGCCGCTGCCGACGAGATCGAAAAGCTGGTGGCGACTCCCCTGGAACGTCTGTTGTGGCAGATCGACGGCGTCGAATATGTCTACTCCATGTCCCGTCAGGACATGGCCATCGTAACGGTTCGGTTTTTTGTCGGAGAAGAACGCGAAAACTCGATCCTGAAAATTCACAATCGCCTGGCCATGTTCCAGGACACCGCGCCGGCCATCGTCAGCGGATGGGTGGTCAAGCCCATCGAGATTGACGACGTGCCCATCGTCAACCTGACGATCTTTTCCGACCACTACGACAATCATGCCCTGCGCCGCATGGGGGAGGAGGTCCTGGCGCGACTGTCGGCGGTCAAAGATATTTCGCGCACCCAGATCGTCGGCGGCCGGCCGCGTGAAGTCCGGGTGGAGCTGCTGCCGGAACGCATGTCCGGCCTCGGGGTTTCCCTGCCCGAGGTCAACCGGGCCCTGGTTGGTGCCGATGCCTCCGTTACGGCGGGTTCGTTTTCACGGGCCAACCGGAGCGTTACCGTCACGGCCAACGCCTTTATCGCTTCCGCAGGCGAGGTGGGCGACGTGGTCGTTGGCGTTCACGCCGGCCGCCCGGTATATCTGAGGGATATCGCCAAGATAGTCGACGGACCCCGCGAGGCCGACGCCTATTCGCGCATCGGCTACTCCCACTATTATCGGCAAGCGCACGGGTTGACCGAGGCGCCCTTGGCCTACCCGGCCGTGACCCTGGCGTTGGCCAAGAAAAGGGGTACCAACGCCGTGGCCGTGGCCGATCGCATACTCCTGGAGCTCGACCAATTGAAACGGGAGGTGCTGCCCGACCATGTCTATGTGGAGGTGACCCGCAACACCGGTGCGACCGCCCAGCAGAAGGTCAATGAGCTGCTCAGCTCTCTGGCCTTTGCCATTGTCAGCGTGGTGATTCTGCTGGCTCTGTCGCTGGGGTGGCGCGAGGCGCTGGTGGTCGCCCTGGCCGTGCCGATCAGCTTCTCCCTGGCCCTGTTCGTGAATTACCTGTTCGGATACACGATCAACCGGGTGACCCTGTTCGCCCTGATTCTCTCGCTGGGTCTGGTGGTGGACGACCCGATCACGAACGTCGACAACATCCAGCGCCACATGTTCACCGGAAAGCGCGGGGCCATCGGCAATGTGCTGTTCGCCGTCAACGAGGTGCTGCCCCCGGTGATCATGTCCACCATTGCCATCATCATCTCTTTTACGCCCCTGTTTTTCATCACGGGCATGATGGGCCCCTACATGGCGCCCATGGCGTCCAACGTGCCCATGACGGTGATTTTTTCCACCCTGTGCGCATTGACCATCGTTCCGTGGATGACCTACCTGCTGCTCAAAGGCCACCCGGCCGCGCGGCAAGCGGATACGGCCACCCCGCCGGCCGAAGGCGGCGCGCGCATTCAGCGTATCTATCGTTGGGTCGTAGCCCCTTTTCTGGCCTCCCGCGCCCGGCGCTACGGCCTGCTGGCGGCCATCCTCGTCCTGTTGATCGTGCCCGTCGGTCTGGTCCTCCTGCGCCTGGTGCCGCTCAAGATGCTGCCCTTCGACAACAAGAACGAATTTCAGATCGTCGTGGACATGCCCGAGGGCACCACCTTGGAGGGCACCGACGCCGTGGTCCGGCACTTCGAGGATTACCTGCGCGGCGTACCCGAAGTGACCCACTATATCACCTACACGGGCAACGCCTCTCCGATCGATTTCAACGGACTGGTGCGGCACTACTACCTGCGCGAAGGTCCTCACCTGGCTGACATCCGGGTGAACCTGGCCGAGAAGGACCGCCGCCAGGAGCAGAGCCACGCCATCGTGCTGCGGCTGCGAAAGGACCTGGAAGAGATCGCCCAGCAGCACCGGGCCGACATCAAGCTGGTGGAAATACCACCCGGCCCGCCGGTGCTCGCCACCCTGGTGGCTGAAATCTATGGAGACCGGGATGTATCCTACGCGCAGTTGATCGCCGGTGCCGCGCACGTCAAAACCGTCATGGCCGCCGAGCCGTTCGTCACCGACATCGATGACTCGACCGAAACGGAGCGAGCGCGGGTCAATTTCGTGGTCGACAAGGAAAAAGCCGCCTTGCACGGGGTTTCCACCGAGCAGATCGTGCAGGCATTGCGGACCGCACTTTCAGGGGACACACCGGCGACGGTACACCTGCCGTCAGAGCGCCAGCCGCTGACGATCACGACCATATTGCCACGCCACAAGCGTTCCGGCGAGGTGCCGCTGAGCCAGGTCTCCTTAAAAAGCGCCACCGGCGCCATGGTGCCCCTGGCCGAGCTGGCGGATCCCGTGCGCGCGGCTTACCAGCAGCCGATCTATCACAAGAATCTGGAGCGGGTGGTGTTCGTCACGGCCGAGATGGCCGGGAGGGCGCCCGGTGAAGCCGTGCTGGACATGATGAACGAACTGGAATCCAATCCCATTCCGGCGGGCACGCGGGCCGAGTGGGCCGGTGAGGGGGAGTGGAAGATCACCCTGCGGGTGTTCCGGGACATGGGCATCGCCTTTGCTGCGGCGCTGACCGGCATTTACATTCTCCTGATCGTCCAGACGGGCTCGTTTTTCATGCCGCTGTTGATCATGATGGCCATCCCTTTGACCCTCATCGGCGCCATGCCCGGCTTCTGGGTGCTCAACCTGGTCACGGGCAGCCGCGTGGGTGGTTTTGCCGATCCGGTCTTTTTCACCGCGACCGGTATGATCGGCATGATCGCCTTGGGCGGCATCGTGATCCGCAATTCCATCGTGCTGATCGAGTTCATCCAGGGAGCGATCGCCCAGGGAATGCCGTTTGACGAGGCGATCCTGCAGAGCGGCGCCATTCGCATGCGGCCGATTCTGCTGACCGCCGCCACCACGGCGCTGGGAGCCTGGCCCATCACCCTTGATCCGATCTTCTCCGGCCTGGCCTGGACCCTGATTTTCGGCCTGCTGGCGTCCACGGTGTTCACCCTGGTGGTGATTCCGGTAACCTACTACGCCCTGTATCGCCACAAGCCCGGCAACGGAACGGTCAAATCGGAGGCGGGGCAATAAGGCCACACCCTCACGGTGGCCTTTGTGCTGTGAGGGGAAACGCTGACGGGGGGCGGGTGGTTCGCCGGCGGATCGGCTGTCTGGTGTGCAGGAAGGGTACGGGTAGAATGCATCGGGCGGGGATGACCCCCGCCCGAATGGTGCTGTGGTCAGATTGGGGCCAGATTATTGAAGGCCGCCCACGGCGATTTCAACGCGTCGGTTGAGGGCCCGGCCCGCTTCGGTGGCGTTGTCGCCCACCGGGTTGAGCTCACCGTACCAGTGGGTCACGATGCGGTCGGCATCGATGCCGGCCTTGACCAGGTGGTCCCTGACGGCATTGACCCGGCGCTGGGACAGGCCCAGGTTGTACTCATCGTCCCCGATGCTGTCGGTATAACCGGCCGCGACCACGAAGGCGTCCGGATTGGCCTGCAGAAACGCGCTCAGCTGGTCCAGGTTTTCCGTGGACCCGGCCGGAAGGTCGGCGCTGCCGAAATCGAACAGCACGTTGTCGACCTCGACGCTGACCTGCGTGACGGGCGTCAGGCGCGCCCAGGTAGTGGTCTTGACCGTGAACAGGCCGCCGGCCAGGTACTGGGGGTTGTCCAGAAAAGCTTCCAGGGGGACCACGCGCGAGCAGGCGTTGACCTGGGCGGTGGCGTCCACGACGCGCTGGTTTTCACCCTCGGCGGCGCTGCTGATCAGGTAGAAGCAGACATCGTTGTCGCGGGCGATCTCTTTGGCGATCTGCAGGGCGCTGTTGGGACCGCGGACGTTGGAGTAGGAGCCGTCCGTGAACAGGATGATGGCGGTTCGGCCGGTCAGGCCGGCAACCGGCTGGCGCAGGGCGCTCAGGGTCTGCTGCAGCATGGTCGGCCCGCTGCCCGTTTCCGGGAGCTTCTCGATGGCGGCGCCGAAGGCGTCCCGGTTGTAAGGCAGGATCGGGTAGACCTCCTCGAATCCGGTGTTGGTCATGTTGAACAGACCGGCGTTGAAGCCCAGGTCCGGCAGCCAGGCGTTGCGCTCCCTGAGCATGGCCTTTGAGGCCTGGATCCGGGTGACGTCCCGGCCGGGGAGCATCTGATTGGCCGAGCTGGAGTTGTCGAACAGAATGATAAAGTTGTCGACGGTGCGGATCAGGTCCGCTTCGGTCACGATCTCTTTTTCCATCATCTCCTGGGTGATGACCTGGAAGGCCAGACCCGTGCCGACCGTCCCGATCAACACCAGACAGGCGATCGAAAAAACAGTAAAAAGGCTCTTTTTCATATGGCTTCTCCTTTGCACTTCTTGAGTTTGGGGAATTTATCCCCGTCAACGTACGCCTTGATCTCGACCAAAAGTCCTCGTTTCTGGACGGCAACTTAAAAACAGGGTGGAATCCAATGTGAATGATGGCGTGAGTGGCTGCGCCAAAAAATGTCGCTTTTCTTTGAAACCCAATCTTATTGCTACGGCGCTATCGAACTGTAATGGTAGATAAAAAACCTGCATCATACTATAACCACGCAGATTATAATGTCCTGAGGGTAACTGTCAATAGCGTTGCGACGGCGGGTTTACAATTCTCATGGTCGCTTCCGGGGCGGCCCCGTTGGCGTTAGCGGTCGAGGATCGTCTCATCCGATATGTGGGGCGGCGCCGGTCTGCGCCAATCTTGACAACCCCGTGTGACCGTGCGAAAGTGCATCCAGCGAGGCGATTGCCGGTTATGGAGACTCTTCCCACCAATCAGCTGACGATCCTGTTTGCCGACATCGCGAACAGCACCCGCCTGTACGAGTCGTTCGGCGATTTCAAGGCCAGGGAGCTGGTTGCCGGTTGCCTGTCCCGCCTCAAGACGCTTGCCGCGGATCACGGTGGTGTCGTCGTCAAAACCATCGGTGACGAAGTCATGTGCACCTTCCCTTCGCCCAATTTGGCCGCCGAAGCGGCCATGCAGATGCAGGAAGCGACCGCCTTGAATCCCAAAATGGTGCGAGCCAACATCCACCTGAGGATCGGATTTCATCACGGCGAGGTCATTCATGAACCTGCCGATGTGTTCGGAGACGCTGTAAATGTGGCCGCACGCATGGTGTCGCTGTCGAAAAGCGATCAGATCATCACCAACAAGGAAACGCTGGGCATCATGAAACCCCACTTGACCTGCCGGGCGCGAATCGTGGACCGCACGCGGGTTCGGGGCAAAGACGATGTCATGGAAATCCATGAGTTGATCTGGGGAATGCCCGAGCAGATGACCATGGCCTGCAGCGTTACCGAAGAGATGATTGCCTCGTTGACCGAAGCCGACGCCTTTCTTCAAGTGCACTTCCTGCAGCAGCGCGTGCTGGTCAATCGCGACAACCCGATCCTGACCGTCGGCAGAGGCGCCGCCAATCACCTGACCGTCAGCAGTCGTCTGGTTTCGCGTGTCCATGCCCGCATCGAACTGCAACGCAGCCGTTTTATGCTCATCGATCAAAGCACGAACGGTACCTATTTTTCACCCCGCGGCGGCCGCACCATATTCCTGCGCCGGGACGCGGTCCGCCTCGAGGGGGAAGGCATGATCGGGTTGGGCCAACAGGCCGGCGAAGACGAGGCCGTCACGCTGCGCTACCAAATCTTGTCGGATCATTGAACTCTCACTCGATTTGAGATATGGTGCGAGGACTTTTGCACCGCTGGTTCCTATCCCGTGCGTCCATTCGACTTGCATACAACCGTCTGGATAGCGCCCACACCCTGTTACGAAAAGGAGGAGACGTCATGAGAGTGACCATCAGCAGCCAGTGTATGGGAGACCGAAACTGCAACAACCTTTGCCCCGAAGTCTTCGAATACGATGAAGACCAGTTGAAGTCGACCGTCAAGTTCGATGTCATTCCCGAAAAGTATGAAGCGGTCGTCCGGCAGGCGGCCAGTGAATGCGGCGCCGAGGCCATCACCGTCGTCGAGGATTAGTGATCGACCGTCTGCAGCGCGATTGTCGGCGGCCCGCCGGTCTATTTCGCCGGTGTTCGTCCAGAGGGGGTGAAGATGGGAACATTCAGAGAGAGTCAGACTGCCAAAAACCTGCTTGTCTCATATGCCTTCGAATCCCAGGCGACCACCCGCTACACCTTTTTTGCGGACCAGGCCGCCAAAGACGGTTTCGTGCAGGTCGCTTCGATTTTCAAGGAGACCGCCGGTCAAGAGTGCGAGCACGCCCTGCGCTTTTTTAAATTCTTCAATGGCGGCGAGCTGGAGGTGACCGGCCGTTTTCTCACCGGCGTGGTCAAAACCACTCTGGACAACCTGATCGCCGCGGCGGATCTGGAACACACCGTTCACACCGAATTGTATCCCGGGTTTGCGAAAGTCGGCCGCCAAGAGGGTTACACCCGGGCGGCGGACTTGTGGGACGCCATTTCGGTGGCCGAGGTTCAGCACGAAAAAACCTTTCGCGCGCTGGCCGATAATGTGGCGACCGGCAGCGCCTTCAGGCGCCGCTCCGAGCAGGTCTGGCGCTGCATCAACTGCGGATACATTCACCAAGGACGGCAGGCGCCGGACAAATGCCCGGCCTGCGTTCGCCCGGCGAACTATTTCGAACTCTTTGTTCCCCGGTGGTAGCCGCTGCCCGGGCACGGGGGCAGACCGGGCGAGCGGGGACCGCAGTGGGTTGCACGCCTGCGGTCGCCTGTCCACCACAAGGAGCGTGTGCATGCTCTCCAGATTTTCAAACGAAGTGCTGTCGCGCGGGGCCGGCGCCGTACTGCCCCAGAACCTGAGCGCCTTCTGGCTCGAAACCCTGCAAAAGCGTGCCGACGATTTTCTCGACAGCAATTTTGCCGTTGACTACTGCTCCGACGCCGTTGACCCGGGAGACCCCGTTCTGGTGGCCTGCGTCCATGAGGTTCTCGGATACACCCATGGCCCGGATGCCGATCTGGCGCCCGACGCGCTGGCGGAGCGCGTGACCATCTACGCGCTTTCCATTACCATGGAAACGATCCGCCGGGAGTCGGATATGGAAATGACGCTCCCGACCCTGGAAAATCTCCTCTCAATCGACCGCATCATTCAGTTCGGAAAAGTCAATCCGGGCTTCGGGCAATTCCTCGCCCGGGCCTGCATTACGCCCGAACCGGCGGCGGTCTCAGGCCGGAACTGGTTTCAGCAGCTCAAACAGAAGATCCGGGACCAGCTCGGCTGAGCGGCTGGCCCGCGGGTGAAGCGCCTGCCGCCGGAGGTGCGGCGCCTGTCCAGGCAAAAGCTCAGTCGAAATGCCCCACGCGGTGCACCTTGATGATGTTGGTGGACCCGGCTTTGAGGCCCATGCCGATCACGATGACCACCAGGTCGCCCTCTTCCAGGCAGCCTTTGTTGACGAGCAGCCTCTCGCTGGCTTCCACCAGGCGGGCCGCGTTTTCAATGTCGGCGATGAACATGGGCGTGATCCCCCACAGCAGGGAGAGGCGGTGGTAGGTGTCCATCTGGGACGTGAACGCATACACCGGTTTGGCGGGGCGCTGCTTGGAAAGCAGCTTGGAGGTCGTGCCCGAAACGGAGAAGGCAACGATGCAGCGCGCATTGACATCCTGGAGAATTTTGACCGCACCCTGAGCCACGGCGTGGGCCACCGAATCTTCCGATTCGGTCTCGTGGTAGAGATTGACTTTCAAAAAAGGGGACGATTCGGCCTGCTCGGCAATTTTGACCATCATCCGGATGGCCTGGACCGGGTATTTTCCTGAAGCGGTCTCGCCGGACAGCATGACGGCATCGGTACCGTCGAAAATCGCATTGGCCACGTCCGAGGCTTCGGCCCGGGTCGGAATCGGGTTGACGCTCATGGTTTCCAGCATCTGGGTGGCAGTGATCACCGGCCGGTTCTTGTGCAGCGCCGCCGAAATTATCTCCTTCTGGATAATGGGCACCAATTCGGGGCGCATCTCCACGCCCAGGTCCCCTCGGGCCACCATGATGCCGTCGGCCGCCTCCAGGATGGCCGCGAGGTTTTCGACCGCCTCCGGTTTTTCGATCTTGGCAATCACCGGAATGGCGGCGCCCTGCTTTTCGATGATCCTCCTGATCGTGGCCAGATCGTCCGCTGCGCGCACAAACGAGAGAGCGAAGTAATCCACGCCGTTCTGAATGCCGAAATTCACATCGCGGATGTCCTTTTGGGTCAGCGAGGGCGCCGATACGCGCACGCCGGGCAGGTTGATGCCCTTGTTCTCTTTGAGCAGCCCGCCGTTGATGACGCGGCAGTTGACCGTGTCGCCGCTTTTGGAAACCACCTGCAGCCGGATCAGGCCGTCGTCCAGCAAGATGGTGTTGCCGGGCTGAACATCGCTGGTCAGATCGGGGTAGGTGGTCGACACGATCCGGGATGAGCCCAGCATGGGTTTGGCGGTGATCGCAAAGGCTGCGTTTGGCTCCAGGCGAACCGCTGTGCCGCTTTCCAGTTTGCCGACGCGGATTTTGGGCCCTTGAAGATCGAGCAGGATGCTGACCGGCCGGTTGAGCGAGCGTGAGATCGACCGGATGTTGCGGATCGCCTCGGAATGGCTTTCGTAGTTGCCGTGCGAAAAATTCAAGCGGGCCACGTTCATTCCGGCAACGACCAGTTTTTCAAGCATTGCGCGGCTGTTCGAAGACGGGCCGATGGTGGCCACGATTTTGGTTCGTATGGTCATTTCAGGCGCCTTATCAGTTTACTTAATTTTTTCTGAACGTTAAGCATAAATGTGGAAATAAGCAAGCACGCAGGCCCATCGCATAGGAAAACAATATCCTTCTCAAGACATTTGATACGCTTATACCGCAGCCTGGCACCGTTGAGAGAACAGCATAAGTTTTTTACGGTTCGTCTGCTGTCACAACTGAAAATGGTACTCGAAAAAGCCGGGGGCAACTGCAGGAAAGGGGCCGAATCGATTCATCCGATGCGATATGGTATTTAAGCGTTCTCAAGGTGATTGAAGCCTTGAGATCGGGCCAACCTGATCTGAGGGGCCTGGTACCCCACAGACGGTGTGATTTCGACCACTATCGGCATCTGAGGCCTCCCCGCGTAATGACCATTGAGGGCGAGGCCCCCCTGTTCACCTGGAGCGTGCACAGGGATTATCACACAAACAGGGCCACGGTTTCGAAACGGCTTACATCCACCAGTCCCCGGTCGGTCAGCTTGAGGTCGGGAATGACCGGCAGGGCCAGAAATCCCATGGTCATGAAGGGGTCGGCGCCGGTCGACCCGAGCGATCGTGCCGCGGCGATCAGGCCGTCCAGCTGCCGCCGGACGGTTTCCACCGGCTGGTCGGACATGAGCCCGGCTAAGGGCAGGGGCAATTCGGCCAGGCCCTGACCGCTTCTGACGGCCGCCAGGCCGCCGCCCATCTGCACGATGGTGATCACCGCCGTGCGCATGTCGGCGTCGTTGGTTCCCGCAACGATGATGTTGTGGGAGTCGTGGGCCACGCTGGATGCGATGGCACCCCGGCGCAGCCCCAGTCCGGTGACAAACCCCAGCCCGGTCCGGGCCTGACCGCTGTAGCGATCGATGACGGCCAGCTTGACCAGATCCCGCTCGACATCGGCCACGGCCATGCCCTTGTTTTCCGTCGCTGCCATGATGTCGCAGCCGGTGACCAACTGGCCTTCCGTGGCCCGGATGACGCGCATGCGCTTCCCGCGGGCCGGTATGGCAAAATCCAACTGGTCCGGCGCCAGATTCATGGCCGACGGCACCGGCAGCGCCGCGGGCCTGGAAACGCCCGGCAGCATGCGGCCGCCGCCGGCCACCGGCCGGCCCTGGAAAAAGACCTGCTCGGCTCGAATCTCCCTCAGATCGGAAAAGACCACCAGGTTGGCCCTGCGGCCCGGGGCGATGGCGCCGACATCGGTCAGGCCGAAGTAATCGGCCGGGTTGATCGTGCCCATGCAGATCGCCGTGAGCGGGTCCAATCCCCTGGTGACGGCCTTGCGGATGACGGCGTCGATGTGGCCGTCGTCGAGCAGGTCGTGGGGGTGCCGGTCGTCGGTGCACCACATCATGCGTTGCCGGGTGCGCTCGTCGACAACCGGCAAGAGGGCTTCCAGGTTGCGGGCGCCGGTACCCTCGCGCACCATGATATGCAGGCCCATTTCGATTTTTTCCAGCGCCTCCGCGGCGCTGGTGCACTCGTGGTCCGAGGCGATCCCGGCGGCGACGTAGGCAGACAGGCGCGGGCCGGAAAGACGCGGGGCGTGGCCGTCCATGACCCGGCCGTGGCGGCGCGCCATGGCCAGCTTGGCCATCACTTCGCGATCGCTGAAAATGACGCCGGGATAGTTCATCATTTCGGCCAGGGCCACGATGCGCGGATGGTTGAAAAACGGCGCCATCTCACGGGCCGTCAGCCGGGCGCCGGCGGTTTCCATGTCGGTGGCCGGTACGCACGAGGGCAGGGCGAAGCGGCAGTCCAGGGGTTGACCCTCGGCCGACTGCAGCATGAAATCGATGCCGGCCGTTCCCAGCACATTGGCGATTTCGTGGGGGTCGGCCACGACTGTGGTGGTTCCGCGAGGCGCCACGGCCCGGGCGAATTCAGGGACGCCGACCATGGCGCTTTCGATGTGCACGTGGGCATCGATGAACCCGGGCGAGACATAGCGGCCGCCAAGATCCAGCTTTTCGGCGGCAGCATAGTCGCCGAAACCCACCACGAATCCGTTTTTGATCGCGATGCTGCCGTCCACCACGCGACCGGAAAAGACGTTGACGATCCGGCCGCCGGTCAACACTAGGTCCACCGGCGCATCGCCGCGCGCCGCAGCAATGATCGATGTCCAATCAACCCCATCCTTCAATTGGTATTTGAGCCTTTTCATGTGGCATTTCCAGTTTTTAGGTGCGATCGGATCGCCTCGGCGATGTCGTTGACGCGGTCGATGACGGTGTCGACTGCGATGGTCGCCACCTGCCGATCCCTGACCACCTGGCGGCCGTCGATCAGCACATGGCGCACATCGGCGCCGCCGGCGGCATAGACGAGGTGCGACTCGAGGTGGTAAATGGGGGTCAGGTGCGGTGCCGTGGTGTCGATCACGAGGACGTCGGCCTGCTTGCCGATTTCCAGTGACCCGATGCGCTCGTCCAGACCCAGGGCCCGGGCGCCGGCCAGGGTGGCCATGCTGACCACGTCGGCCGCATTCAGGGTCGTGGGATCGCCGGTGGCCAGTTTGTGAAGTTTGGCGGCCGTATCCATCTCGGCCAACAGATCCAGGTTGTTGTTGCTGGCACAGCCGTCGGTGCCCAGGGCTACGGTGATGCCCGCCGCCAGCATGTCGGCCACCGGAGCAATTCCCGAGGCCAGTTTCAGGTTGCTCTCCGGACAGTGTACCACCGCACAGCCCCGTCGGGCGATGATGTCGATGTCCGCGGCGTCTACCCAGACGCAGTGGGCCATCAACGTCCGCCTGTCGAGCACGCCCAGCCGGTCCAGATGGGCCACCGGGCTGACCCCGTGTTCCGTCAAGGATCGATCCCGTTCCGAGCGGGTTTCGGCCACATGGATTTGAAAGATCGCACCCATTTCATCGGCCGCCGCCTTGGCGGCTTTCAGGGTGGCGTCGCCGCAGGTGTAAGGCGCGTGGCAGAAAATGGACGGCGTGACCCGGCCGCCGCCCTGCCGCCATGTCTGCCCATAGCGCCGGGCCCGGGCGACATTTTGGGACGGATCGGGCACGCCGGGTGCCGGGAAGTCGACGACCCCCTGGCCCAAAACGGCCCTAAGCCCGGTTTCGGAAACCGCCCGGGCAACCGCATCCTCGTAAAAGTAACCGTCTCCGCAGCAGGTGGTGCCGGAAAGCAGCATCTCTGCAACGGCCAGCAAGGTGCCCCAGCGCACTGTTTCCGGACCGATGAACCGCAGTTCGGCCGGGAAGATGTGGTCATCGAGCCAGGCCGACAGGGGCAGGTCGTCGGCCAGGCCCCGGAACAGGGACATGGGCAGGTGGCTGTGGGCGTTGACCAGACCCGGCATGACAATGCCGCCGGCGGCATCGATGGCCAGGGCCGCGGCGTGCGGCGGCACCGCCGGCTCACCGGCGGCCACGGCCCGAATCCGACCAGCGGTAATCCCGAGCCAGCCGTGGGGAATGATGCGCCGCCGGGCATCGCCCGTCAGCACGGCGCCATTGTAAACGATCGTGTCGAACGCCATCTATCGCCTCTGAATCGTTGCCGCGATCTGCCGGGCGTCGGCCATCACCCGCTCCACATCCAGGTGCAGCAGCCGGCGGTCTTTCATCAGGACGCGGCCGTTGACCACGCTGGCGCTCACATCGCTGCCGCCCACGGCGTAGACCAGGTGGGAGGCCGGGTGATACATGGGGGTCAGGTGCGGTTTTCGGGTGTCGATGACGATGATGTCGGCTTTTTTGCCGACTTCGAGGCTGCCGGTCAGGTGATCCAGCCCCAGGGCGCGCGCGCCGTCGATGGTGGCCATGCGCAGCACGGTGGCGGCGTCCATCACCGTGGGGTCCAGGCAGCTGGCCTTGTGGAGCTTGGCCGCCGTGTCCATCTCGGCCAACAGGTCCAGGTTGTTGTTGCTCGAACAGCCGTCGGTGCCCAGGCCGGTGCAGACCCCCAGGGCGATCAGGTCGGCCACCGGCGCAACGCCTGCGGCCAGCTTCATGTTGCTCTCCGGGTTGTGGGATACGTTCACGTTGTGCCGCGCCAGCAGCGCCATGTCCGGCTGGCTGAGAACCACGCAGTGACAGGCCAGCAGATGACTGCCCAGAACCCCCAGATTGGCCAGGTGCTGGACGGGCGTCGCCCCGTAGGCGGACTGGATGCGGTCGACCTCCTGCCGGGTTTCGCTCAGGTGGGTCACCATGCGCACGCTGTTTTGGCGTGCCATATCGGCGGCGTCGCTCAGCAGGTCCGGGGAGCACAGATAGGGTGAGTGGGGTTCGACGGCGATGCGGATTAGCGGATCGTCGCGCCAGGTCTCGATCAGCCGGCGGGTGTAGGTGAATCCGTCCGCGATGGGGCCGTAGCTCGGCGATGGAAAATCGTAGAGCACCTCGCCCACGACTGCGCGCAGGCCGGCGGTTTTGGCGGCCCGTGCAACCGATTCGGTGAACAGGTACATATCGCAGAAACAGGTGGTCCCGGAAAGGATCATCTCGGCGCAGCCGAGCAGGGTGCCGGCATGCACCCTGTCCGGGTCCAGCAGGGCTTCGGCCGGAAAGATGTGATCGTTGAGCCAGTCCATCAAGGGCAGGTCGTCGGCCAGGCCCCGAAACAGGGTCATTGCGGCGTGGGTGTGCGTGTTGACCAAACCGGGCATGATGATCCCACCGCCGGCGTCGATGACCTGCCTGGCCGCTTGGCCGCCTGGGGCGGCCGGGGCGATGGCCGCGATGGTGTCGCCGTTGACCGTTACCGACCCGTTGGCCAGGATGCGGTTGTCGGCATCCATGGTCATGACGATCCCGTTGGTGATCAACAGGTCGGCGGCAGGGGTCATGCCGTCCCTTCCCGGTCGATCCGACCGATGACAGACCGAATCAGCTCGCCGAGCAACGGAGCCGCCTGGCCGGCCACGGCCACGATCTCGTCCAGGGCCGCCGGCTTCGGGCAAGCCGGGTCGTTGATGTTGGTGATAATCGACAGCCCCAGGACCTGCATGCCGGCGTGAACCGCGGCGATGGCCTCCATCACCGTCGAAAAGCCCACCGCATCGGCGCCGATGACCTTGAGGAATCGGATTTCGGCCGGTGTTTCCAAAGAGGGCCCCTTCAAACCGGCGTAAACGCCGCTTTGCAGGGCAATTCCCCGGTCGTCGGCCGCCTGGCGGCACAGCCGGGCCAGGCCGGCATGATAGGTGGCGGTCATGTCGGGAAAGCGGGGCCCCCAGCGCTCGTCGTTGGGGCCGATCAGCGGGTTTTCGCCGGTGAGGTTGATGTGGTCGCGGATGATCATCAGCGCGCCCGGCCCAAACGCAGGGTTCATACCGCCGGCCGCGTTGCACAGGATCAGGCGCCGCACCCCCAGGCGTTGCATCACCCGGACGGGAAAGGCGACCTGGGCGGGGCTGTAGCCTTCGTAGAGGTGCAGGCGCCCTTGCATGACCATCAGCGGATGTCCGTCAAGGGTGCCGGTCAGCAGGCGGCCCGTGTGGCTCTGCACCGTGGAGACGGGAAAGTGGGGGATGTCGGCGGTGTCCAGACCGACGCTGTCGTTCAGGGGGCCGACGGCCTGGCCCAGTCCGGTGCCCGTGATCACCCCGGTGTCCGGCAGGCGTTCCTGCACCGGCGGTGAAAGTCGGGATCGTATGAATCGGGATGCCTCGCGGACGGCATGATGCGCTGAATTCATCGGAGGTCTCCGGATGTCGGTGACCGTGCGGGCCTTTTATAAGCTGCCGTGCCCGTTTGCGGCAATTTCGGGCGCTGCCCGGGCCTTGGGGCCACCGGATTTATAGACCAGCTTGCGCTGCGCCGTCAAGCGCGGTGCCGTGCGGGTTTGACCCGCATGATAGCGTTGACATTTCACCATTATTATGAAAGGCTGCCTCGCGGTTGCCCGCGGTATCCACAGCAGTCCTGCCCGTGACCGAATCGATGACTCAAGACGACTGAACAGATAGGCCTTGTGACCAAAGGAGCGTTGCTACATGACTTGGAATCACCACCCGCACCATCCCGACATCACGGATGACATGTGGTCGCAGATCGATGCGGTCATCGAAAAGAACCGCACCGTTTCCGGGGCTGTCATCACGGTGCTGCGCGAATGCCAGAATGTGGCCGGATACCTGCCGGTCGAGTTGCTGGATTACATCGGTCAGGGCCTCAATCTGCCGTCCAGCAGCGTTTACGGGGTGGCCTCCTTCTACTCCCTGTTTTCCATGGTTCCCAAGGGTCGCCACACGATCAAGATGTGCCTGGGAACGGCCTGTTATGTCAAAGGCATCAAGGAAGCCATGAGCCGCATAGAAAACGCGTTCCAGGTGGAAGCGGGCGGCACCACCGAGGATCGACGCTTCACCCTCGAGGCCGTGCGTTGTTTGGGCGCTTGCGGCCTGGCGCCGGTTATGGTGGTAAACGAAGACACGCACGGTGCCGTGAGTTCGGACAAGGTCATCGAACTGCTCGACCAGTATCAATAGCCCGGCCAGTGGTATTGTAATTCTCCATAACATACAGAAAAAAAATGAAAATTTCTGAAATCAAGGAGATCCTCAAAGGCAGGATGCTCGGCGGCGAAGACCAGATGGAAATGGTCATTGTCGCCGCGGGTGCCGCGGACCTGATGGACGATGTGCTGGCCGCCGCCGCCAAGGGTTGTGCCCTGTTGACGGGGGTCACGACCGATCATGTGATCCGGACGGCCAAAATCGTCGGCGTGGGTGCCATTGTCATCGTGCGGGGCAAGACCCCACCGGCGCAGTTCGTGGACATGGCCGCCTCTTTTGAAATCCCGCTGATGGTAACCAATTATTCCTTGTTTGTGGCCTGCGGCCGGCTGTACATGAATGGCATCAGGGGGCTGGACGGTTCCTGGTAAACCTGCTGGAGACTGGATGAATATGGCAAAACTGACGATTCAGGACCTGGAGCGTATCCGGGCCGCGCAACAGGCGCGGCTGACATTTCAGGACAAAATCTACCTGCTGATCTGCGGCGGTACCGGCTGCCACGCCACCGGATCGATCCGGGTCAAGGATGCGCTGCTGGCGGAAATCGACGCCAAAGGGCTCAACGACAAGGTCGAGGTGATCGAAACCGGCTGCAACGGTTTCTGTGCCCTGGGGCCCTTGCTGGTGGTGCATCCCGGCGACATTCTTTACGAAAAGCTGACCGTCGCGGATATGCCGGAACTGGTGGAGTCGCATCTGATCAGCGGCAAGCCGGTCCAGCGGTTGCTCTACAAGGATCCGGTCTCCAAGGCCAAAATTGCCGCTCAGACCCAGATACCCTTTTTTGCCAACCAGATGCCCCGTGCCCTGCGCAACAAGGGCCTGATCGACCCCGAATCCATCGATGACTATATCGGTCGCGACGGGTATATCGGTGCGGTCAAAGCGCTGTTTGACATGACGCCCGAGCAGATCATCGCGGAGATGAAGGTCTCCGGGATGCGCGGGCGCGGCGGGGCCGGTTTTCCCACGGGCGTGAAATGGGATTTTGCCAGCAAGAGCGCGGATCCGGTCAAGTATGTGCTCTGCAACGCCGACGAGGGCGACCCGGGGGCGTTCATGGACCGCAGCATTTTGGAGGCGGATCCCCATGCCGTGCTGGAGGGTATGATCATCGCTGCCAAGGCGATTGCCGCCCGCAAAGGATACATCTACGCGCGCACGGAGTACCCGCTGGCCATCAAGCGGCTGGCGCTGGCCATCGAGCACGCCAAAGCCTACGGCCTGCTGGGAGACAATATCCTTGGATCGGATTTTTCCTTCGATATTGAAATCTATCAGGGCGCCGGTGCCTTCGTCTGCGGTGAAGAGACCGCCCTGATGCGCTCCATCGAGGGCAAGCGCGGCATGCCCCGGCCCCGGCCGCCCTTTCCGGCCCACAAGGGGTTGTGGGAAAAGCCCACCATCCTCAACAACGTGGAAACGTTGGCCAACGTGGCCCAGATCATGGTCAACGGGGGCGCCTGGTACGCCAGCGTGGGTACCGAGACGAGCAAAGGCACCAAGGTTTTTGCCCTGTCCGGAGACGTCAACAACATCGGGCTGGTGGAGGTGCCCATGGGCACCTCCCTGCGCAGCATTATCTACGACATTGGCGGCGGAATCCCGAAAAAACGCAAATTCAAGGCCGTTCAGCTGGGCGGCCCGTCGGGCGGGTGTATTCCCGAAGCCCACCTGGACACGCCGGTGGACTACGAGGCCATTGCCAAAGTGGGCGCCATCATGGGGTCGGGCGGGGTCATCGTCATGGATGAAAAGACCTGCATGGTGGACATGGCCCGCTTTTTCATGGAGTTCATCCAGGATGAATCCTGCGGCAAGTGCACGCCCTGCCGGGAAGGAACCCGCCGCCAGCTCCAGATCCTGGAAAAGATCTGTGACGGCCGCGGCGAACCAGAGGACATCGACCACCTGGTCGAGCTCTCCGCCACCATCCGCGATGCCGCGCTTTGCGGCCTGGGGCAGACGGGCCCCAACCCGGTGCTCTCCACCTTGCGCTACTTCCGGGACGAGTTCGAAGCCCACATCCACGACAAACGCTGTCCGGCCAAGCGCTGTGTAGCCCTGCTGAAATTTGAAGTGGACACGGACGCCTGCACCCGTTGCGGCATGTGCTTCAAGGCCTGTCCAGTTGATGCCATCGCGTGGAAAAAGAAGGAAATCGCCCGAATCGACAAAGAAAAGTGTATCAAGTGTTTGACCTGCTACGAAAAGTGCAGGTTTGACGCCATTTTCTAATTAGGAGTATTGACATGACCATTGCGATCATACTCATGGGAGGGCTGGGGCTGGTGGTGGGTATCGGCCTGGCGCTGGCCTCCAAAATCTTTTACGTCTACGTGGATCCCAAGATCGTGGCCGTCGATGAGGTCCTGCCCGGAGCCAACTGCGGCGGCTGCGGTCTGCCCGGGTGCAGCGCCAACGCCGAGGCCATCGTGGCCGGCCAGGCCTCCCCCAACTCCTGCGTGGCCGCCGGGGATGACGTGGCCCTGGCCATCGCCGCGATTCTCGGGGTCAGCGTCGAAGCCAAAGAGCCAGATATCGCGCTGCCCGGCTGCACCTATGGCGTGGCCGATGCAGACGTCAAATACGCCTACGACGGGTTGAACGACTGCCGGGCGGCCGCCTTGCTGGCCGGTGGCATGAAAGTCTGCAACATCGGGTGCCTGGGGCTGGGAACCTGCGCTGCGGTGTGCCCCTTCGATGCCATCGTCATGGGGCCCAAGGGACTGCCCGTGGTGGACGAAGTCAAGTGTACCGGCTGCGGAACCTGCGAGCGGGTCTGCCCCAAACACATCATCACCTTGTCTTCGGTTACCCGCCGGATCCTCAAGGAATACACCACCGACGACTGCACGACCCCCTGCCAGCGCAGGTGCCCGGCAGGTATCAACATCAGCAAGTACATCCAGGAGATCGTCGACGGCGATTACCACGCATCGGTTCAAACCATCAAGGAGCGCAATCCCTTCCCCACGGTGATCGGCAGAATCTGTCCGCGGCCATGCGAAGAGGACTGCCGGCGCAAATATGTCGACGAACCGGTGGCGATCAACTTTCTCAAGCGTTTTGCCGCCGACTATGAATTGCGTCAGAACGAGCGCATCCAGCCATTCAAGGCGCCGGATTCGGGGCGCCGGGTGGCCATTGTCGGAGGTGGCGTGGAAGGGCTGTCGACCGCCTTTTTCACGGCGCGGCTGGGACATGCGGCCACCGTTTACGAGGGCACGGAGCGTCTGGGCGGTTTGCTCAATACGGCCATCGCCAAATACCGTCTGCCCGAATCGATCCTGCAGTGGGACATCGACGGTATCCTGGACATGGGGGTTACGGCGCGCACCGGACAGATGCTGGGGCGCGACCTGACCGTGGCCGGTCTTCTGGAGGAGGGTTACGAAGCCGTTTTTCTGGCCACGGGTGGTTGGGACAGCCGGCTGGCCCGTGGCGCCGAGAAAGTCGCCGAATCGCCGGTGCCCGGCGGCTACCTGATGCTGGACCTGCTGCGATCGGGCCGGGACGGCCATGAGGCGCTGTCTTGCGGGGATCATGTGGTGATTGTCGGCGGCGAGGGCCTGGCCGGGCAGGTTCTGATGCAAGCCCGCGACCTGGGCGCCCAGACCGTCACCTTTATCTTCCGCGAACAGCCCGATCCAACCGTTGTGGCCGCGCTTGCCGAGGCTGGCGCACGGGTGATACCGGGCGGCGGGGTAATGCGCCTATTCGGTGACGGGGCCGCCCTGACTGGCGTGGAGGTGCTGGACACGGTCAGCGGCGAGACCTGCCGGCTGGCGGCGCAGACGGTGGTTTTTTCGGCGGGCCGCTTTCCGGAGCTGGTTTTCATTCCGACCACCGAAGCCGGCGACGGTTTCACGGCCTCCTGGACCGCCGTGCCGCCCTACAAGCAGCCGGACCGGCCCAGCGACGCCGGGCTGTTCGCAAAAGGGGACGCCCTGACCGATTTCAGCGGGGCCATCAAGGCCATCGGCGCCGGCCGCCGGGCCGCCGCCACCGTCCATCATCTGATCTACGACATCCCGGTCGACCTGCCGGCAAACGTGCTGAAGCCGGACTCCGTGATTCAGAATGTGCACCATGTGGAAGATGTGTCGGCCAGTAGACGGCGGGTCATGCCCCTTGCGGACAGTCGGGACCTGGCCCAGCGCATGGAACTGGAAAAGGGTTTCGACACCAAGACGGCCCAGGAGGAGGCCGCCCGGTGTCTCAACTGCGGACTCATCTGCTATCGCGACGTCAGCCAGATGCGGCCTCTGGAAACGATCAGGGATGCCGTAAACGCCTGACGGCGTCCATCACACCAGCACCGCGTTTGAGGAACGCTTATGGCCACCGAAGAGGGGATCGTCTTTGAAATGGGGACGCCCGGTGCGGGAACCGCATGGGTCAAAACCGTGCGGTCGAGTGCCTGCGCGGCCTGCGCCTCCAGAAATGCCTGCCACGGTGACGGGCCAGGAGAGGAGATGACCGTGGAGGCGATCAACACGGCCAACGCCCGGGTGGGAGATCACATCGTTTTGAGCATCGAAACCACCTCGCTGCTCAAGGCCACCTTTCTGCTTTATGTTTTTCCGATTCTGGCGATGATCGTCGGTGGGTTTCTCGGGCAGGCAGTGGCGGTCATGCGGGGGGTGGACCCATCAGGAGTGGCCGCGCTGGGAGGATGTCTTTTTTTCGGGCTGGCCTTCGCCGCCATTCGCATGGCCGGTCGGCATCTTGAAAAGAACACCCGTTATTCGCCCGAAATCATCAAAATCAGGAGGCGCCGCCCGCCCGCGATGGACATAAAGGTGCTGCCGCAAACCGAATCGCAACACGCCGGAGCGAATTAACCATCCATGGATCAAACCGTATTCATATCGAGCAACAACACCGCGACCTTTCGATGCCCGCAGTGCGGCAAGGCCAAAACTTCGGATGTCAGCCGATATGCCGTGACCGATCAGAAGATTACGGTTAACTGCACCTGCACCTGCGGCCACCGATTTCGCTGCCGCTTGGAAAAACGCAAGCAATACCGCAAAGGCATCGACCTGCCCGGTAAATTTACCCTGCTGGGGGAAGATGGCCCGGCGGACACCGGCTTGGTCAAGGTGGTGGACATCTCGACCACCGGCCTCAAGCTGAAAATGACGGTTCCGCGTGCCTTCCCCGTAGGCGCCAAGCTGCTGGTGGAATTTCGACTGGATGACCGCAAGCGGACACCCATGGAAAAACGGGTTATCGTGCGCAACGTCAGCGGACCTTATGTCGGCGCCGCCTTTCACCCGAATGAACCAGATGATCCTGCCCTGGGATTCTATTTGATGCCCTGATCGGTCAGAATCCCCCATGACATTCGTTTCCCATCCCATCGCTGCTTGTGTGAAAGAAGGCCTTGCCAAAGGGTGGTGGGGATTTCTCTGGATGATCAGGATCATCCTGCCAGTCTCTTTTGGCACCTTTTTACTGGACTTTTCCGGCTGGCTGGGCCGTATCGACGGATTGCTGGAACCGCTCATGGGAGCGATTCATCTGCCGGCCGTGGCGGCCCTGCCGCTGTTGGCCGGTTTGCTGACCGGTATATACGGTGCGGTTGCGGCCATGTCCGTTCTGCCGCTCAGCGTCGCTCAGATGACCTTGATCGCCGTGTTCCTGCTGATTGCGCACAGCTTGGTTCAAGAAGGGCTGGTCCAGCATCGATCCGGATGCCCGGCCTGGTTGGCGACGACCGTTCGCCTGACCGCCGCCGTCATGACGGTCTGGGGGCTGGGTTGGATATTTGGACCGGAGACGGTCCGCAAAATCGCCGGACCGGTGTCGTCGGCAGCTGGAAACGCATTCGGCCCGGCCCTGACCGCCTGGACCGTGGAGATGGTCGGGCTGTGCCTGCAGATGCTTCTCATCATCACGACCTTGATGATTCTCATGGCAATCTTGAAACAGTACCACGTGATCGATAAATTGGTGCGCATCATCACGCCGTGTCTTTACCTGCTGGGCCTGGACCGCCAGGTGGGCATGCTGTGGATCACCGCGTCCGTGTTCGGGATTACTTACGGCGGCGCCGTGATCGTTGCCGAAACCAATGCGCGCCAGATTCCGCCCTGTCGCCTGCGGGCACTACACCTGTCTATCGGTATTAACCATGCCATGGTGGAAGACCCGGCCCTGTTTCTGCCCCTGGGCATTCACCCCTTCTGGCTTTGGATTCCGCGCCTGATCACCGCGATGGTGTTCACCCATTTGTACCGGCTTTGGTTGTGGGCCCGGCACCACCGTCATGCCATCGCCGTCGATCCCCTCCCCGCCGGCGGCCGCAACACGATCGACGGCGGCTGATGCTATCGATTTTCGCACCAACGGCCGCCCCGGTGTGCCTTGCCGCAGGCAGGGTCGGGGCCATCGGCTTGGTCTGCCTGCTGGCCAGCGTCACCGCCTGGGCCGGCCACAGTGCCGCAGGCTTCCGGAACCGGGCTTTCGGGCCTGGGGAACGGTTGACGTTTGTGCTGAAATGGACCGTGGTGCCGGCCGGTGAAGCGGTCCTGGAGGTGTTGCCCGTCGAGCAGATGGCCGGACACCAGGCCCATCACTTTGTGCTGACGGCCCGATCCAACAGTTTCGTGGATGCCTTTTTCATGGTTCGGGACCGCATCGACGCCTGGGCGGACAGCGCCATGAACCGATCCTTGGGGTACCGCAAAAAACAGCACGAAGGGCGTACCCGGCGTGATGTGATCGTCTTTTTCGACTGGGATGCCATGACGGCCCAATACCTGAACCGAGGTGAGGCCAGAGAACCGATCGCCATCGCGGACGGTTCCTTCGATCCGCTCTCGATCTTCTACTGGTTTCGTCTGGCGGAGCTGTCGGTCGGCGGGCAGGTCCGCCGGCCGGTGACCGATGGTAAAAAGCTCGTGGAGGGGATTGCCACAGTGGTCGGGCGTCAGACCGTGACCGTACCGGCGGGAACCTTCGACACCTATCTGGTCGAACCGGACCTGGCCCATGTGGGCGGCGTATTTGAGAAAAGCCCGGAGGCGCGGGTTCAGATATGGGTGTCGGCCGACCATCGGCGTTTGCCGATAAAACTGAAGAGCAAGGTGATCGTGGGCAGTTTTTCAGGCGAACTGGTTCGCATCGAAAAAACCGGACCGACCACTCCGGCGCAAGCGCCGGGAGAGTGAACTTTCACGGATGGACGATAAGGAGAGATCAATGAAAACCGTTAACCCCAACATGTTTTTTACAGCCGCTATTTCCGCCGCGGTGCTTTTTTGCAGCGCGCCAGCGGCGATTTGTGCCGAGCAGTCCTCGGCCGGACGCATCGCCTCGGTCAACGGAACCGATCTGCTGCGCCAGGATCTGGATCGTGAAATGAGTATGGTCAAGATGCGCCTGGCGCGCCAGGGGCGCCCGGCGGATGCCGAACAACTCAAGCGCTACGAGGGCCAGGTGCGCGACTCTTTGATCAACCGAACCCTGCTGCTGCAACAGGCGCAATCCTTGGGGGTCGACGCCAATGCGGGGCTGGTGGCCAAGGCCAAGGATGAGTTTAAGGCCGGCTTCGAAACCGAGCAGGCCTACCAGGAGGCACTGGCCCAGATGGGCGTTACCGAAGCGCAGCTAGACCGCCAGATCCAGGACGGGTTGACCATCAAGGCCCTGATCGACCAGACGGTGATTCAGCAGGTCAACGTGACCGATCAGCAGGTTCGCGCCTACTACGAGGCCAACCCTGACCAGTTCCGTCGCCCGGAGCAGATCAAGGCCTCGCACATTTTGGTTCAGGTGCCGGAAGACGCCAGTGAAGCTCAAAAAGCCGAGGCCCTGGCGAAGATCCAGTCACTGGCCAGCCGCATCGCTGCCGGCGAAAATTTTGCCACCCTGGCCCAGGAATACTCGGACTGCCCCAGCAAGGAGAAGGGCGGTGACCTGGGTTTTTTCGGTCCCGAGCAGATGGTGCCGCCCTTTTCCCAGGCTGCCTTCGACCTGCAGCCGGGCCAGGTCAGCGACGTGGTGGAGACCCAATTCGGCTACCACCTCATCCGGGTGACCGAGCGCCAGGCGCCGGAGACCCTGGCCTTCAACGATGTGAAAGAGGAGATCGCCACGCACCTGAGGCAGGAGCAGGAGCGCGCCAAGATCGACGACTACCTGAAAACCTTGACCGAAAAAGCCGACATCGAGCGCTTTCCGCTGTAGATTTTTTCTTGACACACAATTGTGCATTGGCTAATGGTTTTTTGGATGATAATTTGGCCATTGTTCTCCCTGATCTGACATCTTCTGAGTGGAATGCTTCCTGTCGCCGGAGTATCATCTGGAAAGGCAATGGGCATTTTTGGAGGGATTCAACGAGGAGAAGAGGAGGTCAGCGTTTTGGCGAACGGTACGGTTAAATGGTTCAATGACAAAAAGGGGTATGGCTTTATCAACCAGGAGGAGGGCCGGGATATTTTCGTTCATTTTTCCGCCATCGACATGCCGGGATTCAAGACCCTGACCGAAGGGGAAGCGGTGATGTTCGACGTGGAAGAGAGCGACCGCGGTCCTGAAGCGAAAAATGTGAGAAAATCAACCTGATCTGACCACCCGACATCGGAATCGGGGCACCCTGCCGGACACGGCGCGCTGCCCCGGTTTTTTTCAGCCCAAACCACTCAAAAGCGTTTTGGATTGACCTCTCCCTCGAGCTCTAATTCGGCCTGGCCGAACGCGTCGGCCGCATCGACGCTTTGTTGTTGTTCAAACTGGCCGTAGCGGCCGACTTGCCGGCTTCATGAACACCGTGAACGATGGGGTGGCGATGTCCGTCCAGGAAAACGATTTACCCCCGCTCGACCTTTTTTTCAAGGCCGCTACCCGTCGTCTGATGGCTGCCGGTCTGATTCTGGCCATGCTGACGCTGCTGGCCGCTGCGCTGGCCATTCCATTCTATTTCGAATCGCCCTCCATGTGGTACAAATTCGGAGTCGCGAAAACCAGTTTGCGGATCGGCAAGGTGCTGGGGTTGGTCGCCGGCCTGCTGATCCTGCTCCAGATTCCCTTGGCCGGGCGCCTGAAGCTGCTGGACCGCATTTTTTCACTGCCGCTTCTGATGCGCCAACACCGCTGGCATGCCTGGGTCATCGCCCTGATCGCTTTGGTACACCCGTTGTTCATCCTGCTGCCCGAGGGAAAACTGACCGTTGCGCTGGAGATGCGCTACTGGCCGGAATGGATCGGTGTGGGGCTGTTGGCGGTGGTTCTCGCTCAGTTGATCAGCAGCTGCTGGCGCAAGCATTTACCATTCCACATCTGGCTGCCGGTACACCGCGGTGTCGGGCTGCTCATCGCGGTGCTGTTGGTCATCCATGTCCGTTACGTGAGCGAAACTTTCATCGATGCCGGCCCGCCGCGTCTGGGCCTGCTGGCGGCCGCCGCTGCCACGGCCCTGGTGTGGCTGTGGGCGCGGACCGGATGGCTGCGGGCAGGGGGGATTCGCTATCGGGTGGCTGCGGTCGCTCCCGTGGGTGTTGACTGCATCCGTGTTGAACTGGCATCCCTCAACAAAAATCATCTGGCCTATATCCCGGGTCAATTCGTGTTTGTGGCCTTTCGATCGGCCCAGATCTCCCGAGAACCGCATGCCTTCACCCTGTCGTCAACACCCAGTCGGCCGGAGACGCTGCAGCTCACCATTCGGACCTGCGGTGACTGGACCGCTACCCTGGCCCGGCTGTCGGTCGGCGACCAGGCCATGATCCAGGGGCCCTATGGCCGCTTCAGCCACCTGTTAGCGCCACCGCGTCGCGAGCTGATCCTGATTGCCGGCGGAATCGGTATCACGCCCATGCTCAGCATGCTGCGCTTTATGTCAGACCGGGACGACGACCGCCCCGTCACCCTGGTGTGGAGCAATCGCAGCCGGGCCGATATGGTCTACGCCGATGAGCTTGACGATCTGGAGACCAAATTGACAGGTCTGCACCTAGTTCCTATATTTACGCGATCGGTGGGATCGGTCGCGTACCCGGGACGGTTGAACCGGGCGTCACTCGGCCTTATTCTTGACCATTGCGGCCGCAATGCAGCGATTTTCGTGTGCGGCCCGCCGTCGATGATGCGTCAGGTCAAGCGCGCCCTGATCGGCCTCGGTTTTTCCTCCCGCTGCATTTTCACCGAAGCCTTTGGCCTGTAACGCACCTCACAAAAACAGCGATGGATTCAACATCCGCAATCTGACAGGAGGCCTGGCCATGAAGCGATTTCGAACAGTGCTGTTGGCGTTGCTCTTGATTCCGGTTTTGGCGGCCCACGCCCAGGCAGAGGCACCCGCCTGGGATCTGGATCCGGCCCATTCGGGTTTCTACTTTGGCATCACCCACATCTACTCCACGGTTCGGGGGTATTTCGAGGATTTCAGCGGCACGATGATCTTCTCTCCCGACGACCCGGCAGGCAGCCGTTTCGACTTCGATGTCGACGTAAAAAGCATCAACACCGGCAACACCAAGCGCGACGGGCACCTCAACTCCCCGGATTTTTTCGATTCCAAAACGTATCCCACGATGACCTTCAAAAGCGCGGCTGTCAAACATGTCGAGGGCGATCAGTACCTTGTCCAGGGCGACCTGACGATCAAGGATGTCACCCGGAGCGTCGAGGTGCCGTTCACGTTTTTAGGGGTCACGACCAATCCTTTTGACGACAAAACTGAAGTGGCCGGCTTTGAGGCGCGCATGACCATCGATCGGCTGGCCTACAACGTGGGCAATGGCAAGTTTTACGAGATGGGCGTTGTCGGCAAGGATGTCGACATACTGATCTCCCTTGAAGCGGTTCGGCAAAAGTAACCGGTCAACGGTTCGACCATCGAAAGGAGCATGTTATGAAAGCACGCAGTCGCAGTTCGGTTTCATGGGTTTTTTGTCTGGTGTCTGTTTTCGCAATTGGGCTGGTGATGGCCAACGCCGCCATGGCCGGGGAAGCGCTGAAGGTCACCATCGGCGGCTCATCCTGGAAGGCGGAGGACGCGCACGGCACCGATCTCTCCCTGGAGGCCCTGAAAAGCGGCCAGCGCGACTTTGTCGTCTCCGCCTCGGCCGACCAGTCGTTCGACATCAGTCTGTCCGACCAGCAGGCTGACGATATTCTGGCCGGGTCCACCGTCGTCGTGGACACCGCCGAGGGCGACCAGAAGGTAACCATCGGGCCGATGAAGAAAAAGGCATCCAAATCAGGGTGGTAATGCCATGACGGCAGTCTGTCGGGTGCTGCTGCTGATCGGACTTTGTGCGGGTTGCCTGGCATTTGACACGCTAACCGAGCGCTCTCTGCCGGTCGGCCACCAGGATTTTGAACGCGCCCTGCTGGAAACCGAAACTGCTCTGACGGCCGGCCACGCCGCCCCAAACGGTGAAACGGACGTGGTCGGACGACAGCAACCGGTCTTCGGACCCGACCCCGCTCGGTTGCTTCGACTGCCTGCCACCGGCCACACCCTGATCCTGTTGCGCAACGCCTCGAAAATCGTCTTGTGCGACCCTGACCTCAAGATCCTGAGCAGTGCCGCGGCGCCGCGCGGTGCGGTCGCTCTCGGGCTGATCGAGACAGATATCGTCATCGCCGGCGGCGACCTTTCCGGAAGGCTGCAGCCCTACCGGATCACAGGCAACCGGCTCCAGTTGCTTCCCGCCATCGATCTGCCGGGTGTGATTTCGGTGCGTGACCTGGTGGTCTCGGAATCCGGCAGCCTTTTTCTGCTGGACAGCTTCGCGGGCAACCTCGTGCAGGTGCAGCTGCCCGCATTCGGGGATGAACTGCCGCAGGACCGGCCGGCGGCAACCCGCTTGCTTCCCGTCGGGGCCGGCCCGCTAAACATACGCAGCGTTGGGGATCACCTCGTCGTCAACCTGTTGCTCGAGCACACGATTCTGGTCATTCCCCTGCGCGACGGCCTGCCGCGGTTGAGCGAGGCATCGAAAATCGTCAATGCGGGTCCGCTGTGGTCAATAGATGTGTCGGTCGACGCGCAAACGCTGGTAATTGCGGCCGGGGGTGTCGAAAACCGCCCCTTGAGCCGTGAGACGGGCGAATTCGGCTACATCGACAGCTTCCTGTACCTCTTCAGGCTACCCAAGGATCAGAACGGGCGGTATCGCTGGCAGGACGGCGACCGCGAGAACCGGCGCCGCTACCGGGCCGTCAACCTGTCGGCATACGGCATCCTGACCCCCAAGGCGCTGCACTTCACGCCGTTCGGCGGCCCGAGACGCCGCTTGTGGGTGACCGGTTATGGCGGCGAACAGGCCGCCGAGTTCGTCGTTGGCCCCAACGACGTCAGCGTGGCGCGTCTCCTGAAGGTGATGCCCGGCATCAGCGACGCGCTGGTGGCGCCGCATTCGGGCGGCACCGGCCTGACCTACACCAGCGCCCTGCTCGACCGCGCCGCCTCGGTCGATGTCGACTCCGGCGAGGTCTTGAACACCCTGGTCTTCGACGCAGCGCGCGCCACCCCGGCGGCTCATCTCGGGGAGATGCTCTTTTTTACCGATCTGATGTCGCCCCACAACTCCAGCCAGGGGCATTTGTCGCGCTTCACCTGCGAATCCTGTCACTTCGAGGGGCTCGTAGACGGGCGTACACACTTTACCGGCCGCGCGAACGTTTACGCGACCACCAAACCGCTGCACGGTCTGGCCAACAACGTGCCACTGTTCAGCCGGGCCGGCGACGACACTTTGTCGGCGATGGTGATGGCCGAATTCCAGGTCGCCAACCAGAACCGCAAGGCTTTTTTTGCGATCCCCACTGACCGCCACCCTTGGCTGCCGGGCGGTGGCACCTGGCCCGAGACGCTGTCGCCGCTGGACTTGCGCAAGGCCCTGCTCGCATACTTCGTGCACTTCAATCCCAAGGTCAACCCGTGGCGCATCGCCCACCCAACCCTGGATGATCGGGCCCGGCGTGGGCTGACGGTTTTCAAAGACCGCTGCGCGGATTGCCACCAGCCGCTGGTGTCCACCCGGACCCTGCAGGGGATCGACTTCGAGCAGTGGCCGGATTGGCTGACCAGCCAGGATCGGGACCTGGTGTGGGGGGCCCCGTTTTCGGCCCGAACCGGGGTCCGGCCCTACGTTGCCGACACCGGCGCCCGGGTCCCCAGCCTGCGCCGCGTCTGGTTGAAGAGGCCCTTGTTCACCAACGGGTCGGCCGGAACGGTCCGCGAGGTCCTCAGTCGTTTTCGCTACCGCAATTCAACGGTGTGGCATCACTTTCCCGACGCTGAAGCCGCCGTCGGGAAGGCCCCGACAGCCCTGACCGCACAGGAGATTGGCGACCTTGACCGCCTGCTGCGCTACTTCTGATCAAAAGCACACTCGCCCGTGATGGATGAACTTGCCCATCTCCCGGCGCCTCGGCCGCCGGGTTCAGAGGCATCGAGCCTGCTAAACGCCCCTTGGCGACCTGTCAGGTTTAGCGGCATTCGGGAGGCGTGCGCGTACAGTGGGTGTTCTTCAGGCGATCGGTGTAGCGCGCCCAGAACCCTTTCTTGGTTTTGGCGTCAGCCGCATCGAACTGGCGCCGGCAGGCTTCCGAGCAGAAGTAGTGGGTCCCCTTGTCGTCGCTGCTGGTAAACTGGATCTGGCGTGGATCGAACGTCTTGCCGCAGACGGGGTCAACGGCGCTTTCGGGAATCGTGCTGCTCTCGGTCATGGGTCACCTCTCTGTCTGATGTTATAGCTCGTCTCTTGCCATGGGCGGTGCGTCTGTAATGTCGCACCGGCGGGATATGGGTCGATTCACCAAATATAAGACCGATTTGTCGATTTGACAGGGCCCGGCATCGAACAGGCTGGCAGGCGACTCCGTCCGGCTAGGGTGACACCGATTCGGCATGATGGCAAGCCACCTGTCGGTTTTCGACCAGCCGCAGTTCCGGCCGATGTTGGGTGCAGACGGCGGTCATGTGGGGACATCTTTTGTGAAACGTGCATCCAGCGGGTGGATTGAGGGGTGACGGCAATTCCCCTTTCAACGGTGTTCGCGTTTTACGGGCCGACTTGTCCACACTGGGGGTGGCCGCCAACAGCGCCTGCGTGTAGGGGTGCATCGGTTTGTTAAAAATAGTTTCCTTTTCGCCATGTTCGACCGGCCTGCCCAGATACATGATCATCAGATCGTCGGCAATATGACGGACAACGCTCAAATCGTGCGATATGAACAGATAGGCCAGTTGCATCTCCTCCTGAAGATCCATGAGCAAATTGAGAACTTGAGCCTGGACCGAGACGTCCAAGGCGGATACCGGCTCGTCGGCGACCACTAGAGACGGCCTGAGCATCAGGGCCCGGGCCACGGCGATCCGTTGACGCTGGCCGCCTGAAAACATATGGGGATAGCGCCCGTACTGCTCGCGGCTCAAGCCGACCGTAGCCATCATGGCCAGGGCCTGCTCCCGCCGCTCGGAAGCGGATTGCCCGGTGTTGATCTTGAGGGGCTCCTCCAAAATGGCGCCCACCTTTTTGCGTGGATTCAGCGAACCGTAGGGATCCTGGAAAACAATCTGAACCTGCCTGCGAAGCTTGCGTCGCTGCGCATCGTCTTTAACGGTGCCATCGACGCCGTTGATTGAAAAATGTCCGGCCGTCGGGCGCTCGATCATGGTGACCACCCGCGCAAGGGTCGATTTACCGCATCCGGATTCGCCCACCACCGCCAACGTTTTTCCCCGCTCGATAGCGAATGAGGCTCCGTCCAGGGCCTTGAGGGTAACGGGCCGGTGGAACACCCCACCGGTTTTAATCGAATAGTGGCGGGCCAGCTCGACGGCCCGAATGACGTATTCGCGGCTCATGCTGCAGGCACTCCGCAGTTCAATGGGAAATGGCAGCGTACCGCGCTGCTGCCGGCCGAATTCAAGGCCGGTGCTTGGGTGTGGCAGCGCGCCTGCACGAACCGGCAGCGTGGGTGGAAAATACAGCCGTCGATATGGTCGAATCGGCCGGGTACCACGCCGGGGATGGTCGGCAATCGGCGCTGTCCGGCGCTTCTTTCGGGCAGGGCATCCAACAGGGCGGCCGTATAAGGGTGGCGGGGGTTGGCAAACAGCTCGTCAACGCTGTTTTTCTCCACGACCCGGCCGGCGTACATGACCACCACCCGTTCCACGGTTTCGGCAACGACGCCCATGTCGTGGGTGATCATGATCAAGGCCATCTCCTTGCGGCGCTGAAGACTTAACAGCAGGTCCAGAATTTGGGCTTGAATGGTGACGTCAAGGGCCGTGGTGGGTTCGTCGGCCACCAGCAGGCGGGGGTTGCAGGCGATGGCCATGGCGATCATGACGCGCTGATTCATGCCGCCGGACAGCTGGTGGGGAAAGTTGCCGAGTCGGTCGCCCGGCGCCGGGATGCCCACTTGGTCCAGCAATTCGACGGTGCGGGCCCGGCGCGAGGCGTGCGTTCCGCCTTCGTGGGTCTTTAGCGCTTCCATGATCTGAAATCCCACCGTGAAACAGGGGTTCAGGCTGGTCATGGGCTCCTGGAATATCATGGCGATATCTTTTCCCACCAGGCGGCGACGCTCTTTGGGGTGGATGTTGAGCAGGTCGTTGCCGTCAAACTGCATGCGGTCGGCCAAGATGATGCCCGGATAGGGTATCAGGCCCATCATGGCCAGCTGGCTGACGCTCTTGCCGGACCCGGATTCGCCGACAATCCCGACCACCTCACCCGTTGTGATGGTCAGGTCGAAGTCCGCCACCGCTTTAAAACCGGAAAAGTCGACCGACAGGTTGTTTATTTCGAGGAGTGCCATCAGCGTTTCAGTTTCGGATCCAGGGCGTCGCGCAGACCGTCACCGGCGAGATTGAAGGCCAGCACGGTCAGCAATATGGCCAATCCGGGAAAGGAGACCACCCACCAGGCCCGTTGGATGAACTGGAGGGCGTTGGCCAGCATGGCGCCCCACTCCGGTGTAGGCGGCTGGGCGCCCATTCCCAAAAACCCCAACGCGGCCGCATCGAGAATGGCCGAGGAAAACCCCAAGGTGGCCTGAACAATCAAGGGTGCCATGCAGTTGGGCAGGATCGCCAGGAACATCAGTCGCAGTGCGCCGGCACCGCACACCCGTGACGCGGTCACGTAGTCCTTGGCCTTTTCGGTCAGCGTCGACGCCCGGGTCAGGCGGACGTAGTGGGGCAGCACCACGATGGCGATGGCCAGGATGGCGTTTTCCAGGCTGGGTCCCAGGATGGTGACGATGGCCATGGCCAGCAGTAAACTGGGCAGGGCCAGCATGATATCCATGCAGCGCATGATCATCGTGTCCACATAGCCGCCGACATAACCCGAAAGGAGGCCGATGAGCACCCCTGCCGCCAGGGAGAGCGTGACGACCAGTACACCCACGAAAAGACTCAGGCGGGCACCGTAAATTAGCCGGGAAAGCATGTCGCGGCCGACATCATCGGTTCCCAATGGATAGGTCCAGGAACCGCCCGCTTGCCAGGCCGGCGGCGTCAGGATGGCATCGCGATACTGTTCGAAAGGGCTGTGGGGGGCGATGTAGTCGGCGAACAGTGCCACGGCCGTGATGAAAATGATGAAATAAAACCCCACCACCGCTCCCCGGTTTTCAGTGAAGTAGGCCCAAAACTCCCTGAGGGGATGGGGTGGTGCCGGCTCGGATGGGGTTGTGGCTGCTGCAGTGGACATGGCTTCTATTGGTTGTGCCGGATCCGCGGGTTGACGACGCCGTACATCATGTCGACAATTGTATTGACGAAAATAATCAGGGTTGAAATCATCAGGATGCCGCCCTGGACGGCCGGGTAGTCGCGCCGGCGGATGGACTCTACGATCCATTTGCCCACCCCCGGCCACGCAAAGATGGTCTCGGTCAAAATGGCGCCAGCCAGCAGCACCCCGGTTTGAAGGCCGATGACCGTGATGACCGGAATCAGGGCGTTGCGCAAGGCATGGACGAGGACCACGCGCCACGGAGCCAGGCCCTTGGCCCTGGCGGTCCTGACATAGTCTTCCTGGAGTACTTCCAGCATGGCGGAGCGGGTCATGCGGGCGATCACGGCCAGTGGGATGGTTCCCAGGACGACCGAAGGCAGGATCAAGTGGCGCAGCGCGGATACAAAGGCACCTTTTTCATCTGAGCGCAACGCATCGATGAGCATGAACCCGGTGTCCGCATCAATCCAGTACAGGGCTGAAATGCGACCGGAAACCGGGGTCCATCCCAAGGCAACCGAAAAAAGCAGAATCAGGAGTAGCCCCCACCAGAAGATGGGCATCGAATACCCGGTCAAAGAAATACCCATCACCGTGTGATCGAAGACGGTACCCCGTTTGACCCCGGCGATCACCCCGGCGGGCAATCCCACGATAACGGCAAACAGCATGGCGAACAGGGAGAGCTCCACCGTGGCGGGAAAAAGGGTCATGAATTCGACGAAGACCGGTTTTTTGGTGACGATGGACCTGCCCAGGTCGCCCTGCAGAATTCCTTGGATATAGTTGGCGTACTGGATATGCAGGGGTCGGTCCAGGCCCAACTGTGCCTTGAGTTTGGCATGCCGCTGAGGGTCGATGCCCCGTTCACCCGCCATGAGCATCACCGGATCCCCGGGGATCAGGTGGATCAGAGCGAAGGTGAGCAAGGTGACGCCGATGAAGGCGGGCACCACCATGGCCAACCGCCGGGATAGGAAACGGATCATGATTCAGCGCGTTCGGCTATCTGGAATGAGAATGCACGGGGAAAGCTGACCTTTCCCCGTGCGTAGCGGGTCAATTTCCAAGTTGACATCAGCATGGCCGCCAAGGGGCTATTCGATGTCCACCCCATAGAAGACAAACCCACCGAAGGGGTCGATCTTGAAATCCTTGACCTCTTTGCGGACCGGCACGAAGACCACCGAGTGGGCAATGGTGACCCACGGCGCTTGGTCCTTGAACACCAGCTGAGCCTCTTCATAGAGCCGTGTGCGTTCAGCGACGTCGGAGGTCACCTTGGCTTTTTGAATTAGCTCTTCGAATGGCTGGTAGCACCATTGGGCACGGTTGGCCGAGCCCACCGCGTCGCAACCCAGCAGGACGGACAGGAAGTTGTCCGGGTCGCCGTTGTCGCCGGTCCATCCCAAAAGGACGGTCTGATGTTCGCCCTCCTTGGAGCGCTTGAGATATTCGCCCCACTCGTAGGTGACGATTTTGGCCACCACCCCGATTTTGGCCCAATCAGCCTGGATGATTTCCGCCATGCGCTTGGCGTTGGGATTGTAGGGTCGCTGCACCGGCATGGCCCAGATATCGGTTTCGAAACCGTTTGGAAAACCAGCCTCAGCCAGCATCTGTTTGGCCTTTTCTGGATCGTAGGGGTAGTCCTCCACGGCATCGTTGTAGGACCAGATGGTGGGCGGGATGGGGTTCTTTGCGATTTTGCCGGCACCCTGGAAGACGGCATCGATGATGGCCTGTTTGTTGATGGCCAGACTCAGCGCTCGTCTGACATCGACATTGTCGAGGGGCGGTTTCTTGGTATTGAAGCCCAGGTAGCCAACATTGAGGCCCTCTTTTTCCAACAGCTTGATCTCTTCGTCGGTGGCCATCTGCGCCAGATCGGCCGGATTGGGGTATGGCATGACATGGCACTCACCGGCCTTGAGCTTGGCATAGCGCACCGAGGCATCCGGGGTGATGGAGAATACCAGTTTGTCGATGGCGGCCTTGCCGGCCCAGTAGTCCGGGTGGGCGATGTAGCGTATGGTTGAGTCTTTCTGGTATTGGGCCAGAACAAATGGACCGGTGCCCACAGGGTCCTGGTCGTTCAGGTCCGGCGTGCCCGCCTCCAACATTTTTTCGGCATATTCGGCGCTGTGGATGGAGGCGAAGTCCATTCCCATATTGGCGATAAATGGCGCTTCCGGACGGGTCAGGTGAAAAACGACCGTATAGTCGTCCTTCTTCTCGATGCGTTCGATGAGCTTGTCCATGCTCATGCCGGTGAAATACTCGTAGCTGCCACCGGAGACCTTATGATAGGGGTGATTGGGGTCCAGCTGGCGGTAAAAGGTCCACAGGACGTCATCGGCGTTGAAATCGCGCGACGGGGTGAAGTTTTTCTTGGTGTGGAATTTGACGCCCTTGCGCAGGTGGAACGTATAGGTTTTGCCGTCCTCGGAGACGTCCCAGGATTCTGCCAGGCCGGGGACGATGTTGGTGGTACCGCGTTCAAACAGGACCAGCCGGTCGAACATGGCACGCGAAGAGGCGTCGAAGGTGGTGCCAGAGGTGTACAAGGCCGGGGTGAAGCCTTCGGGGCTGCCCTCCGAACAGTAGACACAGGTTGTTGCTTGGGCGCTGGCGCCTGCCAAAAGCAGTGTCAACGCGACACCTACCAGGATCAATTCCTTACCCAGTTTCATGTCCTCCTCCTGATTTGCCGGTTTGTGAAAAGAAACGGTCCTTCAGCTCAGTGTGGCTGCGGGGCGGCCAACAGGCTGCCTCGCATTCCTGATTCCGCAAATACAATCGGCGCTCTCGGGGTCGGCACGGCGCCGCAGCGAAGCTCGGGTCCGAATAAAATGTTGAGGCAGTGATTACCGATCGTCTTTTATCCTTACCAACGTATACAACAACTCCAGCGGCTTGTCTCCTCGTCCCGGTTTTTTGTCGATGATCACCTTCCAGGAGGAGTGCTCCTCCAGTTTCCAGATGGCCGCGTGGATTTTGGCCAGGGCGCCTTGGGCCTCGCTTGGCCTGCCGGCGATGGTTTCGGATTCCTGGAAGGAGACGTTGTCGCTTTCGTGGGTGCCGGGTCCCAGCCCCACCAGGGCGGACCCCTCGCCAATGTCCACCAGGGCACGGTTGATGGCTGCGGAAAGCCGGGGTGCTACCGGTGAAAGCGCCTGGTGGATCAGTTTGGCCAGTTCATAGGGAGTCATGATTCCTCTAAATCTGCCGCAGCACGGCCGAGACGACCTGATCCGGTGTCAAGCGGTCGCAGGCAACCACGATGTCGGCGTATTTCTCATAAAGGGGACGACGCTGTGCATAGAGCATTCCGATCGTCTGGCCGGGCATTCTCAAGACGCCGCGTTCATCCAGGTTGCCCAGCCGATGCCGGAGCGATGCCAGGCCAATCCCCAGGTAGACGACCGGGCCCAACGATTTGAGATGCATCATGGCGGCGTGGCTGTAAACGGCGCTGCCTCCGGTGGCCACAACCCCGCAGCCCGGCTGTATGGCAAGCAGATACCGCTTTTCGATGCGACGGAATCCGTCCACCCCGTGCCTGGCGATGATCTCCTGCAAGAGGCCATTTTCGCCTGTCTGTAACTGGATGTCGGTATCCAGAAAGGCCAGGCCCAGGTGTTTGGCCAGCAGCACGCCGACCGTGCTTTTTCCGGCGCCGGGCATGCCGATCAGGATTACACCCGCCTTATCGAACCGGACCATAGGCCAATAGCAGGGTCGCCACGGCCAGGGCCTGAAACAGCCAGGCCGCAAGGACGCTGTGCGACCGCTCCCGGATCATGCCGGCACCGACACCGACGATGGCCGCTACCACCACGTGCTTGATCAACGTGGCGCTGGTCAGAGTGAGCATGGGGGTGGTGGACATCATGGTCATCTGAAAACCGACCACGGCCGCATATATAATCGCAGATCCGATGGTGGGGCTTGATAGGAACCAGCGGCTCTGGCAATCCTGAATCGTGGCCAGCTGCGCCATCAGGCCGTGCACCAGGCTCCGGAACAGCAATTCAACAGTCAACGGCATGATGACAATGGCCAGCACCCAGGCGGCCGTGGGGTCGGCGTTGAACAGCATGACATCCGGAACCCACATTTCCCCGGTCAAGCCACCTAAAACGGCGATGGGAAGCAGGCGCCACCAGTCGCGTCCAGTCGGCAGCATGATCCCAAACTGCCATGGCCGGCGCATGGCAACCATGCCGAGGATGAGGACGGTAAGCACCAGAAGGGCTGCGTAGAACCCGAAGACCGGACTTTCGACTATCAGGCCCAGTCCCTCTCGCCCCAGCCATCGTTCGGGCTGCCAGTTTTGGGCGGTGGCCACAGCGGCGACGACGATCAGCGCCGCCAACAGGGCACTGGTGGCGAACCGTTTGACATGGCGGATATCGCTGCGCTTTTCAACGGCAACGCGGCAGGCCGACATGATCTCGACCGGATTCAGGTGCGTGCCCGTACCTCTGGGCGAGCCCCCGATGTCATCAGATCCGCCCCAGCGGTTGACGCCCATGCGCCCCTTGACGGCCGGGTCCATGAAGTTCAGGCGCTGATACACATTTTCCAGACTCACCGGCATGAACAGGTCCATCTGACGCAGGGTGTAGGTCCTTTTTTCCTTGCGCAGCGCCACCCATCCCAAGCGGTGTCCATACAGTTTGACCAGGTGGGGCTCCAGTTCGTAGATACCCAGATCCGACTCCACGGCAACGGCAATGCGATTCGGGTTCAAATCGATGCGGGCCAGCTCCTCCACACCCTTGAAATCATCCAGCTCGCCCAGCTTGATCAGAAAGTGATCCAGCTTGCGCAGCACGCGCACGGTGTAGTCGAGATAATCGGTTTTGCTCCAGGTGCCCTCTTTTTTCAGATCCAGCTCTTCGGCGCGCAGGTTGTCGATGATCCGCATCAGCTTCTGGAGCAGATCCGTCGGCAGGCCGCTGAGCTCGCGCATCTCCAGCCCGAGCGCGTCGATGACGCCCTCTAAGCGCACCAACGCAAAAAGGGAGCGCCGGTGAATCGCCTCGCGATTGTTGATCCGCTGGTAATTGAGAATGATCCAGATGGCCAGAATGGTGTCGAGATCCGGTTCGTTTGCGAAAATTTTCCATTCCCGGTCGCGCAAGTCCAGCCCTTTGACACACATGATCAGGGCCTGTTCACAGGTCGCCAGGGTGAAGGTTCGCACACAGCCTTCATGGTGATCCAGGTTGTAGACTTTTTTGTCGTGATCCAAAAAGGGTTCGGTTTGGGCGACGCCGTCCAGATAGATGGTGCCCGGAGCCGCTTTGCGGGCGGCCGAGGCGCTTACGGTCATACCGGATTTGATGCTGACCTGGATGTTGGGTGTTTCCAAGCAGGTCAGCACCCGATTGGTGCCGGCCTCCTTGACGGCGTAACGATCCGGAAACGCGATTTTGGCGGCATCCGGCTTGGTGGGGGCGCCGGATTCGAGCGCAAGGCCCGACTGATCCGTATCTTCCATATCCAGGTCATTATCCTGAGCTGAGAGCTAAACCCTGCTGATGCTGACGGTAAGCGTGCCCATATCCATAACAACCCCAGCCGTCAGGGGTCAACAGGTTAATCGGTCGCTGCGGGTAAAAGCCGTTTCCCAGGCCCATCGACGAACGGACAATAGGCGCGCCAGCCCCGCTGGCCAACTCGTATTTCGCCGCATGGTCGCCGCACGGACGCTGAGCGCGTCCCGGGCGGTCATTTATCGTCTTCTTGAGCGTACAGATGTTCTATCCGGTCGCGGTAACGGTCCAGGACGTGCCGTCGTTTCAGCTTCATGGTTTGCGTCAAGGTGCCGTTTTCCAGTGAGAAATCCTCGCGCAGCCACAAATATTGTCGGGGAATTTCGTAGCCGCGGAACTTGGTCGCCAGGAGCCCGGCAATCGCGTCGGCGATCATCTCCCGGATGCCGGCATGGGCGATCCACTGATCTGGGCCGCCGGCAAGTCGGTTGGCGCGGGCATAATTGCCCAACACATTGAAGTCGGGTACGACCAGGCAGACGTTGAAGGGTCGTCCCTCACCGTAAATCATGGCATTTTCCACCCAGGGAAGCAGCTTGATCGCTTCTTCGATGGCCGCGGGGAAGACGTATTTCCCATTTTCCAGTTTGTACTGTTCCTTGATTCGCCCGGTGATGAATAAAAATCCGTCCGGGTCCATGCGGCCCCGATCCCCGGTGCGCAGCCCGCCGTCGGCGGTCATCACCGCCCGGGTGGCCTCGGGCTGGTTGTGATAGCCCTGCATGACATTGGGTCCATAAACGATGATCTCACCATCTTCTGCGCCGGGTTCCAACAAGGAGGCGTCGATTTTTACGGTCACCTGATCGATGGGCCGGCCGACACTGCCCGGGCGGTGGGCGACCGGACAATTCATGGTCACGGCCGGTGAGGTTTCGGTGAGGCCATAACAGTCGTAGGTAGGTATCCCCAAGTCACAGAAAAAATTAGAAATATCGATATTCATGGTGGCGCTGCCGGTAACGGCGCCGGTCAGGCGGCCGCCAAAGCGCTTGCGGATCTTGCTGAAAACGAGCCTGTCGGCCAGACGCACCTTCAGTTCCGTTAGCCAGTCCGTTTGCCCCCGGCCGGCCAGCTCCCGGCGTTTGCGCGCACTTTGCATGCCCATGACGAACAGTTTTTTGGCCAGGCCGCCGGCCGCATCGATCCTGGCCTTCAGGCCATCGTGGATTTTGTTGAAGACCCGGGGTACGGCAATCAGGAAGGTGGGGCGGACCTTGGCCATGTCTTCGGCCAGGGTGGTCACATCGCCAATGAAGCCGATGGAGCCGCCGAATTGAATGAAATTGTATAATTCAGCGGTCTGGCCGAAGGAGTGGGCCCAGGGCAGGATGCTCAGACTGCGACTGTCAGGCCCCAGCGACGGGAAGCAGGCGCCGCCGGCCTTGACATTGGTCGTAAAGTTGCCGTGCGACAGGAGTACTCCTTTGGGACGTCCAGTCGTGCCGGAGGTGTAGATCAAGACGGCGATGTCATGGGGGCCCGGGCACGCGGCTACAACGGGATGCGACCGGCCGGTCTGTTCCAGCGTCTCCATGGCGTGCTCCCCCTGCCCTTCGATCTCGATCACCGCCTCCAGCCCCGGCATGTCGCCCCGTAAGGCCGTGATGCGGTCGCGGATGGCGGACGAGCTGACAAAGAGCACGCGCACATTGCCGTCGTTGATGATATATTGCCAGACTTGGGGCAGCTCTTGCTCGTACATGGGGATGAAGCGCGCCCCCAGACCATAGGTGGCAAAAGCACAAATGGCCCACTCGGCGCGGTTGCCGGCGATGATGCCGACGGCATCGTTGGGTTGGATGCCCAAGCGCGCCAGACCGCTGCGCAGATGGTCTGTCCGCTCTCCCACCTGCCCATACGTGACCCAGGCATAGTCGCCGGCGGTGGTCTTGGTCCCGAAAAGCGGGCGGTCTGAAAATCGCCGCACGCTCTCTTGGAAAAGGGTGGCCAAATTGTCGGGCCGATCGTAGCGGTAGATCATCGAATTGCCTCCATTGACTCACAATAGCGCACAGCCAGCCACAGGAAGGCGGTGGGCAGGGCTGCGGCCAGCGAGATGTTTCCGGGCGACACCGCCTCATCGAAAAACCTTTGAGAATGCTCAACCCGGCCGGATCGGGTGCGCTGGCGATAAACAGCCCGGACGGCACCCGCGGAACCAAGGGGGCCGTGGTCTCAGCGGCGTCGAACCCAGGGCTGCCTGAATACCAGGGCCACCAGGGATGCCAGCATGAACAGAACGGCCGCGCCCATGTGTGCTAAATTAAAAACCATCAAGGTGGTCAGTGAAAAGTTAATTCCCGGCAGGTTTTTGACGACCATCACCATTCCCGTTGCCAGCGCCGACGCCATCAACAGGCCTCTGACGCTGCCGGACAACGTCAAGGTGTTCCAGCGACGATCGCCCGCCACCAGGCGCCCGGTCAACAGGAAGACACCGATGCCCAGCAACAGGCTGCCGGCCAGGATGTGGATGCTGACATTGACGATAAAGTTGCTGGACCAACCCAGACCCGGAATGTCCGATACGTAGTAGCGGCCCCACAGGGGCATGTTGCCGAAACCCGTAAAGGCGGCCGCTGCCACGGCCAGCGGGTAAAGGGTTTTCAACAGCGGGTGTGCTCTGCCGGTCATTCCCGGCCCTCCTTTCCGCTACGGCCGCTGTTTCCTGAGCTCAGGAAACGGGCCACGGCCGCGGCGGCGCCGGCAACCGGCGCGATGAGCAGGGCCAGCGCCATGTTGTTGGGCGCGGCCATGACGTCGGCCGTCGATGCCAGGTGGGGCGATCCGGGCCCGCTGGCGATGGCCTGGTTCAACGCATCGAAGGGAACCGGCGACACGTAGATGGTGTTGGTGCCCCCGTTTTCCGTTTCACCGTAGATAAACCCATCCATCTCGCCGGCCAGCTGGTGGGCTCTGGCGACCATTTCGGGCCTCAGGCCGATCTGCTGGACGTCCTCGGGGCAGACCTCGATGCAGGCCGGCAGGTCGCCCTGGGCCACCCGGTGGTAGCAGCGGTCGCACTTGAACATGACGCCGTTGCCCGCATACTGCGGCAGCAGGTCCAGGTGCAGCCCGACCCCGGACTGGCGTTGGGGAATGTGCCACGGGCACACGGCTTGGCACTTGGCGCCCCCCATGCAAACATCCGGATGGATGCGCACAATGCCGTTGGGTTGGATAAAGGCCGCACCGAAGGGGCACAGGTTGGAACACGGCGCATTGCGGCAGTGCATGCAACGCCGCGGAATGTTGATTTCAAACTCCCGGCCGCCATAGGTTCCGTATGCCTGCTGGACAAACAGCCAGTTGTAGGGTGTCAAGCGGTCTGCCACCGCGCGCCTGGCCGGGGACGACCAATCGGCGACCTTGACTTTTTGGCGCGGCCGCATGTCGGGCATGGGACCCTGGGGTTCGGGGAACTTGTCGTCGTTGACCTCCCGGCAGGCATCGACGCATGCCCCGCAGGCAATGCACTTGCTCAGGTCCAAAAGGGTGCACAGCTCGGTTTCGGCGGCTGCGGCGCGCCGGGGAGAGGGCAGCCCGGCAGCGCAGGCCGCTCCGGCCGTTAGCAGGCCGGCCTTGATGAATGAACGCCGGGATAAGGTGCTGGGCATGGATGCTCTCCAGTTTGGTTTAGCGGTGTGGCATGACAATCAGGAGGATGGTGTAAACCAGAGCAACAACTTTACAAGAATTTTTGCCTCAAAACAATCCTGCGACCTCACATGAGCGATTGAATGTTTTTGAGGCGGTTGGCCATGTCCTGCAGGCGACCGGACATCACCCGCATGAAACTCTTGGCGTCCGGGGTGTGTTGGCCGTCGAAGGTGATGGCAATGCCGGCAAACTTGAACGCCACGGGAACGCCGTTGACCTCCACGGGATCGTCCTGGAGAACTTTCATCACCCGGTTCAAGGCTTTCTTGGAATCATCGCGGCCGATCAGAGGCAGTACCGCCGCGATGGTGTTTTTGCCCAGCTGGCCGACAATGTCGACCTCGCGGAAGGTGTCGGCCAGCTTGGCCAGAACGGCTTCAATCAGGTTGTCGTTGTTGATCGTACCGGTTTTGACTTTGGCCAGGGGCTTGATGTGTACGATCGAAAACGCCAGGGTGGAAAATCCGTAGTCGTATCGGTTTGCCCGGGCGATCTCCTTTTCCAGGATGAAGGCCATGGCGCCGGCTTTGATGACGCCCATGGGCATGACCCGCTTGGCCTCCTTCTCCTTGATCAGCTGTTTTTGACGGGAAATTTCATCCTGGATGCGTTTGTAATCGTTTTCGTCGATTTCGCCGGCAGCCACTTTCTTGCGGATCGTTTTTAAAATTTCTCCCAGCTCGTCACGTTCGCTTACGCTCTGCTCCAGTGTCTGCAGCACACTGAGCGTCTTGTGGCCGGCAGCGCCGCCGGCCTCCGTGCCAGCCGACTGCCGGGCCTTGATCCACTCGGCCCGCATTTGATCCAGGGCCGCCTCCATGCGGGTGTTGAGGCGGTCTTCCAGTTTGGCGATAATCTCCTCTCCGGCATCTGTTTTGCCCAGCTGACGGACGATGTCGGACTCGATCCGGCCGACCACCTGTTGCAGATGGTCGGGGTCGCCTTTCGGGTCCTGATCCATTGCCAACCGGCCGCCCATCTGCTCCACGTAACCGGCCAGAATGTCGACCAGGGCCTCCTCGTCCCCGCTGCCTTTGCGGATTTCGGAGGCCAGGTAGATCAGCTGGGCCGCCTGTTCCGGGTTCTGTTTGAATTCGGCGATCAGCCGGTCACCGTCCACCCCGATCTCTTCGCCGCTGTCGGCCAGGATGTTGGCCAGGCCCTCGCTCTGCAGCTCCTTGCTCAACTCCTTGACCAGGGCCAGGTACTCGGTGTGGGACATGCCCTCTTCCAAAAGGGCCGCTTTCAACAGGGGCAGCAGGCGTTTGAGATCGGTGGCTTCGGGAACCAGGCGCCTTAAAATCTGGGCCATTCGGGCCGGTGTAATTTTTCCCTGCTGGTACTCGTCCCGGACCAGCTGGACCAGCACCCGGTCGGTCAGCTCATTGGCGTTGTTCAGGATGGCCGCCTCGTTTTCATAGGCGATGCCCACGGCTTTCTGAGCTTCGATACCCTCGAGGAGCTGTTTTTTCATGTCGAAAACGGCACTGGCCAGATCGGAGATGGCCACGTCTCCCTGACCCTCCAGGTGCTTTTCGACCTCCAGGCGCATCACTTCCAGCTGCTGAAACAACAAGTTGCCGTGGCCGCCGCTCCCGCCGCCGGTCGATGCGCCGCCGGGCTGAACGGGCGCGCCGGACCCGGCGCCCGCATCCGCCCCGCCGCTGCCGGCGGCCGAGCCGTTGGTTTTCGCCCCGCCGCCGCCGGAGACAGTTGGTCCCCCTTTACCCTGGCCAGCGCCCGGACCCGTTCCCGGAGATGCCGTGTGGGCCAGGTCGGCCTGGATCATATTGGCGGAGACCGCGCCGGGATTGGCCATCAACGATTCGATATTCAAGGTCTTGGCAAACTCTTCGGTGAGCACGCTTTCGAGAAGCGTGTCCATGAACATCTTGCGGGTTTTGGCCTCCTCCTCGGCATCCATCAGCCGGGGCGTCAACTCCTTGAGCATGTCGCGGCCAATGACCTGGTCATCTTCGGTCACTTTGCGATAGCGCACATGATTGACCTTGATGTTGGTGACACCACGGGCAAAAATGGCCTTGCGGAACCCTTCCGCACCCCGGTATTTGCTGATGTTGTCGAACACATCCAAAAACGCCTTGATTTCGCGCTTTTCGAGGCCGGGTTCGATGGATATGGATTGCAAGCCGTTGTTTTTAAACAGGATGACCAGTCGCCCCACGTTGAGCCGCGGATCGAGGGGCTCTTCATCCACGAAGAACTCCTCACGGTTGAGAATGAACACGAGGGGTGAAATGCGTGCCAACAGGTTCACCGCGCCCTCGTGGAACATGTCGATGGACTGCTGCACAAAGGGATGGTCAGGCTGATACATCATGGCGCGGTTGAACAACAGCGCTATGGTTCGTCCGAATTGCGTCAGTTGGCTTTTGATGGTGGCATCGATTGTCATGAGTCCCTCATCCGGCTCGCGCCGCTCGCGTTGCAGGGTTCACTGCGCCGTCCATATACTGCTTCAGTGCTGCGGCGAAATCACGGCACGAGGCGTAGCGCCGATCCCGGTCGAAGGCCAGGGCCCGCCGCAGGATCTCGTCCAGGGACCGGTCGGCCGCCGGGTGGACCTGCGACGGCTGCCGGCGAAAAATCCGATCTTTCAGGGCCAGCTTCATTTTGAGCAGCTCCATGGCACTCTGGTAGGGGGGGTAGGGAATCTGGGCCATGAGCATTTCGAGCATCATGACGCCGGCGCTGTAGAGGTCGGCGCGGCCGTCGACCGATCCGGACAGGATCTGTTCAGGGGCGATGTACATGGGCGTTCCCAACAGCAAGCGGTCGCTTTTCCCCGTGGTCCTGGAAACCCGCGCCACCCCGAAATCGGTGATCAGGGGGCGCTGGTTGTGTTCTTCGATCATGATGTTGTCCGGTTTGATGTCCCGGTGGACGATGTCGTTGTCGTGGGCATGGTCCAGGGCATCGAGGATCATCAGCATCAGGCCGATGATCCGCGGCAGCGGCAGCAGCCGCCGGGAGGGAACGACATTTTTTTGGGCCTGTCGAATGTGGTGGGACAAGGGGTTGCCCTTGACCAGCTGCATGGTGAAAAAGAGAAAGTCCGGCGTTTCGCCGACCTCGTAAATGGGAATGATGTGCGGGTGCGACAAAATCGCCGCCGATTCGGCTTCCTGCTGGAAAAAGGCGGCTGCTTTGGCCGTCAACAAGGCTTTGGGCAGGATTTTTACCGCGATCTGCCGCTTCAAGGTGGTCTGAAAAGCGGCAAAGACGGCCGACATGGCCCCGTGGCCCAGTTTTTTTAGCAATACAGAGGTGCCCACCTGCTGGCCGATCAAGTGATCCAGATTGAGCTTGGCGATGGTTCCCATACGGCGATCCGTTCTTGTCCGGTTGTCTTGATAAAAAAAGTCGAAGCAAATCGGTCAAATCCTACATGCTGACTCCCTCGATGACGGTCGTGCAGCTGCGGCAACGGCCGTCCTGGATGCGGTAATCCGTGATCCGGAATCCGCGTCGGGCGATCACGGTCTTGCCGCAGCCCGGGCACGCGGTGTCCTCCCCGCCCATCCCGGGGATGTTCCCGGTGTAGACGTACTTGAGCCCGGCCGCGACACCGATTTGCCTGGCCTGCAGAAGCGTCGGAACCGGTGTGGGCTCCCGATCGGTCAGCCGGTACGTGGGGTGAAAGCGGCTGACGTGCCACGGCGTTTCGGGTCCCAGGTCAGCGGCGATAAATGCGGCCAAGCGGGCCAGTTCATCCGGGTTGTCGTTGAGCCCGGGGATGATCAGCGTGGTGACCTCCACCCAGATGCCGTGTGCTTTCATCTGTCGCAGCGTTCTTTTGACCGGCTCCAGCCGGGCGCCGCACTGCTGCCGGTAAAAGTCGTCGCTGAAAGCCTTCAGGTCCACATTGGCCGCATCCAGCCAGGGACTGATCCGCTCGAGGGCCTCCGGTCGCATGTATCCGTTGGTCACAAAAATATTCTTGAGCCCCTGCCGGTGACCCAGCTGGGCCGTGTCACAGGCAAATTCGAAAAAGACGGTCGGTTCGGTGTAGGTGTAGGCAATGCTGGCACAACCCCGATCCCGGGCGGCGGCGACCACCTGCCGGGGGGTGAACACATCGCCGGTCACCATGCCGTTGCGGTCAGACGGCATCTGGGCGATGTCGGCATTCTGGCAGAACCGACATTTAAAATTGCATCCCACCGTGGCGATGGAAAAGGAGCGGCTGCCAGGCAGCAGGTGAAACATGGGCTTTTTCTCGATAGGGTCGTCGTTGGCTGCGATCAGCCGGCCATAAACGCGTGTTTCGAGAGTGCCGTCGCGGTTTTCGCGCACACCGCAGATGCCACGTTTGCCGCTGCCGATGACACATTCGTGACTGCACAACCGGCAGCGGACCTTCCGATCGTCGAGGGTTTCATAAAACCATGCGTCCATCGGGCCACGCTCCTTTCTCCACCCGAGTTCGGCTGTGGACATGCTGCCATACGCTGGTTATCGGCAGCGAGGGGTAAGCACTTGAGTTTTTCTAATTTTAACAGTTGCTTGTCTGATTAAAAAAATCCCGCCCCGTCGCGGTGACCAGGTGGTTCGTCAATCGGTCTGGATCGTCTCAGGTCGGCAAAATGGGATCAAACCCGTTGGAGGGTGCCATGCCGGAGCATGCCGCCACCTTGCCGACATTTTCGGGCTGGTAGCGGATGGCCAGCGGGCGCGTGCGAAATCGGGGCACCAGGGTGACCACCATGCCGGCGAAGGTTCCGAAGGGGAACCGTTGAACCAGGCCCGACCCCTCGATCTGCTTCATCCATGCGGCCCAGGGGCCGGGAAACTGGCAGACGGTGCGCCAGCAGACCGGCACCGGCCCCAACAACTCGCGGGTCATGCCTTTAATCTCCCAGACGCTGAAAAAATTGGCCCGGTTGAAAATGGTCGGGGTAAAGATGCCCTGCACCCGTCGCCCGATTCCCGTGAGGGCGTAGCGGTTCAAAAAGCCGATGAAGACGCGGTCCTTGGCGACTCGGAAGGCCTCCGCCAGCGCCCGTTTCGGGGAATCCATAAACTCCAGGCTGGTAAACAGGCAGGCATGGTTGAAAGAGTTGTCGTCGAAGGGCAAGTCTTCGGCGAACCCGCGGTAGAGGGAGACCCGATCGCCCAGGTTGGCGGACAGCAGGTCCAGCACATACGGCGACGGGTCGATGCCGGTTACGTCCAGGCCGCGTTCCAGGAGCGGCGCCGCCGATGCCCCCGAACCGCAGCCGATGTCCAGAATCGATTCGCCGGCCACCGGATTGAGCATCCCCAGCATCAGGCGGCTCTCCAGGTCGGCGGCAAAGCGATTCTTGCGCTTGACCAGCCAGCGGTCATAGCGTCTGGCATCGTGAAAGTCGAATACGTAGCCCATGATGGTGACGGTGTCGGCAACCTGTTTGGGTTAGCCAGCGTCCATCCAGAAACGGTTACAGGGCCCGAAACCGGCGTTGCGCGAAAAAGGTTATCCTCGGGATATCGACCATATGCCTATGCTGACAGTTTCAGCACACCTTGATCTCGACCAACGTCCCTCGTTGCTGAACGAACACTGATAAATAATATCATAATATATCTCTTGATCATCGGGTTTCAAGTTGATTGTATGCCCCATGCCCCCATCACCGCCCCACAATCCGGGTCACCGCGTGGACGGCGCAGCCCAGCGGCTGATTGGCATCGTGGACCGCGTCACCTATCACAACGCCGAAAACGGATGGTCGGTCCTGCGGGTAACGCCGTCCGGCGCCCGCCACCATCAGGAGACCGTCATCGTCCACCAGACGCGGGTGTTCGCCGGAGCGACCATGGCGTTTTTCGGTAGCTGGACGATCAATCCCCAGCATGGCCGTCAGTTCATTGCCACCCATGCCCTCGAGCAGCGACCGGCCACCAGCGCCGCTCTGGAAAAATATCTCGGATCGGGACTGATCAGGGGGGTCGGGCCGAAAACGGCTCAAAAGATCGTTCGTCATTTCGGCGGTGAGACCCTCGACGTATTTGAAGGGGAGATTGCGCGGCTGACCGAGGTGCCGGGCATTGCCGCCCGAAAATTGAACACGATTCGTGCGGCGTGGATCGAACACCGCGCCATCCGCGATGTGATGATGTTTTTACAGTCACACGGGATCAGCACCCTGTTCGCCGTGCGCATCTACAAGACCTACGGCGACCAGGCCATCGCCACGGTCACCGAGGATCCCTATCGGCTGGCCCGGGATTTTTACGGGATCGGTTTTTTTTCGGCCGACAAGGTCGCCTTGAGCATCGGCCTGGCCCCCGACAGCCCTCAGCGCATCACGGCGGCCGTCGCGCACGTGCTGGCCGCCGGCCGCCAATTCGGCCACTGCTACCTCACCGAGGAGCAGATCCGGGAGCAGACCGAGGCTCTGCTGGACCTTGAGATCGGTGAGCGTCTGCCGGCCCTGCTGGCACAGATGGCCACCGCGGGTCTGATCATGGTGCGTGAACACCACGAATCCCAAGGCGGCCGCCAGCGCTGGTACTACGCCAAATCGCTCTATTACGACGAGCTGGCCGTGGCGCGTAAAATTGCCGGCCTGGATGGCACGGCACCCCTTGACATCGACCGGGCGAGGCGCTGGATCGATCATTATTGTGCGGCACACCGCATCGCCCTGAGCGACGAGCAGGCTGCCGCCGTCCGATCCATCGCCGGCCGGCAGTTCGCCGTGCTGACCGGCGGTCCCGGGGTGGGCAAAACCACGACCACCCTGGTCCTGGTCCGGCTTCTGGAGGCCATCGGCCGGCGCGTCGTGCTGGCGGCCCCCACCGGCCGGGCGGCCCAGCGCATGGCCGAGGTCATCGGCCGGGAATCGCAAACCATCCATCGCCTGCTGGGGTGGCAGCAGGGCCGCTTCAAAAAAAATGAAGCCGATCCCCTCGCTGCCGATTTTCTGATCGTGGACGAGTGCTCCATGCTGGACATCAGCCTGACGGCCGCGCTGCTCAGGGCCGTGCCGCAACGGTGCCAGGTTCTGTTTATCGGCGACGCCGACCAGCTTCCGGCGGTTGGGGCCGGCAATGTACTGAAAGATGTCATCGATTCGGGCCGGGTGCCTTGCTTTCGCCTGACCCGCATCTTCAGGCAGGCCGCGACCTCGTTGATCGTCAATTTCGCCCATCAGATCAACCGCGGCCAGCTGCCCCGCATCGATTCACCGTTTCGCAAGCCAACGGTGTGGCGCAGCGGGGCGGACTGTTTCTTCATCGATTCCGACGAGGCCACCCAGGCCCAGCTGAATTTCATTGCCCGGGTGAAGCGTCTCCACGACGCCCGGTCAGAGGCCGCAGCGGCCCGGGTGGAAACCGAACCCGATCCCTACACCTTTCGGGTGGCCGAACCGATCGTGCCCTACGCCACGGAACTGACCATCCCCAGAAAATTCGAGCATGTCGACCTCGACCGGGTGGCCCGATCCCGAGGCCGGGTCCAGGAACTACTGGCCGTCCTCAAAAAGGTCCACCCCTGGTCGTCGCTGCACTACGGGCTGGCAGCGGCGGATGTCGTCAAAAAACTTTGTTTGGAGTGGATTCCCAAATATTGCGGCCCCGATGTCGAAATCCAGGTCCTTTCCCCCATGATTCGAGGCACGCTCGGCACCGCGAGTCTGAATGCCATGCTTCAAGAAGCGGTCAACCCGCCTGCGGCCGGCAAGCATCAACTGAGCATGGGAGAACGGGTGTTCCGGGTCGGCGACCGGGTCATTCACCGCCGCAACAACTATGACCTGGGGGTTTTCAACGGTGACATCGGCAAGGTCGCCCTGATCGATCCTGTGGGTCAGCGCTGCACGGTCTCTTTTTCTCCCGACAACCGGTCGGTGGTCTATCAGCGCGACGATATGGTCGAACTGGATCTGGCCTATGCCATTACCATCCACAAAGCCCAGGGAAGCGAATTCGAGGTGGTGATCCTGCCGGTGCTCACCCAGCATTTCAAGATGCTTTTTCGGAATCTGCTCTACACCGGCCTGACGCGGGCCCGCCGTTTGGCGGTGCTGGTGGGCACCCGCCAGGCCGCGGGCATGGCGGTGCGAAACCAGGACACCGGCATGCGTCAAACCGCGCTGCGGGGCCTGCTGGCACGATCGGGTGAGCTGACGGTTCAGCGTGACCCGGATTGACATACAGCGGTCGTTTGCCTATAAGGCCGGAAGGCGACGCGCCGCCCCGCTGACGGCGTCGTAATCGACGGCAGGCCGCGGTGGGCACCGGCCTGCTGCCAGCTGATGCTGGCGCAATCCTTCGATCCCGGGAGTATCTTTTTGATGACACTGAGCCCCCTGACCGCGCTGACGCCGCTGGACGGCCGTTATCGACGTACCACCGCCGTACTGGCCGACTATTTCAGCGAAGGCGCCCTGATCCGCTACCGGGTGCGGGTGGAGATGGCCTACTTCATCGCCCTTTGCCGCCTGCCGCTGCCCCCGTTGCGCGACGTCGATCCGGCCATGCTGGCCCGCCTGAATGAGATCGAACGCACCTTTTCCACCGCGGACGCCGCCCGCGTCAAGGAGATCGAAAAGACCACCAACCACGATGTCAAGGCGGTCGAGTATTTCGTCAAGGAAATCTTTGACCGATCAGGCCTGGCCGCTTACAAGGAGTTCATCCACTTCGGCCTGACCTCCCAGGACATCAACAACACGGCCATGCCCCTGGCGCTCAAGGAGGCCTGGCAACGTGTGCTGCTGCCCGCCCTTGACGAGACGGTCGCCGACCTGGCGACCATGGCTGCCAAATGGAAACGGGTGCCCATGCTGGCCCGCACCCACGGCCAGCCGGCCTCGCCCACGCGCCTGGGCAAGGAGATTGACGTCTTCGTGGACCGGCTCGGGGGTCAGATGAAGCTGCTGGCGGCTGTTCCCTTCGCCGCCAAGTTCGGCGGGGCCACCGGCAATTTCAACGCCCACCACGTCGCTTACCCCCACATCGACTGGGTGGCGTTCGGCAACCGTTTCGTCAACGATCAACTGGGGTTGCAGCGCTCACGGGTGACCACCCAGATCGAGCACTACGATCACCTGGCGGCCTTTTGTGACGGCTTGAAACGGATCAACACCATTTTGCTGGACCTGTGCCGGGATGTCTGGACCTACATCTCCATGGACTATTTCAAGCAGCGCATCAAAGCCGGCGAGATCGGCTCCTCGGCCATGCCCCACAAGGTCAACCCCATCGACTTCGAGAACGCCGAGGGCAACTTGGGCCTGGCCAACGCCCTCTTCGAGCATCTGGCAGCCAAACTGCCCGTTTCGCGCCTGCAGCGGGACTTGACCGATTCCACCGTGACCCGCAACCTCGGGGTGCCCCTGGGCCACACCCTCATCGCCCTGAAATCCATCAGGCGGGGGCTGGGCAAGCTGATCCTCAACCAAGCGGCCCTCAAAATGGATCTGGACCGCAACTGGGCCGTGGTGGCCGAGGGGATTCAGACCGTTTTGCGGCGTGAGGGCTATCCCGCGCCCTACGAAACCCTGCTGGCACTGACCCGCACCCATGCAGTCATCGACCAGGCGTCGATTGCGGCCTTCATCGACGGCTTGAAGGTGACCGAGGCCGTAAAAGAGGAGCTGCGGACGATTCGGCCGGAGACCTATACCGGCGTTCCCGACGATTAGCGATGCCCAGGCTCTATCTGCAGGAATACGGACGCGTTCTGGCCGGCAAGCCGGTCTACATCGCCTGCCGGGAAGGCATCTTGCGCGACCACTTGGCCGAGATCGTGGCCGACATCAAGTTTCTGGTCCGTCACGGCGTCCTAACCCACCTGCTGCACAACCTTCCCAACCGTTTCGCCAATCGGAAGCTGACCGCGCAGCTGTCGGAGCGCCTGCCCGCCACCCGCTTGGTACGCATTTCCCCCGAGTCCGATTTTTACGATGCGGTGCTCAATTACCGCCAGTTCATGTTCAAGACTATCTTCCTGGAGCGCGGCTTTCTGGTCGACCGGCGGGGGGAGAAGGTCAACGCCGTCACGACCGGCCGGGTGCGCGAATCCATGGCCGACTTCAAAGATCTGATCGCCAACGCCAACTTCAAAGACGCTATGGCCTGCATCTGCCAGAAGATCGAAAGCGGGCAGTGCAACCGGGTCCACATCCTTCCGGCGGGCCGACACACCATCAAGCACGAACTATTCACGGTGGAAGGTTCAGGGACCCTGATCGCCAATGATTTTCAGGAGGATTTCCGTCAGGTGCGAACCGACGAAGAGGTGGCCATCGTCTTCAGGATTCTGCAGATGTACCGGCGTTCCGGTTTTTTAAAGCCCCGCACCAAGCGTTATCTGGAAAAAAACCGCAGCCGATTTTTCGTCACCGCCATCGACGGCATCGTGGTGGGCTGCGTGGAACAGAAAATTATCGACGCATGCACCGTGGAGCTGGGCGCCCTGGCCATTTCGACCCGTTTCCGCAATCAACGGGTGGGCGTCCACACGGTCGGCGCATTCATGGCGTTGATGCGTTCGCAGGGCTTTACGCGCTTTATTTCGTTGACCAACAATCCCCGCCTGGAAGCGTTGTACCTCCAGCTCGGGTTCGCCCAGGAGAGTCGGCCGGAATATCGTGAACGGCAGGCCTTGAGTCCGGGGGTGAAGATGTTTTTCAGGTCCGATTGAACCCTCACGCTTGCGCCGAATCGGTCATTGCCGCAAGGGCCGTGTCGACGGCCGACAGAATCTCGCTTTGAAGGTCGGGCAGATCCTTCATCTGGCCGATGGTCTCGCTAAGCGGCGCCCAGAAGGTGCCATCGGCCGGCGGACCGGCCTGGCCGGCTGCTGCCGTCTTGCTGGCGAAGCGGTCTTCCAGGTACAGCAGCCGGTAGTAGCCCTTCTCGGCCCTGAGCCCGGCTTTTCCCGGTGGACGATTCTGGGGCCTCCGGTCGGCGATGGCCTGTCTGAGGGCCTCGGCGACAATGCCGGGCAGCCGCTGCCGCTGGGCGTGGTTGAGGTCGGTCTGACGCAGTTTTTCCAGCAAGGGGTGATCGGTCATTGGTGTACCTGCCAATTTGCGGTTGCCACCGTGCTGCGGCAGTCGACGCGCTTGATCCGGATCGGCACAATCGGTATAAGGGGTCATCGTGCCGGTGTCAACCGATGGTTGCCGCCGGCCCCACCAACAGCGGCCCCAACACAGGAGAGGATCGGTGCCAAAAGCCAGCAATCTTCAAAAGGGCAGTATCGTCAATATCGACAGCCACCCCTACCAGGTCAAACAGATCGATGTGCACACCCCGTCGGCCAGGGGTGCCAATACCCTTTACAAGGTCCGCTACGCGTCGCTGATCACGGGGCAGAAACTGGATCAGACCTACAAAGGGGCGGATCAGCTGGAAGAGATGGTTGTGGACAAGCGGCGGGTCAGTTTTCTGTATCGCGACCAGAATCTGTACACCTTCATGGACAGTGAAAACTACGAACAGTACACCTTGTCGGCCGATGCCCTCGAAGGGCAGGTCCAATGGCTGATCGACGGTATGGAGGGCATTGTGGTGCTGCTGCGCAACGGTCATCCCCTGTGCATCGAACTGCCCCAGACCGTCGACCTGGAGATCGTGGAGACCGTTCCGGCCATCAAAGGCGCCACGGCCACCAACCGCAACAAGCCCGCCACGCTCTCCAACGGGGTTACCGTGCAGGTGCCCGACTACATGGCGGCCGGGGAGACGATCCGGGTTCACACCGACTCCGGGCAGTACATGACGCGGGTTAAGCGTTGAGCCGCCGATGCTATGCCGACCGGGCATAGTGGCGCGGTTCAATGGACAGCACCCGATAGGTGTGAACGGGTTCGATTTTGCCCTTGACGGCGCGCGTCCCGGCCGCTTCGATCTGGATGCGGTCTCCCAGAGGCCGACAGACCGCATCGGTTATCAAAATCTCCCCGGCTTCGGCGAGCGTGCTGAGCCGCGAGGCCAGGTTCACCGTGTGGCCGATGACGGTGTATTCCATTTTGGCCTGGGAACCGATGTTTCCCGATACGACCGGGCCGCTGTGGATGCCGATACCTACCGATGAGAGCGGGAAATGGTCCCGGGTCGGCCGGGTGGGGTGGTGCTGCAGGCGCTCCAACAGATCCAGTGCGGCCCGGACCGCGCGCTCGACGTGGTCGGTTCGGTACACCGGAACCCCGAACACGCCCAGCACACCGTCACCGATGAATTTGTCCACGTACCCGCCATGATCCAGTATGGCGCCGGTGGCGGTCTCGAAGTAGGTGTTGAGCACCTCCACCACCGCCTCCGGCTCCCGATTTTCGGTATAGGCCGTAAATCCCCGGATGTCGGCAAAGAGAATCGTCGCCTCGTTTTTACGGCCTTTCAGCCACACCCGTTCCGGGTCGGCCAGAATCAGGTCGAGCACCTCCTGACCGACATATTTTCCGAAAGAGGCCCGGGTCAGCATGTGCGTGCACAATTCGTCGCCCATACGATTGAAGGCCGCGGCCAGGTTGCCCAACTCATCGGTGCGGGCAAGGGTCACCCGGTGACGGTAATCGCCTTTTCCGATCGCTTCCGTGGCGGCCACCAGCTGCGAAATGGGCCGTGAGAAGCGGATCCCCATGAACAGGGCGATGGCCAATCCAACCACGATCAATCCCACCGTCATCCACAAAATGGCGCTCTTTTCCTTTTCGACCAACTGGGCGATGAAATCCAGCGAGACACCCACGTGGACCGCGCCGGCGATCGCCTCGTTCAGGCGGACCGGTTGGGTCAGGTTCAAGATGCGTTCACCGGATCCGGTGGTGTAGGTAAAATAGGAGACCCGGCCATGGGTCACCGGTGCTGCCGCCGGTGTGGGGGGCAGCCATACCCCGCCGATCCGGTCCTCATCCGTGTGGGCCAGAATCTCGTTGTGGGTGTCGGTTACGACGGCATAGCGAATGCCCTCGCTGGCGGTGGCGGCCGCGATCGCGGTGTTCAGGCTGGGCCTATCGTCGTTGATCAGCAGTATACGGGCGTTGTTGACGACGTAGTTGAGACTCACCACCCCGACCGCCACCGTCTGATCGAAAAATCGGGCCTTTTGCCGGTCGATCATCAAGCAGCTGAACGAGGCGATGGTGACGGCCACGATGAACAGGGTGCCGACACACAGCTTGAGCCAGATCGGAAAGATCGGCCAGGACCGTCGCTGGCCCGGTTTGCCGCGTTGCTGGGCAATCAGTTCCCGGATGTTGTCGGAGAGGGATGTCGCGGCGATGTGAAAGCCGGCATTGACGGCTGCCAGCACGGCCGCTTCCGGTGCCATCTTCAGTTCGGTGACGACCTGCCCGAGGCGCACGGCCTGACCGGTGTCGACCAGTCGCCGATGTTGGACCGCCAGGGCGTCGGCCAGCTGCCGTTCGGTGATGACGCCGCGGGCCACCAGCACCTGACCCAGCCGGCCGTCGTGCATGGCCGGCCGTCGAACAAGACGCCGGATGCCGTTAATCAACTTTTCAGGGAGTTGCTGCAAGGCCGCACCGCATGCCGGAAGGAGGTCTGGGGTTCACCGTACCGTTCACCCCATGCTATCGCCGTCAAGCGGCCATAACTTGAGCGAGGGTGTCGGTGAGCGGCCACAGGGCGAATTGGGCCTCAAGGGCGCCCTGATTCAGTGCAAGCGATGTGCCGGGGGATCGTTGACAGACCGGCGCCGCAACGCTATTTTAGGTCTGTTGACCAGCCAACACCACCAACAAAGGCGGCGCCACATGAAAACAGCCAGCGACATGATCCAGGCCAAGGGAGACGAGATTGTAAGAGTCCCGGAAGGAACCACGGTTTTGGACGCATTGAAACTGATGAATCAGCGCAATGTGGGGGCGATCCTGATAACGCGCGACGACAAGCCCGTGGGTATCTGGACCGAACGCGATCTGTTGAGAAACATCCTCGATCCGGCCTTCGACCCCCAGACTGCGTGGATCGAGGATGTGATGACCAAAGATCTCATCTTTGCGCCGCACACCGACACGGTCTACAACCTGATGGATAAATTTTTGGGCCTGCGGGTGCGCCACCTGATCATCGAAAAAGAGGGTCGTACCATCGGGGTGGTTTCCGGCGGCGACGTCATGAAGGCCTCCATTCAGGAAAAGGATGCCGAGCTCAAACAACTCAACAGCATGGTCGGCTGGGACTACTACGAAAACTGGTGCTGGCGCCCCGAGTCCAAATAGGGCGATGCCAGCACCGGTCAGGCGCTTTTGGGCGGCCGGGGCGGGCTGACCAGGGCCTCGCCGGACAACACCTGCACGCCATCTTGATTGACGCAAACGGTTTTCAGCCGAACCCGTTTTTTATCGTCCATCTTTTCGAGCACCGCGACCTCGGCCGTGACGGTGTCCCCGATGCGCACGGGGGCCAGGAATTTGAGCGTCTGCTGCAGGTAGACCGTACCCGGCCCGGGCAGTCGGGTTCCAATGACCGTTGAAATGAACCCCGCCGACAGCATGCCGTGGGCGATGCGGGTTTTGAAGAAGGTGCCCTGGGCGTAAGCCTCGTTGATGTGTGCTGGATTGAAATCCCCGGTGACACCGGCAAACAGGTAAATGTCCGTCTCGGTCACGGTTTTGGAAAAGCGGTCCGCGTCGCCGATGGAAAGCTGATCAAATGTTTTTCCAATCATGGCCAATGCCTTTTGGACGCCGGTTAAATGTGAATGTGATGGTTAAAAGTACTCCTCTACCTTGAGGAAGGCTTCGTCGATGGCTTTTTTGTAATCGTCCCGGCCTTTTTTGAATGAATTGACCCAGTCCTGCATGGCCTTTTTCCCCTCTGCGGGCATCCAGGTGGCCTGATTGAGCATGGTTTCGGCCAGGGTCTCGGTCTGATCCTGGATCATGACCATGGCATTAAAGGCGTTGTTGAAGGCACCCTTGTTGAATTCCACCATCTGTTTGAAAATTTGTTTTTGATCCACCGTCGGTCTCCTTTCGTGAGCAGTGATTGTTTGCCAAAATGGCCCTGCGCAGTGTATGCATGATTCACTATAGATTTTCACGGGCCGATGTCAACAAAAAAATGTTGCACTGCACAATAAACGGGAGCCGCAACCCATGTCCGACCCCCTGGTGTTGAAAAAGTACAGCAACCGACGCTTATACGACACCCGCCACAGCCAATACGTCACTTTAGAGGATGTGGCCGCGATGGTGCGGGCCGGCGAGCAGGTGAGGATTCAAGAGGCCACCTCGGGTGAAGACGTCACCGCATTCATTTTAACCCAGATCGTCCTCGAGGCGGCCAAGCGCAGAAACAGCCTGCTTCCGGTGTCGGTGCTGCACCTGATCATTCGCTATGGCGACAACGCCCTGAACGATTTTTTCGAAAAATATTTTCACAAAATCCTCTTTAATTATGTCGAAACCAAAAACGCCTTCGACCAGCAGTTCGGAAAGTGGCTGGACATGGGCATGGACATGACGCAACGCATGCCGAACGTGATGCCCGGCGCGCCCTTTCTCGAAGAGATGATGGAACTGTTCGGCTTTTCCAGACCGACCGGAAAGCAGCCTAAAAAAGCCGCTTCGGATGCCGCGGCGCCCGGTGATGACGAGTCGGACGCGAAGTAGGCGAACTGATCGTCAGGTGAGCGGTTATGCAGCGACCTGAAATGACCGATAAACAAGCCGTGTGAATTGGGGGGATGGACATGTTCAATACGCCTTTTGCTGTCACGATCGAAGTGGTTCCGCCGGCTGGACCGGACCCGGAGAAGCTCATGGCCGCACTGACATCGCTGGCAAAGCTGCCGTTCGACGGGTTCAGCGTGGCCACCAACCCCGTGGCCAAACCGCGCATGAGCGCCATGGCCGTGTGCACCCTGATCCGGCAGCGCACGCAAAAACCCGCCATTCTGCACCTGACCACCCGCGACCACAACCGCTTGAGCCTGCAAGGGGAATTGTGGGGGGCGCTGGCGTTGGGAATCGACACCGTGCTGGCCGCCACGGGAGACTTCGTGGCCCTGAAAGACCGGGGCCACACCACCCCGGTCCGCGACATGGACGTCTGCGGCCTGGTCGAACTGGCCCGCCGGACGGGGCTTCGCACCGGTGTCGTTTTCGATGCGCACCCCGAGCACAATGGGCTGGCCGCGGCGATCGACCATTTAAAGCGCAAGGTCGACGCCGGCGCCCAGTTTGCCGTTACCCAGCCGGTTTACGATGAGGCCGGTGCCGACCAGATCGCCGAGGCCACCGAAGGGGTCGGCCTGCCTGTCGTCATGGGCATTTTGCCCCTGCGAACCCCCCGCCACGCAGAATTTTTGCACACCCGGGTGGGGGGTATCAGCGTGCCCGACGCGTTGAGACAACGCATGCGCGAGGCCGCCGAACCGATTGCCGAAGGCATCGCCAACGCCCGCGAGATGGTCGCCGCGGCCCGTCAGCGCTTCGCCGGCGCATGCATCATGCCGCCTTTCGATCATTACGAGGTGATGGCGGCGATAATAGAAGACCCCAGTTAAAGTGGCCGACCCCGGTTCCAGGGGCCAAGGCGGTAAGGTGAAACACGTTCTGATAGTCGACAACGATTATGTCACGCTGCACACCCTGGCGGGTTTGCTGAAAAGTCACAGCGGTTTCCTGCGCCTGCACACGGCGGCCACCACCCCGGCCGCCCTTGACATTCTTGCCGGGCAGGCCATGGCCATTGTGATCACGGGGCTGCACCTGTCCGAAATGGACACCTTCGAGCTGCTCTCCCGGATCGGTGCCGACCATCCCGACACCCGCGTCATCGTTGTGACCAACAGCGCTTCGGCCATGTTCCGCGCCAAAATCAAGCAGATGACCGCGGTGGTTCATTTCGATCACGCCCTTGACATCAGTCTGCTGACCAAACGGATCTTCACGGAACTGCACATCGATCACGGCGGCCAGATCAGGGGACTGACCCTGGCCTCGTTTCTGCAGATGCTCGAACTGGAAGCCCGTTCATGCAGCCTCCTGGTCAGCGCCAAGGGAAAAACCGGCACCATCCGCTGTGAGGGCGGCAGGCCGGTCGCCGCCCGGATGGGTGCCCTGACGGGTAAGCCGGCCGTGCTGAACATCCTGACCTGGCAGAATGTGCTGATCGACATCGATTACAGCGCCGGAACCGGGCCGCCAGAGTTTTCCATATCGCTGATGAACCTGCTGCTGGAAAGCGGCCGGATGCTGGACGAAAAGCAGAGCCAGCGCGCCAACCTGCGCCGCTACAGCCGCTACGACTGCCTGGTAGGGGTGGATTACGACATCAGCGATTGGACCTATCAGTGCTACATGCGCGACATCAGCGAGGGCGGTGCCTACATCGAAACCGAACAGCCCATCAAGGTGGGTCAACGGCTGATCATCACGATCTCGTCACCGGCCCTTGAACGCTCCTGTGCGGTCAATGGAAGCGTGGTGCGCCGGGACCCCGGTGGCATCGGGGTGCGCTTCAGTGCGCTGAGCCTGCACCAAAAACAGGTGATCCGGTCCCTGACGGAGACCCTGTGCTCTCCGATTCCCGACCCGTCCGAAAGATAGCGGTGCGCCCGCCCATTTGCGGCGCTCAACATTGAGTCTTTTCATGGGCACCGGGAGCACCGGCCACGGCCTCACAGGAGTCGGCTGCTTATGAAAATCGATCTGACCGGCAAGGTGGACTACGACGAGGTGGACACCTCTTTTCGGATTAAGCTGGCGGTCCTGTTCCAGCGTTTCCAGCGAGCGGCCCTGCAGCATTCGGAGCAGGTGGGCCTGGGACCGGTGGCCATGGCCGCTTCCGGTGGGGTGTGGATCCTCAATCGCATGCGCCTGGACCTGCTGCGTCTGCCGATGTGTCGGGAAACGGTCACGGTGCGAACCTGGCATCGGGGGGCGTCCGGGCTGCGGGCCGGCCGTGATTTTCTGGTGCGTTGCGGTGCCGAAACGGTGGCTGCGGCCACCACGCAATGGCTCTACCTGGATCTGCGGCGCCAGCGCGTTCTGCCGATTCCGGCCGCCGTCGCCGATCCCTACACCCGTGAAGCGGACGCGGTGCTCGAAGCCGGTGCCATGGACTTTCGGGTGCACAAGTCGTTCGAACCGCAGGCGCTCATGACCCTTATATCGGGTGGCTGCAGAGCCGATTTTACGAGGCAAGCGGTCAGGCGTTTCGAACCACGACAATCAGGCCACCGTCACCATCCTCCCGAACCCGGTCACCCAGCCGGATAATGTCGAACGGACCGGTGTCCAGATCGGTGACCAGGGGCACGTTGAGCACCGCTGCGGTCAGCGCCGTCCGGGAGTCGAGCCGCGGAAACACCAGTCCGGCCGGGCCGAACCCGGCCACCTGGGCGGCATGGAAGAAGATCGACCACCCGTTGGAGCCCCGGCTGCCCTCGAGGATCAAAATGCCGTCTTTCAGGCTCAGTCCTTCCAGGGGGTGGTCGGGTTCGGTGACGATGTCGCCGGTGTGAGCGTCCACCCCGCCCCTGCCGGTTATCGTGCGCCGGCTGAACAGCGCCGGCCAGCGGTAAAAATCCCAGCAGCTAAGGCACACAGGTGCCGGACAGGATCACGCCCGAGTTTACGACACGCGACAGCATGACCAGGTTTCGGGCGGCTCGATGCGGCCACGTCCAGGTAGTGATGGGCACCGCAGAAGAGGTCCGCCCAGGTCACCCGGCAACGCTGCTCGGCCTCCAGTACGCCGGCGTAGCGCACGACCAGCGCCAAGGCGTGCTGCGCCGCCGCCCCCTGACTGCCGTCTAAAATAGCCTTTTGAGGATCGGTGAGGTCCATTTATCCCCGGCCGGGCCGGCGCCGGACGGAAAACAGCGTGCAATCCGCTGACAAATGGCCTATGATGACTTAAGATTTATGCAATCGGTAAAAACCACAAGGAGCGGTTTCCCATGGACGGTCATATCAAGTGGTACGATGAAAAAAAACGGTTCGGATTTGTCACCACACAAGACAACGAAGATATTTTCCTGCATGTGTCGGGCATCAAGGAGTACGGCCACTTCGGCCTGCAGCGCGATGACCCGGTCGAGTTCGACATCAAAGAGACCGCCAAGGGAAAGCAGGCCGTCAATCTCAGACCGGTCAAATAGGACCGGGTTTCAGCCCTATTGCTACGCCCGTCAGGCAACCCTCACCTTTAGGCCAGCGGAAATCAATAAATCCAGCGCTTTGCTTGTCTTTGGCCGGTCTTCGGCGTTGCCCCAACTGTCACGTATTCCCATACGCTTTCATTTGTCACGCCTTGAAGATCGCCACACATCCGGCGCAGTTCTGGCGGATTTATTTATTTCCGCTGGCCTTATATGGCATCCGGCTCATACGGCAGGGTGATTTCAAAACGGCTGCCCCTGCCCGGCTCGCTGTGCACGTCGATCGTACCGCCATGCTTCTGAACGATCTTGCGGGTCACATAGAGGCCGATGCCGGTGCCGCGCCGTCCCTTGGTCGATGTGAACAGATCGAAGGCGCTGCCGATCGCCTGGCTGCTCATCCCGCCTCCGGTGTCCTGGACAATGAATTTCAACTGGTCGTCGCCGATTTCGACGATAAAGTCGATGCGAGGCTCGGTCGGCCCCGGCGTTTCGATACAGGCCTCGATGGCATTGTCGATGATATTGTACAGGGCCGTGCGAATCAGATCCGCATCGATTTCCATCTGCAGCCCCGACTCGGGAAACCGGGGGGTGAAGCGGATGTTGGCCCCGCGGATCTTGGTGGCCACGTTGGCAGCCACATCCCCGGCGAACTGCACGATGTCGGTTGCCACCGGGTGGATGTCGCGCTCTTTGGCGTGGTAAAGAATGTCCGTGATCAATTTGCGGATGCGCTCCACCATCAGTTTGGCCGTGTCCAGACCCTCTTCGATACGTCCTGGTGCGTTGCGGTAAAATCCTGAATCGATCAGATACAAGGCCGCATCCAGACCGGTCAGACTGCCTTTCAGGTCGTGCGACAACGTGCTGACCATCAATCCCAGATTGGCCAGGTTGGCCTGCAGGTTGCGCAGCTGGGTCACATCGGCAAAGATGACCAGGACCTGAATCAGTTTTCCCGCAGCCGTCTTGATGGGCGACGTCCAGGCCGTCACGTTGGTTTTCAGACCCTCGGCGTTGGTCAACACCATTTCACCCTGTTGGGGATCGCCGGTGCGTACCGTCCGCGATATGGGATCGCGGTAGGCCGGAAAGATGCCCGGACGGAATACGTCGAAAAATGGTCTCCCGGTGTGTTCGCCGAAATTTTCACGGAAGCGCCGGTTGACGGCGTTAATGCGAAAGCGCCGGTCCAGCACCACGATGCTGGAGGGCACGGCGTTGAACAGCTGTTCGTAGCGCTGGTGGGTGTGGCGGCTCTCTTCGGCCAGGCGGTCGATCTCCTTGGTGCCGGCGAAGATTTCGATGACCAGCTCGATTTTGCCGTCGTTGTCGTAAATGGGTGCGGTGTGAACCGTCACCGGGACCCGGGCCCCACTGGCGTAGCGCACCAGGGCGCGGGTCGACATCACGCTTTCGTTTTTCAGGGTCCGGCCCACGGGGCAGCCGTTGGGGGTCGCCCGCCGGCCGACATAGATACCCCAGCTCTCCTGGTGAAGCCGATTGCCCAGGTAGCGGTGGTAGGTGGCGTTGGCCGCCAGTACGGTGGTGTTGCGGTCGTGAATGGAGACGAAATAGGGCAGTTCGTTGAAGTAGCGGATGCCCCCCTGCGCGTCGGCGGCCACCTGGCTGATGAAGGCGGACATCTTTTCAACGATTTGGCGCACCGCCAGGAACCGCTCGGTTTCGATCATGATGCGCACGCTGTTTTGGGCGCGCGACGCCACGTTTTCGGAAACCGATCGCAATCGCCGCCGCAGGCGCAGCACGATTTCCATTCGCCCGAGCACCGTTTCCAGCGGCAACGGCTGCGCCGGCAGCCTTAAAAATTCAGTGGCCCGCCCCCTGAACCCGGCCATGGCGGATTCCAGCCGTCCGGCGTTGGTCACCAAAATCTGGGTCGCCTCGCTTCGGGCGCGCAGGTCGTCCACCAGCGCCACCGCCCCGGGCAGACCGGCGGCGACCGCCACCCAGGGGGGACGGGCCGCCTCGAACTCCCGCTCACCTTCGGCCGCCGTGCGCGCCGAAATCACCCGATACCCCAGCGCGACCAGAACAGGCGCCAGCGTGCTTGCGAAAGGGGCATCGTCGATCACCAGAATGGGGTCTTTGATCATGGTTGCATCGCCGTGGGCGTCAGGCCGGATCACAGGCCTCGGCGATGCGTTCGACCAGCGCCGTGGCCGAGGCCAGGACCTCTCCTTCGAACCGGACGCGCAAGGCGGCCTCGAGCATCCCGGCCGTGATGATCCGGTTCATACGGGCCAGCAGGGCCAGGCCGGCCAGGGCCCGGTCCGGCTGCTTGACCTGGTGCGCCTTGAAGTCCACCTCGCGCACGCTGGCCTGCGTGTCGGGCAGGCGAACGTCGGCGGCCTTGAGGATCAGGGCCTGGCCGGTCAGGCGACCCAGCATTTTTTCACGCCGGCGCACCCCCTCGTCGGCCAGGGCCAGCACCACCGTGGGCCGGTCGATGCCGGTGTAATCCACCGGCTGCGGTGCCAGGACCAGCTCGCTGACCGAGTGGCCGCGCAGGACTGTAATGGGGTAGTCGTTTTTCATGCTGGCGTACCAGCCGGCGGTCATGCCGGCCATGCACAAAATTTCGCCTGCCGTCACGATGCGTTGACCGGCGCTTCCTAAAATGAGGACTTCCTGGCGCGTTGCGGCCGGCGGTTCGAATTGGGCCTCGATGACCGGCGGCCATGGCGCAAGGGCCAGTCGGCCGGTCAACTCCCGGTAACCGCGGCCGTATTCCAGGCGTTGGTTTTCCGGCACCGGCCCCTGGAACCGGGGCAATGCGGCCAGATCGCGCTCGATGCTCTTGGGGGTGATCCGGTTGCGTTTGGTGTAGCGGCCGGGGCACAGGCCCCACATGTCGATCATGGCAAACCCGTCGTAGCGGATGGCATCGGCCATCGCATCGGCCAGGTCCGGAGCGTGGGCGGAGGTTCGGGTCACGTAGGCGGCGCCGGCGGCCGCGGCGACCCGGCAGATGTCGACCGGTTTTTCGAGCTGGTTCAGAAAACCGGAGGCGACCGCGGCGTCCTGGGGCGTGGTCGACGAACACTGGCCGCCGGTCATGCCATAGTTGAAGTTGTTCAGGATCAACAGGGTCAGGTCGATGTTGCGCCGACAGGTGGCCAGTACGTGGGCACCGCCGATGCCCAGACCGCCGTCCCCCATGGTGACGATCACCTTCAGGTCCGGGCGGGCCATTTTCAGACCGGTGGCATAGGTCAGGGCGCGACCGTGCAGCCCGTGAAAGGCGTGGGTGTCGAAAAAGGTGTCGAAGAGACCCGAGCATCCGATGTCGCTGACCATCACCACCTGGTTGCCGTCCAGATCCAATTGCACCAGGGCCTTGTCCAGGGCATGCGTGACGCGCTCGTGGCTGCACCCCGGGCAATAGACCGGTGGGCGGATCGTGTTGATCAGGCTCATCGCAGCACCTCCTCGACCTGGCCCGGGCTGATCAGGTTCCCGTTCATACGTCCCAGAAAGTCGATCCGTTTACCAGGCAGCAGGCGCTGGATTTCGCGCAGGTACTGTCCCATGTTCATCTCCACCACCACGATGCGGTCGTAAGCGGCCGCCGTGTCGACGATCAGCCGCTCCGGTACCGGCCACAGGGTTTTGAGCGTCAGCAGGGAGGCGGGCCGGCCGGCCTGCCGGGAGGCCCGCACGGCCACCCGGCAAGCCCGGGCGGTGACGCCATAGGCGATGACCAGCGTGTTGGCCTGTGGGTCGATCTCCTGGTCGAAATGGGTGAAGTCATTCACATGGGCCAGCAGCTTGCGGTTCAACCGCTGCTGAAAGGCGTCGATCTCACGGGGATCCACGGTGATATAACCGTCGGCGCCGTGCGTGGAGGAGGTCTGCCGTACCAGGGTGCGGTCCCCGATGGGCAGAAAATCCGGTACGGCGTCGTCGGTGGTGACGGCAAAGGGCAAAAAGGGTCGACCGCCGTCAGCCATTTTTCGTGACACTGGTTCCGGCAGGGCGATGCGGTCGAGATCGACGCTCTCGCGCGTCATGGCGATCTCCTTGTTGGACGCCACGAACACCGGACAGCGGTAGGTTTCGGCCAGGTTGAAGGCGTGCGCCGTCAGGCGGTAGCAGTCGGCCGCATCCACCGGCGCCAGCACGATCACCGGCAGACCGGAACTGGATCCCCAGCGCATGAACTGAATGTCCCCGTCGGCTCCCTTGGTGGCCGATCCGGTAGATGGTCCCAGGCGCTGGACATTGACGATCACGATCGGGATTTCGCTGCCGATGGCAAAGGAGATCTGTTCGCTGTACAGGCTGATCCCCGGTCCCGACGTGGCGGTCAGCACCTTGCTGCCTGCCATGGAGGCCCCCAGGCAATAGCCGATCGAGGCGATCTCGTCCTCGCCCTGGAGGCAGACCCCTCCCTGCGGCGGCAGGTACCGGAGCATGGCATTGTATATGGTGGTGGCCGGTGTGATCGGATAGCCGGCAAAAAACCGGCATCCGGCGGCCATGGCCCCCAGCGCTACGGCCTCGTTGCCTTCGATGAAACGCAGTCCCATGGTTCGCCTCCGCTTGGGTAGCATGTTGGCTCAAGTGAATGAACAACCGCCCCGATCCATAACGAACTCGTTGCCAACGTGTCAATAAAATTAATTAACAATATGAAATATAAGCAAAAAAGATGGGGCACGGCTCGACGCGACACGCGCGCCGGGCCGTGCTATCGAGGGGCAGGGTCGCCGGCGCCAACCCGGAGCCCGGGTTGGCGTTTGAATCCGGGGCGACTATACGAAATACCGCTGGGCCTGCCGGTAATTTTCGTCTATGTAGGACTTGAACTGGCTGCGTCCGGCCTTGAAGGTTTTCAGACAGTTGTCGAAGACCTGGCGCTGGTCGCCGGGCAGCCAGGCGGCCTGGTCCATGACCATGTTGCCGATTTTCTCGGCCTGATCCTGAAGTTTTACGGACGCTTCGAAGGCGTTGTTGAACAGGGTTTGATTGAACTTGAGCATCCGGTTCAGGGTCTCTTTGGATTCCATGGTGTCCTCCTTTTTTACTCGGCCGCCGGTGCGGGAGAGGGCACCGGATTCAGCTCGAACATTTTTTCGTAAAGGTCAAAGCTCTGGTCGACATAGGCCCTAAACCGCTTACGGCCTTCGGTCATGGACTGATGCCAGGTTTCAATGGCCCGGCGACCTTCCGGGGGCATCCACAGGGCCTGGTCCAGCATCCGCTCGGCGGCCTCAACCGTCTGGGTCTGGGCCGCATCCCAGACCTTCTGAAGATTGTCGTAGGACTGCCTTTGAAAAGCGATCATCTGTCGGGCGGCGTCGGTGGTGTCCATTCTTTTTCTCCTTTGTCAAGGTGGTTGAGGTGATCAAAATTGTGCCTCGCACAAAATTATGATTGCCAAATGGTGCTTCTAAATTATATATTATTGAAAACGTGTCAAGCAGAAATATTGCATTGCACCATAACCGGATTGACAAGGCCGGCAGGCGGCCTATATTTTGCGGTAGCGCACTTGCCGTTCACCGACGCGTCGTTGCCGCCAGTGGTTTGGACCCAGCCGTTAATATTTGGAAGTGTCCGTCCAAAAACGATGAATTTTGGTCGAGATCAAGGTGCGCGACCAATCCTAACTCGGGTGTTACCACATGCATAGGGTTGATATTCCGAGGATAACATTTTTCGCGCAACGCAGAACTCGGGCAACATAACCGTTTGCGGATGGGCAATAGGAAGGAGAGCTTATGTCGGGCGTTAATCAATCCCTCGAGGGCATTGCGTCAGTGGAACGCACGCTGGGTGGCACGCTCAGCATTGCCCAAAACCTGATCGCGGCATCGCAGACCTACCTTGCCGGAATGGCCCAGTACACCCAAAATTTCTATTTGCCCTACCTGGTGGCAACTCAGTATTTTCAACAGGTCGAGGCCCTGCGCCTGATGGATGAACCACCCGAGGAGAGCTGGAACGCCTATCTCGGCCTGTTGGAAAACAACCTCGAACTGATGACACGCAGCGTCAATGGCAGTTCCAGCATGCTGGAGGCATATCTTCGCAGCGAGGCGGCCGGGTTCACCACTGCCCTGCAACAGAGCCTGCTGGAATTCGACCCCTCCAAGATGGTTGAATTCACCCGGCGGCAGGCGGCCCTGCTGGACATGGTCGTCAATGTCTATCCCCAGGCCATCGATGCCATCGAACCCGAATACGGCTTTCATTTCGAGCGCGACGAACAGGCCCTGGTCGATCAAACCGATCGCTTCTGGCTATACCGCGTGGCGCCGTCGCTGCCGGACGTCGCGACGCGCCGTGACGCCAAGCCGATCCTGATCATCCCGCCCTATGTTTTGGGGGCCAACATTTTGGGCTTTTTGCCCGGCGAACAGCGCAGCTATGCGCACTGCTTCGCCAACCAGGGCTTTCCGACCTACATTCGGGTTCTCAAGCCGATCGACGCCACGCCGGCCCTGCAGACCATGAGCGGCGACGACGATGCCCGGGACACCCGTCGATTTTGCGAAACCATTATGACTGCGCATGGCAAGCCAGTGACCCTGAACGGATATTGCCAGGGCGGCTACAACGCCCTGTGCGCCCTGGTCAGCGGCGTACTGGACGGCCTGGTCGACGCCTTTATCACCTGCGTCTCCCCCATGGACGGTACCCGCAGCAAAGGGCTGGCGCGTTTTCTGGCGCGCCTGCCGCAGCGCTTCAACGATCTGGCCTACGGCACCAAAACCCTGCCCAACGGAAACCGGGTGGCCGACGGCCTGCTCATGGGATGGGTTTACAAGCTAAAAAGCATCGAGCAGGAAATTCCGGCCGCGGCCTTTTATCGCGACCTGATGATGTTTGCCCATCAGAAAAACGGCAACCGTCAAATCAGCAAGACCGCGGCCGCCCTGAACTACTGGCTCCAGAACGAACGCAACGACCTGCCCCTGGAGATCACGCGCATCAGCTTTGCCTCCTACAACACCCCCATTACCGCCGACGGCGTCCTGCCGGTGCGTCTGTTCGGCGACAAGCTGAACATCAGCCGCCTGCAGGCCAAAAAGATACCCTGGCTGATCTGCTACGGCATCCACGACGACCTGGTCGAGAAGGAGACCGCCCTGGCGCCCCTGGACTTTGTCAAGGCCGAGGTCGCGCCTTTTCCCAAGGGGCACGTGGCCATCGCGACCTCATGGTCCTTTCCGCAATCCAAATATGCCCTGCACACCCGCTTTGGCGATGGCGAGTACCGCGGGCCGGTGCGCTTTCACATGGACCTGGACGCAGCCTTCGATGACGACAGGCGACAGGCGGCCGACCCAAACCCGCCGCATGGCGCAGCAACCGGCGCTCCCGCGGTCGAGCCGAAACCCGTGCCCGCTGAACCAGCGCTCAACAGCGCTGCCGAATCTCGCCCGCGTGCCGGCGCTCGATCCGCCAAGGCCGCTCCGGCAGCCAAGCAAAGACCCAAGCCAGCGGGTTCACCGGCGGCTAAAAAGGCCAAGGCCAAACCCAGGGCCAAGCGTTCCGGCAAGGCTTAACGACCGGCTGACGCTGGCTGTCCGCACGCGGAAAAACCGTGCCAACAAAGGGGTGAATGAGCCGATGAACCAGCAATTTTTTGAATTCTGGGGCAACTTTTTCAACAATGCCGCACGGGGTCAACAGCAGCTCGACGACATGACGGCCTGGATGAAGCAGGGGTTCGAAGGCCTGGAGGAGCTCTCGGAGCTGTTTCGACGCAGCTACGGACTAAAAACACCGTACCCCGGCGCCGGCGGCGAATCGGCCACCTGGCAGCAGGCCATCGCCAGCTTCCAGAAATCGGTGGCCCAGTTTGCCGCTCAGTCGGGCTGGGTCAGCCAGGCCGACCACCAGCAGGTGCTGGACCGGTGTGCGGCCCTGGAAACAACCGTTCGGGATCAGCAGGCCACCATTGCCCAGTTGCGCGGCTTGCTTGCCCGGGAGGGATTGGGGTATACTGAATTAATGGCCCACCTCGAAAAATCATTCAAGGATCAGAGCGAGCAGTTCAAGGCCATCATGCGAAGTCTCGGCCACCCCGGCAAAGAGGATGCCTGATCGGCGCGCCGTGAACCGGGCAAGGCCGTCTGGTCCGACGATGTTCACCACAACGGAAATAGAGCCGCCATGAATGAAAAACTGGAAGACCCGTTTGGCGTGGCGCCCATCATCGCCACCTGGATGCAATCCATGAACCACTATTTCGGCGGCCTGGCCAGTCAGACGGATGCCGACCGGGCGGCGTCGGCGCCCGGGTCCGATTCGGCCGGCCAGACCCCACCGAAAGGCCAGGCCGCCGTGGCAGCCGCTTTGAAAAACTGGCAGGCGCTGGCCGGCGCCATGGCGACGCCCGATTCGATCAGTGCCCTGTTGAAAGGCAGCGGTGCCATGCCCGAGGTGTTGGTCAAGCTTTCCCAAACTTCAATGGACAGCCTGATCGAACTGCAGCAGCGTATGATCGAACGGCTGGGCCGCCTGGGCGAGTCGACCAAGGCTTACCAGTTCCAGGACATCGACGAGAACCTCAACCGCATCTGGACCGACATCTACGAAAAAGAGTTCCGCCAGTTCTTCCACATTCCCCAACTCGGCCTGATGCGCACCTATCAGGTAAAAGCCAACCTGGTGGCTGACAATTACAACCGGTTTCAGTCGATCCTGTCTGAATTTCTCGGCCTGCTGGGCATGCCCTTTTCCCGATCCATGCAGGTCATGCAGGAAAAACTGGGCCAGATGGCCGAAAGCGGCGAACTGGTCGAAGACAGCAAGTTCTATTACAATATGTGGGTCAAAATTTTGGAAGGGCACTTCATGACCCTTTTCCAGACACCGGAGTACGTCGACACCCTGACCCGCACCATCAATGCCCTGGCCGAATTTGCGGCCGCCCGGGACGCCGCCCTGGAGGACCTGCTCGGTTCGTTGCCGCTGGCCAAAAAGAGCGATGTGGACGAGATGGCCCGTGACCTCTACGAATTGAAAAAACGGGTTCGCAAGCTCGAAAACAATCAATCGTAACCTGGTGCCCGTCCAGTTCGGCCGCCGCGGCCATTTCGGGGCGGGCGCGAATCCAGCCACCCGGTCTCCAAGGGGGAGCGAATGCCACCAACCAAAATTCCCGTGGATCTGATCCTGTCGAAGTTGGCGCAAGAGACCGAAAAGGCCCAGTCGCGCGCGCGCAAGGCCTCCGAAGTCCTGCTGGACGACCTGGACACCGAGCTGGCCCAGACCGAATATGAAGTGGTCTACCAGGAAGACCGCGTCAAGCTGAAACACTATCTGCCCCGCACCGAAATCCGCTACCAGACGCCTCTTCTGGTGGTCTACGCTCTGATCAACCGTGAAACCATGCTGGACCTGCAGCCCGGCCGCAGCGTGGTCGAGCGCTTCCTGGAGGCCGGCATCGACCTGTACATGGTCGACTGGGGCTATCCCAAACGCAAGGACCGCTTTCTCGGCTTCGACGACCACATCAACGGCTACATCGAAAACGTGGTCAACTTTATCCGCGACCGGCACCAGGTCGAAAAGATCAACCTGATGGGCATCTGCATGGGCGGCACCTTCAGTGTCATCTACGCCGCCCTGCACCCGGACAAAATCAAAAATCTGGTCACCACGGTCACCCCCACCAATTTCGACACCAAAAAGGGGCTGCTGCATGTCTGGATGAAATATATCGATGTGGACCAGGTGGTGGACACCTTCGGCAATCTGCCGGCCGATGTCATGAATTTCGGATTTTTACTGCTCAACCCGGCCCGCCTGATGATCGATAAATACGTCGGGTTCATGGAGAATGTCGACAACAAGCAGTTTGTCGAAAACTTCGTACGCATGGAAAAATGGATCTTCGACAGCCCCGACCTGCCGGGCGAAGTCTTCCGCCAGTTCATCCGGGACTGCTACCAGGGCAACAAGCTGATCCAGAGCAAGCTGGAGGTCGGCGGCCGACGGGTTGACCTGGCCAACCTGACCATGCCGCTGCTCAACATCTATGGCCAGTACGACCATCTGGTGCCGCCCGAAGCCTGTGACCAGCTGGTGGACCGGGTGGGCAGCACCGACACGGAGGACCTTTGTCTGAAAACCGGGCACATCGGCATCTACGTCAGCTCGAAATTCCAGGAAGCCTTTGCCCCCAAAATCATACGCTGGCTGAAGGAACGCGACGCGCAGCCCGCCAAAAAGCGCCCGCCTGAAATGGCCCCGACCGCAAAAAGGGCGCTGGCATCCAAAAAGGCGGGTGTGCGCAAGGCCGCGCCGGCCAAGCGCGCACTCAAAAAGGGCCGACCCAAACGCGCCCCAAAAGGCGCTGGAACCGACACGAACCCATAGGCCATGCCCATCGATGATATCTCGAGGAGGAACCGAATGACCAGGGAGACCGACTACTTCAAAACATTTTGCAAGATCAGCAAGGCCTTTGGCACGGCCATCACCAAGCAGGAGCTGCTGGATCTGATCGTGAGCAGTGCCATCGAGACCATGGGGGGCAAGGCGGCCTGCCTGTTTTTGCAGGATCGCAAAGCGGATGCATTCATCCCCGTCGCCCAAAAAGGGTTGTCCAAAACTTACCTGCACGCCAATCCCATCAAGGCCAAGAACATCGTCGCCGCTCTTGAAAAAGAAGGCTATCTGGCGTTCCTGGACGCGACCTCCGACCCGCGTTTAGAAAACCACGCCGCCAAAAAGGCCGAAGGGATTGCCTCGCTGTTGACCGTTCCGGTTCGGATGAGAGACTTCACCATCGGCGTGCTGACGCTCTACACAGGCCAGCGCCGTGAGTTCAGGCCCGACGAAGTCGAGTTCCTGCAGGCCCTGGCCGAGCAGGGCGGCATCGCCCTGGAAAAAACCCGTCTGGTCAATCGCATTCGCAAGCTGACCATGCTCTTTCTGGATCTGTCGTCCAGCATCAACTCATCCTTGGACATCAAGGAGGTGCTCAGCAACCTGACCGAAAACATCTGCGATACCCTGGGATTGAAAGCGGCCCACATCCGCCTGCTGGACGAAGACACCGGTACGCTCAAACTGGTGGCCAGCTGCGGGCTCAGCGACGAGTTTCTCGAGAAGGGGGCCAGTGTCACCACCGAAACCGCCCAGCGCGCCCTGAAGGGCGAAACCATGGTGATCAGCGATGTCACCACAGACACGCGCATTCAGTTCAAGGAGCTCATGAAGGCCGAAGGCATTGCCTCCATGATTGTCACGCCGATTCTGGCGCGCGACCAGGTGATCGGCGTGATGCGTCTCTACAGCGGGGTGCAGCGGGAGTTCCCGTCCGATTTCATGGCCATGGTGGAGGCGTTGGCCCATCACGGCGGTCTGGCCATCCAGAACGCCTCCATGTTCCTCAAGCTGCAGGAGGAGCAGAAGAGTCTCGAAGCGGATATCTGGAGCCATCGCTCCTGGTTTTAGGCCAGCCGAAAAAAATAAATCCCCTGAAATTGCGCCGGATGTGGGCTGGTCTTCAAGGCGCCCCACATGAAGGCGTATTGGAATACGTGCCATTGGGGGCAACGCCGAAGACCGGCGCAAAGACAAGCCAGGCGGGGGAGTTATTTATTTCCGCTGGGCTTAGAAGAGGGCTGCCGGTCAGACGTTGAAGCGAAAATTGATGATGTCCCCATCGTGAACGCGGTATGTCTTGCCCTCCAGGCGGACGCTGCCGCGCTTGCGGGCTTCGGTGTAGTTGCCGGCCTCCACCAGGTCCTCGTAGGCCAGGACCTCGGCCCGGATGAACCCTTTCTTGATGTCCGAATGGATCACCTCGGCCGCATCCACGGCGCTCGTGCCGCGCGCGATGGTCCAGGCGCGTACTTCGTCTTCCCCCACGGTGAAGAACGAGACCAGGCCCAACAGTTCATAGGAGCGTTGAATGACGCGGTCCGTGGCCGAGGCGCCGATGTTGAACTCGGTCAGGAAATCAGCGGCCTCATCGGCCGACATCTGGGCCAGCTCCTGTTCGAGTTTGGCGCGGATCACCAGGCCGGCCTCCCCTTCGGGCAACACGGCGCCGTCGGGTAGATCCTCGTCTTCATCGGTGTTGTTGAACAAAATCAACATGGGCTTGGCCGACAGAAAGGCAAACCCGCGCAGCGACTTGGCCACAACGATCTCGGGAAAGCGGCGCAGGGGCAGTTCGTTGTCGAGGTGCTGTTTGCACTGGTCGAGCAGGGCAAGCGCTTCCGGATCGGGCTTTTTTCCCCGGCGTTCGTCCAGGGCCAGGCGTTCGAGGCGTTTTTCCACCACGACCAGATCGGAGATGATCAGCTCCTGGTCGATGGCGGTGATGTCTGCATGGGGGCTGGGGGCGTCGTGCCCGTAGGCGCTGAAGTTGCGCACGGTGTGAATCAGGGCGTCGCAGTCGCGCACCTGGGTCCAGATCCCCTGCTCCTTTTGAGGCGGCCCGCCCGGCTCACCCCCTTTGCCCGGCAGAAAGTAGGCCACCTGGGCGAAAATGGTCTTGCGGGGATGGTACATACCGCTCAGGACCTCCACGCGCCGGTCCGGGACGGTGATGGTGCCGATGCGGCTCTCTTTCCGGTTGCCATCGGCTGCGCTGCTGCGGGTCAGGGCGTTGAAAACGGTCGATTTGCCAGACTGGGGCAGGCCGACGATGCCGAGTCTCATGGTGGCGTTTCCTCAATTTCAATGGGGTGAACAATGGGGCGCTTCGTGGGGGTTCCATAGCCGCCGGGGAACCTTGCGTCAAGGCAAAATCAAGTCGCCCCGCACCGTCCATACGGGTCTCAGACACATTCCGGTTGCTTTTGAAAGCTGTTTCCAATTAAACGGCTTTCAGGCCAACGCATCGGTTTTCCAAACCCATTGCGGCGCTGTTGCCGCCGGTGTCTAACCGCTATTCTGGAAGGGATCTGCAAGGTGAAAGGCAAGCACAATTCACTGTCGGTCAGCGGTCTGCTGGTGGGGACCCTCTTTTTTGCCTTTTCGTTGACGCCCAGCCTCATGCCGCGCGATGATTGGATGCAGGGCGTCACCGCCGGCCTGTCTCTGGCAGCCGGCTACGCGGTCGGCGTTTTCGGTCGCTGGGTCTGGGCATACCTGGAGCTGCCCACGCCGCCGCCGCACCTCCAGCGCGCCCTTCAGATGGTTTCCGCCGCCATCTGCGCTGCGGTTGCGGTCACCTTTCTGCTGCAGGCCGACGAGTGGCAAGATTCGATTCGACTGCTCATGGGAATGGAGGAGCGGGACGGCTTGCGGATCCTGATCGTCGGCGGCGCGGCCCTGGTGTTGTTCGCCGGCCTGCTGCTTGTGGCCCGTCTGTTCAAGTGGACGTTCTTTTTCTTATCCTACCGGTTGCCGGCGTTCATCCCCCGAAGGGTGTCGCAGCTGCTGGGGCTGCTGGTGGCCTTCATTTTGTTCTGGTCGGTTATAAACGGCGTTATTTTCAAGATCGCGCTGCGGCTCGCCGACCGCTCCTTCCAGGAGATCGACGCCCTGCTCGATCCGGAGATGGAGCAGCCGACCGATCCGCTCAAAACCGGCAGCAGCCATTCGCTGGTCGACTGGGTCGACATCGGACGGCAGGGCCGCATATTTGTCTCCTCGGGTCCGACGGCGGCACAACTGGCTGCCGCCGCGCCGACGCAGCGCGTCCTGGAACCGCTGCGGGTCTACGTAGGCCTGAATTCTGCCGAGAATCCCAAGGCCCGGGCCGAACTGGCCCTGCGTGAGCTGATCCGCGTGGGCGCTTTCGAGCGTTCGGTGCTGGTTTTGATCACCCCCACCGGCACCGGCTGGGTGGACGCCGGTTCCATCGACACGGTCGAGGTCCTGCATCGCGGCGACGTCGCCAGTGTGGCGGTGCAGTACTCTTATCTTTCCAGCCCGTTGTCGCTGATGCTCAATGCCGACTACGGCATTGAAACCGCAACGGCGGTGTTCGAGGCGGTCTACGGGCATTGGACCCAGCTGCCCAGGCAGATGCGCCCGGCCTTTTTTCTGTGCGGCCTGAGCCTGGGAGCGCTCCATTCCGACCAGTCGTTCCAGGTGTTTGACATCATCGAAGACCCCTTCCAGGGTGTCTTGTGGAGCGGGCCGCCCTTTCGCCACGAAACCTGGCAGGCGGTCACCCGGCGACGCGATCCCGGTTCGCCGGCCTGGCTGCCGCGCTTTCGGGGCGGCAGCGTGGTGCGCTTTGCCAACCAGCAGACGGACCTTAATGCGCCGGATGGCAAATGGGGCCCTTTCCGGATCGCCTTTTTGCAGTACGCCAGTGATTCGATCACCTTTTTCGAGCCGTCGTCATTCTACCGCAAACCCGAGTGGATGAACGAACCGCGCGGGCCGGACGTCTCGCCCGAGCTGGGGTGGTACCCGATCGTCACCGCCTTGTCCCTGATCGCGGACATGACCGCCGGTTCGGCGCCGGTCGGTTACGGTCACGATTTCGCGCCCGAGCACTATTTCGATGCCTGGGTGGCGCTCAGCGAACCGGCCGGTTGGCTCCCAGGCGATTTGGAGCGCCTGCGGAAGATATTTTCCGATCGTTCGGCGGCCATTAAGTCGTCGTCGACCACCGGCAGCGCCAACGCCGGCGGCGGATAGTGCGCCCTTGACCAGCCAAGGCGCATTTTCCCGACTTCTTTTTACGCCCCCATCATCAGAAGGGAGCCTCCATATGGCCGACAGCCGGGCTGAGATCGCATTTCAAAACAGCATCCACACCGTTTCCCCCCAGAGTAAAACCTTGCGTGTGGAAACCGACAGCATCGGGCAAATGAAGATCCCCAACGATGACGTCAACAAGGGCCAAAGCACCAACGACACCTAACCCACGGCCCTTAAGATCGCCCTGTGTCTGTCGACCGAGCAGCTGCTGGCAGAACTCAAGCACTTGGAAGGCGCCTTTCACGAGATCAGAACCGCCGCCAATCTGATCGAGGCCACCACCGATGTCAGCGTCTTTTTGGAACTGTCCGGCGTGCTCAAGCGCACGGCCATGAAGCTGTCCAAGATCTGCAACGACCTTCGGCTGCTGGGCTCGGGGCCCCAGGCCGGTCTGGCGGAAATCAAACCGCCGGCCCAACAGGCCGGGTCGAGCATCATGCCCGGCAAGGTGAATCCGGTCATCCCCGAAGTGGTCAATCAGGTGGCCTCTGCCGTGGCCCGAGCCGATGTGGCCGTGACCATGGCCGCCGAAGCGGGTCAGCTGCAACTCAATGCCTTCGAGCCGATCATGGCCCACTCGCTGTTTCTTCCCTGCAGTGGTTGACCGCCTCGATGGCCACCTTGCGGGTCAACTGCGTGCCCAGGTGACCGAGATGATGTCGCCGGAAAAGCTGACCGGGCCGCACTAGTGGTATGGTTTCCGCCCGAGCTCACATCGTATTGAATCCCGCCAATTTTGTCCTCCCCACCAATCCCAACATATTGGGATAATATCAAAACGAAGTGTGGCAAACAGCAATGTTCGGAGAAATTAAGACCCTGGATTCCCGGCCGCTCGCGGTGGAAAATTCATGAGGCTGGCCGAGAACCGGCCACACCGCTTTCCGGGTTGCCGTGATGACTGCTTGTCCTGATGCGGCCATTTGGTAAATGGCCATTGCGTGTGAATCGGCCAGACGTTATGAAAGATGCATGCCTGCCCACCACACCCACGTCCCCTGGAGCCAGCCTGGAACATGGCACGAGGCCAACGCCGCCCTGATGTATCTGATGCGGCACAACCATCTTGCCCTGGATGTGTGCCGCATGCTGGCCAACCGGCTCAGGGCAGATCTGACGGCGATCTTTCCCCTCATGGAGCGGCTTTGCCGGCAGACCTGTGCCTCCTGTACGGACATCTGCTGCCGGCGGGCCTGGGTGTGGTTCGATTTCAAGGACCTGCTGTTTCTGCACCTGGCCGAGGTTGCCGTGCCCGGGCGGCAGCTGCTGGGCGCGACGGGTGAGCCGTGCCGTTGCAGCGGTGCCGGCGGGTGCCGCCTGGCACGCATCCAGCGGCCGTTTGTCTGCACCTGGTACCTGTGCCCGGCGCAGACTCGCTTCCTGGACCGGCATCCGGATGAAAAACGCTGGTTGTCCGACACCCTCCGACAAATCAAGGACCGCCGCCGTGACCTGGAAGAGCGCTTCATCCAGGCCACCCGCTGACGGCTGCCATAATGCATGCGATGCCGGGCCGCGTCCGAGGCGAATGCCGGGTCAGGGGGTGACTTCTTCTTTTAGCATGCAGCAGGCGATCTGGTACGGCGGCCGGTGGCCATCGGCCGGCGGCAGGTTGCGGGGCTGGATGATGCGGTTCATCACGCACCCTTCGGGAATGGTCAGGGGAAACAGATCCATCTCGTTGATTCCGGCCGTTTGCACCAGCTGTTCGTCGCGGATTTCAAGGCTGTGCAGGGGATAGTCTTCGCACAAGGGGCAGCGGTAGACCCGGCCGTTGGGGAAGATGAAGTAGTTGTCCGCCACCAGCCCGGCGCATTCGAAGGGTTCGTCGGGCTCCAGGAACACTTTGGGGAACGCAGTGACGATGCCGCGTCGGGCGGCCGCCTCGGCCACCGCCGGGATCACCGCCAGCCAGGTGTCCCGGTCCACCTGGGCCAGGGCGTCGCGCTGCCCGGCGTCGGCGGACCACGGCCCCCGAACGCCGATAACCTGGATGAAAAAGCGATCCACACCCAGTTCGGCCAAAAGGGGCGGCATGCGCGGCAGCGCAGCGATGTTGGCGCGGCTGACCGTGTAGATCGCGCTGACGGCAAAGCCGCGCCCCTTGGCCTCCCGGATGCCCTGCGTGCAGGTTCGAAAGCTGCCCGCGCCGCGCAGCGGATCGTTGACCGACGGATCGGGTCCGTCCAGGCTGAAGCTGAAGTAATCCACGGCGTCGGGCGTCACCCGCGCGAGGATGTCGTGAAAGAGGTAGCCGTTGGTGTCGATGGTGACCGATCCGTAACCCAATTCCCGGGCGCGCCCGACGGCCGCGGCCAGGTCGGGGTGCAGGGTCGGCTCGCCGCCCAAAAAGATCAGGTTGGCCGATGGATGCCGCCGGGCGAACAGGGTCAGCCAGCGGTCGATGGTGGCGATTTCCAGCGTGTCCCGGCCGTGCTGGTCAAAATTGATGTAGCAGTGTCGGCAGCGCAGGTTGCAGCGCGTCAGGATGTGGAAGAAGATGTTGGCCGCCCGGCGCGAAAAGGATACGGTGCGGCGCATCACAGTGACTTCATTAAGGCGTCCAGATCGGCGTCGTCATCCTTGCCGGCCGATACGGCGGTGTTACCGCCCAGCCGGCGGATCTCCTTGCGGGCCTGAATCAGCTCCTCGTTGGTCAGGCGCAACCGGTGGGTCATGTATTCGGCGAAGATCCGGTAGAGCAGCAGCAGCAGGTCGAGCCGTTCGTCTTTTTGATCGCTGGAGGAGAGCCGGCTGCCGGCCGAGGTGTCCACCGCCATGCAGATGGTCTTGCCGACCGAGCGCACTGTGGCGCTGCGGGTCTGATCGTCGATGATGCGCATTTCACCGAAGATCTCTCCTTTTTTGCTGATTCGGCTGATCGACTCACCCGCTTTGCTGATTTCGACCTCGCCGGACAGCAGAAAGTAGAGCCAGGGGTCCAGGTCGCCTTCCTGGATGATGACCTCGCCATCTTCGTATTGGCGGATTTTGCTCAGGCGCAGCAGCTTGCCCAGGTTGCGGGTTTCGAAGTGCTTGAGGGCCGAGATGGTCATCAGCCGCTGAATGTTTTCGATGTTTTCCTTGAGGTATTTGGATTCGATCATAAAATCCTCCCACGACGGTGGTGCGGTCGTTGTGGGCCCGACGCTGGAGCATCCGGGCCGGCATCCGCTGGCAAAACGGGTCAGCCCATCGATCCCGCCACGCCCATCTCCATACAGTTCTTGGACAGGTGTTCATCGAATTCGACCGGGTAGCAGCCGTCGAAGCAGGCCTTGCAGAAATGGCTGGCCGGGTCCGCGACTCCGGTCGTCGTCAGCAGCCCCTCCAGGCTCAGGTAGTGCAGGGAGTCCAGGCCCAGGTAGCGGCCGAGTTCATCCACGCGCATCTTGGAGGCGATCAGCTCTCCCTTGGTGGAAAAATCGATGCCGTAGTGGCAGGGGAAGCGATGGGGCGGTCCGCTCACCCGCAGGTGAATGCGCTTGACCCCCAGTTCCCGAAGTGCCTTGACGCGCGTCTTGGCCGTGGTGCCCCGAATGATCGAGTCTTCGATGATGATGATGTCCTTGCCCTTGAGCAGCTCCTTGATGGGGTTGAGCTTCACCCGCACCCCGAAGTCGCGCATGCTCTGGGTGGGCTGAATAAAGGTGCGCCCCACATAGTGGTTGCGGATCATGCCGATTTCGAAGGGGATCCCGGAGGCTTCCGAATAGCCCAGGGCGGCATAGGTTCCCGAATCCGGAAACGGCATCACCAGGTCGGCATCCACCGGCGACTCTTCGGCCAGCCGCCGGCCGTGGGCCTTGCGGGTCAAATAGACGTTGTGGCCGAAAAAGGTGCTGTCCGGCCGGGCGAAATAGATGAATTCGAAGATGCAAAAGGCCCGCCGGGGGCTCGGTTGGGTGTGGATGCTGCGCACGCCGTCGGCGTCGATGACGACGATCTCGCCGGGGTCCAGTTCGCGGATGAACTCGGCCTGCACCAGGTCCAGGGCGCAGGTTTCCGAGGCCAGCACGTAGGTGCCGTTGAGCTTGCCCAGGCACAGGGGCCGGAATCCGTGGGGGTCCTTGATGCCGATCAGTTCGCCCCGGCTGGTGAGCACGACCAAGGAAAAAGCGCCTTTCATCTGGGCCACGGAGGCTTTCAGGGCGCCTTCGAACCCCAGTTTCAGATTGCGCACGAACAGGTGCAAAAACATCTCGCTGTCCATGGTGGTCTGAAAAATGGACCCGGCCTCTTCCAGCTCGGCCTTGATCTGGTGAGCATTGACCAGGTTGCCGTTGTGGGCCACGGCGTAGGCCCGGCTGCGGTGGCGCACCACGAAGGGCTGGGCATTGGCCAGGATCGAACTGCCTGTGGTCGAATAGCGAACGTGCCCGATGGCCGACAGGCCGCTCAGCTCCTCGAGGATGTCCATGTCGAAGACGTCGGGTACCAGGCCCATACCCTTGTACTCGTCGATGACGCCCTTGTCGGCAACGGCGATCCCGGCGCTCTCCTGGCCGCGGTGCTGAAGGGCGTAGAGGCCGAAATAGCTCATCTTGGCGGCGTCTGGATGGCCGACGGTGCCGAAAAGGCCGCAGGCTTCGCGGGGCTTGTCGTCCGCGATGGGTTCCAGGGGTGTTTTTTGGGTTGATTTCATAATCATCGCTTGAGGTTCTGTGGGTTGCATCGCCATCAGCGCGAACCGAACGCAATCGGCCTTGGATCGCTATGCATGGTAGTCCTGAATCGGCTTTACCGAGAACGGTTTTTCGCGCAGGGCCGCAACCGCCCGGCACATCGCCAGGGCACCGGCGATGGTGGTGGCGTAGGGCACCTTGAACTTGAGGGCTGCCCGCCGGATGGTGTAGCCGTCCCGCCGCGGTTCGTCACCGGTGCCGGTATTGATGATCAGTTGGATGTCGCCGTTTTTGATGGCGTCGACCACATGGGGCTGACCCTGGGAGACCTTGTTGATGCGGTCTGACGAAATGCCGCTGGCCCGCAGGTGAGCCCAGGTGCCGTCGGTGGCCAGGATGTCGAACCCCATCCGGGCGAATTGCCGGGCCACGGGCAGGATGGCCGGCTTGTCCACGTCGTAGACGCTGATGAACACCGTTCCGGACAGGGGCAGGCGCTGACCGGCGCCCAGCTGGGCCTTGGCGTAGGCCAGGCCGAAATCGGATCCCATGCCCATCACCTCACCGGTGGACTTCATCTCCGGTCCCAGCAGGGTGTCCACATCGGGAAAGCGGTCGAAGGGCAGAACGGCCTCTTTGACCGACACGTGGCTGGGCACGACCTCGCCGGTGAGCCCCAGCTCGCCGAGGGTCTTGCCCAGCATGACCTTGGTGGCCAGTTTGGCCAGCGGGACGCCGGTGGCCTTGCTGACGAAGGGGATCGTGCGCGAAGCCCGCGGGTTGACCTCGATGACAAAAAGGTGTTCGTCTTTGATGGCATACTGGACATTCATCAGGCCCACCACCTGCAGCTCGGCGGCCATGGCCTTGGTGGCCGCGGCGATCCGGTCGATCATGCCACTGCCGATGCTGAAGGGGGGCAGCACGCAGGCCGAGTCGCCGGTGTGCACGCCGGCGGCCTCGATGTGCTCCATGATACCGCCGATGATGGTCGTGGCGCCGTCGGAGATGGCATCCACGTCCACCTCCACAGCTTCTTCCAGAAACTTGTCGATCAGCACGGGATGTCCCGGCGAGGCCAGGATGGCCAGCCGGGTGAAATTTTCCATGTCGGCGGGGTTGTAGACGATCTTCATGGCCCGCCCGCCCAGTACGAAGGAGGGGCGCACGATGACCGGATAGCCGATGCGCTCGGCAATGGCCAGGGCCTCGGCGATCGAGAGCGCCGTGCCGTTGGCCGGCTGCCTGAGACCCAGTTTTTTGAGCATGGCCTGGAACAGCTCGCGGTCCTCGGCCCGGTCGATGCTTTCCGGCTGGGTGCCAAGGATGGGGACCCCCGCTTGGTGCAGGGGCGTCGACAGGTTGAGGGGGGTCTGGCCGCCGAACTGCACGATGACGCCGTCGGGCCGCTCTTTTTCGACGATGTGCAGCACGTCCTCGCGGGTGAGCGGCTCGAAGTAGAGCTTGTCCGAGGTGTCGTAATCGGTGCTCACCGTTTCCGGATTGCTGTTGACCATGATGCTCTCGACGCCTTCTTCGCGCAGGGCAAAGGAGGCGTGCACGCAGCAGTAGTCGAACTCGATGCCCTGGCCGATGCGATTGGGACCGCCGCCCAGAATCATTACTTTACGGCGGTCTGACACGCGGGCCTCGCTCTCGCTCTCGTAGGTGGAGTAGTAGTAGGGTGTGGCGGCCCTGAATTCGGCTGCGCAGGTGTCGACCAGCTTGTAGACCGGCCGGATGCCCATCTGTTTGCGGGTCCGGGCCACCACCGTTTCCGTGGTGCCGGTCAGGTGGGCGATCTGGTAGTCGGAAAAACCGAACACCTTGGCGCGCCGCATCTGAGCGGCCGTCAGGGTGCGGTAGAGGGCATCGTCGCCGGCGGCGCACTGGTCCGTGGATTGAGCGGCCGCCAGCAGCTCCTTTTCCACGCCGAAAATCTGTTTCAGCTGATGCAGAAACCAGGGGTCGATGGCCGTGAGCTGGTAAATCTCGCCAATCGACATGCCCGCTGCAAGGGCGTGGCGCAGGTAGAAGATGCGCTGGGAGTTGGGGATGGCCAGCTTCTGTTCGATTTCGTCCGCGTCGGGTGCGGCGCCGTCCACTTCGAGGCGGTCCCGGCCGTCGCCGCCGAAGCCGAAACGGCCGATCTCCAGCGATCGCAGGCCCTTCTGCAAGGCCTCTTTGAAGGTGCGGCCGATGGCCATGGTCTCGCCCACCGATTTCATCGACGTGGTCAGCAGATCACGCGTTTCGGGGAATTTTTCAAAGGTCCAGCGGGGGATCTTGACCACGCAGTAGTCCAAGGTGGGCTCGAACGAGGCCAGGGTCTCACCGGTGATGTCGTTGGGGATCTCGTCGAGGGTGTAGCCCACGGCCAGCTTGGCGGCGATCTTGGCGATGGGGAACCCGGTGGCCTTGGAGGCCAGGGCGCAGCTGCGCGACACGCGGGGGTTCATCTCGACCACGATCATCTCCCCGTTTTGCGGGTTGACGGCAAACTGAACGTTGGAGCCGCCGGTGTCCACCCCGATCTCGCGCATGATGGCGATGGCGGCGTCGCGCATAACCTGGTACTCGCGGTCCGTAAGGGTCTGGGCCGGGGCCACGGTGATGGTGTCGCCCGTGTGCACCCCCATGGGGTCCATGTTTTCGATGGAACAGATGATCACGACGTTGTCGGTGTGGTCGCGCATCACCTCCAGCTCGTACTCCTTCCAGCCCAGGACCGACTCTTCCAGCATGACCTGGCTGGTGAGGCTGGCATCCAGGCCCGATTTGGCGATGATTTCCAGGTCCTCGGGGTTGTAGGCGACCCCACCGCCGGTACCGCCCAGGGTGTAGCTGGGCCGGACGATCAGCGGAAACCCGATCTCGTCGGAAATGGCGCGCGCCTCCGCCATGGTGGTGGCGATGCCGCTGTGGGGAATGCGCAGTCCGATGCGGTTCATGGCGTCGCGGAAACGGTCGCGGTACTCGGCCTTTTCGATGGCATCCAAAGAGGCGCCGATCAGCTCCACACCGTACTGTTCCAGGCTGCCCATGCGCGCCACCTCGACGGCGGTGTTCAACCCGGTCTGGCCGCCCAGGGTGGGCAGCAGGGCGTCGGGTCGTTCCTGGGCGATGATCTTGGCCACGGTCTCGGGGGTGATCGGTTCGATGTAGGTGCGATCCGCCGTTTCGGGATCGGTCATGATGGTGGCCGGATTGGTGTTGACCAGGACCACCTCGTAGCCCTCCTCCTTGAGGGCCTTGCAGGCCTGGGTGCCGGAATAGTCGAACTCGCAGGCCTGGCCGATGATGATCGGACCGGCGCCGATGATCAGAATCTTGTGGATGTCCGTGCGTTTGGGCATGTGAATTGGGATCGCTGTTAAGGATCAGACCAGTCTGTCCCCATGGCACCGGTTCATCGGGCGTTTTTCATCATGGCCCGGAACTGATCGAACAGGTAGGCCGCATCATGGGGTCCCGGGGAGGCCTCGGGGTGATACTGGACGGAAAAAGCCGGCAGCCGGCGGTGGCGGATGCCCTCCACCGTGTTGTCGTTCAGGTTGATGTGGGTCACCTCGACCGCTTCGCCGGCCAGGCTCTTCATGTCCACGGCGAACCCATGGTTCTGGGAGGTGATCTCCACCTTGCCGGTGATCAGATTCTTGACGGGCTGGTTGGCGCCGCGGTGGCCGAACTTGAGCTTGAAGGTCCGGCCGCCCAGGGCCAGCCCCAGAATCTGGTTGCCCAGGCAGATGCCGAATATGGGCAGGCGGCCCAGCAGCTGTGCCACGGTGTCGATTCCGTAGGTCACCGGCTCCGGGTCGCCGGGACCGTTGGACAGAAACAGGCCGTCGGGTGCCATGGCCATGATGTCTGCCGCATCAGTGGCCGCCGGCACCACCACGACCTCGAAGCCCACCTGGTGCAGGCAGCGTGCGATGTTGTATTTGAGGCCGAAATCGATGGCAACCACCGACGGGCGCCTGTCGCGCCGTTGCCAGACTGTCCGGTCCAGCCTGTCGTCGTCGTCCAGCATGGCCGGGCGGCCGTCCACCCACCGGTAGGGCCTCTGGGTCGACACCTGCCGGGCCAGATCCCTGCCCACCATGCTGGGGATGGCCGCGGCGCGGGCGGTCAACGCGGAGGGGTCCAGGTCGACGGTGGAGATGACGCCGCGCATGGCGCCGCCGTTGCGGATGTGGCGGGTCAGCGCACGGGTGTCCAGCCCCTCCACGCCCAGGATGCCCTGGCCGGCCAGATAGTCGGCCAGGGATTGCGTGGACCGGAAATTGCTCGGATGTTCCTGGTACTCTTTGACCAGAAAGGCGGCCACCTGGATTCGGTCGGACTCCACATCTTCGAGATTGACGCCGTAATTTCCCACCAGCGGGTAGGTCATGGTGACCATCTGGCCGCTGTAGGAGGGGTCGGTGAGCACCTCCTGGTAGCCGGTCATACTGGTGTTGAACACCACCTCGCCGGCGGCTTCACCTGCGCCGGTGAAGGATTGGCACGCAAACGTGCGGCCATCCTCTAATGCCAATAGTGCGTCCATGGGCTTCCATCGTTATGGGTTAGGTGGTCAATTACCATATCCACCCGTCAAATCAACCCCCTAAAATAAAGCAGGCCCGAAGGCCCGCTCTCATTGCGATGGATCGTGTTTGCCCGGCCGGCACAGATGGCGGCCGGGATCACCCCATGGGGGTGTTTTCCACCAGATCCCAGATGCCGCAGGGGCAGGCACCGGCACAGAACCCGCAGCCGATGCAGCGCTGCGGGTCGACCTCGTATTCGTAGTCGGGTTCCCCCAGGTCCCGGCGGCTGATGGCCGCTTCGGGGCAGATGGCAATGCAGATGCCGCAGTCCCGGCAGCTGCCGCAGGAGGAACACTGGGATCCGCACTGCTCCATGTCCGCATAGGCAACGATGCGCGGGTCCAGGTATTCCAGGGAAATCCGCCGGATGTCGATGACCGCCTTGCGGTCCGCGCCGGGGCGCTTGCCGGCCAGGATCTCGGCGATGGTTTCGGCCGCCCGGCGGCCGGCGCCGATGGCATCGGTCAGCAGGCCCGGCCGGACGACGTCGCCGATGGCGTAGACCCTGGGATTGGAGGTCTGGTAGTCGTCGTTGACGACAATGAACCCCCGTTCGGTGGCCACATCCTCGGGCAGAAAATCCAGATCGGGCGCGTCGCCGATGGAGACGACCACCGTGTCGGCCCGAATCAGCTCACCGCTTTCCAGTTCGACCCCTTCGGCCGTGATCCGGCGCGTAAAGACCGGCCAGCGGAATCGGGCTCCCACGGCTTCGGCGTCCTCGCGCTCCTTGCCGAAGCTGGCCGGTTCCTGGACGTCCAGCAGGGTGATCTCTTGGGCGCCCAGACGCGAGGCCTCGGTGGCCACGTCGCAGCCCACGTTGCCGGCCCCGATGATCACCACGCACGCTCCCGGTTCGACGCGGTCGTGCTTGGCCTGGCTCAAAAAGTCCATGGCCGTGATCAGGCGTTCGCTGCCCGGCACGGGCAGGGTTCGCGGCTTCTGGGCGCCGGCGGCCACGATGACAAAATCGTAGTCGGCGATCAGCTGGGCCGTGTCACCCCGGTTGAGCCGCTGCTGGAGGTGAACGTGGGGGATCACCTGGGAGGCCCGCTGCAACTCCCGGGAGACAACCTCGGCCGGGATGCGGCTGTTGGGGATCACCGAGGCGATTTTGCCGCCCAGGGTGGCGGCGTTGTCGAACACCACCGCCTCGTGGCCCGTGCGCCGCAGCTGCCAGGCCGTGGAAATGCCGGCCGGACCGCCGCCGATCACGGCGATGCGCTTGCCGGAAAGCGGCGGCAGTTCCGGCAGGCCGGCGTCGATGCTGGCCCGGCCCAGCTGGGACACGTCCACCGGGGTCATGAAGGCCGACCCCTTGGTGCAGGCCGTCATGCACGGGTGGGGGCACAGATAGCCGCACACCGACGCCGGAAAGGGCGTGAAGGCCAGGGCCAGGTTCACGGCCTCGTCCACCCGGCCCTCGCGCACCAGGCGCCAGCGCTCCTGCACCGGAATCCCCGACGGGCAGGTGGACTCGCAAGGGGCTTTGTATTTTCGGTTTTCCCAGACCGGAACGAACCGGCGCAGATCGCCTTGGGTGATCAACGGGATCGGGCTGCGGTCGATGTCGGTCAGGTCGCCCACGATACCACCCTTGCCGAGCGTCTTGTCCCAGACCTGCCGGCGGAACGCGGCCATGGAGCGCCGCTGCACGCCGTTTTTGTCCTGGGGCGTGCGGGCCACGATCAACTGCCACTGGTCGCGCACGGTCAACGATGCCAGCAGGTCCAGGCGCTCGATGGCGGTAAGAAATGTTTTCAGCCCGTCGGTGAGCCAGGCCCAGGTGTCGTCCGCAATGGGTACCAGCTTGGCATCGGCGTGGCTGAATCCCTGGTGCGGGCCGCGGAACAGGACCCGCCCGCCCACCATGCCCACCATGGGGCGGTATCCGAGCACGTTGTCCGGATTCTGGGGGGCATGGCCGCAGATCACCGCCACGCCGCCGGCCATGAACTCGGCGAAATAGTCGCCGGCGCTGCCCAGCACCCACAGCTCCGGCGGGTCGAAGCGCGGGTTGAACTTGGTCATGGTCATGCCCCGGGCCCCAATATTACCGGCGACGTAAACCTTGCCCTGGGCCATCCCGTTGGCGGTGCCGTTGGCGGCGTGGCCGTGCACCGTGATGACCGCCCCGGCGTTGAGCCAGCCAACATCGTCCGACCCCGGGCCGTGTAAATCGATCTGGCTGCCCGCATAGCCCATGGCACCGACCCGCTGGCCGGCATGTCCTTCGATTCTGACCCGCACCGGGTCGCCGCCCGTTTTCCAGATGCGCCCGCCGATGCCGTGCTGGCCGTAGGCATGGATGGTCAGCCGGCGGTGACCGTCGGCGACGGCCTCTTGGATCCGTTCTTCGAGAACGCGTGAGTCCAGGCGCGCGCCGTTGATTTTACCGTCTATATGAAAATAATCAGTGCTTTCCGTCATCTTGAGATCTCCGGTTGATGCCGAACCTAGGCCAGGCGACCCGCGGCAAAACGGATCGATGACCGTGTTGCCTTGCCATTAGACCACATATTGGATGCTCAGCCGCCGCGCGGCCTGATAATCGCTGATGCCCAGGGCGTCGGACATGCCGATGGGCAGAGCCGTCGACCGCCCCAGGGGCGCCACGATTTTTTTCAGCTCCATGTCGAAGGCCAGGTACAGGTCCACGACCCGTTCGGCCACCTGCTCCACGTCCAGCCGGCGGTACAGGCGCGGGTCCTGGGAGGTGATGCCCCGCGGGCAGCGCCCGATGTTGCAGATGTTGCAGCGGTCGGTCTGCGAGCCCAGGCAGCCGGCCGCGGCCTGCATGATGTATTTGCCGGTCTGAATGCCGCTGGCCCCCAGCATGATCAGGGCGGCGGCATTGGCCGCCAGGTTGCCGTTCTTGCCCACCCCGCCGCCGGCGAACAGGGGAATTTCGTTCTGCATGCCCACCGCGACCAGGTTGAGGTAGCCGTCGCGGATGTTGGTGGCGATGGGGTGGCCCATGTGATCCATGGAGACATTGTAGGCGGCGCCGGTCCCGCCATCCTCGCCGTCGATGGCCAGGCCGGCGGCGTAGGGATTGCGCGTCAGGTTGTTGAGTACCGCCATGGCCGTCGAGGTTGCTGAAATTTTAGGATATACCGGCACCCTGAACCCCCAGGCCATGGCCATGGATTGGATCATCTTGGCCACGGACTCCTCGATGGAGTATTTGGTCTGATGGGTGGGCGGGCTGGGCAGGCTGACGCCGGGCGGCACGCCGCGAATTGCAGCGATGAGCGTGTTGACCTTGTGCCACATGAGCAGGCCGCCGTCGCCGGGCTTGGCTCCCTGACCGTATTTGATCTCGACCGCGCAGGGGTCTGCGACCATTTCCGGGATGGCGTGGATGATTTCGTCCCAGCCGAAATAGCCGCTGGCGATCTGCAGGATCACGTATTTCATGAACGGGCTGCGCAGCAGTCGCGGCGGGCAGCCCCCCTCGCCGGTGCACATGCGCACCGGCATGCCCATCTCCTCGTTCAGGTAGGCCACCCCCATCTGCAGCCCCTCCCACATGTTGGGCGAGAGGGCGCCGAAGCTCATGCCGCCGATGATCAGCGGATAGATTTCCCGCACCGGGGGAATCCACCCGTTTTCCCGCAAAAACTGCAGATTCTGTTCGGGCGGCAGGATGCGGCCCAGCAGGGTGCGCAGCTCGAATTCGTGGCGGCCGGCATCCAGGGCCGGGTCGGTCAGCATGGAGATGCGGATGAATTTGATCTGATCCAGAATTCCGCCGGGTGCGTTGCGCCGGCCACCGCGGCTGCGCGGCTGTCCGCCGCGGTTGATGTGGTAGCGCAGTTTGTCGGCCTCGTCCGAATGCATGGGGAAGATGGCGTCGTTGGGGCAGACCAGGCTGCAGGTGGCGCAGCCCACGCAGGCGTAGGCCGGATCGGTCTTCTGGCGAATGCCGTGGTAGATGTCGAACGCGCTGGCGGGATTGCCCCGGGGTTCAAGGGAGACCGTGATGCGCCGTTTGCGGAACACCCCCAGTTCGATGGCGTTGACCGGGCACACCGCCGTGCAGCGGCCGCACAGGGTGCACTTGTCCTTGTGCCAGAGAATCTGCCAGGGCAGGTCCTTGACGCTCAGTGTGGAAGGGGCAATGGCTGCATTTGGTTGCATATGGAAACCTCCTGGCGCTTTGGTCCGACAATGACCGTGTCCAGATGCATGGGTTGAAAATCCTTCTCCTTGTCGCGGTCGGGGATCGCAAAATCCAGTCCGCAGACTTCGGACGAGAAGGCGTATCGTCCGGGCCGGCCGCCCACCACGCCGGGGCGCAGTTTCTTGCGATCTTGAACCATGAAGAGGCTGTGGTCCGGCAGGCAGCCGATGACGCAGTTGGGCCCGTCGATGGTCAGGCGCCGGCACGAATGCTTGAGCTGTTTCAACAGATCGCCATCGGGGTGCGCGGCGATGTCGGCGTCCTGGAGCGGGGTGATGATGTGCTTGTAAGCCGAAATATCGAGGCCCAGCCGCACCTGGCTGTAGTGCAGGATGTGGGTGAAGACCTCCGAGTCGCTCTGGTAGCCGGTGTAGCCGGGGAACTGGCGCGACAGCAGAAATTCCCGGATGGGCGTGAAGGCCGTGCACTCGCCGTTGGTCATGGAGGCGTACCCCTGAATGAAAAAGGGGTGGCAGGCGTACAGGTTGATGGCGTAATTGGTGTTCTGCCGGCCCTGGGCCATCATGACCCGCGCGTGAAGCTCCTTGCGGTCCAGTTTGAGGTAGTGCGCCACGGTCAGCGGGTCGCCGATCTCCTTGAGCATGATCACATCCGGCCAGAAGGAGAACACGATCATGTCGTGCTTCTCCTCGCCCATGGCGCGCAGGCGCAGGCGGATGGCCAGCAGCTTGTCGCTGCGCTTTTCCATGGGGTAGTCGTCCCACTCCTCGGGATACTCGTAGGCGCGGATGAGATAGATGTCCCGCTTGGGCACCCCCGGCGGCGGGGTCTTGGGCACCTTGATGGTGATCTTGTACTTGGTCATGAACCCGATCTCCATCATGAAGGCGTCCAGGCGCCGCAATCCCGATTCACTGAATATCCCCGAGAGAATGGGGGCATCCTTGATCTCCTCGAAGGGCCCGCCCAGATCGCGCAGGAACAGGCCGACACCGGACCCGTCGTGGCCTTCGCGCATCACGTCCATGGCCTCCATGGCAATCATGGGCGAGGCGGGGGTTTCGCTGGTCATGGCAAACAGTCGGCACATGGCTGATGACTCCTATGGAAAAAAAGGCCTGACAGGTCAATGCCGGGCCGGGTGGATCGCAAGCCGCGTTGCGGCTCCAGTCAGCAAGTTTTAGCAAGTTGCGTACCATAGCATTTTAGCTCTGGAAATCCAATTGCTTCCTCAATCTTCAGCCGTTCGCTGCCCATGTTGAGTCAAATTTTAACCACAAAAATGCAATATATCCGGCATTAAAACTACAAAATTGTATTTCGACTGACGACAGGGCCTGGAACTTTGTAACCCATCGAAAAAATACACTTCTTGGCAGGGGCGCGCAAATTTGCTACCGTGTGGCTGCGCTGTTGCCATCACACGCCAAAAGGATACTTCGCCTATCATGGCTGTCACCGCTGAAAAGCCCCCGGTCGAGCGCCTGAACGACCGCCGGCTGGAACACTGGATCGCCTTCGAGCGGGCCGTCCGCCAAACCGGCCATCCGTTTGCACCGGCGTCGGCCGGCGCCGAGGCGCTGGCGACCGCCTTCGCCTACAGCGATTTCGTTGCCGCCGCCTGTATTCGCCATGCGCAGATGGCCCTGGACCTGATCGACAGCGGCGATCTGCTGACCACCGCCGGCGCGGACCGCATGGCCGCCGTCCTGGCTGCCCGGTTGAGGCCCTTGTCCGCCGACGCCGCCCAGGCCGCCTGGACGGCCCAACTGAAAGCGGCCCTGAGGGGCTTCCGGCGGCGGGAGATGGTGCGCATTGCCGTGCGCGACCTGGCCGGGATGGCCGACCTGGACGAAACCACCTCCGATCTGACGGCGGTGGCCAGTTTGGCCATCGACGGCGCCCTGGATCTGCTGTATGCCCGCATGTGCGCCGCCGACGGTACTCCCGTTGACAAAAACGGCCGCCCGCAGCGCCTGGTGGTCCTGGGCATGGGCAAGCTGGGTGCCGGCGAGCTCAATTTTTCCTCGGACGTGGACCTGATCTTTACGTTTCCGGCCGCCGGCGAGACCCGCGGCGGCCGCCAACCGCTCGCCAATGCGGACTTTTTCACCCGGCTGTGCCGGCACCTGATCCAGGCCATCGGCGAAACCACCGTCGACGGCTTCGTCTTTCGGGTCGACACGCGCCTGCGGCCCTATGGCGACGGCGGCCCCCTGGTCATGAACTTCGATCACATGGAGGACTACTATCAGTTTCAGGGCCGTGAGTGGGAACGCTATGCCCTGATCAAAGCCAGTGTGGTCGCCGGCGACCGGTCGGCCGGCCGGGCGCTGCTGCAGCGCCTGCAGCCCTTCGTCTATCGCCGCTACCTGGATTTTGGGGTTTTTGAATCCCTGCGCGAGATGAAAGGCAAAATTACCAGCGAGGTCCGTCGCAAAGGCCTTGACGACAACATCAAGCTGGGCGGCGGCGGCATCCGCGAGGTCGAATTTTTCGGCCAGATGTTTCAATTGATCCGCGGTGGGGTGCTGCCTCAACTTCAGCAGCGGGCCATCCAGCAGGTGCTGGCCACCCTGTCGGCGCAGGGACTGGTTCCGTCGGCGGTCTGCCGTGAACTGACCGCGGCCTACCGGTTTTTGCGAATGAGCGAAAACCGGCTCCAGGAAGCCGATGACCGTCAGACCCACCGGTTGCCGACCGAGGCCGTGGCGCGCCTGCAGCTGGCCCTGAGCATGGGATTTGAAGACTGGGGGGATTACCAGGCCGCCCTCGATCGGCATCGCAACCGGGTGCGGGCCCATTTCGAACGGCTCCTGGAACCGGATGCCGATTCCGGGTCGAGACCCGACGGCCGCGACGCAACCCCCCACCTGGGCGACGCCTGGTCGGCTTCCGTGCCCATCGAAGAGCGGCGGCGCCTTTTGGCGCAGGCCGGCTTCAGCGATGGCGATGCGGCCGCCGTGCTGCTCGACGGGTTCAGGGCCGAGCCGATCACGCGCGCCTTGAGCGGTGCCGGAAAACAGCGCCTGGACCGCCTGATGCCCGCCGTGTTGGAAGCCGCCGGCCGCTGCGACGACCCGCTAACCGTCCTGCGCCGGGTCCTGCAACTGCTCAAAAGCATCCAACGGCGCATCAGCTATATTGCCCTGCTGATCGAATACCCCACCGCCCTGACCCACCTGGTCCGGCTGGTGAGCGTCAGTCCCTGGATCGCCGCCTTTCTCAGCCGCCACCCGGTCCTGCTCGACGAACTGCTGGACCCGCGCACCCTCTACACCCCGCCCGGGCCGCAAACCCTGCGCTTGGACCTGACCCGCCGCATGGCCGTAATCGGAAACGACGACCCTGAGTACCAGATGGAGAACCTGTGCATCTTCCGGCAGGTCAACACCCTGCGGGTGGCGGCATCGGATATCACCAGCGTCCTGCCCTTGATGAAGGTCAGCGATCACCTCTCCTGGATTGCCGAAACCATTTTGGAGACGGTCGTGGACATCTGCTGGCGGCACCTGACGGCACGCCACGGCCGCCCGTCGTGCACGCTCGATGGGCAGACCTGCCGGCGCGGGTTTTGCGTGATAGGCTATGGAAAACTGGGTGGGCTCGAACTGGGATACGGGTCGGACCTGGATCTGGTGTTTCTGCACGCGGCCGACGCCGGCGAAACCCGCGGGGGCGAGCGTCCCATCGACAACGCCCACTTCTTCGCGCGGTTGGGGCAGCGGGTGGTTCACATGCTGACGGCCCACACGGCCGCCGGCACCTTGTACGAGGCCGACATGCGCCTGCGGCCCAGCGGCAGCTCGGGACTGCTGGTCAGTCACGTGAACGGATTCAAGGCCTACCAGCTGAGTGAGGCCTGGACCTGGGAACACCAGGCCCTGATCCGCGCCCGGCCCATCACCGGGGATTCGGTCCTGAAAAGGGCCTTTGGCGCGATACGCAAGGAGGTGCTCTGCCAGCCCCGCCCGGCCGATGCGCTCAAAGCCGCCGTGAGCGAGATGCGCGAAAAAATGCGCGCCAACCGGCTGGCCGGCCGGCCGGGCCAGTTCGACATCAAAGAGGATGTCGGCGCCATGGTGGACGTCGAATTTTTAGTGCAGTATCTGGTGTTGCAGCACGCCGCTGCCCATCCGGGGCTCACGCGCTGGACCGACAACGTGCGCCTTTTGCAGGCCTTGACCGAAGCCGGGATCCTGGACGGGGTCAGCGCCTACCGACTCCGGCATGCCTACCTGATCTACCGGGCGGTTGCTCACCGGCTCAATCTGCAGGAGCGCTCCACCCTGATCGATGGCCGGCGCTTTCGGCACCTCAAGGCCCTAGTCCACCGCCTCTGGCGGCAGACGCTGGCCTGACCTTCCCCCCATGGTGTCGCAACCAGCCGGACTCAATCGAAAATGATTATAATTTCGGCTTCCTGATGGTGCGGCGGCCAGGCCAATTTCGCGCACTGCGCTTACCAGTGTCCCTCGGCGTTGGGCGCGTCGACGATCTTGACCTTTCCCGCCACAAATGCAGCCACCGCTTCGCGAACCGTGCCGCTGACATCGCCGGCGACCTTCACACGCGCGGCATCGAGGGCCTTGAACGCGTTGGGCCCGCAATAGCCGGTCAGGAGTACATCGGCCTGTTTGTCGCTGATCATGGTGGCGGCCTGAATGCCGGCGCCTTTGAAGGCGTTGACGTTTTCAGCGTTGTCCAGGACCTCGACATCGAGGCTTTCGCTGTCCACGATCAGGATGTAGGCCGCTCTTCCAAAACGGGGGTCCACGGACGCGTCCAGGTCGCGCCCCGTGGCGGTAACGGCGATTTTCATCGCTGCTTCTCCTCGGTCAGGGTTCGTCTTGAAACAGGTCTTCTTGCGGATGGCATCGGTCAGTGGGCCCCGCCGCCGCCGCCGCAGACCTGGTTGTCGGCGATCATGGGCAGCTTTCCGGCAATCAGGTCCTCCACGACCGGCCGGATCTCCGGTCGCTGATCGTCGTGGTAGACCTCGATGCCGGCCTGACGGAATCCCATCAGGGGCCGCATGCCGATGCCGCCCACGATCAGGGCGTTGACCTGGTTGTCGGCCAGCAGGTTCACGGGCACCATGCAGCCCCCCTGAACATGGCTCTGGTTGGCAATCGTGGAGACCTTTGCGATGGTACCCCCTTTTACATCCACTAGGGTGAAGGTGTCGCAATGGCCGAAATGTCCCGACCGGGTACCGTCGAGGCCCCCCGCTTCATTTGATGGGATGGCGATTCTTCCGTTTTCCATGATTCGTGTCGCTCCTTTCAACAAAATGATGTTGTTTTGGTTATCGTGTCGATGCGTCGGCCGTCATGGCCGGTGATGTCAAGATGTTGGTCCACACCTTTTGCAAACCGTCATTGGCCGGGCCACTGCCGTCGAACTCCGGCAGTGTCTTGCCTTGAATCATGGCCCGCGTAAAGACCGGGTCGAAGGGAATGCGGCCGACCACGGGCAACCCGGCCTTGCGGGACATGGTTTCGATGGTGACGGTGTTTTCCGGATTGAGGTCGAACTTGTTGATGCACACCAGCACCGGCACCTTGAAATGCCGGCACAGCTCAATGGCCCGCCCCATGTCGTGGATGCCGGAAACGGTCGGTTCGGCAACGATCAGGGCGCAGGTGGCGCCGCCCACCGAAGCGATCACCGGGCAGCCGACACCGGGAGGACCGTCGGTGAGAATCAGGTCGATATTGCGCGCCTCGGCCAATTGCCGGGCTTCCCGGCGCACCAGGCTGACCAGTTTGCCCGAGTTCTCTTCGGCAATACCCAGGCGGGCGTGCACCATGGGGCCGAACCGCGTGTCGGAGACAAACCACTGACCACAGGTTTTTACGGGAAAGTCGATGGCCTGCTCGGGACAGAAATCGACGCACACGCCGCAGCCCTCGCAGGTGATCTCGTCGACCACGAAATCGGGCGCGATGGCCGACCAGCGGCACATATCGATGCAGGTGCCGCAGCCGGTGCAACGCTGCGGATCTATGATGGCCACACCGCCGCCCGTGAAATCGGATTGCTGCCGAATCACAGGCTGCATCAACAGGTGCAGATCGGCGGCATCCACATCCGCATCGCACAGCAGGCAGGCATCGGCAAGGGCCGCAAACGCGGCTGTCAGGCTGGTTTTGCCGGTTCCCCCCTTGCCGCTTAAAATGACCAGTTCCTTCATGTCTCGGCACCTCCTGTTCCCGACAAGGGCACGATGGCGTCAAACAGCTCCTGAAAACGGGTTTTCCATTCCGGCAGGGCCAGGGCGATCAACTCTCCGCGAGAGTAGCTTTCGGCAATCCGCCGGTCGAAAGGGATTTCCAGGAGCACTGGCACGCCTTCGCCGTGGGCGTAGGCCCTGACCGCACCATCGCCTATATCGGCGCGATTGATGACCAGCCCCATGGGAATCTTGAGGATCTTGACGGCTTCGACGGCCAGTTTCAGATCGTGCAGGCCGAAGGGGGTCGGTTCGGTGACCAGCAGCACAAAGTCCGTGCCTTTCATGGCGGCGATGACCGGACACGACGTGCCCGGCGGTGCATCGATCAAAGTCAGCCCCGCACTTGCGGTGCACTCCCGGACACGGCGGATCAGGGGCGGCGCCATGGCCTCGCCGACCCGCATGCGGGCGTGTGCAAAGGCGATGGCGCCGGCGGACCCGATTTCCAGCAGACCCAGTTCACGCCCGGTTTCTTGAATGGCCCCCTGCGGGCAGACGGCCATGCAGCCCCCGCAGCCGTGGCACAGCTCCGGGAAGGCCAGAGCCGTTTCCCCGATCACCGTAATGGCCCGAAAGCGGCAGATCTCCATGCACTTTTTGCAGCCGTCGCATTGGTGTGGGTCAATTTCAGGAACCGGGGTGAAAACCGTTTGGCGCGTTTCGATGTGCGGCCGTAGGAACAGATGCGCATTGGGTTCTTCGACGTCGCAATCCAGCAGCTGAACCGGCCCTTTCACGGAAGCCGCCAGGTTCGTGGCCACGGTGGTCTTTCCGGTGCCGCCTTTTCCGCTGGCAATACTGATTATCATCTGGCGTAATCTCCTTGCAGATCCGGCCCTTCAACTATGATGTCGAACATGTTGCCGGTGACAGGGTCGATCTGGGACCCTGTCGGGATTAAAACCGACAATAAGCATAAGCTCATAAGAGGTCAAGCCAATTTTTTTACATATGCACAAAATAAATGGAATATGGCCTGCCGTTGGCGGACACCTGGATGGCTTTTCATGCGGCTTCGGGTCGGCTGGTGGTATGGTGTCGCGCAATCAAGACAGTTGCTTGTCCGTTCAGTCGCAAAAGAGCGACACAACCCTGCCCCGCGATTTTTTTAAATTCGAGTTTATACTAAAAAGTTGAGTATTTATAAAAAATCAGGGCGTTTGATTTTCGGGCACACTTTATGCTGCGATTGGTTTTCCTGCCGGAATCTAGTTCCGGCCCGCGACCGGCGATGCCATACCGAGCGGGATGGATCGCCGGCCACCCTTTTTCACCAACAACTTGGAGAACTGATCAGGAGGCGGAATCAATGCGTGACGATCCCATTCGGTTGGGCGGCAAAAAACGAAGCACCTTCATGGACCACGTCAAAGAGATCCTGCCGGAAGGCGGCAACCTGAACCTTTGCCTGACTTGCGGGGCCTGCTCCTCCGGATGTCCGGCCACCGGATTGGAAGGCATGGATCCGCGCAAATTCCTGCGCATGGCGGCCCTGGGGCTGGACGACGAAATCGCCAAGTCGGACTGGCCCTGGATGTGTACCATGTGTCAGCGCTGCATTTACGTCTGTCCCATGAAAATCGACATTCCCCAATTGGTCTACAATGCCCGGGCGCTGCGTCCCCGGGAAGATCGACCCAAGGGAATATTAGGCTCCTGCGACATGGCTCTGCGCAACGCCAGCACCAGTGCCATGGGCACCGCGCCGGATGACTTCGTCTTCGTGGTGCAGGACGTTCTCGAGGAATACCAGGAGGCTCAGCCGGAATTCGCCGACATGCAGGCCCCCATCGACAAGCAGGGCGCCGAATTCTTTTTGAACCAGAACTCCAGGGAGCCGGTCACCGAACCGGATGAGCTGGTGCCGCTGTGGAAGATTCTGCACCTGGCCGGTGCGGACTGGACCTATGGAAGCGCCGGCTGGGCCGGCGAGAACTACTGCATGTTCCTGGCCGACAACGACGCCTGGGAACAGGTGACCCGCACGACCGTCAACCAGGCCAACAAATTGGGGGTGAAGACGTTTCTCAACACCGAGTGAGGTCACGTCACCTTCTCAGTCCGGGCCGGACTGAAAAAATTCAACCTCGAGCACAACTTTGAAGTTAAAAACATCTACGAGTACTATGCCAAATGGATTCGGGAAGGCAAATTGAAGGTCAACGCCGACTGGAACAAGGATTTGAAAATCAAATTCACGGTCCAGGACCCCTGCCAGATCGTGCGCAAGAGCTTCGGTGACCCCATTGCCGAGGATCTGCGCTACGTGGTCAAATCCGTGGTCGGCGAAGAGAATTTCATCGACATGCAGCCCAATCGTTCCAACAACTACTGCTGCGGCGGCGGCGGCGGATTTCTCCAATCCGGCTTCAAGGAGGAGCGGCTCAAGTACGGCCAGCTGAAGGACCAGCAGATCAAGGCCACCGGCGCCGACTACTGCATCGCCGGCTGCCACAACTGCCATGCCCAGATTCACGAGCTGAGCGAGCACTACGGCGGCGGTTACCCGGTGGTGCACCTGTGGACCCTGATCTGCCTGTCGCTGGGCATATTGGGGCCCAATGAACGCGAATACCTCGGGGACGACCTCAAGGAGGTCAATGTGTTTCACCCGGAAACGGCCATGTAACCCGAACGAATCCGTAAAAGCGCCGATATCTGCGTTACGCTGCATCCCTCGTCACTGCGGAGTACCGCAAGTACGCCCCGCTACCCGGGATTTGCAAGCCTTGATCTCGGCGCTTTTACGGATCCGTCGAAAATGCATCCTTTGCGAATCATTTCCAAAAGGACCTTTTGCCGAAGCCGACCGGATGGCATGGAACCGAAAGCATGGACCGCCGACTGACCCTGAGCGAGCTCGAATCCCGCTGGGAAAAAGCCTTGACGGCGACCCGCACCGCCGCCAGCGGACACTACCGGGCTTACCGGGAACTGAAATCCCTGGCGGCTGAAATCGTCGCCACACCCCTGGATATCAACGACTATTTCCCCACCGTCGAAAAGCTGATCGGCCTGCTGGACCGACTCGACCCATGCGGTCGCGGCAGCATCTTTTACATCTTCAAATCCCGCCTTTCACCGTCGACCCTCTGGCAGGTGCGCCTGCTCCGAATGGAGTGCCAGGACCTGCTGGCCTACCTTAATGCCTTCGAGACATGGCGGCGTGCCAGCCACCACCTGCGCCGCGTCAAGTAACCGCCACCCCCAAGGCGCCGGCACGTCGCTTGCTGTGATCGAATCTGGCGGACGGCGCTGGAACTTGGCCGCCAACTAGCGTATATACACACCTGTCGTCCATTCGTGCGCACGAATGGCAAACTGTTGTTGATCCGACTGCCAGCGTCCACAACCATGAAAAAGCCCAAACCGACACCCGTTCCGGACAACGTCACCGACATCATCCTCGAGAGCATTTCCGACGGGGTGTTCACGGTCGATCACCAATGGCGCATCATGTCATTTAACCGTGCCGCCGAACAGATCACCGGAATCACCCGTGAAGAGGCCATCGGCCGCCACTGCTGGGAAGTTTTCCGCTCGAACATGTGCGAAGCGGACTGCGCCTTGAAGCGCACGATGAAAGAGGGGTCGTCGTTTACCAGCACCGCCACCTACATCATCAACAGCCAGAAAAAACGGATCCCCATCACGGTGTCGACCTCGCCGCTCAAGAGCAGCCGCGGAGAGGTGCTGGGCGGGGTGGAGACCTTTCGGGACCACAGCCTGGTGGAGGCCCTGCGCAAGCGGTTGGACGGACGCTTTCAGATGGGCGACATCGTCAGCCGCAGCGATGCCATGCGTGACATTCTGGCCATCTTGCCCCTGGTGGCCGAAAGCGGCAGCACCGTTTTGCTGGAAGGCGAGACCGGAACGGGCAAAGAGTTGATGGCCCGTGCCATCCACGACGCCAGCCCGCGCAAGCACAAGCCCTTCGTGGCCATCAACTGCAGCGCCCTGCCGGACACCCTGCTCGAATCGGAACTATTCGGATACAAGTCCGGCGCCTTTACCCATGCCGTCAAAGACAAGCCGGGGTATTTTTCCGCCACCGAGGGCGGCACCATCTTGCTGGACGAAATCGGGGACACCAGCCCCGCCTTTCAGGTAAAGCTGCTGCGCGTTTTGGAAGACCGGGCCTTCACCCCGCTCGGAACGGTGCAAAAAATAAAGTCGGATGTGCGCATCGTCACCGCCACCAACAAAGACCTTGCCGACCTGGTCGCCAATGGTGACTTCCGTAAGGATCTGTTCTACCGGATCAACGTGGTCAGCCTGCGCCTGCCGCCCCTTCGCGACCGCAAGGAAGACATTCCCCTGTTGATCGCGCATTTCGTCGAAAAGATGAACATGATCCGCGGCAAGGCGCTCACGGGTGTCGACGCCGACGTGCTGCAGCTGCTCATGTGCCACGACTATCCCGGCAATATCCGCGAGTTGGAAAATATCATCGAACACGCCTTCGTGCTGTGCAACGCCGGTTTGATCCAGACCAGCCACCTGCCCGGTGGTTTTACGCGCCCAGCGGTGCCCGCGCATGACCCAACCTCCTTGACACGCACCCTGAACTCGACCGAGGCGGTCGCCATCATGAATGCCCTCAAGGCCAACCACTACAACCGCTTGGCCACGGCGGCGGCGCTGGGCATGCACAAAAGCACGCTTTTCCGTAAAATCAAGCGGTTGGGTATCCCGCTGCCCAGCGTCGACGGACGCTCGACAACCGCCGCCGACGATCGCAAGCGGTCTGGCTAACCGGACCGCCGCGACGGCCACCGCCACGGCACAGTCACCCGGCGGCGGCGTTCAACCATCGCATTTGTGAAACGAGCGAGATGGCATCTACGCTGGACATCTGGAAACTTTTAGCCGGGCTGGGCATCTTCCTCTTCGGCATGCTGCTTATCGAAGCGTCGGTCAAGGCGTTGTCCGGACGAACCTTCCGGCGCATCATCCGCACCTATACCAACGGCAGGCTGCGCGCCATCGGCAGCGGCGCCTTGGTCACCGCCCTGCTGCAGAGCAGCTCGGCGGTGTCGCTGATGGTGCTGGCGTTTGTGGGTGCGGGCGTGATGAGCATGCAAAATGCCATCGGGGTCATCATGGGGTCCAACATCGGCACGACCCTGACGGCCTGGATCATGGCTACCATCGGGTTCAAGATCAAGATCGAAACCCTGGCCCTGCCCTTCATCGGCATCGGGGCCATCGGGCTGATCCTTTTCAAGCCAACCACCAGAGCGGCTCAGGTGACCCGGCTCTCCATCGGCTTCGGCTTTCTCTTTTTGGGCCTGGACTTCATGAAGATCAGCGTGGAGAGTTTCGCCCAGGATTTCAGCCTGGCTGACTTCATCCCATACGGGCTGTGGGTCTACCTGATCGTGGGCATCCTTTTTACGGCCCTGATGCAGGCCAGCGCGGCCACCATCGCCATCGTGCTGACCGCCCTGAATAGCGGGCTGATCACCTTCGACATCGGTGCCGTGATGGTGATCGGCGCCAACATCGGCACGACCATCACGGTGCTGCTGGGGGCCATCGGCGGGTCGCCGGCCAAAAAGCGCGTCAGCATGAGCCACCTGATGTTCAATCTGGGCACGGGTCTGGTCGCCTTCGCGGGACTGTCCGTGATGGTTGGGGCCGTATCGATGGTCGTGGATATCGGCCGCAACAGCCTGACCGGCCTGGCCCTGTTCCACACGTTGTTCAACCTGGTCGGGGTGACCCTCTTCTTCCCCTTTCTGGGGCTCTTTGCCAATCTGCTCAACCGGATCTATCCGGACCACAAGACCGTACTGACCGTCTACTTGAGCCAGACTCCGCCGGAAGTCACCGACGCCGCCACCGCGGCGTTGCGAAAGGAGATCGGCCACCTGCTTCAGGAGGGGCAGCTTTATAACCTCCGTATGCTGCGGATCGACGAGAAGCTGGTGTTCGACAGCGATCTGCCCTTTGAGAAGAGCCGGCGCAGGAAATACACCCTCGACGAGCTTTACGAGAACATCAAGCTGCTGCATGCCGAAATCTTCACCTTCTATTCCGGCATCCAGACCAGCCGCCTGAACAGGGCCGAAGCCAAGGAGCTGGAGCGCCTGATCTACGCCTCGCGCAACATGATGAACGCCATCAAGAATTTCAAGGGGGTGCGACATAATATGGAGGAGTTCGACGGATCCGACAACCCCTACCTCAACACCCAGTTCAAGCTTTTCCGCAAGCGCATCGTCGAATTGTACCTGACCATGGGCCGCATCCTGGGCATGGAGGACCAGGAGGCGCAGTACCGCAGCCTGCTGACGGCCTTCATCCAGATCGAGGAGGCCGACAACCGTTTCATCCGCAGCACCATGGCGGCCGTGGCCGAGAAGAAGATCCAGGAGATGGAGATCGCCTCCCTGGTGCTGGTCAACCGCCTCTTCACCCAGTCATGTCGAATGCAGATCTACGGCATGAAGGACCTACTGCTCACCCAGGAGCAGATCACCCATTTCGACCGCGCGATGGATGCCAAAGAGATCATCGAGGACGCCAAGCATTGCAAGTCCAACAATGCATAGCCAAAAACCACCCCATCGCCATCCGCTTGCCGGCGGCTGCCGATGGTTGCCTAAAGGTTCACTATGACAGCCCCCACCCCCCCCTGGGAGGAACTTGCCGAGCTGATCGGCAGCGGCGAAACCCCGGCCCTGATGCGGTTCATCGACACCCTCGGCCCGTCCGAGATGGGCCGGGTCGTCTCGCGGCTGACAGACGCTGACCGGCGCCACCTGTTCGCCTTCCTCGACCCCAGCGATGCCGCCGAGCTCATCGAAGGAATACCGGAGGCCCAGGCCGCCGAACTGGTCGAAGAGATGCCATCCGAACAGGCCGCCGCCATCATGGAGGAGCTCTCCAGCGACCATCTGGTGGACGTGCTGGGGGAGATGGACGCCGACGCCAGCCGGGCCATCTTGTCGCGGATGGACCGCGAAGATGCCGACGAGGCCAGAAAGCTGCTGGCCTATGCAACCGACTGTGCCGGCGGCCTGATGATTTCCGAGTACCTCGTCTACCGCACCGAGGAGACCATCCAGGACGTTCTGGACGACCTGCAGGCCAACCGCGGCGACTATGCCGACTACCACGTGCAGTATTTTTATGTGGTCGATGGGGCCGACCGGCTTGCCGGCGTGCTGCGCGTGCACGACCTGCTCTTTCCCGACCGAACCACCCGGCTGACCTCGGTCATGATTCCAACGCCGTTGAGCGTCTCCGACCAGGCCTCCCTCAGAGAGCTCGAGGCCTTTTTCGACGAACACCACCTCTTCGGCGTGCCGGTCGTCGACGGCGATAGGCGACTGGTGGGTGTGGTCCTGCCCAGCGCCGTCGACGAAGCGGTCAACAAGCGCAAGACCCGGACGTTTTTGCGGCTTAGCGGCATCGTCGGCGGCGAGGAGTTCCGCACCATGCCCCTCTACTCGCGGGCCGGACGCCGGCTGTCGTGGCTAAGCATGAACATCGTGCTCAACATCATCGCCGCCAGCGTGATTGCCCTGTATCAGGACACCCTGGCCGCAGTCATCACCCTGGCGGTTTTTTTACCCATGGTCAGCGACATGAGCGGTTGTTCGGGCAATCAGGCCGTGGCCGTCAGCATGCGCGAACTTTCCCTGGGGCTGGTACGTCCTGGGGAACTGCTGTGGGTGCTGTCCAAAGAGGCCAGGGTCGGCATCATCAACGGCCTGGTGCTGGGTATGCTGCTGGGCGGGGTTGCTTTCCTGTGGAAGGGCAACCCCTGGCTCGGGCTGGTCGTCGGCGGTGCGCTGGCGGCCAACACCCTGGTCTCGGTGATCCTCGGCGGAATGCTGCCGCTGGTGCTCAAGCGGTTCAAGCTCGATCCGGCGCTGGTGTCCAGCCCCTTGCTGACCACCGTCACCGACATGTGCGGGTTCTTTTTCGTATTGAGCTTCGCCGCCGCGGTCATGCCCAAACTGGGCGGCATCTGACCGGCGACCGCCATTGCACAGTCGCAGACCGATGGTGGGCAACCATTGCATTTGTGCAACACTGTCCAATCCACTTGCAGCCGATCAATACCCACCTGATTTTTAACCAGCTGTATTTTTTATGGATCGATATTTATTTGGAGGTCAGCCGGTCATGGCACACGCTTTGCCATGGCCTAAGACAGGTTGTGTTCGTTCAGGGGCAACCTCAAGGCAATACGAGGGGATCAATGATGAAAGTCGCCATCACTGTCTGGGAGGATCGCATTTCGCCGGTATTCGATGCATCCCGGCGGTTGCTGGTGGCGACAATCGAAAACGGCCGCATTGTGGATCGGTCCTACGTTATTTTCGACCCCGGATTTCCGGCCAACCTGGCCAAAATCCTGCTGCGGCTCGAGGTGCCGGTGCTCATCTGCGGTGCCGTGTCGCAGGTTCCGGCCACCGTTCTCATCGCCGCCGGCGTCACACTGGTCCCCTTTATCGCCGGCCAGGTGGAGCCGGTGCTGGCCGCCTACGCTCAGGGGATGCCCCTTGCGCCGACCTTTATCATGCCCGGGTGCCACGACGGACCCCCTGCGACCCGCAAACCCACCAAGCCGAGGCCGCCCGGCAATCCATTGAATGACAGGAGGATCCCGTGAGCAGAGTGCTTCTCGTGACACCGCAGCGATCCAATTTTAAGGGCATCGTAACGGCTTTTGAAAACATGGACGCTGCCATCGACTGGGCCGCCTCTGGCCGCGCGGCCTTGGATGCCATCGCCAAGCGCACCGTGGACCTGCTGCTGGTCGATGAGGATCTGGGCGACATGACCGGGCTGGCGCTTGTTGAAAAGATCGTCACGGTCAATCCCATGATCAACTGCGCGCTGGTCAGCGCGCTGCCGGAAGCAGACTTTCACGAAGCCAGCGAGGGCCTGGGGATTTTGATGCGGCTGCCGCCGTCGCCGCAAGCGGCGGACGCAAGGCGCCTGATGACGCACCTGAATCGGATTTTGGGTTTCACGACCCCCACAGAACCATAATTATCGAGGAGTACCAATGAAAAACGAACCTACTGGCCTGGGCATCATGGACAAGCCGCCCGAGCCCAGCGCGGACGAACTGGCCAGGCGATCGCTGGCCCGCATCAAACACAAAATCATGATCATGAGCGGCAAGGGCGGTGTCGGCAAATCCAGCGTCGCAGTCAATCTGGCCATCGCCCTGTCGGAAAAAGGCTACCAGGTTGGCCTGATGGATGTGGATATCCACGGTCCCGACATTCCCCGCATGCTGGGACTTTCCGGCATGCTGGCCGCCAATCCCGATCAAAAAAAATTGAACCCTATGCGCTACTCTGCCAACCTGGCGGCCGTTTCGATCGAAGCGCTCATGCCCAACAAGGACGATGCCGTCATCTGGCGCGGTCCGGTCAAGCACGGCGCCATCCGCCAGTTCATCGGAGAGGTGGCCTGGGGCGACCTGGACTACCTGATCATCGACTCGCCCCCGGGAACCGGCGACGAACCGTTGACCGTGGCCCAGCTGATAAAAGACGCCCGGGCCGTCATCGTGACCACGCCCCAGGAGGTCGCCTTGGCCGATGTGCGCAAATCGATCAGCTTCTGCAAGACGGTCAAAATGGACATTTTGGGCCTGGTGGAAAACATGAGCGGCGGCATTTGTCCCCACTGCGGCAAGCCGGTCGAGATTTTCGGCTCCGGCGGCGGGGAGCGAACGGCTGTCCTGGCCGGATTGAAACTGCTGGGCAAGATCCCTTTCGACCCCAAACTGGTCGCCTGCGGGGACGCTGGCATCTCTTACCAGAAACATTATGCGAACGCGCCGGCCAGCCGCGTGTTCGACGACATTGCCGCACAGGTGGTCAGCGCTTCCCAGGGCTGATCGTGTGTGCAAGGAGGGTACCCCATGAAAGTCGCCATCAGTGCCAATGGAGACAATCTTGACGCCACTATCGATGAACGTTTCGGGCGATGTCCCTTTTTTATCATCGTCGACACTGCTGACATGCGCTTTGAAGCAGTCGCCAACCCCAATGCCGACCTGTCGACCGGTGCCGGCATCCAATCGGCCGCCCTGGTCGCGTCCACGGGTGTTGAAGCGGTGATTACCGGCAAATGCGGGCCCAAGGCCATGCAGGTCTTTGCCAAAACGAATATCCGCATGATCCTCAATCAACACGGCCTCGTTGGCGACGCGGTCGAAGCGTTCAAAAATGGTGCGATCACGCCATCCGAACCGAAATCTCTTCTTGAAGCATCAGGTGTTCCAGCGAACGGTCCCCAAGATGTCCGCCAATCGGGTATGACCGGCCGCGGAATGGGTGGCTGTGGGCGTGGCATGGGTGGCGGCCGAGGCATGGGCCGCCGGTGCAGTGCGCCAGCCGTGGCGGGGCAGGCGGCCGTACCAACGGCAGCCACGGGGTTGTCCAGGGGGTCGGAAATGGGCCGGCTGCAGCAGCAGGCCGATCAATTGCGGCGGCAACTGGAGATCATTGAAAACCGCATCAAGGAGATGGTTTAAATTTAAAACCCCATGACCCAGACCGATTACACCTATTTGTTTGGACCGGTTCCGTCGCGGCGGTTCGGACGGTCGCTGGGCATTGACCTGACGCCGCTCAAGACCTGCAGCCTGGACTGCGTCTTTTGCCAGCTGGGCCGGACGCCTTCCAAAACCCTGCAGCGCAAAGCCTACGTCCCCACCGGCGATGTCATCTCCGAAATTTCCACTTGGCTCAAAGCTGACGGCAAGGCTGATTACCTGACCCTTTCCGGTTCCGGCGAGCCCACGCTGCACTCCCGGTTCGGCGAGGTCCTGGACTTTCTTCGCCACCAGCCGATTCCCTCCGTCCTGCTGACCAACGGCACGCTTTTGGGCCGGCCGGCGGTGCGCCGGGCCGCCCGTCTGGCCCGCGTGGTCAAGGTGTCGTTGAGTGCCTGGGACCAGAAGTCGTTCGAGTGGGTCAACCGCCCTCACCAAGCACTTCAGTTCGCGCAGGTGATTGACGGCATCACGCGATTCCGCGAGGGCTTCACGGGCCAATTGTGGATAGAGGTGTTCCTGCTGGCGGGCCTTAACGCCATGGCCCCGCAAGTCGAAAAAATCGCCCGCCTGGCATCGGGGCTGCGGCCAGACAGAATTCATTTGAACACCATTGCCCGGCCGCCGGCCGAGGACTTTGCCGCCGCCGTGTCCACGGCGCAATTGGAGGCGCTTGCCGGCCTGTTCGACCCACCCGCGCAGGTCGTCTCAGCCTTCAGCACCAAGCGATCCCAAAAGGGCAAGGCCGATGAAGCCAAAATCCTGGCCATGCTCAAACGCCGGCCCTGCACCATCAAACAGATCGAAGCCGCATTCGGTTTGCACATCAACGAAGTCTCCAAGATCCTTGGTCAACTCATGCGGCATGATCGGATCCGGGCTGATTCAACGCGTCAGGAGGTCTATTACCGGTATCGGTAGGATCGACACGGGCCCAAGATGGAGTTGACGATAGTCGTGCAGCATGCGACAGTTAAGGTGTCAAGTGCGTGCATATTGCACGAATGGGGCCGCTCAATGGAGTCGACCATATGGCACCGCACCTGCAAAACAGCGGTCATGATGTCATTCTCGATTCGATCAACGAGGGTGTGTTCACCATCGATCTGAATTGGCGCATCACCGCGTTCAATCGTGCCGCAGAGTGCACTACCGGCGTATCTCGCCAGGATGCCATCCATCGCTTTTGCCACGATGTCTTCCACGCCAACATATGTGAAGCCAACTGTGCCCTCAAGCAGACCTTCAACACCGGTCGGCCGATCGTCAATGCCGACGCCTTCATCATCAATCGTCAAGGTCAGCGGGTACCGATTCGCATTTCAGCGGCCATCTTGAGAAATGATCACGGCGACATCATCGGCGGGGTGGAGACCTTCCAGGACCTCAGCCAGGTCAAACAGCTCCAGAAACAGCTGCAGCGAAGTTATACGTTCGAGGACATCATCGGGCGAAGCATTGAAATGCGGCGGCTGTTCGAAATACTTCCGCTGATATCCAGAAGCAACAGCAATGTCTTGATCGAGGGGGCCAGCGGAACGGGCAAAGAGCTTTTCGCCCGCGCGATCCACCATCTATCGCCCCGCAAAAAGCAGCCCTTCGTTGCGGTCAATTGCGCTGCACTGCCGGACACCCTGCTGGAAAGCGAACTGTTTGGCCATAAGGCCGGTGCGTTCACCGATGCCCGACGCGACAAGGCCGGACGGTTTACGCTGGCCCATAACGGCACTATTTTCCTCGATGAAATCGGTGACATCTCTCCGGCAATGCAAATTCGCCTGCTGCGCGTGCTGCAGGACGGTCTGGTCGAGCCGTTAGGTACCGAAAAGCCCGTGCCGGTCGATGTTCGCGTGGTCACGGCAACGAACAAGGATCTTCTCGACCTGGTTCAAAAGGGAATCTTTCGTGACGATTTGTACTACCGTATTCGCGTGATCCAACTCAAACTGCCAGATCTGCGCCGTCGCCGGGAAGATATTCCCCTGCTGGTGAACCATTTGATCGACAAGTTTAACCGGATGCAAGAGAAGAACATCTCCGGCGTGTCCGCCAGGGTTATGGCACGACTCATGTCGCACCACTATCCGGGCAACGTGCGCGAGTTGGAGAATATTATCGAGCAGGCTTTCGTGCTATGCCAGGGCTTGACCATCGAAATGAATCATCTCCCACCCGAATTGCGGGCCACCGCAGTGGCCGGCGGCGACGCCTTTGATTCTGTCGACCTTAACACCATGCAACGGTTTATGATATCCGAGGCCCTGAAGCGGCACCGTGGAAATCGCAAGCGCGCCGCACGTGACCTGGGCATCAATCCCAGCACACTTTACCGGAAGATCAAGGCGTTTCGTATCGATGTGCCCGAAATAGATGGGCGCTGCCACAGGTGACAATCGTGCAGATTGCTACCTTACCTGATCCGATGACCCTCCCTACGGTATCCCACTGTCACCCCATAGTCGTCCGTACTATCTGAAATTATATGGTAATTTTGGGTGGCCAGCCAGCCTGTCCAAGCTTGCGGGGGCGAATGGCACGTTCATTGCTAAGATTTGTTTCAGATACCATCCTTTAACCTTCACCGAGGGGCGAAAGGAAATGGAAGCTACAAGATGTTTAGACCTACCAACCAGAGATATTATTCTGTCGATGTTGAAACGACAGCCGTGCACGATCCGACAGATTGCCGACCAATGCAGCAGTGACAGCTATGTAATCGTCAAGTACCTTTCCGACTTGTCTCGGCAAGGGCTGCTTCTGGTCAGCTACATCAATGGCCAGGTCATTGTCTCTTGTAATACCAGGGTGCATCATTGAAGGGACGCTTGCACCCAATCGTTGAAAAACTGGCCCGCCGGCAGACGGTTCCGCCATCGACCATGGAATAGGCCGCCGCTCTGCAGGAAAAGGAGAAAAGCGATGGAAGCAATAGAAAAAGCCGCAGGTGTCCAGGGGGGAGACAAAATCGCACCACCACCGCCTACCGCCAAAGGGATGCAATTAACCGATCCGGTGCGGGCCGCCATTGACGACGCGATACAGCAAATGCTCAGGCGTGCCCAACAGTTGGCTTCCATACGAAGTTCAGATCGGGCGTAGAAGGTGACGCCAAGCCCTTCACGGGTCCGCTGTCAACCCAAACAATGGCGCGTCGAGAACGCCATCAGCTGTCCTACACAATTCGCTGCAACACCTCAAAGCGGCAACGTCACCGTAAATCGGCTGCCCTGGCCGTCGACGCTTTCCACGTCAATCTTGCCGTCGAGGGCCTGAACGATCGATTTGACAATCGCCAACCCCAGCCCGGTGCCTACGATGTGGCGGGTCTGGTTGGTTTTGACGCGATAAAATCGATCGAAGATGTGTTCCAGCTCGGCGGCCGGTATACCGAAGCCGGTGTCTTGCACATGAATGCTCAGCACATCGCCGTCCGACTCGGCGGTGACATCGATCTTGCCGCCGGGCGGCGTGTAATTGATGGCATTGCTGATCAGGTTGGAGACCACTTCCACCATGCCCATGCGGTTGAGCTGCAGTTGGGGCAGCGCCTCGGGCGGCGTCAGGGTCAGGTCAATGGATTTCTCACGGGCCCGGGGGGCGTGAAAGTCGACCTCTTTTTCCAGCAGTTCGGCGATGTCGACGGCTTCCTTTTCGGCTGCGACCGTACCGGACTCGATCTTGGACAGATCCAGCAGTTCGGTGGACAGGTTCACCAGCCCGTTGACCCGCTCCGAGACGCGGTTCAGGATCTGTTCCTGCTTGTCGGTCAGCGCGCCAGCCAGGCCATCGGTGACCACCTTGATCTGCATCAGCACCGAATTCAAGGGACTGCGAATCTCATGGGAGACCATATGCACGAAATTGGATTTGAGCTGGTCCATCATCTTCAAAGCGGTGATGTCGTTGACCACTGTGACGACCCCCAGGATTCGGCCCGGGCGGTCACGGAAAGGCAGGCAGCGCACGCGTAGAAAGGTGTCGCTGCGGTCGATGAACACCTCGCGGACCAGGGCTCCCGCCGCCTCGGTTGGCAGGGCCAGGGCCTCGGCAATCATCTGGCGGATCTGCTCGACCGGTATCACGTCCCCGACCGGCTTGCCTACCGCGGGACCGGCCTTGCAGCCCGTCAGGGTTAAAAAGGCCGGGTTGATCAGCGCGATACAGGCCCTGGTGTCCGTGGCCAAAACGCCGTCGGCCAGATGGTCGACCAGGGCCTTGATGCGGGATTTCTCGTTGGCCAGATCGTGAAGCGTGCGGGTGTGTTCGACCGCCTTGATCAGCACGGTCCGCAGGTCGTCGGGTGAAAACGGTTTGGAAATGAAATCGAAGGCGCCTTTTTTCATCGCCTCGATGGAGTGTTCCAGGGTGGCGTACCCCGTGATCACGATCACCACCGTGTCCGGATGCCGGTTTCGGATGCTCGTCAACGCCTCGAGCCCTGAAATACCGGGCATCATCAGATCGAGCAGGATAATGTCGACGTGCCGTTCGGTCAGGCGCTGCAACCCGGTTTCCACATTTTCGGCCGCGTCCGCCGTGAATCCGTCCTGACGCAGCATGGCCAGGCAGGCTGTGCGAATCCGCATTTCGTCGTCGATGACCAGCACGCTGATCTCAGCGTGGGTCTGACGTTCGCTGTCGGAGAATTTCATGTCGGTTGTCGATCCGTTGTCGTCTGCTCTTCAGAATCCGCTTCGTCGGCCGCACCACCGGGTTGATAGGCCTGGAACTCAATTAAAAAGGTCGTGCCACCGGCATTGGTCTCCTTGACCCTGATCTCGCCCTTGTTCTCCTTGACGAGCCCATAGGCTGTGCTGAGCCCCATGCCGGTGCCCTTGCCCTGTTCCTTGGTGGTAAAAAACGGATCGAAGATTTTGTTGAGGATTTCGGCTTTGATGCCGCTGCCGGTGTCGGCAATCTCGAAACAGACCTTGCCCGTTCCGGGAGACGGATATGACCGCAGCGTCAGGTGGCCGTTGCCGTCCATGGCCGCGATGGCGTTGATCACTAGGTTGATGATCACCTGGCTGATCTGGTTTTTATCGACGTGAATCAGCATGGAGGCGGCTGAAAGATTGCGCGTGACCTTGATATTTCCAAACATCTTGGGGTCGCGGATCAACCTGAGACTGCTTTCGATGACGGTGTTGAGCTCGATGGTCCCTTTGGTGGGAACCGACCGGCGGCTGTATTCCAGCAGGCTTTTGACGATGCTCTTGCAGCGGTTCACGTCCTCGATCATGGCCTGCAAGTCCTCGCGCTCCGGATCGTCGGGGGCGAGGTTTTCCATCTTCAGGCTCGACATGAACAGAATCCCGGTCAAGGGGTTGTTGATTTCGTGGGCCACCCCGGCGGCCAGCTGGCCGATGGATGCCATTTTCTCGGACTGCGCCAGCTGGGCGCGGGTCTCTTCCAGCTTCTCCTGGATCCGGATCTGTTCACTCAGGTCCGTGTACAGGCACACGATCGCGATCTCATCGCCATCTTCATAGATGATCGAGGCGTTGATCTCGGCCGGGATGGTTTCGCCGCGCGCGTTGACAATGTCGGTGTGCAGGCCGTGAAGTTTGCCGACGCCGTGTTCGTCGTCGGCGCGCAAGGTGGCCATGATCCGGTCGGCCGTTCCCGGGTGGTGCAGCTGGTCGATGCTGAGCGTCTTGGCGACCACCGCATTCTGGTAGCCGAACAGGGTTTCGGCGGCCGGATTCATCAGCAGGATATTGTTGCAGTGGTCGGCGGCGACAATTGCCACCGGCGAGTTCAAAATGATTTTTTCCAGGAAGGCTTCGGTCTCTTTTAAGGTAATCTCGAGCGTTTTCAGCTGGGTGACGTCGCGCACGCTCTCCATGACGCAGATCACGTCGCCCTTGTCATCCAAGATGGGAGAGAAGAGGCGCTCTTCCCACAACAGCTTGCCGGTCAGGGTCAATCGGCGGCGAAGCACCGATTCGCCGGTCCTGGTCTGCAGGACCTTGACGAAGGGACAGTACTTGTCCTTGCAACCTTTGCCGTCGTAGAAGACATCGCTGCAGGTCTTGCCCACGATCTGATTGAGGGTGACGTCGTGCTTGTCGAGAAAGACGCGGTTGGCCGTCAGCACTCTTTTTTGGGGTGAGAGAATCAGGGTCGGGAAGGAGAGGGATTCAAAAACCCGTATGCGCCAGTCGATCTCATTTAAAATGTTAGCGTTCATGGAGTGTGTCGAGCGCCTTTTAAATTCACTTGCCGCGGTCGGCGGTCATAAAAGATGGGCGCCGTACGGTTTTGGGAATTTCAAACAGATCGGCGAAGATTGCCTTGGCCATCTCGGCGCCGTGCTCGGCCAGTACCAGAAAAACCGAGGAGCTCGAAAAGGCGGACGCAATCAACCGGATGTTGTGTTGGTCGAGGGCGTGGCAGGTGGCATCGGCAATGCCGAAACGGTCGCCGAAATGAGGTCCGAAAAAGTAGAGCAGTTCCACCGGTGCGGTGCATCGCATCTCCATACCCGCCGGCCGGGGTCCCATGCCGGCCACAAACTGCTGCAACGCGCGGCGGTGGCGATCGGCGACGACGACGGCCAGCGGGTATTGGTCCCCATCGGGCGGTTCCAAGAGCACCATGTCGAACGGGATGGCGTCCATGCCGTCGGCGGCGTCCGGCCGATGCCGTTGCCGCCACGGTTCCGGCACCAGGCTGAATTCGCACAGACACCGATCCCGGCGGGTTTCGAAACCGTAGGTTTTTATTTTGGCTTCCGTATATCTGGCGGCGGTTTCCATCTCGTCCATGTCGGTTATAGTTCGAGCGCCCGGCTACACGTCCAACAGGTTTTCGAGGCGTTCGGCGGCCGCCTCGATTCGATCCGTGTCCACGACGAAGGTCAGCGCGGCGATCGACGACGCCAGGGCATGCACACCGGTTCGAGCGTCCCACAAGGCTTGCAGGAGGTGCCCCACCAGGCGGAAATCCGATTGGTGCGGGAAGACGCTCAACAGGCTGACGGACGGTATGATCCGCACGCGACCGTCTGGCCCCGGCAAGACGGCCGCTAGCGCTGTTCTGGCTGGCGTCAGGTCCGTTGCCATGACGCAGCCGAATAGCGCTTCCCGCTCGGCAGCCCGCCGCACGGTAAAAAAGGTCAGGTTGACCCGGTTTTCGGCCCAAACCCGGCACAGCGCTTCCGAAAGGTGCAGCTCGCCCGGCAGGTCCCGGATCGATATCCCCACCATGGGCTCGCTCACTTTCATCCGCTTGACCTTGATTTTGCCTGGCGTCATGCAAACACGTCTTCCCGGCGGTGCGCCACGGATCGGGGTGGTCCCATACCCTGTTTTCGGATTCTGCGCAACCCTTGCCTGGCCCTGCCGGCACCCCTTGGACCCGGCCGGTGCCGGCGCGCCGTCGAAGCCGCCGCACATCCTCGCGGCGACCCCGGGGGACACGCCGACGCCGACCTGCTCCAGGGTTCGGGGCCGCTTCAGCCGGCCATGTAGTCCTTGACGATCTCCATCAGCTTGTCCATGTCGATGGGCTTGGGGATGAAATCGTCGGCCAGGGTGTTGATGCCGTCGACGTGGGTGTAGTTGGTGGAGGTCACGGCGTCGGCCACGGCGGTGAGCAGCAGCACCGTAATGTCCTTGTAAGCGTCGTCCTTTTTGATTTCATCGCACAGCTGATATCCGTTTTTCCTGGGCATCATGACATCCAGGATCAGCATGGCCGGGCGATCGGCCTTGATTTTGTCCCAGGCCTCGACACCGTCGTAGGCTTTGTCCGTGCGGTAGTTCTCGTTTTCGAGCTTCATGCAGACCGATTCGACCAGATCGGGGTCATCGTCGACAACGAGGATCAAGGGTTGGGTGTTCATTGGGTTACCTCCATTGATGGTGTTTGTTGTTGTAACTGTCGGTTGATGCAATCAACACGATTGCGCAAGCGTTGAACCGGTCCGGCCTGCGGCGTCGTGAACGCAGCCGCTAGTCGACCGCCGGTCGCGGATACAGTCCGGCCCGTTCGATGATTTCGGGTACTTTGTGCTCCCATTCGATGGCCATGAGATGAATGCCGCTGACCCCCTCGATCCCTCTGAGACGCTGGATGGCCTCGATGCTGATGTCGATGCCCTCCTGGGCCTGCTTGTCCTTGGGAACCCCGGCCATGCGTTTGATGATCTCATCGGGCACATCCATGCCGGGCACCTTGTTCTTCATATACTTGGCCATGCCCTCCGACTTCATGGGGGTCACCCCGGCCATGATCGCCACCCGCTCGTGCAGGCCGCGATCACGAATACCCTGCATCCACTGTTCGAACTTGTCGAGATTGTAAATGCACTGGGTCTGAATAAAATCGACCCCGGCGTTGATCTTCTTGGCCAGGCGCGCCACGCGCAGTTCAAATGGGTCGGCAAACGGATTGGCGGCCGCGCCGATGAACATGCGCGGCAGGTTTTTGACTTCCGCGCCGCCCTGCAGCCGGCCCTCATCACGCATGGTTTTGACGGTCTCGATCAGTTGTACCGAATCCATGTCATAGACATTGGCCGCCATGGCATGATCGCCGAAATGGGGATGGTCACCGGACAGGCACAGCATGGTGTTGATGTCGTGGGAATAGGCGCCGATGAGGTCGCTTTGCATGGCGATGCGGTTGCGGTCCCGCGTGACCATCTGGAGCACGGGGTGCATTCCCATCTGTTTGATGATCACGCTGGCCGCAAAACTGCTCATGCGGACCATGGCCGTCTGGTTGTCGGTGACATTGACGGCATCGACGTATCCTTTCAGGTGGGCGGCTTTTTCCCTGACGACGTCCGGCAGGGCGCCTCTTGGCGGTCCGCATTCCGAGGTCACCGCGAACGCTCCCGCCGCAAAAATTTTCTCAAGAACGCTGTTCGTTTTCATTATTGCAAATCCTCTCTGACAATTCTGCGGGGTCCACCGTCTCGACTCGATCTCCAGTCCTTGGCGGAAATGACCGCTTCGTATTGATCCTGCGTGCCCAGGGCCTTCATTCGCTCCCAGATTAGGGCCCAGGCGCAGTCCACATCCGGCCCGATTTCGCATTTGCCATTGCTCGAGCCCCCGCAGGGTCCATTGAGCAGCCGTTTCGAGCAACGCGCGATGGGGCATATGCCGCCGGTCAATCCCAGCAGGCAGTCACCGCAGCCCTGGCAGCGCTCGGCCCAGACCCCGGGCCGTTCGGAGGCGCCCATGAACTTGGTGTTCACGGCCGGAAAGACGCGCACCTTCCCGAAGCGGCGCGCAATCTCCTGCACCCCGCAGCCGCAGGCCATGGAAACGACGGCATCGACGCCATCGATGTGCGTGGCCAGGGTTTCCACATACTCGGGGTCGCACTGGCGCTCCAGGGTCATCTCGTTGACGCTCAGGGTTTTGCCTTGTTTCATGGCCGCCAGTTGCAGGGCGGACGAGAGCATGGCGACTTCCTTGCGGCCGCCGGCAGCGCAGACCGTGACACATTCGTTGCATCCAACCAGCAGTATTCGATGGTACGGCTCAATGTACGCTGCGATTTCATCCAGGGGTTTGCGTTCGGCAGTAATCATTTAACACGTCTCCTTTGGTCAATTTAGGCGCAGGCCGACTGCACTGGCTCGGGTGCGTCACAGCGCTTGAGCTTGCAGGGGCCCAGTTCGCGGATTTTCTCGGCGAACTCGGTCACGATCCGGGCAAACTGCGTGCCCATGCCCGCCGACATCAGGACCATGTCAACGCGCGATGGGTCTATGCCGATTTCGTCCAGCATCTTCTTTACGTAGGCGATGCGCTTCATGGCCTTGATGTTGCCGTTTTTGAAGTGGCAGTCGCCTTCGAGGCAGCCGGCCACCAGCACGCCGTCGGCGCCCTCTTGGAGGGCGCGCATCACATAAAGGGGGTCCACCTTGCCGGTGCACGGTATGCGGATGATTTTGATACCGGATGGATAGCTAAGGCGCATGCTGCCGGCCATGTCTGCGGCCGTGTAAGCGCAATAGTGGCAGCAGTAAGCCACGATTGTCGGATCAACTTGTTTCATGATTCAACCCTTTCCAGTAGTCCTTCCAGTCTGGCCATCATGACACTGTCTTCAAAGCGCATCACCTGGATCGCCCTGGCCGGACATTCGGCCGCGCAGGTACCGCATCCATGGCACATGGAGGGATCGATTTCCGAATATCGATCTTCATTGATAAATGGCACGCCATAGGGGCAGGCACGCACACACACCAGGCATGTCGCGCATTTTTCGCGATCGACGCGGGCGACCGTCGCTCCTATGTTCATGGTGTCCTGGGCCATCACCGTCATGGCGCGTCCGGCCGCGGCCTGGGCTTGGGTGATGCTCTCGCCGATCGTCTTGGGGGCGTGGGCGCTGCCGGCCACGAAAAATCCCGGAACGGTCAGATCGACAGGCTTGAGCTTGGTGTGGTCCTCGAGCAGAAAGCCGTCAGCGGTGCGGGTCAGGTGAAAAATCTTGGCCAGGTCTTCAGTGGCTTCGTCGTCGTTTTTGAAGCCGGTGCTCAAGGCCAGGCAGTCGGCCGACACCATGCATTTTTTGCCCAGCATGGGTTCATTGAAGGTCACCTCGACGCGCTGGCCGTCGCCTTGTACCTGCGGCGGCGCTTCGGGTGTGTATTGAATGAAGATGACGCCCCGTCGGCGGGCCTCCTGATAGTAGTCCTCGAAGAACCCATAGGTACGCATGTCCCGGTAGAGCACGAAAATATTCAACTCCGGGTTGGCGTCGAGCAGGTGCAGCGCATTCTTGACGGCTGCCTGGCAGCAGACCCGTGAACAATTGGGGTTGTCGGGCGTACGCGACCCGACGCACTGGATCATGACCACATTTTCCCAGGCGGCCGCGGCGTTGGGCAGGGCGGCGATACGGTTGTCCAGCTCCAGTTGGGTGCAAACCGCCTCATGGCGGCCGAGCAGGTAGTCGTCCACCCGGTTGGGGGCGGCACCCGTGGCCAGGATCGTGACCCCGTGCTCGATCTGGCGATAGTACATCTGGGGAGCGATCTGAAATCCGGTCCTGAATTTTCCGGGCAGGCCTTCGTGGTCGACCACCATGGCATTGGTGATCACTTCGATGTTTTCATGGGTGTTGACACGGTTCATCAGGTCGGACAGGAAGGCCGGCACGTTGCGTCCGTCTATGGTCGTCTGGATCTGGCGCGCCAGGCCGCCCAGTTGGGGGGTCTGTTCGACAAGGTAGACCGTGTGATTCTGATCGGCCAGTTCGAGCGCAGCGTTCATGCCGCTGACCCCGCCGCCCAACACCAGGGCCGATTTGTTGAGCGTCAGCAGGTGGTCGATCAGGGGATGGGACTTGACGACGCCGGCCGCGGCCATGCGAATCAACGCTTTGGCTTTTTCCGTGGCCGCCATGAACTGATCGGCATGCACCCAGGCGTTCTGGTCGCGGATATTGGCGATCTCGAGCATGTACTTGTTCAGGCCGGCGCGCTGCAGCACATCCTGGAACAATGTCTCATGGGTGCGCGGTGAACAGCCGCCGATGACCACCCGGTTGAGCCGCTGGTCGACGATCGTTTTTTGGATGGTTGCCATGGATTCGCGGCTGCACCCGTAGCCCACCGGTTGGGCGACGGCCACATGGGGCAGCATGCGGCTGTAGGAGACCACGTCGTCCACGTCCACGACCCCGCCGATGTTCTTGCCGCAATCGCATATGAAAATACCGAGGCGCGGCCGTTCGTCCGTGATGTCCCTTTCCGGCGGGTAGTCCAGTTCCGGTGTGCCAAGCCGTTCAGGCTGAAAAAAATGCTTGCCCGCCAGGCATGCGGAAGCGCTGGCCTGGGTCAGGGTCTCCGGGATGTCCTTGGGGCTTTCAAAAACCCCGCACACGTAAATGCCGGGGCGCGAGGTGCTGACCGGACTGAAACTGTCGGTTTGGGCAAAATGATGGGCGTTCAGTTCGATCCCCAGGGTGTCGGCCAGGCGGGTGGTTTCCGCCGCCGGCCTAAACCCCGTGGAGAGCACCACCATGTCGAACGTCTCGTGCTTCAAGGTGCTGTCGTCGTCCTGCACATAGGTAATTTTCAGATCGCCGTCGGGCTCGGCCGGCATGATGCTGTGGGGCCGGCAGCGCTTCAGGCGGACATGGAAGTCGTCCTCGGCCCGCTGGCGGTATATTTCGTAGTCCTTGCCGACGGTGCGCATGTCCATGTAGAAAATGGTGGTGTCGATATCGTCTTTGAAGCGTTCCTTGGTGACGATGGCCTCTTTGAGGGCAATCATGCAGCAGGCGCTGGAGCAGTATGAGACCTCGCCCTTGTTTTGTCCTCGGGAGCCGGCGCATTGAATCCAGGCGACTTTACGCGGCTGGCGGCTGTCCGATGGCCGCTGAAGCTCTCCCAGGGTCGGGCCGGATGCCGACATGATGCGCTCGTATTCCAGGTTGGTGACGACATTGGGCAGTTTGCCGTAGCCGTAGTTGTCCAGGATTTCCGGGCTGAAGAGATCGGCCCCCACGGCCACGATGATGGACCCGACCCGGCGCTCCTGAACCGTCGGCTGCGCCTGGCGCAGGATCGCATCGGCCGGACACACTGCTACCAAGGCCTCGATATCGTCGCACGCTTCCATCTTGACCGAAAACGAGTAGGGCGTCGCCTGGGGATAGCGCATGCAGGTGGGGGCGCGGTGGTCCAGGCCGGGGGTGAAGCGGATCCATTTGGGGTATTTGTCCAGACACAACCCGCAGGCGGTGCACTTTTCGGTGTCGATGTAGCGCGGCGCGGTGGTCAGGGTGACCATAAAGTTTCCCGCTTCCCCCGTCAGGCCGGTCAGCCGGGTTAACGGCATCAGATCGATGTGCTTCTGACGCGCCCCGGCCGACAGGTTGGGGGCCATGGTACAGATGTCACAGTTGTTGGTGGGAAATGTCCGGTCCAACTGGGTGAGCAAGCCCCCGATGGCCGGGGATTGGTCGATGAGCAGGACATCCTTGCGCGCCTCGGACAGGTCCAGGGCGGCCTTGATCCCGCCGATTCCGCCACCGATGATAAGGGCCGTCGGATGATGCGATGAACGGTTTGCTTCCATGTGTGTCAATTGTCCCGTTGCTGAGGTTATTGGTTGGCAGGGTCGGCCGATGGAACGGTCCTATCGGTCGGCGTCCGGCCTTACCGATCCACTGAATCGGGGCCGCTGCCCCGCGGCGACGGTTTACAGGCCGGCGTAATCGAGAATGGTGGTCAGTTTGTGTTCCCATCCCATGGTTTCGATACGCACGCCGCTGGACAATTTGCCGAAGGCGGCAACGGTTTCGCCGGCAATGCGCAGGCATTCGTCTTCGCGGTGGCCGGCCTTGCGAATGCGTTGAATCACACTTTCGGGCATCTGAATGCCGTCGATCTTGAGAGACATGTAGCGGGCCACGCTCACCGATTTGAGCAAAAACACCGTGGCAATGATCGGCACCTTCAAGGTGTCGAGTTTGGCCAGCACCTGTTCGAGCTGCCCGGCATCGAACATGGGCGGGAGGATGACGAACTGGGCGCCGGCCGCGACCTTTTTGGCCGTTTGGGCCACCTCCTGATCCAGTTCGCGGTCGTCGGCCCACAGGGACATGGCGCAACCGACGCCGAAGGTGGGGTTGCCGGTCAGTTCGAAGCCGGCGTCGTCCTTGCCCTGTTGAAGCTTGCCGATGGTGCGGATCAGTTCGATCTCATCCAGGTCGTCGACGGGTTTGGCATGCTTGTGGTCGCCCAGCGGCATCTCCACCCCCTGGACCACCAGCAGATTGCGGATGCCCAGGACATGGGCGGCCAGGATGTCGCCCTGGAGTGCCAGCCGGTTGCGGTCACGGGTGTAAACATGGATCATGGTTTCCATGCCTTCGCGGCTGATCAGCGAACCGCCGGCCAGGGCGCTCATGCGCATCACCCCATTGTCCATGTCCGGCACGATGACGGCGTCCACGCGGCTCTTCAGCCCGCGGGAGCAGGTGACCAAATCCGAAATATCGACACCCTTGGGGGTGTGCATCTCGGCCAGAACGACAAACTTTCCAGAGGACAGGCGTTTTTGAAAATTCATGGTTTCCGTTTTCCTTTGTCTCTTGCAGTTCAACCTAAGTGTCGCGTTTTTTTAAGACAATGCGGTAATAGCGATCCTCGAATTCCTCCTGGGTGACGATCTCATACGATACCGTCGGCAGCACCTTGAAAAAATCGGCCATGGTTTTTGGATTGTGGCCCACGCACTCTAAAATTTCATTCGATCGCATTTCACTGAACACATGCGTCAATTTCAGCAGGGCCAGCGGTGTGACCGAGTCTCTGAAATCCAGGATGCGGTCGGCCTTGGGTGCGATGGTATCCGTCGTATCCAAAGGTTTTCGTTGCATGCCGACGCAAGTTAGCAAGGGCGGTGCCAGGCCTGTTTTGACCGCTCAGAAAACTGGATTATAATATGGTTTCAAGGTTTTGAAGGTGAAGTGGGGGGCGATGGGGCGAAAAGGATTGGCAAGAAATGGTTAACGTGTTAAAGACGCGTTTTTAACATATGTTTAAAATTTAACAGGACGACCCCATGATTGAACACGAACTGGACCGCTATTGGCAAACCGTCGTGAGCACCATTTCGGACGGGATCATGATTGTCAATCGATGTGGTGTGATCGTCTCCGTCAACGCGGCCTTTGAACGGATTTTCCGCTACGGCAGGGAGGAACTGATCGGAAAAACCTGTCGGGTCCTGAACTGCGACATCTGCGATGCGGTCTGGGAAAACGACAACGGCCACTGGTGTGCGCTTTTCAGAACCGGTGAACTCAAACAGCGCCGTTGCTCGGTTGTCCGCAAGGACGGCCAGCGCGTCCATTTGCTCAAGAACGCCTCGCTGCTGCACAATGAGCGCGCCGAAGTGATCGGGGCCGTGGAGACCCTGACCGACATCACGGAGCTGATCCGCAAGGACCACCAGATCGAGACCTACAAGCGCGACCTGAGGTCCGCAGACAGCTTCTACGGCTTGATCGGCGCCTCGCCCATCATGCAGCAGGTGTACGATTTAATGGTCAACGCGGCCCAGTCCGATGCGCCGGTCATCGTCTACGGCGAAAGCGGTACCGGCAAAGAGCTGGTGGCCCGGGCCATCCACAGGCTCAGCACCCGCATGGACAAGCCCTACGTGAAGGTCAACTGTGCCGCCCTGACCGAATCGCTGCTGGAGAGCGAGCTGTTCGGCCACGTCAAGGGAGCTTACACCGGCGCCTACCGCGACCGGCTCGGCCGTTTCGAAACCGCCAACGGGGGCAGCATCTTTTTAGACGAGATCGGCGACATGCCGCTGTCCACCCAGGTGAAACTGCTGCGCGTGCTCGAAGAGAAAATCATCGAGCGCGTCGGCGACGTGGCCCCCATTGCAGTGGATGCCCGCGTGATTTCGGCCACCAACCGGGACCTGGTCGACCTGGTTCGGCAGCAGGCCTTTCGAGAGGATTTTTTCTTCCGGATCAATGTCATTCCCATCCACCTGCCGCCGCTGCGCGAGCGCGGCGACGACATCCCGCTGCTGGCCGAAGCGCTGTTCCGCAAAATTCGCCGCAAGAGCGGCAAGGCCATCAAACGCATCGACAATCACACCATGGACCTGCTCATGCAGTACGCCTGGCCGGGTAACGTCCGCGAACTGAAAAGCGCCTTCGAGTATGCCTGTGTGACCTGCAACGGCCCCCTGATCCGCCCCGAGCATCTGCCGCCGGCCCTCCTCGAGCGACCGGCCAACGGCGCAGCGCCGCCCCAAAAGGGCTTCGACCGTGAAGAGATCAAGAAGATCGAACTGATCGAAGCCTTGACGGAAACCGACGGAAACCAGTCCAAGGCCGCCGACCTGCTGGGCATCAGCCGGGTGACGGTGTGGAACCGCATGAAACGCTACGGCATCAAAAAGCAGCTCCTGGAAATCGACGAGCCGGCTTAGCCGCCATGGCGTCCGACCGATGGCGGCTGCCGATCGGCACTACTTGACGTTGGTTTCGATTTTCAACCCATATTTATCGATTTTGGCATGCAGTGTCGGCCTGGAAATGCCCAGCAATTTGGCGGCCTGGGAGCGGTTGCCGCCGGTCAGGTTCAGGGCTTCGGCCACCAGCATGCCGCCGAAACGGTCCAGGCAGTTCTCGAACCGGTTCTCCGGTTCGCCATCGGACAGCAGGCCGCGGATCCAGGCGCGCATGGCCTCGTCGGCGTCATTGTCATGCGGGTGACGGCGCCTGGCATCGCTGCCGGCCGCCTGGGTGATGTCCGCCGCCCGCAGCGGGGCGCCCCGGTTGAAAATCAGCGCTTTTTGAAGGGTGTTGGCCAGTTCGCGAACGTTGCCCGGCCAGGGGGTGGCCACCAGCAGGGCGACCGCTTCCCTGGTGATGCCGGGGTTTTCGATGCCCAGCTCCAGGGAAAAGCGGGACAGGAAGTAGTCGGCCAGCAGGGGGATGTCCCCGCTGCGTTCCGCCAGGGCCGGCAGCCAGATGGTGATCACCTTGAGCCGATAGTACAGGTCCTCCCGGAACCTGCCGGCGGCGATCAGCTGTTCCAGATCGCGGTTGGTGGCGGCGATGATGCGCACATCCACCGGAATGGTTTCCCGGCCGCCCAGCCGCTCGACGCTTTTTTCCTGGAGCAGGCGCAGCATCTTGGCCTGCAGGTTCATGGGCATGTCGCCGATCTCGTCCAAAAAAACCGTGCCGCCGCTGGCCTGTTCGACCTTGCCCACCCGGCGGTGGGTGGCGCCGGTAAAGGCCCCTTTCTCGTAGCCGAACAGCTCGCTTTCCAGCAGGGTGTCGGGGATGGCCACGCAGTTGATCACCAGAAAGGGCTTTTCCGAACGCGTGCTGTGCTGGTAGAGTGCCCGGGCCACCAGTTCCTTGCCGGATCCGGATTCGCCGCGCACCAGCACGGTGGCATCGGTGGCCGCCACCCGTCCGATGGCCTTGTACACCGCCTGCATGACCGGGCTCTTGCCGATGATGGCCTCGCCGCGGGTCTGATCGGGCGATGCGTCCATGTCCACCGGCGAGCGCATGAAGCGGCCCACCTCGAGGGCCTTGCGGATGACGGTGAGCATTTCGGGGATGTCGAAGGGTTTGAGGACATAGTCGAAGGCGCCCATCTTGGTGGCTTCGATGGCCGTTTCCGTGGTGCCGTACGCGGTCATGATGATGACGGGCAGTTTCGGTTCGATGCGGTGAATGCGCGCGAAGGTTTCCAGGCCGTTCATCCCCGGCAGGCGTATGTCCAATACCACCAGATCCGGAATGGCGTCGTCGATCAGGCGCAGACCGGCTTCGCCCGAAGCGGCCGTGCGGACCGCATACCCCTCTTCCTTGAGCAGCCGCTCGAAACTGATCCGCAGCTGGTCATCGTCGTCGATGATCAATAGCGTGCTCACAGCGAGTCCCCTTTCGCGGGCAGCACGATGGTGAAGGTCGTCCCCTGGCCCTCCGTGGACACCAGATCGACGCTGCCGCCATGTTCGTGCACGATCCGGTCAACAATGCTCAACCCCAGGCCGGTTCCCTCTTCCTTGGTGGTGAAAAAGGGGTCGAACGCTTTTTCGATGACATCGGGAGGCATTCCGGGGCCGTCGTCCGTGATCCGGATGACCACCTGACGCTTACGGCCCGGCCGCGCCAATACCTGCTCGCTGATCGCGATGGCGCCGCCGCCGCTCATGGCCTCGCAGGCGTTGACGATCAGGTTGACCAGAACCTCCTTGAGCTGGTCCGGGTCGGCGTTGACGGCCGGCAGCATGCCCTGGCGATGGACGGCCGTGGTCACGTTGTAGGACTGCAGCCGGTAGCGCAGCAGCGAAACGGCCGTGTCCACCACCGTGGAGGGGCTGACGGCCTGCATCTGCAGTTTGGGCGGACGTGAGAATTCCAGAAAGTTCTGCACGATGGTGTCGATGTGGTCGATCTCTTCGGAGATCACCTCGAAGTCCTCTTTCTGGGTACCGGAGAGCTCAAGCGATCGGCTCAAGGAGAACAGACGCATCTTGACGGAGGTAAACGGGTTGCGGACGCTGTGGGCCATGCCGGCGGCCAGCTTGCCCACCATGGCCATCTTTTCGGCCTGCAGCAGGTTTTCACGGCTCTTTTCCAGCGCGACTTGGGTGTGGCCCACATCCTCGATCAGCCCGCGCACGCGATGGCTCAAGGTCTTGACATCGTTGCCGGTGAGGTCGACCGGTTGGGCGCGGGCCGTTTCCAGGATCAGCGCCCGTACGGGGTTCAGGATCTGATGGGCCAGCAGGTAAGCCAGCAGGGCCACGAGCAGCAAGTGGACGGCGATCACCATCAGGGCCCTCTCCCGCAGGCGGGCGGCCTCGCTCAGCGCGGTCTGCTTGGCGGTCATGATCTCAAGGGTGTGCTGATGTTTGTAATCCTCGCACATCTGCAAAATGGCGAAAAACTGGCTGCGCACGCCCTGGTGCAGCCGGGTGCCGAAATCGATCTTGCCGGCCTTGTAATAGGCGATCACCTGATCCTTTTCGCGGATGTACTGATCGTAGGACCTGGCGATGTGGTCGATGGTTTGCCGCTGTTCGGCATTTTGGGCCAACAACCGCGCCTGTCCCAACTGTTCGCTGAACACCCGGCGGTAGGATTCCAGCTGAAGCAGCCAGTCCGGGTTGCCGTCCAGAAAGTAGTACGAAACAAAACCCTTCTGGTTGACCAGGGCGGTCTCCAGCGCTTCGGCGCTTTGAAAGGCCAGCAAGCTTTCATCGGTGATGCGGGTCAGCACTTCCTCGATTCGGTACGAGTACCAGAACATGGCCGTCGCGCCGCCGAGTGTGGCTATAAAGATGGCTGCCAGCAGGATGTAGATGCGGCTCTTCAGACTGATTTTGCGCCACAGGGTCATTGCGGCACGGTGTCCTGTTTTATATGTTGCCGCCCCGGCGCAGCAGTTGCCTGGCCTCGGCCTTGCGGATGCGTTCGTCCTGTTCGGCCTTTTTCTTTTTGGCGCCCGCCAGGATGGTTTGCAGCGTCGCGAAATCGGCCGGTTTGAGAAGATAGTCGAAGGCACCCAGCTTCATGCCTTCGATGGCGGTTTCGGTGGACCCATGACCGGTCAGCAGAATGACTTCCACCAGCGGGTACATGGCCTTGATTTGCTTGAGGGTCTGAATGCCGTCCATGCCGGGCATCTTGATATCGAGTACGACCACGTCGACGGGTTCTCGTTTCAGGGCCTCGAGGCACATTTTGCCGTCGTAGGCCGCCGTCACCTTCTCGCCAATGTCTTCGAGCCGCATGGCCAGCATCTCCACAAAATCCTTCTCGTCATCGACCAGTAAAATGTTGGTGGGGGTTTTGATCATTGTCACGCTCCTTTGGGCGGCTGCCCGGTTGGGTTGAGGCCTGCTCAGGTCACCGGCTGCCCCTGGATGGCGGTGGCGGCCTGATCATGGAGTTGAACCGTGAAGCGCGTGCCGTGCCCGACGCGGCTGTCGACCGCCAGGCGGCCGCCCAGCTTGTCGAGAATTTCGCGGGTGACGAACAATCCCAGCCCGGTCCCCTCGCCAGGGGCCTTGGTGCTGAAAAAGGGCTCGAAAATTTTTTCCAGGTTCTCTTTGGGTATTCCGTGGCCGGTGTCGATCACGGCGATGGCAACACCCCGGTCGGCAGGTGACACCTTGACGGTGACGGTTCCGCCGCTGTCGGTGGCCTGAATGGCATTGCTCAGCAGGTTGATCAGAACCTGACGGATCTGATTGGCATCGACCCATAGCGTGCCGACGTCGCCGACGGGCTGCACCACGATGGCCACGTTTTTGTCCCGGGCCGTCTTGTGCACCAGGTCGACGCTTTCGTCGACCAGTTCCAGCACATTCACTTCGGCCGGCACGGACTCATTCTTGCGGACGTTGCGCAGCAGCTGGTGGGTGATGACCCCGGCCCGCTTGACGCTGTTGTCTATTTTCTGCAGGGCCCTTTCAAAGGTTGCCCGGTGCGGCATGTCGGCCAGTTCCGGCTTTTGCAGCAGGGCGTCCAGCAGTCCGGCGGCCTCGTTGATGATGGCCAGCGGATTGTTGATCTCGTGGGCCACACCGGCTGCCAGCGTTCCCAGGGCCGCCAGGCGCTCGGTGGCGATCATCTGCTGCTCGATGCGGGCCTTGTACTTGGCTGCGGCTGCCTTTTCCCGTTCGGCGACGATCTTGTCATGGGCCTGGGCGATCTTGCCCAGCAGGTGGTCGAACTCGACCGGCTTGGTCAGGTAGTCGAAGGCGCCGGACTTGATGCCGTCCACGCCGTCCTGGGTGGCGGCATGGCCGGTCAGCAGGATCACCTCGGTTTCGGCATGGCGCCGCTTGATGTGCCCCAGGGCTTCGATACCGTTCATGCCCGGCATTTTGACATCCATCACCACGACATCCATGGGATGATCCGCAAGCAGGGCCAGGCAGGCCTCACCGCTGCCGGCCTGATGGGCGCTAATTCCGCGCTTGTGGAGGCGTTTGGCCAAGGTGCTGCGAAAATCGGCTTCATCGTCGACCAGCAGCAGCCGGATGGGGTTGTGTGGCTCGGTCTGCACGGTTTAAGTCTCCACTACAACGTGTTCGACGTCTAAACAAGCCCCATGATGTTCCACCACACCGCGGCTACCCCGATGAGCAGGATCAGCAGTACCGGTGTGGCCACCAGTCCGGCCCGGGTGATGTCCGTGGACTTGAACTCCTTGAAACTGTAGGCGATGGCGTTGGGGGGGCAGCCGATGACCAGCAGCATGGCAAAGGAGGTCGCCGTTCCCAGGCACAGGGCCAGGACCCTGGGATCGACCCCCTCGAGCTGGGCCATGGGGATCACGATGGGCAGAATCAGGGCCGCGGCGGCCACGTTGGCCATGGCGTTGGTCACCAGTGCGCCGAAAACGGCCACGCCGGCGAAGAGCAGCAACCAGCCGCCCCCCTCGACCAGCGGAAAAAAGAGGTTGGCGAAATAGCTCGCCGCACCGGAGTTTCCCATGGCAAGGCCCAAGGAGATGCCGCCGCCGAAGATGAACAGGGCCGTGCCCCACTCCAGGTTTTCGTGGATGTCGTCCCACTTCAGGATGCCGGAAAGGACCAGGGCCGCCACGCCCAGCATACCGGTGATCGAATAGTGCAGGCCGTGAAACTCCTTGGTCAGCCACAGCACGAAGGCAATCCCGATGATCAGCAAGGTGAGCTTTTCCTGGCGCGACCAGGGGCCGACCTCCTGGTCCAGCCTGGGCAGTCGAATGGTGGGATCGGGTCGAAAGACCAGATAGACCACCATCACGGCGGCCGGTACGGTAACCACGGCCATGGGCATGGCGTATTTGATCCAGTCCATGAAGCTGATTTCGATGCCGGTGAACTCTTTCAGAAAGGCGGCCGAGACCATGGTGCGCCCCCCGCCGACCAGGGTTCCCATGCCGCCGCACGAGCAGGCGAAGGCCAGGGAGATGAGCATGAATTTGGCGGTGCGCGAGTGCGGCTGGATGCCGGCGGCCCGCATCAGCGGCAGCATGGTGACGATCCCGATCGAGACCGCCGCGGCGTCGTGCATGAACGCCGAGGCCAGCCCCAGGCCGATGCTGATGATGAAGGTGAACTTGACCACGCTGGTGCCGGCCTTGGCGACGATGAAATAACCCAGCCGTTTGGTAATCCCGGCCTTGTCCAGGGCGATGGCAAAAATCAGGCAGCACATGATGAAGACCACCACCGGGTGCATGTAAGGGGCCCAGGCGGTTTTCACGTCCACGACCTGCATGACGACCAGCAGGACACCGATCAGGATGGCCGTGATTTCCAGTGGGATCGGTTCCACGATGAACAGAAAGATCAACACCGCCAGGACCGCTAAAAACCGTTTGGCTTTGGGCGAGAGCCCATCGACGTATTCGACCTGGATGTCGGCGTTCGGGTGAGCGGCGGCCTGCTCGGTGAGAAACGCGCCCGCCGGTCCCGCGGTCGAACGGGGGGTTACCCGATAGGTGTCGGGGTCGCCTCCGGCATCGGGAAGGCGCGTGAAGTGGTCGCTTACCGTTTGAAAAAAGGTCTGGTCGCTGTCGCCCGAAATTTTAAATGTCGTGCCGTCGGGCCTGGGCAGCATCAGCACCACAACTCCCAGCAGCAGGGCCAGGCCCAGTTGTGCGCTTCTGGACTTTAAGATTGATGTCATCGATTACTCTCCCATTCGGTTGTCGCGATCCACACGCCCATCGTGTCGGTCTCCTGGCTGTTCGCCCATCGTGCGCTGATCGTGCGCCTCGCGGATTTTGGCGATCAATTCTTCCAGCTCGCACGGTTTGGTCAGGTAGTCATAGGCGCCCTGCTTGATGCCGTCGTGGGCCGCTTCAGCCGAACCGTGACCGGTCAGCATGATAACGGTCAGTTCCGGCGCCATCTTTTTCAATATCTTGAGAATTTCAATGCCATCCATATCCTCCATCTTGAGATCCAGAACGGCGACGTCGAAGTCCTGCTGCCTGAGGAGCTGGAAGGCGTCGGCGCCGCTGTAGGCCTTGCCCACCTGGAAGCGGCGCTTCGTCAAGCGGTTGAACAGGACGTTGACGTAGCCCACCTCATCGTCAATCAGCAGTACCCGGATCGGTGGTTCCCGGTTGTCTACAGTGCTGTCCATGATCCTTTTCTCCGCTCAGATCCATGCGCTGGTTTATTTAGGGGCGGCGCAGGGTAATCGCCTGTACGCGCGCCTCCATGATTTTCTGTTCCTGGCGCCGCTTGCGCCGGGCGGCTTCCTCGACCTTGGCGATCAGCTGCTCCATGTCGCACGGTTTCATCAGGTAATCGAAGGCGCCCATTTTCATGCCCTCGATTCCGGTTTCCACGGTGGCGTGTCCAGTGAGCATGATGACCTCCACCAGCGGGTGCTGGTTTTTGATCTCTTTCAAGGCTGTCATGCCGTCCATGACCGGCATCTTGATGTCCAGGATCACGACTTCGATGCCGTCGTCCTTTTCCAGACATGCCAGCGCTTGTTTGCCGTCGAAGGCGGGCACCGCCTCCACATCGCGCTTTTGCAGGCGCTTGATCATGGTCTCCACAAAGGGTTGTTCATCGTCCGCCAAGAGGATTTTTGCGATGCTCATGGTCTGTCTCCTTTCTCAGTCCACGACCGCCGTCCGGCGTGTCGGGCAATTGGTGACGCTGTGCGCAAAGGTGTGGACGCATTCGGTTCATGTCGCGGTGGCGGGCGTGCCGGTGTCGCGGCCTGGCGCTGCCTGCGGTGGTCCCTGGGTTGCCCCGGTCACGGGAATGCTGATGTTGAAGGTGGTTCCCTGACCTTTCATGCTCTGGGCCTGGATGTCGCCGCCGATCTTCTTGATGATGCCGTAGCAGATCGAAAGGCCCAGGCCGGTCCCTTTGCCGACCGGCTTGGTGGTATAAAACGGATCGAAGACGCGTGCCAGGTTGGCCTCGGCAATCCCCGGTCCGTTGTCGGCGACCGAGATTTCGATCCCCTGGTCGGCGCGTCTGGTGGCCAGCTCGATCTGGCCGCCGGTCTTTTCCATGGCATCCAAAGCGTTGTTGACCAGATTCAGAAAAACCTGCTGCATCTCGGTTTCGGAGGCCACGATGGGCGGCAAGCCGTCTTCAAAGCGGGTGGTAATGGTGATGTTGCCGTATTTGGCCCGCTGAGAGGAGAGGTAGACGATCTCGTCGAGCAGTGCGTTGATCGATATCTCCATCACGCGCGAGTCGGTTTTGCGGGCAAAGCTCAACAGTTTGTGGGTGATCTCCTTGCAGCGCCGGCCCTGGGTCTTGATCTGCTGCAGGGCCCGCGAGAGCTCTTCACGATTCTCGCCGGTCGCCGGCGGCACCTCCTCGAGCAGGTCCTCGACCCAGCCGGCTTCTTCGATCATGATCGCCACGGGGTTGTTGATCTCGTGCGCGATGCCGGCCGCCAACTCGCCGATGGACGCCAGCTTGCCGGTCTCGATGACCTGCTGGGACATCAGGTCGACCTCTTTGTCGGCCTGGGCCTTTTCCGCGTCGGCCTGGGAGATGCGCCTGATCAGTCGCTGAGACATGACCAGGCTGGTGGCGATGATGCCCAGGGCTCCGATCAGGATGATCAGCAGGGCCACCCGCTGCGCGTTTCTCAGGTCCGCGAAGGCATCCTGCACCTCTTGCTGCAGCACCATGATCCAGTCGCCCTTTTTCAGATAGGTGATCGCCAGCAGCACTTCCGTGCCGTCCTGGATCTGTTTGCGCGAGATGAACTGGGGGCGTTCGGCCAGATCGATCTCCTTGAGCATCGCCATCAGCTGAGCGGGTTTCACGCTGGCGATGGGGTTGGTCTGGAACTGGCCGGCCCTGTTGAGGATGAAGGCAAACCCGGTTTCGCCGATGCGCAGGTACTCGACCAGGTTGTTGAACTCGCCGAAATCGATGGTGGCCCTCAGGATCCACGGATTGCCGTTGTGCTCGCGTCTCACCGTCACGATGAAGTGCGGTACCCCGCGGACGCCCTTGAAGACATCGCTGATGAAGTACGAGTTGCGGATGGCCTCCTGGAACCAGTCCGTGTCGGCATAATTCACGCCGGTCAGGTCGTGGGGACCGGCATAGGCGATCTGGCGGCCCTGGTGATCGACCACGCCCAGGTCCACGAACGACCGGTCGAAGGCGCGTTGCAGGTCGTCGAATTTCCTGTTGAGGGTGGCTGCCTCGCGCAACTCCGCGAAGGAGTGCATGTTGGCCAGCATGCGGATGTCCATCAACTTCTCGTCTAGGAACAGATCGATGTTTTTCTTGTGTTTTCTGACCAGCAGTTCCAGGTGATCATAGACCTTTTTCTGGTAGGAGGAGCGGAATTCGTCCAGAATAAACAGACTGACGATCACCGTGGGGGTCATGGCGGTCAGGAGAATGGTCAGGACGACATTGCGCAACAGCGACCGGTAGTAGCGGGTTTTCGACTGCTCCTTGTCCATCGATACTCCTTGCAGCTGCCCGCGCCCCGTCGGTGGTTTGACCCGAACGGTCGGCCGTGCAGCCGGACCATGACATTAGCAGGGACGGTGCCAGGTTGGCCCATGCCGGCCATTTTGGTGTTGATAATTATAAATAGTTCGTTATCTCAGATGATTAGGATGACAGCGGGATGGTTGTGAAGGTTTCCGGGTCGCCATGCTCGGCTGGCCCAAGGCAGCTTGCGGGGTGGGGAGAACGATCCCGGTGGGGTCAAACGCCCCACTATGGGTCGGGTGCCATTTTGCGTAATTTCTGGCGCAGGGTCTTGCGGTCGATTTTCAGGATCTGGGCCGCGCGGCTCTTGTTGCCGCCGACGTGCGCCATCACCCGGGTGATGTGGTCGACCTCCACCTCCGCCAGGGAGCGGTTCAGACCGGATTCACGATTGATGCTAAAGCGCATGGGCTCGGGCAGATCGGCCACATCCACCAGGTCGTGGTCGACGGTCACGGCCAGTTTCTGGATCAAGTTTTCCAGCTCCCGGACGTTGCCCGGCCAGGCGTAGTCGGTCATGGCCTGCAGGGCCCGGTCTGAAAAAGAGAGCGGCCGGCCGCCGTGCTCGCCGAGCAGGTTGTCCAGCACGTGCTGGATCAACAGCAAAACGTCGTCGCTGCGCTCGCGCAGGGGCGGTATGGCGATGTCGATCACGTTGATGCGGTAGTACAGGTCTTCCCGAAAGCGGTTGCTGGCCACTAGGTCGGCCAGGTTCTTGTTGGTGGCGGCCACGATGCGTGCGTCGACCTTGATCACCCGGCTGGAGCCCACCTTGACGATCTCCTTGTTCTGAATCACGCGCAGCAGCTTGGCCTGCAGGCGCTGACTGGCGTCGCCGATCTCGTCCAGAAAAACGGTGCCGCCGCCGGCGACCTGAAAAAAGCCATCGCGGGCCGAGTGGGCGCCCGTGAAGGCCCCTTTTTCGTGTCCGAACAGCTCGCTCTCGATCAGGCTTTCGGGGATCGCCGTACAGTTGACCGGTACAAAGGCGGCCGACGAGCGCGTGCTGCCATAGTGGATGGCGCGGGCGACCAGTTCCTTGCCGGTGCCGCTTTCCCCGGAAATGAGCACATTGGCCGTCAGGGCGGCGGCCTTGGCAATCAACTTGAACACCCGCTGCATGGCATTGGATCGGCCCACGATGCCGCCGAGCATTCCCGGCTCGACGTTTTCCCGCCCGTGCTGCCGTGCCACCGGCCGGCTGAGGACCTTGCGGACTACGGCCAGCAGTTCCGCGTCGGTAAAGGGTTTGGCCAGGAACTCCTGCGCGCCGGTCTTGATGGCCTCCACGGCGCCCTCGATGGAGGGGTAGCCGGTGATCATGATGGTGCCGATGTCGCTGAAATTGTCGCTGACGTAGCGAACCAGATCGAGCCCGCTGTGGCTGGGCATTTTGAAATCGGTGATCACCACGTCGAAGGCGTGCTGGTCGAGCAGGTCCACGGCCGTTTGGACGCTGTCGCAGGTGATAACCTGGTAACCGACTCCCGCCAGGGTGCGTTTGATGATCTCCAGGGCGTTCGGGTTGTCATCCACCGCCAGCAGCTGGTGGCGGCGGTGCTTGTTGGTCGACATGGTGGTGCCTCACGTGGTCGGCAGTTCGATTTCAAACAGCGATCCCAGACCCTCTTGGCTGTGCATGGTGACGGTGCCCCCGTGTTCGGTCACGATTCCATACACCACGCTCAACCCCAGCCCGGTTCCCTGGTCCACCGATTTGGTGGTGAAAAAAGGCATGAAGATCTTGTCCTTGATCGCCTCCGGGATGCCCTGGCCGGTGTCCTCGACCTGCATGGCGACCCGGTCCGACCGGCGCGCGGTTCGGATGGTCAAGGTGCCCCCCCCGGGCATGGCGTGGATGGCGTTGACCACCAGATTGACGAGGACCTGGTTGAGCTGGGCCGGATCGCCGATGACCGGTGGCAGGGTCGCCTCCATCTCCAGAACGATCTCGATTTCGTTCTGGGCGCACCGGAATTCGAAAAAATCGACCCACTGTGCGATAAGTTGGTTCAAGTCGGTTTTGGTGCCCCGGGGCAAGGTCTGCCGGCCGAAAAAAAGCACTTTCTTGATCACTTCCCGGGCGTACAGCGTTGATTTGACGATTTTGACCAGATCCGCATAGACCTGCTCAGGAAGATCGGGATAGTTGGAAGCCAGCTGGGCAAAACCGAGGATGTCGCCCAACGGATTGTTAAGCTCGTGGGCGATACCGGCCGCCAACTGACCGATCGTGGCCAGCCGGTCGGCATGCCGGAGCTGTTCTTCCAGGGTCTTTTTTTTGGCGTTGGCCTCTTCGCGTTCGATCAGGTAGGCCACCTTGCGGGCCGCGGATGCCAGCAGCTCGACCGCTTCGGCCGAATAGGCCCTTGTGTCCTCCGGCCGCGCCTGACCGTGGGGAATGGTTCCGATTTCCACAAGGCCGCGCACGTCGCCCCTGACGACAATTTCCTGTCGGGATCGATGTCGCGATGACCCGAAGCCGGGTGTCTGGAAGGCGCGGTCGTCGACCCGAATGAGGGCGGCCATGCGCTGTGGACAGGCGAAGGCCTGCGGAATCAGGTCGACGATGGCCTGCAGCGTGCCGGGCAGGGAAACGCTGTCATCGACTACCGTTTGCGCGATTTTGTAAAGGCAGGTCAACACCCTGACTTTTTCGGTCAGCTTGGCATTTTCTTCGGATGGGGTAACCCGCATCAGCGCTTTCGCATCCAATCTCGTGGGCGATCGACGACGGCCGGCGCCCGCCAGCCTGCCGGTCGCAACGGTCTTCATTTCCAAGAGCCCGTGCCCGGCCCGGCCCCACGCTCAGGCAGATCCGCACCGGCCGGTTGCGTCGCGCGCATTCTTAACCGGGCGCGCCAAGATGTCAACGCTCAACTCGCCGAGCCAGGGCGGTCTGGTTCCTTTTGCCAGGTTGTAAAAAGAGCTGACAACGTCGTCGGCCACCGGTCTGACCGATGTCAATACAAGCTACTGATAAAATGATCAATAATTCTTTGTCAGGGCGAAATGATCCTTGGCATGTCACTTGCTGATCTTGATTGAAAACGGTTGTCAGCGGTATCGGATCAACTTTTTACCGACGCAGGGAGGAGGCGCCATGAACATGAACCCAGGGGATGGCAATTACGTACCGGGAACCTATGCGCGCAAAAGGCCTAGCTCCGCCGAGCTCGTTGGACACTACGTGCGCGGGTGGGAGAGCCGTAAAATGGCCCAGCAGAAAGCAGCCGACGCAGCCGCGATCGAGCTTGCGCCGTGCATCGCCTTTTCCAGGAAAATCGGCGTGGGCGCGCTGGAAATCGCCGATCTGGTGGCCCGTCAGCTGGATTACAAGGTGGCCGACCGCGAGCTGATCGAAAAGATCGCCAGTCAGGCCAACACCAGTAAAACGGCCATCTCTTTCTTTGACGAACGATTTCCCGGTTATGCCAGTCGGACCTTCAAATACCTGTTTGGCGAAAAATCGTTCATCGACAGCGACTATTCACGGCACCTGTTCAGCGCCATCAACGCCATCGCCGCCCTGGAACCCACGATTTTCGTCGGCCGCGGAGCCCATCTGGTGCTTCCCCGTGAGCGCGTGCTGGCCGTGCGGTTTGTCTGTTCGGATCAATTCCGGGTCGCTCGCATCGCCGGTATCATGAAGATCGAGAAATCCGAGGCCCAGAAGCAGTTGTCGGTCATCGACAAGGAGCAGGCCGCCTTTTTCAAGAAGGTCTTCGGCAAAAAGGTCGCCGACGCGTATGAGTTCGACATGGTCATCAATATGGACCATTTTACGGTTTCTGCCCATGTGGCCGATCTGGTCGCCCTGGCGTTTCACAAAAAATTCAAATCCGGCGCCTGAGCGTCACCCGACGCAGGGATGCCGTCTTCAAATTGCCAAGCCACCGGCTGCGCCTCCCTCGCCCCCGGGGGAGAGGGCCGGGGTGAGGGGGCAGAAGCGACGCTTCACCTTTTCCCAATGCCACGCCTCTCCTGGGAGATCAGGTGCAGGCCATCAAGGTCAGTTTTTTTAGTCGCAATCACCCGGTCCCACCGAACGTCCCAACCGCCGGCCGTCTTGCCCCCTCAGCCTGCCCCTCTCTCCCGGCGAGGCGAAGGGACGCCTGCAGATCCCTTTTTATCCTGATAAGGCCCTGGTCGCGCCGATCACAGTGCGCACGGTTACGTGTAAGGGCTCGAGCGCGTTCACTAAAAGCGATGTCAGGTGTCATCGAACCCGGTATGGTGTTGATGCCTGCCAAGCGACCACCTTCAAGCTGCCGGGTGTTCTGTCGGCCGCGAGCGAGCCGCGTGCAGGTCTGTCGGGTTTCCCGGCCGGCAATGGCATGGAGCCGACTGGGCGGTGTCATTGAGTCGGGGGCTGGTGTTCCGAACGGCCGACGCCCGAGAGGATGTCCCGAATGGTCCTTTTGAGCACTTCGACGCTGCTGCCATTTTTCTCGATGCGCAGCATGCTTTTTCCGGCCGCATCGACATGATCGTCGGTCCTGCTGATACCGTGCAAAACAACGGGCAGCTGGGGAAGGTGGACGGCCAGTTTCTGATACAGGTCGGTGGCGTCGATGCCGGGAAAGTCGGGGTCCAGGACCAGCAGGTTGATTTGCCGGTGGCCATAGACATGCCTGAGCAGCTCCTTGGCATTTTCGGCGATCGAGACGGTGTAGCCTGCCCCGGCGAGCTCGCGCTTTAAAAATTTCCGGATGTGAGGGTTACGATCGGCAACGAGGATTTTCCAACTGGTTTCCATAGTCTTCTGTCGCTTGCCTGAACGGGCAAAAGGGTTGGATGCGCTGCCGTCACGGGCTTGGTGGTCGCCGGGCCTTGTGTTGCAAGACCCGGGTGCCTGATTCAAGCGGTCTTTTCAAAGCCGCCGGCAGGCAAGCTCACCCAGTTGATTTCAAGCGCCCATGGTCGCTTTTTCCGCGAGCCGGGACATGTCCAGGGTCAGTTCGAACTCGCCGGACTGCTCACCGCGCTTGCGGGTAAACCCCAGCTTGCGGCCCAGGGCCAGCATGCCCTTGTTTTCCGCCAATACGGTTCCCCAGATAAGGCCGAAGCGGCGTTCTTGGGCAATCTTCAGGCAGGTCGCCAGCAAGTGGGCGCCGATGCCCTTGCCCTGCCAGGGGTCGCCCACCAGAACGGCGAATTCGGCATCCTTTAGGTTGTGCTGCAAAATGACGCGCGCGGCGCCCAGCATTTTTTCGGTACCCCCCGACTCCGCGATGGCCACCAGGGCGATCTCGCGGTCGTAGTCGATCTGCGTGAAGCGGGCCAGCATGTCGTGGGACAGCTCCTTCATCGGTGAAAAAAATCGGTAGTAAACGCTCTGTGGAGAAAGCGTGCGGAACAGTTCCACCAGCAAGGGGGCGTCTTCGGGGCGAACCGGGCGAATCAGCAGCTCCCCGATCTCCGGCAGACTGACCCGCGATTCGTACTGGGTGGGGTAGGGGCTGACCACCAGGTGCAAGGGAGCCGGGCGTGAGGCCGGCTTAAGCGCCATGCGGGCGTCCACGGCGATCGGCCGGCCGTGGCGGATCACCAGCGGATTGATGTCCAGTTCGACGATCTGTGGGAAGTCGGTCACCAGTTGTGAGAGTCGAATCAGGACCGCCTCCAGCGCTTCCCGGTCGGCCGGTGGATGATTGCGATAGCCCCTTAGCAGCTGATGGATGCGGGTGCCTTCCATGAGGCGCGATGCCAGCAGGCGGTTGAGCGGGGGCAGGGCGATGGCGGTGTCCTTGATCAGCTCGGCCAGAACGCCCCCCATGCCGAACAGAATCACCGGTCCGAAATCCGGATCCTGTTTGGCCCCCACGATCAGCTCGCAGGTCGCGCGATCCAGCATCGGCTGGACCGTTATCCCGTCGATGTGGGCCTGCGGGACGTGTTGCCGGGCGCTGTTCAGCAGCCGTTTGAAGCCGTCCTGGACCGCCTGGGGGGTAGCCAGGTCCAGCAGAACCCCGTCAGCGTCGCTCTTGTGGATGATGTCCGGTGACAAAATCTTCATCACCACCGGGTAGCCCAATGCGGCGGCCTGGGCCAGGGCCTCGTCGACAGTCGCCGCCGACGTGGTCGGGTTGGTGGGAATGCCGTAGGTCTGCAAGATGGCCTTGGCCCCGATTTCGGACAGCATCCCGTTGAAGGCGGTCAGCCCGGCTTCAATCAATCGGCCGGCCTCGTCCCGGTCGACCTGGATGCGTGACGAGAGCCGCGGGGGGATCTGTTGCAATAGCTCTATTCCACGCGCGTGGCGATGCAGGTTCATGAAGGCGCGCACGGCCCGTTCGGGTGTGTCGAATGTGGCCAGGCCGGCCTGGTTGAGCGTTTCGCGCCCCGGTTCGACGTCGATGCCGCCCAGCCACGAGGCGATGACCGGTTTAGGGCTCTGGCCCAGTTGCGGTGCCAGGGCCCGGGCGACGCCACCGGGGTCGCTCATGGCCTGGGGCGCCAGGATGACCAGCAGCGCCTGAACCTCTTTGGCCTCTAGAAGAATGGCGGCTGCGGCCGCATAGCGATCTGCGGCGGCGTCGCCCAGAATGTCCACGGGATTGGCGCGGCTCCAGTGTTGGGGCAGCACGGCGTCCAAGGCCTGGATGGTCTGCGGTGACAGGGTGACCGGCTCCATGCCGTAGTCGGAGAGCGCGTCGGCGGCCATGACCCCCGGACCGCCCGAATTGGTGACGATGGCCAGCCCCGGACCGCGGAAACGCCCTTTGCTGGCCAGCATCTCCGCGGTATCGAAAAGTTCCTCGAAGGTTTTTACCCTGACGATGCCGGCCCGCTGAAAGGCCGCGTCATACACGGCGTCTTCACCGGCCATGGCCCCGGTGTGGGAGGCTGCCGCGGCCGCTCCGGCGCGCGTTCGTCCGGCCTTGAGGGCAATGATGGGCTTGATGCGGCTGACGGCCCGACAGGCGCTCATGAAGTTGCGGTGGCGGGTCAGACTTTCCACGTACATGACAATGCTGCCGACCGTCGGATCGGCGCCCAAATAATCGATCATGTCGCCAAAATCCACATCCAGCATCGAGCCTAAGCTGATGAAATGGCTGAACCCGATGCGCTCTTTGGCCGAAAAATCCAGAATCGCGGTGCAGATGGCCCCGCTCTGTGAGATGAAGGCCAGCTTGCCGTCCATGGGCATGCGCGAGGCAAAGCTGGCATTCAGGCGCGCCGAACGGCACATGATGCCCAGGCAATTGGGGCCGATGATGCGCAGGTTGCTGCCGGCTGCCGCGCTGCGGATGCGATCTTCGATCTCCCGGCCGGTGCGCCCGGTCTCCTTGCCGCCGGCCGAAATGATCACCGCCCCGGCTACATCCAGCCTGGCGCAGTCGGCGATGATGGCCGGCACGGTGTCGATGGGCGTGGCCACCACCGTCAGGTCCAGCGGGCTTTCAACATGCTTCAGATCGGGGAAGGCCCTGCGACCCAACACCGATGCCCGGTTGGGGTTGATGGGATGGATCGCGCCACCGAATCCGGCTTCGACCAAGTTTTGCATGACGGCCAGCCCGATCGACCCGGCACGCTCGGATGCGCCTACCACGGCGATGGATTCAGGATGAAACAGGTTACCGATCCGTTCAATGGGCATGCTTTTCTCCACGTTCAGGTGCGCGTTGTCCAGGCACCCCAATGATCGGGGCAAAACGGACCACCGGTTGAGAGTCCCGGCTGAATCGCTGGTGCGGTTGTCGGCGACTAGGTCACCAGCCAGACCGTGTCCTTGCGGCCTGCGTAGATCACTTTGTTGCTCACCCGGCCCATGAAGAATTCCTTGACCCGGGAAAGTCCCCGACGGCCCAGCACGATGGTGCCCCACCCGCCCTTTTCGGCCTCGTCCACGATGGCCCCGGCCCGGCTGAGCACGCCGGTTATGGTTTTGGAGGTGATGTCCGAGGCGGCGAAGCCGCCGGCGGTGAGGATGCGGGTGGCGGCCTCGAAAATCGGTTTGGATTCGGTGATGCCGTTTTCCTGGAAGAGATCCAGGTCGCTTTTGCGGCCGCCGCGAATCACATGCAGCAGCTGCAGCTGATAGCCCGTGTGGGAACCGAGGATGTCGGCCACGAATTGCACCGCCCGGGTGGCGCACGCAGAGCCGTCGACGGCCAGGAGCAGCTTTTTGTTGACCGGCTTCCGGCCGGCAATGAGAACCGGCATAAAGGTGAGTTTTTCGAGAAGTTTTCCGGTCACGCTGCCCACAACGACGTTGCGCAGCGCGGTGGCACCGCGCCGACGGATCAGGACCGCGTCGTAGCCCTTGTGGGCCTCGATAATGATGTCCCGGGCGACGCCCTTCTTGCGGTTCTGGATCTTGATCTCTATCGCCGGTTCGGCATGACCGGCTTCGATCAAGGCCGCTTTGGCATTCTGCATGAATTTGTCCATGCTTTTTCTCTGATTTGCCTCCCAGCTGCGCACGTGCCGAACCACCTTGACACTCTTGGGCTCCTTTTCGAGGTCGTAATAGGCGTCCGGGATGCTGTTGAACACGTGGAACAGAACGATTCGCATGCCCTTGAAGGCATCTTCTTCTCCGGCGTAGCTTACGGTCTGCATGGCGCGCTTGGAACCGTCCACGGAAAGCAGCAGGCGTTTTGGTTTGGGTGCCATGGGATCTCCTCCTTTAAAATGCGGCGTTTTTGTAGCGGTTCGGTTACAGGGTGTCGAACAAGGTGCGTCGATTTTCGCGGTGATCCACGACATAACGCAGCTTGGCCTTGGCCCTGAACAGTTTCAGCATCTCGTCCAGCCGTTCCCGGGGGACATCATAGAATCTCAGGTAGACATTGCGATACCCTGCCGGCGCCCGTTCATAGGTCGAGATGATACTGGCCATCCGGCCGCCGAACTGGCGCACGATGTCGACCATCTCCTTGATCGATCCCGGGGTGTCCTCCAGCACGCAAGCCAGGTGAAATCCGCGCTTTTTCAATCCGGTAATGTACAAGGTGGCCTTGAACAGGTCCGTCTGGGTGATTACGCCGCACAGGCCGCCGTCGTCATCGATCACCGGCGCTCCGGATATTTTGTGAGCCAGCATGAGGTCGGCAGCCTCTTCGAGGGTCAGGTCGCGGTGCACGGTGATCACATCACGGGTCATGATTTCGGCGACGGTGATCTTGGATAGGAGGTAGAGCAGCTCATGGATATCCAGACTGGTCGCGTCCGATGCCGATGCCCGCTTCAGGTCGCGGTCGCTGAGGATGCCGCAAAGCGCCTCCTTGTGCGTCACCGGAAGCAGCCGGATGCGGTTGTCTTTCATCAGCGCGAGCGCCCGTTGCATGGAGTCGTTCTTGCCGACGGTTATGGCCGGTTTGCTCATCCAGTATCTGACCAGCATGATCGGTCTCCTTTTTGCTTTTTTCGGTCCATCGAACCGACGGGTCGTTTCAGGGAATCTTGTCGAAACCCGCTGGAATGCTCAGCAAGGGCACGGGGGACCGCTGGTACAGTCGCCGTGCCGTCGAACCGACGATGACATCGGCCAGGTTGCTGCGCCCCTTGGTGCCCACCACCACCAACTGCACCTTTTCCGCTTCGATGGCATCGAGCAGTTCCTGGTAGGGAATGCCGCTGCGCACGACATAGCGGCAGTCCAACCCGCCTGTCTCGAGGGCCGCGGTCAGCTCCTTCATCTTGGACTCACGTTCCTGCTCCTGGTCGGCCAGATAGGTCGGGAAGGAGAAAGCCTCATAACCGATCATGGCCCGTTGGACCATGTCCAGGTCGCGTTTGTTGATGACGTTGATCAGCACCAGCTGTGCATTCAGCTGCCTGGCCAGCCAGACGCCGTAACTGACAACGATTGCCGAATAGTCGGACAGATCCACGGCCGTCATCATTTTGATTCGTTCTGACATGGGGCGCCCCTTTCGTTTAAGGTGAGAAGCGAGTGGTGTTGCGAACTGAAAACGGATCAGCAAGGCATGTGCCAAATCGTCACGCCATCCTCTGGTGATGAAATTATATCAAATACAGATGGTTGGGTGGTATGTGGGGGAATGGAAAATTATTCGGGGAGCAGAGACGTCAGAATATTTGTCAATGTGTAAAAGGTGCCATCCACAAAAAAAGCGGGACGCACCGTGGTGCGTCCCGCTTGGGTAGATTCGCGGACTGCCTGGAGGGGCTAATTGCCGGTGGCGGCCTTGTGGGTTTTGATCTCCACCTTTTCGGTCAATCCTTCGTAGTACTTGCGCAGGATGGCAACGACTTCGTCGCGGCCGAAGTGATCGGGCAGGTCGCCGCCTTCGGAGAGCATCTTGCGCAGCATGGTGCCGGAAAGCAGCACGCGGTCTTCTTTGGAATGCGGGCAGGTTCTCAAAGAGGCCATACCGTCGCACTTGTGGCAGTAGAAGGTCCAGTCGATCTTCAAGGGCTGGCAGAGCAGGCCTTTTCCGCCCTCGGGGGCCGGGATCTTGTCGAAGATGGTCTGGGCTTCGAACATGCCGTAGAAGTCGCCCACACCGGCGTGGTCGCGGCCGATGATCATTTTGGAGCAGCCGTAGTTCTGGCGGAAGGCGGCGTGCAACAGGCCTTCACGGGGACCGGCATAGCGCATATCCAACGGGTAACCCCCCTGAATGACGTTCTTCTCGACAAAGTAGTTTTTCACCAGGGCGTCAATGCACTCCACGCGCACCTTGGCCGGAATGTCGCCCGGTTTCAGGTTGCCGACCAGCGAGTGGATGTAGACGCCGTCGCACACTTCCACGGCGATCTTGCACAGGTATTCGTGGGAACGGTGCATGGGGTTGCGCAGCTGCAGGGCGGCCACTTCGCTCCAGCCGCGTTCCTCGAACAGCCTGCGGGATTCGGCCGGGCGGTGGTAGACGCCGGCGTAGCGGGTGGGGTAGTCACCTTCGCTGAGGACCTTGACCGGACCGGCCAGGTTGACCGGTTTCTGGCCCATGACCATCTGGACGCCGGGGTGGTCTTCTTCGGCGATCTTCCAGAACTCCTCGACCGTCGGGGTGCCTTCACCCATGAAGACCTTTTCGCATTCCCACTTCTTGTCGGCGTCGCTCAGCTCGTATTTTTCGGTGACTTTCATGGTCGCCATGATCTCGTCCCCTTCGGGATCGTAGAGGGCGATTTCGTCGCCGTCCTTGATGGCGGCGGCATCGTCCTTGCTCACGTCCAGGCACACGGGAACAGGCCAGAAGGTACCGTCGGCCGTCAGGAAGCTTTCGCAGACGCCCTTCCAGTCGGCTTTGGTCATGAAGCCGGTCAGGGGGCTGAAACCGCCGATGCCGAGCATGATCAAATCGCCTTTGACGCGCGGGGAGATCTCGACCTTTTTGAGTCCGGCGGCCTTTTTCTTCTCGGCGTCGAGTTCGGCGCCTTCGAGCAGACAAACGGTCAGGCCTTTGCCACCATGCGGGGGAATAAGATTGGACATGTGTTCGTTCTCCTTTCGATAGTGTGATTTTCGCAATCTGTATCTACAGATAGATATCCTGGGAGGATCAAAATACCAAGTAGACTTAACTATTCGGGAATGCTTTGTTTGTCAAGACTATTGTGGCATGCGCCGACGAAAGCGCTGCCATGGCCGGACAATCACACCCAGGCAGGCCGTCAATTAAAAAATGCTGACCAGCATGCGGGTGCCCACCGCCAGCAGCAAAACGGCAAAGATGCGCTTGAGCCGGTCCACCGGCAGACGGTGGGCCAGCCTGACGCCCAGCGGAGCCGTCATGACACTGGTGACCACGATGCCGACCAGGGCCGGCAGGTAGACATACCCGACGGACAGCTCCGGCAGGCCCTGAACTGTCAGGCCGTTGTAGACATAGCCGATGCTGCCGGCAACGGCGATGGGAAAACCGATCGCCGCGGAGGTCCCGATGGCATGGTGAACGGACATGTTGCACCAGACCATGAACGGCACGGAAAGGGTTCCCCCGCCAATCCCGACCAAACTGGAGACGACCCCGATGGCATTGCCGACACCGAACATGGCCGTACGGCCGGGTATCTGGCGCGACGGCCTGGGCTTTTGGTTGGTCAGCATCTGGACGCCGACGTAGTACAGAAACACCACAAAAAAGCCTTTTAGATAGCGCGTGGGAAGTTCGGCGGCGATGCAGGTGCCGATAAAGGTGCCGGTAAATATGCCGATAACGATCTTGCGCACCACCTCCCAGTGCACGGCACCGCGTCGGTGATGGGCCCGGAAACTGGAAACGGCGGTAAACATGATGCTGGCAAGCGATGTGCCCAGGGCCAGATGCATGATGACATCGTCGGGAATACCCTGGCGGGTGAAACAGAAAACCAGCATGGGCACGATGACCAGTCCGCCGCCGATGCCCAGCAGACCGGCCAGGACACCGGCGACGACCCCGACCAGGACATACATCAACACGATTGTCATCATGAGGGCGCCTCGTGAAGCGGTTGCAGTCGTCTCTCGACCGTTGCGCGGCGAAACCGCCGCATCCGTTAACATGTTTGACCACGACCCACAATATCAATCGGCATTTTGGCGCCCTCGCAGAACGCCTCGCAGGGCGTCGCCGCGCACCGGATCGGGCCGCCGGTCAAGGGGCGTCTGGCGGCCGTCGGGATCAACACCTGAACAGGAGAGATTGGCTTATGGCAGATCATCACCGTGCTGAAGGTCGCAACAAGGTGAGGGCACGCAGGATCGGCGAGCAGCTAGTGGACGACGGTCTCATCAGTGCGGAGCAGCTGCAGCAGGTGCTCCGGCGGCAGGCCCAGGCCGGCGGGCAATTGGGTTCGATACTGATTGAAATGGGCTTGGTCGCCCTAGACGACCTGCTGGACCTGCTCAGTCGTAAATTCGGCGTGCCCGGCGTGAACCTGTACCAGCGCAAGATCAAAAAAGAGGTCCTGCAGCTGGTGCCGGTTGAAAAGATGATCGACCGGCAGGTGTTGCCCATTGCCGTGGAGGGCCAGGCCGTGGTGCTGGCCATGGTCAATCCTCAGGACTTCGCCGCCATCGGCGACATCGAATTTTCCCTGGGCCGGAAAATTAAGCCGGTGGTGATGCCCGCCTTCATGATCCAAAGCGCCATCCGCAGCATCAGCGCCAACCCGGACGCGGACTTGCGCGGGGAGGCGCTGTCGCAACTGGTGGAGATGGAAAAAGGCGAAAAGTCGCCCCAGCTCATGCCCTTGCTGCGCTACCTGAAAAACACCGGCGCCAACGACATGGTGTTCACAGCCGGATCGCCGCCCTCCGTAAAGGTCGCCAACCAGTTGAAGCGGCTGGCCATCCCCGCCCTCACCCCGGAAGACTGCCTGAACTACGCCCGCGAGATGCTTTCCGACGAGGCCTGGCAGCGCTTTGCAACCCAGACGGACTACGATTTTTCGGCCACCTATCCTAACCTGGGGCGCTTTAGGGTCGCGCTCTACCGCCAGCGCAACTCCGTGGCCATCGCCCTGCGCCCGGTCGTGGACGAAATCCCGTCCCTGACCGAACTGAATCTTCCCGACTGGATGGCCAAGTTCGCCCTGCGTCCCCAGGGACTGATCCTGGTTTCCAGCCCGGCCGGCCACGGTAAGACCACGACCCTGTCCGCTCTGGTGGACATCATCAACACTCGCCGGGGGTGCAACATCATCACCCTGGAAGATCCGGTCGAGTACCTGCACAAACACAAGAAGAGCAACGTCAGCCAGCGCGAAGTCGGCCGGGACGTCGACTCATTCGCCAAGGGCATGCGCCACGTGCTGCGTCAAACCCCGGATGTCATCGTGGTCGGTGAAATGCGCGACAAGGAGACCTTCCGCATTGCACTTCAGGCCGCCAACTCCGGTCATCTGGTCCTGTCGACCGTCCACTCCGACAATTCGACCTCCATCATCGAACGCATCGTCAACATGTTCGAACCGTTCGAGCAGCGCCTGATCCGCATGACCCTGGCCGAATCCCTGCTGCTTTCCATCTCCCAGCGCCTGGTCACCCAGAAGGAGGGCAAGGGTCGTATCCTGGCCCTGGAGTATTTCATCAACAGTCAGCGCATGAAAGGCTTCATTCGGGAGGGCAAAACCCATCAGGTCCGCGCCCAGATGCAGACCGGCAGCGACGATTTCGCCGGCATCGATATTTCCCTGGCCAGGTTGGTAAAAAAGGGTCTGATCCGGGTCGAAGACGGGTTGAACCATTGCGAAGACGACGGCTTCTACCGCGGTTTGATTCAGGTTGCCGACAGGAACTGATTTAATCCCAATCGTGGCCGTGGCCCCCGCAGGGCACCTGGAAACGGTCCCGCCACCACCGCTTCGGGAACCGCCGGCGATTATCGGTTGGCCGCCGTCGCTGGTCGTGTTAAAATACGCGCTCGAAAAAACCAGTGGCCAACTAGGACCGCAGATTCACATGGGGCTGAGGACGACAACGGCATTGATTGCCAAGCGCTGGTGGCTTCCCATCCTGTTGCTGCTCGCCGGTTGTGCCACGTTCGAGAAGCCGTCGCATCACCCGCCGTCTGCACCGCTGGCGTCAACTCAGCAGGAGCGGGGGTGGTGGTCGATCCGTTTCAAGATGGGTCGACCCGATGGGCAACCCCGGTGGCCGGTCGACCTGTTGATCGCCCACCGGATCGTGGGCCCGCTGCTGACCGATTTTCAAGCCGAGATCTACCTGTGGCGGTTCCACCGCCGATCCGCGGATGACGACAGCGGCCATCAGTTCAGCTTCATCTTCTACACCACGGCGGCCGCGGCCGACCGGATCAACCGGGAGGTGGCCGGTGACCCTCTGGTCGCGCGCCTGCAAGCGACCGGCCCGCTTCGACATGTGCTTTACGCCGCGGTCGATCAAAACCAGCGTCCGGAACTGGGTGACACCAGCGACCCAAGCTGGTCGCCGGTGATGAAGGACAACTGGCCCCACTACATCATGGGGGTCAGTCGCATGTGGCTGGGCATGATCGACCAGATCTCACGGGAGCTGGCTGTGGCCTCGGCGCCCATCGACCCGCTTTGCGTGGCACCGCAACTGGCCCACTACGAACAGGTCGATTCTCGGATCACAGGGGTGTGGCAGCAGGAAGGCTACCACGCCCTGCTCCATCACCTCAATGCCATTTACGGGTATGGACCCCTGGTTTATCTGGGAGAAGCGCTGGAAGTCGTTTTGAGGTCCCGGCAACCGGCGAGGTGGCCTCAACCGGCTATGGCAAGGGTTGGCGCGCATGCTCAATAAAATCAAAACCTGGCTGCTGCTGTTGTTCATCGGCCTGACGTCGGTCCCGTTGTTTGCCGTCGCCCTGCTGATTTGGGCCCTGACGGTGTGGGTCGACCGGCGGCTGGTTCTGTTGCACCTGTTCTCATGCCTGTGGGCATCCCTTTACCTGTGGATCGTTCCCAACTGGACCGTCCGTGTCGAGGGTCGGCGCAGGCCCGCGTGGCGGCAATGCCACATGATCGTATCCAACCACCAGTCCCAGCTGGACATCCTGGTCGCCTTCCGCCTGTTCATCCCTTTCAAGTGGGTCTCCAAAGCCGAAGTCTTCAACCTGCCCTTCATCGGCTGGAATATGCGCCTGAACCGCTACATCAAACTCAAACGCGGCGACAAGGCCAGCGTGGTCCAGATGTTTGCCGAGTGTCGCCAGGCCCTGTCCCGGGGCAGTTCCATCTTTATCTTTCCCGAAGGCACCCGCTCGTCAACCGGTGCCATCCAACCCTTCAAGCCGGGTGCGTTTATCCTGGCCAAAAAGATGCGGGTCCCCATCCTGCCGGTGGTGATCAGCGGCACGTGTGCCGCACTGCCAAAACATCGCCTCGATTTTCAGGGTCGGCACCAGCTGCGCATCCGCCTCCTGGACCCCATTGCCCCCGAGGCCTTCGGCAGTCTGTCGGTGGCGCAGCTGGCGGACCACGTACACGACCTTATCTCCGACGAGCTGAAGCAGATGGCAGGTGCCTGATTCCAGGCGGGCGTCCAGGGCGGCTGAAGATCGAACCGGTCAGGGGCGGGTGTTGGCCAACACCATGGCGCGCACCGGCGCCGGATATCCTTCGACGGTCCGTCGGTGGGTTTCCGGATCCAGAAAATCCGCCAGGCTCTCGGTGTCGATCCAGTCGGTCTGACGCTGTTCGGCCGATGTGGTCAAAGAGACGTCCACGCAGCGGATGCGATCAAAGCCGGTCCGCGCCAGCCAGCCGGTCAGGACGGACAATGTGGGTATGAAATAGATGTTTTTCATTTTGGCGTAGCGGTTTCGCGGGCACAGCGCCACCTCCCCGCTGCCTTCCAGGATGAGGGTTTCCAGGACGAGCTGCCCGCCGGGCGACATCATACCATGGATCTTAAGCAGCGTGTCCAGTGGCGATCGGCGGTGATAGAGGATTCCCATGCACAGCACCACATCGAAGCAGCGGCGCATGGCCGGCAGTTCTTCCAGTTTCAGCGGCAGGCAGTGGATCTGCGGAGCGCCGATGTAGCGTGTCAGCGCCAGAAACTGAAAATAATAGTTCAGATACGGTTCGAGACCCAGGATCCAGCGGGGTTGTCGGGAGGCCATCCGGAACATGTAGTAGCCGCTGCTGGAACCGATGTCCAGCACCCGCTTGCCCGCCAAAGCACCCAAATGGGCTGCCAGTCGGCCCCATTTGATCGAACTGTCCCACTCGCCGTCCACCGCCAGGCCGAAAATGTCGAACGGGCCTTTGCGCCAGGGCTTCATTACGGCCAGGGATTCGTGCAGGGCGGCCAGCCGGTCGGCGTCCAGATCGGCGGCCCGGCCGACCCGGATGCGGGCCCGGTCCGTATCGGTGGTCGACGGCCTGACGGCCGGCAGGCGGTCCAGGGCACGGGACAGCAGCTGACCCTTTTTGTTGGCGCTGAAGATATGGTCGATGCGGGCTTGCGCCGTTTGGCTGAGCTCGGGCAGGTAGGGGGCCATGACCGGATCGCCGGCCAGACGCTGCAGATGATTCACTTGACGCAGATCCACGAACAGAAGTTGAACCACTTGAGCCAGACGTCCATGGCGGCAAACCCGCAGCGCCTCAGGCGGTCGCGGTGGGCCTTTTCAGTTTCCGGGACCAGGACATTTTCGAGGGCTTCGCGCTTCTGGCTGATCTCCAGGGCCGAGTAGCCGTTTTCCCGTTTGAATCGGTAATAAAAATCCACCTGCAGTTCCGCCAGGTCTGGATCGGTGTGAACGGTTTTTTCGGACAAAAGCAAGATGCCGCCGGGGACCAGGGCGTCGTAAACCCGCCGCAGCAGTGTGTCCCTGTCGGCCGGGGCAAGAAACTGCAGTGTGAAATTCGCCGCCACGACCCCGGCACGGCGCATCACTAGCCGTCGAATGTCCTCGCACAGCAGGGTGACGCGGTCGGACGGATCTATCTTTTCCAGACGTCGTTTCAAGATCGCCAGCATGGGGGCGGCGTTGTCCACAGCCACCAGATCCGGTGCATCGGCCGGCAGGCGTCGGCAAAGCGCCACGGTCAGGTTGCCGGTGGAACACCCCAGGTCGTATATCCGCGGGCCGACACGATGGTGCCGCGCCACCAGTTGGGTCTGGCGACGGATGATTTCGTCGTACATCGGCACCGAACGACGAATCATGTCGTCGAACACATCTGCCACGGCTGCGTTGAATGTGAACGGAGGCACCGGTCCGGTGGGTTTACGGTACAGGCGGTCCTTGCCCATGACGGCCTATCGTTCCTGTGGCTCCAGGTTCCGCAACGGCAACGGTTGATAACGCTGCATTCCCTGCAACCCAATAAGGGCGCTGGTGATCCATTGCGATCGGTGTCGGTCCCCTTATCGGTTCGCCTGATTGGCCGGCAGCAACAGGTTGAGCACGACGCCCAAAATGCCGGCCAGGCCGATGCCGCCCAGGGTGAACTTGCCGAACGGCAGGACCATGCCGCCGATACCGCAGACCAGAATCAGGGCCACGATGGTCAGGTTGCGGGGTTCGGTGAGGTCTTCGCCGGCCTTGACCAGGGTGTTGAGTCCGACCACGGTGATGGCGCCAAACAGCAGCAGCATGATACCGCCCATCACCGGCACCGGCACGGTCTGGAGCAGGGCGCCCATCTTACCGATAAACGCCAGGGCGATGGCGAAAAGAGCCGCCCAGGTCATGATGCCGGGGTTGAACATGCGCGTCAGGGTCACTGCGCCGGTCACCTCGCTGTAGGTGGTGTTGGGCGGGCCGCCCAGCAGGGATGCCAGGGAGGTGGCGATGCCGTCCCCCATCATGGTGCGGTGGATGCCTGGATTCTTGACGAAGTCCTTGCCGGTGACATTGCCGATGGCCAGGATGTCGCCGAAGTGTTCGATGGCCGGAGCGATGGCGACCGGAACGATAAAGAAGACGGCCTGAAGATTCCACTCGGGCAGGACAAAATCAGGCACGGCGAACCAGGGCGCCTCGATCAGCGGTGTGAAATTCACCAGCGCGGGTGCGGTAAAGTTCTGCAGCGACCCCGGGTCGAATCCGGCCTGGATGGAAGCGGAGACGCCCAACGCATCCAGGATCAGGGCTGCCAGATAACCGGCGGCGATACCGACCAGGATGGGTATCAGGCGCAGCCAGCCCTTTCCCAGCAGTGAGGTCAGGACGGTAACCAACAGGGCCACGCCGGCCACGATAAGGGCCGCGCTTTGGGGTACCAGCCACGCTGCGCCGTCACCGGTGCGCCCCATGGCCATTTGCACCGCCACGGGTGCCAGCACCAATCCGATCACCATGATGACCGGCCCCACCACCACCGGTGGCAGCAGCTTGTGCAGAAATCCGGCGCCGAATGCTTTGATGCAAAGGCTCAGCACCACATACAGCAGGCCGGCCGCCGCCAGTCCACACATGGTGCCGGGGATCCCCCACGTATTCACGCCATAGATGATTGGAGCGATAAATGCAAAAGACGATGCCAGAAAAATGGGCACCATGCGTTTGGTGATCAGCTGGAAGATCAACGTCCCCGCGCCGGCCGTGAAAAGGGCAACATTTGGATTCAGCCCGGTCAGCAAGGGCACGAGCACCAGGGCGCCGAAGGCGACGAACAACATTTGAGCGCCGACCAGGCTGTCCCTGGGGTGAAACACATAGTCGGTGGCGGATTGCGGCACAGCCATAGCATCTCCTTTGGGCGAATGGGTAGGCGGGAAAGTTGCTCCGGTCTATATGTGGAAACGCTGGATGTGTCAAGCGCCGGCCGGCAGCCCGGATTGCGTTTCGAATGCAAAGAAAGTACTTTACAAATCCGGATGTTGCGCCGATAATCCGTTACACCCGGCGTTGAAGGGCGCCGCTTTTCGCGTTTGGAGGCACGCCAAGCACCCATGCACCCATTGTTACGATCTGGTTTCGTTCGGCGGCACATGCTGTGGATCGCTGCCTGTCTGTTACTGACCTTGGCGTCGGTCGCGGGAGCCGACATCTATATGCGCAAGGACAGCAGCGGTGTGCTGCACTTTACCAATGCGCCCACCACCGGCAATTACCAGCTCTACATCAAAGATCGCCTCGAGGATCCTCAAACCCGGGTGGACACCGACCGGTTCGATTCGGTTATCGACGAAGCGGCCGCTGCGCACGGGGTGGCCTTTCCCCTGGTCAAGGCCGTGATTCGGGCCGAATCGGCTTTCAATCCCGAGGCCGTGTCTGACAAAGGGGCCCTTGGGCTGATGCAGATAATGCCCTTTAACCTCGATGCCTTCCGGGTTTACGACCCCTTCGATCCCTGGCAGAACATCATGGGCGGGACGCGCTATCTCAAGGCCCTGATTCAACGCTTCAACGGTCAGGTGCCGCTGGCCCTGGCCGCCTACAATGCCGGCCCTCAGGCCGTGGATGCCTACCACGGCATTCCCCCGTTTCAGGAAACCGAAACCTATGTAAAGCGGGTCATGACCTTTTTCGACCTCTACAACCGCTGAACGTCAGGGTTCCGGCACCGCAGGCCGCGATCCCGATTCAGGTCCCGCGATTTATGGGCGGGTGCTAACGGCGTCCCAAATAGACCAGCAACAGCCCGGTGACCATCATCGCCAATCCAAAGCGCCGCAGGGACGCCGGCGCCATCTCCATGATTTTGGCCATCCAGCGCTTCATCTGTTCCGGTGCCGTAAAATACGGTACCCCCTCGACGATCATCACCATTCCGATGACACACAGAAAATAATCCATATCCACCCGTTGCCCGGCAGCCGCCGGTCGTGTATGCAGGGATGACTCGGGGACAACGCGGGGCATGTTGGCACGAAAGCCGGTCAATATCAACCTGCCATCGCTGGACCCGAGGATCCAATTTAGATGTGGGTCAGTCGGCTTCCGGTCAAATCCGGCACGCAGGCTGATTGCAATTGTCGCCGACGAATTTACGTGGGCCTAGCTGACAATCGATACCAGGAGAAACAGATGAGCAGGGATGTTTGCGTTGCGGCACTGTTCGTGGCTGTTCTGACGGCTTCCATGGCGTGGGCCGGTGGTCCGCGGTTTGTGCTGGCACCGCCGGAGGAGACCATTCAAGGCGGTACGATTGCGGTTCTCGACCTGTATCTTCACAACCACAGTGGCGATGCGATGGTATACGAATTCCCGACGGTGATGTCGTTGCGCATCGAGACCGATCGAACCACGCTCAGCGCTGACGCCGATCTCGTGGATCCCGACCTGAGTCCCCGCATGCAGATACCCGGCCGGGGCTTTGCCAAGCGGCAATATGCGCTCGCCGTGCCTGTCTTTGCGGCTGGAGCGATTCGGATTGTTGCGGAGACGCTGGAGGCGAATTCGCTGACCTTGTGGGTGGAACGAGCCGCCCCGGAGGCCTGGGGCGGCCAGCAGATCCCGCTGGACGAGGGACCCACCATGGTCCAGTCCTTCATCGACAAACTCTCGGTGTACAAGCCGATGTTCTTTCTGTTCGGTGTGGTTCCCGGGTTGGAGCAGAGTAACTTCCAGTTCAGTTTCCAATACCGACTGTTCAATCCGGGTGGTTTTCTGGCCCAACAGGCACCTTGGATCGGGGGATTTCATCTCGGGTACACCCAACGGGCCATTTGGGACCTCAAAGATGAATCCATACCGTTCGAGGACACCAGCTACATGCCGGAACTGTTCTATCTGGTGCCCAAAATCGATCTTCAGATGGACCGTGTGTCGGCCTTTGGCATTCAGAGTGGGATACAGCACGAATCCAACGGTGAGGGGGGCGACGATTCACGCAGCACCAACTATCTCTATATCCAGCCCATCCTGGGGATCCACCTGGCGGGGCCCTATCATCTCAAAGTGGCGCCAAAAATATTCACGATCTTTGCCAACGAAGACGAGACCAATCCGGACCTGGTCGACTACATTGGATACGTCAATTTGGAATTGGGGATCTTCGATCCCAACGGGTTGGCGTTGAACACCCATTCGTTGTGGGCCAGTGAAGGCCCCACGGTACAACTGGACCTGACCTACCCGATGACCCGGCTGCTGGGCAAGAGCCTGAACTTATATCTTCAGGCTCAATACTTCAGCGGTTATGCTCAGACCTTAATTAACTACAACGTGCGTCAAAGCGCTTTTCGGCTTGGCGTTGCCATTGTCCGATGAATCGAGACTGCTGGGTCGGATTGTCGTGAGATTGTGATGAATCGGTCAATAAATGATCACGACAGTAGTGGCATCTATTATTATTTCAGGTGCCTGCTTCAAAATCGCCATGTCTTGCCAAAATTGCAGTTCAAGATCGGTCAGGCGCTGTGCGATCTGCAACTCTTTTTGCAATTCGCAATACGCAAGTTGCCACCCAACCGACGTTAAGCGACGCGCAGTCTATGGCCTGAAGGGGTAAGAAGGCATTCTTGGGATGTAAAAATCATTTTATAATAAGATGTTATGGGGGGATGGCGTGGGCGATCAACAATTTCGGGCAAGAGTGCAGTGATCTGGGCGCCCTTCAACTTTGACCAGGCTCGATTTTTGCTTACGGATTAAAGCAGAGTAGGCAATTGAGCGAAACGTCCGTCGGTTGAAAGCGCCCATGGCATAAACACAGGAAAGCGTTAATGGTGGATCGATACCAGATTTTGGCTGGTTGCTGTTTTTTTCTATTTCTCGTCGCCACGTCGCATGCCAATAACCCGCCCGTGGATGACCAGGATTTTTCACGGCTGCTCAGTTTGATCAAATTGCAGGATTTACAGGACCCGTTGGTGCCTTTCGGCGGGGCGGTAGAGGAGTTCAATCGCCAACAGAACCAGGAGAATATCGCCTATTTGAATCAGGACCAGGCCCTCATCCACAACATCCAGAGTCGGCTTGACTGCGACACCCCGAATTGGCGATTGAACAATTCCTCCAAGCGATTGCTGGTGGTGCCGGAAACCCGAGACGAATACGCCCTGTTGTTCGAGCGCTACTGCAGGTCCGCCGTGGATTACCTGCTCACCCGTATCCAAATGCCCAGTCCTTACGATCGGATTGTGACCCTCACGGGGCCCCTGCCGACCGTTCCGGACCCGATGCCGCCGACCGGCATGACGGCTTACCTGGTGCACAATCGGGTTGATGAATATGTCGAAGAATACCTGTTTTTTAGTGAGAACGACGCGCAGCGCAAAATAAAAATAAAATTGAGCAATCGCACGTTCAGCGGCGAGATTGGATCGGTTACGTCCCTTTTGAAAGTCAAAGCCGAAAACCACTTTGAATTCACCCGGGAACCCTACACGGTCTGGCAGAACAGCTCCAGCAATCCCCTGGATGTGTTTATCGTGCCGATCGAAGAGACGCTGCACATTCTGGTGCGTCCCTACACCGAAACAGCCATGCATGCCGAGTTGACGGCGTTCAAACCGTCGCAACTGGACCAGGTGCAGCAGGTTGTCAACGATTGGATGGCCGTGGAAGAGGCCATTGTCGGCGGTGTCGTCTGGCAGGTGATGCCAGACATCTGGACCCGTTACGTTCACCAAGACCAGCAAGATCTGCTGTCGGATACATTGAGCGAGCGTGAGGAGCAGCCCCGATACCGATGGTTGAGGCGCGCGATTGAGGTGGTCACCGATTTGGGTGTCAATCAGGCCCTGGACGTATACAGCGACGATCCGCTGACCTTCAAGCGCATGATTGATTCCGCGACGCTGAAGGCGGCCTTAAAACCCACGGATACCCTTTTACAATAGTCAGGCCTTCTTATCCTCCTCCAGTTTTTCCGGTTCTGGCTTTTCAGGCGTTTCCGTCTCCGCCTTGTTGGAGGCGTCCTTGAAGTTCCGGATGGCCTTGCCCATGCCGCCGCCGATTTCCGGCAGTTTGCCCACACCGAAAATAATGAGAATGATGACCAGAATGATGATCAGCTCCGGCATTCCGATACCAAACATATGCGCCTCCTGCGGTAACCCGCGTTCAAAGATAATGTCTGACGGCCCCAGATCTATCGAGCAAGTGTGACAGGGCCCGCTCAGGTGGTGTTGGGTTTCAATTCCTCCAGCAACCGTTCGAACTCTTTGGATTTCAAATAGCTGTCAATGGCGCCCTGGTGTTCGATCCAGGTGGCCCACACCTTCATCCAGGTGTCATTGTGCCAATAGACCGCGGTGTCCCGCTTGCCCTGCAGCGCTTCGATATAGTCGAGGTACTCTTGTGAACAGGTGTCGCAAAAATGGTAAGGGATTCGGAAGCCGGGCGCCTGCGGCTGATTTTCCGTCGTTACCTGCACGCCGCATTTTTCGCACTTGGAGGCGCAGTGGGTACAGCGGAAAATTTTTCGGACCGCCAGCAATTTCCTCTTTCGGACGAGGGTGTCTTGTTGCTCCTGGGCGAGTTGGCGTTTTTTATCCAGGGAGATGATGTTTTCCATATTTCCGCTTCCTCGATTGCCCGAAGGCGCAAAATCGTAAGGTCAGACAATATCATTGCCGCCAGTGGGTGTCAATCAGGGCCTTCGGGCCGCTGTTGAGAATTCATGGCCCGCAAAAGGACTGCGGGTCGGCGACGGGCAACGCTGCTGCCGTCCATTCTTGTTAAACCGTTGCCGGCATGATAAAGGGCAGGCTATGGCAAATTGAAACCGCCCCGGATTAAGCGAGCCGGGTCAAAGGAGTAGTCGATGCTTCCCAAGCTGAAAGCCGACTGCCGGCCCATGCTCATCGGCAGCATGCCCCTGAGCGATCACCGGGCCGCCGCCCGGATGGTGATGGAATACACGCCCGCCATCCCCCTGTGGGTGCAACTGCCCGTTTTCCCGCAAGAGGGTATGCTGCGCCAGTTTTTACCGGGCATGCCGGCCGTAGCGGAAAAGGATGGCAAAGTCTTCATCGATACGGCCGCAGCCTCCTACGACAGCGACCTGCTGGCGTTTTTCGAAGACTACATGGCCGTGGATGCGTCGCCGGACCGGCTGACGGGTTCCCGTTTTGCCCTGACCGAAGCGACCGGCAGGGGCGTGGCAGCTCTGCTGGAGACGCTGCACGTCATGAATGCCCCACCCCTGGCGGTCAAGGGTCAGGTAACCGGGCCGATCACCTTCTGTACCGGTCTGAAAGACCAGGACGACCGGGCGATCTTCTACGACGACACCCTGCGCGACGCCGCCGTGAAACTGTTGGCCCTCAACGCCCGCTGGCAGATCCGAACCCTCTCCGGGCCGGGATGCCCGGTGATCGTCTTTATCGATGAGCCCGCCCTGGCCGGCTTCGGATCCTCGGAGCTGATCAGCATCTCCAGGGAAGCGATTTTTGACTGTCTGCGCGAAGTGGTCGACGCCATCCACCGCGACGGTGGACTGGCCGGAATCCATGTCTGCGCCAATACGGACTGGTCGCTGGCACTCGAATCGGGCGCGGATATCGTCAATTTCGACGCCTTTGCCTATTTCGATCGCTTCATTCTTTACGGCGATCAAATCAAGGCATTTTTGAACGCCGGTCGATTCCTCGCCTGGGGCATCGTGCCCACCCTCAATCCCGACGATATCGAACGGGAAACCGTCGCAACCCTGTTTGCCGGCTGGCAGGCGCGCCTGAATCAGGCGGCGACCCTGGGTGTCGCGCCGGAGACGATTCGCCGGCAGTCCTTTATCACCCCCAGTTGCGGCGTCGGTTCCCTGCCGCCGGCCCTGGCCGAGCGCGTGCTGATGCTGACACGGGACTTGGCGGCCCAGATTCGCGCCACGCTGTAACGACTGCACGGCGGCCGATTTCAGCCAGTCGGCCGCCGTGGCCCGAACCGGTGCACCGAGGCCACCACCTGATCTAAATCTATCAAAACACTGGAAGAGGCATTATGACTGCGCAACCCTCGAACGTTTCATTTAGCGGTGCGACGCGATATGTGCTGGATGAAGAACTGGCCCAGATCGTCAACATCTCCATGGCCCTGGAAATGCCGTTGCTGCTCAAAGGGGAGCCTGGCACGGGCAAGACCATGCTGGCCCACGCCATCGCCGAGAGCCTCAACATGCCGCTGATCGTGCTCAACGTCAAATCCAGCATGAAGCTGGTCGAGGCGTTGTACCAGTATGACACCCTGACACGACTCAACGACAGCCGCTTCGGCGACAGCCGCCGGGATGTCAGCGACATCGAGGCCTATATCAAGATGGGCAAGATCGGCCAGTCCTTTATCGCCCAGCAGCGCACCGTCCTGCTCATCGACGAAATCGACAAGGCTGACACCGATTTTCAAGACGACATGCTCGACGTTCTCGACCAGATGGAATTCGACATCATCGAAATCGACAAGACCGTGTCGGCCCGTCACCGTCCGGTGATCGTCATCACCTCCAACGCCAAGAAGGATCTCTCCGATCCCTTTCTGGGGCGCTGCAATTTTCATCACATCGCCTTTCCGGACCCCAAGATGATGCGCAGGATCATCAATGTCCATTTTCCAGACCTGCACGACGACTTGCTGGAAAACGCCATCGCTGCCTTCTATCACATGCGGGATCTGGAGTCGGTCGAAAAACGGCCGGCCACCCGTGAGCTGATCAACTGGATCCGCGCCCTGAATGCCGACCCCGATTTCAAGCCCAAGCGGCTGGCCAAGGGCGACGTCCCCTTTCTGGGGGTGCTGTTCAAAAAAAGCGCGGACTATGAGCGCGCAAGCTCGTTTGTCAACCGCCGGAAGCTTTTCTGATCATGTTCCTGACCTTTTTCTACAAGCTCAAAGAGGTGGGCGTGCCGGTCAGCCCCACGGCCTTTTTGACCCTGCACCGGGCCCTGGCCAATGGCCTCATCGCGACCCTGGACGAATTCTACACCGCCTCGCGGACCATTCTGGTGAAAAGCGAACGCTATTTCGATCTTTTCGACCAGGTGTTTGCCCATCACTTCCAGGGCGCCGACCTGCCCGATGCAAAGGGCCTGGAGATCGACGACATCGCCCGGGCCATACTGGCCCAGTGGCTCAAGGACCCCAAGACCGTAGCCGATGCCCTGGGGTTGGGTGAGGACCAGTTGAAGCGCATGACGCCCGAAGCGCTGCTCGACTATTTCAAGCAGCGCCTCAAGGACCAGGACGGGCGCCACGACGGGGGCAGCAAATGGATCGGGACCGGCGGTACATCGCCGGTGGGGCACTCCGGGTACCATCCCGGCGGCATGCGCGTGGGTGGGGTGTCGCGCAACAAATCGGCCGTCAAGGTCGCCCTGGAGCGGCGCTACAAGGACTACTCCCTGACCGGTCCCTTGACCCAGGCCATGGTCGGCGAAGCCCTAAAACGCCTGCGCAACATGGTACCCACCGGTCCCCGGGATCAGGTGAACGTCGACGAGAGCATCACCCGCACCATGAAAAACGGCGGTGAGATCGAGATCGCCTTCGACCGCCGCCTCAAGGACCGGCTCAAGGTGATCCTGGCGATCGACAACGGCGGCTGGTCCATGGACCCTTACGTGTCGGTGGTCCAGACCCTTTTCGACTATGCCCGGGCCCAGTTCAAGGAGGTCAGGACCTTTTTCTTTCACAACACCATTTACGACACCATCTGGCAGGATGCGGCCCGCTACCGCCGGCCCATGCGCATGGCCGAACTGATGCGCCTGGACCCGGACACCCGCTTCATCGTGGTGGGCGATGCCAGCATGGCACCCTACGAACTGATGTCTCAGGACGGTTCGATTTACGTTCAGGAGCGCAGCGGCCAGGCCAGCATCGACTGTCTGCGACAGCTGGCCCACACCTTTGCGCACAGCGTCTGGCTCAATCCGGTGCCGGCCCCCATGTGGGGCTACACCCGCACCATCATGATGATCCGCCAGATCTTTCCCATGTTCGAGCTGTCCATCGATGGACTGGAAAAAGCCGTTCAGCACCTCATGGCCGCCTAGATGGTCTCCCTGTCAACAAGGGCACCTTGCACGGCCCCTGCAGGTTGTCAGGCTTCAATTGCCTCGATGCCGAACAGCCGGCAGGTGTTGGCCCACACGGTTGCCGCCAGCGCCTCCGGCTCCTCATCGCGTACCTCAGCCACCTTGAGCAGCACCTCGCGAACGAAGGCCGGTTCGTTGCGTTTATATTTGTTGCGCTGGGGGGTGGGCGTCAGGTAGGGGGCGTCGGTTTCCACCAGCAGCCGCTCCTTCGGTATCGACGGAATCAGGCGGCGCAGTTGCTGGCCGCGCTTGCTGACCGTGACGATACCCGTGATCCCGATGTAAAACCCCATTTCCAGATATCCGCCCAGTTCCGCCGCTGTGCCGCTGAAACAGTGTACTACGGCCCTGCGGTGCTGGTCGGGAAAGGCGCTCAGGATTTCCAGCAGCCGCCCCTGGCTGTCGCGCTCGTGAAAGATCAGGGGCAGGTTCAACCGTTCGGCCACCGTCAACTGACGGATCAACCAGTGCTCCTGATCCTGGCGGGGGGAATACATGCGGTTGAAGTCCAACCCGATCTCACCCCAGGCCACCACCGCTGACTGGGAGGCCAGGTTCGCCAGATGGGCCAGGTCCGCTTCCGAACACGAGCGGGCGTCGTGGGGGTGGACCCCCACGGCGGCATGCAGGCCGGCGTGCGCATTGGCCAGCGCCACGGCCTTGTCCGACGTGCGCCGATCGATGCCGGCGATCAGCATGCGCTGGACGTCGGCCGATCGGGCGCGTTCCAGTACGGCGGGCAGGTCGTTTTCAAACGACCGGTCGTCCAGATGGCAATGACTGTCGAAGATTCTCATCGCTTTTATGAATTTTCCTCATTAATTCGAATAAATATAATTTAGCGGCAACGCTGCAGCCGGGTTTTGAATAGCGTTTTTTTGAGCTTGATTTCATAATTCAAGGTACTATATTAGCGTTAATGACGCCAATAATAAAGGATAGGTAAGGCCATTCAGCCATCCTTGACGTCAATTCCATGCTCTGGAGAGGAACCAATCCATATGTTCAACATCGTCAGGCGTTTAGAGATGGCCGAAGGAACGGTGATTTTGAACGAGATCGAGGCCCCGCTGATCGCCAAAAAAGCCCGGCCCGGGCAGTTCGTTATCCTGAAAGCCAACGAGGCGGGTGAACGGATCCCGTTGACCATGGCCGATACCGACGCGGACAAAGGCACCATTACCGTGATTTACATGGTGGTTGGCAAATCGACCGCCCTGTTTAAAACCCTCGCGGTGGGCGATGCGTTCCAGGATGTCATCGGCCCGCTGGGCAACCCCACCCACCTGGAGAAAGTGGGCAAGGTGGTCTGCGTCGGCGGCGGTACCGGTGTGGCGGTGCTGCACCCGATCACCCGCGCCCTGAAACAGATCGGCAATGAGGTGACCTGCATTATCGGGGCTCGAACCCAAGACCTGCTGATCTTAGAAGCGCAGATGAAGGCCGCGTCGCACGACCTGCGGGTTTGCACCGATGACGGGTCATACGGCCACCACGGTTTTGTCACGGACGTCCTCAACGATGTCATGGAAGATGGAGACGTCAAGCTGGTGGTCGCCATCGGCCCCGTTCCCATGATGAAGGCCGCGGCCGACCTCACGCGGCCCTATGGCGTTCAGACCCTGGTCAGCCTGAATCCGATCATGATCGACGGCACCGGCATGTGCGGCGGCTGCCGGGTAACGGTGGGGGGGAAGACCCAATTTGCCTGTGTGGACGGGCCCGAGTTCGACGGCCACCAGGTCAATTTCGATGAGTTGATGTTGCGCCTGCAGGCCTATTGCGGGGAAGAAAAGGCCTGCTATGACGCCTACTGTACGCTCGAGGATGCAACCTAGGCTGCCTCCGACCGCAACCGGCATTTTGCGGTCCAGGCCGGTGTTCCGGCGCGACTGAACCCTCGACGCAGCGCCGCTAGGCCTCCGGTTTCAGTCTTGTTGCGGCCTTGGCCTGAACCGAAACCTGCCGGTTGCGGCCGGAGGCGTACCGATTAATGTGTTCACTCGGCAATACCGCATCATTTTCGATGTGTTGATATGGAGGACGCAAGATGTCGCCAGCGTCGCAAAAAAAAGGCACGGCCGTGCGGGTGGCCATGCCCGAACAGGCCCCTGAAATCAGAAAGCGCAATTTCGAAGAGGTACCCACCGGCTACACGGTCGCCATGGCCCAGGAGGAGGCGGCGCGCTGCCTGCAATGCAAGAAACCGGGCTGCCTGGAAGGCTGTCCGGTGGGCGTGGACATTCCCGGTTTTATCGACCTGATCGCAACCGGCGACTTTACCGGCGCCATTCGACACGTCTGGACCAAAAATGCCTTGCCGGCCGTCTGCGGCCGGGTGTGTCCCCAGGAGATCCAGTGCGAGGGCAAATGCATCGTCGGCAAGCGCGGCGAACCGGTGGCCATCGGCAACCTGGAACGTTTCGTGGCCGATTGGGAACGCGCAAACGGCACCGGGGAGTTGCCGCCCAAGGCCCCGCCGACCGGTAAACGGATCGCCGTGGTCGGTTCGGGCCCATCCGGTCTGACCGTGGCCGGCGACCTGATCCAAAAAGGTCATGCCGTCACCGTTTTCGAGGCCTTTCACAAACCGGGCGGCGTGCTGGTGTACGGCATCCCCGAGTTTCGCCTGCCCAAGGCGATCGTGGCCCAGGAGGTCAACTTTTTGGAACGCCTGGGCGCCACGGTCGAGGTCAACGCCGTCGTGGGACGGACAGTCAGCCTGGATGAGCTTTTCGAAGCGGGCTACCAGGCCATCTATTTGGGCGTGGGTGCCGGACTGCCCCGTTTCATGGACCTGCCCGGTGAAAATCTGATCGGCATCCTTTCCGCCAACGAATACCTGACCCGGGCCAATCTGATGCAGGCTTACCGTTTTCCGGAGGTGGACACGCCCATCCCGAAGGGACGGCATGTGGTGGTGTTGGGTGCCGGCAACGTGGCCATGGATTCGGCCCGGACCGCCATGCGTCTGGGGGCGCAAAGCGTCCGGATCGTCTATCGCCGGTCGCGTGACGAGATGCCGGCCCGCGCGGCCGAAATCCACCATGCCGAGGAGGAGGGCATCGAATTTTTCCTGCTCACCAACCCGACCGAATTCAAGGGCGATGCCAAGGGCCGGCTGACCGGCATGACCTGTCTGAAGATGGAACTGGGCGAACCCGATGCCTCCGGACGTCGACGCCCCGTTCCCATTGCGGGGTCGGCGTTTCACATGGACACCGATCTGGTGATCGTCGCCGTGGGGTCGGGGGCCAATCCCCTTCTGACCCAGTCCACGACCGACATGCAGCTCAATCAAAGGGGCTACATCGTCGCCGATCCGCAAACGGGCAAGACGACCAAAAAGGGGGTCTGGGCGGGTGGTGACATCGTCACCGGGGCGGCCACCGTCATCCTGGCCATGGGAGCCGGCCGCAAGGCGGCCGACTCCATTCATCAGTACTTGACCTGGGGGTGGTAGGCCGAGCGTGCCTGACGGCTGCGTTGACAACATCCAACCAGGCCTTAAATTACCAGTCGATGTTTGAGAACGCAAGATTCGGGGCCCTTGCCGCCCCAACGACAATGCAACCAACAGGGAGCCACGCCATGGCCTTTGAAACCAGAGAGCAAGTCCTTGAAAAAATATTAGAGATGGACAAGCCGGCCTGCCCCCACTGCAGCCAGCCGATGAGCATTTGGGAAGTCCCCCCGATCAACGTCGGTGATGGCCTCGGATGGGGCACGCCGTTCCTTTTCATGTGCTTCAATGACGACTGCTCGCTTTACAAGCAGGGCTGGGAAAACATGATGGACAATTACGCCCACCACGCCTCCTACCGCTGCATCAATTTTCCGGGTACCGAACAATTCGAACTGATTCCGGTCTTCAGCCCGGTGGGTGCCAAGGGCCAGGTCATCGACGACAAGGTGCTGGCCGAGGAGGAGGCCCTCAAACAGAACATAAAGAAAGGCTTTTCGATCCTGGCCGACTGTTATGTCAATCAGGACGGCGTGACGATTCTGAGGCTGCTCTTGGATGGCGCCGAGCCGGTTCGCGTGCGGGTCAAGGCCGCTCAGATGATCGGCGACATCGGCGAACTGGAAGCGATCGAGCCCATCCGAAATCTCAAGTTTGGCAACCGGCTGCTTCAGGAACAGGTCGATGCGGCCGTGGCCAAGATTCACGAACGCTTCTATACGCGCGAATGCCCTTTTTGCGCCGAAATCATCAAAAAGCGGGCCAAGGTCTGCAAGCACTGCAGCAAGGAGGTGGCCGGTCAATAGTCGGCCCCATCTGGAAACCATGCTGTCGGCCCTGGGGTGCATCAAGGCGGATATCTCCGATTACCACCCCAAGGCCCTTTTGTTGTTCGGTTCCCTGGCGCGCTACCTGGCCGGCGACAGGGGCAGCCACCCGCCCAATGACGTCGATCTGCTGGTCATCACCAACAATACCCCTTTCCTGATCATGGACAAGGACTACGGGTGCGCCGTGGAGCTGCACAGCTTCACCGTCGACCGCGCCTTGGGCATCGCCCGCACGCTGCGCTACGACAGCCGGCCGGCGGCGCTTGCCAAGCTCTATGGCCGGGTTTTGGCCAAGGCGCACGCCATCGACATCATCGCCGCCGCCATGATGCTGGGATCCGATTACCCGGACTTCGGCATCGAGCAGATTGAAGTCGACGGGATCACGGACACCCGGGACTATTCGATTCACCGGGTGCTGGCGGGCCGGCGCTGGTGGCGGCGCCTGTGCCGATACGCGGCCGAGCGACGCGGACCCCTGGGGCGCTTTGCCGACAAGATCGTGCACAACTACGATTTCAGGGCTTGATCATGCGCTCCGGCCGCGCACATTCACGTTCATGGAATCGTAGCTACGAAAGACCAGCTTTTCGCGCGTCAAGCGCTGCGGCGCAATCGGGGGCAGCGGTTCGGCGCGGCCCAGCCGGGCGGCTTGGCGGCGCGATGGAATGGCATCGAGCCCCCTGCCGATCGGCTTTCCGGTCTGGGTGTCCAGCACGGCCGCATCGCTGCCATCGGACGCGATGGCCAGCGGCAGGGGCGCTGCGGCATACAGCCGTGCCGCGCTGACGATTTCCCGTTCGCGAGATCCCAGCGAGCCGGCGGCGCACTTGACGGCCATCAATGGCACCCCGTCGATCTGAATGACCAGATCCACCGTCGAACGGTACATCTCGCCGTTGATTTCCACGGCGATGGGGGCGTCGACGATGATATCCGCGCGCGTGTAGGCTTTTTTTTCGATCAGGAAGCGCTCCAGCAACTGTCGATTGGCCTCGGACCCGACATTGGCGATTTTTTGGCCGGTGATGAAATCGACGATGGTGTCGGGGTTGCTCGATGGTGGCATTGGTCTCTCCTGTGTCCGTCACGCCGACGCCCGTTGCCCCATGGCCAGCAAGGCGGTCAGCAGAATCAGCGATCCACCGGCTATCGTGTGGATCGATGGGATCTCGTGCAGCAGAAAAAAGGCGAAGGCGATGCCGTAGACCGGCTCGAGCGTGGCAATGACCGATGCCAGCTGGGCGCGTACGAACTTCAAACCCCGAATGTAAAGGGTGTGGGCCAGGGCAGTGCACAACACCCCCAACACGGCCAGCAATCCAAGCTGGCCGGGATCAATCTGCACCTCGGTCAGCGGCACCATCGGCAGCAGCGCCAGGGTTGCAAACCCGTTTTGAAACAGGGCGATGATCAGGGGCGCATACTGTCGGACCCATTTGCGGTTCAAGATGGACAGTACCGCGAAGCTGAACCCGGCCAAAACCCCCCACAGCACACCGGCAAAGACACGTCCGCCCCAAGGTGACGGGTAGATCATAATCCCCAGGCCCACCACCACCATCACGGCGGTCAGATAGTCGATCCGGCGGCGTTTTTCGTCAAACCACAGCGGCTCCAGGCCGGTGATGAAGACCGGAAAGGTGGCAAACCCCAGCAGCCCCACGGCCACGCTGGCCACCTGGATGGCTTTGAAGAACGCCATCCAGTGCACCGCCAACAAGCCCCCCAACAAGCCCAGCTGGGCGACGGTTTTGAGATTGGCTTGAAAACGCTGGGGCGGGGAAAATCGCCATACCGTCAGCAGGGCCAGGGTCGCAAATCCGGTGCGCCCCAGTACAATGCACCAGGCCGGCAAGGTCAACCACTTGCCGAACAGTCCGGCAAAACCGAACAGGAGCACCGCGACGTGGATCTCGATCAGGGCCCGGTGTTGTCCGTCGCTCAAAACGACGCCTCGGTCGCAAGGGTTGGCATGGGCTGTTTTTACAACGGGACCTACATTGGGATCAATCTTTTAATGGTGTGGGGCTATTGGGATGCCGGTCCAGATGGGCTGTCTGCCTGTCGTGCCGCATCGCGCCCACGCGTCGACGGCAGCGCTTTCCAAACCGGTTGACATCAAATGGACAACCGTAGTATGCAAGACCTGCATTTCATTGCATATCTAATGGTTAGATGAGTTTCTAGGCAGATTTTCGCAATTCAGCAGAGAAGGCCGGACAGCTATGCGCATCCTTTGCCACCGTTCGATCGTTCTTGTCCTTTGCTCCCTGGTCGTGCTTCTGGCCGTCGGGTTTCATGGCTCGGCTGTAAACGCCTCGACCGCACAACACCAGAGCGCTTCCCAGGCCGCCCCGACGGCGTCCCAGGATCATGAGGTGGACCACCCGGCTGACACCGGGGCCGATTCGCAGGCGGGTGAGGCGGCGCACGATGGAAACGGCCAGCCGGCAGCCGAGCAGGGCGGCCACCACGGGCATGAAGACCTGGGGCCGGTGCTGCCCCTGTGGAGCTGCCTGCCGTTCGCCTGCATGCTGCTCTCCATCGCCCTGTTTCCGCTGGTGGCGCCCGATTTATGGCATCACCACTTCGGCAAGATCTCCGCATTCTGGGCGGCCTCCTTGGCCGTTCCGTTCCTGTTCGTTTACCGGGGAACAGCCCTGTATGAAATTATCCACATCATATTGGCGGACTACGTTCCGTTCATCATCTTGTTGTGGTCCCTGTACACCGTCTCCGGCGGTATTCTGCTCAAAGGCTCATTGCGAGGCACGCCGGCAGTCAATGCCATCATCCTGCTGATCGGCACGATGCTGGCCTCCTGGATGGGCACCACCGGTGCGGCCATGCTGTTGATCCGGCCCCTCTTGCGGGCCAACAGCCATCGCAAGAACCGCACCTTCATGGTGGTCTTTTTCATCTTTCTGGTCGCCAATGTGGGCGGTTCCCTGACCCCCCTGGGAGATCCACCGCTCTTTTTGGGTTTTTTGCACGGGGTCTCCTTTTTCTGGACCCTCAAGATCCTGCCCCACATGCTGGTCGTGGTGGCCGTGCTGCTGACGATCTATTATTTCCTGGATCTTTACCACTTCCGGAAGGAGCCGGCGCGTGCCCCGGCCGCCGGCGGCGAGAAAGCACCCTTGCAGCTGGTCGGCATCCACAACTTTATCTTCCTGGCCGGCATCATCGGCGCCGTGCTGATGAGCGGCATGGTCGACTGGGGCCACATCAACGTGCTGGGCGTCCATCGCGGCATCCAGGATTGGGCCCGCGACGGCCTGCTGATCGTCATGGGGCTGCTCTCCATGGCCACCACGGCCGTGTCGATCCGGGAGGACAACGACTTCACCTGGTTTCCCATCATCGAGGTGGCCTACCTGTTCGTGGGCATTTTTATCACCATGATTCCCTGCCTGCTGATTTTGAAAGCCGGTGCCCACGGACAGCTGGCATTTCTGATCAATGCCGTCAATACCCCGGTGCACTACTTCTGGGTGACCGGCGCCCTGTCCGGTTTTCTGGACAATGCGCCGACCTACCTGACCTTTTTCAACACAGCCCTGGGCAGCCACTTTCCGGGCATGAGCGAGGCCCAGGCGGTGCCCCTACTGATGACCGAAAAAGCCTTGTATCTCAAAGCCATCTCCGCCGGTGCGGTCTTTTTCGGCGCCTGCAGCTACATCGGCAACGCCCCGAACTTCATGGTGCGCTCGATTGCCGAGGAGGCCGGCACGACCATGCCCAGCTTCTTCGGCTACATTCTCAAATACACGGTCGTTTTCCTGCTGCCGACATTTGTGGTGGTCACCCTGATTTTCTTTTAGCGGGGTTCCGGTCGCCAGCGGGCCGGACGCCTCGACCAAACCGACGGATGCCGATGCGTTTGCCCTACAAGAACACCATAGTGAAGGTTCGATAAACGATTCCATGATTCGCGACATTGCAAACGCCAAGATCGCCATTGTCGGCGGGGGCCGATTCTGCGACAAACTGCTCCGGCACCTGTCCAGCGCTCATTTCAAGGGCCGGCACCCGCAGGTGCTGGGTGTGGCCGACATCAACCCGGACGCCGTTGGCATCGCCCACGCGCGCACCATGGGCATTTTCACCTGCAGCGATTACCGCGAGGTATGTCGTCTAAAGGGGCTGGAGACTATCATCGAAGTCACCTGGGATCTCGAACTGGCGCGCACGATCGCCTCGATCAAGCCGGCCGAAGTGGTCCTGATCGATCACCAGGACTCCCGCTATCTGTGGGATCTGCTGCAGCTCGAAACCATCCGCCAGGATGCTCTGGATGCCCTTGGCAGCGATGGTATCACCGGGCAACGGGTCTCGGAGCAGCTGCATCAGTGCTTTCGCAAGGCCGCCGACATTTTGTTGCACCGCAACCGCCGCTTCAAGCAGATCGAAACCCAGCTCTACGAAAAGGAAAAGACCCTCTCCCAGATCATTCAAGGCAGCACCATTCCCACCTTCGTGATCGATCGTGACCATGTGGTCACCCACTGGAATCATGCCCTGGAGGAACTGACCGGTTACGGCGCCGAGGTGATGGTCGGGACCCGGGACCACTGGAAGCCGTTTCGCAAGCACGAGCGGCCGATCATGGCCGACGTCATTTTAGACCAATTGGAAACCGGTGAAATCAATCACTACTACGGCTCCAAGTGGCGGGCCTCGACCCTGGTGGACGGTGGGTACGAAGCCGAGGAGTTTTTCGAACACCTGGGGCCCGACGGCCGCTGGCTGTTTTTCACCGCCGCCCCCATCAAGGCTTCGGACGGCACCCTCATCGGCGCCATCGAAACCCTATGGGACAACACCGAAAACCGCCGTTCGGAGGTGGAGTGCCGCAACTACACCAACCGAATCGAAGAGAGCGAACGGACCTTGTCCCAAATCATCCAGGGCAGCGCGATTCCCACCTTCGTGCTCAACCGCGATCACGTGATTACCCACTGGAACCAGGCCCTGGAAAAGCTGACCGGTTTTCCCAGTGCCCGGATGGTGGGCACCCGGCGCCAGTGGGAACCGTTCTGGGAGAGCGAGCGGCCCAGCATGGCCGACGTGATCATGGAACCGCACAGCGAGGCCGAGGTCCGCGAACTTTACGGCCAGAACTGGCGCAAGTCGAGCCTGATCGAAGATGCCTACGAAGCGGAATCCTTCTTTCCCAAGCTGGGCAATGGGGGCCGCTGGTGCTGGTTCACCGCCACCCCGTTGAAAACCTCGGACGGCACGGTCGTGGGTGCCATCGAAACCCTGTGGGACACCACCGAGAACAAACGCATCGAAACCGAAAGCCGGCGCCAGGTCAAAGAGCTCGAGGAGCAGGAACAGGCCCTGTCGCAGATCATTGAAGGCAGCACCACACCGACCTTCGTGATCAACCGCAATCACATCGTCACCCACTGGAACCGGGCCTTGGAAAACCTGACCGGGTACGCCGCCGAGGAGATGGTGGGCACCAACCATCACTGGCAGCCGTTTCGCAAGAAAGCCCGCCCGATCATGGCCGACGTGATCCTCGATCAGCTGGAAACCGGCGAGATCAGTCAGTACTACGGAACCCGCTGGCGGCCTTCGGAACTGGTTGACGGGGCTTACGAGGCCGAGGAATTCTTCGAGCACATGGGGGAGAACGGGCGCTGGCTCATTTTTACGGCGGCCCCCATCAAAGCCTCGGACGGCACCATCGTGGGGGCCATCGAAACCCTGTGGGACACCACGCAGAATAAGCGGATCGAAGCCGAACACCGCCGGGATCTGCTGTGCATCGAGGAGAGCGAGAACCGGCTCTCCCAGATCATTCAAGGCAGCACCATCCCCACCTTCGTCATCAACCGCGACCACGTGATCACGCACTGGAACAAAGCCCTGGAACGGTTGAGCGGTTTCTCATCGCTGAAGATGGTCGGCTCCCGCCACCAGTGGGTTCCGTTTTGGAGCACGGAACGCCCCACCATGGCCGATGTCATCCTGGATCGGCGCAGCGAGACAGAGATCTGGGAGCTTTATGGCGGCCAGTGGAAAAGATCGGACCTGATCGACGGGGCCTACGAAGCGGAGGTCTTTTTCCCCAAAATGGGCCAGGGCGGCAAATGGCTCTTTTTCACGGCTGCACCCATCCGATCGGCCGACGGTAGTGTCGTCGGTGCCATCGAAACCTTTTGGGACACCACCGAAAAAAAAGAGATCGAGGCCCAGCGAACCCGTCACACCCGCGACCTTGAAGAGAGCCGCCGAGCCCTGACCCAGATCATTCAGGGCAGCACCATTCCCACCTTCGTTCTCAACCGCGAGCATGTCATCACCCACTGGAATCGGGCCCTGGAACAGTTGACCGGTTTCCCGGCCTCCCAGATGGTGGGTACCAACCGTCAGTGGGTGCCGTTTTGGGACCAGGAGCGGCCTACCATGGCCGATGTGATCCTGGACCAGAAGGGCGACCAGGAGATCTGGGACCTGTATGGCGGCAAGTGGAAAGCGTCCGAACTGATCGACGACGCCTACGAGGCCGAGGTCTTTTTCCCCAAGATGGGCAACGGCGGCAAGTGGCTTTTTTTCACTGCCGCGCCCATCAAATCCGCCGACGGAACGGTTATCGGGGCCATCGAGACCTTCTGGGACAACACCGTCAAAAAACAGGCCGAAGCCGATCGCCGGCAATACACCCGCAAGCTGGAAGAAAACCAGCGGGCCCTCTCCCAGATCATCCAGGGCAGTACCATCCCCACCTTCGTTTTGGACCGCGACCATACCATTACCCACTGGAACCAGGCCCTGGAGAAGCTCACCGGCCACCCTGCGTCGGAGATGGTGGGTACCCGGCGTCAGTGGGCGCCCTTTTGGGACAGCGAGCGGCCGTCCATGGCCGATGTGGTCCTGGACCACATCAGCGACCACGAGATCTGGGACCTGTACGGCGGCAATTGGAAAAAATCGGATCTGATCGACGGGGCCTACGAGGCGGAGCTGTTTTTTCCCAAACTGGGCAGCGGCGGGCGCTGGTGCTGGTTTACGGCCGCACCCATCAAATCCGCCGATGGAAGCCTGGTGGGGGCGATCGAGACGCTGCTGGACACCACCGCCGCCAAGCACGCCGAAGAGGAGCAGCGCCGGCGTAACCAGGAGCTGGCCACCTTGTGCTCCATCTACACGGCCCTCAACGCACCGCTGCCGCTGCAGCAGCGCATCGAAGGGGCCGTCCTCGAAATCCGGGACTTCATGGCCGCCGACAGTGTCTGTCTGTACATGTCCGAAGACGAGGACCGCTTTGATCTGCGCTATTTCAATGCCTGCTATGCCAACCCGGGCTTCGGTCAGGCCGGCCCGGCATCTGAGCCCGAAATGATGCGTCGGGTGGTCCACACCGACAAGCCGATCATTTTCAACGAATCCGACCACAACGGCCGCTTTGCCGACACCGCCGACAAAACGAGACCGACCTTCGCCTACATTCCCATCAGCGCCAAGGAGTCCAAGGGACTTGGGGTCATGCGCGTCGAACGGACGGCCGAACGGTTTTCGGCCGAGGAGCTGCACCTGTTGGACCTGGTGGGCAACCGGGTCGGCGCCACCATCGAAAACGCCATGCTGCACGAGGAGGTCATCCGTAAATCCAACTTCCAGGCCAAATTGATAAAAAGCGCCCATGACGGCATCATCGCCACGGACGACCAGTGGAAGACCGTCATCTTCAACCCGGCCGCCGAAGAGATCTTCGGTTATTCGGCCGAGGAGGTGGTCGGCACCAGGGATGCCAGGGAGTACCTGCCCCGGTGGGTGCAGGAAACCCTCAATAGAACCGGACTCCACGGTGCTGCCGACGAAACCTATCCGTGGACCGAAACCGAAATCGAAGCCAGCAACGGTGCCGCTATTCCGGTCCGCTTTTCGGGCACGGTGCTGCGTGAGAAACGCAAAATGATGGGAACGGTGGCCTTTTTTCAGGACCTGCGGGAGATTAAAAAGTTGGAGCGGGAGCTGGTCAACAGCGAGCGGCTGGCGGCGGTCGGCCAGACCGTCGCCGGCATGGCCCACTGCATCAAGAACATTCTGCACGGCTTCAAGGGGGGCAGTTATCTGGTTGATGTGGGCTTGGAACGGGACAACACCGAAAAGTTGAAGAGCGGCTGGGAGATGATCCAGCGCAACATCGCCCGAACCTCGGGGCTGGTGATGGACCTGCTCTCCTACTCCAAGGAGCGCGAGCCGGAATACGAAGCCTGTGATCCCAACGAGGTTGCCGAAGATGTCTGCGAACTGCTCGACAATGTGGCTCAGGATCACGAAGTGGCTCTCGTAAAACGATTTTTCGAACCGATGCCGTCCGTGGTGATGGACCCGCGCACGGTGCACCGCTGCTTGATGAACCTGGTGACAAATGCCATCGATGCGTGTATCTTTGACCCCAATGTGGACAAAGATCACCACGTTACCGTGACCACCGCAATGCAGGGTGACACTGTCGTCCGCTTCGAGGTTCAAGACAACGGCTGCGGTATGACCGAAGAGGTGCGCGACAAGCTCTTTTCATCCTTTTTCAGCACCAAAGGGGTCAAGGGAACCGGGCTTGGACTGCTGGTGACGGCCAAGTTGATCGAAGAACACAAGGGTAGCATTGATGTGGAATCCACCGAAGGCGAAGGAACGACCTTTATCATCAGATTCCCGGTCCAACCGGCTGATACCGACAAGCTGAAAGACGCCTGAGCCGGTCGAGGTTGTTTTTAGATCCATCTACCGCTATTTACGGACAAGGAGGCATTAAAAATGAGCAAAAAAGTATTGATCGTGGACGACGATCCGGATGTCAGACTGTTCAATGCGACCGTCGTAGAAGAAAACGGCTACACCCCGATCGAAGCCGCCAATGGGGAAGAGGGCCTGGCCCTGGTCAAAAAAGACCCCCCGGACCTGGTTCTCCTGGATGTCCTGATGCCCAAGCAGAGCGGTATTCGTCTGTATCGGGAATTGAAGACCGACAAGTCGTTGACCGGCATCCCCGTCATCATGCTCTCCGGGGTGGCCCAGCGGACCTTCCTGCGGTCCCAGAAAGCCCTCACCGAATTCGGCGACAAACCGGTGCCCGAGCCGGAAAGCTATCTTGAAAAACCGGTCGAACCCCATGAACTGGCCCGGGAGATCAAGAAATACTTAGGCTGAAACCCATGTGTGCGGAAGCTGAAGGGTGCCTGTGGGTCGGCAAGGATGAGCCAACATGAAAATAGAAAAACTGCTGTTCGTTACCCGGTTTGACAAACTTCGCTTCGATGCACTGCAATCGTTGATGGACCTGAAGAAAGCCAACCTCAACCACGTGGTGTTTTTGAATGTCATCGAACGCGACAAGGTGGCCATGCGGCGGGGCACGGGATATGAAAAAAGCGCCGAAATCCGTCTTCGGGAAAAAGCCAACATCCGCTTTATCGACTGGGCCGAGACCCTTTTCGAGCAGGGCATGGAGGTTGGTGTTTATATCGTGGTGGGCAGTTTCGTCCAGCAGGTGATCCAGGCCGCCGAAAAGGAGTCGGTCGATCTGATCGTCTTGAGCCCGGAAAAAAAGGGGCGCCTCGAGCAGCTCTATTCCGGCTCGGACATTACCGAGATCGTCCACCGCGCCGCTACCCCCGTGCTGGTGTACAAATATCTTTCCCGAAAAGGGCCGCTGGCTGAAAACCCGTTCGAAAAGCCCCTGCTGACCACCAACTGGTCCGCTTCCAGCCAGCGGACCATCGATTTTTTAAAGTCTCTGAAAGCGGTGATCCATGAGATCGACGTGGTTCACGTGGCCAGCGAAAAAGCGCTCAAAGAGACCACCGCCATGGGTATCCAGAAGACCCGCAAGGAAAACCGCAAAAAGCTGGAAGCCCTGTGCGACGAATTGGAGGCCGAGGGCATCATGGCCAAACCCCACGTCTATGTCGGTGATACGATCGAGGAGATCGACAAGGCCGCCCGTGAGTGCCAGTCCTCCATGATCATCGCCGGTTCTCCGCGCAAGCGTCTGTGGCAGGATCGCTGGGGCACGAGCATCAGCAAGGCCCTGGCGGAGCAGTCCGTTTTCCCGGTTTTGCTGGTGCCCCCCAACGAGGGCTAACCGACGACACCCAACCCTGATATCAAACCCGCAACGTAATTGAGGAGGCATCAATGGCGGTCATTACCATTTCGAGACAGTTTGGCGCAGGCGGCATTACACTGGGGAAAATGATTGCCGAATCACTGCACTACACCTTCGCCGACAGCGATATTATTCAACGCGTGGCCAAGGAGGCCAATGTCTCCACCAACTGGGTCGAATCTTTCGAGAAAGAAGCCGGCAGCAAGGTTTCCCGATTCGTCTCCAGCATGGTCTCCAAGCGCCTGCTGGATCGAGTGCTGGGTGACGAGCGCGGCTACCTGGACGAAAAGATCTACCTGGACTACCTGGTGCTGATTATCGCCCAGTGTGCCGACGAAGGCGATGTGGTGATCCTGGGCCGGGGAAGCCAATACATCCTCAACGATCACCCCGATGCCATCCACATTCTGCTGGTGAACGACTTCGCCAACCGCGTCAAGTTCATGATGGACCGATATGAAATGAGTCACAAGAAGGCCGAACGGGCGGTCATCAACGAAGACCGGCGGCGGACCAGCCTGTACAAGCGCCTGGGAAAAAGCGACTTTGAAAGCCCCATGCTGTACAACCTGGTCCTGAACATGGGGCGCCTGAGTCTGGAGGCGGCCCGGGATACGGTGTGCGCCCTGGCAAGCCACCGGTCGAAGTTGTCCGCGACCTGATCCGCCCCCGCCGATCGGCGCTGCGGGCCGCCCGGTCGCCGGCTTTGCTGCTTGACTTCTTCTATTTGTTCCTAATCTTGCATGGCATTGTGTTGAAAACGATCACTGGGGCTTGAACGGTCTTTGGGCTCGGTTCCGGGAGGCCTTCGCCGTTGCCGGCCGGCCTTGACAAGGGTCGGCCGGTATTTTATTCAAACCAGTCGAACGATCCCGAAACGTCATCCAGTCGCACCGCTGGTCCGGATACGATCCATCATCGAAGGAGATGCTTCATGACCAACAGATACCTGTTTACTTCCGAATCGGTTACCGAGGGCCATCCCGACAAAGTGGCCGATGCCATTTCCGACGCCATCCTGGACGCCATCATGACCCAGGACAAAAGCTGTCGTGTCGCCTGTGAAACGCTGGTCACCACCGGCCTGGCCTTTATCGCCGGTGAAATCACCACCGAGTGCTATGTGGACATGCCCCAGATCGTCCGCGACACCATCAAGGACATCGGCTACCACTCTTCTCAGATGGGCTTCGACTGGCAGACCTGTTCGGTGATCACCAGCATCGACCACCAGAGCCCGGACATCGCCCAGGGCGTCAACTCCGGCCAGGGACTTTACAAAGATCAGGGGGCCGGCGACCAGGGTCTGATGTTCGGGTTCGCCACCGACGAGACCCCGGAACTGATGCCCATGCCCATCATGTATGCCCATAAGCTGACCAAGCGGCTGGCCAAGGTCCGCAAAAACGGCGCCATCGATTTTTTGCGGCCCGACGGCAAGTCCCAGGTGACCATCGAGTACCGCGACGGCCACCCGGTCCGGGTGGACACCATCGTGGTGTCCAGCCAGCACAAGCCCGACGTCAGCCACGCGGATCTGCGCGAAGCCATCATCGAAGAGGTGATCAAAAAGGTCATCCCGGCCAATATGATTGACGGCGATACCCGCTATTTCATCAATCCCACTGGACGGTTTGTGGTCGGCGGTCCCATGGGTGACTGCGGCCTGACCGGGCGCAAGATCATCGTGGACACCTATGGCGGGCAAGGCAGCCACGGCGGCGGATGCTTTTCCGGGAAAGACCCTTCCAAGGTGGATCGCAGCGCCTCGTACATGGGGCGTTACGTGGCCAAAAACATCGTCGCGGCCGGCCTGGCCAACAAGTGCGAAGTCCAGATCGCCTATGCCATCGGGGTCGCCGAACCCGTGTCGGTGATGATCGACCTGATGAACACCGGCAAAGTTCCCCGGGAACGGGTGGAAGCCATCGTCAAGGAGGTCTTCGACCTGCGGCCGGCGGCCATCATCGCCAATCTGGACCTGCTGCGGCCCATCTATCGCGATACCGCCGCATACGGCCACTTCGGCCGATCCGGGCCGAGTTTTTCCTGGGAGCAGACCAACATGGTCGATATCATTCGCGAAAAGGCGGGCTTGTAATCAATAACAGGGTTCGGGGCCGCTTCCCGGACGCAACCGGAGGATACCCAATGACACTTGCTGAACATGTCGTGGCGATCGACGGCCCGCAGGCCTACGATGGATCGCTGCCTTACAAAGTCGCCGATCTGGAATCGGCCGAGTATGGTGAAAAAGAGCTGCAGCTGGCCGAAAACGAAATGCCCGGACTCATGGCGGTTCGTGAAAAGTATGGCCCGCAGCAACCGCTCAGGGGGCTCAAGGTGACCGGCAGTCTGCACATGACCATCCAGACGGCCATGCTGATCGACACCCTCAAGGCCCTTGGCGCCGACATCCGCTGGGCCTCGTGCAACATCTTTTCAACCCAGGATCACGCCGCCGCGGCCATTGCCCGCAAAGGCTCGGCCGCCGTGTTTGCCTGGAAAGGGGAAACCTTGGCGGAGTACTGGTGGTGCACCGAACAGGCCCTGGTCTGGCCGGACGGCAGCGGCCCGGACCTGATCGTGGACGACGGCGGCGATGCGACCATGTTCATTCACCAGGGCGTGGCTGTGGAAAAGGACCCTTCTCTGCTGGAAAAGCACTACGATTCGGCCGACATGCGGCTGCTGATGGCCCGCCTGCAAGCCGGCTACGACCAGAATCCGGGCTTCTGGACTCAAATCGCCAAAGGGGTCAGGGGGGTTTCCGAGGAGACCACGACCGGCGTTCACCGCCTGTATCAGTTGGCCCAGTCCGGTGAGCTGCTCTTTGCGGCCTTCAACGTCAACGACTCGGTTACCAAGTCCAAGTTCGACAATCTTTACGGCTGCCGCGAATCCCTGGCCGACGGTATCAAACGGGCCACGGATGTCATGATGGCGGGCAAGGTGGTCGTGGTCTGCGGTTACGGCGACGTGGGCAAGGGCTGTGCGCACTCCATGCGCGGGTATGGTGCCCGTGTCCTGGTGACGGAGGTCGATCCCATCTGTGCCCTGCAGGCTGCCATGGAGGGCTTCGAGGTGACGACCATGGAAGATGCCGCGCCCGTGGGTGATATTTTCGTGACCGCCACGGGATGCTACCTGGTGATCACCGGCGCGCACATGGAGCGGATGAAAGACGAGGCCATCGTCTGCAACATCGGGCACTTCGACAACGAGATCGAGATGGGTTACCTGGAGAAAAATCCCGATTTGAAAAAGACGCCCATCAAACCCCAGGTCGACAAATGGACCCTCAAATCCGGTCGATCCATCCTGGTTCTGGCCGAGGGGCGGCTGGTCAACCTGGGCTGTGCCACCGGTCATCCCAGTTTCGTGATGAGCAACAGCTTCACCAACCAGTGCCTGGCTCAGATTGAGCTGGCTTCGGGAAAATACGAAAGGCGCGTCTACACGCTGCCCAAAAAGCTGGACGAGGAGGTGGCGCGGTTGCATCTCGCTCGACTGGGGGTCAAGTTGACCCGCTTGAACCAGGTGCAGGCCGACTACCTGGGCGTCCCCGTGGAGGGGCCCTTCAAACCGGAACACTACCGCTATTAAGTACCCACACAGGGGGATGGGGATCCACGCCCCACCCCCTGTTCGTCAATCCGCACCAGCATGCCGCACCTGTGGAACGGTCCTGCCGCAGCTACCGACGCCCACGCGCCTCACTAGCGGCTTGCGGCCTGAAGCTCCTGGAGCGCTTCGAGGCCGCGCTCCACGTCGGCGGTCTCTTCGGCGCTGGCCGCAACGTCCCTGGCGCGCGCCAGGGCTTCGAATCCAGCTTCAAAATCGCCGCGATGCCCCTGTACCAGCCCGAGGCCCACATAGGCCGGAGCAAAACGGTCGTCCAGGCTGATGGCGCGATTGAACTCGTCGCCGGCCGCATCGATTTTGCCGCGCGCTAAAAAGTTGTAACCGTTTTGAACATGTTGGGCGGGGGTGTCCAGGGCCGGCCGCACGAAAATGGTGTCCGGTCCGCAGCCGCTCAAAAGATGCAGCGCCAGGAGCAGCATGGCAATCGGGTTGCGCAGGTACATGTCAACTTCCTCTTTCGAGTCGGCCTGCCGTTTGAGGACAGCCCATCTGCGGCGTGGGGTCACCGGTTGCCGCAGGTCGGACCAGGCGTTGGCTGCTAGCGGTGCGATTGCGGATCCATCACGATGCTGACCCGGCACGCTTTTAGAAAATTCAGGTTCACGACCGAGCTTCGCAGCCGGGCCGCAGCCACGCTGGGGATGACCAGATTCGCATCACCGCCCGGCCCGGTGCGGATGGCTTTGACGATCAGCGGCCGGTCGCCGACGCGTTTGTCACGGCGGGCCGCAGCCATGCTGGTGGCAAAACCGCTCATCTGTTGGGAAACGGCGAATTCGCGGCTGACAAATGCCGGGCCGTATACCACCGCTTCATTTTCATCGACCACCATTGGTACCATGCACGGCCGGGCGTCAATGCCGCGGGCATCGATGACCAACCCGGTGTGTGGCTCGCCCCTGACCCGGCCATGGGGTGCGTCGGCCGATTCAATCGTGGTAACCGAGTCGACCTGGCGGATCTCTTCGGGCAGGACGAATTGACTGAAGCCGCCGTTCATGTTCATGGTCAATTCGATCTCAACCGTGCCGTCCGAAAGATAGGCCTGGCGCGTCACCGGGGCCTTTCGGGCCAGTGCTATCAATCCCTCGTGAAAGGCGGCGTCTTGGCCCGTTCGGTCTGCAACCCGCTTGTCTCCGCCGATGCAGATGGCATTCAGCGTCGCCACCAAATTGGCTTCGGCCGACCGGCGGGCCGCATCCAGAACGTCCGCGGGTGATTGCCTGGAAGCGCGCCGGCCGTCAATGGCCGGTGTGGCGACCCCGGTTGCCCGAACGGTGGCCGCGGTCCAGTTGATACGCCCCGCAGCCAGCACCTGGGTAAGCGCCTCCTGGGCCATCGCAGGGGTCGTGCTCGACAGCACCAGCGCCGCGGTGATTGCCAGTCGATGGTAAAGGGTCGCTTTTGTTTTCAATTCTTGATGGATAGCCGATTTTCAGGATCCTTGGATTTTTATAGGGTAAGCCCCCCCGTAAGTCAACACAAGTAGCCGAAACGGCCGGGACACGCCCCAGCGCCACACCGTCCTGCCATTGTTCCCGGCCCGTTTGTTTTCCGGCCGATGCATCTGCCCGGTGTCACAGGGTTTGGAGCAATTCGTTGATCCGCTTGGCAGCGGTCATCTCCGACAACCATGTCTCGGGAATTGCCGCCATGCCCTGGGCGGCGCCCAATATCATGCCCGCCAGCATTCCCCGGGCCGACGAATCGCCGCCGGCCATTACATTTTCGACCAGGGCTGTCGCCAAGTCGCCGGGATAGCGGGCAATCAGGTGAATCGCACCGGGCAGGCCGGCTTCGACGCTGCACATTTGTCCGAACTCGGCAATGGTCTGGCGGGTGTCGCGGTCGCGGCTTTGCAACCCCATGCCTACCAGCGTGGCGATCGGGTTGTCGGCAAAATGTTCAGCGAGGGTCTGTTCGACGGCGGCGGCCGGTTTCTGCCCCTTCAGTACCTTGAAAACGGTTCGGGCAAAAAACGCGGCACTGTCGATCACCCGCTCGTCGTTGTGGGTGACGGCGGTTTGCGCTCGGGCGGCGTGGACCAGACCCTCTTGATCTTGCGGGTAAACGGCCACCAGGGCGGCCATGCGCGCCGCGCCCGCCAGATCGTCAGAGTCCGAACCGCTTGCGGTCAGCTCCCGGCCGGCATCCATGTTGGCCAACGTGGCCTTGGTAGCCTGGTCGAAATAGCCGTTGTAGTTGTCAAAAAAAGCCCGCCACGACTGGGCGAATCGGCCATCTTCAAATTTACGGGCCCTGGCGGCGGATGCCAGCAGCACCAGGGTCTGGTCGCCATAGTGGGTAAAGTCCCCAGCCTGTTTGCCCTTGTGATAAGAGGTCAGCGGATCGTGGTACCCGTCCACCCGACCGAATTTTTTATCGATCACACTGGTGTTGTATACCCAGTGCACCCCCAGGGAGAGGGCATCGGCAACAAAGGCACCCCAAACCGCCGCTTTGTGGTTTTCCGTCATGTGTTTCCTCCTGTGAGTTGGTATGAAGCGCCTGTCCATGCCTTGCCGCTTTCTCGGACTAAAAAGACGCTGTGACCTGCAGGGTACGGGGTCGCAACGCGGGCAGGCCTGACCCCAATAATGACGCGGCACAACCGTGTGTCGCCGGTTGCCATACCGTAATCGAACCGGGCGACTAATTCAAGGGCGCTGGTGCATTGACAAAACGGGTTGACCTGCAATATGCTGATACCATTGTTCGAATCAGCGATCTTTTTCTCACGACCCTTATCGACTGACAGTACCGTAACCAATGGCGGTTTGCGGATCATGGCGAGCAAATCGCGGCATGACGACCCGGTTTCCTATGGGTCCGACGGTCTGCGGTTGGCTTTCATTTTCCGGATTCACGGCAACCGGTCAGGTGCAACCGAACGATATGGATCTCAATCAACCAACGGCAAGGAGAGTGACATGACCGAAAAGCGTACCATCCATCCAGCAATTCCGGAATTGAAGGACCAAATGGACAAAGGCAAGTTGACCCGGCGCGAATTTATTCGCTACAGTGCCCTGCTGGGTTTGAGCGTGACGGCCGCCGGCCAGATCGCCGGACTGGCGTTGCCCCGCAAAGCGGCCGCCGCCGACATCAAGCGCGGCGGCCTGCTCAGGGTGTCTCAGCAGGTTCAAAAGATCGATCACCCGGCCCGCTTTTCCTGGTTGATGCCCTCCAACGCCACGCGCCAGGTCTGGGAGTACATGACCTTCACCGACGAAAACAATATTTCCAAACCCTACCTGTGCGAAAGCTGGGAGGCCAGTGAGGACCTGAAAACCTGGACCTTCAACGTGCGCAAAGGCGTCAAGTTCAACAACGGGGACGACTTCACCGCCGACGATTGCGTCTTTACGATTCAGCAGTGGCTGGACGATGCCGTGGGCTCGTCGCTCAAGGGGTTTGTCGGCAGCTATCTGAACGCTTCGGGAATCGAGAAGGTCAACGACTACCAGTTCAAGCTGCACCTCACCCGTCCCGAAATCGCACTTCCCGAGGACTTCTATCAGTATACGGCTCAGGTGCTCAACCATCGTACCTTCGAAGGGGACATGAAAAAGGCGCCCCACGGCACCGGTCCCTTCGTCCTCGACACTTACAAAGAGGGTGAAATCTGCATCGTCAAGGCCCGCAAGGATTACTGGCAAAAGGGCGCCGACGGACAGCCACTGCCCTACCTGGACGAGATCCGCTTCATCGACATGGGCGGCGAAAAGGCACCCCAGATCGCGGCCTTAAAGTCCGGCGACATCGACCTGATCGACGCCTCCGACAGCCCCGGCCCGGACATCATGATGGCCGTCAAGGGCGATGCCCACATCGAGGTCATCCCGGTGACCACGGCAACGACCCGTGTGCTGCGCATGCGCGTGGACCTCAAGCCCTGGGACGACAACAAGGTCCGCCAGGCGCTCAAGCTCTGCCAGCACCGCGAGAAGATCCTGGCGCTGGCCTACCAGGGCGAGGGCATGCAGGGTCATGACTTTCACGTCTGCCCCAAGCATCCCGACTTCTGTGAAAAGCCGGTTCCGGCCTACGATCCTGAAAAGGCCAAGCAGCTGCTCAAGGAAGCCGGATACCCGGACGGCATCGATGTCAACATCGCCGTCGGATCCGAGTGGACGGATGTGGTACGCTACGCCGAGGTGCTCAAGCAGGATGCGGCACCGGCCGGCATCCGCATCAACATCCAGACCATGACCACCAGCCAGTACTGGGAAAAATGGACCGAAGTGGACCTGGGCATCACGCCCTGGACCCACCGCCCCCTGGGCACGATGGTGCTCAAGGCCGCCTTCACGGCCGACGAGAACGGCAAGCCGGTTCCCTGGAACGAAACCCGCTGGGTGGACAAGGAGTTCAGCGATCTATTGGCCGAGGCCAGCGGCATCCTGGATGTGGACAAACGCCGGGCCGTCATGTGCAAACTGGAAGAGATTCAGATGGAGCGGGGATCGATCGGCATTGCCTACTGGATGAACACCTGGATGTGCCCCAACAAGAAGATCAAAAACGTGGTGGCCCACCCCAACCTGCTGCTGCTGTTGAACGATGTCTGGCTGGAGGCCTGATGCCCAATCGCCAATCCGGTTAAGGCCTGCCACGGGGGACGCTTGTGCGTCCCCCTGTATTTTCCGCATGCCCTGGCAATCCGTTCAGGCGACCCGGCGGGGGGGCGCCTGATCGATGGTGATGTGGTGGCTGCCGGCCGTGAACGTTCCGCCGAAAAGGACCACTTCGGGGTGGGCCGCCAGGCTGTCGTAGCTGCTGACGTCCACTTGCTGCGATTTGATCTGCTCCGGGCTGAACACGAGAAATCGGCTGCGGCCGGGATGGCCTTTTATTTCGCGCACACAGCAGCGTAGTGTCCGAATCCAGCCCAGTTCGTATCTCAGACTGTCGGCCAGATGCAGGCGTACCTGCCAGGGCAGTTTGCGGTAAAGGCCGATCGTCTGAGCGGCGTCGCCGCCCGCAGGCGCGTCCGCCTGGCAGTCGGTCTCCGTTTCGGCGTACTGCCTGAGCCGTTGGCCGACCTTCATCTGGCGAATCGTAAGGCCGGTTGCCGCCACCGTTGCCACGGCGGCGAGTATTTCGACCAGCCTGAGGCCGGTGCCTTGAAAATGGGCCGTGCCGGAGCGGATAATACTCCACAGGCCGATCACCACCAGAAGCATCATCAAGGGCACCTGGACATCTGCCAGGATCCAATCGCCGGCCCACCACGGCGGCTGCGGGTTGCGGCCGCCGATCAGCAGTGCCGTAAACCACAAGAAACTCAGACAGATTAACAGCGTTCCGATTAACAGTGCCATGGAGACCTCCTTGCCGTTTTGGCGATGGTACGATGTCGCCTGATCGCTGCGATGACCGACCGGGGCGCTTGCAGGCAGCCGGCCGCAGGTTGCCCGGTGCCAGGTTGGCCATGCCCGCGGTGGCGTCGCCGGTTCCCGAGAACAGGATCAACTGGCGCTGGTCATTCTGGGCGGCGTAGTCGCGCACGGCGATGCCGCAGCAGATTGGGTAGCATGCCAACATTGCGGCTTTCTTTCACCAGGATTACAGTTTTGAAAGGTTGGCGGTCGACCGCCGCGGTCGCTGGTCAAGGCAGCGGCCGCAGCCGGGTTCAGGCGGGCGGGAGGTGGGCGGCGGGAAGATGGATTTCAAACACCGAACCGTTGCCGGGCGTGCTCGAAACCCGCAGCTGGCCATGGTGGGCGTGCACCACGGCCCTGACCAGGCTCAGGCCCACGCCGAGCCCTCTCTGGGTAGAACGGGTGCCACGATAGAGTCGGTCCCAAATCCGGTCGATCTCCCCGGGTTCGATCCCGATACCCGAATCGGTGATGCTGACCACGACGCTGTCGGTCTGCACGCTCAGGCAAACCCGGACGGTACCTTTGGGGGGGGTGAATTTGACGGCATTGTCGAGCAGGTTGGCCAGGACCTGGCTGATCCGGTCGGCATCGGCATGCACGGGAGCCGCATCGGGAAACTCGCTTTCCAGCCGGATGCCCTTTTCATCGGCGACATAGCGATACATGTCCACCACCTGTTCGGCCAGGGGCACCAGGTTCAGCCGCCGGGGCAGCAGGCGCATCGCGCCGGTTTCGGCCTCGGAAATGTCCATCAGCATGGCCAGCATGCGCAGGATGCGGTCCGACTCTTCCACGCAATCCTGCAGGGCCTCACGACAGGTGTTTTCGGATGGGGCCGCCTGCAGCGCTTTTTCGGCATTGTTGCGGAAGCGGGTCATCGGGGTTCTAAGGTCGTGGGCCACACTGTCCAGGGACCCGCGCATGGCCAGGATCAGCTGGTTGATTTTTTCGATCATGCGGTTGAAGAGGCTGCCCAGTTCATCGAGCTCGTCGCCGGTCAAGGTGGCCGGGACTCGGGCGTCCATCTGGCCAGACTCGATCGACGCGGCGGCGCTGAGCAGGTTTCGAAGGGGCATCAGCACTCGGCGGGAAAGCAGGGCACCGCCGGCAACGGCCAGAAAGATCAGGGGGATCGACACGATCACAAACGCCTCGCGGAAGCGCTGCAGGACCGCCTGCCGGTCTTCGGTGCTGATGCCCACCTGAAACCGCCTGCCGTCGGCTTGCGCCGCGGTGAGCAGTTCCAGGGCGTGGGAGCCGTCGCGGCTGGCCAGGCTAAACCAGGTCCCGGGGCGCTCTGCCGGCGCTTTGCGAAGGGTTTCCAGGTCGAATTCATCCCAATGGTGCGGAAAAAAGATCGCGTCGCGATGATCGGGCGAGGCCAGCACACGGGTGAAAAAGGGATTGTTTTTGCGCAGCCGGTTGTTGTCGACCACCAGTCTGCGAAAGGCGGGCCACCCGCCGGTGCGGTACTGGCCGCGCAGGCTTTCGATTTCGTTGTAAATTTTTTCGCGGTCCTGACGGACCAGGGTTGCTGCCACCAGCAGGTAGGCGGCCACTGCCATGGTAATGAAACTGAGCAAAAAAAGGGCGCTGTAGCCGGCGGCGATCTTGAACCCGATCGTTTTAAGCGGTCTCCACAGACGGCGCCTTGATCGCATACCCGATCCCACGGAAGGTTTGAACCAGTTTGTCGGGAAAATCCCGGTCGATCTTGTTTCTGAGCCGACAGACCAGAACGTCCACGACATTGGTCTGGGGGTCGAAGTGAAAATCCCAGATGTGTTCCAGAATCATGGTCTTGGAGACGATTCGGCCGCGGTTGCGCAGCAGGTACTCCAGCAGGGCATACTCTTTGGGTTGCAGCTCGATGCGCTGCCCGCGGCGGTGCACGTCGCGGGAGATCACGTCCACGGTCAGATCGCCGCAGACCAGGCGGCTGGCCTCGACGGTTTTGGACCCCCGGCGCACCAGGGCCTGCACGCGTGCCAGCAGTTCGGCGAAGACAAACGGCTTGACCAGGTAGTCGTCGGCGCCACGCTGGAGCCCCGCAACCCGGTCGTCTACGCTTTGCCTGGCGCTGAGGATCAGGATCGGCATGTCCACCCCGCGATGGCGCAGGGTGCTTATCAGGCTCAAGCCGTCCAGCCGAGGCAGCACAATGTCCACTACGGCCGCATCGTAAGAGACCGCCAGGGCCAGGTGGAGGGCCTGCTCGCCGTCGCCGGTGCAGTCAACCGCAAAACCGGCCTCCCGCAGCCCGTTTTCCACGAAGCCGGAAATCCTGGTGTCGTCTTCGGCCAGCAGCACCCGCATGGTCGTCAAGCTCCGCTTCAGCGCGCCGGCACCACTTTACGCCGGTACCCGGTACCCCCTTGATCAAGGCCCTTAACCCTGGTCGTCAGGCGGCGGGGCGTTCTTGTGGTGCACCACCGGGGCCACGGTTATCAGTGTCTCGATGGGGATGTGGCACAAGATGCGATGGCCGCTGCCGTTCTGCTGCCAGGGCGGCCTGTCGGTTTCGCAGATTTTCCCGCCGTCGGCGAGCAGCTCCGCCCGCCGTGGGCAGCGGGTGTGAAAATAGCACCCCGAGGGCGGATTGAGGGCGCTGGGCACATTGCCGCTCAGGCGGATCTCTTTTTGCTCTGCTTCGGGATCGGCGATGGGTACCGCGGCCAAAAGCGCTTCGGTGTAAGGGTGATAGGGTGGATCGTAGATGCGTTCCGCCGGTCCGATTTCGACGATTTGTCCCAGGTACATGACGGCGATGTCGTCTGAAAAATAACGCACCACGCTCAAGTCGTGGGCGATGAAAATCATCGATGTGCCGAAGGTCTGCTGAATTTCCAGCAGCAGGTTGATCACGGCCGCCTGCACCGACACATCCAGGGCCGAGACGGGTTCGTCGCAGATGATCAGGTCCGGCCGGCTGGCCAGGGCGCGGGCGATGCCGACACGCTGCTTTTCCCCGCCGGAAAGCTGCCGCGGCAGGCGGTCGTAGTAAGTCTTTGACAGGCGTACGGCATTGAGCAGCCGGATCACCTCCGGCTTGACCTGGTCGCGGGGGACGGTCCGGAAGCGTTGAATGGGGCGGGCGATCTGCCGGCCCACGGTGTAGGATGGGTTGAGGGTCGAGTCCGGGTTCTGGAATACCATCTGCATTTCCTTGATCAGGTCCGCGGCCCGTGAGGTGACGCCCTCGCTTACCTCGATGTCCAGAAACTGCATTCTGCCGCCGGTGAGCGGTTCCAGTCCGATCAGTCCCTTGACCAGGGAGGATTTGCCGCAGCCGGACTCGCCCACCAGCCCCAGGGTGCGTCCCTTGGAGACCCGCAGGCTGACGTCATCGACCGCCTTGACATACTTTTTCTCCCCCAGTCCGAACAGGCTCACCACCGAATCGGCGGCCTTGGGGTACCACACCTTCAGATTCTCCGAATCCAGCACCGCCTCGTCGGCCGCCGCCTTTTTGACCTTCTTGAGGGTGGTTTTTCGGCGCCGGGTGGTTTTGGGGCGGGATTCGATGTCCAGGGCATAGTAGCACCGCGCGGCATGGTCGGGTGAGATCTGGACCATGGCGGGTCGGGCTTCCAGGCATTCGCCGGTGGCGTAATCGCATCGAGGGGCGAAAATGCAGGCGTCCTGGGGTCGGTTGGCCGGTGCCGGCACCCGGCCGCGGATGGGATAGAGCACCGAATCGAGCTTGCTATCCCCCAGTTTGGGAACCGCTGCCATCAGTCCGCGGGTGTAGGGGTGGCAGGGCCGCTTGAACACATCGGAGACGGTCCCTTTTTCCACCATCTGCCCGGCATACATCACACACAAGAAATCGCTGATGCGGGCCACCACCCCCAGATTGTGGGTGATAAAGACATTGGCGGCGTTAAAGTCGTTTTTCAACTCGTCGATCAAATCCAAAACGGCCGCTTCCACGGTGACGTCCAGGGCCGTGGTGGGCTCGTCCATGATCAGCAGGGCCGGGTTGTTGAGCATGGCCATGGCAATCACCACGCGCTGTTGCTGCCCGCCCGAGATCTGATGGGTGTAGCGGCGCATGACATCTTCCGGGTCGGGCATGTTGACGCGTTTGAGCATGCGGATGGATCGCTCCCAGGCCTCTTTTTCGGAGATGTTGCGATGGCAGGTCAACACCTCGGCCAGCTGCTCGCCCAGGCGCAGGGAGGGATTGAGGGCCTGCATGGGGTCTTGAAACACCATGGCGATGCTGTTGCCGCGAATCGCCTTGAGCTCGGCCTGGCTGCGGTTGACCAGATCGGTGGCCTGGAAGCGTATCTGGCCGTTGGTGATCTTGCCGTTGGGTCCCAGGTGGTTGACGATGCCGTAGGCGATCGTGCTCTTGCCGCAGCCGGATTCGCCCACCAGTCCCACGGTTTCGCCTTCGCGTATCGAAAAAGAGACATCCCGAACCGCCTCCACGTCGCCCTTGCGGGTTTCGTAGGCGATACTCAGGTGCTCGACTTCGAGCACCACTTCCGATTTTTGGTCGTGCAACGCGTCCATGAGGGCTCTTCCGTTCGTCTGATGGGGTTGATGGATCGCTCTGTCCCCTGTCCGGAACCGGGGACCTCCGGCGAGGACCTTACTGATAGCGCATGGACTCCTCACGGATGCCGTCGGCCAGAAGGTTAAGGCCCACGACCAGGGATGCGATGGCCAAAGAGGGCCACAGGGCCGCCCACGGGCTTCCGGCCAGGATGAATTCACGGCCCTTGGCCACCATGGAGCCCCAGTCCGGCGATGGGGGCGGGATTCCCAGGCCCAGAAAGCCCAGGGTGCCCATGGCGAAAATGGCGTAGCCGACGCGCAGCATGGCGTCGACAATGATCGGGCCGCGGGCGTTGGGTAGAATTTCCACGAACATGATGAACCAGGCGCTCTCTCCGCGGGTTTCGGCGGCCCGGATGTACTCACGCGTGCGGATGTCCAATGTCAGGCTGCGCACCAGCCGGGCGATTCCCGGCGTGCCCACGATGGTCATGGCCAGAACCACGTTGATGGCCGATGCGCCCAGAGCGGCCATGATGATCATGTACAGCAGGATGATCGGCACCGCCATCATGGCATCCAGCAGCCGCATGGTGATTTCGTCGATCCATCCGCCGTGATAGCCGCTGACCAGCCCCAGGGTCGTGCCGACGAACAGGGCCACGACGACCCCCCATATGGCCGTCCCCCCCGGTATCCAGATGTTGTCCCCGACCGGCATGACCACCAGTACCACCCGGGCGCCGTATATCAGGCGTGACCACAGGTCGCGCCCCAGTTCGTCGGTGCCCAGAATGTGCTCGCGGCTCGGCCCGATGTTGGGATTTTTCCAATCCTGCTCTAGAGGGCCGTAAGGCGTCAGCAGGGGGGCAAAGATGGCCACGAATACCCAAAAGAGCACCAGCACCAGTCCCACCGTGGCGGTCTTGGAAGCCCACAGGAAGCGGACCGTGTCGACGATACGGTCAAAAAAACCGCGGCTCTCGGTCTTTAAGGGGGGAATGTCGTCCAGGGCCTTGTCGGTCGTGGCTTGCGCTTCAGCGTCTGACATGGTTTACCTCGCCTGCGATCGAAATTGGATCAATATGCTCAAGCATACCGGATGCGTGGATTGAGAAAGGTGTAGATGATGTCCGCCACCAGCTGGGTGCCCACGGCCAGCAGAACCAGAATCATGGCGCCGGCCTCCAAGGCGTTGATGTCCTTGAACAGGGCCGATTCCAGCAGGTATTTACCCAGACCAGGATAGCCGAAGACCACCTCGACGATGACGATGCCGCCCATCAGCCAGTTGACGTGCAGCATGATCACGGTGATGGGCGCCATCATGGCGTTGCGGACGGCGTGTTTGAAAACGATGCGCCAATAGGGCAGCCCCTTGAGATGGGCCGTGCGAATATACGGTGATTTCATCACCTCCACCATACTGGCCCGCGTGATGCGCAGGATGTAGCCCAGTTCGACCAGCGTCAGGGTCAGCACCGGCAGGATCAGCATGTCCAGGCGCTGCCAGGGCGCCTTTTCGCCGAAGACAGTGGCCCCGGGAACCAGATCCAGCCAGACCGACATGATCAAGATCAGGAAGATACCGGTGGCGAACTCCGGAATGACCGAGAACATCATCCCGCCGATGGACAGCACGCGATCCTTGAGCGAGCCCTCCTTCAGCCCGGCAATCATGCCCAGCAGCAGGGCGGTCGGCATGACCAGCACAAAAGCGATGCCGGCCAGCACCAGAGAATTTCGCAGCCGGGTAAAAATCGTGTCGGCGACGGGTCGGCCGGTGCGCAGGGAGATGCCCGGATCGCCGCGCACGAACCCCTTTTTCAAGGGGATGTATTCGACGGGGCCGCCGGTCGTTTTCATCCAGCCGGTGCCGACCACAAAGGTCCAGACTTCCATGTCGGCACCTTTCTCCCAGCGCACGACACTGTTGGACGTGTCCACGCCCCAGGCATACTGGGTTCCCTTTTTACCGGACTGCCAGCGCTCGTTGTCCAGCTCAATGACCGGATCGCCCCCGCCGGCCGGCAGCGTGATGGACTTGAGATCTTCGCCGATCAATTTCCAGCGCACCAGGTCGCCGTTGGGACGCACGGCCCACCAGTCGACAAAGCCGTCCGCGTTGGTCACCCTTCGCAAGGGCAGTCCCACTTGGCGCTTGGCCAGCCAGTCGCTGCCCAGCAGCCAGTGGATGTAGCGAATGTGGACCGGCTTGTCCAATCCCATCTGGGCCAGAAAGGAGGCCTCCTGCTCGGGGGTGATGAAGGCGCCGAGGACATTTTTGGCAACATTGCCCGGTGAGGCTTCGGTGATCAGAAACACCGCCACCGACACCAGCAGCATGGTCAGCAGCAGCAGAAAGAAACGCCTGACGATAAATTTTGCCATGGGGGTATCCTGTATGATACTGATTTGTCTGCGGCAAAGAGTGGAAATGGCGTGGCGTAAGTCTGGATCATATTAGACCCTTCCAAAAAAGTCAACCGCAAAAATTAATAAATATTTGATTTTTAACACTTATCTAAACTATCGGACGCTTGAATGCATGACCGACTCCCCACCGACGTCGGCGACATTGTCGACATCAACCTGAGCGATGGTGCCGTGGCGCGACGCCCTTTTCCCCGTCAGGCCGTGCGGCGGCTGCTGGGCGGGCGGGGCTTCAATGTCGGCTACCTGTTCGAGCACCTTCCGGCAGACATCGATCCCATGGGGCCGGACAACATCCTGGTGTTTTCCTGCGGTCTGCTGACCGGGTCGCGGGCGCCGACTGCCTCGCGCCTGCACATCAATGCCCTCTCGCCGCTCACCGGCCTGATCGGAAGCTCGAATGTGGGCGGCTTTGCCGGGGCCTGGCTGCGGTCGAACGGCATCCTGAGCCTCGTCGTTCGCGGTCGGTCCCGACAGCCGGTCTGCCTGCATCTGTCTGAAGCCGAGGTTGGTCTGCGCGACGCCCGGGCCTACTGGGGGCTGGATGCCTTCGAGGCCCAGGACCGGATCGCTGCGGACGCGGGCGTCGGCCAGGTACAGCTTCTGGTCATCGGTCCGGCCGGTGAAACCGGGGCCCGCTTCGCCTGCATCGTGACCGGCAGGGACCATGCGGCCGGGCGCACGGGTCTCGGTGCGGTCATGGGCGCCAAAAAGCTCAAGGCGCTGGTCATTGGCAAGGGCGGGATCAAGCCCTTTGAAGGGTGCCGGGGCCCGATCGGTCATGCCGTGGGTGCCTACGTCAAACAGATCCGGTCTTCCCCGGACTTTGCGACCTTTTCCCGTCAGGGCGGCGCCGGCTACGTCAAATGGGCCGACGAGATGGGAATCATGGGCACCCGCAACTACCGCCAGGGCCGCTTCGACCTGGTCGACCGGGTGGACGGCCGGCAACTGCTGGCCGACAAGGTGCGGTCGAGCGGCTGCTACCGATGCCCGGTGCAGTGCAAGGCCGATCTGACCTTCAGGCACGGTCGTCTGCGGGGACAAACGGCCACCCGCCCGGAATTCGAACCCATGATCAACCTGGGTGCCAAGTGCGGCCTGGCAGATTTGCAGGCGGTCGTGTATCTGGACAACCTGTGCAACCGGATGGGGCTGGATTCCACCTCGGCGGCCACGGCCATCGCCTTTGCCATGGACCTTTACGAACGAGGCATTCTGAACGACACCGAGACCGGTGGGCTGGCGATCCGATGGGGTGATGCCGCGGCCATGGAGACCCTCATCCGCCAGATGGCGGCCGGTGCGGGACTGGGAGGGCTGCTGGCCCAGGGCGTTAGGCGGGCCGCGGATGCCATCGGCAAGGGTGCCAACCGATACGCCGCGCATGTCAAGGGCCTGGAGTTGACCGCCTACCACCCGGCCGCCATGCTGGGCAGCGCCCTCGGATATGCCGTCTCCAGCCGGGGCGGCGACTACAACAACGTCTATGCCTCCCTGGAACACCGCTGGCCTTCCGAAAAGGGAGCCGCCGAATTCGGGTCTCCCGATTCGGTCGACCGCCATCGCCCGACCGGCAAGGGGCGCCTGGTGCGCCGGGCCGTTCTGGTCAATGTCGTCGTCGACAGCCTTGGGCTGTGCAAGGTGCCGGCCCTGTCGCTTTTGGGCAATTTCGACCTGGAGAGCGAGGCTGCGCTGGCGTCAGCGGTGACCGGTCTGGCCCTGAGCGCCGCCGACCTCTTCGAAGTTGGGGACCGGATTGCCACCATGGAGCGCTTGTTCAATTTAAAGCACGCCCCGGACATGGATGGCGACCGCCTGCCCGAGATGTTTTTCAGCCAGGGTCATCCGACGCTGACATCGGCGGTTTTTGATCAGATGCTGCTGGACTTTTACGCGGCCATGGGATGGGATGCAACCGGTCGCCCCCTGGCAGCGACATTGGAAAGGCTCGCCATTGAATCACCGCTGAGCTGAGCCGCTCAACCAGCCGGTTCGATGCCGTTGAACAACCACTCAAAGGAGACGTCCCATGATGCAAACCGCACGCACCCAGACGCGCAGCGTCAGCATGCGCGTGTTGACCGACGACCAGGTCTGGGAGGTCCGCCAGGCGGTCTTTGAAGTGATCGAAAAATCGGGTTTCAAGTGCCTGCACGCCGCGGCCCGGCAGATGCTGGCCAGTGCCGGCGCCGTCGTCGACGGCGAGCGCGTCAAGATTCCCCGCTACATCGTCGAAGGCTGCCTGGCCACAGCGCCCAGGGGCTGGACCATCTATGACCGCAACGGCCGCCGGGCCATGGAGGTGGAGGGCCGCAAGAGCCATTTCAGCACCTCGACGGCCAGCCCCAACACCAAGGACGCCCTGACTGGGGAGTACCATGAAACGCGGGTCGCGGACATCGCCATCGGCGCCAGGGTGGCCGACGCGCTGCCCAACATCGATTTTGTGATGCCCATGGGGTCCTGCCAGGATGTGGACGGACGCATTGCCGACCTGCACGAATTCGAGGCGGTCGTGACCAACACCGTCAAGCCGGTCGTCTTCATCGGCTACACCCCCGCGGGATGCGAGGTCGTGTTCGAAATGGCGGCCGTGGTCGCCGGCGGTCGCCAACGGCTGAAGGAGCGCCCCTTCGTGCTGCTCTACCCGGAAGCGATCTCGCCCTTCGTCTTTCCCGCAGATGTGGTCGAGCGCATCTTCATCGCCGCCGACCGCTTCCTGCCCCAGGTGCCCGGAGCCACGGCCCAGCCCGGTGCCACGTCGCCCATGACCCTGGCCGGCACCGTGGTGCAGGTGACGGCCGAGGCGTTGATTCACATCACCCTGGCCCAGCTGCGCCGGCCGGGGTGTCCGGTCGCCATGAGCGGCAATGTGGGCGTGCTGGACATGGCCACGGCCCTGATGGCCCTGGGCGCACCCGAGGGCAGCCTGGGGCTGGCGGCCCAGGCCCAGGTGGCCCGGTCGTTCGGCCTGCCCACCTGGGGGCTGGCCGGCGCTACCGACGCCAAATGTCTGGATGCCCAGTCCGGTATCGAGAGTACCTTCGCCATTTTCAGCCAGGCCCTGGCGGGACTGAACCTGATTCACGACGTGGGTTACATGGCCAGCGGCATGGCCTGCTCGTGTGAGCAGCTGGTGATGGGCAACGAGATTATCGGCATGACCAAGCGTTTCGTGGAAGGGATTACCGTGAACGCAGACACCCTGGCCCGTGACGTGATCGCGGCCGTGGGGCCCGGCGGCAACTTTCTGGCCCAGCGGCACACCGTCGATCATCTGCGCAAAGAGCTGTGGCGACCGCGGCTGTTCAACCGCCAGACCATCGCCGCCTGGCAGCAGGCCGGCGCCCCCACCATGGCAGACCGTGTTCACGAAGAGGTTCGCCAGATCGTGGAAACGCACCGGGCCGAACCGATGGAGGGCAAGGTGCTGGACGAACTAGAGCGCCTCAAGCGCGAGGGTGAGAAACAGATTTTGTCCCGGCTTGAAAACGGCTGATCGCAGCGGCCCGGCGGGCACGCTCCGTGGGATCTTGGCTGCGGCTTCGTCGCGGCGGCGCCACACCTACCGTGGCGACGCCGCGATAGCGATCCAACCGGCGTTTTCCGACACCTCGACAATCTCGAATCCGGCCGTGTGCAAGCCGGCCAGCACGGTCGCTTTCTGGGTCGACACGATACCCGAGCAGATGAACACGCCGCGCTTTTTGAGAACCCCGACGAGGCCCGGCAGCAGGTTCAGGATGACCTCGGCCAGGATGTTGGCGGCCACGACGTCGAAGGTGCCGTTCAGGCCGTCGACGAGGTGGCCGACCGTGATCGCAGCGCCGTGGATACGGTTGGCGGCCAGGTTTTTTTGGGCCACCTCAACCGCGACAGGGTCGTTGTCCACCCCCCGAACGCTGCCGGCTTTCAGCATTGCAGCGGCTATCATGAGGATGCCCGATCCGGTGCCGACATCCAAAAAGGCGTCCGCAGGGCTCAAGTAGCGTTCGATCATGCCAATGCACAGGACCGTCGTGGGATGGGTGCCGGTGCCAAAGGCCATGCCCGGATCGATCTCCAGCACCATCTCGTTCGGCCCGGCCGCATATTCCCGCCAGGTGGGTTTGACCACGATGGTGTCGGTGATCTTTGCGGGCCAGAAGTGTTCCTTCCAGGCGTCGGCCCAGTTCTGTTCGTCGATGCGTTCGAACCTCGCCCGGGCCGCGATCCCGGCCGTGCGGTTCAGGCGCCGCAGGGCGTCCTCCAAGGCCTTGCAGCGGCCGGCCGCCGTGCTGGTCTCGGCGAAATAGCCGGTGACGCTGGGCAGGCCTGCCGCTGGGAGGGCATCGTCTCCCCAGTCCAGTCCTGGATCCGCCTGTGCGTCGTCGACGACAACGCCCTTCAAATCAAGGCTGTAGAAAATGTCGGCGATCAGGTCGACGGCCAGGTCCGGATCCGGGCCCGCAAAGGTCACTTTAGCCGCTATCCATTTCATGATGATGAAAACGCTCCTTGGGCGGGTTGAAATAGCCGAACTGCAGGGTGCCAAACTGTTTGCGGATCATCTGCAGCAACGGCCGCATCCCCACGGGCGGGCCCAACGGGGCCGCTTCGCCCATGACCTGCAGATAGCGCCGGGGGTCGAAGTTCAGGTTGCGCCACTGGATCAGGTGCACGGGGTGCTTTTCCAAAAAGACGGCCAGGGCGGCCGCCTCCTGGGCACTGTCGGTGAAACCCGGGCAGTTGAGGTAGTTGATGGCCACATGTTTGCCCTTGGCGATGGCCAGATCGATGCTCTCCAGCACCTGGGCGAAGCGATATCCCCTGGGCCGGAAATAGGCCCTGTAGCACCTTTCGCGCACCGAGTTCAGGCTCACGCGGATGCTGTCCAGTCCGGCTTCCAGCAACGGTGCCAGCAGCCTGGGCAGGCTGGCGTTGGTGTTCATGTTGATGGTGCCGTCCCCTGTGCGCTGGCGGATCCGGGTGATGGCCGGTCCAATGACCCGCGCCGCCATGAGGGGGTCGCCTTCGCAGCCTTGACCGAAACTGACCACACTATGTTTTACGCGTGCGATGTGGGCCAGGGCGACGTCGGCGATCTCTTCGGGCGTGGGGGTGAATCCGATGCGGTTCTGGCTGCTGGTCAGCTGCCGGTCGTGCTGCAACGAAATGCAGCCCAGGCAGCGGGCGTTGCAGGCCCGGGCCGTTGGCAGGGGTGCTTCGTAGCGGCCCAGGAAAAAGTTCTTGCCGGCTGGGCAGCCGTAGGTCAGGGCACAATGCTCCAGGTGGCGGGCCAGACGGTTGCCGGGCAATCGGCTGCGCATCCCCTCGACGCCGGAGACGATCTTTTCACGCGGCATGCGGCGCAGGTCCTGGCGCGGTTCGGTGTCCACGACCAGGGCAGCCGAGCGAAAACCGTCCGGCTGCCACCCCACGGCGCCATAGGAAAACAGAGGCAGCATCGCGGCATCGGACCGCTCTTCGTAAGCGCAGGTGTGGGTCAGCACCACCCCGGGCGAGTTGAAGGCTGCCACCGGGAAGATCGGCTCGCCGCTGCGATTGGGATGGCGTTCGACAGGTCCAATCCGACCGCTGGCCAGATCCATCAGCACCGGAACACGGTCCGGCAGATACATCAGTTCACTGCCATGGGGCATGGCGATCGTGTTGCCGGTGGACAAGGGTTCGCAGAGCGGACCGTCGGCGCCGATCGCCGCGAAGCCTTCCAGGTCAAACAGTTCCCCTTTGTCGTTGGCTACCACGGCGGTCAACAATTCCGGCTCTGAGTGCGCTTTGGGTTTTCTGTTTCTATAGTGCCGTTTCGGTTTATTCATCCAGGGTCCTTACAGGCGGGAGTTTATACAGTGATGCCAAACGTGACGGGGATGCACCGGCCAGACAGCAGGCGGCGATGATGGTATTGATGATGGTGGTTCTCAGGGGGCCCAGACGCTGCCAGCGTCTGCCGGATGTGATGGCATTGGCCCGGGCTAAGGCGATTCGACCATTACGGCGCAAAAGCCGGGCCAGGTAAAGATCTTCGGCGATGGGGACGTCGGGAAAGCCCCCGATTTTTAGAAAATCGGTCCGCCGCAGAAACAATCCCTGATCACCGTAGGGGAGCTGCAGGTGCTCTGAACGCTGATTGGCCCAGAACGTTATCCACCGCATGGCTGGTGTGTCCATATCGGTGGCGAATCGAAACGCCCCCAGCACGGTGCGGCGGTCCATCAGGGTCTCGAATACATGATCGATATAGCCGGCCGGCAAACGCGTATCGGCATGCAGAAAAAGCACTATCTGGCCTATGGCAATGGCGGCACCTCGGTTCTGCTGGACGGCTCGCCCTTTTCGGCCGCTGATGATTCGGGTGCCCATCGATCGGGCGATCTCAAGGGTGCGGTCCGCGCTGCCACCGTCTGAGACGATGATTTCCGCATCGTTACTCTCGGCTGCCGAAATGGCGCCGGCAATTTGCAGTTCTTCATTTAACGCCGGGATGACCACGGATAAATAGGGGGTCGGCCATGACCTGGACCCCATCTCCCGGGCCAGATCGTCGGGAGTGTCCAGATCCGACAGCGGGTCCAACAACGCAAATGTCATGCCTTTTCGACTTGCCAGCGCCAGGGTCCTGCGGCGCACGTCGGGTTGGCTCCAGGCAATACCTGAAAATATATCTTCAAGCCGGGACATGCCCACCAGCCAGTAGCCGCCGTCGGTACTCGGACCCAGCACCAAATCCTTCCGGTGTAATTCGTCAAAAGCTGAATTGAGGATATCCACGGTGATACCGGGGATGTCCGTTCCCACGAGGACCACACGGCGGGCGCCTTGGCCAAAAGCCGCTTGCATGGCCTGAAACATGCGACGGCCCAAATCGCCGCATGCCTGGGGCACATAATTGATGGGTCCGGCGCCTATCCAGCGCACCATTCGGCGCGCATCGCCGCCGTCGTGGCAAAAAGTCAGCCGTGCATTGTTTGATTTCGACGATTCAACTGCTTTGGCCACGGTCTGCTCGGTAATCCACTTTTGAAGGGCGGCGGCACCGGCCGGACCGAGGAGGGGTATCAGGCGAGTCTTGGTCGTACCGACCCTTGGGTAGCGCCCGAAAACGATCAATTGTGGACGGTGATGTGATGCGGACACGGTTTTCCTGAAAGGCGGTTTATAGAACGCCATCTATCATATCTAAGGTGTAAAGTACATTGAGCGGAAATGAGCTGGAGAAAGTTGAGGCAAAGCGGCAACCCTTGATCAAACCGGGCGCTTCAAAAATTGCTTGACCTTTAGCTAAGCCTGGGATAACTCCCGAGTCGTAATGGCTGGCTGAAGCTTGCCTGAGTACCTTAAACAACCGAATTCCCAGTTAATCAAAGCCGCGAAGGTTTCACGTCCAGAAGGACTGGCACCATTGCGGCTTTTTTTGTTTCCACGGAAGGAGGTGAATGGTGGCCGTTGCTGTCAGTGTCCAGGCGAAATCGATCAGACAATGAAGCTGAATGGAATAGAGCAACACCATTTGTAGTGGGTGAACCGATGCAATGGAGGATGAAATTGAAGAAACCCAATCATTGGAAACAAGCTATGATCGCCTTTGCTGGCAAAACAATTGTTGTCTTGTTTGCCTTGAGCGTTTGCCTTGCATTTTCATGCATGGCTGCCGAAGGCGAGAACGTCTCGTCGAGTGACACCGGCGAACTAAAACTTGAGCAACGCATTGCCGCCCTCGAAGAAGCAAGGGGCTGGTCCGATAAAGTTTCCATCCACGGGGTCCTGGCCGGCGTCTACCAGGGCGAAAGTGCCGACGGCCCCGATGATGCCGATTCAATCGCCCGGGGCGCCATATCTTTTCAGCCGTCCGTATTGATTACCCCGACAGCGCAGGATTTGATCTTTTTCGAATTCGCCTTTCCCGCCGGGAATGGGCTCAATGGGGAGACGCAGATGCTAATCGCACCCTGGGCTGCCAATCTGGAAGCCGATGTCATTGACATCCAGGGGCGCGATCGCAGCTACCTCCTGTTATCCTGGTACAAGCACACCTTTGAATTGGGGGAGGAACATAGCCTCGGAATCACCGGTGGCATCATCGACGCCACGGCCTATCTGGATCAGAACTCATTTGCCAATGACCAGTATACTCAGTTCATGAACGCGGCCCTTGTCAACGGCCCGAACGGGTTTGCGCCCTCATACGATATCGGCGGCGCCGTAGAGTGGGCCATCAGTGATTTCTATGTCAATGGGGTGGTAATGAACATCGGCGAAAACGACGCCGGGGTCAACTACAATTTTTTCGGCGCCGAGGTCGGCTACGTGCTGAATACCGGAGTCGGCGAGGGCATCTACCGGCTGGTCTACGAGGGCGGCCAGAATGCTTTCTGGAATCCCGAGGACACGACCCTAGAGGATCGCAATCTTGTGTTTCTGTCTTGTGACCAGCAATTCGGGGAGCATTTTGGCGCCTGGATTCGTTTTGGCTGGGGGGACGACGACGCTGCGGTGGATGCCACGAATCTATATTCCGGTGGCATCGACGTCGGCGGTAGCCTGTGGGGACGCGAAACGGACAATATCGGCTTGGGTGCAGCATTTTTAGATGGCGGCAATACCGGGGTGGACAGCATTACGGTGGCAGAGTTCTACTACCGGTGGGTGGTTAGCGAGTGGCTTGCTCTGAATGCCGATTTGCAATACCAGGACAACGCATACGAAAATGCCGAAGCCGGCGAAGACATCGATGCGTGGACCTGGGGGTTGATGGCGGTTGTGGAATTTTGACCAAATGATTTGAAGATCACCCTGTCTTGTGACAAATGAAAAAAACCAGAATGAAAAAAAAACCAGGAGGACAGCCATGCGTTCGTGCAGAATCAACATTGTGCTGGTCATTGCCGCGATTTTGCTAATCAAACCCGGAGATGGTGGCGCCCACTTCGGTATGGTGATCCCATCGGACACCATGGTGATGCAGGACGACAATCGCACCGTGTCCATTGCGCTCAGCTTTTCGCATCCCATGGAGATGGTCGGCATGGAACTGGCCAAGCCCACGCGGTTTGGAGTGTCGGCCAACGGCGTCGACCACGATCTGCTCGGTCAGTTGAAACCGTCCACGGTCATGGATCAGCCGGCCTGGCAGACCGACTATGCCATCAAACGACCCGGCGTCTACATGTTCCACATGGAGCCGCAGCCCTATTGGGAGCCCGCCGAAGATAGCTTTATCGTTCATTTTACCAAGGCGGTGGTGGCCGCCTTCGGTGACGACGACGGCTGGGACGCGGAACTGGGATTGAAAACCGAAATCGTGCCGGTTTCCAAACCGTTCGGGCTATACGCGGGCAACGTTTTCCAGGGAGTCGTGAAGGTTGACGGCAAGCCGGTGCCCCATGCCGAGGTTGAAGTGGAGTATTTCAACCAGGCCATGCAGGCCCAGGCGCCCACGGACTTTATGGTTACCCAGACCATCAAGGCCGACGCCAACGGCCTTTTCACCTACGCCACACCCGTGGCCGGGTGGTGGGGGTTCGCGGCCTTGACGACGGCCGATTATACGATTAAGCATGAGGGTCAGGACAAAGCGGTCGAGATCGGTGGCGTGATCTGGGTCTACTTTCACGACTGGAACGCCAATTGAGACAGGTGTAACCAACGCATGCACATATCCGAGGGAGTATTGAGCGGTCCGGTACTGGTGGCCGGTGCCGTCGTTGCGCTGGGCGGAACGGCCGTCGGCCTGAGAAAATTGGCCCTTGACCAGGTGCCCCAGGCCGGCATGCTGGCGGCGGCTTTTTTCGTGGCATCCCTGATTCACGTGCCCCTGGGGCCCTCGAGCGCTCACCTTATTTTAAACGGTCTCGTCGGGCTGCTTTTGGGGTGGGCCGCCTTTCCAACCATCCTGACGGCCTTGCTGCTCCAGGCCATGCTGTTCCAGTACGGCGGCATCACGACCTTGGGGGTCAATACGGTGATTATGGCCCTGCCGGCCCTGGTCTGCTACTATCTTTTCGGTCCGCTGGTGCTGAAATCACGCCGTCTGGCAATCCCGGCGGCCTTTGCCTGCGGTGCCGGCGCGGTCTTACTGGGCGCCGTGGTCGCGGCCGCCAGCCTGATGTTCACCGAGAGCAATTTTCTGGCGGTGGCCGGACTGATCGTGACGGCCCATCTGCCGGTGATGACCATTGAAGGCGTGATCACGGTCTTTTGCGTGCTCTTTTTGAGAAAGGTCAAACCGGAGATGCTGGCCGGTCCTATCGATTGAAAAGCGATGGTGTCGGATGATCAAGGTAAACAATAATATGCAGGATAACCACGTGCGAAGGTTTGTGACGGCCCTTTTGACGGGGGTAATGCTGCTGATGTGCGCCACATCGGCTGCGGCGCATAAGGTGACCGTTTTCGCCTGGGTCGAGGGAGACACGGTCCACACGGAGAGCAAATTCAGCGGCGGCAAAGTGGTCCAGGGGGGTAAAATCGAAGTGTTGGACGCCCAGGGCGGCCGTCTGCTGGAAGGGCGCACCGATGACGGCGGTGCGTTTTCATTCAAGGTGCCCGCGGCCGGTGACTTGACCGTCGTGCTCACCGCCGGCATGGGGCATCGCAACACCTGGCGGCTGTCGGCGGCCGAACTTGGCGGCGTGGGGCCCGATGGCAGCAAGCTCCCTGAACACCAAGTGGCAACGGCCGCCCTGCAAGCACCGGCCAACCCGGCCCCGGCGCAAATCGCCCCGGGTCTGACTGCCGCGCAGGTCGACGCCATTGTTGCCCGACAGCTGGAGGAAAAGCTGGCGCCCCTGAACCGCATGGTAGCGGCGGCCGGGGCGGAGCGCGGTCCGACCCTGGGCGACATTATCGGCGGCATCGGCTACATCATCGGGCTGGTGGGACTGGGTGCCTACGTGCGCTATCGTAAAGCGCAGCACGATTCGTGATCGACCCCGCTTTTTCCGAGGGCCGCTCGTGGGTACACCGTGTTGATCCTCGGCTGCGGGTCGTCGGCGCCACGGTGTTTGCTGTGGTCGTGGCCGTTGCCTACGATTTCCGGACCCTTTTCAGCGCGCTGCTGTTGTCCCTGGCCGCCGTTTTGGCGGCCCAGCTGGAGGTGAAGCAGGTCCTGCGCCGCCTGGCGGCGCCGGCGGCTTTTCTGGCGTTGCTGTGGGCCGTGTTGCCATGGTCCTACGAAGGCGAGGCGCTTACAGCCTTCGGGCCGGTGAGCATTTCGCGCCCGGGCGTGACCCTGTCGGCGCAGATCAGCCTGAAAACCATCGCCCTGGCGGTGGCCTTCATGGCCCTGGTGGCCACCATGAGCGTGGACACCCTCGGCCACGCCCTGAACCGTTTGAAGCTTCCGGACAAAATGGTGCACCTGCTGCTGATCACCTATCGGTACCTGTTTGTCCTCGAGCAGGAGTACCGGCGCCTCGTTCGCGCCATGAAAATCCGTAACTTTCACCCCGCCACAAACCTGCACAGCTACCGTACCTACGCCTACCTGGTGGGCATGCTGTTTGTTCGGGCCTCGGAGCGGGCCCGGCGGGTCCATAGTGCCATGGTCTGCCGGGGATTCAACGGCCGCTTTGTCAGCTTGCGCGTCTTTGCCCCCCATCCCCGCAATCGGATTTTCATTGTTTTGATCGTGTTCGCGGTGCTACTCTTGATTGCTCTGGAGTGGCTGCAATAAAAACGGAAAGCGTTCCTTCATGGCTCCGGTGGTTCTCAATCTTTCAAAAATCAGCTATGGGTACCCCGGCGGCCCCCCGGTTCTCAGAGAGCTCGACTTTCACCTGCACGCCGGCGATCGTATCGGACTGGTGGCACCCAACGGCAGCGGCAAAACCACATTTTTCCACATCGTCATGGGCCTGCTAAAGCCGCTTTCCGGGACGGTGGAAGCCTTCGGAAGCGTCCGGCGCGATGAAAAGGATTTTATTGAGGTGCGCCGGCGCATCGGTCTGCTGTTCCAGGATGCCGATGATCAGCTCTTTTCACCCACCGTGCTCGAGGATGTGGCTTTCGGGCCGTTGAACCTGGGCAAGAGCCGGGATGAGGCCGTGGCCGTGGCCAAAGAGACCCTGGCTTTTTTGGGATTGGCAGGGTTCGAGGAGCGGGTCACCTACAAGCTGTCCGGCGGTGAAAAGCGCCTGGTTTCGCTGGCCACGGTGCTGGCCATGAAGCCGGAGGTGCTGCTGCTTGACGAACCGTCCACCGGGCTGGACGCCGGCACCAAGGAGACGCTGGTCGGCATTCTCAACGACCTTGAGCTTTCGTTTATCCTGATTTCACATGAATTCGATTTCTTATCGAAAACAGCCACGCATATCTACACCATGGCCGACGGCCGGATCCGTTTTGATCAGAAATTGCACGTCCACACCCACCAGCACGCCCACCTCATGGGGCAGCAGCCTCACCGGCACTAGCGATTCGCGGTTTCGTTTTCAATCCAGGCGAGGTGGTTTGGTCGGCCGGAACCCGCAACGGGTCAGTCGGCCTCCATGAATCCTTTGATTTGCCGCTTGACGCTTTTGTAGGTGAGCATCAGGGCCTTGACCTGCTGTTTGTCGGGGAAAAAGTCATTGAAGATGTCCTGGTAGACATGGTAGGCCAGCCGGTCCACCCCGATTCCGGTGTCCACCATCATGGCCACCAGGTCAGCCAGGTAGAGCGTGGCCGTGGCCGGATCGTTGCGCGAGGCGGGGTTGGCCAGGTGATGGTTTTCGATCATGTAGATCATGTGGGGGCTGAGTTGCCACTCCTTGGCGATGATACCGCCCAGGCTGGTGTGATCCATGCCCAGGACATCGTTTTCGGCTTCCACGAAACTCATCCCTTTGGTGGCTACCAGCTGCTGAATCTGCTCGATCTTTTCGGCGACGTACTCGTGCAGAATCACCTTGCCGATATCCTTGAGCAGCGCTGCGGTATAAATGGCCGGAAGCCCCATCAGGTCCCGCTGGCTGGCTAATATGCGGGCCACCATGGCCACCGAGACGCTCTGGAACCACAGTTCGCCCTTTGCCAGCCCATACCCCTTCTGGGCCCGGTTCAGGTTGCCGGACAGATTCTGGGACAGCACCATCTCCACGACCTGCTGCAACCCCAGCATGGCCACGGCCTGGTTGACCGAGTCGGCTTTGACCGGTAATCCCATGTAAGCCGAGTTGACCGTTTTGAGCAGGTTGGCGGTGATGGCCGGGTCGTGCTCGACCACGGTCACCAGGTCCTTGAGCGAGGCTTCCGGGTCCTCGGCCAGGGCGAGGACCTTGTGGATTACCATGGGAATAGGATCCAACTGATTTACTTTGTTCAATATATTGGAAAGGCTGTCCATTGTCGATCACCCGTTGTTGAGGGAACGATGCCATTTGCACCGCAGCTGTCCAAATGCCAGCATCGCATGCTATTCTGAACATCGGTATTTTGCCGGATAGCATTAGCCCTTGGCATGACCAATCGGGTGAACACCCTGAATTGCGGCCGCCGTCGCAAATGGATCAGGTGGGTGCGGCAGGCACAGTCGCTGGCACCAAAACCGGCGATCGGCCGTGAAGCCCCTTTTAGGCCGGAGATCAACCGCACCCAGTCGTGCTCGCGTTTAACGGGGTCGGTGGTGGTCCAGATCTCGATCGGCTGCAGCGCACCTTTGATGTAGTCCAGGTGCCAGTGGGGGCGCACCGAGGGCTTCAGGTGGTGGGCCAACCGCGCCCGCAGACCGCCGGGACCGAAGGCGCTGCCGACATAGACCCAGTACCCGTTGGTGAGCCGGACCGGTCCCAGCATTCCCACCGCCGTTTCAACCGGTCGGCGGCATGCCAGTACCAGGGCATAGGTGCCATGCTGACCGCTTATCCGCCTCGCAACGGCGGCCAACCGGTCGCCCGCTTCAGAGGGGTGGCTGGAATCCGGGCCCGTTGCCGGCCATGCGCTTTGCTCCTTTACAACATCCATAATTTCATGTAGTTCTAAACTCTTAACATTATTCCGGCTATTGAGCCTTACGCCACGCCAAGGCACTGTATACTGAAACCAGGCAGCGATGTAATGGAAAATTCCGATACCCCCCCCTTTCTGCTGGCAAGACTCGGCCGCATGGCCATTGATCCAGTTCAGGAACTGGGTCGGGTGACGATCTTTTTTTTCCGGGGCGTCGTCCATCTGTTTTCCTTCCCCCTGCAAGCGGATAAAATCGTCGATCAGGTCTATTTCATCGGCACGCGGTCGGTGTTCGTCATCTGTCTCACCGGCGCCTTTACGGGGATGGTTTTAGGGCTTCAAGGGTATTACACCCTGGTGAAATTCGGTTCGGAAGGATTGCTGGGCGCCGCGGTGGCCCTGAGCCTGATCCGTGAAATGGGACCGGTGCTCACCGCCATCATGGTGGTGGCCCGGGCTGGATCGGCCATGGCGGCCGAAATTGGCATCATGCGCATTTCCGAACAGATCGATGCATTGGAAACCATGGATATCGACCCGATTCGATTCCTGTTCAGCCCGCGGCTAGGCGCGGCCCTGATCGCGTTTCCCTTTCTGACCGCCATCTTTAATGTGGTCGGCATTTTAGGCGGGTATGTGACCGGTTCGCTGCTGCTGGGCATCAACTCCGGGGTCTATTTCGGTCGGGTGGAATCCAGCGTGCTCATGACGGATATCAACGGCGGGTTTATCAAGGCTTTCTGCTTTGCCGCCCTCGTGGCGACCATCTGCTGTTACCAGGGCTACACGACCCACCTGCGCCGGGAGGGGTTCGGCGCCAAGGGGGTCAGCCTTTCCACGACCTCTGCGGTGGTGACGTCGTGCGTGGCGATTCTGGTGGCCGATTACGTGTTGACCTCCTTTCTGTTGTAATTGACGGTCAGACGATGGTGGATGTAACCGAACCATTGATTCAATTTCGACGGGTGCACAAACGCTTCGGCGACAACACCGTCCTCAACGGGGTCGACCTGTCCATTTACCGCGGCCAGGTTACCACGATCATCGGTAAGAGCGGAATCGGCAAAAGTGTCCTGCTCAAGCACATTATCGGTCTGCTGGAGCCGGATGCCGGCGACATTTTGTTTCAGGGCCAGGCGCTCAATCGCATGTCTGCCAGCCAGCGCAAAGCCGTCAAGCTGAAATTCAGCTACATGTTTCAGGGAACGGCCCTGTTCGACTCCATGACGGTCTACGACAATGTGGCCCTGCCATTGAAAGAGCGGGGCCGCCTGCCGCACCGGGAGATTGCCGATCGGGTCCGCGAGCGGCTGACCCAGCTGGATCTGGTCGGGATCGAGGAAAAATATCCCTCCCAGCTGTCCGGGGGGATGAAAAAACGGGTCGCCATGGCACGGGCATTGGTGACCAACCCCGAGATCGTACTGTTCGACGAACCCACCACCGGCTTGGATCCCATCCGCAAGAACGCGGCGCATGCCATGATCGCCGAGTATCAGGGCGCCTTTGGGTTCACCGGGGTCATGGTCAGCCACGAAATACCCGAAGTGTTTGAGATTTCCCAGCGCATCGCCCTGCTCGACAAGGGCCGGATTATCTTCGAGGGAAGCCCACAAGCGATCCAGCACAATGACGAACCGGCCATCCAGGCCTTTATTCGGGGGCGGCCGCCGCTAGGGATGGGCGCGGGTGACAGTTGACCCCCGGCGGTGTTCAAACGACATGGTGAGGAACGAGGAATGAAAAAGGTATCGATTGAAACCGCGGTCGGCGTTTTCGTGCTGATCGGCCTGATCAGCGTGGCCTATCTGACCATCAAGCTGGGAAAAATGGAGTGGTTCGGAGACAACTACTATATGGTTGATGCCCGCTTCGATTCCGTGTCGGGATTGAAGCGCGGCGCCCAGGTGGACATGGCCGGTGTAGAAATCGGACAAGTCGCCGATATTCGTCTTGACAACGAGCGGCAGGTGGCCATCGTACGCATGAAGATCGAAAAGGACGTCACCTTGACCGATGACGTCATCGCCTCGGTCAAGACCTCCGGGCTGATCGGCGACAAGTATATTCAGCTGACACCGGGCGGTTCGGACAGGATCCTCGAGGCGGGCGACACCATCATCGAAACCGAATCGGCCCTGGACATCGAAGCGTTGGTGTCAAAGTATGTTTTTGGTGACGCGAAATAGCCCGCCCTATTCCCAGGAGAACTTCATGACCTTGCATCGTTTCGTCGGATTGTTGACCCTCGCGGCGTGGGTCTTGATGGCCACCCCGGTCATTGCCGTAAATTCGGAACCCATGGCGTTTATCAAAGCGCCCATCGATGCCGTGATTGCCATTCTCAATGACCCCCGTTACATGACGCCGGAGAACAAGTCGGCCCAGCGCATGGAGATCTGGAAGGTCGTCAACCCCATGTTCGATTTCCAGGAAGTTTCAAAGCGGGCCGTGGCCCGCCACTGGAAGGCCTTCAGTGATGCCGAAAAGGCCGAATTCACCGACGTGTTCGCCCAATTTTTAGGCAACACCTATATCGACAAAATTCAAGGTGAGTACCACAACGAAAAAGTAGTCTATCTTGACCAGTTGCTTCACGCCGACAATTACGCCGAAGTCCGTACCCAGCTCGTCCGGGAAACGATCGAGATTCCGGTCAGCTACCGGATGCTCAAGGATCAAAACGGGCAATGGAAAGTTTACGACATTATCGTCGAGGGTGTCAGCCTGGTCAAAAATTATCGCACCCAGTTTGCCGATATCCTCAAAAAGGAAACGCCGGCGCAGCTCATCCAGCGGCTGAACCAAAAACTGCAGGAGCAGGGCAAGCAGTTCGTGGAAAACGGGTAGCGGCCTTGTTGCGGTGAACGCTCATCCCCACCACCATACCATCTTTTTGTACGCGGTGAAGCGATTCATGCCGAGATTAGCCCAGTGGCCGTTGATTGTTGCCGTCCTTTTCGTGCTTGCAGCCGGGGATCGTTGGGCTCAGGCAGCCGAATTGCCGCCGGTGGCAACCGGTTCCGAACAAGCCCCTTTTCCGGAGGTGCCCTATGACCCGTTCGAGGACGAGCCCGGCGATGTATATGGCGACGAAGGCCAGCTGCTGGATATGGTCGCCGATCCGCTTGAAGGCTTTAACCGGGCCATGTTCACCCTCAACGACGATTTGTATTTCGGCCTGTTAAAGCCGATTGCTGTTGGATACCGGTTGATAACCCCGACACCGGTGCGGGTCAGCCTAAGCAATTTCTTTTTCAACCTATTGACCCCGATTCGGCTGGTCAACTGCCTCCTGCAGGGAAAATTCAAGGCGGCAGGGGGCGAAGCGGGCCGTTTCACGGTCAACACCACGGTGGGCATGCTGGGATTTTACGACCCGGCCAGAATTCGCCCGGAATGGAATCCACCCGAGGAAGACCTTGGCCAAACACTTGGCTTTTATGGTATCGGCAACGGGTTTTTCATTGTTTGGCCGTTTGTCGGGCCGTCCACTTTGCGAGACACGGCGGGTGGTATCGGCGACTGGGCCTTGAATCCGTTTTCCTTCATGCAGTTGATCAGTCTGGACGCAGGCGTGTTGACATCCAGTACCACTGGCGTGATAGTCTTTGGCGTAAGGACCATTAACCAGACCTCTCTGCGCATCGGCGACTACGAAGCGCTGAAGGCGGCTGCGCTGGATCCTTACACCGCCTTTCGCGACGCCTACATCCAGAACCGTAACAGCATGATCGCCCAATAGCAGACAGTCATGTACGATCAATTTTTCGGATTTAAAGAGCGACCCTTCAAACTGGTTCCCAATCCGGCGTTTATCTATCTTTCGCGGGTTCACGAGGAGGTGCTGGCCCACTTGAACTATGCCGTGGGCTACGGAGAGGGGTTTGTCGAAATAACCGGTGAAGTGGGCACCGGAAAGACCACCTTGTGCCGCATGTTCCTGGAAAACCTGGACGACAACACCGACGCGGCCTACATCTTCAATCCCAAACTCGATGCCGTGCAGCTGCTCAAGGCCATCAATGACGAATTTGGCATCCCGTCGGACGCCGACTCGGTAAAGGTCCTTATCGATCGGCTCAATGGCTTTCTTCTGGAAAGAAAAGCCCAGGGGCGGCAGGTGATCCTGCTGGTGGACGAAGCGCAGAACCTGAATGCCGATGTGTTGGAGCAGTTGCGGCTCTTGTCCAACCTGGAAACCAGCACCAGCAAGCTGATCCAGATCATTCTGGTGGGGCAGCCGGAACTGGGTGCACTCTTGGAGTCCAGGGCGCTGCGCCAGTTGAACCAACGCATCACCTTGAGTTGTCAGCTGGATCCACTGAGCTTTAAGGACGCCCGGGCTTACATCAGGCATCGAATTCACATCGCCTCCAGCAGACCGGGGCCGGTCTTTTCGGCGGGTGCCTGCAGGGTTGTCTTCAACTATGCCGGAGGCATTCCCCGGCTGATCAACATCGCCTGCGATCGGGCCCTGTTGAGGGCCTACACCCTCAATCGGCGCAATATCTCCTGGGGCATCGCCAGACAGGCCGTCCGGGAACTGGAGGCGAAAAAACGTGCCTCCAGGGCCTGGACAACCGGATGGACTTGGGGAAGACTGGCTGCTGGGGTGGGGTTGGTCGTTGCGATGGTTGCCGCGGGATGGTTCGTCGGCCCCATGCTGCTCCAGCGCGTCAACGATGGGTCGCTCTCGGCAACCCCGTCGCTCAACACCGAACCGCCATCTCCGTCTTCCCTGTCGGCGCCCGCGCCGGCCTCGCCGGCCATGACGCCCGCGCCGGATGCGAACCTGGCCGGCTTGCCGCCTGCGCCGCCGCCCATTGCCGCCGAAGCGCCGCCGACGCCCTCCCCGACAATCGGCGCGGCGGCTGCCGTTCCGGCCGCGCAGCCACCCGGGGTCGATTTGGAATCGGTTATCCGGCGCATGGATCCATCGAATGCGCGCACGGGTGCGATGCGGGCGGTTTTGGACACGTGGCAGAGGGACCGCCTTCCGGATGCAGGTTCGGCTGACCTGTCGGACGACGAAACCTTCTTTCGGCTTGCGGCCGAGCTCAACGGCCTGGAAACCGTTCGGGTTCGGGGGCATCTGAACCTGATCAAAAGATTGAATCTGCCGGCTATTCTGGAGGTTGTGCAACCGGGCGGCGCCAGCCCCCGATTTGTGGCCCTGGTGGGGCTGGCCGACAATGAAATCCGGGTGTCCGACGGAGACGCCACCGTTGCCATCGATCCGGCATCCCTGGCCTGGCTGTGGAATGGCGCGGCATGGATATTCTGGGAGAATCACTTCGATTATCGGGGCTCGATTCCGACCTCCTCTCCCGGCGAGTCGATCGTTGCCCTCAAAGTGCACCTCAAGACCCTGGGCTTTTCAATTAAGGCGATGGACGCCGCCTACGATGTCGATACCCGGTTGGCCGTTGAAACCGTTCAGGCCCGCCATGGGCTGCCGGTCGACGGAATCGTGGGGCCCTTGACACAGATCGCACTTTACAACGAAGACCGGTCACTGAACAGTCCCCGCTTGACCGCGGGGCCGGTGCCGTCGCCGTGACATGCACCGTAGACGACGCAAAGGACGCCGGGCGTTTTCTTTTGACAGGCAGCGAGGTTGAGAAGCGTTGAGTTCGATACTCGAGGCACTGAAAAAAGCCGAACTGGAAGCCAATACCGTTCGTCGCGGCAGCCCAGCGTGGCCCGTGGGCGTGGGCCGATCCAAGCAACGCCGCAACCCCGGCTATGGTTGGTGGATATCCCTCGGTGCCGTTCTCATCCTCGTCGTGGTCGGGGCCATTTTATGGAAAACCAGGCCCGCCTCGACGCCACCGCCAGCGCTGACCTCTCCACAGGCATTGCCAGCGGGTGAAACGGCGGACCGTCCCCTGGTGGTCGACGCCAACCGTCCGGATTCGGTCGACGACATTGCCGCAACGCCGTCGGTCCCGCCAACGCAGACCATAATCGAGCCCACCGCACCGCTCTCGGAGAGCACCGAGCCGCTCCAGGGTGTTGATCGGGACCTGCCTCCGGCTCCCAGGCCGGTGGCGCCGGCGCTGGAAAACAATCCTTCCCGGGTGGCCACCAGGCCCCAGGCACCGGCGGTCAGCGAGCCCTTGTCGGATAACGCCGCACCGTCCGAGGGGTCGTCGAACCTCAAGCCGGTCGACACCCGGCCTGACGTGCCGCCCCAGCGCTCGGCAACGGTAGCGGAAGCGCCCGGTGCACGGACAACCGAAGGCCAGCCGGCGAAAGCGGAAAAAAAGTTCCGCACCGACGCCCGGATCGAACTGCAAGCCCTGGTGTGGGCGCCCGAAGCGTCCGAGCGTTTTGTTGTGATCAACGGCCAGCTCGTCAAGGAGGGCGGCGCTGTTGACAGCATCACCGTCGTCCAGATCAATCCCGAGGACGTTTTGCTGTCCGAGGGAGCCGACCGCTGGCACCATAAATTCACTATCCGTTAAGCCGGATGCGAGCCTGCCGGAGTGGGCTTGTCTTGCTGTGTGGTCTGATAAAAATCGTTAAATAACGGTTGATTACCTAGTCTGCTTTTGCTATCGGTAGAAATGGCCGAAATTGTGTTCAGGACCGATGCACCCGATGATGAAGCTCAAAATGGTAACAGAGATGATCAAGATGACCGATAGTAGGTCTTTGCGGATGGGACGGATTGGTGCGGCAGCGGTGGTGGTCTGGCTGTGGGTGTGGCTGCCGGTTTGTGCGGCTTCCGGCCTTCAGGAGGGCTCGCCCGCCGAGGCGCATTTTTCGCGCCATACGCCGCCAACCGAAAATTTCAGCATTCTGGAAGGGCAGTTGCGCAACCGGACGCTGTATGATGTTTTAGTGGCCTGCGACATCCCGCCCACGGAAATCCTCGCCCTTTCGAAATCGTTCAAACCGGTATTCGATTTCCGCCACGCTCGGCCCAAGGATGAATACCTGGTCTGCGTCGATGACCAGAACCTGATTCAAAAATTTGTTTACAAGACCAGCCCCCTGGACGAATACGAAGCCGTCAAGGACGACAACGGCGACTACTCCGTTCTCAAGCGTGAGATTACCCTGGACCGGCAAGTGGTCGCCAAGGTCTTCACCATCGAATCGTCACTGAGCCAGGCCGTAACGGACAGCGGGGAAAATCCGGCCATTGCGACCCTGATTGCGGACATCTTCGCCTGGGATATCGATTTCTACCTCTACCCGCGCCAGGGCGACCGCATCGCAGTCGTCTACGAGAGCTGCTACAAAGATGGCGCCTTTGTAAAATTCGGCGACATACTGGCGGCTTATTATGTGGGCAAGCACAAGACCTTTTCGGCCTTTTTATTCAACGACGGCCAGTTTGACGGATACTACGACGAAACCGGTCAACCCTTGAAAAAGATGTTTCTGCGCATACCGGTAAAATTCGGCCGGATGACCTCCTCCTATTCGGTCAGACGCTTCCACCCCGTGTCGAAACGCTACAAGGCCCATCTGGGGATCGATTACGGCGCCGCCACCGGCACCCCCATCTTCGCCACGGCCAACGGGCGGGTCACCTTCGCGGGCTGGAAGAACGGCTACGGTAAAGTGATTGTCGTCAAGCATCCCAACGGCTACGAGACCTATTACGGCCACTGCAGCAGGCTGCTGAAAAAGCGGGGCCAGCTGGTGGATCAAGGCGAGGTGATCGCACGGGTGGGGCAGACCGGACTGGCCACTGGCCCGCACGTGCACTACGAGGTGCGGGTGAACGGCAAGGCGATCAACCCCAACAACGTCAAAAAAAGCCGGGGCAAGCCCTTGAGTCCAGAACTGCTGGCCGATTTCCGCAAGACGGTCGACGAACGCCTGACGCTGGTGGAAAACCTGTTGGACTCCAAGGCCAGCCTGGTGCTGCTGAACCACAGCCATTGAGCATCCTTGACGCCAGGCTTAAATTCGCATACTATCCGGGTGTTATCACTCCGACGTACCGCATACCGATGGGGGTGTAGCTCAGCTGGGAGAGCGCAGCGTTCGCAACGCTGAGGTCAGGGGTTCGATCCCCCTCATCTCCACCAGATCATGATCCAGCTTAGTCCTACTAAGCACAAAAGACCCTGAAAAATTAGGGTCTTTTTTATTTTATTTGTCCAGCTGTGTCCGATAAAATCCGTTGACATCCGGGGTAACTGGGGGTAATTTTAAGCATAGTTACCCCAATGTAGAAATTATAGCCCAGTTGTTACCCCCAAGTCGGAGGTCAACCATGGCTCTTTCGGACACCAAGATCCGCAACGCAAAGCCAAAAGCCAAACAATACAAGCTTTTCGACGGGGACGGTCTCTTCATCGTGGTGGCCCCTGCCGGGGGTAAGTGGTGGCGTTTCAAGTACCGGTTTGGGGGTAAGGAGAAACTCCTGTCCCTTGGGACTTACCCCGAAGTGAGCCTTGCCCAGGCCAGAGAGCGCCGCTTTGAGGCTCGTAAGAAGGTTGCCAAGGGTTTGGATCCAAGCCAGGAAAGGAAAGCCGAGAAGGCCTCCCTTGAAAGTGCTGATAACACATTTGAGGTCGTTGCCCGTGAATGGTTCAGCAAGTTTGAAGTAAATTGGGCACCGGGGCATTCAGTGAAGATAAAGGGCCGTTTGGAAAAAGATGTGTACCCTTTTATAGGTAATCGTCCGATCATGGAGATAACGCCGCCAGAGTTGCTAATTGTCCTGCGCAGGATCGAATCGCGTGGTGCTATCGATTCTGCTCACCGTACAAGGAACACCTGTAGTCAAATATTCCGCTATGCCGTGGCTACAGGCCGAACTGAACGAGATCCTGCTGCGGACCTTCGTGGCGCCATACCGCCAGCGCAGTCAAAACACCTGCCAGCCATCACTGAACCTGATAAGGTCGCCGGCCTCTTGAGGGCAATCGACGGCTATGAAGGGTCCTTCGTGACCAAATGTGCGCTTCGCATCGCCCCTTTGGTTTTCGTCCGCCCTGGGGAGCTTCGTCATATGGAATGGGCAGAAATCGACCTTGAGATAGCGGAATGGAATATCCCTGCTGAAAAGATGAAGACGCGCCAACCACACCTTGTTCCTTTGAGCAGCCAGGCAGTTGAAATCCTGAAGGAGGTATATCCTCTGACCGGCGGTGGTCGATACGTTTTCCCAAGTGCGAGAACACCGCAGCGGCCGATGAGCAACAACACCGTGCTGGCCGCCCTCAGACGCATGGGTTTTGAAAAATCCGAGATGACCGGCCATGGATTTCGGGCGATGGCCCGCACAATGCTTGATGAAATATTGAATGTGCGTCCTGATTTCATCGAGCATCAGCTTGCACATGAGGTCCGCGACCCCAACGGGCGGGCCTATAACCGGACGGCATTTTTACCTGAACGTAAAGAGATGATGCAGACTTGGGCGGATTACCTGGACGGCTTGAAAGCTGGGGCCAAGGTGATACCTCTCAAGAAGCAAGCATGGCATTCCTCAAAAAACGTGGTGTCATGTCAAAGGTAGGTGAGCTCGTATCTTTGAATTGCGATAAACTGTCCTTCGAACAGAAGGCTCAGGTCATGATGTCTTGTGAGAGACGACTCAAAGAATTCATAATGGATCGTGGGATTGTCCCCTCAGGCTGTCCAGCCGATGGAATCCAACGCCAGACCAACCGGTTTTCCTTTTCTTCAACAATTAAATCGTTTCGAAGAGAGGCCCGTAAATCGACTATTTTCGAGTTTGTCAATAATTGATATTGACACAAAAGCCAACCGGATCTTATACATTGTAACATACAGGCTTTGAACTTTCTTATTGGCCGATGCGATTTCGCTAAAAACCAGTAAGATTCGTTATAGACTGATACCTTTACTTGCTCGAATAGTTCACCATTAATCGTTCTTGACTCATCGCGGATTAGCGTGAAGATGGAGCGTTTTCCGGCTTTGGTTTCCGCTATTCGAGGGTCCAAAATTTTTTTTAAAGTGCGCCCGCACGTCGGGGCCGGCAGCGCCCGGTATCGTTTCCACTTTGCGAAACCGCATTCCAATTTTCTTCAAAAATTCGCTCACTTGGTTTTTACTGCGCCGAATACCGGTCAGGGCTTCGATTTTGGAGACAACAGCCTCGGCAATGCTGGTGATCGGGTTATCACGAAAGTACGGTTCGATCGTGTCGCGATGGTTTTCCAGTTCGCTTTTCGGCTGGTAAAAGTTGACCCTTTTGACCTCATCGAGACCGCCTTGACGGTACATCTTCAGGTACTTGGTCACGGCATTGCCACAAACCCCGGCCAACGTCGCGATCCGCTAGTGTGAAATGCCCTGGTTTTTGAGCCACAGAACCTCCATCCTGCGCTGCACACGGGCCACCGGAGGATGAAAACGCTCATACGCGATAGACTGTAGGTCCTGTTCGGACAACTCGACGGTTATCATTCGATACCTCCTGGTCGCTTATGTTCAAAGACTCCAGGATAGTATGGGATAGAAATCTCGAGATGTCCAGATCAATTTACCGTGGGTTGTTATTTTTCACATATTATTGCCGGGTGAAGTATAAATGAACGTGTGAAACTTTCAGGGTAACAATCACTGGAAACAATTTGGAGACAAGTTGTATCCCTTTGTGTTGATGCATGTTTTGGAAATCCGGCTTGCAGGGTCTACATTTTATCGTATCCCTGTGATTAAATATTTAACGATCTGTACCCTTAAAAAGATTTCAAAATATGTTGCTTTAGTGACTCAAATTTTTATAAAGACCCTTAATGAAAAAGGGAGAAATAAAATTGAAGAATAGATTCTATTTTGTATTATTTTCAGTATTATTGTGTTTGATTTTATGTATTTTTTTAATTGCTTGTAAAACAACACAAAATGGTAATGATGGAACCAAAATTCGTGTCGAAAACAATAAGTTTATTAAAGATCACAAATTCAACGGGGAATCTCAAAAAATTAGTTCACAGATATTAAATTTTATAACCTTGTTGTCCGAAGGTAAAACATCAATAAAGAACACTGAAAAGGATGTTTCCTCACATGGTGTAAAAGTTAATGAACATGGAATGATTCAAACCTACATCTATTTATATGACATTTATACTGAGATGGTCAAAAATTTGGAAACTTACGGAGCGGTTATTGAGATTGTAAATTATAATTTAAAAATTGTTCAAGCTTGGGTGCCGCTTGATGCAATCCATGATATTGCAGAGCTTGTATTTGTAAAAAAAATAACAACACCTGAATATGCAATATCCAAATAAAACATACAGTTAATTAAAGATTATCACGTTAAAGTCCCTATTTTTGATTAAGAAAAAAAATGATCCGTTGCAAAGGAACTTCATGGTTACAACAATTAATTTAACCGCGAAAGGAGTAATTATGCCAAGGAGAATTTATTCAAAATACTCAATCTTATTTTCAGCATTAACATTTTTGATTATTACTTTTTTTGCTGGATATTCCACTGCATCTGAAAAAGTTTACGGTGCACCAATTCTGGAAGAAACACAAAAAAATGAATCAGCCAACTCGTGTTCGGGAAAGGTTGACACCCGCATACAACAAAAAATAAATCAAATGAACCAAGTAGGTTTTGTGAGGAAGTTCGAAACAACGAATGGGACTTCGACATTGGTGAATTCAGCTGCCCAAGCTGATATTGAAAATAACATTCATGTATATATCCATGTCAACACATCAACATCGGATGTAAGGTCAATATTGGAGTCCAAGGGGACAATTATTGAGATTTTTAACCAGGATTTAGACATCATTCAGGCTTGGATTCCTGCTGAAGAAATCTATGAAATTGCCCAAATTTCATTTGTTGAACGAATTACGACCCCCACTTACGCTAAATACAATGCAGGATCAGTTACCTCAGAGGGTTATGCCAGCTTGAAATCCGATAAACTCCTATCGCTTGGATTTGATGGTGCAGGGATAAAGGTGGGTACTATATCCGACGGAGTGGAAAACCGGGTTACGTCGATCGCTTCAGGTGATCTGCCTTCGGCGATCACAATATTTGGTGAAGGCAGTGGTGATGAGGGTACTGCAATGTTAGAAATTATCCATGATATGGCTCCTAAAGCTGAACTTGGTTTCTGTGGAGCAGCAACTAACTTAGAGATGATCGAATGTCTAAGTATTTTAGCTACTGATTTTGGGGCTAACATCGTTGTTGATGATCTTCTTTTTCCTGAAGAACCCTATTATGAAGATGGACCTGTTGCCCAGGCTGTTGAAAACATTTTGTCGAATAGGTTATATATTTCTTCAGCTGGAAACTATGCAAATATGCATTATACCGGTAGCTTTCTCGGCACCAATATCTTTGGATTTAACCATGAAGGAAGACCCATCTACGAGCACAACTTTGGCCTTGCATCGGGAGGAGTTGAAGATCCAACATTGGGTGTGATGTTTCCTTCAGGAGTCCCTATCACGATTGTACTACAATGGAATGACCCCTTTGGTGAATCCGGAAACGACTACGATTTACATCTTTTGGATTCTGACGACAAAATACTTTTTTCAAGTAAAAAAACCCAAAATGGTGATGATGATCCGATAGAAACCTTAAATATTACGGTCACCACTCCTGACGGAAGTCCTTCATTAGAAAATTTTGCAGTAACTAAATGGTCAGGGATTGACAAAGAAATAAAGATTTATGTATTCGGCGGTGATATCGATGAATATCCAGTATCAGGCGGAAGTATTTTTGGTCATCCAAGCGTTCCGGGGGTTATTGCAACTGCGGCTGTTGATCCAGTTAGTTTGGCTATTGAGGACTTCAGTTCTCAAGGCCCTGTTAAAATTTTCTATCCCTCACCTGAGACCCGCCAAAAACCTGATATTTCTGCGGTCGACCGTGTATCGGTTACTGGTGCCGGAGGGCTTTCCGTTCCATTCATTGGTACATCTGCTGCAGCACCCCATGTCGCCGGTATAGCCGCCCAACTTATTGGAATGAATACAACTTCTGGTGAAGTTGCTCAAGCAATTCGTGAAAATGCGGTCGACTTTGGCAAAAAAGGATTCGATACGGTTTTTGGACATGGACTTGTAGATGCATTTGCGGCTGCTCAAAGTCTTAATCAGCCACCTGATAGCCAAATTGATGAACCTAACACTACTAAAAATATAAAAAAAGGTGAAGCAGTTAACTTTAGCGGTACCATTATAGATTCAAATGGAACTTCAAATGTTACATACCTGTGGAAATTTGGCGCTGGGTCAGGTATTCCCGACAATACCAATGAAGACCCAGGCCAAATAACTTTCAATATTCCAGGCAATTATTCTGTTACCTTTACAGGCACAGATGGTTTTGGAGCATCCGACCAGACTCCCGCTATTGTAACTGTCAATGTGAGTGAAGGAGGTGGTGGCGATGGTGGTGGCGGTGGTGGCTGTTTCTTGAATTCTATTTGGGACTATACTAAGTTTGGTCATTAATCAAAATTTTGAAAAATTCTTTTCTGAGTAATCCACTCTCAAATCAACAAGGTCAAGTATCGTTTTTTTGGTAGATCTAAGTTGATGTGACGATCTGTGTGAATATAATCTTAAAAATAGAATAAAAGATCCACATAAATCCTTGTATTTAGACCGAACGTTCTTATTGGATACCTGCATTTTTTGATTAGCACCGATTTTCGCGAAGGGTATAAGCGTCACAGCGATATAAGAATCGGACGGGCCGATCATTTGAATTTCAGCTCGAGGTTGACATCCCCCAGCCAGGATATTTTCGTTGGCAACCGGTGCCAAGGTACGTTTCTCAGGATCGGGTTGTGGGCTCTTCGCGGAAAGGTAACGCTAAGCCGACCGGCGGTAAGGTCCACGTGTCCTTTGCCTTTGATAAAATGACGGTAGACTTTGGCTGCATCGCAATCCTCGAAGCCCCTGAGCTTACCCGCCAGCATACTGTACAGGGTGTCGGCAACCATGGTCATTATCACATCGAAGTGCACTTTGGTCAAAATTGGAGAAGACAATGTGTTGAGGTTGAAAAACTTGACTGCCTCGGAAATGACGTTTTCCACCCGCCAGCGGCGGGCATAATCGCCGGCGATGCGCTCCACCGGACAGTCCTTGTCGTTTGAGATCAAAAAAGCCGGTCTTGCATGACCGTTGCCGCGCATGACGACCTGGCGCAGGCTGCCGCTGTAACCGGTCAGTTCGACCATGGACTCGTAAACCTGGGGATTTTGGTATTTGCGCTTGGCATGCGCAATGTGGATCCGCTTCCAGGGACCAACCGAATCCAGGCTCTCGATGAGGTTTTTGCCCCTGCGGCGTAAGGTGATGAACTTGATCCCCTGGGCGTTGAGTTCAGACAGGTTGGCATAGGTGGTGAATTTGGAGTCGAAAATCAACTTTGGCGCCACACCACGCTGAGTCGCTTTCCAAAACGATAAAAACTCCAGGATCTGGTCGTCGGCTTCGCTGCGCTGGATATCGGCAGCCGTGTACAAAATCAGCTTGGAATCGGCATCCTGGCCCACCAGGGTCAAAGCCCCCTTCATCCGTTTGTTTCTGGCACCGGCCCAGTGTTCTTGCAGCACGGACTCGTCGCCAAAGTGGGGGATGGTGTGAAAATCCAAATTGACGATACGCTTGTCGTAAAGCCCGATGCGGTCGGCCTGCCGGACGAAGGCTTTTTGCAGGTGGTGCAAGTGGATCGCGTCCAGCGAATAGGAATAGGTGGACATGGCCGTGCACTTGGGCAGCACGTTGAGTCCGGCAAACAGCCCCAGTCCGGCATCGAAGCTGTGATCGTTCATGTGGGCAAAGCGCTCGGTGCCAACCAGCTTCAAGGAAAGAAAGGAGAGAAAATACTGTAGCGCGGGAATCATCTTGCTGCCCGGAAGTCCGGCGTCATCGACCACTTTTGCCAGATTGAGTCTTTCGATGAACGGTGCGAACAAGAACACACCAGCCGAGTCGCAATCGACTTTTCGCGCAATACCGGCAGCAAGGGTCTGGGACACTTGCGGAACACGGGCGCCCTGGACCGTGAGGCCCACTTTAAGACGGCTGCGGCGTGGCAGTTTCGGGTAGTTTTCTTCGGCCAGTACCCGTTCGACGGTACGCACCGATATTTCGATACCCTCTTGGGAGAGCAGTTGGGCGATCTCTCCGGCAGACAGTCGGTGTTCGCGCCAGGAACAGATTTTTTGACGGGTTGCCATGTCCACTGCCCGACGGTTGGTTTTTCCTTCCGGCACGGGTTCGGAAAAGTCGATCTTGTCGTGGGAGAACTGATGCCGCAACAGGTTGACGTAGGCCGGGGAATAGCCGAATCGGTCTGCCACGACCTTGGCCGGTTGGCGATCGAGAAAGGACGCTCTCAGGGCCTCGTAGCGGCGCTGCCAGTCGTGCAGGGGATGGAGGAAAAACTTTTCATCGGCCATGCATCTCTTGTAGTTAGTGACGCTTATAAAGTCAAATAAAATTTGTTAAAAATACACAACTGGTAGTGGGAGCCGATGGTGCTGCAACACTATATTGCGATTTTATGTATTAAATACGGGTTCTTGATTATTTTCAATCAAAAGATGAATTCGTTCGGTTTTATTTTTAACTTGGATGAGGTCCTATTTTCTCCGTCACATCATATAATGGAAATCTATGGACAGGGACACAGTAAGAGTTTTATCTGACTGAATTTTAAATATTTTCGTTCACACAGCAGCCGCCAGCAGGTCCGAATCCATTATATGAAACCTTACCGCGAAAATCGGTGATTAGCTGAGAAAGAGATTTTATGCGATTCGGAAAAATAATCACAAGATCTCAAACCTCATGTTCGCTTTCTAAACGTCATTTGAAAAAGCAGACAGACCCAATGATGATTCTATAAGGGATTTAAAATGAAATGAGCTTGAACTGGACCATGGCTGTGATGTTTATTTGAAAGATATTCTGCGGATGAAGACGAAATGGGGGAGTTGTAACCCAGTTGGAAGGAATATCCGGCTGAACATCGAGCTGGCAAAAAAACCGATGGAGTGTCTGGAATATATCGTTGTGCATGAAATAGCCCACTTGTTGGAGCCAACTCATAATGACCGTTTCAAGGCGCTTATGGATCGTTTTATGCCGAAGTGGAAGTTTTTTCTGAATCAATTGAATCGGCTTCCGGTTAGCCATGAGGAGTAGGTCTATTAACAACATATCTTAATGATGGTGATTTATGGAACATCGAAGTATTCCACTCACTGGATTTAATTATGAGATTGAAGTTTAGCCGGATACCAACAAGACACCTTTTTCTATAATTGCCATCGTACCTGCGACCGGTTCCGTTATCTCTACATATCTAAAAAGGGCAAGGGGACCTTGAAGCCTGGGATGTGACCTAAATGATCAATCCTGGACTCAATGCAGGATTTATTTTCCAATCGGCCGACTCCTAATAGACATACCGCAAGGCGAGCTGCACCGAAAGCCCAAATGCCCGCAGTTGGTCATGATCCGATTTAAAGGCCGGGTTTTTTAGCAAGTGTCGATCAGGGTTAATGGCTACTTTTGGCGCCAACACCCAGCGGCAATCCCTTTCAGGCGTCTGTTGACCCAGCAGCCCAATTCCGAAGCGCTCCTTGTTGGTGATCTTCCACTTGAATACAAAATCGATTGGGGGTCCTTGCGGTTTCGATAGAAGCGTGCGCGGAGCGATTAACCCAAATCCATTGTCAAGGTAGGCTGGTAGGACACCGGAGCCCAAGTGCAAGGTCACCTTGTCGGCAGTCATGGCTGAGGCTGTCGGCCCCATTTGTGCAGCCGCCATATCTGCTGCGGCGCTTCGGACAGGATGTTGCCCGGTCATCGTCGGCGTTGTGGCGCAACCGGTGACGCCAATGACTGAGACAGCCAGTGTAGCCATAACCCAATGCAGTTTTTTCATATTGGAGCGCCTCGCCTTTTCAACAACAGAAAAAAGGAACGATCTCAAGGGCTTTTCAGGTTATTAAGCAAACCGCTTGCCAAGCCTTTAAAATTTATTTTTTCTATTTAATTCTAATGGTTATGGGATTGAAAGAACAGATTCGAAAACATAGGGTTAAAATGTTGTCACCGGTAGTGTCAAATAAGTGGACTGTTGATCGTTCCGCTGGTATCTCCGGACATGCGGGCAACGTTTCGCAGTCGCAGCAGCTGAAGAGAGGGGAAAGCACCGATGGATAAAGTCTTGTACGAGCAGCGTGGCCGGATTGCCTACATCACCCTAAATCGTCCTGAAAGCCTGAATGCCGTTGATGACGAACTCGATGCCGCCCTGTGGAGTGCATGGGCCCAATTCAATTCCGACGATGCCCTCGATATCGCCATCGTCACTGGAATGGGCAGGGGGTTTTGCGCCGGAGCGGATTTGAATACATGGCTGCCCAAGTGGGAACATGCAAACCTGTTGGACATCCGCAACAACCTCGGTAAAGGCTTCGGAGGTGGCATCACGCGAGGACAGCACCGGATCTACAAACCGATTATCGCCGCGGTCAACGGTCCGGCCATCGGGGGCGGCTTCGAGATCGCGTTGGCCTGCGACTTTCGGATTGCCGGCGAGAGCGCCCAGTTCGCGTCGTTCGAGGTGCGGCGTGGATTGCACCAGGGCGATGGCGGCATTGTCCGTATCCTGGCCATCGCCGGCCTGGCCGTGGCGCTGGATCTTGCCTTGACCGGGCGCGTCATCACCGCCGAAGAGGCCTATCGATTGGGTCTGGTCAATCGGGTTGTCCCTGACGACCAGTTGATGACCACTGCCGAGGAATTGGCCAATCAAATTCTTAAGAATAGCCAGCAGGCCATACGCTCAGCCAAGGAAACCATTCTGGATGTCATCGGCCGCACCTTCGATGACGCCCTGAGAGTCGAGGCGCTGAATGCCTACTCCAGCGTTGGCGACTTTTCGGAGGTCAACGCGAGGCTGCAGCAGTTCTACAAAAGGAAAGAAACGCAGGCTGGCCGTCCGTAACAGGGGTGGTCGGTACGATTTCAACAGTGGAATGAGGCGCTGTAAACATTCCCTAGAGGTCGATTTTGTCTGCTGATTCCAAGCTGATGAGCTTAACCGAGGCCATCTCCAGATGGGTGCCCCATGGCAGTACCGTGGCAATGGGCACCTGTCTGGAGGCAATGATTCCGTTTGCCGCCGCGCACGAGATGATCCGCCAGCAAAAACGGGATCTGACCCTGGTGGGGCCGATTTCCGATATCTGTTTCGATCAGCTGATCGGCGCCGGCTGTGTGGCCAGGGTTCGTGCCGCCTGGGTAGGCAATGTCATTACCGGATCGGCATACAACTTTCGCCGCGCCGTGGAGGCCGGAACCCTCGCGGTAGAAGACCACTCCAACTTCACGCTCGCTAGCGCCCTACGGGCCGGTGCCTCGGGGGTTTCCTTCATGCCGGTACGGACGGCCCTGGGAAGCGACCTGTTCAAGACCAACCCAAGCTTGTCGACCGTCAGGTGCCCGTTTAGCGGTGCCACACTGGCCGCCGTGGCCGCCATCACGCCCGATGTCAGCATCGTCCACGTTCAACGGGCAGATGCAGCGGGCAATGCCCACATGTGGGGCAGCATGGGCGTCACGCGAGAAGCCTGTCTGGCCAGCGATACCGTCATCCTCACCAGCGAGACCATCGTGGATACGGACGTGATCAGCAGCGACCCCAATCGTGTCTTTACGCCTGGCTTTCGGGTCGGCGCCGTGGTTCACGTCCCCTGGGGCGGCCATCCCTCCCCGGTGCCGGGATTTTACAACCGCGACCATCAGGCCTTTCTCGATTATCGCAATGCCAGCAAGACACCCGAGCGTTTCAGGCAGTGGCGCAGGGACTGGGTGGATGATGTCGCCGGGCACCAATTTTACCTGGAACGGCTGGGGGACCGGCGGCTGGCCCAGCTCCGATTGCAGCACCACCTCCTGTCGGAACCGGTTGACTATGGTTACTGAATCGTCTCAGTATACACTTGCCGAATTGATGGTTACCGCCGCCTCCCGTGAAATTGCCGACAACGAGGTGATTTTTGTGGGCATGCGCTTGCCGTTGCTGGGTTTTCTGCTGGCCAAGAGCACCCACGCACCCCATGCCGTGGGAATCTATGAACTGGGTCTGGTGCGCAACACCGTCGCCCCCGAACCGATTTTGACCATGGGCGACCTGCCCAATTTTCACCGGGCCCAGTGGCTCTCGGACTTGGCGGACATGATGGGTTTGCTGCAAAAAGGTGAAGTGGACGCCAGCTTTATCGGCGGCGCCCAGGTGGATCGGTTCGGCAACCTCAATGCCACTTGTGCCGCCACGGCCAACCCGCCGCAACCCGGATGCCGGGCAGTGGCGGTGCATGCGATCTGGCCAGCCTGGCCAGGCGGCACATCATCATCATGAAACACGAGAAACGCCGCTTTGTGCCCCGGGTGGATTACCTCACGTCCCCGGGATACGGCGACGGCCGGGGCTGGCGCCGCCGGGTGGGCCTGCCCCGCGGCGGCCCCGCCGCGGTTATCACCACCCTCGGGGTGCTGCGCTTCGATGCCTACACCCGCGAGATGGTGCTTACCGCCCTCCACCCCGGGACAACGCTCGAGACGGTGTTGGCGAGCACGGGTTGGCCCCTGCGCATCGACCCTCAGCTCATGGTCACACCGCTGCCGACCCAAACCGAATTGCACCATTTGAGGCAGTTCGATCCCAAGGGGTATTGGACCGGCGGCTGAACCGGCTTGGAAAGGCTACGCTACGCGAAAGGAAGGCGCATGCAACACAGGGATTATTTACGGCGTACCCGGCACCTGATGGAGGTAGCCCAGGGCAGGCGCAAGGCCGATCTGGTCCTGCACAATGCCACCCTGGCCAATGTCTACACCGGCGAGTTTTTGGAAAATATGGCCGTGTGCATATGGGATCGCTGGATCGCCTACGTGGGCGCCGATCCGCAGCCTTGCATCGGACCCGATACCCAGGTCATCGATGTCGCTTTAAAACCGGTGATTCCCGGCCTTGTCGAAGGGCACACCCATCTGGCCGGCATGTACACCGCCGACACATTTCTGACGGCCGTCATCCCTGGCGGCACCACGGCCATTGTCACCGAAACGTGCGAACCCTATGGGGCTTGCGGCCTTCAGGGCGTGGAAGACTTCATGGACGCCTTTGCCGGGCAGCCCATTCACGTGTTCGGCACAGCGCCGCCCATGGTTTCCATCAGCAGCAATTTCCCGCCCATCCGCCGGAGGAGCTGCGTGGCCTGTTGACCCGCGGTGACATGATCGGGCTGGGGGAATCGTATTGGCAGCAGGTTGTCGGTTCACCCGATCAACTTCTGCCCGTGCTGGAAACGGCCTGGTCCATGAACAAATCGCTGGAAGGGCATTCGGCCGGGGCCAGCGGCGCGAGGCTCAACGCCTATGTGGCGGCAGGGATCACGTCGTGCCATGAGCCCATCAAGGCGCAAGAGGCGTTGGAGCGCATGCGGCTGGGGCTTTATGTCATGATCCGGGAGGGCAGCATCCGCAGGGACTTGGACGTCATCGCCGCCCTCCAGGAGACCGGGGTCGACACGCGGCGGATGATCTTGGTCACCGACGGCGTTTCCGCCGACGAGCTGCTGGAAAAAGGATATATGGAATACGTGGTGCAAAAAGCCATTGACTGCGGGTTTACCCCCATGCAGGCCATCCAGATGGCCACCGTCAACCCCGCGACCCATTTCAAACTGGATCACCTGATCGGCGGCATGGCTCCCGGACGCTATGCCGACCTGGCCATTCTGCCCGACCTTCGAACCATCCGGCCGGAGCTGGTCGTGGCCCAGGGCAGAATCGTCGCCGAAAAGGGCCGCTGCCTGGTCCAACCCCGCAGGCACCATTTTCAACCCGCCAGCATGGCCAGCGTGCACCTGCCGGCGGGCTTCGAACCCGAGGATTTCAGGATTGCCGGCCCTGCCGGCGCACCCGCGGCGACCCTGCGGGTGATCGACATGATCACCGATCTGGTCAGCCAGGAGGCGCACGTCACCCTTCCCGTTGTGGACGGCCAGATCAACGCCGATCCGGCCCGGGACATCATCAAAGTGGCGGCCATCGACCGAACCGCGGCTTCGGATCAGCGCTTCGTGGGCCTGATTCGCGGTTTGGGGATCACCAGCGGCGCCCTGGCCAGCAGCACCGGCTGGGATGGGGGGGACCTGGTGGTGGTGGGGGCTTCGGACGACGACATGGCGGCCGCTGTCAATCGACTCAACACCTTAAAGGGCGGGGTGGTGGTCTGCCGACATGGCGACATCGTCGCCGAACTGGCCTTGCCCATCTTTGGTCTGCTGACCCACCTGCCCTTGCCGGATCTGGTCGAGCAGGCAAAGGCCGTGGTGGATGCAGCCCGTTTGTTGGGATGCCCGTTGCGCGACCCGCTGCTGACGGTCAGCACCTTGACCGGGGCCGCCATTCCCTTTTTGAGGATCTGCGAGCAGGGGCTGGTCAACCTGAAAAGCGGACCGTGTCCCCTGGTGGTGATGAAACCATGATCGACTGCCATGCCCACCTGTTTCATCCCAAGGTGATCGCCAATGTAAAAAAACGGACCGCACTTGTTCAACGCATCCGCCTGAATACCGAGGGCGCAGACCAACGGGTTGGTGCGGGCCCCCTGGAACAATCCCTGCGCCGGAATCAATTTCAGGCCTGCCTGGTGCTGCCCACGGCGCTGCCCCATGACGTCAGCCAGGTCAATGACGCGCTGTTCGAGTCCCTGCGCGCTTGGCCGATGCTTTATCCGGCCGGGACACTCCATCCGGATTATCAGGCCAACGCGGCCGAGCTGCAAAAATTAAAGCAAAGAGGCCAGCGGGGCATTAAGCTGTGCTCCTTCTCCCAGCGGTTTAGGCTGGATGCGCCCGCAACCCTTGCCATGTTTGAACTGATCCAGCGGGTGAATTTAGCGGAGGGCGGCGCTTTTTTGTCGTGCTGGACACCTTTGCCAGCGCTCACCAGCTTATGGGCAGCCCTTTGGCATACACCACCACCCCCGCGCTTCTCGGACAGCTGGTTGGCTGTTTTCCCGGCCTGAATTTTATCGCCGCTCACATGGGGGGGCTTTCAGCGGACTACCGTGATATTGTCAACCAGCTGTTGCCGCTGGACAACCTGTACCTGGACACGTCCAATGCGGCCCATGTCTTGACGGAAAACCAGTTCGTATCTCTTTGTAAACGCCACGGTCCCGAAAAGGTGGTATTTGGAACCGATTGGCCATGG
>CAVOIA010000005.1:0-36781 GCA_963695845.1 uncultured delta proteobacterium | reverse complement strand
TGGTCAGATAGCGGCAACCGTCTTGACCTTTCCTGCGGTTTCTTGCTATTTTCATCCTATCCATAATTCGATTATTTCGGGGTATGCGTCGATTCAGCGGGCGTCAAATTACTTTATCCGAAAGGCCCATGAACATGGATGTCAACAAGCTGCGCACCCCTCAAGCCCCGCTAAAGGAACGCTACCGAAAGCATCCCGAAAGTGCCGTCATCCCCACCCGAGCCGAAGGGACTATCGAAGGCGAAGAGATCGGCTGCAGCATCGCCACTCACAACGGCCGGACCGTTGACAGCCTGCATTTGGCAGCCGGCGCTGACGGTTCGAAGGCTTGCTCGGCTGACATGCTGATGCAACCGCGGGTTGCCTGGGCCGGCGTCACCTTGAGGACGGTGGCCATCGCCATGCCAATTCCACTCAAGCCTACCTGGGTCATTACCGAATGCCGCTGGGGCGCGCTCGACATGTTGTCATAAGTCCGAGACCGCCCGTGAAGAACCTGGACCATCCCATGATATACAGTAAAAAAGACCTGCTGAAATTCGACATTCCGGAAATCATCTATGGCCTTGGCTCACTGTCCTGCGTCGGCGATTGCGCCGAGCGCCTTGGTGGCGAGCGGGTCATGGTTGTCACCGATCCGGGCATTATCGCAGCCGGCTGGGTGGACCAAACCATTGGACACTTGAAGGCCGTAGGGCTGACGCATGTGGTTTACGATAACGTGGTCAGCAATCCCCGCGATTTTCAGGTCGACCAGGGGGTCCAGGTGTATCTGCAGAAAAAGTGTGACGTGATTGTCGCCGTAGGCGGTGGCAGCGCCATCGACACCGCAAAGGGGATCGCCGTTCTGGCGACCAACTACGGCAATATCAATGAATATGTCGGCTGCAATCTGGTTTCCCACCCAATTCCGCCGCTGATCTGTGCGCCGACGACGGCGGGTACCGGTGCAGATGTCAGCCAGTTCGCCGTAGTGTTGGACAGCCGGTCCAAAAAGAAGCTGTGCCTTCTGAGCCGGGTGATCATGCCGGACATCTCCATCATCGATCCCACGATGCTGCAAACCAAATCGCGCGAACTCATTGCCGCAACGGGCATGGACACCTTGACACACGCTATCGAAGCCTACGTCTCCTCCTTGTCCTGGCCCATGACCGACCCCCATGCGATCCATGCCGTCGAGTTGGTCAGCGCGCACCTGGCAAAAGCTGCCGCAACCAAGGACCTGGACGCCCTCGAGGGTATGGCCGTGGCCTGCCTGGAGGCCGGCATCGCCTTTTCGAATGCCATTCTCGGTGCGGTTCATGCCCTGGCGCATCCGCTGGGCGGACTTTACGACCTGCATCACGGCCTGGTCAATTCGGTCATGCTCCCGGTCGTGGTTCGCCGCAACATGCATCACGCTCATGACAAATTCGCTTGCATGGCCAGGGCGCTGGGGGTGGAGACACGTGGGATGCACGCCGCAGAAGCCGCGTCGCACGTACCCGCTAAAATCGAGGAGTTGATCGATCAATTGGGGCTACCCACGCACCTCTCCCAGTTGGGGGTTTCACCTGACGACATCCCGGTGATGGCCGCCATGGCGCAGGAGGACATTTGCATGCTGACCAATCCGTGCACCTATTCGACCCAGGACATCGAGGCCATGTACCGTGAAGTATGGTAGGCAAGGCAACCGACATGTGTGATCCAAAAAATAAAGTATCTCCGGATTTCAAGGGACTGGGACATTCAAAGATTGGATATTTCAAAGAGGTGCGCGCCAAGATCAGGGAACTCGAGACGCTCAATATTCAACTTGCCCATCGGCACAACCGGCTGGATGGCATTTTCAACAGCATGAGCGACGGCGTCACCATCTTGGACAGCTCGCTGAACATCGTCTACGCTAACCGGGTGCAAAAAGAGATGTTTCCTGAAATCTCCAGTGCTGTCATGAATTGCCACCAGATTTTTTATCAGCGTGATCGCCGATGTCCCGATTGCCCGGCCCTGAGAACCCTCGAAACCGGAGCGATGCTTCGGGGCGAGCACATGCACACTAAAGGGCATCTGGTCGGCCGATACTTTGAGTGGTCCACCTCACCCATCTCAGACGCCTTCGGCAAGGTGGACGAAATCATCTTGATCATGCGAGACGTATCGGAAAGAAAAGATTATGAATTCAGATTGATGCAGACAGATCGCATGGTTTCCGTCGGCTTTTTGGCCACCAGCCTCGCGCATGAGATCAACAACCCGCTGACATCCATTACCGGCTTTTCAGAGGGGTTGCTCAAGCGACTGCGCACCAAAGGCCTGTTCCAGGATGAAAAGGTGCTGGCAGCCTTCAAGGATTACCTGGAAATCATCAACAGTGAGGCCTACCGGTGCAAGGACATCATTCAAAACCTAAGGGATTTCAGCAGCATCGCCTCTGATGAATCTGAACCCATCCGTATCGACCAGATCATCGCCGACACCGTCGCGCTGATTCGGCAGCATGCCAAGGACCACAGCATAAAAATCATGTTCGAAAACCAACTGGCCGCCGGTTTCAATAACATCATCGGGAAAAGCGGCCAGTTGAAACATCTATTCCTGAACCTGTTCAAACTGCTGTTCAATGCGTTGAGGGCCGGCGGTGCCCTGAAGGTGGTGGCCCGCAACGACGGCGAAAAAATCGACATCCTACTGTCCGATCCGGGTGGCACCCTCTCGAAGGATTTTGAAGGGTGCATGACCTGCCAGACGCAGCGTGGGCCCGCCTTCAATGGCCAGGAAAGAATCGATTTGTCGATTTGCTGCAACATCATCAATCAGCACCGGGGAGAACTCAAACCCCTTGTGGCAAACGACGGCAGCCGCATGGTGGTGTTACGTTTTCCGGCGGTCCTGACATAGCACGCATTACATCCTCAGGTTCCGTTCATAGGGGGAGAGGCCACTAAATGGCGTACGGAAAGATTCTGGCCATCGACGATGAAAAAAACATCCGACACCTGATCCAAAGCGAATTCACGCTCGAAGGGTTTGACGTCACCACCGCCGGCAGCGGCGAGGAAGGATTGGCGCGCCTTGATCGAGAGCGCTTCGACATGGTTTTCCTGGACATCAAACTGCCGGAGATGGACGGCATCGAGACCCTCCGGAAATTGAAACAGAAATCGTCGGGCACCGAGGTGATCATGATCACCGGGCACGGTGAAATCGAATCGGCCGTGGCATCCATGAAGCTCGGCGCCAGGGACTATGTCACCAAACCCTTTAAGCTGGACGAGCTGATCACCCTGGCCAAGCAGACCGTCCAGGATCGGCAGGCGTGCGCAGACGACCACCAATCGGCCTCGGGCGGCATCTGCCATGGCGGCGCCAAAATCGTCAGATGCCCGAGTCCGGCCATGGCAAAAGTCTACGGCGCGGTCGATCGGATTGCATCCAAGGATATCACGGTGTTGATTCAGGGTGAAACCGGTGTGGGCAAGGACGTTCTGGCTGCCCAAATCCACCTTGGCAGCCCTCGGAAAAAGGCGCCTTTCGTTGTTCTCGATTGCGGCCTGGTCAACCAAAACCTGGCAGAGAGTGAACTATACGGGCACCGCAAGGGCTCGTTTTCAGGCGCCGGCGAACAAAAAGCAGGGACTGGTCGAAAAGAGCGACAAAGGCACGCTCTTTCTGGATGAAATCGGGAATATCGATCTCGATCTCCAGAAAAAATTTCTGCGTTTCATCGAGACGGGCCGTTTTCGACGTGTCGGCGAAACCAACGAAATTCAGGTGGACACGCGAATCATTCTCGCCACCAACGTGGACTTGTACGATGCGGTCAGACAAGGCCGACTGCGCAAGGACCTGCTTGTACCGGATGGATGTCTTCTCGATCACCATCCCGCCCCTGCGTGAGCGTTGCGAGGACATTCCGCTGCTCATCGCCAAGATGATCGAATTATACGATGAAGGCAATGGGACCCGCGAGATGTCACCCGAGGCCATGGATATTCTGACCGGATACGATTGGCCCGGGAACATCCGCGAGTTGAAATCGGTCGATCACCAAGGCGCTCATTTTTTCCGACGCGATATCATCACCCCACCCGACCTTCCCCGGCATCTGGCCGTCAGCCGCAGCAGGTCCGACCAGGCAGCCCAAAACCCTGGAGGAGATGGAGAAGGACCACATCCTGGCCGTTTTGGCCGAAACCGGGGGCAACCAATCCAAGGCGGCCGAGATACTGGGAATCAACCGTAAAACCCTGTACAAGAAAATCCACAAGTTCAAGATCTTCTCTTAACGCCCCCCTACTTGGCGAACAGTTGAACGCAAGCTCAAAAACGGCGGACCGCTTGCCCCGCCGCGCCGGTCACCATCGAAAATCGATACGACTGAGAGTCCACGTCCTGAAAACACTCTTTCCCGTACGAGTAAATCAAACCCATGTGGTTGGGTGTCCCTTTTGACCCCAACGCTGCGCTGTTGTATAAAAACAAATTAATTACAATGTGTTACGAACTTATTAGCGCCTCTTTTGCTCTCAAATCACCTCAATTCCCAAATAGTACACCGCTAACCGTTTATTGTTCACCACCCGGCTCCAAGCCCTTCAGACAGCCGTTTCTTAGAAATGTAGCTACTTGTTATTTATACATTTTATACGGATAGTGGTGTGTTCTGGCGGCGCTTCCCCGACATGCAAAAAGCGGACGGTACGGTATTTGCTGTGCTGGTTGGGGTGCGGTTTGCGGTGGGTCTCACATTTCAATCAACGGAGAGGGGGTGATGGTTTCAGTGCGATGACGGTAATCGGTTTAAGGACAGGCATTCAAGGAACATCGCAATAACCGTTAACATCCAAACTGGAAGGAGGAAGCACCTATGACTGATTACAAATGCGATCCGACCAAATGGACCGAGATGAAGGGTCCGATTGATGGTGGTCGCGACACGTATCAGACGAAAAGCTGGAATCCGCCCAAAGAGAAATGGGGGCCGTTTACCAAAAAGGGACGCCGCCAAGGTCTGGTTTGCGGAGGCGAACGCCACCAACTGGACCGAGTCCATGATCTGCAAGGCCAAGGACCTCTTTCTACGAGGCAAAACTGAACGAATGCTTTGACAAGGGAGATGAAGTCGCCATCAAGATCCACTACGGCGAGTACAATCGAACAGCCATTCTGCGACCGGAGTATATCGCCGCCATCGTGGAGGAGGTCAAGGCGTGCGGCGGTCATCCGTACGTCGTCAACGACACCACGCTCTCCTACCACACCCACAACAGCATGGCCATTTCGCAGTACCAGACTGGAAGGGGCGATTCGCCACGGTTACACCGATGCCACCTTCGGCTGTCCCGTTCTGATCGCCGACGGCTACGCCGGGGAGGATGACTATCGCGTCGATATCCCCGAGGGGCTCATTCTGAAAGAGACCTACGTCGGGCGTGCCATCGCCGAAGCGGACGCCATGATCGTGCTGGCGCATGCCCGCGGACACTCCATCACCATGTACGGCGGGATATTGAAGCAGCTGGGCATCGGCTGTCAGTCGAAGCGGGGCAAGTACATCACCCATCTGGCCCACTGGGGCGATCCCCACGACGCTATCGGGTGGCCGAAGTTCACCGATCAATGCCCGGGCAAGGCCTGCCAGTTCCATCAAATGTGCGACGACTCCTGCCCGCGCAACGCGCACATGGTGACCGAGCACGGCAAGAAGTGGTTCCCCGAAAGATGCCGTCTTTGCTACTCCTGCCAGGTCACCTGCATCTTTTCGGGCATGACCGGCATCACCTTCGAAGAGAATTACTTCCCCAACGCGATGATCGCCCACGCCGACGCTGCGCTGGGAGCCCTCAAGTGCTTCGAACGCGGCAAGGTAGGCTATATCAACCACGCCATCGATATCGTGCCGGAATGCGACTGTTTTCCGTGGGCCGGTCTGGCCGTCTGTCCGGATGTGGGCCTCTTTGCCGGAAAGGACCTGATCGCCTGTGAGATGGCGACGCTGGATGCCATTGACAACGCACCCATCAGCCCGGGTTCGGTGGCCGCTGAAAAAGGGCTCAAACCCGGCGATGACAAATTCCGTGAAATCAACGGATTCAGCCCGCGCATCACCATGGCGGCGGGTGAGAAAATCGGTTTGGGAACCCAGAAGTACAACCTGATCAACTACGAGCCGGTCCTGACGCCGGAAAATGCCGCCAAGTGGCAAATTCGGGACGGCAGTCACAAGCCGACGACGGTGCGCCTGAGGGATACATTCAAGCGACACGACCTGGCGACTGAAGTGATGCCGTTTAAACGCACCGCCTACAACAAGGAGTGGGTGTTCAACGAGTGGAAGAAGTACGATCCGTTCAAGGGCGAGACGCCTCAATAAGGTGTCTTTTTGGGGAGGGCTTCCCGGGCCTCCCCAAATTCCCTTCCAAAAACTGGAAAACTGGGGTCTATGCAAGAAAAGGCAACCGAAATGAGCGATGTGTTCTGGGTGGATGGTCGGCGCATGTTCTTTGACAACACGGTGACGCACAAGATCCGTCGGCTGGTCGACGCGGCCGAAGGAACCCGGTCCCTGAGCGAGGGAATGCGGGTCGCACTGAAAGTCAACACCGCTGAGGACGGCTATGAATACGGACTGCGACCCGGCTTCATCCGCACGCTGTCCGACGTGGCCCAGACGGCGACCCGCAAGCGACCGGTGATATGCGATGGACATCGATTGGTGGACTATTGGAAGCATGCCGGCGGCAACGCGTTTCTGGAGACCACCGCCCGAACCGGCTATTCGAGCGAGACCCTGGGTGGCCATTTTGTGATCAACGGCGGTTTCAGCGGCAATGAGGGCGATCTTTTCCCCTGTGGCGCGGATTCCGAGCTGGGTGGTGTGGAGGTGGGCACGGCGATTTGCCGCAGCGATGCCTTGTGGGTGCTTGCCCATGTGACCCTCAACCCCCTTTTCGGCTTGAGCGGCGCCCTCTACAACGGTGGATTCGACTGTCTCTCGGCACGGGCCAAGACCCGCCTGCTGGCGGGAATGAACCCGTATTTGTTCAATGGGCAGCGGCCGGCGGCGGGCGACCTCCGGAAATTCCGGCGGCGGGCGCTGGAAAGCCTCATGGCGGTCCGAACCGCCTTGCAAGGACGCGTTTTTTATATCGATTTTCTGTGGGATGTCACGCCGCAGCCGGAATATTACCCTTTCAGCGAAATACCGCTGCTGGAAAATATTGGGTTCATGGCGTCTTTTGATCCGGTGGCCTTGGACGCGGCCGCCTTTGACATGATTCAAGCGAGGGCGACCGACGCCCCCCGCATCGGCGCGACGGCCTTCGAGGAGGTCATTGCGGACGCCGAGCGGATGGGCATCGGGACAAAGGGTGCAACCCTCAATCGTTTTTCATAGCGCATAAATAATCCGGGAGGACAGGATGGAGCTGAACCGCAAGGAGTTCGTTGAAAAACAGAAGCAGCAGTTGACGATGAAAGGGTCGATCGCCGATGCGTTGAAATTTGTAAAATACAAGATCGCCATACTGTCCGGAAAGGGTGGTGTCGGGAAAACGGCGGCCACGGTGAACCTGGCGGCGGCACTACGCAATGTCGGTCACCATGTCGGCATATTCGATGCCGACCTTCATGGGCCGAGCGTTCCCAAGATGCTGGGTATTAAGAAAGAAGCCAAGCTCGACGGGGCTTTCTGGCTCGATCCGGTCGTCACCCAATCCGGGATCAAGGCCCTCTCCGTAGCCCTTTTCTGGCCGGGGGACATGACACCGGTCATGTGGCGCGGTCAAGCCAAGAGCCGCACCATCCGTCAACTGCTTTCTGCGGCCAAATGGGGCGGGCTCGATTTCCTGCTGGTGGATCTGCCCCCGGGAACGGGTGATGAACCCATCGCCATCCTCAAATCGATCCCCGATCTGGACGGTGTGATCATTGTGACCACCCCGCAGGAGGTTTCCACCTTGGTCTGTTCCAAGGCGATCAATGCCTCGCGAACCCTCGGGGCCAATGTACTTGGCCTGATTGAAAACATGAGCGCGTACACCTGCAAATGCGGCGATACGGTTCACCTTTTCGGCAAGGACAAAGGCAAGCAACTGGCCAAGATGATGGAAATCCCCTTTTTGGGATCCATCCCCATCGACCCGCTCTTTTCCGAGGCGGCGGACACCGGCGTACCGATCGTCAATCTTCACCCGGAGAGCCTCACCGCCCGGGCGTTCGTGGAAATTGCCGGGACGCTGGAGCGCCAGCTCCCCCCGAAAACGGTCGCTGAAGCGCCACCTGAAACGGCCAGCCAGCCGTGCCCCGGGTCGGGATGCCATCACCACCATCACCACCGGCACGGCGATGACGCCTCCCACGGTCACCCCCATCATCACGGTGTGGACCCCTGACCGGTCCTTGCCGGTGGATGAACGGCCGACGTTTGCGGCCAGAGCGAAACCAGGCGTTGCCGAATCTCGGGAATCGGGATCCGGCATCCAAATAATACACCCGAAAAAAGGAGAAGGAACATTGAGCGAACAAAAAATGGGAACCCATTACGTCAGGGAAATCTGTCAACATTTCAATGAGGTCGCTGAACAGACCTCGCTGGCTGGGTTGAAGGAGACGTTGACCGGCCTGGCCGACCAACTGGAGCCGTTGGCCACCAAACTCTTCTTCAAGACCCAAAAGGGCAACGAAGACATGCAAAAGGCCGCCGCCGAGGTGGAAGGCATGAAAGCCAAACTGGCCGCCGCCCAAGATCAGGCCGAAGCCGACGCCTTGATCGGTCCGCTGGCCGAAACGCTCGAGAAAACCATCAAGCACGTCAAAACCATGAAAGTGCGCATGACCTAAGGAGACGGAAATGGGTTTGAATCAAGCGGACGTGAACACCGCCGATCGTGAGATGGTACGGGATATCACGCGGATGGGCATGCGCACCAGTGTGCTGCTGCGGGGCGTCATGCTTCAAAAGGTCGATGAAGCAACGCTCCGATGGGGGCTGCAGGAGCTGGCGCCCGGGGACTTGATGAACCGGTATCTGCCGACACTCGTGCATCGCCCGGAATTGGTGCCGCTGCTGAATATTCTTCACCTGACGTTCAGTCTCGAGGGACAGCTTGACTTCCAAATAGCGGAGTATGGTTTCGATTCCCTGAAGGACGATCTCCAGGAGATCAATTTCAGCCTTCAGCAGATCGGCGAACAGTTCAATCTAGGTGAGTTGACCCAGGACGCCTGACCCCCTGCCTGACGGCAGCCGGCGGCCAACAGCGGCACGCAGCGCTTTCGCCATGCGACCATTAGACGGTAGCGTGCATGCCACATAGAAAGGAGCAGTTTTATGAAACTGGAAGGTAAGGTTGCCATCGTTACCGGGGGCGCCCGCGGCAACGGCCTGGCCATTGCCAAGTGCCTGGCCGAGGAAGGTGCCGATATCGCCATCGCCGACATCTGCGAAGATATGAAAACCCTCCCCTATCCGTTGTCGACTCCCGAAACCATGGCGGCGGCGGTCGAGGCCCTTGCTGCCATGGGCCGCAAAGCCGAGGGCATCAAGTGCGATGTACGCAAGGCATCGGATGTTTCCGCGATGGTCGACCAGGTAATGAAGTCGTTTGGCAAAATCGACATCCTCATCAACAATGCCGGCAACACCTCCATGGTGGCCATCGCCGAAATGGAAGAAGATGTGTGGGATGAGGTCGTGGACACCCACCTCAAGGGCATGTACCTGTGCTGCCGCTACGTGCTGCCGCACATGATCGAACAGCACGGCGGCAAGGTAGTCAGCATCTCCTCTGTCGGCGGCCAGCGCGGGTTCGGCATGGGCGGACATTACTGTGCCGCCAAGCACGGCATCATCGGCCTGAACAAATCCATTGCCATGGAGGTCGCCGACCACAACATCAACGCCAATGTGGTCTGTCCGGGCACGGTCTGGACGCCCATGATGAAAGGGATTGCCGAAAGCTTCGGCATGGACGACGAAGAGGGCAAGGAGCAGTTTTTTGCCGGCCACCTGCTCAAGGAACGCGAACTCAGCCCCGAGGACATCGGCAGGGCCGTCCTGTGGCTGTGCACCGATGCCGCGGCGAACATCACCGGCAATCTGATCACCGTTGATCAGGGCTGGACGGCACAGGCCCCTTGAGCGCCATCGGGATAAAACCACCCCCCGGTGACGGCGATTCCGCCGACCGATTCGGTGAATGCGACGATCGTTGCTTGACATTTTTAAACTAACCCATTCGTATTAAAGGAGCGCCCGACGATGCAAAAGAAAGATAAAGAAGTCACGGAGACCTTGGAGCTGAGCCAAGAGGCGGATACTTCCAAACAAACGTCCCCTGCCCCCCCCATTCTCGAGGAGATCACCATCGAGGAGTTGGCCGTGGACGGAATTTGCGGGATTTACTAAACATATGAATGTGAATTCGGTATACGCGCTGACTGCCGGGGTTCAGGTCCGCAACGAGGTGTTCGGGCTTCTGTTCTACGATTACCGGGGCCCCCGGCTCTATTTCGTGCCGACACAAGACCTGATACCCGGTTCGTTTTTCGATGGTAAACAACCGGTCGCCGCGTTGCTGAAGCGCCTCTGCCGAAAAACACCGTGGTCCCGCGAACGGATCCACGACCATGTGGCGGATGTGCTGGCAAAACTCGAGGGAAAGGGACTCGTCCGTGGGCAATCGATATGTTGAGATGGGCCTTTGCGCGCCCGTCAACGTGACCTGGGAAGTGACCTATGCCTGCAACCTGACCTGCATCCACTGCCTGTCGGACTCGGGTAACATCCGGACAACGGAGCTCTCCACCGAACAATGCCGCCGCATCATCGACGACTTGTCCGCCATGAAGGTTTTTCAATTCAACATCGGCGGCGGCGAACCGTTCATGCGGCCGGATTTTCTGGATCTCATGGACTACGCCCACGACAAGGGCATGGTCACCTGCATCAGCACCAACGGCACCTTGATCGACCGGGATATCGCGCGACGACTAGACCACCGACTGGTATACATCCAGGTCAGCCTGGACGGGGCCACGCCCGCATCCAACGACCCCATTCGGGGCCGGGGCAGTTTCCGCAAGGTGTTGAACGCCCTTGAATGTCTCCGAGAGCGGGATATCGAGGTCAGCGTGAACACCGTGTTGACGCGGTTGAGTTTCCCCGAACTGGACCGGATGGCCGCACTGGCGGACGCCTACGGGGCCAAACTGCGCGTCTCCCGCTTCAGACCGTCGGGCCGTGGCAAGCGCTCCTGGTCCCAACTGAACGTATCGGCGGATCAGATGCTGGCCTTCTCGGACTGGCTGGACCGCCACCTGGGCGTTTCCACCGGCGACTCCTTCTTTTCCGTCTCCACCGAAGCGCGGCGCGCCTTGGGGTTGAACATGTGCGGGGCCTGCAAGCTAACCTGCTGCATCTCCCCGGAGGGAGGCGTCTATCCCTGCGCTTTTCTTCAGGAGGCTGACTTTAAGGCCGGCACGGTGCCCCGGGATCCGTTCGACGCGATCTGGCGCCAGGCGCCTGTCTTTCAGTCTTTCCGGGCACTGGAGATCAAATCGTGTGAAGCCTGTCATCGCTTCGATCTCTGCCACGGCGGATGCCCGGCGATCGCCTACCACACCCAGCGGAAGCTGGGTGTGGCCGATCCCGGATGCCTGGAGAATTGCGTGCGGGTGAAGGTGCCGGCCGCGGTGAATGCCTAATGGGTGCGTCGCCGGCTGTTCCAGCGGATGTCCTGGCCAAGCATGATCGCCTGAGAGCGGTTCTGGGGGAGATGGGCCATGTGCTGGTAGCCTTTTCCGGCGGTGTGGACAGCACCTTGCTCCTGAAGGCAGCGGTGGACGTCCTGGGAAAACGGGTGCTCGCCGTGACGGCCCTGTCGGCAACCACGCCGGAACACGAAAAGCATGCTGCCGCTGAATTCGCCGATTCCATGGGCATACGCCATCTGCAGGTCGTCACCGATGAACTGGCGAATCCGGCATTCCGCGACAATCCGCCGGACAAGTGCTATATCTGTAAAAAAAGTCGTTTCGGAGAACTCATGCGACTGGCGCTCGAAGAGCAGATCCCCTGGGTGGTGGATGGGGAAAACCGGGATGACGATGCCGACTATCGCCCGGGGAGTCGTGCCGCCCGGGAGCTTGGCGTTCGCAGCCCGCTGCGCGAGGCCGGTTTGGCCAAGGCGGAAATCCGGCAATTGTCCCGAATGCTGGGACTCGCCACCTGGAACAAGCCCGCCTATGCGTGCCTGGCGTCGCGGATTCCATATGGCCGGCCGATCACGGCTGCAAAGCTGGCGCAGGTGGATGCGGCCGAGGCGTTCATCCGGGACCTGGGCATCGCCTGGCAGGTGCGGGTCCGGCACGAGGGCGATACGGCCCGAATTGAAGTCGAGGCCGAGGCCACGGACCGCTTCATTGACCAGGCCGTTCGCCGGCCGGTGGTCGCCCGACTCAGGGCGCTGGGCTTCAAATTTGTGGCCCTGGACCTGGAAGGGTACGCCACCGGCAGCTTGAATCGCGCTCTCAAAACCGATCGCGGCAACCCAACCGACACGAACGCGCAAGGAGCGACCAATGGATAGTCAACACCTCGTAGATTTATTGAAACAGGTCCAGGGCGGGCAGATGGACCTGGACGCGGCCATCACCGCGCTGAAGGACCTTCCCTTTGAAAACCTTGGCTACGCCCGCATCGATAACCACCGCTGTGTACGCACGGGGGTGGCGGAGGTAATCTATTGCGAGGGCAAGACCGTCGAACAGACCCAGGGGATTGCCGCGCGGCTGGCACGTCATCACGACAACATCCTGGCCACCCGGGCGAGCCGGGAGGTCTATGAAGGTATCCGGGAAGTAACCGAGGACTGCACCTACCACCCCATGGCCCGCATCGTGGTCATCAAGCCACGGGAAATCGACCGGGTGGGGAATATTGCCGTTGTCACCGCCGGCACGTCGGACATCCCCGTGGCCGAGGAAGCGGCCGTCACCGCGGAAACTTTAGGCAACCGGATCAATCGCATCTACGATGCCGGGGTCGCCGGCATTCACCGCATATTGACCGTTCGGGAAGACCTTTTCCAAGCCAACGTCGCGGTGGTGGTGGCGGGCATGGAGGGCGCCCTGACCAGTGTCGTCGGCGGTCTGGTCAGCTGCCCGGTGATCGGCGTGCCCACCAGCATCGGTTATGGGGCCAGCTTCGGCGGCGTGGCCGCGCTGCTCTGCATGCTCAACAGCTGCGCATCCGGTGTGTCGGTGGTCAATATCGACAACGGATTCGGCGCAGGCTACCAGGCCAGTCTGATCAACAAGCTCGGTGTGAGGTCAGGGGTGGAACGGGCCAGCGGTAAGGACAACGTTGACCATCCTGAAAAAAGGGGCGCTGCGGCCGACGCCAACATCACGCTGGTGAAGTCATCCTGAGACGCACAACTGGCGCGCCTGCCGCCGAACGCCACGAGGACATTCGGCGGATAGCCGCAACAACACTGAACACAAGTGGGAGGGTGCGTTGAAAATCGCCTACTTTGACTGTTTTGCCGGTGCCAGCGGAGATATGATCCTGGGCGCCTTGCTGGACGCGGGATTGACCATCGCGCGCCTCCGGGAGGAAATCGCCAAGCTGCATCTGTCCCATTACCGGCTGGATGTCGAAAAAGTGATCAAAACGGGTATCGGCGGCAGTCAGGCCCATGTCATCATTGATCAGGCCCACCATGACCATCACCACCGCCACCTATCCCATATTCGTGAGATCATCGACGGCAGCGACTTGGATGCATCGGTCAAGGAGAAAAGCACCGCCATCTTCACCCGGCTGGCGGAAGCCGAGGCACGGGTGCACCGGTCGAGCGTGGAATCGGTCCATTTCCACGAAGTCGGGGCCATGGACGCCATCATCGACGTGGTGGGCAGCGTGGCTGCGCTGACCGCCCTGGGTATCGACAAGGTCTTTTGTTCACCGCTGCATGTGGGCAGCGGTACCGTCGAATGCGCCCACGGGACCCTGCCGGTGCCGGCGCCGGCCACGGCGGAGTTGATCAAGGGCAAGCCCGTCTATTCCACCGGTATCGTGGGCGAACTGCTCACCCCTACCGGTGCCGCCATCCTGACCACCCTGTCGTCGGGGTTTGGCCCCATGCCGGCCATGCAGGTACAGCAAATCGGTTACGGTGCCGGTACCCAGGATCCGGGCATCCCCAATCTGCTGCGCGTCTGCGTGGGTGACGCCAGGGACGAGACGGGCGATTACGACGTCCAGCAGACCGTTCTGATGGAAACCACCATCGACGACATGAATCCCCAACTCTACGATTACCTGATGGGGCTGCTGCTGGGCCACGGCGCCCTGGATGTGTTTCTCACCTCCGTGCAGATGAAGAAGAACCGCCCCGGTACCCTGTTGTCGGTGATCTGCCTGCCCGACGCAGTGGGCCGGTTCGCGGATCTTCTCATGCAGGAGACAACGACCATCGGACTGCGCTGGCGGGTGGAAAACCGCATCATGGCCAGGCGGCAGATCGAGTCGATCGAGACCCGCCACGGCCCCATAGACGTCAAGCTGGCCAGAAACAACGGCCGGATCATCAACCTGACCCCAGAGTACGACGACTGCAAGCGGGTGGCGCTGGAGAAGCGAATCCCGCTGAAAAAGGTGTTGGATGAGGTCCGATCGGATGCGCTGAACAAACTGTGAGGGCCTGCCGCCATCGGAGAAATCCGGCATTGACGGCGGTTTTTTGGAATTGGAATCGACGGGTTTACATAAATCACACACCACCTAAACAGGAGGCACACCATGGACAAAATCCTGAGAATCAACATGGGGGCCGACGGCGGCCCTAAATTGACGGAAGAACCCGTAGGCGATTATGCCGGTCTCGGGGGCCGCGCATTGACATCCATGATCGTGGGCAAGGAGGTACCGCCCGACTGCCACCCGCTGGGCGAGGACAACAAACTGGTGATCGCGCCGGGCCTGTTGAGCGGAACCGCGGCCGCCATGTCGGGACGAATCTCGGTGGGCTGCAAGAGTCCCCTCACCGGCGGCATCAAGGAGGCCAATTCGGGCGGCCAGGGCGCGCAGGTGTTGGCGCGTCTGGGTTACGCGGCCATCGTATTGGAGGGCAAGCCCAAGGACGACAGCCTTTACAAGGTGTTCATCAACAAGGACGGCCCTACGATAGAAGCAGATAACAGTTTGAAGATGCTCGGCAACTATGCCCTGGTCGATAAATTGCGGGCCGCCCATGGGGACAAGGTGGCCTGCATCTCCATCGGACCGGCCGGCGAGATGAAATTGGCGGCGGCATCGGTGGCGTTCACCGACATGGAGCAGCGCCCGACCCGCCATGCGGGCCGGGGCGGCGTGGGTGCGGTCATGGGCTCCAAGGGCGTCAAGGCAATCGTCCTGGACGATGCCGGCATGAAAATGCGGCCGCCCAAAGATCCCGAAAAATTCAAGGAAGCCAACAAGGCCTTCGTGGCCGGCCTCAAGAAACATCCGGTGACCGGCGAGGGGCTTCCCGCCTTCGGCACCAACGTGTTGACGAATGTGTTGAGCGAGGCAGGCGGCTACCCCACCCGCAATTTCAGCAGTGGGCAGTTTGAGGGCGCCGGCAAGATCAGCGGGGAGACCCAGGCGGCACTGGAGAACGAACGCGGCGGCGAAGGCTCGGCCACCCATGGCTGCCACCGGGGATGCGTGATCCGCTGTTCGGGCACGTTCTTCGATAAAAACGGGCGGTTTCTGACCAAACAGCCCGAATATGAAACGGTGTGGGCCCATGGCGGCAACTGCGGCATTGACGACCTGGACGCCATCGCCATGATGGACCGCATGGACGATGATTTCGGTCTGGACACCATCGAGATGGGCGCCACCGTCGCGGTGGCCATGGAAGCGGGGCTGGCAAAATTCGGCGATGCCCAGGGAGCGATTGACCTTCTCAAGCAGGTCGGCGAAGGCACCCCACTTGGCCGCGTGCTGGGCAACGGCGCGGCCGTGACCGGCAGGGTGTTCGGTGTGGAACGTGTTCCGGTCGTCAAAGGACAGGCCATGCCGGCCTACGATCCCAGAACGGTGCAAGGCATCGGCGTCACCTATGCGACCTCCACCATGGGCGCGGACCACACGGCGGGATATGCCGTGGCCACCAACATTTTAGGTGTCGGGGGCAGTGTAGACCCGCTCAAGCCCGAAGGGCAGATCGAGCTCTCCCGTAATCTCCAGATCGCCACGGCGGCCATCGATTCCACGGGGATGTGTCTTTTCATCGCCTTCGCGGTGCTGGACCAGCCGGAAACCTTTCAGGCCCTCATTGATCTCCTGAATGCCTTTTATGGGCTGAACATGACGGCAGACGATGTGACTGCTTTAGGAAGGCAGATCCTGACAACCGAAAGAACCTTCAACGCCAAGGCCGGTTTGACATCGGAACAGGACCGTCTGCCCGCCTTCTTTCACAAGGAAAAATTGCCTCCCCATAATATCACCTTTATGGTAAAAGACGAGGAGCTTGACGAGGTGTTCAACTGGTAGCCAGCCCTTGTGGCGCGAATGGCGGATGTAAAAACGGGGAGCTTCCGGCGGGAACTCCCCGTTTCCACCTCTGCGGAATTTCTCCGGAAGATGGTTGCCAAGCCCCGTTCGGACCACCTACAATGAAAGAATTTATCCATGTCTGTTAAATTAAAGTGGGTACTGAAGCCGAGGATGATGACGGCGATGTACCCCCTGCTCCAACAGGGGTTCCAGGTGACCGCCACCGTTGGCTGTGACATTCGGAGCCTCCTGTGCGACCAGTTCGGGATGATGCCCGATTACCTGTCGGACCGCATCAACACGATTTTCCTGAACGGCAAACCCGTGGATGACGTCGCGTCGGCCGTAGTCAACGACGGCGCCACCCTGGCGTTGTCGGCGGCCATGCCCGGATTGGTCGGCGCCACCTTCAGAAAAGCCGGATGCCTGGCCGCTTTCAGGGGGTCAATCACCTATCGAAAGGATGATGATGCCGACGCGACCTGCCACGAAGGCACCATTACCCTGAAACTGTTCAATCTGCTGGTCGCCGAAATGGGTCCGTTGTTTCTGAAGCGCGGCATCTGGATCAATGGTGCTGAACTCAAAGACTTTTTAAGTACGCGGCAATCGAGCATCGAAACGATGATCGAGAGCGTTGTAAAAGACGGTCATGCAGTGGATCCGCAAACGCTGGCCGAACCTGAATGGCTCTCCGTGGAGACGCGCGTTCTGCTTCAGGCAACCGGTGGCGCCTAAGCTGCCATTATCAATCGATGGGAAACGCCGCATCACCCCACGGACCATTGAAAAGATGCTGCCATGATCAAAGCCGACACGACTGTGTTGCATGGCGATTTTTCGCGCGATACGGGCAGACGGTTAGGTGAGGGCCTGGTCGACAAACTGGGCGGCACGCCCGATGCCTGCTGGCTGTTCTGTTCGCCGGGAGAAGGGCCTCGACTCGCTGGTCAAAGGCGTTTATGAAGCCGTCGGTACCCGAAATCTCGTCGGCTGCACCACGGCCGGTGAAATTTCCAGCGACGGCTTCAGCATCGGATCGGCCGTCCTGGGCGGGATGGCATCCGATCAGATCAGCTTCGAATCGGTCTCCACGCATCACATCAGCCGCGACAGCGAGCAGGCCGGCAGGGACCTGGCAGCGGCATTTTCCGATTCAATCCGCTACGTTCAACTCTTTTCCGACGGCCTCACCGGAGACGGCAGCGCCATCCTGCGGGGAATGGCCGCTGCTTTCGACAGCGACGGTTCCGGTTTCGGGCGGGCACCTCGGGAGATGCCGGTAAATTTCTGAAAACATGGCAATTCCAGGGAGATCGGGTGCTTTTCCGACTCGGCCGTGGCGATCGGGTTCAGCGGCGACTTTAAACTGGGCACCGGGGTGTGGAGCGGGTGGTCGCCCATCGGCTTGCCCAAGAAGGTGACGCGCGCCGCCGGCAACATCCTTTACGAACTCAACGGTGAATCGGCCCTGAATGTGTATCGAACGTTTTCTGGGAAAGCATGCCCAGAAGCTTCCGGCCGTGGGTGTGGAATACCCTCTGGGATTCATCGAACAGTTCAAGGAGATCGCCGGATAACGAGCACCTGCTGTTGCGCGCCACCATGTCGGTCAACCGCCAGGACGGATCGATCTGCTTCGCCGGCGAGATCCCCGAAGGACACCATGGTCTATCTCACGTGCGGCGACCGGACCTCCATCCTGGACGGCACCGAAAAGGCGGTCCGCCTGGCCCTGGAGGACCTGGGAAACGCCGCCAAACCCGTCCTGGTCTTTTTCTACTCCTGCATGGCCCGCAAGATCATCCTGGGACTGCGCACCAAAGAAGAGATCGAGCGGGTCGGTTCTCAGTTCGACGCGCCGGTACCGATTCTGGGATTCTATACCTACGGTGAATATTGTCGTGTCAAGCGCGACGGCCCGAATCTGCTGCACAACGAAACCGCAACCGTATCCGTGATCGGGGTGTGATCGGTGTACCGCACCCGAAAACTGCTGAAGCAAATTACCGATTTGCAGGAGCTATTGGAGGTCTCGGAGCGTAAAGCCGACATTCTCACCAATCTGCTCAAGGAAGCCGGTGCGGAATACGACCAGACCCTGCAAAAAATCCAGGTTTCAGAGGCCAACTTTCGGGCCATTTTTGAGAATGCGCCCGAGGCCATCTACATCATCGACATCGATACCCGCCAGATCCTTGACTGCAATCCCTTCATCCAGAAATGGCTCGGCTACACCCGGGAAGAACTCCTGTGCCTGCGATTGCACGAGATTCTCGAACCGGGCGCCGAAAACGTCAGCGAAAACATTCAAAAGGCGGTCCGGGAAGGACTGGTTTACGTTCAGGAGCGCCGGTTTCAAAAAAAGGACGGCACGATCGTCGATGCCGAGGTGACCGGCACCATCATGGACTACGAGGGCAAGAACTGTTTTGTTGCGCTCATCCGGGATATTACCGAACGCAAACAGATCGAAGCCCTGTCACGCTACAAGGAGCTTTTCGAAAGTGTCAGCGACGTGGTCTTCATCAATGACGGACAGGGACGATTTCTGGAAGATCAATGACGTGGCCTGTCATTGTCTGGGCTATTCGCGAGATCAATTTCTGCAGTTCACACTGCGGGACCTGACCTGTCCGGAATTCTCACGGCGTCCTGCGGGAAATGGGCCGCCGCATCAGCAAGGACCGATCCTACCAATTTGAACTCAACATGCTGAGCAGCAAGGGCATGGCAATACCCTTCGAATTTCAGGGGCGTATCATCTCTTACCGCGAGCAGGACAGGCCTTTTTGAGTGTCGCCCGAGACATGAGTGTGCGCAAGAAACTCCAGGAAACCCTGATCAAGACGGAGCGCCTCTCCGCCGTCGGTGAAATGGCCAGCGGCGTGGCCCACAATTTCAACAACCTGCTTCAAATGATCATGGCCGGTGCCGAGGCCGCCGAAAACAAGCTCGAATCCGGCAAAATCCGCGACTGCCAGGAAGGCCATCCGAAACATTATCAATGCCTCCCGTAGAGGGGCCGACGTGGTGCGGCGCATCAAGGACTTTACCCTGGTCACCCCCGAGCGGCATCGACGAGGGTGCCGTTTTCGATCTGGAAGCACTGGTGGCGGAAGCCATCGAACTGACCCGACCGCTTTGGAAGCCCCCCTCCTCTCCCGCGCAAGTATCGTCTTAATTTTTTAAACAAGGGCGACTGTAAAATAAAGGGCAACTCCTCCGAGATCTATGAAGTGCTGATCAACCTGATCAAGAATGCCCTCGAGGCAATGCCCCAGGGCGGCCTGTTGACGCTGTGCACCTAATCGCATGTCGATGACGTCTTCCTGAGAATCTCGGACACCGGCCAGGGAATTTCCGAGGAGCATTTTCAGCGCATATTCGAGCCGTTTTTCACCACCAAGGGAACCCAGAGCAGCGGACTGGGCCTGTCATCGTGTTACGGCATCGTGAAAAAACACCAAGGCGAGATCCAGGTCGACAGCATTCCGGGCCACGGCACCGAATTTGTCGTCACGTTCCCCAAAGCCCCCGTCGCCGATAAAATCGAAACAGCAGCATCGCGCGCCATCGAGAAACAAACCCCCATACGCTTTCTGCTGATCGACGACGAGATCAACATCCTCAAGGCCGTGGAGATGTATTTCGAAGATTCCGAAATCGACATCTCAACGGCCAAGACGGCCCAGGAAGGGTTGGCGGCCGTCCAGACAGGTCGCTTCGACGTCATCGTATGCGACCTGGGCATGGACGACATGAACGGGTTGGAAGTCGGCAAATGGGTGGCGCGCTATTGCCGAAGCCAGGGCGTTCCCAAGATACCGTTTCTGCTCTATACCGGACTGGACAAGCAGCTCGACGATGTCAACCTCGAAGCGTCGGGCATCGACCGGGTCGTCAACAAACCCACCCCCTGCCAGGACCTGCATGCCATTATCAGGGAAATGGTTACCCTCCGCCTATAAATAAGGGGGGCGATGTATTCCGCGAAGGCTCTGAAAGTGAGGTCACCTTAACCCAAAGATGCTACGACGGGTCGATGGCCCGCGAGTTGGATCGTCCTGAGATTAATTGTATTTTTCTACTTTCACCGGCACCACTTTAAGCGCAGGCATTCTTGCCTTGGGGTCGATGGGTACGGCACTCATCAAAGCGTTCAGATTGGGTTCACTGTAATGAATCGGCGCAAAAAGATATCCGCGCTGAATGCTGGCATCGATATTCAGCGGCAATTGAACTGATCCATGCGGGCTGGTTATGCGCACCTTGTCATTTTCCCCAAGGCCATCATCTTGTGCATCCGCGGGATTCATGTTCAGATACGATGCCGGTTTGAGCTTTGAGAGTTTGGTGCTCCGGCGTGACATCTCACCGGTGTTGAAATGTTCCAACAAGCGCCCGGTAATCAATACATAGGGATACTGCTCCGTGGTTTCCATGAGGACGTCGGGTAATTCAACCGGCAGAAAACGTGCCCGACGGTCCCGAAAGCCGAACCCGTCCTCGTATAAACGGGGCGTCCCCGGGTGGGATTCATGGTAACACGGCCAGAAAAGTCCCGAGGACGTCTTTAGTCTAGCGTGACTGATTCCACTGAACACTGGCGCCGCTTCGCGAATTTCTTCCCAGATATCTTCAGTTGACGTGTATTGCCATTTCGCTCCCATCGCGTTGGCCATTTCCTGAAGGATCTGCCAGTCCGGTTTGGCTTCTCCCGGGGACTTGATGCCGGCTGCCGTGTACTGAACCCGCCGGGCAGCATTGGTGAAGGTCCCCGCTTTTTCCCCTACCGCAGCGGCCGGCAGGACAATATGGGCGTACTTTGCGGTCTCACTCGGGAAGATATCCTGTACAATGAGCAAATCAAGTTTCTGGAGCATCCAGGTCACAAAATTGGATTGCGGTTCGGAAACGACCGGATTTTCGCCGACAACATATAGGGCCCTGATTTTACCTGAGGCAATGTCATGGATCATTTCAGGGGCCGCCAGACCCGGTTTACAGGGAACATTCGCTCCCCAAATGGCGCCGACATGAACACAGGCGGCTTCGTCGTCAATCTCCATGTGCCCGGGTAACAGATTCGGCAGTGCGCCCATATCACCAGCGCCCTGTACATTATTTTGGCCCCGCAGTGGTGAAAGGCCGCACCCGGGCTTTCCGATGTTACCGGTAAGCAAGGCAAGGTTCACCAGGGAAGTGATGTTGTCCGTCCCGTGAGCATGCTGGGTCAGCCCCATACCCCAGATGAATATGGTCTTTTTGTTTCGAAGCAGCTCGGCGGCGTTTTCCAGTTCGGCTGGCTTCACCCCGGCACGCTTGCAGGCGGCTTCAATATCTATATTCTCAATCGTCTTGCGGAACGCCTTGAACCCGATGGCCTGCTGTTCACAAAATGCCTGATCATGCCAGCCTTTGTCGATGATCATTTTACCCAATGCCTTTATCCAGAAGATGTCTGCACCGGGTTTGACCTTCAGGTGCACGGCCGCATGTTTGACCAGGTCGGTTTCGCGAGGATCGGCAAGAACCAGATTGAGACCGCCTTTTTTTGCACGTTTTTTAACCTGCATCCAGATAACCGGATGGGTATACGTCGTGTGGGCTCCCACCAGAAAAACGGTTTCAGTGGCTTCATAGTCCTCCAGAAACGTGCTGACGGCACCGTATCCCAGTTGCCGCCTCAACGCTACTTCGGATGGCCCGTGACAAAGTCGGGCGCAATTGTCGATGTGGTTGTTACCGATGACGGCGCGTTGGAACTTTTGCGAAAGGTAGGCCTCTTCGTTGAGGATTTTACCGCTACAAAGCATTCCGATACTTTCGGATCCGAACTTGCCGGCGATTTGCCTCAGACGTCGGGTGGCGAATTGGATGGCTTCATTCCAGGAAACAAGATTCAGCTGGTCCGCTTTGCGGATATAGGGCTGGGTTAGACGTTCGGGATGATTTAACAGCTCGTGGACCGTGAACCCTTTGACGCAGGCGTATTTTGCATTCAACTCAGGATTCCGTCCAATCGTCCCGCTTTTGACCGGTCGGCCGTTTTCATCCAGCGTTAGGTCAAGATTGCAGCCAACCCCGCAGTAAGGGCATACAATTGGAATGGATAAAGCCATGATCGTGACTCCTTTGAGTTGATTCAATTAAGCGTTTGTTTCTCAAGTTAAACGGATAGGGGTTGTGATATCCCGTCGCGAACCCTCGAACATCTCGGACATGGTTCGGTGGTAAGTCATGATTACAGCGCCGGCGATGCGGTTTCAGTGGGGCGGTTACATCAAGAGCAAGGAGACCCGGCCCTGAATGTCATTGGGCGGCAGCAGTGTGCTGATATACCGCTTTTCGAAGACGGCATCGGTCTTCGACGGCGAAGAAATCCCCATTGACCGAATAGGCCCGACCCATGCAGCCGGCCTTGCATTTCGCATAGGCCGTGCAGTCTTTGCAGGTCTCTATCCGGGTATGCCGTGCCTGGCTGAGACGCTGTAGTCGGGACCAGGATTCGATACTCTCGGCAATGGCGGCGGTGAGGGGGCGGTCGTAGACACCAGTGGCTGCGAAGCTGTCCGCGTGCAACATCACACAGGGATAGAGACACCCCTGTGCCGTGACGTAGGGCGTTTCAATGAAGGTGCAGCAAGCGCCGGCGGCATCGCCTGCATCCATAAACCATTCCAGCGCGGCGATGTTGCCGATTCGGTGATAGCGGTCCCGGAAAATTTTGTCGGTCCGGTAGCGTGTCAGCAGCCAATCGTACTGGGCCGGCGTCGGCGGCGCCACCCCATCCGGCCGCGCCGCCCGGCCGCCTGGCACCAGGGTACCCGTGACGAATTGGTGGACGCCCATTTCATCCCCGATCTTGAGAAGCTCGGGGATCTGCTTCAAAATTATGCTGCATCTCCGTAAAGGTGATGCAAATTTGGGAAGCCATCCCATGGTTTGCCAGCAGCTGCAGCCCCAGCATGGTTTGGTCGAAACTTCCCGCACCCCTGACACGGTCGTGGGTCCGCGGCGTTGCCCCTTCGAGGCTCGTTTGGATAATCAGTCCCCGGTCTTTCAAAGACAAAAGGGCATCCACATTCGCCGGAGAAATCAGAATGGCGTTGGTCTGGAGACGGACATCCCTGATCCCTGGCCGGGTGCAGGCGAAGGAGAGCAGGTCAAACCAGTCGGGATGGGTGAGGGGCTCGCCGCCGGTGATAACGAGCGACTCAGTGCCCAAGGCCGCTAAAACCATCGATCAACTGCAGCACCCGCGCTTTGGCAACCACCGGTGCGTTCGCGTGGGGACCACTGTCGGGCCAGCAATGACGGCAATTCAGATTGCAGCGGTTGGTGATCGCCAGCGTCGCTGTGTGTGGCGTTTTGAGTCCAGCGCGGTTCAATCGCCGGAGGATATCCGTTTCTGTCGGGACCACACCATTGTTCCCTTGTTTGGCAACGAGCGCCACTGTGAATGGCAGTGGTCGCATGTTTTCGATTGGTATGGCCGAAGCACGATCATGACGCCAGTTCGCTGATCATCTGGTAAAGCGCGATGCCGATGGGTTCCGCCAACATGTCGTCGGCTTTTGCGATAAGCTCTTTCAAGTACGGCATGGCCAGATGCTCATCCAGAACTTTTTTGCTGACCCAGTTTTCGTAGAGCATAAAAATGGACGGATCATCGGTGGATTGGTGAAGATCGTAATTGATACAGCCGGGTTCGGCACGAGTCGGCGCGATCACGGCTTCGATGGCAGCCCTGACCGTCTCTTCCATTCCAGGTTTTGCTTTGAATGTCGCGACTACGGTGACGTTGCCATCAGCCATCAGTCACCTCCTTTTGATTTAATGTAGATCATCATTCGGCGGTTGTCGGGTCGATGGTTCGTCTGACCTGGGAGATTTTGTTGGCCGGAAAACCGCCTTCCTTTGCATGCCTTTCGATCATTTCCTTGTTGGGAGCGATATAGACACAATAGATTTTATCATCGGTGACATAGCTTTCCACCCACTGGATCTTGGGTCCCAAGTCGCTCAACACCTGGCATGATTTTTGTGAAATCCCTTGAATCTGATCGTCTCCAAGATCTCCGGCACCTGGCAATTCGCGTTCGATGATGTACTTTGGCATGTCATTGCTCCTTTTGAATTAGTAATAGGGAATAGCCTCTGTCAACTTCGGTTAATTGAAAAACGTTAACCATAAACGATGTATTGCAACTTCTAAATGGCCAATGAACCCATTCTATCGCTCAAAAACAAGACTGTCTATGTAAAGTATTTATCCAAACCCGTGTGGTGGTGCATTTGTAGAAATCGTTTTTTTCCCATTGTCGGCAGCATGCAGAGATAAGTCCACCCCTCGTATGGCAGGCTGTAACGCTCGAGCCCCGGTTCGGTGCAATCTCGACATTCTGGAAACCGGCCGACATGGCGCCGGATTCGGACGGCCCCGCGCGATGCCAGCAGTGTCTCGATGGGGGTGTGGGTCACATTCCCCAGGCTGGCATCGATTATGGGGCACGGGAAGAGCGCCCCCTGGCTGCGGATGAAAAAATAGTTGAATCCACAGGAACAGGGTTTTTTCATCCGGCCGGTTTTAAAATAGCGGACCAGGCGCGCTTCGTGAAATGACCACCGGGATGCCTCATTTTTGAAAAACCGGGCCATCTCTTTTATCTGTCCCGGTCTGAACGCCAGATCTTCCGCTCGATCGGTGTTCAAGTACCTGCCTGGGGTGATGATGCCGGGAGAGATGATCGTAAAAAGGTCATTCTTTTCAGCATACCGTACGATGGCGTCGAGCTTGCCTACGTTTACCGGTAAGACAGTGGTTTTCACGCCGACGATCAGGTTTGGAAATTCCGCTCGCAGACGATTCAGGCCTTGAATGGTTTGATCGACACTGCGCCAGCCTCCCGGATAATTTCTTACCGCATCATGCAAGTCACCCACGGCGTCCATGGCACAGACCATGATCAGATCCACTCCTGTGCGCCGGGCTGCATGCAAAATGGTGCGGCATTGGTCCAAAATGCGGCGGGTCATGAATCCGTTGGTGGTGATGGCGATTGACTTGAGCGATCTCAGGTGGCGCTTTTTCAACTCGCAAACCCCAGTCAGCAATCCAGCCAGATCCTTTCGAAGAAACGGTTCGCCGCCGGTGATGTCCAATTCCACCAGATCGGTAAACAAATCGCCTGACAACATTGACAACCACGCTTCGGCGGAGAGCGTCGGGGTGTCCCGGGGGATTCGCCAGATATTGCACATGATGCACTTGGCAATGCACCGGTGGGTGACCTCGAGGCTCACGGCCTGCGGCTTCTGCACATTCCCGGACAGGCGCAGATAACGAAACCGGATTCCGTTTTTGATTAACTGTCCTGCCAGCGCGATCAGGGAATCCGCCATGCAGATGCCTCCCGGAGAAACCGAAACAACGAATTGCAACGTCCAAGATATTAAATCCGTTTATGAACGATCCGTGGCAGCAGCGGGTTGAGATAGGCCCGGTGAAGGCACGCCCACCACACACCGGATTGATAGGATGCCTGTTCCAAAGTGAAAAAAAGCAAAAAGGTCAACGGATCCAGACGGGGTCTCTTGACCGCGTACTCCACCATGCCAGCTGTAAAATGCATCCCCAAAATAGCGGCAGCGGCTAATGGAGACAAAAGTAGGGCCACCGGCACGACGACCAGGTAATATCGGGAAATAAAACTGCAGCAATGATAGGCGAAGGATAGATAACCGCGGAGGATGGCCGTGAACACCTGGCATCGTGTGACAGGAATCTGGCGTGTCTTCAGTCTGCCGTGTTTTTTCATACCATCCGCCAGGAACAAGCCCGCGGCTAGGAAAAGGGGCAAGGCTGTCTTCAGGACCGTGGCCAAAACGAGGGCCAGCCAGAAAAAGGATTCGGACCAGGGCAGATATAGGGTTTTTACCCGACCGGTGTGCAACTGCTGGAGCATGGGTTCGGAGGTACCGTAATCGAAACGTCTTGCACAAAAAGCGGCCAGGCGGTTACGGTGCTTGTGGGACACCCTTCCCATGGGCCGATATTCCAAAATATGGCCCTGGTCCTGCAAACGCCAACAGAAATCGACATCTTCGCCCACATGCAGGGCTTCCCGGAAGCCACCCAAGCCTATAAAAGCCGCTCTTCTCACCAGGAAGTTGCAAGTGGGCACATAAAAGAACCGCTCGGCCTGCTCGGATCGCTTAAACCAGGAACCGATGTTGAGGGCTGACTTGACCTTTTCATACCGGTCCAGTTGGTTTTCTTCCAAGGCGGCATCAACCCAGCCGCCCAAAGCACCCAGTGAACTGTCTCGAAAGGCAGGCGCCAACTCCTTGAGCCAGGTGGGGTCGGCCAGGCAATCCGAATCGATGAAAGCCAGGATCTCGCCGCGGGCGATTTCAGCGCCCCGGTTGCGGCAAAATGCGGCCTGACGATGCCTTTCCATCCGGAGTAGGCGCACCTCGGAAAACCGGCCCACCGCCTCGGGGGTGGCATCTTCGGAGGCATCGTCGACCACGATGATCTCCAGTTTTTCGGCCGGATAATCAAGGCGGGTCAGTGAACTGAGGCAGGCGGTGATCTCCGCCGGTCGGTTTCGAACCGGTACGATCACGGACACCGATGGATAATCGGCGTCATCGAGCAGGGGAAACCCTTCCCGAACGACATACCCCTTTTGAACCAGGGTGTTCAGGAGGTGTTCGATATGATCGGGAGGAATATGGGAAACCGCTTCTGCAATTCGTTCCAGGGTCACCCATGCGCCATCTTCCAGGCAGGTCAGCGCCGGATGCCAGTACGGGTGGACAAACACCACCCGCAGCGGAAAACGGAGCACCAATAGGGCTTTGCCGCTCGGCAGGCTGTGGTATCGGACGGAAGGCCTAAGCCGAAAGCGCAAGGGGTGGTTATTGGTCTGCACTGCCCGACTCGAGAAAACCATTGGTTTCTAGAAATGCGATGATGCCCTCAACCTGGGATTCGAGGCTGCCGGTCAATATCTCTCCCGCTTTCTCCACCTTGCTTCCCGTCAGAAGCTGCATGATGCGCTCGTAGGCATGCAAACGGCTATCCGGCGCGGCAACGATCTTGGGGCGGGGTCTCGGTTGAAATCGGTGTATGGAAACGATCTTGGGCGCATCGACGGCTGCGTCGTAATCCAATATCCGGAGCGCATAGGACCCGGCTCGTTGTCGCTGGGAAAAGGTGGGAAGTCGGAGATCCCGCCCCAGATCCACACTAAAAACAGCCGGAAGTTGGCATTCGATGATTTCCCGAACCCCGCGACCGGCACTCCGCTGCACCTGAAGCGTGCTGCCGGTTTCACCCGCTGATCGATCAGTGAGGCAAAGATCGGTGATCGCCGACACAAAGGGCAGGTCAAGGCGATGCGCCAGCAGCGCCCCCACCTGACCGTTGCCCTTGTCCAGGGACGCTTTGCCGCAAAGTACCAGATCGCCGTTGAGCTCCTTCACGGCCCGGGCCATGAGACCCGATTTGACCCACGGATCGGCCTGATCGAGGGGCTCAAATTCGGGCGGACCGCTTGGCACGGGTGGTTGCCCGCTGACATTGATCTGATACAGTTCGTCAGCACCGGTGGCCAGGCATCGTCGGATCTCGTCCTCGGCGATCATCGGCCCCAGGGTGAGCAGCGCGACGGTGATATTCTCGTGTTTATCTTTCAGTCGCAGGGCCAGTTCCAGGGCCGCTTCATCGTGCGGGTCAACGCGATAGACGTTGTCTTCGGGACAAATATAGTGGGTTTCGGGTGATGTCCCCGTTCTAGCGTAGGTATGTCGAATTTGTTTGGTGCAGACGATGATTTTCATTTCATCCTCGTTTGGTAGGCGTGGCGTTGATTACCCCATTGCGTCGGCAACGATGTCGATAATATCAGCCACTTTGGGCGTTTTTTCCAATTCCAGGGATTTCGCGCCGTCGTCCAGCATGACCAGACAATAGGGACAGGCGGTGCCGATCATATCGATATCGGTAGCGGCCATCTCTTCGGCCCGAACCACGTTGATATTCTGACCGATGTTTTCGTGCAGCCACATCCGCCCACCACCGCCGCCACAGCAAAAACCGCTATCCCGGTTGCGGGCCGTTTCTTTGAGCTGGGTGCCCGGCACGGCCCGGCAAATATCCCGGGGCGCTTGATACACCTGATTATATCGCCCAAGATAACAGGCATCGTGGATGGCGATTTTTTCGGCCACCGGATACTTCAATGCGATTCGGTTGTTGCGGATCAGGTCCATGACCAGCTGCGTGGCATGGATCACGTCCAGCTTGCATCCCAGTTCTGCGTAATCATTTTTAAGTGTGTTCAGGCAGTGAGGGCACAAGGTAACCATTTTTTTCACGTGATATTGATCAAACCGCTCGATGTTGGCCCGGGCCAGCTTGCGAAAGAGGATCTCGTCGCCCAACCGCCGGGCAGGATCACCACAACACAACTCCTCTTTGCCCAATATCGCGAACCGGATGCCGGCGGCCTTGAGAATCTTTACCATGGCTCGGCTGGTTTCCTGGTTCCGGGGATGAAAGGCTCCGGAACACCCCACCCACAGAAGCATCTCCACCTCGAATTCGGGTTGGGAAACCGTCTGGCGGAGCTCGGGAACGGAGCGGTTCATGGCCCAGTCGGCCCGATGGGCCACCCCTTTGCCTTGAACATCACCGTAAAGGTCCAGGTCCCGGACCATCGGCCTAGCCTCCGCAGGTAGCCTCGCCTCGCCCATGACCTGATAGCGCCGCATATCAATGATCTTATCCAAGGGTTCGATAGAGACCGGACAATGTTCAACGCAGGCCATGCAGGAAGTACAGGCCCACATTTCATCCGCACTGACGGCGTTTTCCAAAAGCGGCGCCTGGTGCCCATTCGCAAGGTGCTTTCTATCGGCGCCAACCTTCTCCATCTGCTCTCGGATGTTGCGGATGATCTTGCGGGGAGACAAGGGCTTACCGGAAATGGCGGCCGGACAGTTTTCCTCACACCGGCCACAGGATACACAGGCCTCGGCATCCAGCATCTGTTTCCAGGAGAAATCGTTGACCGTTCTGGCACCGATCTCTCCACTTTCGATCGATGGATTTGTCAGGGCGGCCGGTGCACCCTGTTTTCTGTAAAAGACATTCAGAGGAGCGGCCACGGCATGGCGCATGAAGGTAAACGGAATGGCAGCGATGAGCAAGAGCACGGCCAAGAAATGCAACCGGATCATCATCTGCATGAAGAGCGGCGAAGCCGGGGATATCAAGGAAAAAAACCATCCCACGGGCGACGACCACGCAAATCCATCCGCCTGGAGGATGCTCAGCCGCGCACCTTCAGCCAGGAAACCGGAGATAAGGATGATCAGCATCAGAATCATGGGGGGCATGGTGCGCGAGGGGCCCTCGGTATCGGCAGATTCCAAGCGACGAATCAACAACAGCAGCGTGCCGATCAACAGGGCGATACCAGCCAGATCCTGAATCAAGGAGAGCAGGTTGGCAGGCGCATGAGGGATGATGAATCCGAATTGGGCGAGAATGATGACGATCAGGGGGATGACGACGCCCCAGAATGCCGCCAGATGCGCGCCACCCACCAATGGTCTTTTCAGGATATCGCGCTGGGCCAGCAGCGCGGTTTTTAGACCGTGCCAGTCGCCGGAGATGCCGGCGGGTTTCTTTTGGCGCCACAATGACCATCGCCGGAGCAAACCGACCGTCATGATAAGAAACGCCGCTGCGACCAACAACAAATCGAATGAGGTTAACAATGCCTTCAACGCTTATCTCCTCAATACCTGGACGACAGAGTAATGTTATCGTTGCATGCTAACGTGTTAACCGTCTATTTCGATTTTCCTGGGGGTCGGTCGAAAACGAGGTTCAGACACTTTCCCAGCAGCACGAACAGGCCGATGACGACAAAGACCTGATAGATCAATGCGGCGGCAAAGACGGTCGGTTGGGTCTTCCTGTCTGCCGTCGGATGCATCATTCCCCACATGGCACCGGCCGCCTCCTGTGAGAGGTGGCACCGGTAACAGTTTTGATCGTTGATCGGTTCCGATTCGCCATGGGCGCCGGCGCCCTGATGACACCCCAGACAATTGTCATCTGCATAGGGGTTTCCGAAATCGGCTTTGTTGTGCGAAGCGATCTGGAAAGCGGGAAACCAACTGAAATAGCCATTATTACCGGTTGTCGCCGGATGACACTCCCCACAGGTGGTTGGCAGTTGATCCGGGTTGACGGATGACGCCGGATCGGTCTTGGTCAGCATGTCGTGCCGGGTGTGACAATCATGGCATTGGGGACGATCTTCGTCCGCGCCATCCAGTCCGTGAAGGTTTTCCTGCTCGTGGCAGGCGCTGCAATCCACGGCCCCCGATCCCTCGGTACTCTGGTGTTCATCGTCGAGCACGCCGGTGTGACAATCCAGACAGGTAATGCCCTCCCCGCCGTGAACAGAGGCGTCATACGCTTCGACGGACATCTGAAGCTCGCTCTCCTCGCTGCCGACATGATGGCATTCGATGCAGTCTTCAGGGGTATATGCCAGCGCTGTCTCTGTTTCGGCACTGCTTGCGGATGCCCAGGCGTGGCCAACCATCAGCACGACGATGACCATGTGAATTACCATGGCGTAACGGTTTATGGGCTTGACTAGGTATCGCTTCATTTCCGGTCCTCGATGCGGGAGATCAGCGCAGGCAGGATCTCGTGGACGTCGCCGACCACACCCAGGTCGGCAAAGCGGAACATGCGCGCCCGCGGGTTGCGATCGATGGCAATGACCTGTTGAGATTTTTCCATACCCGCCGTGTATTCATTGGCTCCCGAGATGCCGCAATTGATAATCAATCGGGGGGAGACATACTTGCCGGTCTGACCGATCTGACGTTCGTAGGGCAGATCGCCCCAGTCGATGATGGGCCGTGTCCCGCCGACGGAGCCACCGATGGCCCGGGCTAAGGAATGGATGATATTAAACGCCTCTCCTTTACCGACCCCCCGCCCCCCGGCCACGATGATATCGGCCTCTGCCAGGTCCAGGTCTTCCGGCGCGGCTTCGATCACCTTCACGGTTCGGGTTTTCAGATCATCGTCCGGTTCCGACAATTCAACCTGGGTCACTGCTGCCGCAGCATCTCGGTCGGGCTGCGTTTCCAACAGTACGGCCGGCAGAAACAGAACAACCGGCGGCGGTTGAGTGCTGAGTGATACGGATTCGAAGAGATACCCATTGGCCACCGGACGAAGGGCTCGGGCGGCGCCGTCGGCGGTCATGGAAAAATCCATGGCTCGCGTGACAAGGGCCGTCTTCATCATTGCTGCCTAGCCGCTGGGCCAGGTCTTCCGTTTGCGATGACTGGGCCATGAGCAGGCAGGCCGGGTTCTCTTTTTGAACCAGATCAAACAAGGCTCGACCGAAGCGTTCACCCTGATAGCGGGTCATGCGCTCGCTGGTGGCATGCAGCACCCGGTTTACGCCATAGGTGCCCAACGATTCCAACGCCGATTTGGCAGCCGGTCCCAGTGAAACGGCGGTTATCTGCCCCCCATCGCCCAACGCTGCGGTCAGCCGCTTGGCTTCGGTGGCCAGACCGTAGGTGGCCGCCTCCATCTCGCCGTCTCGTTGCTGAACCAATATCCAGATATCAACCATGGCCTCTCCTGAAGTTTGGTTTTGAGTAAGGCCTGTAGTGTAGTGAGGGTAATATCTCGATGAATCCAGCGCTATCGTCCCTCATCTTCACCGCTCAAAACGCACTATATGGCTCTTCCGATGCGGTGGCCTTCGATGATGGCCATGTCCGTTTTGCGGGGCGCCACACAATCACCGACCCGGTATATTTCGTCCACCTTGCCCTTGAGCTCGAAATAGAGCCCATCGTCTGCGACATTTCCTGTTGCCAGCACCACCGTATCGTAACCGTCGAAATCGATCATTTCATTGGAATACACATTCAGACCTTTTACCAACGTGCCCTGAATCTCCAGCACGGCAATGTCGGGGGTGAAGGTCACCCCCTTTTTGGCAAGCCGGTTACGGGTGAGATAGAGATCCTGAAGGGGCCCCAGGGCCGATCCGATAAACAGCGCCGCGGTAATCATGTGAACCTGTTTGCCGCGATCCGCCAGCAGCTCTGCTGTACCGGTGGCCTGGTGGTGGCCGTCCTGGTCGATGAGCAGTACCTTGTCGCCGGCCTCCACCGCATCGGTGAGGATCTGGATGGTGGTCACCACCTGCGGTGGACCGTATTCACCGGGAAACGGTGCGGTTTTGGGCCGGGACCCGGTGGCGATCACCACCACATCCGGCTGTTCGTCAAGCACCATCTGCGCCGTGGCCTCGACACCCAGACGCATATCCAGCTCGAGTTTGTTCAATTGACCCACCAGCCAACGGGTGACGCCGGTAATCTCCTGGCGACCGGCCGCTTTGCCGGCCAGAATGTTCTGTCCGCCCACTTCATCGGCCTTTTCGAGCAGGACGACGCGATGTTTGCGCAAGGTGGCCACCCGGGCCGCTTCAAGCCCGGCAGGTCCCGCGCCGACAACGACGACTTTTTTTGGCGTTTCGGCGAGGTTGAGGGTGCCGATTCCCAGTGCTTCCTCCTCCCCGGCGGCCGGGTTATGAAGGCATCCCAGACGGTAACCGAGCCCCATGCGAGCGATGCATCCCTGATTGCAGGCAATGCAGTTGCGGATGTCGTCCGTGCGGCCCTCCATGGCTTTATTGGGCAGTTCCGGATCACAGATCAGGGCCCGCACCATGCCGATCATATCGGCCTGGCCCGCTTCCAGAATCTTTTCCGCCAGATGCGGATCGTTGATCCGATTGGTGCAAAATACCGGCAGGTTGACCACCGATCGCATGCCCGCCGACAAGGGCACCGTGTAGGCCAGCGGGGTGTGCATGGAGCCTTCCACCAGAAACAGGTTGTAGAAGGTGCCGATGCTAAGGTCCAGAAAGTCGAGCTGCCCCGATGCCTCTAGCCGAACCGCTACCTGCTTGGCGTCTTCATGGGTGAGTCCTCCCTTAGGATGCATCTCGTCTGCATTCAGGCGAATCCCGAGTGTGAAATCAGGCCCCACAGCCTTGCGGACGGCATCGATCACCTCCAGGGCAAACCGGCAGCGGTTTTCCAGGTTGCCGCCATATTCATCCTCCCGGCGATTGGTGAGGGGCGATAGAAACTGACGCACCAGGGAGCTGTGCCCCAGTTGCAGTTCAATGCCGTCAAACTCCCCTTCAACCGCATTTTTGGCGCAGATGGCAAAATACGCGACGCACTCTTTTATGTCTTCCAGCTCCATGGCCTTGCAAGTTTCCCGAAAGATGGGGTCCTTGCCCGTGGACGGTCCCCAAACCGGAAGGCGGGAGATCTTGCCGTCCCCCTGCATACCGTTGTGGTTGAGTTGTGCGAAAATTTTGGTGTCGGTTTCGTGAATGGCACGGGTCAGCCGCTTGAAACCTGGAATTACATGCGGCTCATAGACATCCACCAGCTTGTCATAAGGGTGATCCGTGGGATGGACCCCCATCTCCTCGGTGATGATCAGCCCCACGCCGCCTTTGGCCCGTTCTCGATAATAATAAATATGCCGGTCACTGATCAGATTATTCACCGCATAGTTGGTCATATGGGCGGCAAAATTGATCCGGTTGGGCACCACCGTGGCGCCGATTCTGAGCGGTGAAAAAAGATATTTAAATTCACTCACAACAGTTCTCCCACCTGTCTGCCTTCGATAATCGCCATGTCAATTCCCCTTGGCGCAACGCAATCTCCGGTTCGGTAGACTTCGCTAACATGGCCCTTGAGCTGGTGGTAAAGGCTGTCATCGACCGTACTGCCCACATCCAAGACCACCGTATCATAGCCGTCAAAGAGGATTGATTCGTTGGTATAAATATCCCGTGCTTTAACCCGCAAAGTGCCGGTGCTTGAATCGATTTCCAGGATATCTAGGTCGGTTCTGAAGGTGGCGCCCTGCTGCAGCAGGCGCTGGCGGCCCAGATAAAGCTCTCCACGGGGTGCCAGTTCAATACCGATGAACAGATCGCTGGTGACCATATCCACCCGTTTGCCCTGCCCGGCCAGCAATTCCGCGGTGGCCATGGCATGGTGTCCGCCGTCCTCATCCACGAAGAGCACCCTTTCACCCACCGGGTGGAACCCCCGGATGACATCGTACCCGGTCAGAACGGCCGGCGGTCCATAGTCGCCGGGGTAGGGCTTCGTGATGGGTACGGAGCCCGTGGCCACCACCACTGCATCCGGAGCCTGTTCGAGAATCAGTTCCGGTGTGACCGTAACGCCCGTGTTGACGGGCACGCCGTGCTTGGCGAGCATATGTTTGAGATACCGGATGACCCCCTGCATGGCCCCGCGCCCGGGTCGCTTGCCGATGAGGTTGACCTGGCCGCCGACGGTCTCTTCCTTTTCGTAAACGGTGACGTCGTGGCCCCGCTCGTGGGCCACCCGGGCGGCTTCCATGCCGGAAGGCCCCGCACCCACCACAATGACCAGCTTCTTTTTCCGTAGGGGCCGCCAGGTGTCCTCACCGGTCAAAGGTTCGCAACCCACCTGTGGATTCTGGATGCACCCCAGTGACTTGGACTGATTGACCCGGCCGATGCAGCCTTTATTATCCTTGACGCAATAGCGGATATCGACCATGCGGCCCTCTTGTGCCTTTTTCGCCATGTCGGGGTCGCTGATCATGGCTCGCACATATCCCACCATATCGGCCTTGCCATCCGCAATGAGCCGTTCGGCCTTGGCCGGAAAACCGATCTGATAGCTGGCCATGACCGGGATGCCAATACCAGCCTTGATCCGCTCGGCCACGTCCACGGCAAAACCGAAGGGGATGTGCTGGGATGGCATAATCAGGTGCAGGTTATAGTAAGTGCCGACGGCCACATTGATGAAATCCACCTCACCGGTGGCTTCCAGCGCCTGGGCCATGGGAACGGATTCTTCGGGTGAAATACCACCCCAGAATTTTTCATCCGCGCACAGGCAGACCCCGATGATGAAATCCTTGCCCACGGCCTCCCGGACTGCATCCACAATTCTCAAAGGGAAGCGCAATCGGTTTTCAAGGCTGCCGCCGTATTCATCACCGCGATGGTTGCTGATGGGCGACAGGAACTGGCGCAGCAGCGATTCCGGCCCCATGTCGATTTCAACGCCGTCGAACCCACCCTGCTTAACCCGGAGGGCCGCCTGGGAGAAGGCGGTCACGAGTTCGGGGAAATCTTCGGGCTCCATGGGCTTGCAGGTTTCACCGAATACGATATCGCCAACGGCCGAAGGCCCCACAATCGCCTTGCGGGTCACATTGCCGCTGCTTTGGAATCCGTGGTGGTTCAGCTGGGCCATGATCCGGGTGTCGAATTGATGCACGGCATCGGTGAGTTTCTGAAAGTCCGCCACCACCTCCGGGCGATGGACCGCAATCAGCGTTTCCCACGGGCGGTCATCCGGATGTACCGCCAGTTCGCCAACGATGATCAGCCCGCATCCACCCTGGGCCCGCCTTCGATAGTAGGCGACGTGCCGGTCCGTGATCCGTCCGGAATGGCCGAAATTGGTACGGTGGGCCAACAGGACGATGCGGTTCGGCAGTTCAGTCGCCCTCATCTTCAGAGGGGAAAACAGATGTTCATGCATATTCGGTTTCACTTTTTCGGGTTGTATATTGAACGATTCGCCGGCCAAGGATACACGCCACGATCGATAGCAACATATGCGCCATGGGTGCCGACGAAAACGGCAGGCAATGATCACCAAACGCGCTGACGGTGTGTGAAGAATTGAAAATCCATTATCGACGGAAGGTTATAATAGATCGGTGGGCCGATGAACACACCTACGAAACTCGAGGCATTTCCGATCCCAACAGTCGGCGACGATTCGACAACAGAATCCATGTCCAATATTGGGACAACGAACCCCATCCGGTGGTGTCAGTCATGGTTGCCCTTTCAACGCGCGGCGGTTCCGAAATCGGCAGCCCTCGGAACCGAAAGGCAAACCTGCAGTTCAGACCATTACCGATTTGAATGAAATCGAATTATGCGCTAAACTGAGTTGAAACGCTGGCCAGGACGATCAAAACAAGGGTGCCTTTTGAAACAGGCGATCCAAATGAAAGTTCGACAACTCTTTCATTTAGCGTCAGGAACACGATCATGCCAG
>CAVOIA010000004.1:0-33298 GCA_963695845.1 uncultured delta proteobacterium | reverse complement strand
GATAGCCGATGGCGTGGTTGAGGGTCTTTGTGTAGCCCACGCGGGCGCTTTTCATGAGGGTAATGCGCTCCACGGTCGGATCGGTGAATGCATCCAGGATGGCCCGCTGATACGGCAGCGTGTGCCACTTGCCGGGCTCTTCGGCCGATTCGGGTGACAGGTATGCGTAGCGATCGGCCCACTGGCTGAGCGACAGCACCGGCGGTGGTGCCCAGGTTTGCATGGCCCGGCTGAAAACGGCCTTTGACGCCTCACTTAGCATTTGACAGTTCCGTCAGGGCGCCGCGTGTTTCGCGGTTGTCGGAAAGTAACGGTGTCAACGATGATTTTTTATTGTTTTGACATAAATAGTAATTGCTCATATCATCCTTTTATGCTGTTTTTTACAATCAGGAGATCGTTATGAAACCACTGACCGCAGTGATTGTTCTTGCTTTCTTGTTGTCTGCCTGCGCCGGACAGCGACCGCAGACCGTTGACCAGTATCAGTCTGGCGACGAGCAGAAGAGCTGTAACATTCTTGCCGCAGAAATATCCGGCATTGAAAATTCTATCCATCTCAAATACCGGCAGTTGAAAAGCATAAATACGTCTAACACTGCTATAGCCGTGGTCGGTGGATTGCTGTTCTGGCCGGCATTGTTCGCCATTGACACCAAGAGCGACCCGGCAGCCGAGATTAATGCTCTGTTGAATCGCCGAAGTATGCTCCGCGGCATTATGCTTGATAAGGGCTGCAGCCCGAATTATTTGGGGATTCCCACCAATCAGATGTTTCTCGAATCGATAAATAAAAAAAATCCTAGCAAAATACAAAATACGAGTGGTTCGAATAATCACAGTCCCAATTTTGATGGGACTCACAGCCAATTTGAGGACGGGAAATAGACGATTCCACTTTGGCCTTGATACCCATAGGATTTTTGTCTTGTTAATTAATAGCATCGCTTGACAGTTCCGTAAGGGCGCCGCGTGTTTCGGGTCGAGTGTGGCCAGGATGCGCTCGCGGGTTTCCACATCGTGAATGGTCTCGGAAAGCAGTGGCGCCACCTTGGATTTTATGCCCAGGATGCGCACCTTGGCCGACGAGATCAGCCGCGTGATCAGCGTTTCCACGTCTTTTGCCGGAATAAGCTCGCCTTTTTTTTGTTCGAGCTCCAGGCGCCGAGTCGGCCAAGCAGCTTTCTTTTTTGGTTTTGGCCTCGTTCAGCGACATGGATTTTGATGGCATGGTACCGTCCAGGCACTGGTCGGCCTTAGCCTGGTCGATCTCGTAGCTACGGCCGATTTTTTGATATGCGCCATCCAGTTTACCAGCCTTGAGCCACTGGCTCATCATGGATTTGCCGACGCCTCGGTGCTTTGCATATTCTGTCAGGGTAACATCTCAATAAGCAACGGTAGATAGTCGGCAAACACCGAGAGGTGCGGTATGGCCCGCCGACAACTTGGAAGTATTTTTCAGGACAAATGAAAGGCGGATTTACCCGTGGTTTAACGCTTGCTGGCGGATTAGATCGGGTAGGTCTGGGACCAACCCGAGGCCTTCGATGCGGTCTTGGAGATATTGCCAAAAAGATATCCCCAATTTGCGACAGGTCTTTTTCAAGCTGGCAAATGTATCGCGGCACCGACGGCCGGACTTGCTGCGTGTACTGCCGCTGATTTTGCGTTTTTTACGTACTCGCGGATGGCGTTTTCAGCGCTGTTGTTGTGCAGCGGGATGTCCGGACGCTCCAGAACCAGCAGCAGTTCGGATTTGTTGCCGTAAATGCGCTTGAGCGCCAGCCCCAGCATGATGTTGTCCGTGGATTGGGTGAATATTTTGTCGAAGCTGGCGACCAACTCCTTTTTATCGGCCGGGTTGGGGTTTTCCCGGTAAGCTTTCAACCCTTCATAGAGGTTCCAGATTTGATCTTTGACGGCATCCAGTTCTTTTGCAGCCGATGCGCTGCCGGGAATAATCTTGTCGATGGCCCGATTGGCATGGATCCAACACAGGGCATGCAACAGCACATTGAACTGGCCGGCATCGTCGCTGACGATGACCAGATGTTCCGATATGCCATGTTCGACGGTGCTGCCGATCAGGACGCCTTCGGTGGCGATTTGGACGTGGCGAGGGCTTTCGATGCCGTTTGCGGCTAAAAACGCATCCCACTGGGATTGGTTGGCAAACAGGGTTCCCCGCTCGGCGGTGATGGCGTCAAGTGCCCATCGCGCAAGTTTGTTGGCCTGCATATAGGCCGGGCGTCCGAATTGATGGCAAAATCCGCATGGCCGGCGCGCATCAGCTTCAAAAAATTGATGCGGCTCTTGCTGCCGGTGCTTTCGAACCAGGAAAAGGATTCGTTGCCGATATGGGTGCAATAACCGTTTTGGCCCTTATGGCGGGCGCCGGTGTCGTCCACGTTGATATGGGTGGAGACCTCAAGGCCAACGGACAGGATGCGGTCTTTTTCCTGATGGAAGCGGTCCTTTTCTTCAATCAACAGACGATTGAGCTGGCCGGCGGAGATGTCGACGCCAAATTCGCGCAATTGTTCGAGCAGCAGCGGCTGAGTGACGTGGCAGTGGAAATATTGGTAAAGGATGAAGCGGATCACCGTCGGACCGAAATGCTTGCCGTTTAAAAAAGCCGGCAATGTGCCGGTGACATAATCGCCATCGGGAGTTTCGTAGACCTTGAGGCGATATCGGGTATTGCAGGACTTGATGCAGATATCCTGGACGACGAAATCGTTGTAGCGCCTGAACTGAGATCCCGGCGGAATAAGCTCGGGTTCGACAGGTTCATTGTTATGGATGGCAAGTTCGGCGGTTTTTGCTCTTTTGTTGGAACCGGGCCGTTTGCTGCGCGAGGATTTTGCAGTGCGTTTTTTGTTTCGGTTCAGACTGCTGGGCTTGATGTTAGGCCGAGGCGGTTGCTTCTTCTAAAGCCGGGCGATTTCGTCTTTAAGCTGCCCGATGGTGATGTTTTGATGCTCGATAATCGCCAACAGTTGCTCAACCAGTGGAGATCGGTCTTTATCAGGTATCTCTGGTAGCTTTAAAGTTCCTTTCATACATCATTCGTATAGCACGGCGTGGAGGATGTGTCCAGAGAATTATCAATTACTACCACAACTTTTTGAGATGTTACCTGTCAGGTTCATAACTACCTCTGTTTATTGTATTTTTTGGCCTATGCCTGCGCGACTACCGCGCTGTCCGCAACCGCAACTCTGGCACCCGCCGGAAGGGACCCGCTGTCTACCAGGTTGGTGGGTGGTGGAGCACCTGGAGCACCTGGAGCACGTTTTTCAATTCTTTTCTCATGAGGGCCAAACTTAAGAACGAATTGAAAATGGTGCTCCAGGTGCTCCAGGTGCTCCAAAATGAAAAAATAATCAAATATATCAAAAGCATATGGTGGAGCACCTGTGGAGCACGTGGAGCACCTTCTCACGCCGCCACCACGCTTTTGGCGATATCTGCGATTGATTTAACCTGTATGCCGTCCCACCAGCGCACATTTTTCCCTTCAAAACGTCCTTGGCCCCCATCCTCGATTCCGTATTGACCATGTCCTTGCCGAACCTGTCGGGTGTCACTGGTGACACACCCTCGCAAGAACACCAGTCGCTGTATTCATCATACAAAAGGCTGCGGGGACACCGCCCCCCGACGGCATATTCACAACGTTCATTAATAAATCTTCCGATCGGATCGCCAACCGCTCTATACTCATCAACCGCAGTTCGAATGCTCCCCGGCACATTCAGACCGTTGACAAGGTAATCGGCCGAAACCGGCCAGGCACCAATTAAGGATGCCCGGAGCTTCATTCATCAATTTCTCTTCCAGACGGTTATCTCTCCTGCTCGCCGGTACTGTAAAATCGAAACTCACAACCAACGTTCGCCGCCAAATTGAGAAGGTGTCGCCGGCCACCCTGATCGGGTGGTTACCCACGAACGAAAGCTTCCCAACGGGCATAAAGTCGAAAAACTCCCAAACAAAAACCTGGCCTTGACCGGATCGCCGCCAGTGAAGTTTTGGATCAGCTGTTCGTTCAGTGTCTGACCTTTTGGTATTTCCATGCATGGGATCATTCGAACGCCATGAAGGTCTGCCAGGTTGTTGGGTATCCCGCTGCCACCTGATTTGACCATAAAGGTGGTTTTTTCCGCCGTTTTTGCATAGTCTCCCAATATTCTCCTGATCGGATTGACAAATTTTGATTTTCCGTTCTGACCTGTGCCATAGAGAAAAACAAATGCTTCCTCGGCAATGTCGCCGGTCAATGAGTATCCTGCCCACCTCTGCAAGAATTCCACCCTGTCTTTCGGTAAAATCTCACGTAGAAATTTTTCCCACCTCGGCGCCGCAGCGTTCGGATCAAAAGCCACCGGCACCAGCTTGGTCAACAGGTTTTTCGGGTCATGCGGCATAAGCCTGCCGCTTTTCAAATCCATGGTGCCGTTTTCGACGTTCAGCACCCACGGATCCGCGTCCAGCTCATCCGGCTGCACTTGCATTCCCCGTTCGGACTGCGCCAGTTCGAGCATGTCCTTGCGATTTTTCTTCGCCTCGGACTTCGCCGCCCAGGACGCTATCGCCTCCCTTGTCTCTGAGTCTTTTTCCCGAGACGTTTCGGCGTATATTGACCGCACCGTCTGTTTTGCCAAGCGCTGCACCCGCCCAGCGGCATCCGGCGCCCAGCGCCGTCCGTCCCATATCAACCACTTTTTCCAGGGATGGCAAAACAGGGCACGCCCCCGGTGCTGAGCTGCGAAGCGCTCGGCGTTTCCGGTGTCTGTGCACATAAATTTTCGCTGTGAAACACCCGGCGTGCCGCCGGCGGCGATGATCTTCGACTTTTCGGCCTGGCAGATGCTCTGCACCGTCCGCCGAACCTCGGACTCCGGCAGCGGCGGTCGGTTCATCTGATTCCAGTTCAGAACGTCGGGCAAGACCTGGTTGAAATCGCCCCCGTCGCTTATGCGCGAAATGCCCCGCAACCCGCGCACAGGCGTCGTTGCGCTGGCCCTGCGACACGCCCTGGCCAGTTCGACGATGTCCTGCCCAGCACCGCCTGTGGCCGGTGTGCCGGGTGTGCTGGAAATTGTTAACCCCCCCCCGTCCCGATCAGTGGCCAGGATGTCGGCCAAAAGGTCGGGGGCAAGTCGAGCATATCGTCAAGGCCGTGCTCCAGGGGATTGATGCCCTGCCAGCTGTATTGCTTGCCCGACTTGTGCAGGCTGGGGGGGAGGATCACAATGCCGCCTTCGGCGCGCATATCGGTATCGGGTGCCAGAAGCCCTGCGCTTGTTTTGATTCGAGCCACTCTTGGAGGGTATCTATAATAAAGATGTTCGCCTTTTCCGGTCTTTGCCCGGATGGTGTTACGCGCCCCCGGGTAGCGGTCGTCAAAAGCCTCGATGGCCTCGGGGGTGTCCAGGTCTATGATCACGTCGCCGGATATTTTGCCGGTCACCTGGCCTATGTGCGCATCCGGATGCCGCGTGAACCACTCGGCAAGCTGCTCGGGGCTGAGTTTTTTTTCCTGTAACGGCTTCCACTGCTCACCCTTGTGCGGGAATTTACTTCCCCGGCACGATGGGGAACGCACTGACCACCCAGCGCCAGGTATTTCAATCCAATATCCAAAAAATTGTTGACATCAGTACCACTTTGTGGCACAAGGTTTTTAACCTCTCCTTTTGTCTCAGCCGCCGGCCAGGCTCCCTCAGCTTGGTCGGCGGTTTTTTGCGCCATCATAGCCGCACCGGCCATACATCGACACCGGTAACCGTCTTGGCGCAGTTCGACCAGCTCGGCGGCCGCCAGGTAATCAACGGCTTTTTTGATGTCGGATCGCGTCGTGCCGTCGTCCGCGTGCCAGCGGAGCAGCTTCGAGAGAGATGACGGCCCGTGTTTGTGCCGACCCTAAAATTGCCAGGGCGTTGGCCTCGAGCAGGGTGCGCGGGCCGTAGTGGTAGGCTGTGTTGAGGTATGGGCGAAACACTACCCGGCGGACATATTCATCGGGTGTCTCGTGGGGGTATCTCATGCGGCACCCCCTGATAATCGCGGGTGGATTGTGTTGGCTTCAATCTCGCGATTGATAATTTCGATATCGTACCGAACTGCCGTCCCGATTTTGCAGTAGGGTAGCCCTCTGCCCAGGTGTCGCCAATTTCTCAGCGTTTGGACATGAATTGCCAATAGCTCAGCTACTTCTTTTTCGGTTAATAATTTTCGCAACATTTTGCACCTCCCTTTAAAATAAAAAAGGCCAACGTTTAAGTTGGCCCCTGGTATATCGAAGTAAAAACGCTGCCGGGAGGGACAGAAAAATCTTTATTTTTGGGGGTAATTTTAGGTTATTATTTTTACCCTTTTCTTAAGTCACGTATGTCATTGACGCCTTTTTCTTTTTTATATCTCTGGAAGTATGTCTTTGATAAGGTATCGGATTCAAGAGGGTGTCTTTTATTTTCAAAATCCGTCGATATTTTTTCAAGGCTTTTTGCTTTTGATAGTTTTTCTTTTATATAATATTTTTCAAATAGATTGTTGAAATAGTTCTGGAGGATAACGGTTGTTTCATGTTCTTTATTTTTTCCTACTGCCTTTTGTGCTATACTAATTGCATCATCAAAGTGTTTATTGAGTTCTTTTTTATCACAAGTAAGGTCAATCTGTAGGTATAAAAATTTGTTTGCAATGCCGCTCTCTATGTTATCTTTGCTTATCGCATTTGTCTTGGGAAACTGATTCTTAGGCAGCCATTCGTATGGTTGCTCGACATCAACCATTTCTACCGGATGAAACGTAAATAATTCATCTGGGTTGATAGGTATATAGTAATCTTCGTCTTTTTTTGAGAGCCTTATACGTTTTTCAATCTCAATTCTATTGACGGTTTCTATCCATTTTTTTTGGATATTTTTTAATTCGCCAATAGTTTTTTCAAAATCACCGTTCGGACAGTCTAATAAACGATCAGACTTGCGAACTAATGGCTCTATTTCCGACCGTAATTTTTCCAACAGATCTGAGTCTGAAATAGCGGTTGCATCTTTTATTTCTGGTTTTTTATGAATCATGTGGTCTATCTCCTTAATGGTTAATTTTTCAGGTTGACCACATTGGTATTTTTTTCTTCAGTAATGCCGGCAACAATTTCCCCCGCCAGTTGAGAGGCCCGCTTCAAGGCATCGTCCCTCAGGTGTGCATAGCGCTGTGTCATTGCCGGCCCTTTGTGTGTGAGTAGTCGCTGCAATGTGTACAGATCTACCTTGCCGCTGCTGGCGACTGCATACTGGCGTACACATGGCGGAGCCCGTGCAATGCCCGAAATGATTTTCGCAAGCCAGCGGCTTTCTTGATTTTACCGACAGCCTTGTTGATGTCGGTTCGTTGCTTGCCGCCGTGTCCAGGAAACACATAAGGTGAATCATCAGTTTCGATGTGATTCTCAAGCACTTCCCGCGCTGCGTCGTTCAATGGAATTTTCTGATCTGGTCCGCCTTTGGGATCAACAAGGGTGATAAAACCTTTCTGGAAGTCAATATGTTTCCATTGCAACTTAAATAATTCACCGCGCCGCATTCCGGTATAGAGAGCCATCAGCATCATATCACCAGCGTGGTCGTGGTAATCGGCCTCGATGGCATCTAAAAGTCTTTTTAATTGATCTGGTGACAGGTCCTCAGTTTTGATATTGTTAACTTCTGGCATCTCGATTATGAAACCGATGCCTTCGCATAATTGTTTTTTCACACCAAAGTTGATTATCCGACGCAATAACTCTAATACGTTCTTAACGGTTCCGGGAGTGCGTTTTTTGAGCAGTTTTAATCGGAGTCGGTCAACGTCCAAGGGGAGTAGGGTAGAGGGTTCTTTATTTCCGAAAGTGGGTTCGATGTAGTTGCCGAATCGGTTCTGGTCGGTGACAATGCCCTTTAAATTAGGCTTTGCGGCCTTATATTCGGTCCACAGCTTCGATATGGTATATCGGTTATCTTCTGCCGCTTGCGCTTTTTTCTCGGCTTCCCGCCTTGCCTGATTGGTCTGTTCTCGACCTTCAATCAGATTAGAGCGAAACCGCGCCGCCTTTGCGGGGGTCATAGCATCGGCGTATTGTCTGCCAGCCTTGGCTTCAGTCACCTTGCCATTTTTCTTGAAAACGACATAGTAAACTTTCTCTTGGCCCCTGCCGCCGATACGGTCAGCCATACGGTAATAAATGCCGGCATAGCCATTAACCTTAACTCGTTTTGGCATTTCCAACCTCTTTTTGATTCCAACCCGAAAACCTAAATTCCAACCCTATTTCCAACCTCCAGGCTAAATATACAGGTCTTAAAAATTATGTCAAGTTAAAGTTAGTATTGTTTTAAGCATTTATATCCAATATGTTACGTTATGTTAGATTATTTGCGAGTAAATACAAGGAAGTATAATATTTCGTTCTCATAACCCGAAGGTCGTAGGTTCGAATCCTGCCCCCGCTACCAAAAATATCAAGGGGTTACAGTTTTTAACTGTAGCCCCTTTTTAATTGTGCCACCCTGTTGCTACCCAGATAACGAAAACGTCCGTTAGGTGAAATGTTTTAGACCCAAATCCGGGTGTTGGGGGGTAGGTCACCTCCTATCTGCCCAGTCTCGTTGTACCACAGCCCCGCTGGTACGCTCTATCCATCCCACCTCATAACAATCCGGAGGTCCATCATGTTCAAGACCAGTCTCAAGCATATGTTGGCGCGCAGTTTCGATCAAACCGTCAAGCAATGGCGGGATGACCCAGAAGTGCCAAATTGGTTAACAGATTTCAAAGCGTTTAACAAATTGGGCTGAAGCGCGGATTGGCGATTTTTTCACGATCGACGCCAGACGCAGATAAAAATGGATACACCAATGGTTCCGGCACTCGGGGCCCTGGGTTTCCGGGTGTGTTTTCCGACTAGGTTGCTTGGTTGGGAGGTTGCAGGTTTTGACAAGACCCCCGTTGTCAGATACTCTCAATGTATCTGTAATCTATTTTTTTACTTAGGATGAGCTCGGATGTGAATTGACAATATTTTATCTTTTGTTGGCTTGTTATTGAGACAGCAAATAACATTCTAATAATTGGCTTAAACAAGACGTCTATTGAATATCAATGTTAGGTTCTCGAACTGAGCCAATATCGTTTGTGGCCGCATTTTTTAAACACAAAGCCATCGGGCCACTTTTGTTGGAACAAATACTCGTAACAGGCATCCGAATTTGAAAAACGTTGATCAAATTCAATCTCAGATCTTGGAAAGTCCTCAGTAATGGTAAAGTCTTTCATGGCGGCCTCCTTTTGTTGGTTGTGAGGCAATCATAAAGTAACCGCGTGACAGATACGGTCACAACTGGTTCACTGGAGCTTCATAGAGAAGCGGATTTTTTAATTTCCCCAAAAATGGTTGCTTTATAATTTAAGGGATTAAAGCCAGATTAAATTAGTACCTTTATGCGACAATTAAATTATGGGAAAAGTCAGTAAAATGAGACTGTATTCATATATTGTAAAACATGATACCGGATTCTCGCCAAACCCTTTTTGGGGATGCTGTACTCTTGCAGATTGCAAACCAACAATTCGAAGGACAGCGACGGTTGGAGATTGGGTCGTTGGATTGAGTCCCAAGGTGGACGGAAATAGAATCATATATGCCATGCAGATCAATAAAAAAATTACTTTTGCCGAATATTACCTTGATAGCCAGTTCGCAAAAAAAATACCTGACTATTCTGCAGGGAAAGTTGTTTATAAATGCGGCGATAATATATACAAGCCATTATCCAATGGTGATTTTAAACAACTTGAATCCATGCACTCAAAAGGCAAAAGGGAAAACCCAAAAAGGAAAGCACACGATTTGGGCGGTAAGAACGTTCTTATTGCAAAAAACTTTTACTATTTTGGTTCGAAACCACTCAACCTACCAGAATATTTAGATGCTTTAAAGGTTGGAAGAGGCCATAAGTGCAGATTTTCTCCAGATGTCATTTCGTTATTTATCGATTTTATCAAACGCCAAAAAATTGGTATAAAAGCGCCTCCCACTTTTTGGCCGGACAATGATGACTCATGGAAAACGACGAGTAGATGAGAATAATATTTAGCAGAAAAGGCTTTGACTCCTCCTCAGGTGGAAAACCAAGTCCGATACTTCCAGATGGTCGGATGATATCGTTTCCGATTCCTGACAGAAAATCACCAACACGCTATTGTGACATTAACTGGCAAGAATATAACCTTGGCTCGCTTGTTTCTGATTTGACCAATGGGCGTATTCCCGTATCATACTACGCGCATTTGGATCCTGACATAAATCGTGATAGTCTTTCTCGGCATCCTGAATGGAGACCAATATTTGGTCAAACTGGTGCAGCACAAGGACACTTAAAAAAAAATAATGTGCAACCTGGAGATGTTTTTCTATTCTTTGGGCTGTTTCGAAATGTCCAGATTAGTTCTGGGAAATTCGTTTGGGATACAACCACACAGTTGCGCCACATTTTTTGGGGTTGGCTCCAAATTGATAAAGTTATCGCAATTGATAGCTGTAAGCCATCAGATTATCAGTGGGCTGAGTATCACCCGCACTTTCACCGCAATTCTGATAATAATAACACCCTTTATCTTGCCTCCAGGTATCTATCGCTACCTGGCTTATCATCATTCAAGCAAAGTGGATCCGGGGTATTCCAAAAGTTTTCAGAAAGCTTGGCATTGACCAGCCCAAACGCCAAATCACCAAGCCAATGGGAATTGCCGCAATGGTTTTATCCGCGTGATGGCAAATACCCTCTCACATATCATTCCAACTTAACCCGATGGCAAAGAACCAAACGAGGCACGAGATTGAACTCAGTCGCCAGAGGGCAAGAGTTTATTCTTGACACAAAAGGATTTCCAGAAGCAATTAACTGGCTGAAAAGACTTCTAAAAGATGCATAACAATACCATAAATAATCTCGTTACCTCAGACAGGTAATTTCGCTGCGATCTAATTTAGCGAATGTTGTAGCGCAGCGGTCGGGCTGAATGGAAAATGAACAAGCAAGGCACAGAATGGTTCGAAAATTTGAAGGCGTTCCTGATTGAATGCCGAGACAGTCGTCCGCTCATCGCTCGGAATGACCTCCAAACGGTCGATGAAATGCAGTGCCGAATTATAGGTGGCAGCCTAATCGGTTGGCTCAAGGATTACAGTCCCAACCTTTTGCAGGAGCGGGCAATGTTGGCTGAGCTTGAGGACATGGAGAAGGATCCATTCATTGTTTTCACATCGGAGCAACCGGGTTTAATCGCCGCAAATGAGATTCTATCGGGAGGGCAATTGGCAATCGTTTTCTTGTATAACGATGAATATTCGGCATGGCTCGGAAACAACCCTGACACTAACTACCAGTGGCACATTCATACTTGGTCCTATTTTGCCCCGCTTAATCCGAATACAGTTCAGAGGGCAAAGAAATACCCCCTTGCTGCAGGAGAAGCATACTGGCTACACAAAGAAGGTACTATGTGCGGACCACTTTTCGGACGTGGCGGCGACCACCTTTGGAAATGGAATGGAAAGGAACCCACGCTCCTCGAAGAAGGCTTCAATCAATGGATTTCATAAATGCCCTGACAACGATCTATACGATGGCTATCAATCCGAACCCTATAGCCAAAACCTGGACTATCTCCAACGCATCTTTATTTCGACAAGACTCACGTTTTCACTGGATAACATTACCAATGTGATGGCATCTATCTAAAAATAGTTACTTTTTTTAGTAATAATCCAGAATTTAGATGACATATAAGAAAAGAATAAAGAATGTCGCTGCTAATTTCCCAGGCTTACTGGAAACCAACCGCCTTGACTTATTAAATGCGCAGCTAATTGATCTTCAATCACAAGGTTATGACAATTTAGTTGAAAATTTTTTATCTAACAAAAATCAATATACAATTAGACCTTTTCTTTTCGAAATATACCTTTGCCGGTGGCTGCTTTCTAAAAATGAAATCAAAAATGTTGTATATGAACCAAATGATATAGAAAAACCTCCTGATTTCGTATTCAATATTGATGAAAAATCCTTTCAAATAGAAGCAAAAGTCATAAATCAACTTGTCAATGAAATTGTTAAAAAGAAATTAATCGGTCAGATTAACAGAAGAATATCATCAAAAACTAATAATGTAATTGAGTTATGGCTTTCGGAAAATATTGACGTTAAAGAGATCAATAAAATCGTTGATTGGATTGCTGATGGATGTGTCTTTCTACAAATTGGTAAGAAATTAGAACTCATATCAGAAGAAGAAACATTAGCTTGGATTAAGCCAATTTATGAGAGCGGCACAGGTGGTCGTGTAGGAATTGAGAATTCTTTAGGTACAGCCGATGGTTTCGGTCAGCAGATAGATACGATGAATATCAAAGATAAAATATTATCAAAAATAAAAAAGTCTGACATCAAATTTAAGACACGATGTGATGAAGATATTTATAATTTCATATTCATAACCTGCGATTCAAGTATTTTTCTTTCAAAAGAGACTTTACAAGAGGCGCTTTATGGTAGCGAGGCAGTTGTTTCCTATCACGATAAATATGGTGAAATAAAACACAAGGAAATTTTGCAAGATAACGGAATATGGAGTAAAGAAAAATATACGAATATTGATATTATTTTTTTCATCAAACCAGGTACTGATTTCCTTGGCAATGAATTCGATCCATTAGTTTTCTTAAACCCATATAAAAAAGAAAAACTACAAAAAATACCAGATCCATTTGGCAACATGAGATTCCATTTACCTCCAACTCTTCTCGGACAAAGCATATTTGGATATTGAAGGGAAAAACAAGGTCTCCCAGCGGGCTCAACTCCCTTACCACCGGACTGGCGTGATACACATACCTCTCCAACAACCATGCAGATATCGATTTCAAAAATACCACCGATATTCGATTATAATCACAGCCGAAAGGGTGGATCTGATGATCATGACCCACCCTTTCTTCCATTTAGCTGTATATGGTTTCAATCCATTTCAATGCCTCAGAATCGCTGATCCTTCCTAAATAAATCTGGGTGGTGGACAAGTTGGAATGCCGGAGAATGATCTTGCTGATAATTTCGAGGGGCACTCCTGAACGGGAGGCAAATGTGGCCGCGTGGCGTCGCAGATCATGTGGTCTAAGGTGGATCCCGACCAACCTGCCTGCTTTCAATACGACCGACCTGGCTGCTTCATAGCAAATTGGAAAGATCCTTTCCTGCAGTCCGATATTCTTGATTTTAATATAGTCTTTGAGTCGATCGGCCACCTTTTGCGGTATGAATATCATTTCCTGTTCACGGCCGCTCTTAGGATCTCGCAACAATATTTTTCTTTCGGCAACGTCACTGGGAACGATGGTTAAAACCTCTCCGATTCTCATTGCACCGCGTGCCATCAACTCCAACATTAAGCGGTTTCTGGCTTTGCTGGTGCGAAAAATAATTTCATCCACGGTTTCTTTTTCGAGGATATCGAATTGCGTTTTTACCTTTGTGCGGAACAGCTTACGCAACATGGGCGAATCGCATGGGTTGATGGAATCTGGATCGAGATTGTTTTTGGCAAAATTGAAAAATGCCAACAGGCTGGTGAATCGAGCGCGTTTAATTTGGGGCATGCGACCTTCGGTAAGTTGGTTCATGAAGTCCAGGATGTTGTCCACGGATAGATCGTTAAGGTCGTAGTCACCGAATTGGCGACAGAATCTATCCTTGACGAACGAGTGGGCTCTGACTGTATTTTTTTTTTGGAGTGGATCTGATGATAGTCGAGCCAGATTTTTCCTGCTTTGGACACTTTCATAACATACCTCTTTGGTTAAAATGTTTGACAACGGCCCAATGCCAAGGTAATTTTAAGATGTCCAAAGCGAATCTGCAATAATTTCGTTGTGTTTGATAACTAAGATCATCCCAATATATCCGTAATGTGTAATTAATTCGAATTTTTAAGTATCAAGATTTTAAAGCGACCCTCGTGCAGCCGCATCAATCCTTTAAAAGCATATATTCATGTTCGATCAATAATTGGTTTGAAACAATAATTGCAATTAACGGGGTCATTCCATGCAGAATGTGTTATAACCTTAATGAAAAATTTATCTTACCACTTTCGTTAAGGAAAATAGTGAAAAACATCATTGATAGTAAACGATTTTTTAAAAATTAGTTAGCAACTTTTTATGAAAGTTAAAATATTCTTTTTATTGGTTGCATTCATGTTTTTCAGTTCCCTATTTTACTGTTACCTTTCTGGCAAAATTGAAACAATATATAGGAATTTATACCTTAAATCTTTGAACATAAAAACCTCATCATCTTCAAAAAGTTTAAATAAAAAAATTTTAGTCCCTTTTAAAAGCAAAATGATTGCATTTAACGATTATTACGGTATGAAGTTGATAGGTACATGCATTACTGAAAATATAGATTATAATAATTATGCAATAATTGAATATTTAAACGAGCAAAATTTATATAGAATAGGTGACGAAATTCCTTTTAAAACTGAAAATAATCAGTGGTTTTGGACTATTAAATACAAATACACAATCCAAAATATTAAAAAAAATAAAATCTGGTTTGGAGCGATAAAGGAATATACCGCTCAATTTTGTCATGTTAATAAACGTCTAATTAGGGACTTCATCGATTTTTCGTTAAAAGGTTTATTGGTCGCTTATAATAAAAATGGTATAGAGGGATTATTAATTAATTCAGAACCTTCTTTTCGGCATGACTACTTAAGGAAGACCGGATTAAAAAAAGGTGATGTAATTACTAATTTAGAGTATTTTAAATTGAAAATACCAAAGGATATGATTGACATTTTAATCACGCTAGAACGAACAGCTCTTTTAAATATGGACGTGCTAATTGAGGGCACACCCACGAAAATAGAATTTAAAAATAGCTATCATCTTTATAAAGACTGTCCAAAAGAAAATTAAACAAATAATGATTCCTTCAACTAAGGATATATTATTTTAATGATAATTAAATTTTTACTTAAGAAAAAAGCAATCGCTATATTAAAATGTATCTTAACGGTAGTTATTTTTATTCATAATTCTAATGAAGTTGTTGCATCCGATAATAATATAAGCGATTCTACGTTTAACACGCAATCAAATCAAGCAGGATACGTTTCAATTGATTTCAATGATGTATCTATAAAAGTGTTTACTAAATTTATAAGTGAACTAACTGGTGCAAACATAGTGTTAGAGGAGGGCATTGTATCAAAAGTAACAGTTATAATGCCAACAAAAATACCAATTGAAGAATCACTAAAAGTATATGAATCTGTCATTAATGCTCAAAATCTTGAGTTAATTGAAGATGGTTCTGTATATAAAGTAATCAAAAGAAAAAAAAAATTAAGATTCTGGGTGTCAAAAATTTATATAGTATTTACTTTTCATTTGTTTATATGGATAATTTTAATTTTTTTCTATGAAAATTCAGTTTTTATTCAGTCGTTCTTCTTTTGGAGTCCTAAAATTCGAAAGGTTGCCGGTCTTGGTTATATTCATTATTTAATCCTATGGGTTCCTCAAATTAGAAATTTAATTTTCAAACCTTTCCTGAAAGCTCTAAATGCTGATGCTGCAACTGAAGATTTCGATGAAATATCATTTTACGAAAGAATGTTAGTAAAGAAAGAAGGCACTAAAAAATCGTTCAATATTGTTGAAGCTTTTATAAATTTTAAAGGACAAGTTTTGCTGGAAGGTGATTCTGGTCTCGGTAAAACTATTTTTCTACGTAATTATGTAAAAAGTTCAAAAAAAATTATGGTGTTTATGCTTGCAGAACAATGTTCTAAGGGTGTTATTAATGGAATTCAAAATAAATTGCATGGAATATTGAAAGATAAAAATTTTCTAAGTAGTTTGATTTATAATGGAGGATTGGAAGTCATAATTGATGGGTTAAATGAAGTAAATCCAGACACACGAGCAGAAATTAATCATTTTATTGGAACTTTTACTAAATGCAATATTATAATATCTTCTCAACCTATTGATTGGTCCCCTCCAAAGAATGTTGTTAAATTAAAGTTATTGCCCCTTAATCACAGTCAAATAGAGGAATTTCTATTAAATGGCAAAGGACTTAAATTAAACAAGAATGATCAAGAAAGATTTAGTGAATTTCAGAATAAATGTAAAAAATATCTAAATAATACAATTAAAGGTGATTTGCCGCCAAAAGAATTAGAAGTAAATCGTTTCATACTATCTAATCCTATGGATTTGACTATTGTATCTCAATTATTACAGATAGGAGAAACACCTAACCTTTTTCAATTACATGAACAACAGTTTAGAGAAATGGAGAAAACTTATAAAAAACACAACTTATCAAGGCCTTTTCCATTGAATGAATTTTCTTTATTAACCTATGAAATGAAATTGAATAATCTTTACATTCTACCGTATGATGAATTTCTAAATGAAATCGATTCTATGGAACAATTTAAGATGGTTTTAAGGCGTATAATAATTGACTCGCGTGGAAATAAAAAGAAATTAATGTATTTTAGACATGAAAAATTTATGGATTTTTTTATCGTTAAACATTTTTTAAATAACAAGGAATTGCCATCAAAACATATAAATGATTATCGCTTTAGAGGAGTATATTTTATGCTGGCAAACCTAATGCCAGAAGATGAATCAAAAATTTTAAGAGAAGAATTAATACAATATGCAGCAAAAACAAAAGACCATAACATTAGTGATGATTTTATTAAACTATTAAATATGAAAAAGAAAACCAGAGAAAAAGAAAGAAATAAATTATAAAACTTTTAATTGTGATACATTTTTATATTTTTTTTCAATTTACAGAATCTTTTTTTACTTTTAAAAATAAAGAAAGTTTATGATATATATTTAACATTTTTGTCATTTAGAAGAAACTCTATGTTTAAAGAACTTTTATACATAATCTGCATTTTAATAATCCTTTGATATTGTGATCTCTCCAAGGAATCAAAGATTTTGAAGAGTTCAGCAGAACCAAGATGATCTCAATACATCTCAGTTCGCCACATTTCTGTGATAGATTTCTTTTCCCAATGTAATCTTTAATGGACTGGAAATTCAGCCGCCCCTATATTTAGTGGTGCTTGGGATTGGTCTACGATCCGCCGATCAGGCAACGTATTATCAAGATATATGCTATTTTTTCAATTGCATATAGATACAGTTCTGGTGATCTATCTTGCATAAAGCCTTTTCATTGAATCTACTATAGATGGGCCAAACACATATCTTCATTTGGAATCAGTTAAATCCGGTTAATGAATTTCCCAGATAATATTGAATAACTGCAGTTTAAATGTAATCGTTTACTTGACATAGGGAGGTGGACCCCATCGGCTGGACAGCCTGAGGGGTAGAATAAGCTATGAGCCGAGAGCTTTTGAAAAGATAAAAAGGCATCAGGCAGCCTCGGCGAAAGGATGAGGCAGACCGTAGTAAACCTCATCCGGGGTCCTGTCGTCAAGGGCCGAATGGCCTCGCTCGTGATTGTAATAATCGAGCCATCGGCCCAGGCCCTGCCGCAGCGCCTTGCCGGTGTCGAATGCGTGCAGGTAAATGTACTGGTGCTTGAGGGTCCACCAGAGCCGCTCGACAAAGATGTTGTCCTGGCAGCGGCCCCGACCGTCCATGCTGATGGCCACGTGATGTTCCTCCAGAACCTGGGTGAAGGCATTGCTGGTGAACTGAGCCCCCTGGTCGGAATTGAAGATTTCAGGTGCACCGTAGCGGCTCAGAGCCTCCTGGAGCGCTTCGATACAAAAGACACTGTCCAGGGTGTTGGATATCCGCCAGGACAACACCTTGCGGCTGTGCCAGTCCATGATCGCCACCAGGTACATGTATCCACTGGCCATGGGGATAAACGTGATATCGGTGGCCCACACCTGGTTGCTGGCATTGATGGTCAGACCCCTTAGCAGATACGGATAGATTTTGTGCTGGGGATGGGGTCGGCTGGTCCGCGGCTTGGGATAGACCGCCTCGATACCCATCAGCCGCATCAGTCGCTGAACCCGTTTGCGGTTTGCCGTTATGCCCTGACGATCCAGCTGCCGGCTGATCGTTCGGCTGCCCGAGGATGGATTGGTAAGATACAGCTCATCGATTTTGCGCATCAGTTCCAGCTCCTCCTGGCTTATAGGCATGGGCCGGTAGTAATAGGATGACCGGCTAAGATCGATTAGTTCACACTGTCGGGATACGCTCAGCTGTTGATTCGATGGCTCAATCATCGCTTTACGCGCTTTCTTACTCAGCTGCTGAGCTTGCGTGCTAAAAAATCGTTTTCGACCTTGAGTTGACCGATCTGGCGGAACAGCTCGGCGGTTTGGGCATCGGCCTGTTTTCTGGAGCGATGGCTTTTATCGAAAATATCGGCCGCACCGTCGAGCATCTGCCGTTTCCAGGCGGAGATCATGGTGGGGTGGACACCGAATCGACTGGCCAACTGAGCAGCGGTTTCCTCGTTTTGAATGGCTGCCAAAGCGACCTTGGCCTTGAATTGTGGACTGTGTGTTTTGCGCTTAAAAAAATGAGTGCTCCTTCACGACTACGTACTTACGACAATGGCCGCACTGCTTTATGGACATATGCACATATAGAACCCTTTTCGCGCGCACCGATCCATTGGGTTGCTGCGCCGAACGAGAAATCCCGTTTTTAAACAGGCGCCAGCTTCTTGCGCGCCATCGTTAGCAAGTTGGCGGCGACAATCGACGACAATACATAGCACTTGAAAGAACGAAACCCTTTCCAGGTGCAGCGGGTCAGACCGAAGCCGCGCTTGAGCCAGGAGATGCCCGATTCGATTCCGGCTCGAAACTGTCTGAGTTTCTTGTATACGTACTCGCTGCGGCACATGTCTGTTTCCTTTAAGCCGCGCTTCTTGGCGAAACAAACATCTTTGATCTTGCGCGCTTTGGCGATCGAGAGGTTGTCTCTTGAGGCGAAACCGCCGTCCAAAGCGACTTTCAACGGGTACCGTCCGTAAATCTGCTGTTGGCGATCCAGCATCTGTTCCACCAGCTCGCTGTCGGCGGGGTTGCCTTCAAGCACCACGCAATCCAGGATCAGGTTGGAGGCGCCACCGGTCAGGCAGATTTTATGGCCATAGTAGGTATCCCGCTTGTCCTTGACGATGATGTCGGTGTGCTCTTCGAAAATCGAGACCACCTTTTGATCGGCGGCAACGCTTTCGCCCTGGATGACACGCCGAAAGGTCTGGTCGTAGACCTTTTGGGCCAGACCACCATAGTGTTGGATGTCGTTGAGCAATGCCAACGATTCGATGCTTGCCCAATGATGCCCGACCAACAGTTTTTCGGCCTGCAGGCTGTAACCGATGCTTTTTTGGGTGACATTGAGCAGGTCCTTGTACAAGGCAAGGCGTTTGTTCATTGTCTTGGCATACTGGATGCCGACCATTCTGCGCTTGGCACGGCGCTGGTGGTCGGTGAAGACCACCTGGATGCCCAGATCGTCACGGGTTTTGTACAGCAAGCGGGTCAACACCCGGACGCAGTCGAAAAGCTGGATGGAGTCAAAGGGTTTGTGGATATTGGTTTCGACCACGGTACAATCGATGCGGGCCTTTCGTCCTTTCTCGATGTTTTCTTGTTCGGCGTGGGCCAACAGGTCCTGCGAAATGCGCTGCCAGGTGTCCGGACAAATCCTTTTGACGTTCGCATTGAGTGCGGATTTACCGAATCCTTTATCGGCGATGCCGATTCGGCAAAACCGCCGCAAGGCCCGGGAATCGGAGATATGAAAAGACAGCTGTTCATAAGTGAAGTCGAAAAGCCGCATAACGACCGCCGCCCGGAGCACCTGTTCGGCGCTCATGCCTTCGGCCCCTGTGTTTCGTTTTCTGACCTTGCCCTCATTGAGGTCTTGAAGAACATATCCGCAAATGGTAGGCGTACGATCGATGATCTGGCTGATGAGCTCCAGTTCCACTTCCTGGGGATGACCGGAAACAGGTTCGATCAGCGGCATTTGTTTTTGTTGTTTCTTGCGCATTTTGTGTTTGGCCTTTTTGTACCTCCAATATGGGCTGTGATTTTTGCATCTGATATAATTTCATATTCATTCCCATTTTCGACCCATTCCAGGAAACTGCTACGTTAGAGTTTTTCTCTTTTCTAACCACCGATTGAGGTAACATCACAGATGATAGCTCTAAATTCAGCAGAAACATGTTCTATGAGCACATGAACATTATTTCCGAATATTCAATTACCACAACGCTTCGGCTCCATGCCGCATAAGTCCGTTCGTGGATCATCAATAATGTTTCTGGATTTTTTATCCTAAATACGCTATGGCTGCTCATCATGCGACGAATCCGTTACAATTGCTGTCCTGTCAATTGCCTTGGAAACACAAGCCTGGGATACCTCCCATACTACTTAACAAAACATCCGCTTATAACTCATATTACTCAACTGAAAGGATCGTTCATGAAATTCCTTAAAGCACGCGTTGTAGTTATTTATGTAGCTGTTTTTCTTTTATTTGGTTGTGGTGGCGGGGGCAGTGATAATGCGGGAAACGATAGCGGTGGTTCTATTAGTGATGTGGAAAATATAATATTTTTCAGCAATCCAACGGATACGAGAATTTTTAGTTTTGAATTAGATGGATCAGAACTTCTATTTTCTGGAATAAAGGACGATAGTGGGATCGTGCAGAGAGTCGATTCACTCACCTTGAGTGATTCAGAGGGGGAATATACCATATCTTATGATGAATATGGATTGCCAACCAAATCGGTTGATCATAGCAGTGGTACGACAGTAAAATTTGACTATACATCTGATCAGATCTCACCATTAAATTTTGATGGAGATGATGAAGGACCATTTGAAAGAGTAATAAATAATATTCAAGCACAAATCACAAAAATTTCGGGTAGTTCTACAGAAACATCCGTAAATAGAGTATCCATACCTCCTACCATGGTCTCTTCTATTGGTCCTTCGACAGAGGTCGTTGAAGGAAACATAAAAATTTATGTCGATTACTGTGGAGAGCCAGCATTTCATGAATCAAATGTACGAGTAAATTACTATAGTAACAAACATCTCGGATTTGATCTTTGGGTGGAGGCCAAGTCACAGCCCAGCGTCGCCGGGGAGTTTGTTGCGACCACTCAAGAATTTTATCATCAAGATTATCCCCAGGAGCCGAAAGATGTCATTACGCTATGTGAAGCATTAGATAAAGGATTAAGTTTTACATGTGAGGAACACTTTCTTAAGTCATTCTATACGCTTTGCCTACAGGGAGGGGCTACGATTCCTGTTTGTTTAAAAGCGGGTATTGCACATAAATTATATTGTTCTAGTTCAATTCCTTTTGCTACACCGGGTACTGGCTTTGGAGAGATAGTATGTGACAATTTAGAGACTTTTGAGGAGGTGGTGGTTGGTAGTGATACAATCACAGTTCAAGCTTACGTCTGCCCTGAAGGATCAGTGTCATGTGCAACGGATTATGTGGCTAAATCTTCACCGAAAACAGTACCTGCCTATGGGAAGTATAGCCTCGAGTTTAATGTTGAAGTCAGAGAACCATCGTTTAATGGGTTTACGTTTAGCCCACTTTTACCAGAGCTTTCTGACGGGTACGAAGTAACGGCTAATTATAGCTGCATTGATGATAAACAAAAGTTGTTTTTAGAAGTTAAGAATGAGATAGGTACTTCAATCGCTCAGAAAGAGGACTTATTCATCAAGGATTATATCTCTATTGATATCCCAGGTCGGGCTTTTGCAGTGGGACAATCTGATGCTAAGGATTCCATTACTGCACTGGTTAAGGATCAATTTGATTCAATTGAGCTTCACAATACTTTTAGTAGGAGCTGGCATAATCCTGACTTTGCCCCAGACAATGATAATGATGGATACAATGGAGTCGGCAGTGGAGGAAATGATTGTAATGACAATGATATTTCTATTTTTCCAGGAGCTACTGAAATTCCGAATGATGGAATCGACCAGGACTGTGATGGGTCTGATTTAACATCTTCAGCAGGGTCTACTATATTTGTTGGCCAAGCGGGATATAGCTGCGATAACTTTGTAAATTTTTGGGATGTTACAGTTGATTTCACGGTCGATGACAATGGGGTATTATCAGGATCATATTCAGGTTATTGGGATGGAACAATTGCCGGATATGTTTCTTCTTCAGGTGAGCTTAACGCAATGTTTACTGGATTTTCTTCGGATGATATTTGGTATTCTGGATGTACATTAAAAGGCACAATTACTTCTGATAATAAAATAATCAATACAACATATACATGTCCCGATATGTCCTGCCCTTCAGAATCTCAAAATTGGGAGGGAAAATGGTGGGCAACAGAGCAATAAATTAAATTTGCTCATTTATCGATATTGCAAAATATAAAATAGTAGCCGACGATTTTATTGGCCATACGATTCTTAGTCGCAGTTAAGGAATCAAAGGCCAAAAAAATTGCTGAAATGGAACCTACCAGCGAAGGGGTCGACCTGAAGGCCTTTCAAAAAAAGCGAGATGCATGGGGCTGTTAAGAGAAAGGCGCCCCTAAAAATTATGGTCCTTTGATGAATTTGGATGGTGAAACAATCGGTAAAAACAGCCGTTGAGAACCGGTGCACAATTCATGTCCATTAAGGATTTGCTATTACCGGTTCTTTTTTTGTTTATCATAACGAACCTGCACCCAGGACTATGTTCAGATACCTTCTATCTGACCACATGGGCAAAAAATTGGCCGACCGCTACATCTGGGTGCGCCACGAAGGCGCAAATCACCAACGGGTGCAAGTCCCGTCCGGGAAATTGACGGTTCATCCCGGTAGCTACCTGGGCAGTGGGACAGGGAGACCTTCCTGCTGAAGCCTCGGGGACAAATGTAAGTCGAAAGGACTGCAGCAACCTGGCAGGCCGTAACGCGAGTGAACCTTGAGAAGGCCCCGAAAGGACAGTTGTAGATGCCGACCCGCCCTAGATTCGGGGAAGGCCGAAGCAAGATGGGGAACCAACCGCCAGAAGAACCCATTTTGATCTACCGGGGTAATGAGGACAGCATGTCAGGAAGGTGGTTTGAGTACCGTGGGAGACCCGTCCCTGACGCGGGGTCGCAACCTGCAACAGTGCTTCAGGTACTGGTCAGGGCGGGAGTCGGAGAGGGTCGTACGACCGTTGAAGCCGGGTAATGCCGGTGGAGGAAAGGACCCTTGCTTCTGGTATGCTTTTGACCGAGACGAGATAGGGTGATTGGACATGGTCCTAAAAACGCCTGACAAGATTCAGAATCTCCAGAGAAAGCTTTACCTCAAGGCGAAGCCGGAACCGGAATTTCGCTTCTATGTGCTGTATGACAAGATCTATCGGGAGGATATTCTTATCCATGCCTATCGGTTGGCCAAGGCCAACGGTGGTTCAGCGGGTACCGATGGGGCGACCTTCGATCAGATCGCGTCGGAAGGCGTAACGGAGTGGTTGACCGGGATCAGAGAACAACTGCGGGCCAAGACTTATCGGCCGCAGCCGGTGAGACGGGTAATGATCCCGAAGCCGGGGGGCGGGGAGCGCCCATTGGGCATTCCCACCATACGTGATCGGGTGGTTCAAACGGCCACCAAACTGGTCGTTGAGCCGATCTTTGAGGCGGATCTGGAACCCAATGTCCACGGTTATCGACCCAAACGCAGTGCGTTAGACGCGATCCAACAGGTTCATCAATTGTTGAAACAGGGGTACACAGACGTCGTGGATGCGGACTTATCCAAATATTTTGATACGATTCCGCATCAGGCCATGATGCAATGTGTTTCCCGTCGGATTGTGGACCGTAATGTGTTGCGACTGATCAAACTGTGGTTGAAAACACCGGTCGTGCACGATGACGGCAAGGGCAGAGGGGGAAAGATCACAGGTGGTCGTAAGAGCACCTGTGGCACGCCCCAAGGGGGTGTGATCAGTCCGCTTTTGGCCAACGTATACATGAACCGCTTTCTGAAATACTGGCGAATGCAAGGGTGTGATGAGGTTTTTCGAGCGCATGTAGTATCCTACGCCGACGACTTTGTCATCCTGAGTCGCGGTAAAGCTGCACAGGCCCTGGACTGGACTGCTGCTGTAATGGAGCGTCTGGGGTTGCGGCTGAACGAAACCAAGACCGTGATACGGAACGGCCGGAAGGAGACCTTCAACTTTCTGGGCTACACCTTTGGCCGGATGACGTTCAAGAAAGATGGAACCTGTTACCTTGGCGCAAGCCCATCAAAGATCAGCGTAAGTCGCTTGAAGCAGAAGGTCGGGGCATTATTGCGACCCAGCGAGAAAGGGGCGTGGCCGGATGTAAGAAATCGGTTGAACGCGCTTTTGCGGGGTTGGTGCACTTACTTTTGCTATGGCACGACGATGATTGCGTATCGGGCGGTGGAGCGGAATGTATACAACCGCGTCAGACGTTTTCTGGTTGAACGGCACAAGGTGCCTTCGCGAGGCATCCGTCGGTATCCTTCGGAGCGAGTGTTCGGAGAACTTGGCGTAATGCTGCCAAAGCCGATAAGATCTGCCGTCCAGCGTGAGCCTTGAGAAGAAGCCAGTCGGAAAGCCGGATGCGGTAGCTCCGCATGTCCGGTTTGATGAGCGGGGATGGGAAACGGAGTCATGGCAAGTCGGACTGAGGCGGTGTATCGAAAGAGACGCCAACAGCCACCGAAAGCCTAAAACCACCGCGCCCATCTTCGACTCTACTGGTTGGCCATTTTAGATGATTAGTTGACTTTCAATATGCTATCACAGGCAAAAAATGATGGCGGATTTTACTGATTTCTCCAACGCATCACCAAATCTCGTCACTGGTGATATCCTACGAATCCTGATCACCCACCGATCACCCGATCCCATAGCTCCCCGAACACCTGGACGTCTTGATACGCCCGAACTGTGACTCAAACCGGACCATAGCCGGGCAAGCGCCCCGGGGATCATTCGTTAGCTGTATTTGTGACAACTATTTTTACAAAAGGGGGACAGATGGGGGACTCCAGAGCCAAAAAGAAAAACGGCTTACAGATGATTCTCTGTAAACCGTTATTTCTCTAGTGCCGAGGGACAGAATCGAACTGCCGACACGGGGATTTTCAGTCCCCTGCTCTACCGACTGAGCTACCTCGGCCAACTGCCTGAAACGGCTGGGTGCCGTTTCGCGAAAAACCGCATATAAACCGTTTTCGAAATTTTAGTCAAGGCCTTTTTCGGATGCCGCGGCGCTTTGACGGATTGTGGGTGCTATCCGGCCTTGCCGAATTCGGCCTCGATGGCATCCAGCACTTCATCGGACATCTTGTAACTGTGCTCCTCGCCGGGAAAGACGCCGCTGACGACCTCTTCCTTGTACTTGGCGAAGGTCTCTTTCATCAACCCGTTGAAGTTCTGGTATTTTTTAGCGAAGCTGGGCGTGAAGGCGTCGAACATGCCCAGCACGTCGGGGGTGACCAGCAGTTGGCCGGAACAGCCCGGACCGCCGCCGATGCTGATGGTGGGGATGCGCAGCTTGCGGGTGACGTAGGCCGAGAGCTTGGCCGGGACGGCTTCGAAGATGATCGCAAAGGCGCCGGCCTCCTGCAGGGCCAGCGCTTCGCTGACGACCTTGCGGGCGGTTTCGACCGATTTCCCCTGGACCGTGAGGCCGCCCAGGGCACCCACGGCCTGGGGATGCAGCCCCACGTGGCCGACCACGGCGATGCCCATCTGCACGATGGCTTTGGTTTTTTCGATGTGATGGGGGGTGGCTTCGAATTTGACGCCGTCCACCTTGGCTTCGGTGACAAAGCGGGCCGCGTTGCGCATGGTCTCTTCGATGGAGTACTGAAATGAGCCGAACGGCATGTCGGCAATCACCATGGTGCGCGGGCAACCGCGGGCCACGGCGGCGCAGTGCAGCACCATCATGTCCATGGTGGCATTGAGCGTGTTGGGGTGGCCGTGCACCACCATGGCGCAGGAGTCGCCCACCAGGATCATGTCGATGCCGGCATCGTTGATCTGTCTGGCGGTGGGGTAGTCGTAGGCCGTGAGCATGGTGATCGTCTCGTTGCGGTCACGCATCTCCTGGATGGTTCTCACGGTGTGTTTGGTCTGATTCATAGGTTTTCCTCCACATTTAATGGTTTCGAATAGCTGAATCCTACGCTGGGTTTTCATTCGAGTTGGCCAGGCGTCGCTGGATGACCGCCAGGGCGTCGTCTTCACCGACGTTGCCGGGAAAAACGATGTAGGCCATGCCAGGCCAGCGGGTTTCGCCACCCAGCCGCCACACGGGTACACCGGGCAGCATCTGACCCATGATCATGGCCCGCCGCACGCCCAATCCCAGGGTGGCCAGGTCACTGGAGGTTATGCCCCCCTTGGCGACCAGGTAGCGCGGTTGACAGTCGATGCCGCTCACGATGGCGATCAGGCTTTTCGAGATGCGCCGGCCGATGGCCAGGCTGCTGTCGGCATCGGTGCCTTTTTCCAGATGACGGCTGGTAAACAGCACGGTGTCCCGACCGCGGCTCAGGGTTTGAGTGGCCGCTTTGCTGGCCGCGGCGACGGCTTCGGCCTGCAGCCGGTCCTCCAGCAAATCCCGGACCCGGATTTCAATGCTGGCGACAGCGCTGCCGGTCAGCAGTGCCTCAAGCTGCGCGCTGGTTTTGGGAACGTAGGAACCCACCACAAACAGGCCCCCCGTGTCCGTGTTTTCAGCCACGGCCGCTCGATCGAGCAGCGCCGTTGGCGAAATCCCGGCCCGTACCCGCACCAGCGAGGCGGCCGAGCGCAAGAAAAAGTGGCGGCCCTGCTTCTCGGCCGCCAACAGACCCGCCACGAATACTTCCAGGTCCCGATATTCCAGGGCATTGACGACACAACAGCCTTGCGGCGGCAGCGCCGCCAGGCGTTCGGCCACCCGCCGCGGACCGCCCGTGCGAAGGTCGGCCAGGGTGACGGAGGCCACCTGGTTTGCCGAGACGCGACCGCCGGTTTTTTCCGCCACCCAGTCGCGCAGGTTCGAATGGCGGTAACCGAAGGCCGCATCCTGCGCATAGGGTGTTTGGGCGGCCGGAATGAGACGGTCGTTTTCGGCCACATAGTGAATGTCCCCGGCCGTCAGACGGCCGCCTTCGAAGAAGCAGGGCGCGATGATGCGGGGCAGATCGGGCGTGCCCATGGCCTGCAGGAAGGCGTCGACCTCACCGGGAAAGTGACCGCGCAGGGTCGAGTCGCTGCGGCTGATCACCTGGATGTGGACCCCGGTGGTGTCGACGGCGCAGCGCAGGTTGGCGCCGATTTCGCGGCCCAGCGATGCCGCGGCCGTCGCGGGCAGACTGCGCGAATTGGTCAGGATGAAAAAGCCCGGGCCCGGGTTTCGCAGCTCCGCTTCCAGGGCCCCGACCGGCCAGGTGGTCAGCACCGGCATGCCGTGGACCGTCTGGGTGCCGGTAGGGTCGTCATCCAGGACCACCAGTCGGGTGGCCGATGCAGCCACCGTGGCGCGGATGTCCGCAAAGGGGTCGTCGGGCCAGGGCGGCGGTTGGCCGGCCAGCAGTTGGGCCCTGGTGACGGCAGCGGTCGGGTTCACTTCAAACCGAAAATGTGCGTCTCTATGAATTTCCATGTTTCCAGGTAATCGCCGGCGCGCATGAGCGCAGCGATCCGGCCGCCGTCCACGTTGTCCAGCAGCTGCCAGATGCGGTTGGTCATGCGGCTGTTGGCTTCGAAGGTCCCGCGGATGTTCCAGCGGGTCGGCGAGGTGTCCGAGGTGAGGTAGCCCGTGTAGCCGTCGCGTTTGAGATAGTAGAGAAATTCGACGTATTCGAGAAAATGCTTGGTGCCGCAAAAGTAGTCCCAATCCCAGCGGCCGTCGTTGTCGTTGACGTGGATGTAGTAGGGGTAGGGGCTTTGGATCAGCATCACCAGGGCTTCGGCCGGGTTTTCGTTGCCGTACATGCTGTGCCCGAAATCCAGGGTGATGCCCATGTTGGTGTTGCCGATGTCGTTGAGCAGGCACAGGGCCTTGGATGCCGAATCGACGAAACAGCGGCCCCGGGTCTCGCTGGGCTTGTATTCGACGAAGAGCGGGAGATCGCGCTTGTATTCCCCGGCGGCGCCGAAGGTTTCCACCAGGTACTGCCAGGTCTGGGCGTAGTCGTACTGAAAGGCGAACTCGTAGCCGTCCCCCAGCGGGCAGCAGGTGACTTTGTCGGCTCCCACGGCCTGGGCGAAATCCTTGGCCTGCTTGATAAATCGCACCGCCTTTTCGCGCACCTCGGGCAGGTGCGAGGTGAGACCGCCGTTGCGAAATTCCGGTTCGGCCTTGACGTTGACGTTGACCGCGGCGACCTTCAATCCGTATTTGTCGAGCGCCCGCCGGGTGGCCGCCGGATCGTTGACTTCATACGGATAGACGATTTCAACCCCGTCGTATCCGTCGATGTCGGCCATGAGGGCGAATTTTTCGTCCAGGTCCAGCGGCGTGTTGTATTCGTGGAAGCGGTCCTTGGTCTTGGACAAAAACCCGGTGATGATGGCCATGTTGAGCATGGTCGAACCTCCCTGAAGGGCGATTGGCCGCCCGGATGCAGTGAATTGGCTACTGGTCATCGCGCTGGTCTTGTTCCAGCACGGCGTCGCAGGTGTTCTTGCGGTTGAGGATCAGGTTCACACCGCGGTCCTTGAGACGGCGGAACCATCGGAACTGGCTGATCACGGTCCAGACGATGATGAGGAACAGGATCAGCGACACCGGCCGTTGAAACACGGGCATGAAGCTGCCCTGGGACACCATCAGGGCCCGGCGCAGGTTTTCGTCGGCCATGGGTCCCAAAATGACGCCGATGACCAACGGGGCGATGGGGTAGCCCATCTCGGTGAGAAAATAGCACACGATGCCCACCGGCAGCATCAGGTAGAGGTTGAAGACGCTCAACCCCAACGAGTAGGAGCCGATCACGCACAACACGGCGATGATGGGCATGAACAGCTGGGTCGGGATGCGCAGCACCTTGACGACCTGCTTGGCCATGAGCATGCCGGTGCACCACATGGCCATGGAGGCCAGCAGTAAAATGGCGGCCACCTCGAGGATAAACGTGGGGTGTTCGAAGGTGATCATGGGGCCGGGGGTGACCCCGTGCAGCATCAGGGCACCCAGCAGCATGGCTGCCGGCGGGCTGCCGGGAATGCCCAGGTTGAGCAGCGGGATCATGGCGCCGCCCACGCAGGCGTTGTTGGCGGTCTCGCTGGCCAGCACCCCTTTGAGTTCGCCCTTGCCGAAGGTTTCCGGGTGTTTGGAGGTGTTTTTGGCCGTCCCGTAGGAAACCCATCCGGCGATGTCTTCACCGATTCCAGGTACGGCGCCGATGCCCACGCCGATCAGAGCCGAGCGGCCGATGGCCGGCAAGTTGCGCAACACCGTGCCCAATTCGGGAATGATGCGCTGCAGTTTCTGGGCTTCGCCGATCTGAAAGCGGTCCTTGAGTACCTGGATGATCTGGGGGATGCCGAAGGCGCCGATCAGTACCGGCACCACTTCGATACCGCTGTCCAGTTCGGCGAAGCCGAAGGTGTAGCGCGGGTAAAACTGCAGCAGGTCGCGGCCCACGCAGGCCAGAAACAGGCCCAGGAAGCCGGCGATCCAGCCCTTGATGACCAGGTCCGGGCTGGTGAGGGTGCCGCTGATCAGTATGCCGAAAAAGGCCAGCAGGAAAAATTCGAAGGAGGTGAACTGCAGGGCGAAGTGAGAGATGATCGGTGAAATACTCACCACGAACAGCATGCTGATGATCGTACCGATGGCCGACGCGGTCGTGGTCAGGCCGATGGCCCGGCCGCCCTCGCCCTTGCAGGCCAGCGGATAGCCGTCCAGGGCTGTGGCGGCCGCCGCGGCCGTTCCCGGAATGTTGATCAAAATGGATGAGTAGGAGCCGCCGTAGGTGCCGCCCACGTAAATGGCCAACAGGCAGATCATGGCCAGGTTGGTGTCCATGCCGTAGGTCAGGGCAGTGAGCAGGGCGACGCCCAGCGTGGATGTCAGGCCCGGCATGGCACCGAAAATAATGCCCAGCATCACCGATCCGAACAATATGGCCAGGTTGACCGGATCGGCGGCCAGGTGACCGACGATTCCGAGAAATTCGGCGATTCGTGTGATGATGTTCATGGAAAATCAGCTCCAGCGCTATCAGAAATCCCAATATCGAATGGCGTCCAGCAGGGCCACGATCAGGCCTTCGGTGGGCATGGGAACCAACAGGAAGTATTTGAAAATCGGGCCGATGACAAACGGAGCGGCCACCGCAATGGTCAGGCTGGTCCGGAATTTTTTGCGCATCGCCGTGTCGCTGCGTACGAGGGTGAACACATAGATGCCGTAAGCGGCGATAAAGGCCACGCTGAGCCAATCGCTGGGGTAGGGCAGGCGGCCCTCAAGGAGTCCGGGGATGCCCAGTACGAACCACAGTAGCAGGATGACGGTTCCGGCCAGGTAGGCGCGCAGCATCTTGAGCAGCAGGACCGCATCGTCCAGATAGAACATGCTGATAAATGCCGTAAGAAAAAGCACGGCGCTCAGGAAGAAGTCGATGCGTGGGATGTTGAGAAACACGAAGCTGAGCAGCAGCACCACGACGGCGTGAAAGCGCATCATCGCATCCGATTTCAAAAAGCGGATCAATTCCGGGCTTTTCAGCCAGGCCAGGGTGTCGGTGAATCCTGACCGCCCGACCGTTTTAAGGGCGTTGACGGTCAGGCCAGCGCCCAACAGGGCAATGATGGCGCCGACGAACAGCGGAAAAAGTGCCGGGGAGACAAACCACACATTTTGTACACCGCCCCAGGAATCCTTCATGGGCATCTTCAGGGCCTGGCTGACGACCCACAGGCCGAAAACGCCGATGGCAATGCCGGAAAAGATGTCGGCCCGGCGCAGTTTTTCGATTTCCATCATGGACATTGGCCTTTTTTTCTTCTCGAAACTGCCGTTCGAGGGTCTGGGCGGCACCCGCCACACCGGGTGCCGCCCGCTTTATGCAGCGGCGGTTACGGTTTGGGGATGTTGAGTTTAGACGGCTCCACGGTGGCGGCGCCCAGCTCCCACAGCGTCCAGGCAAAGTTGGATTCCAGGGCCGCGAACTCGGCATTGGCCTCGGCACCGGATTTGCCCGAAAGCAGGTAGTAGTTCTCCTTGGCCCAGCTTTTGACCTTGTCCGAGGCCATGGCTTTGTTAAAGGCGTCGGTCAGTACGGCTTTGGCCTGGTCGGGCGTGTCGGCCGGCACGGCAAACCCGATGGCCTGGGAGATGGGCAGATATTCGGACAGGCCGGGGTAGGCGTCGAACGACGACGGGATGGTGCCCAGGTCCTGAACCTCGAAGGCCTCGGGGATCAGCATGCCCAGGGCGCGCAGCTTGCCGCCGCGCAGCAGCTGCTGCTGCTCGGCCAGGGAGGTGACCACCACGGAGACCTCACCGGTCATGGCTGCGTTTTGCGCCGGGGCCGATCCCTTGTAGGGGATGAAGTTGAATTTGGCGCCCGAGCCTTTTTCCACGGCCAGCAGGTTCAGGTGGTGGATCGAGCCGGCACCGCTGGCGGCGGCCTTGATGCTGCCGGGCTCTTTCTTGGCGGCTTCGATCAGGTCCTCGAGGGTCTGGTAGGGGGTGTCGGGGGTGACGGAAATGACGTCGGGAGAGCCGCCGACGATAAAGGTGTCCCACACGTCGAAGCGTTTGTCCCACCCGCCCTGGACGCCGGCGGTTACGTTGGACTCGGACAGGCCGCACAGGGTGTAACCGTCGTGAGGCTGGCTGAAGGCGTGGCTCATGCCCACCGAACCGGCCACGCCGCCGGTCTTGTTGATGACGTTGACGTTGACCCCCAGAAAGGGAGCCATTTCGGCCATGATGATGCGGTTGCAGGTGTCGGTGCCGCCGCCGGCGCCCCAGACCACCACGTTGGTGATGTTGCGCGACGGAAATTCCTTGGCGGCCATGGCAAGGCCGGTGGTCACGGCAATCAGGACAACCAGGCTGATCAACAGAATCTTCTTCATTTTGTTCCTCCCCTTTGGATGGTGTTGGTATATATCGGCCAACGGCGGAACCCGCGTCGGTTCCGTCGCTTTCCGCATGCGTATCGAACCGGTTACGAAGCGACCCGTTTCGGCGTCGGTTCGTCTTGAACGCCCGGCGGTTGACCGGCGGTCTCGCACAGGCTGGCGATGGTCCGCCTGAAGTGCCGGCGCATCTGCTTTTCGGCCGCTTCGGCGTCGCGGCTGCAGATCGCTTCGATGATGGCCAGATGCTCGTCCAGGGTTTCGTCCGGCGGCCGCACCAGCCCTTCGGAGTCGACCCGCTGGTAGGAAAAGCTGATGATGTTGTAGGTGGACAGAATGCCTTCTAGAAACTCGCGCGCGGCGATCCGGGTGACGAAGTTGTGGAACTGGCGGTCCTCGCGGCAATAGCCGCGGTAGTCGGTGATGGCGCCCTGGCCGGTGAATGCCGCGAAAAAGCGTCGCAGTTGCGTCACCTGGGAGTCGGTGATCGTCGTTGCCGCCCGTCGGGCCGCCAGTCCCTCGAGGACTTCGCGCAGCTCGAAAATGCTCACCATCTCATCCTGGTCGAAAGCCCGCACAAAATAGCCGCGCCGCGGCCTGGCTTCGACCAGCTTCTCTTTTTCCAAAAATTTCAGGGCGCTGATCAGCGGTGTCCGGCTGATGCCCAGTTCCCTGGCTAGCTTTTCCTGGCTGATCTTGTCTCCGGGCGCCAGGCGGCGGTCGTTGATCATGGCCTTGATGACCAGATAGGCCTGGTGATCGAGATTTTCGTGGGTGGCCCCTAAGTTTTTCATTGCGTCGGGCGGCAGTGTCGTCAAGCTGGTTTTGTATATTGTATTCAAAATTCAATATACAGATTTGGGGTGCTTGTCAAGCCCTGTTTGTCGGCGAGCGCTGCGCCAGGCGGCCAAACAGCGGTCCCCGGTGCATTAAAACCGGTAGATTCGTATCAATTTGGCAACAAAAGCGATCTCGCACGGCCATTCAGCTGACAGCGTGGGATTACAGCAAGGTGTGGAATTGTGATATTAAAATCTAACCTAACTTCCCGTAATA
>CAVOIA010000003.1:0-33082 GCA_963695845.1 uncultured delta proteobacterium | reverse complement strand
TTCTTGACGGCCACACCGCGCCATTTGCCCTTCCCGGAAACGGTCGGGATCTGCCGATCGGCCAGATGACGGGCAATTTTCTCCCAGCTGTCGCCTCTGGACCGCATGGCGGCAATGGTGTCCAGGAGCGGGTCGCCGTCACGGTCGTCGGGCAGCGACCCCTTTGCGGGGCTGTCGGCGTCCGGCGCCCCGGCAGCGCTGTTTGATTCGGGGGCCGTCTCGACCGCTGCGGCAGGGGACTGAGGCTCGGGTTCTTGGCGCCTGCCCGGGGCACCCCAGTGGTGCTGCAGCGCCAGAACGATGGTCTCCAATGCATCGGCGATGCGCGCATTGGTCTTGGCGTTGGCCGCCAGGGCCTCGGCGATGCGGTGTTGATTTTCGGCCAGCCCATCCAGGCTGTCCTTGACCAGCGCAAAATTTTCACTGGTTACTTTGGTGTAGTAGTCCGTCCGGCGGCGTTCGCTGCCGGCCCGGCGCTGGGGACCCTTGTAGTCCGTGTAGTCGCGTCGTCCCCGGTCCGGCTGCTTGAGCTTGCCGCTTCTCAAATTATGCAGAAAGTCATCCATGAAGTCTCCTTGGGTTGTTCAGTAGGGTCGCGTCCGTTCACAAACGGGGCGGTTGGGCCGAAACCCAGGCGTACAAAAATTCACCACAGGCGTCTAGTTGCTATTGCGAGAATAAATTTCAGCCTAACGCAGATATCAGGCACAATGGCCGTTTGAGGGATGGGCTCTGACTATAAATCAGCCCTGCCGCAAATAGTCAACGATGTTTTGCCGAAGCGATCAAAAACCTGATCGGTGCGCTTCGTGGTCGGGTCTCAGGCGATCTATCGGCCGGATCGGCGCCCAACTTTAAGGTGCCGTCAGTTGGCCAGGTGAACGTCCGGCTGGCCGGGCCTTGCCGGCAGCGTGTCGGCGCTGAACGACAAGGTGGCAAAATAGTCTTCCAGAGACTCCGGGCGGCGAATCAGGTCGACGCTGCCGTCCACCTTCAGCAGCAGCTCCTTGGGACGCAGTTGACCGTTGTAGTTGAACCCCATGGCGTGTCCGTGGGCGCCGGTGTCGTGGATGACCACCCGGTCGCCTTCGCCAATGGCGGGCAGGGCGCGCTGGATGGCGAATTTGTCGTTGTTTTCGCAGAGCGACCCCACCACGTCGACGATCTCGGCCTCAGCCGCCGGGCGGCCGGGAACGGTGATGTGGTGATAGGCGTTGTACATGCCCGGCCGCATCAGGGCCGACATGCTGGCGTCCAGTCCCACGTAGGTGCGATAGATCTGCTTGCGGTTGATGGCGGTGGCCACCAGGGCCCCGTGCGGGCCGGTCATGAAACGGCCGCTCTCCATGAACAGGGCCGGCATGTATCCGCTGCTGCGGGAAAATGTCCTGAACAGGGCCGTGATGTCGCGCGCCATGGCCTCAAGATCCAGCGGGCGTTCCGTGGGGCGGTATGGAATCCCCAGCCCGCCGCCGATGTTGATGAACGCGAAGCGAATCCCCAGTTGGGCGGTAATGCGTTCGGCCTGTTCGAGCAGCATGGCGGCCGTCTGCACCATGTAGGTGTGGTCCAACTCGTTGGAGGCCAGCATGGTGTGCAGGCCGAAACGGCTGACGCCGCGATCGCGGGCCGTGGCATAGGCCTCGGGCAGCTGGTCGTGGCTGACCCCGTATTTGGCCTCCACCGGGGTGCCGATGATGGCGTTTCCCGAGCGGCGCTGGCCGGGGTTGTAGCGAAAGCAGATCAGATCGGGCGTCGCGGGCAGTTTGTCGATCAGGGTGATGTCGTCCAGGTTCAAGATGCTGCCGCCGTCGGCCATGGCGGCGACAAATTCCTGGCGGCTGGTGTTGTTGGAGGTGAACATCAGATCGTCGCCGCGGCCGCCGACCCGACGGCCCAGGACCAGCTCGGCCATGGAGCTGCAGTCGAAGCCGAAACCCATCTCGCGCATGATCGACAAGACGGCGGGGTTGGGCAGGGCCTTGACCGCAAAATACTCCCGAAAGCCGGGAATGCCCGCAAAGGCCCGCGTCAGGCGGCGACCGGTGTCGCGAATGCCGGCTTCGTCGTAAATGTGAAACGGGGTGCCGAAGTGGTCGGCGATCTCGTCAAGCCGGGGATACAACCGCTTTTCGAACCGGTTGGACAGGGGCATGGGATCTCTCCTTTTGACGACCTGGCCTTATGGCGCCAGGGCCTGGCGGATGCGCTCCAGGGCAGTGGTCACGTTTTCATGGCTGTTGAAGGCGCTGATGCGGATGTAGCCTTCGCCGCAGCTGCCGAATCCGGCGCCCGGGGTGCAGACCACCCCGGCTTTTTCGAGCAGCATGTCGAAAAAGGCCCAGGAGTCCTGACCGGTCGAGACCCAGATGTAAGGCGAATTCTCGCCGCCGATGCAGGCGAACCCCAAGGCGCTCATGGCCTGGCGGATCCGATCGGCGTTGGCCATGTAATAGGCCACCAGGTCGGCCACCTGGCGCCGGCCGGCCCGGCTGTAGGCGGCGGCGGCAGCCCGCTGGACGGGATAGGAGACCCCGTTGAATTTGGTGCCCTGGCGCCGGTGCCACAGCTGGTGGACCGAGTGGGCCCTTCCGGCGGCGTCGACGGCCGTCAGCGATTTGGGCACCACCGTGAAGGCGCAGCGCGTGCCGGTAAAGCCGGCGGTCTTGGAGAAGCTGCGAAATTCGATGGCCACCTGCCGGGCGCCCTCGATTTCGAAAATGCTGTGGGGCAGGTTCTCGTCGCGGATAAAGGCTTCGTAGGCCGCATCGTACAAGATGATGGCCTGGTGGTCGGCGGCCCAATCCACCCATTGCTTGAGCTGCTGGCGGGTAACCGTGGCGCCGGTGGGGTTGTTGGGAAAGCACAGGTAGATCAGGTCCACCGGTTCAGCGGGCAGTTCGGGAATGAAGCCGTTTTCCAGGTTGCCGTCCAGATAGACGATGCCCTGGTAGCGTCCGTCGCGGTAGGGACCCGAGCGGCCGGCCATCACGTTCGTGTCCAGGTAGACGGGGTAGACCGGGTCGGGAATGGCGATGCGGGCGGCGGCGTCGAAGATCTCCTGGATGTTGCCGGTGTCGCACTTGGCGCCGTCGCTGACGAAGATTTCATCGGCATCGATGTCGGCGCCGCGGGCCCTGAAATCGTGTTCGACAATGGCCTCTCTCAGGAAATCGTAGCCCTGCTCGGGGCCGTAGCCGTGAAAACTGCGCTCGACGGCCATCTCGTCCACGGCGGCGTGAAGGGCGGTCACGCAGGCCTCGGGCAGGGCGCGGGTGACGTCGCCGATGCCCAGCCGGATGATCTGCCGATCGGGGTGGTTGCGCTGATGGGCCAAGACCCGTTTGGCGATGTCGGAAAACAGATAGGAGGCCTTGAGTTTCAGGTAGTGTTCGTTGATGCGGATCATACCACTCCTCGTTTTGGGTTGCGCTGGCGGTGTCGGGTTGCTAAATCGTGTTCGGGTCCGCAATCGGGATCCGGGCGGTCTCCTTGAAGGTGTTCATCACGATGGTGGTGTCGATGGCACGCACGCCCTTGAGCGGTGCGATCTGGTTTCTGACCAGCCGGCCCACGGCCCGGGTGTCCGCTTCGCGAATTTTGATCAGGTAACCGTTCCGGCCGGCGACGTAGTGGATTTCCTGGACCTGGGGAATGGCCGCCAGGGTGTCGATCAGGTCGTGCTCGGCACCGTCTCCGTCGGTGCGGACCGTGATAAAGGCCACCTGGCTTTTGCCGAACCGTTCGGGGTTGATGCGGACTTCATAGCCGTCGATAAAGCCCATCTTTTCCAGTTTGCGGATTCGCTCCAGGACGGCGGACGGGGCCATGCCCACCTGCCGGGCGACCTCCACGTTGGGAATGCGCGCCTTGTCCTGCAGAATCTTCAGGATTTTTAAACTGATATCGTCGATCATGCTTAAAATCTCCATTAAAGCAAAAAAATATTCATATATAATATTATTGTCAAGAATATTATTCTGCGAGCCCCGGAGCGTGCCATGCTGAAATACGTGATCATTGGTCTGGGGGGGTGCATCGGCGCCATCAGCAGGTACCTGGTGGCCGGCGCGGTGCAGGGCCTGGCCAAGACGGCCACCTTCCCGGTCGGGACCATGACCGTCAACGTGACCGGGTGCCTGCTGATCGGCATCGGGGCCGGGCTGATGGAGAGTCGCCAGCTCTTCTCCCCGCAATGGCGGGCCTTTCTCTTCGTGGGCCTGCTGGGCAGCTACACCACCTTTTCGACCTTCGGCCTGGAAACCTTGAACCTGGCCAAGGCGGGGCAGTGGCTGGCCGCCTTCGGCAACCTGGGGCTCAGTTTGTTTTTGGGATTGGCCGCCGTTGTGGCCGGACACACCCTTTCGCGGTGGTTCTGATCGACGGCAGGTCGGGCAAAATACCCGTTTTATGGATGGGCACGGCTTAGAAGCGCAGGGAGAGACAGGTCAGCCCGCCGTCCATTTTGCGGAACTCGCTGGTGTCGAGCTCGATGATCGGCTTGTTCAGGGCCTGCAGCAGGCGGCGCGTCTCGGGAAAACCGGCCGGCATGATCAGGCGGTCGTTGACCAGCAGGGTGTTGGCCGCATAGGCCTCGCCCGCCGGAAGGACGATCCGCCGATAGCCGCCGAAGGCCGGATGATCGGCAAAGGCCCGTGTCGTCAGGAGGGTGCCGTCGGCCACCAGGTTGACGCTGGATTTGAAATGCAGCCCGTCGGCCACGGGCACCAGGGTGGCCGTGTAGCCATGCCCGGCCAGGATGTCACGCAGCTGCGCGGCCCCGTCCGGGTTGGTTCGGTCGGACAGCCCGATGAAAAAGTGGCCGCCGACCATGAGCACATCCCCGCCGTCCAAGGTTCCCGGGGGCCGGATGGCCACGGTTTCCCGGAAGGGCGACAGGGCGGCCGCGATGGTGTTCACTTCGCCTTGACGGGACGGGGCGCCCGGATTGGTGATGACCGCCTTTTCCGGCAGCACAACGGCCGTGTCCTCCACAAAATGGGCATCCGGATGGCCGTCCAGAGGCCCCAGGACGGTCAGCGCCAGCCCGCAACCCGTCAAGGCCTTCACATAGGCCTCGAACTGCTTGCGGGCCGCGGCGGGTTCGGGGACGCCCAGATCGGCGGTGGTGATGCCGGCGGCCATGTCCGCCCCCGGCTCTCTGACGATGGCGTGGGTAAAGGTCACGCCGTTATTCCCGGGCGCCGAGCCGCTTCAGTTCGGCGCGAATGGCCTCCAGTTGGCCCCGGATATCGGTTCTCAAGGCCTCGATGGCCGCAAGGACCGTCGCCATGTCGGGCGGCGCGCTTGATTTGGGCCGGCCCGGGGCGCCGGCCCCGCCCGCGGCGCGAGCGGTGGTCGAACCGGTAATTTCGGCTTTCAAGCGTTTGAACTGCCTGACCGCCTCTACCACGAGGTCGGTTTTGGCGTCAGCGCTCAACCCATCGTCGCTCGCCACGCTTTCCAGGGCGGCGTGGGCCGACATGAGCTGCATGATCGCATCCGGATGGGCGTTCGACTTGTGGGCCTTGATATACGTTCCCAGTGATTTGATTATCTTGAGAAGCGTTCGGCTGGCCTTGTCCGCTTCGAAGCGCGGCAGGAGCGCATCCACCTGCACCTGCAGGGATTGCATGGCCGCCTCGCTGATCTCCCAGTCGATGGCCAATATGGTGGATTTTAATTCCTGTAGCGGGTTGTCGGGGCTGGTGGGCAAGGTGTCCTCTGCATCTGGTTTGGGTTGGGGGGCGGCTGAATCGCTGAAAAAATCGTCCAGTCGGTTGTCCAAGTCATAGGCGAATGTGTCGTTCGCTTTTTTGCCCATGGTGGTCTCTCCTGTCGGATGCATACCGATCCGAATTCAGAATCGGCATCGCGCAGATGCCGGTCTTCCGATCAGACGGTTTCCATCCGGCCGATCAGCGCCTTGATTTTTTCGATGACTTCATCAATCTTGAGCCTCAGATAGCCCAGAGAAACATCGTTCCCGAAAATCGACACCAGGAGAAAGTCATCCATGATCTTGGTGAAATTGATGTTTTCGGTCTTGCCTTTGTGGAACAGCAGCGAAAACTCCTCCTCGCCGATGATGGACGCCATGGCACTGACGGCCCCGAAATTTCCGGCGGCCAGCGCCGCCAGCGAATAGACGTCGTGACGGACCTTGCCGTCATCGAGATTGACGATCACGTTTCCGGCCATGTCGATCAGAATTACGGATTGTACGCCCAGGCTCATCAAATCGGCGGTCAATGCATTTTCCAAACCGTCTAGTTGCTCTTGATCCAGGATATACGACAAAGTCCAACCCTCCCTGTGAATGTGGCCGGTTACGAACTAGTGCGCGTCCAGAGATGGTGGATTGTGGTTCGGGCCAAGGCCGCAGCGAGTTTGAAACCGCAGGCGTAGCGGGCTACGTCGAGGATTTCAAAGGAGCGAGAACGGTGGCCCGGGCCGCAAGGTGCCGTCTCTGGAGGGGCACTGACTGCGCCGGATGCCGGTTGCAATATATACGCTTTTTTATTTCGGTCGTTTGATTTTTTTCTGAAATTCAATGACCGTTATTTCCACCGGCCTTGTGTCCACCGGCCTCGAGCGCGGCGATCACATCGTCCAGGCGCTGGGCGAGCAATTCGCTTTTTTGGTGGGACAGGCGGGCAACCCTTGCCAGGGTGTCGATCTGATGGTTGAGCTCCAGGTGCTCTTGAACGGCCTCGTCGATGCGATCGATCAGCGGATCTTTGATCGGCGGCAGCGGGCCGATTCGGATCGGTTCAGCCGCCCGTTTCCGGCCGCCGATCCAGACCAGAATCACAAAACCAATCAGTATGATGGAGGTCGCGACGATCAACGGTGCCAGCATGCGTTCCAAGATCCCATGGCCGGTGGAGGCGTCGGGCAGCGCCCGGCCGCCGGGGACCGGTCTGTCGGCACCCAGCCCGGCGCCGTCGGCAGCTGGGCCTTCAACCCGGCCGGCGCCGGCCGACAGGGGCGCCGGGCGGTAGGCGTCGACGATGAAGCGATGCGGGTCGGTCAGGGTAAAGGCTTTGACGTCGGCCGGCGGGAAGGCGAAGACCGCGTCGATCACCGTTGCAGCGCCTTGCGGCAAAACGTCCAGGCGCCGGATCCCGGGCTGTTCGGCGGCCGGGCCGGCGGGCAGCGCGTTGGCGATGCCCGCCAGGGTGATCTGCAGGCGGCTGCCGGCGATCGTGTAGGCCGGGGCCGGCATCACGGCCTGGTCAAACTCCAGCACCAGGCGGACGTATTCGGTGTCGCTGCCAATGCGCAGATCCCTGATGGCGGCCGCCTGCACGGGCGCCGTGGGCAGCAGGAGGATCCAGAGGGCCGCCGCCAGGGCAGGCAGGGCCCGGATGCCGGCCATTTTTGAAGGCGTCATCATGGCGGGCCCAGATGCCCTACATCGACGGGGCCGCTTTTTCGGGCTGATACGAACACAACGGTTCCTCGGCCATGTAGTTGCCGGTGGCCTCGAAGGCCCGGGCGCGGCAGCCGCCGCAGACGGCCCGGTACTGGCACGCGCCGCATTTTCCCTCCAGGGCCTTGAAGTCGCGCAGCTTCAGGAACACCGGCGAGTGGTGCCAGACCTCACCGAACGTGGTCTGGGTGATGTCACCGCACTGCACGTCGGTGTAGCCGCACGGCTGCACCACGCCGGTGTGCGAGATGAAGCAAAAGCCCGTGCCGGCCAGGCAGCCCCGGGTGACCGCATCCAGCCCGTGGGTCTGAAAGGTGACGGTTTTGCCTTCCGCTTTGGCGCGCTGGCGCAAAATGCGGTAGTAGTGCGGGGCGCAGGTGGCCTTGAGCTGCAGCGTGGTTCGGTCGCGCTGATCGTAGAACCAGTTCAAGGTGGCCTCGTAGGCCTCGGCATCGATGGCCTGGTCGACGATGTACTTGCCCCGCCCGGTCGGCACCAGCAGGAATATGTGATGGGCCGCCGCCCCCAGCTGTTCGGCCAGTTCGAGAATCCGGGGGATCTGGTCCAGGTTGGCTTGGGTCACGGTGGTGTTGATCTGAAATTCGATGCCGGCCCGCTTGACGTGTTCGATGCCCTGGATGGCGGCGTCGAAGGCACCGTCGACGCCCCGGAAGCGATCGTGGAAGGCCTTGGTGGCGCCGTCGATGCTGGCACTGATGCGGCGGATGCCGGACGCGGCCATTTTTTGGGCGACCGCCGCGGTAATCAGGGTGCCGTTGGGGGCCATGACCATTTTCAGCCCCAGGGCGTGGCCGTGTTTGGCGATGTCGAAGATGTCGTCGCGCAGCAACGGTTCGCCGCCGGTCAGAATGATGATGGGCTTGGCCACCTCGGCGATCTGGTCCAGCAGGTTGAAGGCCCGCTCGGTGTCCAGCTCCCCCGCGTAGGGCCCCTGCGTGGCGGCGGCGCGGCAGTGCACGCAGGCCAGGTTGCAGTTGCGGGTCGTCTCCCAGGCCACCAGGCGCAGCTGGTGGTGCTTGGCCCCGGAAGGGGGGTGGCCGGAAGCTGCGCTGTGGCGGCCGGCATGGGGGTGGTCAGGCATGGGTGGCGTCGATCCTTTTATTGTCGGGCGTTGAGCAGGGCTGCGGCGTCTTGGGCAAAGTAGGTCAGGATCATGTCGGCCCCGGCGCGCTTGATGGCGGTGAGCGTTTCCATCATGACCTTCGGTCCGTCGATCCAGCCCATTTTTTCGGCCGCCTTGATCATGGAAAATTCGCCGCTGACATTGTAGGCCGCCACGGGCAGGTCGACCTCGTCCCGGATGCGGCAAATGATGTCCAGGTAGGCCAGGGCCGGTTTGACCATGATGATGTCGGCGCCTTCCTCCACGTCCATGGTGGCTTCGCGGATGGCCTCGCGGGCGTTGGCCGGATCCATCTGGTAGCTGCGGCGGTCGCCGAACTGCGGCGCACTCTGGGCCGCTTCCCGGAAGGGGCCGTAATAGGCCGAACAGTACTTGGCCGCGTATGACATGATCGGAACCCGGGCAAAGTCGTTTTCGTCCAGGACGGCCCGTATTTCGGCCACGCGTCCGTCCATCATGTCCGACGGCGCCACCATGTCCGCGCCGGCCTCGGCATGCGACAAGGCCGCCTTGGCCAGCAGGTCCAAGGTGGCGTCGTTGTCGACCGTGCCGCCGTCGACGAAGCCGCAGTGCCCGTGATCCGTGTATTCGCACAGGCAGACGTCGGTGATGACCACCAGCTCCGGCAGCTTGTCCTTGATGGCCTTGACGGCCCGCTGGACGATGCCGTTTTTGGCGTAGGCCTGGGTCCCCAAGGGGTCTTTTTGGGCGGGGATGCCGAACAGGATAATGGCCGGTATGCCCAGATCGGACGCCTGTCGGGCCTCCTTGACCAGGTTGTCGACCGAGAGCCGGTAGTTGCCCGGCATGGCGTCGATGGGGGTCTTGACGCCCTTGCCGTCGACCGCGAACAGGGGCAGGATCAGGTCGTCGACCGTCAGTGCGGTTTCGCGGACCATTTTGCGCAGCGCCGCGCTCTGACGCATGCGGCGGGGGCGGTAGTCGGGAAATAGCATGTCTGGTTCCTAAATGCGTGTGTCTTCAAACTTGGATATTGCCTCAAGGTCAAGGCGGCATCACGCTTCAAACCGCAGGCATACTAATTGTATGTCGAGGATTTGGAGCGTGGTGCCAACGCAGAGATTGGGGCAATAGGCACGTTTGGGTTCCTAAATGGTTTGGGCGATCTCTTCGTCGCTCAGGTAGCAGGCCGGGTCCGGCGCCCACACGTCGCCCGTGACCGCCTCGGCCCGCACCCTGAAGTTGCCGCCGCAGACGTCCAGCCAGGGCAGGCGGCGCAGCGCCCCTTGACGTGATTTTTTTTCTCTTTGAGCTGCAACAGCAAGGGGTCCTGCGGGTCGGTCCAGATCTCGGAAAAGGGGCGCTGCCGGACATTGCCGAAGCTGTGGTGGCGCCAGAACTGGTCGGCATACACCTCGCCGTCCCAGCTGACGCAGCCGATGCCGCGGCCCGAGTTGTTGCCCTCGTTCATCTGCAGCAGTTCCAGGACCTCCTGGGCGCGCCGGGGGTCCTCCTGGCGCAGGCGCAGGTAGAGGTAGGGGCCGTCGGCGTGGTTGTCCACGGTCAGCACCTCCTTGTTCAGGCCCTTGTCGTGAAGGGCCCGGGTGCGGTCGATGATCAGGTCCACGGCCCGGCGGGTGCCCTCGCAGGCTCAGGTCTTCTTCGACCATCTTGGACCCCCGGCCGGCGTACACCAGGTGGTAAAAGCAGACCCGCGGGATGTCCATGGTTTCGAGCAGATCGAAGATGGCCGGGATGTCGCCCACATTGAAGCGGTTGATGGTGAAGCGCAACCCGACCTTGATGCCGGCCTCCTGGCAGTTGCGGATGCCGTCCAGGGCCTTGTCGTAGGCGCCGGGCACGCCGCGGAAGCGGTCGTTGATCTCGCGCATGCCGTCCAGGCTGATGCCCACGTAGGACAGGCCGATGTACTTGAGGGTCTTGGCCAGGCCGGCCGTGATCAGGGTGCCGTTGGTGGAGATCACGGCCCGCATGCCGCGCTCCACGGCGTAGGCGGCCAGCTCGGGCAGGTCCTTGCGCACCAGGGGCTCGCCGCCCGAAAAGAGCATCACCGGGGCGCCGAAGGCGGCCAGGTCGTCGATCAGGGCCTTGCCCTCTTGGGTCGACAGTTCGTTGGCGACGGACGTCTCCGTGGCGTGGGCGTAGCAGTGCACGCACTTGAGGTTGCACTTGCGGGTCACGTTCCAGACCACCACCGGCCGTTTGTCCTTGGAAAACTGCAGCAGGTGCGAGGGCAGGCTCGACGAGTGGCGGCCGTAGCGCAGGGCATCCGAGGGCTCGACGGTGCCGCAGTACAGTTTCGAAATTCCGATCATATCACGTCAGCCTTCCAGCAGGGTGCCGGGGTCGGGGGAGCGGCCGCTGGCCCACCGCGCTGTCCTGCCGAAGCAGTTCGGCGATGTAGCGGTCCGGTTTTTCCAGGGCCTCCGGGGTGATGAAAAAGCGCGTCCGGCCCGTTTTTTCGCGAACCAGCTTCAGGCCGTGTTCGAAATCGGCGGCCAGGTTGCGGTAGTAGCGCTCCGGTGTGATCCGGGTGCGCAGGCAGTGCCCGATAATGGCGTCGATGGCCTCTTCTTCCAGGACAATGTTAATACCATGATTTTTGATAAAGTAAAGCTCGATGCCCTTGGTCTCCTCGTAGTAGGATTTGACCTTGAAGAGCACTTTTTCGATGTCGGTGACCTGGCGGCAGTAGACCTGGGCCACCAGGTCGATGCGCGAATCGGTCAGCTGGATGCCATATTTTTCGGCGAAGGTGCGGCGGTTGGCGGCCACATAGCTGACGATGCGCTGACGCTCCTGGGCCGCCAGCTGATCGAAGGCCTGGTTGAGGGCATCGTCGTCGGGACGCGCCAGGCGCTGCGCCAGGCTGGGCCCCGGGTCGTCGATGACCTGCCGGGTGACCGCAAAACGGGTCACGGTCGACGAGGGCAGGGTTTTTTCGAACGGCAGCAGGGCGTTTTCCACGGCACTGACCAGCCCGCGCGCGCCGGTGTTTTCATCGAAGGCCCGTTTGGCCAATACCGCCAGCGCCTCGGTCTGGAACTTGACGTCGATGCCGTAGGCGGCGAAATCCAGCTTTTTGCCCAGGATGATGGGGTTGTTGGGGTTTTTGAGGATGTCGCACAGGTCGGCTTCCGTCAAGCGCTCGAAGACCGCCCGCACGGGCAGGCGGCCGACGAACTCGGATTCGAAACCGAACTGGACCAGATCCTCGGACTTCAAACGGCCGAGCAGGTCGCCTTCCCGCGCCGGGTCGGCGACCGAGGCGCCGAAGCCGATCTTCTGATCGATCACGCGCCGGGAGATGATTTTTTCCAGGCCGGTGAAGGCGCCGCTCATGATGAACAGGATGTGTTTGGTGTTGACGCTGTTCTTCTCTTTTTTGCCGGTTTTGCGGAAGCGGTCGATCTCCTGCAGCATGGAGACCGGGTCGTGGGGGACCTTCAGGTCCACGTCGGTCTCCTCCATGGGCTTGAGCAGGGCCCGCTGCACGCCGGTGCGGGAGACGTCGGCACCGATCAGATTGTGGCTGGAGGCGATCTTGTCGATCTCGTCGATGTAGATGATGCCGTACTGGGCCAGTTCGATGTCGCCGTTGGCCTCCCGGACCAGGTCGCGCACCAGGTCCTCCACGTCGCCGCCGACATAGCCGGTCTCGCTGAATTTGGTGGCGTCGCCCTTGACGAAGGGCACCCCGATCTTCTTGGCGATCAGCCGCACCATGTAGGTTTTTCCCACCCCGGTGGGACCCAGCATCAGCACGTTGTTCTTGATCACGCCGACCATGTCGTTGAACTCCTCCGGGGCGCTCTGGATGTGCTTGATGCGATTGAAATGGGTGCAGATCTTGGTGGCCAGGATGTCCTTGGCCGACGACTGCCGGACCAGGTACTGGTCCAGGTAGGCCACCAGGTCCTGGGGCTTGAGGTCGAAGTTTATTATGCCGGGCCCTCTGGCGGGCGCCTCGCCGTCGTCGCTCTGGGCGGCCTGGGGAATGACGATGGGCGCGGACAGCTTGACGCTGCCGCCGAATTTTTTGGTTAAAAAGTCACCCAGTTCTTTTTCGAGCTCCTTCGGGTCGGGTATCTTTTCGTTGATTTCGATCATGGTTACCGCTTTGAACCGTTTGAATGTTTCTTTTACGAATCCGTCCATGTTACCGTCACCATAATCACACGCATCGTCATATTCAAGCCTGAGCCGCCCGCAGGCCTGCCCGATGCCGCCGGCGCGATTCTTTTTCGGCAGCCATTACAGTTGTGAGGCAGCCCGTCGATAAAAATGGTTGACACCTGAAATAGGTGGTTTAAATTTAGCGGTTAGGATTGCCCACTCTCGCTGAAAACGGAAGCCGGTCGGATTATGAACAATCGCATTCAGTTCGAAACGCCCCATCTCGAGGCCCTCAACAGCCGCTACACGGTTGTCGACCTTCACTTCCACTCGATCCATTCGGACGGTGCCGACACCGTCGAGGCCATCGCCCAGCGGGCCAGGCGCCTGGGGATCGGGGTCGCCATCACCGACCACAACGCCATCGACGGTGCCCTGGCCCTGGACCGCTATGACGACCTGCTCAGCATCCCCGGGATCGAGTTGACCTCCCGCGAGGGGGCCCACGTACTGGTCTACTTCTACCGGATCGAGGACCTGAAGGGGTTTTATGCCGCCCACGTCGCGCCGCGCCTGGGACCGACCGTGATGTCTTCGGTCGACCTGGATGTGGAGTCCATCGTCCGCTGCGCCAGAAATTACAAGAGCGTCGTGATTTTCCCGCACCCCTACTCGGCGGCCTTCACCGGCATCTGCAACCACAGCTTTTCGGATGGGCAGCTCGATCGCCTGCTCAAAATGGCCGACGGGGTCGAGGTGATCAACTCCGAGAACCTGAAGCGCTGGAACCTCAAGAGCGCCCTGCTGGGATTCAACCTGGACCGCGCCATTTCCGGCGGCAGCGACGGCCACGGCCTCCAGCAGATGGGCAGTGTGGTCACCTACGCCGACTGCGAGCGCACCCGCGAGGCCTTTCTGGATGCGGTCAGCCGCCGCCAGGCCAAGGTGGTGGGGACCGAATCGCGGCTGTTGAACAAACTGCAGTCCAACGGCGCCAAGCTGAAGCTCAGCATCAACAACTACCCGGACCTGGTGGAAAAAAACATCCGCTACAGCAAGAGCGTGATCCAATTTCGATCCCGACGGGCGGCCGACACCATCTGGCGCTGCGTCAACGACAAGCACCTCAAGAAAGCGTTCTACGTGGTGGCCGGGCTGACGTTCTTCAAGGTCAACTTCAACGCACTTCCGTTGTTCCTCTTTTCGCTATTCACCTGATGGTTGGGTTCACCGTGCAGCCAATCCCGTTCGAGTTGCCGCTGGCATCCTGAAGGCGTAGTAGTTGCAAAATGATCCGGTTTTGCATACTATTCGCTTGGATTTTTTGAGTTTGCGCCGATACAGGTCATGAAGCCATGACGGCAATCGGCGGCAGCGTGCGTCTCATAGTGGTTTCTCAAGCCACTGGGCCGGTGGTGGCGCGGTGCCGCACAGCGGCCGAATCAATCATCGACGGGTAACCAGCAGCGAGAGTACAACATGGCCTCAGCCCCCATCCCCATGGAGCCGACCTATCTCATCGACCTGATCGTCAAGCGGCGGTGGTTCGTCCTGGTTCCTTTCCTAATTGCCGTGATTGTCGGCATCGGCCTGGCAATCAAACTTCCCCGGATATACGAAGCCAGCACCCTGATCCTGATCCAACCCCAGCGGGTGCCCGAAGAGTATGTCCAGTCCATCGTCACCTCGGACGCCGGTGAGCGCATCAACACGCTCTCGCAGCAGATTCTCAGCCGCACCAACATGGAAAAGATCATCGACGAATTCGATCTCTTTTCCGAATCCGCCTTCAACGACCTCTACCTGGAGGACAAGATCAAGGCCTTGCGGCAAAGCATCACCGTGAGTGTTTCCGACGACAAGAAACGCCAGAACGAGGCCTTTACCATCTCCTACCAGGGCAAGGATCCGGATGTGGTCATGCGCGTCACCAACACCCTGGCGGCCTATTTCATCGATGAAAACCTGCGCCTGCGCGAGGCCCAGGCCGTCGGCACGAGCGACTTTCTGGACGCCGAGCTGCTGACCATGAAGCAGCGCCTCGAAACCGTGGAGGCGCAGCTCAAGGCCTACCGCGAAAAGTACATGGGGGCCCTGCCCGAACAGCTGGAGTCGAACCTGCAGATCCTGGACCGCCTGGAGGAGCACCTGGCCGTGAGCCTGCAGCGCCTGGGAGACGCCAAAATCCGACTGGCCGCCTTGCAGAGCGAATCCGAACTGGTGTTGAACGAGCAGTCCACAAGGGTTGTGATGGGCCCCAACCAGCAGGAAGAGACCAATGACATCGATCAGCTGAAAGTTCAGCACGACATTCTCCGCAACCGCTACACCCCGAGACATCCCGACGTCATGAGCCTGGCGGCACGGATTGCCGAACTGGAGGCCCAGGCCGCCCGCGAATCGCCGGCCGAGCCGGAAGCGGGGCAGGAGCCAGCCGCCGAGCCGCAGGTGCCCTCGCGGCTGTCGGCCGAATACCGGACCCAGCAGTCCGAAATTCAGCAGGAGATCTGGCGCCTGGAGACCGACATCGCCAACACCCGCAAACAGATCGCCGTCTACACCAACCGCGTCGAAGACACCCCCAAACGCGAACAGGAGTTGATGTCCCTGCGGCGCGACTACCAGAACATTCAGATGACCTACGATTCGCTGCTGGGCCGAAAGCTGGAAGCGGAAATCGCCGTCAACATGGAGCGCAAGCAAAAGGGCGAGCAGTTCCGAATCCTGGATTCGGCCCGCCGGCCGCAGCGGCCCGTCAAGCCGGACATGCGCAAACTGTTCATCATGGTGGTGGGGGCCGGCCTGGCCGTTGGCGGCGGGCTGATCTTTCTGTTGGAATATATCAACAACTCGTTCAAGCGTCCCGAGGACATCGAGGCCGATCTGAAGGTCCCGGTACTGTGTTCGGTGCCGCAGATCATCAGCCGCAAATCGCGCCTGTTCAGACGCGTCGAACTGGCCTTCTTTTCGATTTTCGGGGTGTTCGCGCTGGCGGTTCTGGCCGGTTTTGCGGCCCTGACCTTGATCGGCATCGGCCCGACACTCGAGCTGGTCGGAAAGTTCGTCAACCTTCAAGGCCTTGTCACCTAGCATGGGAAAATACCACACCGCAGTGTTGCAGTCCGGGCGCACCAAAAAGCTGACGCCCTTAGCGAATACCATCAGAACGCTCGACCGGGGGCCGCGCCTGAAAAGCAGTTACGCGCCCCCGGACGCCCAGGCGGCCTCCCCGGCGCCCCCGGCGGCCCCCATCGCCCCCGGCAACCCCGGCAACCCCGGCGCCCCCGCAGAGCGTGAGAGCCGATGAAATCGACCCCCTGGTGGTGACCTACCACCGCCCGGCCAGCGTCGAAGCCGAAATTTTCAAAATATTGCGGACCAACATCCTTTTCCCCAAAAACGGCGCTCCGCCGCCGCGCACGATCCTGGTCACCAGCGCCATTCCGGGGGACGGAAAGTCGTTCGTGGCCGCCAACCTGGCCGTCAGCATGGCCCAGGGGGTTCAAGAGCATGTCATGCTCATGGATTGCGACATGCGGCGCTCCACGATCCACAAGCGCTTCGGTTTGCGTGACGACGTGTTGGGCCTGAGCGATTATCTGTCCGGACAGCACCCCCTGGAGGGCCTGCTGAAAAAAACGGCCGTCGACAAACTGACCATCCTGCCCAGCGGCCCGCCGCCCCCCAATCCCTCGGAACTGTTGTCCAGTCCGGCCATGCGGGCGCTGCTGGCCGAGGTCAGGGACCGCTATCCCGACCGCCACATCATTTTAGACTCGCCGCCGCCCCAGCTGACGGCCGAGACGACCGCCCTGGCCCAATACGTCGACGGCATCATCCTGGTCGTCAAATATGCGTCTACGCCCAAAGCGTTGCTGGCGGAGCTGGTGGAAAAGCTGGGTCAAGAGAAGATTATCGGCGTGGTGATGAACAGCTACCGCGTCCCCATGACGGAACGATACAAATACGGCAAGTACACGAAATACGCCTGAAAGTTTAGTTAAATCAATATGTTATTATAAAATGCGGCTTGTTCTGCGCCAGGCGGAGCTATGCTGAAATCGGCTCTCAGGCCCTGGGGTCGGAGGCCGGGCGGCGCTGCCGTCCCTGCCGACCCCGTGGGGGTGGGGCCGGAACAAGACGCCCAAAAAAACAACCGGATTCATTTGGAGCCTGACCATGCGACCCACAGTCACTCACGCGCTTGTCGTTGCCCTGATTCTGCTCACCCTGCCGGTTGGCAGCGCCTCCCAGGAGGCGCCGCTGCCCGATTCCGGCGCAGACTATCACATCGGTGTCGGCGACAAGCTGCAGATCATCACCTGGAAGGAGCCTGATTTTTCGAGGGAGGAGATCGTGGTCCGCCTGGACGGCAAGATCTCTTTCCCGTTGATCAACGACGTGGTCGCGGCCGGCAAAACCCCTGCCCAGCTGAAAGCGGAACTCGAGAACCAGCTCAAGGATTTTGTCGCCAACCCCAACGTCACCGTGTCGCTCAGAGAGGGCACCAGCAACCACTTTTATGTCCTCGGCGAGGTCATGAACACCGGCGAGTACCCCTTGACCAAGAACCTGACCGTGCTGCAGGCCTTCGCGGTTGCCGGCGGGTTCACGGAGTGGGCCGCCAAGAAGGAGATTATTTTACTGCGGCGTGAAAACGGTGCCGACACGGTCTATCGGATCAATTACCGTGACATCCTGAAGGGCAAGGATTTCAGTCAGAACATTCAAATCCGTGCCAACGACACGATTATTGTGCCGTAGGGGGTGCTGGGGTGAGTGCTGAGTGCTGAGTGCTGAGTGCTGAGTGCTGAGGGGAAAAGATGAACGTCGAACATCGAACGTCCAACATCGAACGTCGAATTAAGGACGAAAAGATAGGAGTTAGAATTCAGGAGTCAGGAGTCAGAATTCAGAATTCAGAATGATTCGGAAACCAGCAAAAATATTCCAGGATCTGATCGTATGGCAAAAAGCGCATCAATTTGTTTTGTCGGTCTATAGCTACACGGCGGCCTTCCCTAAACTTAAACTATGGTGATACCGCTGCGCTGATACATCAACATGAAGAAGTCAGCAAATTGCTCGAGTCTTACCTTTATTCGCTCCTTGCTCCTTGCTCCTGACTCCTGTTTTTGCCCTTTCATTCGACGTTCGATGTTGGACGTTCGATGTTCAACGTTCATCCCTTTATTCTGGCTCCTGACTCCTGACTCCTGACTTCAGCTTTTGCCTTTCATTCGACGTTCGATGTTGGACGTTCGATGTTCAACGTTCGTCCCTTTATTCTGGCTCCTGACTCCTGACTCCTGACATTCTGCCTTTGCCCTCTCCGTCAACCGCCGTCTTGACCACACTATTCACAAGGTGTACGTTAAAAGGGTACACCATTTAATGGAGGCGGTCACATGTTAGAGATCAGTGCCAAGGAGGCCAGAAAGAATTTGAGCCTCTTGCTGGACAAAGTCGAACACGGTGACGAAATCGTCATTACCAGACGCGGCAAACGGGTTGCCAAGCTGACCCCGCCAGTCCAACACGAGCAGCTGCCCCCATTGGCAAGCTTTCGCCAGCAACTGCAGGTTTCGGGGGATCCGTTGAGTGAAGCGGTGGTTGAGAGCAGGGCGCACGAACGCTATTGAAGGCCTACATCGACACCAGCGCTCTGGCGGCCTACTATTGCCCGGAACCCATGAGTGACCGCGTGGAGCGGGCGCTTTTAGCCATCGACCAGCCGTGTATCAGCAGTTTGACGGACGTGGAGATGGCGTCTGCAATTGCCCGCAAGGTCCGCTGCCAGGAGCTTGCGCCTTGCGATGGCCATCGAATCGTCAATCTCTATCGCAGCCATGTCGACAACGGCTTGTACCGTTGGCTGCCCCTGGACCTGAAACACTTCCAGGGCGCGCGGGCCTGGATCTGCCAGTTCAACACGGCCTTGAAAACCTTGGACGCGCTTCACCTGGCCCTGGCGGCGGCCAATGACCTTCCCCTCTTGAGCCTGGACGCCCGCTTGCTTGAGGCGGCCCGACATTTTGGCATATCAGTCGTGCCGACTGGGTAGGATTTCCCTCGGATCAGAAAATATTGGCCACGGACGCACACGAACAAGAGCGATTGAACGTCGAACGTCGAACGTCGAATGAAAGGGCAAAAACAGGAGTCAGGAGCCATGAGCATAGAGTCAGAAGAAACAGACGAACGTCGAACATCGAACGTCCAACATCGAACGTCGAATCAAGGACGAAAAGATAGGAGCCAGGAGTCAGAATGGAAAAATAGGCGATAGGCTGTCGGCTGCCTGTCTGCTTACCTTCTGTAGGTCCGAACTGCATGCCCTTCGGCGCAGCTGACACCCCCAACGCTGTATCCGTGCTCATCCGCATTGACAATGATCATATCAAATTGTAGAAATAGTCATATTGGTCATTTTGACCATCTAAAGTGGGGGCCCAACACCATGTCGACAGTATCGGTTGCCGAAGCAAAAAGCCACTTGTCGGAGCTTTTGAAAAAAAGCGCATATAAAAATGAAAAGATAATTATTACACGGCATAATAAACCAATCGCAGCGTTGGTTAGCATGGATGATTTACGAAAAATCGAAAATTATGAAGAAAGAAAAGGGCTTGCCGACTTGAGGGCAAAATGGGCTGGTTTCGAGGAGATCGCCGATTTTATCGATGATCTGGAAACCTTAAGAAAAAGTGGCGAACCTGGTAGAGATGTATCTTTTTGATACGGATGTCATCAGCAATCTTTTCAAGCCGAATTCTTCCCAGAGGCTGCTTGCGAGGTTGGATGGTTTGGAACAGCGGCAGCAATTCATTTCAACGATTACCATTTTCGAAATCGTTTATGGCGCTGCAAAGAGCAAACGCACCGAGTATCATCTGAAAAATTTGAACGACATTTTGCTGCCTGCGGTCAACATTGTCGGTTTTGACACCAAAGCGGCATTCTTGTGTGGCCATATTCGTGCAATGCTAGAAACGCAAGGTCGTAGACGTTCACTCGCTGATATTCAGATTGCCGCGATTGCAATGGCGAATGAGTTGACGTTGATCACTGGAAATACAAGACATTTCATGAGAATCGAAGGCCTAAAGCTTGAAAATTGGCTAACCCAAGAAAGTTAAAGACTCAATTTGGGTTCGTGTGCGTCCATGGCAAAATAAACACCGCTTCATTCGATGTTCAACGTTCGTCCCTTTATTCTGACTCCTGACTCCTGACTCCTGAATTCAGCTTTTGCCCTTAATTCGACGTTCGACGTTGGACGTTCGATGTTCAACGTTCGGCTTTTTATTCTGACTCCTGACTACTGACTCCTGACTCCTGTCCCCAATGGCGCTCCACCCAAGTCCCCAAGCAATGAAAACAGACCCCAAAATCATCCACCTGGGTGCCGAAAACTGCGTCACCGGTTCCTGCCACCTGCTGCAGGCCGGCGGCCTCGCTATCCTGGTCGACTGCGGCCTGGCCCAGGGCAGGGATCGGCAGACGCAGATGGCCGACTGGCCGGTGCGGCCCGATCGGATCGACTACCTGTTTTTGACCCACGCCCACATCGATCACATCGGCCGGGTGCCCGAGCTCATCCAACGCGGTTTTGCCGGCGAGATCATCTGCTCGCACCCGACCAAGGCCCTTTTGACCCCCATGCTGGCCGATGCCATGACCTTTTCCCGATTGACCGGGCGAGAGGCCCGGCGTCTGGAAACGGCCATCGACGACCTCTCCTGGGGGTTTGAATTCGGTCAGTCGTTCGACCTGGAAAAGGGCCTTTCGTTCAAGATGGGGCGCGCGGGGCACATCCTGGGGTCGGCCTTCATCCGTTTCCAGGACGATCGCAGCGGCCGGTCAGTCCTGTTTTCCGGGGATCTCGGCGCCGCCGACACCCCCATCCTGCGCGACCCCGAGCCGCCGGACCCGGCCGACCTGGTGGTGGTCGAGTCGACCTACGGCGACCGGCGGCACGATAACCGCGACCGGCGCATCGGGCAGCTGGGCCGGGTGCTGACCCACAGCCTGGCCGACGGCGGCAAGGTCTTCATCCCGGCCTTTTCCCTGGGGCGCACCCAGGAGCTGATCTATGAAATGGACCGCCTGTTCAGCGATCCGGACTGCCGCGAGCGGTTCCCCGACCTGCAGGGCCGGGGGCGGCCCCCGGTCTTCGTGGACTCGCCCCTGGGCCTGGCGATCACGACGGTGTATGCCGCCCTGTCCGATTACTGGGACAACGAGGCGCAGGACCTGTGTGAAAACGGCGATCACCCCATCGATTTCGACGGCCTGTTCGCGGTCAAGGATCATCGCGACCACTTCAGGGTGCGCGACATGGCCGGCCCGGCGGTCATTTTGGCCGGCAGCGGCATGTGCAGCGGCGGCCGGATCGTCGGCCACCTGCAACACGGGATCGACGACCCGCGCAACGACATCCTGTTCGTGGGCTACCAGGCCGCCGGCACCCCCGGGCGGGCCATCCAGAAATATGGCCGGCGGCCGGGCGGCTACGCGGTGCTGGACGGTGAGCGCAAAACCATCCGCGCCGGCGTCCACACCCTCTCGGGCTACTCGGCCCACGCCGACCAGCAGGGGCTGGTGGACTGGATCGAATCCATGCCGGAAAAGCCGCGGGCGGTCAAGCTGGTGCACGGGGAGCCGCGGGCCAGGGCGGCCCTGGCGGCGGTGCTGGCAGGCAAGGGGTATGCGGTGGGGTGAAGAGTGCTGAGTGCTGAGTGATGAGTGCTGGGTGCTGAGTGATGAGTGCTGAGTGCGAATGCTGAGGGAGAAAAGACGAACGTCGAACATCGAACGTCCAACATCGAACGTCGAATGGGGAAGGGCGAAAAGATAGGAGTCAGAATTCAGGAGTCGAGGAGTCGGGAGTCGGAATAGACGGACGAACGTCGAACATCGCAATTAGGACACGGATTAACACGGAAACAGCGGGTTAAGATTTTTTAGTTTTTCAGCGCTGTGGGCGCTAAAAGAACTTCAAAATGATTCGACATTCAAAGCTCCCTGAAGATATTAAAGACCGCATCCAATATGCTGCCAGCTATTTGGAAACCCGCGATGATGTATTGTTTGCTTACCTGTTTGGCGGATTGTCGACGGGTGAACCGAAACCGTTGAGTGATGTTGATTTTGCCGTCTACCTGTCCGAAGGCATGAGGTGTGATCAGGCAAAATCTGAAATCGTAGAGAATCTGGCTGATATTCTCCTCACCGATGAAATTGATGTAGTTATTTTGAATCGATCGTCTCTCCCGCTCAGCATGAACGTAATCAGGCGCAATCGCCTGCTGGTCGATAAAAAACCGTTTCTGCGGCACGCGTATCAATCTTTAATGATGAGAAAATATTTCGATTACCACCACCTGGAATCAAATATTCTGAAAAGGCGGTTCGATCATGATTGATGAAACGCTGTTGCTCAGAAAGCTGGCTCAACTGGAGGAATACGTATCGCAAATTGAAGAATATCGTTCGGTTACCATCGAAGCCTACAGCAGTGACTGGAAGCGACAACGCATCATTGAAAGAACCCTTCAAATGATGATCGAAACCTGTGTGGACGTTGCCGGCCATATCATCGCTGACCGAAAGTTCAGAATTCCTGACAGTTATGCCGATTCGTTTCGTGTGCTTTCAGAGAATAAAATTATTCCCGATGGCCTTTGTAAAGTGATGGAACAAATCTCTAAATTCCGGAATGTGATCGTACACAATTATGATCGCGTCGATGCTGAAATCGTTGTCGGCATTCTCCGCAACCGGATCGATGATTTCGATAAGTTCAAGAATGCTGTCCTTGACTGCTTGAAAAAATAGGATCGGTCACGGATTTGCACGGAAATCAGCCGGGATCGTTGGCCTTTGGCCAAGAAAAGATTAGCCACAGACCCACACGGACGCACACGGACAGGAGCGATTGAACGTCGAACGCGTTAGAAAAGACGAACGTCGAACATCGAACGTCGAACATCGAACGGAAAAATAAAAACAGAATTCAGGAGTCAGTAGTCAGGAGTCAGAAGTCAGAATTCAGAATGATTCGGAAACCAGCAAAAAGATTCCAGGATCTGATCGTATGGCAAAAAGCGCATCAATTTGTTTTGTCGGTCTATAGCTACACGGCGGCCTTCCCTAAGACAGAAATATATGGGCTCACGTCACAATTTCGAAGAGCGGCCATTTCAATCCCTGCAAACATTGCAGAGGGTTTTAAGAAAAGAACCAAACCTGACAAAGCCAAGTTCTTTAACATCGCCCAAGGATCCAGTGAAGAATGCAGATATTATCTGATCCTCTCAAATGACTTAAACTATGGTGATACCGCTGCGCTGATACATCAACATGAAGAAGTCAGCAAATTGCTCGAGTCTTACCTTTATTCGCTCCTTGCTCCTGACTCCTGACTCCTGGCTCCTGACTCCTGGTCCTTGCTTTTCATTCGATGTTCAACGTTCGTCCGTTTATTCTGACTCCTGGCTCCTGACTCCTGACTTCTGATTTTGCCCTTTCAAATAAAACTCCAATCCAACCCTTTTGCAAGTCACCATTTTCTGAAAGGTAACGCTCATGCCCGAAGTCACTGAAGTGGTCACGAATGAATCCCACAGCCCCAACGGCGAGTCATTTTTACTTCCAACCCCAGCCGATTACGAACAGGAGTGGTCGAGGCTCAAGCAACTGGCCCAAACCCATCGTGAACAGGGCAGGGAAATCGTCGTGGTCATGGGGGTCGGGTTTGTGGGGGCCGTGATGGCCGGCGTCGTGGCCGACTCAACCGACGAACGCGGCAACCCAGGCAAGTTTGTTATCGGCATGCAGCGCCCCTCGACGCGCTCCTACTGGAAGATCCCCTATCTCAATCGCGGCGTCGCGCCGGTCGAGGCCGAAGACCCGGAGGTCGAACCGCTGATCAAGCGCTGCGTGCTCGAGAAAAAAACCCTGACCGCCACCTTCAGCTACGAGGCCTTGTCCCTGGCCGATGTCGTCGTGGTCGACGTGCAGTGCGATTACCATAAAGAGACCCTGGGCGATGTGAAAAAAGGGCACGCGGCCATCGGCGCCTTGGAAAAGAGCCTGAAGGTGATCGGGGAAAAGATCGATCCCGCTTGCCTGGTCCTGATCGAAACGACGGTGCCCCCGGGCACCACCGAATACGTGGCCTATCCGATTGTCAAAAAAGCCTTCGAGCAACGCGGCCTCGACGACCGCGGAGCCGCTGCTGGCCCATTCATTCGAACGGGTCATGCCGGGGCGCGACTATGTTTCGTCCATCAGGGACTTCTGGCGGGTGTGCAGCGGCATCAACGCTGTCGCCCGCGACAAAGTGGTCAAATTCCTCTCCGAAATCCTGAATGTCGAAAAATATCCGCTGACCGTTCTGGACCGGCCCATCGAGAGCGAAACCTGCAAGATCGTCGAGAATTCCTATCGGGCGGCCACATTGGCATTTTTGGATGAATGGAGCGTGTTCGCCGAACGCAACGGCGTCGACATCACCAAGGTGGTCGAGGCCATCAAGATCCGGCCGACCCACTCCAACATGATTTTTCCCGGCCCGGGCATCGGCGGCTATTGTCTGCCCAAAGACGGCGGTCTGGGCGTCTGGGCCTACCACACCCTCATGGGCTTCGACGACGACCTGTTCAAGATCACCCCCATGTCCATCGACATCAACGACACGCGCGCCCTGCGGCCGCCCCAGATGGTGCGGGATGCGCTGCGCAACATGGGCAAAATCGTTCCGGTGTCCAGGATCGCCGTCTTGGGGGTATCCTACCGCCAGGATGTCGGCGACACCCGCTACTCCGGCTCGGAGATCATCGTGCGCAAACTGACCGAAATGGGCGGCGAGGTCGTCGTCCACGACCCTTACGTCAAACACTGGTGGGAATTCGAAAAGCAGGACACCTATCCGGCACCGGGGCACTCATGGAAGCGCTTTTTCAGAAACCAGGACGATCTCGTCGACCTGCGCGTCGAAAGCGATCTTGCCGCTGCCCTCAAGGGCGTGGATGCGATGGTGCTGGCGGTCAGGCACAGCGCCTATATGAATCTGGATCCGGACCAGGTGATCGCCATGACTGGCCGGCCGGTGGCCGTCATCGACTGTTTCGGGATTCTCAACGACGATCAGATCAGCCGCTACTTTGAGCTGGGCTGCGAGGTCAAAGGGCTGGGCCGGGGCCATGTGAAAAGGCTGAAAGACAAGGTGACGGTGGCGCGGCGATAGGCGATGGGCCACACGGACGAGAGAATTAAAATTGAAGTCAGGAGTCAGTAGTCAGAATAAACAGCCGAACGTCGAACATCGAACGTCGAATGAAATGGGCGAAGCAGAGTCAGGAGTCAGTAGTCGTAGTCAGAATAAACAGCCGAACGTCGAACATCGAACGTCCAACTCGAACGTCGAATTAAGGATAAAAGCAGGAGTCGGGAGTCAGAGTAGGAGTCAGGATTAACAGCCGAACGTCGAATTAAGGGCGAAAAAAACAGATCAGCCACGGACGCACACGGACAAGAGCGGGGTAGGTTGGCCTTTGGCCGGAAAAGTGTGTCTCGCGCAGAGGCGCAGAGCGAAGTGCTGAGTGCTGAGTGCTGGGGAAAGGCGAAGATTGGAAGCTGGGAATTCGCTTTAGCAGGTGCCTTAAACTGAAGGACAAAATTGAATTACAAAGAGACAATCACAGTTATCTGTAGACGTTACGCTATCGCCGACCTTTATGTTTTCGGAAGCCGAAGCGCAGAAATATCAGCACGTGTCTGGGAGAACCAAGGCCCTGCCGCAACACATGCCGATTCCGATGTGGATATCGGTGCAATGCCGTTGAACGTATCTAAATTCGGGCCGTTGCAGCGGGCATCCATGACAATCGAGCTGGAGGACCTTTTTTCGATGCACAGAATCATCTGTGGTACTCAAACGATGCACCCAGAATCGATCTGGTGGTACTTGCGGAAGCCGACCCGTTCCTGTCCTTGGAAATAATCCGTGGCGAACTGCTCTATACGAACGACCCCGACCGCCAGGCGCGGCACGAACTGTATATCCTGCGTCGGGCCGGTGACTTGATGCCCTTTAAAAAGGAGCGCATGCGCATGATTATGGAAGAGGGGGCAACATGACGCCAACCCGAATTCGTGCCAGTGTGGTAACCGAACGCGTCGCCTGGGTCCGGCAGATGGTTTCTCAGGCAACCGATTTGCCGCTGGCGTCTCTTGAAATTTTCATTGAAGATGCACGCAATGCCGGGGCGGCAGAGTCATTCTTGCGGCGCGGTATTGAGGCCCTGCTGGATATCGGCCGCCACATTCTTGCCAAAGGCTTTGCCGTTGCGGTAACCGAGTACAAGGAAATCGGGGTGCAGCTGGTCAAACACGGCGTACTCGGCAATGAAGACGGAAAACGCATGCGCCGTATCGCCGGATATCGCAATCGAATGGTTGATTTTTACAATGAGGTGACCACCCAGGAGCTTTATTTACTGATCACCCAGCACATCGATGATCTTATCGGGCTTTGTGATGCCATGCTTGGGTGGATGCGTGAACATCCCGATAAGGTCGATCATTCGATATGAAACAGGATCCGCGGCCAAAAAAATCAGCCACTGACCCACACGGACGCGTTAGAACAGATGAACGTCGAACATCGAACGTCCAACATCGAACGTTGAATGAAAGGGCAAAAGCAGAAAGCAGAATTCAGAAGTCAGGAGTCAGTAGTCAGAATAGAAACAGCCGAACGTCGAACATCGAACGTCCAACATCGAACGTCGAATTGGGAAGGACCAAAAAAAATCCTTTCTTCGCTTTTCTTGGACCTGTATTTTGAGAGAAAACAGCATGGTTTTGAATAACCTGCAAATTGAACAAAAAATCGCTTCTATTTGTAAAAATGAGCCGTCGATTGTTGCGGCATTCCTTTTTGGATCATACGCCAAAGGAAAAGAAAAATCATCAAGCGATATTGATGTCGCACTATTGTTGAGTGAAATGAAAAGCGGTGATTTTGACCCGCTTTATTTTGCCACTGAATTAGAAAAAAAAATGGGATCCACAGTTGATGTCGTTATTTTGAACAATGCCGGGGATGCTCTGAAATTTGAAGTTCGGCGTTATGGAAAGTTGATATTTGAACGATCAAGCCAACAACGAAAACGATTTGAGGTAAAAAGCCGCAAGTATTATGAAGATTTTATCTATTTTCATAATAAGTACGTAAACAAAGTATTATATGGAGGATCCGATGCTAAACAGACTCCTTCTTGAACGTATTCTTGCGGATATAAAAAGTAATGTCAAGGAATTGAAAAATGCCAAAGACATCACTTGGGACGTATATCGAACCGATATAAGAGATCGACGATTTGTCGAACGCACCTTGCATATAACAATCGAAGGCTGTATCGATGCCGCTCAGCAGATTATTTCTGATGAAAAGATGCGGGAACCCACCAGTTATCGCGATACTTTTATGGTATTGACGGAAAACAAGATTTTAAAAACCGATGATTTGCCTCGGTTTGAAAATATTGCCTCATTTAGAAATCTTCTCGTGCACTATTATGAAAAGGTAGACGATGCGATCGTGTATGGGATTTTCAAAAACAATCTTTCTGATTTTGACCTTTTTATCGAAAGAATCGTCAGCTTTCTTGGCAAGGTGTAACCCAAGCTGAGCGATTCTCGAGCTCCGGGATAAGAGCGATTGAACATCGAATTAAGGGCGAAAAAAAACAGATTAGCCACAGACCCACACGAACAAGAGCGGGGTAGGTTGGCCTTAGGCCGGAAACGTGTGTCTCGCGCAGGACGCACACAGACAAAAACAATGATTATGCTGGCCTTCGGCCAGGAAAAACTCGTCCGTGTTTGTCCGTGTGGGTCCGCTGGCCAAAATTGTAGTGTTCGACTTATTTATATATTTATGGGCGTCCCCAATATCCACAACATGAATCACAACCTACCATCAGATAAAAGTAGACCTTTTGATATTGCGGTATGGAAGCGGGCTTCAGTTAAAAAGCGTCGAGGAAGAGAGCATCTGCGGCGGAAAGCATTGGATAGCGCCTGGAAAGCGGTTGATCAGTTAAAAAATAAATACAAATGGGATGCGCTTTATCTCTTCGGATCGATAACTAAACCGGAGAAGTTCAGCGAACATTCAGATATAGACATTGGTATCCAAGGATTGGAAAACGTGCTGCACTATCGGTTTATAGCCGATTTGTCTGAACTCCTGGAATGGGGGATAGATGTGGTCAGGCTCGAGGATTGCTCCTTCGCGGAGGCCATCAAAATGCGAGGAATTCAATGGAAGAGATCAAAATAGCCCTTTTTTTGGCTGATTTCGATCATCAAGTCACCCAGATTGATAAAATATATGACCGTCTTAATTCCAGAATCAATACGTTGGTAGGTAAAAAAGTGGCACCGGAGTTCGTGGAAAGCTGTGGATACTGGCTGCACAATCTGTATTGTGCATACGAAGACTTATTCAAGATTGTGGCATCTTTCTGGGAAAACAACATCGAAGACGAGGGCACTTTTCATCGATCATTGATCAGGCGGATGCGATTAACAATCGAAGGTGTCAGGCCTTCGCTGCTGTCTGAAAAGGCGTTTCGGCATCTGGACGAGCTGCGCAGTTTTCGGCATGTGTTCAGGCATGCCTACAGCTATGGATTGGACCATGAGCGGGTGATTTATCTCCTGAAAAAGGTGTTAGGGGAAAGGGCCAATATACTTGGCGAGCTTACTGTCTTCAGGGATAAGGCGGCAGGCCTATTGGCTGATAATAAATGAATCAGGATTCGGCCTGCCCCGTTCAATATTGGGGTCATTTGTCTCTCGCAGAGCCGCAAAACCACAATTCAAAATCCCAATGAATTGACTTTTTGAGGGGTAATGTATACACTAAAAATGTATATTTTTAGATGCGGGGAGTAAACGAAAATGGAAACAGCAAAATTATTTAAAAATGGCAGTTCTCAGGCGGTTAGACTACCCAGGGCATTCAGACTTCCTGGTAATGAGGTGAAAATTTATAAAAAAGGCAACCAGGTGATTCTTGAGCCCATTGAAACAACCTGGAACACGTTGTTCGAATCGCTCAGTGAATTTCCCGAAGACTTTATGAAAGACGGGCGAAATCAGCCTGCCATGCAGGAGCGGGAATCTTTTTGATGCGCTATCTGCTTGATTCCAATATCTGTATATACCTGATCAAAAACCGCCCATTAGCGGTACTGGAGGGATTCAGACAACATCCTCCACAGGATGTCGCCATATCCATCGTCACGCTGTTCGAACTTCAATATGGAATTGAAAAAAGCCAGTACCGGGAACGTTCCGAAGCTGCCCTTGCCAAATTCCTTCTGCCACTGAACCTAATTGACCTGGATTGTTCCTCAGCATTAGACGCAGCAGCCATTCATGCTCAACTTGAAAAAAAAGGCATGCCGATTGGCTCTTATGATCTCCTCATAGCGGGGCTGGCCAGATCACGAGACTGGATATTGGTGACCAATAACGAAAGAGAGTTTAGCCGGGTTGATGGGTTGAAGATTGAAAATTGGGTGGAGGAAGAATAAATCGGATTTTTTCAAAACGGTGAAATCACAAAACACACCCTTCGCGTCCCCACAATATCGTGAGTACAATTTTAAATGGTGAATTTTAAATTAAACAATCAAATAATAAGAAATTATAACTCGAATTTCCATCTAAATTTCGAATGGTAAAACCAAGTATTCAAAAACCAATAAAAAGTCATGATGTAACAATTTTCAGCCATTAGAATAGATTAAAAATGGTTCTTCCGGTTTAAGCGTACTTTCGAACAAGTGCCTGTAAGTCAGGTAGGATAGGAATTCATCCGACTAAAACGTACTTTCAAATTGAAAAAATGTGGACAATCAGGTTTCCATTGGGTTTTCGCCAAAAAATCCAAAAAAAAAGGAGACCTTCATGTCCACCAGTCTTTTGTACCATGGATTCGGCCTTCGTGGCTATCGTTATACTACACACGGCAATAATGTGCGAAAATCGACAGCCATGTTAAATTGATCTGGACATCTCGATATTTCTATTCCATACTATCCTGGAGTCATTGAACACAGGCGACCAGGAGGTATCGAATGATAACCGTCGAGTTTTCCGAACAGGACCTTAAAGCTATCGCCTATGAGCGTTTTCACCACCCGGTGCCCCGCGTACAGCGCAGGATGGAGGTGTTGTGGCTCAAAAGCCAGGGCCTTTCACACCAGCGCATTGCGAAGCTGGCCGGGGTTTGCAGCAATGCCGTGACCAAGTACCTGAAGATGTACCGTCAAGGCGGTCTCAATGAAGTCAAAAGGGTCAACTTCTACCAGCCCAAAAGTGAACTGGAAAACCATCGCGACACGATCGAACAGTACTTTCGTGACAACCCGGTCGCCAGCATTGCCGAGGCCGTCACGATAATCGAAGCCCTGACCGGAATTCGGCGCAGCAAGAACCAGGTGCGCGAATTTTTGAAAAAGATCGGCATGCGGTTTCGCAAAGTGGGGGCGATACCGGGCGGTGCCGACCCCGACGCGCAAGCCGACTTTAAAAAAAATTCCTGGATCCTCGCATAGAGCAAGCCAACGCCGGAAAGCGCTATCTGTTCTTTATGGATGCCGCTCATTTTGTCTTTGGACCGTTTTTGGGATACTTGTGGTGCTTTGCCAGGCTGTTTGTCAAAGCGCCGTCGGGCAGAAAACGTTTCAACGTCCTTGGCGCACTCAACGCCATCAGCCACGAGATGATTACGGTCACCAATACGGGTTACATCAATTCGTTAAGCGTGTGTCAGCTGTTGGCAAAGCTGTATCAACGGTTTGCGGATCTTCCGATTACCGTCGTTCTGGACAACGCCAGATACCAAAAGTGCAGGTTGGTTCAAAACACAGCACGGCTATTTGAAATCGAATTGCTGTACTTGCCATCGTACTCGCCGAATCTCAACCTGATCGAACGGGTTTGGAAATTCGTGAAAAGAAAATGCCTGTACTCGACGTGCTATTCCGATTTCGAGGCGTTTACCCGGGCCATTTCCCAGTGCCTGGCAAGGACAAATGGCGACTACAAAAATGAATTGGATTCCTTTCTGTCGCTGAGGTTCCAATCATTTCCAAAAACGCATTTATTGGCCGGCTGAAGTATACCTTCGCACTGAATACCTTAATGGTCATGTCTACTTCACCGTGGAAATGAAACCCGATCAGATTCGATGCTCATCATGCAATTGCCGTCAAATCGTGCGCAGGGGGAAAGTCGAACGACGCTTCCGAAGTCTTCCCATTGGCCGCAAGACGGTATGGATCGTTTTGGCGATCCAGCGGGTGTGGTGCTCGGCCTGCCATCGCGTTCGCCAGGTGCGCACCAACTTCACCGACCCCCGCCATACCTATACACGGGCATTCGAACGTTACGCTTTGGAACTTTGCCGGCACATGACCATCAAGGACGTAGCCTGTCATCTCAACGTCGGATGGGACATGATCAAGGATATTCAAAAACGGAATCTGGAGAAACGCTTCTCCCATCCCAAACTGAAACATCTCAAACGGCTGGCCATCGATGAGATATCCATTGGCGCTGGGCATAACTATCTGACCATCGTTCTGGATTTGGATTCCGGTGCTGTCGTTTTCGTAGGCGACGGCAAAGGTGCCGAAGCCCTGATTCCCTTCTGGCGTCGATTGAAGTGCTCTAAAGCCACTATTGAAGCGGTCGCCATCGACATGTCACGGGCATACATCCAGGCGGTTCGGGAAAACCTGGCCGATGCTGTCATCGTCTTCGATCATTTCCATGTCATCAAACTCTACAACGACCGGCTTTCCGAGTTTCGGCGCCAACTTTTCAATCAAATCGAAGACCCGCAAAAAAAACAAGTCATCAAAGGAACTCGCTGGTTGTTGCTGAAGAATCCTGAAAACCTCAATACCGACCGATCAGAGCCGAATCGACTCAAAGCAGCTCTTGAACTCAATCAACCCTTGGCGGCGGCATATTACATGAAAGAAGATCTGCGCCAGGCTTGGAGTCAGCCGGATAAGGAAACGGCCAAAACTTTCCTGACTGATTGGGTTTACCGTGCTGGCAGTTCAATGATCCCGATGCTGGTGAAAATGGCTCGAACGATTGCCACCCATTTCCACGGATTACTGGCTTATTATGATTGCCCAATTTCAACCGGCCCACTGGAGGGAACCAATAACAAAATCAAAACGATGAAACGCCAAGCCTATGGTTTTAGAGATAATCAGTTCTTCAAACTCAAGATTATGGCGCTTCATGAAACAAAGTACGCTTTAGTCGGATGAATCCAATTTATTTATCTTTTTTGCAATAAGGCAACGGGTTATTCCACAGTAGGGGGAGTTGATTGGCTGATTAGCGGGTGAGCTGTTAAGCTGGTGAGGAAGGGCGACAAAAACGTGCTGAGTGCTGAATTTGCCTACCAGCTCACCCGCTAATACCGTCGCGGTCATCCGCGTCCCGAATGGGATTGACAATCTTTAAGATTAATAATAAATACAATGAGTAAGGATCTGATAAGGAAACCTGTTTCCATTTGGAGGACGTAATGCCGGATCGGGCCAATGACTGGCTCCAGCAAGCGAAAAGAGATTTGGACCAAGCCAAATCTTCCAAGGCGGAAGCGCGTCACGAATGGGCCTGTTTCGCGGCACAACAGGCTGCAGAAAAGGCTGTCAAGGCGCTTCATCTGAGCCTTGGGCAAGAGGCTTGGGGTCGCGTTGTGGCCCGATTGCTCAAAGAGCTGCCCATTGCTGTCCCGGATGAATTGATTGACAAAGCAAAAGTTCTGGATGCCTTTTATATCCCGACCCGGTATGCCAATGGTCATCCCGAAGGTGCGCCATTTGAGCATTACGGGCCTTTGCAAAGTGCGGATGGAATCAACTATGCCCGTGAGATCATTGAATTCGTCGGTGCTCAAATGGCCGCGGCGTGACGAGGTCGCCAAAACCCTTCGGCAGTGGGTAGAAAAAGGGATTGAAGCCCATCCAGAAGTAATCAAGCTGGGCATTTTTGGATCCTATGCCAGAGGGGATTGGGGCGTCGGCAGCGACCTTGATCTGATCGTCATCGTCCAAGATGCCGCCATCCCTTTTGAGAGACGTTCGCTCACGTGGAATTTTGATTCGTTGCCCGTGCCAGCCGACATGCTCATTTACACCGAAAAAGAGTGGCAGGATATCAAGCGCAAAAGCGGTCGATTCATCGATATGATTGAAAAAGAAGCCGTTTGGCTGTATCTCCACAATGGGGGTTCTGGCAGGCAGGATTAAAATTGGACAACCGATGAACACGGATACCAGCTCAGCGGC
>CAVOIA010000002.1:0-55833 GCA_963695845.1 uncultured delta proteobacterium | reverse complement strand
TTCAGCCAGGGCGAGGGTCGCCGATTGCCGGAGCAGCAGTTTGGCAACAACCGCCGGCATGGACGCTCCGGCCTCCGAGACCACATGGCTGCCCAGGCGTTGGACGGCCCAGTTTGCAGCGGCCGCCAGCCGTGCGTCCAGCGCTGCCGCGTCTGCGCCGCGGCCGTAAAGCTTGACCTGGATCTGGGGGAAATTGGCGCGCAGGCCCAGCTTGACGCCCGGAAACAGGTCCTCGACCCCGGCCACCGTCTCACCGGCCATCGATTCCGGCATGCCGAAGGTAGTGATGGTGCGCACCCGGCTGTGCATGACGGCGTCACCCTGCAAGTCGAGCAGATCCGGAATCACCTGTTCGGTCAACATGCGTTTCATCTCATAGGGCACGCCGGGCAGGAAATAAAACCGGCCCCGTCCGATGGGCAGCGCAAACCCGGGTGCCGTGCCGACCGGATTGGTGAGCACCGCAGCCCCTTCGGGCAGCAGGGCCTGTTTGCGGTTGGAGGCCGTCATCGGCCGGTTGAATGTTTTGAAAAAGCGCTGCACGTTGTCCCAGGCGGTCTCATCGAAAACCAGGCCCACCCCGGCCGCCCGGGCGGCCGCTTCGGCCGACAGATCGTCGCTGGTCGGACCCAGGCCGCCGGTCACGATGGCCACCTCGGCCCGCTGGCCGATCTCCTGCAATGTGGCGCTGAGGATGGGCAGATCGTCACCCACGCAGGTGTGGCGCAACACCTCGATTCCGTTCTCCTCCAGCTTTTCGGAGATGTAGGCTGAGTTGCTGTCCACCAGTGCACCCGACCGGAGTTCATCACCCGTCGCCACGATTTCGGCTTTCATCGGTCTCGCTCTTGTTGAGGCGGTGATCTGTCGTCGCTAAATCGACTTGTGACCTTACCGGCATCCGAACGACGGTGTCAACGAAACATTGTTGACCGGCAACGGACGTTTTGCTTTTTGACAGCGCCTGAGATATGAACAGCGGGATCGTTTGGATCACCGACGACAGGCAGCCATGCATCTTCTCTCCATCCTTCATGTATTCGGCACCCTGCTGATGGTCACAGGCATCTCCATGGTGCTGCCCATCGGCTGTGCCCTGATCTACGACGGTGAAGGCGATTTGCCGGCCCTGCTGGAAGCTGCCGGGGTGACCCTTGCCCTGGGCCTGCCCACGTGGTGGTTTTTCCGAAAGCACAACAAACTGGGGATCAAGGACGGCATCTTCATCGCCACCTTCGGCTGGATTCTCGTTTCGGCCCTGAGCGCCCTGCCCTTCATGCTGCACGGCGCCATTCCGGATTTCACCGACGCCTTCTTCGAGATGATGTCCGGGTACACCACCAGCGGGGCCACCATCTTGACGGATATCGAAACGGTGCCCCACGGGCTGCTGTTCTGGCGCAGCCAAACCCACCTGCTGGGCGGCATGGGCTTTCTGACCCTGACGGTCATCTTCCTGCCCCACGGCATGGGCGGCCTGCGCATCTTCCGGGCCGAGTCGTCACCGGGGCAGGTCATCACCAAGGAGAAGTTCCACGCCCGCAACCGCGACACCATGGTGCGCCTGTGGGTGATCTACATGGTCCTCAACGCCTCCCAGACCCTGCTGCTTTATCTGGGCGGCATGTCGCTGTTCGACGCCCTGTGCCACGCCTTCGGCACCGTCTCCACCTCCGGGTACTCGCCCTGGAATGCCAGTATCGGGCACTACGACAACGCCTATTTCGACTGGGTGATCATCCTGTTCATGTTTTTGGGCGGGATGACCTTCGTCCTTTTCTACCAGATGGTCCGGGGCGACTGGCGGGCCCTGCGCATCAACACGGAGTTTCACTGGTACCTGGGATTCATGCTCTTTTTCTGCGGCATGGTGTCGTGGCTGCTGTGGCGCGAAAACACCTACGGCCTGATGGATGCCATCCGTTACGGGACCTTCCAGGTCACCAGTCTGTTGACCACCACCGGCTTCACCACGGCCGACTACGAACAATGGCCCCAGGCCGCCCAGATGTTCCTCTACGCGGTCTGCTTTATCGGGGCCTGCGCCGGGTCCACGACCAGCGGCATCAAGATCGTTCACTACGTGGTGCTGTTCAAATTCATGACGGCGGCCATCAAGAAAATCTTCTTCCAGCCCATGTCGATCATCTCCGTGCGCCTCAACCAGCGGCCGGTGGACGACACGATCATTCACCTGTCGGTCTGTTATTTTATCGTGAACATCTTCATGGTGCTGATCGGCGGGTGCGTGATGGTGCTGACCGACGACATGGACTACGTCACCGCCATGAGCTCGGTCATCGCCACGCTCATGAATATCGGACCGGGCTTCGGGGATGTCGGGCCGTCGGAAAACTACGCCTTCATCTCGGACGCCGGCAAGTGGTTTCTCTCCTACAACATGCTGGTCGGGCGGCTGGAGATGTTCTCGGCCCTGGTGATCTTCTACCCGTCATTCTGGAAGCGTTGAAAGCGAACCCCACGTCTGGGGTGAGCACTATCCTAAAAACAGCCGCTGGACATTTTTGAGGTGCATCGATTTGCAGACCACGAGGACCCGTTCATCGGCCAGGATGCGCGTGTCCCCGACGGCGATCCGCCAGTGCTGGTCGCGGTAAACGCTGCCGATGAGAATTTTGCCATGGAAAGACGGGTCGAGCCTCGACAACGGGATGCGGGTGATCGGCGCCCCCGCCGCCGCTCTGATCTCGACCACTTCGGCGTCGAACCCGTGCAGGTGGGCCACCGACAGCAGTTCTCCGCGCCGGATGAACTTCATGATCTCGTTGGCCGCCAGCACCTTCTTGTTCAGGGCGATGTCCGAAGCGCTGGTGGCGGCCAGCACCAGGTAGGCCTCCTTGCTGACCAGCGAAATCGTCTTGCGCTCGCTCTGACGGCCGTTGCCCTCGACACTGGCCATCAGGTGCTTGGCCAGCATGCAGCTCATGATGTTGGTCTCGTTGTCGCCGGTGGTCGTGATAAAGGTGTCCATGTCCGTCAGTCCGGCCAGGTCCAGCGCCTCGGCGTCGGAACCGTCACCGTGGAGCACCTCCGTGTGGATGAGCCGCTGGCACAACTCGGCGGCACGGCTTTCGTCCTTTTCGACCAGCTTCACCTGGATGTTCTTGCCCATCAGCTCGGCCACACGGCACCCCACCAGACCGCCGCCCAGGATCATCACCCGGTGACGCCGCTGCTGCCGGACCCCGGTAAGGGCCATCAACTTGGGCAGATTTTGGGCCGAGGCCATGACCAGCACCTGGTCCTGGGGCAGGATGTCATGGTTGCCGCCGGGTAAAATCGTGGTGATCCCCCTGGCGATGGCGACCACCCGGAACGGAAAGCTGTCGTGGGTCATGGAAAGGGTCTTCAGGTTCTGATGCGCCAGGGGCGAATCGTTGTGAACCCGGGTGGCCATGACCTGGATCTGGCCATCGGCGATGTCGATGATCTCGTTGCCGGCCGTTCGTTTGACCAGGCGGGCGATTTCCTGCGCCGCCAGCTCTTCCGGATGAATGACCAGGTCGATCTTCAGGTCGTCCGGGTTGAGGATCGAATCGGAACCGCCGAATTCGGTCGAACGGACCCGGGCGATCTTCTGCGGGATGCCGAACCGGTCGGCGATCATCGCCGCCAGCATGTTGACGGCATCGTTGTCGGTGACCGCGATCAACACGTCCATGTGCTCGGCGTCGGCCTCCCGCCAGCAGTCGACGCTCATGGCCGACCCGTGGATAAAGCGTGCGTCCATGCGATCATCGCTGTAGCGGATCCGCTGACTGTCCGGCTCGATGACCGTGACGGCATAGCCTTCGTGGACCAGACGTTTGGCCAGGTAGGTGCCGACGCCGCCCAATCCCAGAATCAGGATATTTTCCATTTTGGCGCGTTTTTTGCCCAGCATGCAACGACTCCGTTCGGGTTGGATCGATGACCGCCACGGTCTTTCGGCCGAATTTCTCAGAGGCATCATAGCACACACCTGCCACAGGCGGTAGGGGAAGGAGCAGGCGCTGAACCCGCCCATCTGGTGGAACCCGGTGTTCGGTCAGACCCCGTCAGAATCAGGCCCGGACGGATTACCTCATCGTGGGCATGCCGGAGTTTATCGGACGGATGGCAGCCCGGACTGCCGCAGACCAAGAGATACACGGCGGCGGCGCTGCCGGCGCTGAGCCTGCCCCAGCTGGCCGCCGCCGTCGACCGCCTCGGGCACAAAAATCCCACCGCCTTCATCCTGCAAAATGCACCCCATCTGTCCAGCCCCGCGAGGCCGACAGTGAATTGCCGGACCGGTTTCTGTGGGCCTGCTTTCTGCCCGAACCGATGTTTTCCGAGCGCGCCCGCCGGTTCCGGGACGCCCCCGCCAACCAGGCCCCAAAAGCGTGGGGGTTTTCGACCCGGCCTGGATCCCTGGCGACACCCTGGACGACACCCGCGGCGCCCTGCTGGCTTTTCGTGCCACCGCCCGCCAGGGGCCCGGGTTGGGACATTTTGTCGCCGTAGACGAATTGGCATTCGAGTGATATAGATCGGTTAGGCCTGCATCGCGGACTGCGCGCATCCAGAAAGGCCAGCGGGAGAAAAACCAGAGGGGAAAAAACCAGCGGGAGAAAAATAGATGAGCAAATACATGCAGTTGACCGTCACGGTCCGGCCCTATTATCCGCAAAGCATCAAAGCGGTTTACCCCAAGATTGTGGGCCACTTGAGCAATGCCGGCCTAAAAATGGTCGACGACGACCCCTCGATCTTCGATCTGGTGGGAAAGATCGACAAACTGCTCTACGCGCTGGATGGGGACCCGGACTTCAAGGAGATCCTGCACAAACACAAAGCCGCCCTGGTTGCGCTTCACGAAGAGATCCAGAGCGGCATTGCCGATTGGGATCTGGCCAAGGCCGACCAGGCCCTGTACAAACTCGAAGATGCCTTCGAGCAGATGGAATGGGAAGTGGACAAGGCCTGAGCGCCAGCGCCGAGCCGGCCCTCTCTTTTCCGACTTGACCGAACCCAGCTGCCCTATGGGTTCTGCCGCGCCACGGGCTTGAGCTGTTTGGGGCACGTGGCAGTGCGCGGGGTTGTTTTGGGCCGCAGGTCGCTGCCCTTTTCCCGGCTCTGGTTTCGGGGGAGATCAGGCGCGTCAACCGGGGAAACCCTCGGTTTCTTAGCGTATAATGACTTCATAATGGCGGTGTGATATTTTCCCATGGGCGTCACCGATATGGGGTGTGGTTAAAATGGCTTCAACTACATCTAGTATGGCCACCATTTCTGGGGTGTCAATCGACATGCTCGAAAATCGATCCAACCCGCCAGCGGGCTTGATTTTATTTTTGCCGCGCGTGTCGTGGGCAGCTTGAATGCCTTTGCGTCCGAGACGATACGGTAAAGACCCGTGGAAAAAAATCCACCGCCGCATCCCCGCCGCAAATTGAGGCTCGAAAATTCCCTATCGACCTGAAAAGCTGTCCGATGCCAGATGGAATGGAAGCGATACCTGAAACGGGCTTTAAAAGCTGGCCACCATGATGCCGGAGAATCGTTTCCGCGATGTGGCGCTCAAAAGGCGGTTGGTTCGGTTTAATGCCCCCCAAAAGCACCGCTTGCCGCTGGGCAGCCACCACCTTTTTGGAAGACTACCCAATCTTGCCAGAAACTATCCGAGAAATCAAATTTAATTTCGCCGGCCTTTAGCCTTTACCCTCGGCGCCATGGCGCCGGGGGTGTTTTTAGGCCAGCCGAAATACGCGCCGGGCGCCTGCCAACCGACGCGACCGGATTGCCGGGTGCGTGGCGCCCGATTCCCCCGGCAACCCCGTCGTGGTCGGATGGGGCCCATTCGGATTCTTCTCGGCGCGGTGGCCATGCCCGGCATGCTGGTAGGTTTGACCTGCCGTCAACCGGCCAACTGTCTGATATTGCCAATTACCGGCCCCGACCCAACTATTGTGGGTAAGCTTTTGACGGCAGGTTGTTGCCTGGAAACCACTGCTGATTGGGGAGCAATAGCCATGAAATGGTCAATAAAAATCGGACGATTCGCCGGTATCGATGTGTTCATGCATTTTACCTTTGTTTTGCTGGTCAGCTGGGTGGCACTGGTCCACTGGCGTGAGGGCCAAAGCGTGACCGCTGCACTGGCGGGGGTGGCCTTTATCCTGGTGATTTTCATCTGTGTCGTTTTGCATGAATTCGGTCATGCATTGACGGCCAGACGCTACGGCATCAAAACGCGCGACATCATATTGCTGCCCATCGGCGGTGTGGCGCGGCTGGAAAAATTACCCACCAACCCGATCCAGGAGTTGTGGGTTGCCCTGGCCGGGCCGGCCGTAAACGTGGTCATTGTCATGGCCCTGTTCTTTTGGTTGAAGCTGACCGCCTCGCTGGAGCCGCTGCAGTCCCTGACGATCACCACCGGACCGTTCATGGAGAGGATCATGGCGGTCAACATCTTTATGGTCGTCTTCAACATGATACCTGCCTTTCCCATGGATGGTGGCCGCGTGCTGCGCGCCTTGCTGGCCACCCGCCAGGAGTATGGCCGTGCGACCCAGACGGCGGCGTCTATCGGGCAGGGCATTGCGGTCCTCTTCGGTTTTATCGGATTGTTCTACAACCCGTTTCTGCTCTTTATCGCACTGTTCGTGTGGATCGGCGCGGCTCAGGAGGCCAGCATGGCCCAATTCAAGTCCGCCATTGGGGGCATACCGGTTCAGCAGGCCATGATCAGCGATTTCAAGTCGCTTGATCTTAACGACCGGCTGAATCGGGCTGTCGAACTGACCCTCACCGGGTCGCAAAAAGATTTCCCGGTGGTCAATAACGGTGCTCTGGAGGGCATTTTGACGCAAACCGATCTGTTGAAAGCCCTATCCCAACCGGAAAAGCACCCCACCGTCGCATCCGCCATTCAACGCGAGTATGCCACGGTGGATCACCTGGACATGCTGGCGTCGGCCTTTGCCAAACTCAACGATTGCAACTGCCGCACGCTGCCGGTGATGCAAAACGGCAAACTGGTGGGGCTGGTGACCATGGATAATCTGGGTGAGTACATGCAGATTCAGACCGCCATGAACAACTGATGGGAGTGACATGAAATCGGTTCACAGACGATTCGAGGCCGTGCAAACCAGCACGACCTATCGCTTCATGGCATGGATCGTCGGTTGCAGCCTGCTGCTGACCGGATGTCAGCCCCATACCATCAACCCCTCTCCCGAACCGTTGCGGAAAGGGGGCGCGGCCTACAGCATCCCATCGCCGACGGCAACGCCATTGGAAAACAATTGGTGGGCGTCGTTCCAGGATGCCAAACTGGATGCGCTGATCGACAAGGCCTTGAATGACAGTTTCGACATCATGTGGGGATTGGCCAGGCTGGACCAGGCCGATGCCCTCACCCGCCAGGCCAGAGCGGCGCGCCTGCCGCAGGTCGACCTCAACGCCGACCTCTTGCGGGAATGGTCCGACGGTGAAACGCGCAACCGTTTGGATTGGGTCGGCGGCGCATTGGCCTGGGAGGTGGATGTGTTCAATCGACTGGGGGCCGCCGCACAGGCCCGTGAAAGCGAGCGGGCCGCGCGCGTTGAGGATCTGGAAGCCATCCGGCTCAGTCTTTCCGCCGAGGTCACCGACGCCTATTTCGACGCCGTGGAGCAGCGCAACCAGTTGGCCCTGCTGGAAAACCAGATTGACGTCGATCGCGACTTGCTGGAACTGATCGAGCTCCGTTTTGAAGCGGGCCTGACGGCGTCGGTGGATGTGCTGCAGCAGAGCAGCGTATTGGCCGAGACAGAAAGCCTGGTACCCCCCACCGAAGCCTTGCTGCGGGTCTCGGAAAACCGTCTGGATGTGTTGCTCGGGCAGGCGCCGGATGCCGTGGATCGGGTAGACGACAACGACCGCTTCGTTGACCTCGACGACCTGCCGTTTATCGGCGTCCCTTCCGATCTGTTGCTCAACCGTCCGGACCTGAGGGCGTTGAAAAATGAACTGATCGCAGCCGATGCCGAAATTGGGCAGGCCATTGCCGACCGCCTGCCGCGGATCACGCTCGAGGGATCCCTTTTTTACGGAGACGGTTCGACCTTCACCGGACCCGCAGGGGTGCTGTTGGGTTCGATTGTGCAACCGCTCTTGGACTGGGGAGCCCGCAAGGCCGAAGTCGAACGCAACCGCGCCGTGTACGTGGAACGGCTGTCCCTCTTTTCGCGGGCGTATTTGCAGGCGATCGAAGACGTTGAAAACGCGCTTTACCAGGAACGCAAACAGCGCGAGTTCATAGACCGCCTGGAGCGTCGCCGCGGTTTTCTGGAACGCACCGTCGCAGAGACCCGGGATCGATACACCAATGGCCTGACCGATTTTTTGCCGGTACTGGACGCGCTTAAAGAGCTGCAGCGGATCGAGCGCATCATCGTGCGGCAGGAGCGCGCCCTGCTGGGGTTTCGCATTCAGCTGCACCGTGCCCTGGGTGGGCGGGTGGACCCAACATGAACTGGAGGGGTGAGATGATCAAGATTGAACTGCATGTCCGACAAGCGCTGTGGATGGCCGTCGTGGGGATCATCGCAATGCTTGGCGCGACGCCGGCCAGCGCTCAGCAGGCCGTTCCCGTGATCGTCAAGGCGGTTGTGAACGACCGATTCGTCGATCGCGTGGAAGCCCTCGGAACGCTGCGTGCCAACGAAACCGTCGTGCTGACGGCGACGGTGTCCGAAATCGTGACCGAGGTCCACTTTGAAGATGGCCAGCGGGTGAGCGCCGGCACTATTCTGGTCGAGATGACCGACGAAGAGGAGCAGGCCCTGATCGAAGAAGAACGCTCGACGCTGACCGAAGCCCAAAAACAGTACGACCGGCTGCGCCCCCTGGTCGAGCGCGGGGCCGCATCCACATCGCTGCTCGATCAGCGCCGGCGGGAGTACGATAGCGCCAAGGCCCGGCTGCGGGCCATCGAATCCAGGCTGCGGGATCGTCTGATCATCGCACCGTTTGCCGGGGTGGTCGGTCTGCGCGACGTCAGCGTGGGGGCGCTGATCGAACCGGGTGACGTTATCACGACCCTGGACGACGACAGCGTCATGAAACTCGATTTCACGGTGCCGTCGATTTACCTGGCGAGCCTGACCACCGGCCTGCCGATTGTTGCCACATCCCCGGCCTTCGCCGGACGCCGCTTCGAGGGCACCGTTGCCAGCATCGACAGCCGTATCGATCCGGTTACCCGTGCCATCGTCGTCAGGGCGATTCTGCCCAACCCGGAGCGTCTGCTCAAACCGGGTTTGCTGATGAGCGTCGAACTACTGAAAAACCCGCGGGATGCGCTGGTGATTCCCGAAGAGGCGCTCATTCCGACCGGGCGCGATAACCACGTGCTGGTCGTGGACCCATCGGCCGACCCCACCGTCGCCCAGCGTCGTCAAGTGATCATCGGCAGTCGCAGACCGGGTGAAGTCGAAATTGTCGAGGGACTCGAGGCTGGAGAATTGGTGGTCGTGGACGGGACCGTGCGCGCCCGACCGGGGCAGCCCGTGACCATCGTTGCCGTGGACGACGGCGACGCGCCCTTAGCCCGCCTGTTGAACGGGGAAGGGAACGGTCGCGGCCAATGATAATCTCCGACCTTTCCGTCAAGCGGCCGGTATTCGCCGCTGTACTCTCGCTGTTCCTGATCGTCTTCGGCCTGGTCTCCTTCGGCCGGCTGCCCCTGCGGGAATACCCGGACATCGACCCCCCCGTGGTGACCATCGAAACCCTCTACCCCGGTGCGGCCGCCAGTGTGGTGGAGACGCGCATTACCGAACTCATCGAAGAGCGCATTGCCGGCGTCGAGGGCATTGATTTTATAGCTTCGACCAGCGAAGACGGGCTCTCCACGGTGACGGTCGAATTCGATACCGGCCGGGATATCGACGGGGCGGTCAACGATGTCCGGGATCGGGTCTCGGCGATCTTGGGCGATTTGCCGGACGAAGCCGATCCGCCGGAAATCCAGAAGGTAGATTCCAACAACGATGTGATCATGTGGTTGAACCTGGTCAGCGATCGCATGACCGTGCCGGCCCTGACCGATTATGCCGAGCGCTATCTGGTCGATCGATTCTCGATTTTGGACGGTGTCGCGCGGATCAGAATTGGTGGCGGCCAAAACTATGCCATGCGGATCTGGATCGACCGCAGTGCCATGGCAGCCAGGGGGCTGGCGGTCAGCGACGTCGAAAGCGCGTTGCGGGCCGAAAATCTTGAGCTGCCGGCCGGTAGCATCGAATCCCAGGCGCGCAGCTTCACGGTGCGGGTCGAGCGTGCCTTTCGAACAGCGCAGGACTTCAGCCGCCTGGTTCTGGCCCGCGGTGCCGACGGCCACCTGGTGCGCCTGGGTGACATCGCCCGCGTCGAGCGCGGCACCGAAGAGGATCGGACGTTCTTTCGCGGCAATGGCGTGGCCATGGTGGGCATGGGCATCATCAAACAATCGACCGCCAATACGATCGACGTGGCCCGCGCTGCCAAGGCCGAAATGCGTCGCCTCAACGCCACCTTGCCCGAGGGGATGGAAATCAAGCAGAGCTACGACACATCGGTTTTCGTCGAAGGTGCCATCAAGGAGGTCTACAAGACCCTGCTGATTGCCATCGGCCTGGTCGTCCTGGTGATCTATCTCTTTCTGGGTAGCGTTCGGGCGACGCTCGTTCCGGCGGTAACCGTGCCGGTTTCCATCATCGCCAGTTTTATCGTTTTGGATGCTCTGGGTTTCTCGGTCAATTTGCTGACCCTGCTGGCACTGGTCCTGGCCATCGGGTTGGTGGTGGACGATGCCATCGTGGTGTTGGAAAATATCTACCGGCGCATGGCGGAAAAAGGCGAGTCTCCCCTGGTCGCGGCCTACCGCGGCGCCCGCCAGGTCGGTTTCGCGGTGATCGCCACCTCCCTGGTGCTGGTCGCGGTGTTTGTGCCGGTTGCTTTTCTGCAGGGGGATGTGGGCCGCCTCTTTTCCGAGTTTGCCATCACCATGGCGGCGGCGGTCTGCTTCTCCAGTGTCGTGGCCCTGAGTTTATCTCCCATGCTGGCGTCCAAAATCCTCAAGCGCCAATCCGTGCGCCTTGGCGGTCACACCCGTACGGACCGCTTCTTCAGGTCCCTGCGCGCCGGCTATCGCCGTCTGCTCGGCCGCACCATGAAGCGCCCCCTGCTGATGGTGGTCCTGGTTGCGCTACTGATCGCGGCAACGGTGTGGCTGGTTGGGCGCATTCCCACGGAATACGCGCCCAAGGAGGACCGCGGCGCTTTTTTTGTGATCGTCAACGGGCCGGAAGGCGCCTCCTACGCCTACATGGAGGAGTATATGAATGAAATTGAGCGGCGGCTGATGCCCTTTGTCGACAGCAAGGAGGCTACCCGGTTGCTGGTCAGAACGCCGCGCACGTTTGAGAATTATGAGAACTTCAACACCGGCATTGTGATTTTCGTTCTCAACCACTGGAACCAGCGCCGATCCGCCTGGGCCATCATGGACGAGGTGCGCGCCAAACTGGCCGGGCTGCCGGGGGTTCGCGCCTTCCCCGTTATGCGCCAGGGCTTCGGTGCATCGATTCAAAAACCGCTCCAGTTCGTCATCGGCGGCGGTACCTATCCGGAATTGGCCCAGTGGCGAGATACGCTGTTGGCGCAGATTGAAGTCAACAACCCGGGCCTGATCGAGATCGACTGGGATTACAAAGAAACCAAGCCCCAGCTGCAGGTGAACATCGACTATGACCGCGCCGCCGAATTGGGGGTGACCATCGGCACTGTCGGCCGCACCCTGGAGACGATGCTGGGCTCCCGGCGCGTGACCACCTATCTGGAGGCCGGTGAAGAGTATGACGTGATTCTGGAAGGTGAACGCGAGCGTCAGCGCACGCCGACCGATTTGCAGAACATTTATGTGCGTTCATCGCGCAGTGGTGAGCTGATTCCGCTGTCCAATCTGGTCACGATAGAGGAATTCGCCGATTCAAGCGCCCTCAACCGCTACAACCGCGTCAGGGCCATCACCATCGAGGCCAACCTTGCCGACGGTTTGGCCCTGGGCGATGCGCTGGCCTACATGGAAGGCTTGGTCAGGAACAACCTGCCTGAAAACGCGATCATCGACTACAAGGGGCAATCGCTGGACTACCAGTCCTCCACCCAGTCCATCGCATTCGTTTTCCTGCTGGGAATCCTGGTGGTGTTCCTTGTTCTGGCCGCCCAGTTTGAAAGCTATCTCAACCCGCTGGTGATCATGCTGACGGTGCCACTGGCGATTGCAGGCGGGTTGATCGGACTGTACTTGACCGGAAGCACCTTGAATCTGTACAGCCAGATCGGCTTGGTCATGCTGGTGGGCCTGGCGGCCAAAAACGGCATTCTCATCGTCGAATTCGCCAACCAGCTCCGGGAGCGGCGCAAATCGTTTAACTACGCCATCCTCAAAGCATCCGAAGTTCGCCTGCGCCCAATCGTGATGACCGGCATCACCACGGCCACCGGCGCGATACCCCTGATAGTCTCCTCGGGCGCCGGGGCGGAAACCCGCATGGTGATCGGCGTCGTCGTTCTGTCCGGCGTGCTGTCGGCGACCCTGTTTACCCTGTTTGTCGTGCCGGTCGCATACCACCTGCTTTCCCGGAGAACGCATCCACCCGGACAGGTCGCCCGACGGCTTGACCGAGAGCGGGCCATTCTGGAAACAGGGCCAGCCCGATAACGCTATCGGCATCCGCTGTGCAAGATGGCTGAAGCCCAAACGGATACGGTGAACTGCTCCGGTTTGCGCTGGCGTAGGCGCCACACCAAAAATATCCAACCCAAACAAGGAAAAAAAGCGATGAATTACCATTTTCAAAACACGACCTTCTTGTGTATGTTCATGGCGGCTTCAATCATTTCAATGGGATGGCCCGCCATGGCGATAGAGGCGCCTTCGTACCGTGTGCTGGCAACCGAAGGCAACTTCGAATTGCGCAGCTATTCATCTTATATCGTGGCCCAGACCGACGTGGACGGTGATTTCGAAGCGGTCGGGAGTGACGGCTTTCGACGCTTGGCGGATTACATTGGCGGGAAAAACAGAAAAAAGGAATCCATTTCAATGACCGCGCCCGTCAGCCAGGAGCCGGCATCCGAAAAAATTGCCATGACGGCCCCGGTCAGCCAGGTGCGGGAAAATGGGCGCTGGCGGATTGCGTTCATGATGCCGTCCGCATATACGATGGAGACGCTGCCGACTCCGGACGACGATCGGATCGTGTTGCGTGAGGAGAAAGAAAAAACCGTCGCGGTTATCCGTTACTCGGGGACTTGGAGCAAAGAGCGATATGAGGACCATCAGGCCAAACTCATGGATTGGATATCTGTAAAGGGTTGGGAAGTGGCCGGCGCGCCGGTGTGGGCGCGATACAATCCACCGTTCATGCCATGGTTCATGAGGAGAAACGAAATTTGGATTCCAGTGCAAAGCCGATGAACCGCATCGGTGTCTTGCCAACCATCATCACTGACGATATCCGCAGCCGTCGATAGGGAGTCAAGAGATGAAAACCACCCAACGCGCCATTGCCCTGTGCCTTTGCATGTTTATCTTAACCTGCATGACGTCCAAAACCCAAAGTACGGCGGTTGCGGGCACGGCCGGCAACACCCGCCTCGCGCCGTGTCCCCAATCTCCGAATTGCGTTTCGTCCAGCGACCCGATGGACAAGCACTACCTTGAACCGCTTCGGTACACGGGGGATAAGGAGGCCGCCTATCAAAGACTGGTCACGTTAATTGCATCCCACCAGCGCGCCCGGATTGTTGCCAAGGAGGCCAACTACCTGAAGGTGGAATTTAGATCTGCGATTCTGCGGTTTGTCGACGATGTGGAATTTTTCTTCCCCGCAGATCAACCGGTGATCGAGGTCCGTTCAGCATCGCGTGTGGGATATTATGATTTCGGCGTGAACCGCAGACGCGTTGAGGATATTCGAAAGCAGTGGAATGAGGAACCAATGCAGTAGGCTGTCACGCCGGACAGCAGTTGTTCAAAAAAGAGACACGACCGAATTCATCTGAAACATTACGCTTGGCGCGCCCCCTCTTTTTAGGCTGAGGGCCCTGCTTCCCATCGCCGTTTGCGCTGGCCTTGAACATTTCCATGATGCCGGTAATGCTTTCTATGGTCACAACCGTAGCATTCAACCAAGGAGGTTCACCTATGATCAACGCATACGCAGCATCAGAAGCTGGCGGTCAGTTAACGCCCTATGAATACGACCCGGGTCCAATTGATTTCAACGACATCGAAATCGAAGTCGAACATTGCGGCATCTGCCACAGCGATCTCAGCATGCTTGACAACGAGTGGGGGATTGCCCAGTTTCCGTTAGTTCCCGGCCATGAGGTGGTGGGGACCATTCGTGACATGGGCCCGGGGGTGTCCCATCTGCAGATCGGCCAGCAAGTCGGACTGGGTTGGCACGCTGGCTATTGCATGACCTGTCATAGCTGCTTGAGTGGTGACCACAACTTGTGCGCCAACGCCCAGGGAACGATCGTCAATCGTCACGGCGGGTTTGCCGACAAGGTGCGTGCGCAAGCCGCCAGCGCTGTTGCATTGCCCAAAAATATCGACCTTCAAAGCGCCGGCCCCCTGTTTTGCGGCGGCATCACGGTATTCAACCCGTTGATTCAGTTCGGTGTTAAACCGACTGATCGGGTCGCGGTAATTGGCATCGGCGGCTTGGGCAGTATGGCGCTTCAGTTTTTAAACGCCTGGGGCTGTCGGGTGACCGCGTTTACATCCAGCGACACCAAGAAAAAGGAAGCGATGGAACTGGGCGCTCACCAGACCCTCAACTCGCGCGAGCCGGACGAGATCAAGGCGGCGGCGGGCTATTTCGATATGATTATTTCAACAGTCAATGTCAAGTTGGACTGGAACGAATACATTCAAACCCTGAAGCCACGAGGACGCCTTCACTACGTGGGAGCGACACTCGAGCCTTTGGATCTGACCATTTTCCCGCTGATAATGGGCCAACGGTCGGTTTCGGCTTCACCGGTAGGCAGCCCAGCCAATATTGCCAAAATGCTTGATTTTGCAGTTCGTCACGACATCAAGCCGGTGATTGAAACGTTCCCCATGGAACAAGTTAACGATGCCTTGGATCGGCTTAGAAGCGGCAAGGCCCGGTATCGCATTGTCTTGAGTCACTAGTCCAGGACCGTAGCGGGAAACGACTGAAGCGCTCACCCCAGCTGGGCGATTCACCTTTTTTGGATATGTTGGCAGGGACTCGATTTCGGTTTGCTGCGGTCGCTAGGGTACCTCCACAGGCGAAACCGATCGGGTTGCCGATCCCAGCGCACCTTCGGCCTTGGCCAGCGCAAATAAATAGATCCCCCGAAATTGCGCCGGGTGTGTGCCGATCTTCAAGGCGCGACAAATGAAAGGAGTCCACAGTGACTACAGCAATCATATTTCACGACGTTCAGGATGGCAATGTCTGGGCTAACGCCTGGAAAAAGGGACCGGGAAGCCGACACGAAATGTTCGCAAAACTTGGAATCAAATGCCGCAACTTCCGCGACCCCAACAACCCGAATGCAACCGGAGTTCTGGCGGAGATACCCGACATGGCCAAATTCCAGGAATTGCTGCAATCCGCCGAAGGTCAGAAGGCGATGCAAGAGGACGGCCTGAAGGTCGAGACAATGCGAATGTTGGTCGAGTTCACCCCATAGCCGGAGCCCACACCTCCACCGGGGCGAAGGCAAAAGAAACGCGCTCATAGGAAAATCGTTGGTATTGACAGCGTCTCTTGCCCAGGGGCTCGGTCGTTGTATCTGCTGTTGGGCGAAGCGTATAAAAAACTTCGCAACGAAGCAGGCCAACTACAATAGGTCGTAGTTGGCCTTTTTCGCTTTTCACCCAGATAAGTTCAATCTGTTTTTTGCGAAAGTCGTCAAATCGGGAGTTGCGATTGCGACTATTCACGAATCCGACCCATCGCCAGCGTTGTGAAGGGTATGTCCCTTCTGTTGGGTAATGATTAGCGAAGGTAGCCTGGGGGGCTTCCCAATAATTTTGGCAATGGAGGTCCAAATGAAGTGTAAAAATACTGTCAAATGGTTATACCGCAATGAAGAAAATTTTTCCTGGCGAGCGGATTTCGAGGTTTGCAGAGACTATGTTTTCCGAGACAAAAATGGGATAATTCGACTGGTAATAGAGGCCGATGGGAAAATAACAGTTATGAAGGGATATACATGGAACGGATGTAGCCCAAAGATTTGTATCCTTGACATAATCCTTGGAACGCCGGATGGGGCCGTGTATGAACCTACGGGAAAACCAAAAACTTATTATGCATCAATGGTCCATGATGCCCTCTACCAGTTCCTTGACGTGAATTCACCGTTCACAAGGGAGCAGGCGGACAAGTGCTTTCTTCACCTCATGAAGGAATACGAGTTCATTTTGGGAGGGATATACTGGTTTGCGGCCCGAATAGTCGGGCACTTGTTCTGGCATGGCAAAAGAAAGGTTCGTCAATGGCGCGGGGAGGCAATCTCGGTGCAGTCACTCTATACCAGGCACGTTTAGGGATCAAGGCCTATAACTTAACTTCGTGGGATACGCTCACGGTATCATCGGTTGCCCAATCGCTTACTTTCCATTTACTGAACGCCGACGATATTGCTGTAATTTCCCATCTATCGATTACCCTTTGCATCACCTGCCGAACATCGATAATCAGAAGCAGGCTATCTTCGCCAATGGCAACAACTTCTAATCTTTCCACTGCCAGCCCTTTTAAAAAAAATGTAAAATTTGGCGGTCAGTTTTGTGAGGGAAACCCCGTGATGAAATTGACAATCACCCGGAAATTGAGGCCAGTATGACCAATGCAATTGACATCGATAACATTTTCATGCTCTGAATAATTATCCAGAAAAACACGGCCACGAGATCTACAATGAACAACTTTCAGGCAATGGCACGCATAATGGCGATTTTATGTGCGGATGGTCGTCTTCAAAAAGGAAGCCAGCGCTACAAGATAGCCCGCAAGTTGATTGCAGCAAAGATCGAGATAATGGGGCCAGAGGCCGCTTATACCAGGGCCAAATGGAATAAACACGAGCTGTTGGTTCAGATTGAAGAGCGCCACCGGGCTGAGCAGGCCGGCAAGGTTCTCAGACCATTTCTATAATGAGCTTAAATTCATTGTGATAATCACTTCAGCGCGGATCATGATTTCGATCGGCCTAAAGGCATCAGGACATATGTAGGTCATGTGTTGCAGTATGATGATAAAGCAACCAAAGACGCAAAGGAAAGCGCGAGGAAATTCGTTGATAGGCATCTATTGAGAAAATGATTGATGTAAAATAAAACATCAGAAATTTTATTGTCAGAAAGGATTATATCATGAAAAATATCTGTTTATTGGCAGTTGCGGTATTGTTTTCATTCGTGAACGCTCATGGCGCGGATAAATGCGGAGATTATACATATGATGCGTCAAAAAATTGGAATCAGGGGTGTTTTACTGAAAAATGGGATCAAGGTTGTTTCATTGATACAAAAAAAGAATTCATTGTAACAGAATCAACGGGAAATTTTTCAATTTCGGCTGAATCAAAAGGGCCAATTTATGTTGAGATGTATATTACAAAAGAATCGCAAATATGTTTGATGTTGCATGAATTTGATAGAGACCGTCCAGCGGTTAGTGGTGGTGTAACAATTAAAATGGAAAATACTATGGGTGAGATATGGGAATCTACTTCTTATGCTGAAAAAAGGGAAACCGGTCTATCCATAGAAGGAAATGGTGTGGTTCCATTTTTAAAGAAATCGTCAGGCAAGGTCAAGGTAAATGCGGATGTGGATTCACATTCTTATCATTTCGAAATCAATGCGGACGGGTTTTCAAAAGCATTCAAAGAAATTCGATAAGATAGATCGACTGCGATGGCTATCTTAAACCCAAGCTGAGCGATTATCGAGCTTCTCCGAGAAAGGTGAATCGCTCAGTTTGGGTTAAAATTCGCCGATCAGAATTGAGGTAACCCCATGGAAACCTGTAAATTAAAAGATTTCTTGAAAGTTTTCGAACCCTGGCTTGACGGAGATTACATTCGTAAGGTGTTTCTGACAAAGGATGATCATTTGGTGCTCTTTTTTAGCGATGGTGGGCAGAAAGATTACCGCATCGATGACTGCAGTAAGGGCCAGCTGAAGGAGATCCTGTCCAACATTCGGCAAAAGGGCATTGCCATCGAAAAAGATCAGTGATGCTGATTAGATATCGCGGATCTGTGCACGCTCCTCCGGGAGCACCGGTGAGCCGTCAAACCATGCCCAAGACGACGGCCGTGATCGCCAGCAGGACCGGGCGAGCAGGGCGAATTTTCAGCGGTGGTTGCGTCTTCATTCGGTCTCCTGCACGGGCTGGTAGAGACCCGCGCGGAAATGATTCAGTTCTTCCTAAAAGCGGAGGGATGGGCTCGTTTTTCATGACGCTTAACGGTCCTGACACCTGACATATCACCCCCAAGCCTCACTTCAGCGCTTTTTGCGCTTGGGAACGTCTTATCCGCGCCCCGAGCGCCGCCACCAGGGGATTCGCGCTCAGCCCGTGCAAAATGACGCTCAGCACGATGGTGCAGACCACGGTCATGGACATGGTGCCCCCGCCGGGCAGGTGCTTGTCGAGCACGATCACGGCGAAAACGATACTGGCCAGACCCCGGGGCCCAAACCAGCCCATGAACAGTTTTTCATCGGCCCGCAAGTTCAATCCGGCCAGCGCCAGAAATACCGGCACCATCCGCACAAGAGTGAGGCTGAGCAGGGCGTAGAGCATCACCTGCCAACTGAAATAGTGGACCGATTGACCGATCACGGCGGCCCCGAACACCACCCAGGTGATTAACGCCAGGGTATCACCCGTCCCTTCGGCGGCAAGCAGAAGCGCAGATTTGTGGTGTTTTTCAATCCCATCGAACAGCAGACCGCCGACAAAGCAGGCGATGAACCCGCTGCCCTCAAGCCACTGGGCCGCGGCAAAGCATGCTAACGCCATGGCTGGAACAGGGAGCTGCCGCCAGGTCTCTGCGACCCATCCCCGTTCGGCAAACCGCTTCAGCAGCCACACGCCCCCGACGGTCAGCCCGACGCCCACGGCAACCCCGATGCCGATCGCCTTCGCTACCAGTTCCAGCGCGAGCAGCGCGGTTTCGCCTTCGGCCGGCGAATCGGTGGCAATGGCCAGAAACAGCAACAGGATCGGAACGCAGATACCGTCGTTCAATCCGCTTTCCACATTCAGGCCTTCCCGAATATTGGACGGAACGGCCTGATTGGTCACCACGGCCTGGCCCAATGCGGCATCGGTGGGTGCCAGCATGGTCGCCAGGATGGCGATCTCCAGCAGGGACAGCCCGCCGAAAACGAGAACCCCGGCCCCGAACCCGAGCAGGATCGTCAACGGCAAACCGATCACCAGCAGACGCTGGGGGATGTGGAAGCTGCGCTTGAGCACACCCAGGTCGGCATTGGCGGCGTCCGTGAACAGGACCATGGCAAGGGCCAGTTCGGCAAGGGTGCGCAACCCCTCCGCCTGCACCTGCAGGGTCAGAAACCCCAGGCCGAGGGGGCCGAAAGCCAGGCCGAATCCGACAAACACGATCGCCCCGTTGACGGGCGTCTTTTCGAGCCCTGCGCTTGTAATGCTGTACAGAAAAACGAATGCTGCCATAATCGCCAGCGTTTCATACATGGTATCTATCCTTGCGATAAGCCAGCGCCTGCCAGAAGCCGATCACCAGTCGGGTGCCGGGGACCATGGCATGATGGGTGATAGCGGGTTTTTTGTACCCGCATTTCCTTTACGAGACCGAATTTTAACGATTGGAATCATTAGCATTATTACCGATGCCAGGTCGATGTCTCCGCCGTACCACGAAAGGCTCGATGAATGCAAGATTGGGTCGGTGGTGAAAACAATCGCACAGCGTGGTTTTTCGGGGCCTTGATACCCACAGGATCGTTGGCGCTGTGAAAAACACCCCGGTTGCAGCGGAGGCGCGAAGGACGGCTCGCTGCAGCCGCATGATAGCGGACCACCAATCCAAATCACTCGATTTTCTGTACCCCCGGAATCTTCCATGAGCCGTCGATGATGGATGGCGGCGTTTCCTTCGGCCAGTAGAGGCGGAGCATCAGAATGAATTTCCCGCTTGGCGCGGGAAGCCAGTTGGATGCTTTATCCGGCCCAGGATTTTCGTTTTGCAGGTACAGATCCAGCGATCCATCCGCGTTTTTCTTGAGGTCGTTGCGTGCGCTCAGCGTGTAGCGGTTCAGCGGGTTGTCCACGAAGAAGTACTCGGCGTTGTACATCGTCAGCGACCAGAAACCATCGACCGGAGGCATTTGGCCGTTGTCGAAGTGCATCACATATCTGTTCGGCGCTTCGTGATGTTTGCGCTGCCCATGCACGTCCCCTATCACGTATTTGGTTGTCCCCTCATAGGGATTGCCGCCGGCGTCCGCTTGCGAAGTCGGATACACCGCATCCTGAGGACGGTTGGCACCAAGGCCGATGGCGGTGACCAACGCCCGTTGGATATAGTCGGTACCGTACAGGCCGGTCTTGGTCGTAAAGAGCCAACCGTTTTCGACTATCCCAGCCGTCTTGAAGTGGGCCATGATGGCCTCAACGCTGTCCTTGGGAACGTTTTGCAGTGCTTGCTGCACTTGGGGGTCGAGTTTTCCAGAGTCGAACGGTTGCCCGGGAACGATACCGAGCCGGGCCATTCTCTCGACTATCGGTGCGTCGTCCTGGGCGGGTGGGTTGTCCTTCATGAGCGTTGCCAGCATATCGAAGTAGGCCGCGCTGCTCATGGCGTTAACCTGGTCACGCACCGCGCTCTTCATGTCGATGCTCGGGTTCACGTTTCCTGGCGGCGGGGTAAAGGGCTTTCCGTAAGCACTCAAGGGCACAACGGAGATGGCATCTTGCATCTTGTGTACCGCGGAATAGTCCTCCGGTGTGCCGGTGCAGTAAATGCGCCCCAGCAACCACACCATGCTCGTGGGTGACTTGTATTCCTTGACACCCTCGGGAAGCCTACCCTTCCAGCCGGGTCCGGTGATGGCGTATTTCTGTGGACCGGTACCAGTGGTGCGCTTACCCGGCACCTGGAAAACATCGGTCCAGCCGTCGAGCATCGGAACCAGGTAGTAACGGTCCTGCGCATCAGGCAAGCTGAGGACCCAAGGTTCCTTGCCCACGTCAAGCCAGGTCGTGGTGTAGAGGGTGTCGGCATTGGGTGCAGTGACATCCCTAAAGGCTGCGGTCGGATAGGCGCGCATCCGGACCCAATGCCCCATGGGTGCTCGCGTGCCTTCCGGTGCACTGACATTGGTCATCACACGCCGGGTCATCTCCATGGTGATGAGCGGGTAACCATAGACATAGGCTTCTTCGGCGATCTGCCGGGCTTCATCTGGCGTCAGGCCCTGGGCGTGGCTCGGGTGGGTGGTCATCAACACGGCGGCCACCAGGAGCAGTCCAACTCCAGCAATGCATCGGTTAGGTTTCAATACGGTTTCCTTTTCGAAGGTTCTTGACCGGCTGGTCGTCTTCACCAGCTTGCGCCGACGCGGCCGCTATCGTTTGTTGAAGAGTGATGAAAGCGGGATGAGAAGTTAGGCAATCACGAACGAATTGAGATTGGGCATCGTCGATGGATTATTCCCGAGATGAGTGCAAGGTATGCACATATTCTTCAGGTACAAGCAAACAAGGTAACTATTCAGCAAAAAAGTTGAAAAAGAGGTAAAAAAGACGCGACAGGGTTTTTGCGAAAAATATCGGCTTTAAAACCTGTGTTATAGTACCTTTAACGCGACACACAGGAATCAAACCGAATGAAAATCGAAAACATCGACATCCATGCCACGATCGAAAAGGCGCAATCCCAGCCGCACTGAAAGCCGGCTCCCGGATACCAAAAGGCGCATCCTGCCCGACCTGGGCACGAGGGCGCCTTTTTGGTTGGCGCTGGCCTGCGTTTCGGATGGCCTAAAATAAAATTTCCCGCACAATCCAAATTAAAGCCATCCAGATAACGATTCCGGGCGGGATCGTGATCATGAGGCCAAAAAAGAAGCGACTTTTTTCTGCAACACCATCGCAAAGGCGAACCCATTGAGACTGGCAATGGTGATGTGTTGTCGACCCTATTTCAGATTCCGATAGAAGCGGGATGTCACCATCCTAGGTATGGTTCAAGGCACTTGTGACCATCGCGATAAAGTTTTGAATGAAGCATGATTCTGATGTCCTGTCCATAGGGGGTGTACCGCTGCTGTTCAGCACGATACCTTTAACACCCAAGCTGAGCGATTGGCCTGTTGGGGAACCCAATCGATCGAAAGAAACTGAAACCGATCCCAGTCGAACATTTCCGAAAAAGGTGAATCGCTCAGCCTGGTAAAAAAAGGCCGGGACTGCGCCTCCCGTTTCCGCGCCCTGCGCCCATCACCGCTTGCAGGACGCTGGATGCTGCGAGGCGCTCACATACGTCGATGGGACGACAACCGGCCAACACATCGAACTTGATTACACAGGAATGCCAATCCTGCAATGAATTTATCGCCCCGCGATGCGGAAACTGGAGGGATCCCCAAAATAGACGGGCAGGACCAGATCTCCGCATTTTGTGGCCCCGCCCGCTATATTTTAAGCCAGGCGACAGACATTCAGCGTCCCTCTCACTCACGGTCAAGTCGCCCGACACAGGTCTAAATCGGCAACCGCCTGGAAAACCTGAAGGGTACAAGTAAAAAAGGGCAAGATAGGATCTGAACCCTGATCTTGCCCAGTGAGAGAAGGCGATTTCCTTTATGTCAAATGGTCGTCTGTTTTTTGGTGTTGAAATGCCTTCCTCTGCCAAGTGATATCGGCACTTTCCCTGACAGCTGAAACCCAAACTGCGATTCACGTTTCAAGGCTCGTCGTGTTGATTTGGAATCAACGTTTATTTCGAATAGTCCCTGACGATTTTCAATACCAATACAATCGCTGGTACCAAATGATGCAATAGGTCGAAACTGTCAATCGGCTTGGCAAATATATTACGCCAAATGTGAAAACAGCCGATAAATGAATTGCTTCCGATAATCGTAGCACACCTTGAAATTTGAATATAAATGACTAAGGTTCATAAACAGTGCGAATATCGTGTATCATCCCCCTGATACCAACCATATCCAATAACCCAATCGATGAGGAACACGAAGTGGCAAAAAAGAAATTGGTGGAGCACAACGCATTGCTTCAGGCAGTAGAAATGGGCATGTCAAAGCATGCTATTATGGAAAAATTCAACATCAAAAGTTTGCCGGAGCTCAAAGTGGCATATTTCGATGCATTGGTTGCATTGGATAAAATCAAGGAGGTGAAAAAAGGCCGCAAACCCAAAAAGGTTGACAACAAGGTTGGCATCAACAGCAGAGGGAGTCTTGTGATACCCAAGAAGTTGATTGATGCTCTGGATTTGTGCGAAATGGATACCTTTAAAGTTGTCAAGCGTGATTCTGGCCTGATGCTTGAGGCGGTGAAAAAACCACCGAGGACGATCTTGCGCAAAAGGAATTGTCATTCCTTGGCAAGAGACAGTTCGCAATCATCTGTGTGCCCCAATTGATTCAGCAACTATTTATCCAATGGTAGACTGTGCCTACAAAGCGTACCACTGATGACTAAATAGCTACAAATCAATTCCATCCAAATTCATGAAAACATCGCCTATCTCGTATAATCCCTGTAAATCTTCAACCCCAATATAATTGTGGGCACCAAATGGTAGAACAGGTCAAAAATGTCAATTGGCTTGGTAAGTATGCCATTTTTGAGCATGATCAATTTTTCGACCACATGGGGCATGGGTCTGAAGGGAGCGAGCAGCATTACAACTGAAATAACGATAAGAACCGAGTATGGTATTTTATCAAGAAAAGCCATTACATGCACCTCCGTTGACCTTTATGGCAACAATCTGAAGATGGAACAGGAAGATTTATACGAAATAACAGACCGGAGGGATTTGATCAAGCATTGACTGAGAATAATCCCATATGATATTGGTTTGTGGAATCAAGCCCTGAACAGCGTCATAGGCGGTTTAGTAGCTCAATAGTATAGAGATTATTTCCAGAACACAGAAATTAATCACCTCTGAAGGATCTGAGGGATTCCATGAACCGAGATTTCTACTTAAGACTTAGGAACAGATACCTTCCTTCAAAATTAAATCTCATATTCATACTTGAATCCCCACCTGTTTCCGGAAAATATTTTTATGATGAATCAGGAAAAACAACCGAGCCGCTGTTCAGTGCTTTTATGAAGTTCTCCAACTACAGCCCGTCTGATAAAACCGATGGCTTAGAACACTTTAAGAATGAGGGACACTTTCTGGTTGATGCCACATATAAACAGGTAAATAAGCTGAAAGGGAAAATTAGAGATTATACGATCTTATCAGATTATAATAGATTAATCGAAGACCTTGAAAACTTGAGCCCGAAGAAAAATGTTCCAATAATCTTAGTAAAATCTAATATTTGCAGAATGTTCGATGAAAGATTGACTGAGCGGGGGTTCAATATCCTCAATAAGGGTGTCGTCATTCCATTTCCCTCTCATGGACAGCAAAAGAAGTTTCACTCCGAAATGTTGACGGTACTGTCTCGTCATTTTAATATGTAATCCTCTCACCCGAAAGGAAAACGGCCACGCTATTGTGACCCAATTGGTCAAACAAGGGATTCCTTTTCCATCCAGCCGTCAGAAACTATGCTATCGACACCGATTACAACGTGTCTGCCCGGAATATTGGCTTTGTTGACAAATTTTTTCCAACCATTCAAAATCAAAAATTGCCATAAATAACAAAATTTAACAGATTGAAGGGTACTTGAAACCTATCCTGAGTGGCTTGCGGGACCTCTCACGCATACCGCGTATATTGGCCCCACTATGGATCATTTTCCTGCTGCTGTCATCCGCACTGGCAGCGCAGCGCACCGATCCCACTGCGGAAGTGGGGCAATACGATTCCGAGAAGGCGGGAGTCCCCGGAGTAAAATCGGACCCAGCGCAGGCCCTCTGGAATTTCGGGGCGTATCTGGATGTCGGCTATAACATTGATGCCAACCACCCAGAAAACGGTCTCTGGCGCAGTAAATCCACCACGTTCAAGGTGGACGAGCCTAAATTGAACATGGTGATGGGATATGTACGCAAAGAGACGGCACCCGAGTCCAGGTGGGGACTGGAATTCGGACTTCAGGACGGCGTCGATACCGAAGGGCTCATACCGGGCCCGCCACCGGAGGCCAACGCGCCTGTCAGACACGCCGACCAGTATCGCCACCTGGCCGGCGCCAACCTGACATACCTGGTGCCGCTAAAGAAAGCGCTCGGGATAACCGGCGGCCTTTTCAAAGGCTATCCGGGTTACGAGTCGTTTCATGCCATAGACAATCCAACCTATACCCGCGGGTACATATCGGACAACGTTCCTTACTTTCTGGTCGGCGCCAAAGCTGCCTATCCGGTGGCGGACAATCTGGACCTCGAATTCTTAGCGGTTACCGGCTATAATTACCTTGCCAATCCCAATGATGTTCCAAGCGTTGGTCTTCAAATGGGGTGGCGGCCTACTTCCGAAATCACAATTACCCAAAATCTCTACTACGGGTCCGACCAGGAGAATACGCAACTGGAATACTGGCGGTTCTTTTCGGATTCTATTCTCGAGTGGAAACACGACCCCTTCCTTGTGGCGTTTGTATTTGATGTGGGTACCGAAAGGCAGGCCGAACAGCCTGGAAGGCCCCGTTACAACTGGATGGCAAGTGCCCTCTGGCTAGGATGGCATGTTGGCGGACCGTGGCACCTGGCCTTCAGACCTGAATTTTATTGGGACCCAAACGGTTTGATTACGGGTGCGGAGCAGTTTATCCAAGGCTACACGGCCACGTTGAAATACCGGTTTACACCATTCGGTATAGGCGACTTGGTAGCCAACCTCGAGTACCGCTATGACCGCTCCACGGGTCAGGAAGGCGGGTTCTATTCCGGATCAGACAACCGGAAGGTTCCCAATCAGCAGCTCTTGATTTTTGCCCTGACATGGGCTTTTGGGAAATGAAAAGTTTGATAGGCTCAACTGCAAAGGAAGCGGATGCCAGCACTATGGCAAAGATCGTCGCCAAATGTATTGGAGGAAGTCTGTTCATTCAGCAATAAATCAAATAACGACCTACTGTCGGGAATCGTATGTCAAGCCGAAAACATGCCTTTCCTTAAAAGCCTTATTGCCATTCAAAATGCAAACGTTGTTGTTGAAAAATACATGCACGGAGGGGCACCGGACCAAGCCGTTGATTTGAAATCCGCTACGAAAAGCATTTTGTCAGCTGTGCTGAGGATCGCAATCCGTGACGGATATATCAAGCGGCAGGTTGTCCCATCGGATTGGGTCAAACAATCGACTTCGGTACGTTCCGGTATGATCGGCACCTATTATTCACGGTGGGACAAAAAATACGGATACGGCTACCTGTGATGGATAAGAAGAAGTGATAACGATATTGATATCCCTTTTGCATTGGGGCACGGAGGGCAACGGATCGTTATTTTACCAGCAGCCAATTCCGTAATCGTAACGCAAGCGGACCCGTCGGTTGATTCATCAAATCCGCATAAACAGCACTTGAAAACAGGGCGATCTTACATAGGCGGGAATTTATGTTTGTGGCCAATTCAAAGAACTGCCACTGGCAGCCTTAAAATTTTTTTATCAGCTTTTTAGGATAAACAACACAATTTTAGGGTGGCCTTGATCGTATGATTTGTCCGATTCCTGAATTGAGTCAACTTAAATACGATTCGGGACAATTATATTTGACGAAATGGTATCACAACATTTCAGAATCCATCCAAACCGGTGATGCGTTGGAGAAATCTTGACTTTGATTCAACATGACTTCGATGCAGATATTCGACCTTATCGCAGTTTTCCAGTAAAAAATGACAACCACCACATGTTGGGGACAGCTTTTTTGGCTTTTATAACTTGCACCGATGCTGGATACCGCGACACCATCAATTGAAACGGTGCAGAAGATATCCTACACTACATTTTTTTCCGCCTTACCCAAAGCCTTTGTTCCCGGAATAAACATCTTGACAAATAATTACTGTAGAGCCTAAATTTAAAATTAGTTAATTCCCCACCCTATTGATACTCTACATGATTCCATTAAATTAGCTGCGCCAGACACATAATGAAGCGTTGGAAACTGGCAAGAACCTTTCTTCTTAAAGTTACTTTTCTGTAAGAAATGAAAATCTATTTGGAAATAGGCACAATTAAATTACCTGCAAAAGGCCTCTGAGCGATGTTTTTGTCGTTTGGGGGCACCTTTCAGATTCCTCATCCTTCGGTACGTGTTTATGAAAGCCCAACAATTTAATCAGCACCATACCTTATAACGAGGAGGTGGAAATGAAAACACTAAGGATAATTGCTGTGTTCTCTGCAGCAGTCTGCGCTTTATTTTTTTTTAACACAATCGCCAGTGCGCAGAGAATTTCTTCTTTCAGCCCTACGGAGTATGATTTCGGCGATGTCGAATTGGGGACTTGTGAAGTCCAGGTTTTCAATTTTCAGGTGGGCAATGAAGGTCCTCTAACGATCAGTGATATTACGCTTATAGTCGATCCAATTGGCTTATATCCTGAACTTTACACCGGCGGCTCATTTCAGATAACCGGTTTTCCGGCGGATTTTATAGAGGAATTTAATCCCTTATTTGAAGTTGAAGTGACCTTCTGCCCTGCAATATTAGGAGCACATGAAGCCGCTCTTCGTATTGAGTCAGATGAATCTCATGGCCTCGACGATATCCGAATCCCCCTAAACGGCGTTGGCGTTGACACGACTTCAAACACGGCGGAGTTCAAATTATCAGGGGTAGAGATCGTCAAGCTGAAGTTTTACAGCAAAATCGAGAATCTGCCATTCTTGGGCTGTAACCTGCTGAAATTACAACGCCGCGATTGAGCCGGCCACCAAAAGGTAGTGCCACAAAATACCAGATTTTCCATTGACCGACAGTACGTTAACCATTAAATTGGGGGTGTCTCTTCATCAAGGAGCCTCCCATGTTCGCTCGGGTCAAAACATCGGGCAACTATCAGTACCTGCAAATCGTCGAAAACCGCAAGGAAAAGGGCAAGGTCAAGCAGCGGGTCATCGCCACCGTCGGCCGTATGGACCAACTGCAGTCCAAAGGGCGCGTGGAAACCCTCATCCGCTCGCTGTCCAGGTTCTCGGAACAGGCGCTGCTGATTATTTCGGGCCAAAGCGATCTGGCGGTCGATGCCAAAAAGATCGGGCCCGCGTTGATATTCGAGCGCCTTTGGAAAGAAACCGGGATCAAGGCCGCGATTGCCCGGGTGCTGGCTGGCCGTAAGTTCGAGTTCGATGTGGAGCGGGCGATCTTTCTCACGGTCCTTCACCGATTGATGGTATCGGGCTCCGATCGTTTCTGTCACCGCTGGTGCCGTGACTACACCATCGACGGCATCGATGATTTGGATCTTCACCACCTTTACCGGGCGATGGGCTTTCTGGGTGAAGCAATCCAGGACCAGGATGGGGCCACCGTCTTTTCACCCCGATGCAACAAGGATCTTGTAGAGGAGTTGATATTCACCCATCGCCGATCGGCTGAAGACGCGATTTAAGATTGCGCGGATATGCATTGTCGCCGATCATGGCATGATCAGTGCCGATACCCTGAAGCAACTTGAATCCGAAGACAGCTCAATTCCTTATATTCTCGGCGCCCGTATGCGCAAGGTCAAACAGATTCGGGACCGTGTTCTGTCTCAACCAGGCCGGTACAAACTGGTCCGGCCCGAAAGCAGTGACCGGAACAAACCGGCTCCGCTGAAGGTCAAACAGGTGGAGATAGACGGCTGTCGGTACATCGTATGCGTCAATACCCGCCAGCAGCGCAAAGATGCCGCCGATCGCCAGGCCATTGTCTCGGCATTGACCGAGCAGCTCAAGAAGGGTCCCAAAAGCCTGGTTGGCAACAAAGGCTTTCGAAAGTATGTGAAGATCGAAAAAGGCAGCACCAGTATTGACGAAAAACGAATCAAGGATGACGCTCGCTTTGACGGCAAATGGGTGCTTAAAACCAACATGGATCTTTCTGCCGATCAAGTGGCACTGAAGTACAAGGAGTTGTGGCGAGTAGAAAAGGTCTTCCGGGACGTCAAGTCGTTACTTACGACCCGTCCGATTTTCCATCAGAAAGACCGCACGATCCGGGGCCATGTGTTTTGCAGCTTTCTGGCACTGGTCCTTCGCAAAGCGCTTGATCGGCGACTGTCGCAAGCGGGCCACCGCTTTGAGTGGTCCGAGATCGAGCAGGATTTGAAAGCTCTGCAACGAGTGACCATCGAGGAAGATGGCAGGCACCTTTCCATCAGGAGCCAAAGCAAGGGCGTCTGCGGCAAGATCTTTCAAGCAGTCGGGGTCGCCATGCCGCCGACGATACAGCAAGTTCGAACCGAACCTGAAATCTTCAAAGGTAGTGCCAAGAACATTGCTGCGTCTTGTAGCATTCTGAAATGATTAAATTTTTAAAATTCGACTGTTAAACTTGAGTCAAGGGTATCGATATCGGCGACGTACGATACGGCACCACGTTTATGGGTAACGTGTATGAGGGCCTCACTAAGGTCGGTTACTGGTGGACGGTCATCCGGCATACGGACACCGAAAATATCGAGGTGTGTGGCGAGACCAACAACCTGTTGAATGTCAAACTTGTCGTCGTTCTGAATGATGGCTCGCTTGCTGGTAACCGAATGGTTCTGGGTTTGCAAGATCCCGGCATCGTTGAAGATGTTGTCTGGAATGCTATGGCTCCAATTTGCGGTCCAGCATGCTTTGATGAAGACTGCGCTTGCCCTAACAATCCTGATTTAATTGAATACTTGGATGTGGATGGGGGGGATTGCGACCTGCCGATGCCTGACGATTATGGACCCGTGGCGACTATTAAGAAACTGGAATTGAAAGAGAAATTTGGATCAACGCTGAATATCGAGGAAGCTTTTCTTTCTGGGTGGCTTTGTCATAATTGGGCTTTTATTCCTCGCGTAGCAGCAACTCTGACAGTTGTACTGGAAGATTAGAAGTAAATTGCATAACGGCGGAGTCAATTTTGACTCTGCCGTTGCTGTATACTTCCAGAGTGGTGATTATATTCCAATCTTTGTAGATGTTATTTTAGCCTTGCCGTTGGTGATTAATTGAGACTATTTTTAGATAAAAAGCCCAAACTCGACCCTATGTCTCTCTAAACGGAGCGCTTTCTCACCGCCTTCTTATATCGTGCGGAACAGTGATGAGGACGGTCCCAACAGAAAGGTTCCCGTATGCGTCGGAGCATTGGACGACGGCCGAGTAAATGCGGCCGCTTCCGCGTCCGGAGCGTTCTGCCCGGAGATCGACTGTGAGATCGCCACTGATTAACCAATCCGGAGAGAAATTTCCATCGCCCTTCCCATTGGCAGGTTCGTTGCTCGACACATTCACGATTCGTGAAACCACCGGGGTGCAGTTATCGGAAGCCGAAACCGAGATGGTGACTGGCACCATTCTGTGGTTCGCTGGCCAAAGCGTTTCGGGAGACGCCGAGATTGCATTGAATATAGGCGCTGTCGTGTCGGCCACCGTGATCGTGACCGTATCCGAGTCGGCAGCACCGCTACCGTCGTCGACAGTGAGAGTAATCAGATTTGTCCCCGGTGGCAGTGAGACTTCGGGGGTTGCTCCGGTGACCGTACCAAACGCTCCGTCCCAGGTGTAGGATAGAGCGTCGCCGTCTGGATCCGACGAACCGGTCCCGTTAAGGGGCACTGTGGCAAAACAGTTGGGGCCTGCGAAAACCTGTTGATCTTCTCCTGCATGCGCCTCAGGCGGATTGTTCGACATGACCATAAACGCCTCACCAGGGCCTGCCATGTTGAGCCAGTCTTCTCCGGGTTTCGCGATCAGGGCCTCCGGTTTGCCATCACTATCGAGGTCTGGAATCGCAGATAACCGCGCTCCAAACCCACCTTCTCCTGCGACAGGCGTTCCAGGGTCTAAAACCTCCAACAGGACCGTTCCCATCCCATCGAGTAGGTATGCGGCACTGGCAAGGTAGGAACCTACCCAGAAATCTTCCTTGCCGTCGCCATTGCGGTCGTATGCTCGAGCGAAGGCGAATGAGCCGGTGATGTCCTGGGGAGGCACCGGGGTCGGAATAGAACCAAGGAGACTGCCGGTGAGGCCACTGTACAAGTCGACCGTATCAGCCCCAGGATTGCCGATAAGGTAGTCCTCGACACCATCCTCGTCCTGATCCCCGATGTTGCTAACCGCACCCCCATAGTAGCCTCCATCGAGAGGAGTTGTGGATAGATGGTCGCGCAGTATTCCCCCCGTAGCGCCAGAGAGCACGAAGACCTTGCCGGACAGAAAGTAGTCATCCTTACCTGGCACAATGTCAAAAAATGGTGCGGCCACCACGAGATCGTAAATGCCGTCGCCGTCAAGGTCGCCAATAGGCGCAAGGAACTGGCCAAAGGACGCGATGAGCTGCCAGGACCTGGGGTCATCGCTATCATCGCCGGGCTCATAGGTCATCCAAAGTTGAGCGCCGTTAGACCCGGAAAAGGCGTAAACCTGGCCATTACCCGGCATGCGGACAGGGCTTCCCACCGCGAGATCGGGGATACCATCCCCATTGACGTCGCCAAGATTGGCCAGTTCGAAACCAAACTTGAAGAAAAACCCTTCCACCGGATATAGCTCCCGGATCAAGAAGCCACTCGAGCCGTCGAAGAGAAATACGCGGCCGTCTTCTGGGCGTGGGCAATCCATGTATAAGGGGTCACAGGGCACCGGCATAGAGAATAACGATCCTGGTGCGCCGATGGCGAGATCCTCTACCCCATCGCCCGTGATATCCCCGGCGCTCGAAACGTCGAAACCGAAATTCAGTCCCTCCAGCCCATCCGGATGGGTCAGGGTCCGAATCAAGGAAAGATCCGATCCTGAAATCACATGCACGAGGTTGCTTCCAGGAGCGCCGACAACCAAGTCGGGCCTTCCGTCACCATCAAGGTCTCCCGTCCCCGTTATCCCACGCCCGAATGAGTCGCTTTCTATCGGGGATGGATTGGGGACCGGAATCACTGATGGTTCGGCTTGGGCTTGCAAACAAACGCAAAATGAAAACGCCAATACAACAATTGGTACAATCGCGGATTGGATACGCATAAGGCCTCCTTTCAACGATGACCGGAAGAAACCGGTGGGTTAGATTACGACTAAAACTGCCGATATCGGCTGAAGCTGTTGTTCGGTAGCTGAAAGACAGTCCATACCCGTGCTTTATTGATAACTTTCAACCCATCGAGTAGCGCACATTGGTTCCCGATGTAAGTCCGGATTATGTCGTCTTCACCGTTTCCGTCGATGTGATAACAATCTGCTTGTTACGAAAAAAATCAAAAGCATTGGTATGTGTGAGCACAATTAAGCTGCAGAAAAATATAGCGCGTGGTCAGTTGCTCAGATCAGGAATGAATAAATTATTCTTCAAAATTAGAAAGCTTATCTGGATTCAAGTTTGAATTCTGGTTGCGATCTAACAGAGCTAACCAAAGATTACCGAGATCGTCAAGAACTATGATATCATGCCAGTCTATGCAGTTATCAATTGAAAATCGTGGGCTGTGATTTATTGAGATCATCTTACCAACAGGAATTATAGCATTTATTGCCGATATGCTTTGGTCATCTTCAACGTACCACGGGAACGGTTGCCAGCGCAAGATTTGGCCCGTTGCGATAATTTTTCAGAATCGCAGGAAAATGACGGGTCTGATATCTGCATGGTCGTTGGAGCAATCACATATTCTGGCTTGGTCCAGTTTTGTTTGATTTCCAAAAGGTATCTATAGATTCAAATGCCATCTTCAAGCACGTCGAATAATTTCCCCCGACCCTCAATTCAGACCTTATAAATACTACTGTGTAGTACTTTCAAGATATTGATTGACAGCAATTGAAAATGGAGGTTTAATTTTGATTAAGCGACAAACACCTTTGAACGCTCAACGATCATTGTACCCGTCATCGCTATCACTAAATTAACAATTCTGAGTTCGCCTCCCTCCCGAACTGAAATGTTGAAGTAACTCACTGCCAAAACAAGCTTGATTTTTCAAACAACAATCATCAGAGAGAGTCATGATTAGGCGCTTTCAGAAGATACCAATACGAGGCCTCTAAGGATTAATGCACTCCTTAGGGGCTTCTATAATAAAACCCAAAATACTCATCAAAATATTAATTGTAAAAAAAATCGAGGAGGCGATATGAAAAAAACAACGCCAGCAAAGGAACTACTGATCTTTTATGGTTTAATTTCGCTGATGTTTTTTTGGTGCAGCTCCTCCTATGGCTTGGAATGGAGCAAGACGTTTGGTGGCAGTAAAGATGATAGAGGATGGGAAATCCAGCAAACCACTGATGGCGGATTCGTTATTGTTGGTTGGACCAAGTCGTTTGGGGCAGGAGACTGGGATGTCTGGCTCATTAGGACGGATTCCAATGGCAACGAGCTTTGGAACCGAACATACGGTGGAAGTGATACCGAGGATGGAAATTCAGTTCAGCAAACCACCGATGGTGGATACATCATTGCAGGAAGCACAGTTTCCTTTGGGGCAGGGTGGGCTGATGGTTACCTAATCAAGACTGATGCTAAGGGTAACGAGCAATGGAGCAAGACCTACGGAGGGGAAGACGGCGATTGGATAGGTACTGTCCGTCAGACTACAGATGGCGGCTATATAATGATAGGGGTTACAGAAAACTTCGGTCCAACCTGGCGCAATGTTTGGCTCATTAAGACAGATTCTGATGGCAATGAGTTGTGGAGCAAGACATTCGGTGACAACAATGACAATACAGGCTCGAACGTCGAACAGACAAAAGACGGCGGCTTCATATTTATTGTGAACCCATCATCTGTTAATTTCTTCCAACTGATCAAAACAAATGCTAACGGCGATCAATTGTGGAGTAAAAGGATTGATTTAGGGACATTGCGGCAATGGGAAAATTTTGTAAAGCCCACATCCGATGGCGGTTACATTATTTCTGGTGGGAATGATGACTTCTATCTAATAAAGACAAACAAAAATGGTGACGAAATATGGCGTAAAACATACGGTGGAATGTATTGGGAATTGGGTCAAGAAGCCCAGCAAACATCAGATGGTGGCTACATTATAGTAGGCTGGACAGAATCTTTTGGCACAGGTGGACAAGACGCTCACTTAATCAAAACCGATACTAAAGGTAATGAACTATGGAGCAAGACATATGGTGGAATTTATTCTGATTGGGGAAGGTCCGTAAAACAGACCACCGATGGCGGTTACATTTTTACTGGTAAAACATGCTCTTTTGGAGCAGGTGGTTGTGACGCCTATTTGGTCTACTTCAAACCAGATATTCTGGAAAATAACTTTAATTCTGGCATCCAAGGCTTCACATACCAGGATGATACATTTCGCAACACCAATCGTCCTGCCTACGCAAAGGGCGATCACGCACCCACCGGCGGCTATGGCGGCACTGGCGGCCTGCATGTTTGTGTCGGAAACGTCGACTATAAAGCGGTTTTGAATGGCATGTCGGGCGGCTGGTCAAAAGACTTTTACCTGGACAAAGATTCTGATCTCGATTTCAGCCTCAGGTATCGACTCATGACCTCACGCTACGATCCCGATGAATGCGCGAATGCACTGGTCGGCATCGATGGTGATATCGCCATGGAACTGGCGCTATTTTGTGGCCGGGGAAAAGATGGGAAACACGATACCGGATGGCAGATGAAGACCTTTAATCAGGTGCTGTCAAAAGGCAAGCACACCATCACCGTGGGCGCTTACAACAATAAAAAAACGTCAATGGCCGAAAAAACAGACGCTTACTTCGACGACATATCGGTCTCTCTGTATGAAGCCTTTCCCCCCGAAAGCGACTGCGGCAACGGTATCGATGATGACGGCGATGGTGAGATCGACTGCGCGGATTCCGACTGCGCCGGTTCCGATGCCTGCAATGGCGGTGGCAACGGCACATCGGTTCTGTCGGCTGACTTTGATACCGGCAACAATGGATTCGTTTACCAGGACGACATGTTCTCCCATACCAGAAGCCCTCGCTATGCCGCTGGGGACCGAACCGCATCCGGGGGGTATGCGGGCAGCGGCGGCCTTCATTTGGTTCTGGGAGACGTCGACAGCAAACACATCCTCGGCATGTCAGGCGGGTGGTCCAAAGGTTTTTCCATTGACACCAAAGGGACGTATGAGGTCACCCTCAAGTACCGCATGGTCATGAATCGATTCGATGCGGATGAGTGCGCCCTCGTATTGGTTCAAATTGACAACGGCGATGTTGAACAATTGGAAAGGCAGTGTTACCGGGGTAAGGATACGGGCTGGATCACCACGAAATTCACCCAATCCCTATTGCCTGGCGACCATACGATCAAGGTCGGCGGCTACTTGAACAAGAAAACCGCACCGCTGGAAGCCGCCCACATCTACTTCGATGACATTGCGATCGAATAAACAAAAATCCCGCTGACGATTTCGGTCGGCGGGATTTATTTTTGCCTTCCTGAAGCCGGACTCAACACCTCTTGCAGATACCCAAATAAGGAAATCTGAATTTTGATCTGGGTGGTGATTTATTGAGATCATCTTGGTCATGCAGGTGGTCCAAATCTTGGTGATCTCCAAACGGAAACAAAGATATCACGTAATTGCAATGTGTTGGAGAGATCACCATTTTTTGGCCTGCACAGATAACTTTGATTTCATATTAGGATATCACGGTATTGGCTCTGGTGGTGATTGAGACAATCTTGATGCGTCGGCCAATTTCAAAAACTGTGATGGCTATTAATGATAACTTTGTTCCGCTTATTAACATTCGGATACGGCCCGAACAATTGTTGGAATCAACATCAGCAGGTTAGTCTTGGAAAGCTCAGGTTTTGACGAAGGTCTGTTTCGTGACAGTATCTCAATTAACCCCAACGCGGTTGATTGACGCGAAACAGGAAGGTTACAAAATGTAATCGCAATTATACAGTCTTTCCCACTGGCCACAATATATAGATTCTAACGTATGCGTATATAAATCAATGTGTTGGCAAGCTATGCCAAGGTCTGGTGGGGGCCATTTTTGTGGGATAGCCAGAACGTATTTGCGTTGGCATGAAGATTCTTGCCACAGATCCGAGGCGCATCTATCCCAACATTTGACAGGGATGCAATTCGAAAGATTATCTCAATAATTTGGAATGAGGCCGAACCTGAGAGTAGGTATTCCTGTCGTTTTCATCCACTCATGATTATTGCAAGATTGTTTGAGGTATCGCAGGTTTAATCTTCGCAACAACGGACGTAAAAAGCAGAGTGACGAACGAGCGGCGTTTTTTCATTATGAATGCATGCTTTGGTTAAACTTCGTAGCGATCTATTTGATTTAGATTTTAGGGCCGTATATCAGATTATTGCATAAAAGCGTCAGAAGGAGTATCGCAAATGAAAAACTTATAAACTGATCTGCGTCCCTATTACATATTCTGCTTTTCAAGATGGCGGCGGAAGTTTAGCGTTTATAAAAGCCTTATCAACAAATTCTGTTGCACCATTTATTAGCGCAGTTCGGATTATTTTGTCTCTTTGCTGTGCTGCTCTGGATAGGAGATCGTGGCCAATTTTTTCATTGTCGACCTTGCTGTAATTTTTTGCAGCCCTATAGAACTTAAGACAATCTGCGTCACTTGCCTGTTGTCCTTTAGAAAAATATGTATTGCTTATGAGATCGCCAATAGTCGGATCGCACAACTCTGTGATACGAAACTGAGGATTTGCCTCTGGGATGCTTGATGCTTGACCAGTTAACAGTTTTTTCCCTTTGATAAAAAATTTGGAGGCTAATTCCTTGTTTATCCCTGGGGCATGCTCCCCAGCCAATTTAAGGTACCTTTCTGTTAGTCGGACTTCTTGCCCCTTTGCCATAGCGGCTTTCTGATAAGTAAGAGCGACTTTTTCCATCCATTCTTGGGAATAGTTGTAGTATTGTAATGCCGCCTCAAAACTCTGTTCTGCGAGATAAGCACGCCCCAATAGAAGATAATACATTCCCAAAAGCAAATGGGCTTCATCATTACGGGGGTTGTTTTCAATTTCCCTTTTCAGTGTTTCAAGGGCTGCCGAATATTGGTTATTCGACCATTGCTCCTCCGCAGTTTTATTGGATGAATTGAACAAAATGGCCTTGTTTTTATCCGGCCCGATACCCTCTCCTGATAGAGCATTTGTCGCTAAACAAAAAAATACACACACTGCTATTAGAATAGTTTGCCATTTCATAAAACCCTCCTATTGGATTTTTCATAAGGCATTAAATGAAAATTCTTATCCTTTTCAGCAGAGAAGGGGCGTGAAGGCTTATCGAGGGAATTGAACTTCAAAACCGAACTGATATCGCTTTGATTATACTTTACTTAGCGATAGGTACATCACAAAAATGGTCAGGAATAACTCAATTAACAATATGCGATAGATTGATGTCAAGGTGGTGATACATTGAGAGAATCCCACGTCTAACCCCACTTTTGATATGTACATGGATACATGGAGTTTGCTAACCCACAGGATTCGTATGATTTCTCCAGATATTCCTCTGTCAAGCCTGATAACAAATGAGGGACCATCCAGTAGAGTCGAAGATGGGCGCGGTGGTTTTAGGCTTTCGGTGGCTGTTGGCGTCTCTTTCGATACACCGCCTCAGTCCGACTTGCCATGACTCCGTTTCCCATCCCCGCTCATCAAACCGGACATGCGGAGCTACCGCATCCGGCTTTCCGACTGGCTTCTTCTCAAGGCTCACGCTGGACGGCAGATCTTATCGGCTTTGGCAGCATTACGCCAAGTTCTCCGAACACTCGCTCCGAAGGATACCGACGGATGCCTCGCGAAGGCACCTTGTGCCGTTCAACCAGAAAACGTCTGACGCGGTTGTATACATTCCGCTCCACCGCCCGATACGCAATCATCGTCGTGCCATAGCAAAAGTAAGTGCACCAACCCCGCAAAAGCGCGTTCAACCGATTTCTTACATCCGGCCACGCCCCTTTCTCGCTGGGTCGCAATAATGCCCCGACCTTCTGCTTCAAGCGACTTACGCTGATCTTTGATGGGCTTGCGCCAAGGTAACAGGTTCCATCACTCTTGTCCAAAATATGTTTTCAACGGAAGTAGTTCACTGAGCACTTGAAAAAAAGCCCCCTTGTGAGGCATGGTTTAATCGCCAAAAGAAACCGTTAGCCAAAACAAGGAGGCAGACCGATGGTACGACAGGCAAGTCTGTTCAGTCAACTGGTGGCTTTGTTTCATCGCGGACAATTTTTCAACCTGGTATATCGTCATCAGGCCGAGCGGCACGCCAAAGGCTTCAGCAGCTGGGATCATTTCGTAGCCATGCTTTTCTGCCAACTCGCCCAAGCCAAGAGTTTACGCGAAATCTGCGGCGGATTGTCCTGCTGCCTGGGAAAGCTCCGTCATTTAGGCGTAAAGAAGGCACCCAACAAATCCACCTTGTCCTATGCCAATGCCCATCGCCCCTGGCAGTTATACCGCGATCTGTTTTACCAGACGCTGGACATCTGCAAGATGGCGGGGCCGGGCAAACATCGCTTCCGTTTCAAAAACAAACTCCTGTCGCTGGACAGTTCCACCATCTCGTTGTGCCTGTCCTTGTTTCCGTGGGCCAAGTTTCGCCGTACCAAAGGTGCCGTGAAACTCCACCTGCTATTGGATCATGATGGCTATCTGCCCACATACGCGTATATTTCCAATGGAAAAAAGCACGATGTCACCATCGCCCGTCAGATTCCGCTCTCCCCTTATTCCATCGTGGCTATGGACCGGGGGTACAATGATTACCAGCTGTTTGCCTACTGGACGGAAAACCAGATCTTCTTTGTTACCCGTCTGAAGGAAAACGCCGATTACACCGTCATCGAGACACGCAGTGTGCCCTACAACCGCAATATTCTTGCCGATGAACTGATCCGGTTCAACGGCTACTATGCCCAGAAAAGATGCCCGCACATCCTGCGCAAGGTGGTGGTATGGGACACGCCGTCATCCGGCCAAAGGTGTAGCCCAGAAAGTTGAAGGTCTCCTTCCGGCCGTTCCGTATCACGGTCTTGGTTTCGTTCAGCCGCAACCCCAGACGCTCCATTACAGCAGCAGTCCAGTCCAGGGCCTGTGCAGCTTTACCGCGACTCAGGATGACAAAGTCGTCGGCGTAGGATACTACATGCGCTCGAAAAACCTCATCACACCCTTGCATTCGCCAGTATTTCAGAAAGCGGTTCATGTATACGTTGGCCAAAAGCGGACTGATCACACCCCCTTGGGGCGTGCCACAGGTGCTCTTACGACCACCTGTGATCTTTCCCCCTCTGCCCTTGCCGTCATCGTGCACGACCGGTGTTTTCAACCACAGTTTGATCAGTCGCAACACATTACGGTCCACAATCCGACGGGAAACACATTGCATCATGGCCTGATGCGGAATCGTATCAAAATATTTGGATAAGTCCGCATCCACGACGTCTGTGTACCCCTGTTTCAACAATTGATGAACCTGTTGGATCGCGTCTAACGCACTGCGTTTGGGTCGATAACCGTGGACATTGGGTTCCAGATCCGCCTCAAAGATCGGCTCAACGACCAGTTTGGTGGCCGTTTGAACCACCCGATCACGTATGGTGGGAATGCCCAATGGGCGCTCCCCGCCCCCCGGCTTCGGGATCATTACCCGTCTCACCGGCTGCGGCCGATAAGTCTTGGCCCGCAGTTGTTCTCTGATCCCGGTCAACCACTCCGTTACGCCTTCCGACGCGATCTGATCGAAGGTCGCCCCATCGGTACCCGCTGAACCACCGTTGGCCTTGGCCAACCGATAGGCATGGATAAGAATATCCTCCCGATAGATCTTGTCATACAGCACATAGAAGCGAAATTCCGGTTCCGGCTTCGCCTTGAGGTAAAGCTTTCTCTGGAGATTCTGAATCTTGTCAGGCGTTTTTAGGACCATGTCCAATCACCCTATCTCGTCTCGGTCAAAAGCATACCAGAAGCAAGGGTCCTTTCCTCCACCGGCATTACCCGGCTTCAACGGTCGTACGACCCTCTCCGACTCCCGCCCTGACCAGTACCTGAAGCACTGTTGCAGGTTGCGACCCCGCGTCAGGGACGGGTCTCCCACGGTACTCAAACCACCTTCCTGACATGCTGTCCTCATTACCCCGGTAGATCAAAATGGGTTCTTCTGGCGGTTGGTTCCCCATCTTGCTTCGGCCTTCCCCGAATCTAGGGCGGGTCGGCATCTACAACTGTCCTTTCGGGGCCTTCTCAAGGTTCACTCGCGTTACGGCCTGCCAGGTTGCTGCAGTCCTTTCGACTTACATTTGTCCCCGAGGCTTCAGCAGGAAGGTCTCCCTGTCCCACTGCCCAGGTAGCTACCGGGATGAACCGTCAATTTCCCGGACGGGACTTGCACCCGTTGGTGATTTGCGCCTTCGTGGCGCACCAAGATGTCGGGGTTTGCCTTTCAACAGCATATGGCTATGTTAGTTCTCGAGACACATTCTATCGTTTACTTTGGATATTCGGATGGGATGCAGATCCAGATCACGATGCTACTTCTGCATAAGCGAAAGAAAATACAGTTGAGACTTTAATTTTTCCACGATTCTTCCCACCGAAATACTTTGGCTTAAGGTCGGGCGCATGAACGGTGTCTATATTGCAGAACCCTCGTGACGATAAATAGCTTTTCGCGTCTTCATGCTTGAGGCCAAAACGAAACGGTTCGCCCCAATTTTTAACTCCTTTTATCATATTCTTCCCCTCTTTCACGTTAATGGTACCATCGATCATCGAAGGAGGGAGGTAATCGAATGTGATACAGCTTCCCTGACCGGATGTCGTTTTAATCAAATTAAGTATCTTATCTACATATGGAGGTGGGAGGTACATCAACAGTCCTTCCATGATAAACAGAGTTCTTTTTGATCGATCATATCCGTTCTCAAACAGTTTTTCGGATATTTCATCCTTGTCCAGATGAATCGGAATATGGGTAACATGCCCTGGTAGAGAGTCAAAGATTTGTGCGAGTTTTTTTCTTTTCCTTTTCTGAGTGGCGGGGTGGTCCAGTTCGAATACCTTTACTTTTTCCGAAAGGCCGTTAAAGCGGTAGGCCCTCATATCGTATCCAGCCCCAATGATGACCATCTGCTCCATGCCATTTTCAAGGCATCTTGCAACACAGTCATCCATGTATCTGACCCGTGAAATGACGGCATAGTGCACGCCGGGAAACATCCAGTTGACCCACAGGCGGATCAGCATTGATCGAAGCGGCTTTTTAAATGCTTTTCTAACGTCTTCGCTGACAAAATAGATGGCATACGGGTCATTACAAACGCGCTGATCTTCCGGAAACTGCAGCTCTGCAGCTCTGTGTCTGGCCATGATTTCTGCGGTTTGACTGGCTTTGTCTACATCCATCGTTGCCTCCTTTCCATTAATTATCATTAGAACTTTATAGAGTTGGTTCAAGCAAAATGTGTTTTGGCAACTAACTAGACATAATGGTTGACAGTTAACACCGAGCAATGCGGCGAGTCCGTAGGTGCCACCCGCGAAAATTCATCATGGCCTCCGACGAGCTTTTGAGGGCCCATTCTCGGCCATGATGAATTTCGCTGACCGCGGCAGCCCATAGACAAAAAAAGACCTGCCATCCTTGCAAACGTGGGTTATGTTAGTTGTCGTTTTATAAACCCCAACACAGAGCCAAAACCAAGGAGGCAGGTCATGAAAGAGTATAGCACATTTATCGGTATGGACGTCCATAAAAATTCCATCGATATCGCCATCGCACAAAGCGGCCGTAAGGGGCAAGTACTGCACTACGGTAAAATAGACGGCACCCTGGCTGCGCTCGACAAGGTGGTTCGAAAACTGGTCAGCAAGGGCAGCCGATTGCACTTTGTCTATGAAGCCGGCCCCTGTGGATACCAGATCTACCGTCACCTTACGGCAAAGGGGTTCGATTGTGCGGTGGTGGCTCCATCCAGGATTCCCAAAGCCAGCGGCAACCAGATCAAAAACGACCGCCGGGATGCCCTGATGCTGGCCCGCCTGCATCGTGCCGGCGAACTGACCGCCGTTTACGTTCCCCTGGCCGAAGACGAGGCCATGCGAGACCTGACCCGCGCCCGGGAAGATGCCAAGGTCGACGAGAAAAAGAGCAAACAGCGCCTGCTGGCCTTTTTGCTTCGCAGCGGGATCCGCTATACGGGCAGGGCGCCGTGGAGCAAGGCCCACATGCGCTGGCTGTCCGATATCAAGATGCCTCATCGGTCCCAGCAGATTGTCCTGCAAGAGTACATCGATACCCTGAACCAATGCAAGGATCGGGTGCAACGGCTAACCGAGCAGATCCGGCAGCTGTTGCCCGAATGGCAGCTGTTCCCGGTCGTTCAAGCGCTTCAGAGCATGCGTGGCGTTTCCATGATCGTGGCGGCCACCACCGTTGCCGAAGTCGGCGACCTGAAACGGTTTGAAAACCCTGCCGAGCTGATGAGCTACCTGGGCCTGGTGCCGTCGGAGCATTCCAGCGGCCAAAAGACCAGGCGCGGTTCGATCACCAAAGCCGGCAACGGCCATGTGCGCCGTGTGTTGGTCGAGGCCGCCTGGGCCTACCGGCTACCGGCCCGGGTCAGCCGGGTATTGCTCAAGCGGCAAGAAGGTCTGCCGCAATCCGTTTGCGATATTGCCTGGAAAGCCCAGCTCCGACTCTGTTCGCGCTACCGGCACCTGTGGACCAAAGGTAAAGCCAAACAGGTCGTCGTAACGGCCATCGCCCGAGAGCTATGTGGGTTTATGTGGGCGATCGCCAATGAAACCGAAGTCCCGGTAACGGTATAACAAAGAGCGATTAAAACTGACCCATTGGCAAACGGAGACATTTAACACGGCAAAAGCACAACGTTCCAAGGCAGCCACAGGGGCGCAACCACGGTCAGGAGAACCCTCGAGGACACTATTGGATAAGCCTTAGGGCCGAACTCCCGAAACTAGACCGAGGCAGCTCCGCGACGAAGCTAAGTCATGCGGTACCCAACCCGCGAATATCAGAGTGATCAACCGTCGCAATACCGGTTCCGCCCCTTTGGGTGCCTTGGAATATAACCCAAACAAGGACCACTGAAAAACAGTTGGCAGGAAGTTCTTTTTTCTCTTGACAACTGTCAACCATATCAGTGTCCATCCGGGGCTACTAACCGTTTGATATAAATAAAAAATGCGCATTTTATGCTGGCTTTTTCTCATCTATCGTAGTATAAGGTATTTTCCCAAGTACCTAATAACACTACAATAAAAACAAAAAGGCCAAACACAAAATGCGCAAGAAACAACAAAAACAAATGCCGCTGATCGAACCTGTTTCCGGTCACCCTCAGGAAGTGGAACTGGAGCTCATCAGCCAGATCATTGACCGTACGCCTACCATTTGCGGATATGTTCTTCAAGACCTCAATGAGGGCAAGGTCAGAAAACGAAACACAGGGGCCGAAGGCATGAGCGCCGAACAGGTGCTCCGGGCGGCGGTCGTTATGCGGCTTTTCGACTTCACCTATGAACAGCTGTCTTTTCATATCTCCGATTCCCGGGCCTTGCGGCGGTTTTGCCGAATCGGCATCGCCGATAAAGGATTCGGTAAATCCGCACTCAATGCGAACGTCAAAAGGATTTGTCCGGACACCTGGCAGCGCATTTCGCAGGACCTGTTGGCCCACGCCGAACAAGAAAACATCGAGAAAGGACGAAAGGCCCGCATCGATTGTACCGTGGTCGAAACCAATATCCACAAACCCTTTGACTCCATCCAGCTTTTCGACTGCGTCCGGGTGTTGACCCGCTTGCTGTACAAAACCCGTGACGATCTGGGCATCAAAGTTGTCTTCACCGACCATCGGCGCCGTGCCAAGCGCAGAATGGTCGGCATCCAGTATGCCAAGACAATGAACAAACGCCTTGCCTTGTACAAGGACCTGCTCAATGTCACCCAAAAAAGCATCGGTTACAGCCTGCAGGCCGAAAAACTGTTGGTCGGGCATCATTGGGCAAGCATCGAATCGTTGGCATTGCTCAACGACATCCAACACTATGGTGGTCTGGCCCAAAAGGTCTACGACCAGACCTTTCGGCGTGTCATCCAGGGCGAAAGCGTTGCCGCCGATCAAAAGGTGGTCTCGATTTTCGAAGAGCACACCGACATCATCGTCAAGGACAAGCGGGATACCTACTATGGCCATAAAATCTGCCTGACCGGTGGCGCCTCCAACCTGATCCTGGATTGCGTGGTGCTTGAAGGCAACCCCGCCGACAGCGAGCTGGTGGAACAGATGCTGGATCGCCAACAGCAGATTTACGGACGGTACCCGTTGAAAGTCGCTTTGGACGGCGGTTTCGCCTCAAGAGACAACCTCTCGATCGCCAAAGCGCGCAAGATCAAAGATGTTTGTTTCGCCAAGAAGCGCGGCTTAAAGGAAACAGACATGTGCCGCAGCGAGTACGTATACAAGAAACTCAGACAGTTTCGAGCCGGAATCGAATCGGGCATCTCCTGGCTCAAGCGCGGCTTCGGTCTGACCCGCTGCACCTGGAAAGGGTTTCGTTCTTTCAAGTGCTATGTCCTGTCGTCGGTGGTAGCCGCCAATTTGCTAACGATGGCACGCAAGAAACTGGTGCCTGTTTAAAAACGGGATTTCTCGTTCGGCGCAGCAACCCAATGGATAGGTGTTCGCAAAAAGGGTTCTATGTGCGCGTATGCCCATAAAACAGTGCGGCCATTGTCGTAAGTACGTAGTCGTGAAGGAGCACTCATTTTTTTTGTCGGCGATGAGAACTCAAAAGTGCTGTTTCTGGATCGACACTATCTAACCGCGATAAAATTTCATCCAGCTTCTCAACTTTCTTTTCATATGACATTTCGCCGAGTTCATCCTTATTTTCTGCCATTTCATTTCCTCTCTATCTTGTCCACTGTGCTGAGAATTCGTCCGTCGCTGACCTCAGTGCTAAGTTTATCGGTTACTCGGACTTGTGAGAGCGATTTAACAAGATCACCAGATTCAGAGTAAACAAGGGAGAAGCCTCTCTTCAGGCTGGTTTTGGGATCAGCGGCCCTAAGAGTCGCAGCCTTGTTAATAAGTGTCCATCCGGGGCTACTAACCGTTTGATATAAATAAAAAATGCGCATTTTATGCTGGCTTTTTCTCATCTATTGTAGTATAAGGTATTTTCCCAAGTACCTAATAACACTACAATAAAAACAAAAAGGCCAAACACAAAATGCGCAAGAAACAACAAAAACAAATGCCGCTGATCGAACCTGTTTCCGGTCATCCCCAGGAAGTGGAACTGGAGCTCATCAGCCAGATCATCGATCGTACGCCTACCATTTGCGGATATGTTCTTCAAGACCTCAATGAGGGCAAGGTCAGAAAACGAAACACAGGGGCCGAAGGCATGAGCGCCGAACAGGTGCTCCGGGCGGCGGTCGTTATGCGGCTTTTCGACTTCACTTATGAACAGCTGTCTTTTCATATCTCCGATTCCCGGGCCTTGCGGCGGTTTTGCCGAATCGGCATCGCCGATAAAGGATTCGGTAAATCCGCACTCAATGCGAACGTCAAAAGGATTTGTCCGGACACCTGGCAGCGCATTTCGCAGGACCTGTTGGCCCACGCCGAACAAGAAAACATCGAGAAAGGACGAAAGGCCCGCATCGATTGTACCGTGGTCGAAACCAATATCCACAAACCCTTTGACTCCATCCAGCTTTTCGACTGCGTCCGGGTGTTGACCCGCTTGCTGTACAAAACCCGTGACGATCTGGGCATCCAGGTGGTCTTCACCGACCACCAGCGCCGTGCCAAGCGCAGAATGGTCGGCATCCAGTATGCCAAGACAATGAACAAACGCCTTGCCTTGTACAAGGACCTGCTCAACGTCACCCAAAAGACCATCGGTTACAGTTTGCAGGCCGAAAAGCGGTTGTTCAGGCATCATTCGGCAAGCATCGAATCGTTGGCATTGCTCAACGACATCCAACACTATGGCGATCTGGCCCAAAAGGTCTACGACCAGACCTTTCGGCGTGTCATCCAGGGCGAAAGCGTTCCCGCCGATCAAAAGGTGGTCTCGATTTTCGAAGAGCACACCGACATCATCGTCAAGGACAAGCGGGATACCTACTATGGCCATAAAATCTGCCTGACCGGCGGCGCCTCCAACCTGATCCTGGATTGCGTGGTGCTTGAAGGCAACCCCGCCGACAGCGAGCTGGTGGAACAGATGCTGGATCGCCAACAGCAGATTTACGGTCGGTACCCGTTGAAAGTCGCTTTGGACGGCGGTTTTGCTTCCAAGGACAACCTGGCCAAGGCCAAAGCGCGAAACATCAAGGACGTCTGCTTTGCCAAAAAGCGCGGCCTGAAAGAAACGGACATGTGCCGCAGCGAGTACGTATACAAGAAACTCAGACAGTTTCGAGCCGGAATCGAATCGGGCATCTCCTGGCTCAAGCGCGGCTTCGGTCTGACCCGCTGCACCTGGAAAGGGTTTCGTTCTTTCAAGTGCTATGTATTGTCGTCGATTGTCGCCGCCAACTTGCTAACGATGGCGCGCAAGAAGCTGGCGCCTGTTTAAAAACGGGATTTCTCGTTCGGCGCAGCAACCCAATGGATCGGTGCGCGCGAAAAGGGTTCTATATGTGCATATGTCCATAAAGCAGTGCGGCCATTGTCGTAAGTACGTAGTCGTGAAGGAGCACTCATTTTTTTTGTCGGCGATGAGAACTCAAAAGTGCTGTTTCTGGATCGACACTAATAAGTTTGATTTTTTCATTGTTGAGATAAGTCACTATAGACTCCAAACGGAAACGGCTAAATAGGTGTCTTACATGCTGTTTCCTGATAATAATTTCCGACTTGAACCGCTGCAAATATCTGCTTTGCCAATCACTAAGGCATTCTTTTTCCTGGCTGATACGGCGAAGGAACCGATCTGGCTTGAATCGCATTTTGATCATGTACAGGTCTCTCTGCGAATTCATCAACTGCCGCTTATATCCTGATTGTAGGCGATCTGTTCTGACTTCAAGGCGCTCATGTTCACCTTTAATCAAGTTGACCGGTGCTGTCGTAACCAAATTTTTTGCAACGGCGATCCTCGATTTTTCATTCGTGAGTCGATTTTGTACTTTTGATGATAAAGATGTCGCGTACCCAAGCAGATACCCTTTAGTCGCATCGAGAAGCTTCCTGGTGCCCTGAACGATTCCCACCTTGGCCTCATCCAGCCAGGTCCTATCTTTATCAAACCGATAGGCCCAGGTTGATCGAAACATATTTCTGGCTTCCTCAAGATGGCGTTTCATTTCAACATAGCGGGCAACAATATCCTCGGCAACTGCAGTGGGGGTCTTAAAATATCGGTTGGCTACATGATCGAGAATGCTGATATCTATCTCGTGGCCGATGCCACTCCAAACAGGGTGTTTGTAGGCGGCAATTCGTCTGGCTATGGCTTCATTATCCAGATAGAACAGATCCGTCTTGCTGCCGCCACCTCGAGCGATAATTACCAAATCAAGATTGAGGTTTTCCAGGACATCAAGAGCCTCCAGAGCTGATGCTTCCGTCTTGACCCCCTGCATGGTTGAATCCGCAAGAAATATCTGGAATCCGAAACCAGATGAACTGAAGGTTTTAAGGATATAATTGCAAGCAGCACTGCCTTTACTGGTGATCAGTCCTATTCGCTGTGGAAGCATCGGGACTAATAATTTTTTGTTCGGCTCCAGCAGACCCTCTTTGGTAAGCCGATCCAGAATTTCTTTTTTCTTTAGTTCCAGTTCGCCAAGGGCAAAGGCGGGATCAGCTCCGACTGCTTTTAAAGATAGCCCGAATTGTGGATGAAATTGAAGGGAACATTGAAATCCAACAGCTGTACCATCGTCGAGAATCAGATCCATGTCGTGCTCTTTGAATTGTTTCCTGATGTTGGCAAGATCTCGGTTCCAGACGGTGCAACGCATCTGTGCAATGATTTTCCCACTTTGGTCAGATTCAACAAGGTCGCAATAAAACGATCCGCCCCTTTCGCGACCAGAGGAAATTTCGGCTTTAACCCAGAATAACGTACCTATATGTGGCTGAAGGATCTGTTGGATACGGGTAGTGATGTCAGAAAGGTTGAAGAAACGATTGTTTGGTTGGGTGGGCATATTATTAGCGCCGAATAATCAAAACTTTGCAAAAAGGTTAATAGCTGCCGGATAGTTGCAAGAAATTATATGTGCGTTTTCAATCAATACCATTATTTCGATAAGGTTTTAATCGTGGAATCCAACGAGGTACCGATTTGCGATACTGTTCATATGTCTCCCCAAATTGATCTGCCAACAACTTTTCCTCCATGAAAACATGGATATTGAAAATTGCAAACATCACCAAACAATAGATCAATATGCCCACAGACTGAAACAGCAGAGCTTCTCCAGCCAAAACGAGCGAACCAGCAATGTAAAGTGGATTTCTAACAAATCGGTATAATCCTTTAACTACAAGCCTTTTCGTTGGTGTAAACGGAATAGGTGATCCCTTGCCATGAGTTACAAAACTGCTTGAGCACCAAATGTAAATTATAAAACCTATAGAAATAGGGACCATTCCAAAATATTTAAATCTACCTGCATTTAATGAGTAGGAATATTCTGGGGAAGATAGGATTCTATTCGGTATCCAAACTAAAAAGATTGGCAACAGCAAAAATAGAAATATGAAGGTCCCAAACAACGCCAGCAAATTTTCAGATTTTTGTGCTTTCATTAAAAGCAGCCTTTGAATTTTTATTGGTTTTCAAGAGATTAAATAAATTCAAAGTTTTGGAACTGACTGATACCTTGTAATAAATCTTTAATGCTAAGTAATTATAGTCCTGCCAATTTAAATCGAATACGCAACACACCATCTTCAAAACTCGTGGTAGTAATTCTAAATGATCCTATCTCACCAGTAGATGAAACATGCTCACCAATGCATGGACAGCTGTCGTAATCACCAATATGGACAATACGTACATTGTCCGTTACATTTTCAGGTAATCTTTCTGTATTGAAAAAATTCTCAGCTTCTTCCTTGGAGACGAAGGATTCTGTAATCGGCAGATCAGAATCAATGATGTTGTTAACGGTGGATTGGATCTCTAAAATTTCTGGATCCGTAAGTGCATGGTCAAAATGATAATCGCACTTGGATTTCTTTCTTGCGATATGTGCTGAGAAACATCTACCACAATTATATTTCCGTACCATTGTTTGGTTAAGGATGTGTTCGGCCGAATGCATTTGTGGATCATTTTGTTTTTTCATATGGTTGATATCTTGTTGTTTTCTGGCTTTATTGTTCTAATTTTCGAAGAGTAATCCCACCATTAGAAGTCTTAATCGAAAGCTTTTTGCCGCCGTTGCCAATTTTCCCACGCAACCAGTTTCTGGAAATCTCCTGGGCAATCACCTCGATTTCATCGAGCTCAATATCGCTATTAGAGGTTTTCGCTTCAATGTCGACATTCAGATCAGAAGCCAGGTAAAGCTCAATCTTTCCGTTATTGGTACGTACACGCAGTCCATTATCACCAATTGCCGGTACCTCTGCCTCAATTGCTCCATTTGATGTTTCCAATTCAATAACACCATCAGCACCTTCCACATCAATGGCACCATTGCTGGTATTAGCTGTGACAAAACCTTTTACACCCCGATCTCAATGGCGCCGTTGCTCGTTGCAGCATTGATATTCCCGGTAACATCTTCAATCACAATTTTTCCATTTGATGTTTCGACCTCAGTATCTCCCTGAGTCTTCTCCAGAACAATTTTACCATTGGAGGTCATTACACGCTTTACCTTTACATTCAATGGGACTTGAATATCGTAGCTTACTGAGACTTTCGGATTGTAGACCAAATGAATGGTTTCAACTTTGAATACGGCACCTGGAGATACTTGGATTTTCACATTTTCAAGTTTACCGCTCGATCTGGTTTTCTTTATTGCGTGAACTTTTATTTGGTCGCCATCCCATCCTTGAATTTCGATTTTTCCATCACGATTGCGTATCTCAAATTCAGACCCTGAACCAATATCGTATGTTTCATCAAATGTTTCTGTATCCGCGATTGCTGTGTTTACGTCAATGAAATTCAAAAGACCGATGATACAAAAAATTGAAATCATGGATTTTCTGATCATTTTCTCACCCTCGATTGTAATATGCTTTTAGAAAATTATCTAAATAGAATTTTAAACTATAAAGAAAATCATTAAAGATCTCTGGGTGCGCAAAAGCAGTCGAAGTAGTAGTTACAAATTGTCCTGGTAGGATATTGCTAAGATAATCGTCTTCAGTTGCCAATGTCCATTAGAGAACCAGTCAAATTCGAATTTCCTACCTGTAAGTTCCATCCTGGAGCATCTGTTGCTTTCGAATTAAGGAGCTTTACATCAGACCCAAATTTTCAACTTTATTGAACAGATGCTTTTCCCATATGTCATCCAATTCGATATTATCTGGATTGTCATCAACAACACCATAAACAGAGGAGTGCTGCTGTAGGACATCGCACACGTAGCACTTCATTTTCCTTGGGTCCATTCACCTTATAATGTTTTGGGTATGAGACGCTAAATTCCGGAGACTTGTTCTTATAGATTTTATGATCGTATTTCTGATCCTTACCGAATAAGTTGGGTAGGATATAGTAGTGTCTTCCTTTTTTTAATTCCTCTTTCAGATCGAATACTACTTCCTTTTCAAAATCATGCAGATAATACAGGTAGACCAGTCCCTTCTTTAAATCGTAGATATTGCTGTACAGGGTTGTGGCAAAAGTCGTTTCACGATGAGTTGAATCTAAAATATCACGAAAATCGGCAACAGTGGGTGTTTCGATCTCCTTGATCATTGATTCAGCAATTTTATACTTTTGACAGCTTCTTCGGTACCATTCGCACGGTCGCTTATTTTTCGGTACTTTTGATTGGTAAAGGTTTGTTACGATTTGGTAGTGACCTGATTTTCTAACGATTTCATCACCTTCAATAATTGCCGCATCACCTGTCTTATCCACAATAAACATCTGAAATTTTAACATGAACTCAAGATTAATGCTGCTGAACATCTTGATAACATCTTCAACTGTAGTGCAGGTTGACGCCATTGTATCAATTATTGGTCCTTTGAATTTTGGTTTGTCTTTTGAATTTTTGACTTCAAATGGTTTAGTGGCAAAGAAATCAAAGAACAGGCCCTGGTCATTCATACCGCCTTGCGGAGACCAATTTTCATATCCGAAATAGACTCTGCCGAATTGACCGTTTTCTGGGGGAACGAACCATACTCGAGTATACGGTATAGTGTAGTCTTCATTATTCCCGACAAGCACCTTGTCGCCATCTGACATCATAAAAGCGGTGCAAGCGAGAACTGACTGGCTGGTGTGGTGCCCAAAGATAAGAATGAAGATGGTGAATAAGATAAATTTATTACGTCTAATGGCCATGAGCGTGCCTATTTCGGCAATTGATATGAACCATCTAACCGATCCCACATCTTTGCATGTCTGGAATCAAGCGCTTCAACTGCTTCAGCATATTCTTGCTTGGTCATTTGACCGGATTCATATTTTGATTGAATTACGAATAGTTCGTTTTCATACCAGCGATCTGGATCGAAATTATAAGTCATCTGTTGATTTTTTCTCTCAGCTTACCACTACACTTAAATGTCACCACCCGCCTTGCCGGCAGCATCAAATCTTCATCCGTAGCAGGATTTCGACCTCTCCGCTCATTCTTTTCCCTCACACTGAACTTCCCGAACCCACTTACCAATACATCTTCACCTGATTCCAAACTGGACTTGATCAGTTCCAGAAGGGCTTCTGTAATATCGATGGATTGGTTCTTAGGGAAGCCAAGTTGGTTCTGGATCCGCTCGACGATATCCTTTTTGGTTAATGCCATGCACGATACTCCTTAATTGTTGTGCTGGAAATAAAAGGTTGGAATGATACACGTTCGCAAATATATCATTTAGTGTCAAGGGGTTGGTAGATGGTTGACAATATGACCTTAACGGGATTATGCTCAGAGCACCATCCCGAATTATGCTCTATTATCCATTGACCAAAATAAATTGTTGATCCGATTTTGTCGAAGTCCCAATGACGATAGCATCATCATGAACTTTATCGTTGATTCCAACATGGAGGTTTACCATGAAAGTGTTCGTTACCGGTGCAACTGGCTTCATAGGAAAAAATACCGTCAAGATTCTTATCGAATCAGGTCATGAATGCATTTGCCTGGTTCGCGGGACCAGTAAAAAAGACGCGTTGGAAAAAATTGGATGTCAATTAGTCACCGGGGATATTACTGATAAGGAATCTCTGATTGAAGGGATGAAAGGATGTGACGCAGTAATCAATCTGGCTAATCTGTATTCGCTTTGGGAGCCGGATATGAGTTCATTCAAAAAAATAAACGTCACTGGTACCCGAAACGTGATGGAGGCCTCATTAAAAGTCGGCATCAAAAAGGTTGTGCATGTCAGCTCAATTATTACTTGGGGTCGATCTCCAGAAGCTCCTTTCAATGAAAACAGCCCAATAGGTGAACATACAAGTGAATATGCAAGAACGAAATATGAAGGAGATCAGATAGCTTGGGAGCTACACAAAAACAAGAATCTTCCATTGGTGATGATTTATCCTTGTGCTGTATTGGGGGCAGATGATCCAAAATCAACGGGAAATCATATCAGACTGTTAATTCACAAAAAAATGCCAATAAGAGGGCTGGAATCATCTGCCATAACCTTTGTACATGTAAATGACGTCGCAGAGTCTATTGTGCGAGCATTGGAAAAGAATGACAACATCGGTGAGGGATACATCATCGGTAAAGAATATCTCTCAATTCGGCAGTTGAACAAATGGATAAGTGAAATTTCAGGCGTAGCCCTCCCGTTTATTTCCATTCCAAATTTCATGGTGAAACTTAATGCCTTTTTCTTTACAGCTGTGGCAAACCTAACAAAACGGCCTCCCACCTGGGGATTGTCATCCGATTTAGTAAACAATGCTTTAACAGCATACGAGGCTGATGGAACCAAGGCGGAACGAGAATTAGGTATTTCTTATACACCTGTAAGGCAAGCTGTTGAGGAATGTATCGAGTCCTTCCAAACCAACCAAATGATTTAACAAAGAGACATGTTCATATGGTCTGCCCCTTCTGCCGACAATCTGACCTTCTGTACAATCCGAGACCGACAATCTGCCCTTCATGTCAAACGGTAATGGAAATTGACGACCGTGGTGAATGTGTGTTCGTTGATAGTAGAGTAGGGAGGGGAACCCCTCCCCCTCGTCAAACCGGACAGGCGGATTTCCCGCATCCGGCTTTCCCTTGGACTTCACCCACAGGCACACGCACGACGCCAGCTAATGTCGCCGTTACAAATAAATCAGCCCCAGCTGCTTCAGGTGCCGGTAATAGCTTCGCCCTTTCGGGGGACGAAAAGGCCGCTGGCTGCGTCGACGCAAATGGCCAATAAGACGGTTTCGAACATACCGGTTCGTTTCACGCATCGCCTTACGCGGATAACCGAAACTGAAGTAGTTGGCCCATCCACGCTGTTGCCGATTGACGATCTCGATCAACCGCGTCACAGGCACGAAGCTTTTGCCACGGCTGATCGTTTCCCGAAGCCTGGCCCGGTGCGCCTGCATCGCCTTACGCGAGGGCGTTACATTCAGATACCGGTGACCGCGGCCTTTAAGGTCCCGGTCGTACCTGAACGTGTACCCCAGGAAGTCAACGCTGCCTCCGGGCCGTCGAAGATCAACGACCTTCGTTTTGGTCCGGTTCAACTCCAGACCCAGCCAGGATTCGATCTTGGACTCGATATAGCCGGCCAGCCGATCGCCCTGGTAACGCGCCAGAACCATAAAATCGTCGGCATAACGCACGACTTGGGCCTTGGCCCAGGTTCCCGGCCCGCTGGTGGCATAAAAGACCTTCTCGAACCAGTGGAGATAAACGTTCGCCAAGAGCGGCGAAATCACGCCGCCCTGAGGCGTCCCTTTCCTCCGCCGGCAGACCTTCTTGCCACCATGGCCGTCGTCTTCCTCAACCGGTGCCTCAAGCCACATACGGATCAGCTTCAACACCGACCGGTCGACGATGCGCATTCGAAGGCATTTCATCAGCTTGTCCTGCGGTATCGAATCGAAGTACCCCTTCAGGTCCGCGTCCAACACGGCCGTCAATCCCTGCTTGAGATGCTTACGTACCTCGCCCAGGGCATCATGGGCCGAACGCTTGGGTCGGAACCCGTACGAACAATCCATGAAGTCCGCTTCGAATATCGGCTCGACGATCAGCAGCATCGCCGTCTGTACCACCCGGTCCCGAATGGTCGGTATGCCCAGCGGACGCTGGCGGCCATCGGGCTTGGGGATATACACCCGGCGAACTGCCGAGGGGCGGTACTGCTTGCCTTGCAGGCTTGCGTGGAGCTCCTCCACAAAGGCCTCGGCGCCCCCCTGTTTAGCTTCGATCTGCTCGAACGTGACGCCGTCCACACCGCCTTTGCCATGGTTGGCTCGGGCGATCCGGTAGGCGCTGGTCAATACGTCGCGCCGATAGATCCGGTCGTACAGGGCGTAAAACCGGAACTTCGGCTCCTGCTTCGCCTTAAGGTAGAGCTTCTGTCTCAAAGAAGAGAGTTTCTCCGGCAACCGAATCGTCTTCTTGTGTGCGGACTCCCACACATCAACGTCGATCGACTCCCACAGTGCCAGTTGTTCCGTAATGGGCCTGTTGACCAAGCGGCACTCTCCTTGTCTGACTCCACGTGTCCAAGGCAAGGCCCCTTGGCTCCGCGGGCATTACCCCGCTTCTTCGCTACTATGGGCCTCTCCGACTCCCGACACAGCCATTTGCCGGTTATTGATTCCCAACAACTGTTGGCGGCATGGCCTCCACCGTGCCGAGTCTCCCAGGTTCCTCGATGCGACTGTCCAAGCGCGCCCTCCCCTATCACCCCGGGGTGCCCTGCGGTTGCTATCGCTCGTTGCTTCACCACAGGTGGCAGGCTTCACCATATCCGGGAGGCTGGCCGCACCCATATGTGTAACGAGGCCGAACCGGGTTCACTGGCGTTAGGGCTCACTCGTTCGCAGTCTGGAAGGGTTACTTCCGTCGCCCCACGTTCTAAGGCGGAGACCGGCCCGCTTCCCGTGATCGGTTACCCTGACACGGGGAGCCGCTGCTACATGATGAACGAGCAATTATCATGGCTGACTCCTTTCAGTCAGCAAGTCGCACCAGGCTTATCCTGGCGCT
>CAVOIA010000001.1:0-1347425 GCA_963695845.1 uncultured delta proteobacterium | reverse complement strand
TGGTCCAAAATTTGGGACCAGGGGTCATCTGTAAAAGTCAATTACTTCCCGCGCAGTTCGCCCTCTCGGATCGTCGATTGTCAGGCTGCTTCCAAAAGCAGTTTTTCCCTTTGGGCTTTGCCTATGCCATTGGTGCCGCCGATAATATCTCGGGCTAACCGGATCGATGCTTCGACACCAAACTCCGCACCCATGAAGTTTCAGTTTGCGGGCCAACCAAGTCGCCAGGGCCTCGTCACCACCTGAAAAATCAATAATGATAAGATCAGGGGAGTAGGATAATGGTTGTCCGCCAGCTTTTGGGGAAAATATGGGGGTAAAGATTTGTGTGTGTTTGGTCAGAATTGTTTCACCTTGACCTAAATGGACATAATGGCTATTATGTCTATAGTGGCTATCAAATTACAAAAAGTGAGGATAATAATGAAAACAATGCCTGCTGGGGAAGCAAAAAACAAATTTGGGGTGCTGATGGATACAGTGCAGCGCGAAGCAGTAGCAATTTCAAAGAAAGGCCGGACAGCAGCGGTTGTGTTGTCGGTGCAGGAATATGAGGAATATATAGCGCTAAAACTGGAACGGTTGCGCAGGGAGGTCAATATAGGCCTTGATCAAATCGAGCATGGTGAGGTTGGCGACGGCGAAAAATTTTTCGATGACCTCGAAAAAGAATTGGATGATTGATGCAAAATTATAAGCTGACTGAGGCCGCAAAGAAGGATTTGCGGAAGACTATCATCTACACGAAAGAAACATGGGGAAAAGCGCAAGAAAAAGTTTATCGTGAAATCATACGGACTTCGCTTAGAAAGATTGCTGAGTCCCCGGAAATTGGTCTAAAGCGTGATGATTTGGCGAAAAATTTACGGTCTTTTCCGGTTGGTAATCACATTGCGTATTGGATTAAAAAGAACAACCAGATTATATTCGTTCGCATACTCCATCCTTCCATGGACAGAGAGCCAGCGATGAAAGAATGATATAGCTAATTTCAATCTAAAGATGGCAATTTGCTTGCATCTTGTCAGGCCCTTCAAAAATGCGAGTTTAGGTGTTTTTTGGCTTCTAAATATCCGTGATTATGTTCCTTTGTCATTCCACACCTTGCTGTAATCCCCTGCAGCTGACAGGGGGGAAGGGTGGGGCGCTTGAGATTTTTGGTCATGGTCGCTAGTCCAGCTGAATTCGAATTGTTTTGACCTTTATTTGACAGGACCGTCATTCCTCGGATATTCTATACATCACCACGCGATCGATTTATCTGATATTTTCACTGATTGGCGTGTAATTTCCATCCAATGCTGCCCTCTTCGTCAACCGCTCGAAACCATATGAATTTGGAACCGGTCAGGCAGTAAAGCGCCTGAACCAACACGCCACCAATTGACAACCCCAAAAACAGAGGAGGAGGCCATGATTGTTGGAATTCTAAAGGAAATCAAGGCAGAGGAGAACCGGGTGTGTATGACTCCGGCAGGCGTAGAGGTCATGAAGGCCAATGGCCATTCAGTGCTCGTTGAAAAGGATTCCGGTAACGGCAGCGGCTTCGATGATGCCATGTACATCCAAGCCGGGGCGGAAATAGTGGATAGGCCCGAAGCGATTTTCAATCGTTCTGACATGGTCATGCATGTCAAGGAGCCGCTTCCATCTGAATACGAACTGATCCGCGAAGGACAGATCGTCTTCACCTATCTGCATCTGGCGGCGGCCGAAGCATTGACTCAAGCACTGATTAAAAGCAAAGCGGTCTGTATCGCCTATGAAACCATTCAAAAACCCGATCGCTCGCTACCCTTGCTTACCCCCATGAGCGAAGTGGCCGGACGCATGGCGATCCAAGAGGCCGCCAAATATCTGGAAATGGCCCAAGGGGGTCACGGAGTGTTGCTTGGCGGGGTGCCGGGCGTGGATCCCGGCAACGTGATCGTGGTCGGCGGCGGTATCGTCGGCGTCAACGCGGCCAAGATGGCCTGCGGCCTGGGTGCCAAAGTGTATGTCCTGGACATGAATCTGGATCGGCTGCGCTACCTGAGCGATGTGATGCCTGCCAATTGCTTTCTTTTGTACTCTAGTCCGGCGACGCTCAGGGAGCTGATCAAGACCGCCGACGTTGTCGTCGGCGCGGTGCTGGTCACCGGAGCGAAGGCACCCAGACTGGTCACTCGAGAAATGCTTAAAACCATGAAGCCGGGTTCGGTCTTGGTGGACGTGGCCATCGACCAGGGGGGGTGTTTCGAAACTTCCAAGGCCACTACCCACGGCGATCCCATTTACGTGGTGGACGGCGTGGTCCACTACTGCGTGGCCAACATGCCCGGGGCCGTGCCGCGCACGTCCACCATGGCTCTGACCAATGCCACCCTGCCTTACGCCGTGGAAATCGCGAACAAAGGTTGGAAAGCGGCCATGCAGGAAAGCGACGAAATCAAGCTGGGCGCCAACGTGATTGACGGCAAGGTGACCTATAAAGCCGTTGCCGAGGCGTTTGGTTTGGAACACGTCACAATTGACAGTTTGCTTTAACGCAGCTGATTCGATTCACAAGCTGAAATATTTTTTTCAAGGAGGAATCGTCAATGTCATCGAACAAAAAATGTTTCTTTGCCATAGCGGTTATGATCGCCCTCATCGGATCGGGCTCCGCCGCTGCCGATGTGAAAATTGGGTTTCTAGCCGGATTCACCGGACCGTTAAAAAGTTTGGCGCCGGGAATGTACAAAGGTGCCAAACTCGCGGCCAAGCATGTGAATGATCAGGGCGGCATTTTAGACGGTCAACAAATAATCATGCCGAGCGGCGATTCGACCTGCTCGGATGCCACCGCGGCTGTGGATGCCGCCACCCAGCTCATTCAGGATGAGAAAGTGTTGGCCATTGTCGGACCACTGTGTTCGGGTGCGGCAATTGCCATTTATAAAAATGTGACGATACCCGCGGGCATCACGGTGGTGTCCCCATCAGCAACCTCTCCTGCGATCACATCGCTCGATGACGGTGACCTCGTGTTTCGCACATCGCCTTCCGATGTATACCAAGGCAGCATCATGGCTCGATTGTTATTGTCCAAGGGGATCGAGCATATTGTCATTACCTACGTAGACAATGATTGGGGGAAAGGTATTTCCGCTGAACTCTCGAGCGCTTTCGAAGCTGCCGGTGGTAAAGTCGCCGTCAATATGGTCCACGAGGAGGGCAAAACAGATTACCATGATGTTATCCGAGCACTGTCAGCTTCGGGCGTCGATACCTTGGTCGTGCTGGCATACGCAAACGGTTCGGGTCAAACGATACTCCGCCAGGCGGTGGGAAGCGGTGCTTTCGATCAGTTTGTCGGTGGAGACGGGATGGCAAGCAATACCCTTATCGCAGCCATCGGAAGTGACAAGCTAAGAGGAATGATTGTGACCAAGCCGGGTGCCCCGGATAGCACCGGCGCGAGAGTTTTCAACAAATATGCCTGGGGCAGCAATCTGAACCCAGCGGGTGCGTTTGTCGGGCAGTCCTATGACGCCGCTTTTCTGCTTGCCTTGGCCATCGAAAAAAACGGCAGCGCGGATCGTGCCGGGATCGCCCAGGCTCTGCGAGCCGTGGCGGCCCCTCCCGGTGAGGTGATTCTGCCGGGTGAGTGGGCCAAAGCGAAAGCATTGATCAGGGCCGGCAAAGCGATCAACTATGAGGGCGCCACCGGCAGTCTCGATTTTGACGAAGCCGGTGATGTGTCCGGAGTGATTATTGAAATGGGCGTCAATGTAAGAGAGGGCTCATTTATTGAATTTGGCCAGATAAAGTAGCTGGAGATAAAAATCGTCTAAACCGCCCTCAACTTTGATTGGTGTAAAGGAGGCCCAATGACTGATACAATTTTAATAGGAATCGATGGTAGTAAAGCCTGCGAACACGCCGTAAATTTTGCCGTCTCACAAGCCAAGTCCGGCAATGCAAGTCTGATTCTTGCCTATGTGGTTGAATGGTCACCCTATACGTTTAACACCCCCGAAGAAAACGAACAACGTCATCTGCGTCGGAAAGAAGAGATCAAAACCGCCAGGGAGAGAGTGCTGGATCCGTTACTGAAGTCTCTCGAAAACCAAGGCATCAAGACGCTCGGTGTTGTCCGCCATGGTCAAGTGGCCGATGTCTTGCTCCAAATAGCAAAAGAGCATGGGGTCGGACATATTGTTGTCGGCAGGATCGGCCATTCGGGGATCAAATCCTTGCTTTTTGGGAGTGTTGCCACGAAGCTGGCACAGCTTGCCCACATCCCGGTAACCATCGTCCCATAGCAACAACGTGATTGGCTTTCCTTATGTTTGCCTCTTTGCATGATGGAATAAGAAATCATGCAAGCCTTGGGCTAGAAATTGTTATCTTTAGAAAACCGCCGAGGCTAGCTATGAAGCTTATCCGACATACTGAAAAGGAATTATAATCATGAAATCCAAAGCCATTTCGTTTTTAACAACGGTGTTTGTCTTGTGTTGGCCCCTGGCGGCCTTCGCTCAGGACGCTGGGGGGGGTATCGATCAAAAGATCGGTGAAATCTTCAGCACCGTGTTCGGGCCCTTCGTTTCATTTATTTTCTATTCCGTATCGATCAACGGCGTCAGCTTTCCACTGATCGTCGCTTGGCTGATCCTGTGTGCGCTCATTTTGACGGTCTATATGGGGTTTGTCCAGTTCACGGGTGTCCGGCATTCTATCGACCTGCTTCGTGGTGTCTATTCAAATCCTGAAGACGCCGGTGAAGTCTCGCACTTCCAGGCGCTGGCCACAGCCTTGTCCGGCACGGTGGGGCTGGGAAACATCGCCGGTGTTGCCGTTGCCGTCAGCTTGGGAGGACCCGGCGCCACCTTCTGGATGATCGTGGCAGGGCTGGCCGGCATGGCCTCGAAATTTACCGAATGCACCCTGGGCGTCAAATATCGTGAAGAGTTCCCCGACGGACACGTTTCCGGCGGTCCGATGCACTATCTGAGTAAGGGGTTGGCGGAAAAAGGAAAGCCGGGTCTTGGCAAGGTGCTCGCCGCAATATTCGCCATCATGTGTATCTTCGGCTCGTTTGGTGGCGGTAACATGTTTCAGGGGAACCAGGCCCATCAAATGATTGCCAATACATTCGGGATCTTTACCAATTCCGGCTGGTTGTTTGGGCTTATCCTGGCCGTTATCGTCGGTGCCGTTATTATTGGCGGCATCAAATCCATCGCCAGGGTAACGGAAAAAATCGTGCCCTTGATGGCGATCTTGTATGTGGGTACCGCCCTGGTGATTTTAATGGCGAACTTCACAAAAATACCGGCTGCATTTTTACTTGTTGTTAAAGGCGCCTTCGTACCCGAAGCCATTGGCGGTGGGATTGTCGGTGTTCTGATCCAAGGCTTGAAGCGCGCTGCGTTCTCGAATGAAGCCGGCATCGGTTCGGCAGCGATCGCGCACTCCGCCGTTCGAACCAATGAACCGCTCACCGAAGGCTATGTGGCCCTGCTGGAACCGTTCATCGACACGGTGGTGATCTGTACCATGACCGCGCTGGTCATTGTCATAACCGGCGCCTACGCCGATTCAGGGGGAATGACCGGTGTAGCGTTGACCTCGGCCGCGTTCCAGTCCGTGTTTCCCTGGTTTGGCGTCATACTCGCCATTGCCGTACTGTTGTTCGCTTTCTCTACGATGATCTCCTGGTCTTACTATGGATTGAAATCATGGACCTATTTGTTTGGGGAAAGTCGGACGTCGGAGTTGGCGTTTAAATTGATCTTCTGTATATTTGTCATTATCGGGTGCAGCATGAGTCTGGGACCGGTCATTGATTTTTCAGATGCGGCCATTTTTGCCATGTCCCTTGGTAATGTGGTCGGCTTGTATCTTTTGATGGGAACCGTGAAAAAGGATCTCAAAGACTATCAGGCTCGCATAAAATCCGGAGAGATCCAGCGATATAAATAGACAAGGGTTGCGACTATCCATAAAAGAAATGGGTCTTGCTATGTCGGGTGTGGGTGTCTTCGATTTCCAATCGTGTCGGTTAAACCATCCGGTGATCGCGAATCGATTTTGAAAAAGTTGGGGGTAAAGGAGGTCCTTATGCACCGATCCGAAGATTTTAAAGATTCAGCACTGCCTGTTTCTTTTGAAGACACGTCCATCGCGTTTCAAAATAAGTCAGATAAGGAATTATTACTGTCCTATATTATCTTTAGACTGACCAAAAACCCCTTTCTGGTAAAATTCCTTTCCCAGGCTGCAAAACTTACCTTGTCGATGGGGCTGCCAGTGAAACCGATAATCAAGGCCACCGTATTTAAGCAGTTTTGTGGTGGTGAGGAGGAAAGTGAATACGCTGATGTGGTCAAAAAATTGGGCCGGTCTGGAATCGGCACTATTTTGGACTATTCTGTTGAGGGAACCGAGGACGAATCCGGTTTTGAAGCCACGAAGAGAGAGCTGATAAAAATTATCGAAAAATCGAAAAAAAACCCCGATATTCCCTGCACCTGCATGAAAATGACGGGCATTGGTCCATTCGAACTGTTTAAAAAAGTCACCGCTAACCAAGTGCTTACGATTGAAGAAGAGCGCGATTGGAAAAAGGTAAAAAACAGACTTGAGACGATTTGCGAAGCCTCTTTTAATGCCGACAAACCGATCTATATCGATGCAGAAGAGAGCTGGATCCAGAAAGCCATAGACGATCTTGCCGAAGAGATGATGCCGCGGTACAATCAGCGCAAAGCCATCGTTTATACCACCCTTCAGCTATACCGATGGGACCGCAATGACTATTTTCTCGAGTTGATCGGGCGAGCCCGATCCGAAGGCTATAAACTGGGCATAAAAATTGTTCGTGGAGCCTATATCGAAAAAGAGCGCGAACGCGCAAAGCGTTATGGATATAGATCCCCCATCAACGCTTCCAAAGCGGAAACAGACAGAGAATATGACAAAGCCCTGGAAATCTTCATCGACAATATTGACGTGGTCGGAATTTGTGTGGGCACCCACAATGAAGCAAGTTGTAGATTGCTGATAGCGCTCATGGCTGAAAAGGAGCTGCCTAACGACCACCCGCATATCTATTTTTCACAGCTATATGGTATGAGCGATAATATCAGCTTCAACCTTGCAAATTCCGGATATAATGTTAGCAAATACCTTCCATATGGACCGGTTGAGTCGACGCTTCCCTATTTGGCCAGACGCGCTGAAGAAAATACGGCGATTGCCGGGCAAATGAGTAAGGAGCTTGAAATTATTATCAAGGAGCGAAAACGCAGAAAGGCAAAAAGATAGTTTCAGGGTATTCCAGGTTGTTTAATTACGGCTATTATGGGTATCGGTCCGTAACGGCTGTCGTCTGCAACGATTGGGCGGTATGGTCTCAAAACATACTTTCGACACCCTTTTGACCTGAGATCAGGTCAATTTATTTTCCAATGAACCCAAGATGTTATTAAATTTAACATATTGATATTGCATTAAATATTATATGTCTAGACATTGCCCATAATTTCTGATAGTTATGCCCTCACCGATTCAACGCAAACTCAGGGGGGCAAAATGGAAAATCTGGTTCCTGAACATTTGACATTTTCCGAGGTCGGCCATCTGCCGATCATCAAAGACTTCGCCAAAAAAATTAAGCTCGTTGAGACACTGGACGCCATGGTTGACAGCGAAATGGAACTCTCACCGGGAGTCGCTATTCTGGCCATGGTGTTGGACACGCTTTCGGGAAGAAACCCTTTGTACCGTGTTGTGGAACCTTGACTTGCCATGGCATCTTCTCTTTTTCCGTTGATAGATCGTTTCAATAAATTCCACTAAAAAAAGTTTTCCTGAATGTCAAGGCTCTCAACTGGCCATTGTCGCTATTGGATCCGCTTTCAACCAAAGGATTCTGACTAAATTAGGTAACAGCCTTGATTTAAATACAATAGATACCTATGTTGCTCACCAGTATCGTATCGATTAAATAAAAATTCGCGGTGTTTGCGCACCCGAAACCGCATGACAAAAAACAGGATCGGCAAGCAAGCAATGTGGATCGTGGAAACCCATCAGTTGAACGTGAAAATTCATCTTACAGCAGGCTGACACATGAGACGTACGGGCCAGGTAAACTCTTATTGCTTGATTTCAATGCCGGCCCTCCTCATTCGGATCCTTCTGTATGGGCTGCTATGGGCTGTATTGACCGGCGGGCGGATGAACAGTTGGGTGCTTGGGGGACCAGCTGTGCTGATCGCGGCTTGCATATCTATCAATTCACGGCGATTTCCAACCGGACGGTTTTCCATGTGGAACGGCATCTGTTTTGTGGGCTTCTTTCTGAAAGCCTCCTTAATCAGCGGGGTGGACGTAGTTCGACGTGCGCTTCACCCTCAGTTAGCGATCTGCCCGGATCTGATCCACTACCGACTTACGCTCTCCACCGAGGCTGCTCGTGTATTTATGGCGGATGCTGTCAGTCTGCTGCCAGGGACCCTAAGCGCCGATCTGGCCGGCGCTGATTTGACCATCCATGTTCTGGATCGCAATATGCCTATCCATGCGGAGCTAAGGGCGCTCGAGGTGCGTGTGGCAGCCATGCTCGAAGCGGGCAACCGACAATTGTCCGCCTTAGACGGAGATGCCCGATGACGGCAGCGTATTGGGGCGCTTCCACGGTGCTGCTGGTGACGGTTGCTGTGGGTCTGTGGCGGTTCTTCAAGGGACCAACGGCAGCCGATCGACTCATGGTCACCCAGCTTTTCGGGACTACGGGTGTGGCTGTCTGCCTGCTGCTGAGCGCTGTCTTGCGCAATGCTGCCATTCTCGATGTGGCCTTGGCCCTCGCCCTCCTGGCCGTCGTCACCACGGCAGCCTTCACCCGCTTTTACTGGTCTTCCCCGAGCCGTTCGTTGGACAGGAGGAAAAGTGATGACTGATTGGATCAGTTTGATTCTGTTGGTGTTCGCCGGCATTTTCTTTGTCGGCGGAACGATAGGGCTCTTGCGTTTTCCTGATGTTTACAGCCGATTGCATGCATTAACCAAAGCAGACAATATAGGATTGGGGTTCATTGTGTTGGCGCTGTTGATTCAGGCGGAGTCCTGGGATTGGGCGCTCAAGCTTTTGCTTGTCTGGGTCTTTGCCATGGCAGCTAGTGCGACCAACGCCTACTTGATCGCCAGAACCGCCCTTCGAAAGGAAATTCCTGTATGGACGTCGCCGGAACAGGAATAATCGACCTGGTGTTGGGTATTTTGTTGGTGCTGCTGGCGGGTGCGAGTTTGCTGCTTCAACAGCTTTTCAGGTCGGTGATGGCGTTTATCGGGTTTGGTCTCGTCGTGGCCGTGGCGTGGGCCCGGTTGGGGGCGGTGGATATCGCCCTGGCCGAGGCGATGATCGGTTCGGGTATCACCGGCGCGCTTTTACTGGCGGCGCTCAGCCGGATGGCGAGGGGTGAGGCTGAGGCCCAAACCAGCGTCGATCCTGAAGCCTGTGCCGCGGGCGTCGCATCCAACCGCCCCGGGGATGAAGGCCAACCACGTCGGAAGGCGGTCCGATGGCGCGGCGTGGCCGCCGGGGCGGTCATCGCCGTTGTAGCGGCGGTGCTGTTCGTGAACGTTTTTCCGTTGCCCGCACCGGACGGCGGAATTCCCGACCTGGTGAGTCGCAGTCTCCCCCATAGCGGGGTGTCAAACCCCGTGACCGCCGTCCTGCTCAACTTCAGGGCCTATGACACGCTCTTGGAAATCGGCGTGGTATTGCTGGCTGTGTTGGGTCTGCGAGCGGTGGGCGGCCGTCGTCAACCCGAGCGGCAATCGCACCCTGAAATCGTGCTGGCCGGCTTTTACCGATTGACGCTGCCGGTCCTGATGCTCTTCTCCGCCTACATGGTGTGGGTCGGCGCGGATGATCCCGGAGGCGCGTTTCAGGCGGCGGCACTACTGGCGGCAGGCGGTATTATCGGTTGGATGACGGGTGCGAACCCACTTCCCCACGGTTTGCCCGCTACCGGTCGGCGAATCCTGGTTTGCGCCGGTTTCGCCGTTTTTCTGGCACTGGGGGTGCTTTTCTGGATTCAAAGCGGCGTGTTGCTAAAGTTTGCGCCCGTCACGGCCGGCTGGTCGATTTTGGCGATCGAGGTCGTGGCGACGATTTCCATCGCCCTGTCATTGATCGTCCTCTTTTTAGGCAGCTCGGGGTATCCGCCGTCTGCCCGGCGTATCGGATCGGCGCCTGCCGATCGCGCGGGGAGGCGGAATGATTGATGCCTCCACGGGATATGCGGCAATGGGGTTGCTGCTCTTCGCCATGGGACTGCTGGGTCTCGTTCTCGGCCGGCATCCCGTCCGCAAAATACTCGCCCTCAACGTGATGGGAACGGGCATTTTTCTTTTCCTGGTCGCAGGAGCGGCCCGCTATGGATTGCAGGGCCCTGATCCGGTCCCCCATGCCATGGTCCTGACCGGCATTGTGGTGGCCGTCAGTGCAACGGCGTTGGGTCTCGCCCTCGCCGGCCGTATTCACCAATCGCGCCTGGACACCGATGCGTCGACCCTCCCCGAGGAGTCTGGCCATGACCCCGATTGATTCGTCCGGATGGATGGTGCTTTTGATCTTTCTGCCTCTGGCGGCGGCGATCCTATCGTACATGGCCTCCGGTGCCGCCCGCTGGATCGGTGTGACCGCCGCCCTTGTGATGACGATACCGGTGACGGGTCTGGCGCATAGCGTGTGGCACGCGGGTGCCTTGGCTCACCGGGTCGGTGGCTGGGGGGCGCCCCTGGGCATCGAGCTGGCCGCGGACGGTCTCTCAGTTTTGATGCTGACCCTTTCCGCCATCGTCTGCGGGGTGGGCAGCGTGTATGCCTTCGCCTATTTCGCACCCCTATCGACGGCGGCGAAAAGGCAAGGCCAACGCTTCTGGCCGTTGTGGATGCTTTTGTGGGGGGGGCTCAACGCCCTGTTTCTCTCCGCGGATCTCTTCAACCTGTACGTCACCCTTGAAGTCGTCGGGCTCGCCGCCGTCCCGCTGGTGGCCGTGGCCGGTGATAACGCCCTGGCCGCCGCCTTGCGCTACCTCATGGTCAGCCTCCTGGGGTCGCTTTGCTATCTCCTGGGTGTCGGCATCGTCTACCTTCACCTGGGGGTTCTTCATCTGCCGACCCTGGCCTTGCTCACCGGCGATAACCTGGCCGTTGGATCCGCTCTGGGCCTCATGAGCGCCGGCCTGCTGATGAAAATGGCCGTCTTTCCACTCCATTTCTGGTTGCCGCCGGCCCATGCGAATGCACCGGCGCCGGTGTCCGCGGTACTCTCGGCGGTTGTGGTGAAAGCGGGCTTTTACCTGTTGCTGCGACTCTGGTTCGGCGGTTTGGCGGCCGCTCCGGCCGAAGGTATCGCCCAGACCTTGGGATGGGTGGGCGCCGCGGCGATTCTGTGGGGCTCGCTCAACGCCCTGCGGGCCAAGCGCTTCAAAATGCTCATCGCCTATTCCACGGTGGCCCAGCTGGGTTACCTGATGCTGGTGTTCCCGCTCACCGCCCGGGGTGCCGGGGCAATGGCCGCCTGGGGCGGAGCGCTCTATTTCATGCTGGCCCATGCCTGTGCCAAAGCGTCGGTCTTTTTCTCCGCGGGTGCGGTAATGCGGGCATTTGGCGGCGACAGCCGCGAGCAGCTTCGCGGCACGGCCACCCGGCTACCGGTGGCAACCTTCGCATTTGCCACCGCGGCCGTGAGTTTGATCGGCCTGCCGCCAAGTGGCGGGTTCATGGCCAAGTGGCTGCTGATCCAGGCGGCCCTTGCCGGCGGCCAGTGGTGGTGGGCGGTCGTCGTCGTCATCGGCAGCCTGCTGGCGGCGGGCTACATCTTTCGTTTCTTTTCGACGCTCTTCGCTTATGTTCCGGAGCCGCCGGCAATCACGCCGGTGTCCGGAATCATGGAGTGGAGCGCGTTGGGGCTCGCCTTCCTTTCCATTTTGCTTGGGATCACGGCATCGGTTCCCATCGAACTCATACGAATCGGGGCCCCTTTCTCGGGGCCGCTTTGGATCGGAGGGTAATCGTGGACGCGGTCGGCTGGATGCCATTGTGGATTTTGATGAGCTCCGTGGTTCCAGGGGTGGTGATTTTTTTTCTATCGGATCAGCACCAAGGGATGCGGACCGCCCTGAACATGGGCGGGGCGACCCTCAAGTTGATCCTGATCGGGTTCATGATTGCCGGCCTGCTCGACGGACGAACGTATCTTTTCAGCCTCCCGCTGCTGCCGGGAATGGATCTGGTCCTGCAAGCCGACCTTATGTCGGTGCTGATTGCCGGCCTCTCGGGGGTTCTGTGGTTTGTCACGACGGTATACGCCATCGCCTACCTGGAGGACTCCCCGCAGCCCAGAAGCCGCTTCTTCGGTTTCTTCAGTCTTTGCGTCAGCGCGACCATCGGCATTGCCCTGTCCGGTAATCTGATCACGCTGTTGATATTCTATGAACTGCTGACCCTGTCCACGTATCCCCTTGTGGTCCACCGGGGCACGCCGGACAGCATGCATGCCGGAAAAATCTACATCGCCTATACCCTGACCGGCGGTGCGTTCCTTCTGTTCGGTGTTGCCTGGCTGCGGTCGATCGTCGGACCGCTCACGTTCGTTCAAGGCGGGATTCTGGCCGCCTGGCCGGCGGAGCATCACGGTGCCTTCAAGGCCATCTTTTTTCTGATGATTGCCGGCCTGGGGGTGAAGGCCGCCATCATACCCCTGCACGGATGGCTTCCCAACGCCATGGTGGCGCCGGCCCCGGTAAGCGCACTGCTCCACGCCGTGGCCGTTGTCAAGGCCGGCGCGTTCGGCATCGTGCGCGTGGTATACGACGTGTTCGGCATCGAGTTTGCTTCCCGGCTGGGACTGCTCACCCCCTTGGCGGCCGTCGCCGCGGCGACAATCATCTATGGATCGGTGAGGGCGCTCAGCCAGGACGGCCTCAAGAAGCGCCTGGCCTTTTCAACGGTAAGCCAGGTGTCCTATATTGCTCTCGGCGCCGGGATCCTGGGGCCCATCGCGACCATCGGGGGGATTGTGCACCTGGTGCACCAGGGCTTGATGAAAATCACGTTGTTCTTCTGTGCGGGCAATCTGGGCGAAACCATCGGTGTGCATCGGGTCAGCGAAATGGATGGCGTGGGCCGACGAATGCCGTGGACCATGGCCGCATTTACGGTGGCTGCCTTGGGAATGATCGGCGTCCCCCCGATCGCCGGTTTCGTGAGCAAATGGTATTTGGGCACCGGCAGTGTGGCGGCAGGGGCCGACTGGGTCGTTGGGGTGCTGGCTGCCAGCAGCCTTCTGAACGCCATGTATTTTTTGCCGATCCTGCATCGGGCATGGTTCCGGGAACCGCACGGCGCGTGGGCGTGTCAAGCCGCTCCCCGTCGACTGGAAACCCACTGGATGCTGCTGATGCCGCCGGTGTTGACGGCGTTGCTGGCGTTGCTGGCGGGGTTGCTGGCGGATGCGCCCTTCAGTCCCCTTGCGTGGGCGACACGGATCGCGGAAGGAGAATACCTGCGATGAACCCGATTTCATCGTCCACAGCATGGCATGCGCAGGCGATGATGATTGCGGCCGCGGCCGCCCCTGTGGTGCTGGCCCTGTTGGCCGCCCTTCCGCCGTTCCGTCGGCACGCGCTGCGGATGGCGGTCCTTGCCGCCGTTCCGGCGCTGGTATGCGCGCTCACGGTCCCCGTCGGCGCGACGGTTACGGTCGCCTGGCTGGTGCTGGAAAGCCGCTTCGCCATGGACGCCACCGGCAGTTTCTTCTTATTGTTCACGTCGCTGCTCTGGCTCCTTGCTGCGCTGTTCGCCGCGGGTTACATGGCCCGCGATGAGAAGCGGTTTCGCTTTACCTTCGGATTTCTGCTGGCCATGGGCGGCAACATTGGCCTGATTCTGGCCATGGACATGCTGTCTTATCTGGTGGCCTTCGCGCTGATGAGCTTCGCATCCTACAGCCTGGTGGTTCATACTCAGGACCCCGAGGCCGTCCGGTCCGGACGCGTTTATATGGCCCTGGTGGTCATCGGAGAAATTTTCCTGTTTTCCGCCATGCTCCTGCACGCCGGAAAAGGCGGTGCTACGAACCTGCCTGCGCCGAGCGGTGTGCTGGCCGCGCCGAATGTCGCCCTCCTGCTGGCCCTGGGTTTCGGGATCAAGGCCGGTGCAATCGTACTTCACGTGTGGCTGCCCCTGGCCCATACCGTAGCCCCGACCCCAGCCAGTGCGGTGCTCAGCGGATCGATGATTAAGGCCGGTTTGCTAGGCTGGGTCCGGTTTTTGCTCCCCGGCGGCCCAGACCCCGCCTGGGGCGCCGTATTCATGGCGGCCGGTATCACGGCCGCATTCTATGGTGTCGTCATTGGCCTGGGTCAACGGCACCCCAAAACAGTGTTAGCCTACTCCAGCATCAGTCAGATGGGGCTGATCACGGTTGCCTTCGGCATCGGGCTCACCCTCGAAAACGGAGCCGCGGCGGCGGCAGCCGTCCTGTGCTATACTTTCCATCATGCCCTGGCCAAAGGCGCCTTGTTCTTAGGCGTCGGTGTCGTGGGCGGTATTGAAAACCAGTCGCGCAAGTGGGCATGGTTGACGGCGGTCCTTGCGGTTGCCGCGCTGGCGCTGGCCGGCGCACCGTTCACGACGGGCGCCGTGGCCAAGACCGCTCTCAAAACGGCCATTGCCCAATTGCCCGCGGGCTGGCAGGAGACCCTATCGATACTGTTGCCTTTGTCGGCTATCGGCACCACCCTTCTGATGGGTCGCTTTTTTTATACGCTGCGAACCTTTCGCGCCCATCATCGTGTTTCGGCGATTGAGTTTTGCTCCTGTATCGCCCTGATTGTGCTCTCCGCGACGCTTCTCTTTTTGCTTCCCTTAGGTCGTCAGATAGTACCCGCGATGATGAAGCCCGGCAGCATCTGGTTGTTGTTTTGGCCCGTGGCCGTGGGGACGGGGCTGACCGCCTGTGTCTGGTGGTGGAGCCGGCGAACCGGGCGCGGCATCCAGTGGCGCCCGCCAGCCGGCGATCTTCTGGTGCCGGTCGAACGGTTGTCGAGGGTGATGAACCGCTTGGCATCAACCTTCACGGACAAGGAGGGAAGGGTTTTCCAGGCGCAGCTTGAGAAGAAAACCGACGTGCGCGCCGATGAAGTACCCACGCGAATTGATGTCTGGGAGGCCGGCCTTGGACGATGGAATACGTCGAGCCTGATTTTTGCGGGCATTGTCTGTGCACTGCTTTATTTGTTGGGCCGGTCCTGATGCATGGCGCTCCCCAGTCCATTTGTCAGCACCGGAATCCAGGTCTCAATCATGAAGAGGGTCGGCAACCCGATCTGACTGCGCAGCCCTTCTATGAGATGGCAGCACCAAAGCCTGATAGAGCATTGCGCGGATACCGAGTGTCATGGTTACGCTCTGCGCGTCGCCGCTGGGTAGAAGAGCTTTCCGGTGAGGATGAGCGAGATGAAAACGAACGCGGCGAAGATCAGGCTGCTCATTGCCAGCTGCATACCGCCGGAGAGGATGTGACCGCTGGTGCAACCACCGGCCATCCGGGCCCCGAAGATCAGCAGGAAGCCGCCGATTAGAGACCAGAAGATACGTTTCGCCGCGCTGTTGCCCTTGTACTCTTTCCAACGGGTGTGGATGAGCCGTATCTTGAACTCCTTCCGCCACAGGGAGAGCACCAGGCCGGAGAGGAAGGCCCCAAAGAGGAACACCATCTCCCACTGACCGGGCACATTGATGCTGCGGAAGTATTCGTTGCCAGTCGTGTTGACAACTTCGTCGATCAGATAAGGGTAGCTGGTGGAAGCTCCGATCGGCCGGTTTGAGGTTACCTCAAGCATTGTAATTGCGCTCAGGATTGCCAGCCCCAGACCGGTTACCACCCAACGGCGATTCCTGCTTTTTTGCACGCGGTCCACGGCGAAGGCCAGCCAGATTGCGAGGACACCGAAGGCCACTGTGAACAGGTGAAACGCCAGCTTGTACTCGCCGATCATCGAGTGCAGTGAGATGGCTCCAAAGTCAGGGCCAAGGACAGGTTTCATGACGGGATGAAGCAATGTATAGACAAGGCCTCCCGCCAAACCTCCGATGATTCCCAGCAGGGCATCCACTGAACCTTGCCCTGCGGAGATTGGCATAGTGCCCGGGCAATAGCCTAGTATTGCGATGCCAGCGCCGAAGACGATCCCACCCCAGATTACCCCTCCCAGGATCAAGGGTTTGATGTGATAGCTTGCGAGCCCCAGACCGATCTGCAGGTCGACAAGGATGACGGCGATGCCGACGGCAAGGGCCAGGACCTTCGCGACGGTGAATTCTTCAAGAACTGTAGTCCCGGTGATGACATCGGTACGGTTGACATTGGCGTACTGCACGATCACCCCGAATACAAAACCAAAGAAAATGACCATGACATTTTCCACTTGACGCACCTCCGTTGAAAGGCATCTGTATTTATGGTTTATGGATTCGGGCGTCGAATATAGGCGGATAGCCTTATAAAAACATAGACAACGCTTTTCGCGTCCGATCAACCGACTCAGTTAAATACCGATGATTGAACATTGTCAAGCTTCCAACACCCTGAGATCGAAAAGATCATAGCAATTAGCCTCAAGCACGCCATGATTTTGCCTTCTGCTGCGGTTGTTCTCTTCCTCGAAGGACATCCATGATCGATATAGGAATCCCCGTTGTTTTCGGGTTGATGATGAATGCTACCCCCAAAAACCCTCCGCCATTGTTGGCACAGATGTAAGGAAGCCGCCAGATGTTGCCAAGACCGGTAGCTGAACCAATGGCAGCCAATACAAATGACGTTCTACTTTCCCATTGCCCTCTCTTCCATAGCACCCTCCTCACGATAGCTGCGGTGTCGAGCATCCACCCCTTATTGTTTTTATTTGTAATCTGGTATATGTAATCAAGCTTTTGAAAAAAGGATAAATCTACCATACGACGATACAGATCGGCCATAGGAGCAGTTTGCCATGTATAAAGATACCGTTAAAATTGCCGTTATCGACCTTAACAATGGCGTGCCAAACCAGAGCTTGCGTTGTTTACGCGATCTGTTGAAGCAAACCGAAGAGAACCGTTCGGAAGTGGGTGTGGCCTTCGATTTTTTCGATACCCGGCATGGGGGTGAATTGCCGGATATCAACTATGATATTTTCCTTTCATCGGGAGGCCCGGGCAGCCCCTATGACGGTCAGGGACAAGCCTGGGAGAAAAACTATTTCAACTTGATGAACCGGATCTACGCGCACAACCAGAACGGCAATCCTCAAAAAAAATATGTGTTCTTCATCTGCCATTCATTTCAAATGATGGTCCGCTTTTTCGGCCTGGCTGAAGTGATCGAACGTCATTCTGAGTCCTTTGGCATTTTTCCGGTCCACAAAACCGAAGCCGGAAAGGCCGACCCACTGTTTCAGGGGCTGGCCGACCCCTTTTATGGCAGCGACTTCAGAAACTGGCAGGTGATTCAACCCAACCGCCAGCAGGTGAAAAGCCTGGGCGCCAAAATCCTTTGTATCGAGAAAAAACGGCCCCATGTTCCCTATGAGCGCGCCATCATGTCGATTCGGGTTTCTCCCGAAATGGTCGGAACTCAGTTTCATCCGGAAAGCGACCCGGCCAGCATGCGATGGCACCTGCACCATCCTGAAAAAAAGGATCAAATCATCGAGCGTTGGGGCATGAGCAAGTACCAGCAGATGCAACGCTTGGCCGACAACGTCGATGCGGTTGCGCGCACGCGGAAAACCATTATCCCCGGCTTTCTAGATTCCGCCTTCCGGGCACTTCGTCCAACACGATAAGTGCCAGCTACTTGAGGCCCCCGTGGATCAGGTCGCGCCAGACATTGTTCTGGTTTTGCAGACGGGCACTTTCATCGGTCGCACATTTGATCAGGTAATCGGAAACCTTGTCCACACCCATGCCGGCCAGGTGGGCGCCGACCGAATCGATGTCGAAATCGCAGGCAAAGTTCAGAAAGTCGATGGCATAGGGTACCCCGTCCTTGACCAACAACTCGGTGGTATTGATTTCATAGCCCAGGGCCTGGTTCAGTTTCGTGACATACGTTTCGATTCGCGCCAGCAGTTCGGGGCCGAAAAAGTCCGGATCGACCGAATAGCTCCCCAGCCGCTCGCCGGCGACACGGTCCGGCGGTTCGAAACGAACCGTGGTGACATCGCCGGCGATATAAAAACAGCGTGCAAACTGCTGGTAGGCGATGTCTTCCTGCAGCATGAAGACCAACGTCCGGCTGAGCCAATTACGAACAGCCATGTCTTGGCCGACGTCTTCGGGGTAAACGGGTTTGGTATGAAATATTTCGTTGTTGTAGAGATGGAAGAATTCCTCCGGGTTATGGACCTTGCTGACCGCCAGCCAGCCGCCGCCGGAGACGGGCTTTAGCCAGCACGGAAAACCGATAGTATCGAAAATGGCCTGCCATTCGGGATGATCCAGGTACTTCAAGTTGCGCAGGGACTCGGCCGTGATGTCGTACAACCGCGTCGAGCCGGCGATGGGCAGAAGACAGGTCTTGGGTATCGCCAATCCAAGGTTGGCAGCCACTGTAAACCCCAGGTATTTGTCATCCGCGCTCCACAGCAAGGGGTTGGGGATCACATAGGTGCCGTGGGCCACTGCGGCTTTGAGCAGGTAGCGATAATAGGGGTAATCATGAGAAATGCGGTCGTAAATCAAATCGTAGACCGGGGGTTCGCCAAGGCGCCCGGCACCCATGATTGCCAATTCGGCCACGACGTCACCATTTCCTTTATGGTTAATGGCTTCAACCAAGGCATTGGGGAAATTATCTTCCCGGCCTCTCAGAATTCCGATTTTTCTTGTCATTGTCACCCCCATAAATTATTCCATCGTTGCTAGTGCTCGGCCAAGATATGGTCGATGTTTGCAAACCTGGAAGGTGATTGGCTCCAGTAGTCAATCATCGTCGAATGATTGGGAGTCTTGATCCAGGTGCCCTGATAGCTGTAGTCCGGTGAAAAGACCCTGATCATAACGTCTCCACCGCTAAAGGTCCATTTTCGACCGTCGTGGTAAATGTGTTCGATGCCCATTCCCTGGCGGGTCTTGATGTGAAAATGGTCTTCCGGAAGATCCCATGAATTGTCGATGACAAACTGCAACACCTGCCATTTATTGCCCGAGGCGAGAAAACCCTGGTTGGCGGCGATGCCGGCATCGTTGGGCAGGCCGAAGGCCAGATGTCCCTGAAACCGTTGTGCCAATTGGTACAGTTCCGCTTCCCGGCTCCATTCATGGTGCAAGACGGTGGTAACATTGTGGATCAAGGCGTAACAACGATGGTAGTCGTCTAAAGCACACACATCTCCCAGTTGAGCGGCCCCGGCCGAAAACCCCACCGTCAATTTGCCGGCCTGCTGGCGCTGTTGAAGCGCATTCCTGAAGCGATCAAAATCATCGAAGAAATAACCGCCCATGGCATCGTAGCGTTCGAAACCGATATTCACTTCGCCGCCTCCCAGAATGACGACTTCGGCATTGTCGACCATGTTGAAAAAGAGCTCGGCATCCTGGCGCGACAGGTTATCGCTCCAGAAAAAGACCATGGGATTGAGGCCATAGGGGGTGAATTGGTCGAAATACCATTTGAAAGTACCCCATGAAAACTCCTGAGAATCGCGGCTTTGCATGCCAAAAGGCAGGTACAATACGCTTTTGTTGTGGGGATGCTCCAGCGCACGCTGGACGATCCAATTCCGGTGCAGGTAATCGCAGCGGTTGTGGGAACTGTAAATCAAGGCGGTCGGTTTAAGATGCACGGGACACTCCTTTGGCGCCAATGGTTTTTTCGATCATTCGGGGTTATCTTTCAACAGAAACCGCAACGGCACGTGGACTCGGGTCCGCCATGCCGTTTCGGAGTGCGGATCGCCGGCGTACCAGTTGGCCTGCCAGTCTAATCCGAACGCATAGCCTCTCTCCCTTAGGATATGTTCCACACGGTTCTGGTTTGCCAGGTAAGCGGCACGATTGGCCTCGTCACCGTAGTCCAGATATATTTTATGGCTTCCCGGTTCGGGAAGCCGTTGCTTCAGGTATTTACCGAAAGACCGGTGTGCAATGGGCCAGTGGGTTGAAAGACACCCGGCCCCGCCGAATATATGCGGATATTCACAGAGCGCATACAAGGATATCAATCCGCCCATGCTCGACCCCATCAAAAAGGTGAACTTCCGCTCCGGGCGGGTGCGATAGCGGCGATCTACAAAGGGTTTGAGCTCGTGGACTAAAAAGCGCAGGTATTTGTCAGAAGTCGGCACTCCCCCGTAGCGTTTTATCACCCGGCGCTTCGACTGTTGAGACTGATAGTCGCAAAAGGGCCTTTGCGGCAGGTATTCACACAATCTTTGTGGGGTGTTCCAGATACCGACCACTATGGTCGGCCGTATTTCCTTTTTCTGAAGAAGGGCCGCCATGGTTTGATCCAATCCCCAATCGACCCCGATGTAAGATTTTTGAGGCTCAAACAGGTTCTGGCCGTCATGCACATAAAGGACTGCATACCCACTGGCATGGCCTGCATCGTAGTCTGTTGGCAGCCAGACGTCGACATTGCGCGAATTGATGAATTGGGACGGCACATTTGGAAAATGATCGAGGCTACCGATCAGATCAACATTTTTCTCTATGCTTGAATTCGGTTGGAGTTTCGTCTTGATTTGGGCGCCATTTCCGGTCATTTCACAACAGTTCCGGATCATGTCAAAGGTTTTTAGATTCATTATATTTCAAACCAAATGGAATACGTCGCTGTTTTTTTGTATCTGCTTAGAAGCCATCAAAAAAATTAGGATACCATCACAATGGTGCATTAGCAGGCAGGTGACCGCCGCATCAAGCAATAGCGGTGCCCTCTTTAGTGAGGGGGCGTGCCAACATCTTTTCGTAAAGATCAATGTATTGACGCGCCGTAACCGAATGACTAAAGGTCACGGCGCTCTGGGTCATGATCCGTTCGATCTGGCCTTTTTTTATTTTTGAGTTAAGATTGTAGAATTTAATGGCTTCGTCAATGGCCCAGGACAGACCATTGGCATCAAAATCCTTGAACAGAAAACCGTTACCCGTGTTGTTAGCGGCATCCATATGGGTGATCGTATCGTGGATCCCGCCGGTATCGTGGCCTATCGGCAGCGAGCCGTAGATGGGTCCGATCATCTGGGGCAGACCGCACGGTTCAAAACGCGAAGGCATCAGCACAAAATCCGAGGCTCCGTATGCCAAGCGGGCCAGGCGCTCGTCGAAGTCGCAGATCGCAACCCGCCTGCTCAAGTTGTGGAACTGCACGATATATTTGAAATATTTTTGAAACTCGCCATTGGCAACAAAGACAATCTCCAGGTTCTGTTCCCAGTAGCGTGAAACCACGTCATAAAGGATCTCCGCAAGCAACTGACAGCCTTTTTGAACCGTGTCGAGACGGGAAGGCCAGAAAAAGAGGGGCGCCTGGTCCGCCTCGTTCAGGCCGACTATTTTTTGAAGGGCGCGCTTGTTTTTCTTTTTGCCGGTAACATGGTTTTTGTGATCGAATTGAATCGCCAGATCGTCGTCGGTGGCGGGATCGAAAGAAGGGTCCGGGGCATTGAGGATGCCTACCGCACAGTCGCTGCTGAATTTATTGGCCAACTCTTGCTTCAGTGGCGCCTCGACAAAATCGTGTCGGTTCTCAATCAACTCCCGCAGGAAGGTCGGGCTGACCGTATTGACGAAGTGGGCGGCAAAAACACCGCTGGCTAAAAGGTCCACGGGATTGGATTCACGTGTCTCCTCGTAATCATAGGCCATGTGCTCATAATAAAGATGGTGCCAGAAATAGGCCGAATCGATGCCCCTCTCTTCGATATGAGCGAGCAGGGACTTCATGCTGTAGATGTTATGGATCGTAAAAAGACAGGGGATGCCCGCCTGTCTCGCCATAGCTGGAATCAGGCCTGTCATCCAGTCGTTGCAATGGATAAGATCAGGCCGCACCCGGGGTACGATGTTGTTGATGACCTCCCGCTGAAAGGCCAGGGCGATCTTCATGTTTTCCCCCCCGTAATTGGAGTAGACCCGGTCCATGTAAAAAAATGCCCGGTCCTCGGCCAGGTGGATGCGATCATCGGGCATTATCCTGCGCAAGGTGTTGATGTCTTTTTTGATAACCGGGGGCAGTTGGTGATTGAACATGGCGCGGTAATTCGGTAGCGCAACGTGAACATCGGCGCCCTGGTCGAATAGCGCACTGACCAGAGCGGCGGACACATCGGCCATCCCGCCGGCCTTGGCCTTCAGGTAATTGGCGATATTACCCATGTTGTCGGGTAAATAAGTGACTTCCGGGGTCACGATTAGAATCCGGGGGTTGCGCCGGGTAGCGGTCATGCGCTGTGGCTCCTTTAAATGGCGACTGCGTTGGCTTTAGTCGAGCCAGCAAATCGGGGCCATTCCCAGTCCGGCCGCGCGCTTGTCGGTCATTCCCAATTCGGTTTTGACCGCTAAAATGGCGCCCATGTTGGAGAACCAGCCTCGCCCGGCAGCGTCGTTTTTTATTTTCCGGGCCGGATCTTTACTCGTGTAGTGGGTACGGCTGAGGGCCAAGATGCACCGGGCGGCATGGGGCGAATCGAAGACGGCCGGCGAACCCGCATGAAAGACCAACCGGGTTTCGGAGCAGAATCCCGCCAAGGCGTCGGGATCCGTCAACTCTGCATTGATATTGGGCATTACCGGCGTGGCCCAGACCAGTTCCTGGGCCAGCATGGGCTCTTCGGAACAATACTTTTCGACCACGTCCAGATCGGGGCTGACGAACACCCCTTTGGAACTCATGCCGTGCAGCGGTTTCACGGCCAACTGCTTCAACTGGTCCGGATCCTTGCGGAACGATTCCAGCAGACCGGGGGTGATGTGCTGGGTCTGCGGTGCGACGCCCACACCTTCCAGCATACGCAGGCTGGCAATGGAGCTTTTGTCGATCAGGTAAAATCCGGCTAGATGCTTCGACAGATCCGGCCAAAGGGATGGCGTTGCATATATTCGCCGCAGGTTTTCGATGACCTCGGACTTTCCTTCGGCGCTCATCTTTTTCAGATACGTTTTAAAATCCGCGTCCACCAGTCTGGAGATGACTTTTTTCGTTGTTCCCGTTTGCCCCTCCCACCGGTAACAAAGCTGGTCGCCCTCGAAAAACAGGTTCTGGGGATCGAGAATCAACGGCTCCCGGAAGGGGTCGCCCTGGCTCATAAATTTCGCCAGCAGGGCCAGGTTCTGAAAACTGGGCTGGTTTCGGGGATCGATCTCCAGGAAGAGAATCTGGTCGCGATGGCTCTCCGATCCGTGGATATAGGTGGCCAGGACCTGCTCGTCCAACTCTGCATCGCTAAGCGGACGATGACCCTTTTTGACCCGGGTGAATACGGACGCATCATATGCGCCGGTGTCTCGCGCAGATCGGATGCATTCTCTGAGCCATCCATAGTAGGTGTCCACGCTCTGGGCCTCGAGTATTTTGGCATAGAGATGGTCACCAGAGGCTTTAAATTCGTCAAAGCCCATGCCTCGCTCGGAATTGGCACCATATACCAGCACATCAAAGGCCAGGTCCGGTTCTACGGTCAGGTAGTACGTGTGCAGGATGTCGGCCATTTCCTCGGTAATCCATCCATCGGGCATCCTTTTTATCAGGTAGTCTGGACCTTCGGTTGCGAGATGCTTTCGGGCCAGGGCATAGAGCACGCGGGAGGTTGCCCAGAGGATCTCAATAAGGTATGGCGGCAGATGAAGGGGAAGCGCCCAGGGAAGATCCCCGGCCCCGTAGATGGGCACAAACAGTCCTTTGTCGGTAAGGCTTTGGTAGTAGCCCGCCACCACCGCTTCATTTTTAGCGACATGTTCGTTTTTTTCCAGTGCCCGTCGGGTCTGCGCAATGCGTGTCCCTTCGTCAAACGTTTCTTCTGTCTCTTGCAACGTTTCAAGTGCCTGCTCAATGCTTGGTAAATGTGTCCTATTGTGCATACGTCACCTCCCTCATGCTTTCTTTGTTTTCAATCACTCTTTCCGTTCAACCACTTGCTCGACAAAATCAAAAAGGATATTGGTGTAAGTGGAGATGCTTTCCAGATCAATCCATTCATGGTCGGAGTGATGTCCAGCGCAAACCGGCTTGGAAATGATCACCGGTATGTTGTAAGGAGTAAAAAAGCGGGCGTCGGAGGCGCCTTCGCTGCGATAAATCGGCATGGGGTGGGAGAGGTGGCGCTCGGCGGCTTGTTGAAACATGCGACTGCACCAAAGCTCCATATCCAGATAAAAATTGTCTCCCACTACCTGCGGCTCAAACGCACCCCGCTGGCCTACAATTTTCCGCACCAAATGCTTTATTTCTTCCGCAGTCTGGCCTTCGATAAAGCGTAAATCAAAGCTGGCTTCACAGGCATCAGGCACTTTATTGGCCGCATCGCCGGCCACTATTTTTCCAAAATTCAAGGTGTGAGTCCATTTCTCAGGGGCGTTTACAAAAGGAAATTCGCTGCGCAAATCAGAATAGATCGCAACCATCTTATCAATGGCATTTTCGCCCAGCCACGGTCTGGATCCATGGGCTGATCTACCGCTGGTTTTTACATTAAAATGGAAGACGCCTTTTTCTTCCGCTTCAATCTGGAAGTTATCACCGCCATCCGGCAGAAAACACACTGCTGGCCTCAGCCCAACTTCATTCAGCAGATAGCCGATGCCTTTGTTGCCGCCGATTTCCTCATCAAAGGTAAACGACATGAGAATTTTATCCTGGCCTGACTTGAGGCGATCCCAGAGATTAAAGAAAACCGGGACAGCGAATTTCATGTCGCTGGCGCCCCGCCCAATCATCCTGCCGCCTTTTATTTGCGGTTCAAACTGTTCATCCTGGGCCTGAACCACATCCAAATGGCACGACAGCATTACGGTGGGCTTCAGGTCATCAACATCAAGACCTGCAAGCAAAGAGGGGTATGGATCGGAAGGGATGATTCTCGTCTTTAAACCACGCTTTTCCGCTTCCGTTTTCAGCAGGTCGCGGCAGCGATCATGTTCGGAGATGTTTTGAGGCTCATGGGTGGTTCTTTGACGGATCAACTCTTTGAAAAGTTCGAGATATTGACGATCCATGATAAACTCCTTTCTCATTATCCGTTTTCCGGATTTACAATCAGAAATAGTTCGGAACAAATTGTATTTAATATTAATAATTCCTATTTTTGACGGACACCCCCTTGATTTTGGCTTTTTGCCCCAGTAGGGCCCTTCGCATGACATTGATGCGAACGAAGGCACACATGTCTAAAGGTAGGACCATCTTTTCACAGGTATTGGATTTTTGCCACGAAAAAGCTTTCGCACCTGTGTCAAGCTTTATAAGGGCTTGCGGCAGGTGAATAACAGTTGCTGGAACCGGCACCGGACCGGATCGAAGCAGCCCGGTGCCAGGAACAGAAGCTGGCAAGTGAACGGAACGGCATTAAAAACCATAGATCAAAGGTGTCAACAAGATTGTCATAACTGCCACGATGAGCGTCAAAACCGAGCCGATTTTGACGTAATCCATGAAATGATACCCACCAACACCCCATACCATCAGGTTGGTCTGATATCCCGTTGGGGTGATGAAGGCACACGAGGCCGACACCATCAAGGTGATGGCAAAGGGCATGAAACTCACGCCCAACTGCGCGGCGGTGGACAGGGCGATGGGGAACATGAAGGCGGCCGCGGCGTTGTTGGTGATCACATTGGTCATGAACGTACAGCCCAAAAATATCGCCGCCAGCGCCAGGTGGGGGTTGTCCCCGCCGACGACGGTGAGCAGGCGGGCCGTCTGCTCGGCCAGGCCGCTGCGGGTGACGGCGGCTTCTAGGCCGATGGCGCAGGCGATCACCACCAGGGTGCTCGCGTTGATGCTGCGCGCGGCCGTGCGCAGGGTCAGGCAGCCGGTCAACAGCATGGCGCCGGTGGCCAGCAGACTGGCGGTGAGCATGCTCAACCAGCCTAACGCCACCACCACGACCATTGTCATGGTGATCAGGCTGGCTTCCACGGCGCGGTCGGTGCGCTGCAGGTGAAAGCCCCCCAGAGCCTTGGTCAGGGCGAAGTCCTGGTCGATCTGACAGGCGTAGAAAAAGTCGTCGTTGACCTCCAGGACCGCGTTGTCGCCGGCTTCGATGGTGACCTCCTCCAGTGGGCCGGAGATCGGCGCTCCGTCCCGGGATAAGGCCACGAATTTGTACTGGCAGGCGTCCACATCGCGGGGCAGATCGGGGATTTTCTTGCCCACGGCCGCGCTTTGCCGGGACACCACGGCCTTGACCAGGTGGTGGGTGTGGCGCTCGGTCTCCATGGGGTTGAGCGTCAGATGCGGCACCAGGGTGTTGGTTTTCCACAGGTCGACCATGCTGGTCACATCGGCCGAAAACGACAGCAGGTCCCCGGCCTCGAGTGGCTCGTGCATCAGGTCGTTGGTCAGGATGCGGCCATCGCGCTGGATGTAAAGGACCTCGACCCCGTCGGCGCTGGCCAGGCCGGTCTCCTCGAGGGTGCGGCCGACGATGCGCGAGCCCTCGCGAACCTCGAATTCGGCCGTGTAGCGCCGCAAAGCCGGATCGGTCGTGCGGTCGGAACGGTCGTCGGGCAAAAAGTAGCGCCCGGCCACGATCATGAAGGTGATGCCCACCAGGGCGATGGGAACGCCGACCAGGGCCGGATCGAACATGTTGAGAGGGCGCATGCCGGACAGGCCTGGCGCGCCTCCGGCGATGGCATCCATGGCCAGGCCGGCGATCACCAGGTTGGTGGAGGTGCCGATAATGGTGCACATTCCGCCCAGAATCGAGGCAAAGCTCAGCGGCAGGTAGAGCTGCCGGGCCGGCAGCCGGCCGGCGCGGCACAGGTCGCGGATGACGGGAATCATCATGGCCACCAGCGGGGTGTTGTTGAGAAAGGCGCTGCCCAGGGCGATCGGCGGCAGGATTTTGATCTGGGCCCCGAAGACCGTCCGGGGCAGGCCGATGAGCTTGTCCATGATCAAGGTGATTGCCCCGGTGGCATACATGCCGGCCGCTACCATGAACAGCACCGCCACGGTGAGCATGCCCTGGTTGCTGAAGCCCTTCAGCAACTCCTCCACCGGGGCAAGCCGCAAGGTGATCGCCACGGTCAGGGCGCCGACGAACAGGGCCGGCGCCGGGATCTTGGTCTTGACCAGCAGGAGAAACAGGACCGCCAGCAAGGCCAGCGTGATATAGGCGTCAAGGGTCATCGCGACCTCCTAAACCAGGGACCGGTGAAGGCCAACCGGTTGCACGGTGTTGGTCAACGGGCGTCGATCGGTCGGCCGGTAACTGGCGTAATACCTGCGCACTGCATGGCGTTTTGTCAAACCATCCAGGCGGGCTGGGAATGCCGGTGACCTGTTTTTCGTGAGGGGCGCAGCTTTACTCGCTGTCGGTTTTGAGAACGGCCAGAAAAGCGGACTGGGGCAGCATCACCTGGCCGACCATCTTCATGCGCTTTTTGCCCTTTTTCTGCTTTTCCAGAAGCTTGCGCTTGCGGGAGATGTCGCCGCCGTAACATTTGGCGGTGACGTCCTTGCGAAAGGCCGATACCGTGGAGCGGGCGATGATGTTTCCGCCGATGGCGCCCTGGATGGCGATCTTGAACATCTGGCGGGGAATCTCCTCTTTGAGCTTGTCGCAGGCGACCCGGGCCCGGGCCACGGCGTTGTCGCGGTGGATCAGCATGGACAGCGCGTCCACCCGTTCGCCGTTGATCAGAAAATCGAGCTTGACCAGGTCGGTCCGGCGGTAGTCGATCAGTTCGTAGTCAAAGGAGCCGTAGCCCTGGGTGATCGACTTGAGCCGGTCGTAAAAATCGTAAATCACATCCCCCAGGGGCAGTTCGAAGACCATCTCGAGGCGTTTGTTGGTCAGGTACTGGTAGTTCTTGTTGATGCCCCGTCGCTCCAGGCAGAGCTTCATTACGGCCCCCATGTAGCGATCGGGAATGATGATGGCCGCCTTGATGAAAGGCTCCATGGCATGGTCGATCAGGGTGGGATCCGGGTACAGGGCCGGGTTGTCGACGATCAGTTCCTCCCCGCCGTTCATGATCAGCCGGTAGCGGACCGACGGTGCCGTGAGAATCAGGGAGAGATCGTATTCGCGCTCCAGCCGCTCCTGTACCACCTCCAGGTGCAGCAATCCCAGAAAGCCGCAGCGGAAACCGAATCCCAGGGCCGCGCTGCTGTCCTTTTCGTAGGTGAGCGAGGCGTCGTTGAGCTTGAGTTTTTCCATGGCCACGGTCAGGTCTTCGTAGCCGTCCGAGGCGACCGGATAGATCGACGAGAAGACCACCGGCTTGGCCTCCTTGAAACCGGGCAGCGGTTTTTGGCAGGGGCTGCGGTGGTGGGTGACCGTGTCGCCGCAGCGGGTGTCGCTGACCGTCTTGATGCCGGCGATCATGTAGCCCACCTGTCCGGCCCGCAGGGTTTGCCGGGGCACCCGCACGATCTGAAACACACCGACCTCCTCGACCTTGTAAGTGGCGTTGTTGGACATGAAACGGATGCGGTCCCCGGCACGGATGGTGCCCGCCTTGATGCGCAGGTGCACGATCGTGCCCCTGAACGGATCGTAGTGGGAGTCGAAAATCAAGGCCTGCAGCGGGGCATCGGCATCGCCGACGGGCGGCGGCAGTGTGTTGACCACCGCTTCCATGACATCTTCGATGCCCAGGCCCTCCTTGGCCGACGCCAGGATGGCCGTTTCCGGGTCCAGGCCCAGATCCTCTTCGATCTGGTCCCTGACCCGATCGATGTCCGCCGAGGGCAGGTCGATCTTGTTGATGACCGGAATGATCTCCAGGTTGTGCTCCAGCGCCAGGTAGAGGTTGGCCAGGGTCTGGGCCTCCACGCCCTGGCTGGCATCGATCAGCAGAAGGGCCCCTTCGCAGGAGGCCAGGGCCCGCGAGACCTCATAGGTAAAGTCCACGTGGCCGGGGGTGTCGATCAGGTTGAGGTCGTAGGTGAAACCGTTTTTGGCTTTGTACGGCAGGCACACGGTCTGGCTTTTGATGGTGATGCCGCGCTCGCGCTCGATGTCCATGGTGTCCAGGATCTGATCCTTGAAGTCACGATCGGCAACGATTTTGCTAGACTGAATCAACCGGTCGGAAAGGGTTGATTTGCCGTGGTCGATGTGGGCGATGATGCTGAAGTTGCGTATGTTTTCCATTTTATCGGTGGATGCGTCCGCAGGCGTTCGCTGCTGCATCTGCTGGTTGACACTGGAATTCAACGTGGTTATAATCGCATGGTTTCTTAAAAATTTATATTAATATCAGATCGTTTTCGGGCATGTCAACCCGTATCCGCAAGCGATCCGTAACGGCTGAAGAAAACGGTTTCCATGGCGCCACACATTCTGATTGTTGACGATGACCTCTCCATCCGGGACGCCATGCACGAGTTCATTACGCTGTCCGGTTTCAAGGCCTCGGTGGCCTCCAGTGCCGAAGAGGCCCTGGCGGTGCTGGCGGCCAACGCCATTACGGTCGTGATTACCGACATTCTGCTGCCAGGCATGGATGGCCTGGCGCTGACCGACCGGATCAAGCGCAGCCACACGGTTGACGTTATCGTCATGACCGGGTACAGCACCGAGTACTCCTACGAAGAGGCCATCAACAAGGGTGCCAGCGATTTTGTCTTCAAACCGGTTCGATTCGAGGAACTGGTGCTGCGCCTCAAGCGGGTGCTCAACGAGCGCCGCTTGAACGAGGAGCGCACACAGATGCTCGAGAAACTCAAAAAGCTTTCGATCACCGACGGCCTGACCAAGCTGTACAATTCGCGTCATTTTTACAACCAGCTCAAGGGCGAGATCGAGCGGTCCAACCGTTATGGCTATGAGTTGAGCCTGCTGCTCCTGGACATCGACAACTTCAAGGAGTTCAACGACACCTACGGCCACCTGGAAGGCGACAAGGTGCTGGTGCGGATGGGCAGCATGATCAACGCCTGCCTGCGACGCATGGACACCGCCTACCGCTATGGCGGCGAGGAGTTCACCATCGTATTGCCGGGTACCCACGGCGAGGAGGCCCGCACGGTGGCCGAACGCCTGCGCTCGGCGGTGGCCGCCGAGAATTTCAGCGCCGGCAAGGACGTCGATGTGAAAATCAGCATCAGCATCGGCGTCACGCAGTACCGCCAGGGCGAAGCCGTGGCCGATTTCGTTCAGCGCGCCGATCAGGCCATGTACCAGTCTAAGCAGTCCGGCCGAAACCGGGTCTCATGCCGTTTTGCGGGACCGGCTGGATGATTCTGCCTCTCGAAACGCTTCCGATCATGTTGAACCCGTTGGCCTTCATCTGCCATGCCTGACTATTCGTTCATCGAGCGTGTCACCCGGGTCGAGATCGACCATCTCATCCATCTGTACCGGTCGGCCGGCTGGTGGGCGGAGAAAGCGGACAACCCCTCCCTGGTGGCCGGTATCGTGGCCGGCAGCCACTGTTTCCTGGTGGCCCGCCAGGTCGGTACCATCATTGCCATGGGACGCGCCATCAGCGATGGCGTCAGCGACGCCTACATTCAAGACGTTACCGTGGACCCGGCCTTTCGGGGCCGCGGCATCGGCTCGCACATCGTCGCCCGGCTGGTGGCTCGTCTCGAAGCCGACGGCATCGGTTGGATCGGGCTGATCGCCGAGAGAAAAACAGATCCGTTTTATCGTCCATTGGGATTTGCGCCCATGGCCGACTCGATACCCATGCTAAAGACATCCGTATGAATTTCAAACAGTTGAAACCGCCGGACTATCGCGTCTACCGACACTATTTCGACCATCAGCGTTACCCGCTGGCCGCCTATTCGCTCGCTTCGATCATCGCCTGGAGCAACGCCGAATACAAGCCTTACGGCGCCGAGTTCGCCGGTGCCTTCGTGGTGGCCGCCGAGTTCGAGACGAAGACCCACCACCGGCACCTGATCCTGCCGGTTTCACCGCAGCGCATGTTTACGCCCGAGGAACTGGCCACGGTGGCCCAACGTGCCGGTCACCATCGCTACTGGTTCGTGCCGCAGTCCTATTTGGACCATTTTGGAGATGACGCCATTGCCCGTTTTTTTGTCGTCGATCCCCAGCCTGCCTATGACGACTACGTATACCGGGTTGACGACCTGGCCAGGCTCAGGGGCAGCCGTTATGCGAAAAAACGCAACCTGATCAAACAGTTCAAGCGGGCCTTCGTGGAGCGGGGCAAGGTGGTCGTCGAACCGATTGCGCCGGGAAACACCGAGGCCTGCCTGGCGTTTCTCGAGCAGTGGTGCGAAGAGCACGACTGCGACGCCGAGGACCAGCTTGACCTGGCCTGCGAGAAGCAGGCGGCGATCAACACGCTGCTGCACCTGGATCTGTTCGACCTGAAGGGCATCTTGCTGCGCATCGACGGCAAGGTCAGCGCCTTCGGCATCGCGGCGCCCTTGACTGACGACATGGCCACCTTACAGTACGAAAAGGCCTTCGGGAACATCAAGGGCTTGTATCAATACTTCGACAACGCCTGCGCGCGCCGTCTCTTCAACGGTTACACCTTTTTGAACAAGGAGAGCGACATGGGCATTGCCGGTCTGGCCAAGGCCAAAAAATCCTATTACCCGGTCAAGATGGTGCGCTCGGTCAACCTGACCCTGAAAAGTTAGCTTGTGCGGACTGAACCAAGTCGATAAAGCAACCATGAGGTGGCGGAATGCAGCTCAACGGAAAAAAAATCATCATCCTGGTGGAAACGTTCTACAACGAATTCGAGTTCTGGTACCCTTATTACCGGTTGAAGGAGGCCGGGGCGCAGGTGACGGTCGTCGGGTCGGGCAGTGCAGCGGTCTACCATAGCAAGTCCGGCCTGCCGGTTACCGTCGATACCACGGCCGACCGGGTATCGGTGGCCGATTTCGACGGTGTGGTCATCCCCGGGGGATACGCCCCGGACCACATGCGCCGCTATCCGGCCATGGTGAATCTGGTCAACGCCTTCGACGCCGCCGGCAAACCGGTCGCTGCGATCTGCCATGCCGGCTGGATGCTGGCCTCGGCCGACATCGTCCGCGACCGGACGGTCACGTCCTATTTTTCCATCAAGGACGATCTGATCAATGCCGGCGGAAGATGGGTGGACCAGGAGGTGGTGGTGGACGCAAACCTGGTCACCAGCCGCACCCCTGACGACCTGCCGGCATTCATGCGGGCGATGATCGCGCTGCTTGGCGGCTGACGGCCGGGGTCGACACCAAGGAGAGCGCATGACGACACCACCCACCCCGGTCCCGTCGATGCCGGCCTCTTTCAAAGATACCCTGAAATTTTGGGCTAAGCTGGGATTCATCAGCTTCGGCGGGCCGGCCGGCCAGATCGCCATCATGCACCAGGAAGTGGTCGAGCGCCGACAGTGGATCGGTGAAAACCCGTTTCTGCGGGCCCTGAACTTCTGCATGCTGCTGCCGGGTCCCGAGGCCCAGCAGCTAGCGACCTACATTGGCTGGCGGTTGCACGGCGTCTGGGGCGGCATCGCGGCCGGATCGCTGTTCGTGATCCCCTCGATTTTCGTCATGCTGGTGCTCAGCTATCTGGCCGTGGCCCACATCGACATCCCCGCCGTTGCGGCCGCTTTTTACGGCATCCAGCCGGTGGTCGTGGCCGTTGTCGTCGAGGCGGTGCTGCGCATCGGCAAAAAGGCCCTGCGGCACGGTATGCTCTACGCCTTTGCCGCTGCGGCCTTCGTGGCCATTTTCTTCTTCCAGATCCCGTTTCCGTTGATCGTCGCCGGGGCGGCGCTCGGCGGCCTTGCCCTGCAGGGGCGGCTGCCGCAGGTGTTCTGCAAGGGCACCTTTGACATGCAGCGCCGCGAATGCCGCATCGAGACCGAACCCGATACCGGCCACAGCACCGCGCGACCCTCTTTTATGCATGTCCTGCGAGTGTTTCTCATCTGCCTGGCCCTGTGGGCGGCCGTGGTCGGAACCGTCTGGCTGTGGCGCGGGCCCGGCGACACGTTGACGCAGATCGGCCTGTTTTTCACCAGGGCCGCCTTTGTCACCTTCGGGGGTGCCTACGCCGTACTGGCCTATATTACCGAGGTGGCGGTCTCGAGTGGCTGGCTGGCGACCGAGCAGATGCTGATTGGGCTGGGCCTGGCCGAATCGACCCCGGGACCGCTGATCATGGTCACCCAGTTCGTCGGTTTCCTGGCGGCCTGGAACCTTCCCGGAGGGCTCGATCCGTTGACGGCCGCCATCCTCGGGGCCCTGATCACCACTTACGTGACCTTTCTGCCCTGCTTTTTCTTTATCTTTGCCGGCGCACCGTTCATCGAGGCCATGGCCGGCAATCAGCGTCTGCAGGCCGCCCTGACCGGGGTCACCGCGGCCGTGGTGGGCGTGATTCTCAACCTGGCGGTCTGGTTCGGGGTCAAGATCATGATGCCCGACAGCGGGTTGGATTTTTTCGCCATCGCATCCGCGGCGGTGTCGTTGGCGCTGCTGCAGAAATTTCATTTTCCGATCCACTATCTGGTGCCCGTGGGTGCTGCGGCCGGGGTGATGTGGAAACTGGCGCTGTGACCCGAATACGGGCCCTAGGAGCATTGACATGGCCCATTCGATTGACGTCGAATCCCTGCAGGGGATGATCTCCGCCGGCGACGCAGTGACCCTTGTTGACGCTCGCCGCAAGGCCGACTACGAGGCTGCGCCCCAGCGCATTCCCGGTGCCGTATGGTTGGACCCCGAAACTGTCGACACATGGGCGGCAGAGCTTCCGGTCGGCCATCGTACCGTGGTCTATTGCGTCAAGGGTGGACCGGTCAGCCAGTCGGTGGTTGAGCGCCTGCGCCGGAACGGCCGTGAGGCGCTGTTTCTCGAGGGCGGCCTCAAGGCCTGGACAGACGCCGGCCGATCCGTTCAGGGTGCCGAAGGGCTGGAATAAATCGCCGACACGAACCGGTTCGATCGATCAGGATAAACGACTGGTCCGGGCGCGGATGCCGGCGGGCTGCATCCGTTGCCCTCAGATGTGCTGGATCTTGATTTTAAGCATCATGTCGCCGCGTGTGCCGTCGGACCTGGGACGGCCAACTCCCTTGAGCCGCAGGACCTGGCCGTCGGCAACACCCTGGGGCACGATGACGTTGTAAAGGCGGTGTTGAAGACCCGAGGGAACGGTGACCAATTTGCGGGCCCCTACCATGGCTTCGTACTGGGTGATGGTGAGGGTGCCGTGTAGGTCGGCCTCTTCGCCGCCCCTTTCCCTTTTGATCACCTGCAGGCGGCTGGAACGCTTTTTCTCGGTGGCGTGGCGTAGCCGGCTGGTGACCCCGGTGGCCGGAATGCGGTCGAACAGCTTGAGAAACAAAATGCCGAAGACAAAGCCGCCGATGTGCGCCCACCAGGCGATGCCACCGGCGTGACCGGAGCTGCCGGCCGCATTTAAAAACTGCAGCAGGAACCAGAGGCCCAGAAAAAAGAAGGCCGGGATCTCCACGAACCAGGGGATGAAGATGATGGGGATCAGGGTCAGGATGCGCGATCCGGGGTAGAGGATGAAGTAGGCGCCCATGACCCCGGCGATGGCCCCGCTGGCGCCGATCGTGGGAATGTTGGAGTGGGCGTTGAGCAGCAGGTGGGTCAGGCCCGACGCCAGCCCGCACAGCAGGTAGAAGAGGGCGTAGCGCACCGAGCCCAGGCGGTCCTCCACGTTGTCGCCGAAGATGAAAAGCGACCACATGTTGCCGATCAGGTGCAAAAAGCCGCCGTGCAGAAACATGAACGACAACAGGGAGAGCAGCTTCTGGCCCAGGGAGAAGTAGGCCGCGACCTGGGGGACGGTGAACTTGGCCGGAACCAGGCCGTACAGGTAGACGAAGTGGTCCTGGGCCGGTCCCTGGCTCAGTTGAACCAGAAAAAAGACCACGTTGATGCCGATCAGGGTGTTGTTGACCACCGGAACGCTGGTGGAGGGCGTGGTGTCGCGAATGGGAATCATGACGGCTCGATGCGCATGCTCACGTCCACTGCCACGGCCGAGTGGGTCAGGGCGCCGATCGATATCAGGTCCACACCGCTGCGCGCCAGTTCGGCCAGACCCGCGCGGGTCACCCCGCCGGAGACCTCCACCAGGGCGCGCCTGCCGATGATTGCCACTGCCCGGCGCACCTGATCGACGTCCATGTTGTCCAGCATGATGACGTCGGCACCGGCGGTCAGCGCCGCCTCGACCTGCTCCAGGGTGGCTGCTTCCACCTCCACCTTGACCAGGTGGGAGACGTGGCGCCGGATGGTCTCAATCGCCCTGGCGATGCCGCCGGCCACGGCGATGTGGTTGTCCTTGATGAGCACGCCGTCGAACAGCCCCATGCGGTGGTTGCGGGCACCGCCCACACGCACGGCATATTTTTCCAGTGTCCGCCAGCCCGGCGCGGTTTTGCGGGTGTCGACCAGGGTCACGCCGCTTCCGGCCACGGCGTCGACGTAGGCCCGGGTTAGGGTGGCAATGCCGGACAGGCGCTGCAAAAAGTTCAGCGCCGTGCGTTCACCCTTGAGCAGGGCCCGCAGGGAACCGTCGACCCGGGCCACGACGCTGCCGGTCTGAACCCGCTGGCCATCGTCGACCTGGGCATCAAAGGCGATCTGCGGCGACAGCTCGCGGAAGACGCGCTCGGCCACTTCCAGGCCGGCAACGATCAGTTCCTGCTTGGCAACGATGAACCCGTTGCCGAGGGCATCGGCCCCCACCAGGTTGTCGGTGGTGATGTCGCCGGGCCCGATGTCCTCGCGCAGGGCCAGTTCAATCAGATCCCAGGTGGCATCCATCAGCCCATCATTTCCTTGATCCGCCCCAGCGTGGTTTCCAGGGCGTGCTGCCGGTCGAGCATGGCAGCGTGCTTTTCGCGCACGCCCTCGACCACCTCGACCGGGGCTTTGGTGAGAAAATCCTCGTTGCCGAGCTTCTTGTTCAGGCCCGACAGCTCTTTGGTCAGCTTGCCGATCTCCTTTTCCAGGCGGCTCTGCTCGTTGGTGAAGTCGACGATGCCCTCCAGGCGGACGAACAGCGTGGCGCCGTCGATCAGCACCGTGGCCGCGGCTTTGGGCCGTCCGGCATCGTTGGCCACGGTCATGCCGTTTAGCCGGGCCAGGCTGGCGATCAAGGCGTGGTTGTCCGCCATCACGACGCCCACCTCGGGGGTTTCGGGCCGCACCACCACGGTAAGGTTCGCCGACGGTGCGATGTTCATCTCCCCGCGCACGTTGCGGATGCCGGTGATGGCCGCCATAACGGTCTCCATCTGCGCTTCGGCCGCCGGATCGTGACCGGGTTGGATCTGTTCCGGCCAGGCGGCCTGCATGATCGACCCCTCGGTCCCCGGCAGCGAGTGCCAGATCTCTTCGGTGACGAAGGGTGCAAACGGGTGCAGCAGCACCAGGGCGTCCTTGAGCACCCGCCAGAGCACGCCGCGGGTGGCGGCCTTTTGCATGCCGGCGGACTCGTCGTAAAGGGTTGGCTTGATGGCTTCCAGGTACCAGTCGCACAGTTCGTGCCAGACGAACTGATAGACCGCGCCGGCGGCTTCGTTGAACTTGTAGGCATCCAGGGCCGCTTCGGTCTGGCGGGCCACCCGGTTCAGCCGGGACAGAATCCAGCGGTCCTGAAGCGAGATGTGCCGGGTGTCGATGGTATCGCCAGCGCTCTCGATGTGCATGAGCGCGAAGCGGGCCGCGTTCCACAGCTTGTTGATGAAGTGCCGGTAGCCCTCGACCCGCTTTTCGCTCATTTTGACGTCGCGCCCCTGGGCGGCGAAGGCGGCCAGGGTGAAGCGGAAGGCGTCGGTGCCGTACTGGTCGATGACGCTCAGCGGGTCGATGACGTTGCCCTTGGATTTGCTCATCTTCTTGCCCGCTTCGTCGCGCACCAGGGCGTGCACGTAGACGTCGGCAAACGGGACCTCCTTCATAAAGTGGATGCCCATCATCATCATGCGGGCTACCCAGAAAAAGAGGATGTCGAAGCCGGTCACCAGGACCGACGTCGGGTAGTAGGTTTTCAGCAGCGGGGTCTGCTCCGGCCACCCCATGGTGGAAAAGGGCCAAAGGGCCGAACTGAACCAGGTGTCCAGCACGTCGGTCTCCTGAACCGGATCGGCAGCGCCGCAATCCGGGCAGAGGTTGGGGGCATCCATGGCCACGACCACCCTGGCGCACGTTTGGCAGGTCCAGGCCGGGATCTGATGACCCCACCAGATCTGGCGTGAAATGCACCAGTCCCGGATGTTGAACATCCACTCGTAGTAGGTCTTGGTCCACGCTTCGGGGATGATGCGCGTTTTGCCGCTCTGCACGGCGTCGATGGCTTTTGCGGCCAGCGGTTTGGCTCTGACGAACCACTGACGGGACAAGTTGGGTTCGACCACGGTCTTGCAGCGGTAGCAGTGCCCCACGCTGTGACGGTGGGCGTCGACCCGTTCCAACAGCCCCAGCGCTTTCAAGGCCTGAACGACGGCCTCGCGGCAGGCAAAGCGGTCCAGGCCGGCAAAGCGCCCGGCCGCATCGCTCATGGTGCCGTCGTCGGCGATCACCTTGACGCTGGGCAGGTTGTGGCGTGTGCCGATGTCGAAGTCGTTGGGGTCGTGGGCCGGGGTCACCTTGAGGGCCCCGGTACCGGTGGACAGGTCCACGTAGGTGTCGCGGATGATGGGGATTTCGCGTTCCATCAGCGGGAGGACGACGGCGGCGGCCGACAGCCGGGCGTAGCGGTCGTCGTCGGGGTGGATGGCCACGGCTGTGTCGCCCAGCATGGTTTCGGGTCGGGTGGTGGCCACGGTGAGCGATCCCGACCCGTCGGCATAGGGGTAGCGGATGTGGTAGAAGTGCCCGTCCAGCTCTTCGTGCTCCACTTCCAGGTCGGACAGGGCCGTGTGGCAGCGGCAGCACCAGTTGATGATGTAATCGCCCTGATAGATCAGGCCTTCTTCGTAGAGCTGCACGAACACCTTGCGCACCGCCCGGGAAAGACCCTCGTCCATGGTGAAGCGTTCCCGGTCCCAGTCGCAGGAGGCGCCCAGGCGTTTGAGCTGGTTGATGATGGCGCTGCCGGACGCGTCGCGCCAGGCCCAGACGGCCTCGACAAACTTCTCGCGCCCCAATCGATGGCGGTCGCTGCCCTCGGCGGCCAGTTTTTTTTCGACCACATTCTGGGTGGCGATGCCGGCGTGATCCGTGCCGGGCATCCACAAGACGCTGTCGCCTTTAAGGCGTCGGTAGCGGCACAAGATGTCCTGCATCGTGTTGTTGAGGGCATGCCCCATGTGCAGGACACCGGTGACGTTGGGCGGTGGAATGACGATGGAAAACGCCCGCTTGGCGGTCTGTTCGTCGGCGGCGAACAGCTTTTCCCGCTCCCAGTAGCTGTACCAGCGTTTCTCGACCGCCGCTGGGGCGTAGCTTTTGTCCAGCACATTACGACTCATGGGGTTAACGCTCCTTGCTTGCGAACACCATGCGCGGTTCAATGGCACAGACCGCGTCAGGTAAAAAAAGGAAAAGGGGATCTAAGGCAATCCCCGTTAAACGTACTTCAGGTGCGGCAACGGCAAAAGGATCCGCTCAGGCGGAGGTGTCGTCGCTTCCTTCCAGGATTTCATTTTTGATCTTTTCGATTTCGCGCTTCACGGTCCTGGAAACGCTTTCGGTCAGCATGCGCTCGATTTTTTGGGCGTACACCTTTTCGATCACCCGTTCCAGGGCCGCTTCGATCTGTTCCTCGCGCAGGTGCAGGGGCAGGGTAGCGGCAGCGTCTGAGGCGGCCTGGGCGTTTTGGGGCGCATCCGGTTTGGCATCGACCGTTTCGACCAGATCGATTACCCCTTCTTCCCCGGCATCGGCCGCCGGTTCGGCCATGCTGTCGAGTTCGATAATCTCGTCGTCTTCGTCGTTGACAACCTGCGTCAAATCGATAACCTCTTCATCCTGGCGGCCGTCTTGCCGACCGGACTTGTGGGGACCATCCATCGTTCACTCCCATCGGTTGAGTGACCGGCCTTACTACCGGCCGGACACGGGTTGCGGTATGTGCGGCGTGGATCGCAAGGGACGCTACCATACACCACCAAACCTGTCAACGTATTTGGATCGTTACAAAATCAATCGTTTCCCCAGGCGGCGGCAGCAGCGTGAACGGTGCTGACTTCTCACCGTTTGATGCCGGCAGCGCGGTGCACGCGCAGGCTGTCCCAGGAGTAAAGGGCCAGGGCCGCCCAGATGAGCCCGAAGGTGATGGCCTGGGTTGTCGTAAACGGCTCGTGGAACAAGGTGATGCCCAGCAGCAGCATTCCCGTGGGTGCCGTGTACTGGACCAGCCCCAAGGTGGTCAAGGTGATGCGCTTGGCGCCCAGATTGAACAATAGCAAGGGCGTCGAGGTGAGGATTCCGGTTCCCAGCAGGAGCAGATCGGTTGCGACGCCGGAGGTCAAAAAGGCGCCCGAACCGATGCGGTTGAGGTGTACCATCCATATTCCGGCCGGAACCGTCAGCAAGAGGGTCTCGACGGTCAGCCCCACCAGGGGCCCCACGGCGGCAACTTTGCGCACCAGGCCGTAAAGGCCGAAACTGAAGGCCAGGGCCAGGGAGATCCAGGGAAAGGTGCCGTATCGCAAGGCAAGGTTGAGCACTCCCAGGGCAGCCAGGCTGACGGCAACGCTCTGGGCCGGTCGCAACCGTTCGCGCAAAAACACCATTCCCAGCAGGACGTTGACCAACGGATTGATGTAGTATCCCAGGCTGGCCTGCAGCACTCGACCGTTGTTGACGGCCCAGATGTAGATCAGCCAGTTCACGGCGACCAGAATGGAGGTGGCAGATAGGATGCCAAGTGTTTTTGGGCTGGTCGCCACCGCCTTCAAGGCCGGCCACTGCCGGCCGATCACCACCAGCGGCACGAGGAACGCGAACGACCAGACCACACGATGCAAAATGATCTCGACAGCCGGCACACGGTGCAGCGCTTTCCAGTAGATCGGGCTCAATCCCCAGATGAGAAATGCGGTGAATGCATAGGCGACGCCGCTGACCGGCGAGGAATCGACCGCGGGTCGGCCGGCTGCCATCCGGGAGGTCGGCAGACCCTTCACCGGTGTCCTGCCACGATCCGAACCCGCATCCTAAAACAGCTTCTTGAACACACTGCCAACCCCTTTCTTGACGGCCTCCACCGTATTTTGCTTGACCTCCTGCTTGGCCGTTTCACCGGCTTCCTGGCCAACCTCTTTGGCGAAATTGGAATCCGTGGCGTCGCCGGCACCCTGACCGTCGCCCGCCTGGAACGATCCCATGTCCATCATCCGGGCCCCTTCGGGAAGTTCGAAGTACGCAGCTGCCAGAGTGGGTTTGCGGATCTCTTTCAGCTGCATCTCACCGATCCGGAGCACGCCGCCATAGCCCGACTTTTCGGCCTCCCAGGTGGCTTTGTCAACCGCTTCGGAGGTGTTTTTCCCGACGATGGTGGCCATGCGCACGGCGACGGCCTGCCAGGCGGCGTTGACCTGCTTTACGTCGGCATGCTTGGAAAACACGGCTTCGGTGGAATCGATCACCTTGCCCGATTCGTCCTTGGTCTCGATCACATACACGGTTCCTTGATATCCGGCAATGGTTTCGGTGCGTCCGGTATCGGTGACGCTGGTCCGAAAGCGGTCCATCTCTTGGGCGGCCGGCACTTTCGGGGTGCCCAGCCCACTGGCCAGACCGGCCAACTGGTCCATGTCCATGACGGTCCACTGCTGGTCGCTTTTGGTGACCATGTAGACCTTCTCGCCGGCGACCAGCACATAATTATCGGGGCCGATGTTCAAGCGGATGTGGTTTGCATCGCGCGTCGCCAGTTCCAGGGTCGCATCCTGTTGATGCTGCCAGATGGCCACGATGTCCCCGGACCATGCCCAAAAAGGTGTCAGCAGGAGCAACGACAGGGCGGCAATGATTGATTTCATGGCTTCTCCTCCTCTGATAGAGATTTTATTGGAACGATTAACGACTGTTGATCGGTAACGGTCGGCGTCCGCATTAGTTTCTAATAGTAACACCGGGTCAGCCATATTCAATCGTTTTCAGGCCGGCCATTCCCGAATGCGGGTGATTGGCAGTGGCCTTTCAAGCTGTTGCCGGCAGCTTTGGGCGGGCACAGGCGCCAACTTGACAACCGCCAGGTCGGGTCCATATTGAGTCGTGCCATTGTCCCGTCGTCCCCGTTTGGGCGTGCCTCGGCGGCCGGGCGCTGGCATGGGTCGACGAAAGCGCCGCAAATACCCAAAGGCAACGCTCATGCAATGGTTAAGCGAGATTGCGCTCCAATCCTGGAATATTCTTCTCGAATCCTCGGTTTTCGTCATCTTTGGATTGATCGTCAGCGGACTGCTGCGGGTGTTTCTCAGCCCCGGGGCTGTCGCGCGGCATCTCGGGCAGGGACGTTTCAGATCGGTTTTCAAAGCCGCGGCGCTTGGCGTTCCCATTCCGTTGTGCTCGTGCGGGGTGCTGCCTGCCGCGGCTGCCCTGAAAAAACAAGGCGCCAACGACGGCGCGGTCAGCGCCTTTCTCATTTCCACCCCGGAGTCGGGTGTGGATTCTATCGCCGTGACCTATGCCCTGATGGATCCGCTCATGACCGTCATCCGGCCGGTCACGGCCTTTTTTACGGCCTTTACGGCCGGTATCGCAACCAACCTGTTCAAGGCTCCCGACCCCAGGCGTGCGGTCGTGCCGGATCTGGCCTGCCCGGTGGACGCCTGCTGTGACGGCCAGGCCTGTGCGCCGGAAACCCACCGGCGTCACCACACGTTTGGGGAAAAAATAGGATCGGGCCTGCGTTTTGCGTTCGGCGATGTCTGGGGAGATCTGGCGGTCTGGTTCCTGACCGGGATTCTTTTGTCGGGCATGATTACGGTCCTGATTCCCGAGTCGGTCTTAAGCCGCTACATGGGTGGTGGCCTGGGGGCCATGCTGATCATGCTGGCGGTGGGTATTCCGATCTACATCTGTGCGACAGCCTCCACCCCAATTGCGGCGGCGCTGATTCTGCAAGGGGTCAGCCCCGGAGCAGCGCTGGTCTTCCTGATGACCGGACCGGCCACCAATGTCACGGCCCTGACCGTGCTGCTGCGGGTGCTGGGCAAGCGGGCCACCACGATCTACCTGGCGACCATCGCTGTATGCGCGGTGGGTTTCGGGCTGCTGGTGGATTGGATGTACGGCCTGTTGGGGATATCCGCCCAGGCCCTGGTGGGGCAGGCCGGTGAAACGATGCCCGCGGCCGCGCAGCTGGCCGGGGCGCTGACCCTGCTGGCGCTGTCGGCCAAGCCGCTCTGGCAGCTGATAAAAAAACGTCCCTGTGGGGACCTTGCCGCGGCGGATCGACATTCACCGGAACCTTGCACGGGTGGTACCTGAAGGTGTTCCGGCTGACCCGTGGGGTCGCCCTAGAGACAGCCGTTGGAAACGCGGAAAAATGCGCTTTGGACCATTTTTTTATTGACTCCCATGAAAGTTTGGCTTACCTAACTTTTTACGTTTAATGCAATCCGGTCTAAACTACAGGATCCCAATGGAAAAAATCAACATGCGCCAGATGCAGGTCAACCAGGAAGGCACCATCGCCAGTGTCAGGGTGGGCGGCGAACTGGGGCGCCGGCTACGCGATATGGGGTTGGTGCCGGGAACGGCGATCAAGATCCAGGGCCGGGCGCCGCTGAAAGACCCGGTCGCCTTGCGGGTCAAAGGGTTTACCCTGACCCTTCGCAATAACGAAGCCGATCACATCGAAGTGAATCTGAACGGATAGTCATGAGCTTTTGCGTTGCACTGGGTGGTAATCCCAACGCCGGGAAGACCACCCTTTTTAATGCCCTGACCGGGTCACGCCAGCATGTGGGCAATTATCCCGGCGTCACCGTGGACCGCAAGGAAGGCCGCTACATTCAAAATGGCCACGACATTCACATCGTGGACCTGCCCGGCACCTACTCGCTGACGGCCTACAGCGTCGAAGAGGTGGTGACCCGCGATTTTCTGGTCAACGAGTGCCCCCGGGTTACCATCAACATCGTCGACGCCTCCAACCTGGAGCGCAACCTCTATCTGACCACCCAGTTCCTGGAGCTGGGCATCCCCACCTGCGTGGCCCTGAACATGATCGATGTGGCCCGCCAGCGCGGGATCGAGATCGACCACCGCAAACTGTCTTACCTGCTCGGTGTGCCGGTGATCCCCATCGTGGCCCGCTCCGGTTTCGGCAAGCAGGACCTGATGGAAGCGGTAGTGCAAGTCGCGGCCGCTCCCGCGCCGTCGCCGCTGCGCATCTCTTACGGCAGGGACCTGGAGACCGCCATCCAGGAGATGGAAAAGTGCATCGCCGACGATGGGCTGCTGACCGACCGCTACCCGTCGCGCTGGCTGGCCATCAAATACCTGGAAAACGACGAGCAGATTCTCAACAAGGGCCGGGAGACCAACCCGCGAATCGCCGACCGGCTGGAGGCGATCGCCGAAAAGGTGGGCGCCCACATCGAGGAGACCCTGGAGACCTACCCGGAAGCCATGATCGCCGATCACCGCTACGGATTCATCAGTTCCATCCTCAAACAGGGGGTCGTCAAGGAGCGTGACGAGCGCCACCGGCTCTTTCTGTCGGACCGGATCGACAAGGTCCTGGTCAACCGCGTCGCCGGCCCGATCATCATGCTGCTGGTGCTCATGGCGCTCTATCAGCTCGTTTTTACCTACAGCGAGATTCCGGTGGCCTGGGCCGAGTCTCTTTTCGGGTGGCTCTCCGCAACGGTGGCCGGCGTGCTGCCCGACGGCCTGCTGCAGTCCCTGATCGTTTCCGGCATCATCGATGGGGTGGGCGGCGTGCTCGGTTTCGTGCCCTTGATCATGTTCATGTTTTTCGGCATCGCCATTTTGGAGGATTCGGGCTACCTGGCGCGGGTGGCCTTCATGCTGGACCGGGTCTTCCAGGTTTTCGGGCTGCACGGCAGTTCGGTGATGGCCTACATCGTCTCCGGCGGGATTGCCGGCGGCTGCGCGGTGCCCGGTGTGATGGCCACGCGCACCCTGAGATCCCCCAAGGAGCGCATCGCCACCTTGCTGACGGCGCCGTTCATGAACTGCGGGGCCAAACTGCCCGTCTTCGCGCTGCTGATCGCGGCCTTTTTCCCCCACAGCCGGGCCCGGATGATGTTTTTTTTGACCCTGATATCCTGGTCCGGGGCCCTGCTGGCGGCCAAGCTGCTGCGCATGACCGTGGTCAGGGGTGCCTCGACCCCCTTCGTGATGGAGCTGCCGCCCTATCGTCTGCCCACACTGCGCGGCCTGACCATCCACACCTGGGAGCGCACCTGGCAATACGTTAAAAAGGCCGGCACGGTTATCCTGGGCATCTCGATTTTGCTGTGGGCGGCCATGACCTTTCCCCGGCTTCCGCAGACCCTGGTCGATCGCTACGATGCCCAGCGCGCCGCCTTGGTGGCGACGGCATCGCCGCTGGTTGTCGACGAACTTGAGGCGGCCTTGCCGGGACGGTCCCTTTCCAGCGATGCAACCGCGCTCAAGGCGGCCCTGGAGAGCCTGGACGCCCAGCAGGCCGAGGCCGGGTTGCGTCATTCGCTGGCCGGGCGCATCGGCATCGCCATCGAAGCCGTCACTCACTGGGCCGGCTTTAACTGGCGCACCAACATCGCCCTGATCGGCGGTTTCGCCGCCAAGGAGGTGATCGTCTCCACCCTGGGAACGGCCTACTCACTGGGTGCGGTGGAGGCCGGGGCGGCCGACTCTCTGGCCGCCAAGCTGAGCACGGCTCCAGGCTGGCGAACGCTGACCGCCTGGAGTCTGATGATTTTTGTGATGTTCTATGCGCCCTGCTTCGTCACCGTGGTCTGCATCGCCCGCGAGTCGTCCTGGAAGTGGGGGCTGTTTTCGATGGCGTTCAACACCACGGTGGCCTTTGCCCTGGCCGTGGCTATTTATCAGGTCGGCACGGCGCTCGGCTATTGAGAATCGAAACACGGGGCGCAAGCAATGGAAATCTTGATTATTCTGGTGATTGTGGCCGGCGCGGCCCTTTATGTGGGACGCACCTTTTACAGGGGCCTCAAGCATAAAGACCCTTGCGGCAGCGGCTGCGCCTGCTGCGGCGAGACCGATTCCTGCGGATCGCCGGCCGACGGCAGTGCCCGTGATGCCCCGTCGGCCCCGGTCGATCGACACCCCCACCCATAACCCTGAAAGGCGTTCTATGTACAACATCGCGGTGTTGCCCGGAGACGGCATCGGGCCGGAAGTGATGGCGGCCACCCTCACGGTCCTGGAAAAAACCCAGGAACGCTTCGACTTTAAATTGCAAACCACCGCCGCCGATGTGGGCGGCATCGCCATCGACCGCCATGGGCAGGCCCTTCCCGAGGCGACCTTGCGTCTGTGCGAGGCCAGCGACGCCATTTTGTTCGGGTCCGTGGGCGGCCCCCAGTGGGAACACCTGCCGCCGGCAGTACAGCCCGAGCGCGGCGCCCTGCTGCCCCTGCGCAAGCACTTCAATCTTTTCTGCAACCTGCGGCCGGCCAAGGTCTTCCCGGCCCTGGCCGATGCCAGCCCGCTTCGCCCGGATATCGTCGGCGAGGGGTTCGACATCCTGTGCGTCCGGGAGCTGACCGGCGACATCTATTTCGGTCAACCCAAGGGCCGGGAAGGCAGCGGCTCCGAGGAACGCGCCTACGACACCATGGTCTACACCCGGGGCGAAATCGAGCGCATCGCCCGGCGGGCCTTCGAGGCGGCCCGCTTGAGGCGTAAACAGGTGGCCTCGGTGGACAAGGCCAACGTGCTGACCACCATGGTGCTGTGGCGCGAGGTGGTCAACACGGTGGCCAAAGATTTTCCGGATGTGGCCTTGAGCCACATCTACGTGGACAACGCCGCCATGCAGCTGGTCAAGAACCCCCATCAGTTTGACGTGCTGCTGTGCGGCAACATGTTCGGCGACATCATTTCCGACGAGTGCGCCATGATCACCGGATCCATGGGGCTCTTGCCGTCGGCCAGCATCAGTGCCTCCGGGTTCGGTCTTTACGAACCGGCCGGCGGCAGTGCACCGGACATCGCCGGCCTGGGCATCGCCAACCCCATCGCCCAGATTCTCTCGGCGGCCATGATGCTGCGCTACAGCCTGAACCTTCCGACGGCCGCCGAGGCCGTGGAGTCGGCGGTCGCGCAGGTGCTGGAAGCCGGCCTGCGCACCCCCGATATTGCCGCCGGCGGCCGCGCAGTGGGCACCCGTGAGATGGGCAACGCCGTTGCGCGGCAGCTGGACATTGCTTCATAGAACACCAATGGCGATGACGACCAACCCCTGGATCGCCACCCCGCTGATCAACCTTGATCGCATCACCGTCCGGCTGCGTGACCGCTGGCTGTTTGGCGATGCGTCCTGGCGGATCGATGCCGGCCAGCAGTGGGCCGTGGTCGGCCCCAACGGCGCCGGCAAGACCACCCTGGTCAAGGCCATCGCCGGCCTGCTGCCCGTGGTAAAAGGCCGGATCGATTACCCCTTTCTCGACGGCGGCTCGCCCGCCGCGCACATCGCCTACGTGGCCGGTGATGCCCGCCGTGACCTGTGGCGCCGGGAGAGCGACTTGAACCACGGTCGTGCCTTCGCCGGCCGCTTCGACGAGGCCACCACGGTCCGCAGCCTGATTGAACGGCCGTCTGATCATTTGCCGTCAGCTTGCGGGCAGCGCCGATTGGCGCATGTTGTCGACGATCTCGCGCTGGAAGCATTGTTGGAAACACCGGCAACCACGATCTCTTTCGGCGAGATGAGCCGGGTGCTGATCGCCCGCGCCTTGATTCGCGGCCCCAAGATGCTGATTCTGGACGAACCCTTCGAGGGCCTGGATGCCTCGGGCCGACTCGGAATGGTGGGCATCGTCAATCGCCTTGCCGTTGCGGGCCTGCCGATCATCCTGGTCACCCACCGCGCCGAGGAGCTGCTGCCGGCCACGACGCACCTGCTGACCGTCGACCGGGAGCGAATTGCCGCCGTTCAGCGGATCGAGGCGACTGCCGGAACCCCACAAGATGTGATCGCATCCGACCTTCCGGCCGCAATTCGGCAACCCGCCGCCAACCTGCCGGCCGTTGACCGGGCCGGTCGAAACGCCGCATCTGAACCCCTGATCGACATGCAGGCGGTAACGGTCGCTTATGCTGACCGGGTCGTCTTAAATGCGCTGGACTGGGTGGTTCGCCCGGGAGAGCACTGGGCCGTTACCGGGCCCAACGGGGCCGGTAAGTCGACCCTCTTAAAATTGATCAGCGGCGATTGCCTGCAGGTCTACGCCAACCGGGTCCGACTGTTTGGCAGCCGGCGCGGCACTGACCAGTCGCTCTGGGAAGTCCGGCAGAAGTTGGGGGTGGTGAGCCCGGACACGGCCACGACCTATCAAAAGCAGCTGTCGGCTCTGGATGTGGTCTGTTCGGGTTTTTTCGATTCGGTCGGGCTGTATCGGCACTGCCATGCCGGTCAGGTGCGATCCGCGCGCTCGTGGATGGCGGTCCTGGGAATCGAGGCCCTGGCGCCGGCGTTGTTCGACCAGCTCTCCCAGGGCCAGCGCCAGATGATCCTGATCGCCAGGGCCATGGTGAAAGTGCCGACCCTGTTGATCCTCGACGAACCGTGCGCCGGTCTGGACCCGCACAACCGGCGGCGCGTCCTCGACCTGGTGGGACGCATCGCCCGCCGGCATGGCACCGGGCTGATTTTTGTCTCCCACCACGAGCATGAGATCCCTGATGGGATGACCCACCGACTGGTGCTGGACCAGGGTCGGGTGGTGCATGGTGGCCCGGTGAATTTGCCGACGCAATGAGGGTTTGTCGACCAAGACAAACACGCCACAACCAGAATCTCGCATGTTCATCCGCCACGATCATTGCCATCATCGTGGCGTTTCCCCATCCAAAACGTCAACTGTTTTGCACTGGCCTTACACCTTCATGGCCTCATCCAGAATTGCGTGGCAACGGTTAAAATCCGCGCGCTCGGACCTTTGCCAGGCACCCCACTGGGGCTATCTCATCCAAGGAGATCTGACGGTCACCTACACGAGTGGCGCGACAGAGGGCGTGCACGTCGGGGACATGTTCTTTTGGCCGCCGGGTCATACTGTGAAAGTCAACTAGGATGCTGAATTCGTATTGTTCAGCCCGCAAAATGAACACACCATCGTTTTCGATCACATTAACAGTAAGCTTGGTGCGCTATAAAACGGTATGGTTGCGGCGGTCGTGGCCAAGGATCTGCCGGCAAATGCCGCGGATGATGCTCACCTCGCCGGCGCGCAGCGGCAGGCGGTTGAAAAATCGCCGGATGCGGATCATCCAGTAGTCGGGATTTTCCGGGTTCACGTAGCCGATCCGGACCAGGGCGGCGGTCATTTCGGCATACATCCGATCCAACTCGAGGCGGCTGGCCAGACGCGGCGTCGCGGCGGGCGGATCGCTGACCCCGGCCGTGCTGAGGCAGTAGCAGATCACCATGACCGCCTGGGCCAAATTCAAGGAGGTGAAGTCCTGGGTGGGGATGTTGACCACCCGGTGGCAGCGCCTGAGGTCGTCGTTGGTCAGCCCGCGATCCTCAGGGCCGAAAAGGATCGCCACGCGATTGTCGATCGAAATCGGGATCAGTTCCCGGGCCAGGGATTCCGGGGATTTAATGACCGGGCGCTGTCCGCCCAGCCGGGCCGTGGTCCCGACCACGTGGCCGAACGGCGCCAGGGCTTCATCGAGGCCGTCGCAGCGCCTGATGCCGTCCACCACCGCTCCGGCGGCGTGCGTGGCCAGCCGCCGGATGCGTGCTTCGTCCCAGATCCCGGGATCGACCACGGTCAGGTGTTTGAACCCCATGTTGCGCATGGCCCGGGCCGCGGAGCCGATGTTTTCCGGGTAGCGCGGCCGGTGCAACACGATGGTGGTGTGGTCACGGTTGAGGCCGGTGGTCATCAGACATGGATTTCGAAGGCATTGAAGAAGTAGCCGATTTCAAAGGCGGCGGTTTCGGGGGCATCGGAGCCGTGGACCACGTTCTTCTCGATGTCGGTGGCAAAGTCGCGCCGGATGGTGCCCTCGGCGGCTTCCTTGAAGTTGGTGGCCCCCATGAGCTCCCGATAGCGGGCGATGGCGTTTTCGCCTTCCAGCACCATGACCACCGCAGGCCCCGAAGACATGAAGCCGGTCAGGCTGTCGAAAAAGGGCCGCTGGCGGTGAACGGCGTAAAACCCTTCGGCTTGGGCCCGGCTCATGTGGATCATCTTCATGGCCACGATTTTAAGATCGTTGTCTTCCAGCCGTTTGACCACCTCCCCGATCAGGCCCCGGCCCACGCCGTCGGGTTTGATGATTGACAAGGTTCTTTCCATGACGGTCTTCCTTTCGGATTTGAAAAGGTATTAGAAATAAAGGCGCTTATGCTATGTCTGACGTCGAAGCTGCCTTAGCAGAAGGCCGTGGTCAAGTCAACTGCTTCGCTGCCCGGCTCGAGGCGGACGACTTGTGCTTTAAGCATTTGAAATATAGATAAAAAATTATTTTTAAGTCCAGTCGTAGCGGCGCCCGGGGCCGTTGACATCACCGGCACGGCGTCCTATTATGATCTGAAAACGACTGGCAATTGTTGACCGCATCGAGCACACGCTGCTGTTCAACGTTCTCTGATTAGGGAGTCGTTCATGCCGATCTACGAATTTTACTGCCCGGACTGCAATACGATCTTCAACTTCTTTTCCAAAACGATCAACACGACCAAAACCCCCATCTGCCCACACTGCCAACGGCGTAAGCTGGATCGCCGGATGTCGGCCTTCGCCTTTACCGGTCGGGCCACGGAAGCCGGTGACGGTGACGAGCTCCCGTTTGACGAGAGCAAAATGGAAAAAGCCATGCAGATGATGGCCACCGAGGCCGAGCGGATCAACGAGGACGACCCGCGCCAGGCCGCCAACCTGATGCGCAAGCTGACCGACATGACCGGTATGGAGCTGGGCGCCGGCATGCAAGAAGCCCTGCGCCGCATGGAGCGCGGCGAAGACCCGGAGACGGTCGAAGCCGAGATGGGAGACCTGCTGGAATCGGAAGATCCCTTCCTGCTGCCCGAAAAGCGCGCTCGGGGCAGGGCCGCCGCGCGACCGGCGCCGCGCCGCGACGAGACCCTCTACGATCTGTAAAGACTCCGGAGGCAATCTCAGGGCCGCGTGGCGAATCGAACCGCGACAGGAGCGCAGGCCCCGTCCGTAAAAGGATCAACGATGACGCTCACAGACCGCCTGGTTGCCCGGCAGGGGGATATCACCACCCTGGCGGTGGATGCGATTGTCAATGCGGCCAACACGACCCTGCTGGGCGGCGGCGGTGTGGACGGGGCGATCCATCGCGCCGCCGGCCCGCAACTGCTGGCCGAATGCCGTTCCATGGGCGGTTGTCCCGTCGGTGAGGCTCGGCTGACCCGAGGCCATGGCCTGCCGGCCGGCCACGTGATCCACACGGTGGGGCCGATCTACCGGGGGCGCCCTGAAGACCGCCGCCTGCTGACCGCTTGCTACACCAGCAGTTTGACCCTGGCCCGGGACAACGCCCTTCGGACCCTGGCCTTTCCGGCCATCAGCTGCGGAGCCTATGGGTATCCGATTGGCGAGGCCTGCCGGATAGCGGTGGACACCTGCGCCCGGTTCATGGCCGACAGCGATATCCCCGCCACGGTGACCTTCATGCTGTTTTCGAAAGCGGACCTTGCAGTATACCAGCACTATCTGACGCTAAAGAGCCGGTCGATGGGCGCGTGATTTAGGATTGACAAACCGGATCGACATGGTTAGGTTTTCCGCTTGATACCGAACCAGGGATACCGGCCCCAAACACCTTGGGCCGATTTTTATTTTCAAGGAGGACGACATGCTTGAAGTCACACAACCGGCAGTCCAGCAGATTGCCGAATATTTCAAGGGTAAACAGGTCAAACCGATCCGGATTTTTCTGAACGAGGGCGGCTGAGGGGGCCCCGGCCTGGCCATGGCTCTGGATGAGTCGGTCGATACGGACAAAGAGTTTGAGGTTGACGGCTTCAAGTTTATCGTCAATTCGGATTTTCTTGAAAAAGCCAAGCCCATCAAGGTCGATTTTCACATGTACGGTTTCAAGCTGGATTGCGGCATCGACTTTGGCGCCGGCTGCACCAGCTGCGGCACCAAAGGGTCTTGTTGCAGCTGATCGACCCGGGTGCGGCGTTTATTGCAAAGGCGGTCTTTTAAAAGGCCGCCTTTTTGCGTGGTGCGGCTTGAATTAACCTTTCGAATTGCCCCCCACCAGTTAAGGAGTCGAGCATGGGCCAGGTAAGGTTTGCGGTGGATGCGCATGTGGCGACCGTGGTTCTCGATGACGGCGAGAACCGCTTCAATCCCGATTTTCTGAGGGTCTTTCTCGGCGTTCTCGACGAAGTCGAAAGCGACACCGAGGCCACCACCCTGGTGGTGACTGCCGCGCACGAGAAGATCTTTTCCAACGGCATCGATCTGGAGTGGCTGGTGCCGGTGATTAAGGGCGGGCAGACTGCCCGCGCCAAGGACTTTTTCTACCTGCTCAACCGCCTATACAAACGCATCGTCACCTATCCGCTGGTGACCGTGGCCGGCATCTCCGGCCACGCCTTTGCCGGCGGGGCCATCCTGTGCTGCGCTTTTGACTTCCGCCTGATGCGCTCGGACCGCGGGTTTTTCTGTTTTCCCGAGGTGGATCTGGGCATTCCGTTTCTGCCGGGTATGAACGCCCTGTTGAAAAAGGCCATGCCCATGGCCATGGTCGAGTACCTGCAGCTGACCGGGGCCCGGCTGACCGCCGACCAGTGCGCGGCGCACTACATCGTGCACCGGGCGGTGCCTGGCGAGGCTCTGATGACGGAGACCACCGCATTTGCCATGGGCATCGACAAGCGGCGTTCGGTGGTGGCCGAGATGAAAAGGCGTCTTCATCGACCCGTCGTCCAGGCCATCGATGTGGAGGATGTCCCCTTTATCGAATCGGGGCGATTCAATATCGGCTAGCGGACTTCCAACGGCCTCAGGCGGCAGTCAGTTCGCGGGTCTTGAAAAAGCGAATCTCCGGCCACTCCTCGATCGCGTTTTCCAGGCGCCACAGACTGGTGGCCAGGTAGGAGAGCTGGCCCTGGGAGTCGCGGGCCAGGCTGTGATACTTGGCTTTTTCGAAGGCGGCCAGCTGTTTGCGGTCCGCACTGGCCACCCAGCGGGCGGCGGCGAATTCGACCGGCTCATAGGCGGCGTCGACCCCGTACTCGGCTTTCAGGCGCGCCATGGTGACGTCGAACTGCAGTACGCCGACGGCACCCAGAATGTAGTCATTGCCGGCCAGCGGCCGGAAAAACTGCACCGTGCCCTCCTCGGCCAGCTGGGTGAGTCCCTTGAGCAACTGCTTGGACTTGAGGGGGTTTTTCAGGCGCACCCGGCGAAAGTGGTCCGGCGCGAAGTTGGGAATCCCGGTGAAGCTGAGCCGCTCTTTCTCGCTAAAGGTGTCCCCGATGCTGATGGTGCCATGGTTGTGAATGCCGATGATGTCGCCCGGGTAGGCTTCTTCCACATGGGTGCGGTCCTGGGCCATGAAGATGGTGGCATTGGCCAGGGTGACCTGCTTGTTCAAACGGGTCTGCAACACCTTCATGCCGCGCCTGAATTTGCCCGAACAGACCCGCACGAAGGCGATCCGATCCCGGTGGGCCGGGTCCATGTTGGCCTGGATTTTAAAGGCGAAGCCGGAAAAGGCCGCTTCCGCCGGCGATACCAGGCGGGTCGTGGTGGGCCGCTCGCCGGGCGGGGGCGCCATCTCCACGAAGGCGTCCAGCATCTCTTGGACCCCGAAATTGTTGATGGCGCTGCCGAAAAATACCGGGGTCTGGCTGCCCTTGAGGTATTGGACCGGGTCGAAGGGGTCGGCGGCCCCTTCGAGCAGGGCGACGTCGTCGCGCAGCTCGTCGGCCTGGCTGCCCAGCAGATCGTCCAGCCGGGTGTCGTCCAGGTCGGTGATCACGATTTTTTCCTGATGGCGGGTCTGACTGCCGGGGCTGAACAGGTGGATCTGGCGTTGGTAGAGGTTGTAGACGCCCCGAAAGCGCTTGCCCATCCCGATCGGCCAAGAGAGCGGGGCGCACTCGATCTGCAGCTTCTCCTCGATGTCGGCCAGGAGGTCCAGCGGCGTCAGACCGTCCCGGTCCAGCTTGTTGATAAAGGTCATGATGGGGGTGTTGCGCATGCGGCACACCTCCATGAGCTTTTCGGTCTGAGGTTCGACGCCCTTGGCGCTGTCGATCACCATCAGGGCGCTGTCCACCGCCGTCAGCACCCGGTAGGTGTCTTCCGAAAAGTCCTGGTGCCCGGGCGTGTCCAGCAGGTTGACTTCATAACCGCCGTAGTTGAAGCGCATGACCGATGTGGTCACGGAGATGCCGCGGTCCTTTTCGATGGCCATCCAGTCGCTGGTCGCGTGGCGACCGGCGCGCTTGGCCTTGACGGCCCCGGCCATCTGGATGGCGCCGCCGAACAGGAGCAGCTTTTCGGTCAACGTGGTTTTCCCGGCGTCCGGGTGGCTGATGATGCCGAACGTGCGGCGTTTACTGATTTCTTCGATAAACTGGCGATCCATAGTTGTGTTGTTCTGGCCCCACCAAAAAAAACAGGCCGCATTCGGCCTTATTCTGGGAGACGATCAGTTGTGGCGTTGGGGTGGCGTCGGGTCGGGTTGGTTAGGCGCAGGAGCACCTGCCGGCCGAGCGTATCAGGTCCGTCGTGAAAAAAGCAGTGGGAACCGGACCTTTCATGATGCCGAACTCTTCGATATCTTCGATGAACACCTCGACATAGGCCTCGCAAAAATAGCGGCGACAGCCGTCGCGCAGGATTTCGTAAGCCGAAGCGATGGACTGGCGCTCCTGGTAGGGGCGGTCGGTGGTGACCGCATCGAAGCAGTCGGCGATGCTGACGATCTTGGCGCCCGGCGGAATTTCGTCCGCCTTCAGGCCGAACGGATAGCCCTTGCCGTCTTCCCGTTCGTGGTGAAAGAGCACGAAGTCGACGATGGGGCCCAGGCAGTCGATCTCTTTGAGCAGGGCGGCGCCGATCAGCGGATGGCAGTGGACCTCGTGCTGCAGGTCGCTGGGAAGGGTGCTGTCCCGGTTGCTGAAAACCCGGTCGCTCAAGGCCAACTTGCCCACATCGTGGAAGAGTCCCCCGATGCCGACATCGCGGATCTTTTTTTCGGAAAAACCAAGGCGTCGTGCCAGGCGCATGGCATACTGGGCCACCCGTTGGCTGTGGGCCTGGGTGTAAGGGTCTTTTTGCCCGATTGCCTGGGTCAACGCATCCAAGATCTGAAGCTGGCGACTACTGAACCGCCGCCTGCTCGCCGAACCGTTTCGCATACGTGCCTGCCGCCTTTTCGTTCATCGTTCGCCTGCGCTCAACAATCTCAATGCAACCGTTCGCTTCGGATTTGTTTTTGGGACAAGCCATCATGCGCAAAAGTCACCACCAGGCACCATTCGATGGCCTGGTAGGCCGTCGTTCGACGGAAGAACGGGGTTGACATGTATAGTTGAACCGCTATCCAAGTGAGCGCTAATATAAGCCAGCGCAACGGGTGTGTCAAATGAAATCAACGACCTGGTCGCGGTCGGGGCGCCGGTCGATCACAGCCGGCCACGACCCTACCGCAGGCCGGTCGCAGCGCTGGTTTTAAGGCGATCGAAAAGGGCCGATGCAAGCTGCCGGGCGTCTGTTTTCGACCCGCTGTTGTCGATGACGATCGTGGCACGCCGACGCTTTTCCGCGAGGGGCAGTTGCGACCGGATGCGGACCATGGCTTCGGCTGCGCTGAGGCCGTCGCGCGCCATCAGGCGCTGCACCTGCAGCGCTTCGGGTACATAAACGACGATGACATCGCTCAGGTCACGGTCCATCCCGGCCTCGTACAGCAAGGGGACATCCAGGACCACGACCGCTTCGGGCGATTCGGCCGCAATCCGGTCGACCACAGCGCCGATGCCCTCGATTACCCGCGGGTGCACGATGGCATTGAGGGCCGCCTGCTGAACCGGGTCGCTGAAGATGATGGCGCCCAGGCGTTTGCGGTCGATTTGGCCGTCTGGTGAAAGGATCGCCCGGCCGAATGCGGCCACAATCTCGCTGTGGGCCGGCTTGCCGGGTGTGACCACCGCTCTGGCGATGCGGTCCGCGTCGACGATCCGGGCGCCGGCTTCACGAAGAAATTCGGCCACGGTCGATTTGCCGCTGGCGATGCCTCCGGTCAGGCCCACGACTATCACCGCTTGTCCTTTCACGGCGGGGTAACGGCAGGGCGGGCTACTTGACGGTAACCACCGGGCAGGGGGCCTTGATGATGATGTACTGTGCGTTGGACCCAAACAGCAGCTTGCCCACTTTGGAGCGCCGTTTGATGCCGATGATGATTTCGTCGAAGGCATGCTCCTTGGCATAATTGACAATGTCCTCGCCCGGGGTCATGCCGCGCACCAGCAGCTTGGTCTCGACCGGTTGGCCGCTGTCCGCGAACATGGCCTCGGCAAACTTCAGGTCTTCGGTGGCGTGCTCGACTTCGACGGCATGGGTTACGCTTCCACCCGTCAGAGAGGTGACCACCGTAACCACTGCATTGAACGCGGCGGCATGTTTTTTGGCCAGGGCAAGTGCATCCTTGGCTGATTCGGACCCGTCATAACCGACCAGGATTTTCATATCGTATTCCTTTGTTGAAGGGTTTCAGGGGGTATGCCTTACCGGAAGCTTTTGAGGCGTTCCTGGCGACTGACGATCTCACTGATCCGGATGCCGTACTTCTCTTTTTCGACCACGACCACGCCCTTGGCGATCAGGGTCTGGTTGACCAGAATGTCGACCGGTTCACCCTCCATTTGCGACAGCTCGACCACCGATCCCGGACCCAGCTTGAGAAGATCGTTGATGCGTTTTTTGGAGCGGCCCAACTCCACGGTGACCTCGAGCGGGATGTCCATGATCAGGCCCAGGTTTTTGAACCGGTCGACGGGGCTGCCGCTGCCGGGGTGCGCCGCCGGCAGCTCCGTGGCGGCCGGTTGAAGCGGGGGGGCGGCCTGCGCGTCGCTCGCCGTCGGCGCGGGGGATTCGCCTATTATACCGACGTCGACGATGATGACGCTCTCTTCATGGGCAAACAGCAAGCGCCTGGGGGTGATCGCGCGGGTCGGGCTTACCGAAAAGTCCCGCCCGTTGGTGATGGTGGGGGTCGACAAGAGGCAGGCCAGGCCGGCGTCGGCGAATCTGGATTTCAGGCGGCTGCCGATCATGCTGCTCACTTCGCGGATCACGTCGTAGACTTCTTCCGCCGTTTCGATTTCGTCGACAGCCGACCCCAGCATGGCGGCGGTCATCTGCCTGCCGAGGTCGTCATTGACCTGGACCATCAACAGGCCGTCCACCTGGCCGGCCAAGGCCAGGGATCCGACGGTGCGTCTTTGTTCGCAAAAAGCGGGCGGCATCTGGTCAATGGGCGCCACTTTCATTTCCAGCGTGGTGTCGAAAACCTCGCTCACGGCTTCGACCACGGCCCGTTTGAGGTCCACTCTGGAAATGCGGTCAGTGGTCGCGGTGCCGGACCGATCAGTGTCGACAGCATCCGTTGATCCGGAATCTTCCCTGGCGCACCATTCGACCTGAACATAGTCGTCCTGGTGGCGAAAGGTGATTTGAATGGGTGCGGCGATCGCCACCGGGTCGATCGTAAAGTCGCTGCCCGAGGTGATCGACGGGGTCGAGGCCACACAGGTCAACCCGCTGTCGAGAAATTCGGTTTTCAGATTGCCGGCGGCGATGGCGGCCACCTCGCCGATGGCATCGAAAATCTGATCGGTCGACTGGATCTCATCAACGTCGATGCTCAGTGTCGCGGCCGTCAGCGACCGGGCCAGGGCTTCGGAGAGCTGCAGGTTCATCACCGCCAGGAGGTCTCCGCCGAAGTGAACCGTGGCCACCATCCGGCGCCCATCCGGGCTGCCGGCCGTGTCGGGCGGCACCACCGCCAGTCTGGTGGACATCATGGCCTCGAAGGTCTCGACCAGGCTGGATTCAATCGATTGGCGAATGGCGTCGTCGCTGATGCTCTCCATCGTCTTCCTGTGGGCAGTGCACTGTTGCCAAGCTGCGCCTATGGTAGTGAGGTTTGCCGGTCTGTGTCAACCAACGGGTAACAAAAAAGGCCCGGGCGGGTTGCCCGGGCCAATGTCTGATGCAGACAAGTGGATCTTTTTAGAACAGGCCGGTGACCTTACCCGTGGCCGGATCGACGTCGATGCGGCGGAAGGCGGGGTTGGAGCTGGTTCCCGGCATCAGGCTGATGGTACCGGCGCATGGGCACAGGAACTTGGCGCCGGAGTAGATCAGAACGTCGCGGATAGGCAGCCGCCAATTCTTGGGCACACCCTTTTTAGTCGGGTCGTGGCTCAAAGAGAGGTGCGACTTGACCATCATGGTGGCGAAATCGGCGTACTTGGGATCGTTTTCCAGCATTTCGGCCTTGGCGTCGGCATCGGCCGCCCAGTCGACGCCGTCGGCGCCGTAGACTTCCTTGGCAATGATTTCCACCCGGTCGCGCAGCTTCATCTCCAGCGGGTAGAGGAATTTGAAGTCATTGGTGTCGTTGCAGGCGTCGATGACCGCATCGGCGAACTCCAGGGCACCGTCGCCGCCTTTTTCCCAGTGCTTGGACTCGGCGCAGCGGGCACCGGCGGCTTCGGCGGCCTTGCGAACGATGGCGCACTCGGCGTCGGTGTCGGTGTAGAAGCGGTTGATGCAGACCACCGGGTTGATGCCGGCCTTGCGGATGACGCCGATCATGTGGACCATATTCTCACAGCCTTTTTCCACCAGTTCGAGATTCTCCTTGGTGTAGGCTTCATCCATAGCTTTTCCGGCCACCACCTTGGGACCGCCGCCGTGCATCTTGAGGGCGCGGATGGTGGAGGTCAGGACGGAGACGTGGGGTTTCAATCCCGAGAAGCGGCATTTGACGTTCCAGAACTTCTCGAAGCCGATGTCGGCCGCGAATCCGGACTCGGTGACGTGGTAGTCGAAGCACTTGAGGCCGACGCGGTCGGCGATGATGGAGCTCTGGCCCACGGCGATGTTGGCGAAAGGACCGGCGTGCACGAAGCAAGGGTTGTACTCGGCCGTGCACATCAGGGTCGGGTTGATGGTGTTGCGCATGAAAGCGGCCATGGCGTTGCCCACTTCCAGGTCCCGGCAGGTGACCGGTTTGCCGTCCTTGGAGAAGGCCACCGTGATGTTGTTGATGCGTTCTTTGAGGTCGGCCAGGTCGGTGGCGACGGCCAGGATGGCCATCAGCTCGGAGCCCACGGCGATGCCGAACTTGCTCTGCATGGTGAAGCCGTCGTAGCGGCCGCCGAGGCCGATGACGATGTTGCGCAGGGCCTGGGCGCAAAAGTCGATGATCCAGCCCATTTCCACGCGGGTGGGGTCGATGTCCAGGCGGCGCATCTTGGTCAAACGGGCCAACTGCTCGTCGTTGTAGTTGCGTTCGTGCTGCATGCGGGCGGTCAGCGCCACCATGGCCAGGTTGTGGGCGTTCATGATGTCGTTGATGTCGCCGGTCAGGCCCAGGGAGAACTCGGTCATGGGGATCAGCAGGGAGTTGCCGCCGCCGGCCGCCGTGCCCTTGACGTTCATGGTGGGGCCGCCGGAGGGTTGGCGCAGGGCACCGCCCACGTTGACGCCGCGCTTGCCCAGGCCTTCCATCAGGCCGCAGGAGGTGGTGCTTTTACCTTCGCCCAGCGGGGTCGGGGTGATGGCGGTGACTTCGATGTACTTGCCGTCCGGTTTGTCTTTCAGTCGGTCGATCACTTTGAGAAAGTCGATTTTGGCCAGGCGCCCCATGGGAAGCATCTCGTCCTTCTGGAGTCCCAGCTTCTCCTGCCACTCTTCCGGCGTTGGCATGTTCGCTTCAGCTGCTTCGGAAATCTGCCAGTCCGCCATGTTAACCGCATCGTAAGCCATCTTGTCCAATCCTCCTCTAAGTTGATGTTAAACAACAGCGGCCCCGATGGTCCCGGCATCGAGAGCCCCTACCAGGTCGATTCCATGACTGGAACACTACGGATTGATTTAAAATGAATGGTTATTTTTTATTAGGGAATCTGAAAAATCGTGGCCAACTTAACATGCCGAACCCATTTTGGCAAGACTTATGTATAGGGGGCGAACAGCTCCTTAATATGCTGTAAAGTCATGGAATATCGTTGTGCGAGCGTTGAAGCGAGACGACCGGCGGCAGGTTGTCGGGCCGCCCGGCCAGGTTCGCCCCGGTTCAGTTGCGCTGCAGGCGGTAGAGGCGCGAATAGGCGCCGTTTGCGGCCATCAGAGCATCGTGGTTGCCGACCTCCACGATCTTGCCCTTGTTGAGCACCACGATCCGGTCGGCACCGCGGGCGGTGGTGAGGCGGTGGGCCACGACCAGGCAGGTGCGCCCGCGCATCAGGTTGGCAATGGCCTGCTGCAGATAGACCTCGGTCCGGGAGTCAACGTAGGAGGTGGCTTCGTCCAGGATGATCAGCTCCGGGTCGACGGCGAAAGCGCGGGCCACCGAGATCAGCTGGCGTTCGCCGCTGGACAGGGAGGCGCCCCCCTCGGTGATCGCGGTCTCCAGTCCGTCCGGCAGCCGCGAGGCCAGTTCCCGGCAGCACGAGGCCTCGAGAATCGCCTGCCGGTGTTCCTCGGGCAGTCCGTTGGCCGTGAAGAAGATGTTGTCTTGCAAGGACCCCGAAAACAGGAACGGGTCCTGCATGACCAGGGCAATCCGTTTTCGCAGACTGGCCGGCGCGATGGTCAACAGATCGATGCCGTTGAACCGTACCGATCCGCCGGTGGGGTCGTAAAAGCGCACCAGCAGGTTGACCAGCGAGGTCTTGCCCGAACCGGTGGCGCCCACGACGGCGATGGTCTCACCGGCCTGGATCTCAAGGTCGATGTTGTCAAGAACGGTCTCGCCGGGATTGTAGGCCAGCGAGACCTTGTTGAAGCGGATCTGTCTCAAGGGCCCCGCAATCGGGGTCTGTTCGCCGGCGGTCCTTCGGCCGGCGGGTTTGTCCAGCAGCAGAAAAATGCGCTCGGCCGACGCCATGGCGTTCTGCAGGATGTTGTATTTTTCGGCCAGGTCCCGAATGGGACGGAAAAACATTTTCATGTAGGCGATAAATGCCGTCAGCACGCCGATGCTGATCGACTGGTCCACGACATGGCCGCCGCCGACGTAGATCAAGATAGCAATGGCGGTAATGCCCAGCATTTCGATAATGGGCATGAATACCGCAAAGATGTTGATCTGGCGCATGCCCGCCAGGTAGTTGTCGTGGTTGAGGTGGGCGAATGCTTCGAAGTTGTCTGACTCGCGCCGAAAGGTCTGGATCACTTTAATGCCGCTGATCATCTCGGAAAAGCTGGTGTTGATTTCTGCCACCTTGACCCGCAGCTCTCGAAAGACGTCCCGGACCTGCTTGGCGAACCCGAACGCCGCCAGGATCACCAGGGGCAGCACCAGAAAGGCCAGCAGGGCCAGCCGCCAATCCATGACCACCAGGACGACCGCGATGCCCGCCAGCAGGAAAAAGTCTTTGAAGACCATGGAGATGAACGAGGTGAACAGCTCGTGCATGTTCTGGATGTCGCTGGTGACCCGCGTCACCAGGCGGGCAACGGGGTTGCGGGTGAAAAAGGCCAGGGGCATCTGCTGGAGGTGATCGTACAGGCCGACGCGCAGGTCGTGCATGATCCGGTGGCCGGCCAGTTCCATGATCAGGTTCTGGGCGAAGGTGAAAGCGAAAATCGCCGCGACAACCGCGATGAACAGGCCGGCGATGTGCAGCAGGCCGGTCAGATCCTGGTGCCGCAGCGTTGCCAATTCGAACCCTTCGAGCCGTTCGAGGTCGGTCAGGCGGATGGCGGCCCGGCCCGCTTGGGTGTGAAAGAGGGGCCGGTTGCGCTCGATCACCGCCGCGACGGCCGGATCGTTCGGGTCGACCTGCAGCCATTGGCCGCCGGTGGCGTTGCCGATGTCGCGATGGTCGCCCCCGGGATCGGCGGTGATGCGGTCGGCTGGTAACGATGTGGCGATCGATGACCTCCTTGGTGATGTAGGGAACCGACAGCTCCAACAGGGTCAGGGCCACTACCAGCAGGACGGAGAGCATCAGCTTGAAGCGGTGCGGTGCGGCATAGGGCAGAATGCGGCGCAGCAGCCTCAGGTCGTAGGCCTTTCCCAGGCGCTGCTCCTCGTCGTACCCGTAATCAAAGTGCATCTTCGAGCTCCTGAAGCCGATAGGTGTCGGCGTAGTAGCCGTCGGCAGCCATCAGTTGGTCGTGGGTTCCCGAAGCGACGATGCGACCGCTCTCCATCACCACGATCCGGTCGGCGTGGCGCAGAGCGGACAGCCGGTGCGAGGCGATCACCACGGTTTGCTGCCCGGCCATGGCGCGCAGGCCGTCGACGATGCGGGCCGCGGTGCGCGTGTCCACCTGACTGACCGGATCGTCGAACAGCATGACGGGGGTGGGATTGAGCAGGGCCCGGGCCAAGGCCACGCGCTGTTTCTGACCGCCGGACAGGATGACCCCCTTTTCACCCACCACCGTGTCCAGCCCCTTGGGCAGTTCGGCGACGGTTTCCGCCAGGGCGGCCTGGGCCGTTACCCGCGCCAGCTGCGCATCGGACACGAGCGTGCTGCCGAAGGTGATGTTTTCGCGCACCGTTCCGGCGAACAGAAAGGGTTCCTGGGGTGCCAGGGTCATCAGGGCACGCAGGTCGGTGGACCTGAGGTGGCGCAGATCGATCCCGTCGATGCGGATGGATCCCGCATCGACGTCGTACAGGCGCATGAGCAGCTGCAGCAAGGTGGTCTTCCCGGCCCCGGGCGGCCCCACGATGCCCAGGGTCTGGCCCTTGTCGATGGACAGGTCGATCCGGTGCAACACGGTGCCGCGCTGGGCGTCATAGCCGAAGCCGACGGCTTCCAGGGTCAGCCCCCGGCGGATATCGTCGATGGGGCGAGCGTCCGCGGCTTCGGTCAGGGCCGGGCGCGTGCTGAAGATGCCGTCCAGGCGGTCCAGGGAGGCGCGGCCGCGCTGGATCAGATTGGTGACCCAGCCCAGGGCCATCATCGGCCAGGTCAGCAATCCCAGATAGCTGATGAAGGCCACGAATTCGCCGGGCGTGATCCGGGTTAAAACGGTCTGCCGGCCACCCTGGAACAGAACGATGGCCAGGCTGAGGTTGGTGAGCAGGATCATCATCGGGAAAAACGACCCGGTGATCTTCACCAGATCGATGTTCTCGCGCACGTAGGCCTGGGAGATCCGCTCGATTCTGCGGGTCTCGACCTTTTGGGCATTGTAGGCCATGACCACGCGGATGCCGGCATAGCGTTCCCGGACCGCTTCGGTGAGCTCGCTGAAGGCGGCCTGTACGCGCCGGTAGCGGCGGTGCATCCGTTTGCCGAAAAAACGGGTGCCCAACACGATGAACGGCATGGGGATCAATACGTAAAGGGTCAGCTGCAGGTTGATGTAAATCATGAAACCGATGGCGGCCGACCCCAGAAACACGGCGTCGTTCAAGGCCACCAGGCCCATGCCGGCGGCCATGCGCACCTGCTGGATGTCGTTGGTGGCGTGGGCCATCAGATCGCCGGTGCGCACCCGGTCGAAATAGGCCGGTGACAGGGTCTGGATGTGGGCGAACAGCCGGTTGCGCAGTCCCTCTTCGGTTTTACGGGCCGTGCCCAACAGGCAGCGGCGCCAGAAGAAGCGGAACACCCCGATACACAGACCCAGGGCGAGAATGGTTGCGGCATAGGCCAGCAGGCCGTCGTGGTCCACCTGCAAAAGCGCCAGGTCGTCCACCACACGCTTGATCACCCGGGGAATGAACAGCTGCAGCAGATCCACGATGATCAGGCACAGCAGGCCGAACAGGATGCGGTAGCGGTTGGCGGCCAGATAGGGCTTTATCAAATTGAAGGATCTCAACGGCGTACACCATCGGCAGCACCGAATATTCACGGGCGGGCCCGTTCCAACGTTCACGATTTCAGATAAGGAAACCTAAGCGGAACCGGTCACTTCCGCGAGACTGTGCCTATCTGCGGGCAGCACAATCAAGTGGGTTTTCTCTCAAATGCGCTTTAAAGTAAGGCAGGAACGTGCTGGGGTCAAACCGGACAGAATTCGTCGGCCTTGAAGATCAGCCCACATCCGGTGCAATTCTGGCGGGTCAACTGGTTTCCGCTGGCCTAGATGTCACCCAGCAAGGCGAAATATTCCTTCTCGGTGAGAATTTTCACGCCCAGCTTTCGGGCCTTGTCGATTTTGACGGCGCCGACGTTTTCGCCGCAAACCAGGTAGTCGGTTTTGCCGCCCACAGCGGTCTGCACGGTGGCGCCCAGGGCACGGGCTTGGGCCTGCATGGCCTCGCGCGTGCCCCGGGCCATTTTGCCGCTGAACACCACCCCTTTGCCGGCAATGGGGCTCTCAACGGTCCCGACGGCCGCGGCCGTGGGCGTGCGCAGCAGGTTGAAGTTCAGCGACAGCATGTGGGAGATCAGCGGTTTCAGCCGCGCCAGATCCGCGGCGATGGTGACGCTGGTGATGTCGCCAAACCCCTTGATGGCCTGGATCTGTGGCGCCGTCAAATCGGCGACGGTTTCGATAGGGTGGTGGGCCAGCAGTTTGCGGCTGTCGCCGGTACCCAGGTCGGCGATGCCGAAAGCGGCCAGAAACCGCCAGTCCTCGACCGGCCTGGTCCGGCTGGCGGTGATGGCCTCGGCCAGATTGGTGGATTGGACCGGCCCGAAGCCCATCGCCTCGAATTCCGATGCGGTCAGCCGATAGACGGCCTCCAGCCGGTCGTGGCCGTTGGCCACGATCTTGCGGATGGTCTTGATGCCGAACCAGTCGGCCGTGCCCAAGATGCGGAACCAGTGCGCGATGCGCTGTTCGATCTGGGCCCGGCAGGCGGGGTCGGGACACTTGAGAAAGTCGTTCTGCCACAGTAGCGCGGCGCCGCACGACGGACAAGTCTGAGGCAGCTGCGCCGTTTGGCCGGGCTCCAAAACCGTTTCGAGCTTGGGGATGACTTCGCCGCTGCGAACGATTTCGATGCGGGCGCCGACGCCGATGTTGGCATTGCGGATGTTGCCGGCATGGTGGGCGGTCACGCGGCGGATGGTGGCACCCGACAGCGCCACCGGGTCGACCTCCATCACCGGGGTGACGTTGCCGGTGCGCCCGACCTGCCACCTGATCCGCCTGACCGTCGTGACGGCCGTGTCGCCCTTGGTTTTGATGGCGATCTGCCAGCGGTGGTGGTGGGCGGTGGCCCCCAGGCGGGACTTCAAGCGGTCGTCGGTGACTTCGGCCACCACCCCGTCGGTGGGGTAGTCCACCTCTGCCAGCAGGCCTTGGACCAGCGCTGCGGTGTTGGCCACCAGGTCGGCGCCGTCGACGGTGACCGCATTGATCCGGCGGTAGGGAAGGAAGTGGACCATGCCGTCGTTCAAGGCCATCTGGGCCTTTTCGTTGAGGGTGTCCGATGAAACGATGCCCACGACCATGTTGCGGGGGTGTTCGAAATAGTCGGCCAGGTTGGCATCGAAGTAGGACTTGACGGCCACGATCTCACCGACCCCGCCGCCCCGCCCGCCGATGGGCCGTACTCCCTTGGCCAGGGCGCTGGAGATCTCGTAGCCGACCTGGCCGTTGCCCCGCGAGACGAACCGGTCGCCGTCATCCCGTCCGGCCAGTCCGTCCAGTTTGGGGGTCAGCCTGAACCTCACGCTGTCGATGCCCAGTTCGGCGGCCGCTTTTTCGATGCGGTCGACAAAGCGCTGCAGCTGTTCACGGGTGTAGGCTTTTTCGATGGAGAGCATGGGGGTGGGGTGACGCACCTGTTGCCGGGCGGGGAACTGCTCCGGCTCCACGGCCTGCAGGTAGGGGTGCTGCGGGTCCATCGCGCGCAGCGCTTCCACCAGGTCGTCGTAGGCGCTGTCGTCGACCATGGGGGCGCCCTCTCGATAAGCCCGGTTGTAGGCTTCGAGCAGGGCCACGATCGCTTCGGGCGTTTTGGGTGTCATCGACGCGGTCGCATGTCAGGCTGCCGATTCCCCGACCATGTCCAGCACTGCCCGGCAGGCCGTTTCCCGGGCCGCACGAAAGGCCGGAAGCGAAAATCCCGGCCGCCAGTGATAATCGGAAAGTTCATCGGAGACCACCAGGAGCCCGGCCGCCTGTATGCGCCGAAATGCGGCCACCGTAAAAATGGCCGACATTTCCATCTCGACGGCCAGTACGCCCCGGCCCTGGAAGTGCTTTACCTTGGCGACGGTTTCCCGGAAGATGGCGTCCGTGGTCCACACCATGCCCTCGTGATGCGATGCGCCCTGGCGCTGCAGGGCCGATCGCACCTGGTCGGTCAGGGCCGGCTCCGGCCGGGCGGTTTGGCCGGCCGGCCTGCCGTAATGCCCGGAGGTGCCCTCGTCCACCACGGCAGCGCTGGGCACGACCAGATCCCCGGCCTTGACCTGGGGCGACACGGCCCCGCACCAGCCGATGAAGACCAGGCGCGTCACGCCCCAGACGCGCAAGGACTCCACTACCATGGCGGCGTAGGGGGCGCCGATCAACGGTCCCACGACCGTAAAACGGTGATTGTTGCGGGCGTGGACGCCAAGGGCGCTCATGAACAGCTTGCGGCGCTCAACCACCTGGGTTTGGGCCAGCCGCTCCAGGCGGTGCAGGTCGCTCTCGGTGGCCGCCAGAACGGCCATATCGCCCGTCTTGGGCGGGTTTTTGCCTTTGACGGGATTGACGATGGCGTGGCGGTCGGACATAACCCAAAATCCACAAGGATCCGAACTGGTGCGAAAGAGCCGGAATCAGCGCTGCGGGCCGGCGGTCAGGACGGTTTTTGCAGGTCGGTCAACTCATCCTTGATCTCATCCATGACGTCGTACAGCCAGAGGATGTCCTCGATGGTCAGCCGGCCGGCCTTGACCGGCGCGCGGTCGCTGCCGTCCTGTTTCTTGAGGATGCGTGGGCCGACCTGCACCTTGGCTTCGCCCTGGTCGTACTGATTGATGGTCACCACCAGCCCGGTTTCCGGGCACTTCCATTTTTTGAGCACCTTGTCTTTGTTGGGATCGAAGGGCATGTATTCTCCTTAGCCGGCAGCCCGTCGGCCGCCGTGTCGCTTTCAATTTCTCATTATGTGGATATCTGCGAAAAATCGGCGATCCGGCCAAAAAGGCCCGATATGGCCCTCAGCAGGGCCAGGCGGTTGCGGCGAACGGCCGTGTCGTCGGTCATGACCATGACGTCGTTGAAAAACGCGTCGACCGGATCGCGCAAGGTGGCGATGGCGCTCAGGGCGCTGTCCAGGTCACCGTCGGCCATGAGCCGGCTCACCTGTGCCGCGACCGATTCGCAGGCCTCGTGCAAGGTGCCTTCGGAGGCCTCGGCGAACAGGCCCGGGTTCACTGTGGCGGTGGTCTCCTCGGCGCTTTTTTTGAGGATGTTCTCCACCCGTTTGAATGCCGCCGCCAGCGGCTCGAAGCCTGGCCTGCCCTTGAGATTCTCCAGCGCCCTGACCCGGCGCTGCACATCCGGAATCCGGTCGGCCGAGACGCTGGTGACAGCGGCGATGATATCTTTGGCCATGCCCTGGTCGGCCAGCAGGTGGGCCAGGCGGTTTTGCAAAAAGGTGAGCACGGCCGCAGCGGTTCGGTCCGCCGGCTCGGAGCGCTTGTCGGCGAACAGGCCGATGCTCTTGGCGACCAGTTCGGACAGGGAGACGCCGATGTTGCGGCTGCGCATGATCTGCAGGATGCCGATGCCCTGGCGCCGCAGGGCGTAGGGGTCGGCCGCGCCGGTGGGAATCAGGCCGACGGCGAAGCAGCCGCAGATGCTGTCGATCTTCTCGGCAATCGAGAGCAGGGCCCCGGTTTCGGTTTCCGGCAGCCGGCCGCCGCTGTGGGTGGGCCGGTAGTGCTCTTCGATGGCGGCTGCCACGGCGGGCGTCTCACCGGCCACCTGGGCGTAAATCCGTCCCATGATGCCCTGCAGTTTGGCAAACTCGCCCACGACCTGGCTGACCAAATCGGCTTTGCACAGACGGGCGGCACGGGTGACGTTCTCTTTTTCGGATGGGTTGATTGCATCGGCCAGCCAGGCGGCCAGCGTTTCGACCCGCATCACCTTTTCGTACATGCTGCCCAGCTTGGCCTGGAACAGGACCCCCTTGAGCTTGTCCACCCAGGCGTCCATGGGAACCTTGACATCGGCATTGTAAAAGTAACGCGCGTCCGACAGGCGCGCGCGCAGCACGCGCTCGTGGCCGGTGGCCACCAGATCCATGTCGCGGGTGCGGGTGTTGTTGACGGCGATAAAGCCCGGCATCAGGCTGCCCTTGGCATCGGTTACGGCAAAATACTTCTGGTGTTCGCGCATGGCCGTGATGAGAATCTCCTGGGGAACCTCCAGGAAGATGTCGTCGAACCGGCCGGCCGTGGCAATCGGAATTTCGACCAGGTTGGTGACAATGTCCAGCAGTTCGTCGTCGGGCAGCACCTGCCCGCCCATGCCGGCGGCCGCGTCCGCCACGGCCTGTTCGGTCAGTCGTCGGCGCTGGGCGATGTCCACGATGACGTTGGCCGCCGCCATGGCCTGCAGGTAGTCTTCGGGTGAGCCGATGGCGACCTTGCCCGGGCTCATGAACATGTGCCCTAACGCATGGCGGCCGCTCTTGATGCCCCGGTCCAGGGAAAACGACACCACCTTGGTCCCGTAAAGGGCGACAATGCTCTGGATCGGCCGGGCGAACTGAATCGAGCGGTCGGCCCAGCGCATGCTCTTGGGAAAGGGGGTTGCCAGGATGACGCCGGGAAGAACGGTTTTGAGCAGCTTGATGGTCGCCTGTCCGCGATTGGTCTTGCGCGCGCTCAGATAGCGTCCCTTGTCGGTCTGCACGACCGTCAGTCGGCTGACGGCAACACCGGCTTTTTCGGCGAACTTGAGCGCCGGCACGCTGGGGTTGCCCGCGTCGTCGAAGGCGATTTTTTCGGGCGGTCCCAACAATTCCTCGCTCACCGTCTCCTGCCTGGGGGCCACCTCATCCACGCTCACCGCCAACCGCCGGGGCGTGCCGTAGGTGCGGGCGGGGCCGTGCCCGATGCGGGCCTTGTCGAGTTGATCCAGCAGGTTGCGGGCCATGGCATCCAGGGCGGGCTGGATATATCCGGCCGGTATCTCCTCGGCGCCGATTTCCAGAAATAGGGTATCCATATTCACCTCAATCGAATTGATTAGTGCGGGTCGTATCGTCTGCTCGCGGCGGCCCGTGTGCTAACGGGTCTGATTTGCCTTGTTCATCAGCGGAAACCCCATGGCCTCACGCTGCTGCAGGTAGCCCGTACCGCAGGCCCGGGCCAGATTGCGGATCCGGCCGATATAACCGGTTCGCTCGGTGACGCTGATGGCGCCGCGGGCATCGAGCAGGTTGAAGGTGTGGCTGCATTTGAGCGTGAATTCATATGCCGGCAATACCAGGCCCTCGTCGATGATCCGTTTGGCTTCGGCTTCGTAGCGGTTGAACAGATCCAGCAGCATGTTCACGTCGGCCTTCTCGAAGTTGTAGGTGGACTGCTCGACCTCCTGCTGATGGTGGACCTGCCCGTAAGTGACCGTGTCGTTCCACTTGAGGTCGTAGACATTGTCGATGCCCTGCAGGTACATGGCGATGCGTTCCAGACCGTAGGTCAGTTCCACGGAGATGGGCGCCAGTTCCAGGCTGCAGGCTTGCTGGAAATAGGTGAACTGGGTACACTCCATCCCGTCCAGCCAGACTTCCCACCCCAGGCCGGACGCGCCCAGAGTCGGCGATTCCCAGTCGTCCTCGACGAAACGGATGTCGTGCTCCAACGGGTCGACCCCCAGCGCTTTCATGCTCTGCAGGTAAAGCTGCTGAACATTGGTGGGAGAGGGTTTGAGCAGCACCTGATACTGGTAATAGTGCTGCAGCCGGTTGGGGTTTTCGCCATAGCGGCCGTCGGTCGGGCGTCGCGAGGGTTGCACGTAGGCCACATCCCAAGGTTCGGGCCCCAGTGCTTTCAGCGTGGTGTGGTGGTGAAAGGTGCCGGCCCCCACCTCCAGGTCGTAGGGTTGAACCACCACGCAGCCTTTGCGGGCCCAAAACTTGTCCAAGGTGAGAATCACGTCCTGAAAATTCATGTGCGGTTCCTCGTCCGTGCGTGTTGATCGTCATGCGGTTGATAGGGCCGGGACCTGACAACAGGTCCGGTGACCGCGATCAGTACCATTAATGGTGCGGATGTACAAGAGCCTGTTGACCGCCGCCGCACCCGGCCTACTCGACTCCTTTGGCATCCACCCGGCATTCCAGCAGCCCGGCTGTGGGGCGCGGCGCCAGAATCTTCTCCCACTGCGGCCGCAACGCCGCGACGGCGTCTGCTTCACCGATGGCCCACAGGCACCCGCCGCCGCCGGCACCGGTGAAGCGGGCGCCGCATCCGCAATCGATCGCCGCTGCTGCCAGGCCGTCGCCCATTTCGTCGAGCACCTGGGGGGTCATGGCTTTGCGGATGGCGGTTTCCCGGATGACGGCTTGGGCCGCCGCGTGCATGTCCCAGCGGCCGAGGGCGTCGGCGAATTCGTGGGTCAGACCGACGATGGTTCGCCACTGGTCGCGACCGTCGGCGGCGATGAACTGACGCACCCAGGTGTTGTTCACATCCCTGGAAACATGCGTGACGCCAAGATAGGCCACCAGCAGGTGGCGGTCCAGGGTGGCGTGGTCGGCCTCGCTTATCAGCGGGCGGCGCTCGAAGGGCGCGCGCCCCGGCAACGCCGGCCAGGTCCAGCGGTTGACGCCGCCGAAGGCGGCGGCCAGTTGATCCTGCAGGCCGCAGGGGACTCCGGCCACGGCCTGTTCGATGGCATGGGCCAGCAGTACCATGCGGTCGAGGGTGATTTCGGGACGCCCCCGGCGGGCCAGCAGCTTGGAAAAGGCGGCGATCAGGGCCACGGCCGCCACCGAGGACCCGCCCAGGCCGCTTTGGGGGGGCGACGCGGAGTGGATCTGGATGTGGACCCCCCGCGCATTGAAATAGTCGGCCACGGCGAACATGAGCCCCAGGGGATGGTCGTAAGGGGCGCTTGCGGGCCTGAAAGCCGTTTCGGCAATCCCTTTGGATGAGATGTGGATCTGGTCGGCGTCGGCCGGGGTCAGGGTGACGGCGGTGCGCAGGTCAAGGGCGATGTTGACCGTGGATGGCCCCAGGTGCCGCAGCGGATAGTGGAACGTGCCGATGTCCAGAGTCCCCCCGAAGTCGATCCGGCAGGGGGCCGAGGTGCGAATCGGGCGTTGTTCCAGCAGCGGGCTGATATCGCCCAGGTTCAATGCGTCGTCTATGGTTGGCATGATTGATTTGCGATCCGACGGTTAGGTGGTTGATGGTTGGGTCCACAGGTCCCAGGGTCGATCCGACCAGGGTTCACGGTCCTGATGACACGCTGCCGCCCGTGCAGGTGTGGCCGATGGCTTTGCCGGCAAGCGCCTGGCGGACATCGCGGAGCACCTTCAGACTTTTGGGCCTCTTTGCGATGTGGAACGGGACGAACGCTTCCAGAAACCGCAACCCTTCGGCCACGGCTGCGGGGGTGAACCGGATCCGCGCCGCCCGCTGAAGATCGCCGGTGTCGGCCCATGTCAAAAGCTTGAGGGTCCCCTTGGAAAGGTTGCGACGGTCGTGGGCCCAAATGCCGCAGGTCGGGCAGGCGATCCCGCCTTTGGACAGGTCCGGGACCACCACGGCGTGCCGGATCTGGTCCAGGCAGGTTTTGCAGACGAAACAGTGGTCGAAGTTGGGGCGGAACCCCGCCAGGGACAAAAAGCGCATCTGAAAGCGAATGCTGAGTTCCTCGACGGGCGTTTCCCCGCGATTGAGTTCGGCCAGCACGTGGTCGATCAGGCCAAACAGGGGCGCCAGCGGCTCCCCCTCGAGCATCCACAGGTAGACCAGCTCCACCCAGTAGCTGGCGTAGGCGGTGTTAACGATGCTCTCGCGAATGTTGAAAAAGGGCTCCTCGAGGGCCGCCTCCTGCAGCACCGCCATGCCCTTGCCGCGGCCTTTGGCCAGCACGGCCTCGATCCGCGAAAAGGGCTCCAGAACGCCCGGAAAACGCCTGACACTCTTTTTGGCGGATTTGGCGATGGCACTGACCTTGCCCCGGTCCCGGGTGAACAGGGTCACGATCAGGTCGAAGTCGCCGTACTCGATGCGGCGCAGCACAATGGCGGGGAGGCTGGGGCTGGCCATGAGGTCAAATGCCCAGAAAGCGGCTGGCGATTGTGAAATAGAAGTAGACGCTGATGATGTCGACCGCGGTGGTCACAAAGGGTCCTGTGGCCACGGCCGGGTCGACCCCCAGGCGGGCCAGCAGCATGGGCACGCTCGAGCCCACCAGGGCGGCCACCGACATGGAGCAGATTACCGCCAGGCAGACCGCCACGGCCAGCATCAGGATGTCGTACTGCAGCTGCGCCACCGATCCGATCAACAGGCCATAGACCATCCCCAGGATCAGACCGACCGTGAGCTCCTTGCCGACCACCGACCAGATGTCGCGGATGTGCAGTCGGCCGGTGGCCAGGCCGCGGACGACAATCGTGGAGGACTGGGTGCCGATGTTGCCGCCCATGCCCATGATGACCGGGATGAAGGCCGCCAGGTACGTGACCTGGATCAGGCTCTCCTCGAAATGGCCGATCACATAGAAGGCGAAGATGCCGCCCAGGCAGCTGGCAAACAGCCAGGGCAGGCGGATGCGGGTGCTTTTGAAGACGCTTTTGGTCTCCACGAACTCTTCGCCCGCGCCGGCCATCTTCAGAAAGTCCTCGGTGGCCTCCTCGCGGAAGATGTCGATGACGTCGTCGACGGTGACGATACCGACCAGCCGGTTGCTGCTGTCCACCACCGGCACGGCCAGGATGTCGTAGCGGGCCACCAGTTTGGCCACCTCCTCCTGGTCCACGAAGGTCCGCACGGAGATGACATCGGTGTTCATGAAGGCCTTTAAGGGCGTGTCGGGCTTGACCACCACCAGCTGACGCAGGGAGCTGACGCCCACCAGCTTGCCGTGCTCGTCCACGGCGTAAAGGTAAAAGGGCATTTCGACATCGGCAAACTCCTGCTGGATCTGGGCGATGGCTTCCTTGGCTGAGATCTCCTGGTTCAAGGCGATGAAATCGGGGTTCATGATGCCGCCGGCGGTGTCGTCGGCAAAGCGCATCAGATCCTCGACTTCGTCGGAACCCTCTTTTTCCATGCGCTGCAAGAGGTTGCTGGCGGTTTCTTCGGGCAACTGGTTGAGCAGGTCGGCCACGTCGTCGTTGGGCATGGCTTCCAAGGTGGCCACGACGGCCTCGGGGGACAGTTCGTCGACCAGATCGACCAGGATGTCCTCGTCGAGCTCGCTGAGCAGGATGCCTTTCTGCTCCACGTCTTCGATCATGTCGAAGAGCAGTTGCTGGTCTTGCAGCGGCAATTCCCGGAACAGGATCGAAAGGTCCGCACCGTGGGTTTTGTTGATGATTTTGTTCAGCCGGCTGCTGGCCCCGCGTCGCAGCAGGCGCTTGATGCTGACGTTCAGAATTTTTTGCCGATCCTGCTGCATGAGCGTCCTCTCGATCACCGGTGAAACCGCGTGGCGGCGTCGGGTCGTGGTTGGGACCATACACCGGGGGGTTGTGTGCCGACCGCTGAAACGTGGTGCCGGTCAGGGAATTTTCAAGCTGACCACTTGACCGCTGCTGCCGTAAATGTTGACCGGACGCCCATTGAGGAGAATTTCAAGGCCGGTGGCATCGCCGATCATCAGATTGAAATGGGCGGTTCCCTCCAGCTCCAGGCGGTCTTCGGGCTTCAATTCGTAGGAACGGGCATTCTGGCCGTCGACGATGACTTTCAGCCAGGTTTGCTTGACGGCCACGATTTGAAGCTTCAACTGCTTCGGTGGATGGTCAGCCGGCCAGCTGTCGCCGGTGCCGTCGGCGCCTGAAGGTGCCGCTTCCGGAGCGACGCCGCGGCCCGCTACCGGGCCGGAGGGCGACGGTTCCGGGTCGAGCAGGTTGGCGGTGGTGCGCACCACCAGCAAAATGGTGGCGATGATGGCCGCCGCCGTCAACACGCGCCGGATGGTCGATCGTTTGGCCTGCTGTTTCAGGCGCTGCCGTTTGGCGGTGGCCTGCTGCGACAGGTCGGACAGGTACAGGGCCAGGGCCACGTTGGCATCGGCGCCCACGACGGCGGCGTAGGAGCGGATGAACCCTTTGACGTAGGCCGGCGGGGGGAGGCGGTCATGGGCGCTTTCCTCGATGGCCCGCAGGCAGTGGGCGGCGATGTTGGTCTGGGCGGCGATCGTTTCGATGGACGAGTTCTGCTCCAGGCGGAACGCTTTCAGATAGCTTCCGAAGGTATGTTGATGGGTCTCCGACGCCATTTGGCAGAGCCGCTCCGTTCAAGACACTGAATCCGGCGTGTCCGCTGCCGGCTTCAATCGACGAAAATTTTGATGTGTGACTGGCTGCGCAGCTCCTCCAGCCAGGCCAGGAACTTCTGGTCGACCACCTGTTCGAACAGCTTCTGGTGGATTTCGGCCTTGACGGATGCCAGCGGTTTGCCTTCGGTTCGGTTGATGGCCTCCAGGTAAAAGAGCTGCAATCCCTGGTCCGTGTCCAGAACGTCGGTGGCCTGACCCGGCGCCAGGCCTTCCAGTGCGGTCTGGATCTGGGGTGAAAGCGTCTCTTTGGCGAACTCGCCGATGTCGCCGCCCTCCTGGGCGGATGGTCCCTGGCTGTGGGCCCGGGCCAGGTCCGAAAAAGACTCGCCGGCCGTCATCTGCGCCCGGATGGCCTGCATCTGCTCCACCAGGGCCTGCTTTTCCGACTCGGAGGCAAACTGCGGCACCCGCAACAAAATATTTTTCAAGCGGAAATAGACCTCGCCGCCGTAGAGTTCCGGGTGGTTGTCGTAGTAGTCCTGGATCTCCTGATCCGTGATGACGATCCTGGATTTAACCTGGTAGTTGACCAGTTGGGTTCTAAGTACCTGTTCCCGAATCGAATCCCGATATTCCTCCATGGTCATCTGCTCCAAGGCCAGCTGGCGGCGCAAGTCTTCATCGCTGAAGTTGTTGGCCGCTTTGATGCGTTCGATGGTTCGGTCGACCGCCGCTTCGTCCAGCTGAATATCGTTGCGTGCGATCTCCTGGTCGGTCAGCTTTTCATCCACCAGGCGGTTGATCATCTCTTCGCGCAATTGCCCGAGCATCTGCTTTTCGCGGTCCAGGTCGAATCCCTGTTCGCGCACCCGCTGGGCATAAGGTGCCATGCGTTCGTTCAACTCGGACAACAAGATGATCTCTTCATTGACCACCGCGACGATACGGTCCAGCACCTCGGCGGCCGCCGATGCCGTTGCCGAGGCGCTGAAGCCCAGCATCATCACACCAGTCAGCAGACCCACCGCCACCCATTGTTTCAAAACAGGGCTTTGTTTTTGATAACCCATTGCAACCGTTGTAAATACTGTTTGTATAAGCCTACATCAGTTAACATGTTGGGCTATTTCAATCAAGATGTTTTTGGCTTGCGCCAGCATCACCCGGGCAGGGGCCTTGTCCAGGGCGGCCTTGAACTGGTGGTCCGGTGTGAACTGGTAGGTCTGGGCACCGCCGGCAAGCATCTCGACGATACCCAGGGGCCGCCGCTGATGGGCTTCGCTGAATCCCAGGGTCAGCTGCGGCCCGATCAGGTCCAGGCGCCTGACGCCGGCGCGCACGGCCAGCACCCGCAGCATGATCTTGAGCAGCAGGTTTTCGGTCTCTTCGGGCAGGGGGCCGAAGCGATCGGCAAGTTCGGCTTTCATGGCGGCGATCTCTTTGAGGTCCCTCATTTTGGCCAGACGGCGGTAAATGGAGAGCCGTTGGTCGATGTCGGCCACGTAGGTCTCGGCGATGTGGGCGGACATGGGCAGGTTGATTTCCGGCTCCAACCCTTCGGTGATGGGTTCGCCTTTCAACTGGGCCACGGCCTCTTCCATGAGCTTGAGGAACATGTCGTACCCGACGGCGGCGATGTGGCCGGATTGGGAGGCCCCTAAAATGGCGCCGCCGCCGCGGATTTTGAGGTCGTTCATGGCGATCTGGAATCCGGAGCCCAGGTCGCTGTGCTCCATGAGCACCTTGAGCCGCTTCTGGGCGTCCTTGCCCAGCCGGCTCTCCTCGGGAATGAACAGGTAGGCGTAGGCCTGTTCGTCGGACCGGCCCACGCGCCCGCGCAGCTGGTAGATCTGGGCCAGGCCGAAACGGTCCGCCCGGTTGACCAAAATGGTGTTGGCCGTGGCGACGTCGATGCCGGACTCGATAATGGTGGTACAGACCAGCATGTCCACTTCGTGCCGTATGAAGCGCATCATGACGGCTTCCAACGCATCTTCGGCCATCTGCCCGTGGGCAACGGCCAGGCGGACCTCGGGCACCCGTTTTTGCAGGTAGGCGGCCATGCGGTCGATGCTCTTGACGTTGTTGTGCACGAAAAAGATCTGACCGCCTCGGGCCAGTTCGCTGCGAATGGCGTCGCTGACAACGGTCTCGTCGAACTCGCACACGTAGGTGACGATGGCCCGGCGCTGCTCCGGCGGGGTGGATATGACCGAAATGTCCCGGATGCCAACCAGGGAGAGATGCAGGGTGCGGGGAATGGGCGTCGCCGTCAGGGCCAAAACGTCCACGGTGGTGCGCAGGCGTTTGAGTTTTTCCTTGTGCCGGACCCCGAAACGCTGCTCCTCATCGATGATGAACAGCCCCAGGTCGGCGAAGCTGACATCTTTTTGGATCAGCCGGTGGGTGCCGATCACGATGTCCACGGTCCCGCTCCGGAGACCCTCGACGATCCGGTTCTGCTGGCTGCGGGAGCGGAAACGGCTCAGGCAGGCGACCTTGATCGGGTAGGCCGCAAAGCGGGCCTTGAACGTGGCGTAGTGCTGTTCGGCCAGCACCGTCGTGGGTACCAGCATGGCCACCTGCTTGGCTTCGCTGACCGTCAGAAACGACGCCCGCAGGGCCACCTCGGTCTTGCCGTAGCCCACGTCGCCGCATACCAGGCGGTCCATGGGGGTGGGGCGGCGCATGTCCTCGATCACCTCCTCGATGGCCTTGAGCTGGTCCGGGGTCTCCTCGTAGGGAAAGTCGGCCTCGAAGCCCGAAAATTGACTGTCGGCGGCGCCGAAGGGGTGTCCGGTGTTGACTTTGCGCCGGGCATAGATCTTGAGCAGCTCCCCGGCGATCTTTTCGGCCGAGCGGCGGACCTTCTCCTTGGCCCGTTCCCAGGACCGGCCGCCCATTTTGTCCAGGGCCGGCATCAGGCCCTCAACGCCCATGTACTTTTGGAGCAACCCCATGCGATCCACGGGCAGGTAGAGTCGATCGTCGTCCCGGTAGGCGACCAGCAAAAAGTCGTTGACCGTGCCGTCCAGGCTGAGCTTGATCAGCCCTTCGTAGCGGCCGATGCCGTGTTCGTCGTGGACCACCAGCTCGCCCTGCTTTAGATCGGAGACGTCCAGCAGCTCGGTGTGCACCGTCGTGCGGCGGCGCTGGGGCGATTTGGCCCGCTGCCCGAACACGTCCCTTTCCGTGAGGAGGGCCAGGGCGTCCGACGGCCAGCTGAAGCCGGCCGAAAGGCTTCCGCGGCAGATGTGCACGCGTCCCGGGTGGCGGCGGTGTGGAAAGGGCTGGCCGCTGACGGCGTCGATGCCGTGGGGCCTGAGCAGGGCGGACAGGCGGCCGGCCTGGCGATCGCTCTCGCAGGCCATCACCGTGGCGTGGCCGGCGGCCTGCTGCGCCTGAATCCACCGGACCAGCGGCGCAGCCGGTTGATCGCTACTTCGGGCCTGATCCATGGCCAGGATCAGGTCACTGTTGTCGCGGACATCGCTGGCGATGTGCCGCTGCAGGCCGCCGGTCAGCGCCAGCGGGGCCAAAAATACCGACGCGCGCTCATGGAGCAGTTCGTCGACCATTTTCGCTTCCAGGAAGAGGTCGCCCGGCGAGACGCACAGGCGGTTTTTGCCGCAGGCCGTGTCATGGTTGGCCTGGGCCAGCTGTGCGCGCTTTTCGATGGCCCGCCCGATGTCGGCCGGATCCTCGGCGACGACGACCGTGTCGCCCGGAAGGTAGTCGAAAAGGGTGTCCATGCGTTCGTAGATCAGCGGTGTGAGGCTCTCCAGGCCTGGAAAAAGGCCCTGATCCTTGATGCGCTGCACGATTTCACGGATGGTGGTGCGCGGCAGCTCCTGCTGCAGCGCCCGGGCCCTGAACCGGCCGACGATGGCGTCCAGCTCGGATTTTTCCAGGGTGACCTCACGGGCCGGCAGAATCACCGCTTCGGCAACGTGATCCAGGCTGCGCTGACTGGCGGGAGAGAAGAAGCGGATGGTTTCGGCAAAGTCGCCGAACAGTTCGATGCGCAAGGGGTTGTCGTACAGGGGCGAAAAAATGTCGATGATACCGCCGCGCACGCAAAAATCGCCGGGCTCTTCCACAATGACGCTGCGGGTGTATCCGCCGGCGACCAGTTTGGCCACCAGGCGGTCCGGTTCGATCTCTTCTTCGGCGACGATCAATTCGGCATAATCGGCCAGGATCGACTTGGGGATCAGCCGCTGGTGCAGGGCTGCGGCCGTGGTGACGGTTACCTGCGCCGGGTGGCCCGCGATCAGCCCGTACAGGGCACGGATGCGCCGGGCGGCCGTTTCGTTGTGATAGGCCATGAACTTGAACGGGGAGAGATTATAGGCCGGAAAGTCGACCGTGGTGATTTCGCTGTCACCGCAAAAAAAATCGATTTCGGCCTGCCGCTGCTCGGCGGTTTTCGACGAAGCCGTCACATACAGGACCGGCGACTTGATCTGCTGCCGGACGAGGGCGGCCAGGTAGGCCCCGGCCGCTGTGTTCAGGCCGGTGACGGTCAACGGTCCGCTGCGTGCGGCGATTTGTCGGACCAGCCCCTGGGCGGCAGTTTTCCCTTGATTTTGATCGGTAAACACTATACTTGATCTTTCTATTTTGGTGCCGGCGTAGCTCAGCTGGTAGAGCAGCTGATTCGTAATCAGCAGGTCCGCGGTTCGAGTCCGCGCGCCGGCTCCAGCGCCAACAACGGGTTTTCCCGGCGGCCTTGCGGGAGCCCGTTTTTGTATCGTCCGGCACGCGGTGGTGACCGGTGCGGCGGATGGGCGCCTTATTAGCGCAACCCGCGTGGTTTTGGCAACCGCCGTTTGTGATCGTCGCTTCGATTCGTCATTTCCATCTTTCCGGATCTTCCCGCCCCGTGTGCCTCAACAGGAGAACATCGTTCATGCAGCTCTCACCGCAGCAGCAGGCCGCCGTCGAACACACCGGCACCCCGGCCCTGGTGGTGGCCGGCGCCGGCTCGGGCAAAACGCGCACGCTGACGGCCAAGTTCGGTCATCTGGTCGATTCGGGCATCCTGCCCGAACGAATTTTGGCCATCACTTTCACCAACAAGGCCGCCGACGAAATGAAATCGCGGCTGATCCACATGACCGGCATGGGGCGGCAGCGCTTTCCGTGGGTGCGCACCTACCATTCGGCCTGTTTCCAGATGTTCAAGCAGCACGCCCACCTGCTGGGCTACCGCACCCCCATCCAGGTCTTCACCACCTACCACCAGCAAAAAACCATCAAGGAGGTCCTGCTGTCCCTCAACTTCGACAAGAAGCACGCCATGGGGGTGCTGGGACAAATTTCCAACGCCAAGAACAGCGGGCATCCCGGGGCCTACTTCGATCGCCGGCCGCACCTGGGGCCCATCCGCCTGGTCGAAGTGTACCAGCGCTATGAAGCGGCCCTCAAGGCCGCCAATGCGGTCGATTTCGACAACATCTTGCTGCTGACGCGCAACCTGCTGCGCGATCACGACGACCTCCGTGGGCGCTACCAGGCCCAATTCGACTACATCCTTTGCGATGAGTATCAAGACACCAACGACCTCAACGAGGAGATCACGGCCCTGTTGCTCAAAGACGGCCACCTGTTTGCCGTGGGCGACGACTGGCAGTCGATCTACTCGTTTCGCATGAGCAACGTCGACCACTTCCTCTCCTTTAAACGGAAATACACAGGCGCCAAAATTTTCCACCTGGAACAGAACTACCGCTCGGCCGACGAAATCGTCCAGCTGGGTAACCGGGTGATCGGGCACAACGAAAACCGCATGGAAAAAGCCTGCTTCTCGGAAAAAGAGGGCGGGGTGGTGGAGACCCACGAGTTCTACAGTGACAACGAGGAGGCCCGCTGGGTGGCGGACAAGATCCACAGCCTTGCCCGCATGGCGGTCCCCTACGAGAAGATGGCGGTGCTGTACCGCACCAAGTTCTGCTCGCTGCCGTTCGAACAGGCCTTTCGCCGGGAGCAGATCCCCTATCGCATGCTGGGCGGAAAGGGCTTTTTCGAACGGGTCGAGATTCTCGATCTGAACTGCTACATCACCGCGGCCGTCTTCGACCGTGACGACACCGCCTTCGAACGGGTCCTCAACACGCCCAAGCGGGGCATCGGGCCGGGAACGGTCAAGAAAATCGCCCAGATGCGCAACAACGGCATGAGCCTTCAGGATGCCGCCCGGAAGGCGGTCTCCGAACGGGTCCTGACGCCAAAACTGTACCGCTCACTCAAAGCGCTGTTGAACCTGCTGGACGACATTCGCGACCTGGCGCCAGGCGAGGCCATCCGCCAGGTGATCGCGCGTACCGGGTACCTGGACCACCTGGAAAACTACACCCGTAAAAACTCCATGGACTTCACCGTCCGGCAGGAAAACATCGACCAGTTGATCCACGCCGCGTCGCAGCAGCCGACCATCGCGGCTTATCTCGAAGAGGCCGCCCTGGTGCGCGAGGACAAGGACGACGACACGGAGGGCGGCGGTGTCAACCTCTCTACGGTGCACGGCGTCAAAGGGCTTGAGTTTCATACCGTTTTCGTGATCGGGTGCGAAGAGGAGCTGTTTCCCCACTGGCGGTCCATGGAACGTGCCCAAGATCTGGAGGAGGAGCGGCGGCTAATGTATGTTGCGGTCACCCGCGCCGAACGCTGCCTCTACATCACCTCGGCCGGCTTTCGCAAAGGCCAGTACAGCCGGCGCAGCCGATTTTTGGACGAAATCGAGGCCGTGCTTGACGGCCGATAGCGGCGGTGCGTCGAATCTCCCAAATTTCGGCCTGGTTTCAGGTATGCGCTTGACATCCTCCGGACTTGCGTATATTTTTAATAGCTGCATGAATTTATTGAACAAAGCCCTGTTTCAGGATCAACCAACCTCAACATAGAACCACTGGGCCTGGCAGCGCCGCACGGCCTTTGCAGGCTGTGTGCGCCTCACTTACCGGTGTCCGTTCAGCGATCGGGCGGATCAACCTTTTTGAGATGGGCGCCTGCCGGCAACACGCCTGGGGCCGTATTGGCACGGTCCCGGGTCTGGAATCGGAAGCCGATGAATTGCATCGATGCGGTTGAAGGCACGGCAAAAGTACTGCTGCAAAAGTTCCTGGATGTTTCCGTCGAGAACCGTCAGGACGTGAGCGAATATATCTGCGTGGTGACGGTGGTCATCGATGCCGTGGTACAATTCCTCAAGAACAACCCGGAGGTCAATGTCGCTTCGGAGGCGATTCGCAGCGTGCTGTACGACTATGCCAAAACACAGTGGCTGGCGCGGCTGGGCATTAGCGCCGATCCCAACAGTGAAACGGCGATGGACAACGATATCGAGTATCAGGCCTATTGCTACGACTATCTTTTTACTCATGGCAACTACCCTCGCTGATGAATGGCTGCATTCGCCTGGGTGACCCATTTTGACCCTGCACATGAACGATCAAGGACCTTTTTCGCATGACTGAACCGGATGACGAAACGCTCAAAACGGAGATCGATGAGATCATGAAACAGGTGGATGTGATCATGGACAAGGTGGCGCGGGTCATCCCCGAATACAGTGGCGAGGCTGAAGACCAGTGTTGAGCCGATTGTTCGATTGTGATTCCAGCGATTTCGATTTATCCAGGCCGATTCGTGTCTGTTCAGCAATGGTAGCCGGGCGGAAATGATCGGGCACGAACCAATTTCTTCAGGAGACGCCATGGCATTGACCAAGAACGACATCGTCGCAAAAGTGAACGACCTTGGTTTTACAAAGAAAAAGTCCATCGAAACGGTCGAATCCCTGCTCGAGATCATCAAGGGGACCTTGGAAGACGGAGACGATGTGCTGGTTTCCGGATTCGGCAAGTTTTGCGTCAAGCGCAAGCAGGAGCGGCGCGGCCGAAACCCGGCTACCGGTTCCGACCTGATTCTGCGGGAACGCAAGGTCGTCACCTTTAAGTGTTCCGGAAAGCTGCGCAGTAAAATCAACGGCGGGTAATAGCGACCGTCCCGGCGGTTTGGCCGTCCGGATATCCATCCGGTCGACTGGGTGGCTGATGCCGACCCACCCGCCACCTCCCAGAACCCCATCCGGCGTCGAACTCAAGCTGCGGCCGATATGGCCCGGTCACACCCCCATTGTACCCGCAACCCCTCGCAGAGGAGCCGATGAAGTCATCCACCGCCGTTGTCCTCTTGATGGTCGCCGTGATTGCGGCCGGGTGCACGTCGGTCCAGGTGAGCCAGGATTATGGCCTTCAGGCCGAATTGCCGCATCCGGGCACCTGGCAGTGGCGCTACCCTCGACAGCCGGCCTCCGGGGACGTGCGGGTCGACAACGCCTTGCTGGACAAGCGCATCCGCCGCGCGGTGGAAACGCATCTGGCCCGGCGCGGCATCGTTCGTGTAGAGGCCGATGCAGATCTTGTTTTGAGTTATCACCTGGTGATTGAGCGCCGGCTTTACAACGACACCGTCTACACCGACATCGGTCCCGGCGGTTACTTTTATCCCGGATATTGGGGCATGGGGACCGAAACCCGCATTTACCAGTACGACCAGAGCGAGCTGATCATCGACATTTACGCGGGCGACACGAGCGACCTGGTCTGGCGGGGCGTTGGGTCTTATCGATACCGGAGCTACGATTCACCGCAAGCCGCCGCCGAGGCCATGCAGGCGATTGTGGACAAGATCCTGGCCCAGTATCCGCCGGGCAAGTAAGCGTATGTGGTGCGATGACTATTGTTGAGAGCGACCATTTCCATCCGGTCTAACAGAATCGCCACCATGCCGGGAGTCAGACATGAGCCAAGTGCGTATCGCCGCCACCCAGATGCGGTGCTCGTCCGATCGGGACGAGAACATCGCCAAGGCCGAATCGCTGGTCAAAGACGCCGCTGCCCAGGGGGCGCAGATCATCCTGCTGCAGGAGCTGTTCGAGTGGCACTACTTCTGTCAGGTCGAACGGCCCCAATTTTTTGAGTTGGCCGCGACGCTTGGAGAGAGCCTCGCCGTGGCCCACTTTGCCCGGCTGGCCGGGCAGCTCGGGGTGGTGCTGCCGATCAGTTTTTTCGAAAGGCACAACCAGGCCTGCTACAACACGGTCGCCGTGATCGATGCCGACGGAACGATCCTGGGGTGCTATCGCAAGACCCACATCCCCGACGGCCCCGGCTACGAAGAGAAGTACTACTTCAACCCCGGCGACACGGGCTTTCGGGTGTGGCCGACCCGCTTTGGTGCGATCGGTATCGGCATCTGCTGGGACCAGTGGTTCCCGGAAACGGCCCGTTGCCTGGTGCTGGGGGGTGCCGAGGTCCTTTTTTACCCCACGGCCATCGGCTCGGAGCCGCTCAGCCCGGGCAGCGACAGCCGGGACCACTGGCGCACCTGTATGCGCGGCCATGCCGCCGCCAACATGGTGCCGGTGGTCGCCTCCAACCGCACGGGCACGGAAGCCATCGACGATGCCGCGATCACCTTTTACGGATCCTCTTTTATCAGCGACCCAACCGGACGCATCGTGGCTCGGCTGGCCCGCACCGGCGAGGGAATCGTCACGGCCGATTTCGACCTGGGGCAGCTGGCCGAACAGCGCCGGGCCTGGGGGCTGTTCCGGGACCGGCGGCCGAGCCATTACCGGCGCCTGCTGACCAGCGACGGTGAGACCGTTTTCGAACCACAGAACTGACGGGAGGGGATCGCATGGATTTGGGAATCAAGGGCAAAGTCGCCCTGGTGACGGCGGCCAGCCGCGGGCTGGGCCGGGGGTGCGCCGAGCAATTGGCCGCGGAAAAGTGCCGCGTGGCGATCTGTTCCCGAGATGCCGCCGCCGCCAGACAGGCCGCCGCCGAAATCGCGCGCCAGGCCGGTACGCAGGTGCTCGGTTTCGGCGCCGATGTGAGCCGGGTCGACGATGTCACCGGCCTGGTCGAACAGGTGCGCCAGGTGCTCGGCGACCCCGAGATCCTGGTGACCAATGCCGGCGGCCCGCCGCCGGGCACTTACGCCAGCACGGCCCTGGAGGCCTACCCGCGGGCCTTCGACCTGACCCTGATGAGCGCCGTGCGCCTGATCCACGCTGTCACGCCGGCCATGCAGGCCCGACGCTGGGGTCGCATCATCGCCATCACCTCCATATCGGTCAAGCAGCCCATCGGCAGCCTGCTGCTGTCCAACATGGCCCGGGCCGGACTGACCGGTTTTTTAAAGACCATCGCCCTGGAGCTGGCCGCCGACGGCATCACCGTCAACGCCCTGCTGCCCGGCATCCACCAGACGTCGCGCATCGAACAGCTGGCCCGGCACCGCGCCGACCAGGAAAACACGACCCCGCGGCAGATTATCGCGGCCATGACGGCCGCCAATCCCACTCGGACCATCGGCGACCCATCCGACTTCGGCGCGGCGGCCGCCTTCCTGGCCAGTGTGCAGGCCCGCTACATCACGGGACAGAACCTGCTGGTCGACGGGGGCGATTATCGCGGCTTGATTTGAGCCCTTCAGGAAACCCCTGATAATCCATCTGATGAAAGGCAACCCATGTTCCGAAAAAAAGGCGCCGGGAAATCTCGACAACTGGCGGCAGGCATCGAACTCACCACCCTGGTGCACGGCGATCAGACCCTGATGGGCCAGTTCACGCTCGCCAAGGGGGCCGTGATTCCCACCCACACCCATCCCCACGAACAGACCGGCATGATGGTTTCAGGCAAGCTGCGCTTCGTCGTCGAGGGCGAGACCATGGAGGTGGAAGCCGGTGACAGCTGGTGTCTGCCCGGCGGGGCGGCTCACTCGGCCGAGGCCCTGGCCGATTCGGTCGTGATCGAGGTCTTCTCACCGGTGCGCGAGGATTACCTGCCTTAGTTCAGCGACCCGGTGGAGTTGGTTGCCGGCACCTCACAGCCGCTTTGCGGTAGACCACCCGGCCGGCCTGCATGACCAGCCGAACGCGTGCCAGGGCGGTGATGTCAGCCGTGGGGTCGCCATCGACGATGAGCAGATCGGCCTGCCGGCCGGTCTGGATCGCGCCGATGCAATCGTCCATGCCGATGGCCCGGGCCGCCGTTTGCGTTGCCGCGGTGATGGCCTGCATGGGGGTCATGCCGCCTGCCACCAGGGCCTCCAGCTCCCGCCACAAACATCCGAAACCGGTGTGGGGCAATCCGGCGTCGTTGCCGGCGACCACGGCGACGCCGGCCTGTAAAAAGCCCTGCAGGGCCTCGTATTTGACGTCGATGAGACCCGGCAGACGTCCCAGATAGGCGGTTTCGGCCTCGCTGAGAACCTGTGCCGCCGCCTTCGCCCGCAAGTGGGCCAGGGCATCCCGGTACAGTTGAATGGTCGGGGTCACGACGGTACCGGCCTGGGCCATGCGGTCGGCTGTTTTCATATCGAACGCCAGGGCCCCGTCCGGTTTCTCGAAGCAGGCGTGCTCGATGTGATCCACACCGGCCTCGAGGGCATTGCCGATGCCCGGAATTCCCCGGCAGTGGGCGGCAACACGAACGCCCACCCGGTGTGCGGCCACGACGGCCGCTTCGAGTTCGGTCGGGCCATAGGCGGCGTGGGCGGGGCGGCTGCCGGGTGTCCCGCCGCCGGTGGCGATCATTTTGATAAAATCGGCGCCATCGGCGATGCGTCGGCGCACCGTGCGGGTGACTTCATCCGTGCCGTCGGCCTGGCCGCCCAGAAAGTGGGCATGCCCGCCGCTCATGGTCAGCGGCGGGCCGCACAGCACCAGCCGGGGGCCGCTCAAGACGCCCTGGTCGATGGCCCGGCGCAGGGCGAACAGCACGCCGTTCTGGTCGCCGCAGTCCCTGACGGTGGTGACCCCGCTACGCTGTTCAAGGGCCATGTTGCGCACGGCATGAAGCAGCGCCATCGCATCGGTTTGACGAAGGAAAAATGGCTGGCCCCCCGAGGGTAGACACAGGTGCGCATGGCTGTTGATCAGTCCCGGCACAAGGGTTTGCCGGCAAAGCGCCATGGTCTCGGCGCCTGCCGGCAGCGGAGGCCGCTCCCGGCAGGCGCCCCAGGCTGCAATGAGACCGCCCTCGATCATCACATAGGCGTTGTTGATGGTCCGGCCGTTCACCACGTCGACCAACGCAGCGACCTCTATGACAGTTGGCACGGCTCAACTCCTACGTTTGGGATACCATTCAACGGCGCTCCCGAAAAGGGGATGCTCGAGCACCCCCGGCTTCGATCGTCATCGCGACGGACCATCAGATGTCACTGCGTCCCATGCGGCGCTCCAGCCACTGGACGCTGAAGGAGAGCATCAGGCACATGACCAGGTACATGGCCGTGATGGTCAGCCACACCTCGATGGTGACGTGGGTGGCGGCCATGACCTGCATGCCCTGAAAGGTCAACTCCTGAATCGAAATGACCGATACGATGGCCGAGTATTTGAGGGTGTTGATGAACTCATTGGCCAGGGGCGGCAGCACCCGCCTGAGTGCCTGGGGCATGATGATGTCGCGCATCTGCTGCCACCAGGAGAGCCCCAGGGCGTAGGAGGCTTCCCACTGCCCCTTCTCGATGGATTGAATCCCGGCGCGTACGATCTCGGTGATGTAGGCCCCCTGAAAGATCGCCACGGTGACCACGCCCGAGATAAATGCCGTGAACAGATCCGGCGTGGCGAACAGGAACCCGAGAACCTTTTGTGCCTCCGGGCCGACGCTGCGAATAAAGGTTTCGACCCCTAAAAGAGGCATCAGCTGGGAACTGGCGAAGTAGTAAAAGATAAAGACCAGCACCAGGGGCGGCACGTTGCGGATCAGTTCCACATAGGTGCGTCCGACCAGCCGATTGAACAAACGCGGTGTGGTTCGCAGCACCCCGGCCACAAAGCCGATTCCCACGGCCAGCAGCGTTGCCCAGACACTCAACCGGATGGTGGTCAGCAGCCCCTGGATCAGCACATTGGCTTTCCAGCGGCCTTCGGTCGCGTCAAAATACCACAGGTACTGGGGAATGATCGACCAGTTCCAGCGGTAGTTGAGCTTGATGGTCAACCGGTAGACAACAAAGCCGGCCAGCATCAATAGCAGGGCTGTCACCACCAGGTCCAGCTTGGTTATGCGGGTTTTGCGGTGATGCACTATTCGACCAGGTCAGCCCAGTCCCGGGTGTTGAACCAATAGTGGTGCCGCTCCTGGAGCCAGCCCAGGTCACGTTTGGTTTGAATCCAGCTGTTGAAGAAAGTCAAGGTGTCGAAGTCGCTCTTGCGCAGGGCAAAGCCGATGGGCTCTTTGGTAAAGGTCTCCTGCATGGGCAAAAAGAGCGTGTCGGCGTAGGTGACCGCCTCGAAAGCCGGGCGCGGCGCCGAACCCACCACGGCGTGCACGTTGCCGTTGCGCAGCTCCTGGTAGGCCTGGGCTTCGTCTTCGAAAAGTCTCAGCTTGGCGTTGGGAAGATACTGTTTGGCGGCCATCACGGCCGTGGTGCCCAGTTTGACCGCCAGCTCGACCTCGGGTTTGTTGAAGTCCTCCAGGGAGCTGAACCCGGCCGCCTTTTGCTTGTGGGCCACGATGGACATGCCCGAGAAGTCATAGGGGATGGTGAAGTTGACTTTCAGGGCCCGCTGGGGCCGAATGCCCATGCCCCCGATGATCACATCGAATTTGCCGGTCAACAGGGCCGGAATGATGCCGGCCCACTTGGTGGGCACGAACTCGACCTTGACGCCCATGTCTTCGGCCAGCTGCCGGGCCACGTCGATCTCAAAGCCGACGAAGTCGCCGGTCTTGCTCTTCATGGCCCAGGGCACGAAGGTGTCCATGCCGACCCGCAGCACCCCCCGCTGCAGAACCTGTTCCAGGGTGCTCTCCTTGATCAGCTGCATCTGCAGTTCGCCGGCGGCGGCCACGCCTGAAAGGCAAAGTCCCAATGCCAGCACCAAAGCGAATACCATTTTGGCTCTTCTCATCATCATCTCCTCTTTTCTCATAATTGATTGACGGATTCGGGTTACAGAATCTGACCCAAAAACAGGCGTGTGCGGTCTTCGATCGGGGAGCTGAAAAAATGCTCGGCCGTGCCGACCTCGACGATCCTGCCGTTTTCCATGAAGATCACCCGGTCGCTCACCTCCCGGGCAAAGCCCATTTCGTGGGTGACGCACACCATGGTCATCCCTTCGCGTGCCAGATCTTTCATGACGTCGAGCACTTCACCGATCATCTCCGGATCCAGGGCGCTGGTGGCCTCGTCGAACAGCATCACCTTGGGCATCATGGCCAGGGCCCGGGCGATGGCCACACGTTGCTGCTGGCCGCCCGACAGTTGGCTGGGGTAGTTGTCGGCCTTTTCGGTGATGCCTACTTTTTCCAGCAGATCCATGGACATGGCCCGGGCCTCTTTTTTCGTTTTGTGGCGCACCCGGCGCTGGGCCAGGTTGACGTTGTCGACGACGGTCATGTGGGGAAAGAGGTTGAACTGCTGAAAGACCATGCCGACCTCTTTGCGAATTTCGAGCCGATGACCGCGGTTGTCGTCCAAGGGGATGCCGTCGATGACGATCGAGCCGCTGTCGACATCTTCCAGGCCGTTGAGACACCGCAAAAAGGTGGATTTGCCCGAACCCGACGGACCGATCACCACGACCACCTCACCGCGGCGGATCCGGGTGCTGAAATCGACCAATGCCTTGACGCCGTTGGTAAAGGTCTTGCTGATGTGCTCGACGACGATGATGGCGTCTTCGGTCTCATTCAGGGGCATGCCCGCTCTCCATAGTCTTCAGCCGACCCCATCGAAGCGATCTTCCATGATGCTCACCACAATCGATATGGTCACGGTCACCGCCAGGTACATGGCGGCCACGGTAAACCACAGCTCGAAGGTGAGAAAGGTCTCGGCGATGACCGCCTGGGCCTGCATAGTCAGATCGTAGATGGCGATGGTGCTGACCAGGGCCGAATCCTTGACCAGCGAGATGGCCTGGCTGGTCAGCGGCGGCAGTACCCGACGAATCGCCTGGGGCAGGATGATGTAAACGTACGTGTCGAATGAACTCAATCCCAGGCTGTAGGCCGCCTCCCACTGCCCGCGCTGAATCGACACCATTCCGGCTCTGAAGATTTCGGAGGCATAGGCGCCTTCGAACAGGCTCAGTGCCAAAATGGCGGAGGTCATGCGACTGATGCCCAGCACCGGACCCAGGACAAAATAGATGAAAAAGAGCTGGATCAGCAAGGGCGTGTTGCGGATGGCCTCCAGGTAGACGCGGGCGATACCCTGAGCCACGAAGGCGTTTGACAGGCGCAGCAGCGCCGTGGTCAACCCGATCGCCAGGGCCAGGATCAGGCTGACCCCCGAAATGCGCAGGGTCACCATCAACCCCTCTAACAGCGGCCCGGCCTTTAGCCCGGCATCGTCGAGCGTGAAAATGTAGCGCGGGATCTGGTACCACTGCCAGTTGTACCCGAGCGTTTCGGTCCCGGTGGCGAAAAACCAGACGATCGCGGCCATCAGGATCAGAAACTGGCTGATGTCGAACAGGGGGGAGCGATGGATCTGGTGCCACAGCAACTTGCGCTGCGGTTGCGCTTGGGTGTCCATAGTCTGCCTGTCGGTGAGTGAGAAACCACCTCCTCATAGCAGAATTGCACTGACGGCGTCCACCTTCAAATTCGGCTTCGGGCTCGGGCCGGATCGGACAAAGGGCCGGTGCCTGCACCAACTGCTCGGCATCAGGTTCGAACCTCGACCTTTTCGATTCGGACGGGGACCCCTTTGAGCAGCGGGAATCCACTGATCGGGTCGTTGATGTGGTCGAGGGTGGTCAGGTTGATCGGCCACTTTTCCCAGCCGTGGTAGACTTCGATGACACCGCGCAGCAGTTCCGAGCGATGCACGATTTTGGCCTGGATGACCAATTCGCCGTTCATGGACACGATACGGACCGGATCGCCCTGGCCGATGCCCAGAGCGGCGGCATCGTCGGGGTGGATTTCGGCTTCCGCCCGAGGGTGCAGCTTGCGAAACTGGGCCATGTTCTGGTGCCGGGAGTGGTAAAACAAAGTCTTGCGCGCCCCGGTCGTCAGCACAAACGGGTACTGCGCCGGCCGCTGGCGCAGGTGATAGGGGGGCACGTACTCGGGGATGGCCGCCAGACCCAGTCGGGCCAGGTAGGCCGAGGCCAGTTCGACCTTGCCGGAGGGGGTCGGCAGGGGGCGCAAATGGTGTTTGCCATAGGTGAGCGGTTGGTAAGGTAAGCCCTCGGGGTGGGCCTGGAGCTGTTCGACGGTGATGCCCGACGGCTCGAGAATGTAGCGATTGACCTGGGCCTCGTTTTCCCAGGCAAAGTAGCGCCGGCCGAAACCCAGCCGGTGAGCCAGATCGTGCCAGAGCATGTATTCGTCCATCACGTCGGGGAGCTGGGCGACCTTTTCGGTCAGGTAGACGCGCTGGTATTTGATGTCGATGTGGATCTCGGACCGCTCCAGGAAGGAGGCCGCCGGCAGGATGTAATCGGCCAGGCGGGCGGTGCGGGTTAAAAACAGGTCGTTGACCACCAGCAGGTCCAGGGCGGCCAACGCCCGTTCGACCTTGGCAGTGTTGGGGCTGGTGACGGCCGGATTGGCGCCCGTGACGATCAGCCCGTCGAGCGGGTAGTCGCCCTGGCCGAGCATGTAGTCCATGGCGGTCATCGTGTGGCACTCCTTGCGAAGGCCGTAGAGCACCGGAAAGCGGTCGGCCCCGATCGGCCCAGCATCGTCCAGGGGCAGGGTGTCGTACAAGGTCAAGGGGTTGGTCGGCAGCTCCTCGGGCCAGCCGAGCCCACAATCGATATCCAGCGTGCCGGCCAGACAGGCCAGCACCACCAGGGCCCGGATGTTGTTGACGCCGTTGTCGTGGTGTTCCAGACCGGCGCCCATGTAAAAACTGATCTTGGGACGGTTGGCGCCGATCAGCTGACCGATCCGGGTGACCACATCGGCGTAGATGCCGGTTTGGGCCTCGACCGCGGCGGGTGTGAAGGATTGGGCATAGGCGGCGATCGCCTCGAAGCCCACGCAGTGGCTTTCGACAAACGGGCGATCGTATTGACCGGTGTCGATCAGGTGGCGGATCAGCCCCCAGGCCAGGGCGCCGTCGGTGCCGGGTATGGGCTGGGCGAAGATGTCGGCATAACAGGCGATCGGATTCAGGCGCGGATCGATGACCACCAGGTTGGCACCCTTGGCCTTGGCATCGGCGAATTCGGCCATGAAGGGCGGGTGGCAGATCGGCGGGTTGGTGCCGAACAGCAGGATCAGGTCGGCCTGGGCGTAGTAGGGGAACGGGTTCCAGAAGCCGGTCACCAGGTGGTGGCCCAAAAATCGGCCGTTGTAGCAGGCCGAATCGTTGGAGAAGTAATTGGGCGACCCGAAGGCGTGGGCGAAGCGGCGCGCGTAAGCCTCCTGCTGCAAAAAGCCGACCGCCTCGCCTTTCCAGACCCCCATGGATCGCGCCCCGTGACGGCTTTTGATGGCCAACATCCGGGCGGCGATTTCGTCCAGGGCCCGGTCGCGCTCGATTTCGACGAAGCAGCCGTCAGCCTGCTTTTTCAGGGGCCGGCGGAGCCGCCGGGGATGATAGAACATCTCCAGCGCCGCGCGCCCGCGCGGGCACATGCGACCCCGGTTGACCGGGTTGCCTTCGGCCGGGGCGACAGCCACCATGTGCCCGTTGCGGATGGTTACGGCGATGCTACAGCGGTTGCCGCACATCCGGCACAGGGTCCTGACCACGCCGCTTTCAATTCGCGCTGCGCCCATGGCCGGCCTAGTCCCGGTTGCCGGTGTTCGGGTCCATGGGCAGGGCGCGAACACCCAGGCGCCTGCCGTCCGGTTCGTGCCGGCGCGCCGCCAGCGCGTCGATGGTGTCGAAGTGCAGGGCCCCGGCCATGCAGACCTGCACGCACTTGGGGTCCCCGCCGCAAAGGTCGCATTTGGTGGCCCGGCGCACGGAAGCGTCCAGCTGCATATATCCGAAGGGGCAGGCCACGACGCACATGCCGCATCCGATGCACAGCTGTTTGTCGACCACGACGGCCGCCGTCGTCGGATCCTGGCTCAGGGCGTCGACCGGGCAGACCTGCATGCACCAGGCGCTGGGGCACTGCAGGCAGGTGCCGGCGTAAATTCGGCGCCGGTCCATGTCGACGGTCACGAAAATGTTGGACGCGCCGCCTTTTTTCAGCATCGACTGCTGAAAGCGGCAGACGTGCTCGCAGCTCAGACAGGCGATGCACCGGTCCAGCTCCACAAAGACAACCTTCATCGCACACCTTTGGCCCGTCGCCCGCAGGAGTTGTGGCTGTATATACAGATAGGCTGTCTCTTACGATTGAATTGGCCAAAATGTCAACAGGAAACCCAAGCCTGTATATACAGTCTTGGCGCCAGCCCAACACGCGCGGAGAGGGCCCACCGGAGTGGTCGCTTCTGGCGGACCGTTCGAGACCGTTGACACAACGCCCCTTTTTGACTAATTTCAAACCGTGCGGGTCTTGCGGTGAACTGTCACCACCGGGAAGGTATTCATGATCATCGGGCTGGACGTTGGCGGCACCCACACGGATGTAGTTCTTTTGGGACAGGCCGGGCTGGAACGGCAGGTCAAGGTGCCCACCAATCCCGCCGACCTGTTCGCCACCGTGCTGACGGGCCTGGAGCGCATCATGGTCGGTATCGATCCGGGCCGCATCCGGCGGGCGGTCCTTTCCACAACCCTGGCAACCAACCGCATCGTGCAACATCGCACCGCCCCGGTGGGCATGCTGGTCGCCGCCGGTCCGGGTATGGACCCCGAGCTGTTCTCCACCGGGGCTCACTACCATGTCGTCGACGGTGCCATCGATCACCGCGGCCGCGAGATCGCGCCCATCGACCCGGCCCAGGTTCGCAAGGCCGCGGATGCCCTGCAGGCGGACGGCATCCGGTACGTGGGGGTGGTCTCGAAATTTTCCGTGCGCAACCCGGTGCACGAGACGGCCATCGCCGATCTGCTCGGAGACCGCTTCGAGAAAGTGTTTCTGGGGCACCGCAGCGCCGGCGGCCTCAACTTTCCGCGTCGCATCGCCACGACCTTTTTAAACGCCTCGGTCTATCCGATCCACAAAGCCTTCTTCGAAGCCGTGGTCAACTCCCTGAACGAGCAAGGGCTCAGCGTGCCCATCCGCATCCTCAAGCCCGACGGGGGCAACATGCGTTTCGAGGCCTCGATCGATCAACCGGCCCAGACCATCCTTTCCGGTCCGGCGGCCAGTGTGATGGGGGCGGTGGCCTTCGCTCCCAAGCGGGAAACCTGCCTGGTGCTGGACATCGGCGGCACCACCACGGACATGGCCGTGCTGGTCGACGGCGTCCCCCTGCTCGACCCCATGGGCATTGCGGTGGGCGGCCACAAAACCCTGATTCGCGCCCTGGACACCGTTTCGATCGGAGTCGGCGGTGACAGCGTGGTGCGGGTCGTGGACGGCCGGATCGAGATCGGGCCGGATCGGATAGGGGTGGCCATGGCCTACGGTGGCCCGGTGCCGACCCCCACGGACGCCATTTGTCTGCTGGGCATGATCGACGACGCCGATCCGGACAACGCCCGCCGGGGCATCCGCACGATCGCCGACGTGCTGGGGATCAGCGTGCTCGATGCCGCCAATCGGATCTTCGAACAGGCCTGCCGGACGATTCTGGACGAGGCCGGTGCCATGGTGGCGCGCATCAACGCCAAACCGGTCTACACCGTGCACGAACTGTGGGAAGGGGCGCGCCTTCAGCCCAGCCACATCCTGGTCCTGGGTGGGCCGGCACCCTGGTTTGCCACGGGTCTGGAGCGCTTGAGCGACAGCCGGGTTTCAGTGGTGCCGCACTGGACGGTGGCCAATGCCATCGGCGCCGGCCTGGCCCGCACCACCAGCGAAGTGACCCTGCTGGCCGACACCGATTTAAAAATCGCCCGAGCCCCGGCCGAAAACCACACCGCGGCGATACCCGCCAGCTACACCGAACAGGACGCCGTGGCCGCGGCTCTGGATCTGCTGCGTCAAAAAGCCGTTGCCAGCGGCGCCAACCCCGAACACCTGGAACTCGAAGTCATCGAGGTCATGGTGTTCAACATGGTGCGAGGTTTTTACACCACCGGCAAAAACATCCGCGTGACGGCCCAGGTCAGGCCCGGGTTGATTCACGGTCATGCGGATATCGTCGACAACATGATCGAATCACGATCGCTGACGGTCGGAGCCTGACATGCTGCGCGCCAAAACCCGAACCGGGCTGGTCTTTTTTCCGGCTTTCGACTGGGCCATCAGCCCGACCCATCCAGAACGCGAGGAGCGGCTGCTCTACACCCAGGACCAGGTCTTCGAAGAGGGCATTTTGGATGTGGAGGGCATCGTCGAATACAAACCCGATCTGGTCACCAAAAAGGATGTGCAGCGGGTGCACTTTTGCGTGCCGGACCTGTGGTCCGTGATGACCGAATCCCACTTCATCAGCGCCGGCGGGGCCAAGACCATCGGCATGGCCGTGATGGACAAGCAGGTGCAACGGGGCTTTGCGCTGGTGCGGCCGCCCGGCCACCATGCCAACCGGGTGGTCCACGGCGCCCGGGGCTTTTGCAACGTCAACATCGAAGCCATCATGATCGAGTACCTGCGCAGGGCGTATGGTGTGAACCGGGTCGCCGTGGTGGACACGGACTGCCACCATGGCGACGGCACCCAGGACATCTACTGGCACGACCCCGAAACGCTGTTCATTTCCATTCATCAGGACGGGCGCACCCTTTATCCCGGATCCGGTTTCCTGAGCGAACTGGGCGGGCCCAACGCCGTGGGCACCACCATCAACATCCCCTTGCCGCCCAACACCTCCGAAGAGGGGATTCTGTATGCCGTCCGGGAGGTGGTGCTGCCCATCCTGGACGACTTCAAGCCCGAGCTGATCGTCAACTCGGCCGGCCAGGACAACCACTATTCCGACCCCATCACCAACATGAATTTTTCGGCCCAGGGCTATGCCCGGCTGACGTCGCTGCTGCAACCGGACATCGCCGTTTTAGAGGGCGGCTATGCCATCGAAGGCGCTTTGCCCTACGTCAATGCCGGCATCATCCTGGCCATGGCCGGCATGGACTACAGCCACCTGCAAGAGCCCGACTACGATCCCGACCGGATCCGGCAGACCGCCCAGGTCACGCGCTGGGTGCACCAGGTTGGCGACAAGGTCCTGGAGAGCTGGCGCAGCCGCCGGCAGCTGGGCGCGAAGGCCCGCCAAGCGGGGCCGTTGGCCACCCGCCGGCGCAGCATCTACTACGATACCGACAATATCCACGAGAACCAGAACGAGACCATCCGGATCTGCGAAAGCTGCGGCGGCGCCTGGATGATTGACTCGGCCGCCCACGGCGGCCGGCACATTCTAGCCGTCCACATTCCGCGCAAGGCCTGCCAGGCGTGTCAAAACCAGGGCGCCGCCTGGTATGCGCAGGCGGACCTGAACCGATTCGACAAAATCTACCTGCAGGACCGCTGCCGCGATGTGATCGAAGAGAAAGCCAGCCACCCGTGACCCCGGATGCGACCGTCGCCCCGGCACACCCGACAGAGCCTGCGCGCTAGCATGCCGTCCCACCGACACGCCGCCCGGCACGTCAATCTGCAACGACGGGCCTTGATCATCGATGCCGTGCGGGCCTTTTTCAGCCAGGCCGGCTACCTGGAGGTGGAGACGCCGGTGCGCATCCCGACCCCGGCGCCCGAGGTGCACATCGAGGCCCAGCCATCCGGAAACTGGTTTTTGCAGACTTCGCCGGAGCTGTGCATGAAGCGGTTGCTGGCGGCCGGCTGCGACAAGCTTTTCCAGATCTGCCGCTGTTTTCGCCGTGGCGAGCGCGGCCGCTTTCACCTGCCGGAAATGACCCTTTTGGAGTGGTACACCGCCGGGCGGGACTACACCCACCTGATGGTTCAGTGCGAAGACCTGATCACGTCCCTGGCCGACCGGCTGCGCCTGGGCCGGCACCTGGCGTACCAGGGGTGCCCGGTCGACCTGACTTTGCCCTGGCAGCGCCTGACCGTGGCCGATGCCTTCGAGCGTTTTGGGGGTATGACGGTCACACAGGCGCTGGCCCAGGATCGCTTCGATGAGATCATGGGCCTTGCCGTCGAGCCCTGCCTCGGGGTCGGTCGACCCGTGTTTCTGACCGACTATCCGATCGAATGTGGCGCCCTGGCACGCCGCAAGCCCGGCCACCCCACACTGGCCGAGCGTTTCGAACTTTACATGGCCGGTGTCGAGTTGTGCAACGGGTTCAGCGAACTGACCGATCCGTCAGAGCAGCGGGCCCGTTTCGAGGCCGACAACCGGCGACGGGCGGCGGCCGGCAAAGCGGCCTATCCGCCGGCCGAGCCGTTTCTGCAGGCGCTGTCCGCCATGCCGGCGGCGGCCGGCAATGCCCTGGGCCTCGACCGCCTGGTGATGGTATTGATCGATGCGGCCACCATTGACGAGGTGGTGGCCTTCACACCCGAAAAGCTTTGACGATCTGCGACGCACCCTCGGCGGCCAGAGCCGTGAAAATATTTAATCTTGCAATTGTGGGGATCGCCATTAAATTTGTCTTTTTGTGTGGCGGGCGGCGGGCAGGTTCAGGCCTGCCCGACCATTGATCGATTCCAAGTTGGCTGGTAACATCCCGGAAATTCGATGCCAAGTGACCTTTTCAGCCTTTCGGACCCGCTGCTGCGGCAAGTCGTGCGACACGCATCGGCAAAGACGCTGCGTGCCAGACTGAATGCCGCGGCCGACAGCATGGGCGAGGCGGCTTTCAAGGCGCGCATGGCCCGTGAAATCGTCCGGCGCACGCGCCCCCAGGCGGCCATTCCCGATACGGTGGCCCATTACCGCGCCCTGGTGTGTGATGGGCTCGAATACTATCTCAGCCAGGTCAGTCGACCGCGCCTGCTGGGGCTGGTGCTGGCCCAGATCCGGATGGATCCGGACGCAGCCCCCGAAGCGCGCCTGCTGGAACTGGCCAAACGGTTTCCAACCCTTCACAAGCTGGGACAGGTCATCGCCCGTCATCCCCATCTCGATCCGATCGTCAAGCGGTGGCTGATTCAGTTGGAAAACGGCCGTTACGGCACTCCCGCCGCTGGCCTTGTGGCCCGCATCCGAAGCCAGGTTCGGCAATCGCCTGAACAGTCGGCCGTGCGGTTGGTGCCAAGCGTATTGTCTGAGGCCAGCGTCGGCGCCGTGTTGCGCTTCGATTGGCATCCCCCAGACCGTCCAGCACCGATTTGCGGGGTCTTCAAACTGCTCAAACCCGGCATCCGCCGACACGTGATCGAAGAGGTTGACCTGCTTGAAAAAACGGCCGCTTTCATCGAGGCCAACCGGGCTTTGTATCCCCTGGCGCGTCTCCGGTTTCTGGAGATTTTCCAGGATGTGCGCGAGATGCTGATCAAGGAGATCGATTTGGGCGCCGAGCAGCGCCACCTGGACGAGGCTGTGCGTTTTTACGCAGGCATGCCTTCCATTCGAATCCCGCGCCGCCTGCCGCTCGGCGGCGCTGCCATGACGGCCATGCAATACCTTAACGGACCCAAGATCACCGACGCAGCCCTGAGCCCGGCGCAGCGCCGGCGCTGCGCCGGGCTGCTTTTCGAGGCGCTGGTTTGCCAGCCCCTTTTTTCTGAGCGTGAATCGGCGCTGTTTCACGGTGACCCCCATGCCGGCAACATTTTAGCCTTAGGCGGCCTTGCATCCGGATCCCCGGTCATCGGCCTGCTGGACTGGAGCCTGGCCGGGCACCTGAAAAAAAGCGACCGGATCAAGACCGTCCAGGTGATTCAAGCCATTGTCAGAAGTGACCTCGACGGTATCTGCGAAGGCGTGCGCGATCTGGTCGGCCAGCCGTCTTTGGGCAACCATGATCAACGCCATCGCCTGCGCCGCCGGGTCGCGGCCTGGCTGCAGTCGGACGGCTGCGCCCGTGCCCCGCTGGTCAAAAAGTGCTTCGGCCTCATGGCCGAACTGGCCTACGAAGGGTATGTCTTCCCGGCCGACCTGATGCTTTTTCGCAAAGCCATTTTCACTCTGGAAGGAGTGCTGCTCGACCTGTGGCCCGAATTCGACATGGACGCCGTTGTCATGGGGCACCTGGCGGAGATGCTGGCCCGCGAAATGCCCCTGCGCATCAACAACCTCTTTTTCCCGCTGCGCGACCGTCCGGAAAGGTATCCGAGCCTGATATCAAATTCCGCTTTGGTTGCCCTGATCACCCACCACCACAGCCATGCCATCCAATCGGGCACACAGGTACTCATCGACGCGGCGGCCGGCTGGGGACGTCTTTTGGGTATGCTCGACGGGCCGGCCGGCGCCGTGGAGATTCCCGGCAGGGGCGAGCCGAAGCGATCCGCCTCATGTAAAGGAGAACAGTGGTCATGAACCCGATCAAATCCTATTCACGCCGATCGTTTGCCCTGATGTTTTTCTTTGCGGCGCTGATGGCCGGTGCCCTGGCCGCATTGGTCTATTTTGGAAAAATCGAGCTGCATGCGGCCATTGCCCCCTTGTTGACGCCGGAGGCGACCGGCGAGGTGCTCGGCGACCCGATCGGCCGGCTGCACGACACCTATGCCCTCTATCTGATGGCCGGGGCGGCCGGCATTGTGCTGCTGCTGGGGATCATCTTGTGGCTGGTCCTGCGAACAATGGTCAAGGGGCTGTTTGGCGCTGCCGGCGCCCGGCCGGAACCGGGCGGCAACGCCGCCAAGGCTGTGGCCGAGGGGCCGGACGACGGGCAAGCGCTGGGCGACCAGCGTCTTTTTTTGCACCTCTTGACGGTACTGCAACGCGAGGGCCGCCTGGTGGACTTTTTCCAGGAAGAGCTGGACCGCTATGCGGACGACCAGATCGGTGCGGCTGTGCGCACCATTCACGACAGTTGTCGGAAGGTGCTCTCCAAGCGTTTGGCCCTCGAACCGGTCGTAGGCGCCGACGAGGGTCAGACCATGACCGTTGAAGCCGGATTCGACCCCGACGCGATCAAGCTGACCGGACGGGTCACCGGCGAGCCGCCCTTTACCGGAGTGGTCCGCCACAGGGGCTGGCGGGTCCTCAAGCTGAACCTGCCCGACCTGACCGCGGTCAACGACCCGTCGGTCGTCGCCCCGGCCGAGGTAGAGATCGAGTGAGACCCACCCACCACCAGCCAATTTGCCCGTCCATGCCGGCGGGTCGATACACATGCGGCCCACCCCGTGAGCAATTAGAAGTGGAGCCAAGCCTATGACGAAACCGACTTACATCATTGGAATCGACCTGGGGACCACCAACACCGTGGTGGCCTATACCCAGGCGGACGCTGCCGCCGGCCAGGATCCCGGGATCGACATTTTTGAAATTCCACAGCTGGTCGACGCCGGCGTGGTGGAGAGACGCGACATGCTGCCCTCGTTTTTGCTGGTGCCGGGCAGACACGATGTGTCCGAAGCCGCCATGGCCCTGCCCTGGCAGGATGCCGGGACCCTGGCGGTGGGGGAGTTCGCGCGCCAGCGTGGGGCCGAGCTGCCCGATCGCCTGATCACATCGGCCAAGTCGTGGCTCTGCCACACCCTGGTGGACCGTTCCCAGCCGATCCTACCCTGGAACAGCGACATGGATGCGCAGCACAAATACTCGCCCGTGGCGGCATCGGCTGCCGTTTTGGCCCACGTCCGCCAGGCCTGGAACCACACCATGGCCGCTGGTGACAAGGCCTTGCGGATGGAGCACCAGGATGTTCTGCTGACCGTGCCGGCCTCCTTCGATGCGGTCGCCCGCGAACTGACCGTCCAGGCGGCCGAGGTGGCCGGGCTGGGTCAGGTCACCTTGCTGGAAGAGCCCCAGGCCGCATTTTACGCCTGGATCGCCTCCCAGGGGAACCGCTGGCGGGATCAGGTCGCCAAGGGCGACCTGGTTCTGGTGTGCGACGTGGGCGGCGGTACCACGGATTTCAGCCTGATCCAGATCACCGAGGAGGATGGGCAGCTGGTGCTGGAGCGGATCGCCGTGGGCGATCATCTGCTGGTGGGCGGCGACAACATGGACCTGGCCCTGGCCCACAGCCTGGCCCGGCGGCTCGCCGAAACCGGCCAACGATTGAATGCGTGGCAGATGCGCGGCCTCTGGCACAGCTGCCGCCAGGCCAAGGAGCAACTTATGGCCGATACGGACGCCACCCAATGTCCGGTGACCGTATTGGGGCGCGGTAGCAGCCTGATCGGCGGCACCATGAAAACGGAGCTGTCGCGAACCACGGTCGACAGCGTTCTGGTGGACGGCTTCTTCCCCCGCTGTGAGGCCTCGGCGACCCCTGCGGCCGGCAACCGCGTGGGCATTCAGGAGATTGGCCTGGCGTACGAATCCGACCCGGCCGTGACCCACCACCTGGCCCGCTTTCTACGCCAGAACGACGGCCGCATGCCGACTGCCGTGCTCTTCAACGGCGGTGTCATGAAGGCCGGGCACATTCGCCGCCGCATCATTGACCTGCTGGCCTCGTGGCATCCGTCCGGCCAGCCCGGCCCGGTGCGGGAAATCGCCTCCCGCAACTTCGATCTGTCCGTCGCCAAAGGGGCCGCCTATTACGGGCTGGCCCGGCAGGGTCGCGGGGTGCGTATTCGCTACGGGTTGAACAAATCCTATTATGTGGGGGTCGCGGCCTCCATGCCGGCCGTGCCCGGCGTCCCGGCCCCCACTAAAGCCTTGTGCATCGCCCCGTTCGGCATGGAAGAGGGCAGTCAGGCACATCTCGACCAGCGTGAGTTCGCCCTGGTGGTGGGCGAGCCGGCCAAATTCGATTTTCTGGGATCCATGCGCCATGACGATCGCATCGGCGATGTGATCGAAGACTGGCAGGGCGAGGTGCAGGCCATCGCCGAGATCGAAACCACCCTGGACGGCGAGCAGGGCAGCGTCATCCCGGTTACCCTGGAGGTCGCGGTGACCGAGGTGGGTACCCTGGCCCTGTGGTGCGTCTCTAAGGCCGACGGGCGCCGCTGGAAGCTGGAGTTCAACATCAGGGAGCAAGAGGCCATTGGAACTGCATGAGCAGCGCTACATCGTGGGCATCGACCTGGGCACCACCAATTCGGCCGTGTCCTATGTCGACCTGCAGGCCGCCGCCGACCACCGCCGGCCGCAACAGTTCGCCATCTCCCAGCTGACCGGCCCGGGCGAAATCAGCGCGCTTTGGGTGCTGCCCTCCTTTTTGTACATTCCCGGCGACTATGACATCTCCAAAGCGGCCGTGCGCATGCCCTGGCAAGGCCCGGCCGACCACTTTGCCGGTGCCTTCGCCCGCGACCACGGCGCCAAGGTCCCCGCCCGCCTGGTGGCGTCGGCCAAGAGCTGGATGTGCCACGCCAATGCCGACCGCCGGGCCAAGATCCTGCCCTGGGGGGCCGATGGCGAGGTGGTCAAGGTCTCGCCGGTCCAGGCCGCGGCCGCTTACCTGGGCCATATCCGCAATGCCTGGAACCAGGCCTACCCGGACGAAGATGCGGTCCTGGAACGCCAGCTGGTCGTTCTGACCGTGCCGGCCTCGTTCGACGAAGTGGCCCGGGAGTTGACCGTGGAGGCGGCTGCGTTAGCCGGTTTGCCCGAGGTCATTTTGCTGGAAGAGCCCCTGGCCGCCTTTTACAGCTGGCTGATGGTCCACGAAACCGATTGGGATCGCTTCGTCCAGCCGGCGGAGTTGATTCTGGTGTGCGACGTGGGCGGCGGTACGACCGACTTTACCCTGATCGCCCTGACGGATGTCGATGGCCGGCTGGGATTCGAACGCCTGGCGGTCGGCGACCATCTGATCCTGGGGGGCGACAACATCGATCTGGCCCTGGCCCGGCGCATCGAACGCCAGCTCTCCAAGAGCCGGATTTCCCTGCAAGGCGATCGTTGGAAGACCCTGTGCCACCAGAGCCGCCAGGCCAAGGAACGAATATTAAACGGCGATGCCGACCGGGAAACCATGACCATATTAGGCTCCGGCGGCAGCCTGATCGGCGACACCGTGTCGGCCACCCTGACGCGCCAGGCGGTTGAAGAGACCATCCTGGAGGGCTTTTTTCCCATCCTGGCGGCCGAGGACGGCCAGGCCAACCGCCAGCGCCAGGGCATCACGGAATTCGGACTGCCCTACGCCCAGGAGCCGGCCATCACCCGGCATCTGGGCTGGTTTCTGGAACAGCACGCCGCCGATGTGGCCACCCACCTGAACAAACCGCGACCGGCGCCGGACCTGATCCTGTTCAACGGGGGATCGTTGAAGCCGGGCGTCATTCAGGAGCGGATTCGCCAGGCCGTCGGTCGCTGGTTCGGCCGCGGCGGCGACGATCTGCCGCGCATTCTGGCCAATCCGGACCCGGACCTGGCCGTCTCTACTGGAGCGGCTTACTACGGCCTGGTCAAGATCGGACGCGGTGTGCGCGTGGGCAGCGGCAGCCCCCGGGCCTATTACCTGGAGGTGGCAGCCAAGTCGGCCACCGGGCAGCGTCAGGCCCTCTGCCTGGTGGAGCGCGGCCTGGAAGAGGGATCGCAGATCGAACTGCACGACCACCATTTCGACGTGCGCGCCAATCAGCCGGTAACCTTCAACATCTACAGTTCCAGCTATCGCAGCGGCGACCGCCCGGGAGACCTGATCGCGGTGGACGACACCCTGACGGCCCTGGCGCCCCTTCAGACCATTATCCAGTACGGTAGAAAGGGTGCCAAGGCCCGCATACCGATACAGATGGTGGCCGGCTACACCGAAGTGGGCACCCTGGCCCTGGCCTGCCGCAGCCTGGTCAGCGACCACCTGTGGAAACTGCAGTTTCAGCTGCGAAGTACCCCAACTGCAGCGGCGATTGCCGACCGGGAAGTTTTTGACAGCGCCCTGGTGGACCAGGCCCGGGCCGCGGTGCGCCGGGTGTTCGGTGACCGGGGTGCCGGTCGGCAGCTGGAGCAGGTCGCCAACCAGGTCGCCGACCTGGTCGACCGGCCGCGCCAGCAGTGGCCCCTGACCTTTATCCGTGCCCTGGCCGACGAACTGCTCGACCTGGCCGATGAGCGTGGGTACACGGCCCTGCACGAGAGCCGCTGGCTCAATTTCCTGGGCTATTGCCTGCGCCCGGGCTTGGCCGACGGCGCCGACCCGCTGCGCATGAAAGCCCTCTGGCGGTGTTACGGCCGGGGACCGCTGCACCCCAATCAGGCTCAGGTGCGCAGCGAGTGGTGGATCCTGTGGCGGCGCGTAGCGGCCGGGCTGACCCCTGGGCAGCAGCGCCAGTTCATTCAGGATCTGGCCCCGCTGCTCATGCCCAAAAAGAGTCCGCCGCGCAAGATGTCGCCCCAGGAGCGGCTGGAGATGTGGATGGCGGCGGCCAACATGGAACACCTGCAGGCCAAGGAGAAAATCCGCTGGGGGCGGGCCCTGCTTGTCGAACTGACACCCAAGAAGAGCAAACCGCAGCACTTTTGGGCCCTGTCGCGCATGGGGGCGCGGGAGCTGCTGTACGGGTCGGTGGACCGGGTCGTCCCGCCCGGCGAGGTTGCCGCCTGGGTCGGCCTTTTGCTGTCGACCGACTGGCGGGATCCCCGGCCGGTGGCCGCCGCCCTGGCCCAGATCTGCCGCCGGACCGGCGACCGTACCCGCGACCTGGATCCGTCGACCCGCAGTCAGGTCCTTGACTGGATGGCCGTAAGCGGCGGTCAGACACCCAGTTTGGCCGCGCAGGCCAGCATCGTGCGTGAGGTGGTGCCGTTGGCCCAGCGGGATGAAGGTTTGATTTTTGGTGAAGACCTGCCGTCCGGCATCGTGATGCATGCCATATAGCAGTCACTTGCGGATACCGAATTTCTTCATCTGCGAATTGAAGATGGATCGATTGATTGCGGCGCCTTTGATGACATCGATCCGCGCCTGTCCGCCATGCGACGCGATGCAGACATAGCGATCATGCTGCCAGATCCAGATGGAGCCCCGTTCGACCTTCTGGATCTTCAAGAGGCGTTCCAGAAAGCGCCTGCGCAATTTTTCGGGATCGAGGTCTTCGAAAAGGATTTTGTAGAAGTCGAGGTCGACGGTTTGCATGGCGTGACCCCGTTGCAACCCGATGGCTGAACGGTTGTGTCGTCGCTGTTCGGTGGGACGGGCCTGCCTGAACGCTCAGCGGATGCTGAAGCTTATCCGCAGCCCGACCTGTCAATGTATGATGAAAATGCTTAAATATCACGCCATCGGCACGGGATTTGGGTTGCTGGCCGGGATTCGATCAGTGGGAATGTATAAATCCGCCAGAATTGCGCCGGATGTGTCCTGTGAGAACCGAATTACCCATCGTGGGCGGTATAGTGGGTAGAAAAATATCCCTAAAATCCCCGCTCTACCGACAAGTGGTATATCCCATTGAAAATAATTAAATTTTTTGCATGGCCAGAGATGAGTTTGTCGGCCCGACTTTTGCTTTAGGGTTGCTTTTGGTTGGTTCCGGACTATAACGCCGTGATCGATGAACTGTTCTCCGCTCCTGGCAACGGCATCACGGTGACGCCCCCGGATTTTTTCGTCTATTTCAGCTCAATCGATCCTGGGACAGGTCATTTTCGATATGAGGATGAGTTTGCGACACCGCTGCATCCCAACGGTGTGAGATACCAGGCCATGGCCGATCTTTGGTTTGAGAACTTAACCCGATAGGTGGAATCGATGAGAATTAGAATGTGGGCGATCGTTGTGTGCTGCCTTACGCTGACGACGGGCGCGCCCTTTGCCCAGGACAATGCCTCGGGCGACCCGGCCGATCTGGCGGTTGGAACCGCAACCTTGATATCCTATTTCGAGGCCCTGAAAGGCGGTGATGTGGCGGCCTTGAAATCACTGCTCGCAGCCGATGCCTATGTGGAATACAAGGAACTGATCGAGTCGAACAGCGAATATCCGGCCTTTCTTCGAAATTACTACCGGGATCTCGACTACCGGGTCGACACGATTCAACAAGCGGGCCAGGACCTTTCTGCCCGGGTAACGATTACATTTCCCGATGCCGAACCGGTCGCGTCGATCTTTATCCTGCGGCGGGAAAAAGACGCCACCGCCGGCGCTGCAGCGCCGGCCACCTGGCGAATCGCCGAACAAAATGCGCCGTGACCCACCGTTAGGTGAATTGTTCAGCCGGGCCTGAAAAGCCTGCTGAACCTCCTCAACCCCCCCGCCCACACCAATTTTGGGCGGGCGCTCGTAGTTGCTGTAGAACTGTGGAAACTGTTTGCGGCAGCAGTGGGGGCAAAGGCTCTCCTGCCGGGTGGCGTACGATTGACCGGCTCGATGGAACCAGGTCCCGTCACCCCAGTCGGTCCTGTTGCAGGAGACGCATACCGACTCGATGTGCACTTGCAGTTCAATTGCCGAACTCCTCTTTCGAACAACGCGTCGGGGTTGGATCGAACGCCTGGAAGCCGACATCAAGCAATCGGTTTGCGGTCAGCGTGCCGAGCAGATGCTTTGGGTGTAATGCGCGTTCACGAACCGTTCGATGCGATACGATTTAAAAGAGATCTGCGAGGTCATCATCTATTCGATCATATCATCGCGATTGCGTCTTAAAAAGTTTGCTTTGGCGACAGCCTTGTCCGCGCAACACCGCAGGTGGCTGGATCTGGAGCGTTTCAGACATTGCTTTTTTTTCGCAGTTGACGATGATGGCGCCGACAGCCTGCGCATGATCGGTCCGCTTGGCCACTTTTTCGGTGGCCCACAGTTGTGTCAGGTTAAAAAAGAAAAGCGAACAAAGCAGATTCATCCAGAAAAACTTGTCGATTGAAGGCATGGTGCGCCTCCTTTTTTTGGGTGGCATACGCAACCACCGCTTCATGTTTAATGAACGGTATGTGTGACGCTTTGGCGGAGTCGCCGCCAAGATGGTCGGTTGTTCAGGAGGTTCTGTTTCAGAACCGGGAGCGTCGCGCTGGATAGTTATGCAATTGTAAACAGCAGAAGGCGTCCCAAAAATCTTAAATTCATACAACCTGCTAATATATCAATTTAAAAATTAGTTTTGGCCCTTAAAAGTGGGTTTGGCATGCGGGGCTGAAGTCAACCATATTTGGTCAAATTAACGAAATTTAATAAAAAAGCGTTGCTGAATATTCGGCGCAACCGGTCCGCTGAACCAAAAAAAGCAGACCCGAATCGGGTCTGCTTTTAGTTCATTTTTCGTGATCGAACGGGCGGGTGGTAAAGGTTACAGCTTTCGCAAGGAGATCCCCGATTTGGTTTTACGCACGGCGAATTTATCGCCTTGGGCAAACCCCATTTCATCGATTATCGCTTTCGATATGACGACACTGCCGCGTTTGCTTACCAGCACCTCCTTGGACGAATTTGATTTCGCTTTGGCACGTCCCGTTTTGATTGCCGGTGCTTTACCGGCTTTCATGAGCGCATCGATATAGTGCGTCTTAACTTGCGCCGCCGTGCTGAATTTAAACTCTTTCATGATGTCCCTTTGATGTACGCCCTCATCCACCATCTTGATCAACTTCGCACCGTCAACTTTTTTCTTGGCTGGCATCCGTTCCTCCTTTTTAGGGTTGCTTTATTGATGAACATTATAAAAAATAATCTATTACTATCGCCATTATAATTTAAAAATCAAGTCATATTAACAAAATGCAAAACTGATCAATTGTTTTTCCAGAAAAGGGCAAACAAAAACCGCAATTGTGTTTTCAGAAACATCGTGATTTTCTGAAAATGTTCACATCAACCTTCATTCAAAAAGGGGGTGTCCATGTCGAACCAGACCTTCAACCGCATGGGAGACTATCTGCTCAACGCCGTTCCGGATGTGCCGGACATTCGGGATCTGTACTTCGAACCGTCGCTGATGCCGCTGGCCCCCAAATTCGATCCGCCGCCCGGGTTGGTGATCCTCAACCAGGGGCAGGAGGGGGCCTGCACCGGCTTCGGCCTGGCGGCGGTGATCAATCTTCTCAAACGGGCCCGCGATGCCGACAGCGGCGCTTCCGCGCGGATGTTGTACGAGATGGCCCGGCGTTTCGACGAGTGGCAGGGAGAAGACTATTCGGGCTCCAGCTGCCGGGGCGCCATCCGCGGCTGGTACCACAACGGGGTCTGCCGGGAGTTGGATTGGCGGTATTCGCCGTCCAACCCGGGACGCCTGACACCCCACCGCGCCGCCCGGGCAAGAGAGACCACCATCGGGGCCTACTACCGGCTGCGGCCCAATATCGTGGACTATCACTGTGCCCTCAACGAAGCCAGAATTCTGTATGTCTCGGCCCAGGTGCACGACGGGTGGCAGCACCCGGTCGATGGAAAAATCGAAATGGGCGGGCCCCTGATCGGCGGCCACGCCTTTGCCCTGGTGGGCTATGATAAAACCGGGTTCTGGGTGCAAAACTCCTGGGGAAAGCAGTGGGGTCAAAAGGGGTTGGCACTGTGGTCGTATGCGGACTGGCAGCGTCACGTACAGGACGCCTGGGTGGTCACCATGGCCTTTCCGACCCCGACAATCTTCCCCGGCCTGGCCAGGGTCGGCATCACGCCCAAAAAAGAGGAGTGGTTCGGCAAGGACCCCCACCGCTCCCAGATTGTCGGCCACTTCGTCCACACCATTTCATGTACGACACGGGCCTGATGGAAGAGATCAAGGACGTGGTCCTGAGCCGCAAAGCCGAAGCGGTGGATCGTGCCGAAGGGTTTTCGGACCTGTCCGACCGGCTGATCGAAAAGGCAGCCCGCCTTCCGGGTCGGGCCCTGTGGCGTGAGATGAAAGCCGGCGCCAAAAAGCCGTTCGATCCCCATTCTGGGCCGCGTTCTGTCAGGCGCGCCCGAAAAGCCGTTCACCCAAACTTCATTGACATACTGAGTCAAATGCCCATCAGCAAACGGTTATGTTGCCCGATCTCTGCCTTGCGCAAAAATTTTATCTTCGGAGTATGGAATATCAACCATATGCCTCCGGTAAAACCCGAGCTAAGACTGGCTGCGCGCCTTGATCTCGACCAAAATTTTTCGTTTCCGGACGGACATGAGGCTACAATTGTCAGCGCAGCGCTTTTGTGCTAATCGCAAGAAAACTCACCGTCGTCAAAGGATCCTGTCTTGATGAAAACAGGTGTTGTTCTCTCCAAACGACCCCGATGCCTTTTGCCAGACAAGGTCCCCAACTCGGCGGCCACAGGCCAGATCGATGGCACCCACAATTTCTAAAATCGGCAGCCCGGTCGGCCTGGCGGCCGTGATCGGGTGCCTGGCACTGGTGACGGCGATCGGCTTTTGGGGATTGGACCGCCGGATTACCACACAGGTCCGCCAAGAGACGGCCCTGTTTCACGACGCCATCAACGCCATCGCCCTGGCCAACGACAGGGAGTACGAGGCCGCCGTCGAACTGCTGCGCCCGCTGGTGGCGGCTTTTCAGGAGCGCAACATTCCTGTGGAAAAGCTGACGGCCGTGATCGACGCCTATCTGCTGTCGATCGTCAATGCGGCCGAGCCGCTGGAGTACGCCCGCGATTTCAACGATTTGCTGCCGACCCTGGAAACCAAAATGCCGCGCTACGGGTGGCGCATGCATCAGGCCGGTTGGTATTTTTTCCGAACGGGCGATCTGACGGCGGCGCGACACTATTTTGAAAAGGCGATCGCCGACTTCGACGGGCTCGGCGATTTCCGCGAATCGGCCGATACCTATTGGGCGGCGGCCCTGATCAACATCGCCCAGGGACAAAAGGATCTGGCCGTGGCCAACCTGGAAATTGCCGAAACGCGCAACTACCGCCGCTACAACAAAGCCATTTTCGTTGCCGATCAAAGCGCCTACCAACACGATCCCTGGTTTATCCGGCTGGGCATGCAGTATGCTGATTTTTGGCCGACTATCGCGGCGATCGTAAAGCAGTTCCAAGCCAACCCGGCACCGCAGCCGCGGTAGGCCGACATTGACGCTGTGGCGATGAGACTGAAAAGGCCCCCAGGTTTGTGGGGGCCTTTTTATGATCCGCGGGGGATTGCTTGAAAACGTGCCGACCGATCAGGCGGTAAGGCCTACATGTTGTCAAAGGAAAGCATTCGCGCACATGACGCAGAACACGCGTTTCGTTTCTGACAGCGCAAATGGCGCATGAGGCTACCGCTGGCCGATGGACACCAGACCGATAAATCCCATACCCAGCAGTAACATTGTCACAGGATCGAACATTGGCGTTTTCCTTTAGATCGGGTTGCTGGTAATTGCTTCACAAGTTAAGCCTGCAATGTTCAAAGTCAATGAGCGGTGTGTTAGCATTCGGTTAAAAATTTTGTAACCTTTCTGGCCCACGTTCGTTTTGGGGTTAATGTGGACGCTTACAGCCAGTTCTACCGAGACAACAGAGACCGGCTCTATGGCTACCTGTTGCGCCTGACCACCGAGCCTCAGCTGGCCCGCGATCTGGTGCAGGAGAGTTTTACGCGCTACTTAAAGCGCTATGGAAACCGGGAGCTGAGCAAACCCCTGCTTTACACCATCGCCCGCCATGCCGCCCTGGATGCGCTTGGCAGGCGGAATACGGCCCACATTGACGCCGACTGCTGTGAAGCGTCCGATCACAGCCCCGAGCAGCGGGTGATTCAAAGAGAGGCCTTCGATCGCATGCTGGCTGCGGTCGCGCGATTGTCCCCCACGGAGCGGGAGTTGATATCTCTGGTGGCCACCGCGGCCCTGACCTACCGTGAGATGGGTCAGATGCTGAAGATCAGCGAAGCCAACGTCAAGGTAAGGGTTCATCGCGTTCGTACCAAATTGAAAGCGATGCTGGCCTGCAAAGGTGAATGATGGATTGTCTGGCAAGCATGTACATCGACAACGAGTTGACACTCGAAGAGAAGATCCACTTCGTTGACCGGGTGCACCACGATGCCCCGTTTCACCAGGATACGCGGATGCTTTTGCTGCAAGAACAGCTGCTGCGGCTGCCGCCGGACACCTCGATGCTGCCGCGCCGGCCGCCAATGGGGGTGGTGGCCCGTGATTGGTTCAGCAGGCTGATCCGGCCGCTCGTTTACACCGCTGCCGGGTTTGGCGTGGCCGTGCTGCTGCTGTTCAGCCGGGTGGCTGACCCGGTTCCCATGCCGATGGTCAACCGTTTTGTCCTCTACCAGCCGGATGCCGGACAGGTGGAACTGGTCGGGTCCTTTACCGGTTGGCAACGGACACCGATGGCTCCCATCGGCGACAGCGGCTACTGGGAGCTGCGGCTCAACCTGCCCTACGGTGAGCACCGCTTTGCCTACATCCTCGACGGATCCCAGCAGGTGGCCGACCCCACCGTGCCGGTTCGGGAACCGGATGATTTCGGCGGCGAAAACTCCATTTTGACCGTGGCGGCGCAGACATGAAAAGCGGTCTGCCATTTCTTCTTTTCGTGCTGATGCTTGCCGCTTGTGGCGGCCAACGCTGCCGTGTGGAGGGTGACGACCTGATTTTGGCCCTCAAAAAACCGGGCGCCAATCGGGTGGTGCTGTATTGCTCCGTGGATGGGTTTAAGGCCCGGCCGGCGCTAAATGTGGCCGGCTGCTGGGAGGTGCGGCTTGCGGCGGATGAGGCCTTCAGCTACTTTTACCGGGTGGACGACAGGATCTTTCTGCCGGACTGCCGTTTGAAGGAGAAAGACGATTTCGGATCGGAAAACTGCATTTTCGACCCCCGCTTGTAACCTGTGGCGTCAAGCTGCGTTATTACCGAAAAGAAACCCGTCAAAGGGAGGGTCAATTATGAAAGTCGCTTGCCTGACAGTTGCCACCATCATTTGGGTTGCCCAATTGGGTATTGCCAGCCAAGACACGGCAGTACCAGAGACTGTTCAAGATCAGATCGAAATTCGGGTCCAGGAGATGCGTGCCGTGGGCGTCCCGGCCCAGGCCGCGCGCGACATGCTCACCACGATGCACCGCTATGGCTTCGCGCCAGAACATGTCGGCCGGGTGCAGCAGGAAACAATGCGTTGTGCCAAGGCCGGGTTACCTGCGGAGCCGATGATGAACAAAGCCATGGAGGGCATGGCCAAACAGGCCAGCGAACAGCAGATCTTGGCCGCCATGACGGCCGTACACAGTCGCTATGCCCAGGCCAACCGCCTCGCCATGACCATCTCCGAAGAAAAAGAGACGGTCGATGCAGTGATGCAGGCCATTGCCGACAGTTTGGCAGCGGGCATGCAGACGCGGGACATGGAGGCGGTGGCGGCCCATCTGGAAATCCAAACCCGTCAGCAGACCATGGATAGGCGTGACCGCGATGAACTGGCCATCCAGACCATGCAGACGGCGCGCACCATGGCAAGGCTCAACATGCGGTCTTCCGAGGTGTCCGACACGCTGTGTCAGGCCTTGCAGAATCGCTACACGCACCAACAGATGCAGCAGCTGCGCCATCAAATTACGACTGCGTCCCATCGGGTGTCTTCCCGGCAGATGTCACGCCACCATTCCGGGACGGTCGCAAAAGGCGTCCATGGCGGCTCCGGCGGTGCTGGATCCGGAGTCGGTGGCTCGGGCGGTGGCCCGGGTGGCGGTGGCGGTTCGGGCGGTTCGGGTGGCGGCGGGTCTGGTGCTGGTGGCAGTGGCGGCGGATCGGGTGGCGGCAGTGGCCCGGGCGGTGGATCGGGTGGCGGTGGCGGCGGATCGGGTGGCGGCAGTGGCCCGGGCGGTGGATCGGGTGGCGGTGGCGGCGGTTCGGGCGGCGGCGGGTCCAAGTAGGAGAACGTCTTTAATCATGGAGCGATGCCTACAATCCTAAATCCTGGTTGATCAAAACGATGCGGATGCGACCGGCGGGAAATGATTTCTCGGTGATGCACCAGGTGTTGCAGATACGATCCGGGCTGCTGCAGTTCGTGCACCGGCCGGTCTTCATGCAGGCCGTCTTCAACCCCGGGTGGCGGATGGCATTGGCCGGCGCCGCGATCCGCTTGACACGCGCCATGGCCTCGTCCAGGGTCGGCACGATCTTGTTGCGGCCGATGAACAGGACCACGTGCCTGGGGCCGAAGGTCAGGCCGGCCACGCGGTTGCCGACCATGTCCAGGTTGACCAGCAGGCCGGTTTCGGTCACGGCGTTGGCTCCGGTAAAAAACAGGTCGCTGAGCAGGGCTTGACGACGGCGCTCCAGGCGCTCGGCCGGAGTGGCCAGAGGATCGAAGGTGTCGATCAGCCGGATGGCGGAATCGGTCCTGACCGCATCCAGCACGCCGGTGGTCGCCAGGGTCATGGAGTCGCCCCAGGATGCCGTCTGGACCTGGATTTGAGGGCGGATGCGTTCGTGAAAAATTGTACCCGCGTCGTGGGCATCGGCGGCCACGAAGACCCCGAAGTTATTTTTTTCCAGCGCTTTTCGGCACCTTTCCAGGCGTAGTTCCCAGTAGCCCGCCTTCGGTTTTTCAACGGCGGAAGCGCAACCGATCGGCTGTCGTGGCATGCGATGCTCCTTTCAGGCGCACCCTGGCGACAGGTTCTCCCCGTGGGGGTGGGCCGGCTTGACAAACTCCCGCAGCAGCGTCGTGGCATAGGCACCGGCGGGCAGGGTGAAGGTGAAGCGCAGCCCGTGGTCCACAGCGCTGATGTCCAGATCAGTGGGCCTCAAGATGGCCTCGCGCCTCGCGCCCGGCGACCGCAGCCGCCGGAAATCTTCAGCCGACAGCCCGAACTGGTCCAGCAGGGCCGCTTCCTGCCGTCCGGCCGCCGCTTTGGCCGCTTTCATCTTGTAGCCGTACATGGGACCGGTGTAGACAATCCGGCCGGCGTCAAAGCGCGCTGATTCGGTCGCCACGTCGTCAACGCTGAACATGCCGCCCGTGTCGGTTTTCTTGACGATGTCGCCGGTCAGCAGCCTGCCGAAATTGCCGTCCCGGATGCGACGGTCGAGCCAGATGTTGAAAAGGGCCGACTGGACCACCGAGACCATGAATGCGTCCTTGCGCGGGCGGCCCTTTTTCCGGAACAGATCGAATCCGCGCTGGATGTTGCGCATGTCGATTCCGAATCGCTGGAGACCATAGAAATTGGGTATGCCGGTCTGCCGCAGGCGGTCGGAAATGGCCCGCGCGCGGGGCAGCGCCTCGGCGCCGGTGCCGCTGACGATGATGTCGAAGCGGTTGGCGGCCACGTGGCCGGTCTTGATCTTGTTGCCGTGGCGCCGGATATCCAGGATTTCGAAGGGCAGCGGGTCCAGTTCGCGTTTGATCTCGGCCAGCGGTCGGTCGAGACCGCAGCGCAGCGACATGGTCTGCACCACCACGGCGGTCTTGTCCTTGCGCCCCCCCCAGCCCACGTCCGAGGCCGAAAGGCCCAGGCGCGCCTGCAGGCGTCGGGCGGCGTCGGCGGTGTTGGTTCCGGCGCGCCGAAAGGTGACATAGACATGTTCGCCGCTGCCGCAGGCCGTGTAGGGCAACAGTTCTTCGACCACGAAGTGTTCGGGTGCGGCCTTGATGGTGCCGTCGATGCGCGGCAACGGGTCGCTGACGCGGGGCAGGGCGGCCAGCATGGACACGGCTGCATCGGCACGCTCGGCAGCCGCAATGGGATTCGAACCCGTGGTCATCGAAATATCAACCATATGCCTGTGGTAAAACCCGAGCTAAGATTGGCAGCACGCCTTGATCTCGAACCGCCCTAAACACCTTCCCCCATCAGCCTAAACCCCTTTTTAAAGCAGACTGATGGCCAGATCCGACAGCTCGCTGCGTTCTCCTTTTTCCAGGTTGATGTGGGTGTACAGGTGCTGGCCCTTCATCTTTTCGATCAGGTAACTCAAGCCGTTGCTGCGGCTGTCCAGATAGGGGTGATCGATCTGGTAAATGTCGCCGGTGAAGACGATTTTGGTGCCTTCGCCGGCCCGGGTGATGATGGTTTTGACCTCGTGGGGGGTCAGATTCTGGGCTTCGTCGACGATGAAAAAGACCTTCACGATGCTTCTGCCGCGGATGTAGGACAGTGGCGTGATGACGATCTTCTCTTCGTCCAGCAGCTCCTTGATCCGGCGGCCCTGGCCGTTGCCGTTTTTACCGCTGCGGCTGCCGTCGATGACGGAAAGGTTGTCGTAAAGCGGCTGCATGTAAGGGTCCAGTTTGGACTGGATGTCTCCGGGCAGAAAACCGATGTCCTTGTTGCTCAGCGGCACCGAGGGCCTGGAGATGAAAATCTGGCGGTAAGCGCGGCGCATTTCCAAGGCGGCAGCCAGTGCCAGCAGGGTTTTGCCGGTTCCGGCCTTGCCGGTGATAGTCACCAGGGGCACCTCCGGATTGGTCAAGGCGTCCAGGGCGAAGCACTGTTCGGCGTTGCGGGGACGGATGCCGTAGCAGGCCCGAGCTTCGACGCGACGGATCGTGCCGGTCTGGGCCACAAACACCCCCAGGGCCGATTTACTGCCGTTTTTCATGATCAGGTATTCGTTGGACAGGATGGGAAGCGACACATCCAGCCCGGCGGCGTCCATTTCAAACGGTTTGGCGTACATCTGGTCGATGATCCCGGCCGGGATGTCGTCCACGATCCGGCTGCCTTTGTATATGTCCGCCGGGGCCTGAACCCGATCGGTGTTGTAATCCTGGGCCATCAGGCCGATGGATTTGGCCTTCATGCGCAGGTTGACGTCTTTGGTGACCAGGATGACCCGGTTGAAGGCGTGCTCGCAGGCAATGTGATAGGCCGAATTGAGGATGTGGTGGTCCGGCTTGTCCGGTGAAAAATTGACCTTGAGGGTGTCGTGAAACTCGCGGTCCAGGAAAACGGTGATGTTGCCTTTTCCGGGCCCGATGGGCACGCCGCCGTTGAAAATGCGGTCACCGGTTAATTCGTCCAGGGCTCGCGCGAATTCGCGGGCGTTGCAGTTTAAAATCTCTTTGCCTTTTTTAAAGCGGTCCAGCTCTTCGATAACGGCGATGGGAATGACGATGTCGTGTTCCGCAAACTGATTAATGCAGGAACTGTCGTGCAGGACAATGTTCGTGTCCAGTACAAAAATTTTGCGCGCCTGAGTGGAAAGCGAAATCATCGCACCTCCTGGAGAATGTCAAAATTATACAACATATAGCATATGGGCCGGGCACAGGCAACGATATGTTCTGATTATCGATGGTGCGCCATATCGCTTGACACAGCGCATGGGCAAGGCCTTGAAGCGGCAGCGTCTTTGCGGTATATTACCGGGTGTGGCAACCACACCGGTCGGTCCATGTCGTGGGGTGGCCACATCGCCCGGCGATTCATTTATGTCAACCCATCGTTAGCCTTTTGTTAGAAAGAGATGCGAACATGCTCATTGCCTTTCCGATCGTCGACGACAACGGCCTGGAGAGCGCGGTCCACGGCCATTTTGGGTCCGCACCCCATTTTGCCTTCGTGGACCTTAACACCGACCGGATCGAGGTTTTTGAAAATCCGGACCAGGACCATCAGCACGGTGCCTGCAATCCCATGACGGCCCTGGGCGGACGCAAGGTGGATGGCGTCGTGGTGGGCGGCATCGGCGGCGGCGCGCTCAAAAAGCTCAGCAGCAGCGGGATTGCCGTCTACCGCGCCGTTGAAGGAACGGTTGCTGAAAATGCCCGCCTGATCAAATCCGGCACTCTGCCGTTGTTCGACCCGGGCCAGGTGTGCGGCCACCACAGCGGTATCCAGATCGGCGACTGCGTGCACTGATTCCATCGGAGGAACGTATGCCACTTTTTGACTATTTGTGTACGGAGTGCGGCCACGTGGCCGAGATGCTGGTTTTTTCCGACCAGACAACCGTGTTTTGCGAAAAATGCGGCGGCAACCTCAAAAAGCTCATGTCGGCCCACTCATCCCTGTCCGGCACGCCGACCACCGCTATGCCCGGTCCCGGCGACACGGCCTGCTGCGGTTCTGCGCCGGGGCACGCCGGGTGTGCCGGACCGGGCAGTTGTTGCGGCAAGGCCTGAGACGACGATCGCCAGACACCCTTGACATAGCACCCAACCCCTCACACCATCGGCATCCGGCTGCGCTTTGCACGCCATTGGTGCTCCTTTTCCCGATCGCCCATCAACCGGCAGCAGTGGATGAGCCTGTCCAGGGCCTGCGGCTGGTCGGCAACCTTTTCCAGGACCAGGCAGGCCTGCGGCCAGAGCTTCATCCGCATCAGGCTGTCGGCCAGGGTGACGTGCAGGTCGACGCTGGCGGGGTGGTGATCGATCCCGCGCTGCAGGATCGTCACCGAATCCGCCAGGCGCTGCTGGTGCTGGTAGACCATCCCCAGGCCCCAGAAGGCGCGGTGGTCCGGGTGGTAGTCGAGGGCCTGCTCGAACAGGTGAATCGCGGTGGCCAGCCTGTCCGGGATCAGGGCGTTGGCGGCGTAGTCGCCGTGGCTGAAGGTCAGTGCCAGGCGGGAGAGAAAGTCGGCGTGCAGCGGGTAGAAGCGGGGGGCGTCCACCAATTCCAGTTGGCGTGCGAATTGGGGCAACAAGGCGAAGTATCCCTCCCTGAGCCGCTTTCCGAAGTCCAGTACGGTTTTTTTGCTCAACCTGTCATCGGTTTCAAAATAGAGGATGTCCTCCACGCGCTCCAGCCAGATGTCGTCCGTGGCCCCGGTGCGTTGTTTGAAATCCTCGTAGAGTGCCGTGCCCGGGAACAGGTCCAGAATGTAGAAGATGGCCGACAGCGGACGGATCCGGCCGATCAGCGCCAGGCTGGCGTCGATGGTCGCCTCGGTTTCGCCTGGGGACCCATAGATGAAATAGGCCCTGGCCATGATGCCGCGGCCGACGGTCAGGGCAAAGGCGCGCTCAATGGCCGCATCGTCGATGCGCTTGCAAAAGCGCTCCCGGATCTCGGAGCTGCCGCTCTCCACGCCGAAGCTGATCTGGACGCATCCGGCTCGGCGCATCCATTCCAACAGGGTCGCATCCACACAGTCCACCCGCGAGATCGCCGCCCAGGTGATGTCTAGTCGCTGAGCCACGATCCGGCGGCAGATGTCGATCACCAGTTCGCGCCTGAGAGTGAAGGTGTCGTCGGAGACGTAGAAAAAGGTGACGCCCTTTTCGTGCAGGCGCCTTAGCTGGGAGACGAAATAGTCGGCGCTGTGAAACCGCACCCGGCGATTCCAAAAGGCCGGGCTGCCGCAGAAGGCGCATCCCGCCGGGCACCCGCGCGTCAGGGAGAGGTGCTGGAAGGTGAAGGCCTCGGCCGGCATGGGCAGGCTGTCCAGATCGGCCACCGGCGCACGGTCGCTTGTTTTAAACGGCCTGCCGGCCTTGCGAAATGCCAGGCCGTCGATGTGATCGGGCAGACCGGCTGGGCCGCGTTCCAGAAAGCGCAGCAGATCTAGAAAAGCGTGTTCGCCTTCGCCTCGCACCACATAGTCGATTTCAGGAAAATGGGTCAGAAAGTGCTCCCACAGAAAGGTGGCCCCCACCCCGCCCAACACGACCGTTGCCAAGGGGTGCTCCGCTTTAACCAGGCGGGCGATGTCGATGGCGCCCCAACGGTTGGCGTGCAGGACGGAAAAACCGACCACATCCGGGCGGGCCTGGTCCAGCACGACTCGGATGCGATCCGGCGCCGCCGCAAGGTCATGGGCATTGAAAATGGATACGGGATAGCCGTTGGCCCGCAGCATGGCACCGATATAGTAAAGGCCCATGGGGACGCTGCGGATATCTTCAACGTCCAAGCGGTTGTCCAGGAAGTAAGGATAGACGAGCAGTACGTTCATGGGTGCGCGGGGCGGGCGGTCGGGCCGGCCACGGCCGTGACGGGCGGCTGGACAGGTGGTTCAGGCGCCGCCGCGCCGCCGGCTATTCGGACCGATCCGCGGGCAGCAGGGTCCGCAAAAGGTCTTCCTTGCCGACCACGCCGACCACCCGCCCCTCTTCCACCACCGGCAGGGTGTGGCAGTTGTGGTCGACCATGAGGGCGGCCACAGTCTCGATGCTCGAATCCGGACCTACGCTGATCGGGTTGGGGGTCATGGCGTCCGCTACCGCCGTGGCGGCGATCTTGCGGACCTCCTTTTCGATCCCTTTCATGGAGCTGAGGCTGATGTAGCCGTCCAGAAAAGAGAACAACGACGGGACCGGCAGCTTTTTCTGCTGGGCGATGATGTCGCTCTGGCAGAGGATCCCGACCAGTTTGCCGGCCGCGTCCACGACCGGCAAGCCGTTGATGCGCCGGTCCAGCAGGATTTTGGCCGCCTTGAAGATCTCCATGTCGGCGGTGACGGTGATCGGATTTTCGGTCATGACCTCTTTTACCAGCATGGTGTTACCTCCGCCTTGCAGCGTTTGTGGCCCTGGGAGCGCATGACGCTCAGGTCGGCAAGCGGCATCGCCCCAGCCTTCAGTCGGCTCGAGACCGGTTGATCGTCATGCATCACCCTACCACCTGTCATCAAATCGCTCCAGAAGAAACTGGGGTGCGGCCGGCCGGTCATGTCCGGACATGAATGGGGACGAAGTCGTATTCGGTGGGACCCGTGTAGACTTGGCGCGGTCGACAGATTTTCCACTGGGGGTCGTCCATGCTCTCTTTCCACTGGGCGATCCAACCGGGCAGGCGGCCGATGGCGAACATGACCGTGAACATGTTGGTCGGGATGCCGATGGACCGCAAAACGATGCCGGAATAAAAATCGACGTTGGGATAGAGGTGGTGGTCGACGAAGTAGGGGTCTTTCAGGGCGACCTCCTCCAGTTCCTTGGCGATGTCCAACAGCGGATCATCGATCTTAAGGGACGCCAGCAGTTCGTCGCACATCTTTTTCATGATTTTGGCCCGCGGGTCGTAGGTCTTGTAGACGCGATGGCCGAATCCCATCAGGCGGAAGGGATCGTTCTTGTCCTTGGCGCGTTCGATGGCCCTGCGGTAATTGCCCCCGTCGGCCTGGATCGTGCTGAGCATTTCGATGACGGCCTGGTTGGCGCCGCCATGCAGTGGGCCCCAGAGGGCTGCGATACCCGATGAGATGGCCGCATAAAGGTTGACCCGGGCGCTGCCCACCACACGGACCGCCGACGTCGAGCAGTTCTGCTCGTGATCGGCGTGCAGGATCCAGAACACCCGCAGGGCGTTGACGGCGGCGCGGTTGATCTCGTAGGGCTTGACCGGCGTGTCGAACATCATGTTGAGGAAGTTTTCGCAGTAGGTCAGATCCGGCCGGGGGTAGATCACTTTGTGGCCCCGCGAAATTTTGTAGGACATGGCGGCCATTGTGCGAACCTTGGCCAGCAGCCGGGTCATGGTGATGTTGATCTCCTCCTCTTGGCTTCCCAACTCGGGGTAAAAACTTCTGAGCGCATTGACCATGGACGAGAGAATGCCCATGGGATGTGAGGCCCGCGGAAAGTTCTGGTAAAAGGCCTTGAGGTCTTCGTGAACCAGGCTGTTGTCGTTGAGCATGACCGAAAAACGGGTCAGCTGATCGCGGTTGGGCAGCTTGCCGTTGATCAGCAGGTAGGCGGTCTCCTTGAAGGTGGACTGCTCGGCCAACTGCTCGACGGGAATGCCGCGGTAGCGTAATATGCCCTTTTCCCCATCCATGTAGGTGATGGCGCTCAGGCAGCTGCCGGTGTTGGCAAAGCCGGGGTCCAGGGTGATGAAGCCGGTTTCGGCGCGCAGGGTCGAGATGTCGATGGCCTTTTCGCCTTCGCTGCCGGTGACCACCGGCAGCTGGATCTGCCGGCCGTTGTAGGTGAGGGTAACGAAATCTTCCATGCCAATTCCTTTCTGTACGACCATTTCCAACCGGCGCGGTGCGGCGATACGACTGCCGGAGCCACAGGGAACCTTTTTTGCTGCATCGGTTCAATTGCCTTGCCAATCAGCCGCTTTTTACCGTATTGAACCGAAAGTCATTTCAAAAGGATCAAGGTGAAATCGGGGGAAGGGCCACCTGAGCAGCAGGCTATGTAATTATAAATATTTGAAATGGAAGTCAACCGCCAATTAAGCGCCCTGGCAAATAGTGAGGAACGCGCACATGCCATTCAAGGAGAACCTGCTCAGCAAGATCGCTATCAAACGATTGACCCGTAAGGTTGCCGCTGCCATCGGTACGGTGGACAGCGGTAAACGCATCGACCGGGAGGTTCTGGGACAGCTGATCGCCTATTTTCCGTGGACCCACCGGCAAGAGCGCGATCTGGACCTTTACCTGGAGGCCGACGGAGCGGAAAAAACGAATATCCTGGTGCTGGACAACGACCTGCCCATCTACCACACCACCGTGGAGGATGTGCTGCTGCGCAAAAGCCCCACGGTAAAAGAGATGATCAGCTTTCGCAACGCCGTTAAAATACTCAACGACAAGGACGTGGTGGTCAGCAAAAAGGAGGCCTCTTTGAAGACCATCGAGGCCACTTCCATCGGCGCACTGGACCTGAAATTTACGGCCTCCGACATCGAACGGCTGGCCGAAGAGGGGGCTGCCGCCCTGGAAGCCGGAGATGCGCAACAGGTGCGCGAGAGCCTGGTGCTGTTTTCCGAACTGCTGGACCTTCGGCCCGCGCCCAGAGCGTTTGAACTCAAGCACCACGACAGCTTCGGAAAGGTTTCCTCCAGACCCAATGGTGAAACCGCCTTCGGGCCCCTGGTTCTGTTCAGCCGGGTCCACGACACCCTGACCTGCCTGGAAGAGGTCTTGAGCAGCCGCGACAAGGATCGCTTCGAGCGGCTCGAGGCCGTGGCGTCGGGATCCGCCGAGGCTGCCGCGTCCGGAGCGGCCGTCTTCAACCTGATGGCGGCCAAGGTCCTGGCGGACGACCCGCACCGGGCCAGCGGCCGATAGCGTCCGCCGGCCCAACAGCGCTTCCGCCGCGACCTACATGCCCAGTTTTCCCAGGGCCTCCATGACCTTGTGCTGGATCTGCTTTTCGACGATGATGGCCTTCTTGTGGTGGGCCTTTTTGATTTTTTCGGACAGGGCATCCAGGTCAGCCGGCTTCTCGACGAAATCCATTGCCCCTGCCTTCATGGCCTCGACCCCTTTGGCCACCGTCGCATGGCCGGTGAGCAGGATGATCTGCATCTCGGGTTTCTTCTCCTTGATGACCTTCACAGCCTGGATCCCATCCATTTCCGGCATCATGAAATCCATGATGACGGCATCGAAGGACTCGCTGGCGATCAGGGTCAGGGCCTCGGTGGCCGATGTGGAGGTGGTCACCTCCATGTCGCGGGCCCGCATGCGCTCAGCCATGATCTCCAGAAATTCCACCTCGTCGTCGACCAGCAATACGCGTTCTGTCATGTCATGCTCCTTTCTTTTTTCGCATCTTTTTCACATTTTTCATCCAAGGACGATGGCGATCTCGGCCTCGCCGTCGCCGACGGTCAGCTGGGCACCCAGGAACCGGGCCACCATCTGCTCCCGAGCCTCCGGGCGGGATGATCCATTGACCGCCGGATTCGTGGCCTGGCCGCGAAACCGGATGCGCGCGCCCGGCGGCTCGGGTTCAACGGTGATGGTGATGGTCCCACCCGGTGCACAGGCCTTCATGCTGCGGACCAACGATGACCAGATCAGGTTTTCGAGAAAGAACCGATTGGCGCTCACGGTAACGGGTCCGTCTGGACAGGCGACCCGTGGCGGCGGGCCTTTCGCGGCAATCAGCCGGGCGGTCAGGCCGCAGACGAAAGCGACCACTTCACCCAGATCCAGGCGTTCAACGGGCAGGTCGGCGCTGTGGGCAAACCGGTTCATGCCCTCGACGATCTGGTTGCCCCGACGCACCTGACCGGCAAGAGCGTTGGCCATTCGGGCCAGTCGCTCGGATGAGAGGGGCACGCTGTGGGTGTCCAGGTGGACCATGTCGGCCAGCAGGCCGGCATTTTCGTTGATGATGGCCAGCACGTTTTTCAACTCATGGGAGATGGATGCGGTGATTTCGCCGAAGAAACGGACGCCTTCGCGGGCCAAATCCCGAGTGTCATCTGTCATGCTTTCTTCCTTGTCGTTCGCTGTTTGGGCGGTCGTCTCACACCGGCTGGCGCGCCGGATCCACCCTACACGCGGGCGGCGGCGACGTCCGCGGCGGTTGCAGGGGCAGGGTCACCGTAACGCGGGTGCCCCGGTCGACCTGGCTCTCCACCTCGATCTCGCCTCCCATTTCGGTGACCATGCCGTAGGTGATCGATAGCCCCAGGCCGGTGGCCGCCGGTCCCTGGCGGGTGCTGAAAAAGGGCTCGAAGACCTGCTTCAGGTCGGCTTCCGGGATGCCATGACCGGTATCACTGACGGTTACCTGCACCCGATGCGGTCCGAGGCGGGAAACGGACACCTCCAGGCGGCCGCCATCGGCCATTGCCGCCAGCGCATTGTTGATCAGATTCAAGAACACCTGTTGGAGTTTGCCCCGGTCACCCTCAATAACCGGTATGTCGCCTGTCACGGTCACCGTGATGGCGATGCAGCGGCGCTGGGCATCTTTTTCCATGAAAGCCAGAATCTGGCGGACGACGGCTTCGATGTCCACCGCTTCGATCTCGGAATCCATGTGGCGGGCGAAGTCCAGCAGCCGCCGGGTAATAGCGCCGCAGCGGCGCACCGACACCAGCACGTCCTCCACCAGCCCCAGGATTTTAGGGTCGGCGGCGTAGCGCGCCTTGATGGTGAACAAATCCTGGATCAATCCGGCTTTCTGGTTGATGATGGCCAGCGGGTTGTTGATCTCGTGGGCCACCCCGGCGGCCAGGCGGCCCAACGAGGCCAGTTTGTTGGCGTTGGCCATTTGGTGCAGGGCCTGCGCCCGTCGGCGGTCGGCCGCATGGATGCGGTTGACCAGATAGGTGGCCATTGTGACAATGGAGGCCAGGATCAGCACGATGCTGAGGATCAAAAACCCGATCAGCCGCAGCCGCGGTTTGAACCACAGGTCCATGATGCCTGAGGCCTGCCGCACCATCATGAGCACGAACGGGCTGTCGGCGACCGGGGCCGCCCCTAAAATGATCGCCCGCCCGGCCGGGTCCTCGGTCTGGATCACCTGGGTGCCGTCCAGTGGTTCGGGGATGGGCAGGGGCACCCGGTCGTAGCGGCTGCCGTATTGACGGCTGCGGGTCTGCAGGATCCCGCGAGTGTTGACCAAAAAGGCGTCGTCGCCGGCATTGAGGGCCAGCTGCGACAAGGGGCCTTCCAGCAGGGCCGCGTCCAGGGTCGCCCGCAGCACAAAAAACCCGCCCGAATCAAGGTCCTGACGGATGGAGACCACCAGGTGGTCGGCCTGCCCTTGCCTCGTGGTCACGTCGCCGATGTGGTGTGCCTTTCCAACGGGGTGCCTGAATCCGTCTTCGGGTGCCGATCGGCGGTGTGGTGGGTCGGGAGGCCCGGCCCAGGCCTGTAGCGTGCCATTGGCAGCGACCACGCTCAGATCCACGAACCCGGCCATGCCGTGCTGCAAGTTGGCCAGCACGGCCTCCAGCCGCCCCGGTTTAAGCAGGTCGACCAGCGTGTTGTCGCGGGCCACGAATGCCAGGGCGGCCCGGCGCTCGGAGAGCAGAAAGGCGATGCCCCGCCAGGTGTTGGAGACCATGCGCGACACGTTCATGGCGGCTTCGGTCTCGAAGGCCTTGCGGCTGAGGCGGTAGTCCATCAAGGTCATGACCAGAAGGGGCGTCAGGCTGACCGCCATGGTAAAGGCCACCAGGATCAACCACTTGCGGCGAAAACTGAAGTGGTCGCTTCCCCGGTCGGCCGCTGCATCGCGGTGGTCCCAGAAACGCGGTTTAAGCCTCGACAGGTTCAGCATGTCCGGCCGTCCTTGCCCGTGGGCCCAACCGCGGCAGGCGAGTCAGGAGTGGCGTCTGCGGATCTGTTCATGGGCCTTTTTCAGGGTGTCGCTCAACTCGGCGATGTCAACGGGTTTTTGCATGTAGGCGAAGGCGCCCAGTTGCAGGCATTGCCTGCGGTCGGCTTCGGAGCCGTGGCCGGTGAGCACAATGACCTCGATTTCGGGCCGGGTGGCCTTGACCTGCCTGAGGATCTCCATGCCGTCGATCCCGGGCATTTTAAGGTCGATGATCATCACCTCCGGGTCGTCTTCGTTGACCAGTCTCAGGGCCGACTCGCCGTCGTAGGCCACGGCCGACCCCATGTCGCGCAGTTCCAGGCGTTCGGAAAGGGTTTGGACAAACTCGCGCTCGTCGTCCACCAAAAGCACGCGCGAGGGCATCTCGAAATTGTGTTTGCGGTAAATGTGCGCCTGATGAAAATTGCGGCCCACCCGCGTGCGCACCGACTGTACGCCGGGGATGCGCTCGACCAGGGAGGTCAGCTCCTCTTCCAGGCGGGTGAGCATCAGGACCTGCTTGTTGATGGTCAGAACGACGGCGCCCTTTTCGACGCCCACCGACACGTCGTGGCCGGCCCTGGAAAGGGCCATTTCCACGGTGGCGGACATCAGAAAGTCCGCTTCCGACTGGTCGGAGGCCGGCGTGCGGCGCAGGGCCTGCTTGAGGAGGTTTTCCTCGATCAAGGCCCCGGCCCTGGCCGTCGGCATGCGGTTCATGGGAAGGACCATGTCGTAGAGTCGCTGGTCCCATGGATCCGTGACGGTCTTACAAGCGGCGGTCCAGGCGGCGCTGTCGGCATCGTGTTCCCGGATGCGCCTGGCGGCCTCCTTTTCGGTCAGTTCATGGACGGTGACGCCCCGCTCGATGCGGTAAGCCATGTCGGCGATGATGCACACGCGCAACACGTGGCCGATGCGGGGCATCAGGAGGCTGGCGAACCCATGGACCACGGCCCGGCCGCCCTGCATCTCTTGGGCAAGTGCCAGGCGCAGGCAGGCGATCGAACACTCTTTTTCGTGAGTGAACTTGTTGAACACCGAGGTCTTGGCCGAAAACACGCGCCGTACCTTTTGGACCGGCATGCCGGCGGTCTCGGCGGCTTTGGCGACGATCGCCGCATCGGTGATCAACCGGTATCCGGTGCTGTCGATCACATCCTGCACCACGGCATCCGCGTTGCAGAACAGGCCGCTGAAGATGGCAATTACGGACATGGTCAACCTCCCTTGGATTCACGGTTGTCGTTCAAGGTGCGCACCGAGGTCAGCGGGCAGCTCAATTCGCTGCCCCCCTGGTGGGTCTGCTTGTGGATCGCCCGCAGCGCCTGCCGCATGGTCGCATAGAAATGATCGGCACCGATCTTGTCATACAGGTGCGTGCGTTTGAGCACCCGCATGACCGGTTCGTGCACGCTGCAGAGCGAGATGTCGATGCCGGCGCTGCGCACCCGGTCCACGACCAGCGAGAGCGACTCGGTCCCCGATGCGTCCAGGTCGTTGATCGACTCGGCGGCGATGATAATGTGCTTGAGCGCTTTCTTGATCTTGCGGCGGTGGCGGATCTGGTCCTCGAGATAGCTGGCGTTGGCGAAGAACAACGGGCCGTCGAAGCGCACCACATCAATGTAGCGGCACTCTTTGAGCCCGTGGGCCACCACGTCGTGAAGCGCCTTGTCAAGGCCCAGGGAGAGGTCTACCACATGGGGCCGCATGCTGCGGTAGAGGAACACGGCCAGCGAGAGTCCCACCCCCACCAGAATCCCCCGGTCCAGGTGCGGTGCGAAGGCCAGGGTGCACACGAAAGTGATCACCGAGATGGCCCCGTCGAACCACTGGGCGCGCCAGGCCTGCACGAACCCCTGGATGTTGATCAGTCCGGCCACGGCCATCATGATGATGGCCGCTAGGACGCTCTGGGGCAGGTGGTAGAGCAGGGGTGTAAAGAAAAAGAGGGTCGCCACCACCGCCAGGCTGGCGATGACGCTGGCAAGGCCGGTGGCCGCCCCGGCCTGCAGGCTGACCGCCGAGCGTGAAAACGACCCGGCCACGGGATAACTCTGGGCCATCGACCCGACCATATTGGCCAGGCCCTGTCCGATCAGCTCCTGGTTGGGGTCGATGCGCTGGCCGGTTTTGGCAGCCATGGCCTTGGCGACCGAGATGGCCTCCATGAAGCCCAGCAAGCCGATGATGGCCGCCGCGGGCAGCAGGGTCAGGGCCGCGCGGCCGTCCATGGGGGGCAGCAGAAAGTCCGGCAGACCCCTGGGGATGGCGCCGACCACCTCCCCGCCGCTGCAGAAGGTCAGCGCGGCGCTGTCCAGGGGCGTGCCGCCGATCTTCAAGCGCCAGCGCCCACCGACCTCCTGGCTGGCCTCCGGACGTTCTCCCTGGGGAAAAAACTGCAGCTCACCGGCTGCCGTGCGCCCGCCGTCGAACAGCAGGCGGCGGATCTGCCGGCGAGTGGCGGCCATTTCCAGGCCTTTCAAGGCCATTTGGTGGTTCAAGATGGCCAGGTCCCGCTGGGTGTTGATAACGATGGTCTGGTGGTCATCGGCCTGGGCCTGGGCCAGGGTTGCATTCAAACGGGCCCGATCGCTGTCCATCTGCTGCAGCTGGACGGCCGCGGCGTTGAAATGCAGGATCAGCGAGCGGGTTGGCGCGTCGGCCACGGCGGTCAGCGGCATGGTCACGCGCTGCTCGTAGCCGGTCGCCCAGCTGACCGATGTGGTCACCACCACGGCCACCAGGACATTGGGGATGCGCAGGCTGATTTTTTTGAGTGCCATCATGATCGAAAACGCCAGCACGCCCATCATCAATGTGGGCCAGTGGGTGAAGTGCCAGCCGGCTTCGATGACCTGCATGACCGTCTGGTAGTGGTGATCGCCGGTGTCGACCGTTACGCCCAATAGTTTGCCGAGCTGGCCGGTGGCGATGATGATGGCGGCCGCGTTGGTAAACCCGTTGACCACCGGATGGGAAAGAAAGTTGACCACCAGGCCCAGGCGAAAAAGGCCCAGGGTAAACTGGATCAGGCCCACGATCAGCGCGAGCAGGAAGGCATACCCGATGTAGGCCGCACTGCCCGTGGTGGCCAACGGCTGCAGGGCCACGGCGGTCAACAGGGAAACCACGGCGACCGGGCCGGTGGCCAGCTGGCGGCTGGAGCCGAACAGGGATGCGATCGCCGGCGGCAGAAAGGCGCCATACAACCCGAAATAGGCCGGCAGGCCGGCCAGTTGGGCATAGGCCATGGACTGCGGGATGAGCACCAGGGCCACGGTCATGCCGGCCAGCAGATCGCTTTTGAGGCCTGCACGGCCATATCCGGGCAGCCACTCGAGAAAGGGCAGGACCGAGGTCGGGGAAAGGCGGCGCAGTCGGGCTGTCGGGCGTGTTGGCATAAGCGGTTACCGATTGTCCGACAGCAGGCGCCGACAGGCCGCCATCAGGCTGTCGTAAAGGGTGCCGGCGTCGTAGACCCGGTAAGTGTTGAGCCTTACGATGCCGTCCACCATGGCGAACAGGACCATGGCTGCCTGACGGGGCTTGTCGACCGTCACCGAACCGTCCGCCAGGCCCTTTCGGATTTCCGCTTCGAAAACATCCAGCAGGCCGGTGTAAATGGCCTCCAGGTGGTCTCGGCAGACCGGGTTGGCGGTGGCCATCTGGTAGGGGAAGTGTCGGTGCAGAATCAGAAACTGGTCTTCCATGCTGCCGCCCAGGTGCAGGTAACGGGTCACCACCTCCTGGACCATGGCCAGGCCATCACGGTCGGCGCTCTGCGGTCGATGCTGTTCGAACTGGCCCAGGAGGCTCTGCTTGACATCCCGCAGGACCTGGATGAACAGCTCCTCCTTGCTCTTGAAATGGTGAAAGATGGTGCCGGTGGCCGCCCCGGTCGCAGCGGACAGGTCCGCCATGGCCGTGCCCTGAAATCCGTGGCGCGAAAAGAGCCGGGTGGCGGCGGCAAGGATTGCGTTTCGTTTGGACATATGCTACCTGTTGGCAAGTTTAAACCAACCGAACAGTCGGTCGGCTCCATTTAAAGGCTTTGCCGCTGAATGTCAACAGGAGAAGGACCATGTCCGCCCCCGAAAAAGCGGAGCTGCTGGAAAACCTCAGGCAGGGCGGCTTTGCCGTCCCCGACTTCATCTACGTTCCGGCCCGGCACTTCGACAGCGACGAATTAGCCGAACTGGAAACCTTCCTGGAAAAACACCGCAGCGGCTTCAAGGTGATTGCCCGCAGTGCCCACCCCTTGGAGCACCGCTACAAGGGGGGTACCTTCGACTCTCTGGAGACTTACGCCGATGTGGGCGGCATCCGCTATGCCCGCAACAAGATCATCAAGCTGGCCGGCACCAGCCGTCGGCTGGGCATCGCCCGTCAGCAGCACTTCGCCCATGCGCCCGAACTGGATCTGGCGCAGATGGGCGTCATCGTCATGCCCTTTATCGACGGGTCCAGCGTCATGGCCAAAATGATCGGCGGAAACTGGGAGTTCGGCTACTGCCGCGACCGTATCCACAAGGTGCAGAGCGAACCCTACATCACCCGGACCCCCCATGACCGCCGCCTGGTTCAGCTCTCCAAGGACATCCAGGCCCATTTGGGGTTCCGCTGCGAGATCGAGTACATCATCGCCGCGGACGGCGCCATCCACGTCGTGCAGGCCAAGGACATCTCCACGATCGACACGCTGGAGGAGGCCGAAAGTCAGCGATCCATCCGGCTGGACGGCATCCGGCGCATCCGCAAGCGCCGCAACTACCGCGAGCGGCCAGTTTATGTGATGGACAACCGGTCTTTTTACATCAGCGTGATATCCCATTGCGAAGAGATGGTCGGCCAGGTCGCCGCGCCGGGCAAACCGGACCTCGAGCGGGTCATTGCCTTGATTCGGGCTTACGAAGCGGATTTCGAGGCCTTCGCCCTGCGCCATGAACGCTACGCCGTGCTGGGCCTGACCATACAGGACCCGGGCGATTTGTATCAGATCGCCAATCACTACCTGGACGATCTTCCCGAACTGCAGTCCGAGCTGTCCCGGGCCCTGCACAACAACCTCTACCAGATCGACATCTTCCTGGCGGAAGCCGACACCCTGATCGCCAAGGACAAGTTCCGCGTCAACCTGTGCAGCCACGATGCCTATGGCATCGACACGGTCCGCAACCCCTTGTGGACGGTTTACTGGTCCGTGGACCGGCACGACAGCGTGGTGCGAGAGTTCCAGCGGGTGGGATTCACCACCGGGGACACGGTGGGCATCGATGTGGATGTGGATGACACCCCGACGTTGTACCGCCTGTAATTGGGCCGGCTTTCAGGGGTCCAGAAAGTCCTGCAGATTGATCACCTTGCCCTCCTGCCGGCCGGCCTTTCCCGGCTGCTGCACGACGCCCTGCCGTTTTTGGCGGCGGATCTTATCCATGACGGCCTCGATCTTGGGATTTTCCGAGATCAGCCGCCGGATCTGGGCTTCCAGGGCCTCCCAGCGCGCCGCCAGAGGATCGGTGTCCAGGACGAACCCGGCCATGTCGGTCAGCAGCCGGCCCAGCTGGTGCATCATCCCGTGGTGGCTGATGCCCTGCAGGTAGGCCGGACAGTGGCCCCACAGGCTGGCACCGGTCAGGGCCCGTTTGCGGCAGGCCTCCAGAATGAGGGTGTGAATGGCGCTGGGACCGTGGTAATTGATGGGAATCACGTCGTGGCGTTGGAAGGCGCCTTCGAAATCGCCGGCCGTGCTCAGGGCCGAAACGATTCGATCCGTGTGCAGCACATTGTCCATCATGCTTCCCAGTGAGATGACGGACGGCGCGCCCAGTTCCTGGGCCAGATCGACCAGTTCCCCGCAAAACCGATACCAGTTCAAACTGGGTTCGTCGGCGATCAGCACCAGCAGGTCGCTCTGGCCGGGGGGCGTGGCGACGGCGAAAAAGGTTCCCCCGGGCGAATCGATGGACTGCAGGCGGCCGGCTTGAATTTTCACAACCGGACGCGATGCATCGTAGCGGTAGCATCGGTCGGGGTCGAGCACGCCGACGCGCTCGGCCGGCAGGGTTTCCACAAGGTAGCCGGCCATGCCGGCGGACACGTCCAGGGCATTGCCCCAGCCCCGCAACCCGATGATCAGGACCGGTTCGGTCAGCGCGGGTGCCGTCTCCATCTGAATTGTGTCGTAGGTCATCCGTTTTCCTGTCGGTTGTCGATGGCTGCCGGGCCGATTCGCCCGGCGATCATTGACGGCAGACCATCGGGCCTGGGCCTGACCGCATGCCTCATTGTCGACAGGATACGGCCGCATGTCAACAGGTAAGCGGGGCTTGGTCTCTATTCGGCCTGTTCATCGTGGTCGAGGGCCAACTCCGGGTAAAGCTGGTGAGCGCAGTCGGGGCAGATGCTGTGGGTGAACGATGCGTTGGAGTGGGTGGCGATGTAGTCTTCGATCTGCTGCCAACTGTCGTTTTCGGTGTCGCGGATACGCTTGCAGGCCGCGCAGATGGGCAGTAGGCCCCTGAGGGCCCGGATCCGTGAAAGAGCGTTTTGAAGCTGTGTGATCAGGGTGTTGCGCGTTTCGGCCGCCTCGTGTTTGACCATGGCGATTTCGATCGTGGAGCGCAGTTCGTGGATGTCGTAAGGCTTGACGATGAATCCATACGGGTTGGTTTTGATGGCGCGTTCGAACACGTCGCCTTCGCTCAGGCAGGTAATATAAATGATCGGCACGCGGGACGATTCGGCAATTTTTGCCGCGGCCTCGATGCCGGTCATCTCGCCCTTGAGGATGATGTCCATGGTTACCAGATCGGGGTGACGGCGATAGACGCTGCGGATGGCTTCCGATCCCGATGTGGCGACACCGCACACCCGGTAGCCCAGGCTCTCCAGGCGGGCGGTCAGCACTGTCGCGATGTGCGCGTCGTCTTCCACGACCAGGATGTCGATCTGTCGAGTCATGATGCGCCTCGCTTTCGGGTCGGTTGGCAGCTGACGAATCATTTTGTCGGGCCGGATTACCGATTGTGCACTATTCATGCACTTTTTTCGTACATGCGGCAGTGGGGGATTCGCTGCACGGGACGCTTGAGGGCGCACCGTGCGGCCGCCGTCGTTGACTGCCGCCAGATGGCGTGGTCGATTCGCCCGCCGCTGCATAAAGTGCAAGCAAATCACCTGCCACCATCTTTGGCCGGACCAGCGGCGCCGGTGTTTGTTTCTATGTATAAGAACAAAAAGACCTTGACAGCCCTGTCAAATACCCTTAATGATGTCGCCACAATTCAAGGCGTACCCCTGCCTGACCGATCGATCGCGCCACCGGGCAGGGCCCAAAGGGCGTATTTACCGGAGGGGACGCACTGGAACGATCAGGGCCGTGAGCCATCACGGCCCTTTTGAGTGCGGGTGGCGGCCTGCGCCGTTGCAACCTGCAGCGCCCACTAGGTCGGACAACCATCCGGCAGGGCCCAAAAGGATGGGTGATGAAACTGAAGGAATTTCCCAGCCGGGAGCGGTTTGACAATCTGGCCCGAACCTGCAACGTGATTCCCGTGTGCCGGGAGATCCTGGCCGACATGGAGACACCGGTCTCCTTGCTGAAAAGATGCTACCGCGAGGAAGGCCGGGAGCCGCGCACACCGGTCTTTCTGCTGGAAAGCGTGGAGGGGGGTGAAAAGTGGGGTCGCTACAGTTTCCTGGGCACCTCGGCCCGGGCTCACGTGCGGGTGTTCGCCGACCGGGTGACCCTTTCCGAAAACGGCCGTGAGGAGTCCCTTGCCCCCGGCGGCGATCCCCTGGTCGCCTTGAAGACCTTTATGAGTCGCTTCCAGCCGGCCGAGATGCCGGAGCTGCCGCGCTTCTGGGGCGGGCTGGTCGGCTACCTCACCTACGAGATGGTTTCGTTTTTCGAGCGCATTCCCAACCGGCTGCCGCCGGACGCGCCCCTGGCGCATTTTATCGTCTGCGACGAACTGATCATCTTCGACAACGTCCGCAACACCATGATCTGCGTGGCCATCGCCTTTTGCGACGCGCATCCGGATTCGGGAGCGGCCTACGCGGATGCCGTGGCGCGCCTGAATGCCACGGCCCGGCGCATGGCTGCCCCCGCCGGCGCCACGCCGGTGGCGCACGGCCAGTCCGGCCCTGCCATCGCCCCGCTGCTGGCGCCGGACACCTTTAGGGCCCAGGTCGCCAGTGTCAAAGCGTACATCCGCCGCGGCGACGTGATCCAGACCGTCATTTCGCAGCCCTTTCAATGCGCGGCGCCTGACGACCTGCTGGCGGTCTACCGGGCCCAGCGCTACGTGAATCCATCGCCCTACCTGTACTTTTTACACTTTGACGACCTGGCCCTGGTGGGGTCCTCACCGGAAACCATGGTCCGTCTGGAGAATCGGGTCGCCACCTTGCGGCCGATTGCCGGAACCCGTCCGCGCGGGCCGAACGAACAGGCCGATCGCGCCCTGGCAGCGGAGCTGCTGGCCGATGAGAAAGAGCGCGCCGAGCATTTGATGCTGGTCGATCTGGGGCGCAACGACCTGGGCCGGGTGGCGCGCACCGGCACCGTGCAGGTGACCGACCTGATGGTGGTCGAGCGCTACTCGCACGTCATGCACCTGGTGTCGAACATCAACTGCGACCTGGACGAGCAATACGACGCCTGGGATCTGCTGCGGGCCTCGTTTCCGGCCGGAACGCTGTCCGGCGCTCCCAAGGTGCGGGCCATGCAGATCATCGACGAGTTGGAGCAGGGGCCCCGGGGGCCCTACGGCGGCGCCGTCGGCTACGTTTCGTTCAGCGGCAACATGGATCTGGCCATCACCATCCGCACCGCCTGCATCCAAAACAACCTGCTGACGGTACGGGCCGGAGCGGGCATTGTGGCCGATTCCCAGCCGGAAGCCGAGCGCCTGGAAACCGTCAACAAGGCCATGGCCATTCAGCGGGCCCTCGAATTGACCCACCGTGGCGAGGAGGCCGCCTGATGATTCTGATGATCGACAACTACGACTCTTTCACTTACAATCTGGTGCAGTACCTCAGACAGATCGGCGAGGCGGTCGTGGTGCGCCGCAACGACGCCGTCGCCCTGGACGAAATCACCGCCATGGCACCGGCGGCCATCGTGCTCTCTCCGGGACCGGGCCGGCCGGAGTCGGCCGGGGTGACCCTGGATGCGATCCGGCGCTTTTCCGGGTCCATTCCGATTTTGGGCGTCTGCCTGGGCCACCAGTCCATCGCGCATGCCTTCGGCGGCCAGGTGGTTGCCGCCCAGCGGCTGATGCACGGCAAGACGTCGCTGATCACCGCCGACGGCCAAGGGGTCTTCACCGGCATCAAACAGCCCTTCCAGGCCATGCGCTACCACAGCCTGGCCGTGGCGGCCCGGTCTCTGCCCGACTGCCTGGAGATCACGGCCACGGCGGACGACGGCGAGGTCATGGGCATCCGGCACCGATCCCATCTGACCGAGGGCATCCAGTTCCACCCCGAGTCGATCATGACGCCGGTGGGCAAGCGTCTGCTGCGCAATTTCCTGAAGATGATCCCCACCGCCGCAAGCGCCCCCGCCGCATGTGCGTGATGGATCGTTGAGATTGAAGACGAGGAGCAACCATGTTCAAAGAACACCTGGCGACCATTATCAGCCGAGCCGATTTAAGTGAAAGCCAGATGGCCGAGATGATGTCGGCCATCTTCGACGGCCAGACCACCGACGCCCAGGTGGGCGCCATGATGGGCGCGTTGGCCACCAAGGGAGAGACCTTCGAAGAGCTGGCCGGCGCGGCCCGGGCCATGCGTCAGAAGGCCCAGCGCATCCAGGTGGCGGCCGCGCCGGTCGTGGACACCTGCGGTACCGGCGGGGACGGGCTCAAGACCTTCAACATCTCCACGACCACGGCCTTTGTGGTCGCCGGCTGTGGCGTCACCGTGGCCAAGCACGGCAACCGCAGCGTGTCGTCCAAGTGCGGCAGCGCCGACGTGCTAGAAACCCTGGGCATCAAGCTGGACACCGACCCGGAAGTGGTGGAGGAGGCCGTCAATGCGATTGGCATCGGCTTCCTCTTCGCGCCGCTCTATCACAGCGCCATGCGCCACGCCGCCCGGGCGCGCATGGAAATCGGGCTGCGCAGCATCTTCAACATGCTGGGGCCGCTGACCAATCCGGCCGGTGCCCACTGCCAGCTGCTGGGGGTGTTCGCGCCCCAGTTGACCGAAATGTTCGCCGATGCCCTGCGGCTGCTGGGCGCCCGGAGCGCATTTGTGGTTCACGGCCACGACGGCTTGGATGAAATTTCCGTCTGTGCGCCCACGCGAGTGTCGCAACTGGACGACGGCGCAGTCCACACCTACGACATCTATCCCGAGCACTTTTTCGGCCGGCGGGCCGACCCGGAACAGATGACCGGCGGCGACCCGCAGGACAACGCCGCCATTACCCGCGCCGTCCTGGCCGGCGAGCCCGGCCCCAAACGAGACGTGGTGCTGCTCAATGCGGCGGCCGCCCTGGTGGCCTGCCGCAAGGCGGACGATTTGAAGGCCGGCATCGTCCTGGCCGAACAGGCCATCGACAGCGCCGCGGCCAGGGGCAAGCTGGAGGCCCTGGTTGACTACACCCAGAGCAACGGATAGCCATGGTGTCGGATTTTCTCACCCGCATCGTCAATCAGAAACGACAGGACATTTCGCGGGCGCGGCGAGCCGTCTCCGAAGGGCATCTGGCGGAGCAGGCCCGCCAGCGGACCGATTTCAGGCCTTTTTTCGAGGCGCTTCGCCGGCCGGGCGCCGCCGGCGTGAACATCATCGCCGAAATCAAGCGCGCCTCGCCGTCCAAGGGAGCGCTTTGTCCGGACCTGGATGCGGCCCGCATGGCGGCTCAATACGCCGCCGGCGGCGCAGCGGCCGTTTCGGTGCTGACCGATGCGACCTTTTTCAAGGGCAGTCTCGACGATCTGCGCGCGGCCCGGGCGTCCTGCGGCCTGCCGGTGCTGCGCAAAGAGTTCATCATCAGCCGCTACCAGGTCTATGAGGCGGCGGTGGCGGGCGCCGATGCGATCCTGCTGATCGCCCGCATCCTGACGGCGGACATGTTGAACCAGCTCTATGCGCTCGGCCGGGATCTGGGCATGGACGCCCTGGTCGAGATTCACACCCCAAAAGAGGTTCACATGGCTGCCGCCTGCGGTGCGCGCCTGGTCGGCATCAACAACCGCAACCTGAGCACCTTTAGGACCGACATCGCCCTCGCCGAGACCCTGGCCTGCCAGCTGGTGCCCGGGCAGGTGGCCGTGGCCGCCTCCGGGATCATGGGGCCGGCAGACGTGCAGCGCAATCTAAGGGCCGGTGTCTTCAATTTTCTGGTGGGTGAGAGCATCGTTCGCGCCGCCGACCCGGCCGGCTTTATCCGGCATCTCCTGGACCGCGGCGGCGACGGGGCGCCTGACGGCCAGGGTGCCTCATGACCGGCTTGCCCGATACGGCGCGCCGGCGCCCGCAGGTGAAAATCTGCGGCCTGACCCGGCCGGACGAAGCGGCGCGCTGTGCCGAACGGGGCGCCGATGCCATCGGTCTGGTGTTTTTTCCAAAAAGTCCGCGCCATGTCAGCCGTGCCCAGGCCCGCGCCGTGGTGGCGGCCCTGCCCGCCGCCGTGGCGGCCGTGGGGGTCTTCGTGGACGAGACCTACGCGGCGATCATGTCACGGGTCGACGGCTGCGGGCTCTCCATGGTACAGTTGCACGGCCGGGAATCGCCGCACCTGGCGGCGCGCCTGCGGGCCGCTGGGGTAGGGGTGATCAAGGCCCTGTTTGTCGGTGGCCGGCCCGGCCTCGACGATGCGGCCGGTTTCGATGTGGATGGAATTCTGGTGGAGTGCGCCAGAGGCCCGCTGCCCGGCGGCAACGCCCTGACCTGGGACTGGAAAGCGGCCAGTGACCTGGGCCGCTGCTACCCGCTGGTGCTGGCCGGCGGTCTGCGGGCCGACAACCTGGCCGAGGCCATCGCCGCGGCCCGGCCGGCGGCAATCGACCTCAGCTCGGGAGTGGAGGCCGCGCCGGGGCGCAAGGACGACCGCAAGGTTTCGCAGCTGATGGCAGCCCTCGGGGCCGCCGTCCGGCCGGATGACGGGGATCCGCTTCCGGTGGTGTTCGCCGCCCGGGAGTCGTGGCACCATGCCCGATGAAGCACAGGTCCTGCGGATACCGCACCGTCAGTTGAGCCCGCGGGCGCTGGCCGGGTTGATCGAGGAGTTCGTCACCCGTGACGGAACCGACTCGGGTTACACCGTAAAAACCCTGGCCGAAAATGTGGCCATGGTGCGCCGGCAGCTGGATGCCGGTGAGGCGGCCATCGTGTTCGACACCCGTCGGCAGACCTGGAACATCGTGCCGGCCAAAGCCGACCGGCGCCAAACATCGTAAATTCAATTTGAGCTTTTGCCAAAAAACAGGACCAACCGCTTATGAAAACCATCGGTGCCCACGTCAGTGCCGCCGGCGGCGTGGAGAACGCGCCGCTCAACGCCCAAAAAATCGGGGCCACGGCCTTTGCCCTGTTTACCAAGAATCAGCGCCAGTGGAAGGCCAAGCCCTTGAGCGAGGCCTCTATCCGCCGCTTCAAGGCCAACTGCGCCTCAGGTGGGTACACCCCGGCCTGCATTTTGCCCCACGACAGTTACCTGATCAACTTGGGTCATCCTGAGCCGCAGGGGCTGGAGAAATCGCGGGCCGCCTTCATCGACGAGATGCAGCGCTGCCAGCAGCTGGGTCTGGACCGCCTCAATTTTCACCCGGGCAGCCACCTCAACCGCATTTCGGAGGCGGACTGCCTGACGCGCATCGCCGAATCCATCAACCTGGCCCTGGAGCAAACCAGCGGTGTTACGGCCGTCATCGAAAACACCGCCGGTCAGGGGACCAACCTGGGCCACCGCTTTGAACACCTGGCCGCCATCATCGAAAAGGTCGCGGACCGTTCGCGGGTGGGCGTCTGCCTGGACACCTGCCACACCTTTTCGGCGGGATACGACCTGGTCACCGCCGACGGCTATGCAGCGACCCTGGAACAGTTCGACAAGGTCGTTGGACTGGCCTACCTGAGGGGGCTGCATCTCAACGACGGCAAAAAGCCCCTGGGCAGCCGGGTGGACCGTCATGCCAGTTTAGGCCAGGGGACGCTGGGGCTGGAGGTCTTTAGAATGATCATGAACGATCCCCGTTTCGACAACCTGCCCCTGATCCTGGAAACCCCCGACGACAGCCGCTGGGCGGCCGAGATCCGGATGCTGACCGAGATGATCGGCGATTGAGGCGCCGGTGCACGCCTGTCCTACGGGTTGCCTGCCCTGCGCGGGACCCGTTCTAATCCATGGAGCGGTCATCCGCCGGCCTTAACGACCCGCGCTGAACGGCCGCCTTGCCGAAACGTTCGGCAATCCGGTCTACGGCCCGGTCCACCTTCTCCCAGCCAGACTCCGGGCGCTCCAGCTCGGGAAAGAGGCCGGCCTGCCGGGGCAGGCTGTCGGCCATCAGGGTCGATGCCCCCACGCCGATCAGGCGCACCGGCTTGGCCAGCACCTGACTCCGCAGCAGGGCCGCCGCCGTGCGGTAGATCTTTTCCGACGACTGGCAAGGGGCCGCGAGGGTGCACCTGCGCGTGATCTGCCGAAAGTCCCGGTCTTTCAATTTCAAGGTGATGGTCCGGGCCGTCAATCCCTGGCGGCGCAGCTGGCGGCCCACTTCCTGGCTCTGGGCCAGTAGCTGCCGGCACAGCAGCTCGCGGTTGCAGGTGTCTTCGGCCAGGGTGCGTTCGGCGGAGATCGATTTGGCCGGCGCATGCGCCCTGACGCTCGAGGCGTCCTGACCGTTGGCCAGTTCGATCAGACGCTGGCCGAATTTGCCCAGTCGCGCCACGAGAAATGCGCTGCCGACGTTGCCGACATCGCCCAGGCGGGTGATGCCCATCTGCGCGAGCTGCCGCTGGGCCTGGCTGCCGACACCGGGCACCTTGGCGATGGGCAGGGCCGCAATGACCTGGTCCAGGTCCTGGGGTTCGATCACCGTCAGCCCATCGGGCTTGTGCATGTCCGAGGCGATCTTGGCCAGAAACTTCAGGGGCGCCGCGCCGACCGAACAGGTCAGGCCGACCGTGCGGCGGATTTCGGCCTTGATGGATCGGGCCATGACGGCCGGGATGCCGTGCAGCCGCTCGCATCCGCTGGCGTCCAGGTAAGCCTCATCGATGGAGACCTGTTCCACGACCGGTGAAAAGTCGTGCAAAATGGCCATGACCGTTCGCGAGATCTCGCGGTAGCGCTGCCGGCGCGGGGGCACGACGATCACCCGGGGACAGCGCCTTTTGGCCATGAACATGGGCATGGCGCTGTGAATGCCGAACCGCCTTGCTTCGTAGCTGGCAGCTGCCACCACGCCGCGCCCCGAGGCGCCGCCGACCACCAGGGCCCTGCCCGCCAGCTCCGGGTTGTCCAGCTGCTCCACCGAGGCGAAAAAAGCATCCATGTCGATGTGTAGAATCATCGCTTCATCCTACTGACTTGAGGCGTGCAGTTCAAGCCCGACCGTGGCATCGATCCATTATTTCTGGGCTTGCCAGAGATTACAAAAATGTTGTAACCTGCACCCCATTCGACGAGTTTGATGAAAATCGGGAGGCATTGTCAGCCATAATGGAAATGAAAGCCATCGAACAGGTCACCCTGTTCTACGAAATATCCAATATTCTCAACGAGCACCTGGACCTGAAAAAATCCATGTACAAGGTGCTCGACACGCTGTCCAACAGCATGCAGATGGAGCGGGGGACCATCTCGATCCTCAACCCGTTCAGAAACGAGATCAGCATCGAGGTGGCCCACAGCCTCTCCAAGAGTGCCATGGACCGTGTCAAGTACAAGCTGGGAGAGGGGATCATCGGTCGGGTCATTCAGACCGGCGAGGCCGTGGCCATCCCCAAGATCAGCGAAGAACCGCTGTTTTTGAACCGCACCGCGTCGCGCCGCATCAAGGACATGGGCGAGATTTCGTTCATCTGCGTCCCGGTCCAAAAGGGCAAACGCGTGGTCGGCGCCCTGAGCGTGGACCGGGCCTTCGATCCCGATTACCCCCTGGAGCAGGGCACCAAACTGCTCAGGGTGGTGGCCACCATGCTGGCCCGCCACGCCATCAACCTGGAGACCATCCAGCTCGAAAAAGAGGCCCTGCGGGACGAGAACAAACGCCTGCGGGACGAACTGGAAAACAAGTACCGCATCAACAACATCATCGGCAACAGCAACAAGATGCGCGAAGTCTTCCAGATGATCAGCCAGGTGTCGCGCAGCAACGCCACCGTGCTGATTCGCGGCGAGAGCGGAACGGGCAAGGAGCTGGTGGCCAACTCCATTCACTACAATTCCACGCGGCTCAAGGGCCCGTTCATCAAGGTCAACTGCGCGGCGATTCCAAACAACCTGATCGAGAGTGAACTCTTTGGCCACGAGAAGGGGGCTTTTACCGGAGCGGTCAAACAGAAGCCGGGGCGTTTCGAGCTGGCCCACAAGGGCACCATCTTTCTGGACGAGATCGGCAGCATCGAGCCCGACGTACAGGTGCGCCTGCTGCGCGTGCTCCAGGAGCGCGAGTTCGAGCGGGTGGGCGGGCACAAGACCATCAAGGTCGACGTGCGCATTGTCGCCGCCACCAACAAGAACCTGGAGCAGGCCGTCGAGGACGAGACCTTCCGCGGCGACCTCTACTATCGCCTCAACGTGTTTCCCATCTACATGCCGCCGCTTCGGGAGCGCAAGACCGACATCCTGCTGCTGGCGGACTACTTTCTGGAACGCTATGCCGAAGAGAACGGGCGCGACGTCAAGCGGCTTTCCACGCCGGCCATCGACATGCTCATGGCCTACCACTGGCCCGGGAATGTGCGCGAACTGGAAAACTGCATCGAACGGGCCGTGCTGCTGTGCGAAGAGGGCGCCATCCATAGCTACCACCTGCCGCCCACCTTGCAGACCGGCCGCGAGAGCGGCACCCTGCCCGACCTCTCCCTGGAAGACGCCGTGGCCACCCTGGAAAAGGAGATGATCATCGACGCCCTCAAGAACACCCGCGGCAACATCACCCTGGCATCGGAGGTGTTAAAAACCACGGTGCGCAAGTTTGCCTACAAGGCCAAGAAGTACGGGGTCGATTACCGCAACTACCGCTGATTGTCACCAAAAGTACCTGTCGCGACGGTTCCGAAACCAGCCCACGGCGGCAGCCGGCGACGGCTTCATGGGGCCGGACTCGGCCGCTCCACCGCCAGGGTGCCGCCCCCGGCCTGGCGCTGGGCCTGGATGACCGTAATGGCCACGGTGTTGACGATGTCGGTTATGGTGCAGCCGCGGCTCAGGTCGTTGACGGGCTGGTTCAACCCTTGCAGGACCGGACCAATGGCCACGGCGCCGGCCGAGCGTTGCACGGCCTTGTAGAGGTTGTTGCCGGTGTTGAGGTCCGGAAAAATAAAGACCGTGGCCTGGCCGGCCACCTCGCTGCCCGGCAGTTTGGTACGGGCCACGCCGGCATCCACGGCGGCGTCGTACTGAATCGGGCCCTCGATTTTCATGCTGGGAAAACGCGCCTTGACCATCTGCGTGGCTGCGCGCACCTTGTCCACATCCCGGCCGGCGCCCGACGTTCCGGTCGCGTAGGAGCACATGGCCACGCGCGGTTCGATGCCGAACATACGGGCCGTGTCGGCGGCGCTGATGGCAATGTCGGCCAGCTGCTGGGCGTTGGGATTGGGATTGACGGCACAGTCGCCGTAGACCAGAACCCGGTCCGGCAGGCACATGAGAAAAACGCTAGAGACCAGCGACACCCCCGCCCGCGTACCGATGATCTGAAAGGCCGGACGGATCGTCTCCCCGGTCGTGTGGATCGCCCCGGAAACCATGCCGTCGGCCAGCTCGCACTTGACCATCAAGGTTCCGAAGTAGCTGACGTCGCTGGCCGTGTCCCAGGCCAGTTCCTTGGAGATGCCCTTGTGCCGTCGCAGCTCGTAGTAGGTCTGTGCCAGGGTTTCGCGGTAGGCCGACGTGACCGGATCGACGATCTGCACCCCCGCAAGGTCCAGCCCCAATTTCCCGGCCAGGGGCCGGATGCGCTCCGGGTCGCCCAGTAAGGTGATGTCGGCCACATGCCGCCGGATCAGGATTTCAGCGGCTTGCAGGATGCGCGGCTCGATCCCTTCCGGCAGGACGATGTGGCGGCGGCTCGATTTGGCCTGTTTGATCAGTTCGTACTCGAACATGATCGGCGTGACGCGCCGGGAACGCACCACGTCGATCCGGGATTCGAGCAGGGGCAGGTCCACGTGGGTTTCGAAGAGACCCAGGGCGGCTGCGATCTTGCGCTGGTCGCCGGGCTGCAGCGCCGCGCGGACATTGCCGACGTTGATGGCGCTGGTGAACGTGTCGGTGGGCACGCAGATGACGGGTACCGAGGCGGATTCGGCCAGGCCGTCCAACAGTCGCCTGACCGACGGTTCGGGGGTAAGGCCGCCGGTCAGCAAAAGGCCCGCCAGGGACGGAAAGTTGTCGGAGACCGAGGCGGCCAGGCTGGTCAGGATCACGTCCGAGCGGTCCCCCGGCGTGATCACCAGGTCTCCCTCGGCAATGAAGTCCAGAAAGTTGGGGATGCTCATGGCGGCCACTTTGAAATCGGCGATCGGCCGGTGCAGTTTTTCCGGCTCACCCAGCATCAGGTCGGCGCCCAGTTCGCGGGCGATGTCGGTCACGGTCGGCCGGCCCAAGGTGGGCAGCTCCGAAAGGATGAACACCGGGGCGTCGATGGGACCGCCGCCGGCGATGGCCCGGTGGATGGCCTCGGCCGAGGCCTCCCCTTCGACCCGATTGACGAACACGGCGGCGATGGTGCAGCCTTTTTCGGTGTAGGCATCGATGCCCAGGTGCATGACGTCCAGCGCCGCCTGCGGCGTCTTGCCCTTGCCGTTGATCACCATTAGAATCGGGCTTCCCAGATTGACGGCCACCTCGGCATTCATGTCGAACTCGAAGGCCGAGGAGACCCCGCTGAAATCGGTTCCCTCGCACAGGATGAAGCGGCATTTCTGCTGAAGCTGTTTGAAGCGGTCGACGATGTGGGTCAAGATGACCTGGTTGTGCTCGCCGGTGGCCAGGGCTTGGGCGGCGTCGTGGGTCAGGGCGAAACTCTCCTGGTAGGTCTGGTCCAGGTTGTAGCGCTGGCGGATCAGTTCGATGTTGTTGTCCGGCTTCTGAGCGGTGGGGATGATCGGGCGAAAGTAGCCCATCCGGCCGACGCGTCGCGAGAGCATCTCCAGGATGCCCAAGGCGACCACCGACTTGCCGCTGCGCGGCTCGATGCTGGCGATGTAAAGACTGTTGGCCATCGAAAACGCTCCCTCTTGGGGTCTGTCATGAGTTGGGGCGGCGAAAGTGACCCCATCCTATCCCAAAAGGCAGCGGGCCACAAATCAAAACCGGACCCGGCGACGCTGCTGCGGGCAGAGCCCACCACAACAAAAGCCGGGCCGATGGTCATCGGCCCGGCTTTCTTGTCTTGAGTACTTCAGGTCGCGCTAACCCGATCGGATCACTCCATTGCGGGCAGCGGCCCGATGTAGCCCACGTAGGCGGCCGCGTCGGACGCGTCGGTCAGCTTGTCGGTGTCGGATTCGCCGTAGGGGTGCTGGATGACGCTCATGATGTAGGCCCAGCCGTTGATGTCGGGGTAGAAGTAGGGCGAGGTGGTTTCGGAACCGTAGGGGGTGGTCTGGATGCGGGTCAGGTCGCCGCTGTTGACGTTGTAGGCCCAGACGGCGTCGTTCTGGTGCCCGGAGCCGGTGTCCTCGCCGATGATCAGGGTCTGTTTACCGCGGATGAAGGTCAGGTTGTCCGGATTGGCAATGCCGTTGACGTCGCACATGTTGTTGGCATAGTCGCTTTCCGGTGCATAGGTTGCCATCCGACCCGAAACCACGCCTTGCATGTTCAAGGCTACGTAATCGCTGCCGATGGTGGCATCGGGTCCCACATCCAGGCCATAGACGCAGCCGCATTCGTTGTAGGGCAGCTTGACATCGTTGTTGCCCCCGATATCGTATTTGTCGTTTTCTTCACCACTCTTCCGGGCGTCCTCCATGCCCCGCGACACTTCGCTCATGGCCACGTAGAGCTTGTTGTTGTCCGGGTCGAAGGTGATGCCCTCCTCTTTGCGAAATTCCGTGGTGGCCCCCAGCATGGCAGCATAGCGCCGGGTTTCCAGCCTGGAAGCGACCACTTCCATGCCATCCTTGACTTGCAGGCATTCGTGGTTGGCGTCATCGTGACCGCTGTTGATGGAGGTGAAACCGGCCGGGCAGGTTCCGTCCGCATTGGGCTCCGCGGTTTCAAAAATGTCGCTGAACAAGGTTTTGTCGTCGATGGCGGCTGCGATGGTGGCATGGTCCGTTTGCCCCAGGGCGATCCAGTTCAGGTCGGCGCTGCCGCCGTTGACCGTTCCCGTTTGAATCCACTTGGCAGCGTACAGGGTGCCGGCGCTCAGGTCGCCGGCGGTGTCGGCCACGAACATGAACAGGCCCACATTGGTGCCGTCATCGGACAGGTAGGCGGTTTTACGGTCGGGCATGACATAGGCCAACTCGAGGGCAAGGCGGCCAATGGCGTAGTGTTTGGTCACCGTCGGAACGCCGTCGTCGCTGACCGAGACTTCGACCGGATAGCCGTATCGATAGGGATTGAAATTGCTGTTGATGTCATCGAGGGTCACCGATTCGTCGAACGGATCGACGATTCCGAAGTAGCGCAGCATGGGCTTGTAGTAGTCATCGATGTCGTCCGTCGTTTGCGCCGCTTCGACGATGCGGGCATCCGGTGGGTACTCCTCGCTGCCCAGGTGCGTTTCCCAGGGCGTGACGCTGCCGGCGCAGGGTACCCACAGTCCGGCCCACTGGGAAAAATCGACGCTTTGGGTGCTGATCGGGGTGAAGGCGCCGGTGGATGCATCCTGCGTTAATTCCGTCAGGTACATGGCGCCGGGCCGGGATTCGAAGTGGGTGATGTTGAAGATCCGATCCCCTTTTCTCGTAAGCGAAGAGAAGTCGTTGTCATTGGAAATGAAATTGGAGCCATCGGCCGCTTTGACCGGGTTGCCCGCTTCATCCAACACCAACCCGAAGGTCGTTGTGCCGATCTGATCGCCGCTGCGCATCAAAGTGTTGTATCCGATGGGCTGTTCGACACCGTCCACGGTGGCGACCGAAGATGCCAGCACCGCCCGCTTGTCGGCGTCGCTGACCGGGACGGGAACGCTTTCGAACTGAAGCGGCGGCACCACCATGGCGGCCGGGTCAACGGCGCTGCCAAAGGCCGGAATGGGGCCGATGTAGCCCACGTAGGCGGCCGCGTCGGATGCGTCGGTCAGCTTGTCGGTGTCGGATTCGCCGTAGGGGTGCTGGATGACGCTCATGATGTAGGCCCAGCCGTTGATGTCGGGGTAGTAGTAGGGCGAGGTGGTTTCGGAACCGTAGGGAGTGGTCTGGATGCGGGTCAGGTCGCCGCTGTTGACGTTGTAGGCCCAGACGGCGTCGTTCTGGTGCCCGGAGCCGGTGTCCTCGCCGATGATCAGGAGGTCTGTTCCTTCGATAAAGGTCAGGTTGTCCGGATTGGCGATGCCGTCTACATCGCAGGTGTTGTTGGCAAAGGGGCTGTCCTGGGGATATTCGGTCATCGTTCCGCTGACCACCCCCTGCATGGTCGATGCCACATAGTCGCTGCCGATGGTGCTGTCGCTGACCACATCCAGCCCGTAGACGCATCCGCAGTCGTTGTAGGGCAGGTAAATGTCGTTGTTGCCGCCCTGATCGTAGGCGGTGTTTTCGACGCCGCCTTTCTTGAAGTCTTCCATGCCCCGGTTCACCTCGCTCATGGCCACGTAGAGGCGGTTGTTGGCGGCGTCGAAGGTGATGCCTTCTTCCTTGCGAAATTCGGTGGTGGCCCCCAGCATGGCGGCGTAGCGCCGGGTCTCCAGCCGCGAGGCGATGGTTTCCATGCCGGGTTTAACGGACAGGCACTCCTGCCCGGCCTCGGTGTTGATGCTGGTGAAACCGGCCGGACAGGCGCCGTCCTCGGTCGGATCCGCGCTGTCGAACATGTCGCTGAAGGCGATGCCGGCGTTGACCACGCCACGCACCTGGGCCTGGGTGGCGTGGCCCAGATCGATCCAGCTGATGTCGGCCGAGCCGCCGTTCTCCTCGCTGGTCTGGGTCCAACGGGCCGCATACAGGGTTCCGGCGGTCAAATCGCCGGCTTCGTCGGCCACGAACATGAAAAAGCCCACATTGGCGCCGTCATCGGACAGGTAAACCGTTTTTCGGTCCGGCATCACATAGGCCAGTTCCAGGGCGATGCGCCCCATGGCATACCGTTTGTTGACGGTTTCCAGGCCCGCGTCGTCCAGGGCGACCTCAACCGGGTAGCCGTAGAGGTAAGGGTTGAACGTCTGTTTGATCTGTTCGATGGTCACATCGGCGGCAAACGGGTCGGCAATGCCGAAATAGCGCAGCATGGGCTTGAAGTAGTCGTCGATCTCGTCGGGCGACTGGGCTGCTTCGACGCCGCGGGCGTCGGGTGGGTACTCCTCGCTGCCCAGGTGCGTGTTCCAGGGCGTGACGCTGCCGGCGCACGGGACCCACAGGCCGCCAAAGGCCGCAAAGTCGATGCTGCGCGTGGCGACGGGCGACAATTGTCCGGTCGCGGCATCCTGCTCCAGTTCGGTCAGGTACATGGCGCCGGGGCGGGACTCGAAATGGGTGATATTGAAAAGCCGGTCACCTTTTTGAATCAACGAAGAGAAGTCGTTGTCGTTGGAGATGAACTCGGAGCCATCGGTTTCAACGACCGGATTGCCCTCCCGGTCGAAAACCTGGCCGAAGGTGTTCCCGCCGATGGCGTCGCCGCTCCGCATCAGGACCTGGTAGCCGATGGCATGGCGTTCACCGTCGACGGTAACGGTCGGCGAGGCCTGAACGGTGCGCTTGGCCGCATCTGTGGTGGGCACCGGCACACCAGCAAAGCTGAGGCTGGTCCGACCGTCCGATTGGTCGGCTGGGGCAACGCTCGGCGCGTCGTCGCTGCTGCTGCAGCCGGTGCACACGGCCGCCAGGAAAACGATGACCAATAGCCAACTGAACCATCCCGCTCTCTTGAACCGATCTCGATTTACAGTGAAAAACATTTACGCCTCCTTGACAGTTAATGTGGCTGAGAAACCCAACATAATTGCGAAGACCCGCGCCATCTTCACTGCCAAGGACGGGTTCAGGCATGATTAGCGTTTGATTAGGTTTTGGTTAGGGGAGGGAATGCAAAAAAAATGATCGCTCCAAACCGGCCGCGGTCCGGGAACCGGGAAAAACGAACGCTGAGCCTGTTCCTAATACGGCCTTAACAAACGGGTGCTCTAAGTGGAGCGTCGACGTCACCGCATGCGATATCGCGAACACCCTTCAACCATCAAAGGAGGAAACATCATGCCCACTTTTGTCACCCGATCGCTGTTGCTGCTGGCCCTTGGCGGATTGCTGGTGGCCGGTTGCAGCGGTTCGGACAGCAGCGCCCCCGCCGATCCGATCACCGATGACGGCCCGAAGGCCTCACGCCCCGGCACGCTGACCGGCAAGGTCCTCACCAACCAGGCCCCCTACCTGCCGCCGCAATGCTACACCAAAACCGTTCAGGCGGACGGCAGCGTTCGCAACTCCTGCTACACCTGCCACACCAAGGGTTTGCGGCCCGACTTCGTCAACGACAACGACCTGCAGCGCGAATTTGCCTTCCCGGCCTATGCCGAGCAGAACCGCTGGACCAATATATTTGTCGATCACCGTGCGGTGCAGGCCCAGATCTCCGATGCGGATATTCTCGACTACATCCGTACCTCCAACTATTTCGATGCCCAGGGTCGGATCGTGCCGCAGACCGACCTGGCCGACCTGCCGGAGCAGTGGGATCCCGATGGAGACGGTGTGTGGTCGGGCTACACGCCGGACTGCTACTTCAACTTCGACGAGGCCGGTTTCGACCGCGACCCATCGGGCGCATACACCGGGTGGCGGGCGCTGGCCTACTATCCCTTCCCGGCCACGCACTGGCCGGCCAACGGTGACTATGCCGACGTGATGATTCGATTGCCGGACGTGTTCCAAACTCGCCAGCAGGCGTTCGACCCCGACACCTACCGGATCAACCTGGCGATCCTCGAAGCATTGGTCAAGCGACGCGACGTGGCCATCCCGCCAACCGACGAAAGCCGCTACCAGGTCGACCTGGACAAGGACGGCCGCCTGGCGACCGCCCGCCAGATCACCTACGACTGGGCGCCCAACGACAATCGGCAGATGCGCTATGTGGGCGACGCCGGAGAGCAACAGGCCGCCGGGGAGCTGGAACTGGCCGCCGGACTGTTTCCCGAAGGCACCGAATTTTTGAACACGCTGCGCTACGTGGACGTCTCCGACCAAGGGCGCATCGCCATGGCGAACCGAATGAAAGAGATCCGTTACGGGCGCAAGATCCGCTGGCTGACCTATGCGGAGCTGGAAACCCTGGCGCTGAACGAGATCAAGGAGCGCGACGATTTTCCCGATCGGTTGAAGCTGCCCATCGGCAACATGGAAGACGGCGTCAGCAACGGTGTCGGATGGGTCTTCCAGGGCTTCATCGAGGACGCCGACGGTCGGCTGCGGCCGCAGACCTTCGAGGAGACGGCCGCTTGCATCGGCTGCCACGGCGGTATCGGCGCCACCACGGACAGCACCTTCGCATTTGCCCGCAAGCTGGACGCCGCCGCCCATCGCCAGGGGTGGTATCACTGGTCGCACAAGGACCTGGTGGGGCTGAACGAACCCAAGGCACGTTTTCAGCGCGCCGGGGTGCAGTACGAATATGCCTACTACCTGATGTACGCCGGGGCCGGAGATGAGTTCGGCAGCAACGCCGAGGCGCGGGCGGCCTTTTTCGACGACGACGGCACCCTCAAGCCGGAGATGGCCGCCGCCCTGCACGAAGATCTGTCGCTGCTGCTCTACCCCAGCGCGGATCGCGCCCTGGCCCTAAACAAGGCCTACCGCCAGATCGTTGCGGAGCAGCGCTTTTCCGCCGGGCGAACCGTCCTGCTCGACGGGGCGCAATCGGTCTTTGAAACCCTGACACCGGAAGACCGCGAGACCCGGGTGGAAACGCCGTCGATCCTGGCGGCGCACCCCCGCGACAACGGCTGCCGGCCCTGCTTGGCGTTGTCGACCGAACCGGTCGATGCGGATCTGGCGGCCGTCATCGACGGCAGCGGCATGGACGGTCCCAATGGGCAGCGCTACCAGATCGACGAGAGCGGCCTGATCGACGAAAGTACCTACGCCGCCGCCAACGGGGTTTACTTTCCCTTTCCCCCCAGGCACACCCTGCCCACGCGCATGATTGTGCCCCTGGGATCGATACCGGTCTGCTACGAATGCCATCGCCTCGATCGCAATGTGCCGCCCGACAATCCAAAAGTGACCGTCCCGGTCGATTTTGAGGCAACGTCCGATTGGGAGGACGATCTGGAACTGGTTCAGCTGACCGAAGATGCCGCGGCGGATGTCAACGGCGTCTGGAGCCCGGATGGGACCCAGATCATGTGGGAGTCGGATCGGAGCGGCGAGTTCCAGATCTGGGTGATGAACAGCGACGGCTCCCAAAAACGAGCCGTCACCCAGGGCCCTGCCATTCACGGGTGGCCCCGGTGGCACCCGGATGGATACCGGATCGTCTACTGGAGGTACGATCCGGTCAGCGGTACACACGCGATCGCGACCGCCGACCCGGATGGGAGCGATGAAACCGTCATCGCCGAATCGGACGAGATGCTGGACCGTCCGCAATGGCGCCCGGACGGCGGCGCCATCGCCTGGGCGGCCCAGACCGACGGCAACTGGGATATCTGGGCCGCCGACAGCGGCGGCGGCCGGCTGCACCGCCTGACCCACGACGCCCAGATGGAGAGCAACCCGCTCTGGCGTCCGGACGGATCCTGGATCGCCTACAAGGTGGCCCCGAACAAGGAGTACAACCTGACCGTCGAAAATTTCCTGAACGTCGACAGCGGCTTCGATGCGCCGACCCTTCGCGTCTGGGACGGGATCAAGTCGATCCAGATGAACGACTGGAGCCCGGATGGCACCCGGATCGCCTACACGGCCGAAATCGTCACCAACGCCTCCGGCGAAGACCGGGTCTCCTACCTGGCCGTGGTGGAGGACGTCGCCATGAGCGGCGCCAGGACCTCGGGATCGCCCACGATCCTGTCGGCCCACAACACCCTCGGCGACAGGGGGCCGGTCTTTTCGCCCGACGGCGCACAAATCGCCTTCTGGGCCTGGGACAAGTCCTACCGGGCGACGCTCTGGCTGTCCGGCTCGGATGGGACCGGCCTGACGCAGCTCACCCGCCAGGGGCCGGACATGACCCCGCAGTGGCACCCGGACGGCACTCGCCTGCTGTTCGAGTCCGCGCGCGGCGGCAATATGGATATCTGGACTGTGGCCGTCGATTAGGGGATCGTGGAACGGACGTCGGTTTTCTGAAGCCGGTGGGAACGAATAGACTCGTTTGCCTGGCTTAGCGCCGGTCTTCGGCCTTGCGCCCAATGTCACGTATTCCACTACGCTTCATTCGGCACGCCTTGAAGATCCGTCTGAGTCCGGGGCTATTCCGGCCGACTGTTTTCTTTCTACCGGTCTTCTTTGACGGCCCGATCGCGCACCGGTCGGCGCTGGTGGCGATCAGTACACTTTACGCTTCGAAAATCCCCGCCCCAGGACGTTGAACGTATTTTCCGTGATGATGAAAGCCTCCGGATCCACGGACAAGGCCGCCTCCTCCAGTCGTTTGAGCTGGTAATTGTGCACCACGGTCAAGATAACCTTCTTGGCCTTGCCGGAGTAGGCCCCGCTGCCGCTCAGGAAGGTGACCCCCCGCTTCAGGCGCTCTTGAATCTCCCTGGCGATCTGATCGTTGAAGTCCGAGATGATGATGACCATTTTACGCTGGTTGAAGATGGTCAGCACATAGTCCAGGGTCTGCGAGGTGACGAAGCTCATGAAGATGGAGTAGAGCACCAGGTCGGTTTCCAGAAATCCGAAACTGAAGCTGAACAGGATCATGTTGAAGGCCAGGAAGAAGGTGCCCATGCGAATGTTGAACTGCTGGTTGAAGATGATGGCCAGAATGTCCAGGCCGCCGGCCGAACCGAGTGAGTGCAGTACGATGCCGCTGCCGGCGCCCATTAAAATGCCGCCGGCCAGAACCGCCAGGACCTGTTCGTGGATTGGCAAGCTGAACCGGATCAGCTCGATGGCCAGGGTGGTTGCGGCCATGCCGTAAAGGCTGTAGAAGAAAAAGCGTCTGCTGACATAGATCCAGCCGATCAGGAAAATGGGGATGTTGACGACCAGATACCACGCGGCCGGAGAGAGCAGGCCGCCGACGTAGAAAAGGAAAAGGCCCAGGCCGGAAATGCCGCCGGTGACGAAGCCGTGCGGAACGGCGATGGCCTTGAAGCCGATCCCGAAGACGATCGACCCGGCCGAAATCAGCAGCAGATTCCAGATAACGGACGAGATGATGCGATGGTAACCCAACTTTTTCACGCGCGCTTTCCTTATTTTTAAGGCGATGCAAAAACGGCAATTCTAACGATTGGTCAGCCCATGTCAAGCAGGTCCATCCACAAAACGAGTGCCCGGGAGAACAGAAAATGTTGTCAGAGTCCGGATCGGACGGTCTCCACCACGATCGACGCGGCGCTGTGCGTCGGCTGCGGCCAGTGCATATCCGTGTGCCCCAAGGAGACCTTGACCCTGATCGACGGCAAGGCCGTCGTCACCGGGACAGAATCCATGGACTGCGACCACTGCGCGGCGGCCTGTCCCACCGGCGCCGTCCGGGTGGCGGCCCTGGATCCCTCGCTGGGCTGTTTCCAAACCTTCGTGGCCGACACCCGCTGGCGGCCCCACGGCCGGTTCGACGTGGCCGAACTGGTCAACCTGATGGGATCGCGGCGCTCCTGCCGCAACTTCACCGAGCGGCCCGTGGCGCCGGCCCTGTTGGAGGATCTGGTCAAGGTGGCCGTGACGGCGCCGTCGGGGACCAATTGCCAGCCGTGGACCTTTACCATTTTGCCGAACCGGGCCGCGGTCCTGCAGTTGGGCCGACAGGTGGGCGATTTCTTCCGCCGCACCAACCGCCTGGCCGCCAAACCATGGTTGCGCACCCTGCTCAAGTGGATCGGCAGGCCGGACCTGGACCGTTATTTTCGCCAGCATTACGACGGCGTTGCGCGCGCCCTGGCGGACTGGGACAGGGGTGAACGCGATCGGCTCTTTCACGGGGCCACGGCCGTGATCGTGGTGGCGGCCGACCGGGCCGCTTCCTGCCCGGCCGAAGATGCCCTGCTGGGCACCGGCCAGATCCTGCTGGCCGCCCACGCCATGGGGCTGGGCAGCTGCCTGATCGGTTTTGTCATCGAGGCCATGCGGCGCGATGTCCGCATCACCCGCACCCTGGGTATTGCCGACCGGGAGATGCCCTGTGCCGTGATCGCCCTGGGCTGGCCCGACGAAGCCTATCGACGCGTGGCCGGCCGCAAGCCGGTCCAGGTTCGCTATTGGCAGGCATGAGGATTGCTTTGTGCCGGCAACAATGTCATATTGGGCAGCGTAACGCGACACTCAGACATCGTCACTTTTCGAGCTGGTCCCGCTCCACCACGGCCAGGGAAGGGAATTGAGTTGGCCCTTACCAACCTCGTTGCATTCTCGGCAGGTCTTTTGCTGCTCTATTACGGCGCCGGCTGGCTGGTCCAGGGTGCCTCGGTGCTGGCCCGCAGCCTGGGATTCACGCCCATGGTTATCGGCTTGACCGTCGTGGCCTTCGGCACCTCGGCCCCCGAGCTGGTGGTCAGCCTGGTGTCGGCCTTAAAAGGCAAAAGCATGATCGCCCTGGGCAACGTGGTCGGCAGCAACATCTGCAACATCACCTTGGTGCTGGGGACTACCGCCATGCTCCACGCGGTGGCGACCAGGCGGGTCGTCATCACCCGGGACATCCCGCTGATGCTGATCGTCTCATTGGGGTTGCTGCTGCTTTCGGTCAATTCGGTGATCAGCCGGGTCGAAGGCATCGCCCTGATCGGCAGCGTCGTGGCCTACACATGGTTCAACTACAAGGTGGCCGTTCAGGTGCGGCGGACCCTTCCCGGTCAATCCGATGCGGGTGTAACGCTGTCCGTCCCGCCAAGTGGGTTGATTGACCGGCGATGGTTTCAGGTCCTGCTGGTGGCCGGCGGCATCGCCGCAGTGGTGCTGGGAGCGGACCTGCTGGTGGATGCGGCCGTGCGCATCATGTCCGTACTGGGGGTCAGCGACCGGGTCGTGGGGCTCACCGTGGTGGCCTTCGGCACCTCCGTGCCGGAGCTGGCCACATCGGTGGTGGCTGCCATGAAACGGGAGATGGAGATCTCCCTGGGCAACCTGGTGGGCAGCAACGTGTTCAATCTGCTCTGCGTGGTCGGCGCCACCGCCGTGGTAAAGCCGATTACCATATCGGGCGGTTTTTTCGGCAGCGGGTTGGCCCTGGACTATCTGGTGATGATGGTCTTCAGTACGATGCCCTGGCTGTTGATGCGGCAGGACCTGATCCTGTCGCGGTCCAACGGTTTCCTCTTGTTGGGGTGCTACGTGGTGTATGTGACGTCCCTGATACTCAAGGCCTGAGTCAGGCATGGGCGATGGCCGCCGGCCAACCGCCCGCAATCGTTTCTTGACCTCTGGGGATCGATTTTTCGAGGAGCGTACCGATGGAGGCGCCACAAAACGCAACCGGACCCCTGGTCCTGGTGGTGGACGACGACGACGACATTCGTGAGATCCTGGCCTACGGCATCTCGGCCTCCGGGTGCCGCTGCCTGACGGCCGACAGTGCCGAGTCGGCCCTGAACGTGCTGCCGACAGCGCCGATCGAGGTGGTCATTTCCGACATCCACATGTACGGCATGAGCGGGATCGACCTGTGCCGGGAGGTCAAAAAGCGCTTCGATGCCGATGTGATCATCATCACCGGCCTGGTCAACAACTTCGCCTACGAAGAGATTATCGCCCAGGGGGCTAGTGATTTCATCGAAAAACCGATCCGACTGGCGGAGATCGTGGCCCGCCTGAAGCGGGTGCTGCGCGAACGCGAGACGCGCGGCAAGCTCAAGGACGCGGCCACGGCGCTGCGCCGCAATGTAGACCGCTTTCAAAAAGCCATGGAAGGTTTCGTTCAGGCCATCGCCCTGGCCGTGGAGATGCGTGATCCCTACACGGCCGGCCACCAGACCCGCGTGGCCGATCTGGCCTGCGCCATCGGCCGCAAACTGGGGCTGTCCGAAGACCGGATCTACGGCCTGAAAATGGCCAGCGTGATCCATGACCTGGGCAAAATCACCATTCCGGGCGAGATTCTGTGCAAACCGGGGCGCCTGAGCCGGCCCGAATACCAGATGATCCAGACCCACGTGCAGTCGGGCTACGACATCCTCAAGAAAATCGACTTTCCCTGGCCCCTGGCCGACATCGTCAAGCAGCACCACGAGCGCCTGGACGGTTCCGGGTATCCCCTCGGGCTGACCGGCGAGCAGATCCTGCTCGAGGCCCGGATCATCGCCGTGGCCGATGTCTTCGAGACCATCGGCTCCCATCGGCCCTATCGGCCCTCCCTGGGAACCCAAAATGCCATCGGGGAGCTGAGCGGCAACAGCGGCCGGCTCTATGACGCCAGGGTGGTCGAGGCGTGCCTGGCCCTGCACGCCGCGGGGTATCGCCTCAAGGATTCCAAGGGGCAGCCGGGGGTGGTGACGATCCAGATGCAGTCGCTTTGACGGTTCTCTGACCCAGCAAAAAAGTTCTCGTCCTCACGCAATTCTAATCCGCTCCTAACACACCGCTAACAAAACCGGTCTACCTTGCGTCCCATGAAGGCCCGACGACCGTTGACTGGATCCATTTCGACCCGATCCTAACCGAACGCTAACACAACCGCCTGCCCGTCCGTCCGCTCGGGCACCGTGACCTTATGAATCCGTTTCATTTGCTCATTGCGCTGATGCTGCTCTCCTCGGCAGGCTATTTCATTGGCCGAAAAAGAGCGTTCGCCGTAGCCAAAGGTTCCCAAGGGCTGCGTCAGCTGCACTCGCGGCCGGTCCACTACGGCACCCTGACCGCGTTGTGGTGCGGTCTCCCGGCCCTGATGATCTATGCCGCCTGGCTTTTTCTCGAACCCTCGATCATTACCGGCATCGTCGTTGGCGGTCTGCCCGACCAGATCCAGTCGCTTCCGGAAGGTCGCTTGAATCTGATGCTCAATGACATGCGCAACCTGGTGGACGGCAACATCACTTCGGGTGCCGCTTCCGCGGTCATGCGCGCTGCCGCCGATCATTACGTGGCCTTGAAGCGCATCTCCAGCGCAGCCCTGGCCGTGACCACCTTGTCGATCGGATTGCTGGCCCTGCTGGCCGTGCGCGCGCGAATTGCGCCGACCCTGCGGGCCCGCAACCAGGTGGAGTGGATCGTGCGGGCCCTGCTGATCGCCTGCTCCCTGATCGCCATCTTCACCACGGTCGGAATTGTGCTTTCGGTGCTGTACGAGTCGATCCGGTTTTTCCATATGGTTCCGATCACCGATTTTCTGTTCGGGCTGGAGTGGAGTCCCCAGATGGCGATTCGTGCCGATCAGGTGGGGTCTTCGGGCGCATTCGGCGCCGTTCCGGTGTTGGCCGGCACCTTGATGATCTCAACGATTGCCATGGCGGTGGCTGCGCCGATTGGGCTGATGTCGGCCATCTACCTGTCCGAATACGCCAGCCGGCGCATCCGCGCGGTGGCCAAGCCGCTCATGGAAATCCTGGCCGGCATCCCAACGGTCGTTTACGGATTCTTCGCCGCCTTGACCGTGGCGCCGTTCATTCGCAATGCGGGCGATGCTGTCGGTCTGGCCGTTTCCTCGGAGAGCGCCCTGGCCGCCGGACTGGTGATGGGGGTAATGATCATTCCCTTCGTGTCGTCCCTCTCCGACGACGTGATCAACGCCGTGCCCCAGTCGCTGCGCGACGGGGCCTACGCCCTGGGGGCAACCCGCTCGGAGACGGTCCGGCAGGTCATTATCCCGGCCGCGTTTCCCGGCATCGTCGGAAGCTTGCTGCTGGCCGTGTCCCGGGCCATCGGCGAAACCATGATCGTCGTCATGGCCGCCGGCCTGGCCGCCAACCTGACGGCCAACCCCTTCCAGGCGGTCACCACGGTGACGGTCCAGATCGTGACCCTGCTGGTCGGCGACCAGGAGTTTGACAGCCCCAAGACACTGGCTGCCTTCGCACTAGGGCTGCTGCTCTTTCTGGTCACCCTGATTCTGAACGTGGTTGCCCTAGTGGTGGTGCGCAAGTACCGGGAGCAGTATGAATAGCCACAACGATCAATTGCCGCCGGCGTCCTCGTCGCCATCGCCGGCGGACAGCGCCCGCACCATCGACATCGTCAATCGCGGCCTGCCGCGGCGCTATCGGGCCGAGCGCCGTTTCCGGATTTACGGCGTCGTCGCCATCTGCCTCAGCCTGGCCTTTCTGGGCCTGCTGTTCGCCACCATCGTGGGCAAGGGCTACAGCGCCTTCTGGCAGACCGAAATCAAGCTCGACGTTTTTTTCGACCCGGCCGCTTTTGAAGACACACTGCTGGCCGATGCGAACTATGCCGGCATGGTCAAGGCCGCGCTGAGCAAGCGCTTTGCGGATGTCACCGGGCGCCAGGAAAAACGCGCCCTGTATACCCTGGTCAGCCCCGGTGCGGCCTTTCAGGTGCGGCGCAAAGCGATCCAGCATCGTGATCTGGTCGGCCAGGTCGAATCGATCTGGGTGCTTGCCAACGATGATGTCGACATGCTCGTCAAGGGGCACATCGACCGGCAGCTGCCCGAAAACGAACGCCGGCTCAAGAACAACCAGCTGGCGTGGATCGATCAGCTGGACCGGGAAGGGCGGGTGCGCAAGGCCCTCAACGTTACCTTCTTTACCAACGGGGATTCGCGCGAACCGGAAATGGCCGGCGTCTGGGGTGCCATGGTGGGCAGTTTCTACACCCTGACGGTGACCCTGTTGCTGTCGTTTCCCATTGGTGTGGCCGCGGCGGTTTACCTGGAGGAATTCGCTCCTAAAAACCGCTGGACGGACATTATCGAAGTCAACATCAACAACCTGGCGGCCGTGCCGTCGATCGTGTTCGGCCTGCTCGGGTTGGCCGTCTTTCTCAATTTTTTCGGGCTGCCGCGCTCCGCGCCGCTGGTCGGCGGTCTGGTGTTGACCCTGATGACCCTGCCGACCATCATCATCGCCAGCCGGGCCTCGCTGAAATCGGTGCCGCCCTCCATCCGCGAGGCGGCCCTGGGCGTGGGTGCCTCAAAAAACCAGATGGTGTTTCACCACGTGCTGCCCCTGGCCATGCCCGGCATGATGACCGGTACGATCATCGGCATGGCCCAGGCGCTCGGTGAGACCGCCCCGCTGCTGATGATCGGCATGGTGGCATTTATCGTCGACATCCCGAATGGGTTTACGGACCCGTCCACGGTTCTGCCAGTGCAGATCTACCTGTGGGCCGACAGCCCGGAAAGAGCCTTTGTCGAGCGCACCAGCGCGGCCATCATGGTGCTGCTGGGCTTTTTGATCAGCATGAACGCCCTGGCGGTGTTCCTTCGCAAGCGATTCGAGAAGCGGTGGTAGACGGGCGAGGGCGGCCAAAGGATGGGTGTCGGTTCGACATCGCCAGCGCGATGGCGAACCCTTGGCGGTTACGTTAAATGGGTTCAATCATTATTTCAGGGAAAAGGAGAATGAGATGAAGCGCGTACTGACAATCGTTATCGCAGGTGCCTTGATGCTCGGCGTGAACATCGAGGCAAGTTCGGCAAGGGATTATATCAGCATCGTGGGATCGTCCACGGTCTATCCATTTGCCACCGTTGTGGCCGAGCGATTCGGTAAAACCACCGATTTCAAGACACCGACCATCGAATCGACCGGTTCCGGCGGCGGACTTAAGCTGTTTTGCGCCGGTGTGGGCGTCGAGCACCCGGACATCGCCAACGCATCGCGCAAGATCAAAACGTCCGAGTGCGAGACCTGTGCCGAAAACGGCGTCAAGGAGATCATCGAGGTCAAGATCGGCTACGACGGCATCGTCATTGCCAACAGCAAATCGGCACCGGTTATGAAGCTGACCCGCCAGGACCTCTTCTTGGCCCTGGCCAAGGAGGTTCCGGATCCCAGCGGCGGCGATGCGCTGGTGCCCAATCCATACCAGACCTGGAAACAGGTGAATGGGTCGCTGCCCGACAACAAGATCGTGGTCCTCGGTCCGCCGCCGACCTCCGGGACGCGCGACGCCTTCGTGGAGCTGGTCATGGAAAGCGGCGCCGAGTCGTTCGATTCCATCAAGGCCCTCAAGGATTCGGACAAGGACCGCTTCAAGGCTGTCAGCCAGACCGTGCGCGAGGACGGCGCTTACGTGGAAGCCGGTGAGAACGACAATCTGATCGTCCAGAAGCTCGAAAAAGATCCGGCCGCCCTGGGTATCTTCGGGTTCAGCTTCCTGGATCAGAACGCCGACAAGATGCAGGGCGCTTTCGTGGATGACGTCGAGCCGACCTTCGAAAATATCGCCAGCGGCGACTACCCGGTCTCTCGTCCGCTCTATTTTTACGTCAAAAAGGCCCACATCGGGACCATTCCCGGCATGGAGGAGTACCTGGCGACCTTCAGCGACGAAAAAGCCTGGGGGCCGGAAGGCTATTTGAGCGATAAGGGCTTGATCCCCATGCCAGATGATGAGAGAGAGAAGTTCAGCAAGGATATCAGCGAACTGACGCCGATGCAGTGTAAATAGGGTTGTCCGGCGGGCGTGCCACCGCGCTGGCCGCCCGCCGCCCTTCAATCGTATCGAAGCAGGCAGACAGACAAAGCGATGAATGATCAGAAAAAAGGAAACGCCGCCGCCGCGGTCCGGAAAAAGACCGTCGGCAACCCCTTCGTCGCGCGGCCGCGCATGACCTGCCGTCACGTGGACGTTTTCTACGGAGAGAAACAGGCCATTTTCGATGTGTCGCTGGACATCGGCGAAAACGAGGTAATCGCCCTGATCGGTCCCTCGGGTTGCGGTAAATCCACTTTTCTGCGCTGCCTGAACCGCATGAACGACACCATCGACATCTGCAGGGTGAAAGGTGAAATCAAGCTTGACGAGGTCGACATCTACGACCGCAGTATCGACGTGGTCCCCTTGCGAGCGCGGGTGGGCATGGTGTTCCAGAAGCCGAATCCCTTTCCCAAGTCGATCTACGACAACATCGCCTACGGGCCCAGAATCCACGGGATCGCCAGCGGTAGCACCGAAACCGACGAGATCGTCGAAATGTCCCTGCGCAAAGCCGGCTTGTGGGAAGAGGTCAAGGACCGCCTCGATCAGCCGGGCACCGGGCTTTCCGGCGGCCAGCAGCAGCGGTTGTGCATCGCCCGCACCATCGCGGTCAATCCGGAGGTGATCCTGATGGATGAGCCGTGCTCGGCATTGGATCCCATCGCCACCTCGATCATCGAGGAGCTGATTCACGAGTTGAGCGCCCAGTTCACCATCGCTATCGTTACTCACTCCATGCAGCAGGCGGCCCGAGTCAGCCAGCGCACGGCCTACTTTCATTTGGGCATCCTGATCGAGGTCGGGGACACGGACCAGATCTTCACCCGGCCCTCCCATCAACTGACCCAGGATTACATCACCGGCCGCTTTGGCTAGGCGTGCCACTCTTCCGGCAGACTCAATATGCCGGATCAAGGGAGACCCCCAGTAGTGAAGCACTTTCAACGCGAATTGGAAAAAATCAAAAAGATGATCCTGTCCCTGGGCGCACTGGCGGAAACCCGGGTGCGGCAGATCAAGCAGGCGCTGGAAAATCGCGACGATGTCGTTGCCAGGGAGGTGATTCACCTGGACTACGAGATCGACGAGATGGAGGTGGACATCGAGGAGGAGTGCCTCAAGGTCATCGCCCTGCACCAACCGGTGGCGTCGGACCTGCGCTTTCTGATCGCCGTCATCAAGATCAACAACGACCTGGAGCGCATCGGCGACCAGGTGGTCAACATCGCCCAGCGGGTCATCAGCATGGCCAAAAAGCCGGTAGTGCCGTATCAATACGACTATTCGGAGATGACCGACAAGGCCGAGGCCATGCTGCGCATGAGCCTCGACAGCCTGGTCAACCAGGACATCGACCAGGCCATCAAGGTCCTGCACCTGGACGACGCCGTGGACGCCCTCAAGGACCGGGCCTACGACCACATCAAAGCGGCCATGGCCAAGGGGCTGACCACCGAGATCGGCTACATGATCAACCTGTTGCTGGTCTCCCGGCACATCGAACGCTTGGCCGATCATGCCACCAATATTGCCGAAGAGGTGATCTACATGATCGAGGGCGAGATTGTCAGGCACGGCAAGTTGGATTGACGTTATGAGCAAAGCCAACATATTAGTCGTTGACGACGAGGAGGACATCCTCGAACTGGTGCGCTTCAACCTGGATCGGGAAGGGTACACGGTCACGTGTGCCGCCTCGGGCGAGGCGGCCCTGGAGGCGGCCGCGGCGCGGCCGGTCGACCTGATCGTTCTGGATCTGATGCTGCCGGGCATCGACGGGCTGGAAGTGGCTCGGCGCCTGCGGCAGAGCGCCGAGAACAAGGATACCCCCATTGTCATGCTCACCGCCAAGGGCGAGGAGGCCGATATCGTCACCGGCCTGGAGCTGGGGGCCGACGACTATGTGACCAAGCCGTTTTCGCCGCGGATTCTCATCGCCCGCATCAAGGCGGTCATCCGCAGACGCAGCGGTATGCTCCCGGCCGAAGCCGAAGTCCTGAACGTCCGCGAGCTCTCCATTCACCCGGGGCGGCGCTACGCGACCGTCAAGGGCAAGCCGCTCAACCTGACCTTCACGGAGTTCCAGGTGCTCTACTTTCTGGCCCGCCGCCCGGGCTGGGTGTTCACGCGCTCTCAGATCGTGGATGCGGTCCGGGGAGACGACTACCCCGTCACCGACCGCAGCGTGGACGTGCAAATTGTCGGCCTGCGCAAAAAACTGGAACCGCTGGGCCATTACATCGAAACCGTTCGGGGGGTCGGTTACCGTTTTATCGAAAATTGACGGCCGCTGACGGCCCTTGGCCGTGAACCCGATACCACCTCGCACATCGACAGCAAACCGATGACCAAGAAAAGACGCCTGCTCCAGATCCTTTTTTCTACCTATCTGATCATCACCCTGGCGTCGCTGCTGGCTGTGAGCTGGTATGCGTTGAGCTTTACCCGGCAGTTTTACCTGGAGCTCACCCGTCTGGATCTGGAATCCAGCGGCCGCCTGTTGGAGCGGCAGGTGGTACGCCTGCTGACGCCGCTGGACGAGGCCGCCGTAGATCGACTCAGCAAGGATGCGGGTGCCCGCACGGCGGTGCGGGTCACGGTGGTTTTGCCGGACGGCCGGGTGGTGGGCGATTCGGACGAGCGGCCTGCCCAGATGGAAAACCACCGCAACCGCGAGGAGATCCGGGCGGCCCTGCAGGGCCGGGTTGGCATGGGGGTCCGCCGCAGTGACACCATTCAGCGGGAAATGATGTACGTGGCGATTCCCCTGCTGGTCGGTCAGGAGGTGGCCGGCGTCCTGCGCACCGCGATCCCGTTTACCGCCATCGACGAACGCATCGGGACCATCCGGACGCGCATCGCCATCGGCGCTCTGCTGGTGGCCCTGCTGGCGTCGGCCGTCAGCTGGCTGGTGTCAAAACGGATCACCACCCAGATCGACCACCTGCGCAACGGAGCGCGCCGGTTTGCTGCCGGAGAGCTCTCCCACCGGCTGCCCATGGCGACCTCGCTGGAGTTTTCCGAGTTGGCGGAGTCCATGAACCAGATGGCCAGACAGCTCCAGCAACGTATCGACGAGATCGACAGCCAGCGCGACAACACCGAGGCCGTGCTGGCCAGCATGCGTGAAGGGGTCATCGCCACGGACATGGATCAGCGCATCATCAGCATGAACCAGGCCGCTGCCGGCATCTTCGGCGTTCGCGCGACACCCGTTCAAGGCCGCAACATATTGGAGGTGCTGCGCAATCACGACTTTCTCGAGTTGATCAACCGAAGCCTGTCGACCGGGGACAATCTCGAGGCCGACATCGTCCATCACAACCAGGGCGAGCGCACCCTCAATGTTCACTGCACGCCCTTGCTGGACAGTTCGAAAAAGCGCATCGGCGGCCTGGTGGTGATCAGCGACGTCACCCAGCTGCGCCGGCTGGAGAACATGCGCCGCGACTTTGCGGCCTCGGTTTCGCATGAGATCAAGACGCCGTTGACCGCCATCAAGGGGTTCGTGGAGACGCTGCGCACGGGCGATCTGGACAATCGGGAGGAGATCACCCGCTTTTTGGGCATCATCGACAATCATGCCAATCGGCTGGCCGCCATCTTGGACGACCTGATGCAGCTGTCGCGCATCGAGCGGGACGACGAGATTCAGCAGATCGGCCTAGAGTGCGTCCGCATCGCCGATGTGCTCAAAACGGCCATCGGCCTCTGTTCGCAAAGCAGCCGGGAAAAGCGGATCGACGTTCGGCTGACCGGCGATGCCGACCTGAGCGGCTGTTTCGACGCCACCCTGCTCGAGCAGGCCGCCGTCAATCTGCTGGACAATGCCATCAAGTACAGCCCTGAAAAAAGCGTTGTGACCATCGACGCCGCGGCGGTGGGCGACGAGATCCAGATCCGCTTCACGGACGAGGGTATGGGGATTGCCAAAAAGCACCTGCCGCGTCTGTTTGAACGCTTTTACCGCGTGGACAAGGCCCGCAGCCGCAAGCTGGGCGGCACCGGGCTGGGCCTGGCGATCGTCAAGCACATCGCCCAAGCCCACGGCGGCGATGTGACCGTACAGAGCGAACTGGAGCGGGGCAGCACCTTTACGCTGCACCTGCCCATCAAACGGCCGGCGGCCTGACGGTGGCCGGGCAGGGGCGCCTCACCCCTTTTCGGGCCTGGTGGCCGTTTCGACGTTGTACACGACCAAACCCCTGGCCAGATAGTTTGGCAACGCGCGCGGATGGTCCAGCGAGCAGGTGTGGACCCAGACTCGACGGGTCCCCTGCCAGGCCCAGGCCGATTTGATCGCCCGGGCGAGCAGACAGCCGCCCAGACCCCGCCCGATGAAGCGGGGCGCCAGGCCGAAATAGGCAATTTCGACATTCCCGCCGCCTTGGCGCTGCAACTCGAAATAGCCGGCTGGCGACCCCTTGACATAACCCACCCAGGTCCTCAGGTTCCCATTCTCCGCAAACGCCTGCCACTGCGCGTCCGTCCAGGCGTTCTTGTCCGTCCACTGCCAGGCGCCGCCGACCAACTGGTACAGGAATCGATTGAATTGGAACTGCTTGATTTCACATTCAACGATTTTAAGGCCGTTGGCGGCGGTGCTCTCTTTCAGCGATGAAGGCGACGTCATTTCCAGATAGTAGGTGGTCAGGTGGGTCATGTTTTGCCCCTTGACGACTTGTTTCGGCAGTTTGAATGGTAATCTTACAATGACCGGGCCGGTAAATCAACGCACGCATCCGGTCGGGCCTTATCCGGTTGGCCACCCGCCTATCGCCCGTTTGCCGCGAATTCGGAATCCAGGGCCCGCCTGATGCGCGGCAGAGCATGATCAACCTTGAACCGTCAAGTGAAAGGCCGAACCATGGAAAAGAAAGTAATGATCGCCGTCGATGATTCGCAGCACTCCAAAAATGCCGTTCGCTATGCGGCCACGGTTTACAATTTGGCCAGGGAGATGAAATTTACCCTGATGCATGTGCAGTCCACGATATCACAATATCTGCTGGATGAAGCCAGAAAGGATCCCAAGGCCTATGCCGCCCTGGAAGCCGTAAACCGAAAAAACACCCAGGCCGCCCGGCAGCTCCTCGACGCCTACCAGGAGCAGATGATGACCCTGGGCATCCCTGAGGGACACATCGAGCAAAAGACCGGGCCCAAAAAAAACAGTGTGACCAAAGACATCCTTGGATGCCGGTGCGGCAGGGCTCTATGATGCCATCGTTTTGGGAAGGCGCGGGCTTTCAGGCGTGGCGGAAGTCTTTCTCGGCAGCGTGAGTTCCGGCATCGTGAGTCATGCCGCCGACACGCCCATCTGGCTGGTCGGCCAGGAGAGGCCTTCGCAAGGGATCATGGTCGCTGTCGACGGCTCGGAAAATTCACTAAAGGCCGTGGACCATCTGGCGTTTATCATCGAGCGGAACACCGACGTCACGGTATCCTTTTTTCACGTCACTCCCCGCTTGAAAGATTATTGTGAAATTGACTTCGAAGAGACCTACACCGATGAGCTCGAACAGATCATTCGACGGGGCGACAAGGACTGCATCGATAAATTTTACGCCCACGCCAAAAAACGGCTCGGTGAATCCGGAATCCGGGAAAACCAGATCCATGTCAATGTCGCCACGGGCAAGTTCCGGGTCGGCAAAGCGGTGCTGGACGCCTATCGGCAGGGCAATTTCGGCACCCTGGTGGTCGGGCGGCGCGGCATGAACAAGAGCGGTTTTACGGGCAGCGTCAGCCGTACCATCATCAACCAGTTTTCCGAAGGGGCCTTGTGGATCGTTCCCTGAAGCGGCCCTCAAACACCATGGCAAACATCTCCCCGCTTGACCAGGCAGCGCAGCGGGCTGCCGCCCAGCTGGTATGACAGGGCTGCCGGCGACCCGATCTCCCAGACGGCCAGGTCGGCCGCTTTGCCGTGCTCCAGGGTGCCGATCCGCTGCCCCAGGCCCAGCGCGGCAGCCGCGTTTCGGGTAGCCCCGGCCAGTGCCTCGGCCGGCGTCAGCCCGAACAGGACGCAGCTCATGTTCATCATCGTCGCCAACGAGAGGCACGGGCTGGTACCCGGGTTGCAGTCGGTGCTGACCGCCATGGGAACGCCGGCCCGGCGCAGCGCCGCCACCGGCGGCCGGCGGGTCTCGTTGAGAAAATAGAAGGCGCCCGGCAGCAGCACGGCCACACAGCCCTTTTTCGCCAGAGCGGACACATCGTCGGGATCCAGGTATTCCAGATGGTCCACGCTCAGGGCATCGTATCGCGCCGCCAGCAGGGCGCCTTTGGAGTCGGACAGCTGTTCGGCGTGCAGTTTCACCCGCAGCCCCAGCTCGGTCGCGCGCTTGAAAACCCGCTCGGTCTGGGCGGTCGTAAAACCAATCTTCTCACAAAACACATCGACGGCACCGGCCAGTCCCTGTTCGGCCACCTGCGGCATCATCTGCGATACGACCAGATCGATGTAATCATCGGGCGCGTTTTCATATTCGGGCGGCAGGGCATGCGCCCCCAAGAAGGTGGCCTGGACATCGATCGGCAGGGCCTGCCCCAAACGACGGATCACCCTGAGCATTTTCAGTTCGTTGGGCAGGTCCAGGCCGTAGCCGCTTTTGATCTCAAGGGTCGTCACCCCGCCGGCCATCATCGCTTTGATGCGCGGCAGGCTTTGGGCGAACAGCTCGTCTTCGCTGGCCGCGCGCACGGCCTGCACCGTGCTCAAGATTCCGCCGCCGGCCCGGGCGATTTCCTGGTAGCTGGCGCCACCGAGCCGCATCTCGAATTCATTGGCCCGGTCGCCGGCGTAGACCAGGTGGGTGTGGCAGTCGATCAGGCCCGGAGTCACCCAGCAGCCCTTCAGGCGATGAACCCTTTTGGCGCGCTGATGGGCGTCATCCGGCAGCTGTGACCGCGGTCCGATCCAGGCGATGTGCCCGTTTTCAACGGCAATGGCCCCATTCTCAATGATCCCGCACCCGTTCGGGTCGGCCATGGTAGCCAAGTGACCGTCCAGCCAGAGGGAATCGATCTGCTGCGGCAGTTTCATTTTACAACCTCTTTTTTCCCCACGGGAAGTGGTCCATCTATTGCGCGGCATCCCATCTCAGGCGATGCCGATGCCGCCTTGGCCCGTAGGCCTGAAACGACCCCCCAGGGTGTAGCGGGATCCCGGCGAATAAAAGGTGCTGACGGTGGCAACCGTTTCAGCCACCCACGTCTTTCGATGAAGCGCCAAACACGGTTCAGAGGCGTTGATAGCCAGCAGGTCCCGGATCCACGGTTCCGGAAGGATCGCCTCGACGACGTGCTCGACCACGCTGGGGGCCGCCTGCTGGAGCAGGTAGGCGGCCACGTCGACCGTGGTGAAATCCTGCTTCAGATAATCGGGCGCGATCAGCGGATTGACAAACCGGCTTCCGAGCTGAATCGGGATGCCGTTGTCCTTGTGGACCAGGATCGACTGATAAACGGAAGCGTATGGTCGCAGGCCCATTTTCAGCGCCAGCGACGGACGTGCTTTTTCCTCCTGCAGCAGGTGCACATCACATGAGTAGACGCCGCCGCGTGCTTTGATTTCATCGGCAATGGAGCGGATTTCCAGGAGCGCCGACTGGGGTTTGATCTGGGCGATGAAGGTGCCGCTGCCCTGAACCCGGGTCAATCGGCCATCGGCGGTCAGTTCGCGCAGGGCGCGGTTGACCGTCATCCGGGACACGTTCAGTTTTTTGACCAGGTCGACCTCTGACTCGATCTTCATCCCCGGTTTGAGGGCGCCGGTCCGAATGCCTTCCAGGATGTGATCTTTGACCTGCTGATACAAGGGCACGTCGTTCGGTTCTGCCATTACCGTTTCCCGTTTGCAAAACTCGGCAGCAGATCGGGCGGCAGCAAGTCGTTCAAGCCCCCGCTCTGGATGATTTCGGTGGTCTTGCGGATGTCCGGTGCAAAATAGCGATCCCTGTCATAAAAGGGTACCACCTGGCGCACGCGCGCCCGGGCCTTCTCCAGCAGCGGCGACGTCTTCAGCGGTTTTCGAAAGTCAAGTCCCTGGCAGGCGGCCAGCAGTTCGACCGCCAGAATGCCGGCCGTGTTGTCGGCCATTTCGCTCAACCGCCGGGCCGCAAAGGCTGCCATGGAGACGTGATCCTCCTGGTTGGCAGATGTGGGCAGGCTGTCGACGGAGGCCGGATGGGCCAGGGCTTTGTTCTCGCTGGCCAAGGCCGCCGAGGTGACCTGGGCGATCATGAAACCGGAGTTCAGCCCGCCTTTTTCGACCAGAAAGGGCGGCAGCTTGGACATGTGGGTGTCGATGAGCAGGGCGATGCGTCGTTCCGAGAGCGCTCCGGTCTCGGCGATGGCCAGGGCCAGGTTGTCGGCGGCCATGGCAATCGGCTCGGCGTGGAAGTTGCCACCGGAAATCACATCCATCTGTTCGGGGAACACCAGGGGGTTGTCCGAGACGCCGTTGGCCTCGATTTCAATCACCTTGGCGGCGTTGCGGATCTGGGTCAGGCAGGCCCCCATGACCTGGGGCTGGCAGCGCAAAGAGTAAGGATCCTGAACCGCCTCACAGTACTGGTGGGAAAGTCCGATCTCGCTGGTGTCGAGCAATTGCCGGTAGGCTGCGGCCACATCGATCTGGTCCTGGTGGCCACGCACTTCGTGGATCAAGGCGTTGAAGGGCCGTCTGCTGCCCAGGGCCGCCTCGACGCTGAGGCTGCCGGCCACCAGGGCGGCTGCCAGCAGCCGTTCGGCCGCAAAGAGCCCCTCCAGGGCAAACGCGGTCGAGGCCTGGGTGCCGTTGAGCAGGGCCAGTCCCTCTTTGGGGCCGAGGGTTATCGGGTCCAATCCGGCGATCCGCAACCCTTCGCGCCCCGATATGGTGTTGCCGTCGTGAACCGCCTCGCCTTCGCCGAGCAGCACGGTGCTCATGTGGGCCAACGGGGCCAGGTCGCCGGAGGCACCCACCGAGCCTTTCTGGGGAACCCGGGGATAGACACCGGCGTTGACCAGTCGAATCAGGGCATCGATGACCTCCTGGCGCAACCCTGAGTAGCCGCGGGCCAGACTGTTGATCTTGAGCACCATCATCAGTCGTACGGTCGATTCGTTCATGAAAGGACCCACCCCGGCGGCATGTGACAATACAATGGACTGCTGGAGGTGCTCCAGCTCGTCATCGGGAATGAGGGTGTTGGCCAGCAGTCCGAAACCGGTGTTGATGCCGTAAATCACGCGACCCTGGCGGGTGGCTTCCTGCACCGTGGCGACCGAGGCAGCGATCTTTTCCCGGCTGTGATCGGCAAGCTGCAGGGCGACCGGCGCTTTGGCGATGTGTCGAAGCTGCTGGAGTCCGAGTTCTCCCGGGGACAATCTAATTTCGTCAATCATCTGCGTGACATCCTCTCTTTTACGGTGGTGATTTTGTAATAAGTATATACAACTATCTCAGAATAGGCAATAAAATAAAATAAAAAAAATGTTGTATATACCAATTAGGCGTGTTATAGACGCTTTTAATCAGTTCCCGACCCGTATTTATTACCCGGAAAAAATAATCATACACTACCTAGGGAGCGGAATATGGTCAACAACGTTACCGATGTCAGGTCAACCCAGATAGGCGTTGACAACCAACTACCCGAACCACCGCCCGTCGTTGCCGGCGTCCGGCGGGCACCTGATCGTGGTTTTCGCCTTTCGCGTGAGCAGACCCGCGTGGCCCTCGCCAACGCCCTGCGCTATATTCCCGAGAAGCACCACGACACCCTGATCCCCGAATTTCTGGATGAGCTGCGCACCCGGGGCCGTATTTACGGATATCGGTTCAGGCCGGCCGGTGCGATCAAGGCCAAGCCAATTGAGGCCTACACCGGAAACTGCCTGGCCGGCAAAGCCTTTCAGCTGATGATCGATAACAATCTGGATTTTGACGTTGCCCTGTATCCTTACGAACTGGTCACCTACGGCGAGACCGGCAGCGTCTGCCAGAATTGGATGCAATACCGCCTGATCGTCAGCTACCTGCAGGCCATGACCGACCGGCAGACCCTGGTGATGCAGTCCGGCCATCCGCTCGGCCTGTTCCAGTCCGCGCCGGACCAGCCCCGGGTGGTCATCACCAACGGACTGATGGTCGGGCTCTACGACAACCCCCGGGACTGGGAGGTCGCCGCCCAGATGGGGGTGTCGTCCTATGGTCAGATGACGGCCGGGGGGTGGATGTACATCGGCCCCCAGGGCATCGTTCACGGGACCTACAATACCCTGCTCAACGCCGGCCGAAAATATTGCCAGGTGGGGCAGGGCGGTGATCTTGGCGGGCTTTTGTTCGTCTCCTCGGGATTGGGCGGCATGAGCGGCGCCCAGCCCAAGGCCGCCAAGATCGCCGGGGTGGTATCCATCACGGCCGAAGTCGACGCCTCCCGGATCAAGACCCGCCACGATCAAGGCTGGGTGGACCGGGTCTCGGCGGACCTGGACGAGGTGCTTGCCATTGCTGAACAGGCCGTTGAAAACCGCGCGGCCACCTCGATCGCCTACCACGGCAACGTGGTGGACCTGCTCGAGCAGCTGGTCAAACGACGCTTCAAGGTGGATCTGCTCTCCGACCAGACCTCATGCCATGTGGCCTATGACGGGGGCTACTGCCCCCAGGGGGTTACCTTCGAGGAGCGCACCCGGCTGCTGGCCGAGGACCGCCGGGCCTTTAAAGAACTGGTCGACAAAAGCCTGCGGCGCCACTTCGAGCTGATCCGGGAGATTACCCGTCAGGGTACCTTCTTTTTCGACTACGGCAACGCGTTTTTAAAGGCTGTGTTCGATGCCGGCGTCACCGAGGCGGCCCGCAATGGTGTGGACGCCAAGGACGGTTTCATCTTCCCCTCCTATTTCGAAGACATCATGGGGCCCATTTTCGACTACGGGTACGGCCCTTTTCGCTGGGTCTGCCTCAGCGGCAAGCCCGAAGATCTGGCCAAAACCGATCGGGCCGCCATGGCGTGCATCGATCCGGACCGGCGCCCGGAGGATCGCGACAATTACCGCTGGATTCAAGAGGCCGAACGCAACCAGCTGGTGGTGGGCAGTCAGGCCCGGATTCTTTACCAGGATGCCGCCGGCCGGACCAATATCGCCCTGAAATTCAACGCCATGGTCCGCAGTGGCGAGATCGGCCCGGTGATGCTGGGTCGGGACCACCACGACCCGGGCGGCACCGATTCACCCTTTCGGGAAACTGCCAACATCCGGGACGGATCGAATGTCTGCGCAGATATGGCGACGCACTGCTTCGCTGGCAATGCCGCCCGGGGCATGTCCCTGGTGGCCCTGCACAATGGCGGCGGGACCGGGATCGGCAAGGCGATCAACGGCGGTTTCGGTCTGGTACTCGATGGCAGCGAGCGCGTGGACCAGATCATCCGCTCGGCCATGTCCTGGGACGTCATGGGCGGTGTTGCCCGGCGCAATTGGGCCCGCAACGCCAACGCCATGGAAGTTGCCGAAGCCTACAACCGCAGCAACCCGAATGGGGACCGGATCACCATTCCCTACCTGGCTGACCAAGCCCGGGTCGACGCGGCCGTGGCCGATTTGTTCGACAGGCGTTAACAACTCAACCAAGGAGGACGTTATGGATCGGAGAAAATTTCTCAAGACAGCCGGTTCCACCGCCATCACGGCAGCTGCGCTGACGGCTCCGCTGGCCGCACCGGCGCTGGCCAGCGGCAAAATCCAGTGGAAGATGGTCACGGCCTGGCCCAAGAACCTTCCCGGTCCGGGTGTCGCCGCGCAGATGCTGGCCGAACGCATCACGGCCCTGTCCGGGGGGCGGCTGGAGGTCAAACTGTACGCCGCCGGCGAGCTGGTGCCCGGTCATGGGGTTTTCGATGCGGTCTCTCAGGGAACCGCCGAGCTCTATCACGCCGTGCCGGCCTACTGGGGCTCAAAATCCAAAGGCATCCTGCTCTTCGGCTCCCAGCCGTTCGGTCTGCGTGCCGACGAACAGGTCGGCTGGATGGCCCACGGCGGTGGCCAGGCTCTCTATGACGAGATGTACGGCCGATTCGACATCAAGCCGTTTTTGTGTGGGAACTCGGGTGCCCAGTGGGCGGGCTGGTTCCGTAAAGAGATCCAATCCGCCCAGGACTTCAAGGGGCTGCGGTTTCGTACCACCGGCCTGGCCTCGGAAATGTGCTCCAAGCTGGGTATGGCGGTTCAGGCCATGGGCGGTAGGGACATGTTTCAGGCCCTGCAGTCGGGTGCCCTGGATGCCGGCGAATTCATCGGTCCGTGGAGCGATTCGGCGCTGGGATTCTACCAGGTCGCCAAATACTATTACTGGCCCGGCGTGGGCGAGCCCTCTTCCGCCGAAGAGTGCGGCGTTAACCGGAAAGCCTACGAAAAACTGCCCGCCGACCTGCAGCAGGCCATCGCCTATGCCTGTGACAGTCTCTACAACCCCGTCTGGAGCGAGTACTCGACCAAGCACGCCATGGCCCTCAACCAGATGGTGGCCGAGCAGGGCGTCAAGGTAACCAAACTGCCCGATGATGTGATCATGGCCATGGGAAACGCCGCCGGCGAAGTGATCGCCGATCTGCGCGAAGATTCGGACGAACTGGTGCGGCGCATCGTCGAAAGTTATCTGGCTTATCGAAAGTTGATTTCCGACTACATGGTTTTTGCCGACAACGGGCAGATGAACGCAAGGGCCCTCACCTATAGATATTAAAGCCCCAGTCAATTAATACCAAAAAAGACGGAGCCGCCACCCGTATCTTCGGGTGGCGGTTCAATGAGACCCATGCAACGAACGATTCATTTTCTGGAGGCCGTCAACCTGCACGTGGGAAATACGGTGCGCTGGTGCGGCCTGTTGATGTTGATACTCCAGTTCATCATCGTACTGCTGCGCTATGTTTTCGGCATCAGCTATATTTTCCTCAACGAAGGCGTCCTTTACCTGCATGCCACCTTTTTCATGGTCGGGGCCGGATACACCCTGCTGGTGGACAAGCACGTCCGGGTCGACATCTTCTATTCCAGCCGTTCCATGCGGGGGCGGGCCGCCATCGACCTCTTCGGGCACCTCGTTTTTCTGCTGCCCTCGATGACCATCCTCCTTCTCTACACATGGCCGACGGTGAGTTCCTCATGGCAAATTCTCGAGGGGCCGATATCGGTCGGCGGCATTCCAGCCTCATTTCTGCTCAAGTCGTTGATGCCGGTTTTCTGCGTTCTGTTAATCATTCAATGTCTGGCGAACCTGCTCAAGGATCTCATCACGCTCGGCGTTGTCAACGTTTCCGCAAAACCAGAGGGTTAATCGGGCATGCCTGCGCTTGACATTTTACTCGTTCTATCTTTGATCGGCGGTATCCTGCTGGGCTACCCGGTCTCTTTCACCCTGGCCGGCGTCGCCACGGTCTTTGCCGTTTTGGGCTATTTTACCGGGTCCTTTGACATGACGCTGCTGTTTGCCCTGGCGCAGCGGATTTTCGGTACGTTGACCAACGACGTGCTCATCGCCATTCCGCTGTTCGTGATCATGGGAGTGGTCCTGGAAAAGAGTAAAATCGCCGAAGACCTGCTGGAGACCATGGGGCGGCTGTTTGGCAGAATGCGCGGAGGGCTGGGGGTGTCGGTCGTTCTGGTGGGGGCGCTTCTGGCGGCATCGACCGGCATCGTGGGGGCGACGGTCGTGGCCATGGGCATGATCGCCCTGCCGACCATGCTGCGCAACCACTACCAGCCCAGTCTTGCCTGCGGCATCGTCTGTACCTCCGGCACCCTGGGTCAGATCATCCCGCCATCGACGCTGCTCATCATCCTGACCGACGTCATGTCCAATGCCTACCAGCAGGCCCAGTTTACCAAGGGCCAGTTTACCATCGACACCATCTCGGTCGGGGAGATGTTTGCGGCCGCCCTGGTTCCGGGCTTTTTACTGGTTTCGGTTTACCTCGTCTATCTGTTGACCCGGGCCTGGCTCTTTCCCAAGTCGGCGCCGGCGCTGACCAGCGAACACGTTTCCCGGCCAAGCGCCAAGGAGGTCAGAAGCGCCGTGCTGCCGCCGATTGTGCTGATCGTGGCGGTGCTCGGTTCGATCCTGGGCGGCATCGCCACCCCCAGCGAAGCGGCCTCCATCGGTGCCGTAGGCGCCTTTCTGATGGCCGGCGCAAGGTTGGACGGCGCAAAGCGGACCATGCTTCTGGGCACGATCGCCTTAATCGGTTTGGCGGTCGTGGCCGGGATTTATCCCGTTCGGCTGCAAAGAAGCGACATCGGCATGGGAGACTGGGCGCTCGGGCTGGTGTGCGCGGCGATGGCGCTGATGGGGTTGTACGCCCTGCTGCGGGCCATCCGGCTGTGTCATCGCAAACGCCTGCTGGGGGAGATTTTGTCATCGACCATGGTGGTGACCGCGATGATATTCGCCACCATCTTGACCGCGTCCATGTTCTCGCTGGTTTTTATCGGCCTGGGCGGACAGGAACGGGTCGAGTGGATTATCACCGCCATGCCCGGCGGTCCGCAGGGCGCCCTGCTGTTCTGTATGTTCTTGATCTTCGTGCTGGGTTTCTTCCTCGATTTCGTTGAGATCACCGTCATCCTGCTCCCGCTGGTGGCACCGACGCTGATCATCATGGGGCACGACCCCGTTTGGCTTTCCATCCTGATCGCCATCAATCTGCAGACCTCATTTCTGACACCGCCCTTCGGTTTTTCGCTGTTCTACCTGCGGGGGGCGGCGCCGCCCGAAATCACCACCGGCCAGATTTATCGCGGTGTCATGCCATTTATCTTGTTGCAGGCGGTCGGCGTTATGATCTTGTGGCTGGTGCCGCAGTTGGCCACGACCTTGCCGGATTGGTTGTTTTAATTTCTCGGACTGACGTCTTTGCCAGCAGTTTTTTCGGAGCGATCTCAATGGCCCAAAAGCGAGCATCAGACATGCTGCAGCACTCGATTCGACCAGAAATCAGTGCCCTTCCAACCTACAACGCCGGGTTGCCCGAGACCTTTGTCATGCAAAAATATGGGGTTTCGACCGTCACGCGCCTGGCCAGCAACGAAAATCCGCACGGTGTTTCACCCAATGCCCTTGCCGCGGCGCAGCGCGTGCTGCCGGCCTGCTGGAAATACAGCGACCCCAGTGCCAGTTCGCTGCGCAACGCGCTCAGCAGACACACCCACTGCCCAGTGGACCGTATCGTCGTCGGCAACGGCTCGGAGGAGATCATCGCCCTGATCTGCCGCCTGTTCCTGCGCCCCAACGATCGCGTGGGGACGATCGATCCCTCCTTTTTGCTGCATGAAATCTATGCCCTGGAGCAAGGGGCCGCTGTCACGTCGGTCAAAATGACACCCGGCATGCAGTTCGACCCAGATGCGCTGACCGAACGGTTGCGCGGGCACTGTCGCCTGCTGATATTCAGCAATCCCTCCAACCCGGTGGGTGCCATGCTCGACCAGGACGGGTTTTGCAGAATGGTTCGATCCCTGCCCGCCGACACCATCGTGGTGGTTGACGAGGCCTATTACGAGTATGCCGTCGACTCGGCCGATTACCCCGACAGCCGCCGCCTGCTCGCGGCCTGCGGCAATCCGCACATCATTTTGAGGACCTTTTCCAAGGCCCACGGGTTGGCGGGGCTGCGGGTCGGCTACGCCTTGTGCTCCGATGCCTGGATCGCGCAGCTGCTCAACAAACTGCGGACCCCCTTTAACAGCAACATCGTCGCGCAGGCAGCCGCTGTGGGAGCGCTGGAAGATGCCGCCTTTTTGGAGAAAACCGTCGTCCACAACCACAGGGAGCGGCAGCGAATGCGCCGGGTGCTGTTGGAGCACGGTTTTACGGTCGCTGAATCTGCAGCCAATTTCCTTTTTATCGACTGTGCGGGCAACAGTGAATCCGCGGCCGAGAAGCTGCTGACAGACGGCGTCATTGTCAAGCCATGGACAGCACCCGGCTACGAGAACTGGATGCGCGTTACCATCGGCTCCGAGGCGGACAACGATCGATTCTTAGCCCTGTTCCTCAAAATCGCTGCGGCCCGCTAACCGTCACGCCCGAGGATGGTCACAGCACACACTTGACACGGGGGGTAGGTAGGCGCAGGCGGTGAACTTGCCATCTGAAGGGGGGCATTGCCGGTGTTCGGCAACGCCCCCCCTTCAGGATAACAAGCTTGCGTTATAGACCCCTGCGTTGGGTGGGTATAAAACCCGGAAAGGATCGGTGAGAAGCGCTGCCCGAGGCTTCAATCAATCTTATTGGGATCCTTGGGGGGTTTTTTTCTTGAAAGGAACAATATACCAAGGGCCAGAAAGACCCCTTATCCAAGAAATACTCCGGTTTACATTTCTGCTTTATCTCCACCTAAGTTTGCAGTCTATCCTTCGATGACCTTGCGCAACTCCTCTTCCTTGTCGACCGACAATGAGGTTTTGAGCACCTTGCCCTTGAACTCCTTTTCCTTCAGGCGGGACAGCACTTTGTCACCGGTGGCCTCTCGAATGAGGATAAACAGCGCCGAGGTGTTTTCGGTCAGATTGGCCGCCAGTTCTTTCATGAAATCATCGTTGATGCCGATGTCACTCAATTTGCCCGAGAGCGCCCCGGCCCCGGCGCCCACGGCGGCGCCCAGCAGCGGGTTGAGGAAGATCATGCCGATCAGCATGCCCCAGAAAGAGCCGCCAACGGCTCCCGCGGCAGTCAGGTTGACCGCCTGGTGCAGCTTGACTTTGCCTTTCTCGTTTTTGGTGACGACGACGACGTCCTCCATTTTGATTAAATACTCTTTTTGCAGCTTTGCGAGCTCCGCACGCATCTCAAAAGCCGCCTGTTCGGTGTCGAACTCGATTACCACCAGATCGCCCATTTTGATACTCCTCTCATTGAATTTGGTCTTGCCGCAGGTTTCGGGATTGCCTGTCGATATTGCCAGGGAGTGAATGCCTTACATACCAGAATCATCGAGAATTGTCATCCAGTTTGTTGCTTTGGAACTCACGGTTGCGCTGGCGCCAAAGGCCCGAATCGAAGGTAACCAACTGAAACCGATTCCATTCGAACCTTTCCGAAAAAGGTGAATCGCTCAGCTTGGGTCGCACCTGGCTCTTTGAGATAGCAACATAAACAACACATGCCAGATGCTAAAAAAAATGATTGAACCGGAAAAGATGAAACAGGAACCATTCAAGTGTATTGATTAAGTCCAGATCTTCACTCATGCTAAGACTTGGTCATCAGAAGTCAACCGGGACAGACTGGTGAGTGCCGGAGTAGCGCCTGTTTACCAGAGCAGGTAAAGTGTCAGCAAGGCTATCAGATCGACAGCAATCAAGATTTGGCCAATTATTAGCAGCCGCCTTCCTTCTTTGTGAACTGGGTAGGCGTCAATAGTGGTGTTGTGAAGTCCCTCCCGAAGTCCGGTTTTAAAAAATTTTTCTTTGTGTAAATATTGCCCGCCGCGGATCAGCGCAAAGCCGATCACAGCCACAAAACTGATTACGATGATGGTGATGATTTTAAGTAGCACGGATTGTGGATTCAGACAGGCCGCTATAGAACCTTACCTGAGCTGACTTTCTTTATTTTGGCCGTTTTTCGCCGTCCACGGTCGGCCATTGTCGGCTGCGTCATTTCGCCGCGGTCGCCTTGCGACATGGGCAAATTCGCCACTGCGGCGCTCGAAATACGCAACCCCCCCCATCGCCAGCGCTACCACCATACCCTATCTTCAGGCAACGATGGATTCGTAAAAGCGATGATATCTGCATGACGCTTCACCCCTTGTCACGGCGACGTACCATCATTGTACGCCTCATTCTCGGGAGTCGCAAGCCTCCTCGATCTCGGCGCTTTCACGAATCCGCCGGAAATGCGGCTTTTTTGGGGTATACCTGATTTGGCTACCGGTAATGGCCGCTGGCCTCGTATGATGACAGGAACAGGTGGCATGCAAATTTTTATGATTATATTATCAGTGACATTATAACCGCCGCCATTGTGCGGGTGCAGGGGCATGGGTACTCAGTAATTCTGATTGCATACCGTGTCGGATGAAAAAGCAGCTATACCTGAAAAGGAGATCATGATGGAAAAAAAGATCTTTACCATCAACAATATATCCTGTGGCCACTGCGTGGCCACCATTAAAAACGAGATAGCGGAAATCGAGGGCATCGTTGGCGTGGAAGGCGACCCGGACCACAAATCCATTACCGTGCAATGGCAGTCGCCGGCCACCGCATCGCAGATCGAGTCCAAGCTGAGCGAGATCGGCTACCCGGCCTCCGCTTAATCTGCAGTCCTTGAAGGAGGTTTTGGCATGTCCAGTCAGCACGTCACCCTTCCGATCACCGGCATGACCTGCGCCAATTGCGCTGCCAACATCGAACGCAGCCTCAAGAAAGTGACCGGTATCAGTGACGTTGCGGTCAATTTTGCTTCCGAAAAAGCGAGCGTCTCCTTTGACGACGATCAGCTCGACGTCAACGACCTGGTAAACACGGTCGAGCGCGCCGGCTACGGCGTCGTCTCCAGCCATCTGGAACTGCCCATCACCGGCATGACCTGCGCCAATTGTGCGGCCACCATCGAGCGCACATTGAACAAAAAAGTGGACGGGGTTCTGGAAGCCTCGGTCAATTTTGCCTCCGAACGTGCCGCCATCGATTATGTGCCGGAAATCGTCACTGTCGATGACATCGTAGCCGCCATTGAAAAGGCGGGGTACGGTGCCATTGTTGGGGACGAAAGCCGGGACGGCCAAGATGCCGAGCAAAGCGCCCGGCAGGCTGAAATCCAGGACCAGACCCGAAAGTTTATGGTCGGCGCGGTCTTTGCGCTGCCGCTGTTCTTGATGAGCATGGGACGCGACTTCGGACTCATCGGGCCGTGGAGCCACGCCCCCTGGGTCAACTGGATGTTTGCACTTCTGGCCACCCCGGTTCAGTTTTACACCGGCTGGGACTACTATGTGGGCGGCTTCAAGAGCATCCGCAACAAAAGCGCCAACATGGATGTTCTCGTCGCGCTGGGATCGTCGGTGGCCTACTTTTATTCGTTGACTGTGCTGTTTTTCCCGGCCGCGGGAGATCACGTCTATTTTGAAACCGCCGCCGTCATCATCACCTTGATCAAACTGGGCAAACTGATGGAAGCCCGTACCAAGGGCAAGACCGGCAACGCCATTCGCCAGCTGATCGGGCTGCAGCCCAAGACGGCATTCATCATCGCGGAGGGCCAGGAAAAGGAGATCCCCCTTTCCAAGCTAAAAAAAGAGATGCTGGTGGTCGTTCGCCCCGGAGAACGAGTCCCGGTGGATGGCATCGTCACGGAAGGCCACTCCGCCGTGGATGAATCCATGCTGACCGGAGAGCCCCTGCCGGTTGACAAGACCGTCGACGACAGCGTGGTCGGCGGGACCATCAACGGCCAAGGGCTGCTCAAGTTCCGGGCCACGCGGGTGGGGCAGGAGACCGCCCTGGCCCAAATCATTCGCCTGGTGCAAGAAGCCCAGGGGAGCAAGGCCCCCATTCAGGCCCTGGCCGATCGGGTGGCTGCCATCTTCGTTCCGGTCGTGATCCTGATTGCGCTGATCGCATTCGGCATCTGGTGGGGGGTTACCGGGGAGTTTGTGCCTGCGATGATTCGATTGGTGGCCGTGCTGGTGATCGCCTGCCCCTGTGCGCTGGGGCTGGCTACCCCAACCGCCATCATGGCCGGTACCGGCAAGGCCGCCGAGAAGGGAATTCTTTTTAAAAAAGCGGAAGCCCTGGAAAAGGCCACCCGCCTGGACACCATCGTTTTGGACAAAACCGGCACGATTACCGAAGGAAAACCGGCCTTGGCCGACATCGTCTGCTTGGGTGATGAGCACGTGACCCAGGACCGGCTGCTTGCCATCGCCGCTTCGGTCGAACAGGGTTCCGAACATCCGCTGGGCAAGGCCATCGTCATCAAGGCCAGAGAAAAGAGGGTTGAACTGACCGATCCTGAACATTTCAGAGCGCACGGGGGGCATGGGGTCGAGGCGGAACTGTCCGGAACGAAGGTCCGCGTCGGCAAGCCCAGATGGTTTGACGATGACCTGCTGGCGCCTGCCAAGGAAACCATCCAGCGGCTGCAGCAGCAGGGCAAAACAGTCATGGTGGTCACCACTGACAACCGGCTGGCCGGTTTGATCGCCGTTGCCGACAGGGTCAAGGACGACTCCCGGGAGGCCATCGAAAAACTGCACCGCCAGCATCTCAAGGTGGTGATGCTGACCGGAGACAATCCCCAGACCGCGGCGACCATTGCCGCCGAAGTGGGCATCGACGACGTCCAGGCCGAGGTGCGTCCGGACGAAAAGTCCGCCAGGGTCAAATCGATTATGGACCAGGGCCGTACCGTGGGCATGGTGGGCGACGGCATCAACGACGCCCCGGCCCTGGCTCAGGCCGATGTGGGCCTGGCGATCGGTACCGGGACCGACGTGGCCATCGAAACCGCCGATGTGATCCTTTCCAGCGGCAGCCTGGCCGGCATCCCCCGCGCGATTGAAATCAGCCGCAAAACCATGCGCACGGTTCGCCAGAACCTTTTCCTGGCATTTGTCTACAACGTGGTCCTGATCCCGATTGCCGCCGGTGTGCTGGCACCGGCCGAATCGCTGCCGCTGATGCTGCGTCAGCTGCATCCCATTCTGGCGGCCCTGGCCATGGCCATGAGCAGTATTTCGGTGGTCAGCAACAGTTTGCGGCTATACCGGGCCAAAATCCAATAGTAGCTTTAGGGCGGTAAATGGATCGCCGCAATCCGGACAGCCTCATCTCCCATGATGTCAGGACGGATTTATATAGCCGTGGTGCTGGCGGAGCATACGCTTTCGATTCCAGAAAAAGGGTTTTCTCCTCGAAATGAGAGCATCCTTCTGAATCCGAGTATATTTTCAAGTATTCAATCTGTTTCATAATTTTTTCCTTGAGGACAATCCGCAGGCCTCCGCTGCGAACGGCGCCATGGCCAGGCGATGATAAAATCTCACCGCAACAAGCTGCCAGATGTGAGTAGTTATTAGATACACGGCCGGTGCACTCGCGAAGATAAAACCAGCTGCTGTCAGCATGGTTTTGCGGCCAAACCGATCGGACAGCAGACCGGCAGGGATGCTGAAAAGGATTCCGGCCCAGGTGGAAACCGATGCCACCATCTCAGCCCCGATCTTGCCGTGTTCGATTGCATGGGTTGTGGACCTGCCAAGGTCATGAAAGAGTGCCCCGCGTCCCACCAGTTCCAGATCGATTTGCTGACCGGTTCGCTGAGCGATCTCTGAGGCCTTGCGGGCCACCGACAGGCTGTGCTGAATATCCGAATCGGCCATACCGGCCTTACGGAGCAGGGCGACATCCGCCTCCGCGACTCGATAGAGCCGGTCGTTTTCGTCGGTATTGACACCGACCCAGGTCAGTGGGTCACGGAGGCTGTTTTCAGCTTCATTCATCCGTTTCTGACCGCTTTTTCTGATCTTTTGGGCGCCGAACTGAACGTCCTTGCAAGTCCGACCGCGTTGAGGAAAGATGTTAACAGGCTGAATAATGGGCACCGTCCTCGCCGGCGCCAAGCGTGGCCGGATTTTCCCCGAAAATAATCGGAACAGGACGACTGGCGGAAAGCCAGTTTACATAAGATGAGAAAATTTTTATATATTTTTGTACGGCACCCTTGGATTAACTTGGCGAATCAACTCGATGAGAACCATTATAACATATTGTAAATATTATTTAATAAGAATTTTTTAGCGTGTTGGTACGAGGTTTGCTTAATGCTGGGCAACACCTTACGATCAATTCACGATTGAATGCGCGAGGGTAAGGAGAAAATTTGAAGTTCTCAACGAATCGGAAAACGAAAAGATTGCCTTGCTCGCAACCCATTCAGATGTTCGTTGCGGAAAACAACGGCACGCGCCCCTACACGCTGATCGATGGCGTTATCACCAATGCCACCCGGCATGGCCTTTTCATTCAAACCACTTCTAAAATAGACAACGGCAAACTTTTTTTTACCTACCAAGACGTAAAATCAAACGCCACATTGTATTTTGATTGTGATGTTCTGCGAACGGATTCCAACGGCATCGCTGTGACCTACACGCTCCAATCAGATCCGGACCAAGCGCAAGCCAATTGCACATACAAATGGAATTCCAATCCTTTCAATAAAGGGCGTTTTCTGGATTGCTACATCTAAAAAGCGATCCATCATCCGGGGAAAGGGCCTGTCGCTGTGCATTGTTCATGATCTGAACAGTAGGCTATAGCGATGTCCAACAGACCGGCCGCGCTGTCATTTCCGTGATTTCGAACCCATATCCTTTTTTGAAATGCTTGTAGAGAAGGGGTCTCGTGGGGTGATAGAAAAAAAACGATAGGATCAAGCAAATGGAGGAGGTCCTTGAAATCCCTTTGATTTCCGTGAAATGCGCTTACTTCGTTTTGTCTTGTAATTTGGCCAGTGCGTGATCAGGGCCCAAAAGGACGAGCCCATCGCTGCCCTTGACGACGAACCGGCCGGTAGGCATCATCACCACATTTTCAGGTACCAGTTCTCTTATGGAGACCACCCGCCTGACGCCTATATCTTTGACGTTGAGTGTCGCCAGGATGGAACTCTTGAGTACCGAACCGATGCTGATCAACCCACGGCGCCGGTCTTCTCCAGTTCCAGCTCAGTCAACGCCTGGGGGGGCGGTGGCGTCGGCAATAACGGCACGACTGACCTGATCTCGGATTTCCTGCACCTTGCGGGCGGTGATCATCTGGGACCGGATTTCGCGGGCCATCCCATGGCCCACCGGACTCCGGCACGGATCATCGTCCGGCCTGCTCGGCTTTGAGCTGTTTCAGCTTGCGCCACAGCGCGGCACGACTGATTCCGAGGATCTCTGCCGTTTTGGACTTGTTGCCCTGAGTGGACGCCAGCACTTCGACGATGTAGCGCTTTTCCAACTCCGCCAGCGTCGCAAACGGACCGGGCTGCATTAAGCGCTCCGGTTTGTTTTCCTCGAGAAAGCGCGCCGGCAGGTGTCTGCGCGTCACCGTTTTGCCGTCGGCCATGATTACCGCCCGCTCGATGATGTGCTTGAGTTCACGGACATTTCCCGGAAAGTCGTATTCGACGAGCGTTTTGACCACTTCCGGTGAAATCGTATCGACGGGTTTGCCCAGTTCCCGGCGATACTTGTCAAAAAAATAGCGGCAAAGGGGATGAATGTCATCCTTGCGCTCCCGCAACGGCGGAATGGTCAATTCGAATACGTTCAGGCGATCAAATAGGCCTTTGTTGAATTGGCCCGCTTTGACCAGAAGGGCCAGATCGGTTCCCGTCGCCACAATGATCCGGATATCGAGGTTTTTTTTGGGGTTGCCGGCTTGCCGACTGTCGGTCATGTCGAGCGTGCTCAGCAATTGATTCTGCATATGCGCGGGCAGCATCTCGACCTGGTCGAGAAAAAGCGTTCCGACCGGATCGGCGCCGAAGATTCCGCTGCGGGTTCGGATGGCATCGTTAAGCGTGTTGCCCGTGAAACCCAGAAGCTGCCCGGCCAGCTGGGCATTGTTGAAGTTGGTGCCGTCGATCGCCAAAAATCGGCTGGGAGCCCGCCGGCTTCCTGCGTGAATGGCCCGGGCCGCCAGTTCCTTGCCGCTGCCCGGTTCTCCCTTCAGGGTGATGGCGCAATCCAGGGATGCCGCGCGCACAATACTTTTGCGCAGGTCCTGCATGGCGGATGTCTCGCCAACAATACGCAGGCGGTTCATGTCTTCGGCGGGACGCTTGCCGTTTGCTGCGGTGACAGCGGATTTCGTCGCGCCGCCGCGCTTGACCTGGGCCCCGGCTCGATTTTCGGGAAACACCGTCACCGCGGCGTCGCCGCCCCCTGGCGCCGCGGATGAAGGATGGATGACCACGACCTGCCCGTCGGCATTTAGATTCCTGACGAAATCCCAGAAATCTCCCATTTTCTCTTTTTGGAAATAGAGCGTATTGAGTGATTCGGTCGCCTGCCGGATCTTTTCGTTTCCGTGTCCGGTGAGCAGGACGGTTTTTAATTTGGGATCGATCTCCTTGAGTTTGGTGATCACCACCAGTCCGTCTATGTCGGGCATCTGGAGATCGACGATGGCCAGATCGATGGGATGTTTTTTTGCGATATCGATTGCCGCCAGACCATTGGCCGCCGTATAGGGCGTGAACCCGAGTATTTTCATGCGCTGGGCAATGGACTTGAGCAGTTTTTCTTCGTCATCGACCAGAAGAACCCGTTTTGGCTGTGTGGTCATGTCTGGTTCTTATCCCCGTCATCACACGGTAAAATGGTTTGCATTCGTCCCACGATCCCCATCCGCCCAAACACCGAATTCATTCACTTGCGGCGATCGCCGGTGAACGTGCGAAACACTGCGCTTCGCTCCGGATCCGCTCAGCGGCGCAGCATAAGCCAACCGGTAACCTGCTTTCATCACCCATCGAGAGTCAAGGCCGGCCGTCACCGTTTGCGCTCATGGCCCGTTTCGATGTCCAGGGCATCCTCGATATCGCCGCCGGTGGCCATTCCTGCTGCAGCCATGTGCTTTTCCAGGCGCTGGAGATTTCTGCGGATGAAGCTCCAGAATTTGTTCATCTCCTCCTTTTCGAAATACTTGGAGTTGAGCGCCTGGGTTGCTTCCCTGAGCTTTTCGTCACCGTGGCCCGTGAGGAGCAGCGTTTGGATGTGGGGATCGATTTCCTTGAGTTTGGTAATGACCACCAGACCGTCCATGTCAGGCATGTCGTGATCTACCACCGCCATCTGGATCTTGCTGCTTCTGGCGATCTCGAGCGCTTCACGGCCGTTCAAGGCGATCAGCGGGTCATAACCCTTTAGCCGGATGCGTTCGGCCAGCGCGGTGACAAATTTTTCGTTGTCGTCGACCAGCAGAATGCTGATGCTTCCCAGCGGCAGATTCGACAGAAAATTCCAGAAACGGCTCATCTCCTCTTTGTCGAAATAGGTCGAGTTGAGTGCCTGGGTGGCCTCCTTCAATTTTTCGTCGCCGTGTCCGGTCAAGAGGATCGTGCGAATGTCCGGCATCATCGCCTTGAGCTTGGTAATGACCACCAGTCCTTCCATATCCGGCATCTGCTGGTCGACCACGGCCACATGGATCGGTGTCGTTTCCGCGATCTTCAGGGCCTGGGCACCATTTTCGGCGGTGAACACCTTAAATCCTTTGATCTTGGCGCGTTCGGCGGCAGATGCAAGAAACTTGCGATTGTCATCGACCAGCAGGATATTCACTTTTTCTTTGCTCATATTTACCTACCTTTACGGGGAAAAGGGTCATGATCATGAACCGTTGCCGTCTAATGCCCGCCGCCGCCGAGTATACCCGACGCTGCCAGGGATAAGACGAGAATTTCCAAGATGCTGATGGTGGCGAAAACCCAGTCCTTCTTCCGCACAAAGCCCCTGATCAGGACCAGGTAACATACAATGGTCATGAGTCCCAGCAGGGTGAAGCCGATGTAATTGAGAAAGTCACCCTTGTGCAGCAGGCCGGCCCATCCCCAACCGTGGGGCGAATTGGTAATTTCCAGATATTCATGAATGCCCTTGCCCCAGTTGGCGGTGATTACCGCCATATCTACATGGGGCGTCAACAATCCTGTCACGTAGATCGCGTAGGTGATCATCATGACGATGATACCAGTGACCATTCCAATGAGCAACAAGTTGGCGTAGATGATCTGCTCCCGGGAAGGCTTGAGCGATTGTTTGTCCGTAGCCGTCATATTGGTCGCCTCCTTATCTTCTATTGATCGTTTCAAAAAAATATTAAACTACCCTAAAAAGCCGAGTCCCAATCCCTTGTCCAGAGCCTTCAGGCCGGCAAACAGCAGCACCGCTATGACCATGTAGCGGATGAATTTGGGCTTTGCCACCGCCAGTATGCGAACGCCCAAAATAGACCCGAGCATCAGGCCGACGATCGATGGCACGGCGATCAGCGGGATGACGCAGCCCCGGTTCAGGTATATCCAGGCGGCCGAGGTATCGGTAATCGAAAGCAGGAATTTGCTGGTGGCCACGGAGACCTTGAGGGGAACCCCCATGAGCAGGTTCAGTACCGGCACGTTGGCCCACCCGGCACCCAAGCCGAACATGCCGGCCAGCAGGCCGATCAAAATAAACATGAACAACCCCAGCAGGGTTCGATGGGTTTTCCAGGAGACGCTTTCGCGGGCGCCGTCATCCCAATAGAGGCCTTGGAGACCCAGCGCCAGGCCGATGGCATCCTGCTTGGTGACCACTGGTTTTTCGGTATTTTTTGAAAACAGGAGCAGAAAGGCGATGCCGACGATGGTACCGCCCAGAAATGCCTGAATCAAGTTGGGATTCAGCCGGGAAAGATATAAACCGAGCAGCGCGCCGGCGATGGAGAAGGACGAAGCGATCAGGGCCACCGGGAGTGCCAGACGAAGATTGGCCAGGTTGCGGCGAAGCAGGCCGGGACCGGCGGCAAGTGCGCCTGCGAGGGCGACCATCAACCCAATTCCCCTAACAATATCGATGTGGAAGGGGAAAAAACCGCTGACAAGCGGGACATACAGCACACCGCCCCCAACTCCGGCCATAACCGCCAGGACACCGAGTACCAGGCAGAAAAAGAAGAGGATCACGGGCCAGAACCACCAGGGATGCGATGGAGAGGGGTCGGCCAGTACCTCCGTGGCGGAGGCAATGGCGGGGCAGCTCATGACAACAACCATTAGGAAGAAAAGCCAGTGACGGATCGGCACCATTCGAGTGTTTAACATTTAGTCATCCCCTCCATTTATGTGTTTACAAAATAAACTAATTGATCTATATGTTTCGTATAAAGTATGTTTAAGGTACAGTCAACCCAAATAATAGTTTCAAAATGAAACGTATTGATATATTAATTGTTGACGACGAACAACGCTACGCGGATATGTTGGCCAGACGCTTGGCGTTGCGCGGTTTAGTCTGCGAGGTTCGATACGATGGGAAAACGGCCCTGGATGCCGTGGCCGAGGTGCCGGTTCCGGCGGTTATTCTGGACCTGCGACTGCCCGACCTGTATGGCACGGATGTGCTGAAACGGATAAAGCAATGTCGGCCTGAAACCGCGGTGATCGTCCTGACCGGGCACGGTACCGAGACGGATCGCCAGCAGTGCATGTCCCTGGGGGCGCATGCCTTCATGAACAAACCGCTGGACATCGTTCAATTGCTAGCCATTATGGCCGGCATTAAAGAGACACCGGTATGACAAGCAGCCTGAAAACCAAATTGGGATCGATGCTACCCAACTTCAGCCGAAAGGACGACGAGCACCTGAATCTCTACCACACGTTTCGGGATTACCGGCAGATGTGGGGCATGGGGATTTTCATCCTGATGACCACATCCCTGCTGCCACTGGTTGTCATGACCCTCATCTACTATCAGCTGATAGAACAATCTATCGACACGGAATCGCTTTTGCGCACGGAGCGCCTGGCGTCCAACGCCCGGCGGGGGGTGACATTTTTCTTGGAAGAGCGCCTGGCGGCCCTGACCTTCGCGGTCAACGAAATGAGCTATGCAAAATTGGTGGATCCCGATTCCCTTGCCGAGGTCTTGCGCAACCTGAAACTGGGATTCGACGGCCTGACCGATCTGAGCGTGATCGCGGATACCGGCACCCAGGTGGCCTATGCCGGCCCCTACCAACTGGAGGGCAAGGACTACAGCACGCAGCCGTGGTTCATGGAGTGCCAGCAGCACAGCGCCTGTGTCAGCGAAATCTTTTCAGGCTACCGCGATGTCCCCCACATCGTCGTAGCCGTCAAATCCCTGAGTCCTGACGGTCGATTTTTCGTGCTGCGCGCCACGCTGGATACCGAACGGCTCATCCAAACCTTATCCGCTTTCAAAACCGGGGAACATGCGGACATCTTTTTGACCAATCGCGACGGTGTGCTTCAGACGCCGTCGCAATATCATCAACGGGGCTCCCCTCACAGCACCATAAAGGTACCGCCTTATGCCGAGCGGACCAGATCCTACATGGCGTCGAATGGCGATGGGCAGCCCATTGTGGTCGGCTACGCCTATATCACCACCAAGATCGCGCCGACGGCTTTCATCCTCATGGTGGTCAAGCAGAAGGCCGGAATGATGAAAGTCTGGCTGGATCTTCGCCACCAGATCAACTGGTTCTTCGCGGCCAGCGCCGCCATTATTGCCGCGGTGATCATCATGACCGCGACATTCATGGTCAACAAGCTTTATCAGGCCGACCAGGAAAAAGCCCGAACCATGACAGTTGCCGAACGCAATGCCCAACTGGCCTCCATCGGGCAGCTGGCTGCCGGCGTGGCCCATGAAATCAACAACCCGCTGGCCTTGATCAATGAAACGGCCGGTTATATTAAAGATTTGTTTACGATCAAAAAGCAGTACCAGGAAGACCAGGAACTGGTCGAACAAATCGATTCGATCATCGAGGCCGTCGACCGTTGCGGTACCATCACCCGACAGCTCCTCGGTTTTGCCCGCCATTTCGATGTGCAGACCGAGTGCGTCGATTTGAAATGCATGGTCGCCGACGTGCTCAACTTCCACCAAAAGGAAGCCTTGTACCGCAACATTACGATCCATGTGGACATCCCGGAGACCATTCCGCTGATCGAGACCGATCGGGGCAAGCTGCAGCAGATCATTCTCAATTTGATCAACAACGCCTTTCAGGCCATCGACAACGGCTGTTTTTTGGACATCCGTGCCGAGATGGAGGGGGCCTCATCCGTGCGCCTCTCCATCCGGGATAATGGCTGCGGTATTTCCGAAGCCCATCTCAACAAGGTGTTTGAACCCTTTTTCACGACCAAAAAAGAAGGAAAGGGATCGGGACTCGGCCTCTCAATCACCTACGGCCTGGTCAAAAAGCTGCATGGAAATATTAACGTCGATAGCAAACCGGGAGAAGGCACCACGTTTGTGGTGACACTTCCCGTCCACATCCGGAAGGATTTCCAATCATGAAAATTATGTTGGTGGATGATGAAAAGAAATTCGCCGTGATGCTGGCCAAGCGACTTGAACTCCGGGGGATCGAGGCAGCCGTATTCTTTTCCGGTGCAGATGCCCTAAAAGCGGTCGAACAGGGGCGCCGATTCGATGTGGCCGTTTTAGACGTCAAGATGCCGGGGATCGGCGGCATTGAATTGAGGCGCAAACTGAATGCAGTGGATTCGAAGATCAAATTCATTTTTCTGACCGGACATGGGTCGGATGCGGATTACCAGATCGGGGCCAGAGAAGCGGACGGCTATCTTCCCAAACCGTTAAAGATCGATGATCTCATTGCGGCCCTCTACCAACTGAGCGAAGCGGGTTGAACTGATGCGCGGCGATCGATATCAGCGGCATCCGAATGCCCGGTCGCTGTTGAATGCAGGCCAACGACACCAGGGTGAGGATGGCAGATGAAACACGCGAAAGAGCTGTTCGACTATGACAGTTTGGCATTTTTCGGGCGGGTCAACGCCTCGATCTCGCATGAGTTGAAGAACATCATGGCGATCATATCCGAAACGGCAGGACTGTTGAGCGACCTTTCGGACCTGGCAACAAGCGGGACTCCAATCGACCCCGACATGCTCAAGAGCAGTGCCGGCAGCATCATGGAGGAGATCCAGAGGGGATTTACGACCATCCGGCAAATGAACCGCTTTTCCCACAGCGTCGATAACCCCGTTGCCGACATTGATCTGATGGAGATCCTGGACCTGGTCTGTCACCTGTCCAATTATCTCTCTTTCACGGGCAGGACGCATCTGTTGCCGTGGGATGGCCCGGCGCCCAAGGCCCAGACCTCGCCCTTCGCCCTGCAGGCGATCATCTATAGGGCCTTGGTGCAGAATTTCCAAAATTCAGGGCCGCGGGCCGAACTGGAGATCTCCATTCAACCCAATGCCAATTCGGGCTGGGTGATTGTCTTTACCGGCTTCTGCACCAGCGATTTTCAGGTGTTTCCCGATGATCTGACCAAAAAGACAGCCGCATCCATCGGCGTATCCATCGATCTGGACCGGCCCGAGGATCGGCTTGCGCTATGCGTTCCGTTGACATTCCAAACCGGCATTGAATCCAATGGCCCACCGGAATTGAAGGAAGACGACGGCACGCCAGGAAACCGTATGGAGGCAAAGTAAGGCATTTTTCAACTCACACAGGCGGAGGGCGCCATGGAAACAGAAAATACGATAAAAATCCTGTTGGTTGATGACGAAGTCAAATTTTTAAAGGCGATTGCGGATCGGTTGGCCATCAAGGGCTTCGAGGTCACGACCGCTGATAACGGTGAGGAAGCCCTCCAGGCAGCTCAAAAGGGCGGATTCGACGTGGCGGTTATTGACCTTCAAATGCCGGGAATGGACGGCACACAGGTTTTAAAGCTTCTCAAGCAAAACCATAAATTCATCGAAATCATCATGCTGACCGGGCATGCCACCGTGGATTCGGCAGTGGAATGCACCAAACTCGGTGCGTTCAAGTATCTGGAAAAGCCCTACGATTTCGATAAGCTGGTCGAAGCGCTCAAGGAGGCTTACCAGGCCAGGATGACCAAGAAGTTCGAACGGAACCAGAAACGGATGGAGGCCATTCAGAAGCTTTCGCTCCATCAGTCACCGCTGGGCCTGCTCAAGGCGCTGGCCCAATTCGATGACGGCGAAAAATAGCGTGGCTTGACAAACGCGCTAAAAGCGCTACTCTCCCGATCACGGCGAGGCGCGGTCGCTGGTGGATGGGCGACGCAAACCGTTAAATGCCAACCCAATTTCCGGCAGACCATCCGCTCCTTACACATGGATCCGATAGACGTCGCGAGTGCAACCATGAAGGCTCGGGCAGCCCCAAAGAAAAACGGAACTCCGAATTTTCGAAACCGACACGGCAATTGGGTGTCGATCGTGTGCTGCCTGACTGCCTTGATCACCGGACCGGTGATCATTTGCGGCCCGCCCGGATCGCCCGGGGAATCGTGCCTGCCGGGAGGGGGCGATTCCACCAATGGGATCGTCGCGGCAGTCTGCCGAGCCGAGGCGTCCCTTTGGACCGCCCTGCCTCCTTCTTTCGCGGCCGGTGCCAGCAGGCTTTTGGCATCAACCGCTGAGACGGAGACACCGAACATCAAATCGGCTGCACTGAAACATAAAAAGCCTTTTCTTCATGCTATCATCCGCCCCGCATCCATGCGGAGGGCTGCATCCAGCGCCAGGCGGGCTAACATTCCCTTGTATCTGTCCCATCAATCCCTGCTCTATTGAACCTTGACCGTTGTTGATTACGCCGTTGAACCCGCAATCCAATTCTGTCGTCCGACGTCATCCGGTATGCTCACTCGGCGCCGTATCCAGTATTCAGTTTGCACGCGCCGCGGTTGACCGCGGAGGCGGAGACACCAACACCACCAAAGGAGAACCACCATGCATCGAAAAATTTCGATTCCAGGTTGCACCAAAACGATTGGCCTCTTGTTTGTCCTCATGCTCGCTATTGGCGGATGCAGCAGTGGCAGCAGTGATCTCGCCAGCGAGGTAAGCGGCAAATATCAGTACGAGCAGGGAGATGGCGCGGTAGACATCAATCTGGCCAAAGATTCGTCAACTTTGATCATCGATGGCCTGACATTCAAGGGCGTTGTTGATAAAATCGACAAGGGATCCAACACGATCCAAGTCAAGGTTGAAGTCGAAGGCGGTGCGACGGAAGTGTGGTCCATCCACCAAGTCTGGAATGACAACGGATCGGAATTTAAGCTGAATCTGCGTCGAAATGGTGTGATCGAGACCCTGATTCCCGTCGGACGCTCCTGATGGGATCATCGTTGTCGGCAGCAAAATGGAAATCAGCCAAACTACCCTGACCCTTCATCCACTGGCCAGCGGGCCCCTTGCGACTCGCTATCGGAATTGAATCGACGATGAGAACAAGGCGGCCCATCATCATTTATCTGTCTGCTCTGCTGTGGTTCCTGTGCGCGGGGAGGACCTGGTGCGGCGTGGATACCCGCAATCTGACGATGGTCTCGGTGACCGGATTTTCATACGCTGCTGGCCCGCATGAAAACCCGGAAACCGCCCTCGCCCTCGCCCTCTTTGGCGCAAAATACAAGGCCGTCGCCAAATCCTCCGATCGGCTGGTCGATGCGGGTTTGCTGAACGAGGAGCCTGAACAGAAGAGGGCGATCTTCTGTCTCGTTGTGGACGCGATGTCTTTCCATCTGCTTGAAAAATCGGTCGACGCGGCCAGGCGCACCTATACCGTCAAGATCAACAGCGCCCTGACACTTGCTGACTATGTGATGGCCGAAATCAGGAACAAAACGCTCCAAAAAGAAGAGATGCATTTATCGCTGAAAGAGGAAATGGAACCAGCGGTTTCCGCAGCCATCGAACCGGCGCGGGAATTATCACGGGCGTATCGCTATATCAGTAACCGCCATTGGCGCATGGCGATCATCTACATGGATTACCTTGAAACCAAATATCCTCACTGGGGCGCACTTCACTTGGCCAAGGCGACCGCCTATCTGGGAACGAATGAAAGCGAAAGGGCGCTCAGTGCCTTGACATCGGCTTGTTATCTGGGCGTCCAGGAAGCCTGCCTGAAAATGAATGCACTGGATCCGCCAGATTGAATCCGCAGACAACGGTTAAATGCAGGCGTGCTTCGGGGGCGCGTAGGGCTAATATGGCCTTGCGGGTGAATATCGGGATCGGCTGTGATGGGCCGGACAATTTCCATCGCCGATGATCGGGTTCCGCTACCAGAAAGGCGAATCCCCTTCTCCCGGGTCCCGAGGGTGAATCGGCCGCCCCCAAAACCCTATCCAAAGTTAAACTGAAGGTAACTATTCAGCAAAAAAAATTGGCCAAGAAGTAACAAAGACTTGACAGGGTTTTTGCGAAAAACACCGGTTTACATGTGTTCCCGACAATTTTTCACCTACCGCCATTCAGACGAACGGACAGCCCGAAAGGATGACTTTTCAGACTGGCCAGCAGCTGCGTGCCTACATTTTTTCAATGCGACAGCGTTGATTTAAGAGATAAAAAGCCCAGAGAAAAGAGCGGCAAAAGACCCGGCGGCCAAAACGATCATGTGGGCATTACCCTCAACAAGATCGATCAATGGACCTGTTATCATCCCCATGCAAAAAGGGGCACCGACGCCATGAACGATATGGGGGTGTTGCCACTGTTTTCGGGGATACTGTGTCTTGATCACTGGAAACCTTATTTTACCTACGATTGCACGCATGCTCTTAGCAACGCCCACCACTTAAGAGAGTTGGAAAGCGCCTGGGAACAAGACGGCCAAACGTGGACCCAGCAGATTAAAGGAGTAAAATGACCAACCTCCTCATCAAAAAAACGGTAAGAATGCTATTCGTATTTACGAGTCGGCAACGTGCAATAATTCAGGCCAGAGGTTTCCTGAAGAAGTATGACGCGTTGGCTGAAGGATTGAATCCAGAAAATGGCCAGATCAAAATTGAAGTTCCGTCCATGCGGGGTGTCGACGAAGATATGCGAAGGTGGTCCTTTTACATGATTCTCGAACACAATTCCATCGTTAATAGAAGTATTTCAGCCATTATCCGACATCTCGTTCACGGTGAGGCATTGAGTGGTGCCGCAACAATCGATCCTAAAAAAGATGTTATGCCCTCTGAAGCGGCGGGAGTCGAACAATTGCAATCATTTAGGGAATCAGTCAACCTGCATGTAAAGATGGCCGAGGATTTAAGGGGACTTAGAGGTACGAAAACCATGCCCCATATGATTTTTGGAGACTTTGATGCCCACAAATGGAACTGCATGTTTTCGTTCCACCTGGGATTGCACTACAAACAAGCGGAGTACGTTGTCAAAGGAGTAAAGGAAAAATAATTGTATCTCAACTGAACTGGCACATTCAACTAGATAGGGTACGTCTTACCTCTCTTCACCTAAAACGACCAAAGCTGCCTCTAGTCTGGGGTATGGAAGGTGTAAATTTACAGCACTAAAAGTCAAGCAGCGTTACATAGTGGCGTACACAGTCCAGGGTGAGAAAAGCGCATCGCTTGATGATAAGGTATCACAGCCTTTCAGCCACTCTCATTGCATTACACTATCAATTTGCATAGCGATTCAACAATTCAGTCCAATTTTCCGTCTTCATGAATTCCAGCAACGCTATATTTATTGGTTTGCGTAACGGGCTCTTGTCCTGTAAAGCAATACTAACAAAATATTCGTCGAAGGTTTCAGGAAGAACCCGCACGTGTCCGGGAAATTTACTCTTTGCGAGATACTTCAATATTTGTTCATCATAAACAAAGGCATCGATCTTTTTGATGGCAACCGCTTTTAGGGCCTCCTGAAAATTATCAAAGGATATTATGGTAATTCCCTGTTTAGTCAGATAATTGAGACCTTCAGATCCTGACATTGCTCCGACTCGTACATTGAAAAGATCATTAAAACCGCGGACTTTGCCTCTTAGCTCACCAATGGTCAACGAGGTCGTCATATGGGCTGAAAAGCTTGCAATAAAAACGACTGAAAAAATCATCCAAAATAATTGCAACAATACGCCCACTCATGGTTCTCGGTGTTTTGTCACCATAGCCAACAGTGGTCATTGTCACGATAGCCCACCAGATGCCTTGACCGATTCCCTCGACAGTCCCATCACCGAACATTTCGCTGTTCCGCCGTCTTTCAAACAAACACACTATGATTCCGGCTATAAAAGACATCACCAACAGCAATCCAATGGCTTTTAAAAAATCTTTTGTAAACATACTTTCGACAACTCGAAACCATTTGTATTCCTCGCCCTCCGCCGGAACTGCAATGGATAATCCCGATCTCAAGTAGGATTGAATAGCGCTACGATTTGCTATCATACTGTTCATACCCGGTTTTAAAGATTGGACAATTCACAAGAAATAGCCCCTCAGCAAGCCGCAGAGCATATGGCGCTGGCTGAATACGCCATCTTCTTTGGAGCAGGCTTTAAGGAATCAGATTGTCGGACCAGCAAGCAAATCACTTCATCAGCAGTTGTCATACATGCGGATGATTTCGCCGGTGGCGTGGCCTTCAACGCTTTTGACGTATCCGTTGATCACCTTTTGCATCGGGATGGGATTGTGGCCGGGAAAATAGGGCTCGTATTTGTCGACGGCATCTTCGACCAGCCCGGACGACACCGCATTGATGCGCTTCCCGTATTTCAATTCCAGGGAGGCCGCCCTGACAAAGCTGTGAATGCCGCCGTTGACCATGGCGGCGCTGGTGGTCAGCGCCACGGGATGATCGGCCAGAATTCCCGTGGAAAGGGTAAACGAACCGCCGTCGTTAAGGTAGTCGAGGCCGATTCGCACCAGGTTCACCTGGCCCATCAGCTTGCTTTTCAGTCCGATGTAAAAGTCTGCTTCGGTCAACGTCTCAAAGGCCGCCCATTTGGCCTCACCGGCGATACAGACGACCGCATCGACCTTGCCGACGGATTCGAACATGGCGGCGATGGACCGGCTGTCGATTATGTCCACCGCCACCTGACCGGATTGTCTGGCGGCGATGACGACATCGTGTCTTTTTGAAAAATGGTCGCTGACGCTTTTGCCGATGGTTCCGTTTCCTCCCACGATCAGGATGTTCATGGTCCCTCCGCGTTTTTTCCTTCAGATAAGGGCCACCCCCAGCCCTGGCGCACCGGTCACGCTCAGTTGGCCATCTTTGAGCACGAACCCGCCCGTGACCAGGTCGCCCACCAGGTCCAGGCTGCCGTCCAGATCCAGGTAGCGGGTGGCCGGCGAGGCCAGGGCGGCGTGCAGGGCGGCGGATATGGAGATGATGCTTTCGTCGTTGCAGCCCCACATCAGATCGATGCCGGCGCTGTCGGCAATCGCGGCGATCTTCAGGGCCGGATGGATGCCGCCGCACTTCATCAGTTTGATGTTGTAGATGCCGAACGGCTGCGGTTGGCGGCTGTAGGCCAGGGCGTCCGCCGGGGTGATCAGGCTCTCGTCGGCCACGGTCCGGCGGCGCACCCGGGCTGAAAAGCGCCGCATGCCGTCCACGTCGGCGGCGGCAAGGGGCTGCTCGATGAACTCCAGGTCCAGGGTCTGGGTGTGTTGCATGAAATCCTTGAACTGGCCGATCGAATAGCCCTGGTTGATGTCGACCCGCAAGGCGATCTGCCGGCCGACCTGGGCGCGGATCCGGCGCAGCCGTTCCAGATCGTCCGCCAACGACTTTCCCAGCTTGATCTTCAATATCCTGAACCCCTGGTCCACCAAGTCCCGCGCCGCGGCGACCGCTTCTTCGGGCGAGGCGATGCCCAGCGTGATCGATGTGGGCAGCGAGCGATGGGCCCGGCCCCACAAGTCGACCAGGGGAATGTCGAGGCCTTTGGCCGTCAGGTCGTACAGGGCCATGTCCACGGCGGCGCGGGCGGCCGGGGTGGCCGGCATGGCCTGCTGGAGGCCGCGTAGCAGCACACCGAGGCGCCGGGCGTCCTGGCCGGTCAGCAGTCTGGCGAGATGGTCGTCGAGCGCGGTGCGCGTGTCGGCGAGGGTTTCACCGGTCACGTCGGGGGCCGGCGAGGCCGCGCCCAGGCCGAACAACCCAATGTCGGTGTCGATGCGCACGATCTGACTGGCCGCGGCGGTGATGGTCTCATAGGCGATCGTGTAAGGCTGCTTGAGTTGGAAGCGCTCGGTCCAGTGCTCGGCGCGGGTGATCTTCATCGGGTCTCAATCGCCCCAGTAGCTGCGTTCGGCCGCGTCCAGGTCCGATTGCCGTTCGTCGAAGCGGATGCCCAACCGGCGGCACTCGGCCAGGATCGGAGCATAAATTTCCGAATGGACCGGCCGTAAAACGCCGGTTTGGGGGATTTTGCCTTCGGCCACCAGGCCGGCGGCGATGCCGACCGGATAACCCACGGTGCGGGCCATGGAGCTGTCTTGACCCGGCACCCCGTGGTCGATCAGGGTGGACTGGATGCGCTGGGCTGGCAGGCCGGGCAGGGTGGCCTCGAACTCGTGGTGCATCACCAGCAGATCGACTTCTCCCTCGTCGTACAAAAGGCGCTGTTTGAGCGTGTGGGCGAACATCTCGAAGACCGAGGCCGTGCCGATGTCGAGCCGGCGGTCGGACAGCAGGCCCAGCCACTCGAGCTTCTTGAGGGTCAGGGCGTAGGGCGGTATCGTCAGGTAGGCGGCCACGCCGGCGCGCACATCCGCTTGCCTGCAGTTGACGATGTTGGCCAGCACCTCGCGCGGGGAGACCTCGTCGAAATTGAACATCATCTTGCGGTTGAGCAGTCCCAGCTGCTTGAAAAAATCCCAGGTGCCGCAGTAGCCGACGTTGCGCAGGGTGCCGCGATAGATGCCTGCGGCATTCTGGATGCCGTAGATCTCAAGGTAGGGCAGGGCGTCGCGGTTGACATAGGCCTCGAAGACGCCGGCGCCGGGAACGCTCTTGAGCCAGTAGTGCCGGAAAAGGGCCTCGCCGGGCACTTCTACGATCCTACCGTGCTCCTTGTAGCGGCCGTCGTTGGTGGCGGCCAGCATGGCGCCTTCCGGACTCCACGAGAATTTGTACCCCAGGGGGTTGTTGTTGCTGTCCCGGGATGGCAGGCCGCCGCAGTAGGAGAAGAAACTGTCGATCCGCCCACCCTGGCGGCGCACGGCGTCGATGACCTGCATGGCCGACATGTGGTCCAGGCCCGGATCCACACCGACCTCGTTTAAAAAGATCAAGCCCTTGTCGCGGGCCTTGCCGTGCAGGGCCTGCATCTCGTCGCTCACATAAGAGGCGGTGACCAGATGCCGGGCCTGGGCCAGGCAGTGTCTGGCGATTTCGGCATGCAGGGTCCAGGGCAAAAGACTGACCACGATGTCGGCCGACCGGACGGCGGCGGTCAGTGCGGCGCTGTCGCGGATGTCCAGTTGAACTGCACGGCCGTCGGGGTGCCCGGCGATGATGGCCGCGGCTTTGTCGGGCTGCCGGTCGGCCAGGACGACCGACAACCCGCCCTTTTCGAGCAGGTGGCGGACGGCCGGCCGTGCCACCAGTCCGGCACCGAGGATGAGTATCTGTTTCATAGTGGGCGACCTGTTTTTTAAGATTCAGTAATTGCTCAGGGCCGTTTTGATACGCCCTAATCCTTCCAGGATGTAGTCCGGCTGGCCGCCGAACCAGACCCGCAGGTAGCCGGGCGCCCCGAAATGGGTGCCCGGCACCATCAGGGTGCTCTGGCGGTCCAGACACGATTGGACGACGTCGACGTCCGGCGTGTCCGTGTTCAGCTTCAAGAGCGTGAACGCCCCGGCCGGGGAGGGAACGTAGGCGACCTGGGGAACCGTTTTCACCCAGGCTTCGAGCAGGGGCCGGTTTTCGCTCAGTATGGCCCGGGTGCGCGCATAGAGCCGGTCGCGGTTTTTCTCCCGGATAGCCACCCGCGCCAGCCGGTCGGAGAGCTTGTTGGGACCGATGGTGATGTAATCGTGCTGGGACCAGCACTCGGCCACCAGCGTTGGCGGGCCCACGATCCAGCCCACCCGCAGGCCGGGGATGCCGTAGGCTTTGGAAAGCCCGCCAGTCACGATCACCTTGTCGCTCATGCCCCAGAAGCTGGGGGTGCGCCGGTCGCCGTGCTCGGCGCCGATGTAAACCTCGTCGGCGATCAAAAAGGCATCCATCTGCTCGCAGCGCGCGACGATGCGCTGCATGGCTGACGGCGACAGGACGGACCCGGTGGGGTTGTTGGGGTTGGAAATGTACACCAGCCGGGTGTTGGGATTCACGGCCGCATCGAACGCGTCCCAGTCGGTTTCCCACTTGCTGTCGGGCTGCAGGCCAAAGGTGTTGACCGTTGCGCCTAGACTCTTGGATACACCGTAGAGCTGCATGTAGTTGGGAATCTGGAAGGCCACCTCGTCCCCGGGTGCGATCTGGCTCAGGGCGATCAGGTAGTTGGCCTCCGAGGTACCGTTGGTCACCTCGATGTTGGCATGCGCCGCACCCGGATAGATGGCCGAGAGCAGATCCTTGACCTGGCGTGTGCCGTCGGACTGGCTGTAGCCCAGGGGCATGTCCAGGACGCTGTCCAGGTCGAATCCCATCTGGATCAGCTCGTTCAGGCAGACCGGGCGGATGCCGCTTTCGGACATGTCGTAGTCGACCTGAAATTCATGAGTGGACTGCATCCGCTCCATCTCAAAGATTTCGATTCGCATGGATTGACTCCTGTTGAGCGTCCATCGGGATGAGTTCAATCGCAGTGCCATCGCGTTGACGGCACGGTGCAAAGCCGACTATACCAAAACCGCCCCAACGATGATAGGGGCAAGGTTGAACCACAGGCTTGTCTTTGTACCCCAAGCGACGGTATATTGACCCCACAACCAAAAGTGGAGCGCGATTATCCGATGAACGTTTCGATCTGTTCCTTTCTTGTCAAGCAAGCGGCGATCCGCCAGGTCAGGCAGGAAGTCTTCATCGAAGAGCAGGGCGTTTCGGCCGAAGAGGAGTTCGACGGCGACGACCACGACTGTGTGCACGTCGTCGTCACGGCCAACGGGCAGGCGATCGGTACGGGGCGCCTCAAGCCGGACGGCCGCATCGGCAGGGTCGCCGTGCTCAAGGCGGCCCGCGGCCATGGGGTCGGCCGAGCCATCATGGCGGCCCTGGAAGAGCAGGCCCGGGTCAGGGGCATGCCCCGGCTGTGGGCCCACGCCCAGGTTCAGGCCCTGGCCTTTTACGAGCGGCTGGGCTACCAGGTGGCCGGTGAGACCTTCATGGAAGCCGGCATCGCGCACCGCGAAATTCAAAAACCGCTCCCGCGCCTCGACGCAATGACAGGAGATGAGCCATGACGCCACCGAACTCGACACCGGCGCGCTTCGTTCTGGCCAACACGCCCACGCCCCTGCAGAAAATGGAGCGGCTCAGCCGGCAGGCCGGCCCGGCGATCTATTTCAAGCGCGACGATTTCACCGGCAGCGAACTGTCCGGCAACAAGGTCCGCAAGCTGGAGTTTATTCTGGCCGACGCCAAAAACGAGGGGGCCGACATTGTCCTGACCTGCGGCGGGGCCCAGTCCAATCACTGCCGGGCCACGGCCCTGGCGGCGGTCAGGGCCGGCCTCGACTCGCTCTTGCTGCTGCGCACGGCCGACCCGGCCGATCCCCCGCCCCTTGCGGGCAACATCCTGCTGGACCGGCTGGCCGGGGCCGAGATCGTGTGGATCACGCCGGAGCAGTACCGCTCACGCCACACGGTGTTCGAAGATCAGGCCCGGCGCCTGCGCGGCGAGGGACGCCGTCCCTACCTTATTCCCGAAGGTGGTTCCACGCCCTTGGGCGCCTGGGGCTACGTGACCGCCATGCAGGAGCTGGTCGCGGACCTGGCGCGCCTGGACTGCGGCGACGTGAAGCCGACCACCGTGATCTGTGCCGCCGGCTCGGGCGGCACCATTGCCGGGCTGGCGCTGGGGGCGCGCCTGTCGGGGGTCGATGTGCGCGTGGTGGGCGTCAATGTCTGCGACGACCGGGCCTATTTCATCGACATCATCGACCGCATCTGTGAACGGTTTCAGGCAACCTGGTTCGCGGATGACCCCGCGCCGCGGCCTTCCTATGAGATCGTGGACGGCTACGTGGGCCGGGGCTACGCCCTCTCCCGCCCCGTGGAACTGGCCGCTATTCGCGATCTGGTGCGCCTGGAAGGGGTCGTGTTGGACCCGGTCTACACCGGCAAGGCCTATTTCGGCATGATGCGCGAACTGGCGCGAGACCCCAAGCGCTTCGGTGAGCGCATCGTTTTTGTGCACACCGGCGGTCTATTCGGACTGTTCCCCGCTGCGGACCAGCTTGCCAATGTGATCTAAATTGCGCTAAGATCGCTCGCATTCCCCGTATCCGACAATCTTTTCAGCTATCCCAAGAGAGGTGTGCATGCAACCCAAAACCAAGGAGAATGTCCACAAGGCCTTTGTCGGCGAGGCCAAGGCCTACTTCCGGCTGCTGGCCTACGCCCAGCGGGCCGAAGAGGAAAAGGTTCCCCAGATCGCCCTGCTGTTCAGGGCCATTGCCGAGGCCGAACGGGTGCACGCCACCCGGCAGCTGAACCTGGTCAAGGACCTGGTCGTCAAGGACACCGACACCAACCTGGAGAACTCTTTCCAGCGCGAGAAGTCCATCAGCGAGAACACCTACCCCGATTTTCTCAAGGAGGCCGAAGCGGAAGGCGAGACGGCCGCGGCCCTGGCCTTCGGCCACGCCCGGGATGCGGAGGGGTTTCACGCCAAGCTTTACGAACGCGCGATCATGAACGTGATCAAGGACCAGGTCAATGCCTACCACGTCTGCCAGGTCTGCGGCTACGTGACCGACAAGCGCATTCCCAAAAAGTGCCCGGTCTGCGGTGCGCCGCCCGAGCAGTTTAAGACCATTCCACTGGAGGAGTGCGACCCATGACGCAACTTGTCGAGTGCGTTCCCAACTTTTCGGAGGGGCGCAACCACGAAACCATCGATGCCATCGCCAAGGCCATTGGCGACACATCCGGGTGCACCCTGCTGGATGTGGATCCGGGGGCCTCCACCAACCGCACCGTCTACACCTTCGTGGGTGACCCGCAGGCGGTGGTCGAAGGGGCCCTGGCAGCGGCGCGCGTGGCCCGCGAGCGCATCGACATGCGCACCCACACGGGTGAGCACCCCCGCTTCGGCGCCATGGACGTCTGCCCCTTCATCCCCGTGCGCGACATCACCATGGCGGAGTGCGCCGAGATCGCCAGACAGTTCGGCCAACGTGCCGCCGATGAGCTCCAGGTGCCCTTTTTCCTCTACGAAGCGGCCGCAGGGCAAGACTACCGCCGCAAGCTGCCCGACGTGCGCAGGGGCGAATACGAGGGGCTGGCCGAACGGTTGAAAGACCCCCAGTGGCAGCCCGATTTCGGGCCGGCGCGCTTTGTGCCCGAATGGGGTGCCACGGCCACCGGGGCGCGCATGTTTCTGATCGCCTACAATGTCAATATCCTGGGGACGGCCAACCAGGCCCACCGCATCGCCTTGAACCTGCGCGAGGCCGGGCGCGGCGAAAACCAGCCGGGGCGCCTCAAGGCCGTCAAGGGCATGGGCTGGTTCGTGGACGAGTACAACCTGGCCCAGGTCACCGTGAACCTGAACGACTACCGCATTACACCCATCCACGTCATGTTCGAGGAGGTCAAGCGCGATGCCGCAGCGCTCAGCGTGGGGGTCGCCGGCTCCGAGATCGTGGGAGTGGTGCCGCTGGAAGCCATCCTGATGGCGGCCGACTATTACATCGAGAAAGAGAATCTGTTCATTCTCGATGAGGACCAGAAGGTTCGCCTGGCCATCGACCGCCTGGGTCTCAACGCCGTTGCCAACTTCGATCCGCGGGAGCGCATCATCGACTACGCCGTGGCCGAGCCCCCCGACGCGCCCCTGGCCGACATGTCCGTGCGGGAGTTCATCCAGACCGTGGCGGCCCGCTCCTCGGCCCCGGGCGGCGGTTCCGTGAGTGCCGCCATGGCGGCCTTGGGCGCCGGGCTGGGTGCCATGATGGCCAAGTTGACCTTCGGGGTGCGCAAGTTCGAGGATCTGGACAGCCGCATGCGGGCCATCATCCCGCCCCTGCACGAAACGGCCCGGGCCCTGATCCCCATGATCGACGCCGACACCAGCGCCTTTAACGAATACATGGTCGGCCTGAAAATGCCCAAGGAGACCGAGGCCCAGCGCGCGGCGCGCAAGCACAAGATGCAGGCGGGGCTCAAGACCGCCACAGCGGTGCCCCTCGAAACCATGCGGCTGGCCGACCGCGCCTGGGATGCGCTGTGCGATGCAGCCCGCTATGGCAACATCACCTGCAAGTCCGACGCCCAGGTGGGCGCCCGGGCCCTGGAGGCCGGCATCTGGGGCGCCTACCAGAATGTGCTGATCAATGCCGCCGGGCTCGCCGACGCGGATTTCAAAGCCGGCATCCTGGCCGAAGCCGAGGCCCTTGCGGCCCGCGCCGCCGAAAAGTGTGCCCAGGTCCTGGCCATCCTGGATGGGCGCTGAAGCGCGCCCTAGCCTTGGGGCGAATTTGCAAAATCATTGCCGATCAGGCATGATGAATGATGGACGCCGTCCGCAGCCAGGCCAATCGGCTTTTTCCCATTTCCCAAAGGAGGCCTCTTGATAGTCGTGATCGGCGAGGTGCTCGTCGACCGGTTTCCGAACTACGAGCGCATCGGTGGGGCGCCGTTCAACTTTGCCCATCACCTCAAAAAGTTGGGGTTTGCGGTGCGGCTGCTCACCCGTGTTGGAGACGATGCCGCCGGAGGCCGCATTCTCGGGCAGTTGCGCCACAGCGGCTTCGATGAGGCCGACGTGCAGCTCGACCCGGATCATCCCACCGGATCGGTTCAGGTGACCCTGGACAGCCAGGGCGTGCCGCACTTCGACATCCTCGAAAACGTGGCCTACGACCACCTGGAACTGGACCGCGTCACGGCGGCAGAGCTGGCCGGTGCGGCCATGATCTACTACGGCAGCCTGGTGCAGCGCACCCCGGCCGGGCACCGCCAGGTGCAAGCATTGCTCGAGCGACTAACGGGCGGAACCGTCCGCTTTTGCGACATCAACATGCGCCCGCCCCACGTCAGCCACCGTGCTGTGGCGGCATCGTTGGCGCACACCGATCTGCTCAAGCTCAACGCCGATGAACTGGCCGACATACGGGAACGCTTCGACGGCCCGGCCGGCGTCGACGCGAGTGCGGCCTGGCTGATGGCGGCCTATGGCATCGGAACGCTGGCCCTGACCCTGGGCAGCAGCGGCAGCCAACTTTACCACGCCGACGAAAAAATCGAATGGTCGGGGGAAAGGGCGACGACGGTGATCGACACGGTCGGGGCCGGCGACGCCTATGCGGCCGTCCTGGCCGCCGGAATGCTGCGGCGCTTTTCCTGGCCGAAGACCGTGGGGATGGCCTCGCGGTTCGCTGCCTCGGTTTGCGGTATTCCGGGTGCCGTTCCAGACGAGGCCGGCTTTTATGATGACCTGCGATCCATCCTGGAAGGGGGCTCAAATGGACGATAGCGGACTGGTCGTGCACCTGTTCAGCCTGCATGGCTTGATTCGGTCCAGGAACCTGGAGATGGGCCGGGATGCCGATACCGGCGGGCAGGTCAAATACGTCATGGAGCTGGGACGTCACCTCAGCCAGCGCGAGGATATCGGCCGGGTGGACCTGTTCACCCGTCTGGTCGGCGACAAACGGGTTTCAGCGGACTACAGCGAACCGATCTCGCCGGTCAATGACAAGTTCCGCATCGTTCGCATTCAGTGCGGCGGCCGCAAATACCTGCGCAAGGAGCTGCTCTGGCCGCACCTGGAGGAGTATGTCGACAAGACCATCAAATTCATCAAGCGCAACGGCGCCATGCCGGACATCGTGCACGGCCACTACCCCGATGCCGGCTACGTGGCCAGGCAGCTGGCCGACATCTTCGGACTGCCCTTCGTCTACACCGGCCACTCGTTGGGGCGGGCCAAACTGGCCCGTCTGCTCGAGCAGGGCATGAGCCGCACCGAGATCATCAAGCGCTTCAAAATCGACCGTCGCATCGACGCCGAAGAGCAGATTCTGGCCCGTGCGGATCTGGTGATCACCAGCACCCGGCATGAAATCAACCAGCAGTACAGTCTCTACGAGCACAAGGATGTCCCCCGCTACCAGGTGATTCCGCCCGGCATCCAGATCGACACCTTCTACCCCTTTTACCACAGCATGCTCGACGACACCGAGACCTCGGAAAACGCCCGCTACGCCCAGGCCTCCATGCTCAAGGAGCTGAACCGCTTTTTTTCGAAACCGGACAAACCGTTGATCCTGGCCCTGTCGCGGCCCGACAAGCGCAAGAACATCTCCGGACTGGTCAAGGCCTACGGCGAGGACCTGCAGCTCCAGGCCATGGCCAACCTGGCGGTTTTCGCCGGACTGCGCAAGGACATCGACGCCATGGGCGACAACGAACGCGAAGTGCTGACCGAGATGCTGCTGGCCATGGACAAGTACGATTTGTACGGCAAGATGGCCATTCCCAAGAAGCACGATTTCGAGTACGAAGTACCGGCGCTTTACCGCATCGCCGCCGACAATCGGGGGGTGTTCGTCAACCCGGCCCTGACCGAACCGTTCGGGCTGACCCTTTTGGAGGCATCGGCCACGGGGCTGCCCATCGTGGCCACCAACGACGGTGGGCCCAACGACATCGTGCGCAATTGCCGCAACGGTATTCTGGTGGATGTCTCCAAAACCGAGCAGATCTCCTCCGCCCTGCGCAAGATCATCGCCGACACCGATCTGTGGGAAACGTACTCCAAGAGCGGGATCATGAATGTGCGCGAGCACTACACCTGGACGCGCCACACGCGCGACTACACGGCGGCCATTGCCAAGGTTGCGGCCGGCAACCAGCGCTCCGATCTGACCACGGCCAAACCGGTGACGGCCATCGGCCGGCGGTTGCTCCAGCTCGAGCGCTTCCTGGTGACGGATATCGACAACACCCTGATCGGCGAAGACAACCAGCGCCTGGACGATCTGATCGCGCTGATCCGGACCCACCGCGATCGGATCGGGTTCGGCGTCGCCACGGGACGCACGGTCGACTCGGCCCGCAAGATCCTGGCGCGCCATGGCGTTCCCAACCCCGATGTGATGATCTGTTCGGTGGGGTGCGAAATCTACTACGGCGACAACATCCAGGCCGGCAAGGGCTGGGCCAGCCACATCGCCAGCCGCTGGACCCGCCAGCGAATTGTCGATCTGCTCGCGGATTTCGATTTTCTGACCTACCAGGAAGCCGATACCCAGCGTGAATTCAAGATCAGCTATTACATGAAACCGGGCAAGGACCGCATCGCCAAGGTCCACAACCGCCTGCTCAAGCATCGCATCCGCTACAACCTGATCTACTCACACGACCGCTATCTGGACATTTTGCCCTATCGGGCGTCCAAGGGCAAAGCGATCCGTTACCTGAGCTACAAGTGGGAGATTCCCCTGATGAATTTTCTGGTCTGCGGCGATTCCGGAAACGACGAGGAGATGCTGCGCGGAGAACCGCGGGCCGTGGTGGTGGCCGACTACAGCCACGAACTCAAGGCCCTGAAAGGCAGCCGCAACGTCTACTTTGCCGCCAGCCCCTGTGCGGGGGGCATTGTCGAGGGGCTGCGGCACTACCGTATCATCGACGATGCCATTGGAGGATAAGGGATGACCCTGAAAAACACCGTCCAGCTGATTGTCTATCCGGACAGTCTGGGCAGCGACCTGGTGGAACTGCACTACGTGCTGCGCCGCTACCTGAGCCTGGCCGTCGGCGGGATTCACCTGCTGCCGTTTTACCCCTCCTCGGCCGACCGGGGATTTGCGCCGTTGACCTACGATGAAGTCGACCCGTCCTTCGGCACCTGGCGCGACGTCAACCTGATCGGCCGGGAGTTCGACCTGATCATCGATTTCATGGTCAACCACATCTCCCGGCAGTCGGTCTACTTCCAGGACTACTTTGAAAAGGGACCGGAGTCCGAGTACGCCGACATGTTTTTAAGCTTCAACAAGTTCAGCCCCGACGGCGAGATCAGCCAGGCCGATCTCGAAAAAGTGTACACCCGCAAGCCGCGGCCGCCCTACACCGTCATCCACCGCGCCGATGGGTCCAGGGAGAAGATCTGGTGCACGTTCGACTACGAGCAGATCGATCTGGACTGGAATTCGCCCAAGACCCACGAGGTGATGCGGCGCTATCTGATCAACCTGTCGCGCACGCCGGCCAAAATGATCCGCATGGATGCCTTTGCCTACTGCACCATCGAGCTGGGCACCAACTGCTTTTTCCTGGAACCCCAGGTGTGGGAACTGCTCGAGTGGCTGCAAGAGTACGTCGCCCCTTTCGGGGTGGAGATCCTTCCCGAAGTCCACGAGAACTACCGCTACCACTGCAAGATCACCGACCACGGCTACTGGACCTATGATTTTTCACTGCCCATGCTGGTGCTGCACACCCTTTACCACCACACCAGCCGGCAACTGCGGCAGTGGCTGGCCATCTGTCCGCACAAACAGATTACCACCTTGGACACCCACGACGGCATCGGTGTGGTGGACGTGCAGGATCTGCTGACGCCCGAGGAGGTGCAGCGCACCCTCGACGGCCTGGACAAGAAGGGGGCCAACACCCGCAAGATTTTTTCCGGGCCCGAATACAAGAACCTGGATATCTACCAGGTCAACTGCACCTATTACTCGGCCTTAGAGTGCAATGACGAGGCCTACATCGCCGCCCGGGCGATCCAGTTTTTCACCCCCGGGATCCCTCAGGTCTACTACGTCGGGCTGCTGGCCGGAGAGAACGACATCGAGCTGGTTCAGATGACCAAAAACGGCCGCGACATCAACCGGCACAACTACACCCTTGACGAAATCGCCGTTGCCATCCGCAAGCCGGTGGTGCAGCGCCTGTTGAAGTTGATGGAGTTCAGGAACCGCCATGCGGCCTTTGGAGGGCAGTTTGCCATCGACGACGCCCCCGACGACCAGCTGCGGCTCTCTTGGGAAAATGGACCCCACGAGGCGCGGCTGCACATCGATCTTAATACCTACGCGACCACCATCGTCCACCGCGACGCGACTGGGGCCGCCATGACCGAATACGTGGTGTGAGAACTAAGGTCAGCGGAAATAAATAACTCCCTCGCCTGGCTTGTCTTTGCGCCGGTCTTGGGCGTTGCCCCAAATGGCACAAATTCCAAAACGCCTTCATTTGGTGCGCCTTGAAGACCAGCCTGCATCCGGCGCAATTCTGAAGGATCTATTTATTTCCGCTGGCCTAACCCTCGACGGCATCGTCGAAATCCATGACCACAGTCAGATCGCCGGCGCTGCCCATGACGACCGCGGCGTTGGGGTAGCGTTTTTTGAAAACGTGCAGCATGGCGCTGTTTTCGCGCAGAACCGTGGCGGAAAAGCTGTTGAATTGATTCTCCCTGGCGATTCGCTCCAGGATCGCCAGCAGGTGCGAAGCAATGCCCTGGCCCTGAAAGTCGTCGCGGACCACAAAGGCCACTTCGGCCCGGGTGTCGCTCTCTTCGGCATAGGAGCCGATGGCCACAATCTCCTGGTGTCCCCCTTTGCGGACCAGGCCGATCATGGAGACGTTTTTGCGATAGTCCACGCTGGCCCACTGCTGTTGCACCACGGCGTGTGAAAACAGTTTCATGCGGAAAAAAAATCGCAGGTAGATCGTCTCTTCGCGCAATGAATAGAAGAAGTTGCGGTAGGCGAATTCGTCCGATGGCAGCAGTGGGCGATACTCGATGGTTTTGCCGTTTTTCAGCTTCTGCCGGCTCTTGTAGCCTTCGATGAAGATCAGATCATCCTGGGAGGGCGGCAACTGGTCGGCGAAGATGTAGTGGCGCTTCTTGGCCACCTCGATCAGGTCCTCACGGAACTTGGGATGGGCGATCTGGGCCAGTTCCATGACGCGCTGGTAGATGCTTTTTCCGCTCAGCTCGGCGACGCCGTATTCGGTGACCACGAAATTGACGTCGCCCCGGGTGGTGGCCACCCCGGCGCCCTCGCTCAAATGGGGAACGATCCGCGACACCTTACCGTTTTGGGCCGTGGAGGGCAGCGCGATCACCGAAAAGCCGCCCTTGGACATGGCGCTGCCGCGCAGGAAATCGACCTGATCGCCGATGCCGCTGTAAAACAGGTAGCCCATGGAGTCGCTGCACACCTGCCCGGTCAGGTCCACCTCCAATGCCGAACTGATGGAGATGAGGTTGTCGTTGCGGGCGATCACCGTGGGGTCGTTGACGTACTCAGACGAGCTGAAATAGAAGACGGGGTTGTTGTCCACATAGCGATAGAGCCTTTCCGATCCCATGCACAGAGATGCCACCGCCCGACCGGGCATCAGGGTCTTTTTGCGGTTGGTGATCACCTTCTGCTCGAACAGGGGTAAAAAGCCGTCCGTGATCAGCTGGGTGTGGATGCCCAGGTCCCTTTTGTCGGTCAGGTGCGGCAAAACGGCGTGGGGCAGGTGGCCGAAGCCGATCTGAAGGGTGGCCCCGTCGTCCACCAGCTGACTGACGTAAAAGCCGATCCGGTTGGCGATCTCCGAATTTTTGACCAGGGGCAGTGCCTCGATCAGCGGCTCCTCGTGTTCGACCACATAGTCGATGTCGTCCACGTGTAAAAAACTGTCGCCGCGCGTTTGCGGCATGCGGGGGTTGACCTGGGCGACGACCAGCTTGGCGGCCAGAGCGCCGGGGCGGGTGATGTCCACCGAGACCCCCAGGCTGCAGTAGCCGAAGCGGTCCGGCGGGCTGACCTGGACCAGGGCGACGTCCAGGCCGATGCGATGGCTGGCGAAGTAGCGCGGGATCTGCGACAGGTAGGTCGGAATGTAGTCGATCTTGCCGTCGAAAGCCGCCTGGCGCATGGAGTTGCTGATAAAAAACAGCTTTAGGGAAAAACGCCGTAGAAATTTTGGATCGTCTACGTAGTTGGAGAAGGTCCACGAGAGCATCTGATAGACCATGATGTCCTGCATGTTCAGCGTCTCCACCATGGTTCGTATCAAATGCTGGGGTTCGCCGCACCCGGTGCCGACAAAGACTCGGCTGCCGTTTTTAATGTTGCCCAGGGCGGTCTTGGCATCGACTACTTTGTCTGCATAGGTATGTTGTGGCGCCACATCAATTCTCCTTTTTCCGGTCTTTCTGGACGGGCATCGGTTGCGACGGCTCTGTGCCGGTGATTTCCCCCGACACCCGCTCCGCCGCCCCTTGAACCACTTTCACCGGTGCTTTCAGGGTCCGCTCCATGATGTCGAGCAGCCCTTTGCCCACGGCTGCCGGCGGCAAGGGCGTGACACGCAGGTCGTTCAACGGGCCGGTCAGGCGAAACGGAATCGAAATCAAGGTCCCGCCGGTGAGGTTGCCGATGATGGGAAGCCGGCCGACCAGGCGGTCCACGGTTCTAAGCGGTGCCACCAGCACGGTGATGTCGGCCGTGGTGCCGCTCAATTCCACGCGGCCCTGGCCGGTGATCTTCATGGTCTCGCCATCCAGCACGAATTCAGTCAGCTGAAGGTTGCCCCCGCCGATCCGGGCCTGTGCTTCGGCGGTGCGGAAAGCCAGGCCATTTCTTGAAAAATCGGATCTGGCGTCGGCCAGCAATCGGCTGGCACTGAGATAGGAGGCGATCTTGACCAGGGTGCTGGTGGTGATGATTTTACCGTTTGCCGAGGTCAGTTGCAACTGCCCGGTCATGCTTTCCAGCGGGTCTTTCCGGGTGGGCGGCAGCTGGATGACCCCGCCCAGATCGAAGCGGGCATCGGCTTTGACCTGGGCGTCTGTCAAACATCTCACTGTGTCTTCCAACGATACCGCCCGTGCGGCCGGGGTGATGGAAAACCCCAGGCCGTGGGGTGAGAAGTCGACCTCTCCGGTGGTCGAAATGCCGCACAGGTCCGCCTTGTCGACTCGAATGTGCACGCCGGCCGGGTCCAGTTCAATGTCGGCTTCCACGTCAGACCAGGTGCGGTCGCCGTAGGCGAAGGAGGCCGTCTGCAGATGAATGTCGCCCCGGGCGACCATGGTACCGGTCGGCCCGCGGGCGGTTGTCGGGGCCGCTTCGGCGGCGGTCGCTTCGGGGGCTGGCAGCAGGGCGCGGAGCATGGCGTCGTCCAGGTGGTCGGTCTTCAGGTCGAGGTCGAATGTCAATCCGGCTGTACCCCTGTCCACGACGCCGCTGACGGTCATCGGACGCTCGAGAAGCGACACTTCCGCAGAGTCGATCTCAAGACGGCTGCCATGGCCGTCAACGGCGAACTGACGCAGTTCGATGGGTTCCGGGCCCAGTTGATGGAGTTGCAGCCCCTGGCCGCTTAGTCGGCCGTAAAATGCCGAATTGAGCGGGTTGCGCGTGTCGATCACGGTTTTGAAGTCTCCTTCGAGCCGACCGGACAAGGTGCGGTTGTTCCTGAACAGTCGATCGGCGGTCTGCTTCTCGAGATTTCCGGCAAAGGCCAGTTCGAGGGCGGCCTTTTGCAGCTGCGCCGACGCTGTGACGTGCGAATGACCGTCGGAGAATGTCAGCCGGTGGATCCGCCAGGCGTCGGCGCTTCGCGCGACGTCGGCGAACAGGGTCACGCCGCCGGTCTCCACGCCGCCCGTGAAGGCCATTGCCGTGGCGTGGTCCCAGACGATGCGGGCATCGCTGATTCGAACGGGCGGTTTTATCTTCAGGTGTTCGGGGATCGGCAGGACCGTGCTCAACCAGTCGATGCTCTCCTGGCCCACGGATCCATCCAGGTGCCATTGCGCCGATTGGCCCGGAGCGCTGCCGGTCGACCGATAGTCGACCCGCAACGATCCGTCCAGAAAGGCGGCGGTCACACCACGGGCCTGCGGCCGGCCGTCCTCGTAGTCGATCCGGCCGCCGGACAGGCTGACGGCAAACGGCAGCAGTGGGCCGGTCAGACGGAGGCCGTGGGGCGTTGCGCTGGCGGCGATCGCCCACTGCTCCGGACTGGTCAGGGGACCGTCTATCTTAAGGGCTGACACGGTGGCGCGCCCGTCGATCGATGCAACGGTCTGTTTGATGCCAGCCAAGCCCGCGAACCCGGTCAGCCAATTGAACAGCGGTGCGCTGTCGACATCGACGGCCGACGACCGGATGGCCAGGCCCGGTTCGCCGCTCCAGTCGATAACGGCCTGCAGCTGGGCGAGGTCGGTTCCCTTGAAGTGGCCGCTGGCATCCGTGAACGCCAGGCGTTGACCGTCAAAAACAAGTTCGCCCTCCAGCTGCTCCAGGTCGGCCAGGCCGCCTGGAATCGTGACCCATCCCTGCGAGAGGCGGCCGGAGGCCTTCATCTGGTTCAAGCGCCATCCCGTCTGGTCGGTGGTCAGTTGGGCATCGAAAACGAGGCCGCTGAGTCGGCCGTGCCTGACCACCGCGAGGGCGGTTTGGACGGTCTGCAGATCGCCGGCAAGCGCCTGGGCGATGGCACCGACAGTCCCCAGATCCAGCTCGGCCGCGGCGGCCTGCAGTGCCAGGCTGGCGCGGCCCGTCTTCGCATCGGGACTGAAAACCGCCCCGCCCGACAGCTGAATGTCAGGCTGTTCGGCCTTGAGTGTGTCGACGGAGACCGACAGCTGCCGGCCGCCATAGGTGAGGGAGCCTGAAATGGCCGCCTGGTCGACGGTCAGCCGCGAGGTCGAGCGCACTGCCGTCAGGGTGGGAAAGTGCAGGTCAAAGCGTATGCACGCCGTTTCAGGCCCGTCGATATCGAAGTCGAGGTCGGCCCTGGCGGCGGTACCGGTCAGGTCGATGCCGCCGGTAAGGGCCGGGTGTTTGATCAGCGGGTGCACGTTCAGGTCGCTCAGTGCGATCTGCCCGGAGGCCTGCCTGGCGGCCATGTCGACCGTGGCCTGAAGCGTCAGCATCCCGGCGGCGTCCGCCCGGCCCTGCACGTCCATCGCCAGATCCTCGTGGGCGCGTTGCAGGTGCACATGGATGCCGGTGAACGATATGGCCGGTTGGCCGGCGACTGCCAGGGTAAATCTACCGTCGTCGATGCGCACACCGCTGGCCGGGTCGATGACCTCCAGGGCGTCAAAGAGTGCACTGATGCCTGTCGGGATGCCATGGGCGATCCGATCGGAACCGGTCGACCCTGCCGGCGCCGGTGTTTCGTGCCCGGCGGGGTCCACGAATAGCGTGCCGTCGGGGGACGTTAGGCTGACCTGCCGGATACGCACCTCGCCCCTGAGCAGCGATCCGATCGAAGGGGTGACGCCAAGCGATGCGGCCCTGATGTCGAATTTGTGCGGTCGATGCAGGCGAAAATGGTGGGCCGTCAGATGGAGCCGGGGCCAAAATCGGATTTCCAGGCGGTCGTAGTCCAGGACACCGCCGGTTGCCTGGTAGGTTTTGCGGGCGATCAAGGTGTTTACCATCTCGCGGTTGGCCAGCAGGCGCGCGCCCAGCACGACCGCTGTCATCAGAACGAGGAGGAGAGCGGCAGCGGCGGTGCCGACCAGCCAGATGGGTTTGGGGCGCTCCATTCAGCTGCCTTCGGACGGCCGCAGGAATTTGCCCACCAGCATGGCGACGAGGATGGCCAGGTAAAGCTGGCCGGTGATGGCGATGAGCACGGCCACGGATCGGGAAAGCGGTCCCAGGGGTGTGATGTCGCCGTAGCCCAAGGTGGTGAGGGTTACAAAACTGAAGTAGAGATAGTCGTGGAACGTCGGTTCACCCGGTCCGGGAAAGCCGATGCCCAGCGTCTGGGTGGGCGTGTTGAAAATTTCGGCATTGGCAATCGCCAGCAGCACCGCGCTCAGCACGCCGAGCAGCAGGTAGGCATTGATGGCGCTGAGGATGATGGTGGGCGTGACCTCCCTGCTGCGGGCGATATGGCCGATCATCAATGCCACGATGGCCACCAGGAAGCAAAAGGTCGTGACAAAATCGATCAGGTAGGTGGTATCGCTGCGGAAAAAATATTGGATCCAGGTCGTGGCGGCGGTAAGTACCCCCAAGGGCAGCAGGATTTTGAGGGATTTGGGTGAAAAATCCAGGGAGAAAATGCCCGAAAAGAAGATGGCGTTGAGCAGCAGGTCTTTAGCCAAAAGTTGGCCCGCCCCGAACATGGGAAAGATTAACATCAGGGCCAGCAGGCAAGTCAGCAGGATGAGGTTGTTGCGTTTGAGCGCTTTTAGCTTCATGGTCAGGTCAATCGCCACGTCGGCGCAGGCCGCCGAAGCGGAGCTCATGGTTCGGGCGCTGTGGGTCCTGGGGCTGGGGACATCCGTCTGGCTGCGGAGGCCTTGGTCAGCACCGGCCTACCGGGCCAGGGGAATCCATCGCTTGACGGTGGTCTGCAGACTGCCATCCTGCTTGGACCGGTCGATGAAGGCGTTGACGGCGGCGATCAGGTCCGTGTCTTCCTTGCGTAATCCCCAGGCCAGGAACTCTTCGTTGAGCATGACGGGAATCGGTTTGACGCCCGCAAGCTGATTTTGGGCGGCCATCATGAGGATGATAGGGGCATCGTGGATGAACACATCGATGTGGCCGGCGACAAGGGCGTCTAAGGCTTTTTCTTGGTTCGAAAAGGCCTTGATCGATTTGGCCCCGATGGATTTTTGCTGAAGAAAGGATTCGCCGGTGGTGCCTTCTACCACGCCCATCCGCCAGGTAACGGACTGGACCAGAATGGTCTCGATGTTGGTAATGAAGGTGTACTTTTGCAGGTTTTTGGTGAGAATCATCAGCCCGCTTTTGAAGTAGGGTTTCGAGAAGGCGATCTGGTATTGCCGGGCCAAGGTGACCGACATGCCGGACATGATGATGTCGGTGCGATTGTCCAGCAGAGCCGGGATCTGATCCTCCCAGGGAAGCTCCACCAGAACGGTGCGCCGGCCCAAGTGGGCCCCCAGGGCCATGGCCAGGTCGGCCTCCAGGCCGGTGATTCGATCGTTCTCCTTGTAAATCAGCGGGGGGGCGTCCGGCGAAACCCCGACCCGCACTATACCCGGGTCCGGCTCGACAACGGCAGACGGCGTCGGGGCGCATCCGGACAGGATCAGCGCACCGCCTAAAATCAAGCCGATCATCGTGCCTATCGTTTTGGAATTGATTTGCATGGGTCACCTTTTTGAAAACCTGCGTTCTGTCCCGGCGGGGCAGGGTGGGCCAACGGCCATTGTGCGGCGGGCCCGGGCCGGAATGGGGCCCAGGGCCGACAGATGTGCGAAAAAATAACACATTGTCCCGTGAGGGTCAATCTAAACCCCGCTGCCGAAGGCGGGGGGTAAGCTGGTGCCCGATTGGGGTCAGCTTTCCAGGCCGGCCACGACCAGGCTGACGAAATGCAGCTTTTTAACGACGGCCCGTGACAGGGTAAACGGGTAGAAGTCCGGCTGCCCCAGGCTGCGTGCCATTTCATTCAACAATGCGATCATTTCCATCCACGAATTGATCAGGAGCAGGGTGCGGTCAGCGTCCGGGTGGTTCGGGTCATAGAGGGCCTCGCGCCCGAAAGGCTCGAACTCCATGTCAATGTCGTCGGCGTCGAGGCCATGGGCGACCGCGGTGCCGAGGCTGTCCACGGTGTGCAGAAAGTGCGCCCAGGTCTCGGCCCAGTCTTCCCAGGGATGGCAGCTGGCATAGGCGCTGATGTGCCGGTCGGGCCAGTCGACCGGTGGGCCGTTGTCGTAGTTGGCCCTAATCGCCCGGGCGTAATCGGTGCGTTCGTCGCCGAAAAGGGTGCGAAACGGCTCCAGCCAACGGGATGGCCGGATCAATCGGTCCCAGTAGTAATGTCCGATCTCGTGTCGGAAGTGGCCCAGCAAGGTGCGGTAGGGCTCGTTCATGGCCGCGCGCATTTGTTCGCGCTGAACATCGTCGGCCTCCTCGACGTTGATGGTGATCAGCCCGTCGGCATGACCGGTCATCACCGGGGGGCCGCCGGGGGCGGCCCGCAGCAGGTCGAAGGCCAAACCCTTTTGGGGATCCACCGATTTCGGTGCCACCGGCAGATCCAGGAACAGCACTTGCGCTACCAAACGCCGTTTGGCCAACTCGATGGCGTGCCAGTAACGCCGGTTGTCCGCGTCGTCGAGATCGGGTATCGTACGGTTCAGGCGGCAGGCGATGCAAAGCGGCGTGGCGTCGTCGACCGGCACCAGCCAGTTGCACCGGGCCGGCAGGTCGAAGTTGGTGCAGCGTCGGTGTCTTCGGCCGTCAACCAGTGCCGTGCCGGCGGACTGCCAGGTGCCGGGGGCATCGCCGGCTTCAAGGGCCCGCATTTCGCCGATCGAGGGTACATACCCCAGGGGTGCGCCGCACCCCAGGCAGCGGTTGTTGCGGAAAAAGACCGGCCGCCCGCAGCTGCACCGGAAGGCGCGCCGGCTGCGGGGAGAAGGTGGGGTCCGCCGATGCTGTTCAAGGCTGTCGAGCAGGGCATGGTAACGGCTGGTCATGCGGGAGTCCTTTCCGATGTGATCGACGGTAACATGCTGGCACAGATCGCTGCAGAACCCAACAAGGGCCGGCGGCTGTTCATCGGTTCCACCAACCTGAATGCCCAGCGGCCGGTCACTTGGAATATCGGCGCCATCGTCGCCAGTGGTCAGCCCGATGCACTGGCATTGGTTGATGACATCCTGTTCGCCCCGGCAGCCATACCCGGCCTATTCCCGCCGGTCTATTTCAAGGTGGCGGCCACCTCTACGTCCCTCGCAATTCACGTGTGGCGCCGGCGTGGCCGTGCGTTGCATCGAAAAGGGTATGATCGTCAAGCGCTCGATTGAGACGCGGGTCCGAGAACAGGGGATCGGCGACCGGTAACGACTCTACCTGGGGAACAACGCGACCGGATCGACTCCAATCTGGCCTACATCCCGACTGATTTCCACGAGCGGCCCAACGAGCAGTTTGATTCCGGATGCAGGCACAAGGTGTTTGATTTGGGGTACGAAATGGCCAGTGTTGGAGCCATCCGTGCCCGACGTCGGTCGGGCGGATTATTTTATTTTTTCGGGTCTTGGGGCTCGCCCAGTTTGTCGAGAATTTTTTCGGCCAAATCATGGCGGCCGCGCTGGCGCAGCGGTTCGACCAGCGCCTTGTAGAACGGTTCGCGCACCCGGATGGTGATCGAAAACGCGTCCAACCAGGCCGGGTCGACGGCGTTCTCGGCAAAGGCGTCGGTGCGTCCGAGCAGGCCCAGCGCCTCGAGCTCCAGCATGGTGCGCAGGCATTTTTCGCAGCGGCCGCAGTTGAGCCGGTCGGGTACGTTGGCCAGGCAGACCCTGACGTTTTGAAAAGCCACCTCCCAGCCGGCCACCGTTTTGATTTTTTCCAGACGCGACAGTCCGACATCGCGATGCCGAATGTCGAGGTCGCTGCTGCCATAGGCCGGATCCAGCAAGGGATGCGAGCCGCAGGGGTGCAGGTGGGGAATGTCGTAGGACGAGGCCAGCCAGGCCAGGCTGATGCGCGCGGCCAGGGCGTGCGCGGCGGCGGCCAGCACGGCCCCGAAAAACTGGTTGAGCCACAGGTCGCGGTCGTCGCACAGGTGGCGCAGGTTGGTATAGACCGGAACCAGGGTGAGGCCGGCCGCCGCGGCAACCGGTGCCATGGCGGCCCGGGCCCGATCGAACACGTGCAGCTTGGCACCGCGCTCGACCACACCGCCGATGTCGAATCCGTGCACCAATAGGGCGTCGTGTGGATAAGCGGGATGGGTGGTGGCATAGGTGTCCATGATCCGTTTGAGGGCGGCCAAAGAGTCCATGCCGCCGGACAGGAAGATGGCGGCATGGCGTGCCGTGTTGGTGCGGTGGGAAAATTTGTCCAAGGGTGCCTCGATGGCCAGCGGTCGCAGGCGGCCGGCTGTCCAGTGCTGCATGAGGGCCATGACGGTTTCCAGGCCCTCTTTGAGCATCGGACAGATGGGGCCATGGATGGCAAGGCGCCGCTCTTGAAAGTGCAGGGCCGGGATGAGGCACCCCACGGTAAAGGCGTGGGGGTTGGCAAACAGGTCGTTGGCAAAGGCCGCTTCGGTCTCGATAAAAACCTGCCGGCGCGGCTCGCTGCACTCCTCGAAGGTCACGGTTGCCGCGGCCCTGACCCGGCCGCTGGTCTGGCGCGTATGTAAATCGGACAGGATCATGAGTTCACCTCATCCGGCAATGCCTGCCGTCCGCTGCCGCTCGGCGTTGCGGAAATGGGCGCTTCAATCGCCGCTGCCGCCGCTGCGGCTGAAACGGGCCAGCGCACACCGGATCATGCGGCCGGCGATGTCGAGGCCGCTGGCCGCCTCCAGGCCCTTGAACCCAGGCGAGTAGTTGACTTCGACGACAACCGGACGCCCGCTTTGGTCGACCATCAGGTCAACGCCGGCGATGTCGCACCCCACGGCCGCGGCGGCATCGATGGCCAGCCGGCCAAGGTCGGCGGTCAAATCCGTCGACCGGATCCGGCCGCCCAGGTGGTAGTTGGCCCGAAAGTCGTTTTCCGCCGGGGTCAAGGTCGCCGCGCAGACCAGCTCGCCGTCGATGATCAGGGCGCGAATATCCCGCCGATGGCGCGGCGGGTGGTAGCGCTGGACCAGCAGGCCGTGCCGTCGATTCAATACCGGCAAGGCCTGGCGACGGGCCGCGCCGGCGTCCGCGATCCGCAGCAGGCCGCTTCCCTGGCGACCGCTGACCGGTTTGACCACCACCGGGTACCCGCCGATTCGCTCTACGGCCTGGAACAGCCCCTGTGCTGCGTTGACGAAGACCGTGTCCGGGCAGGGCAGACCGGCCGCGGTCAGCACCTGCTGGGTGAGATATTTGTTGCGGGCGACGCTGACGGCGTCGGCACTGTTGACCAGGGTGACGCCCATCAATTGAAGCTGGCGGATCAGGGCCAGGCAGGTGTCGCTGATCTGGGCGCCCTGTCTCGGCAGCACTACCTGGGGCAGGTCGACGGCGTTTTCGGCGGCCACGGACAATCGCCCGGCGGCCGTGGCCGGCCACAGGCGATAGGGGTGAACCAAACATCCCCTGTGACCGGCCGCAACGATCGCTTCCAGCAGTCGCCGGTTGGGATGGTAATCGGCGTCGCGGACCGTGACAATGCCGATGTGCGTCATGGGCGACTCCCGGCCACGTGGTTCAGGCGCCACGGCGGTCGATCATCCACTCCGGCATCCAGATGCCGACCGGTTTGCCGGCCTTGTCGCTGAAGTAGGTGGCGACTTTTTTAGAGCGATTGCGTCGGGCGATGATCTGGGTCGCCAGGTTGTCCTCGCCGATCACCGAAAAGATTTTGCGCTCGCCGGCCCGGGCGGTCAGTCCCTCCAGCAGCCGGGTTCCGATGCCCAGTCCCCGGTATTCGGGGCGCACCGAGGTGTAGCCCCGTTCGACGTAGCCGGTCAGGTCCAGGCCTGATTTTTGGCGCACCGCTGCAATGTAAGCGTCCCTGGGGTGTTTGAGACTGGAGTTGCCGACGATGCTGCCCCTTTCTTCCGCATAGCCGACCAAAAAGGCTCGCTGCAGGTTCTCGCGGACATGGGTGGCGGCCACGCTGCCGCCGGCCGCCACCATGTCGCAGATTTCGTCCAGGCGACCGGGGGGCAGCCGGTCCGGGGGCACGAAGCGATAGGTCAGCGCGTCGCCCAGGGCATAGAAGCGCTCGCCGTCCTCGTCGACCCGCAGCCTGACCAGGCGGTCTTTGGTCAGGCGATCGATGAGCAAAAACCGATCTACGGGATCGGACAGCGCCTGCCACAAGGGACGGCCGGGAAGCGGCCGCACCAGTCCATACCCGTCCGGGGGCTCGACCTGCCGGCGGTTGGCACGATCGCATTGCCAGGAGTGCAGGATGTTGGGTTGCAGGGCAGCGGTCCGGCGGTTTGCCGGCGTGGCCGCGCCTGCATCGAGAATCAGGTGATTCCAGACCCCGGCCCGCGATAGGGAGGTGAACGGTGTAAGATCGGTGAGCGGTCCTGCCAGGTGCCATTGAATCTGAACGATGGCAGGGCACTGGCCCGCGAGCGTGGAATCGATATCGCCGAAGGTGTCGGCGGCAGACGGATTCCATTGGCAGGCCAGGGCGGTGCGCAGTGCCGGCTGCCGGTTCATCAGGGCCAGGATCAGGGCGTTAAGCAGGGGCGGGGTGATGGCCGTTAAAAGGCACAAGTGAGTGGTGTGGTGACGCACCGACAGCTCGGTCAACCTGTCGTTCAGGGCCTCGGCGCTGCCAGCGGTCAAGAGCGCCGAATCCAGCGCGAGCGGTTTTTTCACCCCTCCGGCCAGCCATGCTTTCATCTGGGTCAGGGACGTCGGCAGGGGAGCGTCCCCGCTCGGCGGCTGGATCGCCAGCAGGGTGGCGGGGCAGCGGGAAGGCGCTGCCGCAATGGCAGGGCGGTCGACGGTCGGGCCGGTTTTCATGGCTCTGTACCATAGGGTCTTTGAGCCGAGGTGTCAATTGTTCCGGAGCCGCCGTGAATGATATGGGCCAAGGCGCCATCTCCGGGCCCGGGTCGTGCGGGACTTGCCAAGCCGGAGCAATTGAAGTAAACATAATTAGCCCCCCACAATGGTTTGCCCAAGGAATTTCAGGCCAATGAAGATCGCTTACCTGATGGACCCGCTGGAACAGATCCAGCCCGAAACCGAGACCACCAGCCACCTGATGTACGAGTGCAACGAACGGGGGCACACGGTCTATTTTCTGGAACCGCACGACATTTATATCCGCCGGGACCAGGTCGTGGCGCGCATGCGCAACATCACGGTGCAGCCCGGACTGGGCATGGCGGCTTACTGGCAGGCGATTATCCAGTGCACCAAGCAGGACCACCTGATTTTCGAGGCCATCACCGAGCTCGATTCCTTGTTTTTGCGCAGCAATCCGCCGCTCAATTACCAGACCCTGGAATTTTTGCAGACGGTCAACAACCACGTCTTCCTGCTCAACAGCACCACCGGCCAGATTCTGGGCAACAGCAAACTCTACATCCTCAACTTTCCCGAGATCATCCCCGAGACCCATGTCTCCAGGGACCCCTCGCGGCTGCGCAAAATCATCGACGATTTCGGCGGTGCCATGGTGGTCAAGCCCTTGCAGCGTTTCGGTGGCGAGGGGGTGATCAAGGTCAGCACCCTGGACCCGGTCAACCTGAACTCGTTGATTCACTATTACGTGCGCGCCTATGAATCCTATGCCCGGCGCGAACCGATCATGGTGCAGGAATACCTGAAAAGCGTCGAGCAGTTCGGCGACATTCGGATCCTGATGCTCAACGGGGAGATCATCGGTGCCATGCGCCGCAAACCCAAAAAGGGTGACTTCAGGACCAATGTCCACGCCGGTGGCGAGGTGTTCGTCCACGAGGTCACGCCTCGCGAACGGCGGATCTGCCAGATCATCAAGGAGAAGTTGATCGCCGACGGCCTCTATTTCGTGGGAATCGACATCATCGGCGGCAAGCTGGTGGAGATCAACTGCGTCAGTCCCGGCGGCATCCCGCGCATCAACCAGTTGGACAACGTGCACCTGGAGCGCAATGTCATCGACTTCGTCGAACAAAAAGCGGCCGCCATCGCCGGATCAGACCACCGGCAAAGGGCCTGACACCATGCGAAAGCCTTGGCTGCGGATCTTGTTTCTGATGCTGATGCCGATCCTGTTCATGCTTGCCTGCCGCGAGCGATCCACCCTCGACGTGCTGAGGATCGGCCTGGCGGAAGAACCCCGCACGCTGAACGTCTGGCTGGCCAGCGACGCCAATTCCCGCAAGGTGCTGTCGCTGATCTACCAGGCGCTGTACGTCTACGATCCCGAAACGCTGGATATGGTGCCCTGGCTGGCCGAATCCATGCCGGTTTACGACCCGGCGACCGACTCCTACACCATCGCCCTGCGAGCGGCCCGCTGGTCGGACGGGTCGGCGTTCACCTCGGCCGATGTGGCCTTCACCGGCCGGACGATTCAGACCTTCAAGGTGCCGCGCTATGCATCAAACTGGTCTTTTATCGAACGGATCGAAACGCCGGACGACCACACGGTGGTCTTTTTCCTGAAACAGCCCATGGCCGCCTTTTTATCGGGGACCCTGTTCACCCCCATCGTTCAGGCGCAAGAGTGGGCAGCGGTGGCGGCCCACGCCAAAACGACCGAGAATCCCCTGGCGGCGCTGTTCAACCACCGCGTCGAACATCCGGTGGGAACCGGTCCGTTCACCCTGTCGCAGTGGCGTTCGGGCGCATTTTTGCACTTAACGCGCAATGCTCACTTTTTCGGCACCGGTCAGACCATCAACGGATATGCATTGGGGCCTTTTGTGGACGATCTCGTCTACACGGTTTTCGGCACTTCGGACGTGGCCATCCTGGCCTTGAAAAAAGGCACCATTGACATGCTCTGGTGGCCCATCCAACCCGGTTACATCGACGGTTTGCGCAAGAATGCGGACATCCAGCTGTTCCGCAACGAAAAAAGTGCCCTCTATTTCATCGGCTTCAACGTGCGGCGACCGCCGTTCGACCAGGCCGCGCTGCGGCGCGCCGTGGCTTACAGCATCGACCGAGACTTCATCGTTTCGCGAATCCTCCAGGAGCAGGGCAGCAAGATGTTCTCGGTGATCCCGGCCGAAAACACCTTCTGGCATGCGGACGACCTGCCCCGGCACGGCGATGGACTGGGTCGTGAGGATCGGATCAAGGCCGCCTTCCGCCTGCTGGCCGAAGCCGGTTACACCTGGGCCGTGCCGCCGGTGGACAGCGCCGGCCGGCTTCAGCCGGCCAGGGAGCTGCGGCTGCCCGACGGCCAGCCCATGCCGCGCTTTACCATATTGACGCCGCCGGCCGACTACGACCCGCACCGGGCCACCACCGGCCTGATGGTCCAGGAGTGGCTTCGCGACCTGGGGATGCCGGCCTTTGCGCGGCCCATGTCTTTTTCGGCCCTGCTCCAACAGGTCAAAAACAAGCATGACTTCGACGCCTTCATCCTGGGGTACGGGAACCTGCGTCTGGACCCCGACTACGTGCGCAACATGTTTAGTTCGGCCAATGACAAACCGGAAGGCTGGAACATGAGTGGCTACCGCAATCCCGAGTTCGATGCGATCGCCAAACGGTCCGCCTCGGCGCTGGACCCGGTCGCGCGACAGGCCATGGTGCGGCAGATGCAGCTGCTGATCGCCCGTGATCTGCCGTACATCCCGCTCTACAAGCCATCCGTGGTGGAGGCCGTGCGCCGGGACCGCTTCACGGGGTGGGTCGGGATGCTCGAGGGGATCGGCAACATCTGGTCCATCTGCAGTGTCCGGCCGGTGGGATCATAATGGGGATGAAACGTTACATCTTCAAGCGGCTGGTGGAGATCGGCGTGATCTTTTTCGTGATCATGACGATCCTGTTCGTTCTCTTCCGCCTGGCACCCGGCGACCCGGTGGCGCGCATGGTGGATCCATCCATGACCCCCGAGGACGCCCGTCGACTGAAGGAGAGCCTGGGCCTGGACCGCCCCCTGTGGACCCAGTACATCTATTATCTGAAGAACGTGGCCACCGGAAACATGGGGGTCTCCTTCCACTATGGCGAACCGGTTACCCGCATCCTGATGAACCGGCTGCCCAACACCATTTTGCTGTTTACCACTGCCATCATCCTCTCGGCCCTGCTGGGCGTGTATCTAGGCAAGATTGCCGCCTGGCGCCGCGGCGAAGGCACCGATACGGTCATGACCATCGGGGCCCTGTTTTGCCACACCCTCTTTTTGCCCTGGTTGGGTCTGATCGTGATCTGGGTTTTCGCCTATCGCATCGGATGGTTTCCGATCACGGGAATGGTTTCGCCCCAGGTGTGGATCGACCCCGAAGCCGGTTTCATCGCCAAGGCCCTGGATGTGCTGCACCACATGATTCTGCCGCTGATGACGCTGGTTGTGATTCACTTCGGCAGCTACCTGCTGGTCATGCGCAGCAGCATGCTCGACACGCTCAAGGAGGACTATATCCTCACCGCCCGCGCCAAGGGGTTGGACGAAAGAACCATCCGCAACCGCCACGCGGCCCCAAATGCGGCCCTGCCCGTGGTAACCAGCGTGGGCCTGAGCCTGGCCTTTTCCATCAACGGCGGGGCCTTGACCGAAACGGTATTCACCTGGCCGGGCTTGGGACGGGAGCTGGTGTTTTCGGTCAGTCACAGCGACTATCCCCTGGCCCAGGCCGCCTTTCTGCTCATCGCCCTCGTGGTGCTGGTGGCCAACCTGGCGGTCGATGTGCTCTACGCCTACCTGGATCCGAGGATACGGTACTGACATGTCTGACCCGTCTCCCGCCACGACTGCATGGAAACCGCAGGCCGGTCGGCCGACCGGCAAGCACGGCGCCCACTGGGCGGAACGCTTCATGGACGGCTGGGTCGTCTACCGGCAGAATCTCATCGGTCGTATCGGCCTGACCTTGCTGGCCATATTCGCCCTGATGGCGGCAGCCAGCTTCCTTCCCCAGTGGATCGATCCCATGTACCACCCCATGACCGGCGTCGACCCGCATATTTCCTACAGCACCGGGCCCAGCTGGCGGCACTGGCTGGGCACCGACTTCATCGGCCGGGACCTTTTCAGCCAACTGCTTGCCGGGGCCCGCATCGCCTTCATGGTGGGGATCACCTCGGCCCTGATGAGCATCCTGTTCGGCACCACCATCGGCATGATCGCCGGCTATGCGGGCAAAGGTACGGATCTGCTGCTCATGCGCCTGGCCGACCTGATCATGGTGATGCCCACGCTGCTGGTGGTGTTGATGCTCTCGGCGCTGTTCGGACAGCTCAACATCTGGGTCATCGTAATGATGATCGCCCTGTTCCGCTGGCCAGGGGTGGCGCGGGTCATCCGTTCCCAGACCCTGTCTTTGCGCCACCGGCCCTTTATCGAGGCGGCTCGGGTGGCCGGCGCTTCCCACATGCGAATCCTTTTTCGGCACATCCTGCCCAACGTCATGCCCCTGGCCCTGTTGTACATGACCTTCCGGGTGACCTCGGCCATCATCATCGAAGCCGCCCTGGCATTCCTGGGCTTCGGCGATCCCGGAACCGTCAGCTGGGGCATGATGCTCCAATGGGTCTGGAAGACCGGGCACATGTTCCAGGCCCCGTATTGGCTGCTGCCGCCGGGGATTTGTATCTCCCTGATCACCATGGCCTTTTACATGACCGGCCGGGCCATGGACGACGTACTGGACCCGCGTTTGCGCAAAGAGGAGCAGAAATCGTGACCGTTCCCCTGCTGGAGGTAGACAACCTGAGCATCGGTTTCGAAACGGCGGCCGGCATGGCCCTGGCTGTGGACGGCGTCTCTTTCCGGCTCGAACGCGGCGGATCCCTGGGCCTGGTGGGTGAGTCCGGGTGCGGCAAGACCACCATCGGCATGTCGCTGATGGGACTGCTGGCCCCCAATGCACGGATCGTGTCCGGACAGGCCCGCTTCGAGGGTGAGGACCTGTTGACCGCGCGCGATTCACGGATGCGGGAGATCCGCTGGCGCCGAATCTCCATGATCTTCCAAGCCGCCATGAACGCCTTGAACCCGGTCCACCGGGTCCAAGAGCAGATCGCCGAGGCGATCGTCGCCCACGAACCGGACCTGTCCAGTCACGCCTTGGCGCATCGGATCCGCTCCCTTTTCGAGCTGGTTCGGATCCCTGAAGAGCGCTTGCAGGACTACCCGCATCAGTTTTCCGGCGGCATGCGCCAGCGCGTCATTATCGCCATGGCCCTGGCCTGCAACCCGTCGATGATCATTGCCGACGAGCCGACCACGGCCTTGGATGTGATCGTTCAGAACCAGATCCTGAGCGCCATCGGCACCTTCCAAAAGGAGATGAACATTGGAATAATTTTCATCTCCCACGATATTGCCGTCGTGGCGGACGTCTGCAGCCACATCGGCGTCATGCATGCCGGCAGCATGGTTGAGTTCGGTCGCCGGCAAGATGTGCTGGACTGCCCCGGCCACCCTTACACCCGCAATCTGGTGGGCAGCCTGTTGACCCTGTCGGATCAAACCGCAGACCTGTCGGACGAGGCCTGTACGGTCACGTTCAACGGCGCTGCTGTCAGCGGATGCCCGCTGAGCGGTGTTTGCACAGATGCCGTCGCCGAGTGCCGCTATGAAAAAGCCGGATGGGTCGACCTCTCGGCCACCCACCGGGTGCGTTGTCCACTGGCCGGCAAAAAACAGCGGAATTTATCGTGATCGGCGGCCATCCATTGCCGAACCGAAACGCCAATCCGAAGCCGCATCTATGAACACAACCGCACCTTTATTGACAATGACCGATGTCAGCAAGGTCTACCGGTCCCGGGGGGCCTTGTTCGGCCGGTCCGGCCGGCGCGTGGTCGCTCTGGATCGGTTTTCAATGGCGATCAAGGCGGGAGAGATCTACGGTTTGGTCGGTGAGAGCGGCAGCGGTAAAACCACCGCCAGTCGCCTGATCGTGGGATTGGAAAAACCGGATAGCGGCCGCATCCATCTCTGCGGGGAAAATGCGATCGGCCTTTCGGGCCGCGCCCGGCGCGATTTCGCCCGCAAGGTTCAGGTGATCTTCCAGGATCCCTACCAGAGTCTCAATGCCCACCTGTCCATATTCGACGCGGTTTGCGAACCGCTGATCATCCATGGTATTGGCAACCGGGCCCAGCGCCTGGAAAAGGTTTGCCTGGCCCTGGCAACCGCCGGGCTCAAGCCGCCGGAGACCTACTTGGGCCGTTATCCGCACCAGCTTTCCGGCGGACAGCGTCAGCGCGTGGCGATTGCGCGCGCCATGGTGTTGAAGCCGCTCTTTTTGGTTGCCGACGAGCCGACCTCCATGCTGGATGCAACCATCTCATTCCAGATTTTTCATTTGCTCAACCATCTGCGCAAGACCTTCGGTGTGGCCATGCTGTTCATCACCCACAGCCTGGCTGCGGCACGCAACCTGTGCGACCGCGTTGGGGTGATCTACCAGGGGTGTCTGGTGGAAGAGGGCACCGCCGCGGAGACCATCATGCACCCGCGGCATCCCTACACCAAAGCGCTTTTAGACGCGCACCCCCGTTTCGGCAGCAGCAATCACCGGGGATACGGGACCCTGCTGGAGGTGGCGCGTTCCATCCCCGAGGGTGCGCACTGCCGGTTCTATCCACGCTGCCGCCCGGCGATTGAAAATACCTGTAATCTGAAGGTGCCGCCGTCCAAAACGGTGGACGCCGGACACCGCGTCGCCTGTTTCCTGTATTAGTGCGGCCCACCGCCCGGCGGTTGCCTGAGATGCCGACCGTTGTTACTATATCAGAATGTATCAATTCCATCGGTCGGTAGGTGTTGCATGAAACCGAACCCAACCAACGAATCACCTGAAGCGCCGCCCGCGCCGCGCGGCATCCGCCAGGTCCTGCTAGCCGGCGTCTTCTGGCGAATATTTGCGATCGAGATGATTCTGCTGGCCTGGTCCGTGGGCTATAAAATACTCTCCGAGGATGCCGCCGGAACGCAGGTGATGTGGTACGCGCTGCGCATCATTTTGCTGGTGGCGGTGATCCTGGTGTTCATGATGGTGACCTTGCGGCGCTTTTTCGAACGTAAAATCATTCGTCCCATGGAGGCCATCTCCGAGGCCAACCGCCGGCTCGATGTCGAGCACCCCGAAGCGGTTGACGTGCCCCTGGAAGCGGACGCGGCCGTTGAACTGCGCGAAATCGTCACCACGCGCACCCGGATGCTGGCCGCAATTCTCAAGGTCTCCAACCAGCGCCTGCAGCTGGTCAATTTTATCCGGGAGACCTTCGGCCGCTACCTGTCACGCAAGATCGTGGACAAAATCCTGGAGTCGCCCGAAGGCCGCCAAATCGGTGGTCGTCGTCAGGTGGTGACCGTGCTCATGTCCGATCTGCGCGGATTCTCGGACCTGTCCGACACCCGCGACCCCGAAGAGATGGTTCAGATTCTCAACCGCTACCTGGAAGCCATGACCCAGGTGATCGATCGCTATGACGGTGTCATCGACGAATTCATCGGCGATGCCATTCTGACCGTTTTCGGAATCCCCGAGGCTAAGTCCGATGACCCCGCCCGGGCCGTGGCGTGTGCCCTGGCCATGCAGCAAGCCCTGGCCGATCTGAACCAGGACCTGCTCGAAGATGGGCTGCCGCCGCTTGAAATGGGCATCGGCATCAACACCGGTCCGGTAGTGGTGGGCAACCTGGGTTCGGAAACCCGGACCAAGTATGGGATCGTCGGCGCCGTAGTCAACATCGCCTCACGGATCGAGTCCAACACCGTTGGCGGCCAGGTTTTGCTCGGCGAAGCCACCTACGCCCAGGTCGCCGACCGGGTAGAGGCCCAGCCCCCCATGACGGTCATGATGAAGGGCCTCAAAAGGCCCCTGGTGTGTTACCCGGTAACCGCCATCGGGTCGCCCTACCACGTTCAGTTTGCACCGCACCAACACCACACCCTCGTCGATATCCGCCTGCCGTTTCAACTGTGGCGCCTGGATGGCAAGAAGATCGTCTCCGGTCCCCTCACCGGCGAGACCCAGGGCATCAATGCAACCACCTTGGCGGTGACGATTCCGGAGGAGCTCACGCCATTGACAAACGTAAAGCTCCAGTTTACTTTTTGCCGTGACGCGCACTGTTTTTCCGACATTTACGCCAAGGTGATCGATGTCGCCGAGGCGGCCGATGAGGGTCGGTCTTGGCCCGTTTATCGGCTGCACGTCACCTACATGGATCAGCAGGATCGGGCCCTGTTGACCGACTGGATCGAGGCGGCCTGAGGTGCGGCCCGCCCGCCACAAAAAAATGCGAGATCCCCATGCCGGTTCATCTACTCTGTGCGCCCGCGAGCAGTCGGGCGGCCATTGAGCGTGCCGACTCCCATGTCGGCCTGCTGAAAACGGCCTTGCGGTGGCTATCGGCTGTTTGCGCTGCCGCCATCGTCTTCCAGCCGGTATTTCCGGTGGGTGCCCAACCACAGACGATCGTCAACAGCATGGGCATGACCTTCGTTGAGATTCCCGCCGGCACGTTTGTCATGGGCAGTCCCCTTGAAGAAACCAATCGTGGCGTTTCCGAGATTCAGCACCCCGTCACCATCAGCAGGCCATTTTACCTGCAGACCACCGAGGTTACCGTCGATCAGTGGCGGGCTGTGATGGGGACGCGCTGGATCGGCCGAAAACGCGGCAGTGGCGATATGCCGGTGGTCAAGGTCTCCTGGCACGATTGCCTTCGATTCATCGACCGGCTCGCCTGGATGACCGGTGACCGCTATGCGCTGCCCACCGAAGCCCAATGGGAGTACGCCGCCCGCGCCGGCACTCAGACCGCTTATTCCTGGGGCAACCAGATCGACTGCCAGGACGCCATGGTTGCCAACAACCCCATGAAATACGATGCGTGTGTTGCCGCCAACCGCTCCGCCGGCTTGGGCGTCGGGAAGCCGGCGCCGGTAAAACGCTATCCGCCCAACCCTTGGGGGCTTTTCGACATGCACGGCAATGTCTGGGAGTGGTGCCAGGATCGCTTCGATCGATACCAGACGGTGTCCGTGATCGATCCCTCCCAAACCGAAGGAGGCCAGGATCGGGTCCGCCGCGGCGGTTCCTGGTTCGGGCCCGGTTATTCCGCCCGCAGCGCCAATCGCGCCTACGCCCATCCCATGAGCCGCTTGCAGAACACCGGCTTCCGGCTGGTGATGATCGCGCCCGACCGGCCCGGCAACCCGCCTCAATCTCCATGACGCGGTCGTTCTTTGTAAAAACGACGCCCTACCGCCGGCTTGCCGCCTCACCCGTCCCTTGCGCCACACCGGCCCGGGCGCAGGAAAGGACAACCCGCCTTGCCCATCTCTAAAGCGATCCGGCGTTGGCTGAATGTACACGAAGAGGAGATCGGCCTGTTCATGTGGACGGTGCTGCTGCTGTTTTTGGTCCGCAGTTCAGGCATCTTCTTGAACAACTACGCCGAAACCGCCTTTTTGAAACGCTACGGCGTTGAGTTCATGCCCATCGTCAACATGATCAACGCGGTGGTGACCTTCTTCATCATGGGGCTGATGGCCGGGGTCATGGCCCGCATGCCCGGCGCCCGGCTGCTGGCTCGGCTTTTTGTTTTCTGCGGGCTCTCCGTGGCCATCATCCGCGCCATCATTCCCCTTGGCATCGATCTGGTCTATCCGGCCCTGTTCATGTTGAAGTCCCAGTACGAAGTCCTTCTGGCCCTGCTGTTCTGGAATCTGGCCAACGACCTGTTCAACACCCGGCAGTCCAAACGGCTTTTTCCCCTGATCACCGCCGGCGGCGTCATCGGGCAGATCCTGGGCAGTTTCGCCACACCCCTGGTGGCGCGCTGGCTGAATCTGGACAACCTGCTGCTGGTCTACACGGTCACCGCTCTGGCCGGCGCCTGGGCCGTTCTGGCCATGGGCAAGCGCTACCCCACCTTGTTGTTTCAGCAAAAAGAGACGGATCCCCGCAACGGCCGAACCTCCATGATCGACGAGTTCAAGACGGTCTGGCCGCTGATGCGATCCTCGTTCCTGGTCAAAATCCTGGTCGTTTTGACCTTGATGTCCAATGTGGTGGTTCCCATCATGAACTACCAGTTCAACTTCGCCGTCAATGAACAGTTCGCCACCGAATCGGGTCTGATCATGTTTTTTGGTTATTTCCGCGGGGTGCTCAACATGGTCAGCCTGGTGATCCTGTTGTTCGTCGGCAAGCTGTACGATCGTTTCGGGCTGCCGGTGGCCCTGATGTTCCATCCCTTCAACTACCTGCTGGTGTTTTTGGCCTTTCTGTTTCGCTTCGATGCCGTGGCGGCCATATATGCGCGCATGTCCTCGAACATCATCCGCACCACCATCAACATCCCGGCCACCGCGGTGGTGACCGGTCTGTTTCCGGAGTCCTACCGGGCCATGGTGCGGCCCTTTTTGCGCGGGACCGTGGTGCGAATCGGCCTGTTCGTAGGATCAGGCCTGATCCTGTTGTCCGACAACCTGTTTCACCCGCGCTATCTCTCCCTGGTGGCCATGCCGTTCGTACTGGCCTGGCTGATGGCTCCGTTTTTCCTCAAACGTCGCTATGCCAGCATTTTGCTGGATCTGGTGGGCGACGAGCGCATCGACTTCCGCAGCCTGGATGCCGACGAACTGGGTCAGCTGTTCCGGGACAAACGCATCCGGGCAAGCCTGGTCGATCGCTTTCATGGTGCATCCGGACAAGACCGTCTGTGGTACGCTCATCTGCTGAGGTCGATCCAAATCAAGGACCTGGATGCCCAATTGCTCAGGGCATTGTCCGAGGAGCGGGATGTGTCCACCTGCATCGGGCTGATCGGGCTGCTTTCACCTACGGCCGGTCCGGCGGCCCTGGTGACCTTCAGCCGGCTGGTAGAGACCGGTTCGCCCGATCTGATCATGGCTGTGATCGACGCCGGCCACCGCATTTCAGCGCCTCTTTTCGCGCCCCTGCATCGACAAATTATCGAGTCGTCGCTTTCGCTGGCCGTCAAGGCCCACGCCATGGGATCGCTCTACCTGGTCGATGCCCAGCGCTACGGTCCGGCCATCGAGGCCTGGCTGATGTCCGACGACCGCGAGGCGCTCCAGGCCGGGATTGTCGCGGCCGGTATCTGTCGGGAACGGCGTTTTACCGACCGTTTGAAGACACTGTTGGCAACCTCCGACGACCATGCCACCCAGATCCTGGTGCTCGAGAGCCTGCGCGCCGGCAACGCCGCCGGTCTCAATCCCCAGCTGGTGCCGCGCCTGTCGGATCCCGACCCCAGGATGCGCCGTGCGGCCCTGGACAACTATCGCATCATCGACGAGGTGTCTCTGAAACAGGCCATACCGCTGCTCGGGGACACTTCCGACGCGGTCTCCCGGCTGGCCCGCGAAAAGATCGGCAGTGCGGCCTACCAGAACGGCCTGCGCCTGATCAAATCGCTGTCGCTGCCCCAGAAAAAGGTCCGAGAAGCCCTGTTCGACCTGCTGGAAGAGATGTCCATCAAGGACCTGGTCGTTTTTCGGTTCGTTCAACTCCAGGCCAAAAGCTGCTATCAGCTGATGCTTCAGCGGCGTGAAATAGAGCGCATGGGCAGCGCCCGGATGCATCGGCTGCTGGTGGTTCACCTGAAAGAGCGGGTCTGGTTCACCCTGCAGACGACCCTGCGGGTCCTGGCCGCCCATGATCGGACGGGTCGGATGAACACCATCGCGGCGACGATATTTTCGGCGGATGCGCGCCAACGGGCCAACAGCCTGGAAGCGATGGACGACATTCTCGACAAGCGCCTGGTGCGGCTGTTGTCACCGCTGCTCGATGACATGGACCTTTCCGAGCGGATCGCCATTGGCCGTCGTTTTTTTCCCCATGAATTGGCGCTGCCGACGACACCAGAGCTGCTGGACAGCCTGCTGGCCAGCCGCAACTGGGTGACGGTGGTTCTGACGCTGGTCCTGATGCGTCAGACCGCACTCGAATTCACCGATCTGGATCGCATCCGGGCCCTGGTTGAAAACGACAACGACCACGTGTCCCAGGCCGCGGCCGCGCTGCTCAATCAGATGCAGCCCCTTGCGGCCGGGCAGGAGGTATCAATGGAAACCGTCGACACCATTCCCTTGACCGATAAAATCGTGCACCTGAAGAACATTGAAATTTTTGCCGACCTGTCCGTCAACGAGCTGGCCGCGGTTGCCGCCGCCACCCGGGAGGCGGTTTTCGGTCAGGACGAAATCGTCTTTAAAGAGGGTGAGACCGGTGACACCCTGTTTTTCGTCGTGGAAGGCAGCGTGGCGGTCATCAAGGATCGCAGCGGCGGTGCGGCCATTGAACTGGACCGCATCGGCGCCGGGGAATATTTTGGTGAGATGGCGCTGTTCGGCGACGACCGCCGATCGGCCACCATCCGAGTGGACAACGCGTCGCGCTTTTTGACCCTGCACAAGCATGAGCTTCAGGAGATCGTGCGTGAATTTCCGCAGATCGCCCTGCATGTGTGCCGGGTCCTGAGTACGCGCATCCGGCATCTGCACGGCAAGATCTCGGAACAGACATGCTGAGGCCTTGCAACTAAGGCCAGCAGAAATAAATAAATCCACCGCGTTGCTTGTCTTTGCGCCGGTTTTCGGCGTTGCCCCACATTCCACGTATTCCAATACGCTTTGATTTGTCGCGCCTTGAAGATCGGCACACATCCGGCGCAATTTTAGCGGGTTTATTTCCGCTGGCCTAAGGCCGCGGGCAGATTGACTTTGTCACGGCAGGTTGCTAAGCAGATGGGCCGATTGCGTTCTTGTGACCTGAAGATGGGAACCATGCAAAAAAAGATCAAACCCCTATTCCGGCATCCGGGCATCGTGCTCGCGCCCTGCGATTTCGGCCACGGCATCTTCGCCACCCAGACCCTGGCGGCCGACACCACCTTGGAGGAGTGCCCCTATCTGCGCATTAATGCCGAGGAGTGTGCGGGGACCCTTGACGACTATGTGTTCTACCTGGAAACGGCCGAAGACAACGGCGTGTCGGATGTTTACTCCCTGGTGCTGGGCTGGGGCAGTCTCTTCAACCACGCCGACGACCACAACACCGAATACTGGCATGATACCGACCGCGATCTGATCGTGTTTCACACCATCAAAAAGGTCGCCGCCGGCAAGCAGCTTTTCGTGAATTACGGCAACGCCTGGTGGTCGTCGCGGGAGTTAAGACCGGATTGAGAGCCCCGGGAAAGATAAATCCAACGCTTTCTGGCCGGCGCCACATGGCGGATTTATTGGTTCCCGTGAACCTGCCCTGCAGGCGTCGCCCCTTGCCGGACAACTGCCCAACCGGACAACTATCCGAATAGACCCCGAAATCGTTTCTTGGTGGCTCGACAGCCAAACAAACACAACATGTAGTTGTGTTTTCATGCTTGACACACAAGATGTGTTTACGTATGCTGCCTTTCATAGCGTATTCGGCTAAAACGACGGGTCGATCGCCGGCCAGGGCCGGATTCAGCCGGAGGGCACGCCAATCCGAAAACCGCAAAGCAAACCGATGATCGAGCCAACGCCATCCGTCCGCATGAAAGGGGTCGGCGACAGCCTCTGGGTAACGGTCGCTCCCGACACGCCCTTCGAACGCATCAAGGTCGAGCTGGCGACGCTTTTCGAACCCTTGCGGCACATGGCCCACGCCACCCGCGTGGTCCTGGATACGGGAAACGGGCAGGGTGACGATGACCGTGGCCGCCGTATCCGCACTTATCTGAAGGAGGCCTTCGCGTTCAAGGAGATCGCCGCCCCGCCGCAGATCGGAAATCGTGAAGACAAACCGTTCAAAATGAAATATTCCCGCAACATTATCGCCCAGCACCGCGCCGATTCGTTGGTCCTGGCCGGTCGGGTGCGCTCCGGGCAGAGCGTCAGCGCCAAAAAACATCTGATTATCATGGGCGACGTCAATCCTGGTTGCGAGTTGATTGCCGGCGGCGACATCCTGGTCATCGGAAGCCTTTTAGGGACGGCCAGCGCCGGCCAACCGGACAACGACGAGGCCATCATCCTGGCCCTCGATTTTCGGCCGCTACAGGTCAAGATCGCGGGCATCGTGGCCGCCGGATTACCGGCCGCCGGCCAGGGCATGCCGGAAATCGCCCACATCGAAGCCGGCGCCATCGTCGTGGATGATTACCTGGCGGCCAATCCGTTCAAACGCATCCCGTGGCCCGAAATCCGCTGAAAAGGCGCTGCCCGGCCCGCTGCGATGGATGCCCGGACGGGGGGTCCTTTCCGTTCATATAGTCGGAAACGCCTTGTATTTTAAGGAAACTTTTATTTACGCGTAAAACTGCAGAGGTGAGCCGTGTTAGGTAAAATTATCGTTATTTCATCGGGCAAAGGCGGAGTTGGCAAGACCACTGCCACCGCTTCCATCGGAGCGGCCTTGGCGATGGAGGGCAAGAAAGTGGCCGTGGTGGACATGGACATCGGGCTGCGTAACCTGGATGTGGTCATGGGGCTCGAAAACCGCATCGTTTTCAACATCGTGGATGTGGCTCGCGGCAAATGCAAATTGCAGCAGGCCGCCATCAAAGGCCGGCGCCTGGAGAATCTGTTTTTGATTCCGGCCTCGCAGAGCGACAACAAGGACGCCCTGACGCCGGAGGACATGATTCGGATCTCCAAAGAGCTGCGCAGGGAGTTCGACTTTGTTCTGATGGACTGCCCGGCCGGGATCGAGCGAGGTTTCGAGAACGCCGTGGCGGCCGCCGACGAGGCCGTGGTGGTCTGCACCCCCGAGGTCTCCTCGATCCGGGATGCGGACCGGGTGATCGGGCTTTTGTATGCCAAACAGATTCCGCCCAAGCTGCTGGTCAACCGCATCGTGCCGGAAATGGTGGCGCGCGGGGAGATGCTCAGCCATCAGGATGTCGTCGATGTGCTGTCGATCGACCTGGTGGGCCTGGTCGAGGCCGACGATCAGGTCGTGGTGGCCACCAACAGCGGCACACCCCTGGTGATGCAGGAAAATTCCAAGGCGGGCAGAGCGTTCCGCCGCATCGCCATGCGTCTGAATGGGCAACCGGACCTGCCCATCGAGGTGCCCGGTGCCTCCAAATCCTTCTGGAAAAAAATCGGATCCAAGATCGGTTTCGGGAAATAGGGGTAAACCAATGCTAAACGGGTTCATCAAGAAGTGGTTCAACAAAAACGGCAGCAGGGAGACCGCCAAGAAACGGTTGCAGTTCGCCTTGGTCTACGACCGCCTGGAAGTCTCCGACGACATCCTCAAAGAGATGCAGCAGGAAATTGTCACCGTCATTTCACGATATTTCGTCATCGATCAGGATCAGCTCAAACTGGACATCACCCGTGAAAACGATCTGTCGGCCCTGATCTTCAACACGCCCATCATTTCGGCCAGAGCCAGGTAGCCCCATCCGCGACGGAGCGCTGGCGCCAACGGCCTCGTGCCGCCGTGGGTGGCTGGCGGCGGCGGCCTGCCCGAGCGCGCCTGCAACGCAGCCGTTGTGGCGGTCGGGGTAGGGTTTCCCGGTCCGCTATCCCGCAAACTGGAATTGTTCCCGCATGCTGCCGCCGATCGCCCTGGCGATGGCCAGGTGGCCGCTTGGGTTGAGGTGCAACCCATCCAACAGAAAACGGTCCTTCCGGACCGTTGGCCGGTTTCCCTAAAATACTATCTAAGGGCCCGCGCGTATTCCCCGAGGGTGCACAACGTTTCGTGACCCTGTTTGCGGGCTGCAATTCCCTTGGCGGCCGCCAGGGCGCCGGCCGGGGTGGTGATGTTGGGAATGCCACAGCGGGTGGCGGTTTTGCGGATGTGGGCGTCGTCCGCCTGGCTTTGCTGGCCGCTGGGAGTGTTGACCACCAGGGCCACCTCCCCGGTGATGATGCCGTCGACCAGGTCGGGCCGTCCGAACCCGAGTTTCTTGACCGGTTGGGCCGCTATGCCGTTCTGCTTCAGAAAGGCGTGCGTGCCCCGTGTGGCCTGGATTCGAAACCCCATCTCCTGGAACAGGCGTGCCGGCTCAAGAATACTGGGTTTGTCGGTGTCCGTGACCGTGATCAGCACCGTTCCCTGCAGCGGCAATGCCCTCCCGGCCGCCTCCTGCGAGTTGAAATAGGCCATTCCGAACACGTTGGCCAGCCCCATGGCCTGGCCGGTGGACCGCATGCGCGGTCCCAGGAGCGGATCGGTGTCGGCGAAGGTGTCGAAGGGAAACACCGCCGAGCGGATGCCGTAGTGCGGCAGCAGGCGGCGGGGCAGGTCCATCGCTTCCAGAGCACCGCCCAGCATGATCTGCACGGCCCGTTCGGCCATGGGCACGTTGCACAGGGTCGAGACCATGGGCAGCGTGCGGCAGGCCCACGGGCGCGCTTCCAGAAGGTAGACCGTGTCGTTGTAAACGGCAAAGCGGGTGTTGAGCATGCCCTTAATGTTGAGTTCCAGGGCGATTTTTTGGATGTAGGCGCCGATGGTCTCCACGTGGCGAGGCGGGGTGCTGTAAGGCGGCACGACAATGGCGGCGTCGCCGGGGTGGACGCCGGCCAGTTCGATGTGCTCCATGGTGGCCGGTACGTATACCGCCCGACCGTCGCACAGGGCGTCGGCCTCGACCTCGATGGCGTATTCAAGAAAATGCTCCAGGATGATCGGCGATGCGGGCGAAATCACGGCCTGGATCACATAGTGCTCCATCATGCGGGCGTCCATGATCAGGGTGCGCTTTTTTCGGCGGCGGTCGGCCTCGGGAATCGCCACCAGGGGGTAGCCCACGGATTGGGCCAGGTCCAAGGCCTCTTCCGGGCTCTGCGCCCTGCCGCTCTGGGGGTGGGGGATGCCCAGGCCGGTGAGCAGGGCGTCAAAGCGCGAGCGGGCCTGGGAGCGGACCATGTCGTCCATGGCGGTGCCTAGCACCGCGATCCCGTTTTCGCGCAGTTCCCGGGCCAGTCGCATGGCCCGGTAGCCGCCGAACTGCAAAATGACGCCCTCGGGCTGTTCGAAGCGGCAGATGGCCTTGATGGCGGCGGCCGTCAGCGGCGCCGCATAGGTGCGGTCGACTGCGTCTGAACCGATGGCCGAGGCCGGGTTGGCATTGAGCGCCAGCACGTTGCGGCCGGCGGCCCGCAGGGCCCGGGCGGCGTGGACGCAGCCGTGATCCAGTTCGATGTTCTGACCGATGCGGCCGAAGGCCGACCCCACAATCAAAATGGAATTGCCCAGGGGGTCGACCGGCCTGCCCGGGTGGGCCTGGGTGCAGAACGACCATGGGGAGCGGTCGCCGTCGCCGGCGCAAAAAAGCCGCATCCGGATGCCGGCGTCGTCCAGCTGCCGGTTGACGGTCGCCTCGGCACCGCCGCTCAGGCAGGCGATGTCCGGCGCTGAAAAGCCGGCCGTCGCAGCCGCTTCGAGCAGCGCCGGAGAGAGCCTGTCAGCGGATGCCGCCAGTTGTGTTTCAAGGGCGGCCAGGCTCTCCAGTTGACGGACCCAGTCGATGTGGATACCGGTCACGGCGGCCACCTCATCGGCCCCGGCCCCGCTTTTCAGGGCGGCCACCATCGTCAAGAGGCGATCCGGGGTGGCCGGAACCAGCGTGCGCATCAGTTCGTCGCGGCCGGGCGGCCGCGGATCCGGCTGCGGCAGCGCGCCGGCAGTCTCGGGTGATCGGGCGCGCAGGGCCTGCTGGAGCGCCTCTAGAAAGCTGCCCCCGATGCCAAAGACCGCACCGGTCGATTTCATGCGCGCGTCCAGTTTGACGGTCTCCCCGGGAAAGCGTTCGAATTCCCAGCAGGGCAGACGGACGACGACGCTTTTTCCAGCTGCCGGGCGGGTCTTTACCGAAGCCTTGGCCGCCGCCGCGTCCTCCAGGTCGTACCCCAGCGCCAGCCGGGCGTGAATGGCGGCCAGGGCGGTGCCGAAGGCGCTGTCGCAAAGGGCCGCCATGGCTCCCAGCATGGGATTGACGGCCAGCACCAGCACCGTCTTTGAATCGGGTGCCACGGCAAACTTCAGGTGCAGCGATCCGGTCACACCGGCATGTTCGGCGATCCGAAAGGCGGCCGCTTCGATGGCCTGGCGGGTGGGGGGGGAAATGGTCGCTGCGGGAATAACGGTCGTCGAGTCGCCGCTGTGAATTCCGACCGGGTCGAGGTTTTCGGCCAGGGCGGCGATCGTCATTCGGTTGGCGGCGTCGCGCAGCATGGCCACTTCGATCTCACGGTGCCCAGTCAGGGACTGCTCGATACAAAAGGCGCGATTCGCGGCAGATGCCAGGCGCTTGCCGGTCAGACGGCTGCGCAGCTCTTCCACATTATAAACGATGCCGCAGCGCTGTGGATCGCCGGGTCCCGAGGTGCGCACGTAAACGGGATAGCCCACCTTTTCGGCCAGAGCGGCCGCATCGGAAACCTGATCGACGAAGTGTCGCTGCGGCGCCGCCAACCCCAACCGGCTGACGGCATCGTGAAGTGCGGCCGGGTCGTCGACCATGGCCAGGGTCTCTTCGCAAACCCCCAGCAGGCGGACACCCTCGCGCTCCAGCAGACCGCTTTGGAAAAGCGTTTTGGTCAGGCTCATGGCGGCGGCGCCGCCCACCGAGGGCAGCAGGCCGTCGGGGTTTTCCCTGTCGATCACCTCCGCCACGGCCCGTTCGGTCAACGGCATCAGGTAGGTCGTATCGGCGGTCTCCACGTCGCTGGCCAGGGCCGAGGGGTCGCAGTGGATCATGACCGTCTGCAGGCCGGCCGCTTTCAGCGCGTCGCAGGCCCGGCAGGCCGCGATGTCCAGGGCGGGCGCCTGGCCGATTCTCACCGGACCGGAGCCAATGACGAGTACTTTATTACGCGGGGCGAGGGTGGGCATGGATACTCCTTAGTGGGTGTCGGTCGATGGCAAAGGTTTTATACTTACCCAATTGTGGCCGGTTTTCAAGTTACAATGAAAGGAAATGTGACTTTCTAATGGCTTGACACGGCATTTCATTCAACGTAAAAATTCCCGTTTCTGGTTAAAATCCGACACGGAGGCTTCGATGGACTACAAACAGACGCTCAATCTCCCCCGAACCGGCTTCCCCATGAAGGCCAACCTGGCCGGCCGCGAGCCTGCCCAGCTGGAACAGTGGGAGCGCATGGGACTGTACGAACGCATCCGGGCGTTGTCCACGGGCCGCCCCACCTTTGTTCTGCACGACGGGCCGCCCTATGCCAACGGGCACATCCACATCGGCACGGCCATGAACAAGATTCTCAAGGACATCATCGTCCGCTCGCGCCAGATGGGCGGCTTCGATGCCGCCTACGTGCCGGGCTGGGATTGTCATGGACTGCCCATCGAACACAATGTGGACAAGGAACTGGGCTCGCGCAAAAAGGAAATGACCCAGGCCCAGGTACGGCGCCAATGCCGGGCCTATGCCGAGAAGTTCATCGACATACAACGCGACGAGTTCAAGCGCCTGGGGGTGATGGGCGAGTGGGACAACCCTTACCTGACCATGAATTACCGCTACGAGGCCATCATCGCGCGCGAGTGCTGTAAGTTCGCCCTGAACGGCAGCCTCTTTCGAAGCAAAAAGCCGATCCACTGGTGCTGCAGCTGCAACACGGCCCTGGCCGAGGCCGAGATCGAATATCACGACGAAACCTCACCGTCGGTGTACGTCAAATTCGCCCTGGCGGGCGACCCCGCCGAGATCGATCCCCGACTGGCCGCACGGCAGGTCAGCGTGGTGATCTGGACCACCACGCCCTGGACCCTGCCGGCCAACCTGGCCATCGCCCTGCATCCCGATCTGGCCTATGCAGCCGTGGCAATCGGCGGCGGCGAGGTGCTCATCTTGGCCCGCGACCTGGTGGACGGCTGCATGGCCAGATTCGGCATCACCGATTACCGGGTCCTGGCCGACATCGATGCCAGCCGCCTGGAAAACCGACATTGCCGCCATCCGTTCTACGCGCGCCAATCCCTGATTGTCCTGGGGGACCACGTGACCCTGGAAGCGGGCACGGGCTGTGTGCACACGGCGCCCGGGCACGGCCGCGAAGACTACGATGTCGGGTTGCAGTACGGCCTCGAGGCCTATTCCCCCGTCAACGACAACGGCGTCTTCACCGACGAGGTCGATCTGTTTGCGGGGCAGTTCGTTTTCAAGGCCAACGACCACATCAACCAGTTGCTGGCCCACAAAGGCGTCCTGCTGGCCAAAGAGGAGATCGCCCACAGTTACCCGCACTGCTGGCGCTGCAAGCAGCCGGTGATATTCCGGGCCACGCCGCAGTGGTTCATCTCCATGGAGAAGACCGGGCTGCGCCGGCGATCCCTTGCGGCCATCGACCGTGTCAAGTGGGTGCCTCGCTGGGGACGCGAGCGCATTTTCGGAATGATCGAAAACCGTCCCGACTGGTGCGTTTCGCGTCAGCGGGCCTGGGGGGTGCCGATCACGGTCTTCATCTGCCAGGCCTGCGACGCCGTCCACATGGATGCGGCCGCCATGGATCGCATCTTTGACCAGTTCGCCGCCCACGGGGCCGACGTCTGGTTCGAGAAAGAGGCCGCCGAACTGCTGCCCGAGGGCACCGTCTGCAGCCAGTGCGGTCAAGGCGCATTCGTCAAAGAGACCGATATTCTCGATGTCTGGTTCGATTCGGGCGTCAGCCATGCGGCCGTGCTCGAGGATCGCGACTATCTGACCTGGCCGGCGGACCTCTATCTGGAGGGCAGCGACCAGCACCGCGGCTGGTTCCACAGCGCCCTGCTGACGGCCGTGGGAACCCGCGGCGACGCGCCCTACAAGAGTGTTCTGACGCACGGCTTCGTCGTGGATGCCGAGGGCAAGAAGATGTCCAAATCGATCGGCAACGTGGTGGCGCCCAAAACGGTGATCAACAAATACGGCGCCGAGATCCTGCGCATGTGGGTGTCGGCCTCGGACTACCGCGACGATGTGAGAATATCCGACAACATCCTCAGGCAGCTAAGCGATGCCTACCGCCGGATTCGCAACACCTGCCGCTTCCTGCTGGGCAATCTGGAAGACTTCTCACCTCAGACCGATGCGGTGCCCTATGCCCGGATGCCGGAGATCGACCGGTTCGCCCTGCACACACTGCAGAAGCTGGTGGCGCGGGCGCTTACGGCCTACGACGCCTACGAATTCCACGTGATCTATCACCGGCTTTACAACTACTGCACCGTGGACCTGTCGGCCTTCTACCTGGACATCCTCAAGGACCGGCTCTACACCAGTCCGCCGGACTCCCCCGCGCGCCGCAGCGCCCAGACGGCCATGTACGCCATTTTGGATGCCGTAACCCGCATCATGGCGCCGATCATGCCGTTTACGGCCGAAGAGATCTGGCAGCACATGCCGGCTTCGGAGGACAAGGCCGACAGCGTTCATCTGGCTGCCTTTGTGCAGCCGGACGACGCCTTCACGGACGAGGCCCTGGCCGAGCGGTGGCAGACCCTGCTCGGGGTGCGCGCCGAGGTGACCAAGGCCCTGGAGCAGGCGCGGGCGGACAAGGTGATCGGCCACTCTTTGGATGCGGCGGTCACCATCGGACTGGCCGACGACCGCTATGCCACCGTGGCCGCATATGCGGAGGAGTTGCGCGCCATTCTGATCGTTTCCAGCGTCACTCTGGTCGACGGTGAGATTGCCGGCGCTCATGCCGGGCGCGAGAGCGAAGGCATCTGGATTCAGGTAACGCCGGCCGGCGGTGACAAGTGCCAGCGCTGCTGGGTGCGTGACCACAGTGTGGGGACCGTTGCTGGCCACCCCACCATCTGCACCCGCTGCGACGCTGCCCTGGCCCAGATGCCGGACCGGCAGCCGCAGGCATGAAAAAAACACCCATGAAGGCCCCCATCCCAAAAGCCGAGCAAACGGCCCGGCCACCCTGCATGGGTGCCCGGCCGTTTGCACTCATCGCCGGACTGGTCCTGGCATTGGATCAGATCACCAAGCAGGCCGTCCTGGCCACGCTGGCGCTGTATGACGTCATCGTCGTGATACCGGGATTTTTCAACCTGACCCATATCCGCAATCCGGGCGGGGCCTTCGGTTTCATGGCCGCGGGCGGCCAGGGCCTGCGAAGCCTGCTGTTTGTGGGTGCCGCTGTGGTCGCCATGGGTGTGATTGTCTATTTTTACCGCAACACACCCCGAACCCACCCCTATCTGGCGTCGGCTCTGGCGATGATTTTCGGCGGTGCCGTTGGCAACCTGATCGACCGCCTGCGCTTCGGCGAGGTGATCGATTTTCTGGACCTTTACTTGGGAAGCTACCACTGGCCGGCCTTTAATGTGGCCGACAGCGCCATCACCATCGGCATGACGATCTTCATCGTCCACGTGGTTCTGGGGAAAATGCCGGAATAGGGCTGAGGGCCGCGGTCCGCAGGCCTGGCATTTAACCGGAGCGACATGCCGTCGCTGCGGGTACGGGCCGGTGGGCCGCCGACCGATCAGCTGTGAGCTGCCATCATGCCGACGATTGCCTACAAGGATGTCAACGATTTCATCAGCCGCACCGGTGCGGTCGACTGGCCGCCGGTGACGCTGATCTTCGGCGAGGAGATGCTCTGCAAACAGGCCGCTGCGGCGGTCCTGGATGCCCTGATGCCCCTGTCCGAGCGACTGCTCGGCCTGGAGACCGTCGATGGCGGCGACGACACCCTCGACACGGTGCTGGCCAGCCTGAACACCTATGCCCTGCTGTCGGCCGGCAAGGTGGTCCTCTTGCACGATTCACGCCTGTTCTATTCGAGCCGGGCCGGGCAGGACCTGCGCGACAAGATGGCCAGGCACGCCCAAGGCGGGGAGATGAAAAAGGCCTCGCGGTCGTTCTTGACCCTGATGGCCCTGTCGGGGCTCCAGTTCGAGGACCTGGTCACCCCGGCCCTGCGCGGCAAGCTGGTCGACGATGTCGACGGGCAGCCGCCGGCCTGGTTTTCCCAGTTGACCGATTTTTGCCGTGAAAACGGGCTGACCGTGCCGGCGCCGCGCGACGACGCCGAGCGGCTCAAGGGTGCCATGGCCAAGGGCTTTCCGGCCGGCCATCGCCTGCTGATCACCGCGGACGTGGTCGACCGCCGCAAGGCCCTGTTCAAAGCCGTCGGCGAGACGGGGCTGATCGTGGACTGCACGGTGCCCACCGGGGAAACCCGCGCCGATCGCACCGCCCAGCAGGCCATCATGCAGGCGCTCGTGGACGAGGCGCTGGCTCAGGCCGGCAAGCGTATGGCCGCTGATGCGCGCCGGCGCTTGGCCGAGTGGACCGGTTTCGACCTGCGCACCCTGGCCGGCAACCTGGAGAAGCTGATCAGTTTTACCGGAGAGCGCAAGACCATCGGCGACGATGACGTGGCCGCCGTGCTGCAGCGCACCCGCAAGGATCCCATTTTCGAGTTCACCAACGCCATGGCCGATCGGGACCTGGCCGCCGCGCTCTTTTTCATGCAGAGCCTGCTCGATGACGGCATGCATCCCTTGCAGCTGCTGGCGGCGGCGGCCAACCAGGTTCGGCGGCTTCTGGTGGCCAAGGATTTCATCGTGCGCGACCGCGGCCGCTTTTGGTCGGCCGGTATGACTTTCGCCCGTTTCAAGGCCGGCCCATTCCAGGCGGTCCGGGACGACGATGCGGCCTCAAATGCCCTGGTGGGCGATTGGGATGCGATCTTGAACCCGCCGGGAGACGGCGGCCGGCCCAAAAAACCGGCTGCCAGCGACCTGGTGCTGGCCAAAAATCCCAGGAGTCCTTTCCCTGTTTTTCACCTCCTGCAGCGGGCCGACCGTTTCTCCCTGGAGGCACTGCGCCGCGCCGTGATCGATCTGGGCGCCACTGACCGCCGCATGAAATCCACCGGTCAGGATCCGCGCCTGCTGCTGGAAGCGTTTTTGATCCACTTTTGCCGGCCCGGCGACGGGCCTTAGGCCACACCCATGGGATTTATTAAAAATCAGCAGGTCAATCTGGCCATGCGGCTGCTGGCCTGGCACTGCCAGCGTCGGGGCCAACCGCTGCCCCCGGCCAGCCAGTTGGCGGAACTGGCCGACCGGCTCGTGGACGACGCCCATCGCATTGCCCGCCAGCGCGGCGGCAACGTGCTGGCAATTCTCAAGGAGATGGCGGCCGATGCCCGGCGACGCTGAATTACCTGCGGCTGCACGGACAGCAAGCTGCGGCATCGGCACTTTGCGGTGGGAGATTGACATTGAAAAACGGCGGTGCCCGTGGTAGATGTAGCGTCTATCCACTGTGGGGTACCTCACCCCGATTTATCCATCCATTCTGGTAACCTAAGGAGGAGGAGCATGCGGAAACAATCGATTTGTCTGGCCCTGGGGTTGGTCGCAGTCGTGGCCTTCACGTTCGCGGCGGTTGAGGTGGGTGCGGCGGACACCGTTATCATCGGCTTCAACATCCCCTTGACGGGCGACAACCCCGACGTGGGCGCATCGTCCAAGAACGCCGCTGAAATGTACCTCGAGAACAATCCCACCATCGAGGTGGGCGGCAAGCCCTACCAGCTCAAGTTCGTTTACGAGGACAACGAGTACAAGGCCGAATCGGCCGTCAAGGTCAGCACCAAACTGATCACCGAGGAGGAGGTGCTGGGCATCATCGGCCCCCAGTCCTCCAGCCAGGCCGTGCCGGCCGGCGAAGTGGCCAACAACTATGCCACCCCCATGATCAGCCCCTGGTCCACCAACCCCAACACCACCTTGGATCGGCCCTATGTATTTCGGGGCTGCTTTTTGGATCCGTTCCAGGGGCCGGTAGCCGCCAATTTTGCCACCGAGGAGCTGGGCGCCAAGAAAGCGGCCGTGCTCTACGACATCGCCGCGGACTATCCCAAGGGGCTGGCCGAATTCTTCAAAGCCGCTTTCGAGGAGATTCACGGCTCCGGCTCAGTGGTGGCCTTCGAGAGCTTTACCACCGGCGACAAGGACTTTTCGGCTCAGATGACCAATATCATGGCCTCCGGCGCCGACGTCCTGTTCGTCCCCCAGTATTACAGTGAAGTGCCGTTGATCGTGCGGGCCGCCAAGGAGATGGGCTGGGACAAGCCGATCCTGGGTTCGGATTCGTGGGGCGGCGGTGACCTGATGAGCCTGTGCGGTGACGACTGCAAGGGCTACTACTTCTCCACCCACTACGCCGCCGCCGGCGCCGAAGGCGCCACCAAGGCCTTCATCGACGCCTACACGGCCAAATACGGCAAAACGCCCGACGACGTGGCCGCCCTGACCTGGGACTCGCTGGGACTGATGATCCAGGCGGTCAAAGACTCCGGGGGCCTCTCCGGCGACGTCAAGGCCGACCGCACCAAGGTCAAGGACGCCCTGGCGTCGGTCAAAAACTTCCCCGGCATCACCGGCGAGATGACCTTCACCCCCGAAGGGGATCCCAAAAAGTGTGCCGTGGTGGTCAAGATCAACGAAGAGGGACAGTTTGCCTTCCACAAATCGGTCTGCCCGAAATAAGGCTTTTCGTCGCCCGATGCCGCAGGACAACCCCATCCTGAGACCAACCGGCCGCCTTCCCTGACGGGGGGCGGCCGGCTTGTAAGGGAGCCGTTTTTCATGACTTTCACTTTTTTGATGCAGAACCTGGTCAACGCCATGCAGTGGGGCAGCTTCTACGCCCTGATCGCGCTCGGTTATTCCATGGTGTACAGCATCCTCATGCTGTTCAACTTCGCCCATGGGGACATCTTCATGGTGGGGGCCTACATCGGCCTGGGTGTCGCCTTGGGTCTGCTGGCCCTTTTCGGCAGCGGGTCGGCTTTCATGTTACCCGGGTGGATCCTATTGGTGCTGACGATTTTGATCTCCATGTTCCTGACCGCCTTTGTGGGGATCATCGTCGAACGGGTCGGCTACCGCCCCTTGCGGGACGCCCCGCGCGCTTCGGCCGCCATCACGGGACTGATGATCGGCATCATGCTGGAGACCGGCAATATCCTGTTTTTGGGGGGGCAGCGCCTGAAATTCCCCCAGCTGATCCAATCGGAGACGTACAACATCGGCGGCGTCTACGTGACCAACATCAAGATCATGATCGTGCTGGTCTCGATCGGGCTGATGCTGGCCCTGCATCAGCTGATCAGCCGGACCCGGTGGGGCATGGCCATGCGGGCCATGGCCTATGACTACGTGGTGGTGCCGCTGGTCGGTGTGCCCATGAACACCATCGCGGCCATGACCTTCGCCATCGGTTCGGCCCTGGCGGCCGCCGCCGGAATTCTTTTCGGGCTGGCCTATCCGGTGCTCGATCCCTACATGGGGGTCAGCTTCGGCTGGAAGGCTTTCGTGGCCGCCATTTTGGGTGGGCGCGGGTCCATCATGGGCGCCTGCATCGCCGGCTTCATGCTGGGATTCATCGAAATCATGACCGTGCCGGCCATTCAGATCGTGAACCGGCTCTTCGCGCTGAACATCGGGTCCAACCTGCGCGACCTGATCGCCTATTCCATCGTCCTGGTGATCCTCATTTTCAGGCCCCACGGACTGTTCGGGCAGGCCTACAGCGCGAAACTGCGACTTTGATCCGATCTGAGATCTGACCACGAACAAAGAAGAGCAACCATGCAAGAAACGCGTGCAACCGACAAAGGCCCAGGCCTGCTGGCCCGCCTGGGAAAATTTTTCCGACCGGTCCCCCTGCTGGGATACCTGCTCGGTTTTCTGGCCTGCGTCATGGTCGAAAAGGTGGCCGGCCAATGGCTGTCGGACCTGTTGGGGCTGCCCAAGATGCCGGTACTGTTCGGCGTCCTGACCATTTTCAAGGTGCTGGCCGGCCTGGTCGATCTGGTCACCAAGGGCGACGCCTTCAACTGGGCCACGCTGGTGCAGATTCCGGCCGCCCTGGTCTACATGACCATCATTTACCTGATCCCATTTGCGCTGGTCGCCCGGGCCACGGCCAGGCCGGCCAACCGCCTGGTCGGCCATCTTCAGAAAATGCCGCTGATCGTGGCCGCCCTGGTGCAGCTGGGCGTGATGTATGCGGTGCTTCACTACTGGGCCGCCGTGAGCGATTACCGCCTGATCACCCTCAAGCTGACCCTGGTGGCGGTCCTGTTCACCTTGAGCCTGAACATCATCAACGGGTACATGGGAGAATTCTCGTGTTCGCACCCCGGCTTCATGGCCATCGGGGCCTACATGTCCAGCCTGTTCACGGTGGGACTGTTCGCCGACGACAAGGTGCTGGGCGACGCCCTGATCACCGTTTCCGGCGCTTACCTTTCGTTTCCGCTGGCCCTTTTCTTCGGGGGGCTGATGGCCGCCCTGGGGGCCCTGATCATCGCCATTCCGTCGTTCAAGACGCGCGGGGACTACCTGGCCATCATCAGCCTGGCCTTTCTGTTCATCGTCAAAAGCTTTTTTGAGAACATGCAGGCCCTGGGGGGCAGCCGGGGGATTTCCGGGCAGCCGGACTGGGCCACCTTGCCGGTGATCTTCATCACCGTGGCCTTCGGCGTCTGGACCATCAACAACTTCGTCACCTCGACCCTGGGCAAAGCCCTCAACGCCGTGCGCGACGACGAGATCGCGGCCGAGGCCATGACGGTGAACACCCGCAAGACCAAGATGACGGCCTTCATGTTCGGTGCTTTCTGGGCCGGGGTGGCCGGCGGCCTGCTGGCCCATGTGCTGCGCTATATCAACCCGGCCATGTTCAGCGTCCAGAAGCTGGCCGAAGTGCTGGCAATGGTCTATTTCGGCGGCCTGAACTCGGTCTACGGCTCCATCGTCGGGGCCGTCTCCATCAGCCTGCTGGGAGAGGCCCTGCGCCCTTTGGAGATTTTCAAGTGGATCGTCATCCCGCTGATGCTGATCCTGGTGATGATCTACCGGCCGACCGGTCTGATCGCCTTCAAGGAGTTCGATGTTCGGCAAGTGTTCGGGCCCAAGGAGGGGGATTGATATGGCGCTGCTCGACGTCACGGCCATGAGCCACAGTTTCGGAGGCCTGCAGGCCGTCTCGGACTACCACCTCAGCCTGGACCCGGGGCAGATCACCGGCCTGATCGGCCCCAACGGGGCCGGTAAGACCACCATCTTCAACCTGATCACCGGCATCTACCGTCCCACCATGGGTTCCGTGCGCTTCGACGGTGTCGAACTGGTCGGCAAAAAACCCAACGAGACCGCCGCCATGGGCGTGGCCCGCACCTTTCAGGAGATGAAGCTCTGGCGCCACATGACCGTTCTGGAGCACTGCAAGCTGGCACGCTACGCCAAACTCTCCTATGGGTTGTGGGGCGCCTTCATGGACACCCCCCGGCGGCGGCGGGAAGAGCGTCAGACCACGGAAATGGCCATGGCCTACCTGAAGATGTTCAGCGTGGATCAGTTCGCCGACCAGCTGGTGGTCAATCTGCCCTATGGCGCCCAGCGTCGGGTGGAGATGGCCCGGGCCATGGTGATCGAACCCAAGGTGCTGCTGCTGGACGAACCCACGGTGGGGATGACCTCGGATGAGATGATGGCCATGATCGAGGTGGTCCGCAAGGCCCACGAGCGCTTCAACCTGGCCATCTTTTTGATCGAGCACCGCCTGCGGGTGGTCCACGAGCTGTGCCAGCACGTGCAGGCCCTGGTGTTCGGAAAAGTCCTCGTGGAGGGATCGCCCGAAGCGGTCCAGAACCACCCCAAGGTCATCGAGGCCTACATTGGCGAACAGGAGGTCGAATTCTGATGCTGCTCAAGGTGGACAACCTGCGGGTTTCCTACGGAAACATCAAGGCCCTGCACGGGATCAGCTTCAACATCGATGCCGGTGAGATCGTCACCATCATCGGGGCCAACGGGGCCGGCAAAAGCACCACCTTGCGGGCCATTTCGCGCATGGTGCCGGTCGAGGCCGGGTCGGCCATGACCTGCATGGGCAAGGACCTGCTGCGGTTTCCGCCCGACAAGGTGGTCAGCCAGCTGGGCATCACCCATGTGCCCGAGGGCCGCCGTCTGTTCGGCAACCTGACGGTGATGGAGAACCTGCAGCTGGCCACCTTTGCCCGCAAGGACCGCGACAACGTGCGCAAGGACATCCGGCGGGTGTTCGAGATCTTCCCGCGCCTCGAGGAGCGCAAGTCCCAGGCCTCGGGCACCATGAGCGGCGGCGAGCAGCAGATGCTGGCCATCGGCCGGGCCTTCATGAGCGGCCGGCGCCTGATGCTGCTGGACGAACCCTCCATGGGGCTGTCGCCGCTGTTGATGATGAACGTGTTTCAGGCCCTCAAGGAGATCAATCGGCAGGAGGGGACCGCCATCCTGCTGGTCGAGCAGAACGCCCGCCTGGCATTGAAATTCTCCCAAAAGGGTTATCTGTTGGAGACCGGGAACCTGGTGCTCGAGGGCGATTCGGAGACCCTGATCAACGATCCCGAGGTCAAAAAGGCGTACCTGGGTGGCTGAGTGGTCTCGATCCGCCAAAGGAGAGGTCATGATTAGTGCCGCCGTGGTTGGGGCGACCGGATATGCCGGCGCCGAACTGGTCCGGATTCTCAGCGGTCACCCGCGGGTCAAACTGTCCGTGATCACGTCGCGGCAGTTCGCCACCGTTCCCTACGACCGCATCTACCCCTCGCTGAGCGGGTTTGTCGATTTGGCGTGTGCGCCAAGCGATCCGGCCGCCATCGCCGGGCAGGCCGATGTGGTCTTTCTGGCCCTGCCGCACAAGGCCTCCATGGCCATGGTGCCTGACCTGCTCGCGGCGGGCCGGCGCGTGGTGGACCTGTCGGCCGATTTCAGGTTCCGGCATCGCAGCGCCTACGAAGCCCACTACCAGCCCCACAGCTGCGCCCACCTGCTGGAGCGGGCGGTCTACGGGCTGAGCGAGATCTATGCCCAACAGCTGGCCGGCGCCGATCTGGTCGGCAACCCGGGCTGCTATCCCACCAGTGTGCTGCTGCCGCTGCAGCCCCTGGTCCAGGCAGGCCTGGTGGATCCGGCCACCATCGTTGCCGACTGCAAATCCGGCGTCAGCGGCGCCGGCCGCGACGCCACCGCGACGACCCATTTCTGTCATGTCAACGAATCCTTCAAGGCCTACAAGGTGGGCGGCCACCGCCACACCCCCGAAATCGCCGAGCAGCTCTCGCGCTGGGCGGGCGCGGCGGTCAACCCGACCTTCGTTCCCCATCTGATCCCCATGACCCGTGGCATGCAAAGCACCATTTACACCGCGCCGGCGCCGGGGGTGGATGCCGGCCGGATTTCACAGTGCCTGGCCGACGCCTACCAGGACAAACCGTTCGTGCGGCTGCTGGCCGATCAGCGCCCGCCCGACACGCTGCACGTGCGGGGCACCAACTTCATCGATATCGGCTGGCAGGTCGATCCCGGCAGCGGCCGGCTGATCCTGCTGTCGGCCATCGACAACCTGGTCAAGGGCGCCGCCGGCCAAGCCGTCCAGAACATGAACCTGATGTTCGGCTTCGACGAAACCGCCGGCCTGGACACGGTTCCCTATCCGCTGTGACTGCAGCCAGATTTCCAACGAGATCACTTTGTTGACATCCGGGCCGATTTGGACTAAACAAAACAGGTTTTCAGCATCCGCCCGTGCACGGGCAAAACCCGCACCGTCAAACTGAAATCACACGATCCGAAGATGAAATCGCCGGATGCGGTTTCATTGCGAAACGAAGGAACGGCAACCATCAATTCTGAAAGGAGACGGGAGATGACAGCAACGCTTATCAAGGGCACCGACATTCGGGAGCAGATTCTCGAGGAAATTACTGCCGAAGTGGCACAGATCAAGGCCAAACACGGTGTGGTCCCCGGCCTGGTCACCATCCTGGTGGGCGAGAACCCGGCCTCGATTTCCTACGTCACCCTGAAAATCAAAACGGCCCACCGGGTCGGTTTCCACGAGGTTCAGGACAGCCAGTCGGTCGACATTTCCGAGGCGGACCTGTTGGCCCTGATCGACAAATACAACAAGGACGACAGCATCAACGGCATCCTGGTCCAGCTTCCCCTGCCCAAACACATCGATGAGAAGAAAGTGCTCAATGCCATCGACCCGGACAAAGACGTGGATGGATTCCACCCGGTCAACGTGGGCCGGCTGATGATCGGCGGCGGGGAGGTCAAGTTTCCGCCGTGCACGCCGGCCGGCATCCAGGAGATGATCGTGCGCGCCGGTGTCGAGACCAGCGGCGCCGAAGTCGTGGTCGTGGGCCGCTCCAACATCGTCGGCAAACCGATCGCCAACATGATGCTGCAAAAAGGCCCGGGTGCCAACGCCACCGTGACGATTGTCCACACCCGCACCAAAGACCTGGCCGCCCACTGCAAGCGGGCCGACATTCTGATCGTGGCCGCCGGCGTTCCCGATCTGGTCAAGCCCGAGTGGATCAAGCCCGGCGCCTGTGTGATCGATGTCGGTGTCAACCGGGTCGGTGAGAAAATCAGCGAAAAAACGGGCAAGAAGATCGCCATCTTGAAGGGCGACGTGGATTTCGAAGCCGCCAAGGAGATTGCCGGTTCGATTACGCCGGTTCCCGGCGGGGTCGGCCCCATGACCATTACCATGCTGATGCTCAACACGCTCAAATCGCTCAAGTTCAAGCTGGGTATCGCCTAACCGCCGGCGCCGTTCGACAAGGTGTGGGTCCTTCGTGGGGACGGCGGTTCACCGCTTGAAAAAAGCCGCCATGGCGTTGCGTTCTCCAATGCCGTGGCGGCTTTTTTGCGGCGACGGTCGCCGAGGTGCTTGAGCGGCTGCCAAAAATGGTTTAGGATGCCAGCGTTTCGGCCTCGGAAAAGCGGCCTTTTTCAGCGCCTTTGATTTGACGACAGCGGAGATCATTCAGAAATGATTGGAAAATTCCTGACCCAGTTGTTCGGCAGCAAAAACGAACGTGAATTGAAAAAGCTCTACCCCCTGGTTGAGGCCATCAATGCTCTGGAGCCGGACATTCAGGCCATGAGCGACGACCAGCTGGCCGGGCAGACCGGGCGGCTGAAGGCGCGTTTGGCCGACGGCGAGCCCCTGGACGATCTGTTGCCCGAGGCGTTTGCCACCGTTCGGGAAGCCTCCGTGAGGACGCTGAAAATGCGCCACTACGATGTCCAGCTGATCGGCGGCATGGTGTTGCACAACGGCAAAATAGCCGAGATGAAGACCGGTGAAGGCAAGACCCTGGTGGCGACGTTGCCCGCCTACCTCAACGCCCTGACCGGTCGCGGTGTGCACGTCATTACGGTCAACGACTACCTGGCCAAACGCGACACCGAGTGGATGGGGCAGATATTCACCTTTCTGGGCATGAGCGTGGGGACCGTTCAGCACGGACTGGACGACCGGCAGCGGCGGCAGGCCTATGGTGCCGACATCACCTACGGCACCAACAACGAGTTCGGCTTCGACTACCTGCGCGACAACATGAAGTTCGACGCCCAAAGCCTGGTTCAGCGCCACCTGAACTATGCCATCGTGGACGAGGTGGACAGCATCCTCATCGACGAGGCCCGAACGCCGCTGATCATCTCGGGGCCGGCCGAAAAATCGACCCAGCTCTACTACCAGATCAACGGCATCATCCCCAAGCTCAAGGTCGAGGTCGACTACAAGATCGACGAAAAAGCCCGCAGTGCGACGCTCACCGAAGAGGGCGTGGCCCACGCCGAGCAGATTCTGAAGGTCGACAACCTGTACGATCCGAGCAACATCGAGCTGCTGCACCACATCAACCAGGCCCTCAAGGCCCACACCCTGTTCAAACGCGACGTGGACTACATCGTCAAAGACGGCGAAGTGATCATCGTCGACGAATTCACCGGCCGCCTCATGCCCGGCCGCCGCTACAGCGAAGGGTTGCACCAGGCTCTGGAAGCCAAGGAAAACGTCAGGATCGAAAACGAGAACCAGACCCTGGCCACGATCACCTTCCAGAACTATTTCCGCATGTACGACAAGCTGGCGGGCATGACCGGCACCGCGGACACCGAAGCGGCCGAATTCAAGAAGATCTACAACCTGGAGGTCATGGTGATTCCCACCAACCAGCCCATGATCCGCACCGATTTTCCCGACGTGATCTACAAGACCCGCCGCGAAAAGTTCAATGCCGCCATAGAAGAGATCAAGGCCCTGCACCACAAGGGCCAGCCGGTGCTGGTGGGCACCGTCTCGATCGACATTTCCGAGCAGTTGTCCGCCAAACTGAAAAAACAGGGCATCGCCCACGAGGTGCTCAACGCCAAGAATCACGAGAAGGAGGCCGAAATCATCAGCATGGCCGGTCAGAAGGGCGCCGTGACGATATCGACCAACATGGCCGGGCGCGGGACCGACATCGTCCTGGGCGCGGGGGTGACCCAGCTGGGCGGACTGCACATCCTGGGCACCGAACGCCACGAGAGCCGGCGTATCGACAATCAGCTGCGCGGCCGTTCCGGTCGCCAGGGGGACCCCGGATCTTCGCGCTTTTATCTGGCCCTGGAGGACGACCTGCTGCGGATTTTCGGCGGCGAGCGCATCACCGGCATCATGGAGCGGCTGGGCATGGAAGAGGGCGAGCCCATCGAGCACAACCTGATCAGCCGGGCCATCGAGAACGCCCAGTCCAAGGTGGAGGCACACAACTTCGATATCCGCAAGCATCTGCTCGAATACGACGACGTGATGAACCAGCAGCGTGAAGTGATCTACAAGCAGCGCCGCGACCTGCTCACCGGCGTGGACCTGAAGTCGACCGTCGAGGATATCATGATGGAGTCGGCCGAAGGGATCGCGACCGAGTTTGCCGACGAGCGGTCGCTTGCCGAAGACTGGGACTGGGATGCCATTTCGGACGCCGTTTTCCAGAAGTTCAATTATCGACTGGCCCGGATGGATGCCGACACCCTGGACGGGCTCACCGCGGATGGATTGGCCCAGGAGATTTACGACCAGGCCCTTGCCGTTTACGACCAGAAGGCCGCCCAGCTGGGCGAAGCGGAGCTGCGCCAGCTGGAGCGGGTGGTGATGCTCCAGACCGTGGACAACCTGTGGAAGGACCACCTGCTCTCCATGGACCATCTCAAAGAGGGCATCGGGCTGCGCGGGTATGCCCAACAGAACCCGCTGCTGGTCTACAAAAAAGAGGGCTTCGAAATGTTCCAGGAGACCATCGACCGCATCAAGGCCGAAACCCTGGGGATCCTCTTTCGCATCCAGCTGGCCGAACCGGACCACATGGAGGAGTTGCAAAAGGCCCCATCGCAGAAGCTGATCTTTTCCGGCGGCGGGGATGGCCCGGCGACCCGTCAACCGGTCACGCGCGAGTCTGAAAAGATCGGCCGCAACGCACCCTGTCCGTGCGGAAGCGGTAAAAAATATAAAAAGTGCTGCGGCGCATAGTCGGCACTCGCCCACGCCATGAATCCAGCCAACCCAACCACCATTGGCATCCTTTCCGACACCCACGGACTGCTGCGCCCGGCGCTGGAAACGGCCCTGACCGGTTGCGACCACATTTTGCACGCCGGTGACGTCGGCAGTGCGCAGGTCCTGGAGCGGTTGGCCGAGATCGCCCCGGTGACGGCGGTGCGCGGCAACATGGACTATGGATCGTGGTGCCATGCCCTGCCGGCCCGCGAGATGCTGGAGATCGCCGGACAGTGCCTCTACCTTCTGCACGACCTGTATCACCTGGATCTGGACCCGGCTGCGGCCGGAATCCACATGGTGGTCAGCGGTCACACCCATCAGCCCGAAATCGTCACCAGAGACGGCGTTGTGTTCCTGAATCCGGGCAGCTGCGGGCCGCGCCGCTTCACCTACCCGGTGACCTTCGCGCGGGTGCGCATTACGGCCGGGAAGCTGCGGCCCCAGATCGTTGAGATCGACGGCTAGACAGCGGCCTTCATGGGAGCGCGGCTCGCCTTTGCACACAGCGGCGGCCTTGCGCCGGCGGCCAAGAAAGGTACTTTACAATCCTCGCCTGCGGTGCTTATAGTCAATTATCAGTGCGTTGCCGAAAGGATGCAGGCGAACCGTAAACCGTTGTAGGAGCTCAACCAGAATCGTCCATGCCCCGTTTTCAGACAGATGAGCAGGTCGGCACCGCCACCCGGGATCAAACCCGGCAGCCGCCCCTGTACCGGGTCCTGTTGCACAACGATGACTACACCACGATGGAGTTTGTCGTAGAGGTGCTGATGTTCGTGTTCAACAAATCGCCCGAATCGGCGGCCAAGATCATGATGAACGTTCATCAAAAAGGGGTCGGGGTTTGCGGTCTCTACCCCTTCGAGGTTGCCGAAACCAAGGTCGACACGGTTCACAACCTGGCCCGTGAAAGCGGATTCCCGCTAAGGTGCAGCATGGAACAGGAATAGACTTATGATCAGCAAGGAACTCAGTGCCACGTTGGGTTTTGCCGTTCGCGAGGCCAAGAAACGGCGTCACGAATACGTCAGCGTCGAACATGTGCTGTTTGCGATCCTGCACGACAGCTCGGGACTGGAGATCGTCGAAAAGTGCGGCGGTGATGTGGAAACCCTCAAAGCCAACCTGGAGCTGTTTTTCAACGAAAACCTCGAGGTGATACCGGCCGAAAGCGAATACGTACTCCAGCAGACGGTCGGTTTTCAGCGCGTCATCCAGCGGGCCGTCAACCACGTGCGCTCGGCCGAAAAAAAAGAGGTCTCCGTCAGCGACATCCTGGCCTCCATTTTCATGGAAAAGGAGTCTCACGCCGCCTACTACCTCAACGAAGCGGGGGTGTCACGCCTCGACGTGCTGCGGGTCATCTCCCATGACCTGCCCGTCGACGGCCCCTCGGAGGACCCGGAAACCGAATCGCCGGCCGACAGCAAAACCGTCAAAAAGAAGGCCGGCCCGCTGGAGACATACACGGTCAATCTGATCGACCGGGCGGCCAGCGGCAAGCTGGACCCCCTGATCGGCCGTGAACTCGAGATGGACCGCACCATGCAGGTGCTATGCCGTCGGCGTAAGAACAATCCGGTCTTCGTCGGCGACCCGGGAGTGGGCAAGACAGCCATGGCCGAGGGCCTGGCCCAGAAAATTTGGGAGGGCCAGGTGCCGGATCTGCTCAAAGATGTGCGGATCTTTTCCCTGGACCTGGGCGGCATGCTGGCCGGGTCGAAATTCAGGGGCGATTTCGAACAGCGCCTCAAGGGCGTGGTCACCGAACTCAAACAGCGCAAAAACGCCATCCTGTTCATCGACGAGATCCACACCATCGTCGGGGCCGGCGCCACCAGCAGCGGCTCCATGGACGCCAGCAACATCCTCAAACCCTTTCTGTCCACCGGCGAGCTGCGCTGCATCGGATCGACGACCTACGAGGAGTACAAGAACCATTTCGAAAAGGACCGTGCGCTCTCCCGACGCTTCGAAAAGATCGCCATCCTGGAGCCGCCCATCAAAGAATCCTTCAAAATACTCAAGGGGTTGCGCGCGCGTTACGAGCAGCACCACCAGATCGAGTACACGGATGCGGCCCTCAAGGCTGCCTGTGAGCTGTCGGCCAAGTATATCAACGACCGCTACTTGCCGGACAAGGCCATCGATGTGATCGACGAAGCCGGTGCCGCCATCCGGCTCTCCGGGGCCGTCAACCGCAAGAAGATTCATCCTTTGGATATCGAACGGATCGTGGCCAAGATCGCCAGAATCCCCGCGGTCAGCGTCAGCACGCCGGACCGGGCCAAACTGGAGAATCTGGGCAACGATCTGCGTCGCTTCGTGTTCGGCCAGGACGATGCCATCACGGCACTGGTCACGGCCATCAAGCGCTCGCGGGCCGGTCTCGGGGCACCCGAAAAGCCGGTCGGCTCCTTTCTGTTCACCGGGCCCACCGGTGTCGGCAAGACCGAAGTGGCCAGGCAGGTGGCCCGCCTGCTGGACGTGGAGTTCATGCGCTACGACATGAGCGAATACATGGAAAAGCATGCCGTGGCCAGGTTGATCGGTGCGCCTCCCGGTTACATCGGGTTCGATCAGGGGGGGCTGCTGACCGACGGGGTGCGCAAGAATCCCTATTGCGTGCTCCTGCTGGACGAAATCGAAAAGGCCCACGAAGATCTGTTCAACATCCTGCTTCAGGTCCTGGACCACGCCACCTTGACCGACAACAACGGTAAGAAAGCCGATTTTCGCAACGTCATCGTCATGATGACCTCCAATGCCGGCTCGCGTGAGATGAGCAGCGCCACGATCGGCTTCGGGGATCCCAAATCCGACACCACCGGCAAGGGCAAAAAGGCCATCGAGAAGCTGTTCAGCCCGGAATTCAGAAACCGTCTGGACGGCATCATCACCTTCAGCCCGCTGGACCGCGAGATCATGGCCAAAATCGTCGACAAGTTCATGCAGGAGTTTGCCGACCAGCTGGCCGTGAAAAAGGTCGTGCTGCACTACTCGCAAGCGGTGAGACGCTGGTTGGCGCGTGAAGGCCATGACCCGCAATACGGTGCCCGGCCCCTGGCCCGCCTGATCCAGACCCGCATCAAAGATGTTCTGGCCGAAGAAATTCTGTTCGGCCGGCTGGAAAAGGGTGGACAGGTCAGCCTGGACATGGCCGGGGACGACCTGCGATTTGTGTACAGCTGATAAATGCCCCCCGTTTCACGTGGATGCGGTGCCCAGCCCTGTGGTGGAACGGCGGGGCAGGGCACCGCACCAGACACCGCGAACTGTGACCCATGCCCGTTTTCTCACTGTCCGAACGCCTCTCCTTTCCACCGCCGCATCTGGCCATTAGTGAGGGCCTGCTGGCCGTCGGCGGCGATCTCAGTCCCGAGCGTCTGCTGCTGGCCTATCGCCAGGGCATCTTCCCCTGGTACTCCCCGGGCGAACCGATCCTGTGGTGGTCACCCGATCCCCGCCTGGTCCTGTATCCCGACGAACTGCGGATCTCGCGGTCGCTGCGTCGAACCATCCGGCGCAAGCGCTTTTCGATCACCTTCGACCAGGCCTTCGCCGCCGTGGTGCAGGCCTGCGCCCAAACCCGGCGGTCTTACGGTCATGGGACCTGGATCACCAAGGAGATGCAAGCGGCCTACGCTGAACTGCATCGGATCGGCCACGCGCACTCGGTCGAGGCGTGGCAGGAAGGGCAGCTGGTGGGTGGGCTCTACGGCGTTTCGATCGGCGGCGCGTTTTTCGGCGAAAGCATGTTCAGCCGCGTCAGCGATGCCTCCAAGGTGGCCTTCGTCACGTTCGTGCGGCGTCTTCGCCAGATCGACGTCCGACTGATCGACTGCCAGGTCAGGACCGATCACCTGATCCGTTTCGGTGCCCGCGAAATACCGCGCAAATTATTCCTGGATCAGCTTGAACGGGCCATAGGCGAACACGAAAAGAAAGGGCGGTGGCATCGGGTTCAGGCTGCAAAGTGAACCCACTGAGAGCGGTTGCCGGACCCTGACCTGTGCTGTCAAAACATCCGGCCCACCGGCATCTACTCGAGCAATTCCAGTATGATTCGCTTCTTGGCCTTGCCTGATGCGGCATTTAAAATGGTGCGGATGGCCTGTACATTTTGGCCTTTTCGACCGATAATTTTCCCCAGATCGGTCTTGGCGACCGAAAGCTCGACGACAATGCTCTGCGTGCTGTTGATTTCGTTTACCGAAACCTGCTCCGGAGTATCCACGAGTGCCTTTGCAATCTCCTCGACCAGCTTCTTCATTTTAGCGCCCCCTGGCGAACAGGATTTCACTAAGGATGGATCCTATTTTGATCATCCGACGAATTCGGGATCAAGTCAACCGTTATTGACCCCGAACCAAGCGATTCACATTTCTCTATGGATCCAATAAATGCGAGGGGGGGAGCTCCGACCAAGGATCGGACGCTCCCCCCCTGATTTGGGCTCGTGAAAGCTTAATCTCCACGAGCCTGAAGAATGGTCTTGATCAGTTAATTGTGATCGGCGTCGGGTGTCGCGGGTTTTTCGGCTCTCTCTTGGGCCTGTTCATCCGCGTCGTCATCGTCATCTTCGTCAGCGTCCTCATCATCGACCACCGCTTCGCTTTCGAGGTTTTCGCCGACCTCACTGGCCTCTAGACCGTTTTCCGCCGCTGTTTCCGTATCGGTCGCCGCCTCGACCCTGGTCGCATCGTCGGCCTCGGCTTCCGCCGCCGCTGCCGCCTGCTCGGCCGCTGCCGCTGTTTGTGCTTCAAGGCTGGTGATGGCCGCTTTCCAGCGTTCGATTTTCTGGGCGATCATCGCTGCCTGGGCCTCGTCAGCGGTCAGCTTGTCGGCCGCTTCGAGAAAACCGATCGCGGATTGGAGGTCTTCGATGGTTCCCCTGCTGGCCGACACATCCGCCTTGTAGACGAGAATCAGGCGGTCGATGTTGTCGAGGCGATGGAAGGCGATGTCACGCAGCTCGCGAGTCGACGCATAGTCGAGAGCGGTCTTCAATTCGGCCTTGATGCCTTCAAAGTCCGGGATTCCGGGCGCTTTCAACAGCGCGTCGGCCCTGTCGACGAAGAAATGGAATGCCAGCGGGTAGACATCGCCCTTCGCGTATACTGCCTCCAATGTCTCAGGGAGCGGCACACCCGGCAGGGCCAAGACCTTCTCTTTGCCCAGGGGTGCAAATTTGCCTTTCCAGATTTCCAGGGTGCCTTGATTGTCGGCCAGGTAGTATTTGAATGAATTCGAAGCGCTGGCGCCAATGACCAGGAGAATGAGGAAGGCCAGCCCGGCGGCCAGTATCTTGATGGTGTTGTCGACCGGGTCGGCGGGTTTTTTTTCGTTCGGCTGGGTTGGCGCGGGTGCGTAGGACACCGTCACGTCCGATTTGCGGGCAGCTGCTTTTTTGATCTCTTCGGCCTTCTCAGCAGCGGCCTTCTCAGCAGCGGCCTTCTCGGCAGCGGCCTTTTCGGCAGCGGCCTTCTCGGCGGCGGCCTTCTCGGCAGCGGCCTTCTCGGCGGCGGCCTTCTCAGCAGCGGCCTTCTCGGCGGCGGCCTTTTCGGCAGCGGCCTTCTCGGCGGCGGCCTTTTCGGCGGCGGCCTTTTCGGCGGCGGCCTTCTCGGCAGCGGCCTTCTCGGCGGCGGCCTTCTCGGCAGCGGCCTTTTCGGCAGCGGCCTTCTCGGCAGCGGCTTTCTCGGCGGCGGCCTTCTCGGCAGCGGCTTTCTCAGCGGCGGCCTTCTCGGCAGCGGCTTTCTCGGCGGCGGCCTTCTCGGCAGCGGCTTTCTCGGCGGCGGCTTTCTCGGCGGCGGCCTTTTCGGCAGCGGCTTTCTCGGCAGCGGCTTTCTCGGCGGCGGCTTTCTCGGCAGCGGCTTTCTCAGCGGCGGCCTTCTCGGCAGCGGCCTTCTCGGCGGCGGCTTTCTCAGCGGCGGCCTTCAGGTCCTCTGCGCTGTAAGTGTTGGCCAAGAGCGCCCTGATCCGGGCGACATCTGCAGCGGCAAAATCAGCAAGTAATTCAGGTGCCGTAAAGGTGGATTTTTCGACGTTGGCTTTGGGTACGGTGTAGCGGCTGGAAGGAGTTTCGGTGCCGAATTGCCTCTTCAGAAGATCTTTGACCGTAACCGGCGTTGCCTTGGGGGCGGCTTTTTTAGGGGCCTCCTTTGCGGTCGGTTTGGCCTTGGGCGTCGGTTTCGGTTTAGCGGGTGCAGCTTTCTTGGCCGGTGCCGGTTTTTTCGGTTTTGTGGCGGCGGCTTTTTTCGCTGCCGGCTTCTTCTTGGAAGGACGCTTTCTCGCCATGAAAAACCCCTTTGAATTTGTATTTGGATTGGCCTATAGTAAAATTGAATGACAACCATTGCTTATAAAGGATTACATATTGGTTGTAAATAATTTTTTAGGGGAACGGATGCCCGGCGATTGGCTCATCCATGCCACCGTTTCTGACGACGGCCGGGCCTTTCAGATGGTGAAAATAGTTGCCGTCGGATGGGACTTATACTTGATGGGGCCGCGTGTTGGCGCTGCCAGCGCCGCCATCGGCCGTCCCGCCTGGGGGCCGGCGAGACTAGCGTGACCGATTTACTGGTCAGGCTCTATGACCTGCCCGAATCGGGTGCGCAGATGGCCTCGCTGGCCCAAAACGGCATAGCGGTGCGGCGCGCCATGGCCTGCGAAAAAGGCCAGGTGGTCGACTGGGTCCGCAACCGCTTTGGAGCGGGTTGGGCGGCCGAGTGTGACGTTGCCTTTGCCCGCCTTCCGATCGCCTGTATGGTTGCGGTTCAAAATCGACGCCTGCTGGGCTTTGCATGCCATGACAGCACCTGCGCCAACTTTTTCGGCCCCATCGGTGTCGAGGCGGCATACCGTCATCAGGGCGTCGGCCGTGCTTTGCTGCAGGCCACTTTGCACGCCATGGCCCAATGCGGCTATGCCTACGCCATTATCGGAGCCGCCGGGCCCATCACCTTTTTCGAAAAGAGCGTGGGGGCCATTGTCATACCCGGGTCCACACCCGGCATCTACCGGTCCGCCATTGCCGAGGGTGGATGATCCGATCAGGCCGGGCATCATCGCCAACATGAGGAAAACGCGCATGTCTTTTACGTGGTTTGTGGGGGCTCGCTATTTGAGCACGCGACAAAAACAGGCCTTTGTCTCCATGATCACTTTGCTGGCCGCCGCCGGCATCGCCGTGGGCGTGATGGCGCTGATTGTGGTGATCGCCGTGATGGCCGGGTTTGAATCGGAACTGCAAAACCGAATCCTGGGGATCGAATCGCATATTCTGGTTATGCGGTATGGGGAAGCCATGGCGGACATCGATGCGGCCGTCGACGAGATCGAAGCGGTCGACGGGGTTCGTTCGGCCAGTCCCTTTATCTACACCCAGGTGATGCTGCGCAGTGCCCACGCTGTCAGCGGTGCCGTCCTAAAAGCGCTCGACCCGTCACGGCCGGTGCCGCCCATTCTCACTGGGGACGGTGTCGGGATCGGCGAGGCTCTGGGCAGCGCCGCGCCGGACGAGCCGGCCGGCAAGGCCCCGGGATTGATTGTCGGGCGCGTGACAGCCGAAAAACTGAAGATCGCCGTCGGAGACGCCCTCTTTCTGATATCACCGCTGGGAAAAGGGGTCGGTGCGACCCACATGCCCACCGTGGTTCGTTTCCGGGTAGCCGGCATCTTCGAAACCGGAATGAACGAGTACGACGGTGCCATGGTCTTCGTGCGCCTGGATGTCGCCCAGCGCCTGCTTCAGATGAGCGGTCAGGCCACCGGCCTGGAGGTCCGGATTGCCGATATCTACCAGGCCCGGCCGATTGCCGATGCCATCGTGGCCCGCATGGGGTTTCCGTTCTGGGCCCGCGACTGGATGCAGCTGAACCGCAACCTGTTTTCCATGCTGCGGCTCCAAAAGACCGTGATGTTCATTATTTTAACCCTGATCGTACTGGTGGCCGCCTTCAATATCGCCAGTGCCCTGATCATGATGGTGATGGAAAAAACGCGCGACATTGCCATCTTGAAAACCATGGGCGCCACGAACCGACACATCCGGCGAATTTTCGTGTTCAAGGGACTGGTGATCGGCTGCCTGGGAACGACGGTCGGCGGCCTTTTGGGGTTCATCCTTTGCACGTTGCTGAAACGCTACCCGTTTATCAGGCTGCCCGGTGACGTCTATTTCCTGACGACCTTGCCGGTCAGCCTGCAGCCCATCGACGTGCTCGTGATCGGCCTGTCTACCGTGGCGATCTGCTTTCTGGCGACGCTGTATCCGGCCAGCAGTGCTTCGTCGCTTGATCCGGTTGACGGCATCCGCTACGGTTAAACCCGGCGGCTTCGTAAAAAACCCGATATCTGGGTTACGCTTCATCCTTCGCCACTGCGGAGTACCCTATAACACGCCTCGCTCCTCTGGATTCGCAAGCCTCGATCTCGGGCTTTTTGCGAAGCCGTCTTGAAAACGATAGTTGGCGAGTTCATCAAACCTTGCAATTCGCAGCTGATATTCGTATAGTGAGGTGGGCTTCAATACCGAGGCCCGCTTTTTTTATGGATACCGGTCAACGGCGCGGGCAGCGAATGGGTGATCGCTCAGCCGGCGATCGATGCAAACTGAAATGCAGGTTATCTGAATTTTGATAGGAAAGCTGATCAAAGCCTTGAAGTTCAGGCTGTCCGACACCCCTCGTCCCGCCACTGGCGCGCCAACAGAAGACAGCGCGCAATCGTCGCCTGCCCTGAAATCGGATCCGGTTCCCAGACGCCGGGCAAAGCGTGCAGGGCCTGCCCAATCGCCGGTCGAACGGTCCACTGCGCCAGAGGCCGAAAAGGCGGCCATGGCCGACCAGCCTGCCGACGCCGACTGGGACCCGGGCCAGTTTCAGGTTCCCCCGCTGCAGGGTCAAACCCGGTTTCAGGATCTGGACCTTCCCGACCGGGTCCTGCACGCGATTGCCGATGCCGGCTTCCAATACTGCACCCCGATCCAGGCTGAGCTGTTGCCGGACACCCTCAAGGGCCGAGACGCTTTCGGGCGCGCCCAAACCGGCACCGGTAAAACGGCGGCTTTTCTGATCACCGTTCTCTCGCGCATGCTGACCTCGCCGCGCAAGGGCAAGACACCTGCCGGGACGCCCCGGGTCCTGATCATCGCCCCAACCCGTGAGCTGGTCCTGCAAATTGCCGATGAAGCCAGGCTCCTGGCTGCTTATTGCCCTTTTTCCATCGTCAGCGTCTTCGGCGGCATGGACTACGAAAAGCAGCGCCGGCAGTTGCTCAGCAAAACCGTAGACATCGTTGTGGCCACTCCGGGCCGACTGCTGGACTTCAAGCGCCGACGCGATCTGAACCTGGGCCGGGTGGAAACCTTGATCATTGACGAGGCCGACCGCATGCTGGACATGGGGTTCATCCCCGACGTGCGGCAGATCGTTTTCAGTACGCCCCACAAGGACAAACGCCAGACCATGTTTTTCAGCGCCACCTTGACGCCCGATGTGACGCGCCTTTCCGCCAGCTGGACCCGCGATCCGGTCTCGGTCGAGATCGAACCGGAACAGGTGGCCGTGGACACCGTGGAGCAGGTCGTCTACATCGTCACGACCGATGAGAAATTTGCCCTGACCTACAATATCATCACGCGTCAGCAACTCGACCGGGTCCTGGTGTTTTGCAACCGGCGCGACGAAACCCGACGGCTGGCCGAGATGCTGGATCGCTACCGGATCAACTGTGCCCTGTTGTCCGGCGAAATCCCGCAAAACAAACGCATCCGCACCCTTGATCAGTTCAAGTCCGGTAAGATCCGGGTGCTGGTGGCCACGGACGTGGCCGGGCGGGGCATTCACATCGAAGGCATGGACTACGTCATCAACTTCACCCTGCCGCACGATCCCGAGGACTACGTTCATCGTATCGGTCGAACGGGTCGCGCCGGTGCGGCCGGTACTTCCATCAGCTTCGCCTGTGAGGAAGATTCCTTCTACCTGCCGGCCATCGAAGCCTTCATCGGTCGGCCGCTGCACTGTATCCCGCCCGAAGAGGGCTGGTTGGAGCTGCCGCCGGCGCCGCGACGGCGCAAGCCCAAAGCGGCTCCCGCCGGACCGGTCGGATCGGGTCACAAGGGAGGCCGTCGGCGCAAACGGCGGCCCGGAAAAGGCACCAGCCGCAACTACCGCGGCGGCAGCAGCCATGGCGCCCGTTCCGGATCCTCCGGCCGTCGTGCACCCGCCAACGCCAAGGCCAAACCGGTCCACTGACGCCCACCGACCGGCCATGACCCCGGCAGCGTTCAGCTTGTGCGGGTGCCATCTTGCGAATCCGTCATGTTCGATTATCAAAAAAACAACACTTACTTTGCCCAGATCGCCGATGGGCTCGAAACCGCCGGAGTGGCCGAACTGGTTGAGTTGGGGGCCACCAATGCGCGCAGCGTCAGGCGCGGCATCCACTTTGGCGCCGACCGCGCCGCACTGTACCGCATCAATTACGGCGCCCGGCTGATCACCCGCGTCCTGGCGCCGCTGCGATCGTTCGCCTGTCCGGACGCCGACGCCATCTACCGGGCCGGCCGATCGATCGACTGGGCGCTCTTTTTCGATCCCGACCGAACCTTCGCCGTGTTTGCCGCCACGGCCGGCAGCAGTGTGCCCCACTCCCAGTACGCCGGGCTGAAGCTCAAGGATGCCGTGGCCGACCGATTCCGTGACGCCTTCGGCCGTCGTCCCGATGTCGATCCCCGGCATCCGGATGTGTGGATCAATCTGCATGCCATGCGCAACCGGGCTACCATCAGCATCGACGCCTCCGGCGGCAGCCTGCACCGCCGGGGATACCGCTGCCTGGCTGGGACCGCGCCCATGCAGGAGACCGTTGCCGCAGCCATGCTACGCCTGTCGGGTTGGGACGGCCGCATGCCCCTGGTCGATCCCATGTGCGGCTCGGGAACCCTGGCCATCGAGGCGGCCATGGCGCATTGCCGCATTCCGGCCGCCTATTTGCGCAAGGCCTTCGGCTTCCAGCGGCTTCCCGATTTCGATGCCGATCTGTGGGTCTCGGTCAAGGCGGCAGCAGACCGGCGGATTCAGAAGCTGCCCGACGGCCTCATTCGCGCCAGCGACGTTGATCACCAGGCGGTCACGGCTACCCGTACCAACTGCCGGCAGCTGCCCCATCTGGCCGCTGTGAACGTGCTGCGATTGGATTACAGGCAGATCGAACACCTGCGGGACCACCTGATCGTGTGCAATCCGCCCTACGGAATCCGCATGCAGGCTGAAGCGCCCCTGGAAGCGTTCTACCGGCAGTTGGGTGACTTTCTGAAACAGCGCTGCCAGGGTGCGCAGGCCTATGTCTATTTCGGAAACCGGGAGATGATCAAGCATGTCGGCCTGAAACCGTCCTGGAAAAAACCCCTCAAAAACGGGGGGCTGGACGGGCGCCTGGTCAAATATGCGCTGTATTGAAACGTCGCCCATGCGACGCTATGGATTGGGGGGGGCGGCGGTGACATGGCGCTGATTACACTGCGGGATGTCAGTCTGAGTTTTGGCGACAGCCCTGTGCTGGAACGGGTCAACCTGACGGTCGAGGCCGGTGAGAAGATCTGCCTGCTGGGACGCAACGGTGTCGGCAAATCCACGCTCTTGAGAATCGTCGACGGCCGGGTGGCACCGGACAGCGGCGAGGTGATGCGCCCACGGGGCCTGGTGATCGGCAGCCTGTCGCAAGGGGTCCCCGAGAACCTTCGCGGGACGGTGTTCGATGCCGTCTGCCGACGGCTGGGGGCAGCGGGCAGGCGCCTGGCAGACCACCGTCGGCTGGCCGCCGGCCGGGATGCCGACCGCGATCGATCGGCGGATGCGGCCGCCGACCTGGCGCGCCTGCAGCAGACCATCGACAACGAAGACGGCTGGCGGATCCGGCAGCAGGTCGAACGCATCGTCTCACAGATGAACCTGGGCCTCGATGACGAGGTGAGCACTTTTTCGGCCGGCATGAAGCGGCAGGTCCTGCTGGCGGCGGCTCTGGCTCCCCGGCCGGACCTGCTGCTGTTGGACGAGCCCACCAATCACCTGGACATGTCGGCCATCGAATGGCTGGAGACGGTACTTTCCAAGTGGCCCGGCACCCTGATCCTGGTGACCCACGATCGGATGATGATGCAGCGCCTGGCCGGGCGGATCGTCGAAATTGACCGGGGGCGCCTGTACTCCTGGCAGGGCGGATATGCCGCCTACCAGCGGCGCAGCGGTGAGCGTCTGCGGGTCGAGGAGAAGGAGAACGCCCGCTTCGACAAGCAGCTTGCCGCGGAAGAGGTCTGGATCCGCCAAGGCACCAAAGCCCGCCGTACCCGCAATGAAGGGCGCGTGCGCGCCCTGGCGCAGCTGCGCGACGATCGCCGCAGCCGGCGCGACCCCACCGGAACGGTGCGCATGGGCCTTTCGTCGGCCGAGCGAAGCGGCAAGGTGGTCGTGGAGGCGCGTCAGCTGAGTTTTGCCTATGGGCAGCAAAAGGTCGTGAGCGATTTTTCGATCACGATCATGCGCGGAGATCGGATCGGCATCCTGGGGCCGAACGGTGCCGGCAAGTCGACCCTCATCCGCCTGCTGCTCGGCGAACTGGCGCCCCAAGGCGGCCGCGTCAAGCACGGCACCCACCTGGAGGTAATCTACTTCGACCAATTGCGGGCCCAGTTGGATGAGGGTAAAACCGTTCAGGAGAATGTCTCTCCGGAGAGCGACATGATCGATGTGGGTGGTCGGCGGCGCCACGTGATCGGTTATCTGAAGGATTTTCTGTTTTCTCCCCAGCGGGCACGCACACCGGTGGGCGTCCTGTCGGGTGGTGAGAAAAACCGGCTGCTGCTGGCCCGGCTGTTCGCCCGGCCCGCCAACGTCGTTGTGCTCGACGAGCCCACCAACGATCTTGACGTGGAAACGCTGGAACTGCTGGAAGCGCTGCTGTTGGAGTACGACGGCACCGTACTGGTGGTGAGCCATGACCGCGCCTTCATCAATCAGGTGGTCACCAGCACGCTGGTGTTCGAAGGCGATGGCCGGGTTCAAGGGTATGCCGGTGGCTACGACGACTGGCTGACCCAGCGGCCGACGGTCAGCGACGCGCCTGTTGAACGGCCGGTGCGCTCCGGTCAGCAGAGCGCGGCGCCGGCGCCCGCCCATGCCCCTAAAAAGCTCGGTTACCTGCAGCAGCGTGAGCTGGCGGCCCTGCCGGCACGGATCGAGACCCTGGAGGCACGTCAGCAGGCGCTCTTTCGGATCATGTCCGATCCCGAATTTTACCGGGACTCCAGCCAGGCCATCGCCGCCGTCAGGCAGGAGCTGGCCGAGGTCGAGCAGGAACTCGAACGCGCCTTTGCGCGCTGGGAGGCCCTGGAGTCCCTGAACTCAGCCTAACCGGCGGGACAGACGGGGGCCGGGGTCAGCCGCTGGACCCGCCGAAGTGATCGTACCCGCCGGCAAGGGGCACCCGACGCCCGTCCGGCATGATCAGGTGCCGGCCTGCGGCCGCCTCGGTAACCCGGCCGACCACCGTCACATCAACGCCACTGCCGCGCAGCAACTTTAGCTTGTCGGGCGGAATGGAAAAGAGCAGTTCGAAGTCTTCCCCCCCGGACAAGGCCCAGGCAAGGGCCTCTTTGGCGGTCCGGCCCGCGGCGTCGCGCACGCTCGGATGGATCGGAACGTCGGCGGCGACGATCTGCGCCCCGGTGCCGCTTTGATCGCAGATGTGGTGGGTTTCGGGGGCCAGGCCGTCGCTGATATCGATCATGGCGCGGGCAAGCGGTGCGATCAGCGGGGCCACGTCCAGACGGCAACCGGGGGCGAGGTACTTCTCCTTCAGGTATTCGGGCGGATTCAGGCCGGCCGACAACATGGCCAGACCGGCCGCCGACCCTCCCAGCGGCCCGGTCACGCACAGCAACTCGGTGGGCCGGGCCTGGCGGCGCAGACGCAGGTGCGGCGGCGCTACCCGGCCGAGCAGGGTGATGCTGATGGTGACTGCCGTCCCGCGTGTGGTGTCGCCGCCGGCCAGTACGACGTCGTAGCGGCGGCAGGCCCCGGCCATGCCCGCATACAATCCGTCCAGCCAGGCCACATCGGTTGATTCCGTCAGGCTCAGGGAGACGAACATGAAGGTGGGCCGTCCGCCCATGGCGGCGATGTCGCTGACATTGCAGGCTACCGCTTTCTGGCCGATCTGCTCGGGGGTGGCCCAATCGCTCCGGAAGTGGCTGTTTTCCACAAGCATGTCCGTCGTCACCAAAAGGTAGTCCCCGTTGGAAAAAACCTTGCCGATGACGGCCGCATCGTCGCCGACGCCGGCCGCCAGGTCGGGATGGGCGGTCGGTGCATGTCGGATCAGGCGGTCGATCAGGGCGAATTCACCGCCGATGGCGCGGATGTTCATGGCGTGGCGGCCTCGTGCAGGTTGCGGTGTGGGGGAAGTCGATCGATTGGGTACACATGAACCAACAGTCTATCCCGATCGGGTCGACCCGTGCAACCTAATTTTCAACCTGTTGATTACCCTCGATGGCCGGGTCGGCGTCCGCGCGGCCCGCGGCAGTTTAGGCCGGAGCGGCCCTTTTTTGCTTGCGGTGCCGGCTGCATAAACGCTAAAAAGAGGTCCATGTGCAGCCAACGACCAGGGACGCCAGGAAAACGGTGAACGCTTAATGATCATACCCCACAACAACATCGCCCCCACCATAGGCGAAAACGTGTTCATCGCTCCCACCGCCGTGGTGGTCGGCGACGTGACCATCGAAGATGGTGCCAGCATCTGGTTCAATGCGGTCCTGCGGGGCGACATGGCACCGATCAGGATCGGCCGCAATACCAACATCCAGGACAATTGTACCGTTCACACCGACTACGGCAAGCCGGCGACCATCGCCGACCATGTGACCGTGGGGCACAACGCCGTGGTGCACGGGTGCACCATCGAAACCGGCAGCTTGATCGGTATCAATGCGGTCGTGCTCAACGACGCTCACATCATGACCCAAAGCGTGGTCGCCGCCGGAGCCGTGGTGCGTGAAGGCGCCCGGTTCGGCCCGCGGCAGCTGATCGCCGGCACCCCGGCATCCGTGAAAAAGGCCTTGACCGAATCGATGCTCAAACGGGTTGACGGTTCGGTTGCGCACTACATGGCGCTGGCGGCTACCTACCGTTGCTAAGGCACCACAGGTGGGCGGTCGCCATGGGCCGCCGGGCCGCGGTTGTGAGTTAATGATCAAAATATCTCCTTGACAGGCTCTCGAATTCCGTCTACACTTTTTTTGTGAAAATCTGATGCACCGCTTGCCTTTTTCTGATCAAACCGGCCAGTCGATATCCTGCTGAGTGCCCCTTCCTGAAAGCTGCCGTTCCGACGCTGCCGCGAATCGCGCACCTGTCCACAACCCGCGGCCATCTGTCTCGCCGCACGTGGTTTGAAAAGGATGCCGCCCATGACAATGATCCTCAAAATGTGCCCAGCCGGCTCCCGGGGGGCCGATGTGCTTTCCGGGAGCGTCGGCGCGCAGTTTTCCGGGAACCATGCGAATGCCTGAGCAACCCGTATCATCCCCTTGCAACGATCGGTTGGGGCTGATTGGAAACCAATCGAAGGAGGCACGCCATGAAATTTTCCGATATTTTCGTTCCGCGTTGGCAAAATTCCAACCCGGAAATTCGTAAACGGGCCCTAGAGCGGATCAAGGATGAAAAATTGCTGGATCAGATTGCCGAGAATGACCAAGACCCCGCTGTCTGTGAAGCGGCCAGGCTGCGCCTTGACGCGCTCCGGGTTAGAGAAACCGCGGCATGAAGGTCACCTGGCGTGGTGTGACCCCAAGGCCCGGGCGATACCGGCAGGTGCCCGGGCCTGAAACCGCCGCCAGCCGCGGCCCGGCTCAGACAGCCCGAGAGAGGGTCTGGGCCAGATGCGAGATGGCGTCCAGGTAGCGATCCAGCCCGCGTAAAAAAATGTCGTTGTGGTTGGCCCCTGGTATCTTTACCAGAAGCTTGTCGGCGGCAGGACTGGCATCGAACAGGGCCTTGCCGTCGGCATAGGGAATGATGTGGTCGTATTCGGCGTGGATGATCCGCGTCGGTTTGGCAAATTGTCGAATCTTGTCCAGATTGGCAAATCCGTCCTGATCGGCAACCCCGATCCGCTCCAGGCCCACCCCCAACAACCGCAGCAGCGGACCCGCCCGGGCGAACCCGCTTTCGATCACCAGCCCGTCGATTCGATCTTCGTAAGCGGCGGCCAGTTCCAGCGCGGATGCGCTGCCCAGCGAACGCCCCATGACGATCAGGGCTCCCGGAACCCCATTTTCCCGCTTCCACCAGGTGATAAATTCCAAAATGCGATGGCAGTCGGCCATCATGGCCGTGACCGTCGGGCTTCCGTCGGAACACCCGTAGCCGCGGTAATCCGCCACGATAAAATTGATCGACCGGCGTGTGAACAGCGGGCCGATGTCATCGTAATCGGCGGCGATCTCGCCGTTGCCGTGAAAAAATAAAATCGTAGGCCCGGCCGCGTGGATCATGTGAAAACGGGCACCCACACGAATGTCGTCGGCCACCGGAATCCGAATCTCTTCGAACCGTCCGTCGCCGTCGACGGGGCCTTCCATGGGACGCGGATGAAACAGGGCTGCCAGTACTTCGGGTTGGTCATACAGGCGGTAGTCGACGGGTGGTGGTGGCGGCATGGCGATCCTCCTTTTGCGGCGTTTACATCCAGAGCGGAACAAGGTAAATAGCACGACATGAAAATTCTCGGGATTTCCGACATCGTGGTACCGGAGCTGTCCGATCGCTTTGACGGGCACGCTTTTGCGGGTGTCGAGCTGGTCATCAGCTGCGGTGATCTGCCTCCCGAATACCTTTCAGCCATCCGGGATCGATTGGATGTACCCTTGTACTACGTGCGCGGCAACCACGACATCCGCTACCGGTCATCACCTCCGGTGGGATGTTTGAACCTTCACCGGCGCCGGGTCACCTTCAAAGGCCTGCGGATCATGGGCCTGGAAGGGTCGCGCTGGTACAACGGCGGACCGATTCAATACCGGGACTTTCAGATGCGGCGGTTCATCTGGCGCATGATGCCCGGACTGTGGCTTGGCGGCGGCGTCGATCTGATCGTTGCTCACGCCCCCCCGCGCCACATCGGCGACGCCGAGGATCGATGCCACCGCGGGTTCGACTGTTATGTGCGCCTGATCGGCCGCTTCAAACCGCGTTTTTTCATGCACGGCCACATTCACGCCCATTTCGGCGACCCGTCCGAGCGGGTGACCGTGGTCGGCAACACCCGCGTCATCAATGCCTTCGGCTATTACACCTTGGAGATCGCTCATGGGCCGCTTGATACAGACAATTAAGCACCTCTGGCTGGGCAACCGCAATAGCGAGGCCAAAAGCTTTCGGGAAAACCAGGAGTGCCAGGGCGCTTTCGACCACATCGACCGGGGGATCTGCAGTGTGCCGCTGGACCGGATCGTCGGCAGCGTGGGTCGCTACCACGACTTCGACAGCCAGTTCAAACTCAAGCGCCACGTACCCCCGGACCGGCTGATCAGCATCAAACAGGCCATGCGCGAAGGCAGGTCCCTGCCACCGGTCAAACTGTATCAGATCAAGGACGAATACTATGTCTTGGACGGCAACCACCGCATCGCCGCCGCCAAGGAGTTCGGCCGCGACTGCATCATGGCCAAGATTCTCGAATTCATCCCCTCCAGCAACACCCTGGAGAACATCATCTACCGCGAAAAAAGCGATTTTCTCCAACAGACCGGTCTGACGCACCCCTTCGACATCACCGAAGTGGGCCAGTATGCCTACCTGATCGAACAGATCGAGCGCCACCGGGCTCATCTGGCCGGCGGCGAGCAGCCCGGGGCCACCTTGAAACAGGCCGCCGAAGACTGGTATCAGACCATCTACGCGCCCATGATCGAAATTGTCGGAAAGGGCAACTTGTTGGCCTCCTTTCCCGGGCGGACCGTGGACGACCTGGTTGCTTATATATCGTTTCAACAGTGGGATAAGGGGCGTTCACGCCACTACGGCATCGGCATCGACCAGCTGATCCCCAAGGACATGGAGGCATTCAGAGACAAGATGGCCACTGTCAAAAAAGGGGACTACCCCGAAATGCTGCGCAATATCACGGCCTTTATCACCATGAATGTGGAGGCCAAGGGCGAGCACCGGATCGTCGACAAGCTTTTCGCCCTGCCCGAGGTCAAGGAGGTCCACGCGGTGCACGGCAGCATCGACATCCTGGTCAAGGTGGTGCTGACCCGCGACCTGCTCTCCTCCGACGCCGAGGTCATCGGCGAGTTTGTACACTCCAAGGTGCGCCAGATCGACGGCATCCTCTCCACGCAGACCCTGATACCGGGGACATCCAAAATCAAAGCCTGACGGCTTTCTTTTTAGAACTGCTCCTCCTCGGTGCTGCCCACCATGGCGCCGACCGACGACATGCCCCCGCTGATGGTGTCGATCAGGCGGTCGAAATAGCCGGCGCCCACGAACTTCTGGTGGGTGGTGGCCATGTAGCCGTCGTCCTTGCCGAAGCGGAACTCCTCTTCCTGGAATTTGGAATAGGCCAGCATGCCGGACTTGCGGTAGTTGAGGGCCAGGTCGAACATGCCCAGGTTGAGGGCGTGGAAGCCGGCCAGGGTGACGAACTGGAACTTGTAGCCCATGGTGCCCAGTTCGCGCTGAAAGGTGGCGATGGTGGCGTCGTCCAGGTTGGCCTTCCAGTTGAAGGAGGGAGAGCAGTTGTAAGCCAGCAGCTTGCCGGGAAACTTGGCGTGGATGCCTTCGGCGAAGCGCCGGGCCTGGTCCAGGTCGGGTTTGGAGGTTTCGCACCAGACCATGTCGGCGAAGGGAGCATAGGCCAGCCCGCGGGCGATGGCGGCCTCGACGCCGTTTTGAACATAGAAGAAGCCTTCGCTGGAGCGGGGACGGTCGAGGATGAAGGGCCGGTCCCACTCGTCGATGTCGCTGGTGATCAGCTTGGCAGCGTCCGCATCCGTGCGGGCCACCAGAATGGTGGGAACGCCGCAGACATCGGCCGACAGGCGTGCCGCTACCAGTTTGGCCACCGCTTCCTGGGTGGGCACCAGCACTTTGCCGCCCATGTGCCCGCATTTTTTGGCCGAAGAGAGCTGATCCTCGAAATGAACCCCGGCCGCGCCGGCTTCGATCATCTGCTTCATCAATTCGAAGGCATTCAGGGGACCGCCGAATCCGGCTTCGGCATCGGCCACGATGGGGGCGAACCAGTAAGGCCCGGTTTTGCGGCCGTCGAGCACCTGGACCTGGTCGGCCCGCCGCAGGGCGTTGTTGATGCGCCGCACCACCGCAGGCACGCTGTTGGAGGGGTACAGGCTCTGGTCCGGGTACATCTCACCGGCCAGGTTGGCGTCGGCGGCCACCTGCCAACCGCTCAGGTAGATGGCCTTGAGACCGGCCTCGACCTGCTGCACGGCCTGGTTGCCGGTCAGCGCGCCCAATGCGGGCACGTAGTCTTCGTGATTGATCAGGTACCAGAGGCGTTTGGCCCCGATTTTGGCGAAGGTGTACTCGATGGTCAGGTTGCCGCGCAGTTTGAGGACATCTTCGGCCGTGTAGGGGCGAACGATACCTTTCCAGCGCGGATCTTCGGCCCAGTGGGCTTCCAGCGCCTCGCGTTCGTCGGCGACGACTTCGTGGCAGGTCAGGCGTTCGCAGATCTCTGCGGCTTTCTCTTCGATGGTCTTCATTCATCCTCCTCACCAAAAGGGTTGTCGTGCCGGTCGCCCCGGGAGCTGTCATCACCGACAACCGGGCGCGCTTGGCGCTACAGGTGATCGTAGGCCACCAGCGTGAGAAACTCCGCCAGGGTGTCGGCGGCGATGATCGCCTCGAACAGGTCGGCGGCCTGGGCGTACTTGACCTGCGTGAAACGGGCCTGCCCCACTTCGGCTTCGATCTGTTGCATCTCCTCCTTGAGCATGGATCGGAACAGGTCCAGCGTAATCCTGCGGCCGTCATCCAGGGCGGCGTCCGGGTGATGGACCCACTGCCACAACTGGGCGCGCGAGATTTCGGCCGTGGCCGCATCCTCCATGAGGTCGTAAAGCGGGACGCATCCCAGGCCCGACAGCCAGTTGGCCATGTACTGGATACCGACGCTGATGTTGGTGCGCATGCCCTGTTCGGTGATCGTGCCGGCCGGCAGCTTGAGCAGGTCCGCGGCCGTCACCTGGACATCGTTTCGCAGGCGGTCGATCTGGTTGGGTGTGGGCATAACCTTGTCGAACTCTTGCATGGCGATGGGCACCAGGCCGGGGTGGGCCACCCAGGTGCCGTCGTGGCCGTCGCTGGCCTCGCGGGTTTTGTCGGCCCGGACCTTGTCCAGGGCGGCCCGGTTTTTCTGCGCATCGCCCTTGATGGGAATCTGGGCCGCCATGCCGCCGATGGCATAGGCGCCGCGGCGGTGGCAGGTCTGGATGGCCAGCAGCGAATAGGATCGCATGCAGTGCCGGGTCATGGTGATCTGGGCCCGGTCCGGAAACAGGTAGCCGGGCACGTTCTTGAAGCGTTTGATGAAACTGAAGATATAATCCCAGCGCCCGCAGTTGAGCCCCGCGCTGTGATCCTTGAGTTCGTAAAGAATTTCCTCCATCTCAAAGGCGGCCATGATGGTCTCGATCAACACGGTGGCCTTGATGGTGCCGTGGGGGATGCCCAGGCTTTTCTGGGCGGCCACGAAGACGTCGTTCCACAGCCGGGCTTCCAGGTGGCTTTCCATTTTGGGCAGGTAGAAGTAGGGGCCGCTGCCACGATCGATCAGGTTCTTGGCATTGTGAAAGAAAAACAGGCCGAAGTCGAACAGGCTGCCCGAGATCGGCTGCCCGTCGACCGTGACATGCTTTTCTTCCAGGTGCCAGCCCCGGGGGCGCACGATCAAGGTGGCGGTCCGGTCGTTCAGGCGGTAGGTCTTGCCCTCCGGGCTGACGAATTCGATGCTGCGGCCGACGGCGTCGCGCAGATTGACCTGGCCTTCGATGGTGTTGGACCAGGTGGGGCTGTGGCTGTCCTCGAAATCGGCCATGTAGGTCCTGGCCCCCGAATTGAGGGCGTTGATCACCATTTTGCGGTCCACCGGGCCGGTGATTTCCACCCGGCGGTCGGCCAGGTCGGCCGGCACCGGCGCCACCTGCCAGTCGCCGTCGCGAACCGGCTTGGTTTCCGGCAGAAAGTCGGGCAGGCGGCCGGCATCGATGTCAGCCTGAACCGCTTGCCGGCGCACCATCAGTTCGCGACGGCGGCCGTCGAACCGGCGCGACAACGCGCCCACGAAGGCCAGGGCCTCGGGGGTCAGGATGTCGGCGAATGCGCCGCTGACCGGCGCAGCGATAGTCATGCCCTCGGGGGTGCGGATCTCGCTCATCGGAAGTCTCCTTGATGGTGGGTTGGCGTGCCGTGCCGGAGTGGAACCGATGATAATGATAATTCTTTAATCCGGGCTTGTCGAGACTGTTGTCGGCCGGCCAGACGGTGCGGTTAGGATTTAGATGTCCAGCCGCAGCCGGTTTTTGGCGCGGTAGGGACGGATGTGGCGGATGCGACCGGCGCGAATCTCCTGCTGGGCCGCGACCCAGAAATCGGTTGAGAGCAGGTCGGCGTGCCGGCTCAAAAACAGGTCGCGATGGGGCGCGGAAAGTCCCAGAAAGTGCGCAAACTCTTCGGGAAAAACATCGTTTTCGGCCACCGTGTACCATGGTTCGTCGGCCATCTCCTCCAGGTGCGACCGGGCCGAAGGGATGTTTCTGAACCGGCACTCGGTCAGGGGCACGATCTCGTCGTAGTCGTAAAAGACCACCCGGCCGTGGCGGGTCACACCGAAATTTTTCAACAGCATGTCGCCCGGAAAGATGTTGGCATGGGCCAGGTCCTTGATGGCGTTGCCGAAATCCACCACCACGGAGGCGGTCCGATCGCCGTCATCGGTTTGCAGGTAGATGTCCAGCGGCGTCACCCGGCGTTCCAGATAGGCGTGATCGATGATCACCCGGTCGTCTTGGAGGCGAACCGTCTGACCGGCCTCCTCAAGAAGCTGTTCGAGCAGGTCGTCGGCAAACCAGCAGCGGTTGAATGAGAGGTGTTCGAAGGTGTTGGCTTCGATCAGGCGCCCCACCCGATAGTGGTGAAAAACGAAGTCGTACTGCGTCATCACCTTTTCGCGGCTGGTCTTTTTGGGGGTGTCGAACCGGTCACGGATTACCTTGACGACCGTGTCGTAGCCGGGCAGATCGAACACGATCATGACCATGCCCCGTTGGCCCGGCGAGACGGCGAACTGCTGGTCGGCGCATTCGGCCGTGTGGCGGCACACCTCCCGGAACAGCACCGTCTTGCCGTGCTTGAAATATCCGATGGACGAGTAGATTTCGGCCTCGGGCTTGCTCGGCATGATCGACTTGAGAAATCCGACCAGTTGGCCGGGATGCTTCACCGGCACGTGAAAGTCCGAGCGGGTGTAGGAGAACACGATACTGACGCCGTCGCTGTCCAGCACCATGGCGTCCACGACCACACCACCCGGAGGGTGCAGCAGGGCCAGCACCAAGGGGATGACCCGGTCGTTGCCGGCCACCCGTCCGATCAGGTAGGCCCCTTGGCCGCGGTAAAAGGCGCAGCGCAACATCTCGATGCGCATCGGGTCGCCTCTGTGGCCGGTGTCGATCCGTTCTGCCAGACGTGCCGCCATGGTGGGCAGAGCCCCGGTCAGGGCCTGTTCGTCGAAACGAAACCCGTTTTGATCTGCAAAGATTTGACGAAACACCGCTTCGAGGCGGTCGCTCAACGGATAGACCGTTATCATGCTGTCGTCCGGTGCCGGCGGCGGTGGGGGTGCGGTGTCGTGAACGAACTCGATGCGCCGGTTGACGCCCACGGTGGCAAAGATTCGGCGGGTGACCGAATTGAAAAAGGTTTCGGCCAGCTCCCGGTCGGCCCATTTTACGATGCGGGCGCTGAAATCGGCCTTGGCCGCGGCCCATATGTCGTCTTCGGTCACCTGGCCCTGCAGCAGGTTGCGTACAGCCGTCTCGGCCTGGTCGACGATCACGCCGTACAGGTTCAAGCGCAGGGTGCTGTCGGCCTGGCGCTGCGCCCACTGGCGCTGCCTGAAACGACCGGGCGCCTTCAAACTGATCTGCCCGAAGCGGTTCCGGTAATCTCCATACCCATCGTGGATGCAGGCGGCACAGGCCTTGGCCAAACTCTCGATGTTCATACTCAAGGGCAACCCTTCACCGTTGCGAGCCGCTCAACTGGTACGGCCTCAAAGCCGTCCCATATCCGACCCGCCGGGGAAAAGCAAACGGCATTCGATCGCCGCCGGCCGTGCCGCCGGGCAGAAAAAGGTCCGTTTCACCGGCCTGCCGGGCCGCGACGCCCCTCGACCTGCCCTGTAAAACAGACTTGACTTTGGGGCCCCGATCATAAGAAATTGCGCGATCGACGGTCAGCGGTCCTGACCACTGGTGCAAACCAAGCTGAATCGGAAATCGAGCGAGCATGAAACAGGTCAATGTGGCTATTTTGGGTTGCGGTACGGTGGGCACCGGTGTGGCCCGCCTCCTGCTGGAAAACGGGGACATTCTCAGGGCGCGCGTGGGCTGCGACCTGCATCTCAAATACGTGGCGGACGTCGACACGACCACCGACCGCGGCATCGCCTGGAAACCCGGGGTGCTGATCCGCGACGCCGCCGCCGCCATCGGCGATCCCGATGTGGACATCGTGGTGGAGACCATCGGCGGCGAGGAAATCGCCCGCCGGCTGATCCTGGATGCCATGGCGGCCGGCAAGCATGTCGTCACTGCCAACAAGGCCCTTTTGGCCAAGCACGGCAATGCGATCATCGGCGCGGCCACGGCACACGGCGTCGACCTGGCCTACGAGGCCAGCGTGGGGGGATGCATGCCGATCATCAAGACGGTGCGCGAGTCGTTGGTCGGCAATCGAATCAAGGCCATGACCGGAATTCTCAACGGCACCTGCAACTACATCCTGTCCAAAATCACCGACGAGGGGATCGATTTCCAGACGGCGCTGGCCGAGGCCCAGGCCAAGGGCTATGCCGAAGCCGATCCGACCCTGGACGTGGAGGGCCTGGACGCGGCCCACAAGCTGGCCCTGCTCTCGGCCCTGGCGTTCGGCATGGCAATCAACTTCGACGATATCGCCATCGAGGGAATTTCGACCATCACTCCGCTGGACATCGATTTCGCGGCTCAGTTCGGCTACCGTATCAAACTGCTGGCCATCACCAAGTTCAACGGTCAGACGGTGGAGGCGCGCGTCCACCCCACCATGATCCCCTTCGCCAACATGCTCTCCAATGTAAATGGGACCTTGAATGCCATCGGTATTTCCGCCGATGCGGTCGGCGACATCCTGCTTTACGGCCACGGGGCGGGGATGATGCCCACGGCCAGCGCGGTCATATCGGACATTGCCGACATTGCTCGCAATCTGGCCTGCGGCGGTATCGGGCGGGTGCCGGTAATGGGGTTTGCGCCCGAGCGGATCCGCACGATTCCGGTGATGTCCATCGCCGATCTGGTTACCCACTACTATTTCCGGTTCAACGCCCTGGACCGCCCCGGGGTGCTGGCCACCATCGCCGGCATTTTGGGCAAATACGCCATCAGTTTGAAATCGGTGCATCAGAAGGGTCGCAAAACCAACGGTTCGGTACCGGTGGTCATGTTGACCCACAAGGCCCGTGAGGCCGATGTGGCCCGCGCCCTGGCCGACATCGGCGCCCTGGATGTGGTGGCCGGCACGCCCATGCTGATTCGCATCGAAGACGACCGCATAGACGAATAGAGGCGGTCTGAAACCAAACCGGTGGCCCCCGAAAACCGTGCGGTCCCGTCGGGTAGAGAGCCGTCGGACGGGCGCCGCCAAACTGCTGCGAGGTCACATGCACGTCATCTGCTCGGACCTGGAAGGGGTTTTCGTACCTGAAATCTGGATCAACGTCGCCGAGCGCACGGGTATCGATGCGCTGCGGCTGACCACCCGGGACATCGCCGATTACGACGAGTTGATGAAGCGGCGCCTGTCCATTCTGTCCGCCAACGGGATCAAACTCAAGCAGATCACCGATGTGATCGATTCCATGCAGCCCCTGCCCGGCGCCCGGGATTTTTTGGACTGGCTGCGGGCACGCACCCAGGTAATCGTGGTGTCGGACACCTACCTGCAATTCGCCCGGCCCCTGATGGAGAAATTGGGCTGGCCCACGCTCTTGTGCCACACCCTGAGCATCGATGAAAGCGGCGCCATCGCCGACTACCACCTGCGCCAGCCCGACGGCAAACGCAAGGTGGTCGAGGCCTTCAAGAGTTTGAATTATGAAGTGCTGGCCATGGGCGACTCCTACAATGACATCGCCATGCTCAACGCCGCGCACCACGGGATCCTGTTTCGTCCGCCCAGGAGCGTGATCGACGAATATCCCCAGTTCCCGGTAACGACGGCCTATGACGAGTTGAAGAGGGTTTTCGAAAAGCTGTTGGGGGTGCCCAATGGTTGAAATCGAATTGCCCCGCGCAAGGCAAGCGCCCGAGGGGGCCGCACCGCGGCGCCGGTCGCTGGAGAGACTCGAACCATGAAGCCTGAGCGCGACATCCTGTCCCACCAGACCACCTGCCGCGTCATCTATGGCGACACGGACACCATGGGGGTGGTGTACCACGCCAACTACCTGCGCTGGTTCGAGATGGGCCGGACCGAGCTGTTCCGCCACATGGGGCTTCCTTACCGCGAGATCGAATCCCGGGGGCTCATGCTGCCGGTTGCCGAAGCCCACTGCAAGTATGTCACGCCGGCCCGCTACGACGACCTGATCGTCATCCACACCCGCCTGAACACCGCCTTCAGGGCCGGCATGCAGTTCGACTACACCATCACCGGCCCGGACGGCACCGTCATCCACACGACCGGGTACACTCGGCACGCCTTCGTCAACCTCGCGGGAAAGGTGGTCCGCCCGCCGGCCTTCATTCTCGATCTGATCCGTCGGCCTGCTCGTCCGTCGGCCTGAGGTGCCGGCCCAGCGCGTTGAGCTGCAAGGTGATGGGCCGGTCCTCTTCGCTTTTGCCGGTGAAGCGGATCGGGCCCGGGTGCCGATAGTGGTCCTGCTCCGGGCTGGCCGCCAACCACTGGTCGCGGAAGGCCTTGACCACCTGGAAAGCCGGGGAATTGACGTCGACGACGCTTTTCTCCAGCACCAGCTCCAGGCGGCCTTTGCGCTCTTCCAGATGCATCAGGGGCGCGATGGGGATGCCGATGGGCTCCCAGTTGGTGAAGTCCTGCTCCAGATTCAAGATGGCGGCCATCTGGCCGGTGGCGCCGTTGGCGATCAGGCTGAAGGCGGTCCGCCCCAGGTTGTAAGTATAGTTGCAGTCGAAGCGGGTCGGATCGCTGCCGCGCCCGTCGTAGCCGTAAAAGTGGGTTTGGGTTTTGAACTTGGGAATGGAGTGGTCGAAAATTTTGACGATGGCGGCCGGGATGGTGTCCTCGCTGCCCAGCAGATCGGCCTTGACCAGCGCGGCTTTGAGGGTCTTGCGCGAGATGATGGTCGGCTGGAACATGAAATATCGGGCCGTTGGCCAGTTGTCGAAAAGAACCGGCCCGTAATACCGCGGGTCCAGTCCCGCCTGCTGCATGGTCTTGGTGAACCAGGCCTGTTCGATACCGATTTTGTAGAGCCCTTTTTCCTTGAGGATGCCCAGGTAGTCGATCACCAGGTTCAACAGCACGCTTTCCGTCTTGACCTGAGAAAACTGGAAATTGCCGTGGCTGTCGCGCTCGGTGAGCAGCCCTTCCTGGAAAAAGGCCGGAATGTCGTTGAACAGTTCGTCATCCCGGGCGTTCCAGACATTGCGGGAGACATCCTCGCGGATACCGCGCACCAGACGGCGCAGGTACTCCAGCTTGTCCTCCAGGTTCGGAAACGCGCTGTGAAAATCGCGGTCGTGCACCTTGTTGTAGTTGGCGATGATGGTGTTGAGCTTGATGATGAACACCTGGATCTCGTTGATGAATTCCAGCACGCCTTCCGGAACCACCAGGATCCCGTAATTCTTGCCCACGGCGGCGCGCTGCATGATGGCATCGCAGATGATCCGCGACAGATGCCGCAGGGTCATGCCGTAGGCCGTGTAGTCCACCACGTTTTTCTGGCGGGCCGCTTCGAGGCGGGCATGGTCGATGTAATCGGCCAGGTCCTCACCGATCAGGGTCATATTGGCGTGGGTCTGCAGGGCCACCTCCAGGGCCAGATGGCTGGCCACGCGGCCCATGACCTTGCACACGTGCCAGTATTTCACGTCGGAACTGGCATCGGTGCACAGGTTGGCGATGGCCTGCGAGAAGGCCCGGGCGGCGCTGTGAAAGCCAAAGGACATGGCGCAAAGCACCCTGCCTTCGGCATCGCGGACCTGGATGTCGCCATCGATGGTCTTGGGAATGCCGATCACCTGAACGCCGTCCTTGAACATCTCCTGGGCTAAAAATGCGGCATTGGTGTTGGAGTCGTCCCCGCCGACCACCACCAGGGCGTCCAGGTCCATTTTTTTGCAGGTTTCGCGGGACATGGACATCTTTTTCCAGTCGTCGATTTTGGTCCGTCCGGTTTTGATCATGGTAAAGCCGCCCAGGTTGCGGTAGCGGTCGACCATCTCTTCGGTCAGTTCGGTGTGGTCGCCGTCGATAATGCCGTCGGGGCCCATGAGAAATCCGAAAATCCGGGTGCGCGGATTGACCGCCTTGGCGGCGTCGAACAGGCCGGCGATGACGTTGTGACCGCCGGGAGCCGGCCCGCCGGAAAAGACGATGCCGATGTTGCGGGTCCGATCGTAATTCTCCATCGCCGCGGGGTCCAGACCGTCGCCGTCCACCACGCGCACCACCGCATTGGCGATGATGTACGGCAGCTGCCGCCGGGCCTCGCGGTCGATTTCGAATTGATACTGCGGATCGGTTTGCAAAGCGGTTCGGGCACCGGTGAACACCGCACACAGCGGCGGCTGGTAGGCGATGCGTTCCTCGAATTCGAGATTCGTATCGGCAACCGCATCCATGACAGCGGGGTGTTCCAACAACTGTTCCAGGTGGACGGTGGATGTTTCCGGCATGAGCCCCTCCAGTCGGTAAATGGGTAGACATTCAATCTGTGGTCGACTGCTCGCATCGAAATCGGTCCACCCGTTAATATCGCCGGGTATTCGCTCAAGTCAAGGCCCTTGCAACATTAGGGTTTACATTATACCCGTCTTCATATAATTGTCTAGGTTAATTGATTTTTCAGCGAATTGACCACCCCAACCAGTGGTTCCGGCCGTATCCCACGGCTTTTATGTTCTATTTCATCAAGGAGGCGTAAGAATGAAAAAAGGGTTGATGACTGCACTGGCGATGGTAGCCGCACTGACGTTTTGCGTGGGAAGCGCTTTTGGCGCGGATATCGAACTGGCCAAAAAATCCCACATCCAAAAAATCCTGGAGCGCGGTGAACTGAGGGTCGGCTTCGAGTCCGGTTACATGCCTTTTGAGATGACCAACAAGAAGGGCGAGTTCATCGGCTTCGACATGGACTTCGGCAGGCAGATGGCCAAGGCCATGGGCGTCAAGTTCGTACCGGTCAACACCGCCTGGGACGGCATCATCCCGGCCCTGGTCACCGACAAGTTCGACATCATCATGGGCGGGATGACCATCACTCAGGAGCGCAACCTGAAGGTCAACTTTGCCGACCCTTACATCGTCGTGGGGCAGGCGATTCTGCTCAACAACAAGCACGAGGGCGCGGTCAAATCCTACAAGGACCTGAATGATCCCAAATTCATCGTCACCTCCCGCATGGGCACCACCGGCGAACAGTCCATCAAGCGTATGATTCCCAAGGCGACCTACAAAGGCTTCGAGTCGGAAGCCGAGGCCGGCATGGAAGTCATCAACGGCAAGGCCGACGCGCTGGTCTACGACCTGCCGTTCATCGGCGTGCTTTACTCCAGCCAGGGCCAGGGCAAGACCGTCTTTCTGGATGAACCGTTTACCTACGAACCGCTGGCCTGGGCGATCAACCAGGGCGATCCCGATTTCCTCAACTTTCTGAACAATTTCCTGCGGCAGTGCAAAGGCGACGGGTTCTATGAAAAAGTCTACAACAAGTGGATTCTGAGTTCGGATTGGAAAAAGGAACTCGAATAGCGGCAATCGATTGCTGAACACCTCCATCTCGACACGGGCCGGCCGATGCTGAACGGCTGGCCCGTGTCGTATCCAGGAAGAGGGATCTTTTATGGACGAAGCTGACAGCCAACGAATTACCGCCCGACCGGCCAACTACAACCGCTGGGTGATGGTCTTTTGCATCGGTGTTCTGATCTTCCTGGGTCTGTTCTACTACGCCACCCAGAAGATCAAATACAACTGGCGCTGGAACCGCACCCCCATTTACTTCGCCTATCTGGACGACATCCATGTCACCTCGACGATTGACGGCGAGGTGTCGGCCATTGCCAAAGAGGGTGACAAGGTCGTCATCACCGTGACGGGGGTCGACGAAGAGGCGCGCTACAGCGCACCCGTCGACAGCCTGCGCGTCAGCGAAGGTGAATTCATCTCACCCGGGGACATTCTGGCCACTTATGAGAAATGGAAACCCGGCCTGCTGGTGATCGGCCTCTGGATCACCTTGAAGATCAGCGTCATGTCTACGATCTTCGGGGTCCTCATCGGCATTATGAGCGGGCTGATGCGCATTTCCCACAACCCGGCCCTGCAGTGGACGGCCATCGCCTACGTCGAGCTGATCCGGGGGTCGCCCCTGATGGTTCAGATCCTGATCTGGTACTTCGTTCTGGGGACCCTGATCAACGACCTGCTGAGCGCCTACGGATGGGGCCAGATTCCGGCCTTCTGGTACGGGGTCGCCTCCCTGGCCTTCTTTGCAGGCGCCTACGTGTCCGAAATCGTACGGGCCGGCATCCAGTCCATTCATCGCGGTCAGACCGAAGCGGCCCGCTCTCTGGGCATGAGTGCGGCCCAGTCCATGTTCTACATCATCCTTCCCCAGGCCTTGCGCCGGATTCTGCCGCCCTTGGCCGGCCAGTTCATCAGTCTGATCAAGGACTCCTCGCTGCTGGGCATCATTGCCATCCGCGAACTGACCAAAGCGGCCCGTGAGGCCGTCACGGCCACGCTGCAGCCCTTCGAGGTCTACATCCTGCTGGGACTGCTGTACCTGCTGCTCACCTTCACCCTTTCCATGGTGGTGCAATATCTTGAGAGGAGGATGGCGATAACGTGATACAGGCCAAGAATGTTTTCAAAACCTTTTACGCCCCCCACGAGATCAATGCGCTCGTCGATGTGACCACCGACATCGCCCCCGGCGAAGTGGTCGTGGTCATCGGCCCCTCCGGCTCCGGCAAGAGCACCTTTTTACGCTGCCTCAACCGATTGGAGCTGGCCACCAGCGGACACATTTTCATCGACGGCATCGACATTCTCGATCGGCGCACCGACATCAACAAGGTGCGGGCGGAAGTGGGCATGGTGTTCCAGTCTTTCAACCTGTTTCCACACAAGACCGTGCTGGGAAACGTCACCCTGGCCCAGAAGGTGGTGCGCAAACGCTCCGGCAGCGCGTCGCACGACAAGGCCATGGCGCTCCTGAACAAAGTGGGGATCAGCGACAAGATCAAGGTCTTCCCCGATCAGCTGTCCGGCGGCCAGCAGCAGCGCGTGGCCATCGCCCGGGCCCTGGCCATGGAACCCAAGGTGATGCTGTTCGACGAGCCCACCAGCGCGCTGGACCCGGAAATGATCGGTGAGGTGCTGGACGTCATGAAGACCCTGGCCCGGGAAGGCATGACCATGGTGGTGGTGACGCACGAGATGGGGTTTGCCCGTGAGGTGGCCGACCGGGTGATCTTCATGGATGCCGGCGCCATCGTCGAGGAGGGGACGCCGGAGCACTTTTTTACCAATCCGACCCACGATCGTACCAAGCTGTTTCTCAGCCAGATCCTTTGATGACAAAGGGGCTGACGTTTTCTCACAACCCAAATCGGCCGGCCGGGCAAGCATAACCTGCCGGCAGCCGTGCTGCCGATGGTAACGGTTCGGGTCAGAAGTTCTCCACGGACTCCCGGTACACCACCCCGCGCGCTGCCAGGCCCTCGAGAACGGCGGCCATGCAGGTTTCATCGGCGCCGATCCGCTCCGGGGCCACGATGCCCGTTTGACTGAAGCCGCCCTGGCCGATCAGCCGCGCCACCACCGTGGCCGTGTAGCCCGTGGTGCGCGCCATGGCGTGGACGCCGCTGGCCGGGTCGTAGCGGTCGACCAGGTTCCAGGTGATGCGCGTCCGCTGCCCCGCTTTTTGGCCTTCCAGCACGATTTTCATTACCGTGATGTCCACTTCGCCCGGTTTGAGCTGCCACATGGGGAAGAGCAGTTTGGCGGTCACGTCCAAAGGCCTGACCGGTACACCATTGACGTCGATCGGATCGGTGCCGAAAAAGCCCGATTCGCGCAAAATGGCGATCTTTTCAATGTGGCCGGGATAGCGCAGGGTTTTCTCTTTCATGTTGGGGATGTCGAGGGTTTTGGTCAAGGTGCGCAGGCCGTCGGTGTTGAAGGCCTCCAGGGTGCCGAGGCCGGGAAAGTCGATGTACTCCGCATCGCTGAGCGCCGGTCGCTGGACCAGAACCTTGTTCTCCACGTAACAGGCCGGCCGCACGTATTCCTCGATCACATCGATGGGTGAGAAGACCGCCTTGTACTCGTAGGGCCACGTCCTGATTTCCGGCAGGCCGCCGACGTAAATGCGCACGGCGTCCGTTCGATCCAGCCGGCGGTGGCCGTGTGCCACCAGCATGTTGCTCATGCCCGGGGCCACGCCGCAATCCACTACCGCGGTGACGGACTGTTGTTTGGCCAAAAGGTCCAGGGCGAAAGGATCTTCGGGGAAAAAAGCGATGTCGACCACGTTTTTGCCGGCTTCGATGATGGTCTGCAAGGTGGTATAGCCCATGAAACCGGGCACGGCGTTGATCACCATATCGGCCGCGGCGACCACCTGCGTCAGGGTTTGCCTGTTGCTCAGGTCGGCCTTGACGGTGTCGACGGGCGCCTTTCCGGCCAGCGCCGCAAGGGCGGTTTCCCTGATGTCCGCCACCGTGACCCGGTGGTCGCCGTCGCCGGCCAGATCCTTTGCCATGGGGCCGCCCACCAGGCCAGCGCCGAGTACCACGATCTTCATCGCATTCTCCTTGTCGTCAGTTAGCAGCCTGCGGCCTTGAGATGCGCCGCAAGGTATTCATAATCCGGGGTCAGGGTGCCGTTGTAAACGATCACGGCGCGCTTGATTGCGTCCGGCAGGCCGGAGGCCTCCAGGCTGCCGGCGTAGTCGGCCATTAGCAGGTCGGGTATCAGAGGCTTCAGCTGGCCGCTGAAAAAGGTCGAGGCGTCCCGGGGCAGCTCACAGGGCAGGTTGTCCACGGCCAGCAGCACGATCCCGTCGCCCTGGTGGCCGTCGCTGACGGAACGGGTCAGCGGGTCCACCCGGTAGGCCGGCATGTCGCTGTCGGTCGACTTGACGTTGCACTCGATTGACCCGTTAGTGTCGCACGAGATGTCGGCGATGCCGGCCAGGCGGGGGGGCGCCTCGTCTGTGAACATTCGTTTCAGATTCGACCAGGTGACGAATCGGGGATAGCGGGCATCCCAGTACACGGCGTTGATCAGCAGCACCAGGTGGGGCAGGAAGGGGTCGAAGCGGCTTTCGTACTCCTCGGGTCGGTCGTAATAGGTCTGCAGGTCGAATCGGGCGGACGGGTCGGTGGGCCTGACCAGATCCCGCTCGCTGAAGACAGACAGGTAGACGGTGCGGCGGTCGGCGCGGCCATCGCCGGCCAGGGCAGGCACCTGGTCGGGTGCAACCCGTTCGGTCGGCAGGCAGTCCAAAATGCGCTGGGCGCCCCGGGAGACGTTTCCATACCCCAACACGCCCACCGTAAAGGGGGTCAGCGCCTCGGGCAGGCCGTCGCGCCGGATCGCCCGGCCGATCTGGGCAAGGTGCGTCGTGGCGGCCTCGAGCGATGCGTACTGGTGGGCCCGCCGGACCGCGGCGAAGGGGGTCTCGATGCCCTTGTCGGCCCAGTGCTCGCCCATCAGGGACAGCAGGTCGATCGCGCCGGCGTCGCCGGCATAGGGGCCGAAATAGATCAGGCGGCGGCCGTGTGCATCGCTGATGCGTTCATAGTCGATGAGGGTGCAGCCGCCGTCGATGATGCGCTGCAGCAGCGGCATGTTGTGGGTCTGGCCTTTGATGGTGTGCGAGAAAAAAAGGTACACTTTGTCGGCGATGATCTTGTCGACCGGAATCTCCTTGATCCCGAGGACGATGTCGCCGGCCGCCATGCCGTGGCAGGCGGTCGCGCCCGCGGCCACGTACTGCGCCGTGTCGAAAATGCGTTTGTCGGATCGTTGCACGAAAGCGCGCGCACCGGTTTTGCGGACGACGGCGGCCAGGTCGGACGGCACCAGCGGTGCGCGCCGTTCCCAACGGTTTTTATCCTCGGCGCGGATCAGGACGGTTTTCACGATGCAACCTCCATCGAGCTCTGAGGGGAGTAGACTTCATCAGCTGCGGCGGCCGGGTCGGCCGCCTGCCGAACCAGCACCATGGCGTCCCCCTTATCAGTCCTACCAGGGGGATTCAAGGCCATTTGGGTCGCGGCGAGTGAACGGCATCGATTTTTTGACCGTTTCGCCAGGGGGTTGACACCCGCAAGGCACCGTTGGGCCTTGCCTTGTCCGGTTGCTCGCGAAACGCGCGACGCTTGTTGCGCTGGTTGCAAAGGTTCCCGTGGCACGGAATTTGTAGCGACAACGCTGGTATAGTTTCCGGCGAGGCATGCGCATCTCGCCCCACCATCAGATTGAAAAGAGGGAAGGGCTGGCCCTGGGAACGCGATCCGATAAAATGACGGCGGCGGTTCGACGGCGGATCTGCTGCGATCTGGCAGCGATCGAAGCGGCCTTGAAGGCCCGTCGGCAGGCGGGGGGCCTGCAGGACCTGGAAGATGCGCCGAATCCACCGTCATGGGTTGCGCCCGTCGAGCGGCGCCGGCATGGCCGGGTTGGCTACCCGCCGCATCGATCTCCGCGGTTTGACCTGGCCGGTCGGTCATTGGTGGTGCTTGACCTGAGCTGCGCCGGCATGCGTCTCAAGGCCGACGCCCCATGCGGGCGCTCGAATCTCGTCCGGGGTGTCATCGCCTTTGCCGACCAGCCGCCCATTCGGGTTGTCGGCAAGGTCCTGCGCCATCATGGGCGCGAGATGGGGGTTCGGTTGCTAACCCGCATCGCCAGGCAGGTGATCGACCGGGAGCGCCGTCTGCTGCGGGAATGAATCTCGGATGTCATCGATCACGGCTGCAAGCTCACCGACAACGGGATCTCCTCGGCCTGGTCCCCGCGCCGGACCACCAGTCGTATCCCGTTCTGGCCGGCCGGCAGGATGCCCGGAAAAATGCTCGGGCCCTCAGTCGCCTTGGTTCTGATCGGTCTCCAGGCGATCAGGCGCTGGGGCATGATCTCGCGCCTGAAAAGGGTGCCGGGGGCGACAGTGTCGCCGGGGATGGCGCCCGTGTTGATCGCTTCCGGATCGATCCCCTTAAAAACGAATCCGCCCTGGGCCTGCCCGTTGAACAGGTAGCGGGTGGCATTCCAGTCGATGGTCAGGTCGCCGTCTCCCGTGTTGGTGACCGTGAGAAGAAAGCTGGCAAAAAAGGCCGACTCGTTCTGGATTGGCTCGAATCGGACCTGGACGCCCTGGCGGTCGACCGCGTCGAAGGCGGGCACCGCCGTCCAGGTGCGATCGGCGGTCGGTGGGACCGCACTGCACCCCAACCAACAGATCCCGACCAAAACGATCCATCCTGGCAGTTGCCTGGGCACGCTCCGCTGATTCATGGTATCCACCTTCCGGGTGTCGCCGTTGCGATCGAACAGGGTGTCGATCCGTGAAAACAGATTGATTTCGGTGTCTACCGCCTTTTGCGGGTCTTGGCAAGCGCGAAACCGGTGGTGGATGCGACCATGGGGTTGACACCGCCGGCTGAAAGGATTAATCGTTTCCCTTTACCGTGCATCAATCCCCAGGTTTGCGAGGACCCGACACATGACACCGATCCAGGCGGCAACACCGCAAGAGACCAAAGCCATCCAAGAGATGCTGCGCGCATCCGGGTACAGCGAGACGGCAATCCGCTATTACATCGATAAACCGCACATGGGACAGATTCCCGACCCGGACATCACGGCCGAAATGACCGGTACCTGCGGCGACACGATGGGCATCAGCATTAAGATGAGCAACGGTGTGGTCGGCGATGCCAAATATCAGGTGATGGGATGTGCCGGGGCCGTATCGGCCGCCATGGCGGTCGTGGACCTGATCAAGGGCAGGGATCTCGAGCATGCCCGGACGATCGACGACGGTACGGTCTTCAAGGTGCTGGAAGAGATTCCCGTCAAAAAGCACCACTGCATTCAGCTGGCCGTCAAGACCCTGCACAAAGCCCTGGACACGCATCCGGTTCGAAAGTCGGCCTGACCGCTTTCCCGACAGATGGCATCCGCTCCTCAGCCTGACGACTACAAGATGGGACTGAGCAGGCTGGCGAAACGCGCCGCCAGCCTGAACGGAAACCAGCGCTGGGTGTACTCGTCCAGCGTCACCCGCCGGCTATTTGCGAAGTCCCGAGCGAGCATGGCGTCGACTCGGGCGATGAACGTGGACTCGAAGTTGAGCAGGGTGAGTTCGAAGTTCAACCGGAATGAGCGGTTGTCCAGGTTGGCGGTTCCCACCGCGGCACAGGTCGAATCGACCAAAAATACCTTCTGATGTAAAAACCCGGGTTGATACCGGTACAATTGGATACCGGCCGGAATGGTGTCGGGATAGAAAGCGTGCGTGGCCAGGTTCACCGTGCGATGGTCCGGCTTTTCCGGCAACAGAATCCGGACCTCCACCCCGCGCAGGGCGGCCAGCTTGAGGGCGCCGATGATTTGCCAGTCGGGTACGAAATAGGGGCTGGCGATCCAGATGCGCGTTCGGGCGGAATTAATGGCCTGGGTGAACATCAGGCCGCAGGTTTCCAACCGGTCGGCCGGGCCGGATGCGATCAGCAGGGCCTCTTCGTTGCCGCCTTCGGCTTTGTGCAGCTGCCAGTTCAAGTCCGGCACGCGACCGGATGCCCAGTACCAATCCTCCAGAAAACAGAACTGAATCGCCTGAACCACCGGTCCGGCAACCTCGAGGTGAGTGTCGCGCCAGGGACCCAGACGGGGGTGCCCGGACAGGTATTCCGCGCCGACGTTGTGCCCGCCCACGAAGGCGCAACGGCCGTCGACCACGACGATCTTGCGGTGGTTGCGAAAGTTCAACTGAAAGCGGTTGGTGCGTCCCTGGGTGGTGTGAAAGGCCGAGGTGGTGATGCCGGCACGTTTCAGCGCTTCCAGGTAGCTGCCGGGCAGCTTGAAGCTGCCGATTTCATCGTAGAGGAAAAAAACCCGGACCTTTTCCCGGGCTTTGCGGATCAAGCGATCCTTCAATTCCCGCCCCAGATGGTCGTCCTTGACGATGTAAAATTGGATCAGAACGTAATCTTGGGCCGTATCGATGGCATCGAAGATGGCCTCGAACGTCGCCGGTCCATCGACCAGCAGCCGGCTGCGGTTGAAGCGGGTGATCGGCAGATCCGCCAGCCGCGTCAGGGCGGTTTCCGTGTCCGTCCGGTTCTCGCGGGCCACCTGGTTGACCGTTGCGGTCAGGGCGCAGCGGTCGATGATGTGGTGGATGCTGTCGTCTGCGGTGTGGCGCAGCGACACGTAGCCCTGAAATTTCTTGCGGCCGAAAATGGCATACAAGGGCAGCGTCAGCCAGGGGAATGTCACCAGGGAGATTCCCCAGGCAATCGCTCCCTGGCTGGTCTTGGTGTTCATCACGGCGTGCACGGCGGCCGCGATGCCGAGCGCTTCCAAGAGCGTATAGAACAGGGCCAAGATCGTGAATCCGGATTCAACACTCATCGACCGTTGTCCCCACCCGGTCTGAAATGATCGTCCGGTTCAATGCAACAGGGCATACAGGTCAAGGGTCGAGCGTTGGCCAATGTCGTCGAAATGCTGCTCGAGCCAGCGTTGGGCCGCCTGCTGACCGATGTCGTGCAGGTGAATCAGAAAGTCCCACTCCGCATTCAGCTTGCTGGATGCATTCAGGTGGTTGAAACGGTCACCCGTCTGGATGGTATGGATGTAGATTTTCTTGTAGCGGTTGGGATCCAGGCTGCCCTCGTCCAGCATACGGTCGACGAAGTCGATGGCCCGCAGTTCGTGAAGCAGGTTGGCGTTGAAGGTGATTTCATTGACGCGGTTCAAGATTTCGCCGGCCTTTTTGGGGGTTTCTTCGCGAAACACGGGATTGATCTGGACCAGGAGAACGTCGCTAGCCTTGCAGCGGTAGGCGAAGGGATAGAGCGGTGGGTTGCCGGCATAACCGCCGTCCCAGTAGTCCTGGCCGTCGACGGTTACGGCATGATACAAAGCGGGCAGGCAGGCCGATGCCATGATCACGTCCGGCGTCAATTCGGCGCGTTCAAAGATGCGTACTTTGCCGGTTTGCACACAGGTGGCTGCGATGAACAGCTTCATCTTGTCGCAGCTGCGGACGCGTTCGAAATCGACGTTGTTGATTAAAAAATCCTTCAAGGGGTTGAGGCTCAGGGGGTTGAGCTCGTAAGGAGAGGCCACCCGGCTGACGAGTTCCGAAAATAGATAGCCGGGTGAGTTGTCGAGGTTCCAGTTGCCGATCAGGACGTCGTAAATCGTCCGTTTAAAGGGGCTGAGCTGTGCGGCGACACTGATTGACTTCCAGAAGTGCCACAAGGCCTGGCGGGCACCATCGTACCCGCCGTTCATTATGCCGTCGGCGGCTACCACAGCGTTCATGGCGCCGGCGCTGGTGCCGCTGATGGCTTCGATTTCCAATCGATTGTCTTCAAACAGGCGGTCCAGCACCCCCCAGGTAAAGGCGCCGTGGGCGCCGCCGCCCTGAAGGGCCAGATCGATCTTTTTTCGTGTTGCCGGTCTCTTTTGGGCCATCGGTGCCTTCTCCTGAACAATGGTGCGTTATTTGGGATGGTTGAGTGAATTTTATACGACAGGACCGGGTTCGTGGTCAACGGTTTTAAACCGTTGGGCATACGGCGCTTTCGGGTCGATATGCCGCCCAATACCTCAATGGGACGCTTGCACCCATGGGGTGGGTGTGGTAGCTTGACATACGATTTGGCCGCCGTTATTTTAGTGCCATTTGGCAGGGGTGGAGCGGACCGATGTGAATGGTAAAGCAACGCAGGTCCACTCTTTTACCTGAGGTTCGAACGGAAGGTCGCTTTTCCACAAATCCCATCTCGAATTCGTTCAACACCTTACAACCCGTTGAGGGGGTCTTATCGATGCGATATCTGATCGTTTTCCTGACGGTGATGTCTCTGTTGTCGATCGGCCGCATTGGTCTGGCCGATACGCTGGAGCTGGCGGACGGCTCACTGGTCGAAGGACGTTACGTCACCAGCAACAGCGACTACTTCATCTTCGAGGCCGGGGGCGAGCTCAAGGCCTTTGCGGTTGACGAGGTGGCCGCCCTCTACCTGAGCGAAGGGGTCGCCAAAATGCTGACGGCCGACGCCGATGCCCAGCCGGCTGCGTTGACCGTGCCCGCCGGCACCCGTCTGCTGATCGCCGTCTCCGACACCATCGACTCTCGCCGACACCGGGCCGGGCACCGGTTTCGTGGCCAGCTTCAGGGGGATCTGGTGGTAAACGACATGACCGTTGCACGGCACAACAGTTACGTGTTCGGGCAGGTTTCCGAGGGGCGCCAGTCGGGACGCATCGCCGGTCGATCGGAGCTTGCGGTCGAGTTCATCGACATCATGATCGATGGCCGACTCTTTCCCATCGCAACCACCGGCCTGACGGCCGAGAGCGATCAAACCGCCATGCAGAGCGTCGGCACAACCGCCAGAGGGGCGGCCATCGGTGCCCTCATCGGCGGGCGTTCCGGGGCCAGAACCGGCGCCGCGGTCGGAGCCGGTGCCGCCATCCTCACCCAAGGCGAGGCGGTGTACATCCCGCGCGGCACGCTGGTCGAGACAGCGCTGGCATCGCCCTCTGGTCGTCCAGTAGCCGTTTTTCGACCCGTTTGAGTTGGCTGGCCGGTTGGTCACGCTACCATTTCGAAACGATGTCAACCCTGCAGGTGCGCAAGCGAGGTGACCGATGAACGTTTTTCGACTGACTGTTATGGCGTTGCCCTGGTCCTGGCCGTTTCCGCTCCCAGCGTTGCCCAGAGATGATGCCACCGCCGGACCATCGAGGTGTTCCGGCAGTCGGATGTGGTCAAACCCTTTTTCGAGGATGCCTATGGCTACGCGGTCTTCCCGCGGGTGGGGCAGGCCGGTTTTGTTGTCGGGGGGGCATTTGGCAACGGCACGGTTTTCGTGGGCGGTGAGGTTACCGGCACCGCGCGGATGATCAAGGCGTCGATCGGGTTCCAGGCCGGCGGCCAGGCCTTCAGCCAGATGATCTTCTTCGAGGACAAACGCGCCTATGACGAATTCACCAGCGGGAGCTTCGAGTTCGGCGCCGGCGTGTCGGTCGTGGCCATCACGGCCGGCGCTCAGGCCAGTGCCGGCACGCAAGGCACGACGGCCGGTGCCACGGCGGGTCCGGCCACGGGTGTGCAGGCCCAGGCGGAGTACCGCAGGGGCATGGCCGTATTCGTGCACGCCCTCGGCGGCCTGATGTACGAAGCGACCGTCACCGGGCAGCGCTTCACCTTTCAGCCCAAAACATAACCGCCTACTCTCTTCAGACAGGAAATGTGATATAGTCGATTTTGGTCCGCTAGAATCTCATTTGGCCGGGGCCAATCGATCTTGTTGACCCGCAACCCCGCAACCTCCGAAAGGCGAAGGTGTCCGATCATGCCCAGCACCGACACGACACCATGGCAGCCCGCCAACCCCGAACGTCTGGCCCGTCAATTCTCACGCATTGGCTGGCTCGGCTTCTGGATTCAGGTGGCCCTGCTCGTTATTCCGTTTTTTCTTCTGTTTTATGTCACATTTTTATCCGGACCTGAGTCTACCCATCGCAAAGGCATCGACCTTGGTAATTATCTCTCTTACGGCAGCCTTTTGGTGATGATCTTTACGACCTACTGGTTCTTTACCTATACCCGGCTGGGACCCAAAATTTTAGCGATCCGGAAACACGCCCCACCCAAGCGGTCGTACTTCGCAAACTCTGGATTGGGTTGTGGGCCGGTGTGGCCGGTATCGTATTCTCAATGATCCTGATGATCAGTGCCGTGGGACGAATGCTGCTCGTTTTGCTGACGACCCCGCAGACCGGCATCCCGATCACGGCACCCGGCGGCGTCGATCCGAGCAAGACCCTGGCCGCCATTGACGCCATCAGCCTGAAAAATCTGCTGATCTCCCTTACCGGGGAGTTGATCGTGCTCTCTTTTTCGCTCTGGCTGCTTTACAAGGTGGTGCGGCCGAATGCCGTGAAAACGTTGACGGCAGCGTCGCTTAACCCCGTAATGATCTCATGGCCATAAAACGAAAAATGGGGTTGGCCTTACTGCTGATGGCCGCTTTCCTGGTTGCACCCATTCCGTCGCGGGCGATGTGCTTGCGGACATCTTCGAGTATCACTTTCCCCACGTTGATCCGATCAAAATTTATTCGGGACCGGTCAGGTTTACGCATACCAACCACATTGTCGCGTACCGGATCGCCTGCGTGCGCTGTCACCACAAGCTGGAACCGGATGATGTGCGTGTCGAGCACCCCTTGCAAGAAGTGCCACACCAAAGCAGGGTTTCCGCGCTTTGAAGCGGCCGCCGATCTGAGCTGCCGAAAAAAGACAGCAGCACTTCCTGGTGGCGCTGCATGACCAATGCATCGACTGCCACATCGACGTGCAGGCAAAACCACCGCTCGAGCAGTGTACCCATCAGTTGTACGCGCTGTCACTTGCGCAATTGAGCGCTGACGATCTGAATCGGGATGGTCTTTTGGATACCGTAAGGAAAATGGTCGAATGCAGAACAGGTTGACCAGACGATCCTTCTTAAAAACCAGCCTGCTGGGGGGCGGGTGCTTGCATCGGGGCTGCTGATTCCCCACGCCGCGGACGGCCTCTCGGAGCGACAATCTGTGTACGCTCTTTGATTTGCGCAACTGCATTGCCTGCGGCGCCTGTGTCGAGGCCTGTCGCGACATCAATGAGTCCAAATTCCCGGTCCTGGCGGGACCGATACCGGTCAAGTTTCCGCAAAGCATCGTGACCATTGAAGATTGGACGTCGCCCGAGAAGCGGGCGGTCAGAAACCGGTTGACGCCCTTCAACTGGCTGATGATTCAGACCGCCAAAGGCAGCCACCAGGGTGCCGATTTTGAAATTCATCTGCCGCGGCGGTGCATGCACTGCCACAACGCCCCGTGCGTCAACCTGTGTCCCTTTGGGGTGGCCTATACCCAGCGCAACGGCATCGTGCGAATTCATCCCGACCTGTGTATGGGCGGCGGCAAGTGCAAGGCCGTCTGCCCGTGGCTGATCCCCGAACGACAATCCGGTGTGGGATCGTATCTGAACCTGCTGCCGAACTTTGCCGGCAACGGCGTGATGTTCAAGTGCGACCGCTGCTACGATAGGGTTGCCCTGGGCGAGTTGCCGGCCTGTATCGAAGCTTGTCCCAAAGAGGTCCAGACCATCGGCCCGCGCGATGAGATGCTGCGGCAGGCGCATGCGCTCGCAAAGTCGATCGGCGGTTTCATTTATGGAGAGGACGAGAGCGGTGGAACCAACACGATTTATGTCTCGCCGGTCCCCTTCGATGTGCTCAATCAGTCCATCGTAACCGGGCCTGGAAAGCCGCATTTGAAAGCCGTTGTCGATCCCATGGCGGCCATCAATCGCCTCGGTCTGGCGCTGGTGGCCGGCCCGTTGGTCGGTGCGGTCATCGCTGCGGTCAGAGTGAAACGTTCCCGTGACCCATCCGACGGACAGGAGCGCTGACCATGCCGGACGATCGTTTCGACGCCGGCGTGCGATGGGCCTATCGGGCGGCGATCGCGGTATCCCTGTTCACCGGGATCGGCAATATGCCCATGTGGGGCCGTTATTTCGTGGCGGACATTCCCGGTTTTGGATGGGCGGGAGATTTTTTTATCAACCTTTATGTTCACTACCTGTCCGGAGCGCTGCTTCTGGCCATAGCGGCCTACAGCATCGTTGTTTACCACCAACGCAACGATAAGCGGGTAAGGTTATCCACCAGTGGTGTGGTCCGGGCTGCGACACTGGCTTTGGTGCTGGTTTCCGGCCTGCTGTCAGCCATCAGGAATCTCGCTTTCGTCGACCTGCCCCTGACAGGACTGATGGCCTTGGTTTTTCTCCATCTCGGTGGAGCGATGGTCTTTATTTTTTTCGCGTTGGTGTACTGGTTAAAGAAAAAGCCGTGGATGATTAAACAAATTAGGAGGATATAACAATGAGATGTAGCCGCAACACCATCACCCGACTGGGGATCGCCTGTCTGGCGGGTGCCTTCGGCATTGCCGCCGCGGTAACCGGCCTTGACGCTTCCGGTAAAAAGCCTGCACCCAAATCCGAGACAGCCGCTTTCGAGCACTTCGATCCCCTGGGCAAGGAGCCTTCCAAGTTCACGATCGAATTGCGCGATGGCCTCATGGCCAGCCTGCCGTTCGAGGATCAACGTGATTTCGAGGAAGCCAAGAAGGGATTCATCGCCAAGCCGCCTTTCGGGAAGATCATGGCCGATGCAGGTCACGTGGCCTGGGACATGGAGAGCTACGAATGGCTGCTGTCGGGTCAGGATTTTACAAGCATCAATCCTTCGCTGCAGCGCCAGGCGATACTCAACATGGCCTACGGGCTCTATGAAGTCCTGCCCGAGCGCATCTACCAGGTGCGCGGCTTCGATCTTGCCAACATCACCTTCATCAAGGGCGACACGGGCTGGATCATCTTCGACCCGTTGACGGCCAAAGAGACCGCCCGGGCCGCCCTGGAATTCATCAACGAAAAACTTGGCAAACGGCCCGTGGTCGGTGTGGTCTACTCGCACTCCCATGCTGACCACTGGGGTGGCGTACGCGGGGTGGTGGACGAGGCCGACGTGGCCAGCGGCAAGGTCATGATTATCGCTCCGGAGGACTTTCTCACCCATGCAATCGCCGAAAACGTCTTCGCCGGCAACGCCATGTCGCGGCGCTCGCAGTGGCAGTACTCGGTGCTTCTGGACCGCCATCCCAACGGCCATGTCGACCAGGCAATCGGCAAGAACATCGCCAATGGCAACACCGGGCTCATCCAGCCGAACCGGCTAATCAGCAAGGACTTCGAGGAAATTACCCTGGATGGCGTGAAGATGGTGTTCCAGAACACGCCCGACACCGAAGCGCCGGTGGAGATGAACACCTACTTCCCACAGTTCAAAGCCTTGTGGCTGGCTGAGAACTGCACCGGCACGATCCACAACATCTACACGATTCGCGGCGCCGCCGTGCGCAACGCCCTCAACTGGTCCAAGGAACTCAACGTCGCGCTCTACGAGTTCGGGCAGGAAGCTGAGGTGATGTTCGCATCCCACAGCTGGCCACGCTGGGGAAATGATCGTATCCAGGAGGTCATACGTACGCAACGGGATGCCTATGCGAACCTGAACAACCAGTCGCTGCACTATGCGAACCGAGGTGTCACCATCAACGAGATCCACAACGTCTATGAGGTCCCCAAGAGCCTGCAGAATCAGTGGGCGGCGCGCAGCTACCACGGCGATGTGCGCAACAACGTCCGCGGCGTGGTAAACCGTTTCCTCGGCCATTACGACGGGAACCCAACCAACCTCGTTCCGCTGTCACCGTCCGACTCGGCGCCGCTTTATGTCGAGATGATGGGCGGATCGGAAAAGATCCTCGCCAAAGGGGAGGAGCTGATCGCGCAGGGCAAGTACCTGCACGCGACCGAGATCCTCAACCGGCTGGTGTTCGCCGAGCCGCGCAACCAAGCGGCCCGCCGTCTGCTCGCCGATGCCTTCGAGCAGCTCGGTTACCAGAGCGAAAGCTCCAGTACCCGCAACAGCTTCCTGCAGGGCGCATTCGAGCTGCGCCATGGACTGCCCGGCGGTGTTCCGGCGCGGTCGACGGGGCCGGACGTGGTGCGCGCGATGTCGACCGGGCAGTGGCTCGATTTCATCGGTATCTCCCTCGACCCGAAACGGGCCGAAGGGATGCAATTTACGATCAACCTGGTGACGCCCGACAATGGTGAACAGTATGCGGTCGAGATGAGCAACGCCACGCTGACGAGCATCAAGGACTTCCAGGCGAAGAATCCGGACCTGACGGTGACGGTGAGCCGCGCCGATCTCAACCAGGTGATGATGGGCCTCGCTTCGTTCGATGATTTGATCGCGGCCGGCAAGGCTACGTTCGAGGGCGATCGGTCGGGATTCGACCAGCTGCGCGCCATCCTGGTCCCGTTCACGCCGGACTTTGAAATCATGCCGGGTACCGCGGCCAAGTCGCCCACAGATGCGCCCAAGCCTTTCGAGATCCGCGATCTCATGAATCCGATGATCGGCGACTGATGCCGGGGTTGCCCCCCTGAAAGTCGAACCATCACGCGTGCGGGGCCAAATGGCTATTCGGCTCGGCACGACGAGGGGAAATTTTGATGCACGAATAGAAGAACACCATGCGCAAGCCGGCAGGACTGTGGATCGTCCTCGTTGTGATGGTCGTGTCGCTATTCGGCCCGGCGGCGAATCGTCCGGTTTATGCGACGGGTGAAAAGGGTACTCAGGGCTATCTGGGCGACGGCACCGTTCCGCAGGGCGAGAACCAAACGGCGGAACTGGCCAGGGCGGCCCAAAATCCGGTTGCCGACATGATCAGTCTGCCCTTTCAGAACAACACCAACTTCAATTTCGGACCCCAGGGAAAGACCCAGAACATTTTGAAGGTCCAACCCGTGATCCCTTTTGAGCTGAGTCAGGACTGGCTGCTTATCACGCGTACGATTTTACCGGTCGTCTCACAGCCGGGGTTCGCACCGGACGACGATCGGGAGTTCGGCCTGGGGGACACGGTCTTTACGGCCTTCTTGTCGCCCCAAAATCAGAAATGGTGGCTCGGCGACTGGCTGTGGGGCGTGGGGCCGGCACTCCTTTTGCCTACGAGCACCGACGCCCGTTTGGGCCCTGGTGAATGGGGCATTGGACCGTCGGCGGTGCTTCTGACGATGCCCGGTCGCTGGGTGATCGGCTCTCTGTTGAACAACGTCTGGTCGATCGATGCCGACAGCGACCAGACCAAGGTCAACCTGTTCACCTGGCAGCCCTTTGTCAACTACAACCTCGACGCTGGCTGGTATCTGGTCAGTGCGCCGGTTATCACCGCCAACTGGGAAGCTGATAGCGACAACACCTGGACGGCCCCCTTGGGCGGCGGGTTCGGACGCATATTTCCCATCGGCAGACAACCGGTCAATCTTTCCTTGCAGAGTTATTATAACATCGAGAAACCCGACACCATCGGTCCCGAGTGGTCGATTCGCTTGGCGTTTCAGCTGCTGTTTCCCAAGCGCCGTTGATCCGTTCTAATCAACGAAAGGAAAACCCATGGGGTTCACCCGCAGGCGCTTTCTGCAACTCACCGGGTCGGCATTTGCCAGCCTGACGGTTGGTGGGATCGGTTTCGATTTTCGCCCAATCGTGGCCCACGCCCAGCAATTAAGCTTCACGAGCGCCCGTGAAACCAAAACGATATGCCCCTACTGCTCAGTTGGCTGCGGCGCAATCGTGCACACCAGGCTTGACGGAGACCAGCGTACCCTGAACATCGAAGGCGACCCCGGCAGCGTGATCAATCGAGGTGCGCTGTGCTCAAAGGGTTCGGCCCTGTTTCAGCTGGTCGAGAACCAAAACCGCCTGACTCGCCCCCTGTATCGCGCGCCCTATGCTACGGAATGGCAAACCGTCTCCTGGGAATGGGCGCTTGACACCATTGCCGACCGTATTCAGCAGACTCGCGATGCCGGATTCACGCCGCGCAACGAACGCGGCAACACGGTCAACCGGGTGACCAACATGGCCTCCATGGGCAGTGCCGTGATGAACAACGAGGAGTGCTGGCTCTACCAGGCCCTGCTGCGAGCGCTCGGCCTGGTCTATATCGAGCACCAGGCCCGGTTGTGACACAGCTCGACAGTCGCGGCTCTGGCAGAGTCGTTCGGGCGCGGGGCCATGACCAATCATTGGATCGACATCAAGAACAGTGACTGCATTCTGATCATGGGCGCCAATCCCGCCGAAAACCATCCCATTTCGTTCCGTTTCGTGATGCAGGCCAAGGACAAGGGCGCCACCCTGATTTGTGTGGATCCGCGCTTTACCCGCTCGGCCGCGGTTGCCGATATCTATGCCCGCTTGCGGTCCGGCACGGACATCGCCTTTCTGGGGGGCATGATCAGATACATTTTGGAAAATCACCGCTGCCAGAAAGCGTATGTCACCCACTACACGAATGCACCCTTTATCGTTAACGCGCAGTTCGGTTTTCAAGACGGTCTGTTTACCGGGTTCGATCCGGTCACGGAGCGCTACGACACCATCCAAGTGGGCCTTCGAAACCGATGCCGAAGGGCTGCCCCGGCGCGACCCCACCCTGAACCATCCGCGCTGCGTGTACCAACTGCTGAAAACGCACTTTGCGCGCTACGATTTACAAACGGTTTCCAAAATTACCGGAACCGCTGAACCGAAGATCTGCTGGCGGTGTATGAAACATTTGCCGCGACTGGCGGCGCCTCCCGGGCCGGTACGGTCCTGTACGCCATGGGCTGGACCCAGCACACGACCGGCGTTCAGAATATCCGGGCCATGAGCATCATCCAGCTGCTGCTGGGCAACATGGGCCTTGCCGGCGGTGGGATCAATGCCCTGCGCGGACACAACAACGTGCAGGGATCTACCGATCACGGACTATTGTTCGGCAACTGGCCCGGCTATCTGGGCATACCGCGCGAGTCCGACCCGGATCTGGCGGCCTACCATCGCAACCACACTCCCGCGAGCACCGAACCGCGTGCTACCAACTGGTGGACCCACTTTCCCAGATATTCGGTCAGTTTTCTAAAATCCATGTTTGCTGACGCGGCAACGCCCGAAAATGACTTCGGGTACCCGTGGATGCCCAAATGCGACGACAATCGCAGTTACTCATGGTGGAAGCTTTTTTATGCCATGTGGCACGGTGACATCAACGGCTTTTTTGCCTGGGGGATGAACCCGGCGGCCTCGTGCGGCAATGTCAGCATTATTCGCGAGTGCCTGACGCGTTTGGACTGGATGGTCCACGTCAACGTATTCGATACCGAAACCAGTGCCTTCTGGCACGGTCCGGGCATGGTTCCCGAAGAGATCAAAACCGAGGTGTTCAGCCTGCCGGCCTGCACCTCGGTCGAAAAAGAGGGCAGCACCACCAACAGCGGCCGCTGGATGCAGTGGCGCTATGCCGGGCCGGCACCGAGGGGCCAGAGCAAATCCGACGGTCAGATCCTGATCGAGTTGGGCCGTAAACTGAAAACACGCTATGCGCGCGGCGGCACATTCCCGGAACCCATCCGCAACCTCAACTGGGACTACACCACCAACGGCAAATTCGATCCTCACCAAGTGGCCAAAATGATCAACGGCTATTTTGTCAAAGACGTGACCATCGACGGCACCACATTCAAAAAGGGCACGCTGGTGCCCAGTTTTGTCAGCCTGCAGGACGATGGCAGCACGTCCAGCGGGAACTGGCTATATTGCAACAGCTACACCGCAGCGGGTAATCAAGCCGCGCGTCAGGGCCAGCGCGACGCGCCCGGCAAGATCGGCAACTACCCTGACTTTGCCTGGTCGTGGCCCCTGAATCGGCGGATTATCTACAACCGCGCCGCCGTCGATCCCAACGGGCGGCCCTGGGATGAGAGGCGCTGGGTCGTTCGATTCGAAGGCGAGATCAACGAGGGCAGGTTTGTGGGCGGAAAGTGGGCCGGCGACATCATCGATGGCGGCGGCATGCCGCTGATGCACCCTGATGGCAGCGTTAATGACAAGGGGCGCAACCCGTTTATCATGCTCTCCAGTGGTCTCGGTCAGATATTCGCGCCACGACTCCAAGACGGGCCGTTTCCAGAGCATTATGAACCGCTCGAAAGCCCTGTTGCCCAAAACCCGCTGAGCTTGCAAGTCTGGCCGCCGATACTGCGCTACGCACCCACGGTTGACCTGCCGGCCAGAGCTGACCCCCGCTTTCCGATTGTGTGTACCACCTTCCGAGTGACCGAGCACTTTCACACGGTCACCAGGATCATTCCGTGGAATCTGGAACTGCAGCCACGGGTGTTCGTCGAGTTGAGCCACGAACTGGCCGCGGCCAAAACGATTGCGGCCGGGGAGCGGGTCATCGTGGAAAGTTCGCGTGGCCGGCTGGAATGCACCGCCGTCGTTACCCACCGTTTCAAGCCGCTGACCATTGCCAATCAAATAGTGCATCAAGTGGGCATCCCCTTCCATTTCGGCTGGCGCTGGCCGGTTGGCGGCACGGAAGAGAGTGTCAACATCCTGGTTTCCACGGCCACCGACCCGGCGGCCGAGATCCCGGAATTCAAGGCATTTATGGTGAACATCGTGAAATTGAGCCAAGGGTAGCGCCATGGGATATGGCATCTTCATCGACACGACCCGTTGTGTTGCCTGCAAAGGCTGTCAGGTCGCATGCAAGCAATGGAAGCGGCTGCCGGCCGAAGCGACCGAAAACGTGGGCAACCTTCAAAACCCGTCTGATTTCTCTCATACCACCTACAAGCTGGTACGCATGCAAGAGCAGATCATCGAGGGTACCTTCCGCTGGCTCTTTTTCCCGGATCAGTGCCGCCACTGCCTGGCCGCGCCGTGCCTGTTGTGGGCCGACAATTCAGAGGCCATTTTTCAAGACCAGGCGACCGGCGCCGTGCTGTACACCGAAAAGACCCAAAGCCTGAATACACAGCAGATCATCGCGGTCTGCCCATACGATGTGCCGCGCCGCGGCGGCAACGGTGGGCTGGCCAAATGCGACCTGTGCCATGACCGCATCAAACAGGGCCTTGAGCCGGCCTGTGTGCAAACCTGCCCCACGGGCTGCCTCAATTTCGGCACATTGGATGATATCCGAATTAAAGCCCACCAGCGGCTTGAATTCATTAAAAAAACATACCCGGATGCTCGATTGGTGGATGCGGATAAGGTAAGGGTGATTTTCCTTACGGCGTTCGCCCCGAACCGCTATCATTCCCATGCCACCGCTTTTGACCCGTCGCTTTGGCAGTCGCGGTAAGGGTGCGGCAATCTGAAGTAACGTCTGCTGACCAACGAACTCGCCCAAGCGCCAATCGCGAGGTTATCGATCGGGCGCTGATGGTAACGAAAATTTACAGCCCCGAACAGGTATAGAATCAGTGAATCGGATGCGATCGATCAGAAGCTTCGGCAAAGAAATCTACCGTACCTACATTGTTGACCAACCCAACCATTTCGCCGCATCGTTATCCTATTACTCCCTGTTTTCCCTTATCCCGATCATCTACGTCGCTACCTTTCTGGCCGGGTTCTTTATCGATAGCGAAGTGGCAACGCAGCGTATTTTGGATGAAGTCGGTGCCGTTCTGGGCATTGATGTCGCGAACCTGTTGCTTTACATGCTCGAGCGAATATCGCTTCATCCTTCAGACAGCAGTATTCTGGAATGGATAGTCAGTTTTTTTCCCATGCTATTCGGTGCATCGCTATTCTTTTTCAAACTGCAATACGCACTGAACACGATATGGCGGATTCCGCCTTCTCCCAAGAGTCAAACCAAAGCGTTTCTCCTGAATCGAATATTCTCGTTGTTCATGGTTGTTTTTCTTGGGATCCTGATGGTGATCATCACGCTGTCAAATCTGTTTATCCATTTTGCGGAGTCTCTATTTCAATTGGATCTGTCTTTGCCGTTTCTCAATTTTGGAACCAAATCGATAATCGGCATTGCATCGATCGCTTTGTTGTTTAAGGTGTTGCCCGAGGCATTCATTAACTGGAGAGACGCTTTTATTGGTGCCAGCGTGACGGTACTGCTGCTGTCAGCCGGTGCCAAAGGCCTGGGGTGGTATGTGTCCAACTGGAAGGTGGGTTCTCCATTCGAGGCTGCCGGATCGGTTGCCGTGCTGCTGATTGCCATTTATCTGTTGTCACAATTTTTTATTTTTGGCGCTGTTTTCACCAGGGTGTTTGCCGAGCATTACGGTGGCGGTCTTCAACCCCGCCAAGCGGCCATACCATAGCATTGGCAGACATAGCGTTAACTTCAGTACCAACCGCCGTTTTCAGGCAACCGACCGTTCATTCCAACATGGAGTAATATGTACGCATGCGCCTGTTATTGATCGAAGACGAAAGCAAGGTCGCCAGTTTTATCAAAAAAGGCCTCGAGGAAGAGGGGTATGCAGTCGATCTGGCCGCCGATGGTGAAGCCGGGGTGATGTTAGGTTGCGATGGGTTGCATGACTTGATTATCCTGGATCTCAACCTGCCGAAGAAAGATGGCCTGGCGGTCCTTAAGGAATTGCGTCTAAATCAGATTGCAGCACCGGTTTTGCTGCTCACCATCAGGGCTGCCATTGAAGATCGGGTCATCGGGCTGGATACCGGGGCCGACGACTACCTGACCAAACCATTCGCCTTCCAGGAACTGCTGGCCAGAGTGCGGGCCTTGCTCCGGCGCGGGGGCGGCGTCGAGCAACCAGTTCTCGAAGTGGCCGATATCAAACTCGATCCCGCCAAACGGGTCGTTTTTCGTGGGGAAGAGAAGATTGAGCTGACCTCAAAGGAGTTCACCCTGCTGGACTACTTCATGCGCAATCGTGACCGGGTGCTGACGCGTACGATGATCGCCGAACACGTCTGGGACTACTCCTTCGACACATCGACCAATGTCATCGATGTCTACGTGAATTACCTGAGAAAGAAGATCGACAGCGAACGCGAACCCAAATTGATTCAGACGGTCAGGGGGGTGGGGTATGTTCTGAAAACAGACTAGTACCCACAACCGGCATCTTGCGGTTCCGGTCGGCCTTCCCGTTTGGCTGAAGTCCTCATTTTCGAAAAGAAGCAAAGCCCATGACTATTCGCTCGATCGGCGCCAAACTGACTATCTGGTACACGAGTCTGCTGACCGTGACGTTTCTCATCCTGGGCGGCATCGCCTATGGCCTGCTGGCCTATAGCCTGGCCCGTGATATGGATGTCGCCTTGAAGGGTGTCGCCGACGTAATGGTGCAAAAAGCCCGTCTCGGCCAGCCGTCGATGGTTCCATCCGATGTAGAGGCGCTTTTCCGGCGCTTCCTGGGGTTTTCGCCGCTTGACCGTTATTTTGAGCTGTTTGATTTTCCGCAACAGCGTGATCCTCAACAGGTTAAGCCCCGATCGCAAGAACTGCCGCCCAGTTCCAAAGCCCTCAAGAATGCATCCCAGGGACGCTTTACCTACGAAACGGTTTTCGCTTCCGGTGCCTATCCCCTGCGGTTGTTGACCCTGCCCGTGATCCAGGGCGGCCGCGTGGTCAATATGGTTCGCGTGGGGTTGTCCATGGAGAACATGCTTAAAACGCGCCGGCGCTTTCTTCTAACGATGGCTGCGGTGCTGCCGTTGGGTCTGCTGCTTGCCGGCGGGGGCGGATGGGCCCTGGCCCGACGTGCATTGAAGCCCGTTGATCAAATGACGCAGACTGCGCAACGGATCAGCGGCAGGCATCTGGAGCAGCGCCTGCAGGTCAGTGGCAGCGGTGACGAACTGGATCGTCTGGCAGCGACGCTCAACGCCATGCTGGACCGCTTGAACGCGGTCATTCACCAGATGCGTCAGTTTAGTGCCGATGCCTCTCACGAGTTGCAGACACCGTTGACCGTCCTCAAAGGCGAGATGGAAGTCGCCTTGCGCGCTTTGCGAACACCCGAGGAATATCAGCGTGTGCTCACCAGCGGACTCGAGGAGATCGACCGGCTTGACAAATTGGTGGCGGGCCTACTGCTGCTGGCCCGGGCCGATGCCGGTGTCCTGCGACTCGACCCCAAGCCGGTGGATCTGTCAGCGCTCGTAGCCGACGTCGGCGATCTGATGGGGGCCCTGGCCGATGCGCGTGCCATCGCGCTGCAATTGACGCCGGCCGAACCGGTTGTCGTGCACGGCGATCGAGAGCACCTGAGGCGGCTGATCCTGAATCTGGTGGACAATGCCATCAAGTACACCCCATCGGGCGGCCAGGTTACGATTTCCCTTCAATCGGATGTCGATTGGGCGGCCTTTAAGGTGGCTGACACGGGAATCGGTATTAGCGATGATGAACGCCAGATGATTTTCGATCGCTTTCACCGTGCCACGGATACCCGTTCGCACGATGTCACGGGTGTCGGTTTGGGACTGAGCATCGCCCGATCCATCGCAGCCGCCCACGGTGGCCGGATCGATGTGGTAAGCACACCTGGACATGGCAGTGTGTTTACCGTTATGCTTCCGCTGCTGTTGCCATCGTCCGCCCATCTGTCATTACCCGCCCCTATTTTATGAACAATCGATAATCTTCAATTAATGCCACTTTAATGTTCCCGCCCTAACGTTATCCCCAACACGCCAATACCAGCGACGATGAGGGTGTGCCGGTCTGGCGATGCCAGACCGGCAGTGGTTAACCGGTAACCAAAGGGTGGTGACATGTTAGAAACACGACATCATGACAGCCCAGTCAATCCAGTTCGCAGACTAAGGTCGGTCCAGCGCACGTCTTCCCCCAAAGCGGAAAGCCAGTCCGATTTACTTGAGATTTATATTCGTTCCATCGCCAAAACGCGCCTGTTGAGTCGCCAGGAGGAAATTCAACTCGCCAAGCAGATCGAGACGGGTCGCAACCAGGTTCGTCTGGCTAAATTGAATAATGGCCAATCCAACCCCAATGAGGACCGCCAGCACCTATCGGCCGCTCAGTCAACGGTCGATACGGCCATAAAGCGCTTTGTCGAAGCCAACCTGCGATTGGTCGTCAAGCTTGCCGGAAGGTACACCAACCGGGGGGTGGCGCTGTTCGATTTAATTCAAGAGGGTAACATCGGCCTCATGCGGGCCGTTGAGAAATTTGACTACCAGCGGGGGGTCAAATTCAGTACCTATGCCGTCTGGTGGATTCGCCAGGCTATGATCCGGGCGACCCAAGATCACGGGCACACCGTGCGTTTGCCGGTCAACAAGCTCGAGGCGATGTCGACCATTCGAAAGACTGCCAGAACGCTGAATTCAAGGAACGGGCGAAACCCTTCCATCGCCGAGATCGCCTGTCAAATGGATCATTCCGAAGAGAGCATTCGCAACATCCTGGCGATTGCCGACCGGCGCCAGGCCCTGTCGCTGGAAGAGCCCATCGGTGCGGGGCAGTCGCAGCTGATGGATGTAATTGCCGACCACCAGGCCGTCGATTCGGAAGATATCGTGATCCAGAGGGACTTGGCGGCGCAGCTGCATGCGGCCATGACCCGTCTGACCACCCGCGAAGCGGAGGTGCTGCGACGGCGCTTCGGGATCGGCAACGACACGGTCAGCACGCTTCAGGAAATTGCCAGTGACTTCAGGCTGTCACGCGAGCGTATCCGCCAGATTCAAAACGAGGGCATTGCCAAGATGCGAAAGAAACTGGCCCAGCGGGCCGTCTCTTACCGATGAATTCAGGTGGATCATTCAACAAAAGGCTGGCACCTGCAGGTTGAACACCCATTGATTAAGATATTTTAATGTTAGATTAATCCGCCGCTAATGCACAACCCTTAACATAGCTCATGCCTGACCGGCAGTGTCAGACAGCAACGGTCCTACAGAGAAAACTAACAGCAGTCAAAGGAGAATTTAAAATGATGATCAAAGAGAGCGCAAAAACGATCGACAGGCGTTTCGGATTATGGAAAATATTGGCCGTGGGGCTGCCGTTTCTGCTGGCCGGGCTGTTGATCGCCTCGGGCCTGCAGTGGACGCGGCCCTCTGCGGCTAAAGAAGTTGACAATTCAGATCCGGTAACCATTGCCGCACCGCCGGCCATGCCCAGTTCGTTTGCCGAACTGGCCAACACCTTGAGCCCGACGGTGGTCAATGTCAGGGTGACCAAGATCGAGCAGGCCGCTGTTGGCGGGAATCAACTGTCGCCCGATCAGTACGGCGATTTTTTCGGCCGCTTTTTCCAGGGAATGCCGCAAATGCCGAACAACCGCCCCACGCAGGGAGCCGGTTCCGGTGTCATTATCAGCAAGGACGGTTATGTGCTCTCCAACAACCACGTCGTCGAGGGCGCTAAATCGGTAACCGTTACCCTGGCCAACGAAGAGGAGTATGATGCCCAAGTCGTTGGACGCGATCCCAAGACGGATCTGGCGGTGCTCAAGATCGACGCCAAAAAAACGCTGCCGTCCGCCAGCCTGGGCGACTCCGAGCAGCTGAATGTCGGTGACTGGGTCGTGGCCATCGGCAACCCCTTTGGGTTGAACCACACCGTGACCTCCGGCATCGTCAGCGCCAAAGGCCGCGTGATCGGCGCGGGACCCTATGACGATTTCATTCAGACCGATGCATCCATCAACCCTGGAAACTCCGGCGGCCCCTTGTTCAACATGAAGGGTGAGGTGGTCGGCATCAACACGGCCATCATTGCCCAGGGGCAGGGCATCGGCTTTGCCATCCCGGTCAACACGGCCAAGCCGCTGATTCCGCAACTGGTATCCGATGGCGAGGTCACCCGCGGCTATCTGGGCGTCAGCATTCAGACCATTTCACGGCGAACTGGCCCAGGCCCTCGAACATCGAGTCAACGGAAGGCGTCCTGGTGGCCGACGTCACCGCCGGAAGCCCGGCCGACAAGGGCGGGATTCAACGCGGAGACATCATCGTTTCCTATGAAGGCAAAAAGGTCAAAAACAGCCACAGCCTGCCGACCATGGTGGCGGCAACGCCCGTCAACGAAAAGGCAACCGTGACGGTGCTCCGCGACGGCAAGCAGCGCGACCTGACCGTCAAGATCGCCAAATTGCCCTCGGAGACAACCGACCTGGCGAAAAGTGCCCAGCCGGCCAAGGGATCCTGGGGGCTCCAGCTTCACGATCTGACCCCTGAAATGGGCCAGCAGTTCCGTCTGCAGGCCGACCAGGGCGTGGTGGTGGTGGGGGTCGATCCGGACAGCCCGGCTCAGCAGGCCGGCATTCAACAAGGCGACGTTATCGTTGAAGTGAACCGCCATGCCGTGAATTCGGTCGACCAGCTGAAGGAGAACATCGACAAGTCGAAAAACCAGGACCGCCTGCTGCTGCTGGTCCAGCGGCAAAATGGTAAGTTCTACGTCCCCCTGGAGCAGCAGGGATAGTCGGGGTGCTGCGGGGGTGATAAAAAAACGGAAACGGTCGACGCCCCGTCCGATCGTTTCCGTTTTTTGCTTGACCCTTGCTTAAATTAGTGTAGATGTTGGCACGATATGACACCGTCTAAAAAGAGAAGTTTTCCCGGGCGACGATGGCTGTGGATCGGCGCTGCGGTGCTGGTGTTGATTGTTGCCTGGCAGCTGGTGTCCAGTCGCTACAACGAGGAAGAAAAGGCGCTGAGGACCCAGCTGCGCACAGCGTTCAAAGAGACCTTTCCCGACCGGAACGCGGCCTTCATGCAGACCGTCGGACTCTACGCCTACGATCACCATGAGGCCGTATCGGCAAAGACGGTGCATGGTCAAGCCGGGGTGGTCCTGATCCACGGCCTGGACGACCCCGGCAAGGTGTGGCAGAGCCTGGCACCGGCCCTGGCCGGGCAGGGCGACCAGGTCTGGTTGATGAACTATCCCAACGATCAGCCGGTGGTCGAGTCGGCCCACCTGCTGTTCGGTGCGCTCGAGCGGCTCGGGTCGCTGGGCATCCGGCGCATTGCCATTGTGGCCCACAGCATGGGCGGCCTGGTTTCAAGAGAGATGCTGACCAGTCCGCATGTGGCCTATCGCAAAGCCGTGCAGTCCGGAAAGGCGCCGGCGGTCGATTTGCTGATCATGGTCGGCACGCCCAACCATGGGTCGCAGTTGGTGCGTTTTCGTTTCTTGACGGAAGTGCGTGATCAATTTGCACGGCTGACCCACGGCGAGGCCGGATGGCTGGCGGCCATTTTCGACGGGGCCGGCGAAGCCAAGATCGACTTGCTGCCGGGCAGTCTGTTTTTGACCACCCTGAACCAGCGGCCGCATCCGCAGGGTGTGGAGCAGCTGATCATCGCCGGCGTGATCAGCCCCTGGAGCGAGAGCGATGTCGAAAAGTGGCCTGACACCATCGCGCCCTACCTGCCGGTTGTCCCAAAAGGGCAGCTGGAGGCGCTGAGCGACAGCCTGATGTCCGTGACCAACGGCTTGGGAGACGGCCTGGTGACCGTTGCGTCGACGCGCCTGCCCGGTGTGGCTCACCGAACGGTGGCGGGCACCCACTTGTCCATGATCCGCAACCTCACCGCCGAGAGCGAGCGCATTCCACCGGCGGTGCCGATTATTGTCGACACGCTGCGGCACAAACGACAACAAGGCTGGCGCTGATTTTCGAACGGTCTGGGCAGCATCGCAAAGGAAGGATCATGACGCCTCCTCACCCTCATCACGCCCGCCGGCAGCCCACTCGCGGCCTGATCGCCGGTGTCACGATTATGTTGGCCCTTTCCATGGCCGCGTGCAGCGGGCCGGCCATGGAGCTCTGGCACACGCAGCAGCTGACAGCGGAGTTCGAGGCCGGCGATGCCGACCTTGTCAAGACCTTCGACGACTACCGGCAACTGGAAGCGCGGCTGTTCGCCCAGCTGGAGGAGGAGGTGGTCGCCCCCACCCCGACCGGCTCGGGGAACGAGCTGATCCGCTACAGTTCCGGCAGCATTTCAGACCCACTGATCCGCGACCCCAATTGGAACCGCAGCTTCGAGTTGCCGACCGATGAAATTGCCGGCGGTGTTCTGCTGTTGCACGGCATGTCGGATTCACCTTACAGCCTGCGAACCTTGGGCCAGGCACTCAACGACCGTCATTACTGGGTCCTCGGGCCGCGCTTGCCCGGCCACGGAACCGCGCCGTCCGGGCTTCGGCACATCACCTGGGAAGACATGGCCGCGGTGGTGCGCCTGAGCGTGCAGCACCTGGCGGCCAGGGTAGGCGAGAAGCCGATCCACATCGTGGGCTATTCCATGGGGGCGCCACTGGCCCTGGATTTTACGCTCGATGCCATGGCAGGGCTTACGTCGCCCCTGCCGGCCAGTGTAGTACTGATCTCACCGGCCATCGGGGTCCACCCCCTGGCCGGGCTGGCCGGATTGAAGGACAAGTTGGCCCGCGTTCCCGGCTTTGGCCGTCTGGCCTGGTTGTCGATCGAGCCCGAATTCGACCCATACAAGTACAACTCTTTCACCAGCAACGCCGGAAATCAGGTGCACCGTCTCACCCGGGCCGTCAGCCGGCGGATCGCGGCCGGGGCCCAAACCGATGCCTTGAAGACTTTCCCGCCGGTGTTGGTTTTCAAATCGACCGTTGACGCAACGGTGTCGACCACCGCCATCATCGATCGACTGCTGACCCCTTTGGGGCCCCACGGTCATGCCCTGGTGGTGTTCGACATCAATCGTCTGGCGGCCCAGGAACCGCTGCTGGTCTCCGACCCGGGACCCTTGACCGCTCGGTTGATGGCCGACGCCAGCTTGCCTTTTGCCATGACCTTGATCACCAACGAAAATCCGGACAGCGCCCGGGTTTACGCCCGGCACAAAGCCGCATTCACCGCCGATGCGTCGCCGGGCGCGCCCCTGGACCTGGCGTGGCCGGCCGGCGTGATTTCGCTTTCCCACGTCGCCCTGCCGTTTGCGCCCACTGATCCGCTGTATGGCCGGCAGCCGCCGGACAACGACCAAGAGATTTTCTTAGGACAGATTGCCATTCGGGGTGAGCGCGGCCTGTTGAAACTCTCCAGCGACTGGCTGCTGCGGCTGCGCTACAATCCCTTTTACGACTATCTCGAGGAGCAGGTCCTGGCCTGGATCGCGGCCGTGGATTGAGGACCATGGAAATAAATCCGGGGCCCTGATGGTCTTTGCGCCGGCCGCGATAGCGTTTCCAATCAACGTGACGGGTCAATTGCGCCGCTCACCCGCAATGCTTAGCATAGCTTCGAAAAACGTGATTCAACCGTGGGGGTGCCCTTGCTCTCTTTCATCCGTCATTTTAGAATTTCCAGGGAGCGCTTTGAAATTGTCCGCCGTGATATAGCGGAAGGCTCCGAGCCCGGGGCACGGTTTTACATCCTGGTTGCCGTGTCGACCGGCATCGCCTGTTTCGGGCTGCTGGCCAACAGCACCGCCGTTGTGATCGGCGCCATGCTCGTGGCACCCTTGATGACCCCGATCTTCGGGATGTCCCTGGCGCTCGTCAGGGGAGATACCCGCCTGTTGGGCCGCGCCGTTCAAGCCGAGGTGGTCGGTGTGGCCACGTCGATTGGCATGGGGGTGTCGCTGGGGTTTCTGATCGGCGATTTCCAGTCGACGCCCGAAATGCTTGCCCGCACGCAGCCCAACCTGTTCGATCTGCTGGTGGCGGTTCTGTCCGGCTTTGCCGGCGCCTATGCGATGCTCGACGAGAAGATCAGCCCGGCCCTGCCGGGTGTGGCCATCGCCACGGCCATCGTTCCGCCGCTGGCCAACTCCGGACTCTGTTTTTCGATCGGTGAAGTCAAGGGCGGCATGGGGTCGTTTCTCCTGTTCTTTGCCAATTTCCTGTCGATTCTGCTGGTTGCCTCGGCAACCTTTACGGCCAGCGGCATGGCCAAGATCTACGGCGAGCAGCCTGACCGGCGCGAATACCTGAGGCGCTTCGGCATTGCTATCGTGGCGTTCGTTATCATCACGGTCTTTTTGACCGGTGCGCTCATTCGTTCCATCCGTGAGCAGAATATCACCAATCGAATTCACACCTCCTTGGGAGACGAACTGGGAAAGGTTCCCGCGGCCGGTATAGACAACGTTCACCATTACACCGAAAACGACCGCCTGTTTGTGTTGGCCAACATCCACACATCGGGCACGATCACCCCCTCACGGGTCAAATCGATGCAGGAAAAGCTCACGACGGATATCGGCATGCCGACCCGCCTGACGCTGCGCAGCGCCAGAGTCGCCAACGTCACCGCCCAGGGGGAGACGGTTTACGACACCGCCTTGGAGCTCGATGGCACCTTCGGGCGCCGTGTCGAAAGCCCGATGTTGCGCGATCTGGCCGTCACGGAACAGATCCTGCGAGAAAAATTCGAGAAGCGGCAATCGGTCTATTTTCATCGCGCGGAGTTCTTTGACCTGTCGGATCACCGCGTCGCCAAAGCCTACGTCAGTGGATCGCACCGCTTGCGGGAAGACGAGGTGTTGGCCCTGGAGCAGGCCGTGCGGGCCGCTACCGGCGACTCAAGCCTGAAGTTGATCCTCAGCACCATTCCGGAGTATCTTCAGTCCAGCAGCGGGCTGCTGCGTTACGGCTGGATGCTGGGCGACAAGGCGACCCCGGAGCGCCTGGCCGTGATCGAGCAGATCAAAGCGGAGCTGGTCCGGGCCTTTGACAACCCGGACGGCTACGTCATTACCAACATCAATGTCAATTACCTCGACGACGCCTATCATTTTCTGCTCGAAGTCGTCGGTTCGTCGCTCTTTCCGCAGACCAGGCTCGACGACATCAACCGGCACCTGGCCGAGCGCTTTCCTGACAAGACCGTAAAGATCTACCTTTGGAGCCGCCCTGAAGTGGTCTTGACCCCCGACGGTGCCGTGCCCTTCGAGACGGTCTATCGGCAGTTCGCGGAGCGGCAGCAAGAGAACTTGCCCGTTGGGGTGATGCCGGGCTTGGAGGCGATCGGGTACTAGCGCCTTCGGGTGCGGTGCCGCCGCCGGTCCCGCCAGGCGTCTTTTGCCAAATATCGCTTGCAAAGCACGGCTCTCTGGTATAAAGAGTGCCTCAACGCTAGGAACCCTGCCCAGGGGCAGGGCTGACGTTACCTCGACGTAAAGTGGTGTTTGCCTCCCTTATTATAGCGCAACGCAGACGTTAATCCCTGAACGGCAGGTGGGTCGAACCGGTCACGCCAAGCGAGCCACACAGACGCGCATCCGCTGCCCGGCCTATGGGCAGGATTGCTTTAACAACGGCAACTTTGATAAGCGCATTACAAGATGAATGTGCCGTTATTTTAACAACTTGAAAAGAACTTTGAAAGAATCACGAGACAGACAGATGGAAGAGAACAAACGCAAAGCGATCGAAGCCAAGCTGAATCAGCTGTTTACGAAAATCAACCTCAATTCGAATCTTGCCTACAACGACCCCAAGGGTCCCACCGTCGTCAAGGTCATTCGTCGCCGCAAAGGCAAGCCCGACCTGCAGGTCGCCTGAGACGCTTTTTCCCTGCCCCCCTACCTTATACGAAATCATTGCATGGTTCCGGAAATAGTGGTATTTAAAGGCTATTTTTATTCAAGCGACAGCCAGCTCCGATGGACCCGCAAAGCGTCGCATTTCCGGTGGATTCGTAACAGCGCCGAGATCAAGGCTTGCGAATCCGGAGGAACGAAGGTGTACTGACGGTACTCCGCAGTGACGAGGGATGAAGCGTAACGCAGATATCGGCGCTGTTACGAATCCGCCAAACGAGTCTTGTCGCCATGACCCAAGCACTGATCGCCTGCCACCACTGTGACCTGTTGCATCGCTTGCCAGCGCTTCCGGAAAAGAGCAACGCCCGGTGCCGGCGATGCGGGTCGGTGCTGGCCGCCCGCTATCCCGAAACCGTCGACCGCACCCTGGCCGGTGCCATCACCGGCCTGCTGCTGCTGGCCATCGCCAACCTGTTCCCGTTTCTGCTGCTCGAGACCCAGGGAACCGTTCTGGAAACCACGCTGATCACCGGTACGCTCATCATCTCCCGGCAGATCATGCCGGGACTGGCGCTGCTCGTTTTGTGCACCAGCATCGTTTTCCCCTGTCTGTTTCTGGGGGCCTTGACCTATGTGCTGCTGCCGCTCAAGCGCGGGGTCCGACCGCCGGCGGCCAGGCGGTTGTTCCGACTCGCGCTGCGGCTGCGGCCCTGGAGCATGACCGAGGTTTTTCTGTTGGGGGTGTTGGTCTCGGTGGTCAAGCTGGCCAAGCTGGCCACGATCATACCCGGCAAGGCCCTGTTCGCCTTTTTGCTGCTGGTGTTCGTGCTGACGGCGGTCAATGTTTTCCTGGACCCCTACACCATATGGAAACGGATGGACGAATGCCGCTGAGCCGAGCCCATCACGGGGCCACCGGCCCCACGGCGGCCCTGGCCGGGCTGTTGAACTGCCACACCTGCGGCCTGCTGGTGCGCAGACCGGCAGCACCCGGGCACGGGTCGCGCCTTGTGTGCCCCCGGTGCGGTGCCACCCTTCACCAGCGCAAACCGCACAGCATCAATCGGACCTGGGCGCTGGTGATTGCGGCCGTCCTTTTTTATCTGCCGGCCAATCTGCTGCCGGTGACCATCACCAGCTATCTGGGCAGCACCCAATCCGACACGATCATCAGCGGCGTCATCTACTTCATACGGACCGGGTCCTGGGGCATTGCGCTGATCATCTTCGTGGCCAGCATTGTGGTGCCCATCGCCAAGCTGATGGTCCTGGTGGGACTGCTGATTTCCGTGCAACGGCGTTCGTGCTGGCGGCCGGGAGAGCGCACGCGGGTGTACCGCATCACCGAGATCGTCGGGCGCTGGTCCATGCTGGATGTGTTCGTGGTGACGATTCTGGTGGCCCTGGTCCGGCTCGACTTTTTGACCACCATCGTGGCCGGTCCCGGCATTGTTTACTTTGCGGCGGTCGTGGTCCTGACCATGTTCGCCGCCATAACGTTCGATCCCCGCTTGATCTGGGATGCAATGGAGAAAACGGATGGATGACGTTCGCCCCGACAGGGCCATGCAAGCGTCGTTACCGGAACCCGAGATCGTTCGCGGGCGGCGTTTTTCGATCATCTGGTTGATCCCGGTGGTGGCACTGCTGGTCGGGGTGTCGCTGGCCGTCCAAACCATGCGCGAGACCGGGCCGACCATTACGATTGTCTTCAAGTCCGCCGAAGGGCTGATTCCCGGCAAAACGGAAATCAAGTACAAGGATGTCTCGGTCGGCAAGGTGCAGCGCATTCAGATCAGCGAGGACTTGTCCCAAGTCCTGGTTACGGCCGAAATGAGCCGTGAAATGGCGCCGCATCTCACCGAAGACACCCTGTTCTGGGTCACCCGGGCGCATGTCGCCGGCGGTCAGGTGTCCGGTCTGAGCACCCTGCTTTCCGGTGCCTACATCGGCATGGCGCCGGGAAGCGGCGACAAGGTGGTGAGCCGCTTCGAGGGCCGTGAAAAACCGCCGGCCATTCCGCGCGGCACCCCCGGCCAGCAGTTCGTCCTGCGCTCGGAGAAGCTCGGTTCCCTCGACATCGGGTCGCCGGTCTATTTTCGGCAGGTCCGGGTCGGCAGCGTGACCGACGTCGGCATGGCCGGCGACGCCAGCGGCGTGCGCCTTGAGATCTTTGTAGAAGCGCCCTATCACCAACAGGTCACGCGCAGTTCCCGTTTCTACAACGCCAGCGGGTTTGACATGAATCTCGGTGCCGACGGCGTCCGCATCGACACCCCCTCCCTGGTCAGTCTGCTGGTGGGGGGGATCTCTTTTTTCACCGTCGAGGATGCCGAGGCGGACGACACAACCCCCTGGAACAACGAATTCACCCTGTACGACAGCCTCGACGCCGCCCAGGCCGCATCCTACAGCTACCGTGAGTATTACCTGCTCTATTTCAACGAGACGGTGCGTGGGCTTTCGGCGGGGACCACGGTGGAATTTTACGGCATCAAGATCGGCGAAGTCGTCGGTGTCGACCTGCAATTCAACCAGGACCGCTTCACCTTCCGCATCCCGGTGCTGATCGCCATCGAGCCGGGCCGGATCAAGTTCTCCGGCGAGTCGGCCATACCCAAGCACCGCCTGATGGAAAAACTGGTCGAAAAGGGGCTGCGGGCTCAGCAGCGCACCGGTAATCTGCTGACCGGCCAGAGCTACATCGGCATGGAGATCTACCCCGCGGCCATCCCGCAAACCCTGCGCACCGACGATGCGCATCCGGTGGTGCCGACCATTCCCAACACGATGGTCGAGGTCGCCGGCACGGTCCGGCGGATGGTTGAACGCATCGAAAATCTGCCCATGGAAGCAGCCCTGGCGGACATCCGGGAGGCGGCCCGACAGGTCGAGGCCATGACCGGCTCGGAGACCATGGAGAGCGCCATCGACAACATCGACAAGAGCTTTGCCGAATTGAGACAGATCACCGCCGGCTTCGCCGACGGCACGCTGCCGCGCATCAACGATATGCTGGATCAGGCGCGTGCCTCGCTGGCCCGCAGCGAGCAGGCCTTGGACGGCATCGGACGGGTCATGGATGAGAGTGCACCGGCCGTTTACAACCTCAACCGGCTGCTGCTCGACCTTCAGGAAGCGGCCCGGGCCGTGGAAGCCCTGGCTGATTACCTCGAACGGCATCCCGATGCCATCGTTTTCGGGAAAGGAGACGCGCCATGACCCGCCTACCACGGGTGATCCTGGCCACCGGCCTGGTTGCAATGATGGGGCTTGCGGGATGCCGTTCGACCTCGGCGCCGGTCAGTTTTTACACCTTGCGCCCCCTGGACCCGGAGTCGATCACGACTGCCGTGGACGACAAGCGGCCGGCCCTCACGGTCGGCATTCAGTCGCTGACGCTGCCCGGCTATCTCAACCGGAGCGAGATGGTGCGGCTTTCCGGTGCCAGCCAGGTCGAGATTGCCTCGCTGCAGCGCTGGGCCGATTACCTGGACCGGATGGTTCAAGAGACCCTTGCCGAAAACCTGCAACTGCTCATGCCCGGCGACCGGGTGGTCATGGCTCCCTGGCCGGCCGGCGTCAAACCGGATGTGACGGTTGACTTTCAGTTCCAGGAGTTGATCGGCGGGTCGGACAATACGATGCGTATGCGCGTGGTCTGGACACTGGTCCACCACAGCGGCGATCCGCCGGCCCGGTCCGAGCACATGGTCCTGGCGGAACCCATGCACGGTTCGGGCTTCGAGGGCCTGGCCACGGCCCACAGCCGGGCCCTGGGGGCGCTTGGCCGCCGAACGGCCGAGTCATTGCGAGAGTTTATCGACGAATTTTAAGGTCGTGTCGAGCGGGTCGGCGCACCACAGCCGGCCGCCCGTCAAGTTCTGGCTGGCTTGGATTTGACAAACAGGGACAACACCAGACAGACCACGGCCGCGGCCAGGCAGAGGGCGAACGCACTTTTAAAGCCCGCCAGGGGGTAGAGCCCGTCGCTCTGTCCGGCCCGGTCGAGGATGTTGCCGGTCAGGACCTGGAAAACCGCGACTCCCAGAAATGGGGCCGGGTTGAGGATGCCCGAGGTCAGGCCCAGGCGTTCGGTCGGCGTGATTTCGCGAATGACCCCCCAGACGGTGCTGATCATACCGCCGATCACCACTCCCATGACCAGGAAAATGATTGAAAACCCGACGATGCCCAAGTGGCCGAAGACCACCATGATGGCGACCCAGCAGGTCGTGTAGATGGCCGTGATGGCCATCAGAACCCGGCTTTTGTTCAGTTCGAAGCGATCCGGCAGCCATCCGAAAAAGGGCGCCCCCACGATGACGCCGATGGGAATCAGCATGTTGAGTTGGCTGGCCAGGATGCGTTCGATGTTCAGCACGGTCATCAGAAAGGGCGTGGCCCACAATCCCTGCAGGGTGACCGCGGTGCCGTAAAAGCCGAAAAAGATGATGACCACCAGCCATAACTGCGACGAGCGCAAGATGGCCAGGATATTGTCGGCCAGGCCCGGCGCTGCCTTCCCGGCCAGGCCCGGTTCAGGTCGACTGGCTGCCGGCCGATCGCGGGTGAGGGTCAGCATGACGATGGCCATGCACAAGGTGATGCCGCCGATCAAAAAGAAGGTCGGGCGCCATCCCCAGGTTGCGGCGGCCCAGGCCAACGGGGTCGTGGCAATCACGGCGCCCAGGTTGCCCATGGACATGAGCAGTCCTACCATCGTGGCGAACTCCTTTTCACGGAACCATTGTGACAGGGCCTTGACGGTCGGAACATAAACGCCGCCGACCCCAAAGCCGATCAGGGCGCGGCCGGCCGAGGCCCACCCGATGGAGGGCGCCATGCCGAAGATCAAACAGCCCAGGGCGGCGGTCATCGACCAGTAGGCGATCACCCGCCGGGGGCCGATGCGGTCGGCCAGGTATCCCACGATGGGTTGATTGAAGGCATAGATGTAAAAATACATGGACGACATGAATCCCAGGGCCGCGGGCGTGGTGTCGAAGGTCGTCAACAGGTCCGAAGCGATTACCGATGTCGAGACCCGGTGAAAATAGACGAAAAAGTAGATCAGACAGATGACGGAAAAGACCACCCAGCGATGGGGGTCGCGATGCGATGTCGCGTCGGGTTGGTGGGCCACGCGCGTTCCTTTGGGCTGAGCGGGTTGGCGGACAGACACGGTTACCTCGGGTAGGTTGTATATCATACACTGCCGACGTCAATGGTCATCTTTGCGGTGCCTCGCGATTCTTGCGAATGCCGGTGCTCCCATCTGGTGGCACGGGGCGGCACGTCGGCCTATATCCCTTCGGGCAAAACGATTTCGAATCCGCTATATTATATGAAGCTGAAAGGATCCTATAGGTTCTCTGTGTCGGCCTCGGCCGGGATGTCTACGATCTATTTGCATATCAAGCCGCCCGTTTCCAGCGATTCCAATGGTTTTCCATAAGCAGACAAAACGCGGTCCGGGATACCGGGAATTCGTTACCCTTTTGGCGGTCATGATGTCCATCACGGCCCTGTCCATCGATATGATGCTGCCGGCCCTGCCGGAGATCGGCAGGGAACTTCACGCTGCGCACGCCAATGATATCCAGCTGGTGGTTTCCGCATTGCTGTTTGGCATGGGAATCGGTCAACTGCTGTTTGGCCCCCTTGCGGACGCATACGGCCGAAGGCCCGTCATTATTTCCGGTTTTTTGATTTTTATCCTGGGATGTCTGTTTTCTATTTTCTCCAGCCGATTCGAGGTGATGTTGGTCGGCAGATTAATCCAGGGCATTGGTACGGGCGGGCCGCGAACGGCAATCATCGCCCTTGTCAGAGACCAGCATGGCGGTCGGGCAATGGCCCGAATCATGTCCGTCGTGATGGCAATCTTCATCGTCGTTCCCGCCATTGCACCGGCCCTGGGACAGGCCGTATTGCTCGCAATGGGGTGGCGGGCCATTTTCGGCGTTTTGATGATTCAGGGGCTTGTTGGGTTGACGTGGTTTTTCATCAGGCAGCCGGAGACGCTTGCCCGAGTCGATCGCATCCCCTTTTCCAGCGGTCGAATTCTGAATGCTGTCGGCTGGGTTTTCAAAAATCGTCTCTGCATGGGGTACACCCTCGCTTCCGGGTTCATCGCCGGCGTGCTGATGTCTTATCTGAGCAGTGCCCAACAGATCTTCCAGGAGGTCTACGGTCTGGGCAGGCAATTTCCGATCTACATGGCCACTCTGGCGCTGTTTGTGGGAGGCGCCTCCGTGGTGAATTCCCGCCTGGTCATGCGATTTGGAATGCGGGTGCTGTCCCATCGGGCCGTTTGGTCATTCGTTTTGCTGACAACGATATTTCTCGCGCTCAACTATCGATTGGGGGGCAGTACGCCGCTGTGGTTGATGATGGCTTTTTTCGCACCCTCGTTTTTCTGCATGGGCATACTCTTTGGAAATTTGAGTGCCATTGCCATGGCGCCGTTGAAGCATATGGCAGGCATCGGTGCCGCGATTATCGGATCGTTGTCCAACGTTATCTCTTCTTTGCTAGGCGCTCTGATCGGAAGGTTCTATGATGGGTCTACGCTGCCGCTTGCCACGGGATTTGTCGTCTTGGGGATGTTAACGGCCATCGCCATGCGATGGGCAGAGGATTCTCGGAAGGCGAGCAGGCCATCCATGCGATAGCCCTGAAAAAAGCGGAATCGGGATGGGACAAGCATGGTGATCGTCCGGAACGGGGGTGGTTCTTGGGCACCCTTTCGGCCAGCGCAAACCAGGGAGGTCATCGCCACGTCGAAAGGCCTGTTGGCCAAGGCGCGGTTTTTCAGGAAACCTTTCGGAATTCAGGGTCGCAGGAGGCCGCGGAAATACCAGCCAACCATCAGCACGCCACCGGCAAAAACCCAGCTTCCGATCACCCGGATGGCCATCCGGGCCCAAACCCTGCCCAGTGACAGGACAAGGCCGCACCCGGTGCCATCAAAACAGACAGCATGATCGTGATCCCGGGCAGACCGCGTATCCCCGCAGCTGCGCCTGCGGCGGAAGCGTTGAGAAAACCGTGTCCAAGACCGATGACCACCGCCAGGACCGACACGGCACGGCCCGGCATGCGCAGGTCTGCCGCCACCAATCCGCTGATCTGGTCATACCAGCGCCGGCCCTGCTATGTGGCCAGGAGCGTCGGGTCGCTGTTCATCAACAGCGGGAAAAAGCCCATCCCGTCCGAATGGTCAGCCACCACCAAGTGAGCGCTCAACGATCTGTCGGCGGGCAGGCTGCAGCGATAAACGCCTACCGCGCAGCGCCGTACCGAACGCCGTGCCACCCCAGCCACGCTCACCGGGGTCAACGGACGCCCGACGATGGCGTCCGCAGTTGCCACCCATCGCTCAGCGCCTGGGATCGAGAGCCGATCTCCAATCTCAGATCCGAATGTCATGATGAACCCGGCCAACAGAACGCCACCCGCTATCTTTAACATTTTCATTTTGCGTCTCCTTTCACGAAATGGCCTGGTAAATCATCCGTGCCCTTGAGATCCTTCAGGTCCACCTTTTCAGCCGTCGTTGGGGTCGTGAAGGTAAAGTCGGTGGCCGCCATTTCGCCGCCCGCCTTCCAGGCTCTGGTCTGAACCGTGTATTGTGGCCCACCGTTGACGAGTTTGGAGGCAATCACAAAACGCATCGGATAAGGGCGCTCCCCGTGGGCAATCCAAATCTGCCAATCCACTTCGCTGGTCCTAAAAGCGAGGTGATCGCATTTAACGCCCCCGACGACACCGTAGCCCAGGTCTTTGGTGTCAACGACATCCCGCATCAACTCGTCGTAGGCATCCGACAGCAGTAGATCCGCGGCGGGCAGTGGCCAGTTGTAGGTGACTTTCATTTCATCGATCAGGTGGTCGACGCTGCCCGGTACATCGAGCTGCGCGTAGCGGTTGATGCTTTTGCCCAACAGCGTCAGCGTCTTGCCGTCAAAGAACATCTCCATATCCGCAAATCCACCGGCGCGCGCCACATGGAGTCGGTCAGGCCGCTTGAGTTTTACGGCACCCGAACTGGCCAGGGCGAGTTTCTGATCGTCGGTGGTGATGACCTCGAGGGTGGCGTCGAATTCAAACGACAGGGATTGCTGCGTCTTCATGAAATCGGACATTTTCTTGAGGATCTGCTTGGCATCTGCCTCATCGGCCCGAACCCCTTCGGACAATCCGAGTAAAAGTGTCAATGACAGCGCCACGGTGAAGATGCAGCGCACTATCCTGCTGGTTGATTGTCGACCTGCCGTGTTCATCTGACCGTACCTCCGTTAAAGGTGTTTCGCTAAACCCGCCGCCCTGCAGGGGGACGTCCAAAATATGGACGTTTCCAGCTTGGCCGGAGTGCGCCCCGCCCCATGAACCGCTCCCAGTTGGTTGGGCAGGCGGCTTTCACAAGTGAGTTGCGGTGATCAAACCACTCCCGGTGGGAATGCAAACACCACCTGACCGAAACCAGTTCCCGGTTCGATCGCAGCGGCGGCAGTTTCCCGGCTTTGGGATTGTGTGGCTATGGTTCATCGTCTCTAATGCTCACGCCGATTCGGTTTCCGGGCTTGTCGCCGTGAAAGTGCAGTTCCAGTTGTGGAAAGGCAATTTGGATTCCCTCGGTGTCAAAGCAATGTTTGGTTTTTTCGATCAGGTCGCAGCGCGTGACCCAATAATTGTTATTGTCTACCCAACATCGCCCCCCAATCTCGATGCTGCTGCTGGCCAGGTTGAGGACATACACCGCGGGACCCGGTTTGGATTTCACCCGGGGATCCTCGGTCATGACCGCTTCCAACAGCCGCTTGGCTTTTTGCAGGTCCTGATCGTAGCAGATGCCGACATCGATCTTCACCCGGCGGGTTTGGGTGAAGTGGTAGTTGATGACGACATCGTTGAGAATTTGCCGGTTGGGCACGAAAAAGGTCTTGCCGTCAAACGTCTTCAGGCGGGTATTCAGGAGCGTGATCGCCTCAACCTTGCCAAGCAGATCGCCGAGCTTGACCGTATTGCCGACCTTGAAGGGCATGGAGGGCAGGAACGGCCGCAGGAAAATCATCGAGCCGGCTGCCACCAGGGTAAGGATGGTGAGGAACCTGAACACGTTGACCGGATGGACACCAAATTCGACTGCGGCGCCGGCGACCACGGTGGCGACCATGCCCAGATACACAAGGTTGCAAAACACCCTGACGAATTTGGCGGCCGGTATCAGGCGGCCCAGCCACGTGCGCAGGAATTTGTCAATCAATCTGGCGGAAAGGAGTCCGAGGATCAGAATTGCCAGCGATATGGCTGCCTCGGTGCCATGCCTGGAAATCACTTCACTGAGCTGGTCGAGCCGGGGCATGTCGGTCAGGGTCTGGTCCGGTACGTCCTGGGTCAGGGCTTGTTCGAGTTCATGAATCTTGTTGTTCATCGCCAAGGGCCTTTCTGCGAGGCAACCAAGTGGTTGGGGGTCGAACGATTGCCGCTGTTTATGGTTGATGGGCTCATGGCTTGGCAGCGGCCATCAATGCTTGGAGACAACGCTCGGCCTGGTTGCCCGTCAATACTCTGGCCTGGTGGTGCTCGGATCCTGGACGCTCGTCCGCAAACAGAATGAGTTCAAACTGCCGCGGCCGGCTTCCGGCGAAATATCGAACGATATCGTCGGCGCTGAGCGTCTCATGACCGCCGCGTTCAGTGAGCGTGAAGTGAATCCCGCCCCTGCCGTCCAGGGTACGGTAATGCACCTCGGTGCAGACCTGTCGGGAGGCGTCCGCGAAATCAAAATAGAAATCGTATTCGTCGCCCAGGTAAGAGAATACGCCTGCCATAAATTTTATTCTTTCCACATCAGTCAACATCGGACGAAGAACCAGCAGCCGGTTGATGTGGGTGTCCATGATTTTGGCCAGGTTGTTGAAAATAACGCCTTCCGCGACCGCCTCGATGACATCGGCATTCTGGCCTCCGGGAAGAAATTCCTGGGCGATATGAAGTTCGAAACGCTTGCGCTCGGGCTCGGCCGCCAGGGGCAGGCTTTCCGTGTTCAGACCGGCGGCGGCGCGCTGGCTGGGAGAGCCCACATAGGTGATGCCGTGCTTGAACACGCCGGGGATAAAGACGTCGCTGATATAGCCGGCGGTAAATGTTAACAACAGGTCACCGGGCTGCAGCAGATCATAAACCTGCCTTTTTTGAGCTGCACTAAACCGAATCGTATGTGCATTGGGGTTTTTCAAGCGGCTGATATCTTTAAAAAGCAGTGAACGGGTGGCAAACCGCAAGCCGCCCAACTCCTGCGACGCCTTTCGGGCCAGTGTTTCGGCCCGGGTGTGTGAGAGCCAATTTTCAGGTCTGACCATAGCGCCGTTTTTGGCATTTAGGATGCGTTGTGTCTGCTGCATCGACCCCGCATACAGGTCCGGAATCAGCGCCAATAGATTGGAATAGACCGGATCTCGCATGCCGAGTTTCACCAAGGTCGACCGAGGATCGGCGACATCCTCCGAGTAAAGCACCCAGGCCGCCGCCAGCCGATGGGCGCTGTCATTGGCGGTTACGTTACGGCGAAGCCGATCGTAGGTCCCCTGGGGAATTTCCGAGCGAAAAAAAGGTTCATTCAGTTTGGCGATGGCAATCGGGTCATCCATGAATTCAGCAACAAAAAATGATGTGTGAAAGGCCAACAAAAACTCGGCGTACAGGACGAGAACATGGGCCCTTATTCCGGTTTCGTCATCGGCGAAACGGGCCTGCTCCCTTCCGTAACGGTTGACGATGTCCCACAAGCAGGTGTGGCTGACCACAAATTGAAAGTAGAGGCGTTCGAACTGGTCGTTTTCCTGGCTGTCGACATACCCCCGCTCGGGCCACCCCCCCCGCTGGTCAAGGTCGATGAACCCGGATCGGGTACTCTCCAGCTGCCCGGCGACCGTTTGCAGGGTCTGCTGATCGGCGTTGACATCGAGTTTGGCCTGCAGCGGTGTCGTGGCCGGCGACGGCGGAACTACGCGGGATTGGGTCGTCGAACATGCCGTGAGAAAGAGCATGGCGAGCAGACCGACTGCCGAAAGTCGGCGGCTGGTCTGCGGAATTTCTCGGTGCACGTTGGTGAGGGGGCGTTGCATTGGAAATCGTCCTTTTAGTTTTTCGTGCAAGCCCCGAATACGACAAACCCCACTTCCTCATCGGAAATCGTGGCCGACATCTTTCCATTTTCTTCAAAAATGACGATGCTCCATGCGCGGCCATTTTCGGCGCCCTGTAAGATCAACCGACCATCGACACGCTCGAAATTTCCGATCGCACTGACATCGGTTCGATTGCTTTCTTCGGTGGTCGAGATTATCTTCTCCTCGAAATTGATTTTGAGAAACCGCGGAATCGCTGCCACCTCAATCGTAACCGGATCGCATTCCCTGTCGGCTTCACATTCGGAAACCGGTGTGACGGCGCACAGCAGCGCGTCGGATCCATCGAATTTAGCCGCCGCCGGCTGAGTGGACGCCATACAAAGGCACAGGGCCAGGGTAAACATTGCGATTTTTGGTATGAGGGCGCTCCCTTGGTGTGGCTTGATTCCTATTTGCGTCCCCTCGACATCCATGTAGATCAGGTCGTTCAGAAGTCCCCAGCGCCCTTTACGCACATCGAGGATGCCCATGAAGGTAAACTCGAGATTGTCGAGGATGTTCTCGACCCCGATTTCGAAATCGCCGCCGGGTTCAGCAAAAACAGTCTCTCCGGAAATGTCGGTAAACCAGCTGTAGATACTCAAACCAACCTGCCAGGCGTCGCCCTGGGCGGCAGCCTCCTGGGCGAACGCGCCGCTGGATGCAAAAATTGCCATCATCAAAACCGCCAATGGCAAGGCGATCTCGCATCTGACCGTTTGGGATGGGTGCCGCCTCTCATTTGCGTCTCCCTTCACCAGATGCTGGTCATTTCCGGCATCACTGCACCTCGACCGTGACGCTGTGGATTTTGCCGTTGAAGCGCGATTTTCTTTCAGCACCGATGGTCTCCACCACCGGTGTGGCCAGATCGATGCCCACGTCGGCGGTTTCGTCGGCCGAAAAGATCCTTGGCTGCGTGCGTTCGATGCGGCCATTGGCCACCTTGCGATCATCGACGAAAAGCGTTCCCGTCCCTCCCTTGCCCACGCCGCCGCCATCGTAGGCAAATTCAAAGCGGATCGTTGATTTTCCGGGCCTTAAGGACTCATTGGCCGCTATCGTGAAGCGCTGCATTCCCAAAAAGTTGTAATCGTAGGCAGGCTTACCCTCCTTGACGTAAAGCGCCCAACCGCCGAAGCGGCCACCTTGGGCGATTATGATGCCGTGGGAGGCGGTACCTTCCGGCACCTCCACTTCGGCGGTGATTCTGCTGGACTGATTCTTGATGGGGAGGAATACGTTCTCGGTCATGCCGGTCATGCCGTCGGCCAGTGTCAGCGAAGTGCGGCCCGCCATCAAGTCGGGGCGACCGACATTCTCGGCAATGATGCGCTCGAACACCCGGTCGTCGATCGGCAGCACGTGGTTCATCTCGGCCTCGTACATGAAAAGGGCCTGAAGCCCGGCCAGCTTATGCGGGTACTTTGCCGACAAATCGGTGGAGAGGCTGAAGTCGCTGCGGGTGTCGTACAGTTCCCAGATGTCGTCGGCCAGCGGACGCCGCGGTTCGGGTTCCCAGGGGGCTCTGTGGATGGTTCTCGCCAGCCAGCCATCGTGGTACATGGCGCGGTTGCCGAACATTTCGAAATATTGGGTGATGTGGCGGTCCCTGGCATGGGCGTCGTTGAACGAATACACCATGCTGATGCCGTCCATGGGCCGTTGGGGCACGCCATTGACCACCCGGGGTTCGGGCAGGCCGGCCGCCTCGAGGATGGTTGGCGCGACGTCGATGACGTGGTGGAACTGCGTTCGAAGCTCGCCCTTGGCCCTGATGCCCGTGGGCCAATGGATGGCCATGCCCACCTTGGTGCCGCCGTAGTCCGATCCGACCTGCTTGGTCCACTGGTACGGGGTGTCGAAAGCGACGGCCCAGCCCGCGGCCATGTGCGGGTAGGTCTCGGGCCCGCCCCATTGGTCGAGGTGTTTGAGCATGTCTTCGACCTTCTCCTGAACACCGTTGAAGTAGGTCATTTCGCTGAACATGCCGCTGCGCCCGCCTTCGGCGCTGGTGCCGTTGTCACCGTAAATGAGAATCACGAAAGTGTTCTCGAGCTCACCGGTCGCGTCGACTGCCTCGATGACCCGTCCGATCTCGTGATCGGTCATCTCGATGTAGGCCGCGAAAACCTCGGCCTGCCGGGTAAACAGACGTTTTTCATCCCCCGAGAGGCTGTCCCAGTCCGGAATCGCCTCGGGCTTGGGGGCCAGTTTGGTACCTTTGGGCACGACGCCGCGTTCGACCTGGCGTGCCAGGATCTCCTCGCGCAGCTTGTCCCAGCCCTGGTCGAACTTGCCTTTCCAGCGGGCGATCCACTCCTTGGGCACGTGGTGCGGTGCGTGGGTGGCGCCCGGTGCAAAATAGACGATGAACGGCTTATCCGGCGTGAGTGCCTTCTGGTAACGGATCCAGGCCACGGCCTGGTCGGTCATGTCGATCAGAAAATGGTAGTTCGGGTCCTCCGGCAGTTCCACCGGGTGCACGCCGTCGTAGATGAAGGGCGCCCACTGGTTGGTCTCCCCACCCAGAAACCCGTAGAACTTGTCGAATCCCTGCCGGGTCGGCCAGCGGTCGAACGGACCGGAAACGCTGGCCTCCCAGGCGGCGAGTTCATGCCACTTGCCGAACGCGCCGGTGCTGTATCCGTTGAGGCGCAGCATTTCGGCCAGCGGGGCAACGTCGCTGGGGATTTGCCCGGTGTTGCCGGGAAAGGCCGTTCCGGTCTCGATGATCGCGCCCATGTTGGCCACGTGGTGGTTGCGTCCGCTTTTGAGTGCGGCGCGTGTGGGTGAGCAGACGGCCGTGGTGTGGAAATTGTTGTAATAGAGCCCCTCGCTGGCCAGCCGGTCGAAGGTGGGCGTCTCGACCGGCCCGCCGAAGGTGCTGGTGCCGGCAAAGCCGAGGTCGTCCACCAGGACGACCACGACGTTGGGCGCGCCTTCCGGGGGCTTGACCTGGAAGTGCGGCGGCGGCGTCGCGTTGCGGACGTCCAGATCGGTGTAAAGCGGTCTTTGTGGCTCCGGGACCGGCAGGACCGTGCGATCCAGGGCAGGCTGGGACGCCATCGCCTTCAATCCGCTCAATAGCAGCACGCCGGCCAAGCATAGCAGTGTCGAGCCTTTCATGGGTAGTCTCATCGTTTCTCCCCACTGTTTATCAGCAATGTTTGCCTAAACTGTTTCTTCTCCGCTTTACCGGTGTTGCTGCGGAAGCGGCGATAAGTACATGCGCATCAGCGCACCTTTACCGAGGTTTCGCTGCACAACGGACAGCATGTTGTATAGAGGTTTAGCAACAACAACGCGGCAATCCAGCAACCGAAGTAGAAGGCGGTGATCCCTATGGCTTTGATCTCATCCTTCAGTTTTTGCGTGAATTCCATCTTCTGCGGTTCCTGATGACGAAAAATGACCATGTAATCGGAGGTTGCCTTATCTTAACATCCATGTTCATTACGCTGCCGGTTATGCGGCCCTTTCAATGGGGCCGAATTCCGCCGGCCTAAGCTTGAGCGTCTCTCGTTTCCAGCGCCTGTCGGGCCCGGGCGATGGTCTCGACGCGGACTTCGGGCGTCGCTTCGGCCACCTCGAGCACCAGTAGCAACCGTTGAAAGGCTTTGGACGGCAGCTAGTGGGCGATCCCCTCCCAGCTTTTTCAGTATGCGATAATGTGAATCAAATTGGGTTGATATTGAGGCATGGAATGGGCAACCGCTGATTTGGACAACGACCCTTTAGGGTGCGGTATACGTGCCAGTGTGTCAATGACTACCCGTATCATGAATAACCGAATTCAATTACAAAGTAAATGGGTATATGGTGGCGATGCGCGCTTGAGGGAGGTGGTGCAGTTGCCACCATATCGTCTAAAGGACGACATTTAGGCATTGCCGGCAGGGTCGCCGGAGGCCCAGCTTTTTTCTGGATTGCAGGGTAGGGCGGTTCATTCCCAGGATGTTGCTCGGCCAGGCGCAGCGCTGAAGCACTTTTAAACAGCGCTTTCGGATATCACGCAGGTGTCCAGACGGCCTTTCCGCCGGCCTGAAGGCGAGCATCACCCAATCAGATCTTGTGTTTGGTGACGGTTATGGTACCCTCCCCCCAGGGTTGCCTGCCGGGGTGTTGATCTCAATTGGCTGGCCCATTCATCGAGGCCGGCAGCGTCTGTAGTTTCCAAGTGCGGTGTCAGGCAAGACGGAACCGATCCACCCTGTCCCAGTGGCATGCGCCAGCGATCCGGCGAAGCGGAGATGGTTGACGAATGGCTCTATTCTGGATGCCCCTGTTGTTGGTCCTGGGGACGGTTGATTCCCTGCTCTCCGAGCGCTGGGGACGCAGTGCTTGTGCGGCGATCACGGCCCTGTTCCCCGCGGCCGTTCTGGCGGCCGTGGCGTGGCGGATCCCGTCTGTTTTCGATGGTCACGTCCCTCGCTACCAAGCCGACTGGGTCCCCGCCTACGGGTTGAACATCGCCTTTAGACTGGACGGCCTCTCCCTTCTGTTTGCGATCCTGATCCTGGGCATCGGTCTGCTGGTCATATTGTATGCCCGATGCTACCTGTCGGATGCGGATCGAGTCGGCCGATTCTATGCCTACCTGCTGTTTTTCATGGCATCGATGATTGGTGTCGTGCTGGCCAACAATCTGCTGCTGCTCTGGTTTTTTTGGGAACTCACCAGCATCAGCTCTTTCCTGCTCATCGCCTACCGGCACCATCGCAGCGATGCGCGCAGGGGGGCGCGCATGGCCTTGGCCATTACGGGCGCCGGGGGCCTTGCCCTGCTGGGCGGTTTTATCCTCATCGGACAAACCGTCGGTTCCTACGACATCGACCAGGTGCTTGCCAGCGGCGATACGATCCGTAATTCCGGCGCTTACCCCGTCATTCTCCTGTTGGTTTTGCTGGGGGCGTTCACCAAATCGGCCCAATTTCCGTTTCATTATTGGCTGCCCCACGCAATGGCCGCCCCCACACCGGTCAGCGCTTACCTCCATTCGGCGACCATGGTCAAAGCGGGCCTTTTTCTGCTGGCCCGACTGTACCCCGTGCTTTCCGGTACCTCGAGTTGGTTCTTGATCGTCAGCATCACCGGCATGCTGACCATGCTGCTCGGTGCCTACCTGGCGCTGCTGAAGCACGATCTGAAGGGACTGCTGGCCTATTCGACGATCAGCCACCTGGGGCTGATCACCTTGCTGTTCGGCATGGGCACCGATCTCGCCGCGGTGGCGGCCGTTTTTCACATCATCAACCACGCCATCTTCAAGGCGTCCCTGTTCATGGCGGCCGGCATCATCGACCACGAAACCGGCACCCGGGACATGCGCAAGCTAAACGGCCTCTGGTCGTGCATGCCCATTACGGCGACCCTGGCAATGGTTGCCGCGGCGGCAATGGCCGGCGTGCCGCTGCTGAACGGGTTTCTGTCCAAAGAGATGTTCTTTGCCGAAACATTGGGTCAAAGCACGCTCGGCTCCATATCCTGGATTATCCCGGCATTCGCCACGATAGGGGCCGCTTTTTCCGTCGCCTATTCGCTGCGGTTCATCCACGATGTGTTCTTCAACGGCCAGCCGCAGGATCTGCCCAAAATCCCGCACGAACCGCCGCGCTACATGCGGGTGCCGGTCGAAATCCTGGTGGGCCTGTGTCTCGTCGTCGGCATATTCCCGGAGGTCACGGTCGGGGCGATCCTCGCCCAGGCCTCGACCGCGGTGTTGGGTGGGCATCTGCCCGACTACCATCTGCAGATCTGGCACGGCCTGAATCTGCCCCTGCTGATGAGCCTGTTGGCCCTGCTCGGCGGCGCAGCGATCTACACCAATCGTCGGCGGTTGTTCAATCTTCAGCGCTATTTCACGGAACGCGACGAGAGCCAGCTGTTCGACGACGCCCTCAAGCGACTGCAGCAGCGGCTGGGTGGCTTTCTGTCCTGGTTTGACCAGGACTCGCTGCAGCGCGCCGTGTTCTGGCTTTTCTTCACGGCCTTGGTTTTTTCGATGGTGCCGCTGATGCAACTCGACATGCATGTGGGCGTAAGGCCGCAAATCCCGATCGATTTCGTCATGATTGCCGGTGCGACCTTGCTTGGCGTCGGTTCCGTCGCCACCGTCATCTGGCACCACCAGCGGCTGCTGGCGATCCTGCTGCTGTCCGTCGTCGGCATGGTGGTCGCCATCGCCTTCGCGCTCTTCTCGGCCCCGGATTTGGCATTGACACAGCTGTCGGTGGAAGTCGTCACCATTGTCCTGCTTTTGCTGGCCCTGCATTTCTTGCCCCAGGATGTCCGCGACGTTTCCTCTCCCAACAGGGTCGTCAGAGATTCATCGCTGGCGGTGTTGATCGGCGGCGTCGTCGGCACCATCACGTTTGCGCTCATCACGCGACCGCTGGCGTCCATCTCCGGCTATTACATCGACAATGCCAAGCTATTGGGCGGCGGTACCAACGTGGTGAACGTCATTCTGGTCGATTTTCGCGGATTTGACACCTTTGGCGAGATCAGCGTTCTGGCCATTGCCGCCATGGGAATCAGCCTGCTGCTGGAACGAATGCGTCCGTTTCAATCCCAAGCCAGTCCCGATGGCGGTCCATGGGCGACGGACAGCCACCCCATGATGCTGTCCGTGGTTTCTCAAGCGATTCTGCCGCTGGCCATCATGGTGTCCGTTTACATTTTCCTGCGCGGACACAATTTGCCCGGCGGCGGTTTCATCGCCGGACTGATCACTGCGATCGCCTTGATTCAACAATACATCGCCATGGGCTATGCCTGGCTGAACGCGCGCTTGCCCATCAACTATCTTTACCTGATCGGCAGCGGTCTGCTGATCGCCGCCGCCACCGGCGCCGGCAGTTTTTTATGGCGGCAGCCGTTTTTGAAAAGCTGGCACGGCCATTCCCACATCCCCATTTTGGGCGATGTCGAACTGGCCAGCGCCATGGCGTTCGATTTGGGCGTCTATTTGACCGTTGTGGGGGCTTGCATGATGATTCTATCCCAGCTCGGACGCTTGAAGACCCCATCCGGGTCATGTTGAAAGGATAGCTGTCATGGAGCTTGTTTTCGCGCTTTGCGTCGGGGTGATGACCAGTTGCGGTGTCTATCTTTGTCTGCGCGCAACCACGTTTACGGTGGTCATCGGAATTACCTTGCTCTCTTATGCCGTCAATTTGTTCCTTTTCGCCAGCGGCCGCCTTCATCTCAATGCCGCACCCATACTGGGCGTGTCAGAACGTATCGCCGATCCGCTGCCCCAGGCCCTGGTGCTGACGGCGATCGTTATCGGCTTCGGTATGACGGCCTTCCTCGTGGTGCTGGCCATGCGCGCCTGCGCCGATTGGGGCAGCGACCACGTCGATGGAAAACCCAAAGCGACTGCGGATGTCATTTCACAGGAGAACCGGCGGCCATGACCCATCTGCCCATTCTCCCGATATTGCTGCCGTCGCTGACGGGCACACTGCTGCTGCTGCCGCCCCTGTCAAAACGGCCCACGGCCCAACGCCGGATCACCTGGGCCGTTCTGATCGTGCTGATGGGTGTCGCTGCCGGGTTGATCCTTTCCGCACAGCGCCAGACGATTACCTATGCCCTCGGGGGCTGGCAGCCGCCGTTCGGCATCGTGCTGGTCGTGGACCGTTTTGCGGCTCTGCTGCTCGCCGTGACCGCCATCCTCGCCTTTTGCGCAGGGATTTACAGCGCCGGCAAGGAAGCGCGGCAGAGTTCGCTTTTCTATCCCCTGTTTCTGTTCCAGGTCACGGGCATCAACGGTGCCTTCCTGACGGGGGATCTTTTCAATCTTTTCGTGTTTTTCGAAATCCTGCTGATCGCGTCCTATGCGCTGCTGGTTCACGGCGGCGGAAGCGCCCAGACAAAGGCCGGTTTTCACTACGTCACCGTGAATCTTATCGGGTCGGCCTTCTTTCTTGTCGCCCTGGGCACCCTTTACGGAACCTTGGGCTCGCTCAACATGGCGGACATGGCGGCCAAGGTCGGCCTGCTGTTGCCGGAAGAACAGATCCTGGTCAAGACCGGCGGTCTGCTGTTGCTGCTGGTCTTCAGTTTGAAATCGGCCCTGCTGCCGCTGCATTTCTGGCTGCCGAAAACCTACGCCGCCGCTTCGGCATCGGTGGTTGCCTTGTTTGCCGTCATGACCAAAGTCGGTGTCTATTCGATCTGTCGGGTTTTCGGCGGCATTTTCGGCAGCAGCGCCGGTGCACTGGCCCATTTCGCCAGCCCGTGGATCTGGCCCCTGGCCATCGCCACCATTGCATTGGGGAGTGTCGGCGTCTATGCCGCAACGTCGCTGCGGCTATTGACGGCCAACATGGTCATCGTTTCCGTGGGCACGCTGCTGATCACCTTCGTCATTGATGGCGGGCAATCCCTGCCGGTCGGTTTTTATTATCTGCTGCATTCCACTGCCGTCACCGGCGCCTTGTTTCTGATCGCCGACCAGGTCGGCACCCAGCGGGGCCTCGCCGTGGATCGGTTCGTCAAGGCGGGGCCGGTAAGCCACGCAACGCTCCTGAGCGGATTGTTTCTCATCGCTGCCATCGCCGCCGTCGGCTTGCCGCCCCTGTCCGGCTTTATCGGAAAAGTCTTGATCCTGCATTCGGCAAGCCGGTTTGCCGAGCAGGTGTGGGTGTGGCCGGCGCTGTTGACCAGCAGCCTGATGACCATGATCGCATTTTCAAGGGCAGGCAGCACCTTTTTCTGGAATGTTGCCGCACAGGACGCCGTTGCCGGTCCAAACCTGCGGTTCACCCAAATCGCTGCCATATCCATTTTGCTGTCGGCCTCCGTGCTGATGACCGTGTTTGCCGACGGTATCTTGGCCTACAGCCGGGATGCCGCCGCAGACCTCAGGCAGAATCCGACCGTCATAGAACGCCGTCATGAACCCAGTAGGAGCCATATCTATGAGATGCAAGCCCCCTAAGCCCTACCTTCCCAGTCCGATGAATTTTGCATTGCTGATGGCTTTCTGGTTGTTGTTGTCCCACCGGTTTACGGTAGGCAATTTTATTCTCGCGGCGATGTTGGCCTGGCTCGTTCCACTGGGTGTCGGCCGCCTTCGGACAACGGCGACCCCCATCCGAAAACCGCTCAAATTTGTTTCCTTCATGGGGTTGCTGGTGGGGGACATCATCGTTTCCAATCTCATCGTGGCCAAACAGGTGCTGGGATCGCCAAATCGGCTGCAGCCCGGGTTTGTGGCCATACCGCTGGATCTTACCGGAGCGCTGCCGGTCACGATCCTGGCAAGCACGATTTCCCTCACCCCCGGGACCGTCAGCATCGAGATCTCAGAAGATCAAAAAACCCTGCACGTGCACGCCCTGCATGTAGCCGACGAAACAACGCTGGTCGCGCGCATCAAGCGTCGCTATGAACAGCCGCTCAAGGAGATTTTCCAATGCTAGACACGATCATTCAGGCGGTTGCCGCCATCATCGGGTTGTCACTGCTGTTGAATCTGTGGCGTTTCATGATCGGCCCCCACATGCTGGACCGGGTGATTGCGCTCGATACCATGTACATCAACGCCATCGCCCTGATCGTCTTACTGGGCATATTCATGCGCTCCCCGCTCTACTACGAAGGGGCCCTGATCATCGCCATGCTGGGATTCGTGAGCACAACGGCGGTATGCAAGTTTATCCTGCGAGGCGATATTATCGATTAAAGGAGGGGGCACAACATGCAGATCGCAGCGATTTTTACCGGCTTCTTTCTTATCGTGGGCGCCCTGTTCCTGATGGTGGGGTCCATCGGGTTGTTTCGACTGCCCGATTTTTACATGCGGCTGCATGGGCCGACCAAAGCCTCGACGCTGGGTATCGGCGCCATCTTGACGGCCTCGATCATCTTCTTTTCATTCAGGGAAGGCAGCCTCAGCATAAAAGAGTTTCTGATCACACTGTTTCTTTTTCTGACGGCGCCGATCACTGCCAACATGCTGGCCAAAGCCGCCCTGCACGTCAGATGCAAACCGCGCCGCGATACCCTGAACCATGGTCGTTTGGACGCGATCCGGAAACGTGAACCGTGACCCAGCTCGCCGCGGCGAACCCACCATGGCAGGCAGGCTGGCGTCGGTGGGTGGTGAATCGGTGTGCCGTGTCTGCCTGTGACGAGTCTCGCGTCGGCATTGCATTTTCTATCCGCATGCCGGGCAGTGCCGGACGCAGCCGGGGCACAGTGGGTGCAGGCGGTCACAAAAGTGAATCTGGCGCGTGCCGCCGCCGCAGCCGGCGCACACCATCGGGTCGATGGATTTGTTGACGGGGTTGTAAAGCAGGGTCAAGGGCTTTTTGCGGCGGCCGATGGTGGCTTCGCCGAACAGCTTGACGGCGGGGGTGCGGATCAGCAGGGCGCCGGCCAGCCCGAGGGTGACCTTGATGCTGTATTTTTTGAACAGGTCGTCTTTTTTTTTGGCCATTTCGCTCGGAATGAGATCTATCTTTTCCGTCCGATCTCGGACCAGTTGGTCGGACTGCCCCGGGCGTTTCAGCTTGGCGCGCATCTCCTGCTTCAAATCCGCATAATAGGCCTCCAGGTTGGCGACGTCACGTCGAAAACGGCGATTCATGCTCTCTTGAAAGGGTGCCAGCTGATATTGCAGGGCAATTGGCGCCTGCTGCTGCACCCAACGGGCCACCTGGCCAGCGGTCCCTGAAGATAGGCCGCCGGCCTCGGCGCCGCTCAAAAACACCTTTTCGATGGCGTCCAGGTCCGAGATGAAGTCGTCGACCGGGGCGCCGGTGTCCAGGCCGAACGTTAGGGGAAACAGGCCCTCTTTCTGTTCGTCGCTCTGGGCCAGATAGCGGCAGTTCAAGAGCAGGTACTCGGTGTTGATGGTTGCGCTGCCGGTCACCATGAGCACCGCGCCGTGAAAGGTGAACAGCTCCGCCACCAGTCGGTCGAAGCCCTGGCTTTTGATGTAGTGAAACGCCAGCCGGACGACGGTCAGCGGCATTGCTTCGCAGGCTGCCTCGGTGATTTTCTCGAGCAGGGGGGATCCGTAATGAATGCCGAAGCCGCTGGGGTCGGACTCACCGAAGGTCAGGCTGCAAAAGGACGGTATGCCGATGCGCCCTGACAGTTCCCGGGGGGCCAGTACATCCAGTTGGCCGTCGCGTGCATCGACATCGGCGCCCTGGCTGGTGAAAAATCGCTTCACGAAGGTTTCCAGGCCCAGGTGCGGATCAGGGCGTTGCGCATCAGAGTTCATAGTTCTCACCAAACAGCTTCTGGTCCAGCTCCCGGGTCGTCTGGTACTGGGTCTTGGACCGCTTGAGCTGTGAGGCCAGCTTGGCAAAGCCCTGCTCGCGCTCCGCAGGCGAGGCCGACTGCTGCCAGATGTCGTAGACGCGGTCCGCAAAATCCTTTTCGCCCCGCACGCGTCCCAGGATCATATCGATTTCACCGATGACCATTTCGAACATGTTGATCTTGCGATCCAGAATCTCCAGGATGTAGTCTTCGATGCTGCCGGTGGCGCACATGTTGAAAATCCGGACTTCGTGCTGCTGGCCGATGCGGTGAATCCGGCCGATGCGCTGTTCGATCTTCATGGGGTTCCAGGGCAGATCGTAGTTGACCATCTGGTGACAGAACTGCAGATTGCGGCCCTCGCCGCCGATTTCGGTGGTCACCAGGATGTCACTGCTTTCCTGAAAGGCTTGAATCTGGGCGTCCTTGACCGGGTTGGGCATGCCGCCGTGAAAGGTGGCATGGGCGATCTTTTCACTGTCCAAAAAGGCGGTGACGTGCTCCAGCGTGCCCAGATATTTGACGAAGATGATTTTCTTGCCCGGTGCCTGGCGAATCAGCTTGAGCAGGATGCGGTTTTTGCGGGTGTCGGCCATGGATCGGGAAAGGTCGTGGATGGCCTCGGCCTGCCTGGCGTGGTCGCCGGGCAGTTCACGCCTGGCCAGCGTTCGCGACAGGGTCAGGGCGACGGCGCGCGGCGACGAGCCGGCTTCGGCCAAAAGGGTCTTGAAAAGCAGCTGGTTGCCGCCGGCACCATCGCTAAGATTGAGGTCGTGCACCAGGTTGCTGATGCGCTCGTAGAGTTCCCGTTCGCTGTCGGTGGGCGCAACCCGGATGGTTTCGGCGAAGCGCGGCGGGATGTTGATGTTGGCCAGTGCGCGGGTGTTGCGGATCATGACCTGACCCAAAAGGCCTTTCAGGCGCTGGCGGTTCTGCGGGCTGGTGGGGTCTCCCTTGGTCATGAAGGCTTCGCGAAAGGCCGTGGCCGTCTTGAGCTGACCGGGTTTGAGGAGGGTGATCAGGTTGTACAGCTCCATGAGGTTGTTTTCCACGGGCGTGGCCGTCAAAAGCAGCAGGAACCGTTTTTTGAGTGCGTTGACCAGTTTCCAGTTGAGGGTGTTGCGGTTTTTGAGGTGGTGGGCCTCATCGACGATCACCATGTCGTACTCGCGCCCGCTCACGGACGCGAAGTTGCGTTTGGACTTGGCCTGGTTGATGGACGCCAGGATAAAGGGCTGATCCCAGAGCCCGTGCTCTTTTTTGCGGAACTCCGGGTCGTCGGTGGAGGGAAAGTCCAGGTCGAACTTGGTTTTCAGCTCTTCCTGCCACTGGCTGACAAGGGGGGTCGGGGTCAGGATCAGGGCGCTTTTCACCATGCCGCGCTGGATGTACTCCTTCAACACGATGGCGGCCTCGATGGTTTTGCCCAGGCCGACTTCGTCGGACAGCAGGGCCCGGCCGCGAAAGGTCTTGAGTACCTTGCGGGCGGTCTCCTCCTGGTACCACAGACTTTGGATGTTGTGCAGCCCGGTCAGGCAGATCAGGTTCTCGAACGAGTCGCTGAAGCGGATGCGCTGGGCTTGAAGGGCCACTTCATAGCGGTCCCAGCTGGCGGTCTCCGCCGCGGTCAGGGCTTTTTGAAAGGTGTCCTGGTCGAAGGAGATGTTCACCGGGATGTCCGGCAGTGACGGTTGTGAGGCGGCCGGCTTCGGTGGCGCGGGTCTGGTCGGCGTGGCCGGCGCCTGAGGTATAGGCGGTGCGGTGCGGGCCTTGGGCCGTGTCGATAGGCTGGCCCGCGTCTGCTCAAGCTCGAGCCGGTCCCGGCAATAGGCCAGATTCTGTTTGGCCCGCGTGCGCATCCGGCCTTTGTAGGCGACCTTCATTTCAGGCAACCGATCGAGCAGGCGCTGGTTCATTTCCAGGGCCAGTTCGAACTGTTCGGCCTCGGTCAGCAGGTCGACCAATCGGGGCAGGTGTCGATCTTCCAGTCGGCCGCAGCGCTGCAGACGAAGCAGCCCGTCGAGCTGCACATCCAAATCGTCCATATTTTCGCCCAGGTAGACCATTTCGGTCATGTAGTCGACATTGGCGGGGCTGATCCTGAGCGCTTTTTTCAACAGCTGCAGGGCTTTGAAATAGCTGTGGTTGTGTCGGCACCAGTTGGCTTCGTGGTAGTAGAAGGCGGCCCTGTCGGCTCGCAGGTCGGCCTGGTGCCGGGTGCGCCTGGCCGCGATTTTGGTTTTGCGCTTGGCGTTGCGTTTCTGGGATTTGAGGGTCGTCACGGTATGCTGCGCCGGTGGGGATCGTGTTCGGGATTGCCGGTCACCTCGCTCAGCTGCTGCTGGAGCTCGGGGCCGGTGACGTGTTCGAAGCGGTGGGCGTGACGGTGGACCTCGGTGGCGCAGTAGCCCATCACATCGCACAGATAGGCTTCCCACAAGCGGTGCGACCGGATCAATCCTCGGCCGGCCGCCTGACCGCCGGCGGTCAGGGTCAGCCCGTCCGCTCCACGTCCGACCAGCCCCTTGCGCACCAGGTGCCACACCATCAGGCCAACGGGCGCGTCGGCCCGCAGGGCCTTCTTGACGTCCGCCAGCGGGACCGGCGCCGCTCCGGCCGGGGCCAACTCCTGGTAGCGATACAAAAAGCCCAGAATGTCGTCGCCGACGATGCTCAACCCCAGGCGCAGCTGGGCGGCCAGGCGGCTGAACAGACCATAGCGGGGTGCAAAGAAAAAGGCCAGCAGGAACAGCACTCCGGTCGTAAGGGCCATCATCCCGGCGGTGCTGGTGTCCTGAAAGCCGAACCAGACCGGGACCGTGATGGCGCCGATGTGGCCGAGCACGGCCGACAACACGGCAACCCCCACGCTGATCGCCAGCATGCGTCCCAGTCGGTCGGTGATCAGGTGGGCCGTCGCGCCGGGAACGATGAGCATGGCGATGACCAGGATGCTGCCGACACTTTCGAAGGCCGCAATGGTCGTGGCCGCCACGAGGGTCATCAGCAGGTAGTGCATCAGGTTGGCGTTGATGCCCATGGTGGTCGCCAGGGCCGGATCGAAGGAGGTGATCTTGAGCTCCTTGAAAAACACGCTCACGAAGAGCAGGTTCAAAAGCAGCATCATGCCGCTGGTGACGGCGGCGTTGGGGATCTCCATGCCAAAAAGCATGGCGGTGTCCAAAGGCGTCAGTTCGATGGCCCCGTAAAGGACGCAGCTGGGATCCAGGTCCACGTGGTCGGCAGCCTGGCGGATCAGGATCAGCCCGACGGCAAACAAAGTGGTAAAGACCACGCCCATCGAGGCCCCGCGGTCCAGGCCGCTGAGGCGGTCGATGCTCTGGATCAGCAGCGTGGTGACGACGCCGATCAGGATGGCACCCATCAGCATGGGCAGGCTGTCGCGGCTGCCGGTAACCAGAAAGGCGATGGCCAGGCCCGGCAGCACCGCGTGGCTGATGGCGTCGCCCATCATGCTCATGCGCCGCAGTACCAGGTAGTTGCCCAGCAGGGCACAGGCGGCTGCGCTCAGGGCCCCCACGACGACGATCCAGGTGTCGACAAAGGTCCAACCCATGATCAGGGCCTTCCTTTCCCGGCCGCCAGGGCGTGCGGACTGGCCGGCAGATCCGTCTCCAGGTCACCGGACAGTTTGGCCTCCAGCTGCCGAATCAGGTCCGGCTCCAGGACGTGCTCGATGCGATCGGCGCTCAAGTCGACCATGCCGGCGGCCACATCGGCATGGGTGATCAGGTAGGTTTCCCACAGGCGGTGGCGGCGCACCACCTCGCGGGCCGCCTGCCGGCCCGATTCGGTCAGCCTGAGCGACGATCCTTGGCCCGCTTGAAGCTTGCCGTGCCGGGTCAAACGGGAGATGGTGCGGCGCAGGGCCGCCGGAACCCAGGCCCGCCGGCGCAGCAGGGCCTCGACCCGCGGGCCGCCGACCGCGCCGTCGGATGCGGCCTCGGACCACTCGTGCAGGTCCCGCAGCAGGTTTTCATCCATGATCTTGCGGCGCAGACGCAGGCGATCCAGGCCCAGCCGGAGCAGTCCCCGGGCCGACCCGAATATCAGGCTGACCAGGAAAAACAGGGAGGCGGTCAAAACGATCACGGCCCCGGCCGGCAGGTTGGCCATCAGGGCCGAGATGCCCGATCCCGCAAAGCCGCTCAGGGCCCCGAACATGCCCGACAGCCACAGCATGCTGCGCAGGCTCAGGGTCCAGAAGCGGGCGCTGGCGGCCGGAATGATCAGCAGGGCCACCACCAGGATCAGCCCGACGGCCTGCAGCCCGATGACCGTCACCAGAACGACCAGGGCCATCATGAAAAAGTCCAGGCGGCCCACCGGCCAGCCCTGGGTCGTGCCGAAGTCGGCATCGAAACAGACCAGGGCGAACTCCTTGAAAAAGAGCAGGCAGGCCACGGCGGCCACAACGGCGGCGGCGGCGATCAGCAGGGCATCCGAAAAGAGCATCGAGGCGGTCTTGCCGTAAATGAAGGAGGAGAGGCCGGCGGCATTGCCGGCGTCCATGCGCGTGGCCATGCCCATCAGGGCGATGCCCAGGCCGAAGTAGACGCTCAGGACGATGCCCAGGGCGGCGTCGTCCTTGAGCCGTGAAAAGCGCTGGATGGCCAGCACCGAGGCCGTGCCGATCACCGCGAACACCGCTGCCCCCAGAATCAGGCCCGGCAGGTATTTGCCGTCCCCGGTCAAAAGGGTCATCACGATAAAGGCCAGGGCGATGCCGGGCAAGGTGGCGTGGCTGAGGGCGTCGCTCAGCAGGGCCCGTTTGCGCAGCACCAGAAAGGTGCCGATCAGCCCGGCCGCCAGGCCCAGCAGGGTCGTGCCGGCCACCACCACGCGGGTGTTGTAGTCCCGGAAGGTGAACACCCGCACCAGGTCGGCGGCCAGTCCCGTCGGCGCCTCGACCGCCGCCTTGCCGGCCGCCAGGGCCGGTGAGACGGTCCCTGCGGCCAGAATCAAGGCCAGGGCCAGCCAGATCGCACCGGCCCGCTTTTCCATGCGAGGCAGTGCCATCATTGTCCCGGCCCTTTTCCGGACGGAAACCGCGGCACCTTGGCATACTCGTCCAGGGCCTGGGTCAGCAGGGTCAGGCGGCCACCGTAGGTCTTTTTGAGATTTTCCTCGTTGAACACCGCCTCCACCGGCCCGGCGGCCACCAGGCGCATGTTCAGCAGCACCACGTGATCGAAGTAGGTGGGCACCGTCTGCAGGTCGTGATGCACCACCACGCAGGTCTTGCCGGCCGCCTTCAACGCTTTGAGCAGGGCGATGATGGCCCGCTCGGTGGCCACGTCCACGCCGGCAAACGGCTCGTCCATAAAGTAGAGACGGGCGTCCTGGGCCAGGGCCCGGGCCAGAAAGACCCGCTGCTGCTGCCCGCCCGAAAGCTGGCTGATCTGGCGCAGGGCAAAGTTGGCCATGCCCACCTTGTCCAGGGCCATGAGAGCGGTTTCGCGGTGCTTGCGGCCCACGGGGCGCAGCCAGCCGATCTTGCGGTACAGGCCCATGGCGACCACGTCTAAGGCATTGACCGGAAAATCCCAGTCCACGCTCTCGCGCTGGGGTACGTAGCCCACCAGATGCCGCTGGGCTTCGTAAGACTTCCCGTAGATCGACACGGCGCCCGATGCCCGCGGCACCAGGCCCAGCACGGACTTGATGAAGGTGCTCTTGCCGGCTCCGTTGGGGCCCACCACGGCGATCAGGCGTCCTTCGGGCAGGCAGAGCTCGATGTCCCAGAGCACCGGCTTGCGGTGGTAGGCCACAGTGAGATCGTTGACCCACAAGGGGGCCTCCGGGGGTGGCGTGCCCTGGTCGGGCAGCGCTGCCTGCGGTCGGGGCCGGGGCTGGTTCATGGTTGCTCCTGCATTCGATTGGTCCGGTCAGTGGCTGCCGGACAGTTTGCCCTGCATCCCGCCCACCGGTGCCTGGCCGCCAAGGGCGCGCGTGATGACGGTCACGTTGTGGTCGATCATGCCTTCGTAGGTCCCCTCGTAGGTTCCGGCCGGTCCCATGGCATCGGAGAAGAGTTCGCCGCCGATGACGACCCGGTGGCCCTGGGCGGCGGCGCCTTCGATGAGGGCCTTGACGTTCTTGTCCGAGACGCTGGTCTCTACGAAGACGGCCGGAATCTGGCGATCCACCAGGATGCCGACCAGGCGGTTGATGTCCTTGAGCCCGGCCTCGGACTCGGTCGAGAATCCCTGGATGCCCATCACCTCGATGTCGTAGGCCCGGCCCATGTAGTTGAAGGCGTCGTGGGCGGTGACCAGTACGCGCTGATCGACGGGAATGGAGGCGATGGCCTCCTTGGCATAGGCATCCAACCGTTCGAGGCGCGCCAAATAAGCCTTGGCGTTTTGGTGGTACGTCCCGGCATTGGTCGGGTCGAAGGCCGCCATGGCATCGGCCACCAGCGTTACGGCCTGCATCCACCCCTTGACGTCCATCCAGACATGCGGGTCGTTGTGGGCCGAGGCCGCGTCGTGGATCAGGTAGTCTTGTTGCAGCAGTTCGGTCACGGCATGAACCGGGCGCTTGCGGGAGATCCTGGCCAGGATCTCGGTCATCTGCCCTTCCAGCAGCAGACCGGAATAGAAGATGATGTCGGCCTTGAGCAGCACGGCCACATCGCCGCGGGTGGGGCTGTAGACGTGGGGGTCGACGCCGGCGCCGATGATATTGGCGACCTCGGCCCGGTCGCCGGCCACTTCGCGGACGACGTCGGCGACCATGCCGACTGTGGCCGCGGCACGAATGGGGTGTTGCCCTTTGAATTCGAAGGCATGGACCGCGACAACGCTGCAGAGGGTCAGGACCGCTATCATGATCATGGGCCAGCGGGCACGGCGGTGCCCTGGTTTGGTTTGCATAGGCCTCCTTGGGTATGGCATGGCCATTGTGGTCACGGATTATCGTCCCCTACGTGTACTAAATTGCCGGCATGAGATCAACGCGTTCCTGTAAAAATAAGTTGGCAAAGGATATGGGAGTGTGCCATCTATCCAGACGGGACAAACGCAATAATCGAACTGAAGGAGTCTGCCAGCATGGGTTTACCCCTGATGAAAAACTATATCGATGGAGAGTGGGTCGAATCCGACGCCACGACGCTTGCGGATGTGTTCAATCCGGCCAGAGGCGAGCGCATCGCCCGCGTGGCCCTTGGGACGGCCGCCGACGTCGACCGGGCCGTCACAGCCGCCCGGGCGGCCTTCGAACCGTGGCGGGAGACGCCGCCGTTGACCCGGGCGCGTTACCTGTTTCGGCTCAAAGAGGCCTTCGAGGAATGCTTCGAGGAGATCGCCGTGGTATTGACCCGCGAACACGGCAAGGCCATCGACGAGGCCCGTGGAGAGGTGCGCCGCATGATCGAAAACGTGGAGCACGCCACCGGCGTGACCACGCTCATGAGCGGCTACACCCTGGAGGATATCGCCAAGAACATCGACTGCTACGGGCACCGTCAGCCCGTGGGGGTGTTCGGCTGCATCGCTCCCTACAACTTCCCGGCCATGGTGCCCTGGTGGTTTCTGCCCTATGCCGTGGTGACCGGCAACACCTTCGTGCTCAAACCCTCCGAGCAGGTTCCCATGACTCAGACCAAGATCATGGAGATCGTCGACGAGGTCGGTTTTCCAGAAGGGGTGATCAACATGGTGCACGGCTCCCGGGAGGTGGTCAACGCCATGCTGGAGCACCCCGACATCGCCGGCATCAGTTTCGTGGGGTCGACCCCCACCGCCCGGCACGTCTACCGCAAATGCGGTGAAACCGGCAAACGGGTCCAGGCCCTGGGCGGGGCCAAAAACATCGTGGCCGTCATGCCCGATGCGGACCTGGCGCAGGGGATGCCCTCCCTGCTGACCTCCTTTTTCGGCTGTACCGGCCAGCGCTGCCTGTCCGGTTCGGTGCTGGTGCCGGTGGGCGACGGCGCCGACCGCACCGTGGCGCAATTCGTCGCTGCCGCCCGAGGCCTCAGCGTTGGCGACGGCCTCGACGAACAGACCTTCATGGGGCCGTTGATCAGCAACGCCCACCGCGAGCGCGTGCTGGGGTACATCGACCAGGGCATTGCCGAAGGCGCCGACCTGGTGCTGGACGGCCGCAGGGTGAGGGTAGAGGGCTATCCGGAAGGCTTCTTCGTGGGCCCCACCATATTTGACAATGTCACCGCCGAGATGACGATCGCCAGAGAAGAGATTTTCGGGCCGGTGGTGAGCGTTGTGCGGGCCGCGGATATGGATGCGCTGGTCGACCTGGTCAACACGCGCGGCTTTGCCAACGCGGCCTGCATCTACACCGCCAGCGGGGCGGCGGTCAGGGAATTCAAATACCGGGTCAAACCCTCCATGATCGGCGTCAACATCGGCATCGCGGCGCCGATGAGCTTTTTTCCCTTCGGGGGGGCCGGCAGCTCCATGTTCGGGGACATCAAGGGTCACGGACAGGAGAGTTTTCTCTTTTTCACCGACATGAAAGTGGTGATCGAGCGCTGGTATTGAAGGGCAGGGGGTGGGCTTAAGGTATTTGGGGTGAAGGCCGAAAGGCCAGCGCCGCTGCAAATGGAGCGTTGGCGGTTGCCAAGCCTCATCAGCGCTGCCGGCGGATCGACATAACTGTGAGGATCATCATGCCGCTGACCAATTTTGGAGCCATTTTGAATTTTGCCGAGACGCTGGAGCAGGGCGACATGGAATTCTACCGGTCGGCGGCTGCGGCGGGCGCGCCCGCCCAGCGGGCGGTCTTCGACGACTTGGCCCGCCAAGGCCGCAAGCTCACCGCCCTGGTGCAGCGCACGCGGCGTGAGAACGTGACCGAGATGATTTTAGAGCCTGTCCGGGATTTCGTGCGCGACGGCTATCAGGCGGCCGTGGGGGATGCGGCCGGGATGGACCCCGAAGCCATCCTGGGTGCTTCGATGGCCCTGGAGCAGCGGGCCATCCGTTACTACAACGACGCCGCGGAAAAACTGCGGGCCTTGCCCGAAGTGGCCCGGGCCCTCAAAACCCTGGCCAAAAAAAGGGCCCTGCGCCTCGACCAGCTGCAGCGGCTTGGCGGTTGAAGCCCGCGCGCGCTCAATAGGCGATGCACGTCACCGCGCAGCGCTGGACAACGGCACCATGCGGTGGATAAAGCAGCTGGTCTCGGCTTCCCCGCCCTCCGGTGGCGGTGGGGTCGGGGCGACTCCGGCGATCTCGTAGACATTCAGGAAGACCTGGTCCGCCGAGTCCTTGTTTTGGGCGTAGGCAATGAACACATTGTCGTTGTCGTCGGCTGCCAGCTGCGGATCGACGGCGCTGCCGCCGGACCCGGCGTCGATCGGGTCGCCGTCGCTGAACACGCTGGTCCAGCGCCGATCGTCCTGGTCCCAGATGCGCACCACCGGCGCCGAGGGCCTGGCCGTGTCCTCGTAGCGGCTCAGGTAGACCCGGTCGGTAGACTCGCTGAGCTGCTGGTATGCCAGGTAGATTCGGTCGGCGCCGTCGACGACCATGCGCGCAGCAAAAGCCGCCTGGCCGGTGGCGGCGTCGATGGGGTCGCCGTTGCTTAGCGAGGTCGTCCAGCCGGGCGTGCGCGTACGCCAGATCTGCATCTGGGTTCCGTTCCAGCGCATCAGGTGCAGGCGATTGACCTCGTCGACCGTTTGTCCGAAAGCCACGTATATGTTGTCATTGGCATCGCCGATCACCTGGCAGCCGTGCACCGGGGCGTCGCCGGTGTCGAGCGGCTGGGCCAGGTCGAAGCGGTCCGACCGCCAGGTGCCGCTCCACAATTGCATCGCCGTGCCGTCGAAACGGGTCATAAAGAGCCGGTCGTTGTCCGCTTTGGCCTGGGCATAGGCCAGGTAGACCCGGTCCTGGGTGTCGATGGTCAGGCTGGGCGCCAGGGCGTCGCCCGACGCGTTGGACGGGCCGACTGGGTCACCGCTGTCAAGGGTGGTGGTCCATCCCGCCGGAAAATCGGAATTCCAGACCTGCAGCGAATTGGCCGCGCTGAAACGGTTCATGTAAAGGTTGAAATAGTTGCCATCCTCCTGGCGATAGGCCACGAAGACGCGGCTGCGTGAATCGATGGCAAGTTGGGGGCTGTCCGCTTCCCTGAGAAAATCGGTGTCGATGGGGTCGCCGTCGGCGAAAATGGCCGTCCAGGTGCCGACGTCGACGTCCCAGATGCGCACGTCGATCCCATTGAAGCGGCACAAATAGATGTGGTTTCGCGAGCCGTCGTCCTGGCAGAACGTGACATAGACCTGACCGGTCGCATCGATGGCCAGCCGCGGCATCAACGCTGCGCCGCCCGTGTCCGCATCAATGGGGCTGGCTTCGGAAAACCGGGTCGTCCAGCCGCCGGAGCGGCCGGCGGTGTAAATCCTGACCGCAGGGCTTGAATCAAGGGTGTTGAAGCGGCTGATGTAGATGCGATCTTGAAGGCCGTCGCTTTGGGAAAACACCACATAGACCCGGTCAAACGCGTCGACGGCCAATTGCGGCCCGTGGGCGGATCGCCCGGGCAGTCCGGTGTCGATGGGATCGCCGGCGGCCAGGTCGGTGGTCCACAAGCGGGCGTCCTGATCCCAGATCTGCAGGGCGCCGCCGACCGGGTAGCGGCTCAGGTAGATCCGTCCGACATCGCTGTCGTTGGGATCGTTTTGCCGGAAGGCCAGATAGGTGTTGCCACGCGAGTCCGTGGCCACAGTGGGCTGGCCGGCCTCTTGGGCGCTGTCCGGATTGATGGGAGCGCCGTCGCTCAGGGTGGTCGTCCACTGCCGGCCGACGCTGTCCCAGATCCAGACCAGCCCGTAGGCGGGATGCACCGCCGTCAAAAACAGCAGCAGCACCACGATCGAAGCGCGTGGCCGGCGTTTTGCGAAGCAATGGTCCCTGTCGTTCATTTCGTTGACCTTGTCCAGTGATGGCGCCCGAAACCGCAGCGGCCGGGAAGCCTTGTCAAAATAAGTGCTCGATCCGTTTTTTCTCAATTTCCTATCCGCCAATCGCCCATCGATTGTTGGCCGTGCCGGCTGGGCCGTCAGCCGCCATCTGCCGGCCGTTGACCTGCGGGCGCGTTAGCACCCGTTCAGCTTGAAAGATACGCGTTTACGTCCACTTCATCGATCTGGGCGGGATCCATGAAGCGTTCGGCGTAGGTCCGGAACACCCCGCTTTCCAGAAACAGGTCGAAAAGGTCGGCATCGATGTGCTGGTCGTTGCGCATGAAGCTCATGATGCGCAGGGCTTCGTTCAACGACTTGGACTTTTTATAGGGTCGGTCGGCCGCGGTCAAGGCCTCGAAGATGTCGGCGATAGCCATGATGCGCGCCGGAATCGACATGGCTTCTTTTTTCAACCCCCGCGGATAGCCGGTGCCGATCATGGTTTCATGGTGGGCGCCGGCAAATTCGGCAACGTTGGCCAGGTAAGGCGGAAAATCAAGCTGGTTGAGCATCACGATGGTCTGAATGATGTGTTCGTTGATTTTAAAGCGGTCTTCCGGAGACAGGGTGCCTTTGCGGATGCTCAAGTTGTAGAGTTCACCCAGGTTGTACTGATCGGCGGGGACATCCATCTTGAATCCGTGGGGATTGCCGCCGAAGGGGTCTGGATTGGTTCGGGGAACGATGTGTTCCGGTTTGTCGGCCAGAATCGGTTCCAGCACCGGCAGATCCGGCGCCGGATGGCGATTTTTGAGGGCGGCCTCATCCTGGGATATGCCCAGGCGATCATCCAGATGGCGGACCCAGGTGCGCGCGGCGATTTGCCCCAATCGCGCGATTTTCTCGTCGGCCATAAACTCGCCGCCAATGTTGCACTCGGCAACGAAGGCGAAGTCCGCCTTGATCAGCGCGAGCGTATCGGCCAGTTCGGTCTGCAGGGCGGCATCATCGATCTCGCCGGCCAGGCGTTTGCGATAGGCCGCGATCTGAGCATCGCGCAGCAGCACCTCGAAACGCGTTCGGATTTCGTGGATACGGTTGTACAGGGTTTCCAGTTTGGTGGCCTTGTCAACCACGTATTCCGGTGTGGTGACCTTGCCGCAGTCGTGCAGCCAGGCGGCCACTTCGAATTCCCAGCGTTGTTCCTCGGTGGCCATCTCGAAATCGGCGAAAGGGCCCCTGTCTGCCTGGTGGGCGGCGGCGGCGAGCATGTTGGCCACCACCGGCACGCGCGCGCAGTGTCCGCCGGTGTATTGGGATTTGGCGTCAATGGCACCGGCGATCAGTTTGGTGAAGTCGTCGAACAGCTTGCGCTGCTGTTCCAACAGCCTCCGGATTTTGGTCTTCATGAGAAAGAAGGCCTGGATGAGGGCGTGGATCTCCTTGATACTCGAGTCGAAGGGGGCCGTTTCGGAAAAGTCCGAACGCTGGATTTTTATCGACTCCTGCTCCAATTGCACCAGAGCGCCTGAAATTTTGCGGGAAACGATCAGGACCAGCGGCAGCATCACCAGCAGCACGACCCCGGAGAAGATAAAGACCCGCTGCTGCATTCGACGGATGTGGGCCGTGAAATCGGAGACGGGCGCAACGGCGGCTATGATCTGGTCGATATTCAGCGAGGCTTTCAAGCCGGCTGAGCGAATCAGATAGGCCGATCCGTTCATCGTCACTTCACGCGTGCGATGGTGCATCTCATCCGGATTGTCCTGATAATCGGAAACAACGCGCCTGACCAGCGGATCGTCGGATTCACGGCCGTTTAGAAAGGTCAGTGTGTCGCCATCGACCGTTTTGATGGGATCGATCCCGGAGTGGGCAAGGACCTGGCCGCGATGGTCGAAAAGAAAAAGCAGCCCGTTTTCTGAGATCTCCTGCCGCGCCAGGGATTCGGAGAACTGGTTCAGGGTAATATCCGCGCCGAATACACCGCCGCCGCCGACCAGTTTTTCCGCGCAGGTGACTCCGGGCAGTCGCGTGGCGCTGAACACATACGGCTCCGTGAAAAAGGCGGCCTCTTCCTCTTGGGCCCGCTGGTACCAGGGCCTGGTGCGGGGGTCATAGTCCGGATCCAGGTCGCGTCGACCCCCGATGACCTGCGATTTTTGATCTAAAAAAAACCAGTGCTGCTGCAAGGGGCGGCCGGCGTCGGTGGTGATGCTGCGCAGTACGTAGGCGGTTCCCGCCGGCGCCCCGAACAAACGGCGGTATTGCGGTTGATCCCTGACGGCGGTGATCTGGATAAAGCCGCCATCGGCATACCCGATGTAGGTCGAAAAAAGGTAGTCGTAAGACGCCAGGGCTTTTAGCATCAGCCCTAAACCGGGATGCGAGAACCCGCCTCCTACCGGAACACGGCTCATGCCGGGCATGCGGGCAGCCAAACCGGTCAGCACGGCAACCGATTTCAAGGCGTTTTCATAGCGTTCGACGGTTTTTTGGTTGATCTCGGAAAACAGGCGGTCGGCCATTTGAACGGCGGCCACTCTGCTCTCGTTGTGGCTGATCCACAAGAAAAGCACCGTCAAGGTCAGCACGATCACCAGTATCAGGGTCGTTATCCCGACGTAGAAAGGAAATCGCTTGATTTGGTGTGCCATTGAAGGTCCGATCAGTTCGCCGGCTGCGGTGTGTGGACCAGGCCAGCCGGATCGACGACACGCGCCTTGCCCGATTGAGGCGGTTGTTCATGATAATCTCTTCGGTAGTCAATCATTTCGGTACGGCCGTCCGAACGAATACGACGTCATAGATTTGGCGTTGGTAGGCCTGATAGTAGCGCCCCAGGAGGGCATCTTTGGCCGGGTCGTAAAGCAAGGTGTAGGTCGATCCCGGGTACCCCGCATCCCGCAATTCGATGTCAACCCTAAGGTGTTCCTTGAACATGGCTGCATCGGCACGGGCCACGTTGATGGGGCGCGGGTTGAAATAGTCCGCATCCATGGTTCCGTCGGCGGCGACCCGACGGATTTCGATTACATAGCTGCCGTCGGTGCGCTGCCAGCGGCCGACCAGCGGGCGGTAATCAGCCGCAAGCGCCTCGCCGGATATGGATGCCAGGCATAACATCGTCAGGGCCCAGCGTGCCACCCATTGTTGTCGGAATATCACCATTCACTGTTGCATCCATTGACGACACGTTGCACCAGGTTGTCTTCCGCGGCCATTGCCGGACCTGCGGCAATGAAGGCGCCGGCGATTGCCAAAAGCACAAACCGTGTTTTTTTCATGGGCGCACATCTCCTTTGGTTGGGCGGTTCGGGTGGCAGGTGGAACGACGATTGTCTGAAACTACCAGTTTCGGAGTCCAAATGAAAGATTTTTCAATTCGACGAATCGCTGGCGATCGGCCATGTCGACGGTCGCCGCCGGATCAAGTCACGGCGATCACGACCGATATAGGCTTAGGCTGGCTACCAGCAGGGTCGATACCCGTTGAACCGGGTGGGAGGGTTTCCCAAAAACATGCATCTCCTTTCGTCAACAGCGCCGGAACCGTTTCAGAGCGGGACCCAAACGGGAATTCCGATTGCGTCCATCATCCAGAAAATCGAACGCTTCAAGCCGGTTGCGGATGTGGCCGGCAGGATCATGGCCGTAAGAGACGATCCAGCGTGCGGCACCTCCGATCTGGCCGATATCATCCGCTGCGAGCCGTCGTTGACCGCCAATGTCCTCAAATTGGCCAACTCGGCCTACTTCGGATTGCCGGGCAAGCTGGCCGACACCCGGCAAGCGATCATTTTTTTAGGCATGACGCAGGTGGTCGACCTGGTACTGGTCGCTGCCTGCGCGGCACACTACGGCGGCGCCCACAACGGCTATGGGCTGGCCCGCGGCGAGTTGTGGCGCGCCGCAGTCACCGGCGCGGTATTGGCCGGGGACCTGGCCCGGATCAAGGGCATCGCGCCCGGTGCGGTCTTTTCCGGAGCCCTGATGCGCGATATCGGCAAGATCGTACTGAATCCCTTCCTAAAGTCGCTGCGCGGTCAACTCCTGAACGACGCCGCAAACGAGGGCATCACGTTTCTGGAGGCCGAGCGCCGGTGGTTGGGCGTCGACCATGCCCAGGTCGGTGCCCTGGTGGCCGAAAAATGGAATTTCCCGTATTCGCTGCAAACCATCCTTGGCCACCACCATCACCCCGGCCTGGCGACCCGGTGCCGGGCGGAAGCAGCCATCGTGCATGTAGCGGATGCCCTCTGCCGGCAGTTGGCCATCGGCGTGGGCATCGACGACCCGTCCTATCAGCCAGATGAACAGGTTGCCCGACAACTGGACCTGAACGACGCCGTGCTCGAGGAGGTCATCGACGGGCTCCGCCGCAAAATGAGCCGGGTCGATGCGCTTTTCGCGGCGGCCTGAACCGCTCCTTCATAGATGCCTTTCATTTCCGGCCGACCGGGCGACACGCCGCGTTGCCGGCCGTCGCTATTGAGCGGCCGCAAGCGCACGCCCACCACCCCCATCTTCCCCCCGACGCGTTGTTGACAGCCCGTCCGGACGCCTCTGTCACCAAATCAAGATGAAGTACGCATTGTGAAAACGTGAAAACGATGGTATTGTCAAAAATTGGACTCAAACAACCAGGCGTCGGTCAGGATTGGAAAGGTTTTGGTACGCCTGGCAGGATTCGAACCTGCGACCTACGGATTAGAAGTCCGTTGCTCTATCCAGCTGAGCTACAGGCGCTAAAACAGACGGATTTTTTAACACAACAGCCAATCGTTGTCCATACGTAAAAGCGCCTGGAACCAAACGCGTCATCCGCTTGGCAGGCCCATCAACCGTGCAAAACCCAGGTAGGGGAATGAAAAAGGACACCGACAAAAAATCAGCGCCGCCAGCCGATAAACCCAAAGGGTCGGCCGGCCGGCCGGCCAACGACAAATCGCTTGTCAAATACGACCCGCTGCAGCGCTATCTGTCCGAGATCAGCCGATACAATCTGCTGACCCGCCAAGAAGAGGTGGCCCTGGGCAAAGCCGTTCAGGAGCAGGGCGACCAGGAGGCCGCCTATCGCCTGGTCACTTCCAATTTGCGATTGGTGGTTAAGATCGCTCTGGAATTCCAGCGGGTCTGGATGCAGAATTTGCTGGACCTGATCCAAGAGGGCAACATCGGACTGATGCAGGCGGTCAAGAAGTTCGATCCCTACAAAAACGTCAAGTTTTCCTATTACGCCTCTTTCTGGATCAAGGCCTACATTCTCAAGTTCATCATGGACAACTGGCGCCTGGTGAAGATCGGCACCACCCAGGGGCAGCGCAAGCTCTTTTTCAAGTTGAAAAAGGAGAAGCAGAAACTGATTGATGAGGGTTTCGACCCCAAACCCAAGCTGCTCTCCCAGCGCCTGGGTGTCTCCGAGCGCGAAATTGTAGACATGGACCAGCGTCTGGATGGTTGGGACATTTCCCTGGATGCACCCCTCAAGGAAGACTCCGACACCGAGCGGATCGAGTTCATGAGTACCGACTCCGAGTCGGCTGAGGAGACAGTGGCCAAAAAAGAGATGGAGTCGCTGCTGCACGAGAAAATTTCCGAATTCAGGACCCAGATGACCGATCGGGAACTGGAGATCTTCGACCGGCGCATTTTTTCCGACAGCCCGGTCACCCTGCAGGAGATCGGGGACAAATACGGCATTTCGCGTGAGCGCGTCCGGCAGGTCGAAAAGAATGTGGTCAAAAAGATGCGCGACTACTTCAAGAAGGAAATCCCGGATTTTGAAACCTACACCGAGGATGTCTCCTGAGGGCATCCTTTTGCCGGCGCCGGCCAGGCGGTGGCCTTCCGATTCCCGGCCTGCCACCTGTCGATTGAAAGTCGAATTAATGAAAATGCGGTACCTTAAGCTCGTTTTTGTAATGTTGTGCATTAGTGTTCTGGCTGCCTGCGCCGCACTCGAACCCGGGTCTGACGGGACGGCGCGCCTTGCATCGTCCGACAACCGGGATCGGCCGACCAACGCCTATTTCGCGTATGCACAGGCGCAGCTGAGCCTCCGCAAGGGGGAACTCGATCAAGCCATCGACAGCATGCAAAAGGCCCTGTCGCTGGATCCCGACTCGGTCTACCTGAAGCGCGAGCTGGCAGGGCTGTGGCTGATGAAAAAGGACCCGGCTGCGGCGCTGCAGCTGCTCGACGACATTCTGGTCAACCACCCCGACGATGTCGCCTCGCTGATCCTGGTGGGGCGAATCCATCAGACGATCAATCAGCCCCAGCCGGCGATCGAGGCCTTCTCGCGCGTGATTGCCATAGACCCGTCTCAAGAGGATGTCTACCTGCAGCTGGGCAGCATGCACATGGAACAGGAGCAGTGGCAGCAGGCCAAACAGGTCTACGAACAGTTGATCGCCAATTTTCCGCGATCCTACGCCGGCTACTTTTTTCTGGGCCGGCTCAGCGCCATCGCCGGCGATACGGCGTCCGCCCGCGCTCACTTCGAAAAATCGCTCTCCCTGGAGCCCGACCTCCTGGAAGCGCGTTTCGAATTGGGTGCCGTCTTCGAAGCCGACCGAAAGTACACCGAGGCGGCGGACCTTTACAACGACATCCTGGCGCAACAGCCCGACAACGTTCAGGCCCGCATGGCATTGGGGCAGGTTTACTATCGCAGCGGGCGCAAGCAAGAAGCCCAGGCGATATTTACATCCTTGGGAGAAGCGAGCGCAGAGAATCCCGAAGTCATGCAAACGCTGGTGCGTGAATATCTGGACGCCCAAAACTATGCAGCGGCCGACGCCATCATCCAGGGCATGCTCCAGGCGGTGCCGCAAAACGCCGACCTGCGCTATCTGGCGGGTGTGGCCCTGGACGGGCTGGAAGAAAAAGACGCCGCCATCGGCCAGCTGAAACAGGTTTCGCCGGCCTCCCGATTTTACCAGAACGCCGTGACCCACGCGGCCTTGCTTTACCAGGAGATGGACCGGCTGCAAGAGGGTGCCGATCTTCTGGTGTCGGCCATCGAAAACGACCCGGACAACCCCGAGTTCCGCTACTATCTGGGTTCTGTCTACGAACAGATGGAGGCTTATGCGCAGGCCGAACAGACCCTGAAGGACGGCCTGGCGCTGGATCCGGAAAACCCGCGCCTCTGGTTTCGGCTGGGCGTGGTTTACGACAAGTGGGACCGCAAAACGGACTCCATCGCCGCCATGAAGCGGGTCATCGACATCGAACCGGACAACGCCAACGCCCTCAACTACCTCGGCTACACCTATGCCGACATGGGCATTCACCTGGATGAAGCCGAACGGCTGGTTCGCGCCGCGCTCGAACACAAGCCGGGCGACGGTTACATTACCGACAGTCTGGCCTGGGTCTACTATCAGCGCGGCCAGTACGACCAGGCGCTGCCCTTGATGGAAAAGGCCGTCGAACTGGTGCCGGACGACCCGATTATCCGAGAGCATCTCGGGGATGTGTACCGCAAGCTCGGCATGACCGAGAAAGCCATCCAAAGCTATCGCATGGCCATCGACAACGGGCATGCGGACAAGGCGGCCGTGGAAGCGAAGATCAAGCAACTGCAGCCATGACCGCCTTGCCCAACCCTCTTTCCCGCCGCCGCTGCGGCCGGTGGCCAACGCCGGCCGGCATTCTCAAGTGGTCGACCATCGTCATGCTGGCCGCGGCCTGGCTGCCGGTTGCCTGTATGCGGTTGTCGCCGTCCGAGGTTCAGCCGGATCTGGAGGCCGAACGCATCGTGGCCTCCCTCAGGCAGGCCAATGCCGACCTGACCCGCTTTAAAAGCGTTGGCCGGGTGCGGCTTTCCGGCCCGCACCAGCCGGCCGAATCTTTTCGGGCCGCCGTGGCCGGAAAGCTGCCGGCCCGTTTGAGAATCGACATGATCGCGCCCTATGGGGGCGCCAGCGGCACCTTTTCGGCCGACGGACGATATCTTTTCCTTGTCAGGCACGCCTCGCGTGAATATCATAAAAAACGTCTCGGGGACGGCAGCCTGCAGGGCATCGTGCACATCGACGTCAGCGTTGACGAGGTGCTGGCATTGCTGATGGGGCGAATTCCGGTGGACGATGCCTGCCTGCCCCGCATGGCGTCCCGGGAGGTCCAAAACGGCCTCCAGATCGATCTGGTCGACAGACGCGGACGCATCTGTCAGCGCATCCTGACCGATGCCGCACAGCGCGCTGTGCGCGCCGAGTGGTTTGACCGGCGGCAGCGGCCGGAGCGCACGGTGTCGCTCGGTGGGTATCAGACGGTCGGCGGCTTCACGTTGCCCATGCAACTGGTGTTGTCGGGCCGCTCCGGAGAACGACTTGAGGTGGAGGTGGAACGCTACGAGCCCAATGCCGGCATACCCGAGGCCGCCTTCACACCACAACCGCTCGAATGATATTCAGCAAGCGTCCGTCCAGAAAGGAACCGTCTCACCATGCCCGACAACGCATCCGGAAACAGCGGCAGTCGCCCTGCCGAAGCGGCAGATCCACAGGACCGGCGCATCATCGATACCCTTTCCCGCATCCGGCACCAACTGATCGTCATGAGCGGCAAGGGCGGCGTCGGTAAATCCAGTGTGGCCGCCAGCCTGGCGGTGGCCCTGTCCCGCAAGGGCTATGCCACCGGTCTGCTGGACGTGGACCTTCACGGTCCCAGCATTGCCGGCATGCTCGGCATCAAAGAGCTTTTGGATCTCAACGCCGAGCAGCAGGTGGCACCGAAAACCGTGGGCGAGGGCCTGAAGGTCGTTTCCATGCAGTCGCTGATGAAAGACCCCGACCAGGCCGTCGTCTGGCGGGGACCTGCCAAGACCGGCATTATTCGGCAGTTTATCGCCGACGTTGACTGGGGAACCCTCGATTTTCTGATCATCGATTCACCCCCCGGCACCGGTGACGAGCCGTTGAGCGTCGCTCAGGCCATCTCCGGCGCCAAGGCCGTGATCGTCACCACGCCCCAGGACGTGGCCTTGGCCGACGTACGCAAGTCGATCAACTTTTGTCGCACCATCAATCTGGATCTGGTGGGGCTGGTGGAGAACATGGGACCGTTTGCCTGCCCCTGCTGCGGCAAGACGGTCGCGCTGTTCAAAAGCCAAGGCGGCCGGATCACCGCCGAGACGATGGGAATCGACTTTCTGGGCACCTTGCCCTTCGACCCCGGCCTGGTCAAGGCCTGCGACCAAGGAGCGCTTGTCACCGCCGCCGACGACAAGGGACCCTTCACGGATGCGCTGGACCGTGTCGTGGGTGCCATGGAAGGCAAATTGGGGACGTGAAACGGCAGGTTCTGGCGCTCGAGGCCCGTCTGCGCGCGTGCCGTAATGTCCGCACCCTCGGGGTTCACCCCAATTTCAGCGACTACAGCGCCCAGGAAGCGCAGTGCATCCAGGAGGCCGCTAAAATCTACTATCCGACGGCCTTTTACGCCGACCTGTTCGACGCCATCGGCAAGTCGACCTTTCCCAGCTATCACACCTACAAATGCGTTCAGGACAAGATCAGGCAGACGGCCCTGCTTCAACTCGCCGGGCTGCCTCACCCCCGCACGCGGGTGTTTTACGGCAAGCGGCAGCAGGCCAGGATAGGCCGCTATTTCAATTTTCCGTGCATCGGCAAGGAGCCGCGCGGCTCGGCCATGGGGCGCGGGGTGTTTTTAATCGGCGATGCCGCCGATCTGGAGCGCTACACCCACGACCGCCACGTGGCCTACATTCAGGAGTACATTCCCATCGATCGCGACATTCGGGTGGTCGTGATCGGCGGCCGCGCGGCCCACGCCTACTGGCGGATTGCCGCCCAGGGCGAGTTTCGCACCAATCTGGCCCGCGGGGGGCGCATCAGCCTGGATCCGGTGCCCGAAACGGCCGTCGCCCTGGCCCTGAAGGCGGCCCACACCTGCGGCTGGGACGACGTCGGCATGGACATCTGCAGCCACAACGGTCAGTTCACCATTTTGGAGGGCAACATGAAATATGGCAAGCAGGGGTTCCGGGCGGCCGGAATCGACTACATTGGCATGATGGAGCAGATGATCGACGATGCCTGGATTTGAGCGTGTGCAGCCACCGGATCGGATGGCCGACCTTCGCGCCGAACTGAACCGACGCGAGCGCGAGATCTTGTCTCCCGTGGCCACCTTCAGCGACGACGGCGTGCGCCGCCACCCCGCCGTCGACACGGCCGCCGGCTACCGCCAGGCCTTCTCCCTGGATGCGGACCGCATCCTGCACAGCCGGGCCTATACCCGCTACATCGACAAGACCCAGGTCTTCTACCTGATCAACAACGACCACATCACCCATCGGGTACTGCACGTGCAGCTGGTATCCAAAATCGCGCGCACGATCGGCCGCTTTTTGAAGTTGAACGAAGACCTCATCGAGGCGATCGCCCTGGGCCACGACATCGGCCACACCCCGTTCGGCCATGAAGGCGAACGCTACCTGTCCGACCTGTGTCAACAGGCCGGCATCGGCACCTTTCAGCACAACATCCAGAGCATCCAATTTCTGGACCGGGTAGAGCGCAAGGGCCGGGGGTGGAACCTGTGCCTGCAGACCTTGGACGGAATTTTGTGCCATGACGGTGAAATCCACAACCAGCGCCTGACCCCCCAGACCGACAAAAGCTTCGACACCTTCGACACCGAGATTGCCGCCAAGAAGATCGATCCCGACTGCGCGCTGGTCCCCATGACCACCGAGGGATGCGTGGTGCGGATGGCCGACACCATCGCTTACATCGGGCGCGACCTCGAAGACGCCATCCGCCTGAAGGTAATCGAACGGGCCGACATTCCCAAGGCCATCACCGGGACGCTGGGCAACACCAACGGCACCATCGTCTACCGACTGGTGACCGATGTGATTCAAAACAGCGACGCCAACCATTTCGTGGCCTTCAGCCCCGGCATCTCCGAGGCGCTCAAAGCGCTCAAGGCCTTCAACCTGGAACGCATCTATCTGAACCCGGAGATCAAGCGCCGCTCGGAGACCATTCGCCAGCTGTTCGAGCAGCTGTTCACCACCTGCCTGGACGACCTCGCGACCGGCAACCGCTCCGCTGACATCGTCAACGGGTTTTTGGCCGACATGTCGCAGCAGTACATCGCCGGGCACACGCCGGCCGAAATCGTGCGGGACTACATGGCCGGAATGACCGACCGCTATTTTCTGCATCAATTCCCCAAACACCAACGGCCGGCGGCGGTGCGGTGACGCAGCGGCGATCGGCCCGGCAGACGCGTCCGCCGACCGGCTACACCGACCGGACGAGTTACCGGCGGCGGGTGCGGTGTGACGACCTGTGCGCTTTCCGGGTGGCCTGCCAGCAGACCGACCTGATGATTCTGGCCGACCGCTGCCTCGAAAGCCTGGCCCGTGAAGCGCTGCTGGGCTGCCGGGGGCACATCGAAGGCTATATTCAGCGCCACCGTGAATTCGCGACCAGCCTGGTGCCCTGGCCTTCGCAGACCGTCGCCCCGGCCGTCGTCAGGGACATGATCCGGGCCGGCCGTGCGGCCGGGGTGGGGCCCATGGCCGCCGTGGCCGGTGCGGTGGCCGAAACGGTCGGCCGGGCCCTGTTGGCGGTCAGCCGCCAGGTGGTGGTGGAAAACGGCGGGGACGTGTTCATCAAAACCGACCGTCCGGCCGTGGCCGCCCTGTTTGCCGGTCAGTCGCCCTTGAGCATGAAGGTGGGCATTCAGGTGGCCGACACCTGCGCCGGGGTCGGCATGTGCACCTCGTCGGGCACCGTGGGCCACAGTTTTTCGAAGGGATCGGCCGATGCCGTTTGCGTGATATCGTCGTCGTGCAGCCTGGCCGACGCGGCGGCCACGGCCATCGGCAACCGCATCCGTTCGCCGCGGGACATCCCGTCGGCCATCGCCTTCGGGCGCCGGATCGATGGGGTAGACGGCCTTGTGATCGTGGCGGGTTCCAAAATCGGGGCCTGGGGAGCGCTCGAGCTGGTTCCCCTGGCCGGAAAAAAAGGTTGAGTTTTCGGGTGGAAAAGTATAAAGATGCTTGATAATCAAATGGTTTCATCGACTGTGACGATCGTTTGGCCCACAGCTCCGACAAGCGCGACGCGACGGAGTCCGCAACAACCAACGGAAACCAGGTGAGGGAGAGATTCGCAATGAAAAAGGTGAAAATCGCCTTGTGGATAGCCGTATTTGGCTTTGTCGGACTGATCATCGCACAAAACTGGGCCTTTTTTAAAACCGAAAACAGCCTCCTGATCAATCTTTTATTCGTCGAATACGCCACGCCGCTGTTGGCCAACGCGGTCTTTTTCGTGGCCTTCTTCTTCATCGGGCTGCTGGTTTCCTACTTCTTCGGCCTGTTCAAGCACTACAAGGACGCCAAAACGATCAAGGTCTTAAAGGCCAAAGAGACCACCCTGGTGGATGCCGTATCCTCGCTGGAGAACCAGCTGACCGCCTTGAAACGGAAGTCGGAATCCGTGCCGGCCGAACCTTTCGAACGTCGACCCGTCGATGCGGTGGCGGAACCGGCAGACAACCCAAAATGACCCGGGACGCGCCGTCGGTCGCGCCAGCCCCACACCCTGTGTCCGACATGCGTCTCTCCCTGCGGCGGGTCGCCACCGCCGCCTGCCGTCGTCGTCCAATTAACCCAGCGCACCCGTTTCCCGATTAATGGCCGCCAAGAACAACGCCACTCCCATGCTGCAGCAGTACCTTTCCATCAAGGAGCAGTATCCCGACGCGCTGTTGTTTTACCGCATGGGCGACTTTTACGAGATGTTCTTCGAAGACGCCCAGCGGGCATCCCAGGTCTTGGAGATCACCTTGACCTCGCGCAACAAGAACGACGCCTCGCCGGTGCCCATGTGCGGCGTCCCCTATCGCGCGGCCAAGGGGTACATCGCCCGCCTGATCGACAAGGGGTTCAAGGTGGCGGTCTGCGACCAGGTGGAGGACCCCAAAGCGTCCAGGGGACTGGTCCGGCGCGAAGTGGTCCGGGTGGTCACGCCCGGCATGATCGTCGAAGATGATCTGCTCCAGGCCAATGCCAACAATTTCATCGCCGCCGTCTACCCCGGCCGGCCCTCCATCGGCCTGGCCTGCCTGGACATCTCCACCGGCAGCTTCCGCCTGACCGAAAGTGACGATGCCGCGGCGGTGGTCGACGAAATCATGCGCCTGGCCCCGAGCGAGATGCTGATCCCCGAATCCTTTGCAGCGGACGGGGCCTTCGGCTTCCTTCGCGACGATCGGTTTGGCGGTGCCGTCACCCGTTTAGACGATCGGACCTTTGCCGGCGACGCCGGCCGCAAGCGCCTGCTCGACCAGTTCCAAACCCTTTCCCTGGAGGGGTTCGGGTGCGAAAACATGCCGGCCGGCGTCTGTGCCGCCGGGGCCTTGATCCACTATGTGGCCGAAACCCAGCGCCAGAAGACCACCCATTTAAGTGCCATCCAGACCTATTCGTTGGGTCAATTTCTGGTGGTGGACGACCAGAGCGCCCGCAACCTGGAACTGACCGGAAACATCCGGACCGGCGGCCGTCGGGGGAGCCTGCTGGGCATTGTCGACGACACCGTCACGGCCATGGGGGGACGCCTCATGGCCGATTGGATGCGATACCCGCTGTTGGATCCGGAGCGGATCCGGGCCCGCCAGGATGCCGTTGCCGATGCGGTGGCGCAGCTGCAGGTGCGCAAAGAGCTGCGCCGCTGCCTCAAACCGGTCAGCGACCTGGAGCGTCTGGGCGGCAAACTGGCCATGGGCTACGGCAACGCCAGAGATTTGACGGTCCTCAAGCGCTCCATTCAGGCCCTGGGCGAACTTTTCGGTGTGTTGGCCGATCTGTCCCACAGCGCCTATCGATACGATGCCAGCACCGTGGAGCTGGATGATCTGGCCGATTTGATCCAGCGCGCCATCCGTGAGGATGCGCCGCCGGTGATCACCGACGGCGGCATGATCCGGACGGGGTACGATGCCCAGCTGGATGAACTGATCCGCCTGAGCCGGGACGGCAAGGGGTGGCTGGCGGAACTGGAGGCCACCGAACGCGGCGCCACGGGAATCAACGCTCTCAAAGTGCGTTACAACAAGGTTTTCGGCTACTACATCGAGGTCCCGCGCGCCCACAGTGCCGCGGTGCCCGATCACTATGTGCGCAAGCAGACCCTGGTCAATGCCGAGCGCTACATTACCGACGACCTGAAGCGCTTCGAGTCGCGGGTGCTCAATGCCGAGGAGCAGCGCGCGGCCCTGGAGGCCGAGATTTTCGCCGCCGTCCGCGAGCAGGTCAAGGCCCGGCACCGGCACATCGAAAACGTCGCCCGCTTCATCGCCCGGGTGGACTGCCTGACCACCTTCGCCGAGGTGGCTCAAGAGAACGACTACTGCCGCCCGGACATCAACAGCGACGGCGTTTTGGAGATCGCGGAGGGGCGCCACCCGGTCGTCGAAAAAATGATCACCGGCGAACGGTTCGTGCCCAACGCCATCCGCCTGGACAACCGCGAGCGTCAGATTCTGATCATCACCGGTCCAAACATGGCCGGCAAATCCACGGTGCTGCGCCAGGTGGCCCTGATTACCATCATGGCCCAGATGGGGGCCTTCGTTCCGGCCCGAAAGGCCGACATCGCCGTCACCGACCGCATTTTCACCCGGGTCGGGGCCCTGGACAACCTGTCCGCCGGCCAGAGCACCTTCATGGTGGAAATGCAGGAAACCGCCAACATTATCAACAATGCCACGGCCGACAGCCTGGTCATTTTGGACGAGATCGGCCGCGGCACATCCACCTACGATGGCTTGAGCATCGCCTGGGCCGTGGCCGAACACCTTCACGATCTCAACGGGGTCGGAACGCGCACGCTTTTTGCAACACACTACCATGAGCTGACCGAACTGGAGCAGCAGCTCGAGCGCGTCAAAAATCACAACATCGCCGTCAAGGAGTGGAACGACGAGATCATTTTTTTGAGAAAACTGGTTGAAGGCGGCACCAATCGCAGTTATGGCATACAGGTGGCGCGTCTGGCCGGTATGCCCGAATCGGTGGTCCGCCGATCCAAGGCCATCCTGGCGCAGATCGAAGCCGCCGGCCACCCCCGGGCCCAGTCCCGGCCGGCGGGCGCGACCGCGGCCAAACGGCGGCCCGGCCACGTTCAACTGCAGCTGTTCAGTCCCCTTGAGCGCAAGTTGATCGAGTCCCTTCAGATGCTGGACATCGACCGCATGACGCCCGTGGATGCCCTGAACACGCTGAGCCAACTGAAGCGTAAAGCGCAATCGATCGGTTTGTGATCGATTTGAAGAGGCGATGAGGCAACGAATCACCACCATCGGGTTTTCTATCGCATGCCGGCTGACGGTCTGCGCCCTGGTGCTTGCCCTCGGTGCACCCAGGGCCTGGGCCCTGACGCCCAAGCAGCAGTACTATCGCGCCGACAGGGCCTACGCCCAGCTCATGAAGAATCCCGGCCACCAGAAATACCGCGACAAATGGCTGGCCTGCATCGACAACTACCGCAAGGTCGAGCGGATCGACCCCTCCGGTCCCTGGGCGACCGCCGGACTCTATCGGTCGGCCCGCTTGTACCTCGAGCTGTACCAGCGCTCGCGACGGGAGGCCGACCGCCAGGAGGCGGTCGACACCTTTCGGCGAATCCTACAGCGCTATCCCCAAAGCAGCTATGCTCTCAAGGCCCGCAAACAGTTGATCCGCCTGGGCGCTCCGGCCGCGGCTGCGCCCCGGCCGCCGAAAACGCCTTCCAAAAGGCTGGCATCGGCCCATGCCGCCCACCAGCAGCTGATGGCCAGCCCGGCCAAACAGAACTACCGGGATCAGTGGGAAGGCTGCATCGCCCGCTTCGAGGCGGTTTACGCGGCCGACCCTTTGGGTGCGGAAGCGGCCGAGTCGCTGTTCATGCTCGGGGTGCTTTACGATGGGCTGGCCGCCAAGTCCCGTCGCCAGGCGGACCGTGCCGCGGCGGCCGATTACTACCGTCGGGTGCAGCGCGATTTTCCGGACAGTGATGCCGCAACGCAGGCGGCTGCCCGCCTGGCGGGGCGGACGCCCGCTGGCGGCCGGGAGGCTGCGGCGACCACGGTCGCGGCCCGCAGCGGCGGGGTCGAGCCGGACGCGGGGCGCGCCGTTGCAACGGCCGCACTGGCCCCGTCCGGCATGAATACCGTCAGCGGACTGCGCTTCTGGTCCAACCCCAGCTACACGCGCATCGTGATCGACGCCGACCGGGAGACCGATTTTTCCCACCGGCTGCTCAAAAAGGACCCGACCATCCAGAAACCCCAGCGGCTGTATATCGACCTGGATCGCAGCCGCCTGGGCAAGGGCATTCAGAAATTCGTCCCCATCAACGATGAATTGCTCAGCGACGCACGGGCCGGTCAGTACACGGCCGAATCGGTCCGGATCGTGGTGGACATCAAGTCGTTCAAAAATTACAAAATATTTTCCCTGAAAAATCCGTTTCGGATCGTGCTGGACGTGTGGGGACAGGATGCCGACACGCAGGTGGCCGGGCGGACCAACGCACCCTTGCAGCCGACCGCCGGGAAATTGCCGCCCGGCGCCATCGCCCGCCAACTGGCCCTGGGGGTGAGCCGCATCGTCATCGATCCGGGACATGGCGGCAAAGACTACGGGGCTCCGGGTTACCTGAAAGGCGTTCACGAAAAGAACGTCGTCCTGGAGATCGCCAAGCGGCTGGCGCGCAAAGTGGAGTCCGAGCTCAACTGCGATGCCGTCTTGACCCGCACCACCGATCGATACCTGACCTTAGAGGAGCGCACCGCCATCGCCAACACCCAGAACGCCGACCTGTTCATCTCCATCCACACCAACGCCGTGAGAAATTCCAAGGCCTACGGCATCGAAACCTTTTTTCTGAACCTGGCCACCGACGACGATGCGATCCGGGTGGCGGCGCGCGAAAACGCCACTTCGGCCAAGAACATCAGCGACCTGCAGTCCATCTTGAACGACCTGATGCAAAACGCCAAGATCAACGAGTCCAGCCGCCTGGCAGCCATGGTGCAGTCGGAGATGAGCCTGCATCTGAAAAGCAAATACGATTACATCCGCAGCAAGGGGGTCAAGCAGGCGCCCTTTTACGTGCTTTTGGGAGCGCAGATGCCGGCAATTTTGGTGGAGACCTCCTTTATCTCAAACCCCCGGGAGTGCAAGCGGCTCAACAGCGCCAAATACCAGGAGGCGCTGTGCGACGGCATCATCCGCGGGATCCGCAAATACATCAAAGAGACCAGTCCGACCGCTTTCATGCATGCGCCGGCAGTGGCCGAAAAGCAAGGCTAGCCGCCCACGCGCCAGCGCGAGCGATCTTTGCCATGTTGACCGCGTGCGACCCCATAACCCCCAGGATTGCAGGAGGAGCGACTGATGGACTACCAGAATATCATCTTTGAACATGATGACGGTGTCGCCACCATCACCTTCAACCGCCCCAAGGTGCTCAACGCCCTGAGTGCGCAGCTGTTGGACGAGTTGTCGCTCGCCCTGGACGGGATCGAAGCCGACGGGCGCACCCGTGTCCTGATCCTGACCGGCGCCGGTGATAAAGCCTTTGTGGCCGGGGCGGACATCGGCGAACTGGCCACGTTCAACACGCTGCAGTGCAGACTGTTTGCGCGCAAGGGACAGCTGATCATCGGCCGTCTGCAGGAACTGGCCATTCCGGTGATCGCCGCGGTCAACGGGTTTGCCCTGGGGGGCGGCAGTGAAATGGCCCTGGCCTGCGATTTCATTTACGCCTCGGAAAATGCCATGTTCGGCCTGCCGGAGATCACGCTGGGCCTCATTCCCGGTTTCGGCGGCACCCAGCGGCTGCCGCTGTTGGTCGGCGGCAACCGGGCCAAGGAGATGATTTTTACCGGCAAGATGATACCGGCGGCCGAAGCCGAGCGGATCGGCATGGTCAACCGGGTCCTGCCGCCCGGCGGGTTGATGGAAGCGGTTTACGAAACCGCCCGCACCATCGCCGCCAGGGGCAGGGTTTCGCTCAGAGCCGCCAAGCAGGCCGTCAACAGCGGGCTGAAGGTGGACCTGTCCACCGGCCTGCAGATCGAAGCCGACGCCTTTGCCATCTGCATGGCCAGCCAGGACGGACAGGAGGGCACGCGCGCCTTTGTCGAAAAACGCAAACCGCAGTTCAAGGGCACCTTCGAAGATTAGCACCTATTCACGGGGTCGAAATTCCCAATTTACAGCAACTGCCGGACCCAAACCAAAAGACCTTCATCGAAACCAGTCGGCCGGCAGGGTTCGACCCGGGGCCAGTGCGGAGACAGGACACATGATCTACGACATCGAATATGAAACCATGCCCCGTGAAGCACTGGAGGCGATTCAGCTCAAGCGGCTGCAGGCCACTTTGGCGCGGGTTTATGCCAACGTTCCCTTTTACCGCCAACAGTTCCAGGCCGCCGGGGTCGCCCCGGACCAGATCAAAAGCCTGGACGATCTCAAGCGGATCCCCTTTACCACCAAGCAGGACCTGCGCGACAACTATCCCTTCAACATGTTTGCCGTGCCCATGGACAACGTGGTCCGCATTCACGCCTCGTCGGGGACCACCGGCCAGCCGACGGTCGTGGGATACACGGCCCGGGATGTGGGAACCTGGTCCTTGCTCATGGCGCGCTCACTGACGGCCGGAGGCGCCGGGCGGGGCGATATCATCCACAATGCCTACGGATACGGCCTGTTCACGGGAGGACTCGGCGTACACTACGGCGCCGAACGCCTGGGCGCTTCGGTCATTCCGGTCTCCGGCGGCAACACCAAGCGGCAGATCATGATCATGAAGGACTTCGGCCCGACCATTTTGACCGCCACGCCCTCCTACACGCTCTACCTGGCCGAAGTGGCCGAAGCGATGGGCGTCTCTTTCGATTCGCTGGCCTTCAAGTTCGGCATCTTCGGGGCCGAGCCCTGGTCGGAACGGATGCGGGCGGAGATCGAACGCAAGCTGAACCTCACCGCGGTCGACATCTACGGCCTCAGCGAAGTGATGGGGCCCGGGGTGGCCATCGAGTGCCACGAAGCCAAAAAGGGACTGCACGTCTTCGAAGACCACTTCATCCCCGAAATCGTCGACCCCGCCACCCTGGCGCCGCTGCCATACGGTGCCACCGGCGAACTGGTGTTCACCTCGCTCACCAAAGAGGCCTTCCCGGTGGTCCGCTACCGCACGCGGGACATCACCTCGCTGAACCCCGAACCGTGCCTGTGCGGCCGGACCCACGTGCGCATGGCCCGCGTGACCGGGCGCAGCGACGACATGCTGATTATACGGGGCGTCAATGTGTTTCCGTCTCAGATCGAAAGCGTGCTCATGGAGACCGAGGGTGTGGCCCCCCATTACCAGCTGGAGGTGGACCGGGAGGGCAATCTGGATGTGTTGACCGTCAAGGTGGAAGTCAACGAGCGCAGTTTCAGCGACGAAGTCAAGGGCCTGCAATTCCTGGAACGCCGCATCAGCAAAAATATCAAAGAGATGCTTGGTGTTTCCGCGCGTGTCAAGCTGGTGGAACCCAAGGCCATTGCCCGCAGCGAGGGCAAGGCGGTGCGGGTTGTCGACAATCGCCGGATCTAGGTGGTAAAAAATACCGATCCGCGGCTCAAGTAGTCTAATCCGATGACCGACACTATTGTGGAGGAACCCATGCGGGTTGAACAGATTTCGGTTTTTTTGGAAAACAAGACCGGACGGCTTTCGGAAGTGACCGCGATCCTTTCAGAAGCGAACATCAACATTCGGGCCCTGGCCCTGGCCGACACCTCCGATTTCGGAGTGCTGCGCCTGATTGTCGACGACACGGACAAGGCCCGGCAGGCGCTGAAAAACAATGGCTTTACGGTGGGCAAGACCGACGTGGTCGCCGTCGAGGTGGCCGACCAGCCCGGCGGGCTCCACAACATCTTGACGATGCTGCACCATGCCGCCATCAATGTCGAGTACATGTATGCCTTTGTGCGGTCGTCCGGCAGCAACGCGGTGATGATTTTGCGCATTGAAAAGCAAGCGGAAGCCATCCGTCTGCTTGAATCCAAAGGGGTCACCGTCCTGGACGGTGAGCGGCTCTACTCCATTTAATGCAGGCGGGTGGATCGATGAGCAACAAACCGGTGAACACCGTGCAGGTCGTCTGGGGCGTGGCCCTGATTCTGGCCGGTGTGGGCGTTTTCTATCGAATTCCCCAGGTGATGCCCCACATCGAACAGATTCCCAGGTTCGCGGCCGCATCCGGGATTATCCGATTCTGTTTCTACTTCATGGGCATTTTCCTGATCGGGGGAGGGTGCAAAAAACTGATTCGGCAATACCGACGCCAGGGCTGACCGTGACCGTCGGATGCCCAAGGCCGTCCCGTTCGAAACAGATATCCGCGCCTGTGGGTTGAGGCGCATTTTTTAAACACGCACAGGCATCTTTTTAACGCAGGGATGATGATATGGCCAGTGAAGAGATACGGTTGACCCTCGACGATGGGACCGACGATGCGGCCCCATCCCCAGCCCGGTACCAGGCCAGGATTCAGGAGATCGGCAGCCGCCTGAATACGGCCCCAAATCTGGCCGAGGCACTGATCAACCTGAAGGACGACATCTGCGAGCTGTTCGGCGCCGATCGAATCACCGTCTACGTGGTCGACGGGGTCAAGCGGGAGCTCGTCTCCCACGTCAAGTCCGGCAATGAGGTGGCCGAGATTCGCATTCCCGTCGCCCAGACCAGTCTGGCCGGCTACGCCGCCTTCAAGCAGGTCCTGGTGAACGTCAAGAACGCCTACGACGACGACGAGCTGACCGCCATCGATCCCGAACTGCAATTCGACTCGAGCTGGGACCGGCGCAGCGGCTATCGCACCAAGGAGGTCCTGGCCTATCCGATCGTGTACCAAAAATATCTCATGGGCACGCTGGAGCTGGTCAATCGACGCAACGGCGGTGCTTTCGGCGCCAACGAAGAACAGGCCATCGCACAGATGTCCGGCATCATCGGGGTCGCCCTGTACAAGCAGAAACGCATGGCGGTGCGGGGCGGGCGCACCAACAAGTTCGACTACCTGCTGGAAAACCATCTGCTCACCCAACGGGAGCTTGCCAAGGCCATTTCCGATGCCGCCCAGCGCAAGGAGCCGGTTACCGCGGTACTGATGAAAGAGTTCGCGATCCCGAAAAAGGAGATCGGCAGCGCCCTCGAGAAGTACTACAAGACCAACTTCATCGAGTACAACGCCAATTATCCGATTCCGGGCGATCTCATGGCGGGTTTGAAGGTCCCTTTCATGAGAAACAACATCTGGGTTCCCCTGAAAAGCGATGGCAACAAGGTTGTGATCGCGGTGGACAACCCCCATGACCTGAAAAAGATCGACGAGATCAAGGCCCTTTTCCCGGGCCGCCCGGTCACCTTCAATGTCAGCCTCAAACAGGACATCCTCGATTTCATCAAGCTGTTCACCCAGGATGAAAAGGAACTGGCCGAGATCGACGACATCCTCAGCCAGCTGCAGGTGGAGTCCAACGAGGTCGAGGAGGCCGAGGCCGGTGTCGGGGAAGAGGACAGCGCCGTGGTCCAGCTGGTCAACAAGATCATCCTGGACGCTTACAACCGCAACGCCTCGGATATCCACATCGAGCCCTACCCGGGCAAGCAGAACACCCAGGTGCGCATCCGCGTGGACGGGTCGTGCACGGTCTATCAGACCATTCCCTTTTCCTACAAGAATGCGGTGGTCTCCAGGATCAAGATCATGTCCGACCTGGACATCGCCGAGCGCCGCTTGCCCCAAGACGGCAAAATCAAGTTCAAAAAATACGGCGGCAAGGATATCGAACTGCGCGTGGCCACCATTCCCACCCAGGGTGGCCTGGAGGACGTGGTCATGCGCATCCTGGCGGCCGGCGAGCCGATTCCCCTGGACAAGATGGGGTTTTCCAAGCGCAACCACAAGAACTTCATCAGCGTGGTCACCAAACCCTATGGACTGATCTTCGTCTGCGGCCCCACCGGTTCCGGAAAAACGACCACCTTGCACTCGGCCTTGAATTTCATCAACAAGACCGAAACCAAGATCTGGACCGCCGAGGACCCGGTTGAAATCACCCAGCGCGGCCTTCGCCAGGTTCAGGTCAAACCCAAAATCGGTTTCGACTTTGCCGCTGCCATGCGCGCTTTTTTGCGGGCCGACCCCGACGTCATCATGGTCGGCGAGATGCGCGACAAGGAGACCACCTCGATCGGTATCGAAGCCAGCTTGACCGGCCACCTGGTCTTTTCCACCCTGCACACCAACAGTGCCCCGGAAAGCATCACGCGCCTGCTGGACATGGGCATGGACCCGTTCAACTTCGCCGATGCCATCTTGTGCATCCTGGCCCAGCGTCTGGTGCGAACCCTGTGCAAAACCTGCAAGCGGGCCTACCATCCCAGCCAGGAGGAGTACGACGAGCTGGTCCGGGAATACGGCGAGGCGGCCTTTGAAAGTACCCTGAACATCCCCTACAGCGACGACCTGAAGCTTTTCAAGCCGGAGGGCTGCGACCTGTGCAGCAACACCGGATACCGGGGTCGCATGGGCATCCATGAACTGCTCATGGGAACCGACGAGATGAAAAAACTGATTCAGCTCAAGGCGCCCATGGAGAAGATCCGTGAGCAGGCCATCGGCGACGGCATGACCACCTTGAAACAGGACGGCATCGACAAGGTCTTTCAGGGGCACTGCGATTTGATCGAGGTCAGGAAGGTCTGCATCAAGTAAGGGCTCGGCATCTACTCCGAGCGCGGTGTTTCCATCTCCGCCTCGAATTTTTCGAGCTGCCTGCGGTAGTAGGCCCGGTTGGTTCGGGCCAGTTCCAGGGCGATGGTGCCGGCCTCGACGGCCTCGGCCACCTGGCCATTGACGAAAAAACTTTCGGCCAGGGTGTCCATCACATGCGCTGAGCGTTCGATTGCCGCGGCTCTGCGCGCCAGCGCCAGGGCCAACTCGGGCTTGCGAAAGGCCGGATCCGGGGCGGTGGCCAGCAGCCAGGCATAGTTGTTCAAGGCGATCGCGCTGTCGGGTTTGAGTTCCAGCGCGCTGTCGTAGGCCGACGCGGCCTGCTCGAAATTGTCGCCGGCAAGGTAGAGATCCCCCAGCATGCTGTACAGTTCCGCACGGCCTCCCCCGCTGCGTTCGATCTCGTTCAATATCACGGTTTCAAAGAATTTTTCGTTCAGGCGCTTGCCGGTCTGCCCGTAGTTGAGCTGGTAGCCGGCTATCCCCACCACCACCATGGCTGCGGCAAAAACGGCGATGCTGGCGCGCACCTTGCGGTCGTGCGACTGAATCCGACTGCGGTCCCGTTCGCACTGCTGCAGAAAATCCACCCGTTGGCGGATGCTGAAGTGGTGCCAGTTCGGTTTGTCGGGCGCCTGCCCGGACACGGCCGCTATTTTTTCGAAAGTGGAGATCAGCGGGCCGGCGCTGGCGTACAGGCGGTAGACGAAGGCGTCGGCCTGGCGCTCGAAGTTGCGCATGAAGTAGCCGAAGATAAAGCGAAAGTAGACCAAAAAGTTGATGATGATGGCCAGGCTGAGCAGGCCGGTCGTCACGGTGGTGCGGCTGATGCCGGTGCTGAAGACAAAGCGGTAGATCGGTTCGGAAAAGATGATCAGGTAAACGATCAGATCGAAGGTGGCGTAGGCCACGATCATGTAGCCGATGAAGAAGAACAGATAGAACAGCAGGTGATGTTTTTTGACATGGCCGATCTCGTGGGCGATCACGGCGTCGATCTCTGCGGGCGACAGCAGGCGCAGCAGCGCCCTGGTCACCAGTATGTAGCGGAAGCGGCCCACCAGCCCCATCACCCCGGCCGTGATCATGCGGCCGCCGAATATGGGCCAGTAGAGGATATCGGCATAGGTCAGGTCGGCCCGGCGGCAGAGCGCCTCGATGCGCTGGCGGAAAAAGCCCGCTTCCAGGGGGTGGCAGCGCCAGAATTTCTGGATGATCAGCGGTCCGAACACGGCCACGGCCAACAGGAACACCAGAAAGTAAACCGTTTCACCCTCCGGCGAGGACAACAGCTGCCGGGGAAGTTCGAAGGGCAGGGCCAGGATCAGGTCGGAGACACCCGAAAGCAGCAGCCAGGGCAGCAGCACCGGGACGCCGAAAGCGATGTTGGACAGGATGTAGGTCGAACGGACGCTGTCGGCCTGGTAGATCTTTTGGTAGGCCGGGTGGGCGTTGGCCCAGACCATGGCCAGGTAGCCGACGAAAAGGGCCATGAAGATCAGCGCTTCGAGGGTGGGAAGCAGCTCGAACACGGCGATGCCGGTGAACAGCGAGGCCAGGTTGAGCCCGTAGATGTCGAACGCGAACAGGGCGATGGCCAGGATGGACTGGCGGGTCAGGGCGGCGGAAAAGCGCCGGTCCAGCTCGTGGTGCCCAAGGGTGTCCCACTGGCGTGCGATGCGGTTGAAGCGCTGGCGCGAGTAGATGAAAAAGAGCAGGGCCGAGGCCACGAATAAAAGCAGGGTTTCCAGCAGAGCGAAGTTGGTCTCTTCCGACGGCTGATGGGTGGCGTAGATCAGCAGGGCAACGATGAAATAGATGAAGTTACCGAACATGGCGTCAGCGGTCCCGGTGGGTGGTGGTCAGGGGCGTGGCCTCCCCGGCGGTTCGACGCTGGATGATGGGCAGCCAGGCCTTTTCGGTGGGTGGAAAAAGCGTGCTTTTTCGCTGTAGATGCAGCCGCAATACGCCTGACGGTACATGCCCATTTGCCGGGACTGTTCGATGCCGGCCCTCCAGCCCCGGCGAAAATCCTGGTAGTAAAAGGGGATGCCGGCCGATTTGCCGACCGCCTCGGCGATGGTTCGGATCTGGTCATGGTTCTGGTGGCGGCTGTACAGCAAGGTCGTGGTGAACCCGTCGAAGCGGCCTTTTTTGGCGTAGCGGGCCGTGGTGGCCAGCCGCTCGTGATAGCAGTAGGTGCAGCGGTCGGCTTCCCTGAAGGCCACGTTGCGCAGAAAGGTCTCCACATCGTAGCCGCTTTGAACGATCAGCTTCAGGTCGGTGGACGCGGCGAAGTCGATCAAGGTCTGCTCGCGCCTGAGGCACTCGGTGTAGGGGTGGATGTTGTTGCGGTAGAAGAAGCCCATGACCTGGTGGCGGTCGTCGCGCAGCGCCTGGAGGGGATAGATGCTGCAGGGGCCGCAGCAGGTGTGCATGAGCAGCTTCACTGCCGGGCCCCGAAAATGGCGGTGCCGATGCGCACCAGGGTGGCCCCTTCGGCAATGGCGACTTCGAAGTCCCCGGTCATGCCCATCGAGAGTTCGTCCATGCCGACGCCCGGGATGCGGCTGGCGGCGATCCGGTCGCGCAGCCGGGCCAGCCGCTGGAAAAAGGGCCGGGCTTTGGCCGGTGCATCGAAATAGGGCGGCATGGTCATCAGTCCTGTGACGCGGACGTGCTCCAAACCGGCGACCCGGGCGACGAGTTCGAGGGCCTCGTTTTCGACCACACCCGATTTGGTCTGCTCCTGACTGATGTTGACCTGAATGAGGATCTCCTGAACCTTGTCGTTTTTGGCGGCGGCCTTGTTCAGGGCCTCGGCCAGCTTGTACGAGTCCACCGAGTGGATCAGGTCGAACATGCGCACGGCGTATTTGGCCTTGTTGGATTGCAGGTGCCCGATGAAATGCCACTGCACGGGACGGTCGTACAGCAGCTCGAATTTTTGGCGGGCCTCCTGGATGTAGTTCTCGCCCACGATCGCGGCACCGGCCGCGATCGCCTGGGCCACGCGGTCCGCGGGCACGGTTTTGCTCACCGCCACCAGGCGGACGGATTCGGGCGACCGGCCGCAGGCTGCGGCCGCCTCGGCGATGCGCCGGTTGATCCGTTCCAGGGTCGACTTCACTGGGAGGGTCCTTTGGTGTGCCGCCGGTCCAACTGCACCACCTTCATGTCGATCAGGGTCTCGATGACCTCGCACACCGGCAGGCCGACGACATTGGTGTAGGAGCCGTTGATGCGGCGCACCAGAAAGGTGCCCAAGCCCTGGATGGCGTAAGCGCCGGCCTTGTCGAAGGGCTCGTCGGTGTGGATGTACCACTCGATTTCGTTTTCGGTCAGCGATTTGAATTCGACGTCGGTCTGAATGACGTCGACGATGCGGACCTGTTTTCGCTTGCAGACGATGGCATAGCCGGTTAATACCAGATGGCGCTGGCCGCTCAGGCGTTCGAGCATCTGCCGGGCTTGATCCGGATGTTCGGGTTTGCCCAAAACCGTGCCGTCGATGGTGACGATGGTGTCCGCGCCGATCACCCAGCTGTCCGCAAACCGGTCGGCGATTTCATCGGCCTTTTTCAGGGCCAGGGTTTTGACGTAGTCGGCAGGCGTGGTCAGCGGAACCGAATCCTCGTCGAAATGGCTGGGAATCACCTCGAATTCGAGACCGGCCTGCTCGAGCAGGTAGCGGCGCCGGGGTGATTGGGAGGCCAGAATCAGCTGCGGTGCGTCGGGGTTCATCATCATCGCTGTCCACGGTTTTGGTATGATCCCGACATTTCTACCAAATGCCATGAGGAATGACAAGCATCAAAGGGGCGCCCCGACCGCGCCGCGTCGCTTCTGGATTCTGGGTGCCGGCCGCTTCGGCCGGCTTGCGGCCGGGCGGATCGCCCGCCACATTGCCGACCCGGCCATCACGGTGGTCGACCGGCGGCCGGCCGCCTTCGCCGACGATCGCGTCAAAACCGTCCGCGCCGACGCGGTGGCCTGGCTGGCGGCCACGCTCGACCGCCGGTCGGCGGTCGAGATGATCATACCGGCCATTCCGGTTCATGTCGCCGTTGACTGGATGAGACTCAGGTTGCTCGGAAAAAAAGAGGTCTGCGCCATCGATATCCCCGATGCGCTGCTGGCTCGCATTCCCCACCCCGTGCGCGGCAAACCCGGCCGGGCTTATGCCAGCCACGCCGATTTCATCTGCCCGGACAACTGCCCCGAACCGCAAGATCGCTGCACGCACACGGGACAACCGCGCCCGACGGATCTGTTTCGACTCCTGGCCGATCTCGACCTGGACGAAATTTTCCCGATCGTGCTGCGCAGCCGCCAGCTCCTGCCCGGGGTGGGGGGGCTGACGCCAGGTGACCTGTGGGCGGCCCTGGACACGGTTTGCCGCCTGGAGCGCGGCCGGGTCATGGTCGCCACGGCCTGTCGCTGCCACGCCGTGCTGGATCTGATCGGTCTGGCGGCGTGCCCTGGTGCAGCGCCGGCCGGACGATCCGGTTCGGTTTGTTGACATTCGGGGCGTTTCCCGTTAATAGCGATGGCACTCGTCTGATTCGTTCAACATCGTTTTCAAGCCTGCAGCACCGCACACCGCCCGGGTGGCGGAATAGGTAGACGCAAGGGACTTAAAATCCCTCGAAACTGAGTTTCGTGCCGGTTCGATTCCGGCCCCGGGCACCACTAATATCAAGGGTTCAGCTAAAACCTGGCTGTGCCCGGCCTTTCAGGCGCCGGATTTGGTCCCCTATTTGTCCCCGGTTTGACAATAATCCTTCTGTGTTTGGGTCTTCAAAACCCCCAGGCAACATCCCGCTCATAAAGTCCAGTTGGCACTCAAGGCCGTAAGTCGAGATGGATATTTTTGTACAGAGCTGCATATGGATTGATTGCCGCCGAATCCGCGGTTCGAGTCCCTGCTGGCGAGCCGAACTGTTTCGGACCGATTCGGCGATGCCTTCGATCAGCGAAGGATTCTGACACCATCGAGTACGATATTTTCACTAAAGTTTAAATAATTCCCTTTCCGAAGGCCCTCTTAAACGGCTGTTGCACTGTCTAGGCGAATCGCCAGCGGCCAACTACTCATTCACAGTGGAAAAATAGTAAATGATATCAAGCAGAAAAGTTTTCTTCTAGGGATCCAGCGATCTTGTTCCTGCCAATAATTATCTAATAAATTAAATGGCATAGATACTGCTATCTTGGAAGCAGGGCGATGGTGAAAAATATCAGTTCGGGATCACTTACGCCGTAGGTATTCACGGGGTCGAAATTCCCAATTTACCGTAACTGCCGGATCAGTAAGCGTTTACAGGGCAGCGCAGATGGTCGGCGCCGGGCATGCAGACGTATTGGTCATACTTCAAGTGCCCGGGAACAAAGCAGATGCGGTACCCTGTGAACGCTTACCTTACGCCTTTTCATCGAAATATAACTTCCAAAGACATAAGGACTTGTGAATCGTATGCGGACCAGCGTTGTGAGACGTATTACTCGTGCAGCAATTGGCCTGGCAGCATCATTAGTAATTTGCTTGTGCCCTTCGATTTCAATGGCGGGTCAGGTAAAGCTTGCATGGGATCCCAGTTCCCAGCCTGTCGATGGATATCTCATGTTCAAGCGTGCTGAGGGTAAGTCTTTCGACTATAGCTCCCCGGTGTGGTCTGGCATTGAAACTTCATGTACGATCGATCGGTTGGCCAGTGGAACCTACTATTTTGTTGTCCGGGCCTATGTCGGCAGAAATGAAAGCGGTGATTCAAATCAGATCAAGGTTGTCATTGATGATTCCCTTGACAGTGACAAAGACGGGCTTTCCGATACCGACGAAAAAGAGGTATTCCAGACGAATCCTTATGACCCTGACAGCGATGGTGATGGGTACCGTGATGGAGAAGAAGTAAACGCCGGTACGGACCCAAACGACGGCTCCGATCATGCCGGCATTAAAACAGGTTCGTCCACTGTCTACGAAGACGCCGAAGACGGGCAGATTCGGGGTTGGGATATTTACGATGCATCCCCGGCGGGTGCGTCGATTGCCAATGTCTACGATGCCAATCGCAAGAGTTCGGTGATCGAACTGGTCAGTTCGGGCACATCCAATGGGTTTCGGTTGCGAAATGAAGATGGCACCAAGTGGAACAATTCGACCCATTCTACAATCCAGTGGAGCATGAAGTTTTCTAATACGTTTGTCATTTACATCGACTTGGAAACCACGGCAGGTCACCGTTATTTGGTATACTTGCCTATGACAATGACAGTCTCGGGGGTGGCGAGTACATCCATTATGGGATTGGCAGTGACGCCATTGACGGCCGCTGGCGAACGTTTACCCGCGACCTGCAGGCGGATCTTGAGCAGGCGCAGCCGGGCGTGCGGCTGTTAACCGTCAACGGCTTTCTGGTGCGCGGCAGCGGCAGGGTGGATGACATTAAATTGCAGCAATCCGTCCATACCGATCCCGGTATGGTCTACGAAGACGCCGAAGACGGGCAGATTCGGGGTTGGGATATTTACGATGCATCCCCGGCGGGTGCATCGATTGCCAATGTCTACGATGCCAATCGCAAGAGTTCGGTGATCGAACTGGTCGGTTCGGGCACATCCAATGGGTTTCGTTTGCGAAATGAAGATGGCACCAAGTGGAACAATTCGACTCATTTTACAATCCAGTGGAGCATGAAGTTTTCTGAATACGTTTGTCATTTACATCGACTTGGAAACCACGGCAGGTCACCGTTACTTGGTATACTTGCCTAGTGACAATGACAGTCTCGGGAGTGGCGAGTACATCCATTATGGGATTGGCAGTGACAGTATTGACGGCCGCTGGCGAACGTTTACCCGCGACCTGCAGGCGGATCTTGAGCAGGCGCAGCCGGGCGTGCGGCTGTTAACCGTCAACGGATTTCTGATCCGCGGGAGCGGCAAGGTGGATGATATTATGCTGAAAGTGGCAAAATAGGGCCGATTTTGCCATTTTTGTATGCACACTACCTAACCATTCTCATGCAACCACCTGGCCGCCTGGAACCGGTTGCTGACGTTGATTTTTTTGAAAAGATTGTAGGCGTGATTTTTAACGGTGTGCGGGCTTATAAATTCTTTTTCAGCAATTTCGTGATTCTTCATGCCCAATGAAACGAGCTTGAGGACTTCCCACTCTCTTTTGGTCAGCATCGATGAACTACCAGTGGATGAGGGAGGATGCCTGAAATCCGGAATTAATAGCGCTTCGAGTATGGCCCGAGGATACCACAGTTCACCATTTAAAACCGCTTCGGCTGCCCTACCGAAAATTTCAAGCGGCTGGTCATGGTAGATGATGCCTTTTAGTCCGTATTGAATGGTCAAATGTTCAATTTCAATGTTAGGATCCGTATTAAAGCCAATCACCAGGTGACCCGACTTGATACAATCTAGATTGGCTGTGAGCCAACGTCCCACCTCCTGCTGCTGAAAACCTGAAAAATCATAAAATATCAATATTTTAAAGTCATTAGACCGCTCAGGCATTTTGGATATATTTTCACTGAAAGTGCAGCTACATGTCAAGCTGACGTTCGATCTGAGGGAGTTGGCCAGTAATTGGTTGCCCAACCGATTAGGCCCAGAAATGTGGAGGACAGCCTTTGTTGGCTGCCTATCGCTGGCATTCTTTTTACTGTTCTTTGAAGATTGCATATGATTCGGAATTATGAATATCCTGGCGGAACAGGTTGTGGGCGATGAAAAGCGATTCAACAACGCTCGCGATGCAGCTTTTTGCATACAAGCCAAATTAAATCATAAAATTTCGATTGAACAAATCAAGTAAGCAAGAAAAATGCCTATCGGATGGAATCTGTTAAAAATTTATTATTAAAGTAAATACAGAACGTTATAAAAATTGAGGGGGCGTTATATACTTGATGATATGTAAAAAAAAATTCACACTATGGTATAAACTATCCAATAGAAATTAAGCTTTTGTCAGTTTGCCACCAGCCGATACAATTTTATAGTTGCGCTCGAATCGAATGCCCATTCCGTCTTCATCGATTCTCACTACAGCTCCTCTCACTGTTATTTGAGCTCTCTTATCCTGTGAACGTTTGTTGTAGAGCGGTGGAAGCAACAGTCTTACCATGACAGTGGTACCGACGGGCAGAGGTTGTTGCGTTAACAGAAAGGCGCCGGAGGCGCTCAGATCACGCGTGAAATGGTGTTGCCAAGAAGGAAGCGACGCGGCCTCAGCTTCCGACTTGATGCGTGCCGGTATGGTAACCACAAATCGCTGAAGTTTTCTTTTTTCTTTCTGCAAATTTACGCTCGGGTGCTTAACCAACATTTAGGGCGAATGTGTTGATAGCAAGCCGGGGTGCATTTTTCTACCCAAGCTGAGCGATTGTCGAGCTTACCGTAGATTCAAGGCAGATGTCGTCGCGCTATAGTGACCTATGCGCGGCGATATCTAACGCCGAAGATGCGGTGAGATCGGCAACCCGATGGGTTTAGCCTTTTGAGGAACCCAATCGATCATAACAAACTGAAATCGAGTCCATTCGAACATTTCCGAAAAAGGTGAATCGCTCAGTTTGGGTTCTAGATATGATAAATTAACGCACTTACAGAAAGATAGGGATCTTGTCAATCAGGCTTCATTCTCATTTTATCAGGTTGATGCTGGTCCTTGGATAAAATAAATAACGATTACCAAAAGTTGAACCTGAGCTGAGCGATTGTCGAGCACGCCGCCCATACAAGGCAGATACTGTCGCGCTATGGTGAATGATGGGGACCGCCTGCATTGGAGGCCATCAGGGTGGGGGCAACCTATGCTAAACAATAGAGGAACCGCGATGAAAAGATCTGTGTCGATCCACTCCCAGTCGACAAAACTGAGGCGCTTCAGGCATTTCGGTTGAAGTCCATTTTGGCAGTGGCCCAAATGGCTGCCTGGAGGCGGTTGGGAACATTAATCTTCCTGTAGATATTGTAAAGATGCGTTTTTACAGTATTCATGCTGATCTTCAGACTGTCGGCAATCTCCTGATTGCTCTCTCCACAAGCGACATGTTTTAAGATTTCCTGTTCACGTCTGGTAAGCAAATCAATCGGCACGTCTACTTGACTGTAGGGTGACGCTTTAAACATCGTGGCGCAATCCGAAAGCATTTTCCGGGTCAACCACATCTGGCCGCCAAGGATGAATTGGAATCCTTTCTCGAAGGCGTCTAAAGAATCGGCAGCGAAAAAGATGCCTTTGATCCGATGATGTTTGATCAAGTGGCTTAAATTTGGATGGTTGCCAACATTAAACAATGCGATTGCAATGTGGTCAGGAACGGGTCCCAACCTGCTCAACTGAACATCGATTGCTTCAACGTCTAAATTCAAACAATCGAAAAGACAAATCTGGTTAGTCTCTTCGGCCGGTTCAACGAACCTGACCTGCGCTAAGTCCGTGTGGCATCTGCACCTGATCGCGAATTTAGACGTCAGGCGTGATTCAATTAGTTGGCTCTGCAGAGAGTTGGAACTGACAAGATCAATCCAAGCCGTGGGCGGTTTTAGTTTAGGTTCCGAGGTTTTTTTATCATTGCGACTTTCGTGCAGCACTTCAGAAACCTCCTCACCCAGAACGTGATAACGTATCTTAATTGTGGCTAATTTAACCAAACCTTGAAAAATAGCCCGGAGGCATCGGATTGATATTCTGAACCAAACTGATATCCTATACCATCGACCTTCATCGAAAAAGGTGAATCGCTCAGTTTGGGTAATACTTTCTTCCTATCCCCCACCCATATCATACCTAAAAAATAAGACGCAAGCGCGATTGTGGTATAGGGGTGCAATTTGATATCCATGGAACAAATATAATTGTGAGCCGAAAACGGTGACATTTTCTTCACCTTGTGAAACTCGGCTGCTAACAAAATTAGATATAAAAACTTAGGGTTAGAAAAAATGTTCGACTGGATTCGAAAGAGCGGAGCTGTACATTAGGGAACCTGTCTCCTTGTTTCGAAACCTGTCGACATCATGATGTAGGCATTTTGGAATCGCGGGGTAACTCATGAAACGCACGCAAATACAGATCCGCAACGAACAATTGGCATGGCTGCGCGGTGAAGCGGGTAAAAAGGGTGTTTCAATGGCTGAATTGATCAGGGAGAGCATCGATTTTTACCAAGCCCATGTCGAAAGCCCGCAGAAACAGCATGTCGACCGGGATAAAGCAATGATCGCGGTGGGCGCATTCTCCTCCAGCAACACTGGCCGGGTCAGATAGACTTCGCCGGCTGAACACAATTCCTGCAACCCATGCAACCAGAAACCGTATTCATCGATTCGTCGGCCTTTTACGCGCTGATCGACCGGTCGGATCCTCACCACAACCCTGCCAAGTCCATGTGGCCCTGCCTGCTGGAGGATCACATCAAAATGGTAACCACCAGTTGTGTCGCGCTCGAGACCGCAAACTTGCTTCAGGAGCGCTTGGGATTTGAGGCCGCAGAGCTGTGGCAGCGGTCGATGCTTCAGGTGGTTGAGGTCGTTTGGATCGACCGGAGCACCTACCGACATGGAAGCCTGTTGTGGATGAATCTGGGGCGCTACCATTGCAGCCTGGTGGACTGCGTCAGCTACGTTACCATGAACAGTAAAAGGATTGAAAAGGTGTTCGGCTTCAAGAGATGCTTTGCTGATCAGGGGTATCGCATGGTGCCTTGATTCTATGCCTGCAGTTTTGCTGCTGCTCATGGCATGAAAACCCAGCGACTTTCCCTTTCGATACAAAAGAGAACCGGCAACCACGCGGGTCGATGATGGTGAAACGATGATATACCGACTGACAAAGAACAGCCACTTTTGGCTCACCTTTTTAGGAGACACCGCCCTGGTAATGGCAGCGTATTACTGCGCCTATTTAATCCGTTTCGATGGCGTGCTGACACTCGAGCAGCGGGCGAATTTCATCAATACCGTCTGGTGGATTTTCCCGCTCAAGATTGCCTGTTTTTTCGTCTTTGACATGTACAGGGGGATGTGGCGCTACTTCAGTCTTTACGATTTAATCAACGTGATCAAGGCCTGCATCGTGGCTTTTGGAGCCATCATCGTCATTATCTTGAGCTTGAATCGATTCGAAGGGTTCTCACGGTCGGTCTTCTTTATCGATTTGTTGCTCAGCATGGCATTTGTGATCGGTTTCAGGCTCTCGATTCGCCTGTTGCTGGCCAACGGTTACAAGGGCTGGCGAGGACAAATCATTCAAAAGTACACGCCCCACATGAAGAACATGGTGATCGTGGGAGCCGGTGATGCGGGAGAAAAACTGCTGCGCGAATTGAAAGAGAACGAGGGGTTGGCATACGATGTGGTGGGCTTTGTGGACGACAACCCCTTGAAGGTCAAGCAGACCATTCACGGTGTTCCCGTGCTGGGCCCGCTTGCGGATTTGGGCAAGATTGTCCGCGAATACAACGTTCATGAGATCACGATTGCCATGCCCTCTGCGACAGCCCGGCAAATGCGCAGGGTCGTGGGCTATTGCAAGAGTGCCGCCGCGCCCTTCAAGACCCTGCCGGGTCTTGGCGAGTTGATCGAGGGCCGCGTGACCGCCTCGGCGGTGCGCGAGGTGCGCTATGAGGATTTGCTAGGACGTACCCCGGTAAATTTGGATCTGAAGCAGATTGGCGGCTACTTGCAGGGAAAACGGGTCATGGTGACCGGCGGTGCCGGTTCCATCGGCTCCGAGTTGTGCCGCCAAATCGCCCGGTACAAGCCGCAGCAGTTGATCCTTGTCGAGCGCAATGAATCGGCGCTGTATGATTTGCATTTGGCATTGCAGCGACAACATCCGGGTGTCGCGGTCGAAGCGGTCCTGGCCACCATTCAACACAACGGCATCATGGACCAGGTTTTCGATACCCATCGCCCCCAGACGGTTTTCCACGCCGCTGCCTACAAGCACGTTCCCATGATGGAGCAGCATCCCTGGGAGGCGATATTCAACAACGTCCTTGGTTCAAAGGTAATTCTCGAACAGTGCGCGAAAACTGGCGTTGAACGCTGTGTGGTCGTCTCCACGGACAAGGCCGTCAGGCCCACCAATGTGATGGGCGCCACCAAGCGCATGGTGGAGCTCATCACCGAATGCTACGCCGTCGAGAGCCGCTGCCGTTTCATGGCGGTGCGGTTTGGCAATGTCCTGGGCAGCGCCGGAAGCGTATTGCCCTTGTTCAAATCGCAGATTTTGGCCGGCGGACCGGTAACGGTCACCGATCCCGAAATGACCCGTTACTTCATGACCATTCCCGAGGCCTGCAGTCTGATATTGCAGGCCGGCAGCATCGGGCAGGGCAATGAAATCTTTATCCTCAGGATGGGCACCCCGGTGAATATCGACAGCATGGCCCGGGACATGATCAGCCTTTCCGGCTATGTCCCGGACGAGGAGATCGAAATCCGGTACACGGGGTTGCGCCCGGGTGAAAAGCTCTACGAGGAACTGATTACCGAGGGTGAGGATGTCATCCCCACCAATCACGAGGATATCATGGTCTTAAAGCCCGGTGATTGTGTGCCGCCCGCCCTCGTCAACCGATACATCGACGTATTGGTCGATCTTGCCTCAAGAAGAGATGCCTACGGCATCAAAAGGGCGCTTCGTTCTCTGGTGCCGGAGTACAGTCCGGAGATGGGCGATATCGACAAACAAAAGGAATCGGCCGTTATCGATTTCGGTGGCGCCAAGCAGAAGCGCTTCTCGAATTGATGGGGACCCAAGCTGAGCGATTGTCGAGCTTATTTCAGCAGGTGTCGTCGCGCTATAGTGAGCTATGCGCGGCGATATCTAACGCCGAAGATGCAGTGAGATCGGCAACCCAATGGGTGTCACCTTTTGAGGAATTAAATCGAACGTAACAAGCTGAAATCGAGTCAATTCAAACATTTCCAAAAAGGTGAATCGCTTGGGTAAGACCCAAACTGAGCGATTGTCGAGCTTGCCGCAGATTCAAGGCAGCTTCCGTCGCGCTATAGTGAACTATGCGTGACGGAATCTAACGCCGAAGATGCGGTGAGATCGGCAAACCCAACAAGTTTAATCTTTGGAAACGATAATCAACAGTACCAAACTGATATCCTATACCATCGACCTTCATCGAAAAAGGTGAATCGCTCAGTTTGGGGGAGAGTCAATCCGCCAATTTTGAATTGAGCCCAGCGAGCGTGAAGCGCTATCGAAGAAGTCTGACGAGCAGGTACCCCACCAGTAAACAAAGGGGCAACGTTAAGATCAGGATGACGGTGTTTTTCCGGATCCGCTTCAATTTGGTTGTTTTTAGCTCCCTTTCCATGGCCAGCCGCACTGTACGCTCCAGTTCCTCAAATTTAAACGGCTTGGATATAAAATCATGGGCCCCGTGTACGATAGACTCGGCGGCGGCATCGATGGTGGCATAGCCGGAAATTAAAAGGATAATGGTGTCGGGGCTGGCTGCTTTGATCGATTTTAAAAGTTCGATTCCGTTGATGTCGGGCAGTCTGAAATCGATCAGTGCAACGTGTGGTTTTTGTGATTCAACTAAATCAAGGCCTTGTTGGCCGGTGTAGGCTTTTCTCGAGGCGTACCCACGCTTTAACAGGTAATCGTTCAGGTTGTCGGCAATTTCCTGGTCATCATCGATAACAAGAATAGAAATCAGTTTCTTATCGAATTTGGTCATGTTAACGATTCCTAAATTTACCCTCGTCTGTAGTCAAATTGCATTCGCAACCTAACTCGAATATCAATTTCGGTCAAATAGAAAAGGTATCTTCAGGTTTAAATGTTACTGAGTCTTCCTAATCCGGGCCTAAAAACAATAAAGAACTCCGTGTGAGAATAGCGGCTTGAAATCAAGTCGGAAAAACGAGTACTCGATTTGTTTTTATTATCTTTATTATTGTTGCCATTGATGATGGCCTTGGCCATTACTGCGCTTTTTGTTCGAATGTTTCTATGATCGCCGATAATTTTCAGGCAGATACGTCCCGGTTTGCATGGAAAGCCTTTTGTGATTTGCAAGTTTAGAACCATGACCGATGATCATGGGCCAGACGGCGAAATGCTTCCCGACGAAGACCGCTGTCCATCGTTTGGACGTTTTTTACGCAGCGCCAGTCTCGACGAGCTCCCAGAACTGTGGAACGTCTTAAAAGGCAAGATGAGTTTTGTGGGGCCGCGCCCATTGATGATGCAATACCTGGAACGCTACAGTGCCGAACAGGCCCGTCGCCACGATGTGCTGGGGAGACCTCAAGCAGCCGCCGGTCATCAAGACCAACACCGGCCGCAAGCGCCTGAATATTCTGGGGGCATACAATCCGGACTCGCATAGATTTGTCCATTTGACCGGAGAAGAAAATTGCGATGCAAAACGAGTCATCGCTTACTTTGAGGTGATCTTAATGGCATATCACAAGGCCCCCACGTATCGTCCTGATCTTGGACAATGCCCGGTATTTCAAGGCGGCAACGGTCAGGAAATGGCTTAAGAAACACCCAAGGCTCAGGTTGGAATTTTTACCGTCGTATTCGCCGAACCTGAACTTGATTGAACGGTTCTGGCGGTTTGTCAAAGAACGCCTTGTGAAAAACACATACTACGAGAGGTATAAAACCTTCCGTGCGACCGTGTTTCGCTTCCTCAATCATGTGGATCGATACACCGACGAGCTGAAAACCCTGATGGTTGAAAAGTTTGAAATCGTAAAGGTTCCGGCACAAACTATACCAGAAAAAACCTAAGTTGGAGTACTATAACAATTTAAATATGTTGCAAAATAACTTGTTTTAGGTGAATCGACATGGTATACTCACTTTCAATAATAACAGCTATTTATATAATCGAAAAGAGAATACCATGCCGAAAATTAGCGAGAATTTTGAACACGTTGGCACGAAACCTGATTTTCAATGGGTGTGCCAAAACAATCGAATATATTAAGGAAATTATCTCCTCGCCTGAATTCATCTCCCGTCACCGAAAAAATAAGAACGACTTCACCCGTAACAGAAAACTTCCGCTTCATATCTTGATCGTTTTTCTCATCAATCTTGTCAAAGGTTCATACCAGGACGAACTGGATAAATTCTTCAAGACGTTATTCCGGTTCGATGTAGCGAAACGGATTGTATCGAAGGCGGCATTGTCAAAAGCTCGAATGAAATTGAAATTTGAAGCCTTTGTCGAGTTGAATTTACAGTTGATCACCTATTTTGAAAAGCATTCTCATCCCAGGTTGTGGTTTGGCTTTCGATTGTTGGCTATTGACGGTTCCACAACAAAATTGCCGATAACAGATGATGTTGCACAGCATACCGGACTAAGGAGATACTATGAAAAGGACTCCTCATCAAAAAGCTAATAATACTAAACTGCCATTGAAAATATGGAATGAGACCCACAAGGACTATGATCTCTCGGTTTGTTTGCATGGTTTATTTGAATTACAGGTAGAGCGAACACCCGACAACGTTGCTGTGAAATATGAAAGTGAAATACTAACCTATCAGGAACTAGACTGTCGCGCTAACCAACTTGCCAACCATTTACGATCGATTGGGGTTGGCGTTGAAACACTGGTTGGTGTGTGCATGCAACGTTCTATTGAGATGGTTATTGCTTTGTATGGAGTTTTAAAAGCCGGAGCTGCTTATGTTCCAATTGATCCTGAATATCCATTGAATCGTCAACAATTTATGCTTAGCGATGCGAACGTTTCAGCTTTACTAACACAGGAGCATCTCACACTGAATATGCCGGAGCACACTGCTTTAACCATATGTTTAGATTCACAATGGGATGAAATAGCAGAAAATTCTACTATTAAACCATTAGTTGACGTTGCTCCTGAGAACCTTGCATATGTTATATACACTTCGGGATCTACCGGCAAGCCAAAGGGGGTGATGAATTGCCATAAGGGAATATGTAATCGTTTGTTATGGATGCAGGATGAATATCGATTGACGGCAGATGATGTTATTCTACAAAAAACCCCGTTTAGTTTTGATGTTTCGGTATGGGAGTTTTTTTGGCCACTGGTAGTAGGCGCTAAATTGATAGTAGCAAAACCAGGAGGACATAAGGATAGCAACTATTTGGTTCAGACCATTATTGAAAATGAGATTACAACATTGCATTTTGTCCCATCGATGCTACAGATTTTTCTTGATAACGATGACGCCGGTAATTGTAATAACTTAAAAAGAGTTATATGTAGTGGCGAAGCACTTTCTTTGGAATTGCAAAAACGTTTTTTTTCAATCATGGGCGCTGAACTTCACAACCTTTATGGACCGACAGAAGCTGCAGTTGATGTTACTTTCTGGAGATGTGAACAGAAAAGCGAATTAAATTTTGTACCTATTGGCTATCCAGTTGCGAATACTAAAATGTACATACTTGACGAAAAAATGAATAGTGTTCCAATTGGAGAAACCGGGGAGCTTCATATCGGGGGAATACAGGTTGCTAGAGGATATCTTAATCGACCAAAATTGACTGAACAAAGATTCATTCCAGATCCTTTCAGTGACAAGCCTGAATCGAGGTTGTATAAAACTGGTGATCTTTCATGCTACCTTCCTAATGGCGCAATTAAGTATCTTGGTAGAATGGATCACCAGGTGAAAATCAGAGGTGTTAGAATTGAACTTGGTGAAATAGAAACCGTATTAGAATCACATGAATCTGTAAAACAAGCAGTTGTTGTTGATAAAGAAAAGAGTACTGGTGACAAGTATTTAATTGCATATCTACTTTTGAGAAAAAACATTCAGTTAAACATCACGGCTATCAGAAATTATCTAACAGAGCGGTTGCCAGAATCTATGGTTCCATCCTTTTACATTAATTTGGATACTTTACCATTAAGCCCAAATGGGAAAGTAGATCGCAGTTCTCTTCCTACACCTGACAATCAACGCCCGGAGCTGGATGAGGCTTATGTTACGCCTTCAGACCAATTAGAATCATATATTGCTAGTATTTGGCAAGACTTATTAGGAATCGATAAAATTGGTGTTAATGATAGATTTTTTGAATTGGGTGGAGATTCAATACTTGCAGCAAGATTTATTAATCAACTTCAGGAGGATCTTGGAGAAAATATTTATATCGTATCAATTTTCGAGGCGCCTTCAATAGCTGAGTATTCAGAATTCCTAAAGAACAATTACAAAAAAGCTCTATCTGTTAAATTGAGAATTGATCATGACACAGAAAAGGTTGTGTCAAAAGATAATAAAGTTTCGACCAATATACAGCCAATTGATGCGAACGCTATCCGGAGAATGAAAGAATGCATACCACTACTATCTATTGAGCACGTATCAGAAGAAACGAAAAAGAATCCTTCTGCAATTTTTATCTTAGCCCCTCCGAGATCTGGGACTACTCTTTTACGAGTCATGCTTGCAGGGCATCCAGGACTCTTTGCAGCCAGTGAATTGCAACTATTGGGATTTAACACGTTACTAGAACGAAAAAAGGCGTATACTGGAAAGTATCGGTTGTGGTTAGAGGGTACCATAAGGGCCATTATGGAAATAAAAAAATGCACTGCTGATGATGCATTTAGCATCATGGAGGATTTTGAAAATCGACACCTTTCAACTAAACAATTTTATAAAGAACTTCAAGGATGGATTGGGCATAAAATTTTAGTCGATAAATCTCCTTCATACGTCCTTGACATAGAGTCTCTAATTAAAGCGGAACGTGATTTTGAAAAGCCATTATATGTGCATCTAGTAAGACATCCTTATGACACTGTGAGGTCATTTGTACGTTATCATATGGATCAAGTTCTCTTTTTGAAAAGGCAACCGTTTCAACCTAGACAATTGGCTGAACTTGTTTGGCTAATCAGCCATCAAAATACGATAGAATTTCTAAAAAATGTTCCAAAAGAGCGTCAGTTCTTCATGCATTTCGAGGATTTGGTAAGTAATCCTAAGGTCATAATGACAAGGCTTTGCAATAATTTTGGTTTGCCATACTATCCAGAATTAATCGAACCATACAATAATATAGAAGATAAAATGGTTGATGGTATTTATAAAGATTCCAAGCCAATGGGCGACACCAATCTTCTCGAACACAATGACATAGATAAAAAAACCGCAACTAAATGGAGGGAAAAGATAAATTACCATGACATGAGTGAAGTAACTTGGCAGGTAGCTAGCTCACTTGGTTATGAAATTCCAGGAAAAACGAAACTGAACGCAGCAAATAGTCAAGATAAACAGATCGCTGATAGAAAAAAGCGACTTCGTAAAATTAGAAATTTTAGAAAAAAATGAAGTTTTTGAATACACTCATTGAGGTTAAATCTCATATGGACGATCAAAATATAGAAGAAAATGGACTTGAAGATATCGCTATCATTGGAATGGCAGGTCGATTTCCGGGCGCAAACAATATAGATGAATTTTGGAATAACTTGTGTGAAGGGATTGAATCTGTAAGATCTTTCGATGAGGAAGAGCTATTATCTGCAGGTATAGAGCCACAATTGTATACTGACCCGTCATATGTGAATGCAGGTGCTCCTTTGGAATATGCAGATGAGTTTGATGCAAACTTTTTTGGCATAAACCAAAGAGAAGCTGAGTTGATGGATCCTCAGCATCGAATTATGCTTGAGTGCGCTTGGGGCGCTTTAGAGAACGCAGGTTATAATCCGATAGACTCTAAAGGTACCGTAGGTGTTTTCGGTGGAATAGCTATAAATTCCTACTTTAGGAACAACCTTATTAATCGAAAAGATATAATTGATTCTGTTGGCTATTATCCGGCTTTACTCTCAATTGAAAAGGAATTTTCAGTTCTACGTATTTCCTACAAGCTTGATTTAAAAGGACCAAGTGTTTTCACAAATACAGCATGCTCAACATCAGGGGTGGCGATCCATTTGGCTTGTCAAAGTATCTTAAGTGGAGAGTGTCAAATGGCGTTAGCAGGAGGTTGCCGTATCAAGGTGCCTTTGACCGCTGGATATCTATATCAAGATGATGGTATTTTATCACCTGACGGAAAATGCTGTGCATTTAGCGCAGACGCAAAAGGTACAGTTGTAGGTAGTGGTTGCGGTATGATTGTGCTCAAGGCACTCACAGATGCAATGAAAGACCAAGATACAATCTACTCCATCATAAAAGGAACCGCAATAAACAACGATGGAGCAGCTAAAGTTGGCTTCACTGCTCCTAGTGTAAATGGGCAAGCTGAATTAATTGAAGAAGCCCTGGCAGTTGCCGGTGTGAGTGCAGATCAAATTGGATACGTTGAGGCTCATGGGACTGGAACGGTGCTTGGCGATCCTATCGAAATTTCAGCACTGACAAAAGCCTATCATAAAAATAACAACCTGAAACAATATTGTGGTATCGGCTCACTAAAGACGAATGTGGGGCATCTGGATGCTGCTGCAGGTGTTGCCGGAGTCATAAAAGCGTCGTTATCCTTAAAAAACTGCAAGATACCACCCAGCATTAACTTTGATAAACCCAATCCACAAATAGATTTTGAAAATAGTCCATTTTTCGTTGTCGATAAATTGTCCGATTGGAAGGCAGCAAATGGGCATCCTCGCCTCGCAGCTGTCAGCTCATTCGGTCTTGGTGGTACAAACGCGCATCTTATTCTTCAAGAGGCTCTTTTCGATAGGCCTTCATGTTTAGGTAAGCCTTATCAATTGTTGACCCTTTCTGCAAAGACAGAAAGATCATTGGAATCCTATACGCAGAATCTAAGCAACTTTTTAGAAAAGCAAACAGAACTCAATCTATCGGATGCAGCTTACACATTACAATTAGGTCGGCATGAATTTTCTCACCGTAAGTTTATGGTATGTCATGATTTAGACGACGCAATCAGCACTCTAAAAAGCAATAATCCTAATCAGGTTTTTTCCAATGTTCTTAAAGAGAATGAAAGACCATTGGTTTTCATGTTTTCAGGTCAGGGGACCCAGTACGTCAATATGGGGTATGAATTGTATCTGCATTTTCCAAAATTTCGCGAGCAACTGGACCGTTGTGAAGAGATTTTGGAATCCCAGGATGGAATAGACATTCGGTCCTTTTTATTCCCTGAAGAGAATAACCTGGAAAGCATAAAACACAATATCAACCAGACAGAAATTGCCCAACCGATCCTTTTTGTTCTTGAATATTCATTGGCTAGACTTCTGATATCAATGGGATTAAAGCCAAAGGCGATGATTGGCCACAGCATTGGAGAATATGTTGCAGCGTGCCTCTCTGGTGTTCTAACATTGGAAGATGCGTTGTCTTTGGTTGTTGCCCGCGGAAAGCTGATGAGTGAACTACCTGAAGGCTCTATGCTAGCAGTATTGCTTTCGGAACATCAGCTGGAAAGGTATCTTAACAAACAGCTTTCATTAGCTGCAGTCAATAGCCCTAAACAATGTGTTGTATCAGGCCCAACTGATTTGATCGATCATTTACACGACCAGTTGCAAACAGATGGTGTTTCTTGTCGTTACCTGCATACATCGCATGCGTTTCATTCCAACATGATGCAACCTATTGTAAGCGCCTTTATCGAAAAAGTTAAGGGCGTCGAGTTAAATCCCCCCAAAATCCCGTACATTTCAAATGTAAGCGGGACATGGATTACCGATAATGATGCGACTGACCCGAATTACTGGGCAAATCATATTTTGCAACCTGTTCGCTTTTCTGATGGTATTCAGAATCTCATAAAAGAGTTTGACCCTATCTTAGTGGAGGTAGGCGCAGGTCAAACACTGTGCACGCTAGCCCATCGAAATATAGAAAAAAACTCCAAACATGCTGTTGTTTCAACATTACCGAGTGCCAAGGCAAACACTTCTGATGTGGCTTATCTGTTGAAAAGCATAGGACAATTATGGCTATTGGGGATGGGGATTGAGTGGATACAATTATATGCCAATGAGTCACGTTACCGCATAGCACTACCAACTTATCCATTCGATAGAAAACGGTATTGGGTCGAACCAGTAAAAACTACTGGAGGAATAGAGGGTAAATCAGCCTTGAGAATACCAATAAATAAACCCAAACTCGTTGAAATAAATAAAAAAATAAATGGCGGCAGTGATAAAAATTCATCAACCCATCGAGAGAACCTAATAATCGATGAAATCGCTAATATAATCCATGATATAATCGGAATAGAGCCAGAAAAACTTGATATTAAGACGAATTTTACTAGACTTGGGATTCGATTCACTTTTACTGACCCAAGCTAGCACTGACCTTAAAAGAAAATTCGGAATAAGAATCACATTTCGTCAATTTTATGATGAAGCGCCGACAGTTGAAACCCTGTCACAATACATTGAGAAACTATTGCCTTCAGAATTTTTTCATGAAGAAGAAGCCATCGAAGCCTTAGCCCAAAGCAATCTGATCGAGAATTCAAATTGTGTTGCTTCAGATCGTCGTCTAAGCATACCAGGTGCTGATAATACAGCGATAGATAGGAATATTATTGATGAATCAGCACCAGAATATACAATAAAGAATTTGGTTAAACAGCAAATACAGCTTAATTCAAACCTTCTTAAGATTCTGGAAGGTCGCATTTGGTCACAAAAAGCCCAATCAAAGGAAACGAAGCTGCCCGAACAAAAACTCTCGGTTTCCAAGGAAGAAAGCACTTCTCTGGCTGATTCCGATTTGGATCAACACGGGCCATTTAAAGGTATCAAAGTCGAACCAGATGGCGGCTTAACTTCAACACAGGAGAATGCACTAGCTACTTTAACAGCGCAATACAATAAAAAGACTGCTGCCTCAAAGAAATATGCCCAACAGCATCGAGATCATTTCTGTGATCCCCGAGCTGCCGGTAACTTTCGACAGCTTTGGAAAGAGATGGTCTACCCGATCGTATGTGCAAGATCTCAATATGGTAAAATATGGGACATCGACGGCAATGAATATGTAGACGTGACCCTTGGGTTTGGTGCGAATTATTTTGGGCACAGACCTGGTTTCATTGTTAAAGCCTTAGAGGCACAAATGAGAAAAGGATTCGAAATCGGACCGCAATCGCCACTTGCAGGTGAGGTTGCGTATATGCTGTGTGGCATGACCGGCATGGAAAGAGCCACATTTTGCAATACAGGCTCGGAAGCCGTTATGGCTGCGATCAGAGTATCGAGGACCGTGACGGCTCGTGATAAAATCGTTTATTTTACCGGTTCATATCATGGAATGTTTGACGAAGTATTAGGCCAGAAGGTCCCGTTGGCTGGGCGTTCAGATGCTAGACCAATTGCCCCGGGAATTCCTGCGCTACCCAATATTATCATTTTGGAATATGGCAGTGAATCATCCTTACAAACAATCGAGCAGCGGGCCAACGAAATCGCTGCAGTTATTGTTGAACCAGTTCAATCACGGCACCCTGCTCTTCAACCTCGTGACTTTTTGATTGCTTTACGTGAGCTAACCCTAAAGAAAGAAATTTTACTAATCTTTGACGAAGTCGTTACTGGCTTTCGTGCTGCACCTGGCGGTGCGCAGGAATATTTCGGCATCAGTGCTGACCTTGCCACCTACGGTAAGATTTTAGGTGGTGGAATGCCAATCGGAGCGCTTGCGGGAAAAAAACAGTATATGGACGCACTTGATGGTGGGTCTTGGCAATTCGGAGACGATTCATACCCAGAAGTTGGTGTTACATTTTTTGCTGGCACATTTGTTCGTCATCCTTTTGCGATGGCTGCCGCGCATGCGACACTAAGATATTTAAATGATGTTGGACCGAGTCTTCAACAAAAAACTAATGAGAAAACAGCAGGGTTGGTAGATTCACTAAATCTCTTTTTAAAGGATCATGAGGTTCCCATCCGACTACAAACATTTAGTTCTCTTATTTATTATGATTTTGATAAGCATCTAAAATATGCGCCTCTACTCTTCTATTTCATGCGTAACTGTGGAATTCATGTGTGGGAAGGACGATTAGCTCAAGTGTGCACGACTCACACTGACGATGATCTAAAGAAAGTAAATCAGGCCTTCAAGGATTCAATTAGAAAGATGCAGGCTGGCGGATTTTTACCCAGAAGAAAATCAAAACCAATGGAGAGCACTCAGTCTGCTGATTTAACAAGCAGCTTGCACGGTGAGATAGTGGGTGAACCAGAAACCACTATCTTGCCGAGCCAAGCACAGCGTGAAATGTGGTTGGGAGCCCAGATGAGACTAGAAGCGTCGGGGCCACACCATGCTTGCACTGGTGTTTGGCTGGACGGGCCATTGGACATCAAGAGCTTTCGCAAATCGATCGGACTAGTGCTTGAGCGGCATGAAAGCCTGCGAAGCACATTCAGTGCAGATGGTGCGGTGATTTTTGTCCATTCTCCCAATCATTTTGAACAGCTTTTTATCGAAGACTTTAGAGATCTTTCGGAATCTGATCGTAAAGCACAAACCCAGGCTGTGCTCCATCAGGAATCACGTCGGCTATTGGACATAGAAAACGGACCTCTTGTAACTTTTAAATTACTCAGGCTCCGCAATGATCAACATTTGCTAATCTTCAAAGTTCAGATGATCGTCTGTGACGGGTGGTCTCACCATGTTGTATTTGAGGATATCGCAGACGCCTATTCTGCTTATACAACCGGAGTTGTACCGAAACTCAAACCTCCAGTGCAGATGCGTGAATTCTCGCGTTGGCAACAAAGACCGGAGACCTTACAAGAAATCAAGGAAAATGAGATATATTGGATTTCACAATTTCGACACATACCATCAGTTTTGAACCTACCAACTTCTCAGCCTCGTCTACCAACACGGACTTTCGATGCAAAGCGCTGCAGCGTCACCATTGATGCCTTGCTTTTTCAGAAAATTCATCGTATCGCTCGCAAACAAAGAAAATCTTTCTTTGTGATATTACTGGCTACATATCAAGTTTGGTTGCATCGTTTGAGTGGATGCTGTGATCTCGTAGTGGGAGTTCCCTTTGCAGCACAAGCTCCCCTGAGATTAGATCGACTGGTCGGACAGTGTGCTAACGTCTTACCTATACGAGCTACAATTGAACCAGGAAAACCCTTTACTACCTTGCTTTCCCATACATGGTCAAACATAATCGACGCCCAAGACAACTGGAATTTTACATTTGGTCAGCTAGCTTCCAAACTGGATATGCCATATGACCCAAGTCGTATACCCTTAGTATCTGTTTTATTTAATCTTGATGCTGCAAAATCTAAGGTGAAATTTGAGAGACTGAGACATCGTTTCGTCTCTGGACCTCGTTACTATTACCAATACGATCTCGGCTTCAATCTGGTGGAAGAAGAAGATACAATCCAAGTTGAGTGCAACTACAATACGAGCCTCTTCGAATATGATTTGGTTCATACCTGGACAACGGGATATCTGACGCTACTCGAGGAAATTGTCCATGATCCTGATCGACTTGTGGGTCAGTTATCAATGATGGACGCATCGGAGATTCCGTACTGGGCCTCCTCTGACTCAAAGCACGAAGACAAAAAAATTTCAAAAGGCACGCTCCTACATGAACTTATTGCCTTCCAAGCCTCACGAAAACCAGAGGCAATTGCCGTGGAAAGTGATGGGTATAAGTTGAGTTATCAGGAATTAGAGCAACAGTCAGAACGATTGGCTGCGAAATTGCGGCAGCAAGGTATTGGCCTTGGAAACATTGTTGGGGTTTGCTTAAAGCGTTCGGCAAAACTTCCGGTGGCATTGTTGGGTGTGCTCAAAACCGGTGCCGCATACCTTGCTATTGATCCAGTATCGTCTACTGCTCAGTTATCAGAGATCATCACTGGTAACGATCTTAAGGATACAGTGGTTGACGCCTTTACTGCTAATGCGTTCACTGCCATAGCATTACGACAATTAGACATTGAAGACTTGTTGACAGGCATTGACGAACCGCCTGTTGACGTTGAGAACCCAGTTGCCGAAAATATTTCTGAAACAGAACTAGCCTGTGTGACCATCACCTCTGGCTTCAATGGAAATCCTAAAGGAGTTGCGGTTACTCACGGCGCAATGGTGAATATGCTAATGGCAACTCAGGTTGAACCTGGGTTTGCCACCCATGATGTCATGTTGGCTGCTAACCCGGTATCCGATTCTGGTTTTGGACTCGAGCTGTGGCTGCCTTTAACCATTGGTGCCAGAACTGTTATCGCACCGTGCGCGACGACCTTGGACCCGACGCTACTGGGTACAATGATCGAAAAGCATGGTGTCACGGTTATGCAGGCTACGCCATCGGTGTGGCAGCGCCTTGTTCGAAGTGATTGGGCTGGTAATGGTCAATTGCGTGCCTGGAGCAGTGGGCAAACACTCCGGTCGAATTTGGCAGGACGTCTTTTAATTCTATGCCGTGAATTGTGGAACTTGTATAGCTCCCCGGAAACTGCAGGCTGTTGCATGGCATCTCGCGTGAAGCCCAGCGAGGCAATCTCATTAGGCCGGCCACTAGCAGGAATGTCAATCTGGATAGTGGATGATCTGTTGCAAGCAGTACCAGCTGGGGTGCCTGGTGAAATAATTGTTGCCGGCAACGGATTGGCTCAAGGTTATCTGGGACAGCCAGACTTGACAGCGCAATGCTTCATTACCAATTCCATTATTGATGGACGCAGTGAGCGGGTCTATCGTTCAGGAGACCTCGCCAGATACACGGCAGATGGGCGGATTGAGTTTGTCGGACGAAAGGATGCCCAGGTAGAGGTGCGTGGATTCCGGTTCGATTTAGGCGATATCGAGGCGGCTATTGAAGAGCATGAGGCGGTTTGGCAATCGGTCGTTATACTGCATGAGGACACTTCTGGAAATCCTTTGGTAGTGGGGTATGCGACCGTTGACAACGAATCGACTGGGGCCGAGGAACTTGGTGATTTCCTGCGCAAACAATTACCCAATTACATGGTTCCCTTCCAAATTATCATATTGAAAGCGTTTCCACTATTACCAGTGGGTAAGATCGATCAGCGCCTATTGCCGATTCCCGACAAAATGCTGGCAGATGCTGGTGCCCATCGCCGGAATCGCGACGTGGCTTTTGTTGCACCACAAACACCAATAGAGATGAAGCTTGCTGATATTTGGAAGCAGGTGCTTCGTATACCCCAGATAGGCATTCATGATAACTTCTTCGAGTTGGGGGGGCAGTCAATGCTGGTCATGAAAGTAGTCCTGGAGGCCGGCAAGATGGGTTTTGCATTGAAACCGCGTTCCATTTTCCTTAACCCTACGATTGAAAAACTGGCAAGGGTTGCAGATCAGTCGGTGAATGGCCCGGTTCTGTCAACAGAGCACATCTTGAGTCCGACCGGACCGGTTCCGTTGACAGCAGCTCAAATTAGGTTTCTCCAAGAACGCAATACCTTCAACCCGAATCGCTGGAATTTTTCAAAGCTTTTGAAGGCTGACGATTTGAACCCGGCTATTGTAAAGGCATCTTTAAAGGCTTTGGTGGCGCATCACGATTCTTTGAGATTGCGTCTATCTGAGGCAAATGGTGAATGGACGCAAGTGGTCGGTGATTCTATAGATGATGAACTCTTCTTTGAAAGTCGTGACCTCTCGAAGCTTAATTCTGAAGCACAAAATGCGCGTATTGAGGCGGTTTGTGAGGAGCTACAGGGCAGCCTGGATCTTTCAGACGGTCCTGTGTTTCGCGCTGCTCATTTTAGTTGCGGCTCGGACCGGTCAGATCGGCTGTTCGTCGTGATGCATCATTTTGTTATGGATTTTTTTTCATGGGATGTATTCATAGAGGATCTCGAATCTGCTTACCGGCAATGCCTTGCTGGGAATGGAATTGTCCTGCCACCAAAAACTACCTCATTTCGCGAATATTCACTGAGGCTTAGGGACGTAGCACGGTCGGCTGAAATCCAAGCGCTAATACCGCGTTGGTTTGAATTACCATGGGATCAGGTGGGTAAATTACCGTTGGACTTTGCAGCGAATCCGAGCGCCAACACAAACGAATCAGCATGTGACCACGAATTACTAATCAATGCTGAGGAATCACGATCGATCCTGAATCCGGCAGGTAATCGTCGGACGGATGAAATTATTTTGGCGGCACTGGCACAGACCCTGGGAGAATGGACCGCCTCGTCCGCGGTTCTCATCGACTGCCTTAATCACGGGCGGTTGATCGTCGATGACGCTGATTTGACGAGAACTGTGGGCTTTATGCTTTGTTACCAGCCCGTGGTTGTGCAAATTGCTAATGGCTCCGAGCCAAAAGGGATGCTTAGCAATATGGTCGACCAGATACGCCGGTTGCCAGAAGGTTTTAGCTTCGATTTACTGCGGTTTTTCAGCGAGGAGGAAAGCGATGAAGCTGCTTTTGATAAACTACCACGTCCAGAGGTGTTGTTTAATTTTTTTGGACGTCAAGAAGAGTCCGAGATAGAGCGAACTTCTATGTTTTCCACATGTGAAGGTGGTCGTGGGTCAGCTTTCGATCCGCGGAATGTCCGATACTACCCATTGGCTATCAGTGCGGTCATCGTTGACAAAGGATTAAGGTTCAGATTCGCCTTCAGCAGAAACCTTCACCAAAGGAGCAGTATAAAACAGTTGTCTTCAAATTTTCGAAAGCGATTGATAGAGTTTTCTGAAGATAGTGTTGTACGAAAAAGTATCAAAAACTGATTTATTTCAACTTTGGTGAAACAAACAAAATTAGGTTTGAAAGGCAGCCAAATGAGATGAAAACTGGAAAGCGGTTGTTTGATCTACTATTGTTGTCAATTCTTTGTTTACCGATAACCATAGCATTAATTCCTACGAGCCTACTGGTACGGCGGTTCTTGGGTACGCCAGTTTTTTTCAAACAGCAGAGACCGGGCCTAAAGGGAACCCCCTTTATTATCTATAAATTTCGCAGCATGACGGATGCAAAAGATGAGGAAGGCAACTTACTACCTGACGAAGAACGCTGCCCGAGATTCGGTCGTTTCTTGCGAAGCTCGAGCTTAGATGAACTACCGGAGATATGGAACGTCTTAAAGGGTGACATGAGTTTTGTAGGGCCACGGCCTTTGTCAATGTTGTATCTTAAACGTTATAATCAAGAGCAAGCTCGACGACATGATGTACTGCCAGGTATTACCGGTTGGGCCCAGGTCAATGGTCGTAATGCAATCTCCTGGCCCGAAAAATTTAAACTCGACGTCTGGTATGTCGATCATCGCAGTCTACGTTTAGATATCAAGATTCTGTGGTTTACAGCGGTCAAAGTACTAAAGAGGGATGGAATTTCGGCACCGGGTGAATTAACTGCGCCTGAATTTATGGGAAACGAAGAATGACGGATTCATCAACAAATTGAATCTTTGGCGTACTTCATCTTTACCAACATTTTACTGCTTCTTGGGTGCATTGTCTATTGATTTTGGTATTTTATGGAACGACAATTTTATTTGATATATTACCGAGGCGGCTCCGAGAACATCAAAGGCCATTGTATTTTCTGACAGATTTATTCAACGGATAATTCCATGGCAGAGATATCAATCCGCTTGTTGGTTTTTCATTTGGATCTTGAGTAGGTCAGTGTAACCTAAAACATACATGATGATATAATCCTATGGCGTTAGACAGCATGTGAAAAAGAATTTACTAACAAACCACAATTGTAAGCGTCAAGTCTGCTGGCAATTATACCTATGATGCTTTCAAGAATTAACCTGATCTAAATGAATATACTTTTCCTGACCATCGCCCAGATAAGCGACATCAAATCACGGGGTATCTATACAGATTTGATGAGAAGATTTTCTGATGAAGCGCACAATGTGTTTATCGTAACACCTACTGAACGCCGCAATAAAGAAAGTACAAAATTAGTTAGAACTGGTAATGTTACACTATTGAAGGTGAAAATCTTCAATACCTACAATACTAATGTATTTGAAAAAGGGTTATCAACATTATTAATTGAGTATCAGTATTTATACGCGATAAAAAAATTTTTTTCAAAAATCAAATTTGATATCGTTTTATACTCTACACCACCAATTACATTTACAAGAGTGATAAGACATATTAAAAATAATAACGGATCTCTTTCCTACTTGTTGCTTAAGGATATCTTTCCACAAAATGCTGTTGATATAGGAATGATACAAAAAGATGGTTTGCTTCACAGATATTTCCGGAAAAGAGAGAAGGAATTCTACGCTATTTCAGATTATATCGGTTGCATGTCTCAAGCAAACGTAGATTATTTGTGCAGACATAATCCGAAAATAAATCCGAAAATAGTCGAAGTTAATCCTAATTGTATTGAACCAATTGTTTCTCACATAAAACAAAATGATAAAATATATATACGCAAGAAATATAATATCCCAGAAAATTCAACTGTATTTATTTATGGCGGCAACCTTGGTAAACCTCAAGGGATTGAATTTCTGATTGAAGTCCTCGACTCTCCTTTAATTAAGGATGATGCTTTTTTCGTTATCGTCGGTACTGGAACTGAATATTATGTTTTAAATCAATGGTTTGAAAATAAACATCCGGATAATGTTCTACTTCTTTCTTTTTTACCCCGGCAAGAGTTTGATACGCTTTTACAAGCTTCTGATGTGGGCTTAATATTTTTGGACAAGCGTTTTACCATTCCAAATTTCCCATCGCGTCTGCTTTCCTATCTTGAATACAAATTGCCAATAGTCGCAGCGACTGACAAAAACACTGATTTGGGCAAGGTCATTGTGGAAAATGGCTTTGGACTATGGTCGGAGAGCGGTAATTTGCATTCAATCATTAAAAATATAAATTTTCTGGTTAATAATTTCCCAGAGAAATTAAATATGGGGAGTAAGGGATACCAATTCATGATTGATAATTATACTGTATCTGTTTCATTTAAAAAAATCATGACGCATTTAGGATAAGGTGAAATAAATATTGGAGTCAATGATTTGGTATTTTGAGTGAGATTAAACTTTCTAAGTTATGAAATGTTAGTGTAATTTTGTTGATAAGATAAAAAAATTTTTAGGAATATTTTGCTCAAAGAGTATTAAAATTGAAATGATGGAGACATAATTGGAAAATAAAAAACTCTTAATAACCGGCGGGACAGGTACTTTCAGAAATGCAGTTTAAAACGTTTTTTAAATACAATATTGCAGAAGTACGTATTTTTTCTCGTGATAAAAAAAAGCAAAATGACATGAGGAAAGAATACAACAATTCGAAATTCAAGTTCTATATAGGGAGTGTTCGTGATCCAAATAGTTTGAAAGATGCGTTAAAAGGAGTTGATTTTGTTTTTCATGCTGGTGTTTTGAAACAAGTGCCATCTTGTGAGTCTTTTCCCATAGAGGCTGTATACACCAACTCACTTGCCATGTTCAATGCACTTAGCAGTTGGTCGTAGAACATACTAATAGGGGTAAAATTGAAACTGCGATTTTGCCTGATGGATTTCGAGTGCCAGATCAGGTTACGCTGTAGGTCCGGAAGATCGTAATGGGGCGAAATCTAGTGAGTTGTATATCTTCTTGTACCCCATATCATCCTCAAAATATTTGTAATGTTAGAGAATGAGTATTACTTGTGAATTGGAAAAATAACCACGATAAACTGTAAAATTTTGAATTGTTAAGGAAATATTAAGATGTGGATGCAGCCTGCGATGTCGAGTAAACCAGTTGTTTAAAATAAACATAGTTTTGAAAAGGTTTCCATTTGTGCACACCTGTTATGCCAATAGTATACAATTAGTAAAAACACACTTAAAAAATACCATTCAATTGCCTGTCAAAATTGCCTGCCAATCTTCAAATCGACATAACTGTTGTTGATTAATGCACCTCATTTTATGAGTTAACAAACTGTTATAATTAATATAATATGATTGCAGCCTCGAGCATACATGGGCATTGATTGGTATTATATATCATTACAGAACCTTAAGAAAAAACTAGGTCATACACCTGAAGTATACTGAAATCAGTTTAATAGAATCGCGTGGCCCTTGTGCACTAAAATTAAAAGCATCTGAATTATTATGAACTATTAGGATATAACAATATATCGAAGTATTAGGTCCCTTATACATGGGGTTCGTTCGACAAATTTGAGTTTTGTAGTTACGTTATTACCTAACTTTCGTAATTCCTCAAAATTTGTATTGTCCATAATAACAGTTGGATGTCTTTGGTTGCGCCGAAAAAGTACAATCTGTATCGCCAAACAAAAAGCTGGTATTTATATAGAAAAAGATACGTAACCTATTGAAATAAAATGCATATAAACGTATCCTGAAAGTTGAGTTATTACAAGCAATATTATGTTCGATGGCAAAAAAAACATCTATAAGACTTTTGGTAAGACAATTGCATATCAGCTCGACTGAACAAGTACAATTCACTACGGAGATGATATGCAAATTATACGAACCAGACTATTGATTACTCTAACAACCATTGCAACATTCTTAGTTTACCCAGGTCTAGCTTTTTCCAGTTTGACGACTGAAACCTTCTCTGAGATTCCTTGGTCATCATATTGGGGGACCCATACCATTGAAGATGGATATGTTAAAATCACAAATTCAAGCATTTCGGACCAGAACTCTGCCTATAAACCAGTACAATTAAACCAAACAATACCAAAAAAAGTATTTATTGAAGGTGAAAGCAAGGCGTTAAATATATCTAAGCCTTCTTGGGCATCAGCATATAGCCTAAGAGCAAACGTCACCTATACAGATAATTCAGTAGAAAATTTCTATTCTCCTTACACAACTGGTAGTCACGATTGGGAATTTAATAGTTTTTTGATTGATCCAAATAAGCCGATTAAAACTCTCAGTGTAATAGTTATGGTTTATAATGTTACAGGAACAGCATGGTTTAGAAATGTTGTTGCTTATGAACAACATTCTGATGGGTTAACGTTAGACAGTAGCCTGGCTGAAGGGGCGTATTTGGTAAAAGATCAAACGATAAACTCTTCATGGTACCCGTTAAAGAACTCGACATCTTGGCAGGGGTTGAAGCTGGATGCATCAGTCAAAAATAATGGTAACTTTAAAACCCACACTGCAAAACTCAGTAATTTGAATGGTGGAACCAGAGCGGCAACCTTAAAATATACAATCACAATCAATCGAAATGGTTTAAAATGGTGCGAGGCTGATTTATACACGCAAACAGCAGTTAGCAGTACGGCAAGAATATATAAGAACGAAATTTCAAATTGGTTTCAAGGTCAATTAGGAGACCACCAGCCAAAACCCGAACACTTATGGGGGAGTGTGTTAAATGAAAGTGTCGGATATGCAATTGTAGTAGACCCTAACTATCCTACGCCAGTATAGAATTCATTATGACTCTGGGGCGCAAGAATTCTACATTTTTTTTGATCTTGGTTTTGCTCCAAGTGTACCGAACGCTACCGTTAAATTTGTTACATGGACGTATAACCCCAAATGGGGTGCACGACAAGCAATTAGTGACATTTATAATCTATTTCCGTCTGCATTTTCTGATAGGATTTCAGAGAAAGGTGGTGAGCACGGCATATGGATAATTACAGATTTGTCAAATAACCGTATTCCAAATATGGAAGACTTCGGTTTCAAATTTAACCAGCAGCAATCACCTAAAGCGGCGATTGATTATAATCTAAATAATAATATCCATTCAATGAAATATGTCCGTCCTACCGAAGCTTTTCTGGATATAGCTGGTTTACCTTCAAACCCCACCTATGACCAAATAATGGCAAGATTATCTAGTAAGGTGGCGAGTGGTGATCCGGAGGCTTTGAGCATCATCAACTCAGGTGTTAAGGATAAAAATGGAAGATATCTTTATTGGACAGGGTCGCCTTGGGTACCCACTTATGCCAGATTCATGGTAAATCCTTCCCCAAGTGTTGTTGCGAGACCAAACAACTATGAAATGCAATGGGTTGATGATCGAATCCAGGTTTACATGAATGGTTGGGGAATGGATGGAGTAATGGTGGATAACACTGAGTTTTTCTATTGGTATGCTACCCAAGATAGAACTAGACTAAACTTTAACAAAGATCATTTCCCCATAATGCAGACACCCCTAATTCATGATAATAATGGTAACGTTGGAATAGGTTATGAAATGATGATTTGGGAATACCTTAAAGCTGTTAGAACTGATTTGGTTAATCGAGAAATAATGATTCCCGTAATAGGGAATGGTGTTCCATATAATACAAATTTTTTGGCATCACAATTGGATCTAATCGGTGGAGAACAATCATGGCAAAAATCAGACGGTTGGTTACCTGCCCCAGTAAAAAGAATGATTCGATTTAGGATGAATGCCGGTAAAAAACCAGTTGTATTTCTACAAAATCCCTATGATTTGTCGTCATGGACAAAGGAAATGAGTGAGAAATATTTTGCACGGAGTTGTGCTTTCGGTATACTTCCATCTTTCTTTATGGACGGTGGTGGAAATAGTGGTGCTGGTGTAAGATACTTTGACAATCCGAGTTATTATGAACGAGATAGGGAACTTTTCAAAAAATATATTCCTATTATTAAAACATTGAGTCAGGCTGGTTGGGAACCAATTCCCAACGCTGAAGTTTCTGACAAAGAGATAGTTATTGAACGATTTAATGACGAAATAAATGATGCTGAATATATTACATTATTTAATCCTACCTCACAGAGTAAATCTTTTAAGGTGATTTCTTCATACTACGCTAACAAAATAGAAGAGTGTAAGAATGTGTTTGAAAACTCTAACTTAAACTGGATAGATAACTCGATAAGCTTAACGCTTGCGTCAGAATCAGTATCTGTAATAAAATTGAAATTGAATCAGGAATTCCTTTCTACTCCAATTAATTTTCGTATAGTCAGTAATAATTAAATTAATTTTAGATCGATTGTAGATATTATAACTCAACTTTCGGGATTTGCTGAAAAGCTGATAGTCCTACTCTTCACGATTCCCAGGGTATTCAGAGCAACATGTGTCCTAATCGCCAGTTAATGGCACAACGAAAACGAGAAAATGGGGTGACACTTCCGAGTGTAAAATTCAATTTTACCGAAAGGAGTGTGACTCATGAAAAAGAAAACGAAGAAACGGTCAGCCGGGGGGAAGAAGAGGTCCCGGGTGTGGGCCTACCCGGCCGAGTTTCGATTAAAGGTCATACGGCTGTTTTTGGAAGAAGGGTACAGCGCGTCCCTGCTTGCCGAGCAGTTCGGCATCAGTAGATCGGCCATCCGCCGTTGGATCAGGTTATATCGGCTGCGTGGCGCCGAGGGACTGGAGGTTAAGCCTCGCAGCGGCGGTAAGCCCAACGTGTCCCCGGAAGTCCGAGGGCGCATGGTGGCGTTAAAAAAGGCGAACCCGGAATACGGTCCGCGACGGATCGCCGATGTCCTCAAGCGATTTTTCCTGATTCGAACGAGTCCATCAACTGTACATAAAACGCTGTCGGACCAGGGGCTGGTCAACAAGGCCAAGCGCAAGCCGAAGAAGAACCCACCCAAGCCCCGGTTCTTCGAACGCTCCCGTCCCAACCAGTTGTGGCAGAGCGACATCATGACCTTCCGCCTGGCCGGGCGAAACGCCTACCTGATCGGCTTCATGGACGACTACAGCCGGTACATCGTCTCCCTGGGGTTGTACCGCAGCCAGACGGCCGAACACGTGCTGGAGACCTACCGCCGCGGTATTGCCGAGTACGGCGTTCCCAGGGAGATGCTCACCGACAACGGTCGGCAATACACGAACTGGCGGGGTAAGACCCGATTCGAACGGGAGATGAAAAAAGACCGCGTCAAGCATATCCGTTCCCGCCCTCACCATCCCATGACGCTGGGCAAGATTGAACGGTTCTGGAAATCAATTCTGGCCGAGTTCCTCCAGCGTGCCCAGTTCGACAGCTTCGAGCAGGCGGTGGAGCGCACCGCTTTTTGGGTAAAGTATTACAATTACAAGCGCCCCCACCAGGGCATCGGCGGATTGTGTCCGGCCGACCGGTTCTTCGAGATCACCCACGACCTGAAAAAGACCCTGGAAAAAGGCGTCGAAGAAAACGTTCTGGAACTGGCCTTGCGCGGCCGTCCGGTGGATCCGTTTTACATGGTCGGCCGCATGGGCGGCCAGAGCGTGGTCATCCGTGCGGAAAAGGGCAAGGTGAAGATGCTGGTGGACGACGCCGGCCGGGAAAAAGAACTTGTGTACGATGCAAGAAAGGATATAGACCATGAAGACAAGCCAACAAACCCGCAGGGTATTCGATCCGCAGCAGAAAATCACGGCCGTGTTGTCGGTCTGGAGCGAGCGGCGCACCAGCGCCCAGGTTTGCCAGGAGATGGAAATCAGCCCGACGCTGCTGGGCCAGTGGCAGAACCTGGCCATCGAGGGCATGCTCAAGGCGCTGGATCCGAAGAAGAAGGATCCTTTGCCGCCGCTCAACAACCGACTGTCGCGGCTGATCGAAAAGAAGCTGGCCGGTCCGAACGATCGATTGGAGAAGCGCCTCAAGACCCTCCAGAAGGCACAGCCGCCAGCGTAGCCGGGGGAACCGATGCCAACTCGTCCATCGCCAGAGCAGGCTGCACGATTGAGGGCCGAACTGATCATGAAGGTGCGCTGCGGCCTGATGACGGCGGCCGAGGCCGCCAGGCAGTTGGGCACCTCGCGCAAGACGTTTTACAAGTGGGAGCAGCGGGGACTTTGCGCGCTGCTCGACAGTGTGACCGACCAGCATCCGGGGCGGCCTCCCGATCCTGGGGACGCCCGTTGCCAAGCCCTGGAGAAGCAGCTGTCGGAAGCGACCCGGGAAATCGAGCTGCTGAACCACAAAATGGCGTTAAAGGATGTGTTGATGGACCTGAAGCTTCCTCAAACCGGCAGCGACCGGGCGAAAAAAAAATGAGCGGATACAACAGGCGGTGGCCATGATCGAAAAGATGAAAGCGACCTTTTCGCTGTCGTATGCCAGCCTGGCTGACCAGATGGGGCTTGGCTACCGCACGTTGATGCGCTGGAAGCGGCGCCTGGCCGGCGGCCTGCCCGCCGTGGGAAAATGCGGCCCGAAAAAGGTACGGCCGTTGAACCTGAACGAATTGAAGGCCAAGGTCCGGGATCTGGATCATGGTCCCAAGCGCAGCCGCGGCACCGGCAGGCTGCACAGCGCTTACGGCGAGTCCATATCCCGCCGGGAGTTGAATGCGCTGGTGATTCAGGCACGCAGCGAAAGCAACCGCCGTCGGAAAGCCGAAACGGGCTGTGTCAGTTGGCTTCGGCCGAACCTGGCCTGGGCTGTGGACGATTGCCAAAAAAGCGATACCGTTGTCTCGGAAACGCTTCACCTGCACAACCTGACAGATCTTTGTTCGCGGTACAAGCTGCCGCCGATTGCCTCGAGAAGCCTGCCCTGCGGCGAGGAAGTGGCCGGTCATCTGGCGGCCTGCCTTTTTGATCGCTTCGGCCCGCCGTTGTTCTGCAAGCGGGACAATGGCAGCAATCTGAATCACACCACCGTCGACGAAGTGTTGGAAACCGCATGGGTGATCCCGATTAACAGTCCGCCCAAAATGCCTTCTTATAATGGGTCGGTCGAGCGGACCCAACGAGAGTTCAAGGATTTTGTAAAATGCTGGCAGTGGAAGGCGACCACCATGGAATCGTATTTTCTCCTGTCGGAAACGGCGGCCCATGAGTTGAATCACACGCCGCGGCGCTGCCTGGATAATCGTACGGCCTGCAGGACCTATTTTGGAGGAGATCGTATCCGTTACTCCATACGTCAGCGAAAAGGTGTCTTCCGATGGATCCGGGATCTGGCAACCGAAATCGCAATCCGGGCCGGCAAGCCCGAAATCACCAACGTGGAATGGAGAGTTGCGGCCAAGCACTGGCTGCTGAAAAATGACCTGATCAAGATCGTATGGGCGGGAAAAGTGTCACCCCATTTAAATCGGAATTTGTGCCATAATTAGCGATGTCGCACACGGGTGAGGTAAACCGTAGTAAATCTCATCCGGGTTTTTATCGTCAAGGGAAGAATGACCTCTTACCAGATTGAAATAGATAGCCATGATTATTTTAAAATTTAAGTACTATGAAATCAGCAAATAAAGTCTTTATAAACACTGCGATTCTCTACGGTCAGATGTTGCTATCAATGGCAATTGCATTGTATTCAAGTAGGGTAGTGTTAAATGTATTGGGCCACATGAATTATGGTATATATAATCTTATCGCGGGCGTTATCATTCTATTGTCATTTCTGAATGCGGCAATGACTGTATCAACTCAACGCTATCTATCGTATTATTTAGGTAAAGGTCTAAAAGAAAAATTACAAATTGTTTTCAATACAAGCGTAATCCTTCATTTGATAATTGGGATAATTATTTCAATTATTTTGCTTGTATCAAGTTATTTCTTATTTCATTATATTATAAATATACCAAATGAAAGTAGGGCGGATGCGATTCTCGTTTATTTTACACTGGTACTGAGTACATTTGTATCAATTATTACTGTTCCATACGATGCAATACTTAATTCACATGAAAATATGATGGTCGTTTCAATAATCCAGATTATTGATTCACTATCAAGATTGACAATAGCCGTTATATTAATCTACTATTTCGATAACAAATTAATTTCGTATAGCATTCTCATAGCAGTGTTAGCTATTGTGATAGCTGTAATTAAACGTTTTTATTGTAGATTAAAATATTTTGAAACTAAAATAAATTTAGCAAAATATTTTGAAAGAAAATTATTTAAAGAAATGTTTAAGTTTGCTGGATGGAACTTTTTTGGAGCTTTCAGCATGCTTGCTAAAAATCAAGGTCTTGCGATAATTTTGAATTCATTTCACGGTGCTAAAATTAACGCTTCATATGCTATAGCTAATCAAGTCGATGCTCAGTTGAAAAATTTTTCAACTTATATTTTGAAAGCAATAAACCCTCAGATTGCAATCAGTGAAGGAAGAAAAGATAGAGATAGGATGTTGAAACTATCAATGATCGCAAGTAAATTTGCTTTTTTACTCCTTTCTTTCATTGCAATTCCAATAATAATTGAAATGCCATATATTTTGAAAATATGGTTAATAAATGTTCCTCCCTATGCAATAGAATTTTGCCGGTTTATTTTAATTGCAACCATGATCAATCTTTTATCAGTCGGTATTCAAAGTGCAATACAATCAGTAGGAATAATTAAAAATTACCAAATTGGAATTAGCATCATTTTACTGCTAAATATACCTATCGCATTTATTTTGTTAAAGATAAATCTGAGTCCTCCTGCTGTGCTTTTTGGTGTAATATCCATTGAAGTAGTTGCTTTTTTATTCAGGCTATTAGCCGCTAAGCGACTCACTGGCATGCCTATCTATGAATACCTGAAATACGTGGTTATTAAACCGTTACTAATAGCAGCGGCGGTTACTACTATAACAGCAACGACCAGCCATTATTTTAAAGGTGATTTTATTGAATTAATCACTATTATATTTCAAAGCTCTGCATGTTATTTGTTATTATTAGGTTTTTTTGGTTTTTCAAAATATGAGAAAGATAAAATTGTTGGTATAATAAAAGAAATAGTTGGTAACATATCTAACCGAATTAAAATTAATTTATACTGCGCACGGCAATAATATGTGAAAAACAACAATCATGTTAAATTGATCTGGATATCTCGATATTTCTATTTCATACTATCCTGGAGTCATTCAACACAGGCGACCAGGAGGTATCGAATGATAATCGTCGAGTTTACCGAACAGGACCTTAAAGCGCACTCAACGCCATCAGCCACGAAATGATTACGGTCACCAATACCGGCTACATCGATTCGTTAAGCGTGTGTCAACTTTTGGCAAAGTTGTATCAACGGTTTGCGGATCTTCCGATTACCGTCGTTCTGGACAACGCCAGGTACCAGAAGTGCAGGTTGGTTCAAAACACAGCACGGATATTTGAAATCGAATTTCTGTACTTGCCATCGTACTCCCCGGATCTCAACCTGATCGAACGGGTTTGGAAATTCGTGAAAAGAAAGTCCTTGCACTCGAAATGCTATTCCGACTTCGAAGCTTTTACCCAGGTCATTTCCCAGTGCCTGGCAAGGACAAATGGCGACTACAAAAATGAATTGGATTCCTTTCTGTCGCTGAGGTTCCAATCATTTCAAAAAACCCATTTATTGGACGGTTGAAGTATAGCATAGAGGATTTGCTAATTTTTAAGCAGTTAAAATACTAAGATTAATAACTCAACTTTAGGGATTCGTCAAAATTTGTATTATCCATAATAACAGTTGGATATCTTGGGTTGCGCCGAAAAAGTACAATCCTGTGTTGCCAAACAAAATGCTGGTATTTATATAGAAAACGATACCTAACCAATTGAAATTACATGCAGCTAAACGAATCCAGAAAGTTGAATTAATAAGGTAAAATCCTTAACTACGATTGTATTTGAATTTAAAAATTATCAATGAAAGCTAAAGTGAATGCTATGCGAGTTGGAATATTAACCTACCATTCTGTATGTAATTTTGGTGCTAATCTCCAAGCATTATCAACAGTTGAATATCTCAAAAAAAACAAAATAGAACCAATTGTGATCAATTGGGTTCCTTTCCAGCTAGAGGAAGTATTTAAAAAAAACACTACCGAAGCCCAAATAGAAGCTCATAATGACTTTGTAAAGGCACACTTACCAGTTTCCAAGCTATGTAGAACAGATGATGAACTTGTTGCAGTCATTAATCATTCAAAAATTGACAGTATTATTGTTGGGAGTGATGCAGTTTTTCAACATTACCCTCTATTATCTAGGATAGTTTTTCCAACAAGAACAATTGTTTCAATTGTTAATCCGACGGTTGATAAAATTTATCCTAATCCTTTTTGGGGTACATTTTTAAAAAAAATCAAGAAAAAAGTTGCAATTGCTGCAATGTCAGCATCATGTCAGAACACCGAATATAAAAATATTTTTGGCAAAGAAAAAGAGAGATGATGGAAAGTATTAAAAGATTTAGCTATGTCTCCGTAAGGGATTCATGGACACAAGGAATGATAGATTATTTGTCCTCCTCAACTGTCATGCCAGATATCACACCTGATCCTGTTTTTGCATTTAATTATAATGCTGGATATTTATTACCAAAAAAGACAGAGATTTTAGAAAAATTTAATCTGCCAGAAAAATATGTTTTATCAAGTTTTAAAGGAATTTACTCAATCTCCAAAAAGTGGATGAAAGAATTTAAAAGTGTTTTAAATAAAAATAGCTATAAATTAGTCGGATTGCCCATGCCACAAGGCTTAAATGATCTTGGTTTCAATTCTAACATTTCCCTACCAATTTCACCATTAGAATGGTATTCAATAATCAAATATTCGTCTGGGTATATTGGTCACAATATGCACCCCATTATTGTTGCAATTCATAATCATGTTCCTTTTTTCAGTTTTGATTACTATGGAATTTTAAAATATAAAAAATTTGTTAATTTAAAGGCGAGCAAAATTTACGACTTACTAAGTACAACGGAATTGAGGAATAGCATGTTCAGTTTATTGAAACCATCAAAAAAAATAATATCACCCAATATGGTTTATGATCGTATTACAGGGATCGATACTGAAATTTTTACAAAGTTTAATGAATTGAAAATTAGGCAATATTCAAAGATGATGGAAAAAATTATTAAAAGTTTCGTTTAAAGCGAAAAATAAGTTTTAAAATTCTTAACAATCAAATTACCATTTAACTTTTATAACTTATGAAAATATGTATTGCATCAGTGCATTATCTGGAAACCACATTTCCACTTGCCAAACATCTTTCTAATCTAAATTGTAATGTATCGGTATATTGTATCCTTCCCAAAGGCGATAGAGATAGTAATGTTATTGATTATTCAGATTGTGACGTCAGAAATGGTTTTGATAATCGATATAATGATAGGGTTTTTAACAGTAAATTGAAAAGATATTTAGATAAAATAAATATTTACTCATATTTTTTTCCAAATTTCAGAGTCAATCCGATATTAAATATTATTTCTTCAATTAGACTTGCATATCACATAAATATCAATCGATATGATACTGTCCACTTAATTGGTAGTTCCCAATTTCTATTTTTGTTGCATTTATTTTTAGGTGACAAAATTTGTGCACAAACTTTTCATGAAGTCACCATTCATGACAATGGTAAATTGCCTTTAAATCAAAAATTTTTCCTTAATTTGATGTGCAAAAAAAGAACAAATGTTATTTTTCATTCAGAGGCCGGAAAAAATAGATTTGTTGATTACCATTCGAATTATAGGGGCGTTAAATCAGAAATAAAAAACAGATTATTTGTCATTCCTTTCAGTTTGTTTGAAACATTTAGATGCTATGAAAATGAAATAGAAAAAATGGAAGATGAGTTTCGGGTTCTTTTTTTAGGTAGAATTCTGCCATATAAAGGTGTTCAACAATTAATTGATTCCTTCCATTTAATAAAAAACGATATTAAATCAATTAGACTTACAATAGCAGGAAGCGGAAATATTGAATTTTTGGAAAACCTAAATGATAAAAATATCGAGGTAATTAATAAGTATCTGTCTAATGAAGAAATTATTTATTTGGTTAATAGAGCTCGAATTATAGTTTGCCCTTATACCAGTGCCTCCCAGAGTGGGATACCGATGGTTGCACATTTATACAACAAGCCAATGGTTGCAACATCCGTAGGAGGATTTAAAGAGTCGGTAGAAAATATGCGAACAGGATTATTAATCCCGCCTAATGACGTTAGTTCGTTAGCTGATTCCATTAAATTTTTGCTTACGAATAAAAATTTACACAATACCTTTAAGAAAAATATATTTATGAAATACAAAAAGTCAGAATACTCGTGGCCTGAAATTGCGTCTAAAACCAAAAGGATATATCAATTAAGAAACAATTTATAATCGGTAAAGTAAAATGATTAAATCAGATTATTTTATTAGTAGAATTCTATTTTACTCCTTATCTATTTTACTAATCTATTACTGTTATTTAAAGTTCTCAATTAGAGGATATCATGGCGCTGAATTATATGGTTATGGTAAACTTTTACTAATCACAAATTCTCTAATTTCTATTTACCTTATAATGAATTTTCGTATGGTAGTAAAATTAGAACCAATTGCATTTCTTACTATCCTATGGATGACATGGGTGGTAATCACTTGTTTTGTTAATTTTGAAATAGGATCACAAGATTTTATATTTTCTATATTAGAAGTAACTTACTGCCCTCTTATATTTTTGTTTTTTTTCTTTATAACGAAAAGCTACCCGATCATGTTCGAAAAAAGCAAATTTATTTATTTTTTGTTGTTTTTGATTGGAACTTCACTTTATTTATCAATATTTAAATACCAAAACTTAAATACAGCTAACAATTTAGCTTCGTTAAACGATGTATATTATTTGTTATTATTGTTACCGTGGATTTTAATATTAGATAATAAATATGTCAGATACATAGGAGTCGTATTTATATTTATAGCAGTAGTTTATTCTATGAAAAGGACTGCTATTATATCTATGAACATTTCAATGATAATTTATTATTTTTTAGAAAGATTTACTTCAAGAAAGAAGATTAACATTAAAATTATAACATATCTTGCCGTCACATTATGCTTGTTTTATTTAATTTTTAATTTTGTTAATACTAACACAGGTGGATACTTAGGATCAAGATTTTCTGACTTTGGCGAAGATCAAGGATCTGGAAGGATTTTGATTTATAAGAGAGTAATTGATTTACAGTTAAGTGGCACTATCGACGACTGGTTTTTAGGAAATGGGCATAACAATGTAAGGAGATACTTATCTATCAGAAAAATTAATAATCTTTCTGCTCACAATGATTTTTTAGAAGTTTTATTTGACTATGGTCTGCCTGGAATATTCATGTATTTATTATTACACATATATTTGATAATTATGTGTCTAAAGCTAATCAAAGAAAGATCTCTATTAGGACCTCCAATGGCTGTATCATATTCATTATTTTTATTCATTTCGTTAACCAGCCATCTTATTATATATGCATCTTATTTTAGTTATTTAATGGCATTTTGGGGTTCTATCTACGCCATATATAATAACAATAGAATAAGCGACAAATATCTTACTAACTAACATATAGCCATATGCTAATCCCCTATTTTATAAGCAAAGAAAAAAAGGCATGATACATCCAGTATGTCAGAATATAATCGAAAATGATAACATTTAACTTACATTCAGCACCCCAAGAAACGATTTCCAGGCTAATTTATCTCCCGATTAATGCCCGGGTCAGCGACCAGACCCAACGTCTTCGACCTGAATTAAAAGATCTGGACATTTCAAACGCCCACTGATACACTACACTGCCCATAAAGCTGATCAACTTATTCAAGCGATGACGACCAAGTTTTCATCCGTGATGGTCGTCACGATTGGCCGACACCGGCGGCTGGCAAAACCGTTGAAGCCTTTTCAGCAGGAGTATTTGCAAGCCCTGGGCGTAGCCGTCGAGACATTAACGGTTCCATAGACGCCAGAAAAAAGGGTAATCGTTCCTTATCAGGGGTGCTGAATGTACGATTTAATCAGAGAAGGTGATGAATTATCGATAATATTTCAGTAATTTCCGGTTAGGAATTTGCATGAAAATAAATTAAAATCAACAGGTTAAACGTATTTTTTGCTTGACATAGGGTCGCTAATGTGGGCGGCGATTTTGTATATCCAACTATTACAAGAGGTTATACATGCCGCGCTCATTCAAGCCCTTCCAAAAACGTGACAAGCTCGAATTTTACTCTCTTTTTCGACCTGCGATTGAGGCAACGTCACAAATGCCAGCGCTTAATTCAAAAGGCAACCGACCTTTGCAGATGACTTTTGAAGAACATCTGCGGGCACTGGTTTTCTTTCACCTCGAAGAGCACCACTCCGCTCAGCATCTGCTTCAAGTCCTTGAAGAGGATGATTTCGCCCGAAGTGAAATCGCACCGGAAAACGGAATCAAAAAAAGCAGCTTCTCAGAGGCCACCAACAGCCGCGGTCTTGAACAGTTCATGCATGTCTATCAAAACCTGCAAGCCCAGGCCTCTGACATCTTACCCAAACAAAATCCAGAACTGGGCAATCTGGTAGGTATCGATGGATCCCTGATCGAGGCCACCTTGTCTATGCACTGGGCCGACTACCGTAAACAATCGAAAAAGGCCAAGGTCCATGTGGGCTTTGACCTGAACCAGGCGATTCCAAGAAAGATCTATTTGACCGATGGTAATGGCGCTGAAAGACCGTTTGTCAGCTTAATCCTTTCCGAGGGACAGACTGGCGTTATGGACCGCGGCTACCAGAGCCACAACCGTTTCGACCAATGGCAGACGTGACGGCAAGTTGTTTATGTGTCGGATAAAGGCCGGCACCAAAAAGACGATCGTTAAGCAACATCCTATTGCCCCTGATGGCATCGTCTTTTTTGATGCCATCGTTATTTTGGGAACGACTGAAATCAATCAAACCAAAGAACCGTTGCGCCTGGTAGGATACGAAGTCGATCGTGTCAAATACTGGATCGCCACCAATCGTACCGACTTAACCGCTGAACAAATCGCGGCTGCGTATAAGCTTCGCTGGGACATTGAAAACTTTTTCGCTTGGTGGAAACGGCATCTGAAAGTCTATCATCTCATTGCCAGAAGCGAGCATGGGCTGATGGTGCAAATTCTGGCCGGTCTGATCACCTATCTGTTATTGGCAATTTATTGCCATCGCGAATTTAACGAGCGGGTTTCAATCAAACGCGTTCGCCAACTGCGCATAAAAATCCAAAACGAATTACGCGCAGGCATGTACGAAAAGCCGCCTGATTCAAATTTCAAAGAACAAGAATTACGAGAAGTTAATGCAAGAACTTAACCGGAATTTACTGATAATATTTATCATATAAAAAAAATTTAATTAATTATCTCAAAAATAATAATAAGTACGATATGTTGGTAAATAACACCTGAGGTACTCCCCATTGTCAAGACAAAAAACGGGGTTTTTTAAGGTGAATTCTTGAAGCCGAAACCGATCCTGAAAAAGTTAAAAATAAATGGTAATCCGGGGCGACGTAGCGTAAGGAAATCGGCTTACGGTAAAACTTTTCTTTCAAAAAAGCCATCGAAATAAACATCAAGCGGGGTTTGAACAACTGTCCAGTTTTTGGGGAGTGTTATAACCAGCTGTTCAAATAACGTACAAGATGCCACATTAAAAACTTATTCTATAAAATTATTCAGTCTTGGAGTTTAAAGTTGATGAAGCCGTAAATAGTCCCGAAAGGGCTGTTTTTGCAATTTGCCAATGTATGATAACATTAGGTTACGAAGTTAAAAATATCGAATTTGGACTTTTTACGGGACCATCAAAGTTGATTAATAATTTGAAATGGATTGCATACGTGGGTTCATTTAGTTTCCCTTGGGGAGAGCCTGGATCAAGAAGGGTTAGCGGAATATGCCGATCAATAGCAGATAATCAATATCAAGTGAATGTTTGTTGTGGTCAAACTGATCCCATAAAATTAACCAATTTAAATGAAGGTGAAAGGTTAGGTTCCATAAAATATATCGGATTAAAAGAATCGACTAAATGTTATAAAACAATTAACAAAAAATTAAAACAATTTATCTTTTATTCCGGTTTAAATACAGTTAAATGGTTAGACAATCAAAGGAATAAGCCTGCATGCGTCATCTCCTATGGTGCTGGTCTATCTCAAATTGTTCGATTACAAACATGGTGTAGGAAAAATCGTATTCCATTTATTGTCGACGTCGTAGAGTGGTATCACCCAAAACAACTCATAGGCGGTTTATTAGGGCCTTTGCACCTAAGTTCTGAAATTTTGTTGAGGTATTTTTATCCAAAGAGTCAAGGGATTATAGCAATTAGCTCGTTTTTAGAAAAATATTATTCAAATAAAAAATGCGATGTAATTAGAATCCCACCAACAATAGATATTGAAAGTTTTGAAAAGGACAAGAAGTACCATTTAAACCAAACTAATAGAAAATTACATTTAATATATGCGGGAACACCAGGCAAAAAAGATAAGATTGATATAATTATTAATGCTATATCAAAAATAGACCCAACTGGAAAACGAGTAAAACTAGAAATTGTAGGACCTACATCCAACCAAGTCAAATCACTCATCGGAAAAAATACTTTACCGCCTTTTGTATTATTAACAGGTCGGGTCGAACAAAATGTTCTACCTAAAATTATTAACAAAGCTGATTTCACTATTTTAGTCAGAGAGCAGCTTAAATACACTAAAGCAGGCTTCCCAACGAAAGTAGTAGAAAGTCTTGCTAATTCAGTACCTGTCATAACCAACTTAACAAGCGATTTAAATTTATATATAATTGATAAAAAAAATGGAATAATATGTGACAATTATTCTACTAGTTCTGTTGTGTACGCACTAAAAAATGCACTTAATCTTAGCGATGGCAAAATAATGGAAATGAGAAAATGTGCACGTGAAACAGCAAATACCTATTTTGATTTTCGTAATTACAATGATACACTTAACTGTTTTTTGAATAGAATTATTATTAACGGATAAAAATTTATTTTTTTCCTAAAGATCTTTTTTTTATTCAGATAAACATAAAAATATTACAGTTAGTGAAGAATATATTTTAAAAATATCAAAATGGAAAATATTAATAGTTCCAGCGCCTGTAAACTAAGGGATAAAATATTATTAAACATATGCTTGATCTCACCACTACCACCACCAATCGGAGGTATTAGCAATTGGTCAAAATTTGTATTTAAATGGTTAAGTAAAAGGCGAGATATAAATTTTACACATATTGACATTGCACCGAAGTGGAGAAGCATCGATAATACCAATTATTTTGTTAGAGGAATAGGTGGAAGTCTTCAGTTTTTAAAAGATTTATGTTTGGTATTTTATACATTAAATAAATTTAAATACGATGTGATACATTTGACGACCTCTGGTAGTCTCGGATTAATCAGAGATGTTGGGATATTTCTTTGTGCCAGATTTTTTAAAGTACCAATTGTTTATCACATACGGTTTGGTCGTATACCAGATATATTTATCAGTAAAAATTGGGAATACAAATTGTTGTCATGGATACTTAACAGAATTAATTCCGTTATCACTATCGATAATAAAAGTTATATCACGATCTCTAAAAACTTTCCGAGATTAAGATTGTTTTATCTACCGAATTTTATAAGTCTAAGGCATTTGCCTTCAAAATCAAAAATATCTAAAAATTATTATAAAGCGCTATTTCTTGGTTGGGTTGTTCCTGCAAAAGGTATTTCCGAACTAATTGAATCGTGGTCAAAAATCAATCCAAAAAATTGGAAGCTTCATATTGCTGGACCTGGAAATATCGAGTATCAAGAAATGCTGAAAATGAAATATTCTCCTAAAAATACCAAATTTCTTGGTGAATTAAACCATAAGACAGCTATTTATGAAATTAACAATTGTGATTTATTTATATTGCCTAGTTACTCAGAAGGTTTCCCAAATGTTATTCTTGAAGCCATGGCTTTAGAAAAGCCGATTATTGCTACCAAAGTGGGTGCCATACCTCAAATGTTAGATGGAAAATGTGGAATTATTGTAAAACCTAAAGATGTGAAAAATCTTACTACCGCTATTAAAAATGTAATAAATAATAAAAACTTAAGAAAAGAAATCAGCTATAATGCATTTGAAAAAGTAAAATTAGAATATGCTGATGATATCGTGCTAAAAAAACTACTAAATATTTGGGAAAATACAGCGATAGTTAAACGAAAAAATATTTATATATGATTTAATTACTGACCTTTCGTTTATTTTTTGGTCACTTTCGAATTAATGAGGATATTTGCTCTGGACAGAGTTGGCCAAATCGGATTAATCCATTTTCGGACTTGTTTCCGGTAATCCGAAAATGAAGACGACCCGCCTCACAGCGGAACTGATTCTTTCACAATTCGACAACCTTCATCTGTTGATCGAAGAAAAGGGGCAACGGATTTCGGGCATGATGGTGGAAGGTCTAATATCTAACTGTAATTACATACAAAAAGAAAATTTTGTATTTTTTTAAAGATGGGTCAATTACTATATAATTGATTGATACACCGGATGATCTATGGCTGAAATATGAAAAATTATCTATTAATTTAATAATTAATAGATACATTCAGAGAAAATTATTTTCGAGGACAAAAATGGCTTGTTTAACATTTACATCAGGAAAAATATGTGGAATTACCACCTGCGTTCCAAAGCAACAAATTGACAATCTTTCAGCAATTACACAATTTTCTCAGAACGATGTTAACAAAATTGTACGAATGGCTGGAGTACGTACTCGACATATGTCAGCTGATTCTATTTGTGCCAGCGATTTATGTGAGGCCGCGTCAAAGTCATTAATTGAAAGTATTGGTTGGAAGCGAAATTCAATTGATGCACTTATAATGGTGACCCATTCACCTGATTATTTACAACCTGCAACAGCATGCATTCTGCAGCACAAACTTGGGTTGAATACTGAGTGCTTGGCTTTTGACATTTTGCAGGGTTGTTCTGGTTATCCATACGGATTAATGAGTGCCGTATCGATGTTGAATGGAAATGGGATAAAACGTGTGTTACTACTACATGGGGATACAATAACTCGTTTCACACATCCAGAAGATCGCAGCTGTGCCTTGCTTTTTGGTGACGCTGGATCAGCTACTGCAATTGAAGTTGAAAACGGGTTGAATACTGATAATTGGTTTTTTAATCTAAATACTGACGGCGGTGGATATGAAACATTAATTATCAAAGGAGGCGGATTTAGAAATCGATTTCCTGATGACAATCGTGATTACTATATAAGTATGGATGGCCCTGCACTTTTTAATTTCACGATAAAACGGGTTCCTCGGATGATTTCAGATACGCTGGAATTTGCCAATAAAACTGCCGAGCAAATTGACTATATTATTCTTCATCAATCCAATAAATTTATGATGAACCACCTATTAAAGAAAATTGGTGTCCATCCTGATAAAGCACCATTTACCATCCATAAGTTTGGAAATACTGGTGGGGCTTCAATACCTTTAACTATTACAAATGGAATATCTTCAAGGCCAATTGACAGACCTGTTTCATTGCTTCTTGTCGGCTATGGAGTCGGTCTTTCGTGGGGATCAGCAATCATCAACATTGATCAGCATGCAACACTCCAACATATCGAATTCGATTCTTAATCTATAGATCATTTATCATATAGTAAAAAAGGACTACTTTGCGATTATTGCAATGAAAAACAAATCGAAATAGATTTGAGACAGGTGAAAAATGACACTCCGGAAAATTGCCGTAATAGGTGCTGGCGGGTTTGGTTTAGAAGCAGCTATGCTCATTGAACAGATAAACTTGGATTCTTTGCAGTGGGATATGATAGGATATTTCGATGATTATAAGAATATAGATGATTATATTAATGGCTATCCTCTGATAGGTAAGATATTCGATATCAATACCTGGGAAGAACCACTCTGTGTGGTTGCTGCAATAGCCAATCCAGAATTGAAAAAGCAAATTATTCAATCAATCAGTAATAAAAACATCAGTTACCCTAAACTTATTCATCCCACAGTTATCACTGGCAATGAAAAATATGTAAGCATTGGTGAAGGATGCATCATATGTGCCAACAACATTATAAAAACAAATATAAGCATCGGCCGCCATGTTATCATAGGCTTAGGTTGTATGATCGGGCACGAATCTTCTATAGGGAATTTCAGTAGTTTAATGCCCTATTGTAACATTTCCGGAGGTGTGGTAATTCATGAATGTACCTATTGGGGTACTGGTTCAAAAATAATTAATGATAAAAAAGTAGGTGAAAATGCAATCATTTGTGCTGGTGCAGTGGTGGTACGTGATGTACCATCAGGCGTAACCGCGGTTGGTGTGCCTGCAAAGATAATTGGATCTCCAAAGGATAACAAGGTTAAGTCTGAGGACACAGGTTTAAGAAAGGATAGCTCTCCATATATTAAGCTAATCGAAGAAATTATAGAGGCCGAACCTGGCACGATTACAATATCTGATGAGCTAGAGGAAATTCACGGTTGGGATTCCATGGCCTTATTGGGTTTGATAGCTATTGTAGATGAACGATACGAAGAAATGATTGATTTAGAAAAGTTGGCCAAGTGCATAAGCGTAAATGATATAGTGTCTTTGCTCGATAACTTGATCAATGGCGGGTAACGGATGCTACTTTATCTCAATGTCGATTCATATTCTCTTTTGATATAACGCGTAATCATTCGAAGGAGATTGTTTGATGAGTTTCAACCCCATGGATATGGATGGGCGTACCGTGCTGGTAACGGGTGCATCGTCAGGAATTGGACGAACCGCTTCAATTCTTCTAAGTCGTTTAGGTTCGCGATTAATTTTGGTCGGTAGAGATCTCGATCAACTAAATCAAACCCAAAGACAACTTGAGGGCAACCACCACTTGGTCTCACCTTTTGATTTGACCGTGGCTGAGGATATACCCGATTGGCTAAAGGAACTGGCTGCGGAGGTTAGTGGCATTTACGGAATGGTTCATTGTGCCGGCATCCAACAGATCACACCAATACAGTTCATGAAAATAAAGACTTTTGATCAAACCATAGACATAAACTTACGCTCTGCCATTTGTTTGGCAAAAGGTTTTAGGCAGAAAACGGTAGGCGAAAGAGATGGTAGCATCGTATTTCTTAGTTCAGTTATGGGCTTAGTCGGACAGCGTGGAAATTCCGCATACTGTGCCAGCAAAGGTGCAATTGTGGCACTGACGAAAGCCTTGGCATTAGAGTTCGCGCCCATTCGCGTTAACTGCATAGCCCCGGCTGTGGTGGAAACGCCAATGAGTGAAACGTTTAGAAGGAAACTTACCAAATCTCAGTTTGAGGAAGTTGTCAAATCGCATCCGCTCGGAATAGGTAGCCCTTTGGATGTCGCGTATTCGATTGCCTTTCTGCTAGCTGACACCGCTCGATGGATTACAGGAACTACATTAGTTGTCGACGGAGGCTATTCGGCTCATTAACGCGCTTTGGAGAGAAATATGAAAGAACTAATTATCGTTGGTGCTGGCGGCTTTGGTCGAGAAGTTTATAGATGGGCAAAAGATATTGAGAAAGTGTCAAATTCTTGGAGGGTTATTGGTTTTCTTGACGATAACCCAAGTGCTTTGGAAGGATACCAAAATTATCCACCGATCATTGGCAGCCCGTTAAAATATCTACCCGCCGAAAATCAGGTTTTTGTTTGTGCGATTGGCGATACCAAAGCTAAATTGAAAGTTTGTCGCAGCCTCGAAAAAGTTGATGCCAACTTTACTACCTTAATTCATCCGAGTGCAACATTAGGAGGAAATATTAAGATCGGAGATGGCAGCATACTGTGTCCTAGAGTCGTAATAACCACTGATGTATTTGTTGGTAAATATGTGATTTTGAATGTAGGTGCCAGCGTGGGCCATGATTCGACGATTGCTGATGGATGTACGATCAACGCACACGCTGACATTAATGGTTTTGTAAATCTAAAAGAGGGCGTTTTTGTTGGCAGTCATGGCTCCATCCTTCCTAATACTGTGGTCGGTGATTTTGCCACTATTGGAGCTGGAAGTGTAGCAATAAATAGGGTTAAGCCTGGCACGACTATCTTCGGCGTACCTGCCATAAAAATCAAATAGCTATAAAATATGATGAATCCAATGAACCATGGAAAATAAATGGCGAATCAACGAATTTTCCTATCTCCCCCGCATATGGGCGACTTAGAGAATAAGCTTGTAAACGAGGCATTTGCGTCAAATTACATCGCCCCTTTAGGTCCAATGGTGGATGCCTTTGAAAAGGAGTTTTCCGAGTATACCGGAATTAAGAATTGCGTTGTACTGTCAAGTGGGACTGCCGCCATGCACCTGGCAATGCGAATTATCGGCGATGAATACCGGGATTCATATGTCGAAAAAAAACGAAAAGAAAGTAATGCCAAACCACTGGTTTTGGTATCTACTTTGACATTTATTGGCAGCGTTACACCGGCCATATTTGAAGCTTTTGATATCACCTTTATAGATTGCGACCGTGAATCCTGGAACATGGACCCGCAATTGTTGGCTGAGGAATTGGAGCGCTGCGATCAGGCGGGACGGTTGCCCATATCGGTAGTTCCCACAGATCTTTACGGGCAGTGTTCTGATTATGAAAGGATATACGATATATGTAGCAGATATGCTGTGCCAGTCGTGGTAGATTCGGCGGAGGCGATGGGAGCAAGATATAGAACAAGTGCTCAGTGCTCAGTGCTGAGTGCTGAGAATAACACATCTGAACAATGGGTTCATTCTGGTAAAGGTGCCACAGCAGCTGTCTTTTCGTTTAACGGCAACAAAATTATGACCACATCCGGGGGCGGGATGCTGGCATCAGATGACCCTGGAATGATTGAGCGCTCACGCTTCTTATCACAACAAGCACGTGAACCGTTCTCTCATTACGAACATGAAGTGATTGGGTACAATTACAGAATGAGCAATATATTAGCAGCCATAGGGCGGGGGCAACTGAACGTATTAGATGAACGTGTTCGGCGCAAACGTGAAATTTTTAACTATTACCGAAATGCGTTGAAGGATGTACCTGGAATTGAATTCATGCCTGAAGCCCCATATGGTCGCTGCAATCGGTGGCTGACAGTGATCCTGATTACACCGGAACACTTTGGGGTCGATAGAGAGACGGTTAGGCTAGCTCTCGAAAAAGAAAACATTGAGTCACGCCCGGTGTGGAAGCCGATGCACATGCAACCAGTCTTTCAGAATGCCGAGTACAGAGCTCGGAGCATGAAAAGTCAGATTTTGAAAAGGGATAACTTTACAAACCGTCACCATAAAGTGAGGTGCCCGTCACGTATCGTTGGTGGAAGGATTTCAGAGGACCTGTTCGATAGAGGACTCTGTCTCCCATCGGGAACTGCCATGAATAATGGTGATCTGGATAGGGTAATTGAAACAATAATAGATGCTTGTCCTTAATTAACTAATATTTTGACAGGAGTTTCAGAGATAAAGGACAACGAAAGTCGGGAGCCCTTGTCAGCCTGGGTTTTAACGGTCGAATTGTTGTAAGACCCCACTGCCATCCACGCGGTGACCGAACACCGATAGGACTTCGGCCTGGGTCTTACTTGGCGTTTCAAGACGTCGGCGTGGTTTTCGTTCTCCGCTTTTAATGCTCAAGACTTGATGTAGCTTTCTCATGTCTTCCATGACATCGGCGGCCGTTCGCTGTATTCCCGCAGCCGCCAATTTTAGCTCAATCCGGCGCAGATAGGTCATCGCAACAACGCAGGTAAACAGGTGGCACCTTATTTTGCTGTCCGTCCAGTGGCGTACAGGGCTTACGCAAACCAGATCGTCATCCTTACTCAGGCGAAAGCGATCCTCCACCTGCCAACGATCCAGATTTGCCTGAACGATATCGCCGGTGGTCCAATCCGTGTTATCCGTAATGATAATGTTCTTTCCGAACGTGGCTTGCTTTCGAGCAACAAGATATGCGTTTTTGCGAAAATTCATAGAAAGGCCGGCCTCCGAATGCTCGAAGGTAAGCTCGTAGAGTTCGTGGGGCATATGCATTTTCACACAAAGGCGTAAATAGCGATCCTTAACGGCGTCTTGGTTTCTCCAGTGGGGCGCCTTGTCTCTTACCTTTGCCCGCATGGAAAGCAGTTCCTGACGGATTGCCTCGAGTTTATCATTGAACCTATATTCCTGCTTGCGGCGGGAGGATGGATTGTAGGTGACGATCACCGCCCGTTCTTTGCCCCAATATTCTCCCATGGTCCGGTAGGCCAAAAGGCATTCCTCGGCTTTTCCCTCCACCATCAGGTGCCTGTTTTCCGGTGTATCCACCGGTTCGAAACGTTCAAGGGGTGTTGCGGCAAGATCCTGGGCGAAATAGGTCGAATAGGTGGTAATGAAATGAATGCGCGAGTGCTCGTCGATACAGGCATAATTATCCTCGGCGTTCATCCCCTTGTCGATGATCACCGTAAGGCGCTCTTTGGTCTTGTTCAAGCCGCAAACGACCTCGAACATTTCATCCATAATGGCTTCAAAATGTTTGCTGTCATGGACATTTCCCGGATAGACGCTGTAATAAAGCGGCAATCGAGAATCTCTTGCCACCAGTAGCCCCAGGCCGATTTGTCTTAAGTAGTGCCGGCCCGCTTTGTTTTTACCGCGCTTGGCAAGCTCCGAGTCGGTGTGGCTGGCCATGTAGGTGTAATAGTTGGTGGTGTCGAACAAAAGACAGTCAGCTGATGGTGCTTCTACCTGCCAAAGACGCTCAAAGAACGTTCTTGCGATTTTGTATAGATCGGTCTCGCAAACCCGGTCCCATTTTTCCCAAAAGCGTTGACTTGTCAGCTCGTCGAGATCAACGGGCCGGATATGCTGTATGGCAGTGCTCCGATACCAGGATGCAAGCTTGTTCTTGCTGACAGCCTGCACCATCCGGTTAAGGACACAGTACAGGAAATACTCGCCGATTGAAGGACCCGTCTCCCGGTCCGCAGGGGGAACGATCTTATCGATAATACCGCACAGGTCGATGTCCTGGTCGATCTTGCGGGATAGCCATAGCGCCCCGAATTCTTCGACCTTCAGGGTCACGTTGTCCTCAACCGACCCCTGGGCCAAGCTGGCGACCTTTTCCGGGGACCCGATGTAGGTCTGGGAGATGACCTTGGGCTTGCCGTTGACCCGTGCGATTTCCCGGACATAGAGGTAGGGTCTTCCCTTTTTGGTCTTTACATGGAAGTGAGCCATGCAAACACCATATATAGTAGGGTCTTACATGTCAAGAACAAAATGGTGCAAAGTGTTATTTTTTAAATAGTATGGGGCGGTAAATTGACCAAACTCAGTAGGTCTTACGGCGGAAAGAGGCGTAAATTGCTGTTATTGAATTAGATCGGAGCGCCGGGATGGATTATCTCTGAAACTCCTGTTTGATATCTAACCTATATTCAAACTCTTATCCATATAGAATCAATCCAATGGCTGTGGCAAAAGTTACCGTAAGCCTTGAACTCGGAGAGGTTCGAAAGATTGGCTCCCCCCTTCATTATGAGTTTTTGTGCAAAAATTTCAGAAGATATGAGGAGCAGTTGCCAAACTTTTAACGAAAAATTTGCCCCTGTCGTCAAGTCATGCACTGAGTTGTTTGTTTGATTGAAAGCTGCCGGATTTCCTTCTGCAGCAGTAGTATTTCAATTATTTTACGCTGAATGGTTACGAATTGGTTGGATTTTTGGAGAGTGAGTTTTCCATTGAGATACTGGATGATGAACTGATTCCAGAAAACCTGGACTCAATCGATGGAATTGTCAGCTTTATTCGGATTAAGGATGAAGCCAGATAATTGCCGGAATTTCTGGCTCCCGCCTTCTTATGCGTCGAAGGAATAACAGGGAGGGAGAATGATTCTTGTCTCAATTAATCATCACCGATATTCCCTATTAATAATCGGCGTAAATAATTGTTCAATTTTTCATGCATTGAAATATGACGAGCGTATGGACGGCCACCATAATACCAACGAGGAGAGCAATACTTTTGTGAATCACAGCAAGTATTGCTCTCCCTTGATACTTTTTATTGGACGGCTTTTCTCGTTAAATTGGATTCGTTTCGATATGAAGCCTTCTATTGTGTATGGTCCATTGATATTTGATTTGGGTTTAATTTAAAATGAATGCATTCTGATCACTAAATTGGGATAAAACTATCCTTAAAAGAAAACTTATGTAAGCGACATTTAAGCTCACCCGAAACGTGGGTTCAATTGACGTTCACCTTTATAAGATTCTCAATCTTTTGGGAGCTTCGATTGAACTATTTCCATATTGCAATTTAATGACCGAAACAGCCTCTGGCGAAAGTGTTAGACTAAACGTATCATTTGCCCAGTTCAAGCTATTATTATTAATAATGTCAACGCATCCTACTAAATTATCAGACAAGGATGGGAATTTAATTTCAAATGATTTTGTTGCAGCAGTGGGATTGAACACGGTTAGATAGATAATCTTGTTATTTCCACCAATTGATCCAAATCTTTCAACTTCAATACTCTTATCAGACGCGTTGGCATTGGTTATTGGTTCCCAACCGGCCTCACTAAGGTTCTTGATGACAGGGATGTATTTTTTAAAAAGATCCCTATCACGTTCAAAATAAGTCGATCGATCAAAATATTTGACACCAGCACTCGATCCGCCGCCACCGTCTATAAAAAATGAAGGAAGAATTCCGTATGCGCTGCACCTATCAAAATATTTTTTCGTCATCGCCTTGGTCCATGAAGAAAAACGATGCGGATTCTGTAGAAACAGAACCGGTTTGTCTCCAGCGTGCACTCTAAATCGTATTAGTGCCTCTCTTGTAGCAGGTCTCCAACCACTGGATGTTTGCCATGATTGCTCACCACCAATCGTATCTAATTGTGATGCAAGGAAATTCGTATTATACGGGACACCGTTACCGTGCACCGGAATCAGAATGTTCCTTTTCTTCACGTCAGTTCGAACTGCTTTAAGGTATTCCCAAATCATCATCTCATAGCCAATACCGACATTGCCTTTACTATCGTGGACGAGAGGCGTCTTCATTGCTGTAAACTGATTTGCATTAAAGTTTACCCGCGTTTGTCGCTGGGTGGCATGCCAATAGAAAAATTCTACGTTATCCACCATAGCGCCATTCATCCCTTTGACGTTGTAGTAGTATTGAGTGGTGTTGCCACTCCACTGGTTAATGTAGTTATTCGGGGTCGATTTTATTCCCGGAGCAGGGTTGGCGATAAATCGTGCGTCGTTTGGAGACCATGAACTCCCGTTCCAGTAGAGGTAATTTCCATTCACATCTTTCACGCCTGAGTTGAGGACGCTTAAAGCGTTACGGTCCCCTTGACCCGCTGAACTGTTCAGTCTTCCAATGACTTGACTGTACGTCGGATTTGAAGGCAGGCCAGCCACATTGAGAAAAATTTCTGTGGGGGCAAGGTATTTCATTGAATGGATGCCATTTTTACGATCAAAATCCCAAGAAGTATCCGATGACTGAAATTGGTTGAACTTGAGGCCGAAATCTTTGAAGTTTGGGAGGCTGCCATCGGATAGATTTTTGATAAACCATAAACCATGTTCACCACCACGGGCCGTAATTCTGTCTGTGTATGCATCTGGAAATAGGGCATAATAATCCTTAACCGCTTGGCGGGCACCCCACTTTGGGTTAAATGTCCAGGTCACGAACTTGACGGTTGCTTTAGAAACTGTTGGCGCAAATCCTAAATCAAAAAGAATAAAAAGCTCCTGAGTCCCGGAGTCATAATGAATCCTGAACTGGCTTGGATAATTTGGGTCAACAGCAATTGCATAACCTTTAGAACCGTTCACAACACAGCCCCATAAATGTTTTGGCTTTGGTTTGTAATCTCCTAAAACATCTTGATGCCAACCCGAAATCTCATTTTTATATTCTTTGGCGCCTTCGCTTACCGGTGATTGCGTATACAGGTCAGCCTCACACCATTTTAATCCTTGACGGCTGACTGGAATACGGTATGCAAGCGTTCCGGCTCTAGTCGTGTTGTTTTGGTTCGTGAGCGTTGCGGTGTGCGTCGAAAAATTCCCATTGGCCTCAGCCGAAGCAGATAAATGCCAACCTTGTCCGGATTCAGCATTATTAATTACATACCATGGAGAGTCGATGCTTTGGTCCTTGACCAAGTATCCTCGGCCATTTTTTGCATTGACAACCAATTCACCATCAAAATATCCGGATTCACCACTTAGATTCCCTTGTTCAAAGGCGGCCACATTTCGAAACCACGCCGTACCTGCAGTGTTGTAAACCATTACGATTAAACGAAGCGTTTTAACCGGTTTCGCCGGTGAAATAATCCTGCTGACCGACTCCCAACTGTGAGTCCCCCCAGAAAATGGTACATATATATTCTGATTTGAATTATCGGTGAATGTTATATTGGCACGCAAACAATACGAAGCAGACGGGGAAGAAGTACTCACGCTCGCAGATTTACTCTCCGCTTCGATAAAAATGGGTTTCGGTTTTGTTTGATTAAGTTGAATTGCTTTATTGGAAGCATTTTTGCTGGATGAACTGGCATTATAAATCTTTACATAACTACCTTCCATGGAAAAAGTGCCATAAAAATTAGTCCATGGAATGGTAGAAGAAATGTTCTTTGAAAAGGATAGCGCGCCAGAAGAACTTTTTCCAATCTCCAGGGCCGCATTGGCTCTGAAAGGAATCAAGACGAATAGAAAAATTAGAAATGAAATAATCTTAATTTTACATTGAAAAGTAAACATACTATCTCCAGTTTTTTAAATTACCAATTTGTATTTCTAAATCAACGATCGGGGAGATTATCCCTTGACCTGGCTCTTCGGTGTCTCCAGTTAAGCATGACTGCTTGAAAGCTTGAAGCTGATGTTTTTGAATCGTTAATCCCAGGGCGAGAAATTATCACCGGTTATTTGCGTCACCGCGCACCCAGCTACGCTCCTTTTGGAAGTTGTATTTCTTCAAATTTCCTATCGGCACCCTATATGCATGTTCTCAGAAGATCTTTTAATGTTTTGGTTTTTAATGAACATGATCAGCCACCCTCGATCCCTGGAATTAGGGTCACAGTCCTTAAGGCTTCCGAGATTGGGGTGGTCGATTTCATCTTAGTTGAGACCTAATCCTCTTTTAACAAAACCCTTATCAAAATACCGCTATTCTTCTACTTGCCTAATTCGATATCATCCACTTTACCACTACCACGAATCAGAAAGCCATTGACTTCAAGTATCTCGACATTCGGTTGGGCACCTTGCACATCCGCCTGAAGATCTCTTACAAACGTATGCCATTGCCCATTGATGGCATCACTTCCGATGCCGTATTCAATATATTCGCCACCACCCAGAACATCGCGGTCGACGGGCGTATACACAAGATATTTGTGACCGCCTGTGGTTTTCAGATCAATGTATATTTGACATGATGACGAAGATTTCATACTCCATTGGATGACGAACTGGGTGTTGTTTTGCCATCTGCTGCCATCCTCGTTTCTTAAACGAAATCCGTTATTTGTACCCGAACTGACAAACTCAATCACTGAACTTTTACGTGCTTGATCATAGACGTTGGATATCGATGCACCAGATGGTGTGTCGTCATACACATCCCAACCGTCAATTCGTCCATCTTCTGCATTTTCATATGTGGTTGCACCTTCTCCATCTTCATAAGTTGTACCAATTGATGTGAGAAGCTTGATGGCATCTATTTTGCCGCTACCACGAATCAGGAAGCCATTGACCTCCAGGATTTTCACACCCGGCTGAGCAGTTTGCACATCCGCCTGCAGGTCCCTAACAAAGGTGTGCCACTGTCCATTCATTGCATGGCTGCCAATTCCGTAATGAATATATTCATTGGCGCCCATAGTGTTGCTATCAGTGGGTTCATAGACAAGGTACCTGTGGCCTGCAGTGGTTTTCAGATCGATATATATGTAAAAGAGTTCCGAATATTTCATGCTCCACTGAATGACAAACTGGGTTGAATTTTTCCATCGGCTGCCGTCGTCATTGCGTAAACGGTATCCGTTGCTTTTCCCCGAACCGGCAAGATCGATGACCGAACTTTGTCGATCTTGATCGTAGACATTGCGTATGGACGCACCGGAAGGTGAGTTGTCATACACATCCCACCCGTCAATTGTGCCATCCTCCGCATCTTCGTAAATGGTCCTAGACGTCTGGTTGACGTCTGGGAAATCTAATGTATCGGTACCTGCGTTCACTTCATTACCAACGGATAATCCGTCGCTACCGCTGTCAGTTGTGTCTGAGAGAACGGTACAAATTTCGTTCGAGTTATTGCTTTCCAGATTCCCAACATTCGCGCGAACCACGAAGCACAGTTGTTTATTTTCCTCGAGATTACTGATTAAGGTATTGGTTTGTGAACCTTTCCAAACGGGTTGGCTGTAATCGTAGCTCTGGGTGCCTGTTCGATAATATAGGGTGTAATTATCGGGTGCCGGACTAACAGAGTCCCAGGCTAATGATACTTGAGCGGCTTGCGAAAAGTTGGGTGACAGAAAGAAAATAGAAAATGCTGAAATGTTTAATAAACAGAGGAAAAGTGAATTTAGCAACCTTTTTAACATAAAGATAGTTCCCCACGGTTTTCAGGGTTAGTTGTTACCATAAAACCGAATTGAGCCACCAGTCGATACTGGTGGCGTTATCATTGGCTGGGAGCAAACCCATTTTCAGATCGACGTTAAACAATTAACCTTTAATATTTGATCAGACTGTAACAGCAAAATGAATGCCTATATGACTCTTTTTAATTATTTGAGACTTAACTTGTTTATATTTTAGGGAAATTAATTTTCCCGAAAGAATTTAATGTTTAAGAAGAAAAGAATGGGTACAGTGAACGAGAAAGAATCGTAATCGGGTAATTTACAAAAAGCACAGATTTTTCCCCTGACAGCCATGCAGGGCGGATGTGGTAAGTGAGTTTGTAAAAGCGGTATAAATCCTTTATGATTCTGTCGCTTTTCCGGTAGTGCTTTCGCGGATTTATCTTTCACTGGGAAAATACTGAGCGAGTTCTTCAGAAAAACCTATTATTGCTTCGACGTTGACATTCATCGGTAGTGTTTCACCAGCCACATTTGAAAATTGTGATATTACCTTTATCGACAGTGACCGTGATTCGTGGAATATGGATCCGCAATTGCTCGAAGAGGAATTGGTCCGATGCGATAAGGCTGGGAGGTCTGCCATTGGCGGTTATTCCAACCGATCTTTATGGGCAATGTGCTGATTATGAAAGGATTTACAAAATAGGTAACAAATATGGTGTGCCAGTTATTGTTGATGCTGCTGAGGCTATGGGGGCGTGGTATAAAAATAGTGCTGAGTGCTCAGTGCTGAGTGCTGAGATTGAAAAGAAAAGTGCTGAGTGCTTAGTGCTGAGTGCTGAGGGGAAAAAAATGATTATTTGATTCATGCTGGGAAAGGGGCAACAGCGGCTGTTTTTTCGTTTAACGGGAACAAGATAATGACCACATCCGGTGGCGGAATGCTGGCCTCCGACAATAAAGAATTTATTGATAGAGCCCGGTTTCTGTCCCAACAGGCGCGAGAGCCGTTTGCCCACTATGAGCATGAAGAGATTGGCTACAATTACCGTATGAGCAATATTTTGGCGGCCATTGGTCGCGGTCAGTTGGAAGTGCTTAATGATCGCGTAACGCGCAAACGTGAAATTTTTGAATATTATTATTCTGCCCTCAAAGATGTTCCCGGAATCGAATTCATGCCTGAGGCCGAATATGGGCGAAGCAATCGTTGGTTGACGGTAATTTTAATTACACCACGAGAGTTTGGGACCGACCGAGAGGCGGTTAGATTGGCCCTGGAAAAAGAAAACATTGAATCGCGGCCGGTTTGGAAGCCAATGCATATGCAGCCGGTGTTTGAAAGTGCTGAGAAACGAGTGCTAAGTGCTGAGTTACAGAAAACAGAAAGCAAGAAACAGAAAAAAAGACAGAATAAAAAGCGATATCCTTGCCGTGTAGTCGGTGGTGAAGTTTCAGAAGACCTATTTGCTCGCGGATTATGTCTGCCATCTGGTACTGCTATGAGCAATGGTGACATGGATCGGGTTATTGAAACAATCATTCAAAAATGTAGATTTTGAATAATACGGGATATTGCCTTTACCGGTCCAGTTAGATTCCATGTCCCCGGTGAACTTTTTGGTTTTTCCTTTTTTTCGAGCTTGCCTCAGGCGTCTCATTATTATTCCCCAAATAAGCGATTCACCTTTTTCGGAAATGTTCGAATGGACCCGCTTTCAGGTGGTTATGATCGATCGGGTTCCTCAACACGTGAAACCCATTGGTTTGCCGATTTTACTACATCTTCGGCGTTAGCTATCGCCGCGCATAGTCCACCATAGCGCGACGACATCTGCCTTGAATATGCGGCAAGCTGGACAATCGCTCAACTTGGGATAAAATTTGATCCCTAAGCAAAAGGAATTAAGGAAACTAAATTGATGGCTACAAGCGTGATAATCAATTTTACGCCAACAGGGATGATTCCCACTAAGAAGATGACCCCACATGTCCCAATTTCAGTCAGTGAAATCATCGAAGATGTTCACCGGGCAAGCGAAATTGGCATTACCATGGCACATATCCATGCCCGGGACCCTCAAGGCGGACACCCCACCTACAAAGCTGAAATCTACGCAAAGATTATTGAAGGGATTCGAAAATTTGACCAGGAACTGGTCCTATGCGTCTCCTTGAGTGGCCGCGACTTTTTCGAATTAGAGAAAAGAGCGGAGCCGCTGGAACTTGATGGAAGTTTAAAACCGGACATGGGAAGTCTGACACTCAGCTCGGTGAACTTCAACAGGCAGGCTTCAGTCAACAGCCCCCAGATGATTCAGCAACTGGCTGAAAGAATGCAGGAACGCGAAATACGGCCTGAACTGGAGGCCTTCGACTCTGGCATGATCAACTATGCTTACTACCTTGAAAAAAAGGGTCTCATCAAACCGCCCTACTATTTCAATCTATTGCTTGGCAATATTGCATGTGCACAAGCCGACCTGCTGCATGTCGGAGTGATGATCAACGATCTCCCGACTGATTCTTACTGGAGCCTTGCTGGCATAGGTGATGCCCAGCTAAAAATGAACAGCCTCTCCATCGCTATGGGCGGCGGTGTCCGCGTCGGCCTTGAAGACAACATCTATTTCGATCGCTGCAGATCCAAGCTCGCACGCAACGAGGACCTGCTCGAAAGGATTCACACCATCGCGGCAGCCAACGATCGTCCCCCCATGGCGGCCAAGGAACTGCGGAAACGTCTCCACCTCAACGAAGGAAATGGGAAATATGGCACGAACGGTTGAAGGAAACACGAATACGTTATTAGTGGGGTCGACATCTTGCTAAACGACCTTTTCGCCGCCATTCATGCTACCTGCGAAAAGGTTTCCCGCTATTTGCCAGAACGAGCTATCCCAACTGCGGCCCTATAATCCGACAGCGGGTCGAGAAAATGAATTACATAATCGAACTTCTACATAATTGCTTAAAACCTAATTCTTTATACCCCTCCTCAGGTGATAAGCAGGAATCAGTCCATTCGCACCGGTCCTGGTGCTAATCCGCTGACGGCAATTGTTGGTGAAAGACGATAATGCAATGAACATCCTGATATTGAGCTGTGGTATAAGAAACCAGCTCGTTCGGTATTTCAAGAAGGCGCTCAGGGACCAGGGCGCCGTGGTTACGGCCGACTGCAGCAAATACGCACCGGCGCTCTACGAAGGTGATTATCACCACGTGATTCCCAAATTCGGCGAAAGTGGATACCTTGAGACGGTCCTCGATATCTGTCGCCGTCAGCAGATCAGAGGCGTGATTTCTTTAGTAGATCCAGAGCTTAGCCAAATAGCCCGCCACAGAGGTCAGTTTATCAAGATAGGGGCCACGCCAATTGTATCCGATGAATATATCGTCGAGCTATGTCTGGACAAATATCGAATGTCCGAGTTCCTCGGTGAACACGGATTCGGCTTGATCAATAGTTACACCGACAAGGAATCGTTCTTCACTGCACTCAATAAAGGGCAAGTTGGCTATCCGGTTATTGTTAAGCCTACCAAAGGCAGCGCAAGCACCGATGTCGATACTGCGGTCTCAGACGAGGAAGTGAATCTGCTGTTCGATAGGCGCAGTGGTATGATGATCCAGCAAAGGATCAACGGCACTGAGTTCGGTATTGATGCGTACGTTGACATTCTCTCCGGGGATTTGGTGGCACTGTTCGCTAAGAAGAAGTTAAAAATGCGCGCAGGTGAAACCGACATATCGGTCTCTGTCAAGAATCAGCGGATAACAGACCTGATAACCCGTCTAACCAGCACGCTGGATCTCCGTGGTGTGATCGATGTAGATATCATTCGCGCTGGCAATGAGTACTATGTTCTGGAAATCAACCCCCGCTTTGGTGGGGGGTATCCACATGCCTATGCTTGTGGTGTCGACATTCCAAAGATGATAATCAACAACCTAAAACGGATCAAGAACTTACAGACCGTTAACAACCAACAAGCAGGTGTAGTCATGATGAAGTTCATCGATGTGCTTATTATGAACGGCATCGACGGCTGAGAAGGAGACTTGATGAACAGGAGGGTCAGGAGGGTATTGGTTTATGGAAGTAGGATGCTCAGCAAGATGTTGGTCTATGATGCGCAGGGTCACCCTGATTTCAAAATGGCAGCCTTCGTGCTCGACCAAAACTACCTCGACGGCGCAGCATCCTATCTTGGACTGCCGCTGGTCTCTTTCGAGGAGGTGGAACATAACTACCCGCCTACAGACTTTGACATGCTGGTTTTGACAGCCTCTTATCAAGAGATGAGAAACCGGGACCACATGTACAACAAGGCCAAGTCAAAGGGGTATCAGCTGAAGAACTACATCAGCGCCAATTCCCGAGTCGCACCGTGTGTCAAATTAGGCGATAACAACGTCATCTTCGAGCAAGTGCACCTGGGCATGAACGGAGTTATTGGATCGAGCAACACCATCAGACAGCAGGTCTACCTTGGCCACGACCTAGTTATGGGCGACAAGAACGTCATCACACCGGGGTGCACCATTGGGGGAAACTGCAGTATTGCGAGCAACTGTTACATCGGGCTGAATGCAACAATCCTTAACAACATCCGCATTGCTGAAGAGACGTTGGTAGGTGCCGGAAGCGTTGTTATCCGTGACACCGAGGCCTACTCCAAGAACGTCGGCAATCCCAGCCGAGTCATTGGGACACATGAAGAAAAAGGATTGCGGGTGGGGGTGTGAGATGGAGCGAAATGGCGTCAATGCACACCGAAGGCATAATAGCATGAAGAAAGACACAACGCACATGCTAAGGAGATGCCGACCACACCCGATTACATCAATCTGATGATGGACAACAGCGCATGCATGCCGGTAAACCTCCTATCAGGTGCCTGATGGAGGCCATAGCCCTCGAAGCACTCCGCTGATTGAATGCAATCGGTGCTGAAAACCGAAAGTGACCGCCATCGCATTAGCTTAGAGCGCCAGGGTAAGCGTGGAGAACAATCGCAGGTATGATGAAGAAAGAAGCCGACTGTGCACAACAGTAGATCTGCTGACCAGGATCAAGAACATCATTGTTGCCTAAAAGAAGAGGACTGACGCCACTGGAGTCCTGCGAGCGCTTGAAATTGGAGCCAGGTAGAGGGGGCTATGGAATCAGAAAATTGTGGTACTAAAGCGAGCACAATCCTTGAGACCTGCTGGCACGAAACTGGCGACGACCCACCTGGTGCAATCGAGACACCATGTTTCGTCCTCGAACTGAAAACGCTGGACCAGGGCGTCCAGTCGTTGAAGCAGGCGTTGAATGAATACTGGCCCAACTCTGTGGTTGGGTATTCGGTCAAGACCAACAGTCTTCCGTGGCTTCTGGATTATTTCAAGTCCCAAGCGTTCCATGCAGAAGTCGTCTCTTCGGATGAGTATCAGTTGGCCAGGGCAATCGGGTTTCAACCCAGCCGGATTGTGTACAACGGGCTGTTGAAGTCCAAGGCCACATTCATCGAAGCGTTGAACAGCGGCTGCCTTGTGAACATCGATTCTTACCGGGAAATCGAGTGGTTGGCTGATGCGGAGCCGATAGATGGTACTCCATATCAGGTTGGTGTTCGCATTAATTTCGACCTCGAGGCCAAATGTCCTGGCCAGACCACTATGGGCTTTCAAGGAAGCCGCTTTGGATTTTACTATGAGAACGGTGAGCTGAAAAAGGCGATAGACGATATCAGCCGTCTGCCACACGTAAATCTTGTCGGGGTGCATTGCCACTTCAGTTCCAAGACACGGAGCCTCGATATCTATCGAAGCATTGCGCAGATGTGTTGTCAGACCCAGGAGGCCTATAAGCTAGACCTGAGTTATGTAGACATCGGCGGTGGCTTCTATGGGGGGCTTCCCGACAAACCCACATTTTCGGATTACCTTCGATGCGTGTCAGAAACGCTAGCGCAGTCGTTCGATCGAAAACGTACTAAGCTGGTCATTGAACCTGGCACGTCGCTGGTTTCTGCGCCGTTCAAGTATGTCAGCAGTGTGATTGATGTAAAGTGGACGGCAGCTGGCGTGTTTGTCGTGACCGACGGCACGAGAATGGATGTCGATCCACTGATGCGGAAAACGGGACACTTCTATAAAGTTCTGCGCGCGTCTCAGAAGGAGAGACAACGAGTCAAGCTACAGGTGGTCTGCGGACTTACCTGTATAGAAGATGATCGTCTCTTAGATTTGACCGACGAGGAACTGCTGAGTGTGGGTGACCGCATAGTCTATGACAAGGTGGGTGCCTATACGCAGTGCTTAGCCCCGCTTTTCATCAACTACTTCCCGGCAGTCTACCTATCAGACGGAGCGCAGTACCGGATCATCAGGGAAAAAATAAGCGCCGCTGATTACCTCGAACTGGGTCGGTCGCAATGGATTTAGCGCCTCACGGTTCTTACGTCAGCTTCAGTTCCCCTTTCAGGAACGTTTGACGTTGCTCATGGATGGTTTCGGCATGTGCAAAACCCAAACTGGGCGATTCACCTTTATCGGAGAAGATTGATCATGTAAAATCTTCAATCTGATACCATTAATAATAGTCTCTAAAGATGAAACCCATTTGGTTTGCCGATCTCACAACATCTTCTACGTTAGATATCGTCGCGCATAGTCCATTATAGGGCGACGACATCTGCCTTGAATATGCGGCAAGCTCGACAATCGCTCAGTTTGGGCAAAATAAGATTCTTCAAAAGTCTTAAAATTTCAAACATAAATCTTACAACGTATCCATCGATCATTGAAAAAATCCGTCCTAAAAATATTGCAATTCTGCATAGTCATAACCCTGGTTATCATATCCATAGAATTCATGATCTTTTACACCATCCTTCAATGGCCATCGCAAAGGAGGAATGCAGACTTGATAGCTGTATTTAACGGGGCAAATGACCGGATTGCAAAGGGTTTTGAACTGGCAAACGAAAACATTGCCCCATTGTTAATGATCTCGCCAGCATCTGAATCAGCGCTCAACCTTTTCGATCAATTATATCGTTCCAATAACGATTTTGAATTTCTATTTGAAAATCAGGCACAAACCACTTTTCAAAATGCCTTATTTGTTTTCCACTCAATGAATAAAATTGGCAGTAAATCAGTTGTTTTAGTGACATCTGATTATCACATGCCAAGATCCTATCTATTGCTGAAAGTGCAGTTTTCGGGAACAGGAAAAGTTATTTTTACTTATGTTGTAGACTCGATTTCTTATGCAAAAAATCCGTTGAATTGGTCATCGGTTCAACGGAAGCAAATCCTCATCGAAATGGTTGATTTTTGGGGGAGCATCATCGAGTTATCCCAGTACAAAATTATTGGAGAATTACCCGATAAACCTTTGAAGGACAATAAAATTATAGCGTTTTTAAGACGCAGTATCTATTTTGTAATTTATAGATTTGTTTAATAATCAAAACCTTAATATTACATGAAAATCGAATCAAATTTGTGGATAAAATATTAGACAAAAAATGTTTAATTACTGGAGCCACCTCAGGCATCGGGTATGCAACAGCTTTAGGTCTGGCAGCGAAAGGTTTCAACATTGTTTTGGTTGGCAGAAACCAGAACAAATGCTTAAGGAGCAAAGAAAAAATTGTTTCTCAGACGGGGAACGGAAGCATCGATTTTATGGTCGCTGATCTGTCAGATCAACGCCAAATCCGGAATTTCGCTGAACAGGTGAATAAAACTTACCCAAAGATAGACATTCTCATTAACAATGCAGGTGCATATTTTTTAAAACGATTTGAATCCGTTGACGGTTATGAAATGAGCTTTGCGTTGAATCATCTGAATTATTTCCTACTGACAAGGCTGTTGATCGAAAACCTGGTTCGGTCGAGGTCCGCCAGAATCATCAACGTTTCCTCTATCGCCCATAAACGCGGTACAATTAATTTCGACGATATCCATTTCAAGAAACACTACAATGGTTTTAATGCCTATGCCCAATCCAAATTGGCCAATATCCTGTTTACCAAATCATTAGCCAACCGCTTGAAAGATAAAAATATTACCGTGAACACACTTCATCCGGGCAATGTCGCATCAAATTTTGGAAGAAATAATGGCTTGATCAGGTATTGGGCAAAGAGATTGATTAAAAGAAATTTTATTTCCACTTCCAAGGGTGCCGAGACGGTCATATATTTAGCATCATCTGATGAGGTAACAGGTGTTAGCGGTGAATATTTTGTCGATAAAATGATCGCGGCATCCTCGGCGTTATCGAATGATGAAAAATTACAGGAACGGCTTTGGGAATTTAGTGAGGAACTTACGTTTTAGCTATTAAGCTCTTAAGCTGTTGAGTTATTAAGCTTGTAAGTTATGAGTGCTGAGTGCTGAGTGCCGAGTGCTGAGTGCTCAGGGGACAAAATCTGGTGAGCTGGTGAATCGCTCAGTTTGGCCCAAGCCGAGCGATTGTCGAGCTTGCCGCATATTCAAGGCAGATACCGTCGCGCTATAGTCAACTATGCGCGGGGACATCTAACGCCGAAGATGTTGTGAGATCGGCAACCCAATGGGTTTCAACTTTAGAAACGATAATCAACGGTAACAATTCGATATCTTAAACAATTGACCTTATCCGAGAAAGGTGAATCGCTCAGTTTGGGTTTGGGTAACATATGCATATAGCTGCAAAGATACTAAATTCAATCTTCTGGATGTGCTTATGGCTATTTGGCATAAGCATAATACTCAGCTTCGCAGTCAGGTTGTGGTCTGGTGATTCATTCCGGTTTGTTCGAGTTACCGGCTACATTATGCCCTGGCTTCTTGTAATTCTGGTGCCTGGACTTGTTGCTGCTATGCTATTTAAACGTAACTGGTTAGCCCTTCTACTAGCCATACCCTCCTTTATTATTTGCATTTCATATTCGCCGCATTTTTTTAATTGCTCTAAAGTTGTCAATGCTGAAGGCCCCTATATTAAGGTCATGAGCTACAATATTTGGGATCAAAATCGAACCCTTGATGCTGCCATTGAACTGATCCGACGAGAGAAGCCTGATATTCTTCTGCTGCAGGAAATCAGGCCAGATCATTTCCAGTATGTTGTTGACAACCTCAATAGCTTATACACAGACGCACCACTGAGTTTCGAATATGTACCGGAAATATACCTAGCGGTTATAAGCCGTTATTCTATGTTCCCGATTGGAGCGGATGTTGATAAGGTAAGAGCACAGAAAGTTCGAATTGAAACTGTCTTTGGACCCGTAACCGTCATAAACGTTCACATTATTAATTTCCCCTGGCATCGTCGCCATCGGCAACTAATCGAATTGGTCAAAGAAGACATTGCCAAGATCCAAGGTCCCCAAATTTTAGGCGGTGATCTCAATACCAATGATCAATCGGAAGCTTATCAAATTACCAAACAATATTTGAAAAACGCCCATGCGGAGTCTGGGTGTGGATTCGGTTTTACTTATCCATCTCAAAATTCAGTATTTAGGATAGGAAAAAATTTATCGGCGATAATTCGTATCGATCACATTTTCTATAGCAAACACTTCAATTCAAGAAATACCAAAACGTTAAATGAATCAGGCGGTTCCGATCATTATCCGGTGGTCACTGAATTAATCCCTAATGAACCGCTTTGGTTGTCTGGGCGTGCGGGTAGTTGGTGAGCGATTAAGCTGTTAAGCTCATAAGCTGTTAAGCTCATAAGCTATTGAGCTGATAAGCTGGTGAGTTATAAGTGCTGAGTGCTGAGTGCTGAGCGGGGAAAAGCTGTTGAGCTCATGGCTGGTAAGCGGTTGGAAGAATACGTGGGCTCTCGCAAAGCGCACAGAGATCACAGGGGGTCGGTTTTAAGTGGGATTCGCCCAGAAAGATCATAATTCAGGTTTTTTTTCTGTTTGGTTTCCCCCTCAGAAATCAAACCCTCACTCTGCGTCTCTGGGGGCTCGAGCGCAGCGGGCGAGATATAAAATTGGTTTCTCACAGAGGGCTCAGAGATCACAGAGGGTCGATTTTCAGTGGGCTTCGCCCGGAAAAAACTGATTATTGGAAACGCTAAAATTGGGTCACAAGCAATCACCACAGCAAAAGGACGGTTAAATGGGCAGATTCTCAACCCGGCTGACACGAATGGCACTTGTTCTTTGCGCGCTACTCTTTTGGACTGGTTATTCATTTGCTTCTGAGGATGATGACAACTCAGGTGAAGCAACCATCAGCGGGGATATTTTCGGTGAGAAGGCCCCGTGGTACCACGGCTACTTGTCGTTGTACGGGGCCTACGACGACAACATCTTTAACACCGAAAACGAGGCCGAGAGCGACTTTATCACCGTCATCTCCCCCGGCATCCAGCTGACCATACCGGGCACTGATCAGCCCGCCGAAGCGATCGTCACCGACACCACCACGCCCGGCGGCCTGGTTTTCGGGCGCTTCACCGAGCCCACCCCGCGCCGCTTCCGGGCCTATGTGGGCTACGCCCCCTGGTTTCAGTTTTACGCAAACAACCCCGATCAGAACCTGATCAACCAGTTCGCCCAGGCCGGGGTGCAGTACAACCTGCGCGGCGGTCTCTCCTTCGACCTGGTCAACCGCTTCGTTCAGGACTACAATGAACTTCAACCCGATCGCTCCCCCAAGGACGAGCAGTTTTACGCCAACGTGCTCAACCTGATCGCCACCTACCCGCTGTCCCCCAAGTTCCAGCTGCGGGCCGAATACACCAACAACTTCATCGACTACATCAACGATGAGCTCTACGATTTTCGCAACCGCACCGACAACTCGGTTGCGGCCTCCGTCAATTATCGATTCCGGCCCAAAACGACGGCCTTCGTCGAGTTGCGCTATACCGACATCGACTACGATACCGACAACGACCGCGACGGGGATCTGCAAAATGCCTACCTCGGGCTGACGTGGGACGCCGGTGCCAAGACCCGCGGCCGGTTCCAGGCCGGCTACGGTCTGCGGCGCTACGACAATCCGGTGTTCGAGGAAGCCGATCTCTTTACCTTCCGGGGCACCGTCGACTACCGCTTCACGCCGAAAACCTTCGTCGACCTGCGTCTCTTTCAACGCATTGAAGAATCCACCGAGGAGATCTACGACTATGCCTTTACTAGTAGAGCGGCGCTGGGCTACCATCACATGCTGCGTCACAACCTCGATTTCGATCTCGAACTGCTGTACGAATTTTTGAACTACCAGGGGGGCGAAGCCGAATTGCTGGGGGTGCCCGATCGCAAGGACAACATCTGGCTGGTCACCCCGACCCTCTCCTACGCCTTTCGCCGCTGGCTGTCCGTCTCGGCGGGTTACATCTACCGCAACCGCGACTCGAACATCGAATTGCTCTCCTTCAAGGGGAATACGTTTTTTGTGAAGCTGACTGGGTCGATATGAGTGCTGAGTGCTGGGTGCTGAGTGCTGGGTGCTGGGTGCTGAGTGCGGGTGGAGAAGCTGTTGAGCTGTTGAGCTGATAAGCTGGTGAGCTGGTGTGTACCTGTTTCCATTTTTTCCTATTATGAAAATATTGCCACAGGTGTTGTTGGGCCGGCACATTTCTCTATATTAAAACATAATTAAATACAGCGGGTTATAGGATGTATTAAGTTCCAATTCGGCGGCACAACATTTGCGTTAATCGGTAAACGAATTACGGGGTTGAAAAAAATATCCATTAGATTATCGTGTGGGTCTTGTTAGCAGCTGGGTGGGCAGCTGTTGGCGGTGAGCGATTCAGCTTTCTCGATGAAGATCGATTGTGAGTGATATCAGTTTGGTAGCATAAACTATAGTTTCTCTAAAGATGAAACCCATTGGGTTGTCGATCTCGCCGCGCATCGTTCACCATGGCGCGACGACATCTGCCTTGAGGGTGCGGCAAGCGCGACAATCGCTCAGATGGGGTATTATTTGAATTAATCAAAGTGTAAATTTCTTTTCCTAAGGCAAATATCAGTATGAAAAAACAATTGCTTATTGGCTTGTTGATCGGGATGGCCGTGACCGGCGCTGCGCTTGCCCAGGATTATGTGGTTGGCGTGGGGGATGTGCTGACCATAACAATTTACGACAACGATGATTTATCCACCACGGCCCGCATCAGCACCGAAGGCTTGATCACCATGCCGCTGATCGGCCAGGTCAAGGTAGACGGGCTGCCGGTGTCCCAGGTCGCAGAGAAAATCAGCGATCTGTACGCCAACGGATATTTGATGGAACCTCACGTAAACGTCTTCGTTACCGAATTCAGAAGCCGAAAAGCCACGATCTTGGGAGAGGTTCGAAATCCCGGCCTGCATGAGCTGCAAGGGGAAATCAGCTTCCTGGAGGTGGTGTCCAGCGCCGGTGGGTTTACCCCCAATGCCGGGGACGTTGCCGTCATCAAACGCCAGAAAGATGCCACTGGAACCGACCAGGAGGTGATCACCCTAGATTTGAAAAAGCTGGTCGAGCAGGGAGACCTGTCCCAGGACCTTCCCATCCACAACGGTGACCGCATCTATGTCAAACGGGCAGCGGTGTTCTTCGTCAGCGGTCAGGTGCGGCGGCCCGATGCCTACCGATACGAAAAGGGGATCACCGTCATCAAGGCCATCACGCTGGCAGGCGGGTTCAGCGACACGGCCGCCCCGGGTAAAGTGAAAATCGTGCGCAAAGACCAGGGGAAGGAAAAGGTGCTGGAATCGGTGAAAATGGATGAGCTGGTGCTGCCGGATGATGTGATTGTGGTGCCGGAGAGTTTTTTTTAAGAACGTTGCTGGTTAGCTGTTGAGCTGTTAAGCTGGTAAGCTAATGAGCTGTTGAGCTAGATAAGCTGGTAAGCTAATGAGCTATCAAGCTGATGAGCACTTGACCTGGTAACCTTTTAAAAAATTTAAATACTATACCGGCTATAAGAAAAACCCTGATGGAAAAGTTGTTCAGTTTTGAGGACTTGATCGTATGGAAAAAGGCGATTGATTTTGCAGAAGGCGTGATTTTACTGGTCGACCAACTAAAGGCCCCTCGTAAACACTTTCGACTAATTGAACAACTCGAATCCGCTTCAACAAGTGTGGCGATGAACATCGCCGAGGGAAAGGGCCGGCAAACAAGAAAAGAATTCATTCAGTATTTATATATAGCCAGGGGCTCCTTGTTTGAAGTCATCACCTTACTTGTCATCATGACTCGTTTGAATTGGATTTCAGGTGATACTTTACAAGAAAAACGATTGCAGGCTGAAGAAATATGCAAAATGTTGAACGCGCTAATTAAGTCTATGAAATTGTGATTATCAATAAAAAGCTTAATAGCTTACTAGCTCAACAGCTCATCAGCTAAATAGCTCTAAAGCTCACGAAAATGAAAACGAATCTACCCAAAAATTTCTACTCGTAACTTTAGCATTGGAAATTTCCATGAACGACTACGATCCCATTCCAGAAAAAGAGATTCACCTGCGCGACTACCTTCAGGTGATTCGTAAACGCAAGTCCATCCTGGTTGTCTTTTTCCTCCTTATAAATTTGGTGATTGGTCTGTACACCTTTTTGTCAACCCCGCTCTACGAAGCCTCTACCAAGCTGGTGATCAAACAAAACGAAACCGATCCGCTGGGAAACGCCTCCCGCAGCTCTTACGATCCCCAGTTCCTCGAGACCCAGTCGCAGATCATCACCAACCCATCCGTGATTCGCAACGTGGTCCAGCTGCTGGAATTGGAGAAAAACTACGATGCCTACTTCAACAGCAGGGAAAAAGAGGGATCGTTGATTGCATCCGTCTCGGGCTGGTTCAGCGGCCAGCTGGCATCCCTTTTCAACTTCAAAGGCGAATCGGCCAATGCCGATATGATCGCTGATGACGGTAAAGCGCCGGCTGCCATCGATGGCGCGCAGCCACCTGACGATAGCACAGAGGATACCGCTTCGAAGGATGACGCAACCAAAATCGATTCAGCTGATCAAGCGTCGGGACCAAAATCGCGCGAAGACGAGATCGTCAAGGTGGTCGGAAAGAACATCGCCGTCCGGCTGGTGCCTGACAGCCGCATCGTCAACGTGAGCTACACCTCGCCCAACCCCGTACTGGCCCGGGAGATCGCCAACGCGGTTTCAAAGGCCTACTTCGAAAAGATCATGGACATGCGGGTCCAGTCCATCAGTTACGAGGTCGACTGGATGTCCAAAAAGGCCGAAGAGGAGCGCCTAAAACTTGAAGCGGCCGAGTCCGAGCTGCAGCGCTTCCGCATGGAAAACGGTATCGTCACGATCGGAAACCGGGTTGGCGCCTCGCCCCAGGAACTCACCGAACTGACCAGCCAGTACACCCGGGCGGAGACAGAGCGCAAGCAGGTGGAGTCCGTCTACAAGAAGCTGCGCCCGTTTGTCAAACGCCCCGAGGGGGCCGTGACCGTACCGGTGGTCGCCGGCAACCCGGCCATCCAGGCCATCCGCACCCAAATCCTGCAGGCCGAGCAGTCGGTCAGCGATCTGTCCAAAAAATACGGGCCCAAGCACCCGTTGATGAAACGCGATCTGGCCGAACTGGCCTCCCTGAGGACCAAATTGAACCAGGAAATCAGCCACGTCATCGAGACGGTGAAAAATCAATTCGAACTGGCCCGCGACCACGAAGCGAATATCGCCCAGTTGTTGGACGATGCCAAAAACTCAACCATGACCCTGAACGAAAAGTTCATCCAATACCAAAATCTGGAGCGCAAGGTCGACACCAGCCGTCAGTTGTACGAGGCCCTCATTGCCAGGATAAAGCGCCAGCAGCTCACCGATCGGGCGCAGTCCATCGAGGTCTACATGCTGGAAAAGGCGGCCACTCCGGACAACCCCGTATCTCCCAACAAAAAACGCAATCTGATGTTCGGCCTGCTGCTGGGCGTCATGGGGGGCATCGGGCTCTGCTTTTTCGTCGACTACCTGGACAACACGGTCAAATCCCCGGACGAGGCCCAGGATCGCTTCGATCTGCCCGTACTGGGTTCCATTCCCCGGCTCGATCCCAAAAACGGCAGCATCGAAACAACCATGATCAGCAACCGGCGATCCGTAGTATTGGAAAGTTACAACGCCCTGCGAGCGTCGCTCCTGTTATCCTATGCGGACAACCCCCCAAGAAGCCTGATGATCACCAGCACGCTGCCGGGAGAGGGGAAATCCACCACGGCCGCCAATCTGTCCATCGCCCTCAGTCAGGTCGGGAAAAAGGTGCTGTTGATCGACGGTGACTTAAGAAAGCCGCGCCTGCACCAAATATTTGGACTCAACAATTCAAGCGGCCTGAGCACCTACCTGGCCGGCGCACATGATGAGCCCATATTTCAACAAGGACCGATCCCCAACCTGACCATCGTCAGCGCCGGCCCCATGCCGCCCAATCCCTCCGAACTGCTCAGCGCGGATAAGATGAAGCGGATGATCCAAACCTTGAAAACCAAATTCGATTACGTGGTGCTCGATACCCCACCGGTCTTGACGGTAGCGGATCCACTGATTTTCAGCCGGATGCTGGATGCCACCGTGGTGGTCGTGCGGTCGTCCAAAACCACCATAGACGTCATCGAAAAGGGCCTCAAGCGGCTGCGCGGCGTCAAGGCACCGGTGACGGGACTGGTGATCAACGACATCAAAATGGACAAGGCGAATGCCTACACCTACAGCTACTACGGCTATGAGGATGCTTCAAAAGATCCAGAAACTGCCTAGAGTCCATCCATAAACGGTTATGTTGCCCCATATCGGCGTTGCGCGAAAAATTTTATCCTCGGAATATCAACCATATGCCTGCGGTAAAATTTTTCGTGCGCCTTGATCTCGATCAACATTCCTCGTTTCTGGAAGGACACGGCCTAAGGCGCCCGCGACAGCGGTATTCCGATGACTGACGCCTCCCCCGGACAAACTGTGGGGAGGCGTCGCCGTATGGAAGGCCCTTCGGACCGCATTCACCGACCAAACCCGCCTTGAAGTATGCAACACCCTTAACCCAACGGTCTTAAAAAAGAGCAGGAAGCAGGAAGAAATACCGCTCAGGTAAAACCGGAGGCGGTCATTTTTTTCTTTTATATTTCCACCCGTCGAGCGAGCCGCAGATTTCCATCTGCGCCGTTGGCAAGGGCCTGGCAATCGTTCACGATGGCTGCGCCTTTGCGCGCCTTGCAGATGAAAGCCTGCGACTCGTGCAGGATCCAGGTGAACCATGTTTAGCGCTTTAAGAAAATTCGAAACGCTCAGTGCGGGGTTCTATGTGTCCGTGCTGTGTTGTGCAGCGCTTGCCTTCGGGGCAGGACGCGATTGGTTTCTGGCGTGCGCGTTTATTTTCTGCTTCGTTTCCCTGAGCATTCTGCTGGCCCATCACTTGATGAACCGGCTGCCGATGGTTCGCGTGCCGGGCGCGTTGCCATTGCTGATGCTTGCCGCCTGGGTGGCAGTCCAACTGGCACCCCTGCCGGCGGGGGTGGTCGCCGTCATTTCTCCAGCGACCCACGCGATTTACCGCGGCACCGTGGGAATTGTCGAGCCGTTGGGGTGGATATCGCTCAGTCTCTACTCCAAGGTCACTGCGGCGGGCTTGTTTCGGTTGATCGGTTTCATCGCTTTTTATGTGTTGTCCGTCCAACTGCTGGTCCACAAGCACTACCTGAAAACCAGTGTCAATGTGATGACGGCGGGCATTGCCCTGCTGGCCGTCGTCACTTTCGGCTTTCCCTCCAGCCGTGTCGTCGAGCAGACGACCGGTATTTTGGTCATGATGCTGCCGGTTATCGTTGCCCTGGGCCTCTTCGTGCAGCCGATGAACCGCTACCCGTCCGCTCGAGAGTGGATAAAGGGATTCACATACGACCGTCTGCTTGCGATCCATGCCCTGGCGATGCTGGCCGCCGGCGCAGCCGGCTGGTCGATCATCCGCCATTCCCGCGCGGGGTTGATCTGCAGCGGCATCTCCGTCTGCCTGTTGACGCTGGCGCTGATAAAGGCAAAAGGCCTTCATCGCAACGGCACCAAAACCATTGCCCTGACGGCGGCCTTATTGCTTCTATTCGGGTGGTTGGGTTGGGAGCCGATGCAAGAGCGATTTAACGCGCCGGTAGTCGGTGCACCCCATGAGCGTGACCGACGCGCCGACATCCGGCAGGACAGCTTGAACATCGCCCTCGATTTCCCGGTGACGGGAACTGGAGTCAATACCTTTGGATCGATTTTTCCCGTCTACCGGACCTTTACGGGAAACGAGACGGTTCGCAGCGCCCACAATGACTATTTAGAATTCCTGGTGACCGGCGGCGGGATTGCCGCCAGCCTGATGATGTGGTTCCTGGTCTCATTGGCGCAGCACACCTTTCCGGATTTTTTGCGGCGGCGCGAATCCTACGTCCGGTTCATCTACTTGGGCGCGCTTTCCGGTCTGACAGGGATCGGGCTCTACAGCCTGTTTGAAACAAACCTGCAAAACGGCGCCAACGGCTTTTATTTCTTTTTTCTGGTTGGCTTGATCGTGTCGGCGGCGCACACCCGGCTGCACGTTCGTGAAAAGGTCACCACCCTGGCGGAGATCCCCACCGGACGGGTGCGCCGGATCTTCGCTCCCCTGCTTGTGGCGATCATTGTCGTCAGCCTGTTGCACATCGCCGGCTCCCAACTGGCGATACAACGCTATCGCAAGGTTGCCGATTTGATTGCCGATGGGTCAGCGACCGCCGAGCAGAACCAGGCCATTGGATATCTTCTCAACAGTGCCATGCGGCTGGACCCGTTCGATCCGGTTTATCCGCGGATGCTGGCCAAAATCGCCGGCCGGCAGGGCGATCTTGCTGCCGCCGATGCATATTATCGCCAGTCGCTGCGGCGCAGTCCCCTGTCGGTCGATACGCTGCAGGCATACGCGCAGCTGCTGGACAAGATCGGCAAGGCGGATCAGGCAGAACAGATGTTCCTGTCCGCCATTCGGCTCTCCCGGCAGCGTGCGGATGCTTACACCGTCTACGCCCGGTGGTTGATCGACATGGGGCGCAACCCGGAAGGCATGGCACAGATGCACACCGCCATGCAGCGCGAACCCGAACGGACGCGGACATTTCTCGATGCGATGAGCCGGTGGGGAGTGCCGGTTGAGGTGATGGTATCCAGCATCCCCGATGCGGCCATACCTTGTGTGTCGTTTGCCCAGTATTTATCTGAAAACGGAAACACGGCGTTGGCTGAAGAATACTTCCGAAAGTCCCTGTCCGCAGCATCGCGCGCGACGGTCGTCACTGCCGAACCATTTGATCGCATTTACCGCCATTATGCCGATCAGGAGCGTTGGGAGGAGGCGCTGCAGGCGCTTCAGAAAGGTGTCGAGGCGCTGCCAACCGATGTCGGGATGCGATTGGCGCTTGCCAAAACCTATGAGAAAAAAGGTATCATCTATCGCGCCATTGACGAATACCGGCAAGCGTTGATGCTCAACCCCCGCGATCCCAATGCCGGTGCGGCACTCGATCGCCTGACGAAAAGCAATTAGCCACCGACCCGGGCAGATAGGCATGGTCCGTTGGGTCGCCGGTTGAGGGACGGTCGTACCATGTGTGATTATGCACTCTATTTTTAATTTAATCAATTAATGAAAATCAACATTATTGTCGGTGCCCGACCGCAATTCATCAAAGCTGCGGCTATCGTTTAAGGCAATCGAAAGACAACAGTCATACCAGTTCCATTGAGGAGCATAAATATCGTCTATCATACCGGGCAACATTTCGACCGAAATATGTCGGATATCTTTTTTGAGCAACTTGCCGTTCCTAAGCCGGATATCGTCAGGCTATTGAGGTGTTGGACCGTTTACAATCTGGATTCGATCCATAATATCGCTGCCTTTCCGGTGGTTTTACCGCTTCATCCCCGTACAAAAAGAAATCGTCGACAGTCAGTGTATCAAAACCGACGCAATTACAGTACGATCGACCCGGTTAGCTACCTGGACATGGTTATGCTTGAAAAACATTGCCAAATGATCCTTACCGACTCCGGTGGTGTTCAGAAAGAGGCCTTTTTTTTTCAAAAACCCTTGCCTCACCATTCGGAATGAAACTGAGTGGATGGAGCTTGTCCAGGCAGGGGTGAATGTTCTTACGGGGCCAAACCGGGAATCCATTCTGAACTTTTTTCAGTGAAATCCAATCCATCTCAATGGATTTCTCTCAAAGGTTTTACGGGGATGGAAAGGCAGGCGAATATATTGTCTCAAAGTTGATGGATAAAATCAGCTGTGGGTGATTGACTATTCAGAATTATTCCACATCATTCCACCAATTCATTTTCGAATCCTCTAAACTTCTTCTGAGCCCTGGAACCGAGCGATCCGAGCCAATTCTTCGATGCCTCCCAGCATTAATGATGCCATCAGCCATCCCGCTTGGGCCCATCTAAGACGCTGCGTGTCGCTCCCGCACCCCGCCAACCGCCTTCCATCTTGTCGTCCCTGACGACGCCCTCGCCGCTTCTCTCTTTCGTCACTTCCATTATCTGCTCACTCATAAATCTTACCATCTCGACCCAATTTGCCTATCACTGGATGGAGAAAATCGTTCCGGCAATTCCGTTCATGCCTTGCGTCCGCTGCGCTCAAGCTGCCAAGCCCGCCAAGGGAACTGCAAAACCGATAAGGGCTTTATCGTTTTATTTGCGCCGTTGCGTCTTTGCCTGACACCCTTGACAACAGTACCGAAATGCAGTACTGTAAATGAAAACTCAATGGAGACAACCATGGTGGAAACAACAGCTAATGAATTCAGAAAAACACTGAAACAAAAAGTGGATGCCTGTATTACGCAATCATGAAATCTTGAAGGTGAAACGCAAAAACGGCGGTGATTTTGTCGTTATCAGCGAGAGCGATTGGCGAGCCATAGAAGAGACGCTGTATTTGAACCGCATCCCTGGTCTGGTGGAAAGCATCCACAATGCTGACAAAGAACCGCTGGATGAAGGTACCCCGCTGGGCGAAATCGACTTGTGAACTGGTCCGTCATTTTATCCAAGCACGCCGTTAAGGACATCAAGAAGCTAAAACACGCCGGACTGGCCGGATCGGCCAAACAGCTGCTTGAATTACTGGCCGAGAATCCCTTCACGACACCGCCGAAATACGAAAAACTGGTCGGCAACCTCAGCGGCTTCTATTCCCGCAGGATCAATATCCAGCATCGGCTCGTCTATTCCATCGATATGGAACGACGCGTGGTGCATATCCTACGCATGTGGTCTCATTATGAGTAGTCTCGTGCCCGCTGCGCTCAATCCGTCACCCAAGTTGAGCGATTCACCTTTTTCGGAAATGTTCGAATAGACTCGATTTCAGGTTGTTATGATCGATTGGGTTCCTCAAAAGGTGAAACCCTTTGGGCTTGCCGATCTCACCACATCTTCGGCGTTAGATGTCGCCGCGCATAGGCCACTATAGCGCGACGACATCTGCCTTGAATATGCGGCAAGCTCGACAATCGCTCAACTTGGGCTTCATAAAGGTTCACCATTGGCGTTGGTTATGTCAATTATCGTCTTCAAAATGGAAAACCCGTTGGGATTGCCGATCTTATCGCATCTACGGCGTCAGATATCTTCACGCATAAGGTGAAATGATTTTTCTATTGTTGTTCGTGTTAACCTAACATGGCTTCCGGTTTGACGGGTCACCTCATAGCCATATTTGGAAAGGGCTTTGATGAGGTCATCACCCGAAATATTCCTCGGCAATCTCATGCGGCCATGATTTCTTCTCTTATAAAATGAAGCCGGATGATTTGAGGCATATCTTCCTTTTCGAAATGGCAGCGCACCGCATCTTTAACCTTTTTTTAATTATCAATGGTATCCGCTTCGGTAAAAATCGAATGGGTCAATGACTTTGCCTCATATCCGCCTTCGGGGGACTCTTCAACAATAAACACAATTTCATTATTCATTTGTAACTCCTGCGTTTTTAATCAGTTGCAAAAATATCATAGCAGAAGTTTGCCAAAAATCATATAGGGGCGTCCATTGATTTATGGGGGACGAACAAGCCTGGGGTATTTCCATTCGTTTATTGAACGGCTTTATGCTTCGCGCCGTTGCGGCTTTGCGTGACATCTTTTTTGGGCTCACGCCCGCTTCGCTCAAACTGAGATAAAGCGATGGATGATGGACGACCGCTGCGCTGGGATGATGGACGAAAATACAGAGATCAGAGACCAGACGTCAGAAGTCAGAGATCAAAAGCTCAGGGCCGGAAATCGTAAGTCAGAAATTAGACCTCACGCCCGCTGCGCTCAAGCCGCTAAGCACGCCAAGAAAAATCAAAACCTTAATCATCGATTCTTTGCGCCTTGGGTGACAAGCAATGGGTCTGCTACCAATGCTTTCATTTTACGCTTGACAGTGCGGCTAAAGGTAATTACGGTGGATACATAATTTAGCCCATAAGGAGCTTTCGAGATGGAAAATGATGTAAGAGCAAGAGACGTAAAGCTGATCCCCATCGGCAACTCAAGGGGTATTCGTATCCCCAAAATCCTCCTTCAAAAATATGGTCTGCAAAATTCCCTTTTAATCGAAGAAACAGACAGAGGCCTGCTCCTCCGGAATAAAGAAGAAGCCAAGCTATGCTGGGAAGAGACCTACAAAGCCATGGCAACTGAAAAGGAAGATTGGGACGATTTTGATACAACGGTCATCGATGGCTTGAAGGATGATGACTTTGAATATTAAGCGGTACGAAATCTATTTCGCAGACCTGAATCCTACTATTGGCAGTGAAATCAAAAAGGTACGCCCCGTGGTAATCATTAGCCAGGATGAGATGAATAAATATCTGGAAACGGTCGTAGTATGCCCGCTGACTTCTATATTACATCCCCTCTGGAGGACCCGGATTCAAATTAAATGTGCGCAAAAAGCCGCCGAAATAGCTGTTGACCAAATTCGCACAATCAGCAAACAAAGGTTAAAAAAAAAGATTGATCAGTTATCCAATAGTGAAGCCGCCCAGTTGAGAAAGCTTATCACCGATATGTACGGGGAATAATGATGGACGGTCTCGTAAAAAATCCGATATCTGCGTTTTGCTTCGTCCTTCCGCGCCGTTGCGTCTTTGCGTGACAACTTTTGCCTCACGCCCGCTGCGCTCAAGCCGCCAAGATCGCCAAGAAAAAGCACAAGACAACATTAATTTTCTTCTTTCGTCTCTGCGTGAGCACGCTAAAGCTTGTTGACAATTCGGAAAATACCATCCTTCAGCAATGCAGATCCAAAATTGATCAACAGGCCGAGGCGCTTATCTGATAAACGAAGGTAGGTGAGCAACTGCTTTTTATGAACGGGTTGGACGTTCTCGACCGACTTTAATTCCACGATGACCTTGTCATCCACGATAAGATCGGCTCTGAAGGCCTCGTCGAACACCTTGGACTCATATCTGATGGGGACCGGAACTTGAGCCTCGACTTTCAAACCGCGTTGTGTGAGCTCATAAACAAGTATTTTTTCATATACCGTCTCCAGCAATCCCGGGCCGAGGCGCACGTGAATGGCCATTGCTGCATCTAGGATCTTTTTGGCAATTTCGTTTTCTTGCATGCCTCACGCTTGCTGCGCTCAAACCGCCAAGTGCGCCAAGAAAAATGCATGACAGCTCAAGATGATGGACGATAGGTGATCGCAAATCACGCCCGCTGCACTCAGGACGCAGAGTACGTAAAGGATATCACAAAAATACTGGTTTTTAGTTTTTTTTATCTCTGCGCCGTTGTGTCTTTGCGTGACACCTTTTGCCTCACGCCCGCTTTGCTCAAGCCGCCAAGATCGCCAAAGTAAAAACTTGACTATTAATGATAGCATGTCTAAAATTAAAGTTATGTACACAGAACGAATGCTAACCGACAAGCTGTATCAATTGGCTGAGTCTTTTCCCGTTGTGGTCATCAGTGGAGCGCGTCAAGTCGGCAAGAGTACGCTGCTTCAGAACACATTGGGAAAAGAAACGGAAATCGTTGTTTTCGATCCCGTTATTGATATCGAAAATGCCCGGCAGGATCCCGAGCTTTTCTTGAATAATCATACACCGCCGTTAATATTGGATGAGATTCAATATGCACCGGAGTTGGTTGCATCCATAAAGCGGCGGATTGATCGCGACCGCTCATCCGGCCAGTACATCCTTACCGGTTCCCAACAGTGGGGCGTCATGAAATCCATGTCGGAGAGCCTTGCTGGCCGTGCCGTCTTTTTGGATCTTTACAGCTTCAGCCTGATCGAAATCGGTCGGCATCATTCCACGACACCCTGGATCAATCGGTGGCTTCGTTCTCCAGAGGCGTTCCTCGCCGCATCCCCGACACAACGTACCGCCGTCACCACCCTTTACGAGCAACTGTGGCGCGGTTTTCTGCCCGAAGCCCAATTTTTACCCGTGGATGTCATTCCTGATTTTCTGAATGCGTACCAGCGGACCTACATTGAACGAGATGTCCGCCTCATCGCCGACGTATCGGATTGGCAGCTTTTCGGCCGGTTCCTCCAGTTGGCATGTGCACTGACGGCCCAAGAAATCAATTACAGCCAGTTGGGTAGAGAATTGGGGCTAACACCGCAAACCGCGCAACGGTGGATGGCGATTTTGCAATCCACGTTTCAGTGGTTCGAATTTCCTGCCTATTCGGGAAATCTGATAAAAAGGGTAAGCAATAAACCCAAAGGGTATATCGCCGATACCGGTCTTGCCTGCCAGGCTCAAGCGATTTCCACGCCGATAACCATTGGCGGGCACCCCTTGTTGGGGCCGCTGTTTGAAACGGCGGTGGCCGCCGAACTGAAAAAACAGACGGCCCTTTTATCCCCGAGGCCCAATTTCTATCATTGGCGGGCCTACAGCGGTGCAGAGGTTGATATTCTGCTGGAATACGATGGGATATTTCATCCTGTTGAAATCAAGGCCAAAACCAACCCATCTCGCCGCGACACAATGGGCATCTCCGCATTCCGGAAAAAGTATCCACAGCTGAACATTTCACCGGGCCTCGTCATCTCACCATGCGAAAAAATAGTCCAGTTGTCTGAATTGGATTATGCAGTGCCATGGGATCTGCTTTAGGGGAAGAGAAGGCCGCCCTTGATGTCACAGGGGACGACCGCTTCGCTACGATGATGGACGAAAATGCAGAGATCAGAGATCAGAAGTCAGATCTTCCGACCGTCATATTTCACGCCCGCTGCGCAAATATATGCTCGTAATGTTGATCAAGTCACTGAAAAATTGTCTCATCGATATAATTGCAGTGAACTATGCGTGACGATATCTAACGCCGAAGATGTGGTGAGATCGGCAAACCCAATGGGTTTCACCTTTTGAGAACAACCACCGATGGGACGCTGCCGTGGGCGTAAACAATCTACTTTTTTCGAGAAAAGTGAATCGCTCAGTTTCGGTTGATCTATACCGACGACTCGTATATATTTCGCAGCGCCCGTTCGAAATTACCCAATGCCCCAAAACCCGACTAATGATGTCTACCCCATGCCCACACCCAACCTGACCGTCGACATCGGCGGGCTGAAACTGGAAAACCCGGTCATGACCGCCTCGGGGACGTTCGGCTACGCCCGCGAGTACGCTCAATACCTCGATCTGAACCGCCTGGGCGGCATCATTGTCAAGGGGCTGTCCCTGGCGCCGTCCCGGGGCAACCCGCCCCCGCGCATCGTGGAGACGGATTGCGGCATGCTCAACGCCATCGGGCTGGAAAACGTGGGCCTGGATGCCTTCATCGAGGACAAACTGCCGTTTTTGAAAACGCTGGCGCCACCCACGTTTGCCAACATCTACGGCCGCACGGTGGACGAATACGCCCGCCTGGCCGAGCGCATGGACGCCCTCGACGGGGTCGCCGGAATCGAGCTCAACATCTCCTGCCCGAATGTCAAAGAGGGCGGGGTGGCCTTCGGATCGGACCCCAAACTGGCCGGCGAGGTGGTCCGGGCCGTGCGCGCCAGGACCGGCAAGCACCTGATGGTCAAGCTGTCGCCCAATGTGACCGATATCGCCCTGATGGCCAAGGTGGCCGAAGCAGCCGGCGCGGATTCGCTGTCGGCGATCAACACCATCACCGGCATGGCGGTCGATCTGGCCACCCGCCGCTCGAAGCTGGCCAATGTGACCGGCGGCCTGTCCGGTCCGGCCATCAAGCCGGTGGCCTTGCGCATGGTCTGGCAGGTGGCTCAGGCCGTCACTATTCCCGTGGTCGGCGTCGGCGGCATCATGAGCGCCACCGACGCCTTGGAATTTCTCATGGTGGGTGCCACGGCCGTGCAGGTCGGTACCGCCAATTTCGTCAACCCGCACGGCACCGTGGAGATCATCGACGGCATGCAAACGTGGCTGCGTGAGTCCGGCATCGACGACGTCAATCAACTGATCGGAACCCTGGAGACGTGAACGAGGAGAACCCGATGAAAAGATCTCTAATTCGTTTTATCCTGGCAGTCATTTTGGTGGGCGTGTTTGCCGTGGTCGGATACGCCGAAGCGGTCGAAATCCTGGGCGTCAACTATCCCACCGAAACGGTGGTCGCCGGCAAGACCCTCACCCTCAACGGGGTCGCCTATCTCAAAAAACTCGGTTTTGTGAAAGTTTACACGGTCGGGCTTTACCTGGAGCACCCGACCGACGATCCCCAGACGGTGATCGAATCCGAGCAGGTCAAGTACATGCTGACCCATTACCTGACCGACAAGGCCACGGCCCAAAAGATCCGCGAGGGGTTCGTCGACCTCATGGAAAAGGGCAATCCGGCCGAGCTGGTGGCGGCCAATCGGGCCGACATCGACACCTACGCATCATGGCTGGACAAGGACATGCAGCCGGGGCTGACTTCCGAATCCCTGTACATCCCCGGACAAGGGTTGACCCTGACCTATCAGGGCCAGGTCCGGGGAACGATTCCGGGCAGCACCTTTGCCCAGATGTACTACCGCTACAATGTGGGCGAAAAGGCCGACAAACAGATCCGCGAGGGGTTGCTGGGGCGTTAGGGCACCGTGGTAGGGCGATGCCGACTATTCCGTCGGCGGCGGACGCGCGTGCGACCCGATGCGGGGTCTTGCCAGTCCGGGGCGCTGCCTGGCCTCGAATTGAGGCGATCGGTTCAAGCTTGAATGCCGGCGGCCGAAAAGCAGAGTTAGTGCCCATCCACAAACGGTTGCTTTGCCCGATAACGGCGTTGCACGAAATGGGCTGGAACGAAATCGAAAGGCGGTGCAATGACTGAAGCGATCCTGGGCGACCCGGGGTATCACGGTGGCCGGCAGGCCAACCTGCTGGTGGATCCGGCCCGGTCGGCCATTTTGAAAAAGCTGTCCATGGACCTTGCCAGCATTACCTTGGACGACCGCCAGCTTTGCGATCTCGAGCTGCTCACCACCGGGGCCTTCTCCCCATTGACCGGGTTCATGAACCGCAGCAGCTACGAATCGGTTCTGGATCGCATGCAGCTGCAGGACGGCACGTTGTGGCCGATACCCATCTGCCTGGACATCTCCGCCACGGTCACCAAGCCCCTGGAAGCCGGCCAATCCGTGGCCATACGCGACCCGGAGGGATTCCTGCTGGCCATCATGCATGTCGAAGACATCTGGCGACCGGACAAGGAAAAAGAGGCCAATCTGCTGTTCGGCACCACCGACAGGGTGCACCCCGGGGTGGCCGACCTGTTTCGAAACAGCGGGGAGTACTATGTCGGCGGCGCGCTGGAGGTGTTGAGCCTGCCGCTGCACTTCGACTTCAAGCAGCTGCGCATGACCCCGCCGGAGGTTCGCGGCCTCTATAAAAAACTGGGCTGGAACCGCATCGTCGGCTTTCACGCCATCAACACCATGCACCGGCCGGAGTACGAGATGGCCATTCGGGCCATGCAGCAAAGCCGGGCCAATCTGCTGTTGCTGCCCGGCGTGGGAATGAGCGGTCCGGGAGATTTCGACTACTACACCCGTGTGCGCTGTTACCGGCATCTGGTCGGGTATTTCCCGCCCGAGTCGGCCGTGATGAGCCTGTTGCCCATCTGCACGCGCATGGCCGGCCCGCGCGACGCGCTGCTGCAGTGTATCGTCGCCAAAAACTATGGCTGCACGCACTTTATCATCGGCCACCGGCACGCGGATCCCGGCGGTTACAACGGATTGGCACCCTTTTACGACAGCGGGGCCACCCAGTCCTTCGTCAAGGAGACCGCCGAAGCGGTCGGGATCACGGTGATTCCCTTCGACGAACTGGTCTACCTGCCCTTCGAGGACGAATTCCAACCCAAGGACGAGGTGGCCGGCGGCACGGAGACGATTTCACTTTCCAGTATGGACATCCGTGAACGCATCCGCACCGGTCGGCGCATCCCGCGCTGGGCCACCTTCCCGGAGGTGGTCGGGGAGCTGAAAAAAGCGTATCCGCCGCCTTCCAGGCAGGGGTTTACCGTGTTTTTCACCGGCCTTTCCGGGGCCGGAAAATCGACTATCGCGCGGGTGTTGTACGCCAAGATGCTGGAGATCGGCAAGCGTCCGGTGACCCTTTTGGACGGCGACATCGTGCGCCTGAATCTGTCCAACGAGCTGAGCTTTTCCAAGGAGCACCGCGACATCAACGTGCGGCGGATCGGTTTCGTGGCCAGTGAAATCACCAAAAACCGCGGGGTGGCGATCTGCGCACCGATTGCCCCCTATGCGGCGACACGCGCCGAAATCCGCACCAATATCGAAGCGGTGGGCGGGTTCATCGAGGTGCACGTGGCCACGCCGCTGGATGTCTGCGAGCAGCGCGACCGCAAGGGCATGTACGCCAAGGCCAGGGCCGGGCTGATCAAGGGCTACACCGGCATCGACGACCCTTATGAAATTCCCGACGCACCGGAAGTGCGGGTGGACACCAGCGGAAAGACGCCCGACGAGGCGGCCCAGGAGATCCTGCTCCATCTGGGCCAGCGGCGCTACATCTGAAGCTACTGGACCAGCCGGATGCGATGCGTCTCCTGCAGGCGCTCCCAGAGCAGCTGGATGATTTCACGGCCCAATTCGGGATCGTTGCCGATCTGCCGCTCGATGTAGATGTCGAAGGCGTACTGCAGGTACGGCAGGCTCCTGGCGCTCATGTGGGCGATGAGCGACTTTTCCTTGAGCGACATGCCGGCCAGGATTTCGCTGACGATCTGCTGCAGCTGTTCGGCGGAGGGACGATCGGAAGTCATCGGTCGTTTCCGGGGCCCTAAAACCGCCTTGTCGGCGCCCACGGGTCGGGGTCGTCGTCGGAGGCCTGCCGGTAGGGGGCGTTTTCGTAATCCACGGCGATGATGTCCGTGCACATGTCGCCCAGTTTTTTGACCACCACCTGGTGCTCGGGGTGCACCTGGTAGTGCTTCAAGGTGTCCAGGTTGGCAAATATGGAGACCAGGGCAAAATCGTAGGAACGCTGCGAACCGACGACGTCCCGGCCGAAATCGTAGCTCTGGATCTCATCGATCTGGTCGGGCAGGCGGTCCAGCAGGGCTTCCAGTTCGTCGATTTGGGCGGCGGTGACCTCGGCCTTGAACTTCATCATGACGACATGCGTGATCATTTTCGAATCCTTAATTCGCGGTTACTGGTTCGGGCAGCATACAAAAATTCGCCCGGCGATTCAACACTTGAACCGGTGCGCGCTGGAATGACGACAACCGCTGTCGCTGAAACCCGACCGCGGCCCATTGCAAACGGGTGTGGACACCGTCGCGATGCTGTTCTACAAACCGCCGTGGCCGCGCAACGCATAACCTCCAACGGTGTGAGATGACATGACCGCAATCGATACGACCCAAAGCGTCGCTTCCATCATCATGGCTGCCGGAAGGGGCAGCCGCATGAAAGGCTATAACGGCAACAAGACCGTGCTGCCGCTGGTACCGGGCGCCTCGGCCCTGACCGGCCGCCGTCCCATCATCGCGCACCTGATCGAAAACCTGCCCCGGGGCCCCAAGGCGGTCGTGGTCAATCACGGCAAGGACGCGGTCATGGACGCGACGCGCATGAGCGGCGCGGTCTACTGCCAGCAGCCGGTGCTCAACGGCACCGGCGGCGCCATCCTGGCCAGCGAGGATTTCATTCGATCGCAGTCCGCCCAACGGGTGATCATCACCATGGGCGATGTCCCCTTCGTTGAAAAGGCCACCTATGCCAGGCTGATCGACGGGCTGGCCCGGTACGATTTGATGATCCTGGGGTTTTCGCCTGCCGACAGGAAACAGTACGGGGTCGTGGAGATCGAAGAGAACCGGGTGGTGCGCATCACGGAGTGGAAATACTGGAAGGATTACCCGTCCGATCGCAAGGCCTGCCTGACGGTCTGCAACTCCGGGATCTACGCTGCCCGTAAAAAGGCCTTGATGGCCTACTTGCCCATTCTGGCCTCACGGCCGCAGATCGTTCAAAAAGAGGTCGACGGTAAACTGACCGATATCGAGGAGTTCTTTTTTACCGACCTGATCGAAGCCATGGTGGGCGACGGCAAACGGGTCGGGGTCCACGTGGCCGCCGACGAGTTCGAAACCATGGGCATCGACGATCTGGCGGCCTTGAAAATGGCTCAGGCGATTTATGCCGGCATCCGGTAGCGCTGCCCGCGACGGCCAGGCGATTGGCTTTGATGCCGACGGCCTGCGCTTGGCCGGCGTGCTTCACCTGCCGCCCCGGCCGCCCTGTGCGGTCGTCATCGGATGCCATGGGCTGATGGCCGACAAGCGGTCACCCAAGCAAATTGCCCTGGCCCGGCGCTGCACTGCGGCCGGCATGGCTTACCTTCGATTCGATCACCGCGGCTGCGGAGAGAGTCAAGGTGATTTCGACACCGACACCACCTTGGCCAACCGTCGCGCCGATCTGCTGGCGGCGGTTGGTGAAATGGCTGCCCGACTGGGCGGTTCGATGCCCGTCGGCCTGTTCGGCAGCAGCCTGGGCGGCGCGGTTTGCCTGGCGGCGGCCGCCCGCGTGGCGCCGTTTGCCATGGTCACCCTGGCGGCGCCGGTTCACAGCCAATCCATCGAACTGCCCGAAAACACGCCGGTGGCGCTGGACGCCGAGCTGCAGCGGGGGCGGCTGGCCTTCGACGTCAGTTCATCGATCCGGGCCATCCACCACATTCTGGTCGTTCACGGCAGCTGCGATGAAACCGTTCCCATCGACAATGCCCACACCATTTTTCAATTGGCCGGTCCGCCCAAAGCGGAGCTGATTCTACCAGGCGGCGACCATCGCATCAGCGGGGCCGGCCATCAGCGCCGCTTTACCGACGCCGCCGTGGCCTGGTTCATTCGCTGTCGCGACCAGCGGCATTCAGGTCCCGGCGGTATCTGAATCCAATCCTTACCCCTGCGGGGCGACGATCTCGATGACCACCTTGCGCCGGACACCGTCATGGGGCACGGTGGTTCCGCCCGGCCCCTCGGTGTCCGGACCCAGGGCTATCGCCGAGATGGCCTCCTCCTTGACGCCCCGGCCGACCAGGTAGCTCCTGACCATGTTGGCCCGAAATTCGGACAGCTTCAAATTGTAGGTGCGCAGCCCCGACCGGTCGGTGTAGCCTCTCAGCACCAAAATCGATTCCGGGTTCTGCAGCCAGAACTGGGCCACCATGCCCAACACGTCGAAGGCCGCCTCGTCGAGATCGTTGGAGTTGACGTCGAACCGCACTTCGGGGTAGGTGCCGTAACGGGCTTGAATGGCCTCCAAGGTGACCTCCGGCGCCGGCTCCTCACGGATCTTGGACACCAGCATGGCCAACACCTGTTTGACGTCCATCGATTCGTCGTCGGTCAAGGCCTTGGCGGAGGCCGGGTCCCCGTCCGTGGCATCGGCCGGCCCGAGATCGTCGGCCGCTTCACCCGGCGGGCTCTCCGGCACGGCGGAGGCCGGCAATTGGGTTGCGCCGGCGGCGGTCTCGCCGGTGGCCTTGCTGTCGGCCTGCACGGCGGCGGCGTTCGTTTCCGCGGGCGCCGACTCGGCGGCCGCCTTGTCGGTTGAGGCGCTGTGGGTTGCATCCGAGGTCTGGTTGCTCAACAGGTAGGTGGCCACCAGTCCGACCCACAGGGCCAGAACGACCATCAAGGCCAGCATCAGGTGCTTTTTGGGCTGCAGGTATTTCTGCAAGGCGGCCGTCACCTGGTCGAACAGGGACGCATCCGTCGGGGCGGCCATTCGTGCTTCGGGGATGGCATCGCTGTAATCGATGGTCCTGGTGGTTTTGATTTTGAGTTCGTTGGCGCATTCGGCCACAATCTGCTCGTCGACGTGGCCGCGCTCCTTGACAAAGCCGGTCAGCAGGGCCTGGTCGCAGATGATATTGATCAAGCGCGGGTAACCGTTCGAAAACCGATAGATCTCTTCGATGGCCCGTGGCGTGAAAATGGTCGTCATGGCCCCGGCAACGTCCAGGCGAAAGCGGATGTACTCGTCTGTTTCGGTTTCAGACAAGGGGGAAATGTTGTAGTTGATCGTGATGCGCTGGCGAATGGCCCGGTTCTGAGGCTTCAAGATGCTGTCGTTGAATTCGCTCTGCCCCACGAAAAAGATGTTGATCAGCTTGCTTTCGGCTTTTTCGATATTCGAGAGCAGGCGGATCTCTTCGAGCAATTTCTGGCTGAGGTGCTGGCACTCGTCGATGATCAGCAAGGCCTGCCGGCGCTGTCGATTGAGGTCGGTGAGGAATCTTCTCAAATAGATCAGAAATTCACCCTTGCCGGCGAAGTATCGGTTCATGCCGAACGAGTCGGCGATGAAGTTGAAAAAATCCATTTTGGTCAGGCCCGGATCGGGCACCATGGCCACGAGCACGTCCTCTTCCAGGCTGTCCACAAGGGCGTTGAGGAGCGTGGTTTTCCCGGTACCCACGTCGCCGGTCAGCAGGAGAAAGCCCTTGTTGTCCTGAATGCCGTATTTGAGGACGGCCAGGGCCTCCTGGTGTTTTTCCCCCAAATAGAGAAATTTGGGGTCGGTACTGATCTGGAACGGTTTTAACTGCAGTCCAAAGTGCTCGAGATACATGGCGGTGTCCAATTTTTTAAAAACAGATGGCAGTCATTGGCGACCTATCACGCCCGCCGGCGGTTGGCAACCTAAAAAAATTAAAGTTGAATGAATGCAGACGGTTAGTGCCTGTCACGACCCCCATCCGGTGGCCTACAGCACATCCAGGGCCCGACCGAGATCGTCGATCAGCTGCCCGGCGGCTTCGATGCCCACCGACAGGCGCACCAGGTTTTCGCCGACGCCGGCGGCGGCGCGCGCGGCCGGGCTCAGGGCGGCGTGCGTGTTGGTGATGGGCTGATTGGCCAGGCTGGTGGTGCCGCCCAGGCTGGTGGCCAGTTTGATGGTCCGCAGCCGGTCCATCACCTGTTTGGTGCCTTCGAAGTCCGAGTTCACCTCGAAGCTGAGCATTCCCCCGTAGCCCGACATGCGCAGTTTGGCGATGCCGTGGTCGGGGTGGCTAGGCAGTCCCGGATAGTGAACGGCGGTCACCTTTGGGTGGGATTCCAGGAAGCGGGCAACGGCCATGGCATTGTCGTTCTGCCTGTCGATTCGAAGCGCCAGGGTCTGCAGGCCGCGCAGGGTCAGAAAGGCGGTCATGGGGTCCATGACGCCGCCCAGGATTTTGCGCAGCTGCCAGATCCGCTCCCAGCAGGAGGTGGCAGCGCAGACGAACCCGGCCGTGACGTCGTGGTGCCCGCCCAGATACTTGGTGCCGCTGTGGATGAGGACGTCGACCCCCCAATCCACGGGGTGCTGATTGATCGGCGAAGCAAAGGTGCCGTCCAGCATCACCACGGCGCCCCCGGCGTGGGCCGCCTCGGCCAGCACGGGCACGTCCACCACCCGCAGCAGGGGATTGGTGGGCGATTCCAGGTAGAGCAGGGCGCACCCCTTTTCGATCTCGGCGATAATGGCTTCGGTTTTCCAGCAGTTGACATAGGTGGTCTGGATGCCCAGGCCCGGCAGAACCGTGTCCATCAGCTCAAAGGTACCGCCGTAGAGTTCACGGGTGGTGACGATGCGGTCGCCGCTGCGGACATGGGCCAGGACGGCGGTGCTGATGGCGGCCATGCCCGAGCCGAAGCCCAGGGCGTGGGCAAAACCCTCCAGGTCGGCCAGGCTGCGTTCGGCCTGCACCACGGTCGGATTGTTCCAGCGCGAGTAGATGTACCCGTTGTGATTCTGGACCACGTCGATCAGGTCGTCAGAGTTGTCGAATTTGTAGGTCGCCGTCATGTAAATCGGCGGAATCACGGGATTACCCTTCACGGTCGAACCTCCTTTTGGCCTGGCTGCCGGCTGATTGGAAACCGCTTCGGTCAGGTCTGATTTTACTTTTCAAATCAGATAGGCTAATGGATCTGCTCCGTAAATTCAACATGCAATTGTGTGCAACAGGGGAGATGTGCCGATGAACGATCGCATGCAGGTGTTCACCCGACCTGAAATCGGATTGATTCATGATGCCTCAATGGAAATTCTGTCCGAGACCGGGGTGAAATTCGATTCGAGCGAAGCCCTGGACCTGTTCCGGCAAAACGGCTTCAAGGTGACCAACCCGCGGGTGTTCATCACCGAAAAAGAGGTGATGCAGGCCTTGGAGAGCGTACCCTCGCGCTTCGTCGTGCACGCGCGCAATCCGCGCTGCAACGTCGCCATCGGCGAAGACGATTTCGTTTTCCTGCCCACGGCCGGGGCGCCGAACGTTTCCACCGCCGAGGGCCTGCGCCGTCCGGCCACCATGGCGGACTACCACACCTGCTGTCAACTGGTGCAGACCTCCGATCAGTTGGACATGAACGGCTATTTGATGGTTCAGCCCTCGGATGTGCCGTCTCAGATCGCCCATCTGGAAATGATGATGGCCAATCTGACCCTGTGTGACAAGGCGTTTCTGGCCTGCAGCAATTTTCGTCAAGGCGCCGTCGACTCGGTCGAGATGGCCGCCATCGCCTGGGGTGGGCGCGCCAATCTACAGCGGCAGCCGGTCATGCCGTCCGTGGTTCACGCCACCTCCCCGCTCAAGTATACGGCCGAGATGGCGGAGATCATCATCGACATGGCGCGCCTGGGGCAGCCGTTGATCATCACCGACATGGTGCTGGCCGGCACCAGCGGGCCGGTCTCGCTGCCGGGCCTTTTGGCCATGGCCAATGCCGAGATCCTGGGCGGCATCGTGCTGTCCCAGCTGGCCGGCCCCGGAACGCCGGTGGTCTACGGATCGGTGTCGGCACCGCTTGACATGCGCACCGTCACCTCGGCCGTGGGTGCCCCGGAAGCGGTGGTGCTGGCATCGGCGGTCATTCAGCTGGCCCGCTATTACCACGTGCCCAGCCGCACCGGCGGCATGCTGACCAACTCCCACTGCCTGGATTCCCAGGCGGCCGCCGAAGGGACGCTGATGATGAGCACGGCCGTTCGCAACGGCGCCAATTTTATCCTGCACGCCTGCGGTCAACTGGGCTCTTACATCTCCATGAGTTTCGAGAAGTGGATTCTGGACGAGGAGGTCTGCCGGACGCTGCGGCGGGTGCTGACGGCCATGGACATCAGCGTGGCCTCCATCGATGTCGACACGATCAAGCGCATGGGCAGCGACGGCAACTACCTGACCCACCCCACGACATTCAAGCACTGCCGCAGCCTTTACCAGCCCTTTTTGTTCACCCGCGACGACTACCAGCGCTGGGAGCGGCGCGGTGCCCGCTGCGTGGCCGACAAGACCGAGCAAATCCTGGCCGAGCGCCTGGCGCGGTATGAAAAGCCCCCCATTGACCAGGGGCTCGAACAGGAATTGGGCGACTACGTGCGCCGCCAGAAAAAGTACCTGATGGAGAAAAAGTTTATCTTTTAGGAACCGCTCGATCGCCGCCGACAGGTCGGGTCGCCATCAACCGCCAAGAATGCGCAAGGACATCCCATGGCCCTGAGCAGAACCGAAATCCAGCAGATGCTGCGCGAAATGAATATCAAATTCGAGCCCGATGAATCCTACGAGGCGCTCAAGCAGCGTCTGCAGCAAAAAAACCACAGCCTGTGGCTCAAATCAATCCGCGGCCGAACCGGCGGCGTGCGTGTCCGCAAACGGCCCAGCCCGTTGCCGCCGTCCGGCCGGACCGATGACCCGCCGTGCGGCGCGCCGCCCCGTGGGGCGTTTTCCGGACCCGGCCGACCGACGGCGCCGCGCGTCGACCGCAAGCCCGTCCCGCGGCCGCGCCCGATCGATAAGCCCGGTGCTGGGAAACCATGGAAAACGGCTGCGGAAGGCACCCAACCGTTCAACCGAACCCAGAATGTTTTTGATTTCGTTTTGCGGCGGGCCCGCAACTCTTGTGAGGGCTGCGGCGCCCGGTCCGGTCGACTGCCCGACGGCGACAAGCTGCAGCCGTTTCACATCCTGCCGCTGTCGCAAGGCGGCCAGCACAGTGTCAAAAACGTGGTGGCCCTGTGTCCGGCCTGCCGGGAGGCGTTGGCGGCCCATCCATCTGCCAGGACGATCAAGGATCTGAAGCGCAAAACCCGCACCAAACTGTACGACGCCGTCAAGACGGTCCGCAAAAGATCCGTCGGCCGGCGGCAGCGCCACCCGGCCCGCAAAAAATAGACCGCCGGATGGCGATCCGTGTCGTCCCAAGCGCCGCGATCGCCGCCCGATGGGCGGCCTGCCGACCGGCACCGGCTACCGCGACAACAGGTTTCGATAGTTGTTCACCATGCCATTCCAGCGTCGGATTACCAGGTCGTCCTCGGAACCCCGCACTCCGTTTTTATTGAAGAAGTTGATGGCATTGTCGTAATTGGCCTTGGAAATCGACTCTTTGAGCCGAATTTCGCCCTGGCGGTACATGCGGTTGCCGATGGCCAGCATTTTTTTCAATATTTTGGACCGGCGGTGCTGGTTGCGCCGGTTTTTGGCGAAATAGGTCAGCGCGGTGGCATACGATTCCAGGAAGGGTTCCATGGTTGAGCTTAGAAAAATAAGTTTGCGAAAACCTTCCGAGGAGAGGTTGTAGGTGTCCGGCATTACCGGGTGGGGCACCAGGATGGCGCTGTCGATAAATGCCTTGACGGTTTTGCGGACGACATAGGCAGGCGGGTGGCCGGCGTCCGGATTGAACTCCTCGGAAAACAGGTGTTCGATCTGCCGGTAGGTGTCGTGAAGATCGGCCGCAGAGAATTGAAAGGCATCTTTTTCCAATATGGCCAGGGCGGTGAAAGCCGGCGGAACGAAATGGCAGATGCTGATATTTTTATAGTAATCCAAGGCGTTGCGTCGGTTTTCAACAATGCGGTAGGCCGGTGGAAAGGCCTGGCTGTTGCTCTGGTCGTCAACCTGGAAAATGAACTTGCGTCCCTGATAGTAGTACAAAACCGCGTTCACGGAAGCCGTGTAATCTTCGGCCATGGCATCCGACAGGCATGCCCCCTGCGAACAGAACAGGTCCATGGACGCCTTGATGCGAAACATCAGCTCCGGGTGCGAGACGACCTCCCGGCCGCCTGACAGCAGGGCGCCGGCAACCAGGGACTGGGGGCTGATCACGGTCTGCCGGTCGATGGCGTTCATCATTCGGGCACCGATTTCCCGGCAAAGGTCGTTTTGCTGGCGGGTCGACAGGTCGGCTCGATTCAGGCCGTGATCGGCCAGTACGTCGTTGATGGTCAACGGCGGGCCGAAGTTCAAGTGCACCTTGCCGTAGCGGTTGTTGAGCATGCCTTTGGCCTTGAGCATCTGCCGAAAGCTTTCGGGAGCCTTCTTGCCGCCGCTGATTTCATGCAGGTAGGACCCTTCATCGGGGATGCGATCGTAGGCGATGAAGACCGGAACAAAGATCATATTTTTACAGGCCCCTTCGAAATAGGCGTGCAGCAGTATGGCCAGCATGCCCAGTTGGGGCTGCAGCAGCTTGCCGCTGCGGCTGCGGGTGCCTTCGATGTACACGGCGATGTTGAAACCCTCTTTGAGAACCTGGAAAATGTACGCCGCAAAGACCTTGGCGTAGAATACGGCCCCCTTGAAGCTGCGGCGCACAAAAAAGGCCCCCACCCGCCGAAAGACCGGTGCCATGGGCCAGAAGGCCAGGTTCTTGCCGGCGAACACCAACGGGCAGGGCATGTGGTGGTCGTACAGGGTGAACGAGAGCAGCAGCGAGTCCATGTGGCTCTTGTGGGCCGGCACGAATACGATCGGGCCCTGACGGGAGCTGCGCTTGACGGCGGCCAGGGCCTGTGGGCTGGCGGTGACCGATTCAAACACGAGGTTCAGAAAGCGTCCCATCAGACGGTGCACGATGGCGATGAAAGCGGGGCTGTAGGTGGCCGCGATTTCGTCCACATACCCCATGGCTTCGCGGTGGGCCCGGAAAATGGATGTCCCCCGGCGGTTGGCATGGGTGGCCATGAAGCGGCGCAGGGTTTCGCCGGTCAGGATCTCCTGTTTGATCTCGTCGGGGGTCTTGATGATCGGTCCGGTGATGCTTTTGCGGTGAGCGTTGATCTGGATCAGCAGGTCCTGGCGCAGCTTCGCGGCCAGGTGGACCTTGCTCCGACCGCGGTTTTCCGGCAGCTCGAGGAACTGCTTGAGGTTGATGCTGTCCGAAACCTCGATGAAGATGCGCTCCGGCCTTCCGATCAGGGTCGCCAGACGCCGCCATCGGCCCGGTTTCTGAAGTGAGCCGAAAAAGCTGTCCAGCAAGGTGGGGCGGGTCGTTGCCGGCGATTTACTGAAGAACATCAATTGCGGGACGATGCAGATGGGCCTGGGCAGGGTCTGCTGGATGTCGATCAGATGGTAAATCGGATCGGTTTTGGATTTGATGAAGCGCCGGTAAAAGTCGCGCTGCTCCAGCAAGGGCAAAAACGCGGTGGTCCCTTGCTGGATTTCGGAACGAATAAAACCGGACTGGTAGGGGTCTCGAAAGGAGAAGCGGCGCAGAAGGTGGAGCGACTGGTAAAAGGCGATGCGCAGCATGCGCGGCAGGGGTTGCCACAGGCGGACGTGGCAGTCGAACCCCAACTGCGGGTAGGGCAGGCCGGCCTGCCGGTAACGGGTGTAATAAAAAAGAAACTCGAAGTAGCTCTTAAATTTGGAGACGTAGACAATCACGGCCTCCGGGTCGAGGTTTTTCAAGGTCGACTTGAGTTGGTCGTCCAGCTCGATCCCCGAAAAAAGGCGCCCCAGGATGAACCTGGGCAGCAGGCCGGTTTTTTCGGGCAGCCAGCAGGAGAACAGGTTCCCTGTGCGGTCGAATAGGCGCCGAATGCGTTGCGTGGGCGAGGATTCGGTGTCCATAATAGATCACCCTCGATCCGTTGGCGGCGATGTTTCCGGGGGGGCCGGCACGGCCGCCTCGCACGCCAATCGGTCGACATTCTGAAACCCGCGCGGCAGCTTTTTGCCGCGCCGGCCGCGTTCGGCCACATACTGGGCCAGGTTGCCGGGGGTCAGTCTGAAGAACCGTTTGCCGGCGTGGATGGTCAGTGCGTCGGCTTCGGAGACGATGCACAGGTGGCTCAACAGCTCCTGGCGGGCCGCGGCGCGTTTGGTCGGAATCTGAATGATCTTGTTGCCCTTGCCCTTGGAAAGGGCCGGCAGCTTGTCGAGCGGGAAAACCAGCATGCGGCCCTCGCTGGTGACCGCGGCCAAGAGATGCCCGGCCGTGGCGGCCACCGGCAGCGGCGGCAGCGGGCGGGCGCCGGCGGGCATCGATATCAGGGCCTTGCCCTTGACATTGCGGGTGGTCAGGTCTTCGAAGCGGGCGATGAACCCGTAGCCGGCGTCGCTGGCCAGCAGCAGCTGGTGGTCGTCGGGTGCCATGACGACGGCGGTGAAGGTCGCGCCGGGCGGCAGCGAAAAGCGTCCGGTCAGGGGTTCCCCGTAGCCGCGCGCCGATGGCAGGGTGTGGGCCGCCAGACTGTAGGTGCGGCCGGTGTCGTCCAAAAAGGCCGCCTGCTGGTTGGTCCTGCCGCGGGCGGCGTCCAGGTAGCGGTCTCCGGGGCGGTAGGCGGCCTCGCCGGGGTCGATGTCGTGGCCTTTGGCGGCCCGGACCCAGCCGTTGGCCGACAGTATGACGGTCACCGGTTCGACCGGGGCCAACTGGGCTTCGGAGATGGCCTGGGCTTCGTCGCGGCGAACGATGGCGGTCCGGCGTCGGTCGCCGTGGTGCTTGGCGTCGGCGCGCAGTTCCCGTTTGATGAGGCCCTTCAGGCGCGCCGGCGACCCCAGGGTCTTTTCCAGGGTTTGCCGCTCTTCGTCCAGGTCGCGCTGCTCGGCCCGGATCTTGATCTCCTCCAGTCGGGCCAGGTGGCGCAGGCGCAGCTGCAAGATGGCCTCGGCCTGAGCGTCGGACAGGCCAAAGCGTTCCATCAGGACCGGCTTGGGCCGGTCTTGAGCGCGGATGATCCGAATCACCTCGTCGATGTTCAAAAAGGCCACCAGCAGGCCGTCCAGAATGTGCAGCCGCTCCTTGACCTTTTTCAAGCGGTATTTCAAACGATTCGTAACGGTTTCGGTCCTGAAGGCAATCCATTCGTTTAACAAATCGACCAGCCCCATCACGCCCGGCCGACGATCACGACCGATGAGGTTGAGATTGACGCGAAAGGTCTTTTCCAGGTCCGTGGTGGCAAACAGGTGCGCCACGAGGGCGTCTTTGTCGACCCGGTTCGAACGGGGTACGACGACGATTCGAATCGGGTCTTCGTGGTCCGACTCATCGCGAAGATCGGCCACCATGGGAAGCTTTTTGCGGTTCATCTGGGCCGCGATCTGCTCGATCACCTTGGACGGCGACACCTGGTGGGGCAGGGCGTTGATGACGATGTCGCCGTTCTCCGTCTCGAAGGTGGCCCGCATGCGAATCATGCCCCTGCCTGAACGATAGATGTCGACGATTTCCGCCTTGGGGGTGATGATTTCCGCTCCGGACGGATAGTCTGGACCCTGGATGTGCCGGCAAAGGTCGTCGACGCGGCTGTCGGGGTGGTCGATCAGGTGAACACAGGCCTCGACCACCTCGCGGAGGTTGTGGGGGGGGATGTCGGTGGCCATGCCGACGGCAATGCCGGTGGCCCCGTTGAGCAGAATGTTGGGCAGCCGGGCGGGCAGGACCCGGGGCTCCTGCAGGGAGCCGTCGAAATTGGGTACCCACTGCACCGTTCCCAGGCCGACTTCACCCAACAGGATGTCGGCATAGTCCGAAAGGCGCGCTTCGGTGTAGCGCATGGCGGCGAACGATTTGGGGTCATCCGGCGCCCCCCAGTTCCCCTGGCCGTCGATGAGCGGGTAGCGATAGGAAAAGGGCTGGGCCATGAGCACCATGGCCTCGTAGCAGGCCGTGTCGCCGTGGGGGTGAAACTTGCCGAGCACATCGCCGACGGTGCGGGCCGATTTTTTGTGCTTGGCAGCGGCGCGCAGCCCCAGTTCGCTCATGGCGTAGACGATGCGCCGCTGAACCGGCTTGAGCCCGTCGCCGATGTGGGGCAGGGCGCGGTCCATGATCACATACATGGCATAGTCGAGGTAGGCCTGCCGGGTGAACTGCGCAAGGGGCATGCGCTCGGTGGATTCGCTGGATGTGGGTGTGGTCATCGTTGTCGGCAAAGTTGGTTCGGTGTGGATGGGTCGCTCAATCGACGGCCGCCAGATTGCCGCTGTCTTCGATCCACTGGCGGCGGTCGGCGGCCCGTTTTTTGGCCAGCAGCATGTCCAGGGTGGCGAAGGTCGTTTCGTCGGCCTCCACGGTCAGCTGGACCAGCCGGCGGGTATCCGGGGCCATGGTGGTTTCGCGCAGCTGCAATGGGTTCATCTCCCCCAGCCCCTTGAAGCGCTGAACGTTGATCTTGCCATCGCTTTGGCCGGTCTCCATGCGCCGGATGATGGCGCTTTTTTCGGCCTCGTCCAGGGCGTAATAGACCTGCTTGGCGCGGTCGATGCGGTAGAGCGGCGGCATGGCGACGAAGACGTGGCCGGCTTTGACCAGGGGCGTGAAGTGCTGTAAAAACAGGGCGCACAGCAAGGTGGCGATGTGCAGGCCGTCGGAATCCGCATCGGCAAGGATGCAGATCTTGCCGTAGCGAAGTCCCTTGAGGTTGGTGGATCCCGGGTCGACGCCGATGGCCACGGCAATGTCGTGTACCTCCTTGGACTGCAGGATCTGCGTCGCGTCCACTTCCCAGGTGTTGAGGATTTTACCGCGCAGCGGCATCACGGCCTGGATCTGTCGGTCTCTGGCCTGCTTGGCCGAGCCTCCGGCCGAGTCGCCCTCCACCAGAAACAGTTCGGTCAAGGTGGGGTCCTGATTGACGCAGTCGGCCAGTTTGCCGGGCAATGCCGGCCCGGCGGTGACCTTCTTGCGCACGATCTGGCGGCTGGCGTTCAAGCGGCTGCGGGCGCTTTCGATGGCCATTTCGGCCAGCCGTTCGCCGTCCTCGGTGTGCTGATTCAACCACAGGCTGAAGGCGTCCTTGACCACGCCGTTGACAAACGAGGCGCACTGGCGCGAGCTGAGGCGCTCTTTGGTCTGTCCGGAAAACTGGGGGTCGGCCATCTTGACCGAAAGTACATAGGCGCAGCGGTTCCAGATGTCGTCCGGAGCCAGCTTGATGCCCCGGGGGATGAGCTTGCGAAAGTCGCAGAATTCCCGGATGGCGGCCAGGAGCCCGGAGCGGAATCCGTTGACGTGCGTACCGCCCTGGGTGGTGGGGATCAGGTTGACGTAGCTCTCCGTGACCGTCTCGCCGCCGTCGGGCTGCCACGCCACGGCCCACGCTGCGGATTCGCCGTCGCCGTCGACGCTGCCGACGAAAGGGGTGTCGGGAATCGGTTCGCAATCTTGCAGCGATTCGGACAGATAGGCCTTGAGGCCGTCTTCGTAATACCACTGGGTCTGTGTGCCGGATATGTCGTCCGTGAAGGTGACCGTGAGCCGGGGGCACAAGACGGCCTTGGCCCGCAGGGTGTGGTGCAGGCGCGGCACCGAAAAACGGTCCGTGTCGAAATAGGTCGCATCCGGCCAGAAGCGGATGGCCGTGCCGGTGTTGCGCTGGCCGACGCTGCCGGTGATTTCCAGCTCCTGCAGTTTGCGCCCCCCGGCAAAGCAGATGAAATGCTTGTTGCCGTCGCGTTTGATCTCGACCTCCAAGCGCGACGACAGGGCGTTGACCACGGATACGCCCACCCCGTGCAGGCCGCCCGAAAACTGATAATCCTTGTTGGAAAACTTGGCACCGGCGTGCAGCTTCAACAGGATCACCTCCACCCCGGTGATGCCCTCTTCCGGATGGATGTCGGTGGGCATGCCCCGGCCGTTGTCGGCGACGCTCAGAGATCCGTCGGGGTGCAGGACCACATCGATCCGGTTGGCAAAACCGGCGATGGCTTCATCGACGCTGTTGTCGATCACCTCCTGGGCCAGGTGGTTGGGCCGCTGGGTGTCGGTGTACATGCCCGGGCGGCGGCGCACTGGATCGAGGCCCTTGAGGACCTCCAATGAAGCGGCGTTGTAGTCGCGCCGACGGGTTCCGTTGGCGTTGAAGAGTTGATCGGTTTTGATGGGACTGCCTCCTGATGCAGATCCTGCGCGGACTTCTTGAGAATTACCTTTATGATGGATATCGATTAAAAAATCAATACACTATGTTGTGGTTTCACGAATCCGCCAGGTGGGACTGGCTGAGTTCGGCGATCTCTTGCGGGGTGGGCAGGTCCTTGAGGTCCTTGAGCTCGAACACCTCCAGGAACTGTTTGGTGGTCGCGTAAATCAAGGGCCGGCCGGGAATCTCCTTTCTGCCCAGCACGCGGATCAGTTTACGTTCCATGAGCATGCGCAGGACGCCGCCGCTGTCGACCCCGCGGATGTGTTCGATGTCGCTGCGGATGATCGGCTGGTGGTAGGCCACGATGGCCAGCGTCTCCAGGGCCGGTTTGCTCAACCGCGGGGTGTTGGGTCGGATCAGGCGCTTGATCCAGGCGTTGTATCGGGTGCGGGTGCGAAACTGGTACCCGCCGGCCACCTGTTTAAGGGTAAATCCGCCCCCCCGCCGCTCGTATTCGGCCGCCAGTTCCTCCAGGGCGCTTTTGATCGATGCCGGGTCCTCGTCCTCCAGAATGCCTTTGAGACGCGCTAAGGTCAACGGGGCTTCGGCGACGAACAGCAGGCTTTCGATGATGGATTTGAGGTCGTCGCTCATTTATTGATAGAAAATGCGGATGATTCCCGTCGGTACATGCTGGACGATGTGGATCAGGGCCAGCTTGGCCATCTCCAGGATGGCCAGAAAGGTGACGATCACGTCGGCCCGATCGTCCCCGTCGGCAAACAACTCGTCGAAGGCCAGCGATCCCCTGGATTCCAGCAGGTCGGCCAACTGGTTGATGCGCTCCTGAACGGAGACGCGGTCATGGGCCATGTCGACGTGGTGCCCGGGGGTCACCTTGTCCAGAACGCTTTGAAAGGCGTCGATCAGTTCGAAAAGGCCGATACGGATCACCCGGGTGTCGGCCGGATCGTCCATGGGGTCGAGGTCCGATTTGCGCGTGAAGGTCTTCTCTCCCAAAAGATTGCGCTCGGCCAGCTGCTCGGCGGCCGATTTGATCCGCAGGTATTCCAGCAGCGGCCGGGTGATTTCGAGCCGGGGGTCATCCTCCTCGTCGTCGCTCGGTGGAACCGGCAGCAGCATCCTGGACTTGATGTGCGTCAAGGTGGCGGCCATCAGAATGAAATCGCCGGCCACGTCGATGTTCATCTGTCGCATCCACTCCAGGTAGGCGATGAACTGCTCGGTGATGCGGGCGATGGGGATATCGTAAATGTCCACCTCGGCCTTTTTGATCAAGTGGATCAAAAGGTCCATGGGACCTTCGAAGACGTCCTGGAGGTTGACCCGGTAGCCCGGCGCCTCGTCGTCTTCGGGTGCAGCGTCCATCATCGGGTCCGTTGTCGCGGGCATCATGCTTACCGCGTCCTCAGGCCCTGATCTTTATGGCACGGCGGACCTGGGCCATGGTCGCCTGGGCGATCGAGCGGGCCTTTTCGCTGCCTGCGGCCATGATCTCTCTGACCAGACCCGGCTTGGCCTTGAAATGGGCCCGGCGTTCGTGCAGCGGCTGCATGGCGGCGACCAGGTTGGCCGCCATTATTTTTTTGCACTCCACACAGCCGATCGCGGCCGAGCGGCACTGGGGGTCGATGGCCTGCCAGGTTTCGGCCGGCGAATAAATCTTGTGAAATTCGAAAACGTTGCAAACATCGGGGTTGCCCGGGTCGGATTTGCGCATGCGCTGGGGGTCGGTCACCATCTGGGACACTTTGCGGGTGATCTCATCGGGCGTATCCGACAGGTAGATGGCATTGTTGTAGGATTTGCTCATCTTGCGGCGGTCCAGCCCCAATATCTTGGAGGTCTTGGTCAAAATCGCCTCGGGTTCGGGAAAGACGTCGCCGTAGAGGAAGTTGAATCGCCGCGCGATCTCGCGCGTGATCTCCACGTGGGGCACCTGGTCGATGCCCACCGGAACGCCATTGGCCTTGTAGATGATGATATCGGCGGCCTGGAGGACCGGGTAGCCCAGGAAACCGAAAGTGGACAGATCCTTGTTTTCGATCTGCACCATCTGATCCTTGTAGGTGGGGTTGCGCTCCAGCCACGGCACCGGGGTGATCATCGACAGAAACAGAAACAGCTCGGCGTGCTCGGGCACCAGCGACTGCACGAACAGGGTGCTCTGTTCAGGGTCGAGACCGGCGCTGAGCCAGTCGATCATCATCTCATCCACGAAACCGGTGATGGCATCCGGTTTTTCGTAGTCGCTGGTAAGGGCGTGCCAGTCGGCAATAAAGAAAAAACAGTCGTAGTCCTGTTGCATGTCTACCCAGTTGGTCAGGGCGCCGTGCAGATTTCCCAGATGCAAGGGGCCGGTAGGCCGCATACCGCTCAAGATCCGCTTCTTGTTCATGAACCCACTCCCGCTTGGTTGGAGGTCGCCTTGCCCGATGGGCCGGTCGAGTCGGGCCGCAACTATTAAAACCATTTACAGTAGCCCCAAAAAACAAGGCAATCAAGCAAAAAAGTTGGCTGCCTGGCGCCGGACAAAGGCAATTTCGTCCTCGCGGGTCTTGACCTGCCCGTTGAGTTTGGCATCCAGCACCATGCGCAGGATTTTGCTGAACAAGGGGCCCTGGGGCAGTCCCATGGCCAGCAGGTCCTTCCCGGTAACGGCGATGGCCACGTGGCGCAAGCGGGTGTGGTAGAGGGAGATGCGTTTTTTGGCCCGTTCGGAACGGGTGCAGATCATCAGGTACAGGATCAATTCCGTCTTGAATCCACCGAGCAGGTTGACGATTTCGGCATTTTCGATCTGGTCGCGCTGCTCCAGGGGCGGCAGGCGTCTTTCGGCCCGGATGCGACTTTCGGCGAACATGGCCACAAACCGCGGCGCGATGGCCAGGTGTCGTCCGATTTCATGGGTCGCCTCCAGGCCGCAGTGGCGGATCAGGGTCATGAAGTAAACGGCCCAGCGCGCGTAGGTCTCGTCGATAAAGAGCAGGTCGTGCCAGTCGGTTACCTTTTTAGCCGCAAGCAGCAGCGCTTCGAGGTCGCTCTCGATCTTTATTTTGGGGTGAATGGCCCGCAGCAGATCGTAATCGAGCAGGCGCAGAATGATGGGGGTGGGGTTTTCCTCTTTGAGGATCAGCTTGAGTTCGGCGTAGATCCGTTTGCCGGCCAGACGCTTGAAAAAATCCATTTTGACGGCATTGGTGATCAGGCTGGAGGTGAGCTTGCCGATGGTGAACCCGAAGCGCTGCTCGAAGCGCAGGGCCCTGAAGACCCGCGTGGGGTCTTCGACAAAGCTCAGGTTGTGGAGCACGCGCAGGACCTTGTCCTTGATATCCTTCTGGGCCGAGAAAAAGTCGACCAGTTGGCCGAACTTGCCGGGATTGAGCTGAATGGCCAGGGTGTTGATCGTGAAATCCCGACGAAACATGTCCATTTTTATCGAACTCATCTCCACCACCGGCAGCGAGGCCGGGAACTGATAATACTCCATTCGGGCCGAGGCCACATCGATTTTAAAGCCGTCGGGAAAGATGATGACGGCGGTCCCGAATTTGCGGTGGGTGTGGGTCCTGGCGCCGAGCGCACCGGCAACGGCTTTGGCAAAAGCGATGCCGTTGCCTTCGACGACCACGTCGACATCCTCGTTGGGGCGGTAGAGAAACAGGTCACGGACGAATCCGCCCACAACAAAGGCATTGTAGTCCAACTGGCTGGCCGTCTGGCCCAGCTGAACCAGGGTTTCCATGATGGCCGTCGAGAGGCGTTCGCGCATGAAGTTGACCACCACCCGCGAGCGTTTGCCGCCGGAGCCGGCATTGAGGTGGAGCGGATCGCTGCCGTGGGTCGCCTGGTGTCGAACCAGTGTGTTGAGCAGGTCCGTGCGGGTGATTACGCCGACGACGCCGCCGTTGTCCACCACCGGCAGCAGGCGCTGTTTATTGCCGATGATCTTGTCCTGAATTTCTCCGATATCGGCCTCCGGCGAGACCGAGGCGATCTCCGTGCTCATGTAGTCGCCGATGCGGATGTCGTCGAGATCGTGAAACAGGGCTTTTTCGATCACCTGCCGGGTGATGTAGCCGCAGTAGCCGCCCCCGCCGGGCTGGTTCGGCCGGACCAGAAGGGTGTTGATGTTGTAACGGGTCAACAGGGACTTGGCCGTAAGGCAGGTCGTCTCTTCATCGGCCATGATGACCGGTGACGACATCAGATGCCGGGCCTGGCGCTGGGGAGTTATTTTGGCGTACAGGGCCTCGAAGAGCAGCTGTTCGGTTTGGGCGATGGTCTTGCCCTTGATGGTGGCCGCCGCGGCCGCGGGGTGGCCGCCCCCGCCCAGTTGGGCCAGAATCTCGCCGACGTCCACATCCTCGGTGCGGCTTCTGGCCACGAGATAGACCTTGTTCTCCATCAGCGCCAGCGCAAAAAGGGCATCGATGTTTTCCATTTTGGCCATTTTCTGCACCAGGAACGAAAAATCGGGGAAATAGTTGTCCGTCGTCACCCCGGTCACGGCAACATCGACCCCGTTGATCGTGTAGTGACGCGAGGCCTGAATCATGTCGTTGAGCAGGCCGATCTGTTCGGGGTTGAACTCGCGGGTGATCATGCTGGAGATGACATTGAGGTTGGCACCCTTGGACAACAGGTAGGCAGCTGCCATGAAATCGGCTTCGGTGGTCGACGGAAACGAGAAGGAGCCGGTGTCCTCGTAGATGCCCAGACACATGATGGTGGCCTCTTCGGAGGTAATCGGCAACCCTTTTTCCCGCAAAATGTTGGTCAGGATGGTAACCGTCGCGCCGGTCAGCAGGTGATGTTCCTGGTCGGCCGCGATGTCATCGGCTTTTTTGGGGTGGTGATCGTATATGTGGACGTCGATGCCGGGGTTGTCCAGGACCTGGGCGATACTCCCGATCCGATTGCGGCGCCGGGTATCCACCAACACCAGCCGCGTCACCCTGGAAAGGTCGATTTTTGCGAGCTCGGCGATGTTGAACAGATAGACCATGGAGTGAATAAAAAAATTTCTCAGGTTCTTTTCCTGGGAGCCGGGAAAGACGACCAGGGCCTCGGGGTAGAGTTTCTGAGCGGCCAGCATCGACGCCACGGCATCGAAATCCGAATTGACGTGGCTGGTGATAATGGTCAGGGATTTATCGGTTTTGGTGGGAGCCTTGTTCATCGTCGCGACTATATCACCTTTTCCCGGCCGAAAGAACCTGCCGTTTGAGTAGGGTTCGAATCCGCCCCTGGGCCGGATGGGCCTGGCCGATCGCCCAAATTCGTTAAACCGGTTTCAGATTTTAACGATTGTGCCGAAATTGTCACATATGAATCTGCACAACGGCAGCATGCCGTCAACAACCATTTATATACTTTGAGTTAGGGGGAAAGGAATGCAGGTTTATCTGTGGGAAGGCAAAAGCCGGAATGAGACCATTCAGAAAGGTGAGATGGAGGCAGCCGGTGTGGACATGGTCCGAGCCTATCTGAACCGGCTGCGCATAACACCGACCAAAATCAAGAAAAAACCCAAAGATCTGTTCGCCAATGTCGCATTTCTCCAGCCCAAGGTGACCCAAAAAGATGTCATCTTGTTTTGTCGCCAGTTTTCGACCATGATCGATGCCGGGCTGCCGATCATCCAGTGCATGGACATTTTGCACGCCCAGCAGGAAAACGCCACCTTCAAAAGGATGTTGAAAACCATCAAGGAGCAGGTGGAAAGTGGATCGACCCTTGCCGACGCCCTGAAGAAATATCCCAAACAGTTCGACGACCTGTTCGTCAACATGGTTGCGGCCGGTGAGGCCGGCGGTATCCTCGACACGATTTTGCGGCGCCTTTCGGCCTACATGGAGAAAACGGCCAGGCTGAAAAGTCAGGTCAAAGGTGCCATGACCTATCCGATCGTGACCCTGATCATCGCCGTCCTGGTCGTGGCGGTCATCCTGGTGTTCGTGATCCCCGTGTTTCAGGAGATGTTTTCCGACATGGGCGGGACCCTGCCGGGGCCCACCCTGATCGTCATCACCATGAGCGAATTCGTCAAATCGAAGATCCACTGGCTGATCATCGGCCTCATCCTGTTCAGTTTTGCGTTCAAAAAGTACTATGCCACCGAAAAGGGGCGCCGGATGGTCGATGCCAGCATGCTGAAGGTACCGGTTTTCGGCATTTTGATCCGCAAGGTGGCCGTGGCCAAGTTTACCCGGACCATGGGGACCATGCTCTCCAGCGGCGTGGCGATTTTGGAGGCCCTGGACATCGTCGCCAAAACATCGGGGAACAAGACCGTGGAACAGGCCATCTACAATGTGCGCAGCGGGATTTCGGAGGGGCGCACGATGGCCGACCCGCTGGCCGAAAGCGGGGTCTTCCCGGCCATGGTGTGCCAGATGATATCCGTCGGTGAATCCACCGGCGCCCTGGATGCCATGCTGCAGAAGATTGCCGACTTTTACGAAGAAGAGGTCGATCAGGCGGTCGAGAACCTGACCAGTTTGATCGAACCTTTCATGCTCGTCTTTTTGGGTGTCGTCATCGGCGGTCTGGTGATCGCCATGTACCTGCCGGTCTTCAAAATGGCCGGAAACCTGTAGTCGTTCGGGGCCGAGGATTGGATTGCCAACAATCGTATACGATTGGATACAAGCTGAATATTTTATTGCATCAGGCAATCCAATCCACCGCTCAACACCGGCCCCTCACTTCCCGACATTCCCGCCTAAGCTGGTCATGGTATTTCCGAATAGTCTAATGAAAACAGTATTATATGTGTCTATCGCGATAGATGTGAATCGTTGTTGGTGAGGTGCCGCCTATGGCATGAAAATCGCATTTGTGTGAAGCATCAACATTTCTTGGCTCGATAAAGGCAAAACACCCGAAAGGGTGTGACGCAAAGCCGACGGCCTAAAACCAGCCCAACTGGTCATGGCGGCAGGGCTGCCGGGCGAACACGGCATCTTTCAACCTGCTAGTGCTCGCAAGGCGACTAACCGTTTGGGAGATGCACGATGAATTTACCGAATCGACGTTTTTTAAAAGTTTTTCTTGCCTCACTGGCCCTCGTTGCCGTCACAGCCACCTCTGGTCTGAGCGCAAGCATCTGGGTGCGATGGGATGCAAATGATCCCGCCCCGGAAGGCTATCGCATCTATCATCGAAAGGGTGTTCAGCCCTATGACTACAGTAGCAGTTTCTGGGATGGCACCAGTACAACTTGCGAGTTGACCGGGCTGGAGGAAGGGGTCACGCATCATTTCGTGGTCCGGGCTTACGTCGACGACCTGGAGAGCGCCGATTCGGACGAAGTCGACTACACCCCCCCCAAACCCCCCAACCTGGCGCCCGTTGCCGATGCCGGAGGTCCGCAGAGCGTTGAAGAAGGGAAACAGGTAACCCTGGACGGTTCCCGGTCAAAAGATATAGACGGTCAAATTAAAAAGTTTGTCTGGGAGCAGACCGGTGGCCCAGCCGTTTCCATAGATGGAACGGATGCAGCCAAGGCCGCTTTCACCGCTCCGATAGTGGGTCTCGACGGCCAGACATTTTCGTTCAGACTGTCGGTAACCGACGACGGTGGGACGGTTGCCACGGCCACCACCACCGTGCGTGTCAACAAGTCCTCTAAAACGGATGTGGATGGCGACAATGTCCCTGACGTGCTGGACCCGTTCCCGGACGACTCTTCCGAGTGGGCCGACAGTGACGGCGACGGCATCGGCAACAATGGTGATCCGGACGATGACGACGACGGCATGCCGGATGCCTGGGAGGCCGCCCACGGGCTTGACCCGACCGTGGATGATTCCGCTCTGGACGCGGATGGGGACGGGTTTTCCAACCTGGAAGAGTTCACCGCCAACAGCGATCCCACCCAACACCCTGACAATCTGGCCCCGGATGCACCGGCGATCGAAAGCATCGATCCGATCGAACGTGTCGGACTGACCCCGCTGCTGGTTAGCGGGGCCTATTTCGACCCCGACGCCGATGGCCATCTAAAATCCACATGGCAAATCAGTACTGAACGTACTTTTGACAATATTATTCTGGCGCGCACCAGCAGCAGGCAGCTGACCACCTATCAGGTAGGTGATATGGTGCTGGATGTGGATACGAAATACTACTGGCGCGTGCGGCACATCGATTCGCGCCAAGCTGCCTCGGGCTGGTCGGACACCGCATCCTTTAGGACCATTGAAGCGGCGGACTCGGACGATGAAGACCTCAACGGTACGCCCGAAAGCCAGCAAGTGGATCCGTTGGTGGATGTCGATGCCAACGGTGTGGTGGACGTCGATGAAGACAACATGCTGTGCGTCAACACCGTGGAAGGGCAGGCTGTGGTAGGCGTCAAGGTCCACTCGAAAAAAGTGGCCCTGGTTTCGGTAAAATCCCTGCCGACCGACCAGATTGCGGACCAGTCGGTCAAACTGGGCTTCGGCCTGATCGGCTTCAAGCTGTATCTGCAAGATGGGGTCAGCACGGCATCGGTCGCCATTCACTTTTCGAAACAGGTCCCCGACGATGCCGGCCTCTTCAAATACACCCATGACACGGGCTGGTATCGCTACGAAAATGCCGTTTTCGCGCCGGATCGCAAAAGCGTCACCCTGACCCTGGTGGATGGGGGGGATGGCGACGAGGACGGCGTCGAAAATGGGGTGATCGTCGACCCCTCCGGGATTGCCTATGCGGCCTCCACGCCGGTCGACGACGTCCCGGTTTCGGCAGACCAGCAGCCCTCCGACAACAATGCGGCCCTGTCGACCGGGGCAGCTTCCGGGGCCGTGGATGGCGGTGGGGGGGACTGCTTTATCAGGATCGGGTCTGGCGATGGGTCCGGTCTGGCCTGGATCTTCTCCCGCGCTTGGCTGATGTCGGTCTTGATGCTGCTGTCAGGTGTGATTCTGGCGGCAGTGGTGACAGTCAAACCCAGCCGGCGGGGTGTATCGTTGCCGAAATGCTGATCGGCAGCCGATCAACCAAACGCTGAATTATGCGCCCTCCTGAGCGATATCGCCAGGGGGGCGCATTTTTTTTACCGCTCAAGAGCGGCCGGGCTTGCGCATCAGGCGCAGGGCGATCGCGGCCACGCGGTCCGAGGCGCCGGCGCCGCCGAGCAGCTCTTTGAGGCCCGCCAGTTCCATTTCGATCCGCTCCAGTCCGGCCGGGTCCTCGATCAAGTGGGTGACGGTTTCGGCAATACGGTCAGGGCTGGCCTCGTCCTGGATCAGTTCGGGCAGCAGCGCTTTTCCGGCGATCAGATTGACGATGCCGATGTGTTTGACCTTGATGAGCCGCTTTCCCAGCCAGTAGCTCAGCGGCGAGACCTTGTAGATGATCACCGCCGGCACGCCGTGCAGGGCGGCCTCCAGGGTGACCGTGCCCGAAGCCGCCACCAGCAGTCGGCTGCGTGCCAGCAGGTCGCCGATCGGGCCCTCGACCAGCTGCGGTGCCAGGGCGTCGTCGTAGGGGCTGGCAATGGCCCTGACGAGATCGGGTGCGATGGTCGCGGCGCATGAGAGCAGGAACCGGACCGTCGGGATCTGCCGCTTGATCCGCAGGGCGGCCTGCAGCATGACGGGCAGCAGGGTCGTGACCTCTTTTTCCCTGGACCCGGGAACTAGTCCGATGACCGGACCGGTGGGTCGTCGCCTTGCCGGCCCCGGACCGGGGGTGGGTGCCATGCGGTCGAGCAGTGGGTGCCCGACGAACGTCACCGGCACCCGGTGGCTGCGGTAAAAAGCGGCTTCGAAGGGGAAAATCACGGCCATGTGATCGACCAGGCGCCGGATGGTCTTGACCCGGTTCTGACGCCAGGCCCAGATCTGGGGGCTGATGTAGTAGAGCACCGGGATTTTGAGTTTTTTGGCCACCATGGCCACCAGGAAGTTGAAGTCGGGAAAATCGATCAGGATCAGCAGGCCCGGCTTCAGGCGTCGAAGGGCCCGGGTGACCGTGACGAACCCGTGGTGAATGACCGGCAGTTTGGCGACGACCTCGGTGATGCCCACTACCGAAAGGGTGGTCGAATCGAGAATTCGCCGCACGCCCGCGGCCTGCATGGCGCTGCCGCCGACACCGAACAGAGCGATGTTTCCGGATCGGTTTCGAATGGCCTCGGCCAGCTTGGCGCCGTGCAGGTCGCCCGAGGCTTCACCGGCAATGATCATGATACACGGTTGCGTCATCTGTGGGACCGCACACGGCTCAGCACGCCAGGTGCCGGCTGCTCTCTTTGATCTGGGTCATGATCGACAAGGCGGTCTTCAGGGCGTCGCGGCCCATGCGTCCCGTGACCAGTGGTTCGCGTTGCCGCATGACCGATTGAACGAATGATTTCAACTCCTCGTTCAGGGCATCGCCCTTGCTGAAGTGCAGCTGTTCGATCTTCATGCCCGGAATGATTCCGGCCGACTGGGATGCATCGGGGTGGACGAAGGTGATGTGATGATTGGCGAAATCGATCGAAAAATAGGCATTTTCCTGAAACAGGCGCAGCTTGCGTTCGTTTTTGGCGGAAATTCGGCTGGCGGTGACGTTGGCGACCGCCCCGTTGGCGAATTCCAGGCGGGCGTTGGCGATGTCGATGTTGCCGGAGATGACCGAAATGCCGGCCGCGTTGACGGATTTGATTTCCGAGGCCACCAGGTTGTGGATCAAGTCGATGTCGTGAATCATCAGGTCGAGAACCACGCTGACATCGGTGCAGCGTCCCTGGAAAATACTGAGACGGTGCGATTCGATAAATCGCGGTTGCCGGATCTTACCCTCCAAAGCCACCACGGCCGGATTGAACCGTTCCAGGTGCCCCACCTGAATGATCAAGCCTTTGGCGTCGGCAATCCGGATCAGTTCATCCGCATCTTCGAGTACGCTCGTGATCGGTTTTTCGATCAGGACGTGGACCCCATTTTCCAAAAACGCCTTGGCAATCCCGAAATGGGCCGGTGTCGGGGCGGCGATGCTGACGGCATCGACCTTTCCGAGAAGCGACGGGTGGTCGCGGAACCAGGCCGTGGCGTTGTCGTCGGCGACCTTCCGGGCCTGGGATTCATTGGTGTCGACGACGCCGACGAGTTCCACATCCGGCATGCTGCCGTACTTCTGAGCGTGGAATTTTCCCAGATAACCCACCCCCACGACCCCGACGCGCAGTTTTTGCATTGCTGATTCCATTGGGTTAAGCGGTATTGACCTGGCGGGGCAGGGCCCTGCGCCTATTGGCAAAAAATGGCGATATCGCCCTCATCGGCCGCACGGATCATCTCCTCACGATCGAATACCAGGGTCTTGCCGGCTTCGATGGCCAGGGTGCGCACATCGACGCGGCGCATGGTCTCGATCGTCTTGACGCCCACCGAGGGCACGTCGAAACGAAAGTCCTGGTTCGGTTTGCAGACCTTGACCAGGACCGCCTGGCCGCCGCCCAGCCGGCCGCCGCGCTCGATCGTGGCGTCGGTTCCGTCGATCGCTTCCACGGCCAGAACACAGCCGCCGCCGACGACCACACTCTGCCCGATGTCCAGGCGGCCGATCTCCCTGGCGACGGCAAAGCCCAGTGCGATGTCCTTGCGCTCGGCCCGGGACGGCCGGCGTTTGGACCAGATGCCGGGCGTGGCCAGCAGTTCGGGCAGCAAAAAGGTGGAGGGTGCGATGGTAATGCCCTCTTTTTCGAGGCTGTCGGCAAAGGCCCGCATGATGGCGTCGTCGTGGGTGTGGCGAATGCCGGCCATGATGGCGATGGCCTTCAAGTCCGGTTTGACATCCGTAAACAATTTGGTTTTGCGGACCCCGCCCAACATCACCGCGCGGCCGATGCCGTGCTGTTTGAAAAAACGGATCAGTCGCTTGACCTGGCCCAGGTGCAGCCACTGGATCTGGGCCGACAGCCGGTCCAGCGCCGGGTCGGCCTCGTTGACGTAGGCCGCCGTGAAGACCTCGAAACCCTTTTGCCGCGCAATCCCGGCAAACAGGATCGGGAACTGCCCGTTGCCGGCAATCAGGCCGATCCTCTGGATGGCCGTCGGGTCACCCATGCCGCGGTCCTGACCGGCGGCTGTGAAACCGGTGCCCACCCGGCATCATCGCGTCACGCCTCGCGACGATGCCTTGATGAAGGCGATGAAGTTGTCCACCTCGGGCAGCCGTTCGACTTCGGCATGCACGCGCTCGATGGCTTCGTTCAGGGTCAGCCCGTAGCGGAACAGGATCCGGTAGGTCTTTTTCAATGCCGCCAGGGCTTCATCGGAGAACCCGAAGCGCTTGAGCCCCACCCGGTTGAGACCGTGCAGGACGGCGCGGTCACCGGCGGCGATGACATAAGGGGGCACATCCTTGACCACGGCGGATTTGCCGCCCACGAAGGCGTAGTCGCCGATCCTGACGAACTGGTGGATGGCCACCAGGCCGCCGACGGTGGCGTGGTCACCGATGGTGATGTGCCCTGCCAGGGTGGTGTTGTTGGCCAGAACCACCATCTTGCCGACGCGGCAGTCGTGGGCGATGTGGGTGTAAGCCATCAAAAACGACTTTTCGCCCACGGTCGTCACGCCACCGCCCGAGGTCGTACCGCGGTGAATGGTGACAAACTCCCGGATGGTCACCCCGGGGCCGATCTCGACAAAGCTGGTTTCGCCGCCGAACTTGAGGTCCTGGGGGATGGCACCGATGGCCGCGAACTGAAAAATTCGACAATCCGGCCCGATCGTGACATGGGGATCGATCACGACGTGGGGGCCGATCCAGGTTCCCGGACCGATGGTGACATCGTCGCCGATGATCGAGTATGCACCGACTTGAACCCGGTCTCCAATTTGGGCACGCTGGACTGACGATGGCTGTCGGGTGAATCATGTTAGTCTCCAAAGGCCGCCAACAGCTGGGCTTCGGCGGCGATCTCCCCGTCCACCCTGGCGACACCCTCCATTTTCACGACCTTGGATCGCAATTTCAGAATTTTCAGCTCCAGCATCAGCTGGTCGCCGGGGACAACCGGTTTTCGGAACCGGACCCGGTCAAATCCCATGAAGTAAATCAGTTTGCCGCGCTTTTCGGGGGGTGTCGACTCAATCACCAGCACCCCGCCGGCCTGCCCCATGGCTTCGACGATGAGCACACCGGGCATGATGGGGACATCGGGAAAGTGCCCCTGGAAGAACGGTTCGTTGATGGTGACGTTTTTCAGGGCAACGATTCTCTCCGACTTGACGAATTCAACCACACGGTCCACCAGCAGAAACGGGTAGCGGTGGGGCAGGTCCATCAGAATTTTTGAGATATCCAGTCGTGTTTCCATGGGCTTATGGCTTCTTTGCTTTGGCGTGTTGCGCATTGTATTTTTTGATGACCTCGTCGGTGATATCGACGTTGGCGGGGGCATAGAGAACACCGCGCTTGTCCATGATCAACAGGTAGTCGCCCGACTTGCCGATTTCATCGATGATCTCCAGGGTCTCTTTCTGAAGACTGCCCATCAGTTCATTCTGGAAGCCCTGCAGGTCGGCCTCGTATTTCTTTTGAAGGGTCTTGATATCGTTGATCTTGATTCTGAACTCGCGTTCCTTCTCCTCGCGCATATCCTTGCTCATCACCAGGGACTCACGTTCGAGACGCTGTTTGATCTCCTCGATTTCGGCGCCTTTGGCCTGAAGTTCCTCTTCCATTTTTTTGCCTTTTTCGGTGAGCTGGGCCTTGATTTCCTTGCCGGCGTCCGAGTTTTCAAACAGGCGTTGGAATTCGACAACAGCTATTTTGGCCTTGTCGGCACAAAGGCCGCTGGTACCACTGGTGACGATCGCCACCACCGCCAGGATGATCCATAGGTTAATCAATCGCATGAATTTTCCTTTCCGTACCTTCCCGTGAATGTCAGTTTTGCTGAAATGATTAGCATTTATGGTGATTTAATTCAAATGATAGTTGGGGCTGACCCCCGGCGGACCCTGCAGCCGGGTGGGCTCAGAATGACCCGCCCATGGAAAACGCCCAATTGACACCGGAATCCTCGCCGAATTCCTCGATGGGGTTCAGTATATGCCCACCTTCGATGCGAATGGGGCCGATCGGAGAATACCAGCGCAGGCCGTATCCGGCAGCTTGGCGGAACGAACCGAAATCGATCGACTCGTCGGCCGTGAAAACGTTGCCGGTGTCATAAAATATGACACCCACCAAATCAATGTCCTTGATCAGCGGGTAGGTGAGCTCGAACGTGAATTCGACGTATTTTTCTCCCCCTTCTTCTGAGATCAGGCCCTCGCTGTTTATCGTTTTAATGTTGACTTCGTTGAAATCGAACCCGCGCATGGAGTCGATGCCGCCCAGATAAAATTTTTCGTAATCAGGCAAAAAATAGCCGTCTCTTTCGGTAACGTACCCGGCTTCCCCGTGTAGCAGCGAGACCAGGCCCTTGTAAACGGGAATGTACCAGCTGGTCTCGCCCACAATTTTGTCGAACCCGATGTCTCCACCGAGCCCCGCGAAGGTGTAGGTCAGGATGTGTCGCTGCCCCTGGGTGGTGTTGAAAGTGCGGTCTCTGGAATCATAGGTAACCGCGGTTGTGATGGCACTGGTCGTGTTCCGCCCCTCCAGTTCCTTGATGTTGTCGGATGCGCCTTCGGTGACGTCGTCGATTTCGGTCACGTCATAACGATAGGCGAGTGATCCACGCGTAAAGTCGAAAATCGGGTAGCTGAATACCAGTGCACTGCCAAGGCTGGTTTTGTCATAGGTGTCGAATTCGCGCCCGGTTCGATAAAAGTTAGCCGTGCCGGAAAGCGGGGTGTCAAACATCCACGGTTCGGTGAAACTGAAGTTGTACAGATCGGCAATGCCCCCGACCTCACCGCTGAAGGTCAGGATTTGTCCGCGACCGAAGAGGTTTCGCTGGGAAATCGAGCCTGAAACGAATAAATTGTTCACCGTGCTGTATCCGGCCCCGAAGGTGAAGGTGCCGGTATCTTTCTCAATGACTTCGATATTGACATCCATCTTGTCGTCCGAGCTGCCCCGGGCGGTGTCCACTTTCACGTCTTCGAAAAAATCCAGGCGATGCAGGTTGCGAACGCTGTGTTTCAGGCGGCTGCCGCTGTATACGCCCTTTTCGTTGATCCGCAGCTGGCGCCGGATGACCTTGTCGCGGGTACGGGTATTGCCCGCAATGTTGATGTTTTCAAAGAAGACCTTGCGCCCTTTGGTTATGGAGTAGGTGATGTCCATCAAGAGATTTTCAGGGTCTTCACGGGTCAGCGGCGAGACTTCGGCAAAGGCGAATCCGGCATCGGCATACAGGTCGGTCAGCCAGAGAATATCCTGTCTGACCGTGTCGCGGTTGAAAAACGGCTCGCGTGCAATTTGCAGGTCGGGCATGAGCCGCTCCCGGGGCAGGATGAATTCACCCTGGATGTCGACGGTGCCCACCTTGAAGCGTTCGCCCTCTTCGATTTTGAACGTGATGTAAATCCAGTCCTCTTTGAACACGATCTCCGGGTCGGACACCTTGGCGTGGATGAACCCGTTGACGTGGTAATGGGCCATGAGACGGGCGGCGTCCTGATTTAAATCCTCGCGATTGTATTCCCCCGAGGAGGTCAGCCAGGAGAAAAACCCCTTTTCCGATGTGGAGATCTTTTTCTTCAACTCCTTGTCGGTAAAGGCCGTGTTGCCGTCGAAGGAAATTTCCCTGACCCTGATTTTTTTGCCTTCCTCGATCGCAAACTTGATGTCGGCCTGGTTGTTTTCAAGATTCTCGACGGTGTAGTCGATCTTGGCATTGTGAAAGTTTTTCTCCTTGTACAAGGCCTGGAGCTGCTCGATGTTGGATTTGATCGTGAAGATGTTCAGTACCGAACCGGTGCTGATGGTCAGGTTCTCGCGCAGCTTGTCATCCTTGAACACCTTGTTGCCGCTGAAGGTGATGTTGCGGATGGTCGGTTTTTCGGTGATCTGAAAAATGACCGTTTTCCCGCCCTCGCTCTCTTCGGCCTCGACGCGGATATCCTCGAAGTAGCCCATTTTGTAGATATTCTTGACGTCCGCGGCGAGCTCGCTAGCCCGCAGCACGTCGCCGGCCTTTACCCGGATCACGCGCTCGATGGCATCCGATTCGATCCGTTGGTTGCCGGTGATGCGAACCTGGGTGATGACGTCCTGACCAAACAGTTGGCGGGCCAACTTCTCAGAGGCTTTTTTAACCACCTGCCTCAAATTTTCCATTCCCGTGCCCGCTTCGTAAATTGAGAATACCGGTCCGGTGTCCGTCGTGTCGACCATGTTGATGTCGATGCTGATGCTGTTGCCCAGGCGGGTCATGCTACCCCAGACGACGTTGTCGGCACCGGCGCCCCGACCGGCTTGCCGCACGGCCGCGACGTCACCGCTGCGCCAGGCCTCGGCCTCGGCCGACTCCGGCGTGAGCATCACCGCCCCTTCGGCTTGCAGGTATTCGCCGATAACCTTGGGAATGTCCTGGCTCAGATAAGATAGATTCTGATCGGCATGGATCTCAAAAGGCAGCACCAGCACGCGAACCGTTTCCAGCGCGCCCGCGCTGAAGGGGCAGATCAACAGCCCGCACAACAGCAGCCAAAGCGTGCGCATCAACACCGAATCTCCCTGTTCACCGTCGCTGCGATCATCGATCAGGCCCCAAGCGGACTTCCTGAAGCGCGCCGTTGACGATCGTGACCCGGCGGTTGAGCAGGGCCGCCAGTTCCATGTTGTGGGTGACCACCACCAGGGCCATCCCCATCTCCTGGTTCAGTTCCAGCAAAAGGGTGTGGATGTGCTCGCTGTTTTTGCGATCCAGGTTGCCGGTCGGCTCGTCGGCCAGGAGGATGGCCGGATGCAGGACCAGGGCCCGGGCCAGGGCCACCCGCTGCTGTTCCCCCCCGACAGCTCGGTGGCGCGATGGTTCAGGCGATGCGACAATCCGACCCGCTCCAAAATTCCTTTGGCCGCCGTTCGGGCGCTTTTTCGGTCCGCCCCCCCGATCAGGGCCGGCATCATGGTGTTTTCCAGGGCCGAGAACTCAGGCAGCAGGTGATGGAACTGAAAAACGAATCCGATGGAGCGATTGCGGAAGCGGGCCAGCCGGTTGTCGTCCAGGTTCAGCACGTTTTCAGCGCGGTAATTCAATCTGCCGCTGTCCGGTCTGTCCAGCGTGCCCAGAATGTGAAGCAGGGTGGATTTGCCGATACCCGACGCACCCACGATGCCGATGGTGTCGCCCGGGTCAAGGGCCAACGACAACCGGTCCAACACCACGATGCGGTCCTGGCCGGGATTGTAAACCTTGCTGATACCGTCGGCCTCGATCAGCGGACTGGCGGCGCGCAGCGGGGGGTGCGTATCGGAGCGAGGGGCTCGGCGGGGATCGTCAACCATGACGGATGGCCTCCACCGGGTTGATGCCGGCGGCCTGCCGGGCGGGATAAAGGGTTGCCGCCAGGCAGATGACCAGGGCGCTGGCGGCGATTGTCAACACGTCCGAGGCCTTCAGATGAACCGGCAGGGTGTTGATGTAATAAACATCGGCCGGCAGGTGCACGAAGGCATAGCGTTCCAGCAGCGCACACAGGGCCACCCCGGCGCAGGCCCCCATGACGGTTCCCGCCAGGCCGATCGTCAACCCTTTGATGACGAAGATTCGGCCGATGGCGGCGGAGGTGGCCCCCATGGTTTTCAAGATGGCGATGTCCTTGCGCTTTTCCATGACCATCATCACCAGGGAGCCGGCGATGTTGAAGGCGGCGACCAGGATGATCAGGGTCAGAATGATGAACATGACCGTCTTTTCCAGCTGGAGGGCCGAAAAGAGACTGCGATTCATCTGTTTCCAGTTCTCGATGGTGTAGTCCCGGCCGGCGACTGCCTGGATGTTTTCGGCAACCGCGTCGGCCCGGTCCAAATTCTGCAGGCGAATCTCTATGCCGCTGACCTGACCGGGCATCCGCAGCAACTGCTGGGCCTGTAACAGATCGATGAAAGCCAGGGTGCCGTCGAATTCATACATTCCCGATTCGAACAGATCAACGACGCGAAACTTGACCATGGCGGGGATGTGGCCGGCCGGAGACAACATTCCGCGCGGAGAGATGATGTAGACCGTGTCACCTTGCACTACGCCCAGGTTGGCGGCCAGTTCGCGGCCGAGGACGATACCGGCCGGCCCCCTGTCACTTCCTGCGGCTGCCGGCGGTGATGCCAGTCGGGAGATGTTGACGCCACTGTACAGGCGCGACTTTTGGTTGACATCTATCCCTTTCAACACGGCTCCCGCGGCCCGGTCGGCCGCTCGCAGAACGACCTGGGTCGTCACAAAGGCCGATGCCGAGGCGATGCCGTCGATCGGTTTCAGGCGCTGGAGCAGTTGATCGTAGGTCGTGAACGGGCCGGCGTCCCGGGTGACGGTCAGGTGCGGCCGGATACCCATGATCCGGGCTTTGAGATCGCTTTCGAATCCGGCCATGACGGCGATGACCACGATGAGCGCCATGACGCCGATGGAGACCCCGGTGATCGACAATACCGTAATCAGGGAGATGAACGTCCGCTTCTGGCGGGTTCTGAGATATCGCCGGGATACAAATGTCACAAATGACATGGCAATCGCATGGGCGCGTCGGGCCAGCGCTAAGCGCCCGCTCTGGGTTTCATGTGTGGAAACAAGATGACCTCGCGGATGGATGGGGCATCGGTGAGCAGCATGACCAGACGATCGATTCCGATCCCCTGGCCGGCCGTGGGTGGCATGCCGTATTCCAGGGCTTCGATGTAGTCGTCGTCCATGGGGTGGGCCTCGCTGTCGCCGGCATTGCGGTCTTCCACCTGCTGCCGAAAGCGATCGCGCTGGTCCTCCGGGTCGTTCAATTCGGAAAACCCGTTGGCGATTTCGCGTCCGGCGATGAACAGCTCGAAGCGTTCGGCCAGATCCGGATGGGTGTCGCTGCGGCGTGACAAGGGTGAGACTTCGGCCGGGTAACCGGTGATGAAGGTGGGCTGGATCAGGTTGGGCTCCACCAGGGCATCGAACAGTTTGGTGATGATTTTTCCGGTGCGACCGGTTTTGGTGACCACGATGCCGTGTGCGGCGGCGAAATCCAGCAGACCGTTGCGATCGGTCAGCAAGTCCGGCGCGACGCCGCCGATCTGTGCCAGGGCGTCGTAAAGGGTCAGGCGCCGCCAGGGGCCCTGCAGATCGATCTCGTCTCCCTGATAGGTGATGGTGGTGCTGCCGGTTACCGCCGATGCAATCTGAGCGAACATGGCTTCGGTGAGGTGCATCAGGTCTTCGTGGGTCGCGTAGGCCTGATAGAACTCCACCATGGTGAATTCGGGATTGTGCTGGGTGGAAATGCCCTCGTTTCGAAAATTTCGATTGATTTCGAACACGCGTTCGAAACCGCCCACCACCAGCCGTTTCAGATAGAGCTCCGGGGCGATGCGCAGATACAGGTCCATGTCCAGGGCATTGTGGTGGGTTTTGAACGGGGTCGCCTCGGCGCCGCCGGGCAGCGGCTGCATCATGGGCGTCTCCACTTCCAGAAAATCCCTGGAGAGGAAAAATTCGCGCATGGCCTGAATGATCCGGCTGCGCTTGATGAAAATCTCCTTGACCTCGGCGTTCATGATCAGGTCGATGTAGCGCTGACGGTAGCGTTTTTCGGGATCTTTCAACCCGTGAAATTTTTCGGGCAGCGGCCGGGTGGATTTGCACAGCAGGGAGATGTCGCTGGCCAGAAGGGTCCACTCGCCGGTCTTGGTTTGAAACAGCGTTCCCGACAGGCGCACGAAATCGCCCACATCGAGGCGCTTGAAGAGCGCATAGGCCGCATCGCCCACCTTGTCGTTGCGCACATAGGCCTGCATGAGGCCGGTGCGGTCCCGGAAGCGGATGAAAGCCGATTTACCAAAGCGGTTGATGGCCATCATCCGCCCGGCCACGCTGAACCGGGTGCTGTCTTCGTGCACGCCTTCCGGCACCTGCGCGAGGTGGTCGGTGATGTCCCGGATGGTGTGGCTGACGGCCCTGCCGTTGGGAAACAGGTTGATTCCCTCAGACTTCAGGCCCTCTGCCTTTTCCTTGCGCTTGCCGAGCAGGTCCGTTGCTTTTTCCATTTCCACTGTCGCCTTGTCGCTTCAACGCAAACCGGTCAGAAGGGGCGGCTGCTGAGGAGCTGTCGCTCATTTTGGTGTTGAATCCGGCCGCACCGCCATCGACGCACCTGCGATCGATGGCGGGCGGCGCTCGAATCGCAACCGACACCGAAAAATGCAAACCATTTCTGCTATCTCATTTGTTGATTGGTGTCAAGGACAGCGAAACTGCACCATTCAACGCCAAGCGCTGAATGGTATGCGGGCAAACCGACAGCTGGCGGGATTTCGAGCAGACCCATCGGGTGATTCGGCCGGGCTTGTGCGGCTTGAGAGGGACCGGGCGACTCAGTCGGCGCAAGGGTCAGCAGCAGCCCCCGTCATCGCAGTCGCAACCATTGCTGGAACAGTTGCAGCCGCCATGAACCTGGGTGGCGGTGTCGCTGATCCCGACCACTTCGATTTCGAAGGTCAGGGACTTTCCGGCCAGGGGATGGTTGAGGTCGAAGACCACCTTTTGGTCGTCGATGCTGTCGACGCGGGCCGGAATCCGCTGGCCCTGGGGGGAGTGCAGCATCAGGGTCTGGCCCACCTCGGGGGTCATGCCGGCGGGGATTTCGGCCCGGGGAAATTCGTGCATGCGGTCGTCGTCCCGATGGCCGTAGGCCTCCTCCGGAGCGAGGGTGAAGGTTTTGGTTTCATTGAGAGACATGCCCATCAGGGCGGATTCGAACCCGGGAATGATGCCCCCGGAACCGATCTCGATCTCCAGCGGCTGGCGGCCCTGGCTGGTATCGAAGACATCGCCGTTGTCCAGGGTTCCGGTGTAATTGACGCTGACGAACAGACCGTTGTCTACTGTTTGCATTTACAGCTCCTTTTGCTGAGTTTTCGGATTGCTTTGAAAATGCGGACAAATGGCGTAAAGTCAAGCTGCCGGCCCGAGCGCCGGTCCGGCAAGCCGGCCGGCGAACGGTGTCGACGCGACGGGGAGCCGTCCGGCCCCCCACCGTTCCATCCGCGGCGGCGATTACCCGGAGCGGCCTTGACAGGCCGGCGGCCTGCGCTACAGTGCGTGATATCGAAACCCAACCGCCGGGAGGTGACCGCATGCGCATTGAAAAAGACTCGTTGGGAGAAAGGCCGGTGCCCGACGATGCCTGGTACGGCATTCATACCTGCCGATCCCTGGAAAATTTCGGCGTTGCCAAAGAGGCCGTGCCGATGCCGATCGTGCACGCCATCGTCAGGTTGAAGGCGGCCTGCGCCTCCGCCAACGAGCAGCTCGGGCTGCTGGACGCCGAGCGCTGCGGGGCCATTCGCAAGGCCTGCACGCTGCTGCTGGAAGGCCGCCATGCAGACCAGTTTCCGATTGACATCTTCCAGGCCGGGTCCGGCACCTCCACCCAGATGAACGTCAACGAGGTCATCGCCAATCTGGCTGCCGTGTCACTGGGCGGAAAAGCCGGTGATCGGGAACGGGTTCACCCGAACGATCACGTCAACAAGGGCCAGTCCACCAACAACGTCTTTCCGGCCGCCATCCGGGTGGCCGGCGTCCGGCGCTGCGGTCGGCTCGAAGCCGCATTGGGTCAACTGATCGAGGCGCTGCAGGCCAAATCCGAGCAGTTCGCCCGGATTGCCAAAAGCGGCCGCACGCACCTGCAAGATGCCGTGCCGATCACGCTGGGGCAGGAGTTCGGGGCCTGGGCGCACGCCCTGGAAAAGGGTCGCCGGCGGGTGGCCGTCGCCGGTGGCAATCTGCTGGAGCTGGGCATTGGCGGCAATGCGGTCGGAACCGGCATCAATACCAAACCGGCCTTTCGCTCCCTGATTGTCGCGGCGCTCAATGCGGACACCGGAATGTCCTTTAGCGTGGCCGAAAATGGCATCGAGATCACCCAATTCATGACCGACATGGCCCAGATGTCCGCTGCGTTGCGGCTGTTGGCCCTGGATCTGCTCAAGATCACCAACGACCTGCGGCTGCTGGCCTCGGGACCCAACACCGGCCTGGCCGAGATTCGCCTGCCGGCGGTCGAGCCGGGGTCGTCGATCATGCCCGGCAAGGTCAACCCCAGCATCTGCGAGGCGGCCAACATGGCCTGCATCCAGGTGGTCGGTTACGATGCCGCCGTGGCCATGGCCTGCGGGCTCGGTCAATTGGAGCTCAACACCCACATGCCGCTGATCGGCAGCAACCTCATAAAATCCTTCGATATCCTGATCCGAACCTGTGAAATGCTCGACCGAAAGTGCATCCGGGGCATCGCGGCCGATGAGCGGCGCTGCCGCAAGTACTTCGAGGCCAGCGCCGGATTGGCGACGATTCTCAACCCGGTCTTGGGATACGACCGGGTGGCCGAGCTGGTCAAGGCGGGCCTGAAGCAGGGCAAGCCCTTGCGGACCCTGGTGGTGGAGCAGAAATTGATGACCGAGGAGGCCCTGGACGACCTGCTGGGCAGCGCTTTCGGACCGAATCTGTGACCCGGCCGCGGGGCGGCAGGGCGCCTGTTTCAGGGTGTGCTGGCCCGGGTACAGCGATCGAAAAGCGCCAGATTGGTTTCCAGACGGCTGCCGGCCATCAGATCCGTCATGGCCGTGCGGTAGTGACGGGCATCGATATGGGGGATCAAACCATGGCGGCAGATGTCGGCCAGAACGGCCACGTTCTGCATGCGTACGTCGGCAAGGTCGGGCTGATAGACCGATCGCACCGTGATATTGCGCTGTCGGCCCAGGGTCTGAACCATTTCGCCGGTGACCTCGGCGGCCTGGCCGAGCCGCACGGGCAGCGGCTGCCAGACCGTGTCGTAGTAGATCAGGGTGCCCTTGGGTTTGAGCATGCTTTCGGCCGCGCGCAGGGCTTCGTGGCGCTCCAGGCAGGCGGCCAGATCGGCCTGACCGGTCGGAATCAGCGGCGATTGGACGCCTGATCCCAGGCGAACCTGGGAGACCACGATCCCGCCGCGTTGAGCCAGGCCGTGGGTGTCGACGCTCTTGACACGCTGGCCGGCGTGATCCGCCGCGCGCAGGATGATTTCGCTGATCAGGCCGATTCCCTGGCCGCCCACACCGCAAAGATGGATGTTGAATGTCGTCACGAGGCCGCTCCTTTCCCATTTTTCCCTTCCGGGGCGATGGCAACGGTGGGGCAGGTCTGGATGCAGGACCCGTCGCCGATGCACAGGTCGGTGTTGACGGTCACGGTGCCGTCGGCGCTGCGGGTGAAGGTGGGGCAGCCGAATTGGGCCACGCAGGTGTGGATCCGTTGGCAGGTCTGCTGATCCAGCTCGACATGGCGCTGCCGGTAGGTTGGTTTTTGGCGCTGTTCGCGGGTGAATTTGAGCATGCAGGGGTGGCGGGCGATCACGACGCAAAAGTCGTCGATGGCCATGGCGGCGGCGACCTGTTCGGTCAGCTTGGCCTGCTGGTAGGTGTCCGTCTCGAAGACGTGCTTGACGCCCAGTCCTTCGAGCACCTGCCGTACGGGAATCTTGTCCGTGGGATCATTGACGTTCCTGCCGCTGGCGGCATGGTCCTGGTGCCCGGTCATGGCGGTCGTGCCGTTTTCCATGAGGATCAAGGTGATGGCGTGGCGGTTGAAGACGGCGTTGACGATGCCGGGCAGGGCGGCATGGAAAAAAGTCGAGTCGCCCATGAAGGCCACCACCTTGCGGCTGGTGTTGAACAGCCGCAGGCCGCAGGCCATGGCCGTTGAGGCCCCCATGCACATGAGCAGCTGCCCGACTTCGTAAGGCGGCAGAAATCCCAGGGTGTGGCAGCCGATGTCTGCCACGCTGATATCCGCCGGCGCCAGGGCCTGCTTGACGGCGTGAAAGGCACTGCGGTGACCGCACCCCGGACACATCTGCGGCGGTCGATGGGGGGCCTGATCGGCCATGGGCAGAGGCGGACCCGGTGGCAGCATGTCCGGCCAGGTTGCCGACATCACCTGGCGCACCTTGTCGGGCGTGTATTCGCCGATCCAATCCTCCACGGTGGTCTTGCCGACGATGTCGACCGGCAGGCGCTGGTCGAACGCCAGGGCCTTGATCTGGTTTTCGAGCACGTCGTCCAGCTCTTCGAGCACCTTGACGTGCCGGTGCGTGACCAGAAAATCGAGAACCGGTTGCCGCGGCAGGGGGTGGACGACGGCCAGTTTGAGAATGTCCGGCGGCGGCTGGCAGTGGCCGACCGCCTCCATCAGCGAGAGAAAGGGCAGCCCCATGGTGATCACCCCACGCTGCGGATTGCCGTTGTCGACCACGCGGTTGAGCGGGCTCGTTTCCGCTTCCTGGCGAATGCGCTCCAGTTTGGCCAGGGCGGCCCGCTTTTGGTCGATGGCCAAGCTGGTGATGGGAATGTAGGGGCCGTTGGCCGGATCGAAACGTGGGGTGTCATCCACCGGGCGGGGCCGCCACTGTCCGAAAACCACCTTCTGCTTGGCGTGGCAGACATGGGTCGTCAACCTTACGATCACCGGCATCTGATACCGGCGCGACAGGCGCGCCGCTTCGCGGTAGAAGTGGTAAACCTCTTCCGGGTCGGCCGGTTCGAGCACCGGCGTGTAGCTGAGCAGGGCGTAGTGCCGGTTGTCCTGTTCGTTCTGGGACGAGTTGGCACCGGGGTCGTCACCCAGCACCACCACCATGCCGCCGATGATGTTCATCAGGCTCAGCTGCACAAAGGTGTCGGCTGCGACGTTGAGACCGACGCTTTTGAAAAAAACCGCCGACAGGTGACCGTTGACCGCCGCGCCATAGGCCAGTTCGGTGGCCACCTTTTCATTGGTCGAAAATTCGAAGTAAAACGGGCGCCGGTCCCTGGGAATGGAGAGGATGGCCGCGGCGATCTCCGGTGTCGGGGAACCGGGGTAGGAGGCGACCACGCGGGTGCCGGTTTCGACCATGGCTCTGACGATGGACGTGTTGCCCATGACGATCTCCGAAAAAGCATCCTGCCGCAGCAGCATCTCTCCCATCTGTTTCACGGCAATCCTCCCGAGATGAATCGACCGACTGGCCGTTTGTAAAGTGATATTGATCCACATTACGAATGGTCCAAACGGTTGTCAATTAGCGGCCCGAAATTGCGATTTCCAGTTTGACAACCCGATGTTTGGGAAATAATCTGGTCGGTAAACAGCAGCAACGGGAGGCCGCCATGCAGGATGCCGCAAGAGCCCATTTGATTGTCGCCGGCCGCGTGCAAGGGGTCTGTTTTCGGGCCGAAACCCAGCAAGCGGCCGCGCGTTTGGGCCTCACCGGCTGGGTTCGCAACCGACGCGACGGCTCGGTCGAGGCGATTGTCGAAGGGGTCAAATCGGATGTTGTGGCCCTGATCGACTGGTGCCGCAGCGGCCCTCCCATGTCCCGGGTGACTGAGGTAAGCGTCACCTGGCAGACTCACCGGGGCGAATTTACCGATTTTGGCATCCGTTTCCAAGGGATGGTAATCCCTTCAGGGAGGAGCGCATGACCGTGATCAAGTCCCTGCAAAAAGCCGGAAAATTCGAAATTGAAAAATATGCCGTTGCCAAGGATGTCCGTTCGCTTTCCAAAAGCCACGTGCCCTACACCGGCTCACCCCAAAAACATCCCCTGGATCCGGAGCAGATCATCTTGATCGTTGACCCTTACAACCGTCAGAGTGCTTACCTGGAATTCAGCCGCACCGACATCACCCATGTGGAAAAGCTGGCCAACCTCGTCAACATGGCCGGTGAGACCGTCAGCATGGCACGCATCTGGGTGAAAAAGGGCTCTGTCGCCGTTCAGTGCACACCGTTTCAGGTGTCCGCGTTCTGAACTGCCGTGTCGCAGCGGGTTGCACGGGAAACGGTTGACACCGTCGCGCCCGGCGCCTACCTTCTGTTCGGTGCCAACCGAACCAACCACTGCCCATACCCGGAGAAAGGCGGATCAACGTGAAAGTGATCGATTACCAACAGGTGCCCGAAACCCACTTCGACAACGATGCGGTCAAAGGGGTATCCGGCCGGGTCGTGATCGGCAAGGCCGACGGGGCTCCCCATTTTTGCATGCGGGTGTTCGAACTGGCAACGGGCGGGTACACGCCCCGGCATCAGCACGCCTGGGAGCATGAAATCTTTTTTCACAAGGGCCGCGGCGAGGTCTGGCAAAGCGGTGCCTGGGTACCGGTACACGCCGGCAGCGTGGCCTTTATTCCGGGCGATGCCGAACACCAGATCAGAAATTCCGGCCCCGAAAAACTGACCTTCGTCTGTCTGGTACCTTCCGGCGCGCCGGAGTTGTAGGGTGGCCGGGACGCATCGCAGCCCCTTGCCGACGGTCGACGTCATCATCGAGGTGCCGCCCGGGATTGTGCTGATCGAACGCAAGAACCCGCCCCATGGCTGGGCCATACCGGGCGGATTCGTCGATTACGGCGAGTCTGTGGAGCGGTGCGCCGTCCGGGAAGCGTTTGAAGAGACCGGCCTGGTCGTTCGTCTGACCGACCTGCTGTACGTCTACTCCCGCCCCGACCGGGACCCGCGCCACCACACCCTGTCAACCGTTTTTGTCGGCCGTGCCGACGGCGACCCGGTTGCCGCGGACGACGCCCAACGGGCCGGTATCTTCACCGCCGATGCACTGCCGGCACCGCTGGCCTTCGATCATGCTCAGATCGTGGCGGATTATTTTCAATGGCGGCAGGGTGCCGCCCGTCGTCAGGTATTCGAGAAGTACTGGATCGCCCGCGGCGGATAACGAAAATCCATCAACACGCGGTGTCAGCCGCACCAGACGCCTGCCAACACCACCCATGACACGCCCGCGACCGCCTTTCAACGACCGTCCTTTTCGTGTCCTCGACCGTTTGATGGCCGAACGCAATATCCGTCTGCCCGAGGTGAGCCTGCCGAAACGGCCCGACCGTCAACCCACGCCGGAAGAGGAACGGACTCTGTTCCGGCACGCCATGCGCGACGTGGTGCCGCTTGCCGGGCGCCGGAAGCTGCTGCCGGTGCCCCGGCAGCCTTGTCGCGGCCCATCACCCGGCGACGACCCGGAGGCGGAGATCGTGCAGCGACTGCGCAAGCTGGTCGAAACCGGGGAGGGGTTCGTTCTCGAACACACCGCCGAATACGTCGAAGGGGCCGCCAGATGGGTCCCACCGGAGCTCTTCCGACGCCTTCACCGCGGTCACTTCGCCGTTCAGGGCCATGTCGACCTGCACGGCCTGAACCTGGCCGGCGCCCGAGACTGTTTCGACCGTTTTCTGGCGCGTGCCGTCGGTGCCGGCCTGCGGACGGTGCTGGTCGTGCACGGGCGGGGGCGCTGTTCGCCGGGACCGCCGGTACTCAAGCGCCACCTGGCGGACTGGTTGACCAGCGGGCGCTGGAAGCGCTGGGTCATCGCCTTTACCAGCGCCAGATCCTGCGACGGGGGCACAGGGGCAACCTATTTGCTGCTGCGATGCCGCCCGCAATCAAAACGCCAGCGCAGGCCGAATCGCCGCCAGGCACGCCAGCGGGGCCCCGGCCCTTTCTAATCCGAACAGTTCGATCCAGATGTCGTGGCGGTTGTATATATTTGGGTTCTGTTTTATTACCGGTTCGACCCGTACCGGGCAAACGGCGGGCAACATGCCGCCAACCATCGGTCCGGCAGCTGACGCAGCCCCGGGCCCGACTGGATGATCGAACAGGAGCGATACGATGACGATAGAAGCGCAGTTGGAATGGGTCCGGGACCTGCAGTTCGTTGCCCGCGCCGGCAACGGGCCGGCCGTCGTGCTCGACACACCGGCCAGCGGAAGCGGCGCTGGCCCCATGGAGCTGGTGTTGATGGGCACGGCCGGCTGCACGGCCATGGACGTGGTGAGTATATTGAAAAAGAAGCGCATGAACATCGACGGGGTGGAAGTTCACATTTCCGGGCAGCGGGCCGAGGCGTACCCCAAGCGCTTCACCGACATACACCTGACCTACGTGGTCTATGGGGCGGACGTCAGCCCGGCCGGCGTAAAGCAGGCCATCGACCTGTCCGAAAAAAAATATTGCGGCGCCATGGCGTCGCTCAACGCCCGCATCACGCACGCCTTTCGCATTGAACCCCCGAAAGCGCGCTGACCGCGTCAAGGAGACCGCCACAGGGCGCGGCCTGGCGGTCGTCCGCCGGAAGGTGTCGACCGCCTTTTCAGACAGGGGGCCGCACAATAAAGGAGTTTCATGATCACTTTGCTGGACTACGGTGCGGGCAATGTGCGCAGCGTCATCAACGCCGTCGAGAAGCTGGGAGAGCGCGTTACGGTGGCCCGGACCGGTCAGGATATTACCAATGCCGACAAGCTGCTGTTTCCCGGTGTGGGCAGCTTCGGCAGTATGATGCGCAACCTGCGGGAGCAGCAGTTTGTAGCGCCGCTCAAGGCATACCTGAATTCGGGACGGCCGTTTTTCGGGATCTGCCTGGGGATGCAGGCCATGTTCGCCGGCAGCGACGAAGCCCCGGATGAACCCGGACTGGGGGTCTTGCCCGGGCGGGTAAAGCGGTTTGCGGTCGATCTGGCCGTTCCGCACATGGGCTGGAACGGTATCAGCGTCCACCAGCCCACCGACCTGTTTTTCGGATTGGCGGGGGACGAGAAGTTCTATTTCGTGCACTCCTACCATGTGGTGGCCGACGATCCGGCCGTTATCCTTGCCACTACCGATTATGGCTGCACCTTCGTCAGCGCCGTACAGCACGGCAACATCCAGGGTACTCAGTTCCACCCCGAAAAAAGCGGCGCCTCCGGACTGCGCCTGCTGGAGAATTTCATCCGCCAGGACCGTCCCGCGACCTTTCCCGCCAAACGGTTGCGACGCACACGTCTGGCCAAACGCATCATCGCCTGCCTGGACGTTCGTGCCAACGATCAGGGCGACCTGGTGGTGACCAAGGGCGACCAATACGACGTGCGGGCCGACGGCAACGTGCGCAACCTGGGCAAACCGGTCGAACTGGCCGGCCGCTACTACGCGGAAGGGGCTGACGAGGTGACCTTTCTCAACATCACCGGCTTTCGGGATTTCCCCCTGGCGGACATGCCCATGATCCAGGTGCTCAAAGAGACTTCCCGCAGCGTCTTCGTGCCCCTGACCATTGGCGGCGGCATCCGGGATTTCACGGATGCCAATGGCCAGCGCTACACGGCCCTTGAGGTGGCGGCCGCCTACTTCCGGTCCGGGGCCGACAAGATCTCCATCGGCAGTGATGCGGTGGCCATTGCCGAGGATTACCTGCGCAGCGGTCGAAAGACCGGCCGCAGCGCCATCGAACAAATCTCGGCCGTTTACGGCAGCCAGGCGGTGGTCATCTCCATCGACCCGCGCCGGGTGTACGTGGATTCGCCCGGTCAGACCGCCCACACCACGGTTGAGACAACGCTTTTGGGTCCGACGGGGCAGCGCTTCTGCTGGTTCCAATGCACGGTCAAGGGCGGTCGTGAAGCCCGTGACCTGGATGCCGTGAGCCTGGCCCGGGCATGTGAACAGTTGGGTGCCGGTGAAATCCTGCTCAACTGCATCGATCGCGACGGAACCAACCTGGGGTTTGACACCGAATTGATCAGTGCCGTCAAGTCGGCTGTCACCATTCCGGTGATCGCCTCGAGCGGCGCCGGCTGTGCAGCCCATTTCGCCGAGGTGTTTGCCGAGACCGGTGCCGAAGCGGCCCTGGCCGCGGGCATTTTTCACCGCCGCGAGGTACCCATCGCCGCCGTCAAGGCGCATCTCAAGGGCCGCTTTGAGGTGCGCGGGTGACTGGGGTAAAATCGCGGCCACACCCGCTTCCCAAAGCGGTGTGAACATCGGCTGTCGCAAGGAGCTGTAATGCGTGACCTGCTGCCCGGACCACCATTGGTGGTGCATATTCTGATCGCCGCCATGCTAAATGCACTGTGCTTTCCGCTCATTTACCGCTGGACGGGTGCGATTCTCTACGCCTTTCTGGTCAGCGTCTGCCTGCTGGGCGTCTACGGGCTGATCGTCATGTGGTGGGCCCGAGGCCGTCACGGGTAAGCGCTGGGTTGTGGCATCGCAAAGATTATGGCCAAACCGAAATATTACGCAGTCGCGGTCGGTCGACGCCCGGGCATCTACACGCAGTGGTTCGGGGAGGCCGGGGCCCAGATTCAGGTGCACGGGTTTGCCGGCGCTCGTTTCAAAAGCTTTGCGACCCGGGATCAAGCCCGCCGATACATCGCGCAGGGGGGGGCTCAACAACCCGCCCACCGCAATGCCGACACCCCTTCGCGCCAGCGCCCCGCGTCGAGCGCCGCATCCCCGGCTGCGCCGGCGGGCGGTGAAGATCGGATCGTCATTTACACCGACGGGTCCAGCCTGGGCAACCCCGGTCCGGGTGGATACGGGGTGGTCATTGCCCTGCCGGAAGGTGACCGGGAGTACAGCGGCGGCTATCGCCTGACCACCAACAACCGCATGGAACTGCTGGCCTGCATCGTCGGGCTCGAAGTGCTGGCAAGGCCGTCGGCGGTGGCGCTATACAGCGATTCGCGTTATGTGGTCGACGGCGTCACCAAGGGGTGGGCCAAAGGATGGCAGCGCCGGGGCTGGCGCAAGTCTTCCGGGGAAAACGCCTTGAACATCGACTTGTGGAAGCGGCTGTTGGCGCTGTGCGAGCGACATGACGTGACGTTCATCTGGGTGAAAGGGCATGCCGGCAACCCCGCCAACGAGCGCTGCGATCAATTGGCTGTCCAATCCGCCGCCCAGCCGGATCTGCCCGCCGACCCGGGTTACGAAAAAGCAGGCGCCCCACTAGTCCCATCCAACCAACAGTCCACCTAAAGTCCCGCAGTTACATGGCGATACTGACTAGCAGACCCTCAGCGCAGCTGACAGGACATGCAGTATGGCACAAGAAACCGACAGCGTTTACCACCGATCGACCCAGACCGGGACGCCACCGTCGCAACAGATATCGCGGATCTACGTCAACGACCGCCGCGAGGGCACCTTTATCTGTCCGGCATGCGAAAAAGCGGTCGTCAGGAATGTGAGCGAGTTCAGCCGGGTCCGATCGGTGGTCCGGATCAAGTGCCGGTGCAGCTGCGGGCATCTCTATCGGGTGCAGTTGGAGCGCCGGCGCCATTTTCGAAAATCGGCCAATCTGACGGGGATGTACCTGTTCAGGGGCGGGGCGGATGGCCGTCCGGCCAAAGGGCTGATACAGGTGCGGGATATATCGCAGTCCGGGGTCCAGTTCACGGTCAACAGCATTCCGGCCTTTTCCATCGGCGACCCGTTGACGATCGAGTTCACCCTGGACGACAAGGAAAGCTCCCAGATTCGCGAAGACGGCATCGTCAGGCGCATTCAGGCCAACACCGTCGGCCTGGAGTTCAAGACGACCGACCGCTATGGCCGCCTGGGACAATACCTGTTTCGTTAGCCACCAGCCGGCCGTCGGCATCCATCCAGGCCGGAAACACCTTGCGATAATCGGACAACACCGCAGCGGACAACTCGCCCACGACGATCGCCTCGGTGTGGCACTGCCCGGCAACCAGGCGTCCGAGGGGGTCGATGATGCGGGTGTCGCCACCGTAGGCGATGCCGTTGCCGTCCACACCGACGCGGTTGACACCGGCCACATAAGATTGATTCTCGATGGCCCGGGCCGTCAGCAGGGCCCGCCAGTGTGCGGATCGCCGTTGGGGCCAGTTGGCAACGAAGATGGCGGCGTCGTAGGTATTGCCGATATTGCGGGTCCAGATCGGGAAGCGCAGATCGTAGCAGATGAAGGGGCGGATTTTCCAGCCCTGGCAGGTCACCAGCAAATGATCGCTTCCCGGCGCATAGACCTTTTCCTCCCCGGCATAACGAAACAGGTGGCGTTTGTCGTACCAGGCCAGGGTTCCGTCGGGCCGGCTCCAGATCAGACGGTTGTAGTAGGCGGCGCCGTCGGCGATGATCAGGCTGCCGACCAGGTCGGCCCGGGTGTCGCGCGCGCAGGCCTGCATCCAGGCCACGGCCGGGCCGTCCATGCCCTGGGCCAGGCGGGCCGGGTCCATCGAGAACCCGGTCGAAAACATCTCCGGCAGTACGATTAGGTGGACATCCGGCTCGATCCGATCGATTGTGGCCCGCAGATGGCGCAGGTTGGCATCTGGGTCCTCCCAGACCAGGTCCGTCTGAACCAAGGCGATTTTCAGATTTTGCATGGCCTCGTTGCGGTTTGCACCAAAGGGTTGACATGTCCGGCCGTCAGGACCGACGGCATGGTCCATCGGCCCGCGGGGTGGCCGGGCGGCATTGCCAGGCACCTCACGGTCCGGCCCGGTCCGCCTTGCGCTGCAGCCGGAACAGGACCACGTGGTGCTCACCATCGCCCGAACGCAGGCGTTGTCTACGCGCCTGAACGCGATAGGCGCGGCGCATGCGTTCCCAAAAGGCCACCCCGGTGCGCCGCACGCTTTCGGCAATGACAATGGTTCCATCGGGCTTCAGGCAGTGGTCGAACAGGTTTTCCAGGCCGGCGATGTCCTGATTGCGGTAAATCGTTTCGCTGCCGATGATGGTGTCGAACCGGTCGTCGAGCTGTGGAGCGTTCCAGTCCAGGCGCTGGATGGCGAGGCCCTGGCAGGCGTTGACCAGCGCGTTTGCCCGGGCAAAATTGAGGGCATCCGGATTGATCTCGGTCATGGTGACGCGATGGCCGGCCTTGGCGGCAGCGATGCCCACCAGGCCTAAACCGCAGCCGATCTCCAGCATGGTCTTTTGCGGGTCGGGTGCCAGATGGAACAGGTGGCTGGCCAGCAGCCCGGAGGCTTCCCAGATCCTGGCCCACAGGGGAAAGGCCTTCATCGGGTCGTCGGGGTCGATGAACCGGTCGATGGAGGCCGGTTTGAACAGCGTCAGGCAGTGGCCATCGATGGTCACCGGTGTGGAGACGGTCTGGTAAGTCCGCTGGAACTGCGCTATGGAGAACATACCGATATACCCAGCTCCCTGGGAATGGTTTCAGTGCACTGACGATGACAGGCTCGGTCGGTGAGGCTTATCGGGGCAGCATGTGCTCCGGCATCCGAACTGCCACCACCCTGCCGGTGGCGCACACCTTCGCGTTGGCGGAAACGGTGACCGCCACCACGACTTTGCGCTCCTTCACCTCCTCGACCACCCCGCGGATGGTCAATTCGGCATCGATGGGCGTTGGAGACAGGTAGTCCACATGCAGCGATGCGGTAACGAAGCGCAGCGGGGCTTGTTCCGGGTATTGTCGCCCCGCGGCGGCCGAGGCCGTTCCGGTGCCGTGGCAATCGATCAAAGAAGCCAGCAGGCCCCCGTAGACATAGCCGGGAATTGCCATGTGGCTGGGGCGTGGCCGGAAACGAGCCACGGTTTCACCTCCGTCCCAATAGCTTTTCAGCTGCAGCCCGTCCGGATTGAGACGGCCGCATCCGTAGCAGTGGCTCAATTCGTCGGGATAGGCGTCCTGGAAAGCGTCTGCGGTCATGGCTTCTCCTTATCTGGGGAAAAAGGTCGGGTGGGTCGATGCGAGGCGCTGCAAAATGGCTGCAACCCGGTGCCCGGCAGGTGGTCGGCGGCATGGGAGCAGCGGTGCCGGGGCCACGGCAGGTGAACCGTCGCTGAACCTATGAATGGGCGCGTACTAGGGTTGTGTCATGTAGACGAAGACGAACTGCTCGTCGTTGATGTCGACGGTCACGTCGCAATTGCGTGATTCGGCATAATCCAGCCATCCCGGTTTCCCGGCAATGCGGCTTTCGGTGGCGGGATGGGATTTGCCGGTGGTGCCGTCATACCACGATACCAGCAGGGGACCCGGGCACAAGGACCGGACCTTCTCATCAGCCATGGAACGGGCGGCCGGAAGATCCAGGTCAGCAGGATCGGTTCTGATCTTGAGCGGGTTGATCAGCATGTACTTCAATGGCTGCTTGGCCATATCCTCCTCCTCCTCCTCTTCAGAACACCAGCGTGTGCGCTCGCGATAATACCTCAGCAATAGTACGAGTCGCTCCAAAAATCAATAGGCCTGATTTGGCTTGCTTGCTCTTGCCTAAGGCACGCTGCTTGATTTATAGTCAATCCAGTTTTTAAGACGTCATGACCTGCGGCCGGCGCCATGATGCCCAGTGGGCCGCGTCAACGGAAAGGATATTCGACAGATGCCACGCACCGACCTGGACCCCCTGGAAACCGTTTGCCGGCGCATTGCCCTGAACATACCCCACGACTGCCATTGGCAATGGGATCGGGAGTTCAACCTGGCCCTGACGACCGTCAAGAGCCAGGATGCCGTCATGGTCGAACTGCCCCTGGCAATCGAATTTGCCCATCAATGGGATTTCACCTCCATCGACGAGGCCGATCCGCCGGTGCGTGATTTTTTCCACGCCGGGGTTGGGGTCGTACCGGGTCAAAAAGTGTTCACCAGCGATCCGGTCGCAGGCGTCATCCTGTTTGCGGCGTGGTGGCCGTGGGGGGACGATGCCCAGATTTCGCTGCGGGTCGGCCTGATGAGCGCCCACCCCGGTGCCCTGGCGTCTGCCGAAGCCAAAGCGCTGCTTTGCAGTTGGCTGGACATTCGGTAAAACGCGAACCGGTAGGTCAGTAAAAGGCAGACGGATGATTGTAAAATTGATTTCCTGTGGACCGTCCACTATCGCCGCTGTGGCATCACAGATCGCCGAAAAGCTGGGTCTGGATCACAATGCCCGCTCCTCCGGCCGTGGCCCGTCGGCGACCCCTGGCACTTCGGTGGAAAGCGCGGTCGACAGCGCGCACGGTTCCCTCTATGTCGCCGACGGGGCCCAGGCCACGCTGCGACTGGAAACCGTCAAAAAGGCCGCCCTGCGCCTAAACAAGCCGATTTTCATCCTCGATCGAACCCGTGAAAGCGGCTTTGCCGCCTCGCGGCGCATCGCCGCCTGGATTGCGGATAACCGGATCAGCGCGCTGCACGTGGACGGTGACGATCCAGCCGATCCGGCTGTGGCGGCCGCATTCAAGGACATCCTCGAAGCGACCTTTTTTCTGTCGATGATGGAGGCCGACATCAGTTCGCCGCTCAAGCCTGTGCTGCCGCGCCAGGCGCCGTCGTCCACGGCCCCGCCGCCGGAAACGGTCGCGGCCGCCCTGGATCAACTCGAGCACAGCTTGAGCCTGAAGGACCGTGCCACCATCGCCAACATGAGCCCGGATGAACTGGTCTCTTTGAACTATTCCCTGGGCGACACCATCAACACCCGCTTCGATCTGTTCACCAGCAACACGGGGTTGCTCGACGACTGCCGGCGCTGGTCCGGTCAGGCCGACCTCTCGGCTCAGCATGCCGCCGCGGTGATCGTCCGCGCCTTGTGGGAGCGCCTGCGCGCCACCTGCCGGATCCGGATCGTGAAGTGATGGGTTGCTTGCGATGAACGCGGCCCCGACCGCGTTGCCAGGTCCGCCCGACGAATTCATGCGCCTGGTGGAACAGCTGCTTGGCCGACAGCGTCCGGCGCCGTTCGCGTTCCCGTCAGACGGCGACCTCAGGCGCATTTCGGCCGTGCTTTTCCTGCTGGGCAGCGGGCCCGGCGGAGAGCCGACCCTGATACTGAACAAGCGCTCGCCCCATGTTCGCCAGGGCGGCGACCTGTGCTTTCCGGGCGGCGGGATCTCGCCGGCTCTCGACGGCCTGTTCGCCCGGGTTCTCGAGCTGCCCGGAACCCCGTTGTCGCGTTGGTCCCAAGGGGCCTGGTGGCGCCGTCATCGCCGGGCGGATTACCGAAAACTGCGGCTTCTATTGGCCGCCGCCCTTCGCGAAGCCCTCGAGGAGATGCGCTTGAACCCCTTTGGGATCACGTTTCTGGGACCCATGCCGGCCCAGCATCTGGTCATGTTCCAGCGCGCCATTTACCCGATGGTGGGGTGGGTCAACCGTCAGCGTCGCTTTTTTCCCAACTGGGAAGTCGATAAGATCGTGCAGGTACCGATCGAGGCGCTGCTGGACAGCGGCAACTACGCCCGCTATCGGATCTCGTTTAAGCGCGGTGTCAGGGGAGCGCCGCCGCTGCCGCCCCGCGACATGCCCTGTTTCCTCTACAGACACAAGCAAGAGGTGGAACTGTTGTGGGGGGCCACTTTTCGGATGGTCGCCGCCTTTTTGAAAGCGGCTACCGGGCACCAGCCGCCACCGCTTACCTCCCTGCCGGTCATCCACCGCCGGTTGGGTCGAGGCTATCTCACGGGCACGCCGAAGCGACAAACCGAAAATCGTACCTTGTGAACGGTCGGACCGGCAGCGTCGGCGTTGCCCGGCAGGCCATGCCGGCCGTCTTCCCGGACCGACCGGCCGGTATGTGGTGCGGGAGCATTTACGGCGACGCGGGCCTGGGCGACATGGCCTGTCTCAGTACCGCGGCCAGCTGATCGATGCTGTAGGGCTTTTGAATAAACCCGTCCGCCGACATGCCCTGGGCCTGGTTCCCCAACCCCTCTAGACTGTAACCGCTGGAAAGAACCACGCAGGCATCGGGCCTGCGCTGTTTCAAGGCTTCCAACACCTGGCGGCCGGTCAAGTCGGGCATGACCATGTCCAGCAGCACCACATCGATGTGATCGCTTTCCCGCTCGAACGCGGCAATGGCCTGGTGGCCGTTGGCGGCGGTGATCACCTGGTACCCCAGGGTTTTTAGAATCGTGGTCGCGACGTCGAGAACGACCGCTTCATCGTCCACCACCAATACGGTGCCGGAACCGCTCAGGGCAACGCCGGGTTCCGGCGGCGGCACGGGCAGCCGTTCCCGGGATGCCGCCGGCAGGTAAAACGTGAAGGTCGACCCCTGGCCCGGCCGACTTTGCACGTCGATGATGCCCTTGTGGTTTTTGACGATCCCGAATGCCGACGCCAGACCCAGGCCGGTTCCGCGCCCCATCTGTTTGGTGGTGAAGAACGGCTCGAAGATCCGGTCGATGACATCCGGATCGATGCCTCTGCCGCGGTCCTGGACGCCGACCGAAACGTAGTCTCCCGGCTTGACGCCGAAAGTGGTCGCCAGGGCGGGTTCGATGACCACGTTTTCCGTGGACAGGGTCAGGGTCAAGTTGTCGGTCATGGCCTGCCAGGCGTTCACCAACAGATTGACCAGGACCTGCTCGATCTGACCCTGATCGGCATCCACCGGCCAGACATGCTCCTGGTAGCGGGCCTGGATCTGGATCTCTTTTTTGGTCCGTCCGAACATGTCGGCGGTTCGGCGCACGATTTCGTTCAAATCGAGCGTCGTGGTCTGATATTTGCCCCCGCGTGCGAAGCCGAGCAGCTGACGGGTGAGCGAGGCACCGCTTTCGACGCACTGCTCAATGGTTCGCAGGTAACCGGAGGTGGTGCTGTCGGCCCCAATGCTGATCTCGAGCAGCGAGACGTTGCCCATGATCCCCATGAGCAGGTTGTTGAAGTCGTGGGCGATGCCGCCGGCCAGCGTGCCCACCGCTTCCATGCGCTGGGCATGGTTGAGCTGCTGCTGCAGTTTTTCCTGCTCCTTTTCGGCCGCGATCTTGGCCGTGACATCGCGGGCCAGACCGCGAAAGCCGACGATCGTGCCCGAGCTGTCGCGCAGCAGGGCCGCGCTCAGGTCCAGTACCTTCCGGCTGCCCGCTTTGGTGATGACCGGGTAGGCAATCGCCTGCTCGGGGTTCCCGGATTGGATGATGCCGCCAAAGACCGTGATGAGGTGTCGCGTCGGCTGATGGCCGGAAAAGTGCCGGAAGTGCATCCCGCACAGTTCATCCAGGGAATATCCCATGATGCGACCGGCGGCATCGTTGACAAAGGTGAGCGTTCCGGCGCGGTCCAGTTCGAAATAGGCTTCGTCGATGGCATCCAGGATAGTGCGGTATTTTTCCTCGCTGATTCGCAGTTGTTTTTCGGTGGACAGGCGCCGGTCGATCTGGGCCACCAGATTGTCGTTGGCCCGCTGGAGTTCGACCGTGCGCGCCTTGACCAATTCCTCCAACCGGTCCTTGTAGCGCAGCAGATCCTGTTCGGCGATTTTGCGGTCGCTGATGTCGCGCAGCGAGCCGATGATTCGATAGGGCTTTCCGGAAGGCCTGCGCAGCAAGGTGGCGTTGAGGGCGCAGTGGCTCGACCGGCCGTCCCTGTCCAGAAAGGTCACTTCGTAGTCGTTGATGTGACCGTTCTCGTTGAGTCGCTGAAGGACGCCGCGCCGCTGGTCCGGGTCGACGTACAATTTGACCAGATCGGTCCCGATCAGCGCCTGGCGGCGATAGAGGGATATCTTTTCGATGGAGGGGCTGATTTCGATGATGGTGCCCTTGATGGAAGCTTCGTAGTAGACGTCCTGAACGTTGTTGAAAATCCCCTGGTATTTTGCCCGAGTGCGTTCCACGGCGGTTTTCATTTCCGAAAAGGCGTCTGCGGCATCCTGGATTTCGGTGTAGGCGGAGCGGATTGGGGGCAGGGGTTCGGCCAGGCCTTTTTTGATCTGACGCGAGGCGCTGCCCAGCTGGTCGATCGGCCGGATGACCCCGCGGGCCAGCAACAGCCCCAGGATGGCCGCCAGGCCGGAGATGGCCGTGGTGGCCAGCATGTTGTGCCAGCGGTTGGCCTTGATGGCGCCCAGATAGTCGTCTTCGGGCAGGTAAACGCCGATAATCCAGGGCCACTGGGGCGTCGAAAAAGGGGTGAACATGGCCAGATAGACCTCACCGCCCTGGGTGAAGCTGGCAAAATGCGGCCCATCCATCAGCAGCATGCCGTCCGCATCGGTTTGAATGCGGGCGGTTTCGAAGGCTTTGCGGCTGTGCGGATCGTCCAGTTCGCTGATCTTGGCCAGACGGGTCGTTCCGGCATCCGCCGTGGGGTTGAAGATCAGTTTGGCGAGGTTTTCGTAGGCCACGACATCGGCGTTGCGGTTGAGCAGGAAGGCCTTGCCGTGCTTGCCGATTTTCAGGTTGCCGATGAAGACCGACAGCTGATCGATTTCGATGTCGACCCCGACCACCCCTTTGAGTTTGCCCGTGTCGTCGTAAAAGGGCCCGGCAATGGTGATGCCCGGCTTCTGGGAGGTGTAAAAAATGTAGGGATCGGTCCAGACAATGGCGTTTTCGGTCACCGCTTTGCGGTACCAGGGGCGCTGACGCGGATCGTAACGATCCTCGATGTCCCCCTGGGATGAAAGTTTTCTGAAGTTGGCATCGCGATGCACCAGCCTGACCTGCCGCTGGCCGACCTCGTTCAAGATGACCTTGGTGCGAAAACCGCCCGGCGCCTGGGCGTCGAAATGGCGCACATCGAAAAAATGCCCCTGGGGGGTGCCGACGTATATGCCGGCAAACTGTGGATTGACGGCCAGCTGGTCGTAGAGGTAGCGCTCCAGGGCGTCGATCTGGTCGGGCCGGTTGCCGACCACGTTGGCCGCCATCAGCCGCCGTGTCAAGGCAGCGGCACCGTGGGCATGCAGCAGGTGGCGTTGACTCTGCTCCATGGCCAGATCGGCGATGTTCTCCATGATGTCCTGGGCGTGCCGCTGGAGCACATCCTGGGAAGTCAGATACGAAGAGGTCGTGGTGATGAGGTGCGTGCCCCAGATCAGCCCCAGAAAGCCGGCGATCAAGGCCCAGCGAATGGAAATTTTCATGTGCCTTCCAGGCGGTTGCAGGCGGGGCGGGCCTCGGTCGGGTCGCCAGTGCCGGTCGCTCGAAATTGCATGCCGGCCCCCCTTTCTGTTATAGCATGACACGGTACGAATGAAGGTACTGATTTTTATACGCGCCAGTTGTTGATTTCAAGCAAAAAAAGGCGTTTGCAATGACGACAGGCATACCGGAAGTCACCAAAAGGGTGCTGCTGGTGTCGGCACCTTGGCCGCTGTTCAACCGGCCCTCGCTGCCGCTGGGAGCCCTCAAGGCCTATCTGGCGGAGATGCTGCCGGACCTGGCGGTGGAGGCCTGCCATCTTTTTCTGCCCTTGGCCCGCGCCCTGGGGTACCAGCCCTACCAGCAGGTTTCCCGGCGCGTGTGGCGCGCCGAGGCGGTTTTTGCGGCCCTGCTCTATCCGGACCGGGCCGAGCGGGCAAAAGCGCTGTACGACGGCACACGCCGGCCGGGCAGCGGGGCCCTGCCCGATTTTAAAGGGATAGTCGACCAGGTCGAGGCCTTCACCCGGCGCTGGCTGGCGGACACCGACTGGCAGGCCTTGTCGCTGGTGGGGTTTTCGATCTCGTTTTGCCAGGTGACCGCCTCTTTGTACCTGCTGGCGCGCATCAAGGAGCGCTGCCCGGAGTTGCCCGTGGTGGTGGGCGGGTCTTCGTTTTGCGGCGAGCAAAGCGCCGCGCTGATGTCTGTTTTTCCGCAGATCGATTTTCTGGTCGTGGGTGAGGGTGAGCGCCCCCTGGTCGAGCTGATCCGCTGGCTCAGGGCCGGCTCAAGGCCGGACGGCAGGGCCCTGCCCGACGGTGTGTTGGGGCGTGCCGCCGTGCCCGCCGGCCACCCGCGGATGTCGCAGCTGGAACAGCTGGACGATTTGCCAATGCCGGACTACGACGACTATTTTAAGGTCCTGGCCGGCTTTTCCCCTGAAACGAGGTTCTTCGCCACGCTTCCCATCGAGGCCTCGCGGGGATGCTGGTGGCGCCGGCGATCCGCCGACGGCCGATTCACGGGCTGCGCCTTTTGCAATCTCAACCTGCAGTGGCAGGGCTATCGCACCAAACCGGCCCGGCGCGTCGTTGCCGAAGTCGACCGCCAGGTTCGGCGCCACCAGCTGCTCTCGGTAGCCTTTGCCGACAACGCCTTTCCGGCCGGGCATGCCGAAGCCGTTTTCGACGGCCTGCGCGCCTTGGGCTGCGACCTTTCCATCTTTGCCGAACTGCGGGCCACCACAGCACCGGCCCTGCTGGCGAGCATGCGCCGGGCCGGCCTGGACACCGTTCAGGTGGGTGTCGAGGCCCTGTCCAGCCGTCTGCTCGACAAGATGAACAAAGGGGTGCGGGCCATCGACAACCTTTTCCTGATGAAGCAGTGTGAAGGCCTGGGAATTGTCAACGCGTCGAACCTGTTGCTTCATTTTCCCGGCAGCGATGCCGGCGATGTGGACGAAACCCTGCGCGCCCTCGAGTTTGCCCGCTGGTATCGTCCTTTGAAGACGGTCCGCTTCTGGCTGGGGCTGGAAAGCCCGATCTATCGACATCCCCGGCAGTTTCAGATCCGGTCGATCTGCAACCACCCCCATCTGAAAAAGCTCTTTCCGGCACCGGTCGCCGGCCGGATGCGCTGGATGATCCAAAGCTACCGCGGCGACCGCCGGCGTCAGCAGCGCCTCTGGCGGCCGGTCGAGCAGGCCGTGCGCCAATGGCAGCGCGCCTACGCGGTCCTGCAGCAACGCAGCGCTGGTAAACCGGCCCTGGCCTATCGCGACGGGGGCGACTTTCTGATCATCGATCAGGTGCTGCCCGAGGGACCGGCCGACCGGCACCGCTTGAGCGGCGTGTCGGCCGACATCTACCGCTTCTGCCAATCACCGCAGTCCCTTGCGGCGATCAGCGCGGCCTTTCCCGCCCGCGACAGCCGGCAGATCGCGGCCTTTTTGAACTCCCTGGTGGCCAAACGGCTCATGTTCGCCGAAAAGGCGGTTTTTATGAGCCTTGCGGTTCCGGTGCAACGTTCGCCATGACCCCAGCGCCGCTCATCCTGGCCCCCTTGCGGGGCTTTACCGATCTGATCTTCCGCAACGCCTTCCAGGCTCACTTCGCCGGTGTCGACGAGGCCGTGGCGCCCTTCGTCACCGCCGTCAAGGGGCGGCGCATCAAGGCCGCGCACCTGCGGGAGCTGGAACCGGCCGACAACCGCGCCCTGCCGACCGTTCCCCAGGTTCTCGGCAACGATCCCGACCAGCTGATCCGTCTGGTCAACGCCCTGGGCGATATGGGCTACGCTGAGATCAACTGGAACCTGGGGTGCCCCTTTCCGATGGTGGCCAAAAAGAGGCGCGGATCCGGGTTGCTGCCCTATCCCGACACCATCGACCGGGTGCTCGAGCAGGTGCTGGCCGGTTTTGCCGGCCGGCTCTCCGTCAAAACGCGCCTGGGGCGCTTTTCGGCGGCCGAGATGGATCGCCTGATTCCGGTGTTCAACCGCTACCCCCTGGCCCGGGTGATCGTGCACCCGCGCACGGGGGTGCAGATGTACAGCGGCACCGTCGACCTTGCGGCCTTTGCTTCCTGTCTGGCCGGCCTCGTGCATCCGGTCGTCTACAACGGCGACATCAACGACACCCGGAGCTGGTGTTACCTTAAAGAGCGCTTCCCGGCCGTGGCCGGCTGGATGCTGGGGCGCGGTCTGATCGCCAACCCGTTTTTGGCGGAGATGATCCGCCAGGGCAGCGGTTCGCCGCCCGGATCCCGGGAGCGCTTTGGGCGCTTTCACGACCATCTCCTGGAGGCCTATGGCGGCCGGTTTTGCGGGCCGGGCCACGTGTTGGATCGCATGAAAGGCTTCTGGCGCTATTTCGCGTCCGGCTTCTCCGACGGCCAGCGCATCTTGACGCGGATCCGCAGGGCCGCTTCCCTGGACCGCTACCGGCGTGAAGTGGCCGCGGCGCTGGCCGGCCATGACGGCTGGTCCGACTGACCGCCGAACCTGAAAAAAGATTGTCCAAAAAAGGGCCGCCATGATAGATTGGGCCTTCGTGCAACGGCCGCCTGGCCCTGGCGACCCGGCACTGCAGGAGGGCAGGCAAGGAGTATGGTGAAGACATCGCGTATCAGCCGCTTGATCCAGGAGAACCGGACCCTTTTCGTCATCATCATCGTGGGCCTGTTTTTACTGGAGCTGGAGATATTCGCCCTGGCGGCCATGCAGTCGGGCCGCCGATCCTGGTTGCAGGTGATCGATGCCGACGGCAACGTCATTCACGAAACCAGCGGTAAAAACCTGAGCGAATTCAACAAGTACTACTTCGAAAAGACCTTCGGCCCCTTCGAGAACTACCGGGTCCGCCTGCAGACCGAGGACAATCCCTTTCCGTTCAGGGCCTGGTTCGTGGCCGCCATCGGCATTCCGGTGGGGGCCATGCTGCTGTTCGGGTTTGTGGTCAAGGCCTATGCGGCCATCTTTCACGGCGCCGAGCTGCAGGGCGACGACGCCCGGCCGCCCGCTGAATCGGGCTATGAAACCCGCCTGGAGGGGCTGCTCTACCGCATCAGCCGGATGAACATCTTCATCATCGGGTTTCTGGTCTTCGTCGGGGTGATCTCCTACTGGATCATTCCCAACACGATCACCTATGTCGGGCGCACCGGCGTCGACACCATCATCCGTTTCAAGTGGGTCTTTATCGGTGCCGCCGCCCTGGTGGTGGCCGTGGGGGTCTGGATCGTCTACCTGCGCTACCTGCTGGCCAGAAAGAGCATCGAAAGCCAGACCGAAATCGAAAAGCACCGCCTCGAACTGGAGTACAGGGTCCGACAGGACTCCCAGGCGCTGCTGGAAGGTCCGGACGGGGATCACGACACCCGCTCGGCCTTGGCGTTGGAGCACCGCCGCAGCCACCACCCGTCGTCGACCGATCCCTCGTCCTGACCCATGCAGATCATCACCACCCACCGCAACACCGATTTTGACGGCTTCGCCTCCCTGGTGGCCGCCAAGCTGATCTATCCCGAGGCCGTTGCCGCCGTTCCCAGGGCCGTCAATGCCAACGTGCGTGCCTTCATGTCCATTCACAAGGAGGTCTTCGCCTACGTGGAGCGCCAGAAGGTGGCGATCGACCAGGTCAGCCGCCTGATCGTCATCGACACGGCCGACTGGCACCGCCTGGGGCCGCTGGCCCAGCTCAAGCGCAGGGCCGACCTGGAGGTCTGCGTCTGGGATCACCACCTTGGCGGAGACATCGAGGCGGCCTGGAAATGCCAGGAGGCGGTTGGGGCCACGATCACCTTGCTGGTGCGCGAACTCAAGGCCCTGGGCAAACCGATCACGCCCATCCAGGCCACGCTCTTTTTGGCCGGGCTGTACGAGGACACCGGCAACTTGACGTTTTCTTCCAGCACCGCCGAGGACGCCTATGCCGCCGGCTGGCTGCTGGACCGCAAGGCCGATCTGGCCCTGGTCAATCGATTCTTGCGTCCCGCCTACGGGGAAAAGCAGAAGGCGGTCCTTTTCGAAATGCTAAAGGACGCCAACCGTTTAAAGGTCAACGGCCACACCGTGAGCATCAGCCGCATTCCCATCGACGCCCACGTGGGCAACCTGGCCCTGGTGGTGCGCATGTACCGCGACATTCTCAACGTGGACGCCGCCTTCGGCCTGTTCGTCAGCCAGGGCAAGGACGGCCGCCCCAAGTGCATGGTCATCGGCCGCAGCGAAGGCGACATGATCGACATCGGCAGCCTCATGAAAAGCCTGGGCGGCGGCGGACATCCCGGCGCCGGCAGCGCCATGCTCAAGGGGGTCAACCCCGAAGCGGCCGAACGCATGATCATCGACCTCATCCAGGGCAATCAGCAGTCGTCCGTGCAGATCGGCGACCTGATGTCCTTTCCGGTCTTTTCGGTGCCGCCGGATACCCCCATGGCGGAGGTGGCCGTGATCTTGCGCGAACGCGGCTGCACGGGGCTGCCGGTGGTGGACGGCGACGCCCTGGTCGGCGTCATTTCGCGGCGGGACTTCAAGAAGATCCGCAAAAAGGACCAGCTGCAGGCGCCGGTCAAAGCCTTCATGAGCACTCGGGTGATTACGGTGGCCCCGGGCAAGAGCCCCATCCAGGCCGCGCGCATCATGGTGCGCCACGACATCGGTCGCCTGCCGGTGGTCGACGACGGGCGCGTCATCGGCATCCTTACCCGTTCGGACGCCATGCGCTATTTCTACGACCTGCTGCCGGACTGAAACTCAATTTTCACTGCCAAGAAGGGACTTGCGAATGCAGACCCAGCCGGTCATCGACCACATCGTCAACTGGCTCAACAGCTATCTTGAAGGATCGAAACTGGCGGGCTTTGTCGTCGGCGTCTCGGGCGGGATCGATTCGGCCCTGACCTCCACCTTGTGCGCCCGGACCGGGGCGGTGGTCAAGGTGCTGAACATGCCCATCCACCAGGCGTCCGACCAGTTCAGCCGTGCCGCGCGTCACATCCAGTGGCTCGAAAAACGCTTTGTCAATGTAGATGGCATCACCGTTGATCTGACCCCGGTCTTCGCCGCCATGCAGGCCGTCTTCCCCAGTCAGGTTCAAGACGGCCTCAGCATGGCCAACACCCGCAGCCGGCTGCGCATGCTCACCCTCTATGCCGTTTCGACCCACCACCGCCTGCTGGTGGCCGGCACCGGCAACAAGGTCGAGGACTTCGGGGTGGGGTTTTACACCAAGTACGGCGACGGCGGCGTGGACCTGTCGCCGATCGCCGACCTGCTCAAATCCGAGGTCTATGCCCTGGCAGGCGCGCTGGGCATCAGCGAGGAGATCATTGAGGCCCCGCCCACCGACGGGCTGTGGACGGACAACCGCAGCGACGAACATCAGATCGGCGCCAGCTACGACGAACTGGAGTGGGCCATGGCATTCGAATCGCAGCCGGGGGACGAGGCGTCCCTTTCGCCCCGGCAGCGCGACGTGCTGGCCATTTACCGGAAATTCAACCGCGCCAACCGGCACAAGATGGTCCCGATTCCAGTGTGTGAGATTCCGCCCGGGTTGAAATGACCGGCAACGTTCCCGAAAGTGTAAACCGACCCATTAGCAAGGAGGACCCCATGGAACTCGAAGCCGCCCTCAAATCGGCCCTTGAATTTGAAAACCGCATCCGGGATCTCTACCTCGAGGCCGTGGCCGGTACCGACGAGCCGGCCGGCAAGAAGATCTTCCAGGCCCTGGCCGACGACGAGCAGCGCCACGTGGCTTACCTGGAGAGCCGGCTGGCCGAGTGGCGCCAAACCGGTGCCGTCTCGGCCGAGCGGCTGGAGTCGACCATTCCCGACCGGGCCGCCATTCAAAAAGAGGCCGGTCGACTGCAGGCCAAGCTGGGCCAAGAGAGCCGCGGGCTCAAGCAGCAGATGCTTTCCAAGGCCCTGGAGACCGAAATCGAGACCAGTCGCTTCTACGAAGGTCTGGTCGGGCAGGTCGCAGCCGCCGACCACCGGGCCATGTTCGCGCGTTTTCTGGAGATCGAGAACAACCACATCGAAGCGGTGCAGTTCGAACTGGACCACGTGACCCGGACCGGTTTCTGGTATGGGTTCGAAGAGTTTGACATGGAGGCGTTATAAGGCGTGCGTATCCGGTTCCTTCCAGCTGTGTAGGGACCAGGTCCAGCGCCGCCGCGGGTCATTCCGGCGGCTTCTCCGGTGTCGCCTCGACCACATCCAGCCCGAGCGCTTCGACGCGCTTTTTCCACTTGCGGCGCGCCAGGGCCTGCATGTCCGCTTCCCCATCCATCTCGTCGACGATCTCGGTTCCCAGCAGGGTCTCGACCACATCCTCGAGGGTCACCAGGCCTTTGGTGCCGCCGTAGGCATCGACCACCAGGGCGATGTGCTGGCGCTGTTCGAGCAATTGCGCCAGCAGCTTGGAAAGGGGCAGGGTGCCCGGCACCGTCTTGATCTCGCGCTGCAGGCTTGCCAGCGTGAGCTGGCCACGGTCCAGCGCCTTGGCCAGCAGCAGGTCGTCCTTGAGAATGAACCCGCTGATGTGGTCCAAATCCTTTTCGTAAAGCGGAAGTCGTGAAAAGGAGACCGGTGGGTTGACCGCCACCGCCGCGTCGACCGTCAGCTTCAGGGGCAGGGCTGTGATGACCGTGCGTGGGGTCATGATGTCCTCGGCCTTCAGGGTGCCCAAGCGAAACAGATTGGTGATGATGCGCGATTCGCGCGGGTCGATCTGGCCGGCCCGTTCCCCGATCCCGGCCATGGCGACGAACTCGTCGCGGCAGAAGACGTGGGCTTTTTTGTTGCCGGACACCAGGCGCGTCAACCACTCGGAAAGCCAGATCAAGGGGTAGAGCACCCAGATCAGGATGCGCACAAAACGGGCCGTGGGGCCGGTCAGAACGCGCCAGTAGACCGCACCGATGGTCTTGGGGATGATTTCCGACAAGAACAGGATCATCAGGGTCATCAGGGCCGAAAACAGGCCGAACCAGGCGTTGCCGAACACCGCGGTGGCCTTGGCCCCCGAACCGATGGCGCCCACGGTGTGGGCGATGGTGTTCAAGGTCAAGATGGCGGCCAGGGACTGGTCGACCCGGTCCTGTTTCAAGCGTTTCAACAATTTGGCCAGGCCGGGGTTTTTGTCCTGCAGCCCGGCGATGTAGGCGGGGGTGATGCTCAGCAGGACGGCTTCGGCGATGCTGCACAGAAAGGAAAAGACCAGGGCCAGCAGGACGTAGGCAATCAGCAGAATGAGGTCGGCCTGGCTCGTCGTGCCCGCGCTCTCTGCGCCGGACGGCAATCCGGCTGCCAGTGCACGGCAGGGCAGGACCAGGGTGATGGCCGCTGCCATCGACCGAAATGGGTTTGAATGTGCGTTGGTCATTCGCTTGTGGGCGCCCGAAGCATACGCCGGGGCCGGGCCAAGGGTGCTGGTTCGAAGGGCGGTCAGTGCCGCTTGAGGCTTCAGGCTTGGACGACGATGGCTTCGATTTTTTCCCAGATGAACTGGGCCACCTCCTCGGCGGAATTGGTCTCGATTACGGCCAGGTCCTCGCACAGCTCACCGATGGTCTCCGCGTCCATGTCGGTCATCTTGTTGACCAGAAAGTCATCCACCTCGCCGCCGGCCGGCAGCAGGCCGCAGGCCCCGATAGCGCCGATGAAATCGCCGTCCACGAAGATCGGCACCACGATTTTCATCAGCCCGGCGTCGCACTCCTCGATCACGGGCCGCTTTTCGTCCCTGGCCTGGTTGGCCAGATTCATGTGGGCCACCGCGCAGATGAAGGCCTGGCCTTTTGGGGTGGCCTTGATGGCCGGGCAAAGCCGGTTGACCCAGGCCTTGTTGTCGGTGATGCGGATGCCCTTTGTATTGAATACGTTCGATTCCAGTCCGGAACGCCGGTGAATCTCATTTTCCAGCTCGGACCATTTTTCCAGCGGCAACAGGTCGGTCAGTTCCACAGGCACGCTCCTCGATTGGATGGGATGATCACGGAATATGGTGTCTTTTAGCATGTTTCAGGCCGATGGCAAACCGCTTTCCCGCAGCCAGCCCCTCAGGCGCCGCAGGCCTTCGTCGATGGAGATGTGCGGCCGGTACCCCAGGTCGCGCTTGGCGGCCGAAATGTCGAACCAGTGGGAGGTGGCCAGTTCCCGGGCCACAAAGCGCGTCATGGGGGGTTCTCCGGCGATCCCGAAGGTGCGGTAGGCCCATTCCAGCACAGTGCCGATACAATAGGCTGCCCGGGGCGAGATGCGACCTTTAACCGGCGGTTTGCCGGCCGCCGCCAGGATCCGGTTGACCATCTCCCAAAGGGCGATGGGATGGTCGTCGCTGACGAAATAGACCTTGCCCGACAGGGCCGGTTGCTTGGCCAGGGCCTGCATGGCCAGCAGATGGGCGCGGGCGGCGTTGTCGATGTAGATGGTGTCGACGCGGTTGCGGCCGTCGCCCACCTGACGCAGGCGTTTGGCGCGGGCGACGATGCGCGGCACCAGGTGATTGTCCTGCGGTCCCCAGATCAGGTGGGGACGCAGCGCAATCGTTTTGAGTTGCCGGTCGGCGGCGGCCAGGACCATCTGTTCGGCCATGGCTTTGGTCTGCGGATAGGGAGCGTGGTAGCGGGCCGGGTAGGGAGCCGACTCGTCGGCGCCGGCCATGTCCTGGCCGTCGAACACCACGCTGGGACTGCTGGTGTAAACGAGGGTCGCAGCGCCGCTGGCACGGCAGGCCGCAATGACATTGCGGGTGCCGGTGACGTTGGGCCGAAAATAGTCGTCGAAGGCGCCCCCCACCCCGGCCTTGGCCGCGGTATGAAAAACGGTATCGCGTCCCCGGGCCGCCCGGGCCACGGCACCAGCATCGGCGATGTCGCCGCTGATCTGCTCGACGCCCAGCCGGTCCAGCACCGGGTAGCGCCGACGCGAAAAACTGGCCACCCGGTGGCCGTCGGCCAGCAGCTCCCGAACGATGGCCTTGCCCAAAAAGCCGCCGCCGCCGGTGACGAGGATGGATCTGGTCGGCCTGCTTGCCGTCACAGTCGTTTCGCAGCCCATACGGCCAACTGCTCCCTGAATATTTTCGAGTTGTGGCGCACGTCCACGGGAAAGGCCCGGTGGAACAAGATGGTCTCGATGGCACTGGTGATCGGACTCTCCTTGGCCAGCGCCAGCAGTTCCGATTCGAGCCGGTCTCGGTCATTGCCGCGGTCGCCGGGCACCAGCTCGATGCAGACGACCGGCACCTGGCTTCCCTGGGGCCCGACGCCCACCAGGGCGCTGCGGAACACGCGCGGGTGGTTGTTGAAAATGGCTTCGCAGGGAACCGTGTAAAAGGTGGCCTGCGCGGCGACCACGCGGTGGCTCTTGCGGCCGCAGAACCAGATGCGGCCTTTCTTGTCCAGCCACCCCAGGTCGCCCATGCGGTGCCAGAAGGTGTCGCCGTCGGCGATTTTGGAAAGGGCATCGGCATCGGGCCGCTCGAAATAGCCTGGCGTGACCTGATCGCCGCGAACGATGATCTCGCCGATCTCGCCTTGCGGCAATTCGAGTGCATCGGTCCACTGTTCGAGCGGTCCGTCGTCGATGGCAATGATGCGCACGTCGACGCCGGAGAGCGGCGGGCCCACGCACATGCCGTAGCCCTTTTCGCTGCGCCGGCGGGTTTCGCCCAGGATCGCGTCGCTGCCAAAGGCGCTGACCGGCATGGCCTCCGTGGCCCCGTATCCGGTGTGGATCTGGGCCTGGCCGGTCAGCATGGCGGCGAACTGTTCGATCATGGCCGGTGCGGCCGGCGCCCCGGCCGTGATGACCCGTTTCAAGGTGGGCAGCTTCAGGCCCCGGTGCCTGCCGTAGCGCCCCACGCGGTCGAGCAGGGCCGGGGAGGCGAACATGTTGGTGACGCCCTGGTCGACGATGGCTTCGACGATCTTGTGCGGGTTGACCCGGGCCGGCTTGGTGGGGTCCATGTCCGGGATTATAGCCGTCATGCCCAGGGCTGGGTCGAACAGGGCGAACAGCGGAAAGGTGGGCAGGTCGATCTCGCCCGGGGCGATGCCGAACTGGTCCCGGATGTTGCGCACCTGGGCGTCGAAAACGCCGTGGGAGTAGCGTACCCCCTTGGCCGGGCCGGTGCTGCCGGTGGTAAAGAGAATGGCGGCCAGCTCATCGGACCGCGTGTCGGCAATGCGATACGGCCGACGGCGTTCGGCGCGCACCTGCTCCAGGGTGCGGCCGCCCCAGAACAGGCGCCGGCCGACCGTGATTGCGGTCTTGACGCCCGAAAAGTAGGTGGGTGCCAGGGTGCGCAGCACGTGTGCCGGCGCAATGCCGATCAGGGCCTGGGCTCTGCTTTCCCGCAGGCAGGCCAGCATACGCCGCACGCCCATGCCCGGGTCTACGACCACCGGTACCGCACCGGCTTTGAACAGGCCGAACACCAGGGCGAAAAAGTCCAGGCTGGGCCTGACCATCAAGATGGTGCGCACGCCGCGCCCGATGCCTGCTTCGCCAAGGCCCTTGGCCAGACGGTCGGACTCGACGTCCAGCTGTCGAAAGGTGAGGTGGGTGTAGGCCACGCGCCCGTTTGCGTCGCGACCGCAGGGAGAGACCACGGCCCGTTGGTAGGGCTGCGTACGCGCCATTTTCCTCAGGTAGCCGGCCACGTTGACGCTCAACGGGTCCGGACCATACGATGATGCCATCGGGTCGCTTCCCACGTTCAGTATGGAATCCGTCGATTGGTTCATAGGGGGTTCCGATCCAGAAAACGCCGCAGCAGCCCCTCGATGCGCCCGGGTACGTCTTCGATGAGGTAGTGCCCGGCATCGTCGAACAGGTGGGCCTCGGCCTGCGGAAAGCGCCGGCGCCAGGCCCTGAAATAATCCAGATCGAACACGAAATCGTGCCGTCCCCACAGTATCAGCATGGGGAGGTGCGCCAGAACGCGCAACTGGTCGTCCACCCGGCGGACGATGTCGTACCCGGGGTCGCCGGGCGCCAATGGGATGTCCTGGACGAACCGCAAGGTCGCCAGACGATGGCGCGGGCAGTTGTAGGGCGCCAGCAAGCCGTTTTTGACCGCCGTCGGCAGCCGTTTGTAAGGCGCCATGTAGACCGCCCCGCGGGCGAACAGGTTCCCGTAGAGCACGGCGGGCGTCGCCAGGGCGGTCAGGTTGCGCACCAAGCGCAGGCGCAGGGGAATGGACTTGCCTCCCGGCGGGAAAAAGGCCGCCGTGTTGGTGACGACGATCCGCGAGACCCGTTGGGGGTTGGCCACGGCCCAGGCCATGGCGATCATGCCGCCCCAGTCGTGCACCACCAGGGTCACGCGCGTCAGCGCGAGCCGATCCATCAGGGCCGTGAAGTCGGCCACGCGGCTGCCCAGGCGAAAGTCGTAGCGGGTGCCGTCGGGCTTGTCGGACAAGCCGCAGCCCATGTGATCCGGGGCGATACAGCGATAGTCGGGTGCCAGGGCGGTGATGAGATTTCGAAAATAAAATGACCAGGTGGGGTTGCCGTGCACCATGACCACCGGATCTCCGGTGCCCTGGTCGACATAGTGATAACCCAGGCCCTTGCGGTCCAGAAGGTGCGATTGGAATGGGTAGAGCCGGCGATAGGCCGCCGGGTCGATCGGTTTGCCGGGCAGAAGCAGTCGGTTCATGGCCGTGGGTCCTCATCCCCGGGAACCAGGGTCAGTTCGAAGTTTTCCATCCTGTAGATCGGCAGCCCGTCGACGCTGAGCAGGCCGTCGGCCCGCAGCGAGGGATGGCTGCCGTCTGGCAGGTGCGTGATCAGGGCCTCCACGACCACACCCCGGTTTTGGGGAACGACCTGGCCGCGATAGGTCCAGGTGTGGGGACGGCCGGTCGCCAGGCGGAAGCGGTGCGATGCCGCAAGGTCTGGCCAGCGTTCGATCGCCCAGAGTTTGAGCAATTGTAAAAACGATTCCAGACCCAGCGATCCGGGGCAAACCGGATCCTGATAGAAATGGGCCTTGAAAAACCACTCGCGCGGGTCCACCGTTTTGATTCCGCGAATGTAGGCCGGGTCCGCTGGCCCTCGGCCCGGCCGGCCGGCGGCGACGCCGTCGAGCATCAGCAGGGCCTTGGCGGGAAGGGCCAGATCAGAGACCGCCAGGGGCAGGCCTTCGGCGTCGTCCGGCGTGTGGGGAAAGCTCGCCTCTAAAGCCACGGCGTCAGTCCAATCAGTGCCAAAGGGCGCCAGGGCCTTGACCATGGGGTCGGCCGTGCCCAACCCTTTTTGCCGATCGAGGGCCTCGGCCGAGAAGAACCCGAAGTAGGTGTCGCCGGTGTATACCGGCCGGCTGCCGGCCAGCACTTCGAAGTCGAAATTCTCGATGATCATCTCGGCCGCTTCGCTGACTTTGGTCATTCGACAGCGCATGGTCAAGGTGCCGACATCGGCGGTCACCTGCTGGTGCAGCACGGCCTTGCCGCCCAGATTGCGGAATTTGAGATCGCGCCGGCTGTGCAGGGCCGAACCGGCATAGGCCGCCAGCCATCCGCAGGGCTGCAAAGCGATCTCCAGCAGGACGCAAAAAGGCATCACTCCGGAGCGGTCGGCCGCGAAATACCATGCCGCTCCCGGAACGTCGTACTGGGCGGTCACCCATCCGCCGGGCGCCAGCTGCCAGGGCTCGGGCTCGACCCGGATGACGCGGTCCATGAAGCAGTAGGGCGGTCCCGGCAGGCGCGCAATCTTGCGCTCGTGGTCGAACACGCGGTATGGGCGGCCAAATGCCTCGGAGGGCTTGCCGGTGGCAAACGCCAAAATAGCGGCCCGGTCGTAGAGCGGGGCCTCCGCGGCCGGGGGCGCCTCTGCTGGCGGTGCGGCCGGGCGGACTTGTCGATGTCTCCACAAGGCGTCGATCTGGGCTCGGTCGAGGCCGGTCATCTGCAGGGACATCTCCTTGAAAAAGACGATCGGGCGACCGTCGGCGAACATGTGGGCATCGGCGACGGCATAGGGCTGCGGGCCGTATCCGATCTCGCTGATCTGGATCTCGTAGTGCACCCGGCGGGTGGCCGGTGTGACCGGACCGCGGCACTTGAGGCGGGCGGCGTTGCCGACGACCGGCTCGTAACAGACTCCGGGGGTATCGGTCACCCAGCCCATGCGCTGCAGAAAAACCCGCAGGGTGTGGGCGCAGCATTCGTACATGAGGGTGCCGGGCATGACCATGTCGTCCACGAAGTGACAGGTCAAGAACCAGTCGTCGGGGTGGATGTCCGCTTCGGCCCGGATCAGACCCAGCCCGTAGCGCCCGCCCTGCGGGTCCAGCTCGACGATGCGGTGGATCAGGCGCATGCGGCCATCGGGCAGACGCAGGGATTCGGCCAGATCGATCCCGCTGAACTGGCTGCCGAAGCAGCCGGCCAGATCGCCGCGGCGCAGGGCGTCCACCTGGTTGTCCGTGTAGGATTCCACGGCCATGGCAACCGGCGGCTGCCAGTCGGGCGGGCGTTTGCCGTCGACGGGTTGGCGCTCCTGGGCGGTGAGAAGGATGCCGCCCGATCGGTCGACCTCCGCAGCGCTGAAAAAACCGGCGCAGCCGTCGCGCATGCTGATCAGGTGGTCGTCGCCGATATAGCCTTCGAAGTGGAAGAAGAACATCCAGGTGTCTACCTGGCGCACGAAACGGTCGATGGCGATGTCGTAGCGGATGGTCTCGCCGGGGCGCGGCAATCCGCGGTGGAAGGTAACCACGGCATCCAGAAGGCGATAGGCGCGCTGCCCCTTGACCTGGTGGTCGATGCCCAGAAAGGCGCACAAAAAGAGGTCCGCCTGACCGGCCTCCACGCTGATGCACACCGGGGCGCGGCCGCCGTCCAGGTACCAGGCCCCGGGTCGGACGTCGTGCTCGGTGACCACGCGGCCCGCTGCCAGGGAGAGCATCTCCCCCTCAACCGTCAGGATGCGGTCCACCAGCATCAAGGGATCGTCGGGCAGGCGCACCCGCACCGGGTAGGTGTCCACAACGGCGAACGCCGGTCCCAATACACGCCCTACGCTGCCGACGGCGAATTCCAGGCACATGGCGCGGTCGAAGGCCGGCGATGGCGGTGATGTGGGGGTCGATGCTGCCGTCGGCGGCGCGGCGATGGCGGTGCTTTGCGGCTCCGGGCCGTGGCCCTGCCGCAGCAGGCGATTTTGCAGGTCGAAGGTGTCGGCGAATGCATGCGTCAGTTCCTGCGACAGGTCTAGAAAACGGTGGTGGGCATCGGCGGTCAGCCGCACGTTCTGCCGGGCGTTGTCGATCAGCCGTTCCCAGCCGTCCGTGGAAAGGGTGTCCGCCGCCGGCGAAGTAGCGGTCGGCAGCGGGGGCGGGGTAGGACCTGACGATGGATCTGGGACTCCAGGCGATTGGCCGTGTGCGTCTTCAGCCCGGGCCGCTGTCGGCGACGGCTCCGGCAGGCTCGGCTGCAGGGGCGGTCCCCCGACGATCAGGCTGACCGGCGCTCGCCCCGAACGGCGGCGATGCACCGGCTGCGCGGCCGTGGCCGGGCCGTTGGCATACAGCGGACTTAGATCAACGGGAATTCGCTCGGCCACCAGGCGGGCCAGACAGCGCAGAAGGGACTGGAACTCGTTTTCGCCGGCTCGGTTGGCGGCCAGGGCCAGGTGCGGTCGGTTGTTCAGGATGCGGTCGATCATGCGTGTGCAGGACGACCGCGGCCCGGCCTCGATGAAAACGCGTATGCCGTCGGCATGGGCGTTGTTAATCGTCTGGATGAAGTCAAAACCTTCAACAGCCTGTTTTTTTATTGAATCAGCAACACTGTCATCCGTAACGGCGTAGCGCGACGCCCGGCTGCAGCTGTACACGTCCAAGCCCGGTGGCAGCCTCGTCGGAAACCGGTGCAGGGCCCGATACGCGTCGGCCACCGGCCGGGCCGCGTCACAGTGCACGGTCACCACGCCCTCCAGCCGAACGGCCTGGGCCCCCAAGGCGTCAATCACCCCATCAACGGCCGGCCCAAGCCCGCCGATCACGCATTCGTCGGGCGTGTTGACGATCAACAGACGAACGTGCGGGTATTTGGAGATGGCCTCGCGCACCCGTTGCGCCGGACGGTTGACCACGGCAACCCGCCAGTCGGTCGGGTCGTGTTTCGGGATCCGCCAGGCCTGGCGCAAGGCCAGGCACGGACCGGCCAGCTGGGCCGTGAACAGGTCGGTGGTTTGCATGCGCGTGAGCATCGCGCCCCGATCCGGCCAGACCCCGTGGGCGAACAGGGCCGCCGATTCGCCCAGGCTGTATCCGATCACGGCATCGGTGCGAATACCGAACTGTTTGAGCACCCGTGTCATGAGGTCGCCGAACAGCACCTGGCCGAAGATCATGTTTAGCGGGTCGGCCGTGAAGCGGGCCACCGCCGCCGCTTCCCAGCCGGGAGGCCACGACCGGGCCCAGGGCATCGTGGACCAGGGACGCGCCTGGGTCTTCAAACGGTCCGTGTCGGCGTCCATGCCGTCCATGACGGCTGGAAAGTGCAGGGCCAGGTCACGGCCCATGCCCAGATAGTGGTTGCCCGAGCCGGGGTAGACCATGGCGATGCGCGCATCTGCGCCGGCGGGGCGGCGGTTGAAGAACACGCGCCGTGAAAACGGGTCGCCGGCGCCGGATTCAATGGCCTGGCGGGCCTCGCCCAACACCGGGTCGACCGGTTCGCCGGGGTTGAGGATCAGGGCCGCGGCCAGGCCGTGGGTCGGTTGCAGCGGGTGGGTCTGCTGCCAGCGGGCGGCGGCCCAAGCCACCGCAGTCGATCCGCCGCCGCGTTTGAGATGGTCGCCCAGGGCGCCGATCCCGTCCAGCAATTCGGAGGCTTCATGGGCGCTGAGCGCCAGCAGGGTCGGGGTATCGGCGGGGTTTACGGCGGCACCGCGGCGTTCGTCTTCCTGCAGCAGGACATGGCTGCAGGCGCTGTCTAACGCCACGGCGGCGCACAAGGCCGTGCGGGGGCCGTCCCGGCGGTCCCGATACCAGTGCTGGGCCGTGGCCGGCATGTGAAACGGGAGGCCGCGGGGCACGGCGTCGGGCAGCCGGGTGAAGCCGACCAGGGGCGGCAGGCAGCGGCGGTGCAGACACAGGGCGGTCTTGGCCAGGGCCATCAGGCTGTCGGCGGCGCCGGTGTGCCCGGTGATCGGCTTGAGCGATCCCAGAGCGGCGGCGGCCGAGAGGTCGGATGCGGTTCCAGCGTCGAAGTAGGCGGCCAGGGCGTTCAATTCGAGGCAATCGCGCTCGGGCACGCCGGCGCCGTGGGCCTCCACATAGCCGACGTGCCTGGCCACAAGGCCGCTGCGCTGGAAACAGCGCGACAGCGAACGGCGGTAGGTGGCCGTCGAGACGCTGCCGCGCAGGGGATCGTCGCCGCCGGCACTGCCGACGCCGCGAATGAAAGCGTAGATGCGGTCGCCGTCGCGCCTGGCCGCCGATGCGCTCTTGAGCACCAGGGCAACCGCCCCGTCACCGGGCAGGGTGCCGTCGGCAGCGGCATCGAAGGGACGCACCGATCCGGTTGGCGACAGCGGCATGCTGCGACTGGCGCGCACCACCCGGCGGCCCTCGCCGGCCAGATCGACGGCCCCGACCAGCATGGCGTCGACGCTGCCCTGCTGCAGCAGGTCGACGGCAGCCCGCAGGGCCGCAAAGCCCGAAGCGGCGCCGGCAGAGACAACGAAACTGGGGCCGCCGAAGCGAAACTCACGCGCCATGCGGCTGGCCACGATCCCGCCCAGGGCGCCCACGACCCGGGGCGGTGTGAGCGGCGGGCCGCACTGGTCCCGCAGGCGCTCTGTCCAATCGATCAGGGCCGGTTCGTCCAGGTTCAGGCCATGCACCTTATTCCAGCGCGCGGCGGCTTCAAAAAGCTGCCAGCGCAGATGAAAATTGGTTGCCTCGAGGTCGAATTCGATGCCGACCACCACGCCCATGCGCTGGTGCGGTTCGTTTGGCGCCAGCCCGGCATCGGCCAAGGCGGCGGTACCCACCTTCAGGGCCAGCAGCTGCTGGGGCAGCAGATCCGCGATCTGCCTGGGCGGAATCTGGAACTCGCCGATCTCCACGGGCAGGTGCGCCATGTAGGCCCCCGCTGGATCGAGGCCCTGCAGTTGATCGATCAGCGAGGCATCGGCCCCTTTCCAGCGCTGGGCAGGGCGGGCGCCAATGGCGCTGTCTCCTTTAAATACGGCCTTTTCGAAGGCGGTCCGGTCGGCCAGCGAACCGGCGGTGACCGCCAGGCCCACGATGGCCACGGCCGGATCGGGTGCGGGCGGCCGCGATTCCCCGACGACCGTGGGGGCGGGCGGCGCCGACGCGCCGCCGGAGGCAGCCGGCGGCCAGGCCTCGAACAGGATGTGGGCATTGATGCCGCCGAAGCCGAATGCGCTGACGGCGGCCCGGCGGGGAGACTCGGGAGTGCGACCGGGCCAGGGATCGGCAGTCGTCTGGACCCGGAATGGGCTGTCGAGCAGGGGGCTGCCCGGCGGCGGGGCGGTGTAATGGATCGAGGGCGGCAAGGTCGCGTGGCGCATGGCCAACAGGGTCTTGATCATCCCGGCCGCACCGGCGGCGGTGAGCAGGTGGCCGATCATCGATTTGACCGAGCCGATGGCGCAGCCACGCGCCGTTGGCGGGCGATCCTGCCACAACTGGACCAGGCTTTCGATCTCGGTGGTGTCGCCGGCGGGCGTGCCGGTGCCGTGGCATTCGATGTAATCCACATCCCAGGGTTGCCACCCGGCTGCCCGGTAGGCCATCTGCATGGCGCGAACCTGGCCCTCGCGCTGGGGGGCCAGGAGGTTGCCGCGCATGTCGTTGGACACCCCGATGCCGTGAATGACGCCATGGATCGTATCCCCCTGGGCCAGGGCATCGTCCAAGCGCTTTAACACCAGAATGCCGACCCCTTCTCCCACCACCAGGCCGTCGGCGCGCCGGTCGAAGGGTGCGCAGCGTCCCGAGCGCGAGAGGGCCTGCAGCTGGCTGAAGCCGGTCTGGGTGTAGAGGCACTCCGGGCGCGACACCCCGCCGGTGACCGCCATGTCCGCCCGGTCGGCGGCCAGGGCGTTGCAGGCCAGCTTGACGGCGTAGATCGAAGCGGCGCAGGCCGCATCCAGGGTGAAGCACTCCCCGCCAAAGCCCATCTCGGCGGCCAGCAGGGCCGCCGGCAGGCCGTCCACCCGGCCGGCCAGGGCCTGCGCCCGCGTCAACGGTTCAGACGCGGCGGCATTGGGAAAGAGTCGTTGTTCGATCGCCTTTCCGTGGGTCCGGCGCGCCAGTGCCGATGCGCTGTCGGTGGGCAGGGCGATGGCCGCCAGAATCGTATCGACCCGCATCGGGTCCACCGCAGCGGTGTTGCAGTCGGCCAGGGCACGCTTGCCGGCGGCCAGGGTCAGCTGATGAACCGGATCCAAGCGGCGGGTCACTTGCTTGTCCAGGGAAAACTGCTCGGGATCGAACCTGAAATCGGTCACCAGGCAAGCGTGCCGCGAATAGGTGCGGTCGGGCACCGGGCCGCTGGCGACCCGGTCCGCGGCCGGTGCGATCCAGCGCTCCGGTGCAACGGGGGCGGACTGGTCGATCCCAGCGACGATGTTTTCCCAGAACCGCGTCAGCGTCGAGGCGCCCGGAAATATGCCGTCCATGGCGACGACAGCGATGTGAAGAGGTTTGCGCATAGGTTAAAGTGCCTAATTCCACGGGCCTTATTAACCGCTTCACTACCATAAGGCAAGAATCAATCGGTGGCCGTGAATGCCGTCGTCCGGACAGGCTCCAAAAGCGGGGGCTGATCGGCAGCGCCTTTTATTTTGACACCGAACGCCGCTGCCGTTATGCTGATTTCACAACCCCAGGGAGGTGAAAGATGAAAATCAACTTTCGACGCATTTTGTGCGCCACGGACCTGTCCGATTTTTCCAACTCCGCCGTCACCCAGGCCATCGGCATGGCCAAGGAGTTCGGCGCCAAGTTGTTCATCTGTCACATCATCGATCTGCCCATGGTGACCATGCACGGCGCCGCCTACGTGTATCAGGAAGATCAGATCGAGGAGATGAAGGCGGGCGCCGTGAACCAGATCCGGCGGCTGACGGCCGACGTCGATCTGGACTGGGAGCCGATTGTCGAAACGGGTCCGGTCTCCAGCACCCTGCGTCGCCTGGCCGTGGATCGTCAGGTGGACCTGGCCATCGTCTCCACCCACGGCCGCACCGGATTGAAACGGCTGTTCCTAGGGTCGGTGACCGAGCGGCTGCTGCGAACCATCGGCTGCCCACTGCTGGTCGTGACACCGCCTGAAAAAGCGCCGGCAGGCAAGCTGCCATTCAAGGGATTCGGCTTCAAACAGATCATGGTCGGCTGCGATTTTTCCAAAGACTCCAGCCGGGCCGCGGCGCTCGGATTCGGCCTGGCCCAGGAGTTCGAGGCCACCATCCACCTGGTCCACGTGATCGAACCGTTTGTTTACCGCGACACCATGATGCGCGACGCCGGCAAGGCTGAAGAGCTCAGCGAGGTGAACACCGGGTGCCGCCAGCGCATGGAGAAGCTGGTCCCGCAGGGCGCCGACGACTGGTGCGACATTCAAATCGTCTGTGAAACCGGCAAGCCGTTCCAGGCCCTGATCGCCTACGCCGAGGAGAACGACATCGACCTGATCGTGCTGGGCGTCAGGGGGCACTCGCTGGTGGAAACCCTGCTGCTGGGATCGACGACCGACCGGGTGATCCGGGGCGTGGCCTGCCCGGTGCTGTCCGTCTCTCCACCCAACGGCTGACCGTCTCGGTCCGGCGTCGGCGCCGATCGGCTGCACTGCCACCTAACCCTCAAGGGCAACGGGTTCGCGCCGGTCGTCCAGGGGTAGTTTGAATACAAAGCAAAGGCCGCTGAACCCAATTAGCGCTGCGATCGTGAAAGCGCTTTTCAAGCCCAGTCCATCCCCGATGAGGCCGACGATTACGACCACTGCGGAACGGGCCAGGAAAGAGATCATCATGAACATGCCGTTGGCGGCGGAGGGACTTTTGCCGGCCCGCTCCTGAACCAGCGCCAGCATGACCGGGGTGGTGCACAAAAGGGTCAGCCCGGTCAGCACCAGCATGACATAGGCCACCCAGCCCTGGGCCCAGATAAACCCCAGCAGGGACGCCGGTGCACCCAGCAGGGACAAAATCAGCACCCGGCGGCGGCCGAAGCGGTCGCTCAATGTGCCCGCCGCCAAAACGCCGCCCACGCCGGCAGTTTCAAAGATCGTCAACGCGATTCCCGCCAGCCAGAGGTTGCCGGTGTGCATGGCGATAAAGGTCGGCAGAAAAGCCGTCATGCAGGCGTGCATGAATCCCCTGGCCACGAGAATGCCCGAAATGGGCAACAGGACCGGGCGCAGCTCGTGCCAGGTCTGGCGCAGCGGAATCCTTGCATAAGTTCCGTGGGTCACCGGCAGGTCGCGTGTGGCGTAAAAAAGCAGCCCCGAACAGACCACGCTGGCCCCCATCAGCGGATAGATTCCCTCCAGGCCCACCAGCGCCACGGCACCGACCGCCACCAGGGGGCCCAGCGCCCGGGCGGCTTCCCCGCCGACCATGAACAACGACATGCCCATGCCTTTGCGACCGGCGGACATGCGGGCCACCACCACCGGTGCCGGGACGTGAAACAGGGACACACTGACACCGGCCACCAGCACCAGCATCAACAGACCGCCGTAAGTGGGCGCCAAGCCGATCAGGCTCATGGGAACGGCCGTCATCACAGGTGCCAGAATCAGCAGCCAGCGCACGCTGAAACGGTCCGCGAGGGATCCGACCCAGGGATTAATCAAGGCCGGCAGCTGCATGACGGTCGACAACAGACCGGCCTGGGTGAGGGTCATGGTCAGTTTGTCGATCAGCAGCGGCAGCAGCGGCGCCAGGAAGCTGGAGTAGATGTCGTGAACCAGATGGGCCAAAGAGACGGTCAGGACGCCCGGCAGGTTAAAGCGCCGCTGCGTTAGCGCGGCCGAGTTGATTTCCGATCGATGGCAAGTGGGCATAAGGCCGCCGGTTTGGTTTCTGGGAAAGGCGCCTCGACGAAACGACGGGTCCCACGGGGCTGCGTGCGGCTATAGCCGCTCTGTCCGGATAGGTCAACCCGAACCCGCCATCGCGTTGAGGTTGCCTTTGATCGGAAAACGGTTATCTTAATTCTGTCAGCGACGGCCACGGGAGATAACAAATTGTATCTTGCCAGAATTATAGATAAAAAAATTGGCTACCGCTATCTTTTGCGCCACTCTTATGCCGATGGCGACTGCTACCGCAGTTGCGACCTGTTCGACCTGGGCAGCGACCCGTCCGCGTTCATCGTTTATCCGGGCGGCAACGGATTTTACATCGATACGGCCCTGGAGGACGCCATCGCCGATCAAGGCGTCGCCGTCTCCCAGGACGATCTTGAAGCGGTTTTTCTACCCTACCTGTCTCCGCACATCCGTCGCGTGATCGACGGTTTCGATCGTCGCTCGCGGCACCAGCCACGGGCAGACGCCTGCATGCCGGCCGAGACGCTGCACCCGTTCGACCGCTATCGGCTGCACTTTCTCAAGCTGGGGCAGGTCAACCAGAGAGACCTGGCCTGCACGCCGGATCGGTTCTACACCACATTGCAGCACAAATCGCGCGATGAAATCGAATACGACTTCATTGCGGCCGAACGCCGCCTCGATTCCCGTGAAGTGGCGCTTTACACCTACCAGATATTCAACCTGCAGGCCTGCTTCAGTGAAATTTTCGCCGGCCGGCATCCCGAGTGGCTGGACCGCGAGAGCATGGACACTTTTTTCATCAAGGCCCTGTGCCGACTCAACGACGATGACCGGTTCTGGGCGGGAAGCGATGCGGAAGCGGGTCTGAGGGCGCACCTGGTGCGCTATGCCGTGATGTATTTCGACTACGGCTTTCCCGTCCGCGACCCCTTTGGGGATCTGCTGCGCGATTTCATGAATCGGCACCGGGTGCATCGACCGCCCGAGAGCGTTCAGATCAGCCTGGCCGAATCGGCCCGACTGTTCGGTGTCAGTGTGGATGAATTGAAGCGCATGGACTGCCCCATGCTGACGCGGCGCTATCGCAAGGTGGCCCATAAGCTGCATCCGGACAAAGGCGGCGACCAGGAGTCTTTTGTGAAGCTGAGCGCGGCCTACCGCAGGCTGCTCGAGCGCAAATCCCGGCATTGAGCCCAGAGCCGCCGCCACGGCCTGCGGCGTGTCGGTTGGGAAACGGGCCTGAGAGCGGGCGATCAGGGAGCGCGCTGGGTTCAGATGCCGGAGTCCGAGCGTTGCGGCATGGACGCCGCACCGCCGCCGATGTTCTCCTCGTAGGTGGAGAGTAGAAAGAGGGTGGCCAGCGGTTGGGTGAAGAGCACCCCGATGAAAACGGTGCCGCCGATCATGCTGATGGCCGTGAAGATGACGACCACGACCACGTGGTCCACCAGGTCGGCGCGCCTGGCCATGGCATAGCTTTCCTTGATGGCGTCGACCAGCCCCATCTGCTTGTCGGTCATCAGCGGCAGCACGTAGATGCAGCTGAACATGATGGCGGCCACGATGATGATCCCGGGCAAAAAGAGCAGCATGAATCCGATCGATGTGGCCACGAAAACGGCCAGGCCGAACCCCAGCAGCGGAAGAAACAGGTTCATGTGGGAAAAAAGGTCCTGGACCCGGGGCTCCCGCTGGTTGCGGATCAGCTGCAGGAGGCTCTGGGTGTACCCGGCCATGGTAACAGGGGCCATGATGCCCAGGGTCAGCGAACTCACGGCTACCATCACCAGGGTTATGATGATCAGGGCGACGATATTGCCAAGGGTCAGGTTCCAGGCGGTTTCGATGTGACGTTTAAAATCCATACGCTCTCCTGAACGCCGATTGATGGGTTTGTAAAGGCCCGGCCCGGCCGATGCGACTGTCCGCACATATCGGTTTTCAGCCGCGCTTGTCAACCGTCAGCGGTCCAGGTGGCCGCTCAGCACCTGCTTCATGCGATCCCGTTCGGCCATGGCCCGCTCCAAATCGCGTTGGGTGGCCTCGCGCTCGGCCGCCGTGGACCGCTCCAGGGAACGTTTCAGGCGCTCCACCTCCTGGTGGAGCCGATAGAGCGTCCTGGCGATCTCTCTCAGGGGCATAACGGCCTAATCCGGTGCTTTGGGAAGAGAGAGCGATCGCAAGGCCGCAAAAGGGCTCTTGGCGTCGTCGGGATCGCACCGGCAGGCGGCCTGGTTCAAATTGGCCCCGCAGCGGTGGCACAGTCCCTTGCAGCTCTTTTTGCACAAGGGGCTGAAGGGCAGGGCCATGATGACCTGCTGGGCGACTTCGTCACCAAGATCGACAACGTCGCCGCGGTAGGTGATCAGATCGATTTCATCGGCCAGCAGTTCGAGGTCGGTATCGCCGCGGTCCCCGGCCGGCATCGGTTCTGGGACGGCGGTGGTCTGCACCACTTGCGTTATCGACAGCGTGAATGTCTCCAGGCAGCGCTGGCAGACGACGGTTGCCTGGGCGTCAAGGCTGCCGTCGATCCGGATCGTTTCACCGGCCGGCCGCAGGGTAAGGTTTACCTGTACCGGGCCGGTGAAGTGCAGAGACCCATCCGCCTCGGCGGCCGCTTTCAGCAGCGGCAGGGCGCTTGACTCAATCCGCTCGTCCACCTTTCGCCCCTGAGGACCGACAGTGCCGATGGAAATACGCAACATGGCCGAAAACATTGCTGTCGTAAAAGTAGGCTCAGCGTCCCGGCACGATAATGCGCGAGTCCGCCTTCTGTTTCTGCTGCTCGGCTGCCTGCATCTGCCGGAGTTGTTCCATCATTTGGTGCATCTCCCGTTCCATGGCTGCCGGAAAGGCCTGCATGGCCTCGTCGAGGTTGTTGGCCGTCAAGCGGGCCTGCAGGGGAAGCGGCCCCTGGGGGGTCAGGATCTGCGTGTGACCGAGAAAAATGGGGGTGCGGCTGGGGTCGTCCTTGCCCTGGGCGTTCACCGGGACCATCCGGCGAATGGAGGCGACCTTGAGGTCGGTGATGGATTCTTCGCGGTACAAGTTGGCCGTGTCCACGGTAAAGTCGATTCGGTCCTGCTCCGGCATGAATGTGCTCCTGGTTGAGGTTGATGGTTGGAACTTTACAATCCAGGCACACGGTAGCCGATTTCGAGCGCCTTGTCACGGGTTTTGCGACGGTTCACCGTCTGGCGGCCGTTGGAGCGGCAGGGTAAAATAGAAGGTCGCGCCGTGGCCCGGGGTACTGTCGACATGCAGCTTCCCATGGTGGTACTCAACGATCTGACGCGTGATGGAAAGGCCCAGCCCGGTGCCGGCCGGACGACCGCGCGAAGCGTCCACCACCTGCTGAAACTTGTCGAAAATGTGCTGCTGGTCGGCTTTGCTGATCCCGATGCCGTTGTCGGCGACGGCAATGGTCAAGTGGTCGGCATCGACGTCCAGGCGAATGTCGATGCGCCCGCGGTCCGGGTCGCAAAACTTGACGGCGTTGGAGATCAGATTCACCATGGCCTGGATCAGCTGGTCACGATCGCCGTCGATGAAGGGCACCGCCGGCGGCACGTGCACCTGCATATGGATGCGTTTGTCCGCCACCAATTGTCCGGTGGCGCTGACGGCGTCTTGAATGACTGCTTTGGGGTCCAGGGTGTCGATATGCCAGCGCGTGCGCCCGGATTCCAGCTTCTGAAAGTCGAGTACCTGAGTGATCAGCCGCGTGAGGCGGCGGGTCTCGGCGATGATGATGCCGGCAAATTCACGTTGACGCGCCACGGGCGTGTCCGGATAGTCGCGAAAGATCTCGGCCAGTGAGCGGATAGCCGTCAGTGGTGTGCGAAGCTCATGGGAAACGGTCGAGATGAATTCGTCTTTCATCTGGTCGAGCTCCTTCAGGCGCTGGTTGGCGGCCCGCAGTTCGGCCGTGGCCCGCTCCAGTTCGTGACTGTAGATGATGGCCTGGCGGGTTTCGTCCAGGATGTCCATCACCTCCTCGATTCCCAGCGGCTCCTCTTTGACCACCGACGCCACCATCACCCGTGCCGAGGCTGATCCGATGGCGCCGGCCAGCAGCTTTTCGATGTGGTTGACCAACCCCGGATCGCGGGTCAACGGCTGCTCCCAGTCGATGCCGTAAGTCATGGTGTAGCTGTTCAGGGCCGCCGCGGTTCGTTCCCTGCCCAGAAAGCGCTCCAGCATGGAGACCAGGTCCGGCAGGTAGGCCGTGCCGCGCCAGACCGAAGAGTCGTGCACGCGGCCCATGTAGCGGTAGATGTCCACGAACATGGCCGCCTGGGTGTGTTCCATGGCCGACGGCCGACTGAACAAAGAGCCCGCCAGGTAGCAGCCCACGTTGGCCAGCATACTCCAAAAAACGGCGTGGGTGATGCGGTCGAAGAAATCCAGGCCGAAGAGCTCGAAGGGTTTTAAAAACGCGATGCCGAAAGGCCCGCGGGCCAGAAAATCCTGGGACATCAGGCCGGCTCCGGCCAGGGTCGGTAAAAAAAGCGTGTAAAACCAGACCGAAAAACCGGCCGCCAGTCCCATCAGGGCGCCGCTGCGGGTGCCGCCTTTCCAGAAAATGCCGATCAGCAGTGCCGGTGCGAACTGGGCCACCGCCGTGAAGGAGACCAGGCCGATGGAGACCAGGGTGTAGTATTCGCCGGCAAAGTGAAAATAGGCGTACCCCATGAGCAGTACGAAGATGATGCTCAGGCGCCGAATCAACAGGAGCATGCTGCTCAGCTCTCTGCGCTGGGCCAGCTTCAGTGAGGGCATGTGCAGCAGCATGGGCATGACCAGGTCGTTGCAGATCATGGTGGAGAGCGCGACCGTCTCTACGATGACCATGCCCGTGGCCGCCGACATGCCGCCGATAAAGACCAGCAGCGTCAAATAGATCTGCTGGCTGGCCATGGGAAGGGTCAGCACGAACATGTCGGCGTCGGGACCGTTCGACCCAAAGGTCAGCAGGCCGGCAAAGGTCACCGGCAGAACGAAGAGGTTGATGGCCGCAAGGTAAAGTGGAAAGAGCCAGATGGCCTTGTCCAGATGCCGCTCGTTGACGTTTTCGACCACCATGACTTGAAATTGGCGCGGCAGAAAAACGATGGCCATCATGGAGAGAAACAGGTGCGCCAGCCAGCTGGAGAAAGCGCCGGTATCCGTCGACAGGGTCATCAAGGGCTGGATGGCTGGCGATGCCATGGCTTTTCGGCCAAGATCGGCGAAGCCGTCGTAAAAGAAAAAGGTGATGAAGATGCCCACCGCCAGAAACGCCACCAGCTTGACGATCGACTCGAGCGCGATCGCCGCCACCAGGCCTTCATGGCGCTCGGTGGCCTCGAGATTGCGGGTGCCGAACAGCGTCGCGAACACGGCCAGAAAAAGGGCCACGTAAAAAGTGGTGTCGCCCAGGATATTGAAGCCTCCTGCAACGGGCAGCGGTTCCAGAGAGGGGTAGCGCTGGATAAGCTCGAAGCTGGTGGAAATGGCTTTGAGCTGCAGGGAAATGTAAGGGATGATGCCCAGCACGGCGATAACGGTCACCACGCCGCCCAGGGTCATGCTCTTGCCGTAGCGCGACCCGATGAAGTCGGCGATGGAGGTGATCCGATGAACCTTTGAGATGCGGATGATTTTCTTGAGCACCAGCCAGCCCAAGGTGGTCATCAGGGTCGGCCCGATGTAGGTGGTCAAAAAAGCCGGCCCGGCCGAGGCCGCGCGTCCGACGCTGCCGTAGAAGGTCCAGGCCGTGCAGTAGACCGCCAGGGAAAGGGCGTAGATGTATGGGTTGCTGATGATGCTGCGTCCGCTGTCCGCGCGCTTGTCTCCGTAGTAGGCCACACCGAACAGCACGCCGATATAGCACAAGGAGACGAAGATAACGGTTTCGGTTTCAAGCATGCCAACCCCTGGGGTTAAACCGCTTGGAGACTATCAGTTCGATCTGGAACGGCTGATGGCCAGGGTCAGGGCGATGATAGCCCACCAGGCCACGAAAAGGTAAAGGTACAGCAACGGCACGCCCAGAACCAGTAGCGGCCGATTGAACAGGGAGAGCAGGGGAAAATTGAACAGCAGCATGCCCAGCAGAAAAAGCCCGGCCAAGCGTCTGCCCTTGATGTTGTCGCGGGTCATGGTGCGGTCCTTTCCGGTGTTGGCTCATCCTACCACCGCGTTCGGGCAAAGTCCAGGCGGGTGGGGTTTCCGCCGCTGCCGATGAGAACGCAGCGTCGACCGGAGCCCCAAAGCGATCGGCGGGCGTTTGGGTCGGGTTAGGCCTTGAACCTGCCGGCGGGGTGTGCTACCTATTCATCAATGCTGGGTACGACCGTGATGGCAACCGACCTTTCAGGGAAAGCGGCCGCAAATGAGTCACGCAACCTCATCCTGGAACCCAATGGCCAACAGATACAGATACCGTTTTGATTTCGATATCGGCCACCTGATCAAGAGCCCGTGCCGAGACTGCGTCGATCGGTATCGGTTTCCGGGTTGCATGAACGCGTGCTTGGCGTTGGACCGGATTCGCACCGTGCTGGCCACCAGCATTTCCTGCACACGTTCGGTTTCGTCCACGGAATCGCACGCGATTTTCCAGGAAAGCAAGGACGACAGCTAAACGTTCGCTCTCCTCGCGTCTTGGCTTTCAACACGCCCCGTCACCCTCACCGCACTCGATGATCGCCGGCTGGCAGCTGCCACGCCAGGGCGATGGGTTCAGCAGGCGTGACCGGGTGTTTCGCCCATCCCCAGGTTCGGAGGTGCTATGCCCGAATACCGATTCTACCATCATTCACTCTTCGATCGGTTGAGCGCGCATGCCGAGCGCATGGGCTCGTCGGAACGCCACCTGCGCGCGCTGGCCAGCGGCGGCGACCGCCTGGACCGGTTCAGCGCCGCCGGCGGCGGCCTCTTTTTCGACTATTCGCGACAACGCGTCGACGCCGACGCCATGGACCTTTTGTTCCAGATGGCCGATGCAGCGGGTGTGGTGGAGCGTTTTGCACAGATGGCGGCCGGCAACAAGGTCAATGTCACTGAAAATCGCGCCGCTTTGCACATGGCCGCCCGCAGCACTTCCGACGATCCGGTCTGCGTCGACGGCCGTGACGTCAAACCGGCCCTCAAACGGGTCTTGGCGAAGGTCCGCAGCTTCAGTCGAGCCGTTCAGCGCAGGGAGATCACCGGCAGCACCGGGAGGGCGTTCAAACACGTGGTCGTGGTGGGCATCGGCGGCAGCTATCTGGGAACCCAGTTCGTGGCCACCGCCCTGGAGGCCTTTGCCGACCAGGGGGTTTCCCTGGACTTTCTGGCCAACGTCGACGTCCACAATTTCGCTCGGATCTGGTCACGGATCGATCCGCAGGCGACCTTGTGGGTCGTTATATCCAAGAGCTACACCACCGCCGAAACCATGGCCAACGAAGATCTGGTTCGCCGCACCATGCAGGCCCAGGGGCTGGACCCGAGCCGCCACATTGTAACCGTCACCAGCCAGGGCAGTCCCGGCGACCGCGAAGACGGCCGGGCCCTGGCCGCGTTTCACATGTTCGATTTTATCGGCGGCCGTTACAGCGTGACCTCGGCCGTCGGCGCTGTGCCGTTGAGCCTTTACCTGGGATACGAGCGCTTCGAACGCTTTCTGCAAGGCGCCGAAGCGATGGACCTTCATGCCCTAAAGGCCGCAGCGCGGCAAAACCTGCCCCTGATCGCCGCCCTGATCGGGGTGTGGAACACCAGCTTTTTGAACTACGGGCAATCCGCCATCATTCCCTACGCCTCGCCCCTGGCCAAGCTGGCAGCGCATGTGCAGCAGCTGAACATGGAGAGCAACGGTAAGTCCGTGGATGCATACGGTCGACCGCTCGAGCGGCCTGCCGGGACCATTATCTTCGGTGAGCCCGGCACCAATGCCCAGCATTCGTTTTTCCAGCTGGCCCATCAGGGCCGGGCCTTTCCGATCGATTTCATCGGCGTGTTGAACCCCCAGTACCGTCTCGACGAAGGCCGCTGGGCCGGTGTGGGGCATCAGCAGGAGCTGTGGGCCAATATGCTGGCTCAGGCCACGGCCCTGGCCAACGGGAAGGCGGACGCCGACCCGGCCAAACGCTTTTCCGGCAACCGGCCCTCGTCGATCATCGTCCTGGAAAACCTGGAACCGGATAACGTGGGCCGCCTGCTGGCGTTCTATGAAGCCAAAACGATTTTCGAGGCTTTCACCTGGGGCATCAATCCCTTCGATCAGTTCGGCGTCCAACTGGGCAAGACCACCGCCAGCGGCCTGCGTGCTGAAATCGCGGCCCGTAACAGCGACCCCAAGCACACCTTCGACGGGGCCGATGCGATCAACCGCCGCTATCTGCAGATGCTCTTCGATGGCCAACTGCCGGATTGACCTAGCGGTGGATCTGTTTTTTTTTCCGCGGGCCTTTGCCTAAGGCTGACGGCCAGGGGACGATCCGTTTTGCACGATGCCCGGACTCAACCCTCAAACCGATACAGCACCGCCCCCCAGGTGACCCCGGCGCCCAGCCCGATGAACATCACCGTAGTGCCGTCGCCCACGACACCCGTTTCAATCGCCTCGTCCAGGGCCAGGGGGATGCTGGCGGCCGTGGTGTTGCCGTAGTGCTGGATGTTGTTGTAGATCTTGGATTCCGGGAGATCCAGCGCCTTTGCAAAGGCCTGGTTGATGCGCAGATTGGCCTGGTGGGGGATGAACAGGTCCACCGCCGCCAGGGGCAGGCCCGCTTTCTTTAAGGTTTCCATGGCGACCGTGGGCAGGCGCCGGACGGCGGTCTTGAAGATCGTCTTGCCGTCCATGATCGGGTAGTGGCTGCCCGCCTGAAGCATCTTTTCGTCGATGCGCGGGTTCTCGCGCGAGGCCGGTGCATAGCACATCAGGCTCTCGGAGAGGGCGCCGTCGGCGTGCAGACTGGCGGCCAGCACGCCGGCGCCGTCCCCGCCCGGCTTCGACTCGAGGCAGACCGCCCCGGCACCGTCTCCGAAGATCACGGCCACGTCGCGGCCCTGATCGGACAGGTTCAGGCCGGTGCTGTGCACTTCGGCGCCCACCAGCAGCACGCGTTCGGCCAGGCCGCTGCGGATGTAGGCATCGGCGGTGGCCAAGCCGTACAAAAAACCGGTGCACTGCTGGCGGATGTCCAGGGCCGGCGTGCTCGACAGGCCGAGCCTGTGGGCCAGCAGGCAGCCCGATCCCGGGAAAAACAGGTCCGGGCTCAAGGTGGCGAAGACGATCATGTCGATGTCTTCCGGGCGCCACCCGGCGCGCTGCAAAGCGATCGTCGCCGCCTCGTATCCCAGATCGGAAGCGCCCACCCCGCCTTGTTGCGGAACCCAGTAGCGCTGCACGATGCCCGTGCGCTGCCGGATCCACTCGTCGGAAGTGTCCATCAAGCGACTCAATTCGCCATTGGTGACCAGACGCGGCGGCAGATAGCGGCCGGTGCCGCTGATAACGGTTTTCAGCATGAGGTCTTTTCTCCTGTAGCAGCCGTTGCCACGTTCATGAAGCGTTTTTGATGACGGAAAACATCCAAAACCATAGCCTTGGATCGAAAAATGATCAAGGAATTTTGACGGTTAGAAGCCTGTCAACCATGGCATCGGCTCGGCTGACAGGGCAGCTGCGGCGCTCAAGTTTAGTGGGCAGGCGGCGATAGTTTATGTCGAACCGTCCCGTCACCACCGGTCAGTGCCGCCCCTTGCGGCCACGACCTGCTGGTGCGGTCTGTCGGTAAACCAGCGATTCCGGCAACGGGTAGCCAGCCATGCAGCAGACGCAAGACGATTTGAAGGCCGGGTCAACGCGCGCGGTCGCGACCGATCTCGCCGGCAGCGCCCCTGCGGCCCAGGCGGCCGCCGACGCGCCTTCCGACGATTCGGCGCAGGAGTTGGATGAAGATCAGCAGCGGGCTTTCGAGAGCATCATGGCCCAGATTGAAAGCGACCCCGACAGCCACGCCGCCGATGACTCCGACGCCGACATCGCCTTCGACACCATCACCGACGACGCCGCGCCCGACACGGAGGACACCGATACAGCCGGCGCCGACGATGGTGGTGACGGCGGCGATGCCGATGCGGAGACCCATGACATCTCGGCCGACATCGAGGACCTTCTTCAGGAGATCGCATCGGGCGACGGCGCCGCCGGTCCCGATGCCGCCGATGCTCAGGCTGATCAAGCCGGCCAGCCGCCGGACCCCGAACCCGCGCCTGCCGCAGCGGCCGACGATCGCCCCGCTGCTGCCGCTACCATGGACCATCCGGCAGTGTCCGGCCAAGGGCCTGAAGGCCTGCCGTCCGAACCGCCCCCTGTTGCGCCAGCGCCGGTGGCGGCGCGGAAACCGGCCGCAGCGGCCAGGCCATCGCCCCACCTCACGCCGCCGTGTTTCGGCGCCGCTAAAACCGCCCGCCGCGCTGCCGCTGTTCTGGCCGCCGCGCTGCTGCTGGCCGGCAGTTGGTACTGGGTTTATTCAGACCGGGCGCCGGTGCCGGCCGAAAGCGACACCGCAGCCCCACCCGCCCTGAGGCAGCGCTCGGCTGAACCGGCCGCACCAGGGGTCCCGGATCCGGTCTCCGGTGCGGCATCGACCCTGGCAGCGGCTGCCGAGCGCCTGGACCGGTTGCGTCAACAGCTGATCGAGAAAAGCACGGCCATCGAACAGCTGTGCAGCTATTACCGGGCCGGCATCGACGCCGAAACCGACCGTGCCATCCAGCTCCTGCAAGATGCCGGCCGGTCGACCGGCGCCCACGTCGATGCGTCTGAAAATCCGCGCCTGCAGCTGGCCTTGACGGCCATCCAGCGGCGCACTGCGACCATCGACAAGCTGGATGCACCGCAAAAAGCCCTGCAGCGTGGCAGCGAAGAACTCCTGTATCTATCCCGCCGGGCCGACCTGTTGGCCCTGATGGCCGACAAGACCAGCGATATCGACATCGACGGCTTTGTCCAGTTGGCCGACGAGCGCATGGCCGACCACCGGGAAATGCTGGCGCGCTTGAACATCGATGCGGCCGACACCGCCGAGGTGACGCTGACATCCATCTGGCAGGAGATCGAAAAGCGGATGGCCGCGGCGGACACCGCGCCAGGGGCGCCGGTTGGTCCGCCGCCGGAAAAAGGGGATGATGCCGCCATCTGGAAGGAGATCTGCGCGGGTGATTTTTCCCGCAAACATCTGCTGACCCGGCTGCCGCCGCAGGTGGCGCAGTGCCTGTCCACCTGGACGGGCAAGGATCTGTTTCTCAATGGCCTGACCGAACTGTCGCCGGCGTCCGCCCGGCTGCTGGCTGCCTGGGGCGGGGATTGGCTGGGCCTCAACGCACTGGCGGATCTGTCCCCCGAAGCGGCCCGGCATCTGTCGCGATGGCGGGGCAAAGGGCTTTCCTTGAACGGCCTGTTGCGGTTGTCGCCTCAGGTGGCGGCCATTTTGTCCCAGTGGCAGGGCGAGCAGATCGAACTGGTCAATCTGACTCACGCGGTCCAGTGGGACAATCCCCGGACCCGCCTCTATCTTTCCGAAAACATGACCCGCGACATCCATGCGACGAGGAAGTGAACCGTGATTCTGCCTGCTCCGATCTGTAGGGCGCTGCTGGTCGTCCTGCTGCTGTCGACCGGCTTGGCCCGACCGCTGGCCGCCATGCAAACCGCCGATTCAAGGCAGCTGCAGCGTACGATGGCCGACATTGCGCTGCTCAGCAATCAACTGGCCCGACGCCAGGCCGATGCGGTCCAGATCCACGAACAGCTGTCGACGCGCCTAAAAGCGGTCCGGACCGAAGCCCTGCAACTGATCCGGGACCATCGGATTGACAGCGAGGCCGAGGCCCTGGCCCATGTGCGGCTGCGCTACGATCTGTTGCTGATGGCTGAAATCCAGGCCTACCTGGAACGATACGCGCGCAAGATCGCTTACTACCGTGTGGCCTGCGACCGCCTCGGGTACCTCTACCAGCAGGCGGACGACGACCTGAAAATCGTCAACACCCTGCCGGGGGTCAAAGTCGAGGCCCTGACCTCGCAGGTCGAAAAAGTGCTCGACGGATACCTGGCCGATGCCCAGACCCTCTTGATCGAGCCCGACACCCTGACCGTCGAAAGTCCGCAACGCATCTGGAAACTGCTCCAGTCGACCCCCTGAGCCTCTGCACGACCCCGTTGGCGGTCCGCCGCACCGTTTACCCGACGGTCGGCATCAGCGCCCAGCGAATCACCGCATGATCGATCTCGGGATCTCGGTCAAGACAGAGAATACCGCTGTTTTGCAGTTTGAAGACGGTTCGATCGGGATCGTCACACACCAGCAGTCCGATCAGGCGCTCCAAAAAGGGCAGATGTCCGACCAGCATGACGTTGCTGGCCAGATCGAGGTGGTTTTTAAACGCCCGCACGTCGTCCATCGGGTTCATGCCGTCGGTCGCCGCCAGGCCCTGCTCGGGCCTCAGGACGGCCGCGATGATCTCGGCGGTTTCGCGGGCGCGTTTCTTGCCGCTGTGCAGGATCCTGGAGACCGACACGCCATACCCGTCGGCGACGGCGACCATGCGTTCGGTCGCTTCTTTTCCCTCGACCGAAAGCCCCTTTTCGGCGTCCGCTGATGCGGGCCGATTTTTGCCGTGCTGGACCACAAATAACGCCATCTTTCACCTCCACAGGCCAACTGACTGAAAAAAGGCTCGCCGGGTACCCGCCTCAAACCATCAGGTTCATCAACTTGTCATGCAGTACTTCGTAAGAGAAAAATTTCTCACCCAAGAGGTAGTTGTTCTCGACCATTTCTCTTCTCAACCGAACATTGCGAAGCAATTCCAAGGTCTGCGAGACGGCGTCGTCGGTGACATACCCATCGATTTCGACGGCCGAGAATCCCTTGGGCTTGATGTCGAAGGAGAAGATGGAGTATCGGTTCACCAAAATCGGCTTGCGAAAATAGACCGCTTCCAAAAAGGCGTTGCCGAAACCCTCCACCGTGGATGGATAGGTAATGAAGTCGGCCTGATGGTAGATGTCGTCAAGGGTGTAGATCTTGCGCCCGTCGGCGGTGGATCCCCGCCGGTCGTTGATGATTTCCGCCACCAGGCGTGTGTTCACCCCCATGCGCTTGGAGTAGTCGATGATGCGCTGCTCGTAATCGTGGCCTTCATCGCCCGAGGCATGCGAGATGACCAGGCGGGCCTTGATGTCCAGTCGGCTGACCAGTTCGATGGCGTTTTCGATGCCCTTGCGTTTGACCACCCGGGTGGGTTGTAGAATCAACTTTTCATCGGGATCGAGTCCCAATGACTGCCGGACATCATCGGCATAGTCATCCGCCGGGAGTGGCGGGTGCTTGAAGTCCATGACATTGGGGATAATGGTGGCGGAGATGCCGGTTCTCAAGGAGAGCTGGTTGCTGGCCGACGTACTGATCACCACGTGGCGAATGGTCGGTAGATGCGGTGGAAAGGCCATATTGAGATAATCCCAGACCGCATTGGTTTTGAATTGCTGACGCTCCCAGAAAAAGTCGTGGTGGTGGGCGATGGTCGGGAGACCCGTTTCGGCGATCACCTCGGTGATGGCAAGGCCCAAGGGGATGTTGAGTGGTATGGTCAGTGCATTTTCGGGCACCAGCAGATCGATATTGAATTTGGCTATAAATTCGTATAGCTGGTCTTTGAGGTGCTCCTTGATGGCCTGGATGGTCGTGGTCAGCGCGCGATCCCTGACACCGTTGACATGTGAACCAAAGGCGCTGTTGAAGATCGTGCGGATTTCCGGATCCATGAAGTGGGCCATGGGCGCCAGAAATGAGCGGGCCGGGTCGCGGTCCAGTTCACCGGCGAAAAAGAAACAGTTGAATCGTTCTTTCTCGAACACCTTGGCCCATTTGGCCGTTTCCAGGGAGACGCCGTCGGTCCCGGCTATTCGGGTGGAGATGAAACCGATATTATGAACCGTGTCAAAGGGAATGTACATGGTCTGCCCGCATGGGGGAGTCGTTGCGCGTCACGGCGGAATATGACCACCGACACCGGATCTTACCACAAAAAAACACCAAAGGCCCGTGGATGTCAATGGCTTAATCACCGCCCTTGGCGCGGCGGCCCGGCGCTGGTGTAGAGCGGCGTGAAAGCGATTCTGCAGCGTATATACGGTCGACAGAGAGGCGAGGCCGCACTTGCCCGCCTTGCGGAGGTCCTGAACGCGTTTGCGCCGCTGCCGCCCGGCAATACGGGGACGCTTTTCAGCGAGGCCGATGCCGTTTTGATCACCTACGCTGACACGCTGGTAAGCCAAGCGGAGTTGCCGTTGCGGACCTTGAATCGCTTTGCCGGTGAACACCTCAGCGGTCTTTTTTCGGGCATCCACATACTGCCGTTTTTCCCTTACTCGTCCGACGACGGATTCAGCGTAACGGACTTCCTCGGGGTCAGATCCGACCTGGGCGGCTGGAAGGATGTTCAGGCCATCGGCCGAAAGTTCAAGCTGATGGTCGACCTCGTGGCCAACCACGTGTCGGCCAAAAGCCCTTGGTTCCATGCCTTTCTGGCCGATGAACCGGGGTTCCGGGACATGGCCATCACGGTCGATCCGAGCCTGGACCTGTCGATGGTTGTCCGACCGCGGGCCCTGCCGCTGCTGACCCCGTTTACCAAACGGTCGGGCCGCCGGGTGCACGTGTGGACCACCTTCGGCAGCGATCAGATCGATCTCAATTACCGCAGTATCGACGTATTGGCCCGCATGGTGCAAATCCTGCTGCATTACGCTGCCATGGGGGCGCGCATGATCCGTCTGGATGCAATTGCCTACCTGTGGAAAACCCCCGGGACATCCTGCATTCATTTGCCGGAAACACACGATTTGGTCCGCCTGTTTCGCCGGGTCCTGGATTTGAAAGTCCCCGACACGATCCTGGTCACCGAAACCAATGTGCCGCACTCCGAAAACATCCGCTATTTCGGCAATGGCGGCGACGAGGCCCAAATGGTTTACAATTTCAGCCTGCCGCCCCTTCTGCTGCATGCCCTGGTCACCGGGCGGGCGCGGATCCTTTCTGACTGGGCACAGACCCTGGCCGCACCGTCGGACCGAACGACCTTTTTCAATTTCACCGCCTCCCACGACGGCATCGGGGTTCGCCCCCTGGAAGGCCTGTTGAGCGCTTCTCAACTCCATCGCCTGGTGGACCACGTTCAACGAAACGGCGGCCAGGTCTCGACCAGACAAAACCCGGACGGCAGCACGAGCCCATACGAACTGAACATCTCCTACCTTGCCGCGTTGAAAGATCCCTCGGTCACGCCGGACCCATTTCAGGTTTCCCGTTTTTTGGCCTCTCAGGCGGTGGCGTTGGCACTGCCGGGCGTGCCGGGAATCTATATCCACAGCCTCTTGGGATCGCCGAACTGGGCGGAAGGGGTCCGACTGACCGGGCGGGCGCGGACCATCAACCGGGCAACCTTGCCCATCGATACCGTCCGCGCCGAGCTGGCCGATCCCACCAGCATGCGCGCCCGGGTTTTTTACCCCTATCTGGATTTGCTGCGCGTCAGGGTCCGGCAACCGGCCTTCCATCCCTGCGCGGGCATGCACGTACTGCCCCTGGACGACCGCGTTTTGGCTCTCAAACGGTCCTGTCCGCGACAGACGCTGTTCGCATTGACCAACTGCTCCGCCGACTGTCTGACCCTGGCGTTGCCGATACCGACCGACGGCACGCCCATGGTCGACCTGATCGGCGGCGGGTCCATCGATCCCGCCTGGGTAGCCCTGGCGCCCTATCAGACGCGGTGGCTGACGGCGAACCCCTTGGCCGATCGAGGCCTGCCGAGCCGGAGGGGTGGCGGCCATCCGACAGCCAGCCGACCAGGCCGGCCAGGACAAGCCGAAATGGTTGACAAACCGCCACGATGACTTCACCATAACCATACACACCTTTTTCCCGCGGTAAGGTCATGAAGGTCGCCATTGCTCACTACCACCTCAAGACCGGTGGTGTCGGCACCGTCATCAAGCAACAGGTTGCCGCGCTACAAAATGCCTGCGCCACCGTGGTGCTGACGGGGGATCGCGCCTCGACTGGTTTGCCCTGTACCGTCCTGGAAATCGCTGGTTTGGGCTACGAACGGCCCGGAGCGGCGCCCTTCGATCCGGACCGCGTCGCCGAAAAAATTCTCCAGGCACTGTCGGCTACCTGGCCGGGGGGCTGTGACGTGCTGCACGTGCACAACCCGACCTTGGGCAAGAACCGGCATCTTCTCGGGATCCTCAGGCGGCTGCAGCAGGCCGGGGTCAATCTTTTTCTGCAAATTCACGATTTTGCCGAGGACGGCCGACCCGATGCCTATGTCGAGGATGCCTATCCGGCCGACTGCCACTATGGCGTGATCAACAGGCGCGACGCCGGTATCCTCCGCTCGGCCGGATTGACGCCGGCCGGCCTGCACTATTTGCCGAATGCGGTGCAAAACCTTCCCGTGATCCCGGCTGGACGGCCGGAACCGCAGGTGCTTTATCCGGTACGTGCCATCCGGCGCAAAAACCTGGGCGAAGCCCTGTTGCTCTCGCTTTTCTTCAGGAACCGGCAGCGCCTCGTCGTGACGCAGCCGCCCAACAGCCTTGCTGACATGATCAGCTATCGCGACTGGACCAAGTGGGCGCAAGATGCATCGCTGCAAGTCCAGTTTGAGGCTGGCAAAGCGAGCGATTACGCCGTGCTGGTGGGGAGGTCGGCATGGGTGGTGACGACCAGTATTGCCGAGGGCTTCGGTTTGGCATTCCTCGAACCCTGGACGGCCGGCAAGTTGCTATGGGGCCGTCGGATTGAGGAGGTCTGCCGCGATTTCGAATCCAACGGCGTTCGGCTGGATGGCCTTTACGACCGCTTCGATATTCCCTTGAACTGGATTGACATCGATGCCTTTGCCGGCAGCTGGCATCGAACGGTCAAGCGCGCATCGGCGCGATACGGTCATGCAGTTGCAACGGATGCGGCCGCCGAAGCCTTTGCGCGGCTGACCGGTGACGACCGGGTGGATTTCGGACTGTTGAGCGAGACATTTCAGCGCTCGGTGCTCGAGCGACTGCTGGCCCATCCATCCACAAGGATGCAGCTGATCGAAATGAACCCCTGGTTGGCCGATCCTGGCGTGATCGCGGAACCAGCCCAGGCTGATCGAGACCAATCGAAAGGCGGTGGCGCGACATTATCAGCTGACGGCCTACCGGCGCCGCCTGCTGGAGATTTACCGTCGGGTTGTTGATCGGCCGGTTCGCCATCGGATCGACAAGCCGGCCCTGCAGCGCGCGTTTTTCGATCTTGACCGATTCTCGCTGCTCAAGTGGGGCGCCTATGCGCCCTAGCGCCGGGTTGATCGAGCGGTATCTGCACCCCATGACGCCCATCGCCACCGGTCTATCCCCGGACCTGTCGAAGATGAAGCCCTATGCAGCCATGCTGTTCGATGTCTACGGCACCCTGCTGATCAGCAGGGCAGGCGAGATCGGCTTCGACCGGGCGCCGGCGGCCCGGATGGATTCACTTCGGGACCTGCTGCGACGCTTCGGGCTGCAATCGACCCCGGATCATCTGGCAGCGGAACTGCGCCGGGCGATCGCATCCGTCCATGCCGGTGCCCGTGACCGCGGAATCGAGTTCCCCGAGGTCGACATCGTCCGCGTCTGGCAAACGGTGCTGAATGTCGCCGATGCCGGCACGGCCGCGGATTTCGCCTTGGAATACGAACTGATCGTCAACCCGGTCTATCCCATGCCCGGAATGGCGGATCTGCTGGCGGCCTGCAGCGCTGCGGGGATGCCGGTGGGCATCGTTTCCAACGCCCAGTTTTACACCGTTCAGCTGCTGGCTTATTTCCTCAAGCAGTCGTCGACCGGCTGGACATTCGACGAACGGCTGCTGTTCTTCTCGTGGCAAAGCGGGCAGGCCAAACCGTCCACGGCAATGTTTAAGGGGGCCGAGCTGGTCCTTGCCGGCATGCGGATCCCCGCGGCAGCCGCGCTGTTTGTAGGCAACGACATGCTCAAGGACATTGCACCGGCGGCATCGATCGGGTTCGCCACAGCCCTTTTTGCCGGCGATCAGCGCTCCCTTCGCCGGCGGGCGCACCATGATTGCTGCCGCAAGCTGAGGCCGGACCTGATCGTTACCGACCTGCGCCAGCTGATCGCCGGCGCGGGCGCCATTTGACGGGAGGACCCTATGGATCGTTATCTCGACGCACTGCCGACATTCGTAGACCAAATCCGTAAGATCAGCGAAATCATCATCAGTAATATCGTTCTGCTCGGACAGGTGCCGGCACCCACTTTTCAGGAAGGGCTGCGGGCGGCGCGTCTGGTTGAACGATTCGCCGATTTTGAGGCCGATGAATGCGTGATCGACGACTTTGGCAATCCGGTCGGCATTATCCGCGGCACGGCGGCCGAGAGGCAGTCGATCTTCATCGTTGCCCATCTCGACACTTTCTCTGAAATAGCGGCCGAACACCATTACGAGGTAACCGATAAAGTGATTCGGGGGGTCGGCGTCTCCGACAACTCGGCAGCCGTCGGCGTCCTGGCTTCTCTGCCCGAAGTGTTCAGGCGGCTGGAATTGACCTTCGCGTCGGATATCGTTCTGGTCGCCCCGACACGTTCCCTGGGAAAGGGGAACCTGAACGGGATCCGTCAGCTGCTCAAAAACTGGCCGACCCCCATTCGAGGGGCCATTTGCATGGAAAGTGTGAATTTAGGCCGGTTGAACTACTATTCCGACGGTATGATCCGCGCTGAAATTCGCTGCAGCATCGACACAGAGGTGAAATGGAGGCAGCGCCATCCGCCCAACGCCATTCTGGTGATCAACGAAGTGATCAACAAGATCCTGGAATTGCGGCTGCCCCAGAAACCGCGCACGACCATTGTCATCGGAAAAATCGCCGGTGGCTTCAACCACGGCAAGAGCGCCCACGACGCCCAGATCGGCTTCGAAATCCGCAGTGATGCCGATCGGATTGTCAGGGAGCTTTATGTCGACATTCGCGAGATCGTCAGCGGTATCAACAAGGCCTTCGGGGTCGATCTGAAGCTGAACCGCATCAGCAATCTGAACGCGACGCAGCTGCCCTACAACCATCCCCTGGTCAAATGTGCGGCTAGAATCTTGAACCGTTTGGCGGTGGACATTATCAGCGAGTCGACCGAGTCGGCGCTGTCCATTTTTTTGCAGCGCAACATTCCGGCGATCACATTGGGGTTGACCTATGGCGAAAACTACCATCAGGAGGACGCCATGATCGAGATTGACCCGATTTTCAAGGGAATCGCCCAAATACCGGCCCTGGCCATGGCGATGGACAGCGGGGTATGTGATGAATAACCACTGGATTGCGTCGAACACCTTTCATCACAGTGAATTCAAAGACCTCGACCGGCTGGTGCGATCCAAGCGCGCCAAGCACCTCACCATTTCACTGTGCCTGCCAACCCTGAACGAGGAAAAAACCATCGCCAAAGAGATCGTCATCATGAAATCGGAGTTGATGACCCGATACCCACTGATCGACGAAATCGTCGTCATCGATTCCGGATCGGACGACAAGACCCGCCAGATTGCCCGCAGCTATGGTGCCAAGGTCTACCTGGCCGACGACATCCTACCCCATCTCGCGCGGTTCAAGGGCAAAGGCGAGAACCTCTGGAAGGCGCTGTACGTCACCCGGGGTGACATCATCGTCTACATCGACGCCGACATCAAGAACATTCACCACCGCTTTGCCTACGGGTTGCTGGGGCCGCTGTTGTTTTCCGATCACATTCGATTCACCAAGGCGTTTTACGAGCGTCCGATATTCACCGGCGAAAAAGGGCTGCGTCCGACCGGTGGTGGCCGCGTGACGGAGCTGGTGACCCGGCCGCTGTTTTCCATGTTCATGCCGGAGTTGACCCGTTTCCTGCAGCCCTTATCCGGTGAATATGCCGGATATCGGACCATTTTTGAATCCATTCCCTTCAACATCGGCTATGGGGTGGAGACGGGCATGCTGATCGACATTCACGAAAAATGGGGCCTGGATGTAATGGCCCAAGTCGATCTCGATCAGCGAGTCCACAAGAACCAGGATACCCAGGCCTTGGGTCGGATGGCCTTTGTCATCATCAAAACCTTCATCGATCGTGCATGTAAACTGAAGCGGATGAGTCTTCACCAGGACCTTTTTGATGCGATGATCCAGTACGTTCGCATCCGTGATAAACTGCACGCCGAAGCCCACGCCCTCGAACTGCATGAGCGGCCCCCCATGGTTCGGGTAGCCGAATACCGTGAAAAGTTCCGATCACCCGAACCGACTTGAAGCGCGCTTCGCTGCCCGGCCGGCGGCACCTGTGCCAGGCCAAGGCCCGGGATCGCACCGCCACCTATGGGCATTTTATCTAAACCTTGCCAAAACAGGAAGGTTGACTATTTTTTGTTCTCTGGTGTCCAAAGGCCATCGCGCTTAATCGTGGACTTGCGGCACCCGGCGTGCTAAGGCGGCCCTTCGCGCCGCAACCAACGGCAAGGCCGCCAACCTGCCGCCAATTACGAGGATGAAATCCATGGCTGAAAAAAAGATAGCCGGTCACGTCAAGTCCGAAAATGTCATCTGGTTCGTGGTTGCCGCCCTGCTGGTCGGTTTTTTGGGCGGGGTCGCCTTCGGGATCTATAAAAGCGGGACGATCGCCGACCCCCACGATCACGCGGCGGCGCCCGCCGTGGATGAACAGCAGCAGCAGGCCATTGCGGCGCTCAAGGCCCAAACCCAAAAAGATCCCGCCGATCTTGAGGCCTGGATTCAGCTGGGGCACCGCTATTTTGACACAGGGGCCGTCGACGACGCCATCGCGGCCTACGAAACGGCCCTTGCGATCGACCCCAAAAACGCCGACGTCTGGACGGACCTGGGCGTCATGTATCGCCGCGGGGGCGATCCCGAAAAAGCGGTCCAGGCTTTCGACCGGGCCATGCAGATCGATGCCGCCCATGAAATTTCGCGCTTCAACAAAGGGCTGGTGCTGTTTCATGACCTCAAGGACGAAGCGGGCGCCCTGGCGGCCTGGGAGTCGCTGCTGGCCATCAACCCGGATGCCAAAGCGCCCAGCGGCCAAACCCTGCAGGAATTGGTCGATCACATCAAGGCCAGCCATCCGCCGGCCAAGTCGGAGTGACGATGCAAAAAGCGGTCTGCAACCATGCCACTCTGGTCAAGCGGGGCCGGGTGTTTCGGCTTTTCAGCGAGAACGTCACCTTGCCCAACGGCGTGACCCTGGACATGGAAATTATCCGGCATCCGGGTGCGGCGGCCATCGTGCCGCTGATGGACGACGGCAGCGTGCTGCTGCTCAGGCAGTATCGCCACGCGGTCGACGACTGCATATGGGAGATCCCGGCCGGGACGCTGGAACCGGGCGAGGATGCCCGGCGCTGCGCCCGGCGCGAGCTTGTCGAGGAGACCGGGTACACGGCCCAGGTGATTGAAAAGCTGACCGTCATTACCCCCCTGCCGGCCTATTCGGACGAACACATCCACATCTACCTGGCCAGTGGCCTGAACGAGGCCGAACAGAAGCTGGACGATGACGAGCTGTTGTCGGTGCACCGCCTGGAGTTGACGCGGGCCGTGGCCATGATCGCCGCGGGTGAGATTCAAGATGCCAAGACCATTGCCGGATTGCTGCTGGTTGCCCGACGTGTGGGTTGACCGGTCCGGTTGTCGATAGGCGTCGACCCGGCTACTCTTTCCACAGGTCGATGTCGATCAAGCCCAGTTTGGCGGCATATCGCACCAGATCCATGGTGTTGTGCAGGTCGAGCTTCTTCATGATGTTGGAACGGTGGTTCTCGACGGTTTTGACGCTGATGCACAGCCTATCGGCGATGTCGGCCTTGCTGATGCCCTCGGCCAGAAAGCGCATGATCTCTTGTTCTCTGGGGGTCAGGCGGCCGTAGCCGCTGTCGCTGACCCGCGCCTCGCGAACCGGCGACTTCATCAGGCGCTCGACCACCTCGTGGGAGATGGAGCTGTCCAGAAAATATTCGCCCTGGGTGACGACATGCAGCCCCTGGATCAGGCGGCCTGCAGCGGAGTCCTTGACAACATAGCCGGTTGCCCCAGCCTGGAACGCTTCCACGATGTAGTCGATCTTCGAATGCATGCTCACGATCATGACCCGGGTGCCCGGCAGGGCCTTGCGGATGCGCCGGGTCAACTGCATGCCGCTTTCATCGGGCAGGGAAATGTCCACCAGGACGACGTCCGGCTTGATCTGTTTGGCCAAGGCAAACCCGTTCTGGGCCGTGCCGGCTTCGCCGCCGACCTCAAAACAGCGGTCGCCGGCGATGATTGACTTCAACCCCTCCCTGAACAGCGGATGGTCGTCAACGATCAGTACGCGCTTCCTGGAAGCCAATCGCTCTCTCCTTCATCGGGATTTCAATCAGAATGTAGGTGCCCTGGCCGGGTTTGGACTGGATGTTGATTTTGCCCTCCAGCAGGCGCACGCGTTCCACCATGCTCTGCAGGCCCATGCGTTTCTCCTTCAAGGCCCACTTTTGGCGATCGTTGACGTCGAATCCGCGGCCGTTGTCCTTGATGCGGATGACGATGTCCGGAGAAGAGGCCACCAGGCGGATCGTCACCCGGGTGGCACCGGCGTGCCGCTTGATGTTGTTCAAGGCCTCCTGTACCAGGCGGTAAATGTTGATCTTTATTTCATATTCCAGATTCAACTCGTCCACACCGGCCGCTGCGACGTCCATCTCCATGTCGCCGGCTTTGCCGAAATCCTCACAGTACAGGACCAGTGTCTTGACCAGTCCCAGTTGATCCAGGCCGGGCGGGCGCAGGTCGTAGGCCATGTCCCGGACTGCGGCGATGGAGCGGTGCAGGATGCCGGTCAGCTGAGCGACCTTGCTGCGGGTGGCTGCAGGTTGATCCACAAAAAGGGTTTCCAGGCTGATTTTAAGGGTGGAGAGATCCTGGGCGATGTGGTCGTGCAGGTCCCGAGAGATCCGCAGGCGTTCGTTCTCCTGAGCCTTGATCAGCTGGTGGGTCAAAAACCGCACCTGGCGCTGGGCCTGTTTGCGCTGGGTGACATCGACGCCGACGCTCAGAATTTCGACGATACGGCCGGCCTCGTCCCGGATCGGCTTGTTGGTCCAGGCGACCCAGGCCCGCGAGCCGTCGCGGCGGATGTTTTCGATCTCGCTGGTGGGGTATCGCTCCGGGTGTTTGAAATAGTCGACCATCAAGATTCGATAATCGCGGCCCGAGGAGGATCGCCAGGGAATGATGCTGCCTAAAATGTTCAAACCGAGGACCTGCCGTTCGCTGAAACCGAAGAATTTCGACGCGTATTCGTTGAAGAATGTGATATTTCCCAGCAGGTCGTAGCGCACGATGATGCTGTTGGTGTTTTGCACCAGTTCCCGATATTTGGCCTCGCTGCGACGCAGGGCGGCCTGCGACTGTTTGCGGGCGGTGACATCCCGGGCGATGGTGTGGGCGCAGGGTTCGCCGGAGATGACGATCTTGCGGCTGCTGAATTCCGTGTGGATCGTCATGCCGTCCTTGCGGGCGATGCGGGCCTCACCGGAGATGGACTGACCCGACCAGATGCGTCTGAAAAAGTCGCTGTGCCGCCGGGCATCGGCCCGGGCGTAAAGGTCGAAGATCTTCAGTTTTTTCAGCTCGTCCGGCCGGTATCCGGTCAGTTGGGAGGCGCTGCGGTTGAAGATCCGGATCGACCCGTCGGCCGCGCTGATGAAAATGGCGTCCCGGGAGCCTTCGAAAATGATGCGGTGCCGCTCCTGGCTCTCCCGCAGCGATTTTTCGATTTTTTTACGGTCTTCGATCTCATTGAGCAGGTGCTCGTTGATCAGCGTCAGATCGCGTGTGCGCGATTGGACCAGGGCTTCGAGGTTGCGCCGATGCTGTTCAAGCTCCTGATCGGCCCGCTTGCGCCGGTCGATGTCGATGATCATTCCGAACTTGGCCACCGTGCCGTCCGGGTGAAAGATCGGGGTGTCGATAACGTAATACCAGCGCTGGTCCTGGGGACTTTTTATCTCGCGGTGGACGGTCTCGCCCTTGAACACACGATCGTTGAGGCACCAGGGACAGACGTCGTCCAGGTTGTGCAGGACCCGGTAGCAGCGCTGGCCGGTCCCGTCATAGCCCGTACGCTCGATCAGCCGGGTGTTCATGAAGGTCAGACGGTGGTCCTGGGTGCAGGCGTAAACGAAACCGTCGAAGGCCTGGATGATCGCCGAAAGCTGGAGGTCGCAGGTATTCAAAAACGCCTGGGAGGGGCGGCGGCCGCCGGTGGCGACCGGGCCTGGGCGATTGATGTATTCCGCGGACAGGGCCTTGACCGGCAGGGCGAGGTGTCGCAATCGGTTTTTCGTGCTCATTTGGGAACACCCTTCACTGAAAGTTAGCGCAAAGCCCCTGTGCGGGAAAGAAAAAACTTTGAAAACGGTGAAATATTGGTTAGAACGCCAGGCAGTGATCTGAACCGCTGCGGGAATGAACGATGACCGATCGACACCCGGAAAGCGTATTTTGCGACAGCCCCGAGGATCTCAAAATGGCCGTCGCCGCCTACGCCCAGAGCGAGAAGGTAAAATCGGGGCTGATCTGGGTCAGCCAGGTGGCAGAGCTGGTGGCGGCAATGGCGGGTGCCGAACGCACCCAGGGCCTGGCGCTGCTGCAGCCGCTGGCCCGCATGGTCGCCGACGAAGCGCACCTGGCCGGCAGACTCACCGGCGACCGAAGTTGGCACGAGATCGCGCAGAAGATCGGCATGGCCCTGGTGATGATCGACTCCGGAGTGCCGCAGGAGACCGGTTTTCACCTGACGCAGGCCCTGACCCGCGTAACGCGCATCGGCGGACAGGCCGCGGCACTGTTGGCACGCAACGGCCTCTTCTAAAAAGCCGGGCGACCTTGCTCCGACGGTATCGAAGCTTCGCCCAGGGACGGACAGTCTTATGAAAGACAATCTCGGCATCTATTATTATCCTTTTCCCGAGAACAAGCGGGTGCGCATGTACGTGCGCGCCAAGAGCGGCGAGATCGAGTTCAGAATGAAGAACCTGGACGATCCGGCCATTTGGAACGACCATGGCTGGGTCCCCCACGCGGCCATCGAGCAAGCCAAGGTGCTCTACGACAATCGTGGGCGTTTCGACCCCGGTCGGGCCTACGATATTCGGATCGCCAGGGTGCTGATCCGGGACGGCGGGTAGGCCCCGGTGGCCCGTTGTGCCTGGCAAACCGGACGTTATCAGCGCCGGGAAACGACCCCGATCATGAGGGCTGCGGTCAATTCGGGATGACTGGCATGAACCTGCAGGGATCGGCGGGGGTTGTGGCCTTTCTGCTGCTGGCCTGGCTGATGGGCGAAAACCGCCGGCGGGTTCCGCTCGCCCTGGTGGCGGTTGGCGTCGCTGCGCAGGTGCTCATCGCGCTGGTCCTCTTGAAAGTCCCCGCCTTTCAGCAGCTGTTCCTGTTTCTGAACAGCGCCTTCATGGCCCTGTCGGCGGCCACTACGGCCGGTACCGCATTCGTTTTCGGATATCTGGGCGGGGCCGACCTGCCCTTTTCCGAATCCTATCCCGGCGCGGCCTTCATCCTTGCCTTTCGTGCGCTGCCGCTGGTGCTGGTGATCAGTGCCCTGTCGGCGCTGCTGTTTCACTGGCGTGTCCTGCCCCTGGTGGTCAACGGTTTTTCCTGGTGTCTGCGCAAAACCATGCAGCTTGGCGGCGCCGAGGGCCTCGGCGTGTCGGCCAACGTCTTCGTCGGCATGGTCGAGGCGCCCCTGCTGGTGCGCCCCTACCTGGAAAAGATGACCCGCAGTGAGCTGTTCACCCTGATGACGGTCGGTATGGCCACCATTGCCGGTACGGTGCTGGCGCTCTACGCCAGCATCCTGAACGATGTCATCGCCGATGTGACGGGGCACCTTCTGACCGCCTCGATCATCAGTGTACCGGCAGCCGTGACCGTAGCCAAGATCATGATTCCGGAAACCGGTGCGCCGACGGACGGCGCGCCGGTCCTGACCGCTTCCGACACCGGCAGCATGGACGCCGTCACGCGCGGAACCGTGCAAGGCGTCGAACTGCTGATCAACATCGTCGCCATGCTGATCGTGCTGGTTGCCCTGGTTCACCTGCTCAACCTGCTGCTGGCCATGCTTCCGGATGCATGGGGCCGGCCGGTCACCTTGCAGCGGATGCTGGGGCAGATGATGGCACCGGTAGTCTGGTTGATGGGGGTGCCCTGGCAAGAGGCGTCGGTTGCCGGCAGCCTGATGGGTATAAAAACCGTTCTCAACGAGCTGATGGCCTACCTGGAGCTCAGCCGCCTGGCACCCGGCACCCTGAGTGACCGCAGCATGCTGATCATGACCTATGCCATGTGCGGGTTTGCCAACCCCGGCAGCCTGGGGATCATGATCGGCGGCCTGGGCACCATGGCACCGGGGCGGCGCGGCGAAATCGCCGAATTGGGTCTGAGATCCATTGCGGCTGGCACACTGGCCACTTGCATGACGGGAGCCGTGGTCGGCATGATCGGATAGAAGCGCCCAGCGCAGCGCCCGACCGGCGGCAGGCGGTGGCCGGCCGTTTAGACTGAAAATTCCTGGAGGACCTGCTTGACGAGATTGCCGTCGGCGCCGGCGCCGAAGTGGGCCATGATGGGCCCCATGGCCTGCATCTTGTTTCGGTAGGCGGAAAAATCGATGTGCTCGACGATCCACCGGCGAATCTCGTCCGCGGTGGCCGTTTCAGGCAGGTAGGTCTCGATAATTTCGATGAATGCGGAAGTCTCCCCCGATCCCGTTTTGGCCAGCATCTCTTTTTCGGATTTGATCAGTTTTTTGAAAATGGCAACGACTTCGTCGTCCGAAAAACGCTTTTTGTCCAGGCGGGCCATCTCGCCCATGACCACCCGGAGGGTCTCTTTTTTGGCGTCGTCCCGGGTTTTCATGGCTGACCTCAAATCGTTCTTGAGCCGCTCTTGAAGTGTCATCGGTTGCGATCCTTGTTTGAGGTTGGGAAACGGGTCGTGCGTTTTTCCGGCCGGCACTGTTCCAGCGGCCGGCCTGTTTGTCAAGCGAATTGAACGGGTCTTGGGTCCCCACCCAATCCTGGTCTGCCGCTTGCCAAGCGGCAGGCTGCCGATTATATTCTAAATTATATTTTTCTTAAACGATCGCGGCCAGGCCGCCAAGCGAGCACCCATGCGACTGTTACTGGTCGAGGACGACCACAAAATTGCTTCTTTCGTAAAAAAAGGGTTTCAGGCCGAAGGCTTCGCCGTTGACCATGCCTGCGACGGCAGCACCGGACTGGATTGGGCCCTGACCGAGCCTTACGACGCCGCCGTGGTGGACATCATGCTGCCCGGTGTAGATGGATTGTCCCTGATTGGCAAAATGCGCCGGGAGCAGGTCATGACGCCGGTGATCATCCTCAGTGCCAAGGGATCCATCGATGACCGTGTCAAGGGGTTGCAGACCGGCGGCGACGACTACCTGAGCAAGCCGTTTTCCTTTTCGGAGCTGCTGGCGCGCGTTCAGGCCCTGATTCGCCGGGCCAGCGGCATGCGCGAACCGACCCGCCTGGCCTACGCCGATCTGACCATCGACGTGGTGACCCGCGATGTTCGCCGGGGCGGCGCCAGGCTGGTCCTGCAACCCCTGGAGTACTCTCTACTCGAATACCTGATGCGCAACGCCGAGCGTGTGGTGTCCAAGACCATGATCATGGAACATGTCTGGGACTACCATTTCGATCCGCAGACCAACGTGGTCGAAGCACGCATCTGTCGACTCCGGGACAAGGTCGACAAAGGATTCGACGACAAGTTGATCCACACGGTTCGCGGCGTGGGATACGTGCTGCGCCGCAACGAAGCCGATGACGCAACGGTTTAAGCTGCCCCATACCCTCTCGTTTCGGCTGACCATGTGGTATGGCCTCATCTTCGCCGTCAGCTCGATCCTGGCATTTATCTTCTTTTATGTGCTGATCACCACCAACCTTCGCCAGCGTCTGGACAGCCGCCTGGCCGACAAGATTTCCGAGTTCGAGGCCATATACAACCTGCAAGGGCTCGAGGCGGTCAAAACCGCTGCTCTGATCGAGTCTCAGGCCGCAGGTGAAAGCAAGGTCTTTTTCCGGTTGCTGTATGCCAGTGGCGTGGCCTTCTCATCTTCGAACATGTCCTACTGGCAAGAGATCGGAATCGATCGCAACGCCATCGATCAGCTGCTCGAAGGCCGGTCCAGGGTCTACGAAACCCGGCTCATCCCGGGCCGCAGCGACCGGGTGCGGATCGGGTACGGTACCATCGGCAGAGGGATTGTCGCCCAGGTGGGGTACGCCATGGAAGATGACACGGCCTTTATCGCCATCTTCAAAAAGATCTTTTTGATCACCATGGCTGCGCTGATTGTGACCGCGGTGCTGGTGGGGTGGTTTATGGCCAGGAGGGCACTTTCCGGGGTCGAGGCGGTCACCCGGACCGCCCGGCAGATTTCCGAATCCGACCTGAGCCGGCGAGTGCCGCTGATGGCTCGCCATGAAGAGATCGACCGCCTGGCGCTCACCTTCAATCAGATGCTGGACCGCATCGAGAACCTGGTGGTCGGCATCCGCGAGATGGGAGACAATATCGCCCACGATTTGAAAAGCCCCTTGACGCGCATCCGGGGCATGGCCGAAATCAGCCTTTCCGGGCCTTCCGGCAAGGCAGAAGATACCACCTTGGCCGGCAGCACCATCGAGGAGTGCGACCGTTTGCTGGACATGATCAATACCATGCTGTTCATCTCCAAAACCGACGCCGGTGTCGGTGACCTTGAAATGGCGCCGGTTGACCTGGCCGATGTGGTCGCCGGCGCCGTGGACCTGTTCGCTCCGCTGGCCGAAGACAAGGGCCTGTCGCTTCACTGCGACACAATGCCTGAGTTGATGGTGCGTGGTGATCGTCGCCTGCTTCAACGGGCCGTGGCCAATCTTGTGGACAATGCCATCAAGTACACGCCGCCGTCGGGACGTGTTGACATTTTCGGGTTTCATGATATGAAAGATATTGAAAGAATTAATGTTTCGGTCAGAGACAACGGTTTGGGAATAGACGCTTCGGATCTGTCGAAAATTTTCGACCGCTTTTTCAGATGCGACCAGAGCCGGGCAACCGATGGCGCCGGTCTGGGACTGAGCCTGGCACGGGTGATCGCCCGTGCCCATGGAGGAGAGGTGACCGCCGGGAGCAGGCCCGGCCAAGGCAGCGTGTTCACGTTGACCTTGCCGCAGCTGCCCCCCACATGACCGACTACGACCGCAATCCCAATGCCGACGGTGGGCCCGACCTCATGTCATGTCGAAAGCTGCCGAAAACACCATAAGATATCAAGGCCGATCACCTTAACCAAGACGCTCTCCGGATTCCGAATCCCAACGGGTTTGGCAACCGCCCACGATAACTATGCAGACCGCTTCCGAGAACATCGACGTCGCCATCCCGTTCAGTCGACTGCGCGTCAGCCTCAATCCGTTGACACTGGTCTTTACGGGCGCGCAGCAGGGGCTCGAAACCGCTTTCAGGCAGGCATATTTCGAGAACTCACTGGACCACGTCAGGCTCTGCAAGCTTTACGCGATTGTATTTTTCAGCGCCTTCGGGGTGCTGGACGCCTTCGTGTTCCCCGAGCAGAAGCTCCAGTTGTGGTTCATCCGCTATGTACTGGTCTGTCCCGTTTTTCTGATCGGGTTGGTCGTCTCCTACACCCGCGCCTATCGCCGTTTCTGGCAGCCGCTCAACGCGCTCTACATCATGGTCACCGGGTTTGCCTATGTGGCCATGGTGGTGATCACGCCGGCCCCGGAATCCTATTTTTACGGGGTGGGGACCATTTTTTGTGTTTTTTTCGGCTACACGTTCGTACGGGCCCGGTTCGTCACGGCCTCGATTGCGGGGTTGTTCGTAACGGTCGGCTACCAGCTGGCCATGGTGCGGTTGATGGACGCCAGCAGCATGGTGCAGCTGATCTCCGGGGCCCACTTTCTGGGGATCAACTGCCTGGGCATGATCATCTGCTACTCCATCGAAACCCACCATCGAAAGAGTTTTTTTCTGACGCATCTGCTGGAGCGGGAAAAGGCCAAGGTCGATGACGTCAACCGCAACCTGGAAAAGCGCGTCAAGGAGCGCACCGTCGCCCTTCGTCAAATCAACCGTGACCTTAACAAGGAGGTCCTGGAAAGGAAACAGGCCGAAACGCGCCTGCGGGCCAGCCACGAACAGCTGGCCTCGATCATGGACAGCATCGACGCCGACATTCACGTGGCCGACCTGGCTACCCGCAGCATCTTGCTGGCCAATCGCCACATGAAACACACCTATGGCGACGACATCGTGGGCAAGACCTGTCATCAGGTCATCCTGGGGCTGGACGAGCCCTGCCAGGAGTGCAGACACAGCCTGCTGCAGCCCCCGAACGCACCCGGCGATGCGAGCGTCTCCTGGGAATCCCAAAATCCCCTCAACGGCCGCTGGTACCTCATTCACGCCCGATCCATCCTCTGGGAAGACGGCCGTCCGGTTCAACTGCACGTGGCCACGGACATCACCAACTTGAAAACCATCGAAGCCCGCCTCCAGCGGGCGCGCAAAATGGAGGCGATCGGCACCCTGGCCGGCGGCGTGGCCCACGACCTCAACAATATCCTGTCGGGCCTGGTGGGCTATCCGGAACTGCTGCTCATGGACGGCACCGTTGACAGCGAAACCCGGGTGATCGTGGAAACGATCAAAAAGTCGGGCGAGAAGGCCGCTGCCATCGTTCAGGACCTGTTGACCCTGGCCCGCAGGGGGGTGGCGGTGTCCGAAGTGATCGACTTGAACCGCATCGTACGCGATTACATCGACAGTCCTGAACTGAAGAAACTCACCGCGAATCATCCCGGAGTCGCGATTCACCAGAATCTGGCACCCAAGGTGTTCAACATCGTCGGCTCGCCGGTGCACCTCGAAAAGGCCATCATGAACCTGGTTACCAATGCCGCCGAGGCCATGCCCAACGGCGGCGTGATCACCCTGAGCACCCGCAACTGCTACGTCGACCGTCCGATTCAGGGGTTCGAGACGGTTCCGGAAGGCGAATACGTCATGCTGCGCGTGGCCGACACCGGCATCGGCATTGCGTCCGAAGACCTGGAGCGAATCTTCGAACCCTTTTACACCAAGAAGAAAATGGGACGCAGCGGCACCGGATTGGGAATGGCCGTGGTATGGGGAACGTTGAAGGACCACAACGGCTTTATCGATGCCCGCAGCGTCCAGGGGCAGGGCACCGTCATTGACTTCTACTTTCCCCTGACCCGGCAGGCCATCGAGAAAGAGGCCGATGCGCTTCCGATTGCCCGCTATCGCGGCAACGGGGAAACGGTACTGGTTGTGGACGACGTCAAGGAGCAGCGCAACCTGGCCGTATTCATGCTCAAACGGCTTAATTACCAGGCCGTTGCGGTTGCCAGCGGCCAAGAGGCGCTCCAGTACGTTCGGCAATCGCCGGTGGATCTCCTGGTTCTTGACATGATCATGGACAGCGACATGGATGGGCTTGAGACCTACCGTCAGATTCTGAAGGTTTGCCCGGGCCAAAAAGCCGTCATCGCCAGTGGCTTTTCCGAATCGGAGCGGGTGCAAGAGGCCCAGCGCCTGGGTGCCGGCCGGTATATCAAAAAGCCCTATCAGCTCGAACAGATCGGGTTGGCGCTCAAAGAGCAGTTGGCCGGTCAAGCCGGTCTGCCGGCGGCTGGCGCACCCGCTTCAGAGCGCGATCAGGAAGCGGTTTGACAGGCCGACTGCACACCTGCACATCCATCGATCCCCATCGCCTGCCAAAGCGGCTGCCACGGGATGATCGTCACCGTTTGGTCAGCAGCTTCTTGTTGGCCTGAGCTTCGAGAAAAGCGGCAAAAATTTTCTTTATCTTAGGCAGCTTGTAATACTTCCCCATAAAGTCTTTTTTGGTGAGCTTGATCAGGCTGGAGGGATCGAAGTATCCCTTGGCGTTGTCCACCGTGAGTACGAAGGGCGGCTTGTCGTGGCGCACCAGGATGCTGCACATCAGCAGGGCCCCGGTGCGGTGATTGCCTTCGAAGAACAGCTGGGGCTGGCTGACGTGCAGGACGTAGGCGCCGGCCGCCCGTTTCCAGGGTGAGACGTTTTTGTGGCTGTCGGCCCACTTGCGCAGGTGCTTGATGCTGAACTCTTTTTGCCCGTAAAAGCGTTCGGCGGTGGCCTGGATATGCCCCTTGTAATCCTGACGGGTGCGCATGTCGGATCCGCACAGGACGATGTGATTGAGTTCCAGAAAATGCGGCAGGCCTTTGCGGCTCAGCAGGCTGATGTCCTCGCCGATCAGGTCGTTGAGATAACGGTACCCGTCCAGCATGTTGACAACGATCTGGTCGCGCAAGGGTTCGCGGCGCACGTTGAGAGAGTCGTTGATCTGCTCGAAGTCAGCCTGGACGGCGCGCAGGGATTGCTCAACCGCGTCGATGTCGATTTTGAATTTAGCGGGCATGGGCAGCACAGGTTGGGAGCGTGGATGGTCAAGCGGCCGTCCAGTCGCCTCGCCCCAGTCGGCGGCAAGGCGTGGGCGGGGTGAATGTCAGCCACCTTCACACGATGGTCGCCGGGTGTCAATACACGCTTGGCCTAACATACTGCCTGCATACTGCCGATGTAGAAAAGAGCACCGGCGTACTTGGGCCCTGAAATGGGTCAAAACATGCACCCGAGCATGCAACCGATTTCGATCCAAACGCAAAACCAACCAACCGATCATCCAGGAGGAGAGACATGACCGATAATCAACAGCCTGCTTTTCAGTGGGCATCGAACCCGCTGACCGACTACCTGGTCGATGCCGGTCAACGCACGGTGCTCTACTGGGACGCCATGCGCCAGCGCGGCAATCAATACCACCGCCACATGGCGCGCCGGGTCCCCAACGTTCTGAACTATCAGTTTGACCTGATCGTCGACGGCCGCACCCTAGCCGAGCCGATCAACTACGGCCTGGTCAAGATCCGGCCCCCCGAGGGCCTCGTCGCCGACGAACGCAAGCGGCCGTTCGTGGTCGTCGACCCGCGCGCCGGCCACGGCCCCGGAATCGGCGGCTTCAAGGCCGACAGTGAGATCGGGGTGATCATGGCCGCCGGCCACCCCTGCTACTTCATCGGGTTTACGCCTCACCCCGAGGCCAACCAGACCATCGAGGCAGTCATGCGCGGCGAGGCGGTTTTTGTGCAGCGGGTGATCGATCTGCATCCCCGGGCGGACGGTAAACCGGTGGTGATCGGCAACTGCCAGGCCGGCTGGGCCGTGATGATGCTGGCCGCCACCTGTCCGGACCTTTGCGGGCCGATCATCGCCGCCGGCGCACCGCTATCCTATTGGGCCGGCGTGCGCGGGCAAAACCCCATGCGCTACACCGGCGGCATGCTGGCGGGCAGCTGGCTGACCGCTCTGGTCAGCGACCTGGGAAACGGCAAGTTCGACGGCGCCTGGCTGGTGCAGAACTTCGAGTCGCTCAACCCGGCCAACACTTTGTGGACCAAGCAGTACCACCTTTACGCCAATGTAGACACGGAAGTGCCGCGCTACCTGGGATTCGAACGCTGGTGGGGCGGTCATGTCATCCTGAACGGCGACGAGATCCAGTACGTCGTCGACAACCTCTTTGTGGGCAACAAACTCAGCACCGCCGAGATCCTGACATCGGACGGTATGCGCATCGACCTGCGAAACATTCGGGCGCCCATTATCTGCTTCTGCTCCAAGGGCGACAACATCACTCCGCCCCAGCAGGCGCTGGGATGGATTCTGGACCTGTACGACAGCGTGGACGACATTTGCACCTCCGGGCAGACGATCATCTACGCCGTGCACGAGCACATCGGTCATCTGGGCATTTTTGTCTCCGGCGGTGTGGCCAGGAAAGAGCACTACGAGTTTGCCAGCAACATCGACTTCATCGACTGCATGCCCCCCGGGCTCTACGAGGCGGTCATCGAAAAGGCCTCGGCCGATACGGTCCACCGGGATCTGGTCACCGGAGACCACATCTCCCGTTTCGAGCGCCGCACCCTTGACGACATCCGGGCCCTGGGGGTCAACAGCAGCGCGGACGAGCGCAGCTTCGCCACGGTGGCCCGCCTCTCGGAGGTCACCCACGGCCTGTACCGAACCTTTGCCCAGCCGCTGGTGCGGGCGCTCTCCACGGCGCAGAGTGCCGAGTGGCTGCGCCGCAGCCACCCCCTGCGGGTGGGCTACGAGCTTTTTTCCGACCGCAATCCGATGATGCGCCTGCTGCCGGCCATGGCCGACTGGGTCCTGGAGAACCGGGCCGCGGTGGGGTCGGCCAATCCCTTCTGGCAGTGGCAGACCCTGTGGTCGGACCTGATGATCCAGGGCCTGGATGCTTATCGCGACTGGCGCGATGCACTGACCGAACAACTCTTTTTCGATGTCTACAGTCAGCCCTGGCTGCAGGCCCTGGTGGGCCTGCAGGCATCCGATGCCCTGCCGCGCCGCAATCCCGGCCAGGAACCGGACCACCTGGCCCTGATCGCCCATCGCAAGGCCGACCTGTTGTCCAGAATCGACCAGGGTGGCCCGCGCGAAGCCCTGCTGCGCGGCTTGATCTATGTCCGACTGCCGGAAGGCGTCGCCGACGAACGCGGTTTCGAGGTCATCCGCCGCATTCGCGCCGAGCAGGATGATCAGCGGCCGCTGTCCGAGTTCAAGGAGGCCTTTCGGGAGCAGTTTTTCATGATTCTGCTGGACCAGAAGCAGGCCGTGGCGGCGATCCCCACCCTGCTGGACGGTTACCCGGACCACGGTCCCGTGCTCTACCAGATGATCGTTGAGATCGCCACCGCCGGTGACGCCCTGGGCGAGGAAGCCCAGCGGCGTCTCAAGGAGATCGAAGTGCTGTTTGACGGCCCGCCAGCAGCAGCATCTCAACAGCAGGCCGCCAACAGAAAAAAACCGGTTGCCGCGCAGCAATGACCGCCCGCGCGCCAATGGCCGCCTGGGGTGATGGTTGCCGGGCAGCGCGCCCCGCGGATGGCGGAGGTTGACCAACCAAGGCTTGCGGATGTCATCGGGGTCGAAAGGTCCCGGCTAAATGGCTTTGGCGGCGATGTTTCGTTTGCGGCCAGCCGATTTTCTGGTTCTCTTTTTTTTGATTGCCGACGAGGCCGCCAGCCGGTTTTCGGCCAGGTCGATCAGGATTTCATGGACCGTGCGCGGATCGTCCTGCGGGTCCGGCCGGCGCTGGACGTAGGTGCCATCTGGCTGCATGTCCCAGACACTGCGCCGGTTGGCGACCTGGATATCGAGGATTTCGCGCAGTCGATCCTGCAGGACCTTGTCTTCGATCGGGACGACCACCTCGACACGTGCTTCGAGATTGCGTTTCATCATATCGGCCGACCCGATGAAGTACTCCTCCTTGCCGGCGTTTTTAAAATAGTAGATGCGGGCGTGTTCGAGAAACCGACCCACGATGGATACCACCTTGATGTTTTCGGACAACCCGGGGATGCCGGGGCGCAGCCGACAGCTGTCGCGCACGATCAGGTCGACGTGCACGCCGGCCTGGGATGCCCGGTACAGCGCCCGGGTGATCTCTTTGTCTTCCAGCGCGTTGGTCTTGAATTGGATCAGACCGGGTTGCTCCGGGGTGTGGTGTTCGATTTCCCGTTCGATCCTGGCCAGCAGTCCTTTTTTGAGAATGTTCGGCGAGGGCAGGATTTTGCGGTAGTGGCGCGCCGGGGCATATCCGGTGGTCAGGTAGTTGAACAGTTCGTTCAGATCCTCGCCGATAACCGGGTCGTTGGTGAGCAGACCCAAGTCGCTGTAATGGCGCGCCGTTCCGGCGTGGTAGTTGCCGGTGCCGATGTGGGCGTAGCGCTGCAAGCCGTTGAAGTCGCGCCTGACCACGAAGATCACCTTGCTGTGGGTTTTCAGGCCGACCACCCCGTAGGTCACGTGAATGCCGGCCTCTTCAAGCGCCTGGGCCCATTTGATGTTGGCCGATTCGTCGAAGCGGGCCTGCAGTTCGACCACCACGGCCACCTGTTTGCCGTTCTTGGCCGCTTCGATCAGGCACTGGATGATGCGCGAGTGCGATCCGGTGCGGTAGAGTGTCATTTTGATCACCAGGACCTTCGGATCGGTGCTGGCCTGTTCGAGAAAAAGCCCGACCGACGTGTCGAAGGATTCATACGGGTGCTGGAGCAGGATCGACCCCTGTTTGCGGATGATGTGAAAGATGTTGGGGTCGTCCATTACCAGTTGGGCGTGATCGCAGGGCTGATGGATCGGGTAGTGAAGGCTGGGCCGATCGATTTTGTAGATCTCCATCAAGTCGCGTTTGGCTAAAATGCCGAGGATCTCGAATACATCCTCGTGCTCGTGGATCCCTAGTTCGTAGGCCAGCATGCCCCGGTGCTGGGGCAGCATGTCCGTGGCAACCTCCAGGCGGACAACGTCGGCAAACTTGCGGTCGCGCAGCGCCGATTCGATGACGGCCAGAAGGTCGTTGGCCTGCTCCTCGGCCCGCTCTGTAATGGCGTTGCGCGTGACCCGGAACAGTTCGCTGCGGTGGATTTCCAGGCCGGGGAAGAGATCGTCCAGATTGTTGGCCACCAGGTCCTCGAAGGTGATGTACAGGTGTTCGGTCCCGACCTGAATGAAGCGCGGGATGCCGACCCCATTGGGAACCTTGACGCGATTCAGAAACACGCGCTTGGAGGCGGGTTCACTGGTCTCTACCAGCAGGTTGATGGACAGGTTGGAGATAAACGGGAAGGGATGGGCCGGGTCGATGCCCTGGGGGGTCATCAGCGGGAACACCTCGCGTTTGAAGTATTCGTCCATTTCCTTTTGCTGTCGGGGCTTTAGATCGTCGTAGCGCCGGAAACAAATATGCGCTTCTTGGAGCTGGCGGTGGAGTTGTTCTTCCATCTGCTGCCGTTCGATCAAGATCTCCCGGTAGCGTTGATGACAGACGTCTATCTGGTCCTGGGGCAGCATGCCGTCCACACTGCGTTTTTTTACGCCGGCGCCCACCTGCTGCTTGAGACCGCCGATGCGCTTCATGAAGAATTCGTCGAGATTGGAGCCGACCACGGCGACAAAAAACACGCGTTCCAGCAGGGGGTTGCGCTCATCTCTGGCTTCGTTCAACACGCGCTGGTTGAACGACAGCCAGGTCAATTCGCGGTTCAGATACCATTCGGCGCTGTCCAGGTCGAACACGGGCCGCTCTTTCGGGGCACTTGGGGTCGTCATCTCACTCTCCGGGGTCAACGGGTTCACTTCGTTGAACTCTATATTATTATATAGACTACATAAGTTAGGAAAATGTTAGCAATCAACTGTATATTTTAACGGCCGGCTAACCAGCTCTCAATTCGATAAGACCAGTTTAAGCTTGACGGCAGACTGAACATAATAAAGAAAAGGAAAAGTCAGAAGCCTGATTCAACGACGGTGATGCTGCTGGCAATGGGATTGGTTTTTATCACCGTTGTGTTTGAAAGGCGCCCTTAAGGGGCCATCGACAACCAACGAGGAGGTAGGACGATGAATGATGTGGTGATCGTAAGCGGGTCGCGGACGGCAGTGGGCGGTTTCGGCGGCGCCTTGAAAAACACACCGGTGGTCGATTTGGGGGCTGCCGTGATGCGGGAAACCCTTAAAAAGATCAACCTGAGGCCGGTCGTCGGCGAGCTGATGGCCCAGGGCATTCCCAGCAGCCTCAAGGACCAGGGGCGCATCGACCTCGAAACAGCGGCCGGAGCGTGGGACGAGGGTGCGACCCCGTTGGTGATCGATGAAGTCATCATGGGCAACGTGCTCCAGGCCGGTCAGGGGCAGAACCCGGCCCGCCAGGCCATGATCAAGGCCGGCCTGTGCAAGGAGACGCCGGCCATGAGCGTCAACAAGGTCTGCGGCAGCGGGCTGAAGGCCATCGCCATCGGGGCCGCCGCCATCATGAGCGGACAGGCCGAGGTGGTCCTGGCCGGCGGGCAGGAGAACATGAGCATGGTGCCCATGTCCCTTCCCCACGCGCGCTGGGGCTACCGCATGGCGGTCAGCGGTGTCGGTGAGATTCACGACCTGATGGTGTATGACGGTCTGTACGAAATCTTTTACGGCTACCACATGGGGGTCACCGCCGAAAACATCGTCGAAAAATACGGCATCAGCCGGCAGGAACAGGACGAGCTGAGCGTCTTGAGTCATCAGCGGGCGCGCCAGGCGATCCAAAAGGGGTGGTTTGCCGGCGAGATCGTACCGATCGAGATCAAAGCCCGCAAGGAGACCATCACCTTCGACACCGATGAACGGCCCATGGAGACCAGTATGGAGAAGATGGCCAAATTGCGGCCAGTCTTCAAAAAAGACGGAACGGTCACGGCCGGAAATGCCTCGGGCATCAACGATGCCGCGGCGGCCGTACTGCTGATGAGCGCCGAAAAGGCCGCCGAATTGGGGCTGGCGCCCCTGGTGAAGATCAGGGCCTTTGCCTCCGGCGGGCTGGATCCGGCCTACATGGGGCTGGGCCCGGTTCCCGCGGTGCGCAAGGTGTTGTCTGCCACCGGCATGACCATCGGCGACATCGATCTGATCGAGCTCAATGAAGCCTTTGCCGCCCAGGCCATCGGCTGCATGCGCGAGCTCGACATTGCCGTGGACAAACCCAATCAGCTCGGCAGCGGTATCTCGTTGGGGCACCCCATCGGCTGCACGGGCGCCCGCCAGATGGTGACCGGCATGTACCACATGCAGCGCACGGGCATGCGCACCGGGTTGATCAGCATGTGCATCGGCGGCGGCATGGGCATGGCCATGATCGTCGAGGGGGTGTAGAAACATCTAAACGTCGAACATCGAACGCTGGTCGTCGAACGATGAGATCGCTTCGCCGTTTCATAAGAGCGACTCCCATTCAATATTCGATGTTGGGCGTTCGATGTTCGACGTTCCCGTTTTCTTACCCTTTCGACCCCAGGCGCAGCCCGCCGTGGATGAAAAAGGTCTCTCCGGCCAACGCCTCGTTGCGATAGATGTCGCCCACCAGCTGGGCCACCTCCTCCGGTTCGATCAAGCGACCGATGGGCACCTGACCCAAGATGGTGTCCAACGCTTTCTGGTTCATCCCCTTGACCATGGCGGTGCCCACATATCCCGGAGCCACGGCCACGCAGCGGATTTTGTCAGCCAGACCGCGCCGGAAAAACTCGGCCGTGATCACCTTGGGCATGACCGACATGGCGGCCTTGGTGGAGGCGTAGTTGATCTGTCCGGCCGTTCCCAAAGAGCCGGTGGAGGAGACCAGGCAGATCAGTCCCTTGCACTGGTGATTGATCATGCGCTCGGCGCATTCGCGCACGGTCAGGAAAACGCCGGTCAGGTTGATGTCCAGCACCAGCTGGAAATCGCCCAGCGACATTTTGCGGGTCACCTTGCCGGTCTCCCGGTCCGGCGACACCATCATGCCGTCGCGGATGATGCCGGCAAAGGGCGCCACCAGGTTGATCTGACCGAATCGTTCGATGGCGGCGTCGGCCAGTGCGATGGCATCCGCCTCTTTGGTGACATTGGTCACCACCGCGAGCACGTCGCCCCCCAACCCCGACAGATCCGCTTCGGCGCGTTCGAGCAGTTCTTCGGAAATGTCGGCGATCACCGCCTTGCCGCCGTTTTTGACCCAGTGTCTGGCGATTTCCAGACCGATTCCGCCTCCCCCTCCGGTGACAACCGCCACAGAATCTCTGATCTTCAGCATGCTTTTCCTCCTTTTTGTTGGTGCGATCGAATTTGTTGGTGCGATCGAAAGTTAGAGCGTTCCAAGTGGCCGACAAACAGCAGCTCTAGATACCCATGATCTCCACCCCGGTGTCAATGGGGTAGATCGTGCCGCCGCCGGAACTGTTTTCCAAAATGGTGACGGCCATATTATTACCATTTGGTAACCTTTGCGTCATCTTTGCGTCATCGTCTTGAATTAGTTTTGCGGCAAACCGCTGAGATGGATGGAAAAATCAGATCTACAACCGCTAACGCTACCTGAGGAGGTCCGTGATGGTGAACGTGATGAGGAGAACGCCAACTCGATTGCTTTTTTTCCTGGTCCTGGCCATGGCGTCATGGTGGTGGACGGCCACGCCAGCGGTCAACGTCGTTCATGCGCTCTACGCGCCGGAAAGCTTCAGCGAGCTGGCCGAAGCCGCCCGGCCGGGCGTGGTCAACATCCGCACCGTCAAAACCATCAAGGGCGGCAGCCCGGTGTTCCGGCACTTTTTCGGCAACCCCTTCGGCGGCGACCGCAATCCTTTCGACGAGTTTTTCGGACCCTTTCAAGGCGACGGCCCGCAGCGTGATTTCAAGCAGCGCAGCCTGGGGTCCGGTTTCCTGATCGACACGGATGGGTTCATCGTCACCAACAACCACGTGATCGAGGATGCCGACCAGATCAAGGTCATCTTGTCCAACGACAAGGAGTTCGACGCCGAACTGGTTGGACGCGATCCGAAAACGGATTTGGCCCTGATCCGCATTAAAGGGGCCAAGAAACTCCAGCCGCTCAAATTCGGGGATAGCGGCGACCTGAAAGTGGGCACCTGGGTGGTGGCGATCGGAAGCCCCTTCGGCCTCGAGCAGACCGTGACGGCCGGTATCGTCAGCGCCAAAGGGCGCATCATCGGCTCAGGCCCCTACGACGATTTTATTCAGACCGATGCCTCGATCAATCCGGGCAACAGCGGCGGCCCCTTGCTCAACATGAAAGGCGAGGTGGTCGGCATCAACACGGCCATCATTGCCAGCGGACAGGGCATCGGCTTTGCCATTCCGATCAACCTGGCCCGGGGCATCATCGATCAGCTCAAGGACAAGGGTGAGGTCACCCGGGGGTGGCTGGGCGTTGGGATCCAGGACCTGACCCCGGAACTGGCCGACTACTATGGATTGAAGGCCAAGTCAGGCGTACTGGTGACCCAGGTGTTTGAAGGCGACCCGGCTGACAAGGCCGGCATTCAGGTCAATGACATCATTTTGTCCGTGGACGGCAAGCCGGTGTCGACCGGTCGCGAGCTGTCCAACCTGATCGCCAACACCGAGGTGGGCCACAAGACCACCCTCGACCTGATTCGTGACGGGAAGAACAAGTCCGTGACGGTCACCCTGGCCAAGCGCGACGATGATGAAAAAACCGTCGCCGTGGAAACCCGCGACGATGACGAACTGGGAATCGAAGTGACGAACCTGGATTCGGAGATCGCGCGCCGGTTCGGGATCGAAGGTGATGAAGAGGGCGTGCTGGTCACCGATGTCAAAGATGGCAGCCTGGCTCAGGAAGCCGACGTCAGACCCGGTGACATCATCAAGGAGATCAACCGCAATGTGGTCACGGATCGTGACGGCTTCGCCCAGTTGATGAAACAGCATGAAAAGAGCGACAGCATTCAACTGCTGGTCAAGCGGCGCAACGCCGGTTATGTGGTTCTGACGATCGACCGCAAATAGTGCCCGGCCAGAAACGGTATCTTGCCCGATTTCTGCGTTGCGCGAAAATTTTTTGCTCGGGATATCAAGCATATGCTTGCGGTAAACTGTTTCGCGCGCCTTGATCTCGACCAAATTCCGCGTTTCTGGACGGACACTGACAGGGTACGAGGGCCGGTTGACCGAATCGGCGGGCCGTCCGGCCCCATGCGGGCTGCCCGCCGATTGGCCCCTACCAGGGTATCCACATCCGTTTGATCCGGGCTTGACAGATTCCGAAAACAGAACTAAATTGGCCCCAAAACGGGCGGCTGCAGGCGCTTTTAAATGCCGGACGTCCGATCTGGAAAGGAAACAGCAATGCCGGTGTATGAATTCGAGTGTGATTGCGGACATGTGACGGAAGCGCTGGTGCGCATGGACACCAAAACCGTCGAATGTCCCAAATGCCGAAAAACGGCCAAGAAAATACTATCCGCATGCAGCTTCGAGCTCAAAGGTGGCGGATGGTATGCGGACGGGTATGCATCGTCGAAGAAGTAGACGGCCCAGCCCGGGTCCACCCTTGGACCGTCGGGCGTACACCCGGCCGCTTCCCACCCACGACCTGGTCCACTGCCCAGTCGCCATCATTTGAAAGCAAACCTGACGCCGCTGACCGCCGCTGCGCCGGCCGTCTTGGTGCCGGTCGGATCGCTTGCGGGGAGTGTAGCGCGCCCTTTCGGCGACGCGTGCGCGGCCGGCCAACCCAAGCGGATTGCGGTTGCGCGCGGTGTTCTGCGGCCGGATCAGCATCTTAGTCCACGTATCCACATGCAGGGGGTGACATGACACCAGCGCCGGTCAACGGGATTGATTCATTGACGCAGTTTGCCGTTTCTGCCATTCGCAACGCCGGAGATGCGGCAATGCAGCGTTTCGGCCAGGGCAAGACGTCGGTCAAGTTCGACGAGGGCCTGGTCACCCGAGCCGAACTGCAGATCGGTCAGTGCTTTCAAGACGCGTTGAACCAGCACTTCCCGGATCACTGCATGTTCACCAGCAGGACCCTGGACACCTCCTACACCCATGACAGCCGCCGCTATCTGTGGATTTTCGATCCCATCGACGGTGTCGACAACTACCAGGCCGGGATACCGATCTGGGGCCTGTCGCTGGCGCTTCTGGAAAACTTTTGGCCGGTCTTCGGGGCCTATTACATGCCCGCCACCGGTGACCTGTTCCATGCCCGGGCCGGTGGCGACGCGTTTTGGGGAGACAGGCCGATTCACATGGCCGATGATCGTGCGATCGACGACGAAAGCCTGATGTTCACCTTTTCACGCTTTCACCGCTACTATGCCTCGCGCTTTCCCGGCAAAGTCAGGAATCTGGGGTGCACCGGGGCCCACCTGTGCTACGTGGCCATGGGGCGGGCCGACGTTGCCGTTGTCGCCAACGAAACGTTTCAGGATCTGGCCGCCACGCGCATGATTGTGGAAGCAGCCGGCGGACGCTTGTACAAGGCCAGCGGCGAAAAATTCTATCTGAACGACCACCTCAACGGCCAGCGGATCGACGAGCACCTGCTGGCGACCGCATCCGGCAATTGCCAGGCGGTGCTGGAGTGCCTGGAACGGCGTCCCTGAACGCGCTGCTTGCAAACGCACGCCACTACCCAGGAGTGCACATGTCAAAACGGCCCGTCACCGCATCTTATCTCTTCTTTTACCTGCTTTTTTCGGACGACACCTGGCGCCTGGCCGCCGGCTTCGTCGCCGCCGTCTTTCTGGGTCCCCTGGCGACCCGCGGCCGGGACATGAGCCAGGCTGCCGAAGTCATGGTCTGGTTGATGATCATGGCCATCGGATGGTCGGTCACCGCCTGGCCCGCCAGAAAAATCACCGCCGCATTGAAACGCGCCCTCGGCCGCGTCGCCAAATAAGCGACCGAAGGACCGCGCCAGGGTCGCCGCCACGGTCGGGACGACACTGACCATCAAACCGCTGGCCGAATCAGCGCCACCTGCTCCACATCGAGGGTCACCACCCCCCAGTCCGCCGTCACCGCACCCGTCAGCAGATAGGGGCGGCTGCGTTCGATCAGGTGACAAAAACGGCGGTAGACCGCGGGAAAAAAGGTGGCTTCCACAATGCCGGTGTCATCCTCGAAGGTAAGAAACTCCATCGGGTCTCCGTGGCGGGTGTGAACGACCTTGCCGGTGATCAGCCAGACGGCCAGTCGCACCCGCTGGCCGACCAGGCTTGGCAGGCGGTCGGCTTTGACGACGTTCATGCCCGCGATGGCGGGCGCGAAAAGGGTGATCGGATGCCGGTCGCACAAAAAGCCCAGGACGGCGAACTCCCGGCGCAGGCGCATGAGGGGATCGGTGGGCGGCAGGGCCGGCGGGTCACCCGCCGCCGGGGCAGCGACGTGCGATGCGAACAGATCGGCCTGCCTGCCGCGACGCCGGTCGGCCTGTCTGCAGGCCAGCATCCAGAGCAGCTGGGGCCGCGAACGGTCCTGCTCCAGCGCGTCCAGGGCGCCGCAGTGAATCAGGGCCCGAACTTCATCTTTCTCGGGCTGGACGCGCTCCAAAAAATCGGCCATGTTCGCAAATCGGGAGGTGCGCCGGCAGGCCGCGATGGCCGCCATGGTGGCCTGGCTCAGTCCGCCGACGGCCATCAGCCCCACCCGCAGGCGCCTGCCCCGGCCGTGCCAGGGAATCGGGCTGGCGTTGACGTCGGGCGGGTCGACCACCAGCCCCAGGCGCCGGGCTTCGGAGACATAGGCGAAGGTGCTGTAGAAGCCGCCCTGGTTGCTGATGACCCCGGCCATGAACTCGGCCGGGTAATGGGTCTTGAGAAAGGCTGCCTGGAAAGAGACCCGGGCGTAGGAAGCGCTGTGGGGCTTGCAGAAGGAGTAGCCCGCAAAACTCATCATCATCTGCCAGACGGCATCGGCCTGTTCCGGGGAGACCCCCTGCCCGGTCGCCCCGCTCATGAAACGGTCCCGCATGTCGCGCAGCTGGCGCCGGCGGTCTTTTTTGGCGATGATCTTGCGCAGGCTGTCGGCGTCGGCGTCGGAAAAACCGGCCAGGGCCATGGCGGCCCGGGAGACGTCCTCCTGGTAGACCATGATGCCGAAGGTGTCGGCCAGCACCCCGGCCAGCAGCGGGTGGATGGGGTCCCAGCGACCGCCGTGCAGGCGCCGCAGGTACTCCTGGATATAGGTGTTGGCCGCCGGACGAATGATGGAGGAGTGGATCACCAGATGCTCGAAGTCGCCGCAGCCGGCTTTTTGATGAAGCTGCCGCATGGCCGGGCTCTCGATGTAAAAACAACCCATGGTCCGCCCCGCGGCGATGGTGGCCTGGGTGGCGGGGTCGTCCTCGGGGGCCCAGCGCCCTTCGTCGAAGGTGATGCCGTTGGCACCCATGTTGGCCAGCGCATCCCGGATGACGCCCAGGCTGCGGTTGCCCAGCAGGTCGATCTTGACCAGGCCGGCATCCTCGGCCCCGTCTTTGTCCCACTGGATGATCGGCACGCCTTTGGGGGCGGTTTCGACCGGCACGCAAGCGTCGATGGGCGTCGGGGTGATGACCACGCCGCCCGGGTGCACGGAAAGATGGCGGGGGATGCCGATCAGACCCTGGGCCAGGGCCACGATCTGCGGCCAAGGATGTACGAAATCCAGATGGCGTGTCTCCGGGCGGGATTTGAGGTTCTCCATCAGGCCCGCATCCAGCTCCCCCCGGTGCCAGAACCAGGGCAGGCGCCGGGTGATTTGGCCGATTTCGGCCTCGGGCATACCGAACACCTTGGCGGTTTCGCGCAGGGCCATGCGCGGCTGAAACAGAACATGGCTGGCCACCATGGCCGCGTTGCCGCCAAAATGGGTCAGCACCCCGGAGATGACCGCATCGCGCTCGTCCCAGGCGAAGTCCACATCGATGTCGGGAGGATCCGCCCGCCCGGGGTTCAGGAAACGGCCGAAGTAAAGGTCGTGCTTGACCGGGCAGACGTTGGTGATGCCCAGGCAGTAGGCTACCAGAGAGGCTGCGGCCGATCCGCGGCCGCAGGTGCGCGGACTGTGGGCGACGATTTGTTTGACGACCAGAAAATAGCTCGAAAACCCCATGGCGGCAATCACGGCCAGCTCGTGTTCCAGGCGTTGCACCACCCGTTCAGCCAATGGCGACCCATAGCGGTCGTGGGCCCCGGCATAAGCCGCCCGGCGAAGACACGCCTCGGCGCTTCGTCCCCTTGCATCGGACCAGGGCGGCATGACCCGGCCGAAATCGGGACCGCTGAAAGTCAGCTCCTCGGCAAGGCAGGCGGTGTTGGCCAGGGCATCGGGGCAGTGGGCGAACCGGCGGTCGTAGACCGACGCCGGGGCCAGCCAGGCATCCGCGGCGGCCGTGTCGGCCGGGGCAAGCCGGGAGAGCGCCGTGTTGCCGGCCACGGCCCGCAGCAGGCAATGGCGCTTGAATCCGTCCGGCCGCACAAAAAAACTGTCCGGTGTGGCCACCAGGGCAATGCCCCGGCGTCTGGCGTGTCGGACCAGCGGGTCGAAGGGCGAGGGCGGGCGGCGGGGCAGGGCCGCGGCCGTGTGAACCCCGGCGCGGTGCCAGGCGGCCAGAAGGTCGGCGTGGCTGGTGAGCACCCGCAGGCCGGCCGGCCGGCGCGCGATGGCGGAGGACAGGTCAAAGGCCGGATCCCGATGGCGGCGGGTGATCAGGCGGCACAGGTTGGCATAGCCGGTGGCATCCTTGACCAGGCAGACGGCCCGGCGCTCCCGCTTGGGATCGGTGATTTCAGCCCCCACGATGGGGGTGAGGCCCTCCTCGCGGCAGGCCTCCACAAACTTCCACAAACCGGCCAGCGTGTTCGTATCGGTCAGGGCCAGGCGGTCGTAGCCCATCCGGCGGGCCGCCCGGCAGATGGCGGCCGGCGAATCGGTGCCCCGCATCAAGCTGTAGTGGGACCGAACGGCAAGGGGGATGAACGGGTTGGGCATGGCTCAGGTCAAGGCTGCCGGGATGTTGAAACCGGAGGCGTGGCGGCTCCAGGCCGCGGATATCGGTCTGGCGGGCGCACCGGCCCGGGGCCGATGGCGTTGGGGCCCACCGCCTATCGGCCGATCCAGGCCGCACCGATGACGCCGGCCGAATCGCCCAGCTGATTTTTCAGGACCGGGGTTTCGAGGTGGTCGTGGAAGGCGTAGCGGCGCACCTGCTCCAGGCCGACGGTGTAAAGCTCGTCGATGTTGGAGAGACCGCCGCCCAGCACCACGGCATCCGGGTCGAGGATCGAGATCAGACCGCCCAGGCAGCGGCCGAAATCATCCAGGAACTGTTCGAAGGCGGCCGTGCACTGGGCGTCGCCGCCGCGGCGGTGGGCGGCGGTGATCTGCGCCAGGGTGAGCTGCCGCCCGGTTCGTTCGAAAAAGGCCTGGGCCATGCCGCCGCCGCTGATTTTGGTTTCCACGCACCCCCGGTTGCCGCAGTAACAGGTCCGGCCGGACGGGTCCACGCTAACGTGGCCCCACTCGCCGCTGATGCGGTGCCGGCCGGTGCGGATGCGGCCGCCGATACTGATGCCGCCGCCGCAGCCGGTGCCCATGATGATGCCGAACACCAGGTGGTAGCCCGTGGCGGCGCCCTGGCGGGCTTCGGCCAGGGTAAAGCAGTTGGCGTCGTTTTCCATGCCGACGGGCCGGCCCAAAAGCCGCTCCAGGTCCCGCTGGAAGGGGTGGCCCACAAGACCGGTGGTGTTGGCGTTCTGAACCCGGCCGGTGCGGGGGTCCAGGGCACCGGGAATGCCGATGCCGACGGTGCAGGCCTCCCCTTCCGGCACCTGATCCAGCGTGCTGCGGATCAGCTTGTGGACGGTGTCGAGAATTTTGGCGTATTCGGTGAGTTTGTTGGTGTCCCGTGGCGTGGCCATGCGCTCCCGAAGCAGGCGGTTGCCGCCTCGGTCAAGCAGGATGACCTCGGTTTTGGTGCCGCCCAGATCGATGCCCAGGCGGTAGGGGGCGTCGGGCATGTTCTCTCTCCTTGGTCGTCGGTGATGTGACGGTGCTTGGCCGGGTCCCGCCGCGACCGTCGGGCCGTGCGTCTAGGTCGTCAACATGCGCCCCATGGCCAGGGCATCGTCGCCGAAACGGTGCCGAACCCGGTCCATGGCCGCCATCAACCGCTCCTGCCTGGCGGCTGCGGTTCGCTCGGGTACGAACAACGGCCGCTGGGCCGGCGGATAGGTCAGGCGGTCGCTGATCAGGGTCATTCGCCGCAGCCGGACCCGCCGGGTCCAGGCCAGGTCGAGCGCCCGGCAGGCATGGGCGAAGAGCGCATCGTCGTTGGCCGTGGCCGGCGCCGCCGCGACCTGGCGAATTCGGTGGACGCCGTCGGTGTGCGCCAGCACCAGGCCGATCCGCCGGGCGGCCAGGGCGCGCCGCCGCAGCTGCCGGCCGGTGCGTTCGATCAGTCCGTACAGGCTGCGCTCCATCCGGGATCGGTCGTTGGTGTCGTCGCCGAATTCCCAGGACTCGAGGATGCGCGGCGTCGGCCGATTGAGCGGGCGCACGGGCGCCGGGTCGATGCCCTGCAGGCAGTCATGGATAAAGGCCCCCCGGCGGCCGAAAAGGACCTGCAGGTGTTCGCCGCCCAGCGCCGCGGCCTCGAGCACCCGGACAATGTTGAAATCGTTCAGTCGGGCCAGATCGCCGGATTCGATGCCGGGCACCAGGCAGATGGGCAAGGGTGCCAGAAAGGCGGCTTCGTCGCCGGGCTCCACGATGTACTCGCCCAAGGGTTTGACCAGCCGGGTGGCGGTTTTGGCCACGAGCTTGCTGGTCGCCACCGACCAGATCGGCGCCAGGCCCAGGTCCTGACGGATCCGGCGGCCCAGCCGCCAGGCTACATCGACCGGCGGCCCCAGCAGGCGGCCGGTCCCGGTCACATCCACGAACAGGTGCCCGTCGTCGTCGCCCGGTTCGATGAGGGGCGAGCAGGGCAGGGCCGATTTGAGCATGCGGGCCATGGCCTGGCGGTAACGATCCGGTCGCGGTGCCAGCACCTGGGCATCCGGGCATCGGCGCATGGCTCGGCTCAGGGGCATCTCCTTGCGCACCCCGGCCTGAAAGGCCTCTTCGCTCATGTCGTACACCGCCGCCCGGGCGGCCCCTTGGGGGGCCACGATCACCGGGCGGGCGACCAGGCGGCGGTCCAGGGCCCGTTCCACGGCGACGGCGAAGTCGGCCACGTTAATGTGAACGATCGCGCGTTCCATCGGCCAGCTGCCCCATCAGCATCCGGGCGTTCTTGGGTGCCTGGCCGCGGACGTGGTTGTTGAAGAAGATGACCCCGGTACGCGCCTGCCGAGCCATTTCGGGGATGCGCGTTTGCGACCACTGGGCCAATTCGTCAGCGCTGTAGTCGTAGTCGAACTGTTGCTGCATGCTGCCCGACCGCCAGCCGGCGGTGTTGCGGCCGTGAAAACGAATGTAGAACAGATCGGGGTTGGTGGCAATGGCCAGGCTCGGGAACAGGTCTGGCCGCGCCGGCACATCCACACAGGCCAGGGCCACCCGACGGGCGGCCAGGGCATCGAACACCGGTTGGACGGCCCAGGAGACGTGGCGGAACTCGACGGCCAGGGGCAGGCCCGCCAGGGCGTCGATGAGCCGGGCCAGATAGCGACGGTTGTCCGGGGTGCGCCGGAAAGTGGGCGGCAGCTGCGCCAGCACGGCCAGCAGCTGGCCCGACTGCACCAGCGGCGCGATGCCGTCCCGGTACAAGGCCGCCTGGGCCGGCCATCCGGCGGGATCCACCTCGTGGGTCAGGGAGCGGATCAGCTTGGCGGTGAACCCAAAACCCTCGGGGACCTTGCGGCGCATGCGCTCCACGGCCGGGGCCTTGGGCATCTGGTACCAGGTATAGTTGATCTCGGCAACCGGGAATACGCGCGCATAGTGCGCCAGCATCCCGGCGCTGCCGGTTCCCGGGGGGTAGAAACCGGCGTCGACCCACTCGCTGTAGGCGTATCCGCTGGTTCCCACCAGGATTCGGCTCGAACGTTGGCTGTCTTCGATTCGCATGGGCCTCATTTGTGAAACATATCTATGATCGAGCCTTTACAACACACGCTGGATCCCGATCACCCGGCCTTGAACCAGCACGTCGTCGAACCCGTAGCGCATCACCGGATAGTCGGGGTTTTCCGGGCGCAGCTCCACATGATCCCGGTGGCGCACAAAGCGCTTGACCGTGGCCTCCTCGCCGTGGATCAGGGCCACGACGATTTCACCGTTTTCGGCATACTGGCGCGCCGTGCACACGGCCAGATCGCCGTCCAGTATGCCGGCCCCCTGCATGGAGTCCCCTTGCACCCGCAGGGCGAAAAGCGACTGGCCGCGGTAGCGGCTGCCGTCCAGCACCAGGCTGCCCTCCCACTCCTGTTGGGCGTAAAGGGGCAGGCCGGCCGTGACCCGGCCCACCACCGGCACCTCGATCCAGCGCTGGACCGCCGCCGTTTGGCCGGTGGGGTCGAGCAGGTGGAGGGTCCGGCTGTAGCGGCCCTGACGCTTGACTACCCCTTTGCATTCCAGCAGTTTCAGTCCCTGGGAGACGGCGGCGTGGCTGATCCCCAGGTCCCGGGCCGCCCGGCGCAGGCTGGGGGTGTGGCCGGTCCGCGCGACAACCTTTTTCAGGTAATCGAAAAGCCGCTGCTGGCCGGCCGTCAGCAGGGGCGTGAGGGGGGGGTGCGATGCGTCCGCAGGTTGCATGGAACGCATTATAGAAAAATTAATGTAAATGTCAATGTAAAGTTTTATATTTACATACGTGCCGGACGGGCCGGATCCGGTTTTGGCGCTTTACCTGAACCGGCAGGCGGTGTATGCATGTCGGTCAACGGCGCCGACGTGCGGTGCCCCGACCCGAAAGGCCATTGCCATGACCCGTAAGCACCCTTTCGATATCGACCGTTTCGTGGCCGCCATCGCCTCCGCGTATCGCCGCTGGAATCCGCCGATCATCACCTTGATCGCCCACCGCGGGGCGACCCCCTTCGAGGTGCTGGTCTCTACCGTGCTGTCGTTGCGCACCAAGGACGAGGTCACCGCCGTCGCCGCCGAGCGGTTGCTGGCCGTGGCCAACACCCCCGCAGCCATGCGCGACCTGACACCCGCTCAAATCGAAGCCCTGATCTACCCGGTGGGGTTCTACCCGACCAAGGCCAAACGGCTGCTGGCCATATGCCAGATCCTGCTGGACCGTTATGACGGGAAGGTGCCCGACACTCTGGAAGCGCTCACGGCCCTGCCCGGCGTGGGGCGCAAGACCGCCAACCTGGTCCTGGTGGAAGGATTCAAGATCCCGGCCATCTGCGTGGACACTCATGTGCACCGGATCAGCAACCGCATCGGCTACGTCAAGACCACGACCCCGGACCAAACCGAAACGGCCTTGCGCAAAACGCTGCCGCGGCGGCACTGGACCTGTTACAACGAACTGCTGGTGGCCTTTGGCCAGGTGCTGTGCCGTCCGGTCTCTCCCTTTTGCAGCCGCTGCCCGGTGGCCGATATGTGTCCGCAAATTGGGGTCGACCGCCGGCGCTGATTCGGAAAAAGCAGTTGACGGGGATGGTGTGAAATGTCAGTTAACAGATGAAAGCGGTGTCACGTGGCGGCGTTGAACTGAACCACAGGGGAGCAGGATGGAAAAGGACTATATCAATGCGCTGATCGATTCGGTGGCACGGGTGGTCACCCCAAACGTTGCCCTGCTCAAGGACGTGCTCGTCATCGGCGGGATGCCCGAAGAGACGCAGAATTTGAAGTATCTGAGCTACAACCGCGACACGACCGTCGCCAATTGCCGCTCCTGCGAGTTTTCGGCAGTCGCGGTGATCAACAACCGGCGGGCCGACCACTTCCGGCTGACGGGCTATTCGCAGAAACTCAGCCGCCTGGTTTTCAGTGACCGCTGGGCCCGCAACCCCCTGGACTTGTTCTTGAATAACCTCAGGTGCAGTACGGCCACCATGGACGTGCTGGCCGGCGCGACCCACCGCTACACGCTTTTGGGCATCTTGACCGTGACCGAACTGACCGGATCCCAGTTGAGCAAGCTGCCCGCGCAACGCATCTCCCCGGTGGTGGCGCTGCCCGGCATGGACGAGCAGGCCCTGGCGACCATTTTGGCCTTCGAGTCGGCCAACCACATCAAAAAATCGAGCATGATCGGCCTGGGGCTCTACCGCAAGGCCGGCAACCAGCTGGTGAGCTTTTAGACCCTTAGAACAACGCCGCGACGAACTGCTCCGGATCGAATACCTGCAGGTCCGCCACCTTCTCGCCCACGCCGATATATTTTAGCGGAACATCCAGTTCGCTGCAGATGCTCACCACGATGCCCCCTTTGGCGGTGCCGTCCAGCTTGGTCAGGGCGATACCGGTGACGCCCAGGGCGTCGTCGAACATCCGGGCCTGCGACAGGGCATTTTGTCCGGTCGTGGCGTCCAGTACCAGCAGGACTTCATGCGGGGCACCGGGCAGCCGTTTGGCCAGGGTGCGCTGAATTTTCTTGATTTCCTCCATCAGGTTGACCTTGGTGTGCAGGCGGCCGGCCGTGTCCACTAAAACGATGTCGACCCCTCTGGAAACGGCTGCATCGATGCTGTCGTAAGCGACCGCGGCCGGGTCGGCGTGGTCCTTGTGACGGACGATGTCCGCGCCGGCCCGCTGGGCCCAGATCGCGATCTGCTCGATGGCGGCGGCCCGGAAGGTGTCGGCGGCGGCGATCAGCACCTTTTTGCCCTGTTGGGCCTCATGGGCCGCCAGCTTGCCGATGGTGGTGGTCTTGCCGACCCCGTTGACCCCCACCACCATGACCACGTGCGGTTTGACCGCATCCGCAGCGGCCGCCGGGGCGGCGCTGTCGAAATAGGTCAGAATTTCGGCTCTGAGGGCCTGCTTCAACGCTTCCGCCCCGGCGATTCGCGATCGTTTTCCGGATATGCGGGCCATGATGTCCATGGTCGTGGCAACACCCATGTCGGCGGTGATCAGGCGCTCTTCCAACGCTTCGATCATGTCGTCGTCGACCAGCTTCTTGCCCAGAAACAGATCGTCGATGTCCGTGGTCAGAATCGCGCGGGTTTTGGACAAGCCGGATTTCAGGCGCGCGAACAGGCCCGGGTTTTCTTGCGCGGCCGGGACGGTCGATGCCGCCGAATCCACGGCGGTCTCCGGCGGCGGCGTCCCAAGCGGTTCGGCAGGGGCCGGATCGCTGCGATCGGACGGATCGGCGGCCTTTTCGGTCGCGGGCGGCCGCTTGTGCGGGTCGTGGGATGCGGCTGTTGCGTCGTCGCGGTGCTGCGCTCCCTTTTTTTTCTTTAACCAGTTCAGTGCCATCGCAGTCCCGCTGTCGTTAGTGGTTCGACCGGCCTTGGGTCAGGCGGCGGTCAGTGCTTTGGAACGGTTGTGGCGGTCCAGGTTGACCGAGACCACCTTGGAGAGCCCCTTTTGTTCCATGGTAATGCCGAACAGCGTTTCGGCAAACCCCATGGTGTTTTTGTTGTGGGTGACCATGATGATCTGGGACTGCTGACCGATCACCTTCATCAAGTTGTTGAAGCGCGTGACGTTGGCATCGTCCAGGGGGGCATCGATTTCGTCCATGAGGCAAAACGATGCCGGCTTGAGCAGGAAAATCGAAAAGATGAAGCTGATGGCCGCCAGGGCTTTTTCACCGCCGGAGAGCAGGCTCATGCGGGTCAGTTTTTTTCCCGGCGGATGCACCATGAACTCCACTCCGGTTTCCAGGGGCGCGTTGGGATGGGTCAACTCCAGCCGGGCGCTGCCGCCTTCGAACAGTCGCGGGAAGACCTCGGCCAGTTTTTCGTTGATACGCGCGAAGGTGTCCAGAAAGCGCTCCTGCGTGATGCGGTTGATCTTGCGGATTACCTTGTGCAGGCCCTCGATGGCGTTGACCAGGTCGTCACGCTGTTCGCACAGAAAGTCGTAGCGCGCTCTCTGTTCCTTGAACTCGCCGATGGCTTCCAGATTGACGTCGCCGATGGCGGCGATTTTCTGACGGATGGCGGTCAGCTTCTTCTCCATCTTTTCCGGCTTCCAGTCATCGTCTGCATCCGATGGGGCCTGGGCCGGGTCTTCACCCTCGGCCGGCCTGAGGTCGGCGATGGCGCAGTGATAGTACTCGCGCGACCGGTTCTCCAGATGCTCGCGCGTGATGCGTTTTTCGGCCAGGTCCATCTCCAGAACGCCGATTTTGCGCTGCAGCTGTTCGCGCTCGGTCTGGATGCGCGCAACCTGGGTGTCTTGCGCTTTCAGCTGGGCGTCGATTTCAACGAAAACCTTCTCGTCCGCGTCCAGCCGGCTCTCCATCTCCTGCAACCGTTCATAGCGGTCGGCCAGCTGCTGTCCTATGCGGTTCTGGCGTGCGTCGATGCCCTGGATCTTTTCCGTCTTGGCGGCGACGTCCTGGGAGAGCTGCTCGAGGCGCCGAATGCCGTCGGCCTGGAAATCCCGCAGACGCCGCAGCGTGTCGGCACAGTTGCTCAGGTTGGCACTGGCGGAGGTGAGCCTCAGTTTGAAGTCCACGATGCGCTGGTTGAAGGCTTCCAGTTTGGCATTGGTGGCCTCGATGTCATTGGACGCGCGGGCTGCCTGCGCCTGGGCCTCGGCGGTCTTGCCGGCAATGGTCGCCAGCAGCCCCTGGCAGCGCTGGATCTCGTCATCCAGATCCATCTCCTCGCCCATGAGCTGGTCCTGCTCCAAACGCACAATCTCCAGATGGCGCCGGGCGTTCTTCAGATCCGCCTCAACGCGGTAGAGTACCTTTTCGGCTTCCAGAGCCTCCTGTTCGGCCTCGCCCTTGGCGGCGATCGTCTCTTGCAGATGCCGTTCCAGATCGCGGACCTGGGCTTCCATCCCGGCCTGGGTGCGGCCGGACGCCGCCGCCTGGACGTCCAACTGTTCGCACTGGGCGGTCAGGGCTCTTATTTCCTGCTTTTTGGCCAGGATTCCCGACGATTTGTCCGGGCTGCCGCCGATCAACATCCCCTGGTGGGAGACAATGTCGCCGCTGCGGGTGACCACGGTCTGCACGCACCCGTTGCGGTTGGCGATCTCCCGGGCGTCTTCCAGGGTGTCGGCTACGGTTACATGCCCGAGCAGTGCCTCTGCCACGGCCGCATAGTTCTTTTTGACGCGCACGTGATTCAGAATGCGGCCGCCGGCCGCCGGCCGATGGGGCGCGTGTTCGGCTACGGCCCGCAACTCGCCTACCGGGATGAATCCGCAGCGCCCGGCTTGGGTCTGGCGCAGGTAGGCGATGGCGTCGGCGCCGCTGGGCTGGTCCTGGACCAGGATGTACTGCAATGTTTCCCCCAAGGCCGCCTCCACGGCCGCTTCGAATGCGGGCTCCGGTTCGATCACATCGGCCAGAACGCCGACGATCCCCGCCAGCGGCCGGGGCGCGCTCGGCGGGGCCGGCCCACCGGCAGCCCTGAGCACGGCCTTGACGCCGTCTTTGTACCAGTCCAGATTGGCTTCCATCTTCTTCATCGTGGCCAGGCTGCTGCGGGCTCTGCTGCGTTCCATCTCCAGGGTCTGGGTGGTTTTGACCTGGGCCGACAGACGCGCAACGCCGGCCTCCAGAGCCGTCTTGGCAGCGGCCATGCGATCGTCCAGATCGGCGATGTCGTTTTTAAGACGGACCCGTTCGGCCGCGGCCGCTTCACGGCGCCCGGCGGCCTCTTTGACGGACCGGTCGGCCAGCAGCGTCTCCTCGTCGGTGCGTTTGAGGCGGCGTTTGAGGCTCTCACGGTTGGTGGTGACGTTCTGGTGGCTGTTGCGTACGCGGGCCTCTTCGGCCACCAGCTTCATCAAGTCGTGTTTTCCAGCCTCCAGGGCCCGGTTCAGCGTGTCGAGGCGTTCGCGCAATCCGGACGAAGCGGCATTTTCGTGGTCGATGGTGGCCTTGATCTGGCCGATCTGGCCCTGCAGGGCGGCATGTTCGCCTTGAACCCGCTCGATCTCGGCCACCAGATCGCTGTTTTTGGCCGCCAGGTCGTTGTGGGCACCTTGCAGCCGGTCGATCTCACCGGCCAGGCGCTCCCGGTCGGCCTGCAGGTGGACCCGTTCGGCTTCCATGCGGTCGAGGTCGCGTTGAATTTCGAATTTCCGGGATTTGCAGGCCGCGATGGCCTGGTCTTTTTCGGAGCGCTGCAGCTTGATCGCCGCCACGGCCGCATCGATGGCCTCCAGCTCGGTGCGCTGACCGATCTCGGCGTCCCGAAGGGAGCGCAGCAGCCCGCTGGTCTGGTCCATCTGGCGGGTCAGCTCGGCGGCCTGATGGCGGATGAGCCCGATGTCGATCCGCCGGGCTTCGGCCTTGAGGCGTTTGAAACGTTCCGCTTTGCGGGCCTGGCGTTTGAGGCCGTTCATCCGGCGGTCGATTTCGGCGATGATGTCCGTGACGCGCAGCAGGTTCTGGTTGGTCGCGTCAACCTTGCGCAAGGCCTCGGTCTTGCGCATTTTGTAGCGGGTGACGCCGGCGGCTTCCTCGATGAACACCCGCCGTTCGTCGGGCCCGGCGTCGGTGATGGCGCCGATATTGCCCTGCTGGATGACGGCATAGGTGCGGGCGCCGACGCCGCTGCCCATGAAGATGTCGTGGATGTCCTTGAGCCGACAGGGCTGCTTGTTGATCAGAAAGCTGCTTTCACCGCTGCGGTAGAGGCGGCGGGTGACCATCACCTCGCTGAACTCCCGGTAGGCCTCGGGCATGGACCCGTTGTCGTTGACCAGGGTCAGGCAAACCTCGGCCATGTTCAAGGGCGGTTTGCCGTTGGCACCGGAGAAAATGATGTCCTCTTTGTCTTTGCCCCGCAGCTGCTTGATGCTCTGTTCGCCCATCACCCAGCGCAGGGCATCCACCACGTTGCTCTTGCCGCAGCCGTTGGGGCCGACCACGGCGCAGATGCCCGACGGAAAAGAGATGCTGGCCTTTTCGAAAAACGATTTGAACCCGATGATGTCCAGTTTTTTAAGTTTCATGTCCGATCTCAACCGCGGCCGCACCATAACGAACAGGCCAGCGCAAACCGGCCAGGGGGCCGGGGCCTCGCGCCTGGCGGCGATCCTATTTTTTTTTAAAGGGATACCATCACGTCGGGTGGTTGTAAAGCCTAAAGCACAATTTAACGGGTAGCAAGCCGATATTTGCCACTACATGTGGTGTAATTGAGGCCACCCCGGCGCGGCGATCGAAAGACCCGGCCGGGCCCATGGGGCTTGAGATGCAGGTCACGCTTTTTTCAGCAGCAGGTAGAGCAGGGCCATGCGCACGAAAAGGCCGTTCTGGGCCTGCTGAAAATAGCGCGCGCGGGGGTCGCTGTCCACCGCCGGGGGAATTTCGTCGACCCGGGGCAACGGATGCATGATGATGGCATCCGGCTTCATGGTGCCGACCCGCTGCGGGGTCAGGATATACTTGCCGGCCGCCTCCTGGTAGTCCTCGGGCAGGTGGAAGCGCTCTTTCTGGATGCGGGTCATGTAGACGCAGTCGACCTGGGGGATGACGGCGGCCAGGTCGGTCTCTTCGCGCCACGGCACCTGGTTTTTGGTCAGGTAATCCTTGATGTCCGCCTCCATTTTGCAGACCGGCGGCGAGACGAAGACGATCTCCACATTCTCGTATTTGGTCAGCAGGTAGGCCAGTGAGCGCACCGTGCGGCCGTAGCGCAGGTCGCCGACCATGGCGATTTTCAGCTGCTGGATGCCGCCGAAGGCGTCCGCGATGGTGTAAACGTCCAAAAGGGCCTGGGTTGGATGCTGTCCGGCGCCGTCACCGGCATTGATCACCGGTACGCTGGAGATCTTGGCGGCCTTTGCGGCGCTGCCGGCCTCGTTGTGGCGCATCACGATCAGGTCGGCGTAGCCGTTCATGATCCGAGTGGAATCGGCCAGGCTTTCGCCCTTGGCCGCACTGGAAAATTCCCGGGCGTTCTCCGTGGTGATAACCGAGCCCCCCAGGCGCAGCATGGCGCTCTCGAAGGAAAAGCGCGTGCGGGTGGACGGTTCGTAAAACAAGGACGCCATGATCTTGCCCGCAAGGGCGTTGGCATAGCGGTGCTGACCGGCCAGGTCCGCCTTCATCCGGTCGGCGGTGCGGAATACCACGTCCAGCAGATCGCGATCGAACTGCTGGGACTCGATGACGTCATCCAGAGGGAAGGCGGCCATGGGGTTACTCCTCCAATGGGTGGGTTGGGTGTGGCTAATCCTGTAAAAACGCCGTACCGGCCGTTCCCGCCACGGCATCGGCAATGCGGTCCACCCGGGTAATGACCGCCCGCTGGCCGCCGCTGGCGATGAACTGCATGGCCGCTTCCACCTTGGGAAGCATGGCGCCGGCCGAAAAGTGGCCCTCGCGCATGTATCTGGCGGCCGTTGCCAGGGTGACCGTCTTGAGATAGCGCTGGGTGGGCCGACCGAAATCCAGGGCGACGCCGTCCACGTCCGTGGCGATGACGAAGAGGTCCACGCCCACCTCCTGGGCCAGGCGCGCGCTGGCCAGGTCCTTGTCGATGACGGCATCAACACCGTCGAACGTGCGTCCGGCACGCACCACCGGTATCCCTCCGCCGCCGCAGCAGATCACGATGAACCCCAGATCGATCAGGGCTTTGATCTCCCGTTTCTCGACGATGGTGACCGGCTTGGGCGACACCACCACGCGTCGATACCCCTTGGGGGTTTTCACCGTGGGGTAGGGCAGGCCGGCGGCTTTTTGCGGATCGAACACCGGCCCCACCGGTTTGGAGGGCGATTGGAAGGCCGGGTCGGCCTTGTCCACGACCACATAGCTGATCAGGCTCACCAGGGGCTGTGTGCCGATGCCGATGGCCATGAGGGCCTGGTCCAGGGTGGATTCGATCATGTACCCGATCTGTCCCTGGGTCTGCGCCACCAGAATTTCCAGGGGCAGACGCGGGACCGCGTCGCAGCACTCCTGCTGCAGCAGCAGATCGCCCACCTGGGGGCCGTTGCCGTGGGTGATGATGATGCGGTAGGTGCCGGACAAGCGGGCAATCTGGGATGTGGGGATCATCAGGTTGTCGAACTGCTCGGCCACGGTGCCGGCCTGCCCCTTGCGAATCAGGGCATTACCGCCCAGCGCGACCAGCAGGACCGGTTTTTGAGGGGCAGCGGGTAGCATCAGGCCTTGCCGCAGATTTTCAGGAGAAGGGCGTTTTGGGCATGCATGCGGTTTTCAGCCTGGTCGAAGACGATCGAGGCCCTCGATTCGATCACCGCATCGGTGGTCTCAACACCGCGCTCGGCCGGCAGGCAGTGCATGAACCAGCTCTCTCTGCCGGTGGCCGCCATCAATTCGGCGTTGACCTGAAAGCCGGCAAAGCGCCTCTTGCGCTCCGCGGCCTGGTCTTTTTGCCCCATGGAAGCCCACACGTCCGTGTAGACGACGTCGGCGCCCTTGACGGCCGTTTTGGCATCGTGGCTGATTTCGATTTCCGAAAGGCCGGCCTTGCGGGCTTGCGCAATGGTCTGGGCGTCGGGTGCATACCCTTGGGGACAGGCGCACACAAAGTGCAGGGGCAGCCGCTGGGCCAGGCGCAGCCAGGAGTGCACGATATTGTTGCCGTCGCCCACGTAGACGACTTTCAGGTTGTCGAGGCGGCCGCGGCGTTCCAGGATGGTGAACATGTCCGCCACGATCTGGCAGGGGTGGTTGTAGTCGGTCAGGCCGTTGATCACCGGTACCGCGGCGTGCTCGGCCAGCTCGAGGAGGTGGTCGTGGGCGAACAGGCGGGCCATGATCACGTCGTTGTAGCGCGCCACCACCCGGGCGATGTCCTTGACAGCTTCACGTTTGCCGACCGCGATGTCATCCGGTCCCAGGTAAATGGCGTGACCGCCCATGCGAAAGAAGCCGGTTTCAAACGAGATGCGGGTGCGGGCCGACGGCTTGGCGAAAATCATGGCCATGCTGTGGTCCCGGAACGGTTTGTAGTCCTCGCGCCGTGCAAAGCGCGCCTTGACCTCCCTGGCCAGCTCGAAGGTCGCCCAGATCTCGTCGGCGCTAAAATCGGTCACATGCAGAAAATCGCGTTTCACGGGTGGATGCCTCCTGCGTCCAATTCGGGTCTTATTATTTAAACAACTGCTTTAGGAAGCGTACTTAAAAAACTGAAAAAATTACAATAAAAATCGATCAAGTCTTCCTGGGGCCGGCACGGGTCATTTTAGGCGGCCATGACCGCCGCGATCTGCTTCAGGGCCCAGTCGATTTCCGCGCGGGTGATGACCAAGGGCGGTGCGAAGCGGATCGTGTTGGTGTGGGTCTCCTTGCAAAGCAGGCCACGCTCGGCCAGTCGATGGCAGAACGGGCGGGCGCCGCCGGATTCGGGAAACAGCTCCATGGCGATCATCAGCCCGCGCCCGCGCACGGTTTTAACGTGTCGGCTCTGGATTTGCCCGAGGCCAGCCAGGAAATAGTCACCCATTTCGGCCGCGTTTTCAATCATGCCCTCTTCCCTGAGGACCCGCATGGCGGTGCGCGCGATGGCGCAGGCCAGGGGGTTGCCGCCGAAGGTGGAGCCGTGTTCGCCCGGCTGCAGCACGTCCATGACCTCCTTGTTGGACAAGACGGCCGATACCGGATAGAAACCGCCGGACAGCGCCTTGCCGACCAGGGTCAGATCGGCTTCGATGCCCTCGTGCGCTTCGGCCAGCAGCCGGCCGGTCCGGCCCAGGCCGGTTTGGATCTCGTCTAAAATCAGGACCACATTGTGACGGTCGCAGATTTCGCGGGCCGCCTTGAGGTAGCCGTCCGGCGGGATGATGACCCCGGCCTCGCCTTGAATGGGCTCGACCAGAAAGCCGGCCGTGCGGGGCGTGATGGCGGCTTCCAGGGCCTGGGCATCGCCGAAGGGGATGACCGTGAAACCCGGGCAGAAGGGGCCGAAGCCGCCGCGCGCGGTCGGGTCGGTCGAAAAGCCCACGATGGTGATGGTGCGTCCGTGAAAGTTGTTGGCGCAGACAATGATGTCGGCCTGGTTTTCGGGTATGCCCTTGACCTGGTAGCCCCATTTGCGGACCGCCTTGATGACGGTTTCGACGGCCTCGGCGCCGCTGTTCATGGGCAGCACCTTGTGCGAATGGGTCAATTCGCAGATCTCCTGGTAAAAGGGTCCCAGCTGATCGTTGCGAAAGGCCCGCGAGGTCAGGGTCAGCTTGTGGGCCTGGTCCAGCATGGCCTGCATGATCTTCGGGTGGCAGTGGCCCTGGTTGACGGCGCTGTAGGCTGCCAGACAGTCGAGATATTTGCGGCCGGCCACATCCCACACCCACACTCCGCGGCCTTTGGCCAGGACCACATCCAGGGGTTTGTAGTTGTGGGCACCATATCTGTTTTCCAGGTCGAGATAGTCCTGCGTGTTCATTGCGCATCTCCTTTCGGTGGCGACCCGTCGGAGCGTTGCCGTTTGTTCATAAGGTGGCCCAGCGGCTGGCGGATCAGCCCATCAGGTCGCCGGAAGATAGCCGCTCAGGGCCTGTCTCAAATCGGCCGGCACCGGAACGGAGTGACGGCGGCTATAGTCGAAACAGACCTGAACCGACGAGCCGGTGGCAAAAACGCGCTCGTCGTCGCCGGCATCGACCAGGGCGTAGGCCAGAGTAAAACTTTTCCGGCCGATCGCCGTCACCCACAGGCGGACGCGCAGGCGATCCTCCAGTCGAACGGGCAGTCGGTAGTCACACTCGATGTGCGCCAAAATAAAATTGAAGGCCCCGGGCGCCGAGTCGACGATCCGTTCCAGGAACAGCGCCTTGCGGCCCTCTTCGAAGTAGGTCAGAATCAGGGCGTGGTTGACGTGACCCATGGCATCGATGTCGTTGAAACGGATGTCGACGGCAGACTCGAAGACGGGGTTGGCACTCACCTTGTCAGCTCCTTTTGACCACCGGCTGCCGGTCACCGGTCGCCGTCCTTCATCGCGATCAGTTCCCCGCTGTCGATGTGGATGTAGAACACCTTGCGGCTGCGGATGAATTTTTTCGACCCGATGGCCTCCATGACATTCTCGGAAAGGGCCTTGCGGGAAAACCCCACCGTAACCTGCCAGTGGCCGCTCTTATGGTCGATCTCGACCTCCTCCAGGAGGATGTCTTCGAACCTGCGCACATCGTAAAGATCCTGAAGCAGTGCCATGGCCGTGCCAACGGCCTCTTTGACCGTGAGCATGGCCGCTCAGTCCACTGCCAGCAGCCGGCAGGTGGTCTGCCGGCAGCAGTCGGCGATATCGCCGCCGCTGCTGTGGTGATCCCGGCCCAGATGGAAATTGAGCCAGGAGGAGGTGCGATCCAACTCCCACATGCGCGGTGGTACGCATCCATCGCACAAGTCGCCGGTCCGATGGTGGGCGGCCAGCCGGCCGTGGGCGCGATACCAGACACATCGGCGCTGCGGGTCCACCTCGCAGCGGCCCTGATGGCTGCCGCCGCAGGCCCCGTTGCGGGTGTGCTTGGGGCAGCCCGACTCGGGACACAGAAAGCCCACGTGGGCAATGGCACAGTCGCCGCACTGCCGGCAGCCCAGCAGCAGGTATTTGAGGGGGTGCTCGGCCAGATTGGCGAACAGGCGCCCCGCAGCGCTGCGGTCCAAAAATTGGCAGGCCGTCCGGCAGGCACCTGCCAGGGGTGAATCGAGATCGAAAAAAAGGCCGTGCGACCATTTCATCAGGCGGTACAGCAAGCGGTCCCCGATCGGCGTCGCCGGCGGTCGTGAACCGAAACGCGGATGTCCCGGCGGCTGAGGCGGCCGTTCCCGGAAAGCGTAGAATCCGTCCGGCTGCGGAAAGTCGAATTGCGGCAAAAAGTGCCGCCAGTCGTCCTTTATTTGATCCAGGCGGTCCAGGATTCGGGCCGCCATGGAAAAGTCCCGGTGAATGCCGCCGAGATGGATTCCCCGGTAGCCCACCCCGCGCAGCACCGCTCCCAGGCGGGCGGCCCGTTCGACGGCCGCGCTGCGGCCCTGCCGCGGGTCGCGCCACTCCCGCACCACCGTATCCAGCAGTGAGTCGGTGACCACGGCGCCGGGTATGCGTCCCTGGTTCATGAGACCGGCGGCCTTGGGGGAGAGCACGTACACCGATCCCAGGATCGGAATGTCCAGCGCCAGGTGCCGCACGACAGCGATCATCTCCTGAAACTTGCGCGCATCGAATCCCAGCTGGGTGACGGCGAACTGGGCCCCGGCGGCGACTTTGCGGCTCAGCTTGGCGTACTGGGCCAGGCATTCGCCTTCGGTCTGCTTGAAGGGCGACACGGCGCAGCCGCTGAAAAAACCGTCCGGGTCCCCGGCGGCCTGCATGCGCCGGCTGATGGCCTGGAGCATGATCTGCAGGGTCACCGAATCCAGGTCGAAGACCGGTGCGCCCTGGCCGCCAAAGCCCTTGCCGGAAAAGTCGCCGGTCAGGGCCAGGATGTTTTTCATGCCCATCATGGCCAGCTGCAGCGCCCGGCTTTCCATGCCCACCCGGTTCATGTCGCGGCAGGTGAAATGCACGATGACGTCCATGCCGATCGAGAAAATCCGGTATCCGATGGCGTCGGGACTCAAGGAGGGGTTGCCGCCGGGGTTGTCGGTCATGGAGACCGCCGAGACGCGCCCGTCGGCAAAGGCGTCCCCGGCAATGCCCATGACCGTGTCCAGGCTGCGCCCGCTGGACTCGCGCCCGGGCACCAGTTCAAGGGTCACGATGAACTGGTCCGGGTCGGCGATGTCGTTCTGCAATACCCTCAGCATGCAATCTTTATCCTTGCTGGCCCGATTTTTGGGTGGGCCGGCTGACGCTTATTTCGCCACCATAACCGAATTGAACGGCCTCTGTAAATGCCGGTTTTGCACCCGTTTCAAGTTGCCACCGGCAGGCAGAGCCCCTGGTGGCACCACAGCCGTGAAAAAGGCGATCCCACCGGCAGGACCGTGCGGTGCAGGCCTTTTTCGGCCACGGTCACCCGGGCGGCGGCGTATTCCGGGTCCCAGGGGGCGATGATCATAAAGCCCTTTTCCAGCGGCCACCAGCGCGGCGTGATCGCGGCCGGCCAAGCGCGGTGGCGCAGTTCAATTTTCAGACTCTGGAGATCGACAAAGGGCAGCAGCTGATGCAGGGTCACCAGGGTCGGCGGGCTGAGTGGCAGGGCGCGCCGACGGTTGGCCGTCAGGGCCTGCTGCGGCGTCATCCAGACGCCGTCGATGGCTTCGCAGGGGTCCGGTGCGCAGGCCTGATCCGGGTCGACGATGGCCGTGAAGAAATAGGTGTCGAAACGTCTGGGGAGCTGCCGCGGTGTAATCCAGTGGTGCCAGCGGCCCAGCCTGGAGAGCGCCAGACGAAGGCCCCGGTAGCCGATCAGCCGGGAAAACGGCCGATCGTGGTCTGACCCGGGATGATGACGCGTCAGCCCGGCACACTGCTCGGCCAGCAGCAGACCGGTCTCTTCCCAGGTTTCCCGAATGGCGGCCACGGCAAAGGGCAGCATCTGCGCAACGGTGCCGTCGAGAAGGCCGGGCAGGCGGACGACGGGCACATCGGTGCGCTGCTGCCAAAAGTCCAGGTTGCGGTCGTCGGTTTCCAGGTTGCCGCCCGGAAAGACCCAGGCGCCGGGCATGAACGCGCTGCCGAGGCTGCGACGCAGCAGGTAGACCTGAAAGCCGCGGCCGGCCTTTCGGATCAGCATCAACGTGGCCGATGGAGACGGGGTCATCGAATCGGCCAAACGGGGCGCCATGTCCGCCGGCCCCTTTCGTCGAAGCGGGTTAGAATTCGGTTAACCTTCAGAATTTCTATTGACATACACCGGACCGGCACTATATTAGCGCACCAAAACGAACTTCGAAATAGCGATAGGTCCCCCATCTGGTGCGGTTACAACCAAATGCGGGGGTTTTTTTTTCCTTACTTAAAACAGAGCGCCCACCGGGGTCAACACCCGCGCTCGTCACCGAGGACATCATGGCAACAGGTATCGACAAAATCAGGAACATCGGCATCAGCGCCCACATCGACTCCGGCAAGACCACCCTGACCGAACGGATTCTGTTTTACACCAAGCGCATTCACGCCATTCACGACGTCAAGGGCAAGGACGGGGTCGGGGCCACCATGGACTCCATGGAGCTCGAAAAAGAGCGCGGGATCACCATTGCCTCCGCGGCCACCTACTGCGAGTGGAACCAGCACGAAATCAACATCATCGACACCCCCGGGCATGTTGATTTCACCATCGAGGTCGAGCGCAGCCTGCGTGTGCTCGACGGCGCCATCCTGGTCCTGTGCTCGGTCGGCGGTGTGCAGTCCCAGTCCATCACGGTCGACCAGCAGATGAAACGCTACAAGGTGCCCTGCATCGCCTTCATCAACAAATGCGACCGCAGCGGGGCCAACCCCTTGCGCGTCATCGACCAGCTCAGGGACAAGCTGGGGCACAACGCCGTGGCCATGCAGATCCCCATGGGGCTTGAAGCCGACCATCAAGGCGTCGTCGACCTGGTCAGCATGAAGGCCCTGTACTTCGACGGCGACAACGGCGAGACCGTCCGAACCGAGCCGATTCCCGAAGCCTTCCGGGAACTGGCCCAGGAAAAGCGCGAGGCCCTGATCGACGCTGCCTCCCTGTTTTCCGACGAACTCACCGAAGCGGTTCTAGAGGAGGCGCCCATTCCCGAGGCGCTGCTCGCCGAAGCGGTCCGCAGGGGTACCCTGGACGCGACAGCTCACCCCGGTGTTCATGGGGTCGGCCTACAAGAACAAGGGCGTCCAGCCCCTGCTGGACGCCGTCACCCGACTGCTGCCCTGTCCGGCGGACGTGCAGAACCAGGCCCTGGAACTGGACCACGACGAAGCCCGGTGACCTTGAGCGCCAATCCGGCCGATCCGACCGTGGCGCTGGCCTTCAAGCTGGAGGACGGCCAATACGGACAGCTGACCTACATTCGCGTCTATCAGGGCACCTTGGCCAAGGGCGACACCGTGATCAACGTGCGCCCGGGACGCAAGGTCAAGATCGGCCGCCTGGTGCGCATGCACGCCAACCAGATGGAGGACATCGCACGCGATTCCGGCCGGATATATCGGGGCCCTGTTCGGCGTCGACTGCGCCTCGGGCGACACCTTTACGGCCCCCGGTGTCAATTTGACCCTGACCTCCATGTACGTTCCCGAGCCGGTCATCTCCCTGGCCATCGTTCCCAAGGACAACAAGGCCGAGATCAACATGTCCAAGGCGCTCAATCGCTTCTCCAAGGAAGACCCCACTTTCCGGACCTTCGTCAGCGACGAAACCGGTGACACGATCATCTCCGGCATGGGAGAGCTGCACCTGGAAGTCTACATCGAGCGCATGCGCCGCGAGTACAAGGCCGAAGTCAGCACCGGCGCGCCGCGGGTGGCCTACCGGGAGACCATCACCCGGCGGGCCGAATTCAACTACACCCACAAGAAACAGACCGGCGGGTCGGGCCAGTTCGGCCGGGTGGCCGGCTACATGGAGCCCGTGGAGGGGGAAGAGTTCGTTTTCGTCAACGAGGTCACCGGCGGCGCGATTCCGACCGCCTTCATCCCCGCCTGCGAGAAAGGGTTCCGGAACTGTCTGTCCAAAGGCCCTAAAATGGAGTTTCCGGTCACCGGGGTCAAGGTCGTCATCAACGACGGCGCCTCCCACAGCGTGGACTCGTCCGACATGGCCTTCCAGGCCGCTGCGCGCGGCGCTTTTCTGGAGGGGTACCACAAGGCCGCCGCGGTTATCCACGAACCGATCATGAAGGTGGTCGTGGAAACGCCTACCGAATACCAGGGGCCGGTCATGGGGTCCTTGAACCAGCGGCGCGGCATGATCGTCGGCTCACAGGAAGAGGGCCCCATGTGCGTCATCGAATCCCAGGTCCCGCTGGCGGAGATGTTCGGCTACTCGACCGTGCTGCGTTCGCTGACCCAGGGCAAGGCCCAGTTCACCATGGAGTTTGCCACCTACCGCCAGGTGCCCCAGTCCATTGCCGAAGAGATCGCCAAAAAACAGCAGGAAGGCAAAAAACACGTTGCCTGATCAGCGTCTCCGGTCACGGCACCCGACAGCGATGCCCCCCAGGGTCAAGGAGTAGTATGGATTCGGTTACCACTTCCGGAGATTCCGACGCCTGGAATTGTGCCCGGCAACGAGAGAACCGACGGCGGCACGCCCCAACGAGCCTGTCGAAGGCGGACAGACGCCGCCTTCCAACGACCCAGGCCCGCCTGCGGCAGCAATCCGGAGCGCGGGTGATCAATTTGACAGAGAGGAACCTGAATATGCTCAAAAACGACCTAATGCTCAGAAATCCCCTGCGGCTGATGGACCAGGAAAATGAGGTGCTGCTTCCGGAAGGCGGTTTCGGTGCCGTCGTGGCGCGGGCCGGCGTGGGCAAGACCGCCCTGATCGTTCAGGTGGCCCTCAACACCATGCTGCAAAAACGGAACGTGCTTCACGTGAGCTTGAACGACCCGGTGGACAAGGTCAACCTGTGGTACCAGGAGGTGCTCAACAGCTTGGCCCACCAGTACCACGTTCGGCAGATCAAGGAGCTGTGGGAATCGATCCAGATGCATCGCTTTATCATGACCTTCAATGTGGAAAGCTTCAGCGCGCCCACCCTGGAAGAACGCGTGACCGATTTGACGGCCCAGCAAATTTTCAATCCCCACATGGTCATCGTCGACGGTCTGCCGTTCGACGACCAGCTGAGGACACCGCTGGAAGGCTTGAAGGCTTTTTCCCGGCGCCATCGGCTGCATCTGTGGTTTACAGCCACCACGCACCGACACGAAGCGCCCGGTCCTGACGGCCTGCCGATTCAGTTGTCGGCCGTTGCCGATCTGTTCGATGTGGTCATTCAACTGCAGCCCGAAGGTAAAACCGTGCACATTTGCTGCTTAAAGGGCAAGGCGGGCGACCCCGCCGCCTGCAACCAGCTGCTGGACCCCGCCACCATGCTGATTCAGGATTTCGACCTGGCGTAATTCACGTCTTCAATCGGCCGACCAGCCGGTCGGGCAGGTATTCGGCCAGCAAAAAGATCAGAATCGTCCAGGCAATCCAGTTGATCGATCGGCTCGTCGCTGGGAATACGTGCGCCGGAAGGGTCGCTGCCGATGCACGGCACGATGCCGCTGGGCGCGGGTCGTCGGTCAGGCGTCCACCGCTGCCGGTTGGGTCGCCGGCCGGACCGGCTCGGGGCCCCGCCGGAGCCGATCGACGAATTCGCCGATGGTCCGATAGACCCGTTCGGCGCCGGGTCCCTGCAAAATCCCGTGGCGCTGAAAATTGAACATGACCATCTGCTTGTCCTGCGACCCCAGCATGTCATACAATTTTTCGGTTCCCCTGGGGTCCACCACCGGGTCCTCACGCGACTGGATCACCAGTGCGGGCACCGTGATCATGGACAGCCGCGGTTCGAGTGAGGCCATCAACAGCTCCAGTTCACGCACCCCGGAGATGGGATTTTTCAAATAGTTGATGTGCGGGTTTTCGGGGTGGTTGTCCACAAAGGTCTTGGTGGCATCTTCTAAATGGAAGCGCGTCATGATGCGATTCCACGCGTCCACGGCCGGCACCAGGCGCGCGGCCATGTCCTGCAGCCTGAGCGGGGTCGAGACCGCGAACACCCCCGCCACGGCCGGTATCCGCTGGGCCAGGTCCAGGGCCAGCCCGGCCCCGGTCGAAAAACCGCCCGCCACCACCCGACGGCACAAGCTGCTGACGACGGCATAGCCGGCGTCCATACCCTCGATCCAGTCCCGAAAGGTGCATCCGGCCAGATCTTCCGGGGCGGTGCCGTGGCCTTTGAGGCGCGGTACATAGACCCAGAACCCCATTTTGCCTAAATATTCGGCCAGCTCGCGCACTTCGGCCGGCGCCGCCAGATAGCCGTGGGCCAGGACCACCCCCACGCGTCGGCGGTCGCCCTTGATCAGAAAGGGCCGGCCCACCTCGCGGGGTTTGGCCGTTTCCGGGTCGGCAAACGCGTCGTAGTCGAGATCGAAGGTTTTTTCGGCGCGCTGGATGAGCAGCCGGGCGATGGTGCGCCGCAGCCAGAATCCGGGCTGCCAGCACAGGTGACGGATGCGGCGCTGCAGGCGGGTCAGCGGTTCGACCTCATTGGCGATCACGGCAATCGGGTGGTCGATCCGCGAACGATGAAAATCGAGTGCCGCAGCCAGTTGGCGACGGTTTTTCACGATCTGCGAGCCGCGCAATGCGACCACTTTTTTTTCCAGGGCCAGATTCAAGAATTCACGCACCTTGTCGTAGCGATCGTCGGTGAGCAGGTGGACCTGATCCTGATCGAAGCTCCTGTGATAAAAAATGTCCCGTGAGTAGCCGTTTTTCTGGGCTGCCAGAAAGGTCCGCCGCTTCCAGTTGTCGGTGTCCAGGCGACTGCCTGGCGTTTTGATCAGGCAGCAGGCCAGCAGATGATCGTGGTTGACCGTGGTCATGCGATAGATGGCGGCCATGTAGTGCTGCATGATTTTCAGGGCCTGGCGCCGCATCCGGTTGCGGGCCGGGATGGCCTCGTCGAACCCGATCGGTTTCAACGAGCCGATGTCGTGCTGAATGCGGCGGTGGGAGAGCCATTGGTCGATCCGGATGGGTGTCCCGAAGCGGATGTCCATATCCACCCCGGAGAGCAGCATGGCCCCTTCGGTCATGATCTCCTCGGCCAGGCGTTCCGGCAGATCGCCGACGAAGCGCCCGGCCAGCCGGCTGATGGCGTTTTCTCTGACCCGCAACGGGTAGTAGGTGACGTTTACGGGAACGATGGTCGTGGACAACCGGCTGGTGGGGTCGGCAGCGGGCAGGTCGAACAGGGCCGCCAGACGCCGGGCTTCGGCGGGGTTGCGCTCGTGCATCACCGCCATGCGCTGGCGGTAGAATTCGGTTCGCAGTGCCAGGGTGGCCGCCCCGGTGTGGGGCGCGTGGGTGCCACCGGCATACGAGACGATGAAGCGCCCCTTCTCGAAGATCTTTTTGCTTTTCACCATGCGCCCTTCCGGGAAGATGATCCAGTTGGCCTCGCCGGTGAGCAGGGTTTTGACCATCAGTCGATCCCGATGGGGCGAATGGGTCGAGACGGCGCCCACCTGCTCCAGCATCAGACCCAGTTTGCCGACGAACAACTCCGCCGCGGCCAGCGACCAGATCGGCTTTCCGGTCAGCCGATGAAGATGGTACGGCAACAGCAGCGTCTCGATGCGCGTAAAGTGGTTGATCACATAAATCGTAGGGCCTTCGGGCAGGTTCTGTGCGTTGTGGATGTTCTGGCGGGCACGCGAAAGGCCGGCGATGGTTTTGATGGCAAGGCCGGTGGTCCGATATGCGAAACGGTTCATCGATCGAGTGCGGTCCTGCCCACAGTCATAGAGGCCCTCATCCGGCGGGTACTTCCCAGTAAAGGTTGACACCTTTTCATCGAACCTTTAGATTACACGCCTTGAATTCATAAATAAAGGGAATTTACGGAGATAGCGGTGTATTCGAAAATCCTGAAACTGCGGTTCCCGGTTACGGAAGTGCAAAAGCCGATCGTCTGCAACCTGGCCCGGGAATTCGATTTGTTGTTCAACATCCTCAATGCCGGAATCCTGCCGCGCAAGGAAGGCTTCATGGTGCTGGAGATTTCCGGCAGTAAAAAGAACTTCAAGGAGGGTGTCAACTATCTGAAGCGCCAGGGTGTCGGGGTGCAAAATGCTTCCCAGGAGGTCAAGCGCAGCGAAAGGCGGTGTACCCACTGCGGCAGTTGTACCGCGGTTTGCCCGACCGGGGCCCTGTTCGTCGAGCGACCGACCATGACGGTGAGGTTCGACCAGCAAAAGTGCATCGTCTGCGAATTGTGCGTACCGGCCTGCCCGCCCCGAGCCATGGAAGTACTTCCCACCGACCAGCTCTTTTTTGAATGACCGAAACCGTCGCCATCGCCATCTCCGGTGGGGTTGACTCCCTGGTGGCCGCCCACCTGATCGGGCAGCAGACCGGCGAGCGCTTCGGCCTTCACTTTCTGACCGGTTACGAAACGGATGCAACGGCAACGGTCGCCGGGATCGAGGCGCTCTGCCGCCGGCTGAATCTGCCGCTTCACACGATCGATCTCAGCGCAGCCTTCAGCACCGCGGTGGTCGATTATTTCGCACAGGCTTACCAGAGCGGTCAAACCCCCAACCCCTGTTTGGTGTGCAATGCGGCCATCAAATTCGGCCTGTTGATGGACACCGCGCGACAGTTGGGTGCCACCCGCCTGGCCACCGGGCACTACGCCCGCGTCCAGGCCGGGCCGGACGGGCGTTTCCGGCTGCGCCAAGGCGCGGATCAACGCAAGGATCAGTCCTATTTCCTGTGCCGGCTGACCCAGGATCAACTGGCGCAGGCCGTGTTTCCGCTGGGAACCTGGACCAAGGCGCAGGTCAAATCCCTGGCGGCCGCCCGGGGACTGCGGCCGGTGACCCGTCAAGAGAGTCAGGACGTCTGTTTCATCGGCGACACGACCTACGCTGAGTTTCTCCTTCGACATGCCTACTGCCCAACCCGGCCGGGGGAAATTGTCGACACCGATGGAAAACCGGTCGGCCGGCACGATGGGCTGCAGCGCTACACCATCGGTCAGCGCCGCGGGATCAATATCCCGGCCGACCAGGCCTACTACGTGGTTCGGATCGACGCGCGACGCAATCGCCTGATCGTCGGGCGCAAAGCCGACGTATACGCCCGGCGCTGCACGGTGCAAGACATCAACTGGATCGCTGCGCCGCCCGCTGAGGCGCTGGCGCTGAAGGTGCGCATCCGCTACCGTCACCGGGCGGTGCCGGCACTGGTGGCGCCGCTCGCAACGGGCTGCGCCGTGGTCCGCTTCGACCAGCCACAGGCTGCTGTCACACCGGGGCAGGGGGCGGTCTTCTACATGGGGGATGAAGTCGTCGGCGGCGGCTGGATAGCGCCGGAAAGTGATCTCAAACCGAAAGACGACGTCGAATGAAGCGCGTGGTTGTCAGAACGCTGGGCTGCAAGGTCAACCAGTGCGAGTCCGAAGCGATCCAAAATGCCCTATTGGAATCCGATGGCGGCTTCACGGACGCCGATGGCGGGCAGGCGGATGTGGTGATCGTAAATACCTGCACGGTCACCGCCAAGGCGGCCATGCAAAGCCGCCAGGCGGTTCGACGGGCCGTTCGGTCCCACCCCGGGGCACGCATCGTCGTTACCGGGTGTCATGCCCACACCGCCGGCGCGGAGCTGGCCGCCATCGAGGGCGTCGACCTGATCGTCGACAACCACAACAAGCACCGGATTCCCGAACAGCTTCTGGGCCGGCCTCTTGACGGCAGCACCACCGTTACGGCCGGGCGCGGGCCGGCGGACAGGGCTGACGGCGCACCGTTTGCGGTGTTTCCCGCGCTTCCCCACGGCCGCCGAACCCGGCCCTTTCTGAAAATTCAGGACGGCTGCAATGCCTTTTGCACCTACTGCATCGTGCCCCACGCCCGCGGACGAAGCCGCAGCATGCCCATAAATGGGGTCCTGGAACACATCGGCCAGTTGGCGCGCCTGGGCTATCGGGAAGTGGTTCTGACCGGCATTCACATCGGCTGCTACGGCCGCGACCTGGTTCCCACGACCACGCTTTACGACCTTCTGGTCCGCATTCAGGCGGCCGGCATCATCGACCGGGTTCGCGTCAGTTCCATCGAACCGGGCGAGCTCAGCGACGCCATCATCGGCCTGGCCGCGTCGGACGCACCGTCACCCGGGCGCCTGTGCCCGCATTTTCACATCCCGCTGCAAAGCGGCGACGACACCATCCTGGCGCGCATGCACCGTCCCTATGGCGCTGACGATTTCAGGCAGCTGGTGCTGCGGATCGTCGGGCGCCTGCCCCATGCCGCCATCGGCGTCGACACCCTGATCGGATTTCCAGGGGAGACCGAGGCGGCCTTTGAGCGAACCGTTGACCTAGTTGAATCCCTGCCGGTGGCCTATCTGCATGTGTTTCCGTTTTCGGCCCGCGAGGGCACACCGGCCTTTTCGTACCCCGACCCGGTCCCTGCCGCGGTAATCAAGCGACGATGCGAGCGCATGCGGCGTATCGGATCGCATAAGCGGCGCCAATTTTACACGCGCGCCCTCGGTCGGGAAACCACGGTGCTGGTCGAAGCACGCCGCGTTGGCCAGGACAGGCTGTTGCAGGGGCTGGCCGACAACTACATGCCCGTGCGCTTCGACGGACCCGACAGTTGGCGCAACACCTTTCGGCAGGTCGCGGTTCAGGGGCTGGCGCCAGATGGCTGCCCCGAAGGGAGGGCTACTTTTCAGGCGGAACGATCTTCAGATCGGAAATTTTGTAGAGAAGGGTCTTGTAGCTGACTTTCAAGATTTTGGAAGCATTGCTGCGGTTCCAGTTGGTCTTTTCCAGAACGTGGGAGATGATCTCGCGCTCCACCATTTCGACCGCATTTTTTTTGGCGGACTTTAGCGAGAACGATCGTTGGTCAGGCGAATTGCTGCCGTTCAGGTCGAGAATCTTGGCCAGCGGGGTGTTGCTGCAAAAGGCGCCGCCGTCGTCCCCGGCGGCCTCGGGCGATGGGGACTGCTTGTCGTAAAGGTCGTCGAGGATCTGCTCGCCATTGCCCAGCACCAGCATGCGCTTGAGAATATTTTGCAGCTCGCGGACGTTGCCGGGCCAGTTGTACCCGCACAGGCGGTCGATCACCGCGGAGCTGGGCTTTTCGATGCGCTCTTTTCCGAGCATCACGGCGTACTGGTCGATGTAATGATCGATCAGCAAGGGGATGTCCTCGCGGCGCTCGCGCAGTGGGGAGATGTGAATTTTGATGATGTTCAACCGATAGTAGAGATCTTCGCGGAAACGCCCTTCGTCGATGTCTTTTTTCAGATCGTGGTTGGTGGCTGCGATCACCCAGGTGTCAGCCTTGATCTCCTTTTCCGATCCCAGGGGCGAGAATTCCCCTTCGCTTTGCAGGACGTGCAGCAGTTTGGCCTGGAGGGGCAGCGACATGTCGCCGATTTCATCGAGTAGCAGGACGCCGCTGTCCGCCAGTTGAAATTTTCCTTTTTTTCGCTGTTCGGCACCGGTAAAGGCCCCTCGCTCGTAGCCGAACAATTCGCTCTCCAGCAAACCTTCGGGCAGGGCGGCACAGTTGATCTTGACAAACGGTTTTCCCAGGCGCGGCGACTTGTGGTAGAGATTTTGTGCCACCACCTCCTTGCCAACACCGCTTTCGCCGAATACAACCGTGTTCAACCCGGTGTATGCCACGTGTTCGATCAGTTCACGAACCCGCTGGGTGTTCTCGCTGATGCCGATGATGGGCGGCGCCGTTTTCGAGTTTTTGTGTTCAGTCATTGCTTGACAACAATTGGTTCACCCACTTTTCGACTTCGGGCAGTTTGAAGGGCTTTTCCAGAACGACATCGGCCTGCGCCTCTCTGGCCAGTGATTCGGGATGCTCGCCCCAGCCGGTGATGGCAATGATCGGGGTTTGCGGGAATTTTTTTTTAACGATCGAAATGATGGCCACACCGCTGATGTTGGGCAGGACCAGATCGGTGATGATCAGGTCGAAAAAGGCCTCTTTGCGCTCGATGTGCTTCAAGGCGTCGAGGCCGTTGGATGCCGCAACGACCTCGAACCCTTTTTTGGTGAAAAAGTTCGTCAGTACGGTCAGGATTTCCTGGCTGTCATCGATGATCAGAAGTTTGTATGGCGATTTCATTTCAACCGCTTATGCTTTTCGGAAACGGAAGTGGACCAGAATCCCCATTGGATGCGGCACCATATCCGAAAGTGCTAATAATGGCAAGTTTTTTACACAATTTTTGTCGATACGTGAACTTTTTTTCACATCTAAAGCTTTTCGGCAAAGCGTCGTTATAGCTTTTATTCGACCGCTGAGTATGGCATAAACATCTGCCAATCACCTGCCGGGACGGTCGTTTTTTGTTACCTGCCATCATATCGGCAGGATGTGAGATCGGCTTAACCATTATCATACGCGCGCCATGGAAAAAAGAGCGCAGGAAGATGGGATGATGCGACTTGACTTCAACACCGCCCTGATCACCGGTGCGGCCGGATTTATCGGCTTTCACGTCGCCAAGCGACTGCTAGAGCAGGGATATCGCGTCTTCGGAATCGACAATCTCAACGATTACTACGACCCCCAGCTCAAACAGGATCGCCTGAGCCTTTTGCAGGCCTACCCGGAGTTCTCTTTTCAGCGCAGCGATCTGGGCGACAGCCAGGCCCTGAAAGCGATCTTCACCGAAAATGCCATCGATGTGGTCGTCAACCTGGCCGCCCAGGCGGGGGTGCGCTATTCGCTGACCAATCCGCAGGCCTACGTGGACTCCAACCTGATCGGGTTTGTCAACATCCTGGAGTGCTGCCGACACCACCGCGTCAGGCACCTGGTGTTCGCCTCTTCCAGCTCCGTATACGGTGCCAACACCAAGATGCCCTTTTCCGTGCATCACAATGTCGACCATCCGGTCTCTTTGTATGCGGCCTCCAAAAAAGCCAACGAACTGATGGCCCACACCTACAGTCATCTGTTCGGGTTGGCCTGTACGGGTCTGCGTTTTTTCACCGTATACGGCCCATGGGGGCGGCCGGACATGGCCCTGTTTCTGTTCACCAAGGCCATCTGCGAATCCAGGCCGATCGATGTGTTCAATCATGGTGAAATGATGCGGGACTTTACCTACATCGACGACATCGTCGAAGGCGTGACGCGGGTGATGCAGCGCCTGCCCGAACCCAACGCAGACTGGCGGGGCGACGCACCCGACCCGGGCAGCTCCTACGCCCCCTACAAAATTTACAACATCGGCAACAACCAGCCGATCGCGCTGCTCGATTTCATTGCGGCCATCGAAACCGCACTGGGCAAAACCGCCCTCAAAAACTACCTGGACCTTCAGCCGGGCGATGTCCCGGCCACCTATGCGGATGTAAGCGATCTGGTCAATGATGTCGGATTCAAGCCGAGCACACCCATCGCCGACGGTATCGCTCGATTTATCGACTGGTATAAGAGCTACTACCGCATTGCCTGACAAAAAGAGGATCAAACCATGAACGTTTGCATCATCGGCACCGGATATGTGGGGCTGGTTGCAGCAGCCTGTCTGGCGGAAATGGGCAACGACGTCGTCTGTATCGACGTCAATCCAACGATCATCGACCGATTGAAGGCCGGCACGATTCACATCTATGAACCCGGGCTGGAACCGCTGGTCAAGCGCAACGCCGCCGAAGGACGCTTGCGGTTCAGCACCGATCTGGCCGAGGGACTGGAAGGCGCCCTGTTCGTGTTCAGCTGCGTGGGGACGCCGTCGCGCCCGGACGGTTCATGCGACCTCGCCCATGTGGATGCGGTGGCCCGGCAGATCGGCCGGATCATCTCCGACTACAAGATCGTGATCAACAAATCCACGGTGCCGGTGGGAACGGCCGACCGGGTCAGGGCCATCATCCAGGCCGAGTTGACCGAAAGGGGCAGCAATGTCGAATTCGACGTGGTCTCCAACCCCGAGTTCCTCAAAGAGGGCGACGCCGTCAATGACTTTTTGAAGCCGGACCGGGTCATCGTGGGAACCGACAACGTCCGAACGGCCAAACTGCTGGAAACCCTGTATGCACCGTTTGCCCGCAGCCGGGACAAGATGATCGTGATGGGCATCCGCAGCGCCGAGATGACCAAATATGCCGCCAACTGCATGTTGGCCACCAAGATATCCTTCATGAACGAGGTCGCCAACATCTGCGAAACGGTGGGTGCCGACGTACGCGAGGTCAGGGTCGGCATCGGCGCCGACCGCCGCATCGGGTACCATTTCATCTATCCCGGCGTGGGCTACGGCGGTTCGTGCTTTCCCAAAGATGTTCGGGCCATGATCAACACGGCCAAGGAATACGGCTGCGCCCCAGAGCTGGTGGCGGCCGTGGATGCCGTCAACAATCGCCAGAAAACGATGCTGGCCGAAAAGATCGTGCGCTACTTCGACGCTAAAGGCGGCGATGGCCCCAAGACCGTGGCGCTGTGGGGACTGGCCTTCAAGGCCAACACCGACGACATGCGCGAATCAGCCGCTCTGGACATTATCCGGGTCCTCACCGCGGCCGGCATGAGCGTCAAGGCCTTTGATCCGGTTGCCGGCAGCAATGCAAGGGCGCTGCTCGGCGACAATGCGCGGGTGACCGTGATGGACGGCCAGTACGAACCCCTCGACGGTGCCGACGCACTGGCCGTCGTCACCGACTGGAATCAGTTCCGCAATCCGGATTTTGCCCGCATCAAGGCCATGCTGACCGATCCGGTCGTATTCGACGGCCGCAACCTGTTCTCGCGATCCTTCATGCGCGAGATGGGCTTTTCTTACATCAGCGTGGGCCGGCCACCGGTCATCAGGACCCCCTAAAGCGTCTGGGAGGCCTTGACGGGGTTGGCCTTGAGGTACTCCAGGCGGTTCAAGCCATTGATGTAGGCCTTGGCACTGGCCGTGATGATGTCCGGGTCGGATCCCCGGCCCAGCGAGACCAGACCGTTTTCGCGCAGCCTGACGGTCACTTCCCCCTGGGCGTCCGTGCCGCCGGTCAGGGCACTTACCGTAAATCGCAGCAGATCGGCGCGGGCACTGGTCAGTTGGGCGATGGTGTTGAAGGCCGCATCGATCGGACCGTTGCCGTAGTTGGCGCCCTGCACGCTGCGGCCGTTGATGGAGAGCCGGACGCTGGCCATGGGCAGGACCGTGGTGCCGCAGGTCACGTGCAGGTACTCCAAGGAGAACACCTCGGCCGATCTGAGCACGCCTTCGGTCACCAGGGCCTCCAGGTCTTCGTCCATGACGTGCTTCTTTTTGTCGGCCAGGGTCTTGAACTGCTTGAAGACGGTGTTCAGCTCCTCCTCCGACAGGTCGTATCCCAGCTCCTTGAGGTGGGTGTGCAGGGCGTGGCGGCCGGAGTGCTTGCCCAGGACCAGCTGGTTGCGGCTCAGCCCCACCGTCTCCGGGCGCATGATTTCGTAGGTCATGGGATTTTTGAGCATGCCATCCTGATGGATGCCGGCTTCGTGGGCAAAGGCGTTGGCGCCCACGATGGCCTTGTTGGGCTGCACCATGATGCCCGTGATCATGCTCACCAGCCGGCTGGTGGGGTAGATGTGTTCGGTGCGGATGCCCGTGTCGAAGGGCATCAGGTTGCGGCGGGTGTGCAGGGCCATGATCACCTCCTCCATGGAGGTGTTGCCGGCCCGTTCACCGATGCCGTTGATGGTCACCTCGGCCTGGCGGGCGCCGGCCTGGATCGCGGCAACCGTATTGGCCGTGGCCAGACCCAGATCGTTGTGGCAGTGCACGCTCAAGGTGGCTTTGTGCATGTTGGGCGTGTGGGCCAACACATAGCCGACCATCTGCTGGAATTCCTGCGGAATGGCATAGCCGACCGTGTCGGGAAGGTTGACGGTGGTGGCGCCGGCCTCGATGGCCGCTCCGAACACCTTGCACAGATAATCCCGGTCGCTGCGTGATCCGTCTTCGGCCGAAAACTCCACATTGTCGGTCAGGGTCTTGGCGTACCTGACAGCTTCCACCGCAGCGTCGAGCACCTGCTCCCGGGTCATCTTCAGCTTGTATTCCAGGTGGATGTCCGAGGTGGCGATAAAGGTGTGGATGCGCGGTTTGGCCGCGTGCCGGATGGCCCCCCAGGCCTGGTCGATGTCGCTTTTGTTGGCCCGCGCCAGACCGGCCACTTCCGTTTGCTTTAAACGCTGGGCGATCTTCGACACGGCCTCGAAATCTCCTTCGGAGGCCGCCGGGAAACCAGCCTCGATGATGTCCACATTCAACTTTTCCAACTGGACGGCCAGGCGCAGTTTCTCATTGGTGTTCATGCTGGCGCCGGGGCTCTGCTCGCCGTCGCGCAAGGTGGTGTCAAATATCTTTACACGCTCCGTCATGGCATTTCTCCTGTGCGTCGCGGGGTTTTTCCGGTGGGTAGCGTCACAGACGTGCTATCGGCCGCGACCGTTGCAGTTTCAATTGCTGACCCGTTAAGCGCTGTTTTGCAGGCTCCAGTTGCGTGTGCCGGCTTTGGCCAGCTTGAACTGGAAACTGTCCGCCAGGGCCTGCCAGCTGGCCTCGATGATATCCTCGGAAACGCCGATGGTGCTCCAGATCTCATCCTGGTCGCGCGATTCGATGAAGACCCGCACTTTGGCACCGGTACCTTCCCGGCCGTCGACCACCCGAACCTTGAAATCCACCAACTGCATGGTTTCCAGATCCGGATAAAAATTTCCCAGGGCCTTGCGCAGCGCGTTGTCAAGCGCACTGACCGGCCCCAGACCCTCGGCGGCGGTGATCTCGTGGGTGTCGCCCACCGAGACCTTGATCGTGGCGTGCGCGGAGCAGGGCAGGTCCTTGTCTTTTTCAATCGTCACCCGAAACGATTCCAGGTCGAAGCGCGGGGTGAACTGTTCGGTGAACTTCTCCAGCATGATCTTAAATGAGCCGTCGGCCACGTCGAACTGGTAGCCCTCATCTTCCATCTGCTTGATGGCCGCCACGATGGCCTTGCTGTCAAAACCGTTGGCGCCCAGATCGACCCCCATCTCCCTGGCCTTGTACTCGACATTGCTCTTGCCGGCCAGATCGGACATGAGCACCCGGCGCTGATTGCCCACCAGTTCCGGGGCCATGTGTTCGTAAGCGCGGGGCTCTTTCATGATGGCGCTGACATGGATGCCGCCCTTGTGGGCGAATGCGCTGCGCCCCACGAAGGGGCGGGTGTTCAACGGCACGATGTTGGCGGTTTCGCTGACATAGCGGCTGAGGCTCTTTAGCCCCTCCATTTTCGCGATGGGAATGCACTCACGATTCATTTTGGCGCCGAGCACCGGAATGAGGGTGGTCAGGTCGGCGTTGCCGCAGCGTTCGCCGTAACCGTTGATGGTTCCGTGAACCATGACGGCGCCCTGGTTGACGGCGGCGATGGCGTTTGCGGCGGCCATGCCGCAATCGTTGTGGGTGTGGATGCCGATCGATGCGTGGCGCTGTCCGGCGGATGTCGCCATAAGGGCCTTCATGACATCCGCGGTGATCGACTCCACCTCGTGGGGCAGGGTGCCGCCGTTGGTGTCGCACAGCACCAGAAAATCCGCCCCGGCCGCCAAGGCGGCCGCCAGGGTCCGCATGGCGTAGCCGGCATCATCTTTGTACCCGTCGAAAAAGTGCTCGGCGTCGTAGATCACCTCGCGGCCGTTGTCCTTGAGGAAGGCCACGCTGTCGGCGATCATCTCCAGGTTCTCGGCCAGGGTGTTGTCCATGATGGCCTGCACGTGCAGGGACCAGCTTTTGCCGAAAATTGCCGTTGCCGGAGTGCCGCTGGCGATGATGGCGTTCAGGTTGGCGTCGTCGGCGGCGGCGATGCCCGGTTTGCGCGTAGCCCCGAATGCCGCTATGCGGGCGCTTGCGAAGGTTTCCCGTTTGGCCAACTCGAAAAACCGCATGTCGCGGGGATTGGATCCGGGCCAGCCGCCTTCGATGTAGTGAATGCCCATTTCGTCCAGACGCTTGGCGATTTTGAGCTTCTCATCGGCGGTGAAGGTGATGTTTTCACCCTGGGTGCCGTCTCTCAAGGTGGTGTCGTAGATTAGAATCGGTTGCATGGTGTTGCTCCTGACCAAAACTGGATTACCGGGGCGCCGCGCGCTTTTTCAATCCAAGGCCCGGTCTGGCTAGTGGCGCCGGTTTTCCGGGCGCAGGGACCGCACGGCAGCCCCGGCGCGCCACATTTCCGAATCGTGGATTGTTTTGAGTTCCGCGTTCAGTTTGGCACGGTAATCCGGTGCACTGTTGCACGCCAGGGTCCGACGGGTCTCCTCGCCGCTGACCACGCTGGCATACAGGGTTTCGAAAACTGGGGCTACGGCATCACGGAAACGCGGCGCCCAGTCCAGCGCACCGCGCTGGGCGGTGGTGCTGCAATTGGCGTACATCCAGTCCATGCCGTTTTGGGCCACCAGGCGGATCAGGCTCTGGGTCAGCTCTTCGACGGTTTCGTTGAAGGCCTCGCTGGGGCTGTGTCCGTTTTTGCGCAGGACCGCATACTGGGCCTCCATGACGCCGGCCAGACAGCCCATGAGAACGCCGCGCTCGCCGGTCAGATCGCTGTAGACCTCTTTTTCGAAGGTGGTCGGAAACAGGTAGCCCGAGCCGATGGCGATTCCCAGGGCAAGGGTGCGCTCGCGGGCCCGCCCGGTGTAGTCCTGGTGGATCGCGAAGCTGGAGTTGATGCCGCTTCCGTCCAGAAAGTTGTTGCGCACCGTGGTTCCGGAGCCCTTGGGCGCCGCCAGGATCACGTCCACGTTGTCGGGGGGAACGATACCGGTCTGATCGCGGTAGACGATGCCGAACCCGTGCGAAAAGTACAAGGCGTCGCCGTCGTTGAGGCAGGCCTTGACGGTCGGCCACATGGCGACCTGACCGGCGTCGGACAGCAAAAATTGAATCACGGTCGCTTTCTGCGCGGCCGCCTCGATGGGCAGCAGGGTTTGCCCGGGAACGAACCCGTCGTCCACGGCCTTGTCCCAGGAGGCGCTGCCCTCGCGCTGTCCCACGATCACGGCGATGCCGTTGTCGCGCATGTTCAGGGCCTGTCCGGGGCCCTGGACGCCATAACCGAGCACGGCAACGGTCTCTTTGGCGAGCACATCGCGGGCCTGCACAAGGGTAAACTCCTCTGCGGTGATCACCTCTTCGACCGTTCCGCCAAAATCAATTTCAGCCATTTCTAACTCCTTTTAAAATATTTATTTTCAAATAGTTAAACTTCAATTTATAAACCATTGATTTAGGTTTTGGCCACCGCTGGCATTTACCCGGAACCGGAGCTTCAATGGGGCTCCCGAAACAGCGCGATGGTGCCGGTCCGGGCGATTTTCTTGATGCCCATGGGTTTGAGCAGGTTGACCAGCGCTTTCATTTTGTCTGCCGTGCCGGTGGCTTCGATGATGTAGTATTCGGCACCCACATCGACGATTTTGCACCTGAAGATGTCGACCATGCGCAGGATCTCGTCGCGGTGTTCCGGTTTGGCCCGCACGCAGATCAGGGCCATTTCGCGTTGCACCGACCCGGATCCGGTCAGATCCCTGAGCTTGATCACGTTGATCAATTTGCGCAGCTGTTTTTCGATCTGTTCGATCAGCAGGGCATTGGCTTTGGTGACAATCGTGATGCGCGACACCTTGGGGTCGATGGTTTCGGCCACGCAGAGGCTGTCGATGTTGAACCCGCGGCCGCTGAACAGCCCGACGATGCGCGAGAGCACTCCGGGTTCGTTGTCCACCAGCATGGTCAGAATGTGTTTTTCGGTGGTCATGGTCGGCATCCTTTAGCTTATACCAGGAGCATCTCCGTAATGGGCGCCCCCGCCGGCACCATGGGATAGACGCATTCTTCCCGGGCCACCTTAAAATCCATGATGACCGGCCCGGGCGTGGCCAGACCCTTCTCGAGGACATCGGCAACCTGATCGGGCCGCGTGGCCCGCAGTCCCACGGCGCCGAAGGCCTCGGCCAGCTTGACGAAATCGGGTGCGTGATCCATGCACGTGCCGGCATAACACTTGTCGTAGAACAGTTCCTGCCACTGGCGAACCATGCCCAGATAGCCGTTGTTCAAGATGACCACTTTGACGGGCAGGTTGAACTGCATGGCCGTGGCCATCTCCTGGATGTTCATCTGAATGCTGCCGTCGCCGGCCACGTCGACGACCAGGGCGTCCGGGAAGGCTACCTGGGCCCCGATGGCCGCGGGCAGGCCGAACCCCATGGTGCCCAGACCGCCGGAGGTCACGAAGCGTCCCGGGTGGTCGAAGTGATAAAACTGGGCTGCCCACATCTGGTTCTGGCCGACCTCGGTGGTGATGATGGCCTCGCCCCGGGTCAACTGGTACAGTTTCTCGACCACGTACTGGGGCTTGATCACCTCCTTTTGGACATAGGCCAGTTTGTAGTCCCGCTTCCACTGCTCGATCTGCTCCAGCCAGGGGCCTCGGGTGGCTGTGATCCGGTTCAGGTCCTCTTTTGCCAGACGGCGGTTGAGGGCTTCCAGGCTGCGCTTGCAGTCCCCCACCACGGGAACGCTGACAGGCACGTTTTTACGGATGGAAGTCGGATCGATGTCGATGTGAACGATCTGGGCCTGGGCAGCGAAGCAGTCGGTCTTGCCGGTCACCCGGTCGTCGAAGCGCACCCCGATGCCGATCAGCAGATCGCATGCGGCGGTGCTCATGTTGGCCCGGTAGGTGCCGTGCATGCCGATCATGCCCAGGGAGAGCGGATCGGAGCCAGGGAAACCGCCCAGCCCCATCAGGGACATGGTCACCGGAATACGGGCCGTGTGGGCCAGCTGGCGCAGCTGGGCGGCCGCCTTGGAAAGGATCACCCCGCCCCCGGCGAAAATCACCGGCCGCTGGGCCGTCTTGATCAGTTCGACCACCTTTTGCAGCTGTTTGGCATTGGGCGCGTAAGTCGGGTTGTAGGATCTGAGAGTGACTTTCTGGTCGGGTTCGAAGTGGGTCTTGGCCTGCTGCACGTTTTTGGGAATGTCCACCAGCACCGGACCGGGACGGCCGGATCGGGCGATGTGAAAGGCTTCCTTGAGGATGCGCGGCAGCTCCTCGACCGACGGCACCAGGTAGTTGTGCTTGGTGCAGGGCCGGGTGATGCCGACAATGTCCACTTCCTGAAAGGCGTCGTTGCCGATCAGGTGGGTGGGGACCTGGCCGGTGATGATCACCAGCGGTATGGAGTCCATGTAGGCCGTGGCCACGCCGGTGACGGCGTTGGTGGCGCCCGGCCCGGAAGTGACCAGGCAGACCCCCACGTTGCCGCTGACCCGGGCATAGCCATCGGCCGCATGCACGGCGCCCTGTTCGTGGCGCACCAGGTAGTGGCGAATGTCGGTCTTTTCCAAGCGGTCATGGATGTCGATGGTGGCACCGCCGGGAAATCCGAAAATGGCATCGACGCCTTCCTCTTTGAGAACCGCCATTAAAATCTGTGCTCCGGAAAGTTGCATGGTTCTGGGCTCCTGTGATTGAAGCGCGCCGAGCGGTGCGCCTGCTGGCGTCATCCGACCACGGCGCCGGTGCTGGCCGACGAGACCTGCCGGGCGTAGCGGGCCATGTAACCGTGCCGGATCTTCGGCTGGGGGGCCTGCCAGTCGGCCAGACGGCGCTGGATTTCGTCATCGGGGACCTCGAGGGAAACCGTTTTGGCCGGGATGTCGATGCGGATCCGGTCGCCCTCTTGCACAATGGCGATGGGGCCGCCACGGGCTGCTTCCGGCGAAATGTGCCCGATGGCCGCACCACGGGATCCGCCGGAAAAGCGGCCGTCGGTGATCAGGGCCACCCGGGCATCCAAGCCCATGCCGGCGATGGCCGACGTGGGGGTCAACATCTCGCGCATGCCCGGTCCACCCATGGGGCCTTCGTAGCGCACCACCACGACGTCTCCGGCGGTGATGCGGCCCTCCATGATGGCCGCCGTGGCGGCCTCTTCGGAATCGAAGACCCGAGCCGGCCCTGAATGCCGGAGCATCTCGTCCAGTACGGCCGACTGTTTGACCACGCACCCTTGCGGTGCCAGGTTGCCGTACAGAACGGCCAGACCGCCCTGGCGGTGATAGGGGCGATCTGTCGGTCGGATCACATCGGGATCGCGAACGGCGGCGGAAGCGGTGTTGTCGGCCACGCTCCGGCCGGTAACGGTCAGACAGCCGGTGTCGATCAGACCGGCAGCGGCCAGGGTGCTGAGCACCGCACTGATGCCGCCGGCCCGGTCCAGATCCTGGATGTGGTGCTTGCCGCCGGGGCTCAGGGCGCAGATGTGGGGGGTTCTGGCACTGATGGCGTTGATCATGTCCAGGTTCAGGGCCACTTCGGCTTCCGCGGCGATGGCCGGCAGGTGCAGCACGGTGTTGGTGGAGCAGCCCAGGGCCATGTCAACGGTCAGGGCGTTGTGAAAGGCTGCTGCGGTCATGATCCGCCGGGCGGTGATCTGCTGCTGCCAGAGTTTCAGGATCTGCATGCCGGCCTGTTTGGCCAGGCGCAGACGGGCCGAATAGACGGCCGGTATGGTGCCGTTGCCCGGCAGGCCCATGCCGATCACTTCCGTCAGGCAATTCATCGAGTTGGCGGTGAACATGCCGGCGCAGGACCCGCAGGTCGGACAAGCGGCTTCCTCGATGGCCGCCAGCTGCTCGGCAGTCATTTTCCCGGCCTTGACGGCACCAACCGCCTCGAAAACGGTGATCAGGTCGATTTTTTCTCCGGGTCGCTGGGGGTGTTCGCCGGCCAGCATGGGGCCGCCGCTGATGAAGATCGTCGGCAGATCCAGGCGCGCGGCGGCCATGAGCATGCCCGGCACGATCTTGTCGCAGTTGGGAATCATCACCAGCGCGTCCAGGGCGTGTCCGGTGGCCATGACCTCAATGGAATCGGCGATCAGTTCGCGGCTGGCCAGCGAGTATTTCATGCCGGTGTGATTCATGGCGATGCCGTCGCAGACACCGATGGTGCCAAACTCCACCGGTGTGCCGCCGGCCATGTAAATGCCGGCCTTGACCGCCTGGGCGAGGGTACCCAGGTGGACATGTCCGGGAATGGCCGTGTTGACCGCGTTGGCAACACCGATCAGCGGCCGCTCGATCTCGGTGTCCGTATATCCGATGGCCTTGAACAGGGCCCGGTGCGGGGCCCGCTCGAGGCCTTTTTTGGCAGCGTCGCTTTTCATATGTATGCCGTCCTTATCCTGAAAATGACAAAAAAAAATCCGTTATCGCCTTTTGGGGGATAACGGATTTTGCGCTTTCGGTACCAGCTGCCGTCAGGCCATTATCGTTCCCGTCTCCCCGTGGCGGATAAGGATACCCGCAACGAGGCTGAGAATAAGGACAATAATAAGCTGACCGGCTGACTTAATATTCATTTGATTTTAAATTATAAACTAATTTGCAACTTCCTATCAGGGCCTGCATGGCAAGTCAAGCTTTTTCTTGCCTTTGATTCGGTTGACCAGTAAAGTAGCCCATACTGGCATCTACAGGCAAAAGGGGAGTTCTCAACATGGACCAGACCTGGCAATCGATGAGGGGACAGTTTCTCATGGCCATGCCCGGACTGACCGATCCCAATTTCCATCAGTCCGTCACCTGCCTTGCCGAACACAATTCAAAAGGGGCCATGGGAATTGTGATCACCCGGGTTCACCCGGAAATTACGGCGAAGATGATTTTTGACGAGCTGCACATCCAGGCCGCCGAGCACGCCGGTACCATCCCCGTCTATCTGGGTGGACCGGTTCACATCAACGAACTGTTCGTCCTGCACGGGCCCCCGCTGGCCTGGGAGGGCAGCATGCGGGTGAACGAGTCGCTGGCCTTGAGCAATTCACGTGACGTGCTCGAAGCGATTGCCGCCGACCGGGGACCCCGGTCGTTCATCATCTCCCTGGGGTGCGCCGGATGGGGGCCCGGCCAACTGGAGCATGAAATCCTTGGCAACGCCTGGATCAACGGCCCTTTTTCGGAAACGATCGCATTTCAGATGGCGGTCGATGAACGATGGGAAGCGGCCATGCAGGAAATTGGCATCGATCCGGCCCTGCTTTCCGATACGGCCGGAAATGCCTGAGGCAAAGCCGAAGACACCGCACCGGCAAGTCGGCCCAGGGCAGGCGGATCGGGCGACGGGCGACTGGGATTGCAGGACCGAGGCGTTGTTACTCGTGGGGTAGGTGGATCGGGCGGGACACACCGGTGGGCGGCGAATGCGGGGCGGTTTGCCGCCCCATTTTATTGATCGGTATCTTTTTGCGGTTTTTGTTTGGGTTTTTTCTTTTTCAGGCAAATCTTGTCTTTGCGGACGAAGGCACACAGTTTGGGATTGTAGTACTCCTTGCAGTTCAGCGGATTGTATAATGGGCACTCGGGATGTTTATCGGACATGAGGGGGGTGTTCCTTGATTTGAATTCGGTGCGTCTAAACGGCCCATATCGTTTCGCATGGGTGTATAACATTAAATTCCAACGTTTACAAGCCATTGTGTTTATTACAGAGATGTCAATCCACCCCACTCGGGAGAATGGTTTAGATGGCTGAATACGAAATCTTGAAAGGTCACCTGGCCCAGCACTGTGACGACGCGCTCCAACTGCTTGATGCCGCCGGCCAGATCGCCGAATTGTCCGATGATGGGCTGTCAGGCTGGAAAGCGACCTGCGCGAGCATCGCTGCGCAATTGTCCGAAGAGATCATGCGTGTGGCCGTCGTCGGCGCCATCAAGTCCGGAAAAAGCACCTTTGTGAACACCTTGTTCGGCGCCGATCATCTCAAGCGCGGTGCCGGAGTGGTAACCTCTATCGTCACCCGGGTCAGAACCGGTCAGCGCCTGAAGGCCGTCCTCTTCCTGAAAAGCTGGGCCGAGATCAACCGCGAGATCCACCAGGCTACCGTGCTCTTGCCGGACCACCACCGCTCCGACCGTGGTCAGGCCTTCGACATTCGCCGGGAGACCGACCGCCAGGTTCTCGAGCGCGCCCTGAACGCCTTGGCGGCCGACCAGCTGATCTCCAAGGACACGCGCAGTGCCGGCAGCGTGTTGCTGGCCGCCTACCTCAAGGGCTATGACCGCGTGCGGCAGCTGGTTCAGGCCGAGCGCGCCACCGTGGTTTTCGAAAGTGATCGGTTCGGCCGGCACCGCGACTTCGTGGGCGATGACGCCCTGGCCGTCTATCTGCAGGATGTGCTCCTGGAGATCGATGGGCCGGGCCTGGGTCAAGACGTGGAAATCGCCGACTGCCAGGGCAGCGATTCACCCAACCCCTTGCACCTGGCCATGATTCAGGACTACCTGATGATGGCGCACCTGACCCTTTATGTGATCAGCAGCCGCACGGGGCTTCGTCAGGCGGACATCCGCTTTTTGTCCATGATCCGTGAGATGGGCATTTTGGACACGGTCGGGTTCGTGGTCAACTGCGATTTCAGCGAGCACGACGACCTGGACGACCTCCTTCAGGGAATCCAGCGGATCGAGCAGGATCTGCGCCTGATCTGCCCCGAGCCGGCCATGTTCACCTTCTCGGCCCTTTTCCAGTTGATGGCCCAAACGACCGCCGACCTCTCCGAAAAAGAGCGTGCCCGCCATGCGCACTGGTGCCGGGAAACCGAAATGGTCGCCTTTGCGGCCGCCGAACTTGACCGCTTCAAGGCGTTTTTACATCGCAAGGTCGACCGGGAGCGCACCACCTTGCTGCTGAAAAATCATCTGGAACGGCTTGAGATCGTCAGCGGCGGCATCGCCAGGTGGATCGGCTTCAATCGCGACCTGCTCACCCGCGACGCCAGCGGCGCCAAAACACTGGTCGATCAGGCCCAGCGCCGGCACGAACAGCTCGCGCGCATGCAGCGCACCTTGAAAAACACCCTGGACGGCGCCGTCAGTCAGGTCAAGCGGGATCTGAAAGCCGCTGTGGACCGGTTTTTCGACAGCCATGGCGACGGCGTCGTTGACGGTACGCTGCGCTTTATCCGCGGCCATCAGGTCGATCTGCACCGCTACGACGATCAGTTGCAGACCGTCGGCTTCGCCAAAACGCTCTACACGGTCTTTCAGGAGTTCAAGCAGGCTGTCGACGCCCACATGGCCGAAACTGTCAACCCCCAGGTGATTCGCTTCGTCAGAGCGCAGGAGGAGCGACTGATGGCCTATCTCGACGAGGTTGCCGGCCCTTACGGCAGCATGATCGACGAAGCGCTGGCCCACACCGCCCAAGCCATGACCGAAAACGCGACCCGCTTGAAGCCGCCGTCAGCGCGCATGCGCGTCGGTCCCGAATTGGGAAACCTTCGCAAATCGGCCGACCTGGCCCTGCCGCCGGCGGCCGCGACCATGCACTACTCGGTGCAGATCCGGACTGAAGCCGTCATGCGTTTCGGCTTCTACAAAATCGTCAACGCCCTAAAAAAAGCGTTTAAAAAACCGGATGAGCGGGAGCGGGAGGAACCGTTTCTGGCCCTGGCTTCGGCGGTCAAACGGATGAAGCGCGAGACCGAGCGTTCGATCCTGTTTCACATGAAGGACTACAAGGAGAACCTCAAGTTTCAATACGTACTCAAGCTGGCCGACGCCGCCGGTCAAGCGCTTTACCGTCAGATGCTCGACCGATTTCAACACCAGGGCACCGACCTGTCGCGATTGGTGGAGATGGTCGCCGAACAGCGCCTGGACAAGCAGGCGCTGCTGGCATCCCTCGATCGGCTGGCCGAGCGGTCCACAGCCCTTGAGCGGCGCATGGGCCGATTCCAATCGGAACTGGGCCAGCTGACCGGTCAACCGGATCAACCGCCGGCCGGCGTCGAGCGCTAGCGTCTCGGGCAAGCCGGCCGGCGCCAACCACCCGAACCGGAAGGTCGCCGGGGTGCTGTGGCGGCTGGTGTCAGGCGCTGCCGCCGGCCGGGGCCTGGCCGGTCAGACGAGCCAGGTTGTCGCGGGCGAATTCAATGGCGGGATCCAGTTCCAGGGCGAGGCGGTAATAGCGCACGGCCGCGTCGGTGTCGCCCATGTCGCGGTAATTGGAGGCGATGTTGGCATAGTCGATGGCCGAACCGGGGTCCAGGGCGATGACCTTTTCAAAGCACTGGATCGCCGCTTCGTGCTCCTTGCGCATGAAGTGGCAAAATCCCATCAGATTGTGAATGTCGGTGCGCTCGGGGTCGATGGCGTTGCCTTTGGCCAGAACCGCCAGGGCACTGTCATAGTCCGCCATCTCCTTGTAGCAGACGCCCATGTAGGAGTAGATGCTGGGGGCATCCTGATCGGTCGGTGACAGCTCCAGGGCTCTGGCAAAATGCGCCAGGGCCGCCTGGTGATCCGGCCGCTGAAGGTGGCAGCTGCCCAGATAGAACTGGATGAAGTACTTGCCGGGCAGCATGCGGTCCATGGCCGTCAGCCGCTCGATGGCCTGGCCTGTATCAAAATTCGTCATGGTGATTTTAGCGGCGAACATGGCTACGCTGGTCCCGACGGCACGCTCCCTGAAGTGCGCTCCGGGAACGATGGTATAAAAGGCGGGCACGGCCAGATGCGGGTGCATGGTGTCAACCACCAGCACTTCGAAACCGCGGCGGGAGAGCGCCTGGACGCAGCGTTCCACCTCAATGCGGATGTTGGGGCTGGAAATGTCGGGCAGGTCCGCCAGGCCGATGGCGCCGGGTGCGTTGATGATGTAATCGGCATCTTCCAGTCGGGTAAATTTTGGCAGCCCCGAGGCGACATAATTGGAACCCGAATTGAAGTCCCCGGCCAGTTGCGCCACCTCGGACAAGGCCCGGCTGAGGGCCTTTTCCGGACTGGGGGTGGTGCCTGCGGTCCATACGATTTCGCTGCGGGCCGGAAAGGTGGCCGGATCAAAGGCCAAGGCCCCCACAGAGGGGATGCCCATCTGCTGAGTGAAATCGGTGATGACCATCTGGATGCCCGCGGCGCTGTATTTGGTCAGCATTTCCCGGACCAGCCGGTCCGTCGCCGTTTGCGGGTCGATCCGGGGCGTGGACAGTCGCCCGCGGCTGATCAGCGATGACACGTGCCGCTCGACGATTTCACAAATCCCTTGGCTCAGAGCCTCTTCGACGCAGTTGCCCGCCGACGGTCCGTTAAAGGCGTTGATGGCGTAAAACCAGTCGATGGGTACCAGGACCTCCTGCTCGCGGGTCAGGCTCCAGGCGCCGGTCCAGTGCAGGGGCAGCGACTCGAAAACCTGGCGCGACACCGCCAGGTCGGCGGAGTCGTCGTGCACCGAGGCGGCAATCTGTTCGAACGCCATGGCCTGGTCACCGATCTGAGGGCGCGTCGCCAGCCGGGTGTGGGCCCGATTTTTGTAGAAACTGAAAAAACTGAAGCGTTCGATCAGTTCCATCACCGCGCTGGCTTCGGCCTGGGTGGGTGTCGCCCCCTTGCCCATCTGTTTGGCAGTGCCGATGACGGCACGGGCATCGTGGCCGCAGGTCGAAAAGTAAACCGGAATGTCCAGCCGGCCATTGTCGATGCGCACGGTTCGCTTCAGGATGTCCATGTCCAAGGCGGCCAGTTTCTGTTTGATCCGGGCCACGGTCTGCTCGGGCGGCAGCACTTTGTCCTGGTCGTCGGTTGCCTGTTTGAACGCATCGGTCAGTTTGATCGGGCCGGTAAGCTTCATGTGTTGAGGATCTCCTTGTGGGTCAGGCGACGGTTGTCCAATGGGATCGGCCTGAAAAACTTGATTTTATGAAAAACCCGAGGTAACAGTCAAGCCGCGCATCAAATTCGCTATCGGTAGGAGACGGTTCCCGAAAAGGAGGATTGGCATGGCCCGTCAAGCCCGCATCGAACGACGCACATCGGAAACGCAGGTCGCCGTCCGACTGGATCTGGACGGCCAGGGAAAAGCGGTCGTCGATACCAAAATCGCCTTTTTGGACCACATGCTGACCCTGTTTTGCGTGCACGGCGCATTCGATCTGGAGGTCAGTGCCAGCGGCGACCTGCAGGTGGATTACCACCACACGGTCGAAGACGTGGCCCTGGTGTTGGGCACGGCGATCTCTTCCGCTCTGGACGAACGGATCGGCATCCGCCGCTACGGATTCGCCGTGACCCCCATGGACGAAGCCCTGGCCGAGGTGGCCATCGACCTTTCCAACCGCCCTTTTCTGGTTTACCGGGTGCCGTCGGCGCTCACCTCGCCGGGCCCCTTCGGCCCTGGCCTGGCCAAAGAGTTTTTCAGGGCCTTTGCCGTCCAAGGCGGCATGAACCTGCACATCAACGTCAACTACGGTGAAAATGAGCACCATGTGATTGAGGCCATCTACAAGTCGGTCGGAAGGGCCCTCAAACAGGCGGTGACCATCGATGCCGACCGGGTCGGCGTGCGCTCGTCCAAGGGATTGCTGTAGGGGCGGGCGGTGGTCCGCGGTCCGGATGCGCGCACGGCGGTCGAGCCGCCAGGATGTTTTTGCAAAAGAACCCTGCCAATTCTTGACAACAAACACCTGGGACGTTATCTTAACGATCTTAAAAATAAGGTGCATTTTATGTCTCAACCCGTTGCAGGCATCAAACAGGTCTTCCGGCACGTTTTCAACCGCCAGTGCTGTCTGTGACCCAGTGGTGGTCGCGATCGGTCCAAAGCCCTACGGAGCATGATTGAGCCCGAATCCATTTGAGATGGAGGCGGTACTTATTGGCGGCGTACATCCCCGAAGAGACAATCGATTCGATCAGGACCGCTTCCGACATTGTCGACATCGTATCGGAAGTCGTATCTCTGCGGCAGGCCGGGCGCAATTACCTGGGTCTGTGCCCCTTTCATGCCGAAAAAACCCCCTCTTTCACGGTCAGCCCCGACAAGCAGATCTTCTACTGTTTCGGCTGTGGCGCCGGCGGGAACGTGTTCAGCTTCCTGATGAAGCAGGCCGGCCTCACCTTTCCGGAAGCCGCCCGGGACCTGGCGGGACGCTGCGGAATCGATCTACCGACCCGCGACCTTTCTCCTCGTGAGAAAAAAAAGTTGACGGACCGGGAAACGATGTTATCCCTTAATGGCGAGGCCATGGACTTTTTTCGCGACTGCCTGCTGGACGCCGAAACGGGCCGGCAGGCCATGGGGTACCTGCTCAAACGCGGTATGACCCGCAAGACCCTGGACAGCTTTCACATCGGTTTTGCTCCGGACCGGTGGGACGGTCTGTTGCATCACTTCAGGGCCCGGCGGCGGCCGGAGGCGTTGGCCCTTGCCGCCGGCCTGATCGTGGCCCGGAAAAAAGGGCCGGGGCATTACGACCGGTTTCGAAACCGGGTGATCTTTCCCATTTTAAATCGGCAGCACCAGCCGGTGGGATTCGGGGGGCGGGTGATGGACGATGCCCTGCCCAAGTACCTGAACAGCCCTGAAACCCCGCTCTACAGCAAGAGCCGCTCGCTTTACGGGCTCGACCGGGCGCGGCCCAAATGCCGGGATACACAGACGGTGCACGTGGTTGAAGGGTACTTCGACCTGCTGGCCATGCACCAGTTCGGCATCACCAACACCGTGGCCACCCTGGGCACCGCGCTGACCCCCGACCACGTCCGGATACTGAGCGGGTGTGTCGGCCACGGCGGCAAGGCGATCCTGGTTTTCGATTCGGACGGGGCCGGGATCAACGCGGCCCAGCGCAGTGTGGCGGTCTTCCAGAAAGGGCTTCTCGAAGCCCGGATTCTGGTGCTACCCGAAGGGCACGACCCCGATTCGTTTCTGATGGCGCACGGTCCGGACGAGTTTTTGGCGGCGGTCACGCGATCGGAGGGTCTTTTCACGTTCATGGTCGCCTGCGCCGTCAACCAACATGGCCTTGGTATCGACGGCAAGGTTCGTATCGTCAACGATTTGAGCGCCGCTATCATGGCCGTCGACGATCCGGTCAGCCGTTCGCTGCACGTCAAACAGCTGGCCGAGCGCATCGGTGTCGACGAGACGGCCATATTGCAGAAAATTCGCCGAACGGCAGCGCCGCCGCCCGCGTCGCGCGGCCGCCCCGATCGTCCGACGACCGATCCCAAACCGGATCCGGACCCGATCCGCGGCGAAACCTACCGCCTGGAACGCCAGATGGTGGCCATGATGCTGCAATTTCCGGAAATGATCGCTGAAATCGCCCGACGCCGGCTGATGGCGCATTTCACGGATCCGGTGCTGGCCGATGTGGGCCGCGCTATCGTCGATCGCAGGACGAGCGCTGCCGGCGACGTTGCCAGCCTGATCTCCGGTTGGGCCGATGCGCGCCAAAAGGCGGTCGTCGCCCGGCTCGCCATAACCGACGAACGCTGGGACCGGGCCGGCTGCATCCATCTAATCGAGCAGTTCGAGAGGCTGGTTCAGCGCCGGGACACGGCGTTGCTCAAGCGCATCGCCGAAGCTGAAAAACGCGGCGATGTCACCCTGGTGGCCGCCTTGCTCCAGGAGAAACAGCAGCAGGCCCGGCGGGCTACCCGCCGATGAGCCATCGGCGGCCCTGACCGGGTGGCCCGATATCTGACCGACCTGTCGGCAGCCCGAACGATGTGAAAACGGTGGTCGTTAGCGGCAACCATGTTGAAAGCGCGGACTTAAACGACGACATATCCTGTTTGGTTCCAGGAGGCGAACAGTATGACAAAAAAATCCGATGACAGCGGCATCCCATCGGCCCGACGGGCCGAGCGCAGCGCAGCTCCACGAAAATCGCAGACCGCCAGTGCCGCCGGTCGGGATCCGAAATCGGAAACAGTGGACAAGCGCGTTAAAAAGAACGACCAGAAGGCGCTCAAGGAGCTGATTGCCAAAGGCAGGGAGCAGGGATCGCTCACCTATGATGAAATCAACGAAGTGCTTCCCAACGAGATGATGTCATCGGAAATGATCGATGACACCCTGATGATGTTCGACGACCTGGATATCGAAATAATCGAGAATCAGGATGAGTTCACCATCAAGCAAAAAGAGACCGACAAAAAAGAGGTCCTGAACAAAGCCATCGCCGTGTCGGATTTCGGTTCGGTTACCGATCCGGTCAAGATGTACCTGCGCGAAATGGGCATGGTCACCCTGCTCAGCCGCGAGGGCGAGGTGGAGATTGCCAAAAAAATCGAAGCCGGAGAACAGGATGTCCTCAAGGCGCTCCTGGAAACCTATCTGGGGGTTCAATACATCCTCGAATTCGGAGACCTGATCCAACGCGGCGCCCTGCGGCCCAAACATGTGCTGCGCGATGTCGACGAAGGGGATGCCTATGTGGATGAACGGGTACAAATCGACAACTTTTTGGAGACGATCGACTCGATTCGCAAGGTCAATGCCGAAAATGACGCCTACCGTGCACGCATTTTCTCGGAGACCCTGGAGCCCGATGAAGCCCGCCGTGTTCGGCGCTGCATCATGCGGCGCAACAACAAGATTTTCGAACTGCTCAAGGGCTGGCGCCTGGAAGGCGGCGTCATCGACCGCATCGAGGCGCATATCCGCCGGTTGATCGACTGGTTCGACGCCCAGAACAAGCTGATCGGCGCCACCGCCGATGGATTCGGTGTCACCATTCGGGAACTGCGCGACCATTTGACGACCCAGGCAGCCTTCGTCACGTGGGCCAAACGCCACTGTGATCTGGACCCCGTCTCTTTGACGTACGTTTACAACCACTTGACGTTCATGCTGGACCAGCTCGTGGAAAATGAGCAGACCTTCAAAGCCAACAACCGCAACCTGAAGCGGGTGCTGGCCAGTGTAGACGAAGGCCGCCGGCGGGCCAAGTTCGCCAAAAGCGAACTGATCCGGGCCAATCTCAGGCTGGTGGTCAGTATCGCCAAAAAGTACACCAACCGCGGGCTTCAATTTCTCGATCTCATCCAGGAGGGCAACATCGGTCTGATGAAGGCCGTGGACAAGTTCGAGTACCGTCGGGGCTACAAGTTCAGCACCTATGCCACGTGGTGGATTCGACAGGCCATCACCCGGGCCATCGCCGACCAGGCGCGCACGATCCGCATCCCGGTGCACATGATCGAAACCATCAACAAGCTGATTCGCACCTCGCGCTATCTGGTGCAGGAGTTCGGACGCGAGCCGCGCCCGGAAGAGATTGCCGAAAAGATGGAAATCCCCATCGACAAGGTTCGCAAGGTGCTCAAAATCGCCCGCGAACCCATCAGTCTGGAAACCCCCATCGGGGAGGAGGAGGACAGCCATCTGGGTGATTTTATCGAGGACAAGAAGTTCATGCTGCCATCGGAGGCGGCCGTGAGTATGAACCTGGCCGAACAGACCCGCAAGGTCCTGGCCACCTTGACTCCGCGCGAAGAGAAGGTGCTGCGCATGCGCTTCGGCATCGGTGAAAAGGCCGACCACACCCTGGAGGAGGTCGGGCAGGATTTCACCGTCACGCGCGAGCGCATCCGGCAAATCGAGGCCAAGGCCCTGCGCAAGCTGCGGCATCCGACCCGCAGCCGAAAACTGAAAAGCTTCATCGATGGCTGAGACGGGCGCCGCGGCAGCGGCTTGACAAAGCGCCTGCCTGAAGATAGATAGTCTCCGACGGTTTGGGATGAACGAACGGGCCCATAGCTCAGCTGGCAGAGCCACCGGCTCATAACCGGTCGGTCCCTGGTTCGATCCCAGGTGGGCCCACTTCCAAGCAGCACCCAACCCGCGTACCTTTGCGCGCAGGCAAAAGATCTCGCCGGCGGCGATGCCGTCGCCGTGCCGTGACCAGGGAACCCGAAAATGCCCGCTACCGTCGCCCAGTTCGTTCAGTTGATCGATCGCATCGCGCCGCCCCACCTGGCCGAAGCGTGGGACAATGTCGGACTGCAGATCGGCAGTCCCCACTGGCCGGTTAAGAAAGTGTGGACGGCCCTCGATCCCCTGCCGGAGGTCGTCGAAAGCGCCTGTGAAAACGGGGTTGACCTTCTGATCACGCACCACCCGCTCATCTTCAAACCGGTCAAGCGCATCGACGCCGATTCCCCTGTGGGTCGGGTAGCGCAACTGGCCTTGTCGCGGCAATTGGCCATCGTCGCCGCACACACCAATCTGGACAGCGTACCGGGCGGCGTCAACGACGCCCTGGCCGATCGCATGGGTCTGGTCAATGTGCGTGCGCTGACCGGGCCGGCCGATCCCGATCTGCTCAAAGTGGTGGTGTTCGTGCCCTCGACCCATGTCCAGGCGGTTCTCGAGACCGTGTTCGCCGTGGGTGCCGGCCAGATCGGCGACTACACCTGCTGCTCGTTTCGTTGCGACGGGGTCGGCACCTTCCGGCCGGAGCAGACGGCCCGTCCGGCGCTGGGCGAGACGGGCCGGCTCAACGAGGTTCAAGAGAGCCGCATCGAAGTCGTCGTGCGCCATGATCAACGCGATTCGCTGCTCAACGCGATCCGGCGGGTTCACCCGTATGAAACGATCGCCTGTGACATATACCCGCTCAAGAACGCTCCGTCTGGGGGCGGATTGGGCCGCCTGGGAGAACTCACCGCGCCGTCATCGCTGGAGGCGCTGGCCGGGCGTTTGAAATCGGCCCTGAACCTCTCGGCGGTAAAGCTGGTCGGTCGGCCGCGCGCCCAGGTAAGGCGGGTGGCACTGTGCTCGGGAAGCGGCGCCAGTCTGGCCGCTGCGGCCATCGCCTCGGGCGCCCAGGTCTACGTCAGCGGCGACTTGGGATATCACACGGCCAGGGATGCCCAGCAAGCCAGCATGGCCTTGATCGATATCGGTCATTTCGGTTCGGAGCACCTGATCGTCGATGTGCTGGCCGGTGCTCTGCGCCAGGCGATCGATACCGCCGGCATCATCGCGACCATTGAGGCCTGCGGCATGGAGACGGATCCCTTCCACTACCGCTGAATCACCTTTGACGGGAAAGGCGCCTATGGGCACCATCGATGAACAGGTTCGGATTCTGATCGAGCTGCAGCGCGTGGAGATGGACATCGTCCAGGCCGAGCGGCAAATCGCGGGCCTGAACGCTGCCGTCATCGATCTGGACCGCCGGCTGGCCGAAAAAAAAAGTTCGGTCGAGGCCGAACAGGCCGGCCTGGAAGCGCTGCAAAAAGCGTATCGCGAAATGGAATCCGAATCGGCGCTCAACGACGCCCAGATTGCCAAAAGCGATGCCAAACTGCGTGAGGTCAAGACCAACAAAGAGTATCAATCGATCTTGAAGGAGATCGATGAACTGCGGAATAGGCGCTCAACGATCGAGGATCGCATGCTGGCCCAGCTTGAAGCCATGGATGTAGCCGAGGCGACCTACCGCCGCAATGTGGCGCACCTGTCGCGCGTGGTCGAATCGACCCGGTCGGATCGACACGCCATCGACGCCAAGGTTCAGCAGCAACAGGAACTCATCGCCCATCTGAACCGGGAAAAAGAGCGGGTCGGCGCCAAGGCCGATCCAAAAATCCTGGCGGTCATGACCGATGTGAAGAAAAAAGTCCGCGGACCGGCGGTCGTGGCGGCCGAGCACGAGGTCTGCATGGGTTGCCACATGAACATTCCAGCCCAATTGTACAATGAGCTGCAGCGCTGCGACACCGTGCGGTTCTGCCCGCACTGCCACCGCATCATCTACTGGCGGCAGACCGCGCCGAACCCGGATGACGATGAGCCGTAAATTTGACGGCTTAACCCCCGTCGTGGCCCGGAGCGGCCACATGCCATACTGCAGGATCTCAACCGATTAGCGGTCGGAGTAGACCAGGTGATCGCTGGCCTCTGAAAGAGGCTGGAGGAAAGTCCGAACACCACAGGGCAGGGTGCTCCATAACGTGGAGTCACGGCGACGTGAAGGCAAGTGCAACAGAAAGCAAACCGCCCTGGCCGGCTTGGCAGGGTAAGGGTGAAACGGTGCGGTAAGAGCGCACCAGTTCTTCGGGTGACCGGAGAAGCTGGGTAAACCCCACCCGGTGCAAGACCAAATAGGGGAGCGTTTGAGGGCGGCCCGTCCAAGCTCCCGGGTAGGTCGCTCGAGATGTCGGGCAACCGGCATTCCAGATGAATGATCACCGCCTTTGTGCCGGGCAACCGGCCTGAGGAACAGAATTCGGCTTACGGGCTGCTCCGACCGCTACCCCTGCCCACCGCGGACCCCGGCCGGGGTCCGTCGCCACGGCCCGCCAGCCATGCCCAAAGGAGCCCATCGTGAACGAGGGTCACTGCGAAATCTCATTCTCCGAAAAAGTCCGCATCTTTTCGTCGGATTATCTGAAGTGCTGCCGCTACATCTCCGACCGCCAGACGCCCGAGCGCGTCTTCACTAAAAAACTCTACTCAAAACTGATCAGCACATCCCAGGTACTCGAGGATTTTCTGGACTTCCACGGTGCCAAAAACAACGAGGACTGGTACCTGTACCGGGAGCTGTGCGCCGCCGTCCGGCACCTGAGCTTGGGGGTCTACTGCCAGAAGCACATTCTGAATCGGTTGATATTCTACGACATCCCCGAAAAAGAGATCTTTCGCGAGCAGGGCGAACGCACCCTGCGGTTTTTAAACGACACCTTGCGAAAACTGGCCCCGGTCATCATCGACGAGTCGGCGCGGCTCAACATTCCCATGCCGAGCGACCGTTTCGGCCCCGAGGATTTCCCGGGCATCACCACCGGAGAAATGCTCAACTACGACATCGACGACGATGCCAAGGACGTGCAGAAACGCAATATCGTGAAGATCGCCAGCGAGTTTCTCTCCATCGCCGCCAGCTTCGACCACATGGGGTTTTACGAACCCTACGGGCCAAAAGAGATCGCCGCCCTGGTGCCGGAAACGGTGGACGAGGTGGCGATCCGCCGCTTCGAAATGTTGGTGCACAATCTGCAATCCGCATTCGACACCTATGTGATTCACGGGGGGTTCCGTTTCGGCGACCGCAAACTCAAAGCCCTGCGCAGCTATTTCTCGGTCGTCTTTCACCTTTTACAGATGATGGGGCGCTTGCTGCATTTTTACGAACGGCACCTGTACGATGCCGGTTACAAAAACACCTACAAACAGGTTCAGGAAAAGCTGACCTTGCTGGTCGATCCGGTGCTACTGCTGGATCGAACCGTCAATTACGGACTCTACTACGCCTGCCACTACCTCAATTCCGGCAAGAAGCTGGCCCGGGAGATCCTCAACGAGAATGTCGAACGCGCCTCCATTGTCGTGGGTATTCCGGTCAAGCTCGGATTTCACAGCCGTCCCAGCCTCTTGGTGGCCAAGATCGTTCAGCATTTCGGTGGGCAGGTGGAGCTGGTCGTCGGCCAGGACCGCTTCGACGCCAGCAGCGTGCTGGATATCCAGTGGGCCGGTGGGAAGATTCAAAAAGAGAAAATAACCGAAGTCACCTTCGAAGGCGATGCCCGCGCCCTGTCCGACATCCAGATTCTGGCCGGCGTCAACTATGGCGAGGACACCATGGGCAAAGGGGTGCCGCTGCCCAGCCAGTTGAGCTACCTGAAGTGATCTGCGCCGTCATTGTTGCCGGAGGCAGTGGTGCCCGTATGCAGGCCCAGGTGCCAAAGCAGTACCTGGTCCTAAAAGACCGGCCCATACTGGCCCACACCCTGCTGGCCTTCGACAGCTACCGGGCCCTGGAACGCATCGTGCTGGTGGTGCCAAAAGCGGATGTAACGGCCTGTCGGGACCGCATCGTGGCGCCGTTGAGGCTGGCCCACGAGCTTGAACTGGTCGCCGGCGGGCGCCGGCGGCAGGATTCGGTGCGCAACGGGTTGAACGCCCTGGGCGGCGGCGCCGGGATCGTCATGATCCATGACGGTGTGCGGCCGTTTGTACGGGCCGCACTGCTGGACCGACTGGTGGCAGGCGTCTGCGAAACCGGGGCCTGTATTCCGGTTGTGCCCGCCACGGACACCCTAAAGCAGATCGACGCGCACGGGCGCGTCGTGGGAACGCTGGACCGGCAGCGCATCCGGCTGGCCCAGACCCCTCAGACCTTTTCCACCGCTCTGATTCGCAGGGCCCACCAGGACGCGGCGAGCACGGGGCGCGGCGCCACCGACGACGCCGCCATTGCCGAATTTGCCGGGGTGTCGGTAACGGTGGTGCCCGGCGACCGCGACAACATCAAGATCACCACGCCGCAAGACCTCGACCTGGCCCGCACGATTCTGAACCGCTGGCACAACCCTGGCTGAGGGGCGTGCTGCGCCGCAGGGCGGTGTTGTCACGCCTCCTCGGTCCGTTCTTCCCTGGCAGCACCGTTTCCGCCGCCTTTAATGATCCGTTCGATCACCCTGGCAAGCTTGGCCGGATGGTGACGGATGACATCGCCTGAGGTTTCCAGAAGGTCTTCGAGTATCAGCCGGCAGTGCTTGGGTGGGCGGCCGACGCCGACGAAATCCGATTTCTGCTGCCGATAAAGGGCCAGCAGGCCTTCGTCAGGACGGCGGGAGTTGACGATGGCCCCGTCGAGGGGGCGGTCGATAAACCCCTCCAGGGTGTCGATGAAATCGCCGGCCTGGAAATGGTTGGTCTCGCCGAATTTGGTCATGATGTTGACCACGAGGTAGATGGGGGCCTTGATCTGGCGCAGGCTGTCGCGCATGCCGGGCACAATCAGATTGGGAATCGTACTGGTAAACAGGTCCCCGGGGCCTAAGATGATGATGCCGGCCCGGGCGATGGCCTTGAGGACCGGGGGGAACACGGTCACCGCATGGCTGTGGTGGGGCACCAGAAAGACGTCCCGGATGGTTTCGCGTTGGTGGCCGCGCGGCGTGTCGATGGCGCTCTCGCCGAATATGCGGCTGCCGTCGCTCAGTTCGGCCACCAGCGTGGCGCGATCGATGGTGACCGGCAGGACTTTTCCCCGGGCATCCAGGATTTCGGCCAGGGCCTGCACGCCCGTCGGAAAGCTGCCGGTATAGCGTGACAGCATGGTCAACAGCATATTGCCGGCATTGTGGCCTTTGAGGCGGCGGTCACGCCTAAAGCGCTTCTGGAGAATAGCCCGGGCGATCTCCTGGTGCGGAGAGAGGGCCAAAATGCACTTGAGAATGTCCCCGGGCGGCAGCGTTCCCAGTTCGTCGCGCAGGCGGCCGGTGCTGCCGCCGCTGTCCATCATGGAGACCACGGCGCTGATGCGGATGTCGTCGAGGTGCTTGAGGCCGGACAGCAGTGCATACTGGCCGCTGCCCCCCCCGATGGTGACCACCCGCACCGGCGTCATCACTGTTGATGCCGGTCTGGCAGCAGTTTGCCGCCAAACCCCTCGGCCCCACCGATCCCCCTGGCGATGACCAGTCGTCGACCTTTGGCCTTGCCATCGGCCAGGATGCGCGCATCGTGGCGAAGCGCATGGCGCGACACGCTGCTCAGGCGGGGATAGCGGTAGGCCACGTAGCGGTTCAAGTCCCGATCGGTAACGGGCACGGGCAGGCGGTTTCCGCCGGCGGCCGCCCTGGACGCGCCTTGCAGGGTGCCGCGAAATCCCTGAACGACGCCGATGGCAAAATCGGTTTTGCGATAGCGGCCCAGCTTTCTGGCCCCGCGGTAATCCTGCCAGGCGGTGTCGATGTAGCGCCGGACGGCCTCGTAAACATACTCGGCCATCAGGACGTTTTTGAGGGTGCCGCTGATCTCCAGAACGCGTCCCATTCTGCCCTTTGCCAGCACCCAGGCCGGCGTCCAGACCCCTTGGACGAAATAGTAGTCCTGGAGCAGATGTGCCAGGTGATAGGCCTCGCGAAAATGCCTCAGGCGCGGAGCACCCAGAAAGATGCTGGTGTAGGCCCTCTCGACCCCCCGGTCGATGAGATCCACCTGGTGGCGTGCGATCAGGGCGTGGGCCTTGCACATGGCGGCGTGGGCCTCGTTGGGATTGCTGCTTTCGGCCAGGGCCATGAGTTTGTGAATCTTGACCACGATGCGGTCGGAACCGGACAGCGCGCCGCCCTGGTTCAGGCGTGCATGCAGGGGCAGGTAGCTGCCCGAAGCGGCCGGGTTGGCCCGCAAATAACCGCAGGCCTGTCGAAAACCATCGCCATGAGCGGTTTGCGAAATGGCGCCTAACCCTTCGTGGGCAACCTGATGGGCCATTTCGTGGAGCAGCACTTCCCGAACATCGTCCCAGGCATGGTCATTGACCAGTTTTCGGCTCAGGGTAATTTCGCGCTTGTCGCGGTCCCAGCTGCCCAGCCGGCGGCCCATGTCGCGGAGGCTGAAAAGCGGGTGACGGATGGCGGCTTGCAAGGTGGCGGGCAGCATCCAGCGGGCGGCCTGCCACTCGGCCGACAGCCCGCGCAGCACCTGCCGCTCGTAGGCGGCCTGCAGGCCTTGGGACGGTCGCTTGAACGCTGACGGCATGGCGTGCACCTATGCGAGCAGTCGCGCCAGGGCTTCGAGCGCGAACAGGTAGCCCGAGGCCCCCAGCCCGGCGATTTGGCCCGTGGCGATGTCGGCGATATAGGAACGATGGCGAAACGGCTCGCGTTTGTGGATGTTGGACAGGTGAACCTCGATGGTCGGTACGTCCAGGATCAAGACAGCGTCGCGGATGGCCACGCTGGTGTGGGTGAATGCGGCCGGATTGATGATCAGGCCCTGTACCCGCCCGACGGCATCTTGAATGGCCTCCACCAGGGCCCCTTCGTGGTTGGACTGGAAGGTGGTCACCTGCAGCCCCAGCTGGCCGGCCCTGTCGGACAGCGAGCGGTCGATCTCGGCCAGGGTGCGATGACCGTAGTGACCGGGTTCGCGTCGGCCCAGCAGGTTGAGGTTGGGGCCGTGAAGCACGAGAATGTGTTTGCCGCGACCGGCTTTGCCCACGGATGCCCTCCTACCAGTTGGCCTTGAGTTCGGCAATGGTGCCGGCGTAATCGTCGCTGCCGAAAATAGCGCTGCCGGCCACGAACACATCCACCCCGGCCTTCGAAATGCGGCTGATCGTGCCGGCGTTGACACCACCGTCGATTTGAATCAGGGTGTCCAGCCCGCCTTGGCGGATCATGGCCTTCAGTCGGGCCACCTTGTCCAGGGTCGACGGAATGAACCGCTGACCGCCGAAACCGGGATTGACGCTCATGATCAGGACGAAATCCAGATCCGGCAGGATCCACTCGAGCGACTCCACCGGCGTGGCCGGGTTCAGGGCCACGCCCGGTTTGGCTCCTGTTTCCTGGATCAGCTGAACGGTGCGGTGCAGATGGGTGCAGGCTTCCTGGTGGATGGCGATATAATCGGCCCCGGCGGCGGCGAAGTCGGCCACGTAGCGCTGCGGGCTGTCGATCATCAAGTGGACGTCGATGGTCAGGGCCGTGGTGCGACGAACTGCCTCGACCACCAGGGGCCCCATGGTGATGTTGGGCACAAAACACCCGTCCATCACATCCACGTGGATCCAGTGTGCGCCGGCTGCTTCCACGGCGCGAATCTCCTCTCCCAGGCGCGCGAAATCGGCCGATAAAATCGATGGGGCAATCCGTTTCATCCCGCTACCTCTTTTGCGGTGGTCATGGTAAAGGTCCCGACAGACTGCAGGTACCATTTTTGGGAGCGAAAAGCCAGTCTTGAAAGTTTGCTTGCCGGGTCAGCCACAGCCCGCGTTGGCGCGACGGCCGGTGTTGAAGGGGCGGGCGGCCTAAAAGTTGACGGTCAACCGCAGCGCTGCCCCGCCGGTGATCGGTGCCACGGCCAGTGGCGGCTGCCGGAAGCGATAGAGGGCGTCGCGGAACTCGGCCTTGCGGTCGCGATTGTATTTGTGGGCGCCGGAGACGGCGCCGTAGATGTTGCCGGCGTAGAAGCCGAATCCGACAAAGCTGATCACGCCGCCCAGGGCGTAAAGCTCGTTGTCGAAGGATTCCCAGGCGGCCCAGATCAACCCGGCGTTGATCAAAAAGGCGCTTACGGCATCCCGGTAGCGGCCGGTGTACAGTTGCCCGCCGCCGGGCACGATGGAGAGGATGCCGGCCGTGGTCGGGTTTTTGGAGGAGATCGTGGCGCTGGCGGACAGGGCCCGCCGCAGGTCGGGCACCTGATGGGCTGCCTGTCCGTCGGTGGTGATCCGGTCCAGTTCCCGGTCGGCCAGATCCCAGCGGCCCTGTTCGATGTACAGCCACCCCATTTCAAAATGGATCCGGTCGATAAGGGCCGCATCGCTGGTCAGGGCCATGAGGTTGTGCAGGTCCAGCATGGCCTGTTCGCGCATGCCCTGCCGGGCGTGGCTGCGGCTGAGCATGAAATAGGCCTCGACGGCCAGCCCGGATCCGGCATAGTCGACGCTGACGGCGTCAAAGGTTGCGGCTGCCTCGCGGTAGCGTCCGGCAGCGTAGAGCGCGGCCCCGATCTGATAGCGGGCCTGGGGCACCCGTGGGTCGGCCGGAAAGAAGTGGATGAAGCGATTGAATTCGGCCACGGCTTCGTCCACGGCGCCGGCCTCGAGGCGCGATTGGGCGTATGTGAACTGACGGTCGGCGTCGATGATCAGGGACGCGGCGGCCTGGACCGTGGCCGTCGATGCCCACGGCATGGCGCTGAAGATGATCCAGACGCAAATCAGCCGGGCACCGAATCGCGGGGGCGAACTCATTGCGTTTTGTACCACCAGAAATCGTTGTTGCCGAGCGAATCGGGTGTGCGCGGGCCACCGGGGGTCGCCACGCTCGGCTGCTGCCGCAACTCGTCGCGCCCGCAGCGCATCAACCGGTCGCACGACATGATCCAGCCTTTCAGGGCACCGTGGCGCTGCATGGCCTGCAGCGCGTAGCTGGAGCACGACGGGGTCATGGGACAGCGGGGGCCGTCCGCACCGGACAGATACTTCTGGAAGAGTCGGATGGGCGCGGCCAGGGCCGGCATCGGCGCCGAGTCGGGCGGCAAATCGGGTGCCGGGCCGGCATGGACAAGACCGGCGAACAGGCACCACAGGAAGATCGGATAGAAGGTTTTTTGCAAAGCCGTCACTGTTGGGTCACCCGCAGCACCTCTTCTATGGTGGTGGTGCCGGACAAGACCTTTTCGATGCCGCTCATGCGCAAGGTCTTCATGTTTCCCTTCAGGGCGTGCTGTTTGATCTGCGTGGCGTCATAGGTCTTAAGAATCAAGGTTTTCAACCTTTCGCGCATGTGCATGATTTCAAAGATGCCGATTCGGCCCCGGTAACCGGTGTTAAAGCACTTTTCGCACCCCTTGGCCTGGTAGATGGTGTGATCGCGCAGCTGTTCGGGCGTGATGCCGATACTCTCCGTGACCACTCCGGGTGTGTAGGCCTCCTTGCAGTGGCTGCACAGCACCCGGACCAGGCGCTGGGCGATGACCGCCATCACCGAGGATGAGATCAGAAACGGCTCGACGCCGATGTCGACCAGGCGCGTTATGGCGCTGGCCGAATCGTTGGTGTGCAGGGTCGAAAACACTAGATGGCCGGTAAGGGCGGACTGTACGGCGATCGAGGCGGTTTCCCCGTCGCGGATTTCACCGATCAGAATCACGTCCGGGTCCTGCCGGACGATCGACCGCAGTCCGCGGGCGAAGGTGAGACCGATCTTGGGATTGACCTGGATCTGGCTGATGCCCTTGAGCTGGTATTCGACCGGATCCTCGATGGTGATGATGTTGATGTCCGGATTGATGATCGAGGCCAGGACCGAGTAGAGGCTGGTGGTTTTGCCGCTGCCCGTGGGGCCGGTCACGAGAATGATGCCGTTGGGCTGCGCCACCAGCTGGTTGAGCAGTTCGAGGTCGCTGGTCGACAGCCCCAACTCCTTGAGATTCAGGACCTCTTCGGATTTGTTCAGCAGCCGCATCACCACCCGCTCGCCGAAGGTGGTCGGCAGGGTGGAAACCCGTACATCCACGTTCAAATTGGCGATTTTAACTTCCAAGCGGCCGTCCTGGGGCAGGCGTTTTTCGGCGATGTTGAGCTTGGCCATGACCTTGATTCGCGAAATCAGGGCCGGTTGGATCCATTTCGGAGGGGTGAGCAGGTCGTACAGAATCCCGTCCACGCGATAGCGCACTTTGAAGCTGTCCTGATAGGGTTCGATGTGAATGTCGCTGGCGCGCGCCTTGATGGACTGGGAGATGATGTGGTTGACCAGCTTGATGATGGGGGCGTCGCTGGTGTCTTCGAGCAGGTCGGCCGTGTCGGCGATCTCGCTGATGATCGTGCTGCCGTCCTCTTCCATGTTTTGCACCAGCTGCTCGGCGGTGCCCTGACTCATGTCGAAGAGCAGATTGATGGCCGCCAGGATGGCGCTCTTGGTGGAAAGGATCAGGTTGTAGGTCGCAAAACCGACCATGCGGGCCAGATCGTCCAGGGGCTGAAACAGGGACGGGTCGTTGACGGCGATGATGTTGACCAGATCTTCGGGCAGACCCGTCGCACCTGGCGCGGGAGTGTTTTTCAGGACCAGCGGGACCATGGCATGCCGCTTGAGAAAGCCGATCGGTGCGCTGCGCGACCGATCTTCGCCAAAGCTTTCCAGAGGCAATTCGGGCCAGAACGGGATGCCGTACTGTTCGCTCAGGGCATCGAGCAGTTGGGTCTCAGTGACGATCTTGCGCTGCAGCAGCACGCCCGACAGGCTGCCGCCTTTTTCACCGCGGACCCGCAGTGCATCGGCCATCTCCTCGTCGGAGACGCGGTATTTGCTGGTTAATATCTCTTCGAGAGATTTGTTCATGGCCTGTCTTCGATGATCAGGGTGTCCGTGAAACCCTGTTCGGTCAGCCTGCCGCGAACCTCGAGCGCTGCCGACCGGTCCGCGAATCCAGCGATGCGCACCCGGTACCAGATCTTGCCGTCCACATCGGTTTCGGTGATGTAGGCCGGATAGCCCAGCGCTTTTAGAGCGGCGCGCGACTCGAGCGCCGACCGCTCATCGGCAACCGACCGCACCTGCAGCAGGTAGGATTGACCGGCAGCGCTGTCCGGCGCCGCCGAGGCTTCCGGAAGGGCCTGGGGTGCGGGCTCACCAGCCTTGGCGCCCTCTTCGATCACGATGCCCGGCACGTCGTCGTCTTGCGGAATCGATTCCATGGGGCTGGTGACCAATTCGTCCCGGCCGCCCTGGTAGAGTTTGATCTGCATCTCGCGCATTTCATCGATTGGGGCTTTCTTTACGTCAGAGAAGGCTCTGGCTTCCTCCTGGTTCTGGATGACCCGGGGCGTGATGAAGATAAACAGGTTGGATTTTTCGCCGCTTTTGGAGCGCGATTTGAAGAGCCACCCCAGCCCGGGGACGTCACCCAGGCAGGGCACTTTGTATTCGGTCTGGGCGAAGGTGTCGTCGATCAGCCCGCCGATGACCACGGTGCTGCTGTCTTCGACCATGACCGTGGTGTTCACGGTGCGCTTGAGAGTCGTGGGCCTGAAATCGGTTGAGCTCTCGAGTGCAGACACTTCCAATGACAGGTTTAGCCGCAGCATGCGGTCCTTGTTGATCTGGGGGGTTATTTTGAGGGTCTTGCCCACATCCCGGTACTCAAACGAGTTGAAGGTCTCGTTGTTGGTGGTCGACGAGGTGGTCTGGAAGGGGATGTTCTTGCCCACCGTAATGCTGGCTTCCTGATTGTCGGTGGTCAACAGCTGTGGCGTCGACAGGATGTTGACATCGCGGTCCTTTTTATAGGCCTGGACGATGGCCGCGATACTGGGGAAGGTGATGCCGGCAATGGAGACCGCCTCGCCGAAAACCCCCAGGGAGAAACCGGAGGCCAGCGACGGGATCAGACTGCCGTCCAACCCGACTTGAAAATCAAGGTTCGAATCCTCAGCGGTGGTAAAGCCACCGCCGACAACCGCCTGGCGTCCGTTGTTCAACTCGACATCGTCGCCGATGATCCACTCGGTCCCCAGTTCAAAGCTTTTTAGCGCGTTGACTTCCATGATCAGGGCCTCGATGTAGACCATGGAACGGGGGATGTCGATCTGGCGGATGATTTCCACCAGCGTGGCGTAGTCATCGCGGTCGGCGGTGATGATCAGGCTGTTGGTGGCCTTGTCGGCCGTGATCGTGACCCGGTCGGAAACCACCGGCGCCTGCGGGGCGCCGCCCTCGGCACCGGCTTGCTCCTGTGTGGGCAGGTCCTTGAGCACGCCGACGATCTCCTCGGCGGCAGCGAATTCCAGATAGTAGACGTGGATGCGCTCCTTGCCCTTGGGGGTCTCCTGATCAAGCATGTCGATCAGGCTGCGGATCCGGTTGGTGTCATCCTCACTGGCGACCATGATGATGCTGTTGGTGCGCTCGTCGGCCACGAAGGCCGCGCTGCGGTCGGCCTGGGGGCGACCGCCTTTCTTGCCCTGGGGGCTGGCGGTCCGGAAGACGGCCTCCAGCAGCGACACCATTTTGGAGGCATCGGCGTTGTGGATGGGAAAGACGCTGATCTCCCGGCCCACCCCGGGCACGTCGATGATCTTGAGGATGTTTATCAACCGCAGGATGTTGGAGTAGTTGTCGGTGACGATCAGGGTGTTGGTCGGCGGGTAGGAGAGAATGACGCTGCTTTTGGAGACCATGGGGGTGAGCAGCCGTTTGACCTCTTCGGTGTCGGCATACCGCAGGGGCATCAGCTGGGTCACCACCCGGTCGTCGTCGGCCTCGCCCTGGGCATCCGAGCGGGTTTCGATGTTTTTGGTGCGGGCGTCCGGAGAGGGGATGATCTTGGTCACCTTGCCCGATTGGACCGTGGCGAACCCGTGGACGTCCAGAACCGACTCGAAGACCTTGTAGGCTTCGTCCACGGAAATCTTGGACGGTGAGATAATGGTCACCTTGCCCTTGACGCGCTGGTCGATGACGAAATTACGGCTGGTCAGTTCGCTGATGAACTTGATGAATACGCTGATGTCGACGTTGTTGAAGTCGATCGAAACGTATCGTTCCGATCCGTTTTTGGGAATATCGTCGCCGCTCGGTTGATCCTGGCTTTGAGATTCCCGGGCCTGATCCTCCTGGGCCAGGGCGGGGGTGCTGACGACCAGCAGGACCATCAGCACGGCGACAAGCAAGCCGGCAATGCCTCTTTGGGGTGCCTCACTGATATTCATGGATGCCACAACCTCATTGTTTCCGGTAAAGCGGCGAGGGCCGCCCGGCCGGCTATCTGATGCTGTATTCGATATTTTTGATCTGCCCCCTGCGTTTGAGCTGCACGGACAAACTGGAGGCTGACTTGAGATCCTCGACCAGTCGCAGGGCATCGTCCACCGATGACAGCTGGTTGCCGTCCACACCGGTGATCACGTCGCCGTTTCGAAGCCCCATGCGTCTGAAAATGGAATTGGGCTTGATGCTGGACAAGGCCAGACCGGCCGGGACACCGTCTTCCATGTGCGGCCTGACCTGCATCTGAGTCATCAGCGAGGCCACGTCCGTCATGGACTGTTCGATGTAGGACCGCCGCAAAGAGATGCGCTGGGCCCGCGGCAGGCTGTCAGCGGGCAGCTCGGTGCGAACCGGCACGCCGCCCGGCCGGGACATCGATCCGCGCGAGGCCAGGTCCTGCATCTGCAGGATTTCATCTTTGCCGTCGACCGTCAGGACCACTTTTTCGCGAAAGATCTCTTTGACGGTGGCGTTTTGCACTGCATCTCCGGTTCGGTAAAGGTTCTGTTCGCGGGCCCGCACGTCCTCGATGACCGCATAGATTCCGTTTGCCTTACCCGATACCGTCCCCCACAGCTTCAGGTCCAGCTTGGTCTCTTCCAGAGAGGCGATGTCGACCGCTTCGGTTTTAGCATCGTTGGCGGCCCGGGTACCGAACAGGTTGCGTTCCAGAACCTTGTTGTAGGCGGACAAAGGGCGTACGACCTCATCCGGGTTGTTGGCCGGGGAGACCTGCGGGGCTTCGGTGATGGGCTTGTCGGCCAGCCGCGCCACGGCGATGCCGTAAAGGCCGTCCACGGCCAGGTAGGCCACGGCCGTGATGCACATCAGGTGAACGATCGTAAACAGGGTTTTGGCTGTCATCGGTTATCTCAAGCTGACATCGGGGCTGCCGACGGTGCCGCCGATTCTAAAATTCAACCCGCGCGTACCCAGGGTGCGGGTGTTGACCAATCCCTGGGGAACGGTTTCCTGCAGTTGGGCGAGCAGTTCCGGCTGCGGCTTGGCGCTGCCACCCAGGCTCAGTCGGCTGTTTGCCATGGGGCGTCGCACCTGAATGCTGCCCGAGATTTTTCCGTCGAGCATGGGGCCACTGAATGCCAGGGCCTTGAGCCGCAGGGTCTGTCCGTCAAAGAAGAAGTCGGCGCTGGTCTGGTCCATAACCAGTTCGCCGATTCCCAGCAGGGGCGTCTCCAGGCCGATGCGCATCCCGGAAACGCTCAGCGACCCGCTGGTCGTGCCCGCTGCGGCGGTTGAATGGTCGTAAACCAGCTTTCCCTTGAGCGGCCCGGTCAGGTAAAAGCGCTCATCCATGGCCAAAGCGTCCAACAGTTCCAGGCGGATCTGGGACAGGTCGGCCTCCACCTGCACCTGCGCCGACGGGTCCGAACCGGTCAGCGTCGCCCAGCCGTAGACGGTCCCTTCCGCCAGACCCGCCCGAAACCGGATTCGCTTTTCGTCGCCCCACAAACTGTTCCAGTCCGGAAGCACGCGCACAGTGTCGAAATTGGCAAGGCGACCGGCTTGCCCGTTCACCTCCACCCCGGACAGTGCCAGGCCGGGCGGTATGGTCGGCCGCACCGCCGCCACCACCAGGTTCAAGGCCGGGTCCATGGCGGCCAGGCGGCCCTTGAGGTAATCGCTGACCGCCTGTCCTGGAAACAGCAGGTACAGGAACCCAACGATCGCCGCCAGGGCAAACATCACATAACCGAAAACGGTTTTGATCGAAACCATGTAAATCCCTACATCTCCAGGGTTTGAACTTGAAACACCGTGTTGATCAGATCGGTCTTTTGCTCCCCTTTGGATATGGAAAGCCGTTTGACGGCAATCATGTTCGGAGAGGTTTCGATGCCGTGCAGGTAGGCCAGCAGTTGGGCCATGGTGACCTCCTGCAGCTTCATCTCCACCATGGACAACCGGTAGGGGCTGTCCGGAACGGCGGTGGTGGTCGGCCGCATGTAGGCGATATGGCGTTTAACGTCGGTTTGTCCGGCAAGGGTCTCCAGGTACGAAAACAGCGTGAATCCCTGCCGACGGGCCTGCATGCGGCGCTGGGCCTGCTCCAGTGCGAAGGTCTTTTGCCGGTATTGGGCCTGCAGCAGCCGAATCTGTTCCAGCTCGGTCTGGCGGGTGGCCAGCAGGCTGGTCAGCCGGTCGTTTTTTTCGAACAGGGGGAAGACGACAAACTGCAGCACCAGGAAGATGGCGACCGCGGCGGCGGCCGCGCCCAGGGCGAGTTTTTCGCGCTTGTTGATGTTGATGGCCATATCCGGTCAGAATTCCAGCTTCAGTTTGAAACGGACCCGCTCCCCGGTTTTTTCGAGGTCCGCGGAGCTGATCGTCACGTTGTTAAAAATGTCGGCCCCGTCCAGGCCGGCCTTGACCTCGTCGACCGTGTTGAAGGTGTCCGTGTCGCCCGACAGCACCGCGTTGTCGGCCCCTACGACCATGCGGGTGATGTTCACATCGAGCGAGGCCGGAATCTGGCGGCTCAGGGCGTCGAGGATGTCGATCACCCGAAGCTGGGTTTGCGGCAATTCGGGGCCGGCGCTGCCCGCCTCCATCTCGTTGATCTTGACCTGCATCTGCCGGACCGGGTCGACCACCTGGCTGATGTCGGGAAACGTTTGTCGGAAAATCGTCTCGATCCGGCGGTCGAGCTCGGCCAGGCGGCGCGCCTTGGCGTTCACGGCCAGGAGTTGACCGGCCAGCCCGGTTGCCAGGGCAAGCGTGACCAGCACGGCCGTCAGGACGATGCTGCCGCGGTATTCGCTCCAGTAGTGTTGGAAGGTGGAGCGTTCAGTGGAAAAGTTGACGCCGCCAGCCCCTTCGGCGTCCATCAGGGCCAGAACCAGGGCCTGATCCAGCTGTCCGCCGGCCAATTCCGGTGAATCCAGCGCGCCTTTCAAGCGCGGAAAGCGCCGGATCTCATCGATGGTCGAAACGGGCAGGCCCAGCAGGGTTGCCGAACCGGTACCGCCGGTCAGCATCGCAGCCTGGGGTCCTGTTGAAAAGACCCGCCGCGGGTTGACGGTAATGCCCGAGCTGGCCGCCAGGGCGGTAAAGGTTCGTTCGATGGTGGTTTCCAGGTGTCGCTGGACCGGCACGCCGCCGTTGGCCACCGGCAGACTGCGGACCGCCCGGATGCTGCCCCCGCTCACGGCGTAGACGGTGTGAACGTCGTCACCGGTATCGATGAACAGGACATCGTCGCCCTCTGGGCCGGTTTTGGATATAAACCGCGCCGCGGCATAGCCGGCGGGCACGATTACCGCCGGTCTCAAATTTACCGCCGCCAGGCAATCGACATAGCGGCGGACGACGCTCTTTTGGACCGAAAAGGTGAGCAGGTCGTGCTGACCGTCGCGCTTGACGGCTTCGAAGTCGAAAACAAGCTCGTCCACCGGGGTGGGCAGGCTGGGTTCCAGTTCGAAGGGCAGGATCTGTCGGATCTTCCTCAGGTCGGTAAACGGCAGGGAAAGGTTTCTGAAGGAGACAAAGGTGGCCGGAATGCCCACCACGCACGCCGCACCGGTGGGTTTCAGCGATTCGACAGCCGCCTGCAGGGCCGCGATCAAGGCCTCATCGTCCGGTATGTCCGCCGCAATGGGAAAATATCCCTGGGCCTCGAGCACACTGCCCTTGAAACCGCTGCTGAGCAGGGCGGCGGCCACCGATCCTTCCCGAATTTCCAGACCCAGAACTTTGCGGCTCATATCCGTTTGCTTGGTTTAAGGTTCATCCGGCCGATGGCAGATCGACCGGTTCCACTCCTGCGATCAATCCCGGCTATTTATCTTATTCTGCCTGCCAAATCAAGGTTTTGCATATCCACCGGCCGGTCTCTTCCTCTTTTTCGCGCTGCACCACCACATTGGCGGTGGTGGTGCGCTGGTTGCGGGTAGCGGTGGCGACGATTCGGAACAGATCGCTCGAGGCGGTGATCAGGTTCGCATCGATGGCGATGCCACCGGCACCCGGAACCTGGGTGTACCATTGCGCTGTATCGATTTTATTGACATACGTCTCGTCAGCTTTGGCGACGCGATAATCGGCCAATGCTTCAGCCAAATCAGCATTTTCGGACGGCAGCAAAGCTGCCAGCACGGCCGTATCGGCCGTGGAGATGTTGATTTTACCGTCAAAGCTGAACTTGCCGTCGGCACTGGGCGTTATCCCGTGAACCGTCAACAGGGATTCCAGACCGACCGCGCCGCCCGCCCCGGCAAACAGCTCGGGCGTCACCCCTTGAACCAGGGCGACTTCGGCAAGGTGATCGAAAGGGCCGTTTTTGGCGCTGTAGGGCGGCTGCAGGCTCTCGTAGTAGTCGGATTCGGCACCGCTTAAACCGGTCGTGGCATCGTCATCACCGTGGTCCAGCCAGTCCTTGAGCGAATTGATGATCATGGCGGCATCGCTGTCCGGCGGCTCCTCGAAAAGGGCGAATATGCGATCCAGCAGCCGCTCCCACAGGGCTCGCTGGGCCGGGACAAACTGCTGGCCTTCCGGAAAGTTGACCAGCGCGTTGACCTGGATTTTACCGCGTTCGTCAATAATCTTGACCTCGACGCGGCCGTCGTCGAAGGGAATCGTGGTCAGCATCTCGGCAATTTTTTCAGGATCGGCCCAATCCTCCTGGATGGTGTCGGTCTCGTTGGCCTTGCGGTCGTTGATCAACATGACCATGGCCGCCTGCACGCCGGATGCGGCCATCTCGGACAGCACCAGTTGATTGGCGGCCTGGATCGCTCCGGAAACCGAACCGCGAATTCGGCGATTGAGTTCCAACCCGGCCGTCAGCAGCACGGCAACCACCCCGATGGCCACCAGGATGGCGACGCCGCGCTGATTACCGCGGCCCAAACGGCCGATGCCGTTACTCTGCCGCTGGTCGATAAACATGCAAAGGTACCCGGGTCATAAAAATGGTCGGCCGTGAGGGCTCACCCATCGTCAGGCGAATCTCCACCGCCCGCGGGGTCGCGTAAGCGTTGTCTTCCGTATCCGAATCCCAGCGGTCGCTCATCTCGCCCTCGGCATCCAAATAGCCGAATTCCAGGCCCAACAGGTTGTCGCACAGAACCGGGTCGTCGCTGCGTTCCTCGAATTCCGGGAACGGAAAGAGGTCGTCGGCACGGCGCAGCACCAGGGTGTCGTCCCAACGCCGGTGCACGTAGTAGACGATGCGGCTGACCCCCTGGCGGGTATCCCCGTTGATGGGCAGGTGTGCCAAGGAGGGGAAGCGCAGCCGTCCGAAGCTGTCGCCGGCCACGTCGGTGGTGTCGCCCACCACCCGGTACAGATCCGGCGGGTCGTCGAATTCCGGCTTGGCGTAGCGCGGATACAAGGTCACGTAAAGCCCCGTCAGATCGGCGGCCATGCGGTCCAGGCAGCTGCGCGCGGTCTCAAAAACGGCCACATCGCTGCCGACTACGTCGGCGCTGGAAAAAACGACCCGAAACGAGCCGAAGATGGTCGTGATCACCACCGCAAAAATAAAGATCGCCACCATGATCTCCAAGAGGGTGAACCCGCCGTGCTCTGGCGGCCGATCCGAAAGCGGCCGGCGGCTGCTACGGTCCATACAGGTACCTGTAGGTGGTCAGGGTAAATCGGGATGCATCGGCGGTGGAGGCGATGGTGATGGTGAATCGTTTGAGAATCGGGCCGTCTTCGTTGAACAGATCCGAGGTCACCGGCTCGCTTTGAATCTGCCAGGTGTAGCCGGTGCCGGCCTCGTCGAAAGCGCCGTTCTCGTCTGTCAGATCGGCCAGGGCCGCACCCTGTAAATCGGCCAGTTTGGCACGGGCCAGCATGACCGCCACCGTATCGAAGCGGCCCCTGGCGTCCATGAAGAGGGTCTGGCTGTACATGCGGTAGATGGCCGTCAGGGCAATCGCGACCACGGACATCGCCACCATCACCTCCAGCAGGGTGAATCCGGCCGGGTTGCATCTGCCTCGCTGACGGCTTCCGATGGCGGCGATGGTCACAGGGCGCTCCCGCGAAGGTCCCGGATCAATTCGACCCCGGGCAGAAAAGGCTCGATCACAAAGGCCAGGCGGTCGCCGTCGCGCGTGCGCAGGTGGATGACGGCCCTGTCCGAAAATCCCTGCGGGAAAAAGTGGATCGGAATGGTTCCGGTTGAAAGGCGCTCGGTGTCCGAAAAGGCCACCTGATCGAGGCGCACCTCCCGGGGCAGGGTATAGCCATCGTTGCGGGCCGCGGCGGTTTCGACTTCGCTGGTATCGGCCGCGCTGACCCACAGCTGCTGGGTGTCGGGCGAAACGTTGAGCAGATAGATTTTTTGATCGGCAACCGCTTTCGCCTTGAGGTGGCTGACGTTGGCGATGATCCAGCGGGCGGCCTCGTCGCTGCCGCTGGAAAACAAACCGCCGCTCAAGCGCGGGATGGCGACCATCAGCATGATGCTGATCAACGAGATCACGACGATCAGCTCGATCAGCGTAAATGCGCGCCGGTCGTCCAAGAGCCGTTTTGTGCGCATACCGGCAGCGGAAAGTGTGCAAATCTGGTTCATGGTCGGGTCGTCAGGGTCCTAGTCGGCTTCCCAGCTGTTGATGTCCGCATCCTTGCCCTCGCCGCCGGCGGCACCGTCGGCGCCGTAGGAGATGAGGTCGACGTCATCATGAATGCCCGGGCTCAGGTAGATGAACTCATTGCCCCAGGGATCTTTGGGAACCTTGCCCTTTTCCAGATAGCCGCCCTGGCGCCAGTTTTTGGGCGCATCACCCGAGGCGGGCTGTTCGACCAAGGCCTGTAGTCCCTGTTCGGTCGTCGGATAAGCCCCGTTGTCGAGCTTGTAGAGCTTCAGTGCCGTCGAAATGCTTTCGATCTGCATCCTGGCCTTGAGCTGTTTGGCCTGTTCCGGACGCCCCATGATGCGCGGTACGATCAAACCGGCCAGGATGCCCAGGATGACGATGACCACCATCAATTCGATCAAGGTGAAACCGCGCCGATCTCGCGCGGTTTGCGGTAGTGATAGGTTCATGCTTCCTCCGGTCGCGTTGTGACGGTCGCTTGACGGTGCCTGTCAAGCGCTTGATGTTCAGCCGTTGTTAATGCCCCTTGGCAGCCTGACGCCTGCGGGCTGTCGTGGCGTTTTTGTTGCAATTATCCTACCAACTGATTCATTTCGAAAATGGGCAGGCAGATCGACAGCACGATGAACAGCACCACCACCGCCATGACCAGGATCATCACCGGTTCCAGCATGGCCATCATGGCCGTAATCGACGATTGGACCTCATTTTCGTATACCTCGGCGATTTTGTACAGCATGGTTTCCAGTTCGCCGCTCTGCTCGCCGACCTGAATCATCTGGACCGCCAAATCCGGCAGGACGTCGTCGGCCGCCAGCGACACCCCGAGCCCCTGACCCTTTTCAACCTCCTGGGACGCACTTTCGACCAACCCGGAAATGACCACATTGCCGGTCACATTCCTGACGATCTCCAGGGCCGGCAGCATGGTAACCCCGTTTTCCAAAAGGGATGCCAGCGTCCGTGTAAAGCGGGCCACGGCGATCTTTTTCAGCAGGGGGCCGACGACCGGTACCGACAAGATCAGGCGGTCGGTGGTGACCAGGCCGCGTTCGGTTTTTCTGAAAATCTGCAAGGCCACCAGAGCGGCCGCGAGTGCACCGGCCAACACCCACCAGTAGCCTTTGAACAGCTCGCTGGCGCCGATCAGAAACCGGGTCGGGGCGGGCAGGGCCTGGTTCATATCCGTAAAGATGGTGGTGATGTTGGGCACGACGAAGGTCATCAGAAAGAAGAGCACCAGGGTGCCGACGACGGTCATGAGAATCGGATAGGCCATGGCCGTCTGAATGCGGGATTTGAGCTCCTGCTGCTTTTCCATGATGTCGGCCAGGCGTTGCAGGACAATCTCCAGGGTCCCTGACGTTTCGCCGGCGCGCACCATGTTAATGTAGATCTGCGAGAAGATGGACGGGTAGAGCGACAGGGCCGAGGCGAAGCTGTTGCCCTCCACAATGGAGTCCTTGATGCGGGCCACGATCTTGGTGAAGCCCTGGGACTTGGTCTGTGAGACCAGTGTGGTCAGCGCGGTCACCAGGGGAAATCCGGCCCCGGTCAAGGTCGCCAGCTGACGGGTCCACAAACTGACCTGGGCCGGTGTGACGCGGCTGAAAACGCCTTTGAGGGCAATCTTGCGCGGCTCTTTGGCGCCGCGGCCCTCGGTGATCTCTTTGACCGATACGGGGTAACTGCCCAGTCCCCGGATCTTCTGGCGGGCGGCCTGGGCGCCGTCGGCATCGATAATCCCGGTCAGGGTCTTTCCGCGGTTGTCCAAGGCTTGGTATTCGAAAACAGGCATCGTCGGTTCACCCGGTTGAGATTAACCCATGCGCCTCAAGCGGGCGGCGAAAAAACCGTCCAACCCGTGCAGGTGAGGCGCCGTTCGTAAAAACCCACCGCTGTCCAGATAGGGTGCCACCCCGTCGGCCTCGATCGACCGACGCTCGTCTATAACAAATTCCGGGTGCTTTTTCAAAAAATGTGCGATCACGTGTTCGTTTTCCTCCGGCTCCATGCTGCAGACGGCGAACACCAGCACACCGCCCGTCTTGACCAGTGCGGCGGCATGCTCGAGAAAGCGCAACTGCCGCCGGGCGCAGCGCGCGACGTCAGCCGCGCGTGAGGACCACTTCGCATCGGGGTTGCGGCGCAGCACGCCCAGCCCCGTGCAGGGGGCGTCCAGCAGGACACGATCGAAGCAAGGTAGCGCCGCATCCGCCGAGAGGCGGTCCAGATCCATCGCAAGGGTGCGGATGATGCCGATCCCCAGCCGACGGCCCTCTTTTTCCAGACCGGCCAGTTTGGCCGGCACGTTGTCCACGGCAAACAGCTCCCCAATGTTGTGCATAAGCTGGGCCAGGTGGGTTGTTTTTCCTCCCAGACCGGCACAGGCATCCAGGACCTTTTCGCCCGGCCGGGGGTCCAGCAGCAGGGAAACCAGTTGGGCGGCGCCGTCCTGGACGGCAAACCGGCCTTGGCCAAAGGCGCTCATTTGTGCAATCGGCAGGCGTGGTCCGATGATGTTCAAAGCCCCGGGAACGCCATCCAGAACATTGACCTGTTCCACCTGAGCGGTCAAGGCAGCCAGCAATTCCACCGGGCTGTTTTTCAAGCGATTGCAGCGCAGCGTAATCGGCGGCACGGCGTTGATGGCATCGCACAGCCGTCCGGCTGCACCGATGCCGAAACGGTCGATCCAGCGGGTGACCAGCCAGAGCGGAAAGGACTTGGCGGTGGCCAGGTGCGCCGCCGGCGACAGGTGCGCATCGGGAAGGCCGGACCGCTGTGGATGGCGCAGGGCGCTTCGCAAGACGGCATTGACGAATCCGGCCGATCGGGGCGGCCCGCCGCGGCGCGCCAGATCCACCGCGGTGTTGACGGCGGCCGAAGCCGGGATGCGATCCATCAGCAGGATCTGAAACAGACCGATGCGCAGGATGTTTCGGATCGTGGGGGTTACCCGGTTTACGGGACGGTTGGCATGGGCGCCGATAACGGCATCCAGGCGCGATCGCCAGCGCAGCACACCGTAGATCAGCTGGTTGTAAAGGGCGCGGTCGCGGCGGGCGAGGGAGGCCGCGGCCGGCGCCTGGTCGTCCAGCACCCGGTCCAGGGTCGAGTTGCCCATCTCCAGACGGTCAAGGACCGCCAGGGCGGCGGCTCTGGGGCAGGGCGTGGGGTGGTGGTGATGGCGCGACATGGATGGGGGTGCGTTCAATCCGTTGGGGCTTTTTGAGCCGGCCTGCCGAGAAGATCCGGGGCATTATCCCAGGCAGGTGCCGTCAGGCAGCTGGCAGCCGCACAAAAAGTCGTCGATGGGCAGGCGCTTGCCGGAGGCGCCCTGAATCTCCTGGACGGCCAGGGCGTCCTTGCCGGTTGCCACGCGCAGCTCGCCGGGAAAGCACTCCAGGATCGTGCCCGGCGCCACGCTGATGTCGCGCTCGAGAACACTGGCCCGAAAGACTTTCAAGCGCCTTGTGCCACTGAAGGTGAAGGCGCCCGGCCACGGCGTCAGGCCCCGGATCAGGCACTCGATCCGCTCGGCCGGCCAGGACCAGTCGATTAGACCGTCCTTTTTCTTGAGCATGGGCGCATAGGTCGCGGCGCTGTGATCCTGGGGTGTCCGGCGCAAGGTGCCGTCTTGAATCTGGGCCAGGGTGCGGACGAGCGTGTCGGCACCCAACAGGCTGAGACGGTCGTGCAGATCGGCGGCCGTCTCCTGGGCGCCGATGGGCGTGCGGGCTGTCAGCAATATGTCGCCGGTGTCCATGCCGGCGTCCATCATCATGGTGGTGACGCCGGTTTCGCGATCCCCGTTGATGATGGGCCACTGGATGGGGGCCGCACCGCGGTAGCGCGGCAGCAGCGAGGCGTGCACGTTGACGGCACCCCGGCAGGGGATGTCCAACAGGCGCTGGGGCAGCAACTGGCCGAAGGCCACCACCACGAAAAGATTCGGTGCCAGGCGCGCCATCTGCTGCGCAAACGCATCGTCGCGCACTGCGTGGGGCTGAAGCACGGGATATCCGTGGACCATTGCGGCTCGCTTTACCGGGCTGGGCGCCAGCTTGCGCCCGCGTCCTTTGGGGCGGTCCGGTTGGGTGACCACGGCCAGCACGGAGTGGCCCTTTGCGTGCAGGGCGGAAAGCGATGGCACGGCGAACTCCGGCGTGCCCATGAAAACGATTTTCAATGGGGCACTCACCGCTGCTTCAACTCCTTTTTGACCCGCCGCTTGTACATCTGGCGTTTGAGGGCGCTGATTCGATCGATGAACAAGGTGCCGTCCAGGTGGTCCAGTTCGTGCTGAATGACGATGGCCAGCATGCCGTCGGCCTCGAATCGCAGGGGGTTGCCGTCCCGGTCCACCCCTTCGACCAGGATGCGCTCGGCCCGCTTGACGTCCGCCCGAAAGTCGGGCACGCTCAGGCAGCCTTCGTCTTCGGACAGGATCTCGCCTTCGCTGGTGACGATGGTCGGGTTGATCAGCACGTGCAGGTCGCGACCTTCTTGCCTGGGGGCGATGTCGTAAACGATGAAGCGCTGCCCGATGCCTACCTGGGGGGCGGCCAGCCCCACGCCGGGAGCGGCGTACATGGTGGTGGCCATGTTGTCGAAGACGGTCTGCAAAGCGCCGTCGATGTTGTCGACCGCCGCGGTCTGTTTCTGCAGGAACGCATCCGGATAGGTGAGTATGTCTAACATCATGGCCGCAGTCACTCCTTGGTTGCCCGATATTTTTCTTCAACCCGATAGGATAAGGCCTGATCGTGGAAAATCAAATTCGAACAACTCGGAGGTGCCACAGGCAACCGTCAGGATAATGCCGAGGCAAGGATCCGGTGTGGCCGGCGGAGTCGGATCGTGCGGGACTGGCAAACCAGTGGGTGCACCCGGTGTGCAGGTGGGCGAAAATACTGGTTCAGGTCGTGAAGTGGGGCTCCAGAATCCGGCGCGCCTGGGCAATGTCCGCATCGATCTGCTCGATCAGCATCGCGATATCGGCAAATTTGATCTCGTCGCGCAGACGCTGGACAAAGTTGATCATGATGCGTTCGCCGTAGATGTCCTGCGCAAAGTCCAGAATGTGCACCTCGACGGTAAAGACGTGGTCGTCGAAGGTCGGGCTGTAGCCGATGTTGGCCACGCCCGGATAGCGGTTGCCGTTGTATTGAACGATCACGGCATAGACGCCAGCCTTGGGGCACAGTTCGTCGTGCAGGTTGAGGTTGGCGGTCGGAATGCCCAGAAGCCGGCCGCCCCGGTCCCGGCCGTGGGCCACGGTGCCGCGGATCTGGTAGTTGCGGCCCAGCATCCTGCCGGCTTTCTCCATGTGGCCCTGGCTGACCAGTTCGCGTATGGCGGTGCTGGAGATGCGCTCGTTTTCGGCGGTCGAAGCCTGAATCCAGTCGGCTACGATCACCTCAAATCCCAGTTCCGCGGCATAGCCCTTCAAGAGCGCCACGGTGCCTTCACGGTTGTTGCCGAAAGTGTAGTCCTGGCCGACCACAACGGCCTTCATGCCGATGCGTCCGATCAGGATTTGCTCGACAAAGGTTCGTGCGGAAATCGCCGCGAATTCTTTCGTGAAGGGCACGCAGATCAGTACATCGATTCCGGCCGCTTCGATCAGCTCGGCTTTTTGTTCGTAGAGGGTGATCAGGGGGGGGTGGCCGTTGTTGGTCATGACCCGGATGGGGTGGGGATCGAAGGTCATGGCAATCGAGGTGCCCCCCATGGCGTCGGCGCGTTCGACAACCTCGTGAAAAAGGGCCTGGTGGCCGATGTGTACCCCGTCGAAATTCCCGATGGTGATTACTGCCGCCTTGAACGGCGCCGTGATGCTTTCCAGATCTCGTATCAGTTGCATGGGTTCAGCCGGTCGAACGAATTTAGATTACATTTGGCTTGACACCAAAAATAAAAAATTATAGTTAGTGCATCTTCAGTTTGAAATCAACCCTTTTGAAATCAGGCTGAAACGTGCCGAAGTGGCGGAATTGGTAGACGCGCTAGGTTCAGGGTCTAGTTGGGGTTCCCCAGTGGGAGTTCGAGTCTCCCCTTCGGCACCAAATAAATATTAAAGGCCGCAATCTCAACAGGTTGCGGCCTTTCTGTTTTGACAGGTTGCGTATAGGTTGCGGATTTTAGCGGAGAATCAAGCTGATTTACGGCCCCTCTGTTGCTTCCAAAAAAATACATGACCAAGGATGGTAATATCATATTTGGGCCTTTCTTGGGTTGGGACACCGATTGATCTTAAAGTCAACTATTTTTAAATGCTCGATAAATACATGGGCTAATTTGTTTTGACACCTTAAAAATACTTTTGTTTGGGGTCGGCAACGGCCCCAACGGAGTCCTTTCAACTCGAGTTCCACAAGGTTGCAAATCCAAATAGCGCGGCTAGGTACGCCACGATTGGCATGAAGCCGTTCTTAGCAACTGACCGTTACAGGGCCTGCCATATGCTCCTTCACCTGGTACAGGTTGTAGTTCATGATACTGATCTCACAGCCATCCAGACGCTCGCTGAACATGGTGCAGCCTTTCAACAGACAGGTATTTCCGATCAGCGGATAGGTTTTATCGGTTAAGTTATGCATTTCGCTGACCCTTCTTGGTTGGAAAGGTTTTGCCGGTCACTTTTTGCGCGGCGGCCAAAAGGGTGAACCTTTCGTTCAGAAATTCTTTGATCTTACTGATAGTTTCCACCTGACCCATGGTAAATCTTCGATAGGCTCGGACACCGGATACAACCCGACCGGCTTCAGAGATGTAGCCCTTAGCCTTCCTGTGTCAGATTTGTTTCTGGGTGGCACCGGTCATCCTTGCGGTGTCACCGACACTGAAAGTGTTTTTAGTTGGAAAAGTCATTTTTTTCCCTCCGTGTATTTTATTTGAGGGCTATGACGACCAAGTTTACGTCCATCATGGTCATTACGATCGGGCGGCATCGCCAGTTGACTAAACCCTTGAAAACGTATCAACAAGAGTATTTGAAAACCCTGGGGGTAACCGCCGACGCATTCACTGTTCCATAGACGCCGGATGTTAAAAAATGGGTAACTGTTCTTTATTTAGGGTGCTGAATGAACGATTAAGGGCTATAGCTGGGTCTATTGCTCGTTTGTGGGTTCCATCCCCAGTACATGCTATCTTTTCGAGCATATGCATAGATTTTTTTGTGAGATGCGCTCTAAATTTTACAACCTGTCAAAGATGCTAACACCCAAGCATAAAAGTTGTATGGGGGCATCGACGGGATAATTCTATATAACCTTAATGATACAAGAATATTACCCCTGGTATGCCTTTTGCTGTATTGAGATAGATGCAAACCCGGTCACCGTTGAAGGAGGAGAGGATATGGCCAGAAACTTTCGCGTCTGTGCAAAAGAGATCTACAAACAATCTTTGGCGTTGAAATTGTTCGGCGACTTTGATGTATCCTCGGCCTGCAAACTGCTTCATGTTTTGACTGAAATCGTGCAAAAATATTACGAAGTTGTTATCGACACTGACGGGTTGATAACTATGAATATGTTCGGTCTCGACGTCTTCCATCCTCAAATGAACCGCTTGAACAAAAAAAGGATAAATATTGAGACAACAGGTCGATTCAGCGATGCATTTCTGGAAGCATGAGTACCCGCTACTGTAATCGATCTGGCTTCAAAGCATTATCGTTTTTCCATCCATTGTAATAAATGGCCAGATGAGCCTACAAACATTCGATAGACGGAGGTAAACGATGAGTATTCGCAAACAGTTTCTGAAAAGAAAATCAGTGTGCAAGGTAACTTTCAAGGTTCCGGAAGAAATTGGAAATACAGCAACGCTGGCACATGTGGTAGGCGATTTAAATGATTGGTCAACCTCGGCATCCCCCATGAAACGTCTGAAAGACGGTTGATCATGTTTCGACTCCATTTGGTGACAGCCAGAATTCGGTAATCAACCTGTAAGATCTTTCTATAACTTTGGCAATTGTTATGCAATCTAATTGTTGCCAGGTTGTTAACGAAATTTTGTAAAGGGATTTATCAGAACGCAAAAGTATAGCAACTTCATATCCAACAAAAGGGGGTTGCTATGACTGGACTAAGGATTAACGAAGTTTTCCCAGAATCTGAAATTGTGTTTGGACTCCGATTTTCAAAATTTGAAGCTTGTTTCGATTATCTGTTCAAACAAATCGATCACTATGCCCATACTCCTTTCTATCGGCATTGCATATATATTAGCCCTCGGCTCAGGCAGGCTGTGTGCAGCTATTGGCCTGCCGCGAGTGACCGGGTATCTGATGGTCGGTCTTGCCGCCGGCCCCTCCCTTGGCAGTCTTGAGCTGCCCGTACTCATCACCCAAAAGCAGCTACATTCTCTCGTTCCGTTGCATGATGTTATTCTGGGATTGATTGTCTTCACCATCGGTGGCAGTTTCAGCCTAAGAGCGGTTCGGAAAATGGGGATGAAACGCTTCCGCATCAGTGCAGTTGAAATTGGACTTACCGGCCTTCTCGTTGCGTTAGGAACCTTCGCCGCGGGAGCCTCGCCATTGACTGCCGGTTTTCTTGCCGTGATGGCGATTACTACCGCCCCGGCAGCTACCCAGATGGTGTTACGTGAATATCAATCCGAAGGATCTCTCACCGATACGATTCTGCCACTGATTGGCGTTAACAACCTGGTGGCAATCATCGCCTTCATTATGCTGAAAAACAGTGTCCTGTCGGATAAGGCCTCTTTTTCAATGGCCTTGGTTCAGATTCTCGGTCCTTTTGTTCTGGGAACGTTTGTCGGCATGGTTGTCGCTATCATGGATCAGCGTCTTACCAGGCTGGTGGAAAGACAAATTCTTGTGCTTGCGTCTGTCGCAGTCATTGCCGGCATGGCCGCGATCCTTGACATATCTGCCATGCTGGCGACACTGATTGCCGGAATGGTGACCGTAAATGCCTCACCCTACGGCAAGCGAATCCTTAAAGAACTCACTGCCATTGACTATCCCCTGTATGTGATATTTTTCATCATGGCCGGTGCGGCGCTGCATCTCGAATCCCTCAGTCACATGGGTATTATTGGAACGGCCTATGTGGTCATGCGTTTAATAGGCAAATTTTTTGGCTGTCGGATAGGTGCTTTCTGGGCCGGTGACTCCCAGACCATAAAGTCCTGGTTGGGGCCGGCCATGCTCGCCCAGGCGGGTCTGGCCATCGGACTGGCAGAGGTCTTGGCCAGAGAATGGCCGGGCCCCGGTGCTACGATACAGACAGTCATTCTGGCATCGGTGGTTGTTTTTGAGGGATTGGGACCGCTTTTTACGCGGACCGCCTTGGTAAACGCCGGAGAGGTGACGGTTCTAAATCTCATATCCCAGCGAAGTCGTGTGGGGTATGGTGAGGGAATCATCCAGGTTCTCAACCAGTTTGAAAGCGCACTAGGAATTTCGACTACTGCAGGCAGGAGGGGGCCAGCGGGGATCCTGGTCGGCCATATCATGAGGCGGAATGTGGAAGTTATTTCGAACCGAGCACCGTTCGACGAGGTTTTGAAAGCCCTGGGGCACTCTCGTTATGATAGATTGCCGGTGGTCAATGACCAAAACGAATTGGTGGGGGTAATAAAATACGCAGACATTGCCAACACGCTTTTCGACCCCAATCTTCGTAATCTGGTTGTGGCCGATGATATCGCCACTAGCGTACGCTTGATGCTGAACCCTGAGGACAGCCTCGAAAAGGCCATGGACGCGCTCAAAAACTACCCTAATGACGCCTATTTGCTGGTAGTGGAACAAAGCAATCCTAAAGTGCTGGTGGGCATTGTGCGCCACAACGATCTACTTTCAGCGCACATACGCGATTTAAAATGATTTGCTGGTGTAAATTGATTAGGCGCTATGGCTGCATGGTATTGTGATGATAGTAAAACAGTGTCGACCTCGGACCTTGCGCATTAGCCAACAAAAGCTTTAGTAAGCTTTGGAACGTAAACGCATTGATGGGGGTGCGCCATGATTGAAAGCACATCACATTATGGTGAGGTGACAACCTTTCGGATCCTTTTAAAACAGGACCAAAAAAGGCTTCAGCGCAGGCTGACGCAAAGCGCTCGTCACAAAAAAACCATTCTGGTAATCCCTCTTTTGGCCAGCGAGTTTACCGCTTTAGAAAACCGACCGGTCTTTGAAAATATTTTAAGTCAGCTGAGCCAAGTGCGATATCTTTATCAGATCATTTTGGGCCTGGATCAGGCCTCGGAAGATGACGCCTTGTTGTTGCGAGATCTCCTGAAGCAATATAAAATTAATAATTACATCATCCAATGGAATGACGGGCCGATTTTTTCGCAGATTTATAAAGTGCTGAACGAAGCCGGATTTGTATTTCTTGAACCTGGCAAAGGAAAGAATATATTTCTCAGCTTCGGCATTGCTCTTGCCTTAGGGGCCAGGGTGGTGGGTGTATTAGATGCGGATATCCGATCCTTCGAGCGGGGTCAGATCAATAGTCTCTTTTATCCTGTGGTCGTTAACGATTACGACTTTTCAAAGGCCTATTACGAACGTATTTCAGGAGACAGGCTTTACGGCAGGGTCAAACGGCTGCTGCTTGATCCACTGCTGATTGCGTTGAGGAAAAAAATTTCAGAACCAAAAGATTATAAAATCCTTGGGGTAGTCGATTTTTTGATGAAGTTCAATTATCAGCTTTCCGGTGAAGTTGCATTCAACAGTGATGTACTTAAAAAAATGCACTTTGCCACCAACTGGGGAGCAGAAATTTTTACCCTTATCGAAATTTACCATAAAGCAGCATCGGTTGCCCAAGTAATGTTTTCCCAAAAACCTTTTGACCATAAACATCAGGAAGTTTCAGAGTCAGATGAAACAAAGGGACTCAATCGAATGGCCATCGATATTGTAGCGACACTGCTCAACGTTCTTGTCGAGGATGAAGGGTTGGAGGTTTCAGATGATTTTTTCCGTGACCTGGCGTTGGTATACTCCAAGATTGGCGAACAACGCATCAAAATGTATTCTGAAGAGGCGGAATTCAACAATCTTTCATATGATCATGACGAAGAAGAACGCCTTATTAGAAACGTTTTCCGAAATTGTATTTTACGCGCAGGTGAGATTATGACAACTCAATCCATGATCACAGGCAGGTTTATGCGTATGATTCACACATATCCAGAATTTAAGCCTCATTTAGATGCGGGGCTATCCGATACAATTATGTCAGTGGAAAAAAAAATAAAACGAGATTTTTTTGAAACGCCGCAAACTGTTTCCTGGGATCGTATCACCAAAAAACTTCCAAATATCTTTGATGATTTAAATAAAGCGATCAGACAGCAGAAAAATCTGCTTTCCTAAAGATATCATGCGGTATAGAGATGGATTGCCAATCGCAAAAAATAAAATCTATCGGTACGCTCGCTGGATGTATTTCACAGTACAAGTTCGCAAAGATGGCTTTGCTATAAACGACGGGGAGTTGGCGACAGAGCTATGTTCATTGGCCGCGCCAGTGTTGAATCGGGGACACCCTCCAACGCGACTTGGACAGTTGCTGGAATCGGCCGTGCGCAGCTTGTGCCATGACGACCCACGGCCTTCTGATGGGAGGACACGTGCGTGTGGGGCTGGAGGACAATATCTACCTGAAGCGGCGTATCCTGGCCAGCAACCAGCAGTTGGTGGCGAGGGTATGCCGGCTGGCGGAAATATTAGGTCGCGAGGTTGCAACCCCTGATGAGGCGCGCAGGATGTTAAATCCGCCGATACCGCCTGCTTACGATCCTGGATGAAGCGTTCAAATTTTTATATTTTATATAAAGGACATCCACGTGCCGAAGGGACCGATAGCCATTTTTTATGAGCATCCCCAGTGGTTCCAACCGCTGTTTGATGAATTGGATCGGCGGAGCGTGGACTATGAAAAAGTCCATCTTCGCAGCCACCGTTTTGACCCTTGCGAGGATGCATCTTTCTATTCGCTGATCGTCAACCGGGTGAGTGCCTATCCATCCGCTACCATTGAGCCCAGAATCGTGCTTTATGTCAAGCAGTACCTGGCCTATTTGGAATGGCTCGGCTTACGCGTAATTAATGGCAGACGATCCTACGAAGTGGGAACTTCCAAGGCGCTACAAATGCAGATCTTTAACACATTGGCGGTTAAAACACCTAATAGCCGGGTAATCCACCATCCCGACCAAGCTGTCGAAGCCGCCGATGAGCTGAAATATCCGATCCTCATAAAGCCTAATGTGGGGGGCAGTGGTGCTGGCATCACCCTTTTAAGGGAACGTCGTGAACTGATTCAATCCGTCAAGGACGGAAAAATCGACTTGGGCATCGACAGCGTGGCCTTAGTCCAAGAATATCTGAATCCTCAAGACGCAAGTATCTATAGGGTTGAAATGATGGATGGCGCTTTTCTTTATGGTCTTCGTCTGCCCATTGTTGGGGAAAATTTCAATTACTGTCCAGCCGACGGCTGCAACATTCAGCGTTTTGATCACTGCCCGTTGAGTCAATCGAGTGGGAAATCCAAAACGTCCGAGGGTTCAGGCATTTCCTCATTTGAACCACCACCAGAAGTGATCGAAAAGGCGGGTCAGGCACTTTCCCTGGCTGGTGCTGACCTCGGAGGCGTCGAGTACCTGATTAATGCCGCCGATGGGCAATTTTATTTTTATGACATCAATCCGCTTTCAAATTTTGTAGCCAACGCCGCCCAAGTAGTGGGGTTCGAACCGGTACCACGATTTGTCGATTATATTCTTGAGCAAGCTGCTCACTAATGGAGAGAATTGTTCAAGTGCTGAAAAGTCTGTCTCCCCATTTTCAATCTATCGAACGGTTTATCCATGAATTCGGCGCTGGACCCGTCGAGCAGGTCACACCGGAACAAATCCTAACCTTTTCGTCCCTTCCACTGAGGTCAACAAATTAAATTCCTTGCTTTTTCATTCCAAACACACATAAAAATCCGATCATGCACTGATGATGCTGTTGGTTGTTTCCCAGGCTTGAAGTAGCGTTTCACGAAACAACGAATGTCATCATTTGTAGTGGCAACACTGGGATACTCCCGGGGAACGACTGCCAAGAAAAAGCGATCTGCGTAAACCCAAATATCCGTAATCCAGACCTTGATTTATAGAAAGTGACATTCGATGAAGTTGTCCGAGAAAGAAAAGCGGATTCTTGACGGCCATGAGGGCCCTGTGAGGCAAAAGGCGCTGGAATTGATCGTCCGCTATGGGCGAATAGTGAATGCTGAGGCCTTATGCAAAGTCACCTGGGCCGATCTTTTCTGCGGTAGTCATCACTATTTGGATGTCATTCCTTCTGATGATTTTGACATTGTTTTCTCGAAGATGTCGCTTTGCTCATCGGAACCCGTGAACCTGCAAAGCATGGACAGCCAGTGCATCTGTTTTTCCGGGGTGGATGCGGATTGCAGCGAAGTCCCGGATGGCATGTTGATGACCCCTGATAAAAAGACACGAAATGCCCGTTTTCTCTCTAGATTCGTCGATGCCGGTGTCGTGTTGAGCGGAAATTGTATTCCCTACCTGACCGGATTCATACCGCTCATGGGCGAGCATTTTGTCAGCTGTGAATCCAGCGCCGTGTTGTTCATGAACTCCGTATGGGGCGCTTGCGGCAATGGAGACGGCATCGAAGCCAGCTTTTGTGCAGCGGTCTGCGGCCGCACGCCGCTGGCCGGCAATCATCTGCCCGAAAACCGTATCGGTACGGATCTGATCGTGGTCAACGTTGAACCGAAGTCGGTATATGACTGGGATCTTCTCGGGTATACGATAGGTCGCCAACTGCCGCCCCATGCGGTTCCGGTCTTAATCGGGGACTTCCCCCGTCCCAACAGCATTCAGCTCAAGGCGTTTTTTGCCGCCTTGGCCTGCGCGGCAGGCACGGAATTGTGTCATATCGTCGGCCTCACACCCGAGGCAGGCACATCCTCACAAGCCCTGAACCATGGAAAACCGAACCAAACCCTTGAGTTTAGCGCTGTCGATATGGCTGCTTCCATGAAGATATTAAGCGGCCACGGGCGTGAAAAAATCGATTATGTATCGTTGGGCTGCCCCCATTACCACATCGATGAACTTCGGCGGATTGCTGCCTATTTGGAAGGCAAACACATTCATGCGGACACCACCGTTCATTTGTGGACGGCCGGTTCAATAAAGTACATGGCCGATATTTGCGGGTACACCAACACGATTGAGAAGGCCGGAGCAACACTCTTGACGGGCAGTTGCCCATCTACGCGCGGCTACCCGGATGGGGTGCGCACCGCTGCTTATGATTCGTCCAAACAGCGCATTTCCGCTGCACAGGAAACGAATGCCAAATTGTTCTATGGTTCATGGGAAGCATGTCTGCAATCGGCAATCAGTGGATACTGGGAGGGGCGTTGATGAGGTCGAGAATGATCATCACCGGTCGGGGGGCCCTGGGAGGAATTGCTGAGGGACCTGCCATGATCAGCCGCCAGACAATTACCGGTTGGGGTGGCGTCGATATTTTCACCGGTAAGGTGGTTGAACCTGGCCATCCCCTGGAAGGTATGAGCATCAAAGACAGCGTGCTGATCCTTGACGGCAGTAAAGGCTCCAACGGATGGTCGGTTTTTTTCCATGCAGCCAAGGAAGCCGGCTGCGGTCCTGCCGCACTGGTGTTTCCGCACCTGGATTCACGAACCGCGGTTACCGCCGCCGTGCTCAACGTTCCGTTGGTAACCGACATTGCCGAGGATCTGTTCGCGCTTATCCGAGTCGGCGATCGACTGCGGATCGATGGTGACCGCGGTATCATTGAAATCTTAGGATAAATTGCACCGATCAACCATTGGTGCAGTTGCGGGGGAAAAATGAAAATAACCATCGATGAAGTTGGACGGCTGCTTGCAGCGGCAGCGTCAACGCATGTATCCGATCAGGAGGCGCGGTACTTCAGCGATTGCATTGTTGCGTCCCACCTGAGAAAGGCCCCACGGATGCAACCCATCAAGGAAGCCATAGCAGATCTGAACGTCTGGAAGAACAATGATGGCAGAGAGGTTGGTACCCTTGTTGACAACGCAGGTGTTACGATTTTTGATTTCAACGGCCTGGCGCCATCATTAAAGATCCGAGCCATTCACGATGAAATTGAGCGCAAAGCCAAAAACAACGGGATCGCAGCGGTCGGTTTTCGAAATTCCTCAGGCATCATTACGCTGAACATGTGGTCGGCCGAATTGGCCAAGCGAGATATGATCGCCATCTGTATGTTTAATGGTGGAACGGAATGCTGTGTTCCCCATGGTGCCAGAAAGGGCCTGTTGGGAACCAATCCAATTGCCTATGCTATCCCCACAGCTACCGATCCGATTCTTTTGGATATGGCCACGACCGAAATTCCTTTTTTTGAACTGAAAGCCGCCAAAGAGAACAAACTGCCACTCAAACCCAATGCGGCATTGGACCAAAACGGCTTGTTTACCACCGATGCCGGTAAAGCCTTGAACGATAATGGCGTGGCCAATCTATTGCCCATGGGCGGCGGCTTCAAAGGGTATGGAATTTTGATGTTGATCGAGGTCCTGACCGGGCCGCTGGTCCATAGCTTGCTGAGCACGGAGCAAACATCCGGCTGGAATCCGAAGGAATATGGATTTTTGATGATCGGAATCGATGTCGGCAGTTTCGTCGATGTGTCACGCTTCAAGCAGAATGTATCCCATATGTGTGCTACGATTCGATCCTTACCGCCTGCGGAAGGCTATTCAGAAGTTCAGATCCCGGGGGACAGGGGACATGCTAATCAAAAACGGGGTAGGTCCTCAGGGAAAATGGATATCGATAAAACATTGCTGGAAGAGCTTCGTTTGCTGGCACAGTAGTTTTCTCACCTTCAAATGCGGCGGTTCACACCATGTGTTAGGCGTCGGTAAAGAAGAGTGCGCACGGTTCATTAAATCATTTGACGACGCTGCCGCCTACCTCGGTTGTAAAGTATTCTTAACATAAAAGTATTTCGAAGTGACGAGGGATAAAGCCTTGCAGATATCGGCCTTCATACGAAATCGTCTTTATTTTTTGCCCACCAACCCACTGAATACTATTCGCAAATCCTGATCGCTCAGAGGTCTTATCCAATCTTCATCCGGCTCCAATTTTGTCTCCGGGATTGATTCTTCGGACAAGGATTCATCGAACAGTGAACGGTTAACAGTCCGGCAGCGCTGGGTGATCATTTCCAGGGGAAAAATTACGCGGTTGTTTTCCACCCAACGCCCGCATTCGTCATGAGTGCCGATGAATAGCAGGTAGAGGTCTTTGCCCTGTTTCAGGGTAATCAGGCGATACCCGCCGCCAAGGTCGACCTTGCGACAACCTCTGATGCGGCCTTCGCCGTTGCGGGTAAAGTTCCAGACGTTTGACGAGGGCAATTGGCCACGTTCGGCTTCGGCGATTATGGCCGCCACCCGGTCGGCAACCAGGCTTTCCCTCCGGCTGCCTTTTCTCAGAGCGGCCAATTTTTTTTCCAGCTTCGGGTCGAGATGGATATGTTCGATCATGACGCATATCCCCCCAACGCATGGGACGCGTTTTTGACAAAGCGGGCTGACGGTCCCAATGCCCGGATCGCATCGGTCACTTCGTTGACCACCTTGACGAATTTGGTGGATTCGGCGGACGATATCCACGAAAATTGCACCCGGCCCGGCTCGACGCCGATGAAGGTGAGCAGATTGACCAAGAGGGCAAATTTGCGGCGGGCGTAGTAGTTGCCCTCGATGTAGTGGCAGTCCCCCGGGTGGCAGCCCGACACCCAAACGCCGTCGGCGCCTTCCCTGAGGGCGGCCAGGATGAATTTGGGGCTGACTCGGCCGCTGCAGGGCAGGCGGATGACGCGGATATTGGCCGGGTACTGAAACCGGCTGACACCAGCCAGGTCGGCAGCTCCATAGGTGCACCAGTTACAGAAAAATGCAACGATCTTGGGTTCCCAATCGAACATATCGATTCCTTTTTCTCTTTGGGCGAGTCGTATTCAGTCGCTCGCCTCAGGCGGCGGGCAACTTTCGGGTCACCGGGGTCGGCCCCAGCATTCGGATCCGCTTTGTCATCTCCTTGGCAATCTCGGTAAAACGGGGCCCCATGGCCGATGAGAGATTGAACATCTCCACACGCTCCGGTTCAACGCCGACCGCTTCGAGCACCTTTTTTACGGCGTCCACTTTTTTCCTGGTCTTGAGATTGCCCTCCACAAAATGGCATTCGCCCTCAAGGCATCCAGCGACATAGACACCGTCGGCACCCTCCTCAATCGCCTTGAGCAGGTGCAGCATATCCACCCGGCCGCTGCAGGGCAGTTGGATGACTTTGATGTTGGGCGGGTATTCCAGGCGCATGGAACCGGCCAGATCGGCAGCGGCGTAAGCGCAGTATTTACAACAGTAAGCCAGAATCTGCGGTTCGAGTGCAGCGGATTTCATAGTGCCCTCCTTGTGCCTTGAGAGAGGAGATCCTTGCTGAATAAGTAGGGATCGCTATTCTTTGGCAAACGGATCCGGGGTTCCCGGCTCGCCGGGCAGCCAGACGTCTTTCAGATCATCCCCCAGGTATTCACGTTCGTTTGCGGCCAGAACACCCAGCGATAACGCAATGATGGACCACAGGTGGTTCACATGATACTCGCCCCCGAAATGCTTGGCCAAATCGTGGATCTGAGCATGACAGTTGTGGCAGGGCGTCAGGCAGTAATCCACCCCAGTGGCGATTATCTGATCGAACTTGATCCTTCCGTATTTCAGACGGGCGTCGGTGTAGCCGGACTGCAGGTAGCCGCCCCCACCGCCGCAGCAGAAGTTGTTGGATTTATTCGGTTGCATGTCGACGAAGTTCGCTTCCCCCACGCAGGCCTTGACCACATAACGCATTTTGTCGGCCTGTTCATCGCCATAGCTTTTGCGGATCTGGTTGCAGGGATCCTGGACGGTGAATTTAATCCGTAGGTCCTTGTTCCAGTCGGAACTGACCTTCAGTTTCCCGGATTTGATCCACTCGTAGTAGTAGGCCACCATGGGGGCGATTTCCAGGGATGAGTTGAGCCCATAACGTTGATTGGCCTTCCAGACGGAAAAGGTGGAGTGGCCGCATTCGGTGTTCAGGTAGACCTTGCAGCCGAGATTTTCAGCACGCTTCAAGGTGTTGGTGGCGATTTTCTTCCAATTCTCGTCATCGGCCAGGAACATGCAGTAGTTTTCACCGCCCCAAGCCTGGTTGCTGTATGTCCAATCGATGCCGGCGAGATGCAGGATCTTCCACAAGGGCACCATCTCATCGGGCTCGGTGACCGGTTCGCGGGAATTCTGGCTGACGAAAAAACGGGCACCCTGCTTTTCCAGCGGGGCCTGCAGGTTCTCCCAGCCCGGCTGGGTCTCGCGCACCTCTTCGAGCAGGTCCTCCACGACGAAGGTGAAATCGTCTGGCGGGGTTCCCATGGCGCTGCCGCTGGCGTTGCGCAGGGCCATGTCGCAGCTACCCAGGATGCCCTTGGGACGATCTTCGCGAGGCCACAGCTTGCGGGCCTCGAACACCAGCGCGGCGATGTCGATGTTCATGGGGCATACGTAGGTGCAGCGGGTGCACATGGAACACATCCACACCCAGGGATGGCCGGTGATCTGCTCATCGAGGCCAAGAGCGGCCATGCGTAAAAACTTGCGCGGGTCCATGCGTTCCAGTCCCGTGGCTGGACATCCCGATGCGCAGGCCCCGCAGGTGAGGCACAGATTCAGATTTCCCCCCTCGGGTAAAATTGCTTTGACCTTTTCAATAAAAGACCCTTTTTTTTTCGGATGAATCCTCACGTTAGCGGTTTGATTCAAGGCTGTTCCTCTCGTCGATCGACATGATTGTAGATTGGTTAACGGTTGAAAGAAAAAAAACCTGTCAGTCAGTTCCTGCGCAACTCTTCACAAATATTAGATATTATTTGATTAAAGTGTTTAACTGTGGTTTCAGACCAGGAGACGCCGATCGTCTCTGGTCTCGGGTATTGCGACGAGTGCCGTTACCGCGTTTCTAATCAACTATGCCGGATGGACCAAATTCGGGGGTTGTTGCGCAGAAATGCGGCTTTTCAATGATGTCCGATGCTAACCGACCCGGGCAGCAATCCTGGACTCCGTCATGTGAAACCGAAAAACCGTGGCATGTACAGAACCTTTTAGAATGGAATGGGTTGACGTTCTTCCTATCTCTTAACATGCTGAAAAAGTCAAATTTATAATGTCGATTAGTTCATTGCATTTCATAGAAATAAACTATTTGACTAATTTAATATCTAAATCTAATCATGCCGGACTAATGCGACATCAGCAAGGGCTACGCTTTCACTAATAAAACCATATTTAGGGGCAATGGTGCTGGGCACCCCACGGTCTTCAAAACCGCTGGCCTCGCCTGAAAACCGAGGAGGAGGTTCGATTCCCCTTGCCCCTTCCAAAGAGAAGCATCGTCATGCAACGGAGCATCACCATCGGCATTGCCGGGCATGTGGATCATGGCAAGACGTCACTGGTCAAAACCTTGACCGGCATTGACACCGATCGCATGAAAGTTGAAAAAGAGCGCGGTCTCTCCATCGAGTCCGGGGTAGCACCACTCACACTGAATAGCGGTCAGACGGTAGCGCTGGTGGATGTCCCCGGGCATACAGACTATCTGAAAAACACGATCCGTGGACTCAGCGGGGTGGACCTGGCCATTATCGTCGTGGCCGCCGACGACGGCATCATGCCCCAAAGCCGTGAGCACCTGGATATTTTGAAATTCTATGGTGCGCAAGGCGGATTCTGTGTGCTCAGCAAGGCCGATCTGGTCGACGATGAGACCCTTGAAATCGCTGAATTAGAACTGGAAGATATCCTGGCAGGTTCTTTTCTGGAGAATAAACCGGTAATACGGTTTTCCGCAAAATCCGGGGCTGGCAGCGATACTATTCTTCAATGCCTTCAAAAAGAGATCGGCCGTCTTCCGGCAAAGGAGGATCGGTCAGCCTTTCGGTTGTGGGTCGATCGTGTCAAGACCATCGCTGGACTGGGCACTGTGGTCAGCGGGACGGTGTGCACGGGATCGGCTTCACTAAACGATACGCTGCACGTGCTACCACAACGGATCTCCACCCGCATTCGATCCATGGAATCCCACAACCAGCCGGTGACCCGTGTGTATGCCGGACAGCGGGTGGGGATCAACCTTCACCATGTGCATGCCAGCGATCTGGGCCGGGGGGTACTGCTCGCCAATCCCGGCGTCAGTGAACCCGGATACCTGATTAACGTCGAGATGGAACTTCTCGAACGGGCCTCCGCACCTCTCAAAAATCGTCAGCGAGTAAAGCTGTGCATAGGGACGGCGGTGGTCAATGCCATGGTCGTGCTGATGGAACAGGATCTTCTGATGCCAGGCGGCCAGGCTCTCGCCCAGTTAAGGTTGCTCAAGCCCCTTTGCGTCCTTCCCAGAGATCGCTTTGTGATCGCATCCATGAACCTGCCCACCGTCTTAGGCGGTGGAATGGTTTTGGAAGTGCCTTCGGAGAAATTCAGAAATGCCAAAGCCGAACGCATCCTTCCTTACCTGAAGGCGCTTCGGACCGGCGACATCGCCGCTTTTGTCGATTCCTATTTCGCGGGCGTCCTTGGAACATACACCGACGCCCGGACCCTTTCCCGTTGCACCGGACTGCCCCAGGCGGATTTCGAGGCCCAGATCAGCGCGCGGGTTCACTCCGGTGAATTCATCTACCTCAAACGTCATGGCGCCTACCGAAAAGACAAGTTCGAGCAGATCAAAGCACAAATGCTGACCGTCATCCAACGTGTGTTCAAAGACAATCCCCTTAAGAAAAACATCAATCGCATAGAGTTGATGAACCTGCTGGATCTCTCCATGGATGAGATGCTGTTCACCCAACTGGTGGAATCGCTGTGTTCAGGGGGCAAACTTAGAAAGATCGACGGTGGATTTATGCTTCCAGACAGCCGCGGGCACCTGTCCATGGAAGATGCGCAACTGGCCGACACGCTGCTGGCGTATTCCCGGGAAGCAGGTCTGACGCCATTCAGCGCCGATACGTTTTGGAAGGAGCATGATCGGGTCCACGAAAAGGAGATCGTCAAGGCACTGCTCAACTATCTGTATCATCATAAAAAATTAGTCCGACTGAACGACCAGCGATTTCTCTCCATGGAGGCAATGGAGGAAATCAAAGCACGTGTCGAGAATTTTATTGAGCGAAACGGGTGCCTGCGTCTGGCTGACTGTAAGACGATCTTGGGATATGGCCGCTGGGGTGGTGTTCATGTTTTCGATTATCTCGACAAAATCGGTTTTACCTCGCGTGTGGGCGACATACGGATGCTCAAAAGATCGCCAACACGCTGATACACAGCGTGATCGATGTCGCATTACCCGAGGGGACACAACGGTCGGATACAGAATATCAATATGGGGCTAAAGTCGCTTCCATCCAATAGGCAAAACCCGCTGAATTAAGAAAACATGTTAAGGAAACGAGGAGGAATTAATGAGTACAGATTACCGATCCATGTGGGCCGATTTAGGACTCGATTTAGAAGCGCATGACGCGCTATTGGGCGTTCTGGGTCAGGCTTATCAAGACATTTATCTGGCCCAGAAGAACCGCCCCGATGGGATGGGCTATTTCGACTTTGTCATGAGCGAGGTCCACGGGCTGCGCATCAAGGAGCTGCTGGACGAAAAAGCGTCCGGACGCAAAATCATCGGGTCCTATTGCGTGTTTGTCCCCGAAGAGATCGTTCTGGCCGCCAACGCCACCTTGGTCGGCCTGTGTTCAGGAGCTGATTTCGCTACTGAGGATGTGGAGAAACTGCTGCCGCGCAACACCTGCGCCCTGATCAAATCGTCGTTCGGGTTCAAGATCGGCAAGGTGTGCCCCTACCTGGAAAGCGCGGACATGATCGTGGGTGAAAACACCTGTGACGGAAAGAAGAAGGCTTATGAATCCCTGAATGACCTGGTAGAAAATCTCTATGTCATGGATCTGCCCCAGGTCAAATCAGAAAACGGCAAGGCACTTCTCAAATCCGAATACCAACGTTTCAAAGCGGCCCTCGAAAAACTCACCGGCGTCTCGATTACGGTGGAATCACTGAAAACAGCCATCCGCACGGTCAACGCCAAGCGTGCCGCCATCCATCGCCTCTCGTCCCTGCGAAAAGCCGATCCGGCGCCGATCTCGGGCCTGGATGCCTTGTTGGCCAACCAGGTCTTTTTTTACGACAACCCGGCCCGGTTCACGGAGTCGGTGAACAAGATCTGTGATGAACTGGAGAAGCGCATTGAAGCCAAAACAGGCGTTTTCCCGGAAAACACCCCCCGCATTCTCGTGTCCGGGTGCCCCCAGGCCGTACCCAATTGGAAGCTGCCCATGATCGTGGAAACCGCCGGTGCGGTCATTGTGGGTGAGGAGTCGTGCGTGGGCGAACGCGGTACCCGCAACCTGACCGATGACTCGGGTGAAACGGTGGATGCAATGCTGGACGCCATCGTCGACCGCTATTTCCAGGTGGACTGCGCTATTTTTACGCCCAATCCCGACCGCCTGAATCATATCCAGGAGATGGTCACCGAATACAAGGCCGACGGCGTTATCCATTACGGTCTGCAGTTCTGCCAGCCGTACCTGATGGAGGCCATACCGGTGGAAAAAGCGTTGGAGGATAAGCAAATCCCCTGCCTGCGCATCGAAACCGATTACAGCATGGAGGATGTCGGCCAGCTTAAAACCCGCATCGAAGCCTTTGTGGAACAGCTTGGATAGCGATAAACCTACCATCAATAGGAGGACCTCATGATAAAACGCAGTTTACTTGCGGTATTTGCCATATTTTGTGTCGCCGTTCTGATTAGGGCCGCGGCTGCCAAAGATTACAATTTACCGGAGTTCCATAGCACGATACTCGTTATGCGTATCTTGCATCACTATGTGCGCGAGGCGCGTAAGGCCGCCGACCACAGTCAGTCAAGCATTCGCATGACGAACTCTACGTGCGTTCAACTATTCGTGATTTCGATTTTAACCGTTTCGCCACGGCATCAATACCATCAACCGTTAATCGATTCCAAAAGATTCATCTCCATGTTGCTTCCCGGCTCTTCTAATTGATGTGCTGTACATGTCTTGCGTTCATCATCATGTCACAAAACATTTCCCCGATCCATATCACCTTCATAAGTTCCATTTTGATAGTCCTTAACGATGCATTGAACAGTTCGCCGTATTAATCCTGATCGGCTATGCTATGCAGCCTATATTTTCTTAATTTTTTATTAGTGCAGATTCCCTGGAAAGCCGCCTTCAGGCGTCGTCGCCGATGATCATTATCGATATTTGCGAGGCTGATCAGTTTGCCAAGGGCCATATCAAAGGTGCCATTGAAACCAATGCCTATCCCGTCAAGACGGACGCCGAAAAATCGCGTTTGGCCGAGCATCTGACCGAGATTAAGTCCAGCAGTGATGACGTCATCATTGTCTGTCCCCGGGGCGGTGGCGGTGTCAAGCGAACTTACGATTTTTATAAGGAGAACGGTGTGGCCGAAAAACGCTTGTTGATTCTGGAAAAGGGCCAGGACGGATGGCCTTATGAAACCGAGAAAAAGCAGTGAGGCACACAGAGAACCATGGGCTTTGCAGGCATTGATATCGGATCGCGCACCATAGAATTAGTTGTGGTTGATGACTCGGGTGAAATAGAAATCAGCCGTCAGGCGGACACCGGCTTCGACCCCATAACCGAAGCGAGAACGTTGATAGATGGGGTCAGTTTTGACCGAATTATGGCCACCGGCTACGGTCGCAACCTGTTCGAGATCGCTTTTGATGCGCCAACCGTCACCGAAATCAAAGCCCACGCCAGGGGAGCCAGGGCGTTTTTCCATGACACCCGGACGGTTCTGGATATCGGTGGGCAGGACAGCAAGGCGATCTCCCTTATGGAAAATGGCAAAGTGAAAAAGTTCGAAATGAACGACCGCTGCGCTGCCGGCACCGGTAAATTCCTGGAAATCATGGCCAAGACGCTTGGATATGACATTGAAGAATTTGGCCGTGAGGCGCTGCTTGCCGAAAGTGATCTCAGCATTTCCAGCATGTGTACCGTATTTGCCGAATCCGAGGTGACCTCTCTGATCGCCAAGGGCAATAGCCGGCGGGAAATCGCCCGGGGGTTGCACGCCAGCGTGATCCGCCGCGCAGCCGGGATGATTAATCGGGTTTCTTCGGAGGGAGATATCGTTTTCACCGGGGGGGTAGCCCAAAACCCCTGCATGGTTTCGTTTCTAGCCGAAAAAATGGGCCGAAAGGTGCTGATCCCCGAAAACCCACAATTTATTGGCGCGCTTGGAGCAGCGCTGCTGGCAAAGGACAATTGATAACGATGATGAGAAGCCGTAAAATTCTGATCGTTTGCCATTGTGTATTGAACGCTAACGCAAAAATTCATCCACTGGCAACTGTGCCGGGGGTCATTACAGATGTGATTTCGTCCTTTGTTGATTCTGGTTGCGGCTTATTTCAGCTACCCTGCCCGGAAACAACATATCTTGGCATGAACAGATGGGGCATGACACGAGAGCAATACGATCATCGATCTTACCGCGCTCACTGCCGGAATATTCTTGAATTCCCGTTGGTTCAGCTCACAGCCTTCAAGCAGGCGGGCTATGAAATTGTCGGATTGGTAGGTATGGACGGTAGCCCTAACTGCGGCGTTAACATGACCTGTGAAGGGTACACGGGGGGAGAGATAGCCTCTACTAATGAAATCGAAAGGCAAATCGAATCCCTTCAGTTCGTGCCTGGAAAAGGTGTGTTCATGGCCGAGCTACTGGAATTACTCCATCAGGTCGGAATACAGCCGGAGCTTTCAGCTGTGCAGGAAACCAATTCTAAAAGATAAGAATAAACCAATTATGAAAGGGAAAGAAATGAACAGATGGATAGGTATTGTCATGATGGCATTCGTTTTTTTCGGCGTTGCTTCAAACGCAATCGCCGATGACTCGTGGAATAGTATTACTGAGAAAGGTAAAATTGTCATTGGTCTATGTGCACAATATCCGCCCTTCGAATCCAAGAACGAAAAGACAGGAAAACTCGAGGGATTCGATGTAGACATGGGTATGTCAATTGCTGAAAAATTAGGGGTTCGTGCTGATTTCGTGGATGCTGAGTGGCAGGGGCTCTTGGGTGGTTTGCAAAAGGGAGATTTCGACATCCTGATTACCTGCATGTCCAAGTCAGAGACCAGGGGGGAGAACGTCAACTTCAGCGATGTATATTACAAGCTTCCAGACGTCATCGTCGTCCGAAAGGATGATACGAAGATCCGCGACCAGTCCGATCTGAAAGGAAAAACCATTGGTGTACAGCTAGGCACGGGAAGTGAACAATTGGCTGATAAAATGAGAGACATGTTTCGGGATATCAAACGTTATAACTACAACCCCGAAGCATTTACGGATCTTAAGTTCAAGCGCATCGACGCTGTCATCGTTGGGTACGCCTATGCGGTCAATCAAATTAAAGCTGACCCATCCTACAAGGTTGTCGGCGAGCCTCTATCAGAGGCCGAAATCGTTATGGTCATGAGAAAAGGAGCAGACGAGCTGACGGCCAAGGTCAACCAGGCCCTGGAAGTCATTCGGAATGACGGAACCTATCAGCAGGTATATGACCGATGGCTTTCTGTGGACTGATGGATTAGTTCAAAACAATGGGTGAATTCAGAGCAGACATCCTTGTCGATGCCTTACCCTTCCTAATGCAGGGGTTGGCGGTCACGGTCATGGTATCTTCTGGAGCTTTCGTATTAGCGATGCTCATTGGTGTGGTGGTGGGGATCGCACGTGCGGAGTCGCATCTTGCACGAAGATGGCTGGGCCCCTATGTGGAGATCTTTCGGGGTACGCCGCTGCTTATACAGCTGTTTTTCATTTACTACGGTCTCCCATCCATCGGGTTGACTATGAACAACATCACTGCCGGAGTGATCGGGTTGGGTCTGAACGGCGGCGCCTACGTTTCAGAAATCGTTCGTGGCTCGCTTTACGCAGTGGCCAAAGATCAGCACGATGCTGCTGCGGCGCTGGGATTTTCTTGGTTGCAAGGGATGGTTCACATCATCGTGCCTCAAACCATTCGTGTAGCGCTGCCGCCGCTGGTCAACGCCTTTTCTGCGCTGCTCAAGGATTCTTCGCTGGTATCGGTGCTGGCCATCACCGAGCTGACTCGTGTCAGCCAGCTGATTTATACGCGAACTTTCCGGGCTTTCGAGGTATATCTGGCCGTGGGTGCGCTGTATTTTGCTATGATTTATGCTGTTTCCATTGTAGCTCGTCGGCTGGAAAGACGCCTAAACATCTCGGTAGGTAATGGTTGGTGCGGGTGATGGTTTAGAATTGGAATCATGATAAAGCCTTGAAAGGACCATCGTGAAAAATGATTCCCTACGAAAGGTGATGACATGAATCTTCCCGTCTATCTGGACTACAATGGCACCACGCCTCACGCCCCCGAGGTGATCGAGGCAATGCGTCCCTTTCTGGAGACCGAATTTGGCAACCCCTCGAGCGTTCACTGGTACGGCATCGCGCCCAAAAAGGGGATCATGGCGGCCCGCACCCAGGTGGCAGGGCTTCTGGGCTGCTCGTCAGCGGAGTTGCTCTTCACCAGCGGCGGCACCGAGTCAAACAACCATGCGCTTAAAAGCATCGCCGGCGCACGCTACGCGAGTGGCACACACATTATCACTTCGAGCATCGAGCACCCGGCGGTGCTAGAGGTGTGCCGATTCATGGAGGGCCATGGCTTTACCGTGACCGTTCTCCCGGTGGATGAAGACGGGCTGATCGACCCTTCCGATGTGGCCGCCGCGATCCGGCCCGAAACCATCATGATCTCCATCATGCACGCCAACAACGAAGTGGGCACTATCCAGCCCATCGAAGCAATCGCCAAGCTGGCCCGGAAACAGGGTGTCCTTATGCACACCGATGCTGCCCAATCGATGGGTAAGATCCCCGCACGTGTAGACGAACTGGGGGTGGACCTGCTCTCGGTGGCCGGTCACAAGATCTATGCCCCAAAGGGGGCCGGGGCGCTGTACATCCGCGATGGGATCGAGCCGACGGTCTTCTGCCACGGGGCCGGACAGGAGAATGGCCGACGGGCCGGGACGGAGAACGTTCTTGAAATAGTGGGGCTGGGCAAGGCGTGCGAACTCGCCGATCGGGGGATAGCCGACCACGCAGCGCACATGAAGGCCATGCGCGATCGAATAGAGGAGGGCTTGACGCAGGCCCTGACGGACATCCGCTTCAACGGCCACCGTGAAAAGCGCCTTCCCAACACGTGCAGCGTTTCGTTTCTGGGGCTTGAGGCCAACCGCATCATAGAGGAAATCGGACTCGAGGTGGCCGTTTCGGCCGGGGCCGCTTGCCATTCCGACCGGGTGGAGATCTCCCATGTGCTCAAAGCCATGCAGGTGCCCGAGCCGTGGGCCAAAGGCACGCTGCGTTTCAGCACCGGCCGCTATACCACAGCTGAGGAGATCGATCGGGCTCTCGATGCAGTCATCTCAGCCGTGAAGCGGCTTCGGGACTAAACGTCGCCATGCTACCCCTCGACGTCCCCTTTCTGCCCGATGCGCATTATGTGCGCTTTTTGGAAAATCTGGGGCCGCATATCCACGCCGTGCACTTCGGTCTGTACGATCCGGCTTTGTGCGATGCGCGCGTGCGACTGCATCGCCTCTCGTTGCAGGACCTATCCGTGTATCTCGAACACCTGCCGGGCCCGAAGAAATATCTCCTGGCCAACGGCCGTTTTCAGACAGTTGACCTATACCGAGGTGAAAAAGACATGCGACGGATCATCGAAGGGCTGGAACAACTTTCTGGCGCCAGCCTCCTTCACGGCCTGATCTTCGCCGACACCTACCTGCTCACCGCACTGGCCGACGCCGCACCGGGACTGGCCGCCCGCCTGGAAGCCTTACCGAGCATTAACTCCCGACACCTACCGCCTCAACCGTGACCTGGCCTGCATCCGGGTCTTGGAGAGGGAACCACACCGAGTCTTCGCCTCGCCCTTCATACGGCCTGAAGACGCATGGCGCTACAGCGAATCAGCCGACATCATCAAGATCTGCGGACGGACGTTAGGCGCTGGTTTTCTGGAGCGAGTGGTAGGTGCTTATACAGCGGGTGTCTTTCGAGGCAACCTGCTCGACCTGCTTGATGCCACCCACTGGATGGCGGGTCGCTGGGAGATCCCCAACGACCTGCTCTCAGACGACTTTGCCGATGTTCTGAGTACCGTTCAATGGCTCGATGCCGACTGCATGGAATTGTGGCAGCGCCATGCCCGCCCCAAGCACTGGCAGTTCGCCACGATTGGTGGCGTTCCCAGCGTTGGTACTGAGGATACGTGACAGGAAGGCAAAGATCGGAGCGAAGCCATCAGTGATTTGTATGTTCTGAAAACGCTTTCCTTATTTAATTCAATCATTTTTTTGCAGTTCCCTAAGGCGGTCCCCAATGTTCCATCGCTCGATCAACACGGGGACGCAAGCGGGAACCAAGTGCTCCCATGCCTGATTGGACGCGATGCGCTCCCTAATATCACTTGCGCTAATCCCTTTCTTGTCTGGCGGGGCTTTCCATAACACATGCGTTTCCAGACCCAAGGATTTGAAGTATAGCTGCTTGTGTCGTCCCCACTCGTCGTAAATGGTCAAAAAAAAGACTGCATCCATAGGCACGTAGTATCGGTAGCGCTCAGGAAAATTGATGGGGAAAGGCACTATCATGAAGTCGTGGGGTTTCAGGTCGGCATCGAGCAGTGCGTTCTCGACCATTAAGTGACGCTCGAAGTAAGTCAGGGGGTTCGCCAAGGGATCGCTTCGCTTTGGATCCGCCGTTTCGGTTTTGGTTAGATGTGGGTCCGGATTGGTGATTCCAACGACTAGTCGTCGACAAAGGACTTTTCCGGCCAGTAAATACTTGAGATGGTCATTGTGCAGGATCTGGAACCGGCCATGAATAACACCGGTTTCATACGATGGTTGGAGATTTTTCATATCAATGCATCCAAAAGAGAACGATCGCTTACGAACCGTTCTCACTGGCCGGTATTTTTAGGATCAATGGTTTTGAACGCCCAGGCCAGTAAGCCTGGTCGACCGGTGTATCCATAAGGCCCTGAAGTTTGGCGCGATCTAAATGATTGATGATGAGATACATGAGTTCTTTTCCGCGTACGAATCCCAATGCGCCTCCGGCCGCACTAACCTCATCATAGTGCCTAATAAGGTCCCGGCGCACGCCGGGTCCATGGAAGACCAGCGGCACGGCTTCACCCGAGTGAATCAATGGCCCGGCGCTGGGTGTCGAATGATCTGCGGCAACGACGATGAGCGTCTCCGGTTCGCTGGTCATTTTTGGCAAAACAGCGGCGATACCCTGGTCCAATTGCTCGAGCACCCGCGTTTTGTATAGCGGATCTTTTCTGTGCGCGGCTTCATCCGGCATCTTTGTGTGCACATGGATGAAATTGTAATCAGAAAATGATGCTAATGCCATCTGGAGGCGCTGACACAGATCGTTTCCAGGGTCGGCGGTGTCTCTGACACGCCGTACATCCATCCCCAAATACGTACAGAGACCATGGTAGACGATGCCGCTGGCGATGCTTAGGCCCCGCATGCCGTTTAATTCTGCAAAAGGAATAGCTTTTTTTAGGCGCCCTGCTCGCTGGGTCACCAGACCGTTCAACAATGTCCGGCCCGCTTTTCGCCGCTTCCTGTTCACCGGATGCCGGATCAAGGTGTGATGCACCCATTCCAGGTACGACCCAATGGCCTGCGCTGTATTCTTGGATTGGGGATCATCGGCAAACCTCCGCCAGGGCAGCACTTCCGTTAATTCGCAACCTTTCGTAATGGGATCGGAATCGGTCACAAATGGAGCAACATCCCCGGCAAGGGTAAGAATGCCACGAAAACCATGGGTATGGTGAAGACGAAATTGGATGCCGTCAGCAGAGTAATTGTTGACGGTTTGGATGAGCGATTGGATTTCATCATCTGAGGACTGGGGTTTGTCGTCGATCAAAATAAGCGTTGCGTCGGGGGATCGCCTGACCGAAACAAAATGCGCTAAAAGGGCGACCTCACCGGCATTCAACGATATGCCGGCGCCAAGTGCCTCCAGGGCGCCGCGTCCCGGAAATACGTCCATGTCGTAGCCGAACATGGCAAAATGCGCGTTCTCACTGGGAAGCGCCTGGCCCAACAGCGCCGCATGGTAAAGCCCGTTGGCGCCGTTTTTTGCAATGTGGTCTAACGCGGGGGTTCGGGCGGCCTGCAGGGGCGTCTGGTAATTCAATTCAGGGTAAGACCGATCGCCAGCCCCGTCGAGAAGAATCATAATGCATTTATTGGACATCTTTGGTCGGTCACCTGTCAGTCATGTCGCATCGCATGGCAAAATACATTGCACTCCATCCGAGAGTGCCAATATCTCTTCAAATTTGTATGCGATCAAGGCATGCGATAGATTTCCCCAAAGTTATATTGTGGATATTCTGGGGATACCTCCCTAATCAGCACGAAACTACCGCCCAAATTGGTCATTTATGCATGGAGTCGGGATTTCTATACGCAGGCGTTTTGATCTCTGTCAATTCTATTCCTGTGAAAAAGGACAACACGATTTTTAGCGAGCTATCGAAATTATCAATCACTGGAACCTATCCAATATATAAAAAAAATTTGTCAATACCATTCAAAACCGTCATATAGGGTCCATGATTTTCGATATGCATGTACATACCTCGCTGTCTCCATGCAGTGAGATGGACGTCGATGAAGCGGTTATGTGCGCCAAAGAGCGAGGCCTGGACGGGATTTGTATCACCGACCACGACACCATGGATATCCGGCATACAATTTCTGAAGGCCTTCAGGAAAACGGCATTTGCGTGATATTCGGTATGGAATACAGCACTTCTCAGGGTGACTTTTTAGTATTCGGCCCCTTGGAGGGGCTTGCGCGTGATCTTCCGGCACACAAATTGCTGCAAACTGTCGAAAACAATGGGGGCATTGCGGTGGCGGCCCATCCGTTTCGCAGGAACAGACCCGTCAATGAGCAGATCATCCAGGAAGGACTTTGCGGTGCAATCGAAAGCTTCAATGGCCGCAATACGTTAACGGAAAATCTGGCGGCCGAGCGCTGGCGCCAATGTTATAATCTGATTGAGTGTGGCGGAAGCGATGCTCACACGATCAACGAAGTGGGAGCCTTTGCAACCCGTTTTTTCGTTCCCATTCAAACCCGCTCCGATCTGATCACGGCACTGAAAAAAAGGAAGTGCCAGCCTGAAATTCCCGGATTCGTGCAACTATACGCTTACGCTCCCAATCAAAACCCAACCACCCCCTCTTTACGGCCTAACCCAACCACTATTTGCTTCTAAGGATAAGTGCAAATTTCTATAGGCTGGAAACCGATGATAAAAAAGCGGTTCGAACATATTCAGAAACAAATTCGGTGAAAAAGCAGTCGCGGCGGATCACTAACGATTTATCCCATCTGAAGATAAAATCCAACCAGGCGGAATACGATTACAGCCGGTTTCGCACCAGACCAAAGACCTGTCAGCAATGGTGATGTCCGATGACCGGCCGAAAAAATTTTCATAGCCAAGCAAATACGCTATTGCTATCCCAAAAAAAAGACCCCACCGATTCGTGTGCTTGCCATGCCTCCAAGTTGGAAGGAATGAAAGGAAATGACAGATAGCCACTTTATTACAGATCTGTCATATCGAGGCTGAAGAAAATTTTGTCGAAAGCTGCCTTATAGATGGAAAAACAAAGTCCTTCAAGATCATGGTAGTGGCGGGACCAAAGCAGTAAAACACAGGTTTGGCGACTTCTGCGATTTGAATTGGCTATCAAAGGCGTGATCCCGGCTCGTTAAATTTTCGTTCGATCAATAAGGTACGATTAAAACAGGATATCATTAAACATTTATTGGAAATTTTGTGATGGCTCTATCAATCAAGTCCTTCCTGAAAACATCCTTACTCTTCTAATTTGTTCTGCATTCAGCAACATGTCTCTGCTGCAATAATTTTGTGAAAATAAACAGTTACAATCTAAAACCAATAGAAGATTTCAATGCTATCGAACTTCGATATTGATAATAAGTATTGGACATATGCCTAAATTCCACTTACTAAATAATTTCCTAATTCAGCCTCCGACGGTGTCTTTAATGAAATATGATTCTGGCTTCACCTGAGGGTTTTTACCATCTAACCGGGTTTGTTAGACGAAACCGTGTGTCAACAGCATATCTAATCTGAAGCCACCGAATCGTCACTGGGCCATTCAATACCGTTAAAATTACGGCAGTCCGACCGAACTCTCGCGGTCCATAGCCAACTGAAAATTACAAACCATTCCACGCCTTCACCGGAAGAAGCGGAGATAAATGTTAAATCTACAGGCATCGTATGGGTGACAGGCTGCGAAAGAGTCAGTTCTACATAGAGGATAAATTTTCGCAATGACGGATGCTCAGGAAGTAAACTTCATTTTTGTCTGCACGCGCAACAACGAGGCGTTTGAAAATTCAAATTTCAAAATAATCGATAATAGGGGCGTTACCACCGACGCCGAAGGTAACAAGACCCTGGACGCCAAGGTGGCGCTCAACGAGCCTTGTCCATTCTGCGGCGAGAAGCATGTGTACCATGTCAGCGAATTGTTGTGCCCATTTACAAGTTAAAGCGACACTGAATTCCGAAAGGAGGAGAACACTGATGCAAGTAAAGAACATTTTTGCGACAAGATGGGGGATCATCGGCGTCGGTGCCTTTATTGGTATTTTGGCACCTTTGCTTCAGAAGCTGGGTAATCCGGGAAACATGGGCATCTGCGTGGCCTGCTTTGAGCGGGATATTGCCGGTGCCATTGGGCTTCATCGGGCTGAGGTGGTGCAATACATCCGTCCTGAAATCATCGGCTTCGTGCTCGGATCGCTGATCGCCGCTTACATATTCAAGGAGTACCGGCCAAGGGTCGGCTCGGCACCCATCGTCCGATTCGTGTTGGGCGCTTTTGCCATGATCGGCGCATTGGTTTTTCTGGGGTGCCCCTGGCGGGCCGTACTCCGTCTGGCCGGTGGGGACGGCAACGCCATTTTGGGTCTGTTGGGATTGACTTTCGGTATCTGGATCGGGACGCTCTTTCTAAAAAACGGTTACAACCTGGGGCGCACCCAAACCACCCATACAACCGTCGGATGGATGCTGCCACTGATCATGCTCGGTTTGCTTGCGCTGATGTTGATCTTTCCCCAGGTCGAGGGACAGGATAAAAGCGGGGTCCTTTTTTACAGCTTGAAAGGTCCCGGTGCCATGCATGCCCCTTTGATATTATCGCTCATCGTGGGGCTTGGTATTGGTTTTTTGGCCCAGCGCAGTCGTTTCTGTACCATGGGGGCTATTCGTGACACGGTACTTTTCGGGCAGACACACCTGCTGAGCGGCTTTGTCAGTCTGGTCGTATTTGCTTTTCTGACCAATCTCGTCCTCGGCCAGTTCAAGGCGGGCTTCGCCGGTCAACCGGTGGCGCATACCCAGCATGTCTGGAATTTCGCCGGTATGGTGCTGGCCGGGCTGGCATTTGCGCTGGCCGGTGGTTGCCCCGGCAGACAGCTCTTTCTATCCGGTGAAGGCGACGGGGACGCGGCAGTATTCGTGCTGGGAATGATCGTGGGCGCGGGGTTTGCCCATAACTTCGGGCTGGCCAGTTCGCCCAAGGGCGTCGGGCCCCACGGTATTGCTGCGGTCATCATCGGCCTTTTGGTGTGTCTGTTTATTGGGTTTACCATGCGAAGAAAAAGTGCCTAAGGAGGTTCAAAATGGCAGCAACAGTCGATGCGAGGGGCCTTTCGTGCCCGCAACCGGTGATCATGACACTCGATGAAATCAAGAAGGGAAATGAAAAAGAGATCATCGTCCTCGTGGACACCGATACATCCAAAGAAAACGTGACCAGGGCCGCTGAAAGCCAGGGCTGCGAGGTCAACGAAGTATCTCCGGAAGGAGAAGGGTATCGCATTACCCTTACGAAGGCGTAAGCGTGCTCGGGTTCTTCAAAAAGAAAAAACCGACGCCGGACAGAAAGCAGCGGGGCCTATCCGCCGATCTTGGCATCTTGGTTTTCGAAAACACGAGTGAGGTCATCCAGGCGGAAAAGATTCTGAAAAATGCGGGGTGGTCCGTTCGGGTCATGGGACCGCCCCCGTCCATTCAATCCGGGTGCGATCTGGTCATCGAATTTCCGTTGATTGAAGAACTCAACATTTTGCGAGCGCTCGACAATGCAAATGTGTCGCCCCTTAAGGTCGTTCCGGTGACGGCGCCGCTGCTTGAACCCGTCAGCCTGTTTCAAACCAAGGACTTTGGTGAATACCTGATGGTGCGGGCGGCCAATATGAAAATCACCATCAGGAAAAAGGACCTGAAAATCGTTAATGTCTCCGGTGGCGGTTGTCCGGATGTTCCGTATTTGGCTCAGGAAATGATCGGCAAAACGTTGACTGAGGCTCCCAGGCCCAGGGATTTGGGGCACACGCTTTGCGGGTATGCCCTTGAGCTGGCATATGAGGAGTTGCTGCGAAAATGATCGGCATCGTCGGCACGGTACCGGACCTGCAATTCCCCTTGATCCACGGGAAAGTCCGTTTGGTCGACAGCCACGTTGAAATACACGGGCGACGCATCGCCGTCAATCGAGGTACCCCGGCGCTCATCGGGGCGGCGCTCAAGGCTTCCGAGTGCGTCCACTGTCCCGAAACATATGCTTTTTTGGTCGGAGACACCGGCAAAGGAGACGGCAGTCGCAAACTGTATGATTTCCTCACGCAGCATTTATACGAGTTCGATTTCAAGGTGTTGACCTTTCACTATCTGCAGCCGGATGTGGACTGGCACAACAAGGTCTTGTTCGCCGTTGAATCGATGCAAAAGCGACCAATCCTGATCGCCGACGCCGGGTTTATGTACGCCGCTAAAATGAGCGGGCAATCCGAATCCTATGATTTTTTTACACCGGATGCAGGCGAACTGGCGTTTCTCGCAGACGAACTGGCCCCCCATCCTTTTTACACGCGCGGATTCATCCTTCAGCCCAATGACAATGTGCCCGACTTGATTCGGCAGGCCTATCAGCATAAAAACGCCGCCAGACATCTGCTTGTCAAAGGCGAATCAGACTACATCGTCTATAACGGTCAAGTGGTGCAGAAGGTTGATCAACCTTCCTTTGAATCGATGGAGGCGATCGGCGGTACAGGAGATACCTTGACCGGAATGCTCTCCGTCCTGTGCGGCGCTGATTTCGAATTGACGGATGCGGCGGTTTTGGCTTCCTTGGCTAACCGTTGGTCAGGCCATTATGCCGACCCGAGTCCGGCCACACAGGTTATCGATCTTATCGAAAAAGTACCACAGGCTTTGGTAAAGATGCTAAAAGAACACGACGGGGAAAGTGCCTATGAAAGATAACAAGAAAATCCGACTGACGGAAACCGTAACCGGCTCAGGCTGAGCTTCCAAGTTGCCTCCAGGGGACCTGGACAAGGCGCTGTGCGGTGTGGCGTTTCCCTCCGATGAAAACGTCATTATCGGTCTGGAGCAGGCCGACGACGCCGGAGTATATCGTTTATCGGATGACTTGGCCCTTATTCAGACGGTCGATTTTTTCACGCCGATTGTGGACGATCCTTACTGGTTCGGGCAGATTGCCGCCGCCAACGCCCTAAGCGATGTTTACGCCATGGGCGGAACGCCGAAAACCGCCATGAACCTGGTCGCTTTTCCGGCCAAGACAATGGATTTGAGCATCCTTCGGCAAATTATCCAGGGTGGTGTCGATAAGCTCAAAGAGGCCGAGGTTGTTCTTATTGGCGGGCACAGTATTGAGGACAAGGAAATTAAATACGGACTGTCTGTGACCGGTGTCATTCACCCAAAGCAGGTGCTGGCCAAGAAGAATCTGAGGCCGGGGGACCGCCTGGTTTTGACCAAACCGCTCGGCACCGGCATTGTCAACACGGCGATCAAGGCCGATATGGTTTCCGAGCAGTTATCAAAAAAAGTGACCCGATTGATGGCTACGCTCAACCGAGATGCCGCAAGGATTATGGCTGATTTTGATATCAGCGCCTGCACCGATGTGACCGGTTTCGGGCTTTTGGGCCACCTTGCGGAAATGGTGAACGGTTCGGGTTGCAGCGTAAGGGTTTTTTCCGGGCAGGTGCCGGTGATCCCTGAAGCCCAGGATTTTGCCGCCATGGGACTCATCCCGGCCGGCGCATATAAAAACAGGGATTTTCGTGAACAGATGATCACCTTTGCCGAGGCAGTCCCTCGCACACTGCAGGATCTGTTGTTCGATCCCCAGACATCCGGTGGCCTCCTGATCAGCGTCAGTGACGCTCATTGCAATGACCTGGTCTCAGCCTTGAAAGAAGGCGGCATCGCAGATGCGGTTCGAATTGGAGATGTTGTTGACAGCCAGGAAGAAATAATTTCGGTTATTTGATCTCAAGCCTTTTTGAAATAGATAGTGTGGTGAAACAGGAGGTATTAGTGTGAAAGAAATTGATGCGCGAGGCCTGGCATGTCCGGCACCCGTACTTCAAACAAAAGCCGCCTTGCAGCAAGAATGTCCGAATGGTGTGAGAGTGGTCGTCGACAACGCCGCTTCCCAGCAGAATGTCCAGCGATTCCTTGAATCCCAGGGTTTTCAGACAGTCCTGGAACAAGTCGACTCGGACTACGTCGTCATCGGAAATTGTGATTCGATGTCTTCTCCGAGGCCACATCCTGCAACGGAGACTCACGGCGATGCCAAAAAGATCATGGTCATGTGCGCCTCAGACCGGCTTGGTTTTGGTGACGACACGCTGGGCCTGAAACTGATGGCCAATTTCTTGCGCACGCTAAAGGAAATGGGTGACGAGTTGTGGCGGCTCGTATTTGTGAACAACGGTGTAAAACTCACCATCGAGGGTTCGGACGTGCTCGAAGACCTTAAGGCCTATGAATCGGCGGGCCTCAAAATTCTTGTCTGCGGCACCTGTCTGGACCATTTCAGCCTATTGGAAAAAAAGCGGGTCGGTGAGACGACAAACATGCTGGATATCGTCACAGCCATGCAACTGGCCCATAAAGTAATCAACATTTAGCGACTTTTTACACGTTGAGGAGGTAAACCCATGAAATACGGTGCTCGCAATCGAATCCAAGCAAAGGCCATAAGTCTCTAGCAAGGCGATGTAATGTCTTTGGTTAAATTTGACGTGACAATACCAAATAAAATGTTATCGGTTCTCACCACAGAATCCGTGGAGGATCTACAAATTAAACCAGGAGACGACATTGAACTGGTGATCAAAGCAATCCATGTGCTTCCTGTTATGTGAAATTTCCTGTCAGATGATTGCTTGATAGAAGTTGGTGCAGAAAAGATCACAAAAACCGAAGCTGTTTTCGCTTGCGAAACCTACCTGTATCTAGCCAGCCAAATAAACACCGTATAGTGCACTGAGTAGACTCTTTCGGACTGAATGGGAACACGGATTTCCTCATCCTGAATGCACCAATAATCCAAAGTCTGGCGTTGGCTGGATTGGTTGAAGGTAACCATTAGCTCGGGTATCTCGACTCCACATAGGTAGTCCGCTGATGGAATCCAAAGGTTTTCCGCAAGCTATGTGAACCGCAGTTGCCCTTCAAATTGAAATCTTTACACCACGTTTGTACAGTTTGACAAGCGAGATCGGGAAGATTAGGATCACCGTCTGAGGTCTTGTCGAAGCCACGATCGTCATGATGGTGTTATGGGCCGGCGCAGGCACGGCCAATCGCTTCATTAAACGCTGGTTGACCACGCCTTGATAATGTGAAATTTGAATAAATGATTCAAAAACATACTTAAAGAAAGTATATTGATAGGAATTGGCATAACGGCTGCGCATTCCGACAACAACCTTTTCCATAATTAAATTCAAAAGATTTGATAAAATGCGCAACCAAAATCAATCAGGAAAAAGCCCATGCAATCCAACTGGATCAAAGCCATCAGCCAAATGACCTTCGGTATCTATGTGCTGACCACCGCTCATAAAGAAACCATAAATGGGATGATCGCTTCCTGGGTATCTATGATTTCATACGAACCACCACTGATCATGGTCGCTATCCATCCAAATCGATATTCCCATCAACTCCTTCAAAAAAGTGGATGCTTTGCTTTGAATATTCTGTCACAGCATCAAAAGGATTACCTATCCCGTTTCAAAGGGCCTGATTCAAATGCTAAATTTGCCGGAATAAAGTTTAAAATGGGCAAAACCGGGTCTCCTATCTTACCTGATGGTATTGGATATCTGGAATGTAAGATCGCGGAGCACTTTAAACCCGGTAATCATACCCTATTCATCGGTGAGATCATTGATGCCGAATCATTACAGGACCGTGTTCCGTTGAGTACTTTGGATTACGAAGGTGTATATCTTGGGAAGGATTGACGGTGTTGCCAGAAAAATGGACAATCGGTCCTTACCAGGGGTGCTGAATGTAGGTTATGATAAATGACAACAATAAATGCAGAAGGGAAGGTCAGGGATGTAAAATCATAGACATCATTTGTCACCGCTTTCGATCTTGTACAACTCACCATTCTGAAAGAAAAGATAGCGAGTGAACTGGTTGGATCCCAAGTCGTAGGTCCAGCGCTCAAACCGTATAGGCCCTTTGATAAGTTCAGGCAGTTGGTAGCGTTCTTTTTCGTAATCGTAAATCTTAGACGTATACCCATCAGGGTTTTCTTCCCACTGATCGATATGGTCAGGTTCGCCGCACTTGGATAACACCTCCGTTTTCGGGTCCCCGATATACACCAATCGATTATGGCAACGAAACGCACGATCTGCAAAAGTGATGGTGGGAAAATAAAAAAACAAAAAAATAGATAGAACCACTCGACAAAGCCTGAAAATATGCAATTCAAGTAACTTCATTTCAGGATCTCTCCCCCCCTCGGCACCAAATTAAAACCAAAGGCTGCAATCTCAACCGGCTGCGGCCTTTCTGTTTTGGCAGGTTGCCGGTGGTTGCCGTGTGTCGAGCTGATTGACGGCCCCCGGCTGCTGGCGGGGACGATATGTTCGAACATGTCCACGCTGATTTTAATGCTGGAATGCCCCGGCTTGAAGTGGTTGGTGGAACGGGTAGCAACGCTGCGGGGGATTGTAAGGTCACTTCGGTGGGTCGGCCTCTCGGCTTGCGAGGCCCGATGCGCCAGTGTCTGCCGAGTTTTTTAAGGTCTGCAGGGGCGGCTGGCTGGTGGATGTCGCCGCCGTATCGTCATTGACCTCGGGTCCCAGCATGATCGCAAGGGTCCGCGTATGCGGGCTGGCGTCGAGGGCCGCCATCAGCGCCGCGGTGAGCGGCACCGCGAGGAACATGCCCACCAGGCCGAACAGCCAGCCCCAAAACAGCAGCGAAAGGAACACCGCGAGCGTCGAAATGCCGAGCCCGCGGCCCATGACTCGCGGCTCGACGAAGTTCCCGATACCGATGTTGACCACCATGAACCCCAGTGTGGTCAGAAGCGCCTCTTGCAGGCCCAGCTGCACCAGTGCCAGCAGCATCGGCGGCACGGCGGCGATGATCGAGCCGACGGTGGGGACGAAGTTCAACAAGAACGCGAGGATGCCCCACAGGACCGCGAAATCGACGCCCAAGAAGCTGAGCCAAGCCCAGATCAATACGCCGGTCACCAGGCTGGTGAGCGCCTTAATGGACATGTAGCGGTTGATGCGCTCCAGAAGCTGAGTGATACGCGCCTCGGCCTCCGGCGAGGGCTTGAAGGCGACTCGCAGCTTGGCGCGCAGGCTCGGCGCTTCCAGCAGTATGAACATGACGGCGAGCAATACCAGGAACCCCGTCGCCAGCACACCGCTCGCGTTGGAGAGCGCGAGCCGCACCAGCCCCATCACCTTGTTCGGGTCCAACAGGTCCGGGATGGCTTCCTGGGAGTGCTCCATTCCCAGTCGCTCGAGCCAAACGCCCGCCTGCTGGCTCAGCAACACGAAGCGCTCCTGGTAGGTCGGGAAGTTGTCCCTGAAGCCCTCCAGCGCACCGGTGGCGATGAGCGCCAGCAAGCTGCCAAGGTCCAGCAGAACGAATGCGATCAGGCCCAGCGCGCCCCACTTCGGTACGCCTCTGCGGCGCATCCAGCGCAGCGCTGGCGTGGCCACGACGGCGATAAACACCGCCAGCAGTAGCGGGATCAGGATGGGAGCCGCGAGCTTCATTATCCCGATGACGAGCGCGAGGGCGCCGGCAACGATGAGCCCTCGTGCGGGCGGCGTGAATTGGCGGATGCTGCCCATGGTCCTGTCCCCTAAATCATGAGTGGCTGGGTGCGGCGATAAGAACTCGCTTTTTCACCGCAGGTCATTCACACCTCGTGAATTGTGGTTCTGAGACCTCATGGGCACCACAGGTGAAAAAAAGAAGTTCACTTGATATTATATGGAAGAGCAGGGCCATGTAAAGGGATTGATACGATCTTAAGTTGCCAACCCACTGATGAATATGGTCCGAAAGGTATTGACATACTGCCTGCCGTCCAAGCCATCCCGATTCAATACCCACTGGAGCAGTATCCCATCGTGCAGGGCCATGAAGGTCAGCGCCGCCAATTCGGGGTCGATCCCTTTTTTGACAATTCGTTGACTAACGCCTTGGGTGATGATTTTAGCGATGTATCTCTGGTACTTGCGATAGGTTGTTTTCAAGGCCGGCTGAAAATCGGCATCTGCACTCAACTCGGTCGACAAAAAGGTCAAAAAGACGCAAAGTTCGAGGTTTTTCACGGCGAATGCGGCATTGAAACTGATGGCATGGTGGAGTTTTTCGATGGCATTTCCCTGGAATCCATCGACCGCCTTGATCATCTGATCGATGAACTGGGTGTCGTACTCCTGGATGGTTCGAAATACCAGTTCGCTCTTGCTCTTGAAATGCGAGTAGAGCGCCCCCTTGGTCAATCCGACCTTTTTGGTTATGTCATTGACAGATGTGCCGTGATACCCTTTGTGGACAAACAGATCCAAGGCGGCCTGAACGATTTTCTTTTCCGTTTCCTGACTTCGTCTCATTAGATCGCATTTCTTTCACCCAAACTGAGCGATTCACCTTTCTCTAATTGAGATCGCTTGCAAAAATTATCAGTTTGGGTTTCAAATACCAACCGTTCGGTATCAATAAGCAAATTGAAATTAAATCTACTCGCGCCTTTCCAAAGCGGTCTCGAAAAGATCGGGATGCGGTTCATGACTGCGCTTTCTGGATGGGGTGGCAACTGTACGAAAAAACGCCAAAGCGGATCAGTTTCCTGCAAGTTCAAGAAGGTTATATCAATTTTACTATGATTTCAAGCTATAAATTTTCAGTGGGCAATTGCGGCGTTGCCCGAAAAGGGTGCATCCCGATGCGGGCAAACCGCCAATTTCGGCTGCGGTGGACACGGCCCATCGGCCAGACGACAGGAACCGCCGGGGCGTGTCGAAAAATACCGTCCAAGGCTTGTGGAACGCGGTAACAATACTAAACGGTCGGAATTCTTTACTTGACAAGGTTGGGTTCGTTCAGTAAAAAAAAGAGACGTTATTTTATACTAAGTGCGAGTATTTCCAGCATGTGTTTCCGATCCGATGCCAACGCTTAAAACCCTTGGCGGCAGTACCGTTGTCCGGTGCTGCGAGGCGGTGGAGTCATTTTTTTTACGGGCCGTAGCGTTTTCCTGCGCATACTGAAAAAATAAAGGGGGTGGCATGACGCAAATCAACAAGATCGGTGTTATCGGTGCGGGCAACATGGGCAGCGGCATCGTCCAGAAAATCGCCCAGGAGGGCCTGCCTGTGGTCATGGTGGATGTAAAAGATGAATTCGTCCAGCGCGGTTTGTCGAATATAAAAAGTATCCTGTCCGACGCAGTGGCGCGCAAGATATTCAGTCCCGTTGCGGTCGAGGAGATTCTGGCCCGCATCACCGCCACCACCGATATGAATGCCGTGGCCGATGCCGATATCGTCATCGAAGCTGTTTTCGAGGACAAACAGGTCAAAACCGAGGTGTTTCAAAAGCTCGACCAAATCTGCGACCCTAAAACCATTTTGGCCACCAACACATCCTCTTTTTACGTACGCGAGTTCGCCCAAGTGGTTTCCAGGCCCGACCGATTCATCGGGTATCATTATTTTTACCACCCGGCCAAAAACCGGCTGTTGGAAGTGATCCCCCACGAAGGCACCAGCGAATCGACATTGGCGTTGTCCCTTTTGGCAGCCAAACTGCACGGCAAAACCGCTATTTTGGTCAAAGATGCCCCGGGCTTTGCGGTCAACCGGTTTTTCGTCCCGTTTTTGAACGAGGCGGCCCGGCTTCTCGAAGAAGGCGTGGCCTCCATTGCAACCATCGAGGAAGCGGCCAAACGGGGATTCAAGATCGGCATGGGACCCTTTATGCTGATGAATGTCACCGGCATCCCCATCGCGGTCCATGCGGCGACAACCCTCGGAACGGAAATCGGCCCGTTTTACGCCCCGGCCGACGTGTTGAAGGCGCAGATGGAAAAAGGCGCCAACTGGGACCTTGGCGGCGAGGTCGACGAGTCCAAAATTCAGATCGTGATCGACCGCCTGTACGGCGTATGCCTTGGCGTGGCGGCGACCCTGGTCGATGAACAGGTGGCTTCCATGGAAGACACCGATCGGGGAGCCAAAATCGGATTGCGCTGGGCCTTGGGACCCTTTGAACTGATGAATCGCATCGGCATCGACAAGACCTATCAGGTGGTGGCGGCCGTCGCCCAAAAGTACCCCGACTTCGAAATGCCGGACATCCTTCGCAAACAAAAAGAATCCGGACAACCGTTCTCCTTTCAACTGGTCGATCTGGAAGTACAAGATGAGATCGCCTATATCACCATCAACCGCCCCGAAGCCATGAATGCGCTGAACGAACAGGTCTTTGTCCAGCTCGAGGCCCGGTTTAAAGAGGCCCAAGGCCATGCCGGCGTCAAAGCGGTGGTGCTGCAAGGGGCCGGCAAGGCTTTTGTCGCCGGGGCGGACATCCGCTACTTTGTCAAAAAGATTCAAGCCGAAAAAATATCTGAAATTGTCGATTTCACCGCAAGGGGGCACCAGCTTCTGCTGAGCATCGAAAATGCCGACAAGCCGACCATTGCCCTGCTCGATGGCCTCTCCATGGGTGGGGGCAGCGAATTGGCCCTGGCCTGCCAGGCAATCGTGGCGACACCGGCGGGCTCCATGGGATTTCCTGAAACCGGCATCGGCATCTATCCGGGTCTGGGCGGGATGCTGCGTTTTGCGCGGCAAGCCGGCCAGGAGCTGGCCAAGTATTATGTCTTCACGGGGGTCCCGATCAGTGCCGAAACCGCCCAATCCCTGGGCATCGTCACCACGCTGGTCGAGCCGGCCGGCGTACCGGCGGCCATCTTGGAGCTGACACGCAAGGGGCTGCCGGACAAGTATCGAAAGCGTGAGATACCCGACAGCCAGAAAGCGCTGGCCCAACTGTGCAGCGCCGAAAATTCGGCCCGACTGCTGGCCGGTGAACCGCCCGTGGGCGTCGATCCGCAATTGGCGGCCCAGACCGCTAAACTGGTTGGTCGCAAAGCCCCGCTGGCGCTCAAGCTGGCCAATGAAATCATTGACCGGCAGGTCGGAAAAAGCATGTCCCAGGCCATCGCCATTGAGCTTGAGCGCCTGGCTGAAATATTCTCGACTGCAGATGCATTGGAAGGCCTTACCGCGTTGGGCCGCAGACGCCCTGAATTCAAAGGGCAATAAAAGGAAGATGGCATGCACAAACTACTGACGGAGAATCCAGGACAACGAATGCTGGTGTTGGGCAATGAGGCCATTGCCAGGGGAGCCATCGAGGCGGGTGTGGCCTTCGCCAGCACCTATCCGGGGACGCCCTCTTCGGAGATTTCACTCAATCTCTTTCAGATGTCTCAGGAAAGCGACCTTTACTTCGAGTACAGCACCAACGAGAAAGTGGCCCTGGAAGTCGCGGCGGCGGCGGCCAATTCGGGGCTTCGCGCCATGTGCATGATGAAGCACGTGGGCGTTAACGTGGCCGCCGATGTCCTCATGACGCTGGCCTATCTCGGGGTCAATGGCAGCCTTGTGATCGTGACCGCCGACGATCCCTTCATGTTTTCCAGCCAGAACGAGCAGGACAACCGCTATTATGGCAAATTGGCCGGACTGCCCGTTCTGGAGCCCTCATCGGTGGAGGAAGCCGCCGAAATGGTCGGCTACGCCTTTGACCTGTCCGAAAAACTGAATGAGCCGGTACTTTTCAGGACGACGACACGGGTGAACCACTCCAACGCCATCATCTCTTTGGGAGAAATCCGGCCGCGGCAGACCCGCGGTGATTTTACCAAAGACCCGATGAATTTCGTCTGCGTTCCCGCAGTTTCCAGAAAGCTGCACGTCCGGCTGCTGGAAAACATCGCCAGGGCCAAACAGTTGGCCGAGCAATCCCCGTACAACTTTATCGAGGGCCAGGGCAGGTGGGGCATCATCTGCAACGGGGTTTCCTATACCTATGTCGCAGACGCCGTCACCGATTTGGGCATCGCCGGGAAAACCAAGGTCCTGCGGCTCGGTTTTTCGCAGCCCTTGCCCGAAGCGCTGATTAAAGACTTTTTAAAAGATTGCGACCGGGTCCTCGTGGTTGAAGAGGGGGAGCCGTTCATGGAAGAGGCGGTCAAGGCTTTTGCCCAGGAGGCGGGCTTGTCTCTGACCATCAAAGGCAAGGCTGACGATCTTTTCTCCCGGCTGTACGAATACGACCCGGCATTGGTTCGTGGGTGTGTGGCCGCCTTTTTCGAGGTGCCGTACACGCCGCCAAAAATTCCCGATTTGTCGGATGTGCCCGACATTCCGGCACGGCCGCCCACGCTTTGCGCCGGCTGTTCCCACCGGGCCACCTTCTATGCGGTCAAAAAGGCCGCCGAAGGGATGGACACCATTTACCCCTCGGACATCGGCTGCTACACGCTGGGGTTTCTGCCCCCACTGAACATGGCCGATTTTGTGGTCTGCATGGGGGCATCCGTGGGAAGTTCCTGCGGGTTTTCCAAAGCAACCGATAAAAAAGTCATATCGTTTATCGGCGACTCCACCTTTTTTCATTCCGGTGTGGCCGGATTGATCAATGCCGTTTTCAACAACCACAATTTCACACTGGTCATTCTCGACAACGGCACTACCGCCATGACCGGGCACCAGCCCCATCCCGGGGTGGACATGCAGAAACTCAACCTGGATGGGTATGGGCGCATTTCCATCGAAACGGTGGTCAGGGCCCTGGGCGTTGCGCATGTATCGGTGATCAAACCGTTCAAGGTCAAAAAAAGCATCGAGGCGATCAAGTCGGCCCTGGCGTTCGAAGGGGTTTCCGTGGTCATCTCCCAGGAGACCTGTACCCTGTATGCAAAAAGCCTAAAAGAGCTCAAGGGGCGGCCATTTTTCGTGAGCGATAAGTGTAAAAACCATCGCCACTGCGTCGACGAATTGGCCTGTCCTGCCTTTTACCTGCACAACCAGCAAATCCTCATCGATCCCGACCTGTGTGTCGGATGTGCCGTGTGTGCCCAAATTTGTCCTGAGAATGCAATCCTGCCCATAAAAAAAGGAGATTGAGATGGAACCAACCAGACTGATCATCGTGGCCGTGGGCGGACAAGGCAATCTCCTGAGCTCCCGGGTGATCGGCGAGACCGCCTTGCTCTCGGATATCCCGGTCCGCATGAGTGAAATCCACGGTATGGCCCAGCGTGGCGGGGTGGTGGAATCGGCCATCGTGCTGGGCGATGCCAAGAGCACCATCATTTCCAACGGGGAGGCGGACCTGCTGGTGGGGTTTGAACCGGCGGAGACCCTGCGGGCGCTCAACAAATGCAACGAGCGCACCACCGTGATCACCAATCTTTCGCCCCTGTCGCCCTTCACCGTAACCATCGGTAAAGCCGTCTATCCCCGGCTGAGCCAGATCCAAGCGCTGATCGGCGCCAAAACGAAGCGGCTCATCGCCTTTGACGCCAGAGCGCTGGCAGAGCAGGCCGGTGCCGTCATGTCGGTCAACATGGTTCTGCTGGGCGCCATGGCCCAGACCGGCATCCTGCCCCTGTCGACCGACAATTTCAAAACGGCCATAACCACCACAACCAAAAAAGCCTTCACAAAAATCAATCTAAAAGCCTTCGAGCTTGGATATTCCGCTGCAGCGGCGGCTTAGGCAGTATAAACCGATCTTTCATAAGGAGGAGCAGATGCCCTGGAACAAAAAAGTCGAATGCCTGCCACGGGAAGAACTTCGAAAATTGCAGCTGGAAAAACTGAAGGCAACCGTTGCCTGGGTCAACGATCGGGTCTCCTTCTACCGGCGCCGCTTCGAGGAAGCGCAAGTCACCGCCGACGACATCAACAGTGTGGAAGACGTCACCAAACTGCCGGTTACGGTGAAAAACGATCTAAGAGACAACTACCCCTTCGACCTGTGTGCCGTTCCCATGCAAGATGTCGTGCGGGTGCACGCCTCCTCCGGCACGACCGGCAAGCCCATTACCGGGCCCTATACCCAAAAGGATCTCGACCAGTGGGGCGAATGCATGGCCAGGAACCTCTGGGCGGCAGGCATCCGCCGTGAGGATGTTGTTCAGAACGCATACGGTTACGGGCTTTTCACCGGTGGGCTCGGGTTTCATGAAGGAGCGCTGAGACTCGGCTGCAATGTAATCCCCACCAGTTCCGGGATGACCGAGCGCCAAATCACCCTGATGCGGGACTTTAGAACCAATGCGTTGCTCTGCACCCCATCTTATGCGCTCACCATCGCCGAGCGGGCAGAGGAGATGAAGGTAAACCTCAAGGATCTGCCCCTGCGCGTCGGCGTATTCGGCGCCGAGCCGTGGACCCCGTCCATGCGCCAGGAGATCGAAACCCGAATGGGGATCAAAGCCATGGAGGCTTATGGCTTGACCGAACTTGGCGGACCGGGCGTCGCCTTTGACTGCCAGGAGCAAAACGGGCTGCACATCAATGAGGACTTTTTTTTGGCGGAAGTGGTGGACCCCTTGACGTTGGAACCGGTACCCATGGGGGAGAAGGGTGAATTGATTTTCACCTCGATTCAGCGTGAAGCCATGCCCATGATACGATATCGAACCAAAGACATCACCCGGTTCATCCCTGAACCCTGTCCCTGCGGCCGCACCCTGATGCGCATGGATAAGATCACGGGCCGCACGGACGACATGCTCATCATCAGCGGTGTCAATGTGTTTCCCTCCCAGATTGAATCGCTTCTGCTGGACATCGATGAAATCGAACCGCAGTATGTCATCATCGTGCGCAAAAAAGGCTATCTGGATCAACTGATCGTCCGAACCGAAGCCAAAAAGGAGCTCTATGATGCCGGTCCGGAAAAAATGGCCGAGGTGGAAGCCAAGGTTTCCGAACACATCCGGGGCATGTTGGGCATCGGCGTCAAGGTCGACCTGGTAGAGCCCAAGCTCATCACCCGCAGTGAAGGCAAGGCCAAACGGGTGTTCGACGAGCGGCCGAAAGGGTAGGGACAAGGGTGGGCACTGAGAAATTCATCGGGAAAGGACCCGACATGTTTGAAAACAAATACCCCAAGGAAATCATCTTAAAGGACCGTACGCAAATTACGCTCAGACTCCTGGCGCCGCAGGATCGGGATCCATTGGTCTGCTTTTACCGCGAGATGGATGTGGCCTTTAAGTGGTACCTGAAAGAAGATCCCTGCGATCCGCTGGTGATTGACAAATGGATCGATCACCAACAAGCGGGACGGTCCTTTGCCATTCTGGCCTGCCACGAGAAAAGGATCGTAGCCAATGCGGGTCTGCTTCTGCGCCCCTATGGGGCCAGAAAGCATATCGGCCGGCTTCGCATCATTGTCGTGCCCGAATTCAGTCACAAACAATTGGGCACCTGGATGATCTTCGACCTGATCAAACGGGCCATGGAGATGGAGCTCGAGCGAATCCGCATGGATTTCGTGGTCGGAATCGACGATTTTGCCATCAAAGCCGTCCAGAAGCTGGACTTTGTCAAGGAGGGGCTGTTGCGGGATTACATTCAGGATCCCGATGGAGAATACCATGATTATCAGATAATGGTGAAAAAGTTGCACAAAGACTGGAGCGATTTCTAATCCATTCATGGCACATCAGAATCAAAATTGCGTGCAGCTGCAAACCGGTCAGGGCTTAGTACACATCCGCGCTTTCTGCACCCCCGAGGATATCGCACCCCTCGGCTTTAAAAAAACCTTTTCTGAATTCCCTCGCTACAGCCCCATTATTTCCAAGAAAGAGAGCCTGGCCGCGGCAGCAAACCGGCCGGATGCAAACGTCACCATCGCCTCCGCCGATGGCCAGATCATCGGGTTTGCCATCCTGCAGTACCCGAGCCCCGATGAACGCTGGATCAGGGTCGGGGACCGGATCATGATGGAAGTCTCTGTCGTTGAAGTCAGTCGCGCCTGGCGGGGCGACGGAATCGCCGCCAAACTGTTAGAGCTGGCGGTGGATCATCCGCTGATCGAGGACCGGATTTTTTATATGGTGGGTTATTCATGGACATGGGACCTGGATGGTGTAAAGATGACGGTCATGGATTACCGCAATATGATGATTCACCTCTTTTCACGCTATGGGTTCCGCATATGCCAGACCAATGAACCCAACGTGCTGCTTCGCCCGGAAAATTTATTCATGGCCCGGATCGGTTCCAACCTGCCAGCGGAGATTCAGCAGCGCTTTAAATGGGTCTTGTTCAACCTGGACCTTTAGTGTCGACCATGAATACGGAATCTGTTTCGACGTCCCCGGCCTGCTTCCGCCTGTTTAAAAGCGGCGCTGGAGCGGACCGGCATTACTGGGATCTGCTGCATTTTTTCCCCGACCCCGCGCTCGTTCTCAACCTCGACGGCATTGTCGCCTACCTCAATCCGGCCTTTGAAAAGGTCTTCGGCTGGCGCCTGGCAGAACTGGAAGGCCGCCACATTCCGTTTGTTCCGGACCATTTGAAAGAAGCGGTCCGGCAGGAGGCAGCGCGCCTCAAGCATGAGCATACCATTTATGGCCTGACTTCCCAGCGGTTGACCAAAGCGGGGCGCCTGCTGGATATCGAATCGAGCAGCGCCATTTTTTTCGGAGACGACGAGGAACCTGAGGGACAGTTGGTGATTCTTCGGGATGTCACGCAGCAAAAACGCATCGAACGCAGCAATCAAGCCCTCTTGGGCATCGCCCGGGCCTTGCCGCGTTTTAAGCGTCTGGACGACCGCTTGAACTTCATCACGCGTGAGGTCCAGGAGCTGATCCGTGCCGAGGGCGCCTCGGTGATCTTGCTGGATGAAGACCAGAAGACCTTTTTCATTCGTACGGCCATTTATGATGACACCGAAGTCGGCCGCAAGATGCGCGAATTCCGCTTTCCCGCCAACAAAGGTGTGGCCGGTTTTGTCTACCGAACACAAGAACCGCTGATCGTTCACGATACGTCCAAAAGTCCCTTTTTTTTTCGCAAGGTGGACGAGCAAATGGGGTATCGCACCCGCAACATGCTGGATGTGCCCATCCGGACTCAAGACCGGATGATCGGTGTGCTGTGCGCCGTGAACAAAAAGGGCGCAAAATTTGACCATACCGATGTGGAGTTGATGAGTGCCATTGCCAGCACGGTCGCCCTGCCCATTGAAAACGCGCGAATCAACGACGAACTGAACCATTCCTACACCGAGGTCCGCAGCCTGAATCGGGCCAAGGAACGCGTTATTCACCACCTTTCCCATGAGCTGAAAACACCCGTCGCCGTGCTCGAGGCCTCGTTCCACCTCCTGGCCCAGCGCTTGTCCAGCCACACCGACCCCAGTGTGACCAAGATTTTGGATCGGGCGCAGCGCAACATAGACCGGCTCCTGGCCATGCAATACCGCATCGAGGACATCCAGCGCGACAGGAATTACACCGTTCGCCAGGTGATTTCAGCCATGCTGGAGGCCTGCTCGGATCTGCTGGAATCGCTGGTATCGGCAGAGACCGGGCGGGAGGATGCCGCCGCCAGAATCCGTCAGCGGGTCAAGGAAATTTTCGCGCCTCCGGATGAAACTGCCACCCGCATACGGCTGGATCGTTTTGTCGCGGCAAAAATCCAGGCCATGCAGCCCGATTTTTCACATCGGCAGATTAAATTGACGACGGAACTCGCTGCTGCCGGGGCCATTCATATTCCCGAACAGGTCCTGGCCACCGTTGTCGAAGGGTTGCTCCGCAATGCCATTGAAAACACACCGGACGGCGGCTGCATCCAGGTGACGGTGCGGCCGGACAATCAACACACCCTTCTGGAAGTAAAAGATTTCGGCGTCGGCATCGCAGCGCTGAACCAGCCGCTCATCTTTGAACACAACTTCAGCACCCGAGACACCCTGCAGTATGCTTCCGGCCAGGTGTATGATTTCAACGCCGGTGGAAAGGGGTTTGACCTGCTGCGCATCAAGATTTTTTCGGAACGCTACCGGTTCGATATCCATATGAAATCGACCCGCTGCCGACATATCCCCGCTGATGAGAATTTGTGCCCGGGCGACATTGAAAGGTGTGGCCACTGCAACAGTCCGCAGGATTGCCTGACGTCGGGCGGAACCACGATGTCCGTGCGGTTCGACCCTGCTGACGGTGAGTGAAAAATGAGAGCGGCCCACAGGTGCGACGCCTGTCCGCATCCCGAAAACGGGGCGGCGGACAGGCGTGTGGCGACACTATCCTATTTTTAAGACAAGCCCGGCGGCCGTATCCCCCGCGGCGCATCCACTGAAGAGCAGATAGCCGCCGCCGGTCTGGGCCACCTCTTCGATGCCCTCGATAATGAGGCGCCCGGCCGTGGGTGCCTGAGGATGGCCGAACACCAGGGAGCTGCCGTAATTGTTGAAGCTGTTGACATCCAGGTTCATCTGCTTGGCCATGAAAACATCATTGGCGGCAAACGGGTTGTGGGTTTTGATGGCCTTCACATCATCCACACCGATTCCGGCCTTGTCCAGTGCCATTCTTGCAGCCGGCACAACCGCCTTGGCCATGAAGGCTTTCTGGGTGCGCGCATACCCGTAAGAGACGATCTGAATTTCAATGTCCGGGTCCGTGGCAAGCGCTTTGGCTTTTTCACGGCTCGTCACGGTCAAGGCACAGTTGCCGTCAGCGGGATGCGTTTGGCTGCCGAACGTGTGGACGCCCCCCGGGATTACCGGCCGCAGGGTTGCCAACCCGTCGGCAGTGGTCGGCGTGACCCCCTCGTCGGCCTCGATGAGAACCGTCTTTTTCCTGGAAAGGGCGACTTCAACGGGAAACAGGTAGCGTTTCTGAAAGCGGCGCTCATCAGCCAGGGCGTCCTGGTATTGTACATATCTTCGCAGGGCGACAGCGTCGCATTCATCCCGGGTGATACCCGCCTCACCGGCAACGTTCTCGGCGGTTTGTATCATCGCCCCGCCGGCCCAGGGATCTTTATTGAAATGGTCCATCATCCAGTTTTCGGAAAGGACCTCACCGCCGGGGCCTTTGGGATTCGGCCATACGGTGTGGGGTCCGTTGGAGCACCGGTCCACCATCAGACAGCAGACCGTCTCGTAAAGGCCGGTCTCGATCCCGACCCCGGCCTGAAAGATGCCGGTCGTCGAGGTCGAGCAGGCCTGGCTGAGGATGACGCCGGGTATACGTTCAGCACCGATCAGCGCCGAAGCCCATGGACCGCCATAGAAAAACTTGGGCTGGCCGATGGTAATCCCCAGAATCAGATAATCATACATGTTCGGATCCCATCCTTTGTGCACCAGCCAGCGCCGGGTGGTTTCGGCTCCCAGGGTAATGGAGTTCTCATTGGCCAGGCTGCCCTGCCACTTGGCGAACGGCGTGGAGTAGTAGCCACCGTATGGAATGAACGCTTTGGTCAACATGCCGTCTTCCTCCCCTAAATTTTGGTTGAATGAGAAACAATCAGCTGTTTCGGATGTCCTGCAACGTGGATCTGGTTGGATTTGCTATCGCGTCGACCGTGGGCCGCAATGCTCGGAGCGCAGGTAACGCTCCCGCAGTTTGCGGTGCAAGATCTTGCCGGTTGCCGTGCGCGGCATGCTGTCCGCGTCGATGAAAATGACGTCCTTGGGGCGCTTGTAACCGGCCAGCTTGTCCCGGCAGCAGGTCTTGATCATCTCCTCGTCGATCTGAGCGCCGTCAACTCCCGGATGCGGCACGACGACGGCCACCACCTTTTCGCCCCACTTTTCATCCGGCAGGCTGATGCAGGCGCAGTCGAAGACGCATTCATGGCTGGCGATGGCCTCTTCGACCTCACTGGGATAGACATGCTCGCCCCCCGTAATGATCATGTTGTCTTTGCGGTCTACGATCTCGTAATAGCCGTCCTCGTCGCGCCTGGCCATGTCCCCGGCGGAAAACCAGCCGTTCTTGAATGCCTGACGCGTTTTTTGCGGCAGATTATAATATGCATCAAAAAGCATCGGACCGCGTGAGTACAGCTCGCCCACTTGGCCGGTGCCGACTTCGTTCCCATCTTGATCCAACAGTTTGACGAACTCGGTTCCCAGCGATTCGAACCCGATGGATCCCAGTTTGCGCAGCTGATCTTCGGGCTTGAGCACCGTTACGATACCGGCTTCGGTGGAGCCATAGCCCTCGTAAAGCTCGACCCCCGGGAAGAAATCCATGATCGCCAGTTTCATGCGCTTGTGCACCGGCGCCGATGAACAAAGCAGCTTTCGGATGGAGCTGCGGTCATAGCGCTTCGTGTCTTCGGACGCATTTAAAATGAGATTGTAGTGGGTGGGGATCAAGGAGATGAAGGAAATCTTCTCGCGTTGGATGATCTCCAGGATCTCTTTGGCCTTGAAGGATTGGGCCGGATGGACATAAACTGTCGCACCGATGTAAGTAAAGATGAAGGTAAAAAAGGTGGAATTGATATGGCACAGCGGCATGACGTTCAGGCAGACGTCCTGCTGGCTGAAACCGAAATCGACGGCATTGATCAGGTAAAAGGCGATGTGGGATTCATGCGAGCGGACGACCCCCTTCGGTTGGCCGGTCGTACCGGAGGTATAGATCAGGATCCAGGTGTCCCCGGGCGCCACATCCGACACCGGCTCGCTGGTGGGAGCCGTGGCGATCATCGTCTCATACGGTCGGTAGCCCGCACAAGCGTTGCCGACCACGATGTAGTGATCCGCTGAAATTCGCTTCAGATTCGGCCGGATCGGCGTCACCGTGGGCACGAACTGGTCATGCACCACCAAGGCCTTGGCATCCGAGTTGTCGACAATAAATTCGACATCTTGTGAAACCAGGCGGAAATTGATCGGAACAATCACCAGCCCTGTTTTGGCGGTGGCCAGATACATTTCGATGATCTCAATACTGTTTTCAAGCAGCACCGCAACCTTGTCACCCTTTACGAGCCCTATGGCCAACAGGCTGTTGGCCAGCTGATTGACACGCAGGTTGAGCTGCGGATAGGTGAGGCAGCGGGCGGCATCCTTTAACGCGACGGTGTGCGGGAATTTTTTGGCATTCACTTTCAGCGTCTGTCCCAGATTCATCCAGCAGGCCATCTTGTCCTCCTTGTTATAGGCTGATCCGGTTATAGGCTGATCCGGGCATCCACCGCTACGGCATCGGTTGCACTGGCGATCACGGGATTCAAGTCCATTTCTTGAATTTCGGGTAAATCGGAGAGGAGTTGCGAAAGACGCTGGATGATTTCGACGATCCTGCTTCGATCCACACCGCTTTGTCCCCTGACCCCGCTGAGCAAGGGCGCACCCTTGATGGCCGCAAGCATCTCCTGCGCCTCTGCACCGGTTATCGGGGTCAGGTCGAAAACGACATCCTTGAAGACCTCTACATAAATTCCGCCCAGCCCGAACATCACCAGGTGACCCAGTTCGGCTTCCGCCCGGGCGCCGATGATCAGCTCCAGCCCCGGGGGCAGCTGTTTCTGGACCAGGAACCGGAGCGTTTCGGCTGCCAGGTTCTGGCTCATGGCCTGCACCGCGGACCGCACGGCATGGCCATCGCCGAGATTGACGGCCACACCGCCCATGTCGCTTTTGTGCACAATTTCCTCCGCGTCGGCTTTGACGACCACGGGATAGCCGATGGCCTCGGCGGCCCGGACCGCTTCTTCAGCGGTTGCGACCATCCGCCAGGCGGCCACCGGAATGCCATAGGCAGCCAGAATGCCAAAGACCTGGTCGGCCGACAGGTGCGTGCGGCCGGCCGCTTTGGCGGCTTCTATAAGCGCGCTCGCACTGCGGGGATCCACATCTTCAAACGTCTCCACCGTTCCGGTCGGACGGGATCGGATCTCGTGGTAGCGGACCAGATCGGTCAATGTCCTGGCGGCCACACTGGGCAGACCAAAGCAAGGCACACCGCCGGCCCGAAGGATCTCGAGGGTGTCGGTCCACTGGCGTTTATCGGTCATCAGATTGCAGATCACGGGCTTGATGCGCTGCTGGTTGACCGCCGCGATCTCCCTGGCGATGCTTTCCGTGTCCACGAAAAAGGGCGTGACAAAGTGGACCAGGATTGCGTCAAACTGGTCGTCGCCCATCATGGCATCCAGGCAGGCGCGGTAATGATCGGCCGTTCCCGTGGCCAGGACATCCACTGGATTGTTGATCGAGGCTTCCGGATAGAGGGCATCCTCGAGCAGACGGGCGGTTTTTTCCGAAAGGGGGGGGATCTTGAGGCCGGCACCGACCAGGATGTCGGTGGCGATGACCGCCGGACCGCCGGTGTTGGTGATGATCCCAACCCGCTTGCCTTTGGGTATCGGTTGGGTGGCGAACGCCGCGGCGGCATTGATCATCTCCCCTTCGTCGGTAAAAGAGAGCACGCCGGCCTTTTTGAAGATCAGATCGGTAGCCAGATCCGTTTTGGCCAGTCCGCCGGTGTGTGACGCGGCGGCCCTGGCGCCTTCTGCCGTGCGGCCGGCCTTCATGGCCAGGAGCGGCTTTTTGGCGGCCACCTCCCGAGCCACCTGCATGAACGTGGCGGGATCTTTGAGTCCTTCGACGTAGGTGACCACGACCCGGGTGCCCTCGTCTTCTCCGAGGTAGCGGATAATTTCCGGAATGGTCACATCGCAGGCGTTGCCGTTGGAGGCATAGATGCGCGTGCCCACACCCATTTCGGAAAAGCCTTGATGGATCACTTCGGCGACGCCGCCGCTCAATGCGGCGATGGAGATATAGCCCACATCCGGATAGGTAAACGTAAAATTGCAATAGGCCCGGATGGCAGGGTCCGTGTTGATGATCCCCTGGCAATTCGGACCGAACATCCGGATGCCGTATTTTTTGGCCCGGGCCAGAAAATCTTTTTCATAAGCCGCCCCATCGGAACCGGTTTCCGAGAACCCGCCCGAGTTGATGATAATGTTTTTGACGCCTTTTTGGCCGCACTCCTCCACGGCCTGGGGGACGAACTTGGCGGGGATGACCATGTGGACCACATCGATATTGTCCGGGGCCTGCAGTATCGATTTGAAGGCCTTGATTCCGCGGATCTCGTCGGCCTTCGGATTGATGGGATAAATATCCCCTTTAAACCCAAAGTCCTGAAGATTCTTGATGACCCGGTTGCCGATGTGCAAGGCTTTGGTGGAGGCGCCGATGACTGCCACGGATTTGGGTCTAAACAGTGCGTCTAACATCATCTGTACTCCTCGAGTTGTTCGATAAACGCTTCTATATTGGTCTGGGTCTGTTCATCGGAAAGCAATCTGAGGTCGTTTAAATCACCGTCTATGCGCAGACTCGGAATGCCGGTTTCCTTTTCGAGTCGCTGGGGCAGCCCATAGCGGCAGTTGGAGTTGTTGGGACAGGTTTTGGCATCATGGTAGATGATGCCGTCGACCTTAAAGAAGTCAAGCATCCGTTTGATATAGTCCTCCTTGTATTGGTCCGAACGGACGATAAACAGTTCCGTGTAAGCCCTGGCCATGCTCTCGATCGGTTTTTCCGGATCCAAGGCCGAAAATATCCAGCTGTTGCAGTAGGTCGAGGCCAACACACACGCGTTCAGATCGGTAAACAGCTTCGAATGGGCGCTCAGACGCCCCCAAACCGGCATGCCATCCCAGTAGATGCGGTAGGTTTCGTCATCAACCGCGCCTTCTTTGCTCGCGATTCGTTCCTCCAGTTCCGCCAGCAGCGCTGTGTAGGCGGCATTGGCACGGGGTGTCCCCCGGCCGACGACTGCCGGCCCCATCAGTGTGGTGCCATCGAAAAAAGTCAATGGGGAGGGAACCGCACTGGCGGTGTCCAGCACCTTTTTCCACAGTTCGGAACACGCTCTGGACAACGCCACGGTCTCTTTGAGTTTGTCCTCGTCCAGCGTGGCGCCGACGACCTTTTCCAGGGGTTCGATCAGGGCCTCAATCTGCCTGGCGATGGAGAAGATATGTTTTTCGGTGACCTCTTTGACCCCGCGGTAGGTTTGGATCCCGATCGACGGCACGCCGTATTCGCGGCCATACCAGTCGAACCAGTCCTGGACGTCCCGGCACTGGTTGGTGTTGTAGACCAGGATATCCGGTTTGGGTGGCCCAGCGATGCCTTTGAAAACATTGGCCAGCGGTGAGACGCCTGCTAAATAGGCACCGATGTCAGCTGTCAGGTATGAGCATATATCGGGAGAGTATCCAATGGCATTGGCTTTGGGGATCAGATCCGTCGCCATGCGCGTCGCGCCGAGCATGGCGGAGTGGGTTTCGGGAAAATACACCAAAAACCCCATGGCCCTCAACAGCTCCGCCGGCCCGACACTGGTGCACCAGGCAATCTTTTTCTCTCCGGTTTTGGCGGCGTGGTCCAGTTCGTAGTAGTAATCGGCCATGAATTTACCCAACAGGCCGGCCGACTTGAGTTTTTTCCTGCCGCGATTCTTTTCTTCCGCCATGACAGCTCCTCCAGAATAAATTTTTCGGTGGCCCGACATCATCAATTCGACAGGGCGTAGAGTGCAGCACCGATTGCGCCGGTCAATTGTGGATATTCGGGAACAAGAACAGGCCGGCCGATGATGCCGGCCGCCATGGTTACCAGAAACGGATTGTGGGCCGCCACACCACCGGTGATGACCACGTTCTCGGACAGGGGTTCCATTGCAAGCACCCTTTCAATCACCGAATAAAAAAGTCCTTTGACGATATCCGGCAGTTTTTTTCCGGCGCGAATGTTTTCCAGGACTTCGGTGGCGGAAAATACGGTGCAAAAGCTGCCCAATTTGACCATGTTTTCGGATTGGCGGGCCAGCCCGTCCATGGACGACAAAGGGATGTCCAGGCGTTGTGACATCTCTTCGAGAAATGCACCGGTTCCGGCCGCGCATTTGCGGTTCATCTTGAAATTCAACCGCCGGCCGGATTGATCCAGTTTGATGACCTTGTTGTCCTGGCCGCCGATGTCGATAATGCTGATGGCTTTTGGAAAATAGTGGTAGCACCCTTTGGCATGGCAGGCGATTTCGGTTTTGTGCTCGTGGGCGAAGATGACATTTTTGCGACCGTAGCCGGTGGAAATGGTCCGAACGATATCCGCCTCCGAAACGGCCGCCATTTCAAGGGAGGCGGTCATACACCCCGATGCGGCAGCCGCATAATCCGTCCCCGATTTTCGAACGGCATGGCCAAGCAGCTTTTTGCGGGCGTCGAGGACGGCGACTTTGGTTCGGGAAGCCCCCAAATCGATTCCCACATAGACGGGAGACGGTGTCATCGGTTTACCTGTGGGTCTCTATCTGGGTTCAATGGCTTTGACCAGGGAGCGGATGGTTTTGTTATAGGGTGTCTCCATTCCCGCCTGGTGGCCGTATTCGATGAATTTGCCGTTGATGAAATCGACTTCGGTACGCCTTTTGTTTTCGATGTCCATCAGCATGGAGGGCTTGTGGTCACCCGCATTGCTCATATAGTCGATGGCATAAGGGTAGAAATCCCATCCAAGCGCAATTTCGTTGGCTCGGGCCACTTGCACGCATTCTTTGATCAGGGCATCCACGATCTCGAAGACGATGGGGTCTTTCATTGCCCGTGCCATGGTCAGGCCGGTCACGGCGCAAACCGGGTTCATGCAGGCATTTAAAATTCCTTTTCGCCATACTTTGGAGACGATCGTGTGTGTATTTTCGGTAGGCAATCCGCTCTTGCTCAGGGCTTGGGAAATGGCGCCGGCGGCATCGGTTGATTGCGGGTCGAGGGCCTGAATGAAATGCGGGGGATGATGGAAGGGCAGCCGCACGTGACCGGGTTTAACCAGGCCGCACCCATAGTTGACCACGGCACGCATCACCGGTTGCTTTCCCAAAAACCTGGAGAGTTCGAGCTCCGTATCGATTCCATTTTGCCAGCTGACCACATAAGTTCCCTCTTTAATAAAGCTTTCAATCGCAGAGGCGATCAGCGGCGTCGCATTGGCCTTGACGGCGATAATCATGACGTCGGGCAGATCGTCTGCCAGATCATCGACGGAGGTGCAGGTTTTCAATATGGGCTGCCGAAGCTCCTGAGCCCCTTCGATGATGATGCCCGGCTTTTTGGCGGGAGCCAGCAGTTCAGGCACAACATCACAAAGCGTTACATCGTACCCGGCTTTTGCCAGAAATGCAGCGACGATACATCCCACTGGGCCGGCACCGACCACTGCAAACGATTGGGGATCAAAATCCGTGGTTGCGCTCATTTTTTCTCTCCTCCGCCTGTTTGACCAGACATGATTGCGTTTTTGCCGTCAGTGCTGAAACCAATTGCCCGGGCATCACGTGCCGGGGTCGTCGATTCCAAATGCCTTGGCATCCAACAATCGAACCCCTTTTTCCTGCAATATGCGGATTGCCTTGTCGTTGTCGTTGAAACGGAATATCATCACGGCACTGCCTTTGGAAATCCCGACAAAAGCGTACGAGTACTCCACGCTGACGTCGGTGCCGTACAGATGAACCAGAAGATCGGCCAGGCTGCCGGGCTTGTCTTGGATCTCGGCCGCAACGACCTCATCGACGCGCGCCGGCATCTGTTGTTTCATCAGAATGCGTCGGATCTTAGATACGTCGGAAGCAAGAAGCCTCAGCTGCCCGAATGCACCGGTATCAACCAGATTCAGGGCCCGGATGTTGATGCCGGCGTTGCCCAGGGCGCGGGTAACTTCATACAGGCGCCCGTGCCTGTTTTCCAAAGATACGGTGATCTGTTTCAGTTTCATGATTGTTCCCTTTCCCGGTTGGGTTCGTCATCTTTTTTATGATTGATAGAAACCGAGACGCTGGCGTTGCAGAGGACAATATATACTAACCGTACGGTATTTTAACCATCGGCCGGAAAGGATGTTGTTACCAGCCCGCAGCCACGCTTACGCGGGGGCGACAGGGCAACAGGATCGATGTCTGACTGCTGATCATTCACCATAAAATCCCCACGAAAGAGCGCGCTGAAGCTTTCATTTGCGGATTTTTTTCAGCGTATAGCAATTGAATTATGATTTCAAGCCCTATATTTCGATGGCAATCCGCGCTGGTGCCATGCAGCTGGGCCACACCGGCTTGGCAGATCCTGAAATTGACGGCCGTTGGCGACGGCAGCGGTCGCAACACTCGACTGCACCGACGGGTGTATTAAAAGGGTAGGCGATGCGCGTTCCAACGCTATACTGCAGAAAAATACTGAACGGTCAGAATTATGTCCTGTGCTGCGGCACTTCGGAGAGGGGCACAAACCCAACACAGGGGCGCAAAGGCACCTCCGTCTGAAGCCCGCTCTGGGGTTGGTTTTTCTTGTGGACTGGGGAAAATCTTGAGGGGGCCGAAAGCGGCGATGCGATTGACTGTCTGAAGGTCAGGGCCACGGCCTACAAGCCCCAGCTGGAAATCAAAATCATCTCTAAAAATGTCCGCTAAAAAAATCTTGACACCCCCACATGCATAACATATTACCAAAGAACAAGTTACCTGATAACATCTTTGTATATGCACCGCCGGGGCAGGCGTTCACCGCCGGACCGATGTTGAGCCGATCGGTGCCGTGGCGGTGGCCGATAGTGGACGAACACATGCGAACAGGGGGGAACAGTGAAAATTCTCACAACCATCAAAAAAGTCGTTGATGTGGAACTGACCATCAATGTCGAAAACGGCGCCATCGTCGAAGACGGTTTGCAGTACGTCATGAACGCCTGGGACGAAAATGCCGTAGAGGCCGCTGTGCAGTTGAAGGAGAGCCACGGCGCCGAGACAACGTTGGTCAGTATCGGCGGCGGCGAAGACAACACCAAGATCATTCGCCGGGGATATGCCATGGGAATCGACAACGGTCTCCAGATCGATGACCCGGCACTTGACACATCGCAATCGGCCATCGTCGCCCGGGTACTGCAAAAGGTCTACGAAAAAGGGGATTATGATCTGGTCATCACCGGAAAACAGGCCCAGGACACCGACAGCGGGCAAACCGGCATCATGCTGGCCGAGTACCTGGGCATCGGGTGTGTCAGCAATGTCATCGATATCGAGGTCGTCGATGACCAGACGATCAGGGTATCCCGGCTCGGGGACGAGGGCACCGAAATTGTCGAGTTGACCCTTCCGGCGGTGGTCACGGTCAGCGACAGCATCAACGAGCCGCGGCTTCCCCAGATGCGGGGGCTCATGATGGCCAAGAAAAAAAAGATCGCCGTGATGGATCTGGCCGCCCTCGGCACCTCCTTCGAGGAGGTGGGCGGCGGGTCCCCTCCGTCGGAAATCATCGCCTTCATGGCCTCGAAAACACGCCAGGCCGGCCAGAAATTCGAAGGCGATGCCGCCGAGATCACGGCAGCGGTTGTCGGGCTGTTGGCCAAAGAGGCAAAGGTGCTGTAACGATTTCAACCGAGCGGCTTCAGTCCCGGGTGGGACATTGACCGGATGCTTACAAGGAATAAACTATCATGGCAAACGTACTTGTTGTTGCAGACATCAAGCAGGGCGTGCTCAAGGGCAGCACCGCCGAACTGCTGACCAAGGCCAAATCGATCGGTGCCGCTGCAGCCGTGGCGGCAGTTGGCAGCAACCTGAAACCGCTGCTCCCGGCCCTGGTTGAGGCCGGGTCGGATGCGCAGTATGTCGCCGACGACGCCAGCCTGGAACTTTTTTCAGCCGGCCCTTTTGCCTCCTGCGTGGTGGATGCGGCCAACCAATTCCGTGCCGACATGATCTGGTTCGGGTTTTCCGAAAGCGGCAAAGCCGTCGCGCCGCGGGTGGCCGCCCAGCTCGGTGCCGCCTGTGCAACGGAGATAACCGACGTGGCCGTTGAGGGGGACCGGATCGAAATCACCCGGCCCGCCATCGCCAACAAGGTGATGCAGCGCGTCAAGATCAACGCCGGGCAACTGGTCGCCGTTGTCCGGGCCGGTGCGTTCGAGGCCGACGCAGGCATCGCGGGAACCGAGAACATCATTGCGCTTTCACCGCCGGCCCCTGATCTGAAAGCCGTTGTCAAGGAGTTGTTGTCCGATGCCACCGGCGAGATCGATCTGGCCGACGCCGACATCGTCATCTCGGTGGGACGGGGTGCCAAGGATCAGGCCGGGGTCGATCTGGTCAGGCAGCTGGCCAACGACCTCAATGCCGGTTTCGGCTCTTCCCGCGCCATGGTGGACGGGGGATTCATGGCTCACAACAAGCAGGTCGGGCAAACCGGTAAAATTGTCGCCCCGACGCTTTACATGGCCATCGGCATTTCGGGCGCCATCCAGCACCTGGCCGGGATGAACGGCGCCAAGGTGATCCTCGCCGTTAACAAGGATCCCGAGGCACCCATCTTCAATGTGGCCGACTACGGCATCGTGGGCGATCTGTTCGAGGTGGTTCCGATCCTTCGTGAAGAAATCGCCAAGATCAGAAGATAGGCTGACCGGCTCCGCTGCGGTAAGAACGCATCCATCCAGCGGCAGCAAGCAATGACGAGGCAACCATGAATCCCCAATTGATGACGCTACTGCTCGCGGTCGGCCTGACGGTGTTCGGCCACACCATGGTCAAAAAGCTGATCTTGTTGAAGTCGCTCCAGCCCGCCGAGCGATTCGACCGTCCCCTCCATCGACTCAAGGGCGTGGCCGTGCTGGCGTTTGGTCAGAAACGGCTGATCGGCCGCAAGCGGGAGCGGAGTTCGGGCATCATGCACGCCCTGATCTTCTGGGGGTTTTGTATCCTGCTGATCCGAAGCCTGCAGCTCTACGGCGAGGGGTTCGTTGAAGGGTTCCAGCTTCCCCTGCTGGGCGACGATCACCTCATCGGATACCTGTATGTGCTCGTCAAGGACATCACCGAAGCTGTGGTGCTGCTGATGGTCCTGTACGCCATCTATCGCCGCGCCGTCGTCAGGCCGGAACGCATGCACAATACCGTCGAAGCCTATCTGGTGCTGGCCTTGATCGCCGTCCTGATGGTCTCCGACCTGCTGCTGGACGGGGCGCGCCTGAACCTCGTGCGGCAGTTCGGCAATCCGGACAGCCTGCACTATCTCGACAATCCAGCCTACGGCTCCGAATTCGCCTGGACGCCGGTGGCGGCCGGGGCGGCGGCCTTGATTTCGGGGTTGGGCGCCGACGCCACGACCCATATCATGCTCGGCATGTTCTGGCTCCACGTCTGTACCCAGCTGGTGTTTTTGAACATCCTTCCGCGCGGAAAACATTTTCACGTGATCACCTCGCTTCCGAATGTCTTTTTCAAAAGCCTGGACTATCCCCACCAGAAGCCACGCTTGTTGGATCTTGAAGACGAGCAGGCCTGGGAGAACGAGACCCTGGGCCTGAACCACATCCACCAGCTCGACTGGAAGCAGGGGCTTGACCTTTTCACCTGCACCGAATGCGGCCGCTGCAAAGCGGTCTGCCCCACTTATGTCACTGATAAACCGCTCAATCTGTTTGACTTCAACGATCGCTTGAAGCGGGAACTGCTCGACAACGAACAGGCCATCGTGCAGAAGGCCAAAATCGCTTCAGTGCTGAAGGAGATCGACAATCCCGAGCAGATCGAAAGGAAAAAAGCGCAGGCCGCTTCACTCAACAGTGACAAACAGCTGGTCGGAGATGTGATCGCCCAAGAGACGCTGTGGGCCTGCACCACCTGCCGCGCCTGCGAACAGGTCTGCCCGGTGACCATCGAGCACGTGCCGCGCATCGTGGCCATGCGCCAGGGCCAAACCCTGATGGCGGAAACCTATCCCAAGGAGCTTAACCCGGCCTTGAAGGGGCTCGAGCGAAACGGCAATCCCTGGGGCATCGGATACGACAAGCGCGCCGATTGGGCCGATGGGCTCGGTGTGACCACCATGGCCGAAAACGCGGATGTCGATTACCTGCTGTGGGTCGGCTGTGCGGGGTCGTTCGACGATCGGACCAAAAAGGTCTCTAAAAGCCTGGTCGCCGTTCTTCAGCGGGCCGGTGTCCGTTTTTCGATCCTGGGAACCGAGGAAAAGTGCACCGGGGATTTTGCCCGGCGGGTGGGCAACGAGATGCTTTTTCAGATGATGGCCCAAGAGAACATCGAAACCTTGAACCGGTACCAGGTCAAGAAGATCATCACGGCCTGCCCCCACTGCCTGAATGCACTTGCGCATGACTATCCGCAGCTGGGCGGACACTATGAGGTCGTTCACCACAGCGTGTTCGTCGAAGGGCTCATCAGGGAGGGGAGGCTGACGCTCGACCGATCGTTCGACGCGCCACTGACCTATCACGACCCCTGCTATCTGGGACGATACAACCGTGTCTATGATCAGCCCCGCACCATTTTAAAGGCCGTTTGCGGCGATTTCTGCGAACTGGAACGAAGCGGCCCGGAAAGTTTCTGCTGCGGTGCCGGGGGGGGCAGGATGTGGATGGAAGAGACCATCGGAAAGCGCATCAATCTGGAGCGCGCCGAGGAGATCGTCGCGTCCCGGGCCTCGCATGTGGCGGTGGGCTGCCCGTTCTGTCTGACCATGATCGAGGATGGAATGAAGGAGCTGGGAAAAGAAGAGACCGTCCGGACCCTGGATATCGCCGAGATCGTAGAAAAGAGCATGCTGCCGGTTCGCGCCTGACATGCGGCGGCCGTTCATCCGGCCACAAGGCCGGGCCGCCCCCTCCTACCGGCTTTTGTTGAACACGCGTTTCAGGTCCTCCAGCAACCGCTTTTTGCCTTCCTGTGAGAAGCTTTGCAAGTAGCTGTTGAGGTTGTCATCGTGGGTTTGGCGGATGTTCTTGAGCACCTGTTTTCCCTTTGGCGTGATCTCCAGCAGGGTAATCCGTTCGTCCTTCAGGTCGCTCTTTCTGATGATAAATCCGTTTTTTTCCAATCGTTTTGCAATACCGGTCAGGTTGGGGCTGGAGACCAGCATGATTTTGCTGGCGTTGGTCACCGAATTCTGGCCACCCGCCGAGTTGTTTACCACCCTCAGAACATTGTACTGCGAAAAGGTCAATCCGTAGTTCTTGAAAATTGCATCGGACTCTTTTTTGAACAGTTCGGACGCCTTGACCAGGGCGACCATCACCTTTTCGTCGAGCTCGAGATCGCTCTTATAGCCGCTCCAATCGTTTTTTTGGCCGTCCGCTGCCATGGCGTACGCCTCCTTTAAGTAATAAGCTACATAAATACATCTTATATAGGTTCATGCTTTTAAAAAACAAGCATTATTTGCAACAAGGAATTGGACGTCGACCTGAAAGCAGCTCTAGATCCTCTGCAGATTGCTGCGAAAAATTGACAGGCAGACGCTGCTTCGACCGCGCCGGCCAGGGTGTCGAAATACGTTACAACATATCTAAATAATAGTTATTAGATCTTATCCTAAACCGGATTCGCGAGCGATATTTCAGTGTTCGGAATCGAATGCGGCTGGACCGGTATGGCTCGAAAAAATACTTGACAGACAATAATACATAACATATTAACTAAAAACCAGTTACAAGGTATGCGCCGTTTGCGGTACCCCTCTATGCCTGTGGGTGGCGGTTCGGCCCAAAACGCAGCCACCGCGGACCCTTCAGCGGATGCCATGGCGAACCGGCGCTTTGAGTGGCAAAGCTGCGCTGTACCAACGTAGGAACATACCGTAACGACTCATTTAAAAGGGGCGAAGCGATGAGATACGCAGAAACAGGGTATAACCTGGAGGTTGACCTCACTCGGGGGAGCATCGAAAAGGTTGCAACCGATCCCAAAGAGACCGAGCTTTACCTGGGCGGGTTGGGAACCAACGCCAAACTGTTGTGGGATCGCGTGCCCCCGGAAACGGAGCCCTTTTCACCGGAAAATCTGCTGATCTTCAGTGCCGGTCTGCTGTGCGGAACGCCGGCCACCGGCTGCAACCGAACCATTGTCACGACGATTTCCCCCCAGACCCAGTTGATGGCCTTTTCCATGATGGGCGGTTTTTTCGCCCCGGAAATGAAGTATGCCGGATACGACAAGATCGTTCTGCGCGGCAAGTCTCCCCGTCTGGTCTATCTGTACGTCAACAACGACAAGGTCGAAATCAGGGACGCGGCGCATCTGCACGGCAAGGGGGCTATCGAAACGGCCAGGCTCCTCCAGGATGAATTGAAGCAGCCCAAGGCCCAGGTGGCCGCGATTGGCCTTGCCGGAGAGAACCGGGTATACTTTGCCTCCATCGAACAGGGCCGGTCCAGCGCCAGTCGTGGCGGGATCGGTGCCGTCATGGGAGACAAGGGGGTCAAGGCGATTGTCGTTCGCGGAACGAAAGATATCAACGTCGCCCGTCCGGAAGCATTCATCACGCTGTGCAACGAGGTGCTCGATTACATCAACTTTCGCAATGAAAACCCCATACCGGGCGTGATGCCGATTCTTGCCGGACTGGGCTCCCCCCAGGAGATGGCGATCCACGACGAGAAGTGGCACACGGAAAACTTCATGTGGGGAAATTCGCGTACGCGCAGAAAAGGGTTCTGGACCGAGGATATCGCCAAGCAGTGGACGGACACCATGAACAGCGCCCGAACTCGGCTGATCAGCTGCTACAACTGCCCGATGACGTGCGGGGCGACCATTTCGATGCCCGGACTTCCCACCTATATGATGAAATGCTTTACCAAGCTGACCTACACCATGGCCGCCTATTCCGACCTGGATTTCGGGCTGCGCATCGCCCAGCGGGCAACCGAGTACGGGGTGGACGGTTTTTCGGCCCCCCAGGTCATGGCCTTTGCCATCGAACTCTATGAGAACGGTATCCTGTCCGATGACGATTTTCCAGAGATGCCGCCGGACAGCGAGGGTCGCTTTTACTACCTGCTGGACAAAATCGTCAGACGGGAGGGGATCGGGGATGTGTTGGCCGACGGCACCTATTGGGCGGCAAAGAAGATCGGCAACGGCGCCGACGCCTATGCCCACAACAACATCAAAAAGCACGAGCAGCTGCCGCTCAAACTGTCCATGCTGAACCCGATCTACTTTTTGATGTATTCCACCGGCGAGAAGATCAACATCACCCAGATCGAGGGCCAGTTTCCCCAGGCGCCGTTTCCCAAGCGGGAGCAGCGGGAAGCCTTTGTGAAAGACTGGATTCAGGTGCCCGACGACAAGTTCAAACAGTACTTTCTGGACTGGGAGCTTCGCGGAGAAAATTCGATTCCCTACTACCCCACGGTTGAAATGACCTGCGACATCGTCGACTGGCAGGAGCGGATGCACTATATCGACGACGCCCTGGGCATGTGCGCCGGGCTCTCGTCCTTTCCCTTGAAACCGCCCTATCACATCCACAACTACCCGAAATTCGTCTCCGCCGGAGCGGGGATCGATATGGACGAAGAAAAATTGACGGCCGCCGCTCAACGCTATCGAACGCTGGTCCGGGCGATCAACATCAGGCGGGGAATGCGACGCAAAGACGACAAGCCGCCCGAGAACCACTGGAAAAAGCGGTTCCCCGAACTCGAGAAGGAGCTGCTGGACACCTACTACCGCTACAAAGGCTGGAATGAAGACGGAATTCCGACCGAAGAAAAGCTGAACGAACTCGGCCTGGAATACGTGAGCGCGGACTTTCTCGAACGCGGCATTTTGCCAAAGCGCGAAGAGACCGCCTCTGGTGAGGCAACACGGGACCAACGGATCAATTCAAGCGGAGGGCCTGAACGGTGAAGGGTGAAAAGAAAAAGAAAACGATCAAGACAATCCGGATCGATGCAGACAAGTGTAACGGCTGCCGCGCCTGCGAGGTGATTTGCTCCGCTTTTCACGCCGCACCCAAATACAGCAGCAACAACCCGGCCCGGTCGCGCATCCGCGTCATCCGGGACCCGCTGGCGGACATTTACGTTCCGGTCTATGCCGGCGAATACGTCATGGCCGAGTGCGCCGGCCGCGACAAGTACACCATCGACGGCAAGGAGTACGATGAGTGCTCTTTCTGCCGGGCGTCGTGTCCCTCCCGGGAAGAGTTCAAGGAGCCGGATTCCGGACTTCCGCTCAAATGCGACATGTGCGAAGGGGAAGAAGAGCCCCTGTGCGTCAAGTGGTGCGGCGTCAATGCCCTCACCTGTGAAGAGCGCGAAGAGGAGGTCGAGGAGCAGGATGAGCTGGAGGAGCTGGAAGTCGGCCTGGAGGCGCTGGCCGACAAATACGGGTTGGAGAAAATTCGAGACGCCATCGACAGGATTACCAAGAAGGACTGAACCGGTAAGGCTGAACTAAAGGACAGATAAAGACAGTGGAAACAGTCGCCCCTTTCAAGGAAGTAATCGACGAGATCAAGCAGGCCGGTGGAGATGCCTTCAGATTTTGCTTTCAGTGCGGGTTGTGCGATGCGGTCTGCCCGTGGAACCGGGTCCGGCAGTTCAGCATCCGTAAAATCATCCGGGAGGCCACCTTCGGGTTGACCGAGATAGACGGTGAAGATATCTGGCGCTGCACCACCTGCGGCCGCTGCCCGGCAAGGTGTCCCAGAGGTGTCAAGCAGATCGAAGTCGGCGTCTCCCTTCGCCGGGTCGCGTCGGACTACGAAGTCTTTCCCAGCTCCGTCCGTTCCGCCAGAACGGCCAGGGCGAGCCTGATTTCCGAAGGCAATCCCTTGCAGGCCGAAAGGGGAAAGCGGGCCGAATGGGCCAAGGGGCAGCCCGTTAAACAGTTCACGGACGAGATGGAGGTGCTCTATTTCGTGGGCTGCTACCTCAGCTTCGACCCGCGCATGAAAAAGGTGGCCATCGCCACGGCCCAGATTCTTCACCGGGCCAACGTGGCGTTCGGCATACTGGGTGACAAGGAGAACTGCTGCGGGGAGAGCATCCGCAAAACCGGCAGCGAAGACGTCTTTCGAACCCTGGCCAAGGAGAACATCAAAACCTTCATCGATCGCGGGGTAAAAAAGATCATCGTCTCATCGCCCCATTGCTACCACACCTTCAAGAATGAATATCCTGAATTCATGGTCAATTTCGAGGTCGTGCACGCCTCCCAATACCTGTTAGGGCTGATCGACAGCGGCCGGCTGCAATTGTCCCGGCCATACCCCAAGACCGTCACCTACCACGATCCCTGCTACCTGGGCCGGCACAACGACATCTACGATGCCCCGCGGGCGCTGCTGAGCCAAACAGACGGTCTGTCACTGGTAGAGATGGCCGATGCGCGTCAAGAGAGTCTGTGTTGTGGGGGCGGGGGTGGGCGGATCTGGATGGATACCCCCCAAACAGAGCGCTTTTCTGACATCCGGATCCAGCAGGCACTGGATACCGGCGCAGAAGAACTCGTGACGGCCTGTCCCTACTGCATTACCAACTTCGAAGAGAGCCGGTTGAACCTTGAGGCCGAGGATCGGATCGCCATCAAGGATATCGCCGAAATTATCCAAGAGGCCCTCTGAGCCTTTGCGGGACAAAAAACCAAACAAGTCCAACTGGTAACGAGGTGATAGAAAGTGAAAAACGAAGTGTTGCCGACAGAGATCATCCATCAGTTAACTGGAAGTGTTAAGGAAAAAGATTTTGGAGACGTCCTGGTGGTTGGCGGCGGGATCAGCGGCATTCAGGCCTCGCTCGACCTGGCGACGGCAGGGTTCAAGGTTTTCCTGGTCGAAAAAAGCCCCAGCATCGGCGGCCACATGGCCCAGCTGGACAAGACCTTTCCGACCAATGACTGCTCCATGTGAATTCTTTCACCCAAACTGGTCGAGGTCGGCCGGCATCCGAACATCGAAGTGTTGACGTTCACCGAAGTCAAAGAGGTCGAGGGAAGCGCGGGAGATTTTACCGTATCGCTGGTCAAAAAGCCGCGCTACATCATCGAGGAGAAGTGCACGGGGTGCACGACCTGCGTCGAATATTGTCCGGTTCAGTATCCGGACCCGTTCAATCAGGAAATCTCCGACAACAAGGCCGTGCATGTCTACTTTTCCCAGGCCATACCCCTGGTCGCCTATATCGACGACAGCTGCCTTTTCCTGAAAGAGGGCAAGTGCGACATCTGCCGGGGGGTCTGCCAGGCCAACGCCATCGATTTTCGGCAAACGACCCAAAAATCGGTGGTCAATGTCGGCGCGATCATTCTTGCTTCGGGCATCGAGCCGTTCGATCCGTCCCTGAAATCGGAATACGGCTACGGCGTCCTGGAAAACGTCGTCACCAGCATGGATTTCGAGCGCCTGCTCTCCTCGACCGGGCCGTACGGCGGGCAGGTGCTTCGTTCATCCGACAAGCAGCATCCCAAAAACATGGCCTGGATCCAATGCGTGGGGTCCAGGCGGGTCATCGAGGGGGAGAACAGCTACTGCTCCGGGGTCTGCTGCACCTACACCCAAAAGCAGGTGATTTTGACCAAGGAGCATGACACCGAGGCGCGCTGCACCGTTTTTCACAACGACATCCGTTCTCATGGCAAGGATTTCGAGCGCTATTTTCAGCGCGCCGACCAGCTTTCCGGGGTCTCTTTTATCAGAAGCTACGCCTCCATCGTCGGGCAGGATCCGCAGACCAAGAACGTGATCGTGCGCTATGCGACCACCGACGAGGGTGTGAAGGAGGAACAGTTTGACATGGTCGTGCTGTCGGTCGGGTTGAATCCGCCCACCGACCACCTGGCGATCGCCCAAAAATTCGGTATTACCCTTACCGCGCACGGGTTCAACCAGGCCAGCCACGCCAATCCCATCGAGACCAGCCAGCCGGGAATTTTCGTCAGCGGTGGATTCCAGGGACCCACCGATATCCCCGAATCGGTTTTCTCAGCCAGCGGGGCCGGCTCCCAATGCGGCGAACTTTTGGATTACCGGCGCGACAAGCTGGCCAGAGAGAGAACCTACCCGCCCGAGCGCGACGTCTCCGCGCAGGATCCGGCGATCGGCGTTTTTGTCTGCCACTGCGGGGCGAACATTTCCAGTGTGGTCAATGTTCCCTCCACGGTCGACTATGCCATGACGCTTCCTGGTGTCGTGTACGCCCAGGAGCAGCTGTTTTCGTGCGCCACCAATTCCGCCAAGGAGATCACCGACCTGGCCAGGGAGAAGGGGCTTAACCGGGTTGTGATCGCCGCCTGTTCCCCGCGAACGCTGGAGCCGCTTTTCAGAGACACCCTGCGCGAGGCGGGACTCAACCAGTACTACTGCGAAATGGCCAATATTCGCGAACACTGCAGTTGGGTTCACGCCAAACAGAAGGATGCGGCCACGCAAAAGGCCAAGGACCTTATTCGCATGTCGGTGGCGCGGGCCCGGCACCTGGCGCCGTTGCAGGAGTTTGACCTGCCGGTGAACAAGACGGCCCTGGTCGTTGGGGGCGGCATCGCCGGGATGACCTGTGCGCTGTCCATCGCCCGACAGGGCCACGAGGTTCAGCTGGTCGAAAAGGAGAACCAGTTGGGTGGGATGGTGCGGCGGATCCACACCACCCTCGAAGGCATGGATGTCCAGTCCTACCTGGACGACCTGATCCGCGCGGTCTACCAGAACCCGCTGGTCCACGTGTCACACGAGGCAACCATCAAGAGCGTCTCCGGGTATTTGGGAAACTTTGTCACCACGTTGCAGTCCGAGGGCAGGGTCAAACGGATCCAGCACGGGGCCACCGTCATCGCCACCGGCGCCGATGTTTACCAGCCGACCGAATACCTGTACGGCCAGAGCGACCAGGTGGTCACCCACCTGGAGTTGGGAGAACAGATCGCCCACGGTACCGAGATGGTCGCCAATGCCGAGACGGTCGTGATGATTCAGTGCGTGGGGTGCCGGAACGAGGACCGCAATTACTGCAGTCGGGTGTGCTGCTCCCACGCCGTGAAGAACGCGCTCAAACTGAAGGCGATCAACCCCGAGATGGAGATCTACATTCTCTTTCGGGACATGCGGACCTACGGGTTGAAGGAAGACTACTACCGTGAGGCGTCGGACAAGCACGTGAAGTTCATTCGCTACACTCCGGAGGAACCGCCGCAGGTGGCGTCCACCCAGGCCGAAGGCAAAACGGTGGTGCGCGTGACCGTCACGGATCCCGTTCTGGGACAGCGGCTGGAGCTGGATGCCGACCTGCTCTCGCTGGCTGCGGCTGTGGTTCCGCGTGCCGCCACCGACGAGATCGCCGGGCACTTCAAGGTGACCTTGAGCCCCGACGGATTTTTCAAGGAGGCGCATGTCAAGCTCAAACCGGTCGAGTTTGCCGCCGATGGTGTTTATCTGTGCGGAACGGCGCACTATCCCAAGCACATCCACGAAACCATCAGCCAGGCCTACGGCGCTGCCGGGCGGGTGATCACCCTGCTCTCGAAGGAAACCGTGGTCGCCTCGGGATCGGTCTGCGAGGTGATCGAGAGCGAGTGTGTCTCGTGCGGGGCCTGCATTACGTCCTGCACCTACGATGCCATCGAATTCGTTGACCGGCCGCAGGGCAAAAAAGCCTGGGTGAACCCGATTCTGTGCAAGGGTGACGGGCTGTGCAATGCGAAGTGCCCGACCAGTGCCATCGTTCTCAAACATTTTACCGATGAAGCCCTGTGCAGCCAAATCGACGCGGTCCTCACCGATGAAGAGATTCGGCAGCAGATCGATGCGAACTAATAATCAATAGACCCGATTACAGGGTAAACCGGTGCAGGCACCACAATGGGGGAGTCGTATGCGTGCAGGTCATGAGTTCAGTCCGAAAATTTTGGGTTTCGTTTGCCACTGGTGAGCGTATGGCGCCGCTGACCTTGCTGGAGTTTCCAGACTACAATACACAAGCGATATCCGGCTGATCCGCGTCATGTGCTCGGGACGGGTGGACCTGGAGTTTATCCTAAGGGCCTTTTCCAACGGGCAGGACGGCGTCTTCATCGGCGGCTGCCGGCTGGACGAATGCAACTATGTCACCCATGGCAACTACGATGCGCTGGCCAATACCTACCTGTGTAAAAAGATTCTGGCGCATGCGGGCTTGAATCCGAAGCGGCTGAGAACCGAATTCATGTCCGGCGCGGACGGAAACCTGCTGGCCGCCGTGACCGACGCTTTCACCAGTGAAATCAGGACGCTGGGACCGTTGGGAAAAAGCGAGGGGATCGACCCGGCCTTGATGAAACTCAAGCTTGACGCCGCAAGAAAGCTGGTGCCCTTCCTGCGGCTGGTCGAGCGAGAAAAACTCAGGGTTCCGGTCAAAGCCAAACAGGCCTACGTCGACTATTTTGAAAGCGAAAACGTGGACCGGCTGTTCGATGCGATCTTTTCCGATCACTGGACGGTAAGCCAGATCATGCTGCTGTTAAGGCAGGGGCCGCTGTCGACGAGCGACATCGCCGGCAAGCTCGGGCTCAATCCGTCTGACGTTTCACGGCACATGAACCGGTCGTCGCGGCATGGACTGGTCCGGTATGACACCGACGCTAACTGCTATGCGCTGGCCTGAGCGCCCCGCGTGATTTTGAGGACAACACCAGAACCTTTTTTCAGGATGACGGCCCATGGATAAAGAGAGCATCGATCGGATCATTGACAAACACCACGCCGAGCCCAGCGCCCTGATACAGATATTGCTCGACATTCAAAGCGAGAACAACTGGCTTCCCACAGCGGCGCTGGAACGCATCAGCGAGCGGTTGAAGGTACCCTCGACACGCGTTCAGCACATCGCCACCTTCTACAAGGCCTTCAGCATGGTTCCCAAAGGCCGCCATCAGGTGCACATCTGCATGGGCACCGCCTGTCATGTCCGCGGTGCCACCCGCGTGCTGGACAGCGCGAAAGCGGCCATCGGTATCAGTCCCGGCGAAACCGATCTGGAGTTGAACTTCAGCCTCCAGACCGTCAACTGCCTCGGCTGCTGCGCCTTGGGGCCCGTTGTTGAGGTGGACGGCAAGATACACGGCAAACTGACGCCGGGCCAGACGACGGACGTTCTAAAAACCTACCAGTAGAGGGATATTATGGCGAGGCTAAACACGCCTGAAGCGTTAGAGACCTTCAGAAGCGATATACGATCCAAAAGAGACCCGGACAGACCCTGCATTTCCATTTGCGCCGGGGCCGGATGCGTTGCTTCGGGCGCCGACGAGGTGATCGCGGCCTTTCAAGAGGAGATCGAGGCCCAGGGATTGGCGGCCGCGGTGGACACCAAGGGAACCGGGTGCCCCGGGTTTTGCGAGCGCGGGCCGGTCGTTGTCATCTACCCCGAGGAGATCTGTTACCTTCAGGTGGCGGCACAGGATGTTCCCGAGATCATATCCCAGACCATAAAGAACAACCAGGTGATCGAGCGCCTGCTCTATCAGGATCCCGCAACCGGAAAGCGGGTCGTCAAGGAATCCGACATCCCGTTTTACAAGAACCAGAAGCGGACGCTGCTGTGCAGCAACATCAGGATCGACTCCAGAAGCATCGAGGACTACCTGGCGATCGGCGGCTACGCCGCACTGGGAAAAGCCCTCGGACAAATGAGCGACGATCAGGTTCTCGAGGAAGTAAAAAAGTCCAATCTGAGGGGCAGGGGGGGGGCCGGTTTCCCTGCCGGCCGGAAGTGGGAAGGCTCCAAAAAGGCCCCCGAGCCGGTCAAATACGTGATCGTGAATGCAGACGAGGGCGATCCGGGCGCGTTTATGGACCGGGCCCTGCTCGAGGGAAATCCGCACTCCATTCTGGAAGGCCTGATCATCGGGGGCTACGCCATCGGCGCCAAGGAGGGGTATATCTACGTCCGCCAGGAGTACCCCCTGGCGGTAAAAAATATCAACCTGGCCATCGAACAGGCCGGGCACTACGGCCTGCTGGGAGAGAACATCCTGGGATCGGGTTTCGACTTCAAGGTGATGGTGCATCAAGGTGCCGGTGCCTTTGTCTGCGGTGAATCCACCGCCTTGATGACGGCCCTGGAGGGGCGTGTCGGCGAACCCCGGCCAAAGTACACCCGCTCCAACATCAAGGGCCTGTGGGAAAAGCCGTCGGTGTTGAACAACGTCGAAACCTGGGCCAACGTCCCCCAGATCATCAACCGGGGGGCGGACTGGTTCACCCGCATCGGAACCGACGGCAGCAAGGGCACCAAGATCTTCTCGCTGGTGGGAAAAATTAACAACACCGGGCTGGTGGAAGTTCCCATGGGCATGACCTTGCGGGAGATCATCTACGACATCGGCGGCGGTATTCCCAACGGCAAGTCGTTCAAGGCGGTCCAGACCGGGGGGCCGTCGGGGGGGTGTATTCCCGAAGAACAGCTGGACCTCCAGGTCGGCTTTGACGAACTGACCCGGGCCGGGTCGATGATGGGATCGGGCGGGATGATCGTCATGGATGAAGAGACCTGCATGGTCGATGTGGCCCGCTACTTCATCGAGTTTCTGACCGACGAATCCTGCGGCAAGTGCGTGCCCTGCCGGGAAGGACTGCGGCAGATGCACCGTATCCTGGCCAACATTACCCGGGGCAAGGGCAAAACCGGGGATGTCGAACTGCTCGAGGAGCTGTCGGAAACCGCCATCGAGGCCTCCCTGTGCGCCCTGGGAAAGAGCGCGCCCAATCCATTTTTGAGCACCCTGCGCTACTTCAGGTCTGAGTATGAAGCCCACATCGAGCAGAAACGATGTCCGGCCCTGTCTTGCAAGGAGCTGATCCGTTACACGATCGATCCGGAAAAATGTCAGGCCTGCATGATCTGTGCGAGAAAATGCCCGGCCGATGCCATCGACGGCGGCAAGAAAAAGATTCACATCATCGATCAGGAAAAGTGCACGAACTGCGGAACCTGTTTCGAGGTCTGCCCGTCCCGCTTCGGCGCCGTGCGCAAGCTGTCTGGCGAACCTGTCCCTGCGCCGATTCCCGAAGAAGAAAGAACCGTAACCAGAAAGAGCAAGCAAAAATGAGTGAAATCCGTCTGCAGATCGATGGAAAAACGGTCAGCGCGAAAGAGGGGATGACCCTGCTCGAAGCGGCCCACGGCGCGGGAATCGAGATTCCCACCCTCTGCCACCACGAAAAACTGGAACCGTTCGGGGGCTGCCGGATCTGCATCGTCGAACTGGACATGGGGCAGTGGTCCAAGCTGGTGGTCTCGTGCGTCTATCCGGCTGAAGAAAACCTGGTGGTCAGGACCCGCTCCGACAAGGTGGACCGAATCCGCAAGACGATCCTGGAACTGCTGCTGGCCCATGCGCCGGACTCACCGCAGTTGAAGGACCTGGCACGCACATACGGTGCCGACCAAAACCGCTTCGAAAGCGACGCGTCGTTTTGCATCCACTGCGGACTGTGCGTCCGATACTGCGCCGAGGTGAAAGGGGCGCACGCCGTCGGGTTTGTCGACCGGGGCATCCGGAAGGAAATCAGCTTCATCCCCAAGATCGCCGCAGCCGAATGCCCCGACTGCAAAGCGTGTTTTCCGCTCTGCCCGACCTCTTATCTCCAGGCGGCCTATGTACTGACCCAATCCCTTGCATTTCCGCAAAACCGGTAGGGGCGCCACGGGCGACCACAGCGCAAAACGGCCATGAGGTACGGTTACATCTCAGGCATATCAACGAAAAAGGGGGCCACACATGACCATGCTTAATTTCCATCACCTGATCACGGAAAAGGGCGTCGCCCGAGTCGAACTCGATCGACCCAAGCACAACGTTTTCAATATCGACATGATGGAGGAGTTGACCGCGCTGTTGGCACGGCTCGGTGGCGATGCGGACCTGAAGGCTGTGGTCCTCGCGGCCCGGGGGTCCAGCTGGTGCGCCGGTGTGGAGGTCGGCGATCACAAGCCGGAACTGGCGCCCGAAATGATCCGGGTGTTCGATGCCCTGCTCAAACAGATTCATGCCCTGCCGATCCCCTCCATCGCCGCCGTGAACGGCGCCTGTCTGGGAGGCGGCATGGAAGTGGCGGTTGCCTGTGACATGATCGTGGCCTCGACCGCCGCCGTCTTCGGTCAGCCGGAAATCAAGCTGGGCTTTCTGCCGCCCTACGCGGCGGTTCGGCTGCCGCACCTGGTGGGTCCTTCCAAAGCCATCGAGATCTGCACCACCGGCCGGCGATACAGCGCCGGGGCCATGCACCAGATGGGGCTCGTCGCCGATCTGCTCGAGCCCGACGTCTTCGACCAGGGGCTGGAAAAGCTGCTCAAGGAAATTGGGCACTGCAGCCCGCTGATCATACGACTCAACAAGCAAGCCGTCACCCAACACCTGGGCATGGACATCCATGCCGCCATGGACAGCGTCGGCGAGATGTTCCTCAACCAGCTGATGAAAACCGAGGACACCCTCGAGGGTATCCGCAGCTTCGAGGAGAAGCGGCGGCCGGAGTGGAAAAACAGATAATTCCCACATTTTCCATTAACAGCGAGCAACAAGGAGCAGACATCATGACGACAATGGTATCATGGCAGATGGTCGAGCGCAGCCAGCCGCTGGAGCGGGTCGAGGCACCGCTTCCCGAGCCGGCGGACGGCGAAGTCCTCTTGAAGGTCGCCGGCTGCGGCGTTTGCCACACCGACTTGGGATTTTTTTACGACAACGTTCCCATCAAGTCCGAACTGCCCCTGACGCTGGGGCACGAGATCAGCGGGACTGTGCAGGCCACCGGTCCCGGCGCCGAAAAGTGGAACGGGCGCGCCGTGGTCGTTCCGGCGGTTATGCCCTGCGGCGACTGCGATGTGTGCAACGATGGCCGCGGCAACATCTGCATGGCCCAGAAGATGCCCGGCAACGACATCCAGGGCGGCTTTGCCAGCCATATCCTGGTTCCGGCCAAGCAGTTGTGCGAGGTCCCCGTCGACGACAGCGGCAAGCCGGTCGGAAAAGCTGACATCTCTTTGGCGGAGCTGTCCGTTGTCGCCGACGCCATCACCACCCCCTACCAGGCCATCATCGAGGCGGGCCTGACCGATCGAGACCTGGCCGTATTCATCGGCGTGGGCGGGGTCGGTGGTTTCGGCGCCCTGCTGGCCAAGAGTTTCGGGGCCGCCACCGTGGCCATCGACGTGGACCAGCAGAAACTGGACAACCTGGCGAGCTATGTGGATGCGACCTTCAATGTCAAGGAGATCCCCTTCAAGGAGCTGCGCAAAAACGTCTACGGCGTGGCCAAGCAGACCGGTCGCGCGCGCACCAATCTAAAGATTTTCGAAACCTCCGGTACGGGCGCCGGCCAGAAGACCGCCTTCGGACTCATGACCTTCGGCTCCCATCTGTCCGTGGTCGGGTTCACCTTGGAAAAAGTGGATATCCGACTGTCCAATCTGATGGCCTTCAATGCCACGGCGCGCGGGAACTGGGGCTGCATCCCCAAATATTACCGACCGGTGATCGACCTGATCCTGGCCGGCAAGATGGACCTCAAACCCTTCGTCAAGACCTTCCCGTTGGATTCCATCAACGCGGTGTTCGAAAACGCCCATCACCGCAAGTACCATCAGCGGCCCATCATGGTTCCATAGGGTATCGAAGCTAACATGTGGTTGCCGGCGCTTTCCGGCAACCCCACCAAGGAGGAGAGAATGAGTGATTTAAGTTGGCTGCCAACAGAGTCGGGTACTAAAGATCACCACCTGTGGAGCGAAGAGATGTTTTCCGGCGACGCTCCCGGGGTCATGTTCGAGAAAAAACCCATCGTGGACCCCAAGGGAAACACGGTTGACGGGCTCTACTCGGCCTGGGTCACCCTCAACAATCCCAGACAGTACAACTCCTACACCACGAGTATGGTCAAGTCCATCATCGCCGGCTTTCACCGCGCCTCGGCCGACAGCTCGGTCGTTGCCTGCGTCTTCACCGCCATGGGCGACAAGGCATTTTGCACCGGCGGCAACACCAAGGAGTACGCCGAATACTACGCCACCCGTCCCAACGAATACGGTCTGTACATGGACCTGTTCAACGCCATGGTGGACACGATCCTTTTCTGCAAGAAACCGACCATCTGCCGCGTCAACGGGATGCGCGTGGCCGGCGGTCAGGAGATCGGAATGGCCACCGACATCACCATATCCAGCGACCTGGCGATCTTCGGGCAGGCCGGTCCCAAGCACGGCAGCGCGCCGGACGGCGGCAGCAGCGACTTTTTACCCTGGATGCTGCCCATGGAACTGGCCATGTGGAACTGTGTCTCGTGCGAGATGTGGAGCGCTTACAAGATGTATCGCCTGGGCCTGATCTCCAAGTGCCTGCCGGTCATCAAAGACGGCGACCGCTGGGTCCGAAACCCACTGGTGCACACCGATTCCTACGTGGCCGACGGCGAACTGGTCTACGGTGAGTACAAGACCGGCGACGCCGCCAAGGAAGCCCGCGGCATGCTGGCGTCCGCCAACATCGATTTCGAACTGGTCGACAAGCAGATCGACAAGATCCTGTGGACCTACACCAACCTGTTTCCCGGCTGCTTGATCAAGAGTATCGAAGGCATCCGTCTGAAGAAAAAATTCTTCTGGGATCAGGCCAAGGTGATCAACCGCCACTGGCTGGCCGCCAACATGGCCGGTGAAGCGTTTTTGGGGTTCAACGCCTTCAACACCAAGAAAATCACCGGTCAGGATACCATCGATTTCATCGAGTACCGCAAACGCCTGGCCGCCGGGGAACCCATGAACGAAGAACTGATGGCCGCCGTTCTGGGCAAACCCAAAACCTAACACCGTGATAGCAGAAAGAGAGGTCATCATGTTGCTGGAAGGCAAGAATGCAATCGTTACCGGAGGATCCCAGGGCATCGGCACGGCCGCTTCGCTGATGCTGGCCGAAGAGGGCGCCAATGTCTGCTTGACGTACCGCAGCCACAAGCAAGAGGCCGAGGAAGTCGCCAAACAGATAGAGGGCATGGGCCGCAAGGCCTTGGCCGTCAAATGCGACATCTCCGTTTTTTCCGAAGCCGAAGCGGTGGTCAAGGCCGCCGTGGCGGCGTTCGGGCGGATCGATATCCTGGTCAACAACGCCGGCATGAACTGGGACGGGGTGTGCTGGAAAATGACCGAGGAGCAGTGGGATCGCGTGCTGGAGGTCAACCTGAAGGGCTACTTCAATTTTACCCGGCACGTGGCGCCGCTTTTCAAATCTCAGAAATACGGCCGTCTGATCAACGTCACCTCGATCAACGGCATGCGGGGAAAGTTCGGACAGACCAACTACTCGGCCTCCAAGGCCGGCATCATCGGGTACACCAAAGCGGTGGCCAAAGAGCTGGGCGCGTTCGGTGTAACGGTCAACGCGGTGGCCCCCGGCCTGATTGAAACCGCCATGCTGAGAGAGTCCGAAGCGCGGGACAAAATCGTCGACATGGCCATGGCCGAGATCGTGCTCAAGCGGGTCGGCCAGCCTGAAGACCTGGCCAATGTGATCGCTTTTCTGGCGTCGGACAAGGCCAAACATATCACCGGAGAGGTGATCAAGGTCGACGGCGGCCAGTACATCTGATCCTAACCAAATTACACCAAGGGAACCAATCATGGGAAAAGCAGCCATTATCGGTGTGGGGCAGAGCACCTTTGTCCGTAAATATCCGGGATCGATCCGGGAACTGGCTTTCGAAGGGTTCAAAGAGGCCATAACCGATGCGGGGATCACCGCCAAGGAGATCGATGCCTCGGTCTTCTGTTCGGCCCCGGAGTACGACAAGCAGCGTTCACCGTCGGGCGTTGTCGCCGAATATCTTGGACTCAACCCACAGCCCACCTTTTACGTGGAATCGCTGTGCTCATCGTCTAGCACCGGTCTCAAACTGGCCTACAGCATGGTCGCCTCCGGCTTGCACGACGTGGTTGCCGTCATCGGGCTTCAAAAGATGTCGGAAATCTCATCGGCCGAGTCTCAGGAACGCATGGGGCGCGGCGCCGACATTCAGTGGGAGAGCCCCTTCGGCACCATGATGCCGGCCTACTACGCCATGCATGCCCAGGCCCACATGGACAAGTTCGGCACCACCTTGGAAGACCTGGCCGCGGTCCGCGTCAAGGCCGCGACTTACGGCCAGATCAATGAGCGCGCCGTCTACCGCAAGGCCGTAACACCGGAAATGTTCACCGATCCGGAGAACATGATGTCCGGTCCGGTCTCCAGCCCGCTGCGGGTGGGCGACTGCTGCGCGAATGCCGACGGCACCTCCTGCATCATCGTTGCCAGTCCGCAAAGGGCCAGGTTGTTCAGCAAAAAACCGGTCTGGATTTTAGGGGTCGGTTCGGCCAGCGCCAGCGTCAATCTGACCGGCCGCGACCGGCTCTTCGGCCTCAAGGCGGCTGAACAGGCCGCGCAGCAGGCCTATACCATGGCCGGTGTCGGTCCCAAGCAGATCGACGTTGCCGAAGTTCACGACTGTTTCACGATCGCCGAACTGCTGGCCTACGAAGCGCTGGGCTTTGCCGAGCCGGGCGGTGCCAGGGAACTGATTCAGAGCAAAGAGACTTACAAGGAAGGCAGCATCCCGGTGAATGTGGACGGCGGCCTCCTCTCCAAAGGACATCCCATCGGTGCCACCGGCGGAAGCCAGATCCGTACGATTGTTCTGCAGCTGCGCGGTGAAGCGGGCGAGATGCAGGTGAAAGACCCGCAGATCGGTCTGGTGCACAACATCGGGGGCGTGGGCATCTACGGAAACGTGACCATTTTGGCCAATCAGTAAGCTGGAGGATAAGATGAGCAAAAAACAGGAAGATGTCCGCTTTGGAAAATTCGGTACGGTCAGTTTCACGAAGACGACCCGGGTTAACGACTTTATTGACCACCTTGAAAACGGCAAGGTGATGTACACCCGTTGCAGCGGCTGCGGGGCTGATTTTTTCCCGCCCCGCGCCGACTGCAGCCAGTGCCTGTCCAGCGACATGCAGTGGCGCGAGGTGACCGGGTCGGGCAAGCTGGTCTCCTTCAGTCAGCTCAAATACGCACCGGTGGGATTCGATGCCGACTTGCCCTACAGCATCGCCCTTTTGGATTATGGTGACTATCAGATCTTCGGGCGCCTGGACAGCGCCCTGGATATGGATGAGGTGCGCATCGGCATGCACATGGTCCCGGCCGTGAACGAACTGCCCAACGGGCAGCTGAACTATATTTTCAAGAAAGCCTAATCGGGCAATGACGCCGTTATTGCCACCGTAAAGGAGCCTGGTTGATGGATTTTGCACTTTCCAAAGAACTTGAGATGTTGAAAAAGGCGGTTCGCGAGTTTGCCAACAAGAAGATCGCCCCCAATGTGGATCAGTGGGACAAGGATCACTACTTCCCCTACAAAGAGGCCATCCGGCCCATGGGCGAGTTGGGTTTCTGGGGCACGGTGATCCCCGAGGAGTACGACGGCGAGGACATGGGGTGGCTGGCGGCAATGATCGTCACCGAGGAGATCGCCCGGGTGTGCAGCAGCCTGCGTGTGCAGGTCAACATGCAGGTTCTCGGGTGCGCCTACACCATTTTAACCTACGGAACGGAGGCGTTGAAGAAAAAGTACATTCCGGGGCTGTGCTCGGCGGATCTTGTCGGCGGCTTCGGCATCACCGAACCGGATGCCGGTTCGGACGTAATGGCCATGACCAGCACGGCCGAGGACAAGGGCGACCACTGGCTGCTCAATGGCTCCAAGACCTGGATCTCCAACGCCGACGTGGCCGACGTGCTGATCTACTATGCCTACACGGACATCGAGGCCGGCTCCAAAGGGCTGTCGGCCTTCGTGATCGAACCGAAAAACTTCAACGGCGTCAAGACCACCATCCTGGACAAGATGGGCTCCTTTTGCTCTCCCACCGGAGAGGTCTTTCTGGACAACACCAGGGTGCCCAAGGAAAACATTCTGGGCAAACCCGGCATGGGCGCCAAAATCGTTTTCGGATCCTTGAATCAGACCCGGCTGTCGGCTGCCGCCGGCGCCGTGGGTGTTGCCCAGGCCTGCCTGGATGTGGTCTCGAAATATTGCAACGACCGCAAACAGTTCGGCAAACCCATCGGTCAGTATCAGATGAACCAGGACATGGTCGCCCAGATGGCCACCGAAATCGACGCGGCCAGGCTGTTGGTCTACAAGGCCGCCTGGGAAAAGGACCAGGGCAATCTGAACAACGGCCTGGATGTGGCCAAGGCCAAATACTTTGCCGGAGAGACGGTCAATAAATGCGCCAACTACGCCATGCGCATCTTAGGGGCTTACGGATACTCGACCGAATATCCGGTGGCCCGGATTTACCGGGACACCCCCACCTACTACATGGTGGAAGGATCGGCCAACATCTGCAAGTGGATCATCGCCCTGGATCAGCTTGGATACCGCAAGGCCAACCGGTAGGCTGGTAGTGGAACGGGCATGTTGATGTTCGTTGAGGTGTTCTCGGGTCCACAGGCCTGCGACGCGACCCTGCAGCACCGGCGGTTCCGTCGGCCCTGGGGCCGTGACCCCAGGGCCAGCCCGCCGGTTTCAAGTCAATCACGAGAACCCATTGTTAAGGCAAATCGATAAATGAAATCCTACTTTGAGAAGATGCCGACGTTTGGCCGAGTGCTTCCGGAACAACAAAAATCGGATGTCGAAAATATCCGCAATGTTTTCGAGGTCGAAGACAGGCTTGCCAGTGACGTTGAAAAAGCGAAACGTGCCGGATTTCCAACCGAAAAAATCAATGCGCGCGGCCAGATGACCCTGTGGCAGCGCCTGGACTATCTGGTTGACGAGGGCACCTGGTGTCCGCTTCACACCTTGTACAACCCCGAGGACAACGTGGAAGGCACCACCAACGTGTTCGATGGACTGGGCAAGATCTGTGGCCGGTGGGCGGTGATCATCGGGTTCGACAACAAGGTCATGGCCGGGGCGTGGCTGCCCGGGCAGTCCGAGAATATTCTGCGCGTGACCAATCTTTCCAAACGCTTGAACATCCCGCTGGTCTGGCTGGTCAACTGCAGTGGCGTAAAACTCACCGAGCAGGAGAAGTTCTACGCCAACCGCCGTGGGTCGGGTACACCGTTTTATCGCCATGCCGAATTGAACCAGCTGGGCATTCCGGTGCTGGCCGGCATATACGGCACCAACCCGGCGGGCGGCGGCTATCAGGGCATCAGCCCGACCATCCTTTTTGCCCACAAGGATTGCAACATCGCCGTCGGCGGCGGTGGGATCTTGAGCGGCATGTCCCCCAAGGGGTCCTTCGACGAGGAGGGCGCCGAGGCACTGATTTCGGCGGCCAAGCAATACAAGGCCAAACCGCCTGGATCGGTGGACATCCACTATAAGGAGACCGGCTTTTTCCGCTATGCCTTCGAAAAGGAGACCGAGGTTCTGGATGGCTTGAAGAGTTATATGCGCGGCATCCCGGCCTACGACCCGACGTTTTTCCGTGTTTCCGATCCGCACTTTCCCAAATTCTCGACCGACGACCTTTACCGGATCATCCCCTTCGAACAGAAGCGCTCCTACGAATTCACCCAGATCCTGGCCAGACTCGTGGACGGCAGCCAGCACATGGAATACAAACCGGACTACGGGCCCGAAGTTTACACCGGCCTGGTCAAGCTGGACGGTTTTCCGGTCGGGTGCATCGGCAACAACCAGGGGTTCTTGAAGCCGGACTATCCCGAGTACGCCGACTATCCCGGGATCGGTGGCAAACTCTACCGCCAGGGGCTGATCAAGATGAACGAATTTGTCACCCTTTGCGCCCGGGACCGGATTCCCATCGTGTGGTTCCAGGACACGACCGGCATCGATGTGGGCGATATTGCCGAAAAGGCCGAACTGCTCGGGCTGGGCCAGAGCCTGATCTATTCCATCCAGAACAGCGATCTGCCGATGATGCTGGTCGTGCTGCGAAAAGGCACGGCCGCCGCCCACTATGTGATGGGGGGGCCCACGGCCAACCGCAACAACGCCTTCACCCTGGGGCTGGCCACCACGGAAATCTACGTCATGCACGGTGAAACCGCCGCCGCCGCCAGCTTTTCGCGGCGCCTGGTCAAGGACAAGGATGCCGGCAAGTCCCTCCAACCGACGATCGAGAAGATGAACGCCATGGTCAAGTCTTACTACGACAACTCCCGACCCCTCTTTTGCGCCCAAAAAGGGCTGGTCGACGAAGTGGTCAAAATGAAGGATTTGAGAAATTATCTGGCGGCCTTTGCCGGCGCCGCCTACCAGAATCCCGTCTCCATCTGCCCGCAGCACCAGATGCTGCTGCCCAGAAGCATACGGGGATAAACGGCCGGCCCAGACGACCCCAAAAGGGCAATCGACTAAAACCGTCGCCTGCCGTGGCCAACAGGTTGCACAGCGCCGTTGACGTGGTTTAAATGGCGTGCCGCCAGCCAAAGAGGCGCCCGAGCAGAAGAACCCTCCCTCCAGCACCTGCTCCACATGGGCACCCCACGCTTGGCTGCCGGCACTTCCATCTCATGGCGACCTCAACAGATTGGAAATCCTCAACGCCAAAGGAGGGCTGAAATAATGGCACCAATCTACGCCTACATCACCCACCAAAACGGAGCGGCCGACGACTCGGCCCTGGAACTGATCAGCGCGGCCCGAAAAATCGATGCCGCCTCAGCCGTGACGGCCATTGTGACCGGCGCGCAACCTGTTAAAAGCCGCAATTTTGCGATTAAAGTTCAATATAATGAACAATATGCTGGGTGCTTCTCTGTTCATCATAGCGCTGAAAGGGGTGGCGCATCGATAAATAAAAACCCATAACAATATATTAGTATGACGATAACTGAATTTTGAGACGAAAATCAACTTGACAATTGGCCCCGCCGTGATACTATCGTTTTAGTTCATCTTGATGAAAATAGGTCCGCCCAGCCGATTCGAACGTTGGGGCGGTGAGCAGGTCGGGGGGAGCCAATGAAAACGGTAGCGGTCGAAGACGCGGTCGGAAAAGTCCTGTGTCACGATATCACCCAGATTGTGCCGGGGTTTTTTAAAGGAAGGGCCTTTAAAAAAGGGCGCGTCATTCAACGAGAGGACATCCCCAAGCTTCTCGATCTGGGCAAGGCACACCTGTATGTGCTTGAACTTCAAGCCGGGATGATTCACGAAAACGAAGCCGCTCAGAGAATAGCCGCTGCTGCGATGGGAGGCGGGTTAAGCGTATCGGAGCCCGTTGAAGGGAAGGTCAACCTGGTCGCTTCCCGCAAAGGGCTGCTTAAAATCAACACGGAGGCGCTGTACCGGATCAATGACATCGAGGATGTCATGTTTGCCACCTTGCACACCCATCACCCTGTCGATCCCCATCGGCCGGTTGCCGGGACGCGAATCATCCCCTTGTTTACGGATGAGAAAAAAATAGAGGCGGTTGAACGAATTTGCCGGGATCACTTTCCGGTGATCCAGGTAGCGCCATTTGCGCCGGTCAAGGTCGGCATCGTAACCACCGGCAGCGAAATATTCAACGGCCGCATAGCGGACAAATTCGGACCCATTTTGCGAAAGAAGTTCAGTGTCCTGGGAAGTGAAATCCTCAGGCAGGTGCTGGTGTCCGACGATGTCGAGATGACGGTGGCGGCCATAAAGGGCTTGATCACTGACGGGGCCGACTTCATTGTGGTTACCGGCGGAATGTCCGTTGACCCGGACGACCAGACACCGGCGAGCATTCGTGCCGCGGGCGGCAAGGTGACCACTTACGGCGCACCGGTGCTGCCGGGAGCCATGTTCATGCTTGCCCATGTGGGCGACGTGCCGGTGTTGGGCCTGCCCGGGTGTGTCATGTACCACCAGGCCAGTATTTTCGATCTCGTCGTTCCCCGAATGCTGGCCGGCGAGACGTTGCGCCGGGCAGACATCGTTTCGATGGGCCATGGCGGTTTTTGTTCCAACTGCCCCGATTGCAATTACCCGACATGTGCTTTCGGAAAAACCGGCGCCTGATCGGTTGCTGATGCGTTCACCCAAACTGAGCGATTCACTATTCTCGCCGAATAGATCGCCGTTCGTGCGTCGCACCGACAACCGTCGATTTACACCAACCTGACCGACTTGAAAAGCGCCAAAGGGTAGCCGCGAAAGCCGTTACCGGAATCCGGTTTTCTTGAACTCTACAGCAGGAGGGGACCGATGCTATTGCCGAAGTTTGAATTCCACGAACCCAGTACAGTCGCCGAAGCGTGCGAGATTCTGGCCACCTATGGCGCCAAAGCCAAACTGCTGGCCGGCGGCACGGACCTGATGGTCAACATGAAGAAAAAGCTGGTTGCCCCCCGGCACTTGATCTGCCTTTCCAAGATCGCGTCCCTGCATGGGATTCAAGAAAAGCAGGGCACCATCCGCATTGGCGGCCGGCACACGGTCGCCGAAATCGCCGTCGATACCATTGTGGAGAAGAAGCTGGGTGCCCTGCGCTCCGGTGCCAGGGCGTTGGGATCGCCGCTGGTGCGCAATCGCGCCACGATCGGCGGCAATATCGGCTCCGCACGCCCGGCGGCGGACCTGCCGCCATCCTTGATCGCTTACGGGGCTGTGGCCGTTTTGGAAAGCAGCAGCGGAACCCGGCAAGTCTCCCTGGACGCCTTTTTCAAAGGCCCTGGTTTTACCGAGATCGATACCGGCGAGGTGTTGACCGAAGTCAGGGTCCCGGTTCCCGGCGATGGCCAGGGGGCCGGATACATCAATTTGGGGGTTCGCAAAGCGCAGGACTGCAACGTCGTGAACGTAGCCTCCTTTATCGCCTTGAATGAGAAAGACGGCCGCATCGAAAAGGCCCGAATCGTGATGGGATCCGTTGGTCCCACCCCGCTCAGGGCCAATTCGGCCGAAGCGATGCTGATCGGAGAAAAACCGGACGAATCGCTTTTCCTCAAAGCCGGTGAAGCCGCCCGGCGGGATTGCACCCCCATCGATGACTTCCGGGGTGCGGCCAGCTACCGCAAAGCCATGGTTGGGGTCCTTACCAAACGCACCCTGAATATCGCCTATCTTCAGGCCACCCGGGCATGACGCTGCCGGTTGTCAAGTTCCCATGTGCAGACGGGTTTGAAAAATTCATGGCAACGAGAGTCGAGAAGGAGACGACAATGAAAAAGTTGATCAAGCTGACGGTAAATGACCGCGAGTATGAAACGGCGGTCGAACCCAACCTTACCCTGACGAACTTCATCCGATACGAGTTGGGCCTGACAGGGACCAAAAAGGGCTGTGAGACCGGCGACTGCGGTGCGTGTACGGTTCTTTTGGACGGCATACCGGTCAATTCATGCCTGGTGCTGGCCGTTCAGGCCAACGGGCGAAAGGTGGAAACCATCGAAGGACTTGAAACCCAAGCCGGCCTGCATCCGCTGCAGGACGCCTTTGTCGAACACGGTGCGATTCAGTGCGGGTTCTGTTCGCCGGGGATGATCTTGTCGGCCAAGCACCTGCTGGACAAAAATCCCAGCCCCGACGAAAGCGACATACGCGGGGCGATTTCGGGAAATCTGTGCCGCTGCACCGGTTATCAGAAGATCATCGAAGCGATCAAGAGCGTTTAATCAGCTACCTGTCGCCCAGCCGGTCTTAATCAGCGCTTGCAGACATCCGATCATGAACACCTCTGGGTTTGACGATACGATTTTTTGGAGGGATAAGTCATGCGTGAACATCATGTGATCAACAGCAGGGCCAGGAGAATCGATGCGCCCGCCAAGGCCACCGGGCGCGCGCTATTCGTGGACGATATCAGCAAGCCCGGCATGTTGTACGGCGCGTTGCTGCAAAGCCCGATTGCCCATGGCAGGATTGTCAGCATCGACACGTCGAAGGCCGAAAACCTTGCCGGTGTCAAGTGTGTCGTTACCGCCAAGGAAGCCGGGTTGACGCCCTACGGTGTCAGCCCGGCCCGCTACGATGAAACGCTGTTCTGCCACGAAAAAGTTCGCTATGTGGGCGATGAAATTGCCGCCGTGGCGGCCGTCGATCTGGAAACTGCTGAAAAGGCGGTGGAGCTGATCGAGGTGGAATACGAAGCGCTCCCCGCGGTGTTCACCATCGAAGACGCCATGGCGGAGGGCGCTCCCCAGCTGCATGAGCAGTTTCCCGGCAACATCTGTGCAGAAGTGCACCAGGAGTTCGGTGATGTCGAGGCCGCTTTTAAAGCGTGCGACCTCATCAAAACGACCAGGGTTCAAAGCAAACGGCAGGATGGCGGCTTTATCGAAACGCAGGGGTGCATCGCCGAATTCGACCAGACCGGCAACCTGACCCTGACCAGTTCCACCCAGGTGCCCCACTACGTGCAGCGAACGGTTGCCATGGTGCTTGGGCTGGATGTGGGCAAGGTTCGCGTCATCAAACCCTACGTGGGCGCCGGATTCGGCATCAAGGCCTCGGCCAACCCCCTGGAGCTCGCCTGCTGCCTTCTGGCCATGAAAACCGGCAAGCCGGTCAAGATGAATTACACCCGAGAGCAGGTCTTCATGTACGGCCGCGCCAGGCACGCCTTCACCCACAAGATGCGTATCGGCGTCAAAAAAGACGGTACTCTCATGGCCCTGGAGCACGAAGCCTACCTGGACGGAGGCGCCTATTCAAGCTTCGGCATCGCCACGGTCTATTATTCGGGCTCTTTGCTGGGCGGCCCCTATAAGCTGCCCAACATGAAATACGACGGCTATCGTATCTACAACAACAAACCGGCCTGCGGGGCCCAGCGGGGGCACGGGGCGGTGATCGCCCGGGCGGCCTTCGAGCAGCAGCTGGACATGATTGCCGAAGAGCTGGGTATCGATCCGGTGAAAATGCGGCAGAAGAACATGATGGAAACCGGTGACACCACCTGCAACGACCTCAACATGAGCAGTTTCGGCATGGCCGAATGCCTGGATGCGGTGGCCACCGGGTCGGGCTGGGAATCCAAAAAGGGAAAACTGCCGCCCGGCAAGGGTATCGGCCTGGCCTGCGGATTTTTCGTCTCGGGCGCCGGCTTTCCGATTTACCGGTCCGACACCTATCATGGCACCGTAATGGTGAAACTGACCGAAGACGGTGGTACGGTGTTGGTCTACACCGCCTCGGCCGAAATCGGCCAGGGGTCGGATACCACCTTCGCCATGATCGTTGCCGAAGCGATCGGTGTTCCGCTGGAATCTGTGCGGCTCGCCTCCGGAGACACGGACATGGGCGTGGACCTGGGTGCCTACTCCAGCCGCCAGACCCTGATGACCGGGCATGCCGCCAAAGAGGCCGGCGAGGATGTGAGACGCCAGGTCATCGAGGTGTTGGCCGACGAATTGAACCTGCCGGTCGAAGAGATCGACATTCAAAACGGCTTCATCGTCTTCAACGGTGACGTGGATTTTTCGGACCTGCGCACCCGCTACATCAAGGAGCACCGGGGCTGGTTGGACAATCCGGATTCCAGGCAGCTGACCTTCAAGGAAGCGTCGCGGATTGCCTATCTGGCCAAAGGCACCATCGTTGGCACCGGCAAATACAAGCCCCAGTTCCTGGGGGGTAAATACAAAGGTGCCGCCGTCGGTACGTCCCCGGCCTATGGGTGCAGTGCCCAGGTGGTCGAGGTCGACGTGGATCTGGAAACCGGTCAGGTAACGATTGAAAAAGTGACCGATGCCCACGACTGTGGAAAAGCCATCAATCGCACCTCTGTGGAAGGGCAGATGCAGGGTTCCGTTTCCATGGGCATCGGCGAGGCCATGCACGAGGAGGTTAAATTCGACGATAAGGGCCGGGTGATCAATGACGACCTTGCGGAATACAAAATGGTCACCGCCCTTGACATGCCGCCGGTTGATGCCATCGTCGTGGAGACCAACGAACCCAATGGCCCCTTCGGCGCCAAAGAGGTCGGGGAGGGTGCCATCATGCCCACCATTCCCGCGGTCTTAAATGCCATCTACGATGCCACCGGCGTTCGGATTTATGAATTGCCCCTGACCCCCCAGCGCGTTTATGAGGCGATCCAGCAAGCCAAAACCGAAAAAAGGTAAGGGCGCCTTGCCGGTGAAAATTGAACCCAAGCGACTGTCGAGCTCGCCGCATATTCAAGGCAGATGTCGTCGCGCTATAGGGGGCAGGTCCGCCATCAGGGCTGTCGATGAGCGCAGCGCTGCAGCCTTGGAGAAACCATGCCAAACCGCTTGTCCGAAAAAGAGGCGCTTCGCTACCGGCGCCAGATGATCATGCCGGAGATCGGCGCCAGTGGTCAGCAGCGCCTCAAACAGGCCTCGGTACTGATCGCCGGGCTGGGCGGGCTCGGCTCCCTGTCGGCCTTTTTCATGGCAGCCGCCGGTGTCGGTCGCCTCAAGATCGTTGATATGGACCGGGTCGCCGATCACAATCTCAACCGCCAGCTCCTGCACGCCACCCCGGATATCGGAAGATGGAAAACCGACTCGGCCCGGGATAAGCTCACGGCGCTCAACCCGGAATGCCGGATCGAGACCGTGGCGGCGACCATCGCAGACGATACTGCGGCGGCCATGGCGCGCGGCTGCGGCCTGATTCTTGACGGCACGGACAATCTGCCGACCCGGCGTGCCTTGAACCGCGCCGCCCGGACAGAAAAGATCCCATTTGTTTTTGGTGCCGTAAGCGGTTTCGACGGCATGGCGGCGACCTTCATGCCGGGAAAATCGGGCTGTTTGGAGTGCCTCTTTCCAGGTGATGCCCCCCGATCGGCGGATGAAATCGGCATCATCGGACCGACCGCCGGCCTGATTGCATCCTTGCAATGCGTGGAGGCCGTGAAGATATTAGTGGGGATGGAATCGGACCTGGCCGGTGTGCTGATGCACTTTCATGGTCTGGGCATGCGCATTCACAAGTCGATTTTCGAGGTGAACCCCGAATGTCCGGTATGTTCCCAGCAATAACGGAAAACGCGTAGCCCTGCCCGGCGGGTCGTCAGAGGAGGCGCTGATGTCAACTACCAGCTTCATTAAAATAAAGCTCAACGATGTGATCGAGGAGGTGGCGGCGGATAGCAGCCTGCAGGCCCTCATCAGGCGCTTCAATGAGGCAGACCCGGACCTGATCGTGGAACTGAACGGACGGTTCGTCTATCCGCGCGCTTACGCCGTTACCATTGTCCAACACGGCGACCGGCTGGAGTTCATCAATCCCAACTTTGGGGGTTGAGAAGGATCGCGCGGCAGGCGACCACTCAATACCCTGATGCCTGTTTTACGGTGTCGCAAAGTTTTTCTGACACACTCAGCAGGGTGCGCACCGCATTGTCTTTTTTGTCAGCCACCAGGCTGCTGGATAAGCCCACCGCCCAGATCGCCATGGGGGGCCCGACTGGATTGTTCAGGGCCATCGCCACGGCGCTGACCCCGGCGATAAACTCCTCATGATCCACCGAGTATTTCTTCAAGCGCACCTGTTCAAGTTCATCCAGATATGCCTGTGCATTCACAATTGATCGGGGCGTATAGCGGGGAAGCCCCGTTTCTTGAATAATCCGCCTCATCTGTTCGCGAGGCGTGGACGCGTGCAGCACTTTTCCAGCCGCTCCGGCAAAAGGGGGCAGGGCGGTTCCCGGCGTTACCGAAATTTTTAATGGATCAGCGGCCTCGGCAACGGTCATGATCAGGATGCGTTTGCGAATCAGCGCTCCCATGACCATGGTTTCCTTGATTCGATCTCTCAGCGCCTCGATGGTCGGCTGGACCATTTTGACAATTTTGATATAGTTCCAGCTCGCAACAGACAAGTCCACGATCGTCGGACCGATAAACAACGCGTGCCCATCCGGTCCCTGGACCAGGGCCCCCTCCCGAATCAAGGCGTGGACCAAGCCGTGCGTGGTGCTCTTGCTGTAGCCCAGCTCGGAGGCCAGGTCGGTCAAGTTCATGCGCTGATGGGATTCGGCGACTTTTCGTAACAGGTGAAACGCCTTATTGATCGCCGGAGCTTTGTATCCGGGCAATTTGCGGGTCGGGTTCAATTTGCGCATTGCTGAAAGGGAATCCTCTCGGTCGCAAGATGTCGCGGTATATAAATTTACTATACTGAATAGCTACTTGAGTCTGTTGATTAAGTCAATATTCCATATGTATTAAAGATTAGAATGTTATAATTTCAGTGGATCATTTTCGCTACGGATGTGCACAGAAAATTTTCATCTTGATGAATTACACCGTCTTCGCCGGCATAGCTCGACAAGCTGGCCGACTATTTCCGCAAAGCACCGGAAGCCTCGCGCCGATCGATGAAAAATAAAGCCGACTATCAGAATTTGGCTCAGGCGGTGTGCGAGTAAAAGCGCCTTCGCCCCCCCTCCTAATCGCTGTGAGAAAGGGCTGAAACAACCAGCCAAGAACAGAGGAGCTGCTGATGTTTACCGAACCCGAGATCGACGAAACCACGCTGCAGTCGGCCGTTTCCACCGGCCACATGCCGCCGGAACCGCAGGTGGCGGAACTGGTCAGAAAGGCCTACGACTGTTACAAGTCTCTTGACGAGGGGGCGGTGGCGGACTACATCCCCGCCCTGGCGCGGGTGCCAGGCGATCTTTTCGGTGTATGCGTGGTATCGATCGCCGGCCACGTCGTTGGCGTTGGGGATGTCGCCCGGGCGTTTTCGATTCAGAGCGTTTCGAAACCGTTCGTGTTTGCCCTGGTCTGCCAGGCGGTCGGTATCGATGAAGCGCGCCGGAAAATCGGGGTGAACAGCACCGGACTTCCATTCAATTCGGTCATGGCCATCGAACTGAACGCCGACCGGACCATGAATCCGATGGTCAACGCCGGCGCCATCGCCACCACCAGCCTGGTCCCGGGCCGCACCGCCGCTGCCAAATGGCGCTATATCCAACAGGGCCTCTCGCGCTTTGCAGGCCGCGACCTGTCTATCGATGCGGAGGTCTACGCCTCGGAGGCAGCCTCGAACCAGCGCAACCGCGGTATCGCCAAGCTGTTGGAGGGGTATGGCCGGCTCTATTTCGATGCTCTGGAGGCCACCGACGTTTACACCAAACAGTGTTCCCTGAACGTGACGGTCAAAGACCTGGCCGTGATGGGCGCCACCCTGGCCGACGGGGGCGTCAATCCCCTCACCAAAGCGCGTGTGGTCGACCCGGCCGTTGCCAAGCGGGTTTTGGCCGTGCTGGCCACGGCGGGACTCTACGAGCGCTCCGGTGACTGGTTGTATGAAATCGGTCTGCCGGGCAAGAGCGGAGTGAGCGGCGGGATTGTCACCATATCACCGGGCAAGGGGGGCCTGGGCACCTTTTCCCCGTTGGTGGATGCGGCTGGAAACAGCATCCGGGGCCAGCGTGTCACCAAATTTTTGTCCGAAGGGTTGGGCCTGAACCTTTTCGCGTCCAAGTCAGCCGTCTAGCGCCATCCGGCTCTCAACAACACCATCTGGAAAAAGCCGAAATCGTTCAACACCAGAACCAAACCCAGTCGGCAGCTCATCCCACGGGCCGTCCCAACCGCAGGCTGGTCATGACCAAATCGGTATCGGCCAGTTTCTTGAGGGCCATCTCGCTGGGGGCATTTCTTCGTTTGCAGTCGGTCAGATCAGGCACCGGTTCGAGAATGACGGCTCTCGGGGTTCCGCCCGATGTGGCGGTGAAACGGCACGGGAGAATGGGGTGGAGGCTATTTTGTCAGGAGTGGCAAGCAGGCTGAACTAGGCTAGGCAAAAACCGGCAGCGTGGATGGGGCCGCCGGTGAACTTTCAGCCCTGGTGGAGAACTTATTTCGGGGCCTGCTTTCTTCCCAATCCGACCAGGCCGATCAGTCCGCTGCCCAGCAGCAAGAGGATTACCGGGTCGATCCCGGCCTTGGGTTGCTCGGAATCCGTCTCGCCATCGGTCGTTTGCGAGGCAATGGCACCATTGGAGAAATTACGGGACAGATCCCGGGGAGTCCCGGCAAAATCCTCCCAATAGAACAGCTCAACAGCGATTATTACTGCAAAGCCTATAAAGAAACAGACATATTTCTTCACAGATGGCCTCTTGTATTACAGGGGGTTTCAATAATTAATGAAGTAAATAATGATTATACTAAACCCAAAGTTAAAGAAAATCAATAGGGTAAAGCGGGTTTCACCCAAAAAAAAATTGCGGCAGGCCATCTTGAGCTCAACATCACGCGCCTCCCGGAAAACAGATCGCGGTGTTGGCCAATGCGCATTGGCTTGAATGGGGTCAAGGGTTGATGTCGCACGTCGGGTCGGCTATAGGAGATGATCGACTTGTTTGTCAAGAACCTTTAGGTTGGACCACCGTAATCGCCATGGCCGCAGCCCGCACTGGCTATCGTTTGGGATGGATCATCGACGGTACCGGCAAACCGGCAGTCCAAGACCGGATCATCACGGTCTCTGCCGGCCGGTTCGAGTGCATCATGGACGGCAACGACCCGCGGGCCGCAGCGATGACCCTCGTGGACATGTCGGCCTGTACGGCTTTGCCGGCCCTGATCGACAGCCACGTGCATCTGGTCATGTCCGGCACGACGGAACCTGCCCGGCGTCGCTACCAGTTGGAGAGCCACTACGCGGAGCGGCAGGCCATCATTGCCGAACACCTGCGGCGGCACCTGGCCTGCGGGGTGGGTGCGGTGCGTGACGGTGGCGACCACAACGGGGACACCCTGCGCTACAAGTTGGATTCGAGCCATGTGCGCCGATCACCGGTAACCATTGCCGCGGCTGGGCGGGCACGGCACGCGACCGGCCGATACGGAAAGCTGATTGGTGTGGCGGTTCCCCCCCGTGTCGATTTGACCCGCAGCGTTTTCGGGCCCGAAAGCCGGCGCGACCATCTGAAGCTGGTCAATTCAGGCCTCAACAGCCTGACCCAGTTCGGCCTAAAAACCCCGCCCCAGTTTGAACCAGAGGCCTTAATACAGGTCATTGCCGCCGCGACCGATCGCGGCCTGCCGACCATGGTCCACGCCAACGGTCACCTGCCGGTGAAACTGGCCGTCGAAGCACGGTGTACCAGCATTGAGCACGGTTTTTTCATGGGCCGGGAGAACATGCAGCGCATGGCCGACCTTGGCGTCTTCTGGGTGCCCACCGCCGTTACCATGAAGGCCTACAGCGACTACCTCAAAGACCAGGGACACCGCTGCGACCCGTCTTTTGCGCAAGTCTCTCAACAGAACCTTCAGCATCAGCTGACGCAGATCGCCACGGCATGGCAGATGGGGGTCACCCTGGCCCTGGGGACCGACGCCGGCAGTCCCGGCGTTCACCATGGGCTGGCGGTCAAACAGGAACTGCGGCTGTTCGTCGCTGCGGGGCTTGGTGTGGCCGATGCCATCCGATGTGCCAGCCGCAATGGGGCGCTGTTGATGGGGCTTCGCGACCGCGGTGAAATCGCCGCCGGTATGCGTGCCGACTGGATTGCGGTCAAGGCAAAGCCCGAAAAAGTGCCTGAAGCCCTTGACGACATTGCTTTTCGGATGATCGACGGATGCGTGATCGACGACACCCAAGAGCCGGGTTCATGCCGGCCCGCAATGGTCGCGGGCTGAGCGCGCGACCTGTCCCGGGCGGGTTAGGCCGGCGGCTGGCCTTATGTATCGACGCAGTGGTTTTCAGGACTCTTTTTTCAGGAAACGCGCCCTGCCGAAAAGGCGTTTGAAAGGGTCGGCCATAACCGCAAACCTCGATTCGCGCCGGCGGTAAATCTCCTCCAGGGAGAGGTGGGGGTCCTTGGCCGGGCTTCGCAGATAGCGGCGCAGGGCGACCAGGCGGTTTTTGATCTCTTTTTCCGCACGCAGCCTGAGAATCTCACGTTTTCTGAGGATGTCGTCTTTGATGGCCTCGTCGGGTCGCCGGCCCTGATATTTGTCCAGCTTGTAGCGGATGCGGATGTCGTTCAACTCCTGGAGCACCTGTTCATACTCGGGATCCAGGCAGATCACTTCGGGAACCAGGTCTCCGAAATGCGTCACGCCCAGAATGTCCTTGTCCTGACTCCAGTAATTGACCAGAAAAGGCTGTTCCAGGTCCAGGTAATTGCGCAGCGGCATGTACATGCGCCGCAGATGCATGAGCACCTTCTCGGTTTTTTTGCGTTGTCCACCGATGATCACCGAACCACCGACCTCGCCGCGCTTGACGCCTTTGGTCCAGGGTGCGCCCGTGATCCCGAAGTCGTTGTAAACGGGAAGATGCATCAGGGCCGACAAGGTGTTGATGGCCAGGGCATACCCCGCTGACGGTCCACCGACACTGTAGGAGGCCGACAGGAGTTGATGGTGAATGGTGTATTTGTCCAGAAACTCACCCAGCAAACGTGCGGCACTGACCTTGGGATCCAGGTCCTGGAGGTAGTTCTTGACCATGGTCAAGGCTTCGTGGGCGCTCTGTTGGGTCATCTGAACGGCCATCTCCATCTGGGCGCCGGCCGAGGAAGAAGACGAAACCGCCCCGGTGACCATGACCTTTTCCGCCGAGAGGCTGTAGGTCAAACTGGTGGCGATGGGCAGCAGCACGCCGGTCACATCGTTGGCACCGACACCGATTATGAATCCGACCTGGGGCTCCTGGCTCAGCTCCGACTCCAAAAACTCATCCAGGACCACCTTGCCCTTCTTGGTGGGGCTTTCCGAGATTTCATGACGGGCCGACTTCAGGTGGCTGGCCACCATGGGATAGTCGTTGGACGACTGGATCGGCGCCAGCGCGTCCAGCACGGCATCGTAGCGATCCATGAAACGCTCGGGGGGAGCCCCCCGGATGGCGGCCATCAGGCCCTTCGCGTCCTCGACCGCCTCCAGGATGCCCATGAGGGTTTTAAAATTGAATTTGACGAAGTTTTCGCGCGCCTTAAACCCGTCGTGGCGGATCTGTCGCAGGCGCTGCAGCACTTCGAATTCGGTGCTTCTGAGCGAACGGGCCTTTTCGACAAAGGCGGCATAGTCCGCCGGGGTGTTGCAGATCCCTTTGGCCGCCGTCACAATGGCCTGGGTGTCGATACCCGGTGCCAGGGGAATGCCCGCCAGAGCGTTGTCGATGATCTGTTCGATATCGTTTTTGGTCAACAGCCCCTTGATCTCCAGCACCTTGAGCCGCTTGGAGCGGATCAGGGCCGGGTCCAGAATATCCAACCGGTTAGTGGTCAGCACGGTAAACACCTGATGCAACGGTGTTTCGCCGTCGATGAGGTTCAGGAATTTATTGGTCAGCTTGTCGGATGGGTTGCCGCCGGTACCGCTGCGCTTGGGCGCCAGCGCGTCCCCTTCGTCGAAAAACACCACCGCAGGGGCGATCATCTTGGCGATGTCGTACACTTTCTCCAGGTTGTCCACGGCGCCATCGACCGGATTGGCGGGATCCTGCAGTGCGCTCGCACTGGTGGCGATGTCGTGGACATCGGAGTTTTCGCTCAGCCAGGTGCGCACCAGAAAGGTCTTGCCGCTGCCGGGAGGGCCGTTGAGTACGACCCCTTTCTCTTCGTTGACATTGTAGTAAAGGCAATTGTTGGTCATCTCCGAGAAGATGTCCTTGACGCCGCCCACGTAGGCTTCCCATTTCACGTTGCGGTCCAGGCGGCCGACCACCTTTTTGTAAAGGTCGCCGTAGGAGTTCTGTGCCACCAGCTCGAAGGCCTTTCTTACCAGCCGGCCGTCATCCAAATAGGCGGATTCAAAACCGCCCCGAATCTGGATGATGGAGTGGATCAGCTTGCGCACGTAGGACGGGATGACCTTCAAGGTGCGCTCCTTGAAGATCGCAAAGAGTTTGTCCACGGTCGCTTCCAAATCCTCTGGCAACAGACAGGCAGCTGTTTTACAAACTTTTTCGGCTTCCGGTGTGCTCACCAGGATGTCGTTGCGCAACAGTTCCAGACGAACCACCTCTTTGAGGTTTTCCGGGTTGGTCCAGTAGTCCGAGATGTTGATGATAGCGCCTTTTTCCACAAAGCGGCGATAGACGGCGGCATCGAAGCGCTCGGGCTGGTCCGTGGTGGCGATGAGCAGGCAGTCGCGCTTGCCGCTGATGATCTCATCGATGACGATGTTGGACGTATCCACCAGGGTCCGCTGCTGGCGGGCGGCGCCGGAGTCGCGCCCGGTGGCTTTGCCGAAGGCGCTGTGGGCCTCCTCGACGTGCCGGATGGAGGTCTTGCGCGGATCGCCCAGGGCCTTTTTGAAATAATTGCCAGGCTCCCCTGCCAGGGCGGTCTGGAAGTCGTTGGGCGTGACCACGGCGTAGTCGACCCATACCCCTTGCTCCTCCAGTTTGGAAAGACCCTGTCCGATTTTTCTTTTCAGGATCCGACGCAACAGCGGGATTCGCGACAGGCGCTTGTAAAAGCGCACCTTTTTGCGCCGCGAAATCTCGATGGCCAAGGTGGGGTCGATCTCCTCGATGGTTTTCCAGAACGGTTCGGCGGCCAGGACCTCCTCTTTTTTGCGTTTCAGGTCGATTTCGGACAGCACCTCGTTGCCGAAAACTATTTGCTCGATGGCCTGATTGACCGTGGAGGTCTTGCCGCTTCCGGACGGGCCCACGAAAAGCAGCAGCGATGCTTTGGGAACGCTGCTGTCCGACAGGTACTCCTTGCGCAGATGGGCCCGGTACACCTTTTCGAACAGCTCGCGCAGTTCGACGGGAATGTGGACATCCACCAGCTCTTTTTCAAGCAGTGCAATCAGATAGCGATAGTCTTTGGCCGAGACCTCCTTTTCCAATATTTTGTTCCAGGCCTCCTGCGGATTGGTGTGCCCACTGATTTCGAAGCGTTTCTGCCAGTCGGTCAGAATATCCGGGTCTTTGAGTACGTTGAAGTTTTTTTCAGGTGCGTCCACGAAAAAGGAGAGGACGGTTTCCAGCAAGGTGTTGACCAGGCCCCTGGGCGGTCGATACTGATTGAGGCGGGCGCGCATAAAGGCCTTGGTTTGCTGAGGCCAAGCGGACACCAGCTCCTTGATCTCGCGAATGCGGCTTTCCGGTAGCTGAACGTAGGTGATCTCTCTAGTCAGCCGTCTGGCCATCTGTTCCTCCCGTTGGCCGTTCGGCGGCATTGAAAGCGGGCAGGGCGACTGTCGGCGTCTCTCCCCGGGTATTCTGGATGACCACCGTGTGTTGCCCCTGCTCGTGCTTCTCGTAGGCCGTGGCCCATTTTTGCTGGGTCAAAAACTGCAAAAGAGCCGTGTCGGTCGAACCGTCTCCGCGGCCCAGCTTGCGCTGCAGACTTTGAATTCCGTCCACATAGGCGGCGTACAGCTTGCGGATGCGGCTGGCCTCCTGATCGGCGGCGTAATTCTCGGCTTCCGCAATCAGCTCCCGGCGTTTTTTCTCTTCGGACGCCTCGACCAGCTTGTCGCCGAATCGGGTTTCCTTGAGGACGAAGCTGACCACGTCGATACCGTATTTCTCTTCGATGGTCGGCCCGCCGACGTTGATGGGACGCGACTTTAGCGCCGTAAAGATTTCCTCTTTGACGGTCTCCCGGTCGCTGATCAGCCGATCGACCTCCTGGGACTGCAAGATGTCCTTGGCGATGCCGTCGTAATCCCCCTGCAGCAGCTCCAGGGGCTTGAGGTTTTCGATGGCCCATGTGTCCAGGTCGCGAATCCGATAGGTGAGCACGCCGGAAGTCCACAGGGCCACATTGCCTCTGGAGATGATGCGCATGGGCGCCGGTGTGCCGCCCAGCGGCATGGTCTGGTTCATCAGCGGCACCTCCTGCTCGATGCGGGTAAAATAGGGCAGGCGGATATGCCAGCCCACGTCGGTGACCGCCTGTCGAATACCGCCGAAACGCTCCAGCACGACCGCGTAGTTCATTTTGACCTTAAAGATGGTCCGGGTGGCATAGACAACGGCGATCAAGCCGTAAATCAACCCGGCAACCAGAACCAGTGCAATCAGACGCCGCAAAACGGTTTTAACAAAGGACCGTTGCAACAGTTGGCTGGGTTTGGATGATGATGGTGATGCCATTTCCGCTCCTTTGGTTGCACGACAACGTCAACCGGTTGCATCCGCTTGAACGCGATAGCCGAACGGTTGAGGTGATGGGGGTCGTTGTCAACATCGGTGAAAGGGGCTTTTAGTCAGTCTGATAAAATCACGAAACCGGCTTAATTTCAATGCAATACTATCACAGCAACGCGGCTGAAAGGGCGGGGACGGCGCGGCCTACAGGTTGCCCGCCAGTGCCATCTGGTTGCGGTTGATGGCGATGTTGAATGTGGCCTGAACCAGATCGTGGTGGCGGGTCTCGAAGGGCAGGTAAACCAGCAGATAGCGCTTGGCCTTGACATGGATGTCGGCCATGCGTTCCACCACGACCTTTTTCGGCCGGATGAAGCCGACCAGGTTCATCTTGAGAAGCTCGATGGCTTCGGATACCGGAAGATTGACGGCATGCAATGGGCCGGCGGGGATTTTCGCCACCAGATGTTCGCGCGGCTGGCCGAGGGTAATCTGACGTGCCAATCGCAAGAACCGCTGTGGCCGAACCTTGAATGCCGGCGACCAGAAATGGTGCGGAAGGCGGTGCCAGTCCGCTTGAACCACCCTGGGCAGGTTGGCCTGCTTGACCAGGTCGGCGTAGGTGTCGAGTGAAATGCCGGAAACCTCGGCGCGGATGCGCCAAAAGGGCAGATAAACGCTGTCACGGCCAGGGCCGGCCGGCAGGTGGGCGACGTTGACCCTGGACCAGCGCGCCTTGCGGACCTGCCACATGGCGGAACAGTTTTTACAGTGCAGCACCAGGGCGTCGCGGTCGCCCTGCATGTCCCAGCCGCAATGCGGGCACAAGGTAGGGATGAAACCGATGCGCCAGTCCGCCGGCCCTCCGGCCAGTCGTGCCAGTTCGGCCTCGGCGTCCAGTTCAGCCGAAACCGGTTTGTTCAGCACGCCGTCGATCAATCTCTTTTCGGCGTAAAACGGGGCGTACAGCAAACTGAGCGATTCGCCGATGTGGGCCTGATGTAAAATGGGTTCCGAGGCGGTGCGGTTGAATTGATCCAGAAAGGAGGAACGGACCTTGTCAACGGGCAGGGTCGGGCGCAAAAACCACCCGCGGGTTTCCGGGGTGACGAATCGCAGCTTCATGGCCTGGCTGCGCAGGCCGACCGAGGCCGGGAATATGGGCGAGGCGACGGCTTGTTGACTGGCATCCAGAAAGCGGTCCCGCATGCCGGTCGCCATGAACGAAAAAATCATTCCCTTGAACCGCCAATAGGGGAAGTAGATCAGATCGTGGCCGTTGGGGGCGTTGTGGGGCAGCAGATAGCGATGATACCCGTGCGGCTCGAGGTAGGAGCGAACCTTGCAAAATTGGCACTGGAACAGCCGATCGGTTTCGCTGAGCACCGCCGGTGCCCCACACTGGGGGCACTGATGCTGAATCAAAAGATTAATATTTTTCCCCGCACTGTGGGCAGAAGGTCGCACCGGCCAGATTTTCAGCTCCACAGTTGGCGCAGCAAACCGGTTTCGGGCGCTCAGCGGCCGGGTGGCCGCAGCGCGAACAGAATTTCGCATTGGGCGCCAGATTCTTGCCGCAATGCGTGCACTGATCGAAGACCAGCTGCTGGTGGCCGCACATGGGGCAGAACTTGGCGGCCAGCGGAATGTCGCAGCGGCACTCCTGGCAGATGGCCGTTTCGCGGCCGGCTGCCGATGTACCCGCGCCCGAAGATGCCGTTCCGGCGGCATTGAAATATTGGGCGAACATGGCCGGCATCATCAGCCCCAGGCTGGTTCCCATCCCCATGGCGCCGTCGCCCTCGCCCTGGGCCGCCTTCTCCATGGCCATGGCCGACTTCATCTGCATGAGCTTGTTCATGTCGTCAAAAACGCCCATGCGGCTGCGGTCGTCGATGGCCTGCTGCACTTCCGGCGGCGGGGTGATGGCGTTCATGTACAGCTGGGTCAGGCCCAGACCGAAATGCTTGAAATCCGACTGAAGCCGCACGGCCAGACCGTCGGACAGTTCATCGTATTTGGCCGGGAGGTTGATGATCGAGTCGATGGTCTCGCCCATGTAGTCGTTGAAGCGCGAGACGATCACGCGGTTGAGATACGCCTCGATCGCCTCGGTCGTGAACATGCCCTGAGTGCCCACCATGGTGTTGATAAACAGGGCCGGCTGGACTACCCGCAAGTTGAAGACCCCGAAAGCCCGCAGCCGGATCAACCCCAGTTCCGAATCCTTGAACGCCACCGGATCCCGGGTTCCCCATTTGAGGTTGGTAAAGACCTTCATGTTGACGAAATAGACCTCGGCCCGCAAGGGACTGTTCATGGCCCAGGGAAGGCTGGCAATCTTGGTGAGGATGGGAATGTTGCCGGTTTTGAGGGTGTGGCGACCCGGACCAAATACCTCGACGGCCTTGCCCTTGTAGAAGAAGACAGCAACCTGGCTCTCGCGGACCGTCAGTTGCGCGCCCCATTTGATTTCGCCGGACCCGGTTTGGGGCAGACGGTGAACCAGTTCGATGCCGCTTTCGTCAAACCATTCCAGGTTTTCGAGAAATATCAGATTGTTCCCTTTCATTGAACCGTTCTCCCAGTATCGGTGAAGCCATGGACTGTTAACGCGTCTGAAGTGCTGCCGTCCCCATCCGGCGCGGATGCTTCGGGAATGAGGGGCGTCGCAGGAACCGGATTCTCGATCGGCGGGGCGGTTTTCAGCTCGGCGATGGTCTGGTTGGCCTGGACCAGCTCGATCTTGCTGGCCTCGAGCGCCTTGACCGCCGCGGCATGCTGCTGGCGCAGCCGCTTGGCTTCACCCAGGGCCTCCTCGCGTGCCTGTTTGGCGGCCTCCAGCTCCCCGGCAAGGGTTTGAAGGGAAGCGGTGGCGGCCTCGAACTCGGCCGCATTGGCAACGCTGGCAGCCCTGTTGGCTACCCGATCGTTCAACGCCAGCGTGTGGAGCCGGTTGCTGCCGATGGTTGCAGACAGGGCCAGCAAGAGCGTCAGCAGTGCAAACACCATGGTCAGGGTCTGTTGCCGGCTGGCGGAACGGCACTGTTTTTCGGAAGGGGCGTTTGGCGCTCTCATGTGACGATACCCGTTAGTTGGATGATGGGGTGATAGGATCGGTGAGTTCCGTACCGACAATCAATGTCAGTGACCATTCACGATACTTTGCGTCAACTTTGGCCGACACCGCCAGCCCGATGGTCGACAGCACGCGCTGTAAAAATGAGCTGTACGACGGTGCAGTCTCCTTGTTGTTCACGGCCAGGACGACGCCCTGCGGCGGGCAGGAAAAGACGCTTTGGGCCACGCCGCTGGTTTTCCAGCCGTCGGCGGTCAGAACGTCATTCAGATGCGTGGCCGTCAGATAAGATTTAGGATCGTCCATTACACAGAAAATATCCACGTTTCCCTTGGGGCCGGGGTCGAGCAGGGCGATCAGCTGTTCCCGCTGGCTTTCCGATAAACCACCCGGTAGCGGCGGCTCCGCGGCTGGTTCGGGACGACGCTTTTGTGCGTTTTGCTCACGGACTTTTTGGGTGGCGGCTTCGGCGATTTCAAGTCGTTTGCGGGCCTCGAGAAGCGCCTGACGCAACTCTCCGGCAGAGGTTCGACTGGTCTTCAGCTTGAGCTGACTGATGTCCTGATGCTGCTGGGTTTCGAGCAGCTCTTTTCGAATGGCTTCGGCTGTCTTTTCAAGCGATTTCAAATATTTTCGAGATGTGTCGACATCTTCGGCAAGTTGACTGATGCGCCGGTTGGACCGGGTGTGCGCCAAAAAGGCCATTACGCCGGTTAAGGCTGACGATGCGAGGGTGGCTGCCAGCAACCAGCCGTTAACGGCCGCCACCGTTTCCATATTGCCCCACCATGATGACATATTGACACGCCTTTCCTAAAAACCACCTTGCAATCGGGACCGATGGTCGCCCGACCGCTTCGTGCCGGGCCGCGATCGGGCAAAACGTTTGCCTTCAGTTGGCATCCCCGGGGTTTTGTGTTACTGGTTGAACGCTTGAATCGGCACAGATGCCTGCGGACTTAAACAAAAAGGCAACATCAGGAGAGACGGGCCATGGGATGGATGGGCAAACTGGTTGGCGGAACCATCGGGTTTGCGCTGGGCGGCCCCTTGGGGGCCATACTCGGCGGGGCCTTCGGGCATGCCTTCGACACGGGCGCCGATCTCGACACCGCCGTCAAACGCCAACGTCTGTCAACGATCGAACAGGACCAGTTGACTTTTTTTGTGGCCGCCTTTTCCATGCTGGCCAAACTGTCGCAGGCCGATGGGCAGGTGACGCCTGAAGAGATCAATTCCGTTGAAGGCTTCATGCAAGACGACCTTCGGCTGGACTCGGGCAGCCGCAATGCCGCCGCTAACATCTTCCGAACGGCCTTGGCAGCACCCGGGACGTTTGACGATTTTGCGCGCCAGTTTTACGGCCATTTTCACCATCAACCTCAGTTGCAGGAGCTCATGATCGACATCCTGCTGCGGGTGGCGGTTTCCGACGGCAGTATGAGCCAAGCCGAGGAAACACTGATTCTATCGGCCGTCAACACCTTCGGTTTCAGCGCCGAACGCTATCGCCAATTGAAATCGAAATACGCCCTGACCGTGGACAAGGACTACGCCGTGCTGGGATGCGACCCGCAAGATTCCGATGACCAGATCAAACGGTGCTATCGCCAGCGCGTGCAGGAGTATCACCCGGACAAGATCGCCGCCAAGGGGTTGCCCGACGAGTTCACGCGATTCGCCCAGGACAAGTTCCGTGAAATTCAAAGTGCCTGGGAACGCATCAAGGATGCCCGGGGAATAAGATAGCATATCCATCTTTCTGGACGGGCACTGATAGGACCGACGCCGTGCCCCCCGACCGGCAACTTATGCCGTGTGCCTCGCAAAAACTGCCCGAGACCCGCGTACGCCACCCGATCCGGCCACCAGAAGAAGGCGCATGATTCCCAATTCTGTTCTGCATCGCCATTGCGCGCCGGCAGGGGATTTCGACGCCATCCGAAGAATAAGCCAAGGGGGGAGGGGGCGTTTTTTTCTAAAGCCTTGCATGGTTATTGCTAATAATCTCATCGTGCCGCCCGGCAGTACCCGACCGCGCGACATTTGGCCTCACCCCAAAACCGAGCAGGAGCATGGCATGATAACCATTGATGGGGACCAGCCCGTTGGCAAGCTGGATCGAGTCGACCGGGTATCCAACCGTCCCAAGACGACGGGTATCGGAAGTTTTGACAAGGTGTTGGAAAAAGCCGTGGCGCCGCCGGCGGTCCGGCCACCGGAACTGCAGCCGTCAGCGATGATCGAAAACATTCGTCCGGCACAATTTGAGACCAAACGCGGTTTTTCGGCCGATGGCGTGGTCGAGCGGGTCTCGCGATTGATCGACACCCTGGAGGTCTACCGGCAACAGCTGGCGGAAAAAGGCGCCGCACTCAAGGATCTGCAAACGTTGGTCGCCGATATGGCATCCCAGAGCGAGGCGCTTCGATCTCTGTCCAAAGAGGTTGAAAGGGGAGACGGGTTGCGCACCATTGTCGATCAGTCGCTGATGCTCTCATCGGTGGAAATCGCCAGATTCAACGGCGGGCACTACAACTAGTCTTCCCCAAGACCGTACTTGGCCATTTTCCGGTATACCGTCGTTGTGTTGATGCCGAGCAGCTTGGCCGCCTCGGCCTTGTTGCCGCCTGCTTTTTTGAGGGCCCGACAAATGGCTTCCCTTTCAATGGCCTGCAGGTTGTACTGCTCGTCCACAGGCATCTCGTTGCCGGCCGGGTGCGCAATTTCATTGGGCAGGTCATCCGTTTGCAGCACATCCCGAATGCCCAACGCATAGGCCCGTTCGATGACGTTTTCCAGTTGTCGGACGTTTCCCGGCCAGCTGTAGCCCATCAAGCGCCCCATGGCGTGGGGACTGACCTCCGGGGGAGCTGCCGTTCCGGGCCGTTGGTGTTTGGTCATGAAATGGTTCACCAAAAGGGGGATGTCCTCGCGGATTTCCCGCAAGGGGGGCATGGTGATCGAAATGACGTTCAGCCGATAATAGAGATCTTCTCGAAACGACTTCTGCCGAATCATCTCCTTCAAGCGCTTGTTGGTGGCGGCGATAATGCGTACATTGACTTCGCCTTCGTGGGTGTCTCCCACCGGGCGAACCTTTTTTTCCTGCAATACGCGCAGCAAACTGACCTGAACCGCCAGCGACACCTCGGCAATCTCATCCAAAAAAATCGTTCCACCGTCGGCGGCCCGAAATAGACCGATGGCATCCTTTGAGGCACCGGTGAAGGCGCCTTTGACGTTTCCGAACAGCTCTCTTTCCAGCAGGCTCTCGGCGATGGCACCGCAGTTGACCGGAATGAACGGGCCATTTTGACGATCGCTGTTGCGGTGGATCACGTTGGCGGCCAATTCTTTTCCGGTGCCGCTTTCACCTTCAATCAGGACAGTCGGACTGCTGGTGCTGATCTTGTCGATCACTTCGTAAATCTGCTGCATCTTGGGAGACCGGCCGACCAAGCCATCGTATTTGTAGCGCTCTTTCAAGCGACTGCGGATCAACAGATTCTCTTCCTTTAACTTCTGCTTTTCGATGATCCGCTCGATCAGGATCCGAAAGCGGTCGAAGTTGATCGGCTTCTGGAGAAAATCGTAGCCTCCCGATTTCATGGCCTGGATGGCCAGTTCAATCGTACCGTAGCCCGAAACGATGATCACTTCAGTGTCGGGGGACAGATCCTTGATTTTTTTTAACAGCTCCATGCCACCGATATCGGGCATGATCAAATCCGAGAAAACAACACTGAAATGACCCGTGCGGACCATTTCGATGGCTTTCAGGCCACTAGACTCCGTAATGACCGTATGTCCGCAGCGGGAAAGAAACTCGTCGACGATCGCCAGCATCTCCCTGTCGTCATCGATGAAAAGAATTTTATAATTTTTCATATTTGTTTTTCGATATGGTCACATATGTGAACACCAATCAATTTCGAATGGGGCGGGAATTCGGCGACCATCGCACCTGAAAACCGATTCGAAATTTTTTAAATACAAATGCATCCAATGGGTTGAGGCGGCATTGAGCCGCCTTTAGACCAACGGCAGGCCCTTAGCAGCGAATCGATTCATACATGTGGCATTGAATGTGCTCTGTGTTAGCGACAGTTTCAGGCAACCCGGACCGGGGCTTGGCTCGCGCGCGCACCCTGCAGGATGCATCCGTCAGCATGGTTAACAGACGATTGATAACAATTTGGAATTTGCCACTTTTGGATCGGGTTTTCAATACCCGATTAACCTTATCGACTTAATAGGAGAATGATGATGAAACAAACGTCGAACAAATTTCAGCTTGCCGTCCTGGTGGCACTTGCCATCGCATTTGCCGGCGTCTGCAGCGCCGCCGCCATGGATCAGATCAATATCAACACCGACCCGGTCGAAAAATTGATGCAACTCGAGCGGGTGGGGCCCCAATATGCCCAACGGATCGTCGAACATCGTGAACTGTATGGTCCTTTCGAAACACCCGAGGCCATTATGAATGTCAAAGGCATCGGGCCCAAAACATGGGAGGCGAACAAAGACCGCATCGTGATTTAGCCGATCTTCCATCCATACCTACCCGGCGTTTCGATCTTTGCTGGAAATGCCGGGTGGGTTGATTCACGGCTGCAGGCTTCTGTCCGCCCAGTTATTTTCTTCACCACCCGTTGGGTACCGCTTTTGTGTTGACTCCTTCCCATAATTATGTTCAATAGGTGAACGCTTTGTTGAGGCAGAGGCGCTTCGAAAACTTCGCGGCACCGTTGCACCGGGCGCCAACCGTGGAATTCCAAGCCCTCTCATCCACAACCGATCGATCGCATTCTTTCTTTCCCACCGGCACATCGAGTTGATGTAACCCACACGGCGGAGCTTTGCCTCGACAGTGACCGGATACCGGCCAAAGGCCCGCTTGGCGCATCGTCTGCGATGGAATCCAATAATCTGAAAACGTTAAAACTTCTAGAGGCAATCGCCGAGGGAAGGCCCAAATCTCAGCGCGAATTGGCTACCTCCCTCGACATATCCCTGGGGTTGGTCAACGCGTTTTTGAAGCGTTTGGTAAGAAAAGGCTATTGCAAGGTAAAAACGATACCTAAAAACCGCGTCAACTACATCCTGACCCCTGCCGGTGCGATGGAAAAAACCCGCCTCACCTACGAATACATCGCCGCATCCTACCGGTATTTTAAATCGGCCACGGAAAAAACACGCGCCCTGTATACCGAGCTGCAAACCGCGGGAGACAACCGGGTGGTGTTCTATGGCACCGGCGAGTTGGCCGAGATCGCATTTCTTTCCATGAAAGATACGCATCTCCGATTGGTTGATGTCGTAGATCCCGAAAAGGCAGGTGAGCTGTTCGCTCATCTTGTCATCAAAGCGCCCAAACAAATCAAGCACATCAATTTTGATGTGCTCTTGATTACCAGCCATGACAATCACCAAACCATTATTAATGAGATAGAAAATACCCTTGTACCCAGGGAGAAAATCCGCTTTTTCTAGTAAAAATTCCATCAAATCAGTTGAGGTTCGCACAGATTCTCTGAAACCGTATTTTTTTATATTCTACGAGAGCCAAGGAGAAGCAAAAATGCAATTTGTCGATTTACCGGCACAACAGAAAAGAATCCGACAGGAGCTGGATCGTCGTATGAGCGAGGTGCTCGACCACGGCAAATATATCATGGGTCCTGAAGTGAAAGAACTGGAGGCGTGTTTGGCTGGTTTTTGCGGTGTCGAACACGCGGTCGGTTGTGCTTCCGGGACAGATGCGCTGTTAATGGCGCTAATGGCATTTGACCTTGGGCCCGGAGACGCGGTCTTTACGTCTCCATTTACCTTTATCGCCACCGCCGAAGTAATCCAATTGTTAGGGGCAACCCCGGTTTTTGTGGACATAGATCCAGCGACATTCAATATAGACACCGATCATTTGAGAAAAGCGATCCGTGCGATCAGCGGGGGTGATGCACAAGCGTATCCGGTTCCAGGGAAAGCGACACAGCCCTTGCGGCCCAAAGGTATCATCGCTGTTGACCTGTTTGGACTACCTGCTGACTATGCGGAAATCAATCGCATTGCGACTGAGAACAGCCTTTTTGTCATCGAGGATGCGGCCCAGTCGTTCGGCGCGGAAATCGACGGCCGAAAGACATGCTCGCTTGCAACGATTGGATGCACCTCATTTTTCCCCGCTAAACCGCTTGGTTGTTATGGTGATGGTGGTATGTGCTTTACCCAGGACGCTGAGCTGGCGAGCGCAATGCAATCCATTCGTGTTCACGGGAAAGGGTTGGATAAGTATGACAATATTCGAATTGGCCTCAATGGGCGTTTGGATACATTGCAGGCGGCAATCCTGCTGGCCAAGTTCGATATTTTCCCTGAAGAGGTCCAGCTCCGAAACGAGGTTGCGGATCGCTATTCAGAGCTGCTGCGTGGCCATAACCATTTAGCCACACCCGCTGTTCCACCGGGCTACCGTTCTGTATGGGCCCAATATTCCCTTATCGCGGAAAGCCCTGAACACAGAGCCTTGTGCCAAGATGCGCTGAAAGCCAAACACATCCCGAGTGCTATCTACTATCCCAAACCACTGCACTTACAGACGGCATTTAAATCACTCGGCTATCGTACAGGTGATTTCCCAGTGAGTGAGAGATGTTCCGAAACCATTTTTAGTCTGCCGATGCATCCCTATCTGGACGAAAAGGATCAAAACACTATCGTTTCGACCCTTAAGGGCATTTAATGCGAAGGTCGTCAATCAGCTTTTTCGATCAGAAGTGTTTCATAGGAAGGGGAACGTGATGGCAATTAATGAAAACCAGAATTTACCCGCAATCGCTGTCGTGGGGTCAGGCTACTGGGGAAAAAACCTGGTCCGCAATTTCGATGCACTGAAGGCTCTCAAGTTGGTCTGTGATAAAAATGAAACCATTCTATACGATTTTAAGAAGCAATACCCTAATATCGACGTTTGCCTGGCTTTTAGCGAAGCACTCAATCGCCCGGACATAGATGGCATCGCAATTGCCACGCCGGCCGAAACCCATTTCAGGCTGGCCCGTGAAGCACTCCTGGCCGGCAAGCATGTCTACGTTGAGAAACCGTTGGTGTTGAATGAGAATGAAGGCCTGGAACTCATTCAAATCGCTCAGCGGAATCAGCTTAAATTAATGGTCGGCCACTTGCTCCAATATCATCCGGTCTATCTTTCTTTGAAAGCGTTGGCGCATTCCGGCAAATTGGGTCGCATCAACTACATCTATTCCAACCGGTTGAATTTAGGTAAAATCAGACGTGAGGAAAATATTCTATGGTCTTTCGCACCGCATGACATTTCAATGATCCTGGCCCTTGCACGAGAAGCACCGGAAAGCGTGCAGTCTACCGGCGGTAATTATCTGCATAGGCAGATCGCCGATGTCACGACGACGCATCTGGAGTTTCCGTCAGGGCTGAGGGCGCATATATTTGTATCCTGGCTCCATCCCTTCAAAGAACAGAAGCTTGTCGTTGTCGGTGATCAGAAGATGGCGGTATTCGATGACACCCGCCCCTGGGACGAAAAATTGCTTTTATATCCCCACCGCATCGACTGGCAGAATAATCTTCCAGTGCCGACCAAAGCTGAAGCCGAGCGCGTCGAGGTTCCGCAAGATGAACCCCTAAAACTCGAATGCATGCATTTCCTTGACTGTGTTGCCAACGGTACCGCAGTACGCACCGACGGTTACGAAGGCCTGCGGGTACTGAAGGTGCTTAAAGCGAGTCAGGAGTCGCTCGACCAGGAGGGAAAAAAAATAATCCTGAAACCGGCTGCCGAACCTCAGCGCGAATCGAAAGCTGACCACGGTGCGTTTATTCATCCCACAGCGGTTGTTGACGATGACGCTGCCATCGGCGATGGCACGAAGGTTTGGCACTTTTCGCATATTCTTGGTGGTTCTAAAATCGGGAAAAAATGTAACGTTGGACAGAACGTCGTAATCGGTCCCGATGTTTCCATTGGCAATGGCTGCAAAATTCAGAATAACGTCTCCGTATACAAAGGGGTGACGTTGGAAGATGGCGTGTTTTGCGGCCCATCAATGGTGTTTACCAACATATACAATCCGAGGGCCGAAATTCGGAAAATGGACCAGTTGCGACCAACGCTAGTAAAAAAAGGGGCCACGTTGGGTGCCAATTGCACCATTGTCTGCGGTGTAAATATCGGGTGCTACGCCTTCGTTGGTGCAGGTGCGGTGGTGAACAAGAACGTACCTGATCATGCACTTGTCGTCGGTAATCCGGCGAAACATATCGGATGGGTGTGTGCCTGCGGTGAGAGGCTTACCGAAGATCTTACTTGTCTTGCATGTGAGCAGCGCTTCGAAAAGAGTAAGGAGGGATTAATTCGTCTTGAACCTTCTTCCTAAGTTCTTAAATCGAGGACAAATCAGCCTACTCGTATTGCGCGATATCTTTTCACAGTTTTGGCACAATTATTTACTCATCGGCATCTTGTCCGGGATTTCATTCGCATTTCAATTGATTGGATTCACAACTATCCTCAGTTCGTTCACCGGGAGAATGATACTGCCACTACATCTGGAAGAGGCGTTTAAACACTTTGATAAATTTTCAACCATATCAGTTGGTTTTATAATCCTTGTCCTCTCATCTATCTTGACGTTTTGGGCACGTTTGCTGGGTGTGAAGATGATGGTAACCTACGAAGAGATCTGCTCCGAAAAAGTGATCCAAAAAGTTCAACAAAGGCGTCAATTGCTCCAAGATAAAAGTGATGCCCAAATCATAGGTCATCTGTCCAAAGATTGTCGGTATGGTGGTCGAATTATTCAAGAGATCTGTAATATTATCATGCCTTTGGGTTTTTTTTTCTTTGCCTTCCCGATGATGCTCTACCTGAACTTTGAAGCAACCCTTCTCATCATTGGAATCGTTTTGTTAACACTCATACCTTTTGGCTATATTGTTTCAAAGGCACGTTCCATCTCTTCTGATTTTGAAAAGGCAGCCGCTTTAGACAACAAAACCAAGCGAGAACTATTAAAGAATTTGCGCAATGACGATGCATTCAAACAGGTCCCGTCACTTCCCCACCCCGACTTTAAACGCGCCTACAAACAAAGATTAATCATGCCCCATGTGGGCATCATGATCGGTTGGATTCAAGTTTCCCTTTGTCTGGCAGCGATTGCACTCTTCGTGATATCCACGGAGAAAGATGGAAACCATTTATCGACAATCGTTATTTATGGCTTTATTTCAGTATTTTTGCTTCGTCAAATGATGTCGGCGACCAAAGTGTTCACGAGCTTTCATATTTTTCTGGCCTATTTCCAGCGGGCGTTCGAGGTTATTGCCGGCATTCACTCCACGGAACATTTCACCACACAAAATCAGGAGGATGCGGTCACTTTCATGGATGATGAATTATAGATTGTTTTCCTCGACCGGTGGCCATACACATTGTTTTTTCCTACTTTGATTCAAGATCAGGAGTTGGTAAAATAGAAATGGGCTTGCGCACCACAATCACTGCTTTTTCCTGTTTAACCGAAATGATCCGCTCCGGCAAGAATAGGGGTTATTTTGCTTGGTTACGAGAGCGGGTGGTAAAAAAGTCACTTTTTTATCACGTTTCAAAGTTGAGCGACGCCGGCGACCTAGCGGGGGCAGAAGCCGTGCTTGAACAGGTTCTGCGTGAGGTGCCGGATGATGTCACAGCCTTGACCCGCCTGGCAGAGTTAACCACAGTGCAGAAGGATTGGCCCAAGGCGTCAAGCCGCTGGGAAAGGGTGGTGCAAGTGACCCGCCGCGATGGTGATGCCGTGTTTTCAACGGCATCTGCCAGTTTAAAACGGGCCCGCCTGGCGCTGGCAATACAGTTGCGAAGCGCCGGCGACCTAGCGGGGGCAGAAGCCGTGCTTGAACAGGTTCTGCGTGAGGTGCCGGATGATGTCACAGCCTTGACCCGCCTGGCAGAGTTGGCCACAGTGCAGAAGGATTGGCCCAAGGCGTCAAGCCGCTGGGAAAGGGTGGTGCAAGTGACCCGCCGCGATGGTGATGCCGTGTTTTCAACGGCATCTGCCAGTTTAAAACGGGCCCGCCTGGCGCTGGCAATACAGTTGCGAAGCGCCGGCGACCTAGCGGGGGCAGAAGCCGTGCTTGAACAGGTTCTGCGTGAGGTGCCGGATGATGTCACAGCCTTGACCCGCCTGGCAGAGTTGGCCACAGTGCAGAAGGATTGGCCCAAGGCGTCAAGCCGCTGGGAAAGGGTGGTGCAAGTGACCCGCCGCGATGGTGATGCCGTGTTTTCAACGGCATCTGCCAGTTTAAAACGGGCCCGCCTGGCGCTGGCAATACAGTTGCGAAGCGCCGGCGACCTAGCGGGGGCAGAAGCCGTGCTTGAACAGGTTCTGCGTGAGGTGCCGGATGATGTCACAGCCTTGACCCGCCTGGCAGAGTTGGCCACAGTGCAGAAGGATTGGCCCAAGGTAGAGCGACAATGGGAAGCTATACTGGATGTTCAACGCGAACATATAACCGGCATCTTGCTTAAATTGAGTATCGCACACCACCGCCAAGGGAATGTAGATAGAGCTATAGGGATTTTGTTGGGAGCCAACAATTGCGGTTTTTCAGACGATAACTTATTGTTTCAACTTGCAAAGTTGCACAAGGAACGAAACGAGTGGAAATCTGCTGCCAGGGTAGTGCGTCGTTTGGTCGACCGCGGCACAATGACGCAGCATTTGAACTTCGCCACATTCGCTGCTCTTGTTTTCTGGCACCAGGGTGACATACGCCAAGCCAACGCCGTACTTGCCCGTGCAATCAGCCAAAATCAACCGGAAACTGTCGCTAATGAGACCTTAGCCATGGCCAAAGAGATTCGAAAGCGACTCCACTCAGATTCCCGCGCCGGCTCAATGGAAGTGTCGAAATCATATTACGATGATGTCTATCGGCATTCAAAGAAATACGAGTCCGAAGCCGGCAAATCTATATACCTTCCGGTGTGGGAAACCATAAATGATGTCATCGACCATCACGGCTATATGCGCATAGTGGATTTCGGTTGTGGCCCAGGACAGTTTGCCGAATACATACTCCAACATCATCAACAAATTGAATATACGGGTATCGATTTCAGCGAAGTAGCCATTAGTGCCGCACGAAAGAGGTGTCCACAAGCAATATTCATCGAAGGGGATTTGCTTCAATCAGGTATTTTCTTAACTTGGGACTATGATATTGCGATCCTCCTCGAGGTTTTGGAACACATTGAAAAGGATATTACCTTGCTGGAAAAGATTCCCCGTAAAACACTCATCATCGCTTCCGTTCCAAACTTTGACGCGTTTGGCCATGTGCGTATATTCAAAGGTGTTGACGACGTGAAGCAAAGATACGAACCTGTTGTTTCGAATTTGACGATTAAACCGATAAACATCGGTAAGTCATCTACAATTTTTTTATTGGTGGGTAGGAAACGCTGATTCGAATGTAGCCAAACAATCCATGAAACAAGCGATTCGATCATGATTAAGATTTCTTCTGGTTATAAAAAAAAGTTCAACCTCTGTATGTTGGTCTATAATAATTTCCTTAATGATTCACGAGTTCAAAAAGAAGCCCAGACTCTGATCAAGGCTGGATATCAAGTTACTGTGGTGGCGCTCTTAGACACAAATAGCGAACCCATGGAACAGCGTGGCGAAATTCGCATTGTCCGCGTGCCGATCAATCCTTGGCACCAGGGTGTGATTCGGTGGGTACAGCAAATCGGAAAAGTTTCAGGCGGGGAAAGTCGCCTGAAAAGGCACCTGCATTGTAGTACAAAGTCACCAAGGACACCTTTTACTTCCATATTCAAATCATTGGTCTATTTTTTGATCGTACTTGCCATTTTTGAGGCACTGATTCGTCCAGAAACCTATTTGTGGATCTCCGAGAACAACATATTTATGTCGGTCCTGCTTTGCCTGTTGATTTTTACCAGAAAACTGCCAATTCACTTGGTTGCCCGGGCAAAAAACTTCCTAAAGTCGTTTTCGAAACGCAGCCAGCGCCTGCGATACAGCATTGCAAGCGGCCTGAAAAAAGTCTTAATGCCATTTCATCGCCAGTTCTGTTTTCTCTCTTTTTACATAAATGCCTACCGCTTCACCGGTACCGAGGAATTCGGTATATACCATGCACATGATTTAAATACGCTTCCGGTGGCCTATTGCAGTGCCAAACGCGATGGGGCCAAATTGGTCTATGATTCCCATGAACTTTATACGGAACGCAACAAACTCATCCCTTCTTCTAAACAATGGAAGTGCATCCTTGGCCGAATCGAATGCTTTTTGATCCGCCAAGCCGATGCCGTTATTACGGTAAACCATACGCTAGCCAGGGAACTGGCCAAACGTTACAAGATCTCCCTTCCCAGCGTGGTGATGAATACACCTACGAGTTTTGGTCAGGCGGTAAACAACTTTGACGACAAAGGACGTCTGCGGACTGCGTTATCGATTCCCTCCCAGCAGAAGCTAATGCTTTATGTGGGTGCTATCACCTTCAACCGGGGTATGGAGACGCTGATCCAAAGTCTCGCCCAATTGCCAGATTGTTACCTCGCCTGCATGGGATATGGAGGCAGCGCCTACAAACGAAGTTTGATCGATCTGGCTCATGAGATCTGCGTTGCCGACAGGTTCGCTTTTTTCGGCCCCGTTCCTTCAGACCAAGTCATTCATTACGCCGCCGGTGCCGATATTGGTGTGGCCCCAATCGCAAATGCCTGTCTGAGCTATTATTATTGCTCGCCCAACAAACTTTTCGAATATATGAATGCCGGATTGCCGGTGGTCGCTAGCAAGTTTCCCGAACTTGAAAAGGTGATTGTCGGTTGTGATATTGGTTACACCTTCGATCCAAGTGATCCGCAAGACATTGCATGTGCGATTCGACGCATATTGGATGATCCTGCAGCGATCGAACGAATGTCCATCAACGCCAAAAAGGCCTCCAGGCGGTACAACTGGGAGACCGAGTCCAGAAAGCTTCTGACCATTTACAAACAGCTATAGGAATTGATGACTAGACCACAAATTCTTATTTTACTATTTTAATTCAACTTTCGGGGTCAACGACCAGAGATTTAAAATTAGTAACATCTCAAAAAGTTGTGGTAGTAATTGATAATTCTCTGGACACATCCTCCACGCCGTGCTATACGAATGATGTATGAAAGGAACTTTAAAGCTACCAGAGATACCTGAGAAAGACCGATCTCCACTGGTTGAGCAACTGTTGGCGATTATCGAGCATCAAAACATCACCATCGGGCAGCTTAAAGACGAAATCGCCCGGCTTAAGAAGCAACCGCCTCGGCCTAACATCAAGCCCAGCAGTCTGAACCGAAACAAAAAACGCACTGCAAAATCCTCGCGCAGCAAACGGCCCGGTTCCAACAAAAGAGCAAAAACCGCCGAACTTGCCATCCATAACAATGAACCTGTCGAACCCGAGCTTATTCCGCCGGGATCTCAGTTCAGGCGCTACAACGATTTCGTCGTCCAGGATATCTGCATCAAGTCCTGCAATACCCGATATCGCCTCAAGGTCTATGAAACTCCCGATGGCGATTATGTCACCGGCACATTGCCGGCTTTTTTAAACGGCAAGCATTTCGGTCCCACGGTGATCCGCTTCATCCTTTACCAATATTTCCACTGCCACGTCACTCAGCCGCTGCTGCTCGAACAATTGCGCGAATTTGGCGTCGACATCTCCGCCGGCCAGCTCAATCGTCTGTTGATTGAAGAAAAGGACCGCTTCCATCAGGAAAAAGACCGCATCCTGTCCGTTGGCCTTGAGGTCTCCACCCATATCAACGTGGACGACACCGGCGCCCGCCATAAGGGCCAAAACGGTTATTGCACCCATATCGGCAACGAATCCTTTTCCTGGTTCGAAAGCACCGGCAGCAAGAGCCGCATCAATTTTTTGAAGCTGATGCGCGCCGGCCATGCGGATTTTGCCATCAATTCGGACGCCCTGGCCTATATGCAGGCCAACAAACTTGCGCGATGGGCACTTGACGCCATCACCGCCGAGCGGGGAACCCTGTTTGCCAACCAATCCCAGTGGGATGCGTTTTTAGCCGCAAACGGCATCGAAAGCCCTCGCCACGTCCAAATCGCCACCGAAGGCGTCCTGATCGGCAGCACCGTCGAACATGGCATATCGGAACATCTGGTCATCGTCAGCGACGATGCCGGCCAGTTCAATGTGCTGTTGCATGCCCTGTGTTGGATCCATGCCAATCGGGCCATCGACAAGATTATTCCCGGCAGCGCATCGGCTGCAAAAGAACTGGATGCCGTCAAAGATCAAATCTGGAACCTCTATGAAGGGTTGAAAGCTTACCGGGAAAACCCCAACCCGGCCGATAAAAAGGAGTTGGTTGCCAGCTTCGACAAAATATTCACCCAATCCACGGACAACATCATGCTGGGGCTGGCGCTCAAGCGCATTTACGGCAACAAATCCGAACTGCTGCTGGTTCTGGAGCGTCCGGACATCCCGCTGCACAACAACAGCGCTGAAAACGCCATCCGCGAGTACGTAAAAAAACGCAAAATCAGCGGCAGTACACGCAGCAAGTCCGGCCGTCGGTGCCGCGATACATTTGCCAGCTTGAAAAAGACCTGTCGCAAATTGGGGATATCTTTTTGGCAATATCTCCAAGACCGCATCGAAGGCCTCGGGTTGGTCCCAGACCTACCCGATCTAATCCGCCAGCAAGCGTTAAACCACGGGTAAATCCGCCTTTCATTTGTCCTGAAAAATACTTCCAAGTTGTCGGCGGGCCATACCGCACCTCTCGGTGTTTGCCGACTTACTACCGTTGCTTATTGAGATGTTACGAAAAAGTTTACTAACGTGTTGAATTATTAAACTAAAATGGAAAAATGGGTTAGTGTGGCGAGGCTGAGGGAATTCGATCAGAGTAGCCGATTGCCCAATTCTGCCGAGGTTATGCAAAGCTCTTTCTCTGACCTCGCACAAGCATCCCGTTTTAGGCTGCTTCTTATGGATGCGCAACAGCGCCGACGAAGCCAAACGCATGTGGCTGGAAACGTTTCATGTCAAAGAACGGGTGGACTACATTGCCATGGACTCGAAAGCCGATGATGCGGACCTGTTTCGCGAGTTTAAGAGACAGCGCCGTATGAACCTGATCACGTATTGTCGAACAAACATGGACAAGCAACCGCATCGCAAGACGATGATCCAATTCATGAGAAGACCGAAGCATAAAAAGATCTACCGTGAACGATCCTATAAAGTCGAGCCAATGCAGGGACTGGTCAAGGACATCTTCGAGTTAGACCGTTGCTGGATGCGCGGTGATGAAAATAACCGCTGGATTTTCGCAGCCATGGGGTTAACGGTCCAAATGCATCAGTTTCAGGCATTCAAACAGGGTCGATCAACTTGGAAAATCAAAGAACTGGTTCTGGGATAAACTCCCCGACCCCTCAATTATTTAACGTAATGCTTTTTCCAATTGGTTTCAAAAAATAGGAACTTGCAAAGAATTGAATGGGTCACTTGATATTGTTGAGAAAAGTAATAATTTTCAAACAAACATCTCGATTCTTGTCCTTTCTTTTTCTCCCCTTGATAGAGACCCCCGCGTCCAGCGTCAGATCACTTTTTTGAAAAAGGCCTACCGGATTACAGCAGCAGGGTATTCTGATCCAAAAATTAAGGGTATCGAATATATCCACGTTCCTGAAATCAGAAAATCAGCCTTAAACAAAGCAATACAGGCGTTGCGTCTCAAGTCTGGACGTTTTGAATCGTATTATTGGAACGGATCCTCGGTTCGCGAGGCGATGCATCGCCTGTTCGGAAAAAAAGAATGGCGACTAATTCTTTCAAACGATCTCTCCAGTCTTCCTTTGGCACTGAAACTGGCCCAGTCATGCAAGGCAAAAGTGTTGCTGGATGCACATGAATACGAGCCGCGACACTATGATGATAACTGGTTTTTCAATCTTTTTTTTAAAGCATATTGGGATTACATAGCACGCCGGTATTTACCCCAGGCTGATGCAATGACAACGGTCTGCAAAGGGATTGCGAGAGAATACCAAGATAACTATGGCGTGTCATGCCGAGTAATTACCAACGCAAGTAATTATCATTCACTTGAACCGAAAATGGTTGATCCTGAACGAGTTCGGATGATTCACCATGGCATTTGCCATCCCTCCAGACGCCTTGAAAAAATGATTGAATTGATGACGTTTTTAGATCAGCGTTTTACGCTGGACTTAATGCTGGTACCCACTAACCAGCGCTATTTCAACAAACTTGTAGCCTTGGCAGATGGCAAGCCCAATATCCACATTCGTGAACCTGTTCAGATGAGTGCTATCGTTCCTACGCTGAATCACTATGATATTGGTATTTTTTTGCTTTCGCCCAAAGCGTTCAACTATCGTATGGCGCTGCCTAACAAGTTGTTTGAATTTATCCAAGCAAGATTGGCCGTGGTGATCTGGCCCTCACCGGAGATGGCAGAAGTTGTGACTAAATATAAGGTTGGGATAGTTTCCGAGGAATTCAGCCTTGCATCAATAGCCAGCATTTTAAAACAACTCAACGCTGTTGATATACAAAGATTCAAACACCAATCTCATTTAGCAGCCTCGATTTTATGTGCAGAGCGTAACAAGCGACATCTGCTGGAAATCGTCGGCAAATTAATTAAAGATTAAGTTGTGGGCCACAGAAAAGCGATTATTCTTGGCGTGCACTCCTTCATCGAAGGATGTGTGAAGGTCGGGGTCCAGTACATTGCTGAAGGTTTCGCAGATATGGGTTGGAAGGTCGACTATATTTCATCACCGTCGTCTCTTTTGGATGTCTGCCGTTCTGACAGACGAAATCGACTGAAACGTGTTTGGCGAGACCGGCAAGACAGCATAGGAGTGCGCGTTAAACCGGGTCTTACTGAGTATGCATTTCGATCTCCCTATCCAGTGAGCAAAAAATTCCTTCGAAGCAATTGGCAGATAAATGGGATGTCATGGTTGGCACCCGCGTGGTTGAAACAAAAAAAATACGATCTGTGCATTCATGAAACATCACCCACGATGGTGTATGCTCCGTTGGTAAATGCAAAGTTGAAAGTTTTCCGACTTAGCGACTCACCGGGTGGATTTTCGTTTAATGTTCATCAAAAGCTGATCGATCGATTCACAAAAAATCTGTCTTCACTGGTTTATGACGATATTTGGGCTGTTTCCACACCCCTCGCACATTATGCGCTAGAATTGAATCCCGATAATTCAGTAATCGTTCTACCCAATGGCGTAGAAGATGGATATTCCAGATCCATCCCCAATGATGGTGTTCGACGCCCCAAAACAGCTGTCTATATGGGCAGTCTTTCAAAATGGTTGGACTTCGAATTATTGGAGAGGACGGCAATATTATTGCCGGATTGGCAATTCCATATCTATGGTCCCGGAGAAAGGACCTTATCGCGACGGGCGCCGAATCTGCACCAATTCGAGCCGGTAAGACGATCCAAGTTTTGGCACCTGCTGTCAGGTTATCAAGTCGGCCTTATACCTTTTTGCAACATAAGCCAACGCATGGAATTTGTGGAACGTCCCCTTAAATTTTATGAATATATCGTAGCCGGTCTCGGCGTGGCTAGCACGGATATTGGATCGCTACGCTCGGGTATGGGAGAGTTGGCTGCCTATGGCAATACGCCCCTTGATTATGCTAAGGCTATTGAGAAAGCGGCAATTGATGGCGCGGCGCGGTCCGCTTCTTTCAATCGACAGTTCGCTCTTGAACATGGGTGGGATAAAGTGATTGAATCCATGCGTGCCCGTATTTCAAACATCGCCCTACAGAAAAGTGTAGAAAAAAAGTGGTGTGGGATTTCGTGAATGTCGTCATCCCTAGTAGTCTTCTTGCCCATCGAACACGAACCGGTGTCGAAAACTATCTTTACCATCTGGTTCACGCACTTTCCCAGTTACATCCCATAAAATTAACATTGATAGGCAACGAACCGCTTTCGCAGCATTCCTTACCGGAAAACGTCAGGGTCATTCAACACACAATCCCAAAGGTGCTCAGAGGAAACTTTTTGCATACGTTACTTCTGCCAGCGAGAAGTGTGAATCGATACCAGATCGTTCATTGCCCGACGGTTTTCGCCCCCGTATTTCTGCGACGAAATAATGATCAAAGAATAGTGATGACGGTTCATGACTTGGTCCCAGCACTGTTCCCCGAATACAGTACAACCCTAAAAATGTTGTACTATCGTTATTTTTTACGTGTTCTTTTTGAACGTATCGACCACTTTATCGTTCCTAGCAAATCAGTTCAGAATGATCTTTCCGATCATTATTCAGTTCCGTTTGATCGCATCAGTGTTGTATATGAAGGTGTATCTGCCAACTATTTCCCAAAAGCGGGTATCAAACAAGACTATATTCTGGCCGTCAGCACATTGGAGCCAAGGAAAAATTACAAACGCATTGTCGAGGCCTATCTTCATTTAAAACGGAAGTATGAGATTAGCGAGAAACTAATTATTGTTGGGAAAGCAGGGTGGGGCAGTGGTGATTCCTTCCATATTCCCAACCGGTTTCGCAGAAGCATTATTGTCAAGGGCTATATTCCTGAGAATGAACTGATCAACTTATATCAAAACGCAAAAGTATTTGTGTATCCTTCTCTGCATGAAGGCTTCGGACTGCCTGTCGCCGAGGCCATGGCCTGTGGTTGCCCGGTTGTAACCAGCAATCTGTCGAGTTTGCCGGAAGTGGCCGGCAACGCCTGCTTGCTGGTAAATCCCTACAGCGTTAATGATATTGCATCCGCCATCCATAAAGTCCTGAACAATGATCAATTCGCTACCCATCTCGCAGATAAAGGGCGAAAGCAGGCTCATCAGTTTACATGGTCAACATGCGCCCTGGAAACCAGAAAGGTTTATGAAACGATTTTGAATAAATGAAAGTGTTGAATGTATATAAAGACTTTTATCCTCCGGTAAAAGGTGGTATCGAGTGCCACCTAAATTTGTTGGCCAATGGCTTGCGGGATAGGGGGGTGGCGGTCGATGTCCTCGTATCCAACAACTCACACCGGTTTGAGACCGAAACGTTAAACCGTATTAACGTTTTCAAAGCACCTCAACTGGGAAGATTTTATTCTGCACCGATTACACCGACATTCCACTATTATTTGAGGCGTTTGGGAAATGATGCAGACATTATTCACTTCCACCACCCCAACCCGACTGCCGATTTTTCATACCTGTTCACGAACTTAAATAAAAAGCTAGTGGTCACCTATCACAGTGACATTATCCGCCAGGATAAACTAGGGATGCTGTATTCACCGTTCAGGACGATATTTTTAAACAAAGCAGACAAAATTATCGCAACATCACCGAACTACATTAAAACTTCTAAAGTGCTGCAACAGTTTGCACATAAATGCACCGTCATCCCGCTTGGGGTTGATATAGAGAGGTTCACTTCGAACCCTGAATTATCAAAAATCAACGCAATTCGCAAAAGATACCATGATCAGCCAATCATTTTGTTTGTCGGGTGCTTCAGGTATTATAAAGGTCTGCATTTCCTGGTCTCCGCCATGGAAAGAATTCCAGCCACGCTTATCCTGGTTGGCGCTGGACCCGAGGAGGCCAGACTTCGTTGTTTAGTAAAGCAAAAACAATTGTATGGGAAAGTCCATTTCCTCGGTGAACTGTCCGATGAGGCTGTGAATACATACTATAAAGCCTGTGATGTTTTTGTGTTGCCATCAAATCTCAGAAGCGAAGCTTTTGGTATTGTACAGCTTGAAGCCATGTGTTGTAAGAAACCGGTTATCAGCACCGAATTAGGGACCGGAACGACTTACGTCAATATTCACAACGAGACCGGAATTGTAGTTAAACCAAACGACGTCGAAGCGTTGGCTTCGGCTATCCAATACTTAATCGATCACCCAGAAATTCGAACCGAGTTCGGGCTTCATGGATACCAAAGAGTGACGGAGCACTTCTCCGCCGATCGAATGGTCACAGATACGATCCGGTTATATGAAGGGCTGTATGAAACCAACTCCTCTAAAAAACACACCATAAAAAGAGAATCGGCTCCTGCAAATGAAAAAATAAAGGTCTTGCGCATCATCTCGCGAATGAACATCGGTGGTCCCTCGATTCATGTAAAGAACCTCACCGAAGGGTTGCCGCAATCTAAATATCAAACCAAGCTAATCACCGGTTCAGTTAGCCCAAGTGAAGGGGATATGAGTTATATTGCCAAATTAGGTAATAAAGTGCGTATCAACATCCCTGAACTTCAGCGGGAGATCAATCCCTTTAAAGATTTGCTAACATTGTTTAAGGTCGTTAAATTTATTCATCAGTTCAAACCAGATATTGTTGACTCACACACATCAAAAGCAGGTGCAGTATCTCGATTGGCAGTGTTTTTTTACAACCTCTTTAGTGGGTCAAATATCATCATTGTCCATACATTCCACGGACATGTTCTAGACGGTTACTTTAGCACTTTTAAAGCTAAGACCTTTCAGTTTTTTGAACGAGTTCTGGCAAAAATGACCAATCGAATAATCGCGATTAGTGAATCCCAAAAGTGGGAACTGACCACTACCTACAAAATTGACAACCCAGATAAGATCGATACCATTAAATTAGGGTTCGATCTTTCTCCCTTTTTGATGTGTTCACGACAACGTGGTACATTGAGGCGGCGACTGGGTCTCTCTGAAAACACGATTCTTATCGGTATTGTCGGTCGCCTGGCACCGATCAAAAACCACCGCATGTTTCTGGATGCCGGCAAACGGTTGATCGACCGCCGGGAGGAGAAAAACATCAAGCTGGTGCTTGTCGGTGATGGTGAGGAACGTCGTTTTCTGGAAAACTATGCCTGTGACATCGGCATCGGCGAATTCACCGTCTTTTGCGGATGGGAAAGAGATGTCCCCATGATTTACGCGGATATCGACATCCTGGCACTGACGTCGCTGAATGAAGGTACGCCGGTGTCGGTTATCGAAGCCCTTGCCGCGTCGGTTCCGGTGGTCACGACCGGTGTGGGTGGCATCAAGGACCTTCTGGGCAGCTACGAGGTTCGGCAACCGGCCCATGCCGCGTTTAAACTATGCGAACGCGGCATCTTGTGTCCCAAAGACAATGCGGATGTCTTCGCCGACGCCCTGGCGTATGTGGTCGAAAGTGGCTATCTGGCCGATTGTCGTCGGTTTGCCAACGCCAGGGATTATGTGATCCAAAATTATGCGATCGATCGCTTGGTTCACGACGTCGATGTTTTCTATGACAAGTTGATCCGGTCGCGAAAGACTCGCCAATTGAGACGATCGGCCTTGTCAATCAACTGAACGGAATTTATGCCCAGGAACGAATATGGAGACGATCCATCCGTAGCCGCGGACGTCGATCCCGCCGCAGTGTTGGCCAGCGGCCGTACCATCACCCGCAACAGCATGTTGAACATGGCCGGTTACGGCGCCCCCATCCTGATCGCCGTCGTCACGATACCGGTCATTATCCATGCCATGGGGACGGCGCGGTTTGGTATCCTGACCCTGGCCTGGGCGATTATCGGGTACTTCAGTCTGTTCGATTTCGGACTGAACCACGCCCTGACCAAGCTGGTGTCGGAGCGGCTGGGCAGCGGCAAGACCGGCGAAATCCCGAATCTGATCGTGACCTCCCTGGCGATCATGGGTATCATCGGCTGCATTGTCGCTGCGGTTATGGCCCTGATGGTTCCCAGCCTGGTCGAACACCTGGCCAGCATTCCCGCGGAGATGAAAAACGAGACGCGGCTCACCTTTTACCTGTTGGCGGCATCGGTGCCGCTGGTCATCGTCAGTGTCGGGCTGCGCGGCGTTTTGAGTGCCTACCAGAAGTTCGACCTGGTCAACTGGGTGCGCGTTCCCATGGGCATCTATTTTTTCGTGGTGCCGATCCCCATCGTCAAATGGTACATGAATGCCCTTCATCCGGTGATGCTGGCCCTGATCGCCGGTCGTCTGATCGCCATGCTGATTCAGCTGCGCTTTTGCTCGCAGATCGTGCCGTTTTTGCGACCCGGCGTCGCCTTTCAACGCGACCTGATTCGGCCGCTGCTGACCTTCGGCGGCTGGATGACCGTCACCAATCTCATCAGTCCCCTGATGATTTACATGGATCGATTTTTCATCGGTGTGCTGCTCTCGGCCTCGGCAGTCGCTTTCTACGCCACCCCCAATGAAATCGCCACCAAGATGTGGTTTCTGCCCTGGGCGCTGCTGGGGGTCCTTTTCCCCGCCTTTTCCACGAGCCTGGCAAAACGCTCACAAATGGCTTCCGAAATATACGATAACAGTGTAAAGTACCTGTTTATCGTTATGTTTCCGATCGCCTTGCTGGTCATCACCTTTGCCTATGAGGGGCTGGACATCTGGGTCGGTCGTGAGTTCGCCGTCCAGAGCAGCCCGGTGCTGAAATGGATGGTTGTGGGGGTTTTCATCCACAGCCTGGCCCAGGTTCCCTACGCCCTCTTGCAGGGCGGTGGACGACCGGACATCATCGCCAAGCTGCACATGCTGGAATTGCCCCTTTACGCTGTCGTGCTGTGGCAGCTGATCGGGCTTTGGGGGACGCAGGGCGCGGCGGTCGCCTGGACCGTAAGGCTGGGCATCGACGCGCTGATGGTCTTTTTTTTGGCGCCACGGGTGATTCCCGCTGCCGCCGTCAAGGCGGTCCCCAAGCTGGTCCTGCTGGCAGCGGCGATCGGAGCCTTTTACCTGATTGCCCAAACCGAAACCATGATCGTTCGGCTCATCTGCTGCTTGGTCATCCTGACGGCCTTTGCCGGGGTGGTGTGGTTTCTCATCTTTAGCGACCAGGACCGGGAGCGCATACACAAAAGGATAATTCATGCCGCCTGACCAATCGGTCGCACATGTCAGCCGGCGCTACCGGGGCGAGGCCGGCCGGCGCTACCAGCGGGTACACGACGTCCCAGTTAGGGCCCACGATTGGATTGCGGCTGACCGCGCCCGCAAATTGGGACCCTTTGTCGATCCCAATGAGGTCGTCCTGGAGTATGGCGTCGGGCCCGGTTGGAACCTTTCGGCCATCGTTTGCAAACAGCGCCTGGGATATGATGTGGCCGATTTTCTGGAAGGTCTACTGTCGGCAAAGGGAATAAACTTTGTCGCCGATCCCCGTCATGTGCCGGACGAATCCGTCGACACGGTCATCTGCCATCACGTGCTAGAGCATCTGCCCGACCCGGCCGCCGTCCTGGTCGAAATTGGGCGCCTGCTGCGGCCCCGCGGCAAGCTGATCGTGGTGGTGCCCTACGAACGTGAAAGAAGATGTCGGCGTTTCGATCCCGGTGAGCCGAACCACCACCTGTTCTCCTGGAACGTGCAGACCCTGGGCAACCTGGTGACCGAGATGGGCTTTCGCGTGCACCTGTCCACGTTGGGACGCTACGGATATGACCGTTTTCTGTCCGTGTGGGCCGAGCGCCTTGGAATCGGCGCCGCCGGATTCAGACTGATCAAGAAGGTCGTTCTGGCGATCATGCCTCTGATGGAGGTTCGAATAGTGGCCTTCAAGATGGGGTAGTCACAGCTAGTGGCCTTCAAGATGGGGTAGTCACAGCGGTGCAGCAACCATGGTGCCCGTTTGCAGTGCGCGACCGGAACCCTTGGCCGGTTGCCGACGATCGCAACGATCAACTATTAAAGGAGCTTGTCCGTGCGTGTTCTCATCACCGGCGGGGCCGGTTTTATCGGTTCGCATTTAGCGGAAAGACATCTGAAAAGCGGCGATGAGGTTTACATCATCGACGACCTGTCCACCGGATCCATGGACAACATCGGCTTCCTTCAGGAAAACCCGGCCTATCGGAACCGGATCTTCGTTCACATCGACACCATCCTCAACGCCGACCGGATGCTCGAGTTGACCGGCATCTGCGACCGGGTCTATCATCTGGCAGCCGCGGTCGGCGTCCAGACCATCTTGCAAAAGCCCCTGGAATCGATCGTCACCAATATTCAGGGAACCGAAAAGGTCCTTGAGGTGTGCAACAAATTCAGAAAGCGCGTGTTGATCGCTTCGACGTCGGAGGTCTACGGCAAACACCTGCATGCGCCCCTGGTCGAGACCGACAACATTATCTACGGTCCATCCAGCAAGTTTCGCTGGAGCTATGCCGCGTCCAAACTGATGGACGAGTTCACCGCCCTGGCCTACCACCGCACCAACGGGCTGGCGGTGGTGATCGCCCGGCTGTTCAACACCGTCGGGCCCCGGCAGACCGGCGCCTATGGAATGGTGATTCCCCGCTTTGTCAGCCAGGCACTCAACAACGAGGTCATCACCGTCTTCGGCGACGGATCGCAAACCCGAACCTTCACCTATGTCAAAGAGGTGGTCACGGCCATGATCCGGCTGATGGAAAGCGACCGTGCCGTCGGCGAAGTGTTCAACATCGGCGGACGCGAGGAGATCTCCATCCTGGCCCTGGCCCAAAAAATCATCGACATGACCGGGTCCACCTCGACCATACGGTTGATTCCCTATGAAGACGCCTTCGGCAAAGACTTCGAAGACATGCAACGCCGTGTGCCGAGCACGGCCAAGCTGGCCGACGCAATTGGAGTGGTGCCGGAAAAAAGTCTCGATTATATCCTGGAAAAAGTCATCGATGCCATCAAACACGGTTAGGCGCGCGCCGGCGGTAGGTCGGCAACGGCTCGACCGTCCGCCCCCTGCTGAACGGCAATGATTTCGACAACCCAGTTGCTGATCGCCCTGAGCGCTTTTTCGATCACCCTGGTCATGACGCCGGTGGTACGCCTGGCCGCCATCAAGATGGGGTGGGTGGCCCGGCCCCGTGAAGACCGCTGGCACACGCGCACCACAGCCCTGATGGGCGGCATCGCCATTTTCACCGGGATCGCCATCCCTGTGCTGGCACTGGGCGGTTATGGCACCATCTGGGACAAAATTCTGGCCGGGGGTGGGGGGCGGCCGCCGGCCATTTCAGCCGTGATCGGATGCGGCGCGACCTTCCTTTTTGGCGTTGGATTCGTCGACGATCTGTTTTCCCTCAAGCCGCAGAACAAACTCATCGGCCAGATCGTGGCCGCCAGCATGGTGACCTTTCTGGGGTTTCGCCTCAACTGGTTCGTTTCCATGACTCTGGACACCATGGTCACCCTGGTCTGGATTGTCGGCATCACCAATGCCTTCAACCTGCTCGACAACATGGACGGACTGTGCGCCGGAATCGCCCTGGTGGCCGCGTCGGCGCTGGCGATGCTGTTTGTCGGTTACGATGCCGAAGCGGTTGCCGTCGCCATGATCATGGCCGGCGCCTGCGCTGCCTTTCTGATTTTCAACTTCCACCCGGCGCGCATTTTCATGGGGGACTGCGGCAGCCTCACGATCGGTTTTTGCATAGCGGTGCTGAGCCTCTATCACGGCGAATTTTCCGCTTCAAGGCCGCTGGCCGCCATTGCCGTGCCGCTGCTGATCCTGATGGTGCCCCTGTTGGACACGACGCTGGTGACCGTCATCCGGCTGCTGAGCGGCCGCAAGGCCTCCACCGGGGGACGGGATCACACCTCGCACCGCCTGGTGCTGATGGGGTTCAGCGAAAAAAGTGCCGTCCTGTTCCTCTATGGTGTCGGCGCAGTATCCGGAACCGCCGGTCTCTTTGTCAGTCGCAGCGACACGCTGACCTCACCGTCCGTGATCATTCCGGTTGCACTGGCCATCTCACTGATGGGCATCTATCTGAGCCAACTGCGGGTCTACCCGGATATGGAGTTCTCTGTTCTGCGCGGGCGCCGGTTTACGCCCGTTTTGATCGAGCTGACCTACAAGCGCCAGATCATGATGGTCATCTTGGATCTCGGACTGGTCTCCTTCTCCTACTACCTGGCCTATCGACTCCGATTTGACGGTGCCGATTTCATTTATTATTTCAAAGTGTTCCTGAAATCGCTGCCGGCCATCATCGCTGTAAAACTGGTCGTGTTTCGCATCATGGGGATTTATCGGGGGTTCTGGCAATTCATCAGCACCGACGACGTATTTTTATACGTCCGCAGCTCCGGCGTGGCCACGGTGTTGGCGGTCGTCTGTGTCACCTTCCTGTACCGCTTCGAGGATTTCTCAAAAGGGGTCTTCGTCATCGACTGGGTCCTGACCACCGGATTGCTGCTGGGCACGCGCGGCTCCTTTCGCCTGTTTACCGAAATCATCAAGCGTCAGACCCTCAAAGGCGAGCGGGTAATCATTTACGGAGCGGGGCGGGGCGGGGAGCTGTTGTTGCGTGAGATTTTAAACAACCCCTCGCTGAACCTTTGTCCGATCGGCTTCATCGATGACGATACCCTGAAAATCGGGAAAAAAATTCAAGGTTTTCCAATTCTTGGCGACTTTTCCCAGTTAGCATGGCTCAAGCAGAAACACGCCATTGAAGGCGTCTTGCTGTCGTTTAACGGCCCGGCCAACCATGCGGCCTATCGATCGGCCGCGCGGTTTTGCCGCGAAAACGACCTGCAGCTGAAAAAATTTTCCATTCGACTGGAAGCGTTGGACCGGCAGACGTGAGCCTTGGCCACCTGCCAACCCTAAGATGTCGGGCCGTCAACCATGAAAAATCGCCTACAAGACATGCTTGAAGCGGGTTTGGTCATCGTCGGCAGCGAGGTGGACCGCCGTCGCATCGCCGAGGATGCCGTGATTCACATCGGCTGCAAAGTGCTCGGTAGCCGCACCCTGATCTGCCAGGGGGCCGAACTGGGTCAGGAAGCCCCCGTGACGGTCAACAACTGTTTTGTCGGCCCCCAAGTCCGGCTCAAGGGCGGATATTTCGAAAACGCCGTTTTTCTGGCTGGTGCCGAAGCCGGCTCCGGCGCCCATGTGCGCGCCGGCACGATCCTTGAGGAGCGGGCCAGCGTCGCCCACACGGTGGGTTTGAAACAGACCATTTTGTTTCCATATGTCACCCTGGGCAGCCTGATCAATTTCTGCGACTGTTTCATGTCTGGTGGAACCGGCCGCCACAACCACAGCGAGGTGGGCAGTTCCTATATTCATTTCAATTTCACCCCCAACCAGGACAAGGCCACGGCTTCGATGATCGGCGATGTGCCGCGCGGGGTCATGCTCGATCAACCGCCCATCTTTTTAGGCGGGCAGGGCGGACTGGTCGGTCCCTGCCGCATTGCCTTTGGAACCGTCATCGCCGCCGGATCGATTTATCGCAAGGACCAGCTCAAAGCGCAGCAGCTGGTTTTTGATGGCGGCGGGGGCAGGGGCGGCAGCGTTCCCTACACGACCGGCATCTACCGCACGGTCAAGCGGCAGGCCACCAACAACATCATCTACCTGGCCAATCTCGTGGCCCTGAAACACTGGTACGCTCTCGTGCGGCGCCGGTTTATCGGCGACGGATTCCCGCAACCCCTGTATGACGGCCTAACCGAGACCCTGAATGTGGCGGTTGAGGAGCGGATCAAGCGCTTTGAAGCCTTTTGCGAAAAAATGAACGAATCCAAAAGGCGCTACCTCTCACAGATGGGGGCCGCGGGCGACAACCTGGTTCGGCAAAAAACGCAGTTGTACGATCATCGCCATCAGGTGGCGGAGGTGATACAGGCCTATACAGACCGCTCGGATCGTCATGCAAACGAAGCCTTCATGGCAGCCATCGAGCGTGGGATCGGGCGCATGGGCTGCCAATACCTGCAGGTCATCCATGCCCTTGCCGGCCCCGACCGCGAAAGCGGGGTCGCATGGCTGCAGCAGATTGTCGACGATGTGACCGAACGTATCCAATCACTGTTTCCCGCGCTGACGAGGTCGCGTAAATGAGCCCATTGTTTGGTACGGACGGTATTCGAGGCGTCGCCAACCAGTATCCACTGGATGCTGAAACGGCAATGACGGTCGGCCGAGCCCTGGCGGACTTTTTCAGCGCCAACCGGCAGCCGTCCAAGGGGTTCGTTCTCGGCCGGGATCCGCGTATTTCCGGTGACATGGTGGCCAGTGCGCTGGCCGCCGGCATCTGTTCCATGGGCAAAGATGTTTATCTGGCCGGTATCGTGCCCACGCCTGCGATCGCCCACCTGACGGCCAGCGGTGGCTTCGATGCCGGCATCGTGATTTCCGCCTCCCACAACCCATTTTACGACAACGGCATCAAACTGTTCAAGTCCGATGGATACAAACTCTCCGATGCCGCCGAAACCGCCATCGAACGCCTGATCGAGGATCCTGAGTCGCTGCATCGAAAAAGTCGTGCGATTCGGCGCTTGGGCAGGATCCACCGCATCAACGATGCCGGAAAGCGGTATTTGCGGTTTCTGACCGAAGCCCTTCGTGACGGCATCTCGCTGAGCGGGTTGACCCTGGTCGTCGACGGTTCCAACGGTGCTGCCAGTTCGTTGGCGCCGCTGCTGTTCAAGAGTCTGGGCGCCGCTGTGAAAACCACATCCTGCGCGCCGGACGGCTTCAACATCAATGCCGACTGCGGATCACAGCACCCGGCTGCCCTGGCCAAGCAGGTGGTGGTGGAAAAGGCCGATGCGGGCTTGGCGTTCGACGGCGATGCCGACCGCTTGATCGTGGTCGACGAAACCGGAAGGGTGCTCACCGGCGATCAGGTCATGGCGATCTGCGCCGGCCACATGCAGTCCCAAGGGACCTTGGCCAATTCGATCCTGGTCACCACCGTGATGAGCAACATGGGGTTGGCGATCGCCCTGCGCCGAATGGGAATTGCGCACATCGCGGCCCGGGTCGGCGATCGCCATGTGATGCAGGAGATGCTCAAGGCCGGGGCGGTGTTGGGTGGCGAAGATTCCGGGCACATGATCTTTCTGAATCACCACACCACCGGCGATGGTTTGCTGGCGGCCATAAAACTAACCGAAATCATGCAGCTTTCAAACAAGCCCCTTTCGGAGCTGGCCACGGTGATGACCGTCTTGCCCCAATGTCTGATCAATGTGGATGTGCGCGCCAAACCGGATCTGGATTCCGTGGCGGCCGTACGGCGGGTCATCCAGGATGTGACGGATCAGCTGGGCGACAGCGGCCGCGTGCTGGTTCGCTACTCGGGAACCCAGCCCCAATGCCGGGTCATGGTCGAGGGGCCGACCGAAACGGCAGCGCAGGAATCCTGTCGGCGGATTGCGAGCGTGATCGCGCAGGAACTGGGGTAAGGCGGGGTCGTCGTTCGGTGGCGGTAACTGTTGCACGCAGCCGGGAAAAAGGGTGGGAATCGATTGTGGATCCCCTGGCCGAGGCAGGCGCCTCGGCCAGGGGATTTTTTTTTAGTCGCGGCTGCCGCCGAAAATCATCAGCAGGTACTGGAACATCAAAATAAAATCCAGATAGAGGGTCAGGGCCCCCAGAATCGCGCCTTTTCTGACCACCGCGGCATCCAGACCGACTGGTTGAGACAGGGCCATGGATTTGAGCTTCTGCGTGTCGTAAGCCGTCAGCCCGGTGAAAATCAGCACGCCGATGTAACTGATGATCATCTGCATGGCGGGGCTCTTCATGAAAATGTTCACGATCGAGGCGATGATGATCCCGATTAACCCCATGAACAGGAAGTTGCCCAGCCCGGTCAGATCGCGTTTGGTAACCCAGCCGTAGACACTGCAGACCGCAAAGGTTCCGGCACAGATGAAAAAGGTCGCCGCAATCGACGACATGGCATAGGCCAGAAAGATGAATGACATGGTGGCGCCGTTTAGCGCCGAGTAAAACAGGAACATACCGGTGGCGCTGGAAGCCGACATTTTCTGAACCCGCGCGGCAAGCATGAACACCAGGGCCAACTGGCCGATGAAAAAGAGCCAGCGCGCCTGATACACAAACCGCAGGGCCGCTTCGTTGTTGGCCACGAACCATGCCACAGTGCCTGTCAGGGCCAAGCCGATGGCCATCCAGTTGTAAACGCTGCGCACGAACGTGTTGACCTGAATTTGTGCCTGACTTCTTTCCATAGCTATCGACTGCATGGGAACCCTCCGTATGTTAATGAATTTTAATCTTATCCAAGAACGCTTACTTGACCGAGAATATAACACAGCCGGCTTTATTTTCAAGCGCAAAGCTGGTATGAAAGTCGCGTTCGTTGGGAAGTCAGGGACGACTGCTTGCGTGTATCGACGTGCCATGAAACCGGAACGACTCTACCAGGAACTCAAAGATTTGGCGGACCAACTCGGTGTCGCCGTGTTCGAGCACAGCTTTCGATCCAGCGGTGTGCCGGTCAAAAGCGGATCCTGCCGTATCAGGGGTAAGATTCACTGCGTTATCGACAAGAATGTGCCTTTGCGCAGGAAAACCTGGATCCTGGCCCGCTGCCTGTCCGATCTGCCGCATCAACACCTGTACGTCGTGCCCGTGGTCCGGGAGATTATGTCAAAGTGCAGCCGCAGACCCGCCCCGAAACCGGAATGATGGATGTCGAGTTTTTATTTTACATAATATATCTTATCAGACGTTAAAACAGGTCGACCGACAGGCCCATCATGACGACGCCCGACAACACCGCCGACCCTACCATTCGACAGCACATTTACGATGTCAGCGAGCTGAATCAAAACATTAAAACGTTACTTGAAGACTCGTTTCCTTTCGTATGGATATCCGGAGAAATATCTAATTTTAAGATTCCCTCGTCTGGACATTGTTACCTGACCCTGAAAGATCAGCATTCCCAGATTCAGGCAGTCATGTTCCGCGGCCAGGCCCGGGGCCTGAAATTCAGACCCGAAGACGGCCTGTCCATCATCGGCTTTGGCCGTTTGAGCGTCTACACACCACGAGGGTCGTACCAACTCATCCTGGAGTACATGGAGCCCAAGGGTCTCGGCAGTCTTCACGTCGCTTTCGACAAGCTGAAGCGCAGACTCGCCGCCGAGGGCTTGTTCGACGATCAGCGCAAAAAACCACTGCCCGTCCTGCCACGCCAGGTCAGCATCGTCACATCACCCACCGGCGCCGCGATTCGCGATTTCATCAATGTCGCCCACCGGCGCTTTCCGAATCTGCCCATCGAAGTGGTTGGGGTGCACGTTCAGGGCGATCTGGCACCTGCACAGATCGTTCGCGCCATCGCTTGGCTCAACGCCCGCGGCCGATCCGATGTGATCGTTCTGGCCCGCGGCGGCGGCTCCATCGAAGACCTTTGGGCATTTAACGACGAAACGGTGGCACGAGCCATCGCCGCATCTGACATTCCCATCGTTTCCGCCGTGGGCCACGAGACGGATTTTACGATTGCCGATTTCGTCGCCGACCTGCGCGCACCGACACCGTCCGCCGCGGCAGAGATCGTGGTCCCGTCTAAAAACGAGCTCCAACAACACCTCGCAAAAGCTAATCTAAGACTTTATCAAACAATCAATTCGAAATTGAAAATATTGTATAATTCGCATAATAGCCTGGTCAAGCGCATGATCCACCCCAGGCGGCGGCTGCAAGACATGCGCATCCGGCTGGACGACATTGCCAACCGCCTGGTGACTGATGTCAGGCAGGTCCTGGCCCGGCGCAGCGAGCACATTGCGGCCTGCGCCCAGGCCCTGAGGCACGTCTCGCCGGCCAGGACGGTGGCCGTCCACAGGGACCGGGTTGCCGGCCGGCAGCGCGACCTGTACGCTGGAATTCGCCGCTCTGTCCGTGAGGGCCGCAGCACCGTCGCAACCCGCGTGGCCATGCTCGAGGCCCTCAATCCCCTGGCCATTTTAAAACGCGGATACAGTATTACCCGCACGATTTCCGGCCGTACCATTGTGCGCGACGCCAATACCGTGAAACGGGCCCAGGCACTGGAAGTTCTGTTGGGCAGTGGCCGATTGATCGTCACGGTCGACCGGGCGCAGCCTGCCGACCCGACAACCGCAATGACCGAAAATGGATAATCCCCATGCCCTCAAAAGCGAAACCGAGCTTTGAAAAAGCCCTCGGCGATCTGGAAAAAATCGTTGCTGAGCTGGAATCCGGCGATCTGCCGTTGGAAAAGGCACTCGAAAAGTTCGAAGCCGGCATCAAGCTCTCACAGTACTGCGCCGCCACGCTCGATGAAGCCGAAAGGCGGATCACTTTGCTGACGGCCAACCCAAATGGCGATCCGGTGGAAACGCCCTTCGATGCCGAAGCGTGAATTGAGCCGATCATGTTCGACCTGAAGTCGTATCTGTCCGAAGCTCGTCGCCTAGTGGACGGGGCCCTGCTGGCCGATCTGGGTGGTGCGACGCCGCCGACGCGGATTTGCCGCGCCATGGTCTATTCCGTGATGGCCGGCGGCAAGCGATTGCGCCCCATACTGTGCATCGCCGCAGCCGAGTCGGTTGGCGGCAATTCCCATAACGTCATGCCGCTGGCCTGCGCCCTGGAACTCATCCACACCTATTCGCTGATCCACGACGATCTGCCGGCCATGGACGACGACGACCGGCGGCGTGGCAAACCCACCTGCCATGTTGAATTTGACGAGGCCACGGCTATCCTGGCCGGCGACGCCCTGTTAACCCTGGCATTCGAAATCATTGCCGCGGCCGGCATGCGGCGCCGGCCCGCCGCCCAGGCCCGTTGGCTGGCGGCCCTTGGCCAGGTCGCCGCCGCCGCGGGCTGCATGGGCATGATCGAGGGACAGATGCGCGACATGATGTATGCGGGTCGACGCATCTCCCAGCCCGAACTGGAAGCGCTGCATGGCCTGAAAACCGGCCGCATGATCGAAGTGGCGGTGCAAACCGGTGCGCTCGTATCGGGTGCTTCCACGGCTCAGGAGCGGGCCCTTGGCGACTATGGCCGCTGCGTCGGCCTGGCCTTTCAGGTCGTCGACGACATCCTCAATGTGAAAGGGGATCCGCAGCACATGGGAAAAGCCGTGGGGTCCGACCAGGCGCACGGTAAAAACACCTATCCGGCGCTGATCGGGATCGAGGCCGCATCGGAACTGGCCGGGCGCTTGGTGGAAAAAGGCTTGAAAGCGCTCGACATCTTTAACGACGAAGCCGAGCCCCTTCGGGCGATCGCCCAGTATGTCATCGAACGCAACCGTTAACCCCAGGAGCCGCAACCGTGCCCCATTCTTCGCCGCTGCTTGAGCAGATCGATTCGCCCCGTGACCTGAAACGCCTGAAGCGTGCTCAACTGCCCGACCTCGCCAAGGAGATCCGCCAAATCATCGTGGATGTGGTGTCCGCCAGCGGCGGCCATCTGGCATCCAGCCTCGGCGCCGTGGAACTCAGCATTGCCCTGCACTACGTATTCGCCGCACCGGCGGATAAAATCTTGTGGGACGTCGGCCACCAGGCCTATGCCCATAAGCTGCTGACCGGACGCCGGGACCAATTCGCGACCCTGCGCCGTCACGGCGGCCTTTCGGGCTTCACCAGGCGCAGCGAAAGCCCATACGATGCCTTCACCACCGGACACAGCAGCACCTCGATCTCGGCCGGGCTGGGCATCGCCTGCGCCAAACGACTCAAGCAGGACCGATCCAAGGTGGTGGCCGTCATCGGCGACGGCTCCTTGACGGCCGGCCTGGCCTATGAAGGGCTCAACCAGACCGGCGACACCCACAATGACAAGGACCTGATCGTCATTTTGAATGACAACGAAATGTCCATCTCCCGCAACGTGGGCGCCCTCTCCTCTCTGCTCAGCCGGACCTTTTCGGCCTCCAGGCTCCAGAGCATGCGCAAGGAGTTCGGAGAATTCCTCAAATCTCTGCCACGCATCGGCGACAACGTCTACAAGCTGGCCAAGCGCAGCGAAGAGTCCTTCAAGACCTTCGTGACCCCGGGCATGCTGTTCGAAGCCTTCAATTTCGAATATTTCGGGCCCATCGATGGCCACAACCTGACCCATCTGATCGACATCCTCAACAACATCAAAACGATGAACGAGCCGGTCCTGTTGCATGTGATCACCAAAAAAGGCAAGGGCTACCGCCAGGCGGAACAGAACCCGGTCTACTTTCACGGCGTCGGTTCCTTCGATGTGGACACGGGCATCTGTCGCCGGACCGCCACCAACGTTCCCAGTTACACGGACGTGTTCGGCCGCACGATGGTGGAACTGGCCAAAACCAACCCCAACATCATCGCCGTCACGGCCGCAATGCCTGAAGGCACCGGACTGGTCCCTTTTGCCAAGGCCTACCCGGACCGGTTTTTCGATGTGGGCATCGCCGAGCAGCACGGTGTCACATTTGCCGCGGGCATGGCCACGGAAGGCTTTCGTCCGGTGGTCGCCATCTACTCCACCTTCCTTCAACGCGCCTACGACCAGATCGTTCACGACGTCTGCCTCGAAAAGCTGCCCGTGGTATTCGCGCTTGACCGCGGCGGTATCGTCGGCGAAGACGGTCCGACCCACCACGGGCTGTTCGACATCGCCTACCTGCGAACCATCCCGAACATGGTGGTCATGGCTCCCAAAGACGAAAACGAACTGCGCCACATGCTGGCTACGGCCGTGGTCCACGACGGCCCCATCGCCCTGAGATACCCGCGCGGCAAGGGTGTCGGTGCGACCCTGAGTGAGGCTCTGGCGACCATTCCCATCGGCCGGGGGGAAGTGCTGTGCCAGGGCGACGACCTTCTCGTGCTGGCCGTCGGCAGCGGCGTCGGCGAAGCCGTCTGCGCCGCTGCGCTGTTGGCCCAGAACCACCACATCCAGGCCACCGTCGTCAATGCCCGCTTCATCAAGCCCCTCGATCACCAGTTGCTGCTGCCGCTGGCACGCCGCATTGGCCGGATTATCACTGTCGAGGAAAACACCATTGCCGGCGGTTTCGGCAGCGCCGTGCTCGAATTGCTCAGCGATCACGGCATCGCTGATGTCGTCGTCAAACGATTGGGCATCGACGACCGCTTCGTGGAGCACGGTCCCCAGGCCATGCTGCGCCACAAATACGAGGTGGACGCAGCGGCGATCGTCAAAACCGCCCGCACGCTGATCGGGCGGTGATGCATCGACCGCAGTAAGCCCGCTTTGCACCACACCCTGCCATGGTTTTAAAAAAACGCATCGACACCCTGCTGGTCGAACAGAACCTTTGCCAAAGCCGGGAGCGCGCCAAAGCGCTGATCATGGCCGGCCGTGTACTGGTCAACCGCCTGCCCTGCCACAAAGCCGGCACCCGGTTTCCGGTCGATGCTGTCATCAGCCTCAAAGGAGACGACCTGCCCTACGTCAGCCGCGGCGGACTGAAGCTGGAAGCAGCCTTGAAAGCTTACCGGATCGACTGCAGCGGCCTGATCTGTCTCGACGTGGGCGCCTCGACCGGCGGTTTCACCGACTGCCTGTTGCAGCATGGCGCCGCGCGCGTATACGCCGTGGATGTGGGCTACGGTCAACTGGCCTGGTCCCTGCGGCAGGATTCCCGGGTGATCGTCATCGAGCGCACCAACATCCGCACCATCGACCCGGCCCGCATTCCTCGGCCGGTCGACCTGGTCTCCATCGACACGTCGTTTATCTCCCTGAAGATCGTGGTGCCCTCAATCCTGCCCTTCGTCAAACCCGGCGGTATCGTGCTGGCCCTGATCAAACCCCAGTTCGAGGCCGGAAAGGGCCGGGTCGGCAAAGGGGGGGTGGTTCGGGATCCGGCGCTGCACACCGAAATCATCGACGATCTGCGCACCTTCTTTGCACAGCGTTCGCTGGTCAGCGAGCCGGCGGTGCCCTCCCCCATTTCAGGTCCCAAGGGAAACCGGGAGTTCATGCTCCGCCTGAAACTGCCGCACAGGCCTTGACCGGTTTTTAACTTGATTTTTTCAGGCCGCCGATCTATTAATTGAAGCTTTAGTAACCATCCGCCATCTATGGCAAATTTCAATGGAGAGAGGAGCTTGCGTGGGCCATATGAATGAAACCTTAAGAAACGTCGCATTGGTTGCCCATGGGGGGGCTGGAAAAACCTCCCTGGCCGAAATCATGATCAACAAGGCCGGTATGAGTACCCGCGTCGGACGCGTGGAGGATGGCAATACGATAATGGATTTCGAGCCTGAAGAGCTCAAGCGACAGGCCAGCCTTTCGAGCGGTTTTTTTCAGCTGCCCTGGGCCAAGCACACCATCAGTCTGATCGACACGCCCGGCGATCAGAATTTCATCTCCGATGCCAAGTTGTGCATGCAGGCAGCAGATACGGCCCTCATCCTGATTGACGCCGTCGATGGCGTCAAGGTGCAGACCGAACAAGTGGCAGAGTTCGCCGCCGACTACCACCTGCCCTGCGCCATCTTCATCAACAAAATGGAACGCGAACGGGCCGACTTCGGCCGGGCCGTGGCCGATGCCACCCAATGCTTGACCCCCAAACCCATTATCGTTCAGCTCCCCATTGGCTCCGAAGCCGCTTTCAACGGCATCGTCGACCTGCTCGGCATGAAGGCCTATCGCTACGACGAGGAGGGCAATGCCACCGAGATAGAGATCCCGGCCGAAATGCAGGACACCGTCGACAGCGAACGCGAAACCCTGATCGAAAACGTGGCCGAAGCCGACGACGCCCTGATCGAGCGCTACCTGGAAGGCGAGGAGATCACCAACCAGGAGTTGCGCGACACCCTCAAAAAGGGGGTCTTGTCGCGAACCTTCGCGCCGGTGCTGTGCGGGTCGGCCATCAAAAAGATCGGCGTGGACCTGCTGATGAATTTCATCGCTGCCTGCCTGCCCTCGCCCCTGGACATGCCCCCCAAAAAGGGTGTCAATCCGGCCAACGGCGAACCCATCGAACGGGCACCGGATCCGGCGGACCCCTTCTCGGCCTTCGTGTTCAAGACCGTTGCCGACCCCTATGCCGGACAGTTGACCATATTCAAGGTCGTGTCCGGAAAGCTCGGCAGCGACGGTAATTTTTACAATTCGACCAGCGAAAACAAGGAGCGCTTCAACCAGCTGCTGTCCATCGCCGGCAAAGAGCAGAAACCGGCCAAAGAGGCCGGCCCGGGCTCTATCGTGGCCGTAGCCAAGCTCAAGGAGACCAAAACGGGTGACACCCTGTGCGACGACGGCAACAAGATCCGCTACACCTGTGCCGCCCCCATGCCCACCTTGATCTCTTTTGCGCTGGAATCCAAGGCGACCGGCGATGAAGATAAAATTTACATCTCCCTGACCAAACTGCTGGAAGAGGATATCGCCTTGAAACTGGAACGCAACGCGGAAACCAAGGAGATCCTGCTGTCCGGGCTGGGACAGGTCCACATCGAAAGCACCATCGAGAAGCTCAAACGCAAGTACAATGTCGAGGTGTTGCTCAACACACCCAAAATCCCCTACCGCGAGACCATCAAAAAGAAAGTGCGCGTCCAGGGCAAACACAAGAAACAATCCGGTGGGCACGGTCAATACGGCGACTGCTGGATCGTCATGGAACCGCTTCCCCGCGGAGCCGGCTTCGAGTTTGTGGACGCCATCGTCGGCGGCGTCATCCCCAAGCAGTACATCCCGGCCGTCGAAAAGGGTGTTGTGGAGGCCAGTCGCAAAGGCCCGCTGATCGGCGCGCCCTGCGTCGATTTTCGCGCGACTGTCGATTTCGGCAGCTATCATGCCGTGGATTCTTCGGAGATGGCCTTCAAAGTCGCCGGGTCCCTGGCCTACAAAAAGGCCTGCGAAGAGGCCAAGCCGGTCCTTCTGGAACCGATCATGAAAGTGACCGTGACCACACCGGACGAGTACATGGGCGACATCATGGGCGACATGAACAGCCGGCGCGGGCGCGTGCTGGGCATGGACTCGGCCGGCAAAAACCAGGTGATCAACGCCGAAGTCCCTCTGGCCGAATTTCAGACCTACGCCCCGGACCTGCGGTCCATGACCGGCGGCCGCGGCATGTATAGCATGGAATTTCTGCGCTATGACGAAGTGCCGGCCCAGATTGCCGCCAAAGTGATCGAGCAGATCAAAGCGGAAAGGGCATAGCCGGCCGCAAGGCCTTCGGCGTTCACGGGGAGACCGGGGGAAAGGTTAGACACCCCTTGGCCGGAGCATAACCGGACCAGAAGGCCTGCCACTGATTGGCCAGGGCGACCCGATTCGTGGCCGAGACGGCGGCCCCATTCGGGCAGTCAGGGGCGTGAAATCGTTTGGACCGACGGTTGCCGAGGTAGGGTCGGGCCGGTTTTTCGGCCGCGTCGACGAAGCGCCAGATCCCCCTGCCATTTCGCATGGCCGTACGCTGAACAGCCAGCAGGGTCTGGACTTGGGTAACGTTGGGATACCGGTAAAGTACCCAGGCGTATCCCTTTTCTAACAGTTCGCCATTGATGAACAGCCCGTCGCGGCGGTACACATACGCCAGGGTTCGGCCATAGCGGTCGAACCGGTCACGGTCGAAAACCAGGCGGAGCTGCCAACCCCTGGTCAGATTTCGATTCAGGTCACGCGCTGCATACCCCATCGGCGCCGCACGATGGTTGGCATGGTCGATTTCGGGACAATCGACACCGATGTAACGCACGTGCCGGCTGTCCTCAAGCACAACGGTATCCCCGTCCGCCACCCAACTGATCCGCACCCAGGCAGTATCCGCGCCGCCGGCTGTGGAAACGGCCAGCAGCGACACGACCGCGACCACCCCCAGCCACCACCGCAAGCGCCCCCATCCCCACGCTCGACCAACCAAGAATCCGATAGCCATTGCGGGTGCAAGGCGGGCTGCGGCGGGCCGGCTAAACATGCCCTGCCCCTGGGTGGCCGGTCACCCCGCAGACCTTGACGGCACTGTCATCCAGCATGCGGCCCAGGCCGCCCGAACGTGACGGCGCCTCGCCCATGGTCTGCTGCCACACCTGGTCATCCTCCATGCAGAAATAGACCGTCACCTGTGGTGCCGCCGTGCGAATCCACTCGACCATCTGGCGATACAGCGCCAGTCGCAGCGGCTTGAAGTAGCGCATCTTGTTGTCCAACCCGGTGATGAATTCGCCGTAGGCGATCTTGGAGCGTGGGAAACGCCTGGCGATAATTGGTTTGAGAGCCGGCATGAACCGCAAGGTGCCCAGGCTGATCCAGACGATGTTGTCCGGCGAAACGTTTTCGAACAAGCGCTTGACCACCTGGCGGTAGTCGGCCTGGCAGCCAGGATAGATCACCAGCGGGTCGAAGTGAAATGCCAACGGATAGCCCCACTGTTGGCACTGTGCGGCGGCTTTCAGGCGCGCGCTCAATGTCGTGGTGCGCCGCTCTTCCGCTTTGATGACGGCCGGCGTGTTGAGCGACCAGGCCAGGATGGTCTTGCGGCGATGCTCCAGGTGTTTCAGGCGCGCGATGTCGACGGTCTTGGTTTTCAATTCGAGCACGGCCTTGTCCTGGTCGCAGAACCGGCCGACCAGATATTCGGTCAGATCGGTCCAGGCTTCCCAGATCAGGCTGTCGGTGAACTCTCCGGTACCCACCCGGCTGATTCGATCCCTCGCAAAAAGAGCTGTCAATTCCGCATCCAGCGCTTCCCGATTGACAAAATACTGCAGCAGGGGCGGGTGGAAGTAGCTCTGAAGAATGCAGTAAGAACAGTCCATGGTGCAAAACGAGGCCACATGCAGGATCAGGTAATCGCAGCAGGTGTACTCGCGGGTGCCCGGACACGCTTTGAGGAACCCGCCCTTGTTGCGGGTCAGGTAGAGCACCTGTTTGCCGCGCTGGACCGGGTCCGGCGCCTGGCTGATCCAACGATAGAGCTGGGCCGGATCCGCCACATAGCGAATGGGCAGGTTCAAACGGCGGCAAACGGACCGGGTTTCGGGGTGGTCGCGAACGTGGGTATCGATGAACAGCTGCTTGACAGTCACGGCCCTCTTTTCGGAACCAAGCCCACGGCTCAGTATTTGAGCCGGGCGTAATAGGTGCGCTGCGATGCGATCAGGGCATCCTTGAGCGTGTAGATGCCCTTGGCGTTGAGCAGCGGGATCAGTTTGAGAAATATCTCGCCGGTGGCGATGGCGTCGCCGAGGGCATCGTGGCGTTTGGTCAGGACAACACCCAATCGTCCGGCGATGGTGTCCAGGGAGTGATCGTGATGGGCCGGATGCACCATGGCGGCCAGGTGCATGGTGTCGAGCACCGGGTTGGTAAAACGAATCCCGGTCGACTTCTCTTTCATCTGAAGCATGCGCAGGTCGAAAGCGACATTGTGACCGACCAGGACCGTGTTTTGCGCAAAACGGTGAAAGAACGGCAGCACCTTGTCGATGGTGGGCTTGCCCGCTAGCATCTGCGCCTCGATACCGTGATATTTCGTGGATTCGGCCGGCACGGGCCGGCGCGGGTCGATCAGCTGATCGATCTTTTCGGTATGCAGCAGGCGACCGTTGACGATGCGAACAGCACCGATGGATATGATTTCATCGCCGCCACGCGGGTCCAGCCCGGTCGTTTCGGTGTCGAACACCGTAAAAACGAGTTCCCCCAACATCCGTTTTTCCAATTCCGGGGTTTGCCCGACCTGACTGAACAGATCGAAATCATAAAATTCCGGACGCCCTTTGGGAAGCAAGGTTACCTGGCGGGCGTCCTCCGGCTTGCCTTCTGATCGCACCATGGGGATAAACAGCCGCAATCCCGCCAAACGGGGGTCCTGTTTGTCGGCATGGGGCCAGATTTCGGCATGGTGGTGATCGAGAACCTCTTTCAAGGTCAATGGATAAGTGGTTGCGGCCCTTGTCAATTGCTGGTCGTTCCACTGACGCAGGGTCTCGATGGGGATCGGATCGCCCTCCCACATCAGATCCATCTGCACCAGGTTACCCGGGGCAGCCACCCGCAAACAGCTTAAGTGCTGCTGGCCGACGGTTTTCAGACGCTGCAGGACAAAGGCCATCGCCAGGATCAGCGAATAGGTGTCCACCCGGATCATGCATCGCACGTCCACCTCGGCCATCTCGACCTGCAGATCGGCGGCATCGGGAACCTCATTTTGGAGCATGGTAATGAAATCGGTCAATAAAATCGGCGACAGGGGCCAACGCGTCAGGGAATAGGTGGTGGTTTCCATCAACCCGGTTCGCAGCATGCGGCTCAACGTCTGGGTTTCCAGGGCGATGATATCGAGAAAGCCCCGCTTCTGATCGTCGCCCATGTCGGGAAACTGAATCATCAGTTCGGCAGCGGAGCTGATGGCGGCCACGGACGACCGCAGGGTTTTGGTGACGGTTTTTAAATTTTGGTTAAGGCGCCCGGAATGTTCGAGATGGTTGGTAATATCCAAAAAAATGAGCACAAACCCGGCAAACTGATGGTCTTCATCCAGGATGGGCAGGGTCTCCACGCGCAGCTGCCGCTGCTGATGGTTGACCATTACGAAGCAGGCGGACACATCGGGGTGCTGTTCGGCGCGCTTGCGCCGGATGTCCTTGAGGGCGTGATCGATAAGATCTTTGCTGATCAGGGAATAGACGGATCGCTGCAGTCCCACGAAGCCTTCGGGAACATGGCCGTATTCATCGATGCCCGCCGTTTGGTCCTCTTGGGCCCCCCGGTCCAAAACGCGCTGGGCCTGGCGATTGTAGAGCATGATGCGACCTTTTGGGTCGCAGATCAGCACCCCCTGGGTCAATTCGGCTAAAATCGTTGCCAGGATGTTCTTTTCGGCCTCGGTCTTGGATTTGGCCGACTCAATGCTGCGGTCGAGACTGTGCCGGGCCGCCTCATAGCGGTCTCCGCAGCTGTTGATCAACTCTGCCAGCCGTTTGACGTCGTGACTGCCGTCGATTTTCAGGCGATGGGCCGGGTTGACGCTGTTCATCACCTGGGTCTCTTCGATCAGCTGGTTCAAGGGCAGGATATAAAAGCGAAAGAACCAGTCCAGCGTGAAACCGAAAGCGGACAGCAGAAAAACGCCGGTGCTGAAGAAGTACCAGAACTGTTCCTTGATCAGACGGATGAGCAGGGCCTGTTCGACAGGTTCGACCTGGTGCCAGAAGAGCACGGCCAGGGTCACCGCAATCGAAGTGGTAAAGCCCGTGCAGACAATGGCAAACAGCCAGAATTTGTTGTTCAGTCTCATCCCGTCAGAAGATCTTTGATCTGCGCCACCACATCGGCATTGGAAAACGGTTTGGTGATGTAGGCATCGGCGCCCAGCGTATTGCCCTTGGCGATGTCCAGATCACGTGTCATGGCGGAGATAAACACCACTTTCAGGTCTTTTCGAACGGCGTCGGCCTTCAGCTTCTGGCAGACCTGGAACCCATCGGCGGCCGGCAGCATCACATCCAGAAGCACCAGGTCCGGGTCAAACCCGTCCACAGCCGCCAGGGCTGCCTCGCCACTGTGCACCACCATCACCTCAAACCGATTCTGTTCCATCAAGAACTTCAGCGGCACAGTGATGCTGGGCTCATCGTCGACAATGAGGATTTTCTTGGCCATGATGGTCCATACCCCCGGTATGATGGGAATTCAAGCCAGATATAGATCGTGGGGCGGATGTTGTGAGTCGGAAGAAGGGGTTCAATCGGCGTATCGTTGGGGTTCACCATCGTCGCGCAGCCCCCTTGGCTTAAACGGCGCGGGCAACGCTTGGCCGCAAGGCACGGTTGCTGCGCAGCGCCGACAACAGGTGCGCGGACACGCGGCGCCGAAGGCTCAAGCCGACAATATCGGTGTGGCGATCAGCTCAATAAATACGTAGGTCAAAAAGGTCATCACCGCCACAATGATGCCGATCACGTAGATGTTGTTGAAGCGATGGCGCCGGTTGTCTTTTTCATTGTAATAGACCGCATCGCAGCACTTTTGGCACCAGTTGCGATACCGGTCGGCCGTAAAGGAGTGTCCGCAACGGCAGGTCACGGTCTTGGGTGTCAGTATGGTGGCCATGTCGTCCAATTCCTTCTGGTGAGCGGGTGTGGGCAACGCGAGGTCGCCCACACACGCTTCGATGTTGATCACTGCAAAGATGCCTCCGGGCGCCTGTTCATGCGCCGGCAGCCGGAGGCATGGTTTTTATCCGAACATCCCCCATCCGAACGATGCCGTCCAGATGATGGCGAAAGCGACCAGACCGATCATCCACATATCTTCTTTCTTCATGTTTGGTACCTCCTTGTGCAATAGCAGGTTTAGGCTTCCTTAACAACGATGTTGGTCTCTTTTTCGGCACGCTCGATCTGGACCGCGTTGGTGGTGGCCATTTCAGCCTTGAAACACAGGGCCCACATCATGACGATACCCAGAATCCACCACGCGATCTGCCAGGACCACAGCGGCGGGAAGCCGGCAAACGAGAAAGCCTTGTTGCCCAGGATACAGGCCGGGCCGATGGCGAAGAAATACCAGACCGGCGTGGCGATCTTCATGACGCTGCGCCACTGCTTGCCCGACTCGCTGGGCTCGTCGATGTCGTCCAAAAAGGCACGTATCTCGGCCTGGCGTTTGACGGTCTCCTCGTCGTCCTTGAACCCGAGCCCGCGGCAGATGTAGGCCACGACCAGGCCGCTGAAGGTGCCCCAGAAGGCGCAGTGCATGGACAAGGGGTTGGGCCAGATGGCGTAGGTCACATACACGGCGATCATACCGACCAGCACGCCGAGCACGGCACCGACCCGCGGGAACTTGAAGCCCCAGATGACGCCCAGCAAGAGCACGTACATGACGAACCCGAAGGCCGTTGCCAAGGCACCCAGGATAACCAGGGCCGCTTTGGAGGTCATACCCACGGTCAGGGCCAGGATGGTCAGGACGGTGGCGAAAACGCGGTTCATCCAGATCTGCTCGGCATGCGTGGCCTCCTGGTTGCGGATATAGCGCCAGTATATGTCGCGCAGCAGGATCGAGCCGCCGGTACCGATGTAAGGGGCGGCCGTCGAGTGGATGGCCGCGATGGCGCCCATGAAGACGACGCCCAGCATGAAGGGCGGCAGGAACTCGTTCATCAGCACCGGCACGACCGTGGCGTTGTTGAGATCCTGGAAGGCACTGTGCCCGGCCAGTTGGAGCACTTTGGCGCCCATGCCCTGGAAGGCGGTGAAGTAGAACAGGGCGAAGCCGACCACAAAAGTGGACATGAAGGCCTGCTGCCAGGCCAGCGGTTTGGGGGATTTGATGCCGAAGGTCCACATGGTGAAGGCCGGGGAGCTCTGGATGCCCATCAGGGCGAACATGTAGGTGAGCACCATGACCGCGGTCCAGGCGGATTCATCCGGTGCGCCGCCCAGCCAGTCCACGGTGTTGATCACGCGGGGAACCTCCAGCAACTTGGCGTCGAGCTGCGCCACCGAGGCCGAAAAGCCCGACCAGCCGCCGAATTCAGGGGCGATGATGACGTAGAACCCCATCAGCACGATACCGCCGACGAGCAGGATAAACTGAATCACGCCGACCCAGGTGCTGGCCTTCAACCCGCCGGTACAGACGTAGAACCAGACGATGAAGGCCATGAAAATGGCACCGAACGTCACCGGCACGCCGGCGATGACATGGAAAAGGGATGCCGATGCCATCAGCTGCACGGCCGAATAGAAGATGGAGTAGAGCACCGCGGTGATGACCACCAGAAAGCGCAGCGGTTCGGAGTTGAAGTAGTAGGCGTACATGTCGCCCGGGGTGATGAATCCGTAGCGCTTGCCCAGCAACCAGGTCCGCTTGGAGAAGAAGGTGCCGGTGATGGGAATGGTCAGCACGTAGAACGACGCAAATGCATAGGACAGACCGTCACGCCAGATCAGCCCCGGGTGACCGATGAAGGTCCAGCCCGAAAACGATGCCGCCGTGGCCGCCAGCAGAAAGGCGAAAAAGGGGATCGACCGCCCGGCAATGGCGTAGCCCGAGGAGGTTTTCTCCGTGAAATACCCTTTCAGCCCCCAATAAAAACAGTAGATAATATACAGACCAAGCATGATGTAGACCCACGTGGTTCCAGACATAAGGTTTCCTCCTGTGCCATTTCGTCAATTGAAGTTGACCGGCCGCCAAAAAGGTTATTTGATTCACCTGATCGATCAGGGTGCCCTATCACCCCCTTTCGAGTCTCTTGTGACCGGATTGGGCGTCACGCCCAATCCGGTCGAATTTATTTTATGCTCATTTCTGAACCATTTTTTTGATCTCTTCGACGATTTCGGGGTTGGCCAGGGTCATGACGTTGCCCACATCGCCCTTGTTGGAGATGGCGCCCAGCACGCGGCGCATGATCTTGCCCGAACGGGTCTTGGGCATGTCCTTGACGATCCAGACCTTGCGCGGCTTGGCGATCTTGCCGATTTCGGTGCAGACGGCGTCGTTGATCTTCTTGGCCATCTCGTCGCTGGCTTCGAACCCCGGTTTGAGGGCCACGTAAAGGTCCGGTTCCTTGCCCTTGATCTCGTGGTTCACCGGCACGACGGCCGCTTCGGCCACCTCGGCTACCGTCAGGGCGGCGGATTCGATCTCCTTGGTGCCCAGGCGATGCCCGGAGACGTTGATGACGTCGTCGATGCGGCCCAGGATCCGGTAATAGCCGTCTTCGGCCTCCACGGCGGCATCGCCGGTCAGATAGGGCCAGTCGCGCCAATCCTTGCTGTTGGGATCCTTGCAGTAGCGCGCAAAGTAGGTGTCCACGAAGCGGTCCCGGTCGCCCCAGATGGTCATGAACATGCCCGGCCAGGGGTTCTGGATACAGATGTTGCCGGCTTTGCCGGCACCCTGGGGCAAGGTGTGGCCGTCATCGTCGTAAATGATGGGGTGGATGCCGGGCATCCCCGGGCCGGCGCTGCCCGGTTTCATGGGGGTGATGGCCGGCAGGGTGCTGCAGAGGAACCCGCCGGTCTCGGTCTGCCACCAGGTGTCGACGATAATCGCCTCGCCCTTGCCGACCTCCTTGTGGTACCACTTCCACACTTCCGGCTCGATGGGTTCGCCCACCGTGGTCATGTGCTTGAAGTGGTAGGTGTACTTGGCCGGTTCGTCCGGACCCAGCTTTCTCAGGGCGCGGATGGCCGTCGGGGCCGTGTGGAAGATGTTCACATCCAGGTCCTGGGCAATGCGCCAGGAGCGACCGGCATCCGGGTAGGTGGGAACGCCCTCGTAGATGACCGTGGAGGCGCAATTGGCCAGCGGGCCGTAGACGATGTAGGAGTGGCCCGTGATCCAGCCGATGTCGGCCATGCACCAGTAAACGTCTTCGGGATGGATGTCCTGAACATATTTGGACGTTCCGGTAACGTAGGCCAGGTACCCACCGGTACCGTGCTGGCACCCTTTGGGTTTGCCGGTCGTGCCACTGGTGTACATCAGGAACAGGGGATCTTCGGAGTTCATGCGCTCCGGTTCCACACGCACGCCGTAGTAGTCTTTGAGCAGATCGTTGATGAAGAAATCACGCCCGTCCACCATGGGCGTCTTGGCCGAATACTTGCCCGGATAGCGTTGCCAGACCAGAACCTTGTCGACCTTCTGGCCATCTTTTTCGGCGTGCTCTACGGCCACATCGGCGTTTTGCTTGTGGTCGAGCAGGGTTCCGCTGCGATAATAGGCATCGGCGGTGATCAGCACATTGCTGCCCGAATCGACGATACGGTCGGCGCAGGCGGTACCGCTGAAGCCGCCGAACACCTGAGAGTGAATCACGCCCAGGCGGGCGCAGGCCAGCATGGTGATGGGCAGTTCAGGAATCATGGGCATGTGCAGGGTCACGCGGTCCCCGCGCTTCAACCCGGCAAAATCCCTGAGCAGCGCCGCAAATTCGTTCACCCGCACATACAGCTCCTGATAGGTGATGTGGGCATAGCCCTCTCCCAGCGGCTCGGGAACGAAGTGAATGGCGGCTTTGTTCTTGTTTTTCTTCAGGTGCCGGTCGATGCAGTTGTAGCTGGCGTTGATTTTACCGCCCTTGAACCATTTAAAACAGGGTGCGTCGCTGGTATCCAGGATCGTCTCCCAGTATTCGTACCAGTCCAGCAGGTCGGCATACTCTTTGAAGCAGTTGGGAAAATTGTCCAGGCTCATGCGATCGTAGATGCCCTTGTCGGTCATGTTGGCCTGGGCGATAAACTCCGCTGAAGGATAGTAGTAGCCCTCTTCCTTCCAGTGTACCGCGATCTGCGCCTCTGATGTTTCGACAACTTCTTTTTCAGCCATGGATTACGTCCCTCCGATTAAAGTTGTGAGTTCACTGTAACCGATCGTTGCTTTCCCTCCCCTTTTTCAAATCCCCCCTTTCGTCAGTTCCGATTAACGTTGTCACCAATTGACCGAAGCTTGGAAAACTGCGCCTAATGGCGCATGATCCCACGCGAAAAAATTTCAAAGGCGGTGTCGAAGGTCTCTTTCAGAAAATCCTTCTCATCGTTGATGATGCGCTTGCTGGTTTCCCACAGGATGATCCCCGAAAAAAGAGACCACAAAATGTCGGCAATCGCCGTCGGGTGCTTGTCAATGAACATGTTCTTGCGGATGCCGTCTTCGAAAATCGCCGCAATGGCTTTCAGCGAATTGCGACTGAGGGCTTCGATTTGGCCGAGGAGATCGGGCGAAAGATTTTTCAAGGTTTCGCTGGACTGCATATGAAACATGTTGATCAAAATGAGCGGGTCGAATTCATAGACATCGAACATGGCCTCCTTCAGCGACTTGAGGCGCTGGTTCGCATCGGTAAAGGGTTCGGCATTGACGTGTTCGAGCCGTATCATCAGGTATTGCAGGATCCGGAGCGACAGGGACGCGTACAGTTCGTCCTTGTTTTTGAAGTAGAGGTAGAGCGTTCCCGGACTCAGTTCCGCTTCGGTGGCGATGTCCTCCATGGTGGCCTTGCTGAAGCCTTTGTTGGTGAACACGCGCTTGGCGGCAACCATGATCTGCTGTCTGCGTCGCTCGCGCTCTCTCTCTTTTCGTTCACGGATTCCCATAAAAAATGAATTCCATTTATTTCTTGATCGACAATACATAACGTATTTAACGTTTGTCAAGTACTAAATGCTCATTTTTTAAGTGTATAGACACTTTTTCGGCGCAATTTTAGGCCACCGTCGCGGCCGCGGGATGAGCGCTGATGCAATGGGTTCGAAAAATATTGTATTTTCAGATTCTTATCGAAAAAGCGGCGCGATGGAAAGCGAGGCCGGAAGCAAGGGCTATTCGGGAAGCAGGTCGGGATGATCGATCACTTTTTCCAGCTCCGATTGCAGGCGGGACAAGGCATGCCGACCGTCGACCGTCAGGGCCAACCGGTAGGATTTACCCTCGAAAAAGGGCGGCGGCCACAACTGAATGTCAGGGTGCAGGTTGAGCGACTTCAGGTTGCGCTGGAAATCGGCTTCGGCCCTGGCAAGCGCGGGATAGCGCATCGATTTCAAGATTGCCCGCAATCGCTGCACTTTCTGAGGGGTCGGGCAGTCGCGGTCGTCGACCAGTGCTGCGATCGTTTCCTGGGCCAGCAGATCGGCGATCGGCATGCCGTCACGGGCCGAGATGTCCGTTATCAGGTCCCACAGTTCCCGCTGCTTGTTCAAGCCGGTGGTGATCCGAAGGAAAAAATGGCAAAGCGCCCTGGCGTCGCTGCGGGTTAAGCGGTTGATGTTAAGCGCAATGGGAAGAGCGATGTCGCCGGACAGGATGGCGTCCTGCAGCCGGTTCGGCATTTCGGCCACCGGCAGCAGGCGTTGCATGGCAACGGCGCTGTCCGGCAGCCCGCAGGCCCGGGCGATCGTCGGCCAGGTGTCCGAGGAGCTGGAAAACCGTTGTATCAATGCGTAGGCACGGGATTGTTCGACCATGTTCAGGGGCCGCTGCAAGGCGTTGTCGGAAATCGCGATGCGGGCACACGCCAGCGGAGAAAGGTCAGGCGGCAGCGTGCGCGCCGCAATGGTGGTCAGGCCGAGGTCCCGGCAGGCGGCGATCCGTCTGAATCCGCACACCACCCGATGGCCGGGTTCCGCCGAAATCAGAACACACGGCTGCAAGAGGCCGACCGTGCGGATGGAAAGGGACAGGTCGCACGTCTGTCGATCGGTTGAGATTCTAAAGGTCTGGTCGTCGGTGTCGATGCCGTCCAGCGCAACCGCGCCGATCTCATAGAGCATGACTGTCGCCGGAAAGCAGCGTCAGGGCCTCCACGTATTTCGAGCGGGTGCGGTCGATGACCGACTGGGGCAGGGTGGGACCGGGCGGCGTTTTATCCCAGTCCAACGACTGCAGGTAATCGCGCAGGTACTGCTTGTCGAAGCTTTGCTGTGCGCCTCCGGGTGCATAGCTGGCCTTGGGCCAGAAGCGTGACGAGTCCGGCGTCAGCACTTCGTCGATGAGAATGACCTCGCCGTCGATCAGACCGAATTCGAATTTGGTGTCGGCGATGATGATGCCTTTTTCGGCCGCGATCCCGGCGCCTTTGTGATAGATGGCCAGGGACAGCTCCTTGAGGCGTTGTGCCAGCGGTTCACCGATTCGTCTGACCATCTCGTCGAAATCAATGTTGATGTCGTGCTGCCCGGCGGCCTCTTTCGTCGAGGGCGTGAAGATGGGCTCCGGCAGTCGATCGGACTCGACCAGACCCTCGGGCAGCCCGATACCGCAGACCGTGCCGTCTTTGAGATAGGATTTCCAGCCGGAGCCGGTGATGTAGCCGCGCACCACACACTCCACCGGCAGGGGTTGAGCTTTTTTGACCAGGATGCTGCGACCGCGCAGGTCGGCTGCATAAGGCTGGCACGATTCCGGGTATTGTGAAACCTGGGCGGTGATGACGTGATTGTCGACCAGAGCGGCCATGATGTCGAACCAATAAAGTGAGATCTGGGTGAGCACAACGCCCTTGTCCGGTATGGGATCCGGCAGGACCACGTCAAAGGCCGACATGCGATCCGTGGCGACCATCAAGTAGGCATCCCCCAGATCGTACATATCACGGACCTTGCCGCGCTGCAGCAGTTTCAGAGAGGGAAAATCGGTTTCTCGCACAACATGTCTCATTCTACGGCATCCTCATGTCGCATAAGGTTAACTCGGCCGGGTCCGCCGCTTCTGCGGCGGTAGACGGATTGATACAGCAGCCGAGCCTGCTGGCAGTAATGGACATGCAATTGGTCATGTTGTCAACAATGTTTTTGAATGTCGCCGAAAGCCGTTGATATTCCTGCTGCACCGAAGCCGCCTCGCAGGTGGCCAGGTTTACCTCTGCGGTACCACAAATGGCGGCCCCGTCGAAGGCCTGGCCCAGCTGCAAAAAGGGCAGGTCGCCGAACATGTCGCCCTGATTCAACACACACATTACCACCGGCCCTGTGGGCGTGTGGCGCACGACGGCGGCCTGGCCCTTTTTTACGATGTGAATCTGCCCTTTGCGCAACGTTTGCGGGTCGACCAGCACATTTCCCAGGGACGGGGAAACCGTGCTTGAGTGTCCAACCCGAGCGGCCACGACCCGTTCGGTCAATTGTTTGCAGCGTTTGTCCAGGCTGTTCAACAAGGTTCTGAATTCAATCGACATGCCGGCATATTCCTGAGCCAGACGCTGGGAATCGAGCACGCCCAGCTGAACATTGCCCACCGCAACGGCCGTAGCGGTGCGGATGTGTCCCTGCAGCAGGAACGAGGCGATGCTGCCGATGAACGAGCCATCCCCGATACGGATGATGGGCAGCGTTCCGGAAGGGGTCTCCTTGACGATGTCGACAACGCCCTCGAGAATCACCCACATCCAGCTGCCGTGTTTTCCCTCTTCAACAATGTGTTCGCCGTTGAAGAAATCCTCCTCGTCGACTACATACATGTAGTCGACCAGCGGCCCTTTGACAACGGCCGTCTCAGGCCGCGCAGGCGCCTGCAGGCCGGCGTCGCCGTGCGTGGTGTGAACCGGCCCGACGATCTTGGTATGACCGTCGTCCAGGCGCTTCATGCCTTCCAAAATGATGCCCATCCGGCTTTTGGCGATACGCTTGCGTGCCGGGAAGACTTCGCGGGTGAAGGCAAACGTTCCGTTCAACCAGCCGAACAGCGAATAGAGGGCATCCAACCCCTGCAGGCTTCCATGCTGCGCATCAACCGGATTGCCATCCACAAAATAGACCAGACCGGGATCCGGTGAATATCGGCTGAGCAGGCGCAGCACGCCCGTCCCACCGCTCGATCCCAGAAGCTGGAGAATATCGCCCAGCGCCAGAAAACCGATGTCTCCCGACAGCACCGCGTCGTCATTCATCGGAGGGGCCGGCCCCCTATTGCGCCCATTTGAATTCCTTTTGCAGCGACTTCAATGTCTCCATCAGGCACGATTTCAAAGCCACCCCCACGCCGGTGCCCTTGACGGCGCTGCCGGGGAAAGCGGGTACTTTCAGCTGCCGGTTCAGATCCCGGTCCATCTGGTCGATGGGCATCAGCGGAATGCCGTCGTCTTCGAGATCGCGCTTGTTGTATTGGATAATCATCGGGATCTTGAAGATGTTCTTGCCGTACTCCTTGAGGTTTGTCTGCAAATCCTTCAGGGAAATCATGTTTTTCTCACGCCGAACCTCCAGTGAATCGGCCACGAAAACGATGCCGTCGACACCGCGCAGGACCAGCTTGCGGGTCGAACTGTATTTGACCTGGCCCGGTACGGTGTAAAGTTGTACCCGGACATCGCAGCCCTTTATCTTGCCCAGGCCCATGGGTAAAAAATCAAAAAACAGGGTCCGGTCGCCTTCGGTATTGATGGAAACCATCTCTCCGGTAACCTGCTTTTTGTAGGATTTAAAAATATACTCCAGATTGGTTGTCTTTCCGCATCGACCCGGCCCGTAGTAGACGATCTTGCACTCGATTTCTCTTTTTTTGAGGTTGAATATGGCCATAAAGATTGTCCTTCGCTGTTATTGATAACAGGCTCCGTTAATCACGCGAACCGCCTGCCGATTGAATGCAGTCATCATCTCAGGTGCCGGTGATTTTCAGGTCGAGGCAGAAATCGCCCTGCTTCGGTCCAGTCTCGATCTGCGTTTTCTGTGCGATCACGGCCGTGCCTTTGAACATGGCGATCGGCGAGTAGAACTGGACCTCCTCCAGATGGTCGCCGTCCTTTAACGCTTCGATCACGCCGCTGTCATTTTTGGGGATAATCAGGCTCAACATCTCCCCGGATTGGAAATTGACATCGAATTCCACCATTTTCCCTTTTTGCGAACCGTTGGTAAAACAGATCCCGATGGAGGTAATATCCAGTATTTCCTCCTGGGATTCTGGCATGTTAAACTCAATTTCGGCTTTTTGGGCGCCAACTTTATCCGGATCGTCCGCAACGCCCGACACCGGCAGGGGCGTTGTGATGCCCTTTTGCACGGCGATCGGCTGGAGATAGGCTCGGATCGCTTCCAGCTGGTCGGCCTGGAATCGATCGTCGGCATGCCACTTCCGGTATTGCGCGACAGCGTCATCCACGCTGCCCACAGACATCATGCACCTTAAAATATGTTTGCCCGCGTCCACCCGATAGGCCCCTTCTTCGAGCAGTTCGGTAAATTCAACGATGGCCCGATCGAACTGTCCGAATTTGGCCAGCGCAATGGCCTTTTGCAAACTGCTCTCGCCGAACAGATTCTTGATCAGGTTCTGCCCCTTTTCGGACAACGCCGGGGTAAGGGTGCCGGTTTCGACTTTTTGGGTGCGCTTTTCGATGGCCTGAATTTTCTCAGAGATCGCCTTCAAGAGACTTGACTTGTTTTTGAGCCCGTTGATGTCGTCGATCAGGGCCGATGCATCGTGGTACTTGTCGATCGCCTCGGAAAAAAGTCCCTGGGCGCGGTAAAGTTCGGCCTCACTCAGCCGGGATTTGATTTGGTGGTTGATATTCATTGACGATCCTGTTTTGTCCAGCGACCCAAATTTCCGTGCCGAGTCCCATTGGGTCGATGGGTGGTGACCATCGGATACAACGTGCGGAATGGTGTGTCCATTATCGGCACGCGGGCATTTGGCTTGAGATGATTTCGATTTAACCGGCCATTCATGAAACGACACGAATCGGTCCTGGTTGACGGTTCAGCCCTCTTTTTTCTTATTGCCGGTCCCGGCATAATACTTTAGAAATTACAAATATATTGACATTGGCGGGGGGTTGTGATGTTTGTTCTGTTTTTACATTTCGATTCGCTGCCATATTTACTAACACTAACCTTTTTATCTCAAAGGAGTTTGGGATGGACAAGAAAGTAACTGTCGTCGGTGCCGGAAACGTGGGTGCCACCGCCGCCCAGCGGTTGGCCGAAAAAGAGCTCTGCGATGTCGTTCTGGTAGATATTGTCGAGGGAGTTCCCCAGGGTAAAGCCCTCGATCTGACCGAGGCGGCCCCGATCGAAAAGCACGATGCCAAGCTGACCGGCACCAACGGATATGAAGCCACGGCGAATTCTGACATTGTGATCATCACCGCCGGCATTCCCCGTAAACCGGGCATGAGCCGCGACGACCTGATCAGCACCAACGCCGGCATCATCAAAAGCGTTACCCGGGAGATCGCAACGTACTCTCCCGACACCATTTTAATCATTGTCAGCAATCCGCTGGACGCCATGTGCCACGTGGCTTACGAAGCATCCGGGTTCCCCAAGAACCGCGTGATCGGCATGGCCGGGGTGCTCGACTCGGCCCGCTTCAGGGCCTTTATCGCCATGGAGTTGAACGTTTCCGTGGAAAGCACCCACGCCTTCGTGCTGGGCGGTCATGGCGACACCATGGTTCCCCTGCCCCGCTTCTCCACCGTGGCCGGCATTCCCATCACCGAGCTCATGCCCAAGGATCGTATCGACGCCCTGGTGGACCGCACCGCCAACGGCGGCGCCGAAATCGTCAGCCTGCTGAAAACCGGCAGCGCCTACTATGCGCCGGCATCCGCAGCCGTGGAGATGGCCGAATCGATCCTCAAGGACAAGAAAAAGGTGCTACCCTGCGCCGCCTATCTGCAGGGTGAATACGGCATCGACGATCTGTTTATCGGGGTACCGGTAAAACTTGGCCGCAACGGAATTGAAGCGGTGATCGAAATCACCCTGACCGATGCGGAAAAGGCCGCCTTGATGAAATCGGCCAAAGCCGTACAAGGGCTCAAGGACGATCTGGCCAAATTAACCTAAGGCCTGTTTGATGGCCTCGGCCAGGGACGGATGAATGCCGGGCAGCGCGCTGAGTTCTTCCACCGTGGCTGCCCGGATTTTCGTGATGCTGCCGAAATGGCTGAGCAACAGGGCTTTGCGCGCGGGACCGACCCCCTTGATGCGGTCCAGGGCGGAAGCAACCGTCGCGCGCATTCGCCGCTTGCGCTGAAACGTGACCGCAAACCGGTGCGCCTCGTCCCGAATACGAGCCAGCAGCAGCCGCAGCCGCCCATCCGGCCCCAGGTTAACCGGGTTGGTCCGATTCGGGAGGTAGATTTTGTCTTCCGCTTCGCCTTTGCCAAGATCGGGTTTGGCGATACCGGCGATGGCGAAACGGCCCTGCAGCCCCAAACGGTCGATCACGGCCACGGCGATGTTGACCTGGCCCCTGCCGCCGTCGACCAGCAGCAGATCCGGCTCGGGATTGGTCGGCGTAATCTTGCCGTACCGACGGGAAAGCACTTCGAACATGCTGGCGTAGTCGTCCCCAGCCGCCACCGTGCGGATGGCGTAACGGCGGTACCCCGCTTTGTGGGGAATCCCGTTGATGAAAACCACCATGGCGGACACTGGGTTGGTTCCGGCCAGGTTTGAGTTGTCGAAGCATTCGATTCGCAGCGGTGCCCGATCCATGTGCAACCGCTCGCGCAGCGCTTCCAGCACGGCCGCGTCGCGGGTGGCCTGGCTCAAGCGTTCCCGCAAGGTGTTGTCCGCATTGTCGATGGCCATCTCGAGCAACCGTCGTTTTTCGCCGCGCCGGGGCTGCCGGATCCTGACGCGCCTCCCCTTCCACTCCGACAGGGTCTCTTCCAGCAGGGGGGTGTTTTCCGGTAGATGCGGCACCAGCACCTCGACCGGAAGGTGGTGCGCGTCCTGGTAGTACTGGCCCAGAAACTGCGCCATCAGCTCTCCCTTTTCAGGAGCGGCATGAATCAATTCAAGGTGGCGGATGCCCTGCACATACCCGCGGCGCAGGGTCATCACCGAGACCACCTGGAAATCGCTGTTGCCACTGATGCCGATGACGTCGCGATCCAGAAAGTCGGTCGTCACGCTGACCTGTCGCTCCAGTGTCTGTTCAAAGGCGAACAGACGGTCGCGCAGCACGGCCGCCAGTTCAAAATCCTGCTTGGCGGCGGCGTCGGCCATCTGCCGGCGCACCCGCTTGATCAATTCGGGTGTCCGCCCCTTTAAAAACAGGATCACCTCTTTGACGATTTTGGCGTAGGTCACCGGATCGACGTCCAGGCAGCACGGCGCCAGGCACTGCCCCATCTGGTGGTGAATGCACGGCCGCCTGCGGTGGGCCATGGCGCGGTCGCCGCATTTTCGCAGCGGAAAGGTCTTGTTGATCACCTTGACGGTTTGCCGAACGGCAAGGGCAGATGAAAACGGGCCGAAATAGACCGCCCCGTCCTTGGGTGTGCGACGTACGATGTCGAGCCTGGGATAGTTCGCACGGGTGTCGATGCGAATCGACGGATAGCGCTTGTCGTCCTTTAAGACGACATTGTAGCGCGGCTGGTGCCGTTTGATCAGGCTGGACTCGAGGATCAGAGCCTCTTTTTCCGACGACGTCACCACGGTTTCGATGCCGGCCACCCGGCTGAGCATCAAGGTGGTCTTGGCACTGTGGGCCTCCTGCCGTTGAAAATAGGAGCAGACCCGCTTGTGCAGGTTGATGGCCTTGCCCACATAGACGACGCGGCCCTTGGCGTCTTTCATCAGATAAACGCCCGGTTTTTCGGAAATGGTGCCGATGGCGGCGGCGAGGGCCGGGCTGAGATCCGGCTGCCCGGGCGCGAGCGGTGTCATGAGGCAAACAAGAGGCCTTTTCGAAGCGCCTTGATGTGATCGCGCAGCCGGGCGGCATCTTCGAACGCCAACGCTTTGGCCGCGGCGTGCATCTGCGTTTCCAGATCCGCGATGGCCGCCTCGACATCCGCCGGTCGACCAAACGGCAACTGAACTTCGGCGGTCTGCATCGTCTCGGCCTCCGGTGCGGCGGCGGCCTGGTCGAAGATGTCCGCAATGGTTTTGCGAATCGTGCGCGGCGTGATGCCGTTATCCCGATTATACTGCCGCTGGATGGCGCGGCGCCGCTCGGTTTCTTCCAAGGCCTTTTGCATGGAAGCGGTCACGCGGTCGGCGTACATGACGACCGCGCCGTTGACGTTGCGGGCCGCGCGCCCGAATGTCTGGATCAGCGAACGCGTGGATCGCAGGAAGCCTTCCTTGTCGGCGTCCAATATGGCCACCAGAGAGACCTCGGGAATGTCCAGTCCCTCTCTGAGCAAATTGATGCCGACCAGCGCGTCGAACTTGCCCATGCGCAGGTCCCGGATGATGTCCATCCGCTCCATGGTGGAGATGTCCGAATGCAGATAGCGCACGGCCAGCCCCAGATCGCTGTAGTACTCGGTCAGGTCTTCGGCCATGCGCTTGGTCAAAGTGGTCACCAGAATGCGTTCGCGACGCTGCTGCCGCTCACGAATTTCGCTGTAAAGGTCATCCACCTGGTGTCGGGCGCCGCGGACATGCACCAGCGGGTCGACAAGTCCGGTGGGTCGGACGATCTGCTCCACCACCCGGTCTCCGGAAGCAGACAGCTCGTAGTCGGCCGGCGTGGCCGACACGTAAACAATCTGTCGGACGCGCCGGGACCACTCCGCAAAGGTCAGCGGCCGATTGTCCAAGGCCGAGGGCAACCGGAAGCCATAGTTGACCAGGGTCTGCTTGCGGGAACGGTCCCCTTTGTACATGGCCCGTATCTGCGGTACGGCGATGTGGCTTTCATCCACGAAAACGAGAAAATCGTCGGGAAAGTAATCCAGCAGGGTCGGCGGCGGCTGTCCGGCCAGGCGGCCGGTCAGGTGACGGGAGTAATTTTCGATGCCGTTGCAGTACCCGATCTCCTGAATCATCTCCAGGTCATAGCGGGTGCGCTCTTCGATGCGCTGGGCCTCGATCAGCTTGCCGGCGTCCCGAAAAAAATCGACCCGATCTTTTAATTCATTGGCAATGGTTCTGACCGCCCGTTCGAGGGTGCGCTTGCCGGTCACATAGTGGCTGGCCGGAAAGATGCTGACCGTTTCCAGCTTCCGGCGCGCGGTCCCTTTCAGGGGGTCGAATTCGACGATGGACTCGATCTCGTCGCCAAAATAGTCGATCCGCAGTGCCAGATCCTCTTCGTAGGCCGGGAAAATCTCGACCCGGTCGCCACGCACCCGAAAGACCCCGCGGTGGAAATCCAGGTCGTTGCGCTGGTAGTGGATCGACACCAGCTGATAGAGCAGGCGCTCTCGCGGCAGGTCACTGCCGACGGCGATGTCGGTCCGCATGGACAGGTAGTCCTCGGGGGCACCCAACCCGAAAATACACGAGACACTGGCCACCACGACCACATCGGTCCGCGACAACACGTTGCGCGTTGCCGAATGGCGCATTTTGTCGATCAGCTCGTTGATGGACGAATCCTTCTGAATATAGGTATCCGTGGTGGGGATGTAGGCTTCGGGCTGGTAGTAGTCGTAGTAGCTAACGAAATATTCGACGGCGTTGTCGGGAAAGAGACCGTGAAACTCGTGGTAGAGTTGGGCGGCCAGGGTTTTGTTGGGCGCCAGAACCAGGGCCGGGCGGTTGACCCGGGCGATGATGTTGGCCATGGTGAAGGTCTTGCCCGAACCGGTGACGCCCAAGAGGACCTGGCTGTCGGCGCCCGCCAGAATCCGGTTGGAAATGGTGTCGATCGCCGACGGTTGGTCGCCGCAGGGGGTATACTCGGATACAAGCTTGAACGATGGCATATCGATTTAGACTGAATCGCACACCGACGGGGCGCGTCGGTGCCGTATGGGGTGGATCGGCTGTTTAGAGGTCAGGTGAAAGATTGACGGTGGCGGTCACGGGGCCACCTTCCACTGGGTGCCCTCGGCCTTGTCCTCGAGGAGGATGCCGGCCTTTTCCAGCTCGTCCCGAATCTCGTCGGCGCGTTTCCAGTCCCTGTTTTGACGGGCGTGGCTGCGCTCGGCCACCAGACGGTCGACGGACTCGGGTGAAATGGCGGCATCCGCAAGCCGGGTTTGCGACTGCTGGGCAAAGTAGTCCGACCACGGTTGCTGAGCGATCCCCAGGATCTTGCCGATGCGCAGCAAGTCGCCGATGGCCGGCGCCAAAAATGGGCTTTGAGTGGACGCCGCCTGGCCGCTGTCGAGCAGCCGATTGAGCTCTTTAACGAGGTTGAACAGGATTCCAATCCCCTTGGCGGTGTTGAAATCGTCATCCATGGCCTCGCAAAATGCCTTCCAGAATTGGCCGACAGGCTCCGTGTCGGCGTTGGCGGGAATGCCGCCGGCCTCATCCAGGCGTTTGAGGGCCGCATAAATTTTGTCCAGGGCCTTGCCCGACTCCAGTAAATTCTGGTCCGAAAAGTCGATCGGGCTGCGGTAGTGGTTCGACAGCAGAAACAAGCGGATGGTCTCGGGATGGGTGGTTTTCAGGATATCCTTGATCATCAAAAAGTTGTTCAGGGATTTGGACATCTTTTCATTGTCGATATTGACGAACCCATTGTGCATCCAGTAGCGGGCGAACAACTTGCCATGGGCCGCCTCGGACTGGGCGATCTCGTTTTCGTGATGGGGAAAGATCAGGTCCTTGCCGCCGCCGTGAATGTCGAAGGGCTGGCCCAGAAAACGGCTGCTCATGGCCGAGCACTCAATGTGCCAGCCTGGACGGCCCTGTCCCCAGGGGCTGGGCCATGCCGGTTCGCCCGGCTTGGCGGCCTTCCACAATACGAAATCGAAGGGGTTGCGCTTGTTGGTGTTGATCTCGATCCGGCTGCCGGCCACCATCTCCTCCAACCTGCGGCCGGAGAGTTTCCCGTAGGCGTCGAAGCGCTCCACCGAGAAAAAGACATCGCCATCGGCCTGATAGGCGAACTCTTTTTTGGTCAGGGTCTCGACCAGCCGGACGATGTCGTCGATGTGCTCGGTAACCCGGGGCTCGTGGTCGGCGCGCATCACGTTCAGGGCATCCATATCCCGGTGAAACTCGTCGATGTAGGTTTCGGCCAAAAGACGCGGGTCCAGACCGACATCGTGGGCCCGGTTGATGATCTTGTCGTCCACGTCGGTGAAATTGCGGATGTAGGTGACCACCAACCCCATGGCCCGCAGGTAGCGGACCACCACGTCGAACACCACCACCGAACGGGCATGCCCCACGTGGCAGGAGTCGTATACGGTTGGACCGCAGACATAGATACCGACCCGACCGGGTTGAGCCGGTTCGAATGTCTCTTTGGTTTTGGTCAGTGTGTTGTAAATACGCAATACCATCGGTAGAAACCCTCGCGTGTGGATCTATTGCCGGTCGGATCGCGCCGGTCCCAGAAGGACCACGCACATGGCCGCGATCCCCTCTCCCCTGCCGATGGCACCCAGGCCCTCGGTGGTGGTCGCCTTGATGTTGATGGCCCGGCGGTCGACCGACATGCCCGCGGCCATGTTTGCGGCCATGCGGTGTTTAAAGGGCCCAATCCGGGGTGCCTGGGCCAAGACGGTGGCGTCCATGTTGATCAGGGAAAAGTCGTTATCGGTCACCATGCGGTAGACGATCGTCAGCATGTCGATGCTGTAGATATCCTTGAACCGGGGGTCGCTGTCCGGGAAATGCTCGCCGATGTCCCCCAGCCCCGCAGCCCCCAGCAGGGCGTCACAGGCGGCATGGACCAGAACATCGGCGTCGGAGTGTCCCAGCAAGCCCTTTTCGAAGGGAATCGTCTCACCGCCCAGCACCAGCTTTCGACCGGTTACCAGACGATGAGTATCGTATCCCAGCCCGCTGCGCATCATCATGAGCCGCTGCACCCCCTGCGCCAAAGTCAACGAAGCTGCATTTTTAACACACTTGCGGGAGAGCGTAAAGCCAGACTTGGCACTCAGGGCCGAACGCCCGTCGCGCACTGGAAACCCGGCCACCGGGCCCAGCGGGGCAACGAATCCAAGTAGGCCTTGACCTGGCCGCGCAACCTCAAGTAGAACCTGTGCCCAGGCAGACAGCCGTGCACGGTCGAACAGACGGGCCGTTCGCGGACACGAGGGGGCAAGGTGAATCTCAAACAAGTGGTTGAAAATGCGCTCGAATCCGGCCGAACGGTCTTGACCGAAGCGGAGTCGAAAACCCTGCTAAAGGCCTACGACATTCCGGTCGTCCCTGAAAAAATTGCCGCGACGACCGATGCCGCCGTCACCGCGGCCCGCGAGTTTGGTTTCCCCGTCGTCCTGAAAGGGATCGGCGATCAAACCGCGCACAAAACCGAGTTGGGGCTGGTGCATCTGAATCTGTCGGATGCCGAATCCGTCCGACGGGCCGCCCAAAAAGTCCAGCGGGTGGCTTCCGACCTGCAGTTTATCGTTCAACCCCAGGTCCAGGGCAAACGTGAATTCGTGGCCGGGCTTTTCCGCGATCCCCAGTTTGGTCCGGCCGTGCTCTTCGGTCTGGGCGGTATTTTCACCGAGGCCTTGGCGGACGTCACCTTTCGCCTGGCCCCTCTCGATCGCGAGGATGCCGAAGCGATGATCGACGCGATTCGATCCCGCGCGCTGCTGGAAAATTTCCGGGGTGAAGCGCCCGTCGACCGCCGAACGTTGACCACCGCCCTGATGGGGCTTTCCGCTATGGCCGGCGACTTTCCCGAAATCGCCGAGATCGACGTCAACCCCTTGGTTGCCGGCGCGGACGGAAAACTCACAGCCGTGGACGCCCTGATCAGCCTGGCCCGCCCCGACGATGCCGCACCCACGACGCACCCCGTCTCCCCGGCAGCCATCCACGCCCTGTTTTATCCCCGCTCGGTGGCCTTTATCGGCGCTTCCGCCCAGATGGGCAAATGGGGCCACATGCTGCTCTGCAACACCATCGGCAACGGGTATGCCGGTGACGTTTACGCCGTCAATCCCAGGGGAGGGACTATCGCCGGCAGGCCGGCTTTCAAAACGGTGGCCGCGCTTCCCCCTGGGGTGGACCTGGCCGTGGTGACCGTCCCGGCAGCCGCTGTCATGGATCTGATCCCCCAGCTGAGGGACAAAGGGGTCGTCAACGTGTTGCTAATCACGGCGGGTTTTGGCGAAACCGGTCCGGACGGAAAGCGGCTGGAGCGGCAGCTGGTCGAGGCGGCCCGCGCGGCCGGACTGCTGATCCTGGGGCCCAACACCATGGGCATCTGCAATCCGCACATCGACTTTTTCTGCACCGGAACCGCTGTCCACCCCAGGCCGGGTTCGACCGCCATGGTGGCGCAATCGGGCAACATGGGCACCCAGCTGCTGGCCTTTGCCGAAAAACAGGGCATCGGTATCCGCGCCTTCTCGGGATCGGGCAACGAAGCCATGATCACCATCGAGGACTACATGGAAGGCTTCGCGGTCGACGATCTGACCGACACCGTGATGCTTTACATCGAAAGCGTCAAAGACGGCCGCCGTTTTTTCGAAAGTGCGCGGCGGGTCAGTCAGAAAAAACCGATCGTGCTGCTCAAAGGCGGGCAAACCCGGGCCGGCAACCGGGCCGCTGCAAGCCACACCGGCGCCATGGCATCCGACAGCCGACTTTTCGACGCGGCCTGCCGACAGGCCGGTATCGTCAAAGTCGATCAGCCCATGGAGCTGCTCGATCTGTCGGCGGCCTTTTCGGCCCTGCCCCTGCCCAGAGGCAACCGGATGGCCATCATGACCCTGGGAGGCGGGTGGGGCGTGGTCACGGCCGACCTGTGCGATCAGTTCGGCCTGGAGGTTCCCGAGCTGACCCCGCAACTGGTTGCCCGCATCGACCCGATCCTGCCCGCCTACTGGAGCCGTGCCAATCCCGTCGACCTGGTGGGGGAGCGAGACACCTCAATCCCCCTGGCCGTTATGGAAGCGCTGCTGGCGTGGGACGGCTGCGATGCGGTGATCAACCTGGGGATTCTCGGGCGGCGCATCTTTCTGGAACGACTGGCAGCTTCGGTCGGCCGGGCCGACCCCGCCTACACGCCGCAAGTGCTCAATGACACCGTCAAGGCGTTTGCGGACTTCGAAACCTTTTACATCAACCAGATCGTGGCCCTGATGGCCCGGTATCAAAAACCGGTCTACGGCGTCAGTCTGCTCACCGATGAACAAGACAGCACGGTTTACCGGGTGGATGGCCACGATCTCAAGGCGGTCTTTTACGAGACACCGGAGCGGGCCGTGAAAACCGCCGCCCGCATGGTCGAGTATTTCCGGTATCGAGCGAGGCAGGGCCGATGATGGCCATCTTCAGCGATCCCGCCTTGCTGACGGCCGTCGCCGCCAGCTTCCTGGCCGGCCTGCTGGGCTACATCATCCTGCGCATGTGGATCCGGCCCATCCTGCACTACCAGCGGATCAAACGTCGCCTCGACCGCGATCTGACCCGTGCCATGTCGCTTTTGAGCGGTGATGGCGCGGTCGGCAAACCGGCCACGATTCCCAAACCCACCGCCGCGACCTTGCACGCCGCCCGCAAAAGCGCCCGCGATCTGAGCATGTGCTACGCCAACCAGCTCCCCTACTGGTACCGCCTGCTGCTGGAAAGCCGTCGCATCGCTCCGAACGAAATCGAAGGCCTGCTAACCAATCTGCACAAAATCCAAGATCTGCGCCAGGTACAATCGCGCATCGCCCGCGCCCGACAGGCGGCGGGGTTGCGATAGGTGCCGCGCTTGCCCGCCAGGCGGCATTCAGCCGCCATGCACCTGCCAATCGTCAGCATCACCTTCTTCCGGCTGGTGCTCAACACGGCCAGGCGTTTTGCCTACCCGTTCGCACCGGCACTCAGTCGCGGCCTGGGCGTCTCCTTGTCATCGATCACCTCGCTGATCGCCATCAATCAGCTGACCGCCCTGATGGGTGCCCTGATCGGCCCCTTGTCCGACCGTCTGGGCTATCGCCGCATGATGGTCGCCGGTTTGGCCATGCTGGGTGTCGGCATGTTGGCCGCCGCAGCCCTGCCTGTTTATCCCATGGTTCTGATGGCCCTGTTTCTGGCCGGTCTGGGCAAAAGTATCTACGATCCGGCCGTTCAGGCCTGGGCGGGCATGCGCGTTCCCTATCAGCGGCGCGCATTGGTGATCGGGATCATCGAAACCTCGTGGTCGGCCAGCACCCTGGTGGGGATACCATTGATCGCGGTGCTGATGGATCGCCACGGATGGCGGTCGCCCTTTCTGGTCATGGGGCTGCTGGGGTGCATCGGCAGCCTCGTCATCTATTGCGTCACCCCCAAGGACGCGGCGCCGGCAACAGCGGCACCGCTGGGTTCCGACTACCGGGCGGCCTATGCACGCCTGCTGGCCAACACCCCTGCCATGGGTGCGCTCGGTTATGCCTTTTTTGTCAGTGCGGCCAATGACAACCTCTTCGTGGTTTACGGGGCCTGGCTGGAGAGTAGTTTTGGACTCGGCCTGGTCGCCCTGGGGTTGGGCACGAGCCTGATCGGGATGGCCGAACTGGCCGGCGAGGCCCTCACGGCCGCCATTTCCGATCGGATCGGCTTGAAGCGCGCCGTGATCACGGGCTTGAGCGTGTCAATCGGCAGCTACTTGGCCCTGCCGATGCTCGATTCGTCGCTGACGGCAGCATTGGGCGGCCTGGCCGCGATGTTTCTGGCCTTTGAATTCACGCTTGTCACCAGTCTCTCCCTGTGCACCGAACTGATGCCCGATGATCGGGCGACCATGATGGCCGCCTTTTTTGCCACGGCCGGAATCGGTCGGGTGTTCGGCGCCCTGATGGGCGGCTTGGTGTGGCAGTCCGGCGGTATCGTCGCCACCGGTTGGGTGTCGGGTGGTTTGGCGTTGTTGGGGCTGCTCTGCCTGATCAAGGGCCTTGCGGGCTGGCATTGCGGGGTGCCGAAGGGTTGAAGGCGGTCATACTGCTCATTTGATATTCAACACCCGCACCGATCGAGGCCAGCACTGTGGACGGGGCTACTCATCGCCGGTGTAGAAGCGCTCGCCGGAGCCAGCGCCATACACCCGCTGGCGCGCCTTGGCCGCCGCGACCAGCGGCGCCACCCGTTGGTCGACATAATCGTACACCTTAGGCCGCGCTTTGCCCCGGGCCGGCCGCAATATCCGACCCAGGTACTGCAGCACCCGGCCGCTGAACCGGATGGGGGTCGCCAGAAACAAGGTGGCCAGACCCGGGCAGTCGAAACCCTCACCGATCAGCTGACCGGTAGCGACCAGAACCCTGACCTCGTTTCGATCTAAACGCTCCAGCACGGCCTTGCGGGCCTCGTCACTCAGATCGCCGGTCAGCAGTTCCGCGGGAACGTGGAACTTGTAACGCAGCAGCCCCTGCAGCGTCTGGCAGTGTTTTTTGCGATCGGACAGCACCAGGCAGATTCCCGTGCCGTCGCGCACCTGTCGGGCGACGTCGGATGCAATCATCCGATTGCGGTCATCATCGGCGGTCAACTCGGACAGCATGCGGGCGTAATCTTTGACCGGGTCGAAATAGGGGGTGAAGTCCGTCAAACGGAAAATCACCTCGGCTTTGAGGATGTGGCCCTTGGCCTCCAGACGCGACTTGTCGACCTCATGGCGCACATCGCCCAGGTACCAGAAGATGAGCTGCGACAGCCTGTCCCGACGCCAGGGGGTGGCCGACAGCCCCAGCATGTAGCGGCAGTCAAAGGCACTGACCGCCTCGGTGAAGGTTCGACTGGGAGTTCGGTGGCATTCGTCCACCACGATGTGTCCGGTGTGCGGGACGACCGTATGCGACCATCGACACAGGGTTTGGACCAGCGCCACGGTAATCTGCTCCCCGATCTTTTTTTTCCCGGCCCCCATCAAGCCGACCCGATCGGCTGGGATCCCGAGAAAGCGTTCGATACCCCGGATCCACTGGAAGGCCAACTCTTTGGTGTGCACCACCACCAGCGCCGGTTGACGGCGGCGGGCAATCATGAAAAGGCCGATCACGGTCTTGCCGCAGCCGGTGGGGGCGCTCAGGGTGCCAAAATCCTTCTTGATCAAATCCGCCGCAGCGGTCTCCTGAAAAGACCTGAGCGACCCGGCGAAGCGAAACTCTATCTCGGGCAGGCTGCGGCGTTGATCGTCGATCTGATAGGCAACTCGCCGCCGCTTGAGCAGCAGCAAAAGTCCACCGGCCGCACCGCGCGGCAGGACAATTCCGGTTTTGCCGAGCCGCCGGTAAAACCTCAGGACCTTTGGCGTTCCCCGATTCCAGCGGCCCATTCTGTCGTTTTCGACCCATTTGGGATTGAGCATCTGGAATCGGTCGACCAGGGTCTTCAGCAGATCGGCGGGAACATCGGTCAAGACCAACGAGTGATCGATCCTGATATTCACCGCATGGTTTTCGATGGCTGGAGACAATACAAGCTCGACCGGGTTAGGTGAACAGATGCAGGAAGACGGGAATCATCAGGACGATGAGGATCAGGGCCCCGGGAATTGTAAAATATGGGGCCCACCAGGGCTTGCGGGCCGCTCTGGCCTTTTTGACCTCGGACAGAAACCAATTGCCGAGCAAAAGGGCGGCCAAGAGAATGGGAATCGCTTTGAGAACAGTCAATTGCACGGTTTACTCCTGTTTATGGCGTACCCGTCCGCGAGTCGACCGCAACGACGATACGGGCCCGGCGCCTCCTGTTGTCAATGGTTGAACCCGAGACGCGTGAGGATCAACCCGTGAAAAGCGCTACCGCTGAGCGCCGAAAATCGCCAGCCCAGGTGCGCCAGGCAATTGGCACATACGGCGATCCGCCAGGCGGTGCCGGCAAACCAGGCGAACTCGCGGGAGGCCGGTCCGACCACGCCGCACCCCCAGGCCTTTCGGTAACAACCGATCTCGAACACGAGGCCCTGCGGATTGGCGAAAGTGTGGGCGTGGGCGCCGTCCATGACAATGCGTTCGGATCGGGCGGTGATGACGTGCCCACATCGCCGGCAGACAATCGCGTCGCGCATCTCATCGGCAAGGTCGTCCTCGGGCAGGCTCTCTGCACCTGGGGGCGAAGCCTCGCGCTTGGGATCGGGCCGCAACCCCAACGGGCCGTGACCGCCCGGATAGGACCCGGGCCGAAGGATGACGGAAGCAACGGGAAAACGGTTCATGTAATCCGCTTATAATCAATATTATCGGTATCATAATGAATTTTCAAAGACCTGTCAACGCGTGGGCGGCCTTGGGTCAACAAGCATGCCGGAGTACCGGGTGATTTTGCGCTGCATGGCCGTTTGGAATGCCGCCGGGCTTTCGCAGGCAATAGTCGTGTGTCAGGCCGCAAAAAAAATCATCAGCCCGGTAATCACGGCGGCCGGTACGGCAAACTTCAGGAAGGTTTTTAGTGCGGAATAGTCGTGCTGCTCATAATCCCGCATCCGTGTCCGGGAGAGGACCTCTTTTTCGAGGGACGCAAAGTCGACCTGCTCGGCGGCCAGTTGAACCCGATCCTGAAAAGCCCTTGAAAACGTTGACATCACGGCCACCCGCTCCCGACAGGGCTGACACGCTTCCATGTGAATTTCCAGGCGCGCCTGCTCCAGGTCATCCAGATCGCCGTCCAGGTATCGGACCAGCTGTGTTTCTCCGCAGGGAGCCGCAGCGGGCCCGGATCGCTTGTCAGCCCCGGGGCCCAGCTGGAAATTGGCCTGAATCGTCCTGTGCGCCCGTGAAAGGTGCGCGGGTACCTCGGGCGCCTCGATCCCGGCCGCATCGGCAATCTCGATGTCGATCAGGTTCCCCATCTCCTTGAGCACCCAAACCGTTCGGGTTCGATCCGGCAGCCGTTTCAAAACGGCCTCGGTTTTCAGCGCGCGGGGGTTGCCAGGTGTCGTGTGCAAGCGGGTCTGACCGCCGGCGGCATTGCGCCACTGGATCAGACGGGCCCATCGACGTTTCAGGATGAGGCTGCGATTCACGGTAAGGCGCTGCAGCCAGGCCAACAACGGCCTGTCGGGTGAGATGCCGTCGATAGCAGCGTGAACTTGAAAAAACACCTCCTTTACGATCTCCTGGCTCTCCGTTTCGTCCAGGGTGATCCCGAAAGCCGTCTCAAACAGCCGCTGGCGAAAACGGCGCACCAGCAGATGATACACCCACTGGTCCCCTTGTTGCAGCCGCTGAATCAGCTCATGATCGTAAATGATTCGATTTTGTACGGTTTTAGTCATCGGTCCCGGGTAAGCGGACTGAGGGTAGTCACGATCCAATGGCCAACGGCGCCAGATAGTAGATTCATTTCCCGATCGGGTCAATTGGAATTTGCGAAACCGTTCCAGGGATCTCTTCTCACCTTCGATGCAAAATGCCTTGGGATTTTCTCCCGAGAAATGGGATTAAGACCCAAGAAAATGAAGCTGTCGCTCTATGGACATTTTGATCTGAAACAATGATAAGCGTAACAGGCCCAACAGATGGATTCATGTCCAGCCTGGCCAACCGGCTGAATGGCGCAGCGGGTATCGGATTCGCCACCCCTTGTCGAACCTGCGGAACCTGTCATGAAAGGAGATCCAAATGATATCTTCTCCATGTAAGACCTGCGAAAAACGGAACTACCCGAAAGATGAATGCCTGAAAAGCTGCAAGATCCTGCACGACGTCCAGGAATTTCATCTGATCACCGCCAAAAGCATCAGCTACAGTGCCATCGACTGTACCGAGGAAAGCCGCTACCAGATCAAAACACCCTCCACTGCCATGATGAGCGCGTATTGATGATCGAACACCACCGATCTGCCATTGCCGGCCGCGGCGAACCGTCTTCGACCACAACGGCCCCCAAGCAGGAAGCGCTGCGCGCTGGCCCGGAAAACGGCTGCCTGGCCGGGCAGGTCGATATCATCGCCATGGTCCGAAGCCTGCAGCGCGCGGCCGGAGCGATGGATTGTTTCAGGAGCGGCAATGCGGATTGCGACAAGACCGATTGCGAGTGGCGTACCTACTGCCTGGTTGCGCCGTCGGTAAGCTCCAATAGCGATCCCAGCGGGTCGAAAGGGTAACCCGTTGCCTTGCCCGGGGACTTAACCGTCTGTTGAGTCCGGGTCACCTTCCCAAAAACGGCGCAGCTGCACCTCCAGCTGCCGCGACGAACGGACAACGGCCGGCTGCCAGTGCAGCGGCAGCAGGCCCCGATATCCGGCGTATTCGAAGCGCTGGTCGATCAGCATCAGGACCCCGCGGTCCTTTTCGGTGCGGATCACCCGCCCGGCGGCTTGCAGCACCCGGTTGACTCCCGGGAAACGGTAGGCGAAGTCGAAGCCGGCCCCCCGCGCATCGAAATAATCGCGGATAAGGTCCCGTTCGGGGCAAATGGCCGGCAGGCCAACCCCCACGATGACGGCACCGCAAAGCCGTTCCCCCACCAGGTCGATGCCTTCGCCAAAGATTCCCCCCATCACCGCAAAGCCCACCAGGCCGTCACCCTGCGGATCCTCGAACTGATCGAGAAAGCCGGCCCGCTGGACACTGTCCATCTCGCGCTCCTGGACCAGCATGCGCACCTTCCAGGGCGTCGCCCGCAGGCGATCCACGGCCATGCTCATGTAAGCGAAGGAGGGAAAGAAGCACAGGTAGTTGCCGGATTTGACGCCCACACAGGTTCGAATCAGGGCTGCCACCTGGTTCAGGCTCCGTTCGCGCTGGGTGTAGTAGGTCGATACGCCGCCGGCAATGACCACCTTGAAACGGTCACGGGGAAACGGACTCGCAATGGCCAGTCTAGTCGCGGTCGATTCACAGCCAAGGATTTCCTGGAAATAATCGGCCGGGGTCATGGTGGCCGAAAAAAACAGGGTCGATCGGGCGCGCTGCAAGGCCGCCTTGAGCTGGGGCGACGGGTCAAGGCAAAACAGTTTCAGCAGCAGATCTTTTCCTGTGACCTGATGGCAGGTGACATAGCTGTCGTCGAAAAGATCCCAGACGCGCAGAAACCCGGTCACCGCGAAATAGCGGTCCAGGAGGTATTCGCGGTAAGGGGCGGCCTGGTTTTTGGCCAGCCAGCGCTCGGCCAGGCGCACGAACTCGCGCAGCAGGGGCGCCAAGCCCTCGGGCAGTCGACGATCGGCCACAAAACCGCCCTCGGCCGCCGTGCGGTTGGCGGTCTTGCGCATCCAGGTGTTGATTTTGCCGGCGACCCGATACAGTTCCGGCAGATCGGGTCGGATCGCCCGCCGCAGTTCGAGAAAGGTCGACTTTACCAGGTGGGCGGAAAACATCTCCCGCGAGCGATCGACCAGGTTGTGGGCCTCGTCCACCAGGAAGGCGTAGGCACCGCCTTCTTCGTCGAAAAATCGTCTCAGATAGACCCGGGGGTCAAAGGCGTAGTTGTAGTCACCGATAATACAATCCGCCCAGCGCGACAGTTCCAGGGAAAATTCAAACGGGCAGACCCGGTGAGTCCGGGCCAGGATTTCGACGGTTTCACGATCCCAGTTGTCGCACGCAAAGGCTTCCTCCCGGGCACCCGGCAGCCGATCGTAATAGCCCCGGGCATAGTCACACAACTCCGGGTTGCAGGCCGCGTCGGGACAGAAACAGATCCGATCCTTGGCGGTCAGGCAAATCCGTTTCAACCGGAGCGACCGCTGCTGTAAAACGGCCAGGGCCTTGCTGGCGGCCGCCTTGCCGGTGTTGCGTGCTGTCAGGAAAAAAATGCGCTCAACGTGCCCCGTTCCGATATGTTTAAGGGCCGGAAACAGCGTCGCCATGGTCTTGCCGATACCCGTGGGTGCCTGTACGATGGCCTGCCCACCATCCCGAATGGTCCGGTAGACCGCCACGGCCATGTCACGCTGTCCACTGCGATAGGTCGCAAAAGGAAAGTCGAGCGACGCAATGGCGGCGTCGCGGACGCGGCGCCATCGCGACAGGACCAACGCCCAGGTCAGATAGCGATCGATCAGATTCTGGAAGAACACGGCCAGGGCCTGATCGGTCAGCGACTCGTCCAGCATCACGCACTTTCCGCTGTCCAGATGGGTGTAGGTCAAGCGAACCGTCAGCGCCGACAGCTGCCGCGTCTTGGCCAGCAGGAAGGCATATGCCCTGACCTGACCCCAGTGGCAGGGGTCGGGCGCCTGCACAACGGTCGCCAAATCCCGGCTAGTGGACTTGATCTCTTCGACGACGACGCCGGCCTCGGTCTCCCAGACGCCGTCAATACGCCCGCTGACCACCAAAACCATGCCGGGCCGCTCCACTTCAATGGAAACCGGCACTTCGGCCCGGTACCCCTCCGGGCGCTGCGCCTGGATCGCACGATGGGCACGCATGCCGTCCATCAGCCGTCCGGGCGCGCTAAAGCGCATGTCCAGATCGCCGGCGCGCAGGACCACCTCCACCAGGGTTCGAACAGCGATGCAATGACGTTCTTTCACAAATGCCCCTTCCCGAATCCTGGCCACGGACAGCCGCGCCCGCCGCCACCGGGTCGGCGGCGATTCGGCTGGCTTGCACAAGCCCCGGCAGTCGTATTCTTGCCAACCCTGCCAAGGCGTTTTACTGTAATGGGCGTCAAGCACTCGGTCAAGCCGGCAACCGTCGCGCGGCGCCCGGGAGCGGCAGTGGCAGATTCACCTCAAACCGCAAAGGAGATAACGATGAAATCAGTCGCCCTGGGCAACACGGACATTCAATTGTCGTCGATCGTCATGGGCACCTGGCAGGCCGGCAAATCGATGTGGACCGGCATCGATGACAATGAGATCCAGCGGGCCCTCCACGCCGCCATGGATGCCGGCATCACCACCTTCGACACCGCCGAAGAGTACGGCAAGGGACATTCGGAACGCGTGCTGGGCAAGGCGATCGGCAGCCGCCGGGCCCAGGTCAAGGTGCTTTCCAAGGTATTTGCCAATCACCTGGCCCACGATCAGGTGATCACCGCTTGTGAGCGCTCCTTGAAAAACCTGAGAACCGATTACCTCGATCTGTATCAGATTCACTGGCCGTCGGGATCGTTCGGTACCAAACCGGTACCCCTGGAAGAGACCCTGCAGGCCCTGATGGAGCTCCAGGACAAGGGTAAAATCCGGGCCATCGGGGTGTCGAACTTTTCTCTGGACCAGCTCAAGGCGGCCTGTGAGATGGGTCCCGTCGTCAGTCTCCAACCGCCCTACTCCCTGTTCTGGCGTCACGTGGAAAACGGCACCGCGGCCTGGTGCAGGCAGCACCAGGTGACCCTGCTGGCCTACTCTCCCATGGCCCAGGGGCTATTGACCGGCAAGTTCGGGCCGGACCACCGCTTTGAAAAAGGCGACCACCGCAGCGGCAACCGCCTGTTTCACCCAACCGTCGCCCCGCAGGTCCAAAAGGCTGTAGATGCCCTGCGCCCCATCGCGGATCGCAAGGGGATTTCCATGGCACAACTGGCCCTGGCCTGGGTGATCGCCAAGCCGGGGGTGTGCGCCGTCGCCGGCGTCCGCAATGCACGCCAGGCGATCGACAACGCCGCAGCGGGGGAAGTCACTCTGACGGCCGAAGAGCTGGACCAGATGGACCGCATCAGCCGGCCGGTGGTCGAGTCGATCGACGACGATCCCGTCTTGTGGCGGTGGTAGAGACCATGGCCGGCAACCCTTCAGGACGAAAAACCGCTTTGCTGTGTCCACGCTGCCGCCGCCTGGTCAGTGCCGATGCGACCACCTGCCCGCACTGTGGACTCGCCTCGCCGGGCTCGCGCTGGAAACAGTTTTTCTCGTCCACGGGACTGATGGATGACGGTGGCCGCATCATCCACCTCATTTTTGGCGCCAGTGCCGCCATGTACCTGCTCTCCTTGCTGACGAGCCGGCAGGGATGGCAGTTGTCCCTCAACCCGCTGCTGGCCCTGGCGCCCGATTACGAGGGCTTGATCCGGCTGGGCGCCACCGGCACCGTTCCCATCGACCATTTCGGTCACTGGTGGTCACTGGTCGCGGCCACCTATCTGCACGGCGGAATCCTGCACATCGCCTTCAACATGCTGGCCTTGCGCCAGATCGCCCCTTTCGTGATCCGCGAATTCGGCACCTCCCGCATGCTGGTTATCTACACCCTGGGCGGGTGCGGTGGTTTCCTGATATCCTACCTGGCCGGTGTCCAGCTGACCATCGGCGCCTCTGCGGCGGTGTGCGGGCTGATCGGAGCGGCGCTCTACTACGGCAAAAACCGGTCTGGAGCCTACGGACAGGCCGTCTATCGTCAGGTGGGCGGCTGGGTCGTGGGCATCGCCTTGTTCGGGCTGATCATACCGGGCATCAACAATTGGGCGCACGGCGGCGGTCTGCTGACCGGCCTACTGTTGGGAGCGCTGCTGGGCTATCATGAACGCATCAGGGAGAACTCGTTTCACCGCCTGCTGGGCGGGTTGTGTCTGGCCGCCACGGCCGCGGTTCTGCTGTGGGCCGTTGTCACCGGTTTGGGGGCGTGGTCCTGAAAAAACGGCCCGGTCCGTCGTCCACCCTGGCCGATTCAGCAGGATGCGGCGGCCACATCGACCGCTGTGGCCGACAGTGACGTAATCAGCACGCCCGGCTCGATCTCGACCAGAAAACCCCGCTTGCCGCCGTTGATAAAAATCGTCTCCAGATCCAGAATCGTTCGCTGCAGGTAGACCGGCAGGACCCGCCGGGTACCGAAGGGGCTGATGCCGCCCACCTGGTATCCGGTCAGGGAGATGGTTTTTCCGGCCTGGACCGCCGCAACCGTTTTGGTTCCGATAACCCGGGCCAGTTGTCGGGTGGAGACGGCCCGGTTCCCGTGCATGAGCACCAGCAGGGGCACCGCGTCGCCGGTCTGCATGACCAGGGTCTTGATCACCCGCTCCTCGGGAACCTTCAATTGGGCGGCCGCATGCCGGGTGCCGCCGAGCTCGGCGTACGGGTAGGTAAACGGCCTGAAGTCGACCTTCGCGGCGCGCAGAAACCGCACCGCCGGCGTTATCGGATAAGCGGGTTTAGCCATCGTATCTCCGGGCTCGGACCGCTTGCGGCGCAGCCGGGCCCCCGCACAAAAACCAGTTGACAGCTAGGCGCATTTATATCAGATTGCTTGGGTTTTTCACATGGCTTAACCGAATCCTCCGAATCCATCCAAAGGAGCGCCGATGAGACCTTTCCGCCTGTTGACGCTGACCCTGATGGCCGCGGCGATCACCGCCGCAGCCGCGCTGCCCTTCGCCGATGCCGCCGAATCGGTCCATTTGACCTACAGCATCTTTTTCCCGCCAACCCATGGCCAGTGCCTGGCCGGAATGGCCTGGGCCGAGGAGATCCAAAAGCAGACCGACGGTCAGGTCAAGATCACCGTCTTTCCCGGCGGCACCCTGACCAAGGCCAACCAGACCTACGACGGCGTGGTCAATGGCATCTCGGATATCGGCATGTCCTGCTTCGCCTACACCCGCGGCCGTTTTCCGGCAATGGAGGCGCTCGACCTGCCCATGGGCTATCCCGATGGGTTGACCGCCACCCGCCTGGCCAACGCCTTTTTTGAAAAATTCCGCCCCGCCGAACTGGATGACGTCAAGGTGCTGTACCTGCACGCCCACGGTCCGGGCCTGCTGCACACCCAAAAACCGGTGCGGACCTTGGCCGACCTGCAGAACATGAAGATCCGCTCCACCGGGTTGAGTGCCAAAGTGGTCGAAGCCCTGGGGGCCCTACCGGTCGCCATGCCCCAGGGGGACACGTATGAATCCCTGCAAAAAGGGGTTGTCGAAGGCACCTTCGGACCAATGGAAGTGCTCAAGGGGTGGCGGCAGGCCGAGGTGGTCAAGTATACCACCGATTGCAACCGCGTCGGCTACACCACCGCCATGTTCGTCGTCATGAACAAGGCCAAGTGGGATTCACTGGATCCCGCAACGCAAAAGGTTTTCGAGGCCACCAGCCGAAAATGGATCGATGTTCATGGCCAGGGCTGGGACCGGGTCGATGCGGAAGGCCGGGAATTCGCCGTCGGACTGGGCAATGAAATGATCGACCTTGACGATGCGCAGTCCGAACAGTGGAAAGCGAAGGTACGCCCCATCATCGACGACTACATCACCGGTACCGCCGCCGCCAAACTGGACGGTCAGGCCTTTGTCGACATGCTGACCGGCGCCCTCTCCGGCCAGAACTGAACGGGAGCTGCCGCTTGGTACGATTGACCCGGTTGGTTGAGCAATTGGCCTCGCTGTTCAACGCCGTCGCCGCTGCTGCTGTCGTGGGGATGATGGCCCTGACCTGCCTGGATGTGGGACTGCGATTTTTTCGTCGCCCCATACCCGGGACCTATGAAATCGTGGGGTTGCTCGGCGCCGTATTCGTCTCATTCGCTTTGGCCCGCACCTCCCTGGATCAGGGACACATCGCCGTCGATTTTCTGGTGCAGCGCCTGCCGCGGCGCGTGCAGTATGTCGTTGAGGCGGTCAATGCCGGTGCCTGCGCCCTGCTGTTCACGGTCGCCGGTTGGCAGTGCTTGCGATATTCCGCAGACCTCAAGGCCAGCGGCGAAGTTTCCATGACCTTGCAGATTCCCATCCACCCGTTTGTTTTCGGCATTGCCGTGGGCTGCGCCATGCTCAGCGTCGTGCTCTGCGCCGGTTGTGCGTCGTGGTCGTGGAAAGCAGTTCAGCCCGCCGCTGCGAACCGGCCGTTGACGGGCGCAACCGAACGATGAGGAAACCGTTTTGATGAGTCCCACTCTGGCCGGCATTGCCGGCCTCGTTTTATTGTTCGTTCTGATCTTCACCAAGATGCCGGTTGGTTTCCTGATGGCACTGCTCGGCGTGGTCGGATTCGCTCACCTGGTGAGCCTGGACGCCGCCCTGAGTCTCATGGCCAGGGACTTGTTCGAGGTTTTCGGGTCCTACAACCTGACCGTGATCCCCCTGTTCATCCTCATGGGTCAGATCGCCTTTCACTCGGGCATCAGCAGCCGCCTGTTCAAAGTGGCCTACACTTTCATCGGGCACTGGCCCGGCGGGATGGCGGTGGCGACGCTGGGGGCCTGCACCGGCTTTTCGGCCATCTGCGGCTCCACCAACGCCACAGCAGCTACCATGGCGGCCGTGACACTTCCCGAAATGAAAAAGTACCGCTATCATGACAGCCTGGCGACCGGTGTGGTGGCGGCCGGGGGCAGCCTGGGCATCCTGATTCCACCCAGTGTCATTTTCATAATTTACGGTATCATGACCGAGCAGTCCATCGGCAAGCTGTTCATGGCCGGCGTCATCCCCGGCATTCTCCTCACCATGCTCTTTATCCTGGCCGTCGTCATCTGGGTCAATCTGCAGCCGGAACTGGCCCCTCGGGGTCCCCGTACTACCTTCAGGGAGAAAATGGCCTCCCTGGCCGGCCTGATCGAGACCCTGATCCTGTTCACGCTGGTCATGGGCGGCCTCTTCCTGGGCATCTTCACCCCGACGGAAGCCGGTGCCATCGGTGCCATGGGAACCCTGGTCATCGCCGTCGCCCGCCGCAACATCAGCGTCAAGGGGTTGGTTGGTGCCCTGGTTGAAACCACGCGAATCTCGTGCATGGTTCTGGTGATCGTGGCCGGTGCGACCATATTCGGCCATTTTCTGGCGGTTACCCGGATTCCCTTCGACGTGGCCAACTGGGTGACCGGCTTCAACCTGCCGTCCGCCGTGATCATGGCCTTGATTATCGGCGTCTACCTGGTGGGAGGGTGCTTCATCGATGCCCTGGCGTTCATCATGCTGACCGTACCCATCTTCTACCCGGTGATCGTTTCCATGGGGTACGACCCCTTGTGGTTCGGCGTCATCATCGTCCTGGTCACGCAGATCGGCGTGATCACGCCACCCGTCGGCGTCAACGTCTATGTGGTCAGCGGCGTGGCGCGAACCGTGCCGCTGGAAGTCATCTTCAAAGGGGTAATCCCGATGCTCATCGCCCTGGTGGCAGGCGTGATGCTGATGATCCCCTTTCCCCAGATCGCTTTGTTCCTGCCGGGCTTGATGCGCTGAACCGCTCTACTGGAAGGACTTGGTAATCTGGCCGGAAGCCGGATTATCGAAGATCAGGGCCTTGATCATGGCATCGCTGCGGTAAACGATCCTGCCGTGCGAAATGCCGCCCGGTTCCACCACCCGATCCAGGCTGTCGCTGATCTCGGCCTCGAGAACGGCGTCGTCATCGCCCACCAGGGAAAAGTGGTCGGGATGGGTGGTGATCACCTGGTTGCCCGTGTTTTTCACCCAGACGTACAAGGATCCGTTGCCCATGTCGTGTACCGCCACCTGGGCAGTGGCGTTGCCGGTGTACTGGCGCAGCTGCTCGTTGCGCGCCGCACGGTCGTGGATCCAGGCCTGGCGCCTCTGGTCTTCGGCGGCCTGTTCGGCCCGCGCCTGCGCGGCCTGCTGCTGATGTTCCCATTTGCCCTGGTAGAAGGCCACTTTCTGCCGGTAATGGGGATTGTCGGGATCCAGGGCCAGCAACTGCCGGTACAGCTTCAGATTCAAGCCGGCCTTGGAAGCTGGCACCGGCCTGACTTTCTGCTCGAGCATCTCGATTTTCCGGCGTCGCTCGGCCTCGGCCCGCAGCCGCTCGGCTTCGGCTCCCTGGCGGTTGCGCTGGTCGATCGCGACCTGACGCTGATGCGCCGCTTCGGCCTGTGTCCACGTTACCGTCGGGTCCTGGCCCACCAGGACCACCCGACCGTTTTCAACCGCCACCGGTGTGCACAGGGCCACAGTCACGGCCGGGTTTGACGTCACGTTGCGCTTGGTCTGGTAATAGGCCACAAAACGGCGCGCGCTGATGTCCCGACGAATGTCCGGAGGCCCCATCGAGGCCGCTACCGTTTCCCACTTCTGCCCGGGCTGGACCTGTTCCAGGGCACGACGGTTCTTTTCATAGTGGGCAGTGGCACAACCCAGTATGAAAACGGCTGAGAGTAAGGCGATCAGCCCGATTCGCATTCCATGTTCTCCTTTTCCTGGGGCAAAACGGCTGCCAGGGCCGACCATTGGGTCACCCAAACCGCTCAACACATGGCCAGGACGCGCTCGACCAGCTTCTCGATGCCCTCGGCAACCTCTTTGATGCCGGGGCCGAGCATGTAGGCCGGGGTCGACACGATGCGGTTTTTTTCGTCCACACAGACGTCCCCTACCGGGCAGACGCTGTGGATGCCGCCCATGGTTTCGATGCCCGCCGCGGTACCGGCATCGTTGCCGATGGTCACCCGGGGCTGACGCGCGCCGAGGGCGCGCGTCAAGGTTGCCGGAGCGATGCAGATCGCGCCGATGGGCTTGGATTGGTCAGCCATCTCTTCGAGCAGGCGCTGGACCTGGGGATGGACCGTGGCATCGGGTCCCGAGACCGCAAAATCGCTGAGATTCTTGGCGGCACCGAAACCGCCAGGAATAATCAGCCCATCCAGGTCCGCGGCCTTGACCGAAGCGACATCCTGAATATCGCCCCGGGCGATGCGGGCCGACTCTGCCAGCACGTTGCGCCGTTCATCCGACTGCTGCTGGGTCAGGTGATCGATGACGTGCAACTGGTCCACATCGGGCGCCATGCATCGCGCCGATGCCCCGCCACGATCCAAGAACAGCAGGGTCAGAACGGCTTCGTGGATCTCGGCACCGTCAAAAACCCCGCATCCAGACAACAGTACACCGATTTGCTTTGCCATTTGAGGATCATCCTTTCCGTGTGCGCAGGCCCGGCGTTTTTAAACGCCGCCTTGCGCGGCTGACGTTCGCCGTGGGCTCAATCCAGCACGTGCTGGTTCAGAACGAAGCAGGTGAACACCCCTTCGAAGACATCCTGACCATCCCGGGTGGCACCGGTGGACACCTGATGCCTGCTCCCCTTGGTCTCCACGACCCGGGCCTCCACGACCACGGTTTCCCCCACCCGAACCGGTTTGAGAAATTTGACCGCCGCGGACCCCAATACCACATTGGGGTGATTGACGGCAATCATGGCGGCATAGTCCGCCGCACCAAAAAGAAAACCGCCGTGGACGAGGCCCTTTTCGTCGACGGCCATCTGGGAGGTGGTGGCCAGTTCGACCCTGCTGGCGCCGGGTTCCACAAAGACCGCTTTACCGCACAGGGCCGGGTCGATACGCGCATGGGTGTCGATTTTCATGCTGTCATCTCCATCGTAAGGGCAGCGGACCTGTCCGCCTCAGTTGGAAAAACGATGCTGGTGTGCCTTGTAAAGCGACCGCAATCATATTAAAAAGGGAACCGCGCTGTCAATCGATTGCATCGCCGCCACCTTAAATTGAGAAGGGAACTGCATTGGACGCCATCATCGAGAATCGAATCGCCCGCATCAGGCAGGCACTGTCCGACCAATCGCTGGATGCCCTCCTGGTCTCGGTTCAGGAAAACCGCTTCTATCTAAGTGGCTTCGAGGGTGAAGACACCCAGTTCGACGAATCAGCCGGGGTGCTGATCATTTCCGATCGCCACCTCGTTCTGGCCACCGACAGCCGCTTCACGCTCCAGGCCCAGACCGAAGCGCCGGGTTTCGACATCGTCTGCTATCAAAAAGGACTTGAGGCCGAACTGGCCGGCATCGTAAACAATCTGAACATTTGCCGCCTGGGCTTCGAAAGTGTGCGCCTTTCGTGTAAAAACCACGCCGCTTATGCCGCGGCCCTTGCCAAAAACCGGCCGGCGGTTGAGTTGGTGGCCACCGAGAACCTGGTGGAAAGCCTGCGTCAGGTCAAATCGGAGGAGGAGATTCAGCGAACCGTCAGGGCCCTGCGCTTGGCCGAGGCTTCCTTTGCTGAAGTCGTGGGAACCCTGCGCCCCAGCATGACCGAACGCCAGGTGGCCTGGGCTTTGGAAAAGACCATGCGCGAGGCTGGTGCCCAGCAGTTGTCTTTTCCGGTGATCGTGGCCTCGGGACCGAACAGCGCCCTGCCCCACGCCGTGCCCTCGGACCGCCCGCTGTCCCAGGGGGAGCCGATCATCGTGGATTGGGGGGCCCGGCTGGACGGCTACTGTTCCGACACGACGCGCACGCTGGTCCTGGGCCGCGCCGACGACACTTTCAAGCGCGTATTCGAAACAGTCGTCGAGGCCCGCGACATGGCCATCGCAGCCATCGCGGCCGGCGTCAGCGGCACTCAGGTGGACAAAATCGCCCGTGATCACATCGAACAGAGCGGCTATGCCGGCAAATTCGGCCATGGCCTTGGCCACGGCACCGGACTGGCGGTCCACGAAGCCCCGCGCCTGAGTCCTGTCCGGGACGACCGCCTGGAATCGGGCATGATCGTCACCGTGGAGCCTGGCATCTATCTGCCGGGCTGGGGCGGCGTCCGCATGGAAAACCAAGTTGTGGTCCGGGAAAATGGGGCCCAGGTACTCAACGAGACCGCCCCCTTCCTCCCGGTCGTCGAGGGTTGACATGCCCGCCGTCGCGGACTACCTGCAGCAGCTGGATCATTACCGGATCTTTCTCGATCTGGAAAAAGGCCTGAGCGCGACGACCGTCGCCGCCTACCAGACCGACCTGGTTCAATTCGGCGGCTTCCTGGAAGGCCGGCAACTCGCCGCGGTGACCGATATCGACACCGGCGTGATCCTGGCCTACCTGATCCATCTCCGGGACCAGGGGTTGAGCACGCGTTCGCGGGCCCGCCACCTGGTTGCGTTGCGCGGCTTTTTCAAATTTTTGACCCAGGAGGGGGTGATCGCCCAAAACCCCGCCCGGCGGATCGAATTGCCCAAGATCGGATTGAAACTGCCCGATGTCCTCAGCGTTGCCGAAGTAGAAGCCCTCATTCAGGCGCCGGACCGCAGCAAACCCGAAGGTCTGCGGGACGCCGCCATGCTGGAACTGCTTTACGCAGCCGGCCTGCGGGTCTCGGAACTGATTCAGATGGAGATGACCGGCATCAACCTCGAGGCCGGGTTCGTACGGGTTTTCGGAAAGGGGTCGAAGGAGCGCATGGTTCCGGTCGGTCGCCTGGCCACGGCGGCCGTCCGGGATTATCTGTCCCGAGCACGGCCGGCGCTGCTGCAAAACCGAGCCAGTGTCCATCTCTTCGTTACCCGCCGAGGGGGTGCCATGACACGCCAGAGCTTCTGGGCCATCGTGGGCCGCTATGGCCGCCGGGCAAAGTTAAAGAAAAAGATTACGCCTCACAGTTTAAGACACTCTTTTGCAACGCATTTACTCGAAGGAGGAGCCGATCTGCGTGCCGTTCAGATGATGCTGGGACACGCCGATATTTCCACGACCCAGATCTACACCCACATCGCCCACCGTCACCTGGTGGAAGCCCACAAAAAATACCACCCCCGAGGATAAGCGGTCTGCCCATGCATCCCGAACAATTCACCCGACTGAAATCCTGGTTCGATGCCTACGCGCGCTCCTGTTTGAGCGGCGACGGCGATTCCGACGGTCCGCTGTTGCTAAAGATCGATCACACGGCCCGGGTTTGCCGGAATATCCGCCAGATCGGTCAGGCGATCCGCTTGACGGAGGGACGGCTGACGACGGCCGAGACCGTGGCCCTGTTGCACGACATCGGCCGTTTCACCCAGTATCGACGCTTTGGAACCTTCAACGACCGCCATTCGGCCAACCACGCCACCCTGGGGATCGAGGTGTTGATGCAGGCAGCGGCATTCATGGCCCTTCCGCCCGAGCCCAGGCGGATTGTGGTCGATGCCATCCGCTACCACAATGTGCGGTCCCTGCCAGCACGCCAAAAGCCCGAATCGGCGCTGTTCCGAAAGCTGATCCGCGATGCCGACAAACTGGACATCTGGCGCGTATTTGCCGACTGCTACCAGAACCGCGATCAGCCCGACCCGACCGTGGTCCTGAATCTGCCTGATCGGCCGACCTGGAACGAGCAGATCCTTCGATCCATCGCCAAGCGTCAGATCGCCAATCTGCACCAGATGCAGAGCCTGAACGATTTCAAACTGCTCCAACTGAGCTGGGTATTCGACATCAACTATCCTGAAACATTGATCCAGGCCGGCAAGCGCGGCCACTTGGAGGCGATCGCCCGCTCCCTGCCCGATGCCCCGCCCGTTCAACAGGCCGTCGGTCACGTCATGGGGCGCCTGACCCAGGCCGTCACCGGCTATCTACCCGGAGAGCACAATGAACATTCTTGGCCGCTGGACGCCGCACCGGCAGTTGCCCAAAAGCGGTGACCAGGCTTTTTTCGATACCGTCCGCAACCTTGCCCGACCGGTTTTCGTGATCGACATGAACGGTCGAATCGGGCTGGCCCAGGACGGCAGCGCATCGCTCGACGCGGTACCGCAGCGCTCATCGGGCAGTTATCCCCTATTGGGCTGGTCGCCGCCGTTTGCACTGGAGTCCCTCGGCGACAACGGTTTCAAGTCGGATCTGAAGCTGCGTTTCGCCTACGTCTGCGGCGCCATGGCCAACGGCATCACCTCCACGGCCATGGTCGAGGCGGCCGGCAGGGCCGGCATGATCGGTTTTTTCGGTGCCGGCGGGCTCTCCCTCGACCGGATTGAAACGGCTGTCGACGAGCTGCGAGGCCGCCTGGGCGAGATACCCTATGGATTCAATCTGATCCACAGTCCCAATGACATGCACCTGGAACAGAAAACGGTCGAGCTTTATCTGGCCAAAGGGGTCCGCCTGGTCTCGGCCTCGGCCTATCTGGATCTGACCGCCCCGTTGATCCAGTATCGCCTGCACGGCATCCACCGCGACGGCCGCGGCCAGATCGTCTGTCCCAACCGGGTCATGGCCAAGGTCTCCCGGGAAGAGGTTGCCCGCAAATTTTTCGCCCCCCCGGCCGAAAAACATCTCCGCCAACTGCTCGAGGGCGGGTTTATTACCGATGCACAGGCCGAATTGGCCCGCCACATCCCGGTGGCCCAGGACTTGACCGCCGAGGCCGACTCGGGCGGCCACACCGACAACCGGCCGGCCCTGGGCCTGTTTCCCACCATGATCGCCCTGCGCGATGAAATGGTTCGGACCCACGCCTACAGCATTCCCCTGCGCGTGGGTCTTGCCGGCGGCATCGCCACCCCGGAATCGGCGGCGGCGGCTTTTGCCATGGGGGCGGCCTACATCCTGACCGGTTCGATCAACCAGTCCTGCATCGAGGCGGATACGGCCCAACTGGTGAAAAAGATGCTCTCCGAAGCCCGCCAGGCCGACATCACCATGGCACCGGCGGCCGACATGTTCGAAATGGGCGTCAAGGTTCAGGTGCTCAAACGTGGAACCATGTTCTCCATGCGCGGTGCCAAGCTTTACCAATTGTACCAGCGCTACGACCGCTTCGAAATGATCCCCGCCGATCAACGCCAACTGGTTGAAGGCACCATCTTGAAGTGCAACTTCGAACAGAAGTGGCAGGAGACAAGGGCTTTTTTCATGCGGCGGGACCCCAGCCAGATCGACCGGGCCGAAACCGATCCCAAGCACAAAATGGCCCTGGTGTTCCGCGCCTACCTGGGGCAGGCCTCGTTGTGGGCCAAACAGGGCCTACCCGAAAGGGCTATCGACTATCAAATCTGGTGCGGGCCGGCCATGGGGGCTTTCAACGAATGGGTCAGGGGCTCCTATCTCGAGGCGCCTGAAAACCGCAAAACCGTGACGGTTGGTATGAACCTGCTATACGGGGCAGCCCTGATCGCCCGCTTGAACGCCCTGGCGCACCAGGGCGTCGACCTGCCGCCGCGGTCGGGCCTGACGACCCCCATCAGCGACCAGGAGATTCGGGCCCTGACCCCCCGGCAGCCGTTTGCGGGTGCAGTTTGCCGACCAGATCGGCAAACAGCGGGCTGAGGTTGATCAGATAGAGATCCGGGCGCTGCATAAAGGCCACCCGTTCGGCCGGCTCGATCTGAATGCTGGTCTCCGCATGGGTTTCGGTGATCTGCCCACCCACCACCGACACATCGGCCCCCGTGTCGATTGTGCGGCGAACCAGATAGCCGAAAGCGATCCCGCCCGTTGAATTCGCCGGTTGCCGGCGCGCCGCGTATATCCGTACCACATCCAACCCGCAAGGATCTTGCGACCCCTTGCGCCCCTTGAGCACGAAAAACCCGTTGCGATTCAACCAGGGCGACAGATCGCTCACTATACGCTGCGCTTCCGCCACGGTCAGATTTAAATGGGAGAGCAGATAGCCCCCCAAATAAACCTTGAACAGATCCTTGAATGAATATTGCCGGGCATATCCCGATCGTAGGCCGCCTAGGGGGTCCTGCGGCAGAAAATCACGCGACCAGCGTTTCCAGCGTGCCAGATTTATACCTAATTTTTCAGATAGTTCACGGTTGGAATAGAATTGAATCATGCGCTTCACAAACTGTTAAGTTGTTCTAGCTACCTAACAAGTAGGTGGAGCGCTGTCAAGCCCTTGTATTTCAGTGAAAAATGACTTATGTTAACGATTCTATTTGGCCGTTACATTAACCACCACCCTGCAATCGCAGTGCATCATACGCTTATGAAAGATTCAACCCCATCCCCGCAGCCAGCCATCGCCATCGTCGGCATGGCCGGCATGTTCGCCCAATCCCAAGATATCAAGGCCTTCTGGCGCAACCTGCTCAACGGCATCGACTGTATCAGCGACCCACCGCCGAGCCACTTCCAGCTCAGCGACCTTTACGATGCCGATCCCAAAAAAGCCGACCACATCTATTGCAACCGGGGTGGGTTTCTGCCGGCCGTATCCTTCGACCCGACCGAGTTCGGCATCCCTCCCAAGGCCCTGGAAGCCACGGACACCTCCCAGCTGCTGGGGCTGGTGGTGGCGAAAACCGCCCTGGCCGACGCTGGATACGCCCAGGATCGTGAATTCGACCGCGAGCACACCGCCGTTATCCTCGGGGTCACCGGTACCCAGGAGCTGGTTATCTCCCTGGGATCCCGCCTGGGGCACCCGTTTTGGCGGCGGGCCCTCGAAGACAAGGGTCTCTCCGAAGACCAGAAAGCAGCCATCGTCGACGATATTGCCAACAGCTACGTCTCCTGGCAGGAAAATTCGTTCCCCGGCCTGCTGGGCAACGTGGTCGCCGGCCGCATCAGCAACCGACTTAACCTGGGCGGCACCAACTGTGTGGTTGACGCAGCCTGCGCCAGCAGTCTGAGCGCCATCTACCTGGCGATTATGGAACTGACCAACGGCAAGAGCAACATGGTGATCACCGGGGGCGTCGACACGATCAACGACAGTTTCATGCACATGTGTTTTTCAAAGACCGGGGTTCTGTCCCGTACGGGCGACGCCCGCCCCTTCTCCGCAGATGCGGACGGTACGGTGCTGGGTGAAGGCATCGGTATGCTGGTGCTCAAACGCCTTGCCGATGCAGAGCGTGACGGCGACCGCATCTATGCCACCATCCGCGGGATCGGCACTTCCAGCGATGGCAAGTCCCAGAGCATATACGCACCCCGCGCCGAAGGACAGGCGCGCGCGCTTAGCGAAGCCTATCGCAGTGCCGGCATCCCACCGGAATCGGTCGCCATGGTCGAGGCCCACGGCACCGGCACCCGTGTCGGCGACGAGGTCGAATTTTCGGCCTTGAAGCAAGTCTTCGGCGCGGTCAACCCCAACGGCAATCGCTGTGCACTGGGATCGGTCAAATCCATGATCGGCCACACCAAGGCGGCCGCGGGTGCCGCCGGCATGATCAAAGCGGCCCTGGCGTTGCACAACAAGGTGCTGCTGCCGACCATCAAGGCCGACCGGCCCGATCCGAAACTGAACATCGATGCCAGTCCCTTTTATCTCAACCGCACCCCGCGGCCCTGGTTCAGCAGCGATGACGCCCCCCGGCGCAGTGGGGTCAGTGCTTTCGGCTTCGGCGGCAGCAACTTCCATGTCGTGCTCGAAGAGTACCGCCCGGAAAAGAACGAGGTCGCCTGGGATGGACGAACCGAAATCCTGGCCTTTTCAGACCTGGATGCCGACGCCGTCGCCTCCGGGCTCGAACGGGTCGGGCGGCTTTTTCGGGAAACCTTGGATTTCAAGGCCCTGGCGCGCACGGGCCGGACGTTGCGGGCCGATTTTTCGACCGCTCACCCCCAGCGTTTGGTAGTGGTGGTAGACATCGCCCTGGGCGCCGATCGGTTCATCGAACAGCTGCAAACCGCCGCCCAAGCGCTGGGGCGCCAGGAATCTCTTTTCCATCCCGAACACGGCATATACTACGCCGCCGGCGCGAAGGCTGTCGGAAAAATCGCTTTCCTATTCCCCGGGCAGGGCAGTCAGTACCCCCACATGGGGCGCGACCTGGTCTGCACCTTCCCCATGGCCATGCAGGCCATCGAACAGGCCAATCGCTGTTGGCCTGGAGCAACGCCCCTTTGGGAAATTCTGTTTCCACGCCCGCTTTGCACCGGCGATGGGCAGCGCCAGGCACTGCAGGCCCTGCAGCGCACCGATGCGGCCCAGCCAGCCATCGGCGCGGTCAGCCTGGCCATGCTGTCGGTGCTGTCCTATTTCAACGTCCGACCGGACGCCACCTGCGGGCACAGCTATGGCGAACTGCCCGCCCTGCACGCCGCCGGCTGGATCGACCGCACCACCCTGTTGACCTTGAGCGTGGCCCGTGGGCGCTTGATGGCCGATGCCGGACGCAACGGTGACGCGGGCAGCATGCTGGCCGTCAAGGCGCCCATTGATGCTTTGCAAGACCTGGCCGCGAAAATGCCCGATGTGGTCCTGGCCAATCACAACAGCCCCGAACAGGGCGTCCTGTCCGGCAGCACCGCCGCCATTGCCGCGGCCGAGGCACGCTGCCGCCGGGCCGGCTGGCCGACCGTCGCCCTTCCGGTGGCGGCCGCCTTCCACAGCCCGCTGGTCGAAGCGGCTCGGGTACCCTTTTGCGCCGAAGTCGCCCAAGCGGCCCTTACCCCTGGATCGATTCCGGTTTACGCCAACGCATCGGCCGCGCCCTACCCCAACGATCCGCTGCTGGCCGCCCAATTGCTGGGTCGGCAGCTGACCTCGCCGGTGCGCTTCCAACCGATCGTCGAAGACCTCTACGAAAAGGGCATGCGCACCTTTGTCGAAGTGGGGCCAAAAAGCGTCCTCTCCGGCCTCGTACGCGCCACGCTCAAGAATCGAGACATCAACGTCATCGCCCTGGACCGGTCGTCCGGCAAAACCGCCGGCACCACCGACCTGGCTCACGCCCTCGGGCACCTGGCGGCGCTGGGCGCCGAGATCGACCTCAGCCGATGGGAATCCGCACTTCCGGCGCCAACGCCCCAGAAAATGTCGATTTCGTTGTCCGGAACCAATTATCGAACGCCTCACAAACGCCCGCCCGCAACCCGAAAACGAAACGATCCCATACCGGTTTCCCAACCCGCGCAACCGGCGACCCCAACGGCCGCCGCATCCGGCATGCCACCGACAACGACCAACACCACCGCTACCGACCCCATGAATCCGAACCGTCCCATCGACAGCCCCCCTCCCAGGCCGCCGGCGACAGCCCGGGCGGCCCGATCCGATGCATCGCCCGCCGCTGCCGGCACGAGCATGCCAAACACCCTGACCCTGGTCCAAAAGGGGCTCGAATCCATCCAGTCCCTGCAGCGGCAGACGGCCCAGGCGCACCAGAAATTCCTCGACACCCAGGCCCAGGCCAGCCGCACGCTCCAGGAGATGATGCTAAGTGCGCGCATGCTGGCGGGGGTGGATTTCGGTCCGTCGGCCAGACCCGGATTAGATGACCGTGCCCCGGCCTTGCCTGCACAACCGACGGTGCCGTCCCAAGCGGTCGATCCCACGCCTGCCGCCGCGCCATCCGAACCGGACCTGCCCCCGGTGGCAACCCACCCGGGCACGCCGGCCGATTCGAAAATCGCTTCCGCTGACGCGCCGGCGTCTAGAGCACCGGCCAGCGATCACCCATCGGCCGGCCATGGGCAGGCCCTAGCCGTCGAACTGATCCAGATCGTGGCCGAACTGACCGGCTACCCCGAAGCCATGCTGGACCTGGCCATGGACATCGAGGCCGACCTGGGCATCGACAGCATCAAGCGGGTCGAGATCCTCTCGGCCCTGGAAGAGCGCATGCCCCAACTGCCCAGGGTCACCCCGGATATGGTGGGCACCCTCAAGACCCTGGGCCAGATCTGCGACTACCTGGCCGGGGTCGGCGGCAGCGCACCGTCGCCGGCGGCAGACAGCGCCCCCGAACGACCGGTCACGGCGCCGGATGCGGCCCAGCCCGACATTCAGGGCGCCCTGCTGTCGATCGTGGCCGAACTGACCGGCTACCCCGAAGCCATGCTGGACCTGGCCATGGACATCGAGGCCGACCTGGGCATCGACAGCATCAAGCGGGTCGAGATCCTCTCGGCCATGGAAGAGCGCATGCCCCAGCTGCCCAGGGTCACCCCGGATATGGTGGGCACCCTCAAGACCCTGGGCCAGATCTGCGACTACCTGGCCGGCCGCGACCGGTCAGGGGAAGCGACGGCAACATCAGACCCGTTGACCGGCGAGCCTTGCCAACCCGTCTTGCGCCAGATTGTCGATGTCGTGCCTTGCCCGAAAAGACCGGGTCGCCCATTCAAGATGGCCCCGCAGGGGTGGATTGCCGTTCTGGACGACGCCAGCGCCTTGGCCCGATCCCTGATCGTCGAACTCGAAAAGCGACAGACCGCCTGCCGATTGGTCGCCGCCGATGCACCGCACACCCCGGATCGCTTCGACGGGGCCGCCGGCCTGATCATCTGCGCCCAGACCACTGCCGAGAAAGCCTTTCTGGCCGCCCAACAAGCCGCACCGCACCTGATGGCCGCCGCCGGACAGGGCGATGCCCTGTTTGCCGTGATCACCACCATGGACGGGGCCTTCGGCTTTTCGGGCCATGCCTTCGAGACCCCCGAGCAGGGCGCTTTACCGGGTCTGCTCAAAACAGCCGCACTGGAATGGCCGCCGGTCGTGTGCCGGGCCATCGACCTGTCGGGCGGGTTTTCCCGTGCGGATGCGGCCGCCCGCCAGGTTGCCGAGGAACTGTTGAGCATTGCCGATTCCGATGTGCTGGAGATCGGCCTGGGCCTCGAGGGCCGGGTAACCCTCAAACCGGTTCCGGCCGAGACCGTCGATGGACCCCTGCGGCTCGCCAGCGGCCAGGTGGTCGTCGTCACCGGCGGCGCCCGCGGGGTAACCGCCGCCTGTGCGCTGTCACTGGCCCGGTCCAGTGGGGCCGCCATCGCCCTGGTCGGCCGCAGTGCGCCCCCTTTTGCCGAACCGGCCTGGCTTCGGGGAATCGCGGGCGAAGCCGCCATGAAGCAGGCCATCGCCGCCAACGACGCCTTCGCCGATTCGCGGCCCACGCCGAAAGCCCTGCAGGCCGCTTATGACAAATACATCGCCAACCGGTCCATCAAGCAGACCGTCGCCGCACTTCAGGCCGCCGGTGTTGCCGCCGGATACTACCGTGCCGACGTCAGCGACCGGGCCGCTCTGGACGCGGCCATCGAGGCCATCAGAGACCAGATGGGCCCCATTGCCGGCCTGATCCACGCTGCCGGCCTGATCCACGACCGCCTGATCGTCGACAAGACCGTCGACCAGTTCCGCAAGGTCTATGCCGTCAAAGTGGACGGTCTCAAGCACCTGCTGGCCGCCACGGCAGGGGACCGCCTGAACTATCTGGTCCTGTTTTCATCGGTGAGCGCCCGCACGGGCAACACCGGCCAGTGCGATTACGCCATGGCCAACGAGGCCCTCAACAAGATCGCACGCCGTGTGGCCCTGCAGCGGCCTGAATGCCGGGTCAGCGCCATCAACTGGGGCCCCTGGGATGGTGGCATGGTCACGCCGGCCCTCAAAAAAACCATGGCCGACAAGGCCGTCGATCTGATCCCCGTCGAGGTCGGTGCCGCCATGATGGTGGCCGAGATGAAACATGCCGATCCGGGTCCGGTCGAGGTGCTCATCGGCAGCATGATGACCAGCGCCAAAGCGCCGGTCGACGATTACCGGCCCCCGGATGCAGCCGCCATGGCCCTGCTGGAACGGCGGGAAATCGATCTGCAGCGCTACCCGGTCCTGGCGTCGCATGTCATCGGCGGCAAGGCGGTGGTCCCGTTTGCGCTGATCTCTGAATGGATCGGTCATGGTGCCGTCAAGCACAATCCCGGCTTTTCATTGCACGGGATAGACGACTTTCGGCTGCTCAGTGGCATCCGTCTGGAAGCTGAAAAAAAACTGGTCCGCCTCATGGCCGGCAAGGCTCGTAAAGCCGGGGATACCTGGGCGGTCGATGTGGAGCTGCGCAACGGCGTCAAAAACGGCCGGGACGTGATCCACAGCCGCGCCCGGGCCCTGCTGGTGGACCGCTTTCCCGAGCCGCCGCTTTTCGAGGGGAACGGTAAAAACGGCCACCACCCCTACCCGCGCGACCTGGAATCAGTCTACAAGGAGATCCTGTTCCATGGGACCGGCCTGCGGGCCATCCGGTCCATCGAGTCCTATGCCGAAGATGGCATGACCGCCCGGCTGGTCAATGCGCCCAAGCCGGAAGCATGGATGCAAGATCCCATTCAAGAGCGCTGGATGGCCGATCCCATGGTGCTGGACGGCGCTTTTCAGATGGCCATCGTCTGGTGCTACGAAAAGACCGGCAGCGTCTGCCTGCCCAGCTACGCCCGTGCCTATCGCCAATACCGCCAGTGCTTCCCGGAAGCCGGCGTGACCGCGGTAATGTCGGTCTCGGCCAGCACGCCGCGCAAGCTGGTGGCCGATTTCACTTTTCTGGACGACGACCGAACGGTAGTGGCCACCTTGTCCGGCTATGAAGCCACCGTGGACAATTCCCTCATCCATTCCTTTCGAGAAAATGTATTAAAAACGGTTATAACAGGGAATATGCCATGATAATTCTACCGGTGAAAAACCATGGCGAACCCTATGCGGTCAACCCCACCAAGCTGATCGCCCTGGGACTGAACTACCGGGACCACATTGCCGAGAGCCTTTCAGTCAAGGTCAGAGGGTTCACCACCGACGTCCCCACCGAACCCCTGCTCTTCCCCAAGACCCCCAATGTATTGATCGGGCCGGAAGAGGCCATCGTGATCCCCGAATTTTTAAGGGGGTGCGGATTCAAGGCGCTGCGCACCGACTACGAGGCGGAACTGGCGGTGATCATCGGCAAGCGCTGCAAGGCGGTATCCATCCAGGAGGCACCGGCCTGCATCCATGGATACACCTGCATGAACGACGTCAGCCAGCGCAACATCCAAAACGGCGACCGCACGGGCTGGTTCCGGGGCAAATCCCTGGACACCTTCGGCCCCATCGGCCCGCAGGTGGTGCTGGCCGCCGACCTGCCGAACCCGCAGGCGCTGTCGATCCGCTGCCGTTTGAACGGAACTGTGGTGCAAGATGGCAACACCAGTCAGATGATATTCAACATCCCCGAGATCGTGGCCTTTGTCTCCACCAATTTCACCCTGGAGCCGGGGGATATCATTTTAACCGGCACGCCCTCCGGGGTGGGACCGCTGGCCCATGGCGATGTCGTCGAGGTGGAAATCGAACAGATCGGGGTGCTGAAAAACACCGTGATCGATGAGACCTTGTAGAAGCAAAAACACCGCCGCCGCTGTGACCGGCATTCACGGCGAGATACGGCGCTGCCGTTGAATCGCAATGATTGGCGCCCTATAGCTCCAGGGGCGTTACCGAGTTGACCAGTTCGGCCGACCGCAGCTCCTCGACCACATCCGCCGGGACCGGTGTGTCGGTCTGCAGGAAGATGATGTTGCGGTCGCCATCTTTTTCCTGCCCCACATGCATCCGGCCGATATTGATGTTGTGCCGCCCCAGGGTGCTGCCGATCCCCCCGATGGCGCCCGGCCGATCTTGGTTGAAAATCAGCAGGATGTGTCCTTCGGGCACCAGTTCCAGGCGGAAGTTGTTGATTTTGACGACCTTAAGGTCGTTGCGGCCGATGATGGTGCCGGCCACGACATTCTCCCCCCTTGCCGTGCCGACCCGCAGCGTGATCAGATGGGTGTAGTCTTCGGCCTCGGCCGTGGTCGACTCGGTCACCTTGATGCCCATCTCGCGCGCCAGGACCGGCGCATTGACGAAATTGACGGCGTATTTGACCATGGGGGTCAGCATCCCCTTCAAGATGGCCGTGGAGACCGGGTCCATATCCATGCCCTTGAAATCGCCGGTGTACTCGATCACCGCCGTCTTGACCGGCCCGTCGGCCAGCTGGGCCTGCAGACACCCCATGCGCTCGCCCACGGCCATGTAGGGGCCGATTTTCTGCAGAAGATCGCCGGTCACAGAGGGGACGTTGACGGCGTTAACGATGGTGCCGTCGATCAGATAGTCGATGATCTGACGGGCCACGGCCACGGCCACATTGGTCTGCGCCTCGCGGGTGGAAGCGCCCAGATGGGGGGTACAGATCATCCGGTCCAGATCGAACAGGCGGCATTCGCCGGGGGGCTCGGATGCGAAGACATCCAGCGCGGCGCCGGCCACTTTGCCGGCCGCCATGGCCTGGTGGAGGTCGTCTTCGTTGACGATGCCGCCCCTGGCGCAGTTGACGATCATGACCCCGTCTTTCATCTTGTCGAAAGCTTCCCGGTTCAACAGACCGGTGGTCTCCGCGAGCTTGGGCACATGTACGGAGATGTAGTCGGCCCTTTGATAAAGCGCATCCAAGGTCACGCTTTCGTAGCCGGCCTTTTCGATCTGCTCAGGAGCCACGAAAGGGTCGTAGACCAGCACCTGCATGCGCAACCCCTTGGCCCGGTCGGCGACGATGGAGCCGATTTTGCCGAAGCCGATAACCCCCAGGGTTTTGTTGAACACTTCGCGGCCCTGCAGCTTCTTTTTATCCCAGCGGCCGGCCTTCATCGACAAGGTGCCCTGGGGAATATTGCGCGTCAGCGCCATCATCATGGCAATGGCATGCTCGGCCGTGGTCACCACATTGCCGGTGGGAGTGTTCATGACCACGACCCCACGCCTGGTGGCAGCGGGAATATCGACATTGTCGAGGCCGATGCCGGCCCGGCCGACCACCTTGAGTTTTTTGCCGGCCTCGAGCAGATCCTCGGTCACCTGAGTGGCACTGCGAATCACCAGGGCATCGTAGTCGGAAATAATGGCCTGCAACTCTGCCGGCGGCAAGCCAGTCTTGACATCCACCGCGATTCCCTCTACCGCACGAAACATGTCGATGCCCGCGTCTCCGAGGGCGTCGCTGACAAGCACCTTGATCATCTGGTATACCTCCTGATGCCGGCATGGCCCGGTTCACTTTGTTTCTACGTGTAATAACGGACGGTGGCCGCTATATTTCTTTCATCTGAGGATGGAAGTCAAGGTTAAACAGATACCCGCCCGGCAGTTGAATTTGTCGCAGCGATGTGGCACAACGCCTCTTTGCAACTGACCGGAGACCCTGCAACCATGATCAGTGACCATCGCATCCACTTTGCCGACGCCCGGCAGATGACCGCTGTCGCCTCCGAAAGCGTCCACCTGGTGGTGACATCCCCCCCCTATCCCATGATCGAGATGTGGGACGACCTGTTTTGCCGTCATACCGACACCGCCGACGCCTTGCGCCGGCAAGACGGCATGGCCGCCTTCGAGTCGATGCACCGGCAGCTCGACCCAGTCTGGGCCGAGGTGCATCGCGTGCTGGTTCCCGGGGGAATGGCCTGCATCAACATCGGTGACGCCACCCGCACGGTCAACGGCGAGTTCGCCCTCTACCCCAACCACAGCCGCATCCTGTCCCACATGCTGGCACTTGGATTCACCAATCTGCCCAACATCTTGTGGCGCAAGCAAACCAACGCTCCCAACAAGTTCATGGGGTCGGGCATGATGCCCCCGGGTGCCTACGTGACCCTGGAGCACGAAACCATCCTGGTGTGCCGCAAGGGCGCCAAACGGCTGTTTGGCAGCGCCGCCGAAAAAGCCAATCGGCGGCGCAGCGCCTTTTTCTGGGAGGAGCGCAACGTCTGGTTTTCCGACGTCTGGATGGACCTGAAAGGAACCCGTCAACAAACCGGCGACAAAGCGTTGCGGCAGCGCAGCGGCGCCTACCCCTTCGAACTGGCCTATCGCCTGATCGCCATGTTTTCCGTCATGGGCGATACGGTGCTGGACCCGTTTCTGGGTACCGGTACCAGCTTGTTCGCCGCCGCGGCGGCCGGCCGCAACGGCCTGGGGTACGAGCTGGACAAGGCCTTTGCAGCGTCGATCGCCCAGGATTTCAAGGCCGCCCTCGAACAGGGACGCCGGCGCGCCGCCGAGCGTTTCGACCGTCACCGTCAGTTCGTGGACGAGCGCGAGGCGGCCGGCAAACCCATCAGGCACACCCACCGGGTGTACGGATTTCCGGTCGTCACCCGCCAGGAGGCCGAGCTGGCGATCCCCATGCCCCAAACCGTGGAACCGATCTCACCGGACCGCTACCGCGTGACCTACGACCAGGCCAACGTACCTGCCAAGCAGCAGCCGGCGGCCGGCAAGGCCGGCGCCGGGTTGCACCCATGCGGTCAGGCCAACTGAAACTGTTCGGATAGCGGATTGCCCCAGCAGCCCGGCGATTGCCCGAAACCGGTCTTTGTGGTACAGACACCCAAACAAGCGATTGTCAAGCTTGCCGCCTATTGTTTCGAAAGCACCCATGTTCTCAGGCTTACAGGAAATTGTGGTTATCGTGCTCATCGTGCTGGGGCTGATCCTGGTGCCTCGGATGATGGCGCCCCGCCCGGCCCCGCGCCAACCCCTGGTACGCCGCCCGGCCCTGCGAATCACCTGGACACTGCGCCTGGCCATCGTGCTGTCGATTCTCTGGCCGCTGGCCTGGGCCCTTTACCTCAAGCCCTGGCAACACGACGCCGTTCGGTTTGCCCTAGTCGGCATCGGCCCGGTCGCCATCGGGTGGAGCCTGAAATGGGTGTTGGATGGCATCAACAAGCGGCGCTGACAAGGCCTAAATCAGTTTACAAGCCAGTTGTCCGTCAAGCGCGTGCACCGTTCACGACATCGGCAACGTCAACCAGCGAGACCGACCATGACCCACGAAGACAGCGGCCACTATGCCGCCAAACACCCCCACGAATCCCTTGACCCGGCCATTGCCGAGGCCATTTCCGCCCAGGCCGATCAGGGGCGCATCACCTGCAGGGCGGCCCACGCCATTGCAGGGGAAAAGGCCTGCCCCCCACTAAAGGTGGGCGTCAACATCGACCTGCTGGAGTACCGAATCAACCAGTGCCAGTTGGGCCTGTTTGGACATGGCGGCCGCAACGGCAAGGCCGTCAAAAAATCGACCACCCTGGTGCCCGGCCTCGAGAAGGCCATCCGGGAGCGCCTGCAGGAAGATCGCATCACCTGCGAAGCGGCCTGGGATGTGGCCGACCGGTTTGGCATTCCCCGCCCGGCGCTGGCCGATGCCTGCGAGGCCCTTGGCATCAAGGTCTCCACATGCCAGCTGGGGGCTTTTTAGACCGGCCATCGTCCAACCGATTTCAGGTGGTGATTTCCCTGAGGTACCGAAACAGATTGCGGGCCGATCTGGATGGCGCCTGCTGCGCCTTTTCCTTGCGGGCGCTGCGCACCAGCTGTCCCAGGCGCTGGCGATCGGCACCTGGATAGTCGGACAAAAGGGTCTGCATCAGGTCGTCGTCGCCGTCCACCAGCCGGTCGCGCCAGGATTCGATGCGCCGAAAGGCCTGGGCCTGCCGATAGGCACCCTGCTCGATCTCGATCAGGGCCTGCTCGATGGGGGTTGTGTCGATGCCGCGCATCAGCGATCCGATATACTGGCGCTGGCGCCGCCGGGCCCCGTGGGAGGTCATCTTGGTCAGGGCTTCGATGGCGGCCGTCAAGGCCTCGGGCAGCTGCATGCGGCTGAGCTGATCCGGGGAGAGCTTGGCCAGCCGAATGCCCATCTGCTGCAGGGCCGTGGCCTCTCTTTTTTGCTGCGAGCGGCTCTTTTCCAGTTCCATGTCAGCCTGCCTTCCGGGTCAGTCCGGCCACCGATTCGATGTGAAAGGTGTGCGGGAACATGTCCACCGGCTGCACCTCGCCCAGGTCGTAGGCCGTCTTCAATTCCAGCAGGTCTCTGGCCAGGGTGGCCGGATTGCACGAGACGTAGACGATCCTGGCGGGCGCCAGCTCTAAAACCTGCCTGACCACATCCTTGTGCATGCCGACCCGCGGGGGGTCGATCACCAGCAGGTCCGGTGCCCGGTCGATCCGTCCCAGGGTCTGCTTGATATCCCCGGCAATGAACCGGCAGTTGTCGATCCCGTTGCTGCGGCAGTTTTTGCGGGCGTCGGCCACGGCGCTGTCGGCCAGTTCCAGCCCGGTCACCTCGCGGGCCTGCCCGGCCAGCCAGATCGCGATGGTGCCGGTGCCGCTGTAAAGGTCGACCACCGTTTCGTTGCCGGTCAGGCCGGCACAGCGTTCGACGGCATCGTACAGGGTCCGGGCCCCGCGGGTGTTGGTCTGGAAAAAGGAGTTGGCCGATATCTCGAATGAGAAGGCGCCGATGCGGTCCGTCAGGACCGGGTCACCGGCCAGGTGGATCTCGCGTTCGCCGACGGCCACCCCCGAGCGTCGGGCCGTGATGTTGTTGACCACCGACACGACCTCCGGAAAACGCGCCATGATCAGGTCGGCCAGGGGCATGACCGCATCGCGCGCTTCACTGGCGGTGACCACATTGACCATCCAGCGGTCGTGGGCCACCGAGTGGCGCAGCATGAGAAAGCGCCAAAAACCGGCATGGGTGCGCAGCCCGTAGACCGGTCGGTCCGAGCCGCGCATGAACTCGCGCACGGTCGCCAGGATGCGGTTGCCGGCCTCGGGCTGTAAGAGGCAGGCGCGCGTGTCCAGCACCTTGTGAAAGGTGCCGGGTACATGCAGACCCAGGGCAAAACCGACATCGGCCTCAGTGCCCAACTCGTCCGGCATCAGCCAGCGCCGGTCCGAGCAGGAAAACTCCATCTTGTTGCGGTAGCCGAAAACCGCCTCGGATGGGATGGTCGGGTGCACGCTCGCCCCGTCGATCAGGGCGATGTGCGCCAGCGACTCGGCCACATGGCGGCGCTTGAATTCGAGCTGGTGCGGGTAGTCGATGAACTGCCATTTGCAGCCCCCGCAATAACCGCTGTAGGGGCACGGCGGATCCACCCGCATGGGCGAAGGCCTCAGCAGCTCATGCACCACGGCCTCGGCGTAGTTGCGCTTTTTGCGCACGATCCGCACCGCCACGCGGTCGCCGGCCACGGCCTGGTCGACAAAAACGGCCAGGCCGTCGATTTTGGCCAGACCCTTGCCGCCAAAAGCGACATCGACGATGTCGCACACCACGATCTGTTTTTTCTTAATGCCCATCGGCTGGCGGACCGGCGCTTTTTTGCTTGCTCTGGGAAGCGTTTTTCTTTACTTTGATAAAGTTTTGCACATTAGCAGCAAATCCCCGTTTACGAAACAACAAATTCCCGCCGTCCGACCCGGATGTTCATCAAAAATGGTTGCGGACAGCCCAAAACCGAAAAGGAAGCCGCCATGCAAAATCGTGACTATGCCAGATCGCTCAGCGTCGGTGCAAGCACCATCACCTATTACGATTTCAACCAGTATGCCCTGGACAGCAAGGTGTCGATCGATCGGCTGCCCTTTTCGATCAAGATCCTGGTGGAAAACCTGCTGCGCAAACTGGACGGCCGCGTGGTCAAAAAGAGCGATCTGGACAATCTCGTCGGCTGGCAAAAACGCTACGACGCCCCGGTCGAAATACCCTATCACCCGGCCCGGGTTTTGATGCAGGACTTTACCGGGGTGCCGGCCGTGGTCGATCTGGCGGCCATGCGCGATGCCGTCAAGGCCCTGGGCGAAGACCCTTCCCGGATCAACCCGCTGGTGCCCACGGAACTGATCGTTGACCACTCGGTTCAAATCGACTGCTACGGCACCGAAGATTCGCTCGAAAAAAACGTGGCCCTGGAGTACCGTCGCAACGGCGAACGCTACGAACTGCTCAAATGGGCCCAGAAAAGCTTTGCCAACTTCAAGGTGGTGCCGCCCAACTCGGGCATCTGCCACCAGGTCAACCTGGAGAATCTGGGCCGGGTGGTCATCACCCAGGATGAGGAGGGCCGGACCATCGCCTACCCGGACACCGTGGTGGGCACCGACTCGCACACCCCCATGATCAACGGCATCGGCGTAATGGGCTGGGGGGTGGGCGGCATCGAGGCCGAAGCCGTAATGCTGGGCCAACCCTACTACATGTCCATACCCGAGGTCATCGGCGTCAAACTCACCGGCAGCCTGCCGCCCGGGCGTCACCGCCACCGACCTGGTCCTGACCGTCACCGAAATGCTGCGCAAGATCAACGTGGTCGAGAAATTCGTCGAGTACTTCGGTCCGGGCATGCAGAGCCTCTCGGTCCCGGACCGGGCCACCATCGCCAACATGACCCCCGAATACGGTGCCACGCTGGGATTCTTTCCGGTGGACAACAAGACCCTGGACTATCTCGAGCTGACCGGCCGGAGCGACGGGGCCCGCCTGGTCGAGGCCTACACCCGGGCCACGGGCATGTTCTACACCGCCGAGGTCGAACCCGAATTCACCCAGGTGGTGGAACTGGACATCTCCACCGTAAAGCCCTCCGTGGCCGGGCCGGCGCGTCCCCAGGACCGCATCGCCCTGCCCGATCTCAAAAAGACCTTTGCCGACATCCTGGGCTGCGATTACGACCGCGACGCCGAGATCAAGCAGCTATCCGAGTTCCACGACGAGTCCGGCTGCGGGACCAGGCGCGCCAAGCGCTGCCGCCCGCTGGCCCAGCGGCAGTTCGACATGGAGTTCAACGGCCGCCCCATGAAAATCGGCGACGGCAGCATCGTCATCGCCGCCATCACCTCTTGCACCAACACCTCCAACCCGCACGTGCTCATGGGCGCCGGCCTGATCGCCAAAAACGCCGTGGCCAGGGGGCTCCGGGTGCCGCCCTTTGTCAAGACCTCTTTGGCACCCGGCTCCAAGGTGGTCATCGACTACCTGGAAGCGGCCGGCCTGATGCCCTACTTCGACGCCCTGGGCTTTCATCTGGCGGCCTTTGGCTGCACCACCTGCATCGGCAACAGCGGGCCGCTGCATCCCGATATTGAGGCGGTCATCACCGAAAACGATTTGAACGTCGCGGCCGTGCTTTCCGGCAACCGCAACTTCGAAGCGCGCATTCACCAGAGCATCAAATCCAACTTCCTGGCGTCGCCCATGCTGGTGGTGATCTTCGGCCTGGCCGGGCGGGTGGACATCGATCTGACGATCGAGCCGGTGGGCATCGACCCCAACGGCCAACCCGTCTATCTGGAGGATTTGTGGCCCGCCCACGAACAGATCGACGCCCTGGTCAAGGCCCACGTGACCCGGGATTTTTACGAAAAAGAGTATGCGCGCATCTTCGACGGCGACCGCTTCTGGAAAGCCCTGGACATTGCCGAAAGCACCACCTTTGCCTGGAACGAGGCCTCCACCTACATCAAAAACCCGCCCTACTTCGAGGGCTTTTCGCTGGCCACAAAAAAGCCGGGCGACATCGCCGACGCCCGGGCATTCCTGGTGCTGGGCGACACGGTCACCACCGACCACATCTCCCCGGCCGGCGCCATTCCCGAAGATTACCCGGCCGGACGCTATCTCATCGACCACGGTGTGCCCGCGGATCAGTTCAACTCCTACGGCTCGCGCCGCGGCAACCACGAGGTGATGATGCGCGGCACCTTCGGCAACATCCGCATCAGGAACCAGCTGGTGGCGCCCAAGCAGGGCAGCTACACCCTCAAGTTCCCCGAGAAAAAGGAACTGTTCAACTACGACGCCGCCATGGCCTACCAGGCCGAGGGCACGCCCCTGATCGTGCTGGGCGGCAAGGAGTACGGCACCGGCTCGTCGCGCGACTGGGCCGCCAAGGGCACCACCTTGCTCGGCATCAGGGCCGTCATCGCCCAGTCCTACGAACGCATCCACCGCAACAACCTGGTGGGCATGGGCGTTTTGCCCCTGGTCTTCGCCGACGGCGAAAACGCCGCCAGCCTCGGACTGGACGGATCGGAAACCTATTCTATTTCCGGCCTCAGCGACATGACCCCCCGCAAAAAGCTGCAGGTCAGGGCCGTCAAGGCCGACGGCAGCGCAATCGACTTCACGGTCACCTCGCGCCTGGACACGGAGGTGGACGTCGACTATTTCGACCACGGCGGGATTCTGCCCTGTGTTATCCGCAAGATGTTGGGATGACGGCCCGTTTCGGTTTTTTAGCGAAGGAAGGATACTATGGCCATCTAACTGAACTGTCAGCCGCGGAAGAAGAAAAGAATGACCTTAGCAACCTCAGCATGTGAAGCATACCGATTGCCGTTCCGTTCATTAATGCCGTTTCTGCTGATCTCGTTCGGCATAGCCTGGGGAATTCTTGGACTGTACATTTTTATCCCTGAACATATGGGAATGGTTTTTGGTCAACTCACGGGCAACCATCCACTCTTCTTCTTGGCGGTGTACGCACCTGCAATCGCGGCCTTCGCTCTTGTTTCCCGCAACGCCGGTATCGCAGGCCTGCGGCGCTTCCTCGGACGGGTCTTGCTGTGGCGCTGCAGCGCGGCCTGGTATGCCTTTCTGATCATGGGTGTTCCGTTGCTCTTTCTTGGCGGTTCCGCGCTTAGCGGTACCCTTTTTACGGAACCGTTTCCATTTACGTCCCTTCAGGCTGTGCTCGTGGCGATACTCCTTGCCGCAATCAAAGGCCCGATCGAGGAGTTCGGCTGGCGAGGTCTCGCACTTCCTCTTCTGCAACGCAAGTTCGCTCCAATCTGGGGCGGGCTGATTCTAGGTGTCATATGGGGGCTGTGGCATTTGCCTGCCTTCCTCTTGAGCGGAACCCAGCAGAGCGAGTGGTCGTTCACGGCTTTCTTTGCCGGGTGCCTGGCGATAAGCGTTATCGTGACGGCACTGTTCAATAGGTCACAAGGCAGCATTCTGCTGTCGGCATTTTTCCACTTTCAGTTGATGAACCCGATCTTTCCGGATGCCCAACCCTACGACACATACCTGTTAATTGCCGTTGCCAGCCTAATCGTTTGGTGGAACCACAGGGATATGTTTACAACGGAAGGGTCGGTCACGGAGGTCATTCCAAACCAGGGGAAAGTGGCCGATGGCTAACCATGCCATGCACTCGGACTGAAATTCCGCTGCGCGCCATTCCCGCCGGTGACGGCCAGGTTGGGCATAAAAGACGTGCAACTCATGTAAATTGACAAAGATATGCTTAAATTCTTGCGAATTAAGTTTAAGACCATTCCATTCTGGTCATCGCCCTTTTCCTCAAAGAAAATGCAACCCTTTTTTTTCCAGCAGCTGAAGATTCCTGGTAACCGTCGTCTGGTCCACGATCATCGCGTTGGCCAGCGGTGACACGGTTTTAAGGACGGCTGTCAACCCATATCTTGGGGATTCCACCGGCATGGCTGCAATTACGGCAGGCAAGGCTTGCATGGCAGCCCGGCCCTCTTTTTCACGTACAACAATCCCGGGCTGAAATTCAGGTGCATCAGGCTGGAGCGGTATCCCAAGTCGATAAAGGCTTTTTCCAGGTCGTCAAACAGAACCGGGCGGTCCGGCCATTGGTACAATCGGGCCTGCTCGCGCAAGGCGGTCCAGGTCGTTGCCGCTTCCGGAATTTCCGCGAAAACCGTCTGCGTGGCCCGGTCGCACAGGAACATGGCACACACCACCGGTGGCAGGGCCCACATGCAGCCGCCGGCCTGCAGATAGATGCAGCGGTGGCCCGGGTTGACGCCTTCAAGGGCCGCTTCCAGGCGGTCCAGCTGCGCCGGGGTGGACTGCAGGGCATTGACCGCCACGTCGGCAAAGAACACGATGATGCCGTCCTTGCTGCAGCAGGCGCTGGTACGGCTGTGATAGCAGGTCTGGGAACAGACCTGGCCGAAGTAGCGCTTCAGGTAGCGACTCACCGTCTGCCGGAACTGCAGGTAGTCGACGGCGGCACGGCGCAGCTGCCGGCGCCTGGCGCTGCCCATCTGCGCGAGCCCTTGCCGGACAACGGTCAGGGCCTGAAGTTGTTCCTGCTGATAGTCGTTCATGTTGTGCGCTCTAAAAGATATGGACCTGATTGTCAATCCGGTACGTGTCGGCCAGCCCCGCGGTGCGGGTCGGCGGCAAGCGCCCTTTTCCCTTGACCGGGCACCTCATATCCTTGATAACCCCATCTCGACTCATCAAAAACCCAATCCAAGAGGGTTCGCCATGCCGGAAAACAGCCCCCTGGTAACTGTCCACGTCAACATCGATCTGCCCGCCGCAGCGCTTCAGGCCGTGGTGGCCAACGCCAAAAAGAAGGTGGGACCCGATGATCAGGGCCGCTACCGGGTCGACACGGCCGACGTGCTGTCGGACCTGATCACGCGCTTCCTGCAGGAAAACGGATTCGAGGCCTTCGCACGGGATATGGCCAACTACTGAGCGGGCCTGGGCACGGCCGCCTTGTAGATCGTCAGCTTGCCGTGAATCGTGTAGGGCGCCAGGGCGGCCGGCACCAGGAAACTGTCACCCTTTCCTACCGTGATTGAAGGATGGCCACCCGCCTCGATCACCCCCTGGCCGGCGGTACACAGCAGGATCTCCGCGCTGCGCACGGCCGGCGAACCATACCGCTGCCCGGCGTCGGTGCGAACGACGCTCAGGGCAAACTCCTCGGCCGGGCAGTCATAGACGAATTCGGCCGGTCGTACCGCCCTGGCGTCGACCATTTCGATCACGGATGCTTCGAACCGGACGACGTTGAGCAGCTCCGGCACATCGACATGCTTGGGCGTCAACCCGCCCCTGAGCACGTTGTCCGAATTGGCCATCAGTTCGATGCCCAGGCCCCCTAAATAGGCGTGCAGTTGGCCGGCAGGCAGGTACATGGCCTGGCCGGGATCGAGGCAGACCAGGTTCAGCAAGGCCGGGGACAACATGCCCATGTCCGCCGGGTAGGCCCGGGCCAGATCGCGCACCCAGCGGTAGACCGGCGATCGGTCAACCAGCGGCGCGACCCGTTCAACGATCTGCACCGATGCCCTCTGGCGCTGATCGGCCGAGAGCGTCAGCATAGCCACGAAAAAGGTTCGGATGGCATCGTTTGGCGATGCTTTCAGATCGTCCAGGGCGCCGGCCAGCACCGGCGGACAGACCGGCCCCAGCAGTTCGGCGGCCTCGCCGGCCGGCCGGAAGCCGTTCAGGCCCCAAAAAGGGGTCAGGGCGCAGATGATTTCGGGTTTGTGATTGGGGTCGCGATAGTTGCGGTCGGGTGCATCCAGGGCCTTGCCGGCCCGGTTTTCACGCCCAAAGCCCGCCTGGGCCTGGGCCTTGCTGGGATGGGCCTGAATCGAAAGCGGTCGATCGGCGGCCAGGACCTTGAACAGGTAAGGCAGGCGGTTGCCGAACCTTCGGGCGGTGTCGCCGCCCAGAATTTCGGCCGGGGCACGCTCGATCACCTGCTGCAGCGGCAGCCGGGCACCCTCGGTCACGACCGTGGAGGGGCCCTTGGGATGGGTGCCCATCCACATCTCGGCCTGGGGCCGCTGATCGGGGTTGGGCCGGCCGAGCAGATCGGCGATGGCGGTTTTAGATCCCCAGGCATAGGGCTGGATGACGTTGTCGAGCGGCAAAATGGATAGGGTCACTGTCTTCCCCCTTTCACATGGCAACGGTTTACTCTGCGGCGGGAGCTTGATATAAGACCCCGATCATGCGGCTGACGGTCAACGAAATATTCTACAGCATCCAAGGCGAGTCGACCCATGCCGGCCGGCCCTGCGTATTCGTGCGCCTGACGGGATGCAACCTGCGCTGCCGCTACTGCGACACACGCTATGCCTACCACCAGGGCCGCGAAATATCGGTGGCGCGCGTCGTCGCGCAACTGAACGCATTCAACTGCAAGCTGGCGGCCATCACCGGCGGAGAGCCCCTGCTTCAAGAGGCCACGCCGCTGCTGGTGGAGCAACTGCTCGAGGCCGGATATCGTGTCCTGGTGGAAACCAACGGCTCGCTGAACATCGACTGTGTGGATCGCCGCTGCACCCGCATCATGGATGTCAAGTGCCCATCCAGCGGCGAACAGACCCGCAACGATGGCGCCAACTTCGGCCGGTTGACCGAAAACGATCAGGTCAAGTTCGTTGTCGGCGACCGACCTGATTTCGATTTCGCCCGGGCTGCCCTGACAGCGCTGCCCCGCCATCTCCCGGGCTGTCAGATCCTCTTTGCGCCCCAGTTCGGCCGCTTGCCGCCCGAGCGACTGGCGCGCTGGATCCTGAATGCCCACATCGAGGCCCGCCTGCAGCTGCAATTGCACAAGCTGATCTGGCCGGACCGGGACCGGGGTGTCTGAGCAAAAGCGGCCCCTTTCGCACCTGTGACGGGGCGCTATTTACCTCAACCACTACATTCATTAAAACTGCATAACCATCTGCAACCTTATTTATTATGAATAAAAAAATCGACAGGCGCGCCGTGGTTCTGGCCAGCGGCGGACTGGATTCGACCACCGTTCTGGCCATGGCCCGGGACCAGGGGTACCGGTGCTACAGCCTCAGTTTCGATTACGGCCAGCGCCACCGATTCGAGCTCCAGGCCGCCCGACGGGTCGCTCAGGCCATGGGGGTGTTACGGCACATCGTCACCCGGGTGGACCTGAAACCGATCGGCGGGTCGGCCCTGACGGCCGCCATAGACGTCCCCAAGGCCCGCAGCGCAGCACAAATGGCGGCCGACATCCCGGTAACCTACGTGCCGGCCCGCAACACGATCTTCCTCTCCTACGCCCTGGCCTGGGCCGAGGTGCTGGACGCCTGGGATGTTTTCATCGGCGTCAATGCCGTCGACTACAGCGGGTACCCCGACTGCCGGCCCGAATACATCCAGGCCTTTGAAACCATGGCCAACCTGGCTACCCGGGCGGCGGTCGAGGGCAAGGGCCGCTTTCGGATCCACACCCCCTTGATCGACCTGACCAAGGCCCGGATCATCCAGGCCGGCCTGGCGCTGGGGGTCGATTACGCCATGACCCACAGCTGCTACGACCCGTCTTCTCAGGGGCTGGCCTGCGGCGCCTGCGACGCATGCATCCTGCGACGCAGCGGGTTCGCCGCCGCCGGTGTTGCCGACCCGACCCGCTACAGCGCCGGGTGACTGTTCGGTTCGGTCACCAGCTGACCGGCAGACGCACGGTCTGCTTGGCCTTGTTACAAAACAGCACATAGCGATGGTCGCGGCCGAAGCGGTACAGGTCGCGCGTGATGGTCACATCCGAGCGGCAATATTCCAGAATTTTGGCCATCTGGCCGGCTTTCCACCACTTCAGCGCATCCAGCCCGTCGGCTGTTTTACCGGTGTTGAGCGTGGCCGATGCCAAATGGTCCAGGCTGAGCCGGTATCCGAGCCGCGCTTTGACCTGTTCCAGTATGTCCAGGGTGGTAATCTGCCCGAAATCCATGTCCGTGTAGGCCGAGAGCACCCGGTAATCGAAACGTTTGATGTTGAAGCCGACCAACACGTCCAGCTCTCGCAGGCGCTGCATCAGAAAGGGCAGCTGCGCTTCCACGAATTCGAAATAGCGATCCGAGCGCGCTTCGTAAAGCACCGCACAACTCACCCGCATGCGTTCGGCCCGGTGCCAGCCGCCCACCTCCTGGGCCGACAGCTGCGTTTCGATGTCCAGCACCCCATAGTTGCCGGCCAGCTCTTGCTGTGCACCGGCCGGCGGCTGTCGGGCGGGGTTCGGCGGCGCTGCCCCGAGCACATCGTTAGCGATCAGGGGCGCGGCCGGCGAACGGTCGTCGATCAGGGCCTTGAGCAGGAAGATCGCCGCGGACTTGTCGATGGGGCGGTTGCCGGAACCGCATTTGGGTGAATGCACGCAGCTGGGACAGCCGGTGTGGCAGTCACAGCCCGATATGGCCGCCAGGGTGGCCTCGAGCAGTCCCCGGCCGTCCGCAAATACCTGGGCGCAAATTCCGGCCCCGCCGGGCAGCCCGTCGTAGATGAAAATGCCGGCGCACCCCAACTGGGGGTGCAATGGCGTTGAGATGCCGCCCAGATCGTTGCGGTCGGCCAACACCAGCAGCGGGAACACCCCGATCGCGGCGTGCTCGACGGCATGCAGCCCGCCCATGATGTGGATGCGCGACGTTTCGGCCAGGGCGGTCACTGCGGCCGGGATCGCCATCCAGATGCCTTCGGTTTCAAAATCCAGAGGCGGCAGGTCGAGGGCAACCCGCTCCAGGGTCTTTCCGGTTCGGGTCTCGATGCGGTCATATCCGGTCACCTGTTCCCGGACCTGAAGGCGGCCGAGCGCCATCACAGTCCCGTTGATCCGGTTCTGATCGGACACCTTTAAAATGCGGGTCTGTTTGCGCGAGCGCACCCGGGTGTGATAATTGACCCGGGCCGGAGAGACCACTACCTTGCGCAGGCGATCATCCAAAGCGTCCACCAGGTAGGACCGGCCGCGGTGCAGGTAGATGGCGCCGGGATGCGCCTCGCGATAGACCCGGAACCCGTCGAGCTCCCCCAGGCGGGTGTCGGCGCCCGCCGCGACGATGTCAAACCGGGATCCCGAGCCGCGCAGGCTGACCTGGCGGTGGGGGTAGCGGGTCGGGCTGATGCAGGTCCCACCGTCGGCGCTCTCATACAATTGCGCCGATGCGATCAGCGCCTGCAGCCCGGCCTGCATGGACGCCGGCGCCAGCATGGGATCGTCGACCGCAAGCGGCAGTTCGGCGGCCGCACAGACCAGATGCCGGCCCATTACATCCGCGTTGTAGGGATTGATAACGGCCGCCTCCGGCCGGCGCAGCACCAGCTGCTCGGGGTGGTTGACGAAAAACTGGTCCAGGGCGTCCTCTCCGGCCACCAGTACCACGGCCGACTCCCGTCCACGGCGTCCGACCCGTCCGCCGCGCTGCCAGGTGGCCACCATCGATCCCGGGTATCCCACCAGAAGACACAGATCGAGGCTGCCGATATCGATGCCCAGCTCCAGCGCACTGGTGGAAATCACCGCCAGCAGCTCCCCGGAAGCCAGCTTGGACTCGATCTCCCGGCGTTCTTCGGGCAGGAAACCGGATCGGTAGGCGCTGATGCGTTCGGCAAACGCGCCGGATCGATGCTTGGCCCAAACCGCCAGCAGCTCGACCAGCTTGCGGGACTGGGCGTATACGATGGTCCGAATCCGGCGCGTCAGGGCCGCCTTGAGCAGCGTCAGGGTAGCCCTCAAGGGCCCGTCGGCCGGATCCAGGAGCACCAGATGCCGGCGACCCGACCCGGCCCTGGTTTTACGGACGGTCTCGACCGGCAGCCCGGTCAACCGGCCGGCCAATTCGTCCGGATTGCCAACCGTGGCCGAGGTGAACACGAACGTGGGGGCGCTGGCGTAGTGGCGGCAGATGCGCTGCAGGCGTCGGAAGACCTGGGCCATGTGCGAGCCCAGGATGCCGCGATAGGTGTGGACCTCGTCGATCACCACAAAGCGCAGTCGGCCCAGCAGACCGGACCAGCGGTCGTGATAGGGCAAAACGCTCAGGTGAATCATCTCCGGGTTGGTCAACAGGACGTGGGGCGGGTTGTCACGGATTTTCTTGCGCCGGTAAGCCGAGGTGTCGCCGTCGTAGATCTCGGCCCGCAGGTCGGCATCCGGCAGATGGGCGGCCATGGCTCGCAGCGATTTGAGCTGGTCCTGGGCCAGCGCTTTCAGGGGGTAGACGAACAGGGCGCAGGCGCAAGGGTCCTGACAGACGGCCTCGATCACCGGCAGGGCGTAGGTCAGGGTCTTGCCGGAGGCGGTCCGGGTCGCGGCCACGGTGTGAACACCGGCGCGCACCCGGTCGATGACCTGGGCCTGGTGGGCGTAAAGCCGATCGATCGACATGGCCTCGAGCAACCGGGCGATCGGGCCCGGCCAGGGCTTGCCAGGGGCTTTGAAAACCGGCGCCTCGGGCCCGAAGTCCCAGTGCCGGATCACCTGCCCGTCAAAAGCGGCGGCGCCTTTCAGGGCGGCAATGTATTCGCGGACGGGATCGCCCGCGACATCAGGTTCCGGCACGCGATCACTCATCGGATCGACCTTTTATGCGCATATTGACTTGAAAAACTGAAAATATAAGCTATATTGAGCCACAGTCGGCAGTTCTGGCCGCGTGTTGTTGCCGATCGGCAACATTGACCCCATCTCGCCGAGATGACGTCGGCCACTTGGCGGCAAGTGGCACTATCGCATGATACCGATTCTTTTATCAATAGGAAGGCATTAACGTTGGACGACCCTTTTCAACCCGGCCCGGGCGGCCTGAGCCCGGTCCTCGTTCATCGCATCCGTTCTTTTTCTTCTTGTCGAACCGTTGATCCGGGCCACCCTCCACCGGCTGCCCTTCGCAGCGATGCGGGAGCCCGCGGATGATACTCAACCATTTGATATTGTTGCTTGTACTCCTGATGCTGTCCGGTTTTTTCTCGTCGGCCGAAACGGCTCTGTTTTCCATCAGCACGACCCGGGCCCGGCACATGGCCAAGGACAACCTGCGTTCCCACCAGCTGATCAAACGCATGAAGGACGATCCGCACAAGCTGCTGACGACCATATTGATCGGCAACAACGTGGTCAATGTGGCTGCTTCGGCCATTGCCACCACGCTTACCATCAAGATGTTTTCCAACTACGCCGTCGGCCTGACCACCGGCGTGATGACCTTTTTGATCCTGGTCTTCGGCGAGGTGATCCCCAAATCCTTCGCGACCCGCAACAACATCCTGATCGCCAAGCTGACCATTTTCCCCATCTATTGGCTCTCGATTCTCTTTTTCCCGATCATTGTCTTTCTCAATTTCATCCCGCGCATCACGGGCAGGATGAGCAAGACGCCGTCCGCCACAGAAGAGGAGCTGATCACCTTTGTCGAGGCGGTCGAGGAACAGGGGGTGATCAAGGAAGAAGAGCGCGAGATGATTCACAATGTGTTCGAGTTGGATGACACCAGTGCCTCGGAGATCATGACCCCGCGCGGCGACATGTTCGTGGTCGACACCAACGAACCGCTCGATCTGAAGGCCATCGCCGATTCGGGGTTCACCCGCATTCCGGTCGTCGAAGGCGATTGGGATCACGTGGTCGGGATCTTGAACATCAAGGATATCTTCATGCACCAGTGCACCTCCGAGACACCGGTCAACGTCCGGAGCCTGATGCGCCCGCCTTTTTTCGTTCCCGAAAACATCAAGCTGGATCGGATGCTGCACCAGTTCAAGTCCCGCAACAATCACATGGCCATCATCATCGACGAACACGGCGGCGTCTGCGGCCTGATCACCCTCGAGGACGCCCTCGAGGAGCTGGTGGGCGAAATCCGGGACGAGACCGACAAGGAGGAGCCGCACATCGTGCGTCGCAAACCCAAGGAGTGGATCGTACTGGGCAAGTCGGAGGTCGAAGAGGTCAACGATAAGATCAACATGCAAATCCCCGAATCCAGCGGCTATGACACCTTTTCCGGGTTTGTTCTCGACCGCATCGGGCGGATTCCCGAAGAGAACGAATCCTTCACCATCGACGGACACAAGGTCGTGGTCCAGGAGATGGACGGCAACCGCATCAAACGCTACATCGTGCAGGCCCTTCCCGGACCGGTCGACGATCTCAAGGGAAACGATCCGGGCTGAAAAATGCTAAAACAACGGCACACCCCCTGGATCGCAGCTGCCTTGCTGACGATGGCGACGGCCATTGTGTGCGCCGCCGACGCCCCGACGATCGCCGTGGGCCGGTTTTCGGCCATGTCGCCGGGCACGGTGCCGACCGACGGCTGGGAGCCGATGACCTTTGACAAGATCGCCTCCCACACCCGCTACGCCCTGGTCTCGGACGGGGGTCGAACCGTAGTGCGCGCCGACAGCACGGCATCGGCGTCCGGCCTGGTCAAAGCGGTGTCCATCGATCCCAACGATTTTCCCCAGCTTTCATGGAGCTGGAAGGTGAGCACGATTCTGTCCAAAGGCGACGTGACCCGCAAGTCGGGCGATGACTTCGCGGCACGCATTTACGTCACCTTTGCCGAAGATCCCGGGCGCGGTTCGTTTGTGCAGCGGGCCAAGCTGGCGGCCTTGAGGCTGCTTTACGGCCAGACGCCGCCGTCCGCGGCCCTGGTCTACGTGTGGGACAACCGGGCCGAGGTGGGGTCGCAGCACCCCAGCCCCTATACGGCAGCGGTGCAGATGTTCGTGGTGGAGAGCGGACCGGACCACCTGAACCGGTGGCGCCCGGCCAGCCGGAATATCGTCGACGACTACCGGACCGCGTTCGGCGCCGATCCGCCGCCCATATCGGGCATCGCGATCATGACCGACACCGACAACACGGGCGGGTCGGCCACGGCCTGGTACGGCGACATCAGCCTTGGCCCGCCCGAACGCGGCCACCAGGGTGCCGATCCGTAAGGTCCGCCCCCCTTCCGCCGACGCGCTGTTGGCGGTGGCTGCTCGAGCACACCTGGGCGGCTTTATTTCACCCGCTCGACATATTGGCCGGTGCGCGTGTCGATGCGGATCTTCTCGCCCTGGTTGACGAACGGCGGCACCTGGACGACGTGGCCGGTTTCCAGGGTTGCCGGCTTGGTGGATCCCGCCGCGGTGTCACCCTTGGCCCACGGCTCGGCTTCGGTGATGGTCAACTCCACGAAGTTGGGAAGCGAGATGTCCAGGGCCTTTTTTTCGAACATGAGCACGTTGCAGACCGTGTTCTCCTTGAGAAAGGCCTTGGCCTCTCCGACCTGCTCCTCGGTCAGAAATTCCTGCTCATAGTTGCCCGAGTTCATGAAGCAATAGGCGCTGCCGTCGAAATAGAGGTACTCCATCTCCACCTCTTCGAGGCTGGCCTCCTTGAACTTTTCGCCGGAGCGGTAGGTCCGGTCGAACTGGCTGCCGGTGATCATGTTTTTGAGGCGGCATTTGTAGAGCGCCTGCCCTTTGCCGGGCTTGACGAAGTCAAACTGGACGACGACGTATGGGTCGCCGTCGATTTCGATTTTCAGCCCTTTGCGTAAGTCACTGCTGTCATACATAAAGCGATTGACCTCCCGTGCGGTTCGTGCACGAAAAAAGTAGCGTTGTCGCCGGCGCGCGCGTCGTCACCCCGATCCGGCATTGACCAATGGGGCCGCATTGTCCATCTCGCGCACCGCGGCCACCAGAGACCGGACGCGCGCGATCTCTTTCTTGAAACGGACCGGGCGGCCCTTTCCATCCACGGCATTGGTGCAGGTGCAGCTGTCGACACCGTACGGTCTCACCCGGGCGATGCCGGCGGCCACGTTTTGCGGTGAAATCCCTCCCGCCAGAATCACCGGTATGCGGCTTTGGGCCACCAGGTCAGCCGCCACGGACCAGTCACAGGTCAGCCCGGTGATGCCCACGAAGCCGTCGACCGGCTGATCACTGCCGCTGGCGCCGGCTTCGTGGGCAAGCAAGGTGTCGGTCAGAAACAGGTCGGTCAGCGGTTCCAGGCGTGCGGCCAGGGAGAGGATCGCCTCACGGCAGGTCGCTGCCCGGCGTCCGATGGGGATGGCGCGCATGATGCGGACGTCTGCAAATCGGGATCTCACGGCCGCCTGAAGCGCCAGGGCCTCATCGAGCGCCGCAGCGCTGCCTGTCAGGGTGTCGCAAAAGTGAACGATGTGGGGCCGGTAGTAGTCCAGGGTGTCGAAGACCGCCTCGGGCTGCGTGTAAAGCGGGATCAGGCTGCTGACCGCCCCCATTTCGCGAACCAGTTCGACCGTGGCGCGGATGACGGGGTCGTGCCGCTCCTGCTGCGAGGTGACCACACTGCCGATGTGATCCACCCCCAGTTCGATCATGGCCCGGGCTTCCGGCGGGGTCTGGATTTCGTATATCTGGATGATGGTTGCCGTCATTCGTGCGGTCGTCTCCATGTGATCGGCGACCGGGCCATGCGGGCTTGCCCGGCGCCTCTGAATTGGCCGTCATTAGCACAGTCATGGGGTTTGTGCAAATCCACGGCATGGATCGCCGATAGCCCGAACGCCTCCCGCGGCCCACGATTACTCCTGTGATTGGTCAGCCGCCAAGGGCCTGTCAACTGACGCGCTTGCGGCCCTCAGCCGCTCTAAGGCCGGCGGCAGCATCTTGTAAAAGGTGCGGATGCGATCCACGTAGATGACCGCCTCATTTCCCCGAGCATACCCGTTGCTCAGGGTCCGGTAGTACCGCTCGTGTTCCAGCAGGGGCAGCACCGCTCGGACGGCGTGCCAGCGATCGCCGGGTTTGTCCAGGCGCCGCGCAAGGATTCGGGCGTCCTCAAGATGGCCGAATCCGAGATTGTAGGCCGCAAGGGCCATGAGGGTGCGGTCGGGCTCGGGCACGCGCTGCCCCACCTGATGGTGCAGCTGAGCCAGATAGCGCGTGCCGGCCATAATGGAGGTCTCCACGTCCATGCGGTCGGCCAGGCCCATGTGGGCGGCGGTATCGCGGGTGAGCATCATGATGCCGCGCACCCCCGTGTAGCTTTCGGCCTTCGGATCCCAGTGCGACTCCTGATAGGCCTGGACAGCCACCAGGTGCCAATCCAGACCGGTGCTGGCGGCCGCAGCTTCGAAATGCGCCCGAAATTTGGGAAGCCGGGTTTTTACCCGCCGGTTGAAACGGGCCAATTCCACGTAATCGAGCGCCTCCAGGTGGCTGTAGTGAAAATCGACCAGTCCATCGATGATCTCCCGAGTCGTCTGAAGGGTGAACCATTCGTGGATGGTCTGGTTCAAGCGGCGGTTGCGCGGGTCGGTCGCCCATCGCAGCTGACCGGCGGGCGCCAATGTTTGCAGAACGGTCAGTTCCGGGTACAGAAAGTGGTTTAAGGCAAGCACGTGGGAGTTGACGGCCGCCAGCGGCAGGGATCGCTTCCAGACCATGCGCAGCAGGTCTTCGGGACGATAGGCATTCAACACCCGCCAGGAGACGCCCGGCACGGTTCGGCGCAGCGCCTCGAGGCTTTCGAGGCTGGCACTACCGTCGGTCATCCACAGGGTGTACTCCGCAAGCGCTGCCTTTCCCCTGATGGGCGGGCCGCCGCGCCGGCCGATGACCTGGGTCGACACCGGCAGGTATCCCGGACCCAAAAGAAGTCTTTGGGACGATTGGGGGCCCAGCGGAAAACCGGCCGCCAGGATATCGGCGGCCCCGGCTTGGATCGCAGCGACCATGGCGGCTTCATCGTCGACCAGGTGGACGCGCAGGGGAAGCCCCAGATGGGTTGCGAATGCCTTGACCAGGTCGTACTCGAATCCGCCGGGACCATGGGGACCCACGTGGTAGGTACCCGCCCCCGCGGCGGTGACCAGCACCAGTTCGCCCCGGGCGCGCAGCCCGGCCAGATCGTCGGGAAACGGCGCGTCGTTGCCGCCGGCGATCACCAGGAAACCGCCCAAAAGGATCAGGACCAGCCATCTTCGCTTGCCCTCATTCGTGCGCATCGTCAATCCTGCCCGTTTGCCATCCGTATCCGTGGTTGCCCATCATTGCGGCGCCGTCAGAGGCGGTTTCGGTTATCAGCGCCGCAGCCGAGGTGCGTTGCCTCTTATAATGGCAGATCACATTTTTATCAACCCGATCCAGGCCTGCCGGTTGAGGGGTGCCGGCGGCAGACCGGAGACAATTCCGGGGGCGACGGCCTTTCGAGTGATTGCATCGCCTCGGTTGCCTTTTATACAGTATAGTGCTATTACTCGCCAAATTTAAGCAAACCATTGAATTATAGCGTAGTTGCGATCTTTCCACCCGGAGATCTCCCATGATTGTCATCGTCGATTTTGGATCCCAGTTCAACCAGCTCATCGCCCGCCGGGTGCGGGAATGCCGGGTCTACTGCCAGATCGAACCGCCCAGCATCACCGCCGACCAGATCCAGGCCCTGGCACCCGAAGGCATCATCCTTTCCGGGGGCCCGGCCAGCATCTACCAGCCCAGCAGCCCGAGAGTGGATGCCGGCATCTTCGAGCTGGGCATTCCGGTTTTGGGCATCTGCTATGGCATGCACTTCATGGTGGACGCCTTGGGCGGCAAGGTCAAAAAAGCCAGCAAACGTGAATACGGCTTCGCGGCGCTGCACCGCCGGCAGCCCCAGGGGCTGTTTGCAGGCATCGAAGAAGAGACGGTCACCTGGATGAGCCATGGCGATTCCATCGCTGCACTGCCCGAGGGATTTGCCGTGACGGCTTCCACGGCCAACACCGAAGTGGCCGCCATGGCCGACAGCAGACGGAAATTTTATGGCGTTCAGTTTCATCCCGAGGTGGAACACACCGCCAAGGGACGCCGGATGATCCGCAATTTCCTGTTCGACATATGCGGCTGCAAGGCGTCATGGACCATGAAATCCTTTGCCCGCGACGCCGTGGCGCAAATTCGGGGCACGGTGGGAGACCAAAAGGTTATCCTGGGCCTGTCCGGCGGCGTGGACTCCTCGGTGACGGCCCTTTTGATTCACAGGGCCATCGGCCGGCATCTGACCTGCATTTTTGTGGACAACGGCCTGCTCCGCAAGAACGAGGTTGCCCAGCTGAAAGAGAAGCTCAAACGCCACCTCGGCATCGACATCCGGTTTGTCAGGGCCGCCGCCCGCTTTACCAGCGCCCTGCGCAAGGTGACCGATCCGGAGCGCAAGCGCAAGATCGTCGGCAAGGTCTTCATGGACGTTTTCGAAAGTGAGGCCATGAAAATCAAAGATGCCCACTTTCTGGCCCAGGGAACCCTCTACCCGGACATCATCGAGTCCCAATCGGCCTTTGGCGGTCCCACGGCCGTGATCAAGTCCCACCACAACGTGGGCGGGCTGCCCAAAAAAATGAAACTCAAGCTGGTGGAACCGCTCAAGTACCTGTTCAAGGACGAGGTCCGCAAACTCGGAAAAACCCTTGGCCTGGACGACGAAATGGTCTGGCGCCAGCCGTTTCCCGGACCGGGCCTGGCGATCCGGGTGATCGGTGAAATCACCCCGAAACGCCTTGAGGTGCTGCGCGATGTCGATGCCGTGCTTCAGGAAGAGATTCGGGCGGCCGGATACTACCGCAAGCTCTGGCAGTCATTTGCGGTGCTGCTGCCCATCAAGAGCGTCGGTATCATGGGAGACGGCCGCACCTATGAAAACATCGCCGCCATCCGCGCCGTCACCAGCAAAGACGCCATGACCGCGGACTGGGCCAAGCTCCCCCACAAGCTGCTGGGTCGGATCTCGAACCGGATTATCAACGAGGTGCGGGGAGTCAACCGCGTCGTGTACGACATCAGCTCCAAGCCACCGAGCACCATCGAATGGGAATGATCATGCCATGAACGAAAGCAACGATTCCACTCGCTTCACCCTGCACGACGATGCCCCGCCGGAGTCCGTCTACGCTTCGGATGTGGAGAACTTGCGAATCGAGAAACTGAGCAGCCGGATCACCCTGATCGCATTCTTGATCCCCATCCTGCTGGCCGTCGCTCTGGCGGTGGCCTATTACGATCTTCAAAGACGGATGGTCCGGACCTATGACACCGGTTCCATGGGCGTCCAGAACCTGTCCAAGGATCTGGAATCCCGGTTTTCCAATCTCTCCCTCAAGCTGGCCAAGCTGGAGGCTCAACAGGCCGACCAGGCTAAAAAACTGGAAACCGGCACTGCGGCACTGCAGGTCAGCCTGAAAAAAGCCCTGGCCGATGTCAAGCGCCTTACCGACGACATGCCCAACCAGAAAGCCCTCGCAGACCTGGCCAACCAGACCCAGGCGTCGGTCAGCGCCGTTCAAAAAGAGGTTGCCGATCTGAATGCCGCTTTCGAAAAATTCGACGAAGACCTGGCCGCGCAGATCTTGCTGATGGCCGATCGCCTGAAAAAGGACCAGGGCCGGCTGGCGGCGGTTGAAGAGAAAACCAGGCAACTGGAAGCCGAGAAGTTGAGCAAGCCCGCCATGGACCTCGAGTTGGACCTTGAACGCCTGGCGCTGCAGGAGATGGTCAATGAGAAAATGCGCCGGCTCGAGACAGCGCTCGAGGCCCTGAGCAGGAAAATCGATTCGGTCGCGCAGGTCCGGCAATCCCAGCCGCTACCGGCTTCGTCCACACGGCCCACGGCGACGCCCCAAACGCCCGGCGACGCATCCGGAATCGTCGAACAGACCATCGAATAACGGACGCTGAAACACACGCGCCGGCCACGGCTTGGCAACGATTTTAAACTATTGTCTTGCGTTATTGAAAAAAACGGTTATTATAGCGGCATTCAATTAAATCCCATGTCAATTTCGACATCGGGAGAGTTTCACACTGAAGGCCCCATCATTTACCAGAATGACACCCTCCAGTCTGCGACATTGAAAATTTTTAAGAAAGGAGGATGTTATCATGGCAAATGGAATTGTTAAATGGTTTAACGACTCAAAAGGGTTTGGGTTCATTGAGCAAGAAGATGGTGCGGACGTATTCGTTCATCATTCGAACATCAATGCGACCGGTTTCAAATCCCTCAACGAAGGCGACCGCGTTTCCTTTGATATCGAGCAGGGCCCCAAAGGTCCCTCTGCTGCCAATGTCACCGTAGTTTAGCCTTTTCCAACGCGTTTCAAAAGGCATTCCCCCTTGATATGGTGGAATGCCTTTTTATTTGAACTCCCCGCCACCGGCTCGTTATTGCGGGGCTGCCTGTCGTCAAGCGCCTAAACCGCTGGCCGACGGGTTGTCCGTTGCATGCAATGACAGCCCAGGAGGACACCATTTTGGCCAGATCCAACTATAAATTCAACAAACGCCAGAAAGAGTTAGCCCGAAAAAAGAAGAAAGCGGAGAAGCTGCAGCGCCGGCAGGAAAAAAACGACATCACCGTCGCTGACACGCCTGCCGAAGAGGGCCTCGAGCGCGTCGAGCGGGAAAAGGAGCAGCCAGTGCCGGCGGGCCCTGCAGTGGATGACCTGCAGGCGTAGGGCCCGTCTGGTCGACATCCGCAAACGGTAGGCCAGCGGAAATAAATAAGTCCCCCTGAAATTGCGCCGGATGTGGGCTGCTCTGCAAGGCGCACCAAATGAAGGCGTATTGGCGTACGTGCCATTTGGGGCAACGCCGAAGACCGGCGCAAAGACAAGCAAGGCGAGGGAGTTATTTATTTCCGCTGCCCTTATGGCTTCGGTTCGGATTGGCCGTCCGGATGGCTGCCGGCCGGGTCAACGGCCGCCAGCCTGGCTTCGATGCGCTGGATATCCACCGGCAGGTCCACTTCGGGCGAGTCGTAGGGGGTTACGACGACGCGGATGCGATAACCGTGCTCCATGGCCCGCAGCTGTTCGAGTTTTTCGATCTCCTCGAGCCGCCCGGGCGCCAGGTGCCGGAAGCGTTCCAGAAAATGCCGGGTGTAGGCGTATACGCCCAGATGCTTGTAAACGGTGTACCCGTCGATTCCGTCCCGCCCCCAGGGAACGGTGGCCCGCGAAAAATAGAGCGCATCGCCATGGTTGTCGAAGACCACCTTGACGTCTTTCGGATCGGTGATTTCGCGCCTATCCACGATGGCAAAGGCCAGGGTGCTCATCTTCAGGTCGGGATCATCGTAAAAGGGCTGCACGACGGCATCGAAGCTGCGGGGGTCGACCAGCGGTTGATCGCCCTGGATGTTGACGACCACGTCCGTCCCGTCGAGCCCCAGACGGTCGGCGGCTTCGGCGACGCGGTCCGTTCCGGACCGGCACGATGATGCGGTCATGATCGTCCGGCCCCCGAACCGGTCCACCGCCCGGCGGATGCGGTCGTCATCCGTGGCCACGTACACGGCATCCACGCACCGCGCCTGGCTGGCCCGTTGAAAGACCCACTCGATCATCGGCCTGCCGCAAATCGCCGCCAGCGGCTTGCCGTCGAACCGCGAAGAGCCATAACGCGACGGTATGATCCCGACGACGCGCAAGATCGGTCCTTTGTTCAGGTTGACCGCGTTGGACCAATCCAGCCCGCACCGGGCCTCGATTCCCGATCCGGTGCCAGGTGCGGCATCATTTCTGCCATCCCCCCATCAAATGCAGGTGCAGGTGGAAAATCACCTGCCCGCCGCCTTTTTCGACATTGTACAGCAGCTTGTACCCCGATTCGGCCACCTTCTCCTGCCTGGCCATCTCCTTGGCCGTCATGATCAACTCCGCCAGGATGTCGGCGTCGGCCTCGGTCAGGTCGTTGATGCTGCGGATGTGTCGCTTGGGCACAATCAGCAGGTGCACCGGGGCGTGAGGGTTGATGTCGCGGAAAACGACCAGGTGGTCGTTTTCATACAGAAACGGGGTATCCATTTGGCCGGATGCAATTTTACAAAACAAACAGTCGTTTTCCATGGCAGCGGTCTCCTGAGGCACAATCATCGACGCAGGCCATCGATGGGTAAATGGTGGGTGCGCTGACAAACCGGTTTGGCGATGACTGTTCCTACCGGTTCGGCCACGATCTTGTCAAGCGGTTAGCGTCGTGTGCCACCGTCTCGGGAACTCATAACTATCTTGAAAATATTGAAAACCCGCTGTCAAGTTTTCCATGGCGCTGCCGATAAGATGAGGCAGTAAACGGCGTTGACCGACAGGCTTGAAAAAGCACCGCCAAAGACAAGCAGGGCCGGGGAGAATTTTTTCCGCTGGTCTAAAGGTCGCCCGCCGACGTGTTTGCGCAACCCAAGGCCGAAGTCGGTTGGACCATGAACATTCTGATTGCCAACGATCATCCTGTCACCGTGAAACTGCTGGAAACGCACCTGCGGGCGTCGGGCCACACGATATATCGAGCGTCCGATGGCCACCGCGCCGCGCAGATGGTCGCCAGCCGGTCGCTCGACATGGTCATCTGCGGTGCATCGCTGCCGGGTCTGGACGGGCCTGGGCTGTGCCGCTGGCTGCGTCGCCGGCCCGCATCGGCCTACACCTACCTGATGCTGACCGTTGCCCGGGCAAGCGGGGGACAGGTCTGGCAGAATCTTGATGTCGATGCCGACGACACCCTGTTCGAGCCCATCGATCCGGACATCCTGCGCGCCCGAGTGGCCGTTGGCGCCCGCGTCGTCAATCTGGAGCGACGCCTGCACCGCGAGACCCAGGCGATAGGCGCCATCCGCCAGCAGACCATGCGGATGTTCACCCGCATGATGACGGCCGCTGACGACGGGTTGCGCGGTCATTGTCGTCGGACGGCCGACCTGGCCGTGGAAATGGCCCGCCAGCACCCCGAGGTCGACGATGCCCACCTTCCGACCATCGAGACGGCGGCCCTGCTCCACGACATCGGCATGGTGGTCGTGCCGATAGCGATCATCAACAAACGGCGCACCGAGATGGTCGATGACGAGGGCCGGAAATATCGATCCCACGCCGAAGTGGGCGCCCGCATCGTTGCCGAAATCGAGAGTCTGAAACCGGCTGCGCGGCTGATCGGGATGCATCACGAACAGTACAACGGCAAAGGATTCCCCGACGGGTTGGCCGGCGACGAAATCCCTGTCGAAGCTCAGCTCATATCGGCGGCCTCAATCTACGACAACCTGTGCCACCGGGGCCGCATTGCCCTGGACGACATTCCCGACAGCCTTCAACGCATGCGGGGCTATCAGTTGTCGCCGGACATCGTGGCCATGCTGTTGACGATCAATGTGGCCCGGCAGCACGCCTTCGCGCGCCGGACCGATCATGAAAAAATGCTCGACGAACTGGTTCCCGGGATGGTGCTGGCGGCCAACGTCCGCATGAACACCGGCGCTTTCGTCATGGCCGCCGGCACCGAGTTGAACACTTACCGTATCGACCGCCTCAACCACTACCACACCATCGGCACCATCTCGCAAAAGGTGCTGATTCGCAAATCGTCTCTGGGGAGTTAAATGGATCCTGCAACCATCATCGGTCTGGCCAGTGGAACCATATTGATCCTGGTCTCGATCATCATCGGCGGCAGCGCCATGATCTTCATCAATGCCCCGGGCCTGCTGATCGTCGTCGGCGGCACGTTGGCCGCCACCTTCATCAAATTCACCATGTCGGATGTGGTCGGCTCCATCAGCGTGGCCATGAAGGCCTTTCTGGTCAAAATGGAGGACCCGGAAACCATTATCAGCGAGATGGTGGAATTTACCCGGATCGCCAAAAAAGAGGGCCTGATCGCCCTGGAAAAGGAGAAGCCGTCGGACCCCTTTTCGGCCAAGGCGCTCCGGTACCTGTCCGACGGCTATGACGAAGGCTTGATCGCCGACATGCTCAACAAGGATATTCGACTGATGGGACAGCGGCACACCACCGGTCAAAACGTGTTCAAAGGCATGGGCGATTCGGCCCCGGCCTTCGGTATGGTGGGCACGCTCATCGGCCTGGTGCAGATGCTGGCATCCATGGATGATCCGGCCAGCATCGGGCCCGCCATGGCCGTGGCCCTGCTGACGACGTTGTACGGCGCCGTCATCGCCAACCTCGTGGCCCTGCCCATCGCCGACAAACTGGCGCTTCGAAGCGAACAGGAACGCTTGAACAAGAGCATCATCGTGGAGGCCGCCATTGCCATCAACCGGGGCGTATCCCCCATGGTACTGGAAGAGTCCCTCAAAATATTCCTCTCTCCCAAAACGCGCAAAAAGGGCGTGCCCCAGCCCGAGGGGCAGCCGGTCGAGCAATCCTAAATGAACGACCCTATTCAGCAATGCCCTCCGGTCGAAAAGGGCGCCCCGCGTTGGATGACCACCTTCGGCGATCTGATGAGCCTGCTGCTCTGCTTTTTCGTGCTGCTGCTCTCCTTTTCGGAACTGGATCGCCAGAAATACAAGCAGGTGGCCGGGTCGATGGAAAAAGCCTTCGGCATCCAACGCAAAAAGAACGTCTCCGAATCCCCGCGTCACGGCCTGAAGATGATTGCCAGGGATTTCGACCAGGAAGCCATTGCCACGCGGGTAAAGGAGTTCATCGGCCGCGAACTGGAAGAGAACTTCGAAACGCTCTACCACGAAATTGAAGCGGATATCGAAATCGAGGCCGGCAGCGACCAGGTGACCATCCGGTTGATGGGAGAGAGCACCTTCGACTCGGGCAAGGCCGACATCAAACCGGAGCTCAAGCCCATGATCGAGCAGATCGGTCGGATCCTGCTCAACGAAACCGCCGGAGACATCGTCATTGCCGGCCATACCGACAACGTGCCTGTCACCGGCGGCCCGTTTCAGTCCAACCTCAAACTCTCCATCGCACGGGCGGCCAGCGTGGCGCAGTTTCTGCTGGACCAAACCGCCATCGATCCCAAGCGTATTTCAACCATGGGTTTCGGAGAGTTTCGCCCGATCGCGGACAACCTCACCGGACCGGGGCGGCGCAAGAACCGGCGCGTGGAGATCATCGTCGGCACCCTGCCCCACTTCCGGCGCAGCGTTTGGTAAAACGCGGCCGTGACGCTTTCGTAAAAGACTTACCTGAGAAAATCGATCAGACTGGGCTGGACGATCCGGCCGGCCGTGGCCAGAAGTACTTCATAGGCGGTCTGCTGGGACTGCATGTCAACGGCAGCCTGGGTGATGTCGGCGTCTTCGACGCTTTGGCGCATGGTTTCAACCGCATTGCCGAAACGGTGCCAGTGGGCGTCGGTTCGCTCCAGGCGCTTGTAGTCCGAGGCCAGGTCGCTGCGGGTCAACTGAAGGCGTTTGGCGATGCGGTACAAGGGGTCCACCGTGTTCTGGACGGCCGCCGGGTCGTAAGGCGCGCCTGAAAGTGCGCCTTCCAGGTCGTCGAGCACAGCGAACAGGTTGTCGGCCCCATCGGCGAACATCTGGCTGCCATCGGCTTCGATCTTGACGGTAATTCCGTCGCCCACCACCACCTGGTGGGCGCCGCCGTCACCGTTGTAATCATAAGGGGCGGTCGGGTCGAACGGGGCCGTGCCGCTCAAATGCCCGCCGAAGAGATAATCGGCCCCGTATTTGCCGTTGGCCAGCCCGAGCGCCTGCTGGCGAATGTTGGCGATCTCCTGAGCCAGAGCGGTCCTGTCGTCGGCGTTGGGATTGATGGCGATTTTCTTGGCCGATTCGACCAGATCGCTGACTTGCCCCAAGACGGTTTCGGTGAACGCCACCCGGGTGAGAGCATCCAGAATGTTCTCGCGATACTGGCCGATGGTCTTTTGGGTGGTTCGGTAATCGAGCACCTTGCCGATGCCAACCGGGTCGTCGGACGGTTTGTTGATTCGTTTGCCGGTCGCCAGTTTCAGTTGGGTACGAACCAGCTGCGCGCTCTGCTTGGCCAGGTTCTGTTTGATGTGCGCCGCCATAATCTTGGCATTGATTCGCATGGGATTCTCCTGTCCGCCGATCAGACCATGGCAATCAGTGATTCGAGCATTTCATCGACCGTGGTCACGAGCTTTGCGGCCGCATTGTAGGCATTTTGAAATTGAACCATGTTGACCATCTCTTCATCCATGGACACCCCGGACACCTCCTCACGATAGGTGTTCAGTTGCAGCGCCACTGCCGACTGGTGGTCGCCGTTGACCGTGGCCTGGGAAACGTAGCGGCCGGCGTCACTGACCAGACTGCTGTAAAAATCGTCCATCGTGGCGCTGCCCCCGCTCATCAGCAGGCGGCCTTGAATTTCGGCCATGGCCACGGCATTGCCGTTGCCACCGGGAATGTTTTCGGTGTTGGCGGCAGCGGCAACCCGGCTGGGATCGTTGGAAACCACCGTATTGACGGTGATGTCGTCCGCACCGGTGGCCGGCGTGAAAAAAGCCACCCCGGCGGCACCATAAAGGTCGAGGCCGCCGGCATGCTGCGCGTTGACCGCATCGGCCAGGCTGACGGCCATGTCGTCCAGTTGCGTCAAATAGGCCGGAATGCGCGTATCCCTGGCCTCGATCCATCCCTTGAGCTTGCCGGTCGAAATGTCGTCGGTCATGTTGTGCCGACTACCGGAAGTGCTCTCCCAATAGACATCCTGAAGGCCGTCGGCATTCGTCTCGGTGTGCAACGACCACGACCGCGTCCGGTCCACCAGCGTGTGACCGCCGGCGCTGACAACGGTCAAAAAACCGTCGGCGTCTTCGAAGCTGCTGACATCGACCAGACTGGACAGCGTCTTGAGGGTCAAATCGCGCTGATCCCGAAACGCATTGGCGCTGTGCCGGTTGCCGGCCTCCACGTCCATGATTTTCAGGTTCAAGTCGGCGATTTCGCCGGTCAGGGCGTTGATGTCGGCCACGGCACCGGTGATGCTGACGTCGCTGTCGACCTGGACCTGGGTCAGGTCACGGGAGAGTTGATTGAACACCTGGGTCAGGTTCTCGGAACTGGCCAGCAAAGTGGCCCGTTCGGCGTATCCGGAGGGGGTGTTGGCCACGGCCTGCCAGGCATTCCAGAATTCACTCATGGCGCCGTTCAAGCCGTAACCGGCGGCATCGTCGAACATCAGCTCGGCCTTTTCCAGGGTTTCCCGCTGGGCTTGCCAGCGCCCTTCCTGGGAGGTGGCATCGGCAATCTGAGCCGCCAGGAAGCGGTCGTAACTGCGCTGGATCGTGCGGTTGGCCCGTACCCCGGTGCCAAGGCTGCCGCCTTCGGAACGAACCGGCTCGTTTTGTTCCATGTTGAGCCGCTGGCGGGAATAACCCTCGGTGTTGACGTTGGCAATGTTGTTGGCCGTGACAGCCAGCGCCTTCTGCTGGGTCATCAGGGCGGTTTTGGCGACGTTGAAGGTACCGTAAATGATGTTGGGCATACCGCCTGCCTCGATTTGCCGGCGACGATTTGCGGTTCGTCGCACCGGTCTGTGGGTTCAGCCCGATCCGCAAAAAATGCGACCACCGCCGCGCGCGTATCCCACTGACGGCGACGCTGCCGCCGGGTGGCGATAGACGGCCTGGTCGTCGATCTGTCGGTTCAGCAGTTTTAAGGCGCCGTTGACCAGCTCCAGATAGCGGCAGATGAGCAGCCGGTTGTGATTGTTTTTCGATCTCACCGCCGCAATGCACGACCGCAGACGCTGGGCACGCGACTGCAGTTGCTCGTCGTCGGGCGCCGGCAGCAGCGGCGCCAGCCGACTCACGGAGGCCGTGGCCGGATCGATCCGGTAGGCCGACGCCAGGGTGTTGACCACCGTTTTTCGCCGCGCCTCATGATCTTGAATCTGGTTCAGCAAGGCCTCTTTTTCGACCTGGACACGTTCGAAAGGCGCCCGTTCACGAAGGGACATGGCGGTCTCTTCTTCGATCAGGACCGTCTGCAGCTTCCGGTAGCAAACCGTCTCTTCGTCCAGTACCGTCAACAGGCGTTTAACCATTGCATCCATAGGGTCGTTCCGTCGGGTTTCGGCATCGACGCGGGTTCCTTTTCATTACTATCGGTTTTATCCCCGCAGGCTTTAGGTCGGTGGAAACAGATAGCGCCAGCGGTTTCAGTCGGCACCTTTGAGCTGGTCGAAGATCAAACGCGCGAGACCGATGCCGCCGCTTCCGGCAATTTTCCCGGCCACCTGTTCATCCAACATCCCGGTGAACATCTCTTCGGCCATGGAGTGCTCGAACAGGGCGGGTTCGGGAACGGTGGCCCGCATTTCACGAATCATGAGATTTAAGAGCAGGGCCTCGAACTGCTCGCTAGCCTGCTTGAGATCGATGTCGGATCGATGCTCACCCCGGGCCTTCGAGCTGGCAAATGCGAGATGCCTTTCGCTGCGCTGGCTCATTGCCTGAAGGACAAGGCTATCGGTGTCCAACGCCTTAACATCAGACATTAAATCACCTCCAGGTCTGCCTGAAGCGCACCCGCGGCCTTGATGGCTTGAAAAATCGCGATCAGATCCCTGGGCGTGACCCCCAAAGCATTGAGCGCATTGACCACTTCGCCGATACTCACACCTTGCGGAACGACGACTAGCTGGTTCGCATCTTCCTGAACATTGATCTGGGTGTTTGGTGCAATGACGGTCCGCCCTTCGGAAAAGGGCAACGGCTGAGAAACATCGAAGTTTTCCTTGACGACAACGTTCAGATTTCCATGGGCGATGGCGATGGTTGAAATGCGTACCTGGTCACCCATCACCACGGTTCCGGTGCGTTCATTGATGACCACCTTGGCATCATTGTCCGGCTCCACCTCGAGGGCGCTCAAAGAGGCCAAGAACGAAACGGTGTTGCCCATGAACCGGTCCGGGATTTGAATTTCGATCGTACCGGCATCTTCGGCGCGCGCTACCGGTTCCCGAAGCTGGGTATTGATCACCTCGACCACCCGCGCGGCAGTGCTGAAATCGGGGTTGTGAAGGCTGAACAGCAGACTTTCGCGTTCGCTGAAACGGTTCGGGACCTCCCGTTCGATGATGGCACCCGACAACACCCGGCCTGCCGTTGGAAAGTTCTTTACCACCCTGCTCACCGTGCCGCTGGTATCGAAACCACCGGTGTTGACGGGACCTTGCGCCGTCGCATATATCTTGCCGTCAACACCTTTCAGCGGCGTCATCAACAACGTTCCACCTTGAAGGTTTTTGGCGTCCCCGATTGAATTGACCAGCACATCAACCCGGTTCCCTTTTTTGGCAAAAGGCGGCATCGATGCCGTGACCATGACGGCGGCCACATTCTTGACCTTGACATCGTCTTGATCTACCGTCACCCCCATCCGCTCCAGCATGAAGGTCAACGATTGCGCCGTGAAGACGACCTTCTTGCCGTCGCCGGATCCGTCCAACCCCACCACAAGGCCATAGCCCACCAGCTGGTTCTTGCGAACGCCGTTTATTTCGGCGATGTCCTTTAACCTGGCTGCAGCGGCAACGCCGGACCATCCCAGACCGATCACAATCAGCAGGCCAACCGTCACATTTCGCAGTCGTTTCATGGAACCGCCAATCCTTTGGGATTTAAAAGGGCCATACCGTCATCACAATATTGGTCAGCCAGCCGGGTTTTTGCCGGTCGTTGACCACACCGGATCCGCTGTATGAAATCCTGGCGTCGGCAACATAGGTGGAAAGCACCTGGTTGGACGGCGTGATGTCACGGGGCCGCACGATGCCGGTGAGCTGGATGATCTGATTTTCGTTGTTGATCAAGACTTCTCGAGAGCCGGTGATGACAAAATTGCCGTTGGGCATAACCTGGGTCACCAGGGCCGTAATGTAGGCGTTTAGGTCACCGCTGCGCTTGGTCGTTCCGTTGCCCTGGAATTCACTTTCCACACTGCCGGAAACTTTGGAAAACGGGTTGAAAAACGGATGATCCGGCGGAAAATCTTTTTCTAAGTTAAAAAACCCATCCACCTGGGCACTCAAGCCGGAACTGCGATCGGTCGCCGTACTGGCCTTGTTGGTGGCCGCCGAGGACTCTACAATCTTGATCGTAACGATATCGCCAACCGTTCTGGCCTTCCTGTCGGTGAACATGGCCATCAAGGGGGCATTGTCGTGCCATAACGAGCCCTCCGTCGGATCATCCACTGCCGCTGCCGGCAGGGACGCGGGGGTTGCCTGTTCAACGGGTTGGTAACTGGGGGCCTTGGATTGAACGGGTCCCCCCATTCCAGGGAATCCACTTGCGCAACCGATCAGCCCGAGCGCGAGTGACAGTACGGTCGCCAACGACCTCAAGCGGCCGGCAAAACGGGTTTTATATCGATGGATCATCATACACCTCTTTAAAAGTCCACCTCGACGGCACCTGGCCCGGTTACGCGGGCAACGATGACGCGGTTGGAGTCCGTGTTCATGACCCGCACCATCTCTCCTTTGCATCCCTGCTGCTTGACCATGCCGGTGGCCGTAATGATCATCTGCCCGGAGTTGGCCACGATCTTGACGATGTCACCCCGCCTGACCAGCGGTGGTGAATCAAACATATGCGATTCGAGAACGGTGTGGGGATAGATCATCTGCGTCGTCCGATTTCCCAGGGCGTCTTCGATGCGCCTGACCGTGTCTGAGGATAGATCCTTTAGATCGCGGCGTTCTACAGATAGGTCAGCATGTTGGATATGCTGGTACTTTCCCAATGCCCGAACCACCGTGACGACATCCGCCAAGACGGAAATATTGGCATTGACCCAAATTTTTTGCAGCGGTTCGCCATCTACGAAAAGATGCAGCGACAGCATCGTACGCCCCAGATAGTCTTCGTTGCGGGAGGGTACGATGCGGTAACTCAGTTTTCCCGTGGGAAGCTGGATAGTTTCATCAAAAGTGATCTCGCTGACGGTCACATCTTCGTTTTTCCATGGCATCCGGCTGCGGATCGCTGCCTCAACCGCATGCTGAATGGACTGAATGGGCAGGGTTGCCGCCTGACGGGTAACCTGAACATCTTGAGGACCTTGAAAAACGATCGACTGAACATCGACACCGGCTTGTTTGAGGCGGATGCGAATAAAATCGATTCCCACAAACCGGGTCCGACCGGGAGGGGGCGACGAGGCCACGACAGTGGCCCCCAACGACTTTAACTGATTTTCCGTTGCACCGCCCACGGTAGCGATATCGGAAAGGCGAACCGAATCCCGATCGACCTGGGCTGTCGCGTTGAGAGTGACGCAGATGCCGCCCGAAGACAATGCGGCCGACGAAAGCAGGGCCAGAGCAAGCGTATGAATCAGGCAGACCAACAAGCGTCTCACGCTGTGAGGCTGCCGAATGCAGAAAGTCATCATGGGGCTACCTTCTCAAATTGGTTGCCGTCTGCAGCATCTCATCCGATGCTTGGATGGTTTTACTGTTGGTCTCGTAGGCGCGTTGGGCCACGATCATATTGACCATCTCATCCACCACACTAACGTTGGACAGCTCCAGATATCCCTGCGCAATCGTTCCGAAACCATCTTCTCCCGGCCTTCCGGTCGTGGCATCCCCCGAGGCGGCCGAGGGGATGAACAGATTCCGGCCGATACTGTTCAAACCGGCCGGATTGACGAACTGGGCCAGCTCGACGCTCCCGATCTCAGTGGGTTGGTTCTCCCCGGCCAACAAAACCGACAACGTGCCGTCGGTGCCGATGGAAACGGCGATGGTGTCGGCTGGAATGGCAAGTTCAGGCTCCATGGGAAAACCGTCCGAGGTCACCAAGCGCCCGTCGCTGTCCAGTTTGAAAGTGCCGGCGCGCGTATAGGCGGTGGTGCCGTTGGGTTGAATCACCTGGAAAAACCCGCCACCCTCGATGGCCATGTCCAGATCGTTCTGGGTGTGCTGAAACTCCCCTTGCGTGAACATCTTCTGGGTGGCGGCGGGACGAACGCCATGTCCGACCTGGATGCCGGTGGGCACCTGGGTCTCTTCCGACGACGAAACTCCCGGCGCACGCAAGGTCTGGTAAAGCAGGTCCTGGAAGTCGGCCCGGCTGCGCTTGAATCCGGAGGTGCCGACATTGGCCAGGTTGTTCGATATGACGTCGATATTCAGGGTCTGGGCCTGCATGCCCGTGGCTGCGGACCAAAGGCTTCGAATCATGGGTTCCTCCCGGGCGCGTTAAGTGGTGGCGCCCACATCGTTGATGCTGTTGGCCGTGGCTTCATCGGCGGTCTGGATGACCTTCTGATAGGCTTCGAAGGCACGCGACGTTTCGATCATTTCGGTCATGGCCTGCACGGCATTGACGTTGGCGGCCTCCAGATAGCCCTGCTGCAGACTGGTGTCCGGAGACGGCTCCTGTTCCACGGCGGTATCCAGGGCCACAAACCGGCTGTTGCCGGCCTTGATCAAGCTGCCCGGATCTTTAAAATCGGCGATGCGCAGCCGGTCGATCTCGTCACCGGCCACGCGCAGGGCCCCTTGGGCGTCGATTTCAACGACGCCTTCGTCCAGGGTGATTTCGCCGCCTTCGCCCAGCACCGGATACCCGTCCGGAGAGACCAACACGCCCTGTTCGTTCAACCCGAAGCTGCCCTGGCGGGTGTACTGAATGCCGTCCGGCGTCTGAAGACAGAAAAATCCGCTGCCGTTGAGGGCCACATCCAGGGGATTGCCCGTCCGGCGGATGGCCCCCTGGCTGAAATCGATTACACTGGCAAATGGCGGTGCATAGGGGGACAAGGATTGGATCCCGTCCACGGGCGTTTCGAAGACGGGGGGATCGGGCGCGTCGGGAATCTCGAACACGGACCGATCGGCCTTGTAACCGACCGTGTCGATGTTGGCCACATTGTTGGCCAGCACCTCGAGTCGCAATTGCTGAATCAGGGCACCGGCTGCTGCCATGTACATGCCACCACTCATTGAAGGGCCTCCTGTATCATGATTGGTAGATCCGTCGACCTGTTGACATCCCAATCACATGCAAACATTGTTCCATCCTAATTATTTTAATATCTTAAACAAATTCAATGCCCTGTAATCCTGTTCGAGCGACCCTGCGTCTTTGAAACCACAGCACCCAGGCAACACTTGCCGCAGCTGCCATTTTTTTCCGCCCATCGGTCATCGGCCCTCAGCCGGCGTTCAGCCGAATCACCAGCGACACCTCCGCTTCAGGCAGCCCGAGTCGATGTGCGATGGCTGAAACGGTTTCACCGTTGCCCGCCAAGGGCAGGATTCGTTCATGCGCATCGAAGTCCGGGTCTTCTGACACCCTTGCAGGGGTCGGGCCGTCCTGGCCCGCGGATGGCATTGCCAGCCCGTTCGCAAGGACCCCCAGTTTGTCGCGCTCGATCGCAATGGTGCGCGCCATCGCGCTCAGTACGGCATCGGTCTGGCGCACCATCCTGCTGATGCGCTCTGGCGTGGCAACCTGGACGCGCTCGGGCGGCCTGGCCGGCAACGCGTCGTCGACCGCCGTCGACCGCACGGCAGCGAGCCCCGGTCGCCGGCGGATGATCCGCCGCCGGACGATCCAGAAACCGATCAGCACGCCAACAAGGACCATCATTCCAATTCCGTGGCTGACCTGAAACACCGTTTCCTCGCTTTCTCTCAACCCATCGCTCTAGTCGGTTTTGCGATGCCTGTCATGACCTGAACCCTGGCAAGGCGGTCCTGGGGGCGTCCGCCGCTCAATCGTCCAGCAGGCCGACCCGGCGCAGTTTGCTTCTCAGGTGAATGATGGCCTGGGCGTGGATCTGGCTGACGCGTGATTCGGTGATGCTCATGACTTTTCCGATCTCTTTCATGGTCAACTCGTCGGAATAGTAAAGTGACACCACCAGTTTCTCTTTTTCGGGCAGCAGGTCGATATTCTTGGCGATGGTGGCCTTGATCTCTTTCATGGTGGTCATGGAAAGCGCATCGTCGGCATCGCCGAAATCCAGCGGGCCGGATACGCAGGAGGCGTCGCTTCGCGACGGATAGCCCATCTCTTCGAAACTGACGAATGAGATGCTGGACATGCGCTTGACTTTATAGAACTGATCCAGATCCATGTTCATCTCCGCTGCGACCTCCTCATCGCTCACCTCACGTCCCAAGCGCTGCTCAAGCTTCAGGTAGGCTTTTTCCAAGTCGCGAATCTTGCGGCGGGTGGTGCGCCCCAGAAAATCCCGCGATCTCAATTCACTGAGAACCGCGCCTTTGATGCGAAACACGGCATAGGTAATGAACTTGTTGTCCCGGGTGGGGTCGTAGCGCTCGATGGCTTGAATCAGCCCGATAATCCCCACGTTGATCAGGTCGTCAACCTCGATGGTAGCCGGCAGGTGAACGGCAATCCGATTTACGATCCGCTTTACGTAGGGAAGGTATTCGTTAACGATCTCATTGCGCTCCGTAAGACTGTCTTTGCAGAAATTTTCTTCCCGCGTCTGCGCCAGATTCATTTTTCTCTCCACGTTTAGGAGTTCTTCCGTTGGGCTTCCGGGCTTTTGTTTCCTACCACCAGGAGCGCATGTGATCCGTTGTCACCCCAATGCGCCGGTCTTGCGCTGGCTGCCTGCCGACGGCAGCCGGGCAGGCCTAAACCATGTCCTGCCAGCCGAAAGTGGGCCTTTCCGGGCAGGGCACCATCGGCGGCAAACGCACCAGTTTGTGGGCCAGCTCGGCAAAATTGCGGCTGGCCTGGGTCATGGGCGCCCACTCGCTGACGACTTGCTGCTTGCGAACGCCGAGTTTGACGTTGTTGTCCGCCAGTACGCGTCCAAAGTACTCGATCGTGACGTCCAGGAACCGGTTGGCCACCAGACACAGCTGCCGACTGACGTCATCGGCCTCTTTGCCGTTTTTGGCCTGATTGACGATAAGCCTGAAATGCCGGGCCTGATGCCTGACCGAGAGCACCTTGATCAGCGCGTAGGCATCGGTAATGGCGGTCGGCTCGGGGGTGACGACGACAATGATCTCATGCGCGGCGGCATTGAAATAGAGCACATTGGAGGATATCCCGGCCGCCGTGTCGACCAGGACAACGTCATAGTCGCCCAGCAGGCTGTTGAATCCCACAAATATGTCCCGCTGCTGCGCACCGGAGAGGTTTGTCAGTTTTTGAATGCCCGAGGAAGCCGGCAGGATCTTCAGGCGGCCCGGCCCGTCGACGATGATTTCCGACAACCGTTTCTCTCCGTCGATCACGTGCGACAGGTTGTAGCGCGGTGTCACCCCCAGGACCACATCCATGTTGCCCAGGCTGAGATCGGCGTCGAAAATGAGCACCCGCTGGCCGGCCTTGCGCAGCGCGTACCCCAAGTTGGCCACGATGTTGGTCTTGCCGACGCCACCCTTGCCGCTGGTGACCGAAATGACCCTGGCCCGCCGCACCGCTCGCTCCCCCGCTGGAACGACCGGACGTCTTGATCTTCTGACTTGATTCAGGCTGATGATCTGCCCGGTCCTCAATGAATTGGACATTGCCCTTCGTTCTCCCGGGTTATATGGCGCGCGCTCGCGAATACGCGCTGGCTCCTGGCGCCGAGCGCTTGAAGGTGCCAAGGTCGCAGCAGGCCCGGCAGGGTTTGAACCCCGCCGCCCTGGCCGCTTCAATGTGGTCGAAGACAACGATGTTTTCGGAATTGATCAGTCTGACCGACTTGCAGTTCGGATGGTGGACCATCTCCGAATTCCGGTTGGCCACAAATTGAACGGCAGCGCTGGAACGGTCGACGGTCGACCGGTCCGCCGGCTGCGGCGGACGGTGGCGGTTCAAGGGGGTGACCTGCCCAACAGCCGGTCTGGCCAGGGCCGGTCCGACCGGGATGATCCGATCGGAGCAGGTGGCGTGCAGGTCGTTGAACAGATCGATGCCGTCACAATAAAAAGCGCACGGCAGCGGGCCGGCTTTCAACAGATCCGCATGGGCGCCGGGTGATGCGATCTCATCCAGATGGGTGGGAAGCAGGCGATCGGCACCGAGGCTGGAGAAGGCACTGACCGTGGCATCGAACACATCCTCCCGGACCGTGGCATTGACCACCAGATGCGTCTCATCCGGCTTGGCCACTGCCAGCATGCGGCGAACATCGTCGCACACATCATGATCGACCGGTCCAATGCCCGGGGTGTCGATCAGGATCACATCGACATGCGCCAAATCGTTCAAGGCCGATTGCATCTGCCGCACGTCGCGGACGATGGCCAGCGGCTGATCGATCAGCTTGGCGACGCGGGCCAGCATCGCATTGGCGCCGATCCGGAATCGATCCAGGCTGATCAAGCCCAGGCGTCGTTTGGCCGTCACGTGGCAATAGCAGGCCAGTTTGGCCACGGTCGTACTCTTGCCGGCGCCGCAACGCCCCACCAGGGCAATGGTCTGCCGCTGGTGGGCCTGACGGTAAAAGGGAGCCGAGACCCAATGGTCGATGCGCGAAGCTGGCCTGGCCACCGGGCCAGCCCGGAGTCCGCCGCGGTCCGGCGCTGCGTCCTCGGCCGCGACGGCGCTGCTCGCCGCAGGGGGGCTGTTGGCCCGCGCAGCTGCGTCGGCTGCGTACCGCCGGTCCGGCGCGACCGGCCGGGTGGCGCTGGACGAAAGGCAGACCCGGTCGTCGGGCGGTTCGGCGGCCAGACGGTCCAGGAGCATGTCCGAGAAGGCATCGCCGCGGCGATCGGCGCTGCGGTCATCGTCTCCGCCAGGTTCACGACCCGCCTTGTCGCTTGCCTCCGGATGATCCTTGGCGGCCGTGATCTCGACCTGTTTCTTGCGCAGGGCGTTGAAGATGCCGCCTGTGCGAAGCGCTTTGGCGGACAGGATTACCGCATCCTCACCAAACTCGCGCTTGACCATGCGCAGGGCTTCGGTCATATCCGCTGCCTCGAAACGCTTAATCTGCATCCGAAACCTCCACGGTGCCAACGATATGGATCTTGGCGCTGCTCACGATTTCATCGTAAGAGAGAACGGTCAGCCCCGGAAGGAAGCGATCGGCCAGTTTTTTGAACTGACTCCTGATCTGAGCCGAACAGACCAGAACGGGCGCTGCCGCCAGGGACTTGAAATCCTCGATTTTAACGGTCAGATCGTCCATGATGGATTTCGCGTAGGCGGGATCGATCGCCAGATACATGCCCTGGTCGGTCTGCTGAATGGATTCGGCAACGGTCCGTTCGATGCGCTGATCCAGGGTGAGCACACTGAGGCGGCCGTCGTCGCGCTGGTAAATCCGGGTAATGGTTCGGGCCAGGGACTGGCGCACGTGTTCGGTGAGTACCTCGAGATTTTTAGTGCCGGGTGCCCAGTCCGCCAGGGTTTCCAAAATGGTCAGCAGGTCGCGCACCGGCACCTGTTCGCTGAGCAGGTTCTGAACTACCCTCACGACCCCGCCCAGGGAGACGAGGTTGGGCACCAGCTCCTCGACCACCTTGGGGTGGCTCTCCCTGACGGCGTCGAGCAGTTTCTGAACCTCCTGGCGACCCACCAGTTCGTGGGCATGGCGGCGAATGACATCGGACAGGTGCGTGGTCATGATCGTGGCCAGGTCGACCACCGTATACCCTTTTGCCACGGCATCTTCACGGGAGGCAGGGTTGATCCAGACCGCCTCGAGGCCGTAGGTCGGCTCGCGCGTGGCGGTGCCGGTCAACCTGCCGTCGACCGTTCCCGGGTTCATGGCCAACAGGTGGTTGATCATCAGATCTCCGCTGGCCACCTCGATGCCCTTGAGCAGGATCGAATAGGCTCCCGGTTTGAGCTTCATGTTGTCCTGGATGTGGATGGAGGGCACGACGATGCCGACCTCCTGGGCGATCTGCTGGCGGATCGATTTGATCCGCTCGAGCAGTTCGCCATCCTGGGCCGTGTCCACCAGCGGGATCAGGCCATATCCGACCTCCAGCGACAGCATGTCGATGGGCGGCAGCGGTTTGAACGATTCCGGCTGGTTCTCCTCGGCAGCCCGCTCACGCCGCCGGTCGCGTTCTTGAACCTCATCCGCCGCGGCCTTTTCGTTCTGGAACACCAGGTAGGCGACCAGCCCGGCCGTTGTCGACAGAATCAGAAAGGGAATCGTCGGCAGGCCCGGCACCAATCCGAATCCGAACAGGATGATGGCGGCGACCACAAACGCCCTGGGCTGCACCAGCAGCTGCTTGCCGATCTCCAGCCCCAGATTGCTTTCCGCACCGGCCCTGCTGACGATGATGCCCGCCGCCGTGGAGACGATCAGGGCCGGGATCTGGCTGACCAGGCCGTCGCCCACGGTCAGCAGGGTATAGGTCTGGGCGGCATCGGCGAAGCTCATCTGCTTTTGGAACACGCCGATGGCCAGGCCGGCCATGATGTTGACCAGGGTAATGATGATGCCGGCCACGGCATCGCCGCGCACAAACTTGTTGGCGCCGTCCATGGCCCCGTAATATTCGGCTTCACGGCCGATCTGACGGCGACGCTCCCGGGCCTCGGCTTCGTCGATGAGGCCGGCGTTGAGGTCGGCATCGATGCTCATCTGCTTGCCGGGCATGGCGTCCAGGGTGAAGCGGGCGGCGACCTCGGCAATTCGTCCGGCACCCTTGGTGATGACCATGAAATTGATGATCACCAGAATCACAAAGACGATGAACCCGACCACATAGTTGCCGCCGACCACAAAATTGCCGAAGGCCATGATCACCTTGCCTGCGGCGTGGGTTCCCTCGTTGCCGTGCAGGAGGATGATGCGCGTGGAAGCCACGTTCAGGGCCAGCCGGAACAAGGTCGCCAGCAGCAGCAGCGACGGAAAGGAAGAGAGATCCAGGGGCGTGAGAATATACATGCCCACCAGGAGAATAATCAGGGAAAAGGTGATGTTGAACGACAAAAACAGGTCCAGCAGCATGGCCGGAATGGGAATGACCATCACCATCAGGATGATCATGGCGGCCAAGCCCATGAAGACATCGGTGTTGTCGGTGATCAGGGAGAACCGGTTGAGGTTCAATTTTGGTACGGCAAATTCCATGCGTCCGTCGATGGCATTGAGGGTTTCAAGACAATACTGACTGAAGATAGCACGTTCCATGCCTACGCATGCCTATGTTCCCGTATGACCGCCAAATGCTATTTAACATACTGGTTTCGTTTGTATATTTATTGTTCAGACTCTCTTCGAAAGCGCGCTTGAAGCGCGGGAACCCCGCCTTGCGGTCAGCGCCTGGCTTGGGCCAGCGTCAATTTATTGGCCTGCCGGAACGGGTTTGGGTGAGGAGACATTCGCCGACGAAAGCCGCTTACGGTCCAGCGGTTGAGAACGGGCGCTGCCTAACGGCTGTTGGCGTGTCCTTTGAGGCGGTAGACATAGGCCAGGATTTCGGCCACGGCGCGGTAGAGGTCGGCCGGGATAAAATCGCCGATGTCGGTGGACTGGAACATGGCCCGGGCCAAGGTTTTGTTCTCCACCACGGGAACCTGGTTTTCGGAGGCGATCGTTTTGATCTTCTCGGCGATGAAACCGGCCCCTTTGGCAACGACGGTGGGTGCCGGCATGCCGTTTTCGTACCGCAAGGCAATCGCCAGATGGGTCGGGTTGGTGATCACGACGGTGGCCGTCGGCACCGCTTCCATCATCCGCCGCCTGGCCATGTCACGCTGCACCGTGCGAATTCTGGCCTTGACGGCCGGATCGCCCTCGCGCTGCTTGTGTTCGTCGCGAACCTCCTGCTTGGTCATCTTCAGGTCCTGGTGGTGCTGCCATTTGACGTAGGAAAAATCCAGGGCCGCCATGAGCACCAGGACCATGCAGGTGTACAGCCCCATCTGAAACGAGACATCGCCGATAAAGGCCACAATGTCGCCAATGGCGAACTGCATCAGGTCGGGAATCCGATCCAGGTAGCGCTGCACAACGGCATAGGCCACGCCGCCGATAATGAGAATTTTGACGGCCGCCTTGACCAGCTCCACCAGGCTGCGCAGCGACAGCAGCCGCTTGAGACCGCTGATGGGATTCATTTTGGCCAGGTTGGGGGTCAATTTTTCCCCGGTGAACAAAAAACCGAACTGAGCGACGTTGCCGACGATGCCCGCGGCCATGACCACCAGCAACAGGGGCGTCAGTACGAGCAGCAGCTCGGCGAACAGGTTCCAGAACAGTTGATGCACATTTTCGGGCGCCATGGCCGCGGTACCGGCTCGTTCGTACATCGTGCGCATCATGCCGCCCAGGTGGTTGAACATCCACGAACCGGCAAAAAAAAGGACCCCTACCCCGCCGGACAGAATCAGCACGGACGGGATTTCGCGGCTCTGGGCCACGTTGCCCTTCTGGCGCGCATCGGCGAGCTTTTTGGGGGTGGGTTGTTCGGTTTTGTTCTGGCTCTGGCTGCCGGCCATGGGTCACCTCATCTTGCCATCAAGCGCAACAGGTCATAAAGGGTCGTTCGATAGGCGGCGAACAGGTCAATCAGGTAGGCGGTCAGGTAGGGCATCACAACCAGGATGGTCGCCAGGCCGATCAGGATCTGGACCGGCATGGCTACGATGAAGATGTGAATCTGCGGCACGGTCCGGGCCACGAGGCCCAGCCCGACGCTGACCATCAGCATCACGGCGATCAGGGGGGCACCGACCTTGATGGCCACCACAAACATGTCGGCGGCCAGGTTCATCACGAACCCGACCAGCTGGGAACCGATCGGCATCGACAGCGGTGGAATCACGGCGTAGCTGTCCACTACCGCCGCAAAAAACATGTGGTGCGCGTCGATGGCCAAAAAGACCAGCATGGCGGTCAGGTTGTAAAATTGGGCCAGGATCGGAATCTGCAGGCTGGTCGACGGGTCCACCACATTGGCCACGGCGAATCCCATCTGGTACCCGGCAATCTGACCGGCCAGCTGAATGCCGGTGAACAGCAGCTTCACGGAAATTCCGATCGTCACGCCGATGGCCACCTCGGAGGCAATGCCGAGGGCAAAGCTCGCCAGGCTCAACTGTCCGAGGTTGACCGTCGCCCCCACCACCGGCAGCAGCAGCGCGCTCACGGCCAGCGCCAATCCGGCTTTGAAAACGATCGGGACTGCGGCCGAATCCATCACCGGTGCGCTGAACACGATGGCGGCCACCCGCAGAAAAATCAACAGCAGGCCATAAAATGCGTCCAGCGGCAGGTTAAGCGTCGCCATGGGGGATCACCCGCCGGCAGCTCGCCCCGCAGCGGCCGGCTGTCATCGAATGTAGGTGGGCAGGTTGACGAACAGGTCCTGAGTGAACCCCAGGATGAGGTTCAGCATCCAGGGGAAGAACAGCAGCAGCGCCAGGGCCACGCCGAGCATCTTGGGCACGAACACCAGCGTCATCTCGTTGATCTGCGTGGCGGCCTGGAACATGCTCACCAGAACGCCGGTGACCAGACCCACGGCCAGCATGGGCGCGGCCAGCAGGATCGCGGTCTTGATGGCCTGCAGAAAAAAGCCGGTGATAAATTCAGGACTCATGGCACAAGACTCCTTCAGGCAAAGCTTTTGACCAGCGAACCGACGATCAGGTGCCATCCATCGGCCAGTACGAATATCATCAGCTTGAAGGGCAGCGAGACCATGATCGGCGGCAGCATCATCATCCCCATGGAGAGCAGGACGCTGGCCACGACCATGTCGATGATCAAAAACGGCACATAGAGCATGAATCCGATCTGAAACGCCGTCTTCAGTTCGCTGATAATAAAAGAGGGAATCAGGACCGTGGTCGGGACGGCGTCGACGTTGGCGGGCCGCTCGACCTTGGCCACCTTGACCAGCAGGGCCAGATCCTTTTCGCGGGTTTGAGAAATCATGAACTTGCGGATGGGCGACAAGGCCCTGTCGAGGGCCTGCTGCTGGTCGATCCGCTCGGCCATCAACGGCTGGAGTGCCTCCTGGTTGACCTGCTGCCAGACCGGTGCCATTACGTAAAAGGTCAGAAACAGCGAAAGGCCGATGACCACCTGGTTGGGCGGCAGCTGGTTGGTTCCCATGGCCTGCCGCAACAGTGAAAAGACGATCGCGATACGGGTGAAAGAGGTCAGCATGATCAGGATCGACGGCGCCAGGGAGAGCACCGTCATCAGCAAAAACAGCTGGATCACCACGGCGGTTTTGCCCTGATCGGCCGCCTGATCCAGATCGACGCTGATCAGCGGTGTCGGCGTCTGCCCCCACACGGCCGCTGCCGGCGTGAGCAGGCATGTCAGGACGACCGCCCACAGGCCGGTACGGCCCAGGGCACTCAAAGCGCTGCTGCGGTTGCGGCATCGCCGCCGGCTGCCGTTCACAGGCCGCACCTTCGCAACTTTTTCAACCGGCCGGCCAGCAGGCTTCCGAACGGCCCCGAGGTGCCGTCGCCGGTGCCGTCGCTGGAGCGGTCGCTGTCGGACGCGGCCATGGCGGTGTCCGCCAGCGTCTCCTCCAGGGTGTCCAGCAGATTGATGCGGTCCCCGCAAAGGCCCAGAACCAGAACCTTGCCCGGCACACGCACCAGTGCAATACTCTTTTTGACGCCCATGTAGTGGCTTTCCAGCACCTGGATACGCTTTGCCGAACCACCCCCGATGCGCTGGCCGGCAAGCTTGCGAAGGCCGACCAGCATCAGCAGCACCAAGGCCAGAACGACGCCCAAGGCGGCGATCATCTTAATTCCGGCAAGCATCAGGTCCGGCATCGGGCTCATCCGAGTTTCTCCACGCGTTCGACCGGACTGACCACCTCGGTCAGGCGGATGGCGTACTTTTTATTGACGACCACCACGTCTCCCTTGGCGATCAGGCGGTTGTTGGCCAGAATGTCGAGGGTGTCTCCGGCCTGCTTGGCCAGTTCGATGATCGATCCCTGGCCCAGTTTGAGCAGGTCATTGATCATCATGCGCGTACGACCCAGTTCGATGGTGATCTCCAAGGGAATGTCCAGCAGAAAATCGAGGTTCTCGCCGCCGGCGGCACTGCCCGTCCCGGCACCGGCCGCAAGGGATGAATCCCGCGCCGCTGCCGATACGTGTTCCGACTGCCGGTCGGTTGCCGGTTCTAAATCCGCCCTCGCGTGCTTTGCGGCCATGGATTAGCCCCTTTTCCGGTTTTGGTCGATGGTGTCGGTAATTTGAACCGCCTTGCTGCCCTTGACGACGCCGGGCATTCCCAGAAATTTCGGCACCCGTTCGACGTTCAGGACGACGTTGCTCTGAGGACCGGTGCTCAACCGCAAAACGTCGTCCACCTCGAAGTTCATGATGTCACGCACCGAACAGGTGGTCTTGCCCAACTGCGCGACGACGTTCACCTCGGTGAGCCCCAGCAGAGTTGCGATTTCGGCCCCGAACGAGCTGGCCCGGTCCTTTTCCCTCAGGTAGCGCGAGCTGAGACGCTCTTTGATGGGTTCTAACATGAGATAGGGCAGGCACAGGTGAATGTTGCCGGCAAACGGCGGCGCGGCAATGGCGAACACCACCACGATGAGCTGGTCGCCGGGGTTGGCCAGACGAACGAATTCCGGCTTGGTCTCGATTTTTCGCAACCCCATGCGCAGCCGGCAGGCGACCTCCCAGGCGCGCTCCAGATCGGTGAGCGCAGCTGCGGCAATCCGCTGGAGCATGCGCCGCTCGATCATGGTAAAGTCGCGAATGTTCTCCATGGGCTTGCCGTCGCCGCCGAACATGCAGTCGATCAGCGAAAAGACCAGACCGGGTTCGAAGGCCACCAGCGCCGATCCGATCAGTGGCTCCATACCGAAAATGACAAATCCGGTGGGATTCGAAAAGGCCTTGATGAAATCGCCGAATTTGACGGTTTCCTGGGAGATGATCTTGACCGCGATGGTCCGCTGAAACAGGCTCGACAAAGAGCCCTGAAAGAGGGTCACAAACTTGTCGTAGACCTCTTCCAGGGCATCGAACTGGCCGCGCTGCATGACGTCGTAGGCCGTCAGGTCATAGCTGTGGATCTCGGCCGCGGCGTCCTGCTGCACTTCGGCGACATCGATCTCGCCACTGTCCATTGCCGACAGCAGCGCATCGATCTCCTCCTGGGATAGAATCTGGTCGGCCATGCGCGGTGCCTATTGAACGACGAATTCGGTGAAAAAGATGTTGTTGACGCGCCCCGTGGTCATCAGGCTGTTCATTTTGGCCATCACCTGATCCCGCAGGGCGATCTTCCCATCGGTGGTGCTGATCTCGTCGTAGGTTTTGGTGGGCAGAATCATCAAGGCGGCATCCCGGACCTGCGGCAGCCGGCTTTCGATGGCCTCGAGGGCATCCTTGTCGCTCAGTTCCAGGGCCATGGTGACCCGCAGATAGCGTTTGCCGCCGCGGTCGGCCAGGTTCACGATCATGGTGTCCAGGCTGTAAAGCGGTCCGATCACAGTCTCCTCTTCGGCAACGGGCAGCGCCTCGACGGCCGATGCGTCGCGGGGGATCTTGGCGATCTCGTTCCAGAGAATGTAAAAGCCGGCACCGACCGCCCCCATGAACAGGACCGCCATACCCACAACGATGATTGAAACGGTTTTCGACATGCGACCCTCCGCTGACGGATGCGAGATCTCCTCGATTCTCGACGATGCTATGCTAACCGATTAGGATGAAGCAGGTTGCATGCCAGCCGATCGGAAAGCACTGTGAAATCTGATCCAAAGGGGCTTTTGGCCTGTCGCGGGAAGGAGATCGGTTTGTCCTGGCCCCAGCAACGACAGCAGTTCAGCGTCAATAAAGGCCGTGGACAGTCATTGTGTTGACATCAAAAGAAATACTGAAATGTTGTCCGCAGCGGGCCTAACGCGGTGCGGGCGGCGGCCTCGCCAGCGGCGGCAGGTCAGGGCCGTGAAAGGCCGTGGCCTGCCGCCGCTGGTCGCCTGGCCAGGTGCGGCGGCGGGGTTAACGCTTGATGTTGAGCAGGTCGTTCAGAATCTCGTCGCTGGTGGTAATGACCTTGGAGTTGGCCTGAAAGGCCCGCTGGGTGGTGATCATCTCGACGAACTCAGTGCCCAGATCCACGTTGGACATCTCCAGGGTGCTCGGGGCGATGCTTCCCAGGCCGGACGAATTGGGGGGACCGACAATCGGTTGGCCGGAAGAGAGGGACTCCGCATACAAGTTGCTGCCCTGCTTGGACAACCCCGAATAGCTGGCAAAGTCCGCCAGGGCGATCTGAGCGAATGGCACCTTGGAGCCATTGGAGTAGACCCCGGTAAAGTAGCCGTCCTCGTCCACCACAACGGATTGAAGGGTTCCCGAGGGGTATCCATCCTGGCTTTGGGCGGTCTTGGATGATTCCGAGGCACTGTAGCCGGTAATACTGCCATCCGAGGCTGCACCGGTGTCGTCGAGATAAGTCCAGGTGATCACCTGCGGGGAGGCTGCCGGCCCACCGCCAGTCAAGGTGAGCGACGGATCGCTGGACGCATAGGCGCCGGCCCCTTCGCGCCACTGGGTGGCGGCCGGGTCGATCTCACCGTTGGCATCGAATCGAATCTGGCCGTTGGTGTTGCAGGTCAGGGTCGACGGCGTGGGGGTCACCGTCCAATCCCAACCGGCGGCAACTTTGGTAAATTCGATGTCCAGATTGTTTTCCGTGCCCAAAGAGTCGAAGATGGTCATCGAGCTGGTAAAGGTATCTCCCAGTGGGGCGGTATTGGACAGGTTCAGGCCCAGCGATATCGCCGCCGACTGGCTGGGCGCACTGGTGCCGTTGGGCAGGTGCACGTCCCCGATGCCGCCCAGGGCGCCGGTGGCGCTGTCGATGGCGTATCCCTGGACCACGAATCCATCCGGCGTGACCATGTTGCCGTCCTTGTCCCACTCGAACTTGCCGGCCCGCGTGTAGTAGGGGATGCCATCGGAGGGGTCGCGCACCATGAACAATCCGGTGCCGTTGATGGACAGGTCCGTCGCATTGTTGGTGTTTTCCATCGAGCCCGGCTCCCACTGGGGATTGACGCCGTTCATGGTAACGCCGCGACCGATCTGGGGGCCGGACTCGCTCAACGATGCGCTGAAAATGTTGGCAAAGGATACCCGCGACGACTTGAAACCGGTGGTGTCCACATTGGCGATGTTGTCGCCGATCACCGCCATGGCGCTGGTGTTGGCCTTCAACCCCGAAATACCCGAGTAAAGTGAGCCGATCATGGTTGTTCTCCTTGGTTTTGGGATAGATGTTCAGGTACCGCCGTCTCGCTCGGCTCCTCGATCCGGATGACCGATGAGATGGGAACCTCGTAATCGTCGATCAACAGGTTCGTGGCGCCGGTTTTATAGTCGACTCCGGTGACACGACCGGTGGTGTAGCTGGTTGAATTGACCACGTCACCCTCGGCATTCGTGGCCATGACGGAAAAGGTGTAGGCACCGTCGGCGACGGGCTGGCCGAATGAATCGAGGCCGTCCCAGGCCACCTTCTGCTCGCCGGCCGGCATGGCCCCGGCCGCAATGTCATCCACAAACCCCTCGTACTGGTCATAGATCTGGATGTAGACGCTGTCGGCGTCGGCTGACAGATCGAACCAGATGGGGTCCGGGGTGCCGTCGCTGACAGCGACCCTGCTGCCGGAGGCGGTCACCATCTTGCCGATGAATCCGGACGACTGGATGTTGTTGGATGTACTCTGGTAGACTTCAAAGCCGTTCAACGTGGCATCGATATTCTTGAGCTGTTCCAGGGACGTGAATTGGGCCAGTTGAGCGGTGAACTCGGTGCTCTCGGCCGGATTCAAAGGATCCTGGTGCTGCAGCTGGGCCACCAGCAGCGTGAGAAAATCCTCTTTCCCCATCACGCTGCTGTCGTTTTTCTCAGATGTGGCGCCTTGACTGTAAACCTCGGAAACACTCATGACGGTCATGATCTTTTTTCCTCGCGAAGATGGTGGTTCATGGTCGGGTGAGGCCGGATTGCATCAGGCGAAGTAATTGATGCCGCTGCGCTGGGGTCTCTCCTCCATGGCCCGGCCGGGGGCCTCGCGAGCGGGGTTTTCCGGGTTCTGTTCCCGCTCCTGGCGCCGGCCGTGTTGCGACGACTGCTGGTTCATGTTGTGCGCAAAGCTGTCACGGTTGGGCTGCTGATCCCCATCCGGCTTGACCATGACCTCGAATCGCTCGATGGTCAGGCCCTGATGGTGAAGCTCGGCCTTCAACTGGTGCAGATGAGTCTCGATGATCTCCTTGACCAGGGGCTGGTCGGTCAGGATGCGCACCATCATCTGGTCCTTGTCGCCGGCCACGGTCATCTGGATACTGCCCAGAAAGTCCGGTTTCAGATGAATCTGAATCTCGCTGCGGCCGTTGATGGTCCGCAGGGCGGCCTTGCCCACGACCTGATCCATGACGGTCGCTTGGAAGGCGCGCACCGAAGCGGTATCCGTCTTGTCAGGGCTGCCGGAGGTGGAGACGAGCTGATTGTCAGCCGCCGTCGATTGCAGGCCAACCGCCGCGGATTTGCCGTTTTCCGGCCACCGGTTGGGTTGATGTGCTTCGGCCGCGCTGCCGCCTGCCCCACTGGCGGCAGCGCGGTGGTTGGCATCCTGACGGGACCGATCCACCATTTCAAAGGGCTGCTCGGGTGACGCATGCTGCCTTGCAGAAGCGCCGGCCGGGTCGGCCGAAGTCGACCTCGTTTCCGAATCGGCCGCTCGGAGCGCAACGGTTTGGGCGCCATCGAGCTGCCCTTCAAATCGGTCGGACTGGCGGCGCAGGGGGTGTGGCGGGCGGCCCGCCTCAGCCATCATCATCCCGGACAGCTGCCCTTGGACATGAAGCGCTTCCCCGAGCTCGGCCGCCTGCCCATGGGCCGCAGCCGTGGGCGCGGCACCGAAAGCGGCGCGCTGGCGGGTGGGCGAATGCGCCGGCAGGGAACTTTCTGCCGTGGGCTTGCTTTCGGGAACGACGACTTCCGGGGCGGCGCCCGGGGGCGTATCGACACCCGCCCGGGGGGCTGTGCCCAACAAGGTCGCCTGTGCGGAAAGGTTCTGGCCGGGTTGCCCCGGCACGGGCCCATCGGATTGAGGTGGGTCGGCCGGGGCGGTTGCAAGACCCATCGCCGCTGGCCCTTTTGCTTGCGGGCCTTGCGCGGTGGGACCGTTGCCCGCCATCGGGTCGGCCGCACGCCAGGGGACGATCACGGAAGCGGTCTGTCTCCACGATTCCGGCAGCCCCACACCACCGTTCGGGTCGGACAGGCCGGACGACAGCGGGGTCTGGACCTCGACCACGTGGCTGCCGCAAGGCGATTCCAGTTCAAAGGGAACGTCGGGCACCCCTGCCGCCGGCCAGCCTGCCGGCAGCGGTCCAAGGGTGTCGGTCGGCAGGCCGTCCATCGTGGTCGGGCAATGTTGCAGCGCCAAAGAACCCTCAGCGCCCGGCACCGCTGCGAGCGTTTCGGCCAGGGAGCGGTCGACATAGGCCAAAAACGAAAACGGAATACCATCATCGGCCGGCGTCGCCTGGTCGCCTTTCGTTGACCACTGCCCAGCGCCGCCGCCGCCGGCAGCGCTGGAGGCCCTGCCCGGAACCGCAGGAACGGCATCGCATGGCGCTGAAACCACAAACGGAATCATTGCCCCTCACCATTTTTTGCCATCGCTCCTTTGACAAACCGGCTGACGGCAATCTCATCGATAAAGTTCATCTCTTTTTTGACCATCATGCGCTGGTACCGTTCAAGGCCCTGCTCTTTGAGGTTTTCGAGAATTTTGCGCCGTTTGAGCGCCTCGTTCAGTTGGTCCCGCTTGGTTGAGGCCTGCTTCTCCACGTCGACAACCAGTCCCGTCTGCCTCGAAATCCGCTCGCTGAGCCGTCGCAGGTAGGCGTGAACCGCCACGACCTGGCCGCTGGACATCCCCGCGGCCTGTTCCTGTTGCAATGTCACCATGGTGGCGTTCATCCGATTCTCCAACCGTTCCAGCTCCTGCCGGGCCAACTGCAGGCTGTGCTGAAGGTGGGCCAGTTCTCTTTTCAGTTGATCTTCGATCAGCTGTCGATGATCGAGGACCGCCTGCAGGTTGAATGTGTACATGGTCGATCACCATCCTTAACCGGGCACAAATGCAGCTCCTGTGCCATATTGCACATAATTTATATACAATTGAATTCTAACGTTATTTAGCAAGATCATCTGTGAATGAGGTTTGATTTCGACCATGCGCATCGGCAACATTTTCCGCACCGGGCGTTTTTTTCCTGGCTGGTGCCGGTGCGCATTGGCCTCCGGCCACAAGATGGATTCCGCAGCAAGCGACGGGCTACCCGGTCGGTGGGATCGCGGATGCCCCCCCCAACGCTTTCAGAGCCGCGATGCTCTCGTCGAGCCTGGCCCTTTGGCTGATTCCCTGTTTGAGGTAGGCGGTGATGGGGTCGATCATCCGGATGGCGTTGTCGATGCGGGGATTGCTGCCGGCGGCATAGGCGCCGATGTTGATCAGATCTTCGGATTTCCGGTAGACCGCCAGCAGCTCCTTGACCCGGGCGGCGTGGCGGTTGTGCTCGCGATCGACGATGTCCTCCATGACCCGGCTGATGCTTTTGAGGATGTCGATGGCCGGGTAGTGGTTCTGGTTGGCCAGATCGCGGGTCAGCACGATGTGGCCGTCGAGAATGGAGCGCACGGCGTCGGCAATCGGTTCGTTCATGTCGTCGCCCTCCACCAGCACCGTGTAGAGGCCGGTAATCGTTCCACGCTGCGACGAGGTGCCGGCACGCTCCAGCAGTTTGGGCAGCATTGAGAAAACCGAAGGGGGGTACCCCTTGGTGGTGGGCGGTTCGCCGAGGGACAGACCGATTTCGCGCTGCGCCATGGCCAGGCGCGTGACCGAATCCATCATCAGGTTGACGTGCTGGTCCTGGTCGCGGAAGTACTCGGCGATCGCGGTGGCGATAAAGCCGCCGCGCAGCCGCACCAGGGGCAGGTGGTCCGATGTGGCCACGACGACAACCGATTTCTTGAGCCCCTCGTCGCCAAGGTCTTTCTGGATGAATTCGTTGAGCTCGCGCCCGCGTTCGCCGATCAGGGCGATCACGTTCACCTCGGCCGAAGTGTGCCGGGCAATCATCCCCATCAGAACGCTTTTACCGACCCCCGAACCGGCAAAGATGCCCATGCGCTGCCCGCAGCCCATGGTGAGCAGACCGTTGATGGCGCGGATACCCAGATCGATGGGTTGCCGGATGCGCTTGCGGCGCAGCGGGTTCAAGGGGTTGGCGTAAATCGGGTAGGCATCTTCGACATCGATCGGTCCTTTGCCGTCGATCGGATTTCCGAGCCCGTCAATGACCCTGCCCAGCAGCCCGCGGCCGACCGCGACGTGCGCGGTCTGTTTGTGGGCCACGACCCGGCAGCCGGGTCCGAGCTGGCGGATGTCCGCCAGGGGCATGAGCAGCAGGGCGTCCTCGCGAAACCCCAGCACTTCGGCGCGAACCGTATTCCGGCCATTTTCGGTGACGATGTCGCATACGCAGCCGATCCGGGATGCCGGGCCGCTGGCCTCGACGACCATGCCGACCACTTTGCGTACGCGTCCGTGGGCACGGATGGGCGTGGCGGCCGACACCACCTCATGGTAGCGGTCGACCGAAAACGGGCTAAACACCCTAGCGGTCCGATCCATCGCTACGACTGCCGCCCAGCGCGTCGATCAACTGCTCCTCCACGATGCCGATCTGCTGATCGATGCGGGCGTCCACGTCTCCGAGGCGGGTCTCGATCATGCAGCCCCCGCGCACAATGCCGTCGTCCGCTTCGATGCGAAAGGGCGTGTCCACGGCGTCGCCGAGCAGCGAGGCCGGCGTGCAGCGCCGGACGGCGTCCACATCCTGCGGGTTCAGTTTCAAGGTCAACCCGCGCGGGTCGCCGACCTTCTCCATGGCCGCCCTGACCACGCGGCAAATGGCCTCGCCCTTTGCCGCTTCGATTCCGACGATCTTTTTGGCGATGGCCAGAGCCAGCCGGACCGTCTCGGCCTCCATGCGGGCCAGGTCCTGCTCACGGACCCGAAACAGCTCGTCCACGGCCGACGCCAGCGCGGTGCTGGCCTGGCCGACCTCTTGCCGCAGGCTGGCCGTTGCCTCGGCACGCCCTTTTTCCAGCCCATCCTGGTAGGCGGCCTCGATCCGCTCGGCGACGGGATCGGCAGGGTGGGCTTCCCCTTCCGGCCCTGCACCGTCATCGGTCGGGTCGCTGGCGCCGTCGACGAAGTGCGCCTTGGCAGGCGTCCAGACCGGGTCCGCCTCGGCCACCCCGGAGATCTCGGGAAAACAGTAGCGTCCGCAGGCGTCTGCCTCGGGCAGGTTTGAATCCTTGGTCGCGTCAGCCAACCAACTCCTCCCCTCCCCTGCCGCTGACGACCAGCTCGCCTTTTCGCTCCATATCCTGAACGACCTTGGTGACCTTTTGCTGGGCATCGGTCACCTCTTTGATGCGAACGGCGCCGGACACCTCTATCTCTTCTTTGAGGATCTGAGCCGCCCGCTCGGACATGTTGCGGAAAATCTTCTCCTTGACTTCGTCGGTGGCGGCCTTGAGCGCTACGGCAAGCTCGTGGGATTCGACCGAGCGCAGCACTTTCTGCAGCCCGCGGTCATCCACGAAGACGATGTCGTCGAAAACAAACATGCTCTGGCGGATCTCATCCGCCAGATCGGGGTCGTTCTCCTCGATCTCCTCCATGATCTGCTCGGCCGTGGCGCCGTCGATGAGGTTCAGAATCTCGGCCAGGCGCGACACGCCGCCGGCCTTCTGGGTGGCGGCGGTCTGCTTGTTGGCCAGTATCTCCGCAAAGGCCTGGTCAATCTCCTCCAGCATACCCGAAGAGACTTTGTCCAACGTGGCGATGCGGCAGGCCACGTCCGTTTTCAGGGCGTCGGGCAGCTGCGCCATAACGGCGCCGGCCATGTGCGGATCCAGGTGGGCAACGATCAGGGATATGGTCTGGGGATGCTCGTTCTGGATCAGCTGGATCAGCCTGCCCGGTTCAAGGGTCTGGATGGTTTTCAGGGTTTGGGACTGCTGCTCGTCCAGCAGATCGTCCGCCACGCCCCGCTGGCTGCGCCTGGCGCTGTTTTCGACCGCCGCGGGCGGGGTGACCTTTTCGAGAAACTCCTTGGCGACGCCTTCCACCAACTCCGCAGAGACGGCGCCCATCTTGGACTGGAGTTTGAAAATCAGGTTGCGCTCGTCCTTGCTGAGCTGGCTCATCATCGGCGCGACCACATCCCATCCCAGGGCGTGCACCAAAATGGCCGCCTTCAGCGATCCGATCAGATTGCTTGGGTCCATGTCAACACGTCGATCCGTCTATGGTGATTAGGTCTCTTTCAACCACTGCTTCATGAGCTGCGTGGACCCGGAGCGGTTCTCATTGACCAGCTTTTCGATCTGGCGGGTGTAGCTGCTCGCGTTGTCCGTTTGCGCGTAGCGTCGTTCCAGCTCCCTGATGGTTTGGGGAAGCTGCTCGAGCATCTGGATCTCTTCGATGGGCGTCGATGTCAACCAGCGGGTCAGCGGCTTGACGATCATGATGAAGCACAAGAGGAACACCAGGGCCGTGGCCGCGTATTTGATCAATCCGGCATACTCCTGAATCGTGTCCGCCCAACCGGCCGGTTCGCTTTCGGCAATCAGATCGGAACCCATCTGCGCCTCGAAGGGAATGTTGACCACCTCGATGTGGTCGCCGCGGGCTTCATCGTAGGCGACGGCGCTTTTGACGATGTTCTCGAGCGTGGCCATCTCTTCGGCGGTTCGGGGAACATAGCGCGGCGCCTCTGTTTCGGCCCCCTCCTCGGGAGCCTGGTAGGTGCCGTCGACGATCACGGCCACCGACAGGCGCACCACGCTGCCGATGGGCAGGACCTGCCGGCTGGTCCGCTTGCCGACCTCCCAGTTTTTGGTAAACTGCTGTTTCTGATTGCTGTAGCCGTCGTCGGCAGCGGCCGGGGCAGCCTGGCCGGGGGCGACGTTGGCCTGGAGCCCGGGGATGCCGGCGGCCACCTCGTCCGCATCGCTCACGATCGAACTGGAGCCCTGTTCGCTGCGGATCACCGAGTGATCGGGAAGATAGATCTCCTCGGTCTGCTCCTCCTGGGTGAAGTTGAGCTGGCACGAGGCCCTCACGATGGCCTTGTCCCGACCCAGAACGTGCTCCAGCATGCTCTTGACGCGATTTTCCAGAAGGCGCTCTTTCTTCTCCTGAAAGAGGAGCTGATCGGAGGTGATCTGATTGACGGTCTCTGTTTCCTTCAAACCGGCCAGCATTTTACCCGTGTTGTCGACGATGGTGACATCCTCGGGCTTGAGGCGCGAGACGCTCGACGAGACCAGGTGGACGATGCCCTGGATCTGATCCTTGCTCAGGTATTTGCCGGGTCTGAGCTTGAGGATGACCGATGCCGTGGCCGGCTCCTCCTCCTCGATAAACAGGGAGCGGGCGTGCATGACGATGTGCACCCGCGAACTTTCCACCTCCGTCAGGGTGTTGATGGTGCGGCTCAGCTCGCCTTGCAGGGCCCGCTGATAGTTGACGTTCTGGGCGAATTCGGTCATTCCCAGCTTGGTTTCGTCGAACACCTCGAAGCCGATGCCGCTGCCGCGCGGCAGTCCCTCGGCAGCCATTTCCAGGCGCGTTTCGTAAATCCTGTCATGGGGAATGCTCAGCCCGGCCCCGTCCGCGGTCAGCTGATAGGGAATCTGGTCTTCCTTGAGCTTGGCCACGATTCCGGCCGCGTCTTCAGGGGTCAGGTTGCTGTAGAGCGGGCGCAGGTCGCTGCTTTCCGACCAGCTCAACAAAAATGCGAGTCCGGCGATGGTGCCGCCGACCAAAACGGCCATGGCGACCAGCTTGCCGGTCGAAATCCCCCTTACCGCCAGCATCAGCTGGCGTGGCAGGGCAGAGAGTGAAACGGCCATCGCGACTCCCTAAGTTAAATGGCCATGCGACGAATCTCGTCGTAGGCCGCAATGAGCTTGTTGCGGATCTGCATCACCAGTTCGAATGAGACTTCCGCCTTTTGCATGGCGATCATGGTGTTGTGGATATCCGGGTTGGCACCGCTGGCCAGGTCGGCGACGGCCTTGTCGGCCGCCTGCATCTTGCGGTTGACCTCGCTCAGCGAATCCTTGATGTACTCACTGAACGGCGCGCCGGCTTCGGCCGTGGTCCGGTTTTCGGGCCCGGCGATGTTGGGCAGCAGGGTCTGCAAGCGTGAAATGGTCAGATCGTTCATGACGTCCTTCCGATCTCCAGGGCAATGCCGGCCATCTCCTTGGTGGCCCGCACCGCGGTGGCGTTGGCCTCGAAGCTGCGGCTGGCGGATATCATGTTGACCATCTCTTCGACGATGTTGATGTTGGGCAGTCGGACGACCCCGTTTTCATCGGCGGCCGGATGCCCCGGATCGTACTTTTCCAAAAACGGCTTGGCGTCTTCGACGACGCCGGCCACCTCCACGCCGCTGGCCGCGCGGCCCGGCCCCGCCGGCGCCAGCGCATCGAAGCGGTCCTGCAGGACCGCCTGGAAGACGGCGTCCTTGCGCCGGTAGGGCTGGCCGGTTTCGGTTCGGGTGGTGTTCACATTGGCCATGTTGCTGGAGATCAGGTTCATCCGCAGGCGCTGGGCGCTCAGTCCGCTGGCACTGATGGCCAGGCTGTCCAGAAAAGTCATCTTATTTCGTGCCTCCTGTGATGGCATGTTTCAATGCCTTGAATTTCGAGCCGACGATCTGGGCCGAGACCTTGTACAGCAGGCTGTTTCTGGCCAGGGCCGTCATCTGGGCGTCGATGTCGACGCCGTTGCCGTCGCCGCGCATCAAGGGCGTCCGGCTGCCGGATGCGCTCATCGAAGCCGCCGCACCGTCCCCGTCGGCCGCGCCTTGCAGATGGCGCGGGTTGGTCTTTTGCAGCGCCGCCGAACCGTCAATCTTGTGATGCTGTTGAAGCTGCGCCTCGACATCCATGCTAAACGGTCTGAAGTTGGGCGTGTCGGCATTGGCCACGTTGTTGAGAATCATCTCGTGCTGGCGGGCGCGCAGATTCAACGATCGGGTCAGGATGTCAATCGTGCCGCCAAACAGGTTTACCGGTCGGCTCTCCATGATGCACTCCATTGCAGTGGGTTCGGTTTCATAGTGAGCAAATAGCATACCACCCCTTCGCAGGGCGTTGCCGCCCCTTGCCACAGGAACCGCAACCACCTGCCCGCGATCTTGTCGAAAGTGGATCCGGCCAGGGTGGGTGACGGGCCGAAAAGCGGCCGCCGGGTCAATTGCCGGCGGATTGCCTTTCGGCCTGGTATTCGTTGAGCTTGTTGCGCAGGGTCCGGATGCTGATTCCCAACATTTTGGCCGCATGGGTGCGGTTGTCGTTGACCTCGTCCAAGGTATTGAAAATAAGCTCTTTTTCCATCTCCCGGACGGTCATTCCGGCCCCGATGGAGGCGGTTTTGGCAGGGGCGTCGGAGGCGGCGTCGAGCATCAGGTGCTCGGGCAGCATCTCGTCGCCGTCGCCGATCAGAACAGCGCGTTGAATGGCGTTTTCCAGTTCGCGCACATTGCCGGGCCAGGCGTGGGCGCTCAACGCCGCCAGGGCCGGGTCGGAAATGCGCTGCATCGGGGTCGAATTCAGGCTGCTGAAGCGTTTCAGAAAGCGGTCGGCCAGCAGCGCGATGTCGCTTTTTCGTTCCCGAAGGGGCGGAATCGTCAAGGGAATGACGTTCAGCCGATGGTACAAATCGGACCGGAACAGGCCCGAGCGGACCGCCTCGGCCATGTTGCGGTTGCTGATCGCAATCACCCGGGCCTGGATCGGTATGGCCCGGGTGCCGCCCAGGCGCACGATCTCTTTCTCCTGCAAGGCGCGCAGCAGCTTGGCCTGAAGCGGCAGGGCCATCTCGGTGATCTCGTCCAGCACCAGGGTCCCGTTGCCGGCCGATTCGAAGCGGCCGATTTTGCGTGAAAAGGCCCCGGTGAAGGCCCCCTTCTCGTGGCCGAACAGCTCGCTTTCGGCCAGTTGCTCGGGCAGGGCGGCGCAGTTGATGGCGGTGTAGGGTTCGCTGCGGCGCCGGCTGTGATCATGAATGAACGCGGCCAGCAGTTCCTTGCCCGTCCCGCTCTCGCCGGTGATCAACACCGTGGCGTCACTGGGCGCGACCCGTTTGGCCATCTCCAGCATTGACGACACGGCCTTGTCCCGGGTGATGAAGGTCTTGGCGGGTACGCGGCCGGCCGGGTCCGGCGCTCGGTTGTCCAGGATCACCCGCAGGGCCTTTTCAAAAGCGGTCTCCAACAGTTCGGTCGTGCCGGGGTCGATGATGAAATCGGCCGCGCCGGCCTGCATGGCAGCCATCACGTCCCGGGCGCAGCCCGTCGAAGCGCCGGCCAGGATGTAAAGCCGGGGAAGGGCCTGAACGGCGTGACGGATCAGGTCGATGCCGCAGCCGTCGGCCAGCCACAGGTCGGTGTACAGGATCTGAAAAGGCCGCTCTTGCAGGGCGGCGACCGCTTCGGCGGCGCTGGCGCAGGATTGGACCTGCAGGCGGTCGTGCCGTGCCAGGGCCCGGCACAGCCGACGGCTCAGGTTCGGTTCCCTTATGACCAGCAGGGCGCTAACGGATTCCATGACCGTCGGTTTTACCTTGGCCCGTCACGCGAAATCATCACCAAGGGAAGTGGCGGGCCTTTCGGCCCGCCGGGGGGTGGGAGGAGAAGGGATCAGGCGCACTTTTGCAGTTCGTAGCGTTTGATTTTTTCCACCAGCGTGGTCCGCTTGACCTTGAGCAGTTGGGCGGCCCGGTTTTTGACCCATTTGGTCTTTTCCAGGGACTGGTAGATCAGGCGTTTTTCGAATTCGCTGACCGCCGTGCTCAGGCAGAGCCCCTCGCCGGTCAGTTCGGGGGCCACGAAATGGGTCGCGGGGGTGTCGTGTTTCATCTTGTCGGGCAGATCGTCGATGTCGATCTCGCCGCTGCCCTTGATCACCACCAGCCGCTCCATCAGATTGGCCAGCTCGCGCACGTTGCCGGGCCATGAGTAGTGCGTGAGAACATGCATTGCCCGGTCGGAAATGGTGTTGACGCTGGTCTTTTTGCGGGCGTTGAGCCGGTTCATGAAGTGGGCCACGAAAAAGGGGATGTCCGACCGGCGCGCCCTCAGGGCCGGCAGTTCGATGGGAATGACGTACAGGCGGTAAAACAGGTCTTCCCGAAAGTTGCCCTTTTGGACCTCTTCTTCCAGGTCGCGGTGGGTCGCGGTGACGATGCGCACATTCACGCGAACGGTTTTGCAGCCCCCGACCGGTTCGAAGCAGCGCTCCTCGAGAACCTTCAACAGCTTGACCTGCAGGTCCGGGCTCATGTCGCCGATCTCGTCCAGGAAGATGGTGCCGCCGTCGGCCGACTCGAATTTGCCGACCTTGTTGGCCGTGGCACCGGTAAAGGAACCCTTGAGGTGCCCGAACAGTTCGCTCTCCAGCAGGTTTTCCGGAATGGCGCCGCAGTTGATCGACACGAAGGGCTCGTCGCGGCGGTAAGACTGCTTGTGAACGGCGTGGGCCAGCAGGCCCTTGCCGGTTCCGGTCTCACCGTTGATCAGGATGGTGCTGTCGCTGTCGGCCACGCGCTCGACCATGCGAAAGATGTTCTGCATGACCGAACTGTTGCCGACCAGCCCCTGAAAGGCACCCTTTCCATTCGACAAGGACATTGAGTTGTCGCCTGCTTCCAATTCGCCGTCATCGGTCATCGTTGGAATTTGCACACCCACGTCTCCTGCTCGCTGTTGGTAGTGATCGTTTGTGAATCGAAGGAACCTGAGGATAATCAGCAAATATGCAATATAGATACCGGAAGAGTTAATTAAAGTGCACAGGGGGTTGAACAGCCGTGACCGCAAGTCTGGACCGTCCCCTGGCAACCCCAACATCTTGACGAGCAGACACCGGCAGCCCGTATCGGTTGGGGTGCCCCGACAAAGCCCGATTTCAGGTCGTCATTCCCTCGCTGGGCCGGATTTTCAGTAAACTCAGCATATTCAGGTCCCGCATAGGCCCATTTTTTTGCACTTTGCAAATTAATGCCACCATAATTATGGCTATTTAGGCGCAATTTACCCGAAGGATGGCATCATTTCACCGCTTTGTCAGCCATATATCCTATAGTTAAAGCATGTTGGCATTAGGATCGGCTCAAGCCTGACGACCAATGCGACCGTCGCGGTCGATGGCACCCCAATATTTTGCAGGTTGCAAATTTTTGCACTTTGCAACTCAGCCTTGATCGGAACGGTCCCGGCGCTTTCTGCTAAAGTCAGCCGTCGCCGGAACGATAATAGGGTTGTATCGCGCCACACCACGCGAAAGGAGGGTCGCCGGCAGCACCGTTGGGCCGGGCGCGATCATAACCCCCATCGCGGCAAGAAAGCCGCAACACCACCTAGAAAAGGAGAGTTACCATGGCAATCGCACTGACCGCAGGCATGCGAAACAACCTGATCGCCCTTCAGGGCGTCGACAAGCTGATGCAGACCACCCAGAACCGGCTGGCCACCGGCAAGAAGGTCAACTCGGCCCTGGACGACCCGGTCAACTTCTTCAAGGCCCAGGACCACCACAACCGCGCCGCCGACCTGTCGGCCCTCAAAGACGGCATGGGCGAGTCCATCAAGGTCATCGAGGCCGCCAACACCGGCATCGAGAACATCCAGGCCCTGCTCAACCAGATGAAGTCCCTGGCCTCGGCCGCAAAAACCTCTGAAGATGCAACTGGGTTGGTGATGCAGTACAATGAAATCATCGATCAGATCGCAACCTTGGCAGTCGACTCCAGCTACGGCGGCCAGAACCTGCTCGACGGAGAATCGATCAAGGTGGTTTTCGACGAAGCCGGCGACCACTACCTCATCGTGGACGGAGCTGACTGCCGAAGTCGACCGACGCCAGGTACGATTGCCGGAGCTACTGACCTCACCGATGCAACCGATCTTGACCGATCGGTACCGAGATCAACACGGCCATCAGCGAGATCGATGCGGCCATCAAAGCCTCTGCGCACCGAGGCCCAGAAGCTCTCCTCGAGCCTGTCGACCATTCAGATCCGGGCCGACTTCACCAACGAGATGGTCAACACCCTCAACACCGGCGGCGACAACCTGGTCCTGGCCGACATGAACGAGGAAGGCGCCAACATGCTGATGCTGCAGACCCGTCAGAACCTGGGCACGACCTCCCTGAGCCTGGCCTCCCAGGCCGCCCAGAGCGTATTGCGGCTCTTTTAAACCAGCCTCTTGACGCGGACACCCCAACGGGCAAGGGGATCTGGCTTCCCTTGCCCGTTTTTTCCATCTGATATAGACATGGCCCGAACCCTAGTTCACACGCTTGTTGTCCGATTTTCCATTATGCACGAAGGCATCGATTTCCCGGGGAGACGGTCATGGCACTGAAAATAACCCTCAAGCCCGGCGAACGCATGATCATCGGCGGGGCGGTCGTCACCAACGGATCGGCCAAGGCGAACCTGATCGTCGAGAACCCGGTTCCGATCCTGCGCGAAAAGGACATTCTGAGCGCCGAGCAAGCCAATTCACCGGCCCGGCGCATCTACTTCGCCATCCAACTGATGTACATCGACGGCAACAACCTGACCGACCACCACAAGGCCTACTGGAAGCTGGTGCGTGAGTTTTTAAGCGCCGCGCCCGGCGCCCTGGAGATCGTCGAGCGCATCAGCCGCGAAATTTTGAACGGCAGCTACTACCAGGCCCTGAAAACCGGCAAAAAACTGATCGCATACGAAGAGGAGGTCATCGCCCGTGTACAGTAACGCGCTGCACGCCTACAAATCCGTCGAAAAAGCGACCGTCTCCGGCCGCGAGACCGAAGCCCGGGTCCTGAGCGAAGGCGCCCTGAAACTCAGGAACTGCCAGAAGCGGTGGTCCGATGCCGACCGTCGCCAGCGGCTCGACGAGGCCTTGAAATACAACCAGCGCATCTGGACCATCTTCCAAACCGAACTGGCCAAGGCCGACAACCCCCTGCCGACCCACATCAAGCTCGACCTGCTGCGCCTGAGCGGCTTTGTCGACAAACGCATCTTCGAGGTCATGGGCGCGCCCGACCCCGACAAGCTGAGCATCCTGATCGAGATCAACGAAAACGTGGCCGCGGGATTGCGGGGGCAGTAGATACCGATCATCACGCAAGGTCGCCGTGGTGCGACCGTATACCGACCAGGGCCGTTTTCCCGAATGGAAAACGGCCCTGGTCGTTCATTGGAACCGGCCGGAATTGCCCGATCGGGATCGCTGACGACAACCCCGCCTATTTTTTTTGAAAATGGCAATGCGCTACACCACATCACCCGACAATTGCACCAGGTGCTCGCTGACTTCCGAATTCCAGGGCTCGACGCACAGGGCGCGGTCGTAGAAGGTCCGCGCCGAATCGGTCTTGCCCAGGGCGGCGCTGATGTCGCCGGCCACCATCAGGGCGTCGATGTCCTCCGGGTGGTCGTTGAGAATCGAAATGTACATTTCAAGGGCATTTTCGATCTGCTCGGCGTCGGCCAGGTAGACGTCGGCCAGGTTTCTCTTCAAGGTCGCGTTGCGCGGGGCAAGCGACACCGCCCGCTTCAAGCATCGCAGCGAGCGCGCCATGTCGCCCTGTCGGTAGTACAAGACGCCCAGATCGTTGTGGGCCAGGGCGAAGTCGGGAAAGACGACCGACAGGGCCTGCAGGCCGGCCATGGCCGCTTGGACCCGTCCCCGATCGATCAGTTCCTTGCACCACTGGTAGCCCGCTTGGGGGCCTTTTGCCGAAGCGAAGCCGATGCCGTGGGCCAGCAGCCGGTCGGCGAACCGCCGGGCCTGATCGTTGTCCGGCTGGATGTCCAACACGCGGTGGTAATACCCCAGGGCGTCGTCGAAGCGCTCGAGGGAGACGCACAGGTGGCCGGTGATCATCAAGGCCTGCACATCCTCGGGACACAGGGAGAGGACCTGCTCGTAAAGGCTCACGGCCCGCTCGGCCGCGTTGCACTCGCTGAACAGCAGCTCGGCCAGGTGCTTCAGGTAAACCGGATTGTCCGGTTCCAGGGCCACGGCCTGTTCGAAGTGGTCCAGCGCCCGGGCCACGTCCCCGACGGTGCCGTAAAGGTGCCCCAGATCAGCATGCGCCGCCGCATGGTCGTCGCAGGCGGCCACCAGCACCTCCAAGGCCGCAATGGCCTCATCGTAGCGTTTACCGGCGATCAGTTCCAAAACGGCGTCGTACTGGTCCGCACATGCTGTCTTCATCGCTGTTCCTTTCTTGCCTGCATCCCAAAACGCGATCGTGACGCTAACCTGTCAGTCCGTTGACATTGCCCGAAAGGCGATTCTCATTACAACCTTTTGTTATTCATATTAATCGTTGGTCTTTTTGACTTCTCTTCAACTGGGGAGTCCGGCCGGCTGATATGGATGTTGAGCAATAGGCGTGCCAGGAAGTGCCATCCTTCCGCCATCGGGTGCGCGGCGGCGGTGAAGGCCCGCTGGGTCGTCGGCCGCAGGACTGGAAACGGCGGGCGCCGGCCGATCAGGCGGAACCCGTGAATCCGCTGAACTGGTCGCCGTCACGGTCCATGGCGATGCCGTTGATGTCGGCGCCCTCGAATTTGAAAACGATGTGGGCCGGATCGATGGTGCCGTCGGCACTCTGGTTCTGGCGGATGGTCAGCCCGACCGTCGCGGTGCGGGTGTCGCGATCGTAGACCACGTAGTCCGGAAAGGGATCGAGGGCAATTTCGGTGGACGGAATCGCGTCCCCGAAGTTGTAGGTTTCGGCAAGGTTGTGGCTGGCGGCCCGTGAGATATCCCAGTTGAAGCGGTTTTCGACCGATGCCGGATCCATGGGCTTGGTGAACAGGAATTTCATGCTGACGCTGGCCGTGGCACCGGCATGCTGCAGATAGGCGTCGATGGCCGAGACCGGGTAGCCCCTGGACCCGCTGTACGGAAAGGAACTGCTGGCGTGGGCGAAGGCGATGCGCGGCGGTTCCTTCTCGCCGATGTAGCCTTCCAGCGTCAGGGCCAGGTCTTGGTCCAGTTCGGCCAGGTCTTCCAGAACGTGGCGGGCTTTTTCGATCTCGCCCATGTCGGCGTAGGCGTAGCCGCTCTCGGCCAGGGCGTCGTAAAAGGTCGCTTCGAGCGCCAGGGCCCGCTCGAAGTGCGCGATGGCCTGGTCGAAATCCTTTTGCTGGGCATACAGTTTGCCGAGGCCGTAGTCCCCCACGTGACTTTGGGGCTCGAGGCGTTTGACCTCGCGGAACTGGTGCTCGGCCTGGCTGAAATTCTTGACCTTGAGCAGCGCCTCCCCGTAGGCGTAGCGGTTGGTTGCACTGGGACGGACCTGAACGGCGGCGCGGTATTGCGCGGCCGCCTCCGTGTAGCGCTCCTCGGCATAGTAGAGCTTGCCGAGCGCCGCGCTCAGGTCATCGCGCTGCGGATTGCGCTGGATGGCGGCCTGGTAGGTCGCGATGGCCTTGTCGGTCTCGCCCAGCTGCAGGTAACTCTGGACCAGGTACTGGGACGACTCGACGTTGTAGGCCGAACTGGGGGCCAGTCCGACCGCGGCTTCGAAAGATTTGGCGGCCTGGGCGTAGCTTTTGTTGAGGTATTGATCGATGCCGGTCTGCAGGAACTGGTTGGCAAGGGTTTCCAGGCCGTTTTGACGCTGCAGCAGGGCGTCGAAAATGGCCGACCCGTCCTTTTCGCCCAAAAGCCCCGAGCCCGTGTTCGAAAAAGCGCTGTTCAGTGACGCCGATGCCAGCCAGTCCATTGCGAATCGTGCCTGTTTGTGATTGGATGAATGTCACTTATATCGGCAGCAGATCGGCGCTGCTTTAGCGTGATCGGAGTTGACATGACGACTCAATTCAACTGGCCTGTCGGCCTTGCCGCGTTGATCCTGGCCCTGGCGGCGGCCGCTCTGGTCGGGTGTGCGCCCGGCAGGCAGACCGACGGGCCGAAGTACGACTCGGCTGGGGCCGACCGGATGGTCGAGGCGCTTACCCCGGCCATTGAAACGCTTTATCTGCGCTGGCACGAACTGGACCGGATCCGCAAGGAGATCAAATTTCTCGAACGGGGCCTGCTGGCCGATCCGGACGACCGCCAGCTGGGATATGTACAGAAGATCGGCCTCTACATCCAGGATGCGTCACTGCGCATCCATCATGGGTGGGATCGGCTGGCCGTGCTCGGCTACGTGCGGCCCGAAATGATGCGCGACTATCTGACCTTGAATGTCAAGTCGTTGACATCGGCCATGGCCGAAATTCAATACGACCTGCAGTTTCTGGAAATATACAGCGCCTTCGTCGACACCCCCGCCATCGTGGCCGAGGTCGCAAAGGCCCGCGCAAAGATCGCCGCGAGCAGGGATGAGATGCGCCGCATCGTGGAGACGCTGACGCCGCTGGCCAATCCGGCCGCATCGCCGGCGCTGTAAGCCCGGCCAGGTGCGGTCGACGCTCATGGGGCCGGCCGCGGCGCCGCTCAGAAAAACTCGACCGCAAAGCCGTCCCCACGGCTCCAGAGCACCTTGGCGCGGCGCTTGATGTGCTTGCTGCCGCTGGTGTACGGGATGCTGATGACGATCTCGTCGCCCTCTCCCAAATGCCCGGCCGACCGGGTCGTCACAAAGGCGCCGCCCATGCTGATGTCCTTCAACGTGCCGGTGTAGGCCCTTTCCCGGAAGGAGAAGGTGACCTCGGTGGTGTAGTTTTTGCGCTCGTGTCGTCTTCTGAACTCGCCGGTTGACATGGTGTTGCCGATCCCCCTTTCACGATTCGTCGCTACCGTGTCTGAGATCGGCAATTTGTGCCCGACCTTGAGCCGGTCACCGGCCGCTAATCGGGGAAAATCTCCCGCGAGTCGGCCGCCAGGCGTTGCCAGGAGGCGGATCGGTCCTGTTTTTCGATCGCTGGGTCGTCGGCCGCCAGGACGTCGTCGACGTAGGCCGGCGTGCGCATGCCCACCAGCACCGTTGTGATGCCGGCGGTGGAGATCAGGGCCCGAAGCGCCTTTTGGCTCAGGCCGCCGGGTCCGGCCCACTGGGGGTCGGCGCGGTCGACCATGTGAACGATCTTCTTTTCCAGCGCCACGGCATCGGCGGCGTAGATGGACCCCACGGCACGCAGGGCCCGGCCGAGCACCTCCTGGTGGGCGGGGATCCAGCGGGCCAGTTCAGGATGCGTCTCGGCGTGCGGGGCCAGGTAATCCATGACCGCCTGAACACGCGGCAAAAAAATGCCGTCTTTGGCCTCGCGCCAGCGTTCGTAGGATCCGAAGCTGCGCCAGTGGTGCTTGAGCGTCTCGGCAAAACAGCCCTGCTGCTTGATCCGGATACGCACGCCGCCGGGAATCGAAGCCATGTCCGGCAGAATCGTTCGCCACAGGCGCGTTTCGCTTTGGGCCAGCTCCTTGATGCGGTCGATGATGGTGCGGTAATCCAGGCGCTGGCGCACATCGATCCCGGCCAGGCGCACCATGCGCTTGCCGGTGAAGGCGTTCAGGGGGCGGTTGACCAGTACGGCCAGGTTCTTCTCGCGCGCGAAACCGAGCACCGACTTGCCGTCAGGCTGATTGTGCGCTAAAACGGCCCCGGTTTCCAACAGGTTGAACGGCATCTGCACCACCTGGAAATGATGTTCCGGCAGGCTGGCCTCGACCGCTTCCCAGATGCGCTGCAGTTCGGTGAACTCGGGGTCGTCGGCAGGCGCGGGAAAGGTGTTGGAACTGATGCCGTAGAACCGGATCCGGCCGCGCTGCACCTCGCTTTCCAGATATTGCAGGGCCTGTTGGATGCGCCGGTGGTACTCGCTGCGGGCTGTCTCGGCCGCCATGCCCTGCCGGCCGGCCCAGTCCAGATAGTATTCGGGGTTGTGCAGCAGGTACCCGTCCAGGGCGTCCAGCCCCAGCCGAACGAGCGAGCGGCCGATCTGGTCGTCAAGGAATTCGGGGTGAATGCAGTGGGCCAGGCCCTCTTTTACCAGGGTCACCTCCGGAAAGGGCCGGCCCGCCGCTTCGCGCTGGCGATGCACGGCCAAATTGTCGCCCTGCAGGTAGCCCCCCTTGGAGACGACCACGACCTGCTCACGATCGAGCGTGCCCGCGGCGACCAGATCGGCGATCACCCGCCCCACCAGCTGTTCCGAGCCCCCGTCAGCGTAGTTGGCACTGGTGTCGATGAGGTTGACGCCGCTGCTCAGGGCCTTTGCCAGGGCGGATGCGTGGACGGCACTGCCGGCGTTGACCCGGTAGCATCCGAAACCGGTGCGGCTGGCGTACAGCCCGGTTCGGCCGAGGAGGGTGAAGGTTCGATCGGCAAATCGTTCCGCCATCTGCCGGGTGCCGGCCGCTGTTGCAAATCCGGGTATCGTCATGTCCGCTGTCGCTTGAGCCTGATTGAAGTGATTGCCAAACCCCTCTATACTAATCAACCTTTGCCGACACAAGCGCAGTTGACCGAAATGATCAGGAGATGAAGCCAAAATGAACGCCGCCATCGAAGCACTCGCCCGCCTGCAGGCGGGCAACCGTCGATTCGTCGCTGATGATCTCCACTATTGCAGTATGCCGACCCACCACGCCCGCCGGGCCGAATTGGTCGCGGAACAGAAGCCTTTTGCCATTATCCTGGGCTGTTCAGATTCGAGGGTGCCCGCCGAAATCATCTTCGATCAGGGTCTGGGCGATCTGTTTGTGATCCGCGTTGCCGGCAACATCGTGGGCCCCACCCAAATCGGCAGTGTCGAATTTGCGGCCGATCACTTTGGCACGTCGCTCATTGTGGTCCTGGGTCACAGCCGCTGCGGGGCCGTTGCGGCGACCATCGGCGAACTGCAGCTGGCGGTGGAATGCCGATCTCCGAACCTGTGCGCGATCGTCAATCACATTCGGCCATCGGTGGCATCACTCGTTGATTCCGGGAACCCGCGGGATCCGGATGCCCTGCTGCAGCGAGCCGTCCGTCTGAACATCCGGGCCTCAGCCGACCAGCTGCGGCACGGCTCACCGATTCTGGAAGACCTGATCCAAAGCGGCCGACTGGTTGTCGTCGGTGCTGAATACTCAGTCGAAACGGGATGGGTTGACTTTTTCGACGGATTGCCGAAAGGCCCTGCGGCTGGCGATAGGCAACGTTCCGCAGCGGATCCAACCGGTTCCAAAGGTCGGCAATCGGTTAGATTCTGAACGGCCGTTTCAGCGGCCGGTGGACAGTGCCTTGCGTTCAGCCTGCAACTCGGAGAGCAGACTGGCCAACGGCCAGGTTTCCGAGGTGGGGGTCAAGGCCGCCCACAGGGCCTGCTGCATACCGCTCTTGCGGCAGACGGTCATCAGGTTGTGCAGCTGGTTGTGGGTAATGCCCGACACCACAATCGCCCGGGCGAGCGCCGAGTCGCTGCCGGCACCGGTCTGGTCCGGCAGCTGCAGCAGGTCGGCCAGGGTGGACTGCGCATCCGTTTCGCTGGCCCAGACCACGGCGACGTCCCGAAGGCCCACCATCTCTAACACCATCAGCAGTTTGGGCTGGGCCGCGGCCGGAAATCCGCACAGGATCAGCTTGGGTGGCCCGTACATGGGCGCGTCGGTCTGCTGGACTTTTTCAAACCTACCGTCTGACATAAGATGGCTCCTGAAACGGTTCGGGAGCATGATCGTCCCAACCGTCAACATGTTTCCACTTCACAGTGGTATGGTCGGATTGCATCCCCTCAAGGGCTATACCCCCTTGCAGCCGGTCAGGCGCGCATGCTTGCGGCTGCCGGGGTACTGTCGGCAGACCGCCGGCCTGACCTCGTGGATGGTGCAAACGTACCTGCCGTGCTCGGGCGAAACCGCCAGCCAGGGGCAGCGATCGGCATAGCGGTTGGTGCCCGGCACCATCCAGATGCGGCAGGCCACGACAGGCCCGTTTCGGCGCACGGTGCCGACCCACTCGAGGATGTCGTCCCGGCCGATGGCTTGCCAGTGCGCCACATCGGCCGGCGTGCAGCCTTCGCGGTAGTCCAGGGTCAGGCAGCAGTGACCGCACTGGGTGCAGACGAAACCGGCCATGTCGGTGTCGATCCAGATGCCGGAGGGCGTTTTGGGCTCCGAGCCTGCCTGGGCCTGGGCATGCACCCCGAACACCAGGGCGGCGATGCGCGCCAACCGCGCAGGAGCAGGCGCCGATCGCCGAAGCCGATCCATGATCCGTCGTTTCAGATCGTCCTCGCCGGCGGCGACCAATTTTGTCTTTCCTGGAATTTTGGCCCAGGCCGATTGCCGGCGGTCAGCCACAAGCAGATAGGCATCCTTGCCAAAAACCATCGGCCACAGCACCGAGAGCAGGTTCAGTTGATCAGGATACTGGCCAAGGGCCCTGTCAATGGCCTCGAGCGTCGCTTCGATGGTGAGAAAGCGTCTGTCCGGCTTCGGCATCCCCTCCTCCTCGCGCACTGATACGCCGACGGCAGCCATTTTATTATCACGTTTGGCAAGGGTTGACAAAGGCAGAGGTCGGTGGCAAGCCTGTACCCAGGTTCAAATTTGAAAAATTCAGATATTGACTTGACAGATGCTTTTGCAATAGGTTCCCTCGCGTAATCCTGTAAGCGCTGCATCAGCCGCACCAAATCCATACCCCGAAAAAAAAGGTCATCATGTTCCGTCAGCCGGGGTGCGACAAGCGCCAGCGTCATCGTCCGGCAATCGGGCCAAAAGGAGTGAAAGGAAGCGAATGGACCTATTTTTCCTGTCAATTCTGATTATTGCTTCAGGCGGCATTCTTCCCCTTTTGGCGTTCAGGCAATTCACTTTGATGAAAGCCACCGCGGTGCTGGGAATCGGCGCCGGTTGTGGCCTGGGGATGCTCGACGCGTTGTCAAAGCTGACCTATGACGGCACCGCCTCGGCCAGCTTCGCCTATCTCAATTCGTTTTCGCTCGCCTTTAGAATTGACGGCCTGTCGGCCTTCTTCCTGATGGCCATCTTTGCCGTGTGCCTGCTGGCCGCCATATACAGTTTTCACTACTTGAGCAGGCCTGAAAAAGCCCTTCGCACGGCTGCCAACTACTTTTTTTTCAGCCTTTTGGTGGCCTCCATGGCCCTGGTGGTGGCGGCCGACAACCTGATCACCTTCCTGCTGGCCTGGGAGTTGATGTCCCTGTCCTCCTTCTTCCTGGTAATCCACGACCACCAGGCTCCCGAGAACAGAAAAGCCGGCTACATCTACTTTATTTTTTCCCACGTCGGGGCCCTGTTTATTTTTTCTGCCTTTGGGCTTGTCTATGCACACACGGGAAACTTTGGATTCGATGCCAGCAATCTGGCCGATTCGATCAAACTCCTCATCTTTGTGCTCGCTTTCATCGGTTTCGGCTCCAAGGCCGGCCTGTTCCCGTTTCACGTCTGGCTGCCGCATGCCCATCCGGCGGCGCCCTCGCACATCTCGGCCGTCATGTCCGGGGTGATGATCAAAACCGGCATATACGGTATTCTAAGGATGTACAGCATCCTCGACCTGCACACGCCGGTGCTTGGCGGCATTGTCTTAATTGCCGGCATGCTGACCGGCATCCTGGGGGTGGTTTACGCGCTCGGTCAAAACGATATCAAACGCCTGTTGGCCTACTCCAGCGTTGAAAATATCGGCATCATTTTGATCGGCCTTGGCATCGGGATGATCGGCGTGGCAGTGGACAATCCCACCATGGCGGCGTTTGGCTTTTGCGGCGGTTTGCTGCATGTGCTGAATCACGCTCTTTTCAAGTCGTTGCTGTTCCTGGGTGCCGGCGCTGTGGTTCACCAAACGGGGACCAGATCGATCAACGCCTTGGGCGGTTTGCTCAAAAAGATGAAAATAACCGGCGCCACCTTTCTGATCGGTTGCCTGGCCATCTCGGGCCTGCCGCCGTTCAACGGGTTTGTGGGTGAATTTTTCATTTACATGGGCGGGTTCCGGGGCGTGGCCGGCGACTCGCCGGCATTTGTTGTCAGCCTGTGTGCCATCGTCAGCCTGGCCGTTATCGGCGGCTTGGCCCTGGCCTGTTTTACGCGTCTGCTGGGTGTCGTCTTTCAAGGCGAACCCCGCAGCCGGGCCGCGGTGGATGTCAACGAAAAAGGTGCCTTTATGCTGGTCCCCATGCTCACCCTGGCAGGCGCCTGCCTCGTCATCGGCATCTACCCGGGCGCCTTCATGTTCATGGTGCTAAAGGCCGTGGCGGCCCTGAATCTCGATCTTGGCCGCGCAGCCATAGAACCCTTTGCCCAGATGTCGGCCAACATCACCCTGGGGGCCACGCTCTTTATAGCGATTTTTCTGGGCGTGCTGGCTTTGCGCCGAATCCTCTACCAGGGCAAGCCCGCCGGCCGCGGCGCTACCTGGGGCTGCGGATTTACGCAGCCCACAACCCGGATGCAATACACCGGAACGTCCTATGCCGCTTCGATCCTGGAATTCTTCAAGCCGGCCGCACCGCTTGAAGTGACGCATCCACCGGTCGAGGGCGTCTTTCCGAACAAGACCTGTTACCGAAGTCGGGTACACGACATTGTCGAGTTGAACATGAATCGGGCCGTCGTCAACCCGGTCCTGTGGCTGTTCGACCGACTGCGATGGATTCAGCACGGCGACATCCATCTGTACATCGGTTACATCCTGCTGGCCATCGTCATTCTGCTGTTTTTCGTTTAACCGTCGCAAGGGCGTGGCATTTTACCTTTTATCAGGGTCGGTCGATGACGCTTCATCCCATTGAAACGAGAAAAAACTATGCTTGAATCCATCTTGCTGTGGGCTTTTGCCGTATTGACGGCACCGTTTTTTGCAGGGGTCATTTTCAAGGTGAAAGCCTTTTTCGGCGGCCGCAAGGGGTCGCCGGTGCTGATCAACTACTACACCCTAGTCAAACTGTTCAAAAAAGGATCCGTCTACAGCCGCAGCACCACTTTCATTTTCAGGTTGGGACCCCTTGTCTCCTTAGGGTCGGCCGCCACGGTGCTGCTCTTTCTGCCCATCGCCGGGCAGGCGCCGGTGATCTCATTCAACGGGGACGTGATTTTCATTCTTTATCTGCTGGGGATCGGCCGCTTCTTCATCATTGCCGCCGCCATGGACACCGCTTCCCCGTTCGAGGGCATGGGCGCGGCCCGGGAAGCCTACTTTCCCATTATCTGCGAAGCCAGCATGTTCATGATCCTGATCCTGTTTTACCGGTTGACCGGCGACCTGAACCTGGCGGCCTATTTTTCCGCTGAACAGCCCTTCGGATTCTGGCAGACGGCCGGGTCGCCTATGCTGTTCATCGTCTTCGCTTTTTTCATCATTCTGCTCACGGAAAATGCCCGCGTACCGGTCGACGACCCGGCCACGCACCTCGAGTTGACCATGATTCACGAGGTCATGGTGCTCGATCACAGCGGCCCGGATTTCGGCTTCATCGAATTGGGCGCCTTTCTGAAAATGTTTTTCTACGCCGCCATCGTTTCCCGGTTGATCTTTCCGTTTGATCTGGGCCATCCGGCATCCAACCTGGCCCTATTCTCGCTGGGTGTTTTGATCGTCTACGTGGCCGTCGGTGTGGTCGAGTCGATCATGGCGCGCTACCGCATGGATCTGGTGCCCAAGTTCGTGCTCACCTCCTTTGCCCTGGCCTTTTTTGCAACCGTGATCACCCTGGAGTTCTTGACATGATTCATCCGGTCGATACCATCTTATCGCTGGCCCTGTTGTCGATTCTCTTCTCCTTCGGATCCAGTCGTCTGCCGGGCCTGATCAAAGTGATGGCCTTTCAAGGTGTGGTGGTTTGCATCGTGCCCCTGTTCGTGGGCCACGAGATGTCCACCGGCGGCGTGGTTTTCACCATCGTCACCTTGACCATCCGGGGCATCGTCATCCCCGGGTGCATCTATCTGGCCATCAAACGCGTCGCCATTGGCCGTGAAGTCGAACCCATCGTCGGCTACCACGCCTCCATCCTGGCCGGTCTGCTGCTGATCGTCGGGGCCACCTTTGCCAGCCACCGCATCGACGTGCCCTACAGCAGCATCAGCGCCCTGCTCCTGCCCACGGCGATCTCCCTTTTGGGTGCCGGCATGTTTCTGCTCATGGCCCGACGCAACGCCATTGCCATGGTCCTGGGGTACATCATGATGGAAAACGGGATCTACCTGGTGGGCACTGCCTTTTCCACGCGTGCCCGCCACATCGTGGAATTCGGCATCCTGCTGGATGTGCTGGCCGGTGTGATGATCATGGCGGTCATCCTGCAAAATATCAAACAGACCTTTGACGACGTGGACACGGCACGCCTGCGAACCCTCAAGGAATAGGTGGTCACTTGATGCTTGAAATCGTTTTTCTGATTCCGTTTCTGACCGGTGCCGGCGCGTTTTTTCTCCCGAGTAAAATCGGTCGATTCCTGCTGGTACTCACCGGTGCCGTCCATCTGATGCTCTCCGTGACGGTCTGGGCCGGCCTGCTGACCCCGCGGCTTCCCGACTATTTTGCGGTGACGCCGGAAGGCCTGCTCTCCCTGCTGGTGATCTCCCTGCTCTTTTTCCTGATCTCCATCTACACCATCGCCTATCTCAAGGCATCCGACATCCAGGCCGAGAACATCTTCACCGGGTCCATGCTGCTGTTTCTGTCCACCATGACGATGGTGACGCTTTCCGACCACATCATGGTGATGTGGATCGCCATCGAGGCCACCACCCTGGCCAGCGCACCGCTGATCTATACCCACCGCTCGGCGGCCTCTTTGGAGGCCACCTGGAAGTATGTGCTGATCTGCTCGGTGGGCATTGCCATGGCCCTGCTGGGGTCGGTCCTGGTCACGGTAGCCATGGATGTGGGTCGGGTGGACGCACCCATTTCGTTTTCGGCCATGACCGGGGTGGCCAAGCGTATGGACCCCATGTGGCTCAAGGCCGGCTTCGTGTTCATCCTGGTCGGCTACGGCACCAAGATGGGGCTGGCCCCCATGCACACCTGGCTGCCCGACGCCCACAGCGAGGCGCCCAGTCCGGCCTCGGCCCTGCTCTCCGGCGTGCTGCTCAACTGCGCCTACCTGGGCATCTTCAAGACCAACAAGGTCATGCACGCCGCCGGCCTGGCTGACTTTTCCGGCCCCATTCTGATCGTCTTCGGCCTGATCTCGATTACCGCCGCGGCCACGTTTATTCTCAAGCAGACCGAATACAAACGCATGCTGGCCTACTCCAGCATCGAAAACATGGGCATCATCGCCTTCGGCACCGGCATCGGCGGACTGGGCGCCTATGGCGCGATCATCTGCCTGATCCATCACAGCCTGATCAAATCCAGCCTGTTTTTGACCTCCGGCAACATCCTGCTGGGCTACGGCAGCCGTTTCATCGCCCAGACCGGCAACCTGGTGGGCCGCATGCCCAAGACCTTCGTGGCGTTTTTCGCCGGTTTCGTCGGGATTTCGGGCTTTCCGCCCTTTGGAATCTTTATCGGCGAACTGCTGATCATCATCGCTGCGTTTCGATCCCACAATTATGTGGGGGTGGCGGTCTTCATTCTCAGTCTGTGCGTGATCTTTGCCGGTTTTGCCAACAACATCATGAAGATCTCCTTCGACACCTCACCGGCTGCCACCCCCATAAAAGAGGAAGCCAGCCTGGTCTGGCCGCAATACGCCCTGCTGTTCACCTCCCTGGTGCTCTGTTTCTGGATGCCGGACACCTTGTACCAAACCATCATCAATGCGGTGAACGCCATCGGTGGAGGATTTTAAGGACCATGACTTTTAAAACCGTTTCCAATGGCCAAGCCGTCGCGATGGAAAGCATACCCCATCTCGCTTTTGACGACTTTTCAGCCCAGGCAATCGAAATCGTTTCGGGCGGCGGTAAGGTGGTTCAGTTTTTTGCGTTCCAAATCGACGATTCAGTGCGCCTGATGGCCGTGCTGCGCACCGACGATCTGCTGGTGGCCGCCTGCGATGCGCCCGAAAGCTATCCGTCGCTGACGGCGCGCTGCGCCCCCTTTCACATGTTCGAGCGCGAAATCGCCGAACAGGTCGGCATCCGCCCCGAGGGTCACCCCTGGCTGAAAATGGTGCGCTACCACCCCAACGGCCGCGGGGTCGCGGATATCTTCGGCAACGACTACAGCGAGGATATACCCGGCCGCTACGACTACTACTCGGTTGAGGGAGACGAGATCCATGAGGTGGCGGTCGGCCCGGTGCACGCCGGGGTGATCGAACCCGGTCACTTTCGCTTCAACTGCATCGGTGAACGCGTGCTGAACCTGGAGATCCAGCTGGGATACCAGCACCGGGGGGCGGAAAATTTGCTGCTGTCGGCCGATCGCAAACGCCTGCCCTTTATCGCCGAAAACCTGGCCGGAGACACCTCCGTGGGCCACAGCCTGTGCCACAGCCAGGCCATGGAAGCCCTGGGCGGCGTCGAGACCGATGACGGTTCCCGGATCATCCGCACCATCGGCCTGGAGCTGGAACGCATCGCCAACCATGTTGGCGATCTGGGCGCCCTGAGCGGCGACGTGGCCTTTCTGCCGCCGGCCAACTACTGCGGCCGCATGCGCGGCGACTTTCTCAACATGTCCCTGCTGCTGTGCGGCAACCGCTTCGGCAAGGGGCTGGTACGTCCCGGCGGCGTCCGTTTCCCCATGGACGACGACAACCGCCGCGATCTGACGGCCCGCATCGCCGAACTCAAACCCCAGGTCGAGCACACCATCGAACTGCTCTTTTCGACCTCCAGCGTCCGTTCGCGCTTCGAGGGCTGCGGCGCGGTAAGCCGTGAGGATGCCCAGCGCCTGGGACTGGTGGGGCCGGCCGGACGCGCCTGCGGAATCCCCTACGACGTGCGGCGCTGCTTTTCCACCGAGCGCTACGAATACCTGCACATTCCCGAAAATGCCGAATCTTCGGGCGATGTCTATGCCCGGGCCAAGGTCAGAGCCGACGAGGTGATGCAGTCGATCGGGATCATCGAGATCCTGCTCTCCCGCCCAGTGGAAACCCACATCATCGATGTGCCCGAAGTCGCCCTGGCACCCGATTCATTCGTCGTCACCCTCAACGAAGCCTGGCGAGGCGAGCTGTCGCATTGCGTCCTCACCGACAGGCAGGGCAACATTCGGCGATACAAGGTCAAGGATCCATCCTTCCACAATTGGAACGGCCTGTCCATGTCCTTGAGAGACACCGGCATCTCCGATTTCCCGCTCAACAACAAAAGCTACAACCTGTCCTACTGCGGGTTTGATCTTTAGGTTCGTAAGCGTTTAGGCAGGCGTCAGGATACACGAGTCAGAATTCAGCATACAGGAGTCAGAATAGAGAATAAGGAAATCGCCTTCGACTCATAAAGTCTCATGCCAAGCCGGAGCGAAACGACAACAACGCTGTTCTGAGTTCCAAATTCTGGCTCCTGGTTCTTGCTGTCACGAATTATAAAAAATAGTTGGAAACGAATTATGTTGAACGTGCTGAAAAACCGGTTCGAACAGGGCTGCAAGACATCCCGATACCCCAAAGAGAACGTCCAGTTACTGCCGCGCTACCGGGGCCGGCCCGAGATCGACCTCGAGGCACCCCCGGAGATGGCCGCCGAGTGCGCCGCCGCCTGCCCTCAGGATGCCATCGACCCGGACGCCAAAACCATCGACATGGGCCGCTGCGTATTCTGCGGCACCTGCCAGCGGGTCTCTGCGGGCCGGTTCGTCACCTTCACCCAGGATTTTGCCATCTCCGTTGCCGAAAAGGCGCACCTGACCACGCAGGGCAACCTCCCCGACCTGGCCGCACATTCCCGGCAGCACTTCAAAAGGCTGTTCGGACGCTCGCTTCAACTGCGCCAGGTGTCGGCCGCCGGCTGCAATGCCTGTGAGGCGGATCTGAACGTGCTGGCCACGCCCTTTTTCGATCTGGCCCGTTTCGGCATCAACTTCGTGGCCTCTCCGCGCCATGCCGACGGCATCGTGGTGACCGGCCCCATTTCCCGCAACATGAAGAGCGCCCTACTGCAGACCTACGACGCCACACCCGAGCCGCGGGTCGTCATCGCCGTGGGCAGCTGCACCCTGACCGGCGGCCCCTTCCGGGGCAGCCCGGAGGTCAGCGACGGGCTCGACACACTGCTGCCGGTGGACCTGTTCATTCCCGGCTGCCCGCCCCACCCGATGACCAACTTGCACGCACTGTTGACCTTCTTTAAATAGGGTTGCTCAGACAAGACGCATAAACAGGGCGGGGTTCGGTCTTCATCGACCGAACCCCGTGCTGTTTCAGGGTTGGATGATGATGGTCGGGTAGAGCCCTTCCTTGTCTCCTTCGGGATAGGGCTGCAGGGTGTTGAAGGAAAGATTTTGATTGCGCTGGGCATGTCCGCGATTCAAAGTGCCATTGAAAAAGGCGCCGTTGGCTTCGAGAATGTGGTGAATGCGCGCTTGAAATGCATTCACAAAACTGCTGCCATTGCCTTCAAACAGCATACTGCCGCGGCACACGCGGGTGTTGACCTTAGAAAATTCTCTGAGCTGCATGCTGTTGGCCGACAGCTCTTCCTCGTTTCTGACCAACCCCCAGACCAGACTGCCGGGTGGCACCTTGAGCGGCCGGCGGTTGTCGATGATGGTGTGGGGCATGACCACGCTGTCTTTGCCGATGGTCAACCGGGCATCCGGACGCCCTCTCAAAAAGCTGTTGAAGCCGACGAATACGTTGGTCCCCATGTCCGCCTCGATGATCTTGGCGCCATGGGCGGTCACATTGTTGCCCTGCAGGTTCGAATTGATGATATAGCAGTTCTCCTGGGCATTGGCGCCTTTGCCCAGGGTCGAGTTCTGCAGGAACGCCCGCTGGGCCACCAAAACGTTCTCGCCGATTTTGGTTTTGGGCTTGATGACCGCAAAGCGATCCAGGGAGGCACTCGACGGCACCGGAACCCGATCTTCGATGTTGACCACCTGGAACACCCGTTGAAAGGCCTCCTTGCGGTCCTCGACGAAGTCCATGAACGCGCCTTGCGGCGGACTGCCGCTGGCAAAGAAGATGTAATGGTTGAGCTCGCTGAGTGGGTAGCGGTACATGAAATTGAAGTCGTCCGGTTTGCGCACCCAGACGGTGCCGGGCTCGATCTTCAAGTGGCTGATCTCACCGGCCTGAACGTAGGAGTAGGCCCCGATGCGGCAGTCGCGCATGGTGGTCAGGTCGACCGTCGAAAATGGCCCCAGGTAACAACCGTCCGAAGGCGACCCGTGGATGTTGGCATAGTGGGTGGAGACCGTGTCGCGAATAAAAAAGCGTTCCAGGGTTTCGGGGTCATGGGAGAAGTTGTGCACCAGGGTTTTGATCAGAAAACTGTCGTCGATGCGGATCTCCTCATCCTTGTCGACGGTGATGTTGAAATCCTGATGTTGAAAAAGATCTCCTTCCTTTTTCAACTCGTCGCCGCGAATGTCGCTTTTGTAGAGCAGGGAATTGGTCACCCGGCAGCGTCCCAGAAAATAGCTGCCGGCCAGGTTGGAGTGCTTGAACACCAGGTTCAGGGGATGATGGGGGGTAATGCCGTAGAAGGCATAAAACTTGGTCATTTGCTGCGGGGAAATGAGTTTGCGGACAAATGGATTGACATCGAACTCCAGTTCCCGGAGGTTGATGTTCACTCGCTGGATGATCCGATCGAACAGTTTTTCTAGTTCTTTCATACGCTTTCCCCATCTAAAGATTGTGATTCTGATTCTTTCATAGCGTGAAAGACTGCGGCGAAAACATCGGAGAGCCGCAGGACGCCGACGATGTCGTCGCCCTTGGTGACCAGCAGCGACAAGTTGGAACCCGCAGTCAACTGATGCAGGGCCATGTCCACCGAGGTGCTTTCATCCACATACTCTCCTTCGGTGGGGCGCTGCATAAAATCGGCTACTTTCAACTTCGCCGCCGTCGAGTAGACATCCAGGGTCGGAGAAGCCTTTTTCAGATACTCCTCCTGTTGCAGGGCAACGGCCTTGCGCGTGAATCCAAACTGCTTGTACTTGCGAATCTGATCCAAATTGGCATCGCGGGGTTCCAGGGCGCAGAGAAAGTCCATCTGACTGAGTTTGCCCACAACGCGCTTGTTTTTGTCCAGCATCAAAACGGCGCGGTGTGAGTAGCGGTTCTGCTGATAGGCTTCCTGGGCGGTTTCGAGCGCCAGCACGGCTTCATAAAGGGTGGCCCCTTCCGGAACAGTGGCATACTCGGAAATCGGCACCATCAGGTCTTTGACAAGGAAATTCTTCACTGGTGGCCTCCCGATGGGGGTTGGGGGTTGCCGTGATTCGACGGTAGCATCTTCAATCCAGTCTGATTGGCGTAACTACCATGGATCAATGACCAAATCAATCAAAACTGACTTTATCATAAAAATAGTCGGGAAAGCTCCCTGCTGCGGGTTCAAGCAATCCGCAGCCGGCCTGTGACCCCCTTCCGGCCTCAAGCCCACACGGGTGTCGGTGGACCGGACGGCAGCGCTGCGGAGGCCACCTTTCATTTGACGGCCGAGCACGGCAAGCACCAATCTCTTGATCTTACCGGTCCCCTATGATAGACAGCCGCTGGCGTTTCATTATAAATTTCCCCGTACAATTCAATACGATTTAAATGGGTTGCCAAACCCCATCGCATACCTGGAAAAGGAGGATCACAGTGAAGACAAGACCGGTAAAAGACCTGATGGTACCGCTGTCGGAATACGCTACGGTGTCGGAGGAGGCCACCCTCAGCGAGGCCGTTCTGGCCCTGAAAAAGAGCCAGGCGGACTTTGACCAGGCTAAATATCGCCACCGGGCGATCCTGGTCCTCGGCGCCGACGGCCAGGTGGTCGGCAAAGTCAACTTTCAGGACATCTTGCGGGCCCTGGAACCCAAATACGATGAAATGCTCTCCGACAAGCGCCCCATGCACGCAGGCTTTACCCGCATGTATCAGAAAGCGATCTTCGAATCCATGCGGCTGTGGCATGATCCCATGGACCAAATCTGTGTAAAAGCCGCCCAGATCAAGGTCAAAACGTTCATGGTCACGCCCGTCGACAATGAAATGATCGAACTGGACGCATCCCTGGGCGAAGCCATCCATCATCTCGTACTGGGTCACCACCAGTCGCTTCTGGTCGTGGATGCAAAAAAGGTGGTCGGTGTCTTGCGACTCACCGATGTCTATGAAATGGTCAGCGGCGCCATCATGGCCTGCAAGCTGTAACCGGAATCGTTCGCACGCACCGCAATATACCGAACAAACGAGGAGGACGAGTTAAATGAGTAACGACGCTACCGCGGCCTCGATTGGGCTGCCCTGGAACAAATACCTGTTCATGGCCATCGGCATCATTCTTTTCGTGGTGGTCTACTATTCACCCCCCTGGCCGGCCGCCATGGACCCGGAAGGAAAAGCCTTCGCCCTCTCTCCGGAAGGCAAGGGCGCCCTGGCGGTGTTTCTGCTGGCCGCCACCTGGTGGGTGTTCGAGGTGGTGCCGATCGGCATCACCAGTTTGACCATCGGGGTGCTGCAGGTGCTGTTCTTCATCCGGCCGGCCAAGGATGCCTTCAAGGACTTCATGGACCCCAGCGTGCTCTTCATCTTCGGCTCCATCGTGGTAGGCTTGGTCTTCACCAAGACCGGGCTGACACGGCGGATCGCCTACAAGATGCTGGCCATCGTGGGCGAAAAGACCAGCATGATCTACCTGGGGTGCTTCGTGCTCACTTCCGCCTTGACCCACATCATGGCCCACACCGCCGTGGCGGCCACCATCTACCCGCTCCTGGTGGCCATTTACAGCATGTACGGCGAGGGCGACAAGCCCACCAAATTCGGCAAGGGCCTGTTCATGGGCATGGCCTACATCGCCGGGGCCGGATCCATCGTGACCCTGCTGGGTGCCGCCCGCGGCGCCGTGGCTTTAGGGTTTTACGGTGAAGTCTCCGGTAAAAGCGTCGGTTTTTTTGAGCTGAGCTACTACATGTTTCCCATCGGCTGGCTGATGACCTTTTTGTTGTGGGGCTTTTTCATGGTGGTCATGAAACCGGAAAAGGCCACCATCCCCGGCCTGCGCGAAAAAGCCAAACGGCTCAGCCGGGAGATGGGCGGGATCAGCAAGCGCGAAGTGATCGCCGCCGTGATCGTGGGCTCGGCCATCTTGGTGCTGGGCGCCTCGGCCGTCATGCAATCGGCCATGCCCGATTTCGTTCCGCCGCACAAGACCGCCGTGCTGCTGACCTCGACCATTCTCTTTTTCGCCACCGGGCTTCTGGACATAAACGACCTGGAGGAGATTCCCTGGAACATCATCCTGCTGTTCGCCGGCGCCATGAGCATCGGCTTCTGCCTCTGGCAGACCGGCGCGGCCGAGTGGATGGCGGTCAACTGGCTGACCATGTTCAAGGAATCGACCGGTTTCGTCTTCATCATGAGCATCGCCTTTTTCGTCATGATCATGACCAACTTCATCATGAACGTGGCCGCCATTGCCATCTCCTTGCCGGTGGCCCTGGTCATCGCCCCCTACCTGGGCGTGGCCGGCGAGGTCATCCTGTTCGCCTCTCTGGTGACGGCCGGCATGCCCTTTCTGCTGCTGGTGGGCGCCGCCCCCAACGCCATCGCCTACGACTCCAAACAGTTCACCACGGGCGAGTTTTTCCTGTGGGGGCTTCCGGCCAGTTTGATTTTAATGGTGGTTGTCGCTTTTGCCGTCAAGGTGCTCTGGCCCATCATGGGCATGCCCATTACGACCGGCGGCTGAGCAAAAGGACGCAGCCATTGTCACAGAGCCTTGTCGGATCCGGCGGCAGGGCCACTGCCAGACACGACCGAAGCGCCTATGCGTCCAGGGCTTCCGGTCTTCACTCAAGCGAGGTCTGAACATGAAAAAAATCTTCGTCAAAACCTTGATGATCCCCATCTCCAACTACGTCACGGTCAAGAAATCCGACACCCTGGTCGACGTCCTCAGAGCCCTCGAAGCAGAACGCGAAACCAACGCCCGGGCCCACCGCGATGCCATCGTGGTCGACGCCGACGGAACCTTTCTGGGCAAAGTCACCATGATCGACATTTTCCGCGCCCTGGAGCCCAACTACAAGCGTCTGATGAGCGACAATAAGACCGGAACCCTGACCGGAACATTTGTGAGAAAAGCGGTCAAGGAGTTCAACCTCTGGCTGGAACCGGAAAAGGACATCTGCCAGCGCGGCGCCAGCAAGACGGTCGCCGAAGTGATGCACCTGCCCGACAATGTCGAGTATATCCAAGAGGACGACACGCTGGAAAAAGCGCTGAATCTTTATGTGATGGGGGTCCACCAGCCCCTGATCGTCAGGGCCGGCGAGACGGTCACCGGGCTTTTGCGTTTCGGCGACGTCTTCGAAGTGGTCCGCAAGGAGCTGCTGGCCTGCGCGATCGATTGACCGAATCGCGTCGGTCAGGCAGCCACTGATGGGTGGCACCCAAAGCGTGGATGGAATCGATTCCGTCCACGCTTTTTTTTCGATCCCACCGGGGTGCCATGCTGCCGACCGGATGCCAAGCACCCGGTTGACAACGGTCGAAATCATTCACACCCTTTCGACTGAAATGGAAACAACACGCCACGGGAGGATCGACCATGAACAGTACCGAACTGTTGGGCCAAGCCCAGAAAATAATGACCCGCTATGCCGGCAAGGGCCTTGACGGGGATGCACGGCTGCAAATCAGCAAAATGGTGCAACGTTTTTTTAGCGAGCGCGTCCGCTGTCTCGACAAATCCGAAATCATGGCGCGCATGGCCACCCCGATGAAGGCCCTGGCCTGGTTTAACACCTACCTGTGCGACATCTGCTGGCGCAGCCACTGCTGCAGCGACGGGCAGGCCGGACGGACGGACGATACGTGCCGGTTGAGCTGAACATAAGGATCAAGCCTGGGGCAGCGCAGATATCGGGCTCAATAAGAATCCGTCAACCGTTGACATGCCGGGCAGACGTGTGTGCTGCGCTGACCGACGACCAGGCGCACAATGGGAACGCTGCAGCGCGGGCAGGCCTGGCCGGTGCGGCGAAATACGTTCAGCGTCTGGGCGTTGCCGCCCGGGTCGCGGCGCGGCGATTGGAAATTGGTCTGGCCCCGCCCCAGCGAGGTGCCGCGGTTTTGCAGCCCTTTTTGCAGAACCTGGACGATGGCCCGGTGCAGGCCGACGATCGCCGGCTGATCGAGCGTGTTGCTGATCTGCCGGGGGTGGATGCGGGCCTGCCACAGCGCCTCGTCCACGTAAATGTTGCCCATTCCGGCCAGAAACTGCTGGTCAAGCAGCAAGGGTTTGATCTGTCGCCGGCAGGCGCCGAGCATGCCGGCCAGGCGCTGCCGGGTAAAGCCTTTGTCCAGCGGCTCCGGCCCCAGGCGATCCAGAATGCGCTGGGGGGTTGCCGTCAGCAGCATGCGACCAAATTTACGTGTGTCCTGAAAGCGCAGGCTGTGGTCGCCATCCAGTTCGAACACCACGTGTTCATGCTTGAGGCGCGGGCTGGCGGCAGGCGACCAGTTGAAGCGACCGGACATGCGCAGGTGGATCAGCAGGGTCAGGTCGCCCGACAGCCGCATGACGATGTACTTGCCGCGACGCGTGATCGGCCCGATGACGCAGCCTCTGGCCCTGCGGCAAAAATCCACGGCCGGCATGCCCGCGATGATTTTGGGCCAGTGCACGCAAACACGCCTGATCCGACGGCCGGGCAGGCCCTGCGCAATCAGGGCGTCGACAACGGTTTGCACTTCGGGAAGTTCAGGCATGGCGGGCGTCGGAAAGTGGCCTACCCGGGCCTTGCGGCGGCCTTGTCACTTGGCCGGCCAGGCGCCTTGGGTGATGTGGGCGAAAGCGCTGTGGTTGTGGATGGACTCGTAATTCTCGGCACTGACCGAAAACCAGATGATGTTGTCGTCGGCGATCAGACGCTCGGAGATGTCCCGGACCACATCCTCCACGAATTTCGGATTGGCAAACCCCCGTTCGGTCACGTTTTTCTCGTCCACCCGCTTGAGCACTGAAAAGACATCGCATGACGCGCAGCCTTCCACCAGCTCGATCATGTCCTCCAGCCAGATGAAGCGCTTGAATCGCGTCTGCAGCTGCACGCTGCCGCGCTGGTTGTGGGCGCCGAAATCGGAAATTTCCTTGGAGCAGGGGCACACCGAGGTAATGGGAACGTTGACTTCGGAAATCAGATCGATCTCGTTGCGGGAGTTGCTGGAACCGATGATGCGGCAGTTGTAGTCCATCAGTCCCGGGGCGTTGCTGACCGGGGCCTGCTTTTCGATAAAGTAGGGAAAGCTGATCTCGATGTGGGCCGAGGCGGCGTTCAGGTTCTGCTTCATGGCCTCCAGCAGAACCGAAAACTTGTTCAGGGAGATCTCCGGCTTGAGCAGGTGCAGCATCTCCACGAAGCGGCTCATGTGGGTTCCCTTGTACTTGTGCGGCAGATCCACGTACATGTTGATGCTGGCGATGGTGCTCTGCGAGCCGTCCCGGCGGTCTTTGACCCGGATGGGATACCGCAGATTCTTGATGCCGACCTTGTCGATGGGAATGTTGCGGTGATCCCGCTCACTTTGTACGTCTTTCATGATCTGCTTTCTGAGACGAACACCTATTTCAGCAGGTAGTCCATCTTGACGTGGCTCATGGACCGGAAAATGTTGCCCTTGATCTTGCGATTGGTGCGATACAATTGCCCCAGCATGGCCTTGATTTCGGAACGCTTGGTTTTTCCAGCCGACGGGCACGGATTGGTGTATTCCGGAAATCGCCGCTCACGGGCAAACCGGCGGATGTGGGCCTGTTCGACCATGGCAAGCGGTCGGACCACGCTGAAGCGGCCCTGAAAAAAGGTCTGCTGCGGCAGCATGGTGCTGACCTCTCCCGCATAGCAGATGTTCATAAAAAACGTTTCGATCAGATCGTCTTTGTTGTGGCCCAGGGCAAGCTTGCGACACCCCAGGGCGTCGGCGATCTCAAACAACCGCCTGCGGCGCAGTCGGGCGCACAGAAAACACGGGTTTTCGCGGTTGGTCGGGCTGTGCGCGACGATGCCGTGGTCGGTCCGTTCCACCGTCAGGGTGAACCCCATCTCCCGGCAGGTGTCGCTCAGGGCTTCACCGAAGCCGCCCTCGAAACCGGGATCCACGTAAATGGGAAACAGCTGGTAATTCACCGGCGCGCGCCGGCCTCGCTCGGCCAGGGCCCACAAGAGCGTCAAACTGTCCATGCCGCCCGATACCCCCACCGCCAGCCGATCACCGTCAGCGATCATGTCGTAGCGGTGGATGGCTTTGCCCATCAACCGGTTGAGGGATTTGTATGTGTAACTATTCCGGGACAATGACGCCCCTAAACGTCAGGGTGAATCGGTGTCGGCGGGCTATTCGTCGCTCTGGGTCTTCTCGATCACTTTTCCGGCCGCGATCTCCCGCAGGGCAACGACGATGTCCTCGTTTTTGGGGGAACTGACCAGGTATTCGCTGCCTTCACGAATCTGCCGCACGCGGGCGGCGGCCATGTGGACCAGCTTGAACCGATTGGGTACTTTTTCCAGACAATCCTCGACAGTGATTCGTGCCACGACATGCCTCCTGCGGTTATAAGATATTGACCAGCTCGTACACACGCTTGCCGGCCGGTGCGTTGAGCACAATCTCCTCGCCGGCCTTTTTACCGATAATGGCTTTTCCCAGAGGCGAGGTGACCGAGATACGGCCCTTTCCGATGTCGGACTCCTCGGGGCCGACCAGTTGGTATTCCACCCCCTCGCCGGTCTCCACATTCTCAAGCACCACCGTGCAGGCAAACACCGCCCGATCCTTGGGTCGGTCGTCCACGTCGATGATCTCGGCATTGCCCAGTTTGTAGCCCAGTTCACTGACCCGGCCTTCGATAAACGCCTGGCGCTCTTTGGCGGCTTCATATTCGGCGTTTTCACTGAGGTCGCCGTGGGATCGCGCCTCCTCGATGGCCCGGATCACACGGGGCCGTTCGGTGGACTTGAGGTGCTCGAGCTCTTTCTTGAGCGTCTGGTACCCTTCCCGGGTCATGGGTATTCTTTCCAATTCCTAACTCCTAAACAGGTCTCGATTTGGGGTTAACAGTTGTCCGGTGACAGAAAAACAGATCCCCATGGCACTGGCCATTGGGGAATCGAATGGTTCGAATTCAAAGTGGCGCAACAGTCTACTGGTTTTGACTCCCTCCCGCGGGCCCTTTCGAGCGGTAGAGATCAGATCGGTACGCCATGCCCTGAGGCGGCCTACCAGCGACCGACAATGGTGCTGCCGGCCTTGACCTTGTCGCCTTTGGCGACCTGCACGTCGGTATCGCGGGGCAAATAGATGTCCAGCCGCGATCCGAAACAGATCAACCCGAAGCGCTGCCCGCGCTGCAGCACGTCGCCCGGTTGAACCGCGCAGATGATTCGGCGGGCCACCAGACCGGCAATCTGGACGAATCCGACCTGCCTTCCGGATGGGCTTTCCAGCAGCAGGGCATTGTGTTCGTTGTCCGTCGAGGCCTTGTCCAGGTTGGCCGAAAAAAATTTACCCGGATGATAGTGCACCCGGCGGATGGTCCCCTCGTGGGGCACGCGGTTGACGTGCACGTTGAAGATGGACATGAAGACGCTGATCCGGGTGCAGGCGCCGTCGAAATAGGGCGTCTGGTCGACCGGCACCACCGCGATCACCTTGCCGTCGGCCGGTGACACCACAATGCCCTCGCCCACCGGGATCAAGCGGTCGGGATCTCTGAAAAAAAAGCAGATGAACCCGGTGATCAACAGTCCCGCGATCGCCAACACCGCCATGCCCAGCAAGGCAAAAACGGCCGTGGCAAAAGCGGAAGCGAATATAAACGGATAACCGGCCCGGGCCACTGGAAATGCGGTCTGGCTGGGCGGATCGGACCAGCTACGGTCAGTCATCTTCTTCTCCCGGCCGACCAACCGTGTCGGCCAAGGTATTTTTTCAACCCTTTTAGCGGGTTATCTATATCCAAAGGCGCTGGCCATGTCAACAGCTACCCGACATCTGGATCTGAGCGTCCGACTTGCGGATGTAGTCGGGAACCAGGCCTGCGATCGTGTCGAGGTCGGGATCGATCGTCCGCGCCAGGGCCAACCGGCCAACCGACGCCGCCCGGATCACATGCTGGAGGTCGTCGCCAATCTGCGCTCGCGGGCAGCGCGCGTGGAAAAGATCCCGGTAAAGGGCGGCTCCAGAGCCGACCAGGATGGCCCCGTCCGGCACCGCATCGGCGGCGGCGGCGGGCGCCGCCACGGCAACCGGTCCAACCGGCTCGGTAGCATCGGCGTCACCGGTATAGCAGGCGAAATAGACCTCCCCCCGACGCGCATCGATCAGCGACATCACGGCCCGCCCCTTTCCCAGGAGCGGGAAGGCCAGCGCCGCCAGGCTGCCGACGCCCACGACCGGAATCCGGGCTGCGGCGGCAAGGCCTTTGACCGTACTGATGCCGATGCGCAGCCCGGTAAACGTGCCGGGTCCGCGGGTCACCGCAATGGCATTCACATCGGCCAGGACCCACCGACTGCGCTCGAAAAGGTCGTGGATCAGCGGCAAAAGGTGGACCGAGTGGGTCTTGCCGTCCGTGACGGTCGTTTCCGAAAGCAGCCGACCGCCGCCGAACAGGGCCACGCTGCAGGAGGTGGTCGAGGTGTCGACCGCCAGCAGGTTCACGACGCGCGCCGGCCGGCCGGCTTCTTTTTGGCTTTGGCGGCCCGTTTCGGGGCCGCTTTGGGCTCCAGGGCGATCTCGAGCACCTCGTTCATGTTCCGCACCGGGATGAATTTGAGCTTGCGCTTGACGTTGCCGGGAATCTCCACCAGATCCTTCTTGTTTTTTTCGGGAATGATGACGGTGTCGATGCCGGCCCGCAGCGCACCCAGGGCTTTTTCCTTGAGGCCGCCGATGGGCAGAACGCGGCCGCGCAGGGTGATTTCACCGGTCATGGCCACATCCTTGTTGACCGGCCGCTCGGTCAGGGCCGAAATCAGGGCCGTGGCCATGGCGATGCCGGCCGAGGGGCCGTCCTTGGGGATGGCCCCGGCCGGCACGTGAATATGAATGTCGCGATTGTCGAAAAGCTCGTCCTTGACGTTGAACATGGCCACATTGGCCCTGGCGTAGCTCAGGGCCGCCCGGGCCGACTCCTGCATGACTTCTCCCAACTGGCCGGTGAGGATCATCTCACCCTTGCCGTTGATCAGCGACGCTTCGACGTAGAGCACCTCGCCGCCGACCTGGGTCCAGGCCAGGCCGGTGGAGAGCCCCACCTGGCTGTGCTCCTTGTCCATCTCCGGATAGTATTTCGGCGGCCCCAGGTATTTGCCCAACGACATGGCGGGTCACCTGAAAGGGCCCTTTTTCGCCCTCGGCGATGCGCCGGGCCACCTTGCGGCACAGGGTTCCCAGTTCGCGCTCCAGATTGCGCAGGCCGGCTTCTGAGGTGTATTCGGTGATGACCTGCATCAGCGCACCATCGCTGAACCTGATCTGACGGGGCTTAATGCCGTTTTCTTTGACCTGCCGGGGAATCAGGTGTTTTTTGGCGATGACGCTTTTTTCGTCTTCGGTGTAGCCGGACAGGTAAATGACCTCCATCCGATCGAGCAGCGCCGAGGGGATGGTGTCGGCAATATTGGCGGTCAGGATGAACATGACCTTGGACAGATCGAAGGTCAGGTTGAGGTAATGGTCGCTGAATTCGAAATTCTGCTCCGGGTCGAGCGCCTCCAGCAGCGCCGAGGACGGGTCGCCTCGAAAGTCGTTGCCCAGCTTGTCGATCTCGTCCATCATGAAGACCGGATTGTTGGAACCGGCCTGCTTGAGCCCCTGAATGATTCGTCCGGGCAAGGCACCGATGTAGGTTCGCCGATGCCCCCGGATTTCGGCCTCGTCACGGATACCGCCCAGGGAGATGCGCACGAATTTGCGTTTCATGGCATTGGCGATGGCCCGGCCCAAAGAGGTTTTACCGACACCGGGAGGCCCGACGAAACAGAGGATCGGCCCCTTGGTGTGGGGATTGAGCTTGCGCACGCTCAGGTACTCCAGGATGCGGTCCTTGATCTTGCTCCAGCCCCTGGTGATCCTGGTCCAGGACCGCTTTGGCCTTGGCGATGTCGATCACATCCGCGGTGGCCTTGCTCCAGGGCAGTTCCACCATCCAGTCCAGATAGGTTCGCACCACCGACGATTCGGCCGAATCGGGGTGCATCTGCTCCAGCCGGCGCAGCTGCTTGTCGGCTTCGGCCTTGGCCTCGCGGCTCATGCGGGCGCGCTTGATTTTGCGCTTGTAGGCCTCGATCTCCTGCGAGCGTTCGTCCAGTTCGCCCAGCTCCTTGTGGATGGCCCGGACCTGCTCGCGCAAAAAGTAGTCCTTCTGGCTTTTGGAGATTTCGTCCTTGACCTCGGACTGGATCTTGGCCTGCATGGTGGACAGCTCCACCTCGCGGAACAGCAGATCGTTGACTTTTTTGAGCCGTTCGAACGGATCGAGGAGTTCGATAATCTCCTGGGCCTCGTCGATCTTGAGGCGCAGGTTGGAGGCCACCAGGTCCGCCAGGCGGCCGGGGTCCTCGATGCTGCCGAGTATGGAGCCCACCTCGCTGGTGTACTCCCCCCGCAAGGTCAGAATCTTCTCCGAGTAATCGCGCACATTGCGCATCAGGGCCTCGGTTTCGAGGTCCATGTCGGCCAATTCCGGCTCGGCAATAAGGTCGATCTTGACCCGAAAGACCGATCGTTTGCGCACATAACGTACGATGCGGGCTTTGGCGATCCCCTGAACCAGCGCCTTGACGCGCCCGTCGGGCAGTTTGAGCATTCTCAGAATACGGCTGACCGTTCCGATCTTGTAGATCTCTTCGGTCTTGGGGTTTTCGATGCCCGGGTCGATCTGGGTTGCTACAAACAGGTAGCGATCCTTGGAGATCGCCTCTTCGATGGCGTTGACCGACTTTTCGCGCCCGACGAACAGGGGCAGCAGCATATCCGTGAAAATGACCACGTCCCGTACCGGCATCATGGGCAGGGTGGTCGGTATGACCGCTTCCGGGTCATCCTCCTCGATGATGCTGATCAAATCGTCTTTGTCCGTTTCACCCATTTTTGCTCCTGGCGGCGACCGCCACCGAATCGCTGACGGTCCGTTTGAAATGACCTCTAACAATAAGTCCTAATTTTTCTTTGACAATAGACCGAAACTTCTTTTAGTACCTGAATCTTGAACGAATCGCGGGATTTCACCTGCAAGGCATGACAGGTTCGGGCCATAAGGACGGCTGGCATGGCAACCCCGGTAGTGACGACAATCCTGGTCTTCTTTTTTGGTGCCTGCATCGGCAGTTTTCTGAATGTTTGCATCTACCGGATTCCGTCCGGCCTGTCTGTCGTTCACCCGGGGTCGAGCTGCCCGCGCTGCCGGACCCTGATTGCCTTCTACGACAACCTGCCCATCCTCAGCTATCTGCTGCTGCGTGGAAAGTGCCGCAGCTGCCGGGCGCCCATCGCCGTGCGCTATCCGTTTGTGGAACTGCTGGGCGGACTCTTCGCCCTGGCATGCGCCCTGGCCTTCGGTCTGACCCTGCACGCCCTGGTGGTGTTCGTGTTCATCGCCACCTTGATCGTGGTGGCCCTGATCGATCTGGACCACCGCATCATTCCCGACGTCATTTCCCTGCCCGGCATCCCGCTTTTCTTCCTGGCTTCCCTGGCGGTTCCCACACTGACCTGGCAATCCAGCCTGGTCGGCATCCTCGTCGGCGGCGGCAGCTTGTTTAGCGTGGCCTGGGTCTATCAGCGAATCACCGGCAGGGAGGGGATGGGCGGCGGCGACATCAAGCTGCTGGCCATGATCGGTGCCATGACCGGCTGGCAGGGGGTGGTCTTTACCCTGTTTGCCGCCTCGGCCGTCGGCACCGTCATCGGCATCCTGGCCATGCTCCGATCCGGCGGCAACATGCGACTGGCGATCCCCTTCGGCCCGTTTCTGGCGGTCGGGGCCGTCATCTATCTCTTTTTCGGTCAAGGATTGATCGACTGGTATTTCGGCATCATCCCCTGACCACATCGGATTGGCAGCAAGGGTACCGCTGCCCTGACCATTTTAAGCACATGGGCGGCGGCGACATGATTCCAGGGCCGCAAACCAGCCAATCCGGACTGCTGTCCCCCACGGCGCACCAGGTCGATGCTGGCGTTTGGCCGATCAGGTGATCCCGATAAAATCGAAATTCATCTTGCCCTGGAATTTTTCGATGCGCTTGAAGATCTCTTTGAGGGTGGTCTGTTCGATCTGGGTGAGTTTTTTGGGATTGATGTAGTTGTCCGGCTTGCTGTTGTCGTCCACCACGGCCGTAATCTGGCGCACGAACCGCAGCTGCATGAGAAAACTGTAAGCCTTTTCCAGCTCCTCGTATTCCGCCAGGGAGATGACCTTTTTAATCCGCAGCTGTTCGAGCCGCTCCAAGGTATTGGTCTCCTCGACGCCGTGCTTGAGGGCGTAAACCCGGGCGAAGTCGACCACCGGGGTCATGGCGCTCTTGATGTCAAGGGCGTTGCGGTGGCGCCCCTTGGACTCGACCACGAAATTTCGGAAAAAGCCCAGCGGCGGCTTGAAGTTGAGGGCGTTTTCGGTCATGTGGCGGAAAAAACCGGACCACCCGTCCAGGGATGCAAACAGGTGCTTGCGCAGGGCAACGATCAGGGCCTCGTGGCCGAACCCGTGGCGGAAGTCGAAAAAGATGCTGGCCTGCAGCAGGTCCTCGGCTTCGGCGGCGTGAATCCAATCGCTGAAATAGGTTTTCCACTGGGAGAGCGGCTGGCACCACCTGGGGTTCTTGGCCATGACGCCGCCCGTACAAAAATCGTATCCGACCCGGTCGAGCAGGCCGCAGGCGATCTCTCCGAATTTCAAAAAATAGCTGCCGACCGCCTCAGCCGCCTCCGGTTTGGGGTCCTGGTAGACGATGGCATTGTCCTGATCGGTCTTCAGGGTCTGCTCGTGGCGGCCCTCGCTGCCCATGATCATGAACACAAACGGCACCGGCGGCGGCCCCATCTCATCCAGGGTCATGGTCATGAGCTTGTTGAGGATCGTGTCGGACACCGTGGTGATGAACAGGGTTACGTTCTTGGCCGTGGCGCCGTTGTGGATCAGGCTGCGCACCAGGTCGGCCAGCTGATGATGCCTGGCGATGATCGTGTCAAGGTCGGGCGCGATCTGGATTTCGCGCAGTAAAAACAGCGGCGACTGTCCCTGGAAAGCCAGAATGTCCTTGCTGGAGAGCATGCCGATCACATTGTCGTCGTCGTCCACGACGCCGACGTGCTGAAAGTCCTCCTCCATCATGGTCATCATGGCTTCGAACACCATGGCCTTGTGCGAAATGGTGCGCAGCGGCGCCGACATGATCGCGCCCACCGGATTGTCGATGGGGTAGCCGCGGGCAATCACCTTGCGGGTAAAATCCTTGGTGGTCACGATGCCGACCTGGTCGGGATTGCGTGAGCGGATGAAGGCGTAGCTGCTCTTGCGGTCGACCATCGCGGCGGCGGTGTCGCGGATGGAGTTCTCGGCCTGGCAGAAAACCGGGTCGCGTGAATAGATCTGCGACAACGGCTGGTTGTAGAACTGGAGGCTGGCCTCTTTGGGCCTAAGGGTTTTGGCGATGATGGCCGCGTAGGACCGGCTCAGCATGCGCTTGCCGAAGGTGTCCGAAAAAAAGTCGCTGAAAACGCTGTATTTCTCGCACAGTTCGAAAAACACCTGGCTGGGCAGCACGCTGAAAGTGGAGTCCTCGAGCACCTCCATGGTACGCACGGCCAACCCGTCATTCATCAGCATGGAGATGCCGCCGTACAGATCGCCTTCGGACAGCAGTTCGCGCATCCGCTTCTCGCCGTCTTCTTCGTAGTAGCGCTCGGCGGCCCCGCGCTGCAGGATGTACAGGTATCCGATGCGGGTCTTGCCCTGCACGAACAATACGGTCTTGCGGGGGTGGGAAACCTGGGAAAGCGACTGGGCGGCATGGTCGATGGCCTCTTCGGGCAGAAACGAAAAGGGGTCGATCCCCGACAGAAACAGGCGCGCCTGGACGACGCGCGTGATGGCGTCGAGGGATTCGTCGAAGAGGTTGTGGCTGAAATTGGCCAGGAAATACTCGTAAAAAGCCTTGTTCTTCGTGCAGGTCTCCATGATCACTGCGGCCGGGATCGAGATGGCAAACACCTCCGTGTCGGCCCTGGTGGTCCGCAAGGCCATGCCGGCGTTGAGCATCACGCTGATCCCGCCGAAGACCTCTCCCTGCTTGATGTAACCGGTCAGCTCGGCTTCTTCCCGGTCATCCTTGTAAAGGGACAACTGGCCCCGCATGATCACCAGCACATTCTCGATGCGCGTTTTGCCTTGAATGGATACCGAATCGCCCCTGGCCAGGTTGACCAGTTCAGCCTGTGACACCACCCGCTCCAGCTCTTCCTTGGTGAGAAACGAGAAGTGAGACATGCTGGAAAGAAAACGAAGGATGCTGGCTTTCATCGGGTCATCTTCCGGTTAAAGTAGTCGCGCCATTTTTTCGGCCACGGCCTGGAAGGCCCGGGTGACCGGGGAGTCTTTGTTATGCTGTTGATAAGAGACGCCTGCGTCGCCGGCCTCCACCATTTTCGGATCGAAGGGAATCTTGGCCAGAAAGGGAATCTGGGCCGCAAGGGCCGTTTTTTGGCCGCCGCCGGACCCGAACAGATCGATGACCGACTGGCAGTGCGGACAGGCCAGCCCGCTCATGTTTTCGATCAACCCGAAAATCTCCATCTTGACCAGCTTGCAGAAGTTGATCGACTTTCTCACATCCGCCAAAGAAATTTCCTGGGGGGTGGTGACAATGATGGCCTTGGCGTCGGCAATGGTCTGGGCCACCGTCAAGGGCTCGTCGCCGGTGCCCGGAGGGGCGTCGATGATCAGAAAATCCAAGTCGCCCCAGGCCACGTCGGCGATGAACTGCTGGATGGCGGAGTATTTGACCGGGCCCCGCCAGATGATGGCGTCATCTTTGGTGGGCGTCAACGATTCGATGGAAACGGCGCTGAGATGTTTGGAATAGCGCATGGGATTGAGCTTGCGGTCGTCGCCCATATCGAGCATTCCGGCAAGGCCCAGCATCCGGGGAACGTCCGGGCCGTGCAGATCGACATCCATGATGCCCACCTGGTGACCCCGGTCAGCCAGGGCCAGCGCCAAATTAACGGATGTGCTGGTTTTTCCGACCCCGCCCTTGCCGCTCATGACCATAAACTTGTGTTTGATGCGCCCCAGGGCCCCTTTGAGAGCCTCGTCACGCGCCGCCTGGGGATTGGATGCACGCTTGGCGCTTTGCATGCTGCCATGAAGCTCTACCATGTCTGTCTCCTGATCGGCCTGAACATCGCCAAGGGGTCGTTCCGAACGGACTGTCTGGGTCCGTCCCCAAAGCCTTGCCCCGCCATCTCGGCGTTCGGCCCGATGGATTTCGTCTCAATCAGCTAAGAAGCGATGGAAGTCATCCTGCCCGCACTCCGGGCACCCAAGCGGTCGACCGGTACCCAAGGGTTCATCCCATTGGTGGTGGCACTTTCGGCAGGAAAACCGGCGTTCTTCTGTAACCATTTTGTAATTTCCGCCATCGATCTTAATGGCTTTGCCGTTGATCAATGCATCGGCTACCGTCTGACGCGCCTTGTGCAAAATGCGTCCAAAGGTTGCCCGTGAAACCCCCATGCACTGTCCGGATTCCTCGTGGGAGAGACTGTCCAGATCGGCCAGTCGGAGGGCTTCACGTTCATCTACGGTAATGCAGACTTCGTTGAGGTCAACCATGGGGATGCCCCTGGGCTTGAAGTAGCTGATCTCTGGATTAAATGCGACGAGTCGATCTTTTCTGGGTCTTCCCATGAGCCCCTCCATTCAAACAGATGATCATTGATAGGTTGCCGCTGTGGCGGCGATAGGCCGTCTGTAGCCCCTGCCCAAGATCGCGGTGTTGGTCGACGCCAGGCCGGATCGATCAGCGCCGACGGCTGGGTCCGGCAGTCACATCCGGTGGCTCCGGTTTCGGGTTCACCTGGGTAAAATAGTCCCGGGATGCGCTGACAAACAGCCAGTAGATGCCGATGATCGTGCACAACACGACAGCCACGAGCAGCAGCGTCGTGATCTGGTTTCGGGGCGACACCAAAAAGAAAAAAAGGTCATTGACCACGATGGACAGGCTTCCCACCACCACCAGGGCACGGGCCCACTTTTTGATCAGAAAAAGGAAAACGCACAAGCTCAGACTGACCACCACCATCTTTTTGAGTTCAGTGCCGGAAGCATCCACCATCGCCTCGAAATAGAAGAGCGAATAAACAAACAACGGGTGACAGATCCACGCCGCGGTCAGGAAGGCAAAACTCTTTTTGAAACTGGTGGGCGAGGCCTGGAAACGGGCAATGTAATCATTCATGAAACGATCGGTTTCTCCGTTGGGTTCGTGGTGACGGCAACAGGTGCCAATGCTCGCTTGCCGGGTTTAGGGCGAGCCTACGGTGAGAGTCTGGCCCACATGAAGGACGGCGTCCGGAGGCAGTTTGTTGATGGCGCGCAGTTGATCGACCGACAGGTTGTAGCGCTGCCCGATGCTGTAAAGCGTGTCCCCGGCCGCCACGCTGTGGGTTTTGGCGCCGGCCGTTTTCTTGACCACCGGTGCCTTGGCAGGGGCCGCGACTACCGGTACGGGCCGTTTTTCGATCTGTTCGATTTTTTTCAATGCCGCGTCGGTCTGCTTCTGCATGTCGTCCAGACTGGTGGTCAGGCGGTCCATGCGAAGGGAAATGGAGGCCTCGGCGCGGTCGAAGCGGCTCTTGAAGGTTTCGAAAGTCTTGGCCTGCTCCCAGATACGGGTGACCTTCTCATCGACGCCGTCGACCTTCTGCAGGCGCGCTTCCATTTCGACCACTTTCTGCTCCAGGGCCTCGATACGCGCCTGATCGGAATTGCCGAAAAGGCTCGAAAACAGCAACAGCGTCAGCCCGGCGGCAACGGTAATCCCCGCAGCCCAATAAAGGTAGCGCCTCGGAACCCCGTAGCGCTTGGCGGCATCTTGCGGATAGGATGAATAGCCGTCACCATCGTAGTACACATCGCTGTTTTCGGAATCCTTCTCCTGATCGCTGCCATCGTCTTGCCACTTCATCGTGGTGCCTCCCAGGCGTCCGTTCAACGGCCGCCTAATGGTAGGGGAATTAATTTATTTCCGCTGGCCTTAAATGCCCAATGAATTTACCCCTCTATAAACCAAAAGGCCGGCCGACATCAACCCTAATTCCGCCTGACCTCAAGGCCTGCCGCCTTGTGACACCCGCCGGGCGACCCGGTTGACCTCGGGCGCTATTTTCACTATACACCTCACAACACGGGTTTCGGCCGGGCCGTCAGGCCCTGCGGCACCCGCCCATACCACGCGGTCCGGCAACGCCGCCATTCATCGCATCTTGATGGGCGTCGGACGACCGCGGATCAGCGTCATCGACGCTACAGGAAATCACCATGGCAGCGCACTCGCATCGCTTCATTGAAGAGTTCGACGGCTTTGTCGGATTCGGCCTCAATCGCGAATCCGACATGGACACGGTCGTTTACTACCTGCAGAAATTTTCGGACGACCAGTTGATGGCCCTGCTCCGCAAACGCTTGACGGATGAAGATCGGCAGGCCATTTTCGATCTGATTTCCGACCTGCTGCGCAAGCATCTGACCGAACCCGAGTATCACCGCTATTTTTTAAAGGACAACCACTGAAAGGGCAGATATGCTCACCGACACCCAGTTGGAGCGGTATGCCGACGTATTGCTGTGGGGGCTGCGCACGGCCAGGCACAAGCCCTTTCGAAAGGGCGAGATCGTCCTGGTGCGGTTCAACCTCGATGCCGTCTGTCTGGCGGAACGGCTGGAGCGTCGTCTGCTGGAATTGGGTTTGAACCCGGTACGGCGCATAAACCCCACACCGACCATGGAAAAAAACTTCTTCGGCCTGGCCAACCGCCGCCAGCTGGTATTCGACCCCCCCGGTGAAAAGACGCTCTACCAGCACCTCAACGGCTCGATCTTCCTGCACGCACCGGCGTCCATCACCCATCTGAGCGGCGCCGACCCCAAAAAAATCAGCCGTTTCACCCTTTCTAAAAAGGTCCTGCGCGACATCCTCGATGCCCGTGAGCAGGCCGGGCTGTTCAGCTGGACCCTGTGCATGCTGCCGACCGAGGAACTGGCCCAACAGGCCGGGCTCAGCCAGCCGGCCTACGCTCGGCAGATCGTCAAGGCCTGCTTTCTGAACCGTCGCCAGCCGCTCGAACACTGGAAAACCGTATTCGCCAACGCCGCCACCATTAAAAAATGGCTGAACCGCATGAACGTGCGGCACTACCACATCGAATCCGAAAAAATCGACCTGAACGTCACCCTGGGCAACCAGCGCAAATGGATCGGGATCTCCGGACACAACATACCCAGCTTCGAACTGTTTGTCAGCCCGGACTGGCGCGGAACCAGCGGGGTCTACTTTGCCGATCAACCCTCGTTTCGCAGCGGCAATCTGGTCAAGGGCGTTCGGTTGGTCTTCAAAAAAGGCGTGGTGGTCGACATGGCGGCCGAATCCGGCGCGGGTTTCATTCGGCAGCAGCTCCAGATGGACCGCGGCGCATCACGCCTGGGCGAATTTTCCCTGACCGACAGACGTTTTTCAAAGATCGACCAATTCATGGCCAACACCTTGTTCGACGAAAACTACGGCGGCCGGTGGGGCAACTGTCATGTGGCCCTGGGTGCCAGCTACGCGGACACGTTCAGTGGGGAGAGTCAGACCCTGACCCGACAAAAAAAGGCCCAGCTCGGTTTCAACGATTCGGCCCTGCACTGGGATCTGGTCAACACACAAAAAAAGCGGGTCGTGGCGCATCTGGCGGGGGGACAGCGGCAGACCATCTATGAGAACGGGTGCTTTACCTATTGATTGGTCTTTCCAACGGATTCGTAAAAGCGCCGAGATCAAGGGCTGCGTATTCCGAGGGAGCAGGCGTGCTGACGGTGCTCGGCAGTGACGGGGAATGACGCGTAACGCAGATGTCGGCGTTTTTACGAATCCGTCAGACCTTGTATTTCCCGAAATCCTCCGGTGAAAGCTTGTCGAGGTATTCGGCCCACTTTTTTCCCTCTTCGCTGTCGTCCAGCACTTCGCCGCCGCCCTTGCCGATCTGGGACTTTTCCATGACCTTGTCTTCCACAAAAATAGGGGCGTGAAAGCGCAGCGCCAGGGCGATGGCATCGCTGGGCCGAGCATCCATGGTAAACGACCGCTCTTCGGAGGCAAAATGGATCTCCGCGAAAAAGGTGTTGTCCTTCAGGTCGCAGATATCGATGCGGTTGATGTGAAAGTTGAGCACCTGGGTGAGATTTTTAAACAGATCGTGGGTCATGGGACGGTCAAACTGAATGTCCTGCAGGGCCGACGCGATCGAGGTGGCTTCGAGCAGACCGATCCAGATGGGCAGGGTTCGATCCCCCTCTTCGGTTTTGAGAAGGATAATGGGCGTATTGGACGCAGGGTCCATGGCGAGACCCGATACAGTTACCTTATGCAGCAATGGTCGTTTCTCCTTTCAGGGGGGCGACCGGGGTCGGTCCGCCGATCGGCCGTCCCCAAAGCGAGTGTGCATGTGCTCCTTCTATCATGATATCGGCAAAGGACCCTGTCAACAGTTCTTTGGCCCCCACGAGGCCGTCCGGCGCGCTGAAATGCACAATGTGGTTGGAGGAGGTCCGACCGGTCCAGCGCATCCCGTTCGAGGCTGTCTTCCCGCCCGCCGCCTGGGCAACCTCCCGGCTGAGACCCTCCACCAGGACCTGCCGGACCTGTCCCACCAAACCGTCGTTCTTCTGGCGCGTAATACCCTCCTGGAGCGCCAGCAGGGCCTGCAGCCGTTCTTTTTTCAAGCCCTCTGACACCTTTTCCGAAAAGGCCGTGGCCGGGGCACTGGGCCGGTCCGAATACATGAAGGCGAAAAGGCCGTCGTAGCCCACGCTGCGCACCAGATCCAAGGTGGCCTTGAACTGGGCCGCGGTTTCACCCGGAAATCCGACGATGATGTCCGAGGTGACGGCGATATCGGGGCAGGCGGTCCGCAGACGCTCGATTTTCGCCAGATAGTCGCTGCGGGTGTACTTGCGGTTCATGCGCTTGAGGATGCGGTCGTCGCCGGACTGCACCGGCAGGTGAATGTGATGGCACAGCTTCTCCAAGCGGTTGAAGGCCTGGATGAGGTCTTCCGACAGGTCCTTGGGATGTGAGGTGGTAAACCGAATGCGGCCCAACCCCTCGATGGCATTCACTGCCGACAGCAATTCGACAAAGGTGCCCAGCCCCTCTTTGCTTCCGTAGCTGTTGACGTTTTGCCCCAGCAGGGTCACTTCCCGGATGCCCTGATCGACCCGCATGCGAATCTCGTCCACGATGCGGTCCGGAGGCCGGCTGACCTCACGTCCGCGCACATGGGGAACGACACAGTAGGTGCAGTAGTTGTCGCAGCCACGCATGATGGTCACGAAGGTGGACACCTGCCCGTCGGGAAGCGGACCGGCAGCCGGGGCACCGAGATCGATACCGTCGGACTGGCGGACATCCACGATACGGCAGCGCGACGATTCGATGCGCCGAACCATTTCGGGCAGCCGGAAAATGGCCTGGGTGCCGAACACCAGGTCGACGTGGGGCATGCGCTTTAAAATCGCCCGACCCTCCTGTTGCGCCACACACCCCCCCACGGCAACAATCAGGGACGGGTTGGCGACCTTTAGCTTGGCCAGGCGGCCTAGCAGGCTGAAGGCCTTTTGCTCCGCCTTCTCTCGAATGGTGCAGGTGTTGACAACCACCATATTCGCCGTTTCGGGGGCAGCGGTCAGGCGGTACCCCAAGGGGGCGAGTACGCCGGCGATCTGACTGGCGTCGTAAACGTTCATCTGACATCCGATTGTGCTGATATGCAGGTGTTTCAACTTCATCTAACCCTCTGTTCCTTTCGGTTGACCGGCAGCGGCGGCATCCGGCGGCCGGTCGATTTTGACGATATCGATATGCGCACCAAGGCTGGCCATGATCCGGTCCACCTGATCCTGACAGGCCGGAGCAATCGCAAGGCTGACGACGCCTTCCCGTGAGTCCAAGGTGGACACGACCGCCAGGTTGTCGTAGGCCTCGATGATGAATTTGACGAAGGCGATCGCAGTGCGGTCGATGCGGTATGTGTGCCTGATCGTTTTCAACCGTTTTACCAGTCCATCGGTTTTGTCTGTTGCATCGATGCCGCCAAATGTCAAATCCGGGGCGATCACATCAGGCCGGCGGCAATCCTGGCGGCCCGTTGGACGGGAAACCCCGACCTGCCGCCGGGGCACCCTGCCGGCTTTCGTCCTTGTGGTCGGGCCGCGATTAAGATATGCCCCAAGCCATGAAAAAACAATGGCAACTGCTCGAGCCCGACCCGGCCGTGGTGCGGTCGCTGGCGCACCGGATCGACTGTTCCCCGCTGGTAGCCCGGCTGCTGGCCATTCGCGGAATCGCCTCCACCGATCAAGCCGACCTGTTTTTAAACCCATCTTTAGGCCACCTGGCTCCTCCGTCGGCATTGAGCGGCATTAACAGGGCCACGCAACGTATTCATCGGGCGCTGGTCAACGACGAGAAGATCCACGTTTTCGGCGACTACGACGCCGACGGCATCACCGCCACGGCCCTGCTCACCACCTTCTTGAAACGCTGCGGCGCCCGTGTCGGTTACACCATTCCCCACCGCATGGCCGACGGCTACGGTTTGGGATCCGGCTTCATCGCCCGGCGGGCCGTGCCGGCCGGCATCGGTCTGATCATTACGGCGGACTGCGGCACCGGCAGCGCCGAGGCCATCCGCACCGCCCGGCTGGCCGGCATCGACACGATCGTCACCGACCACCACCCGGCAAGCGAACCGCCGGCCGAGGCGGTTGCCGTGATCAACCCGACCCTTTGCGGCGGCGACGTCGACTTGGCCCACCTGGCCGGCGTGGGCGTGGCCTTTTACCTGGCCGTGGCCCTGCGCGCCTATCTGCGCGAACGCGGCTTCTGGAAACATCGCCCTGAGCCGAACCTGAAACGTCTGTGCGATCTGGTGGCCGTGGGCACCGTGGCCGACGTGGTACCGCTGATTGCCGAAAACCGCATTCTGACCGGTGCCGGGCTGCAGCTGATCGGCACCAACCCGCGTCCGGGCCTGGAGGCCCTGATGCGCCTGAGCGGCAGTATGGGCGGGCCGGTTGATACCGAAACGATCGCCTTCCGGCTGGCACCGCGCCTGAACGCCGCCGGTCGCCTGGTGCACGCCCGCATGGCCTGCCAGCTGCTGATGACCGGCGACCACCAAAAGGCCGCCCGCCTGGCCGCGGCACTTTGCCGGCTCAACGATCGGCGCCGATCCCTGGAGGCACAGCTTCTGGCGTCGATCGACCGCCGCCTGTCGACCCGGCCCGACCTGACCCAAGGCCCGGCGCTGGTCGTGCACGGCGAGCGCTGGCACGAGGGGCTGTTGGGGATCGTGGCCGCCCGCCTGGCCCAGCGCTTCCATCGCCCCACGCTGGTCATCAGCACCCGCAACGGCATCGGCAAGGGGTCGGGGCGCAGCGTTGCGGGCATCGACCTGGCTGCGGCACTGCAACAGTGCGACGACCTGCTGGATCGTTATGGCGGCCACCCCCTGGCCGCAGGGGTGGCGCTGCCCACCGCCAACATCGCCGCCTTCACGGCACGCCTGCAAGCGGCGGTGATCCGGCTTCAGGCCGGCGGCGGACCCCAGGCGACCCTCAGACTCGATGCCGCCGTTGGGATGGAAGCGATCACGGCCGACCTGATGACCGACCTCGACCGCCTGGGACCGTTCGGCCAGGGCAACCCCTTGCCGCTGTTCATGGACACCGATGTCCGGGTTCAGGCCTGCCGGGGCGTGGGTACCCGACACCGCCGGATGACCCTGGCGCCCGAATCCGGGCCGCACCGCCAGTTCCAGGCCATGCAGTTCAATGTGGGCCAGGTCGGGCAGCCGCCGAACCGCTTTGAAAAGATCGCCTACCGCCCCCAGTGGAACTACTGGAACGGGAAAAAGCAGCTCCAGCTGATCGTCGAAGCCACGATACCCGAGGGCAAATAAAGGCCGTTTGGGGGGAAGTTGTTTACTTTTTGCTTGCAATGACACGATCAACTTTTTTATAAGGGGGGCTTAGCAATTATCTCATCAACCACAGGTGACCATCCATGGCAAAAGTGTTCAGACCCAGCTCCCGGGAATCCAATATTCTGTCCCGAATCGAATCGTCCAAGGAACATGCCCGGCGGGTAGCGATCAGCACGGTCAGGGAGGATCCAGCCCGATTCGCCAGCCCGATTTCAATGAAACTGGTGGAAGAAAAATTAGTCGAAACCACCAACAAAAACGCCCTGGAAGAACAGATCACGCACTGCCTGGAAACCCTCACCCACGCCGACGAGTTTGACGTCGACTATCAGATCGCGCCGTTTCGCAACCTGGTTCAGCAGCCCAACGTGGTCAGCCTTTACCTGACCGCCTTCGTCATCGAAAAGCTGATCAACCACAAATCCGTGGTGGACATCTTCGGGTCGGACGTGGACATCTACATGTGCATTCACAAGCAGGTCACCAAGCTCTTGCCCTGACCCGGCCAATGGCCCCCAGCTTCCTGCCGCGACTGGTCAACGGCCCCTTCGAGGACCCGCTCCTGTTCGTTCCCTTTCGCCACGGCAAGCGTGCCCTGCTGTTCGATCTGGGTGACATCGCCGGGCTGGCGGCCCGCGACATCCTGAAAATCAGCCACATTTTCGTATCCCACACCCACATGGACCACTTTTGCGGGTTCGACCGCGTCCTGCGCATCTTGCTGGGCCGGGACAAAGATCTTCACCTGTACGGCCCCCCGGGATTTCTCGACAACCTGACCGGCAAACTGGCCGGCTATTGCTGGAACCTGGTCGAGACCTATCGCAACCGCCTGGTCCTGCACGTCACCGAACTGCACCCCGCCACGACCCTGAGCTGCCGCTTTCCATGCCGCAGGAAATTTCGCCCCGACGGTCCCATCCGAAAAGCGCCCTTCGACGGCATCGTTCTGCGCGAACCGGCCCTGACGGTTCGGGCTGTGCATCTCGACCACGGCACCCCGGTCCTGGCCTTTGCCCTGAAAGAGCGCTTTCACGTCAACATCGTCACTTCGGCCCTGGATGATATGGGCCTGCGGCCGGGCCCCTGGCTGAACCGCTTCAAGACCCTGCTCTACGAAAACGCCCCTGCGGACGCACGGGTCGAGCTTTCGGCCACCGCCAACGATCCAGAACCGCGACACCTGTCCGTGGGGTCGCTGCGCGATGCCATCGCCCGCATATCGCCCGGCCAGCAGTTGGCCTATGTCACCGATGCAGCCGGTACCGCAGCCAACCTGGAGAAGATGGTCGCATTGGCCGATGGGGTCGACCATCTTTTCGTAGAGGCGGCCTTTTCGGATGCCCACCGTGAGATTGCCAGGGCCAAACACCATCTCACGGCACGCCAGGCCGGCCAGCTTGCGCGCCGGTGCCGGGTGCGTCAATACTCCCTGTTTCACTATTCACCGCGCTACACGGACTGCCCTGGCCCGCTGGAAAGCGAGGCGGCGGCCGCTTTTCAGGAGACGTCACCGGTCCAATGGCCGGAGTGACGGCCGTTCAGGCCGCTTCGATCAACCTGCTGGCCCGGGTCACCGGCAAGTTGAATCGTTTGGGTGGGATAGGGGAAAAAAATCAACACCTGAGTATCCATGGGTTGCGGACCCCATATTGCCGCCGGTCGAGACCGCATTGTCAAACCCGTCCAATAGCCTTATAATTTTAGAACAAGCCTCCGCCGGCAGCGTCCGGTTTAAACGGGTCATCTCCCACCAGAGCACCTGTATGCTCACGGAATCGAGAGAACCACCAGGCCGAGCGTGCGACAAAAAGTTAAAAACCTCTGGTATCACCTTCAGGCCAACTTTCTGTTTATACTTGCGATCATGGCGTTGGGAGCCATCTTGCTTGCCGTTACCACCGCTGTGATCGACAACAGCGCAGTAGGCCAGAAAATCAAGCTGCAGTGGTTGTTTTACAGCGGCGAGGCCCGTGACGCGCGCGCGGCGCTGTCAACCATTGCCAGGGTGCGCCGCGGTCTGGACGAGGCCGGAGATCGAATTTTCCCCGAAAAGCTGGGCACCGCAGTGGATCCAGCCCACGGTCCCATCGAACGCGACTATAACATTCCAACGACCTGCGACCGCGAGGTTTGCCAGGTCAGGGCCGCCCGCAGCGGCTACCTGCAGTCCGTGGAGACCGAGGCGCTGGCCGCAAAAATCAACCTCATCTTCATCCTGGGAGCAAAGCGCACGCCGGAGCAGGATGCAGCCTTGGACATGATCCGGCAAAACACCTATGCCGTTCCAGCCGTGTCGATCCGTCTGCTCGAGACGATGGCCACCGTCCTGGCCCAGACCCATCGCCAGAAGGACCGCAACGCCCTGCTTCGGCAGGCTGCCATGGTGGCACATGGGTGCAAGCTCAATCTGCCTTCCGAAGACAACCGCGAGGATCTCGACCACCGTTACCAGGCGGCGATCGGGACCCCCGCAGAAAGCCAAACCCCATGAGCCTCAGACAACCGGGACACGCCATACGACCAGAACCATGCCATCCGGCCTGGCCCGGCCCGTACCAAAACCAATGCAGGCGCCGTTTTTCAACCCCCCCTTCCCGGACCGGGGCCGCTTTACGTCGCTGGGCCGGGTTGGCCTTGGTGGCACTGATGGTGTGCAGCAGTCCCGGGCCGGGTTTGTCGGCCACGCAAGACCCCGCCGCAACGCAGCCCCCTGCCCTGCCGCTGGCGGCCGCGTCCGACGCTCAAATCGAAACACGGCTGCAGGCCACCGTCGACCAGATCGAGGCCTTTAAAAATGTCAAGGTCGATGTCAACTACGGCGTCGTGCGGCTGTCCGGCGAAACCGCCCGCATGGAAGCCGCCGAAAAGGTGACCGCCATGGTGGCGCGCTTCGAAGGCGTCGTTTACGTGGACAACCAGATAACGGTGGAAAGCGACGTCGAGTCGCGGGTCAAACCAGCCCTCACACGGGTGCAGGAGTACCTGACCGGAGCCCTTCAGAAACTGCCCACCCTGGCGGTGGCGCTGGCCGTGGTGCTGGCCTTCTGGCTGTTCGGTCACCTCGTCACCCGCTGGGAAACACCATTCCGGCGTCTGGGAGTGAACCGGCTGCTGCAGAACCTGGTTCGCCAATTTTTACGCAAGGGCATTTTTCTGCTGGGTCTGCTGCTGGCCCTGGACATCTTGGACATCACCGCCCTGGTGGGTGCGCTGCTCGGCACCGCGGGCGTGGTCGGGCTGGTGCTCGGCTTTGCGTTCAAGGACATTGTCGAAAACTACCTGGCCGGGCTGCTGCTCAGCATCCGGCGGCCGTTCGATCTTTTTGACCTGGTCCGGATCGAGTCCCATGAAGGCCGGGTAACGCGCCTGACCGCCAGCGAACTGATTCTGATGACCCTGGACGGCAACCACGTCAGAATCCCCAACGCCACCGTTTTTAAAAGCGTTGTCTACAACTACAGCATCAACCCGCGCCGGCGGTTCGATTTCAACCTCGGGGTGGGCCTGAGCGAAGACCTGGTCGATGTCCAGGCCCACGGGTGCGGCGCCTTGCGGCAAATGGCGGGCGTGATGGAGGAGCCGGAACCCTTCATGATCGTCGAAGACCTGGGCGACTTCAGCGTGCTGGTCCGTTTTTTCGGTTGGGTCGACCAGCGCAGGGCCGATTTCGCCAAAGTCCGCGGCGAAGCGATCCGCCGCGTCAAGCTGACCCTTGAAAAAGCCGGGGTGGAGATGCCCGAGCCGACGCAAACCATCCGGCTGCGGCGGATCGACCCCGCTGCGCCGCAACCGGCGGCGGAACGCTCCGCTGCGGACGCCCATCCTGCCGCGGCCCAGGAGGTCAAAACCGTGGACCTTTCACCGGACCGTCAGCTGGACGAACAGATCGACGAGGATCTGGCCGCCTCGGGCGAGTCAAACCTGTTGACCGGAAAATGATCGAGGTCCTCTTGTTCTATGCCCTGGTGGCGGCGACCGCCGTTTTGGCCACCCTCACCTTTTTGCCCGTGTGGCGCAACGAGGCCTGGTGGGTTCGGGTTCAGGACTTTCCGCGCCTGCAGATCTGGATCCTTGCGATGGCGCTGATTGGACTGCAGCTGTCGCTTCTGGATTTGTCGCAGGCCACCTCCTGGGCGCTTCTCTTTGTTGCCGGGCTCTGCTTTTTCTACCAGGCCTGGTGGATCGTGCCGTACACACCGATCTTCCCGAAAGCGGTCGCAAAGGCAACCCACACGGACCGACAGCGCGCCATCCGGTTCATGACCGCCAACGTCCTGACGCCCAACCGGAATGCCCAGGCCCTGCTCGATCTGGTCCACAAACACCGGCCCGACGTTCTGGTAACTCTCGAATCCGATCACTGGTGGCAAGCGCGCCTGGACGCCTTGGAAGGCGACTATCCCCACACGATCAAGTGCCCCCTGGACAACCTGTACGGCATGCACGTTTACTCGCGCCTACCGCTGTCGGACACTCGGATCGACTTTCTGGTCGAACCGGACAAGCCCTCCATGCACGCCCTGGTCAGCCTGCCGTCCGGGCAGCCCGTTCGGGTTCACTGCCTGCATCCGGCACCACCGGGCCCCACCAACAACGAGGCCTCCGGCGAGCGCGACGCCGAGCTGATCATCGTGGCCAAAAGCGTGGCCGATGCCGACTTGCCGGTGGTCGTGACCGGTGATCTCAACGATGTGGCCTGGTCGGCAACCACCCGGCTGTTCCGTAAAATCAGCGGACTGCTCGACCCGCGCGTGGGGCGCGGCATGTTCAACACCTTTCACGCTGACTACTGGTTCATGCGCTGGCCCCTGGACCACCTGTTTCACAGCGGCCACTTCACCCTCTCCAGGCTGGCGCGGCTGCCCGGATTCGGCTCCGACCATTTCCCGCTGTTGACCGAACTGGTCTTCCAGGGCCTCGGGGCGGATCAGGACAACGACCTTGATGCCGACGCGGACGATCGAGCTCGCGCGGATTCTATTGCCGACGCCGAAAATGTCAGCCAAAACGACGTTCCGCAGCCCGGTTAAAGGGCGCAGACCGGCCAGACGTGGAACCCCCGCCCGGGCTTGAACCCGACCCCCACCCCGCCATCCTGGCTATACAGCGTCCAGGCGTAGCGCGTTTCGTAAACGCTGGTGGTCGACGACCAGTAGGCATCTTGAACATTGACAAAGGGATGTCCGCCGGGCAGGGCCGGAGAGTGGGCACCAAGATCGACCAGACTTTCCAGTTCCCTGATGTTGGGCAGGCGCCAGTCGTTCCGCCCGCCCAGCCCGCGGCGGTTCAGGTCGGCAATGGCCGCCAGCGCCTCGGGCCAGGTGGTGGCCCGGCCGAGCGGATCGGCGTCCCGGCTCCAGAGCAGACCGGTGCGACGGTCCCTCACCCCGGCATCGCCGCTGGCCAGGCGACCGCCGTTTTCTCGATCGACCTGCGGGTCGGGCGAGACCGGCCAGACCAGATACGCCCCGTACTTCATCCCACGATGAATGCGCCCGCCCCCCAGATGGACATACCAGGCCTGATCGGGAAGCCGGCGGCACGTATCGGCGCTCCAGCAGTAGCCGGAAAAAAGATTGTTGAAGGGGTGCCCGTCGACCAGGGACGGATTGATGTGCTGATGACTGATCAGCGAAAAGAGCAGATCGCGAGACGGCAGCTGCCAGTTGCCGACCCCATGGGCGCGTCGCTCACACATCTCGGCCACGTAGGCGTGGGCCTCTTCCCAGGTCAGGGGGAATTCGGCCGGGTTGGCATCCTTGCTCCACAGGGCACCGGTCAGCCGGTCCTGGGCGACGCGGCCGCGCACCACGAACCGGTCAACCGCGGCTATGGAACCGCGCTTTGCATGGGATGCGTCCTGACCACTTCCGTCACAGGCCACCATATGGCCGTCGGCGCCGTAACAGCGCGTCTGATCGGTGTCGATCATGGGCTGCCGTGAGGGGGTCATGGATCAGCACTCAAAGGAGATGAACGGCTTGGCTTCGATAAAGCTGCCGTCGGTGAGCGTCTCGTGGTCGGCCACATCGGGTGCGTATCCAAAAACCTCGACGTCGTTTCCAAAAACCCCTGGCAGGGAGTGGCTGATCGATGCCGGAAACGAGCCGTCGGCGGACTGCAGCCGGGTCATGATGGGTGTTTCAGGAATCTTGGCGATGCGCACGATGTCCTCGATGTACACCGCTCTCAGACCGGCCATGGCATCGACGGTCCCTTTTGATTTTTTGATGTGGTCCTCGAATTTGGCGGTGGCCGCGTCGGGGCTGTCCGCATCGACGACACAGCTGAAGTAACCGTGCTTAGGCTGACCGCCCTGCCCGATTTCGTCAAACGAAAAGTGTCCGATAAATAGCATCGTAAAGGCCTCCTTTTTTCATGAGACAGCGCTGGTGCCATCTCCTGGATCAAGGCCCGTTAAACCACGATCCGGCTCTCAACGCCAGTGAGGAAAACCTGTAGTCATGGCCTGTACAGGCCCCATTTTCCAATAACCTCTCTCTTTGCTGGCCGTACCGTACTAGTCGAGATTTTGCCAATGGGGCCCATCTCCGGTCCCAATGTGGTGGGGAGCCAGCTTTCGTTTTCCTGTCGCATTGTTACCGTAAAGCGTGTTTCAAGCAACCCATAAGAGGCCGTTCGGGGATCGAGGCCAGCCCAAAACCGTAAACAAGGAGTGCCGATCTCGGTCAAGACGACTCCCGTGCGTCCCGGAAAGCTGCTCCGGTCTTCAGGGATGAATGGGCTCTCGTTTCATGTTCAGATTTTACTATTGCTTTGTTGATGGAAGGGCGCTCCCGCTAAAGTCGCCCAGGGCCGGCAGCGCCGCCAGACCCAGCACTGTCAAAATTTCATAATTTATCATATCCGGTAGAGGAGCCCCAAGTGGCGAAATGTCTCCGTCGGGGATTTTTGGATCGCGCATCCAGCCGCCGAACAGCGGTGTACCGAAAATGGTTAAAGCGATCTTCTCAATCGGCATCCGCAGCCACGCGGATGACCAGTTTGCCGAAATTTTGACCTTTCAACAGGCCGATAAAAGCCTCGGGTGCGTTTTCCAACCCATCCACGACCTGCTCCCGATACTTGATCTTTCCATCGCCGACCCATTCGGCCATCTGTTTTGAAAATTCGGCATGGCGGTGGCCGTAATCCTGCAGGATGATGAACCCTTTGACGGTCAGGCGTTTGATCAAGATGGTGCGCATGAGCTCCGATAAACGGTTTGGGCCATCTGGAAGTTGGGTGTCGTTGTAGTGCGCGATCAGGCCGCAGACCGGAATTCGGCCGCCCGTGTTGAGCAGGGGCAAAACGGCCTCGAAGACCCTACCGCCGACGTTTTCGTAGTAGATGTCGACCCCATTCGGACAGGCCTTGCCCAGCCGGGAGTCGAAAGCCGGATCCTTGCGGACCAGGCAGTCGTCGAACCCCAGGGCGTCTACCGCAAATCGGCACTTTTCGTCGCTGCCGGCCACACCGACCACCCGGCAGCCTTTCAACTTGCCGATCTGCCCCACGGTAGCCCCCACCGGTCCGGTGGCGGCCGCCACAACCAGGGTCTCTCCCGCCTTGGGCCGGCCGATGTCCAGCAGTCCCATGTAGGCTGTAAAGCCGGGCATGCCAAGAATCCCCAGGGCATGCGACGGATTTTGGGGATTGTCACCCAGGCGGGTCAAATCGGACCCGTCCGACACGGCATACTCCTGCCAGCCGCTGTAGGCCAGGGTCCACTCACCAACCCGGTAGTCGGGGTGCCGGGAGGCGGCGATGCGGCCAACCGTCGATCCGACCATGACCGCGTCGATCTCGACCGGCTCGGCATAGGAGGGCCCGTCGCTCATGCGCCCGCGCATGTAGGGATCCAAAGAGAGGTAGACCGTGCGCAGCAGGACCTGCCCTTGGGCCGGTTCGGGCGTCGGTGCGGTCTCCAGGCGAAAGTCGTCGGGGGTCGGGGCACCGTTCGGGCGCGAGGCCAGAACGATGCGGCGATTGTGTTGTGGGATTTGCGTCATGATGTCTGCTCCGTTGGGTGATCGTGATCGTCCGGGGTTTGGTCGGATCCGGTGTCGGCGTGGGGATGCCCATGCCCCGCTTTGTGCCCCCATGGCATCGGTCCTTTGCCGGTACCGGGCGGGGGTCATGCCGGGCATCTGTTGAACGATGGCCAAAGGCCTGGTCGCCGTGGGTGGGGCCGAAGGCCGGCATGCCGGTCATTTTCAGGCCGTGTTCGACGGCCTGCACAAAGACACTGGGGCTGTCGTCATATCCGTTGGTTTCGACCGCCTGACGAATTGCCTCGCGCCTCCAGGTCCATCTTTTCAGAGAGGCGCTGCGGCCAGTCGAATGTCGTCGTCGTGCGCCGCCAGCCCTCCAGCTTTTCGATTTCGTCCACAAAAAGAAATACACATTCCAGCCTATTTTCCAGCCGCCGCATTGATCGCATGATGATTATGTTAACCTGTTCCAACAGGGCAGTTCCTGTGCGCCCGGGAAGCGGCGTGCGAATTCATGCGCCGCGGGGTGGTGCCCGAGCTGTCACACGCGGCGGGCAAGGTCATCTGCATCTCGTCGGTCCACCAGGCCAACTCCTGGGCACGGCACGCCAATTAGGCGGCCTCCAAGGCCGGGGTCACGGTGCTGACGCAGAACATGGCCCAGGAGCTTTTGCGTCTGATCCCCTACCGGCGCGTCGGATCGACCGCCGACGTCGCCCGGGCGGCCGTCTGGCCGGCATCGGACCGCCGGACAAGGTCAGCGGCACCTCCGTGGTCGTGGACGGCGGCATGATGCTCTATCCCGGCTTTCGATCCGGCGGATAGACAAAAAATAAGCATAGCAGGGAACATTTATGATGTCAGGCATCCACTGGGTATTCATCATTTTTTGCTGCCATCTGATTTCAGCATGCACCGCCGACGTGACGCACGAATTGGACGATTATCGCGTGCTGAGCGAAACCATCCGCACCGTCACCGCCTACAACGTGGGCGACCCAAAGCAGACCTCGGGGGCGGCCTGCCTGTCGGCCAGCGGCAAGAATCTATGCCGGGCGCTGGCGGCCGGCGAAAAGCACTGTGCCGCCAATTTCGTGCCCCTGGGTTCGCTGCTCTACATCGACGGCTACGGCCTTTGCCGCGTTTCGGATCGAACCAATTCGCGTTACCGCAACCGGGTCGATATCGCCATGCCGAGGACTGAACGCCAAAAGGCCCTCGAATTCGGGAGACGGCAGCTCAACGTCAAAATCGTGCAAAAAAAACATAGCTGTCCACATCACAACCCCCATATGCCCTGAGCAGAAATGGCAAAAACAAACTTTGGGGTCGCCTGCCGCAAGCAACCATTCCGTGGGCGTGAAACGTTATCCGTGGCCGTGCTCGTGCCGCCCAAAAAGGTCTCTGACTCAACTCTGTGAAAACAACGGGGGTCCCGTTATCTGCATTCCATGGGCGTGGAAGAGACGTTGCAACACCGCCTGGTCCGGTTTTCCCTCGATTGCCGCCAACTGATTGAAAAAAGATTCCATCTGGCCGGCCGGCTGGAATGCGATCAGCAGCCTTCCGCGGCCCCTGCCCTTGAATGCCCAGGCGTGGGGAACCTTTCGCGGCGCCAGGACGGAATCGCCCGGGTTCAGATCGAACCGCTCTTGACCGACTTCCAGCAGATATTCACCATCGACGGCGTAAAACCACTCTTCCTGTTCGTAGTGAAGGTGGCGCGGCGGACCCTCTTTTTTGTCGTTGCGGTTTTCCACCACGAACAGGCCGCCGCCGGTGTCTTGCGATGCGACCTTGGAATCGATCGGAAATCCTCCCAGCACGACCTTGCGGCGCTTAAACCGATCCTGGTCGGCCTTGACGAGAATTCCCACCGCCCTTCTTTTCGAGTCGGATGCCTGGACGTCGTAAAACGTCGGCGTGATTGTCGCAGCAGCGGCCATAATGAATGTTCTGCGATTTACAGGTATCATTTCAGCACTCCTCCGTGGACTTGCAGGGTCGGACACAACAGGGGTTCGATTGGACGCCTGGCGCCCGGTGGCGACCCGGCACTGTCTATTGCCTGAAGCATAATCACGATTGCAGTTTCAACAACTTGCTCTCGAATTTAGGCTCGGCTCGATGGTATCGACCCTGCGACACCACCGCACATCAGACAGTGCTATTCTTCTATCCCACATGGTAAACGACAAGGTCCGACGATTGAAAATAGATCTGGCCTGCAGGTGCAGGCTCGGCAAAAGCACTTGCCACCAATTCCCTTTCCAGCCTGTGCGCAGAACGGCTCGCGACCGTCGCCCCAGATGAAGCGTTCCTTTGGCACACTGCTCCGCGGACATCGATTACCCCAACGCCGCTCGATGGTGTGCCTGCCGACCCTTCGACTGGACCATGTAAGGTCGTCCTTGGCAGCAAATAGGGGTTTGCACCCGTTCTTGATTGCCGCACCGGTGAATTATGTTTATTTTGTCCTTGGTTGACATCTTAAGCTAGCCTCACCCGCTAATCGGATCTGAATATCATCGTAAACCCACTAGCCAATCAATCGAGGACAGATCATGAACAGAAAAGAAGTCATGGAAATGTTCAACAAGCAGACGCGAATCGGCGCTCTGGCGACGACCAACGAGAATGGCGATGTGAATGCGGCCGTGTTTGGATCGCCGCGCATGATCGATGAAAACACGGTGGTCATGGCCATCGGCGACAACCGCTCCTTTCGGAACCTGCAGAAAAACCCCAAAGCCGCGTTCATCGTGGTCGAACCCGGCGATTCTCCCGCGCAGTGGAAGGGGGTCCGTCTTTATCTGGAAGTGGACTCTTACGAACGCTACGGCGAATTGCTGGACTCCTTTCGCGAAAAGATCCGCAAAGTGGCCGGCGACAAATCGGCCAATGCCATTGTCGCGGCGCTGCGGTTCAAGATCACCGACGTCCGACCCCTGATCGCACCGGTCTAATATTTTGGATGAATGATCCATCACGGCCGACGGCGACGGTCGCGGCCTGACAGTGTCAACAGACCGCCAAGGGCACCGGGTGCACCGTCCAGGGAGTGTGCGGGAGATCAAGCTAAGTGGCCGCTCTCGAGGACCTCTTGCTGTACCTGGTCATGGGGCTCTGCCAGGTGGTTGTGCAGGGGCGCAAACTGGGATAGAAAGACGATCAGGCCAATGTGTTCGCCGTCAAGGCCGCCTCTGCGACCGTGACCGGCGTCGACTTCGACAAGGCGCGCTTCGTGGCCCTGATCAACAAGGCGGTCGAGCAACGCGTCCAGATGAAACCCGCGTCAAAAACGGCGGCGGCGAAAAGGTGATCAACCGGGCCATGGCCCTGCCCGGCTTCGAAGCGGATGTGGACCAAGGCGAGGCAATGGCGGGGTTTGCCCACTTGGACCTTGCGACCGCTGGTCAACCGCCCGCTGATGTTTGTCAATTCGCTTCAGGCCTATCGCCCGATCGATTTCGGAGTGATCCAGCACGGTAGAAATTTTTACCACTATCAGGAACATCAAGCCCGCAACTACCGGCACCCCAGCGCCTGGCCTGGGTCCAGCCCACCGATGATTGGGGCCCGGAACACGTAGAACTGGCATAGACCCCCATCGACAGTGAAATTAATGCCAACAGCGTGGTCGAGACTGGGTGCCGACCTGAAAGTGGGTTACCGGCTGGGCCAAAATCAATTCTGGGCCGTATTCCACTCTACCCATCCCTGCTGCATAGTAAAGCAAAACCGTTCACCCTCAAGGAGGCTGGCATGCTGGTGCTACGCAGTGTGAAAGATATGTAAGGGTACGTGCTGGGTGCCCAGGATGGAGAGATCGGGCGCGGCAGCGATTTTTTGTTCGACGACAACGACTGGACGGTGCGTTACATCGTGGCCGACACCCGCAGGTGGCTTCCCGGCCGCAAGGTGTTGATCTCGCCGATCTCCATCGGTGAGGCCGACGGGACGACGCGCACCCTGCGGGTCGGGCTGACCAAGGATCAGATCACCGGTTCGCCGCCCCTGGACGCCGACGCCCCGGTGTCGCGCCAATACGAGGTCGCCTTCAATCAGTACTACGACTGGGCCCACTACTGGTCGGGGCCTGCCGTCTGGGGGGCGCACCTCTATCCGCGCCTGCTCAAGCGCGCCGACGCCGATCGGCGCATCCCCGACCACGGCGACGACGACCCCAACCTGCGTTCGGCCAAGGAGGTCAGGGGATATCACATCCAGGCTTCGGACAACGACATCGGCCACATCGAGGACTTCATCGTGGACCAGGAGGCCTGGATCATCCGCTACCTGGCGATCGATACCAGTAACTGGCTGCCCGCCAGCAAAAAGGTATTGGTGGCGCCCAACTGGGTCGAAATGGTGGATTGGAAGCGCCGCAAGGTTCTGGTCAACCTGACCAGCGACCAGATTAAAAAAAGCCCCGAGTTCGATCCAGCCACCCCTGTCAACCGGAACTACGAGGTGGCCCTGTACGATTTCTACGGCCGGCCGTATTACTGGTAAGCTGGCCGCTGAAATCCCGCACCCCTGATCCTGCGCATCGCCACCTACAACATTCACCGCTGCGTCGGGCGCGACGGCATCGAGGTCCCGCAGCGCATTGCGTAGGTACTGCGCCGCATCGATGCGGATGTGGTGGCCCTGCAGGAGGTGGACTTTAACGCCGCGGGATCGCGTAACACCCTGACCGACCTGGCCGGTTCCATGAACGCCCGAGCCATGGCCGGGCCGACCCTGTTGGATCGAAGAGGCCACTAGGGCAACGCGCTCCAGTCACGCATCGCCCCGGCCCGCGTCGACCGGATGGACATCCGTGTGCCCGGAGGCCAGCCGCGCGGCGCCCTGGCCGTCAGACTGGATGTGTGCGGCCGTGTCGTGCGCGTCGTGGCCACCCCCATCCGGGGCTGCTGCCCGCAGAGCACCGCTACCAGATGGGCCGCCTGATCCCGCTGCTGAACAAGCCCGGCGCCGGCCTGACGATCCTGCCGGGCGATTTCGACGAATGGCTCGCGTTTGGCCGTCCCCTGCGCCGTCTGCATGGCGGGTTCGGCCGTCTGCCGGCGCCGGCCGTCTTTCCCAGCCGCCGGCCGCTGCTGGCGCTGGACCGCATCTGGGTCGATCCGGTCGAGCGGCTGATCTCTTTGACTTTGCATCGCCAGGCCGCTGCGGCCATGGCCGCCAATCACCTTGCTCTGGTGGCGGAGGTGGCCGCCTGACATCAGGGCCGAAAACGAAACAGGCCGCCCGAACGAAGGCGGTAGGACGCGCGCGTGAAGTGTTCGTCAAAGATGCTGCCGTCGTCGCGGATCAACTCGGTCCGCACCGCGGCGGCGCCGCCTTCAAAGGCCTTCTGCAACGCCACGCGGTCCACAAAACGGCCCCTGGCGGATCCGGTTAAACAGCCTGCCAGTCGGCCACCGCCACGCTGATCCGGTCGCCGTCCACGTGGAAACTCCAGAGCAGCTCGTCCTGGATGGCGGCCGTGATGTCGGCATCACAGGGCCGCTGGTTCCGGCCGGCGAAGCTGAGCTGATTGTCCAGGGTCAAGACCCCCTTCGATCTGGGAGGCAATCTTCTCGACCCGAACTTTTTGCCCATGCTGACCACCGATGGTATCTTCTCATTTTTTCCCTCCATGGTGCACGATAGTGCCCGTCCAGAAACGAAGAATTTTGGTCGATATCAAGGCGCGAAAAAAATTTTCTTGGAGCATATGCTTGATATTCCGAGGATAACATTTTTCGCGCAACACGGATATCGGGCAAAATTACCGTTTGTGGATGGACACTATCAGGGTCCCACGAGACTAAAATAGGGCCCGGGCGCTATTGGGTGGCCTCCGATCGGATGCTATGATGAAGTCTTAGAAAGCGTCGACTACCTTAACCCCAAGGAGGGTGCGCGATGAAAGATGTCAAAAAGATAATCTGTCCAGTGGATTTCAGCGAACCGTCCGATGCCGCCCTGCGATCGGCGGTCGATCTGGCCGAGCGCTATTCGGCCGCGCTTGTGCTGGTGCACGCCATCAACCAGATCGATCCGACCCCCTCACCGTCCTACACCCTGACCAGCCAGGTCATGGACCAGATCCCCCAGATCATGGCGCAGATGACCGAAAATGCCCACAATGCCATGCAGGAACTGATCGACCACCACGCCGGCAAGCGCGTTCTGGCCGATCACCGCGTGGTGATCGGCGATCCGGCAACAAGTATCGTGAATCTGGCCGACGAGGAGCAGGCCGACCTGATCGTGATGGCCACCCACGGCCGCAGTGGGATCAAGGGCCTGTTTTTCGGGTCGGTAGCCGAAAAAGTCGTGCGCAGGGCCGCCTGTCCGGTGTTGACCATGCGCTACCGTGAGAAACGGTGAAGCGTCCATCGACCAACCGCACCCCAGGAGGTCCCATGTCGACACCCGACCACAGCCTGAGCTCGCACCACCACCGGCCCAGCACTGCGACCACGACCGCCGGACCAACCGGCGACCGGCCGGAAGAGATGCCACCGGTTGAGGAACCACCCAGCAAGCCTGGCAGATCGCCGGTCGAAGAGCCGGACCAGCCCTTTGAGAAGCCTCCCGGACCGGAAATACCACCCGTGGAAGACCCCCGCGACGTGCCGCCCGAACCTCCGGTCAAAGAGCCGCCGTCCCGGAACCCGGTTCAGTAGCGTCCGCTTGGGAACTGCCGACCGGCAATGATGGCCACGGCGCTTCGATCCTGGTGGAGGATCGTGGTCTTGATAACCCAAAAGCCTCGGCTTATGCGCAATCAGGCCTTAAATACAACCCGCACCCCATACCAACGGCGGCCGGGGTGCGGTAACATCGATCAGCATAATTTCTTCAAGAAAGGGGAGCAGCGATGACGACCTCCCGAAAAGTGTTGATCCTGGACCAGAGTCCCATCTTCCGGCGGACGCTCAAGGAGGTCTTACAGACCAGTGAAACCGAGGTCGAGATAATGGAGGCCGACAGCGCCGCCCAGGCCCGGGCCCTCTTGCAAGCCGACCCGGTGGATGTCGTCTTTTTCGATATTGCCCTTTCCCGGGAAAACGGCCTGGCCTTTATCGCCGACCTCAAGGCCATGCTGCCGGACAGCCACATCGTGGTCTTGACCTGTTACGATTCGGCCGAGTACGAAGCCGCTTCGCTTGAAAACGGGGCGGACTATTTTCTGTCCAAGGAGCGGTCCGGCGGACTGCGCCTTCTCGACGTCATTCACGCTGCCCTGCGCCGCAACGGCAACACCCGATCTTGTGGATGAACCGGATGCGCCTGGGGTTTCGCGTTGCCAAAAAAATCGATCTGCCCTATAATTTTTCCCAAAATCGGTTTTTTTTTCGCGATTCGGGGAAGATCCTCCCGTTGTCCTACCGATCATTGGCAGGTTCATCATCTTACCGGAAGGGCTGTACAATGGAAAAAAAACACCGCGTTTTTATTGTCGAAGATCATCAGTTGTTTCGCGAAGGACTCAAGTCCATGCTGAGCAAGCGGCCGGACATCGAGGTCGTCGGTGAGGCCCCGGACGGTCTGGAAGGGGTGCGCCGAATCCGCAAAGCAACACCGGATCTGGTGCTGCTGGATCTCTCCATGCCCAAAATGGGTGGCATCTCGGTCATGAAAGAGGTCAAGCGGGAGCTGCCGACCACCCGCATCCTGGCCCTTACGATTCACGAATCCGACCAATATGTGCTCGAGGCCTTCGAGGCCGGTGCCGATGGTTACTGCATCAAGGACGCCAGCCGGGAGGAGCTGATGCTGGCGGTCGACAGCCTGCTGGGCGGCAAAACCTACATCAGTCCGGGCATCTCCAACCAGGTGATGGAAGGATACCTGACCGGCCGCAAAAAACTCAAGCAGAACTCGCGCTGGGACACGGTCACCCAGCGCGAGCGCGAGGTTCTGAAACTGCTCGCCGAAGGGTACACCAACAAGGACATTGCCGATTTCCTGCACATCAGCGTCAAAACGGTGGAAAAGCACCGCGCCAACCTGATCGGGAAACTGGATCTGCACAACATCGCCCACCTGACGGCCTTTGCCATTCAGAACGGCCTGGTGGAAACGAAAAAATAGTCGAGGAAGCGTTGATGGCCGAGAACCTGCCCACATCCGCTGACAATGGCGACGCTGTCGATATCCCCATCGACCCCCGCTATTTTCAGGCCCTGCGCGACGCGCCCGTCCCGGTTCTCGTGGCCAGTGACGATGGACGCCTGCTGATGCTCAACCGGGCCTTCGAGTCGGCAACCGGGTTTTCGCGCAAAGAGATACCGACCCTGGATGCCTGGACCGATCGGATGCTCAATGACGCCTCCCCCGGGCATGCCGTCCTCCTCAATGCGCTCTTCGATCCCACCAACGTGCTGGTGCCCATCCGGGTTTCGCTGACGACCACCAACGGGCAGCCCTTGATCTGGGAACTGTTCAACACCCCGCTGGGCCGCACGGCCAACGGCCGGCGCATGGCCATCATCGTGGCCTCCGACGTCACTCAGACCGTCGAAAACGAACGCCACCTGGAGTCGGCCATGAACCAGCTGGAGGGCGAGGTGTCCAAACGGACCCGGGACCTCAACACCACCATCCGGGTGCTGGAAGGGGAGGTGGCCGAACGCAAGCGCATCGGCGATGCCCTGAACATGTCCCGGGAACGCCTGAAAAATATGTCCCGACGCATCCTGGACGTCCTCGAAGCCGATCGCCAGACCATCTCCAAGGAGCTGCACGACAGCATCGGGGCCAGCCTGGCGGCCATCAAATTCAGCCTGGAGGAAAAAGAGCTGCAGCGCGAACAGCAGCGCGGCCGACTGGACGAACCGCTGACGCAGGAGATCGCCTACCTGCTGGAGACCATCAAGGAGACCAAACGCATCTCGGCCAACCTGCGCCCCACGACCCTGGACGACCTGGGCCTGATGGCCACGATCCAGTGGTATCTGCGCCAGTTTCAACGCCTGTACGGCAACATCCAGGTCAATTTCGAAAAGAACATCGCCGAGGAGGATGTCCCCGAAGCCATGAAAATCATCATTTACCGGATTGTCCAGGAAGGCCTCAGCAACGCCGAAAAGCACAGCGAGGCGCACCACATCCGTCTGCAAATGGGCTATGCCGACGGCGGACAATCCATCTCCCTGCGCATCGAAGATGATGGACGCGGCTTCGACGTCAACGAAGTTCTCTCCGAAAAAGACCCCTTGAGCGGCTACGGCCTGACCGCCATGCGCGAGCGCTGCGAAATCATCGGCGGCTCGTTTCACATCGACTCGCACCCGGGCCAGGGAACCCGCATCAACGCCATCTTGCCCATCTGAAACCGTCATCACCCCCGCCAACCGTCCCGCCTACAGACCAACTACACCCTTGTTTCTTTTAAAATACCCTATCCGTCTTATTTCGATTCCGGCGCTCGGTGTTATAGTTGCCTATCAATAGCGCCATCTTCAGACCTGCAACAAAGGAAGCCGGCATGAAAATCTGCATGTTTACCAACACATATCTGCCCCACGTGGGCGGGGTGGCCCGGTCGGTTTCGTTTTTTACCCAGGACTTGGGCGACGCCGGCCACCGGGTGCTGGTCGTGGCGCCGACCTTTCCCGGATATGAAGCGCACGACCGCAACGACCGCGATGTGTTCCGCGTTCCGGCCATTCAGAAGTTCAACGGCAGCGATTTTTCGGTGCGAATCCCCTCGCCGTTCATCGTCGATGAAAAAATGGACGAATTCGAACCGGACGTCATTCACAGCCACCACCCCTACCTGTTGGGAGACGCCGCCCTGCGGGCCGCCCGGCGTCGGAATCTGCCCCTGATATTCACGCACCACACCCTGTACGAGCAATACACGCACTACATCGCCAAAAACCCCGACACGATGAAGCGCTTTGCGACTTTCTTGTCCACCAATTACGCCAACCTGTGCGACCGGGTCGTGGCCCCCAGCCTCAGCATTCAGAAATTGATCGAAAAGCGCGGGGTGCGCGTGCCCATCTCCGAAATCCCGACCGGGGTGGACGTCGCTTTTTTCGCCCAGGGCAGCGGTAAATCCTTCCGCCAAGCACACGGCATCGACCCCCAGGCGTTCGTCATCGGTCACCTGGGCCGCCTGGCACCGGAAAAAAACCTGGCCTACCTGGCCGCCGCCGTGTCCCGGGCCATGCGCAAACACCCTGAATCGATCTTCCTGGTCGTCGGATCGGGCCCCAGTCAAAAGGAGATAGCGGCGATCTTCGACCGATCCGGGCTGAACCGACAGCTGGTCATGGCCGGGCAGCTGAGCGGCCAGGCCCTGGCGGATGCCTACGCCGCCATGAACCTGTTTGCATTTGCCTCCACCTCCGAGACCCAGGGAATGGTGCTGACCGAAGCCATGGCGGCCGGCGTTCCGGTCCTGGCCATCGATGCTCCCGGCGCCCGGGAAGTGGTCGACAACCGCGTCAACGGATGCCTTTTGCAACGCGACGCCTCGCAAGCGGAGTTTGCCGATGTACTGGCCTGGGCCATGGCGGCGCCAGAAAGAATTACCGCCTGGATCGCTGGCGCCCGCCGCACGGCGACCGCCTTCGCGCGGGAACGCTCGGCCAAGAAGATGCTGGGCCTGTATGCCGATTTGGTCGGCGCCAAAATCGAAAAAGGGGATTTTAAAACCGCCAAGCTGGACGCCTGGGACAAGTTTTTGCTGGCCTGCCGCGCCGAGTGGGACCTGGTCACGGAGATCACCGAGACCATCATCCAGGCCACCGATGAGACCAAGGCCGTGGCGGGCCTCGACGAAGCCAGCTGAGGCCGTACACGGTTGCCGTCCGACATGACATGCGGGTGGCACTGACACAGCTGCGCCCCCCTGGACCTGAGTCATCACCTTCGCCAACATCGACAAAAGGCCTTGCCACGCAAAGGAAACGGCCGTGCTGGAAATCCTGCGACAATACCGTTTTTTGCTCCTGCCCACGCTGGCCATTGTGGCCGTGGGGGCGGGCTTGGCCGGTTATCAAGAGGAGATCCAGGACGCTCTGGCGCTGCTGAGCAGCGAGCGGACCCATCCGGCCATCGTGGTGGGCGCTTTTCTGGTCCTGCCGGCCATTTTCTTCCCCATCTCGACCCTGCTGGTCCTGCTGGGAGTCCGCTTTGGGGCGCTGTGGGGAAGCCTGATCACCCTGGCACTGATTCCGGCCCACCTCGTGTTGGCATTCTTTCTGGTCCGGCGCTTTTTCCAGGCCCGGCTCGCACGGCTGGCCCGGCGCAAGAACTACCCGATCTTCAACGTTCCCGACGAGCGCTGTCGTGAATTCGGCCTGTTGTTCATGGCCGTTCCGGGACTGCCGTACACGCTCAAGAACTACCTGCTGCCGGTCTCGGGAATCTCTTTTCGGGATTATTTCTGGATCGGCTGGATCGTTCAGGGGCTCATGGGCATCCCCTTCGTGGTGCTGGGCGATGCGGCTTCACGGTGGAGCGTTCAGATCTTCGCCCTGGTTGCGCTGCTGTTCGTGATCGTCTTTTTCATTTCACGCAAACTCAAGCAACGCTACGAGCGCCTGGTCGCATCCGATTCCCATGGGCCGGACGCCTGCCAGTCAGGAGGCAATCGCGCATGCTGAAAAAATGGCTGCCCTGGAAGTTCATTATCAAACGCGCCGCCAAAGCTTACGGCTTTCTGGATCCCATCACCCTGATGGCCCGCCTGCGCCGCTTCGGCCACCCCTCGGAGGTGCAAGAACCGATCGAGCTGATCCGGGCCGGGGTCGTTTTCCATGCCCGGGGCCTGGTCAACACCCGGGCCATCCAGTACAACCTGGACTGGATCTGGCCCTATTGGATCGTCAAACAGTTCAAGCCCAATGACATCTCTTTTATTCCGCGGGGATTCGCTTTCAGCCACGTCAATTTGACCCATCGCAACTGGACGGCCGTGGGCCACCCGGATCTGCCCCACTATCCCATCGTGGACCCCAGGGGCCTGGTGACCCCCTATCTGGACGGGTGGTCCATCGACGTCTGGGTGGTGTCCACTCTGGAGGGCACCTTGTATCCCTCGGAAGCCGGCAGCGCCCGCCAGGAGCTGGCAATCGAAGACGACGCACTGCGGGTCTTAACGCGCACCCAGCGGGCCGGCCTGGCGCTCGAGACCGGTGTCTGGGTGCGGCAAACGGCCGACGGATTTTTTACGCACCTTTCCGCCACGGCCGTCGACGAACAGGGCGGGCACCTGGTGGTGGCCGTGCGCCCCTACAACCCCGAAGGCGTTCAGTTCATCGACACGATTGCCTTCGACCGCTCCCGAAACCGCTTTCGGGTCAACGGGCAGAGCGGCCCGTGCTTTGACCGAGCCCCCGAAAAAGTGCTCTTTTCCAACTACGCCAGAGGCGACGTGGCCCACCGCCTCGACCAGCCGCAACAAGAAACCGCCGTGGCCTGCGAGATCGGCATGGCCACGGCCGCGGCCCTGTTTCCGGTCCCGCCGGACCGCACGGCCCGCGTTACCGTAACGCTGCCGCTGATGGCGTCCTCGGGCGACAGGGCGACCTCCAGACGACCGGCCAGGCCAGACGGGCCGGTTGGCAGCTGGCGGCAGCGCCTGGCCGAAACCGCCCGGATGACGGTGCCCGACGACAAATTCCAATTTCTCTACGACGCCGCCGTTCGGACCCTGCTGCTGCTCAGTGCGGATGAAGCCTACCCGGGCCCGTACACCTACAAACGTTTCTGGTTCCGGGACGCCTGCCTGATGATCAACGCCATGCTGGGAATCGGGTTGTCGCAGCGCGCAGCGCGCATGATCAAAGCCTTTCCGGCGCGTCAGACCTTGACGGGTTATTTTCGGTCCCAGGAGGGCGAGTGGGATTCCAACGGACAGGTGTTGTGGATTGCCGGGCGGCTGCACGAGCTGACCGGCATCGTCTACGACGACGACTTGATGATATCGATTTTCAACGGCGCGGACTGGATCATCGAAAAACGCCGCCAGACCGATCCGCGACAGCCCCACGGCGGACTGCTGCCGGCCGGGTTCAGCGCCGAACACCTGGGACCCAACGACTATTACTACTGGGACGATTTCTGGGCCGTAGCCGGGTTGCACGCGGCCGCACGCCTGGCCGGAACGTTCCGGCGGCCCGGCAAACATTATGAATACCAGCGCCAGGCCGACCTCTTTTTACACCGTATTTTGGACAGCATCGCCGGCATACCGCAAAAAAGGCGCAACGGCGCCATTCCCGCCTCGCCCTACCGCCGCATGGACGCCGGTGCCGTCGGGTCGATGGTGGCCGATTACCCGCTTCAGTTGACGCCGCCCAACGACCCGCTGATCATGCGCACGGCCGACTTTCTGATGACCCGCTGCTTTCGCTCCGGGGCTTTTTTCCAGGACATGATCCACTCGGGGCTCAACGCCTACCTGACCCTGGCGATGGCGCAGACCCTGCTGCGGGCCGGCAATCCCGCCTTTCGGCAGCTGATCCGGGCCACCGCCGATCTGGCTTCGCCCACCGGGCAGTGGCCGGAAGCCGTTCACCCGTTCACCCGAGGCGGCTGCATGGGAGACGGCCAGCACGGCTGGGCGGCGGCGGAGTGGCTGATGATGATGCGCAGCCTGTTCGTGCGCGAAGAGGGCCGCACACTGGTGATCGGGTCCGGCATCTTCCCCGAGTGGCTGGAAAACGGTGCCCAACTGTCGTTCGGCCCCACCCCGGTTCCCGGCGGACAGGCGACCGTCCGCCTGCGGCCGTCGGCCGGGGAGGTCCTTCTAGATCTGGATCTCGGGCGCCGGACCGGCCCGGTCGACGTGCAGGTGGCGGTTCCCGGTTTCCGGACGCAGCACCTGGACGCGTCGTGCCGGGAGCTCAAGCTTGCGCCGATCTGAAAAGGCCCCGGGTCGGCGACAACACTACCCGCTGCCTTTTAAACGGCCAGATATTCTGTTCCTGTCCACACCCGTGAACGTCAACGGTGAAGGTGCGCGAGCATGTTTACGACAAGCGATGCAAGGTGTTATCGAACCTGAACGCAGCTTCGGGTGACTGTCTAGCGCTGGGCCTGGAAACACTTGCGTTCGACATAGCGGGAGTTCTCGTCATCGTAAACCGCTTCGTTTTCATGGATCAGGGTGGGCGGACCCTCCCAGGCCCCGCAGGCCAGCACCACCGGATCGCCCAGCGTGAACGGTTGTCCGCAGGCGGCACAGGTTTTCAATTGCATCAGTTTATCCCGATCGATGATGGTTTTCAGGTGACCTCTGTCTCCAATCTGCATGGTGTGCTCCTTGATTATGGGTTACAATGGAATACTCACACCCAAGCTGAGCGATTGTCGAGCTTACCGTAGATTCAAGGCAGATATCGCCGCGCTATAGTGAACTATGCGCGGCGATATCTAACGCCGAAGATGCGGTGAGATCGGCAACCCGATGGGTTTAGCCTTTTGAGGAACCCAATCGATCGTAACAAACTGAAATCGAGTCCATTCGAACATTTCCGAAAAAGGTGAATCGCTCAGTTTGGGTCACATTGACCAAAGGTAACAGCTCCTGCCGGAAGCTGTTCGGTTTTTGTGTGGCCCTATCGCACGTAAACCGTCTTGACGTTGACGAACGACTTGATGCCGTAGTGCGACAGTTCGCGCCCGAAGCCACTCTGCTTGATGCCGCCAAAGGGCAGGCGCGGGTCCGACTTGACAAAGGCGTTGACGAAGCAGTTGCCGGCCTCCAGTTTTTGGGCGGCGATGTACTCTCCGCGGACGACATCGCGGGTGAACACGGCCGCCCCCAGACCGAAATCGGTCTGGTTGGCCAGCGCGATGGCTTCGTCTTCATCGGCGGCCGCAACCACGGCGGCCACCGGTCCGAAGGTCTCCTCGTCGAAAACCGGCATGCCGCGGCGCACATCGCTCAGCACGGTGGGCGGATAGAAAAAGCCCCGGCCGGAGGGAATTTCGCCCCCCAGCAGCAGCCGGGCGCCCTTGTCGATGCTCTCTCGCACCTGTTGATGCAACTTGTCACGGAAGCCCCCGCCGGCCAAGGGGCCGATCTCGGTCTCGTCATCCAGCGGGTCGCCCATGCGCACCGATTTCATCTTCTCGACCAGGCCCTGCTCGAAAGCCTGTCGCACCGCGTCGACCACGATGAAGCGTTTGGCGGCGATGCAGCTCTGACCGGAGTTGAGCAGGCGGCCGGCCGCACAGGCCGCCACGGCCAGGTCGAGGTCGGCGTCTTCCAGAATCAGGTAGGGATCGGACCCGCCCAGTTCGAGGACGCATTTTTTGATCTGGTGGCCGGCCCGGGAGGCCACGGCCCGGCCGGCCGCGGTGCTGCCGGTCAGGGCGACCGCCTTGACGGCGCGCTGGTCGATCACCTGCTGCACCTGTCCGCTGGGAATCAGCAGGCTCTGGAAAACGGCCTCCGGCAGCCCGGCTTTTTGCAGTACGGCCTCGATGGCCAGGGCGCAGCCGGGAACCGCGGCGGAATGTTTGAGCAGCACGGCGTTGCCGGCCATCAGGGCCGGCACCCCGAAGCGGAAGACCTGGTAGAAGGGATAGTTCCAGGGCATCACGCCCAGCACGACGCCCAGGGGCGTGAAGGCAACGTAGCTTTTCTCCGCGTCGGTGGGTATCTCCTCCATCTGGAGCATCTGCCGGGCATTGTCGGCATAATGTCGGCAGACCCAGGCGCACTTTTCGATCTCGGCCCGGCCGTCGCGGATGGGTTTGCCCATCTCCTTGGCCATCAGACTGGCCTGGCTCTCTTTCTCCGCTTCCAGGATGCGGGCGGCTTCGCGCATGGGCGCCGCGCGCTGGTCGATCTCCATCGCACGCCACTGGCGGTAGGCGCTGTCCGCGGCCACGATGCGGGCCTCGACCGTCCCCTCATCCATGGCCTCGAAGCTGTCGACCATTTCGCCGGTGGTCGGGTTGACTACCTTGAATGTCATTTTCTGCCTCCTTTAATTGACGGGATCAACCACTACCGTAACCCGCCGATGGGCCGTCCGTCTATACCCTGCGGGCCCTATTTCTGTACCCATCCATAAACGGTTGTGTTGCCCGAAATCGGCGTTGCCCGAAAAATTTTATCCTCAGCGTATCAAGCATATGCCTGTGGTACAATTTCTCGCGCGCTCGGATCCCGACCAAAGTTCCTCGTTTCTGGACGGAAACTGGTTTAGACCGCTCACACCCGCTCTTCGGCCTGTGGGTTGCCGCGGCCGCATCGTATCCCATGTATCGCGGCGTCGGCGCCCGGGTCGGCATGACGGTCGTCGAGTCGGGATCGAGTCTGCCCAGCGAATCACATCGTCACCCCCCCTACCCCCCGGGGGAGAGAGCCGGGGTGAGGGGACAAGACGGCAACAATCGGTCAGTACTTGGCGATCACCCAGACGGCGTGCACGATACCGGGGATGTAGCCCAGCAGGGTCAACAGAATGTTGATCCAGAAGTGTTTGCCGAAGCCGACCTGCAAAAAAACGCCCAGCGGCGGCAGAATAATGGAAATGATAACGCGGACAATGTCCATCGATCGGCGCTCCTTTCGGTAAAGATCATCGTCGGTAGAATTTAAGCGCGTCGGGCATCTGCTCCTTGAGATCTTCAATGCGGGTTTCGTGGGAGGGGTGGGTGCTCAAAAACTCGGGCGGCGACTGGCCCTTGGCGGCTTTGCTCTCCATGCGCTGCCAGAAGGCGACCGCCGCACGCGGGTCGTAGCCGGCCAGGGCCATGAAGATCAGGCCCAATTCGTCGGCCTCGGACTCCTGCAGGCGGCTGTATGGCAGCAGCACGCCCACCTGGGCGCCCATGCCGTAGGCGCTCATGAACAACGCCTGGGTCTGCTGCGGTTTGTTGCTCAGCGCCAGGGCCAGGGCGACCCCGCCCATCTGGGAAAGCAGGCCCTGGCTCATGCGCTCGTTGCCGTGCCGAGCGATGGCGTGGGCCACCTCGTGGCCCATGACGGTGGCCAGCCCGGCATCGTCTTTGGCGACCGGTAGAATGCCCTGAAAAACGACCACTTTTCCACCGGGCATGGCAAAGGCGTTGACGCTCTGGTCGGCCACCAGGTTGAACTCCCAGGCGTAGTTGGCCAGCAGCTCGGCATGACCCCGTTCGCTCAGATAGGTTTCGACGGCCTGGCGGATCTGGTTGCCGACCCGTTTGACCATCTCGGCCTCGGGGGTGCCGGTGATGACCTTGTGTTCCGATAAAAACTGCCGGTACTGGTCGGCGCTGAGCGCCAGGATCTGCCCCTCGGGGATCAGCTGCAGCTGGCTGCGCTCGGTCACGGGAACGGTGGCGCAGCCCCACGCCAGCAGGGTCGCCGCCAGCAGCGCCGCGGCACCGGTTTGAAACGCTTGGCACATATCGAATCCTTTCGTGTACAAGTTGACGCCCTCTGGGGTGCCTTCCAGGCCAGCGGCACCATCGATCCATAAATTACACCTGAAATGGGTTGCAGACAATATGCTAAAGGGTGTATTTTCAGCTCTCGCACTCCCCTCCTGCAGCCCGCGCTGAACCCGCTGGCCCAAAACCCGGCCCGCTCTTGTGGACGGTTGATCCGGGAGGGGAGAATTGATATGAATTTCACTTGCGCAATGTGCTGTCGAACCGTCTCTTCAGATTGTGCCGAAAAGGGCAATCGATGAAGCTTCACCTGACCTGGCTGCTGATCACCGTCTCGCTGCTCGCCGTCGCCGCGGCCGCCGCAACGGAAGGCAACACCGAGATTGAGCCGGTGGCCGTCATCCGTTCACACGCCATCGCCATGAACGGCGAGCCCGCCTACGGGCCCGACTTTGCGCACTTCGACTATGTCAATCCCCAGGCGCCCAAGACCGGTACGCTGCGCCAGGCCGCCATCGGCACCTTCGATTCGCTCAACCCGTTCATCGCCAAGGGCAACCCGGCCGACGGGCTGGGGCTGACCAGCGACACCCTGATGGTGGGCTCGGCCGACGAACCCTTCACCCACTACGGCTTGATCGCCGAAACGATCGAGTATCCGACCGACCGATCCTGGGTCGTCTTTGCCATCAACCCGGCCGCGCGCTTTCACGACGGCCGCCCGGTGACCGCCGAGGATGTGGCCTTCTCCTTTGAGACGCTGATGGAAAAGGGCTCGCCTTTGTATGCGCGCTACTACGCCGACGTGGCCGAGGTCGAGGTGCTCGATTCCCATCGCATCAGATTCGGCTTCGGCGGCCGCTCGAACCGCGAGCTGCCCCTGATCCTGGGTCAGTTGACCGTGCTGCCCAAACACTACTGGGAAAAGCGCGATTTTGGCATGACCACCCTTGAGCCGCCGCCCGGTACGGGGCCTTACCGGATCAGCGCCATCGATCCGGGCCGCGCGATCACCTACACCCTGGATGACGACTACTGGGGCCGCGATCTGCCGGTCAACCGGGGCCGCTACAATTTCAGGCAGATGCGTTTCGACTACTATCGCGACGCCACCGTGGCCCTGGCGGCCTTTCTGAGCGGGGAGTACGATTTCAGGCTGGAGAACATCGCCAAGCAGTGGGCCACGGCCTACCAGGGCCCGCCCTTCGAACAGGGACTGATCGTGACCGAGTCGATCCCCCATCAGATCCCGGCCGGCATGCAGGGCTTTGCCATGAACCAGCGCCGCACGCTGTTCCACGACCGCCGCGTACGCTACGCCCTGGCCCACGCCTTCAACTTCGAGTGGACCAACGAACACCTGTTTTACGGCACCTACCGCCGCACCCGCTCCTACTTCGAAAACTCGACCATGGCGGCCACCGGCCTGCCCTCGGCCGCCGAGCTGCAGCTCCTGGAACCGCTGCGCAAGCACCTGTGGCCCGAAGTCTACGAGCGCGTCTACGACCCGCCGGAGACCCGGGGCGCGCTGGGTGTGCGCCGCAATCTGCGCCAGGCCCTGAACCTGCTCGACCAGGCCGGATGGACGGTCGTGGACGGCGTACTGCGCCACCGCGAAAGCGGTGCGCCCTTCACCTTCGAAGTGCTGCTCAGCCAGCCCTCCTTCGAACGCGTGGTGCTGCCGTTCACCATCAATCTGAAAAAGCTGGGCATCCAGGCCGACATCCGGGTGGTGGACAGCAGCCAGTACATCAACCGCCTGCGCGACTTCGACTTCGACATGATCGTGGCCGTCTTCGGCCAATCCCTGTCGCCCGGCAACGAGCAGCGCTGGTACTGGCACAGCGAAGCCGCCCAGGTCCCCGGGACCCGCAACTACTGCGGCATCAGCAACCCGGCCATCGATCAACTGGTCGAACTGCTCATCGCCGCCGAAAGCCGCCAGGAGCTGGTCGAGCGCTGCCGGGCCCTCGACCGGGCCCTGGTGTGGGGGCACTTCGTGATCCCGCACTGGTACTCGGGCGAGTTTCGAGTGGCCTACACCGCCACGCTGCGGCACCCGCAGCGCCAGCCGCCCTACGATCTGGCCCTGGAGACCTGGTGGATGGAGCCGGATCCATGACGGCCTACATCATTCGGCGCCTGTTGCTGGTCGTCCCCACCCTTTTGGGCATCATGACGATCAACTTTTTCGTCATTCAGGCCGCGCCGGGCGGTCCGGTGGAGCAGTTCATCGCCCGGCTGGAAGGGCAGGAAGTAGCCGCCACCGAGCGCTTCGCCGGCGGCGATGCCGCCGAACTGGTGGTGCGCGGTCGCGGTGAAGAGAGCCGCTACCGGGGGGCCCAGGGCGTCGACCCCGAACTGATCGCACGGATCGAGAAGATGTACGGCTTCGACAAGCCCCTGCACCGGCGCTTTTTCGGCATGCTGGCCGATTACGCCACCTTCGACTTCGGCAGCAGCTTCTACCAGGACCGCCGCGTGCTGGCGATCATTGCCGACAAGCTGCCGGTCTCGATCTCTTTGGGGCTGTGGTCAACCTTGCTGATCTACCTGATCTCGATCCCCCTGGGGATCAAAAAGGCCGTCCGCCACGGCTCACGCTTCGACGTCTGGAGCTCGGCGGCCGTGATCGTGGGCAACGCCGTGCCGGTCTTCCTGTTCGCCATTTTGCTGGTGGTGCTGTTTGCGGGCGGCTACTATTTCGACTGGTTTCCCCTGCGCGGCCTGACCTCCGAGAACTGGGCCACATTGAGCTGGCCGATGAAGATCGTGGACTACTTCCACCACCTGGCCCTGCCGGTCATCTCGATCACCATCGGCGGCTTCGCCACCTTGACCATGCTGACCAAGAACTCCTTTCTGGACGAAATCGGCAAGAACTACGTGGTCACGGCGCGCGCCAAGGGTATCCCCGAACGTCAGGTCCTCTACGGCCACGTCTTTCGAAACGCCATGCTGATCGTCATCGCCGGCTTCCCGGCCGCTTTTCTGTCCATGTTCTTTACCGGATCGCTGCTGATCGAGGTGATCTTCTCCCTGGACGGCCTGGGCCTGTTGGGGTTCAACGCCACCATCAGCCGGGACTACCCGGTCATGTTCGCCACCTTGTACATCTTCACCCTGGCCGGTCTTTTGCTCAAAATCATCTCGGACATCACCTACACGCTCGTCGATCCGCGCATCGACTTCGAGTCACGGATGTAGCCGCCATGTGGTTTCGCCGCAAACCCGTCAATCCCATCAACCAGCGCCGCTGGCGCAACTTCAAGGCCAACCGCCGCGGCTGGTGGTCCCTGTGGATCTTTCTGGCCCTGTTCCTGCTCTCGCTGGGGGCCGAGTTTCTGGCCAACGACAAGCCCCTGGTGGTCTCCTTCGACGGCGGCCTCTATTTTCCGGTCCTGCGGGTTTACCCGGAAACCGCTTTTGGAGGCGAGTTTCCCACCGAAGCCGACTACCGCGACCCGTTCGTACAGGAACTGATCGAGGCCGACGGCTGGATGGTCTGGCCGCCGATCCGCTTTTCCTACGACACCGTCAACTGGACCCTGAGCGGCCCGACCCCCGCTCCGCCCGACCGCGCCAACTGGCTGGGCACCGACGATCAGGCCCGCGACGTGGCCGCCCGCCTGATCTATGGCTTTCGCATTTCGGTGATCTTCGGACTGGCCCTGACCGTGGCCAGCACCCTGGTCGGGGTGGCCGCCGGGGCCATCCAGGGCTTTTACGGCGGCCGGATCGACATCTTCGGCCAGCGCTTCATCGAGATCTGGCAGGGGCTGCCGGTTTTGTTTCTGCTGATCATACTGACCTCTTTCGTGCAGCCCAATTTCTGGTGGCTGCTGGGCATCATGCTGCTCTTTTCCTGGATGGCGCTGGTGGACGTGGTGCGGGCCGAATTTCTGCGCGGACGCAATCTGGACTACGTGCGCGCGGCGCGCACCCTGGGGGCCGGCGACCTGACCATCATGTTCCGGCACGTGCTGCCCAACGCCATGATCGCCACCATCACCTTCATGCCCTTCATCCTCAACGGCGCCATCACGACCCTGACCTCTTTGGATTTTCTGGGTTTCGGGCTGCCACCGGGTTCGCCCAGCCTGGGAGAGCTTCTGGCCCAGGGCAAGGCCAACCTGCACGCCCCCTGGATCGGCATCGCCACCTTCGTCACCCTGGCGATGCTGCTCTCGCTGCTGGTGTTCATCGGCGAAGCCGCCCGGGATGCCTTCGATCCCCACCGCGATCCCGCCAGCGGAGGCGTCTGATGGACGATGCGTTGCTGCGGGTACGCAATCTGTCGATCGATTTCGCCTCGGGCACCTCGGTCGTGCACGCCGTGCGCGAGGTGAGCTTTTCGGTTGCCAAGGGCGAAACCCTGGCCCTGGTGGGTGAATCGGGATCGGGCAAGACCGTCACGGCCATGTCGATCCTGCGGCTGCTGCCGCCCAGCGCCGGCTACCCGTCCGGTGAGATCCGCCTGGCCGGCGAATCGATGCTGCAGTGCGACGCCAACACCTTGCGACGGATGCGCGGCGACATGGTGGGGGTCATCTTTCAGGAACCGATGACATCCCTCAATCCGGTGCACACCGTCTACCGGCAGATCGCCGAGGTCATTGTGACCCACCGCCCCGTCGGCCGCGCCCAGACGCGTGAGCGGGTCCTGGAACTGCTCGACCTGGTGGGCATCCGCGATGCTCGAAGCCGGATGAACGCCTTTCCGCACGAGCTTTCCGGCGGCCAGCGCCAGCGCGTCATGATTGCCATGGCCCTGGCCAACGAGCCCGACCTGCTGATCGCCGACGAACCCACCACGGCCCTGGACGTCACCGTTCAGGCCCGGGTCATGGACCTGTTGACCCGCATTCAGCAGCGGCTGCAAATGGCCGTGCTGCTGATCAGCCACGACCTGAACGTGGTGCGACGCATGGCCGATCGCGTGGCCGTCATGTTCCAGGGCGAGATCGTGGAAACGGCCTCGAAGGAAAGTTTGTTCGAAACCCCCGAACACCCCTACAGCCGCAAACTGCTGGCGGCCGAACCGGCCGGGCGGCCGGCCGGCGACCCGGCCGCGGCGCCCGAACTGCTGGTGGGCCGCGAGATCAAGGTCTATTTTCCGATCAAGAAAGGTGTGTTGAAGCGCACCGTCGATTACGTGCGCGCTGTCGACGGCGTCTCGTTCACCATTCGCCAGGGCCAGTCCCTGGGGGTGGTGGGCGAGTCGGGCTCCGGGAAATCCACCCTGGCCCTGGCCGTTTTGAGACTGCTCAAGGAGGCCCGCGGCACGATCCGCTTCAACGGCCAGCGCATCGACAACCGCGGTCCGGCCGCCATGCGCCCCTTGCGGCGCGAGTTGCAGGCCGTCTTCCAGGACCCTTACGGGTCGCTGTCGCCGCGCATGCCGGTGGTCGACATCATCGCCGAGGGGCTGGGCATTCACGGCATCGGCGACAGCGCAGAGCGCGACGACCGTGTGGTCGAGGCCATGCGGTCGGTGGGCCTGGACCCCGATCTACGCCACCGCTACCCGCACGAGTTTTCGGGCGGCCAGCGCCAGCGCGTGGCCATCGCCCGCGTGCTGGTATTGAGGCCGCAGCTGATCATCCTGGACGAACCGACCTCGTCCCTGGATCGAACGGTCCAGTTCCAGGTCATCGAACTGCTGCGCAGCCTGCAGGCCGAGCGCAACCTGGCCTACCTGTTCATCACCCACGATCTGAAGGTCGTCAAGTCCCTGTGCCACAGCATCATGGTCATGAAGGCCGGCCGGGTGGTCGAGGCCGGCAGCGCAGATCAGATTTTCAACCAGCCCCGCCAGCCCTACACCCGCGAGCTGCTGGAAGCGGCCTTCGACCACTTTAGGACAGGGTGAGGGAGCAAAAGGGCCGGCGGTCTTGCACGCGGTCCAACCCGGATGATGGGCGACCGCTGAAAAGGCTGATGGTTTTCGACAACCGTCAGTCGGAAAGTTTGTCGAACAGTTCGCGGACCTCCTGCTCCCCCTCCCGGTAGACCTTTGCTTCTTCCGGATCGAGCTCCTTGAGCAGTGTCAGAAACTCGCCCACGTGCTCGCGCTCCTCGTTGGCAATGTCGACCAGCACCGCCTTGGCCTTGCGGTTGGCGGTGGCTTCGGCCAGCTGCATGTACAGCTGGATGGCCTCGTATTCGGCGGCGATTCTGTAGCGCACGGCTCGAATCAGCTCCTGCTGCGTGATCTCGCGGCCAAGGGCATTGCCGGCGAACGGATTGGCGAACTCAGGCATTGAAGATCTCCTTTCGGCTATCGATTTGATCGAAAAAGCCAGGACTCACCCGTCGTGAGGTGCTGGCGGTGTTGACGCGCAAGTCATTCGTGTCCATCGCCCAAAAGTGACGTGTCGATCCTGCCCCTCGCCCCCGGCCCCCTCTTGAAACATCGCCTTTAACGGGCGGTGTAGCCGCCGTCGATGACCAGTTCGCTTCCGGTGACGAACTTGGACTCATCGCAGGCCAGATAGAGCGCGCCGTAGGCGATGTCATCCGGTTCACCGACATGGCCGATGGGGTGCTCGGCATCGAGCTGCCGGCGAAATTCGGCTTCCTCCTGACCCGATTCCTCAGCCAGGTCGGCCACCAGCGGGGTCCAGATGTAGCCGGGGTGAATCGAGTTCACGCGAATGCGGTCGCCGGCATACAGCAGGGCGTCGGTTTTGGTCATCAGGCGGACCGCCCCTTTGGAGGCATGATAGGGCGGCAGGTCCGGGGCTCCAACCAGTCCGTATATCGAGGAGAGGTTGATGATGCTGCCCCCCCCGTTTTGCTGCATGTGGGGAATCGCATGCTTGGTGCACAGGAACACGCCCTTGACATTGACCTGTATGACCTTGTCCCAGGCCTCGGATTGGATGCGATGGGTCGGCTCATTCGGTCCGGCGATGCCGGCATTGTTGACTAGGACGTCGATGCCGCCCAGTCTTTCGCTGACCTGCGAGAACACCTGTTGCACCTCCGCTTCACTGGATGTGTCCAGATGCTGGTAAAGCGCTTTATTTCCGGCCGCGGTGATCTCGTCGACCAACTCCTGCCCCTCATCGTCGATGATGTCGGTTACGGCGACCCGGGCGCCTTCACGGGCGAACATGGCGCAGATGGCCCTTCCGATTCCACGCGCGCCACCGCTTACGATGACGGTTTTGTTTTCGAGTCGTTGCATGGCTAACTCCTTTCGCTTGGGTAGGCGGTGTGGCTTTCTATGCCACGACCTTTCCATAGATGCGTATCGCCTCTCAAGCGATTGGAAAATGGAAAGACGTGTGTATTTTGAGCCTGGAGGTGCGGTATATCCTCGCGAAGTATCGCGCTTATCCAGGTAAAATCGAAAAAATGGCACTCGGACTGCGATGGGTATCAGAATAGGTAATGGTGCCCAACCGGTATCGTTACCTCTCGACTTTCACATGAAAGGTGAATCGCTCGTTTGGGCGACAGATACTGTCTGCCGGTCAGATGAATCCGGCGCTTCCCCTATTCCCGAAGGGGAACATAAGCCTTATATTTGGTTTAGACATAACAGAACCGGTCAGAAGAAGAGCAGGCCCCACCAGAAGTCGGGCGGGCGGTCGAATCGAAGGCGACTGCTGGCTACCGCTAAATGGAAGTGGATCAAATGGAGAACGGCCCATGTTTAATTCGAGTTCGGCAATCCTGAAATGGCTGCGCTGGTCCTTGTTCGTATTGCTTTTATTGCCCGTCGCCGGTCATGCCGGGCCGTTCGACGAGGTCGTCGTCTTCGGAGACAGCCTGTCCGACAACGGCAACCTGCTGCTCATCGATGAGCAGCCCAAACCGGATCCACAGTTCTACTACCAGGGCCGCTTGTCCAACGGTCCGGTCTGGGTCGAATACCTGACCGACCCGCAGCACCTCAACACCACCTTGCACGACCTGGCCCTGGGCGGGGCCAAATCCGACGGCCTGGTGCCACCGGGACTGATCGAACAGGTGACGGCCTTCATCGCCTCGGAAAAATTAAGCCTTTCGGCCAATACGCTTTTCGTCATCTGGATCGGCGGCAACGATTTTCTCAACGGTGCAGGTGACTACCGGGCCAGCGTGGCGAATATCGAAACGGCCGTGCAGCTGCTGGTGGATGCCGGCGCCACGCACCTGCTGTTGATGAATCTGCCGGATCTGGGAACGATCCCCGAGACGCTCGGAACGCCCGAGGCCGCGCCCGCAACCGATTTTACGGTCAACTTCAATGCCGCTCTGATCGATCTGATCGACCGATTCAGCGCCGAACAGCCCCCGGTCAATTTTTACGAATTCGATGTGGCCGCCCAGTTTGCGGACGTCAGAGACAATCCGGCGGCCTATGGCTTTGTCAATGTGAGCGAGCCTTCCCCCAATTTCGCACTCGCCGACAATTTCGACGGCGCCGGCCATGCCTTCTGGGATGAGATCCACCCCACCACCCAGATGCACGCTCTGATTGCAGATCGGGTTTATGCGGATCTACAGTCACAGGTCCCCGACATGAAACCGGAAACCGGGGATGACAGTTCGGACGCGACCTGTTTTATCGACACCCTGCGGGGGGCGATTGACGGAGGTTGATATGATGCATAACCATATATTGATAATCGCGGCTATGGTACTCGCGGCAACGATGACGGCAACCGGAACCAGGTGTGCCGGATCCGCTGAAACGACCGACTACCAACCGTCCCGGGGCCCGGGTCATCCGATGACCTCACACTTCAACCCTGCCCAGTTGTACTTTCGGGCACAATTGACGACTACGGGCTTCTGGTAAATCCGCTGGACGGCACCTTCAAACTGGCCGACTCCGCCAGGGCACGGAGGTCAAGTCCCTGATGGGCAAGACGGTCAAAATCGAAGGAACCGTCATGGAAGCCGAAGGTGAGACGGTGGTAGCGGTAAACCAATTCACGATTCTTGAATAATCGAGCAGAAGACAAAGGAGTGCGCAATGGAAAAAAAGATCAGCACCGATCGGTTGAAGGTATTTATCGAAAGCGCCAGGCTCATTGCGGCCGAGGAGATCGCCGAGCTGCCCCCCGACAAGCACGAGGCGGTGGCGGGCAAAGCCGGGTTGTGGATCGAAGTCGACTGCCCCGAAGGCTCCTGTTCCGTTGACAAGAAAACTATCACCCTTCCGGCGGGCGGCGTCGTTCCAAGAGAAACCAAGGGGTTCTGGTTGAACCTGTTCTGCCCGGAGGACCAGTGCATGATCACCCAGAGCAGCGACTTACCGTAATGTCCGGCAAGGAGCAGACCTTGATTCAAAAACGGTCCGGCGCGATGGTGGGCGCCGGCAATGTCGGCGTGGCGGCGGCCTATGCCATGTTCATCAAGCAGACCGCCGGAGAACTCATCCCAATCGACCAGGACCGCTACCGGGCCGAGGGCGAGGCCATGGACCTGATGCACGGCCAGCCCTTCACCGGCAACATATCCGTGCGCGCCGGCGACTGCCCCGACCTGGGAAACACCCAGGTTGTGGTCATCGCCGCCGGTGCGGCGCAGCGGCCGGGCGAAAAACGCACCGGCCTGCTCTATCGCAACGTGGAGATTTTTGGAAAGATCGCCGCTCAACAGGCCCCCACGCCCCCCATGCGGTGATTGTCGTGGTCAGCAATCCGGTCGACAATACGGTCTGGCGGCATCGGCCGATTTTCTGCGCGGCAAGCTTGACGAGATCGCCGGCGCCCTGTCGCGTACCACCTTCAGCTGATGCCGCGGGTGTGATCTGAAACCACCGAAAATGCCCCCGCCTCGTCAAGTTCCACTACAACCGCCGGCCATCTTGCCCCCTCACCCCGGCCCACTCCTCAGGGGGCGCACAATTCTTTAGGACTTGCACCCAATTTGCTTAAATGATTTACTCAGTCGCGTCCAACGGCAGAGCGCTCATCGGATTGGCATGAGATCCATCCCACTGAAGACCAAAAGGTACTGATCGGCTTATGGTCACCTGGCTTCGCAATCGGTTAAACCGTGCGCATCCCACCAACTTGCTCCTGATAAGCTACCTGGCGGCCATCGTCAGCGGAACGCTGGCCCTGAAGCTCCCGGTCGCCACGGTAAGCGGCGCCATCGGATGGCTCGATGCGCTCTTTACGGCGACATCCGCCGTTTGCGTCACCGGTCTGATCGTGGTGGACACCGGTGCTTATTTCACTGTTTTCGGCCAGGGAGTGATTCTGCTGCTGATCCAGACCGGCGGTCTGGGGATCATGACCATCTCCGTGGCGCTGTTCCAGATCATCGGCAAAAAGGTCGTATTTCAGCAGCGCATGGCCATGCAGGAGGTCTTCTCCCACGCCCCGCGCGACGACATCTACTACCTGATCCGATCGGTGCTGGTATTTACCCTCGCCATCGAAGCCGTGGGGGCCGTGGTCCTGTTCTGGTACTGGCGGCCGGACTACCCGTTCGGCCAGGCCCTGTACCAAGCGGTCTTCCATTCGGTCTCTGCCTTCTGCAATGCCGGTTTTTCCCAGTTCAGCGACAGTCTCATGGCCGGCCGGGGGTCGCTGACGTTGAATGCGACGGTGTGCGTTCTCATCATTCTGGGCGGGATCGGGTTCCCGGTGGTGTATGAAATCTACCAACGTGCTGTGTTGCGGCAGTCCGGCAAGGTGTCGATCCAGACCAAAAGCGTGCTCGTAACGAGCCTGGTCCTGCTCGCCGGCGGCATGGCGATCATCCTGGTTTCAGAGCGTTCCCTGATTGCCGCCCTGGGGTGGCGCGAGGGCTTGCTGGCGGCTTTTTTCCAATCCGTGACCTGCCGCACGGCCGGTTTCAACACCATGGACATCGCTTCGCTGAACACGGCCACCTTGCTGTTCATGATGTTTCTGATGCTGGTGGGCGCCTCGCCGGGATCCTGCGGCGGCGGCATGAAAACCACTACATTCGTCGTGCTGGCAGCCTTTTCCTGGAGTCGGCTGATGCGCTTCAAGTGCGTGAACCTGTTCAACAAGACCGTGCCGGAAGAGACGGTTTCCAAGAGCATCTCCGTCCTGGTCTTCTCTCTGGCCGCCATTTTGATGGCCGCTTTTCTGATTTTGTTCTTCGACCCGGACCACGGCGTGCGCGTGCAGGGCAATCGTCAGTTCCTGAGTTTTCTCTTTGAAACCGTTTCGGCCTTCGGGACGGTCGGTCTTTCCATGGGGGTGACATCGGCGCTGAACCCGAGCGGCAAATGGGTCATTATCGCCTTGATGATCATCGGCCGGGTCGGGGTGCCGGCTTTCACCTATATCATCGCCGGAGGGGGATCGACCAAAGGTGTCCAGTACGCCGAAGAAAACATGATGATCGGATAAGGAGCAGCTGAAATGCCCACGAAACGATTTGCCGTGATCGGTACCGGCGGCTTCGGCTACTACCTGGCCAAGGCGCTTTACGAAAACAAAAACGAGGTCATCGCCATCGACCGCAACAAGGAGCGGGTGCAGGCCATCGAGCCCCATTGCACCAGCGCCATCGTGCAGGACGCAACCGACGTCGAGGCCATCAAGGGGCTGGGGCTCGATGAGATGGACGCTGTTGTCGTCAGCACGGGCGACGATATCAAACCCAGCATTTTGATCTGCTTTCACCTCGGTCGCATGGAAATCAAACGCATCATCGTCAAGGCTACAGACGACGATCACGGCGAGATTCTGAAGCAGCTGGGGGCCACGGAAATCATCCGCCCCGGCATGGACATGGCCCATCGACTGGCCCTGCGCCTGACCTCGCCCAACATTCTGGATTTTCTGCCCCTGGAGGCCGAATACACCATTGCCCAGGTCGATCCGCCGCCCTCGTTTATCGGCAAATCGATTGTCGAGCTCAACCTGCGCAAACGCTACAAGGTCAATATCATTGCCATCAAGGAGAAGGTGCCGGAAAGATTCGTCATGGTGCCAAGCGCCGAATTCGCCATCAAGCAGAGCGACATTATGATCATCCTCGGCAAGGAATCGGATCTTGCCAGAATCCGGGAGCTGAAATGAAACTCCTGGTTTGCGGCGCCGGAAGGATCACCGACGAGTTGCTCAAGCGAATCGGCGCCAATTGGCAAATCACCTTGATCGACAAAAAGGAGGCCAAACTGGCGCCTTTTTCCAATCGATTTCCAAACGTCGTACGGGTTTTGACCGAAGACGCCTCCAGCCCGGTGGTGCTGCAAAAAGCCGGCCTGGCGGACCAGGACGGCGTGCTGGCCATGACCAATGACGATGCGGTCAACCTGGCGGTCGCGGGTTTCGCGCGCCAAGCGGACATCAAGACGGTGTTGGCGGTGGTTCGCGACCCGGAACATCTTCCCGATTTTCAGAAGCTGGATGTCTGGACGGTCAGCATGGCCACCGATGCGGCGCGCAAGGCCAACCAATTTCTCAAAGACCCCCGGGTCAAGATTGTGAACCTGGGTGAAGGCGAAGGCGAGTTGATGGAGCTGACCGCGGGAAAGCAGGACCTGGCGCGCCTGAGCGATGTCCTCAGCCGGAAAGATCGGCAGTGGCGCGCGGTGGGATTGATACGCGCAAACAAAATCCTGTTTCCCGACGCAGCGGCCGCCGTCCAAGCGGGCGATCGACTTCTCATTCTGGGCAAGGACGACCTGTACAACGCCTTTGCCGACCGCCTGGCGGAAGTTCATCGCCATTTTCCACGCACCTACGGCCAACAGATGATTCTGGGCCTGCCCGATGATGCATCCCTGGGTGTCGCGGAACTGCTCAACGAAGCCTTCTACCTGGCCAAGGGGACCCACATCCAGAATATCAAGGTCGTCTTCGAAAAAACAGCGGCCGAGGTCCGGGAAGCGCTGGCACACTGGTCGGAGAGCCTTGCCATCGAGGTGGTCGACAGCGGCGGCGCGGTCCGGCAAGCGGTGACCGGCATCGCCGAACAAAGCGATGCCGGTCTGGTGGTATTGCCTCACCTAAAGGTGTCGCGCCTGCGGGCCATGTTTGGCGGTCCGATGACCGCCATGGCCCATGCCCTGCCCTGTCCCCTCCTGGTGCCCAAGCTGCGCGATCCCTATGAGCGGCTGCTGGTGCCCTTCAATGGTTCACTGGCCGCTCAGCGTGCCCTTGAGATCGCCCTGGATCTGTCGCAACAGCTCGATGCCGGCGTGACGGTCGTGATCGTGGTCGAACCCTCCTTTTTACGCGGGGAGTCCTCCGCAACCGGCGGGTGGGAGCAAGAGATGTTAAAGCAGGTGCGCGAGTTGTCACGCGTCCACAAGATAAAGGTCGCGGAGGTGGTGCGGCACGGCAACCCGGTCAAGGAGATCTTGTCCGTGGCCGTCGATTACCAACTTCTGGTCCTGGGCGACAGCGCCGACCGGGGCGGTCTTTTTTCCATCGATGTGACGGCCATGATCACCAACCAGGCACCGTGTTCGGTGCTGTTGGTGTTGTAGAGAGGACCTTTAAAAAATGGTGGTCCATTCCGCATGGGCACTGGTGCTGGTCTCTTTGGGGGCGGCCTTTTTGCCGAACCTCAGCCTGCGGCTGCGGCTGCCGTCGGTGGTGCTTGAAATCCTTTTCGGCGTATTGCTCGGCAAAAGCCTGCTCAATCTTCATTTCGGGGAGGATTGGCTTTCATTTCTGGCCCACCTGGGCTTTCTGATCCTGATGTTTCATGCCGGCATGGAGATCAATTTCCAGACCCTCAGAACCCAGCGGCCGGGCATGTTCGTCATTCAGGTGGTCATCTTTGCGCTCACCGTAATGCTTTCCATGGCCGCCGCCTTGCTGCTTGGACAAGGCCTCTATCTGGGGTTAGTACTGTCGACCACCTCGCTGGGGCTTGTCGTGCCGACCCTCAAGGAGACCGGGGCCAGCCAGTCAGCGCTCGGCCAAAACGCCCTCATGGCCGCCACCCTGGCTGATTTTCTAACGCTCTTCGCCATCACGTTTTTCATTCTGTGGTATGAAAATGGATTCGGCTGGGAATTTATGCGGCCGCTGCCGCTGTTCATCGGCTTCGGCGTCCTGTTCAAACTGATTCAGTTTCTGGCCTGGTGGTATCCTGAACGGGTGGGACGCCTGCTGGCTGATCGGGACTCCCAGGAATTGGGGGTGCGGTATTCGATGGCCCTGCTGTTTTTGTTCGTGGCCTTGTCGGAACTCGCCCATCTGGAACCGGTACTGGGCGCCTTTCTCGGCGGCGCGCTGCTCTCGATTGTCTTCCGTGAGAAAACCCAGTTGGAACTCAAACTGTCCGGTTTCGGATATGGATTTCTGGTCCCGCTCTTTTTTATTCACGTGGGCATGCAATTTGACGTGGCCAACGTCCTGTCGGTGGACCAGCTTCTCTTCACCGTCAAGCTGCTGGGCGTCGCGGTGGTGGTTAAGGTGCTGCCGTGCCTGCTTTTCGTGTTCGCCGGCCTGTCGGTTTATAAATCCCTGAACATCGGGATGCTGTTGACCTCGCGTTTGAGCCTGATCATTGTCGCCGCGACCATCGGCCTGCAATTCGGCTTTATCACCGAGGCATTCAAAGACGCGATCATTCTGCTGGCGGTCGTCAGCTGCCTGCTGGGGCCTTCTCTGTTCAAGGCGTTTTACCGGAACGAGGAGGAGCCGAGCGCCGGTGTCGGGATCGAGAGGCGTAAATTGTCGGCCGGCTGGATGCGCCAGGGGAAGTAATCAACGAAGAACGGAGGTGCACAATGGATCTTGGACTGAGAAACAAGCGCGCCCTGGTGACCGGTTCGACGGCCGGGATTGGATTTGCCACCGCCCGCGCCCTAGTGAACGAAGGTGCTTCAGTGACGATAAACGGTCGAACAACGTCGCGTGTCGACCGTGCGGTGGAACAGTTGAAGTTTGAAAGATCGGGTTCGACCGTCACGGGAGTCGCGGCGGATTTGAGCCATGGCGATGGCTGCCGCAAACTGATCGAGCATCTGCCGGAGGTGGACGTACTGGTCAACAACCTGGGAATCTTCGAGCCGAAGCCGTTCGAAGAGATTTCCGATGCAGACTGGATGCGCTTTTTCGAAACCAACGTGCTCAGCGGGATCCGGCTGGCACGCCACTATGTAAAGGGCATGCGCTCGCGCAACTGGGGGCGCATCGTGTTCATCTCGAGTGAGTCGGGGATTCAGATCCCCACTGAAATGATTCACTACGGCGCAACCAAGACCGCCCAACTGGCCGTCGCGCGCGGGCTTGCGGAAACCTTGATCCAAACGGGCGTGACCGTCAACAGCGTGCTTCCGGGACCGACCGCTTCCGAGGGGGTCAGCGCCTTCATGTCGCAGTTGGCCGAGGAGCGCGGTTTGAGCAACGCAGCCATGGAACGGGAATTTTTTCATACGGCGCGCCCCTCCTCCCTCTTGCAGCGATTCATCGAACCCGAGGAAGTCGCCGCGCTGATCACCTACGTATGCAGCGCCCAGGCGTCGGCAACCACGGGCGCGGCCCTGCGGGTCGATGGGGGCGTGGTGCGCGCAATCATATAAAACACTAAAAGGTGACGGAAACACTGAGAGACCCAAAAAATTGCCCCCCGTCCTGGCCTTCGAACTCCTTGGTTCGATAAACGTGTGTGTAGGTCAGCTTGATCGGCTTGACCACCAGGCTGATACCGGAAGAGATGTCGGCCACAAGGTATTTCTTGTCGACGCTGTGGCTGTCTGTCCAGGTGTTTCCATCCAAAAAAATATTGTGCGCGATCACCCTGCCGTCCAGGCCGGCGAATAGTGAGAAACCGAATTTGGAGAACGAATCGAGGCGCGGGTCCCCGATGGAAACCGGCGATGCGGTGCCGCCGCCGGGGCGGATCAGCGAGGTGCCGAAATCCGCGGGCAGATGGTATCCGAAACGAATCTCTCCGCCCAGGTTGGCGTAGGTGAACACATTGCCGAGGGTGACACCGGCGTGGGGGATGACGTCGTAGGCAAAGCCATTGCCCAGCGGCTCGCGAACCACGCGCCAGAAGCGCTGCCAGGTGAGCATCAGGCCGGGTTCGTTGCTCAACTGGTTGTCCCAGCCCTGCGGCTCGTCGCTGTTGAACCATTCGTGAACGATCTTCTGGGTCTGTTCAGCCAGTGAGGCGGGACCCACAATGCCCAGACTCAGCTCCAAGGTGTTGAGGAGCTTGAAGTTCTGGCTGTGCAGCGCCGCGGCCAGATAGGTCCAACCGGCGTAAGGCTGGTCGTCTTCGATCAACGTCGCCACTGAGGTGTCGCGGGGTGTGTAGATGTTCTGACCGAAGGAGAGCGCCAGATTGTGCATGTAGGCGTTGTGGTCGACGGCCGTGGTTCGCTCGATAAACCACTGCGACCAGTTGGCCAGGCCGCGCCCCCCCTCGACCTTTTCAAGGTGCCTTGAAATCCATGAAAACTTGATGGCATTGGTGTAGTTTTTATCGGTTCCGGAAAATATGTCATTTTCCAGATACAAGATAAAGGTAGACGTGTTTTGCGGATTCAGTGGGGATTCGGCCTGGGTCAGCGTCTGAAACGGGGCCATCGACAACAGGGCCAAGAAGATCAGACCGGATCGGAGCCATCGCCATGCGATGGTGGGGGCTGCCAGCATGCACACCTCGTTTTCGGTCCCTGACCTCGGGCCGGTTTCAATCACCTGCCGATGGGAACCTGGTGCAAGACATCGCATGAAAAAACAAAACGGCGGGCGGCGGTTCCAAACCGACGCCCACCGCATCCTTAAGAGGCACCCGACTACTCATTGCGATGGACCACTAAACGTGTCCACCCAGTTCACCTGGTGGATTGTTGCGTTTTTCGGCACCCGGTGCTTTGGGGTAGCTGTCGGGTGATTCCACATCCGCATTCTTCAGGGCTTGCTGACGTTCTTTTTCCCCTTACTTGACGCGATCCCGGCACTCGCCTTCGCACTTTCCACTGATGTCTCTTTCCGGCATTTTTTCTGACATGATGATCCCTCTTTATTGCTTGCAAGAAATGTCCCTTGAACTGTCCATACGATAAGGGATGGGGGGCCGGCTATAAATACGGTGCATCAGGTACATGGGCCGGTGAGAGTAGGCATGCCCCATTACATCCCCTGAAAAGCGTTTCATTTTGACTTTTTCAGACCAACGGGAATGAGCATTCACAACTTCTGGTTCGAAATGGTGGCGTGCAGGCGGCGAATCCGCACGCTGAGCATCCGGCAGGCGTGCAGCGCGATTTGGGGTTGCCCACGCATGATCTTTTCAAACGCCTGCCGGCGCAGGGTCAAAAAACGGGGGCCGGGTCTCCCAGAGTGACAAATGCGGTCAGAATGTCTCTAAACCGACCGAGATCGGTAATCGTTTTAAGCTTCAAACCTCTTCCCGTCGTTTGATCGTTAAGCATAGCAAACTCCCGAACCAGTTGTAAATAGGCGCACTCCCCAGGTATGCCGCCGTCTGGACAGTAGATTGCTGGCCCGGCTGAGGTCCGTGGGAACGAATACCTACTGAAAGTCATCTCAATACATGCCAGCCCCCATTGCGATTACAGCTGCCGTTGATAAGATTTTCCTCAATTCCGGAAGACAGTTTGGAATAGATCAACCTAAAGGCAACACCTCAACATAAATCGAGAGAAAGGAGACGCTTCATGGGAGCAGTCAAAGACGAGATCTACAAATGCGAGACCTGCGGCAACGTCGTCATGGTGATTGAAGGCGGCGACGGTGACCTTGTGTGCTGCGGCGAAGAGATGAAGCTGCTGACCTCCGATCAGGCCAAAGTCTATTCTCAGCGGATGTCGAAACCTGGTTCACCGTAGGCGTTCGCGTCACATCGCGCTTTTAAAACGGGTGCCGTCCACCTTCGCAGCGGGCAGCACCTGTTTCTGTTTTGGCGCAGGGGCACCCCGGCGGTTGCCATGCCCAGGGGTGGGGCTATACCCAAACTGAAAGAGAGGTCAACATGCCGATCGGATTCGATGAAATCCAAGTGGATTCAACACCAGTGGGCACCGTTGTTTCACTCAAATTCCGGGAAAAACTGGACAAATCGGACTATGACACCTTCGTACCAATGATCGAAAGTCAAATGGAAAACAAGGCCCCCATCCGCCTGCTGGCGGAGCTACACGATTTCCAGGGCTGGACGGCCGGCGCCCTGTGGGAAGACACCAAATTTGCGGCCAGGCACTTCAACGACATCGAACGACTGGCCGTCGTGGGCGACGCCCGCTGGGAAAAAGGGGTGACCCTGTTCGTCAATCCCTTTACGGCCGCAATGGTGCGTTACTTCGACATGCACAAGGTCGACCAGGCCCGGGCCTGGATTCGCGAACCCTGATCCTACCCCAACGGTGTATTGCAGGTCTTGCCCGGAAGCGCGGACGGTTTGCTGTCAACCGGCTTGTCCAGAAAGTTTAGAGGACAGACCCCGACCCGGGCAATGATCTAGACCAGTGTATCATCGTCGTCGCTGTCCAGGGCAATCGACAACAGATCCCGAAAGGTGGTACCTTTGAAGTGGGCCGGGCGTTGAAATCCATTCAAGCATGAGATGTCCTTTCAGTTTTATTTGAGAAGATCGTCTGCGGTGCGGCCGAACCGCCGTCGTGCGGCAAGGCGACGCCAAAGGGGGCTACGGTCCGGCCCATCCCGGAAAGACCGCCGTCAGCCCGTCGACCATGAACTGAACGGCAATGGCGATCAGGATCATTCCGAAGACCCGCGAAATCAGATTGAGCGGCAAATCACCGGTCGCCTTCTGGATCAGCGGGCCGAACAGCAAGGTCACGAATAAGATCGCCAGCACGCCAACCAGGGTTAAACTCAAGGCGACCTCGGTCAAAAAGGTGTCGCTCTGGTAGCCATAGATGATCGTGGTGGTTATGGCCCCCGGTCCGGCGATGACCGGTACGCCGATGGGAATGAAGATCTGCCGATAGCGCCGCAACACCCGATGCTTGAGATCAACCGATTCGTCGACCCGCTCGGTGCCCAGCTCGATAGCGGTGCCCTTGAGCATGGTGAATCCGAACTGCAAAAGGATCAGCCCGCCCCCGATCTTGAAGCTGGCGAGGTCGATCTTCAAGCGGGTCAGCAGGGTGTGGCCGAACCACAAAAAGACGAGCAGGACGCCTGCGCTGGACAAAATAATCATCCCGGCCAGCAACCACTGGAAGTTCTGCCTGCCCCCCTTTGTCGCCTGCACCCAGAGCGGAATTTTTTCCACCGGGTTGACGATGGCCAGCATGGCGATCGCAAAATTCGATATCACGTTCCAGTTGGCTTCCATAAACCCGTTCAACCTATTGCACGGCCGCGAGGCCGCCATGAATCAATTGTTGGCACTCATTGAGCATAGACGATCGGGCAGCAAACCAGGGTAAATACCTTCCACGCCCCATATTGGCGCTGGACAGCTTCGACTTGCCCCGCGGTGCGATCTGAAATTCACGCCCTACCGTCCCACAAATCCGTTCCAGACCCCATGGACACGTCCAACGGGTTAGGCTACCGTGGACCGTCAGATATGGTTGTACTGAATCCAAGGGCGGAAAACGCTGTTTAGCTTTTGTTCTGAAACCTGAACGCCGGCGATCTGAAAGGAGCGATCCCATGATCGACAAAAATGAACTGTGCCGCAAAATAACGGAAATTTATCCAGACATCGGCCAGTGCGGCATCGATGTCGACGTTGAATTCGATGAGCCCAGCGGGCGCTGGACGGTCGACCTGAAAAAAGATTCCCACCAGTTGAAGACCTATTTGGAAGAAGACGATGCACGGCTGTGCCTGGAAGGCAAACAGTGCGTCAGCCTGGGCATCGAGATCGGGCAGCTGCGCAGCAATGTCGAGCGGATGTAACTGCGTTGCAAAACGCTGCGACAATTGGGGCAGCAGGCGATCGACAGATTCGCTGGCTCCGGCATTTCGGATGCGGCGACGGGGCCGACCACGCGAAGCCGGCAATAAACGACCTACTGAAAGGAGAGCGTTTTGGCAAAGAAACTGGAAGTCTACAAATGCGAGGCATGCGGCAACATCGTGGAAGTGGTCAACGGCGGAGACGGGGAGCTGGTGTGCTGCGGCGACCCCATGAAGCGCATGGATGAGAACACGGTCGATGCGGCCAAGGAGAAGCACGTTCCGGTAATCGAAGTCGAGGACGGCGGGGTGCGGATCAAAGTCGGAGAGAATGCCCACCCCATGGAGGAAAAGCACTATATCCAGTGGATCGAGCTGATTGCCGACGGCAAGGCCTATCTTCAGTTTCTCAATCCGGGAGAAATGCCGGAGGCCTTTTTCGCCGTCTACGCCACCGAGCTGACGGCCAGGGAGTACTGCAATCTGCACGGGCTGTGGAAGGCGACCCAGTAGGCTGTTGCCCTGGCGCAATTGACTCGCCAGGCCTCTGGTTCCTGACGGCCTGAAGGCCGACTGCAACACGGCCTGACCGGGTGCCACCGATAGAGGCGCAACCGCGCGGTTGAGCGCGACCGGTTGGGCCTCTTTTTTTCTGGGTTGATTTGATATAGGTTGACCAACACCCGCTTTCCCCGGCCAAGGTCGGCAATTCCTTTTTCAACAGTAGGGAGAAATCACACCATGTCAGTCAAATCGCTTCTTGAAGGAACCCACCAATTTCTGGACTATCTCGGTTTGAGCGAAGCGCCGTTTGGCGTCTATTACGACGACACCAAACCGGAAAACGCCTTCGGCCCCGATCCCGGACCACCGATCTCGCGCGAGTTGGAAGCGCAGGGAAAGCTGGATATGCAGTCGATATTCAAGCATTTTTCCTGCGTCATGGGCAACATCTGGCTGGCAAGGAAACGGCATCGGGCCGCCTACATTTCCGCCAACGCCTATGGATGCCCCGGTGGCGTGTTCTATTGCTCCATGATGAAACCCAACCTGAAATTCATCGAACACTATGTGACCACCGGTTATCCCGGCACGCCCATGCATGGCGAACGGTATTTACCGACGCCCGAAGCCATGCGCAATTTTCTTGCCACGGTCGACCCCCGCAAGGCTCCGGCAGAATACTGTATTTTCAAGCCGCTGCCCCTTTTTGCCGACAATGAAGAACCGGAATTCATCATCATTTTCGCCCGGCCTGAAGTGCTCAGCGGCCTTTTCACGCACACCGCCTTTACCACCGGCGATGTGGACTGTGTGGCATCGCCTTTTGGGGCAGCGTGCACCAACCTGGTCGCCTGGCCGCTGTACTACAAGGAAAAGGGGATCGACAAGGCTGTCCTGGGCGGCTTTGACCCGTCGGCCAGAAAATACATGAAAACCGACGAGCTAACCTTTACGGTCCCGTTGTCGTTGTACCAGAAAATGTTGGCCGCCCTGCCCGAATCCATGTTCACCGTTGACGGCGCCTGGAAAGTGGTACGCAAAAAAGTGACCCGCAGCGCAAAAGCCTGGGGAGAAGACAAGCAATAAGGATGAAGAAAAAAAGGTCAGCAGCCAAAGCTGCAGCCCCTGAAATTATCTGGCACGCCCAGCAGGATTCGAACCTGCGGCCTACGGATTCGTAGAATGGTTCTCAGTGGTTTCCGACTTCCTGATTTTTTATTAACTTATTCAAATGCCAAACCATCAAATTTTACATCGTAGCAGATTTTATAAGATTTTAGCACGACGTACACGAAAACTCCCTCTCGAGCAGGCTGCAGATATGGCTCACAATTACCTGCCCTCCCCTGTTTCAATGTCCAACCAGATTTGAATTGTCAAAAAACGAAGGTAACTTGACAACCCATCTACACAAGTTTTTCTTCACCTGACATCCACGAATGATGGTATCTGTCATTATATTGGACTGGCAATGGTCTTGATAAATCACCACCCGTGCTTCAGCTTATTATATTGCGATCCATTCGCAGCCTGAATAGGATGTCCGTTCCTAAACAAACAGAACAGATTGAATGAGTGTCCTTTCGTCTGTCATCCCCCATTCTTCGTTCAGGAATGTGGGCTGTATAATTAAATTGCCGCCGCTCAATATTGCTTCGACGGTCCACAAGGGTTTTGCGCGTATTTTTTCTATGTCTGTCCATCAGATCGCCATATCCTTCAATGAAACATTCATTTTCCTGTTAATTGCATCATGCGTGGACGAGCAGAAAAGCACTGAGCGGATCGTAACGAGGGACATAGCGCTTAAAACTAATTGGAACTAATGTGCTTGAGCTTTTTTTCTGGTCCTTGTGCATAAAAATACTACATTATGGCACTTTTTAAAGTCGCAAGGTTTACACAATTTGACAACCGCCCCCAGATTGACCACCCCACCAGAATCGAGAACGCTCTATGCCTGTCATAGGGACCTTGTTCTAATACAAACAGGAGCCGGGAGATTGCGGCATTCATTATTACAATAGGGACAACGGAGAGGCAATCATCACACAAGATGTCATAATGATGTCATTGGTTCTAAAAGCGACAAGGCCCCACCATTGTACAGGGGCCTTGTCTGAACGAAAGGGATTTGTAACCGGGAGCCTATCTCCAAAGATAATATCAGCCGCTGTTGCCGGTACCGAAGCTCCTGGGTGGCCGGTTTTATTTACTGCCCGGCGGTCGGATATCAGCGGTTTTTACAATTGCTGTCGACCTGATATGATCTCAATATATCAACAGATCAGCCAACACGCTTCAAGCAATCCACTCCCTGTAACTACCCTCAATGTTGAATGTCTATGGTGGCTCTGAATTTCATTCATCGCCAAGACGGCTCAAAAAATTATCCGTAAATACGGATAAGCACCCAAATCCGTATGAAACCGGTCAATTTTAAATTTTAACGACGTTGTCAAAAAAGCTGGCGAAATAAGTGAATGACTTTATTTTCTTGATTTTTCAGGGAGATATGGTAGAAAATTGGAGCCAAAATACAAATTAGCGGCATTTTACAGGCAGGCGCCCAAAAACAGCAAACCCAAAAGCTGGTTGCTCATCTTATTACGAAGAGTAGCAAATGTTAAGGGAAAAGCGAACGGGGCCTGTAACTGTGAGAGGATTTCGTTAATTTGCTATACGCCTATGCCCGTCAAGGATAGAGAAAGAGAGGTCAAAGATGAAATGTTATCTGGGTTTAGCAGTGATTTCCCTGTTGCTATCATTAACTGCCCACGCTCAGTTTACCGGACCAACTATAACGGGCTCGCGAACAACGGTTGAACAGGCGCGAAAAGCGCCTGTCGATACCTACGTCACCGTCACAGGCAATATCGTTTCCCACCTCAGAGAAAACTACTACACGTTTCGCGACGAGACAGGCAATATCCGGGTTGAGATCGAACCGCCAGTCTGGAAAAACCGTGAAGTCGGTCCCGAAGCTAAGGTAAGGCTGGTCGCCGAGGTTGATCGAAACGCAGCCGGCATCATTTATCTTTGGGTCAAATCACTGGAAATTGTCAAGTGAACGCCACAAATGAAACAATACCGCCTTGCCCAAGCGCCATAAGTCATGTTTTATCTGTGGAAGTAGTGAAACGAAAGACTGGCCCCTCGAGTTTCATACTGCAAATCTCTGACAAAGCCTTAAACTCGAACACATTTTCCGATCGCCGCCCTCACTACAAATTTGCCGCTTTCGGCCGCGTTACATATGCCTCCAACACATTGCAATTATATGATATCTCCAGGTTCCGTTTGGCAATCTTAGGTTTTGACAGGGGCCTGGATAGTAAGGTACTCTCAATAAATCACAGTTGCCTCGCTAAAAAGAGTACTCACTAAAATAATCTCAAAACGTACCCACGGGCAGGCGGCCAGGGACGCCGCTTTTCGGCTTGCAGCGCCTATCCCGTGGATTTATTGTGAAATAGAGCGCATTTCGAAAAAGTAGGCATTTTGGGCCGTAATGAATAGAACCGCTGGACAATGAGCGCCACTTCTTGTACCATCAACCTGGATTAGCATATAAACCAAACAGGGAGATGGCGTCATGACGGAAAAAGCAACCGCTACCATCGATCAGACTGGGCAAATCCAGAACCAACTCAACCAGGCCTTACAAGAGCTCGATCAAATCCGAAACACCCGGCAGATCATTACCGACCCGGATGCCATGGAAGCTGTCGAGCGAACGATCCTTCAAGCGACCGATAAGATCGCTGCGCTGATGACAGCGCTAAAACTTCAACAGGCGGTCGACTCGGACGAACTAAGCGCAAAAGCCGACGAACTGGTTCGCAACATGCCTGAAAAGCTTAAAAACCAGGGCCGACGCCTGATGTCCATCCAGACCAGCAGAGGAGCGGCTGTTCAAGTGGCCGCACCGTATTTTAGCCGCAAGAAAAAAGACAAGCGCAGAAAGAAGAAAAAAAAATAGCTCACTGCGCCACTAGCTTTCATCCGGCACCGTTGTTGGTAGGCGTGTACGATCGATGCACCCCGCTGCTTTCTTCTGAGATCAGCATCCTGGCGGCTATGCTCAGCTCTTTTGAGGAGGTCAGCCGCGTTTTCGATGACAAGGGCATGGGCATCGGCATTAATACGATTCGACGCATTGCTCAGCGTTTCGCCAGTCGGGCCAAGATCGCGCAGCGACTGGAAACCGTCGCGTTGACCGATTCTGTGGGTCAGCGCCGCGTGGTGGTGTCCACCGATGGCGGTCGGCTGCGCTTGCGCAAATACAAGAAAGGTCCCCGAACCAAAAAGGGGCGCCGGCGCTATCAAGCCCGCTGGACCGAGCCCAAGCTGGTCATCATTTATGCCGTTGATGACCAGGGTAAAATGGATCGTCGTTTCATCCCGGTCATCGAGGGTACGCTCAAAGGTCCTGACACCGCCTTTGGGTTGCTGCGCTACCATTTGCAACAACTGGGCGTTCGAACTGCCCGGCAGATCCTGTTTGTAGCCGACGGCGCCCGCTGGATCTGGAAGCGCATCTCAAAATTGGTCGAATCGTTGGGCGTAGCCGTTTCAAAGGTTTATGAACTGGTCGATTTTTACCATGCCGTCGAGCATCTGGGCAAGGTTGCCGACTTTAAAAAGAACTGGAAGCCGTCAGAGAAAAAGAAATGGATCCAAAAGCATCGGCGCATGTTGCACAAGGGTAAAACGGATCAGGTGATCGCAGCGATAAAGGTCTTCTGCCGGGGAAGAAACAGCAAGGGTATCGCTGCCGAGCGCAATTACTTTATTCGCAACCAACACCGCATGAACTACCAAAAGGTAGCCGATCTCAATCTCCCGCTTGGAAGCGGTGCCATGGAAAGCGCGATACGCCGCGTGGTGAATCTTCGTCTGAAGGGGGCTTGCATTTATTGGTTGGAACAAAACGCGGAGGCAATGCTCATGCTGCGATCCTACTATAAAGCCGGTCAATGGAACTTATTGAAAAGTTTATCTTTCTCACTGTATTAACAAACGATGGGCATACCTACTTTTTTGAAATACGCCCGCAAGAAAATGATTGAAGAAAAAGAGAAGAAGATCGTTTGAAATTTACATTATGGAAGAAAATAGTCGGGGGACGACCTGGACTATTTCAAACTGCCAGGAAGAAGACAGTTTTAAAACGCCGCTGGCATCACCGGTCGCTGCGCTCTGAATTTTCAGCCATCGATATGGCCGATTCCAAACGACATCGCGAGGAAAAGAAGGACAAACGCCAACCCGGTTTCTTCATCGGCAAGCTTTGGAACCCGATAAAAAGGCTCCTTCCGGAGATTACCTTTGGATAAAACTTGTCAGCGAGATGACTTTAAGAAGCTGGCGATTCGCACTATGGAGGACTGAGCAATGAATTAAATCAATAAACATAAGAGAGACGCAAGCGAGACAATTGTCCGGGAGCATCCGCTGGTTATCATCGGTGCTGGGCTCAACGGGCTGGCGGCAGCCTATGAACTCAACAAAATCGGAGCCGAACCGCTAATCCTGGATGCATCCAGTAGACCGGCGGCTGCCTGGCGAAAGCGGCACGACCAACTCAGGCTCAATACACATCGCCTGATTTCGCATCTTCCCGGCATGCGGATTCCAAGAAGCTTCGGTGAATTTTCATCCAGGGACGATATCATCAAGTACCTTGAGGACTACGAAACCTTTCTGGGCGTACCCATCTATCGCGATGTTCACGTCAATCGGATCGATCCCCACCCCAGTGGATGGCGCCTGACCGTATCGAACGGCATCTGGCTGGCCCGGCATGTCGTCGTCGCAACCGGGAACGAGCGCGTGCCGCTCATCCCGGCCTGGCCGGGTCGCGACAAGTTTACCGGCGAATTGATTCATTCCGCACAGTTTGGCCGGTTGGATCGCTTTAGAGACAAGCGCGTACTGGTGGTGGGTGCCGGGAATTCAGGAACCGATGTACTCAATCATCTGGTACGAATCAAGACTGAATCCCTGTGGGTTTCGGTTCGCAACGGCCCGACCATGTTGCCGACCAGAGTGTTGGGCTTTCCCCTGCAGCTGATGTCACCGATAATGGCGCCGCTGCCAGCCTGGGCTGTCGATTTTCTCATGGCGGCCACCGAGTGGCTGATTTACGGCAATCTCAAAAAGTACAATCTTTCGAAACACCCGGACGGCGTTGCAACGCGGCTGATCAAAGAAGGGGTCGCTCCCGCGTTTGACGACGGCTTCGTTGCAGCACTCAAGGCCGGGCGGGTGACGGTGCTGCCTGAGGTCGAGCGGTTTGAAGGTGACATCGTTCATCTCTCCAGAGGAAAGACAGTCAGTCCCGATGTAGTTATCTGCGCTACCGGCTACAGCCCCGGTCTTGAATTTTTGGTGGGACACCTCGGGGTGCTGAACGAGGCTGGCAGGCCCATATACAGTGGATCTGAATCCATGGAAGGATTTGAAGGGCTCTGGTTTTTAGGTATGAAGCCGCGTCTGCCAGGTGTCTTTTACTCCGCGAGAGGTTAAACTCAGCAGCTGGCGAAAAAAATCGGGCTGCTTTGGAAGGGAAAGCGGCGACAGGAGGTTCGCTCATCACCAGTCCTTTCCGTACCATAGCAATAAATCGAGACAATGATTCTGTATAGTTGCTGAGGAGATCTTTCATGATTGATGAAATATTCGGACTGTCAAGCTCTATCCGTTATGTTGCCGTATATAAAAATGGTGAATTGCGAATGAAGTCAAGAACAGATACCGCTAATGCCAGCAGTTCCGAAAGCGACCGCTATGAGGAACTGCTGGTCAATCCCACGCTGTTAACGCTAACGACGCAGCGGGGTCGCATCGATTGCGGCGGCCTTGACTATCTACTCGTGCGGTACGGCAATTTCTTTCAGCTTGTCCTTCCCAAAAAATGGGGGCATGTATCGGTTTGTATAGAAACAGAAGCCGATCCAATTAAAATCGGAGATGCGCTAAAAAATCTAACGAGGTAGTTGGCTAAATATCTGATCTGATATGTAAGATAGACTCGACATACATCAACAGTTGCCAGCCTTGAACAACTGCTATATCACAGGTCGACAAGGCCGACCACCCACCCCAATATCTTGTATTTCCGCCTTATGCTGATATGATATGACAATTCGAGCATGAGCGACCGCCGTTGATGTGTGCCCCATCGGATTGATGGTTATAAATTGAATTGCAATCGGGATCGCTTTTCGAATATCAATCCTATCGTTGAAACATGCCGCATTTGCGGATAATGCCAGAATCTGAATCTGTAATTCGACCGACTCGTAATGGCACAAGGACATTAGAATGCCGGACAAAATGACATATGAAGCGCTTGAGCGGCGTGCACGGGAATTGGAGAAATCTAATTCTGAGCTCAAGCGAGTTGAGGAGGGGCTGCGGGAGAGCGAAACTCTTTTCAGAAGCCTGTTCGAAAACCACGCCGCAGTCCAATTGGTCATCGATGCCGAAAGCGGCAACATCATAGACGCCAATAATTCTGCGGCAACATTCTACGGATGGACGCGGGAACAGCTCCGACAAATGAGGATTCAGGACATCAATACCCTTTCACCTGAAGAAATAAACCAAGAGATGGAAAAGGCCAGGTCCAACCAGCGAATCCATTTTGAATTCCTTCACCGGCTGATTGATGGATCCATCCGTGATGTGGAGGTGTTCAGCAGCAAAATCGAATCAAAAGGAAAAGATCTGCTTCATTCTGTTATTCACGACATCACCGCACGCAGGCTGGCGGAAAAGGCTCTCAAAAAGAGTGAGCAGAGTTTTAGTCAGCTGTTCGAGTCCGCACCGGTTCCGATGGCCTATGTCTCCGACGTTGAAGGATACAGGGGCACGACCTGGAACCAAGCTTGGTATCGAACTTTTGGTTATTGCCAGGAAGAGGCAGACGGTAGGAGCGGAAATGACATCAAGCTCTGGGTTGACCCCACAGATCGAGAGCGATTTATCGAGATGGCCAAACGGCAAAATTATGTTGCCGATTTCGAGGCTCTCCTACGACGTCGCGACGGCTCTATCCTTACCTGCTCACTATTCGCCCGTTTCATCGACAAGACCGACCATCGGCTTCTCATGGCGGTTTATCTTGATATCACCGACCGCAAAAGGGCAGAGGAAGTGCTGCGGTTCACTCAGTTCGCGATTGATCACATGGCGGATGCCGCCTTCTGGATGACTTCCGACGCACGATTCTTCTATGTTAATCAAGCAGCTTGCCGTGCGCTGGGGTACTCCCGCGAAGAATTGGTGAGGATGACGGTCGCAGACATCAGCCCAGAGTTTCCAATCGAGACCTGGCCAGATCACTGGAACGAACTGAGAGAGAAAAAACATATAGTTTTCCAAACCACCCATCGGAAGAAGGATGGCCGCGTCTATCCGGTCGAAATCCATGCCAACTTCGTGGAGGTCGATGAACACGAATATAACTGCGCCTTTGCCCGCGATATCACGGAACGTGAGCGTGTCGATAGAGAACGTCAGAAACTTCAGGCTCAATTGAGCCAAGCCCAGAAGATGGAGTCGGTCGGCCGCCTGGCCGGCGGGATTGCCCATGACTTCAACAACATGCTGGGGGCGATCCTTGGTTATACAGAGCTGGGCCTGCTGGGAGTCAGCACCACGGATCCGACCTATGGGACGCTGAAAGATATCCAGAAAGCAGCCCAGAGGTCCGTCAACCTCACCCAGCAGCTGCTGGCCTTTGCCCGCAAGCAGACCGTGGCGCCCAAGTTGCTTGAACTGAACGCGACTGTGGAGGGCATGCTAAAGATGCTACGACGGCTCATCGGAGAGGACATCGACCTGGAATGGCTACCCGGAAAAGATCTGGGGCCGGTCAGGCTGGATCCGACCCAGATTGAACAGATGCTGGCCAATCTGTGCGTCAACGCCCGGGATGCCATCCACGATACGGGCAAGGTTACCGTCGAGACGGGTGCCGCCACCGTTGACGAAAACGACTTCACTGCTCACGTGGGGATGGTTCCTGGTGAGTATGTGATGCTGGCCGTGAGGGACAATGGCTGCGGCATGAACGCCGAGACGCGCTCACACATGTTCGAACCGTTCTTCACCACCAAGGAAGTGGGAAAAGGCACTGGACTGGGGTTGGCCACTGTTTATGGTATGGTCAAGCAGAACAACGGTTTCATCGACGTACACAGCCTGCCGGGCCAGGGCACAACCATCGAGATTTATTTTCCCCGAAAAACGGTTGAGACTGGCCGGGCAACCAAGAATGATGAGGCACAACCAACCGCACGCGGTCACGAAACCATCCTCCTCGTCGAGGACGAGCCCATGATCCTGGATATCACAACCAGGATGCTCGAACGCCAGGGATACGCGGTTCGATCCGCCGCCACGCCGGGGGGGGCAATCGGCTTGGCGCGTGAGCATGCCGGCGAGATCCACCTGCTCATAACCGACGTGGTCATGCCTGAAATGAACGGCAGGGACCTGGCCAAAAACCTTTTGTCGCTTTACCCAAACATCAAGCGCTTGTTCATGTCCGGCTACACGGCCGACGTCATCGCGCATCATGGCGTCCTTGACGAAGGCGTCCAGTTTATCCAGAAACCTTTTTCAGTGCAGACGCTGGCTGCCAAGGTTCGAGAGGTGTTGGACGGATGAAATAGGCAGACTCGGGGATAATTGTCCTACTCATCTATCAAACACGCCATCCTTGATCAACCTTACATTACAAAGCATAAGAAGATACACAAGATCTGGTAGTCGCCAGAAGGATATCAATTCGTGTGACATCTCCAACGAATCACTACATCCCCCCCCCAAAAAAAATGACAAGATCCCCCATCATGATAGGACCTTGTCAATTAATCAAAGGAGAAGCGCGATGGATTTTCGCTAACTACCAGCTGCAAGCGCCTTGACATCTTCAGTTGTGTAGCCTTTTCCAGCGATTCCCCAATCACCGCTTTTAACTTCTTCAAGCACAACCCAAGTTACCGGGCGCATATTTTCACCTTCAATCGAAACCATTGTATCTGTCACTTTTTCAATCATTTCTTTTTTTTGTTCTGGGCTAAAAACACCTTCAATAATCTTGATATTGACAAAAGGCATGGCGACCTCCTTACGGATGGGTTCTTATACTACGATGTGGTAATAAATTAAAATTAGAACATCCTGATATTTGTCAAGTAGGTATCTGCTGAAGGGATCCTTTTGACTACGTGGATTTCTGGTCATTTTGATGCATACACCATGGAAATTTCAGAAATAGAGCCAAAATACCTATCAGGTAATATCCATGAAAGTCTTTTATTCTTCTGTATTTTCACCCTTCGGGCGAGCGGGAGGCTTCCATCTGCTGCGTTATTGAGGGCTTGCAATAGACCACTATGGCTGCGCCCTTAAATGCCTTGCGGGTGAAAGTCTCCCGCTGGTGCAAGATTCAGGTAGTAAAAAAATGAACCCCCCGCCGCAATCAGCGGGGGGGGGGGGCGCTACTCGGTCCAGGCCAGTCGAAGGCCGGCATTGATTTCTTTTCTCAAATACCTCGATTATATCATTCCTTTGACTTGGCCTGCCTATGGTTTTACCTCGACTTATAGGCATCTCCATCTGGCTCTGAAGCTTCACTAGGTGCCTAACAGAGCCAGAGCGCCTGCCAGAGATGAAAGATGCCGTTTCTGTATAGACAATAATTACGATTTAGGTATCTCCCTCGGATCCGTCATATTCTCCGGCCGCAGCAGGTCATCTAAGTTCTCTTGGGTCAGCCAACCCTTTTCCAGGACTAAATTATAAACGCTGCCGCCGGTTTTCAGCGCCTCTCTGGCGATGGCGGCGGATTTCTCGTACCCGATCACCGGGACCAGGGCCGTGACCAGGCCGATAGAGTTCTCTACGTATTTTCGGCAGACGTCGCGGTTGGCCGTGATGCCCACGATGCAGCGGCTGGTCAGGGTGATGCAGGCATTCTTTAAAATCATCATCCCGTGCAGCAGGTCGTAGGCGATGATGGGCTCGGCCATGCACAATTCCAGTTCACTGGCCTCGGCGGCCATGGAGACGACGGCATCGTAGCCGATCACCTGGTAGCAGATCTGGTTGACCAGCTCGGGAATCACCGGGTTGACCTTGCCGGGCATGATCGACGATCCCGGCTGCATGGGCGGCAGGTTGATCTCGTTGAGTCCACAGCGCGGCCCGGAGGACATCCAGCGCAGATCGTTGCAGATCTTGGATATCTGCACCGCCGCCCGCTTCAGGGTGGCCGACATCTGGGCGAATGCCCCGGCATTTTGTGTGGCTTCCACCAGGTTGCGAGCCCGGCGGAGCTCAAAACCGCTGACTTCCGAGAGTTTGAGGGTCACCAGGTCGGCGTACCCCGGTGGGCTGTTGATACCGGTACCTATGGCAGTGGCGCCCATGTTGATATTATAAAATTCATCCTCGGTCCGTTGCAGGGCGGCAGCGGCGCTCTCGACCATCACTGCATAAGCGGAAAACTCCTGGCCCAGGGTCATGGGTACGGCGTCCTGGTTTTCCGTGCGTCCCATTTTCAGTACGTCGGCAAATTCTTCGGCCTTGGCCTCCAGGGCTGATTTCAATTCCCCCATGGCGCCCAGCAGGTCCTTGAGCGACAGTAGCACGGCTATTTTGATGGAGGTGGGGTACGCGTCGTTGGTGGACTGGGAACAATTGACGTGGTCGTTGGGGTGCAGGTGATCGTATTGCCCTTTATTATGACCCATGATCTCAAGACCGCGGTTGGCGATCACCTCATTGGCACACATGTTGGTGGAAGTGCCGGCGCCGCCTTGAAACATGTCCACAGTGAACTGGTCGTGGAACTTACCGGCCAGCAGGTCGTCGCAGGCGTCGCTGATGGCCTTCATTTTGGTTTCGTCCAGCACCCCCAACTCGCAGTTGGCCTGGGCGGCGGCTTTCTTGACAAAGGCCAGGGCTTCGATCATGTGCTCGAAGTTCTTGACGAGCACGCCCGAGATGGCGAAGTTCTCCATGGCCCGCAGGGTCTGCACCCCGTAGTAGACCTCGTCGGGCAGTTCTCTTTCCCCCAGGGAATCGTGCTCGGTGCGAAAAGTACCGATCAATTGACTGGTGCCCCCACCGGTAAACCGTTCCGAAGCCATGCGCAGCCGGTCGCTGATGCCTGCGGCCACCCGGGCGACAATGCGGTAGAACAGATCCGGCTTCTCTTCCCGGAAGACCGCCAGCGCCGCCATGGAGATCTGCCAAACCGTGGCGCCGCTGCGGGTAAACGCACCGGTGCCGTGGGCTTCTTCCTCCAAAAAAGCGCTTTCGGCGATCAGGGCCCCGGGTGCCAGCACAGCCAGATGCCGGGTAGAGCCGTGCAGTCCCCTAATGATGGTCACTTCACCGTCGACGACCAGGCCGGCCCATTGCCGGGGGGTGGATTCGTGGAACAGCCAGGCTTCGGCCGCATAGACCACCTGCTTGCCGCGTTGGAAAAAATCCTTGAGATCGGTCCGCGACACCCCCATTTTTTGAGATGCTCTATCCAAGACATCGTCGAGTTTAATCATGATGGTCACGTCTCCTTTTGAGTGGCCCTATGGGCCGGTCAGTATCGATTTGATTTAGAGTACAATCGGGGCGATTATAAATCCAATCACCACGGACAGGGCAATGGCCATGGTCCCCGGGATCAGGAAAGGGTGATCGAACACATATTTGCCGATACGCGTGGATCCGGTGTCGTCGAACTCCACCGCCGCCAGCAAGGTCGGGTAGGTGGGCAGCACGAACAGGGAGCCCACCGCGCCGAAGGAGGCAATGGCGGCCACCGGGCTGATGCCCAGGGCCAGGGCCGCCGGCATCAAGGCCTTGGTGGTTGCCGCTTGGGAGTAAAGCAGCATGGCGGCGAAAAAGAGAACTACCGCCAGCAGCCAGGGTTTGGATTCCAGCAGGGAGCCGGCGACAACGTTGATCTCCTCAAGATGAGCGGCAACGAAGGTGGTGCCCAGCCAGGCCACGCCCAGGACACAAACGCAGGCGCTCATCCCGGATTTGAAGGTGGCGGCATTGAGAACGTCGTTAGTGTTGATCTTGCAAACCAGGGCGATGAGCGTCGCCACGCTGAGCATGATGGTCATGATGGCGTGATCTCTGGCCAGTACCGGTTCTTTGATCAACCCCACATTGCCGCTGATGGCGGTGGCGTAGGAAACCACACAGACCAACCCTATCAGGAATATCAGGACGGACGCTTTGGCACCCGGTTTCATCTCTTGTTGCCCGGTTTTAGATGATTTTGATACCAGGCCTTTGGCCAGGCGCTCCTGGTAGACCGGATCGTCCTTGAGTTCCTTTCCCAGAAAATTGGTTGCCACAGCAGCCAGCATGACGGCGAGAAACGTACTGGGAATACTGATCATCAACAACTGGACGTAGCTGACATTCACCTTCTCTAGTTCACTGGCGAAAAAAATCACCGCCGCCGATATGGGCGATGCGGTAATGGCGATCTGGGAGGCCACCGTGGCGATGGACAGCGGCCGGGAGGGGCGCACGCCGGTCTCCTTGGCCACCTCGGCAATGACTGGCAGGGTGGAGAATGCCGTCAGCCCGGTTCCGGCAAACATGGTCATGGAATAGGTCACCACCGGTGCAATAAAGGTGATGTACTTGGGATTGCTGCGCAGTACCGTTTCTGCCAGGTGGACCATGTAATCGAGACCGCCGGCCACTTGCATGGCCGCAATGGCGGCGATTACCGACATGATTATCAGAATCACGTCCACCGGGATGCCGCCGGGCTTGATACCGAACCCAAGGGCCAGCACCAACACGCCGAAGCCGCCGGCGAAGCCGATGCCGATGCTGCCCAGGCGAGCCCCTAACCAGATAAAAAACAAAACGACCAACAGTTCGACAATCCACATATGACACTCCTTATATTCCGTTGGGCCTGGGTGGATCCTTCAGGGCAGTTTATACGATCCGGACAGATTCTCGGTATGGCCGGTGAGAATGTGGTCGGCCGGGTCGCGAAACACAGATGTCCAGGTGAACGACAGGTTGCCGGACAAGCCATCGAGTTTACCGGTACCGCCGACAAACTGCCCGGTCACCCGGACGCCTTCCTCCACGAGACGCCCTTCGAGCAGACAATAGGCCGCGTCCTCACCACCGGGATCACGCCAGACGCAGCGGGTGGCACTGCCGGTCTGAGCATCCCACAGGCCGGCACATTCCGACCACAGGTCGGCGACCTTGCCGATCTCCGTCTTCAGGTTCACGTGGCCGGACAGCCTGAACGTGAAGACTTCCCTGCCTTGCGCAAAATCCAGCGGCTGATAGGTTCCGCTGGCGGTCCAGGTGCCCGCAAAGGCGCCCTCCTGCCCGGCCATGGCGCTCCCCGCGAATAACAACAACGCCAGGCCAATCGACATGGCCGACACCCGTACGACAACGCGATCGATCATGCTTAACTCCTTTCGTCCACTAATAGAAATCAAAAAAGATACCTGCCGTCAGGTAAGCTTCGTCGTAATCCAGGGCGAATTCGTCCAAAATAGCCAGGCCGATGTACCCTTCCAGTCCCAACCGCAGGTTTTCGCTTCGCCGGTCCCGCTTGACATGAAAACCGGTCTGAACTCTCACTCCCGGATCCCAGCTGGTTTCGCCAAAGGGCCGCAGAGCAGCAATGGTTCGACTGAAATGCACCCTGGGTCACAAGGGTGTCGCACCCTTTGGCCTTTGCATCCGCCAAGAGATATTAAATTTTTCGGATCTTATTGCCCTCGCTGGCGAATCCGGTCATGTCATACCGTTTAGTCCAGGTCCGCCATCGGTGACGGCCACATTCGTTGGAACGAATTTCTGCTCCTTCTGCCATGCAGACAGATCCATTTCGTTTTCGGTTTTGGCCACGATGCAGGTGACGGCCAGGTCACCGGTAACGTTGCAGGCTGTACGCCCCATGTCCAGCAGGGCATCGATGCCGAATATCATGGCATAGGCCATGGCCACCGGTGAACCCGGTTCCACCTTCAGACCGACTGACTCCAGGACCATCATCAGCATGATGGCGCCGGCGCCCGGCACGCCGGCCGTTCCGATGGAAGCCAGCAGCGAGGTGGCAATAATGGTCAACTGTTGGGAAAAAGTCAGCGGGGCGCCGATGGCAAATCCCACGAAGATGGCGCAGACGCCCTGATAGATGGCCGTTCCATCCATGTTGATGGTCGCCCCTAACGGCAGCGAGAAGGAATACACCCCCTTGGAGATACCCATCTTGCTGCCGGCGATATCCATGCTCACCGGAAGGGTCCCCCCGCTGCTGCGTGTGACAAAAGCGGTGACGATGGCTTCTTTAGCCTTGCTGAAAAAAGCCACCGGAGACAACCGATAAATTAATAACAACCCGCCGTAGACCAATACCATGTGGCCGATGAATCCCAGGTAGACCGCCAGGGTTGTCCAACCCAGCGGGCCGAAGGCCTCGGCACCCTGTTTGCCGAAAACGTCGGCGATCAGGGCGAACACGCCGATGGGTGCATATTGCAGGATCCAGTGTACCACCAGGTAAATGATTTCGGCCCCGCCGTTGAAAAAACGGAACACGGTTTCACCGGACTTTTTAATTTGGTCGTCCTCACTGTTGCGAGCATAAGCCAGGCCAATGCCGAAAAGGAGGCAAAAAAAGATCACCGGCAGTACGTTGCCTTCGGCGATGGCCCCGAAGGGGTTCACCGGCACTATGTTGATCAGGGTGTCAACCAGTGAGGGTGCCGACACATCCGTCCTTATCCCCTCGGCGGCGCTTGCGGCAATTTGCATGCCCTTGCCGGGTTGGAAAAGGTTGCCGCAGATCAGGCCGAAAACCACGGCGAATGCGGTGGTGATCATGTAAATCACCAGCGCCTTTACCCCCACCCGACCCAGTTGTGACGGATGGACGCTGGCGGCACCGACCGTGAGGGTAAACAGGATCACCGGCATGACGATCATCTTGAGCAGCCGGATGAATATTTCGCCCAAAGGACTCACCCAGGCCATGGCTGGTCCGAAGGCCAGGCCGCAGACAGCCCCAAGTATCAGCCCCAGCAGGATACGCACCAACAGGTTGGATTTGAAGTACCAGCCGAGCAGTTTCATCGGGGCCTCCTTGTCAAGGTTTGCGTAAAACCCCAACGATGCAATGTTGGGGCAAACGAAGCGGACATACAGCTGGCCGGACTGATGCAGCTATTCATAGTTGTCTCCCTTCCCCTGAAACGCCTGGCGGCGTTTTTCGAGCATGGCTTTTTTGTCGGCAATGAATCGGTTTTTAAGGAATTGGGGCGGGGTCAGTCGTTCACCTGTCTTCATGCCTTCCTCCGCCCCCGTCATCTGTTCGAAATACTCATATTTGAGCAAATCCAACGTCCCGTCCGTCCGGATCTGGTCCACGAACAGGTTTATCCAGTTGAGAAAATCCGGGTCGCCCTGACGGATGGCAAAGGCATAAAACTCTCGGGTGACGGGTGCGAGCAATGCGGCAACTTGTTGGTAGTGCTGAACATGGGTGTTGCGCCATATCTGGACAAAGGGAGAATCCGCCACCATGGCGTCCACTGTACCCTTGACGACGGCATCGGCAGCAGCGGCGGCGGTAGGGTAGCCCGTGATGGACCCGGCAGGAAAGAGTTGACGGGCGAAATCTTCATGGGTGGTACCCGCCTTGACGCCCAGCTTGATGCCGTCGATCGCCAGCAGGTCGAAATAGGCATTGGCCCCCTCCGGCATCTTATCCCGTCGGACCAGGGCTGCCTGGCTGACCTCGAAATAGGGTTTGGAAAAATTGACCTGAAGTCCTCTTTCCACCGTGCGGGTCATTGCAGCGATGATGATGTCCGATTCACCGGCCAGCAACTTAGGAATCTGCTGGTCATAGGTCTCCGGTTGGATAAACCGTATCTTGACCCCCAGATACTCGGCCAGCAGGTGTGCCAGATCCACATCCAGGCCGAAGACGCTCCCCGCCCGCTCCATGGCAAAGGGTGGGTATCCCCGGTTGAGGGAAACGGTTAGCACACCCTTTTTCTGGATTCGCTGGATCTCTCCTGCCAATCCGTGTACCGGTAACATCAGCAGGGTAATCATGAGGAAGAACGCGTATCGTTTCATGGCAACCTTTCCTTCCTTGAATTTTCACTTATCGACCCAATCCTCAGAATTAGGTCTTCCGTTCCATTAAGTGGGGGGCGGTGCAGTTTTGCTCATAAGATGAGTATGGGCATCGCTTTTCGGTATCGATCTTTCGAAAATATATTATATTTTGGTAGTGTTATGATGCAATATAATTGAATGGAGAAAGAGATGCAATAATGACCTTTGGACGATTCATCCCAACTATCAAGGACGAATCCATGGCACTCGACCGGAAATGGAAAAATCTCTTCGAAAGCTACTGGAATTCTGGCGAATGGACGCGGCCGATCGTGGCCTTGAAACAATTGCGCTACAACCCGGCTTCGTTCCTCAAGAAGTACCCGATCCTGAACCTGTTCGATTGCGCAGCATCAGGCCCGACCCAGTCCTACTGTGTCAACCATGGTGCTTGAAAATCCATTTGGGTTTTGAACAACGCCAACCTATCAACGGTGTAGAGTTCTTCCGAAAAGTTGTGATGCCATATTTTCAGTTGATGTTCTGACTCCCTTTTCAATTCTCTCTATTCAAGTATAAGTCAGGACAGAAACCCAAAATAGAACCAGACCCAGCAAAACGGCGGAGATTTGCATCATATAGTGATCTCCGTGCGCCGGTCAAAGCCGGCGATTGTGAATTGTGGATCAAAGCGCCATGCGCTGAATCTGCTTAACGATGGTGGACCTTAGTCGGGCGCACACACTCGTGAGGTCGCGGGCGACGCGTCGACCGGGGTAAGCGAGGCCTTCATTAAGCCGCGAAGTCCAGTTGAACCAGTGCTCCAATCATGGGCGACACCCGAGTGTTCGAACTTCGCAGCGATGCCGCCAAATTGTATATGGTGAGGAACCGGGGGTTAATCGGTTGCGAGACCGGCTTTGGCTCTGAGCGCCTTGACGTCACCATTACCGCCGACTGCTTTTTTGATCTCAGCGCTCAACTGCATTCGCTTAACCACAGACTTGAGTGCGGCCCTGCATTTTCTGAGACGGCGGCGGGGGGATGTAGTTTCTAAAAAAGGCTGCCGCTCTTGAGGTGTGAAACCTTCCAGTCCAGGAATGATAAATGAAAGGATTTCTGTGTCCAACTTTGCAAGGGCATTGTAGTCGCGACGGGTTTCTGACAGGCGGTCTAAATCCTTTAGTAGACGAAGCGTGTCTGTTTTCAGGCTATCGTCGTCTGCCATAGCTGCTTCGGCTTCATCCCCGAAAAAAAGAACACTGGCCTGCAGAAATGGACGGCTTTCGTCCAACCCCTTTATAATAAATCGCCTTTCTCCACTGGTCAGTATGTCCATTCGACCATCTTCGTAGCGACGGATCACCGATTGGATTTCTGCGGTGCAGCCAATTTTATGAATGGCCGAACCGTCAAAAAAAACTACACCGAAAGCCTGGCCACTTTCCAGGCACGTGCTGATCATGATCTTATAGCGCTCTTCAAAAATGTGCAGGGGCAGATCCATGTGTGGCAACAGGACCAACCCTAATGGAAATAGAGGGATCAGCGCAAAGTTTTCTTCTTGTAAAGCAGTGTCCATGACGACAATACCCTAGAAGAAATGTTTCCACATGACAGAAGAATCATTAACCAGACCAAAAATAATCATATCTGACCACCCGGTTTTTAGCAAGGCACCAATTCAAGTCCGTCCTCAAGCATGAACGCATTGGTAACCATTCTAACCTGTCAGATAGCCATAACGTACCTTGCTTGGTCACGAAAATTTTGCCGTTCATCAGCGACGCATCTATCCAAACAATTGACAAGGCTATGACTCGAAAGCTACTTTCGATATAGCTCAAGACCTGCATTCATTCCCAAAAAATTCAAACTTGAAAGAATTGCCGCTATATGCATTATGTCTAACTGATTTCGATAGGGTTAGTTGTCAAGGTGTTCTGTTTATTGAACGCAATAGTGCAGAAAAAACAATCGGGATAATTCACTCGACAGACGGAAAGTGTAACGATGGACGTACGAGGGTTAGCCGGGTTTTTATAGTTTAGAATGCCATCGGACTCCTGGCGGGTTGTGCGACCCTGTCTTTTGACGAACCCATACTTAACACCGCCACGGTTACCGACCACGATGACACTGAATTGGTAAAATGCGCTGCGGTCAAGACCGGTGGGTTTGATGGGCAGTCCGGGTTTTACCCCATAAGTCATGGCACGGCAGAACCGAAAATCAGGAAGTGATCAACACGGAAGTGCCATTGACTGGATGGTGGCTCCGCTTTAAGGCTGGGTTGATGAAAATTGTCCCTGATAGCCAGCTGGAATAGGTAAGGAATACAGGACACCATGCATAGAAAAATGCGATACATGACGTTGTTCCTTCTGCCTGCTGCACTATTGATCGCCTCCTGTGCGGGACAGTCTCAAAAGCGATCACATCTGTTGGATTCCGAGTTCAATAGCGAAGAATTCGTCACCCGAATCCATGACTATCGGACCTGGTATCCGCCTGCTGAGCTTCCCTTCAACCCCATTGGGCTGGGGAAGCAGGTGGACATTCCGGTCAATGATGCAAGAACTAAAGTTATCGGGCCCACCTATGAAGACGCGTTGGATTCCCTGGCGGCAAAGATTTGGATGATCGAAAATGCTACCCATACCGTTGACTTAGTCTATTACATCTTCAAACGTGATACTGCAGGGTACGCTATCCTGGGCGCCTTATGCGACGCCGTCAAACGAGGCGTGGATGTTCGTATTATGGTCGATTCCGTCGGTTCTTTCGACGCCACCCATAATGAACTGCGAGCCTTGGAAACATGTGCGGCGGAAGCCGGTTTCATCAAGGATGAAATGGGTCGGCCGACGGACAATAAGGCTCGGGTGCAGGTCGTTATCATCAACGCATTGTCCAAATGGTCGTCACGAAAAAATCGCCGTGCCCACGACAAACTGATCATTACCGACGGCTTCGTTCCGGATCGGGCCATTGTCATGACCGGTGGGCGAAATGTGTCGGTCTCCTATTACGGTATCCACGAAGATGGCTCACCCGACCCGACCGCCTATCAGGACTTGGAGATTATTCTCAGGTCCAACCCTCGGAATTCGAATGAGCATATCGGTGTGGGCGTTGTGGCAACCAGTTATTATACCATGCTGTTTTTGCACGAAGGCAACAAACGACTGCGTCCGTTTACCGGTGGAGGAAATGCGCACAAGATATCGGATCGTAACAACCTGGATAACTATCGGCGGGAGAGAAAAAAGGCCCAGGAAAAATTGCAGTTTGTTAAAAGCTTGTCCGGTATCGAGAAAAGTCTTGCCAAAATGCCGGCTTTTATGACGACCGGGTTCAACACCTCCTGGGTACGCCTGGCCCACGAACTGGGCAATTTAACCAGTAAAAAAGCGGTAACCGGTGTCAAAGAGAACCTGGAGAAAAATACCAACTCGATTTCGACAATCGCCTACCAGGCCCGAAGCCAGATGAAGGAGGCCAAAACCGTTCGGATTGTCTCACCCTATTTTTTCGTTCCCAGATATGTTGATAAAAATGGCGTAGAAATTTTTGACGGTGTTAAACAGACCTACAAGTGGTTGGAGGAAAACCCGCACGCAACCCTCGAGTTGGTGACCAATTCAGTGCTGACCAGTGACAATTTTATTGCCCAGGCCGTAATAGATATGGATACGGCACCCCGCTTGCTCCTCTCCTCCGATTTGCTGGAACAATGGTTGTCAGGTCTGGAAAAAGGTGAGTACAATCCGGAACTGGTTGAAAGCGATGAGTGGAAGAAACTGATCAGTCATCCCCGGATAAAAATTTACCAGACCGGAAAAAACGATTCGGTCATATTGGGCGGTGACAAACACTACGGCAAGCTCCATGCGAAGTTCGTGGTTATCGATGAGTTTGGATTTGTCGGTACGACCAACTTTGATTACCGCTCGAGGCTGTTCAACAACGAAATGGGCTTTTATTTTAAAGATAAAAATCTGGCCAAAGACCTGATACAGGTTTTCCAGTCCCTGAAAGCCAATTCATATCCTTGGGGTACGAAAGAGTGGTTGCAGATGCGAAAAACACTTATGTCCCAGGATGGGATTAAGGCCAACACCACCCGCAAGCAGCGTGGTCTTTTCAAAACAGCTCGCTCCACCGGAGTCCATTGGCTTTTTTAAAAGGTACTGAAATGCCCATAGCACATCTACTCTCCGAATTTTTTGATTTGGATGATTATCATGACTACAACATCATACCGAAAACTAAAAGCAAGATAAATTTGTGCGAATCTAGAACGACAAATTTGTAACAATATGGCTATCTGCTATAAATAAAAGGATATCAGGTAAAATCGGATTGATCCTTTCATGGGTGAACAGTTTTCCGTGGTGCATTCAAAAAGCATCGGCCTGGCGTCATTCATTTCATCCAGGCCGATGTAAAGCGCATCAATCAAATAGTCGTCGAAGAATACTTTTTTGTCAGAGCATGAAGATGGATACGACAAATACACCTAAAAGCCCGGCAAGGGTGGGGATGAGGTTTCGCCGGGCCACCTCAACAGGATCTGTTCCGGTGATTCCCGCAGCCGGAATCAATGCCCATGGGACGATGCACCCGCCGCCCACGGCGATGCAGAAGAACTGGCCCAATGCCGTCAACGTCGGCATATCCAAATCCGACGGTGCACCCAGTACTTGTGCCAGCGAGCCGATCATCGGCAACCCCGAGAAACCTGAACCGTCCAGGCCTGTAATACCACCGACAACGGACTGAACAAATGCCGCGGTAAACTTGCCGATGGGGATGATGTTGGCAAAGGCCTGGCCCAGATCGAACAATAGCCCGCGAGCCCCTTCACCGAATATCGCCTTGGCCGACCCTGGTGCTCCCATGAAAAAAAATGCAGCAATAAAAAAGACTGGCGCGAAAATTTTAATCCCAAATTTGAAGCCATTCCGACCATGATCGGTCAATTTTTCGAGACCATCTTTGCCGTATACACCGATGGCAACGATGACCATGATCAGCGCGACCGTGCCTCCTAAAAGGGATGTGGCATCTCCGCCTCTGAGTTTGAAGGCAACCATGGCGATGATGTTCAAAGCAAACATGAATCCGATGACCCAAGGAATCACCTTTTTGAAACCTGGCGCTGCAGCCGTCCATTTGTCTATTTCACACTGTTCTTCAGGCGTGCAGGCAAATAGATTGGACTCGATGGGTTTACCACCGTTTTTTAGGATTTCTTTGCGAACAGACAAAAATGACAATGGCAGGGCAATGGCTGCCCATACAATCACCATCGGCAGGCTCTTCATCATGACATCAGTCACATCTACTCCGGCAGCTTTGGCTGCTATGCTGGGTGCACCCTGGATGACAAAGTCGGTGGTCAACGCGACACCATATCCAAACATACTGATCGCCATGGCAGCACCAATTGGCGGAAGGCCGACTTTTAAAGCCGCTGGTAGGAGCAGTGCTCCCACCAAAGCAATTGCGGGAGACGGCCATAGCAGCCAGGCAGATATCATGATCACCACACCCATGACCCAGAATGCAATAAGTGGCCCTTTTAGCATTGCCCTGAACGGAGAGAAAATCTGATCGGCGATACCCGTTTCCTCAAGCATCTTGGCCATTGCAACAATAATGGAAATAATCAACACAATCCCCAATAACTCTGAAAAAGCTACCTGGATTGCATTGAAAACCGCTTGAACAGCGCCAATAAGATTGCCAGTCGTGACAAGCGCCAGTGCAAAGGCGCTGGCAATGCAGACCAACGGCGTCTCCATTCTCAAGGTCATTGTCACGAGCACCGTTAGAATGCCCAGCAGATAAACCCAATGAGCGGCTGTCAACTCGACCATTTGTCCCCCTTTTAGCGTCCCCTGGTTCTTGCCCGTTATTGAAAGATGCCATCCATTCCGGCTGCTTTCACCCTTTTTGTAATAGTCGTTTTATCTACGGAGTATAAATCCAGTGCTGTCATTCTTTCGAAGTATACAGAACCAGAAAAGGTGTATTTTAATCCACGCTCTTGCTTTTCGACCATTTGTTCACGGACATGACCGATGGCATCGCCAATGGCCAGTGAGGTTGGTATTTCCAATAGTTTTTGGCTGTTGACCCACGATACAGCATTGTACCCAGCCAGTGTTCCGGTGCAGATGGCTTCGGTATGGCCTACAAGGAGGCCAGCCTTCTCTCCGGCACAAAATAGATTGTTCACCCCGATTACTTTAAGAGCGTCGTCTCTTGGTGACATGCCAAAATATCTGACGGAATTACCGATCCCACCTGAATAGGGATCTTCGTATCGTGCGTTTTCGAATCCAGGAATCTGCCTGAGGAGATCCAGTGGAAAGAAAGGGCTCATCAGTTTTGCGTGCCCGGTATCGAGCAGCACGACATTTTCTTCAAACTCGGCAATGGCATACTGCTGGCAGGCCTTCAGCGACAACTTGCCTTGCAACTTCAGCTCATCTCTCAATGGGACAACGGCTACTCCGTGAGCGTTGAGTTGATCACGGATTTTTCTGGACAGAGACTCTTTATGTAGTTTGCACGAGCCGCTGAATGCACCGATTTGACCCTTCTTCTCCCCGTTCATCTCTTGGCAACCCGCTTTGGCAGCCAGGCTTACCCGACCGCCGAAACTGTGGCAGCGCAGCACGCACATGGCACATCCATTGCCGTATTTCGCGCAGTTGGCCGGTGGCCCGGCGGTACCGGTGGTGTCGATGAACGCGTCGCCTTCGAATCGAATTTCCTTTTTTGATTGTTTGCCAGTTACCGCCAGGATGCGATCCACCTTCATTTCCACATCGGCGACCCGTGTTGACATTTGAATTTCAACCCCATTTTCAACCAGGAACTTCTTGACCAGCGGTTCCATTGTGGCGACGTTGTAGAGCGATGCATGACGATGGCCAGGGAATTCGATGTTTTTGTGAAGCAGGTTGCTGTCGATAACCTGAAATATCTCCCCACCAGACATGGCGATCAATTCTTCGGTAGCCGTAAATCTACCGTTATTTCTCATGATGCCGCCAACCAGGCCGGTCCCTAAAAGCATGTCAGTTCTTTCAAGCAGCACGACATTGGCGCCACGTTTCTTGGCTGATAGTGCCGCAGCACATCCAGCCCAACCTCCACCTACGACCACGATCTTCATTTGTTATCCCCTTTCGTGGTTAAGAAATCGCCCATTTACGCTTCGTAGTTGGCATCGTGGCCAACAAACCTGGGACGGTATCTTGCAGCCCCCATCAAGTGTGGATGATTGGTTTTTTCTTTTTCTTTGCTGCGCTTTGCCACGTGAATACGGGTGGCAATTCCGAAACTTCACATTCGCTGGCAATATCTATAAATACAGGCTCTTTCATGCTAAATGCCATGTCCAGCCCAGCATCCAATTCTGTCGAGGTTTGTATTTTTATGGCTTTGACCCCGAATCCTTCGGCAACTTTGGCTGGATCGGTCGGACCAAAATCAATGGAATAGAACTTTTCTTCAGCGTGAAGCGCTTGCAGGGCTTTGATCCACCCGAAACATTGGTTGTTGAAATGAATCATCACTGCAGGAATTTTCAAGCGAGCCGGTGTCTCCAACTCTCCAGCCGACATGCCCAAGCTGCCATCCCCAAATAGTCCCACCAACTGGGCATCGGGCCGGGCAAGGTGAGCGCCGACCAAAGCAGGAATGGCATATCCCAAACCGCCGTAAGCCCTTGGGATGATAAACGTGGCGTTTTGACCTTTGAGCCTTAGATATCTGGAAATGTGCGGTGTGGGTGTACCTGCATCGACGATAATCCCAGAGCCGTTCACAGTTGGTCCATCCATCCTAAAGCAGATACGAAAATTCAAGCCGGTATGAACTAATTGTATCTCAGCAAGGCCTTGATTTCATATGCTTTATAGATAATTTGAAAAAATTTAATTAATATCCATGTTTTAACTATCTAAAATTGTGAAGTATAAATTTTTTATATAAATTTATATTTATTATTTAATTAAATTTATCGATAAATAAATTTAATTCGGAAGCAGAGTCAACAATTTTTTTCCTAAAATTGATGATTGCATCTTTTTTCGAATCATATATATAAGTTTTTATGTATAAATCGGTTGTTTTGTATTTTTTGTTGTTGTTTAAATTCAACACTGTAATGAGAATGAGATTTAATCAAAATTTATAGCGGGTTATGGTTACCGAGGTGTCACGTGGCGAATAAGAAAGCTAAAGAGACGGTCGATCATGTTGAGATTGCCTATGACGGCATCCGAATGATGCTGCTCAAGAATGAGATCTTACCGAGTCGCAAAATCTCCTACCGGCAGCTTGCCGAAAAGCTGAACATGAGTCTGACACCAGTCATCCAGGCGTTAAAGCGCCTGGAGTACCAGGGATTGGTTAGACATGAACCCAATCGAGGCTACTTTACCGAACCCATGAGCCTGCAAGAAGTTCAAGAAATATACGAAATGCGGGAAGTGCTTGAAATTTCATTGCTGCCGGATGTGGTAAAAAACCTCGACGAGGTTGCTATTCGTCGTCTGCGGCAATTGGTGGATGCGGTAAATTCTGCTAAGGCCGCCAATGATCTCAACCGCCGAATTCTCAAAGATAGAGACTTCCATCTTACGCTGGCAAAAATTTCCGGCAAGCGAATTCCGGTGCAGCTGCTGCAATACCTGTTTGATCTATTGTATTTAAAATATGGTGGCAGCCTGCTCTTTGTCGCCGCGAAGGAAGCCGTTGGTGCTCAACATCATGCAATCTTTGATGCTGTTATCTCTCAAGAATTAAGCAGTGCTCAAAAGGCGATGCGAGATCACTTCAGGGATGTAAAAACATTAGCCCTCAAAGCGTTGGGCCGGATCATAGCTGGGCAGTCCGATTGAAAAATATCATTTCAATACAGCACGCTATATTCGTGGTTGCTGGATGGGTACTGTTTTTTTTCTTGCCTGTATGAATAAGGCAATGGGTTAAGTCCTTGTTGCCTTGGCGCGATGAGCCTTGAATCAAGTATCACATTAATTGTGCTAAATAGGAATAGCCAGATCGTACTTCACGCATACTTAACTCAGTTGCTCATCGTATTGCGGTGAGAAGCTTGGGTATAAGCGAGCTGGTTCGGTTTATCAGTTATGAATCGACAAACAAGTGCGTAAACCGGACCCAGTAGCGCGCATCTAGTTCCGGGGCGAATTGAAAGGCCAGCAAGGCGCGGTACTGGCCCGTTTGCGCTTGACGTTATATGGTAAATGAAAATTGAAAAAAGGAAAATAAAAAAGAGTGTTTAAATTAATTTCTCTGGGAATTCTGTCAGGAGCATTTTTCAGCACAACCTTCATTCTTAATGAAGCCATGAGCCTGGAAGGGGGCCACTGGGTATGGTCTGCCTCTCTGCGGTATTTGTTCATGGCCCTGTTTCTGACAATAATCATATTGTTCAAAAGCGGCTTAAAAAAGTTCCGGGATCTTTTTGAATTATTCCGCTCATATTGGAAATTCTGGATTATTGCGGGAGGTATCGGTTTCGGCGGATTCTACGCACTTATCTGTTTCAGTGCCGACTTCTCACCTGGCTGGGTTATAGCGGCAACATGGCAGTTCACGGTTGTTGCGAGTCTCTTTATATTCATGATGTTCGGACACTCCTTCCCCGGACGTATTTGGTTTTTCTCATCACTTATTTTTACAGGTGTGGTGCTGGTCAACCTGTCCCACATAGACCAGTTTGATCTGAAAGCCCTGCTGTCAGGAGGATTTCCTGTTCTTGCGGCTGCCTTCTGTTACCCGTTCGGTAATCAGCTGGTCTGGGAAGCAGCAAACGGTAATAATAAAAAATTGCCCGATATAAATTCACCCCTTCTGCATGATGTTTTCAATAAAATACTGCTGATGACTCTGGGCTCGTTCCCCTTATGGATCGGGCTTGTATTGATCACACGTCCCCCGGTACCGGATTTATCACAGATATTGAACACCTCCCTGGTAGCATTGTTTTCAGGTGTATTTGCAACCGGTATTTTTCTTTTTGCACGCAATCTGGCATCTGATTCAAACGAATTGGCAGGTGTTGATGCCACTCAGTCAAGTGAGGTGGTATTTGCCTTGGCGGGCGGGATTTTATTTTTAGAATCCGAAGTGCCGGGTATCGAATCAGTGACAGGCTTGGTACTGATAGTAATCGGCCTGATATTTTTTGTCAAATATCAGAAATAAATACAGAAACCATATAGCCCGGAGCTGAACTCGGACACAAAAGGGTTCCGGTCACTACCGCTCCCGCCACCCTTTTGCGCCGGTTAGTTTAGCTCAAGTTTGACAGTCAATTTTTAAATATCTTTAAATTTCAACGCAATACGATCCCCAAAAGTGTCCTTGGCACTACCTTTTGAAATTTCAGACTCGGCTCATGCGTCCTTTATCGTCGGCGGCATGGCTACCCCAACTGCTTGGAAGATCTTGCCGCATGCGCCCTTGCTTTGGCTCCTGATCGACAGGCGCCGGCCACTTTCTTCGATGGTTACGCGCTGCAGGGCTTTCAAATCCTGTTTGATCTCGGCCCACTCAAAGCGATGCCCGGCTTTAATCAGTCGCCGATCCAGCTCTTTGCGAAGAACCAGCGCCAGGAAGCTGCAAAAGACATGGCCTCGGATTGTCCGGTCCTTCTGGTGGAAGATCGGACGGGTCGTAAGTAACGACTTGACGTCTCTAAAGACCTTTTCTACTCGCCACAGCTCTTTGTACTTGAGCGCCACCTGATCGGCAGATAGATCCGTGTTGGTTCCAAGCACCCATTTGCCGTCAAAACGCGCTTCATACTTGATTCGGTTTTCGTCGATGCTTGCGCTGCCTTTTTCGATCTTCACGTACTTACGAAAGCCCTTGTTGCCAACCAGGCTTTTGGGGCCTTTTTTGAGTTGTTCGGTCAGCGCGCCGACGATGGCCTCGCGATCGGCAGCATCTTTGCGCTGCTGGCCGGGATTGACGCATACGATATATCGACAACCGTCTATCTCGACCTGTTTGACTTTCAAGGGCGCCGGTTTGCTCCGGTCACTGCTTTCCGGATGCACCTGCCGATATCTACCCGGTTGAGACAGTACCCGATCACGGATCTGCTTGACCTTACGCATACGGGCACCGAGAATGTAGGCAACCGGGCTGTCTTGGGATTCGAGTTGAGCCAGGGTGTTTGCGCTGATCATGCCGCGGTCGGCAACGATGCAGATCCGCGCGATCTTGAATCGTTTTTTGAGCCGGTCGACGATCGGCAATAGGCTCTTGACATCGGCGGTATTGCCCGGCCACATTTCGCAGCAGATGGGCTGGCCCTTATCGTCGAGAACGGCGCCGACGACCATCTGGAGAAGATCGGGCCGGTGGTCCTTGCTAAAGCCTCTTTGGCCGATGCTTTCGCCACCACGGCCCTCGAAGTAAATCGAGGTGGTGTCGAAAAAGACCAGATCGAGATTGGAGAACAAATCCCGACGATGGGAAAATATCAACTCCTCAACCAGATCCTTGGTGCAGCGGGGTGAAAAGGCGGTGGCCCCGTCCTGGTCCTGGATCTCTTCACCTAAAAAGCCCATCGCCCGGTAAAGGTGGTGAAGGTCCAATCCATCGATGCTATCGATGTCGTAGTCACGGCACCAGCGGTGACAAAAACGGTCCGAACCCGATACCATCAGCCGGTGAAGCACCGTGAGAAAGATCGCCCTTTCCACATCGAACTCGAACTTGCGGCCAGCGAGCACCCGAGCAAGAGCGGCCTTGATCCCGGTTTCTTTCCAAAGCCGCTCGAATATCAGCGCAGGCCCGATCTTTTTGGCATCGGCCGCCGGATCGCTTTGGCCCGAAAGAATCAGCAGTGTCTGTTCCGAAAACCTGGACAGCGAGCGGATGAGTGTTTCCACTCGGCCTTTGGCCTGCAATTGATCCATGCGGCCGACCGTGGCGATGACCCGCTGCTTGACTTTGCCCTTTTCCTTTCGATTCTCGACGATTTGCAGGTACTGATGGTTGCCGGACTTTTTAACGCGAGCAAACATGGGAGGCTCCTTGATGAAGAGACACCCCCAAATTATTGGTTAAAGTACTGGCAGTCAATACAAAATCCGGGATTTTGTGGCACTACCGTTTGGCCACCGCCTCAGACGCGGTGCTGTAATTTCAATAGTTTGAAGCCCGGGACTGGCAAAAATCCGAATTTGCTGTCAAACTTCAGTTCCTCCGGACAACAGATCATCTTTTCATGGTTGGCCTTCCCTCGAAAAAGAGCAGACTACAAAGATTAAATGGGTAAATGGAGTCTGATGCTCCCCAGAATTCGTGGGTTATCGACAACTAACCATTGAATCCCCCGTCATTACTAACGAGATGGAACTCAGTGTTTTGATCTGCGATTTCGTGCAATCGACCAAGATGAAATGCCATGATAAAGTCAAGGTTGTTTGGCCCCATGGTGCTGACACCAATTAACTCGATACTGGCAAAGTCATCTGTGGGCATGGTACCGATATTGATCCTCTGGTTCTTGGGACCACAGAACACGAACACCTTCTCGTAATTTGAGAAATATACGGTCTCTAGTGATCCTGTGTTCTCGTAATCAACGAATGCCCAAATCATAAAGATCCTCCATTGAAAATTTATCTGTTTCAAGACACTTAGTATTGGTCTTCTTTCCATTTATTATCGGTTGTTTGCATTCATTTATAAGGCACCCGCAGACCGTGACCTGCTACTCACCACCCCTGGTTCGCTCACAGCATTAGACCACTTCCCCAAAAATGATAAGGCCCGTACCATGCGGGCCCTGCCTGAAAAAAATACATAGGGGACCATCCCCCTTTAGGCATTATCAACCTGCGGTACGGGAAATATAGCCTCTGAGTCGACTTGATTTTTTTTATGAATCAAATTGGCTTACACGAGCGCTTACACAGAACAAAAAATTAGAAAGGGGATACAACTGAGTGGTTGTAACCCCTTGATTTTACTGGCGCGCCCGGCAGGATTCGAACCTGCGACCTACGGATTCGTAGTCCGGCACTCTATCCAGCTGAGCTACGGGCGCGGAAAATGTGAACCGTTTCTTAAGCCAAAGCGGTGGTCATGTCAATGGGTTCCTTTAAAATTTGGTTGAATCGGCCTTCAAAAGCGGCTAATGGCGCCCCATGAACCTGCCGCACGACCACTTCATGCGCTTGGCCCTCGTTCAGGCCGAACGTGCCGAAGCGATTGACGAAGTACCGATCGGCGCCTTGCTCGTGGATACCGACGGCAAGATTGTGGCCCGTGACCACAACCGCACCATCAGCCGCTGCGACCCGTCGGCCCATGCCGAGATCAACGTACTTCGTGCCGCCGCCCGGCAGCTGAGCAATTATCGATTGTTATGCACTACGCTGTATGTTACGGTCGAACCTTGTGTCATGTGCATGGGAGCCATTGTTCACGCACGCGTGCAAACCGTCGTGTTCGGGGCATCCGACCCGAAATGGGGGGCGGCCGGCAGCCTCTACCAGGTCGGGCAGGACCCGCGGCTCAATCACCAGGTCGAGATAGTGCCGGGAATATGCGCGGACCGATGCCGTGGATTGATTCAGGCTTTTTTCCGCCGGCGCCGCCAAACACCCGCAGACTGCTGATCGCCTCGGCAACCATCCCGATCTCATCTCTTTTGTGTTGGTCAAGGAGCATCGAGTGGCAAATATCGTTGTTGTCGGAACGCAGTGGGGGGACGAAGGCAAAGGCAAAATCGTGGATCTGTTGGCCGCCGACGCCGATGTGGTGGTGCGGTTTCAAGGCGGCAACAACGCCGGTCACACCATGGTCGTGGACGGCGAGCAGTTTATCAGCCACCTGATCCCGTCCGGGATCCTTCAAAAAAAAGTGTGCGTCATCGGCAACGGCGTGGTCGTTGACCCTGAAGTACTGATCGGAGAGATCGACTACCTGACGTCCAAGGGTATTGCCGTGAATCCCGAAACGCTGCTCATCAGCGATCGGGCCCACGTGATCATGCCCTACCATAAACTGGTCGACCACGGCCGCGAGAAAATGAAGGGCGACAACAAGATCGGCACCACCGGTCGGGGCATCGGGCCGAGCTACGAAGACAAGGCCACCCGGCGCGGCATCCGCTTCGTCGACCTGATCGACCCGGACGCGTTCAAAGAGCGCCTGGGAGCCATCGTTCCCGACAAAAATTTCTATCTGGAGAAGTTTCTCGACGGCGAAACCGTGGACAGCCACGCGATTTACACGCAGTACACCCAGTTTGCGATGCGCCTGAAGCCCTATGTCGCCAGTGTACCCGTCATCCTGCAACAGGCGCGCGAGGCCGGCAGTCAAATTCTGTTCGAAGGCGCCCAGGGAACCCACCTGGACATCGATCACGGGACCTACCCCTTTGTCACCTCCTCCAACACGGTGGCCGGCAACGCCTGCTGCGGAAGCGGCGTCGGCCCCAAAGACATCCATGGCGTCATCGGCATCGTCAAGGCCTACACCACCCGTGTGGGCGCCGGACCGTTTCCGTCGGAACTATTTGACGCCACCGGCGATCTGATCCAGAAAACCGGTGCGGAGTTCGGGGCGACGACCGGCCGGCGTCGGCGTTGCGGCTGGCTGGACACGGTAATCCTCAACAACGCGGTCCGGCTCAACGGGCTCACCGGCCTGGCCATCACCAAGCTCGACGTGCTCAGCGACCTGGATGAAATCAAGATTTGCACGGCTTACGCATGCGCTGGCGAGACGATTGCCGATGTGCCCGCCAATCTCAAGCGGCTGGCGGCCTGCCAGCCGGTGTACGAGACCTTGCCCGGCTGGCGCAGCGACATTCGTGCCATCCGGCGCTACGCGGATCTGCCGGAGGCCGCGCACCATTACCTGAGCCGCATCGAAGCCCTGACCGGGATACCGATTCAGATCGTATCGGTGGGTCCTGGACGCAACGAAACCATGGTTCTGCACAACCCGTTCAGCCAATCAACACCGGCACCGTAAAGGCCACTGCGCCTATTGACATTTCTGCGGCCTTGGCATAAAAGGCACACCCATCGGGACATGGCTCAGTCTGGTAGAGCACAGCGTTCGGGACGCTGGGGTCGCAGGTTCAAATCCTGCTGTCCCGACCACAATAAAATCAAGGGGTTACAGCGCTAATAGCCTGTAGCCCTTTTTTGTATTCCATTGATTTTGGTCAGGCGTTTCGGCACCAAAATCACACCGCCTCGGCCCTGCTCCGCTTTTTTCCCGCCTAAGGGCTTTTCACCAGCCACAAGCAGAAAATTGACTGCGTTTAGGATAACGTCATCTAATTAAAGTAAATTAGCCACAAGCCGAAATAGAGTGCAGATACCCGGCAAATGCTGAACCTGAGTCAAACCACACGAGCCTGGCATGCACACCCTATTTCAGATTCCTCGTATACGACCCTTCTGGCCCGTTGAGTACAGACGCATCCATACGGTTTTGATATCGCTGATCGTAGGGGGTGTTGTTGGCTATTCCGCCGGCAGATTCGTCGAGTCTTTCCAATATGGCGACATCAAACAATCCTATCAGGCTCAAATTCAAGACTTGATGCGACAAGTCTCCGAATGCGGTCGCGCGATGGGCCCCACCGAACACTCATCGGCGGCAATGCCGTCGGGTAGCGCCAAAACGGACGGGGTTCTGGCGATCAACTACTAAGGTATAAAGCCCGCGCCCGTTTACGTTTTGACATTCAACCCCCTCTGATAGTAACAGGTCACAGGCATTTTTCATTTTCAAGAAGGAGGTTGAGATGAGCACAAAGCGCATCGGATGGATCGGAACAGGCGTGATGGGAGCCGCCATGGCTGCGCACCTTCTTGGCGCCGGCCATCGCCTGACCGTGTTCAACCGCTCCCGCGACAAGGCGCAGGGCCTGCTTGAAAAAGGGGCCCAGTGGGGGGACAGCCCTGAAATGGTGGCCCGCAGCAGCGACATCGTCTTTACCATGGTCGGTTTTCCGGAGGATGTGCGCGAAGTCATTTTGGGCGACAACGGTGTTCTGGCGGGCATCGCGGCCGGGGCCACGGTAGTGGACATGACCACCTCCAGCCCCGATCTGGCACAGCGCATCCACGGCGAGTGCGCCGCCAAAAAAGTGGCCTCGCTGGACGCGCCGGTTTCCGGCGGCGACATCGGCGCCCGCGACGCCACCCTGGCGATCATGGTGGGCGGTGAACCAGCGGCGTTTGAAGCCGTCAAGCCGCTTTTTGGCGTTCTTGGCAAAACCATATCGCTGATGGGCGGCCCAGGATCCGGTCAGCACACCAAAATGACCAATCAGGTTCTGATCGCCGGCACCATGATCGGCGTGGTCGAATCCCTACTGTACGCGCAGCGGGCCGGTCTGGACGCCCATCACGTCATCGAGGTGATCGGTAAGGGTGCCGCCAGTTCGTGGTCTATCAACACCTTGGGACCTCGCATCGCCGACGGTGATTTCAACCCCGGCTTTTACATAAAACACTTTGTCAAGGACATGGGCATCGCCCTGGAAGAGGCCCGGCGAGCGCGCCTCTCATTACCCGGACTGGCGCTGGTCAATCAGCTCTACCTGTCCGCCATGGCCATGGGATGGGAAAACCTTGGCACCCAGGGGTTGTACCGGGTATTGGCGGCAATGAATCGCAAGGCCGGCAACCCTCAATAGGTGCACGGCCGCCTAAAAGCGTTGGGGAGCGCTATGGGTGCATGACCGCGTAGCGGACGCAAAGCGTATTTTCGTCCAGCTGCCAGAATCGCTTCAACCTGAGTTTCAAATCCACGCTGTCGGCGAAAATGGAGAGCCCCGTGCCAAAGGCAAACGGGGAGATGGTCAGGATCAGCTCGTCGATCAATCCCTGCCCGGCGAAGAGCTGGTTGATTTTGGAGCCCCCGACGACTACCGCCTCGCGGTATCCCTGCGACTCCAGATTGGTCAGGATTCGCTCTGGGGGCGCCTGGGTAAAAACCAGGTTGTTTTGGTCGGACCGTCGCTGGGGGTTGCGCGTCATCACCACGGTCTTGCGACCGGGCAGCACCCGGCCAATCGTGTCAAAGGTGGTCGATCCCATGATCATGACACCGGCGTTTTTGGTGACCTCGACGTAGAGCTTTTTGTCGGCCGCACCGGTCCAGTCGGGGTAATGGTCCGAGGCCCGGGCAATTTTTCCATCCACCGTGATCGCGACCATCAAACTGACATGCATGGGTGCTCCCCCTGCGCCGTATGGGCTGCTGTTGGAAGATACGCTGGCAAGCCTCTTAACACATTCGACCCACGCGTAAAATAAAAAGAAGCGCGCCGACCCCCGGCAGGCCCCGGAGGCGGTGGGCACAGATAAAGTTTCGGCGGTCGGGGCCGATTAAAAAAGGTGACGCTTCCGATGCCCGGATGCCATGGTGGGAACCACTATTTCAGGGTGGCCAAACTCACGTGAAACCGTTACAATGCCGCTTCGACCAGGGGCCTTGACAAAACGACGCCTGTCGTGCCCGAGAAGGTGTTTTCTATGAACGTTGAATGCCAAACCTGCGGTAAGGCTTTTGAGCTGCCCGACGACCGCCTGCCCTCCGGTAAAAAGGTCTCTTTTCCCTGCCCCGGCTGTAAATCCAAGATCACGCTGGATTTGAGACTGCCGCCGGCTCCGGTACCGCCGCCGGCCAATGACACCGGCGCTGCGGCCGAACCGGCACGCGAGCCCAGCACGCCAGAGGCCGCACCGGCAGTCAACGAAAGTGAACTGCAGCGCAAAATTCTACGCCGGATCAACGATCTGCCGCCCATGCCGCGAATTATTGCCAAGGCGCGCGAAATCATGGAAAATCCCCGTTCCGGCTTCAAGGAGATTGCCGAGGTCATCGAAGCGGATCAGGCCATTGCCGCCAAGGTGCTCCAGGTGGCCAACTCAGCCTATTATGGACTGTCCGGCATGGTGGCATCGATCCACCAGGCCACGGTGGTGCTGGGGCACAAGACCCTGGAGCAGCTCATCACCATGGTATCGGCCAGCAGCCTGCTGGGCAACCGCCTCAAAGGGTACCGACTGGGAGCAGGCACATTGTGGCAGCACTCGCTGGCCGTGGCCCTGTGTTCACGACTGATTGCCAAGGATCGGGCACCCGCGCTGGAAAGCGACGCCTTTTCGGTCGGCCTGATCCATGATGCCGGAAAGCTGGCCCTGGACCGCTACCTTTTCGAGCAGTCAGCTCAGATGGATCAGGTCCTGCAAACCGGCGTCTCCTTTCTGGAGGCCGAAAAGCTGGTGCTCGGTTTTGACCACACCGAACTGGCGGCCGGGTTGTGCACCAAATGGAACCTGCCGGAAAGCCATGCCAATGCGGTCCGGTTTCATCACGATCCCACAGCCTCCGACGGCAATCCGCTGGCCTACATTGTCTACATCGCCAATCACATCGCCCGGCAAACCGGCATCGGGGGCGACAAGGGTGCCGATCGTCGTGAACTCGATCCGCAAACCCTGTCGTTTCTGGCACTGGACGAAGATGACCTGACCGCCTACGATCAGGCCACGCGTGCAGCCGTCAATCAAATCACCCAGAGCATGGCCTGATCCAACATCTGGCCCAAAAAAACCTCCCCCGTTTCTGCAACCCGGGGAAGGCGCGATAAAGACCGGTCGGTCTGGTAGTCATTGAGATGGCGCCGCTGGATCTCGGCGGCCGGTGACAGGGCAGCGCGTTTAAGGTCGGACTACGCCTCAAGGCGGCGCGACTGGATCTTCTCCTTGCTTTTTACCAGCTGTTTCTTGACCTTGTCCACCACCAGGTCGATTGCTTCGTTCCAGGCCGCGCTCTCCTCGGTGGCGTGCACGTTGAACCCTTTGCCGCTGAGGTTGACATCGACAATTTTGCGCAGTTTTTCTTCCTGGAAGACCACATCGGCCGTACCCGAATGCGGCATCATTTTGTCAAGCCGCTGGAGTTTTTCGTCGAGGTAGGTTTTCAGGTAATCGGAAGAGTCTACATTCTTGAAGGTGACCAGAATTTGCATATTGCATCCTCCTTTCGCAGCGTTTCGTTCTCAGATCGCGCAGTCCCTGTGCGATGAAGCCGGTCGAGCCATTGGGTGCCGCACCTCTCGCAAATGGCCAAACGACCCATGGTGGATGGCCCGACCCGACAGGCCGAGTGTATCACCGGCGAAAAGGCGCCACAATAAAATCCTTGGCTTTTTTCAAGAGCGGTTTTTGTAATTTCACCTTCAGGTAGAGGTCGCCCGTCGCGCCGCCGTTTTTGCCGCTTGCCCCCATGTGGGCAAGCCGGATCAGTTGACCGTCGCGCACCCCGGCGGGCACATTTACGACCAGCTTTTTGGATCGTCGACGGTGATGGTAGGCATAAGGGCCTCCCGAACTGGCCAGCGACTCGCTCAGTCGAATCGTGTCGTGAATATCGGCGCCGGCCTCAGGCAGGCTCACCCCGGTCAGCTTTTGGAGCAGGTACTGGGCCAACCTGCCCACACCGGGAGGTGCGCCGCCCGCCATGAGACCGCGGCGGTGTTTGCCGAACCGGCCCCGGCCGGGACCTCCGCGGTAAATGAACCCTTTGGCATGCAAGCCCTTGCGGTTGAACTCGAAACGTTTGAATCCGGGTCCGTAAAAATCGCTGAAGATGTCGTCCACACCCCGAAAACCGAACGACTTGGCCATCTCTTCGAAGACCTGATAGACATCGGATCCGCTGAAGATGTCCTGCTCTGTGTAAGACCTTCGAAACTCACCGTAAGCGCTCTCTCCAAAGCGCGCGCGCATGGCATCGTAAGCCGTGCGCTTTTCCGAATTGGACAGCACCGCGTAGGCCTCGTTGATCTGCTTCATCATGTCGGCGCTGTCCGGATTGGCGCTGTTGCGGTCCGGATGGTAGGTGAACGCGAGCCCCCGATACGCTTCCTTGATTTTCGCGGCATCCGCGTCCTGCGCCACACCCAGTATGCGGTAATAATCCTGCTGTGCCATGCCTGTGTGAGTCTCCCTGTGATGATGTGTGTGCGGTTGGCCTGCCCGATTGACATGCCCGACTTAAACAATAAGTCATCAATCAAGCATTGGCGATGCTCTTTTTTAAACCACTCTTTTGTAAAATCGCCGTCTTTTGCGCCATGGCGGCCCCTCCTGTCAGCGTCCCCGCCGAGAAACGGCCTATCACTGTTGCCGCGCCGTTCATCTTTTTTATGGCCGACGCCTTGTATCGGGTCATCGGATGGCTATTTATTAGGGGTTTTGAAACGCAACCCACAACTTCAAAGGAGCGTGCCCTGCCTGAACCGCTGAATCAAAAAGGGCACGCCTACAGGCGTTTATGTCATCAGCTGCTGCAACCAACGATCGCATTCGCAACATTGCCATTATCGCCCACGTCGACCACGGCAAGACGACCCTGGTAGACGCCATGTTTCGGCAAAGCGGCCTGTTTCGCCAGGGCCAGCAGGTCGATGAACGCGTCATGGACCGCATGGACCTGGAGCGCGAACGGGGCATCACCATCGCCGCCAAAAACTGTTCCGTGGGATATCAGGGTGTTAAGATCAACATCGTCGACACTCCCGGTCACGCAGACTTCGGCGGTGAGGTGGAGCGGGCCCTGTCCATGGTGGATGGTGCCATCCTGCTGGTGGACGCTTCCGAGGGGCCCTTGCCGCAAACCCGTTTCGTGCTGCAAAAAGCCCTCCAGAACAAGCTTAAAATCATCGTGGTAATCAACAAAATCGATCGCCAGGATGCGCGCTCGGCGGTGGTGCTGGATCAGGTGTACGACCTGCTCATCGACCTGGATGCCAGCGAGGACCAGCTCGAATTTCCCCTGCTTTACGCCATTGGGCGCGATGGGGTGGCCGGCACCGCTCCCGACCGCCTGGACCAGGACCTCCATCAGCTTTTCGACGCCATCGTGCGCGAGATCCCCCCGCCGCGCTTCAGGCCCGATGCGCCGTTCCAGATGCTGGTATCCGATCTGGGCTACTCCGACTATCTGGGACGCCTGGCCGTCGGGCGGGTGGCCGGCGGCCGGGCCGAATCCCGGCACCGGCTGATCTGTATCGGTGCCGACGGCGCCCATCACCCGCTCAAGGTCACCCGCCTGCAGGTTTACGAAGGGATGGACATCACCCCGGTTTCCAGCGTGGGCCCCGGAGAGATCGCCATTTTGTCCGGCATCGACGCCGTCGCCATCGGCGACACCATCTGCACCGAGAACGCACCCATCGCCCTGCCCCGCATCACCGTCGATCCCCCCACGGTCTCCATGCTGTTCACCATCAATGACGGTCCTTTCGGCGGTCTGGAGGGCCGTTACGTTCAATCGGCCAAAATCCGCGAACGCCTGCTGAAGGAAACCCTGCTCAACGTGGCCATTCAGATCGACGGCAACCAAGAGCGCGACACCGTCCTGGTCAAGGGACGGGGTGAATTCCAGCTGGCAATCCTGATCGAGACCATGCGCCGGGAGGGCTTCGAATTGTGCGTGGGCCGCCCCGAAGTGATCCTCAAACAGATCGACGGCGCACCCCACGAACCCATCGAACGGCTGTTTATCGACTGCGACGAGGCCTTCATGGGGATCGTGACCGAAAAGCTCTCCGTGCGCAAGGGCAAGATGATGAACCTGACCAACACCGGCACCGGCCGGGTGCGCATCGAATTTTCAATCCCCTCGCGGGCCCTGATCGGCTACCGCGACGAATTTTTGACCGACACGCGCGGAACCGGCATCATGAACTCTTATTTCTCGGGCTACGAACCCTATCGGGGCGATTTTCCCAGCCGGTTCACCGGATCGATCGTATCGGACCGCAAAGGACACGCCGTACCCTATGCGCTCTACAATCTGGAGCCGCGCGGCCGCCTGTTCGTTCAACCAGGAGAGCCGGTTTACGAGGGCATGGTGATCGGTGAGCACAATCGCGAGAACGACATCAACGTCAATCCCACCAAGGAGAAAAAGCTCACCAACATGCGCGCCTCGGGCAAGGACGACAACGTCGTTCTGGCGCCCATCCGACCGATGACCCTTGAACAGGCCATCAACTTCATTCGCGAGGACGAGCGCGTGGAGGTGACCCCCAAGTCCATTCGGCTGCGCAAGGTGACCTTGGGTGTCAAGGCCCGCTACGTCCAGCGCGGCGCCAAAAAATAGGTCCGCGGGCCTTGCCTCAAAAGGGTTCCGGGCCGCCGGAAACCTCGAAGATGGCCCTGACCTGGCGGCAGAGAATCTCGAACTGCTCCGGATAGAGGCTCTGGGCGCCGTCGCTCAGCGCCTTTTCCGGTTGATGGTGCACTTCCACCATCAGGCCGTGGGCGTTGGCCGCCGCCGCCGCACGCGAGAGCGGCAGCACCTGATCCCGCCGGCCGGCGGCGTGACTGGGATCCACCACGATCGGCAGGTGGCTCTCTTTCTTGACGACGGGTATGGCCGACAGATCCAACGTATTGCGGCTGTGGTGTACGAAGGTGCGCACCCCCCGCTCACACAGGATCACCTGATGGTTGCCCTGGGCCATGACGTATTCGGCCGCCATGAGCCACTCTTCGATGGTGGCAGCCATGCCCCGCTTGAGCAGGATCGGTCGCCGGGACTCCCCGGCCCGTTTCAGCAGACTGAAATTCTGCATGTTGCGGGTACCGATCTGAACGATGTCGGCATAGTGCTCCACCTGGTCGAAATTCAGCTCGTCCATCACCTCGGTCACGACCGGCAGCCCGGTCTCCTCCCTCACCTTGGCCAAAATCTTCAGGCCCGCTTCCCCGAGTCCCTGAAAAGAATACGGTGAGGTGCGCGGCTTGAACGCCCCGCCGCGAAACAGGTGCGCGCCGGCTTTTTTGACATACCCGGCGATGGTCATGGCCTGCTTTTCACTTTCGATGGCGCAGGGCCCTGCAATGATGGTCATGCGGCCGTTTCCGATAACGGCGTCGCCCACGTCGATCCGGGTGTCCTCGGCCTTGGTCTCGCGGCTGACCAGCTTGTAGGGCTTGGTAATCGGCACCGCCTCCTTGACGCCCGGCAGTCCGACGAACAGGGCCGCATCCACGGGGCCCTTGTTGTTGAGCACGCCGATCGAGACGCGATCTCCTCCGGGTATGGGTCGGGCCGTGCAGCCCCGCGCTTCAATCACCTGGACGACCCTCTCGATCTGTTCGGGCGTCGCCGAAACCTCCATTACCACCAGCATGTCGTGCCTCCCTGGGAAAATGACGCATGGCTTTTTGCCACCCGCGGCGTTCAATTAGCGGGTGACATCCCAACACGTCCAAAACAACAAACGGGCCCCGGGATGTCGCCCGTGGGTCCGTTTGCCGACCGCCGATACGGTGCCGCTTTCACGCAAAAGGGATCCTTCAGGCGCGGCCGGTCGGCCGTCGCCACCATTGGTGCAGGTGTCTCCTGTCTGCGCGAAATGTCATGTTGTCTTATGTTTCCTGACAGTTACTGCCGATTTCAATCACGAGCATATGTCACCCATGAAGCTGATTGTCAATCGCTATTTGCGATGCAAACCCGATGGCTGCAGCGCCGGTCGTCCCGGGCTGGCCAAATGATTCCTCAGGACTGGTCGAAAACCGGCTTGACTTGCCGGCAACGGCGATTATTGTAATCCCGAAACCCTCAAGGAGCGCTGTCATGCCGATTTACGAATATCAGTGTAAGGCCTGTTGCCATCAATTCGAACAGCTGACCTTTTCATCGGATACCGACGCCCCGCAGTGCCCGGCCTGCAGTTGCGGGGACGTCGAAAAGTTGATTTCGGCCGGCGCCGTCCGGCCCCATGGGATCCCCACCGGCTCGGGTGGGTTCAAGCCGCCGGCCTGCAAGCCGTCGGCCGGCGGCTGAGGGATCTGAGCCCTTCGTTTCCGGTACGGAAACCATCGCCCCCGACACCCCCGCTTCAGTCCAGGTCGATTCCGATCGACCGCATCTCCGCCGCCACCAGCTCCGCCCATCCCCGATTGGCGCGCGGGTTGGCTGGGCTGGGATGCGTGATCTGCCCGACGCCCACCGGCATTGACACGGCGACCTCCCGGACCCGTCTGGCCGCAAAGGCACCCACCCCCACAACCCAGCGCGGCTCGAACACCGCGACGGTGCGCCGCAGGGCCTGGTCGCACACCGCAAACAGTCGTTGTCGCTCGGCGGCCGGCAGCTTTTCCGGAGTGCGGTTGCGGCCGCCGCCTTCCATGAATACCAGCGGGCAGTAATTGACGACAAAAAAGCGCTTGAAGAACACTCGCGGCGAGCCGAAGCGCTGTGCGGCCCATGTCCACAGGCGCCGTCCGCTGACTTCCCGGCGCCGGCAGTCGAAACCGTCAACCGGTCGTTTGGGATGCGGGTGGGCCGGTTGCCCCACGGGGCCGCTGATGCCCAACCACTGTGTGACCATCTGAACATCGCCGAAAGGTACGCCGGTCTGCGCCATTCCGAACGGTCCCGGATTCATACCCACCAGCAGGGTGGTTTTGGTCGTGTTCCCGTACCGGTGAAGGTAGCGATCGTATCCGTTGCGGGCATACACCAGCGGATTGTAGACGTGGGTGACCGGCGCAGCGAAGGTCAGGGCCTGAACCTGGGCGACCAGGTCATCGGTGATGGTCTTGATTCGGTCAACGATCGTCTCGGCCGGCGCCCTCATATTGCCGTCCCGCTCGCAGGCCAGATAGCCTGGATCATGTCCGAAGGTCTCGGTCCCGACCCGGTCCGATGAGTTCGTGGATCATGGTCAACAGCTGGGTGTTCGAAAACGGCTTGGTGATGTAAGCGTCGGCGCCCATGGCAATCCCTTTGGCGATGTCGGCATCCCGGTTTTTGGCGGTCAGGAAAATGACCCGGATGGCGGCCCACTCGGCCCGTTCCCGGATCATCTGGTAGATCTCGTAGCCGTCCAGATCCGGCAGCATGATATCGAGCAGCACCAGATCGGGTCGAATCTCGGCGATCTTCTCGATGGCTTCTTTGCCGCTTTGGGCCAGTTTGACCAGGTAACCCGCTTTTTCCATCAGAAACTGCAGCGGCACCAGAATACTCAGTTCATCGTCGACAATCAGAATCGTTTTGCGATGCATTCGGTCCGCTCCCGACGGTGAAAAAGTGAAGCGTTCATCCTTGTCATAAGGTGGCGTTGCGGCACATGCGCCCTCGAAGCGATGGGGTCTGCACGATTTACAGTATAAAGGATTTCGGACGGATCCACAATCACCCGGCCATGAATTATGGACCGCTTGCGGCCGCACACTCGATCGATCAGCACGTGTATTGACAGGTAGACACAATTGTTCCATAAGGTTGCTTCATTGCCACCTGTCACCTTTGTGGAGTTCGTCGATGCAAAAAATGATCATTTCGGTCCTGGGCAAGGATCGGCCCGGCATTATCGCCGCCGTGACCCGCATCCTGTTCGAACAGGACTGCAACATCGAAAACGTCAGCCAGACCATCCTTCAGAATGAATTTTCCGGGATCTTTATCGCCGGGATCCCCGAAGGCCTGTCGATCAACGCCCTGCACGGCCACCTGGTAGGCGGGCTGTCCCCTATGGGTCTGCACGTTTTCGAAAAACCGCTCTCGGAGACGGCGCCGGAAGAGACCGTTGATGCCAGCGAGCCGTTCGTGGTCACCACCAGGGGGCCGGATCGCAAAGGACTGGTGGCGGCCGTGACCGCCGTCCTGGCCGCCCACCGGGTCAACGTCACCAGTCTGCAGGCCGTCTTCAAAGGCGGTGACGACCCGAACGCCAACATCATGATCTACGAAGTCGACATTCCCCAAAGCGCCGACCAGCAGGCCCTGCGCCGGGAGTTGAGAGAAAAGGCCCACAGCCTCTCCCTGGACATCTCCATTCAGCACAAACTGATTTTCGAGGCGATCAACCGCGTATAAGGACCGCTGCCATGTTCACCGAAAGTGAAATTCTCTCCGTCCTGGAAATGCTGAAAAACGAAAACCTGGATGTCCGCGCCGTCACCATGGGCATCAACCTGCTGGACTGCGCCAGCGACGACATCGGCCGCTTCACGGACAAAATTTACACCCGCATTACCGGCGCGGCCAGGGATCTGGTGCAGGTGTGCGACGAGGTGGGCGACAAATATGGAATCCCGGTGGTCAACAAGCGCATTTCGGTCAGCCCCATGGCCGTGGCGGCCGCCCCCTTCGACGCCGACCAGATGCTCAAGGTGGCCCAGACCTTGAACGCAGCCGCCACCGCCGCCCGGGTGGATTTCATCGGCGGTTTCTCCGCCCTGGTGGAAAAAGGTATCGCCCGGGGCGACCGCGCCCTGATCGAGGCCATGCCCGCCGCCCTGACCGATACCCAGCGCGTTTGCGCATCGGTCAATGTGGCCTCCACGCGGGCCGGCATCAACATGGACGCCGTGCTGCTGATGGGCCGAACGATCAAGGAGGCGGCCCGCCTTACCGCCGACCGGGACGGCCTGGCCTGCGCCAAACTGTGCGTGTTCGCCAACATTCCCCAGGACATTCCCTTCATGGCCGGCGCCTACCTGGGAATCGGCGAGGCCGATGCGGTCATCAACGTCGGCGTCAGCGGCCCCGGGGTAGTCAAAAAGGCCATCGACCGCGCCGTCGGCGCCAATCCGGACCTCAACCTCGGCCAGATCAGCGAAATCATCAAGACCACGGCCTACAAGGTCACACGCATCGGTGAAATCATCGGGCGCGAGGTGGCCCGTCGCCTGGCGATCAAATTCGGTGTAGTGGATCTCTCCCTGGCCCCGACACCCAACGTGGGCGACAGTGTGGGCGAGATTTTTCAGAGCATGGGGCTGGACCACATCGGTGTTCCCGGCAGCACCGTGGCGCTGGCCCTGCTGAACGACGCCGTCAAAAAGGGGGGCGCCTTCGCCAGTTCGAAAGTGGGCGGGCTGAGCGGGGCCTTCATCCCGGTCAGCGAGGACCTGAACATCTCCCAGGCCGCCGCCGGCGGCCACCTTTCCATCGAAAAGCTGGAAGCCATGACCTGCGTCTGCTCGGTGGGCCTGGACATGGTGGCCATCCCCGGAGAGACCAGCGCGGAGACCCTTTCCGCCATCATCGCCGACGAAATGGCCATCGGGGTGATCAACAAAAAAACCACGGCGACGCGCCTGATTCCAGTGCCCGGCAAGAAAGCCGGGGATCACGCCCACTTCGGCGGGCTGCTGGGTGAATCGGTCATCATGCCGGTCAACAACGCCAGCGGCGAAAATCGGCTGCTGCGCCGCGGCGGGCTGATCCCGTCTCCCATTCACAGCCTGGTGAATTGAGGATCGCGGGCCGCGGGGCAAGCCTCTTCATTTGAAAAACTCGCATTCCAGACGGCTTTGTAAAGAGCCCGAGATCAAGGCTTGTGAATCCTGAGGAATGAGGCGTACTAATGGTACTCCGCAGTGACGAAGGATGAAGCGTAACGAAGATATCGGGTTTTTTGCGAAGCCGGCTTCATTTGTTCCACGAAAAGAATGCCGCCCCAACCAAAAGAAAGGCCAGGGTCATGGACCCGAGCACGACCAACTCGGGCATGACCGCCGACAGCCCCGCCCCCTCGTTCATCACCCGGCGCGCCGCCGTCAACAGATGGGTCAGCGGAAAAATTTTCGCAAAGGCTCTGATCCACTCTGGCGCACCCTCGATGGAAAACCACACTTCCGACAAAAACATCATCGGCCAGCAGATAAAGTTGAGGATGCCGTTGGCAAACTCCTCGCTGGTGCCGCGCGAGGCGACCACCAGCCCCAGGGCCGTCATGCAGGTGCTGCCCGCCAAAAAAACGACCAAAAGGGTCATCAGGCTCCCGTAAACCCTGAAGTCCAGGAGCGCATCGCACCCCAGCCAGATGACCACCAGCGTAAACATCAGCAGAAAAATCCGCGACAGCAGCTGGGCGGACAGATACTCGAAGGCGGTCAGCGGGGTGGCCTTGAGCCGTTTGAGCACTCCGTTTTTGCGGTAACGAACCACGACCCAGCCCACACCGTAAAGCGCACTGAACATCATGTTCATGCCCAAAACGCCCGGGAACAGCCAGTCCAGATAGCGTACCTGCCGGCCCTGGATAGGCTTTTTCTCGAAACGGGGATCGCTGTCGGCGGCCGGCCGGACGCCGGTCAGCAGCCGCTCGACGATCGCTCCGGAAGGCGATGAATCGCTGACCCAGTATCTGACGGGCGCCGTTCCCGCCTCCACCAGCAGGTCGATGCGATGGTGTTTGAGCCTTTCCGTGCCCTCGGCCAGGGAGGTGAAACCGATTAATTCGACGGCCTTGAAGTCGGCAAAGCCTTCCGGCAGATTGGCCGCCACCTGGCGTACGTCGACACCGGCCGGCGCCGGGAAGACGCCCACTTTGAATTGGGCGTTGTCGCCGCCCCTGAAAATCAAGGCAAACCCCATGATGATCAGAAACGGAAATAGAAAATTCCACCCGAAGGCCGATCGGTCACGAAAAAACTCCCGGTTTCTGGCCCTAAAAATGGCCCACAAACGCTTAAATCGCATGACGAATACCGATCACTTTCGCAGCAGGCGCCCGGTCAACTTTAAAAAGACGTCTTCCAGCGTGGGCGTAATGATGTTCACGCCGCGCATGTCCACACCCATGGACAGCAGGCGGCTGACCACCGCGGTAACGTCTCGGGTTCGGATCTCGATGCGATCGCCCCGATCCTGGAATTCCCCTAAACGCACATCGGCCGCGTCCGGAATCTGTCTTTTGGGCACGAATAGGGTCGCGCGCTGGCAATGGGTCTGGATCAGGTCGCGGGGCGCACCGTGGGCGATGATTTTGCCATGGTCCATGATCGCAATCTCATCGCAAAGCCGCTCCGCCTCTTCCATGTAGTGGGTGGTCAACACCACCGTGCGGCCCTGGGATTTGATCTCGGCGATGATCTCCCACAGATTGCGCCGGGCCTGGGGATCGAGGCCGGTGGAGGGCTCGTCCAAAAATACCAGTTCCGGGCGGTTGAGCAGCGCCAGGGCCAGCAGGAGTCGCTGTTTCTGACCGCCGGAAATGCGGTCATTGGGCCGTCGCCGGACATCCTCGAGATGGCACAGCCGGATCAGGTCGGCCACGCTGTCGGTGTGGTCGAAAAGCAGGCTGAAGGTCTGCAGGGTTTCGTCGACCGTCAAGAAAGAGAGCAAGGCGGTCTGCTGGAACATGATACCGATCTCCTGCCTGAACTGCGCCGAGCGCACCTTGCCCTTGTATAAAACCGTGCCGCTCGTGGGCGCGATGATGTCCTCGACAATTTCAATCAAAGTGGTCTTGCCGGCGCCATTGGGCCCCAGCAGCCCGAAGCAGCTGCCGCGGGGCACTCTCAGGCTGACACCATCCACGGCGCGAAGCCGTTTATAGTGCTTGTAGATGTCGACGGTTTCCAGCAGGGGTGTGACCATTCCATCGCCTTTTGGGTGCGCTTGCCCGGATCTGAGATTCGCAAGGAAGACGGCCTGATAAAAAAACGCCACCACGGTTTGCACGTTGACACTGCACAAAGCTTTTTTTATAGTCGCGGGATCTGAGCAAATCAAGCCGGAATGAGACCGGGCTGCCCATCACCGCGCCTGTCTGGCCGATCGTCAAAGACATCAAAAACATGGAACGCAACGTTCGCCTGACTTTTACGGTTCTCCTGACCCTGGTGCTGGTGATCGTCGGTACAGCCGGGTACATGCTGATCGAGGCCTGGCCGTTTGAAGATGCCCTTTACATGACCATCATCACCCTGGCCACGGTCGGTTACGGTGAAGTACACCAGGTCAGCGCCAGTGGGCGCATCTTCACCATCATCCTGATCGTGCTGGGAGTCGGCTACTTCATGTACGTGGTCGGCCTGCTCGTACAATTTTTGGTCGAAGACCGCATTCGCGTTATCCTGGGGAGGCGCAAATTGGACCATCAGATCGCCAAGCTCAAGGGCCACTACATCATCTGCGGGTATGGGCGAATCGGTCGGGTGCTTACCCGTTACTTGACCGAGCGCTACCTGAACGTGGTGGTCATCGAAAAAAATACCAGCCGCCAGACGGTGATGGACGAGGACGGGGTACTCTACCTGATCGGCGAGGCCACGGACGAGAAACTGCTGATCAAGGCGGGGATCAAAAGCGCCAAGGGGCTGGTCACCGCCGTGGCCACCGACGCCGACAACGTCTTTTTGACCCTGATCGCCAAGCAGCTCAATCCCGACCTGTTCATCGTGGCCCGGGCCATCCAGAACACGGCCAAACGGACCATTCAGGCGGCCGGTGCGGCCAAGGTCATTTCACCCTATGACCTGGGCGCCCGGCGCATGGCCCACGCCATCTTGCGGCCGACGGTCATCCGTTTCCTGGAACTGGCCTTTACCGACGAGAGCACCGACGTCATGATGGAGGAGATCAAGGTACGATCAACTTCGCGGCTGCGCGACGTGGCGTTGAAAGATTCAGGCATCCGCCAGGAACTGGACCTGATCATCCTGACCATCATGAAAGCGGACGGAACGCTGCTTTTCAACCCGAAAGCCGACACCTGTATCGAAACCGACGACACCCTGGTGGTGGTCGGTCAGGCCAAAAGCGTCCACCGGCTTGAAAAGATGCTGCAGACGTAATCGATGCATGCCAATGGGTCAGGACCGTCGCCCTGCCCTGGAAAGGTACCCTTGCCCCAACCCCTTTACCAGCATGCCCTCCAATCCGGTCTGCTTGCCCAGCGGGCAGCCCTGGGCCGCAAGGCACTGGCCAACTGCAGCTTGTGCCCGCGACGCTGCCAGGTCAACCGGCTTGCCGGAGAAACCGGAATCTGCAAGACCGGAGGCCGCGCCGTGCTGGCCGCCTACCACGCCCACTTCGGTGAAGAGGCCCCTCTGGTCGGCCGGCACGGGTCGGGAACGATCTTCTTTACGCATTGCAATCTGCTGTGCAGCTTTTGCCAGAACGACGACATCAGCCACCACGGCCACGGTTCACCGGTGCAGGCGCAGCAGCTGGCCGCCATCATGCTCGACCTCCAGAACAGCGGCTGCCACAACATCAATTTCGTGACGCCCAGCCACGTTGTGCCGCAGATCCTCGGGGCCTTGCTGCTGGCCGCCGAGCAAGGCCTGCAGGTGCCCCTGGTTTACAACAGCGGCGGCTACGATCGCGTCGAAACGCTGAAACTGCTCGACGGCATCGTCGACATCTACATGCCGGACTTTAAATTCTGGGATGCCGCGGTGGCCGCGGCCACCTGCGATGCCCCCGACTACCCCGAGGTGGCCAGAGCGGCCCTGATCGAAATGCACCGGCAGGTCGGCGACCTGTTGATCGACGAGTCCAGCGGGTTGGCCGTCAAGGGCCTGCTGGTGCGCCACCTGGTGCTGCCCGGCGGCATGGCCGGCACGGCCGATGTAATGGCCTTTCTGGCCGATGCACTGTCGCCGAACACCTATGTCAACGTGATGTCCCAGTACCGCCCTTGCGCACGGGCGGTCGAGACCCCGGGATTGGGGGGTTCCCTTACCCGAGAAGCCTACGCGCAGGCGGTCCGTCAGGCCCGCGATGCGGGCCTTACCCGACTGGATCGGCCCAGGCGGGTATTTCAATTCATACGTTGAATTCGAGGAGATGAACATGAAGCGAATGGCAGCCATGATGATGCTACTGGTTTTGGGCAGCGTCGGGCCGGTTCCGGCCGACACATCCGCCCCCCGCGTCAAACTGACCACCAGCCAAGGTGATATCGTGCTGGAATTGAACACCGTCGCCGCCCCCCGAACCGTGGACAATTTTGTGACTTACGTCAAGGACGGGTTTTACGACGGCACCATTTTTCACCGCGTGATCGCCGGGTTCATGATTCAAGGCGGCGGTTTGGACGCCCAGATGCGGCGCAAACCGACACTGGCCCCCATTGGCAACGAAGCCGACAACGGCCTTTCCAACCAGACCGGCACCATCGCCATGGCCCGCACCTCGGACCCCCACTCGGCCAGTGCCCAGTTTTTTATCAACGTCAAGGACAACCGGTTTCTGGATCACCGCTCCAAAACCGACCAGGGCTGGGGGTACTGCGTCTTCGGCAAGGTGGTCGAGGGCATGGATGTGGTCAAGGCCATCGAAAAGGTGCCCACCACCACCCGCGCCGGCATGCAGGATGTCCCCCAAACGCCGGTGGTGATCACCCGGGCGGTAGTGATGGATGCCAATCCGTGACCGCCCTGTCGCAAATGATGGACGATGCCATCCGCCTGAACCGCAGCGAATATGCGGATGCCTATGCTGCCATGAAATGGGTGCGGCCGGATGAGGCCCAGGCTGCCACCAGCGCCAGAAGTGATTTGATCGATTCGATTTTCAACCATCAGGGTGCCCGTTGGGCCTTTTCCAAAACAAAACTGTTCACCCACGCCCTCTCCCCCGGGTGCCGGCTGTGCGGCCAGGGCGCCTGGTCATGCCTGTTCGTCAACGGCATCTGCAATGCAAGCTGCTTTTACTGTCCGACCGCCCAAAACGACCCTGGCCCCCCCACGACCAATTCACTGGCCTTCGACAAGCCGAGGGATTACGCCGACTATGTGCGCCGTTTTGGCATCCAGGGCGTCGGGTTCAGCGGCGGCGAACCGTTGTTGAGCGTAAAACGGGTGCTGGCCTACCTGAAGGCCATCAAGACCCGGAGCGATTACCCGGTCTACACCTGGATGTACACCAACGGGATCCTGGCCGGCTCCGGCACGCTCGCGGCCCTGCGGGACAGCGGCCTGGACGAGATCCGTTTCGATCTGAGCGCCAACGGCTACCGCCTGGATGGACTGGAAAAGGCCCTCGGTGTGATTGGGCGCGTAACCGTCGAAATTCCGGCCATTCCCGAAGATCTGCCCATCACCAGAAAGCTGATTGGCGACCTGCACGACCGCGGCGTGAACCACCTCAACCTGCACCAGATCCGCTGCACGCCTTTCAACGCCCGGCGCCTGTCCGATCGGGGCTACACCTTCGTGCACGGCCCCAAGGCCACCGTCCTGGAAACCGAACTGACCGCCTTGGCACTGATCCGCTTCGCGCTGGAACAATCCATCGATCTGCCCATCAACTACTGCTCGTATACCTATCGCCACCAGTTTCAGGGGGCCGCGGCCCGCAGGCGCCATGCGGCCCAGATAAAAGCGCCCTGGGAAGACATCACCCCCACGGGCCACATCCGCCACCTGATCCTCACCGGCCCCGAAGCGCGCCTTGCCGGTGTGCACCTGACCCTCTCCACCGCCCAGGCCGACCCGGCCTGCTTCAAGCTGTCCAGCGACCGGCAGCACCTCGCGTTTGCGGCCGACCTGTGGCCGCTGATCGATTTTTCCGGTTTGCAGCTCACGGTCAACTACAACACGGCCGCCCTGCGGTCCGGGGTCAGCTACCGCCACGCCTTTAAAAAAGTTGCCCTCAACGACCGCAAGCACGTTGTGGTCGAAAAACAGGCGGTCTGTTCGAACGTCCAGCTGGCGGGACCGGACATTGCGCTGTTCGGCCGACTGATCGCCGACCGGGACCAGCGACACTCCGGTGATCGCCTGCACTCGCGGGAAACGTCGCAGTTCGACGGCATCCTGCCCTTCGAGTCCGTTGCGCAGGGATTGGCCTGCTATTTTTGAGATTTTAGGCCACGGACACTCACCTCTGGATCACCCGCCCCTCCTCGCGTCTGCCCGATCACGTGGTCATGATTCCCACCGCTCAATTTATCGTCAAGAAGAGCGATGCAATGGTGCAACTGGGACCCGATCAGGCGCTGGTCAGGATACAGGATTGTTCGAAATAAGCTTGACCCTTCAAAGTTTGGGAAACAGTTGAAGGGGTATTAGCTCCAGAGGCGACCCATGTGGCGCCCGGCTGAACACCTCTGCCAGGGTATTGAAAAACCTAAACCAATAAGGGGGCTAGGAAAATGAAAAAGGATCTGTGGGGAGGGCCATTTTGCGACCATCGTCTTTCTGACACTGATGGGAACCGCCCAAGCCTTCCACGCGGCGGAGATTCGGTCTTTTGAACACAGAATTGTGGGAACGGCTACCCAAAGCAAGGTGACAAGCACGGCGTCAGGACAGTCTGTTCAATACATGGGGAAAAGTTGTTTAGAAGTTTTATCGAAGAATTAGACGGTAGGTTCGAAGGCCATGATGAGATGAGTTTGGCCATTGCCGATCGCAGACCGGCAAGCCGTCTCTCGATCATGGGGGTCACTTTTAAGTAAAAAAAAATTTACGCGCCTGAACGGGCCAGTTTGCAGGCCTGGAGGGAATGAAGTCAGCGCCAGATGTTCCACCTTTTTGTCCACACCCAGCCGATAAAAAATACCACCATGCAGCATTTACTTTTTTCAAATAACCATTTGACACAATTTTTGGTATTAGGTAATTTATGAGTATCTCATCCTGCCGCTTCTGACACTTGAAGCGCAAGCCCCCCATCGCTGTATTGTGAAATTTGCACCTATCTGAAGCCCCTCAGTGATAGCGCAGCTCCCTGCGATTGACGACAATTTCAGACAACTATTTTCAAAGAAAGGGGAACGCTATGCTAACCACAAGAATTTCCATCGCTGCTTTTTTAACCATCACGATTTCCGTAGTTTTACTAACCTTATCTATTCACGAAATAGCAGATGCCGCTAATGAACAATACCAAGACCTTTTAGGCGAATGGAGCGCCGTGTGGCCAGGCGATAGAGGCGATCGCTCAACAATCGTTATTCATGAGGTTGATGAAGCCAAATCAAAAGCTCGCATTACATACATGGTTGATTTAGCTGATGAGGGCCATAAAGAATATGAAATCACGGCTGACTTTTTCCCGGAGCCCCCTCCGACGCTAAAATTCAATGTTAGAGGAAAAGATTTTACGTGTGTTTATAAAAAAAGAAGAAAAAAATTAGAGGTTTCATATGTCGGCGATATATCGAACGCCTGTGAAATGAAAAAGCGTCCACAGATGGTTTCTCAAGTAGATGAACTGCTACAAGCAAATCCCCTGCCCGCAGATCAGAAAGCCCAAGCGATAAAGATTGCCGAAAATGATACCGTAACGATCTCTCTGATACGATCTATCGAAGGTGCCGGTTTGAAACCTCATTTTCACAGAACTCACAATGAAACGTTGTACGCGATTAAAGGCGCAGGCCAACTGTTCATCAACGGTGAGTGGGTTGAGTTTAAATCCGGAAGTATCCATTTCAACCCTGTGGGAAAAACCCACACTGTAAAACAGATCGGCACCGAACCATTGGTATTTATATCTATTTTTACACCAGGAATGGAATATCCAGACAGACAATTCGTTGAGTGATCGGCTTCCCGCTTTTGCGATGGTGTGGACGGGGAAAAGCCGTCAATGCCTCCTTTGACCAGAAACAAAAAAGCCACTTAACAGCTTGAGATTGTGTGGGTGGCCGAAAACAGGAAAAATATTCCCCCAACGTTATTTATGAATATTTAGTTTGAAAAACCGGCACCCAAATTCGTTCTCGGCAAAGGCGACATCAAAGACTTTATGAATGAACTCAAAGGATTTCACGAACAGGTCTACGATTGCTTTCTAACCCAAAAAACAAAGTACCAAGGGATTTGGGCAATGTGAGCTGGTTGGCTGGTGGGTGATCGTCAAAAACTACCAGCGGACTGGGCAGTTGGTCGGAAATGGCTTTACGCTAATTCGTTGCCCTTGAATTTAACTGACGTTTGACATTGGTAACTGATCTATTTTATAGACATGATATCTTGATTAAGCACTCTTCAAGAATGAGTGTCGATCATGAAAACCGGACAATCAATCCGATCCAAGTATGCCAGAAGATCCCGAGATAGCCTGATTGATGAAGTGATTGAAATGCGATCTCGGCTTTCCGCCATGCCTACGCCAATAGATGAAGCTTCGGATCGAAATCACTGGGCAACCCTGGAAAGTATCGGCAATGGTTTCTTTGCCTGCGACAACGAATGGCGGTTTGTCGATGTGAATCGTCTCGCCGAAAAGCTGCTGGACATCCGCCGTGAGGAGGTGCTTGGTAAAAACTTCTGGGAGGTCTTTCCGCTGACCTTGGGCACGCAGCTGGAGACCGAGTACCGCCAGTCCGCCGCGGGTGAAGTGCGGGATTTTGAAAATTTCTACGAACCCTGGGGGCGCTGGTTTCACAATCGGTGCTTCCCCCGGCAGGGCGGTGGCATGTCGGTCTATTTCCAGGATATCACCGATCGCAAAAAGACCGAACGAGCGCTCAAGGATAGAGAATCCTTCCTGGAAACGTTGCTCAATGCCATTCCGATTCCCGTCTTTTACAAGGATAACGAGGGGCGATACACCGGATTCAACCAAGCCTTTGAAGCCTTCATCGGTGCAACAAGAGATCAGATGATCGGAAAATCCGTTTTTGACCTAAGCCCACCGGAACTGGCTTCCATTTACCACGCCAAAGACAAGGCACTTTTTAAAAATGGTGGCGTCCAACAATACGAATCTCAGGTTAAGAACAAGCAAGGTCAAACCCGCGATGTCCAATTTGACAAATCCGTCTACACCGACAGCCGCGGCAAAACGATCGGGCTGATCGGCACCATCCTTGATCTCACCGAGCGCAAGCGCGTGGAAAAGGCGCTCCAGGCTTCCGAAGCACGGTTAAAGGCCCTATCCGATGCCTCCTTTGAAGCGATATTCCTCTCCGAAGGAGGCATTTGTCTGGATCAAAACCAGACCGCGGAAAGGATGTTTGGATACACCCATGAAGAGGCGCTGGGCAGGCACGGAAACGAGTGGATCGCACCTGAAGACCGTGAGAGGGTGCTGGAAAATATGCGTTTACAGCGTGTCGAACTCTATGAAGTGACGGCGCTGCGCAAGGACGGCACCACCTTTCCATGCGAAATTCAAGCCCGGATGATCGATCATCAGGACCGCGTTATACGTATCACGGCGTTGCGGGATATCACCCAGCGCAAGCAGGCCGAGGCGATACAACGCCAGGCCGAGCATCGTTTCCGAAAGGTTTTTGAAAATGCCGGTATGGGCATCGCCATTACCGATTGGAATGGCCGCTATCAGCAATGCAATCCAGTCTTTTGCACGTTGTTGGGATATAAGGAGGAGGAGTTGTACCAGATCTCTCTGGAATCCCTGATTCACCCGCAGGATCGCGAGACCAACCTGCAGATGATCGACCGACTCAAGTCCGGCAAGGTGGGGTCCTTCGAAATCAAGAACAGGTATGTCCACAAAAAGGGCCACCCGATCTGGGTGCACAAATTTGTTTCTATCCTTCCCGACAAAATGGGGCGACCGATACACCTGATGGCCTTAGTTGACGATATCACCCGCAGCAAGAAGACCAAGGCACTGCTGATCAGCCTCAACCGAAGCTTGGCCGAACGCAAACAACTGGCCGAGCAGCGCGCCACCGAGATTCATCGATTGGCCCTGGAGTTATCGGGTGCGGAGGACCGTGAACGCAGGCGCATCGCCGCCGTGCTGCATGACGATTTTCAGCAGACCCTGGCATACATAAAGCTCAAACTGGCCAACTTGCAAACGGGCGTTGGATCAGAGAAAAACCTAAAAGCCATATTCCCCATTATCGATGGATGCATTCAAAACTGCCGCGATCTGTCCAATGAACTCAGCCCGCTCATCATCGAGCAGAAAGGGTTTTTCGGGGCCCTCAAATGGCTTTGCAGCCAAATGAAGGAAATGCATGGACTGGACGTGGTGATTCGAGCGACCGACGAAACTGAAATCACCTCCCCTGAACTGGCATCTGCGTTGATCCGTTGTATCCGTGAACTGCTGTTTAATGTCGTCAAGCATGCAGGTGAAATGAAGGCGTCAGTTCATGTCGGGAGAGAAGGTAAAGCCGTCACAATCAGGGTTGAGGATGGCGGCAAGGGGTGCGATTACGACCGTTTCGGCAAAAAACAGCTCAGGGGCTCTGCCTTCGGCCTGTTCAATATCGAAGACCGAATCAAACTGCTGGGCGGCCATATGCAGGTGCAAAGCCAAGTTGGCAAGGGCTTTCGGGTAACTTTAGCAGTTCCCTGCGATATCATCAGTAATCCAGAAAAGGAACTCATCCGGGTCCTCCTGGCCGATGATCATGAAGTGATGCGTGAAGGTCTGGCCAAACTGCTAAACGACGAAACGGACATGGAAGTTGTCGGTATGGCCGCTGATGGCAAAAAGGCAGTCGAATTGGCGGTGGCGGTCAAACCCGATGTCATCATCATGGATGTCGGCATGCCGGTTATGGGTGGTATCGAAGCCACCAAACAAGTTAAAGAAGTATTGCCAGACACGGTTGTAATCGGGCTGACCATGCACAACGATCCCGATATTCAAGAGGCTATGCTCGATGCGGGTTCATACGCATGTTTGAACAAAGCCGATTCTGCGGACAAACTTGTCAACACCTTGCGATCCCTCCCCTTGAACAACTTTTAATTTTATAACAGGCTGCCGAGCCAGGACGATGAGTTGGGTTTATTGCACATGCCCAATATATTCCCGCCAACCCGCGATAACCGAAAACTGGATTCCGCAGACAATTCATCCCACTGCGCAGCACGAGTGTTTGTATTGGCGATATTGAACATGTTATTCTCGATTTCTTGGGGGAATACCCACTGCACCGCTTCCTTTTCCTGGGCATTCAGACCGAGCTGACGATTGAAGCTGGCCAGCGTCGATTCGGGATCATCCACCGACGATTCCATTGATGGTTTGGACTGTGACCGCTGACTGCCCAATTCACAAGACACCTTGTCCAGCACCTGGAGACACTCGCGGCGGTGTGAGATTGGCTTGAGATGAGAATAGACAGACCATAACTCAAAGGACTGGCTCCTTGTAGGTGATTGGAGAAATTTAAACCTCACGAAATTAAAACCCGCCAGATATCAGCCAAACAATGGGCTGCTGATGGGGAGAGGCACTAGAAGTATGGTTAAATACATTCGAGCCGACGACGGTTATGAAACAAATTCAGCCTGGATTCGGATTTCCATAACACCTTGGATCTCGGCAACCTTGTGTTTCAGCTTCTGAACATCGTGCGGGTCTTTAAAAACAGCCTGGATCAACACAGTACCGGCTTCAACCGCAATTGCCGCATTGATGTCGGCAAAGCGTTGGTGTGATTGAAGGGCGACCATGATTTGGCGTTTAATATCGTCGTCAGTCGTTGGCAAATCCGGAATAACCCGAATCTCGTTCTCAACCTCAATAACGCCCGCGGTTGTCCAGGCGATCCGTTCGTATAATATTTTCTTTATATACACATTCACCTTGCCGCGAAGGATAACAAAGCCCTGCAACGCGTCAACCGTGACCATTGATCCACGTAAGCGGAAGTCTGCCGCCACTTCTTGTTCGATGCTCTGCTTGATGACGCCATCGCTCACGGCCAAAACCGGGTAAACATGTATCATGCCAATTCCAAGGATAATCAGAATGACGATGACCTTCACATTAGACAATCGATCCACTGTCTGCCTCGTTCGATTATGTGTCAAAAATTCTAAACGGATACCGGCAGCGCCCGTCGACTTGCCCTGCCCCGCTGTCTTCACGTCCCTGGGAATGCGAACTGTGTGGGCATGCTATGCCGGTACACGACTCCCTACGACCCGTTCGACCATCGCGCCGGACCTCGAATCGTCATCGATATTCAATATAGTGCCGTCGGCCATGGCGAAGGCGTTGATCGTCGGCGATAAATACACCTTGTAGGTGAATGTATCGCCATCGTATTCAGCATTGCTGCCCACAAGTCGATGAAGCCGTTGTGCATACGGATGGTCCGCAGGCGCAACCGAATGTTCCGCATCCGATTGCCTGGCGACTTCTTGTGCCAGTCGTTTCACCTCATCGTCATCTAGCGCTGCCGCCTTAATGGCATCCGCGCCAGCCTGGATCGCCAAATCGGCATCCATATCCTCACAGCCTGTGATGAAAAGGCACAAGATGAAGAGCACAGATGACAATTTTCGGTTCATTTGAGGCTCACACCTTGGATTAGAAACACCGATTCATAAGCTGGGTTGGCTTTGTCCAATAACCCGTGAGCTAATCCCGGTCATTCTCGTATCGCATCACTGCCTGCATGCCGAGATTTCGGAATCTTACATGCTCCCATAGCTGTGCAAGCCTGGCAGCAGGTTAACCCCTAAATAGGTGAACAATACGGCTCCAAATCCGACAATCGAGAGGATCGCGGCCTTTCGCCCCTGCCATCCGCGCATCAATCGTGCATGAAGGAAGGTGGCATAGATGAACCAGGTGATAAGTGACCAGGTCTCTTTGGGATCCCATCCCCAGTAGCGACCCCAGGCGGAATTGGCCCAAACCGCGCCGGTAATAATGCCCAGGGTCAAGAACAAGAACCCCAGCATCACCATCTTGTAAGTCAGATCATCCAGCGAATGAAGATCGGGAATTCTCGACCATATCGATGCCCCGTCCTCCGTGTTTTTCTTTCGCAGAAAAACCATCAGGCTTAGACAAAAGGCGATGGCAAATCCTGCATAACCGATAAAGCAGGTAACAACATGTGCAATTAGCCAGTTGCTTTTAAGCGCCGGTAAAAGGGGTTGAATTCGATCACTGATATTGGGTGAAAGCGATGCATAGGCCAGGCACAGGAAGGCTATCGGCATGACGAATGCGCCCATGGTTCGGTTGCCTTGTCTTCGCTCTACGACCAAGTACAAAGCGGCGATTGCCAGGGCAAAAAATACGAGCGATTCATATAGGTTGGATAAGGGTGCGCGACCGAAGCCCAATTGATAGGACTCTGCCCAGCGTAGTCCGAAACCTGCAAGATTACCTATAAATCCGATGATTGAAACATAAAATGCGATGTGACCAATAATGTTCTTTCGGAAAATCCAGCCCGATATGTAGAGCAATGCGGCCGTGCCATAGACGAAAGTTGTGATAGAGAGGATAAGGGAACTGTTCATGGCTTAATAATTAAAAATTATCTGACGTTAAGACTATTTCATTCTGGAAAATAGTCGGACCGAATTCCATTTCGACATAGCGACACGGAAGCAAACATCCGGCAGAGATCGTCGCTTGCTCGAGCAACGTTTCGAGTGCGTTATCAAGATCCGGTTTGACCAGCCTGCCCATTAACTCCCCGGATGAGCATGGCATTTATTCCCTGTTTCCCAATATTGTGAGAAGCATCAGGAACATGTTGATGAAATCCAGGTATAAAGACAGGGCGCCTGATATCGCACCTTTGCGAATTACCCCGGCCTCAAGTCCTTCCGGCTGAGAAAGCGCCATGTTTTTCAGCTTTTGCGTATCGTAGGCGGTTAGCCCCACAAAAACGAGTACACCGATATAACTGATAATCATGTGCATGGCGGAACTGCGAATGAACAAGTTGACAAGGGAGGCAATGATAATACCGATCAGTCCCATGGTCATGAAGCCGCCCATTGAAGTCAGGTCACGCCGGGTGGTCATGCCGTAGACGCTGCACACGGCAAAGGTGGCCGCACAAACAAAAAAGGTCGAAGAGATGGATGAACGGGTGTAAATCATGAATATCGATGAAAAGACCACACCGTTCAGAGCCGCATATAGCATGAACAAACCGGTTGCCGTTGCGGCGCTCATTTTATGGACCCTTGAACTGAGCGTAAAGACCAATGCCAGTTGACCGATTATCAAGCCGAAAAACAACAACTGGTTGCCGAATAGAATTTTCAGCAGAGATTCATTGCCCGCAACATAAAACGCCACCATACCTGTCAAGCCCAAGCCGATGGCCATCCAGTTGTAGACGCTGCGGATAAATTGGTTGATCCGTACTTGGGTTTGGGCAGTTGTGTTAGAAACAGCTTGCATGGCCATCTCCTATCGATATGTTAAAACGGTTATTTTAGGCGCCAGACGTTGTGGGCAGGTCAGAACAATCAATTGCCCGACACCGTCTTGGTCGATGGTCGCAAAACAATCGCCGGTCAATATGCCGCGTTCCGGATCGGTAAAGCATTTCGATTTTCAAGGGGTTTCCGTTTTCCTTTTTAATTTGGCAATTCATTTCGCAACCATAATAATACAATTAAAAGTTTTAACAATTAGAAAAATATGCTAATATTTTTCGAAAAAAACGAATTAAAATTGATTATGGACTGGCTAAATTATCACCATCTCTATTATTTCTGGGCCGTAGTGCGCCATGGGAGTCTGACCGCTGCCTCCTCCCGACTCAGACTGGCGCCGTCGACTGTTAGCTCTCAGCTGAGGAAACTTGAAGAGACGCTGGGCGGCAAGCTTTTTAAGCGCGTTGGCCGGAATCTTGAACCCACCGATCTGGGACGCCTGGTTTTCCGATATGCCGATGAAATATTCGCCATCGGCCGGGAAATGATGGACACCGTGCGGGGTCAGACGGTAGCTGGGTCGCTGTCGTTAAGAGTAGGGGTACTGGATGTTCTGCCGAAATTGATCGCCAGCAAACTTTTGGAGCCGGCCTTAAAGCTTGCTGTTCAGGTGCGTTTGATTTGTTTTGAGGACAAGGAGGAGGCATTGCTGGCTGAACTGGCAGTCCATAACATCGATGTTGTGTTGAGTGACTCACCGATACGATCGGGTTTGAACATCAAGGCATACAGCCATTTGCTTGGCGAGAGCGGCATTGTCTTTTTTGCGGCAAAAGAATTTACGGATAAACTGTCTGCCGATTTCCCGCAGTCACTCGATGGCACTCCCATGCTTCTACCCATGGAGCTGACTGCCCTGAGGGGATCTTTAGACCAATGGTTTAATTCACTTGGCATCAAACCGGTCATCGCCGGCGAGTTTGACGACAGCGCGTTGATAAAGGTTTTGGGTCAGGAGGGCCACGGCGTCTTTGTGTCGCCAAGGGTCATTGAATCAGAGGTATTGCGCCAGTATCAGGTCCAGGTAGTGGGACGTACGGATGCCGTCAAGGAAAGCTACTACGCCATATCAATCGAACGGATAATCAAGCATCCTGCTGTTGTGGCTATTACAGACGCCGCACGCCAAAAGTTTTTTATCGGGAATAAGGAACCAACTCCCAAGCATGCCAAAATCTGAAGCGATTTCCACAAGACCCATTGAAAAAAACACAGTAATCGATTTATGATTCCCCCTGCCGGAATCGCTATATGCACCAACCCAAAGAGATCAACCGCAGCTAATGAGTGGCCATCCACGGAAATTGAAGTGAAAGCCAAACAAGCTCGAAAGAAGGTCGATTCAACGTTGCCGATCAAGAATGAGGCCTCGGTAATCGATCCTCGCCGGCCATTGTCCATTTCTACGGCACCGAACGCCCTTGCTGAACGCATCAAGGAGTTGAACTGCCTGTATGGCATTTCCAACCTTTTTGAAAATCAGGATGTGTCGCTGCCATGGATTATGCAGCGTGCCGTGGAACTGATACCAGCCGCCTGGCAGTTCCCTGAAATTGCCTGTGCGCGAATACGGTTAGACGGTAAAGAGTACACAACCAAACAATTTAAAACGACCCGATGGCAGCAAAATGCCAAAATTATCCTCAACGGGAAGCATGTTGGCGATGTAGATGTCTATTACCTTAAGAAACCAACCGAATGCAACGGTATGCCCTTTTTGGAAGAGGAAGAGCATCTGCTGCGTGCCATCGGAGAGCGACTAAGCAAGGTTTTGTGGCTGAAACGTTCAGAAGAGGCACATAGAGAGAGCGAAGAGCGCTATCGCGTCCTGACCGAACAGGTTTCTGAGGGGGTTGCCTTGGTTCAGGATAATCGTTTTTGCTACGTAAACCCAGCATTCTGCAAACTCTTTCGCGTGTTCGCAGCTGATGATCTCTCGGGCAGGCCGGTGAACAATCCAACGTTCGGGGAGGCCGGCGAAATCGCACGGATCTACGCTTCAACGATGAATGCCGTCATCGATTCGAGGGTTGAAGGCGTTTATCAGCTTTCGCGGTCAGAAAAGATGTCCTGGATCCAAGTCTGCCATAGTCCCATATCATTTAAAGGGCGTCCGGCATTACTGTCAACTTTTCAGGACATTACAGAAATTAAAGAGCAACAAATGGCCGCCCAGCGCATGGCTGATCGCCTTAACAATGAGAATCGGGTTTTACGATCATCGTTGAAAGAACGCTATCGGCTGGGTGATATCTTGGGTCGCTCACCGGCCATGCAAGCTGTATATGAGCTCATCCTCAAAGCAGCAGCGACGGATGCGAGTGTCGCCATATTTGGTGAATCGGGTTCAGGCAAAGAATTGGCCGCCCATGCCGTCCATGACCATAGTATGAGAAAGAAACGCCGGTTCGTTGCTGTGAACTGTGGGGCTATTCAGGAATCCCTGTTTGAGCGAGAATTCTTCGGCCACCGCAAGGGCGCCTTTTCCAGTGCGCACGCGGACGCACCCGGCTATTTGGATATGGCCGATGGTGGGACGCTGTTTCTTGACGAAGTCAGTGACCTGACTGTCGGCATGCAGGCAAAACTGTTGCGAGCCATCGAAGGCGGCGGATACCGACCCGTTGGCGCTACCGAATCAAAAGTTGCCGACTTTCGTATTATTTCGGCATCCAATACGCCCTTAGATGACAAGGTCGGCAGCGGTCTGATGCGCAATGATTTCTTCTATAGGATTCAGGTCATACAGATACAATTGCCGCCTTTGCGTGATCGCAAACAGGATATCCCGTTGCTGGTGGAACACTTCCTGAGGCGAATCAAGGCTCCTGCCGGTATGGATCGGGTCCCCGGGCATATCATGGATACACTTATCGAGTATGAATGGCCCGGGAACGTCAGGGAGTTACGGAATGTCCTGCAGCGATATGTGACCCTCGGCAATCTGGAATTTCTCACACCCAATGCAACCATTGCGGCTTCAGCAAACCCAGTTGATTTGGATTTGCGTTCGGCTACCCAACATCTCGAACGGGCCCTCATTGCAAAAGCGTTACGTCAGACAGACGGTAACCGTACAAAGGCCGCCGCGTTGTTAGGTATCTCCCGAAGGGCCTTGTTTCGAAAGCTGCCGCCAATTTAAGTGCCAAAAACGCCCATCGTGGGCGAAAACGCCCGCATATATTATTCTGTTTTTTATTAAATAGTTTTATTCAATTCTGCCATTCAGTGCGGGCGATTTCGCCCGACATCAGGTTGTCACCAGTCCTCCCAAAAATTTATTAATTGTAATAATTTCAATATGTTTAAAATTTTTTCCTGTGTGGCATCGGCATTGCTATGATCACACAGACGGAACCTTGCTGGATAGCGCAAGGCAGAGCAAGGTTTTTTGAGCAGTTGTTTGTGGAATCAACGCCGATGGAACTTGTAAGAAACAAGGCTTCTGGAAAAATCTTCGTCGTACTGGACGACGACGGTGCCAACGATTTTCTAGTTGTTACACCGGATGGAAAGGTCAAACGATTAGAACGGCGTCTATTCACTTATTTGAAGGACATCGACCAAGCGAGCGAGGTAGAGCGTCTTGTTACCAAAGCGCAGTTAACTGGTTATAAAGACTACTTTGGTGAGCAGTTAATCAATTGAATCCACCAATCACTGCAATAAAACGTGTTGGCTGACCGATGGACTATTATGAAAGGAGTTGATCAATGAAACATGATCCCTTTGGAAATTTGACGGATTGGGGGATGGCTCTGAACGTATTCGAGGAAATGGCAAACAATGGGCGGCTTGCGGAATGCCAGCCAGGACTGATCCGGATACTTCGCTTTAAAGGGAATTGGCGCCTGCGTGAAGAAGTCCTCAAGCGAATCAGAGAACTTCAAATTCCGTCTGAAGAGTTGATTCTGCAAGTTCTATCGATTCTGTCGGATGATAATATCTACTACGATGCGAGGGTAATTGCTGGAGAGGCGCTGGTAGAAATGTTGAAAAACGTTCATGCCGGCGCTCATGACGAATTGGCCACTGCCGTTAAAAAGACGGTCGAAAAACTACAGCGCACTCCGCAACCACCATTTTTCAACGAAGCATTGGACAAGCTCTACACGGAAGTGACCGGGTCAACCGTACTGGCTAACTAGTCATGAAGCATAAATACGCGTGGGCTACCAAAAATGAGATCAGTCCAATCCGATTCCAACTGACAGCGCTCAAGGAGAATATTGTGAAAAATCAACAATTGCATACTGAAGATGAATCACTCCACGGTCAGGGATTATGCATGAACTGCGATGACAGTTCTATTTGTAAAATTCGGCCAGACGGTCAACCCGTCATTTATTGTGAAGAGTATAATCTGTCTGTCCGCGACGATGAAAAAAAATCACCAAAATACCATTCCTTCAACACGCCCATCGACTTTGGAATCAAACTATAATTTTTGGATCTAACAATGAAATCGCTGCATCCTTATTGCGCCAAGGTCCTGCAGACGCTTGCCGAAAAATACCCCTGGGAACAGCCGTTCATCCAGGCGGCCAATGAAGTGTTCGCTTGCATTGGATGGTCCTCGGACAGGAAACTTTGTACCAGCACGAAAACATACTGGCAAGAATCGTTGAAATCGATGACCCCGATGGTATCCGTGGAGAGAAAATCCATGATCGATCATGGCAACGTTTAATGGGTAAATAATTATCTAACGAATCGTCAACCTTTACTGTGAGGTCAACTATGCGAATCGGAATCCCGAAAGAAATCCTGGCCGAAGAAAAAAGAGTTGCCGCAACACCGGAAACAGTGAGGAAGTACATTGACTTTGGTTTTGAAGTGGCCGTTGAGTCATCGGCCGGAGAAGGAATTGCCATCAGTGATGACGACTACCGTTTGGCCGGGGCAACGGTCGTTGCCGATGTTGAGCGGCTGCTTGCCGAATCCAATGTTGTCTTAAAAGTCAAACAGCCTATATTCAATCAAAGGGTGAACAAGCATGAAGTCAATATGCTTAACGACGGCAGCGTCCTGATCACCTTTCTACACCCGGCAGCACCTGAAAGCCACGATATCGTGAAACGGCTTCGGGATAAAAACATCACTGCTCTGACAATGGATGGCATACCGCGCATTTCCCGCGCCCAGCCCATGGATGCCTTATCCTCAATGAGCACCGTCACCGGCTATAAATCGGTGATCATGGCGGCCAATCAGCTGCCAACATTTATCCCTATGATCGGCACTGCGATTGGAACGATCAAGCCGGCCAAGTTTCTCATCGTTGGTGCCGGAGTCGTGGGGCTTCAGGCCATCGCCACCGCCAAACGGCTTGGCGGAGTGGTCAAGGCCATCGATATTCGCAAGGATGCATGCACCGAGGCCGATAGCCTGGGCGCCAAGGTGATCGATTTCGACATACCCCAGGAGAAGGCGGTCGGCAATGGCGGTTATGCCAACGCTTTGGATGAGGAGTGGCTGGAAATCGAGCGACATACGATCAGCCCCCATCTGGAAGATGCCGATGTGGTCATCTTGAGTGCGCTGGTGCCGGGTGAAATCGCGCCGGTTTTGGTAACCGAAAAAATGGTCTCCAAGATGAAGCCAGGCTCGGTGATCATGGATGTGTCCGTAGATCAGGGCGGCAACTGTGAAATTACGGAACCGGGACGATTCAATCAACGATTGGGCGTCCATATCTGCGGCATCCAAAACATCCCCGGCAGGATGGCCGTCCATGCCAGTTGGCTGTATGCCAACAACATGTACCATTACGTGGTCAATTTATTCAAAAACGGGGTGGGCAAACTCGATTTCGACGATGAGATTGTCAAAAGTTCTCTCGTTACCCACCAATCCACCATACATCACGAAGGAACCTTGAAGGCCATGCGGGCCGGCCTGTCCAATTGAGCAACACCCCTGGTGCAACCTGTGAATGCCGGGTTTGGATCGGCGGCAGCCCGCTGCCGGAAAGGTCCCGGTACTGTTACCCATTGAACAACAGAGACAAGCCTATGCTGAATTTACTATTAATGGTGGCTGTTTTTTTGGCATCCTTTTATATCGGTTACCTGTTGATATCCAGGGTGCCCGCCTTGCTGCATACACCTTTGATGTCGATGACCAATGCCATTTCGGCGGTGACCATATTAGGCGCCCTGATTCTATTTTCAATTCCGACGAGTAACCTTGAGAAAGCGCTGGGCGGGCTGGCTATCATTACCGCTACCTTTAACGTTGTCGGTGGTTTTGCCATTACCGATCGCATGCTCAAGCTCTTCAAAGAAAAACAATCAGAAAAGAAAATCTAATGAATGCATTTCCGCATGCGCTGACAATGCTCGTCGATGTTGCTGTAATCGTGGTTTTGATACTGGGGATATGGCAGTTTCGCAGCCCCCGTCATGCCCGGCGAGGGAACATGACAGCGGCATTGGCGCTGTTATGCGCTTTTTTATTGGTTTTGTATCGCAACGGAATCATTGACACTGGTGTTGTCATTATATCGCTGATGGGTGGGGCCATTGCCGGTTATGCTGTCGCACGGGCGGTCGGCATGATACAGATTCCCGCCATGGTCGCCTTTCAGCACGGTGCCGGTGGTGTGGCCGCTTTTCTGGTAGCGCTGGTCGAGCTGATGCGTGATTACCAGACCATGGATACCGTGAGCGAAGTTTCGGGCATCTTGGGCCTGACGATCGGTGCGTTGACATTTAGCGCGAGCATGGTTGCCAGCGCCAAACTGGCCAATAAGATGAGGCAGACACCGCAACGTCTCCCCGCGCATCATTCGCTGGCATGGGCAACCATTCTGGGCCTAATCATCGTTGGCATCTCGTCGTTCTTTTTCACCACGGACCTGGTGTGGGTCATCTATTCGTTTCAGATAATGCTCGCCGTCTTGTTCGGCGTCCTGTTTTCGATTCGCATTGGTGGTGCCGATATGCCGGTATTGATTTCATTTCTCAATGCCACGGCTGGACTGGCTGCCTCCTTTTGCGGCATGGTGATCGGCAATCAGCTGTTGATCGCATTCGGTGCGACGGTGGCAGCGTCGGGGTCCATTCTGACCCATGTGATGTGCAAGGCGATGAATCGGAATTTGTTCAGGGTATTCTTCCCTGAAACGTCAAGGTCAGGTGCAAGCTCGAGCAAAAAGCCAACACCAGCCAAGGTGGCTATCAACTCCACAGGAGTAGATGCCGACGTTCCGGCGGCTGAACCATGGTTGGGTCGGGCGATCGAGGTCATCCACGCCGCCAAAACGGTCATCGTCGTTCCAGGTTACGGCATGGCGCTAGCCAAAGCCCAAATGGATGTGGTGACGTTGGCCAATCAAATGATGGCGGCTGGTAAATCCATTCGATACGCCATCCATCCGGTAGCGGGTCGAATGCCGGGGCATATGAATGTGTTGCTGGCTGAAGCTGGCGTCGATTACGACATGCTGGTAGACATGGAAACCATCAACCCCGAATTTCCAAGTACCGATCTGGTTCTGGTCGTCGGGGCCTGTGATGTTGTCAATCCTGCGGCGATCGAGGTCGAAGGCACGCCAATATCCGGCATGCCGATTCTGATGGTGCACGAAGCCAACCATGTGGTGTGCTGCAATGTTGATAATAAACCCGGTTATTCAGGGGTTGAAAATCCGCTTTACGAAATGGAAAAAACCATTTTGCTGACGGGAGATGCAAAAAAGACTGTACAAATCCTATCGGCCGGCTTGACCGAAGCACTGCCCCAAAAAATGCCTGCCGAAAAGTCGACTCAAAATAATGGCTACAAAGCGGTTCAAGCGCTCGCCAAGGCAAAAAAAATCATCATCATCCCAGGCTATGGCATGGCACTGGCCAAAGCCCAATTCGATGTGGTAACGTTAGGCTCGATGCTGGAGAAGCGAGGGGTGCAGGTTAATTATGCGATTCATCCCGTAGCCGGACGCATGCCGGGTCATATGAATGTGCTGCTGGCCGAAGCGGAGGTCGACTACGAAAATCTAATCGAAATGGAGGAGGCCAATCCCAGATTTGCCGAAACAGACGTGGCCATGGTTGTCGGCGCTTGTGATGTGGTCAACCCAGCGGCCATCAATACCGAGGATACACCCATTTCCGGCATGCCGATTCTGAAAGTACACGAGGCCAAAACCGTGATCATCTGTAACATCGATAAAAAGCCCGGTTATTCGGGTGTCGACAACCCGCTTTATGACAACGGGAACACGATCATGATGCTCGGCGATGCCAAGTTAACGACCAAAAGGTTAATCACTGAATTGGCAGAAGCTGGCGGGTAACGTGACATTTCATTACTTAAGGAACCCGGATACCACCACGTACATGGAAATTCATCATGGACGGTCAGCGGCCCAGCCCCTCTCTGATATTTTTCCCTTGCGAACAGTATGCAACTGAGACCGCTAGTGCCATTCAATAAAGTAAGAATTCTACCCCTCGGCTCAATTTTGATCGCCTTGTTTGCTGCCGTTTTCTTTTTCACGGGCGTTGGGCAGGCGGATGATCATCGTAAATTAAAAGGATGGATCGAGCGATCGGAACGGGATCGGTCGTTTATTTTTGATAGACACGACGAGGGCAATGAAACGGCCGGACAGATAGCTGCCTGGCTCCTTGTCGCGGCCAATCTGCCTGTTGCCTTGAGCGTTTTAATCAAGTGGACGAACCGCTACGCGCCGATACCGACGGGACTGAAAAATGCGCTTTCTGGATTCAACCGTTTCCAGAAAAAGCATCTCATGCGGTTTCATTATTTGCTGAACCCGGTCGTTCTTGGCATCGCATTGTGGCATTGGTTGTCGTCACGCTGCCAGTCAACAGCAATGCCGGAATGGGGCCTGATGGTAATGGTTGGCCTTACAGCATTAGGATTGATAATGAAGTTGGGGCTTTGTCCGAAACCGCTAAGAAAAGGCCTATATCGTCTCCATACCCAACCGCTGGTATTCGCTGCCATGCTGACGGTGCTTACCATTGGGCACCTGATCGTCGATTAGCCGTCGCCGAAAGGATCTTCGTGAACCTTTCTCAAATGGGACCAAACCAATCTTTGGTGTCGTAGTTTGGCATATCGATCGATTTCAGAAACCAGGAATGTGGCCATCTGTCATCAGGTCAGACTGGGGACTAGCTGGAGTTGCACAGCAATTTTTTTTGCAAAATTTATTCGTCCAACATTGCCGTGATAGCCTTTTGATCATACCACCGTCCAGCAGCCATGACGCCACTTATCTTACGGGTATTGGCCACATCCTCCAGTGGGTTTTGTTGCACTAAAATGAGGTCCGCTCTTTTTCCAGGTATTATGGTTCCAAAATCATCTCGTCCATTCATTCGTTTCACAATTTTAGAAGCAACGACGGTTCCAGCAGCGAGGGCTTCATAAGGTGTAAAGCCGTTTTCAACCAGAATGGTTAGTTCATCATGGATGGAAAACCCAGGTACGACACCCATCCCTCCTGACCCGGCGTCAGTGGACAACAGTAACTGGACACCTGCCTTTTTTAAACAGGTTAACAATTTTTTATCCAGCGCATATTTGAATTTTGCAAACACTTCACCGCCCTTGAACTGTAATTGGTGCTTCTCCTTTCCAGATAGAAAACGCTCCCTGTACCACCCGGGCAAAAAACGGTTTTCCGGTTTCTTCATAAACTGATCCGGTTCGAACAGCTTTTGCACAATAATATCATCCACTACCAGTGTGGTACAGATTGGAATATCTTTACCTTTTAGCTTGTTAACCACCGGTGCAATCATATCATCAAATTTTTGATCTCTGTCCTTTGGTTCTAGATTGAAATAGCGCTTAAATTGATAGAAACCGCTATGGTTGGCATAAGCCATCCATTCCCCTTCGTTTTCAAAGTAACGACCGCGATCGAGATTATAAAATTCATATAAAAGCTCTTCGACATGAGCGATTTCATTCATGCCTTCTGCTAAAATACCTTCCAACCCCACCTGAAATGGAATGTGGCCAGCGGTATACATATCAAGCTTTTTGGCTGTTGTCATGATAGTATGGTATTCTTCCTTGGTTACGAAGGAATAAATTTTGATGAAATCGAATCCTTGGTATTTTTGCTGAATAACAATTTGTTCTGGGTTCTTTTTGAAATGACCGCGAAGTTGAGGGCCGCAAGTCAATATATTGGGACCAACAAGATGCCCAGCTTCGATCTCTTTCCGTAATGTGAGAACAAACTGGCCGGTTTTTCCTTTTGGTCCAAAGCAACGGATGGTCGTGACGCCATTGGCAAGATAAAGTTTCAAGGGAGACACCGGCCAAACATTACTATCCCAATCGTAAAGGAAATGCATATGCATGTCAGACAAACCGGGCATTAAGTATGCGTCTTGACAATTGACCACAATAGCAGTGGAAGGTATTTTCGTTTGGCTGGAAGGACCTACGACTGAAATCTGCTGTCCTTCGACGACCACAGTGTGGTCTGGTAGTACTGTTTCCGATGTCATGGGTATCAGGTTGGCATGAATGAATGCCGTAGGGTGTTCTGCGAGGGCTAATGCACTTCCTGCCAATTGAGCCCAAATCAACCAGAGAAAAATTGTAGGTATCAGGTCGAACGTGCATCTTCGCAGCACTGCAGACCTCCAAATATCAATTTTGAGCTGATCGATAATAGAATAAGAGTAACTTCCGAATCGTATCCTTGTCAAATATTGAGATGGTTGCGCCTCAGATCAGTGGGAAAGATTTTTGTGGCCTAAAAATTACGCTCTGGCTATCCCTAAAAACGGACCCGACCGATTTGTGTGCTAGCTTGTCAACACGTTGATTTGTCAACTTATACGGTAAGATTTACATGTTGTGGTTGATGAGTGGAGTCGAACCGTTTGGTCACCATGATATCCGCCATACGGTCGCCAAATACCTAAACGATCTGCAGAAGGTCGGATTAAAGAAAGTTCAACAGGTGATGCGGCACCGCAGGCAGGCAACGACAGAAATCTGTGTCGAGGGAAATTACGCGACCACCGAGAGCACCATGAAATTGCTTGAGTCGGACAATGTCCAAAAATTCTCCTGACAATTCACTCAGCAGCCAACATACAAAAAAGCCGCTTGCAGGTTGTGTCTGCGTGAGCGGCCGAAAACAGGGAATTAAATATATGTTGTAAGTGGCGTCCCCAAGGGGATTCGAACCCCTGTCGCCGGCGTGAAAGGCCGGTGTCCTGGGCCAGGCTAGACGATGGGGACGCAAACTTTTCGCTCGTGGTGGGCCGTGTTGGACTCGAACCAACGACTCTCTGCTTAAAAGGCAGATACTCTACCGACTGAGTTAACGGCCCGACGAGAAAAACCGTTCCTACACGGGCCGCAGCGGTTTGTCAACCTGAATTTTCAAAATCCTGTCTGGCCGGGACGCCCCCACCGCCGGCGGCAAACAGCGACGTAGATAGTTATTTTCGCCAGAATTCGGGCACCACCAGGATTATCAACGTGTAAATCTCGAGACGCCCGAGCAGCATGCACCACGACAACAACCACTTGCCTAAATCCGGAATCTGGGAAAAATTCTCCACGGGCCCGACCTGCCCGAAACCGGGCCCGATGTTGCCGATCGTGGCCGCCACGGCGCCCAGGGCGGTGACGAAATCAACGCCGGTAGCGGCCAGCAGAACCGTGCTGAGGGCGAACAGGAGCATATAAAGCACCAAAAACCCCAGCACGCTGCGCATGACATCGTCGGGTACGGCTTTTCCGCCGATTTTGATGTGGGTCACCGCCCGGGGGTGAATCATAGAAAAGAGTTCCCGGTAGCAATATTTTAACCCCAGCATGATGCGCAGACACTTCATGCCGCCGCCGGTGGAGCCGGCCGAGGCGCCCACGAACATGCCCAAAAAAAGAATGATCTGCGACATGGCCGGCCACATTTCGTAATCGGCGGTTGCATAGCCGGTGGTCGTCACGATCGAAACCACCTGGAAAGCGGCGTAGCGCAGGGCCTGGCCGACATCCGGGTAGGCCGTACGATACAGGTTGAACCCGACCACCAGCGTCAGGACCAGGCACATGGCCAGGTAAAACCGGCATTCGGGGTCTCTCCAGAAGGCCAGCGGGCGCCCCCGCAGCAGCTGGTAGTGCAACGAAAAATTGACCCCGGCCAGCAGCATGAACACGGTAATCACGGCATCGATGTAGGCGCTGTCAAAATGAGCCACGGAGGCGTTGCGCGTTGAAAAACCGCCCGTGGGCATGGTGGTGAAGGCATGGTTGAGGGCGTCGAACCCGCCCATGCCGCCGAGCATCAGCAAGGCCACCTCGACGATCGTGAACAGCGCGTAGACTTTCCACAAAATCATGGCGGTGTCGCGAATCCGCGGCTTGAGCTTGTCCGGCACCGGGCTGGGCACCTCGGCCTTGTAAAGCTGCATGCCGCCGATTCCCAGGAAGGGCAAAATGGCGATGGAGAGCACGATGATGCCCATGCCGCCCAGCCACTGGATGAAGCTTCGCCAGATCAGCATCCCCTGGCTCAGGCTCTCGATATCGGTCAAAATCGACGAACCGGTCGTGGTGAACCCGCTGACGGATTCAAAAACCGCATCCACGAAAACGAAACCGGGCGCGGAGAAGTAAAACGGCAGCGCACCGAATACACCGATGGCGGTCCAGCCGATGGCCACGATGGCCATTCCCTCGCGCTGGCTGATGGTTTCGGCCTTGCTGTTTCGGAAGATGGCCATCACGGCCGCGCCGAAGGCCAGCGTCAGGACCATGGCTTTGACCACGGCCAGCGGGCTGCCGTCTTTGGCGAGCAGTCCGGCGGCCAGCGGAACCAGCATGGTGCCGCCGAAAAACAGGGTCAGCGCCCCGACGGTGTAAAAAATGTAGCGCCAGCGCATCTAGATGAATTCCAGTTTGACGGTCAGGATCTTTTCGACGCCGGGGATGGCGTCGCGGGTCGCAAAAATGATGACCCGGTCGTCCGGCTCGACGATGCTTTCGCCGGTGGGGATGATGATGGCGTCCTGGCGGATGATGCCGGCCACCATGGCCCCCTTGGGAAAGGCGATTTTCTTGAGCGGCCTGGATACGATTTCCGAAGTGGGCAGGGCGATGGCCTCCATGACCTCCCCGGCCTCCCCTTTGATGGAGAGCGCCGACAGGACCTTGCCCCGGCGGATATGTTGCAATATGGAGTCGATGGCCGACATACGGGGGCTGACCACCATTTCGATCCCGACCGCCGTCATGAGCGGGAAATAGCTGAACTTGTTGATCTGGGTGATGGCCTTTTGGGCCCCCAGGCGTTTGGCCAGCAACGAGGCCAGGATATTGGTCTCTTCGTCGCCGGTCAGGGCGATCACCAGGTCGATCTCGTGGATATTCTCCTCCACCAGCAGGCTCTGGTCCGATCCGTCACCGTGCAAGATGACGGTCCGGTCCAGATGATCAGCCAGAAAATCGCACTTGTCGGTACGCTTTTCGATGAGTTTGACGCTGAGGTTCTGCTGTTCGAGCCGCTTGGCCAGCCGGTAGCCGATGCGGCCGCCGCCGATGATCAGAACGCGTTTGACCGGCGTGGCGCGCTTGTCGAAGATCGACAGGTGCCGGAACAGATTTTTCTCCTCGCTGATAAAATAGACCAGATCGCGCGGCCGCAGATGGTTGTGCCCCTTGGGAATGATCATGCGGTCATCGCGGACCACGGCTGCGATCAGCGGGCGCTCGTCACCGAGAACAGTCGGCAGATCGGCCAGTTTGACCCCGGCCAGCTGCGATCCGGCTTCCAGATAAACGCCCACGAACTTGATGCGGCCGTCGGCGAACTCACCCACATCCACGGCGCCGGGTACCCGAATGAGGCGCTCGATGGTGCGAACCACCTCGATGTCAGGATTGATGACCGTGTCGATATGCGGTGCGCTGGTCTTGAAGACCTCGTGATAGCGGTCGAAATCGGCACCCCGCAGCCGGGCCAGTTTTTTGGTGGTTGGCGCCAGGGTGTCGGCCATCAGGCAGGCGACCAGATTGACCTCATCGGAATCGGTGACGGCCAGCAGGATTTCGGCCTCGCGGATACCGGCCTCGTCAAGCGTCGCGGGGCTGCTGCCGGATCCCATGACCGTCTGGACGTCGATCGTCTCCGCCAGCCGTTTGATCGCCTCGGCATCGTAGTCGACGACCACCACCTCCTTGTTCTCCAGGGCCAGTCGGCTGGCGATGTGGAACCCCACCTCCCCGGCCCCCACGATAACCACTCTCACGGCGACACTCCTGTCACTGGCTGTATTAAAGGGAAATTTCGCATCGATGGCTGCCCATACGTGCTGCTACGCCTTACACCAGCGCTTTTAGCGTGTCAAACCGAACCCCAATCTGACGATGTTGGGTGCGGTCCAATTCGGCATCTACAGATGGCGCCAGCCGGTGCATTGTGTTCATCGCAACGGGACCCAAATGAAAAAACACCCAATTCAGCAAAAAAAAGCCGGGAAAAGGGCGCTGACGGCGACAAGCAATCCTGCCAGGCCGGCCAGGCCGTCGCGGCGGGAAAAGGAGAGGTCGGGAAGGGTGCGGTCCTCATGGTAGCAGCGGGCCTGCATGGCCGCGGCCAGTTCGTCGGCACTGCCAAACACGCGACGGAAGAGCGCAGTGGTGAATCGGGTCAGCCGCCGCAGCGGGTTCTTGCGGTTTTGAACGCAGCGGGCCTGTTGGGCGTCGGCGATTTCGGCAGCTTGAAAGAGAATCACCGGGATGAAGCGTACCACCAGGCCCACCATGGTGGCCGCCATCTTGGCGTTGACAACCGGGAGCGGCCTTAAGAACCAGACCAGGCCGGCCCGAATGTGCGCCGTGCGCGTGGTGGCCATCAGCAGCAGGCCCATCAGGACCACCAGCAGCAGTCGCCAGCACACCAGCAGGGACGTGGTCACGGAACCGGTCGAGATGGTGGGCGTCCAGCCGCCGTCGAAGGTCAACGTGCGCACGCCGAAAACCAGCAGCAGAAAAATCAGAAAATAACGAATTTCGGCCAACAGCCGGCCGAGCCGGAGGCCGGCCATGGCAAAGAGGATCCCCAGGAGTGCCGTCAGGGTCGCCAGAAAAATAGGGCCGCCCCACAACATCGCGGTACTGATCCCAATGATCAGCAACTGTTTGGTGCGGGGGTCCAGGCGGTGCAGCAGGGAGTGGCCGGGGGCAAAGCCGATCGCGGTCAGCTGACCCATGGCAAAATCCCCTGACCCAGCTGCAGCGAACACGGCAGGCGAATACCGTAGCGCGTGACCTCCGGCATCACCTCATGGGGCCGGCCGTCAGCCACCACGCGGCCGTGGGCCATGACCACCAGGCGCTGCGCGTGGGCGGCAACCTTTTCCAAATCGTGGGTCGTGATGATGATGGTGTGGCCCTCGTCGTGCAGGTCGCGGATCTGGGCCAGCACCCGGCAGGTTGCCGGATAGTCGAGGTTGGAAAACGGCTCGTCCATCAACAGCACGCGCGGGGCCATGGCCAGAACGCCGGCAATGGCCAGCCGCCGCTTTTCGCCCCCGGAGAGCAGGTGGGGCCGCTTGTCCTCCCAGCCGGACAGGCCGACCGCCGCCAACGCTTCAGCAACGCGCCGGTCGATCTCGACGCGATCGCGCAGCAGGTTTTCGGGACCGAAGGCCACATCGTCGTAAACCGTCTCGCCGACGATCTGGCTGTCGGCATCCTGGAAGACCATGCCCACCACCTGCCGGGCCCGCAGCGGGTTTTGCCTGACCGATCGACCGCATACCTGAACCGATCCCTTATCGGGAAAGAGCAGGCCGTTGAGGTGGCGCAGCAAGGTGGTCTTGCCCGAGCCGTTGGCCCCGGCGATCACCGTGAACTCGCCCGCTTCGAAGGCCAGGGTGACATCCTCGATCCCGCAGGTCCCGTCGGCGAAGCGATGGCAAAGGTTCGAGACCTCGATGATGGCCACCGTGTCAGCGGGCCACGCCCACGGCGCCGAACGCGTCGTCGACCATGGGCCGCAGGGTTCTGGCGATGGGCACGGCGGCGGCGATCTTCAGGGCGTCGCCGATCAGAAAGGGCAGCATGCCCACGCTGATCGCCTTGGCGAGGGTCAGGCCGGTGGCGACCTTGAGCCAGGCGACGCCAAAGGCGTAAATGACGAGCGTTCCGGCAAGCATGGCCAGAACGTCGACGGCCAGGCGGCCGCGACCCCTTTCGGCGATGATCCCAACCAGGTAGGCTGCCGCGGCAAACCCCAGCAGGTATCCGCCGGTCGGACCCACGAATTTTCCGATCCCGCCGGTGCCGCCGGCAAAAACCGGCAGCCCCACGGCGCCGGCCAGCAGATAGGTACCCACGCTGATCAGCGCCCAGCGCCCGCCCAAGAGCAGGCCGGTGAGCATGACAAACAGGTTTTGCAAAACGATCGGAACCGGGCCGATGGGAATGGCGATGTAGGCGCCGGTCGCGGTCAAGGCTGCCATGAGGGCCGCGTAGACCATGCGTTTGACAGGTTGTGCGGTGGTTTCATCCATGAAGATCGATTCCTTATTTTATTGGCGATGAAAGCAGTCCCCTACCCTCACGGTCTGGTACGACCCGTCGGCCAGTTGCAGGGTCAATCCACCGTAGCGATCCACATCGACGGCCATCCCTTCGATCCGCTTTTTGATGGTGACGACGCAAACCGGCTGGCCGAGGGTTACGGTATTGGCGCGCCACTGGTCGATCACGACATCGGAATCGAAGGCCGCCATGCGTCGTTCGAATCGATCCAGAAAGGCCGTCAGAATCGGCCGCCGCGGCACCTTGCGGGCCAGCAGTCCTTCGAGGGAGACCGCCGCCGGCATCTCGCTCTCCGGACCGTTGTTCACGTTCAGGCCCAAACCGATGGTCAGGTAGCGCAGCTGATCGCCTTCGACCTCCATCTGGGACAGCACTCCGCAGATCTTGCGATGGTCGACCAGGATGTCATTGGGCCACTTCAAGCGCGCATCCACACCGTGTTGGGCACGCAACACGTCGGCCATGTCGATGGCCGCCGCCAGGTTGACCAGGCCGGCCTGCATCAGGGTGATCTCCGGCCGGACGACGACCGTGAAATAGAGACCGCCGTCGCCCGACAGCCAGGTGCGCTGCAGACGGCCGCGGCCCCTGGTCTGACGCTGGGCCACCACCACGGTAAAGCTCGGGCAGTCCCGGCGGGCCAGCGCCGTGGCTTCGTCCATGGTGGATGGCGTTTCCTGAAAAAATCGAATCCGATCCTGGCGGGTGTCGAACTCCCACGGCCACAGGCTGTCGGGGTCGCGGACCAGTCGATAGCCCTTGGAGGTGGCCTGAATGGGAATGCCGGAGAGGGTCAGGGCCTTGACGTGCTTCCAGATGGCAACCCGGCTGATCCCCGCGGCCGCACTGAGGGTTTCGCCGGAAACGACATCGCCGGTCGCTTTCAGCATGGACAGGATCTGCTGCTTGGACTCCATTGGTTAACCTTTCAAGAGAAAATGGTTAACCAGATTCGAGGGCGAATGTCAACACGCGAATGTATGCCGAGAATGGCATAATTGGGCGGATCAGTCGGACAAGCGTTTGGCCAGGGCCTGCAACTCGGCTTCGGCATCATCGATCAGTTCGTCGAAGATGCCCTGCAGCGGCAGGATTTTGTCGGCCAGGCCCACACTCTGCCCGGCCATCAAAGAGCCCTTTTTCATGTCGCCGTCGATCACGGCGTTGCGCAGGGCGCCCATCCAGAAGCGCTCCACCGCGTACTGGGCCTCCATGCGATCGATGGCGTGGTCTTCGAGCCGCCGGATCAGGTCCAGCTGCAGCTTGTTGAATTCAACGGTTCCGACATTTTTCAGGGCCCGCACCGGAATCACGGGCAGCCGGCTGTCGAACTGGGGCGTTGCCACCGCATCGCGCGCCTTGGCCCGCCGGAAGGCCTCTTTGAATTTGGGATGGGCGGCACACTCTTCGGACATGACAAAGCGCGTGCCCATCTGAATGCCGGCGGCCCCCATCATCAGCAGGTGGGCCATCATCCGGCCGGTGGCGATGCCGCCGGCCACGAAAATGGGCACCGAATCCACCTGGAACAGGATCTGCTGAATCAACACCGTCAGCGACACCGGCCCGATGTGGCCGCCGGCTTCGGACCCCTCCAGGATCAGGGCATCAGTCCCCATCTTGATCAGCTTCAGGGCCAGCTGGTCGGTTGGCGCGAAACAGATCACGCGGGCCCCGCTCTCCTTGACGCGATGAATCTCGCTCTCTTTGGGAATCGAGCCGGCGAAGACAACCACGGGGCAATGCATCTCGCAGACCACGTCCAGTTGTTGCGGATAGGCCGGCGCGATGGTGATCAGGTTGACCCCGAAGGGATGGTCCGACAGGGTGCGGGTCTGTTCGATCTGCCGTTTGAGCTCTTCGACGGGCGCGTTGCCGCCGGCCAGGAGACCGAAGCCGCCGCAGCGCCCCATGTGACTGACCAGCACCGGATCGCTCACCCAGGTCATGGCACCACACATGATCGGGTGCCGACATCCCAGAAAATCCCGGCCTTTGGCAAAAAAACGGTCCAGCAGCATAAGGGGTCCTCCCGTCAGTCCCGTGGAAGCCAATACGCTTTGATTTGCGGTGCCATAAAGACCAGGCCACATCCGCCGCAATTTTGGCGCATGACGTAATTTCCGCTGGCCTTACCAGCGCATTAGGATCGCACCGTAGGTCAACCCGGCCCCGAAACAGTCCAGCAGGACCAATTGGCCTTTTTGAATGCGCCCGTCCCGCACGGCCTCGTCCAGGGCGGTGGGAATCGTGGCCGCCGAGGTGTTGCCGTAGCGGTCCACATTGACAATGACCTTCTCCATGGGGCACTTCAGGCGCCGGGCCACCGCTTCGATGATACGGTAGTTGGCCTGGTGCGGAATCAGCCAGTCGAGATCGTCCATGCCATAGCCGTTGCTCTCCAGGGCGTGCATGGCGAACTCGCCCAGGGTGCGCACGGCGACCTTGAAAATTTCCTTGCCGTGCATGTGCATTTTGTGAAGGTTCTTGGCATAGCGGTCGGGCGTAACCTCCATGCTCGAGCCGCCGGCGGGAATGTGAAGCAGCTCCCACAGGTTGCCGTCGGACAGCAGGTGGCTGGAGAGAAGACGTGCCGGCGCATCCGGGTCGGTCCGTTCGACCACGGCGGCTCCGGCCGCGTCGCCGAACAGGATGCAGGAATTGCGGTCGCGCCAGTTGATGAGCGGGTTGAGCACTTCGCCCCCCACCACCAGGGCCGTGCGGGTCTTCCCGGTCTGGATGAACTGATCCGCCGTGGCCAGTGCGTAAACGAAGCCCGAGCAGGCTGCGTTGATGTCCATGGCCCAGGCGCGCGAAGCGCCGATCTTGTGCTGCAGCCAGCACGCCGTCGATGGCAGCAGCGTGTCCGGCGAACAGGTGGCGTAGATGATCTGGTCGATGTCCGCGGGTGTCCGGCCGGCCATGTCGAGCGCCCGTTGGGCCGCGGCAACCCCGAGTGAGGAGTTGTGTTCGTCGGGGTTCTCCAGGTCGGAGAAACGACGTTCGGCGATGCCCGTCCGGTCCCGAATCCACTGGTCGTTGGTCGAAATCTTGGATTTGGACAACCGTTCGACGATGTCGGCGTTGGTCACCCGCTGTTGGGGAAAGGCACCGCCGGTTCCGGTAATCGTGGCAGCATATCTCATGGTTCGTCGCTTCCTAGCGGTGGGGCCATCCTGGCCGCTGTCGGCATTCGTGTCAAAGCTGACCATTTCAAGCCGGTCGCGGATATCGTTCAATCCGAAGCCAGGCGTGGCTGGCGATTGTTCCAGGATTGACTCAACCTTTTCCTAATCCGGCCCAGTGCTTCGGTCAGCTCGACCGGGGAAAGCGAGGCGGCTTCCAACGCCTCGGCCCGGAAGCGGCTGCCGCCGGCCGAAGCATCGAATTCGAGCGTCGCTTTACAACCCATCCAGGAGCCTTTCATGAATGTTGTCGAAGCCGCCATTGGACATGACCAGGATCACGTCTCCGGCGCGCGACGATGCCGTCAGGTCGGCAATGATCGATTCGGTGTCGTCATGGTGTGTGGCCGCCTTGCCGCGCTGCTCAAGATCGGCCACGAGCTGCTGGCTGGAAAAGCGCTCGCCTTGGGGAACCTTTGCCAACATGGACGGTTTGCGAATCAAGATGCGATCCGCGGCATCGAAGGCGCCGGCATAATCGTGCTGAAATACGCTGCGCATGCTCGAATGGGTGCGTGGTTCGAAAACGGCCACGACCCGGGAGCCCTGGAAGTGGTGTTTGACCGCCAGCAGCGTCGCCTTGACCGCCGTGGGATGATGGGCAAAGTCGTCCATGACGACCACGCCGTTTTTTTCACCGCGAACCTCCTGCCGCCGCCGCACGCCCGTAAAGGTTTCCAGGGCCTGGGCGATCCGGTCGGCGGGAATCTTTAGAGAATCGGCCACGGCCACGGCAGCCAGGGTGTTTTTGAGGTTGTGCATTCCGATCATGCGGGACCGATAAGTGCCGAAGTCGGTACCGTTTTTTAGGATCTGAAAACGGGTAACAGGCAGCTGGACCGACACATCGCCAAGCCGCCATTGCGAGGCCGTCCGCGTACCGTAAAAGACCCGCCGGCAGGATGCGCGCTGCACCAGTTCGCCCACAGTGGGGTCGTCGTCAACACTGACCAGCAGTGAATCCGAAGGAATGGCGGCGACCATCTTTCCGAAAGCGGACCGGATGTGATCCAGATCCCGATAAATGTCGGCGTGGTCGAACTCCACGCTGGTCAACACGGCGGCGTGGGGCCTGTAATGGAAAAATTTGGCCTGCTTGTCGAAAAAGGCCGTGTCGTATTCGTCGGCCTCGATCACGATGCAGTCGCCCCTCCCGGTGCGGTAGTTGCTCTCAAAATTGGACAACAGGCCGCCGATGATAAACGAGGGGTCCCGGCCGGCCGAAAACAGGATCCAGGCCAGTATTGCGGATGTGGTGGTTTTTCCGTGCGTGCCGGCCACCAGCAGCTGCCGTTTGCCGGCCGCCGCAAAGCGGTTGACGGCCTGGGGCATGGAGCAGTAGGCCAATCCCAGCTTGTCCGTGGCGACCGCCTCCGGGTTGTCGCGGGTAACGGCATTGCCGACCACCACCAGGTCCGGCCGGTGCGCCAGATGGGACGCGTCGAAGCCAGGCATGACCGCAATGCCCTTTTGCTCCAGGAATCGGCTCATGGGGGGATAGACATGTTGATCCGATCCGGTCACCTGGTACCCCAGATCCTTCAACATGCAGGCCAGAGCGCCCATGGCCGTGCCGCAAATGGCGATCAGGTGGATACGCGCCACCGCGTCGGGAATTCGGTTGTGTGCCTGAAGCATCTTGGGTGCGTCCTTATCGCAGTGTCCCTTCGGAAAGGGTCATCGACCCGATTATGGTCGGGACACGACCGTGTCGGTCCATGTCAACGCACCAGCTTGTAAACGATTTGCCAGCGCCTGTCCATCCAGAAATACGGCCCGTGGCAGGGAAAGCGCGTATGAGCGTCCCATCGTCAACGGCAAACTAATGATCGACACCAATCTGGCCGATAACCCTTTTGCTGCGATGGCCCTGCAAACGGATCAGGCGGTGTTTGGCAGGTCGCTCAGCAGCGAAGCCCTGGACGCACTGGCGCATGCCGCCGCGTCCACACCCTAACGCGATCATTCGTCGACGATGAGGAAATGAATATCGATACCTGCGATGTTGCCGTCCCGATCAACCAGTTGAAAGCCATTTCGTCATGGGTCACCTCCGTACAGGATCTGGACAAGCTCCTGCAGCTGATCATCCAGTCGGCCACGGGTGTGGTTCGGTCGGAGGCGGCCTCGCTGCTGCTGCTGGACACCAAATCCGACACGCTCTTTTTCAAGGTGGCCACCGGTGCCAAAGGGGATGCCGTCAAGGCATTCAGGATCAAAAACGGCCAGGGAATTGCCGGACATGTCGCCAAAACCGGCCGGCCCCTGCTGATCGCCAATGCCCAACAGGACAGCCGTTGGATGCGCGAAATCAGCGACCGCATCGACTACGACACCCGCTCGATGGCCTGCGTGCCGCTGACCGTCGACAACACCGTGATCGGCGTGATCCAGGTGATCAACAAGCGTGACGCGGTCCAGTTCACCCGGGCCGACATGACGATACTGACCGAATTCGCCGGTCTGGCCGCCCTGGCCATCGGCAGTGCCCAGCATCTCGAACGCGTCCAGCGCCACAATCGGGAGCTGCAGCAGGAACTGGGAGAAAAGTATCGCATCATCGGCAACAGCGCGGCCCTAAAAAAAGTCCTCAAAGACGCTCAGAAGCTGTCGCGCACCAAAACCACCGCCCTGATTCAAGGGCCCAGCGGCACCGGCAAGGAGTTGCTGGCCCGCCTGATCCATCGCGAAAGCCCGCGCAAGACCAAACCGCTGGTCGTGTTAAATTGTGCCGCCCTGCCGGAGACTCTGCTGGAATCGGAACTGTTCGGCTACGAGAAAGGCGCTTTTACCGGCGCGGGCGGCCGCAAAATCGGCAAGTTCGAGACGGCCAACGAGGGTACCATCTTTCTGGATGAGATCGGTGAGATGAATCCGGGGATGCAGGCCAAGCTGCTGCGGGTGCTGCAGGAAGGCGTTTTTTACCGTGTTGGCGGAAATACCCCCATTTTTGTGGATGTACGCGTCCTGTCGGCCACCAACAAAAACCTGTTGCAAGAGGTCGAGGATGGCCGTTTCCGGGAAGACCTTTACTATCGCTTGAACGTGGTTCAACTCGACGTGCCGCCGCTCAGAGAGCGCATCGACGACGTCGTGCCCCTGACGCACTACTTTCTCGACCTGTTTAAAAATGAGACCGGGCTGCCGGAACTGCGCATTTCCGACTCGGCCATGGAAAAGATGCTGCAGTACCACTGGCCCGGCAACGTTCGCGAATTGCGCAACGCCATCGAGCGCGCCGTGGTGATGGGAAACGGCCGCGAAATCATGCCGGAGGACCTGCCCATCGTCGCCTCTCAATCGGATTTCAGTGGATTGAAGGTCGGCCTGACCCTCGAGGAAGCCCTCAACACCTTCAAAAAAGAGTTCATCCTGCTCAATCTGAAGCAAACCAGCGGCAACCGGAGCAAGGCCGCCCGGGTCATGGCCATTCAGCGCACCTACCTGTCACGATTGATCACCCGCTATGGCATTCGGGATTTGGCTTAGCCCCACCCACAAGCCACGTTAAGGATTCTGGCTCACAATCGACCGAATACAGCCTCGGCGGCCGACAGGGTCTGGTCGATGGCCGCCTCGTCGTGGGCCGCCGACAGAAAAAAGGCTTCGAATTGCGAGGGTGCCAGGTAGATCCCCGCTTCCCGCATGCCCTTATAGTAGCGGGTAAAGCGGTCCAGATCGGCCCGCTTGGCGTCACTGAAGTTCTCTACCGGCCCTGGGGTGAAAAACAGGCCCAGCATGGACCCCACCCGGCTGCAGGCGGCCGCGACCCCGGCCTCTTCAGCCAGCGACGCCAATCCGTCGAGCAAACGCGCGGCGCGCCTTTCCAGGGTTTCGTAAAAACCGGGTGCCTTGAGCTGGTTGAGTGTGGCAATTCCTGCCGCCATGGCCAGGGGGTTTCCGGACAAAGTGCCCGCCTGATAGACCGGGCCCTGGGGAGCGACGTGAGCCATGAGGTCCCGACGGCCGCCATAGGCACCCACCGGCAGCCCGCCGCCGATGATTTTTCCGAAGCAGGAGAGGTCGGGTGAAACCCCGTAGCGTTGCTGGGCACCGCCGTAGGCGACCCGGAAGCCGGTCATGACCTCGTCGAAGATCAGCACGGCACCGCACTGGTGCGTGGCTTCCCGCAGCGCCTCCAAAAAACCCGCCTTGGGCGGTACCAATCCCATGTTGCCGGCCACCGGCTCCACGATCACACAGGCCACCTGATCCCCCTTGTCCGCCAGCACCTTTTGAGCCGTCTCGACGTCGTTGTAGGGCAGCGACAGGGTCTTGGCGACAAATGCCGCTGGAACCCCGGGGCTGCCGGGAATCTGCAAGGTGGCCACACCCGACCCGGCCGCCACCAGCAGCGCATCGGCGTGTCCGTGATAGCAGCCGTCGAATTTGACGATGGTGTCGCGTCCGGTAACGCCCCGGGCCAGCCGGATGGCGCTCATGGTGGCCTCCGTGCCCGAGTTCACCATGCGCACCATCTCCACCGAGGGGACCGCCTCGACAATCAACTCGGCCAGCTCGATCTCCATTTCGGTCGGTGCCCCGAAGCTGGTTCCGTGCGCCAGAGCGGACGACAGGGCCTCGATCACGGCCGGATGGCGGTGGCCCAGAATCATGGGACCCCACGAGCCGACATAGTCGATGTAGGCGTTGCCGTCGACATCCACCAGCCGGCACCCGTCGGCCCGATCGACGAACAGCGGATCGGCCTCCACCGACCGGCAGGCCCGGACCGGACTGTTGACACCGCCGGGGATCCGTTCCTGGGCCCGCTGGAAGAGGATGCGAGATCTATTCACGTTCATGGCGAATCATCCTTTTTGGGTTAAACCGGTTGACTTTTAGGCTGATGGCATCGGAAATTAGCAGACCTGCGCAGACAGGTCAAGACGACGACAGCCGGCACAGGGCGCTGACCAAAGCGCCCCTATCCTGGCAAAAAGGCGCTTGACCGGCCCTGACCGACCGGCCAGGGCATGGTCAACCGGAAGAGACCGTGCAGCACCGTCAATCCATGGCGAAACTGTCAAAATTCCTGGCCTACATTCTGGGCAGGCGACCGGACGAATTCGGGCTGCTGCCCGACGACCAGGGCTATGTGACGGTCAAGGAGCTGATCAAAGCCCTGGGCGAAGAGTCCGGTTGGCGCCATGTGCGCATGAATCACCTTCACGAGGCCGCGCACGCGGTCGCAACGCCTACGGTTCAGCTGGAGGGCAGCCGGATTCGCGCCGTGGAGCGATCTCGACTCATCGCCGCCCACATTGCCGAGACGCCGCCCAAGCTGGTCTATTTCCCGATTCGCCGACGGGCTTACCCGGTCGTGCATCAAAAAGGGGTCCGGCGCAACGATCCCAACGAACGCATCGTCATGGCAGACGCCCTAGACATGGCCACCCGTTTGGGGCACCGAATCGACCCGTCCCCCATAATCCTGACCGTCAACACGGTGCTGTCCCGCACCAGCGGGGCCACCTGGTGGCGCTTCGGGGAGCGGCTGTTTTTGACCGACGTCCTGCCGGTGGGGTGTTTCAGCGGCCCGCCGCTGCCCAAAGATCGACCGGGACCCCACCCCCCCCCAACCCGGCCAGCTCCGGTGGCGCCAAAGACGCCGGGCAGCTACCTGGTCGACCTGAGCGACCCCACACCCGGCTCGCAACACACGCTCACCAGATCCCGACACCGCAAAAATGAGTGGAAGCGCGACCGCAAGCGCAAAAGCCGCCGCGATGCATACCGTTGAATTGACCCTTCCTTGGGATAGCAGCCGTCATGGCCGCCGAAAAAAACGCATTGACATCGCCAAGTGCAGCTGTTAACGAACGTCTTTCTTGCAGACGATGAAGGGCCGTTAGCTCAACTAGGCAGAGCACCTGACTCTTAATCAGTAGGTTGAAGGTTCGATTCCTTCACGGCCCACCACACAACCATACCCAGGGGCGGACAATCCGCTCCTTTTTTTATGATTTTGCCCGATCGTGCGGCTCCGAAGCCAACCAAACAAGACGAAATTCTTGACACCATTTACCTACAGGTGCTATTTGTATTGATTTTGTTGATTCCGATGGAATCACGCATCCTTGCTCCGGCTCGCAGCCGGGGCTATTCAGCCACAAGGAGGGTACATGAAGCGGTACGAAACGATCGTCATTATCGACCCTGACCTGTCCAAAGAGGCCGAAGCGCCGGTTTTGGAGCGGGTCACCGATCTGATCCCCCAGTTCAACGGGTTTCTGATCGAAACGGATGATTGGGGCACCAAGAAACTGGCCTACGACATCAAGAAGAAAAACCGGGGACACTATGTCAGGCTCGATTTTTGCGGTGACGGCACCTTGGTTCAGGAGATGGAGCGCTTTTTCAGGATCGACGACAAGGTGATGAAGTTCATGACGGTGTTGCTGGACAACGACGCCGACCTGGAGGCCATCAAAGCACAATTGGCCGAAAAGGCCGAATCGGACGCGCAGGCGGCGCAGGCCACCGCAGCGGCAACTGACACGGTCGAGGAAAAGACGGCCGCTCCTGAAGCAGCGCCCGCCGAACCGGTCGAACCCCCTGTCGCAGCAGAGACGACACCCGCAACCGAAGATGCCACCGAAGCCAAGAAAGAGGAGTAACCCATGGCCGTTTCCAAACCCAGACCGAGAAGGAAGAAAAGAAGAATATTTCATCGTCGCAAAGTCTGTCGATTCTGTGCGGACCAGAGCCAGATCATCGACTACAAGGACCCCAAGACGCTCAAATACTTTACCACCGAGCGCGGCAAGATCATTCCGCGCCGGATTTCGGGGGCCTGCGCCAAGCATCAACGCGCCCTGACCCACGCCATCAAGCGTGCCCGAACCATCGCCCTATTACCCTACATGGGGAGCTTCGATCTTTAACCGTTCGGCAAGCCAAGGGATCGCCATGCCGATGTTCAGGAGAACCGGATGACGCCACTGCCGCTGCATAGCGGTGTATCGAAGGACATTGCCATGGGAGTGATGGCCACCCTGGTCATTTTTTCCGTTTCCCTGGCCATGCCGGTGATCGGCTTTCTGTTTTCGGTGTTCGTTCCCCTGCCCGTCCTGTTTTACCGGGCCAAACTGGGAAGACGCCATGGCATGATGGTCCCCCTGTTGGCCACGGTGCTGATGAGCCTGGTTTTCGGTGGGCTGACCGTGGACATGCTCTTTTTCGCAGGGCTCATGCTGCTGGGCTTTGCCATGAGTGAAATGTTCGAAAAAAAGCTCTCCGTGGAGTTGACCGTCGCGGGCACCTGCGGTATCGTTCTGGGCGCGGGACTGATCGCTATCCTGCTCTACAGCATCGCCGCCAACGAGGGCATCGTCGCCCTCGTTTCCGGCTATGTGGCGACCAACCTGAAGTTGTCCCTCGAATTGTACAAAGGAATCGGCATTCCCCAGGAAACCATCGATGCCATCGCCGCCTCCCTGGACCAGATCCAATACGTGCTGGTACGGATTTTACCCTCGATGGCGACGGCATCGGTCCTGTTCGTGGCCTGGACCAACTTGATTGCCGCCCGCCCGATTATGGAGCGTCGCGGTCTTTTGTTTCCCGATTTCGGCCCCCTCAACCACTGGCGCTCACCGGAGCCGCTGGTCTGGGGGGTCATCTGCTGCGGACTGGTCATGCTGTTGCCCGGCACGGACATCCGCCTGATCGGCGTCAACGGCCTGCTGGTGCTGTTGACGATCTATTTCATCCAGGGCATCGCCATCGTTTCGTTTTTCTTCGAAAAGAAACATCTGCCACGGGTCGTCCGGGTGGTCCTGTACACGATGATCGCCTTTCAGCAGCTGCTGTTGCTGGTCGTCGTCTGCATCGGACTGTTCGACATGTGGATCAATTTTCGGAAAATAGACACCAACAAGCATGAACCGGACCTGCCGACCAAACCGTGAGGCAGGCCTTTTGGGAGGCTACGCATGAAAGTGATATTAAAAGAGACCATCAGTTCGTTGGGCATCATCGGAAGCGAGGTTCAGGTGGCCGACGGCTACGCCCGCAATTACCTGCTGCCCCAGGGCAAGGCGGTTCCGGCCACGGCCCAGCAGCGCAAGCTGCTCGAACAGGAAAAGGCCAAGTTCGAGCTGCAGATCGCCAAGGAAAAAGAGTTTGCCCAACAGATGGCCGACCGCTTGCAAGCGGTGACGGTGACGATCGCATCCAAGGTCCACGAAGCGGACAAGCTCTATGGGTCGGTTACCGTGCGCGATATCATCGACGCCCTGGGCAAGCAGGATGTCGAACTGGAAAAACGGATGCTCCTGCTCAACGAACCGATCAAAACGATCGGCACCTTCAAGGTTCCCGTGCGCGTGTACCAGGGCATCAAGCCCGAAATCACCGTAGAGGTGGTCCCCGAGGAGGCCTGATTGACAGACAGACGGCCGGAAGCCTTGGGGCGCATGCCCGAAGGCTTCCATCTGCCTTTCCCGCCGCTTAATCCCCCATGCCCGACGACCAGGTTCCGGCCATGACCGACCCTGCCTTTCGCATGCTCCCGCCCCAGAACATCGAGGCGGAAGAGTCGATTATCAGCGCCGTGCTGATCAGCAACGACACGCTGATCGACATCCTCGAGATTCTGTCTGCCGACGATTTTTACAAGACCGCCCACAAGATTATCTTTGCGGCCATCGAGACGCTCTACGCCAAACGCGAACCGATCGACCTGGTGACCTTGAGCAATTGTCTACGGGAAAAGGGCGATCTGGAGAAGATCGGCGGGGCGGCTTACCTGGCCCGGCTGGTGGACACCGTGCCCATGGCCGTCAACGCGCACCACTATGCGCGCATCGTGCACGACAAGGCCACCTTGCGGCGCCTGATCGAAAAATCCAACCGCATCACCCAGCGCTGCTTCGAAGACCGCGGGGAGGTGGACCGGGTGATCGAGTTCGCGCAGAGCGCCATATTCGAGCTCAGCGAAGATCAGAACAAAAAGGCCTTTTTCCCGATCAGTAAAATCATCGAGGCCAACATCGACGCCCTGGAAGAGCGGCAGGGCAACCGTGCCCTGGTGACCGGCGTGGGTACCGGATTCACCAGGCTGGACCAGCTCACCTCCGGATTCCAAAACTCCGACCTGATCATCCTGGCCGCGCGCCCGGCCATGGGGAAAACGGCCCTGGCGTTGAACATGGCCCGCAACGCGGCGGTCGACAGCGGCATTCCGGTGGCCGTTTTCTCCCTGGAAATGTCCAAAGAGCAGCTCTCCATGCGCATGCTGTGCGCCGAAGCCCGCGTGGACTCGTCGCGCATCCGCGGCGGCTTTCTCAAGGAAGCGGACTGGACCCGCATCACCGACGCCGCCGACCGGCTCACACAGGCCCCGATCTTCATCGACGACTCGCCGGACATCTCGACCACGACCATCCGGACCAAATCCATGCGCCTGAAAATGGACAAGGGGCTGGGGATGATCATCGTCGACTACCTGCAGCTCATGCGCGGCAGTCCCAACACCGAACGGCGGGACCTGGAAATTTCGGACATTTCCCGTTCCCTGAAAATCCTGGCCAAGGAGCTCAACGTGCCGGTCATCGCCTTGTCCCAGCTCAATCGCAAGCTCGAGGAGCGCAGCGACAAACGCCCTCAGCTGTCGGATCTGCGCGAATCGGGCGCCCTTGAACAGGACGCCGACCTGGTGGCCTTCATTTACCGCGACGAGGTTTACAACCGCGACGACAACAACCCCAACCGGGGTACGGCCGAAATCATTCTGGCCAAGCAGCGCAACGGCCCCACCGGCACCGCCCCGCTGGCATTCTTGAAATCCTACACCCGCTTCGAAAACCTGGCCAGCGAATGAAAATGGTCTTCGGCAACCTGCTGGGGCTCAAGGCCAGCCACGTCAAGCGCCTGGAAAATCTCAGCCGGCGGCGCGTCCCGCCCCAGGCCATCGTCTCCTACGAACTGAGCCGGGACCTGTGCACCCTCTCCGCCGAAACCGGCCGCCAGATCGGTCTGTTGATCGACCGCAGCGGCAAGATCGTCCAGGTGCTGATGGGCGATGTCGATCGCATCACCATTCCCGATCTGCGTGACTATCGTCTCGCGCCGGATCGTCTGCGCGGATTGCGCTGCGTCCACACCCGCCTGAACCAATCCGGACTCAATCGCGAGGATCTCACCGATCTGTCGTTGCTGCGACTGGACCTGATGGCGGTTATCAGCATGACCGCCGAGGGATCACCGGAGTGGATCCACTGGGCCCACATTTTTCCCGGCGCCAGCGAATCGGCTCCCTACCGGATCATGGATCCGGTCCCGCCGTTTCGGCCGGACGTGCGTTGCCTGGATTTAATCCGGGCCCTGGAAGCCGAACTGGCCGGAAAGCGGCCCGAGAGAGACCAACCGGCGGGCAGCGAACGCGCCCTGCTGGTCAGTGTCTTCACCGGCCCACGTCAAGAGGCCATCGACTCGCTGCATGAACTGGCCGAACTGGCCCGTACGGCCAACATCGGGGTCGTCGACACGGTGTTGCAGCAGCGCAAAAAGGCCGATCCGCGCTTTCTGATGGGCCGCGGCAAACTGGACGAGCTGTCGATCATGGCCCTGCACCGCGGCGCCACCCTGATCGTTTTCGATCAGGAGCTCAACCCCTCCCAAATCCGCTCCATCGCCGACACGATTGAGATCAAGGTGATCGACCGCACCCAGTTGATCCTGGACATATTCGCCCAGCGGGCCAAGTCCCGGGAAGGCAAACTGCAGGTGGAACTGGCCCAGTTGAAATACATCCTGCCCCGGCTGGTCACCAAGGACACGGCCATGTCGCGGCTGACCGGCGGCATCGGCGGACGCGGTCCCGGGGAAACCCGTCTGGAGATCAACCGGCGGCGCGCCAGGGAGCGCATCCGGCGCCTGGAAACGGCCGTTGCCGCTGTCCAGAAAAATCGCAGCCAGCAGCGCAGCCGACGCAGCAAAAAGGCACTTCCCATCATCTCGATCATCGGGTACACCAACGCCGGAAAATCGACCCTGCTCAACCAGCTGACCCATAGCCGCGTCCTGGCCGAGGACAAACTCTTTGCCACCTTGGACCCGTCCAGCCGCCGCCTGCGTTTTCCAAGAGACATCGAGGTGATCGTAACCGACACGGTCGGTTTCATCCGCGACCTGCCCCGCGAGCTGATGGCGGCCTTTAAAGCCACCCTGGAGGAGTTGGAGAATGCCGACCTTCTGCTGCACGTGATCGACATCAGCAATCCGCGCCACCCGGAGCAGATCCGGGCCGTCGAGTCGATCCTGGCCGAGCTGAATCTGGCGCTCATCCCCACGATCCGGGTGCTCAACAAAATGGACCGTATCGCACCCGACCTGGGCGAGGCACTGCGGCAGCGGCTGGACGGAATCTTGGTCAGCGCCCTGAATCGCGCCTCGCTGAAAGCACTGTCCGAGGCCATGGCGGCCGCCGTGGATGGCCTGCCCGGCACTGGCCCTTGAAGAGGCGACTGGCCGCTGGCGGCACCGGACGACCGGGCACATTTAAGTTGACAGAACGCGTGTAATCTTTGTAGATGGTTGCTCTTATGGACTTGGAACGCATCAAGCAGGTTGGAACGGCTGCCGCTTATTCGGGGGGTCGGGTTTTGCAGGAGAAATTCGGCAAACTCCGCTCGGTTCGCAAGAAAGGGGCCATCGACCTGGTCACCGAGGCCGACACGCGTGCGGAAGCGGCCATCATCGAAACCGTTAGCGGGGCATTTCCCGAACATGCCATCCTGGCCGAAGAGAGCGGCTCCCGATCCGGCAGCGGCGGTTGCTGGATCATCGATCCCTTGGACGGTACCACCAATTTTGCCCACAACCTGCCGATCTTCTGCACCTCGATCGCCTTTGCCGTCGGCAACGACGTGCTGGCCGGGTTCGTGCTGGCCCCTTTGCTGGGGGAGTTGTACGTCGGCATTCGGGGTCAGGGCGCCGCACTCAACGGAACGCCCATCTGCGTTTCGACCACCGCGACCCTGGCCGACAGCCTGCTGGTAACCGGTTTTCCATACGACCAGCGGACCATTTTCGAAGCCGCAGTGGCACGCTTCGGCCGCGTTCTGGCAGCCACGCAAGGCGTCCGGCGTTTAGGGTCGGCGGCGCTGGATTTGTGCTACGTCGCCAACGGTCGCTTCGACGGATTCTGGGAGCAGCGTCTCAAACCCTGGGACACGGCCGCCGGATGGTTGATCGCAACCGAAGCGGGGGCCCGGACCAGCGTGTTTTCAGGACGCCCCTACACCATCGAAAAAGATGAAATCGTCAGCACCAACGGTGCCGTTCATGATGAACTGCTCACCCTGCTGGATCAATCGATATAGGATTGCCCATGACACTGGAGCAAAGAGTTGAAAGCGCGATGGATGATTACCTGGGATGTTTCGGCAATTACCGGAGCAGCGACCCCGTCTGCCGCAAGCGATGTGCCTTAAATCTGCGCTGCGCCATCACCTGCGATCAGAATGAACGCGTCGAGATTCTAGAGGAACTGGTTTCGGGCAACGACATGGTCATCAAGTTCCAGTGAACTGATGACAACCGATCACAGGGCCCCTTTTTCCAGCCGTTGGGACAAAAAGGCGATCTGTTTCTGACAAGGCCCATTCTCCTTGACCCGCATTTCCACAACCTTGAGCGCGTGAAGCGCCGTCGCATGGTAGCGGTTGAAACTTTTGCCGATGGCCTGAAGGGAATGATCGGTGTACTGCCGGGACAGATACATGGCCACCTGCCGCGGCCTGACGATGGATTGCCGACGCGAGCGTGACACCAGGTCGGGCAGGGAGACATTGTAGTATTTGCAGACCAGCTCTTTGATGGTGTCCAGGGTAATGCTGTCGCGCGAGACCACCATGTTTTTGACGACGCTGCGCGCCAGCGGCAGGTCCGCGTCACAACCGAGCAACGATGCCTTGGCGGTGGTTCCGATGAGCCCGCTTTTCAGCTGCCGGACGTCGCCGGACAGTTCGGAGGCCAGGTACTGGAGCACCTCTTCGGCGATCACGGTGCCATTGGCCTGGGCCGCTTTTTTCAGTATGCGCAGTCGGGTCTGGTAATCGGGCCTGTCGATTTTCGAGACCAGGCCGCAACACAGCCGCGATTTGAGCTTATCGGTGAGCTTGGGAATTTCCGACGGCACGTAGGAACTGGAGTAGATGATTTTTTTATTGGCATTCATCAAAGACTCCAGGGTGTTGGACAACTCCTCCTGGGTACCGTTTTTGCCGCTGAGAAAATGCACGTCTTCCAGCAGGAGCACATCGCAGTTGCGGCGGTACTTCTCCTTGAACTGATGAATGCTGCTGTTGCGGTAGGAGTCGGACATCTCATTCATAAAGTCTTCGGCGGTAATGTAATAGACCCGTTCGGTGGGATAGACCTGGAGAATGTGGTGGCCGACCGCCTGCGCCAGATGGCTTTTACCCAGGCCGGTCTGGGCCAACAGATACAAGGCATTCTGGCTGCCCTGGTGGCGCGCCGCCAGCGACAGTGCGGCCGAATAGGCAAAGTCGCTGTTTTTGCCGACCACGAACTGATCGAAGGTAAAATCCTTGCGCAGCAACCGACCGCCATTTTGCGGCAGGTCCATGGCGGGCAGCTTCAGCTGTCGATCCGCTATGCCCTGCGCGCCGCCTTGCGCCGGGCTGGGTTGAACGACGAGTCGTATGGCGACCGCCTGACCGGCCGCCTGGGCAACGGCATCCTCGATTGCCTGGCGGTACTGGTCCCAGATGCGCCTTTTAGAAAACTGATTGGGGCAAGCCAGCACCACATTGTCCGCATCGCTGTCGCAACAGGCAATCGGATCGATCCACATGCGGTAGGTGTGATCCGGCACCTGTTCTTTGAGCAGACGTTTGGCAGATGTCCATATTCGATTCATTTAGTAAATAAATTCCCTTCACCGAGATTCGACAGGGGTAGCGACGGAGCCCACATCAAATTCAAAATTGTCCGATATTGCCTGTTTTTGGTTGATTACTCGGGGTTTTCAGATGGGCAACCACAAGATTCGAAAACTGTCCGCTTAATTACCGGAGCAGCCGGTCACTGTCAAACCGCAAGACAACCAGTTAAACAATCCCCTAACACCTTGCGCACAATTAAAATATAGTTCTTTGATTACAGTTTGTTACAATGCATTAACCCAACAACTGCTTCGAAATACAAGGTTTTTTAAATCGGCAACGATTCCATAAACATTTTAAGCAGATCGGGAGTTATCAACAATGTATCAACAAACCGGAAATCTCGTTTTTATTTTCTTTTTTGTACTTTTTCTGCGTTTTTCGTATTTGCCTTATTTAGTCAAGAACCCACTGCTTCTGGGTTGAAGTGCATGGCAACCGATCTCATCACCATTGAGGGCGCCCGGCAGCACAACCTGAAAAACATCGACGTCTGCCTGCCGCGCAACCGACTGGTAGCGGTCACGGGACTGTCCGGGTCCGGCAAATCCACCCTGGCGTTCGACACCCTTTATGCCGAAGGCCAGCGCCGCTATGTGGAATCGCTCTCCACCTATGCGCGCCAGTTCCTGGAACGGATGCAAAAACCCGATGTGGATCTGATCGAAGGCCTCTCCCCGGCCATTGCCATCGCCCAAAAAAGCGCTCAACACAACCCGCGCTCCACCGTGGGTACCGTGACCGAAATCTATGATTTCATGCGCCTGCTCTTCGCGCGCGTTGGTACGCGGCACTGCTATGGCTGCGGCCGGCCGGTGGTATCGCAGACCATCGACGAGATGGTCGCCGCCGTTTTGGAGCGGCCCGCCGGCTCCCGCCTGATGGTGCTGGCACCCTTGGCGGCGGATTCGGCCGCCAGCCGCACGGCCTTGATCAAGCGCCTCCGCAAAGACGGCTTCGCGCGGGTACGCATCGACGGCCGGCTGCACGAGCTGGACGGCCCCATCGATACGGCTTCCGGTGCCTCTGGCCGGGTCGATGTGGTCGTGGACCGGCTGGTCGTCAATCCCCAAATCCGAAATCGATTGGCGGACTCGATGGAATTGGCCATGGCCCGCTCCAACGGACGCGTTGAAGTGATATTTGTTGGCGGCAAGGTGTCCGAGGTCAAAGAGGACCTTCACTTTTGCGAAACGGCGGCCTGCGATCGCTGCGGCATCCACTTTCCGGAGCTGTCACCGGCCAGTTTCTCGTTCAACTCGCCCCACGGGGCCTGCCCGCAATGCAGCGGCCTGGGCACGACCAAAGCGTTTTCAAAGCGGCGTATCGTACCCAACCCCGAGCTCTCGCTCCGGGAAGGCGCGGTCGCCGTCTGGGCCCATCGCCACTCGGTGGCCTTCGGCGAATTCCTGGAAGACCTGACCGCCTTCTACAAGATCGACCCCTATACACCCTACCAGGATCTTCCGCAAAGCTTCCAGACGATCCTGATGCACGGCTCGGGGGATCGGCAGATCCCTTTCACTTCGCACGCCAAAGGGCGGGGCCGCAAAACGCCGGCACCTTTTGAGGGCATCATCCCCATGCTGCAGCGCCAGTACTCCAAGGCCCGCTCGGCCGCCGACAAAAAAGCCCTGACCGCCTGGATGGCCGAGTCGATCTGCGCCGACTGCAAGGGGACGCGACTGCGCCGCGAAAGCCGCCATGTCAAGATAGAGGGACAGTCCATCGGTGGTCTGACGGCCCTGCCCGTGCACCGCCTGCAGGCCTTTTTTCAGGATTTTCGACCCGTCGGCAAACGCGGCACCATCTCCGCTAAAATCGTCAAGGAGATTGCCGGACGCCTGGCGTTCTTGAACGACGTGGGGCTGGACTACCTGACCCTGGACCGACCGGCCCACACCCTTTCCGGTGGCGAAAGCCAGCGCATCCGCCTGGCCACCCAGATCGGATCGAAGTTGACCGGGGTCCTCTATGTGCTCGACGAGCCCAGCATCGGTCTGCACCAGCGCGACAACGCACGCCTGCTGGCCACCCTCAAGCAGATGCGCGACATGGGCAATTCGGTACTGGTGGTCGAACACGACGAGGATACTATCCGATCCGCCGATTGGGTCGTTGACATGGGGCCCGGGGCGGGCATCGCGGGCGGATCGGTCATCTTTCAAGGCCCGCCGCGGGACCTGTTGACCGACGAGGCCTCGTTGACCGGAAAATATCTGTCCGGGCGGCTGCGCATCGAGGTGCCGACGACCCGCAGGACGCCTTCCAAGGGCGAGATCCGGATTGTGGGCGCCCGCCGCAACAACCTCAAGCGGATCGAGGCGGCCTTCCCGCTCGGGTTGTTCACCTGCGTCACCGGTGTCAGCGGATCCGGCAAATCGACGCTGGTCCTGGAGACGCTCTACCCGGCCGCCAGGCGCCGGCTCGAGCGGCAACGCCTGGCGGCCGGCGACCACGCCCAGATCACCGGGCTGGAGATGATCGACAAGGTCATCGACATCGACCAGTCAGCCATCGGCAAGACCCCCCGTTCCAACCCGGCCACCTACACGGGCCTGTTTACACCGATCCGGGAGCTGTTCGGCCGCACACCCGAAGCGCGCATGCGCGGCTACAAACCCGGCCGCTTCAGCTTCAACGCCCGCGGCGGACGCTGTGAAGCCTGCCAGGGAGACGGCATCTTGCGCATCGAAATGCATTTTCTGCCCGACATCCACGTGCCCTGCGATGTCTGCAAGGGCAGACGCTACAATCGCGAAACGCTCGAAATCCGCTACAAGGGCAAAAACATTGCCGACGTGCTGGGAATGACGGTCGACCAGAGTTTGGACATGTTCCGCAATGTCGATCTGATCCGCTCAAAGCTGCAGACCCTGATAGACGTTGGACTCGGCTACGTGCCCATCGGCCAGTCGGCCACGACGCTGTCGGGCGGCGAGGCCCAGCGGATCAAGCTGGCCAGGGAGCTGAGCCGCAGGGGATCGGGACGGACCCTTTACATTCTGGATGAACCCACGACAGGACTGCACCCGGATGACATCCGCAAACTGCTGGCCGTTCTAAACCGTTTGGTGGCGGCGGGCAACACGGTGGTGGTCATCGAGCACAACCTGGACGTGGTCAAGACCGCCGATCACATCATCGATTTGGGACCGGAAGGCGGGCAGGCCGGCGGTCATGTGGTCGCCACCGGCACACCGGAGGCGGTTTGCCAGGTGGCCGCGTCCCACACCGGCCGGTATTTGAAACGACGGCTGGAGGCAGCCCGTTGAGGTAGGGCGTTGCAATAGAAAAGGGCCGCTGCAACCGGGCAGCGGCCCTTTTCGTCATCTGGCGTGGGCAGGAACTACATCATTTGGCGAACAAAGCCGCAATGGCACCTGCCTGGGGATGGGCGTAGATCAGAATCAAGGCGACAACCAGAGCGTAGATCGCCAAAGACTCGATCATGGCCAGACCGATCAGCAGGGTCACGGTGACTTTACCGGAAGATTCGGGATTGCGGGCAATCCCCTCAACGGCTGATCTCAGACCAATACCCTGACCGATACCGCAGCCGAAAGCGGCAATTGCCATACCAAACCCAGCTGCTGTCGCACACGCGATGAAAAACTGCAATGCTTGAGCTTCCATATCCTACACGTCCTCCTTTAAAAAGATTGATAATTAGGGCTTCTTCCAGTTACCCCAAAACCGATTGAACCAACAGTCGCTGCACCGGCCGCATGTCGACCGGCGCGTCGACGACCTTCCGATAAATCTGCCGCGACATCAGTGGGCGTGTTCCATGGCACCCGAGAAATAGATCAGCGACAGGAGAAAGAAAACGAAGGCCTGCACGAAGGCCACAAAGACACCCAGGGCCATGATCGGCAGCGGCGCGAAGAATGCGCCGGCCAAGCCAAAAAGAATGGCCAGGACGATTTCATGACCCATCATGTTGCCGAACAGACGGAAAGAGAGCGACAGGATCCGGGCCACATGACCGATGATCTCGATGATGAAAATCAGCGGCGCCATCCACCAGACCGGCCCCATGAAATGTTTGACATAGCTGACCCCGTGGTACTTGACGCCGATGACATGGGTGAAGATCACCACCACCAGGGCCACGGAGGCCGTGGTGTTGAGGTTGGCGGTGGGCGGGAGAAATCCGGGGATGATGCCGATCAGGTTGCCGATGAAAACGTACAGGAAGACCGTGGCCAGCAGCGGAAAAAGCCAACGGGCCTCTTCACCGGCCGTTTCCACCATGAAATCCTCGATAGCGGAAACGACGACCTCGAAAACGTTCTGGGCCTTGCCCGGTATCATGGAGATGGTTTTCGTGGCCAGTGCGCCGCCGATGATCAAAATGGCCATCAGAACCCAAGAGTAGACCACGTGGGGATAGGTGTGGGCGAAATGCCCCAGCCCAATCACTTCAAAAAGCTTCACGAAAAATAGATAGGGATGCTCCATCCTTAGACCGCCTCCTTGAAAAAAAGTTTTTTGATCTCAACCATGGCCGCCAAGGTGATGCTGGCAACCACGACGGAAAGACCGATGAACAGACCGATGGGATTGACCAGTTGCTGATGAATCAAGACAAAAATGATCACGCCGCTGGCGATGAACCGGATGTAGTATTTGGCCAGAATGACGTTCGGCGAGGTCAGCCGCCGGGGGTGCAGCGCTTTGTGCAGGGTTTTGGCGAGCAGGTGAAAATTGACCGTGACGATCAGTCCGCCGAAAATCAGACCCCGGGAGAAAGCCGGCGTTGCGGTCAGCAGCCCCAGCAGACTGGCCGACGCCAGAAGCACCCAGTTGGATCGGGTCACGAACGTGAGCAGGCGCTTTTGAATGTTCACCGTGGCGGACGCTTCGCGGATAGGGGTCACAATTTCCGGCTCTTTTTGATCGCCAGGCCGATATTCCGGTAAGCGGCGGCAATGCCCAGCCCCAGAAAGACCAGCATCAGCCACGGCGATGTTTCGAAACGCTTGTCCAGGTACACACCGATCCCCAACCCAATAAATATGGAGAGTGACACCGAGAGTCCCAGGCTCGAGTAATAGGCCAGGTCTCGGATCCAGGTTCGCGTTTCTTTTTTCATGGGAGTCGGCCCCGCTTCGCCGTTGAAATCATGCCGAATCAGAGCCTGATCGAATTAGGTGCAGTTAACATAGGCCCAATGCCAAGTCAATCTCAAATTGGCGCACCGGCCGCGAAATCCGTTCACCAGTTGAGTCGGCGAGCATCGAACACCGGTCCGTCCGTACAGACATGCCGGTAACGCCCATCGGCGTCGGTAGTCGCCACGGCACAGCCCAGGCAGGCGCCCATCCCGCAGGCCATCATGGCCTCGATGGAGACCTGGCACGCGATCCGGCGTTTGAGGGCGATGGTCGCCACCGCCTTGAGCATGCCCGGCGGGCCGCAGGCGCAGATCAGATCGACCGGACCGCTGTCCAGCGATCGTTCCAGACTGCGGGTGACCACACCCGGATGGCCCTGGCTGCCGTCGTCGGTGGAGACGTCCAGCAGAAAGCCGGGCAGATCGAACTCGTTGATGCAGACCAGATCGTCGCGGCTGCGCCCGCCGATACAGACGATACAGCGGTCGGGACCTTCCCGGCGCGCCAGCAGCGACTGCGCCAAAAAGCGGATGGGGGGCACACCGACGCCGCCGGCCACCAGCACCAGCTGGCGGCAGCCGTCTGGCACCAAAAAGGCATTGCCCAGCGGGCCGATAACGGACAGGCGGTCACCGGGCCGGCATCCCGACAGCCATGCAGTGCCCTTGCCCACCACCTTGTAGAGGATTTCGATGCCGGTCACGGCATCCTTTTCACGGATCAGCCCCAACAGCGAAAATGGCCGGCGCAGCAGCGGCGTTCCGGTCTCGCCGACGCGGACCATGACGAACTGACCCGGCTTGGCAGCCTCGAAAGCGCTGCTGCAGGAAAGCCCCATGCGATAATACCCGGGGGCCGCGGCCTGGTTCCACATCACGGCGGTCTCCTGGGCGATCACAGCGCCTCCAGGCCGATCAGGGCCGCGCAACGACCGGTCCGGTGCGCCGCGCGGTAGGAATAAAAGAGATCGGGGTTGCAGCGCGTGCAGATGCCGGCGGTGTGCACGCGATCGCGGCGCAGCCCGGCCGTGACCAGCTGCTCCTGGCTGATGCGCCAAAAGTTGAAACGGTCGCCGTCGGCGCGAAAGGCCCGAAAGTGCATGGGAAGCTCCTTGACGTGGTTGATGAATTCGGCACAGCACGGGCCCAGGGAGGGGCCGATGGCGGCCGTCATCTGACCGGGATCGCAGCCGAAATCGGCCTGCATGCGCGCCACCGTCAGCCCGATGATGTTGGCGACGCTGCCACGCCAGCCGCAGTGCACGTTGGCCACCACCCGCCGCTGGGGGTCGACCAGCAGCACGGCCTGGCAGTCGGCCGTTTGAATCAGCAGGCGAATGCCCGGCACGTCGGTGATCAGGGCATCGACCGGGGTCGGCAAGGTCCGAATCGTCTGGTCGAATGCCCCGGTGTCCGGGCCGACCACGCCAATCGCGGTGCCATGGTTCTGCCGGGCGTACACGTGGACACCGCCGCCGCTCAAGCGCCGCCAGCGGCGTCGGTTACGCACCACCGCATCGGGGGCGTCACCGACATCAAAGCTGACATTGAGCGCCGAAAATGGCCCCTGGCTGACGCCGCCCTTGCGGCACCCCACGGCATGGATCAGGCCGTCGAAACGGCCCAGGGCCTTGAACTGAAAATAGCAGCTGTCAGCGCCGCCCACCAGCAGCATGAATTTACCCCTATGGTCCACCCAAAATGATGTGTCCAGGATGCGGTCGTCCGGCCCGGCCGCGGCCGCTACAATGCCCGGGCAAGCGTCAAGACGTCTACACCCGCGGCCCCGTCGCGGATCAAAGCCCGGGCGCAGGCATCCGCCGTGGCTCCGGTGGTCAGGACGTCGTCCACCAGCAGCACCCGACGCCCCCTGCCCTGCCCCGGCCGCTTGACGGCAAAGGCGTTGTTGATGTTGCGCCGCCGCTGCCGCCGGCTCATCCCGGTCTGGGGGGCCGTGTCCCGGGTGCGCACCAGCAGGTCGCGCACCAACGCGGTTTGCGGCGGCAGGCGCCATCGGCGCATCAGCAAATAGGCCTGGTTGAAGCCGCGCTGACGCAATCGCCGGCCATGCAGGGGCACGGGCGCGACCAGGTCGATCGCGTCCGGCGGCCAGAATCGTCGAAAAGCGTCGTCGAGCAGGTCCCCCAAGGGCTGGGCCAGCTTGACCTTGCCGTTGAACTTCAACTGCACGATCGCGGCCCGCAGGATCTGGTCGTAAATGCCCACCGCTCGGGCCCTCCCGAACCCAAGGGGCCTTTCCAGGCAGCGGCCGCACAGGTGATCCGGCCCCTGGCGGCCCGTAAACATCAGCCCGCAGCACGAACACAGCGGCGAGGCCACCGGCGTCCAGCGATTGTGGCAGTGGCTGCAAAAATGGGCACTCCACGTCACCGGCAGCGCTGCAACAGCGTCTCCCATCGGCACCTGGGGCGGCGCATGGGCGGCCACACAAGCGGCCTGCCGCTCGAACAGCCGCCCGCAGCTGGCGCAGCGACGGGGAAACAGCACATCGCCGAGCCCACTCACCCACCTCTTGAATCCCAGCGGCTCGAACAAGCCATCTTTCACATCGGCGCCTTACCCGAGATGGTCCACGATGGCCGCCGCAAACTGCGAACAGCGCACCTCCTGGGCACCGTCGATCTGCCGGGCCAGGTCGTAAGTCACCCGGCGGGCCTGGATGGCGGCCTGAACTGCTGTGCGGACGGCGGCGCCGGCGGTTTTCCAGCCCATGTAGTCGAGCATCATGGCACCCGAGAGAATCAGGGATCCGGGATTGACCTTGTCCAATCCGGCGTACTTGGGCGCCGTACCGTGGGTGGCCTCGAAGACCGCGCAGGTGTCGCCGATATTGGCCCCAGGCGCCATGCCCAGCCCGCCCACTTGGGCGGCCAGGGCGTCCGACAGGTAGTCGCCATTGAGGTTGGGGGTGGCGATCACGCCGAATTCATCCGGCCGCAGCAGCACCTGCTGGAAAAGCATGTCGGCAATGCGGTCCTTGATGATCAGCTTGCCCTCGGGTGCTTGGCCGTCGTATCGGTCGTACAGTTCGGCTTCGGTAATGGTGCGGTCGCCGAAGCGCGCTTTGGCCACCTGATAGCCCCACTCGGCGAAGGCGCCTTCGGTGTACTTCATGATGTTGCCCTTGTGCATTATGGTCACGCTGGGATAGTCGTTTTCCAGCGCGTACTCAATGGCGCGCGCCACCAGCCGCTTGGTGTTGGCCGGGCTGATCGGTTTGACGCCGATTCCCGCATCCGGCGGCAGGGTCACCCCCATTCGGGTTTTGAAAAAATCGGCCACCGTGGCGGCCTCGTCCGACCCCGACGCCCATTCGATGCCGGCGTACAGATCCTCGGTGTTTTCCCGAAACACGACCATGTCGATCTTTTCGGGGTGCTTCATGGGGCTGGGAACCGTGTCAATGTAGCGCACCGGTCGAACGCAGGCGTAAAGATCCAGCCGCTGGCGGATGGCCACATTGAGGCTGCGGATGCCCTTGCCGATGGGGGTGGTCAACGGGCCTTTGATGGCCACCACATTGGCGACGATGGTGTCGAGGGCCTCCTGGGGCAGATAATGGCCCGATTGGGCGTAGCCTTTCTCCCCCACGGGAAGCTCGAGCCACTCGATCCGGCGTTGGCCGGAAAAACTTCGATCCACGGCCGCGTCGATGACCATGCGGGTGGCCCGCCAGATGTCGGGACCGATGCCGTCGCCCTCAATAAACGGAATGATGGGGCAATCCGGTACCGTCAGCGTGCCGTCGGGGTTCATAACGATTTTTTGTGCAGTTGTCATTAACCGATCCTCCTGCGTTTGAAAATATATATCGCGATCGGACGTCACCGATCCACAGCTCCATCAGCCGGCCGACCGGCGCTGCCGCAGGGCTTCGTAGAGCACCACGGCCGCCGCCGCGGACGCGTTAAGCGAGTCCACGCGGCCGCACAGCGGGATGGAGATCAGGTAGTCGCAGTGCCGGCGGATCAACGGCCGCAAGCCCTTTTCCTCGCTGCCGACGACCAGGGCCAGTCGGCCCTTCAGGTCGGCCTCAAAAACCGTGCGGTCCGCCTCCATGGCCAACCCGGCGGCCCAGATGCCCTGCTCCTTCAACCACAAAATGGTACTGGCCAGGTTGGTGACCCGGCACAGGCGCACGTGCTCCACGGCACCGGCCGAGGCCTTGGACACGGCCGGCGTCGCCCCGGCGGCACGGTCCTTGGGGATGATCAGTGCATCGGCCCCGGCACAGTGGGCCGAGCGGACAATCGCACCCAGGTTGTTGGGGTCGACGATGCTGTCGAGCAGCACCAGCAGGCAGGCCCTTTGCCCGTCAAGCGCGGCCGCCACCGTCGGCTCCAGGGGGTCGACCGGCAGGGGCGACACCGCGGCGGCAACCCCTTGATGCTGGTCGCTGCCGCACAAGGCGCCGATCTGGGCCGATGTCAGGATCTCTCGAGCGACCCCGCGCCGGTCGGCCATCTGGACGATGCGCGCCTGGCGCGCGGAGAGCACCTTGCGGTCGACCATCAGGCGGTAGAAACGCCGCCGGCCGGCCGCCAGCGCTTCGGCCACCGGATGGCATCCGTACAACACCTCCTGGGCCGCGTCTGACCGAGCTTTGCCAGCGGGTCCGGCCATGTCAGGCGGCCTTTCCGGCCAAAATGGCCACGAACCGGTCGACGGCGACCGTCACATCGTCGTTGACGATCACGTGTCGATACATGCTGCGGCAGGCGATCTCGTTTTGGGCGTTTTGCATGCGCCGCTCGATCACCTCGGGCGCGTCCAGTCCTCGGGCAGTGAGCCGTCGGCGCAGCTCCTCCAGCGAAGGGGCCATGATGAAGATGGTGACCGCCTCCGGGTAGCGCTGCAGGATCTGTCGGGCACCCTGGACGTCGATGTCCAGCAGCAGGTCCCGGCCGGCCGTGCGGTGGGCGTCGATGAACGCTGCACCGGTGCCGTAGTAGTTGCCGTGAACCCTGGCCCACTCGGCCCAGGCGCCTTGGGCGATGCCCCGCTGGAACTGTTCGACGCCCACGAAGAAGTAGTCCCGGCCCTCTCGTTCTCCCGGCCGCGGCGCCCGCGTGGTGGTGCTCACGGAGTAGACCAGCTGCGGCAGCCGCCGGCGGGCGGCGTCGCAAAGGGTCGTCTTCCCGGCCCCGGATGGCGCCGAAACCACGAACAGGCGCCCGTTGGCGTGCGCAACGGATCGGTTTTCGACAGATGCCGACGATTTCAGCATGCTCACGACTGCGTTTTCAGGTCTTCATAGCGCTGCGAAATCGTTTCATACTGAATGGCGGACAGCATGATGTGATTGCTGTCCATGACGATGATGGCGCGCGTTCGGCGTCCCTGGGTGACGTCGACCAGTTGATTCCGGTCGCGCGCTTCGTCCCGCAAGCGCCGCATGGGCGACGAATTGGGTGAAACGATGGCCACGACCCGCTCGGCCGCCACATTGTTGCCGAACCCGATATTCAACAGATGTTTCTCCATGTTACCATCTCCTTGCCGGTGTCGGCAGCCGCGCGAATATATTTTAACGCGTCGACCGAAGCGTCGCTACTCCACGTTCTGGACCTGCTCGCGAATTTTCTCCAACTCCGATTTGGCCGCCACGATGAGGTGAGACAGGCTGGCCTGTCCCGATTTCGACCCCATGGTGTTGAATTCCCGGTTGAACTCCTGCAGTAAAAAATTGAGCGGCCGACCCGCCGCCGTGTCGTCATCCATCAGGTTCCGAAATTGTTGAATGTGGCTGGCGGTGCGCACGATCTCCTCGGAAATGTCGCTGCGATCCGCCAGCAGGGCGGCCTCCTGGGCGATGCGGGCCGCATCGATGGCCACCACACCCCGGGTGAGCGCCGCGATGCGATCGCACAGCCGCTGGTGAGCCAGTTCGGGCAGCTGGGCGGCCTGCTGGTCGACCTGACCGAGCAGGTCTTCGATCAGGTCCAGGCGCCGGCCCAAATCACGGGCCATGTGGTCCCCTTCCACGCGCCGCATGGCATCCAGATCGGCCAGGGCTGCCTGCAGACAGCTTTCGAGCGGCGGCCACACCGCTTCGGCGTTCTTTTCCAACTCAACGGCCTGAACCATGTTGCCGGCCGACAAAACAGTGTCGAGCCCGACGGCACCGGCCAACCCCAGGGATTGCTGCAGGGCGGCCAGGGCGTCACGATAGGCGCGCGCCCGGGGCAGATCGACCGTGAAGCGGCTGTCCGCCTCGGAAAGATCCTGGATCTGGACGCGCATGTCCACCCGCCCGCGGGCCACGACCCCGGCAACGGCCCCCTTGACGCGATCTTCCAGGGCCTCGAAACCGTGGGTCAGGCGCAGGGCCACATCCAGGTGCCGGCTGTTGTAGGAACGCACCTCCACGCGCACCGTGTAGGGTGCCGATTGCGTTTCGGCGCGGGCATAGGCGGTCATGCTTTTGATCATGGCAGCTCCGGGTCGGTCATGCCCGATGCCGGCCCGCTTTCAATTGCAGCCGGTATCGGTTGCGGACCAGCGTCAGAAAATCGATCAGGCGACGGTCGGCGTAGTCGGGATAGGTCCAGGGAAGGCATCGAAAAGCCCCTTTCTGGAATATCAGGGTCAAGTCGGCATAGATTCCCCCCCCCACGTAGATGCGGTGGGTGAAGTTTTTGCCGGTGGCCAAAACAAAGCGTTCGGGCAGCAGGTAGCCCGGATCGATGTTCACTCGACGGCGACCACCGGCCTGGTACGCCAGCTCGATCCGGTTGGTGGCCCGCTTGACGGCGGCCAGGCGCGCCTGTGCCATCAGCGGTTCGAACACCACCAGGCGGCGGCTGAGCGGCGACCCCATCTCGGCGGCGTAATAAGTCGTGAAGTCGAAATCCAACCAGGCGCTGGCCATCTCGATCGCGCCAAAGCGCTCCTGCAGCGCTTGGGCGATATCGCTGGCCAGGGCCCTGTCCTTGACGAAAAAGCCGACGATCAGTTTGGCCGGCATGGGCGCCCGAGGACGGCTCACCGATCAGCGCCGCCGCTCAAAACGATTGCGCCTCTTCGATGAGCATGATGGGGATGTCGTCCCGAATTTCATAGATCAGCCGGCAGGCATCGCAGATCAAGCCGTCGGCATCGTCGCTCAGGCGAATCTCGCCCTTGCACTTGGGGCAGGCCAGAATTTCCAGCAGTTCCGGGTTGATGGCCATTGCTGACTCCTTAAAAAAAACGGTTAACGGGCGGGCCTCAGCCTGAAGCGCCCGGTCGGTCGGCCAGCTTGCGGGCGATGGCGGTCGTACTGTAGCCGTCGAGAATCTTTACCAGGCGGACCTGCCCGCCATAGGATTCGACGACCGCTTTGCCCACCACATCGGCCATGCGGTAGTCGGCGCCCTTGACCAGCACGTCCGGCTTCAATGCCGTGATCAGATCCAGCGGCGTATCTTCGTCAAAAAAAACCACCAGGTCGACATCCTCGAGGGCGCTGAGGATGGCGCCGCGGTCCCGACCGGCCAGGATCGGTCGCTGCCGGCCCTTGAGCCGCCGGATGGATGCGTCCGTGTTCAGCCCCACCACGAGCCGATCCCCCAGCGCGCGGGCCTGGTGCAGCAGGCTGACATGCCCGGGGTGCAGCAGGTCGAAGCAGCCGTTGGTGAACACGATCCGCTGCCGGTCCTGCCGCCAGGCGGCAATCTGCGCCGCGGCCGCATCCACGCCGGCCACCTTGCACGCCGCGGCGTCCGGTCGAGGTGCCTGCATTTCAGCCAGGGCCTGGGCCAGTTCCGGCCAGCGCACCGGTTGCGTACCCAATTTGGCGACCACGATGCCCGCCGCCGCATTGGCCACCGCCGCCGCCGCATCGACGGTCATGCCCGCCGCCACGCAAGCCGCCAGAGTGGCGATCACCGTGTCGCCGGCCCCGGAAACATCGAACACCTCACGGGCCCGGGCCGCGATGGTCAGGGCGCTGCCGTCCGGGCCAAACAGGGACATGCCCCGCGGCCCCCGGGTGACCAGCAATCGATCCAGAGAGAGCCGCCGACACAGATCCATGGCCACGGGCGCCAGATCCTGATCGTCGCCAAGGGCGTGACCGACCACCTGTTCGAGTTCGGCCGTGTTGGGCGTCACGCAGGTGGCCCCTGCATAGCGTTCCCAGCCCGTGCCCTTGGGATCGACGAAGATGGGGATGCCCTTTTTACGGGTAACGCCGATGAGGGCCTGAATCATCTTTATGCCGGCGAACATGCCCTTGCCGTAATCCGAGACGATGACCGCCTGCACGTCGGCCAGGATCTCGTCCGCGGCAACGGAGATGCGATCTTCCAGTCGGGCTTCGATCCGGCCGCCCGCCTCTTCGTCCAGCCGGGCCACCTGCTGTTTGCCGGCCATGATGCGGGTCTTGGTGGTCGTGGGCCGGTCGGTGGTGGGGATGCAGCGGTCATCGACCGCCGACGCCGCCAGCAGGGTCCGGACCCGCTGCGCGGCAGCGTCGGTTCCCAGCAGAGCGATCAGGGAGACCGGGCACCCCAGTCCGGACAGGTTGGCGGCCACATTGCCGGCACCGCCCAAAGAATAGGTCCTGTTGTTGACCTTGACGACCGGGACGGGTGCCTCCGGCGAGATGCGGCGCACATCGCCCCAGCAGTAGCAGTCCAGCATCAGGTCGCCGACGACCAGGACCCGGGTGCGCCCCAGGCGCTCGGACAGATCCGGGGGTAGGACGGCCAAACTCACGCCGAGGTCCCGTCGACCCGCGCGATGGCGTTTTCAATTTGCCAGGCCCAGTAGTGCAGGATAAAGATGTGGGCTTCCTGTATACGGGCCGTGCTGTCGCTGTCCACCACAATAGCCCGGTCCACCAGATCCTTGAGCGGACCGCCGTCTTTGCCCAGCAGCCCCACGCTCTTGATCGAAAGGGATCGCGCCACTTCCACGGCCCGCAGCACGTTTTCGGACTTTCCGGAAGTGGAGATGCCGATCAGCAGATCCTCCGGCCGGCCCAGGCCGGCCACCTGCCGTGCAAACACGTCCGCGTATCCATAGTCGTTGGCCACGGCGGTCAGAATCGAGGTGTCCGTGGTCAGGGCCACAGCCGGAAAAGCGCGCCGCTCCTGTTCGAAACGACCGATGATCTCGGCCGCAAAGTGCTGGGCGTCGCTGGCACTGCCCCCGTTACCGCAGATCAGCAGCTTGCCCCCGACCAGCAGGCAGCGGGCCAGCGCATCCCCAACCTCGTCCAGGTCGGCGGCCATTGCTTTCAGCTGCGCCAGGCAGCGGGCGTGCGCATCGATCATCGCGTTGAGCATGGTGGGCGATTCCTCTCTTTTGCCGCAGCGCCTCTACTGCAGGCAACCCTCGGCTGCAGGGCACTCAATAGCACACCCGCCGCCGATATGCAGCACTTTTGTGCCGCCCGCACGGCGGGCCCGGCGATCCTGGCGCACCGTCAATCGGACGGCTGGGCGCTTGGACCGTCGGCGTATTCGTAGATCGCCGCGGCCAGCAGGGGGATCATGATCTCGTGGTGTCCGGTGATCGCGTACCCGCGGCCGCCGGCAAGCACCGGCCGCCGGACCACGTTGAGGCCCGGGCGGTAGTGCTGGATCATGTCGAAATTGGCCGTGGTGAAATCGTTGACCGCATGTCCCAGATTGCGCGCCACGGCCAGGGCCTTCAAAAAAACTTCGGGCATGATGACCGCGCTGCCCAGGTTGAGAACCACACCACCGCCGCCCAATTCGGCCACCGTTGCGGCCAGGATGCGAAAGTCCCGCAGGGAGGCCTCGCCGATGGCGGCGCCGCTGGCACTCGGGTGCTGGTGGGCGATGTCGGTGCCCACGGCCACGTGCAGGGTGTAGGGGATCTTCAGCTGATGGGCGCGGGCGATCAGGGCCCTGGCCAGGTGCGGTGGCCGCTCCCGGCACAGCAGGGCGCCAACCGCCTCCCCGAACCCATCGCGGCCAGCCGCGGCCCGCCTGGCCGCGTCGTTGACCAAAAGGGCTGTATCCGCGGCCATGCCGAACGAACCGTCCGCCAACTGCGCCGCAACATCCTCGGAGGTGTGCCCGAAACGGGCCAGTTCCGTGTCGTGGATCGCCGCGGCGCCGTTGGAAGCCAGGTGGGAAATGAAGCCGTCTTGGGCCAGGCCGGCCAGGATGGGCGCGCAGCCGGTCTTGATGACGTGGCCGCCGAACATGACCAGAATCGGCTTTTGGCGCCGTTTAGCGTCGACGACCGCCCGGGCCACGGCCTTGAGGTCCTCGGCCTTCAAGATCGCGGGCAGGCCTTCTAGAAAGGTGGAGATCCGCAAGCCGCTTTTCAGGGGGCGGCCCTCGTGGGAGGTCTTCACCGTGGAGACGCGCGTCGCGGCCGAGTAGGTGGTCACCGCGTCAATATCGATCTCTGGATAGGGCATGCTGCCGCTCGCTGTGATGGATTATCCCGCAAAGGGCGATGGTGAACGCCTATTCATCGTAACGCCGCACCCGGAAGCCGGCCTGCTGGACGAGTTCGTCGCGTCGGGCATCTTCCAGGTCGGCCTGGACCATCTCTTTGACCAGTTGGGCGAAGGTGATCTTGGGGGTCCAGCCCAGTTTCTCGCGGGCCTTTCCGGCATCGCCCAGCAGCGTGTCGACTTCCGTGGGTCGAAAATAGGCCGGGTCGATGGCAACGATGGTGTTGCCGCTGGCAGGATCGACGCCGCGTTCGTGGATGCCCTGGCCTTCCCAGGCGACGGTCATGCCCAATTCGGCCGCGGCGCAGGAGATGAACTCGCGCACCGAGTACTGCTGTCCGGTGGCGATCACGAAATCGTCCGGCGCCTCCTGCTGCAGCATCAGGTACTGCATCTCGACGTAGTCGCGGGCATGCCCCCAATCGCGGCGGGCGTTCAGGTTGCCGATGTAAAGGCAGGCCTGGAGGCCCAGGCGGATGCGCGCCAGGGCCCGGGTGATCTTGCGGGTCACGAACGTTTCGCCGCGCACCGGCGACTCGTGGTTGAACAGGATGCCGTTGCAGGCATACATGCCGTAAGCCTCACGGTAGTTGACCGTAATCCAGTAGGCATAGAGTTTGGCGCAGGCGTAAGGGGATCGCGGATAAAAGGGGGTTGTTTCGTTCTGGGGCACCGCTTGCACCTTGCCGTACAGCTCGGAGGTGGACGCCTGATAAAAGCGGGTTTGCTTTTCGAGCCCCAGCAGTCGGATTCCCTCGAGCAGCCGCAGGGTGCCGAGGGCATCCACATCGGCCGTGTACTCGGGCGTTTCGAAGGAGACCTTCACGTGACTCTGGGCGGCCAGGTTGTAGACCTCGTCCGGCCGGACCTGCTGGAGCACCCGGATGAGGTTGCTGGCATCGGTGAGGTCGCCGTAGTGCAAAACCAGGCGTCGATCGGTCACATGGGGATCTTCGTAAAGATGGTCGATGCGGTCGGTGTTGAACAGGGAAGCGCGTCTTTTCAAGCCGTGGACACGGTACCCTTTTTCCAGTAAAAACTCGGCCAGATAGGCGCCGTCCTGGCCGGTGATGCCGGTGATCAGTGCTGTTTTGGGTGACATGCCGGTCCGCCTGTTTTTTTGTGGTAAACGATTTGTCCTCATTACCAAATATCGGCCCGGTTGTATAGTGCCAGACCCGGCGGTGAGGCAGGTGTGTTCACGGGCCTTAACGGCCTGGGCGCCAGCTTTTGCGGCCCGCCGTTTACAAAAGGCACGCCATCGGGTAAAAGGTGCCAGTTGGGTGGCGCGCCTGCAGGTCTCATGCGACCGTGGGTTGCGCCATCAAAGGGCAATCGCCAATGAGTCCGTTTTCCAAAATCGAATTCAGGGACCGCCATCGACGCATTCTGGCGTTGATTCGGAAAAACAGCGCCCGCCTGGTGCTGGCCGCCGGATGCAGCCTGATGGTCTCGGCGGCCACCACGGCCACGGGCTACCTGATCAAACCAGTGATCGACGACATCTTCGTCAACCAGGACACCACCGGCCTGGTGTGGCTGCCCCTGCTGGTCGTTGCGGTCTTTTTCGTCAAGGGGGTCGGCAGCTACGGCCAGGAGTACTTCATGAACTTTGTCGGCGAAGACATCATCCGGCGGCTGCGCAATCAGTTGTACGACCGCATTCAAGATCTGTCTCTGGCCTTTTTTCAGAAAGAGCGCACCGGCGTTCTCATGTCCCGCATCACCAATGACGTCAACATCTTAAAGGCCATGGTATCCACGGCCGTGACCGGGGCGCTGCGCGATCTGTCGACCGTCATCGGCCTGACCGCCGTGATCTTCTACCAGAACTGGCGCATGGCGATCCTGGCCTTCGTGGTCTTTCCGGTGGCCTTCATCCCGGTGGTCGTGCTGGGACGAAAAGTGCGCCGGGTGAGCACCGGCTGCCAGGAGGCCATCGCCGAACTGAGCGCCTTTCTGCACGAAACCTTTGTCGGCAACAAGATCGTCAAGGCATTTGGCATGGAGCAGCACGAGAAGAGGCGCTTTTTCGACCAAACCCAGCGGCTCTTCGCCTTGGAGATCAAAGGCGTCAAGGTGCGGGCCCTGGCCTCGCCGATCATGGAATTTTTCGGCGGCATCGGCATCGCCTTCGTCATCTGGTACGGTGGCTCGCAGGTGATCAGCGGCCAGACGACACCGGGCACGTTCATGAGTTTTCTGGCCTGTGTGCTGCTCATCTACGACCCGGTCCGCAAACTGAGCCAGGTCAACAACACCATCCAGCAGGGCCTGGCGGCCGCCGACCGCGTCTTCGACATCATTGAAACCCCGTCGGGCATTCAGGAGCCGACAACGCCCCGGCCCATGTCGCCGGGCCCCCACGACGTGCAATTTACAGATGTCCACTTCAGCTACGGCGACAAACCGATCCTCAAGGGCATCGACCTGTTCGTCCCCCACGGTCAAATCCTGGCCCTGGTGGGCATGAGCGGCGGCGGCAAAACCACCCTGGTAAACCTGATTCCACGCTTTTTCGACGTCACCGGCGGCGCCGTTCGCATCGATGATCACGACATCCGCGAATACGCCGTCGCCGACCTGAGGCGCGAGATCGCCATCGTGACCCAGGAACCGATCCTGTTCAACGAGACCGTTCACGACAACATCGCCTATGGAAACCCGCAGGCCGACCGTGCGGCCGTCGTGAAGGCAGCCCAGGCGGCCTATGCGCACGATTTCATAGAGCGCTTTCCCAACGGCTACGACACCGTCACCGGCGAGTTGGGCGGCCGCTTGTCCGGCGGCGAAAAGCAGCGCCTGTGCATCGCCCGCGCCCTGCTCAAAGACGCGCCCATCCTGATCCTGGATGAGGCCACGTCGTCTCTGGACACCGAAGCCGAGGCCCTGGTTCAAAAGGCCCTGGAAAACCTCATGCAGGGCCGCACCACCTTTGTGATCGCCCACCGGCTCTCCACCATCGCCAAGGCCGACCACATCGTCGTGATCGTCGACGGCCGGATCGCAGAACAAGGCTCACACCAGGCGCTGCTGGGCAACCAGCGCGAATATGCCAAGCTCTACGACATGCAGTTCGCCGCCGCCAACAGCGCCACCCTTGGAACCGTCCATGCCGGCACCGACTCTTAGCATCGCGGTCATCGCGCTCAACGAGGCCGATCGCATCGGCCACCTGCTGCGCCATGCCGCTTTCGCCGACGAGGTGGTCGTGGTCGATTCGGGCAGCACCGACCAGACCGTCGCCCTGTGCGAATCGGCCGGCGCGCGGGTCATCCAGCGCGCCTGGGGCGGATACGCCGACCAGAAGCAGTTTGCCATGCAGCAGGCCGCGGGACGCTGGATCCTCAATCTGGATGCGGACGAGTACGTGCCCGAAGCGCTGGCGGCCGAGATCCTGACGGCGCTGAAGACCGCCTCCCCCGCGGCGGCGGCCTTTTCGATGCCGCGGCGCTCGCACTACCTGGGGCGCTGGATCGACCATGGGGGCTGGTATCCCGACCGCAAAGTGCGGCTGGTGCGCCGCGGTGCTGGGCGCTGGACCGGCGACGGGCTGCACGAACGCCTGGCAGTCGAAGGTCGGGTGCAGGCCCTTAAAACGCCCCTGCACCATCTGGTCTACCGGGACATCGCCGACCACGTCAACACCGCCAACCGCTTTTCGGACGTTTACGCCAGGCAGCGCGGCGGCGGCGGGGCATGGTTTCTGGCGGCCGGTATTCCCCACACCCTGGTCAAATTTTGCGAGTGCTACTTGTGGAAACGGGGGTTTCTGGACGGCTGGCCGGGTCTGGTGATTGCGATGGTGTCAGCGGGATACGTTTTTTTAAAGCACGCCAAAGCGTGGGAAGCCGGTCAATCTTTCAAGGCCGGCACCCCTGATCAAGAAAATCGGGGCGCCTAAACAGATGGATCCACAGCGATTGAACCCTGCCGATCGTCTCCTGTACCACGCTGTGCGCACCCTGCTGCACCTGCTGGGCCGATTTCCGCCGGGGTGGCGCAACACCTGTGCCGCGCTTTTCGGCTGGCTGCTGTTCACGGTTGACCGCAAGCACCGCCGCATCGCCCTTGAAAACCTCGAACGGTCGCTGGGCAGCGAGCGTAGCGCCGAACAGATCCACCGCATCGCCAGGCAGGTGTTCGAAAACCTGATCCGCGTTCTGTTCGAATTCGGCTGGTCCCAAACGCTGACCGAAAAGCAAATTGCCGGCCACTTCACGATTCACGGCCTCGAGGACTACCGCAACAGCATCGCGCGGGGCAACGGGGCGCTGCTGCTGACCGCGCACTTCGGCAACTGGGAACTGCTGCCCGTCATCGGCCACATGCACGATGTCCCCTTTCGGGTGGTTTACCGTCCCCTGGACACCCCCTTCCTCGATCAAATCTTCAAACAGAGCCGCACCCGCTACGGCGGCCGGCCGATTCCCACGCGGCGCGGGGCCATGCGCCAGATCTACAAGACCCTGAGGCGCGGCTACCCGGTCGCCATGCTGATGGACCAGAACGTGGACTGGTACGAAGGGGTCTTCGTCGATTTTTTCAACCACCGGGCCTGCACCAGCAGCGGCATGGCCTATCTGGCCATCAAAAGCGGCGCACCGGTTCTGCCGCTCTTTTTGATCCGCGCCGGCGAGCGCTTTCATGCCCTGGTCGGTCCGGAACTGGAAACCATCCGCACCGGCGACATGACCCGCGACGTGGGCCTGAACACCCAGATGTACAACCGCGTCATCGAGTGCCTCGTGCGGCGCTTCCCCGACCAGTGGTTCTGGGTCCACCAGCGCTGGAAGACCCGACCCTATCAGCCCTGGCCGAGAATTTAGGGACCATGCACATCCTGGTGTTCGAACCCCGGCTCGGGGGCCATCATTTGAGCTGGCTGCGCTATGTCGTCGAGGACCTGCTGGGGGCCGATCAGCGCCTGACCGTGGCCCTGGACGGCCGCGGCCCGGCCATGAGGCGCTACCGCGACCATCTCGAGGATCTGCTGCCGCAGGTCGAGGTCGACTCGGTCTTCGACGCCGACGGCCGCCCTAAAGGCGGGAGCCGGCTGACGGCCCTTGGCGTCTGTTTCACCCAAAGCGGCGCCGATCATGCATTTGTCAACAATCTGGACGAATTCGCCTCGTCCATGCTCAGACGCGCGGCGGTTGGTTGGCTGCCGCCGGACCCCTTGAAAGGCAAACTCAGCGGCGTCTATTTCCGGCCCCGCTTTTTGAAAAACCCATGGCGGCCGATGGGCAACATCTTCAAGACGCTCGGCTTCAACCGTCTGACTGGGGCGGGCTGGTTCCATCGCATCTGCCTGCTGGACGAATACCTGTGCGCCGATCATCGCCGGCGCTACGCCCGGGCCGGGCTGACCTTTCTGCCGGACACCTGGAGCGGCAGCTTCGACCTGCCCCAATCCGTGGCGCGGGCGCAGTTGGGTATTCCCGCCGACCGGTGGGTGCTGCTGCACTATGGCATCGGCACGCGCCGCAAGGGCCTGCATCTGGTCATCCGCCACCTGTTGGAAGCGACCTGCCCGCGGCAATGGCACCTGTTGTGTGCCGGCCAACTGTCCGACGACCGCCAAATCGACGCCGGGCTGCAGCGGCTGTCGGCGGATGGACGGGCAACGGTCCTGGACCGCTACGTCAGCAAAACCGAGGAGCAGGCCTGTTTTGGCGCCAGCGACGTCGTGGTGCTGCCCTACCTGCGCCATTTCGGTTCCAGCGGCGTACTCAGTCTGGCGGCCGCGGCCGGCAAAATGGTGGTTGCATCCGACGACGGGCTCATCGGGCGCCGCGTTCAGGCCCATCGGCTGGGCCTGTGCTTCAGGGCCGGAAAGCACCGCGAACTCGGCCGGGCCCTGGCCGCTGCCCAGGCCCAGCTGGACGGCGATCCCCATCGCTACAGGCAAGCGTTGCAGGACTATGCCCGCCGGTGCGATCGGCAGAGCTTCCGCAAGGTGCTGGCCTCGATCTACGGCGCGCCCGACGGCGGGCGCGGCCCCGGGAGCAGCCATGCACCGTGACCAGCGCAACCCGGCCCGCCCCAAACGAATCGCCGTCGTGGTGCCGCGCTACGGATTGGTGGGCGGCGGGGAAAAGCTGGTGTTCGAGCTGACCGAACGCATTGCCGCGGATCCGCGCTGGCAGGTGCATGTTTTTGCCAACCAGTGGCAGCGCGGCTCGGACGTGATCCGGTTTCACCACATACCGATCCTTCCCTTTCCGCGCTGGGCCAACCCCTTGAGCTTCGCCCTGTTGGCCCGTAAACAAATCAGGCGGTGCGGCGTCGACCTGATCCACACCCATGAGCGCATTTTCGACGCCCAGGTCTACTCGGTGCATGGCATACCGCATCGCCTCTGGGTCAAAGAGATCCGTGGCAAACGGTTGATGAGCCTGTACGACCGGGTCCTGGCCCGAATTGAAAAAGGCCTGATCGAGGGATCGGCCTGCCAGCATCTGCTGGCCGTTTCCAGCATCACGGCCACAAAGCTCAATCAGGCCTTCGACGGCATCGACCGGCGCATTCGCATCGTAGCCCCGGGCGTCGACCGGCGGCCGTTTTCGCGCTGGCCCCGGGAGGCCTGCCGGGCTGCCCTGCGTCAGCGCTACCACTGGTCGGCCGACGATGTGATCGTATTGTTCGTCGGCATGAACTTCGAGGTCAAGGGATTGGACCGGATCATCAGTGCCTTTGGCCTGGCCTTGAAGTCGTGTCCGAAGGCGCCCCTGCGCCTGCTGGTGGTGGGCAAGGGCGATGTCCGCAAATTCCACCGGCAGGCCGATGCCCTGGGCGTCGGCGATCGGGTGGCCTTTGCCGGGCCGGTCCACACCAAGATCGAACGGATCTACCTGGGCAGCGACATCTTCATCCTCCTGTCGCGCTTCGACACCTTCGGCCTGGTGGTCCTGGAAGCCATGGCGGCACGCTTGCCGGTTATCGTCAGCCGGAATGTCGGCGCCAGGGATGTGGTCCAAGACGGATGGAATGGATTTGTAGTCGATGCCGAAGACGTTTCCTCGGTGGCTGAACGGATCGCCATCATCGCCTCACCGCAAAGACGCTCCCAGATGGGTATCAACGCACTCGACACAGCCCGGGCCCATTCATGGGAGGCAATGGTCGCCAAGGTCGTCAAGGTGTATGAGGCAATAGCGCCATGAGTCCTTCGACACGGCGCGACGAGCACTAGAACAGAATAACCGGATGGAATTTCAACCACACCAAAACAGAAAAGATCCCAAGTTCATGGTAAGCAAGGCTTTCTCGCAGCTGACCGATCAATTTGCGGCCTTGACCAGCGATCAGAAGTATAAAGCAGGCGCCTTTCTTTTTCTGATGGCCTTTGTTTTTCTCTTTCCTCTGGCCATCACGACGGCCGGCACCGAAATCACCTTTTACCTGTCGGCCACCTTTTTTTTAATCGCGGTCGTCAAACAGCCCACGGCAATCTCCTGTAACGTTCCGCTATTCTGGCCATTATTACTATTTGGCGCCTGGAGCCTGGTGGGCCTTTTTTTTGCCTTGGACAAACCTTACAGCCTGCATGATTATTTGACGCACTATTTGAAATATATGCTGCTCTTTGTCATGGTCCTCAATCTGATCGACTCCGAGCGTAAAATCAGCAGCCTTGCCTGGTTGATCGTAACCTCAGCCAGCCTTTTTTGTTTGGTCGCACTCGTTTTCGAGTATCTCGTACTCGGCACCTCTGCAACCAAGCGCTTCGGCCTCACGCTGATTGAAACACCGACCAACCTTATCGGTGTGGTGACCCTGTTTGCCATGATATTGGCCACGCGCCTGTACGCCGATGAAAAAAGAGGCCACTTGAGGGCCGCCTTGCTGGGCATGGTGTCAGCGATGCTTCTGGTGACGGTGCTAACCCAAACCCGCAGCAACTTTGTAGCCATGTTTTTAGCAATTCCAATTCTTTTCTACAGGAAGCGCAAAGTGCTTCTGGTTCTTTTTTCCTTGCTGCTGCTGGTTACCTTTCTGTCTCCCGTGAAAAACAGGTTACGGGTGGATGGCGGCATTCGCCATCGCATCAGCCTGTTTTTGCTGTCAACGGAAGTCGTCAAAGACTATCCGATAATGGGTATCGGGTTCGGGATCAACTCCATGGCCGACCATGACCTCATATCACCGAGCCTTTACAATCCGCGCATCCCTGAAAGCTATCGTTTACCGGATGAGCATTTCAACTGGCCGCACAACATGTTTTTAAACATAGCGGTCAGGACAGGCCTGGTGGGGCTGGCCCTGTATATCGCCATACTGGTCGTTTGTTGCACGCTGCTGATCCAACTCATCCGACGAGGGTGCACAACATTCATCAAAAATTGGGCAAACTGCCTTTTGGCCGCCTTGGCGATGTTTGTGGTGAAAGGCAATCTCGAACCGATTTTTTCGACAATCCCCGAGATCATCCTGTTTTTAATATTTTCAATTACAGCGGTGTTGTGGCGAATGAATGCCGTCTCGAACAGGCATGGGCTTGCGCACCCTGCCCCCCCCATCGGGGCTGCCCGACCCTAATGTGTCAGATCAATTTTTTCAGTCCGACATCACATACCGGCTCGATGGTCTTGCGGTTGAAGTAAGCTATGTTGGCGCCCCTTTTCCAGTCATCACTGTGCTTTTCCCTCGGATGCCACATATGCAGCGTGCGGGCTGATCGGATAACCGACTTGCCGTAAACCCCACTGGCGGCCAAACGGATGCCAAGGTCGATATCTTCCCCCCCCCAGCCGACAAACCTTTCGTCAAATCCGTTGACCTTTTCGAAATCGCTGCGGTAAATGGAAAAATGCCCCCCAAGGACCTGCTTCCTGGGGCTGGCCAACCCCATTCGAATCCGCCAGGTGCGGGTCACGAATTTGAAGTGATCCCGCTTCAAGTTGTCTTCGGGCAGGCACTTGTACAACCGCACAAGCGCCTTTTGGTCGACGCCCGCCTCAAAAAGATGCCGGGTTTGCAATTCGGATAAGCTTTTAAAGGATCCGGACAGGAACCGCCCCGGCCGGGCGGAGGAGAGATGGATCTGAAACGCGTCCGGCAGCAACAAGAAGTCGCAGTCCAGGAAGACGAGATACCCCCCTTTGGCGGCTCGAACCCCGTTGTTGCGCACCGCAGCTGCCCGGAACCCCTTTTTGGGTTGCCAGACGTGGCGGATCAAAAAAGGATATCGGGGAATCAGGTTGTTGACCTGATCAACAATCGTCGCATCCGAACCGTCATCGGAAACGATCACCTCATCAAACAGGCCGCTCGCGCCTATCAGGGCATCCAGACAGCACTTCAGGTGCGATATTCGCTCAAAAAAAGAGATGATGACGCTAACGCTCATGTGACTGATCCTTTCAGTCTATATCACAGATGATTCGAAACTATCGCTTGCGGTAGGCCCGCGACAATAAATCCGCCAGTACTTCGCCGGATCCGGGCTGGTCTGCAATGCCCGGTATAGGGGGCGCATGGGCATAGGCGACATCTGGCGCAACGCCGAAGACCGGCGCAAAGACAAGCAAGACGGTCAATTTATTGTTTTCCACGGGCCTTAGATCGATCCCAACGCTTTTCTCAACTTGTACAGGCGGCGGTACAGGTAGGCCTTGGGACTTCGGCGATAGGCCGGTATGGTCACCTGCCGGAGGTGGACATCCGCATCTGCGAATTTTTTAATCAGTGCACTCAAATGAGGAAAAAGTTGATATTTATGCAGGATCAGGTCTCTGGCCTCGGCTACGGCCGGCAGACGGGCACGCCAATCGTCGTTGGCCAAGACCTCGCGGATATGGTCCAGGGCCTGATACGGATTGTCGATATCGATGCGAATAAACGCTTTCGGCGGAAAATAGGACTCCAGATTGGGGCAGCCGTAATATATCGGCACCGTCCAGGTGAGCAGGCAATCGGAAATTTTTTCGGTCCAGTAATCTCGGGTATACGTATTTTCTACTGCCAATGCGTATCGATAGGGCAGCAAACCTTCATTTTTATGCTCGATAAACCGTACAGCCTTTCCGAACAGGTCGATCTCGATCGACTGATCTTGCTGTAATGCTTCAAGAAACCGCCATCGCCGGATGTGACCCGGTAAATCTTTGACATTGCCGACAATCCAGGAGATCGGCCTGTCCTTGCACCCTATCGGCAGGCGCACCAAATCCGTATAGGTGAAGTTGACATGCCACGGGATCGCCGGATGGGATCGGACGTACCTATCGGTCGGCCGCGCTATAAAATGGGAGAAAACGATATCGAAGACACTGTGCTTTTCAACCATCCAGTCGGTGACGCCCTGGAAATATGGCTCCTGCATGAGTGCCCAGACATTTTTACCAGTTACGGTGGTCGTAAACGGACGCTCCAGACGATTGTTGAGAACAACCAGCGCGTCACAGGGTTGGGTCGAATCCATTGAAAAATGGATCCCGTCCCATACCCCATCCCCGTTCGGTGTCTGACGACGCAGGTCCGGCCAATCCCAATCCTTGACAATGGTAACCTGATTGACGTTGGGTGCCATCGGCTAGAGCTTGTCCCGATTGTCGCGATAAAACCGCTCATGCGGGTACTGAGGCTGACCTGCATCCTGGCTGATCATCGGTGTATCAAACATTCCTTTTATTCCGGTGGGATCTTGCTTATATTTCGACTGGTAGATAAACGAACGATTGAATTGACTGTATTTACCGCCGCTGTGGCAAGTGATATTCGTGGGGCGTTCCGCCATGGTTGCCTCCGAAAAATTGGATATGCCGGATACGGCGTAGTTGTTGATCGCACACCCGTAGTGGTCGATGTAGCGCCAGGTTACATCGCCATCCTCTTCGCCGATCCCCAGAAGTCGCTCATCAAAATAACCCAGCTGATCGATTTCATCCCGGCTGATCACGAAATGCGACCAGGAGCGGTTGATCGTAAAGGAGCGCCCTCGGTTGCGTTTCAAGGCGTTGCAGACCTTTTCAAGGAACCTGGCGCTGGTAATGGCCACATCGTCATTTAGAATCAGGATATGGTCCCTGGAGGTGTGGACAACGATCGAGTTCCAGAGCTTGGTCAAGCCGCGAAACTGGGGAAAAACAATCGGAAAAACATTGGGTTGCGAGGCGATAAAGCTCAGTAGTGTAGATCGGTAGGATTCAGAGAATCGATGCTGATGCTCGCCGTTGACCGCGACCACGATCTCAATCTCAGTATCAATGGTGCGCAATTGCTTCACAAGGGGCACGAAGTAGGTCTCAAAACGACGCTCGAAGGTGGTAATCCCGATGCTCAGCGATTGGCGCACCTCCTCAATAGTCGGTGTTCCGAAAATCCGCATGGTAGGCTTCCGGTTGATTTGGGTAAAAAGATGCGAAAATCCTCGTCAAAGACAAAAAACCTGATCGGATATGCCCAGACACGAAGCGCCCATCTCACAACGGGTTGGCGATCAAGGGTTCAATCTCCGCAATCACCTCATTCACGGACAGATTTTCCAGGCATTGACTGAGTCCGCTGCCGCGGCACCCCTTCTGTCGGCAGGGCACACAATCCATGGCCTTTTGAATGACCCGGTGGCCCTTTTCGCGCGGCGCCCACGATTGCGGTGATGTTGGTCCGTAAATGGTCGCCGTCGGTGTTTCTACGGCTGCGGCGATGTGGACGCCGGCGCTGTCGCAGCCGACAAACAAGCGGCAGCGCGCCAGCAGGGCCGCGTACTGAGAGATGCGGGTTCTCCCGGCCAGGTTGAAAACGCGGTCAGCCGGCAACCCTGCCATCATCTGCTCGACGCGTGGACGCTCATGAGGCGTCCCGCAGACCAGAACCACGCCCTCAAAAGCGCTCAAGATCCATTGGGTCAACTGTCGAAACCTGTCCGGCGGCCACTCCTTGTAAGCCCACAAAGAGAACGGCTGGATCGCGATCGATGGCGCCCCTAACGGTACCTTCTCACGGGTTAGTATCTCCGATATCTCAAGGTCATGCCGTTTATCGATGCAGAGTCTTGGCCATTGCGCGTTTACGGCAAGTCCATATCTGTCTAATAGAAGTAAATGATAGTGCGCCATGTGCAGCATCGGCATATTCATCGGCGGATAGACCAGATGGGTGAACAGGCGATTTCGCCAGGTATCCTCCAGGGCGGTGAACCCCATGCGGATCCGGGCTCCACTCAAGAACGCCAGGATCCCGCCCCTGGTCCCCGTACGCAGATCAATGGCCATGTCAAAGTTTCTAGATCGCAGGTCTCGAAAGAATCGGAATTGCTGAAGGGCCCACTTTCCAGGCATGGGTGGGCCGCCTCTGATCTTGATGAGGTCATCACTCCAAGGGCAGAGGCCGACCAGGTCGCCTGCTTTGTCGCGGGCGGCAACCGTGACGTGAGCCGAGGGGTAACTCTCCTTGAGTGATCGAAGCGTAGGTATCGAAAGGACCAGGTCGCCGATATCGCCTAACTGGATGAGTAAAATACGTTCGATGGGGCCGTTGATGTGCTGGGCGCCCTTGGTGATGCGCAATGGCGCCTGGCGATAGACTTCAAAAAATCTCATTGCTTCCAGAATGTTCGCGATTTGGCTGCCGGATTGAGGCCCGCGAAAAAAACCACCGGAATGGCGCCGGATTTGCGCCGGTCTTCAAGGAACGCCAAATGAACGCGTATTGTGGAATACGTGCCATTTGGGGCAGGGCCGAAGACCGGCGCAAAGACAAGCAGGCGGTGGGTTTGGTCTTTTCCGCGGGCTCAATGTTTCGCCGTCTACTTTTGCACAATCACGCCTACCCGACAAGACTAAACCTGCTGATGAACGCTTTGGCAGATGATTTCGGACAGGTTGCCCCATTGAGCCCTGTCTTGTATGCGGGTTTGCCGGCATGGTAAGCTGGATGGTACGAAAGGCGATATTTGGTTGACAGGCCTTACCCTTGAAATGGTCTGCGAGCACATGAGCATTTGGCTGATCGGCGCGGTCCTGATGGTTGCCGCGCTGGAACTTTCTTATCTGCTGATCATCAATCTGATCGTGAACCTGCCGGTTACGCAGGTTCTGCTCAACCGCGTGAATCCATACCCGGCAACCGTTCACTGGCGCCGCGCCTGGAGCCCGTATCCGTTCAGAATCCACCTGCGCGGCATCAGCGCCACTGGGCAGAACAGATCCCGGACCTGGCAATGCTTCAGTCCGGCCGCCTCCGGCGCCATCCGCCTCTGGCCGCTGATCGGACGCACGATAGTCGTCCATCGGATCAGGGTGGCGGACGTGGTGTTTTTCGGGCAGCAACCACCCGGACCGGATCCAAACGGTGCCGGCAGCGGCCAGACCTGGCCGGTGATTGCCGAGCGGCAGTCGGCCGTTGACGGGGTGTCAGGCGCGCCGTCGGCCCCACCCGGGCGTCCCTGGACAATTGATCTGCGTGATCTCCGGACCACAGGCGTTCACCAGGTCCGAACGGCGCGGATAAACGCTAAGCTCGAAGGCCACATTCAGGCCGACGTGTCGGCCCAATCGCCCCGAGGGCCCATCGTCTTGCGCGAGGGTCGCTTCGATGTGACCCTGAAGGTGCGCAAGGCCGACTCGGGCCGGGAAATCATCCGCCAGGGAGAGCTGGCCGGAACCTTGTCCATCGCACCGCTGCAGCCCGGGCGGCACACGGGCATTGACGCAGTAGCCTTGATTACCCTGGATACCCACCTGTACTGTGAGGTCGGCAGCCTGGCATTTTTCGACCCGCTTGTGAAAGACTTTTACGGCATGCGGGTCGACGGCGCCGGAATTCTGAACGGGCGCCTTCGCCTGGAAAAGGCTGCCTTGCTGCCGGACAGCCACCTGACGGTGTCGGCGCAGCGGCTCTCGGTCGACGTGTTGGCCCACCGGGCCCACGGTGCCGGCCGCATCCGGATTGCCGTGGACCCGCAGACCCCACAAGCAACCAGCGTGTCGCTGGTTTTCGATTCATTGCAAGGCTTTGCGTCCGGAAGCCGCCAGGCCCTTTTCATCGGTGAGGGGTTGGCCGTTTCCGGCACAGGTCCCGCCGCCTTGACAGCGATCAACGACCGCAGTCCCATGGCCAGGGACCTGTCCGTGACCCTCCCGTCGGTCCGGGTGCCCGACCTGCGCCGCTGTCAGCGCTATCTGCCCGAACACTGGCCCGTCACCCTGCACGACGGGCAAGGCGCCCTGCGGGCGCACGTGAAGATGTCGGGCACCGCGCTGGCCGCGTCACTGACACTGACGTCCCAAAATGCCGATATCGGGGTCGCGGGCTATCGCTTCACCAGCAATCTGGACCTGGCCGTGCATGCCAACAGCCCATCCCTGCGCTCGGCCGGCATCGACCTGTCCGGTACCCGCATCGCAGTGGACAACGCCAGACTCTCCAACCGCGATCGGTCCGATGCCCAACCCTGGCAAGCCCTTGTGAAGGTCGAAAACGGCGCCGTCGAATTGCATGCGCCCAAAACAGAAGGCAACGGCATCGGGCAGGGGGTTGGCGCCCTAAAAACCCGCGACCTCTTGTCGACCCTGACCACCGGAGCGCAGGCGCTGAAGCTGACCGGCCACCTTTCCGACCTGCAGTGGCTGACCCTGCTGCTGAACACCCCCTACCGGTTGGCCGTGCACGGCGCCGGAGAGATGCGCGCCGATCTTCGCCTTGCATCCGGTCGCCTGACCGACGGCACCGTCCTATGGATTCAACCCAGTCAACTGCGCGTCGACGTGCTGGACTACTCGGTCGAAGGCAGTGGCCGGATCACCCTGACCGTAACAAAGGGTTCCAAGGACCCAGGCGTAAGCCTTGCGGTAACCCTCGAAGACGCTTTTATCAAACGACGCCAAGAAACCAAGGCGTTCATCGACCAGGTTGAGGTCCGACTCCGGGCAACCGCCGACAGCCTGCGTCTGGACAGCCCCGATGCACCGGTGGCGCTGCACCTGCAACTCCCATCCGCACGGGTCAGAGACATGGCCGTTTACAACCGCTATTTTCCAGTTCAGCCGGTGTTGCGGGTGTTGGGTGGCCGGGCCGACCTGAGGGCCGATATCCGCATGACACCCGAATCGGCCCAAGGATACGTGAAGTTGCGGACCCATCGGCTGCGAATCGGTGTCAACGATCAGGAAATCGGGGGCGAGTTAAGCGTAGATGTCAACCTCGCCGGCGGGGCACCCCAACAGATGACCTTCGACATCTCCGGCTCGACGCTGGCGTTGACACATGTCCGGGTCGTCGGTCGACAGCGCGAGTTCGACCAGGCCGACTGGCACGCGCGGCTCGACCTGCACCACGGGGTTGCGGTGTGGGCGCAGCCCACGCGCGTCCACATCGAGGCCGGCGTCAGCATGAGCGACACCCGGCCCTTGGCGGCCATCATGGCCAACCAGCGCGGAAAATATGGATGGCTCGAGAAAATTTTTAACGTGGCGGGCGTCCACGGATTCGCCAGTGCGACCATCACGCCGCATCGGATCGTGATCGCCCACCTGTTGGCCGAAAGCGACGACATGGATGTGGGTGCCAAAGGGGTGATTGAGGCCCGCTCGCACGACGGCATGATCTACCTGCGCTACAAGAAACTGCACGGCATGCTGAAAATCGAGGGCGGCGCCCGCAGCTTCCACATCCGCCAGGCCCGCAAAAAGTTCGACACCTATGCTCCCGACGGCGGTGGGTTCGCCCCGTCGATCAAGAAACTTTCCGTATTGTAAAAAAAACTGACAGAGACGCGCCCGGCATTGGGAGGACGACGGCGCCCTGCCGGCAACCGCGCAAGTGGCTTTTCTCGAATCGAAACGGCACCCTGCAATCGCTTTGACCGCCCTACCACTCAACCCTGAATGCGCTGGCATGGGTGATGCCTCCCGCCCTAGCGGCAGTCATGGCGCCATCGGTTTGCCGTCGGCTGCCACAACCGTCCAACCATTCAACGGGGGCCTTTATGTTTCTGAAAAACAAGCTGGTGCAGCTGGCAATAGCGCTCGGTCTGGCCATCGTGGTCATGCTCATCCCAAGACCGGAAGGGTCCAGGTTCGAGATCGTCGGCGATCCGCAGGGCGCCATCCTCAAACAGGTCGGCGGCGATTTCGTAGTCGACGACAACGGCGGGCAGAAAACAGACGGGTACGTCGTGCGGGCCCTCGCGCCGGGCCAGGCCGGGGCGACCGCCCAGCGAATCACCACCGAGGCCGAGCGCCTGGGGCTGGCCGACGTCCGGGTCAACTATGTCGACGGCCTGTCGCCCACGGCCAAACGCTTTCTGGCCATGCTGAGTTTCGTCATCTTCCTGTTCGTCTTCGAGCCGATCCCGCTGGAGTTGACCGCCATGTGCATCGGCGTCCTGTTGATTCTGACCGGCGTGACCGATGTCAAGGGGGCCTGGGCGCCCTACATGCACCCGGTGGTGGTGTTCATCATGTGCTGTCTGGTTTTCGCCATAGCGCTGGAAAAGGCCGGCCTGACCCAGCGCCTGGGCCAGGCCATCGCGCGCAAGGCCGGCGACAGCGTGGTCCGGTTCACGTTTATGTTGGCCGTGGGGCTCGGCTACGCCTCGGGTGTCATGCACGACGCGGCGGCGGCCGCCATCGGCGTGGCCACGATGCTGCCGCTGATGCGGGCGGCGGGAATCGAACCCCACACCCGAACAGCCAAGTTCATGCTGCTGTCGGTACCCTTTGCGGCCTCGGCGGGCGGCATGATCACCCTGGTGGGCGGGGGCCGCAACATGGTGGCAGCGGCCTTTCTGAAAGAGTTCACCGGCATGGAGCTGACCTTCTTCGACTGGTCACTGTATGCCGCACCGGCCGGAATAGTGCTCGTTCCCTTGGCGGTGCTGGTGGTGTATGTCGTCTACCGGCCCGACCGCAGTTTCAAGCTGCCCCGCTTCGAGGTGGAGATGGGGCCCTGGACGGCCCTGGAGAAAAAGACCACCATCATCCTGCTCGGCGCGCTCGTGCTGTGGCTCACCAAGGGCATCCACGGCCTGGATTACTCGATTACCGGTATTTTGGCCATCGCGGTCCTGATCGTCGGCGGCGTGCTCGAATGGGAGGACATTCACAAACACCTGGAGTGGGGCACGGTGCTGTTCATCTTCGGCGGCGGCATCTCGCTGGGCCTGGGCATGGAAAATTCCGGCGCGGCACGCTATTTCGCCAACCTGGTCTTCCCGCTCCTCAAGGGCAGCGGTTGGCTGATCATGTTCATCGGCGTGGCGGTATTCGGCGCCCTGGTCACCAACGCCATGGCCAACGTGGCCGCAGCGGCCCTGATCCTGCCCATCGTGTTGCCCCTGGCGCAACTGGAAGGCGTCGACCCCCGGGTGCTGGCGCTCTGCCTGGGCATGTCCACCTCTTTTGCCATGCTGCTGGTTATCGGATGCCCGCCCAACGCCATCGCTTATTCATGCCGCCAGTTCAAATCGTGGGACCTGACCCGGGCCGGCCTGGTGGCCACCCCGGTCCTGTTGACGGTGCTGGTCCTGGTGTGCGCCCTGTGGTGGAACGTGCTGGGACTGGTGTAGGCCGCGACCGGTCGCGGCGTCGGCTTCCGCCAGGCTGGTCGGGAAACAGCGGCCCGCCCAAAGCCGCCGTCAAGAAAGCGCGCCATTCAAGCGGCCGTCCTCAGGCGTCAGCCGCACCAGACTGCGCCGGGCATCGACGACCGGCAGGCGATAACAGTGGGTTTGCACCGCAAAGGAGGCGCCACCGAAAACGATGCGGCCCCGACCGCTCTGGGTTGTGTGGCGGCAACCGGCTTCGGTCTCGCGGCCCTTCAGGGCCAGCAGGCGGCCACCGGGTGACAAGAACGGCGCACCCATGACCACAAATTTTTCCAAAGAGGCAAAGGCCCGGCAGACCACCAGATCGAACTGCTGCCGGTAGGCCGGTCGACGCCCCAGCTCCTCCAGGCGGCCGTGGACGGCCTCGATGCCGGTCAACCCGAGCGTACGAATGGCATAGTTGAGAAACGAGACCTTCTTGCGCACGCTGTCCACCAGGGTGACCGACAGATCGGGCCGCAGGATCTTGAGCACCATGCCAGGGTACCCGCCCCCGGAGCCGGCGTCGAGGACCCGGCGCGCCTCACCGACCCAGGGAACCGCCGCGGCAGCGTCCACCACATGCTTGAGCGCCACGGCCTGCGGGTCGGTGATGGACGTCAAGTTGGTGGTCCGGTTCCAGTCGAGCAGCGCCACGGCATGCCGGCCCAGCAACCGTGCCTGGCGGTCGCTAACCGTCACGCCCAGCACCAGGGCGCCGTCGATCACCGTCCGCCGCCACCGATCGGAATCAATTTCCACCGCAAAGCTCCCGCAACCCATACCGATGTGACCGATAGGCAGGCTGATCGTAGAGACGCCGCTTAAGCCGGCTTGATCCCCTGGATCAGCCCCGAATCGTTGACCCCGGTGAAATCCAGGCGCTGAATCCCTTCAAACCCGGCCCCGGCGAGCATGTCGGCCAGCTGACCCTGACTGTAGGCCCGTCCACCGTCGGTGCCCAGGAGCATGTTCAGGGAAAATAGGGTCGGAAACAGCGGCCCGTCCAGGGTGTCGTTGAGGATGAACTCGTGAATGACCACGACGCCACCCGGATTCAGACAACCTGCCGCCTTGTCGATGATGCGCCGGCAATCGGCCGCCGACTCGCCGTGCAGAATGTGGGACATCCAGACCGCATCGTAGCTGCCGGGGATCTCATCCTCCAGATAGTCCCCACCGGTAAAGGAGACGCGCTGTTCCATGCCCAGGTTGGCGATGGTCTTTTCGGCAAACGGACGTGTGGTGGGCAGATCCATCACGGTTGCGCGCAGCTCGGGATGGTGGCGGCAAAAATGGATGGCGTAGGTTCCCGGCCCGCCGCCTAGATCCAGCAGCGATCGGCAAGCCGACAGGTCGACCGCATTCACGATGCGCGGCGCCAGCTGCATGGCCAGGTTGAACATGCCCATCAAAAAGGCTTCTCTGGCGTCGTCGCCCTTCTCCCGGACCGGCAGCCGGACCGAGCGGCCGGTGCGAACCGCCTCGGGCAGCCTGGCCCAGGATTCCATCAGGTGGTGGTGGTGGCGGATGATGTAGCCCAGGTAGCGGTCCGAACCCGCGCCCAGGTAGGTCCGGCTGGCCTCGGTCGTGGTGTACCGGCCGGCCGACTTGATCAAGAGCCCCATGGCGGTGATGGCATCCAGCAGCCGGGTGAGGCCGTCTTGGGGCACCCCCAGCTCTCGGGCCACGGTCGCGCCGTCGAGGTGTTTTTCACCGATGAGGGTAAACAGATCCAGCACCACGGCAGCATGCAAGGCGCTGGTGGCCCAGTAGGCGCCCGATGTCTGCAGGATCCGATCCGGTGTCCAGGTTTGGCGGTCCATAGGTTTTCCTTTCCAACGTCGTGTCGGCTCAGCATTTGAAAAAGCGATCGCCGAACCATCGGCCATCGCAGAGTTGCCGTCTATTTTTTCACGTTTTTATCTGCTTGCCAAACCCTTTGTGTTTCTGTTACCCAAGCTGAGCGATTCACCTTTTTCGGAAACGTTCGAATGGACTCAATCCAAATTAGTTATGATCGATTGGGTTCCTGAAAAGGCGAATCCTTGGGTGTTAGCAATCCTGCCGACATCCACGGGAGATTGATTCAAAGGGTTTTTGTCGACCATGAGCGCAGCGCATCGCACCGATTCGTCCAACCGCTGTCTCGACAACGGTGCCGGCCGCATTGCCGATCATCGTTACCGTATCCTGTTCGAACGCTCCCCCAACGCCGTGGCCCTGCTCGACCTGGATGCCCGGGTAATCCGGGTCAACCAGGCTTTTTGCCGACTGTTCAACTACACGGAAGCCGCCTGCGTCGGCCGCCGGATGGCCGATCTGATCGTGCCGGAAGACCTGAAGGCCGAAAGCCGCTCCATTTTTGCAAGGGCCCAGCGCGGTGACGGTCTGCAAGTGGAAACCCGGCGGCTTCGCAGCGGCGGCACACCGGTGGAGGTCTGCATCCTGGCCACGCCCATCGACCTGGAAACGGGTCAACCGGCCCTTCATGTCATCTACCAGGACATCTCCGATCGGCGTGCAACGGATGCCAGGCTGCGCCGGGTGGCTTTCCACGACGCCCTGACCGGCCTGCCCAACCGCAAATCCTTCCACGATCAGCTGGAGCACTGCCTGCGGAACGCCAACCGCCGCAAATCAGACCGTAATTGGGCCCTGATGTTTCTGGACCTGGACAAATTCAAACGCGTCAACGACACCTTGGGCCACGACATGGGCGATCGCCTGCTCAAGGCCGTGGCCAAGCGCATCAAACGCTGCCTGCGCGGATCGGACCACTTGTTCCGCCTCGGCGGCGACGAATTCACGGTGATCGTGACCGACTTGAACCGGGCGATCGACGTGGCGCGCGTGGCCGCAAAGCTCATCGATGTCGTGGCACGCCCCTTTCGCATCAACGGCCAGGAGATCTTTACGGCGGCCAGCATCGGCATCAGCGTCTGCCCCGCCGACGGTTGGGATGCAGCCAGTCTGGTCAAAAACGCGGACATGGCCATGTATGCCGCCAAATCGGCCGGCGGCGGCGCTTACCACTTTTTTACCGAAGAGATGAACCGCAAGGCCCAGCAGCGCCTCAAAATGGAATTCAGCCTGAGAAAGGCGCTGGACCGCGAGGAACTGGTGCTCTACTATCAGAGCCTGGTCAACAATGCGCGCCGCATCGTCGGCATGGAAGCCCTTTTGCGCTGGCGCCATCCGAAGATGGGCCTTTTGCTGCCGGCCGACTTCATCCGCATCACCGAGGAGACCGGCATGATCGTGTCGATCGGCCAATGGGTGCTGCAACAGGCCTGCACCCAGGCCCGCTGCTGGCACGCCATGGGGTTTCCGGATCTGTTCGTGGCCGTCAACCTTTCCGCCAGGCAACTGGTCGAGCCGGATTTCGAACAGATGGTGAGCAATGTTCTCAAAAAGAGCGGCCTGCCGCCCGAGCGTCTCAAACTGGAGGTCAGCGAAAGCAGTGTCATCCAGAATCCGGACGTCTGCATCACCAAGATGGAACGCATGCGCGAGATCGGGATTGCCTTCGCCATCGACGATTTCGGTGCCGGATACGCTTCCCTGAGCTACCTGAAACGCTTTCCGGTCGACACCCTCAAGATCGACCGCTCCTTTATCGCCGAGGCCATGAACAGCCGCGGCGATCGGGAGATCATCAAGACGATCATCGCCATGGCCCGCCACCTGAACATCGCGACGGTGGCCGAAGGCGTCGAAACCGCGGCCCAACACGATTTTCTGTCCAGCCATGGATGTGACCGCATGCAAGGCTTTCTCTTCGCCCACCCGGTTCCCGTGGACCAGTTCAACCAACTGCTGGAACGCCAACGATCGGCGGCGCCGTCCGCACCGCCAGCGTAACCGCCCATGCGCTTTCGCCCCTGTATCGACCTGCACGACGGCACGGTCAAACAGATTGTCGGCGCCACCCTCTCCGACGCCGCACCCGCCGGCCTCCAGACCAACTTTCAGGCCCAGCGGCCCGCGGCCTGGTTTGCCGACCTGTACCGCCGGGACAATCTGACCGGTGGGCACGTCATCCAGCTGGGCAAGGGCAACCGCACCGCGGCCCGTTCCGCGCTGGAACGCTGGCCGGGCGGCCTGCAGCTGGGCGGCGGCGTCAATGCCGAGAATGCCAGTCAGTGGCTCGAGGCCGGCGCCAGCCACGTGATCGTCACCTCCTGGGTGTTCCGCGACGGCCGCATCGACATGCAGCGCCTCAAGCGCCTGACCGGGCAGATCGGCAAAAGTCGTCTGGTGCTTGACCTGAGCTGCCGCCGGCGCGGCGAGGCCTACCTGGTGGCCACCAACCGCTGGCAGACCTTCACCGATGAAACCGTCACCTATGCCTTGCTGGACCGGATGGCCGCCTTCTGCGACGAATTTCTCATCCACGCCGTGGATGTGGAGGGCCGCTGCGCCGGCATCGAGACCGACCTGGTGGCCTACCTGGGCCGCTGGTCCGGCCTGCCGATCACCTACGCCGGCGGCGTAGCCGACCAGGCCGACATCGACCAAATCGAGACCTTGGGCAAGGGCAACATCGATTTCACCGTGGGCAGCGCCCTGGACATCTTCGGCGGCACCGGGCTTTGCTATGCCGACCTGGCGCGGCGCTATTCGTGATGGTATACTCTCTTTGGCCATGACTTCAGGAAGCTACCCGCGATGACCCAGCGCAACATTGCCCCCACCGCACAACCCCAGTCCTCACCGGCAGCGCCGGACCGCCGCGGCCTGCTCAACTGGCTGTGGCTGGCCCTGGGCGGCGTACTGCTGGTGCAGCTCTTCTGGGTAGTGCGCTCCTTTTTGAGCCCCTTCAACACCACCTCGGGTTCCGGCCGCGCGGATATGATCGTCGATGCCGGGCCGGCAGACCAGTTCACCCCCAATACGGTAACGGCCTTTCCGCGCGGGCGCTTCTATCTGGCCTGCCTGGCGGACGGCGGGTTTCTGGCCCTGTCCCGGCGCTGCACCCATCTGGGCTGCAGCCTGCCGTGGGATCCGCAAACCGCTCAGTTCGCCTGCCCCTGCCATGCCTCGGTGTTCGACATCCGCGGCCAGGTGGTCCGTTCCCCGGCCGCCCGCCCCCTGGACCACTTCGCGATCAGGATCGAAAACAACCGCGTGATGGTCGACGCCGGCCAGCCGATTCGGCGAAGCGGGTTTCAGCAGGCCCAGGTGACTTACCGATGACCGCCTGGAAAGTCGCCGGCATTGTGGCCACATTGATCATTATTCTCACGATTCCGCTGTATGTCGTTCAAGAGCGCGCCCGCCAAACCGACCGGCAGGCACGGCCGGCCACGACAGCCACCTTCGTGGGCAGCGGTGCCTGTCGGGACTGCCATCAGGCCGAGTTCACCAAGTGGTCCGGATCGCACCATCAGCTGGCCATGGCCGAGGCCACGGACGAAACCGTGCTGGGCGATTTCGACGACGCCGAATTCCATCATTTTGGAATCACCTCGCGTTTTTATAAAAAGGATGGCCGCTTCATGGTGCACACCCAGGGGCCGCAAGGCGCCATGGGCGATTTTGAAGTCACCCACACCTTCGGCTGGTATCCGCTGCAGCAATACCTGATCCCCTTTCCCGGCGGGCGCCGCCAATGCCTGCCCATCGCCTGGGACGTCCGCGAACAGCGCTGGTACCACCTCTATCCGGACGGACCGCTGGGTGCCGATGACTGGCTATACTGGACCAACAACGCCCAGAACTGGAACGCCATGTGTGCCGAATGCCACTCCACGGACCTGCGCAAGAACTACGACATGGCTACCGATACCTATAATACGCAGTGGTCGGAAATCAGCGTGGGCTGCGAGGCCTGCCACGGTCCGGGGTCGGACCACGTGGCCTGGGCCCAGCTGCCCGAGATGGGCCGGCCGGACGCAGCCAACGCGGCCCTGGCGGTCAAGACCGGCGGTCTGAGCTCCGCCGACCAGATCCAGCTGTGCGCCCCCTGCCACAGTCGGCGCATGTCCCTGGACGACAACATCCACGCCCACGCCGATTTTCTCGATTACGGCATTCCACAGCTGCTCAGCGAGGGCATGTATTTCGCCGACGGCCAGATTTTGGACGAGGTATACGTATACGGCTCGTTCACCCAGAGCAAAATGCACGCCCGGGAGGTGAGCTGCAGCGACTGTCACGACGTGCACAGCGTCAAACGCCACCAGGAGGGCAACGACCTTTGTCTGCAGTGCCACCGGGCCGCCATTTACGACACGGCCGACCACCACTTCCACAAACAGCCGGGAGAACCGGGCCAGCCCATCCGCGATGGGACGGGCAAGCTGCGCTTCGAAGTGGGCAGCGGCGCCAGCTGTGAAGCTTGCCACATGCCCGGCCGAACCTACATGGGCGTCGACTACCGCCCCGATCACAGCTTTCGCATTCCCCGGCCCGATTTGAGCCTGGCCCTTAAAACGCCCAATGCCTGCGACCGCTGCCACATCGACCAGACGACGCAATGGTCGGCAGGGACCATGCAAAAATGGTACGGCCTGAAAAAGCGTCCCCACTACGGCACCATCCTGGCGGCCGGCCGCGCGGGTGAGCCGGAGGCCCTGCCGGCCCTGATCCGTCTGGCCGAAGACCGGCTCTACCCGGAGATCGTAAGGGCCACGGCCCTGTCACTGGCCGCCGCATACCCCGACAACACGGCCTTTGAATCGCTCGAACGCGCCCTGGCCGACGAAGCCTCCCTGCTGCGCTACACTGCCGTTAATCAGATCACCATCGCGGATGCCCGGCGGCGTGTCCAATTGCTCGGCCCGCTGCTGTACGACCCGGTTCGGGCCGTTCGCATGGAAGCGGCCCGCAGCCTGGTGACGGCAGCCCAGGGCGGGCTCGACCCTGACCTGCGCGAACCTTACGAAAACGCCCTTGCCGAATACGTGGCGGCCATGGCGCGCACCGGCGATTTTGCCGCCTCGCGCCACAATCTGGGCAACCTCTACGCCGAACTGGGAAATACCGATCTGGCCATTGGTCACTACCGGCAGGCCATGATCATCGACCGGCTCTTCTTCCCGGCCAAGGTCAATCTGGCCATGCTGTACAACAGTCAAGGGAAGAAGGATCAGGCCGAAACCCTGCTGCGCGAAGTGGTGGCCGAGCACCCGCAGATGCACGAGGTCAAATATTCGCTGGGACTGCTCCTGGCCGAAAGAGATGCCCTGAATGAGGCCGTTATCTTCTTGGGTGAGGCGGCCGCCGGCCTGCCCCAGCGCGCACGCGTGCACTACAACCTGGCCCTGCTGCTCAAGTCACTCAACCGCAATCCCGAAGCCGAAACCGCCTTGCGCCAGGCCTTGCTCATAGAGGCCCAGAACCCGGACTACCTGTACGCCCTGGCGGTGCTCTATCTGGGATGGCAGCGGCTGGACGATGCCCTTCAGGTGGCAAACCGGTTGCGCGAATATCACCCAGACCTTGCATTGGGGACTGATTTGGTTAATTATATTGAACGCGCCAAGACTCTGCAACAACAGCAATAGGTGGTTTACACGCAAGACATGACCCGCTGAAAAGGAGCCCATTATGAAATCTGCAACACGCGTCGGCCTGGTCCTGCTGGGCCTGTCGATCCTTGGCATCACCGGTCTGGCATTCGCCGTCGACGAGGCACGCCAAGAATACAACAAGATGGTCGAAGAAGCCACCAAAGAGGCCGATCAATACCTGCAGGAAAAGCAAAAAGAGACCCAGGCGGCCCAAGATGAAGCCCAGGCCCAGCAGGATGCCGCCCTCGACGATCGCGTCCAGGCCGAACGCGCACGCATCGAAGCGCAGATGGACATTGTTGCGGGTCGCGGCATGAGCGACACCTACACCCAGGGCATGAAAGAGAATCAGTTGCAGCAGCTGCAGGAAAAGCTTGACCTGTTGACGAGCGATCCGGCGGCCTATTTCGGGCAGCAATGACGCGGCCGGGCGCAGATGCCTGAGCAGTCAAGCTGCAGCGCCTTCACCACCACGGTAAAGAGAACCAAATGAAATTAAGGATTCCATTTCTAATCGTCGGATCAATTCTTCTTCTGGCGGCCTGCAGCCAAGAGAGAACAAACCCGGCGCCACCGCCCCCCCCTGAGGTGTCCGTCGTCGAAACCGTCGCCCGGGATGTGCCCCTGTACCTGGAGTTCGTCGGCCAGACCAGCGGGTTAAAAGACATTGCCATCCGCGCCCGCGTGGAAGGGTTCCTGGAAGGCCTTCATTTTCAAGAGGGCGCCGGGGTCAACAAAGGCGACTTGCTCTACACCCTGGAAAGCCAGCAGTTCGAGGAAAACGTGGCCGCTCGCCTGAGTGCCGTGGCCGAAGCGGAAACCATGTTGGCCTATGCCAAACGGGATCTGGAACGAATCCGACCGCTGGCCGAGATCAACGCGGTCAGCAAGAGCGACCTGGACGGGGCCATTGCCACCCATGATGCCGCGATTGCATCCAAAGCGGCCGCCGAGGCGACACTTCGGGCGTCTCAAATCCAGCTCGGTTACACCAAGATCTACTCGCCCATCGACGGCATCATCGGCAAGACCCAGGCCAAGGTGGGCGATTTCGTTGGACGCGACCCCAACCCGGTCATCCTCAATACCGTTTCCCAGGTGGACACCATCCTGGTCACCTTCTTCATTACCGAAACCCAGTACCTGGTAGCTGCCCAGCAGCTGACAGACCGGAACGCAGAGGCGCGAGCGGCGGAAGCCAACCTGGAGCTGATTCTGATCGACGGCACGGTATATGCCCACAAAGGCCGGCCTGATTTCATCGACCGGGAAGTAGACCCCACCACGGGGGCCATGCTGGTGCAGGCCTCCTTCCCCAACCCTGAAAAACTGCTGCGGCCCGGGCAATTCGTCCGGGTCAGCGTCAGGGGAAAGGTGATCGAAGACGGCATCCTGATCCCCCAGCGCTGCGTGATGGAACTGCAAGGCCTTTACAACGTCTATGTGGTTGGTGCGGACAACACGGTCACCATCCGGGAAATCACGGTTGGCCCCAAGATTGGATCTTTATGGCTGATCGCCGACGGGCTCGAACCCGGCGAAAAAGTTGTTTATGAAGGGTTGCAGAAGGTGAAGGACGGAATGACCGTCAAGCCGACCGTCGTGGATGTGAAACCAACCGAAAAAGGGGAAATGTAGCCAGCCATGGGTGATTTTTTTGTCAGACGACCCATCGTGGCCATGGTTATCGCCATCGTCATGGTCATCGTCGGATTGGTGTTTCTCCGCGGCCTGCCATCTGAGCAATACCCGAATATCACACCACCCATTGTCGAGGTGCGCGCCACGTACACCGGGGCCAATGCCGTCAGCGTGGAACAATCCGTGGCAACCCCCCTGGAGCAGCAGATCAACGGCGTGGACAACATGATTTACATGAAGTCCATCAACGCCAACGACGGCACCATGACCATCCAGGTCTCCTTCGACGTCGGCACCGATCCGGACATGAACACGGTTTTCACCCAGAATCGGGTCGCCGCCGCCACCGCCAAGCTGCCCGAAGAGGTCAGGCGCTTGGGCGTGACCACCGAAAAGTCAATGCCCAACATCCTCATGCTGATCGCCCTGACGGCCGACGACCCGCGCTTCGATCAACAATTTTTGGGCAACTATGCCTTGATCAACATCAAGGACATCCTGGCGCGCATCAAGGGCATCGGCCGTGTCAACGTCCTGGGCGCCAGCGACTACTCCATGCGTATCTGGATCAAACCCGACCGCCTGGCGCACATGGGTATCACCGTGCCGGAGATCATGGACGCCATCCGGGCCCAGAGTGTGGTCGTGCCGGGCGGCAAGTTCGGCGCCGAACCGGCCCCACCGGGCACCGAATTCACCTACACCGTGCGCCTTCCCGACCGCCTCCAAAACGAGAAAGCGTTCGGCGAAATCGTGGTTCGAACGGCGGCCAACGGGTCGCAGGTGAAGATCAAGCACATCGCCCGGGTTGAGTTGGGGGTGGAGTCCTACAACGCCTTCACACGCATGAACGACAAGCCCTGCGCCATGATCGCCCTCTACCAGGCCCCGGGGTCCAATGCCGTGGTCCTGGCCGAAACGGTCAAGCAGACCATGCTCGACCTGTCACGCGCTTTTCCCAAAAGCATGCGCTACGATGTCAGCCTGGACACGACCCTGGCCATCACGGCCGGCATTGATGAAATCATCGAAACCCTGATTATCGCCCTGGTTCTGGTCATTCTGGTGGTCTTTATTTTCATCCAGGACTGGCGGGCGACCCTGATTCCCACCATCGCCATTCCAGTCTCCCTGTTGGCCACCTTCATGGTCTTTCCCATAATCGGCTTCACCATCAACGTGCTCTCCCTGCTGGGCCTGGTGCTGGCCATCGGCATCGTGGTCGACGACGCCATCGTGGTCGTGGAGGCGGTCCAGATCAAAATCGAATCGGGCATGCCGCCCAAGGAAGCCACCAAAGCCGCTATGAAAGAGGTCACCGCGCCGGTCATCGCCACCACCCTGGTCATGGTGGCGATCTTTATCCCAGTGGCCGTCATGGGCGGCATTACCGGACGCCTTTACCAGCAGTTCGCCATCACCGTGGCTGTATCCGTGATCTTTTCTTCCATCAACGCCCTGACCTTGAGCCCGGCCCTTTGCGGGCTGCTGCTGCGCAAGCAACAGCCCATGCGCGGACCGCTGGGCGCCTTTTTCCGCCTTTTCAACACGCTGTTCGACAAGACCACCACCGTCTACACCGGGTTCACCCGTGTCGTGACACGCAAAATCGCCGTCGGTCTTGCCTTCATTGTCGTGCTGACGGCCGGATTGGGTCTGTTGGGCAAGCTGGTGCCGGGCGGCTTCATGCCCAGCGAGGACATGGGCTACCTGATGGTCAACATCCAGCTGCCCGACGCAGCCTCTTTGCAGCGCACCGACGCGGTCACCGAGAAGGTGGAAGCGATCATCAAAGGGCACCCCGAGGTGGCCTACGTCACGGCCGTTGCCGGTTTCAGCCTGCTCTCCAACGCCATGTCCCCCAATGCCGGCTTTGTCTTCGTCTCGCTCACAGACTGGAGTGCCAGAGCCAGAACAGCCAACGCGGTCGTCGCCGCTCTGAACCGGGAGTTTTTCAAGGCCGTGAACGAAGGCCAGGTCTTCGCCTTCGGCCCGCCCCCCATTCCCGGACTGGGCAGCGGCTCGGGATTCACCATCCACATCCAGGACCGGGCCGGCAGCACGCCTGAATACCTGGCCGAGCAGACCGATCGCTTTGTCCAGGCTGCCATGTCGCGTCCGGAGATCGGCAACGTCGTCACCACCTTTCGGGCCGGCGTGCCCCAGCGCTACATGGAGATCAATCGCGACAAGGTGCTCAAAGCCGGGGTCTCCCTCAACGATATCTACACCACCGTGGGTGCCTTCCTGGGCGGCGCCTACGTCAACGACTTCAATCGCTTCGGCCGCCTTTACAAAGCCTACATCCAGGCCGAACCCGAATACCGGCTGAGCGAGGACCGCACCAACCTCTTTTTCGTTAAGAACGGCAACGGTCAGTCGGTACCCCTGGACGCCTTCGTCAGCATCAAGGCGGTCGTCGGGCCGGACTTCACCAACCGCTTCAACCTCTATCGGTCCATCGAGCTGACCGGCGGACCGGCCCCCGGATTCACCTCCGCGCAGGCCCTGGCGGCTTTGGAAGCAGTGGCCGAGACCTCCCTGCCGCCGGACTTGGGCTACGCCTGGTCCAACATGTCCTTTCAGGAAAAACAGTCCGCCGGCACTGGCGCCGTGGTCTTCGTCTTCTCCTTGCTGTTCGTCTTTCTCATCCTGGCGGCCCAGTACGAGAGCTGGTCTCTGCCCTTGAGTATTTTGCTGGGCACGCCTTTTGCCATTTTCGGCGCGTTTTTGTCCCTCTATCTGGCCCGTATCGCCAGCCCCAGCTATGAACTCAATATATTCGCTCAGATCGCCCTGGTGATGCTCATTGGCATGGCCGCCAAAAACGCCATCCTGATCGTCGAATTTGCCAACATGGAGTTCAAGCAGGGACTCTCCTTGTTCGACGCGGCCCTCAAAGCGGCCAGCCTGCGTTTTCGACCCATTTTAATGACCGCCTTCTCATTTATCCTGGGTGTGCTGCCCCTGGTGGTGGCCAGCGGCGCCGGCGCCGAAGCCCGGGTGGTCATGGGCATGGCCCTCTTGGGCGGCATGGCCATGGCCACGGCCTTGGGTGTGTTCTTCTATCCCATGCTGTTCGTTTTCATCGGTAAGATCGCCGGTTATGAAAAAAAAAGGGCTCGATTGAAGGCAACGGAGACATAAAACGATGATGAACGGTCATCCGCTGTTGGATAAAGCGGCCCGGTTGGGATGCCTGATTGGGTTGCTTGCCGGCTGCAGCGTAGGTCCGGAGTACATCGACCCGGTCGTAGAGACGCCGGTAGCCTATCGCACCGCTGCCATGCCAAACGGCACCATTTCGGACCTGAAGTGGTGGGCCCTGTTCAATGACCCGCTGCTTTACGATTTGGTCTCCATGGCGCTGGCAAACAACCGCGACCTCAAAATCGCCGTCAGTCGCATCGAACAGGCCCGCGCCACAGTCGGCTTCACCCGAGCTGACCGATACCCGCGCGTCGATGTCGAAGCCGGCGTCCTGACAGGCAATTTCAGAGGCGGCGCACGTACTTTTGACACCGATTCAACCGTTTACCTGGCCGCACCGCTCAACTGGGAGATTGACTTCTGGGGGAAATTCTGGCGGTCTACCGAAGCCGCGCGTGCCGATCTGATGGCTTCCGAATTTGGTCTCAAGTCCGTGCAACTGGCCCTGGTCGCGGACGTGGCCACCACCTACTATGAGTTGCTGGACTATCATCGTCGCCTGACTATTTCCAAAGCGACCGTCGAATCACGGACCAAGAGCCTCGACATCATCCAGCAGCGCTTTGACAAAGGCATTATCGCCCAAATCGACGTCAACCAGGCCCAAATACAGAAAGAGATCGCCGCCGCGGCAATCCCCCTTTTCGAGCGCAGCATCGCCAAGACCGAAAACGGCCTGGCCATCCTGCTAGGCCGCCTGCCGGAGTCCGTCCGGGTTAAAAAGAACCTGGCGGACCCGCTGCCCCCGGAGATACCGGTGGGGCTGCCGTCAGACATCCTGGAGCGGCGTCCAGACATCATCCAGGCCAAATACGTGGTCAAAGCTCGAACCGAGCAAATCGGCGTGGCGGAAGCCATGCGCCTTCCTGCCATCACCTTGACCGGCAGTCTGGGCGTGGCCACGACGGAATTGGCGGATATGGTCACCAATGGTGGCGTCTGGTCGGTGGGGGGCCAGCTGCTGGGTCCGCTCATCAATTTCGGCAAGAACAAACGCCGGGTGGAGATCGAGGAGCAAAAGATGCAGCAGGCGCTCTATCAATTCGAAAACGCGGTGCTGATCGCGTTTCGGGAGGTGGAGGACGCCCTGGTTGAAATTTCCACCTACCGCGACGAACTGTCCGCCCTTGAGCGCCAGCAAAAAGCTGCCTTGAGCGCCAACAGACTCTCCAACGAGCGCTACGACAAGGGCGTCACCAGCTACCTGGAGGTGCTGGAAACCGAGCGTGCCCTGTTCAATGCCGAACTGCAGTTGTCTGAACTTCAGCGACTGTACCGCAATGCCTTCGTCAATCTCTACAAGGCGTTGGGTGGCGGCTGGATCACCCCGCCGGCCATGAACGCCGCCACCGGCTTGCAATCTCCTGATAACGACACGGCGGAAATGAAAACGGAAGCGCTAGGTTTGAACCAACAGGGGCCGCGATAATTCGGGATGACACCACAACGCCCCGTCGACATTTTCGACCTGTTTTTTCATCTGGCCCCGCTGATCGTGCCGATCCCCAAGGCAGCCGCCCGATACCATGCCCAAAAAGCTGATTATTGGGGATGTCAATGCATAACGTCAGCGTGATCCTGGTCGAGCCCCAGGGACCGATCAATGTGGGGTCGGTCTGCCGGTCGATGATGAATTTCGGCGTGCGCGATCTGCGGCTGGTGGCTCCCTGCGCCGATTACGACGGTCTGGCGGCCCGCAAAATGGCCCTCAAGGCCGAGTCGATCCTAAAAAGCGCCACGGTTTATGCAACCCTGCCGGAAGCGTTGGCGGGCTGCCGCGTCTCATTCGGCACAACCCGCCGCTTCGGCAAGTATCGCGAGGCGTTTGTCGACCCGGAGAAGGCGGCCGTCCAGGCCTTGGCCCAACCGGCCGACAGCCGGACCGCTTTCGTCTTCGGCCGAGAAGATCGTGGTCTGCACACCAGCGAACTGGATCTATGCCGGTTTTTCGTCACAATTCCAACCCACGACGCCTATCCATCCATGAACCTCTCCCAGGCGGTCACCTTGATCCTCTACGAGTGCCGCAAGGCGTCTTTGGCCGCATCTCCCTCGGCCGCCGACCAGCGCTTGGCGGCCCGCACCGAGGATGTCGAGCGCATGGTCCAGCACATGCGCCGCACGCTGCTGGCGGTCGACTACCTGGACCCTCAGAACCCGGATCATGTCCTGCGGGCCTTTCGGCGACTGTTCGGGCGGGCGGGCCTGGATGACCGCGAGGTGCGTATCCTGCAGGGATTGTGGAGCCGAATCGACTGGATCGAAGGGGAGCGCCAGAAACTGCTCAAAGGTGACGGATAATTTCCACCCAAGTGACCACCTGGCCCGGTTGTGGGGCGATACTGCTGCAGCGCTTGCGCTGCGGGCCGACCGGGTCAGGCCGCCATCTTGAAGGTCACCACCGCCACACCCACCACGATGCTGAGAATAAACCAGAAGGTTTCGTTGTTGCGCATGGCATCCTTGAGGGTGCCGCCGGTGCGTTTGACCTCCGAATAGGCCGACAGAAAGGCGAGCCCCATGATCAACCATAAGATCAGGACGGTCAGAATCAGCGTCTGCGTGTTCATAACCCCATGTGCTCCTGAAATCGACAAGGTTAGCGTGGATCGATGTTGGTTCGGTGCCGCTTTATAACGATGCTATCCGTCAGACAGGATCGTCTCCAGGGAGGCGCACAGCCTGGCGCTGTCGTCGTTAGCCGGCACCAGCGTAATGGCCGATGCGTTGGGCACACCGATGCCCAGTTCAGCCGCCCGTTTGATCTGGCGTAGCTCAAATAGGGGCGAATCCATGATGGTTTGATTGCTTCCCAGGTGCTTGAGCATGGCCACACCGACCGCGTCGATGGCCACGCGGTCCGCAGATGCCATAAAAACGTTGCCATCCGCCCGTTTGCCGGTGGCCGGCCCGCCGTCGACAAAGACGTCGAGCCCGTCCATGACCACCAAGTCCGGTGTGAAGGGCGCATTGATTTCGGCGATCATCTCCTGCTGGTAGGGGGAACCGTGCAGTTCCTGCATGTAGCCGAAGCCGTTGCGAAAGGTGGGCACCACACCGACGTGCAGCTTGAGCGAGAGGGTGATGACGCCGCCGAACTGATGGGTTTTAAGGCATCCGGTGGAGACCAGACACTCCGCCTCCAGAATCGGCCGGGCCACCCGGAAGCCCTTTTTCCAGTGCGACTGCTCCGGCTGACACGCCACCCAATCGGCTTCGGGCAAATCGTCGAAATCGATCACCTCGACCTGGCGGTTTTCCAGCAGCGGCAACACGCCTTTCTTTTCCATCACCCCGCGCGTCGGCGGATAGCTGCGCTCCCCCAGACTGAGCGACGCGGCCCCCATCTCCCAGAGCAGGTCCACCAGCGCCAGCAGCGTGTCGTTGTGGGTCGATCCCGGCGCTGCATCGGCGGTGTTGAAGTTGGGCTTGATCAGCACGGCTTTGTTTTTGACCGGATTGTCACCCAGGGCCGCCACCGCCCCACGCACGCCCGCCTCGCGTTGGGTTGTCTGCATGATCGACACACGCGCCATCAGCGCCTCCTGACTGCTTGCCATCGAGGTTGCGATCGGATAATATCGACCGTCGAACCCTGGCGGTCGCACCCCAATCCGCCGGAGATCAACGTCGCCATGGTAAACTGTGGGGACATCATAACCCAATGGCCGGCAAACTGAAAGGCCCTGCCGTCAAAATATCGGCTTTTCGGAAACAGCCCTACGGGGATCGGCGGCACGCAGACCAAACCCGATCAACCCGGCAGCTTCTGACAGCGCCACGGGGCTCAAAAAGGTGAGCCCCCGAACACATTGGGGATTGTTGGGGGCTCTTGGAGTGAGAGGAGGTAAGAATGGAAGCTGATGTTTTCATCTTCCAAGAGTATAGACCCAGAAGCGATAAAAAGGTTACAATGTGGTACTACCTGAACCCGTTTTTTAGGAAATAGCGATGCCCACACCCACCCTGCCCACCGATCCGAACCTGTTCAAACGTCTGGCGGTCGACCTGAAGCTGTTGATTCAGTTGATTCGGGATTTCTGGACCGGCCGCTACCGCAATATTTCCCCGCTGTCGGGCATCGTTTTCATCCTGGCCGTGGCCTACCTGCTGATTCCCACCGATCTGATCGGCGACTTCATCCCCGGTCTGGGCCAGCTCGACGATGCCGCTTTCCTGCTGGCCTGCCTTTTTTTTCTGGAAAAGGATCTCTACCGCTATCGGGCTTGGAAGGACGGTGGCGGGCTGCAGCGTTAACGTTGCCGGCCTTCTATCTTGTCCTGGGCCTCTTGTGCCGCGCACCGCACTTCTTCGTCGTAGTCGCCGGCGGCCACGCTAGCCAGAAACGGCAGGGCCGCCAGGTTGCCCGATTCCCCCAGCACGTGCAGCAGGTCCCCCTTGACCGTGTCATCTGCACCGGTAAAGGCCGCGATCACGGGGTCGACGACCTGGCCGGCCAGGGCCGCAGCCTCCTCGGCCAGGGTTTCGAAAGCCACCATGGCCCCCAACCGTACCGACCAGCGCGGGTAGGCCAGCAGCTCGAAAAACGCCGGAAACAGCCTGCCGCGTGCCATCATCATCTCGGCCACCTGTTGGGCGTCGCCGGCCTCGATCATGCCGCGCAGGGCCTCGGCCCCCAGGTTGACCGGGTCTCGATCCAGCATCAGGGTCACCAGCTCATCGGGATCGACGCTCCCGGTCCACCGCAAGCGATTGTCCAGGATGACGGTCGGCGCCGCGCTGACACGGTCTTTTTGGGCCGCCTCGGGAAACAGCTCACCGTCGATGACGGTCACCCAGACATAGTCGCTGCAGGCGGCAAGCCCCAGAACGGTGGCCACCGTCGTCGGACAATAGGGACAGTGGGGTGTAACGTAGACCGTCAGCAGAGCCGGCGCGCGCAGCCGGGTCATGCGCAACCGGTTTTCCGCGGAAATGCGATCCTCAAAGGCCCGGCCCTTTCCGGCCAGGGCGATCAGAAACGGTTCCAGTTCCCGATCCAGCGGCAGGGCCTGGTAGGCCACATGGTCACCGGCAAAAAGGGTCGGCCGTGGGACCGGGGAATCACCCTCCTTTTGGAGCCGGACGCGGTCGGTCTCAGCGGCCAAGCGTTGGGCAAACGCCGAAATCGATGCATCCCGGGCATGACCGCTGACGGCGTAACGGAGGACGAGATCGGCGTCAAGACCGGCGGCCCAGTCCCGGATTTGCTGTGCTGCGGTGGCAGTCATCTCGATCATGGTGCGCTTTCTTGTCGTTGAACAGTGGTTGGGATAGTTTTCAAGGTTGGGTATCATCAATTTCGAGTGGCTTCAATTTGAAATCGCACCCAACCTGCCGCCAGGACGATTGACGGCATGACCAGATTCTGATAGCTGCTACAGCGTCATGGATCTGCTGCTGAAAGACAAACATCGTACCATCCGCCGTTCGGTGCGCCGCTTCTGCGAGCGTGAGTTGCGCCCCATCGCCGCCCAGATCGACCAAGAAGCCCGTTTTCCCTGGGAGGCGGCCGCCAAAATGGGCGCTTTGGGCTACTTCGGCATCCAGGCCCCGCAGCATTTAGGCGGGGCCGACCTCGACACGCTCAGCTACGCCATCGTCATCGAGGAGATTTCGCGCGTCAGCGCCGCCGTGGGCCTGTGCCTCAGCGTTCACAACAGCGTGGCCCTCTATCCGATCCTGACCTTCGGCAGCTCCGAACAGATCCAGCGCTGGGTGCCGGCGCTGGCACGCGGCCAAAAAATCGGCGCCTTCTGCCTGACCGAGCCCAACGCCGGATCGGATGCGGCCGGCATCGAGGCCACGGCTCTGGCCGACGGCGACGGCTACCGGGTCAATGCCAACAAAGTTTTCGTGACCAACGGCGGCATTGCCGACATCTGCCTGATTTTCTGTCGCACCGACCCGTCGGCCGGGGCCCGCGGAATCAGTGTCCTGGTGGCTGAACGCGGTACCGCCGGATTCGCGGTGGGCGACCTGGAAGACCTGTGCGGCATGCGCGCCAACCCGGTCAGCTCGATCCGGCTGACCGATTGCCGCCTGCCCTCGAACCATCTGCTGGCCCGTGAAGGCATGGGCCTGAAAATCGGACTGGCGGCCCTGGACGTGGGGCGCATGGGGATCGCCGCGCAATCCGTGGGCATCGCCCAGGCAGCCCTCGAAGAGGCGGTCCGATACACCCGGCAGCGCCACCAGTTTGGGGTGCCACTGCACCGACACCAGGCCATTGGTACCATGATCGCCGACATGGCCACCCAGGTGGCGGCCGCCCGGCTGATGGTCTACCAGGCGGCCGCCTTGAAGGACAACCACCAGCCCTTTGCCACCCAAGCGGCCATGGCCAAACTGTTCGCCTCCGAAGCGGCCAGCGCGGTGACCGATCTGGCGCTACAGGTCCACGGCGGATACGGCTACAGCAAGGCCTATTCCGTGGAACGCTATTACCGGGACGCCCGGGTGACCCGGATCTATGAAGGCACCTCGGAAATCCACCGCATGGTCATCGCAAAAAGCGTTTTGGCCGGCGAGTAAGCGACAAACGGATTCGAAAAAGCGTCGCGATCAAGGCTTGCGAAGCCCGAGAAACGAAGGCGTACCGACGGTACTCCACAGTGACGAGGGCTGAAGCGCAACGCAGATATTGGCGCGTTTACGAATCCGTCACCCACAGGAGTCTGACCGTTGCACATCATCGTCTGCATCAAAGCCGTTGTCAGCACCGCCCCGGGCGGGAAAGTGGTTCGCTCGGCGGCCAATTGCATCCTCAATCCCTTTGACCGCCCGGCGATCGAGGCCGCCTTGCGGATCAAGGCGGCCCGCAGCGGCTCGGTAACCGTTTTGTCCATGGGCCCGCCGACCACCGCGGCGATGCTGCGCGAGGCCCTGGCCATGGGAGCGGACCGCGCCGTGCTGCTGTGCGACGCGGCCCTGGCCGGGTCCGACACCCTGGCCACCTCGACGGCCCTGAGCGCGGCGGTTCGACACCTGGCCCCATTCGATCTACTGCTCTTTGGCACCCGCAGCGCGGACAGCGATACCGGCCAGGTCGGTCCTCAGACCGCAGTCCTGCTGGATGTTCCCATCTTGACCGGCGTGGTGGCGATCGATGGCGGCAGCGGCCACCACACGGTCACCCGCCGGATCGACGGTTTCCAAGAGATTTACCACGTCACCGGTCCGGCCGCCTTGAGCATCCACCCCGACATGGCCCGGCCGCGGGACCCGTCCCTGGCCGGCCTGGCCACCGCTTTCGATGCGATGCCGGTCGAAACCCTGGGCATCGACGCGCTGGGACTGTCGCCCACCCAGGTCGGCGATGCCGGCTCACCCACCCGGGTGCTGGCCATGCAAACCGTCTCCAAAAACAGAACCTGCCAGTGGATTGAAGGCACGCCGTCCGAGCAGGCCGACGCACTGGTTCGACACCTGGCCGACGCAGGACTGATCGCGTAGGCGCTGCGGCAGCGATACTAACCATGACGACAATCAATGAAATCTGGGTGTTTGGCGACCGTCGCAGCGGCCTGCTGCAAGAGATGAGTTTCACGGTCTTGACCACGGCGTCGGCCTTGGCCCGCCACACCCGGTCGCGGGTGGTGATGTTTTCCCTGTCCACGGCAAAAACGGGTCTGTCGCCGGGTGCCGACGACGACACCTGTGGGGTCCAGGAGCCCTTCGAAAAAACCGCCGTCGCCTGGGGGGCCCAGGAGGTTGTCGTGTTCGAAAACGAACGCTTCTCATCGCCCACCCCGCATGCTTTCGCCCAGGCACTGGTTCCGGTTTTCAGGTCAAAGCGGCCGCGGTTGGTGCTGTTCCCCCTGACCGACTTCGGCCGGGAGCTGGCCGCGCGCGTGGCGGCAGCGTTGGGGGCCGGATTGATGGCCGACTGCCTGGAGCTCATCCCCGGTGAGAACGAATCCATTGTTGGCCGCTGTCCGGCCTGGGGTGGGGAAATCATGGCCGAGATCACCTTCGTACCCGGCCGCGGCACCGGATTTGCCACGGTCTCTCCCCATCGCCCGGCCGGCGCAAAGGACCCCCGGCGTCAGGGCCGCGTGGCCCGCATGCCTTTGGCCGACATCGGTGAACCACAGGGCCTGCGCCTGATATCGTCCACGCCCGTTCAGTCCACCGCCGACACGCTCGAAAACGCCCGCGTCGTCGTGGTGGGCGGGGCCGGACTGGGAAGTATGGAAAACTTCAGCCAGGTGCGTCAGTTGGCCGCGGCCCTGGCCGGTCAGGTGGCTGCCACGCGGCCGCCGGTGCTCAACCACTGGGTGTCGGACGATCGGCTGATCGGCCAAACCGGCAAGAGCGTTCGCCCGGAACTGCTGTTTTCCATCGCCACCTCGGGCGCGGTCCAGTACACCGCCGGCATCGCCGACGCCGGTCTGATCGTGGCCGTCAACCGGGATCCGGCCGCTCCGATCTTCAAGTTGGCCGACGTGGGTGTGGTCGCCGACGCCCCCACCTTTCTGCCGCTGCTCAGCCAGCGCATCCGCAAACGGGTCATGCGCCGGCTGACAGACGACCTGTGCAGCGACCTGCCCGATCGACCCCAAAAACGCGGCTTCGGCGAGAAGGTCCGGACCTTGCGCGACGCCCAGGGGTGGTCCGTGGAAGATCTGGCCGATGCCACCGGCCAGACGCCGGAATACATCGCCGAGATCGAATCCGGCACGGTTTCGCCGCCGGTGGCGTTCCTGCTGCGTCTGGCCGGCGCCTACGGCGTCGATCCGGGAACCTTTTTGCGCGACGAAGAGAGACTGCAGATTCGGGATCAACGCACCCGCGACTACGTCAACCGCACCCGCAACTACTCCTACCAAACCTTGACCTCCGGCGCCGCGAACGACCATCTGCGGGCCTTCATGGTGTCCATCGAACCGCACCACGACCACAAGCCGGTGGCCTACAAGCATGACGGCGAGGAGTTCATCTTCGTGATGCAGGGCGAGCTGCAATTCACCCTGGGAACGAAAGTGCATGTTCTCAAAACCGGCGAGTCGATTCACTTTCACTCCGCCACACCCCATAAACTAAAAAGCCTGTCGGCGGCCACGACGCGCTGCCTGGTGATTCTGTATACGGTTTGAGGAAGGGCATGCGCAGATCGAGATGAAACCCAAAAACAGACCCATGATCGGTGTCGCCGTCATCGTCGTGCGCAATGGGCGGGTGCTGTTGGGCAAACGGAAAAATGCCCACGGCGCCGGCTGCTGGCAATTTCCCGGCGGCCACCTGGAATACGGTGAATCGGTCCAATCGTGCGCCCGGCGGGAACTCTTTGAGGAGACCGGCCTGACCCTCACCGCCTCGCGCCTGGGACCGTTTACAAACGACGTCTTCGAAATTGAGCAAAAGCACTACGTCACCCTTTTCGTCATTGCCGAACGAACCGTCGGGGACGCTGTGGTCAAAGAGCCGCACAAGTGCGAACATTGGGATTGGTTTGAATGGTCGCGGCTGCCCGAGCCGCTGTTCTTGCCGGTCGTCAACCTGATCCGGCAGAACTTTTCGATTTCGTTTGCAGCGCCGGCGGCGGATTCACCTCAAACTGGCTACAGCGAGTAAACCATATGCAACCCACTCACCCCGTTTCGATCCACGGCGGTCACAGCGGCCAGTTCTGCAGCCATGCCCACGACACCCTCGAAGCCGTCGTGCTGGCCTATATCGCCAAAGGATACCCATGGGTCGGCATCACCGAGCACATGCCGCCGGTCTCGAGCGACTTTATCTACCCGGACGAAAAAGCCGCCGGCCTGAGCATCTTCGCCATCCGGGCGCGCTTTGCCGAATACATGCGCACCTGCCGGCGGCTTCAAGCCAGGTTCAGCTGCGACATCCAACTTTTAGTGGGCTTTGAAACCGAGAACTGCAGCGGCAGCATCGCCTACGCCCAGGTCCTGGCCCGCACCTTTTGCCCCGATTACATCGTCGGTTCCGCCCATCATGTCAAAGACATTGCCTTCGACTACAGTCGGGAGCACTATCAGGCGGCCTGCGAGCGCTGCGGCGGTATAGACGGTTTTTACCTGACCTACTTCGACGAGCAGTATGAAATGATTCGGGCCTTATCCCCTCAGGTGGTCGGCCACTTCGACATCGTTCGGATTTACGACCCCGACTACCGCTCACGTCTGGCCAGCCCGCCGATCTGGGAGAAGATCGTCCGCAACCTGGCCTTGATCAGAGAGCTTGACCTGATCCTGGACTTCAACCTGCGGCCGCTGGCCAGGGGCGAAAGCGAGCCGTACCTGTCGGCGCCGATTCTCAAACAGGCCCATGACATGGGCATCGACATCGTCCCGGGAGATGACTCGCATGGGGTGGAGACGATTGACGCCCACATGCAAAGGGGCATCGACATTTTGCGGGCGGCCGGGGTGTCGACGACATGGCGCACGCCCGTGGACATTAAACGATAAGATCCTTACACAGGTCCGGGGTCGAACCTTTTAGGACAGCGGCAACAAATTAATCCGCCAGAATTGCGCCGGATGCACACCGCGCTTCAAGGCGCGACAAATGAAAGCGTATTGGAATACGTGACATTTGGGGCAGCGCCGAAGACCGGCGCAAAGACCTGCAACGCAGTGGATTTATTTATTTCCGCCGGCTTTAATGGCCCTCATCCGCTGACGGCTTGGAGCCTGTCGCTGTCAGCCGCAGGACGCGACGCTCACCCGATGCCGTTTCCGCAGACGGCGCCTTCGGCCGGTCGTCGGCGCCATCGGGCTCGGGTGCCGGCTCCAAAATCGCGTCGAGGGTTTGCGGCTTGGATTGACGCCGGTCCACGCCGGAGCGCCGCTCGGGTTGATGATTGGGGGAGGCAATCCAGCGCCGGTCCAGTCCGGTTCGACGGGAGACGCGGGTCCGCTTGACCTGTTTGGGTTCTGGTTTCATGGTGTGTCCTTTGATTAAAAAAAGCCGCGATTCATGGCCGTTCGAAGGATAAAGATCGGTTGTATCCTGCAAAACTTGAACAACTGGGTCGCTCCCAAGCGCTTGCCTACCCCTCAACGGCAGCGGCGTGACCATTTTCTCAACCATCTCTTGACACAGCCGGGTTTTTTACCCTAATTAGGAGTTGACGCACTTTCAACAGTTCGTGAAGGAGAACCAGCATCGTTGACCACCAGTCGGAATGTTAGACCCAAAACCGAAAATCGACCAAATTTCCGCCCGCCTGGAGCCGTGACCATGAACGGCATCGCCCTTTTCGAAAACAGTCGCCGAAGCTTCTTGAAAATGGGTGCGGCGACGATCCTGACCGCCCTCTTCTCACATCCGGTAATGGCCGCCATCCGACCCGAACGGTCCAGAAACCGCCAACTGGCCTTTTTCAACATTCACACCGGGGAATCGCTCAAGACCCGCTACCGCTCGGACGGGAAGTTGATCGTTCGGGCCATGGGGCAGATCAATCACATCATGCGCGACTATCGCACCGGTGAAATCAAGCCGGTGGACCCCAGACTGCTGGATCTGCTTTCTCGTATCACCCAAAAAATCAACCCGCCCAACCCGATCCACATCATTTCTGGCTACCGCTCCCCGCGCACGAATGCCATGCTGAGAAGAACCACCTCGGGTGTGGCCCGCAACAGTTTTCACATGGCCGGCCGCGCCATTGATATTCGAATACCCGGATACCGGACCGATGGAATCTACCAGATGGCCAAACACCTCGAAGCCGGTGGTGTCGGCTACTATCCTGAATCGGACTTTATTCACCTGGACACCGGGCCAGTAAGATTTTGGTGAAGCATTTACTTCTTGATATTCTAGTAGATTGACTTTTGCCAAACGATCCTTTATGCTCACCAATGATGAAATATCAGCAGTTGTGTTTCTGTTCTCGTGAGAGGTTCTGAAATACAGTTTCGGTTGATATCGTTCGTTCGCAAACACCTATTTCCGGCGGTGAATCGATTGGTACATCTGTTATCCGTCGCCAACAATCGCGCTTACACCTTTACAATCTTTTGAAATTACATATTATTCAGGTGAAGCGGCGTTTATTGTCAACATATACCGTGGCAAGTGATCGCACACCTTTTTTAGATGGAGGACTCCGATTATGCAAAAAATTGCCAAAGACCTGAAAGCCATCGCCAAACAGTTAAATACGCTGGCCAAGAAAACGGAAGCCATGGTCCAGTCGTTCGAAACAACCACCCCAGCCAGCGAACCAGCACCCCAGAAGGTGCCGGTCGCCAAAAAAAAGGCCGCCCCAAAGGCCAGGGCCAACACCCCCACCGACCAGGTGCTCACCATTATGAAGCGCTACAAGAAAGGGATCTCCGTGGAGGAGCTGCGAAAAAAGTCAGGATTGAATGAAAAGCAGATCAGCAACATCGTTCATCGCGCCTGCAAAAAGGGTAAAATGAAGCGGATCGACCGCGGCATCTATTCCATCTAACCCAAGGAGAGTGTACCAATGGCAAACGGTGTCGTAAAATGGTTCAGTGACAAGAAAGGGTTCGGTTTCATCGAGCAGGAGGAAGGTCAAGGTGATATTTTCGTCCATTTCTCTTCTATTCAATCCGAGGGATTCAAGACCCTCGCCGAAGGGGACCGCGTGACCTTCGACGTGGAGCAAACCGACCGTGGTCCCGCGGCCGCCAACGTCGTGAGAGTTTAGCCCCAGGTTTCAGTCAACCGAAAAACGGCATCCGTTGCCTCAACGGATGCCGTTTTTTTTGGTGCGGCCGAGCCGGCGGACACGGGTTAGACGACCCCCTGATCGATCATGGCGTCGACCACCTTGACAAACCCGGCGATGTTGGCCCCGTTCATGTAGTTGCCCGGTGTACCGTACTGCTCGGCGGCGTCCAGACAGGTTCGGTGAATACTTTTCATGATCATCTGCAAGCGTTCGTCCACTTCGGCGCGTGTCCAGGACAGGCGCATGCTGTTCTGGGTCATCTCCAGGCCGGATACCGACACCCCGCCCGCATTGGCCGCCTTGCCCGGCCCGTAAAGCAGCTGGTTGTCAACCAAGATGTCGATCCCTTCCGGCACGGTGGGCATGTTGGCCCCTTCGCTGACCACGAAGACCCCGTTGTCGACCAGGTGCTGGGCGTCGGTGGCGTTGATTTCGTTCTGGGTGGCCGATGGAAAGGCGCAGTCGGCCTTGTGGTCCCACAGCGGGTTGAAGTTCTGCTCGGGATCGACCGCGGTGTAGACCGCCGACGGATAGGTTTCGACGTAGGCCTTGACGCGCTCGCGTCTCACATTCTTCAGGACCATCAGGTGGGCCAGCTTCTGACGGTCGATGCCCTCCTCGTCGAAGATGTAGCCCGAAGAGTCCGAGCAAGTTACCGGCTTGGCGCCTAAATCCAGCAACTTTTCCATGGTGTACTGGGCCACATTGCCGGACCCGGACACCAGGCAGGTTTTGCCTTCCAGGGTCTTGCCGCGCGTGAGCAGCATCTCGGCGGCAAAATAGACCGACCCGTAGCCGGTGGCTTCCGGTCGGATCAGGCTGCCGCCCCAATTGAGGCTCTTGCCGGTCAGGACCCCGGTGAACTCGTTGCACAGCTTCTTGTACATGCCGAACAGGTAGCCGATCTCGCGGGCGCCCACACCGATGTCGCCGGCGGGAACGTCGGTGTTGGGACCGATGTGGCGGAACAGTTCGGCCATGAAGCTTTGACAAAAGCGCATCACCTCCATGTCCGACTTACCCTTGGGGTCAAAATCGCTGCCGCCCTTGCCGCCGCCCATGGGCAGGGTGGTCAGTGCGTTTTTAAAGACCTGTTCGAAGGCCAGGAACTTGAGAATGCCCAGGTTGACCGAGGGGTGGAATCGCAGGCCGCCCTTGTAGGGGCCGATGGCAGAGTTCATTTCGATGCGAAACCCCCGGTTGACCTGCACCTGCCCCTGATCGTCCACCCAGGGCACCCGGAACAGGATCACCCGCTCGGGCTCCACCATACGCTCTAGAATTTTGGCCGCGCGGTATTCGGGATTGCGATCCATGACCGGCTTGATCGACGCCAGCACTTCCATGACCGCCTGGTGAAACTCCCGCTCCCCAGGATCCTTGTCCTTTACCAGTTGAAGCACATCTGCCATTGATTGCCCTCCCTTTGATACGAGGTGGTGTCAGCCGGCGTGCCGCCGGGTTCGCCATCGAACCGGCGTTTTTTCTGATGGCGGTGCCGTCAGGGGATCTCCCGGCCAGCGCCGGCCATGATCACACACCGGGATCGTTGACCGTCGACCTTGAGGGTCAACGGCCTTTCAAGTCTTGCGTGAACGACGTAGGCGGACTCGTCAAGGCGGGGCAAGGCCGTCAGCCAGTCCCAGTCGATGCGGCCGCCGGTGGATCTGGAAACCGTAATGTAGTTAATGCCCAAGGTGGTGATGTTGTGAAAGAAATGCGAGCCCTGCGAGGGCTCCGCCGTTAGCTTGTCCGATTCGGTCTCCACGATGGCGTCCACGCCGGAAATATCCGCCCAGGCCACCGGAATGCCCAGCCAGCGGTCCGCCGATCCCCAGCGCCCGGGACCGATGAGCAGATACTTGCGGTCCGCTTTGACCAATCGCGCATTGATTCTGGAGATTTCAGCGGCGATGTCGACGGTCTTGCCCGGGTCGAACCCGTCCGGCTTCACAAAAACGATATCGGCGATTCCCTGCTTGTCGGCATTGCCCAGGGCATTGCCGGAATAGCAGAAGGCGCGCTGCGTTTCGGCGTCACTGATGTGGACCCGCTCCAATTCGCTGCGCGCCTTCATGGGCCGCAGCTGCAAAAAAGCAAACTGCGGCACGGCGCCAGGATCATCTGTGAGGTTGACCGAAAACTCCATTTCAACCGGGCACCCCATCCCCGTTTCACCCAGTTCAAGCAAGTCCCGGATCAGCTCGGCCAGCGGAAATTGCTGATACTTGAGGATGGGGGCAAAGGTCAGCACACGCTGCCCGGGCAGGTGCACGGTATCGCGGATACGATGTTCATCGGGTATATAGGTGCTGGCCAAAAGGGCCAGGGGCGGATCGTTTTCGGCCTCGGCCACGTCGCGATGCCACAGGTTGGCACTGTCGTTGATTCCCAGGAAACCGCACGACGCCTCCATTTTAAGGGCGTAGAAATCACGCTGGGAATTGGCCAGGATATCGTCGACCGACGAGCGCTGGGGAAGCAACTGGGGGTGGACCGGTGAAAACCGGAGCGTCTTGCCGCCCTCGACCACGCTCTTGCCCAGGCCCATGGCCATGGTGACAATGCCCTCTTCGGGTTTCATGCGCGCAAACGGGTAGTAATTGTAGCTCTGGGCGACGCCCGACAGCGCCGGATAAAAGCTGTCGCCATAGCGCGAACCCACCAGCTTTTGCACGATGACCGCCATCTGCTCCTCTTCGGTCCGATGGCCCACCCGCTTCGAAAACGCCCGCGGTCCCTGGTAGTAGGTCGAGGCGTAGACCAGCTTGATGGCCTCTATCAAGTGGTCCAGTCGACGCTGGTGATCGGGGCAGTCGTTGGTGATCATGTAGGTGCGGTACAGTCCCGCGTAGGCCCGGTACTGGGCATCTTCCAGAAGGCTGGATGAGCGCACCGCCAACGGGCAATTGACGTGCTTGAGATACTCGCGCAGCTGATGCTCGATCCAGGCCGGAAATCGGCCCTTGAGAAAGCGCTCGGCGATCTGTTGGTCGGGCAGCTCGGCCTGCGACAGGCAGCGCAGCTGGTTGTCCTCCACAAAGGACTCGAAGCCCTCGGTGGTAATCACCAGGGTTTGCGGCACCATGATCTCGATCTGGTTGTATTTTTCAAACAGGTCCGGATTCTGGCGCAGCAGCGAAGACATGAACGCCAGCCCCCGGGCCTTGCCCCCTAAAGAACCGGTTCCGATCTTGAAAAATTCGGTGTCGTAATCGGCCTCGGCGGCGTCGAAATCCACGACAACCCCTTTTTGTCGCTGCCGGCGCTGGTCGGCAATCACCGCCACCAGGTAACGGCGGTGGCTGTCCAGATCGGCGAATTCGGTGCCGTCGATCGGCCGAACCTTGTCGGCCAGGTTCATTTCGGTGCGGGCGAACAGCCAGCGCGAAAAATCGTTGCGCTCGCAGTGATAGCGAAAAGCGGCATCCGGTAAGATCGACAGCTGCTGTTCCAACGACTTCAGGGTGGAGGCACGGCCGATCTCCGACCCGTCCGGCATGCGGAAGACAAAATCGCCGAAACCCAGGCGCTGTTTGAAAAACCGGCGCACGTCACGGTGCAAGGTGTCCGAGTTCTTGTCGACGAATTCGGCCGGTATGGATGCCGCCCTGGCGGCGTTGCCGGGATCGGAACTGGTCAGCAGCAGGGGGATGTCGAAGCGCTGGGCGTGCACATAGGTGAGCAGATCGATGCCGGCGGTGTCATTCAATACCCCGTCACGTGCGAACCGCACGTCGGAAATCACGCCCAGTATGTTGGCTTCGTACTGGTCATAGATGGCCCGCGCCTCTTCATAATTTCCGGCCACCAGGATCTTGGGGCGGGCCCGCATGGTCAGCAGCCGGTGTTCTTCGTTCAAGGTGCCTTCCAGCACCGCCTGGGTCTGCCCGACCAGTTCCCGGTAGAGAATCGGCAGCAGGGACGAGAGATAGTAGGGTGAGTCCTCCACGAACAAAATAACCCTGATGCCGGCCGTCGCGGTGTCGCCGGCCACATTCATGCGGTCTTCGGTGCTTTTGACCAGGGCCACCAGGATGTCGGTGTTACCCGACCAGACGAAGGTCCGGTCAATACCCGGGGCACTGTCAGGGGCCTGGCTGTCCGGCGTGGGGATTGGGTCGTGGGAAAGCAGAATAACCGGCAGATCGCCGGCTTTGGCTTTGATCTTCTGGGCCAGGGTTCCAACCCCCATGTCCGACAGCCAGGGCATGGTGAGGATCATGTCGAAAGGCCGCGCGTCGAGGGCGGCCAGGGCCTGCTCGGCCGTGGCGACCCAGGTCAGCATGGGCGGCTGGCTGAGATTCAGCCCGCGGTATTCGTTGATGATGCGCTCGGACAACCGGCAGTCAGCCTCCATGATCCAGGCGTCATAGGGGGTGGAAACCAGCAGGATGTGGCGCACCTTGCGGGCCATCAGTTCATGAAAGCGCTTGAACCGGCGGTCGGAAACCGCAAAAAAGGCTTTGGTGTTCAACGCCATGGGGGATACCTTTGCTGCCCTGGTGCTGTGTTGAATGTGGCTATTCTAACGGAAATCAGCCGAAAAGGAAACTCCCGGAAAATTGTGGCCGTCTTATTAGCGTTGTTTGGGTTTGGGTTGTCTGGTAAATATTAATGTTTCGGGTCTAGATGAAATTTTTTCGTTCACGAGCAGGAACAACGATCACGCTCACGGATACCAAAACTGCCATGAACCAGCACTCGACCGACAAAGCGTCGCCCCTTGCATGGCGCGGTGTCATCCCGTCCACCGAAAAAGAGCGTCGACGTCTGTTGCGCAGCACCCTGATCCTTCACTTTCGACCGCCAACGGTCAATGCCAAGACGCTCAGGCTGACCCTCTCCTGGGGGCTGGGCGGCATGGCGGTCACCCTGCTGCTGCTGCAGATGGCCACGGGCGTGCTCTTGAAGTTCGTCTATGTCCCCACCCCGGTCGATGCCTATGGGTCGGTACAGGCCATCGTCACGCAGGTGCCCTTTGGGCGGCTGGTGCGCAACCTGCACCACTGGTGCGCCAACTTCCTGGTGGTGGTGCTGGTGCTGCACATGCTGCGGGTCGTGTTCACGGGCGCCTTTCAACGGCCGCGGCAGTTCAACTGGATCGTCGGCCTGGTCCTGCTGGCCCTGGTGCTGGCCGCCAACCTGTCCGGATACCTGCTGCCCTACGACCAGCTGGCCTATTGGGCGGTCACCGTGGTCACGGCGACGCTGGGATACATTCCCGTTGTGGGGGGCGGCCTGAAGCAGATCGTGGTCGACGGCCCCGAATTGGGGTCCCACACCCTGCCCTTTTTCTTTTCCGTGCACACCGCCGTGCTGCCGCTGCTGCTGGCTGCTTTCATGGGCCTTCATTTCTGGCGCATCCGTAAATCCGGCGGCCTCGTGGTACCCCGCGAGCCGGACGAACCCATCGACCCGACCCCCCTGCGCGTTCCGTCCATCCCTCACCTGTTCGTGAGAGAAATCACCGCCGCGCTTGCGGTGACGGCCGTTGCCATGGTCGTGGCCCTGCTCTGGGACGCCGCTTTGGCCGCTCCGGCCAATCCGGGCCTGAGCCCCAACCCGGTTCGGGCCCCCTGGTATTTTGCCGGGTTTCAGGAACTGCTGCTGCATCTCCATCCAATCGTGGCCGTGAGCGTGATTCCGCTGGCGGCCGGGCTTTTCCTGGTCAGCATCCCTTACCTTGCCTACCCGCACACCAGCGCAGGCATTTGGTTTGCGTCGCCCAGGGGAAAATCGCAAGTGGTCGCCGCGGCGGTCGGGGCCCTTATCGTCACCACCGGGTGGATCGTCGCTGACGCCCTGCTGGTCAAGACCGCCACTTCGCCGGCCTGGATGCCGCCCCTGCTCCGCGACGGCATTTTGCCCGTGGTGTCTGCAGCCCTCCTGATCACCGGATGGGTTTTCGTCATGCGAAAACGATGGGCGGCGACCCTCAATGAGATCGTTCAGTCGATGGTTGCCATGCTGATGGCCGCCTGGCTGGTGCTGACCGTGGTGGGGGTGTTTTTTCGCGGGCCGTCGATGCAGCTGGTTTGGCCGTTCTGATCGGTTTTATTTTTTATCAAACTTGAAGTTACATCATAGTTGTTATAACTTATGGTATAACAATGGAGGTGAATTCATGCGCGCCACCGTAACCCAAATCGGCAATTCAACAGGCCTTATCCTGCCCAAAGAAGCGGCTGCAAGGCTCAAGGTTAAAAAAGGGGATAGCGTATATCTCATCGAAACCATCGACGGTTATTCGATCACACCCTATGATCCGGAATTTGAGGCTCAAATGGAGGCTGCCAGAAAAGGCATGTCTAAATACCGCAACGCCCTGCGTGAGCTCGCCAACAAATGACATGGCATTGGCTGAGGCATGATGTCGTTGTTGCCGTGCACGATGAGCAAATTGCCCAGCACGGTGGAAGCCCCGGGCTTCGAGATGCCGGTCTATTGTCATCGGCCCTTGCCCGTTCGCAACATAAGGTGGCTTATGGGAAACCGTCCGTATTCGATCTTGCTGCCACATATGCCTCAGGTATCATATCGAACCACCCATTTGTAGATGGCAACAAGCGCACGGGCTTTCTTGCAGCTTTTATTTTTCTCGATCTTAATGGATGGGATATGGTGGCGTCCGAAGCTGAGGCGGTGGGCGCAGTATTGGCATTGGCACTGAAGGAGATAGATGAGGATAATTTTTCAATCTGGCTGAAGGAACACTCCGTTCGAAAACCTGCTTCTTGACGGGTCAGTCACTTTCAATGGTGACATTTTGCTAAAAACCATCAAAGCAAAAGTCGAAAAAAAGAAGCTTTTAGTTTCAGTTCTAAGCTGATGGCTGAGAATGATCTGAATCAATCGCGTTCTGCACAAAAGGTATTCTGGTGCATAAAGATCCTGAATTTCAGGCACTGGATTGTGATCAGTTGTATCTGCCGCATCCAAAAGCTGACAGAATCAAATCGAGTAGGAGATTTTTTGAATGAAGGCTGCCTGTTCGCTGCTATTGTGTTCCATGCTTACGTTGACAGCATGTTCTGCGATCGAAAAGTCCCGTCGCCTCCACAACCCTTCTACATGGTCGTCATCAGACCCCTTGAGCATCCCCTACGGACAACGACTGGCCCAATTTGAGAAGGGCAACCTGGTCACCAACCCCTCTTTTGAAGATGGCCAACTGCTGACAGATGGCCGGGCAAAAGCCTTCAAACTCACCGGATGGGACACCGTCGGGCAAAACATCGACTGGATCGAGCAGGAAGCCGGTGCCGCCGCCCAAAAGGAGACAAACAGCGGCCGGCGCAGCATCGGGATCACCAGAAGAACGGCAACGGAAATGGATGCGGCGCAAGGGGTTATCAGTGAGTACATCCCGGTGATTCCAGGCAACTACGATTTCACCTACAATATTAGATTAAAAAGTGTTTCAAACAACAAATACCGCCTGGGCGTTCAACTCTACGATGCGATCGTTGTCAAGGTTCTGTTTTTTGATGAAAACAGGCAACCGGTCGATGCGGGGTACCTCAATCCGGTTGCCGGCAGCCTTATCGACAATTCAGACAAAAGCTACTCTTTTTCCAATTATTGGCACATCGATGATTTCCCCTGGGGCACCGTCAGGGCAAGATCTTACAACTATCCCTTTTCTGAAGGGGATATTCCCGACAAGGCCCGCTATGTGCGCCTGTTTTTCGGCTTGAAAGGCACCGGGACCCTGTGGCTGGACGACGTCTATTTTGGCTACTCCAAGTGGAATTTCACCGCCCTGGAGCGCTTCAGCCCATATTTTGACAAAGAACTCTCCCTGGCCGAGAAAATCAATCCCACTCCCAAACACGTTCGGTATGAAAACGACATCGTCTATTACGATGCCGAAGATCCGCCATCACAGCTGCCGATCATCGTGCTTCCTGAAAATCCCGACCCAGCCGAACGGTCGGCCGCAAAAATATTGCAAGACAAAATCAGCGACATCGTGGGGCAAGCGACGTCGGTCCACCACCGCAACGGCACCAAAGCCACCATTGTGGAAACTGACTTTTCTCTAAATGACATCGTTGGCGCTGCGCTGGTCATCAGCATCGGCAGGAATAAACTGTATGAGCAGCGGCAGCCGGACCTCCCCGCACAGTCCATCAATAACCATCAGCAAGGCTATGTCATCACGGCCAAGCAGGTCGGCAACCGCCATGTTGTATATTTGATTGGCGCGACGCCCATTGCAACCTACTATGCGGCCGCCACCGCACGTCAACTCTTCGATAATGAAGGGTTTGTCTATCACAACGCCACCGTTGCCGACTACCCGGATTTTTTAAGCCGCGCCTATGTGTTCAAGAACTGGGAAAATGAAATCGAACTGCGCAATGACCTCAACGCCATCGAACGGATGAGTCTCGATAAATTCAATACGGCCTATTTCGGCTACAATCGAAAAAAGAAAGCGTGGCATCGGCCCGATGCCTTGTATCGGCAGGGGCTGGCGGAAGCAGGCCGGGTACTAAAAGAAGGCGGGGTGATGAACCTGGCCCTGATGGTAAACCCCTATTCCCATTTCAGCATGGAACCGTCCGCCGAGAGTCTCGACGATCAGTTGAGATACACCTGGACTCACAGCAGCTCGCAAAGCTTCGACATGCTCAAGGATGTCTGTAAAATCGGGTTGGCGGCCGGTGCCGCCACGGTAATGCTCCTGTCGGATGATTTTGTACCGCATACCGGCGCCAACCCACAACATTACGGACTCTACACCGATGAGGATAAAAAACGTTTCGTCAATCTGCAAAATGCCCAGGCCCATGTCATCAACAACCTGAAAGATTGGATGGACAGCGCTTACCCGGGAACCCGCCTTGAATTCTGCCCACCCTGGTACTCCAATGAACACATCGATCGCAGCGATGGCCAAGCCGAACACTACTTCAAGGAGTTGACATCTCAAATCCCGCCGGACGTCGCCGTCATCTGGACCGGGCCGACCATCCGGTCACTGTCCATCGACATGGCCGACCTTTATCGGTATCGTTCGCTGATCGGCAGATGGCCGATGATCTGGGACAACACCTTGTATGCGCGAAATATCGAATCGAAACGATATGGCGGGTACACCACCTACTACCCCGGCAAGGTGAGGATGTGCAACCTGTTCGAACCCTACGATGTCTACCGCCCCGAGGATTTCCATCTCTTTAACGACAGCCGCCGGATGTACGTCAACGGCAGCGCAAGCAGCGAGGTGTACAAAATAAAGTATGCCACCGTTGCCGACTATGCCTGGAACACGGCGGTGTACAACCCGGAACGTTCCTTGTGGAAAGTCCTGTGCCGCAGCTACGGGCGCCTTGGCGCACAAAAACTGATCCGCTTCAGCGATGCCTATTACCAGGTGTATGGGATCTGTATGCGCATGGAGATAGACGGCTCGACAGATACGTATATCGAGGAGGGAAAAGAATGCTTGACCCATCTGGATCATTGCTTGCGTGAGGTTTCGCAGGCACTGCCCACAAGCGACCCGCTGTCGATAGAGTTGAACAATCTTCGCGATAAACAGAGAGCCCGGTTTGAAAAATTGTCCCAAGGAAGCAACGGGACAAAATGAATTTTAAACACCTGAACGCGGTTCACCTCTACCGATCATGTCAAAGATATGACGGTAAAAAGATCGATCTCAACCGTCAATGATGCCCCATAAACCGACGTTCCGCCGCACCTCGTGGCGTGTCAAGCCTATTGAAAGTCAGCCCGATTCAGGAATTATATGGCACATTTATTGCTGAATTATCACCCAAGTTGGCCCACGAAACAAGCGATCAACTCAAAATATATTCAACCGAGTTGCCAATAAGAATCTTCAAAGACATGCGCTATGAACACCTTACAGCGATTAAGCATTCGCATGGCCTTGGGAGCGGTGGATGTATAAACACAAATCTATATGTGTCGTGATACCGGCACATAACGAAGCCCATCAGATCGGACGTGTCATTGAAACGATGCCGGCCTTCGTCGATAAGATTGTCGTTGTCGATGATTGCAGTGTCGACGACACGGTTTCTGTGGTCGCGCATCATCAAAAAGAGAACCCGCAAGTCATTCTGTTAACGCATTCGATCAATCAAGGCTGCGGTGGTGCCCTGGCCACGGGATACAAATGGGCGCGGGACAACGGCATGGACGTCGCGGTGCGCATGGATGGGGACGGCCAGATGAATCCAAAAGATCTGCCGGCGATTCTCGACCCTGTCGTTGAAGAACGAGCCGACTACTGCAAGGGAAACCGGTTGTTTACGGGCGAGGCTTTTCAAAAGATTCCCAGAGTGCGTTATTTCGGTAACGCCTTCTTGTCCCTTCTCACAAAAATCGCATCCGGGTATTGGCATGTGGCCGATTTTCAATCCGGTTACACCGCCATCAATCGTAAAGCTTTGGAAATCATCGATTGGAACAGCATGTACAAAGGTTTTGGCCAGCCCAACGATCTGCTGATTCGCTTGAATGTGTTCAACTTTCGTGTCAGTGATGTGCCGGTCGAGCCGGTTTACAATGTTGGTGAAAAATCAGGCATGCGAATCAGCAAAGTGATATTTACGATCAGCTGGCTGCTGGTGAAGATGTTTTTCTGGCGCATGAAGGAAAAATACATTATTCGTGACTTTCATCCGTTGATTTTCTTTTATTCAATTGGAGGCTTTTTTGGCCTTGCTCACACTGGTCTTTTTCTTCAGGCTATTTATTATGTGGATGTTTCCTTGGACACATACCTCCGATAAATGCGCTGTCGGGCATGTTCGCATTTATGAGCGCCAGCTTGTTCACACTTTTTGCGATGTGGTTTGATATGGAGGCGAATCGGGAATTGCGGGGAATTATTCGCGGTCGCAGATTTTCCGATCAAAGATAACTGACGACTCATGCGCTTTAAATAGGGAACCAATTAAGAATGAAAGTTGCCATGTTAGGTTCATTCCCGCCGCTTCGGGGAATCAGCAGTTATTGCTTTGAGTTGGCACATGCCATCGCAGACAATTATTGCGAGGTTAACTTCATATCCTTCAAATCGATGTACCCCAAGTTTTTGTATCCTGGCAGCAACCTTCAAGATGACAACACTTTTCCAGTAATCTTCAAAAGGACCCTTCGTGTAGAACGTAAAATCGTTTGGTACAACCCAGTTAACTGGATAGTTGAAGGAGTGAAAAACAGGTTTTCATTGCTGCATGTGCAGTGGTGGAGTTTGCCATTGGCCCCGATATACCTTTGTCTGTGCCTCATCTACAAATTCAGAGGAAAGCCAGTTGTCTTTACAGTGCATAATGTTTTGTCTCACGATCGCTCAACCATGTATTTTCTGATTTCTAAAATACTCTTTCGTTTTGGAGATCACTTTATCATCCACTCCAAGGTCAATTTTCAGCAGTTGGCTACCCTCTTTCAGATTGAACCACTTAAAATCAGTTTAATCCCCCATGGCCCCTTGGATTTACAGGTTAACCCACGTGCAAATAGCAAAAAAATAAGAACGGACTTGGGTTTTATTTCAACAAACAAGATTATCCTTTTTTTTGGTGCAATACGCCCATATAAAGGAGTCGATACAGCCATTGAGGCGTTGGCAAAAGTAAAAGCTGAAATTCCTGAGGTTAAGTTGTTAATTGCAGGGAAACTGTGGGAGGATTGGAAACCCTATGATGCTCTGATAAAAAAACACGGGATAGAAAAAGATGTGATTACGTGTTTACGATACATTCCATCCGTGGATGTGCATCGATTTTTTTGCGCATCCGATCTGGTGATATTGCCTTACCACCATTTCGATAGCCAATCCGGTGTTGGCGGTACTGCGCTTTCTTTTCGTAAACCCTTGGTTGTGACACGGGTTGGCGGGTTGCCCGATCTTGTATTAGATTCTCAGGCGATTGTGCCCCCCGCAAACTCACGCGCACTGGCAGATGCAATCACCTCCGCACTCAACAATCCTGATCGCCTAAGAAAGATGGCTCAAGATGCCGATAGTGTTGCAAAGCGGTTTTCATGGGAAAGCATCGCTAAAAGGACGATCGTTATTTATGAAAGCTTAATCAAAAGAAGTGTCTATAAGTCCTGATATGAAATCAACAGCTAAATTCCTCGGTCGGGCGATTGTTTCAGCGATCATACTTTGGTTGTGTTTTCATACTATTGATATCGATGATATCCTAACCGTTTTTTCAAAAACACGTATCTCCTATTTTTTATATGCGCTTGTATTAAATATCATTGGTACAATCATAATAAAAGCTATGATTACTTATATCATTCTCAAATACAACAAAATGAAATTTTCTCTTGCTGAATTGATCAACATCAATTTCGTAATAAGGTTTTACACGCTCATCATGCCAAGAGGTGTAGCAACTGGTATTCGTTGGCTAAAATACAGACAAAGTGGTAATGATAGTGATGCATTTATTCTAGTAGTGTTTGAAAATATCCTTAACATTTTCATTCTAATGTTTACGGCAACTTTCTTTTTATCGCTTTCTATGAACAAATTGGGCAACTCAGCTTACTATGCCATAGGATGTTCAATCATCGGATTTTTTTTAGCTTTAGTTGCTTTATTGAATTTCTTTTCCTCAGTATTTTTTTCTTTCACTAAAAAAATATATCTATTGTTAAATAAAACTATCCCACCTTTCTTAATCAAAAAGATTGACTTGTTGCTTAATTCAGCACGGTCTTTTCATCAGATCGACAAAAAGACAATCGCATACATCATTGCATTATCACTTTTGAGCTACGCGTTTTTCGTTATTAGTCCATACATATTATCAAAGGCAATGCATATTGAGATAGATCTTATTGCCATCGCGTGGACACGATCTCTTGTCCTACTCATGGCACTTATCCCCATAACGGTTGCCGGGCTTGGAATTAGAGAAGCCGGATACATTTCATTCTTAGGTATGTATGCTATACCTAAACAGGAAGCACTTGCTTTCTCACTATCGATTTTTGTCATTCAATTAATAATCGGTGCGGTTGGTTTACTGTCAGAGATTAGGCTTTATGCTATAAATCCACTCCTGAAATCTTTTAGAGACAAAAGAAAAAATTTCGAAAAAGTGGCCAAATGAATTCATCACACCTATCTCCAGAATGTATTATTTCAGTAATAAAATGATTTTTCAAGATAAAGGCCCCGTCGTACATTTAAACCGAACAGAGAAGGCTCAAATGATTGATGCAATCATTGCGGACTATACAGGCCGTTCAGTTCAAAGCTACGATATATTGGATATTGGTGCGGGAAATGGAGATATTAGCGAATTCTTTCAGAATAAAAACAATCAATTTGCAATTGATATATATGATTTCCGCAATCAGAAAATATCGATAATTAATTTTATTATTGGTGTATCCGAAAATTTACCATGCAAGAAGAATAGTTTCGATATTGTCTTGTCGCATCATGTAATCGAACACGTTAGGGATCAGTTGAAACATCTTCAAGAAATAAACAGAGTGTTAAAACCAGGTGGTCTTTGTTACATAGCGACACCAAATAGGACGTCTCCGTTTATGGCTGGTCATAAGGGGAACAACCAGGTCCTATGTCATAATATGTTGGTGGCACTCATTAAGGAATCCGGTTTCAAACCAATCGAGTACTATTCAAAGATTATAAAATCGCCAAATAAGTATCATTATCCTGTTAAATTTGGTAAATTCATACCGATATCCTTAATAAAGCAACTAAAACGCTATTTTCCTAGCCAATGTTTCATCATAGTTCCTGACAAACACCATAACAAGTGTTTGTTCTCGGAAATATGATTGCCGATCAATATGCTTTGGCTTTCTCAGAAACTGCATTAAAGGCAGCGTAAGTAACAAGTAATGCGCAACCATATGATAACACTTTATCTTTGGCGAAATATTTCATGTAAAGCCTTTCGGAATTAGTTAAATTCGTAAAATTTTCCAGGTATTTTTTCTCAGATGCAAAAGGTAACCACCTCATCATCTCAAGACATTTTTTTTGAAGGGGACCGGCAAACCAATCATCAACCGGAGCATCTATCGCGGCCATTTTTTTTTGATAGATCACCTCTCCAGGCAGCAGGTTCTTTTTGTCAGCCATTTTCGCCAGTATATGCTTTCCCATTTCCGTCCGGCTATGACCTGATTCAGGTCTTAGCATATGATCGGGTAAATTCATCACAAAAGCTTTTAGACCGGGATGAAGGTATGGAGAATTAATCGTAATTCCTGCGCTATCTGAACTACCTACAAGTTTAGCTCTGTTCGGAGATACAAACCCTTTACCTATGTATGCCTTTCTGAAAGGGGAGGCGTGCATATACGGCTTGGCAAGTTCTTTTAAAATATTTTCATTTTCTATCTCAGAGATGACGGAGTCTGAGCCATTTAGCATTTTTAAAGATGTTTCATCAAATATTTTAAAAGTAATAAAATTCCTTGTTAATGCTGGTCTCCCCAATGATCGGACGATATTCAACGCAACACGAAATGGATGTCCAATCTGCCTGTCAAAAAACGAAGAACCAATTAAATTGACAATGCGTGAAACTACTTTTGGATTGGCTTTAATAATTGAAAACATCTTATATAGCATTGCACGTCTGAATGTTGATGGATATCCGTAAAACAACGCATCACAACCATCACCCGAAAAACAGTGGCGGATTTCCATGGATCTTATGATTCGACTGATCTTTTCAGTCTGAACAACATAGTTTGGCCATACTGTTGGGTGATTGAATTTGATTGCAAACGTATCGAGGCCGGATTCGATATCGGTTGCGTCAATCGCGACCCAATGGTGCCTTGACCCTAAATAAGCACTTAGTTCCGGAATGAATCTTTGATTATATAGTTTATCTTCATATTGGAAAGAAAATGTCTCAACTGTTTTCCCTAACCGGACTAACGCCGATGCAACTAAAGCTGAGTCGAAACCGCCTAAAAGTACGGCTATTCGTTGATCATTCGCTAACTGATCCTCGACGGCATTCATGAAAATGTCATACAATCTATTTATGGTTCTCGGGAGATCACGATTCTCGTATTCAGTATGTGGCAATCGGCCTATCGTGGGGGGAACTGCTTTGTATTCCTTTATATTTAATTTACCATCGGTCCACTCAAGAATAGATCTGGCCGGAATCTCATACAAGCCATCATATACCGTTTTTTGCCTCGGTAAAAATCCATATGCCAGTAAAAAATTTTCGGTTGTATAATCCAATTTTCTAGAAGTTTTATTTCTTAACGATTCTGCCGCTACCAAGGTTGATCCAAAAATAAGGCCATTGTTTTCTTCAGCATAGTACCAACTACGCATTCCCAATGAATCGGAAATCAATAAGAGCTGTTTTTGGTGGCTATCATAAAGCAAAATTGAAACTTGGCCTTGTACGTGGACTAATCCATTGATTCCTTCATCGCAATATAATTGTAGTAAAAATTTTGCGGTTAAATTCGGATCATCCATTGGAGAGCCAGACGTCCATCCCTTAAGCGGTTTATGAACGCCACCGATATACATAAGCAACTTGCAACCACGCGCCGCCTTTCCGATAATGCTATTTTGATTCTCTAAGGTAAAAATGTCTATATTCTCAAATGCGTTGCTGACCGCATCAGGTCTTTTTCCGAATACCGCTTTGAAATTATCCAACTGGCTGTGGTTGGTAACCGGTTCAAAATTTGTACCAGGTATAATTTTACCCACAATGATATTCATCGTATCACCAAATTAGTATTCATAAGTTATCTTGCGATAGCTTCTCAATTAAAGATATTTGGACTATGTTTTTGGACCGGTAATCGATTCATAATCTTTATGATTGTTGAGATGTTAGCTTCAGACTGAATTGACATTTGGGGTGACAAGGCCTTTAATCGTTCTGAGATTTCATGGCGTTTTTTTTTCAGATTTCGTATAGCATTGTATACAAATTCATAACTCATCTGATCAGGCTCAATAACCCAAGTTTCGAGCCCGGCTCGAGACATTATGCCCCTACTTTTTACAGAATACGACATGGCAATGGTTGGAACGCACGTTGTAATAGCAGCAATATTTGAATGCATACGAGCACCACAAAAAAGGTCACACTTGCTGATTAGCGCTTTGATTTCTTGTGGAGACAATTCCTCTGTAATATTATGCAACCGACGCTTGAAATGACAAGCTGCAATAACATCACTAGCCATTTTTCTATCATCCAACATGCGTCCGGGTCCGGTGACATGAGGGAAAAAAATAAAATGAATACAATGCTCACTAGTTAAGCGGTCAATCACGGCAGGAAGTATCGTCATTAAGTCCTTGCCGGTCTGCTTTTTAAGAAAGTTACGGTATTGGTAGCTGACGGTCATACCAAGCGTCAGTTCATCACGTTTCAGAGACGGTAAGGTTTTCTCAACTTTTCGGGCTCGCAATGAGAAGTCCGGTTCGAGCATGAATGCCATATCCATAGAGTTTGATAGTCGACAGCCTTCTATACCAAGCGAACCTAAATATTTGTAGGTAATATCATCCCTGGCAATTATTTTGTCACTCATTCGCAGCAACGGAACGATAAACTGTTTGGTCCATGAGAATGGTCCGATGGTCTGTCCGAATAGCACAAAAGGTTTGTGAAAACATTTTGCAATCATCAAAGGTAAACAATGGCTGAGTAAAACCAAAGGTCCATAGTCTTCAGTTATTGTATCGCCAGACAAATCAATTATCAAATCAGATTCGAAATATATATTCAGCTCTTTATATCGTCTCAAGTTCTTTAAATCGACGCCCAGCAATCTATAAACCAGATGCCATATCAAAGCGATGGCACACATTACGACGCCAGTCAACGATGTGCGCCGATCTTCTATAATATCAAATTTTTTGTATAGATTCTTGTCGATTTGACTCCTAGTGGAAAGTATTTTTATATTACACGATGGAAAAAACCGCTTCAAAAGCGCACATGTCGCGAAAGTCATCGCCGCTGTTCCTAAATTGCAGGATAAAAATGCACCCGATATCAGAAACGTGGGCTTTTCAGACATAAGCTTATCACTTTCTTTCACGTTCTAAATTTTTCCCGATCATCAATTTTTAGTAACTGAACACCATTTTTCTCGAATAATAGCTTAGTATGGCGATAAAAAACATTTTCAAAAACTTCCCTCTCAATCGGATTTATTTGCTGAGCCCATCTCAAATATAAATCTTTATAAAAAATAACATGTGTTGTTCCAAACCGTTTTAATCGTTTGGCAATTAGTTGTTCTGTATAGGTCCCTTTCTCTCGCTTATAAAAATCGCGAGCGAGATGGACTTCTCTTTCAATATAGAAGGTTCGTTTACCTACAGAAAGGCACAAAACACGGGCATCGCTCGGTAAAGTTTGATTGGCATACATAACTACAGGATGTTCGGCCCGATATCTGGACACATATGCATCGCGGTTAAGGCGACCAGAAAGATATTCCATTGGTTGTATATAGTCAAACTGATCGTAAATGTATTTACCATTAGAAAAAAAAGTTAAAAAAACAATAAACGGCATCGTTGCCCACCCCAAACGTCGGACAAGTGGCGGCCCTGCTGAAATCATGTCAACTATGTTTTTTATTCCCAAAATAGAAAGGACGACCAACGCAGGAATTATCGGAGATATATATCGGATACGGAAGTCCACTCTAAATAAAACGAAGAGAATGAATAAAAAAACAAACATAGCCAAGATGTTTCGGTGGACATCGAGTATTGATTTTCGGGATTGCTTCCTCAGCCTGATGAATGCGACCAATGATAGGAACAGGAGAGCAGGATTCAATTTTCCGTCGAAATATTTTGGATTATCGTCCTTGCCCTGAAAGAAGGCCCTTATAGGAATTGTTATCGTTTGTGCGAATGATTCTTTATGTACGTACCGACGTGTCCAGAAAGCGCTACGAATTGGCTTTTTTACGTTGGGCAAGCCGGTCTCGATGTTTGTTTGCGGATTAAATGCACCTCGGAATAAAGGATAAACAGGGTTCCCAGTCCAAGCAATATTCCGAATCATCCAGGGCGAATATACGATGGTTGCAATCAGTAAAAATAAAAGGGCGCATTGTACTCCTTTAAAAGAATTTGAATTTTGCCCGTCAATCGCTGTCCTAGCCAAGTTCCTATTAAGGGTAAACGAATAAACCAACGGGACAAATGCAAGCATAATCATCAGAAGGATCAACCCATTATATTTTGTGCCCAGAGCAAGCCCACAAGCGATAGATGAAAAAACCAGATATCGCGACTTGAATTCCTGATCCAGCCATTTAAGAAAAAAATAAAGGCAACTCCAACTAAAAAAAATCAACCCCAAATCAACGTACACCGTTACGGATAGTTTGACAATCACCGGCGTCGTCAGAAACAGCAAAGCACCTATTAATCCGTAGGTAAGATTCAAAGCTTCCTTAAGGTACATTAGCAAGAGTCCAGACGTAAGCAACGCAAAAACAAAATGGATATATTTGGCAGCTATGGGTTGTTCGAAATAGAGAGGGATAAGGTACAATAGGTCCAGGTTCATAGGGAAGTAGGAAAAGTCCATGGAAGGAATCTCTATCATTCCCATATGATTGAGATAAATTTTTGGGACAGCGAGATGGTGTACTAAAGCGTCTCTACTTATCGGTGGAACACTGGCAAGAATGATGGTTAAAATGATTACAGCAACAGTAAGAACACCCAAGGTGATGTTAAGTTTTGTTGTTTTTCCTGTAGAACGTGAGGTCATCAACTCAGGTCACTCCATTTTAAATCCAGCTTCGACATTTATCTTTTGTTGAATAGGTGACAATCGAGTTTTCGAAATTAATTAACATACGATTTAAGTATATCAGCAGGAATCTGTCCTATATAAAGATTATCATTAATGATGAATCCTGGTGTACCGGTTATGCCATAGTCGAGACCAGTTGCGATATCATGCTTCAACCGCATCCTTAGTTGTTTGTTGTTCAATGCTGCGACCACTTGTCCACTAGGAGCGACTCCCATTTTTGAGGCGATTATCGATGTATTAAAGTTTTCTTTTTGGGTGGCCAAATCGAACAAGAAGTCATTGATTGTCCAGAACTGATCGATCGCCTGCGCGTACAATGCAATCATGGCCAACTTACCCGATCCAAAATGAAACGGCTCCGACACCAATGGATTATACCTATGGTCCATAGGAAAGTGCCGATGAACCAAACGAATTTTATCCTGGTGCTTGGAAATCAATTGCCTTATAAAAAAATGCATTTTTTTACATTGAAAGCATTGGTAATCTGAGAATTCATGGATTACAATTTCCGGATTTTCGGCGCCGATCCAGGGATAACCCTCATCGGTAATACCACTACTCAGATTTACATCAAGACTTTTAGAATCCATGTCCCAATAGTTAGGGAACCATATCACCAAAGCAGCGGCGATCAAAACGCTGATTGATAAACTTACCCCCCAACCAGTCCAATTTTTTTTGAAGAAATAGAAATCAGATAGAATTCCTCTGTACAAGGATGTCTTGTTAAATCTTTTATGAATCAGCCAAGAAAAGAAAAGTAATGAGAAATTGGCTACATGGCTCAAAATACACATGATGCAATGACTGTGAATGATCAATGCTGATATCGCCGCCAAGATAATACTGCTTAAAGAGAAGGCACAGGCAAGTAGAAAAATTGTTGGCCAAAGCGTTTTATGAACAGCATTTCGATGCTTCCAAGCATTATAGACAAGCAGAAGCATGATTAAATATCCGAAAACACCCCAGATTGGGATTGGAACGGAGAGAAATATGGAGTAAGGGCTCTGCGAAACGGTATCACAATTTATGGCATTTGAAATAGCACAGAAACTACGATGATCAATGTCTGTGTAGACCTTGAAATGTGATAATGATAGATAAATGGCATCAATCAAGCCAACTATAGTCACAAGTGAAACGATGGAAAAATAGTAACTAAATGGTAGGAGGGTGTTCGATTGTTTAGTGGATCGCATTGCTATACAGTTGACAATTAGATTTTTGCTCAGAAAAACAGGGTGCCAACCATCTGCTCAGCAGAATTAATAATTACAGGCCGAACGAGAGCAATGTCAACGGGAACTGAACTGTGTTCATTCGGCAAAATTTCAATTGCACGAGCGATAGAGCTTAAATCAAAACGTGAAAAAATATAACGCGCATTGGGTTCAATTGAGCTTACATCTTTTGCTCGAATACTGTTTTCAAGCATTGTTAAAGCGATACGGATGTTATTTTGTTCATTCTTCATAGCCTTTTTCAAAAACCATGTGGCTTGATCAAAGTGGCCTGACCGAGAGAGCGCACTTCCCACATGGTAGTAAGCAATGCTCTTGTCCTTGAGTAAATGCATGGCTTTACGAAAAGACAAGAGGGCCTCTTCAGGCCTATCCAACCATAGCATGGCTAACCCATGGACATTGAAATACAAACTGTTTGGTGGACTTTTATCGATAACTTTATTGATTTCATCAGACGCCAGTCTGAATTTTCCATTCTTAACATATGCTTGGGCCAAATGGTAGCGCACATCATCATTCTTTGGATTGAGCCATAAGGCTTTTTTATATTGATCTTCCGCTTGATCAAAATACCCGTAATTGAATAATAAGTTACCCATGTTCAGAATTATTGCCTGTTTGTAAGTAATACGCTGTTGGTAGCTATTTAGCGCCATGTAATTCAGATACAACGCTTCCTGAAGTCGTTCTATCGATTTATCTTTGTTCCAGCCGGCGTCAATTCCGAGATTGGACAGAGCCCGTGCGCTATGCGGTGCTTTCTTCAGAGAGTCTCGCCAAAGCGCTTCAGAAGACGTATAAGTCATGTTTCGAATGTAGCTCGCCATACCAACACTCGAAACCAACAATATTAAAAATGTAAGCAAACCAATATATTTAAAACGGTTATATATCGAGAGGTTCATCAGCAGTGAATAAATACCTACTGTGAGAGGTAAAAATAAAAAAAATGATGGAATGTAGTTACGATGCTCAAATATCAGTTCCAATGGAAGGATTGTTGATTCTACAAGGTGGTTGATGAAGTAAAACAACACCGCAAAGCAAACAAGAGGTCTTTTATGGATGAAGCGAAATGCCAGAATAATCAATACAAGGACGGCCGTGACCGACATTGCGGTGCTCCATGGCGCAGCCAACGATGTGGATAGAGGGAAATCATGGTCGATGGAAAACCTTGAAGGCGTTGGGTAAAAAATAAGACCCAGGTAATATAAAAGCACCCTGGTTTCCGTTAATACTCTTTCGTACGGAGAAAATGGTCGTGAACCGGCACGATCGAAGAAACCGGATATCAAACCGGAATTAAAAAGATAGATAAATCCTGCAACTACAATTAGCGATACAACCATTGAAAGTATGGTTAAATAAAAACTATTGGTATTACCCTTGTCCTGAATGAAAAAAGTGTATTCAATCAGCAACAGGCTGAATGGCAGCAAGACAGCGTTCTCTTTGCTCGCCAGTGCGAAAATAAAACTGCATATACACATCGCAAAATAACGGTATTGAATCCGTTTAATCGTTTGTAGCCGTCCTGTTATATAGCAGTATAATGCAATTATATAGAACATTCCGGCAAGTGATGCCATTCGCTGAACGATATAGGTTACAGCTTGAGTTTGGATGGGGTGAACAGCCCATAGAACCGCTGTGAGAAAGGCAGTAAAATAAATACCGTCCTCTGGTAACCGGTGTTTTAAAATGGGTGTCCTAAATATCTGAACGATCGTCAATAGAAGGAACACAGACGTTAGATAGTGAATAACCACATTAACAATGTGGTAACCAACCGTATTATCCTGGCCGACGAACCAGTTCAAAGCAAAGGATAGGCAGGCAACCGGGCGATATAGGTTTCCTTGCCGGAATGGCTTTGCAAAAAATGTCTGCCAGATGGTTTCCGGCATGATGTTGTCAATGTGCAGGTGGCTATTGTTGACAATATTGGGAATATCATCAAAAAACCATGGCGCAGTAAAAGCGTTGCTGTAAATCGCAATAATAAGGATCAGAATGGAAATGAATGGGAAATATAGTCTATTGACCATTATTTATTGTCTTAGAGCAGGTTGAGATCGAATTCTTGATTTATATCAACGATGAACCTGTAAGAAAATATGCTACAGGGAAAATCCGCAGCACGCAGATCTTCCCTGTAGCTTAGTTAAAATAATCTTATATTTTCAAATCATTATTCAGACACCACCTTTGTATAAACATTAGCTTGCATCCCAGAACCCATTTGGATTGGCACCACGTCAGTCATACCGGCCTGATAATCTGCTGGGCAGCGGTCTGAACCATCGGTGACGGTAATTGTGATGGCTGTGTTTGGATCGGTCGCAGACAGCGTAAATGTGTTAGTCACCTGAAAGTGTAACTTCTCTCCACCCGCCAGCTTTTAAATCCGCATCCGCAATATCAACGTGGCTTGGAATTGCAAAATAGTCCGAAACCGCCGCAGCGATGTTATTTGCATCGGATTCCGCCTGTGAACAGAACGTCTTGTTACGATAAGCAATAAAGTTGGGAATTGCAATCGCCGCCAGAATACCGATGATGGCAATGACGATCATCAATTCGATCAGTGTGAAACCCTTGTTGTCCATTTTCCTCATTTTGCTAAGCATGTAAATCCTCCTGAAAATTAATTGGTGTTGGTTAAAAAGCCCGGTAGAATGTGTGGTGTGATTCGCCTCCTTTTTCAAACAGTGTTGCGATTCTTATCAGCATTAAGCATGCCAGATGACGTCGAGCCCCAATAAATTACATAACCATTTTATATAATAAGGTATTTGTTATTTTCTGGTCATCCGGCACGGCAACAATATTTGGCAAATGCCGTGTTCCCGCCAAATTTTGTTAAATTGTGCCAAAAATTGTCAACCCACCGTCTTGTGCCTTCGTTACCCCCCCACAGCGACTCATAGCATTTATCGGACTGCGGTTTTGAATCTTGAGCTTTTAAAATGCGGGCATGGTTCCGGATCGGATCGCGGCAATGCCACGTGGAGGTGTGTTACCTCGCGAACGGCAATAAGAGGGAGCGGAAGGAGAGTGCTGGTGAAACTACGGGTATGGGAAGGTTTATCGCGTTTTGTGGGAACGGTACGGCCGGCTCAGGTGGCCGGCGACAACATCGTGGTGGCTATTTTATTCTTTTAGGCTTGTCGGACATGGCCATTTCAACCATGGTCTCAAGTCTGACCACCCGTTTGTCAACTTCCATCACATGGTCCTGAATGCGTTCCAGGCCGCTGTTCAAGCGCTTGACATCCTCGGTCAGCTTCAACATGTCGATCAACAGGTCTGTCACGCGTGACATCAGATCTCTTTGACTCCCCAGGCCCGAAAGGTGGTGTTCAGGCTGGCAATCGTTTTGGCCGTTTCATCAAGCGCTTCCTTGACCCGTGCCGCAACCAGCTCCAGCAGCTCGCTTTCATCCATGCCGGCCAACGATTCGGGATTGTAGGCGTCGATGGCTTTGCGGACCACGGCGGATGAAGATTTTTCCTGACGCGCGAGCACGGCCAACTTTTGGGCCTGTGTGGGCGAGATCATGAATTGCTTGCGTATGAAATTTTCTTTTTTGGCGGCTGCTTGCATTTCCCCTCCGTTTTTGGTGGACACCCACACTATACACATCCACACCACCATGTGCAAGTTTGAGCTGACAGCAACCCAACCTGAGCGATTCACCTTTCTCGGAGAAAGTCGACGGCGAAAGATATGGGAACAAGTCACCCCTTGGGGCCGATCTTGTCGACCCGGTACCGAAAAGAGCGCAGGCTCAAGCCGAGCAGGTCGGCCGCTTTTTGCTTGTTCCCGTTGCGAACAATCCATGGCCTTTTCGATGTAGGCCTTTTCGATCTCGGCCAGGATGTTGTCCAGGGCCACGCCGTGGGAAACCTCGTCCAGGTCGAAGCGCCGGTTTCGCACCCCCTCGATCCACCTTCTTTTGTGGATCGACATGGCCAGGCTGTCCGGAAGCAAAATATTGGTGTTGGCCAGGGCCACGCTGCGTTCGATCAGGTTTTCCAGTTCGCGGATGTTGCCCGGAAAATCGTACTTTTTGAGCAGGTCGATGGCGTAGGACGAAAACTGAGTGATCTGCTTGCCCTGTTCCCGGGTGTACTTTTCCAGAAAGTGCTGGGCCAGGGGCAACAGGTCGCCCTTGCGTTCACGCAGTGGCGGGATCTTGATCTCGATCACGTTCAGGCGGTAGAAGAGGTCTTCGCGAAAGTATCCGGCAATGACCTCGTCCTCCAGAATCTTGTTGGTGGCCGAGATGATGCGGATGTCCACGGCCACGTCCCGGGTGTCGCCCACCGGCCGGAAGACCCGCTCTTGAACCGCCCGCAGCAGCTTGACCTGCATGGGGGCGCTCAGTTCGGAGACCTCGTCCAGAAAGAGGGTTCCCTTGTGGGCCGCCGCCATCAGGCCCTGCTTGTCCGAGGCGGCGCCGGTGAAGGCACCCTTGCGGTGACCGAAAAGTTCGCTTTCCAGCAGGTTTTCGGGGATTCCGCCGCAGTTGATGGTCACGAAGGGTTCATCGGCGCGGTCGCTCTGGTCGTGAATGGCCCTGGCGATCAGTTCCTTGCCGGTACCGCTCTCGCCGGTTATCAAAACGCTGGTCCGGGTTTTGGCCACCTGGCGGATCATTTCGTAGATGTGCAGCATGCGCGGGCTGCTGCCGACGATTTTGCCGAAGTGAACCGCTTGCCGCCGTTCGTCGGCCGCCGATGGCCGGTCGCCTTCCAGATCCTGGCGCGCCAGGGCGTTGGCGATCGTCCGCAGCAGCTCGCGGTTTTCAAACGGCTTGGGCACATAGTCGAGCGCGCCCTGATTCATCGCCTCCACGGCGACCTCGGTGGTCGTGAAAGCGGAGATCATGATCACCGGCACATGGGGGTGATGCTTTTTGGACGCCTTGAGCACCTCCAGCCCCGTCATGTCACCCAGGCGTATATCGCACAGCAGCAGGTCGTATTTTTCCTTTTCAACCACCGCCAGCGCAGCCCTGCCGTCGGCTGCGCAAACCACCGCGTAGCCCTGCTTTTGGAGCAGGCGCTGCAGCAGGTCGCACATGCTCGGCTCGTCGTCGACGACGAGGATGCGGTAGGCATCGGCAGATGATGGATCGCTGGGGGTTGAAGCCGGCATATCGAGCGTTTGTCTACTCCAGCAGATGACCCAATCGGGTCCAGCGCACGCCAAAGTTTTCCCTGTCCCACGACCAGTAGATAATGAAGGCCTTGCCCTTTACCGCGACGAGATCCACAAATCCCCAGAAGCGGCTGTCGTAGGAAAAATCCCGGTTGTCGCCCATCACAAACAGTTTGCCCTCCGGGACGGTAATCGGCCCCAAATTGTCCCTGGGCTGAATCTGCGGCGCATAGATCTTGGGATCCTTGTAGACGCCGTGGTAATTGGTGGCACGGGCGCCGCTGACGAAAAGCTTTTTGTCGCGGATCTCGATGACATCGCCGGGAATGCCGATGACCCGCTTGATGAAATCCTTGCTGGGGTCTTCGGGAAATTCGAAAACGATGATGTCGCCGCGCTGCGGGTCGTTGATGGGAATGATGGTCTTTTTGACAAACGGCGCCTTGATGCCGTAAACGAATTTGTTGACCAGAATGTGATCGCCGATCAGCAGCGTGTCTTTCATGGACCCAGAGGGAATCTTGAATGCCTGCACGACAAACGTGCGGATAAACAGGGCCAGTATGACAGCGACAACGATCGCCTCGATGTTTTCGCGCAATGCCCCTTTCTTTCTGGGCATCGAGCCGGACTCTTTCTTCTTATTCAAAATGAACGTCCACCTTTCTAAGTATACCGTGGTCGGTTGTGCGGGTCACAATGAATGGCCGTTCAACGCATAAACCGAGAGATGCAACAGGCCATTGGTGAAAAGGCCGGCAACGAGATCGTCCAGCATAATCCCTGACCCGCCAGGCACATGGCGATCGAACCAGCGGATCGGAAACGGTTTGAATATATCAAACAGCCTGAACAAAAAAAAGCCCGCGAAGGCAACTCCCGGGGTAAACGGTAATGCAAAAAGCGCGACCAGCATGCCACAAATTTCGTCGATGACCACCTGTTGGGGGTCTTTGCGGTTCTCGAGTTTCTCGACCGAATCCGCTACCCACGTTGACGCGGCGATCACCAGCAAAACAACGACCAGGGCAACCTCAACGCGCATCTTCGAGACCAGCAGGCACAAGGGCAGGGCCGCCAGAGAACCGAAAGTGCCTGGCGCCACGGGAGCAAAACCGATCAAGCCACCGGTTGCCAGGAACACCAGCACGTCTTGTTTAATGACTCTCAACGCCCCGCCACGGCCTTTGGCATGGGGATAAAAACGTTGACAGGTATGGCAATTTTATTCATAAAGAGCCTGAACATACGGAAGTGCGCAGCTTACTGGTGAGGCTCCCGGACTTCAAATCCGGTGTGGGGCGCTAATACCGTCCCGGGTGGGTTCGATTCCCATGCACTTCCGCCATTTTTATATGATTTTCCAAATAGTTTCCACATCTAAAAGCCGCCTGAACCCTGCTGCAGCGCATCAATATCAAAAGACCCCGGACTTAGCAAGCCGGGGTCTTTTTTTTGGCATTGATCAAGGTTATCTTAATGAATTTTGGGCATTTTTGATCCGATCCTCGTGCAAGGGGTCCAGGGGCTGCAGATCGGGCTCCCTGGCGGTCTTCTCGAGAATGCGGTCGATCTGCCGGCGGTCCTTTTCGAACTCGGCCAACCCCTGTTGGATGACCTGGGCGGCTTCAGCGCGGTTGCCGGCTTTGCTCAACTCGTCGGCACGCTTGGCGGCAAACTGGGCCTTGGCCAGCAGTTGCCAGATCGGCATGCGCCGGTAAAAGTAGATAAAAACGCGCCGATGGTAGCGATCGGTCGAATCGAGGTAGGGGTAGGCATCTTCCAGGGCTGCCAGGGCCCTGCCGGTGGCCGCCACCTGGCCGGCCATTCGATCGGCGCTGTCCTCGATGGGGGCGGCCATCTGCTTGCCGCCTTTGGTATTGCCTGGATCGGTTGACGCGTCTGTCTCCTTGCGCCGGTACTGGTTGGCGGTTCTGATCCCAAATTTCGGGTATTCGATATACAGCGGCAGGACGCCGGCCTGATAGACCGGTGCTATGCGATTGCCAAGCTCCCGCCCGAACAAAGCCCGGCAGGCGCGCGGCAGCCAGCTGTCGATGATCACTTTCGGTTCGGTGTGGTCCTTTTCGGCGTCGTAGTAAATGCCATTGAACAACTCGCTTCCGGGCGCCTCGGTGTTCCAGGAGAACTCGACCGAACAGAGGTGGTTCATCCAGGTCATCTGCGTATCCAAATGGCCGCCTGTCAGCAGCAGCATGTCCCGGGGATCGCCGATAAAGTTGGTTTTGTTCTGGCGGTGCCAGGTTCCGAAATAGCCCAGCACGCGGATGCTGTGGGCATAGATGGCCAGCGGGCGGCCTTCAAAAAGAGAACGGTACTGATCGACACGCGCCGGGGCGCCCATCCAGATCATGGGGATGATGGCCGGGTCCATGGCCTGGTGCAGATTCTGCCAGTATTCCACCGTATTTTTGTACGCCGCGGCACATTTTGGCTGTTTACAACTTTTATAGCGCACACCGGCCCAATAGGGATAGATCGGACTGGTGAAGATAAGGTCGAGCCCCTTGTCGCGAATGACCTGCGCCCAGAGGTTGAACTGGTGCGCGCTTGCCTTCCAGCGATCATCGCCAAACTGCTGTCGGCAACGGTCACAGCGCTGGCTCCACATTTCCGGGTCGTTGACGCCACCGCCGTCGACCGGGTGCAAAAAGAAAATCGAAAAGCCGCACTCCTTGATCAGGTCGATCAGGTCATTGGCGCGGTTGCGGGCCAACTCGTCCCGCGACCAGCAGTAAAAACGCTCGCGTTTGTGATGCACGCAGTCCCAGTTTTTGAATTCCGGACGATTTTTGTCGTGGGCGAAGCCCAGTTGGGTCGAGTCCTGTCCACGCATGGCGTAGATACCGCGCTCGCGCGCATAGGCGTTCATTTGGCGGTAAAATTGGCGCTTGGCGGCATTGATCCAGCGCGGATCGGTGCTGGATTTGTAATCCCACAGCACGTTCATCTTGAAGCGCATCATCACATCGATTCCGGCCTGGTAGTCGGCGGCCTGGCCCCCCAGTTCCTGCAGACCGCGCTCGAAGCTCACCGCACCCCGGTAGTGGTAGTCCGGTCTGTCATAAACCTGGGCCGCGGCGATGGACACGCCGCCACCGGCCTGGCCTAGCATCATCTGTCGCAGGGTCATGGCGCCATAGAGGCTGCCGACACTGTCGCTGCCCACAATCATCAACCGGTCCGGGCCGGTCTCGATGATATACCCCTGGGGACCGGGATCGTCGGCCGTGATCGATAGGTCCAGGGTTTCGATCAGCCGGCTTGCGGCGGCACCGGTGACCGGCAGCACATAGATTCCGGCGGCGGCCACATCGCTCACCGGCTTGACCTCACCCGCACGGCCGCCCAATTCAAGAATGCGCCGCTTGATCTCATCCGCGGCAATCTCGCCCTGCCGGTCGCCTTTTTGAAAAAATATCGGCTTTCCATCCAGGCCAAAGAGGCCCCCTGTCTGGCGATACCGCTTCGGCATCGGCACCATGTCCGGAATGGCTGCTGCACACAGGCTGCCGGCCATGGCACTGCCAACGATCAGTGCCGCCAGAGCCAACCAGACCCATCTGCAGACACGCAGACCAACCGTCATCGCCCCGTCTCCCATGTGAAATGATCCAATCCCACCGTCCGTATGCAGCCAACCCGCATCGGCTCAAGTTTTTCGCCAACGTGCCGATCAGTCAGTAGATAGAAAGGACCACGCATGCCAATGAAAAGCACTTTCAACAGCTTCATTCAAAGAGTTATCGGTGCCATCCTTCCCCGATCTGCCGCTTCCATACCCCACCACGGGAAGGTTTCGACCAGCCGCGGGCTGATCGTTCCACTCGAAGAGATGGGAAAGCGCTTCACGCTCGGCGCAATGGCACCCAGATCTGATGAATCGCGCTACTTTCTGGGACCGGACGACATTGTGCAGGCCGCCTCGTTCCGTTTCCGATGACGGTTCAGGCTCGCGTTCCTTCCGTCTCCGTGCTCGTGAACGGTATCCGTCCAGGTGCTCGTGCACGAAATAACTGGCCTATCCATAACCCAAAAATCCTCGACCTGCCACCATCTGTTTTAAGCGGCTGATTTGCTGTACGTATTCACGGGGTCGAAATTCCCAATTTACAGCAACTGCCGGATCAGTGGGCGTTTACAGGGTACCGCAGATGTGCGGCGCCGGGCATGCAGACGTATTGATCATACTTCAAGTGCCCGGGAACAAAGCAGATGCGGTACCCTGTAAACGCTTACGATTTGCTTAGCCTCGGGGCTGTTCATAACATGCCAAAGGTTCCAATCCTGTTGCATGCCAATCCGAAAATCCGCGGACACACCTAAAACACGAGACAGCCGCAAGGCAGTATTCGGGGTCACTGATCGTCTGCCTTTTATAATTTCATTAAAGCGAGGGGAAGACACCAATTGAAAGGCGAACCACCGCAAAGAAGTGAATTTTTTTAAGTGACTGCTATTACAAAGGAATGTTGGAGGCGGCAACCAGATTCGAACTGGTGAATGGAGGTTTTGCAGACCTCTGCCTTACCACTTGGCTATGCCGCCCATAAAAAAAATGGAGCGGGAAACGGGATTTGAACCCGCGACTTCGACCTTGGCAAGGTCGCACTCTACCACTGAGTTATTCCCGCTCAATGAAGCCGTATACCTATAAATATTTGGCTTCGATGTCAACACAAAATTTCAGCCGCTGAGTAATTTTCGGAAGCGCAGGAAGTAATCCGCACCCGACCACAACGTGAACGCCAGGGCGCCCCAGAGAAAAACCATGCCGATGGCATGAAAGTCAAACCCGAAGGCCGGATAGTGAAAGGTCAAGGGGATAATGGCCGCAATCTGGAAGCCGGTCTTGTATTTTCCGAGGCTGGAAGCGGAGACATCCTGTTTGTTCTGGGCAATGATGTTGCGCAGTCCGCTGACGGCCAACTCTCGCCCGATAATCACGCAGGCAATCCAGGCTGGCATCCATCCCAGGGCGCACAGCATGATCAATGTGCATGACACCAGCAGCTTATCCGCCACCGGGTCCATGACCTTCCCGAGGTTGGACACCAGTCCATAGCGTCGGGCCAGGTAACCGTCAAAATAGTCCGTGATGGCGGCCGCACTGAATATCAAGCCGGCCAGCAGGGCCGTAAATCGATTGGGCACCATCAACAGCACCACGATGACGGGCACCGCGACAATCCTGAAGAGAGTCAGTGTGTTGGGATGGGCGAAAAATGAGTTGATCGGCTTTTTCTCCATTGGTCATCGCCTGGCGAGAGATTCAGCGCTGCTTCGATTGTAGGCGCACCCGCACCGGAACCGAGATCACCGGACTTACTGGCGGGCCTTTTCCCAATCGGACAGAAAGGCCGCAATGCCCTTGTCCGTCAGCGGGTGCGCCGCCAGTTTGCTCAAAACGCTGAACGGAATGGTAGCGATGTCCGCACCGGCCAAGGCGGCATCGAGCACATGCAAGGGGTTGCGGATACTGGCCACGATGATCTCGGTTTCATAGGCATAGTTGGCATAGATTTCGGCAATCTGCTCGACCAGCTGCATGCCGTCCTGGGCCAGATCGTCCAGCCGGCCGACAAACGGGCTGACAAAGCTGGCGCCGGCTTTGGCCGCCATCAGGGCCTGCAGCGGCGAAAAAACAAGCGTCACATTGGTCTTGATGTGCTCTTGCGAAAGCTGCCGGGTGGCCTTGAGACCGTCCACGGTCATGGGGACCTTTATCACCACGTTGTCGTGGATTTTGGCCAGCTCCCGGGCTTCGCCAAGCATACCCGCCACATCCAGACTGATGACCTCGGCGCTGATCGGTCCATCCACGATGCTGCAGATCTCCGCGATGACCGTTTCGAACACCCGGCCCTCTTTGGCGATCAGGGACGGGTTGGTGGTAACGCCGTCTACCATGCCCATGCTGTGGGCCTCTTTGATTTCAGCGATGTTGGCGGTGTCTATGAAAAATTTCATGCAGTCTCTTCTTTCTCTAAGGGCATCGTTGCTCAATCACGTTGGGCGATGAATCGATCCCGGCAGGCGGTCGAGCAGAAAAGGTGGGTCTGTCCGTCGCGTTGCAAGGCCACCCCTTCCCGACGGGGAAAATAGATCCCGCAGATCGGATCCTGGACCATGACGTCGTCGATCTCGGGGTGCGGCGCGTCGCTTCGCCCCAGGGTCTGAAGGTTGCGCACCACCCATGACCGGACGATCCGGTATCCCAGGTAAACGATCGCAATCAGGAGCAGCAGTCTCACGGCACCCTACCCTTTGGCGACGCGGGCTGGCGATCCAGCGGAACAACCCGCTGATCGTCATCATCCAGGCCGTCCAGAAGCTGCGCGGCGGTTTTTGCCATGACCGGGTGAATAACGGTTGGATTTATATCACAGATCGGCTGCAGGACAAAAGCCCTTTTGTGCATGCGCGGGTGCGGGATCACCAGCCGTGGCGTCTGTAAGATGCAATCGTCGAACAGCAGGATATCCAGATCGACAATCCGCGGCCCAAAGCGAACTGTATCGGGTTTGCGTCCCATGCCCTGCTGGATGGCCAACAATCGGTCCAGCAGCGCCAACGGATCCAAATCGGTGCCGATCATCACGGCCGCATTGACGAACCAGGCCTGATCAATGAAATCTACCGGTGAGGTGCGGTAAAAACGGGACATTTTCAGCAGTCGGCACTGGCCCGATTCGACCAGCAGGCCGATCCCTTTTTGGCAGTTGTCCAGCTTGTCCCCTAAGTTGGAACCAACCGACAGGTAGACCCGGTGCTCGTCAGCTAAGGCCGCCATGCGTCCTCACACAACTCGCCGCGATAAATCAGGCGGGCGTCACCCTCCAGAAAAACGTCTTTAAACCGCGCTTCTTCGCGGTTGAAAAAAACCCTTAACACAGCGCCGCTGCGGGTGGTCAAGGAGACCGGCGACGGCATTTGCCGCTCATGGGCCAGCAACAGCGCCGCCGCCACGGCGCCGGTGCCGCAGGCCAGGGTTTCGTTCTCGACTCCGCGTTCGTAGGTCCGGATAAAAATGGGCCCGTTTTTCGAAACCGCCACGAAATTGACATTGGTGCCGTCGGGTGCAAAGTCGCGGTGATACCGGATCCGCCGCCCCATTGCCGCCACGTCCGCCGTCTCGATGTCGTCCACCGCCAGGACCACATGCGGCACACCCGTGTTGGCGCGGCCGACCACGGTCGGCAGACCTTCCAGGTCAATCGTAATACCGGTTTTCAGTCCGGTGGGTTCGGTCATGCGGATCCGAACCCGTTCCTCCATTACGACGGCCTCGATCACGCCGGCCCGGGTTTCGAAGGCCATTTGCCGGTCGGCGATGCCGAGCAGGAAAGCAAACCGCGCCGCACACCGGGCGCCGTTGCCGCACATGTCCGGCAAACTGCCGTCGGCATTGAAAAACCGCCATTTGAAATCGACGGTTGCGGATGGTTCGATGAGGATCAGGCCATCGGCACCCACCGATATGCCGCGACGGCAGGACCCGACGACCAGCTGGAGCAGGTGTTTTTCGGGAACCACCGATAAGCGGTTGTCGATCAGAATGAAATCGTTGCCGCTGCCACTCATTTTGTGAAATGGGATCGGCTTCATGGCTGTTTCAGGCGCTCAGCGGGTTCGCTGGGCATGGTCTCGATCGTCACCAGGTTCGAACCGGGGCCGGCGACCCGGCCGAATTCCAGCTGCACTTTGAAGGTGTATCGGTATCCCGGCTCCAGCGGCACGGTTGCTGAAAAAAGTCCCTGTTCCGGCTCGACATAACGCATCGTCATCACGCTTTCGAAAACCAATGGGCAGCCTTTGCAGGCGGCCTGATCCAGAGCGCTCTTAGACCGAAAGATCCCGAAGACCGCATTTTGGGCCCGGGCCAGGGGCAGCGGTTCGGCAAGGCGCCAGGTCAACCTGGCAGTCATCTCCTCGAGACTGCCCTGCAGCACCACGACAGCCGGCACCAGCGGCATCCGGGCCGGCACCGGCGGAGCCTTGATACCGCAGCCGATCAGACCGATCGCCAGCTGGGAGACCGCCCCGGCAACCAGGATCCGCACCAGCCTGGATCGGGGAACAGATGACATGTCAGGCCCTTTGTTCGGCCAGGGCCTGACGGGCCTGGACAATGGCCTGGACAACGTTCTGGGTGGCCGTCCCCCCCTCGCTTTGCCGCCGGTCTACCATGTGCGCCAATGTCAGATGGTCGAAAATATCGGCCTCGATCAACGCTGAAAAGCGCCGGAGTTCATCGAGGGACAGTTGATGCAACTCCTTTTTCTGATCCAGGGCCGCGGCCACCGCCTTGCCCACGCAGGCGTGCGCCTTTCGAAACGGCATGCCCCGTCCCACCAGGTAGTCGGCCATGTCGGTGGCGTTGAGAAAACCAACCGATGCGGCCGTTCGCATAACCTCGCGGTTGACCGTTAGGCGCGGCAGCATCTGGACGTTGATCTGCAGGCAGGCCTTGAGGGTGTCGACGGCATCGAACAGCGGCTCCTTGTCTTCCTGCATGTCCCGGTTGTAGGCTAGGGGCAGGCTTTTCATGAGGGTCAAGAGGGTCACCAGGGAGCCGATCACCCGGCCGGTTTTGCCGCGCACGATCTCGGGCACGTCCGGGTTCTTCTTTTGCGGCATGATGCTGCTGCCCGTGGCAAAGGCGTCCGCCAGGGTGATGAAACCGAACTCCGCGGTCGACCACAGCACCAGTTCCTCGGACAACCGGCTCAGGTGCACCATGCAGATGCCGGCCGCCGCCAAAAACTCCATGGCGAAGTCGCGATCCGAGACCGCGTCCATGCTGTTGGCCGAGACCTTGGGAAAACCGAGCAGCTCGGCCGTGTAGGCCCGGTCGATGGGATAGGTCGTGCCGGCCAGGGCCGCCGCGCCCAGGGGCATCACCTCGATACGCGCCAGGCAGTCGCCGAAACGCGCCTGATCGCGGCCGAACATCTCGTAATAGGCCATGAGGTGATGCGCGAAAAGGATCGGCTGGGCCCGTTGGGTGTGCGTGTAGCCCGGCATGACCACATCGATGTGTTTGTCGGCCAAGTCCACCATCACCGTCCGCAGGGCCGTTAGCACCTTTATCACCTGGCGGGTTTCGTGGCGCAGATATAGCCTGAGATCCAGGGCCACCTGGTCATTGCGGCTGCGGGCGGTGTGCAGTTTCTGGGCAACCTTGCCCGCCACCTGCAACAGGCGAGCTTCCACGTGCATGTGAATGTCTTCCAGGCTGTCGTCGAAAGTGAACTCACCACGATCCAGTTCGCGCTTGACAATGCCCAGCCCTTCCACCAGTTGGGCGGCCTCTTCTTCGGTGATCACACCGGCCCTGGCCAGCATTTTACTGTGCGCGATACTGCCGGCAATGTCGAAGGGATAAAGCTTTCGGTCATAGGAAATCGAGGCCGAAAAGGCTTCCACATCCTTGTCCGTCTTTTCCGTAAAACGCCCGTCCCAGGGTTTATTGGCCATGGTGCCCCGCTACCTTTTTTGCTGCATGAGTTTACGGATCCGCAGCCGCAGGGCGTTGAGCCGGATAAATCCCTCGGCGTCGGCCTGGCTGTAAACGGTGTCGTCTTCGAAGGTGGCGTGGGCTTCGCTGTAAAGGGAGTGGTCGGATCGGCGCCCTTGCACCATGCAGTTGCCCTTGTACAACGTAAGGCGCACCACGCCGGAGACATCCTTTTGAGTGCTGTCGATCATCTTTTGCAGCACCGCCATCTCGGGCGAGAACCAGAATCCGTTGTAGATCAGCTGGGCGTAGCGCGGAATCAGGGAGTCGCGCAGGTGCATCACCTCGCGATCCATGGTGATGGATTCCATGGCCATGTGGGCCAGCCGCAAGATGGTGCCGCCCGGCGTTTCGTAAACCCCGCGCGACTTCATGCCCACGAAGCGGTTTTCGACGATGTCGATGCGCCCGACGCCGTGCTTTCCGCCCAGGCGGTTCAGTTCGCCCAACAACGCGGCCGGTGAAAGCGCGAGGCCGTTGACGGCCACCGGGTCGCCGTCGGCAAAGGTAACCTCGATGGTCTCGGGATCGTCGGGAGCGTCCTGGGGGGCGGTGGTCAGGGTGAAGATGTCCGCCGGCGCAGCGGCCCAGGGATCTTCCAGGACCCCGCCTTCATAGCTGATGTGCAGCAGATTACCGTCGGTGCTGTACGGTTTGGCATGGGTCGTGGGCACCGAGATGCCGTGTTTTTCGGCAAACGCCATCAGGGCCGTGCGTGAGCTCAGGTCCCACTCACGCCAGGGGGCCACAATTTTAATGTGCGGGTCGATGGCATAGTAGCCCAGTTCGAAGCGAACCTGGTCGTTGCCCTTTCCCGTGGCGCCGTGGCTGACCGCATCGGCGCCCTCCAGGGCGGCGATCTCCATCTGCCGCTTGGCGATCAGCGGGCGCGCAATGGCGGTTCCCAGCAGATATTGCCCCTCGTAGATCACGTTGGCACGAAAGGCCGGAAAGACGTAGTCCTTGACGAATACCTCCTTGAGGTCGTCGACGTAGGCCTTGACCGCACCGGTTTTCAGGGCGTTGGCCTCCACATTGGCCAGTGAATCGACCTGACCGATGTCGGCCGAAAAGGTCACCACCTGGCAATCGTAGGTCTCGATAAGCCATCTGAGGATCACTGATGTGTCCAGCCCGCCCGAATAGGCCAGCACCACTTTGTCGATCGTTTCTGTCACGGTATTAATTCTCCTTATCTTTGGCAGGGCATGGATGCCGCATCCTGTCGATCGGCAGCGATCAGTCCGCCAGGACCTCGTCGAGACACTGGATCAGGGCATCGATCTCATTTGTCGAGACAATCAACGGTGGTACGAAGCGCAGCGTGTCGCCCTGGACGGCATTGACCAGAAAGCCTTTCTCCAGACAGGCCTGAACCAGCGGATCGGCCGGTCCGTCCATGTGGATGCCCAGCAGCAAGCCACGGCCCCGCACCTCACGAATGCTTGCATGCCGGTCCTTGAGCGCAACCAGGGCCTTTTTGAAATAGTCTCCGCTGGCCTGGCCGTGCTGCACGATCTGCTCTTCGATCAAGATCGTTAGGGTTTCCAGGGCCGCGGCCGCCACCAGCGGCGAACCGCCGAAGGTGGATGCATGGGCCCCGACGCCAAAGGCGGCGGCCACCGTTTGCGTGGCCAGCATGGCACCGATGGGCAAGCCGTTGGCCAGGGCCTTGGCCAGGGTCATGATGTCCGGGGTGACACCGTAATGGGTGTGGGCGAAAAGGGCGCCGGTGCGGCCCATGCCGGTCTGGATCTCATCCAGAATCATCAAAATCCCGTGCTGGTCGCAGAGCCTGCGCACCTGGCCGAGAAAATCGGGGTGCGGGCAGCGGATGCCGCCCTCGCCCTGGATCGGTTCGAGCATGACGGCACAGGTCTGGTCGTCGACGGCGGCGGACAGGGCCTCGATGTCGTCGAAGGGCACGAAGTCAAAACCTTCCAAAACCGGGTCGAAACCCTGGCGGATTTTGGCCTGTCCGGTCGCCGAAAGGGTCGCCATGGTGCGGCCGTGGAAGGATTTTTCCATGCACACGATGCGAAAGCGCTGCGGCTGACCGCGGTCCTTAAAGTACTTGCGGGCCAGTTTGATGGCCGCCTCGTTGGCCTCGGCACCGGAGTTGCCGAAAAAAACGCGCTCGGCGAAGCTGCGTTCGACCAGCATCTGGGCCAGCCTGGTCTGGGGAACGGTGTAGTAGAGATTGGAGACGTGCACCAGCTGGCTTGCCTGGCGCGCAATTGCCGCGGCGATACGGGGATGGGCATGACCCAGGTTGCACACGGCGATGCCGGAAACAAAGTCCACATACCGGCGCCCGCGGCTGTCCCACACCGCGCACCCCTGGCCGCGTTCCAAAACGATCGGAAACCGTTTGTAGGTTGCCGCGATCACCTGGTCGGCCGTCTGCATGATGCTGTCAGTCATCCCCGCCCCCATTGGTCGACCGGGTCACTTCGGTTCCGACGCCGCGATCGGTAAACAGTTCCAGCAAGATCGCATGTCGGCGCTTGCCGTTGATAATGGGCACCTTGGCCACCCCGTTTTCGATGGCGTGCAGAGCATACTCGATTTTGGGAATCATGCCCCCGCTGATGCGCCCATCGGCGATCATCTGGGCGATGGCGTCCCCATCGATCGAAGAGATCAAGCGCCCATCGGCATCCAGCACACCGTCCACATCGGTCAGCAGGATCAGTCGGCCGGCGGACAGGGCCGTGGCGATGTGACTGGCCACCAGGTCGGCGTTGATGTTGTAGGTCTCGCCCTGACTGCCGGCGCCGACCGGGGCGATGATGGGGATGAACCCTTGCCGGGAAAGGGTGTGAATGATCTCGGGGTTGATGCGCACCACCTCTCCCACCATTCCCGGATCGATGATTTCGGGGGGGCTGTCCGCATCCGCCTGGCGGACGATGCGCATCTTTCTGGCTTCTATGAGACCGCCATCCTTGCCGGAAAGCCCAACGGCCCGGCCGCCGTGCTGATTGATCTGGGCCACAATGCCCTTGTTGACCTTGCCGCCTAGCACCATTTCGACCACATCCATGGTGGGCCCGTCGGTCAGCCGCATGCCGCGCACAAACTGCGGGCGAATGCCCATCCGGTCCAGGACCTGGTTGATCTGGGGGCCGCCGCCGTGCACGACCACCGGATTAAGGCCGATAAATTTGAGCAGGGTGATGTCGCGCGCGAATTCGGTTTTCAGGGCCTCGTCCACCATGGCGTGGCCGCCGTATTTGACCACCACGGTCATACCCGAAAATTTTCGGATGTAAGGCAGGGCCTCGATGAGGATGTCGGCTACGCTGGATTCGGTCGCCGAATGGATTGCGGTCATGGTTTCAGTTCTTCTTTCTTTCACCCAAACTGAGCGATTGTCGGGCTTGCCGCACCTAAAGGTGAATCGGTCAGTTTGGGTTTCAGAGGATATAGCGGCTCAAGTCCTCGTCATCCTTGATGGCCTTGAGCTTGTCGGCCACATAGGTTGCATCCACGGTCAAATGGGAGGTGGTTGCATCGGGCGCATCGAAAAGAATGTCTTCGAGCAGACGCTCCATCAGGGTGTGCAGGCGCCGGGCGCCGATATTCTCAGTGCGAAGGTTGACCTCTTCGGCAATCTCGGCGATTTTCAGTACGGCATCGTCGCTGAACACCAGCTCGACCTGCTCGGTCTTGAGCAGTTCGATGTACTGAAGCAGCAGCGCGTTTTGGGGCTCGGTCAAGATGCGGTAGAACTCCTTGCGATTCAGCGCATCCAGGGTCACCCGTATGGGAAAACGCCCCTGCAGTTCCGGAATCAGGTCGGAGGGCTTGATGGTGTGAAAGGCGCCCGATGCGATAAACAGGATGTGATCGCTCTTGACCGGCCCATATTTGGTGTTGACCGTCGACCCTTCCACAATGGGCAGCAGGTCACGCTGGACGCCCTCGCGGGACACATCCGGTCCCTGCCCTTTCCCGCCCCCGGCGATCTTGTCGATCTCGTCCAAAAAGATGATGCCGGACTGCTCCACCTTGGCAATGGCCTCTTGGACCACCCGCTCCATGTCCACCAGGTTCTGGGACTCCTCCGCGGCCAGGGCCTGCATGGCCTCGGGGACTTTGATTTTTCGGCGACGGGTATTCTTGGGCAGCAACGGACCCAGAAGATCCTTGAAATTGATGCCCATCTCCTCCATGCCCGCATTCGAGAAAATCTCGACCATGGGCAGGTTGCGGTCGGCCACATCCAGGTCCACGTAGCGGCTGTCGAGCTTTCCGGCCTTGAGCATTTTGCGCAGCTTCTCGCGCGTGGAAGAGGTTGCCTCGGCCGTTGCCGTCACGACCTCAAGACCGCTTTCACCGGCACCGTCGGTCTTGCCGCGCTCGGACTTGGGCAGCAACAGGTCCAGCATGCGTTCTTCGGCAACACGCCAGGCCTTGTCCTTGACCGCTTCCTGGGCGGCCAACCGAACGGTGTTGACCGTCAATTCCACCAGGTCGCGCACCATGGACTCCACATCGCGTCCCACGTAGCCCACCTCGGTGAATTTGGAAGCCTCGACCTTGATGAAGGGACTGTCGCTGAGCCGAGACAACCGGCGCGCGATCTCGGTTTTGCCCACGCCGGTGGGACCGATCAGGATGATGTTCTTGGGAGCGATCTCATCCTTCAACGCACCCGGCACCTGCCGCCGGCGCCACCGGTTTCGCAAGGCAATGGCCACCGACCGTTTGGCCTGATCCTGACCGATGATGAACTTGTCCAGCTCGGCGACGATTTCCTTAGGCTTGAGATCTTTCATGGCTCAGAGCACTTCGATGGTGATGTGATCGTTGGTGAACACGCAGATGCTGGCGGCGATCTGCATGGCTGCCGCCACGATCTGGCGCGGTGCCATGTCGGTGTTCTGGAAAAGAGCGGTCGCTGCGGCCTGGGCGGCCACACCGCCCGACCCGATGGCCACGATGCCGTCATCCGGCTCGATGACATCGCCGTTGCCCGAAATCAGCAGGATCGATTGGCCGTCCACGGCAATCATCAGGGCATCCAGCCGGCGCAGGTATTTGTCCGTGCGCCAGTCGCGGGCCAGTTCGACGGCCGATCGCGTCAGGTTGCCGTTGTAGCGCTCAAGCTTCTGTTCCAGCTTATCGGTCAGGGTCAAGGCGTCGGCCGTCGCGCCGGCAAAGCCCACCAGGATGCTGTCCTTGTAGATCCGACGCACCTTGCGGGCATTGTGCTTGATGACGGTGTGGTTCAAGGTGACCTGGCCGTCGCCGGCCATGACGACCTGGTCCTGTCCCCGTACGGCCAAAATGGTAGTGCCGTGAAACCGCAATGGCGGGTGGGTCGGATGATTGTTCGTAACTTCGGGCATGGCTTCCGTCATAGGTTCCGGCAGCGCCTTTCTATCGCCTGGGGTGCGCTTTGTCGTAGGCCGCCATCAGGCGGTCGATGCTCACATGGGTGTAGCGCTGGGTAGTGGACAGGCTCTTGTGGCCCAGCAGTTCCTGGACGGTCCGCAGATCCGCCCCGGCGTCCAGCAGGTGCGTGGCAAAGCTGTGCCGTATGCCGTGGGGTGAGATCGGCACCGCCAGGCTGCAGCGCTGAATCAATCCTTCTAAAATGCGCCCCACCGAACGGGAGGTCAAGCGCCCGTTGCGGTGGTTCAAAAACAAGGGCCCGTCTGTGACCGTGTCGATACCGGTCCGGGCGTAGAGCCGGTCCCGGTATTGGTGAATACAGTCCAGGGCCTTGCCGCCCACCGGCACGATGCGCTCGCGTCCCCCCTTGCCCAGCACGCGCAGGCACCCCGAAGCGGCGTCCACATCGAATACGTTCAGACCGGTCAGTTCGGAGACACGGATGCCCGACCCGTAAAGGGTTTCGAACAGGGCGCGGTTGCGCCGCCCCAGCACGGTGTCGTCGGTGGCCTGGTCCAGCAGTCGGAACATGTCGTCGACGGTCAGGTAGGACGGCAGCGGCCGGCTCTGTTTGGGGGTCAGTGTGGCCGCCGTCGGATCTTCATCGGCCAGCCGATGGTTGACCAGAAAACGGAAAAAAGATCGCAGGGCCGACAGCTTGCGGGCGATGGTGGCTTTGGCATTTTTACGGTGCAGCCGGCCCAGGTAGCCGCGAATGGTCAAATTGTCGATGTCGGCGACGCGCAGTGCGGCTTGCCGGCTCGCGGTTTCATCCGCCCGGCCGGTACCGCCGGCGGCATATCGGGCAAATTCGATCAGGTTGTGGCGATATGCACGGATGGTGTGCACTGAGTATCCTTTTTCGGCACTCAAGGTCTGTAAAAACCGTTCAATCTGAGCATCCAGGCGGACGGTGGTCATGGGAATGCGATCCGTTGCTCAAGTTCCTGCCAGGTGGCCACCTCGAGATAGTCATGCGGATGCCGGTTCCAGGGCTGTTTGAACACCACGGGCTCGATACCCGCGGCCTTGACCAGGTGGCAGGTCTCCAGCCGGTCCTCCACAAACCACTTGACACCGTTGTCCAGCAGCACCTGCGCCTTGTCGTCATAGCAGCCGGTGGCGACGATTTGCAAGCAAGCCGTCTGCCCGTTGAGCAGTTGATCCATCCAGCGCGCGATCAGACTCGAATCGGGCCGCGCCGTCACCATCAAAATTCGCCCCGTCGCCTCTCCGATTCGCCGCAGCACCTGCCCCGCCCCGGGGATCGGCTTTAAAACCGCTTGGTAGCGGCCGTCTAGGATGCGGCCGACGGCGCCCTCCAGGATATTCAGATCGACATCCAGACAGTGGTCCAGCCGATAGGCGGTGATGTCCGCATAGCGCACGGTGTGGATATCGTAATGGGTTTCGAGAATATCCAAAAACAGGTGCATCGTGTCGGCGATGACACCGTCGATATCGAAAGCCAATGCCGTCGGGTCGATCATGGGCGTTTCCATTCAAACATAAAACCGTATTACTATTCCCATCCGACCAAACCTGTCAATATTATTCACCTTGATATCCACGACAGCCTCGCTTTCAATTCAATCCCCGTGCTTGACAAGGCGCCGTCATTTCTGTACTAACGCGTATGCTGGCACAGTAGATGAATTCCGGCCCGCCTCTAATCACTCAAAAATGAAACGGCATACGTCGATCGCCTGTAGGGTCCTGTTGGATGCCAAGGACGCGGCAACCGCTATCGCGATGCGTATTACCAATCTCCCTGAGGTTTGCAACGGGAAAGAGAAAGGAGCAGGTGCATGAACATCTTGTTTTTTGGCCCCAATGGCAGCGGCAAAGGCACGCAAGGCGCAATCCTGAAAGAGAAGTACAACACGCCCCACATCGAGTCCGGCGCCATCTTTCGGGACAACATCGGCAAGGGGACCGAGTTGGGCGCCAAGGCCAAAGCCTACATCGACAAAGGCGATCTGGTGCCCGACGAGATCACCATCCCCATGATCCTCGACCGCCTGCAGCAGGACGATTGCAAAAACGGATGGCTGCTGGACGGTTTTCCGCGAAACCGGAACCAGGCCGTCAAGCTGGACGAAGCCCTCAAAAAAGCCGGCATGGGCCTGGACATCGTGGTCGAGATTCTTCTCGACCGTGAAATCGCCAAAAATCGCATTATGGGGCGGCGCCTGTGCGTTAACGACAACAACCACCCCAACAACATCTACATCGATGCCATCAAGCCCAACGGCGACCAGTGCCGGGTGTGCGGCGGAGACCTGAAGACCCGCGACGACGATCAGGATGAAGCGGCCATCAACAAACGCCACAACATCTATTACGACACCACCGAAGGAACCCTCGCCTCGGCCTACTATTTCAGAGATCTGGCGGCAAAAGGCGGCGGCATCAAGTACATCACCCTAGACGGTGCCCCCGGCGTCAAGGATGTGACCGCCGAACTGGTTTCAAAATTGGACTAAACGCCAAAATGAGACCTGATCGACAAGACCGGTGAAACCCGCTGGAACTCTGGTTTCACCGGTCTTGTCTTTGCCCCATTTTTTTGTTGCCGTTGCGCTTCTTTTTCTTGATATCGGCAACTATATTTGCTAAATTGTCAGTTTGATTTAAATAAAGATAAATAACCATCTTCGTGGCACCATAGGCCTCGAGACAGTCGATATGATGGGAAAAAGGGGGGTTGAGGCAGCTTGAAAGCAATTGAAGTCAAGGTTTTTGATAACGATCTCGAAAAAGCCATGCGCATTTTGAAGAAAAAGATTCAGAACGATGGCCTTTTCAAACGGTTGAAGCTGAAAAAGAGCTATGAAAAGCCGAGTGAGTACCGGCGGCGCAAACAACGCGAGGCGCTTCGCAGGCAGCGGATCGCCGCTGCACGCGCCAGAAGGTTCCGTTAGCGGCGCAGCGCAGGAAAAAGAACCCGGCGGGCAGTCTTACCCGTCGGGTTTTTTAGTTGGTCCATCCAGAAACGGTTATTTTGCCCATGTCAACACCCGGCAGCTACTCCGACTGTCTCGAGGCCATGTACCGCATGCGTCGTTTCGGGATCGTTTTAGGCCTTTCGACCATCGCGAACATCCTAGAAGGCCTGGGCAATCCACAGCGCCAGTTTAAATCGCTGCACATCGCCGGCACCAATGGCAAGGGCTCCGTCGCCGCCGCCCTGGCGACGATTCTGCAAAAGTCCGGGTTTCGGGTGGGGCTCTACACCTCCCCGCACCTGGTTCGCTTCAACGAGCGCATCTGCATCAACGGTGTTCCTGTATCCAACGACGCGGTGGTGACCGCCTGGGAAAAGGTCAAATCGGTCCACCACGGCGACCGGGAGCCCACTTTTTTCGAGTTCACGACCGCCATGGCGTTTTACGAGTTCGGCCGCCAAAAAGTCGATTTCGCCGTCGTCGAAACCGGCATGGGCGGCCGCATGGATGCCACCAATGTCATCTCGCCCGAGCTGAGCGTCATCACCAACATCTCGCTGGAGCACAGGATGTATCTGGGCAATACCCTGGCGGCCATTGCAGGGGAAAAGGCCGGCATCGTCAAATCCGGCATCCCCGTTGTCACCGGCGTGGCCCAGAAAAGCGCCCGCACGGTTGTGGAAGCGACAGCAAAGCGCCTTGCGGCGCCGCTGTTTATGAAGGGCCGGGATTTTTCCGTACGCCGCACCGGCGGCGACCGATTCAGCTACACCGGCATCGATCACCGCTGGCCCGGGATGCGAACCGGGCTGATGGGGGGGCACCAGGTGGACAACGCGGCCCTCACGCTGGCCGCCTGCGAGTTGCTCATGCGCACCCAGGAGCGGATTTCAAGGGTGCACATTCAAGACGGGCTCACCCAGACGCGCTGGCCCGGCCGGCTGGAGGTCGTCTCCCGAAAACCGTATGTCATCATGGATGGCGCCCACAACCTGATGGCGGCCAGGCGCCTGCGCCGGTTCCTGGAGGAGACCCTGGCCGGGCGCCAGATCACCATGGTGGCCGGAATTTTAAACGACAAGCCCTATGCCTCGATCCTAAAGGATCTGGTGGCCCCCTGCCGGCGCCTGATCGTCACCCAGGCCAAAATCGACCGCTCCCTGCCGCCGGAAACGCTCGCGGCGGTCGCCAGGCCGCTGATCGCCGACATCCGGATCATTCCGGACGTGGCCGAGGCCGTCCGCCACGCCATCGCCACCAGCGGGCCCGACGATGCCGTCTGTATCGCCGGCTCTTTGTACGTGGTGGGAGAAGCCAAGGCGATGCTCGACGATGTCAAAGAGGCCGTCTTTCGTATCTGAAGATGCGATCAAGGGGTTACCCGACCGGGTGCGGGGTTGACTTGTTTCGGGCAATCCACTATTTATCTTTCCAAATCCCAATTCGCGCCCGTAGCTCAGTGGATAGAGCACCAGCCTCCGGAGCTGGGAGTCGTTGGTTCGATCCCAACCGGGCGCGCCAATACAGAAGGCAGGCACTTTCAAGGTGCGCTGAGAACGCATTTTTTCATACCCCGGTCCCCGGCTTTTCGCACCCGCCACTGCGCCGATCAGCGGACCTGCCCACACCTACTTATGGATTTACGCCGGCCTCGGGCCCGAGCCGTGTCCACCCGCAAACGGGCAGATCGATGCCTGAGTTACCTTCAACCCCACGAAACAGGAGGAAGCATGCCCGCCCATCAGCCGACAATTGAAAATTTGATGAAAGTGTCCTTGTCCATAAATACCCCGAATTCCGAGCCTGCCGCCGCTGATGTACCGTTTGTGTTTATTTATGGCGTCGGGCCCGACGGCATCACCCCTTTTGAAAAGGCCCTTTTCGGCAAGGTGGCCGGCGACCGAATCGATTTCGGCGACATGGCCGGCAATTTGCCTGATGTCCTGGGCCACCTCAAGCCGGCCTTGTGCGATCAGACCGGCATCGTTTCCGCTGACTCGCTTCAGGTCACGGTGACCGAAGTCGTCAAAGCCCAGGATCGTGACGTCGTCAAGGCCATGGCGGCCGGCGGCGGCTGCGGTGACTGTGACTGCGGGTGCGGCGGTCATTAGGCGACGGTTCATCGACCCGTCCGGTGTCGTAATAAACTTGATTTGTTAACGGGAAACCCTTATGTATACAGATGTTTTTCACGCACATCGCAAATCCATGCAATGGCACCTGTCGGCCGGCCGGAGATCCACATGTACCGTGACAACTATATTACCGCCCTTCGAACCGAACTGCTGGAGATGGTTGCCGAGCAACTGACACCCGTCGCGATGCGTTACGGTTACAGCGAAGTCCCCCTTGAAACCAACATCAAGTGGCGCCCCCAGGTACTGGTGCTGGGCAACTACTCTTCGGGAAAGTCGACCCTGATCAATGAATTCCTGGGGATCACCGTTCAAGGCACCGGGCAGGCCCCCACCGACGACTCGTTCACCGTGATCACCTACGACGACAATGAGGACGAGGACAGCCCGGTACGCGTCACCGACCACCGCGACGGCAAGTTCCTGCTCAATGACCCTGAATACCCGTTCGAAACCCTCAAGAAACATGGCCAGCGGTTCGCCTCGCATTTCAAGCTCAAAAAGGTCAATTCACCGTTTCTCAAGAACCTGGCGCTCATCGACACCCCCGGCATGCTCGACAGCATCACCGAGCGCGACCGCGGCTACAACTATCAGGATGTCATCGGAGACCTGGCCCAGATTGCCGACCTGGTGCTGGTGCTGTTCGATCCCCACAAGGCCGGAACAGTCCGCGAGGCCCACACCAGCTTGCGCGACACCCTGCCGGCCAAAACATTCGAGGATCGGGTCCTGTACGTGCTCAACCGCATCGATGAGTGCGCTTCGATGACCGACCTGCTGCGTGTTTACGGTACCTTGTGCTGGAACCTTTCCCAGATCACCGGCCGCAAGGACATCCCCATGATCCACCTGACCTACTCGCCCGTGGCCGCCCAGAAAACCGGTCGCGAACAAGACCCCCAGGCCGCCTATCTGCACTATCTGGAAAATCAGCGCGAAGAGCTCAAAAAGGCCGTTCTTCAGGCCCCATGCCATCGCCTGGACAACCTGGCCTCCTTTGTCGAAACCCATGGGGAGCGCCTGGGCCATTTCCTGGAAGGCATGATCAGCTTCCGCAGGAAGGCGCGCATGTTCCGTGTCAAATCCCTTTTCACGGGACTGGTCGTCAGCCTGCTGGGCGGCGCCGCCGGCTGGTTCGGGCTGATGAACCTGTCGCCGTTTGCCGGCCTGGACGCGACCCTCCAGCTGAGCGGGGCCGGGATCCTGAGCGCCATGATCTTCTTTTTCTGGTTTTCGGTCGTGAACAACTATCTCTACGCGCGCTTTCTGAAAAAGTGGCTCAGACAGCTGGACAGCCTCACGCCCCTTCCCAACCAGACCCGGCGTGACAGTTGGGCCGCCATCCGCGACCTGCTCTACGTCAACCTCAAAAACAACAATGGTCACTTCTCCTTGTCGCAGGTCCTTTCCGAACACGTCATGGTCAAGCAGATCCACGACAGGGGCTCCCGCGAAATCCGCGAAGCCCTGAAGGAGCTGGCCGGCCTTTCCATGGAAGACAGCAAGGGCAACACTGGCAATGAAGTCCCCATACCCTACTGGGCCGAAACGCCAACCACCGCGGCGGTCAACGATCGATAACCGTTGGCGGCGTTTTTTCGTGGTCGGTTAACCTACCACAGCTTTTCAGGAGGTCTGAATGAACAAGACGCGTCTGGGTCCCGAGGCCCTGCTCTTTCCCACCCCTTCCGTTCTGGTCGGCAGCGTGGTCGACGAGCGTGTGAATTTCATGACCGCCGCCTGGTGCGGCATCGCCTCGTCGAAGCCGCCGGCCATTTCCGTGGCCATCCGCGCCGAACGGCACACCCTCAAGGGCATCCTGGCCCACAAGGAATTCAGCATCAACGTGCCAACGGCCGCAGATGGCCAAAGCGGTGGACTTTTGCGGTATCTACTCGGGCCGCCGGGAGGACAAGTCGACCATCTTCGAGCTCTTCACCGGTGATTTGAAGCACGCCCCCCTGGTAGAGGCCTGCCCGGTAAACCTGGAGTGCCGGTTGCGCCACACCCTGGACCTGGGGGCCCACATCCTGGTGATCGGGGAGGTAATCCAGTCCCATGTGAATGAAAATTGTCTGACCGACGGAAAACCCGATGCCTACAAAATCGACCCGCTGATCTACTCGCCGGGAACCGGCAACTACCAGCGTTTGGGTGAGATTGTGGGACAGGCGTTTTCAATCGGCAAAAAGTGACGACTTCGTAAAAATAACCAGGGAGGTGCGTGATGGCCGATTTCAATCCGGAACAAGCCTTGAGCGAAACCCGCCGGGAGTTCGGTGAGCACGGCGGCGTGACGCCGTCCATCTCACGCTCGTCAACCTTCACGGTGATGGACCCGGAGATTATGCCGGAAATTTTCGGCGGCATCCGCGGCCCTGAAAAAGGGGGCTGCTTCCTCTACAGCCGGCATTTCAACCCAACTGTGGATATCCTGGCCCGCTATCTGGCGGCCATGGAGGGTACCGAGTTCGCCGTGTGCACCGCCAGCGGCATGTCCGCCATTGCCTGCACCCTGCTCCAGCTGTGCCGCAAAGGCGACCACATCGTCTCAAGCGACACCGTCTATGGCGGCACGCACGCCCTTTTGGAAGACCTTTTGCCGCAGTTCGGCATCACCACCACCTTTGTCGACCCCAGCGACCCGAGCGCTTTCGAGCGCGCCGTCACCTCAACGACGCGGGTGCTTTTCACCGAAACCATCGGCAACCCCACCTTGAAGGTCGCCGACATCCCCAGGCTGTCCCAACTGGCCCACGCAAAGGCCCTGTCCCTGGTGGTCGACAACACCTTCACGCCCATGATGATCTCCCCGGCCCGCCTGGGAGCCGATGTGGTGATCTACTCGATGACCAAATACATCAACGGCGCCAGCGACCTGATCGCCGGCGCCATCTGCACCACCAAGGCCATGGTGCATCAGCTGATGGACCTGCACACCGGCCGGGTGATGCTGCTGGGCCCCACCATGGACCCGCGCATGGCCTATGACATCATTCAGCGCCTGCCGCATCTGGCCATTCGCATGCGCGAGCATTCGCGCCGGGCCATGGCGATCTGCCGCCGGCTGGCGGAACTGGGCGTCCCGGTGCGCTATCCGGGCCTGCCCGCATTCGAGCAGCACCAGCTGGCGACCGAACTGATCAACACCGGATTCGGCTACGGGGGCATGTTCACCATCGACTGCGGCACCCGCGGCGGGCCGATCAGCTGCTGAACGAGCTGCAAAACCGCGAGGATTTCGGCTACATTGCCGTCTCGCTGGGATATTTCGACACCCTGATGTCCTGTTCGGGGGCCACCACATCCTCGGAAATCAGCCCCGAGGCCCAGCAGCAGATGGGGCTTTCGCCGGGCCTGATCCGGTTTTCCGTCGGCTACACGGGCAGCCTGGAGCAGCGTCTGGCCCAGATGGAGCGGGCCGTTCAAAAGGTCGGGCTGACAAACAGATGATGGGGTCGTAAGTGGTGGCCGGCGACGGTGAGCCCGCGGCCGAGGCGTGGCTGGCGGCGGCCCTGGATCTGATCCACGGCGAATCCACGTTGACCCTGGCCACTTGCGATGCACAGGAACCCTGGTCGGCGCCGGTCTACTACGTATTCCTAGACGAGCGCTTTTACTTCTTCTCTTCCCCGCAGAGCCGTCACATTCGACAGGTTGCCGATCACGGCCAGGCGGCCGGGTCAATTTTTCAGCGGGCCGATTCGTGGCAAACCATTCGGGGCCTGCAGATGCGTGGCCTTGTCGAGCGCGTAAATTCGGCGGCCTTGTCCATCAGACCGATTGCCGCCTACCTGAAACGGTACTCCTTTACCCGGGACTTTTTTCCGAACACGAGCTCACCGGACCTGCACGATTTTGCCTCAAAATTCAAGGCAAGACTGTATTTCTTCGCGCCAACGAGCGTTTACTACTGCGACAACCGTTTTGGCTTCGGTGCCCGTCAGCGCATCGACTGGTAGTGAACCAAGCCTTGCAATGCAGTACTCCAAAACACAACGCGCCCCGCTGTTGGTGCAGCGGGGCGCGTTGTTGCATTGATGCCGGATGGATTAGCGACTCTTGTCGCGCCAGTGCGCAATACCGCTTTTTATCGGAAAAGCGGTGTCGACGTTGATCTTAACGACCTCGCCGGTGCTCATCTGCAAGAAGGCCGTGGCCCCGCTCTCACGGCCCACATGGAAACCGGCCGCTGGCGGCGGGGCGCCGTGCCCCACGTAGTACTTGCTGTTGACCGCTTCGGTCGACTCGCCATCGATGGTCACGGTTGTTTTGGCCCCGGGAAGGATGTGCTTGTAGTAGGCCGTACCGGTTTCATAGTAGGTGGCGTAGAAATTCGTGTCCCCACCGTATGCGCAGATGTCGTCATTGGGGGTGTAGCCGGGAAAGAACACGATGCCGCCCAGAACGGTCGCCTTGGAGATGACCCTTTCCGAGGGACTGCCGGATTCCATGGATAGCTTCCAGCCGTTTTCGGCCCGGGCCGCGGTGAGCAGTTCGCTCCAGGTGGCGATGCCGCCGCCGGTCACTTTGCGATTGGTGTGCACCTGATGCGGCGTTGCATCGAACAGCTGGGTGGCCCAGTCGACCTCAAGCGGGTTGGCGATGTTCCGATAGTGATCGTTGGGGGCCGTCTTGTGGGCCGTATTGAAATACGGGTCCTTGACACCGAAAAAGTACTGCTGAGACGCGTCCATCTTGTCCGTATTGGAAAAATAACGCCCTGTGCCGAAGAAGGTCCAGACGTTGTCTTGCTTGTCGGTGCTCAACGAGATCGGCGCCGTGATGGGACCGGGCGAATTGAACATGCTGGTACATGGTCCACAAGCTGGTATCGTCGGTTGGGAGCTGGTTGTCATGCGTGTTGACCTTGAACACCTTGCCTTCCAGTCCGCCGGCGACGGCAGCGGCCGTGGTTCCGAAATAGATCCCGTCGACATTGTAGGTCAGATTTTTATCGAAGGCCACCGGTGAATTCACGACCGTGTTGGCCGTACCGGTGTCGAACAGCCAGTCGTACACCTGCGGCGCAGTACGTTTGGGCTCGCCTGTTTTCAGGTCTACCACGAACACATAGCCGTTCTGATCGCTGCTGCCATCGTAGTCGGTCGGCCCGGATCCAAAGGCAACCATCCATGTTCCCGTGCTCCAGGTCTGCGTGCCGGTCGGAGGTGCTTCTGACCTTGCCCACCGCAACGACAGCCGGAAATGAGTGCGCTCATGGCCAGGTTGTCGTAGGAACGTTCCCACAGCAGTCGCGGATTGCGTGGGTCGGTCACATCCATGCAGACATAGGTGGGGCGGAATTTGCGAACGACGTCGACTGTGTTGCGGATCGCCGTCGAAATCACCCTCGGCGTCAGATGTCCATGCCGCCCATGTTCAGGCCGATCAGCAGAATGGTTCCCCAGTCGTCCAGGCCGTCGCTGTCGTTGTAGTGGGTGCCGTCGGGGATAATCTGGGCGTCGAAAATCTTGGGCTTCAGGTCCACGTAGTAGCTGTGGGTGTAATCAGGATCGGCCAGAAATTTCAGGTGGGGCAGCAGGGCCTGGGGAATGTAGGCCCACAGCTCATCGCCGAGCGCTTCGGGCATACCGAAGTTGGCTTTTCGTACTTACCGTCCGTGTAAACCACGAGGTGAAGGCATGCAGCATGCCGTCGTTGCCGCCGACGTAGACGACGGTCTCGCGGTCCTTGATGGCGTTCATGTAGTGTTGAAACGACTCGTCGCCGTAGATCAGGTGATAGTGGTCCGGCGGCTTGGAAATGCTCACCGGGGTCGAGTTGATGATGTCGCCCAGCTTCCAGACCGTACCGTCGTCGATGGTGCGGGTGCGGGTGACGGGCGTCGCCGATCAGGTCGGCCGAATCCTTGCCGCGAATATAGTTGATCAGATTCTGGGTGCGGGTGTCCTGGCTGCGGGCTGGCGCTGTCGTCCAGGTAGTCCCAGGCGGTCGCATCCTTGACGTCCAGAAAGGGTTTCAGTTCGGCCAGGTTGTCTTCGTGAAAACGACCACCTCGTTAAGGTCGTCATATGGGTTGTCCGAAAACGGCGCCAGCACCTGTCCGACAATCTTCAGGCCGGCGCCTTCATCCTCACCGGATTCGTCGATCAACCCGTCGGCATCGTCGTCGTCGCCCTCGCCGTCCAGAAAGGTGAATATCTTGCGCGTGTCGGCATCGCGCTGGCGCAGCATATCGCCGGCCTCGAAAATGGGGATGATCTTATCGATGTCGATCGTTTCAGCTTCCGGTGCCTCACAGGCAATCGGGGGGCTGAGTCGGTCGAGATAGCAGTCGCCATGCAACCCGTTTTTGGGATGGTACATATAGTGTTTGGTGTACCGGCGAACCTTGGTGTCGCCGTTGCTCTCGGTGGTGTAGACGATAATCTGGTCCGCTTCGGCTGCCACCATCGTATCGTCTTCGTTGACCAGATCCATACGGCCGTTTTGATTGCTGTCCTCGCGCAGGTTGCCCCAGGGGTCCACCCACAGGCTCTGCAGGTATCCCAGCCAGCGCAGTTCATCGCCGGATATGGTGGCCATCGTCGGCTTGAAATAGGCCTGGATCAGATGGGCGTCACCTTCGCTGTTGGTGGCCAGCACCGAGGCGGCCGTACCGGACGCGGCTTTCTCGAGAGATGTCGGCTAAAGGACTTGTTGAGCTGCTCCTCCAGCTTCAAGGGATTGACCACGTAAAAGTAGGTGTCCGGGTCGCCGTCGCCGTCCTGGTCCCATTCGTTGTCCTGATCGGGGGTGCCGATCTTCGTTCTCGTCCTCGAAGCCGCCCCACTTGGCCGCGTACCACAATGGGTTTTTCAGCAGCGTCGCAGCCGAGGCGCTACCCAGTGTAAACGTTCGCGTGGTTTCGTTAGGCAGGTGCGTGTTGTCATCCCAACACGGGTCGAGCGCACCGCCATTGGGGCCGCATCCTGCCGGTGTGTCGAGATAATAGTCCCGGTCATCATTGTCAAGCTGGGTGTTGTTTTTGATTTCCAGGTAAACCCCGTCGGCATCCGTGCCGGAGATAATGTACCCGAAGTGCTGTTTGGAGCTTCCCCCCGGTGTGCTTTCCATACTGGATATTTTGATATCCAGCGTGGTGTCCGAGGTTTTGGCGTACTCGTAGGTGATCAAGGCGTCCATGTCATAGTCGGAGCCTTGTTCGGCATGCTCGTAGGTGACCCAGAATTTTCCGCTGGTCGGGGTGATCGCGTCGACGTAAAGATCGACAATGGCGCAGGTGGGCTGAAAATCACCCCGATCCGGTGTGACCCCACCGCCGCCGGTCGAGTACACTGTTTTAGCAAACGGCACCAAGGTGATGCTTCCGGTTCCCATGGGAATGTCGATCCTGGGCAACGGCGATGCCAGTCCGACCGTATAGGTGGATACTTGCTGATCGCCCGGGGCTGCGCTCAGATCGGTCCGCCAGCCGTAATGCGCCACCGAAGCAGCGTAATAGCCGCCCAGCTTGGTGGGCTCTTCGGGGCAAAGGCCGCGGATGTCGCCCAGGCCGGTGACCCCTTTGGCCGAGCATGACGTGTCCGTGTAGCCTCCGCTTTGACCAATATAGTGGGCGCTTGTGCCGCCGAACCCTTCTCCCGAAGAAATGGTGTCCGCTTCTGCCTTGGCGTTAAAAGCACCAAAACTGCCCGAACCGCCGAAATAGCTGCCCGGAAGCTGGTCGGTATCGTAGGACGGGTTGATATCGCTCAGGACCAGCATAATCGGCTTGGAGCAAGCGGGAAACCCCGTATTTTGGTCAAAGGGGTCGACCCAATTTTCCAGCGGTAAATCAAGGCCCCTATCGTTGCCGTCCGCAACCGACGACGAGAATTCAGTCGTATTGCTCGCGCCGGCAAAATAGCGCAGCGATTCGTACATCATCTCGGCCACCGGGTTGCCCCACATATAATTCTGCCCCTCGACGATCGGCCCGGCATAGGTCGTGTGATCCCACCGATGGCTGCCATGATCGAACCCGATCACCCGCAGGTTGTCGATGGTTTTGATGATCCCGCCGACCGTTGTGTCAGTTTTATAGGTAAATTGGCCCGTGGCAGGGTTGATCTCATCGTTGATCGAGCCGATGTTTTTGCGCAAGACACCGCCGGACAGGTGGTTGCCGTAAGAACCGGTGATCAGTCCGAAATACATGCGGTCGGGCTCGCCGTGGCGCTGCAGGATGCCGATGGGTTTGAAGACGGCCGCCGCGCCGCTGCCGTAGGCTTTTTCACTTTTCAGGTCGGGTTTGTCTTGAACCCCCACCTGGACGCGCACGTCATATTCATATTCCGGTGTCCCCACCAGCGTGTCACCGAGTATGCCGTTGCCGCTCTCCGCCGTCACCCATGTCCAGATGCGATGGTCGCTGTCCAGTTTGACCCTGAGCAGGGGCGCATAGCTGGCACTTCCCGGTGCGACCAGCGAACCGCTCCCGAAAAGGTGCCGCTTGCCGGCCGCGGGCTGGCCAAACGGGGTGTAGTCGCTGATCTTGTACCCGTTGGTGGCTTCGTCCGTGTACTCCTTGCCCCAGGAGTGGGCGTCCCGCGGAATGTAGGCCCGCTCGAGCACGGTATCGGTGTCGGTGTCGGTGGAACGCTTGCCGCCGTAAAGGACTTTGCGCATGGCATCCATGCGCGACATGGTCAGGTAGTTGAGAAAATCACCACTCCAGTAGTCCCCGGAAGGGGCCATCTTGCCGATGCCGTCCACCGTTCCGCCAGCGTTGACGGTCGGTCCGCGCGGCTCGAAGCGCCCCCCGTCGGTGCTCACGTACTCATAATATTTGAAGGAGTCGAAATAGCCGTAGTAGTCGATAGCGTCCGGTTTGTAAGTGACATCCAGGCTGCCGTCGCCATCCAGGTCCGAGGCGTCATTGTAAGCTTCGTAGTAAAGTTTGTGATTGCGTCCCATCACCAGCATGACCAGAGGCGGCACCGATGCCTCCAGAAACGGTGGATAGGCTTCATAGGTGCCCGGGGACGGTGTCACCGCGTGACTGACCGCCGGCATCGCTATTATACTCAGACTCCCGATTAGACTGACAAGGGCAATAACGGTGATTATTTTTGCTTTCATGGGTCACCTTATTTGTATCCTGGTGTGGTTCTGCTTCGGACGGCTTCTTGACGGCCACGTCATTATGATTACAAGCCGCCCGGGACTCCGACCATCTTACGATAGGACGCCATTAGATTCTGGGTGGTCTGCCGATTGCTGAATCCGCTGGAATTGACATCGTAATAGATGGCCACAGCGCTGGGCCCGACGCCTTCGGCCCCGCTGGCGAACTCGGCCCCACCGCCTGCCACATGCGCCTGTCGAACCCTTTGGACATCTGCCTGAGAATCGATCCCACCGGCGTCGAATTCGATGTCCGGGAGATTATCGTACTCGTCGAAACCGGCAACCTGGCGGTAGAAGTCCTCGGCCGGGTCGGCTTCCGCGGAGAGGTAGGTGACGCCCGGAGCCTCATTGTCGGTGCCGGAGTCCACTTTACCGCTGCGGTTGACGGCGTGTGAGATCAATTTGGAGGTCCCGTGTATCGCGCTGTCCGCGTTATAGAACGCCGCCTTGATGAACTGGTCATTGGCGGCGATCTGGAGTTCTACCGTGGTGGTATTGGTGGCTGTGATGCCCAGGATCGTGACGATCACGAGAATGAAGAGCGCAGCCACCATCACGGAACCGTTCTCATTTGCCAATGGCGATTTATTCGGAGGATGGTTTGCTGTCATGGCTAAATTATCTCCGGTAAAACTTGGGTGAAGGTTGTCCACTTGTCACCAAATGCATGGGTGCGCGTTACGGTGTAGGTGATCGTTTTGGTTCTGGATACTGGCGTGTCGTCGGCGACGGTATAGGAAATGGTGATGGGTCCGGATTCTCCGGCTTCATCGGTGGTCCCGTCGGCGTCGTTGTCCACCCCATCGGCATCCTGGGCGGGCGTGTGGACACCGGCGCTCAGGTCAACCGCGTTGCCGTAGGAGAGCGACATGATCGACTCCATGCGGTCTTTCAAGATAAAGGTGTTGGCGGTCACGTTTCCGGCGGAGGTATTGCCTCGCACGGAAGAGAGCTGCATGGCCGCCACCCCCAGGATGCCGATGGCGAAAATGGCCATGGCAATGAGCACTTCGATAAGCGTGAACCCACCTTGATCGCTAACGTCCAGTCGCGGATGATGCATCATAGTATCGCTTTCTTGGCTTACAGCCCCATGTTCCTGCATTTAATTACGGTCGTGGCCATAATCCGGCGGAACTGGTCCGGTGCGGGTGACATGTCCAGCACAACGTCTCCCTGGGGATTTTGATAGATGGTGTCGTCGGTCACCTTGCGGGCCAGCACCGGCACGGTAGCACCGGCCCTGGCAACCACCGTCACCTGTACGGAACGGATATTTTCTAAATCCGCGTTGGCCACGGGTGTGGGCAGCACATTGGGAGGATCACTACCGTCGAGATAGACGAAGTTCAGGGCATCGATGTTTCGAGCAATCCAATTCGTGACTGAATTGGCATCGGTTGGGTCGTCGGACCCGCCGTCATTGAATCTTCTTCTGAGGCTATCGGCGTTGAGGTCATATTCGACCACTTCGCCTTGGTCGGTGATGTCTCCATCGTACCACTCGGCTTCGTCATCTTCGTCTATCAACCCATCCCCATCGTTGTCTACTGTGTCAATACCTTCGTCGATAATTCCGTCCAGATCATTGTCGAGGCCGTCATCAATAGCGTCGTTAGCAGAACCCCCATGATCCATGGAGAGTCGCAACCTATTGGCCTCCGCTGCGATTATTCCGGACGGCGCATCCCCGGTAGGATTGGCGCCGCCCATGTGCAAATCCCGCTCGATGACCAACATGGCCGTGCGAACATTTTGATTCATGTCGACGACGCGCTGCTGGGTCACGCTGGTACGCAGCTGATCGTGGTAGGCGCCGTAGATCCCGGTCAGCACCGCTCCGGAGATCGCCAGAGCAACCATTAATTCTATTAAGGAAAAACCACCTTGATTGCCGCCGTTGTTGATCTTGATCATGATGATTGCTTTCTATCCTTCCAGTTAACCAATGGTGGGGATGCCACCGGTACCCAGATTGATGGTGACCGTGTATCCGCGGCTGTTGGTCAGCGTGATCGGACCGGCCGCCGACGGCATGGCCCGTGGGTTGAATCGGGTCTTATCGACGGTGAGGCCCAGCGAAATGTTTGAAATCGTGACCCCAGGCGGCAGCAGGCCGGAATAAACGGTCCTTTCGGCCCCTTCTTGCACCCAGTTCTCGGCTACTGCAGCCCCGCCCCCCTGTCCGTCATCCACATAGGCAAGAAAATCGGCGGTCACGCCATTGATGTCAGCCGCATCAAAGGTCACCACGACCAAGGCATTGCGCTTGACCGCTTCGATCCGGGCCTTTTGAATCATGCTGACAATATCGCGGGCCGCACCGTTGACACGGTTGTCAGCCGCCCATCCAATCATGTTGGGAACGGCGATGGCCGACATGATGCCGATGATGGCGATCACGACCGCCAGTTCGATAATGGTAAATCCAGCGTTTTTATGCATTTTCTGTCTCCATTGCAGGCATGGCACTATCCCTAACAAGAAGTGTGCCATACGAATCGTTTCCCATGGTGGGCAATACCAGTCCGGCTGACAGGTTGTTGTCGAATTTTTTTAACATACTGTTTTTAATACTTTTTTAAAGTTTTTAGCCTTAATTGCACCGCTTCGGTGTTCGGGTGCCGAAAACATTCCACCCGACGTTTCAATCGGCGAAATGGCGGCCGAACATTAAAAAAATTTAAGGCCCGGAATGTTTCAATGTGAAATATTAACTTTATTATTGGTATGTTACGGATTTAATGAACATGCTCGTTCTACCAGCGTGGCTATTAACTTTTTTTAGACCTTGCCGGTGGCGATGAGGAGGAAGGGTTGGAAAAAAGGGGGATATTGATAAATTTTTCGCCGGGGACGGGGGGATGTCGCCATGGCGCTTGTCATCCTGATAAGGCCTGGCTGCCGATCAGCAGCCAGGTTCCATCAGATGCTCATTTCACGGCACGGGCCAGAATGGCCTGAAAGCGTGCCTCGTCCGCCAGGATTCGAATCGTCACGTCAATCGTCACCAGTTCGGACGGCCAGCGCCGGTAGGACTGGATCCTAACGAAATCCTTCAGGGTGGTGACCAGCATGTCGACGCCCTTTTCGGTTGCCACGGATGCGATGCGGTCCAGATCGCGCATTTGATAGGGATAGTGGTCCGGAAAGTCGAAGCGCTGGCAGACGGTGCATCCGGCCCTGGCCAACAGGTCGAAGAACTGGGCATTGTCCGCCAGGCCCGCAAAGGCCACGACCGTTTTTCCGGCCAACCGCGACAGATCCGCCCGGCCATCATCGATGCGGCCGTCTGCTGCCCCCAGCGATCGCACGACTGGGACGTGGTCGGTGTAAAAGATCGGTCGGGCCCGCGGCAAGGGGTCGATCCAGGATGGTCTGGACAGGTCCCGACAGCGCGTAAACACGAGCACGTCGGCGCGCTGCAAGGCGCACGGCGGCTCGCGTAAACGGCCGCGCGGCAGCACGTGCCCGTTTCCGAAGGGCGATTGGCTGTCCAACAACAGAATGTTTAAATCCCTTTTGAGCTGCAGGTGTTGAAAGGCGTCGTCCAAAACGATGACATCGGGTCGAAAGCGGGCCACGGCCAGCATGCCGGCCTGGTAGCGCCGACTGCCGACCACCACCGGAATGCCCTGGAGCAGGCTGGCCATCAGATAGGGCTCGTCTCCGGCCTCCTGCGGGCCGGCGAAGATCGTCGATCCATCGCTGACGATCCCGCCCCGCTTTTCCAGGCGCCCCTTGTATCCGCGACTGATTACCGCCACGCGCCGCCCCTGGTCCCGGATCGTCTGCGCGACCTGAATGGTCATGGGCGTTTTGCCGGTACCGCCGGCGGTGATGTTGCCGATCGACACCACGCGGCACGGCAGGCGCCTGGAGGCCAGGATGCCATCGTGGTAAAGCCGGGCACGCGCGCGCATCAAGACGCCGTAGACGCCCGAGATCAGCCGCAGGCCCGTTTCGATGGAACATACCGGCACGGGATCTTCGCTCTGGAGGGCTGTTTCAAGGCGATGGGCGATGCGATCAATCATCGGCGGCCACCCGTGGGTCCAGCGCGGCGTGCGGCGCACGGTCGACAACGGCCAGGGTGCGCAGCACCGCGCCCTGGTTGGCTGCAAAAACGTTGTAGGCACATTGGCCAACACGCCGGCGCCGCTCGGGGTCTTCGATCAATTGGGTGACCGTTCGGGCGAGTTGGCCGCCGTCGGCCACCCGAATCGCGCCTCCGGCATCCACCAGGGTTTGGCAGACCCAGCGGAAATCGTCGGTGTGCGGTCCGAACAGCACCGGCCTGCCCGCCGCGGCCGGCTCCAGGGGGTTGTGGCCCCCCGCAGCCACAAGGCTGCCGCCCACGAAAGCCAGATCGGCCAGCGCACAAAGGGATCGCAAAATACCGATGCGATCGACAACCATTACCGGGGCCGGCGGCGCATGCCGTTCGACCTGGGCCATGGTCGCGGCGGCCACCCCCGAACGGATGAACATCCGGCGCACCTGCCCGGCCCGGCCCGGATCGCGGGGTGCCACAATCAGCACCGGCGCATGGCCGTGGGCCCGAACCTGGCGGTAGGCTTGCAAGACGATATCCTCCTCACCCGGGTGGGTGCTGCCGGCCAGCCACACGGGCCGGTCGGCCGGCAGGGCCAGCCGCCGCGACAACCGTTTCAGATCGTCGGCGGAAATATGGATGGGTGTCTGGTCGAACTTGAGGTTGCCCACCATCTTCAACTTCTCGTCAGCCACTCCCAGGGACCGGAATCGCCGGCGGTCCGATTCGGTCTGCACGCAGATTCGCGCAAAGATCGCCAGCAGCGGCGACATCAGCCATCTGACCCGTCGGTAGCCCCGCCAGGAGCGGTCCGACAGGCGGGCGTTGACCAGGTAGACCGGGATTTTACGAGCCTGCAGCTGCCAGAGAAAGTTGGGCCAGATGTCGGTTTCAACCACGATGACCTTCCGGGGTGCGAATCGGTCGAGGGCCCTGTTGACACTCCAGAGCAGATCGTAGGGAAAGTATTGCACCCCGGCCACATGCCCTGCGATTTCGCGCTCGGCCGTCTCGACACCGGTTTGGGTCGAGGCCGTGAAAATCAGGTTGCCGGGCCCGTGTTTTCGGCTCAGGGCTTGGACCAGCGGCACGGCCGACATCACCTCACCCACCGAGAGGGCATGGATCCAGATCCGCCCCCGGGCGCCGCGACCCACCGAATTCATGGGTGGCACGGATTCAGCGAACACCCTTTTGAGGAAACTCCGGCGATACTTTTCCCGACTGAACACCATCGGCACCCATAGCGGCCACATCAGGACGATGAGGGTCCACATCACGATATTGTAGGCAAGGATCACGTCAGGACCCCGATCGACGTCGCGCGGCGGGCCGCCTGACGCCTTGCTCAGTCGGCATTGAGCAGCAAAAAGCCGCCCAGGCCGAGAAACACGAAATTGGCCGCCCAGGCGGCGACCAATGGCGGCAACATTTCCGCATATCCTAAAGAGATGCTGAAACTGTTGAAAATCCAGTATAAAAATGCCGATCCCAGCCCCAACACGATGCTGGTCGGCAGACCTTCGCGCATTCTGCCTTTCAAGGCGATCCCGGATCCGAGCACGCTGAGCAGCAGGCAGACGAACGATGCGGCGATTTTACCGTGAAAATCGACCCGATAGCGCACCGCCGGATAGCCTTCGCGCTCGACCTTTTCAATGTAGCGCCTCAATTCGGCCATCCCCATTTCGTCAGAGCGCTTGGCGGCCTGGCTGAGATCGTCCGGGTTGAGATCGAGATCGGCATGAATCGTTTCGCGCACCTCGAACTGGCGCCCGCCGCGATCTTCACCGAATGTCTGCACCACTGCATCCTCGAGCTGCCAGCGACGGTCGCTGAACTGGCCGGAGAGCGCATCGATTCGCTCGACCAGCCTGAAGTTGTCGTCAAAGGTGAAAATGGAAATTCCGGCCAGGCGCCCCGGGTCGGGGTCGTACTGGCTGATGTGGATAATCTGCCGGGCGGCCCGCATCCAGATGTCATTGGTCCGGGATGCGTAGATGTTTTTTTTACGGACTTCCTGGAGCCAGATCTGGTTGGCGTTGACCATGAACACCGGGACCACCCATTCGGTGACCAGGACCATCAGGGCCGAAAAAAAAAGACCCAGCGCCATGGCGGGCCTGAGCAGCCGGCGCTTGCCGACGCCGCCGCTTTTCAGGGCGATGACCTCATTGTTCTTGCGCATCAGGCCGAAGGCCACCAGGATGGACAACAAAAAGCCCAGGGGGCCGACCTGAGCGAAGATAAAGGGCAGTTTGTAGAGCAGGTGAACCACGCAGCGCCAGACCGGTACGCCGGCTTCGATGAAGTCGTCCACTTTTTCGATGAAATCGACCACCAGGTAAATACTGAGCACGGCTGCCAGGACGATCCCGAAGTAGAGCAGGATTTCCCGGGTGACATAGCGAAAGAGTATCGTCATTTTCCGGCCAGCCGTTTCTTGAGACGGTCCAGGTGCACGTCCAGCCAGGAAAACGTCAACGGTTTTTCGCGGGCCACCCGGATCAGCAGAAAAACACCGATGCCGCCAATCAGCAGGTTGGGAACCCACATGGCCAGCATGGGCGGGTAATGCCCGTCTTCTCCCAGGGTTACCCCGACGGCCAGCAGCACGTAGTAGACCAGGAAAAAAGAGAGGCCCAGGCCGATGCTCAGGCCTTTTTTCGAGTGACGGGGTTGAATGCCCAGGGGCAGGGCCAGCAGCCCCATGGCCAGGCAGGCGAACGGCAGCGAAAAGCGCTGGTGGTATTTGAGCAAGGCGCTGCGATGCTCGCGGGGGTCGCCGGCAACCTGTTGCAGGTGGACGGCGTGCTCGGCAAGGGTCATTTCGTCAGGCCGCTTGTGAGCGATCTCTCCCATGGGAATGACATCCTTGAGGTCCAGTCGGATATCGTAGGTTTCAAAATCGATGGTGTTGGCGGACCGTTTTTGCAGGTCCATCTGATTGATGGTTCCCCCGAACAGCCGCAGATAGTAAACCATCTTCTCGGGCTCGCCGATCAACCGTCCGGTTTCGGCCACGACCGTGTTGTTGATCCCTTCGGAGCGGTTGTCCTGAATGAACACCTGGCGCAATTCCCCACTGCGCGCGTCGATCTTGTTGATGTAGAGCATGATCTGCTTGAAGCTGTCGTTGAAGGTGCGCTCTTTTAAACTGACATTCAGGTTGGATGTGGCCACGTTGAACAGCAAGGTCCTAAAATGGCTGGCACCCAGCGGCATCCCATGGATGGTGATGGCGCCGGTCAGAATGGTGCCCAGGGCGCAAAACGCCAGAACGGGCGTCAACAGGCGGTACACGCTCACCCCGCTGGCTTTGAGCGCCATGATTTCATTGTCTCCGGACAACTTTAAAAACGTCATCAAGACCGCCATCATGACCGACATGGGAATGACATAGCGCAAAAAATAAGGCATCATGAAGGCCAGCATCAGAAATACCGGTCCTACGCCGACCCTGTGATTGACCACCATGTCGGTAATGTCCAGAATCTGTTTCATCAGGAAGATGAAGGAGAAAAATACCAGATTGATCGAGAAAGGCGCCAGCATCTCGACAAAAAGATATCGGCTGAGCAAGGATATCGGCTGGATCACGTTTTTTGCGAAGCCGTCAGATATTGTTGCGCGGCCGGGATGCACCACGCCTCTCATTCAAAATGGCCTCGTCCTCATCGATTGACTCATCGTCGGCAGCTTCACCGTCGGCTGCACCTTCTTCTATTTCACTTCCGTTCTCTTCCATGCTCGTCCTCCTGGATCGTCCGTCGATCCGGTTTGGGTGATTGGTCATCCGGGGTCAGCGCTTGCCCAGCAGCGATCCCAGTACCCCGCGCACGATCTGCCGGCCGATGCTGCTGCCAATGCTTCGGGCCGCACTGGTGAGCATGGCCTCGGCGGGGGTTTGGCGGCCGGAATGCCTCGCTGACGGCCGCTGGCCGGTTTGGCGCCGATTTCGCTCGGCATCCAGCTCCCTGGCCAGCTCGGCCTCGGCTTGCCGGGCCGTTTGGGCGCGCTGCTCGAGCGTTTCATAGGCCGATTGGCGATCCAGGGCCGTGTCGTAGCGCCCGTGGAGGGGAGACTTCAGCAGGACGACCGTTCGCGCCTGATCCGCAAGCGCTCCGATGCGGCCTTCCGGCGGCGCAATCAAGGTTCGCCGCACCGGCTGCGGGCGGCCATGCTGGTCCAGCACCGACACCAGGGCTTCGCCGATGCCCAGGCTGGTGAGGCTGTCGGCCGTGTCGAACTGTGGATTGGGCACAAACGAGGCCGCCACGGCTCGGACGACCTTTTGATCTTTGGGTGTGAAGGCTCTCAGGGCGTGTTGAATTTTCAGTCCCAATTGGCCCAAGATGGCATCCGGGATGTCCAAAGGGCTTTGGGTGACAAAATAGACGCCCACGCCCTTGGAGCGGATCAGCCGCACCACCTGTTCGATCTTTTCGATCAGGGCCCTTGCCGTGCGCGAGAAAAGCAAGTGGGCTTCGTCGAAAAACAGGACCAGCCGGGGTGTCGGCCGATCCCCGACTTCGGGAAGTTGTTCGAACAGGGCCGAAAGCAGCCAGAACAGGATGGCGGCGTAGACCCGCGGCGCCTGGTGTATCAGCCGCCTGGCGTCCAGCAGGCTGACCATGCCGCGACCGCTGTTGTCGGTCAGCATCAGATCGGCCAGCTGCAGGGCCGGTTCCCCGAAAAAGCGTTCGGCCCCCTGCTCTTCCAGCACCAGCAGGCGTCGCTGTATGGCGCCGATGCTGGCGCCGCTGATGTGGCCATAGGCCGGTCCAAGGGAGGCCGCGTTTTCACCCATCCAGGCCAGCAAGGCCCGCAGATCCTTTAGGTCGAGCAGCAGCAGTCCCTGCCGGTCGGCGATGTCGAAGCCGGCGTAAAGCACTCCCGTCTGGGTGTCGTTGAGTGCCAGCAGGTGGCCCAGCAGCAACGGTCCCATGTCTGAGATCGTGGCCCGCAACGGCTGACCACGCAGTCCGTCTACATCCCAGAAAAGGGCTGGGCTGGGCTGGGGTCGGTAGCCCGGCAGGGGTATCTCGGCCAGCCGCGCATCGATGCGCCCATCGCGCTGCCCGGCATCGGCAATCCCTGACAGATCGCCTTTGACATCAACGGCAAACACCGGCGTGCCCATGCGGGAAAACCCTTCCGCAAGGGTTTGCAGGGTCACGGTCTTTCCGGTACCGGTGGCCCCGGCGATCAAGCCGTGACGGTTGCACATGCGCCCGGGCTGTTCGACCAGTTGGCCCGTTTGCGCACCGACGATCAGACTGGATGGGGTCATGGCCAGGCTCCGTGTTTAGTGGCCGGTCCGGCGGCGATTGTAGTCGTAGCGCATCTGCAGCATCTCCACCATCAGCGCGAACCCCATGGGCAGATAGATGTAGGCTTTGGGGACATGCTTGTGCAGGCCTTCCATGAAAATGGTGACACCGATCGTGATCAGAAACGAGAGCGCCAAAATTTTGAGGGCCGGGTGCCGCAGGATGAATTCGCCGATCGGCCGGGCAAAATAGAGGATCCCCACGAAGGAGAGCACCACCGCCGAAACAATAATCCAAAGCTCCTGGGTCAGGCCCACGGCCGTAATTACCGAATCGATCGAAAAGACGATGTCCAGTATGACAATTTGGGTAATGACGGCGGCAAAGGTACCGCTTGCGACCTGGCCCGAAGCCGTGGCCTCATCTTTCAATGAAACGGTGTGATGGATTTCGTGCACGGCTTTGTAGAGCAGGAAAAGCCCCCCGGCCAGCAGAATCAGATCTCTTACCGAAAGATTGGCAACAACAGGTCGGGTGAGACTGGCCAGGGCCATGACCACCACCAGCATGACGATTCGGGCCGCCATGGCCATGCTCAACCCCAGGAGACGGGCCTTTTGTCGCTGCGCTTCAGGCAGCCGCCCGACGAATATGGCGATCACCAGCACATTGTCCACGCCGAGCACCAGTTCCAAACCAATCAGCAGGGTCAGCAGCCCCAAGGCATCAGCCACGGGATCCTCCTTTGCCGTGTTTGATCAACACCCGATCAAATATTAAAACTGGTCGGTGGGGTCAACTGTAAACCGTTGTTCGATTCCGGTTCGACACGGGAAGGACTCGGGGGGTTGCGAACACAGAAGACACCTGGGAATCCTAACGCCCGGCCGAGGCGGCGTACACGGGCAACAGGCTTGCAAAAAGGGACACCAGGTCACCGGCAATGTTCTGTTTTTTTTCGATGACGGCGGCTTTGTCGATCTGTTTTTCGATTCGCAGATCCATCCCGCCGGACTGGCTCGCGTCGACTAAAAATGGCTGCAAGGCGACCACGGAACCCTCTTGGTGATCCTCGGCACGGTTGATCCACCTGTCGTCCTCGACCACCAGGGCGCCGGCAAAACCCTGACCTGACAGATCGCGCAGTGACAAATCGTAGGATCGGACCTGCTTGGCCAACCAGGTATCATTCTCCGGCTTTTCCAGCCAGGTCATCAATGCCTGCCAGTCGCGTGTTTCAGCGCTGGATGAATCGGGTGCGGGGACGAGCAATCCGTAAAAGAAGTGATCGTCCGCGGTGCGGGCGTGGAATTTCGTCTGGTACTTGAGATCGTCCTGCTTTTGACGCTGGATGTCGATCCAATTGACTTCAGGTTTGCGCAGTACGGCCCAGGAGTTGAAGGTGTAGGCTTTGTTTTTAAACAATTTGGCGACCACGCCGCCCAATTGACCGCGACCGCGCCAGGTGGTCTTCGAGATGGTGCTGCTGAAATCACTGTCGCCAAGGCCTGAAAAGGCCTTGGCCTTCTTGGAAGCCGACGCCTTGGCCTTTTTCTCTTTCTGGACCGCCATGGCGACCGCTTGCTGCTTCTCGAAGCGCATGCGTTCGATAATCCGTCGCTGCAGGTCGATGGGCGTCGATATCTGCTCCCCGTCCTCCCAGCGGATATCCATGCTACTTCTTCCAATGGCAACCACCTCGAAGATCCCTTTCATATTCTCATATCGTTCACCAATTTTAAATTTTATCTCTTCTGTCATGCATTTCTCCTTGTGGTGCAATTACCTGAAATCAAAACGTGGCCGTTCAGCCAGCGAACTAATCCACAGCCAGCTCGGCAAGAAACAATTCCGTATCGTCAAAGAAGAGATCGACGCAGCGATCGTTGTCTTCCCGGGACAGGTCGATGACCGTCTCGGCGATTTTAGCGGCGTAAGGCGCGATGGGATATAAATTGGGAGTCCGCAACAGTTCCACCAGCTCATCGCATCCTGCCGCGGCCGCCTTGGCGACGGCCTGGCTTTCGTAATCCTGCTCGCAGATCAAATCAAAGTGATCTTCGCGCAGCAGGGTCGATTTCACGTTCTTGGTGTCTTTTTCCACAACGGCGAACTCTTTGATGTTCAAGGTGTGTTTTGCCTTGGACTGGCAAATCCGGTATTTTTGTCGCATGGCGTCTCTCCACACAAGGCTGGCAGCGCACGCGGATGCAGGCCGCGGCAACCAGACCGTGTTAGGTGCGTAATCGTCACCTTCTCCGAGGTGTCTGGGAGTTGGTGTCCCGGTTCAAGGGAGGGCAATAGTCGCAACCGACAGGCAGGACGGGAAATGGTCCAACCAGACAATAGTTATCGATAAGTTTATCTGGATACCCGTCGTTTGTCAAATAGACGCCGGTTTTCGTTCCGTGCGGGCGCACGGCAAAAGCTGCCGCACCCGCGGCAATCTATTTGACGACTTTCAAGCGGTGCCCGGCCATCAGGCGCTGCCGGAGGGCTTTCAAAATCACATACGAAGCCTGCTCGGGCGTGATGGCGGTCATGGCGGCGGCGGTCTGGCAGGACTGCATCAAGGGGTCGTTTCCGGGCAGGCGGAATTCGCGCCGGATGAAGAGACCATAAGATCGATGAAAGTCGATCAAGGCGGCTTCGCTCATGTTGGTCAGGCGGGTGCGGTCCGCAAACGATATGTCGACACTGAGGATCTCGACCGCCTTTTCCACCGTTGGTGGAAATTTTTCAAAAAAGGTGTTCATGGCAATCATCGATCGGCATCCGCTCAACTGTCACAACGAAAGGGGTAAAAGTGAAAATAGCAATAACCGCCCGGGTCGCCGTACATCACCTCGGTCTCCATCATGCAGGTACCGATCATGTGTTTGGAAAGGTCGGCGTAATCGGACCGCTTTTCCTCATTTCGTTTGCAGGTCAGACAAATGGGCTTGTGATCGATCACGGACAGAATGCGCTGATCAGAAGGCGCCAACTTGGCATCGCAGCGCTGACAGGCAACCGCGCAGGTCAGTTCTTTCTCCCAACTGTCTTTCATTCGGTCGTCTCCTTTTTGCAGATGGTTGTCGCCCGGCTCGATCTTCTGTCTCCACAGTGATTAAAATAAGTCGGGTAGATACCACTTTCAAGGCCGTCGTCGCCGGCAGGCCAAAAGCCTGCTATCCGGTGCGGACGATGGCACGGTCCACGGCAGCTGCACTGGCCGTGCCGGTCAGGACCATGGCGGCCCGCAACTCATCGGCAATCCGATTGACATAGGTGGCGACCCCCTCGCGCAGCCCGCCGACGGCGGCAATGGCAAAGGGTCGGCCGATCATTACGGCGTCGGCTCCCAGGGCCAGCATCTTCAGTACGTCAGCGCCGCTGCGCACGCCGCCATCGGCCAGAATGGCGATCTGTCCCTTGACGGCATCGGCAATCTCGGGCAATACCTCGGCCGCCCCCGGCGTGTGATCCAGGACCCGGCCACCGTGATTGGAAACGACGATGGCGTCGGCACCTGCCTCAACGGCCAAAAGGGCATCCGCAGCCGTCATCACCCCTTTTAGAATGAATTTGGCATCGATCCGGGCGATGATCTCTGCCAACCGTTGCGGTGTCTTGGGTGAAACCGGTCGGCCCATCTTCTTGAGGGTAATCAGTCCGGCGGCATCGATATCCATGCCGACGATCGGCGCTCCCGCGTCCAGAGCCCTGTCCACCTTTTGGAAAAACTCCCCCGATTCCCAGGGCTTGATGAAGGCGATCCCTTTACCACCCGCCGCCTTGATGGCCGCATAACCCGCCTGGTGAATGAAATCCGGCACGCCGTCACCCACGCAGCCCACTATACCGGCGTCCGCGCATCCGCCGATGACGGCAGCGATGTAATCCGCTTCGGTAACCTGGCCGCCCATGTTGAACGAAACCCCGCCGATGGGCGCGGCAAGCAGCGGCAGGGCCAGGGGCAGGCCCAGCAATTCGATGCGGGTTTCCGGCTCCGATACATCGTGCAAAAGCCGCATGTTAAAGCGCACGGCTGCCAAGGCGTGCAGGTTGGCCTTAAACGCGCTCGCGGTACCCAAGCCCCCCATTCCCGGGACTTCACCGGCACATGCCCGACCGTCGCATACCGGGCAGACCCGGCAATACCCCTTCATCCGTTCCCGGGCCACGTTTAGGATCGATTCCATCCACCGTCTCCTTTCACCGGGCTTAAAGCCGCCAGTAGGAGATACCCGCCTTGGCGGCCATCTCGGGTTCGAAGGCGCTTTTCACATCCACCACCACGGCGCGGTCTCCATTGCACAATTCAGCCAACTGCACCAGGCCCATCTCCTGGTAAGACCGGTGGGCCACGGCGACCACCAGGGCATCCACCCCTTTCAAGTGGTCCAGCGGTTTCAAGTCGAGGCCGTAATAGGTGTTGGCCTCCTCCGGATCGGCCAATGGGTCGTGGACCATCACCGCGATGCCGTAATCTTCCAGTTCGGCAATGATGTCGACCACGCGGGTGTTTCTCAGGTCGGGGACGTCCTCCTTGAAGGTGATCCCCAAAACGCCCACACGGGTGTGTTTGATCTGCTTGCCCTCCTGGATCATCAGCTTGACCAGGCGCTCGGCCACATATTTTCCCATCCGGTCGTTGATGCGCCGGCCGGCCAGAATCATCTCGGGATGATAGCCGATGGATTGAGCCTTGAAGGTCAGGTAGTAGGGGTCGACGCCAATACAGTGGCCACCCACCAGGCCGGGCTTAAACGGCAGAAAATTCCACTTGGTCCCGGCCGCTTCCAGCACGGCCATGGTGTCGATTCCCATGAGGTCGAAGATCATGGACAGCTCGTTCATCAGGGCAATGTTCAGGTCGCGCTGGGTGTTCTCGATCACCTTGGCGGCCTCGGCCACCCGCAGCGTGGGGGCGACATGGATTCCGGCCTTGACCACCGTGCCGTAGACCTGCTCCAGCAGCCTGGCCGTGACCGCGTCCGAGCCGGACACGATCTTCATGATCTTGTCCACCGTGTGCACCTTGTCACCGGGATTGATCCGCTCCGGCGAATAGCCGACCGTGAAGTCTGTGCCGAAGACCAGCCCGGACGCCTTTTCGAGAATCGGCACGCACACCTCTTCGGTGGCGCCGGGATAAACGGTGGATTCGAAAACCACGCAGCTGCCTTTGGCAAGGTGCCGTCCCGCCGTTGCGGAGGCGCTGCGAAGCGGCGTCAGATCCGGGTTGCGGTGCGAATCGATGGGGGTGGGCACGGCAACGATGATCAGCCGGCACTCACCCAGGTAGCCAGGATCGTCGGTGAAAACGATCGTTGCCGCGGCCATCTCGGCATCGGATACCTCCAGGGTGCGATCCCGGCCGGATTTGAGCTCGGCAATCCGGCTGGATTTGAAATCGTACCCGACCACGTCGAAGTGCCTGGACAGGTGAACGGCCAAGGGCAACCCCACGTAACCCAGACCCACCACCGCTATTTTCGCTTGCTTGGCTGTCAGGTCATCAAACGTCAACATCACCGGCATTCTCCTTGCTTGGGCAATTTTTCTCGTTTTATCGGCAGCCCCGCCTGGCTCCATGAGGGTGCATCGTTTCTGGGCGGACACTACCTCATTTTCTACCACTCAAAAAGCAGCTTGCAAAGAACCGTCCATCATCGTGCAGGCGCGCCGCTCGGACACCTACCCAGCCGTTCTCGGCTCGCGACGGGCTCATTTCAAATCAAGCCGTTCGAGAAGCTGCCGGGTTTCAGCGCGCGTCAAGTGCCGCCAGGCCCCTTTTGGAAGGCGGCCCAGGGTTAGGTCGGCCACACGAATCCGGCGCAGCTCGACCACACGGTTGCCCACCTGCTGAACCATGCGTCGAATCTGACGGTTGCGTCCCTCCCTCAGCACGATCCGAAACGATCGACCGGCGATCCGTCGAACCCGCGCCGGCCGGGTCAAGACGCCCGACAGACGGATGCCGCCCGCCATCGCGGCCAGGTCCGCGTCGTCGATGGGCCACTGCACCGTCACCTCATACTCTTTTTCGTGATCGAAAGAGGGGTGGGAGAGGCGATGATGAATGCGGCCATCGTTGGTCAGCAGCAGCAGCCCGGTTGAATCCTTGTCCAGGCGCCCTACCGGAAAAAGGCGCTGGGGCAGGTCCACCAGATCGGTGACCACGGCCTGGTTGCGATGCCGGCAACTGGTCACGTATCCTTCGGGTTTGTTGAGCATCACGTAGATGCGATTGTCGGCCTTGGTTACCAGGGCACCGTTGAGATGGACCGTATCGGCAGCCGGATCGACGCTGGTGCCCAGCGTGGTCACCACGCGTCCGTTGACGGCCACATGGCCGGCGATGATGTGCCGCTCCCCTTGCCGACGGGAACAGACGCCGGCCTGGGAGAGAAATTTCTGAAGTCTAACCATCACCATGGCCAACCGCAGCGGTCAGCATCACGACCGGTAGTCGGCGTTGATCTTGACATAGTCGAGAGAGAAGTCGCAGGTCAGCATGCTGGCAGCCCCATCTCCCAGGTGCAGATCCAGGGTCACCGAAAATTCAGGCCGTTTGAGGACTGCCGTAGCGCTTCGTTCGGCATCGGCGCCGCAGCCGGTGCCGTCGGCCACCATCTGAACATCGTCGAAATGGAGACTCAGCCGATCCGGGTCCACAAACACACCGGCCCGCCCGGCCGCAGCCACGATGCGACCCCAATTGGCATCCTCTCCGAAAAAGGCCGTCTTGACCAGTGGCGAGTGGGCGATGACATCGGCGATGGCGCGGGCATCTGCGTCTGAACGGGCCCCGCGTACCGTCAGATCGACCACTTTGGTGACCCCCTCGCCGTCACGGACCATCTGGCGGGCCAGGTCGGCTAACAAGTCGGTCAGCAATCGACCGAAGGCCGCCTGTTGGGCAGCGGTTTCGATGGCGGCACCCGAGGCGCCGTTGGCCATCAGGATGACGGTGTCATTGGTGCTGGTGTCCCCGTCGATGGTGATGCGATTGAATGAAGCGTCCACGGCGCGCTGCAGGGCGCCCTGCAGCGCTTCGGCGTCCATCTGGGCATCGGTGACCACAAAGCACAGCATCGTGGCCATGTCGGGCCGGATCATGCCGGCCCCTTTGGCAATGGCCACGATGCGATAGGGGGCCGGCTCCCTGCCCTCGCGCAGGCCCATTTTCGGTCGCGTGTCGGTGGTCATGATGGCGCGCGCCAGGTCGGGGATGCCATGGGCGTCCAGGCGGGCGACCAACGGTAAAATGGCCGACTGCACCTTGCCAATCGGAAACTGGACGCCGATCACACCGGTGGATGCCGCCAGCACATGAGCTTCGGAAATGCCCAAGGCCGCGCCGGCCGCGGCGGTCATCGACCTGGCGGCGGCCAGGCCGGGTTCCCCGGTGGCGCAGTTGGCATTGCCCGAATTAACGATCACGGCCCGGGCGACGCCGCATCGAACCCGGTCGCGGTCCAGTTTGACCGGTGCCGCCTGAACCTGGTTTCGGGTGAACACCGCCGCCACCGCCGCCGGCCGGTCGGACACCAGCAATCCCAGATCGAGTGCACCGTTCTTTTTGAGTCCCGCGGACACCCCGCCGGCCCTAAACCCCTTACAGGTCATCACCGTCATAGCGTTTGTTCCTTTGACTGTCGGCCAAAGTGGGCATACGATCCGCCTTAATTTACCCAATTTGCACGCCATGTCAATCAGCCAGGCATCAAGAGGCTTGCAAACAGCTGTCGATTGACCTAATACAGGCCTGTCGGCAGGACCGGATCGGCCGCGACAGAGCAGATCGCGCGGACGGTTTAGAACAAGGAGCGATAGCGTGGCAACAACACCCCGATGCCGGTCGTGCAGGATGGCGCTGACCCTCAAGCGAACCTGACGGTCCGTCCGTCTCCGGTGCCCGGGATGCGGCGCCGAATACCCCCTGTCCGATTTCATCCACCAGATGGACGACGCCATGGAACGACAACTGGCGGCAATGCGGTGCGACCGGCTGTAGGCCTTCATGATCATCCTCGACAACCTGCTGCCGGTCTTTGCCCTGATCGGCCTGGGCACCTGGCTCAAGCATCTCGGCCTGACCAACGATGCCTTTTTCAAGACCTCCGACCGCTTGGTTTATTTCATTTTTTTTCCGGCCCTGCTGTTCTGGAAAATCGGCGCGTCGCCGCCATTGGACCAGCAGAGCGGCGACCTGATCGGGGCCGCGCTGTGTGCCGTGGCCACCGTCTACCTGATCAGCGCCGCCTGCCTGAAACTGTTCAAGGTCGCCAACTTCGCGGCCGGATCCTTTTCTCAGAGCTGCTACCGCTTCAACACCTACGTCGGTGTGGCCGTCATCATCAATTCGCTGGGCGAAGCCGGGGTGGCACAGTTCGGCATTCTGATCGGATTCATTATCCCGGTCATCAACCTCCTGGCGGTTTCCACCTTGATCTGGTACGCCGGTCAGGCCATCGATCTGCGCGAGCGCCTGGCCATCACCGGACGGGCCCTGATTTCCAATCCGCTGATCATCGGCTGCGTGGCCGGCATGCTCTACGCCCGCCTGATCGGCGAGTTTCCGGCCTTTGTGGACAACACCTTGCGCCTGGCCGCACTGGTATCCCTGCCCCTGGCGCTGCTGTCGATCGGGGGGGCCTTGACCTTGAAGGCCATCGGTGCCCACCTGGGCCAGGCCGGGCTCGCTTGCGCCGTCAAACTTCTGATCCTGCCGCTGGTCGGTTGGTTCTTCCTCAAGGCCGTCGATGCCACGCCCTTGTCGGTACAGGTGGGCATGCTCTTTTTCGCCCTGCCCACGTCGCCGGCCATCATCGTGCTCTCCTCCCAACTCAACAGCGACACCGAGTTTGCCTCGGCGGCCATCTTGCTGTCCACGCTGCTCTCTTTCTTTTCCATGAGTGCCGTGTTATTGATTTTCGGATAGGCGGGACTAATCGGTGGAAAAAACATTCAAGCTGGTGATCGAATATGATGGAACCGAATTCCACGGCTGGCAGCGTCAGAAAAACGATCGAACCGTTCAGGAAACGATCGAAACGGCGCTGACCCGCATGACCGGCGAGGCGGTCGTATTGATCGGATCGGGCCGCACCGATGCGGGCGTCCACGCCATGGCGCAGGCCGCCGGTTTTAAGACCCGATCCGGTCTGAATGCCACCGCCTTCGTCAACGGGTTGAACAGCCTCCTGCCCGATGACGTGGTCATCCGCGATTGCGTTGGCATGCCCGACACCTTCCACGCCCGTTTCGATGTGAAATTCAAGCACTACCGCTACTACATCCGCAATCGTGCCCTTCCGGCGGCGATCGGGCGTCAATTCGCCTGGCAGATCCGCAAACCGCTGGACCGGTCGGCCATGGCCCAGGCGGCCGAAGAGCTGGTCGGCACCCACGACTTCAAAGCCTTCGAGGGTACGGGAAGCCCCAGAGCCCACACGGTCAGGACCGTTTTGCGATCAACCGTGCAGTCCGACGATGACGGCCGGCTGACCTATGACGTCGCGGCCGACGGGTTTTTGCGATTCATGGTCAGAAATATCGTGGGGACGCTGGTGGAGATCGGCCTGGGAAAGCGCACGCCTGGTGACGTGCAGCGCATTCTTGAATCCAGGGATCGCTCGCGGGCCGGCGCCACGGCGCCGCCGCAGGGGCTTTTCCTGGTTGAGGTCGGCTACTGACGCCTTGGTAGAAACGCCGTCATATCCGTCACAGTTCATCCCGCGTCATTGCGCGGCACCATCCTTTGCCGGAATCAGCACATCGACGACCGCATCCGGTCGCGCCGGGTCATGCCCTTCGGTGTTGAAGGCCACCAGCAGGTTGTCGCAGGCAGCGGTATTTTCAATGGCATGGGACGTTTTAGGCGGGATCACCAGCCGATAGATGGCATCGGCCGGGATCGAAAACTCGCTCACCTGGCCTGCGCTGCGAATGCAAACCCGGGCCGGACCGCACACCACCAGGGTTTCGGTCCCCTTGCGGTGAAAATGGTTGCCGCGCACCGCCCCGGGCCGACTAACCACCACATGGACATTTTTCAAATTCTCCGGGAACGGGCCTTCCAATGGTTCGAACACGAAGCCCCTGCGGTCGCTGGAACGCCTGACGGTTTCGATGGTGATGTCCTGATTGAAACGGCTCATCGGCAGGCCGACCCCATTGTCTTTTCAACCCCTTGAAAAAGTGTCACGGCGCGACTTCATCTCCTGGACCTTCTGGTTGTAAAAATGGATGACCTCCCGGCGGTTGAGCATGCCCAACAGAATCCCGTGATCGTCGGTTCGCACGACCGGCAGGCTGTCGATGTTGCGCGTGGTAAATTTTTTCAAGACGGCGTTCAGGTCCTCTTCGGGCGTGGTCACGATAATGTCGGATGTCCCCACGTCCTTCATCAGCACCAGCTGTTCGATTTCAGGAGAGAAAAGGACCCCGCGGATGTCATTGATCGAAAAAATCCCCACCAGCCGTTTCTCACCGTCCACCACTGGGAAGTAGTGCTGCTTGGTCTGGGAAAAGTAGCGCTTGAATTCCAGAAAGGGCATGTCCTGGGGAATCAGGGTGACCTTTTTGACCAGCGGCATGAGGTCATTGACGGGAATCGCCTGGAGAATGTCCACGAAAAAGTCGCCGGCATGGGCCGGAGAGTCGACCTTGCTCTGCACCTGGCGGTTGAAAATGGTCCAGCGCCGGGAGGCCATGTAGGCCACCGAGCAGACCAGCAGGCTGGGCAGCAGCAGGTGGTATGAGTTGGTCATCTCGCTGACGAAAATGATCGTCGAGATGGGGGTGTTGGAGACGGCCGTGAAAAAGCCCGCCATGCCCACCACAACGAAGGCACCGGGCTGGGTGACCACCGATGGCATGACGGCGTGAAAAAGATTCCCGACCACCCCGCCCGCGGCCCCGCCGATGACCACCGAGGGCCCGAACACGCCGCCGCTGCCCCCCGAGCCGATTGAAAAAGAGGTGGTCAGCACCTTGCCCAGGGCCAGGGAGAGCAAAAACGGAATGGTCAGCTCATTGTTGATGGCCAACTGGGCGTACCCGTATCCGAAGGCCAGGGTGTGCGGCAGAAAAAAACCGATGATACCGGTCAGCAGTCCACCGATGGCCGGTTTGATGTGATTGGGAATGCGGTGCATGGATTCGAACAGGTGAATGGTGCCGTAAAAGGCCTTGATGTAAAACACACCGATTGCCACCAGCACCAGGGCCAGCACCAGATAGGGCCCCAGTTCCAGGGGGTTCTGGAACTTGAACGGCGGTGAATCGAACAGTGAGCCCCAGCCGAAGACCAGGCAGAACAGGCAGTAGGCCACCACCGAGGAGATGCCGGCGGGAATGATCACCTCCGATTCGAAATCCGGGTCGCGGTAAAGGACTTCGGCGGCGAACAGGGCCCCGGCCAGCGGCGCGCGGAAGATGCTGCCGACGCCGGCGCCGATGCCGGCGGCCATCATGATCCGGCGCTCGCGGTCGGAAAGGTGCAAGGTGGTGGCCAGGAACGAACCGAAACCGGCCCCGATCTGGGCGATGGGCCCCTCCCGGCCGCCCGATCCGCCGGTGGTCAGGGTCAGGGCCGAAGCGATGGTCTTGATGATCGGAACCCGGCTGCGGATGAAACCGCCCTTGTTGTGGTAGGCGCTGATGGCGGCGTCGGTGCCGTGCCCCTCGGCTTCCGGCGCAAAGGTGTAGACCAGCCAGCCGCTCAAAAGGCCTCCGGCCATGGGTAGAAACAGCAGGATCCAGCGGTTGAACGGCACCGCGGTGGGCGGCAGCAGGTGGTGCTCGCCGGCTGGCGCCGGGGGGCGGTAGCCGGCCATCATGTCCAGAAAAAAATGAAGCCCCAGTTGGCACAGGTAGTGAAAAACGATCGAGCCCAGCCCCGCAATCAGGCCGATGGCGATGAAATAGACCGACCAACGGGTTGCCTGGGCAACATTCAGGTGTTCCAGTTTTCCCCGAATGCGCTGGTAGGCACTCTGGTTCGATTCCTTTCGCGGCATGGCCTACCGATTGTTCTCCAGGTCCCGAACCCCTTGAAAGATGGTGTCGAAAAGGGTCTTGACAGCGTCCTCCTCCGTGCAGGAAAAAGCGATGCGCAGGTTCCTTTCGCCCAACGCGATCAGTCCCACGCCGTAGCGGTCCAACAGATGGATCCGCAACGCTTCCGCATCGACGGTTTTGAGTCGGATGCACATGAAATAGCCCGAGTTGAATGGATAGACATCCCAGGCCGAGGCATAGGCGGGGTCGCTCGAAACCGCCTTGACCCGCCGGGCCCGGGCCTCGAGAATCTCGAAAACGCGTCTCTTTTCTGCCGCCGCGTTTGCATCTCGCATGGATTTGAGCAGAATCGTCTGGCTGAGGTGGGAGGCGTTGGAAAGGGTCCCCCGAATGCAGCCGGCGGTCTTGCGCTCCAGCGCCTCCAGCAATGGCCGCGCCTCATCTTTGAAGCTGCCGCCATAGGTGATGAATCCGACCCGCAGCCCCCAGGCGCAATGTTCTTTGGTGGCCCCATCGAGCTTGACGGCCAAAATGCCGGGGTGGGCGCCGCAAAGACGGGCAAACAGGGACTCTCGCAGGGTGTCGGGGTCGTAAAACAGGCCAAAGTAGGCGTCGTCGGTAACCGCCAGGACGTCCGTCCCGGCCGCGGCCGTCTCGGCCAGGATGTCGACAATATCGTCCGCCTCGCGTTTGGAAACGCTGTATCCCGACGGGTTTTGCGGAAAGTTGAGCACCACGGTGATCTTGCGGGTGTCGGCCGCCTCCTGCCTAACGGCCTGACGCAGGGCCGTCAGGTTGAACCCGCCCTGGGCGTTGAACAGCGTGTAGTGGCGAATCCGGGCCCCCTTGCGAACGGCAAAGATCATGTTGTAGTTGCCCCACATCATCTCCGGTAGAATGATCACATCCCCGGGGTTGATCCACACATCGGCAAAGGTGGCAATGCCGTGGGTGATGCCGCAGGTCACCACCGGCAGGCTGACGGCTTTTCCCGCCAGAGATGGATTTTTAGCCACCATGTCCACCTGCCAGGCTTTGCGCAGCTCCAAAATGCCGAACGAGGGGGCGTAGGTCAGCGACGCTTCGGGCGCAATGCCGTGGATGGAGGCCATGATACTGTCGAAACACATGACGCCGCCGGCGGCGGTGGCGATCCCGATGGTGGCGTTGATGGCATGGGCCTTCTCTTTGGCCTCGGCGCTCTGGCTCAAGATGCCCTTGGGGAAAAACAATTTTTTGCCCACGTCGGACAGCATGTCGTAGATATGCGGTGCAGCGGCTTTGATGGTCTGATTCAACTGCTCAGCTAACGGATTCATATTCGTCTATCCTCGGTGAATGTCATCCAAGCGGGCCGTCGGTTCGTTTGCAGGCAGATCGGGTTTGGGAGTTTAAATCGTCGAGAGAGATATCTACTGTCTGGATACGGCGCCTGTCAAGAGAAAAGTCATTGAAATATCAGCAGGATGCAGCAGTTCACCAACGACGCGCACCATTTTTGCTTTCAGGGCGGCCTGCACGACAAAAACCCCGCCACAAGGGTCGCGTGGCGAGGTTTTCGAAGGCACATCCGAGTCAAGCGCTAAACTCCCTGAAAGGGGCTTACTTTCGGGAACGTTTGGACGCTTTCAGCGGATTGATTTTCTGCGCATTTTCAGCCATGCTGCCGCTGACGTGGGTTGCCAGATTGCAGTTGCCGTGCTTCCACTTTGTGGTGGGCTCGGGACAGGCCGAACAGTACCAGCCCGATGCGATCTCAAGAGAGCGGCCGCACCCTTTGCACTGCTCCACGATTTCATAGCACACGCCCCCGTTGTAGGAACAGCCGGCGGCGCTCATAAACCCACACTCTTGACCGTTGCGAATCGTCGTACACTTCATGGAATCGTCCTCCTGATGAAATCTTGAACAAACAAAAAGGCCAAAGATAAAATCCTTCGGCCCTTATCTTAAACCAGCAATCTATATTCAGGTCAAAATGGATTGTCAAGACTTTTTGTTGGATGCCGGCCTGCCAATTCGCTGGACCACCCCATGGGCAACGGGTGATGTTTTTGTCCGCCCCGGCCTTGCGGCAGATTGACTTTTAAGGTAGACGGACTATTGTAAACCAGTGTCGCGCCCAACGCAACAGCCGTCAACCCGTGCCAACTGCCCATGCCGACCGGTTTGTCCACTCATTGATCGACCGCTTGCAAACAGGAATCCGCATCCATGATCTTAGATGAAGCACGCCAGGTCCTGCGAATTGAAGCCGAGGGCATCTTGAATCTGATCGATCGCCTCGACCACCGTTTCGATCAGATGGTGACGACCATTTTGAACGCAACCGGCCGTGTGGTTGTCAGCGGCATCGGCAAATCCGGCATCATCGCCCGAAAAATCAGCGCCACATTGAACAGCACCGGTACCCGCTCCCTCTTTCTGCACCCGGTCGAGGCCATGCACGGCGATCTGGGTGTCATCTGTCCGGACGACATCTTTCTAGCCATGTCCTACAGCGGCGAGACCGGCGAGCTCAACATTCTCATGCCCAGCATCCGCGATGCCGGCTGCACCATCATCGCCATGACGGGTAATCCGGAATCCACCCTGGCCAAACACAGTGACATCGTCATCGATGTGGGCGTCAAACAGGAGGCCTGCCCCCTCGGGCTGGCACCAACGGCCAGCACCACGGCCTTGCTGGCCATGGGCGATGCACTGGCCGTGGTGCTGATCAACAAGAAGAAATTCAAGACCAGCGACTTCAAGCGGTTTCATCCCGGCGGGGCCTTGGGTCATCGCCTCTCCAGCCAGGTCAGGGACCTGATGCTGACCGGGGCGGCCGTTCCGACGGCCGACACCTCCGTCAGCATGCAGGCTGCCGTGGAAGAACTCGACCGCCACGGCCTGGGCGCCCTGATCGTCGTTGACGGCGATCGCCGTCTGACCGGCATACTGACCGATGGCGACCTGAGGCGCATGATCGCTCAGCAAAGACCCGTTTTCCAACAGTCACTGACGGCCGCCATGACGCCCTCGCCCCGGCATGCCTTTGCGCATACACCGGCCTACGACGCCCTCAACATCATGGAGCAGCACGAAATCACGGTCTTGCCGATCGTCGACGACACCCGGCACGTGCTGGGAATTTTGCATCTGCACGACATCCTCGGCAAGGGCGAATTCAAATTCAACGGTCCGGACGCCGCCGGCGGGCGATGGCCCGGCCTACCGGTACTCCAGGAGCAGCCATGAATCAGGAAAGCCTCGACCCCTCGGAAACGGTCCCGACCCGAATCCAGACCTTGGGCGACACAAAAATCCCCTCACCGATGCTCAACGAGCGACTCGGCAATGCAGTCCCCCAGTTCGTGTCCGACGACGAACGGGTGCTGATCAACATCGAGCAGACCGAGGTTGAAGCCATGATCGCCCATGGCGTGAGCCCACCGGCCTTCGAATTGGCGGGACCGCGACAGCGGATCTATTTCGACGCCTCCAAACTGCGCTGCGCCATCGTCACCTGCGGGGGCCTTTGCCCGGGACTGAACGACATCATCCGTGCCATCGTACTGGAGCTGCACTACCGCTACGACGTCAAGAACATCCACGGGATTCGCTACGGCCTGGAGGGGTTCATACCGGACTACAACCACGATTTTTTAGACCTGACCCCCGAGAAGGTGACCAGTATCATGAACATGGGCGGTTCCATATTGGGATCCTCGCGGGGCGCCCAGGACATCGGCCGGGTGGTGGACTGCCTGGAGGTCAACCGCATCGGCATCCTGTTTATGGTCGGCGGCGACGGCACCTTGATGGCGGCCTCGAAAATTGCCGACACCATCACCGAGCGCAACCTTAAAATAAGTGTCGTGGGCATTCCCAAAACCATCGACAACGACATCCACATGATCTCCCGTTCCTTCGGATTCGACACGGCCGTGGACGTTTCCCGAATGGCCATTCAAGGCGCCCACAACGAGGCGATCGCCTACCCCAACGGGGTCGGGCTGATCAAACTCATGGGACGCCACTCCGGTTTTATCGCCGCCACCGCATCCCTGGCCCAGCAGGATGCCAACTTCGTGCTGATACCGGAGGTCGATTTCGACCTCGAGGGCCCGTGCGGGCTACTGGCGGCACTGGAAGCCCGCGTGACCCACCGTGGACACGCGGTCATCGTGGTGGCCGAAGGTGCGGGGCAGAAATTTTTCTCGGAGGCGGCCGAACACACGGATGCGTCCGGCAACATTCGCCTCAGCGACATCGGGGTCTTTTTAAGAAACACCATCAAGGCCCATTTTGCCGATCAAAAGATCCCCTTGAACATCAAATACATCGATCCCAGCTACATGATCCGGAGCCTGCCGGCCAACGCCAACGACAGCGTCTTCTGCGGATTTTTAGGTCGCGATGCCGTGCATGCCGGAATGGCCGGCAAGACCAAGCTGGTCATCGGCCACTGGAACAACCACTTCGTGCATTTGCCGATGGAGGCCACCATCGGCAGGCGCAAACAGGTCAGGCCCAAGGGCAAGCTGTGGACGACGGTGTTGGAATCCACCGGCCAGCCCACACTGAAAAACGAATCCGCCTGATCCGGCGTCGATGGCAACGGCCGCCAGCAGGCGGGCGCCTGATTGGCCACGGTTGGGCTGGCGCCCCCCCCCCCGCATCGCAGGGCCGAAGGCCGATGCGTTGCGGCGCTTTTCATGCCCTCGCGACCGCTTTTGCCTTCTGCACCAGCAGATCCGCGATGACCCTGGCATGGCGCCGTGCCGCACCCTGATTGGCCATGACCGCCTGCCGGGCCAGAAGGCCCAGGCGGCGGGCCTCGTCGGCATTGGCCAGCAGATAGGCGGCCTGATCGGCCAGGACCGCCGCATCCGGCACGCAGATCCCACCACCGCAACCCTCGAGCAGACGACGCGGCTCTTCGAAATCGTCCATGTAGGGACCATAGAGAACCGGTTTGGCCCACACGGCCGCCTCGACCACATTCTGCCCGCCCAGCGGTACCAGGCTGGCGCCGCAGAAGACGACCGATGCCATGCCGTACACATGGCGCAGTTCACCGATGGTGTCCAAAATCACCAGGGGCGCATGCTGCCCGCCCCGAAAGTCTCCCAGCCGGGTTCGACACTGCCACACGATGCCGTTCTGGTCGGCCATGGCCGCGATGCGGGCCGCATTTTCGATGTGGCGGGGCGCAATGATGAACAGCAAGCCGGGGATCCGCGCCGCCAGCTGCCGGTAAACCGACAGCATGGCCTCGATTTCGGCGCCGCGTACACTTCCGGCCACAAAGACCGGTGTCTGGGCGTCCACCCCAAAGCGCGCTTTCAAGCGGTCGACCGTTGCGTGGTTCAATCGTTGATGCTGAACGTCCATTTTGACGTTGCCGTTGATGCAGACCCTCTCGGCAGGCGCACCCAGGCGAACGATGCGATGTGCGTCCGGCTCGGAGATCATACTGAAGGCGTTGACGCCGGCCAGAAGCGGCCGAATCAGGGGACGAACCTTCAGGTAGGAACGGATCGAGCGTGCCGAAATACGGCCGTTGACAAAAACGACCTTCATTCCGGTTCTACGCGCGATCGTGATCCAGTTGGGCCAGATTTCGGTCTCCATGCACACCAGCACATCGGGACGATGCGCCCGAATGAATCGCCGGGTCGTCCACCACAAATCCAGGGGCGCATATTGCACGATCGCCCGTGTCGAAAACAGGTCGGCGGCATGGCGCTGGCCGCTTGCCGTGGTGGTCGTCAGCAGGATCGCAACTCCCGGACACAGGCGCGTCAGGGCGTGCACAACGGCGTGGGCAGCCTTGACCTCTCCGACGGAGACGGCGTGAATCCACACCGTCGGATGGCGGCGGCCGGACGGACTCGGCCTGTTCGGACAATAACCCAGGCGCTGGGCCAGCATCGCCCTGCGCTCGGGATCCCGCCTGGCGTAACACCAGGCCGGCGGCAAACCCATCAGGGCGAGGGTAGATGCCAGTGCGTTGTAGGCAAACTGGAAAAAAGTCATCGTCCTTGCAAAACGAAACTTACTCCATGGCGGCGCTGGATGCGGGTGCGCGGTGTCGCGGGACCTGAACGAAGCGCCGGTTGTGGACCGTGATGATCTGCAGCTCCTTTTGCGCCTCACCGTTGGGTTCGAATCGGGTTAGACCGGTAACCCCATCGAAAAGGTCCATGCTCAGCAGGGCCGTTTTCAATTCGCGCCTCGACTCGGTGGCCGTACGCCGCATGGTCTCGAAAACCATCATGGCGCTGTCGTAGGCGACCGCCTCGACAAAGCCTGGGACCCGGCCGAAGGCATCCTGGCAATCCGCAACGAATTTCTTGACCTTTTCCGAAGTCTGGCCGGCGAAGAAGCCGTCCACAAACAGGGCGTGGGGCATGTAGTCTCCGGACATCTGCAAAAGGGCGACCGAGTTCCACAGGTTGGTGCCGAGCAGATGCACATCGCGGATGTCGTAGTAGGCCAGTTGGGGAATGATCAGCCCGGCTTTTTTGGGTGCATCGGGAATGAAGAGCGCATCGAAATCCACAACGGGATACCATCGATCCTCGCGGTGGCGTCTTTCGAGTCGGTTGATGGTCTCCCGATCCAGCGGAAGTCCGCAAAGCGTCTCCAGCGCATCGGCCGACAGCGCGCTGTCAACGTCGGTCGAATCCCCCAAAAGGGCTGGCCGTGTCGCCAGCGCGCCGAAAATGGTGGCACCCGTCAGATCCTCGGGCGGGGTATGGAAAAGACCGCTCAACTTCTGAATGGGTGCGGCAAAATCGGTACCCTCGGGATCGTAGGCTTCCACCGCCTTGACAACCCCCCCGCGTTCCAGGACCTGATCCCAGAACAGATTCATGTAATGGTGACCGTAGTATTCGTTGGGGTACAAGATGGCAAACCGCTTGATCCCCAGCTCGCCGGCGGCAAACGACACCAGCGACCGAACCTGCATTTGCGGGGTGATGAAATTGCGCAGCACATAGCTGCCGATGTCGGCAACCCCCTCGCGTTGGGAAAAAATGAAAATGGGAATGCCTCTGGCCTGGGCAGCGGCGGCGACCGGTTCGGACAATGCCATGGGCCCCAAAATGGCGCCGACTTTCTGGCCATCCATCGCTTCGACCGCCTGAAGGGATGCATCCAGATTGGAACGGTTGTCGGCAATCACCAGTCTGATTGGGTTTTGGCCCTCGGCCCGGTAAAATCGGTTCAAGGCCAGTTCGATGCCGTTCAAGGCCCGTTGGCCGTAAACGGCATAGGCTCCGGAGAGCGGCAGGATGCAACCGACGGTCATGGGCACGAAACGCGCACGCGCGTTGAGCGTGTCGACCATCTCGGCGACCTCCCGATAATTGGGGTGATCGGGGAATTGCTGGACGATGGTGGCCAGCACGTCGAGGGCGTCGTCGTAGTTCTCGTCGAGAATGAAGGCCATACCGAGTCGGTACAGAAGCATGGCCCGGGCATCTTGGTCCTGGGCCACGGCCAGCAGTTGCTGAATGTCGTCGGCACCGAGCTGTCCGGCCGAACGCGTCAAGCCGGTCCAGGCCGCCTCGCGAGCCGGTTCATCACCGACGGCCCAGGCCCGGTAGTAAAATTGAGCCGCATCCAGGGCTTGCCCCAGCGCGGCGTGGGCATCGGCGACCACCATCAGGATCGGCCCCCATGGTCCGGGCCCAGGGGCTAAATCGCTGAAGCCGCCTCCCAGGGCGATCACCTCACGGTAACGACCGGACGCGTAGAGCAGTTGCAAGGAGGCCAGCATCGCATCCGGGCGCCGATGGCTGGTGGGAAACTCCCGATCCAGGCGCGCAAACACGGCCAGGGCCTCTTCGCTGCGACCGCTGCGCTGTAAAATCTGTCCGATTCGAAACAGGGCGGCATCGGCATCCGTATCGGCTTGCCGCAGAAAGGCCTGGTAGCCATCCAGCGCCTCCCGATAGGCGCCACTTTCGAAGGCCCTTTCGGCGCTTTGGAAGATCGGGTGGCCGGGTTTGTCGGGCAGGGTCGTGGGTCCACCCACCGGGGAGGGCGTCGGTGCACAGGCCGAAAGAACAACCGCCGCCGCCACCAAAATGGATGCAAGACTCGGAACCATGGCAAATACCTTCCTGATCGGGTCGGCCGTTCGGCCGATTGACGCCCCCATGCGCAGGCATGGAATGGCTCGATCAATCTACACAAGCTGGTTTCATTGTCAAACAATAGTTTGGGATCCCTGGGCGATTGCCGGCGACGGGACCCGTCAGCGGCCACCGATGCTTGACATCACCGTAAAATCAACATTATATTGACTATTTAGACGGCCACCCCCAGCCGTATCCCCCACAACCATCAAACGCGAAAACAAAAGGTGCGCCCATGACATTGACCCGCTTGACGATGATTCTCCTGCTGTCGCTGATCCCGGCCGGGGCTTCGTGCACGGACATATACCAGTACACGGATCAGAACGGACAGGTGCGCTGGACCGATGACCTCACTCAGGTTCCCGAAGCACAGCGATCCGCGGCCGAGCAAACCAAAAAAACGGCTGCGGACACGGCCAGCGGCGAAACGGCCCCCCTGGGAGACGACGCATCGCCTGAAAATGGAGCATCGGCAGCGGATGCCGCTGCACCGGCCAATCCCACCGACATTGACAGGGCGGCCCTGGAAGCCGAAAAGGCGGATTTGGACACCCAATACCAGCAGTTGATTGAAGAGCGAAAAGTACTGGAACAGCTCAAGGCCGAATCCAGCGACACCACTGACCGAACGGCACTCAATGCCCGCATCGAACAGTACAATCGCAAGACCGAAGCATACGAGCAGCAGTTGAATCGCTTCAATGAAAAAGTCAACGCCTACAACCAGCAGATCGTCTCCCAACAGTCGCCGTCAAGTGAATAGGCCGGCATTGGGCAGCCTGCGGACCTGTTGGCCCGGCATCCGTGGTTTCCATAGCTGGCATTAGGTGACTGCCAAAACCCGCTGACGCCTACCCCACGCGCGTCGCCACCACCACTACCAACGCCCCAAGGAGGCAAACCATGAGCATCTCATCGAGTGACTTCGCCCAAGCGGTTTCGATCGGCCGTCCCCCCAACATACAACACCTGTTCCCCAACTCGAAGGCGCTGCTGGTCAGCGGGAAATTCATCGACCTGGCCATGCTCAGCAAGAAGAACGCCATCAGCATGGCCGCCAACGGGAGGAACAGCTTTGTGATCCGCGGCGCACTCCAGGCCGCTCAACGGGCCAATGCCGCCCTGATCATCGAAATCGCCCGATCCGAGGGGGGCGCCAATGCCTATTGTGCAGTGAATTACTGGAATATCGCCCGGATCGTGGACGCCTTCTGCAACGAACTGGGCATCACCGTTCCGGTGGCCCTGCATGCCGATCACTACGGCATCAAAAGCCAGGCCGACATCCCGGAGGCCGAAGTGGAGATTCCCAGCATGTTCGATGCCGGCATCACCTCCATCGCCATTGACGCCTCGCACATGCCGGACGACCAAAACCTGCTGGCCAACCTGGAGCTGAAGCCCTGCATTCCAGAGTGGTCCGGACTGGAAACGGAAATCGGCGAGATCAAAGGCAAGATGGGCCTGTCGACCCAAGCCGAGGCGCTCTTTCTCATCCAGGGGCTCAACGCCCACGGCATTTTTCCCAACTGGATCGCCTTGAACAACGGCACCGTTCACGGCATCGAAGCCAGTGGCCAGGGCATCCAGGTGGAGCTTACCCAGAAGATCCACGACGCCCTGGCCCCGTACAAGGTGTCCGGCGCCCAGCACGGGACTTCCGGAAACAGTTCGCAGCGCCTTCGAAAGATCGCCGAACGCACCCGCACGACCAAGGCCAACGTGGCCACGGCCTTGCAGATGATCTCGTGGGGCCTTGAAGTCAACGATGCCGGCAATGCCGCCTTGGACAAAGCGGGCAATTTCATCAAGGTCGAGGACCAGGGCGTTACCCAAGCCATGTGGGCCAGCATGGTCGCCCATGCCGAAAGCAACGGCTGGAAGGGCGGAAACTACAAAAAGCTCAACCTGCCTTTTGAAAACAAACTCTTGGGCCAGTCCCGGGACATCCGGGAACGCATGGTGGCCCGCGTGGAAGCATTCGTCTACGACATGCTCGTCAACGTGTTCAATGCCAGCGACACCGCCGACCTGGCCATCGAAGCCATCCTGGAAGCCAACGGCTTCGACCCCGGCCCCAAGGCCTCGCGGATTGAAGACCCGGCCGACTGGACACCGGAAAAAATCGCCCAGCGGGCCGAATCGATCGTCGGCGACAAAGGCCCCGCAGGTGACTTCGACGACTGATGCGACGCAGAAACCGCCTAAACCTTTCTCCGGTGCCGGCCGATAAGGTAACCGGAGAAAGCCAAATGCATATTCAAAACTACCAGATCCACAATGTGTTAAACGTTTACCGTCGAACCCTGGCCCAAAACGATGCCCACGGCTCCGGCCGCAGCGTCGTTCAGGCCAACGGGGTCGGCGCCGAAGGTGTCCTGGGCAGGGAGAAAAGCCCCTCCATCATGGACAAGGTGGCTGCCGACGTCATTCGCAAGGTCACCACCGTCGATCCGGTTTCGGATTTCGAGCGCGAGATGATCCGACAGGTTTCGCGTGAGGAAAGCAATCGGGCGCATTTTCACAAAGACCAAGAGTTCGTGTTCAACACGATCGATGGCGACAGCGGCAAAGCAACCCGATCCATCGCCATCGACAGTTCGCGCATGCTGATGCGCCGACTAGATGAACTGGCCAAATCGGCCACGGACCCAAAGCCCTGAACTGGGGAATCCGGCGTCGGGCGGACCGTGAGGAGGGACACCACCCGGGCCGGCAATTACCGAAGTAAGATCACCGGGGAGAATTGTCATGTTGGAATCAATTGGTGAATCGGCCGTCAGAATGGCGTCGCGCACCGACACACACCTGACCGGGGAACAAAAAGAGGTCACCCAGCAAAAGATCGCCAAAGCCGTCCAGGAGCGCCCTGTGGAGGGTTCACAGGAAAGTGCCAAACCCGAGGCCGATGCGCAAAAAAAGAGCGGCGGCTACAACCTCGACGACGAGGGCGTCTTCTTTGAAAAATATGACAAGGACGGAAAGGTCATCTTCAGGGTTCCACCGGAACAAAAGCCCATCGACCAGCACGCCTGACCGTCCGGGCCCTCGGCGGCAACCCAAAGCGACCGCACGAGCGGCAGCTGGCGACGTGACACCACCGTTCGGCTCACCCCACCTGCGCCTTGGAAGCCTCCCAGAGACGATGCATCTCCTGGGTGGAAAGGCCCGCCAGATCCCGACCGGACGCAATGGCGGCCTTCTCCATGTGGCCAAAGCGCCTTTCGAACTTCTGAATCGACTGCATCAAGGCCGTTTCCGGATCAATGCGGGCAAACCGGGCCACATTGACCATCGTGAACAACAGGTCGCCGAACTCCATGGCGACCTTCTGGCGATCGGGCAATGTTGCCCCCTTTTTGATCTCGATTGAAAATTCGGCCCACTCTTCCATGGTTTTGGCCATCACGCCCGAAATGTCGTCCCAGTCGAATCCGGTCTTGGCCGCCCGTTCGGAAACCATGGCGGCCCTCGGCAATGCCGGCATGCTTTTGGGGATGGCGTCGAGGATGGGCCGGCGGCGGCCGTGCGCCTTCTCCATCTGCTTGATCCTGTCCCAGTTTCGACGGACGGTTTCGGGTGTGTCGGCAGTCGCATCGCCAAACACGTGCGGATGGCGGCGCACCATTTTTTTTACATTCTGGTCGACGACATCGCCAAGGTCGAAGTGGCCCGACTCCCTGAACAGATGAACCACAAACAGCAACTGAAACAGCACATCGCCAGCTTCTTCGCGCACGGCCTCGGCATCCTCGGCGAGGATGGCATCGGCCAACTCATAAACCTCTTCGATGAGGTAACGGGCCATGCTGGCCGCGGTCTGTTTTTTATCCCAGGGACATCCGTCGTCACCTCGCAGGATCGCGATCAGTTCCTCGATTTGCTCGACAAGGGAATGTGCGGATCTGTTTAGCGTGACGCCCAAAATTTTCTAAACTCCTTAATGTTTTTGATGAAGCTCTCTTTCATCTGTGTTGACACCACCTTGGCCATCACTTCCGAAACCGTTGCCACATAGGGCGACAAAGTGGCATTTTTTAACAGCGGCGCACCTTTTGGCGAAAAGGCGGCAAACACGATAAAGACGACGCAAACTACCAAGGCGCTTTTCAACAGACCGAAAAGGGCGCCGCAGACACGATCCACCCACCCCAGGTAGGCGATATTGAGAAGATATTTGATAATCGCAGCGAGAATACTCACAACGATCACCACGATGGAGAAGATCGCCAGATAGCTGAGAATATCGATGTAAGCCGGATGCGTCACCCAGTGCGAAATCAGTGGCGAAAGCAATCGGGCCAGGTTGGGGTAATAGGTAAAGGCGGCATAAAAACCACCCAGTACGCCGACGATCGAGGACACTTCTCTGACCAGCCCTCTGAAAGCGCCACGTATGAACCCGTAGGCCAAAACGGTGACGACCAGTATGTCGAATAGATTCATGATGGTTTCCCGAAAACAGAAAAACGAAGTGCCCGGGCAAGATGCCTACCGGTTGGGCAGCGGACAGTGGTTGAACCAACTGGGCCAAGGAAAAGAAATTGCAATAAAAACAGAATTTTTTAAAATAATTTAAGTCGATATGTGTAACAGAGCAGTCTCTCCCAGTCAAGTATTTTCAGGGCGGGGAGTGCTGCGGCATTTGGCATTTGCATTCCCTCGGAAAGTCGGATATGGCAATGGGGATGCCGACCGGTCGCACACCGGCCGGCCGATTGATAAATGAAAAGGGCGGCCTCGATCGTCGCCGTCACACCATCAATTGGAAAATAGACCCATTTCATGAATGCCGGTACGGAAAGCAAGCAGACCCGCCTCACCTTTTCCGATATCGACCTGGCCCGGCTGCTGTTTGGCGAGCAGGACGGGCATCTCAAACGACTCGCTGAACTCACCGGCGTTCACGTCACCGCCCGGGGCAATACGGTCTGCCTGAACGGTGAACCCCTGGCAGTCGACTTGTCGCGATTGGCTCTGCAGCAGCTGTATGGCTTGCTCAAGGAGACCTATCCCGTCTATCTCAACGACATCGATTACGCCCTGCGGGTATTGAAAAAGGATCACACCGCCGACCTGAAAAAAATTTTCCTGGACACCGTCTACGTCACCGCCAAAAAGCGTCCCATTACCCCCCGCAATCAAAGCCAGAAAGATTACATCGAGGCGATCCGTAATTACGACATCGTTTTCGGCATCGGACCCGCCGGCACGGGCAAGACCTACCTGGCCATGGCCATGGCCGTGGCGGCCCTGGCCAAGGGGACGGTCAATCGGATCATCCTGACCCGGCCCGCCGTGGAAGCCGGCGAATCCCTGGGTTTTTTGCCCGGGGACCTGACCGACAAGGTCGATCCTTATCTCAGGCCCTTGTACGATGCGCTGCACGACATGATGCGTTTTGAAAAGGTGGCCGCCTTGATGCAAAACGGGGTGATCGAAGTGGCCCCGCTGGCCTTTATGCGCGGAAGGACGCTCAACGAGGCGTTTGTCATCCTGGACGAAGCCCAGAACACGACCACCGAACAGATGAAAATGTTTCTGACCCGAATCGGCTTCAATTCCAAGGCGGTGGTCACCGGGGATATCACCCAGATCGATCTGCCCACTGAAAAGTCCAGCGGGCTTGTCGAAGCCCGCGACATTCTCACGCCCATCACCGGGTTGCGCTTCGTTCACTTCAGCAAGCAGGATGTGGTGCGCCATCGGCTGGTCCAGGATATCATCAACGCCTACGAAATCCTGGAAGCCGGCCGCAACGCCAAACACGGCGGTTCGCGCCGCCAGACGGCCCTGTGACCGCAGGGGTGCCGTAAACCGGCAGCACCTGACGAACCATGACTTTTGACCGGAAAAAAAAATCGATCGCGCAATTCTTCAGCGCGAACCCGCACGTGCGCTGGGCCGTGCTGGGGCTGGTCTTGGTCATCTTTGCGACCGGTTTGTATCCGGATCTGGTCATCAAAAAACATCGCTACTCCGTCGGCGAGGTGGCATTGACGGACATCAAGGCCGGCGAGGCATTTTTCATCGAAGAGCCTGCCCGATCCAAGCCCAGACTCAACCCGGTCGATAAAAAGCGTCCCGCCGTCTATGATCGCGATCCTGACGTCGCCGCGCAGGCGATCGCCCGCCTGAACACAGCCTTCGATCGGCTGCGTTCCATGGGCGAAGCGACACCAAGTCAATCGTCCACCCCGGCGCCGGAAGGGTCTGCCCCCCTGCCCTCATCGACCGGAACCCCGGCCAAGCCCGATCCCACGGCCGGCCCGGACGGCGAGCCCCGTAAGGCGCGGCCGACGCCAAACCAGGATCTGTTCGAAGAGCTGCTCGGCGTCGAGGTCGACGCGGCGACGGTTGCCACCGTCGCCGAATATGGGTTCTCGGAAGAGATTTCCGAACTGGTCGCCGCCATTGTTCCCCAGGTGCTGGCGACCGGTGTGGTGGCCGACAAAAAACAGCTGCTGAAGGAAGCGAAAAACGGGATTACCCTGCGCGATCAAAAGACCGACAGCGAAACGCATGTCACCCAACTCAAACAGTTCTATGGGCCGCAGCAGGCCAAAACCATGGTCCGGATCGTCGGTGATCCGCTGCTCAGGCAGGTGCCGCCCGACTTGCGCGATGCCATTGTGGATCTCTCCCGGCAATTGATTCGACCCAACATGGTGCCCAATCGTCAGGAGACGGCCGCCCGCCGAGCAGCCGCGGCAACTCCGGGCGAACCGGTCCGGCACATGATCAAAAAAGGTGAAATGCTGGTCCGTGAAGGCGAACGCATAACCGAGCTGCAGTTTCGCAAAATTCAGGCCATGCAGGCGCAGGCGGATACCCACCGGATCCCCATGGCCGGCATCGGCGCGGTGGCCCTGTTGGCCGCCATCCTGATCCTTCAATACCACGTCCGCCTCGAAAGCCGCATCAAGGCACCGAGATTCGGGAACAAGGACCTGTTTTTTCTCGCGAGCGTGATGGTGGTGCTGATGGTGGTGGTAAACATTTCCACCACCTTGCCCGATGACTGGTTTCTGGGCCTGTCGTCCCTGCGCCCGTCGTCCACGTTCGGCTTCGGCATTCCCCTGGCCGCCGGGGCCATGATCGTCTGCCTGATCATGGGCCTGGACATCGCGCTGATTTTCTCCCTGACCCTGGCACTGTCCGCGACCATGCTTTTGCAGGGCAGCCTGGAGACGTTCATCTACTTTATCCTGAGCTGCACGATGGCATCGTGGTGGCTGCAGGATTGCCGCGAACGAAGGGTTATCATCAAGGCCGGCGCCAGGCTGGGGCTTCTGAACGCCCTGCTGGCGGTGATCATCGATCTGTATGTGGGCGCCGCCGCCTGGGTGACCCTGCCGGTGGACGTCGCCATGGCGTTTCTGGGGGGCTTCGGGGCCGGCATCATCGCCGCCGGTATGGCGCCGTTGGTCGAATGGGTCTTTGGTTACACCACCGACATCACCTTGCTGGAGCAGGCCAACCTGGACCGGCCCATCCTGCGCCGGTTGATGGTTGAGGCGCCGGGCACCTACCACCACAGCATCATCGTGGGCTCCATGGTCGAGGCAGCCGCCACGGCAATCGGCGCCAACCCCATCCTGGCCAAGGTCTGCGGCTACTATCACGATATCGGGAAATTGAAACAGCCACTCTATTTCATCGAAAACCAGTCCGATGGAAAAAACAAGCATGACAAACTGGCCCCGTCCATGTCGGCCCTGATCCTGATCGCGCATGTCAAGAACGGCGTCGAACTCGCCAGGGAGAACAATCTCGGTCAGGTCATCATCGATTCCATCGAGCAGCATCACGGCACCAGCCTGATCAGCTACTTCTACGCCAAAGCGAAAGCCGTCAAGGGTGAGAATGCGGTCAAGATCGACGATTTCAGGTATCCCGGTCCCCGGCCCCAGACTCGCGAAGCCGGCCTGGTGATGCTGGCGGACGTACTCGAAGCCGCCTCGCGCACCCTGGACAATCCGACGCCGTCCCGCATCACAGGATTGGTCCGCAATTTGATCAACAACGTCTTTTCCGATGGCCAGCTCGACCACTGCGAGCTGACGCTCAAGGACCTGACCCTGATTGCCGACCACTTTACCAAAATATTGAACGGCATCCACCACCACCGGATCGAATATCAAGACAGTGCCGCCAAGTCCTCCGGAAGGAGCCGCCATGCAAATACTGATCGAAAACAGCCAGCACCGCTGCAGGTGGCCAAGTAGGCACATCCGGGCGGCGGCCGAAATCGCCCTGCGCGCCCTGGGATTTCCAGACGCCCAACTCTCGATTCTGATCGTCGACGATGACCGCATGGCCGACCTCAACGCAACCTATCTGAATCGAACCGGTTCCACCAACGTCATTGCCTTCCCCATGCAGGAAGGTGAGTTTGCCGGCCTGACCCCGGATCTTCTCGGCGATGTGGTGATTTGTGCGGACACCGTCTGCCGCGAAGCCGACGGTGCCGGCATGGACACGACCGAACGCTTCGATCAATTGCTGATTCACGGGATTCTGCATCTGGTGGGCTACGACCACATCCATTCGGAAGCGGCCGCAGCCGCCATGGAGCAAAAAAGCGACGAACTGATGGCGCTGATCAGGAAACCTGGATCTGGCGCTAAGTGAAATGCAGGCCCTGATCGGCACCTTTTAAGGCAGAGTTGGCCTGGCAGACGAGGACAAGCCCATGTATCTGGTTACGGCTGATGAAATGCAGCGCATGGATCGGGCCACGACCGCATCGTTCGGCATTCCGGGCCGGGTGCTCATGGAAAACGCCGGCCGTGGCGCGACCGCTTTCTTTCTCGACCAACTCTACCGCGGCCAGGCCGGATCCGTGGGCGTCGCCGCCGGTCGCGGCAACAACGGGGGCGACGGCTTTGTCATGGCCCGCTACCTCCACCAAAAATCCATTCCGGTGACCGTGTTTCTGCTGGCCGAAAAAGCGCGCATCACAGGCGACGCCGGCGCCAACCTGGCCCTGCTGACCGCCATGGGCGTTCCCGTGGTGGAGATGGTCGATGCGGCGGCCCTTAAGGCCCAGCAGTCCCGGATGCGTCACCAGCGGCTGTGGATCGACGCCATTTTGGGCACCGGGCTCTCCGCGCATGTCCGTGGGCACTACCGTGAGGCGATCGATTGCATCAACCGCCAACAGCGGCCGGTTTTCGCGGTGGACATCGCTTCCGGGCTGAACGCCGACACCGGCCAGGTGTGCGGAACCTGCATCCAGGCGGCCGCCACGGCCACCTTCGGCTTTGCCAAGATCGGTCACTTCACCTACCCGGGGCGGTCGTTCAGCGGCCGGTTGAAAGTCATCGAAATCGGCATTCCCCCGACGGTCGCCGCCGATGTGGGCTGCCGGCAGCATCTCATCACGCCGGGCGCGCTCCACAGGGCCATGCCGTTGCGATCGCCCGAGGCCCACAAAGGCCGCTCTGGGCATGTCCTGATCCTGGCCGGCGCGCCCGGTAAAACCGGTGCCGCGGCCATGACCGCAACTGCCGCCATGCGCGCCGGCGCGGGCCTGGTAACCCTGGGGATCCCGAACGGGCTGCACCGGGTGGTCGAACCCATGCTGACCGAAACCATGACCGTGGGCCTGCCGCAAACCGATTCGGGCGCCCTGGATGCGTCCGCCACCAGCCAGGTCAGGGCCCTGATCGACGGCAAGCGCTGCCTTGCCATGGGTCCGGGAGTCGGCACCGATCCCGCCACCGGCAGGCTGGTCCGGCACCTGATTGAAACCAGCCCGATTCCCGTGGTCGTCGATGCGGACGGATTGAACCTGATCGCCGAGGATAGCGCCGTATTGGCCCGGCGACAAGCACCCATCGTGCTGACCCCTCACCCGGGCGAGATGTCGCGGCTGTGCGGTCGGCCCACGGCCGACATTCAACAAGACCGCATCGGCCATGCGCGCGCCTTTGCCCAACGCCATCAGGTGCATCTGGTGCTCAAAGGAGCCGCCACCGTGGTGGCCCAGCCGGACGGGACCGTTTTCGTCAACGCTACCGGCAACCCGGGAATGGCCGCCGGCGGGATGGGCGACGTCCTCACCGGCCTGATCGCCGGCCTGATTGCGCAAGGCCTCGATGCGGCGGCCGCGGCCCGGGCCGCCGTCTATCTGCATGGGCTGGCCGCCGACCTGTTGAGCGTCACCAAGGGCCCGGTGGGCTACCTGGCCACGGAGGTCATCGCTGCGCTGCCCGAGGCCCTGAACAAGCTGCGCACCAGCAGCCATGGGTCACAAGGGCCGCTGCGCGACCCGTTGTGCTATCAGTAACGCTCAAGGCAAAGCGAAAGCCACCGATCATCGATTCGTCACAGACCTCGCACATGCTGGTTCGCACCCTGGCAACCCACAGCCCCGAAGAGACCGTGGCCCTGGGCCAGGCCCTCGGCCGACGGTTGCCGCCCGGCAGTGTGGTGCTGCTTTTCGGGCAGCTGGGCAGCGGGAAGACCGCCTTTGCACAGGGCCTGGCCCGTGGTCTGGCGGTACCCGACACCTATCCGGTCACCAGTCCCACCTACACCCTGATCAACGAATATCCGGGCCAGTTGCCGTTTTTTCATGTGGACCTGTATCGGCTGCCGCAGCCGGCCGATCCGGAAGAGATCGGCCTGCTGGATCTTTTCGCGTCGAACGGCGTGGTGGCCGTCGAATGGTCCGAACGGCTGCATCCCGGCGACCGTCCCGCCAAACGGCTGGAGATCCGCTTTGACGTGGCCGGCGGCACACTGCGTTCGATCCGCATAATTGCATATGGACTTGACCCATCGGATCTGCTACAGGATCTGGTCGTTTGAGGCCAGATGACGGCACTATTTTCAGATGAGCAAGGTTGAAGACGATGGCATTGATCGTTCAAAAATTCGGCGGCACCTCCGTGGCCGATATCAAGCGGATTCGCAACGTCGCCGAGCGCGTGCGCAAGACCCACGACCAGGGCAACCGCGTGGTGGTGATCCTGTCGGCCATGGCCGGCATGACCGACCACCTGATCGGCCTGGCCCATGAAGCCACCGAGAGCCCCGACCGCCGTGAGCTGGACGTCCTGCTGGCCACCGGCGAGCAGACCACGGCCGCTCTGCTGGCAATGATCCTCAAGGGGCTGGGGTACAAGGCCCAGTCCATGCTGGGGCACCAGGCCGAAGTGGTGACCGATTGCGAATACGGCAATGCCCGCATTCTCGAAATCGGCGCCGACCGGATCAAGTGCCTGCTGGCCGATCGCAACATCGTCGTGATTGCCGGGTTTCAGGGCGTCGACATCCGGGGCAACATCACCACCTTGGGCCGGGGCGGTTCGGACACCTCGGCCGTGGCCATCGCGGCGGCACTGCAGGCCGACCTGTGCGAAATCTACACCGATGTGGACGGCATCTACACGGCCGACCCCAACATCTGCCCGCGGGCCCGTAAGATCAAGGAAATCTCCTATGACGAAATGCTGAACATGGCCAGTCTGGGCGCCAAGGTGCTGCAGATCCGCTCGGTGGGGTTTGCCAAAAAGTACAACATTCCCGTTCACGTCCGATCATCGTTTTCAGAGGAGGAAGGCACCATGGTGGTTAACGAAGATTCCGGGATGGAGCAGCTGGTGGTTTCCGGGGTGACCCACGACCTCAACCAGGCCCGAATCACCCTGAAAAAAGTGCCCGACCAGCCCGGCGTGGCGGCCAAAATTTTCTCGCCCATCGCCGAGGCCGGCATTCTGGTGGACATGATCATCCAGAACACCCGCGCCGGCGGGGAGACCGACCTCACCTTCACCGTGCCCACGACCGACTACGAGCGGGCCATGAAAATTCAGAAGCGCATCGCCGAAGCCATCGGGGCCGAGGACGTCATCGGGGATCCGGACATCGCCAAGGTGTCGGTCATCGGCGTGGGCATGAAAAACCATTCCGGGGTGGCCTCGCTGATGTTCAACGCCCTGGCCCGCGAGAACATCAACATCATCATGATCAGCACCTCGGAGATCCGCATCTCCTGCATCATCAAAGAAAAGTACACCGAACTGGCCGTCAGGGTCCTGCACACGGCCTTCGGCCTGGACCGGGAGGACTGACGGGGTATCGGCCCCCTGCGGGCCGCCGGCTTTGCCGGCCCCGGCCGCCAAACGCGTATGAGGTATTTTTCCCCGCGACACATCCCATTTATCCTGGCGGTCTGCATCGTGGTGCTGGCGGTGGCCCTGTGGCGCTGGGCAAGCGCCTAGCGGCCGTCAGGCCGGCCGATCCGAGGGATTGACGGCAGCCTGAATCTCCGCCGCGATGGCCCGGGCGGCCGCCAGCGGGTCGGCGGCGTCGCGAATCGGCCGGCCGACCACCAGATAGTCCGCCCCTTGCGCGATGGCCATGGCCGGCGTAACGACCCGCGACTGGTCGTCGTCGGACACCAGCTGACCACGCGGGCGGATGCCGGGTGTCACCGCTACAAAATTCCCGCCCAAAGCGGCCTTGATCTGCCGCACCTCATGACCGGAGCAGACCACGCCGGCACAGCCGCTGCGTTTGGCCATGGCGGCTCTTTTCATGACCAGGTCGGCCAGGCTGGCCGAATACTGCTCCCGGTAGCCGGCCGCGGCCAGGTCGGCAGCCGCGACGCTGGTCAGCACCGTCACCCCCAAGAGGTTGACCCGACCGGCGCTGCCCTCCACGGCCGCCTCCAGCATGGCCTGGCTGTCGCCGCAGTGCACGGTTGCAAATTCCACCCCCAGATCGGCCACCTGGACCATGGCCCGCTTGACCGTCACCGGAATGTCGTGCAGTTTCAAATCCAGAAAGACCTTGGCGCTGCCCGCCGCTACGATTCGGCGAACCAGATCCGGACCGGACCGGACAAACAGTTCCAGGCCGACCTTGAACATGCCCACCGCGTCGGCCAGGCGGTGGGCCAGATCCACCGCCACTTCAGCGCTGGGCACGTCCAGCGGAAAAATGATGTAATCCTTGCCGGTTTTCATGATGATTCCCGTTGCCAGCTGAAGCGGTGCGGATTGCGATGGTCCGCAGCGTATCAGGGTTTGTGCCAAAAATCGACCCGCTCGAGCGTTTCGATGGCCGCCGGCGGCCCGATAAAGACGATCCGGTTGATCAGCGCCGCCATCTTCGGGCGCGCAACCACTTGGGTGAGGTCGCTGCGGCCCATGACGTAGTTGAACAGGTAAGTGCCGCCTTCCAGTTGAACAAACCCTTTGGCCCGGACGATTCCGCTAGGGATGGCCGCAACGGCCGCATCGAACTGTCGCGGTCCCCTTCCCCGCCAGGTGCAAGAGGCCGACTGCAGCCGATCCGGCGGGGTCATGGAGATGCCGGGTTCGGCCAGGAGGGTGTCGATACAGCCGTCGAGCGCCGCGGGTGAGATCGCCGCCACCCGGCCGGCTTCACCCGCCGGGCCGGCCGTTTCGAAAATTTCCGGCACATGCCGTTCAAGCGGGATCCGGGCATACACGGTTTCGTGGATGTCGGGCTCCGGGTGGTGGGCGGCGATGATCTGCTTGACCTTTTCCAGCGCCTGGGCATCGACCCGGTCGACCTTGTTGACGATAAACACGGTAGCGCTTTCGAGCTGCTTTTCGATCGCGGCGAAGACGTCGTAGGTGTCCACGAAGAATTCGGCGTCGACCAGGCAGAACTGCTCCCGGAACTGAAAGCGGCCGTTAAAGATGGAAAGCTTCAGGTCCCGTTTCAGGTCGCTGGGGTTGGCCACCCCCGTGGCTTCGATGATCAGCACCTCGGGTTGGACGAGTCGGGCGATGTTCATCAAACCCTTGATGAAGTCGGTCTTGGCGCAGGCGCAAAAGATCGACCCCCTGCTGATCTCGAGCACGGCCAGGTCGTCGTCTTCGACCAGCGGGCCGTCCACGCCGATGTCGCCGAACTCGTTCATCAGAATCATGAGCTTGCGATCCCTGGGAAAGGCCTTGACGATCCGGTTGAGAAATGTGGTCTTGCCGCTCCCTAAAAAACCGGTGATCAGATATACGGCGGTGGTGGCAGACATGCTGGGCGAACTCCTGGTCAGGGCTTTGGATACCGGATCGTCACCGATCGGCATCAGGGCAGACGGGCCTGGATGGCGGCTTCCAGCTCGTCTTGCGTGGGAATGGCGTCGAAACAAAGCTTGCCGTCCACAAACAACCCGGGCAGCGGCGCCAAGCGGTGGTGGGTGTAGACAGCTGTTTTACCGTACAATTGACACGACAACTCCAGAAATCTCTGTTTGCCCGGCGCCGATGCGATTTCGATCCGCTCGTAGGCCACCCGGCCGCCAAACGCCGGCAGGATCTCCTGCACGGCCGCTTCCATGTAAACGCTGGACAGGCAAGCGATCCCCTTGAAGGTCGCCTCGATGAGAATCGGTGCCGTCATGCCACGGCGGCCTGGATCAACCACGATCGGAGCGCAGATTCTTTCCGGAACCGGCCCGGTCCAGGTTCTGCTTGATCTTGTCGAAGTCGAAACCATCGTCACGCACGGACAACAGGCGCCGGCGGACCGTTTCGCTGCCGGCCCGGCGGGCAAGCTCGTCGATCAGCTCCTCGTACTGCGGAATGACGCTTTGAAACACCAGATCCGATTCGATGCAGATGGTCGGCAGCACCTTGCCCTTGAGCCTGGTGAACATGGCGATGCCGTCCCTGGTTTTGATCGACCACTCCTTGTAGGCGATGATCTGCTGGACATCTTCGGGCAAGGCGGCGATCGACTCCATCATATAGCCGCAGGCCGCGCATTGCACGCTGTCCAGGGTCAACACGTCGATGCGTATTTTCTCATCCATTGGGCATCCCCTTGCAAATTCAGGGTACGGGATATTTGGGGTAGTGCTCGTTGAACCACTCTCTGGCATCATAGGCCTCGAGCAGATGTTCCGCCGGAACATCGAAAGGAATGTCTCAGCCGGGAGCGAAGGTGTACCCCTGGGTTCCGCCCGCCGCCAGGCTGATCAGGGCGTCCTCGCGGGGCGAAATCAATCCCAGGCTGAGCGCCAGGGTCAGCTTCAGGTTGCCGCCAAACCCCTTGCCATGCTTGCGGGCCACGTCGCGGATGAAATTCAGGTTGAGCTGTTCGTCGATGGCAAAGCCGTGCGTGCCGACGCGACAGACCTGTTCGATCACCTTGGTGCAATCGCCGCAGATGAAAAACGAAGAGGTTTTTCCGGCCGCGTGGATGGCGGCCACGGCCTCCTGGCAGTTGGGGGTGACGAACTCCTCGAAGGTTTCCGGGCGGATCTGGGAGGCCACCGGATCCACGATGGCAATCAGGTCACAGCCCATCTGGGCGTAAAACCGGCTGGCGGCGGCACACAGCCGGCCGGCGTAGGCGATGACCGCGTGGGCAAATTCTTTCTTCTTTTTCACCGCCGTAAAGATCCGCACACCCGCCAGGTGGGAGGCCAGCGTCAAAGGGCCGGCCACCAGGCCGAGCATGGCGCAGTCCAGGTCGTCGAGCTGCGGTCTGGCCAGCGCCGCGGCCTCGAAAACGATCGGCCAGCGTCCGGACGATGCGGACAACTCGCCCAGGCCGAGTTCGTCGGGCGTTCGTTTCTCGCAGGGATGAGACCTGACCGACGGGACGTTGTCTGGCCAGAATTCCAGCTGGCACCCCACCGCTTCGGCTTCCAGCGACAGATCGAACATCAGCGGTATGCCGTCGGCGTGATAGGTCCTGGCGGCCGTCACCACGCCGTTAGCGATCAGGCGGGGGTCTTTGAAATAGCGGTCGGCCCGCTCACCGATCAGGTAGGCGCAGTTGACGCCGGCATAGGGAACCCAGGGGGCCTTTTCGGTCGTTTTGCCGCGCGTGGCGTCGATCAGCATCTGTTTGGCCATCACAGCACTCCTGTAAGTTAGGCGGCCGACGCCGGTATGCGCCTGGCAAATCATGGATCGGCCAATTAATATCCATTGCGCCAATTCAGCATCAAGCCCCACGGATTCAGCGGGTCACGGGCTTGTCAATCGGATCTGGCAGACGTAGCTGGCAGTCTGAACTGGCAGTTTTTCATGGGGCACCGACGGCATTTGTCGGTTTGGCCCCGGCCGCTCTTTTGGGCGACCGTTTCGAAAAAAATAAATGCCGAAATGGTTTTGGTGGGCTGCATCACCAGTGCGTCGTTCAGGTGCACGCCCAGGGTCGCCCCTTTCAACAGGGAGAACAGCAAGGCCTGATTTTCAAGGCCCATCCCGTTCAGCCCCGGCCCCACCCGGCAGCCGGCGAAAAATCCCATGCGGCGGGCCTGGCCAGCCACAAGGGTTTCCAGTCTGGCACCCATCAGATCCAGCATCGCCGTGCCAGCCGCATCCAGGAGCATGGACTGATAAAATTGGTTCTGGTCGGCCAGAGTCCGGCAGGCCGTGTCGAGGGCGCCGCCCAGGGTCGCCAGGCAGACGGCCAGACACGGTCCCGGCATGCTCGCGGTGTCCAAAAAGGGCGCAAAGCGGTCGCTGCCGTGCCCCAGCCTGTTCACTTCGGCGCGGATCTGGTCGGCCCAGGCCACACGAAAGGCGGCCCTGGGCGTGACCCTGTCGAGGGCCGCCTCAATCCCCGCTTCGACCCGCCGGCGCATCGTTGGCGTCAGCCGATAGGCCGCCCCTGCCAGATAGCGGGCAACCGCTTCGGGCGCTGGGCGAAGGTCGCCTGGTCGAAGGTTAAAATGGAAATTCGACTCCCAGTTGCGCAATCTCGTCTTTGACCTTGCGGAACATGTCGTAGTGCTGCTGGGTCGGCAGGGCTTTTTCGACGTCATAGCACTCGTGGTACTGGCTGCCAAGGGGGGCGTCGGCGGCACGGCTTTCATAGGTTTCCAGCAGCCGATTGGCGATCTCGTTGACCGCCTCGCGGGTCAATCCCTGGCGGGCCACGGCGTGGCCGACCTCCACGCCGAGGCGGGCCTCTAAAGGGGTGGCCCGGTTCTTGTACTTGTTGCGGGCCGAGGCCATCTCCCAGAGGTGCCAGCCCGACACCGTCGACACCATGGCGTGCACGGCCGTTTCCCGGAAGAGCATCTCGGTCATGGGGCCGGCATTGGCGAATCCGTTGGAGGTGTGCAGCAGCTTGCTGTTGCGGGCCAGGGCCTGACCGGCCATCGAGACCGCCCAGAGCAGTTCCCGGGTGGTGTTGGCGCCATAGTTCAGGTGGAAGGGGAAGTGCTGATTGAAGATGGCCCCGTGAATCACCAGACCGATCAGACTGTAGGCCACCGTGGTCACCGCGGTGCCCTCCGAGCCGCCGCACCAGCCGCCGTAGATGGCGCCGGTCAGGCTGCCGGTGTAGCATCCGTACTGGGCATAATGCAGGGATCGGTTGAGCAGGGTGTCGGCCGTCTTGAACTCGGTCAGCGAGCCGACCAGTCGCGCGTCGGTTTTCTGGACGCCCCACTGCTCGTTGGAAACGGCGATCTGGCCGCTGTCGTGCTCGGCCGTCCCCACGGCAACCATAAAGGTCCCCGGGCGGCCCAGAAGACGCGCGGCCAGCTTCTGGTTGGTAATGTGCTGGATGCAGCCGCTGATCTCGCTGGGCCCGGACGATTCGATCAGGTGGCCGAAGGTTTTTTCCAGAATGGGGCCGCAGATGCCGTCCAGCAGCGGCTCCTTGAGGTAGGCCATGCAGATCGACTGGTGGTACTGTTCGTCACAGGTGATGTCCGGGCTCATGATGCAAAACGGCGCGGCCGTGTCCTCGACCTGCCGGTGGCGCCACAAAACGGCATCCTTGCCGCCCCCCACCCAGTATTGACCCTTGGCCATGTAAAGCGCTTCGCGGATCTCCGCGTCGCTGACCTGGATGATGCGGTGGCTGTCGGTGTTGTAATACCCCACCTCCCGGAACAGATCCCAAGCCGCCTCCCAGATGCGGTCGGCCATGGCGTCATCCGTGGGACAGGGGTTGGCGGGGTCGTATTTGATCTCATATTGTTTGATGAGTTTTTTCAAGGTGGGGGTGAAACGCCGGGGCAGAAAATCATCCTCATCCATGAATGGGCCGGTCTGGGATCGCTCCAGAATCTCCCAGTGTCGGTAGGCGGTCGTCATAAAGCCACTCTCCTTGGGTTGGCGGTGCGCGTCCAGCGGGTGCGGTGACCGCCGGCTGCTGGAAGGTGACGTGCAACAGGCGCCACCCATCAGGGTGTCAAGGGTTTAACAGCCGGGACATGAGTTCCGGAGCACTTTTGGCGTCCTTGCAGTAAAGGTCGGCGCCGATCTGATCGGCCCACATCTGGGAGGTCGGGGCGCCGCCGATCACGACCTTGTACTGCGAGCGGATGCCCTTCGACTTTAAGATTTCGATGATCTCTTTCTGGCGCGGCATGGTGGTCGTCATCAGCGACGACGCACCGATGAAATCGGCCCCCATGGCCTCGGCCGCTTTCACGAATGTCAGTGGATCGACATTGTAGCCCAGGTCCTGAACCGTGAAACCGTTGGTCTCCAGCATCAGTTTAGCGATATTTTTTCCGATCTCGTGCAGATCGCCCTTGACCACACCGATGACGATTTTCCCTTTGACTTTTTGACCGCCCACGGCTTCCAGATAGGGCTTCATCACCGCCACTACGGCGCTCAGCGCCTCTCCGGCCAGCATGATCTCGGGCAGAAAGATCTCAAGTTTGGCGAACTGATCTCCCACGTCGGCCATGGTGGCGGTCATCTTTTCGATCATCACCAGCGGGTCCGTCCCCGCTTCCAAAAGCGTCTGTGCCAGTTCGCCGGCATCTTCAGCCTCGCCCACTTCCACCAATTTGCCCAGCGCTTCCAGTGACATGCCCTGCCTCCTGATACCCAAGCGTGCGTCGTTCACCCCTTCAGGGCAACGACGCTTTGATTGTATATACATTATGACCAGCAGTAGGATACCCGGCGGCCGGTTGTCAAGCCCAAAACCAGTTTTTTTTTCAAGGTCGCGACGATCGAACCCCACCACAGGTCAAGATCGGCACCGCACAGCGGCTAGATCCTTAGTCATCTCTGCGTCTACAGAAAATCGGTCGGTTCAAGCTGGGGGGTGAAGGTGTCCCGAAAGGCCATTTCGCCGCGCATGTAGTACTCTATGTAGCTGACCGGCTCAGCAAACGAGTAAATCACGCGTTTGAAAAAAAAAGCCGGGTATCCCGGCGCCACGTCGAACAGCAGGGCTAACTCGGACGGCAGGGCCACGGCCTCCATGCTCTGGCTGATTTTGGTCAGCGGCAGCTTGCAGCGGGTGATCAGAATACGGTGGATGGATTCATTTTTCAGGTCGTCCCAGGGCATGCCGGCGCAGACGTCCGGTCGCAGATAGCGTATCTCGTAGCGCACCGGCTTTTCGTCGAACCGCCAGAGCCGCTGGATCAGCATCAGCGCGGCTTTGGTCTGCAGCGCTTTGGCAACGTGCGCCGGGGGAACGACCACCCGGGAAGCGACGATCTTGCTGGAAAGGACCACGTTCAGATCGTCGGCCCACTTCTGGAAGGGGCGCACCCGAAAAAAACCGGTCGTGTAATGCGGACCTTTTTTGACAAAGGTCCCCTTGCCGGGGGTGCGCTCCACCATGCCGTCGCGCTCGATGGCCGCAATGGCCTTGCGGGCCGTCATGCGGCTGACGCCGAATTTTTCCGCCAGCTGGTTCTCGGACGGGATGACGTCTTTGAAATCGCGGGCTTTGATCCCCCTGATGACATAGTCTTTGATCATTGCGTACTTCGGGTATCGCTTCGGCGTCATCGGATGCTTGTATCCCACGGGCCATTGACTGTCAATTATGGCGCTCGTGTTTCGCACATGTCGCAAGCAGGCCGCAGCGGCGATTCCAGCAACTGTATATACATTTGCGATGCTGGGACCTACCCCTGCAGCGTTTAGATGAACACCCTGTCGGTTGGGCCATTTTCAAAACAGTGGACACCTGAGGCGCCCTGGATGTATAAAGCGGTAGAAAATACGACCGTCGAAGGGCCCCCACGCTCGAACAAACCAATATCGGAAAAAAGGTGACCAGCATGCCTGCTGAATACAGTGCCACCCTTGAAACCCTGGAACGGCTGCGCGCCGAGTCCATGACCGCCGGCGATGCCAAAAAAATCGACGTCCAGCACGGCAAGGGCAAGCTCAGCGCCCGGGAGCGGATCGACCTCTTGTTGGACGAGGGCACCTTCGAGGAGTTCGATGTGCTCAAAACCGGCCGCGGCGGGGCTATCGGCGGCGAGCGCAGCTATCCCGGCGACGGCGTGGTCACCGGCCACGGCTCCATCGACGGGCGCGAAGTGTTCGTCTTCAGCCAGGATTTTACGGTCGTCGGCGGCTCCTTGGGAGAGGCGCACGCCCAAAAAATCTGCAAGGTGATGGACCTGGCGGTGAAGGTCGGCGCCCCGATCATCGGGCTGAACGACTCGGGGGGCGCCCGCATTCAAGAGGGCGTGGACGCGCTGGCCGCCTACGGCGAAATATTTCATCGCAACGTCCGGGCCAGCGGCGTCGTTCCCCAGGTGTCGTGCATCATGGGACCCTGCGCCGGCGGTGCGGTCTATAGCCCGGCCATCACCGATTTCGTCTTCATGGTGCAGGCCTCCTCGTACATGTTCGTCACCGGGCCGAGTGTGGTCAAGACCGTCACCCATCAGGAGATCTCGGCCGAGGATCTGGGCGGCGCCCGGGTCCACTCGACCACCAGCGGGGTCTCCCACTTCACGGCTCCCAACGACGTGCTCTGCCTGCGCGAGGTGCGCCGCCTGGTCAGCTATCTGCCCTCGAACAACCGCCAGCGGGCGCCCTTGCTGGACCTGCACGACCCGGCCGGCCGCACCGACCCGGCCCTGGACTACCTCATCCCTGAAAATCCCAACCAGACCTACGATATGAACGTCCTGATTTTCAGTATTCTCGACGGGGCCGAGTTCATGGAGGTCCAGTCCGGCTTTGCGCGCAACATCATCTGCGGCTTCGGCCGCCTGGGAGGGCAGACCGTCGGACTGGTGGCCAATCAGCCGGCCGTATTGGCCGGCGTTCTGGACACCGACGCCTCATACAAGGCCGGGCGTTTCGTGCGCTTCTGCGACGCCTTCAACATCCCCTTGATCGCCCTGGTGGACGTTCCGGGCTTCATGCCCGGCCCCGACCAGGAGCACGGCGGCATCATCCGTCACGGCGCCAAGCTGCTGTATGCCTTTACCGAGGCCACCGTCCCCCGCATCTCGGTCATCGTCCGCAAGGCCTACGGCGGCGCCTACCTGGTGATGAATTCCAAACACATCCACTGCGATGTCAACTACGCCTGGCCCTCGGCCGAGATCGCCGTCATGGGCCCCAAGGGTGCCGCCGAGGTGATCTACCGCAAGGAGATTCAAGCGGCAGCGGATCCGGAGGCCGTGCTGAATGAAAAGATGATCCATTACCGCCGCACCTTCGCCAATCCGTTCCTGGCGGCCAAGCGGGGCTACATCGATGATGTGATTTTCCCGCGCGACACCCGCCACCGGCTGATCCGCACCCTGCAGGTGCTCGAGGGCAAGGAAGCCAAAGGGCCGCAGCGCAAACACGGTAACATTCCCCTGTGAGGCATGCCATGTTCGACAAGATATTGATCGCCAACCGCGGCGAAATCGCCGTTCGCATCGGGCGCACCTGCAGACGGCTGGGCATCGGCACCGTGGCGGTGTACTCCGATGCGGACAGCCGCAGCCTGCACGTGCAAACGGCCGACGAGGCCGTGCACATCGGCCCGGCCCCGGCCCAGCAGTCGTACCTCGACGCCGACAAGATTGTCGCCGCCGCCCTTGCCGCCGGCTGCCGCGCCGTGCACCCGGGGTACGGCTTTTTGTCGGAAAATGCCGCCTTCGCCCGGCGTGTCGCGGCCGACGGCCTGGTCTTCATCGGCCCGCCGGCTGCGGCCATCGAGACGATGGGGGACAAGATCGCCTCCAAGGCGCTGGCCGCTGCGGCCGGGGTGCCGGTCATTCCGGGGCACACGGAGGCGTTGAAGGACGAAAAGGAGGCCCTGGCGGCGGCGGCGGCGGTCGGCTACCCGGTCCTGCTCAAGCCCGCGGCCGGGGGCGGCGGCAAGGGGATGCGCATCGTGCGGGCCCCGGCGGAGATGAAGGCAGCCCTGGCGGCCAGCCGTCAGGAGACGCGCAAGGCCTTCGGCGACGAGCGGATTTTCATCGAGCGCTACATCGATGAGCCGCGGCACGTGGAAATCCAGGTTCTGGCCGACACCCAGGGCAATGTGCTGCATCTGGGGGAGCGCGAGTGCTCCATCCAGCGCCGCTATCAGAAAATCATCGAAGAGTCGCCCTCACCGGCCGTCTCCGCCTCGCTGCGCCGGCGAATGGGCCAGGCCGCCTGCGATCTGGCGCGCCAGGCCGGCTACGCCAGTGCCGGTACGGTCGAGTTCGTACTCGACGCCCAGGGCGACTTTTATTTTCTGGAAATGAACACCCGCCTGCAGGTCGAGCATCCGGTCACCGAACTGGTGACCGGCCTGGATATCGTCGAACATCAGCTGCGGATTGCCGCCGGCCAGCCGCTGGGCTTCGGCCAGGACGACGTGGTTTTCAACGGCTGGGCCATGGAGGCGCGCATCTGCGCCGAAGACCCCGAGCGGGGATTCATCCCCGCCACGGGCATGATTACGCGCTACGCCGAACCCCGGGGCGGCGCCATCCGCGTGGACAGCGGGGTTCAAATCGGAAGCGGCATCGGCGTCTACTACGACTCCCTGCTGGCCAAGGTCATCTGCCACGGCCGCGACCGGGAACAGGCCCGCACGCGACTGGTCGAGGCCCTGAACGGCTACCACATCGAAGGCGTGGTCACCAACATCGATTTTGCCAACAGCATCCTGAGCCATCCGGCCTTCAGCGCCGCAAAACTGACCACGGCCTTTATCGAGCGCCATTTCGAAAACAGCCGGCCGACAATGCCGCCGGACCGCCGGGCCTTCGAGCTGGCGGCGCTGGCGGCGGCCCTGATCTATCATGTGCGCATGGTGGCCGTTCAAGATTCCCTGCGCCCGATGGTGTCACGCATTGGCGGCGAAAAGAGCGTCGCCAGGCAGCACCGCTATGCCGTCAGATCTGAAAACGAGGTATTGGAGGTGCGGCTCGAGGGCCTGACGGCCGGCCGGCACTGGACCATTCGCGTCGGTGACAACGCCTATGCCGTGGAAACTCCCGAATTCGAATTCTACCGCCGCCGCCTCAATCTGACGATCGATGGGCGCGTCCACCGCTTCCGGCTGCGCCTGGAACACTCCTTTATCTTCGTCGCCTTCAGCGGCATCACGCGCCTGTTCGAAATCTACACCCCCCGGGAATGGGAACTGATGCGCCACATGCCGGCCAGGTCCGAGCGGCCGGCCGACAACGTGCTCGTCTGCCCCATGCCCGGGCTGGTGGTGGCCGTGCCGGTCAAACCGGGCGATCGGGTCTTTCGGGGCCAGACCCTGGCGGTGCTCGAGTCCATGAAGATGGAAAGCGACGTGGCCTCGCCGGTGGATGGTGTCGTGGCCGAGGTCAACGGCACGGTCGGTCAGGCGGTGGAAGCCGGCGATGTGCTGGTCCGCTTCCAGGCCTGAGTCGGCAATCCAAAAGCGCTGATCCAAGCATTTCATCTGTGAGCCTGCTCCTTGGCCTGAGATTTGACCGGCTGGCGACCTTGCACGGGTCCACCTACCGGGGCTGCTTCACATCGGCGCAGGCCGTCTGGCTGCCCAGGGCACAGGCGCGTTGCAGCGCTTGCCGCATGGCGTCGATCTGGTTTTCATGCTTCAGGGCCACGGCTTTGACTTCGTAGGCTTCCGGCCAGTTGGGGTATTGCCGGGTGATTCGATCCAGGTAGATGACCGCCCTGCGCCACTCCTTCCGATCTATCAACCAGTAGGCCTTGGCCAGGGCCTGCCCTGGACTGAACCTTGCTTTCTCCACTTCCGGTTCCATCTCGGCGCGATAGTCCGCCGTGTCCTGGACCCCCAGCCGAAGGCTGGCCAGTTGGGCATCGATGAAATCCGAAAGGGTTACCCGGGTGCCGATCCTGACCGTGCAGGTCACGGCAGGGCCGTCAGGCCTGCACCCATCTTCGAGCAGGTCGACCGTCAAGCGGTCCGCCACCAGGCAGGCCAGTTCATTTTGGTCCCGATCGACGAACTGGATCAGGTTTTGTTGGACGAATCGATCGGCGGCCAGTTCTGCCGCCTGGCGTTTGGCACGAAACAAGGCCAGGCGCCGACCAATGGATTGTGAATCGCCCGGCCCCAGGGTGTAAAAAGCCTGCGTTTCAACATCCATCCAGACGGGGTTGTCAGCGGCGGCAGCCCCGGCCGCCGAGGCGACCACGAATATGCCCACCGCCAAAAGGGCCCGGAGGCATCTTCTGTCGATTGGTGGCAGCTCCTTTGACGTCATATTCGTCGTCTCCTTTTTTGACCGCAACGAAGTGGTTTTTCTCGTCCTGACGACTCAATGTTCCTTGTCAGTCAAGGAATTCCGACAGCTTGCTGTGGCAGGCCTTCAAACGATGGATCATCTGGTCGTAGCGGTGAATGTTGACCAGGGCACGGACAATCAGGTAGCTGCCCAGGACAATCAGGGCCAGCAGTATGACGGCCAATGGAATTATCAAGGGCAGCACGTGCAGCACATCATACAACCGCGAGGTGGCGATCAGCAGGCCCAGCACCGACAACGGCAAGGCGAACACGGCGATTCCGGTGCGCATGGCCGCCAGGGAGGTGCGCTTTTCGGCCAGGATCAACTGGGCCTCGTTGATGATGATTGAATCAGGTTCAACTGCCTGCCGGGTACAGACAGGCTCCTGCTGAGCGGCATCGTCAACAATACCCTCCGCCGTCCGGGTCATGATAAGAGATCTCCTTTACCGGTCTGGTTTGTGCATCAGCCGATGGGCAGGGCCAACGCCAAAAGCAGGTGGATGGCGTGCTTGGCAACCAGGTGCCAATCGATATCAAACAGATGGAAAGGGTCCAAGTTGGCGCCGGTGCGCTTTCCGCTCACGCCCATACAGCGCGAGTCTTTACTCGGAACCTGTTTCAAGGGTGTTCAGTCTGCTCACATGGCGGCCTTGGCGGATTTAGGCCCTGCCAGAAGCCAGACGACGAAGCCGAACACCGGTAGAATTCTGCTGTTAATACGCTTTTTGTGCATCCGCTTCATGCTGCCTCGCCCTGGACTCCAGTTTGGCGATTTCCGCATTCCATTCATCCAGTTTGGCTTTCATTTTTTTTACGAACGCATCTCTGGTTTCACCCATGGCGTCCTCCTTTCGATTTAGGTTGCTCACCTCAGGGTCGGTCCCGGTCCACTGTTGGAACCACAGATGATCCCTGTCGAAAACGATAGGGTATCCGCTCGAGGTTGACGATGGGGTGTACCGTGTAGTTTGAACGCCGCACCGGTCTATTTCCAGCGGATGCCGGCCGTCAAGAAGCCGTCATGGGGCTGGACGCAGATCATGCACGAATGCCCGCCGGTGCCGGCGTTGCAAATGTTTGCAGCACCCGGTAGTACGAGTCGCGCTGGGCCGGGGTGAATCCGGCCCGGCCGATAATGGTTTTGACGTTGTCCGACGTAGCCTGGCGGTCGTGGCCGGCCTCTTTGTGGACGTGTTCTTCCACCAGCACGCCGCCGAAGTCGTCCGCTCCGGCCAGCAGCCCCAGTTGGCCGGCCGAGATGTTTTCTGAAAACCAGGAGGACTGGATGTGGGGAAAGTTGTCCAGCACCAGCCGGGCCACGGCGATGATGCGCACGTATCTGGCCGGATGGGCCGCTTGAGGTACCGTTTGCGCCAAGGGCGTGCGACCCGGTTTGAAGGACCAGGGAATAAAGCTGGTGAACCCGGCCGTGCGATCCTGCAGGTCGCGCAGCGAAAACAGGTGCTCGATGATGTCGGCGTCGGTTTCCACATGGCCGAACATCATGGTGGCGGTGGTTTTAAAGCCCATGTCGTGGGCGGCTTCACACACACCGAGCCACTGGTTGCTGGTGGCCTTGCGCGGCGCGATGATGCGGCGGACCCGTTCGGAGAGAATTTCGGCCCCGCCGCCGGGTATGGTGCGGATGCCGGCGCGCCACAGGGCCTCGAGCACCTGGCCCACGGAACAGCCTTCCCGGTCGGCCATGAAGGTGATCTCGGCCGGACTGAAAGGGTGGATGTGCACCTGGGGGCAGACCCGCTCGATGGCCGCGATGTAGGCCAGCCAGTCCGTCAGCCGCACCTCTGGATTGTGGCCGCCCTGCAGCAGCACCGTGGTGGCCCCTTTTTGGACGGCGGCGGCCACGCGGTCGGCCAGGGCCTGCGGACTCAGCCGGTAGGCGTCGGCGTCAGTTTTTTTGCGGTAGAAGGCGCAAAAGGCGCACCCGGTGACGCAGACATTGGTGTAGTTGGGGTTGCTGTCCACCACGAAGGTGACCGTATTGTCCGGATAGCGCCGCAGGCGTTCCTGGTGGGCCAGGCGCATCAATTCGCCCATGGGCATATCCGTCAACAGCGCCAAGGCCCGCTGGCGATCGACCCGATCCGTTGCCGGTGCAGCTGTCATCGCTCGGTTCATTTCTCTCCAGTCCCATCGATCATGTCATCCGGCCGCGCTCACCCGGTTTCGAACAGCGGGCTGCGCGCGGCCCGGGCAAACCGATCGCAAAAGCGCTCCTGGCCGCGAATGTCGGCGTCGTCCAGGCAGCGCCGGATGACCTGGAAATAGCGCCGAACCGCGTCCGGCGCCAGGCCCAGGGATTCGGCGGCGAGCGGCACCGCCCTTTCCACCAGATCGGGTTCACGGGCCTTGAAGGTATCCAGCCACTTTGCAATGGACAATTTGACCGCCACCGGGGCATCGCTTCGCACCACCCAGCGGGCGAACACGAAGGGCAACCGCTGGGTCTCGAACCAGAGGCTGGAAAGATCGGTGACGTCCGTCCACGGGTCTTCCAAAGTGCCCTGCCCCTTGATCAGGGCCTGGTCGCCGATGAGCAGTTCGCCATCCGGGCCCTGTCCGTTGGCGGCCAGGCGCGGCAGCTGCTCGAATCCGTGGGTGTGGCCCAGCAGCAAAAAGAGCAGCCGCACGCTCGAGGCACTCTCGCCGGTGATGCGGACGGTGCGCGGCGCATGCATGGCTGCAAATGGCACCCGCGAAAAAAAAAGCACGCTCATGCACGGGCCGCTGGCGGCGATACCGAAGCGGCCGACCGTTTCCACGACCCCGGCCAAAGCGGTCAACCCGCCCACCGGAACCGCCGCGGCGACCACATGGCCGGCCAACAGCGCCGCAATGCTGGCCCTGGGCACCAGGGGCACGAACCGGCACCCTTTCGGGGGGCCCAGCATCCGATAGGGCGCCATGTTGGCGTAGGGAATCATGGCCACGGCAGTGCTCATGCCATGTCGTCTCTTGGCGCACCGCCAACGGGCGCGAACAAGCCGTCGCGCTCCACGGGATCGAACCCGGCCGTACGGATGGTTGTTTCCATCATGGCCCGCGCCAGCCCAACGGGGGTGGCCGCGCCAGCCAGGTGGGCGATCTTCTCCTCGCTGATGGTGCCGTCCATGTCGTCGGCCCCCCAGCTCAGACCGGCGGCGCCGGTCTCCAGTCCGGTCATGGGCCAGTAGGATTTCAAATGGGGCACGTTGTCCAGCACCAGGCGCGATATGGCCAGCACGGCCAGGGTCTCCAACGGCGTCGGGCCGCTGGAGATGAACTTGCCCGGTCCGGGCTGAAACGGCAGGGGAATGAAGCAAACGAAGCCACCCGATTCGTCCTGGGCCCGTCTGAGAATCAGCAGGTGCTCGATGCGCTCGTCCCAGGTGTCGCCGAATCCGAACAGCATGGTGGCGTTGGTGCCAATGCCCTTGCCGTGGGCCAGCTGGTGAATGCGCACCCAGTCGGCCGGACTGGTCTTGTTCTTCCAGTGCAGCCGGTACAGCCGCTCGGAAAAAATCTCGGCGCCGCCGCCGGGCATGGCATCCAGACCGGCGGCCTTGAGTTGATCGAGGATCTGCGACACGGTCAGCCGGGCGGTTTTGGCAAAGTAAGCGATCTCCACCGCCGTAAAGGCCTTGATGTGCAGTTCGGGAAACTGATCCCGCAGGGAGGCGACCAGGGCCAGGTTGCGCGCGTAGGACCAGATCTGGTTCAGGCCGCCGACAATGTGCACCTCGGTGGGGCGCAGGCGCCGCACCTGGCCCAGGATTTCGGATTCGTCCAGCACGTAGGCGTGCGGTGCATTTTTGGAGGCGGCGTAGTTGCAAAAGGTGCACCCGCTGCCGCAGATGTTGGAAGGGTTGATCTGCAGATTGAACACGTAGCTGGCACGCCGCCCGAAGCGCTGCCGCCTGTTGGCCAGGGCCGCATCCCCCAGCCGGTGCAGGCGATCCGGGGTGATCGCCTCGGCCAGGCTGCGGGCGTCGTCCCGCGACAGCCGCTGGCCGCAGGCGCCCTTTTCAAGGGCCCGCTCGAACTGGGAAGTGCTCATGATCGACATGCTAAAATTGCTAACGGTCTTCAAAGGCGGTGGTTGCCGGGCAGGTTTAGGGTATCCCACCTGCGCTCCACGCGCTGCTTCACCGCCGGATCGAATTCAACGGGCTTGGGATACCCTGTTTTCCAGCGGGCGTCAATGGCGATGGGAAAATCGAAAACCAGCCGGTTGCCCACGACGGTGCGTGCGGCCGGATACAGGTCGGCCAACGGATCGAAACGGGTGAACCAGCCCCAGAGCATCATGCTGCGGTCACTCAGGGGCACATCGGCGGAAACGATGACGTGAAACAGATACTCCCGGGCCACGGCATGCCGGCGCAGCGCCTGGCGCAGCGGTTCAAGTTCTGTGAGAGAGTCCTTGACCTGGATCATCAAAAAGGCCGGCCCCAGACAGGCGGTATCGGTCACCTCCGGGTGCAGATCGGCCGGCCGGGGCAGCGGCATGGATCTTTCGGCCCGGACCGGGCGGCCGTTGGCGGCCGGGGTCGCCACCAGGATCAGACGGCTGCCGGTGTTCATGGCCGGTCCCGTGAAATCCAGCGTGTCCTGGGCGGTGGGGGCCAACAGGTGGATGCCGGCGGCGGCGTCCAGGTGGCGCCACAAGGCCCGGCTGACCGCGACGATGTCGCGCGCATCCACCTGGTGATCCACCGTGATCATGACCTTGGTCAACGAGACCTGCCCCTCCCCCAGCATCCCCAGGGTGTGCTTGAGGGCTTCCTTGGGGTAGCGCTCGTTGACCGCCAGGACCGCCAGGGCGTGAAAGCCCGTCTCCGGGTAGGCCCACAGGTCGGCCACCGCCGGCCGCATCATCTTGAGCAGCGGCAGGGTCATGGCCTGCAGGGCCTCGCCCATGTAATAGTCCTCCTGGACCGGTTTACCCACCACGGTGGCCGGGAAAATGGCGTCCCGGCGCGCCAGGATGCGCTGGACCCGGAAGACCGGGTAGTCGGCGGCGTGCGAGTAGTGGCCGAAGTGGTCCCCGAAGGGCCCTTCCCAGCGCAGGTCACCGGGGGTCACGGAACCCTCCAGAACGAATTCGGCCCGGGCCGGAATACGGTGGCCGGTGGACGGCCGCTCGATCACTTCCAGGGGCCGCTTCATCATATAGGCGGCCAGCAGGCGTTCGTCGATGCCTTCGGGCAGGGGGGCCACGGCGGCCGGAATCAACGCCGGCGGCCCTCCCAGATAGACACTGACCGGCAAGGGCCGTTTCAAGCCGGCGGCCTTGTGAAAGTGAAACCCACCGCCCTTTTCGATCTGCCAGTGCATGCCGGTGCTCTGGCCATCGAAGCGCTGCAGCCGGTACATCCCCAAATTGCCCGCGCCGTTTCCAGGATCGGTGGTGTGCACCAGGGGCAGGGTGAAAAAGGGCCCGCCGTCTTCGGGCCAGCAGGTCAGCACCGGCAGTCGGTTCAGATCGGGTGGCTCGGCGACGGTCTGCATGACCGGCCCCGTCGCCACCGTACGCATGCGAGCTTTGGATAGCGCCCACAGGTCGTGCCGGGACCGGAAGAGCCCCTTGAGCCCGGGCGGCATCAGGGTCTGCGCGAGTCTTAATACGCGCTGGCCCAGTTCATGCGGGTCGCCCCCGAAGACCAGGTCGGTGCGGGCGCGGGTTCCGAACAGGTTGGTCACGACGCGGTAGGGCGACCCGACCACGTTTTCAAACAGCAGGGCCGGCCCCCTGGCAGCCATCACCCGGTGGTGGATAATGGTCATCTCCTGGTCGGGGTCCACGGGAACGCGAACACGGGCCAGCTCTCCGGCGCGTTCCAGGTGGGACAGGAAACTGCGCAAATCGACGAAGTTCAACGGATATCCTCCCAGGTGCGGTCCGGTTGGCGGCCCAGCAGGGCCAGCACGCGATCCACGAAGGCATCCAGCAGGTCGTGCATGGAGACCGCCTGCGGGTCGCGGCCGGCAAACATGAAAAACGGCGGCGCCAGGGGCATGATCACAGCCCCGGCCGCACTCGCCCGACGGGCATTGGCAAGATCGATCCCGGTCAAAGGCGCCTCGCGCAGACAAAGGATCAGGGGCCGCCGCTCCTTGAGCTGGCAGTGGGCCGCCCGGGCGATCAGGCTGTCGCCCCACCCGGCGGCGATCTGGGCCAGGGTGTGCGCCGAGCAGGGCAGGATCACCATTCCCGCGGTCGGCACCGACCCCGACGACAGGGGTGCAAACAGATCGTCGGCACCAAAAACCCGGGCCGCGCGGGACTCGATGGCCGCCATCCCACCGCACTCGGTCGCAGCGACCTTGCGGCCCCACTGGCTGGCCACCAGGTCGACCGGCCAGGGTGACTTTTCGACCAGCAGCCGCGCCGCATGTATACCGGATGCACCCGTGACGCCCACGATCAAATGGGCAGCGTCGGTGTTGGCCATCGTACAGGCCCTCCTTTCTTGCGGCCGACCGTGAGGCCGGGCTAGGCCACCATGGGGGCCAGGGCCCCGGCGATGCCGGCCAGGGTGGAGATGGGAAAAAAGCGTTTGGGGATTGGTATGGCGGGCACGTACATCAAAACAAAAAAAATCGCCGCAACGGCCAGGGCAGCAACGGCCACCGGCCCGCCCCCCTGGGTTCGGACCACGACCACCAGAATGCCCCAGGCCAGCAGGTGAACCCCGCCCGCGACCCGCAGGGCGCCCCGGCTGCCCAGGCGCGCCGGCAGGCTGTGAATGTGGTGTCGGCGATCGCTCTCGATGTCCATGAGGGCATAGATGATGTCGGCGCCGCTCAACCAGCAGAAAACGAAGCCGGAAAACAAGAGCACGGACAGGGAGAATCGCGGATGGCCGGCCGCCGCCACATAGGCCCCCAGGGGCGCCAGGGCCAGGCAGATCCCGATGCCGAAGTGGCACAGGGGCGTGACGCGCTTGAGCAGGGAGTACCCCAGCAGGGGAACCAGCGGCAGCGGCGCCAGAATCAGGCACCAGCCCCCCAGGGCCCAGCAGGCCACCAGGTAAATTGTCAACCCGCACAGGGCCACGGCCACGGCCGTGTGCAGGTTTATTTTTCCGGCCGGCAGTTCGCGGCCGGCCGTGCGCGGGTTCAGGCGGTCGATGTCACGGTCGAAGATCCGGTTCATGGCCATGCCGAAGATCCGGGCGCCCACGGCGGCGACGACGATCAGGAGCATCACCGAAACGGCTGGAAAACGGCTGCCGGCCCCCAGCCAGGCTCCGGTGAAAATCAGCGGGAGACTGAAGGCCGTGTGTTCGATCTTGGTGAAATTGAGCAGCTTGCGCAGCGTTGTGTCAGGTTGCATGACGTCTCTTTAAAGCAATTTAGGGTCTTGGGCCAGTTCCCGGGCCAGCAGCTCCCCCAGGTGCCCGGAAACCCGGTCGATCCGGCGGGCCACATCCCGGCGCCCGGACGCGTCGGCCGCATCGCTGATGCCCTTGATCAGGGCACACGGGACCTGGTAGCGCTGGGCGGCGCGGGCCACCGCAGCGCCTTCCATGTCGGCCAGGTCGCCAAGGTCGGCCAGCTGCTCGCGCAAGCGGCCATCGAACACCGGCCGATCGCAGGTGACCAATCGGGCCGCCGGCAACCGGGCACACCAGGGCCCCGTGCAGGCCACCGCGGTTTCGGGGCCGCCAAACCGGTCGCAATCACCTTCAACGGCCGTGTCGATGCGCAGCAGGTCCCCGACTTGCCAACCGTGCACGCGGGTCAACAGGCCGCACAAACCGGCATTGATCAGCCCCGTGGCGCCTTCGGCCAGTACCAGGTGCGCAGCCGCCAGGGCCGCCGCCACCTTGCCCATGCCGCAAACGATCAGGATGGCCGGAATATGGTCCTTGCCGTCGACCGCATAGGTCAGAAACGGTTGGGCGGACCGCTGGCTGGCGGACACGCGCCTGACAAAGGGGTCGGCCTCCCGGCGGGTGGCATAGACGATCCCCAGCATTACAGCAGACCGGCTTCACAGGCCATGGCGTCCAGTCGGGCGATGGCCCGCCGCCCGGCCTGCCCCGGATCCAGGCTGAAGTCGTTGACGAAGGTGCGGATGTGGGCCTTTAGCACCGCATCGTCCATCTCCTGGGCATATCGGCGCACATAGGGCCCGCTGGCCTGCGGATCGTCCATGGCCCGCTGGATGCTGGCATGCACGGCGGCATCGATCTGCCCGATCAGGGCGGCGCCCAACTCGCGGCGCGCGGCAATGCCGCCCAGCGGGATCGGCAGACCGGTCTGGGCTTCCCACCAGGCCCCCAGGTCCACCACGGACTGAAACCCGGCCGCCTCGAAGGTGAAGCGGCTTTCGTGGATGATCACCCCGCAGTCGGCCTTCCCCTCGGCCAGATGGTCAAAAATTCGATCGTAGGGCACGAAGCAACGCTGCTCGGCCCGGGGCGCCCAGAGCCGGAACAACAGGTGCGCCGTGGTCCACCGGCCCGGCAGCACGATCCGACAGCTGTCGACGGCGCTCCGACCCAGCGCTTTTCTGGCGATCAGGACCGGTCCGCACCCGAACCCCATGGCCGCGCCGCTGTCGAGCAGGGCATAGCGATCCTTGGCCTTGAGCCAGGCATAAAAAGAGAGTTTGGTGACATCCAGTTGGCCGGTAAAGGCCATGATGTTGAGCGTCTCCACATCGTGCAGCACCGGGGTGATTTGCCGGCCGGGAACCGTCACCTGGCCGGCTGCCATGGCGTGGAACATAAAGGTGTCGTTGGGGCACGGCGAGTAGCCGAAGGTCAGCGCCGGGGCCATGGGATCACCCTATCGCTTGAAAAAAGCATTGATCTGTTCGACCACATAGGCCTGCTGCGATTCGGTCAGTTCGGCGTAAATAGGCAAGGCCAGGGTCTGATCGGCCGCCGCCTCGGCCACCGGAAAGTCACCGGATCGGTAGCCCAGGTCCTCGAAACAGGCCTGGCGGTGCAGCGGCACCGGGTAGTAGACCTCCGTCCCGATGCCCTGTTGCTCGAGAAAGCGACGCAGTGCGTCGCGGCCGCCGGTGACGCGGATCACGAACTGGTTGTAGACGTGCCGGTCCTGCCTGGCCGCGGGCAGGGTTACCCGGTCCGTCAAGCCGGCGGATTCGAACAGGTCGCGATAGCGCGCCGCATTGGCTTGACGGGCGCGGGTCCAGTCGTCCAGATAGTCCAATTTTACGGCCACGATCGCCGCCTGGAGGGCATCCAGGCGAAAGTTGCCGCCCACGACCTGGTGACGGTATTTGGGCTCGGCCCCGTGCACCCGCAAAATGGTCAAGCGCTGGTAGGCCTGCGGGTCGTCGGTCGTGACGATGCCCCCGTCGCCGAAGGCGCCCAGGTTCTTGGAGGGGAAAAAGGAGAAGCACCCGTAGTGTCCCAGACTGCCGGCCCGACGCTGACGGTATTCGGCACCGATGGCCTGGGCCGCATCCTCGATGACGACCCACCCGTGGGACGCTGCCGTCTCCTGGATCGGCGTCATCTCAACGCACTGGCCGTAAAGATGAACGGGGATGATGGCTTTGACCGTGTCGCGCACCTCGCTGGCCATGCCGGCCAGGGTAGCCGACAGATGATCAGGCGCTAGGGTGTAAGTCTGCGGGTCGATGTCGACGAAGACCGGCACGGCCCCCACCCGCACGATGGCCCCGGCGGTGGCGAAAAAGGTGTACGGCGTGGTGATCACGCGATCGCCCGGCCCGATGCCGGCGGCCATCAGCGACACAATCAGGGCATCGGTGCCCGACGAGACGCCCACGGCGTGGCGGCAGCCGCAATAGGCCGCGATCTTCTCTTCCAAGCCGGCCACGTGCGGGCCGAGAATGAAATACTGGCTCTCGTAAATCGCTTCGGTAACGGCCAGCGCCCGCTGCCGAATGGATTTGTACTGGGCCTTGAGATCAAGCAGCGGCACCTTCATGGCATCAATGTCCCCATGGTGGCCTTTCCGTCAAGCCGCTTCCGTTGCGGCGCACTCCCGAATCACCGTTGCGGATGGCGCTGGCCGCGTCGCTGCAGCGGGTCTGCACGGCCGGGTAGCCAAAAATGGCGTTCACTTCGCGGGCCATGGCCTCGCAGTAGCGGATACGCAGCGTCTCGTCCATGGAGACCACGGCTTCAGCGCGATCCTTCTGGCGGATGTGCACGAATCCCCGGCACGACCCGGGATAGCGCTGCAGCGTACGGCGCACCCGCACCAGGGTTTCGCGATCGCTCTTTTCGGGATCCACCATGAGCCGCACCTCCACGGTCCACTGCGCTTCGGCCTGTTCGATGGGGATCATGGCGTCGGCCAGAATTTTGACCCCGTTCTCTTCGGCCTGCACGACCCCTTGAACCAACACGACCGCGTCCGGCACCAGCAGGTCGGCGCACACGGCGTACACGGAAGGAAAGATCACCACCTCCACACTGCCGTGCAGATCTTCCAGGGTGACGAATCCCATCGGTTCGTCCTTGCGGGTGCGGATCATCTTGACCGTACTGATCGTTCCGCCGATGCGAACGGCGCTCTTGTCGCCACTGTCGCGGATGCTCAGGGCATTCACGCTGGTGAACTTTTCGAGGATCGCCTTGTAGCCATCCAGCGGATGACCGGTCACATAGAACCCCAGGGTCTCTTTCTCCTGCTGCAGCTTCTCGCGCTCGTCCCACTCGTCCAGGTTGGGAATGGCCGGCAGGTTCAGGGCCAGTTCCGGTTCGGAGCCGGTGTCGAAAAGGCTCATCTGGGCGCTGTTCTTCTCGCGCTGAATGCGCTGGCCGTAGTCGAGCGCTTCCTCGAGCACGGCCATGAGCCGGGCGCGGCACACGCCGGTGGAATCAAAGGCGCCGCAGCGGATCAGGCTCTCCATGGTGCGCTTGTTGACCTTGGTCAGGTCGACCCGCTGACAGAAGTCGAAAACGGAGGCGAAGGGCCCGTTGGCGGTTCGCTCCCGGATGATCAGTTCCACGGCGGCCTCGCCCACATTTTTGACGGCCGCCAGACCGAAGCGGATGCGGCCGTCGACAGCCGTGAAACGGGTGCTGCTCTCGTTGATGTCCGGCGGCAGGACTTCGATATCGTGCAGGCGACACTCGTTGATAAACTTGACCACGCCGTCGATCGTGTCGATCTCGCTGGTCAGCAGGGCCGCCATGAACTCGACCGGATAGTGGGCCTTGAGGTAGGCCGTCTGGTAGGCGATCAGGGCGTAGGCGGCGCTGTGGGACTTGTTGAACCCGTAGCCCCCGAATTTTTCGATCAGGTCGAACAGCTCGGTGGCGACCGTCTTGTCCACCCCGTTGTCCACGGCGCCGCTGACGAACTTCTCACGGTGCCCGGACATCAACTTCTCGATCTTCTTGCCGATGGCCTTGCGCAGGCTGTCGGCATCGGCCATGGAGTAGCCGGCCAGGGCGGTGGCCACCTGCATGACCTGCTCCTGGTAGACCATCACCCCGTAGGTCTCCTCGAGGATCGGCTCCAGGCCGTCGGCCAGGTAGGCCACCTGTTTGCGGCCGTGCTTGCGATCCACGAAGTCATCCACCATGCCGCTCTCCAGAGGACCGGGGCGATACAGGGCCACCAGGGCGGTCAGGTCGTCGAACGACTCCGGGTGCAGGCGCACCAGCAGGTTCTTCATGCCGCTGGATTCCAGCTGGAAGACGCCGGTGGTGTCGCCGGCCTGCAGCAGGCGGAAGGTCTCGGGATCGTCCAGCGGCAGGTTGGCGATGTCGGGCACCGCTTTGCCCTGGGCGGCGATGCTCTTGACGGCCACGTCGATGACCGTCAGGTTGCGCAGGCCTAAAAAGTCGAATTTGACCAGGCCGATGTCCTCGACCTTTTTCATGTCGAACTGGGTGACCACCTCCCCTTTTTTGCCCTTGTAAAGCGGCAGGTACTCCACCAGGGGCCTGTCGCCGATCACCACCCCGGCCGCATGGGTGGACGCATGGCGGTAAAGCCCTTCCAGGGCCCGGCTGATCTCGATCAGTTCGGCGATGCGCGGGTCCGATGCCACGATCTCGGCCAGTTTGGGCTCTTGCTTGAGGGCCTTGTCGATGGTCATCTTCAGGCTGTCGGGAATCAGCTTGGCGATGGCGTCCACCTCGGCCAAAGGCAGGCCCAGGGCGCGTCCCACATCCCGGATCACCAGCTTGGCCTTCATTTTACCGAAGGTGATGATCTGGGCCACGTAGTCGCCGCCGCCGTAGCGTTCGACCACATAGTTGTAGACCCGTTCGCGGCCGTGGATGCAAAAATCGACGTCGATGTCGGGCATGCTGATGCGGTCTGGGTTGAGAAAGCGCTCGAAAATCAAACCGTGCTCGATGGGATCGAGGTCGGTGATGAAAAGCGCGTATGAGACCAGGCTGCCGGCGGCCGACCCGCGGCCGGGCCCCACCGGTATGCCGCTTTCCCTGGCGTAGCGGATAAAGTCGGCCACAATCAGAAAGTAGCCCGCAAAGCCCATTTCCTTGATGGTGCGCAGTTCGTATTCCAGGCGCTCACGATAGACCGCTTCGTCCTGATCCGGGCGCCTGGTGCGGATGACGGCCATGCGCTTTGCGTAGCCGTCGCGCACCTGGGTGTCGAAAATATCGTCGGCGGTTTTATCCGATGCGGCATCGAACTGGGGAAAGTGGTAGACCTTGGAATCGAAGGACAGGTCGCAGCGGTCGGCGATGGCCAGCGTGTTGTCGACGGCCCCGGCGAAATCGGCGAAATAGCCGTCCATCTCCTGGGGCGATTTGAAGTAGAGCTGGTTGGAGTCGAAGACGAACCGGTCGGCATCGCTCATGGTTTTCTGGGTCTGCACACACAAGAGCACCTCGTGGGCCTTGGCGTCGTGCTGATTGAGGTAGTGGCAGTCGTTGGTGGCCACCAGGGGGATGGACAGCTCCCGGCTGAGCTCGCGCATGGCCGCATTGACCCGTTCCTGGGCCGCAATGCCGTTGTTCTGCACCTCCAAAAAGAAATTGCCCTCTCCGAAGATGCGCAGGTAGAACTGCGCGGCCGCGGCGGCCTGGTCCATGCGGTTGGCCAGGATGTGCTGGGGAACGTCGCCCTTGAGGCAGGCCGACAGCGCGATCAGGCCCTCGGCGTGGGCTGCCAGCAGGGCCTTGTCGATGCGGGGCTTGTAGTAAAAGCCGTCCAGTTGACCGACACTGGCCAGCTTGCATAAATTGCGATAGCCCTGCCGGTTTCTGGCCAGCAGAACCAGGTGACGGGTTCCCTCCTTGTCCAGCGGGGTCTTGTCGGTCAAGGCGCGCGGTGCCACGTAGCACTCGCATCCGATGATGGGCTTGATGCCGGCGGCGAGCGCCTTTTGGTAAAAGTCCAGGGCGCCGAACATGGTTCCGTGATCGGTGAGCGCCACGGCGGGCATGCCGAACTGGGTGGCGCGCTGAAAAAGGTCGTCCAGCCGGATGGCCCCGTCCAGCAGGCTGTACTGGGTGTGCACGTGCAGGTGGACGAAGTTCGCGGCAGCCTGAGTCATGCTCAATTGTCCACGCTGTAGTTGGGGGCTTCCTTGGTGATGATCACGTCGTGGACATGGCTTTCGCGCATGCCGGCCGCACTGATTTTCACAAAACGCGCGTTCTGGCGCAGCGCCTCGATCGACCCGCAGCCCACGTAACCCATACCGGCCTTGAGGCCGCCCACGAGCTGGTGGATGTTGGCCGAGAGCGTTCCCCGGTAGGGAACCCGTCCGACAATGCCCTCGGGCACCAGTTTGTCGTCGCTCTCCTGCTCGGTCTGATAGTAGCGGTCCTTGCTGCCCTTTTTCATGGCCTCCAGGGATCCCATGCCCCGATAGACCTTGTAGCTGCGGCCCTGGAAGAAAATGGTTTCTCCGGGGCTCTCTTCGGTACCGGCGAACAGGCCGCCGATCATGATGGTGTGCGCACCGGCCCCGATCGCCTTGGTGATGTCGCCCGAGAACTTGATGCCGCCGTCGGCCACCAGGGGTATGCCGGTCTTGTCCGACACCTCGCGGCAGTTCATGATGGCCGAGATCTGGGGCACGCCGATGCCGGCCACGATGCGGGTGGTGCAGATCGATCCCGGACCGATGCCGATCTTGACGGCGTCCGCACCGGCGTCGATCAGCGCTTGGGCGCCCTCCCCGGTGCCGACGTTGCCGGCGATCAGCTGAAGGTCGGGGAAATCGCCCTTAAGGGCCTGCACGGCCCGGATCACATTACCGGAGTGGCCGTGGGAGGTGTCGATCACCAGCACATCGGCGCCGGCGTCGATCAGCGCCTGGGCCCGGGGCAGCATTTCAGCGCCCACGCCGACGGCGGCCCCCACCCGCAGCCGGCCCATGGCATCCTTGCAGGCCTTGGGGTATTTCTTGATCTTCTCGATGTCCTTGATGGTGATCATTCCGGTCAAGCGGCCGTTTTTGTCGACCACCAGCAGCTTTTCGATGCGGTGTTCGTGCAGCAGCTTCTTGGACTGCTCCAGGCTGATGCCCTCGCTGACCGTCACCAGGTTCTCGCTGGTCATGACGTCGCTGACCTTTTTGGTCATGTCCGTTTCAAAGCGCAGGTCGCGGTTGGTGACGATGCCCACCAGTTGGTCGCCCCGGGTAACCGGAACGCCCGATATGCGGTAGCGGGCCATCAGCTCCATGACCTCTTCGATGGGTCGGTCCGGACCGATCGTCAAGGGGTCGACGATCATGCCCGCATTCGGATTTTTTGACCTGGTCGACCTCCATGGCCTGGCTCTTGACGCTCATGTTGCGGTGGATAAACCCCACCCCCCCCTCGCGGGCCATTGCGATGGCGCTTTTGGCTTCGGTCACGGTGTCCATGGCAGCGCTGACGATGGGGATGTTCAAGGTCAGCTCACGCGTCAGGCGCGTCGTCGTGTCAACCTCCCTGGGAAGAATGTCGGAGTAGCTGGGCACCAGCAGGACATCATCGAATGAATAGGCATCCGCTGCAAACAATTGGGTCATAAAATCCTCCACATCCGCGGGGATGTTGGCCGGGTCGGCGGTGATGAATGTTGGGCCAGCGCCCGGATCGGTACGGCCGGGGGGCCACAGGGAGCCGGGGAAACGGGGTACTTTCTTTTGTCGGCAAGCCGGCGTTGGGTCCAACGATAAGGTGGCGCACGCGGGCGTGGTGCCCGCACACCGATTGATCGCCGAAAATAGCAAATGGCCGGCGCTTAATCAATCCCTATTTGGCAACTTGATTTGGCGCCTTGACAGGCTCGGTCGGCCGTAATAAAAATGCACCTTTCACTGTCGCGGCCATCCGGAGATCGTTGTCGTCTTGGGATGCAACCGGCCACCAGCGGCGATTGCCGCTGCGCCTGCGGCCACCGACGCTCACCATTGTTTGTCAACCCGCAACGGACCTGGCCGGCGCCATGCTGATATTCATCAATCCGGACAACCCGCAGCAACGGCTGATCAACCGGGTCGCCCAGATACTGGCCGACGGCGGCCTGATCGCCTATCCCACCGACACCTTTTACGGGATCGGCTGCGACATCATGAACAAGCGCGCCATCGAGCGCATCTATCAACTCAAGCAACGCAACAAAAACCAGCCCTTCAGCTTCATCTGCGCCGACTTAAAACACATCAGCCACTATGCCAAGGTCTCCAACTACGCCTACAAGACCATGCGGCGGCTGCTGCCCGGTCCCTACACCTTCATCCTGACCGGATCCAAGCTGGTCCCCAAGATCATGCTCACCAAGCGCAAGACCGCCGGCATCCGCGTTCCCGACAACAACATCTGCCTGGCCCTGGTCGGGGCCCTGGGCAACCCGGTCATCTCGACCAGCGCAACCACACCCGAGGGCGAAGTCTTCCATCAGGCCTCGTTTATCGAGGATCACTTCGGCGCCCGGCTGGACGCGGTGATCGACGGCGGCCCGGTGGCCGGCAAGCCCTCCAGCGTGGTCTCCCTGGAAAACGATGTGCCCGTGGTCATCCGCCAAGGCATGGGGGACGTCAGTCTGTTTGACTGAGGCCCGCTCCTGTCGGCTGATAGCGATATTCGGCATAAAGGCCGGGGTGCAGGACCGTGGCGATCCAATCGGACAGCGACGAGGAGAGCAGGTAGCGCAGCAGGGTCAGCTTCTCGTCGCGCGCATACACCGGTACCACCTCACCCTCGATGCCGCCCAACTCCCCGGCCCACGCCAGGGCGTCTTCAAAATTGCCCAGACGGTCCACCAGCCCGCGCGCCTTGGCGTCCTCGCCGGTCAGGATGCGGCCGTCAGCGGCCTGTTCCACCTGGCCCCGGTCCATGTTGCGGGCTTCGACGATGGCGGCCACGAACTGGGCGTGAATGTCGCTGGTGATGGCCTGCAGCAGGGCGCGCTCGTCATCGCGCATGGGGCGCGTGGGTGAGCCGGTGTCTTTGAAAGGGCCGCTTTTGATCACCACGGGCACCAGGCCGATCTTGTCCAGCAGTTCACGAAAGTTGGTGAACCCCATGATCACGCCGATGCTGCCGGTGATGGTGCCGGGATTGGCCACGATCCCATCGGCCGCGCAGGCCACGTAATATCCGCCGGAGGCCGCCACGGCCCCCATGGAGGCCACGACTTTTTTCACATCCACGGTTTTGCGGATCTCACGGTAGATCTCCTGGGACGGTCCCACGGCCCCCCCGGGAGAGTCGATGCGCACCACGATGGCCTTGATATCCTCATCCTCGCGAAAGCGGCGCAGCTGATCGATGGTCTCGCGCGCATCGGCGATGGCGCCCTCGATCTCGATAACACCCACCGCCTCGCCGCTGGGGTCGCCGGATCCGCGTCCCATCCAGGCCCAAAAGCCCATCACACTGACGATCAAGCCGGCAAAGATGGCAAAGGAGACCATCAGGAAGAACAGGTAGGGATGACGTCTCGAAAACATGGTCATGTCCTTTGATAAAATACGATCTGGGAAATAGCCGCCCGCCGACCTGCCCTGGCGGCAGCGTCGACGGCCGACGGCATCAAACAAAATGCCGGCTGACCTTGATTAAGGCCGCCGGCATGCAGAGTCGGGTCGAAAGGGCTACTGCTCGTCGTTGTTGAGCTTTTCCTGCAGGTTCTCGCGCAGTATCTCGCCGAAACTGGAGGTTGCCGGCCGCATGTTGCTGACGTACTCGGTCAGCAGTTCCTGATCGTCTTCCATGTCCAGGCGCTTGATGGAAAGCCCGATGCGCCGCTCGTCGCTGTTGATGTTCATGACTTTGGCGGTCAGCACCTGCCCCACTTCGAACTGGCCGACCGGGGTCTTGATTTTCTCCTTGCTGATCTCGCTGACGTGCACCAGGCCTTCGATGCCCTCTTCCAGTTCGACGAAAACGCCGAAGTCGGTCACGTTGGTGACCGTACCGGTGATCTCCTTGCCGACCTCGTAGCGTTCGGCCACCGTGTCCCACGGATCGGCCTGAAGCTGCTTGACGCCCAGAGAAAAGCGCTCCTGGGCCTTGTCGATCTCCAGAACGATGGCTTGAATCACGTCGCCCTTTTTGTATACCTCCGAGGGGTGCTTGATGCGCTTGGTCCAGGAGATGTCGGAGATGTGCACCAGGCCGTCAATGCCCTCATCGATCCCGATGAACAGACCGAAGTCGGTGATGTTTTTGATTTTGCCTTCGATGGTGGTGCCCACCGGATATTTATCGCTGATCACATCCCAAGGATTGGGTGCAGCCTGCTTCATCCCCAAAGAGATGCGCCGGTTTTCGGGCTTGATGTCCAAAACGATGGCGTCGACGATCTCGGCCACCGAAACCACCTTGGAGGGGTGCCGCACCTTGCGCGTCCAGGACATCTCGGAGACGTGAATCAGGCCTTCGATGCCCTCTTCGAGCTCCACGAAGGCACCGTAATCGGTCAGACTGACCACCTTGCCGCTGATGCGCGATCCCACGGGATACTTGTCGATAGCACTGGCCCAGGGGTCCTCGCTCAGCTGCTTCATGCCCAAGGAAACGCGTTCGCGCTCCAGGTCCAGGCTGAGGATCTTGACGTTGATCTCATCGCCCACGGTAAACAGTTCGGAGGGGTGCTTGACGCGACCCCAGGAGATGTCGGTGATGTGCAAAAGGCCGTCCACACCGCCCAGGTCGACGAACACGCCGTATTCGGTCAGGTTTTTGACGATGCCCGAGACCACCTTGCCCTCGTGAATGGTCGCCAGGGTCTCGGCCCGCTTGGCCTCACGCTCCTCTTCGAGCAGCACCCGCCTCGAGAGCACGATGTTGCTGCGCTTGCGATTGTATTTCAGGATTTTGAAATCGAACTCCTTGCCGACCATCTCGTCCAGGTTGCGAATGGGCCGCAGATCGGCCTGGGAGCCCGGCAAAAAGGCCTGCACGCCGATATCCACGGAGAATCCGCCCTTGACGCGGTTGGTGATGGTTCCGGTGATGGTGTCGTCGGCTTCGTGGCGTTTTTTGATGTCATCCCAGACCTTGACCTTCTCGGCCTTCTCCTTGGACAGCACGACGACCTCGTTCTCGTCGTCCCACCACTCCACCATCACCTCGACGGTGTCGCCCACCGCGGCGGTCACCTGGCCATCCACTTCGAATTCGCGGATGCGGATCTGGCCTTCGGACTTGTAGCCGATGTCCACCAGAACGTGATCCTTGTCCACCGAAATGATCTTGCCGTTGACCACCTCACCTTCGGCAAAGCGCTTGAAGCTCTCTTCGTAAAGATCCATGAGCTCGGCCATGCTCTCGCCGGTAACGCTGTCTTTCTCGATCTCTTCTGTTGATTCGTTGTCTGCAAAGTTGTCCATTGACTAGTTGATTACCCCCTATGCCTCATTTTTATTTACTGCCACGCTCGGTGCGTACAGTATAGCCTAAAAGCTATACTGAAAGCACCGCCAAAATGCAACGCTTAATTTGAAACGAAGGGCGGACCGTCAGGACGGGTCGCCGGATCGCTCCTGGCAGGACCTTACCGAGGCCAACATTTGCGCCACTACGGCCTGGGCCGTCAGGGCCGTGGAATCGATGACCACCGCGTCGGCGGCGGGCATCAGCGGCGCCACATCGCGACTGCTGTCGTTGTGATCCCGACGGCGAATCTCCGCCTCAATCTGTTCGAGCGTCTGCCGGCGCGCATCGCCGTACTGGTCGAAGCGCCGGCGGGCCCGTTGACGCACCGAGGCGTCCAGGAAGAACTTGAGATCCGCCTGCGGGAAAACCACCGTCCCCATGTCGCGTCCTTCGGCCACCAGACCGCCGCCAGCCCCCATTTCACGCTGCAAGGCCAGCAGGGCCTGCCTGACCGCCGGCCGGGCCGAGACCGTCGATGCCAGCATGGCAATTTCCGGAGCTCGAATCAGGCCGCCGATGTCGACGCCGTTGGCCAGCAGCCGGTCGCCGTCCAGGTCCAGCCGCAGGGTCCGGCAAAGGGCGCCCAGGGCCCGGTCGTCGTCGACCGGGATGCCGGCCGAACGAGCCTGGTGGGCGACCGCCCGGTACAGGGCCCCGGTATCCAGATAACGGTATCCCAGACGGGCCGCCAGCATCTTGCTGACCGTGGTCTTGCCCGCCCCAGCGGGACCGTCGATGGTGATCAACAAGGATTGGTGGGCTGAATTTGGCATGGTGCGTCGGCGTTTCATGGTGACGCCCGGATCGGCTAAAGGGACAGCACCGTCTCCAGGGCCTTTAAAAAACGGTCGTTTTCGGTCGCCAGCCCGACGTTGACACGAATACAGCGAGGGAACCCGTAGGCCCGCATGGAGCGCACAATCACCCCCTGGCGCAGCATGGCTTCGAAAACGGTGTCGGCCGGCTGTTTGACGTCGATCAGAAAAAAGTTGGCTTGGGTGGGGTAACAGGTCAGGCCCATGCCGGACAGGGCCGTAAACAGGCTGTCCAGACCGCGGTGGACGAGGTCGACCGAGGCCTTGAGGAAGGTGCGGTCGTCCAGGGCGGCCAGGGCCGCCGCCTGGGCCACGGCGTTGACGTTAAAGGGCTGGCGGACCCGGTTGATCACCTCGGCCAGCGGTTCCGGCATGATGCCGTACCCCACCCGCAGGCCGGCCAGGCCGTACGCTTTGGAAAAGGTGCGCAAGGTCACCAGCGGCCGCTGCAGATCCGCTGGCCGACCGGTCCTCAGGCAGGCCGGGTTTCTGACGAAATCGATATAGGCCTCGTCCACGACCGTGACCACATCGTCGGGCAGCCGGGCCATGAAACGGTCGAAGGCCGCCTGCGTCACCACCGTTCCGGTGGGGTTGTTGGGGTTGCACACGAACACCAGCCGGGTGTCGGCGGTCACCGCCGCGGCCATGGCCGCAAGGTCCATGGCCATCTCTTGCAGGGGCACGGCATCGATGACGGCGCCGGCGGCGGCGGCCGTGATGTCGTACATGAGAAACGAGGGGCGCGGCACGACCACCCGGTCACCGGGCCGGATCAGGGCCCGGACCAGCAGGGCGATGATGTCGTCCGAACCGTTGCCGAGGATTACATTGGCGGGAGCGATCCGGTTGACCTGGGCGATCTTGCCGATCAGCCGGTGGCCGGCACCGTCCGGATAGCGGTGCAGCGTGGCCAGGCATTCGCCAATGGCCGCCAGGGCCTTGGGCGACGGTCCCAGGGGGTTTTCGTTGGAGGCCAGTTTGACCGAATCGCAAATCCCGTACTCACGCGCCAGGGCCTCGACGGGTTTGCCGGGAACGTATGGCGTGATGGCCTGGATGTAATCGGGAATCCGCAGTTGCATGGAGATCAGCCGTTTTCCGAAGGCGTGGCCGCTTTCTGGCCGGCGGCCACCGCGGCCATGTTCAAGGGAATCAGTTTGGGTTTGATGCTGAATTCTTCTTCGACGCAGCGTTTCAGGGTCGACATGGGCACCAGGCCGCTGCGGGCCACGAAAGCGGCCAGGGCCACGATGTTGGCGGCCTTGACGCTGCCCAGCTCCTTGGCGATATCCACGACGGGCACACGCAGCTCGTCGACATCGTCGCGTTTGGATCCGAAGGCGATCAGGGAACTGTTGACGAAAACGATGCCGCCCGGCTTGACCGTGGGGGCGAATTTTTCCAGCGAGGGGCCGTTCATGGCCACCAGATGCAGCGGGTTTTTGATGATCGGCGAACCGATGGGGCGGTCACTGATCACCACGGTGCAGTAGGCCGTTCCACCGCGCATTTCCGGGCCGTAGGAAGGGACCCAGGCGACTTCGAAGCCCTCTTCCATGGCCGCATGGGCCAGAACCTTGCCGATTAACAAGATGCCCTGCCCGCCGAAGCCGGCGAACATGATTTCGCTTTGCATGGTGCCTCCTTCAGGCGCACTTTCCCCTGAGGGTCAAGATTCAGGTCGGAACTTTGTAATCTCCCGGTTGATAAAAGGGCAACAGGGTCTTTTCCGTCCACGCGATGGCCTCCATGGGCGTCATCCCCCAGTTGGTGGGGCAGGTGCTGACCACCTCCACCAGGCTGAAGCAGCGATTTTCCAACTGGTAGGTGAAGGCCTGCCGGATCGCCTTTTTGGCCTTGTTGATGTATTTGGGTCGAATGACGCACTGGCGGGTGATGTAGGCCGGGGTCTGCAGGGCGGCCAGCAGTTCGGCAACCTTGATGGGCATGCCGACCTCGTCCACCTTGCGGCCGAAAGGCGAGGTGGAGGTGCGCTGGTCCGGCATGGTCGTGGGCGCCATCTGGCCGCCGGTCATGCCGTAGATGGCGTTGTTGACGAAAATGGTCGTGAATTTCTCGCCGCGGTTGGCGGCATGGATGATCTCGCCCATGCCGATGCTGGCCAGGTCGCCATCCCCCTGATAGGTGAAGACCATCAAATCGGGCCGCACCCGCTTGATGCCGGTGGCCATGGCCGGCGCCCGGCCGTGGGCCGCTTCCTGGAAATCGCAGTTGAAATAGTTGTAAGCCATCACGGCGCAGCCCACGGGGGCGATGCCCACGGTGCGGCCCCGAATCCCCAGGTCGTCGATGGCCTCGGCCACCAGGCGGTGAATCACGCCGTGGGTGCATCCCGGACAGTAGTGGGTGTGGGCGTCGGAAAGGGCTTGTGGTTTACTGAAGGTCTTTCCCATGGTTTTGCATGCTCCTTGCGTTGGGGGCTGACAACAGGCTCCGATCGGCGTCGCGGTTCAACCGATCCGGGCCTTGACCACATCGATGATCTCCTCGGGGGTGGGTATTTCGCCGCCGCACTTGCCGTACCAGCTGACCGGGCAGCAGCCCTTGACGCAGCGTTCCACATCCTCGACCATCTGGCCCATGCTCATTTCGATGCTCAGCACATGGGTACACGACGTTTTGCCGGCCGCATCGGCCACGGCTTGATCGGGAAACGGAAACAGGGTTCGGGGGCGGATCATGCCCACGGCAAGGCCTTGTGACCTGAGCATGTCGATGGCCGTGCGGCACACCCGGCTCATGGTTCCGTAGCTGACGATCAGGGCGCGGTAGTCGTCATCGGTGTGGTAGGCTTCGAACATCACCTCTTCGGCCCGCATGCGGTCGTACTTGGCCTTGAGCTGCAGATTGTTGTCGTTGAGCTGGACCGGGTCCAGAAAGAGCGACTTGACCAGATTGCGGGTGCTGCTGCGGCGATGGTCCATGCCGTTGGTGGCCCAGGCGTCCTTGTTGGTCGGCTCGGTCTTGAGGTGGTCGGGAAATTCCACCGGCTCCATCATCTGCCCGATCAGCCCGTCTCCCAGGATCATGACCGGGTTGCGGTATTTTTCGGCCAGCGGGAAGGCCTTCATCACCATCTCCACCGCCTCCTGGACGCTGGCCGGGGCCATCACCAGCATGCGGCAGTCACCGTGCCCGATGCCTTTGGTGGCCTGGAAGTAATCGCCCTGGGAGGGCAGGATTCCGCCCAGCCCCGGGCCGCCGCGCATGATGTTCACCAAGACGGCCGGGCACTGGGCCCCGGCCATGTAGCTGATCGCCTCGCTCATGAGGCTGATGCCCGGGCTCGACGACGTCGTGAACACGCGCTCGCCGGCCCCGGCGGCACCGAACAGCATGTATCCGACGGCGACTTCACTCTCGCCCTGCAAAAAGACGCCGCCCACTTCGGGCATGCGGCGGACCAGATACTCGGCCACTTCGGACTGGGGCGTGATGGGATAGGCGAAATAGTTCAGGCAGCCGGCCCGGATGGCGGCTTCACCGATGGCCTCGTTGCCTTTCATCAATACCTTTGCCATGGTTGCCTCCCTACTCGCTGGTGGTTTCGGTTTCGGTTTCGGTGATGCAAATGGCCACATCCGGGCACATGATGCAGCACATCGTGCAGTGGATGCAGTCTTGCGGCCGGGCCTGGAAAGCGGGGAAATAGCCCTTGGCGTTCACTTCGGGAGAGATCTCCAGGACGTTTTTGGGACAAACGCTCAGACACAGGCCGCAGCCTTTGCAGCGGTCCTTGTCGATGTGGTGTTGAAATGCCATTGGCACCGACTCCTAATTAAAAGATTGCGCGATTATCGAGGTTGCCGCGCCGCCGGGCGCGGGCCCTGCCGGCAGAGGGTCGTGAGCCTATGCGAACGATTCGGCCCGTTTCCACGGCGGCACCAGCTGCCGCCTGATCACCAGCACCGGACACTGAATACGCTTTTTGTCCAGGCGGGTCAACAGTGCCGTCGGTACGGTGACAAAGGCCAACGGGATCTGACCGGCGGCGGCCACCCGGGCGGAAAAGTCGCAGCCTTCGTAGATGTCCGTCGCACGGGTCGCTTCCATGAGGTTGGCGTTGCCGACGATGCCGGTGACGCGCATCCTGGCCTTGGCTTCGATGGCGGCCCGGATCTTCAGGCACCCGTCCACCGTGTCGGTGTAGGGGCGAAAGGGGTTGACCACCTGGAGCACCTGCACGGCCCGGCCCCTGAGGGCATCGGCCAGGGCCGCCAGGACCGTGGCGCCGACGTCGTCACCGCCGGCATCGAGCAGGGTCAGTTCGGCGGGCTGGCGCAGCATGCCGGCCACCTGGGGGGCCAAAATGGGCAGATCGGCATGCATGTATTCGACCGGCGGCAGCACCACGTCGATGCCCAGGCGCGTCAGGACCTGACGGGCTTCACGGGTTCTGAAATAGGGGTTGACCAGGTCCAGATCGGCCAACCGCACGGCGCTGCCCCTGCCGCGCATGTGGACCGCCAGATTGATGGCGACCTCGGTCTTGCCGCTGCCGTAGGCGCCGACGATGACCACGATTCCACTGAGCGTTGGTTCCACCTGCCAAGTGTCCTTTACCTGCTCTGGGTAAGCGAGCGCCGCCAACCCACCGACCCGCCCCTGCCCCAGTCCTGCTGAAAACAAAAATTAGGTTTCATATGTTCAAAATCGGCTTATGTCAAGCAATTAGGCAGGTGGAGCAATTTTTCCAGGGACCGCCCTACCCTTGCCAAGACCCGATTTTCGCTTTAAAGGGTCGCCTCGGTGTGATACTAGCCGATGACATTCGTGGTACCCGCTCAAGCTCAACCACCGCTTCGGCCAAGGATCTCGACCCATGCCTATCGTAACCCCCGGTATCACCGTCCTGTGCGAAAATCCGCTCGCATCGCTGAAACACCGGCGCCTGGGGCTGCTGTGCAATCCGGCCTCGGTGGACCGCCGTTTGGTCCACTCCCGTGAATTGATTCGCCGGGCCTTACCGGATCAGCTCAAGGCGCTTTATGCTCCCCAGCACGGATTTTTCGCGGAGCGCCAGGACAACATGGTGGAGTCCGCCGACCGGCGGGATCCGCAGACCGGCCTGCCGGTCTTCTCCCTGTACGGACAGACGCGCGTGCCCACCCGGGCCATGCTGGATCCCATCGATGTGATGCTGGTGGACCTTCAGGATGTGGGAACGCGCGTCTACACCTTTATCTACACCCTGTCCTACTGCATGGAAGCAGCGCGAGAGCACGCTAAGTCCATTGTGGTCCTGGATCGTCCCAATCCGCTGGGCGGGCACCGGATCGAAGGCAATCTGCTCACAACCGCCTGCGCTTCGTTTGTCGGTCGCTATCCCATCCCCATGCGCCATGGACTGACCATCGGCGAACTGGCCCGCTTGTTCAACGGCCGCTTCGGCATCGGCTGCGACCTAAAGGTGGTCCCCATGGGCGGTTGGCAGCGGGATATGCGGTTCACCGACACCGGCCTGCCCTGGGTGGCGCCGTCGCCCAACCTGCCCACACCGGCCTCGGCCATGGTCTACCCCGGTCAGGTGTTGTGGGAAGGCACCAACCTTTCCGAAGGCCGCGGCACCACCCAGCCGTTCGAACTGTTCGGGGCCCCGTTCATCGACCCGCAGCAGGTCTTGAAGCACATCGACGCCGCCCATTTGCATGGGGTGGTCCTCAGGCCGGTCGAGTTCGAACCCACGGCCCACAAGTGGGCCGGACAGATCTGCCGGGGCTTTCAGATCCACGTCACCGATCCGGCCCTCTACACGCCCCTGGCCCTCTCCCTGGATTTGCTCCAGGTGATGTTGCGCCTCTACCCCGATCGGTTCGAATACAAACCGCCGCCTTACGAGTACGAGTATGAACGCCTGCCGATGGATTTGATTCTGGGCGACCGCGAGGTTCGTGCCCAGATCGAAAGCGGCGCATCGACAGCAGACATCGTCGCCCGTTGGCAGACCCCGCTGTCGGCCTACGAAAAGATGATTGAAGCAATTCGGATCTACTCATAGTTGAGGTGAGCAGGTTCACCGGCTGCCTTGCACAACCGCCGGTTTGCTCTCCCTCAGCCTGTCCCGCTCCCCGGCGGGGCAAGGGGACGCAGACAGGCAAAATGGGCACGCGATGAGGCCGTTGATCTTGAGACGCACTGCGGTGAGCGGATCGAAGAGACGGGGGTGGGGCAAGGCCAAAAAAAACCCGACCGGATCACCGGTCGGGCGGGAAACGGGCATGACCACAAAAGGCTAGCTGTCGGCCTTGAGGGTTTCGATCTCTTTTTTCAGATCGTCGATCTCTTTTTTATATTTTTCGGCATCGTCGCCGGCGGTCACGTCATCGGCGCTGTCATCTTTCTTCCAGGTGTCTTTGAGCTCATCGAAGCCCAGGTAGAGTGCCAGGCCGCCACCCAGCAGGAGCATTACCGGGAGCGTACCGGCCAGAACCTGAAGAAATTCACCAAACCACACCGACAGCCCGATCAGGCCGAGAACTGCTGCCACTGCTCCACCGATTAACGTTTTCATAAAGAATCATCCTCCTTTTGAACCTTATTTGAGTTAGATAGGTTAAAATGGCTTCATCGGCCCATCCGCGCCTCCGCCGCGCCAACGGATCGACGTTTTTGGCGGTTCCCGGTGCTCACCAAGATGGTAGGCAATTCCTGTTGTATCGTCTGGGATTTCAGTTGGATAGCCCTTTTCGCAACAATGCTATCAAGTTCTATGGCAATACCATAGAAGCCTGGACAGCGCAAGCACATTTTTCCCCGCCCCAAATGGCGTGAATATGACATTGCAAAGGGGCAAGGAGTCTGTTATTTTTTGAAATATCGTCCAACGCCATCCTTATTTTGGAATCTAACGCATTCAAATGATGAACAATCAAAACAGCCCTGCCCCCACTCGCATCACCGGTCGGATTGGCAGCTGGATAGACCGGTTGCTGGGGGGTACACACGACCATTTTGCCTGCTTTCTGCCCTCCCCCACCGGCAGAGTCTCGGCCTTTTTTTTAGAGCGCATCTTTTCGGGGATCTTCATGGGCCGCGAGCAGTCGGACGTGCTCAAATCGATTCCCGCCGATGCCATTATCGTCTACACCACCAAATACAAAAGCCGCTTCGAATACCTGTTCGCCCACACCCGATTCCGGCAGCTGCGCCTGCCGGTGCCGCAGCTGGCCTTCGATACGGGCATCTATTTCTGGCAGCCGGTGTCACGGATATGCCGTATCTGCCTGGCCTACCTGGACGAACTGATCCGCCAGGGCCGGATTCACAATCCCTATCGCAGCGATTATTATCAACGCGCCCTTGGCGCATCGGGCTGCGCCACTCTTTTTCTGGTCGAAAAAAAAGGATTCTATCGCCGCTTCGTCAAGGAGAAGACCGATCCGCTGTTCTATCTCGTCAACCTGCAGCGGCAGACCCGGCGGCCGATATACTTCGTTCCGCAGCTGATGTTCTACAGCAAGACGCCCCAGCCGGCCGTGCCCAGCCTGATCGACCTGTTCTTCGGCGGCAGCCAGCACCCGGGCACGCTGCGAAAGCTCTTCACCCTGATCCGCCAACCCGGAAAAATTTTTGTCGAGCTGTCCCAACCGCTCAACCTGAAGCAGTGGCTCAGCCAGCCGGTCCACGCCGAAAAGACCCGGGCCCACCAGGCCCTGGAACTGCGCCGCCGCCTGCTGCGCCAGCACAACCGCCACCGGCAGAGCATCACTGGGCCGGTGCTCAAATCCAGCGAGGAGCTGAAAGAGTCCATTCTCACCCGCGACCAGGTGCAGGCCTTCGTCAGGAAGCATGCCGAATCGCGCCAGGAGCCGATCCACAAAGTCAGAAAACAGGCCGATGCCTACCTGGACGAAATTGCCGCGCACTACAACTCCGGTGCGGTGCGCCTCATGGCACCGGTCGTACGCTGGATCATCAACGCCATGTTCGACGGCGTCGTCATCGACCATGCCGGCCTGGCGCGGGTCAAGGCCATGTCCATCAAGGGACCGCTGATCCTGGTGCCCTGCCACAAAAGCCACATCGACTACCTGATTTTATCCTACGTGCTCTATAACAACAACATGCCCTGCCCTCACATCGCCGCCGGTAAAAACCTCTCCTTCTGGCCCCTGGGGCCCATCTTTCGCAGCGGCGGCGCGTTTTTCCTGCGCCGCACTTTCAAAGGGGCGGTGCTCTACGCACGGATCTTTTCGGCTTATGTCTACAAATTGCTGGAAGAGGGCTTTAACATCGCCCTTTTCATCGAGGGGGGACGCAGTCGCACCGGCAAACTGCTCATCCCCAAGCTGGGGTTGATCTCCATTTTGCTCGATGCCTATCGCAATGGCGCCTGCGAAGACTTGATCGTGGTTCCGATCTACATCGGCTATGACCGCATCATCGAAGAAAACGCCTACGTTCACGAGGTGGAAGGCGGTAAAAAAGAGGACGAGAACCTCGGTCAGGTGATTCGTGCGCGGCGTTTTCTGGGAAAGCGCTACGGCAAGATCTACATCAACTTTCACGACCCGATCTCCACACGAAAACTGCTGGCCGAGTCCGACCAGTCGCTCGACCGGATGACCACCAAAGCTGTCAACATCTTCTGCCGCAACCTGGGCTGGCGCATCGTCAACGCCATCGACTCGCAAACCGTGGTTACACCGCACGGCCTGGTGGCGGCCGCCATCCTGAATTACCCCAGGAGCCGATTCAACGCCGACGAACTGATGGAAGCCGTCAACGCCTACCTGGCCTATGCCAACTCCCAGAACGCCAAGCTGGCCGACACGCTGCTGCTCAACCCGGACGGGGCCGTCGAACACGCCGTCGAACGCTACCTGTCGCGCAAAATACTCGAAAAAGCACCCGGGGACACGGGCCCGGCAGACGCAGCGCCCGACTACATCGTCAACACCGCCAAACGGTCGCTGCTGGAATTTTACAAAAACAACTGCATCGCCTACTTTGTGCCGGCAGCCTTCACCGCCCTGGCCATCTTGCGCAAGGACGCCTTCCAGTTCAACGCCGCCGACTTGCACACCGACTACCAGTGGTGCCGGGATTTCTTCAAATACGAATTCGCGTTCAATCTGGAACGCCCTCCGGCGCACGACCTTCGCAAAACCATCAAGTCGTTTATCGACGATGCCATGCTCATGCCCCACCCCACCATTCCCGACTGTTACCAGATCACCAGCACGGGATACCGCAAGCTCAGGCTGTTCGGTGCTTTTTTAAAGCCCTATTTCGAGTCCTACCGGGTGGTGCTCAATTTCCTGCGGAACCATCGCAACGAGAATCTTGAGCTCAAGGACAAGCTGAAAAAGATCCAGAGCCTGGGCCAGCAGATGGTCAAATACAAAGAGCTCGATCTGATCGAATCGGTGTCCAAGATCAACTACACCAACGGCCTGACCTACTTTGCCGCCAACGGCATCCGGTCCGAAGCCGACCAGGTCGGCATCACCCAGTGGGAAAACCGCGTGCAGGCCTGCCTGAATGCGCTGAACCCATGAAAGCCCTGATTCTGGCGGCCGGGTTCGGGACCCGCCTGGCCCCTTACACGCGCACCCTCCCCAAAGCCCTGTTTCCCGTGGCTGGCACTCCGGTGCTGCAGCGCATGATCGACAACCTGAAACGGGCCGGCTGCACCGCCATCGCCGTCAACACGCATCATCTGGCCGACCGGATCCAAACCTATTTGACCGGCAGGGATTTCGGCCTACCGGTGTCCGTCAGCCGCGAAGCGCAGATATTGGGTACCGGCGGCGCCATCCGCCGCCTGGCCCATTTCTGGGACCAGGCCCCCTTTTGGGTGGTCAATGCGGACATCGTCACCGACATCGACCTGGCGGCGGTCTATCGTCGCCACTGCGATCGCAAGGCTCGGGTGACCTTGGTCATGCACGACCGCGACCCGTTCAACCAGGTCCTGGTGGCCGAGGACGGGCGCATCAGCGGATTCGCGCGCTTTTCCGGCCTGTCGGAACACCCCGGCCATCGGAAAATGGCCTTCACCGGAATTCAGATCATGGATGCCGACATCCTCAGATGGATCCCCGCCGAGGGATTTTGCGACATCATTTCCGTTTACGCGCGCATGATCGACGCGGGGGTGCCCATCCACGCCCATTTGATCCAGGGCCACTACTGGCAGGACATCGGCGACCCGGACCGCTTTCGGCAGGCCGTGGTGGACGCCATGGCGCCGGATGTCTTTCGAAGGGCGTTTCCAGATGGCCCGTCCGGAAAGGTTCAATGCCGGCGGTTGTGCGGAGACGGGTCGGACCGCAGATGGTTCCGCCTCAGTTCGGGCCGGCACCGTCTGGTCCTGGCCGACCACGGCATCACGCCCGTGGCACCGGGCAGCGAAGTCGAGGCCTTTGTAAACATTGGAGCCCACCTGCAGGCCTGCGGCCTGCCCGTGCCGCGCATCTATGCCAGCGATCGGTTCAGCGGCCTGGTTTTCGTGGAAGATCTGGGCCGCCGCCATCTGCAGGACCAGGTGCACCGGGCAGCGAACGCCGGTCAGATTATCAGCCTGTACCGTCCGGTCATCGACACCTGGCTCGATTTGACGGTCAAGGCGGCCGACGGTTTCGATCCGACGTGGACCTGTCAGAGCCGTGCCTACGACGTCCCCTTGATTTTAGAGCGGGAGTGCCGCTATTTTGTGGAGGCGTTTTTAAACGGTTACCTGGAAATGGCCATCAGCTACGACGACCTGGCGCCGGAGTTCGAGACCCTGGCCCGCCGCACGGTCGAACTCGGGATCGGCGGCCTGATCCACCGCGATCTTCAAGCCCGCAACATCATGCTGCACAACGGCCGGTCCTATCTGATCGATTTTCAAGGGGCCCGTTTGGGTCCGATTCAATACGACCTGGCATCGTTGCTGATCGACCCTTACGCCGGCCTGGATCGCCATCTTCAAGAGCGCCTGCTGCACTTCGCCGCCGGGCGGGCAGCCGGACGCCTGCCCCGGGCCGGCGCCGAAAGGGATTTCGTGCGCGGCTATCGCTACTGCGCCGTCACCCGCAACCTGCAGATGCTGGGCGCCTTCGGATACTTGAGCCGGGTCAAGGCGAAAACCGAATTCGAGCAGTGGATCCCGGCGGCCGCATCCATGCTGGACCGCCACATCCGGGCCGCCGATGACCGGGCCTTTGCCCGCCTGGCCGCCGTCGCACGGCAAATCGCCCGGATCCAACCGCAACCGTCTCCTGCCCGCCGCGCCAGGGCGGTCCATGGGAAGCGCAAGGAGGTATCCGAGTGAAACCGATTCGAATCATGATCAACGGCCTGCCGGGCAACGTCGCCACGGTGATCGCCGGCCACGCCCTGACCGACCCCAGGGTGACCGTGCTGCCCCACTCTTTGACCGGTCCGGAAATCGAAGCGGACCGGCACAGCATCGCCGCAACGACGATCGAACTGATCCGGCCGGCCGACCGGGACCGGCGCCTTGAGGCCCTCATGGCAGCACACGGCCCCTTTATCAGCGTGGATTTTACACACCCGTCGGCGGTCAACGCCAACGCCGCCTTCTACTGCCGTCACGGCCTGCCCTTTGTGATGGGCACCACCGGCGGCGATCGTGACGCCCTGGCCCGGACGGTGGCCGAGTCAGCCGTCTGTGCGGTCATCGCCCCCAACATGGCCAAACAGATCGTCGGTCTGCAGGCCATGATGGCCTATGCCGCGGCCACCTTTCCCGGCCTTTTCAGCGGCTACAGCCTGACCGTCCGCGAAAGCCACCAGTCCGGCAAGGCCGACACCAGCGGCACCGCCAAGGCCATGATCGCCTATTTCAGGCAAATGGGCGTCGATTTTGCGGAAGATTCAATCGTCATGGAACGCGATCCGGCGGTTCAGCGCCAGCGCTGGAAAATCCCCGCGGCCTATCTTGACGGACATGGGTGGCACACCTACCGGCTCACCTCGGCCGACCGGACCGTCGTGTTCGAATTCCAGCACAACGTCAACGGCCGCGACATCTATGCCGACGGCACCCTGGAGGCGGTCTGCTACCTCGACCGAAAGGTGCAAGCGGGGCAGTCCGGACGGGTCTTCAGCATGATCGACGTGCTCAAGGGGTAACAACACCGTAGCGGCGACCTACAGTGGGCAGCAGTGGGTAAGGTCTAGCCCTGCCGGATCAGCTCACGCGCTTTTTCCAATGCCTTGGACAAGTTCTGGGGCTGGGTACCGCCGGCCTGGGCCATGTCGGGCCGACCGCCGCCGCCGCCGCCGACTTCGGCGGCCATGGCCTTGATCATCTGCCCGGCGTGAAAACGGGCTTGCAGGTCCTTGGTCACCACCGCAATCAACAGGGCCTTGCCGTCGGTTTCACATCCCAGGACCACAACACCGGAGCGGATGCGGTCCTTGAAGCGGTCGGCCAGTTCCCGCAGGGCCGACGGGTTGTCCACGGTCACCTGTTGAACGATGGCCGCAACGCCGTTGATCTCGACCGTCTGATCACCGCCGCCCTCGGCCTGGATTTCGGCCAGGCGGGTTTTCAGCCGCTCGGTCTCCTTCTCCAGGCGTTTGTGCGCCGCCATAATCGACGACACCCGCTCGGTCAGGTTTTCGGGTTTGTCCTTGACCAACAGGCAGACCTGCTGAAGCGTGCGGCCGTTTTTTTGAACGTGGGCCAGGGCCGTGCCGCCGGTGAGCGCCTCGATGCGGCGCACCCCGGAGGCCACACTGGATTCGGACAGGATCTTGAACAGGCCGATATTGCCGGTCCGGCTGGTGTGGGTGCCGCCGCACAACTCGCGGCTGAAAGTGTCCAGGGCGATCACACGCACGCGGTCCCCATATTTTTCCTCGAACAGGGCCGTTGCGCCGGACTCCATGGCCGCGTCCATGTCCATCTCCTCGACCAGCACGGGGACGTTGCGCCGGATGCGCGCATTGACATAGGCCTCGATGCGCTCGAGCGCATCGGCGTCGATCTGGGAGAAATGGCTGAAGTCGAACCGCAGGCGCTCCGGTGACACCAGGGATCCGGCCTGCTTGACGTGCTCGCCCAGCTCGTGGCGCAGGGCCGCATGCAGGATGTGGGTAGCGGTGTGATTGCAGGCCACGTCGGCCCGGCGCTCACCGTCGACGGTCAGCATGACCGTCTGTCCGCTCTCCAGCCGGCCCTGGCGAACCTCGCCCTTGTGGATGATCAGACCGGTGGGGTCCTTGACGGTGTCGGTCACCACCATCTTTAGCCCCGGCGCCGTGACGGTGCCCCGGTCCCCGACCTGGCCGCCGGCTTCGCCGTAAAAGGGCGTGGCGGAGGTGACCACCTCCACCGCCGCTCCGGCCTCGGCCGCCGCAACGCCTCGGCCCGCCGCGACGATCAGCACGACCTGGGCTTCGCAGGCCAAGGTGCCGTAGCCCACAAACTCCGGTTTTTCACCCGCGGCGCCCAACTGGCGGTAGGCATCGGAGATGCCGGCAAAGGCGATCTTGGAACGGGACTTTTCACGCTGCTGTTCCATGCGCCGCTCGAAGCCGATGGTGTCGATGGTCAGGCCCTCGTCCCGCACCACGTCACGCACGATGTCCACCGGGAACCCGAAGGTGTCGTAGAGCTTGAAGATCAGGTCGCCGGGCACCTGCGCGTCGCCCCTGCCCCGAATCTCGCCCAGGGCGTCGTTGAGCACCCGCAGCCCGTTGTCCAGGGTTTCCGAAAAGCGGATCTCCTCATTTTCGATCACGTTGGTGATAAAGGCCGCGGCCGCCTTGAGGTCCGGATAGGCCGGTGCCATGATGTCGAAGACCACCCGCGCCGTCTCGTGCAGGAAAGGTCGCGTCAGGCCGATGTTGCGACCGTAGCGAATGGCCCGGCGCATGATCCGGCGCAGCACGTACCCCCGGCCCTCGTTGGAGGGCAGAACCCCGTCGCCGATCAGAAAGGCCGCCGCCCGGCTGTGGTCGGCAATCACCTTCATGGCCACGTCATCGGATTCGTTGCGCCCGAAGGGTGTTTCGGCCAGGATTTCGGTGCGTTGAATGATGGGGAAAATCAGATCGGTATCGAAGTTGGTGTTGACCTGCTGAACCACCGAAGCCATGCGCTCGAGCCCCAGCCCGGTGTCGATGCTCGGCTTGGGAAGTGGGGTCAAGGTGCCGGCGGCGTCGCGGTTGAACTGCATGAACACCAGGTTCCAGATCTCCAGAAAGCGGTCGCAGTCGCAGGCCACATCGCATTCCGGCCGACCGCAGCCGTAGTCCTCGCCGCGATCCAGGTGGATCTCGCTGCAGGGCCCGCACGGTCCCGTGTCGCCCATGGCCCAGAAATTGTCCTCCTCGCCCAGGCGGATCATGCGCGACTCGGGAATGCCGATGCGCCGGTGCCACAGGTCGTAGGCCTCGTCGTCGTCCAGGTAGACCGAGGCCCACAGTTTGTCGGCCGGCAGCCCGTACCCGTCGGTCAAAAGTTCCCAGGCAAAGTCGACGGCCTTCTCTTTGAAGTAGTCTCCGAAAGAGAAGTTGCCCAGCATCTCGAAAAAGGTGTGGTGGCGCGCCGTATACCCTACGTTCTCCAGATCGTTGTGCTTGCCGCCCGCCCGCACGCACTTCTGGGAGGTCACGGCGCGCAGGTAGTCGCGCTTCTCTTCGCCCAGGAAAGTGCGCTTGAACTGCACCATGCCGGCGTTGGTGAACAGCAAGGTGGGGTCGTCCTGGGGAATCAGGGACGAGCTGCGGATCACGCGGTGGCCGTGTTTCTGAAAATAGTCGAGGTAGCGTTGTCGAATCTCGTTGCCGGTCATGGGCTTCTCCTCAAGAGCAATATCAAGGGACCGGGGCCGGTCCCCTGGCCGTTGCCCCCCTAAACGGTCAGGGCTCCGATTTGTCCGGTGCCGGTTCGGCTTCAGGCGGCAACAGGCCTACCGCCGTGCGCACACTCACCTCTACGGCATCGAAAATGTCGGGGTTGTCCCGGAAAAATTTCTTCACGTTTTCACGGCCTTGGCCAATGCGCTCGCCATTGTAGGCGTACCAGGAGCCGCTTTTGTCGATGATCCCGTTCGCGACGCCCACGTCCAGCAGGTCGCCGGCCCGGGAGATCCCCTCGCCGTACATGATGTCGAACTCGGCCTCCTTGAAAGGCGGGGCCATCTTGTTTTTGACCACCTTGACGCGCGTGCGGTTGCCCACCACATCCTGGCCGTCCTTGATGGCACCGATGCGGCGGATGTCCAGGCGCACCGAGGAGTAGAATTTGAGGGCATTGCCGCCGGTGGTGGTCTCGGGGTTGCCAAACATCACGCCGATTTTCATGCGGATCTGGTTGATGAAAATTACCGACGTCATGGTTTTTCCGATCGTGGCGGTCAGTTTTCGAAGCGCCTGGGACATGAGGCGGGCCTGGAGCCCCATGTGAGCATCACCCATCTCCCCTTCGATCTCCGCCCGGGGCACCAGGGCCGCCACGCTGTCGATCACCATCACGTCGATGGCCCCGCTGCGCACCAGCATGTCGGCGATTTCAAGGGCCTGCTCGCCGGTATCCGGCTGGGATACCAGCAGTTCATCGCAGTTGACCCCCAGCCGACGGGCGTAAGCCGTGTCCAGGGCGTGCTCGGCATCGATGAAGGCGGCGATGCCGCCCTGTTTTTGGGCGTTCGCCACGGCGTGCAGGGCCAGTGTGGTTTTGCCGGACGACTCCGGGCCGAAGATCTCGATCACCCGGCCGCGGGGCAGGCCGCCGATTCCCAGGGCGCGGTCCAGCTCGATCGAACCGGTGGAGATAACGGGGATGTTTTCCACGGGGCGGGCGCCCAGCTTCATGATGGCGCCCTTGCCGAACTGGCGCTCTATCTGACCCATGGCGGAGTCCACCGCCTTGGTTTTGTCCGGTGATATGCTCATACAATCCTCCCGTAAATGGTCTTTCTGTGCGGTTCAGGTGCCGTGGCAGCCCCGAGCACTGTCAGCGGCGTGCACCGGCCGTAAGATGTGAACGGTGCAGCAGCGTGTAGGCGGCACCGCTGGGCTCGAGCACGCTTTTGATCAACGCCACGCGATCCACCGTAAATGGTTCCGAAACCATGCTGCGCGCCTCCTCCAGGGCCGCACCCAGCACGGCTGGATCGATCGAATGGCGAGAGCGGGCGATGGTCAGGTGCGGGTGAAAACGCCGCTGCTCCCTGGCAAACCCGAGCGCCGCCAAACCAGATTCGAGGCTGGCCTGTAACGACATCAAGGACACCAGATCGCCCCCCAGGCCGACCCACAGCACCCGGGCCCGGCCTGGGCTGGGAAAGGCGCCCGCCGCCTGGGCACGCAGCTGAAAAGGCGCCGTCGCAGCGACGGCGGCGTCCATTCGGGCTGCAATCCCGGCCACCTGCGACGGGGCGATCTGGCCCAAAAACTTGAGCGTCAGATGAATCCCGGCGACGGCCACCCAACGGACCGGCAAGGACCGGGAATCCAGCGCTGCACGGACCTGGTGCAGGAAATCGGCTGTCGCGTCCGGTAGCGGCACCGCCAAAAAAGCGCGCAGGCTGGCCGGCATGTCGATTCCTCCTGGCCCACCGTTCCCAAAAAGCGGCCCACGGCATCACGTTACGGGAAGGGTGAACTGGGGCTCTCCCAATCTGAAATCGCCCGACACGATCCACTGTTTGAGGGTCTCGGCGATCTGCCGGGCCTTGACGATGCTGGAAAGGGGCACCGTCTGAACCGCTTTGCCGTCGATGGTGATGGTGCCGCTTTTCAACTGGGCGTAGCTCACCTGGCCCAAACTGCGTGACTTGCCCTTGGGGTAGTCGTTGCCGTAGTCGACGATCTGCGTGAAGAGCTGTTCGTCGGAAACGGCCGTATACCGGGCCATTTGGGCGTCAAGAATGGGAATGGGTACACCGAGCCCCACCGCCAGCGAACAGCCGTATCCCTGGATCGCCACCCCCACCAACCAGTCCGGGTGCATCTGTTTCAGATCGCCCATGACCCACAAGGTGCCCGCCGGCGTCAGGGGCGTATCGTTGTCGGTCCGCGCCACAGCGGGACGGTGCTGGGTGCCGTGCCAGGTGACATAGCCGACGGCGCCGCCTAAAAAGATGCGCGTACCGAGGCCGATGGTCCGGTAGCAGGGGTCGTTGAACAGCGGGCTCAGCTGGCCGGCTGAGCAGTAGTTGGCATTCCCTGCTTTGGGCTTCAAGGTGCCCATGTAGGTGTAGACGGTCTTGTTGGTGAGATTGATTGCGCAGTTGTAGTTCTGATACCCGTTGCGCGGGTTGCACAAGGTCGCCTGGGGCAGCGCGGCCAGGGTGGCGGTCTTTTCGTACTCGCGGCTGGGATAGCAGTCCGTGCCGTAGGCAGTGGCCTTGATGTAGACCTTTTTGCCCGCCACCAGGTCCTGGATCACGTGACCGCCGCCATAGCGAAATTCACCGGGATAGACTTTGTTGAGCGGATCGTCCTCACAGGGCTCGGTGGCCCCGATGTAGCAATCCACGGCCGCAATCCCGCCGTAGGCGGGAACATTGTTGATCCACACCTTGGCGGCCTTGATCCCCGGCACGGAATGGCCGAAGTTGATGAAGGCACCGGACGAACACATGGGCGCAAAGGTCCCCGTGGTGACCACATCCACCTGACGGGCGGCCGCTTCGGCACCCTTTTCGGCTACGATGTCGATCATCTCCTCGGCGGTGACGACGACCACATCGCCGGATTTTATTTTGGCGTTGATCTGCCGGTAGGTTTTCTGAACGGGGGTGGTGGCCATGCCTGACGACTGCTCCTATTGCGGTCCCGCTTCGTTGATCTTGCTGGTGATGTTGTTCTCGATCCAGGTTGCGTCCCACCACTCGATGGGATTGACGTAGGTTTGATGAACCAGCATGGCGTAGTGCAGGTGGTCGCCCCCCGCCAGGCCCGTCATGCCGGTCTTTCCGATGGTCGTGCCCTGGACCACCCGCTGACCCGCGCTCACCGCAATCTGGCTCAGATGGGCGTAGAGGGTGAACAGACCGAAGCCGTGATCGATAATGACGCTGTTGCCGTAAATGCCCTGATCGCCGGTAAAGGCCACCTTGCCGTGGTTGGCAGCCGGCACCGGTGCCTGGGAGGTCGAGGCCAGGTCGATGCCCATGTGCGACTGGCGGTCGATCACCTCTCCGGCATGGGAATAAATGCGCTGTTCGGCAAAGCCGGCCCGATTGGCCGCGCGGGGCAGCCGCAAAAAGGGACCCTCCCACAGGATCTGCCGCTCGGTTTGAGCGGTGATTTGAAAGATCGAATCGCTGTTTGTGCGGCGCAGGTCCCGATTGACCTTCAGAAACAGATCCAGCTTGCTGCCCCCGGCCAGTTCCGGAAAGAAACGCTCGAAGTCGGGCATTTTGGCGTTTAAAAATCGATCGCTCAGGTTGATGGCGTCCGTCCGGAACGATCGCGGCTTGATGTAGTGATAGAGCCCCGCAACGGCGCGATTGTCGGCGTAATCCGTGGCCGTGACCGCCAGCGGCGTGCCTTTGCCCTGGGTGTAGTCCAGCGCAAAAAAAGCCATGTGGATCGACTGATCCGCGAACTGGCCGGGGTAGCCGGGGAAAAATCGATCGCCCACCGTGACGCCGCTGACCGGACAATCCTCAGACAACCGATACAGGGCTACACCGCTGCCGCCCTGGTTCAAGTTGTGCGCGCGGCTGATCAGGTCGATCGCGGGCGGCTGGGTGTCGATGGTGATCGCCTCCTGGCGCTCGCCGCGGTTGCCCTTGCCCCAGTTGCGCAGGGCGAAGTCCCAGGCCGTCATCCGCAGGGTCCCGTCCCCGTCGGCCAGCCCCAGCGCCTGCGGTGAGATGGTCGCCGTCACCTGCACCGACTTCTCTTTGCCGCCGGCAAAAAACCCGGCCGAGGGGAAGGTGCGCTGCAACAGTTCCACCTCCCTGCCACCGGCCTCCAGGCTCACCTGGACCTTGCGCACACCGCTGCCAGGGTCTGCGATGGTCAGGGTTACCGTGCGGGATTCACCGATAAAGGAGGAGTCGAGCCCGATTTCCAGATCGGGCGCAGCCCCTTCCATGCGGACAACGACCAGCCACACGGCCGGAATGCTGACCAGCAGAACGACGAGAATCAACAGGATCGGTTTGAGTGAGCGTCCTTTGTGTTTCAAGGGGTCCTTCCTTTTTGGGCGCCATTGTGCTTGAATCGTGCACATTAACAGTTAAACTACCGGTAATCAAGGCAAAATTTTTCGTGGCTTGACTTTTTAACCGCCTGAGGATACATAATAAAAGATGATTTCAACCCTCATGAAGGACAGTTGTGCATGAAATCCGCCAGGCCACTTTTCGTCGTCAGCGGCCCTTGCGTCATCGAAGATGAAGCGACCACCATGCAAATTGCCGTTCAGCTCAAAGCGCTGACGCAGCAGTTGGACATTCCCTTCACCTTCAAGGCCTCCTTCGACAAGGCCAACCGAACCGCCATCGGTTCCTTCAGGGGCCCGGGCATCACCGAAGGGCTGAAGGTGCTGGCCCGCATCAAAGCGGACTTGAACGTACCGATCCTGTCGGATGTGCATCGCATCAGCGAGGTCGCCAGGGCCGCCGAGGTGCTCGACGTCATCCAGATTCCGGCCTTTTTGTGCCGCCAGACCGACCTGATCCTCGAGGTGGCCCGAACCGGCAAGCCGGTCAACATCAAAAAAGGCCAATTTCTAGCCCCTTGGGACATGGTCAACATCGTCGAAAAGATTCGTTCGGTTTCCAGTGTTTCGCCCCTGATCACCGAACGCGGATCCATGTTCGGGTACAACAATCTGGTCGTGGATTTCAGAGGCATTCAAATTATGAAGCAAACCGGATGCCAGGTCATTTTCGACGCCACCCACAGCGTTCAGCTGCCCGGCGGCGCCGGGACCCGATCGGGCGGACAGCGCGAGTTTGCACCGCTGCTGGCCCGGGCGGCCGTTGCCGCCGGCGCCGACGGCGTTTTCATGGAAGTCCACCTTGACCCGGACAAAGCTCTGTGTGATGGGCCCAATTCGCTTCCCCTGGACCAGCTGCCCGGTTTGCTCACCCAACTCAAGGCCATCAAAAACGCTCTGGCGGCCTGACCGTTTCGCATGACCGACACCCGACTGACCCGGATCTCACTGCTGCTGCTCGATGTCGACGGCGTTCTGACCACCGGCCAGGTCATCTACGACGACGCAGGCCAGCAGACCAAGGTGTTCGACGTACGCGACGGCCTGGGCATCCGCCTGCTCGAGGAGGCTGGCATCCAGGTGGGCATCATCACTGGCCGGCGCTCCATGGCGCTGGTGCACCGCTGCCGCAATTTAGGGATCAGCCTGCTCAAAGACGGTATTGGCGACAAAGCCGCCGCCCTCGCAGCGGTGCTGCGAGAGACCGGCATCCCGGCTGCGGCCACGGCCTTTGTGGGCGACGATCTGCCCGACCTGCCGGCCATGCGGCGCGTCGGCGTGCCCATCGCGGTCGGCGATGCCCATCCCCTGGTAAAGCAGGTCGCCGAGATTACCACCCGGGCGCCCGGCGGGCAGGGTGCCGTGCGCGAAATCGCCGAACGCATCCTCATCGCCCGGGGCGAGTGGGAGACGCTGATCGGCAGGCTCTTTTCATGAAGCGGCGCCACCTGATTCAGCGGGTCCTGCTGGGCCTTGTCGCCCTGGCACTGGTGGCCGTCGTGGCCGTTTTTGTCGGTTACCGCCGGATTACGCGCAACCCGGACACGCTGCTGGAAGTGATCAAAAAAGAAGCCGATATGCAGCTGAACAAGATTCGTCAAACCGCCATGAAAAACGGTGTCCGGGAGTGGCGGCTGGACGCCGAATCGGCCACCCTGCTGGAAAAAAAGCAGATGGTGCTGCTGGACCAACCGGAGGTCGAGTTCTTCATGCAAGACGGCGACACCGTATTTTTAACGGCCAGCCGGGGCACCATATACATGGACTCCAACCGCATCGATGTGTCCGGACAGGTATCGGCCCGCACCCGGCACTACCGCTTTGAAACCGAAACCTTGAGCTACGACCCGAACATACGCGAACTCTACACGGACAGCGCCGTGACCCTGAAAGGCCAGGCGTTCACCTTGAACGCCGCTGCCATGGCCATGGATTTGAAAACCAACATCGCCCGTTTCGAAGGCGGTGTAGAAGGAAGCATCAGTGAACAGCTCCCATTTTAAGGCTCCGTCCCTGCGGCGGTCGATCTTTTTGTCGGCCGTGGGCCTGATCCTACTGCAGATCGGATCGGTTTATGCCGATACAACGTCCAAGGCACCGGAGGCGGCAGCACCAGAGACCGCCAAGATCCAGATTACGGCCCGTCGGCTCGTCTCGAATGTAAGCGACAAAGAGGCCGAATTCATCGGCGACGTCACGGCCCGGCAGGGCAATACCCAGATCACGGCCGACAGTCTCAAGGTCTTTTTCGGGGCGTCGTCGGATGCCGAAAACAAGACGCCGACCCAGTCTCTGGAGAAACTGGTGGCCTCCGGTAACGTGGAAATTAAATTCGACAATAGGGTTGCCGTGGCTCAGCAGGCGGTATATATAACAGCCCAACGCTTGATGGTCCTGAGCGGGCCAAACGCCATGATAACCGACGGCGAGAACACCATTTCCGGCGAAACCATTACCTTTTACCGGGATGACGGTCGGTTCACCGTCGAAGGCGGCGCCGGCGGCCGGGTCAAGGCCGTCATCCTGCCCGATCGATCCGGGTTGGAGTAGCGGTGGGATTTGAGCGATGGCCGTGCTGAGCGTGCGTAAACTGGTCAAGGTCTATCGCGGCAGAAAAGTCGTGGACCAGGTCGACCTGAGCGTCGAAAGCGGACAGGTCATCGGCCTGTTGGGGCCCAACGGCGCCGGCAAGACCACCACCTTTTACATGACCGTGGGATTGGTCAAGCCGGACAGCGGCCGGGTTTTTTTAAACGACGCCGACATCACCGACGACCCCATGCATCTGCGGGCGCGAACCGGCGTCGGCTACCTGCCCCAGGAGGCTTCCGTATTCCGGAAACTGACCGTTCGCCAGAATATTCTGGTGATTCTGGAAACCCTGGGCATGACGCGCCGCCAGCGCAACGACCGCACCGACAGCCTGCTGGCGGAACTGAACATCGGCCACCTGTCGGAATCCAAGGCGGCGGTGCTGTCCGGCGGGGAGCGGCGGCGCCTGGAAATCACCCGCGCCCTGGCAACCGACCCGGCCTTCATGCTGTTGGACGAACCGTTTGCCGGCGTCGACCCCCTGGCGGTGATCGACATTAAAAAGATCATCGCCCACTTGAAAAATCGCAACATCGGCATTCTAATCTCCGACCACAATGTCAGGGAAACGCTCGACGCCTGCGATTCGGCATTCATCTTGAGCGACGGCAAGGTAATCGAGGCCGGCACTCCGGACGAAATCGCATCCAGCGCCATCGCCAGGCGAATCTATTTAGGAGACGAATTTAAACTCTAAGATGGCCATTGAACTCAGACAACAACTGAAACTGACCCAGCAGCTGATCATGACGCCGCAGCTCCAGATGGCGATCAAACTGCTGCAACTGTCCCGGCTCGAGCTGGTGGACACCATCCGTCAGGAGTTAGAAGAAAACCCCACCCTCGAAGAGGTCCAGGAAACCCCGGATCGACCCAAAGATGGAGAAGCAGAGGAGGCGCTACCCGGCGCCGAAGAGCCTCAGGAAGTCAGCGAAGTCACGATCGAGGAAAAGATCAACGACGAGATCGACTGGAGCAATTATATCGACGAGTACAACTCGCCGGGCAAAGTCAACTACGAATCCGAAAGCCGCGAAAGCCCCCAATACGAGGCCTTTGTTTCCTCCAAGGAGTCCTTGAGCGACCACCTGCTCTGGCAGCTTTTGATGCTGTCGCCCACCGACATCGAAAAGCAGGTCGGCAGCCTGATCATCGGCAATCTCAACAAAGACGGCTATCTGCAGCTGAGTGTCGAAGACCTGGTCGAACAGAGCGGGGTTTCCATCGAGATGGTCGAAGATGTTCTGGAAACCTTGCAGTCCTTCGATCCCGTGGGGGTCTGCGCCCGCAACCTGCGCGAGTGCCTGCTGCTCCAGGCCCGCCATCTCAAACTCGACAACAGCCTGGTGACCGACATCATCTCCGACCACCTCAAGAATCTGGAAAACAAGAACTTCAAGGCCATCTGCAAGGCCCTGAAAGTCAAAATGAAAGATGTCGTTGCGGCCGTCAATGTCATCCGGGCCTTGGAGCCCAAGCCCGGGCGCGAATTCAGCGACGAAACGCCCCACTACATCACCCCTGACATTTACGTTTACAAAAGCGAGGACGATTTCGTCATCGTGCTCAACGACGACGGCATGCCCAAGCTGCGTGTCAATCCGTTTTACAAACGGGCGATCACCCGGCACAACGACGTCAGCGCCAATGCCAAGGACTACATTCGCGACAAGATGCGGTCGGCGGCATGGCTGATCCGCAGCATTCACCAGCGTCAGAAAACGATCTACAAGGTGATGGAGAGCATCCTCAAGTACCAGCGGGATTTCTTTGAAAAAGGCGTGATTCATCTCAAACCGATGGTGTTGCGCGATGTGGCCGAGGATATCGGCATGCACGAATCGACCATCAGCCGGGTGACGACCAACAAGTACGCCCACACCCCGCAAGGCATTTACGAACTGAAATATTTTTTCAACAGTTCCATCAAGCGGGTGCATGGCGAGGACATCGCCTCGGCCAGCGTGCAGGCCAAGATCAAAAAGATCGTCGAGTCGGAAAACCCCCAAAAACCCTTCAGCGACAGCAAGATGGCCGAGCTGCTCAAGACGGACAACATCGACATCGCTCGCCGCACCGTCGCCAAGTATCGGGAAATGATGGGCATCTTGTCTTCCAGCAAGCGCAAGCAGTATTAAGGTGATGCCGGCAACGCCGATCGGTCAACTGTTTCCCATCTTGCCTGCTTCAACCGGCGGACGGCGATTTTGAAGCCGACCGAAAGCGCCGGTCGGCGGGCATCTTCCAAAAGGAGGCACCCCGCATGAACATATCCGTAAGGTTCAAGAACCTCGAGCCCTCTGACGCACTCAAAGCCTACGTCGGCGAGAAATTGGATCGCATGGAGAAATACTTCAGCGGCCCGGCCGAGGCCAACGTGGTCCTCTCGATTGAAAAGTTCCGCCACAGCGCCGAAATCAACATCACCGGCGACCGCTTGACCATCATCGGCAAGGAAGAGACCGAGGAGATGTATTCGGCCATCGACATGGTGCTGGACAAACTGGAGGTTCAGATCAAAAAGAGCAAGCAAAAGGGCCGGGCCTATCGCACCAAGGGGAAGTTCGATGCCATGGGGTCGATGCCGACGGCCGACGATGCCCCCACCCGGCCGCGGGTGCGCATTCATCACATCGAATACAAACCCATGGACGTGGATGAGGCCGTGATGCAGATGGATCTGATCAAAGACAGCTTTCTGGTCTTCACCAATGCGCGAACCGAATCGGTCAACGTGCTATACCGGCAAAAAGACGGCGGCTACGGATTGATTCAACCGCGCGTCTGACCGGTCGTTGCCACGACAGCCAACCAGCCGGATGCGCCGACGATGCACGGCGGCCGCCACGCCAACCGAAATCGAATCAGAGAACAGAACCTTATCTGACCGGACGATACAGCGATGAAAATATTGGACGTTCTCGAAAAAGAGGCCATCCTGGTCGACCTGAAGTCCAGGGATAAAATCGGCATCCTCAACGAACTGGTGGCACCGGCGGCCCGCATTTCCGGAATCGACCACAACGAAATGGTCAAGGTGCTGATGGAACGCGAACGTCTGGGCAGCACCGGCATCGGCGGCGGCATCGGCATTCCCCACGGCAAGCTCAAACACCTCGACCGGCTGGTGCTCGGGTTCGGCCTCAGTCGTCAGGGGGTGGATTTCGAATCCATGGACGGCCACCCCACCCACCTGTTTTTCCTGCTCATCACCCCCGAGCACGCCACCGACCTGCACCTCAAGCTGCTGGCACGCGTCTCGCGGCTGCTCAAAAAGGAATCATTGAAGGAGATGCTGATGAACGCCGGCAGTGCCGACGAGATCATCGCCATCATCGGAGAAGACGACGATGACTTCTAATCCTTGCCCGCTCAACTGACCGATGGCGAGCCGTGCCGTGAAACAGCCCCCCATCACCATCCTCACGGGCAAGTCGGGCTCTGGGAAAAGTACGGCCCTGGGCGCGTTCGAAGACTACGGATACTACTGCGTCGACAACATGCCCGTGGCCATGCTGCCCGCCTTTCTGGAGTTGTCCCCCGGTTACGCCGCCAACGCCAGCGGTCTGGTGTTCGGCATGGATCTGCGCGACAGCCACTACATCCACCAATACCAGACCATCGTTGACCGGCTCAACGCCAAGGGGTACCGGTTTCGGCTGATTTTTTTCGATGCGGACGAAAAATCGCTGTTAAGGCGCTACAGCCAGACCCGTCGAAGACATCCGCTGGCAATGGAAAAAGGTCTCGTCGATGCCATTTTGACCGAAGAGAGCCTGTTGTCCGCCTTGCGGCGCAGTGCCGACTATATCGTCGACACCTCGCACCTCAATGTTCATGACCTCAAGGCCATTATCCGCAAACTGGCCCATGTCGGCTCCCACCAGGGGCCCATGCAGGTTCAGGTCATTTCGTTCGGGTATAAATTCGGGCTGCCGGCGCACGCCGACCTGGTCATGGATGTGCGCTTCATCAAAAACCCCTATTTTGTGGAGTCCTTGCGGCCGCTCAGCGGCGAATCCGAGGCGATCCGGTCCTTTGTCTTGAATAACGAGCAGACGGGCTTATTTTTAAGCCGGTACCTCGACCTGCTGGACGGGTTGATCCCCCAATACGAAAACGAAGGCAAGGCCTATCTCACCATTGGCATCGGCTGTACCGGGGGACGCCATCGATCGGTCGTGATCGCCGGCAGGTTGTACGACCACATTGCGGCGACGGGGCGCAAAGCGGACCTGGTCCATCGCGACATTGACAAATCGGTTTCACCATGACATAAATTTCCGTTCTGACATCTTGATTTCCCCGATTAACCATTGAAAGACAGGCTGAAATGATTGGCGTTCTAGTGGTTACCCACTGCCGGCTCGGCGATGCCCTGCTAGAGGCGACGGAATTTATCCTTGGCGAACGGCCGGAGGCCATGACCGCCGTGTCCATCGACATCAAGGAAAATGCGGACAAGCTGCGCAACAAAATTGCCGATGCGATCAAGAAGCTGAAGGGCGACGACGGCATTTTGATTCTGACCGACATGTTCGGGGGAACGCCGTCCAACCTCAGCTACTCGTTCCTGGAAGAGGGCCGCATCGAAGTCATTTCCGGCGTCAACCTGCCCATGCTGATCCGGGCCGCCGGCGCCCGCAAGACCCAGGCACTGTTCGAACTGGCGACCAATCTTGAGGCCTTCGGGAAAAAAAGCATCTCTCTGGCCAGCAGTATATTAAAGGGTAACAAAAGAGAGTAGCCCCGGATCTAACGTGGCAAACGACACCCGGAAACGAATCGCTCAGGACCCAACATCGTCGGCCAACCGTAGCTGCGGTTGCGCCCTTACCGGAAATAGGAGGCACGCATGAGCATTAAAATCGGCATCAACGGCTTTGGCAGAATCGGTCGTATGGTATTTCGCGCTGCCATGAATCATCCGGACGTCGAGGTCGCGGCCATCAACGACCTGACCGACGCGGCAACCATGGCGCACCTGCTCAAGTACGATTCGGTCCACGCCCGACTGGACAATCGCATCGCGGCAGCCGACGGCGCGATCGAGGTCGACGGCAAGTCCATCGCCTACACCGCCATCAAAGATCCGGCACAACTGCCCTGGAACGATTACGGGGTCGACATCGTCTGTGAATGCACCGGCCTGTTCCGCGAGCGCGATACGGCCGCCAAGCACCTGACCGCCGGCGCCCGCAAGGTGATCATCTCCGCCCCCGCCAAGGAGCCTGACATCACCATCGTCATGGGCGTCAACGCCAACAGTTACGATCCCAAGCAGCACCACATCATCTCCAACGCCTCGTGCACCACCAACTGCCTGGCACCGGTCGCCAAGGTCCTGCTGGAGAACTTCGGCATCAAATACGGCCTCATGACGACGATCCATTCCTACACAGGCGATCAGCGCCTGCTGGATTTTCCGCACAAGGATCTGCGCCGCGCCAGGGCCGCCGCGCTCTCCATGATCCCCACCACGACCGGCGCCGCCAAGGCGGTCTCCCTGGTGCTGCCCGAACTGGAAGGCAAGCTCAACGGACTGGCCGTGCGGGTGCCCACGCCCAACGTCTCGATCGTCGACGTGGTCGTCAGCGTGGAGAAAGGCGGCATATCCGCCTCCGACGTCAACGCCGCCCTTAAGGAAGCGGCCGAGGGATCGCTGGACGGCATTTTGGGATACAGCGACCTGCCGCTGGTCTCCACGGACTTCAACGGCTGCCCGCTCTCGTCGATCGTCGATGCGCCCACCACCGATGTCGTCGGCGACATGGTCAAGGTGCTCTCCTGGTATGACAACGAAACCGGCTACTCCACCCGGATGGTCGACCTGGCCGCCATGATCGGCAAATTGCTCTAACCGCATCGAGGAGGGATCATGAGCGATCGTAAACCGCTGATCGCCGGCAATTGGAAAATGCACAAGACCGGCGCCCAGGCCGTTGAGGCGGCCACCCGGCTCAGACAACTGGTGGACGCCGTTGCCGGCGTCGAGGTGATGATCGCACCGGCCTTTACCGCCTTGTATCAGGTGGCGCGTGCCCTCGACGGCAGCCCCATCGCCCTGGGCGCTCAGAACCTTCACTGGGAGTCCCACGGGGCCTTCACCGGCGAAATATCGGCCGAAATGTTGGCAGACGCCGGCTGCAGCCACGTGATCGTCGGGCACTCCGAACGCCGGCAGCTATTTGGCGACACGGACGCGGGCGTCAACCTGAAAATTCGGGCCGCCGTCGACGCGAATCTGATTCCGGTGTTCTGCATCGGCGAGACCGAAACCGAACGCGACGCCGGCGACACCTTTTCTGTACTTGACAAACAGATCGAAGGTGGTCTAAAGGACTTTGTTTTTAGTGACCTTGGCAATCTCATCGTGGCCTACGAACCGGTGTGGGCCATCGGCACGGGCAAGACGGCAACCCGGGAACAGGCCCAAAAGGCCCATGAATTCATTCGCTCCCGGCTTGCGCAGCGGTTTGGAAATGCGTTGGCCGACAGCGTTCGCATCTTGTATGGCGGCAGCGTAAAACCGGACAACGTCACGGCCCTGATGGAGATGCCCGACGTTGACGGCGCCCTGGTCGGCGGCGCCAGCCTGGACCCCGAAACGTTCAGCAAACTGGTGCGGTACCAATCCTAAGGAATTAAACGGATACATATGTCAATCCTGCTTATCGTCATCCATGTGATCGTCTGTATCGCCCTGATCATGATCGTCCTGCTGCAAACCGGCAAGGGAGCCGACATGGGCGCCGCCTTTGGCGGCGGCTCCAGCCAGACCCTGTTCGGCAGCACCGGCGCCTCCACTTTCTTGAGCAAGGCCACCACCGTGGCCGCGATCGTGTTCATGCTGACATCCCTCATTCTGGCGTACGTGGCGGGCGGCGGCAATGTGACCAAATCGGTCATCACGGATATGAAAATACCTGTTGAGCAGTCGGCGCCACCGGCAAGCGGCAGCGATACGACCACGAGCGACGCCGCTACAACGCAAAGCGATCCTGCAACGCAAAACCAGACGGATAGCCAGGCAGGGAAAACCGGAGAAAAAACGCAGTAAGCGCATGGGAAATTGCCGAGGTGGTGGAATCTGGTAGACACGCTATCTTGAGGGGGTAGTGGCCAACGGCCGTGCGGGTTCAAGTCCCGCCCTCGGCACCAGCAAATTTTAAGCCTACTGCAAAGCGGTAGGCTTTTTTTATCAAGCACATCTGATTTTGGTTGAATCCGTTACTCGCACGCTTTTTGAGTGAGGGGATCAATCTCAAGTCCCCTGTCCTGGTGTCAAACCTCCTGGTTCAAAATCGCTTCGGCTGCCTTTCCAGCGTCAAGGTTCAAAAAGCTTTTTTTGAGCGGCAGGACCTGCTGCAAAATCATCTGGTTCAGTTGGTGTCTTTGGCAAGGGTGCTGAAGTTGGCTATCCCCTCGAAGAGCCTGGGAGATTGCGTGGCGGGTTTCACTTTGCAGTGACAGCATTTTGGGCAGGTCTCACTGCCTGGTTCAACCCCTTTCAAGATTATTCGGTTGAAGAGGTGCCCACAATGCTGGCATGCGTATTCGATGATCGGCATGACCGGATCATACCGGCACCGACCCAGCAGCGCAACAAAAAACCAATCGACATTCGCTCCAAAGGCACTTAGCAACCAATTGAGGTCATCAGCACTCAGACATTAATCGTTAAATTATTGTAATCATTAAACATAATGCTATTCCCGCCCTCGGCACCAACAGAAACTATAACCCGCTGAGTTCAGCCCCGCTGGGGGAGTTTAGTCGCTGATGAAATGATGCGAATATTTCTAAGAAACAGGAGTTTCCAATTCTGTGCCGCTGGTATTTCGACCCTATCAACCAGCCGACTGATCTCGAATTGTCCCTCTCCCATCCGCCTTCACACTGTCGTTCCGTCTATCCCCAAAGGCCCGTTTTTCCCCAAATGACGGGTAGAAATGAACCCGGCGAAGCGATTCCCTGGGAAGTTTTGATTCCAGTTGCCCTAAAAAGTCGAAGCTCTGCCGTATTTCATGCCCTCAGATTTTGCAGGTGGCACCTGATGACCGGCCGGCGATGCATCGGTTGATGAAATACCCTATCGTGATCAGGGTGATAGTCGTTCCGATCATGGGTCACCTTCATTTCGATCAGCCAGCGACATCGATTCCCATGTCACAGCCCAGGTTCTCGTCTTTTTTTTCACACTCGAAATTGGCTTCACGGGTGTCAACGTGTCCTTCGTTCCTGTCGTCGCTATAGTCCTGCACTTTATTTTCTGCCATGGTATCACCTCTCTGGTTGTTGGCTGTTGCCGAATCGTATCACGTTCTGCTTGGGGTAAAGGTACAGCATCGGCACGGATGGGCAATGTGAGCCGGCTGAGCGTATGGTGAGAGCCGAAAACTACCCGGTGCCCACCCATTAACGCTTATCCTGCCCGATCCTTGCGCTGCGCGAAAAATTTTATCATCGGAATATCAACCACATGCCTGCCGTAAAACCTTGAGCTAAGCTGGGTGGCGCTCCTTGATCTCGAACAACATCCCCCGTTTCTGGACGAACATGGTAAACCGTCAAAATATTGACGCTGCTGTTCGCGCCGGTGTCAGCATATTGGCGGAACGAGGGGGGTTAAAATTATAACAATTTGTTTTAATTGTAATATTAAATTTTTTCGCAACTGGCACAACCTGTGCTATTTCATATACTATCATGAACGCCTCTCTTTCATGACCTCCTTCTTCTCCGACAAGGCCCCGATTCCGGGGCCTTGTTCGTTGTGCAGCGCGCCACCTCCGGATTGAGGCGCCATTTCTCGCAATCCCTCGACCGCCAAGAGAGCATCCCGGCCACCTGATCGAATACCATGGCGACACTGATGTCGCGCATACAGCGGCACTGGTGATGGTCGCAGCGGCGCTTGAAGCACGGACTGCAATCCGGGGCGGTGCGGATGACCCGATGCCCGCGGCCGAAGGGACCGGTGCGCCACGGGGCCGTGGGGCCGAACAGGGCCACCACGGGCGTGCCCAACGCCGCTGCCAAGTGCATGGGGCCGGTGTCGGTGGTCACCAGCAGGGCCGCGCGCCGGTAAAGCGCTGCCAGCATGGTCAGGCTGGTGCGGCCGGAAAGGTCGGCGGAAGGGGCCGTCATCAACCGGCGGATGCCCTGATTGACCGTTCGATCGGCAAGGCCGCCCGTAAAGACCACATCAACCCCCAGTTCGGTGACCATCCGGTCGCCCAGGGCGGCAAAGCGGTCGTTCAGCCACAGTTTGGTCTCCCACAGCGCCACGGGATTGACGGCCACCAGAGGGCGGGCCCCGTCGATCTTCTCGGACACCAGCAGCCGCTCGATGCGCCGGCGGTCCTCATCGGATTCGGGAATGTCGTAGTCCAGCGCCGTTGATTTGACGCCGACGGCCTCGATCAGCCGCAGACCGCGGGTCAGGGCATGCACCTCCATGTCCACCGGGGGCACGCGTTCGTTGAGCAGCAGATAGCTGTACTCCTGATGCTGCATGCCCCTGTCGAAACCGATTTTGCGGCCGCCCCTGGCCAGCCGCGCCAGCACGGCGCTTTTGAGCAGGGACTGAAAGTCGATCACGAGGTCATAGCGGGTGTCGCGCAGCTCACGCCAGAAGGAACGCATCTCGCAAAGCGCCTGCCGCCGGTGGGGGGCGGTTGCCAGTTGCCGGATCCAGCGCTTGCGCCCGGACACGATCACGCGGTCCAGGGCCCGGTGGCCGATTACCAGGTCGGCCGCGGCCTCCTCGATCAACCAGGTGATGTGGGCATCGGGCCAGTGCGACCGGATGGCGCACAGGGCCGGCAGGGTATGAATGACATCCCCGATGGCGCTGAGCTTGACGATCAGAATCTTCACAACAGGCCCATGACGGCATCGCCGACCATCTCGACCGAAACGGCCTTCATGCAGTTCATGTGTCCCAGAGGGCAGACCGGCTGCATGCAGGGGCTGCAGGCCAGGGGGACGCGCAGCACCCGGCTGGTGTCGCTGTATGGGCTGGTGGTGGCGGGGTTGGTCGATCCGAAAATGGCCACCTGGGGGATGTTCAGGGCCGCCGCCACGTGCATGAGCCCGCTATCGTTGGTCACGAAGGCGTCGCAGCGGCCGATCAGCGCCATGGCTTCACCCAGGGTGGTGCGCCCGCTCAGGTCGACGTGCGGGGCCGCCATCATGGCGCTGATGCGTCGTCCCAGTTCCCGGTCCGAAGGCCCGCCGAAGACCAGGACCGTGGCGCCCAGGGCCTGGTGCAGGCGATCGCCCAGGGCGGCGTAGCGCTCTGGAAACCACTGCTTGGCCGGCCCGAAGGTGGCGCTGGGATTCAACCCGATGATCCGGGTACCCGGCCCGATGCCATGGTCGCGCAGGCGCTGGCCGGCGCGCTGACGCGCGGCCCGGCCAAGCGCCAGCTCGAGTGTCGGTGCACCGGTATGCAGGCCCGCCCCCTTGAGCATCTGTTGGTAGTAGCCGGTCTGGTGAATGGCCTTGACAGCCGCTGTGCGGCGCACGGGGTGGGTCAGCAGCAGGCGGCGCGCATCGCTGTCGAACCCGACCCGCCGGGGGATGCCGGCCATGAAGGCAATCAGGGCAGCCTCGACGGCGTTCTGGAGCAAGATGGCCGTGTCGAAGCGACAGCCCCGCAGCTCCTTGGCCAGACGGATGGTTCCGGCTGCGCCACGGTGGCGGCCGTTGGCGTCAAAAACGATGATCTCGTCCAGGTGCGGGCTGTGGGCGAAGACCGGCACGACCCAGGGCTTGGCCAGCATGGCGATGGTGGCGTGGGGAAAATTGTGTCGGATGGAACGCACGGCCGGCGTGGTCATGACGGCGTCGCCGATCCAATTGGTCGATCTGACGAGCAGCCGGTTCACATTGGCGATCATGGGACGATTGGCATGGGTTGACGTTCCAGGATCGGGTCAATCAAAATAGGCGACGGCGTTTTCAAAGATCCGAATCCCCTCCCCGCGCCGGTCGTTTTCAGCGCCGCCGGCGCAGCGCCGCTGCCGTTCCCGTCGGGTCCAGTCCGGATGGTTGGTGATGTGGTTGTAGGCTTCCGGGTGGGGCATCAGGCCAAACACGCGCCCGGTGGGGTCACAGATGCCGGCGATGTCGCGCAAGGAGCCGTTGGGGTTGTCCGGGAAGACGCCGTTGGCCGGCCGGTCGTCGGCAGCGGCGTACTGCATCGTGACCAGTTGATCGCGCACCAGGCGGTCCAGTGTGTCGTCGGCGGCGTAGAACTTGCCCTCACCGTGTCGCACGGGCAGATCGATGGCGTCGATGCCGCGGGTAAAAATGCACGGCGAATCGGAATTGATCTTCACGCGCACCCATTGATCGCGAAAATTGCCGCAGTCGTTGTAGGTCAGGGCCACCGAGCGCCGGGTGTAGTCGCCGTCCATTCCGGGCAGCAGGCCCAGGTTGACCAGGGTCTGGAACCCGTTGCAGATCCCGATCACCAGCTTGCCGGCCGCCACGAAATCGAGCAGCTGGTCGCCCAGATTGGTTTTCAGGCGCAGGGCCTGAATCACTCCGGCGCCATGGTCGTCCCCCCAGCTGAAACCGCCCCCGAAGGCCAGGACCTGGAACGCCTCCAGGGAGGCAGTTTTGGCGACCAGGGCGTTGATGTGGACCCGTTGGGCGGCCGCACCGGCCAGCTCGAATGCATAAGCGGTTTCGTGGTCGCAGTTCAGGCCGAAACCGGTCAATACCAGTACCTTGGGTTTGTTGCTCATGTCAGGTTCCCGAAAGGGCCCTTCCAGGCCGACCTCATTGCATCGACGGACAGGTCCACGAGCGTCGTGCCGTCCGTGCCGGTAATCTTGAACCACGGTTTCTCGCTCACCACTCCCACGCAGGCGCAGGGTTGGCCGGCCAAAAGCTGTTCGAAGGCCACCTGGTGCTGGGCCGCAACGGTGACGATGAACCGACCGGCGCTTTCCGAAAACAGCAGGGTGTCGTCACGACCGACGCCTTGGGAGGGCACCTTGGCCAGATCCACGCGCAGCCCCAGGGCCCCGCCCATGGCGACCAGGGCCAGATGCACGGCCAGCCCGCCGCGATAAATCCCGTGGCAGGAGGCCAACAGGCCCTGGGCCGCCGCGGCCGCCACCAGGCGGTAGCGGGCGGCAAAGCGGCCGGGATCCACCACGGGCACGTTCAGCCCGACATACCCCAGATGCTCGTAATATTCCGATCCGCCCAACTCGTCGGCGGTCGTACCGACCACATAGACCCGGTCGCCGGCAGCCTTGGCATCCATGGTCAGGCAGCGGCATACGTCCGCCACCACACCGCACACCGAAAACTGCAGCGTCTCGAGGGCGGAAACCTTGTGGGTCTGCCCGTAGCGGCCCGGCAGATGCCCGTCCACGTACATGGAATCCTTGCCGGAGAGCAGCGGGATGCCGTAGGCCAGACACATGGCTTCCAACGCCCGGCAGGAGCGCACCAGCTGGGCGGCCTTGTGCTTGCCGTCCGGATTTCGCACGGCGTCGTACTGGATGTTGGGCCAGCAGAAGTTGTCCACCCCGCCCAGGTGGTCCGGATCGCCGCCGACGGCCACGGCCCGGCGCACGGCCTCGTCGATGGTGGCGGCGGTCATGTGATAGGCATCGATGGCGGAATACATGGGGATCAGGGCCTGCGAAAAGACCAGCCCCTGCTGCGACGTCAGCACCGGACGGATCACGGCGGCATCGGAGGGGATATCCCGGCCGGCCCCCACCAGGGGTTTGACCACGCTGGTCCCCTGCACCTCGTGGTCGTACTGGCGGCAGATCCAGTTCTTCGAACAGACGTTCGGGCGGGCCAGCATCTCCAGCACCAGGGCGCCATAGTCTTCAGGCACCCCCAGCACCGGCTCTGTCAGGCCGCGCAGGGCCGGCGAACGCCAGACCGCCTCGAACTCCCACTGGGGGAAGGCCGAGGTCAGCAGGGCCAGGTCGATGTAGGCGCAGGTATTGCCGTTGTAAGTGATGTGGATCTTACCGGTGTCGGTGTAAGTGCCGATGACGGTGCTCTCGACCGCGTGCAGTCGCGAAAGCGCCATGAACCGTTCCAGGTGCCCGGGATCGATGGCGACGGTCATGCGCTCCTGGGACTCGGAGATCCAGATCTCCCACTGGTCCAGGCCGTCGTACTTGAGGGGTACTTTTTCGAGCTGGATGTCGCACCCGTTGGAAAAACGGGCGCTTTCGCCGATCGAGGAAGAGAGTCCCCCGCCGCCGTTGTCGGTGATAAACCGGATCAGGCCTTCGTCGCGGGCCTCCAGCAAAAAGTCGTGCATCTTTTTCTGGGTGTAGGGATCTCCGATCTGCACGTGGCCGGCCGGCGTGTGCTTTGAAAACGTCGCCGACGAGGCCGTCACCCCGTGGATGCCGTCCTTGCCGACCCGGCCGCCGCACATGATGGCCAGGTCGCCGGGCAGGATGGTCTTCTGATCGGCGGGCTGGCCGGCGACCTCGGCCGGCATGATGCCCAGGGCGGTGACGAACACCAGGCATTTTCCCAGATATCCGGGATGAAACAGCACCTGTCCGAAGGGGGTCGGGATCCCGCTCTTGTTGCCGCCGTCGCGCACCCCTTCGATGACGCCGTCGAGCAGGCGCCGGGGGTGCAGCCGCGGCCGCAGGGCGCCGGCGTAGTCGCGCGGCCCCACGCAGTAGCCGTAGCTGCCCATGATCAGCTTGGACCCTTTGCCGGTGCCCATGGGATCCCGGTAGATGCCGACGATCCCGGTGATGGCGCCGCCGTAGGCCTCCATGTTGGAGGGCGAGTTGTGGGTTTCGCCGGTGATCACGTAATAGTGCCGGTCGTCGAAGCGCCCGACCCCGGCATTGTCCCACAAGACCGAGACGACCCATGGCTTTTGGGCTTTCAGGGCCAGGGTGGGGCCTTCGATGTAGGTTTTGAACAGGCTGTCGATCAACGCTTCGTCGCCGCTTTCCAGATCGCGGTAGCGAAACCGGCCGCCGAAGGTGTTGTGGTTGCAGTGGTCGCTGCGGGCCTGGGAGATGTACTCCAGCTCCACGTCGGTGGGGTCCGACAGGCCCACCTGCCGGCGCTGGCGCAACACCCCCGGATCGAGGAAGTAGGACCGGATCGTGGGAATGTCGTTGGGGTTGAGCGACAGGCTGCGTTCGTCGCTCAGGCGCGCCAGGGTGGCGTCGCTGTCGATGGCCAGGGTGGTCACCTCGGGCTGGTGGTTTAACATCACCTTGGGAATCACCAGCCCGATCCCGGCCTCCGGGTCCCACTGGGTGCGGTCGAAAACCGCCCACTGCTGAATGATGTCGTTGGCCAGCAACTGGCCGGCGATGCGTTCGGCATCCGCTCGGGTGAGGTTGCGGCCCTTGAGGCAGTAGCGTTTGGCGGTGTAGACGGCCTCGCCGGCGGCAAGGCGCAGGCCCAGCAGGTCTTCGATCGCCTCGACGGCGGTGGCCCCGGGGTTGTCGCGCACACCGGGGCGAAATCCGACCCAGACGATCCAGTCGAAAGATAACGCCAAAGGGGTCAGAGATGACACCTGGGTGACCGGATTGGTGAATATCTCCCGCCGGACCCGCTCGACCTGATCCGGCGTGAGCCGGGCATCGAGGGTAACGATGTGAACCGTGCGCACCCGCGCCATCTCGATGCCGAAATAGTGGCCGGCCTTGGCGCGCAGCCCCTCCCCTTCGGCATCAAAAAGCTCTTCTTTTAACGTGATTTCGATTCGTTGCGGCATGATTTCAAAACCTTGACTTAACCCCATCCGGGTTCGCCGAAGATGCATCAGAGCCCATCTTATCCACCCTGTCCCCCTCAGGGCTGGTCATACCATAAAATCAAACCGAAAGCACCGTTGGATGTGCTTTCAGTTTTCAAAGGGCCGGTGGCGGGTCTCGTCAGAGCGGTTTTTCGAAAAACATCAGCTGGAAAAGATGCGCGTGATGTCGTTGTAAAAAACAAAGATCATCAGCATGATCAGGATAAACACGCCGGCCTGCTGGGCGATCTCGCGCATGCGGGTGTTGATCGGACGTCCGATGACCGCCTCGATGAAGAAAAAGAGCAGGTGGCCGCCGTCGAGAACCGGAATGGGCAAAATATTGAGCACGGCCAGGTTGATGCTCAGCACGGCGATGAAAAAGATCAGGTTGGTCACGCCGGCCTTGGCCTGCTCTCCGGCCATCTCGGCAATCATGATCGGACCGCCCAGGGTCTTGGTGGAGACCGTACCGGTGATCAGCTTGCCGATGCTCAAAACGGTCAGGCGGGAGATCTGGTAGGTCTGGTCGACGGCTTCCACGACGGCTGCCAGCGGTCCGCGCTTGACCACGATCCGATCGGCTTCGGGGATGTCCATGCCCGGGCTGGAGATGCCGATGCGATAGCTCTCGGTCTGCTCGCCCAGTGGGTTGTCCTCGCTGACACGCACCGGCGCGATCGTGGCCGTGCGGGTCTCGTCGTCTCGGACGAAGCGAATCGTCAGCGCGTCGCCCTTGCTTCCGGAGATGATCGTCTTCATCGTGTTCCAGTTGTCGACCGGATGATCGTTGATGGCAAGGATCAGATCCCCCTTGCGCAGGCCGGCTTTGGCGGCCGGGTAGCCGTCGGCCACATCGCCGACCACGGCCTTGATCGGCGCGACGCCGGAAAACCCGATGTCGTAGAAAACCGCGTCGTCACCCAGGATGTCCTTGGTGGACTGGGCGCGGGGGACCACCGTCACCGGCACGGTGGCACCGTCCCGGTCGATGGTGAACCGCACCTCGCGTCCCTTGGCCTCGGCCACCAGGCGGTTGATGTCGCTCCAGGCCGCCACCGGTTTGCCGTCCACGGCGCCGATGCGGTCCCCGACACGCAGCTCCGTCCGGGCGGCCGGCCCCTGAGCCTCGATGTGGCTGACCACCGGTCGGATGTCCTCGGTGCCGATAAAAAAGAAAAAGGCCGCATAGATGATGACGGCCAGCAGCAGATTGAAAAAGGGCCCGGCCGCGACGATCAGGATCTTTTTGAAGACGTGCTTGTGGGTGAACGAATAGGGAACCATCTGGGGGTCGAGCTCTGCGTCGGGTTCGTCGCCGACCATCTTGACGTACCCGCCCAGCGGTATGGCGGAGACGCGGTAGTCGGTGATACCCACGGTCCTGCCGAACAGGCGCGGCCCGAAACCGAGCGAGAATTTCTCGACGCCCACACCGAAAAAGCGGGCGACCAGAAAATGGCCCAGCTCGTGAAAGAAAATGAGAACGCCGAGCACCACGACAAATGCGAAAATATTGGTAGTCATAGGCAGATCAAGTTCACTCCTGTCGGCGGATCAGGCCGAGGGCCGTGCGCCTGGCCCAGCGGTCCGCCGCGGTAATCTGTTCAAGGTCGTCGCCAGGACCGGCATCGTGGCGGCTCAAGGTGCCATCGACGACGGCATGAATGCCCGTGAACGGCAGGCGCCGCTCCAAAAAAGCGGCCACGGCAACTTCGTTGGCGGCATTGAGCACGGCCGGGCAGGTCCCGCCCTGTTCACCGGCCCAAAATGCCAGGGCCAGACAGGGAAAGCGCTCCAGATCCGGCGCTTCGAAGGTCAGCTGCCCGATCCGGGCCAGGTCGGGCGCGGGCACGTCCAGCGGCAGCCGCCGCGGATGCGAAAGCCCGTAGGCAATGGCCCCTTGCATGTCCGGAATCCCCAACTGGGCCATCACCGCGCCGTCGGCATAGGTCACCAGGGAGTGGACGATGCTCTGGGGATGAACCACCACCCGGATGCGCTCGAAACCGACATCGAACAGCCAGCGCGCCTCGATGACCTCCAGACCTTTGTTCATCAAGGTGGCCGAATCGATGCTGATCTTGCTGCCCATGGACCAGTTGGGGTGACGCAGGGCATCCTCGGGGGTGATGGTATCGAATTCGGTTGCCGGTCGTCTCAAAAAAGGACCGCCGGAGGCGGTCAGCAAGATCTCGCGGACGCTGTTGGGACCGCGTCCGGCCAGGCACTGGAAGATCGCGCTGTGCTCGCTGTCGACCGGCGTCAGGGCGACGCCTTGCGCCGCCACCCGCCGCATCACGATGGCGCCGGCCATGACCAGGGTCTCCTTGTTGGCCAGGGCGATGTCCTTGCCGGCATCGATGGCCGCCAGGGTCGGCCTCAACCCGGCCGCACCCACCATGGCCCCCAGAACCATATCGGCGGTTGCGCAGCATGCCGCCTCAATGTAGCCCGCCTCGCCGAACACGATCTCGACCGTTGAAGTGGCCGGCAACAGCGCCTGTAAGCGCCGGGCATGCTCGGCATCGCACACCGCCGCCAGCTGCGGCGCAAAGCTCACGATCTGCCGGGCCAGCGCAGCCAGGTTGGTATGGGCGGTCAGTGCGACCACCCGGAACTCGTCCGGAAAGCGGGCGACGATGGAAAGGGCCCTGGTGCCGATGGAACCGGTCGACCCCAGTATGGACAACGATTTCATGTGGCTGCAATCAAATTGAACGGCGGTTGGTGCAGCGGCGACGCCGTCTGGTTTTGGGTTAGAATATAGTGGTTTTCAACAGATAGGCAAGCGGTGAGGCAAAAAGCAGGGCATCCAGGCGATCGAGAAAGCCCCCGTGGCCGGGTAGCAGGTTGCCCGAATCCTTGACACCGGCGGAGCGTTTGAATTCGGATGCGAACAGATCCCCCACCTGACCGGCGGCACCGACCACCACGGCCAGCACCACCGACGGCAGCACGGGCGCTTCGGGCAGCAGCGCCAGTTTGAACAAAAGGGCCACGAGTACATTACTGACCAGGCCGCCGATGCTGCCTTCAATGGTTTTTTTGGGGCTGATCCAGGGACACAGCTTGTGGCGGCCCAGGTAAGTACCGCTGTAGAAGGCACCTATGTCGCCGCCGGCAACGATGCACAGGATCCAGAAGATCCACTGGCTGCCGCTCTCACCGAAGCGAATCATCACCAGGAAAGAGAGAAAAATCGGAATGTAGACCAGGCCGAAGACCTGCTTGGCCACAACCAGGGGCGCCTGATGGTCGCTTTTGTAAAGGGGCAGGGTCAACCCGGCCACCAGGACCAGGTCCACGGCGACCACCAGCATGGCCAGGGTCATGCCGTGCCGGTAGATCAGCCACACGATGACGGGCGTGAGGATCATGCCCAGGATGGGAGCCAGCCGCACCGGCCCGTGCTCAGGTTCCGCGTAAAATGCCACCCGGTAGAATTCCCACAGGGTCAGGTAACTGACGGCGGCGATCAGCAGCACAAAAAGGGCGCCGCCCGCCACCACCAGGAGATAAATCAGCGGCAGGGCCACCAGTCCGGTCGCCCAGCGTTGGCGGTGAGTGGACATCATCGGTTAAGCCCCTTCATCGGCAGGCACGGCCCCGAAGCGGCGCTCGCGGTTCTGGTAATCCATGACAATCTGAACGAACTCCTCCTCCCCGAAATCGGGCCACAGGGTAGCCGTGAAAAAGAGTTCGGCATAGGCGATCTGCCACAGCAGGAAATTGCTGATGCGTGTTTCGCCGCTGGTGCGGATCAGGATGTCCGGATCCGGCAGATCGCGGGTGGCCAGATGCGCGGCCACCGTCCGGGCGGTGATCGCGGACGGGTCGAGGGTGCCCAGACGGACCTGGACGGCGATCTGTTGGACCATCTCGACGATCTCCGAGCGGGCACCGTAACTGAGCGCCAGGTTGAGAACCATCTTGCGGTTGCCGGCCGTGTCGGCCATGACCGCCGCCAGGTCTTCGCGGACCTCGACGGGCAGCCGGTCGATCTGGCCGATGGCATTGAGCCGAATCTCGTTGTCGATCAGGGTTTGGCGCTCGCTCTGCAAAAAGCGGCGCAAGAGCAGCATGAGTCCTGAAATCTCGGCCTGGGAGCGCTGCCAGTTTTCGGTGGAAAAGGCGTATAGCGTCAGGACGGCAATGTTGAGTTTGCGGGCGGTGCGCACGACGGTGCGCACGGCCTGGGCTCCTTTTTCATGCCCTTTGATACGGTTGAGCAGCCGCTGCTTCGCCCAGCGGCCATTGCCGTCCATGATAATGGCGACATGTCGGGGCATCCGGCCGGGGTCGAGCTCATGTCGAACCGCAGCGGATGAGCTAGAATTCAAGAATCTCTTTCTCTTTGTTGGCGTAGGTCTCGTCTACCTTGGCGATGAACTCGTCGGTGACTTTCTGGACCTGTTCCTGACCTTTGAAAGCATCGTCCTCGGAGATGTCGCCATCCTTTTTGAAGCCTTTGAGCAGTTCGTTGGCATCCCGGCGAATGTTGCGCACGGCGATCTTGTGCTCCTCGCACATCTTGCTGACCACCTTGACCAGCTCTTTGCGCCGCTGCTCGGTCAAGGGCGGGATGGCGATCCGGATCAGTTTGCCGTCGCTGGAGGGGGTCAGGCCGAGATCGGATTTTAAAATGGCCTTTTCGATCTCCTTGATGGCCGAGACATCCCAGGGCTGAATGACGATCAGCCGGCTTTCGGGCACCGAGAGCGACGCCATCTGGTTCAAGGGGGTCTGGGTGCCGTAGTAATCGGCGCGGATGCCGTCCAGCAGCGCCAGGGAAGCCCTGCCGGTTCGCACCCGTTTGAGTTCGTTTTCGAGATCGGCGATGGTTTTGCCCATCCGCTCCCGGGTCTCTTGCAAAGTGGAATCGATCATGATCGGGTCACCTCATTCGCATGCAATTGGCAGACGTTCGGCGGGTCGAGGGGCCGGGTGGCGGTCGTCCGGCGCTTATCCGCCGATGGTGGTCCCGACGTGTTCTCCAAGGACCACTTTACGAATATTTCCCTTCTCCTTCAGATTGAACACCGTCAGCGGGAGCTGGTTGTCCATGGCCAGGGAAATAGCGGTCATGTCCATTACTTTCAGCTGCCGTTCCAGCACCTCCATGTAGCTGATGGTGCGGATGAACCGGGCATCGTCATGACGCTCCGGATCGACGTCGTAGAGGCCGTCCACCTTGGTGGCCTTGAGCAGGATCTGGGCGTGAATCTCCTTGGCACGCAGCACCGCCGCCGTATCGGTGGTGAAATAGGGGTTTCCGGAACCGGCGGCGAAAATGACCACCCGCCCCTTTTCCAGATGCCGCAGGGCCCGGCGCAGAATGTAGGGTTCGGCCACCTGGTGCATGGCAATGGCCGTCTGGACCCGCACCTGGACGCCCTTTTTCTCCAGGGCGTCCTGGATCGCCAGGCTGTTGAGCACCGTGGCCAGCATGCCCATGTGATCGGCCGAGGTCCGCTCCATGCCGAAGGAACTGGCGGCGACGCCGCGAAAGATGTTGCCGCCGCCCACCACGATGGCCAACTGCACCTTCAAGGCCACGATGGACCGGACCTCCTCGGCCACGTAGCCGAGCATGTCCGGGCAGATGCCGAAGCCCCGGTCGCCCATCAGGGCCTCACCGCTGAGCTTGAGCAGGATGCGCTCGTAGGCGGCCCCCACCGCTACTCCACCCCGATCTGGAACCTGGCGAAGCGCTTGATGGTTATCTTTTCGCCGGTCTTGGCGATCACTTCGTTGAGATAATCGGCAATGGTCTTGTCCGGCTCCTTGACGTACTGCTGATTCATCAGACAGTTGTCTTTGAAAAACCTGTTGAGCTTGCCCTCGGCGATCTTGTCCACCATCTTTTCGGGCTTGCCCATCTCGAGCACCTGCGCCTTGTAAATCTCGCGCTCGCGGTCGATCACCGCCTGGGGGACCTGCTCGGGAAGGATGCTGACCGGATTGGTGGCGGCGATGTGCATGGCGATGTTTTTGGCAAAGTCGTTGAAATCATCCGTTTTGGCCACGAAGTCGGTCTCGCAGTCGACCTCGACCATGACGCCGATTTTTCCGCCCATGTGGATGTAGGACTGCACGGTGCCTTCGGAAGTGGCCCGGCCGGCCCGTTTAGCGGCGGTGGCGATCCCTTTTTTGCGAAGAAAATCGATGGCCTTCTCCAGGTCGCCCTCACACTCTGCCAAGGCGCCTTTGCAATCCATGATGCCGGCGCCGGACTTCTCACGCAGTTCCTTGACCATTGCTGCACTGATATCTGACATGTGAATTATTCTCCTGTGGGCGCTGCGGTTGCTTCGGTTGACGCGGGTTCGGCCGTCTGTTCGGCATCACCTTCCGGGGCGGCGCTTCCCTTGCGGATGATTTCGACCACCGGGCCGTCGCTGCCGTCGGAAATCACCTTGCGTTCGCCGGGCTTGAGTTCCGCGGCGGCGCTCTCCAGTTCGGACTCCTCCTCGACCTTGTCGGCTTCGGCCTGCTGGCGCTCCTTGAAGCGGGCCTTGCCTTCGATGCAGGCATCGGCCATCTTGGCGGTCACCAGCCGAATGGCACGAATGGCGTCGTCGTTGCCGGGAATGACGTGGTCGATCTCGTCGGGGTCGCAGTTGGTGTCCACGATGGCCACGATGGGGATGCCCAGTCGACGTCCCTCCCGAACGGCAATGGATTCGTTTTTGGGATCGATGATGAAGATGACGCCGGGAAGCTTGGTCATGCTGCGAATACCGCCCAGGGTGCTGTCCAACTTGACGCGCTCCTTGCCCAGCTTCAGGCGCTCCTTTTTGGGAAAAAGGTTGATGGAGCCGTCGTTTTCAATGGTGTTCAGGTAGTTGAGACGGTCGACGCTCTTCTTGATGGTCTGAAAGTTGGTCAGCATCCCGCCCAGCCAGCGATTGTGGACATAAAACTGCTCGGCCCGGTTGGCCTCTTCGTAAATGGATTCACGGGCCTGCTTTTTGGTGCCCACGAACAGGACCGACTTGCCTGCGGCCACCCGGTCCGCGATGAAGTCGTAGGCGTCCCGAAACATGCGGACGGTTTTTTGCAGATCGATGATGTAAATCCCGTTGCGGGCCCCGAAGATGTAGGGCTTCATCTTGGGATTCCAGCGCTTGGTCTGGTGACCGAAATGGACACCGGCCTCCAACAGCTCTTTCATTGTCACGTAAGCCATGCTCTTCTCCTTGTGGTGTGGTTGGTCATCCGCCCGTTTCATCCCAGAATCCGACTTTCCGGCCCGAGGGTTCGGAAAGCACCGGGATCCGGTCCACGGACGTGCAGTTTCAAAACGGGTATTTTTAACAGGATTCGTTTCGGATCGCAAGGGTTTTGTATCGAAAATGGGTGGCAACGATCGCCTGCGGCACCTGTGCGACCAGGGCGGGCCGGGGACGCCGGGGCGACTTTAGGCACGCGTTTGGACGATCAAGGCGCTTTGGTGGCCACCACGATGCGATCCAGTCCGCTGTAATCCTTGATGACCCGGAACCCGTCGTAGCGACCGGTTCCGTCGACGATGGCCTGGACGTCCGATTTCTGGTCACAGCCCATCTCCAGCGCCAGCCACCCGCCGGTCGTCAGATAGCGATGGGCCGACAAGATGATCTGTTGCAGACACGAGAGGCCATCGTCGCTGCCGTCCAGGGCCAAGCGGGGTTCGTGCAGGCGGACTTCCGGCTGCAGGTGCGCAATGTCAGCGCGCCGGACGTAGGGCGGATTGGACACGATCAGGTCGAAGCGCGCCCGGTCCGGCGACAGCGCGGCATCCCAGTCGGCGCACCACCAGTCGATGCAGCGCTCCAGGCCGAGTCGACGCGAGTTGTGACGGGCGGTGTCCAGGGCCGCCAAAGAGCGGTCCATGGCCAGGTAGCGATGCTCGGGGTGGGCGTGGGCCAGGGCCAGGACGACGGCACCCGAGCCGGTACCCAGATCGAGCACGCGTTTGGGGGCCCCTGTCGGCGCATCCAAAAAGGGCAGTACGCTCTCCACCAGGCACTCGGTCTCGGGCCGGGGAATCAGCACGGCTGGATTGACCGCCAGCTCCAGCGACCAGAATCCGCTTGTTCCGGTAATGTAGGCCGTCGGTTCGCGCGCGATGCGCCGTTTGACCACCAATTTAAAATCGGCCAGTTCCGCTTTTCCCAGGGGCTGGTCGTGGTTCAGATAAAGGTCGATCCGACGCAGCCCCAAGGCGGCAGCCAGCAGGATTTCGGCTTCGCTGCGCGCATTGTCGATGCCGTGGGTGTGGAAGTAGCCGGTCGTCCACTTGACCAGTTCCAGCAGGGTCCACAGGGGGGGGTCAGCCATCGAGGCCTTCGGCATGCTGGAGGGCCTGGCTCTGGTAGTAAGTGATCAAGGGGTCGATGACCGCATCCACGTCACCTTGCAGGACGCTTTCCAGTTTGTAGAGGGTCAGCCCGATGCGGTGGTCGGTCACGCGCCCCTGGGGAAAATTGTAGGTCCGGATGCGCTCGCTGCGGTCGCCGCTGCCCACCTGGCTTTTGCGGTTCTGGGAGCGGGCTTCGTTCTGCTCCCGAACCATCTGGTCGAACAACCGCGAACGCAGCACCTTGAGGGCCTTGGCCTTGTTCTTGTGCTGGCTTTTCTCATCCTGGCAGGTCACCACCAGCCCGGAGGGCAGATGGGTGATGCGCACCGCCGAGTCGGTGGTGTTGACGCTCTGGCCGCCGGGTCCCGACGATCGATACACATCCACTTTCAAATCGTTGGCATCGATGTTCAGCTCGATCTCCTCGGCCTCGGGCAAAACCGCCACGGTGACGGCGGAGGTGTGGATGCGACCCTGGGTTTCGGTGGTGGGCACCCGCTGAACCCGATGGGTGCCGCTCTCGAATTTCAGGCGGCTGTAGGCCCCCCTGCCGTTGATGCTGGCAATGACCTCCTTGAGCCCCCCCACGCCGGTGGTGTGATGGTCCATCAAGTCGACCTTCCACCCGCGGGCATCGGCATAGCGCTGATACATCTTGAACAGGTCGCCGGCAAACAGCCCGGCCTCGTCGCCGCCGGTTCCGGCCCGGATCTCCAAAATCACATTCTTGTCGTCCAGCGGATCCTTGGGAATCAAAAGCCGTTTCAGCTCGTCTTGCAGGCCCTGCTTTTCCCGCTCCAGGCGGTCGGCCTCTTCGCCGGCCATCTGCTTCATCTCGGGATCGTCATCGCCAAGCAGTTCGAGACTGTCGTCCAACTCCCGATCCACGCGCTGGTATTCGCGGAACACCATGACAATGGGCGCAATTTCGGCGTGCTCGCGGATGTACTTCTGGTAGGCGTCGCGGTCTTGCACCACCTCCGGGTCCGACAGCAGGCGTTCGAGTTCCCGGAAACGATCTTCGACGCCCTTGAGTTTATCGAACATGTGATTTACCGTCTTCTGGTTGCTTTTAACCGCCGCAACCCGTTGGGAACGTCACCGTTGGCGGCCTGTCCGTTGATGGTGTTGAAAAGTCGGGAGCGGGAAGGTTCTGGGCGGGCGGTCCCCGGTACCGGCGCTTTCGGCCGGTCACCCGAGGCCGCCTGGGAAGAGACGGGCGGAGACGCTACTGATTCTGGAACTTTTCGTATTTCTTGCGGAAGCGTTCGATGCGGCCGGCCGTGTCCACCAGCTTCTGTTTGCCGGTGAAGAAGGGATGACACTTGGAGCAAATTTCAACGCGAATGTCCTGTTTGGTAGACCCCGCCTCGATCGTGTTGCCGCAGGCACACTGGATCGTGGTATCGGAATAATCCGGATGGATGTCAGCTTTCATTGTTATTTCAACCCCCTATGATTTTCTTAAGTATTCATTGAATCCAGGAAATCGGCATTATCCTTGGTTCCGTTCATTTTTTCAAGTAAAAATTCAAGGCTGTCGGACGGATTCAAAGAGGAGAAGAGCTTGCGCAGGATCCAGACCCGGTTCAAGGTGGCCGCCTCGAGCAGCAGTTCCTCCTTGCGGGTACCGGACTTCTTGATGTCGATGGCCGGGAAGATGCGCTTGTCGGCCAGGCGGCGGTCGAGCTGGATTTCCATGTTGCCGGTGCCCTTGAACTCCTCGAAGATGACCTCATCCATGCGCGATCCGGTGTCGACCAGGGCCGTGGCGATGATGGTCAGGCTGCCGCCCTCTTCGATATTGCGGGCGGCGCCGAAAAAGCGTTTGGGCCGCTGCAGGGCGTTGGAGTCCACGCCGCCGGAGAGAATCTTGCCGCTGGGGGGCATAACCGAGTTGTAGGCCCGAGCCAGGCGGGTGATGCTGTCGAGCAGGATCACCACGTTCTTCTTGTGCTCGACCAGGCGTTTGGCCTTTTCGATGACCATCTCGGCTACCTGGACGTGCCGCTCGGCCGGTTCGTCGAAGGTCGAACTGATGACCTCCCCTTTGACCGAGCGCTGCATGTCGGTGACCTCTTCCGGACGTTCGTCGATCAGCAGGACGAACAGCACGATATCCTTGTGGTTCTGAACGATGCAGTTGGCGATGCACTGCAGCAGCATGGTCTTGCCGGAGCGCGGCGGCGACACGATCAGCCCGCGCTGACCGAAGCCGATGGGGGTCAACAGGTCCATGATGCGGGTGGAGTAGTTTTCGGGGTCGGTTTCCAGGTTGACCTTGGTTTCCGGATAAAGGGGGGTCAGGTTGTCGAACAGGATCTTTTCCCGGGCCACTTCCGGGTCCTCGTAGTTGACGGCCTCCACCTTCAACAGGGCAAAGTAGCGCTCGGACTCCTTGGGCTGGCGAATCTGGCCGGATACGGTGTCTCCGGTGCGCAGGTTGAAGCGCCGGATCTGGGATGGAGAGACGTAAATGTCGTCCGGTCCAGGCAGGTAGTTGTAGTTGGGGGCCCGCAGAAACCCGAAACCGTCGGGCAGGATCTCCAGGGTCCCTTCACCATAAATCAGACCGTCCTTCTCGATCTGGGCCTGGAGCAACGAAAAGATCAACTCCTGTTTGCGCATGCCGGCCGCACCGTCGATATTGAGCTGCTTGGCCATTTTGGTCAGTTCGTTGATCTTCTTGTTTTTCAATTCCACGATGTTCATCAATACACCCCGTTTTTGATTAAGTGATCACCCACGCCCCGCAATTCGACCTCCATCTCGGCGACAGTCGCGCGCAACCCTATGACAATTCTGACGATTCACCCTTGATGGTCTCATTTCGTCATCTTTTTTGTGAAACATTAGGGTAAAATGACTGTCGCCTGTCACTCCCCAATCCGGCATACGGGCGAACCTGCCGCCACTGGGTATTACGGAAGAATGGGGTTGGGCTGTCGGTTTTTTTGGAGGATTGTGTGTGTTTTTGTGATAGAGGTTATTAGGCTTAGCCCCGCTGGACGGGCCTTTCCATGTGAGTTAAGGAAATTTGTTATACCATGAATCAGACCGTGTCAAGGGAATTTGAACCGACAGCCGCAACGGGCGGCGACCGCACGACGGCCCAGGCGATGCAGCGCCTGGCCGACGCGGCCCGGGATGCACTGCCCGGCGACCCCGAGGGCGTCTACCTGGTTGGCGGAACGGTGCGCGACCTGCTGGCCGGCCGACGGCCCGCGGACATCGATCTGGCCGTTCGCGGCGACATCGCCCGCGCCGCGGCACGGATCGCCGCCCACACCGGAGGCCGCATCGTCGACCTGGGCAAAAACGCGTTCGTCCTGCTGCGGGTCGCATCGCCCGGGCGCATCGTCGATCTGGCCCCCTTGGCCCATGGCTCCATCCAGGCCGATCTGCTGCAGCGCGACTTTACGATCAATGCCATGGCCTACGACGTCAAGGCCGGGCGTCTGATCGACTGCACCGGCGGGCTGGCCGACCTGCGCCGGCGCGTCATCCGGATGGTCTCCCCGACCGCCTTCGAACACGACCCGGCCCGGCTGGTGCGGGCCTATCGGATGGCGGCGGCCTTTGCCGGCCGTCTGTCGGCCGCCACCCGGTCGGCCGTCGCCGCCCACTGCCACCGGATCACCGGGGTGGCCGGCGAACGGATCTGGGCCGAACTGGTCAAACTGTTCGGCGTGTCCGACTCTGTCGACAGCCTGAGGGCCATGGCGGCCAGCGGGCTGCTCACGGCCCTGTTTGCCGAACTGCAAGACGCTGTCGGGTGCACGCAAAACCGCCACCACCAATACGACGTGTTCGAGCACTGCATGCAGACCTATGGCCATCTGGAAGCCCTGTTGGCCGCATGGGGCCGCCGGTTTGGGAATCGAATGGGCGACGGGGCGCCGACCAATTTGAAACCCCACACCGCCCTGCTCAAATACAGCGCTCTGCTGCACGACGTGGGCAAACCGGCCACCCGACGGGTCGACGCCGGCGGCCAGGTCCACTTTTACGGCCACGCGGCCAAAAGCGCCGACATCACGGCCGGCATCAGCCGTCGCCTGCGGCTGTCCAACAAACAGCGCGACACCGCCGACGCCGTTATCCGCCACCACATCCGACCGCTTTTTCTCTACCGGGCGGCCGCCAGCGGCCGCCTCTCCCCCAAAGGTCGGGTCCGCTTTTTCAATCACTGCGGCGCCATGACCCTGCCGATCCTGATCCACGCCACGGCGGACATCATGGCCAAGAAACCGGTTCCGGATGCGCGCGACCGGGCCTTTATCGGCTACTGCAGCGATCTGGTCGATGTCTATCTCGACTATTGCCGCACTCAGGCCGGGACGCCACCGCTGCTCAGCGGCCAGGACCTGATCGCAACCTTCGGGCTGCCGCCGTCAGCGCTGTTCAAAACGGTGTTGGCGCGGGTGCGCGAACGGCAGCTGACCGGCGAATTGACCACCCGCAGTCAGGCCTTGACGTGGATCGAAAAACGGTTGCCAGAGGATATGTGATGAACTCGTAAACAAGGGATGAAGCGTAACGCAGATATCGGCGTTTTTAGGATTGCGTCATATTTAATCCAGTCGCTTCATCACCAATTGCATGTCGTGCCACACATCCCGTTTTCGGTCGGGGTTGCGCAGCAAAAATGCCGGATGAAAGGTCGGCATCACCGCCATGCCCATGACCTCATGAATTTGCCCCCTGAGACGCGAAATGGGGATTTCGGTTTCCAGCAGGGAGCGGGCCGCGACGCCGCCCAGGGCACAGATCACCCGGGGGCGGATGGCGGCCAGCTGCCGCTTTAGAAAGGGCAGACAGGCGGCAATCTCGGCAGGGGTGGGATTGCGATTGCCGGGCGGACGGCATTTGACGATGTTGCCGATGTAGACCGCCTGGCGGGTCAACCCCATGGCGGCGATGATTTTGTCCAGCAGTGCCCCCGCGGCGCCCACGAACGGCCGTCCGGTTCGATCCTCCTCGAACCCGGGGCCTTCGCCCACAAACACCAGTCGGGCATGCTCGGCGCCCTCGCCGAACACGATGTGGGTTCGCTCACGCGACAAGGGGCAGCGCGTGCAAGCCCCCAGGTCGTCGCGGACGTCCGCCAGGGACTCTCCCATCGGTCGTGCCGACGGCGAGTCGGCGCCCAGACGCGCCAGGGCATCCAGGCCCTTTCGGGAGCAATCGAACCCGGTGCACCCACTGGCTTTCAGATAGTCCAGGGTGTTGCACAGGTTTCGGATCAGTTCCGTCAGGGGCGTATCGGCGGTCATCAGACAGTTGCATCCGGTTCGGGTAGACGGACGGCTATCCCGCTTTTTTGGCGCGGATCAAGGCCGCCACCTGGTCCAGAATCAGGTGTGCCAGGGCCGCTTTGGGCATCACGTCCAGGGGCATCTTGCGGCCGTCGGCAAAAAACAGGGTCAACCGGTTGGTTTCGGCGGCAAACCCGGAGTCGGCCGGACCGATCAGATTGGCGGCGATTACATCCAGGCGTTTTTCGGCCAGCTTGCGGCGGGCATAGGTTTCCACGTCACGGGTTTCGGCGGCGAACCCGACCAGGATCTGGTCGGGGCGCCGGCGCCGGCCGACCTCCTTGAGGATGTCCGTGGTGCGCTCCAGATCGATCCGGATACCCGCCGCCCCCTTTTTGATCTTGTGGTCGTGGGCGACCACGGGACGGTAGTCGGAAACCGCCGCCACCTTGACGACCACCTGGGCCTGTTCCAAGCGCTCGAAAACCGCCGCGGCCATCTCCTCGGCGGTGGTCACCGGCACCACCTCGGTGTTCAAGGGCGGTGTCAAGGCGACCGGCCCGCTGATCAGGACCACCCGTGCCCCGCGGTTTTCAGCGGCCCGGGCGATCGCATAGCCCATTTTTCCCGAGGAGGGGTTGGAGATGTACCGGACCGGATCGATCGCTTCCCGGGTAGGCCCGGCGGTGACCAGCACGGTTTGACCGGCGAGATCGGACGCGGTCAGCAAGGCGACCAGCCGGTCGACCACCGTGTCGGGTTCGGGCAGGCGCCCCGGCCCCGTGGTGCCGCAGGCCAGTTCGCCCTCGCCCGGCGCCAGGACCCGGCAGCCGTCCCTTTCAAGCTGCCTGAGATTGCGTTGGGTGGCGGGATGTTCGAACATGTCCGAATTCATGGAGGGGCAGATCATCACCGGGCAGGTGACGGCCAGCATAAAGGTGCTCAGGGCGTCGTCGGCAACCCCGTGGGCCAGTTTGGCGACCATATTGGCCGTAGTGGGGGCGATCACCACCGCCTGGGCGGCCTCGGCCCAGGCGATGTGGCGGATGGCCGCATCGTCCGTGCCCTCGAAAAGGTCCAGGCAGACCGGGTTTTGCGACAACACCTCGAACGTCATGGGATTGACGAAGCGCGTGGCGCTGGCGGTCATGATCACCCGCACCGCAGCACCCAGCTTGACCAGGCGCCGCAGGATCTCGACACTCTTGTAGGCGGCAATGCCGCCGCACACGCCAAGAACGATCTGTTTATTTGCCAACATGGATGTTTCGCATGCGCCGGACAGCGTCTTGCCTGAGCAGGAGCCGCACCCACTGATCGATCAGACGGGCGTGTTCGCGCCAGGGCACGGCGGTTTCACCCGTGCGTGACGCAGCCGCTTGAAGGGACGCTTCCAGGGCCGCCTGTAGATCGGTGCGATGGGGAGCGCGCTCCAGCAGGTGGCGGTAAATCCGCACCGCATCCGCATGGCGCCCCTGGCGGGCGTGAAGGCGGGCCATGGTCACGGTGAAAAAGGGGTTGTCCCGATCACGGCGCATCACGGTTTCCCTGCCGTTGGGCCGCCGGTCGCAACATGACCAGGTCATCTTTGCCAACCATGCCCAACTCGTTGCGGGCCACGCTTTCGATGTAGACCGGATCGTTCTTGAGCCGCCGGATGATCCGGTACAGACGCACGTTCTCGCTTTCGATAATCTCGTTTTGCTGAATCAGCAGGGCCTCGCGCGATCGCAGGCTGGACAACTCCACCAGGCCGTTGTCCCCGAAGACGATCAGGACCAACAGATGAATCAGCACCACCATCGTCGCACCGAGGACCAGCTTCAGGCGCACACTCATGACCGGTGCCATTTTTTGGTAGCCACCTCAACCACCGTTGTCCATTCCGGAATTTTCAACAGCCAGGCGGTCACAAAAAAAACCACGCTGCCGCCCAAGACGCCGGCCCCGGTGCTCACCAGCAGCAACACACGGTCCGACGCGAGGTCTGTCGGCAACCAGCCCCTGCAGATCGCCGCCACGGCCAAGGCCATAACGGCCGAGGCCAGCACGGTTTTCAGGCAGCTTGAAACCATCGGCCGCCAGCGGATCGATCCCAGTCGGTTTCGCAGGGCAACCACCAACATCGCCAGATTCACAGCGGAGGCCACGGAGGTGGCCAGGGCCAGCCCACAGTGCTTCATCGGTCCCATGAGGGCCATGCCGAGGACGATGTTGGTAACGACGGCGACCGTGGCACTGACCACCGGTGTGCGGGTGTCCTGCAGGGCGTAAAACATCGAGACCACGATGCGCACGGCTGCAAAGGCCCACAGACCACCAGCATAGTACAAAAGGGCATCGGAGGTCAATCGCGCGGTTTGGGCATCGAACGCGCCGTGCCGGAACAACAGGGCCACAATCGGTTCGCGCAGCACGATCAGACCCACCATGGCCGGAATCGTGATAAACAGCACCAGGTTCATGGCGTACCCGAAGGTGCCGGCCACCCCGACCCGGTCGCCGCCGGCCACCTGCCGCGACAAGCTGGGCAGAACCGCCGTGGCCGCGGCCTGGGCAAAGATACCCAGCGGGAACTGGACCAGACGGTCGGCGTAGTACAGGTACGAAACACTGCCCTGGGGCAGCAGGGAGGCCAGCAAGGTGCCCACCAGAATGTTGATCTGGTAAACGGCGGCGCCGAAGATGGTCGGCAGCATCAGCAACCCCACCGCGCGCATGCGCGGGTGCCACAACCCCGATTTCTCCCAGAAGCGGACGCCGTGTTTGACGAGAAAGGGAAGCTGGAGCCACAATTGCAGCACACCGCCCAGGATCACCCCGGCGGCCAACCCGATCACCTGAATGGTCTGGTCGCTGCTGAACCGGGAAACGAGAACGACCGCTGCGATCATGGCCAGGTTGAGCAGCACCGGTGCAACCGCCGGGGCGGCAAAGTGGCCCAGGGAATTGAGAATTCCCATGCACAGCGCGACCAGTCCGATCAGAACCACGTAGGGAAACATGATGCGGGTCAGCAGGATGGTCAAGGCCAGCTTGTCCGGGGATTCGGCAAATCCGGGCGCCACCAGGCGGATGATCAGCGGCGCAGCCACCACACCGACGATCGTCACGACCGCCAGGCAGATCAGCAGCAGTTTGAGCGAACTGACCGCCAGCCGAAGGCCGTCGCGGCGGCCACCGGTCTGCATCGTTTCCGTAAAGACCGGTACGAAGGCGATGCTCAGGGAGCCCTCGCCGAACAGGCGCCGCAGCAGGTTGGGAATCCGGAAGGCGGCGATAAAGGCATCCGCGGTCATACCGGCCCCGAAAAAGGAGGCCAGGACCATGTCGCGGGCGTAGCCCATGATTCGACTGAGCAGGGTCGCCGTTCCCACCACCCCGACGGCACGGGTCAGGTGACGTTTTTCGCTGCCCGGTCGACCGGTGGGGGTGGTGTTCATGGGCGTTTGGACCAGCCACAAACCGCTTGACTTTTTCGGCACATCTGGATATTTGGAAGATTTGTAATTTTTAACTCAACCTCGAAAGGAGCAGCATAAGGTGGCCAATCATAAATCAGCATTGAAACGCGCCGGCCAGAACGAACGCCGTCGCTTGAGGAACAGGGCCGTTCAGACCCGCGTCAAAAACGTTGTCAAGGATGTGCGTCTGGCCGTGGCGCAAGGCGCCGAAAACGCCGCCGAGCAATTGAACAAAGCCAAATCGGTCATCGACAACGCCGCTAAAAAAGGGGTGCTGCATAAAAAAACCGCTTCCCGCAAGATCGCCCGCCTCACCAAACACGTCAACACCTTGTAGGACCGATCCTGAGCGGTGCCTGTCGTTCGAAGGAAACGGAAAAGCCGGCCCGGTCCGTTTTCTTCGCGACCGCACCGGCCGGGGGACTAAAAATCATCGGTTAACCGGAAAAAGGCGGATTCGGCTATTTTCCTGGAAACCGCGACAATGGCTTCACCCCTTCGCAGATCCAGGGCTGTTCTGTCTTCACCCACGGTGACCTCAAAGGTCTGCTGGTCTACGATGGCGCCCGACGACCACAGCAACTTGCCGTCAGGAGCCTCCAGCCGAAGGTTCACCTGCGCGACCAGACGGCGCGCCGTGGCGGTGGAAACCGTTGACCTGGCAATATTGATCACATTCAGAGAGACAACGGTTCCCAGCAGAATTCCATCGGCCGATGCGCGGGATATGGCCAGGCTCTCTTTGCGCCTTCTGGTGAATTCGTCGATCAGGTCGTTGGTAAAGATCTGCTCGACGCCGGTTTCGGCCGATCGGTTATCCATGACCGGAATGAATACCTGCGAGACACCCGCCGGCAGGCTGCCGCTGCCCGCAAACTGGTAGCCGCAGCCGACGAGCAGCCCCAGCGCCGCTGCCGCCATCCATCTAAAGCTCATCCGGGAATTCATCTTTCCGCCGCATCGAAACGCGAATTACACGACAATGTTGACCAGCTTGTTTTTGACCACGATGACCTTCCTGACGGTTTTCCCGTCGACAAACCGCACGATGCGCTCGTCGGCCAGGGCGGCCTGCTTGAGGGTCTCCGGATCGCTGTCCACCGCGGCGGCAAAGCGGCTGCGCAGCTTGCCGTTGACCTGCACCACCACTTCCACTTCGTCCGTGAGCGTGGCGGCCTCGTCAAAGGATGGCCAGGGGCTCAACAGAACGCTCTGGCCGTGGCCCAGGGCCTCCCACAGCTCTTCGCAAAAATGCGGCACAATCGGTGCGAGCAGCAGCACGACCGTCTCCAGGGCCAACCGCATGACACGCCTGTCGGTCTGGTCCGGATCGGTGTCTTCCACGGCCTGCATGGTGTTGACCAGCTCCATGACCGCACTGATGACCGTGTTGAAATGAAAGCGCGCTTCGATATCCTGGGTGACCCGCTTGATGGTGGCATGGGTTTTCCGGTGCAGTTCGCCGAAGGCAGCACTGGTCCCGGACAGGTCGCCGGAAGGGTCGCCGCAGCCGTCCACCGCCGGCAGCCAGCGCTCGGCCAGCCGCCATACCCGCTGAAGAAACCGGTAGCTGCCTTCGACGCCCTGCGCGCTCCACTCCAGGTCGCGCTCCGGTGGAGCGGCGAACAGGCAAAACAGGCGCGTGGTGTCGGCGCCGTAGGCATCCAGCAGCAAGTTGGGGTCGATGACGTTGCGTTTGGACTTGGACATCTTTTCAACCCGGCCGACGGTGACGGGCCGGCCGCACTGCCGGCAGCTGGGGGAGGCCTCGTCCTCACCGGCCAGCTGCTCCGGAAAGAGAAAGCCGTGTTCCGGGCAGGCGGTGGTCTCTTTGCACACCATCCCCTGGGTCAGCAGCCGCGTGAAGGGCTCTTTGAAGGTCACCAGTCCCAGCTCCTCGAGCACCCGGGTAAAATAGCGCGAGTAGAGCAGATGCAAGATGGCGTGTTCGACACCGCCGATATACTGGTCGACCGGCATCCAGTAGTCCACCGCGCTCCGGTCGAACATGGCCGTGTCGCAGCGCGGGCTGCAGTAGCGCTCGAAGTACCAGGACGACTCCACGAAGGTGTCCATGGTGTCGGTTTCCCGCCGGGCATCCGCGCGACCGCACCGCGGACAGCGGGTGCGGGCGAAATCCGGCAGCTGCGGAAGCGGTGAGCGCCCCCCGCTCAGCAGATCGGCATCCTCGGGCAGGACGATGGGCAGGTCCGCCTCGGGCACGGGAACGATGCCGCAGGCGTCGCAGTGAATGATGGGTATGGGAGCGCCCCAGTAGCGCTGGCGCGAGATGCCCCAGTCCCGCAGGCGGAAACTGACGGTCGGCTGGCCGACGCCCGCTTTTTGCATGGCCGCGGCGATGGCGTCCATGGCCTGGCGGTTGGCCATGCCGTCGAACGCACCGGAGTTGACCAGGGTCCCGTCGCCGGTGTAGGCGGCCGCCATGTCCGCTTCCACCGCGTCCGCATCGGCCGGGCTGACGACCACGACGATGGGCAGACCGTATTTTTTGGCAAAATCGAAATCGCGCTGGTCGTGGGCCGGCACCGACATGACCGCCCCGGTGCCGTATTCCATCAGGGCGAAATTGGCCGTGTAGACCGGCATGCGCCGGCCGTTCATGGGATTGGTGCAGTAGGCGCCGGTGAAGACGCCTTCCTTTTCGTAGCTTTCGATGGCCTTGCTGGTGCGGTCCTGCAGGGCGATGCGCTCCACGAAGGCCGCCACAGCCGCCGCCTGATCCGTGCCGGCCGACAGGTCGGGAACCAGGGGATGCTCCGGCGCCAAACACATGAAGGTCGCCCCAAAGACCGTGTCCGGACGGGTGGTGAAGACGCTGATGGCCGTCTGGCTGCCCTCCACGGGAAAACGGATCTCGGCACCGACGCTCTTGCCGATCCAGTTGCGCTGCATGGTGGTGACCTTGTCGGGCCACCCGGGCAGCATGTCGCAGTGCACCAGCAGATCTTCGGCGAAATCGGTGATCTTGAAAAACCACTGCCACAGCTTTTTCTGACGCACCGGCTTGCCGCAGCGCCAGCACATCCCCGCTTCTACCTGCTCGTTGGCCAGCACGGTCTGGCAGGGATCGCACCAGTTCACATAGGACTCCTTGCGATAGGCCATGCCGCGCTCGAGCATCTGGAGAAACAGCCACTGCTCCCAGCGGTAGTACTCGGGGTGGCAGGTCGCCAGTTCGCGGCTCCAGTCGTAGGAAAACCCCAGGCGCTTGAGCTGCGCCCGCATGGCATCGATATTGTCGTAGGTCCAGCGGGCCGGGTGGGTGTCGTTGGCGATGGCGGCGTTCTCGGCCGGCATGCCGAAGGCGTCCCAGCCCATGGGGTGCAGCACGTTGAAGCCGCGCATGCGTTTGTAGCGCGCGACCACATCGCCGATGGTGTAATTGCGCACATGCCCCATGTGGATCTTGCCGGACGGATAGGGAAACATTTCCAGCAGATAGTATTTTTCGCGGTCCGGGGCCTCGACCACCTCGAACAGCTGGTCCTGTTGCCATCGGCGCTGCCACTTCGCTTCGATTGCCTGGGGATGGTACCGTAACTCCATTAATCTTCCCTATCTTCTTGCGAACATTGTTGATTTTAATCGACTAGCGTGCCCTCTCATGCCACAAAGGCCGCCAAATATCAAGCAAGGCATTCGATTCGGCGCCCGACTGGCGCGGCGCTGCCCTGCGCCGCGCCGCGAAGCGGGAAAACATCAACAGAATCAATTGGTTGGCAGGCAGCGCCACGCCGGCCGACGAGTCGATTGGACGCGTCATGGCCGGCCGAACCGGGCGCCGGGGCCTGAAAAAATAACGTTGACTTGATTATAACAATTTATTATTTATGCAAATTCGAAGTTAACCAGAAACTCTCCAATGGAACCCAAATCGCCGCGCATGACCAGTAAAATTCTCATCAACGCCGTGGACCCCGAAGAGGTGCGGCTCGCCATCGTCAAGGACAGCCGCCTGGAAGAATTTCACATCGAGAGCACGGCCCGTGAAATTCTGCACAGCAGCATTTATAAAGGTCTGATCACCCGCATCGAACCCAGTCTGCAAGCCGTCTTTGTCGACTTCGGCGCCGACCGCCATGGCTTTTTGCAAAAACAGGAGATCCACAGCGACTACTACCAGGATCCGCCCACCAACGGCAAATCGATCCAGAACCTGGTCAAACGCGGCCAGGAGCTGATGGTGCAGGTCACCAAGGACCCGTTCATGAAAAAAGGGGCCATGCTGACCACCTTCATCTCCCTGCCCGGCCGCTACGCCGTATTGATGCCGGGTAGCAACAGCCGCGGCATTTCCCGTAAAATCGAAGACGAGGCCGAACGCCAGCGGCTCAAGGAGATCGTCGCCAAGCTGGACCTTCCCGACGGATTCGGCATCATCATCCGCACGGCCGGGCAAGGCATCACCAAGACCAAGCTGGCCAAGGACGTGCAGTACCTGTTGCGGCTGTGGGAGAGCATCACCGACCGTGCCATCAAGGCCAGCGCACCGGCCGCCCTTTACAAAGACCGCAACCTGGCGGTGCGTTCCATCCGCGATCACTTCACCTCCGACATCAAGGAGATCCTCATCGACGACGAGGCCGTGCACCAGGAGGTCAAGGACTTCGTCCACATCATCGCTCCGAAACAGACCGGCATCGTCAAGCACCACAAATCCGACAAGCCGATTTTCACGCGCTTCCAGCTGGAAGACCAGATCGCCACCATATTCAACAACCGGGTAACGCTCAAGTCCGGCGGGTCGATCGTGCTGGAACGCACCGAGGCGCTCGTGGCCATTGACGTCAACTCCGGCAAGGGTACCCAAAAGAAAAATATCGAGGAGACCGCCCTGATGACCAACCTGGAAGCGGCCGAGGAGATTGCGCGTCAACTGCGCATCCGCGACCTGGGCGGCCTGATCGTGGTCGATTTCATCGACATGCGCGACCAGAAACATCGCAACCAGGTCGAAAGGGTCCTGCGGGCCGAGATGAAGCAGGATCGCGCCCGGGTCAAGATCGGCAAGATTTCCAAATTCGGCCTGCTGGAACTATCGCGCCAGCGCCTGCGGCCGTCCATCGATTTCGGCAGCATGGAAACCTGCTCCCACTGCGGCGGCAAGGGTCAGGTCCCGTCGGTCGAATCCATGGGCCTGAGCTTTTTGCGCAAGCTCAAGCTGAACACCTTGAAGGCCGACATCCAACATGTCCACGCCACACTGCCGCCCCCGGTGGCGACCTACCTGCTCAATCACAAGCGCCGGGAGTTGAGCGACCTGGAAGGCAAAAGGGCCGTCGGGATCACCATCGTAGCCGGACACGATCTGATCCCCGGCCAGATGACGGTCACCTACGATAAAAAAACCAAGCCCGTGGATCCCCCCTCCGATTGAGCCGCTGCATTCGGTTCGGCGAACGGCCGACCGGATGCAACCCAAGAACCATTTGACGGGCCGGGTGATTTGCAGTATACCAGCGCCATTTTTGCAACCATCACCGTGGCGGCATGCCGGATGAACGCATCCAGGTGCCGCCGTCCATCTGAAATATCTGACAGGAGGTAATAACACCCATGAATATCGCCTACGCAATGGGAACAGGAGGCGCCGCCGGCCAAGGCGGTGCAGGAGGATTCGCGTCGTTCATTCCGCTGATCCTGATGTTCGTCATCTTCTATTTTCTGCTGATCCGGCCGCAACAGAAAAAATCCAAGGAGCACCGGCAGATGATCGAAAGTCTTAAGACCGGTGATCGCATCGTCACCAGCGGCGGACTTCACGGTCGCATCACCGGCGTGTCGGACACCACCTTGACGGTGGAGATCGCCGAAAAAGTTCGCGTGAAGGTGAATCGGGCCAGTGTGTCGGCGCTCATGCAGACCGCCACGCCCCCGCCGGCGCCCAAAAAAGAGAAAAAAGAGAACACTTAATTCGAATCGTTTCTGTAAAGCCCCATTTTGACCGGTATTTCGATCCCATCGCGTCCGACGACCCACATGCGGTCGAACTGGGAAAGATCCGGCGACTGGGGCTTTAGTGTACCGATCGTGAAAGGAACCAGGCGTGAAGAATCTTTCATGGAAACTCATCCTGATCGCCGCGGTGATCCTGACCGCTGTGGTGTATGTGATTCCGACCTTTCGGCCCGGCGTTTGGCCCCACAAGAAAATCAACCTGGGGCTCGACCTGCAGGGCGGCATGCACCTGGTCCTGGAGGTCGAGGCGGACAAGGCCGTCGAAAACACCATTGACCGGATCGGCCAGGAGATGCGCGAATCGATGAGAGCGGCGCGCATCCGCAACCTGGGCATCGAACGGGTCGATAACGTCAAGCTGCGCCTCAGCGTGCCCGAGGCCGACAACATCGCTCGTTTCGACGAGCTGCTGGATGCTGAATTCCCGGACCTGCGCATTGTGGATCGCTCCGAAAGGGACGGCATATTGAAGATGACCCTGGACCTGCCCGACAAGGAGACCGATCACATTCGCAAACTGGCCGTCGATCAGGCCCTGGAAACCATCCGCAACCGCATCGACCAGTTCGGCGTCAGCGAACCGGACATCCGCATTCAAGGGGAGCGGCGGATCCTGATTCAGCTGCCAGGCATCAAGGAGACCCAGCGGGCCAAGGATCTGATCGGCCGGACCGCCCTTTTGGAGTTCAAACTGATCGACGAAGCCAACGATCTGGCCGCCGCCCTGAACGGTAAGGTCCCGGCCGGCAGCGAGGTGCTCTACGAGACCAAGGAAGACCCCGCCACGCGCCGGGTCGAGAAAACGCCCTATCTGGTCAAAAAATCGACCGCGCTGACCGGCGCCTACCTCACCGACGCCCGGGTGCAGATCGACAGCCAGTACAACGAACCCTATGTCTCGATCAACTTCGACAAAAAAGGCGCCCGCCTGTTCGAACGCATCACCGCCGAAAACGTCAAAAAACGCTTGGCCATCGTGCTGGACGGCAACATCTACTCCGCTCCGGTCATCCAGGAGAAGATCGCCGGCGGCGAGGCGCGCATCACCGGCAACTTCACCACCGAAGAGGCTCGCGATCTGGCCATCGTGCTGCGGGCCGGTGCACTGCCGGCGCCGGTGCAGATCCTGGAAGAACGCACCGTGGGCCCTTCGCTGGGCACCGACTCGATCAGAAGGGGCCTGCTCTCCATGGTGGTGGGCGGTATCCTGGTCGTTTTGTTCATGGTCGTCTACTACAAAGGCGCGGGGCTGATCGCCGACAGCGCCTTGATCCTCAACATCCTGCTCATCGCCGGCGGGCTGGCCGGCTTCGGGGCCACCCTCACCTTGCCCGGCATCGCCGGGATCATCCTGACCATCGGTATGGCCGTCGATGCCAATGTATTGATTTTCGAGCGCATACGCGAGGAATTAGGCCTGGGAAAGACCCCGCGGGCTGCCGTCGACGCCGGGTATGACCGGGCGACGCTGACCATTCTGGACGCCAATGTCACCACCTTGATCGCGGCCCTGGTGCTCTTTCAGTTCGGAACCGGACCGGTCAAGGGATTCGCCGTGACCCTGAGCCTCGGCGTGGTGGCCAGCCTCTTCACCGCCCTGGTGCTAACCCGGGTCGTTTTCGACTACCTGCTGGTCAACCGGAAGGTGCGCACCATCAGCATCTGACGCCACGCCGCCCGTCGGACCGGAACCGGCACGGTCACCGGTAATAAAAACCTCAATCGAGGAACGGATTCATGCAGTTTATCAAACCGGATATCAACATCGACTTCATCGGCAAACGAAAAATCGCGTTCGTGTTCTCTCTGGCGATGATTCTGATCAGCATCGGCACCCTGGTGGTCAAACAGGGTCCCCGCTATGGCATCGACTTCGCCGGCGGCACCCTGATCCAGGTCAAATTCCAGCAGCCCGTCACCATCGACGACATCAAATCGGGCCTGAAAAAAATGGACATCACCGCGTCGGCGGTCCAGCGCTTCGGCCAGAAAGCGGACAATGAGTTTTTGATTCGCACGGACGCCACATCCTCGGCCGTCGAGGATCTGTCGGCCTCCATGGCGGCCAAGTTCGAGGCGGCCACCGGCCTCGGCGTGGAGGTGCGGCGCATGGAGATGGTCGGCCCCCAGGTGGGCCAGGACCTGCGCGAAAAAGCGCTGTTCGCCTTGTTCTATGCCCTGTTGTTCATCACCGTGTACATCTCGGGCAGGTTTGAATTAAAGTGGGCCAAAAGCGGTATCGTGGCGGCCGCCATCATGGGGGCCGTCTATCTGCTCTCGCTGTTCGATGTCGCCGTGCCCTTTTTGATGTTGACGGCCCTTATCGTCAGCTTGATCGCCTTCTGGCTGTTCGAGTTCAAATATGCCATGGGCGCCATCGTGGCCCTGATCCACGACGTGACCATAACCGTGGGCATCTTCTCCCTTTTCGACAAGGAGTTCACCCTGCCCATTGTAGCGGCCCTGTTGACCATCGTCGGCTACTCCCTCAACGACACGATCATCGTCTTCGACCGCATCCGCGAAAACCTGCGCAAATATCACAAAGAGCCCTTGACCACGATTTTGAACCGCAGCATCAACGAAACCCTGAGCCGAACCATCCTCACCTCGGGTACGACCCTGATCGTGGTGGCGGCCCTGTTCGTCCTGGGCGGCGGGATCATCCACGACTTCTCCTTCGCCCTTTTGGTCGGGATCCTGATCGGCACCTACTCGTCGATCTTTGTGGCCAGCCCGATCCTGTTGGCCTGGTCGGGTCGGAAAAAATAGATGTCGGATTTACGGCCCTGGTTTGCGCTCAAAGGCGTACCGGGGGTTGGCAACCTGCTCTTCCGGCGCCTGATCGAACGCTTCGGCTCTCCCGAGGCGGTCCTGAGCGCGGACGAGGCCGCCTTGTCGACCGTCCAGGGCCTGACCCCGCGCCTGGTGTCGGCCATTTTGCACCCGCGCGGTGCCGGGGCCGCCGCCGACGAACTGGAGGCGGTCCGGCAGCACCGAATCGCCGTGCTCACCCAGACGGACCCGCGTTATCCCCCGCTGCTACTGCGCATACCGGATCCACCGCCGTTTCTTTACGTCAAGGGAGCCCTGCCCCCGGCCGCATTGACGATTGCCGTGGTCGGATCGCGCAATGCCACCGATTACGGAATCGGCGCCACGCGGCACTTGTGCACGGACCTGGTCAGACAGGGGGTGACGATCGTCAGCGGCATGGCCCGGGGGGTCGACACGGCTGCCCACGTCGGCGCCATGGCCGGCGGCGGGTTCACGGTGGCGGTTATGGGGACCGGCTTGAACCGGATCTATCCCCGTGAAAACAAGCACCTGTTCCACCAGATCGCGGAAAGCGGGGCCGTGGTCAGCGAGTTTTCGCTTGACACCGGTCCGGATGCGCATCACTTTCCAGCCCGCAACCGCATCATCAGCGGCATGTGCCACGGCACGGTGGTGGTGGAGGCCACCGGGCGCAGCGGCTCGTTGATCACGGCCCGTCTGGCGGCCGATCAGAATCGCGAGGTGTTTGCCGTTCCCGGCAACATTCACTCGTTCAAGAGCGTCGGCACCCATGCCCTGATCCGGCAGGGCGCCAAACTGGTCGCCCACGCCGGCGACATTCTGGAAGAATTCAGCCATCTGCAGCAGCCTGTGCCGCCGAAGGCGCAGCCCGTCCGGCCGATGCACCCGCCCCTGACGGAGGCCGAGGCGCAGCTGATCGAGGCCCTGGATGTGGAGGCCATCCACATCGACGATCTGGCCCGCAAGCTGGCCCTGCCCGCCGGCCGGCTGTCCGGCCTGCTGCTGCAGTTGGAGCTCAAGGGACTGGTCCACCAGTCGCCCGGCAAGCGCTTTGCGCTGACCGCCGACGGCCGGCAGCGACCGCTTTCACGACGCAACGCAAACCAAGAGGTATCTCGTGAGTAAACCCCTGGTGGTCGTAGAATCACCCACAAAGGTCAGAACGATAAAAAAATATCTCGGCAAGGACTACAACGTCGCCGCCACCGTGGGGCACATCAAGGATCTGCCCGGCAAGGATCTGGGCATCGACATCGAAAACGACTTTGCCCCGCACTACCGGACCATTCCCGGCAAATCCAAGGTGTTGACCCAGTTGAAGCAGGCCGCCGGCGATGCCACCGACATCTACCTGGCCCCGGACCCGGACCGTGAAGGCGAGGCGATTGCCTGGCACACCGCCGAGGTGCTCAAGAAAAAGGGCCGGGCCTTCCACCGCGTGCTCTTTCACGAGCTGACCCAGCGGGCCATCCTGGAGGCCATGCAAAAGGCCCAGGAGCTGGACCGGGACAAATACGAAGCCCAGCAGGCCCGCCGCATTCTGGACCGGCTCGTGGGCTACCAGATATCGCCCCTTTTGTGGCGCAAGGTCAAGGGCGGCCTGAGCGCCGGACGGGTGCAGTCCGTGGCCGTGCGGATCATCTGCGACCGCGAACGGGCCATCCAGGCCTTCGAACCGGTGGAGTACTGGTCCATCACCGCCAGCCTGAAAGGAACCGCGCCGCCGCCCTTTGACGCCAAGCTGGTGCGCAAGAACGGGGAGAAGATCGAGATTCCGGACGAGGCCGCGGCCAGCGCGATCCTCAGGGATCTGGAGTCAGCCGCCTTCGTGGTCGACAAGATCATCAAGCGCACCACCCGGCGCAACCCCCTGCCCCCGTTCATCACCAGTAAACTGCAGCAAGAGGCCATCCGCAAGCTGCGCTTTTCGGCCAAAAAGACCATGATGGTGGCGCAGCAGCTGTACGAGGGCATCGATCTGGGACCCGGCGAACCGGTCGGCCTGATCACCTACATGCGCACCGACTCCACGCGGGTCGCCGACGAAGCCGCCCAGGAGGCCCTGGCATTCGTGGCCGACCGCTTCGGCAGCGACTACACCATCCCCAAACCGCGCGTCTTCAAAAACAAGAGCAAGGTCCAGGACGCCCACGAGGCCATTCGGCCCACCGCTGTCAACCATGTGCCGGAGCAGCTCAAGGCCTACCTCTCCAAAGATCAGCTGGCCCTGTACACCATGATCTGGCAGCGTTTTGTGGCCTCGCAGATGGCCCAGGCCCTGATCGACCAGAAGACGCTCTCCATCGCCGCCGGGGCCTACACCTTCACGGCCAGCGGGTCCTCGGTCAAGTTTCCCGGCTTTTTGGCCGTCTACCGCAGTGCCGACGACGACGACGAAAGCCGCCAGAAAAGCCAGCCGCTGCCCGAATTGACCGAAAAGTCGCCCCTGGACCTGCTGGGCATCGATCCCAAGCAGCACTTCACCCAGCCGCCGCCGCGTTTTTCGGAAGCCTCGCTGGTCAAGGAACTGGAGGAAAACGGCATCGGCCGACCCAGCACCTACGCCGCCATCCTCTCGACCATCCGCGACAAAGGCTACGTGGAACTGCTCAAAGGCTATTTCCGACCCACCGAACTGGGGTTCATCGTCAACGACCTGCTGATCGCCAGCTTCCCCGAGATTCTGGACGTGGAATTCACCGCCCGCCTGGAAAACGATCTGGACCGCGTGGAGCAGTCCGAGGTGGAGGCGCTGACCATCCTCAACCAATTCTACGGCCCTTTCAGCCGCAAGCTGGCCGACGCCGGAGAGCAGATGCTCAGCGTCAAGGGCGTGGGGCTGCCCACGGGCCTGACCTGCCCCTTGTGCGGCCGCAACGCCCTGCGCATCAAGATGGGCAAAAACGGCCACTTTTTGGCCTGCTCGGGCTACCCGGAGTGTAGCTATTCGAGCGACTACGAACGCGATGAAAAAGGGGTCATCGCACCGGTGGCGCCGCCGTCGAGCGAAGCCACCGACAAGGTCTGCGATCACTGCGGCAAGCCCATGGTGATCAAACGGGGCCGCTACGGCGATTTTCTGGCCTGCACCGGGTACCCCGAGTGCAAACACACCCAGTCGCTAAACGGCGGCGGCAATGCCAAACCCATCGGCGTGGCCTGCCCGGAAAGCGGCTGCGACGGTGAAGTGGTGGAAAAGTCGTCCAAACGGGGCAAGTTGTTTTACGGCTGCAACCGTTACCCCAAGTGCGCTTTCGCCAGCTGGGACCGGCCCGTGACGGCGGCCTGCCCGGCATGCGGCAGCGCCTACCTGGTCGAAAAAACCACCAAACGGGACGGCACCATGCATGTCTGCCCCAACCGCGACTGCCGGCATCGGCAGGTGCCCGACGAACCCGAAACCCTACAGAACCAGTGAGCCGACCACGCAAATGAACCCGACCCACATCGATATCCTCGCCACGGAAATGAACCTGGCGGCGGAGCGCATCCGTGCCGTGGCGACCCTGCTGGACGACGGTGCCACGGTGCCCTTCATCTCCCGCTACCGCAAGGAAGCCACCGGCAGCCTGGACGAAGTCGCCGTGGCCGCCATCCGCGACCGCCTGATCCAGCTGCAGGAGCTGGACGGCCGCCGCGACACCATCCTCAACTCGCTGGCCCAGCACGGCCACCTGAACGATGAGCTCGAGGCCCAGGTGCGGGCCGCCGCCACCATGGCGCAGCTGGAAGACATCTACCTGCCCTACCGGCCCAAACGGCGCACCCGGGCCACCATCGCCCGCGAAAAAGGCCTCGAACGGCTGGCCGCAGCCATTTTGGCGCAAAAAGGCCGCGACCCGGCCGTCCTGGCGGCCGATTTCATCGACCCGGCGAAGGAGGTCGACACCATCGAGGCCGCCTTGTCCGGCGCCCGCGACATCATTGCCGAAGTCGTCAACGAAGATCAGCGGGCCCGTACCCGCATCCGCGAGCTGTTTTTCGAAAAAGCGATCATTCGCAGCCGGGTGGCGACCGGCAAGGAGACCGAAGGGGCCAAATACAAGGATTACTTCGCCTGGGAGGAGCCGGCCGCGACCGCGCCGTCACACCGCATCCTGGCCATGCGCCGCGGCGAGAAAGCGGACATCCTCAACCTGTCCATTGCGCCCGACCCGGACGTGGCCGTGGCGCTCGTGGCCGATCTTTTCGTGACCGGCAGCGGACCGGATGCCGATCAGGTGCGCATCGCCGCCCAGGACGCCTACAAGCGCCTGCTGTCGCGCGCCATGGAGACCGAGATCCGGGTGGCGCTCAAGGAGCGGGCCGACAGCGAGGCCATCCGCGTCTTTGCCGAAAACCTGCGCCAGCTGCTGCTGGCCTCCCCGCTGGGCGCCAAACGGGTGATGGGCGTCGACCCGGGCTTCCGCACGGGCTGCAAGGTGGTCTGCCTGGACCGCCAGGGCAAGCTGCTGCACAACGAGACCGTCTTTCCACACGGTTCCGAGCGGCAGGCATCGGCCGCCGCCCAGACGGTCCGCTCCCTGTGCGCGCGCTTTGACATCGAAGCCGTGGCCGTGGGCAACGGCACCGCCGGCCGCGAGACCGAGGCTTTTGTCAAAACAGCCCTTGCCGACCCGGCCATATCGGTGATCATGGTCAACGAAAGCGGCGCCTCCATCTATTCGGCCTCGGAGATCGCCCGCCAGGAGTTTCCCGACCACGACCTGACCGTGCGCGGGGCCGTCTCCATCGCGCGCCGATTGATCGATCCGCTGTCGGAACTGGTCAAGATCGATCCCAAATCGATCGGGGTGGGCCAGTATCAGCACGACGTCGATCAGACAGGGCTCAAACAGAGCCTGGACGACGTGGTGGTCAGCTGCGTCAACGGCGTCGGCGTGGAGGTCAACCGGGCCAGCGTCCAGCTGCTCACCTACGTGTCGGGCCTGGGTCCCCAGCTGGCCAGAAACATCGTCGCCTTCCGGGACGAAAACGGGGCCTTTGCCAGCCGCGGCGATCTCAAACGCGTCAACCGCCTGGGCCCCAAGGCCTTTGAGCAGTGCGCCGGCTTTTTACGGGTCAAAAACGGTCCCAACCCGCTTGACGCCAGCGCGGTTCACCCCGAGCGCTACGCGCTGGTCGGCGAGATGGCCGACGACCTGGGCTGCAGCGTGTCCGATCTGATCAACGACGGCGCCCTGCGTAAAAAAATCGACCCCCGGCGCTACGTCAGCGACAGCGTGGGGCTGCCGACCCTGACAGACATTCTGGCCGAACTGGCCAAGCCGGGCCGCGACCCGCGGGAACCTTTCGAGAACTTTGCCTTCGACGAGAACGTGGCCACGATCCAGGACCTGCAGCCCGGCATGAAGCTGCCCGGCATCGTCACCAACGTGACCAACTTCGGCGCTTTCGTGGACATCGGGGTGCATCAGGACGGCCTGGTTCACATCAGCGAGCTGTGCGACCGTTTCGTCAAATCGCCCTCCGAGGTGGTCGCCGTGCAGGACAAGGTCAGCGTCACCGTCATGGAGGTGGACTTGCCCAGAAAGCGCATCGCCCTTTCCATGCGCAGCCGTCCCGGCCAGAAGCCCGCGCCCAAGGCCAAAGCGGATCGACCCGCCGCGGGTCGCCCGCCCGGCAAGAAGGCGCCGGCCAGCGGTCCGTCGGTGCCCCGACCCTTCAACAACCCCTTTGCCGAGGCCTTTAACAAGGCCTCCGTCAAGACGCCCCGGGACGGCGGACGCCGCCGGTGATCGCCGTGGTCCAGCGCGTCGCGCACAGCCGCGTCCGTGTCGACGGGTCAACGGTCGCCACGATCGGTCCGGGACTGAATGTGCTGCTGGGCGTGGCCAACGGCGACGGACAGCGCGACGCCGACTACCTGGCCGCCAAGGTGGTCAACCTGCGCATCTTCGCCGACGAGCGGGGCAAGATGAACCGTTCGTTGATCGACACCAGGGGACAGATGCTGGTCGTCTCCCAGTTCACCCTGCTGGGGGATTGCCGCAAGGGCCGGCGGCCCTCGTTCGTCGGGGCCGCCGAACCGGCCCTGGCCCGAGGGCTCTACCGGCACTTCGTCGATCAGGTCAAGGCGCTGGGCATCGACACCCGCACCGGGCGCTTCGGCGCCGAAATGACCGTCGAGATCGTCAACGACGGACCGGTGACCTTGCTGCTGGACAGCCGCTCGGGAGCGGGCGCGCGCCCGCCGACCTTCTGATAGCAGCTATTTTTGATGAACTCGTAAAAAGTCGCATTTCCGGCGGATTCGTAAAAGCGCCGAGATCAAGGCTTGCGAAGCCCGAGGAACGAAGGCGTACTGACGGTACTCCGCAGTGACGAGGGTGAGCGTAACGCAGATATCGGCGTTTTTACGAATCCGTCATTATTCGTGCCGGTCCCGGCCATATCGGTCTTGCATGCGCACGATGTCGTCCTCGCCGAGGTAGACGCCGGTTTGCACCTCGATCAGTTCCAGGGGGTCCTGCCCGGCGTTTTCCAGGCGGTGGGGTATGCCGGCCGGGATGTAGGTCGAGCGGTCCGCGTCCAGCTCGAAGCGCTCTTCGCCGCGCGTGACCCGGGCGGCGCCGTGCACGACGATCCAGTGTTCGGAGCGCTGGGCATGGGTTTGCAGCGACAGGGCGGCGCCGGGCTGCACGATGATGCGGTTGACCTGGAACTGGTCGCCCCTGACCAGTTGGTCCACCGTTCCCCAGGGGCGGTAGAGCCGCCGGTGGGTGCGCGTCTCCTCGCGGTCCTGGGCCTTTAGCGCATCCACCAGGCCCTTGACATCCTGGACCCGGTCGCGCGGTGAAATCAGGACGGCGTCGGCGGTCTCGACCACGATGTGGTCGACCAGCCCCACGGCGGCGATCAGACGGTGTTCGGCGTGCAGGTAGGAGTTGCCCACGTCGTGCAGGACCACATCACCCCGGACCACGTTGTCGCGGTCGTCTCTCGGGCTGACCTGCCACAAGGCCTCCCACGACCCCAGATCGTTCCAGCCGGCCGAAAGGGGGATCATGGCGCCGCCGTCCGTTTTTTCCATGACGGCGTAGTCGATGGAGTCGCTGGGGCAGGCGCCGAAGGCAGCCCGGTCCAAGCGGAAGAAATCGAGATCGACGATCCCGTGCGAAACGGCCTTTCGGCAGGCGGCCACGATCTCGGGCGCGAACCGTTCCAGTTCGCCCAGCACCCGCGAGGCCTTGAACATGAACATGCCGCTGTTCCAGCAGTAGGCCTTGGAGGCGACATATTGCCGGGCCCGTTCCAGGTCCGGCTTTTCCACGAAAGCGGCGATGGCCACCGCCGAGCGGTGGCCGCCGGCCGCCCCCAGGGGATCTCCCATTTTGATGTAGCCGTAGCCGGTTTCGGGTGCCTCGGGAACGATGCCGAAGGTGATCAGACGGCCTTGCCGGGCACAGTCCAGCCCCGCGGACACCACCTGCTGAAAGCGATCGATGTGCGCGATGTGGTGATCGGCCGGCAAGACCAGCAGGACCGGATCGTCGCCCTGGGCCGTGGCCCGAATGGCGGCCACCGCCAGAGCGGGAGCGGTGTTGCGGCCCACGGGCTCCAGAATGATCTCCTCGGCTTTCAGCCCGGCCTCGCGCAGCTGGTCGGCAACCATGAAACGGTGGGCGTCGTTGCAGATCACCACCGGAGCGGCCGCTTCGCGCAAGCCTTCCAGCCGGAGGATCGTATTCTGGAGCAGGGTCTGCCGGCCCACCAGATTGATGAGCTGTTTGGGGTAGCGCGATCGCGAGAGCGGCCACAAGCGGGTGCCGCTGCCGCCCGCGAGAATGACGGGTCGTATCATCGCAAGCCTATGTTGAGAGTGTTTTTCTGAGCATGTTCAGGGCCGCCATGGCGAACATCTTCTTGTTCATCAAACGCCTGCCAAAAGGGAAAAAGAACCGGCGTGCATCGCACCGGTCCGGAGCGGCCAGCCCGATGCAGACCGTGCCCACCGGCTTGTCCGCACTGCCGCCATCCGGCCCGGCGATACCGCTGGTGGCCAGCCCGTAGGTGGTTTTGGCGACCCGACGGGCACCCTCGGCCATCTCCCGGACGGTCTGTTCGTGCACCGCGCCGCAGCGGTCCAGGGTCTTTTGGCTGACGCCCAGCACGGCCACCTTGGCCGGGTTGGAATAGGTGACGCCGGAAAAAACGAAGTACTGCGAACTGCCGGGCAGATTGGTGAGCCAATCGGCCAGCAGGCCGCCGGTGCAGCTTTCAGCCAGGGCGGGCAGCAGGGCCAGGAATTGATCCTTCTGGTAGAGCTCTCCGGCGAGCCGGTGAGTAAGGGGCTTCATCTACTCCTTACTGTCCGGGTCCTGCGGCCATGATTTCTTCAGACACGCCATCCGCAAACTGCTTGAAATTCTCAGAGAACATCTTGACGAGCTTGCTTGCTGTGGCGTCGTAAGCAGCCGGGTCTATCCAAGTCTTGCGCGGATCGAGAACGTCGTTGGGAACTCCCTCGACATGGTTTGGGATAGAAAGCCCAAAGAAGGGTTCAGTCCAGTAGTCAGCATCGTCCAACTCGCCATTTAGGGCCGCGTTTACCATGCTGCGCGTGTAGGCTAGTTTCATGCGTCTGCCCACCCCATAAGGACCGCCAGTCCAACCAGTGTTGATCAACCAGACCTTGGCGTCATGTTTCTCAATCTTGTCACCCAGAAGCTTAGCATATTCGCCTGGATGACGAGGCATGAACGGGGCTCCAAAACAGGCGCTGAAGTTGGGCACGGGCTCAGTCACGCCTTGCTCTGTACCGGCAACTTTTGCCGTGTAACCGCTCAGGAAATGGTACATGGCTTGCGCATTGGTCAGCTTGCTGATTGGCGGCAAGACGCCGAAGGCATCCGCGGTCAGAAAAATGACGTTCTTCGGGTGACCGCCGGTACCGTGGCGAATTGCGTTGGCAACATGGCTGATCGGGTAACTGGAACGCGTATTTTCGGTAAGCGAATCATCATCGAGATCAACGCGGCGGGTCTCTGTGCTATAGGCGACATTTTCCAGGATCGTGCCGAAACGACGCGTCGTCTCGAAAATCTCCGGCTCACCTTCGGGGTCTAACCGGATGACCTTGGCATAGCAACCACCTTCGAAGTTGAAGACGCCATTGTCGCTCCAACCATGTTCGTCATCCCCGATCAGCTTACGAACCGGATCATTACTGAGGGTTGTTTTGCCCGTACCGCTAAGGCCAAAGAAGATGGCAACATCATCTTCGCTCTTTCCATAGTTGGCGCTGCAATGCATCGGCATGACATTCTGTGCCGGCAAGTAGTAGTTCATGGCCGAGAAGATGCTCTTCTTGATCTCACCACCATATTCGGTTCCGCCTATGAGCACCAGATGTTTGCTGAAGTCCATCAGGATAAACGTCTGACTGTTAGTCCCATCAAATCCTGGATTAGCATGAAAGCGGGGCAAGTCTATGACAGTGAATTCTGGTCGAAAGTGTTTGTGTATCTTGGAATCCGGCTCCACGATAAACATGTTGCGCGCAAACAGACTGTGCCACGCGTACTCCGTAATGATCCTAACGGGCATACGGTATCGTTCGTCTGCGCCTGCATAACCATCAAAGACAAAGATGTCCCGATTCTGCGTATAAGCCAGAACTTTGCGCAGCATCCAGTCGAATTGTCGTTGTTCAAAAGGTCGATTGACCTTTCCCCACCATATCTGCTTTTCCGTGGTGGGCTCTTTGGCGATGAATTTGTCATTCGGGGAACGCCCAGTGTGATCGCCGGTACGAACAACCATTGGGCCAAGATGAAGGATATCGCCTTCGCGACGGCGCACAACCTGTTCATACAGCATCGGTGTCGTGAGATTCCAGTAGACAGTGCCGGCGTTGATGATGCCATGATTCTCTACGCCAAATTCACTTATCTGCGGACCGAAGTTCTGCATTATTTTCTCTCCTAGTTGACTGTGTTCAGGTAGGGCGACAACAATTGTTTATATCATAGAATGTCCACAAAGTGAAATCTGTCACAGACGGGTCCCCAGGTTTCAACACTGTACGCACCTCCGGCAGCCGGCCGTGGATAGCCGGCAGAGGGGCCGAATTTGCAGCTTGTCAGATCCCCGGATAATCTGGGGCCATTCGTCAACAACAACTTCCTTGAATCCTGCTGGAAAATTGCCGAGGTGCCATTATGAAAGCACTCTATTTGCAAGCACATGGGGAATTGGACCAGGTAGTGTACGGCGAGATCGACAGGCCGCCCTTTCAACCGGATGAAGTGTTGCTGGAGGTGAAAGCGGCTGCCCTCAATCGGCTGGATCTCTGGGTCATGCAAGGCTGGCCGGCGCTGAATCTGCGCTTCCCGCATGTGCTGGGAAGTGACGGCTCCGGCGTGATCACCGAAGTTGGTTCAGAGGTGACGGATTTTCGCGTGGGCGATCGTGTTGCCGTTGACCCAACAGTCAGCTGTGGTCGATGTGCGTATTGCATGACCGGGCGAGAAAATCTGTGCCGGAAATTTGCTGTCCTCGGTGAGCATCTGCCTGGCTTCTATGCTCAATACAGCGCTGTTCCGGCACGTAATCTGTTGCGCATACCGGAAGGATCTCCCCTACACTCAAACTGCAGCCGCGTCCCTGGTGTTTGCGACCGCCTGGCATTCTTTGATTAAACGGGGTGGGCTCAGAGCCGGAGAAGATGTGCTGATCGTAGGAGCAGGCGGCGGAGTCAACACAGCCAGCATCCAGGTGGCGCGCCTGGCCGGAGCCAGGCGG